>NZ_CP049737.1:0-4800000 GCF_019056475.1 Pseudomonas sp. AN-B15
GTGGAGCTTTTGCGCGAAGAGCTGCCTGCCCAACAATTCAACACCTGGATCCGTCCACTACAGGTCGAAGCCGAAGGCGACGAGTTGCGCGTCTACGCACCGAATCGTTTTGTGCTGGACTGGGTCAACGAAAAGTACCTCGGTCGCGTCCTTGAACTGCTGGATGAGCACGGCAATGGCATGGCGCCAGCGCTTTCCTTATTAATAGGCAGCAAACGCAGTTCGGCCCCGCGCGCCGCGCCGAATGCGCCGTTGGCCGCTGCGCAGGTATCCCAGGCGCAGGCCAATACCGCGCCGGCCAGTGCGCCAGCCCCCGCTCCAAGTGCAGCCCCGGCCAAGCGCTCGACGCAGAAAACCGAGGAAGTCAGTGAAGAGCCGTCCCGCGACAGCTTTGACCCGATGGCTGGTGCCGCCTCGCAACAGGCCCCGGTTCGCGCCGAACAGCGCACAGTGCAGGTCGAAGGCGCGCTCAAGCACACCAGTTACCTGAACCGCACCTTCACCTTCGAGAATTTCGTCGAAGGCAAGTCAAACCAGCTCGCCCGCGCGGCGGCCTGGCAGGTGGCGGACAATCCCAAGCACGGCTACAACCCGCTGTTCCTTTATGGCGGCGTCGGCCTGGGTAAAACCCACTTGATGCACGCGGTGGGCAACCATCTATTAAAGAAGAACCCGAATGCCAAGGTCGTGTACCTGCATTCCGAGCGCTTCGTGGCCGACATGGTCAAGGCGCTGCAACTGAATGCGATCAACGAGTTCAAGCGTTTCTACCGTTCGGTGGACGCCCTGCTGATCGACGATATTCAGTTCTTCGCCCGTAAAGAGCGTTCCCAGGAAGAGTTTTTCCACACCTTCAACGCCCTGCTTGAAGGTGGCCAGCAGGTCATTCTCACCAGTGACCGCTACCCGAAAGAAATCGAAGGCCTTGAAGAGCGCCTCAAGTCCCGCTTCGGCTGGGGCCTGACGGTTGCCGTCGAGCCGCCGGAGCTGGAAACCCGCGTGGCGATCTTGATGAAGAAGGCTGATCAGGCCAAAGTCGAGTTGCCTCACGACGCGGCGTTCTTCATTGCCCAGCGAATTCGTTCCAACGTCCGCGAGCTGGAAGGTGCGCTAAAACGCGTGATCGCTCACTCGCACTTCATGGGCCGCGACATCACCATCGAGTTGATTCGCGAATCCCTGAAGGACTTGTTGGCACTACAGGACAAACTGGTCTCTGTGGATAACATTCAGCGCACCGTCGCCGAGTACTACAAGATCAAGATTTCCGACCTGCTGTCCAAGCGCCGTTCGCGCTCGGTGGCACGTCCGCGTCAGGTGGCCATGGCATTGTCCAAGGAGCTGACCAACCACAGCCTGCCGGAAATCGGCGATGTGTTTGGTGGTCGCGACCACACGACGGTGTTGCACGCCTGCCGCAAGATCAACGAACTTAAGGAATCCGACGCGGACATCCGCGAGGACTACAAGAACCTGCTGCGTACACTGACCACTTGATGAACACCAGCGCAGCTTATTAAGGCAAGGGACTAGACCATGCATTTCACCATTCAACGCGAAGCCCTGTTGAAACCCCTGCAACTGGTCGCAGGCGTCGTCGAGCGCCGACAGACCTTGCCGGTACTGTCCAACGTGCTGTTGGTCGTCGACGGCCAGCAGCTGTCGCTGACCGGTACCGACCTGGAAGTCGAGCTGGTGGGGCGCGTGCAACTCGAAGAGCCGGCCGAAACCGGTTCCATCACCGTGCCTGCGCGCAAGCTGATGGACATCTGCAAGAGCCTGCCCAACGACGCACTGATCGACATCAAGGTCGACGAGCAGAAACTGGTCGTGAAGGCCGGTCGTAGCCGTTTCACCCTGTCGACCTTGCCGGCCAACGATTTCCCGACGGTTGAGGAAGGCCCGGGTTCGCTGACCTGCAGCCTGGAACAAAGCAAACTGCGTCGTTTGATCGAACGCACCAGCTTCGCCATGGCCCAGCAGGACGTGCGCTACTACCTCAACGGCATGCTGCTGGAAGTCTCGGCTGGTGTAATCCGTGCCGTGGCCACCGACGGCCACCGTCTGGCGATGTGCTCGATGCAGGCCGATATCGGTCAGCCGGATCGCCACCAGGTGATCGTGCCGCGCAAAGGTATCCTCGAACTGGCGCGTCTGCTGACCGAGCCGGACGGCAACGTCAGCATCGTTCTGGGTCAGCACCACATCCGCGCCACCACCGGCGAATTCACCTTCACCTCGAAGCTGGTCGACGGCAAGTTCCCGGACTACGAGCGCGTTCTGCCGAAGGGTGGCGACAAGCTGGTACTGGGCGATCGTCAGGCTCTGCGTGAAGCCTTCAGCCGTACCGCGATCCTGTCCAACGAGAAGTACCGCGGCATCCGTCTGCAACTGGCCAACGGTCAGTTGAAGATCCAGGCCAACAACCCGGAGCAGGAAGAAGCGGAAGAAGAAGTGGGCGTTGAATACAACGGCGGTTCGCTGGAAATCGGCTTCAACGTGAGCTACCTGCTCGACGTGCTGGGCGTGATGACCACCGAGCAGGTTCGCCTGATCCTGTCCGACTCCAACAGCAGTGCGCTGGTGCAAGAGTCCGACAATGACGACTCGGCTTATGTTGTCATGCCGATGCGTCTGTAATCAGCTGATCCTGGATGTCGTTAAGTCGTGTTTCGGTCACCGCGGTGCGCAATCTGCACCCGGTGACCTTCTCCCCCTCCCCCCGCATCAACATTCTTTACGGCGCCAACGGCAGCGGCAAAACCAGTGTTCTGGAAGCCATTCATCTGCTGGGGCTTGCCCGTTCGTTTCGTAGCACGCGGCTGTTGCCGGTCATCCAGTACGAGCAACTCGCCTGCACCGTGTTCGGTCAGGTCGAATTGGCCGAGGGTGGCCACAGTGCGTTGGGCATATCTCGCGACCGTCAGGGCGAGTTCCAGATTCGCATCGACGGCCAGAACGCCCGTAGCGCTGCGCAACTGGCAGAAATCCTGCCGTTGCAGCTGATCAATCCCGACAGCTTCCGCTTGCTCGAAGGCGCGCCGAAGATTCGCCGGCAGTTTCTGGACTGGGGCGTGTTCCACGTCGAACCGCGTTTCATGGCGACCTGGCAGCGTTTGCAGAAGGCCTTGCGCCAGAGAAACTCCTGGCTGCGGCATGGTACACTTGACGCCGTTTCGCAAGCGGTTTGGGACAGGGAGCTGTGCCAGGCCAGCGCTGAAATCGATGAATACCGCCGCGCTTATATCAAAGCCTTGAAACCAGTCTTTGAACAAACCTTGAGCGAACTGGTTGAGCTTGAAGGTTTGACGCTCAGCTATTACCGAGGCTGGGACAAGGACCGGGAATTGAGTGCCGTACTGGCTGGCTCCGTGCAACGGGACCAGCAAATGGGTCATACCCAGGCCGGACCGCAACGGGCTGATTTGCGTCTTAGATTGGGCGCACACAATGCCGCGGACATTTTGTCCCGGGGTCAGCAGAAACTGGTGGTCTGTGCCTTGCGAATTGCCCAGGGGCATCTGGTGAGCCAGGCCCGACGCGGCCAGTGTATTTATCTGGTGGATGACTTGCCGTCCGAGCTGGACGAGAGCCACCGCCGCGCGCTGTGCCGCTTGCTGGAAGACTTACGCTGCCAGGTTTTCATCACCTGTGTAGATCACGAATTATTGAGGGAAGGCTGGCAGACGGAAACGCCAGTCGCTCTGTTCCACGTGGAACAGGGCCGTATCACCCAGACCCACGACCATCGGGAGTGAAGGCATTGAGCGAAGAAAATACGTACGACTCAACGAGCATTAAAGTGCTGAAAGGCCTGGATGCCGTACGCAAACGTCCCGGTATGTACATTGGTGACACCGACGATGGCAGCGGTCTGCACCACATGGTGTTCGAGGTGGTCGACAACTCGATCGACGAAGCCCTCGCCGGCCACTGCGACGACATCAGCATCATCATCCACCCGGATGAGTCCATCACCGTTAAAGACAACGGCCGTGGCATCCCGGTAGACGTGCACAAAGAGGAAGGCGTTTCCGCTGCCGAGGTCATCATGACCGTCCTCCACGCTGGCGGTAAGTTCGACGACAACTCCTACAAGGTCTCCGGCGGTCTGCACGGTGTAGGTGTGTCGGTTGTGAACGCGCTGTCCGAAGAGCTGGTACTGACCGTACGCCGCAGTGGCAAGATCTGGGAACAGACCTACGTCCACGGCGTGCCTCAGGCACCGATGGCGATCGTTGGCGACAGCGAAACCACCGGTACCCAGATTCACTTCAAGGCTTCCAGCGAAACCTTCAAGAACATTCACTTCAGCTGGGACATCCTGGCCAAGCGCATTCGTGAACTGTCCTTCCTCAACTCCGGTGTCGGCATCGTCCTCAAGGATGAGCGCAGCGGCAAGGAAGAGCTGTTCAAGTACGAAGGCGGCCTGCGTGCGTTCGTTGAATACCTGAACACCAACAAGACTGCGGTCAACCAGGTGTTCCACTTCAACATCCAGCGTGAAGACGGCATCGGCGTGGAAATCGCCCTGCAATGGAACGACAGCTTCAACGAGAACCTGTTGTGCTTCACCAACAACATTCCGCAGCGCGACGGCGGTACTCACCTGGTGGGTTTCCGTTCCGCACTGACGCGTAACCTGAACAACTATATCGAGCAGGAAGGTCTGGCGAAGAAGCACAAAGTCGCCACCACCGGTGACGATGCCCGTGAAGGCCTGACCGCGATCATCTCGGTAAAAGTGCCGGATCCCAAGTTCAGCTCGCAGACCAAAGACAAGCTGGTGTCTTCCGAAGTGAAGACCGCGGTCGAGCAGGAGATGGGCAAGTACTTCTCCGACTTCCTGCTGGAAAACCCGAACGAAGCCAAGCTGGTCGTCGGCAAGATGATCGACGCGGCGCGTGCCCGTGAAGCGGCGCGCAAGGCCCGTGAGATGACCCGCCGCAAAGGCGCGCTGGACATCGCCGGCCTGCCGGGCAAGCTCGCTGATTGCCAGGAAAAAGATCCTGCGCTGTCCGAACTGTACCTCGTGGAAGGTGACTCCGCGGGCGGCTCTGCCAAGCAGGGACGTAACCGCAAGACCCAGGCAATCCTGCCGCTGAAGGGCAAGATCCTCAACGTCGAGAAAGCACGCTTCGACAAGATGATCTCGTCCCAGGAAGTGGGCACGCTGATCACTGCACTCGGCTGTGGTATCGGTCGCGAAGAGTACAACATCGACAAGCTGCGCTATCACAACATCATCATCATGACCGATGCTGACGTCGACGGTTCGCACATCCGTACCCTGCTGCTGACTTTCTTCTTCCGTCAGTTGCCGGAGTTGATCGAGCGCGGTTACATCTACATCGCCCAGCCGCCGCTGTACAAGGTCAAGAAAGGCAAGCAAGAGCAATACATCAAAGACGACGACGCCATGGAAGAGTACATGACGCAGTCGGCCCTGGAAGATGCGAGCCTGCACCTGAACGAAGAGGCCCCGGGCATTTCCGGTGAGGCGCTCGAGCGTCTGGTGAACGACTTCCGCATGGTGATGAAGACCCTCAAGCGTCTGTCGCGCCTGTATCCGCAGGAGCTGACCGAGCACTTCATCTACCTGCCGGCCGTGAGCCTGGAAATGCTTGGCGACCACGCCAAGATGCAAGACTGGCTGGCTCAGTACGAAGTGCGTCTGCGCACCGTCGAGAAGTCGGGCCTGGTCTACAAGGCCAGCCTGCGTGAAGACCGTGAACGTGGCGTGTGGCTGCCGGAGGTCGAGCTGATTTCCCACGGTCTGTCGAACTACGTCACCTTCAACCGCGACTTCTTCGGCAGCAACGACTACAAGACCGTCGTCACCCTCGGCGCTCAACTGAGCACCCTGCTCGACGAAGGCGCTTACATCCAGCGCGGCGAGCGCAAGAAAGCGGTCACCGAGTTCAAGGAAGCCCTCGACTGGCTGATGGCTGAAAGCACCAAGCGCCACACCATCCAGCGCTACAAAGGTCTGGGCGAAATGAACCCGGATCAATTGTGGGAAACCACCATGGACCCAAGCGTGCGCCGCATGCTGAAAGTCACCATCGAAGACGCCATTGGCGCGGATCAGATCTTCAACACCCTGATGGGTGATGCGGTCGAACCTCGCCGTGACTTCATCGAGAGCAATGCGCTGGCGGTGTCCAACCTGGATTTCTGATCCCGGTTGTAGGATCCCAGAAAAGCTGCTGTATTTCTCAATATGCTGCTTTCGCTGCACCAGGAAAAAGGCCAACCCACTCGGGTTGGCCTTTTTTATTGCCGCGCTGTTGCAATCGTCACGGATGCACTCTTCAACCTGTCACGCTCACTAGCTTGCGCCCAGCACTTGATGCCGGCATGCGTGATGCCGGAGTTCTCTAATGAGGACCGGTTGACTGGAGCTTTGTGCGAACTGCTCGAATGAGCTTGTTATTTAATTCCTTACACGTACAACTAATACTATCCGTCTTAGTTCTTAATCAGATCGAGTAAGTTAGTGTGTTCTATTGAGGAGAACTTTAAATGTAAATTTGGAGCGGAAAGTTTGCGCCGCTTAATCTACTGGATTAAAATCGGGCGGTTAAAAATAAAGCGAGCCCCGTTTCCGGAAGCTCGCTTTATTCAAGCAGTTAAACGATTTTGTTCGAGCAAAATCTTAGGCTGCTTACACCAGTAACTTTTCGTTTTTTAACTACAAAAGGAGCAAGCCAAATGTAGATACCTCTACTGAGGGAAGACAGGGCAACAAAAACAAAAAATACCAGCGCGTCGTTGCTTAACCCACAACACGCGCAATTTCTTCTTTTTTCGTTGCTCTGTCAATCCCCTCCCAGCATTTCGACCGTAGCGAGATCACTCGAGGGGGAAGTGTTCCCTTTAGAAATCCTCCTACGTCCCGACGAGCGCACGCTCTCGTGCCGCTCGGAAATTCGATCGTTTAGAGGAAAGTGACATGGCAGTTCGAAAGGTCGTGACCCGAAGATCCTGGCACTTCAGAGGGTACTTTCCATCCCTCAAGAATGGGCAATCCGTAGCTTTTGAATCAATCCTAGAAAGTGGATTTTTTAGGTTGTTGGAGCTATCTCCACAGGTGCGCTGCTACAAAGCCCAGCCCGTCCGTGAGTCCTTCGTAATAGGAAATCAACCGGCGCAGTACGTGCCTGATGTAGAGGTGGAACTAGTGGACGGCTCAAGAGTATGGGTCGAAATCAAACCAGCTCAACACTGTAAAAATCACGCCACAGCCGCTCGTTTGAGTGCAGCCAAAGCGCATTTTGCCGCCGATGGCCGCCGCTTCGAAGTGGTTACCGATGAAGTGATCTGGGCGGAGCCGCGTTGCAAGTCGGTATTGGAGATTCTTTACCATCGTCGCGGCACATTCGTGGGCACGCCTCCTTTGCCTGATCTTCTGTCCCGCATAAAGGCCGACAAGCCCCAAACCATTGCAGATCTATGTTTGGTGGCAGGGGAAGCCCAAGCCTGGAGGCTTTTAGGGCTTGGACTGATTGGCGTGGATCTCGAAAAAAGTCTCAGCTCCCAATCGTCCATCTACCTTGAGGGAGGGCATCGTCATGCAGATTTTTTCGCTTAGTCCCGGCTTGGCTGTAACGATGAATGAACGGTACCTCGTATTCCGCTCGCGCCTTGTTGATCGACGGCTTCATTTTACTGATGAACTGGGCGAACCCGTTTTGATGAAGGAGAAAGACTTTTATGCAGGGTATGCGCAACGTTCCATATGCGTGATTCCTGATCAACCCAAGCTCGGTTACACCCCTCAACAGAAAAACGCACCACGGGATCTCTCAACCTTTCTGCCCGAGCATGCGGAGGAAGCATTGAGAAGACGACCATACGTAGAGGCTTTGCTTGAGTACCCAGGAAAACTTCCCAGAAAAGAAGAACTCAAGAAAGTTATAACTTCTGTCTGGAAAAAGGATAAAACGAGTGCGAAGGCCCCGTCGGTCTCGACAGTTAAGCGCTGGCTGAGTAGATACAAGTGGCGCTCTGTAACAGCTCTAGTTCCCCAACATGAGCATAAGGGTCGCCATAGGTTAATACATGGCGATCTCGAAGAGGTGCTTCTCGGCGTAATTGATGAACATTTTTTAACAGATCAAAGGAAACCGGTATCAAAAGTATATTCAGAGTTAGAAGGTCGCATCAAAGAATATAACCAGCACAAGCTAAAAGCTGAGCATTTAACCTGTCCGTCGCGGATGACAGTTTATCGATATATAGAGGGCCTAGATCCATACCTGGTTGACGCTGCAAGAAAGGGCAAATATACGGCCAATCAAAAGCACCGGCGTGCTATTGGCCAGCTACAATTGGATAGCATCTGTCACCGATGGGAAATCGATCACACACTTCTTGATGTCATGCTCATCGATCCGGATACCGGTTTGGTGATTGGTCGACCTTATTTGACCATCGTACTCGATCGGTACTCGCGGATGGTGATGGCGCATCTTTTGCACTTTGCCGCGCCTAATACTGAAAGCGTGCTGCGCGTCATTGAGAAGGCGATATGCCCCAAGGATTCGTTGCTTCAGCGCTACCCGAATCTGGTCAACGGCTGGCCGGCACGCGGCTTACCTCGTCAGTTGGTACCTGACAATGCGGCGGAGTTTCACGCTGGAATGTTGTTACTTGCATTCAGTGATCTGGGTATCGAGGTTCTATACCCGAAATCGCGTGGTCCGCAAATGAAGGGAGCCGTAGAACGTTTTTTTGGTACTACTGCTCGTGGTTTCGTTCATCAACTGCCAGGCACAACTTTCGCGAATATTAACGAAAAGGGGGAGTACGACTCCCTGGAAAAAGCGTGCCTCACATTCGATGGCCTCGATGCGCTTATCACAAAATGGATTGTGGATATCTACCATCAAACTCCACACAGAGGCCTGCGCAGAAGAACGCCTGACCAGGTGTGGCGCATGGCAGAAGCTAAATCCGTAATTCAGATGCCGGTCGATCTAGATGCGCTGGAAGCCATCCTGGCCTGCCGCAAAAAGCCCAAGATTCACCATTACGGCATCGAAGTAGACGGCCAGTACTACCATTCTGATCTGCTGGCCGATTTGAAGCTGCAGCGTCCCGACGGATTTACGGTAGACGCACGTTACAGAGACGATCTAGGTCACGTTTGGGTATATGACGACCAGCGCAAATATTTTTTCCAAGTGCCTTGCAAGGACAAACGTTTGGCAGGTGTAAGCCGGGACTTGTACAACGAGGCTAAAAAGCAGCTGCGCTTATCAGGAGCGTTGAATCCGGATGTTGATGCCCTCCTCCGTGCTTCGCATGAAATACAGCAGGACATCCAGCGAGCGAGAGATACCAAACGGGTAAATGATCGGCGGCGTAAAGCTGCATTGGCGCGTGATCGAGGCGGTGCGCCCGTTGCTCCTATCGAACCTGCCAGATTGCTGGAAAATGTCGCTATGCCAATAGCTACAAAGACTTTTGAGATCCCTGACCTAGCGGTAGATACGTCTTACGCTCAGTCCTGGTTCGATAGGGGGATGAGATGAACACTCTGGATGCGGTTGATGATACTTCGCTGCGAAAGATCTTCATCAATACCTCAATTGCCAAAGCAGCGCTCTCAAGGTTAGTGGATATCCACACGGAGAATCGTCGAACTGGAACCAATCAGGGTTTTCTCATCATGGGGCCCAGCGGTGTTGGGAAAAGCGCGCTTGTGAAAAAGTACGTCAGTGCAGTTAACGCAGAACGTGCTATTGAAATGGAGCGATTGCCCATTCTGTATTTGGACATGCCATCTGCACCCACGAAGAAAAATCTTGGTGCTGCATTGCTCAGAGCCTTGAAAGATCCGTATGCGAACATGAACAGCGAGTCCGCTGAGGCAAAATTCTCACGGGTGGTAACTTTGCTGGAAAATTTAAGAGTTGAGCTCGTTATTTTGGACGAGGCACAGCACTTGGTCGACTACAAACGCAGCGACGCATATGAAGCGGGTGATTGGATAAAAAGCCTGCTGAATACCTCAAAGGTTTCAGTCGTGTTGATCGGTATGACTCGCCTGGAAGGCTTGAAAAGAGCAAATGACCAATTTCGTAGGAGGTTTTCTGCGTCATACACACTTGTGCCCTTCAGGCCCGACGAAGAATTTTGGCCGGAGTTTGCTGGCGTTATAAAGGCCATGCAAAAAATGCTGTCCGTCGAATCGGTAAACCTCGTGTCCGACGAAATGATACAGCGTCTCTATTTCGCTTCTTTTGGAATATTGGACTATCTGGTCAAAGTGCTTGAGAGAGCTGTTCGCTTGGTGCAAAGCGGCCAATTTGAGGGGGTAAACCTCGCGGCCTTGGATGCAGCATTCAAGGACGAAGTCTGGCAATCAGCTCCTCGAAATCGCAGTCCGTTCAACGCCGAGTTCGATTTTCGGCCTCTGATCGACGTGGGCGAGCCTTATGAAGTAATTGTGTGATTTAAGGGGGAGTTCTCTCCATCTGAGCCCGACGAGGAAAATATGTTAAATCTGCCAGTTAAAGTAAGCCCTTTTCACGATGAGAGCCTTGTCGGGTTCTTAGGACGTCTGGCCACTGCAAACGGCTATGCTCATACATTCTTAATAAAACAATGTAGAAAGTTAACCGATGAAGCGGTGAGGACTTTTTACAAGGAAAATAATGCACCTTTAGTCTGGGTATCTGCTGTTAAATCCTTGAGCCGTTCCCGAACGAGCTTTGACTCAATGTCCATGTATTGCCCAAAACACTGTCCAAAATGTATTGGAGAATATGGATACTGGAAATACGTGTGGGGGTTAAAACTATACAATTTTTGCGTTGAGCACTCCGTGGAGCTAATCGACACCTGTCATCGATGCGGAATGAGGCTATGTTTTGGGGCGTTCACCACGTTCCGGTGCAGCTTATGCCACCAGGACATCCGCACGAATCGTTCATCTGTTAGCGCAACGACGTCGGATATCTGGTTCTCTCGATTGTTGGAAAATCGGGCAGCGTCAAAGCCCGCATTGAATGATTCCGTTCTTTGCAATCTTCCAATTTCGACCCTGCATGAGCTATTTCTTAATTTAGGTTTTATTGCGCAATATCCCGATGGTAGATACTGCCGCTCGGTGTTCCTGACATCTGACCTTTCGAAAATCAGCCACAGTGCGGGTAAAATCGCTTTTGGTTGGCCAGATTCTTTTCATGAATATTTAGATCGTTGTCGAAATATTGGAGATAAGTGGCACCCTAAGGTTTGTTACCAAAAAATTTACTATGTTGCGTTTCGTAAGCTGAAGAGCGATGCATATGACTTTCTGCGTGAAGAATTTGAACAATATTTGCTCAATCGCTGGCGGGGGCCAATCCCCACGACCTCGACTACGCTTTCACGGGAAACCATCCAGTTGCATCGTTGGAAACCTCTGAAGACGGTGGCCAAGTCCTTGGGTGTACCCCTATCGAAACTAAAGCTTTTCTTGGAAAAGGGTTTCATCTCATCTAATTCGATCCAGCATGACTGTGGAAAAATATCCACTGTTGTGGATCTCCAGGAAGCACAGGCTTTTGTTGAGAAATTTAACAATTCACGAAGTTTAAAGGAGGCTGCGCGTCGCTTAGGGATAAGTGAGCGCAGGGTACGATCACTTATTATTGGCGGGTATCTGGTTGGCTATAACTCAAAAAACAGTAACCCTACCCCTTGGATTGTTGACTCTGAAAGTTTTATACAGAAATTTTCTCCGTCCGACGCAGTGCATGGTGCTGATCAATACTTGTCGCTCCGAAAATTATTTACTTATTATCTGAAAGACGAGAGTCAGTTTTTGGATTTCGTGGGTGCGTTGACAAAATGCGAAGTTGAATTGTATCGATGCGAAACCGGAATGGCATTTGCGGATTATCAATTACTGATTGATGATTTTTACTATTGGAAACAGCGTTGGTTAGCGGAACATCAGACGACAACCAATCTTAGTGCTCGGGAGGTCGCCAGTGTATTAAACGTAAAAGATCAGGTTGTGTATGGATTGATAAATAATGGCTTGCTCCCACACTTAGTTGAGAACAATCAGCGTAAAATCGCGCCATCTACGTTGAAGGATTTTCAGCAGCGGTATGTATTCAACAGGGAAATTGCTCACCAATTTCTTAATTCTCCAAAACGGATTTCTTCGCGTCTAATCGATAGTGGATTTCAGCCTGTTGCCGGGCCGCATGAAGAAGGTAGCGTTTGCCGGCACTATCTTTGGAGGCGCGATGAGGAGTTGTACGATTTCTTGAAAACGGAATTTAGAAATCGCTTTGTTGGTGTCTAATACGTGTACGCGGCTGGCACCCGTGGAGCGGTAGGCTGCTACTGCCACTCAGATTATGTTGGGCTGGTTTGTTGGGCCTGGCCTTTTTTTTCGTCGAGGTCTCGCCAATTGCCACCAGTATCTCGGTGCAAGTCTCGAAGGTAGCTCGATATCGCCTCCAACACGGAGTTTTGAATTGCTGGTTGTGATGCGCCAAACGCGATACTTAGTGCTTTGTCGACATCACTACGCGCTCGAACTTTTGCACACACCTGATCGAAACTATCGCTACGCAGGATCAGCAGGATAGCTTCTTCGAGGCAGAGTAAGCGAATCCACATTTCATGGGTGACCTCTACATCATCAAGCTTGGACAGCGCAACGAAGGCTCTCTTGTCGCCACTTATCATTGTGTCTTGGGCATTTTGGAGCAGAGCGGCGAACAAGACTGCCTCACCGGATTCGATATCCGGGCGCTCGAAGTTCAGAACGTAATTCGAGGTTTCGACCCTGACTTCTACGATGCTGGCATGAGCGATCAGCTCTGCGGCTAGAGCCACCGATTCAATAGAGCCCAGCTTTTTTAATGCGGCCTGATGATTATGCAGCCGCAGCTGAAAGGCCAACTGGGGCAGCACCGCAAAGTCCGTGAGGGCGCAATCCAGAGCACGTGTCAGCTCATGAATGAGTTGGTACTGGCAAAGTTTGCGAGCGGCATCGCTATCTAGAAGATACAAAGCGTTTTACTCACCAAATCCTTGGATCGACAAAAGATATTCCTGATTCTCGGAGCTAAGCGCTTCGAGCGATACGCCCTCGCGAAAGTACCGACCGACCACTTCAATTGCGCTTGGCTGAGGTGGGCTGTATTCGAGTGCTTGGTTTGCACGGGCCCAATCATTGTGTTGCTTTGCATACGAAAGAATCAGGTGGCCGGGATCGATCCCCATTTCTCGTCCAAGCACAGCCGCTTTAGCCGCAATGGCCGTGGCGGAGCTGAGGCGACCCATTGATGCCAATGGGGCTGTGTAACCGTTCCGGATGAGCGCCAATGCAAATGAATCGGCCTCCCGCTCCTCGGCATCCTTGCGTTTGTTATTTGTCTCGATGAGTGTGTCTGTGACCTCGGCGAGATCCTCGTCGATCAAAACGCCGCCTTCATCGAGGTGGCCGCTCACAATATGGCCCAACTCGTGCGCAAGAACGAACAACTGGCGGGCATGTTGGGTGTTGTTGAAACCCAAGATAATGGCCGGTCGACCGTCGATGCTGACGGCCATACCCGTCATGCGCTTGCTCGCTCTTGGCAGATCTTTCAAGTAGAGCACGGGTATTCCGTGAGCCCAACAGAGCTTCAACAAGCCTTCGAAATCGACATGAGGGTTGCCACTCATCGCAAGAATCTTCTCTCGCAATAGCTTGGGATCGGAAGTCGGCGGCGTATACGGCGTGTTGGCACAGAACAGGGCCAATTTGGTGATGGCCAGGCCAAGACCCGCCGCAATATTCAGCTCCGACTCCTTGGTATCCGCACGTCGCTTGAACCTGGCGCTACGAGGATAGGTCTGGATGAGTAGTTGGCCTTCTTGGCCAAAGCTGGTTTCGAGGCCCAGTCGTTGTTTGAGAATCAGCGCGAATTGAAGTACGCCAGCGCTGGTTTTGAACAGACTATTGTCCCACCAGTCAGGGAGAAGCTTCTCAATGTATGAGCGTGGGTATCCCGCGGCTTTAAGGCTACTGAATGCTGATTTGACTGTTACGGGTGTCGAAGCCTCATCCATGGACCCCTCCTGTGTACTGCTGCATCGTCAATCATTTTTACAGGCACGCCTTGCGATGAGCAAATAGCAATTCAGCCAGCCTCTTTGCGTGCTGGTCTGTGCCGTCCCATACCAGGCCCAGAGCGTCCATCAAAATGGGAGAATTACGCGGATCCGCCTTTTCAGCAAAAATCGAGATATTTGCATAATCGCATAGGGCTTTGAGGGTACTGGTTACGCGCTTTGGTCGACCGTAAAGATTACGATAGATCTGGGACTGTGAGATTCCCGTCATTCTTGCTATTGCGCTGCTAGATGTAATTTTACCTCGCTCGAAGAACTGGCGAAGTTCAAGCTGAAGCAGTTGGGGTGGTTTTATGCAATTCATGTTAAAATATTAGCATATTAGCATATTTGCATAGACGCTAACCCTACGTTTCACGAGGCGTTTGCGCTCTGATGGGTTAGACTTTGCGGCTGTCCACAGTATTTTTTCATTTCAAGGCAACCGTAATGCGTGAGGCAGAAATCAAACGAGCATTGGCGCATCATCTGGACTGCGTACGCGGCAGTATGTCCGGCATGCTCCTTGAGGAGTTGCAGCTCAGTGGCGGAGAGATCCGAGCCGACGTCGTGGATGCTTACGACATGCATTGCTACGAGATCAAGAGCGAGGGTGATTCGCTCAAGCGTTTGCTGGGCCAAGGGTCCCGATACGCCAGAGTGTTCGATCACGTCACCCTGGTAACTACCGAACGTCACCTCAAGAAAGCGATGCCCATGCTGCCGCAATGGTGGGGCATCCTATTGGTTCCCGAGCATGAGCATGCTGAGTTTAAGCAAGTACGACGTGCCAAACCTAACAAAGGTCAGGAACCTGAAGTTCTCGCGACTCTTCTCAATCGTGAGGAATGCCTTAGCGTTCTGGAAAGCCGTGGTGCTGTGAGAGGCTGGCGGGGCAGAAGTCTATACATGCTGCAAGATCGGGTTGCGCAAGTGCTTACACTCGATGAGCTGCGCCAGACGGTGCGTAGTTACCTGCTCAAAAGAGGTGAGGCTTCGTCAGAAGAAGTGCCTCACGATCTCTTCAGTATTGGTCTTTGACGACGTAAGCAATGTGATGAATCCATGCTTCGGTTAGGTGGGACGACGCTCCACCTTTCTTCTCCCGATCGGGGACCTTTGAATCCGCCCGGGTGGCCATCAATCGATCGCCAAGGGAATAAGCCCCGCCTTTAAAGTCCTTTGCATAGGTCGTGATCAAAATGACCGAAAGGTCGATCGAGTCCTGTTTGGTCTTGCCGGCGGCTTTCAGGATGAGCCAGTTGTCATCGCGGGTGTACCGCAGTGCGACTTTCTTGGCGATTTTCTTGAGGACTTCTTCCGTCCATTTGGGCGAGAGGATCCCGTAGTCGGAATATCCCACTTGTAAATCTGAAGCGAGCGTCTTCAGCTCCCGCCAGAGCCGCCAGTCATCCCGATCATAAGTGGCCATTGCCGACACGTCAGTGAGGCTCGCTGGGTAAGCTCCTGACGTCAAGTGCACCGTGCTGTAGCCGCAACCCTTCATATCTCGTAGCACAGCGGAAAAGGACTTCAGATCAGGAGCGGTCCATTGCGCAGGGCATTCACCCATGTCGATCATCAACCGCGGCGAGATATTCAGTCCGTTCAGGATCCTGCAGGCATCCTGGGCCTGTTTGAAGTGGTCGGTGGAGAGGAAAACGCCCTCGATTCGCAGGCGAACAACGACCGAGTCGAAGGTCGATAGCAGCTGTTTCATTCTGTCGCCGATTTCGACAGCGTCGCGAGAGTCCAGCACCGGAATGATGGGGTAATTTTTGGCCCCGGCGACCGAAAGAAATGACTCAAACACCTCCATCCGACGGCCACCCAACCGGCCGCTCGGATCCGCATAGTCCACAAGCGCTGTACCTTTCCAGTAGTGATACACCTCGGACATCAATAATTGATGATGCGTGACGCCTCTGACTTCAATGCACGGCCAGACGTGATCTACGAGATGTTCATCAATGGCTGCCAATGCCTTTTGCTCAGCTTTCTGCCATTTGATGACCGGAATGTAAGGCGGATACTCGGGGTGTTGAAACGGCATTTCCTCTCCTTGGATGGTTTTTTGATTCTATGATGCCATCATCGTACGTGTTACTGCGCAAGTCACCGTCTTTGTCGCGCATGCGTTGCACGGCATACGCACATTCGCGGATTAAGCGTCGGATCGGTCCCGTTCTCGCTCTCACACGTTGTTCTCCGAGCTTGGGTTTTTTGCGCTTCCCAAAAACTGTAAACCGGTTTTTGTAGGCGTTAACCGGCGCGGTTAACTGATAAAAAAATCGGTTAACACGCAATCCAGTGAGTTGTGATGCTTCGACGTTTAGAGTTGGCAACGGCCCACTCGTCACCGGCGTTGAACCGTAAACAGGAAGACCTTTCTACCGTCCATATCTGGAGGGCCATGTCATGTATGAAGACAGAAAAGCACAGGCGCTGGAAACGTGGCAGCGACTATTCACTCATCCTGAAATACGAATGAGCGCTCCTGAGCAGTACGACGAATTACTGCGTCTTGCCGAGGAGTATTGCGAAGAAGGGTTCATTACCAGGGAAGAGCGCAGGTCGATGATTGAGAAAGCGACGGCGAATTATCGGCGGGCGGTTGAAGGTATGGGTCAAGGAACCTGAAGGTGTTGCCGTTTATGAGGACGGTAACCAGTCTCGCATGCGATGCCTGCCACCCATTGGGGGTGACAGGCAGCGCATCAGCCGTCACAGTCCCAGTTCTGCCAGATCAGCGGCCGGCAGAACCAGGCTCACCGTTCAAGCGACTGGGACCATTGGCGGAGTCTCATTGACGTCGGCCAGTGGTACGTCGTTGCTGCCTGGTGTCAGGATAACCTTGCGACAGTTCTCCTGTTTCTTGTCGAAGATCCGGTAACCTTCTGCCGCCTGTTCCAGCGACATTCTGTGGGTGATGATGGCTTCCGGTTGCAGGCGCCCCGTCTCAATGTGTTCCAGCAGTTCAGGCAAGAACCGCTGCACGTGGGTCTGACCCATTTTGAATGTCAGGCCCTTGTCGAACGCATCGCCGAATAGAAAACCGTGTATGAACCCTGAATACACACCGGGCACACTCACCACTCCGCCGCGCCGTACCGCGGCGATGCACTGGCGCAGTGCTTTGCCACTACTGCCCTCCAGCTTGAGAGTAGCGAGTACCGTTTCGGTGGTGCTGCCCTTGGCCTCGAACCCCACCGCGTCGATCACCCCGTCTACGCCCCTGCTCCCCGGTGTCTGCCGGATAATGGTGTCGGCCGGATCATCATCGTCATCAAAGTTGATCGGGATAACACCGTAGGTACGCTGCGCATACTCAAGGCGATACGTATGATGATCGACCATGAAGATGCGCTCAGCACCGAGCATGCGGGCGCAGGCGGCGCTCAGCAGTCCCACCGGCCCAGCGCCGTAGATGGCTACGCTTGAGCCTTGTCCAATATTGGCATTGAGAACCGCCTGCCAGGCGGTTGGCAGGATATCGGAGAGAAACAGCACCTTCTCGTCCGCCAGCGTTCCTGGCACCTTGAATGGCCCGGTATTGGCTTTGGGCACCCTTACCAGTTCAGCTTGGCCTCCCGGGATACCGCCATACATCCGGCTATAACCGAATAAAGCTGCCGGCGGGGGAATCAGTTTCTTGTTCATCGCCGCGCCCGGGCCGGTATTCGTCGTCTCACACGCGGCGTGAAGCTCCTGCTGGCAAAAGAAACAATCACCACAGGCGATGACAAACGGAATCACCACCCGATCACCGCGCTGGACCGCAGTCACGCCAGAACCGGTCTCTTCGACGATGCCCATGAACTCGTGACCGAAGATATCGCCATGCTCGACGGTGGGAATCTTGCCGCGATACAGGTGCAAATCAGAACCACAGATGGCTGTGGCGGTGACGCGCAGAATAATGTCGTCCGGCGCTTCTAGTACCGGATCCGGCACGCTCTCGACTCTGACGTCATGGGCGCCGTGATAGGTCATTGCTCGCATGGTGATGTCCTCGTACGTTCAAAAAGACATTTGTCTTCATACGGAAGGATCCGGGACCATTGGAGTTCACTATGCTTTCGCGAAGTCAGATCAGCGGACTGGAGACGACGGGATCATTCCTGGACGTGTATTGCAGCGCTTGACCATTCGCCTCAGATCGTCCTGACCGTCAATTGCATTTCTGACAAGCGCTTGCATGGATTCTGATTCTAAATCTCACGATTTGAACCATAAGCAAGAGTGACTGCCAAAAAGCGTGGCCTTTAATGCTTCGAGAATAGAAAAATGCTCCCAAGCATTCGACGTCCGATCGTTATTAACGTGAAGGTTTCTCGAACGACCTCTTAATAGACAGCTAATCTGTTGTTCTGCTTGCCCGCAACCCGCACTATCTCCACCGCCGAAAATGCAACAACCACCTCAGATGCTCCCGGGATGAAGCGCATGAACCTGCGATATCGAAACAACATAAAAGTGCTAGGTGAAGGAGCTTCGACGCTGATTTTTTCTCACGGTTTTGGCTGTGACCAGAGCATGTGGCGTTATCTGGTCGACCATTTCACGGCCCGTTTCAAGGTTGTCCTGTATGACCTTGTCGGTGCGGGACAATCGGATATCGGTGCGTATGATCGGGAAAAATACAGTTCCTTAACGGGATACGCCCATGACCTGAGCGAGATCATTGATCATTTCGCTACGGGTGAGGTGATTCTGGTCGGCCACTCTGTGAGTGCCATGATAGGTGTCTTGGCTGAACGCCTGTGCCCTGGAAAAGTTGCGGGGCACATCATGATTGGCCCTTCCCCCTGCTACATCGACACTGATGATTATGTAGGCGGGTTCAGGCTTGAGGACATCCAGTCTTTGCTCGATACCCTCGACAGCAACTACCTCGGTTGGTCCAGCAATATGGCCCCCGTAATCATGGGGGCCCCTGGGCAACCGGCCTTGGGAGAAGAATTGACCAATAGCTTCTGCCGGACTGATCCAGAGATTGCTAAGCAGTTCGCACGCGTCACGTTCATGTCGGACAATCGCAAGGACGTTGCGGGATTGATCACACCCACCTTGATTCTACAATCCACCGATGACTTCATCGCACCCATCGCAGTAGGTGAATACCTACATTCTGTACTTCCCAACAGCACTCTCAGTCTGGTTGCTAATGTTGGCCATTGCCCACACATGAGCGTACCGAGTGCCTGTTCGGAAGCGATGGACAGCTTCCTGACGCGGTGGGTGGGTGCGGATGTCGACTGACGAACCGGCTTTTCCTGACTCGCAGACATTATTTGAAGGTGCGCCCTGCGGCCTCGTGGTGACGCAAGAGGACGGGACGATTCTACGTGCCAACCTGACATTCGGCTGCTGGATTGGTTTTGAATCCCAATCTCTGATCGGCAGGCGTTTCCAAGACCTGTTGACCATGGGGGGGCGCATATTTCACCAAACCCACTGGGCGCCACTGATGCGTATGCAAGGTTCTGTGGCCGAGGTGAAACTCGATCTGGTACACAAGGATAGGCATTGCGTCACAATGCTGCTCAATGGTGTTAGACGAGAGCATGCCGGTGGTGCTTTTTATGAACTGGCACTATTCGCGACCACCGACCGCGACAAATATGAGCGCGAACTGCTCAGTTCTCGAAAAGTCGCCGAAGATCTTCTGCATGAGAAAACAGTCGCAGAAACTGCGCTTCAGCTTGCCCAAAGCGAATTGAGCAGAGCCTACGAAAAGGCTGAACGTCGTGCTTCGTTCGCCGAGCAGATGGTAGCCATCGTCAGTCATGACTTAAAAACGCCGCTGACTGCGATAAAAATGGCTTCTGAAATCTTAGCTCGAGACGAATATTCCGCTAAGCAAGTCAAAATGCTCGGCCACATCAGCCAGTCCGCCGGCCGTGCCGAACGAATGATTGCCGATCTGTTGGACTTTACCTTGGCCCGCGTCGGCCGAGGAATTGCTGTAACGCCGGCCCCGGTTGACCTGCACACATTAGTCAGCCTGAGCATTGATGAACTGCGCATCGCCTTTCCTGCTGCAAATTTGCTTCATCAATGCAGTGGATCGGGTATTGCCCATATTGACGCAGATCGCGTGCAGCAGATTATTGGCAACCTGGTCGCTAACAGCGTTGCTTATGGCGATCTGAAGCAGCCAATCGTCATTACGTCCTCTTTCGAAGAGCATCAGACCATTGTGTCCGTTCGCAACCAGGGGTCGATTATCCCTGAAACATTAATGGCCACTCTATTCGAACCCATGGTTCGCGGCACCAACGACCGTAACGCACGCAGCGTAGGGCTTGGTTTGTTCATCGTAAGGGAAATCGCCAGGGCGCACGGAGGTACTGTTACGGTGCGTTCCAACCCCGAAGAAGGCACAATATTTGAAGTCTTTTTTCCACAAATTAAGCATTAAAACCTCGGCTTTTTTCAGTTCTCTGATCCCACGCGGACCTTGCCGCTGAAGACTTTGAATCCGTACGTGTTGTAGATCAGCGTCACCGGTATCAACACCGCAAAGCCCACGAGCATGAAGATCTGGCTGTTGGGCCTTGACGTGGCGGCTCGCAGCGTCAGATCTGGCGGGATGATCAATGGATACAGCGCTACAAGCATCAAGGCGAACGCCAGTACGAATACGCCCAAGGCGCAGAACAGCGGCACCCAGTCAAAACGACTGCGAAATCCCATTCGAAACCCCACCAGCAAACCCATCAGCATCAAAACCGCGGGTACCCACACTATCGGCGCCGTCAGCCGCTGCGAGTACTGATCGTGCAAAGTGGTAGTCCAAGCGACCAACACAAGCAGAAGCCCTACAGTGCCCCAAGCCAAATGCTTCGCCTGACGTCCAGAACGGTGCTGCAGTTCATCAACGGTTCGCCAATACAGCCAGCAGGCGCCCAGCCACGTGTAGCCCAGCACAAGTACCAGGCCGCAAAATAGCGGAAAGGGTTCGAGCCACTCGCGGCCATCGCCACTGTACTGACTTCCCAGATGGGGGACGCCTTTGACCAGGGTGCCGAGCACAACACCTTGAATCAGTCCAGTGCACAGGGAGCCACACAGCAACACGCCGTCGATCAGCCGTTTAACGCGCTCGCTGGGCGCGTGATCACGAAATTCAAGCGCCATTGCACGCAGTATTAATGCCAGAAACATTACGATAAATGGCACGTACAGCGCGGGGAGCAGAATGGCGTAGGCCACCGGAAACAAAGCCAGCAGCCCACCGCCACCGAGAACCAGCCAGGTTTCGTTGGCATCCCAAATCGGCAGGATGGTCACAGCCATGGCGCGTCGATCGCGGCTGCTATGCGTCAGGCCCAGCAGTATGCCGACACCCAGATCGGTTCCGTCGAGCAACACATAGTTCACCACCGAGAATGCCAGGGCTGCTGCACACAACAGGGTCAGCCAATCAGTGTCCATCGACTTGTTTCCTCAAGGCCGTCCGGTTTCGTCAGGCAATGTTGGCTGCGGTCCCGGTTCGCCCCGGCGCGGTGGCTCACGTAGCAATCGCATCAGCACCCACAAGCCGATTCCAAACACCAGCAAATAGAACAGCAGAATCCCCCAAGTAGTAGCCATGACCTGCTCGCGTGAAACTCGTGACACGCTATCGACCGTGCGCAGTAGCCCGTAGACGGTAAAGGGCTGACGCCCCACCTCAGTGACTGTCCAGCCACTGAGCATCGCTACAAACCCCGTTGGGGCCATCAGCACACAGCTCCATAGCCACCCGCGTGCAATGTATAGACGCTTTCGCCAGCGCAGAACGAGACTGGTGATGCCTTGCGCCAACATCATCAACCCCAACCCGACCATCAGGCGAAACGCGAAAAAAACCGGGGGCACCGGCGGAGTATCCTCAGGCGCGAACTCGTCCAGTGCGGCGATGGTGCCGCTCAGGTCGTGACGAAGGTAAAGCGAGCCGATCCGCGGAATAGCCACTTCCCAGTGATTGCGTTTTTCGGACATATCCGGCCAGCCGAAGAGGCGTAGCGGTTCACCCGCACCTGCGGGCGGACGCGTCCACGAACCTTCAATGGCGGCTACCTTCTGCGGTTGAACCTTCAAAGTGTGTTCACCATGCAGGTCGCCGACCACAATTTGCGCGGGAGTTAGAGTCACGACCGTCCATAAGGCCATGGACAATTGCAGGCGTGCGCGGGGGTTGTGCGAGGTCTTGAGCAACTGCCAGGCACTGGCGCCGGCCACCAGCGTCGCCGAACCCAGCAGCGCGGCCAATGTCATGTGCACTAGCCGATAGGGAAAGGAGGGATTGAAAACGATCGCCCACCAGTCTTCGGCCAGAAAGCGCCCGTCTGTCGTCATCGAATAGCCTGCGGGCGTGTGCATCCACGAGTTGGCCGACAGAATCCAGAACGCACTGATCAGCGAACCCGTGGCCACCGCACCGGTGGCGAAGAAATGCAGGCGTGGACCGACCTTTTTCATGCCAAACAGCATGATGCCCAGGAACCCGGCCTCGAGGAAAAACGCCGCCAACACTTCGTAGAACATCAACGGGCCTAGGATGTCGCCAGTTTGCACCGCCAGACGTGACCAGTTCAGCCCGAACTGATATTCCAGAATGAGACCCGAGGCTGTTCCTACTGCTACGTTCAGGGCGAATATTTTGAGCCAATAGCGATAGACGTCTAGATACACTTCGCGACCGGTCTTGAGCCACAACGCCTCGAGCACCAACAGGAAATTCGCCAGTCCGATGGTGAATGCCGCCAGCACGATGTGAAAACTGATGGTGATCGCGAACTGAGCTCGCGCCGCCATAAGGGATGAGTCGAGGGCTTCCACGGATGGCTCCCGGCTGTCAGACAACTAATTGATCGACACTTTTCACGAACTTCCTCTCGTTCAGACTTGCTTTACGAGTGATGGGAGTTTTCTGCTCGATTGCCGAGCTGATCTAGTCATGATAGTTGGTGTTGCCGATAGCGATGGCGAATGACGTGCATTAGGGCCGGCTTTTAGTTGGCAATAACGCTCATGTTTCGCCCGCTGGTCTTCGCGATGTAAAGGGCTTTATCGGCCGCACCGAGCAAAGCCTCCGGCGTATCCTCGGGCCCCGGAGTGCAGGCGCTGACGCCAATGCTGATTGTCACTATCCCCTGATCAGCATCTTTATGTTCGATCTGCGCTTGCAGGACGGCGTTGCGGATCTTCTCGGCAACGATAAACGCACCAACATAGTCTGTGGCTGGAAGAACTGCCGAAAACTCTTCTCCGCCAAACCGTGCGGCTAAATCACCTGGTCGTCGGATGTTTTCCTGGATGATCCTGCTCAGCTGGCGTAAGCACTCGTCACCCACCAGATGGCCGTACCGATCATTGAAGCGCTTGAAGTGGTCGACATCAATCATGAGCAATGCCACGGTTGTGTGGTTTCGTTTTGCACGCCCTATCTCAGCTTGTGTAAACAGATCGAACTGACGACGATTTGCCAGTCCGGTGAGGGCATCCTCCAGAGCCAGTAATTCAAGCGTCTGATTGGCCTCGAGCAGCTTGTCTTGAGCACCCATTAATTCATATTGAATTCGGTTCTGTTGTTTCATCAACCGGATCAACCGATAGCCAATTCCGCCCAAAACACTCATCAGCAAAATTACGATGGCAGAGCTCATCAAAGTTTCCTGCCGCCAGCTCCCCAAAACCTCCTCTTTGTTCATGGCCGTAAACACCACAAGAGGATAATCATTGACCCGACGAAACCCGACGACGCGCTCGACGCCGTCGACATATGACCTGACGGTAGCTGTTCCTGAATCTCCTTTCGGTAGGAGTTGGGTGAAGAGCGGACCGTCGGCGACACTGGTGCCAAGGATTGCTTCATTGAAGGGTCGTCGCAGGACGATTCTGGCGTCGGCGGAGATCAGGTTGATGACTCCGTTCTTGCCGATCTCGATGCTGTCATAGAGCTTGAGAAAATGGTCGAGATAAATGGTTGCCAATGCCACACCGGCAAAACTTCCATCTGGGTTATTGATCCTGCGCGAGACAGGCAGTACCCACTCTCCCGTTGAGCGACTTTTGATGGACATTCCCACGTGAGGACCGCGGTCAGGGTGATCGCGATGGTAGATGAAATACTCGCGGTCGGAGTTGTTTGCGTTAGGAGGCATGATGCCGCTTGAGTCAGCTATCCAGAGACCTTTCGCGTCATAAATGAACAAGCCGTGTAATTGCGATAATTCATTTCGCTGAGCTTTGAGCAGACGCTTCAAAAGAGTAAGTTGATCAGAACCCATCCCATCCGTTTCTATACGGTCGACTAGGCTGAAAAGCACCGTGTCGGCCTGTTTGATTGACGCTTGCGCCTGCGAGGACAAAGTCTGCGCAAGGTTGGCCATCGCCACTTCCTTATCGTGCAAGCGGTACTGACGAGAGTTCCAGGCTTCCCACAAAGCAACGAGCATCAGGGATAAGCAAACCGCTAACAGGAAGCGGGTAGCTGCCTGCACTCTGTCTTTTGTCCTCACGCGCCCAGACGTTGTGGGTGATGTTTCCTTTCCCTTTGCGAGACCAGTTGCGAAAGATTGATGAGGCATCATGCGCCCTTAATAATTTGAACGGCACCATATTCCTCGCCGTTTTTTACTAATCCTGTACTCGTTTCCCCGGACAGACCCGATGAAAAATTATCGAGTTGGCTAGGATCCAGTACGAAGGTTTCGAAGACTTAAATCAAATTTATTTGCTTCGAATTCTCTCCTTTTCTAATTGACTCAATGGGCCCCTTACCGGTCGTCGAGTCAAAAATTCAGATATCGCCAGGGGTGTCACAATGACACTGCTCAATCATTCGCTCGATGCTTCGGGTTATTCCTCCTTGCTGCGTACCTGCATGTCCAATATTGATGATTTCCGCTTCTCTTCCCATCATTTACTCATCGAGCTTGATGCTGCCACCAACCGACTCATGATGCTTGTCGTGGCAAAAGAAGTAGCCGGGCCACGATGGGCCGAAGCTATCGAACGTCAGAAGCAAGCTTACGACGCATGGGCCGCATTGCTGTATCAATCAGAGAAAAAGCCACTGACGGAAATGCTTGAATAATCAACCCAAATCCGTGGGTCGATACCCAAATTAGCAATTTCTAACCCCCATGAGGATCGACAACCCTCAGCCCCTTCAGAGAGCTTCGCGGGTTCATGAGTACCTTGGCCTTGCGACCGACTTCCGTATTTTCCTACACCCGGATTCTCACATAGGCTGTGCGAATCGTCCTGAGACCATCTGAACATTGATTTGAATTGCCGAGGACTTCATTTCTCGTCCTACACTGGCAGATGTGAGGTTTTTTTTCGCCGGATAAAGGGCTGAAAAGAGTGGGGCTCAATTGGGACGGTTTATTGCCTATCTTAGGCAAAGTGATTGTTATTGAAGATGATCAGACGCTTCGGATGATCATGATCGATATTTTGAAGGGAATCGGCGCGCAGTCGCTGGCATTTGAAACCGCGGACGATGCCTTGACGTATTTGCTTCAGGCACACACGCCCTGTTCTCTAGTGGTCGTGGACCACGCTTTGCCGGGTCAAATACAAGGTGCTGAATTCATTGAGATGGTTAGGGCCAAATGGCCCTCCACAAGATCCCTCTTGATCTCAGGCTATTTTTTGGAGCCGGCGACTGTCCCCCGAGGTACCAAGTATTTGCAGAAGCCATGGACGCTGGATGAATTCGTTCTCGCGGTGGCAGAGGTACTCCAGCCAGGCTGCCCGCTTATCGCCAGGCGGGATTGTTAAAAACTCAATGAGTTTTCCATTGCGCAGAGGCTCGCAAAACTGGATTTCCTTTAGGTTGAAGGAATTTAGTAATGGACATCCCCGGCGGTTTTGACTGCGTCGCCAGTCAGCCGTGATAGTCAGCGCCTGCCACTGCTCGCAAGTAGGCATGATCGGCCTTGATTCGCAGTTCATGCCACTCCTGCCACGTCACAATACCCAGTCGATCCATCTCATCGGCTTGCCGAAGCAGTTCGTCATGGTAGGCATCGGGGCTGTCCCTTCGCAGGGAACAATCGTCCAACACGCGGTGCCAGCGATCATAGGCGCGAAGCTTGGCTTCTTGATCCGCGGATAAAAGGCTTTTGTAGGTGTTCATACGGGCTAACTCCTCGACATGATTTGCCAGTTGAGGCTGCAAATTTAGAGACAGTTCAGGGGAGCCGACCAGAGGGAAAAGTCCATTTCTGTTGGGTCGGTTTTGAAGCGATGTACTGATAGCAATAGCCCTTCATATTTTTGGAATTTTTCAACGGTGCATCGCTCCTTTGCATATGAGCAAAAGGAGGGCCTCATGAATCGCACTGATCTGTACGTCATTGAATATCGGCTTCATGGGAAGCCGAAGTCGTTCGTCATTCGTTCTCCCAAAATGCGAAACGCTGATGCTTGGCATTGGGCATGTTGCGACGCGGATCTGGCACCTATCCCAAAACCGGGGAAGCCGCCGCTCAAGGTGTTCAGTAAGCCTATGGCTGAGAGGTTTGGCGTGACGGACGTGAGATGGCGGGAGACCACCAAAGTAGAGTGGACGGAGGCTGTCTCATGAAACACGAAACAACGCACTTGACCCTCTCCCCGACCGACGATGAGTTAGCGCGCAACGCAGCTCTTTTCTTCGAAGCGGACCGGTTGGAGTCGTTTGCCTATAGCCTGCTAGAGGGCGACTCTTCCAGTGCAGTATCTTGGGAGCGCTTTACTGAAGCTAAAGCGCTGGCCGATGCTAAGCGTATCGAAGCGCAGCAGGATCTGCTGCGCATTCGCGGGCAACTCATAATCTCACCGGTACCGTGAAGAGCTGCTCGAAGCCTTTCGGCTATCCCAATGGCTTTGTGAGTTGAATGAGTACGGACCAGCATCCGAGCAGTATCCAGAACGTCGCAAAAATCCAAGGAGTACGCACCGAAAACAATAGTGCCTTTCGATATCCCTTATGGGTGGACTCTCGCTCGCAGAACAGTGGCGATTCATCGTAAGCCATGCCCATCACCGGCTCGCTCCTCAAGAGTTCGCTCTGCTTGTAGTACCAATGATCAATGATGTCGTATGCCGCCCGAATGCCGGGCCAGGCGTTGAGCGTGCTGAGTAGTCCCAACAACGCGAGAAAGGGAGGCACGATCAGTGTGAAGAGTTTGCCCCACTCTGGATTAAGATTTCCCATGCAGGAGGCGAACGCGATGACCAGAAATGATTGCGCCGCCAGGTAGGCATCAGTCCTATTGGCCAGGATCGAGGTTTCGTAATGAATTTCGCGACGATAAAACTCCAAGCGTTCTTTGGGTGAACCGAACATCTTGACGTTGTGTTCGGTCAGCTCGGCTTCGCTGGTAGGTGATGTCAGAATTCTTGACAATGCATTTTCCTTAGAACCGACCTGCAAAAATGATCATCCCTTGCTGTGTTCCGGCGAAGATGGTCCTTTGGTAATGCCTCGCGGCCCTGCAACACCCCAGATCACGACGCCCAGTAACGGGAGCAAAAAAATCAGCGCTGTCCAGCCTGCCTTGGTCCCGGAGGATTTATCGCTCCTCATCACACTGTTCAGTGCCCACAAATCCAGCAGTAGAAGAATGGCTGCAACGGCAATCCAGATATATTCAGTTTGCATGATGCACCTCTGTCGACTTGCTAAGAGCACCACGGCAACAGATGCCGTGATGCGCTAACTGCTATCCGAAGCGTTGTTATTTCTCGAGTGTCGCCGCCTGGTTACCACCTTGCTCTGCGATCTTCGACAGCTTCTCGTCCGCGCCTTTCTCCTCAGCGAGGGTGGCCTCTAGCAATGCAGCGGCATCGTCGAGTTTCAGGTGTTTCGCCATTGCGATCAGCGTGCCGTAACTGGCGATTTCGTAGTGCTCGACCTTTTGCGCTGCGCCGATCAGTGCTGCATCCAGCACCGCGCCTTTGTCGATTTCGTCCAGCAGCTCTTTGGACTCCTCGACCAAGCCCTCCATCGCAACGCACTTCATGCGTTTGAGCTTCAGCCCGGTCAGTTCGACCAGCTGATCGATACGTTCGATCTGGCCTTGGGTTTCTTCGAGGTGCGAGGTGAAGGCTTCAGCAAGCAATGGATTGGTCGCCGCCCGCGCCAGGCGCGGCAACGCTTTGGTGATTTGTTTCTCGGCGCTGTAAACATCGGAGAGTTCATGGATGAACAAGTCTTCAACAGTTTTCCTAGCCATTTCTAACTTCCTTCTGGTCAATGGATGTTTACCCGAGGCGTGATCAGGATTGCTCGTCCGCTATCGTGGTGATCATGAAAACTGACATAGCTCTTGTAAGAGGCGTTCCAAGATTTTTTCGCTTCCCGGATGAAGTGTTCATCCCGTTAGCCAAGTGCGGTATCGAGGAACATCATCACCCCGAATCCCAACATCAGACCGAGCGTCGCAGGTGTTTCATGACCATTACGATGCGTTTCAGGAATGACCTCGTGTGACACCACAAAGATCATCGCGCCGGCGGCCAGACCTAGGGCCACTGGGTAGCCCAAGGCGAAACCGCTTGATACACCCAAGCCCACGACTGCGCCCAATGGCTCCATCAAACCAGAGCCAATGGCGATCAGGGCCGCCCGCCATGCCGATATTCCGGTGACCCGTAGTGCCAACGCGACGGCGAGGCCCTCCGGAATGTCTTGAATGGCGATGGCCGTCGTCAGCGGCAGGCCCACTTTCATATCGCCATTGGCAAAGCTGACGCCGATGGCCATGCCCTCTGGCAGGTTGTGCAGGGTGATGGCAAGGACAAACAGCCACACGCGATTGATGCGTTGAGTATCAGGTCCGCGCCTGCCGCTTTCCTGATGTTCGTGAGGTACGAACCGGTCCAGACCGATCATGAGCGCAACACCCAAGGCCAGCCCAGACACGACAACACAGGCGGCCAGTAGCTGGTTACCACACAGTGCCTGCGCGGCCTCGATGCCCGGAAGGATCAAAGAAAAAGAGCTGGCTGCCAGCATCATGCCCGCGGCAAACCCCAGCATGATGTCTTGGGTGCGCGAGGCAATATCCCGAAGGATGATCGCCACCACAGCGCCCAAGGCGGTCGCTGCGAATCCGGACAATCCTCCTAATGCTGCCAGGCGCAGGTTCTCCTTTTCCGCCCCTACCAGCGCAGAGTAACCGCTGATCAACAACAGGCCAGTTACCACCACTAGCGTCGCCCAGAACAGGACCCCGGGCCAGCCGCCACTGGACGCCATATCCCACCAATTGCGCAGTGGGGTTCTTTCGGACGATGAGGTATGTGACATGGAGCCTCCTATCGTCCGCGTGAATGTTTTCCATTGGAGTTGACTGTCGATTGGCGCAACGTTCGGGCGATCCGCAGGGCAGTCCGGTCAAAGGATGCAGCGGTTGCGTTGAAGCGCTCGGACAAGGATTGCGCCAGGTCATTGTTGAAAACCCCGGTATTCGAATTCATGCCATTTTCCTCGGATTGAATGGATAAAAACCGCACGCCGTGGCGGCGTGCGGTCCTGGTCATCAAACGTTTGGTTCACCCTGAACACCCGCTCCCAGATCGGCGCCGGTGATAGGGTTGCTGTCCGGGTCGGACATGGTTCGTGCCTTCATATCCAGCAGCAGTTCCTCTTCTTCGGCGCTTAGCTGGACACTGGCGGTACCGTCACCGCCATCCACAGCAGGCGCGGGGTTTTCCACATACTCCCAGTCATCGCCCTGGTTCCACGGACCACGGGTGCTGCCTTCGCCTTGCGACATGTTGAAGTACACGTTGGTGAACTCCGGCATGCCGGGGAGCTTGCCCTGCGGGAAGTTCGGCTGGATTGCGTGGAGTGCTTTTTCGAAGGACAGCTGGTGGGCAATTTCACGGGTCATGAGGAAGCCCAAGGCTTCTTTAACACCAGGATCATCCGTCACGTTCATCAGCCGCTCATAGACGATTTTTGCGCGAGCCTCGGCAGCAATATTGGAGCGGAAGTCGGCCGTCGGCTCACCGATCGTATCGACGTAGGCTGCCGACCAAGGCACGCCTGCGGAGTTGGTCAACGGTGCGCCGGCGCCATACAGCAGACTGGTGATGTGCGAATCGTTGCCCGCACCATTGATGGCCCGGTACAACTCACCTTCTTCTTCAACGCCTTCGGCCATTCGGCCTTTGGCACCCTTGTTCAACATGACGATGATGGAGCCGACGATTTCGAGGTGGCTCAGCTCCTCGGTCGCAATGTCCATCAGCAGGTCTTTGCGACCTGAATCATCCTCGGCCAGCGCTTGGGTGAAGTACCGCGATGCCGCCGCGAGCTCTCCCTGTGCGCCGCCAAATTGTTCGAGTAACAGATTGGCCAAGCCTGGATTGGGCTCGGCCACGCGTACGGTGTATTGAAGTCGCTTGTTATGTATAAACATCACAAATCTCCTCAGGTCAGACGAGGCTCTTTGCTCATTCGAGAAAGATCGAATGCGAGCCCACAGACATCTGAAGCGAATCGCGAAGAAGTAATTGCAATTTGTTTTCAGTCACGGCGACAAGCGGCAGAGGATGGTTTTTTTCAAGGATTTTGTAGCCAGTCGTCGGCCTTCCTTGAAGGCTTCGCAAACTTTTGCTTGATCGGTCAGCTCAACAGCTATCGGTGTGTCGAGCGTTCTTCATGGGAGGAGAGACAGCCATATGTAACAAAGAATTTCATAGAGCTCGCGTGGTCGAAACGGCATCTACCACTAGGATTCATCGTCATGAAATTCGCAAAGTTTTGCCAAGCACTCTCGAACTGGGCCGGCAGCTCGAAAACCTTTCTTATAGCTATTCTGCTGATCATCGCTTGGGCGTTAACTGGTCCGTATTTTCACTACAACGACACCTGGCAACTGATCATCAACACGTCAACGACGATCATCACCTTCCTGATGGTGTTCCTCATCCAGAACACACAGAACAGGGATAACGACATCTTGCACCTGAAACTCGATGAACTGATCCGAGCAACGAAGGACGCACAGAACGCATTCATGTCATTGGATCATCTGGATACCAAGGAGCTGCGTGAGTTACGCAAGCGTTACAGTACGATGGGAGAAGAGGAAGAGGTGAGCGTTGACTGCACAGAAACTGCATCCGTAACGCAGGACATCCTGAAGCCTGCCGCGCTGCCTCCGGCTGAAACTCCAATGCCATAGCAGACGCGATGAGGGCTTAGGATTGGCTAAGCCCTCGGTACCTCCAACTATCAACGGGTGGCAGCGATACCCGACAGGTTTTTTTGTTTGTTGGTCGCCAGATCGTACCGAAGCTCAGCAATCAGCTCTGAGATCGCCCGAGGACTGACCAATGTGTGCGTGGAAATGCCAGTGACAAGCAGATCGACTCTGCCCGTTGCCGGATCAGTCACCCGAACCTGTAGCGAATTTCCAGGCATTAAAGTGCATTGGCACTCAAGCGGTCGAAAGCTCTCTTCAATGATCCGCCGCAGCTCCAGGGTTGAAATCATCTTCTCCTCCAATGTCGTATCCCGAAGCAAGATATGTAGTGTTGAGTGGCAGATGCAGGCTCTAGAACTTCCGTCGAGCCATCGCATTCAAGACAGTACATTTCTGGCGATTAAGTTTTTGCTTTCAAGGTCTAAACGTAAGACTGGGTCACATTTTCACGGTTTTAATCGAGCGTCGGCTAACCCTTTGAATGCGCCTACCTACCCGTAGCCGGTGGTGTCAGCACCTCACTGGTGAAGTTTAGATCACCAAATTGGAAGGCTGGAGGATGCCGACGCAAGGGTTCAAGATGCCGAACTCCAAACACGAGATTCCTCCGGCCCAAATTGCTTGCGAGGGTCCGGTGTTGCCAGGACGTATCAAACGAGCGAGCGTGAAAACGTAGAAGTGGAGCAAAGCCGATTGTCTACGTGGACAGTTAGGCAAGGTTGATGATCGCGGGCTTTTCATCATCGTGCGAGCGTTCGAGAAATTCGCGGATGACTTCGGCAGTTTGTTTAGCACTGGTCACCACGAAGAAATGACCCTCGTCACGCAGAACATGCAGTTCGGCACGGCGAATGCCGTGACGCAAAATGTGCCCGTTATAAAGCCGCACCAGCGGATCGCGATCGCCGGCGAGGATGAGCGTCCGCTGGCGAAGGCGGAACAGACGTAACAGGCTCGTCCAGCCTACCAACGCTGTGAATTGACGGTAATAGGTTTGGGGGTTAACCGAGAGCATCCCGTTCACAACACCGAAATGCATGAGCGCCTGTATCGAACTACGCGGGCCTTTTTGCTTCTTCAACTTGGCACCTTTGGCCATACTGAAAAAATCCAAGATATCAGCGGGTTTTACCAGCATTGCTGGACCGGCCGAGGTCGCAGCGAGTATCAAGCGACGCACCATATTGGGATGACGTAGAGCAAATTCCTGTGCCAAAGCACCGCCCCAACTCACACCGAATACATCGACCTGATCGAACCCCAATTGCTTGAGCATTTCGGCAAGCGTATCGGCATAGCGTGGCAAGCGCATAGGCCACCGGGGCACCTGCGATCTGCCGACGCCCGGAACATCCAACGTAATGGTTGTGTAATCGGTCAGCTCATTTCGCAGAGGATCGAACGCACGGATCAATCCACCCAGGCCATTGATTAGAAGCAGCGGTGAGCCTTGGCCACGGATGGAAATATTCAACCGCAAGTCGTAAATAGCTAATTTCTGCTTTGTCATGATCCCCCTTCTCATCCTTGCTTGGCGTCCAGCGCTGTTGGTTCAAAAAGGGTGAAACGCATTGACATGGCTCCGGAGCGGTGGCTTCCATAGCGTAGTAACCCTGGTGGTAGCCGCAGCTGGTGCAACGAACGCATTTATTCTGTGAGGAGCGTAGGCTTTTCTCATTTATTTTGTGATTCAAAGCGTACAGATTCACAAAATTGGGGGTTCTACCCAAGGAGGGCGGGTTCTCCTGATCCATTTATTTGGTGATCCGACACCGGTCGGCGTCAAACCAAAAGGCCAACGCTCAAGCGTTGGCCTTTTTGTTGGCAGATCAAAAGATCGCAGCCTGCGGCAGCTCCTACATGGATTACCGGTAGGAGCTGCCGCAGGCTGCGATCTTTTGATTTTTACTCGGATGCAACCATCACACTCTCCAACCGATACCCATACCCATAAATCGTCAGCAACTGCCATCCCCGATCCGCCGTCAGCCCCAGTTTGTTGCGCAGGCGATAAATGTGCGTATCCAGCGGCCGTGATGACGCGACTTCTTCGTGGGGCCAGAAGCGTTCGTACAGATACTCCCGCGACAACGGCCGACCCAGGTTACTGAACAGGCACCGCGCCAGGCGGTATTCACGTTCGGTCATGACGACTGACTTTCCCTCGCGGGTGACACTCAGTTCGGCATCGTCGAAGGTCAGGTCATTGAAGGTCAGGACTTCGCCAGCGCTACTGCGTGGCTGGCTGTGCCGGCGCAGGACGGCGGCGACGCGGGCTTTCAGCTCGTTGGGGCGGAAAGGCTTGCTGACGTAATCGTCGGCACCGGCGTTCAGCGCCTGGACGATATCGCTTTCGCCGTCGCGGCTGGTCAGCATGATCGCGGCGGGTGGCGATTCCATGTGTTCGCGGGTCCAGCGCAGCAGCACCAGGCCGGTGATGTCCGGCAGTTGCCAGTCAAGGATCAGCAAGTCGAAGGTGTCCCGACGTAGCTGGCGCAACAGGTCCTCCCCCCGTTCGAAGCTGTGCAGCGACCAAGGCTGCTCTCCCACTGCAGCCATCTGCTGCAGGGTTTGCTCGACCCGACGCAGTTCGGCGGGTTCATCATCCAGTATCGCAACGCGCATACGCGTGGGTTCCTTGTTGCTTGGGCAGTGGCCGGCCACGTTAACGGCTCGGCCTGCGCAATAAAAGTAGCCGTTCACCATCGGTCGACGTCCGCTATGATTCTTCGGATCTACATCCTCAGACCTGTGGCCCATGAATCCATTCACTGTCCCCTGCCCTGTTTGTCATGAATAGCCCGCGTCGGCGTGAAAGCCGCGAGCCCAGTCAGGTGCAGCGCCTGTTTCGGCGATTGGGGCGTGAGTGGTTGTGGATAAGTCTAGTGCTGTTGCCACTGACTGCCCTGTTGTCGTATCGCGCGCAGATTAATCTGCACGATACGTCAGCGGTTTGGAGCGCGTTGCTTTCCGTGGGATGGGTGGCGGTTGTCCTCGGTTTGCTGCCGTGGCGTCCGCGATGGGCGATCTGGGTAACGCTGGGCGGGGTGGCGGGTGTGCTGCTCACCAGCGCCGCACTGGCGGAAGTTCGACACTGGTGGTCACCAACGCCGGCAGCGCTTGGCATATTGTTCGGCTACCTGGTCTGGAACTGGCGGCGCCTGAGCGTGGTGCTGACGTACTTTGGCTGGGAGCTGGCACGGCTGGATCGCGAGCCGAAAGTATTCCCGGAACGGCGCCGCGCGCAATTCACCAGCGCTGACCAACTGCAGGGCCAGATCATGGCACTGGAGCAAGCCATGAGCCGCACGCGCGATACCCGGCGCTTCATTGCCGACGGTCTGGAGTACCTGCCGGTGGCGACGCTGATCAGCGATCCCAAGGGACAGATCCTGCTGGGTAATCGCAAGGCCCGCGTATTGTTCGATGACCCACTGGTCGGTGACGACGTTGTCGAGCAACTGGCCCGCCTCGGTTACCCGGAGTTGTCCACAGAACCACGCCCGGCGCTGTCCGACCTGGCGCTGCTGGAGTTTCGCGATCACAAGGAACGCAGCCTGCGTCTGGAGCGCGCGGCTTTGCTGCCGGTGGATGGCGATACCCCCATCGGCTGGCTGCTGAGCCTCACCGACCTGAGTGCCGAACGCGCCGCCGAAGAACAGCGTGGGGTCTTGTTGCGGTTTCTTTCCCACGACCTGCGCGCCCCACATTCAGCGATTTTGGCCCTGCTCGATGTGCATCGCCATCAAGCCGGAGCGGACTCACCGCTGTTCGAACAGATCGAACGCCAGGTACGCCGCGCGCTGGAATTGACCGATGGTTTCGTGTTGCTGGCCCGTGCGGAATCCGAGGCTTACCAGTTTCAACCCAGTCTGTTCGCGATGCTGGTGCTGGACGTGCTGGATCAGGCGCTGCCCATTGCCCAGCAGAAAAGCATCAAACTGTTGCACGCAATGGATGAGCAATCCCAGGAACGCCTGATCAGCGCGGATCAAGGCCTGTTGACCCGGGCCTTGTTCAACCTGTTGGAAAACGCCATCAAGTACAGCCCGGCAGGCACCACGATCCGGTTGGGCGTCAGTTGCCAAGGCGAGTGGCTGTGCTGTGAATTGACCGATCAGGGCAAAGGCATTGCCGCCGAGGAACTGCCGAATCTGTTCACTCAATACCGACGGTTTTCATCGGCGCAGGGAATTGATGGCGTCGGTCTGGGGCTGTCGATGGTCAAGGCAGTGATCGATCATCATGGCGGTCGCATCGAGTGCCATAGCATCGTCGATGAAGGCACTACGTTCCGGCTGCAGCTACCGTTGATGGCCGAGTGAACAGGCACAAAAAAACCGGCTATATCAGCCGGTTTCTTTACTTCCGAAAAAAACTTATGCACCTTTCACGGTGTTTTATGAGCTTGAGAAATATATAAGTAAATCAACAAGTTAATTTCAATATTCAGGCTTTTTCTACAAAACCGTACACAGGTTATCCACAAATCTCAGACAGCTACCTGATCATTCGCGGCAGGTGCCTGCGGCGCCGGTGGCAGCGAACCCATTTCGCGCTGAGTCTGTTCATTCCAGGCCTGTACCCGGTCGTTCAGATCGGCAATGGCGCGAGGTCCAGTGCCTTCGGCGTACATCGGCTGACCGATGACCACGGTGATCACACCCGGCTTCTTGCCCCAGCCGATTTTCGGCCAGAACTTGCCGGCATTGTGTGCAATCGGCAGGACCGGAAGCGCCGCATTCACCGCCAAGGCGCTGCCACTGCGCGAGAACTTGCCAATAGTGCCGTGGGGAACGCGGGTGCCTTCCGGGAAGATCAATACCCAGACGTTGTCCTTGAGCAGCTCATCGCCTTTGGCTGCGACTTGCTTGAGTGCGGCTTTCGGGTTGTCGCGGTCAATCGCGATCGGCCGCAGCATGGCCATGGCCCAGCCGAAGAACGGGACGTACAGCAATTCACGCTTGAGCACCTGGCTCAAGGGCGAGAAATAAGCGGAGAGAAAGAACGTCTCCCAGGTGCTCTGGTGGTTCGACTGAATCACGCAGGGCCGGTCCGGCACGTTTTCCGCGCCTTTGATTTCGTAACGAATGCCGAGAAACACCTGGGTCAACCACAAGGCGCAACGGCACCAGTACACGTTGATAAAACGATAACGCGCCTTGAACGGCAGAAAGGGCGCGATAAAAAAGCTCAGGCTGCACCACAGCAAGGCAGTGGTGCCCAGCAGCAGGTAAAAGAGAAAAATTCTGATGGCCTGCAGTATCGACATGGCGACGTTTACCGTTACGGGCACTGCCCGACTGTTCAAGCGCACTCCCGATCAATCCCTGGTCAGGAACTTCAGAAGCACTCTAGTTGTGGATAAGTTCTGCGGCAATCGCCGCCAGATCGTCAAAAATCAGGGTGCCGACCGGAAGGGTCTTGCCCAGAGTTTTTTCGCCTTTCCCGGTCTTTACCAAAACGGGCTGTGAATCGACGGCTTTGGCGGCCTCCAGGTCACCAAGGCTGTCGCCGACGAACCAGACATTCGTCAGCGCCACGTCGTAATGCGCCGCGATGGTTTGCAACATCCCCGGTTTCGGCTTGCGACAGTCGCAACCTTCGTCCGGCCCGTGCGGGCAATACACGATCAGCCCGACTTCACCGCCCTGCTCCGCCACCAGCGCGCGCAAGCGCGCGTGCATGGCGTCGAGGGTGGCGAGGTCGTAGTAGCCGCGAGCAATGCCCGACTGGTTGGTGGCGACCGCCACCGTCCAGCCGGCCTTGCTCAACTGCGCAATCGCTGCGATCGAACCGGGCAGCGGAATCCACTCTTCCACCGACTTGATGTAAGCATCGGAGTCGTAATTGATCACACCGTCCCGATCGAGAATCAGCAGTTTCAACAGCAGTCCCTCAACCCAGCAGCGAAATGTCGGCAACCCCGAGGAACAGACCACGCAGGCGCGCCAGCAGCGCGTAGCGGTTGGCCCGGACCTTGGCGTCTTCGGCATTGACCATGACGGCGTCGAAGAACGCATCCACCGGCTCGCGCAATGCCGCCAGACGCGCCAGCGATTCGTTGTACTGACGCGCTGCGGCCATTGGCTGCACCGCCTGATCCGCTTGCTGGATCGCCGAATACAGCGAGAACTCGTTGGCGTTGTCGAAGTATTTGGCCTCGACCACGGTCGGCACCGAGCCTTCGACTTTGCTCAACAGGTTCGATACACGCTTGTTGACCGCCGCCAGCGCCGCCGCTTCCGGCAGTTTGCGGAAGGCCTGCACCGCTTGCACACGCTGGTCGAAGTCCAGCGCCGAACCCGGCTTCAGGGCACGCACCGACAGGTAGGTGGCGACATCCACGCCTTCGTCTTCGTAACGCGCACGCAGACGGTCGAAGATGAACTCCAGCACCGAATCGGCCAGACCGGCAGCCTTGACCTTGGCGCCGAACGCAGTCACGGCGAAGGCCACGGCGTCGTTCAAGTCCAGATCCAGTTGTTTCTCGATCAGGATGCGCAGCACACCCAGCGCCGCACGGCGCAGGGCATACGGGTCTTTGCTGCCGGTTGGCAGCATGCCGATACCGAAGATACCGACCAGCGTGTCGAGTTTGTCGGCGATAGCGACAGCCGCACCGGTCAGGGTGGCCGGCAGTTCAGCACCGGCACCGCGTGGCATGTACTGCTCGTTCAGCGCCAGCGCGACATCTTCCGGCTCGCCGTCATTGAGCGCGTAGTAGTAACCGGCGACACCTTGCATCTCCGGGAACTCGCCGACCATTTCGGTGGCCAGGTCGCACTTCGACAGCAAGCCGGCACGGGCCGCCCACGAAGCGTTGCCGCCGATGCGTGCGGCAATGTACGCCGCCAGTTTTGAAACGCGCTCGGCCTTGTCGTAGACGCTGCCGAGTTTTTCCTGGAACACCACGTTCTGCAGGCGCAGGTTGAACTCTTCGAGTTTCTGCTTCTTGTCTTGCTTGAAGAAGAACTCGGCGTCGGTCAGACGTGGGCGAACCACTTTCTCGTTACCGGCGATGATCTGCTGCGGGTCTTTGCTTTCGATGTTGGCCACAGTGATGAAACGCGGCAGCAACTTGCCCTCGGCATCCAGCAGGCAGAAGTACTTCTGGTTGTCCTGCATGGTGGTGATCAGTGCTTCCTGCGGCACGTCGAGGAAACGTTCCTCGAACGAGCACACCAGCGGCACCGGCCATTCAACCAGCGCGGTCACTTCGTCGAGCAGCGCCGGCGGCACGATTGCAGTGCCTTCCTGACGGGTCGCCAGTTCTTCGGTGCGCTTGCTGATGATCTCGCGACGCTCGTTGGCGTCGGCCAATACATAAGCGGCACGCAGGTCGGCCAGGTAGCTCGACGGCGAGCCGATGCGCACGTTTTGTGGATGGTGGAAACGGTGACCACGGGAGTCGCGGCCCGCTTTCTGCGCAAGGATGGTGCAGTCGATGACCTGGTCACCGAGCAGCATCACCAGCCATTGGGTCGGACGCACGAACTCTTCCTTGCGCGCACCCCAACGCATGCGTTTCGGGATCGGCAGGTCGTTCAGCGAATCTTCGACGATGGTCGGCAGCAGGCTCGCGGTCGGCTTGCCGGCGATGTTCTGGCTGTAGCGCAGTTTCGGACCGCTCTGGTCGATTTCGCTCAGCTCGACGCCGCACTTCTTGGCAAAGCCCAGGGCGGCCTGAGTCGGGTTGCCTTCAGCGTCGAAGGCGGCCTGACGTGGCGGGCCGTCGAGGTTGATGCTGCGATCCGGCTGCTGGGTGGCCAGCGCCGTGATCAGCACGGCCAGGCGACGCGGCGCAGCGTAGACGGTTTTGCTTTCGTAGCTCAGGCCGGCAGCTTGCAGGCCCTTGTCGATACCGGCGAGGAACGCTTCAGCCAGGGTGTTCAGGGCTTTTGGCGGCAGTTCTTCGGTGCCCAGTTCAACCAGAAAATCTTGAGCACTCATTGTGCAGCCTCCAGCTTGGCCAGTACTTCGTCACGCAGGTCCGGGGTTGCCATCGGGAAGCCCAGCTTGGCGCGCGCCAGCAGGTAGGCTTGCGCAACGGAACGCGCCAGGGTGCGAACGCGCAGAATGTATTGCTGACGCGCGGTCACCGAGATCGCCCGGCGCGCATCCAGCAGGTTGAAGGTGTGCGAGGCCTTCAGGACCATTTCGTAGCTTGGCAACGGCAGCGGCTGGTCGAGTTCGATCAGGCGCTTGGCTTCGCTTTCATAGAAGTCGAACAGTTCGAACAGTTTGTCGACGTTGGCGTGTTCGAAGTTGTAGGTGGACTGCTCCACTTCGTTCTGGTGGAACACGTCGCCGTAGGTCACTTTGCCGAACGGACCGTCAGCCCAGACCAGGTCGTAGACCGAATCCACGCCCTGCAGGTACATGGCCAGACGTTCCAGACCGTAAGTGATCTCGCCGGTCACCGGGTAGCACTCGATGCCGCCAGCCTGCTGGAAGTAAGTGAACTGAGTCACTTCCATGCCGTTGAGCCAGACTTCCCAGCCCAGACCCCAGGCGCCGAGGGTCGGCGATTCCCAGTTATCTTCGACGAAGCGAATGTCGTGGACCAGCGGGTCCAGGCCGACATGCTTGAGCGAGCCCAGGTACAGTTCCTGGAAATTGTCCGGGTTCGGCTTCAGCACCACCTGGAACTGATAGTAGTGCTGCAGACGGTTCGGGTTTTCCCCGTAGCGGCCGTCAGTCGGACGGCGGCTTGGCTGCACGTAGGCGGCGTTCCAGGTTTCCGGGCCGATGGCGCGCAGGAAGGTCGCGGTGTGGAAAGTGCCGGCGCCTACTTCCATATCGTAGGGCTGAAGTACCACACAACCTTGCTCGGCCCAGTATTGCTGGAGCGCGAGGATCAAGTCTTGGAAGGTACGCACGGCTGGCGTAGGCTGGCTCACGAAATTCACCTGTTTCTTGGGCTGCGATTTAAAGAGCGGGAGTATACCCGATTCAGTCGCACCTCCACCCCCTGGAGCCTTATGCCACGCTGCTTTTGGTGTACCGAAGATCCGCTGTACATGGCTTATCACGATCAGGAGTGGGGCACGCCGCTACGCGATGCGCAGGGTTTGTTCGAGTTGCTTTTGCTCGAAGGGTTCCAGGCCGGGCTGTCGTGGATCACCGTGTTGCGCAAACGCGAGCGCTACCGCGAGGTGTTGTACGGCTTCGATGTGCAGCGTGTGGCGCAGATGAGCGACGCCGAAATCGCTGAATTGATGCTCGATCCGGGGATCATCCGCAACCGTCTCAAACTCAATGCCGCCCGGCGCAATGCCCAGGCCTGGCTGGCGCTGGAAGACCCGGTGGCGTTTCTCTGGTCGTTTGTCGGCGATCGCCCGATCATCAATCATTTCAAGGATCGCAGCGAAGTCCCGGCGATCACGGCCGAAGCGCTGGCAATGAGCAAGGCCCTGAAAAAGGCCGGCTTCACCTTCGTTGGCCCAACCATTTGCTACGCACTGATGCAGGCTTCGGGCATGGTCATGGATCACACTCAGGACTGCGACCGCTACGCGCAGTTGGTCAACGGCGGTTAGAATGGCCGCCTCGCGCACAGCACAAGATCAGGAGTGACCTGTGGAAAAGTTTAAAGGCGCCTTGCTGGTAGGCGCTCTGCGGCTGTTTGCCCTGCTGCCATGGCGGGCCGTGCAGGCCGTGGGTTCGGCGATCGGCTGGATCATGTGGAAAACCCCCAACCGTTCCCGCGACGTGGTGCGGATCAACCTTTCCAAATGTTTTCCACAGATGGATCCGTCCGAACGTGAGCGTCTGGTCGGCCAGAGCCTGAAAGACATCGGCAAATCCCTGACCGAAAGCGCCTGCGCCTGGATCTGGCCGGCCCAGCGTTCAATCGATCTGGTACGCGAAGTCGAAGGCCTCGACATCCTCAAGGAGGCGCTGGCCTCGGGCAAAGGCGTGGTCGGCATCACCAGCCACCTGGGCAACTGGGAAGTGCTCAACCACTTCTATTGCAGCCAGTGCAAACCGATCATTTTCTACCGCCCGCCGAAGCTCAAGGCGGTGGATGAATTACTGCGCAAGCAACGCGTGCAGTTGGGCAACAAGGTCGCTGCCTCCACCAAGGAAGGCATCCTCAGCGTCATCAAGGAAGTGCGCAAAGGTGGTGCAGTGGGCATTCCGGCTGACCCGGAACCGGCCGAATCCGCCGGGATTTTCGTGCCGTTCTTCGCCACCCAGGCGCTGACCAGCAAATTCGTGCCGAACATGCTCGCCGGCGGCAAAGCGGTCGGCGTGTTCCTGCACGCCCTGCGTCTGCCGGACGGTTCCGGCTACAAAGTGATCCTCGAGGCGGCGCCGGAAGCCATGTACAGCACCGATACCGAGGAGTCCTGTGCGGCCATGAGCAAAGTGGTCGAGCGCTATGTCGCGGCATATCCGAGCCAGTACATGTGGAGCATGAAGCGCTTCAAGAAACGCCCGCCGGGCGAAGCGCGCTGGTACTGAGCAAGTTGGCACACTCTGTGGATAACCTGCAGGAGCTGCCGCAGGCTGCGATCTTTTGATCTTGCTCCTTCAGTTATCCACAACCGTTCATCAAAGGGCGCAACAAGATGTCCGAACAACGCAAATCCTTCCGCATCAAGATCATCCACGACAGCTTCGGTGAATGCCTGGGCCAGACGCGCAATCTCTCGGCCACCGGCGTGTATGTGCAGCATCCGCGTCTGGCGTCATTGCCCAAGGGTGCGGTGGTTTATGGCCAGGTGCAGGATTTGCCCACCGGCGCGCCACGGGTGCGAATGGAAGTGGTGACGGTGGATGCCGAGGGCATTGGCCTGCGCTATCTCTAGCTCATTGCGCCTGGCGGTCGAGCTTCTTCAGAAACACCGTCATTTCCTTCTCGGCCTGCTTGTCGCCATGGGCGCGGGCGGCTTCCAGACCTTGCTCCCACGCCTGCCGCGCGGCGGCGTGCTCGCCCAGTGCAAGCTGGGCCTTACCCAATAACTTCCACGCCGCCGAGTACTTCGGATCGAAGCCGACGCAGCGCTGAAAATGTTCGGCAGCCTTGGCGTTCTCCCCCAGATCCAGATAACCCTTGCCCAGGCCGAAGCGCAGCAATGAGTTATCCACACCCTTGGCGAGCATTTTTTCCAGGGATTCGAGCATGGGTGGATTCCTTTTCTAGTGCGTCAGAAAGATCTGCGGTGCCGCCATCGCTGGCAAGCCAGCTCCCACAAGGATCTCGGGTGCACATCACATTTGTGAACAACCGAAAAACCTGTGGGAGCCGGCTTGCCAGCGATGGGGCCAATGAAGGCACCGCTCATTCAGGATCAGAAAAAGCTCAGCCCCACATGAAACAGCTTCTCCACATCGCGGATATGCTTTTTATCCACAAGGAACAGAATCACATGGTCACCCGTTTCGATCACCGTATCGTCGTGGGCGATGATCACTTCTTCGTTGCGGATGATCGCGCCAATCGTGCTGCCCGGCGGCAGGCCGATTTTCTCGATCGGCCGGCCGATGACCTTGCTCGACTTCGCATCGCCGTGGGCAATCGCCTCAATGGCTTCCGCCGCACCCCGACGCAGTGAGTGCACACTGACGATATCGCCACGCCGTACGTGAGCGAGCAAAGTGCCGATGGTCGCCAGTTGCGGACTGATGGCGATGTCGATGTCGCCGCCCTGGATCAGGTCGACGTACGCCGGGTTGTTGATGATCGTCATCACCTTCTTTGCCCCCAGCCGTTTGGCCAGCAGCGACGACATGATGTTGGCTTCGTCATCGTTGGTCAGCGCGAGGAAGATGTCGGCGTCGGCAATGTTCTCTTCCAGCAGCAGATCACGGTCCGAGGCGCTGCCCTGCAACACCACGGTGCTGTCGAGGGTGTCGGAGAGATAGCGGCAGCGTGCCGGGTTCATCTCGATGATCTTTACCTGATAGCGGCTTTCGATGGCCTCGGCCAGACGCTCGCCAATCTGCCCGCCACCGGCAATCACGATGCGCTTGTAGGTTTCGTCGAGACGGCGCATTTCGCTCATCACCGCGCGAATATTCTCACGGGCGGCGATGAAGAAAACTTCGTCATCGGCCTCGATCACCGTATCGCCCTGCGGCAGGATCGGCCGGTCACGGCGGAAAATCGCCGCGACCCGCGTCTCCACATTCGGCATGTGCTCGCGCAACTGGCGCAGTTGTTGACCCACCAGCGGTCCGCCGTAATAGGCGCGCACCGCCACCAGTTGCGCCTGGCCTTCGGCGAAATCGATCACTTGCAGCGCGCCCGGATGCTGGATCAGACGCTTGATGTAGTTGGTCACCACCTGCTCGGGGCTGATCAGCACGTCGACCGGAATCGCTTCATTCTGGAACAGCTGTTCTTCGCGATTGAGGTAGGACGCTTCGCGCACCCGGGCGATCTTGGTCGGGGTGTGGAACAGCGTGTGCGCGACCTGGCAGGCGACCATGTTGGTCTCGTCACTGTTGGTCACCGCCACGAGCATGTCGGCATCGTCGGCGCCAGCCTGACGCAGCACCGACGGCAGCGAGCCGCGGCCCTGAATGGTGCGGATGTCGAGACGGTCGCCGAGGTCGCGCAGGCGTTCGCCGTCGGTGTCGACCACGGTGATGTCGTTGGCTTCGCTCGCCAGGTGTTCGGCCAGCGAACCGCCGACCTGCCCCGCACCGAGGATGATGATTTTCATCCAGTCACTCCGTTGAATCCGTTTAGCCGCGCGCGGCAGCGATCTTGATCAGCTTGGCGTAGTAGAACCCGTCATGCCCGCCCTGCTGGGCCAGCAATTGGCGACCGTGGGGCTGCTTGATCCCGGCGGTGGTCGCCAGATCCAGTTCGCGGGCACCCGGCGTGCGCTCGAGAAACGCGGCGATGACGTCGGTGTTCTCGGTTGGCAAGGTCGAGCACGTGGCGTAGAGCAAAATGCCGCCGACTTCGAGGGTTTTCCACAGGGTGTCGAGCAGCTCGCCTTGCAGTTGCGCGAGGGCGGCGATGTCGTCGGCCTGACGGGTCAGCTTGATGTCCGGATGGCGGCGGATCACGCCGGTGGCCGAGCACGGCGCGTCGAGCAGGATGCGCTGGAACGGCTTGCCGTCCCACCATGCTGCGGTATCGCGTCCGTCAGCGGCGATCAGTTCGGCGCTCAGGCCCAGCCGATCAAGGTTCTCCTTTACGCGCACCAGACGTTTGGCTTCCAGATCCACGGCCACCACACCGGCCAGCGCCGGTTCGGCTTCGAGGATGTGGCAGGTTTTGCCACCGGGGGCGCAGCAGGCGTCGAGCACCCGTTGGCCCGGCGCCAGATCGAGCAGATCGGCGGCCAGTTGCGCGGCTTCGTCCTGCACGCTGATCCAGCCTGCGGCAAAACCCGGCAGGCTGCGCACGTCGGTGGCGGCTTCGAGGACGATGCCGTCGCGGCTGTAAACACACGGCGTGGCAGCGATGTCGGCGTCGCTGAGCATGCCGAGGTAGGCGTCGCGGCTGTGATGCCGGCGGTTGACCCGGAGGATCATCGGCGGATGCGCGTTGTTCGCGGCGCAGATCGCTTCCCACTGTTCTGGCCAGAAGGCTTTCAGGGATTTTTGCAGCCAGCGCGGGTGGGCGGTGCGCACCACCGGGTCGCGCTCAAGTTCCGCGAAAATCGTCTCGCTTTCGCGCTGGGCGTTGCGCAGCACGGCGTTGAGCAACCCCTTGGCCCACGGCTTTTTCAGCTTGTCGGCGCAACCGACGGTTTCGCCGATCGCCGCGTGCGGCGGCACGCGGGTGTAGAGCAATTGATAGAGACCGACCAGTAGCAGCGCCTCGACATCGGCGTCGGCAGCCTTGAACGGCTTCTGCAAAAGCTTTTCCGCCAGTGCCGACAGCCGTGGCTGCCAGCGCGCAGTGCCGAACGCCAGATCCTGGGTGAAACCGCGATCACGGTCTTCGACCTTGTCCAGTTGCGTTGGCAGGGAGCTGTTCAACGACGCCTTGCCACTGAGCACGGCGGCGAGTGCCTTGGCGGCGGCCAGACGCGGGTTCATTGCGCGTCCACCGCTGCACCCAACACAGTGCCGACGGCAAATTTCTCGCGGCGGCTGTTGAACAGATCGGCGAAGTTCAGCGCCTTGCCGCCGGGCAGTTGCAGGCGGGTCAGGCACAACGCCTGCTCACCGCAGGCGACGATCAGGCCGTCCTTGCTGGCGCTGAGGATTTCACCCGGTGCGCCTTTGCCCTCAGCCAGCGTCGCGGCCAATACCTTCAGCGCTTCGCCGTTGAGGGTGCTGTGGGTAATCGGCCATGGGTTGAAAGCACGCACCAGACGCTCCAGCTCAAGCGCCGGACGACTCCAGTCGAGACGCGCTTCGTCTTTGTTCAGTTTGTGGGCATAAGTGGCGAGCTTGTCGTTCTGCACTTCGCCTTCGAGGGTTCCGGCAGCCAGACCGGCAATCGCCTGGACCACGGCGGGCGGGCCCATTTCGGCGAGGCGGTCGTGCAGCGTGCCGCCGGTGTCGTTGGCGCTGATCGGGGTCAAGACCTTGAGCAGCATCGGTCCGGTGTCGAGGCCCGCTTCCATACGCATCACGGTTACGCCGCTTTCGGCATCACCGTGTTCCACGGCGCGCTGGATCGGCGCCGCACCGCGCCAGCGTGGCAGCAGCGAAGCGTGGCTGTTGATGCAGCCCAGGCGCGGAATATCCAGCACGGCTTGCGGCAGGATCAGGCCGTAGGCGACCACCACCATCAAGTCCGGCTTCAGTGCGGCGAGTTCTGCCTGAGCCTCAGCGTTGCGCAGGGTCGGCGGCTGCAACACCTGGATATTATTTTCCTGCGCCAACTGCTTAACCGGGCTCGGCATCAGTTTTTGCCCACGACCGGCCGGACGATCCGGTTGGGTGTAGACCGCAACGATCTCGTAAGGGCTGTTCAGCAGGGCCTTGAGATGTTCGGCGGCGAATTCCGGGGTGCCGGCAAAAACGATGCGCAGTGGCTCAGTCATGAAAGGAGTCTCATAAAAAGAAAAAGGCTTGCCGCAGCAAGCCTTTGAAGAGGGGCATCAAGCGTTCTGGCGGTGCAGCTTTTCCAGTTTCTTCTTGATCCGGTCGCGTTTGAGCGTGGACAGGTAATCGACGAACAACTTGCCATTGAGGTGGTCGCACTCGTGCTGGATGCACACCGCGAGCAAGCCTTCGGCGATCAGTTCGTAAGGCTGGCCATCGCGGTCCAGTGCCTTGATTTTGACCTTCTGCGGGCGGTCGACGTTTTCGTAGAAACCCGGCACCGACAGGCAGCCTTCCTGGTATTGATCCATCTCGTCGGTCAGCGATTCGAACTCGGGGTTGATGAACACCCGGGGTTCGGTGCGGTCTTCGGAAAGGTCCATCACGACGATACGTTTGTGCACGTTGACCTGGGTCGCGGCGAGGCCGATGCCCGGCGCTTCATACATTGTTTCAAACATGTCATCGACCAACTGACGCACTTCGTCGTCCACTACAGCCACAGGCTTGGCGATAGTACGCAGACGCGGGTCCGGGAATTCGAGGATGTTTAAAATGGCCATAGGCTGATTGCTGCACGTATTGAGTAAAGTCGGGTCGATGGCCTGGCAGGTCCGAAGATGCAGGCTACCGTTGTGAAGCGTAGCTAATGCAATTTGCAGTAGCGAGCCACGGGGGCTCTGACGGTTCACGCGAACGCACATGATAAAGGGATTCGCTGCATGAGGAAAACACTACTCGCCCTGCTGCTTCTGGCTACGGCCGCGGCTGCGCAAGGGCAAGTGCAACTCAGGGATGGTTTTCCACAGCAATACACGGTGGTTTCGGGAGACACCCTCTGGGACATTTCCGGCAAATACCTGCGCGAGCCCTGGCAATGGCCACAGCTGTGGCGGGCCAATCCGCAAATTGAAAACCCCAACCTGATCTACCCCGGCGACACGCTGACGCTCAGTTACGTCAACGGCCAGCCGCAACTGACCCTCAAGCGCGGCGAGTCACGGGGCACCATCAAGCTGTCGCCACGCATCCGCACCAGCCCGGTGGCCGAGGCCATTCCGAGCATTCCGCTGAAATCGATCAACAGCTTTCTGCTGAGCAACCGCATCGTCGACAAGGTCGAGGACTTCGACAAGGCGCCGTACATCGTCGCCGGCGATGCCGAGCGCGTATTGAGCGGCACCGGTGACCGAATCTTCGCTCGCGGGCATTTCGACCCGAACCAGCCGGTGTACGGCATCTTCCGCCAGGGCAAGGTCTATACCGACCCGCAGACCAAGGAGTTCCTGGGGATCAACGCCGACGATATCGGTGGCGGTGAAATCGTCGCCACCGAAGGCGACGTCGCCACCCTCGCCCTGCAACGCACCACTCAGGAAGTGCGTCTGGGCGACCGCCTGTTCAGCGGCGAAGAGCGCTCGGTCAATTCGACCTTCATGCCCAGCGCCCCGAGCACCCACATCAATGGACTGATCATCGACGTGCCGCGCGGCGTTACGCAGATCGGCGTAATGGACGTGGTCACCCTGAACAAGGGCAGGCGCGACGGCCTCGCCGAAGGCAATGTGCTGGTGGTGATGAAAACCGGGGAAACCGTGCGTGACCGGATCACCGGCCAGCCGCTGAAAATTCCTGACGAACGGGCCGGTCTGCTGATGGTGTTCCGCACCTACGACAAGCTCAGTTACGGCCTCGTACTCAACGCATCACGCTCGTTGGCGGTGCTCGACAAGGTGCGAAATCCTTAGCAGGCTTAACAAGTTACCAACAGAGTTATCCACAGCTTGTTCCGAATGGTTCGGGACTTATAACGATCAAGGATGATCCATGATGCTGTCTGCCAGTACCTCCATTTCCCCTGCGGAACTGGAAGCGCGTCTGCGCCTGCACCGCTTGCCGGAAATCGGCCCGAAACGTTTTGCCAAGCTGCTTGAAGCCTTCGGTTCGGCGTCAAAAGCCATCAGTGCGCCGGGCAGTGCCTGGCGTGCGCTGGGTTTGCCGGCGGCGTGCAGTGACGCTCGGCGCAGTTGCGAAGTGCGTGATGGCGCGAGCCATGCGTTGCGCTGGCTAGAGCAGCCGCAGCAGCATGTGCTGATGTGGGATCAAGCAGATTACCCGGCGCTGCTGGCGCAGATTCCCGACCCGCCACCGCTGTTGTTTGTGGCCGGCGATCCGCTGATTCTGGAAAAACCGCAACTGGCGATGGTTGGCAGTCGCCGCGCTTCACGTCCGGGCATGGACACCGCCGCAGCGTTTTCCCGTAGCCTGGCCGGGGCCGGTTTTGTCATCACCAGTGGTCTGGCGCTGGGTATCGATGCGGCGGCTCATCAAGCGGCGCTGGACGTCGGCGGACAAACCGTCGGCGTGCTTGGCACGGGACTGGAAAAATTTTATCCACAGCGCAATCGACGCCTTGCCGATGCAATGATCGCCTCCGGCAGCGCGGTGCTTTCAGAGTTTCCCCTGGATGCCGGCCCGACGGCGAGCAATTTTCCCCGACGCAACCGGATCATCAGCGGTCTGTCCCTTGGCGTGCTGGTGGTCGAGGCCAGTGTCGCCAGCGGTTCGCTGATCACCGCGCGACTGGCGGCGGAACAGGGTCGCGAGGTCTATGCGATTCCTGGCTCGATTCACCACCCCGGCGCGCGTGGTTGTCACCAGTTGATCCGCGACGGTGCGGTGCTGGTGGAAACCATCGAACACATCCTCGAAGCCCTGCGCGGCTGGCAGCAGCTGCCTTTATCCACAGAGATGCCGGAGGCCGGACACCCGTTGCTTGCCTTGCTGCATGCAGCGCCGCACACCAGTGAGGCTTTGGCCGACAGCTGTGGCTGGACGTTGCCCAAAGTGCTGGCGGCGCTGACCGAACTGGAAATGGACGGCCGTGCGGTGTGTGAAAACGGTCGCTGGCTGGCCAGGACACGCTAGGTTTTACAGGGAAGATCGGTAAACTGCGCAAAACCTGTTTGCGGAGAGTTTTTTCATGGTTAACAGTTGGCGTGTGCAACAAGCCGCACGAGAGATTCGCGCCGGGGCGGTGATTGCCTATCCAACCGAAGCCGTCTGGGGGCTGGGTTGCGACCCGTGGAACGAAGAGGCAGTGGATCGGCTGCTGGCGATCAAGAACCGTTCGGTGGACAAGGGCCTGATCCTGGTCGCCGACAATATCCGTCAGTTCGACTTCCTGTTCGAAGATTTCCCGCAAGAGTGGATCGACCGCATGGCCAGCACCTGGCCGGGGCCGAACACCTGGCTGGTGCCGCATCAGAACCTGTTGCCGGAATGGGTGACGGGCGTGCATGACACTGTGGCTTTGCGGGTCAGCGATCATCCGCAGGTGCGGGATCTGTGCTCGATGGTCGGGCCGTTGATCTCGACTTCGGCCAACCCGCAGGGGCGGCCGGCGGCGCGCACGCGGTTGCGCGTCGAGCAGTATTTCCGTGGGCAGATCGATCTGATCCTCGGCGGCCAACTGGGGGGGCGCAAGAACCCCAGCGTGATCCGCGATCTGGCAACCGGCAAGGTCATTCGTCCCGACTGATCCTGCGTCGAAAACCTTTACCGTAAGTCTTCCTCGCCTGAATGGCGAGGAAGACTACGCGTGCCTGCGATTCATCCTGCAATGACGCTGTTTTCCATGTCGGAAAAGTCGCCAAGTGTCCGTATTCATTGATATTTCCCACCTGATTATCAGATTTTCTGGCGTGGCGGAATTGCCAAAAGCAACCATCCTTTCCCTGCACTTGAAACACTTCGATAAGTTAAGGTCTGCGGAGAAAGAATGGACACTACGAATTTGCAACTCACGGATTACCTGCGGGCGCTTCAGGTGACGTTGAAAAGTCACCATGACGGGTGTCGCATCGTGACGCTTGAGGCGGGGGCGGATACTCAGGAGTTCGACCGGTTTATCGATCGACAATTTCGGCTTCGGCTACAGCATTACATGCTGACTTCACGGGCGCGGATGCTCGAAACCAGACTGGCGATAAAGTCGCGCAGTACTCACTTTCTGCTGTATCGCCACGATCAACTGCTGGCGGTATTGAGGGCGACTCCGGCACCGTTCGAATGGGTATCGCTGGCGCAGCAACACGTTTCTCCCACGGCGGCGCTGTCGCGCCATGTCGAATTCAGCCGCTTGATCTCCTACACCCCCCATCAGCTACCCATCGCGGTCAATGGTTTGTTGGCAGCCGCTACCGAATGGGCCATCAAACGCGGCTATAAGGGCGTGACCGCGTTGTGCAGATCGCAACAGTTGCGCTTTTACCAGCGTTTCGGGCTGATGCCGATCGCCTCCAACGCGCTGCACATCGAACAGCGCGCACGCGGCGATTACTGGGTGGTGTCAGCCGAATGGCGGCAAATCCTTGCGGCGGTTCAAGCGCCGGATCACGCGACGGTTGGCCATTTGGTGCAGAAACCGTTGGAGTGTCATCTGCCGAGGTGTTGAACGCGTTCGAACGGTGTTGCCAGCCAGGGCGTTACAACCCTGACTGGCAAGCCACCGAAGGTGGATCAGGGCAGCAGGATGGTCGAGCCGGTGGTGCGTCGCGCCGACAGTTCGGTCTGCGCCTTCGCCGCATCAGCCAGTGGATAGCGCTGGCTGATGTCGACCTTGAGCTTGCCGCTGATGATCATCTCGAACAGCTCGTCGGCCATGCGCTGCAGGTTCTCGGCGTTGTTGGCGTAGGTCGCCAGGGTTGGCCGGGTCACGTACAACGAACCCTTGGCCGCGAGAATCCCCAGATTGACCCCGTCCACTGCACCGGAGGCGTTGCCGAAACTCACCACCAGTCCGCGCGGCGAGACGCTGTCGAGCGAGGTCAGCCAGGTGTCCTTGCCGACGCCGTCGTACACCACCGGGACTTTCTGGCCATTGGTCAGCTCCAGCACCCGCTCTGCCACGTTTTCGTGGCTGTAATCGATGGTCGCCCAGGCGCCGTTGGCCTTGGCCAGTTCGGCTTTTTCCTTCGAGCTGACCGTACCGATCAGTTTCACGCCCAGAGCTTTGGCCCATTGGCAGGCCAGCGAACCGACACCCCCGGCAGCGGCGTGGAACAGTATGGTTTCGCCGCCCTTGAGTTCATAGGTCTGGCGCAGCAGATACTGCACGGTGAGGCCCTTGAGCATGACCCCGGCAGCGGTCTCGAAGCTGATCTCGTCGGGCAGCTTCACCAGATTGGCTTCGGGCAGGGTGTGCAAATCGCTGTAGGCACCCAACGGGCCGCTGCCGTAGGCGACGCGGTCGCCGACCTTGAACCGGGTGACGTCGCTGCCCACCGCATCGACGATGCCGGCACCCTCCGCGCCCAGGCCGGACGGCAAGGCTGGCGGGGCATACAGACCGCTGCGGTAATAGGTGTCGATGAAGTTCAGGCCGATCGCCTTGTTGGCCACCCGGACCTGATTCGGGCCGGGCGCGGCGGGCTGGTAGTCAACATACTCGAGCACTTCGGGACCGCCATGGGCACGGAACTGGATACGCTTTGCCATCTGCCTGCTCTCCTTGGGTCGTTTGTAAGCCCCCTATCCAACTCCCCTGCTTGATCTTCGTCAACTGCGGCACGCTTGCCTGCGGTGTTATGCTACGCGCCCATTTGCGCCGCCCCCTGCCTGCGGGGCGTGCGCGTAGTTATGCCCGATTCAAGGTGAAGCCATGACGACCCGCACCGACGCCGTAAAGGCCTATCTGCTCGACCTGCAAGACCGCATCTGCGCCGCGCTGGAAACCGAGGACGGCGGTACGCGCTTCGTTGAAGACGCCTGGAGCCGGCCTGCCGGTGGTGGCGGCCGCACCCGCGTGATCGAGAACGGTGCGGTAATCGAAAAGGGTGGCGTCAACTTTTCCCACGTGTTCGGCAGCGGTCTGCCGCCGTCGGCCAGCGCCCATCGTCCGGAACTGGCCGGTCGCGGTTTCGAAGCCCTCGGCGTGTCGCTGGTGATTCACCCGCACAATCCACATGTGCCAACGTCCCACGCTAACGTGCGCTTTTTCATCGCCGAGAAGGAAGGTGAAGAACCCGTCTGGTGGTTCGGCGGCGGCTTCGACCTGACCCCGTATTACGGCAACGAAGAAGACTGCATCCACTGGCACCGCGTCGCCGAGCAAGCCTGCGCGCCGTTCGGGGCGGACGTCTATCCGCGTTACAAGGCGTGGTGCGACACCTACTTCCACATCAAGCATCGCCACGAACCGCGGGGCATCGGCGGCCTGTTTTTCGATGACCTTAACGAGTGGGACTTCGACACCAGTTTCGCCTTCATGCGCGCCATCGGTGACGCCTACATCGACGCTTACCTGCCGATCGTGCAGCGCCGCAAGCACGAGGCGTTCAGCGCCAAACAGCGTGAATTCCAGGAATTCCGCCGTGGCCGTTACGTCGAGTTCAACCTGGTTTACGACCGTGGCACGCTGTTCGGCCTGCAATCGGGCGGGCGTACCGAGTCGATTCTCATGTCGCTGCCGCCGCAAGTGCGCTGGGCCTATGACTTCAAAGCCGAGCCCGGCAGCGAGGAAGCGCGCCTGACCGACTACTTCCTGCAAGACCGCGACTGGTTGGCCCAGGCCTGAGGACTGTTGATGGATCGTTACGTCGTATTCGGTAACCCGATCGGCCACAGCAAGTCGCCGATGATTCACAAACTGTTCGCCGAACAGACCGGGCAGCGCCTGGACTACACCACCCTGCTGGCGCCGCTGGACGGCTTCAGTGCCTGCGCCACGGCGTTCTTCCAGGAAGGTCGTGGCGCCAACGTCACCGTGCCGTTCAAGGAAGAGGCCTATCGTCTGGCGAACAGCCTGACCGCCCGTGCACAACGCGCTGGTGCGGTGAACACGTTGAGCAAACTGGCCGACGGTTCGCTGCTGGGCGACAACACCGACGGCGCCGGTCTGGTGCGTGACCTGACGGTGAATGCCGGGTTCAGCCTGACCGGTAAACGTATTTTGTTGCTCGGCGCTGGCGGCGCGGTGCGCGGCGCGCTGGAGCCATTGCTGGCGGAAAAACCGGCATCGGTGATCATCGCCAATCGGACGGTGGACAAAGCCGAGCTGCTGGCGGAGTTGTTCTGTGATCTGGGGCCAGTGTCGGCCAGTGGTTTCGACTGGTTGCAGGAGCCGGTGGACGTGATCATCAATGCCACCTCCGCCAGCCTCACCGGCGACGTGCCGCCGATTGCAGCAAGCTTGATCGAGCCGGGCCAGACCCTGTGCTACGACATGATGTACGGCAAGGAACCGACCGCGTTCTGCCGTTGGGCCAGCGAGCATGGCGCGGCGGTGTCGATGGATGGTCTGGGGATGCTGGCTGAACAGGCTGCCGAGGCGTTTTTCCTGTGGCGCGGGGTGCGTCCGGATACGGCGCCGGTATTGGCCGAGCTACGCCGCCAGTTGGCGCAATAACAGAGTCTTTGTGGCGAGCAAGCTTGCTCCCGCTCGGGTGCGAAGCGCCCGCAACCGGCTTTGGGCTGCTGCGCAGCCAGCGGGAGCAAGCTCCCTCGCCACAGAGGTCTGGTATGGCCGGCAGGTCAGTCCTCAAACCGGATCGGGCATTTCTCCGGCCCTTCCAGCTTGCGCAATTCCTCCACCACCTGCGGCCGCGCCCGGCGCAGGGTCAGGCTGCGATCCTGACGCAGCAGGCGCCGCGCCTCCTGATGCAGCATTTCCACTCCCGAGTAATCGATGAAGTTGATCTGCTGCGCTTCGATCACCACCCGCGTGCCGTGCAGCCGCTGCAGGCGCATTTGCAGGTAATGGCTGGCGCCAAAGAAGATCGAGCCGCCGACCCGCAGCACGTCCTCCTCACCCTCGCGCCAATGCTGCACTCGCGGTTGCGAGGTGCGCTTGAGGTAGAAGAACAGCGACGCCAGCACTCCGGCATAGATTGCTGTCTGCAATTCCAGCAGCAGCGTAGCGAGGCAGGTCAGCGCCATGACCACGAACTCGGCGCGGCTGACTCGAAGCAATGAGCGGATCCCGCGATGATCCACCAAACCCCAGGCAATCAGCAGAATGCTCCCGGCCATGGCGGGAATGGGAATGTGCGAAATCAGCCCGGCGCCGAAAATCGCGAACAGCGCGACCCAGATCGCCGAAAACACCCCGGCCAGCGGCGAGCAGGCACCCGCTTCGTAACTCAGGCCCGAGCGGGTGAACGAGCCGGCTGACAGCGATCCGGAAAAGAACGCCCCGACGATGTTCGACAAACCCTGCGCGCGGACTTCCTGATTGGCATCGAGCAACTGCTGCGAACGCGCGGCAATCGAACGGGCAATCGACAGACTGGTGACCAGCCCGAGCATGCCCACCGCCACCGCGCTCGGCAGCAAGCGCAGGATCAGGTCCAGATCCAGTGGCAAGCCACTGAACGGCGGCAAGCGCCCGACAAAGGCGCTGACCCGATGTACATGGCTGAACATTGATGGCCACAGCCACACCAGCAGGCTGGCCAACACCAACGTAATCAACAACGTCGGCCAGCGTGGCAGCAGTTGTTTCAGCACCACGCCAACCACCACGGTGGCCAGGCCGAGCAGCAAAGAGGCTTTATCCACAGCCCTGAGGTGGTTCAACAAATCCATCAGACTGGCCAGCGCAGTGGCTTTGGCCGGCAGATCCAGCCCCAGCAGATTGGGTAACTGGCCGATGGCAATCACGACTGCCGCGCCGAGGGTGAAACCGAGCACCACTGAATGCGAGACAAAATTCACCAAAGCGCCGAAGCGCAGCAACCCCAGCAGCCACTGAAAAATTCCCGCAAGGAAGGTCAGCAGCAGAATCAGCGTGATGTAGTCCTGCGACGCGGGCACGGCCAAGGGACTGACGCTGGCGTAAAGCACAATCGAGATCGCTGCGGTTGGGCCGCAAATCAGATGCCACGACGAACCCCACAGACAGGCGATCAGCACCGGGATGATCGCGGCGTAGAGGCCGTATTCCGGGGGCAGGCCGGCGATCAGCGCGTAGGCAATTGACTGCGGTAGCGCGAGAATGGCACCGCTGAGGCCAACGACCAGATCCCGGCCGACGCTGGCGCGGGTTTGCCGCGGCAGCCAGGTCAGGAAGGGGAAAAGTGAGTGGCGACTGGGCAGGGCCATGGGTCCTCGCGGTTGGGGTTTCAGGTAAAGCCTAACAGGACAGTACGGTCATTGTGGTGAGGGGATTTATCCCCGATGGGCTGCGAAGCAGCCCTGAATCCACTAGTCGCGGTAGATCTGACATACCGTGAATTCAGATTTAAGGGCCGCTTTGCGGCCCATCGGGGATAAATCCCCTCACTACAAGAAGCGGGTTGGACTGGATCAGAGTTTGGCCTTCACCGCTGGCAAAGCATCCTTGCCGTCCACGGTCTTCACCCCCTCCAGCCACTTGTCCAGCACCGCCGGATTGGCCTTGATCCATGCCTTCACCGCATCGGCATTGCTGACTTTCTTGTTCACCACCTCGGCCATGATGCTGTTCTCCATGTCCTGAGTGAACGACAGGTTGGTCAGCAACTTGCCCACGTTCGGGCAAGCCTCGGCGTAGCCCTTGCGCGTCAGGGTGTAGACGCTGCCGGTGTCGCCGAAATACTTCTCGCCGCCCTTGAGGTAATGCATCTTCAGCTGCACGTTCATCGGGTGCGGGGTCCAGCCGAGGAAGGTGACGAATTTCTGCTTCTTCACGGCCCGCGAGACTTCGGCGAGCATCGCTTGTTCGCTGGATTCGATCAGCTTCCACTGACCAAGGTTGAAGTCGTTTTTCTTGATGATTTCCTGCAGCGAAATGTTCGCGGGCGCGCCGGAACCGATGCCGTAGATTTTCTTGTCGAATTTGTCCGCGTATTGGTTCAGGTCGGCAAAGTTATGCACACCGGCGTCCCACACGTAATCCGGAACAGCGAGGGTGAACTCGGTGCCGTCGAGGTTCTTCGCCAGTTGCGTGACGTCACCGGTGGCGACGAACTTGTCGTAGAAGCCCTGCTGCGCCGGCATCCAGTTGCCGAGAAAGACATCCACCTGGCCGTCCTTCAGACCGCCGAATGTGATCGGTACCGCGAGGGTGTCGACCTTGGCCTTGTAGCCCATGCCGTCCAGCAGAAACCCGGTGATGGCGTTGGTCGCGGCGATGTCACTCCAACCCGGGTCGGCCATTTTCACCGTTTCGCAGCTTTGCTCGGCAAATGCCGACGCGCTGCCCAGAGCCAGCAGGCCTATCGTCAGTGCTGTGGATAACTTGCGCATGGACTTCCCCTTACATTATTGGTTTTGGCAGGGTTGTGGATAACGAGCCTTGCGTTCCAGATCGTCGAGGTCGATGTGGTTGCGCATGTACTGCTGACTGGCGTCCACCAGCGGCTGGTGATCCCAGCTCTTCAGCTTGCCGATGGTCAGGGCGTCGGCGACAAAACGACGACGGCGCTGGCTGGCGAGGACCTCGCGGTGAATGGCCGGCATGTCCCATTTGGCCCGCGCTTCGGCGAGAAAATCGTCGAACAGTTGGCGATGTTGCGGCGACTGGCTGAGCTCTTCGAGTTCACGCGGGTCGTTGTGCACATCGAAGAGTAGGCACGGGTCGTTTTCACTGTAGATAAATTTGTACGCGCCACGACGAATCATCATCAGCGGGCTGACCGTGCCTTCGGCCATGTATTCGCCGAACACTTCGTCATGCCCGCCCTGCCCTTGCAGATGCGGCACCAGGGAGCGGCCGTCCAGCGGCAGATTCGGTTCCAGGCTGCCGCCGGCCAGTTCGACGAAGGTCGGTAACAGGTCGGCAGTGGAGACGGCAGATGTGACACGGCCCGGTTTGAACTGACCGGGTGCACTTATCAACAGGGGCACGCGAGCGGCCATTTCGAACCAATGCATTTTGTACCAGAGGCCCTTTTCTCCCAGCATGTCGCCATGGTCGCCGGAGAAGACGATGACAGTGTCTTCCATCAGCCTACAATCTTCGAGGGTTTTCAGGAGTTTGCCGACGTTGGCGTCGATATAGCTGCAAGCACCGAAATATGCGCGTCGCGCGTCGCGGATTTTATCCACAGGCAATGGCTTGTCCCACAGGTCGTAGACCTTGAGCAGGCGTTGCGAATGTGGATCGAGGGAATGTGGATCCGGCGTCGTCGGAAGCGGGATATCCGCGTCGTCGTACAAATCCCAGAACGCCTTGGGAATGGTGTACGGGTCATGTGGGTGCGTCATCGACACGGTCAGGCAGAACGGTTGGTCGCCGTCCTCGCGGATGTGATCGAACAGGTATTGCTGGGCCTTGAACACCACCTCTTCGTCGAAGTCGAGCTGATTGGTGCGCACGCACGGCCCGGCCTGCAATACCGACGACATGTTGTGATACCAGCTCGGGCGCACGTCCGGTTCGTCCCAGTTCACCGCCCAGCCGTAGTCGGCCGGGTAGATGTCGCTGGTCAGACGCTCTTCGTAGCCGTGCAATTGGTCCGGGCCGCAGAAATGCATCTTGCCCGACAGCGCGGTGCGATAGCCGAGACGGCGCAGGTAGTGGGCGTAAGTCGGAATGTCAGCGGGGAAATCGGCGGCGTTGTCGTAGGCGCCGATCTTGCTCGGCAGCTGGCCGCTGACCAGGGTGAAACGCGACGGCGCGCACAGCGGGCTGTTGCAGTAAGCGGCATCGAATACCACGCCCTGGGCGGCGAGGCGCGAAAGATTCGGCAGTTTGATCGGCGACGGGCCGTAGATCGGCAACATTGGCGCGGCCATTTGATCGGCCATGATGAAAAGAATGTTCTTGCGCTTCATGTGATCGCGGCATTCCATAGTGAATAGTTATGCGACATTGCTGCGATCGAGCATGGAGTCCATGCTCTGTCGGGTAAAGCCCGCGCCGGACAATGACTAGGATAAGCACAGCTTATGTATGAAGCCCTCGGCAATTTGTCTCTCGACCTGTTGCGCGCTTTCGAAGCGGCGGCCCGTCACCGCAGTTTTACTGCGGCGGCGGTTGAGCTGGGCACCACGCAGCCAGCGATCAGCCAGCAGATCAAGCGTCTGGAAGAACAGCTGGGAGCACGACTGTTTGACCGGATCTATCGCGGTATTGAACTGACCGAAGGCGGCGCGATCCTGTTCGAGCAGGTTCAGCTCGGTTTGCAGCATATTGACGCAGGATTGAGTGCGATCAGCACGCAGCAACAACACGAGGTATTGCAGGTCGCCACCGATTTCGCCTTCGCCGCCTATTGGCTGATGCCGCGCCTGCACCGCTTCCATGAAGCCAATCCGAACGTCGATGTCAGCCTGGTCACCAGCGAGCGCAGCCACAACATGCTGCGCACCGACATCGATGTCGCGATCCTGTTTGGTGACGGGCGCTTCAAACAGGGCGAAAGCCATTGGCTGTTCAGCGAAGAAGTGTTCCCGGTGTGCAGCCCGCAACTGCTCAAGGAGCGCGCCCTGCCTTTGCCTGCCCAGGCGTTGCTGGAGTTTCCGCTGCTGCATCTGCGCGGGGAAAACAGCAGCAACTGGTTTGACTGGAGCGGGCTGTTTCGCGAACTGGGCATCAGCACCCCGCCGGCACCGGGGCAATTGCGCTTCGACAACTACACGCTGTTGATTCAAGCGGCGATTGGCGGCCAAGGCGTGGCCATCGGCTGGCGCCACCTTGTGGATAACTTGCTGAGCCAAGGCTTGCTGTGTCGGCCGATCGCCGAGACCACGTTGTCGCGCCTGGGTTATTACGTGGTGCTGCCGCAACGCAAACGCCGGGGCGCGTTGATTCAGCAGTTTGTCGACTGGTTGATGGCCGAGCAGGCCAGCAGCGCCGAATCCCTTGCCGGGGTGGCGCTGCCGTCGATTGCGGTTTGAACATCAAAAACAACTCTCTGTAGGAGCTGCCGCAGGCTGCGATCTTTTACGTATCCGACGTCGCCACAAAATTCACATGCTGCCCGACATGCAGGTTCAGCCGCAGCTCATCGGCAATCCCCACCGCGACCCGGTTCAGCCGCTCCAGCGGCTCCGCCAGCCCTGGCTCAAGATTGCCGCCGACCTGGCTGAAATGCTCGATGGTCAGCCCCGCCACGCCATGAGGTGCGTTCACCAGCGTCCACTGCAGCGGACTGCTCTGCAGGGCTTCGCGGATTTCTTCGGCGGCGTGGCGTTGCAGGCCGTCGTCCAGTTCCGGCTCGTCGAGCACGGCAAAATTCCCCACCAGAAACAGCCGTGAAACATTGGCCGCTTGCAGGCCGTCGACCAGCGCATCGACCGCCAGCACTTGTTCCACCGGCCCGAGCACCACGGACCTTTCCACATGGTCGCTGCTGAACGGCAAGCCCGGCGCGTCCAGCAGACAGATCACTGCCGAGCTGCCCGCTACGCTTTGCTTGACCCGCTCGGCATCGAACAAATCGCCGCTTTTGGTGCGCAGGCCGGGACGTGGCGCGAGTACGTTCAAATCGTCGAGAATCGTGATGACTTCGTGCTGGCGTCGCAGCAACTCAGCCATCAACGCACCGCCCAGGCTGGCCATGGCACCATAGAGCACCACTTTCACCGTCGGGGTTTCGGCATTTTTCATGGCTGATCCTTTTTATAATCCCTTGTATGGCGTGTGACATATGGGCACCGCCCAGGGTTCGAACCGATTTGCGAGGGTTTCAGATGCCAGCGATCAAGGGCTACCACGCCCACATCTATTTCGATGCCGACACCATCGATCAGGCACGCGCGTTGTGTGAGCAAGCCGCGCAGTCGTTTCCATTGAAGATGGGCCGCGTTCATGAACGCCCGGTCGGCCCGCACCCTGACTGGAGCTGCCAGTTGGCCTTCGGCCCGCAGATGATCGGCGAGGTATTGCCGTGGCTGGCACTCAATCGCAAGGGCCTGGTGGTGTTCCTTCACCCCGACACCGGCGACGATTTGCTCGATCACACCGAGCACGCGATCTGGATGGGCGCGATGCGGCCGCTGGACCTGTCTGTTTTCCGGTCAACGAAAGGTAGCTGAAAGGTTGCCCGATTAGGATCGCCGCCACTACCGGCAACAGACCGGTTGGCCGATGCGTGTGATCGCTCGCACGACAGGCCCAATTAACAACAACAATGGTGATTCTGATGTCCTCTGTAGCCCGCCTCCTCGCTGAAACTCCGCCCGTACGTCTCGTGCTTCCCGTTCTGCGCTGATCCCCTGCGATCCGCTCACTCAATTAGCCGCGCTACGCCTGGAGTAATCCCATGCTGACTTTCCTTGGCTTCGCCATGGTCATCACGTTCATGTTCCTGATCATGACCAAGCGCCTGTCTGCGCTGATCGCCCTGATCATCATCCCGATCCTGTTCGCCCTGTTCGGTGGTTTCGCGCCGAAGATCGGCCCGATGATGCTCGAAGGTATTACCAAGCTTGCGCCGACCGGCGTGATGCTGATGTTCGCCATTCTGTACTTCGCCCTGATGATCGACTCCGGCCTGTTTGACCCGGCCGTGCGCAAGATCCTCAAACTGGTCAAGGGCGACCCGCTGAAAGTTTCGGTCGGTACCGCCGTGCTGGCGCTCGTCGTCTCCCTCGATGGTGACGGCGCGACCACTTACATGATCTGCGTGGCCGCCATGCTGCCGCTGTACAGCCGCATCGGCATGAGCCCGCGGATCATGGCCGGTCTGATCATCCTCGCCGGTGGCGTGATGAACATGACCCCGTGGGGTGGCCCGACCGCCCGCGCCGCCAGTGCGCTGCATGTGGACCCGTCGGACATCTTCGTGCCGATGATCCCGGCGATGGCCGCCGGTGTGGTGGCGATCCTGATCATTGCCTACTTCTACGGCAAACGTGAACGTGCGCGTCTGGGCGAGTTGCACCTGATCGGCGACGAGATCGATCACAGCGAAATCAGCGTCTCGCAGTTCCCCGATGCCCGCCGTCCGAAGCTGATCTGGTTCAACGGCCTGCTGACCCTGGCGCTGATGTGCACCCTGATCGCCGGCCTGCTGCCGCTGCCGGTGCTGTTCATGGTGGCGTTCAGCATCGCGATGATCGTCAACTACCCGTGCCTGCAAATGCAGAAGGACCGCGTGGCGGCCCACGCCGGCAGCGTGCTGTCGGTGGTCAGTCTGATTTTCGCGGCGGGTATCTTCACCGGTATCCTGTCCGGAACCGGCATGGTCGACGCCATGTCGAAAAGTCTGCTGGCAGTGATTCCGGACTTCCTCGGCCCGTACCTGGCCGTGATCACGGCGCTGGTGAGCATGCCGTTCACGTTCTTCATGTCGAACGACGCGTTCTACTACGGCGTGTTGCCGGTGCTCTCCGAAGCGGCCAGCCATTACGGCATCACCGCGGTGGAAATGGCCCGTGCCTCGATCGTCGGTCAGCCCGTCCACTTGCTCAGCCCGCTGGTACCGTCGACGTACCTGCTGGTGGCGCTGGCCGGTATCGAGTTCGGTGACCACCAGCGTTTCACCCTGAAGTGGGCAGTGCTGGTCTGCCTGTGCATACTGGTGGCCGCCTTGCTGCTGGGGACATTCCCGCTGTTCAGCACGATGTAACGGCATTCACTCACCATGACGCCAGCTGCTTGCTGGCGTCATGGTTTAACACTCGCTCAAAGGAATACACATGGATTGGCTGACCAACCCCGAAATCTGGGTTGCCTTCTTTACTCTGACCGCCCTGGAAATCGTCCTGGGTATCGATAACATCATCATGATTTCGATCCTGGTCAGCCGCATGCCCAAGCACATGCAGCAGCGCACACGGATCTTCGGCCTGGGTCTGGCGATGATCACGCGGATCCTGTTGCTGCTGTCGATCACCTGGGTCATGCGCCTCACCGCCGACCTGTTCGTGGTGTTCGGCCAGGGCATTTCCGGGCGCGACCTGATCCTGTTCTTCGGTGGCCTGTTCCTGCTGTGGAAGAGCTCGCAAGAGATGTACCACGCGCTCGAAGGCGAAGACGAAAGCGGCGACGAGCCTTCGGGCAAGGGCGGTAATTTCCTCTATACCATCATCCAGATCGCGATCATCGACATCGTGTTCTCGCTGGATTCGGTGATCACCGCCGTCGGCATGGTCTCCCATGTGCCGGTGATGGTCGCGGCAATCGTCGTCGCCGTGCTGGTGATGATGGCGGCCTCGGGCAAGATCAGCGAATTTATCGACAAGCACCCGTCGCTGAAGATGCTGGCGCTGTCGTTCCTGCTGGTGGTCGGTACCGTACTGATCGCCGAAGCGTTCGATGTGCATGTGCCAAAAGGCTACGTGTACTTCGCCATGGCGTTCTCGCTGGCGGTGGAAGCGATCAACATCAAGATGCGCACCGCGATCGCCAGGAAGAAAAAACAGCAGGACCCGGTGAAGCTGCGCAAGGATGTGCCGGGGCAGTAATCCGGTAGTCCGATAGCAATACAAAACCTGTGGGAGCTGGCTTGCCAGACGCCCACAGGTTTTTTTGTTCCAGCGGATTTTGAACTCGTACCCAAACCCTGTGGGAGCTGGCTTGCCAGCGATAGTGGCGTGTCAGGCAACATCAATGTCGCCAGTGCTGCCGTCATCGCTGGCGAGCCAGCTCCCACAGGGATTTGGGGTGATTGCGCGGGGTATGAATAAAGCTGTTTTCATGACACTTTTGTTTCAATCCGCACTTTAGCTGTGCAATGCTGGCGCCCAGTCCGTTAGCCGACTACAGCTTAAGTACAAGACGTAGAAACCGCGCGGTGCCGTCCACTTGCCCCTCTGGGGCGCTGCTACTACAGGGGGTCTGCATGCTCACCCTGCTCAATTTGCTGTCTGCCGTGGCCCTGCTGATCTGGGGCACGCACATCGTCCGAACCGGCATCCTGCGGGTGTACGGCACCAATCTGCGGCATGTGATCGGCCAGAACATGTCCAGACGCTGGCTCGCGTTCGTCGCCGGCATCGTCGTCACCGCGATGGTGCAGAGCAGCAACGCCACGGCCATGCTCGTCACTTCATTTGTCGGTCAGGGCCTGATGGCGCTGACCCCGGCGCTGGCGACCATGCTTGGTGCCGACGTTGGTACCGCGCTGATGGCGCGGGTGCTGACCTTTGACTTGTCGTGGCTGTCGCCGTTGCTGATTTTCCTCGGGGTGATTTTCTTTCTGTCGCGCAAACAGACGCGCCTCGGGCAGATGGGCCGGGTCAGCATCGGTCTGGGGCTGATTATTCTCGCCCTGCAACTGATCGTCGAAGCTGCCGCGCCGATCACCCACGCCCAAGGTGTGAAGGTGATCTTCGCTTCGCTGACCGGCGACATCCTCCTCGACGCCCTGGTTGGTGCGTTGTTCGCGATGATTTCCTATTCCAGCCTCGCCGCTGTGCTGCTGACCGCGACGCTGGCCGGCGCCAGCGTGATCAGCCTGCCTGTGGCGATCGGCCTGGTGATCGGCGCCAACATCGGCAGTGGCGTGCTGGCGTTCATGAGCACCAGCATGCAGAACGCAGCAGGCCGACAAGTGGCGCTGGGCAGCCTGCTTTACAAGCTGATCGGTCTGCTGCTGATCATCCCGGTGCTCGATCCGCTGGTGCACTGGATGGACGGGCTCGACTTCAGCCCGCAGGAAATGGTCATCGGATTTCACCTGCTCTATAACACCGCGCGCTGCCTGATCCTGCTGCCCAGCGTCGCCCCGATGGCGCGGCTGTGCGCCTGGTTGCTGCCGGAGCGCCCGGAAGTCAACGGCACCGCCAAGCCGCGTCACCTTGATTTGACGGCACTGTCGACACCTAGCCTGGCGCTGGCCAACGCGGCCCGCGAGACTCTGCGCATGGGCGATCTGATCGACAACATGCTCGACGCGATGCTCGATGTGTTGCGTGGCAAGCAGACCGCCGTGACCCAGGAGATGCGTCGTCTGACCGATGACGTCGAAGCGCTGTACAGCGCGATCAAGCTGTACCTGGCGCAAATGCCCCGCGAAGATCTCGGCGAGCAGGACAGTCGGCGCTGGGCGGAGACCATCGAACTGGCGATCAACCTGAAACTGGCCAGCGACTTGATTGAACGCATGCTGCGCAAGGTGCAGCAGCAGAAGACTTCCCAGCGTCGGTCGTTTTCCGAAGAAGGCCTGGAGGATCTGGCCGGGTTGCATCAGCAACTGATCGCCAACTTGCGCCTGGGCCTGTCGGTGTTCCTCAGCGGTGACAAGGAAAGCGCCCGTCAGCTGTTGCGCGAGAAACGTCGCTTTCGCGCACAGGAACGGCGTCTGGCCCACGCCCATGTCAGCCGTTTGCAACGTAAGATCGTGCAGAGTCTGGAAACCAGTTCGCTGCACCTGGAGCTGATTGCGGATATGAAGCGCTTGAATTCGCTGTTCTGCAGCAGTGCTTATGTGGTGCTGGAAACGGCGGATACCGGGGCGCTGGAAGCAGACGATATGGTAGACATTACGCATTCGCCTTGAACGTCTGGGGCTGGGGTCAGTCAGTAACTCAGAGTTCAGCTTCACGGACGCCTTCGCTGGCAAGCCAGCTCCCACAGGGTTTTGTGAGCGCCGCAAATCCTTGTGGGAGCTGGCTTGCCAGCGATGGAGCCCTGACTGACGACACGGATCTCCAAATCAGCCGTACGGAAGCCTGTTATGCGTTGCCTGTTGTTCGCCTGTCTGTTGCTCGGTTCCCTGCCCGCCTTCGCCGTTGATCGCTTCCAGGTCGAAGGCTATGCGCTGCCCAACGGATTACAGCTGTTGCTCAAACCCGGCACTGAACGCGGGCATGTGGCGATTCGTCTGGTGGTCGGCGTCGGCCTCGACGATTTCGATTGCGATGAAAAAGAGCTGCCGCACTTGCTCGAGCACCTGTTGTTCAGCGGTGTCGATGCCACTGGCGAAGGTGGCCTTGAAGAGCGCATGCAGGCGTTGGGCGGTGAGTGGAACGCGTTCACCAGCAACGCCGACACCACGTTCGTCATCGAAGCCCCGGCGAAGAATCAGCGCAAAGTGCTCGACTTGCTGCTCGGTCTGCTGACCCAGACCCGCATTGACGACAATGCGATCAACGCCGCCAAGCGCGTAGTCGAGCGCGAGGACGGCGGCCATTACACGCGCCTGCAACGCTTTCTCGACCGCCAGGACCTGGGCCACACCGCCAGCAATCAACTGGCGGTGGAGCTGGGCCTGAAATGCCCGCAACGCGCCGAGGTCGGGCACCTGACCCAGGAGCAACTGGAGAAGGTGCGCAAGACCTGGTACGCGCCGAACAACATGACGCTGATCGTCGTCGGTGAACTCGACAAACTGCTGCCGGCCTATCTGGAACGCACCTGGGGCGCGCTCGAAGCGGTGGATCCGGCCGAGCACCGTGAGCTGCCGGACATCCGCACCAGCGCCGCCCATGAGCGCACCCTCACCCGCGGCTTCATCGGCGACAGCGCCAAGTTGCACTGGCTGGTGCCGGAGCCGATGCTTGACGATCAGTACGACGAGACTTTCGACATCCTCAAGGACTACCTCGACTGGGCACTGTACCGGCAGATTCGCCTGAACCATGGCTTGTCCTACGGGCCGTGGGCCGAGCGCGAAGTGTTCGGCGGGGTCGGTTTCATGAGCCTCAATGCCGATGTTGATCGCGATGATCTTGTCGAGGCCAAACAGGTGCTGGAAGACCTCAAGGCCGACCTGCTGAAAAACGGCCTCGACCCCGACACCTTCGCCCGGATCAAACAGGCCGCCATCGCCCACCAGGCCTGGGCCGTGCAGGGCAACAGCGCGATGGCCGACTATTACTGGAGCGCGTTGGGCGACTACGAGGACGGGCGCTTTGCCAACCCTGCCCGCGAGCTGCAAGGCGTGACCCTGGAAACGGCGAACAAGGCCATGCGCGAGTTGCTGTTGCAGCCGGGGTATCTGCGAATCGAAAAGCCGTTGCTCAGTGATGATGAAGTTTTGTGGCTGATTGCCGGTGGTCTCGGGGTTCTGCTGTTGATCCTGATCGGCTGGCGTCTGCGCCGTCGGGACAAACACAAACACAAAGACGAAGGATGAAGAGAATCCTGTGGCGAGGGAGCTTGCTCCCGCTGGGCTGCGAAGCAGACCCAATACCGACGATTCAGATGTTTCAGGAACACCGCGCACTGAGGTTTTGCGACGGCTGCGCAGTCGATCGGGAGCAAGCTCCCTCGCCACAGAAATAAGAGGTTTTACTGACCGGGAGCCTCGCCACGTCGCCCGGCGGGCGGTACTCTGTCGAGGTTTTTTCCCATTCAGTCGTGAACCGCCCACATGCCGAAAATACCCCAGCTGATCCAGCGCATCCTCGAATTGATGAAGCGCTATCCCGGGGTCATTGCGCTCGGCGGTTTCATCTCCGGGGTCGGCAGTTTCATTTTGGTCGATCGCCAGCAAGGGCTGGCGAGCTGGATCACCATCATCATGCTGCTCAGCTGGATCTGGCTGATGCTGGAAAACACCCTGACCGGGCTGTTCACGCGCATCTTCAAGCGGGAAATCCCCCAGCCGCTGCTGCGCTACGCGACGCAGATGATCCACCAGGAAAGTCTGTTTTTCGTTCTGCCGTTCTTCTTCATCACGACGACGTGGAACAGCGGCCAACTGATCTTCACCGGCCTGCTGTGCATCGCTGCGCTGATCTCGATTGTCGACCCGCTCTATTACAAATGGCTGGCGCCTCGGCGCTGGGCGTTTCTCGCGCTGCACACCCTGACCCTGTTCGCCGCCCTGCTCACTGCGCTGCCGGTGATCATGCACCTGACCACCGCACAGAGTTTCAAATGGGCACTGGGTACGGCGGTGGTGCTGTCGTTCCCGAGTCTGGCGTCGATCTTTCCGATCCGCACCGTGCGCAACGCGTTGGCCATTCTGTGCATCACTGTCGGCATCGGCGCGGTCGGCTGGACCCTGCGCTCGTGGGTGCCGCCGGCGACGCTGTGGATGACCGACGTGGCGATCAGCACGCAGTTGCAGGACCGCACGCCTGGCGCCAGCCTCGACGAGGTCAGCGCCGAGCAGATCCGCAACGGCGGCCTCTACGCCTACACCGCAATCAACGCGCCGCGCGGGCTGGATGAACGCATCTACCATGTGTGGCAGTTCGACGGCAAAGAGGTCGATCGCATCGCCCTCGACATCCACGGCGGGCGCAAGGAAGGCTACCGGGCCTGGACGCACAAGCAGAACTTCCCCGGTAACCCGGCGGGCAAGTGGCAGGTGCGGGTGCTGACTGAAGACGGTCAGGTGATCGGCGTGCTGCGTTTCAAAGTGACAGACAGCACAGCGATCAAAGAAAAGTAATCCGGTTCGTGCTATTACGTTAGTTCGCTTAATAGCCGAACAAGCACGGAGCTTATGATCAGCAGCTCAATGAGCGGTAATGCCCAGCTGGACACGTCAATCAGCCCTGCCCGCCTGCGGGTTTCCGGGGACTGGACGCTTGCCCATTACGCCGAGCTCAAGCACCTGACCGAACAACTGACCGGCCAGTACGACGCCAACACCGTGGTCGACCTCAACAGCCTCGGTGCCCTCGACACTGCAGGCGCTTCGTTGCTGGTGGAGCTGCTCGGTTCCGAGCGTCTGGGCCGCTCCGCTGAACACCCTGACTGCACGATTTCCCAGGCTGACCGCGCGCTGCTGCAAACGGTGTATCGCTCGCTGACCGACTTCTGTGTGCCGATCAAGGAGCCGGAAGTCAGCGTCAGCGTGCAACTGTTGACCCGCATCGGGCGCGCGGTGGAAACGGTCTGGCAGGATACCCTGCAAGTGCTGGGTTTCATTGGCCTGATCCTCGAAACCATTGCCCGCAATCTGCTGCGGCCCAAGCGCTGGCGCATCACCCCCGTCGTCGCCCACATCGAACAGACCGGCCTCGACGCCGCGCCGATTGTGGCGCTGCTGACCTTTCTGGTGGGCGCGGTGGTGGCGTTTCTCGGTGCCACGGTGCTGGCCAGTTTCGGTGCGACGATCTTTACCGTCGATTTGGTGGGTTTCTCCTTTTTGCGCGAGTTCGGTGTGCTGCTCACGGCAATCCTGATGGCCGGACGCACCGCCAGCGCGTTTACCGCGCAGATCGGTTCGATGAAGGCTAACGAAGAGATCGACGCAATCCGCACCCTCGGCCTCGATCCGATGGAGCTGCTGGTAGTGCCGCGGGTATTGGCGATGCTGGTGGCGCTGCCGATGCTGACGTTTCTGGCGATGCTCTGCGGGATCATTGGTGGCGGCGTGGTGTGCGCGGTGTCGCTGGGGATTTCGCCGGCGATGTTCCTCTCGCTGTTGCAGAGCGACATCGGCATTCAGCACTTTCTGGTTGGTCTGGTCAAAGCGCCGGTGTTTGCCTTCCTGATTGCGACCATTGGTTGCCTGGAAGGCTTCAAGGTCAGTGGCAGCGCCGAATCGGTCGGCGCGCACACCACGTCCGCCGTGGTGCAGTCGATTTTCGTGGTGATCGTGCTCGACGCGGTGGCTGCGCTGTTCTTCATGGAGATGGGCTGGTGAGTCGTTTACCCCGCGCGCCCTCGGAGGCGGTGATCGAAGTCCGTGGCCTGTGCAATCGCTTTGGCAGCCAGAGTGTGCACGAGAATCTCGATCTGGATTTGTACAAGGGCGAAATCCTCGCCGTGGTCGGCGGTTCCGGCAGCGGCAAATCGGTGCTGCTGCGCAGCATTGTCGGCCTGCGCCGGCCCAGCGAAGGCAACGTAAAGGTGTTCGGGCAGAACCTGCCGAGCCTGTCCGAGCATGAGCGCTCACTGGTCGAGCGGCGTTTCGGCGTGCTGTTCCAGAAAGGCGCGCTGTTTTCCTCGCTGACGGTGACCGAGAACGTCGCCCTGCCGCTGATCGAACACGCCGGTCTGAGCCGCAACGACGCCGAGCACCTGGCGGCGGTGAAGCTGGCGCTGGCCGGGCTGCCGCTGTCGGCGGCGGACAAATACCCGGCGTCGCTGTCCGGCGGGATGATCAAGCGCGCTGCGCTGGCCCGGGCTCTGGCGCTGGATCCGGACATCCTGTTTCTCGACGAGCCCACCGCCGGCCTCGATCCGATTGGCGCGGCGCAGTTCGATCAACTGATCCTGACCCTGCGCGATGCGCTGGGCCTGAGCGTGTTTCTGGTGACCCACGACCTCGACACGCTCTACACCATCACCGACCGTGTGGCGGTGCTGGCGCAGAAGAAGGTACTGGTCGCCGGTCCGATCGACGTGGTCTCGGAAACCGATGACGGGTGGGTTCACGAATACTTCCACGGCCCGCGTGGCCGCTCGGCGCTGGACGCCGCCAAATTGCTCAACGAGGTCTGACATGGAAACCCGAGCCCATCATGTGTTGATCGGCCTGTTCGCCGTAATTGTCGTGGCGGGCGCCCTGCTCTTCGGTCTGTGGCTGGCCAAGTCCAGCGTCGACAGCGAGTTCAAGGATTATGAAATCGTCTTCAATGAGGCGGTCAGCGGTCTGTCCAAGGGCAGCCCGGTGCAGTACAGCGGGATCAAGGTCGGTGACGTGGTCAGCCTGCGCCTCGACCCGAAAGACCCGCGCCGGGTGCTGGCGCGGATTCGTCTGGGCGGTGACACCCCGGTCAAGGAAGACACCCAGGCCAAACTGGCGCTGGCCGGGATCACCGGCACTTCGATCATCCAGCTCAGCGGCGGCACCCCGGAGAGTCCGAAACTGCGCGGACACGACGGCGAATTGCCGACCATCGTCGCATCGCCCTCGCCCATTTCCCGGCTGCTTAACGACAGCAACGACCTGATGACCGGCGTCACCGCCCTGTTGAACAATGCCAACCAGATGTTTTCCCCGGAGAACGTCGAGCGCGTCAGGAACACTCTGGCGCATCTGGAACAGACCACCGGTTCGATCAACGATCAGCGCGGCGACTTGCGTCAGGCCATGCAGCAACTGGCGAGCGTCGGCAAACAAGCCGGCAGCATGCTCGAGCAAACCTCGGCACTGATGCGCAACGCCAACGGCCTGCTCAACGATCAGGGCAAGCAGGCGCTGGGCAGTGCCGAGCAGGCGATGAAGTCGCTGGAACAGAGCAGCGCCACCATCAACGGCCTGCTGAGCAAAAACCAGAACTCCCTCGATAACGGTATGCAGGGCCTCAATGGGCTGGCGCCGGCGATCCGCGAACTGCGCGAAACCCTGACCTCGCTGCGCGGCATTTCCCAACGCCTTGAGGCCAACCCCAGCGGCTACCTGCTGGGCAGTGACAAGAACAAGGAATTCACCCCATGAAGCTGACTCACTTCGCCTTTCTCGCCAGTTTTACCCTGCTCTCGGCGTGCTCGATCCTGCCCAAGGCCGAGCCGTCGGACGTCTATCGCCTGCCCGCTGCGCAAGCGCCCGCCCCGGCCAGTTCGGCGGCGACCCAGCACTGGTCGCTGCGCCTGAACAAATTGCAGGCCAGCGAAGCGCTGAACCGGCCGAACATCGCGGTGATTCCACAGGGTGACGTGATCAGCAGCTACAAAGCCTCGCGCTGGAGCGATCCGGCGCCGGTGCTGGTGCGTAATCGGCTGCTCGATGGTTTTGCCCGCGATGGTCGGGTGACATTGCTCAGCACCGATGACAGCAACTTCGCTGCGGATCTGGAACTGGGCGGCAGCTTGCAGGCGTTTCAGACCGAGTATCAGGGCAATCAGGCCAGCGTCGTGGTGCGCGTCGATGCGTTGTTGGTGCGCGGCTATGACCAGAAGATTCTCGCCAGTCGGCGCTTTGAAGAGCGCCAACCGCTGAGCGATGTGCAGGTGCCGGCGGTGGTGGCAGGGTTTGGACAGGCCAGTGATCGGCTGACGGCCAAGGTTGTTGCGTGGGCGGTAGATCAAGGCCAGAAAGTCGCCCTTCAGAGACCCTGATCGATCAACATTGCTTTTGTGGCGAGGGAGCTTGCTCCCGCTGGGCTGCGTAGCAGCCCCATCTTTCAGGGCCGCTTCGCGCCCCGGCGGGAGCAAGCTCCCTCGCCACAGAGAAATTGGTCGCCCGAAGCCCTTGTGGGTCAGCCGAAGAACCAGTAGCAGACGCCGATGGCGCCGAGTACGCCGGCCAGTTCGGCCAGCAGCGCGCATCCAACGGCGTGCCTTGCGCGCTGGATCCCCACCGCACCGAAATACACCGCCAGCACATAGAACGTGGTTTCGGTACTGCCCTGCACCGTCGCCGCCACCAGCGCCGGGAAGCTGTCGACGCCGGAGGTCTTCATGGTCTCGATCAGCATCGCCCGGGCGGCGCTGCCGGAGAACGGTTTGACCATCGCCGTCGGCAGCGCGTCGACAAAGCGCGTGTCCCAACCGGCCCACTGCACCAGATGGCGGATGCCGTCCAGGCCAAAGTCCAGCGCTCCGGATGCGCGCAGTACGCCAATCGCACAGAGCATCGCCACCAGATACGGCAGCAGGTTCCTGGCGACGTCGAAGCCCTCCTTCGCGCCCTCGACAAACGCCTCGTAGACCTTGACCTTGCGTAATGCGCCGATCACCAGGAACAGCATGATCAGGCCGAACAGCGTCAGGTTGCCAAGGATCGACGACAGCCCGGCCAGCGCCGTGGCCGACATCGTCGCCAGCAGCGCCATGAAGCCGCCGAGGATCAGCGCGCCGGGAATCAGATAAGCCAGCACCACCGGGTCCCAGATGCGCAGGCGTTGCATGAACGCCACCGAAAGGAAGCCGACAATAGTCGAGCAACTGGTCGCCAGCAGAATCGGCAGGAATACCAGGGTCGGATCCGGTGCACCTTGCTGGGCGCGGTACATGAAGATGGTCACCGGCAACAGGGTCAGGGACGAGGCGTTGAGTACCAGGAACAGGATCTGCGCGTTGCTGGCGATGGTCGCGCTGGGGTTGAGCTCCTGCAGCGCTTTCATGGCCTTGAGGCCGATCGGTGTGGCGGCGTTGTCCAGGCCCAGGCCGTTGGCGGCGAAGTTCAGGGTAATCAGACCGAGCGCCGGGTGCCCCGCCGGGACTTCCGGCATCAGCCGCAGGAACAGCGGCCCGAGGACTTTGGCCAGCCATTCGACGATCCCGGCCTTCTCGGCGATGCGCAGAAAGCCCAGCCACAGGGTCAGCGTGCCGAACAGCAGGACCATGACCTCGACCGAGAGTTTGGCCATGGCAAAAATGCTTTCCACCATCGCTGCGAAAATCCCGGCGTTGCCGCCGACCAGCCACTGCACCAGCGCAGATATTGCTGCCACGACGAAGAAGCCAAGCCACAGGCCATTAAGCATCAGTCAAATCCCCCGGAAGATGCGGCGAATGATAGCGGGGTCGCCAGAAACGACAAACCCCGGATTGCGCCGGGGTTTGTCGGTAAGGCTTGCCTCAATCACCTGTAGGAGCTGCCGAAGGCTGCGATCTTTAAAAGCAAGATCAAAATATCGCAGCCTGCGGCAGCTCCTACAGAGGTTCAGCGATCAGTTCTTGGAGATTTCGCCAGCCGGCAGTTTTTCCTTGCTGCGCCAGTGCGGCAGGGAGTTCCAGTAGCGCTGGCCCTTGGCGTCGTCGTACATGCCTTCCCAACGTGCGATAACCAGTACCGCCAGGGCGTTGCCGATCACGTTCAGTGCGGTACGGGCCATGTCCATGATGCGGTCGACACCGGCGATGAAGGCCAGGCCTTCCAGCGGGATACCAACGCTGCCCAGGGTCGCCAGCAGCACCACGAAGGACACGCCCGGTACGCCGGCGATGCCTTTGGAGGTGACCATCAGAGTCAGCACCAGCAGCAGTTGCTGGCTGATCGACAGGTCGATGCCGTACAGCTGGGCAATGAAGATCGCTGCGATCGACTGGTACAGGGTCGAACCGTCGAGGTTGAACGAGTAACCGGTCGGCACCACGAAGGAGCAGATGGCTTTCGGTGCGCCATAGGCTTCCATCTTCTCGATGACGCGTGGCAGCACGGTTTCCGAGGAGGCGGTGGAGTAAGCCAGGACCAGCTCATCCTTGAAGATGCGCATCAGCTTGATCACCGAGAAGCCGAACAGCTTGGCGATCAGGCCCAGCACCACGAAAGCGAAGAAAGCGATGGCGACGTAAACCAGGATCACCAGCTTGGCCAGCGGCAGCAGCGAGGCGAAACCGAAGTTGGCCACGGTCACCGCGATCAGGGCGAAAACGCCGATCGGGGCGTAGTTCATGATCATGTGGGTGACTTTGAACATGCTTTCCGAGACGCCCTGGAACATCTTCACCAGCGGCTCGCGCAGATCCGACTGCAGGCTCGACAGACCGAGACCGAACAGTACGGAAAAGAAAATGATCGGCAGCATTTCGCCGCGGGCCATGGCCGCGAAGATGTTCGACGGGATCAGGTTGAGGATGGTCTCGATGAACGCGTGTTCATGTTGTACTTCGGCGGCGGTCGCCTGGTACTTGGAGATATCCACGGTGCCCAGGGTGCTCATGTCGATGCCGGCACCCGGGTGGAACAGGTTGGCCAGCAGCAGGCCAACGATGATCGCGATGGTGGTGACGACTTCGAAGTAGATGATGGTCTTCAGGCCGATACGCCCGAGTTTCTTGGCGTCGCCCACGCCGGCGATGCCGACGATCAGGGAGGAGATGACGATCGGAATCACGATCATCTTGATCAGACGGATAAAGATATCGCCTGCCGGTTGCAGGACGTTGCTGATCCACCAGGCTTTTTCGGCACTGAAGTGGTTGAGCAACGCACCAATTGCAATCCCTAAAACCAGACCGATGAGGATCTGCCAGGCGAGGCTGAGTTTTGCCTTCTTCATTATCTTTACCCTTACTTGCGTTTGACTCAGGCACATGCAGCAACTGGAACGCTCTTTAGCGGAAAAGTCTGTGCATCTGCCTCCGTATAAGGTGCCCCGAAGCGCGTATTTACGGCTCTTCGGCAGGCGAAAAAAGGCGCAACTATTCCGATGCAAGGTTGCGCCGTCTAATGCCGTAAACGCCTACCCTATGCCGAATCGGCATGAGATTTTTTAAATGAAACTGACGTCCCAAGCGGTTCGATTACGACATTTCAGCCGGCATAAGTGCCGTGAACCGGCCATTTCAGCTTAGGTTGGTTGTTTTTTGAACGAGTGAATTCATCGAAAAATTCAGGAAAAAGCCTACATTTGCAGACTAGAAGTCCCACACTTTAAAGGGGCTCTTTCTCGATATACGGTCGCCAGGAAACACGGCGAAATGTTTTCGCGCGCAGTTTGAACCATAAAAAGGCGAGCAGGACGCTCTGGATCAATGTTTTGTATCGCGCGAAGCTCAGCGCAAGTCCGTCGAACCGCTGAGGGTCGGCGAACCTGCGTCGCAGCTTTTACCCTGACCCGGCCCTCGCGCAGGCACTCCCTGTACCCGTAGGTCACTCCGACCCTGCAACAGTCAGAACGTCCCGGCCCCTTGGTCATGCGCCGACCTTCCTCGGGCAGGCGCAATAAAGGGCAGCGGGGCGCTGCCCTCATGTTCGAATCAGTACCAGTTCGGATCTTTCTTCAGCGTTTCCATCAACAGGTTCTGCATGCCCTGATCCGGTTTGCCGAGGAAACGGTAAGTGGCATGTCGCGTTGGCGACTTGTCGGCCGGCAGTCCTTCGGGCACATCGACGAGCATGGCGTAGGCATCTTTCTTGTCGAAGCTGAACGCTACGATCAAGCGGTGGTTGAGGCACTTGTCTGCGGATTCGCAGAGCGGGCCGACCAGATACTTATCGCCATCTTCGGTCACGGCATTCATCTGCTGCTCTGGCGTACCGGACAGGTTCATCACCCATTCCGGGAGGCGCTCTTCATGCTTCACAACGCCTTGCCAGGTTTCCCGGTATTGCGGGTCGGAGCTGAGCAGCTCGTTGACCCGCGCCTGGCCATCATTGGCCGCGATCGCCATGGCACTACCGCCCAGAAGCAGGGCGGCTGCCAGTGTCTTTAACGCAATCATCGTTAACCTCGGCCGCGACGGCCAAAGAAGAAGGAAGCGATGAACATCACCAGGAACACGACAAAGAGAATCTTGGCGATACCCGTGGCGGTGCCCGCGATACCACCGAAGCCCAGTACGGCGGCGATGATGGCAATGATCAAGAATGTAATTGCCCAACTCAACATGGTGATTCTCCTTACTTCTCTATTTAGGGATATTGCGTGTCCCGGCGCCAGGCGCCCGAATTCGTTGGTTTGTCAGAAAACCCAGCGCTCTTCACGTGGCAGTTGATCCAGCGGCTGCGGCTGATCGACGTCCATCATGCGCATCGAGGCGCTTTCGGCCTGACTGCTGCTAACGGCACTGAAGTGCGTCTGCGTGCTGTGTTGAATCGAGATCAGCGGCTCAGGCTTCTGGCTGTTTTCCCAGCTCAGGTATTGCTGGCAGGCGATCAGGGTGATCAACAGTGCAAGCACGCCAAACAGGCCTTGCTGGATATGCAGTGGCGAGATACGCACTTGGGCGGCACGTTGGCGAGTCATCCTGGGTTCCTCACTCTTATTCGGTTGGGGCAGTGGAATCTGCCCGGGCTGAATGAGTTATTGCAGGCTGCATGCCAGTTTTTTAATTGAAAAATATTCAATAAAATCAATATGTTACAAGTAGTTAAAATTCAGCGACGGACGCATCCTGCACGATGGGTCATCTACGGTCGTGCGGAATGCACGATTATTTCGTAGGAGATTTCATTCTTATGGAATTGAGAGCACGTCCTGGATGTCAGAAATGTACGCGGGGTTACCCCTGCGAATCGGTGATTGTTTAAAAACTCAACAAAATCAATGGATTGGCCGTTAAGGCAGGAGAGAGCTACCCTCCTATGGCTCGCATCGTTCAGAATCAACCATGCAACTTGCCCGATTTTTCCGGGACTAACCCAAGATCAATCACTATGGAGCGTAGGAAAAATGGAATCTGCCACTGAGCATCAAGGCCGCATTCTGCTGGTGGACGATGAGTCCGCCATCCTGCGAACCTTTCGTTACTGCCTCGAGGACGAAGGTTATACAGTGGCCACCGCCAACAGCGCGGCTCAGGCCGAGGCATTGTTGCAACGTCAGGTGTTTGACCTGTGCTTCCTTGATTTGCGTCTGGGTGAAGACAACGGTCTCGACGTACTGGCGCAGATGCGCATTCAGGCGCCATGGATGCGCGTGGTCATTGTCACCGCCCACTCGGCGGTTGATACCGCGGTGGATGCGATCCAGGCGGGCGCCGCCGATTATCTGGTCAAACCCTGCAGCCCCGACCAGTTGCGCCTGGCCACCGCCAAACAACTGGAAGTGCGTCAGCTCTCGGCGCGTCTGGAAGCCCTCGAAGGCGAGATCCGCAAACCCAAGGACGGCCTCGACTCCCACAGCCCGGCGATGAAAGTCGTGCTGGAAACTGCGCGGCAGGTCGCCGGTACCGACGCCAACATCCTTATTCTCGGCGAATCCGGCACAGGTAAGGGCGAACTGGCCCGGGCCATTCACGGCTGGAGCAAGCGCGAGAAGAAATCCTGCGTGACCATCAACTGCCCGTCGTTGACTGCGGAACTGATGGAGAGCGAGCTGTTCGGCCACAGTCGCGGTGCGTTCACCGGGGCCAGTGAAAGCACCTTGGGTCGGGTCAATCAAGCAGACGGCGGCACGCTGTTTCTCGATGAGATCGGCGATTTTCCGCTGACTTTGCAACCAAAGTTGCTGCGTTTTATTCAGGACAAGGAATACGAGCGGGTAGGGGATCCAGTGACCCGCCGCGCCGATGTGCGGATTCTCGCCGCGACCAACCTCAATCTTGAAGACATGGTGCGCGACGGGCGCTTCCGTGAAGACCTGTTGTATCGCCTCAATGTGATCACCCTGCATCTGCCGCCATTGCGCGAACGTGCCGAGGACATCCTGACCCTGGCCGACCGCTTCCTCGCGCGTTTCGTCAAAGAGTACGCGCGGCCGGCACGGGGCTTCAGTGACGAGGCGCGCGAGGCGTTGCTGGGTTATCGCTGGCCGGGCAACATCCGAGAGCTGCGTAACGTGGTGGAACGGGCAAGCATTATCTGCCCGCAGGAGCGCGTGGAAATCAGCCACCTCGGCATGGCCGAGCAACCGGCGAACAACGCACCGCGGGTCGGTGCCGCGCTGAGCCTCGATGAACTGGAAAAAGCCCACATTGGCGCGGTGCTGGCAACGGCAGGCACCCTTGATCAGGCAGCGAAAACCTTGGGCATCGACGCGTCGACCCTGTATCGCAAGCGCAAGCAGTACAACCTGTGAGCACCCGACGATGAAACTGGCGATGAAGTTGCGCACTCGCTTGTTTCTGAGCATCTCTGCGCTGATCACGGTCGCCTTGCTCGGGCTGTTGCTCGGCCTGGTCAGCGTGATGCAGATGGCTGGTACTCAGGAAGCAACGATCCGCAGCAACTTCGTGACCCTCGACCTGGGGCTCAAACTGCGCCAGACCCTCGGCGATCAACTGGTGCTGATGCTGGCCGAAAAGCCCGACCCGGCCGCGTTCGAAGCGTCAAAGCAGCATTACCTGCAATTGCTGGATGAAGGCATTTCGCAGGAGGCAGAGGGCGATGGCCGACAGTACGGGTTTACCCAGGCCAAGGCTGACTACCTGAGTTTTCTCCAGGCGTTCGAGATGTCGCGTGATCCGGGCAATGTGCTCAGTGGCAACAGCGACCTCAGGGAGCGCTTCAACACCTTGCGCAACGGTTTGATTACCGAGCACAAGCACGCGCTGGACAACATCAACGCAGTGCAGCATGACGCCCGGGAAAGGGCACTGCTGGTCTCCGGTCTGCTCGGGCTGGTGGGATTGGCGGTGCTGATTATCGGCTTCGTCACCGCGCACGCCATTGCCCGGCGTTTTGGCGCGCCCATCGAGGCGCTGGCCAAAGCGGCGGACAACATCGGCCAAGGCAATTTCGAAGTGACGCTGCCGATTTCCTCGGCGATGGAAATGAACCAGCTGACCAAGCGCTTCGGGCTGATGGCCGAGGCGCTGCGCGAGCATCAGGCGACCAACGTCGACGAATTGCTGGCCGGTCAGCAACGCCTGCAGGCGGTGCTCGACAGCATCGACGACGGCTTGTTGATGATCGACCGTGAAGGGCATCTGGAACACCTCAATCCAGTGGCTCAGCGTCAGTTGGGTTGGGACAGTGACCGTCTCGGCCAAGGCCTGGGCACTGCGCTCGAGCGCCCGGAGCTCGACGCGCAACTGCAACTGGTGCTGCGCGGCGGTACCCTTGAGCGCGCCCCGGAAGATTTGAGCATCGAGGTCGATGGCGAATCGCGCTTGCTGACCTACAGTTTGACCCCGGTCAGTCACATCCAGGGGCATATTCTGGGTGCGGTGATGGTGCTGCACGATGTCACCGAGCAACGCGCCTTTGAGCGCGTGCGCAGCGAGTTCGTGCTGCGCGCCTCCCACGAGCTGCGTACACCGGTCACCGGCATGCACATGGCGTTCGGCCTGTTTCGCGAACGTGCGAAGTTCCCCCCGGAGTCACGCGAGGCGGACCTGCTCGACACGGTCAACGAAGAGATGCAGCGCTTGATGCAGTTGATCAACGACTTGCTCAACTTCTCGCGCTATCAGAACGGCTTGCAGAAACTCACTCTGGCGCCGTGCTCCATCGAAGATTTGCTGGAGCAGGCGCAGTCGCGCTTCGCCGATTGCGCTGCGGGCAAAGGCATTGCCCTGAGCGTCGAAGTGCAAGGGCCGTTGCCGCGTCTGCAGGCCGATCAGGCACAGCTTGAGCGGGTACTCGACAACCTGATCGACAACGCTCTGCGCCATACCGCCCGCGACGGCCAGATTCGCCTGCAGGCGCGGCGGCATGGCGAACGGGTGATCATCAGCGTCGAAGACAACGGCGAAGGCATTGCCTACGGTCAGCAGGGGCGGATTTTCGAGCCGTTTGTGCAGGTCGGGCGCAAGAAGGGTGGCGCCGGGCTGGGTCTGGCGCTGTGCAAGGAAATCGTCCAGCTGCATGGCGGGCGGATGGGCGTCTATTCGCGGCCGGGGCAGGGCACGCAGTTCTACATGGCGCTGGCGGTCTAGGCTTCGTCGTCCAGCCGGCGCCCGGTGAGGCGCCGTCCACGGGTGATCAGTTCGATGAACTGCACCGCACTCAGGGCCTGGGCAAACAGCCAGCCCTGACCGAACTTGACCCCCTCACTGCTGAGAAACACGGCTTGCGCTTCGTGCTCGATGCCTTCGGCAATCACTTTCAACTCCAGAGCCTGCGCCATGTGAATGATGTGCGGCGCAACGCCGCTGCTGGCCGCATCATGGCCGAGCGCGTCGATGAAGGCCTTGTCGATCTTCAGGCAATCCACTGGCAGCGTCTGCAGGTAGGCGAGGCTGCAATAACCGGTACCGAAGTCATCGATCAGCACTTGATGGCCTACATCGCGCAAGGCTTGCAGGTTCTCCCGCGCCACCACCACGTCGATCAGTCCGCGCTCGGTGACTTCAAAGGCTATCTGTCGCGCGGCGACCCGGTGCAGCGTCAGCAGCCTGGCCATGACCTGGCCGATGCGCGGCACCATCACGTCGCAGGCGGCGAGGTTGACCGAAATGTACAGCTGCGGATTGGCGCGCAGCACCGGTCCCAGTTGTTCCAGCAGCCGTTGCAGGACAAAGTCTGTCATCTGCCGGATCTGCCCGGTGTTTTCCGCCAATGGAATGAACAGGTCAGGACTGGTCAGCGTGCCGTCCGGGCGACGCCAGCGCAGCAGGGCTTCGGCGCCTACGCAATTGCGGCTATCGAGATCGAAGATCGGCTGATACAACACTTGCAGCTCGCCACGTCGAATGGCGCCCTGGAGTTCGGCGTCCAGTGACTGGCGCTGGCGCACCAGCAAAAACACAAAGAATCCGACAAACGCTCCCAGCAGCAGGCAGATCGGCACCATCCACCACCAGACGCTGGGAATATGCATGCCGCTGCGCGGGGTGATCAGCACCAACTGGTATTCCGGATTGTTGGTTGGCATGCGGTAGATCAGCCGTGACTGGGTGACTTGCAGGGGCGCGCGGCTTTTGGGTGGCCACGCTTCGGTTGGTGGCCACGTCTGCGCGGTGCCCAGCACCGGAATCGCCCGTTTGCCGTGGTCCAGCACCACCAGCAGGCTGCTGTCCGGCGGCAGATCGACCATGTCGGTCAAATGCCCGCGTGATGTCGCCACACGAAAATTGCCGCGCCCGAGCATCAGTGCCGCGCGGTTTTCATCCGGTTCGGTGGTGGTGTTGAGCCAGTAACTGTAGGTCGGTCCTTTGATATCCGGTGCGCGAACCACCGACAGTCCTTCCTGACGTGGCCGGTTGGAGCATATCCGCGCACCATCCATGTAGGCCGCTTCATAGACGAAGCGATAGTTGAAGGTGACCTGTTGCAGGGTGGCGATCATTTCCTCATCGCAACTGCGCAGCGGCTGTGCTTCGAGGTCATCGAGACTTTCGCGCAATTGCCCGAACAGCTGCTCAAGGCGTGCCAGAAAACGCTCGCCCTGGGTGTTCATTTCCTGGCTTTCGTTCTGTTCAATCTGGCGCATGGCGACGAACATTCCGCCGGCTATCAGCAATGCAACACTGAAGACAGCCGCGATCATCGCCAAAAACCACGGGCGATAAAACCAGCTACGCAGCGTCGCTCGGGTAGCAACCATCATGGAATATCCGAAGAATTACCAATGAGTTATAGCTGCTGATTTCGTTTTCGCCCTGACCGTCGGGCGGGCGTCATTATTTTGTCTGATTGAGGACCTGCAACAACGCTGCCGTTTGTGCGTCCGGTGTGCCGTCGAAGCGTGAAGGGCGAAAGTGCATCTGGAACGCTGCCAGGACATGGCGGGTCGCTACGTCCAGCTCGCCGGTCTGCGGAGTGTCATAACCGAAGCGCGCCAGTTGCGCCTGGAACCAGCTGATGCTCGGCAGTTCGGCGTTGAACTGCAGCTGTTGCCGGGCCACCGCTTGTTCGTTGGGCCATACGCCCAGGCCTTCGGCGGCCAGACGTTTCCATGGGAACAAGGGACCCGGGTCGAGTTTGCGCAGGGGTGCGATGTCGCTGTGGCCAATGATATGGCGCGGGCTGATGCCCTGGCGCTGGCTGATGTCCTTGAGCAGGACGATAAGCGATTGAATCTGCGCTTCGCTGTACGGGTACAAGAGGCGCCCGGTCGGCGTGTCCTTGAAGCCCGGATTGACGATTTCGATGCCGATCGAGCTGGAGTTTAGCCAGGTACGGCCCTGCCACTGGCTCTCGCCGGCGTGCCAGGCGCGCTGGTTTTCATCCATCAGTTTGTAGATGGTGCCGCCCTTGTCGTCGCCGATCAGATAGTGGCTGCTGACTTCGCCGTGGGTCAGCAGTTGCAGCGAATGGGCGAGGGAAGCGGAAGTGTAGTGCACGATCACGAACTGCACGCGGCTGTCGTGATTGGCCGAAGGGTGGCTGGTGTCATAACGCGGGCCGCTGGCGCAACCGGCCAGAACGAGCAGCGACGCGAGGAGGGCGAAAAATTTCATGGCAGAAGGCAGTACACGCAAGACAATAATGCAACAGTGTAACGTACTGCCTTGCCTATCGACGCCTGACGGGCCGATTTAAACAAAATGGAACAACTTGCTCAGCCCAGTTCGACTCGGTTCCGTCCGCCGTTTTTCGCCCGGTACAGCGCCTGATCGGCTCTTTTAAGCACCAGATCGCTGTGTTCTCCCGGCTTGAACGACGCCAGTCCCATGGAAATGGTGATCGTCACCCGTTCACCTTTGAAGTGAAACGGGCACGCTTCGATGGCCGCTCGCAGGGTTTCCAGCAATTTGGCGCCGACGGCCGGCGTGGTGGCTGGCAACAGCAGAACGAACTCCTCTCCGCCGAAACGAGCAATGAAATCCGCCCCACGCAGACGTTTGCGCAGCACCGTGGCGATGATTTTCAATACCTTGTCGCCCGCCAGATGGCCGTAGTTGTCGTTGATGCGCTTGAAATGATCGAGGTCGAGCATCGCCAGGCTCAAGGTGTTGCCGTGTTGTTGCCATTGCCTGATCTCGTGTTCCAGCCGTTCGCTCCAGGCAGCGCGGTTGGGCAGGCCGGTCAACGGGTCGATCAGGGCTTTCTGTCGCTGTTCTTCCAGATGTTCGCGAAAGCCCAGGGCTTCCTGCTCCATGTGCGCCACACGTTCGGCCAGGCCTTTGAGACGTGCTGCCACTTCCTGCTCGCGGGCATCGCGTTGTTGCTGATGCTGGTCCATGGTACCGAGCAGGCCTTCGAGATGGTTCTCCAGCACTCGCTTGAGATCATCCAGATCGGCCGCTTCCTGCACGCTGGTCTGCAAGCCGTCGACTTGCTCGCGAATCTGCGTGTCCATCGCCCGGGCTGCCGAGCTGTTGTCGGCATGGCCCTCGCTGGCGGCCTGCAAATTGCTCTGGAATGCTTCGAGGCGTTCGTTGAGCCGCTGCAGATAGGCTTCGAATTCGTGTTGGCCGCTGTCGGTGATTGCCAGCATCAAGGTGGCAAGGTCGTCGAGAATGGGCAGGAGTTCGTACCAGTTCAGGCCATTTTTCAAGCGATCACGCATGGCCTCGGCTTGCGGGCGATGGCGCTCTGGCAAGGTCAGATCGTCGAGCAGCCCGATCAGCGTGTCTTCGATGTGTTTGGCCACCGAGCTGTAGGAAGGCTCCGGCGAATCGGGCAGGGCGTAAAGAATGTCTTGCTCGGGCTGCTCCGGATCGATGGCAGCCAAGGCTTGGGCAATCGGGGCGGGCAGGGGCAGGCTGTCGAGGAGCAAGGGGGCCGGGGCGTCGCCCGGGTGGATCAACTCGTCAGGGTTGATCGCCGCTATGAAGGCTGGTGGCGCAAGCGGCGGGGCCAGAGGTTCGAGGGGCGGTTTGAGTTCAGGCAGTGGTTCGGGCGCCGTCTCGATGGCAATGACCGGCGGCACAAATGACACCACGGACGATTCGGCCTGCGGTTGCGCTGCAGGTGCCTGGTGAGGGCTTGCCTCTGCCGGTTGCAATAGAGGCGCGGCGCTGACCGGTGCCGGAGTCGGTTCGCCTGTTGGCACCTGTGCGGGCTCGACATCAGGTTCAGTGTTGGCTGATGGCGGCGCTGGTATTGGCGCAGGCGCTTGAGGTTGCTCCGGGCCCTGCGTCCCTGGCGTTTCTTCGGCTTCGCGATTGCCAAACAGGCGTTGCAGAAGGCCCGGGCGTTCTGGCGCGGGTGGGGTTTCCAGCTGGCTCAACGCTTTGCCCTGCAAACCGCTGAGTTCGCTCAGCAGCAGCGGCATTTCCCGCGCCTGGCCGACCCGACTGTCCAGTTGCTTGGCGAATTTCTTCAGCGGCTGGGCGACTTCCCGCGGCAGTGGCAACGCTTGCAGTTGGGTAACCAGTGCGGTCAACGCGGTGCTGACCTGATCAATGCGGGTTTCGCGGCGCTGCTCGGAGTCGAGTACGGCTTTCTCCAGGCGCGGCAGCAGGGCGGCGAGACCAGCATCCATGTCGTCGGTGCGCACCACGTCGCGCATCTCTTTCATGCACTGATCAACGACCTTGTCGGTGCCTTCAGCGGCCAGCGTACTGCGTACCAGACCGCGGCGCAGCAAGTCGAGACGGGCGGCCCAGCGCCGTTCGAGCTTGTCCTGCTGTTCGATACTTTTGAGGTACTTCTCTTTCCAGCGCTGGGCGTCGTCGCTCATTCAGGGGTTCCGCGAGGGGCAGGACTCAACGCGGGCAATGCATCGGCCGTGAGCGAACCCGGCAGACGAATCTCTACCGCGACCGGCAGGTGATCGGAAATGGGTTGGGCCAGCACTTCGACCTTTTCCAGAGTCAGGGTCGGGCTGAGCAAAATATGATCCAGGCAACGTTGCGGCCGCCAGCTGGGAAACGTGGCTTGCATCTGCGGGGCCAGCAGGCCGAGATCGCGTAACGGTGACTGTTGTAGCAGATCGCTGGCATGGGTGTTCATGTCGCCCATCAATACCTGGTGCTTGTAGCCACCGATCAGGTCCCGAATGTAGGCCAGTTGCAGGCTGCGCACCCGGGCGCCGAGGGCCAGGTGCATCATCACCACCACCAGCGCTTCCGGGCCTTCGCCAAAGCGCAGCAGGATTGCGCCACGACCTTTCGGGCCCGGCAGCGGATGGTCTTCGATCGCCCACGGTTTCAGTCGACTGAGCACGCCATTGCTGTGCTGGGCCAGCCGGCCGAGGTTGCGATTGAGTTGTTGATACCAGTAAGGGAAGGCGCCGAGGTGGGCCAGGTGTTCGACCTGATTGACGTAGCCTGAGCGCAGGCTGCCGCCATCGGCTTCCTGCAGGGCGACCAGGTCGAAGTCGCCAAGCAGGTCGCCGATCTTCTGCAGATTGCCTGAGCGCCCCGTGTGCGGCAGCAGGTGCTGCCAGCTGCGGGTCAGGTAATGCCGATAGCGTTCGGTGCTGATGCCGACCTGGATGTTGAAGCTGAGCAAGCGCAGACGATGGTCTGCGGGCAAGCCCGTGGACTCCAGGTGATGCTCGTTGACCTGCGGATCATGCAGGCCAACGATGCGTTCGGTGCCCCAGCGGCGCATGGCAATGACCGCGCTTAGTTGGCAGCTGCCTTGTTGGCCGCTCGCTCTTTGGCGACCAGTTGATCAGCCAGCTTCAAGGCTTCTTCCGCACCACCGGCAGAGCCGATGTCGAAGCGGTATTTGCCGTTGACGATCATGGTTGGCACGCCAGTGATTTCATATTTCTTGGCCAGCTCACGCGCCTTGACGATCTGCCCTTTGATCGCGAACGAGTCAAAGGTGGCGAGGAACTTGTCCTTGTCCACGCCTTGTGTGGCGAGGAAGTCAGCCATGTCGTTCTTGTCGGTCAGCTTCTTGTGTTCTTTCTGGATCGCATTGAATACCGCAGCGTGAACCTTGTGCTCGACGCCCATTGCTTCCAGGGTCAGGAACATTTGACCGTGAGCATCCCACGGGCCACCGAACATGGCAGGAATGCGTACGAAGTTGACATCGGACGGCAGTTTTTCAACCCAGGGATTGATCACCGGCTCGAACGCGTAGCAATGCGGGCAGCCGTACCAGAACAGCTCCACGACTTCGATCTTGCCAGGCTCTGCCACCGGCACCGGGTTGGCCAGTTCGACATAAGGGGCAGCGGGTGCTTCGGCGGCCTGGGCGGTCACGCCGAACAGGCTGGCAGCGACGAGAGCGGCGCTGATGATCAGATTACGCATGCTTTACTCCTGGACAATTTTGGTCGCCTCGCGCGACCTGTTTTCAGACAGATCCTGGCGGGCATGAGTTCTGTAGTGTAACGGTAGCGGCCACAAAAAAGGGCGGCCAAAGCCACCCTTTTTATACTTGCTGCGACGGATTAATCGAGCGTTAACGTTGCAGGAGATGTCCATCACCGGTAACGCTCGATGCAGGGCGGTTAGTGCAGGCCCTGAATGTAGCTGGCGACCGCAGCAATGTCTTCGTCGCTGAGTTTGCGTGCGATGGTGCGCATCGGCATGGAATCGCCGTCGTTGGCGCGACCGCCTTCTTCCTTGCGGAAGTCGGTCAGCTGTTTGGCGACGTATTGAGCGTGTTGGCCTCCCAGGTGCGGGAAGCCGGCGGCGGCATTGCCGGCACCCTTCGGCGAGTGGCAGCCGGTGCAGGCTGGCAGGCCTTTGTCCAGGTTGCCGCCACGGAACAGGGCTTCACCACGGGCGACGATTTTTGGATCGGCGGCGCCGACGCTGCCCTTCTGACTGGCAAAGTAAGCGGCGATATCGGCCAGGTCCTGATCGCTCAGGTTGGTCAGCAGACCGGTCATTTCCAGAACCTGGCGTTTGCCCGACTTGATGTCGTGCAACTGCTTGTCGAGGTAGCGTTCACCTTGACCGGCCAGTTTCGGGAAGTTGGGTGCCATGCTGTTCCCGTCCGGGCCATGGCAGGCTCCGCACACGGCAGCTTTTGCCTGGCCGGCTGCTGCATCACCTGCAGCATGGGCGATGCCGGATATTCCCACGGTCAACAGCAGACTCACGATCAATTTGTTCATCAGCTAATCCAACTACGGCTAAGGGTTAAGAGTTATGGACCGGGTTTACTCTCGCTCATCCAAAGGATGATGGCCTGGTAATCCTCGGCACTGCAGTCCATGCACAAACCACGCGGCGGCATCGCCTTGAAACCCTGGGTCACGTGTTGCACCAGCGTCTCCATACCTTTCGCCAACCTCGGCGTCCAAGCTGCCTGATCGCCTCTTTCGGGCGCCATGGGTAGTTGGCCGGAATGACAGGCACCACAAACACGGTTGTACACGGCTTCCGGTTCCTGTGTAGCCTGTGCGCCGTAAAGCGGTATCAGGACTCCGGCAGCCAGCAGCCATTTCGTCATAAAACGACCTTTTCAGGGTTGAGAGCGTTCTGCGTTCTGATGCGCAATCAAGGTCTTTGGCTCTCGTGAACTTCATCCTTCGCTGGGACAAAGCACACACAAAATCTGCGGCATTATATACTGGCGTCACTGAAACGGAAGCGACACCGCGTTCCGCGCCCAATCCCGGCGCCGCCCACATCGGAAATCCCATGCAACTCAAGAATCCCATCCTCGGCCTGTGCCAACAGTCCACGTTCATGCTCAGTGCCGCCAAAGTCGATCAATGCCCTGACGACGAAGGCTTCGAAGTGGCGTTCGCCGGTCGTTCCAACGCCGGTAAATCCAGCGCGCTGAACACCCTGACTCACGCCAGCCTGGCGCGCACCTCGAAAACCCCAGGTCGCACACAGCTGTTGAACTTCTTCAAGCTAGACGATGAACGGCGTCTGGTCGACCTGCCGGGCTACGGTTATGCAAAAGTACCGATCCCGCTCAAGCAACACTGGCAGCGTCACCTCGAGGCGTACCTCGGTGGCCGGGAGAGTTTGAAGGGATTGATTCTGATGATGGACATCCGTCATCCAATGACCGACTTCGACCTGTTGATGCTCGACTGGGCCGTCGCCGCCGGCATGCCGATGCACATTCTGCTGACCAAGGCCGACAAGCTGACCTACGGCGCCGCCAAGAACACGCTGCTCAAGGTGCAGTCGGAAATCCGCAAGGGCTGGGGGGATCTGGTGACGATCCAGCTGTTCTCCGCGCCCAAACGCATGGGCCTGGAAGAGGCCTACACTGTGTTGGCAGGCTGGATGGAACTGGCAGACAAGGGCGCTGAAGTACCAGCTGAATAATCGGATTGTGGAAAATTGGTTGTAGTGCGGTCAGGTAAGGCAAAAGCGTTACTAAAAAGCGGAGTTTAGGGGACCTAAATGAGCATTTTTTAGTAACGCTTTTAACGCAGCATGACCGCGCTACAGCCGATTTTGGGGCAAAAAAAGCCCCGGACTTCATATGGGGAGGGAGAAGTTCCGGGGTTTAAGTTCCGAACCGCTAGGGCGGGGTTCAGATATCTGCCAACACTTAACACAACATAGGAGCATCGAAGGGCTTCACCAGCCATTCAGTATCTCTGAGTAGTGAGTTGTCAGATTAGTTCAGATTTTTTTCAAAAAGCTTTGGAATAACCCCAAGCGCGATTCGAAATAAGGCCATTTCGGGCGTTTGCCGCGACAGTGTGTCGCGGCAAACGCCCGGTCCAGACGCCTTAGTGCGCCTCATCCCAGTTGTTGCCGACGCCGACTTCCACCAGCAACGGTACGTCCAGTTTCGCCGCTTCGCTCATATGCAGGCGAATTTCCTGACTCACCTGCTCAACCAGATCCTCGCGAACCTCCAGCACCAGTTCGTCGTGTACCTGCAGGATGACCTTGGCGTCCAGCCCGGACGCTGTCAGCCAGTTATCCACCGCCACCATGGCTTTCTTGATGATGTCGGCGGCGGTGCCTTGCATCGGCGCATTGATCGCCGTGCGTTCGGCGGCGGCGCGTTCCTGCGGCTTGTTCGAGTTGATTTCCGGCAGGTACAGGCGTCGACCGAAGAAGGTCTCGACGTAACCCTGATCCGCCGCCTGCTTACGGGTGCGCTCCATGTATTCGCGCACACCGGGGTAGCGGGCAAAGTAGGTGTCGATGTAGGCCTTGGCGGTCTTGGTGTCGACGCCGATGTCCTTGCCGAGCTTCTGCGCGCCCATGCCATAGATCAGGCCGAAGTTGATCGCCTTGGCACCTCGGCGCTGGTCGGAGGTCACTTCGTTGAGCTCGACCTTGAACACTTCGGCAGCGGTGGCGGTGTGCACGTCCAGATTGTTGCGGAAGGCGTTCATCAGGCCCTCGTCCTTGGACAGGTGGGCCATGATCCGCAGTTCGATCTGCGAATAGTCCGCTGCCAGCAGTTTGTAGCCTTTCGGCGCGACGAACGCCTGACGAATGCGGCGGCCTTCAGCGGTGCGCACCGGAATGTTCTGCAGGTTCGGATCGCTGGAAGACAAACGCCCGGTGGACGCCACAGCCTGATGGTACGACGTGTGGATACGTCCGGTGCGCGGGTTGATCTGCTCCGGCAGGCGATCGGTGTAAGTGCTTTTCAGCTTGCTCATGGAGCGGTGTTCCATCAGCACCTTCGGCAAGCGGTGATCATCCTCGGCCAGTTTCGCCAGCACTTCCTCGGCGGTCGATGGTTGGCCCTTGGCGGTTTTCTTCAAAACCGGCAGGCCGAGTTTTTCGTAGAGGATCACGCCCAACTGCTTCGGCGAGCCGAGGTTGAACTCTTCGCCAGCGATCTCGAACGCTTCGCGCTCCAGTGCGACCATCTTGTTGCCCAGCTCGATGCTCTGGATGCCCAGCAGTTCGGCGTCGACGAACGCACCCTGACGCTCGATGCGCGCCAGCACCGGTACCAGCGGGATTTCGATGTCGGTCAGCACGCTGGCCAGGCTCGGGATCGCGCTGAGCTTTTCAAACAGGGTCTGGTGCAGGCGCAGCGTAATGTCGGCGTCTTCGGCGGCATACGGGCCGGCCTGCTCCAGAGCGATCTGGTCGAAGGTCAACTGCTTGGCGCCTTTGCCGGCGATGTCCTGGAAACTCACGGTGGTGTGATCCAGGTACTTCTGCGCAAGGCTGTCCATGTCGTGGCGGGTGGCGGTGGAATTGAGCACGTAGGACTCAAGCATGGTGTCGAAAGCGATGCCGCGCACGGTGATGCCTTCGTTCTGATCGCCGCCGATGGCGCAGTTGGCCAGAATGTTCATGTCGAACTTGGCGTGCTGGCCGACCTTGAGTTTGTTCGGGTCTTCCAGGATCGGCTTCAGCGCGCGCAGCACAGTGTCGCGATCCAGTTGCTCGGGCACGCCGATGTAGGAATGGGTCAGCGGGATGTACGCCGCTTCGTTGGCCTGCACCGCGAACGACAGACCGACCAATTGCGCCTGTTGCGCGTCGATACCGGTGGTTTCGGTGTCGAAGGCGAACAGCTTGGCGTTGTTCAGTTTTTCCAGCCAGGCGTCGAATCGCGCCTGATCGAGGATGGTTTCATACGCGGCTTCAGCGGGGGCGACGGGCGCTTCGACTGTCGTCGCGCTGAACAGATCGCCCGCCGGCGCAGGCTCGGCGGTCGCGCTCAGCTCCTGGCGCTTGGCGTCGCGATCGAGGTCATTCAGCCAGCTCTTGAATTCCAGCAGGGTGTACAGCTCGTAGAGCTTGGCCGGGTCTTCCGGGCCCATTTGCAGGTCATCGAGGCCAATGTCCAGCGGCACGTCGACCTTGATCGTTGCCAGCTGATAGGAGAGGAAGGCCATCTCCTTGTGCTCTTCAAGCTTGGCCGGCAGGGTCTTGGCCCCGCGAATCGGCAAGGTCGGCACGATGTCGAGGTTTGCATAAAGCTCGGTGAGGCCGCCGTTAACGCCGACCAGCAGGCCGGACGCGGTCTTCGGGCCGATGCCGGGAACGCCCGGGATGTTGTCGGAAGAATCGCCCATCAGCGCCAGATAATCGATGATCTGCTCCGGAGCGACGCCGAATTTCTCCTTTACGCCCTCCACATCCATCGAGCTACCGGACATGGTGTTGACCAAGGTAATGTGGCCGTCGACCAATTGCGCCATGTCCTTGTCGCCGGTGGAAATGATCACCGGGCGAGCGGCTGCCGCGCTGCTGCGGGCCAGGGTGCCGATCACGTCGTCTGCCTCGACGCCCTCCACGCACAACAGCGGGAAGCCGAGAGCAATCACGCTCTGGTGCAGCGGCTCGATCTGCACGCGCATATCGTCGGGCATGCTGGGGCGGTTGGCCTTGTATTCGGCGTACATCTCATCGCGAAACGTCCCGCCCTTGGCATCGAAAACCACGGCGAACGGGCTGTCCGGATACTGCTTGCGCAGACTCTTGAGCATGTTCAGCACACCTTTGACCGCACCGGTCGGCAGGCCTTTGGAGGTGGTCAGCGGTGGCAGTGCGTGGAAAGCGCGGTACAGGTAAGACGAACCGTCCACCAGGACGAGGGGGGCTTGGCTCATGAGCAGAATCAACCTTTTCGGCGGGCCCGGCGCTAGAATAGCGGGACCGTTGACGACAAAGGGACAAGGTTATCATGCGTACGTTAAATCGCTTGCTGCTGGTCGGTTTGATTGCTGTCTCACCATTGGCCGCGATGGCGGCGGATGATGCGCCGTCGAAGGAGCCGGAAGTTACCATTAACACGCACACCGAGGGCGACAAGGTCATTCAGGAATACAGCCGCAGTGGCTTCGTTTATGCGATCAAGGTCACGCCGAAGGGCGGCAAACCGTATTTCCTGGTGCGCGCCGATGGTTCGGACGTGAACTACATCCGTTCCGACCAGCCGGATATGCTGATTCCGTCGTGGGAAATCTTTACCTGGAAGTAAGATTCCTGACTTTTTAATCGGCGCCGCTTGATCGCGGCGCCCGAACTGAGCAGTTTTTAACCATGTCTGTGTTCACCCCCCTGGCTCGGCCAGAGCTGGAAACCTTTCTTGCCCCTTACGGGCTTGGCCGTCTGCTTGATTTCCAGGGGATCGCCGCCGGCAGCGAAAACACCAACTTCTTTATCAGTCTGGAGCAGGGCGAATTCGTCCTGACCCTGGTCGAACGTGGCCCGGTGCAGGAAATGCCGTTCTTCATCGACCTGCTCGACGTGTTGCACGAGGCTGATCTGCCGGTGCCTTACGCGCTGCGCACCACTGACGGCGTGGCGTTGCGTGAGCTCAAGGGCAAGCCGGCGCTGCTGCAACCACGGCTGTCCGGCAAACACATCAAGGTCGCCAACGCCCAGCATTGCGCGCAGGTCGGCGAGTTGCAGGCGCATCTGCACCTGGCGACCCAGGGCGAGCGCATGATCAAGCGCAAGACCGATCGTGGCCTGGACTGGATGCTGGAGGAGGGCAACGAGTTTCTCTCGCACTTGAGCGACGAGCCGCGTGCGCTGCTGCACAAGGCGCTGGATGAAATCACCGTGCAGAAAGACAAAATTCTCGCGCTGCCACGGGCCAACATTCACGCCGACCTGTTCCGCGATAACGCGATGTTCGAAGGCACGCACCTGACCGGGTTGATCGATTTTTACAACGCCTGCTCGGGGCCGATGCTCTACGACGTGGCGATCGCCTTGAATGACTGGTGTTCGGACGAGGAAGGCTTGATTGACGGGCCGCGCGCCCGCGCATTCCTCGGCGCCTATGCGGCACTGCGTCCGTTCACTGCCGCTGAAGCTGAACTCTGGCCGACCATGCTGCGCGTGGCGTGCGTGCGGTTCTGGCTGTCGCGGTTGATCGCCGCCGAGCAGTTTGCCGGGCAGGACGTGCTGATTCATGATCCGCGGGAATTTGAGTTGCGGTTGGCGCAGCGGCAGCAGGTGCATACGCCGCTACCCTTCGCTCTTTAAGATCAAAAGATCGCAGCCTTCGGCAGCTCCTACAGGGGATCACCATGTAGGAGCTGCCGAAGGCTGCGATCTTTTTCTTTGGGGTTACAACGATTCCAGGCAGCCGGCCAAATCGTTGCCCAGCTTCTCCAGCACCTGCTCATACCCCTGAGCCGTCGCCGGCGTATAACCGCCCAGCGCATCCAGTTCCGCCAGCTTCACCGGCAGGCCCGCCACCAGGGTTTCTGCCAGGCGCGGACGCAGTGGCGGTTCGCTGAACACACAGGTCTTGCCCACTTCCTGCAGACGCTTGCGCATCGCGGCGACATGTTGCGCGCCCGGTTGCACTTCGGCGGCCACGCTGAACACGCCAGTGTGTTTCAGGCCGTAAGCATCTTCGAAATAGTCGAAGGCTTCGTGGAACACGAAATACGGCTTGCCTTCAACGCTGGCCAGACGCTGCTTCAGCCGCGCGTCCAACGCATCGAGACGCTCATCGAAGGCCTTGGCGTTGCGCTGATAGCGTTCGGCGTTGGCCGGATCGGCAGCGCTGAGGTCGGCAGCCATTTTCCCGGCAATGACTCGGGCGTTGACCGGCGATAGCCACAAATGCGCGTCCAGCGTACCCGGGCGATGATCGTGATCATGCTCGTCGGCGTCTTCGGCGTGGGAGTGGCTGTCTTCGGCGAAGCGGCGCAGTTTCATGCCCGGCAGATCCTGCACGGCGACGCTCGGCAGCGTTCGACCGTTCAGCACACGCGGCAGGAAACCTTCCATGTCCGGGCCGATCCAGTACAGCAGGTCCACCGATTGCACCTTGCGCACGTCGGACGGGCGTAGTGCGTAGTTATGCGGCGAAGCACCCGGCGGCAGCAACACTTCCGGGATGGCCACACCGTCCTGGACCGCTGCAGCGATCAACTGCAACGGTTTGATGCTGGTGAGAACCTTGACCTCGGCCTGAGCCGAACCGATCAGCAGAAAACTGGCGACAAAAGCCACAAAAACAGAAAAAAGTCGGGACACGATGACCACTCAAGGAGGCGAGAACGGGTAACATAATAACGTCTCTATCAAAACTCGTCGCCGCCCATGCCTATTACACCGATTGCCAGCCGTCCCCACGACCACTCTCATTGCGTCCACAGCGCACTGACCGAGGCCGATACCTTGTGCGCCCAGAAAGGCCTGCGCCTGACTGCGCTGCGCCGGCGGGTGCTGGAACTGGTATGGCAGAGCCACAAGCCGCTGGGCGCCTACGACATTCTCGCGGTACTGAGCGAACAGGACGGCCGTCGCGCCGCGCCGCCAACCGTTTACCGCGCGCTGGATTTCCTGCTGGAAAACGGCCTGGTGCACCGCATCTCTTCACTCAACGCCTTCGTTGGTTGTGTGCATCCGGAGCATGCGCATCAGGGCCAGTTCCTGATCTGCCGCGAGTGCCACGCCGCGATCGAGCTGGAACAGAAAGCCATCAGCGACGCGATTATCCACAGCGCCAAAGACGTCGGGTTCATTGTCGAAGCGCAGACCGTCGAAGTGGTCGGCCTGTGCGCCGGTTGCCAGGGGGCTTGATGAGCAACCCGTTGATCCGTCTTCAGCACGTTGCTGTCACGTTTGCCGGGCAGACCGTGCTCGACAACATTGAGCTGAGCGTCGAGCCGGGGCAGATCGTCACCCTGATCGGCCCCAACGGCGCCGGCAAGACCACCCTCGTGCGCGCCGTACTCGGGCTGCTGAAGCCGGACAGCGGCAGCGTCTGGCGCAAGCCGAAACTGCGCGTTGGCTACATGCCGCAAAAGCTGCACGTCGACCCGACCTTGCCGCTGTCGGTGCTGCGCTTCCTGCGCCTGGTGCCCGGTGTAGACCGCCCGCGCGCGTTGGCGGCGCTGAAAGAAGTCGGCGCCGAACACGTCATCGACAGCCCGGTGCAAAGCGTTTCCGGCGGTGAGATGCAACGTGTGTTGCTGGCCCGGGCGCTGCTGCGTGAACCAGAGTTGCTGGTGCTGGACGAGCCGGTGCAAGGCGTCGATGTCGCCGGGCAAGCCGAGCTCTACAGCCTGATCACCCGCCTGCGTGACCGTCACGGCTGCGGCGTGCTGATGGTGTCCCACGATTTGCACCTTGTCATGAGCACCACCGATCAGGTGGTGTGCCTGAATCGCCACGTCTGCTGCTCGGGGCATCCCGAGCAAGTCAGCGGCGATCCGGCGTTCGTCGAGCTGTTCGGCAAGAATGCGCCGAGTCTGGCGATCTATCACCACCATCACGACCACGCCCATGACCTGCACGGTTCTGTGGTCAAGGCGCCCGGTGCGGGCCACACCCACGTTCACGGAGACCACTGCAAGCATGGCTGATTTTCTGTTGTATGCCCTGCTTGCAGGTCTGGCACTGGCGGTGGTCGCCGGGCCACTTGGTTCGTTTGTGGTCTGGCGGCGCATGGCCTACTTCGGCGACACCCTGTCCCACGCCGCGTTGCTCGGCGTGGCGCTGGGCTTTCTGCTGGATGTCAGCCCGACGGTCGCGGTGACCGTCGGCTGCCTGCTGCTGGCAGTGTTGCTGGTGACCTTGCAGCAGCGTCAACCGCTGGCCTCCGACACGCTGTTGGGGATTCTTGCACCGAGCACGCTCTCTCTTGGCCTGGTGGTACTAAGCTTCATGCATGAAGTGCGGATCGACCTGATGGCCTATCTGTTCGGCGACCTGCTGGCGATCAGTCCGACCGACCTGGCGTGGATCCTCGGCGGCAGCGCGGCAGTGCTGGTGTTGCTGGTGACACTGTGGCGGCCGCTGCTGGCGATTACCGTGCATGAGGAGTTGGCCAAGGTCGAAGGTCTGCCGGTGGCGGGCCTGCGCATGGCGCTGATGCTGTTGATTGCGGTGGTGATCGCGGTGGCGATGAAAATCGTCGGTGTGTTGCTGATCACTTCGCTGCTGATCATCCCGGCGGCTGCGGCACAACGTCACGCCCGCTCGCCGGAGCAGATGGCGCTGGGCGCGAGCCTGCTGGGCATGCTCGCGGTGTGTGGCGGGCTGGCGCTGTCATGGTTCAAGGACACCCCGGCGGGACCGTCGATCGTTGTGACAGCGGCCGCACTGTTTCTGCTGAGTTTTGTTCTGCCCCGTCGAGGGGTGTAGACTTGCTCGCTTTTTGCGCAATTAGAGAGTCGCAGGAATGAAGCCGTTCGCCTCCCGTTATCTGCTCCTTGTCGCATTTTCCGTGCTGCTGGGCGCCTGCCAAAGCACGCCGCCGGTGGCCGAAGCCCCCGACGCGCGGGCCACGGCCATCGCACAGCTGGAGCAAAGCCTGGCCAGCAGCGAACTGGCCACCGCCGAAGACCAATTGGCCGCCTTGCAGGCACAGAACCCCAACGATCAGTCCCTTGAGCAATACCAGCGCCAGCTGGCCGAAGCCTACTTGCGCCGCAGCCAGATCGTATTGCAGAAAGGTGATGTGAATGCGGCAGCCACCGCGCTGAGCCGCGCCCGTGCCCTGATGCCCAAAGCCCCGGCACTGACCGGTGGCGTCAATGGCGCCATCACCGAAGCCCGCAAAGCCGAGCTGGAAAAAGCCGAAGCGGCGCTGCTGGCGGCCGAAGCCAAACCGAAAGCCAAGGTCATTGATCCGACTGCCGAAAGCACCACGGTGGCGTTGAACATCAACGATAGCCGCAAACTTCGCCGGCAACTGGATGCGATCGCCGCCGACGTGGTGAATTATGAGTGCGCTGTCAGCATTCAGGCGCCGCGGACCCAGGATTACCCTTGGCTGGCGACGTTGCTGAAAAAACGTGTGAAGAAATTGAATCCGGATTTCGAGCTGAAGATTGAAAAGCAGATCCTGCGTACAGTGCCGGCGCAGATGGTCTTGATTCCAGCCAAAACCTAAAAGATCGCAGCCTCCGGCAGCTCCTACAGGTGCAAGTAAACCCTGTAGGAGCTACCGAAGGCTGCGATCTTTTGCTTTAGGCTGGAATGGCCTTGGCCTTAGACTCCCGCGCCCAAACCCGATGCTGCCCGATCGCCGCAAAGAACGGCTTGGTCAATCCCGGCACATCCTTGCCCTGCAGCAACCCTGCATCCGCCTCCAGCTTCAGCAGATCCTGCAACTGTTTGGCATCGCCGTGCAGCGCAATCGCCTTGAGGTGCTTGTAGGCTTCCAGCAGGTAATGCAGCGCCACGCCGTCGCCACTCAACGCCTTGATCGACGCCGCGCCACCGGGCACGAACACCGCATCGAAGATCACTGAAGGCATGCCTTCCATCGATGCGTCCACCGCCAGGGCTTTGCCGTCGGCAGTCTTCACCGGTGCCGAAGTCGGGCCGAGCAGCTTGGCGTGTGCGCCTTCAGCCGCCAAAGCCTTTTTCATCGCATCAATCGCCGCACCATCGACGCCGTTAGCGGCAAGAATCGCCACTTTGCGGGTTTTGATGTCCTCTGGCAGCAAGTTGGCCTGGCTCAGCGCCGGGGAATGATCGAACGAAGTCTTGCGCACCTCGACCGTGCCTTTGCTCGGCGCCGGCAATCCGAGGTTGGCCGCCACGCGCTTGGCCAATTCCAGGTCAATGTTGGCGAGAATCTCGTTCACCTGCCGTGCACGGATGAACTCACGTTCGACCTTGCCCAGCTCGAAGCTGTAAGCGGCGATGATGTGTTCCTTCTCGTGCTCACTCATGCTGTTGAAGAACAGCCGTGCCTGGGAAAAGTGATCGCTGAACGACTCGCTGCGCTGACGGATCTTGTTCGCGTCGATGCGTTCCGGGTAGCTCTCGAAGCCACCGTCCTGCGCGGCTGGCGGGGTTTCTTTCGGCCAGCCGCCATCGATCGAGTTCGGCTCGTAGGAGGCGCGACCCTTGTCGATCACTGTGCGGTGCTGCGCGTCGCGCTGGCCGTTGTGGAACGGTGCCACCGGGCGGTTGATCGGCAGCTCATGAAAGTTCGGCCCACCCAGTCGGCTGATTTGCGTATCGGTGTAGGAAAACAGCCGACCTTGCAGCAATGGATCGTTGGAGAAGTCGATTCCCGGCACGATGTGGCCCGGGCAAAACGCGACCTGCTCGGTCTCGGCGAAGAAGTTGTCCGGGTTGCGGTTCAGGGTCATTTTGCCCAGCGGGGTGATCGGCACGATTTCTTCGGGGATCAGCTTGGTCGGGTCGAGGATGTCGAAATCGAAGTCGTGTTCGTTTTCTTCCTCGATGATCTGTACGCCCAGCTCCCATTCAGGGTAGTCGCCCATCTCGATGGCTTCCCAGAGGTCGCGACGGTGGTAGTCGGTGTCTTTACCGGCGAGCTTCTGCGCTTCGTCCCATACCAGCGAACAGGTGCCGGCGGTCGGGCGCCAGTGGAATTTGACGAAGCGTGATTTGCCCTCGGCGTTGACCAGGCGGAAGGTGTGCACGCCAAAGCCCTGCATGCTGCGCAGGCTTTTCGGGATTGCCCGGTCGGACATCGCCCAGATCACCATGTGCGCCGATTCCGGCACCAGCGAAACGAAGTCCCAGAAGGTGTCGTGGGCCGAACCGCCGGTGGGGATCTCATTGTGCGGCTCGGGCTTCACCGCGTGGACGAAGTCGGGAAACTTGATCGCGTCCTGAATGAAGAACACCGGCATGTTGTTGCCGACCAGGTCGAAGTTGCCCTCGTCGGTGAAGAACTTCACCGCGAAACCGCGCACGTCACGCACGGTATCGCCGGAGCCGCGTGGTCCCTGCACCGTGGAAAAGCGCACGAACACCGGCGTCTTTTTCCCTGGGTCCTGCAGGAAACCGGCCTTGGTCAGCGTCGAATGGTTCTCGTAGGCCTGAAAGAAACCATGCGCGCCGGTGCCGCGGGCATGGACGATGCGCTCCGGAATGCGTTCATGGTCAAAGTGCGTGATTTTCTCACGCATGATGAAGTCTTCCAGCAACGACGGTCCCCGCGGGCCGGCCTTGAGGGTGTTCTGGTTATCGGCGACCTTCACCCCCTGATTGGTGCGCAGGGCCTGGCCGGTAGCGTCGGAGCGAAACTTCTCCAGGCTGTCGAGTTTGGCGTTGGTGTTGGCGCGATCCTTGGTATCGGTTCCGGCCAGCTGGCTTTTGTCGGTGGTAGGTTTCTTGCTGCTCATCAGACGTAAACTCCTCGGTTGACCCCGTTTCAACGGGGACTCTTGAGCGTTTCCGGGCACGGTTACCCAGGGTTTCAAGTCGCTTAACTAGTGACCAATGAGCAGGAACGGGCGTTCCTTTTTTATGACCTTTGATCTTGTTATTGCCAAATCGAAGGTTAATTGCGAAATAAATGCTAAGAACCTCTATACGGACAGGCTAAAATGCGCGCCCGGCTAACCGCTGATCCTTTTCTAACGCGCCCCACAAGGTTCGCTACGTGATCGAGTTTCAAAACGTCCACAAAACTTACCGCGTCGCCGGTAAGGACATCCCCGCCCTGCACCCGACCAGTCTTTCGATTGAAAACGGTCAGGTCTTCGGCCTGATCGGCCATTCCGGTGCGGGAAAAAGTACCCTGCTGCGTCTGATCAATCGCCTGGAAGACTCCAGCGGCGGCAAGATCATCGTCGACGGCGAAGAAGTCACCGCGCTGGACGCCAACGGCCTGCGCCGTTTTCGCCAGCAAGTCGGGATGATCTTCCAGCACTTCAACCTGCTTGCCTCCAAGACCGTGGCCGACAACGTCGCGCTGCCGCTGACCCTGGCCGGCGAACTGTCGAGCAGCGAAATCAATCAGCGCGTCGCCGAATTGCTGGCGCGGGTCGGTCTGTCCGATCACGCCAAGAAGTATCCGGCGCAGCTGTCCGGCGGCCAGAAGCAGCGCGTCGGCATCGCCCGCGCCCTGGCGACCAAGCCGAAAATTCTGCTGTGCGACGAGGCCACCAGCGCCCTCGACCCGCAGACCACCGCCTCGGTCCTGCAACTGCTGGCCGAGATCAACCGTGAGCTGAAACTGACCATCGTCCTGATCACCCACGAGATGGACGTGATCCGTCGCGTCTGCGATCAGGTGGCAGTGATGGACGCCGGGGTGATCGTCGAGCAGGGTTCGGTAGCCGATGTGTTCCTGCATCCACAGCACCCGACCACCAAGCGTTTCGTCCAGGAAAGCGAGCAGATCGACGAAAGCGAACAGCGCGATGACTTCGCTCACGTGCCGGGCCGCATCGTGCGTCTGACCTTCCAGGGCGAAGCGACCTACGCGCCGTTGCTCGGTACCGTTGCCCGGGAAACCGGGGTCGACTACAGCATCCTTGCCGGACGCATCGACCGCATCAAAGACATTCCTTACGGGCAATTGACCCTCGCCGTCACCGGTGGCGACATGGAAGCGGCCTTTGCCCGCTTCACCGCCGCTGACGTTCATATGGAGGTGCTGCGTTAATGGAAATGCTCAAGGCTTTTTTCGAAAACATCGATTGGCTGGAAATCTGGCTGGCCACTGGCGACACCCTGCTGATGCTCGGTGGCTCGCTGCTGTTCACCGTATTGCTCGGCCTGCCGCTGGGCGTGCTGCTGTTCCTCTGCAGCCCGCGGCAGTTGCTGGAAAACCGTGGCTTCTACGCCTTCATGTCGTTGGCGGTGAACATCCTGCGTTCGCTGCCGTTCATCATTCTGCTGATCGTGATGATTCCGTTCACCGTGCTGATCACCGGCACTTCGCTGGGCGTGGCCGGTGCGATTCCGCCGCTGGTGGTGGGTGCGACCCCGTTCTTCGCGCGTCTGGTGGAAACCGCGCTGCGTGAAGTCGATCGCGGCATCATCGAAGCCACTCAATCGATGGGTGCGACCACCCGGCAGATCATCATGAACGCCTTGCTGCCTGAGGCCCGTCCAGGCATCTTCGCCGCGATTACGGTGACTGCGATTACTCTGGTGTCCTACACGGCGATGGCCGGTGTGGTCGGCGCCGGTGGTCTGGGTGACCTGGCGATCCGTTTCGGCTACCAGCGTTTCCAGACTGACGTGATGATCGTCACCGTGGTGTTGCTGCTGATTCTGGTACAAGTGCTGCAAATGGTGGGCGACCGTCTGGTCGTGCATTTCTCGCGCAAATAACCGGTTTTTGTAATCAAGAGATGAGCCGGCCATTCGCTGGCAGGCGCCACACGGGCGCTTTGAAAAGGAGTTAGCTGAATGAAAAAACTGATCGCTGCTTTCGCTGCCGTAGCCGCTTTTTCGGCCCACGCTGAAACCCTGACCGTTGCCGCCACCCCGGTGCCGCACGCGGAAATCCTCGAGTTCGTGAAGCCGGCCCTGGCCAAGGAAGGCGTGGATCTGAAGGTCAAGGTCTTCACCGACTACATTCAGCCGAACGTACAGGTGGCCGAAAAGCGCCTGGACGCCAACTTCTTCCAGCACCAGCCGTACCTCGATGAGTTCAACAAGGCCAAGGGCACCAGCCTGGTGGCGGTGACCGGTGTGCATCTGGAGCCGCTGGGCGCGTACTCGAACAAGATCAAGGATCTGAAGGATCTGCCAAGCGGCGCCAACGTGGTGATTCCGAACGACGCCACCAACGGCGGCCGCGCGCTGTTGCTGCTGGCCAAGGCCGGCCTGATCACCCTGAAGGATCCGACCAACATCCTGTCGAACTCGAAAGACATCGCGCAGAACCCGAAAGACCTGAAAATCCGTGAACTGGAAGCCGCGACCATCCCGCGCGTGCTGACCCAGGTCGATCTGGCGCTGATCAACACCAACTACGCGCTGGAAGCCAAGCTCGATCCGTCCAAGGATGCGCTGGTGATCGAAGGCAACGACTCGCCGTACGTGAACATCCTGGTGTCCCGTGCGGACAACAAGGACAGCGACGCGATGCAGAAACTGGCCGCTGCGCTGCACAGCCCGGAAGTGAAGAAATTCATCACCGAGAAGTACAAAGGCGCGGTATTGCCGGCGTTCTGATACAGGACGGGACAGGCGCAATAAAAAGGCGATCCCTCGGGATCGCCTTTTTTATGGGGCAAATTCCCCTGTAGGAGCTGTCGAGTGGAACGAGGCTGCGATCTTTTGATCTTGCTGTTGAAGATCAGAGCAAAAGATCGCAGCCTTCGGCAGCTCCTACAGAGAAATGTTTACCCCTGCAGGTACTGCATTATTTGCGGTTGAGCATTACTGGCAGCTGCGCCACCAGTTTGGCGTTGTTCAGCGGCGCCCGGATGAACCCGCGTTGCGTGCCGTCCGGGCCGATCACCGCGAGATTGCCGCTGTGATCCACCGTGTAATTCGGTTTGCTGGTGTCGGCCGGGATGAACGGAATACTCACCGCATTTGCGACTTTCTGCAGCTCTTCGATCGACTTCGGCGTCAGTCCCACGAACTGCGGATCGAAGTAGCCCAGGTACTGCTTCAGCTGCTGCGGGTTGTCGCGGTTCGGGTCGACGCTGACCAGCACGATCTGCAATTTATCCACAGCATCCTTGGGCAATTCGCTCTTGATCTGGCGCAGCTGCGCGAGGGTGGTCGGGCAGATGTCGGGGCAGAAGGTGTAGCCGAAGAACAGCAGGCTCCATTTGCCTTTCAACTCGTCGATGGCGACCGGTTGGCCGTCCTGATTGGTCATGGTCACGCCCGGCAGGGTGCGGCTCTGCGGCAGCAGGATGATGCCGGCGTCGATCAGTGCGGTGGGGTCGCCCTGGCCCTTGCCGCTCAGCACTTTGTTGACGGTCAGTCCCAGGATCAGCGCGATCACGGCGACGAGGATGAAGACGGTTTTCTGGGTTCGAGTCATAGGTTCAACAGTAAGTAGTGGTCTACGAGCAGGGCGATGAACAACAGGAACAAGTAATAAATAGAGTACTTGAAGGTGTTGATCGCCGCGTGCGGCCGAGTGCCACGGTACAGCACCACGGCCCATTGCAGAAACCTTGCGCCGAGGGCGAGGGCGCAGATCAGGTAGAGCACGCCGCTCATGTGAATCACGTACGGCAGCAGGCTCACCGCGAGCAGGGCGAAGGTGTACAGCAGAATATGCACCTTGGTGTAGTGCTCGCCGTGGGTCACCGGCAGCATTGGGATGTCGGCCTTGGCGTATTCCTCCTTGCGATGAATCGCCAGCGCCCAGAAGTGCGGCGGCGTCCAGGCGAAGATGATCAGCACCAGCAGCAACGGTTCGGCGCTGACATGGCCGGTAGCGGCAGTCCAGCCGAGCAGCGGTGGGGCGGCGCCGGCGAGGCCGCCGATGACGATGTTCTGAGGCGTCGCGCGTTTGAGAAAACCGGTGTAGATCACCGCGTAACCCAGCAGCGAAGCCAGTGTCAGCCATGCCGTCAGCGGATTGGTGAACGTCAGCAGCATCGCCTGCCCGAGCAGCGCCAGCACCAGCGCAAAGGTCAGCGCCGCCGCCGGTGAAACCCGGCCCTCGGCCAACGGTCGTTTGTGCGTGCGCGCCATCACCGCGTCGATGCGCCGGTCCACCACATGGTTGACCGCTGCTGCTCCGCCGGCACACAGCGCGATCCCCAGGTTGCCGAACACCAGCACCGTCCATGGCACCCCGGCGCGGGTCGCGAGGAACATGCCGACCAGCGAGGTGATCAGCATCAGCACCACCACTTTTGGCTTGGTCAGCTCCAGATAGTCACGCCACAGCGCTTGCGCGGGACGTTCGCCGATCAGAAGCGCCATGGCGTTTCTCCTTTTATCGTGATGGGCGCAGCCGAATGTTTACGCGGGCTCAGACGCCAGCGCGCCATCATCGGCTGTTTGACCCGAACCAGACTGGTGCGCGCGTGGTAATTGACCAGCACCATGGTCAGCAGCAGCGCGGCGCCACCGGCGTTGTGCGCCACGGCCACCGGCAGTGGCAGATGGAACAGCACGTTGCTGATGCCAAGGGTGATCTGTGCGCCGAGGGCGATCAGCACCAGCCCGGCGAGCCGGGTCATGCCGACGGCTCTCAGTTGCCAGGCCAGACCGAGCAGCACCAATGTCACCAGCAGTGCACCGATACGGTGAGTCAGGTGAATCGCCGTGCGCGCATCGCTGTCGAGTTGCCCGCCGAGGTAGTTCGGGCCGATGTGCTGGGTCAAGTGAAAGCCGTTGGCAAAGTCCGCCGGCGGCAGCCATTGGCCGTGGCAGGTCGGGAAATCGATGCAGGCCACTGCCGCGTAGTTGGAGCTGACCCAGCCGCCGAGGGCAATCTGGCCGATCACCAGCAACAGCCCCGCCGTCGCCCAATACTGCAAGCGCTTGGGCACGGTCAGCGCCGGCAGTACGCCGGACAGCCTCAACGTCAGCAGGAACAGCAGACTCAAGGTCGCAAAACCGCCGAGCAAGTGCCCGGTGACCACTTGCGGCCAGAGCTTGAGCGTCACCGTCCACATGCCGAATGCCGCTTGCGCGAACACCACCGCCAGCAGAAACAGCGGCAGCTTCAGCGGCTGTCCCGGATGGCTGCGATTGACCCAGGCGCGCCCGGCCAATACCGAAATCAGCAGGCCGAGGGTGCCGGCGAAGTAGCGGTGGATCATCTCGTTCCAGCCCTTGTGCGCCACCACTGGCGAGTCGGGGTAATGCAGTTCGGCATGGGCCAGTTGGGCTTCGCTTTTCGGCACGCTGATAAAGCCGTAGCAGCCCGGCCAGTCCGGACAGCCCAGGCCGGCGTGGGTCAGGCGGGTGTAGGCGCCGAGCAGCACGACGATCAGTGCCAGCAGGGTGGCAAACAGCGCGAGGCGAAATCCAGGTTTGGCCATGACGATGCCCTTATCCGATGTTCGACAGTTTCAGCAGGTGGCGCAGGTCGTTGAGCAGATCCTTGCCCTTCACGCTCGGGTCGTAGCGCAGTACGAGATTGCCGTGCGGGTCGATGATCCACAGCTGCGGCACGGCCTTGTCGCCAGTGGCTTTGCTCAACGCTGCGGTGTCCAGCGGGTAGCGTTGCAGTTGCGGGTATTCGCGGCTCAGTTTTGCTTCGTAGTCGCTGCTCAACGGTTGGGCAGTGGCGAGGGCATGGCTGGCGCGTCCGGCATCGCGACCGAGACCGATCTGAATCTGCCGGGCGAGGTACACCAGTTGCTGACAGTCCACTGCGCAATCTTTCGGCGCGGTCACCAGCATCTGCCAGCGTTGCTCATCGGCCTGCACGCCGAGGTCGGCGCGGGTCTGGCCATTGCCGATCAGTTCGCCGTGATAGCTGCGACCTTCCGGCACCCAGAACTGCAATTTGTACATGCCGGTGGCAAGGATCATCGGGCCCACTACGCCGAGCACAATCAGCAACAGCTGGATCCGTCCACGGCGGCGGGTGGCCGGGGTTTTCGCCTCAGACATGCTGGGTGGATTCATGGCCGTTCCCATGGTGGTTCTCCTTTGCGTTGTGCAATCCAAGGTAGAGGTAGAGACCGAGCAGGGCGGTGGCCATGGCGAACCACTGCACGGCGTAACCGAGGTGTTTTTCCGGACCCATGGCCACGACCGGCCAGTCGGCCTCATAACTGGCGGGACCGGGTTCGGCGCGCAATTCATAGGCGAAGCCCTCGCGATCGAGGGTTTGCCACAGTTTGGCCGGCTCCACGGCGGTGACGGTTTGCGGCCAGGTGCTGCTGGCCGGGTCGGCGTGCAACTGGAAGGTCGCGCCGGGGGCGACGTACACCCAGGCGTCCAGACTCACGGCATCGACGGGGGTGGAGAATTGCGGCGTTACCCGACGGTCCGGCCACGACAGCCAGCCGCGATTGACCAGCAGCCACAGGCCGCTGGCCCGATCCTGAAACGGTTGCAGCAACTCGATGCCAACCTTGCCGTTACGCTGACGGTTGTCCAGCAACAGGCTGTGAGCGCTATCGAACTGACCATATAGATGAACGCGGCGAAAGGCCGGGTCGGCGCTGTGCAGTAATTCGCTGCTGGCCATCGGCTCGGCTGCGCGCCGCTCGGCATAACTGGCGAGCAGGGCGGTTTTCTCCGCGCCCCGTCCTAGTTGCCAGAAGCCCAGCGACACCAGCAACGGCAGCAACAGCGCCACCACCACGGTCGGTATCACGCCCGGGCGGAAGCGCTTCATGGCCGCGCCATAAAGGCAGTCGTCGCGATCGCTATACTCAACTGCATCGCCTGTCCCCCGGAGTTCTTCCCATGCTCAAAGCAGCCATTGTCGTGCTGCTGATTGCCACGGTGATCAGCCTGTTCAGCGGCCTGTTTTTCCTGGTCAAGGACGACAGCAGCTCCAATCGTCTGGTGATCGCCTTGAGTGTTCGGGTGGCCCTGGCCGCTGCCACCGTCGGCTTGATTGCCTGGGGCTTCTACAGCGGCCAACTGGTGTCGCACGCGCCTTGGTGATCAGTGCTCAAAGCACATAAACGAAGATGAACAAGCCGATCCACACCACATCGACGAAGTGCCAGTACCAGCTCGCCGCTTCGAAGCCGAACTGATGCTCGGCATCGAAATGGCCCTTCATGATGCGCATCAGCATTACGAACAGAATGATCGTGCCGATGGTCACGTGGGCACCGTGGAAACCGGTGAGCATGAAAAACGTCGCGCCGTAGATGCCCGAACCCAGGGTCAGGCCCAGTTCGTGGTAGGCGTGCATGTATTCCTCGGCCTGCAAGGCAAGGAAGCCGCAGCCCAGCAGCACAGTGATCGCCAGCCAGACTTTCAGCGCGCCGCGATGGCCCTTCTTCAAGGCATGGTGGGCGATGGTGATGGTCACACTGGAGCTGACCAGCAGAATCGTGTTGATCAGCGGCAGGCCCCACGGGCTGATGACTTCTTTGGGCGGCGGGAACAGTTTCGGGTCAGGCGTGTGCAATAGCGGCCAGGTGAACTGGAAGTTCGGCCAGAGCATGTGGGCGATGCCTTTTGGCCCTTCGCCCCCCAGCGCCGGGCCGGAAATATGCCGCACGTAGAACAGCGCACCGAAGAAGGCGATGAAGAACATCACCTCGGAAAAGATGAACCAACTCATGCCCCAGCGGAACGAGCGATCGAGCTGCGGGCTGTACAGCCCGGCGCGACTTTCCTTGATCACCGCGCCGAACCAGCCGAACAGCATGTACGCCAGCAACAGTCCGCCGACGAAAAAGATCAGTGGCCCGTGGGATTCAGGGCGCGCGGCCTTCAGATCGTTGAACCAGGTCGCCAGGCCGTACACGGTGACGAACATCCCCACCGTGGCGACGATCGGCCATTTGCTCTGGGCCGGAACGTAATAGTGCTCATGAGTTGCCATTTATTGTTCTCCTTATCGGGCACGCTTAACCGCCAGTGTTTGCAGCCACCGGAGGATGTCGGGCGGTGATATCGAACAGCGTGTAGGACAGCGTCAGGTGCTTCACGTCCTTGGGCATGTCGCGGTCAACGATGAAACGCACCGGCATCTCGATCTGCTGACCGGGCTGCAGCACCTGCTGGGTAAAGCAAAAGCATTCGGTCTTGTGGAAATACGCTGCCGCATTGCTTGGCGCGATGCTCGGCACGGCTTGCGCACTCATCGGTTTATCGGTGGGATTGCGCGCGACGAAAATCATCTCGTTGACCGCGCCGGGGTTGGCGGTCAACTCATCGTGTTTGGGGTAGAACTCCCACGGCATGTCGATGTTGTTGGTCGACAGAAACTGCACGCGCACTTGCCGCGAACTGTCCACCACCTGCTCGCCCTCGTACTGCCCGGCAGTTTTGCCATTGATGCCGAAGGCCTTGCACATCACGTCGTAGATCGGCACCAGGGCAAAGCCGAAGACAAACATCGCCACCACCACGCCGAGCAGGCGGGTGACCAGTTTCTTCATCGAGATCGAGTCAGCCATGATTTTTGCCCTCGGCCGAGAACCCTGTGGGAGCTGGCTTGCCAGCGATGCAGCCGACGCGGTGTTTCAGGCAGGCCGCCATCGCGGGCAAGCCCGCTCCCACAGGAGTTTCCACAAGGCAGAAAGTGTTCATTTCACTTCCGGCGGCGTGGTAAAGGTGTGATATGGCGCCGGTGACGGCACGCTCCACTCCAGGCCCTCGGCGCCGTCCCACGGTTTGGCCGGGGCTGGCGCGCCGCCACGAATGGTCTTGATCACGATGAACAGGAAGAAGATCTGCGTGGCGCCGAACATGAACGCGCCGATCGAGGAGACCATGTTGAAGTCGGCGAACTGCAGGTTGTAGTCCGGAATCCGTCGCGGCATGCCCGCCAGTCCCACGAAGTGCATCGGGAAGAAGGTCAGGTTCATGCCGACGAATGACAGCCAGAAATGCAGCTTGCCGAGGGTTTCGTCATACATGTGCCCGGTCCACTTCGGCAGCCAGTAATAGGCCGAGGCGAAGATGCCGAAGATCGCCCCCGGCACCAGCACGTAGTGGAAGTGCGCGACCACGAAGTAGGTGTCCTGGTACTGGAAGTCCGCCGGAGCGATAGCGAGCATCAGCCCGGAGAAACCGCCGATCGAGAACAGGATCACGAACGCCACGGCGAACAGCATCGGCGTCTCGAAGGTCAGCGAGCCTTGCCACATGGTGCTGGCCCAGTTGAACACCTTCACCCCTGTCGGGACGGCGATGAGCATGGTCGCGTACATGAAGAACAGCTCGCCCACCAGCGGGATGCCGACTACGAACATGTGGTGCGCCCAGACGATGAACGACAGGAACGCGATGCTCGCCGTGGCGTAGACCATCGAGGTGTAGCCGAACAGCGGCTTGCGCGAGAAGGTCGGGATGATCTGGCTGACGGCACCGAAGGCCGGCAGGATCATGATGTACACCTCGGGATGCCCGAAGAACCAGAACACGTGCTGGAACAGCACCGGATCACCGCCACCGGCGGCACTGAAGAAACTGGTGCCGAAGTGGATGTCCATCAGCATCATCGTCACGCACCCGGCCAGCACCGGCATCACCGCGATCAGCAGGAACGCGGTGATCAGCCAGGTCCAGACGAACAACGGCATTTTCATCAGGGTCATGCCGGGGGCGCGCAGGTTGAGGATGGTGGCGATCACGTTGATCGCGCCCATGATCGAACTGATCCCCATCAAGTGGATGGCGAAGATGAAGTAGGTGACGCTTTCCGGCGCGTAGGTGGTGGACAGCGGGGCGTAGAACGTCCAGCCGAAGTTCGGCCCGCCACCGGCGGTGAACAGGGTCGAGACCAGCAGCAGGAACGCCGCGGGCAGCAGCCAGAAGCTGAAATTGTTCATCCGTGGCAGGGCCATGTCCGGCGCACCGATCATCAACGGGATCATCCAGTTGGCGAGGCCGACGAACGCCGGCATCACCGCCCCGAATACCATCACCAAGCCGTGCATGGTGGTCATCTGGTTGAAGAACGCCGGTTCGACGATCTGCAACCCGGGCTGGAACAGCTCGGCGCGGATCACCATGGCGAACGTGCCGCCGAGCAGGAACATGCAGAATGCAAACCACAGGTACAGCGTGCCGATGTCCTTGTGGTTGGTGGTCAGCACCCAGCGCATCAGGCCTTTGGCGGGGCCGTGGGCGTGGTCGGCGTGACCGTGGTCATCGATGACAGCGCTCATGGCCGGTCTCCTTTACGTGAGTGGACTGGGCGGGCCGGGGCGCGCGGCCCCGACCGATTGACGAAGTACGCGGTAGACCGGCTCATTTGCTTTCCGCCTGTTTGAGCTCAAGCACTTCTTTTGGTGTGACCATGTCGCCTTTGTTGTTGCCCCAGGCGTTACGTTCGTAGGTCACGACCGCTGCGATATCGACTTCCGACAACTGCTTGCCGAATGCGGCCATAGCGGTGCCGGGTTTGCCGTGGAAGACAATGCTCAAGTGGCCTTCTTTCGGCCCGGTGGCGATTTTCGAGCCCTTGAGCGCCGGGAACATCGGCGGCAGGCCCTGGCCTTCGGCCTGGTGACAGGCGACGCAGGTGGTGTGGTAGATCTTGTCGCCGCGTTCCTTGAGCTCGTCGAGGGTCCATTCCTTGCTGGTCAGCTCCTTGAGCTGTGCGGCTTCGGCTTTGCGCTCGGCCAGCCACTTGTCGTAGTCGGCCTTCTCCTTGACGTCGACCACGATCGGCATGAAGCCGTGGTCCTTGCCGCACAATTCGGCGCACTGCCCGCGGTAGAGGCCGGGCTTGTCGATGCGCGTCCAGGCCTCGTTGACGAACCCGGGGATCGCATCGCGCTTGACCGCGAAGGCCGGCACCCACCACGAGTGGATGACGTCGGCGGAAGTCACGAGGAAGCGCACCTTGGCGCCGACCGGCAGCACCAGCGGCTTGTCGACTTCGAGCAGGTAGTGCTCGCCCTTGGCTTCCTTGTTGTGAATCTGTTCGGCGGGGGTGGCCAGGTTGCTGAAGAATTCGACGTCCTGGCCCAGGTATTTGTAGTGCCACTTCCACTGATAACCGGTGATCTGGATATCGATATCCGGCTCACTGGTGTCGTACATGCGGATCAGGGTGGCGGTCGCCGGAACGGCCATCGCCACCAGGATCAGCAGCGGCACGACGGTCCAGAGAATTTCAACGGTGGTGCTTTCGTGGAATTTTGCGGCGACCTGCCCGGTCGAGCGGCGATGCACGATCATCGACCAGAACATGGCACCGAAGACGATGATCCCGATCACCACACAGATCCAGAAAATGGTCATGTGCAGGTCGAATACTGCGTGACTGATTTCAGTCGCTCCAGGCGCCATATTCACAGTCCAGGCCGCCTGGGCCGGGCTGAAAATCGACCACAACAGGAGGCCCATCCAGACGTGTGGATGTCGCATCATTGCGGGTTCCCCTTATCGTTCTTGTTATCCCGTAGGCGCAACGCCTTCGGCAAGGGAGCGGCTGCATCAGACTACGAACTTGAATCGCCGGGCCTTGCTGCGTGGGCAGTCGGGCGTCATCAGCTAACTCCATTCAATGGCGAGTATAGACAGCCGTCGGGAATTGCAATGTCGTGGCGTTAATGTTCTGAAACAGCCGGGACTTGCGCTAAAGGGCACGAATGGAGAAGGATGCAGACGAGTGGTGGCGAACCGATATAACGCTGCTGCATCAAGGATGAAATAATTATGACAAATGCGTCTTAGCATTTTTCGTAAGCCAGCTAACTTATGTCTTCCCTATTTCATTGCCTTGTTCCCTGGAGTTTTCATGAACACCGCCGCATTGCGCGAGCAGATCCAAAAAGCCCAAAAACACGAGAAGGAAACCGGCCTGCTGACCCGTCAGCTGGAAAGCAAACTGCCTCATTTACACCCGGCGATCCAGTTGCCGGAAGCCGACGCCCAAGGTGTGCTGACGCGTTTTGTCGCCGCCTACATCGATGAAGTGCCAGATCTGCTGGATGCAGCCAATGAAGTCGCCAGGGAAGCGGGAATCGAATCGCAGATCAAGCCGGTGCTGAAAATAGCCGAGCAGTATTTCCTCCAGCCGCCGGCGATCATGTCCGGGCATGTTGGTCTGGACAGCCTGCTGGACGAAGCCTATCTGGCGCACCGCTTTGTCGAAGAGGTCAACGATCTGTACATCAAGCATTTCGGCCAGCCACTGATCCCCTTGGACATGACGGTCGCCAATCTGATTGCTCACCAACTGATCGGTGAGGAATTTGCCAATCAACTGGACGAAGCCGTGCATCACGCCATCGACGAGATGCTCGACGACGAGAGTTTTGCGCTGGAATCGGTAGAAGCCTACCGCGACAAACTGAGCAGCCCGGACACCGGTGCCGCCTGGAAGCGCTGGCCGTGCATGGGCCGCCGCCTGGGCGTTGGCCTGGAGCTGGATCAGCCCGCTGCCTGAGTTACACACAATCCAATGTAGGAGCTGCCGCAGGCTGCGATCTTTTGATGTTGTTTCTAACAATCAAGAGCAAAAGATCGCAGCCTGCGGCAGCTCCTACAGCGGTTGAGTTCACCCCGCAGATTTAACCGGCAGCGCCGATGCCTGTTGTTGTGCGAACCCGTCCCTCCAACCGCCGCTTCAACCCGCGCGACTCGATCAACAGCTTCGACCCCTTCGCCGCATTCGCCCGGCCCCATTCCTCCAGCAACTCCAGACACGAATGGTCGATGTAGCTCAGGTGATTGAGCGGCACATGCACCGTTGTGCCCGCTGGAATGCTGCCCAGCACCTGAGTCAGTGCCGGTACCTTGAGAAAGGTCGCCGCGCCTACCAGACGCAACTCCATCTCACCGTCCTGCGGCAGGTCGATCAGGCTGATCTTCAGGCGCGAAGCCTTGAACGCCAGTTTCAACATCGTCAGACCGAAACCGATCAACACACCGGTCAGCAGGTCGGTGAAGATGATCGCCAGCGCCGTGGCGGCGTAGGTGAACATCGGCATCCGCCCGTAACGGCCCAGACCGCGAAAGGCCTTGAGATCCACCAGTTTGAAACCGGTGTACACCAGCACGCCTGCCAGACTCGCCACCGGAATGCTTTGCAGCACGCTCGACAACAACAGCACGAACGCCAGCAGCCACAAACCATGGAAGATCGTCGAATAGTGGGTGGTTGCGCCAGCCTGGACGTTGGCCGAACTGCGCACGATCACCCCGGTCATCGGCAGCGCACCGACCAGTCCGCAAAGCATGTTGCCGACGCCTTGCGCTGAGAGTTCACGGTCGAAGTCCGAGCGCACACCGCTGTGCATGCGATCTACTGCTGCTGCAGACAGCAGGGTTTCGGCGCTGGCGATGAACGCCACGGCGAAAGCCGCAATCAGCAGGGTTGGGTCAGCAAGGCTGAGCAAATCCGCCGGTTTCAGCCAGTCGATGGCTTCGGCCAGATTGGCCGGCACCTCGACCCGTTTCACCTGCAACGCCAGCAGCAGGCTGGCGCCCGTGACCAGGCCAACGCCGAGCAACGCACCGGGAATGAAGCGCAGCGAATGCGGACGGAATTTTTCCCAGAGCCACATCACCGCAATGGTCGCCAGCCCGAGCAATCCGGCCTGCCAGCCAAATGACGGCAAGGCTTGCGCCACCGCGCCGGGGAACGCTGTGAGGTTATCCAGACCCGAGGGCTGCGGCTTGGCATCCAGCATCACATGCACCTGCGACAGAACGATCAGCACACCGATCCCCGCAAGCATGCCGTACACCACCGCGGGCGCCGTCACCCGAAACCAGCACCCAAGCTTCAAACGCCCGGCCACCAGCTGCAGGAAACCGGCGAGCAGCAGAATCGGCCCGAGCATCTCGATCCCGTGCTGGCGCACCAGCTCGAACACCAACACCGCCAGTCCCGCCGCCGGCCCGCTGACTTGCAACGGCGAGCCCGCCAGCCAACCGACCACCAGACCACCAATGATCCCGGTGATCAGGCCTTTGGCCGGTGGCAACCCGGAAGCAATCGCAATACCCATGCACAGCGGCAGGGCGACCAGAAACACAACCACCGAAGCCAGCAACTCCCGTGGCAGAACCGCTTTCAATTGAGCAGCACGCATGGTGACTCTCCCGAAGTTTTCTTCAGGCGTGGCTTCGCCGCACCGCTGAAACAGCGGCCGGCGTCAAACCACACAGATTTTTAGGAGGATTTAGAAGCGCGCTTTGGGCGTCGCCACCGGAATCGGATGGCTGCCGTCGAGCGGCAGGAAGCGTCCCTGATCCGCGTCGTAAGCTTTGATTTCGCTGGTTTCGATGTTGTAGACCCAGCCATGGATGAACAGATGACCGTTCGCCATGCGTGAGGCTACCGAAGGATGGGTACGCAAGTGCTGCAGTTGGGCGATGACGTTCTCCTCGGTGAGGATCGGCATGCTTTCTTTTTCGTCGGTGCAGTTGCAGTTGTCATGCACCATGGTCTTCGCCACTTCCGCATGGCGCAGCCAGGCTTTGACTGTCGGCATTTTTTCCAGGCTGTCCGGATTGAGCACTGCGCGCATGGCGCCGCAGTCGGAGTGGCCGCAAATGATGATGTGTTGCACGCCCAGCGCCAGTACCGCGTATTCGATGGCGGTGGAAACGCCGCCGTTCATCTGGCCATAAGGCGGTACGACGTTGCCCACGTTACGGGTCACGAACAGATCGCCCGGCGAGCTCTGGGTGATCAGCTCGGGCACGATGCGCGAGTCGGCACAGGTGATGAACATCGCCCGTGGCGATTGCGCCGTGGCGAGTTTCTTGAAGAGTTCTTCCTGTTGCGGAAAGACCTCATGATGAAAATGCAAAAAGCCGTCAACGATCGTTCGCAGCGCTGCATCGGCGGATTGCGCCCCAGGGACGGCTTGCGCCGACGCAGCCAACGGCTGTTTATCCTTGTCACTCATGATTCATCCTCTTTGGCGGATTCGGGGAGTCATTCCCGTGTATTCCGGTATGAAGCCAGTGGCTGTTTAAAACATCCGGGCCATCCCGACCCGTCAGTCACTCGATGAACAAGGTAGCCGCCGAAACTTAACTGAAACTGAATCAAGCGCTCTAGAACGTGTGTTCCAGGTCACAAAAAACGTGACTGAGGGTTACGGCGGAAGGATTCCAGCCCCTCAACCACAGGGCCAATTGTCGCTAAATCAACGACATCTGGCGACCCGGTGGACAGAAGGCGCTGCAGTCGAGGTCATAGCCCTCGCGATGATTGAGGTCGAGACGCTTGATCGTTTTGGCAAAGCGTTGCGCGAGCAAGTCGGCGAACGGCCCTTCGCCGCGCATCCGTGCACCGAAACGGCTGTCGTAAAGCTCGCCGCCACGGCTCTGGCGGATCAGGCTCAGGACATGGGCCGCGCGCTGCGGATAGTGCGCGTGCAGCCACTCCTCGAACAGCGGCGCCACCTCCAGCGGCAGGCGCAGCATCATGTAGGCGGCACTTTGCGCACCCGCCGCATGCGCCTCGGTCAGCAGGCTTTCGATTTCGCTGTCGTTGATCATCGGAATCATCGGCGAACACAACACCCCCACCGGAATGCCCGCTTCGCGCATCACCCGGATCGCCCGCAACCGGGCCTTGGGTGCCGCGGCACGGGGTTCGAGGATGCGTTTGAGTTCATCGTCCAGCGTCGTCAGGCTGATCATCACCGCCACCAGCCGTTGTTGCGCCAGTTCCGTGAGCAGATCGAGGTCACGCAGGATCAGCGAGCCCTTGGTGACGATGGTCACCGGGTGCCGGTAGCGCAGCAGCACCTCGAGGGTCTGGCGGGTGATCCGGTGTTCACGTTCGATGGGTTGGTACGGGTCGGTATTGGAGCCGAGGTTGATCGGCGCGCATTGATAACCTTTTTTCCCAAGCTGTTCTTCCAGCACCTGGGCGGCGTTGGTCTTGGCGATCAGCCGGGTTTCGAAATCCAGTCCCGGCGACATGTCCCAATAGGCGTGGCTCGGTCGCGCATAGCAGTAGATGCAACCGTGCTCGCAGCCGCGATAGGGATTGATCGAGCGATCAAAGGGCAGGTCCGGCGAAGTGTTGCGGGTGATGATGGTTTTTGCCGTTTCGATCATCACTTCGGTGTTCTGCGTTTCGGGCACTTCCTGATACCAGCCGTCGTCCTCGGCCACCGAACGGTTCGGCGCGAAGCGGTTGTGCGGGTTGGTCGCAGTGCCGCGACCACGAGGAGGCAAGGGCGTGTGCATCGCAAGTGTCCTGATTGCTGTATGTGCATACAGTATCGCTGGCGCGAGAAACAGCCAAGTGCCGTTCGGCGATTCGGTGCACGAACACGGATTCTGTGATTCATGGATTTATATATATTTATCGCAAACCGAAGACACATCTTTCAACTGGAAGTACAACTTGCAATGTCGTTATTATTCGTCTTGTTGTCTTTCTGTTATTCAATATTTTAAAAGGAATTAAACGTGTCTTACTTTAACCATCGCGGCATCTTTTTGCAGAAACTTGGTCCGACTCCGGTTGATCCGGATGAAGTACTGGTGTCCATGCAGTTTGCGCAGAAGCAATCTGGCTGGGACGCAGAAAACGCCGTGTCGACCGACTCTCTGCTGGATTCGCGGATCATCATTGCATCGTCCTATGACGGTGGCGAAACGTTCGATGTCAGTAATGAAAAAGATGTCGATGGGGATGGTGATATTGATGAAGATGATAAAGCCAAGTTGCTGGCGCTGGCCAAGGCTTATGTCAGTATCATGAATCCATAATCTGGTCAGGCGTCAGCTTAGTTGTGATCTGAACAAAAAGCCCTGCCCGTATTAAATACGGGCAGGGCTTTTTTTAGTTGCTGCGGGTTACCTGACCAAGATCATCAGCCGAGGTGGTGGTCATGTCGCTGGTGCGTAGATGACGGACCTCGTCTGCGCTCACCGGGGCGCCTTTGTTGCCCCAACTGCCACGGATAAAACTCACCACGTCCGCCACTTCCTGATCCGACAAGCGCCAGGCGAAGCCCGGCATGGTGAAGGTCGATGGCGCGGTGTGGGTGGCCGGCAGGGTGCCGCCCTTGAGCACGATATGGATCAGCGAGGTCGGGTCTTCCGATTGCAGCACCGGATTGCCCGCCAGCGCCGGGAACACCCGGGTGTAGCCGTGGCCGTCGGTACGGTGGCAGGCCGCGCAGTTGTCGATGTACACCGCTGCGCCGCGTTGACTGTCGTCGCCGTTCCACAGGGCTTTGGCGGCTTTCTCGTCGTACTGGTGCGGCTGATCGTTCGGATCAACTGCCGGCAGTGACTTGAGGTAGCGGGCAATGGCGGTCAGGTCGGCGTCGGTCATGTATTGCATGCTGTGAGTCACCACATCGCTCATGCCGCCGAACACTGCGCTGCGGTCGCTGCGTCCGGTCTTGAGGAACTGCACCAACTGCGCTTCGCTCCAGCTGCCCAGGCCATCCTTGTGATCACCGCGCAGACTTTTGGCGATCCAGCCTTCCAGCGGCGCACTGCCGGCGAGGAAGCTCTTGCCATCTGCCGCGCTCAGGGATTTCTCCTGCATGGTCAGGGCTCGTGGCGTATGGCAGGCGCCGCAATGGCCGAGGCCTTCGACCAGATAGGCGCCGCGGTCGATCACCGGGTCGTCCGAAGTGGCCTTGTAGTCCTCGACTTTCGGCGCAAACAGCCAGCGCCAGCCCATCAGCGGCCATCGCATGCTCAGCGGCCATGGGATGTCGCTGGCCTTGTTCTCCTGCGCCACCGGTTCAACGCCGTGCATGAAGTAGGCGTACAGCGCCTGCATGTCGGTTTCGCTGACCCGGGCGTAGGACGGATACGGCATCGCCGGGTACAACGTACTACCGTTTTTGGCGACGCCGTGGCGCACCGCTTGGTCGAAGTCCTCGAAGCTGTAATCACCGACGCCGGTTTTGTCCGGGGTGATGTTGGTCGAGTAGATCGTGCCGATCGGCGTTTCCATCGGCAGGCCGCCGGCGAACGGTTTGCCGCCCTTGGCCGTGTGGCAGGCCACGCAGTCACCCGCGCGGGCGAGGTATTCGCCTTGTTTGATCAACGCCTGATCGACGTCGGCGGCGTGCACGGCAGCACTGCCGAGCAGGGCCAGGGTGGCGATAACGAGATTGTTCATGGTCATCGCTCCTTAAGCCTGAACCAGCGGGCCGGGGTTTTTCAGGTACTGCTCGCGGATCGCCTTGGCCGACCAGTAGGTCAACGCCGCCACCAATCCGGTCGGGTTGTAACCCAGTCCTTGCGGGAACGCCGACGCGCCTGGCACAAACACGTTGTGCACGTCCCAGCTCTGCAGGTAACGGTTCAGGGCGCTCTTTTTCGGATCGGTGCCCATGATTGCGCCACCGTTGAGGTGGGTGGTCTGGTAGGCCGCAGTGTTGAAATGATCACCGACCTGCTTGCCGATCACCGCAATGGCTTTCGGGCCCATGGCTTGGGCGACCTTGCCCATTTTCTCGACCATGAAGCGGTTCATCTTGATGTCGTTTTCCTGCCAGTCGAAGGTCATCCGCAGCAGCGGCAAACCGTAGGCATCGCGGTACACCGGATCCAGATCGAGGTAGTTGCCTCTGTAGGACTGGTGCGCGCCGTGGGCGTCCATCGATACCTGGTGGGTGTAGTAATCGGCGGTCGCGCGTTTCCACTGGCTGCCCCAGGCCGGCGTGCCGGGCGGGTTCGAGGTGCCGGCAATCGGCCGGCTGCCAGCCTGGTTGACCCACATTGGCGAGCCGCCGACGAAGCCATGCGGGCCGTGGTCGAAGTTGTCGGCGTTGAAATCATCCAGCGCCACACCGTTGCCGCCGGCACCGATGAAGTTGTTGGTGTGGGTGTCCTTGTCGAAGAACGCCTTGATGGTCGCCATGTTCTGGTAGGCGAAGTTACGCCCGACCACGCCTTCGCCGCTGATCGGGTCGTACGGTTTGCCGATGCCCGAGAGCAGCATCAGGCGCACGTTATGCAGCTGGAAGGCGCCGAGGATCACCAGATCCGCCGGCTGCTCGATCTCGCGGCCCTGGCCATCGATGTAAGTCACGCCGGTGGCCTTGGACTTGGTGCTGTCGAGATTGACCCGCAGCACATGCGAGTTGGGCCGCAGTTCGAAATTCGGCAGCGACTTGAGCGCCGGCAGAATGTTCACGTTCGGCGACGCTTTGGAATACATGTAGCACACGTAGCCGCTGCAGAATCCGCAGAAATTGCACGGGCCCATCTGTGCGCCGTAGGGATTGGTGTATGGGCCTGAAGTATTCGCCGATGGCAGGTTGTAGGGTTTGTAACCGACCTCTGTCGCCGCTTTGCCGAACAGTTGTGCGGAAACGGTGTTTTTCTGCGCTTCCAGCGGGAACGGATTGGAGCGATCCGGTGCGTAAGGGTTGCCGCCCTTGCCCTGTCCGACCAGTTGACCTTTCACGGTCCAGGCCTGGCCCGAGGTGCCGAAGACTTTCTCGGCGAAATCGAAAAACGGTTCCAGCTCTTCATAGCTGACGCCGAAGTCCTGAATGGTCATGTCCTTGGGGATGAAGCGTTTGCCGTAGCGTTCTTCGTAATGGCTGCGCATACGCAGTTCGATCGGATCGACGCGAAAATGCACGCCCGACCAGTGCAAACCGGCGCCGCCGACGCCATTACCCGGCAGGAACGCGCCCAACTGGCGGTTCGGCAGGGCGATATCGTTGACGCTATGGCGGATGGTGACGGTTTCTTTCGAGATGTCCTGAAAGAGTTTTTTGCGCACGCTGTAGGTGAGTTCGTCGATCACCTGTGGATAGTTGCCGTCAGGGTAGGTGTCCTGCATCGGCCCGCGCTCCAGCGCCAGCACGTTGAGTCCGGCTTCGGTCAGCTCCTTGGCCATGATCGCGCCAGTCCAGCCAAAACCGACGATCACCGCGTCGACCTTCTTCATTACGGTTGCCATGCTCAAGCCCTCTCGCCGCGAATCGATACTGCCGGGAAGGGGTACTGCTCGTTGCGTTCCACCCAATCCATGAAATCGGCGCGGGCGCCGGGGAAGCCAATCATGGTCCAGCCGACCATGCCTTTATTGCCGCCGTGGATCGGGTCGCAGAAGAACCCTTCCTTGGTGTTTTGCAGCAACAGGCTGAAGAAAATCTTCGCCGGAACCGCATCGAACTGCGGTTTGCCCGATTCGAGTTGCTTGAGCAAATCGTCTCGGGTAGCGCTGTCTTGCTCGGCAAATGTTTTACCGTTGAGGGATTTTGCCCACTGATCCGTGGCAGCGATGCCCAGGCGATAGATCTCTTTGGGCACCAGTTTGCTCTGCCAGCCCATCTCCGGCGCAGCGTCGGCGTTGAACGGACCCTGCATGTACCACAGGGCGCCGGCGGCGTACGGGGTGTTCATCTGGCGGTCGATGTATTCCGGCACGCCGGCTTCCAGGGCACCCGGGCCTTGCTCGTCATTGGGGATCAATTGCGCCACGGCGGCGTTGATGAAGGCCCATTCCTCGGCGGTGAAATAGCTCGGCTGATAAGCGCTGGCGTCAGCCTTGGCCGGGGTTGCTGCGGGCGCCGTCGGAGTGGCTTCAGGGGCAGCTTGCAACACGCTGCTGCCCAAGCCGGTGCCGGCGAGGGTAACCACGGGAATCAGTGTCAGGGATTTGCGCAAAAACTCACGCCGCGGGTTGTCTCGATCTGCATCAGACATGGGGTGCACCTCATCAGGCATTGATGGTTGTCCGTTTCTGCGAACGGCTTGAGCATTTTTTCGTCGCAGCGCGCGGCCCGTTTGACCGGGAAAAGGGGGACGCCTGCAACATCGTGTGACAAATGGTAGCAGGCTAATCATCGGGATGAACCGATTCAGTGGGAAAAAGCCTCGGTTTTTTACCCGGCACTCAATGAAATCGCCCGGATTCACAATTCTTTGACAAGAGCCTCACAGGGCTTTGACCGTCAGACGTGGAAGCTGCGAGGCCTTTCATTGATGAATTCCGATTACGGTCAGCCCAGCATGTCTCGAGTGCGTCTTTTTCCTGTTTTGTGTTTGTCGCTTGTCGCTCTGCTGCACTTGATGCCGGCCCAGGCTGATGCCGCTGTCACATCGCGCCCGCCGGAGTGGGCGCAACCGGTGGAAGTGCAGTACAACCTGTTCCAGATGTCGCCAACGCTGTACCGCAGTGCCTTGCCGGATGGCGGCGCGGTGCCGTTGCTGAAAAATCTCAAAGTGGCGACGGTGATCAACTTCCTGCCGGAAGCCGACAGCAATTGGCTGTCCGAGCCGGGCATCAATCAAGTGCAACTGCCTTATCGCACCAACCACGTCGATGACGCCGATGTGCTCAAGACGCTGCGCGCGATTCAGGCTGCCGAAGCCAACGGCCCGGTGCTGATGCACTGCAAACACGGTTCCGACCGCACCGGCCTGATGGCGGCGATGTACCGAATCGTGGTGCAGGGCTGGAGCAAGGAAGACGCGCTGAATGAAATGACGCAGGGCGGTTTTGGTGAAAGCGGCCATTTCAAGGATGGCGTGCGCTACGTGATGCAGGCCGATGTCGACAAACTGCGCACCGCGCTGGCCAACGGCGACTGCAGCACCAGTGCCTTTGCCACTTGCTCGATGAAGAGCTGGTTCCAGTCAGTCAACCTCAAGTAAGCCGCACCCTCCACGGCATTGCACCGTGGAGGGTTATTTGCCGGCTCAGTCTTCGGACTTTTTCTTCAGCTTCGGATTCGGAAAGAACTGCACGGCCTGGACCGTCTTGTCCGGCGCCGGCTTGAGCGCGCTGGTATTGACCCGCGTGCCCAGTTCCTTGGGAACCGACAGCCCTTGCTCGTTCAGCGTATCCGAGTAACCGCAGGCCACGCACTCGCGGTGCGGCACGCTGTCCTCGTTCCACATCATCAGTTTGTCCGGCTCGCTGCACGCCGGGCAGACAGCCCCGGCGATAAAGCGCTTCTTGGTAATCACAGGTGCCTCACTCATGCTGCTGCGTCCTCACTCAGGCCGCTATGGCGCAAGAGTGCGTCAATCGATGGCTCACGGCCACGGAAGTCGACGAACAGCACCATCGGGGCCTGCGAACCGCCACGCGCCAGAATCGCTTCGCGGAAGGCGCGACCGGTGTCGGCGTTGAGCACGCCATCCTCTTCGAATTTGGAGAAGGCATCCGCCGACAGCACTTCCGCCCACTTGTAGCTGTAATAGCCGGCCGCGTAACCGCCGGCGAAGATGTGCGCGAAGCTGTTGGGGAAGCGGTTGTACGCCGGTGGACGCATCACCGACACCTCGTCGCGCACGCCTTCCAGCACTTGCGCCACGCTGCGGCCGTCACCATGGGTAGCGTGCAGTTCGAAGTCGAACAGCGAGAATTCCAGCTGCCGCACCATCATCAGGCCGGACTGGAAGTTCTTCGCTGCGAGCATTTTCTCCAGCAGGTCTTGCGGCAGCGGCTCGCCGGTTTCGTAGTGACCGGAAATCAGCGCCAGGCCTTCCGGTTCCCAGCACCAGTTTTCCATGAACTGGCTCGGCAGCTCGACCGCATCCCACGCCACGCCGTTGATCCCGGAAACACCGGCGTGATCAACTCGGGTCAGCAGGTGATGCAGGCCGTGGCCGAATTCGTGGAACAGGGTGGTCACTTCATCGTGGGTCAGCAGCGCAGGCTTGCCGCTGTCGGCCGGGGTGAAGTTGCACACCAGGTTGGCCACCGGGCTTTGCAGCACGCCGTCGACGGTGCGGCGACGGTCGCGGGCGCCGTCCATCCACGCGCCGCCACGCTTGTTGGCGCGGGCGTAGAGGTCGAAGAAGAAGCGCCCGACGTGCTGGCCGTTTTCCTTGATTTCGAACAGGCGAACATCCGGGTGCCAAGTGTCGAAGCCTTTCAGCTCGGCGATCTCGATGCCGTACAGACGCTGAACGATGGCGAACAGGCCGCCGAGGACTTTGTCGATCGGGAAGTAGGCGCGCAGGGTTTCCTGAGCGACGCTGTAGCGCTGCTCGCGGAGTTTTTCCCCGTAGAAACCGCTGTCCCAGCTCTGCAGATCGGCGCAGCCCTGTTCGGCGGCGAAGGCGCGCAGCTGCTGCAGATCCTGCGCGGCAAACGGTTTGCTGCGCTTGGCCAGGTCGCGCAGGAAGCTCAGCACCTGATCGCTGGACTCGGCCATTTTCGTGGCCAGGCTCAGCTCGGAGAAGCTGGCGAAGCCCAAGAGTTTTGCCAGTTCCTGACGCAGGTCGAGGATCTCTTCCATCACCGGGCCGTTGTCGTTCTGCCCGGCGTTCGGGCCTTGATCCGACGCACGGGTGCAGTAGGCAGCGTAGACTTCTTCCCGCAGGGCACGATCCTGGGCGTAGGTCATCACCGCGTAGTAGCTCGGGAACTCCAGGGTGATCAGCCAGCCATCAAGGCCTTTGGCCTGGGCGGCAGCGGCCATTTGCGCCTTGGCCGAGTCGGTCAGGCCGGCGAGGGCGGCTTCGTCGGTGATGTGCTTGGTCCAGGCTTGCGTGGCGTCGAGCAACTGGTTGGAGAAGCGACTGCCCAGCTCGGACAGTTTGCTCTGCACTTCGGCGTAACGCTTCTGTTCGGCTTCCGGCAGGTCGATACCCGACAAACGGAAATCGCGCAGGGCGTGTTCAAGAATGGTTTTTTGCGCCACGTCGAAATTGGCCGCCTCCGGGCTGTTGGCCAGCGCTTCATAAGCCTGGAACAGCTCGCGGTTCTGACCCATTTCGGTGGAGTAGGCGCTCAGGGCCGGCAGGCACGACTCGTAGGCCTCGCGCAGTTCAGCGCTGTTGCACACGGCGTTGAGGTGGCTGACCGGGCTCCACGCAGCGCCGAGGCGATCATTGAGTTCGTCCATCGCCAATACCAGGCCGGCCCAGGTCGGGTTCTCGACTTGAGTCTTGAGGATTTCGGCGATGGCGGCGCGGTTGTCGGCCAGGATCGTTTCAATGGCTGGCAGCACGTGTTCGGCACGGATCGTGGAGAACGGCGGCAGGTCGTAGGACTGCAGAAGAGGGTTGTTCACGCTCACGGTTGGCACCTTGGCTGGGAGAAACATGCGCCCATCTTAATTACAATCGGCACTCACCGCAGCTATCGGCGACAGAGAGAGAAATTATCGTGTCCGTTCGCAAGTACCAGAATCACACCCCGCAGCTCGGTAAAGGCGCGTTTGTCGACGCCTGCGCGGTGGTGATCGGCGACGTCGAAATCGGCGAAGACAGCTCCGTGTGGCCGCTGACCGTGATCCGTGGCGACATGCACCGCATCCGCATCGGTGCGCGCACCAGCGTGCAGGACGGCTGCGTGCTGCACATCACCCACGCCGGGCCGTTCAACCCGGACGGTTTCCCGCTGCTGATCGGCGATGACGTGACCATCGCTCACAAGGTCATGCTGCATGGCTGCAGCGTCGGCAGTCGCGTGTTGATCGGCATGGGCAGCATTGTCATGGACGGCGCGCAGGTCGAGGACGACGTGATCATCGGCGCCGGCAGCCTGGTACCACCGGGCAAGCACCTGGAAAGCGGCTTCCTGTACGTGGGCAGCCCGGTGAAACAGGTCCGTCCGTTGACCGACAAGGAACGCGCCTTCTTCACCTACAGCGCGGCGAACTACGTGAAGCTCAAGGACCTGCATCTGGCCGAAGGCTACGACCGGCCCTGAATCGACCTACACCTGCTCAGGATTTCTCATGCATTATCAGACTGTACTGTTCGACCTCGATGGCACCCTGACCGACCCGCGAGAGGGCATCACCCGATCCATCCAGTTCGCTTTGAGCAAGCTCGGCATCGACGAGCCGGACCTGAGCAAACTTGAACACTTCATCGGCCCGCCGCTGTTGCAGGCGTTCATGCAGTTCTATGGCTTCGACGAGGCCAAGGCCTGGGAGGCGGTGAATTTCTACCGCGAGCGCTTCAAGGTCACCGGCCTGTACGAGAACCGTGTGTTCGACGGCGTCACGCCGCTGCTGGAAACCCTGAGCGGCCAAGGGCGACAGCTGTATATCGCGACGTCCAAACCGTGGGAGTTCGCCCGGGAAATCGCCCGGCACTTCGACTTCGCCAAACACTTCAAGGTGATCTACGGCAGTGAGCTGGATGGCACGCGGACCAACAAGGTCGAGCTGATTGCGCACCTGATCGCTGAGGAAGGGCTGGATCCGCGCAACACGCTGATGATCGGCGATCGCAAGCATGATCTGATCGGCGCGCGCAGCAACGGCGTGGACGCGGCGGCGGTGGGGTATGGGTTTGGCAGTTTTGAAGAGTTGAGTGCCGAGGCGCCGGCTTATCACTTTGAGACGTTGGCCGAGTTGCATCAGGCGTTTTTGCGGCGTTGATCATAGCGCCATCGCTGGCAAGCCAGCGATGAGGCCGGATCAGCCGACATCAGTTCAAGATCCGGCCAAAGTTTTCAAGGCCGCTTTACGCTCCGCGACAGGTAACCCGCCTAGCTTCTCGACCTCAACATAAAACCGCACCCAATCCCCGCCAACCTGCCTGAACAGCGCCGCAAACGCCGGCACCCACTGGTCATACAGCCCAAACGGCAACAACCGCGCATTGTTCAGCGGCAGATTCACCCAAGCGTCATAACGCTTGTCCCCAGCCCACTGGTTGTCGCGCATGACCCGGTAATCGCGGCGAAACTGCTCGAACGTCGCCGCTTTGCGTTCGCGCATCTGCTCGGCCGGTAGCGGCTGAGCGTAGAGCTTTTCCAGGCGTGAGCGTGTTTCCAGCACCAGCTCAATGAACTGATCACGCTGCTTTAGCCGCGAGTCGGTATCCGCAGGCAGGCCACGAAACGCCCGCCACTGGCGGGTGCCTTCCTGCTCGACAAACGTGGCAAAGGACTCGTTGAACTCGGTGTCGTCCTTCACGTAGAAGCGCTGATGCGCCAGTTCGTGAAAGATCAGCGTGGCCAGGCGCTCATCGCCCCAGCCCATCATCGAATTGAGGATCGGGTCATTGAACCAGCCGAGGGTCGAATAGGCCTCGACGCCGCCAATCGACACATCCATGCCTTGCAGACGCTGGATCGCCGCTTCGCCGCGCGCGGCGCTCTGGCTGTAGTAGCCGCGATAGGCCACGCATCCGGCGATCGGGAAGCAATGGTTCTGCGGCTTCAGGGAAAACTCCGGGGTGGCGAACACGTTCCACACCACATAGGGCCGGCCAATGTCGGCGTACAGCCGATAGCTCTGGTTGTCCGGCAGGTGCAGGTGTTCGCTGGCAAAGCTCCGGGCCTTCTGTGACTGGCTCAGGTGCGTGCGCAGCTTGGCGTCGCGGCTCGGGTCGGCGATCACCTTGGCCACTGGCTCGCGCGCGCGCAGCAACTGCAATTGGCCGCTCGCCAACTGGCTGTAATAGCTGACGCTGGAACAACCGTTGAGCAACAAAAACATCACACCCGGAAACAAAATCCGAAAAACGCGATCAAGTAACCCATGGCTTGGAAGCGGCCTGCTCAAAATAAAAATCCTTTGGAAAGTCTGCCCGCAAGACTATCCCGCCATTTGGAGCTTCGCTATGCGCATGTTGTTGCTGACAGGAGGCCTGCTGACGCTGGCCGGATGTGCCGGATTCGGAATGCCCGACCCTGACCCCTCGCAAGCCTGGATCGATCTCGATGCCCGTCAACAGGACACCGCGCTGCAAGCGCTGCAGGTCGATAGCCGGGCCACGGTCGACAAACGTTATTTCGAAGTGCAGCCCGGCAGCCACGAATTGAAGGTGCGCTACCAATTCCCGGTCGAAGCCACCAACATCGGCCCCGACGCCGAGCCTCTGTGGCGCGACTGCCAGTTGAAGCTGACATTCAAGGAATTCAACGCCGGACAGCGTTATCAATTGCAAGCTGGCAGCATCGGCTTCCGGCCATGGGCGAAGCTCTATGACGAGCAGCGCAACGTGGTCGGCCAAGGCACGCCGGCAGGCTGTCAGCGCACGTGATCAGCGCTATGCTGGAGGTCTGAATCCTTGGACATCCATCATGCGCAAGTTGATGTTGTTGCTCGCAGTCGGCGCTATCGCCGGCTGCCAGACGCCACTGCCACCGGTCGATCCGCAAATGGCCTGGGTCGACTTCTCAACCCCGACCCCGGGCGGCAAATTGCTGATGGCCGAGCGCCTGGACAATCAACGGCTGACCGATGGGCGTTTCTTTCAGGTCACGCCTGGTAGCCACGAGCTGCGTGTGCGGTTTGACTTCGAGGTGTTTGGAGGCGGCGGTGCGCTAATGACTGGCCCGGTCGAGCGCCTGTGCTACCTGTACATCCGCTACGACCATTTCGAAGCCGGCCAGCGTTATCTGCTGGAAGGTCGTTCGCTAGGGTTCACCCCGAGTGCCCGACTGTACAACGCCAAACGCGAAATCGTCGCCGAGGATCGCGACTACAACTGCATTAACTGAGACGACTCAGCTGTCGTTCTTCTGATAGATGATCGCCTTGCTGCCGTTCTCACATGAACCGACCACCATGGCGATGTCATGTTTTGCGGCTTCTTCCTTGCTGACGATTTCCAGTGTGTAGGACGGCACTGCTTTAGCCTGAATCTTTATTTCGATCTCTTTCCTGAGTTCTTCGCAGTCTTTCGGTGCCGCAAAAACCGAAGTGGCCAGTGCACTGCAGAGGATCGCCAAGCCAATACGTTTCATATCCTGAAGCTCCATGGGGCAGCGCGCACGGGCGTGCGCTGAAGCTGCTGTCACTTATTCGACCATATTCTTGCAGCGCAGGTTCTGATGTCGCTCACATCTTCAGCAATTGCGGTGCTATTCAAATCGCCTTCGCGGGCAAGCCCGCTCCCACAGGTTAGGGGCCGACCCAAATCCTGTGGGAGCGGGCTTGCCCGCGAAGGCGTCTGTGCCAGCAACGCCTTTGTCGAAGACTGCGCAAATCAGCTGACCAGCGAAGCCTCAAGGGTAATCTTCGCATTCAATACCTTGGATACCGGGCACCCTTCCTTGGCCTTGGTGCTCAGTTCTTCAAACTGCGCCTGAGTAGCGCCCGGGATTTTCGCCTTGAGAATCAGTTTGATTGCAGTGATGGCAAAGCCGCCATCCACTTGGTCCAGTGTGACCTCTGCCTGAGTATCGATGCTTTCGGCCTTCAGGCCCGCATCACCGAGAATCATTGAAAACGCCATGGAAAAACAGCCGGCATGGGCGGCGCCGATCAGTTCTTCCGGGTTCGTACCTTTGCCGCCCTCGAAGCGGGCCTTGAAGCCGTAAGGCGCTTCTCTGAGGACGCCGGTCTCGGTAGAGATCGAGCCGATGCCGGTTTTCAGATCGCCTGCCCAATGTGCGGATGCTTTCTTCACGATAGCCATGTCTGCCTCCTCAAGAACTGGCGCGGAACGCCGCGCCGTCGTGGTTTTTGCTTGCAAGGCTTCTGAGGATAGACGCCGGGACAAAGTTCAGCTCAGGTGAATCGTTGACTTTTTTAGTAGGATTTTTCCCTCAGCTATTGAAACTCGGGTATATGCCCTCATTGCACAGAACACGCTTATGAATTCGGCAGGTTTTCGTTCGCAAGAAAAAACCTGCACCCCACTCGGAGACGCAGGTTTATGAAGCAACTGTCCGACGTAAAGTTTTCCACCCTCGATCTGGTGCCGGTGCGCGAGAACGGTAGCCCGGCGCAATCGCTGCGCAACTCGCTGGACCTGGCGCAGCACGTCGAGAAATTCGGCTACACCCGCTTCTGGGTGGCCGAGCACCACAACATGGACGGCATCGCCAGCTCCGCCACCTCGGTGCTGTTGGGATATCTGGCCGGGGGGACTTCGACGATTCGCGTCGGCTCTGGCGGAGTAATGCTGCCCAACCACGCACCGCTGGTGATCGCCGAGCAGTTCGGCACTCTTGAAAGCCTCTATCCGGGACGCATCGACCTGGGGCTGGGCCGCGCGCCCGGCTCCGATCAGATGACGGCCCGCGCTCTGCGCCGCGAACGCTCCGGCAGTGCCGACGATTTCCCGGAAGACGTTGCCGAGCTGGCGCGTTTCCTCGGCCCGCGTACCCCGGACCAACGGGTAATCGCCATGCCCGGCACCGGTACCAACGTGCCGATCTGGTTGCTTGGTTCCAGCCTGTTCAGCGCGCAACTGGCCGGTGAACGCGGGTTGCCCTACGCCTTCGCCTCGCACTTCGCCCCGCGCTTCATGCATGAGGCGATTCGCGTCTATCGCAACCACTTCAAACCGTCGGCGGTGCTCGACAAGCCGTACGTGATGCTCGGGGTGCCGCTGGTGGCGGCGGATACCGATGAGCAGGCCGATTATCTGGCGACCTCGGTGTACCAGCGAATCCTCGCGCTGATGCGTGGGCAGAGTCTGGTGCAACGTCCACCGGTGAAAACCATGGACGGCCTGTGGCTGCCCCATGAGCGCGAGGCGGTGGGGGATTTCCTCGGCCTGGCGATGGTCGGCAGCCCGCAGAAGATTCGCGCGAAACTGGAAGTGCTGGTCGAGCAGACCCAGGCCGACGAGCTGATTTTCACTTGCGACCTGTATGAACACGCCGATCGCCTGCATTCCTACGAACTGCTGGCGCAGGTCATGAAAGGATAAACGCGGCGCCCTGTAGGAGCTGTCGAGTGAAACGAGGCTGCGATCGTTTGATCTGATTTTTCAAAGCCACGATCAAAAGATCGCAGCGTGCCGCAGCTCCTGCATGTAAATCATCGCCCACAAAAAAGCCGACGCCTTCGCGTCGGCTTTTGCATTTCAGGCGCAATCAACCGCGTTTGTAGACGATTTCCTTGGCGCCCCCTTCACAGGTGCCGACGACTTTGCCGTCAGCGGCCGCACCCTTGTCGACGACTTCCAGCGAATACCCGGAAACGTGCTTGGCATCCAGCTTCGCCGCGATCTCGCTTTTCAACTCTTCACAAGGCTTGCCAGCAGCCAACGCGCCACCCGCAAGGCTCAACAAACCTACTGCCAATATGAACTTCTTCATCGGTCGCACTCCCTGGTCGGATTAAAAGAGGCGGGCACCGGCTATGCCGATGCGCTCACCTTGTAGCGCTTTGCCATTCCTATGGCACTCGGCCAGCGCGCAAGTTCAGAAGCGTAGCCCAAACTCAGCTGCTGGCAATGCGGAAGCCGACTTTGAGGGTTACCTGGAAATGCGCAGCCTTGCCGTCCTTGATGTGGCCACGCGTCTCGACCACTTCAAACCACTCCAGATGCTTGATGCTCTTGTTGGCTTCGGCCAGCGCGTTGTTGATGGCGTCTTCGATGCTGCTGGTGGACGAGCCGACCAGCTCGACTTTCTTGTAGGTGTGATGGTCACTCATGGCGATCTCCTTGACGTGTGGATTTGAGACTAGCAGTGAATCTGCACTGTTGATTTCGGCGGCTCGATGCACGCGAAGTTCAGATTTTCTGCACTTTCTCAAACCGCTGAAGTCCCAACCAACACACGCCACTCATCACCAATGCAGGAGAGCCACCATGGCCAACACCTCTTTACGTAAAGCCTCGTTGCAAAGCATGGAAGCCGAGATCGAGAGTCTGCTCAAATCGTTGGAAAGCCTCAAAGACGACGCTTCGGACGAGTCGCGCAAGACGCTCAAGGCACTCAAGAGCAACGCTGAAAGCGCGCTGAAACATTCGCGCAGCCTGCTCAGCGACGCCTATGAAGAAGTCAAAGTGAAAACCCGCGAGACCGGCATCGCCACCCGCGATTACGCTCAGGAACATCCTTGGACCACTGCCGGTGTGGCCGTCGGTGCGATCGGTCTGCTGGCCGCTTACCTGCTGTTCAAGCGCGGCGAGTGATCCGTCTGGCGCAGCTCGTTCTTGAGCCACTGCGCCAGTTGCCGGGCGCGCCCGTCTGCGGCGCGCTTGGGTAGCCACAACGCCAGTTGCGCCGGGGTTTCGCAGAAGCCCCACGGTGCAACCAGGCGACCGGCCTTCAGGTCTTCGGCCACCAGCGGCTCGGGCGCGATTGCCACGCCGAGTCCGGCCACTGCGGCTTCCAGCAGATAATACAAATGCTCAAAACCTTGCCCCAACTTCAACGCCTTGGCGTCGAGGTGATTTTGCTGTGCCCAGCTCGGCCAGGCTTGCGGACGCGATGTGGTGTGCAGCAGCGGCTCGCTGAGCAAGGCTGACGCCGGCGCTGCCTGCAGGCGTTGATGACCGCTGAACAGCGGGCTCAGCACCGGGCCGATGCGTTCTGCGGCCAGTTCGTAGACCTGCATGTCTGCCGGCCATGGTGGCTCGGCGAAGAGCAGCAAGGCATCGAGACCCGGGCGCCGTGGATCGAGATCACCTTCGCCAGCCGACAGGTGCAGACGCAAGTCCGGCAGGTCGGCATTCAGCCGGCCCAGGCGTGGAATGAACCAGCGCGCCAACAGGCTTCCCGAGCAGCCAAGCACGAACGGCGCGTCAGCGGTGCTCTGCGTCAGCTCGGCACACACACTGCGCAAGCGATCAAAGGCCTCGCCGCTGGCATCGCGCAGACGAGCTCCGGCATCTGTGAGTTTCAAGCCGCGACCATCCTTGACGAACAGGCTCACGCCCAGATGCGCTTCAAGCACTTTGAGCTGCCGGCTGACTGCGCCATGAGTAACGTGCAGCTGTTCGGCCGCCTGACTGACGCTGTTCAGTCGGGCGGTGGCTTCGAATGCGCGCAAGGCGTTCAGCGGAGGAAGGTCATGGCTCATGGTATCTGTGAGTTTTCCTGACAGGTTGTGGCGATCTTATCGGTTTTCAGCCTGGAAGGTCAGGGGTAGAGTGGCGTCATTGTCTTATGACCCGAATTCACCTGGAGCACATCATGACCCAGACTTCGAACACCTCCAACCTGCGCAGCGGCCCTGACGATAACGGCCTGTTCGGCGCGTTCGGCGGCCGCTACGTGGCGGAAACCCTGATGCCGTTGATCCTCGATCTGGCCCGTGAATACGAAGCGGCCAAGGAAGATCCAGCGTTTAAAGAAGAGCTGGCCTACTTCCAGCGTGATTATGTCGGGCGTCCGAGCCCGCTGTACTTCGCCGAGCGCCTGACCGAGTTCTGCGGCGGCGCGAAGATTTACCTCAAGCGCGAAGAGCTGAACCACACCGGCGCGCATAAGATCAACAACTGCATCGGCCAGATTCTGCTGGCGCGGCGCATGGGCAAGAAACGCATCATCGCCGAGACCGGTGCCGGCATGCACGGCGTGGCGACCGCTACCGTGGCCGCACGTTTCGGTCTGGATTGCGTGATCTACATGGGCACCACGGACATCGAGCGGCAGCAGGCCAACGTGTTCCGCATGAAGCTGCTGGGCGCCGAAGTGATTCCGGTGGTGGCCGGCACCGGCACCCTGAAAGACGCAATGAACGAAGCGCTGCGTGATTGGGTGACCAACGTTGACAGCACCTTCTACCTGATCGGCACCGTGGCCGGCCCGCACCCGTACCCAGCCATGGTGCGCGACTTCCAGGCCGTGATCGGCAAGGAAACCCGCGAGCAGCTGCAAGCCCAGGAAGGTCGTCTGCCGGACAGCCTGGTGGCGTGCATTGGCGGCGGTTCCAACGCCATGGGCCTGTTCCACCCGTTCCTCGACGACCAGAGCGTCGAGATCATCGGCGTCGAAGCAGCCGGTTACGGCATCGAAACCGGCAAGCATGCGGCCAGCCTCAATGGCGGCGTGCCGGGTGTGCTGCACGGCAACCGTACCTTCCTGCTGCAGGACGACGATGGCCAGATCATCGACGCCCACTCGATTTCCGCCGGTCTCGATTATCCGGGCATTGGCCCTGAGCACGCCTGGTTGCATGACATCGGCCGCGTTCAGTACACCTCGGTCACCGACGACGAAGCCCTCGCTGCGTTCCACCAGTGCTGCCGCCTCGAAGGCATCATCCCGGCACTGGAAAGCGCTCATGCGTTGGCTGAAGTGTTCAAGCGCGCGCCGAAACTGCCGAAGGATCACCTGATGGTGGTCAACCTGTCCGGCCGTGGCGACAAAGACATGCAGACCGTCATGCATCACATGGAACAGTCCAAGCAGGAGAAACACTGATGAGCCGCCTGCAAACCCGTTTTGCCGACCTCAAGCAACAGAATCGCGCCGCGCTGGTGACCTTCGTCACCGCCGGTGATCCGGACTACGACACCTCGCTGGCGATCCTCAAAGGCCTGCCCGGCGCTGGCGCCGACGTGATCGAGCTGGGCATGCCGTTCACTGACCCGATGGCCGACGGCCCGGCGATTCAACTGGCGAACATCCGTGCCTTGGGCGCCAGGCAGAATCTGGCGAAAACCCTGCAGATGGTGCGTGAGTTCCGCGAAGGCAACAGCGACACGCCGCTGGTACTGATGGGCTACTTCAACCCGATCCACATGTATGGCGTTGAACGTTTTATCGCTGATGCCAAAGACGCTGGTGTCGATGGTCTGATCGTGGTCGACATGCCGCCAGAGCACAATAATGAACTGTGCGACCCGGCACAGGCTGCCGGTCTTGACTTCATCCGCCTGACCACCCCGACCACTGACGATGCGCGTCTGCCGAAAGTGCTCAATGGCAGCTCGGGCTTCGTCTACTACGTGTCGGTGGCCGGTGTGACCGGTGCCGGTGCCGCGACTCTGGAGCATGTCGAAGAAGCGGTGGCTCGCCTGCGTCGACACACTGATCTGCCGATCAGCATCGGCTTCGGTATCCGTACTCCTGAGCAAGCAGCGTCCATCGCCCGCCTGGCGGACGGTGTGGTGGTGGGCTCGGCACTGATCGATCACATCGCCAATGCGACCACGCCGGCCCAGGCGGTCGATGGTGTGCTGGGTCTGTGCAAGGCGCTGTCCGAAGGCGTTCGTCAGGCCCGCGTCAGCTGAAGGTAAAGTTCCTGATACAGAGGAATTACCCCCTCCCAACACAGCCTAATTGAGCAAGACCGAGGGATTCAGAACCACGTTCTGAATCCCTTTTTTGCTGTTGGTGCCGTGAGGAAAGACCCGATGAAAATGCCGAAACGTCTGATTGCCGGACTGGGCGTGCTGATGCTCAGCGCGACGCCGCTGCTGGCCAGCGCCGATCCACGCGATGATCATGACCACGGCGGCCCGCAACCGGGCCACTACGATAACCGTGGTGACGATCACCGTGGTCCGCAGAACGATCACCGTGGTGGCCCGCCACACGACTTCGGCCCGGTGCGGCAGACCATTCGCGACAACCACGGCTACTTCGTACGTGGCGCTCCGCCACCGCCGGGCATCCATCTGGAACGCGGCCGACCGTTGCCGCACGGTTACTATGGCGAGCGGCTGGACGGGCGGGCGCTGAGCCGTCTGCCGGTGTATCCGGGTTATGAGTGGCGCCGGGCCGGTGGGGACATTGTGCTGATCGCGGTGGGTACCGGGATCGTTTACGAAATTCTGGACGGTGTTTTGTACTGATTTACAGGCAGTAAAAAGATCGCAGCCTGCGGCAGCTCCTACATTTATCTCTGTAGGAGCTGCCGCAGGCTGCGATCTTTTGCTTTTAAGGCAACTCCAGCCCGCCGGAGGTCTTGTGCAATTTGCGCAGATGCTCGCCGATCTGCTTCACGTTGGCTTCGCTGGCGGCAATCTCGGCCGCTCGCTGTGGCTCCAGTAACTTGCGCACTTCCTTGTCCAGATCACCGCTCAGCGCCAGCAGTTGCTTCTGGCGCTGGCTGCTTTCGTCCTGCAGGCGCTTGAACTCGCTCGGTTGCGGCAAACCGTAACCGCGGCTGTCGAGCAGTTCCGCCGGACGACTGAGGAAGCCACTGTTGGCGAGAATTTCCTGCAGGGTTGCGTTGGCCTTGTCCATGCCACCGTTCTCCAGCTCCCGGGCACCGAGGTAGCGTTGCTTGACCTCATCCTGGGCCAGCAGCAACTGGCGGCGATAACTCGCCTGTTCCAGCAGCAACAACGCTGCACTGGTGCGCAGGTCTGCGCGCTCGAACCACTGCCGGCGTTCTTCGGCAGACAGCGATAGCCAGTCCTCGACGGTGGTCTGTTTGATCGGCAACTGCTTCTTCAAGACATCGAACATCGCCTGATAGCGATCGCGGAACGAATCGAAGCGATAACCCAGGCGCAGAGCTTCCTTGGGATTGTCGAGTACGCTGGTGTCGGCCAGGCCACGGCCTTTGAGCACTTCAAGCAAACCGTTGGGCATGATGCTGTCCAGGCCAATCAGTTGCTTGTTATTGCTGCCGCTGCGCAACAGCTTGAGGCTTTCCACGGCGCAGTTGTTGGACAGGAAGAAGTAGTTGCCGTCGTAACTCCAGTGCATCTCGGCGGCGTGTTCGACCACTTCTTCAATTTCCTTGCGCGACAGGTTCAGCGGTACCGAAGCGAGGCTGCGCAGTTCGGTCTTGGTGTATTCGTCGATGACCTGGGCGAGTGGCAGCACGAATAGCCGTGACGGGTACTTGCCGACCAGTCCGTCCCAGCTCGACAGCTGCACGTCACCGACAAATGCGCGGTACGACAACACCAGATGCTGGTCGAGGTCGAGCCGGCAATCCGGGCCCCGTGGTCGTCCCGGCGCACAGATCACCAGGCGCAGCATGCTGTGGCCCCAGCGGCTGACCCAATTCTGGTTGGCTTCGGCCAGCAAGTAGTCGACGGCATACACCCGCTCCGGATCGACCTGTCCCAGTGGCTGTTTGGCGAAGTCGTTGCCGGCATTGAGGAAGGCGAAGGTGTTGCTGCAGGTGTCCTTGGCCGGCGGTGCCCAGCCGAAGCGCTCCTTGTAGTAGCGGTAGAGCGCAGGACGTCGGCAGGCGTAGCTCGGGTCGAGGAGGAAATACTCCATGTTGACCGCGACAAACTCTTTCGGACTGGAAATCTCATACAGATCCGGGCTTCGGGCCACCTGGCGGTTGTGCTGTTCACGCTCGCCGCGCCGCCCGACGTACTGTTGCCAGCCGGCGAGGTCGAGCAGGCGCGGGTCATCGCTGAGGGTGAAGCGGCGTTCGGTCTGGCCGCGACACTCGTCGGGAATGCCGATCAGGCCGGCGCTGTTGCTGCGGCGAGTGCAGCGCTGGATCAGCGTGCGCTCGGCGGTGGGCCACAGGCGCGCGCGGTCATAAATGTGGGTGAGCTCGTGCAACACGGTTGCCAGCAGTTCCTGGCGCACGGTGCCGTGAGGGCGATTGGTTTTTTCTTTGGCCGCGCTGCCGTCGGTGAGGCCGGCGAGCAGTTTGCGGTTCAGGTCGAGTTCGGCAACCAGGGTCGCCTGGCCGTAGGCGTTGCCGGGCATGTCGTCGGACCAGCCGACGTCGATGCGCCGGTCCAGCTGTTCGACGAAGCTGGGCGGCAGCTTCTGCATCGCTTCATCGAGCAGCGCCTGACTGGCCTGTTGCTGGGCGGGGCTCAGGCCGTCGGTCTTGAGCCGCAGTTGCAGGCTGGCGTGGGCGCTGTTGCCAAGCAGCAACAACGCCCCGGCCAGTAGCCAGGCGCCGAGTGACTTCACAGGGCAAGAATGGCTTCGGCGAGCACCTGATCGCTGGCGTCGCGGGCTTCCGGCACTCGCGTGCGCAAGGTGTTGAGGGCGGCTTCCAGGTGCGCACCACGGATATCGCCGTTGGTGGCAACAAAACTGGCGGCATCGTCATGGGCTTCGCGGATGATTTTCGAATCGCGAATCGACGTGGTGGTATCGGAGGTGAAATCGATGGTGCGCTGGGAGGCACGAACGATGATGTTACTGGTGGCTACCAGGGTGTGCGCCTGGGCCACGTCGGCCAATAAAAACAGGCCAAGGGCGGCAGCAATCAGCGGGCTACGCATGGAACGACTCCGGAAGGGCAATGATAACGAAGGACTGAGATAACTATTGGACGAGAATTGCCTGTGCCAGTTCAAGGTCGCTGACATGAAGTTTTGGTCGGGATTTGCGCAGGTAATGCAGGGCGGATTCGAGCTGCGCGCCGCGCAATTCGCCGTCACTGGCAACAAACGCCGCCGCGTCATCGTGAGCGGCGATGATCAGTTTACGGTCGAATGGCGCGGAAGACACCATTCCGGTGGCCCATACCGTCACCACAGTATTTTGCGTGGAGACATCAAAGGCATCGACCGAGGTCGCCCAGAAGGTGCTGAACAAGGCACAGGGGATAAGCAGTTTGGTCAGAAAACGCATGGGACTCGATAACGGCTAGCGAATCTCAAGGCTAGCGTAATGCCCGGGCCAGAGCCAGTGGCGAAACATCGGGACACGACTGGCGTGTCCCGTCCGGCAACGTCTGATCAGATCGCCAGAATGGCTTGAGCCAGTTGGAAGTCGGTCGCGTTCAGTTGTGGTGCCTGGTGGCGGATCAGGTCCAGGGCGCTTTCCAGTTTCACGCCGCGGATCTGGCCTTCGCTGGCGACGAAGCTGGCTGCGTCGTCACGGGCGGCGATCACGACTTTGTTGTCACGCAGCGAAGAGCTGACGTCGGACGTGGCGTCCGAAGAGGACTTCAGCGCGCCAACCACGGCGTCGGTGGTGACGATGAAGCTCGAGGCACTGGCGTTGGCAGCCACGGCCAGCAAGGCGGCAGCGCTGAGCAGGCGAAGACGGGACATGGTGTATCTCCTGATAGTAAACCGTATTGAGAGGTGGCTTGTGTCTGAGACTCAGACGCGGGTTACAGAAGATTCGCCACGTTCTGCCATGGATATTAGGCCTGCGCGCAAGGTTCGGACAGTGGGCAGAATGCTAGCGCCAGAAGGGTTTCTCCAGTTCGTTGAGCCGATCGGCGTGGCTCAGACCCAGATCCGCGAGGTCGCGCTGCCCCAGCTGGGCCAACAGACGCCGCGTCCTGGCGCGCTCCAATCCCTGCCACAGGCTACGAACCAGGCGCCGCAGCAGGTGCGAGTGAACGAGGGGTTGAATCGACGCTGTCGAAACATCCTGTAAGTCTTTCATGGCATTTTCCTTAAGCCGAGGAGGGTTAAGGACAGGCTGCGCCCGATGCAGTTTTGCCGACAGATACACCGATGAAGAATTGTACTGGTTCAGATTTTGATTCTTTAGAACTGTACCTGTTGTTTGAACAACCTGCTGTACGGGCCTTTCGAACCCTGAAACGACAAGACCCGTCGCGGTTTCCCGCGACGGGTCTTGTGTGTTCAATTCGGGTTGCTGGCGGTGGGTCTAGCGACCAGAGCCAGCGACGCTACTTAGCGCCAGAACGGCTTGCTCAACTCTTCGTAGCGTTGTGCTTCGCTGATACCGGCGTCAGCCAGCAGACGCGAATCCAGACGAGCCAGTTGGTGGCGGCTGGAGATGCGGCGCTGCCACAACATCAGGTTGGCGATAACGCGCAGAGGCAGGGAAGCCTGGGTTTTTGCAGCTTTGTCTTCGAAGAACAGTTCGGAACTGAGTGTACGTTCCATGGTTGACATCCTTCCGCTTGTGGCGGGATCAGGTAGTGGTTTAACTGGTGCCCATGATCCTCTCGTTTGCCTAGTCTCTCTAGATACAGTTCAACTGTATTGTGAGTGACCAGTTAACTGTTTATAGGTGGTGTATGGGTCAAAATTGAGCAAACTGTACCTGTCCGCACTTTTGTGGTGCATTTCTGCTCAAATTGAGGGAGAGAGTAGGCAAAAGCCGTAGGAAACAACCAGTACAGCAGTACAGTTTTTGTCGAATAGGAAGGATGAAAAAACCGCTGACACAAACTGTGTTTGCATCAGCGGTTTGACTGTACGAATTACACCGCGAGCATGCGACCGGTTTCTTCCAGGTTCATGTGCCAGCTCAAGGCTTCGCGCAGGATGTGCGGGGTATGACCGCCGATGGCGCAGGCGGCGGTGAAGTAATCATTCAGCGCCTTGCGGTAATCGGGGTGTACGCAGTTATCGATAATCACCCGGGCACGTTCCCGCGGGGCCAGGCCGCGCAGGTCGGCCAGACCGATTTCGGTCACCAGGATGTCGACGTCATGCTCGGTGTGGTCAACGTGGCTGACCATCGGCACCACGCTGGAAATCGCCCCGCCCTTGGCGATCGACTTGGTCACAAACACCGCGAGGTGTGCGTTACGCGCGAAGTCTCCGGAACCACCGATGCCGTTCATCATCCGTGTGCCGCAGACGTGGGTGGAGTTGACGTTGCCGTAGATGTCGAACTCCAGCGCAGTGTTGATGCCGATGATGCCCAGACGACGCACCACTTCCGGATGGTTGGAGATCTCCTGCGGGCGCAGCACCAGTTTGTCCTTGTACTTCTCCAGATTGCCGAACACATCACTGTTGCGCCGCTCTGACAGAGTGATCGAGCTGCCAGACGCGAAACTCAGCTTGCCGGCGTCGATCAGGTCGAAGGTCGAGTCCTGCAGTACTTCGGAATACATGGTCAGGTCTTCGAACGGCGAATCGATCAGGCCACACATTACCGCGTTGGCAATGTTGCCGATCCCGGCCTGCAGCGGGCCAAGCTTGTTGGTCATGCGCCCGGCATCGACTTCCTGTTTGAAGAAGGTGATCAGGTGTTCGGCAATGGCGTTGGTGTCGACATCCGGGGTCGACACCGTGGACGGCGAATCTGCCTGCTGGGTGATGACGATGGCGACAATCTTTTCCGGCGGGATCGGGATTGCGGTGCTGCCGATACGGTCGTCGACTTTAACCAATGGGATCGGCGTGCGCGTTGGGCGGTAGGTCGGGATATAGATGTCATGCAGGCCTTCGAGGTTGGCGTTGTGCGCCAGGTTGATCTCGACGATTACCTGTTTGGCAAAAATCGCGAAGCTTGCCGAGTTGCCCACCGAAGTGGTCGGCACGATGTGGCCCTGCTCGGTGATGGCCACGGCTTCGATTACCGCGATGTCTGGCAGCTTCAGTTGCTGGTTGCGCAGTTGCTCGACGGTTTCCGACAGGTGCTGGTCGATGAACATCACTTCGCCGGCGTTGATTGCCTTGCGCAAGGTGCTGTCGACCTGAAATGGCATGCGTCGCGACAGCACGCCGGCCTCGGTCAGCTGTTTGTCGAGGTCGTTGCCCAGGCTGGCGCCGGTCATCAGGCTGATCTTCAGCGGCGTGACCTTGGCTCGCTCGGCCAGTGCGTGAGGGACGGCTTTGGCTTCGCCGGCGCGGGTGAAGCCGCTCATGCCGACGGTCATGCCGTCTTCAATCAGAGCGGCTGCGTCGGCGGCGCTCATCACTTTATCCAACAACGAAGGCAGGCGAATACGGTCACGGTACATGGATTATTATCTCGGGAAGCGAGTAGCAGGATGCGCAGTCTAGTGAATTTCGCGGGCGTCTGTCCCGCTACCAAGGTCGCAAACGAGGCGTCTATTTAGCGGGTTTGAAGTAAAACACCGTTACCGGATCTGCAACAACGCGGCAAATTGTCCGACGCTTTGCGCAAACGAAAACGCCCCGACAAGTCGGGGCGTCCGGTGCTACTGCGGAGGATTACTCGACCGCTTTGACCATGTCTTCGATGACTTTCTTCGCGTCGCCGAAGACCATCATGGTTTTGTCCAGATAGAACAGTTCGTTGTCCAGACCCGCATAGCCGCTGGCCATCGAGCGCTTGTTGACGATGATGGTTTTGGCCTTGAACGCTTCGAGGATCGGCATGCCGGCAATCGGCGATTTCGGATCGTTCTTGGCGGCGGGGTTGACCACGTCGTTGGCGCCGAGCACCAGCACCACGTCGGCTTGGCCGAACTCGGAGTTGATGTCTTCCATCTCGAACACCTGGTCGTAAGGCACTTCGGCCTCGGCGAGCAGGACGTTCATGTGCCCAGGCATGCGACCGGCCACCGGGTGGATCGCGTACTTCACGGTCACGCCACGGTGGGTCAGCTTCTCGGTCAGCTCTTTCAACGCATGCTGCGCGCGGGCCACCGCCAGGCCGTAGCCCGGGACGATGATCACGGTGTCGGCGTTGGTCAGCAGGAAGGTCGCGTCATCCGCCGAACCGGATTTCACCGGACGGGCTTCTTTCGCACCGGCAGGTCCTGCGTCGGCCGTATTGCCGAAACCACCGAGCAGTACATTAAAGAAGGAACGGTTCATCGCCTTGCACATGATGTACGAGAGGATCGCACCGCTCGAACCCACCAGCGAGCCGGCAATGATCAGCATCGAGTTGTTCAGCGAGAAGCCGATACCCGCTGCCGCCCAGCCCGAATAGCTGTTGAGCATCGACACCACCACCGGCATGTCGGCGCCGCCGATCGGGATGATGATCAGCACGCCCATCACGAACGCCAAGGCCAGCATCAGCGCGAACGCGGCAAGGTTGCCGGTGAGCATGAAGGTCACACCCAGCACCAGCGTCGCCAGACCGAGTACCGCGTTCAGTTTGTGCTGACCGGTAAACTGTACTGGTGCACCCTGAAACAGGCGGAACTTGTACTTGCCCGACAGCTTGCCGAAGGCGATCACCGAACCGGAGAAGGTGATCGCACCGATCGCCGCACCGAGGAACAGTTCGAGACGATTACCTGCCGGGATCGAATCACCCAGTTGCTTGACGATGCCCAGCGATTGCGGCTCAACCACCGCAGCAATGGCGATGAACACCGCCGCCAGACCGATCATGCTGTGCATGAAGGCGACCAGCTCCGGCATCTTGGTCATTTCGACGCGCTTGGCCATGATCGAACCGGCAGTGCCGCCGATCAGCAGGCCGACGATCACATAGCCGATACCGGCAGTTGCAAGCTCGGCACCCAGCTTATAGATGAGGCCGATGGTGGTGAGAATGGCCAGCGCCATGCCGAGCATGCCGAACAGATTGCCGCGCCGCGAGGTGGTTGGGTGCGACAGGCCTTTGAGGGCCTGGATAAAGCAGATCGACGCGATCAGGTAGAGCGTCGTGACGAGATTCATGCTCATTACTTCGGCGCCTCTTCTTTTGCTTTCGGGGCTTTCTTCTTGAACATCTCAAGCATGCGGCGGGTGACCAGAAAGCCACCGAACACATTGACCGCAGCCAGTGCCACGGCGAGGGTGCCCATGGTCTTGCCCAGCGGTGTGACGGTCAGCGCAGCAGCGAGCATGGCGCCGACGATTACGATCGCCGAAATGGCGTTGGTCACCGCCATCAGTGGCGTGTGCAGCGCGGGTGTAACGTTCCAGACCACGTGATAACCGACATAAATCGCCAGCACGAAGATGATCAGGTTGTAGATACCGGGGGAGATAAGCTCTTCCATCGTCTGAATCCCTGCTTAGGCGTTTTTGCGGATGACTTGGCCGTCGCGGCACATCAGGCACGCGGCGACGATGTCGTCTTCGAGGTTGACGTCGAACTGGCCTTCTTTGGTGAACACCAGCTTGAGGAAGTCCAGCAGGTTGCGGGCGTACAGCGCCGAAGCATCGGCGGCGACTTCACCGGCGAGGTTGGTCGGGCCGACGATGGTCACGCCGTTCTCGACCACAACCTGATCGGCGACGGTCAGCGGGCAGTTGCCGCCCTGGGCTGCCGCGAGGTCGATTACCACCGAGCCCGGCTTCATCTGTGCCACGGTGTCTGCGCTTAACAGCGTCGGTGCCTTGCGGCCCGGGATCAGGGCGGTGGTGATGACGATATCGGCCTGCTTGGCGCGCTCATGCACAGCCTGGGCCTGACGCTGCATCCAGCTTACCGGCATTGGCCGCGCGTAACCGCCGACACCGACCGCGCATTCGCGCTCTTCGTCAGTTTCGTAAGGGACGTCAACGAACTTGGCGCCGAGGGATTCGATCTGTTCCTTCACCGCCGGACGCACATCAGACGCTTCAATCACCGCGCCCAGACGTTTCGCCGTGGCAATCGCCTGCAGCCCGGCCACGCCGGCACCAAGAATCAGCACACGCGCCGCTTTCACGGTACCCGCAGCGGTCATCAGCATCGGCATGAAGCGCGGATAGTAGTGCGCGGCCAGCAACACAGCCTTGTAGCCGGCAATGTTCGCCTGCGACGACAACACATCGAGACTCTGCGCCCGAGACGTACGCGGCGCCGCTTCCAGGGCGAACGCGGTAATCCCGCACTCGGCCATTTTGGCGATGGTTTCGTTATTGAAGGGGTTGAGCATGCCAACCAGCACCGCGCCGCGCTTTATCAGCGCCAGTTCGGCGTCGCTGGGGGCGACTACTTTGAGAATCAGCTCGGCACCGAACGCATCGCTGGCACTGCCAATGGTTGCGCCCGCCGCTTCATAGGCACTGTCGACAACGCTGGCTTTGACGCCGGCGCCGGTTTGCACAGTGACCTTATGACCTTGGCTGATCAGCTTTTTAATGGTTTCCGGGGTTGCAGCAACCCGTGTTTCACCGGTCTGGGTTTCGAGAGGAACACCAATGTGCACGTCAAATCTCCTGCGTGATCTTATTGAGTAAACCCAGGCACTGCGGATGGTGCGACTGGGGCGGCCGATCAGCACGATCCCGCCAAATCAGGGCGGGGCGCGGCATTTTGCAGGCGAACTTTATGCCCTTCAAGGGATTATGACGGGTGACGGAAAATTAACTACAAGTCATCCCGTGACCGAATGTCGCAGATGGCCAGTTGAATCCCTTGTAGGCCGTGCCTTACAAGGATTCTGGCCGAATCTGAAAAAAATTCTCATCGGCGACGTGAATAGGACGTAATGAGTCGTCAATAGGGGCTCAAAGCCACGTCAGCAGGCGCTTGTGGGACGTCTGTACGACTTTCGGATACAGTCTGCGATTTTGCGACAAATACTTATATCTGTAGGGCTTTGGATTTCCTGACTACCGGGTTAGTAATTGTTGTAAGCCTTTATCCTTCTAGGCTGTAGCTGTTTGCCTGATTGACCAGCCAATCGCGAAATGCCTTGAGTGACGCCGATTCGACCTTGCGCTCCGGAATCATCAGGTAATACGCCTTGATGCTGGAGAGTGCATCCGGGTTGGCGATCACCAAGCGTTTCTCGGCCAGTTCGCGTTGAATCAGGAACGGCGGAATCAGTGCGATACCCATGTTGTGCATGGCCGCCTGGGCCAGCATGGAGAATAGCTCGTAGCGTGGGCCTGTCATGTCGCGGGGGATGTTCAGGTGCTGTGAGTTAAACCATTGGCGCCACGCGTAAGGGCGAGTGGTTTGTTGCAGCAACGGCAGTTCGGCGATCTCGTCAGCCGTCAGATGCGTTCTATTGCCGAGTAGGGCAGGGCTGCACACCGGCATCGGATTTTCGCCCATCAGTCTGTGGGATTCGGTACCCGACCAATCGGCGTCGCCGAAGTAGATCGCCGCGTCGAAATCAGTATCGGCAAACAGGAACGGGCGGGTGCGGTTGGTGAGGTTAACTGTCACTTCCGGGTGCTTGAGCTGGAAATCCTTGAGCCGTGGCAGCAGCCATTGCGTGCCGAAAGTGGGCACTACCGCCAGTTCGATCACGTTGGTGCCCTGTTGACCCATGACCGAGAGCGTGTCGCGCTCGACGGCATCGAGTTGCGTGGCCACCCGACGGCTGTAGGACAGCCCCGCTTCTGTCAGCTTCACACCGCGTCGCGAGCGTCGGAACAGTTCCACACTGAGGAACTCCTCAAGGCTGGCAATCTGTCGGCAAATGGCGCCCTGGGTGAGTGAAAGTTCTTCGGCGGCCTTGGTAAAGCTTTCGTGGCGAGCGGCGGCTTCGAAGCTAATCAGGGCTGTGGTGCTGGGTATCTTCCTGCGCATGTACGTCAACCTCACTAATGCGCCGCATAAAAGGCATTCAGCGACGTTTCGGAGTGAGAAATTAGCACAACAGGATGCGAAATCCTCGTTTGCCGCGTTGGCGAAGCGGGCCTAGGATCAATGCCACGTTAATTCACCGATTTGCGAGGACACACTCATGGGCGGTAAAGCTAGCTTCAACTGGATCGATCCCTTGCTGCTGGATCAACAGCTCACCGAAGAGGAGCGCATGATCCGTGACACCGCCGCCCAGTTCGCTCAGCAGAGCCTGGCGCCACGCGTGCTTGAAGCTTTCCGCCATGAGAAAACCGATCCGGCGATCTTTCGCGAAATGGGCGAAGTCGGTCTGCTCGGCGCGACCATCCCTGAGCAATACGGTGGCAGCGGTCTGAACTACGTCAGCTACGGTCTGATTGCCCGTGAAGTGGAGCGCGTCGACTCCGGCTACCGTTCGATGATGAGCGTACAGTCCTCGCTGGTGATGGTGCCGATCAACGAATTCGGCACCGAAGCGCAGAAACAGAAATACCTGCCGAAACTGGCGTCCGGCGAATGGATCGGCTGCTTCGGTCTGACCGAACCCAACCACGGTTCCGATCCGGGTGCGATGATCACACGTGCGCGCAAAGTCGACGGCGGTTACAGCCTGACCGGCGCCAAGATGTGGATCACCAACAGCCCGATCGCCGACGTATTTGTAGTCTGGGCCAAAGACGATGCCGGCGACATCCGTGGCTTTGTCCTGGAGAAAGGCTGGAAGGGCCTGAGCGCACCGGCGATTCACGGCAAGGTTGGCCTGCGCGCATCGATCACCGGCGAAATTGTCATGGACAACGTTTTCGTACCGGAAGAGAACATCTTCCCCGACGTGCGTGGTCTGAAAGGTCCGTTCACTTGCCTCAACTCGGCGCGCTACGGCATCTCCTGGGGCGCGTTGGGCGCTGCCGAATTCTGCTGGCACACCGCTCGCCAGTACACCCTTGATCGTCAGCAGTTCGGTCGCCCATTGGCCGCGACTCAGCTGATCCAGAAGAAGCTGGCCGACATGCAGACCGAAATCACCTTGGCACTGCAAGGTTGCCTGCGTCTGGGGCGCATGAAAGATGAAGGCACTGCGGCGGTCGAAATCACCTCGATCATGAAGCGTAACTCCTGCGGCAAGTCGCTGGATATTGCCCGGATGGCCCGTGACATGTTGGGGGGCAACGGTATTTCCGACGAGTTCGGTGTGGCCCGTCACCTGGTCAACCTGGAAGTGGTGAATACCTATGAAGGTACTCACGACGTTCACGCGTTGATCCTGGGGCGCGCGCAAACCGGTCTGCAGGCGTTCTATTAACAGGAGAGCGACCATGGGCGCGCTGTCGCATCTGCGGGTACTGGATTTATCGCGCGTGCTGGCCGGGCCGTGGGCCGGGCAGATACTTGCCGACCTTGGCGCCGAGGTGATCAAGGTCGAGCGTCCGGGCAATGGCGATGACACGCGCGCCTGGGGGCCGCCCTTCCTCAAGGACGCTTATGGGGAGAACACCAGCGAGGCGGCTTACTACTTGTCGGCCAACCGCAACAAGCAATCGGTGACGATCGACTTCACTCGGCCTGAAGGTCAACAGCTCGTGCGTGAGCTGGCGGCGAAGTCGGACATCCTGATCGAGAACTTCAAGGTCGGTGGGCTGGCCGCCTACGGTCTGGACTACGAGTCGCTGAAGGCGATCAATCCGGACCTGATCTATTGCTCGATCACCGGCTTCGGTCAAACCGGGCCGTATGCCAAGCGCGCCGGTTACGACTTCATGATCCAGGGGCTGGGCGGGCTGATGAGCCTGACCGGTCGCCCTGAAGGTGATGAAGGCGCCGGGCCGGTAAAGGTGGGGGTAGCGCTGACGGACATCCTTACAGGTCTGTATTCGACGGTGGCGATTCTGGCAGCGCTGGCTCATCGTGATCACGATGGCGGCGGGCAACACATCGATATGGCTTTGCTGGATGTGCAGGTCGCCTGCCTGGCCAATCAGGCGATGAATTACCTGACTACGGGCAATGCGCCCAAGCGTCTGGGCAATGCGCATCCGAACATCGTGCCTTATCAGGACTTCCCGACGGCTGATGGTGATTTCATTCTTACCGTTGGCAATGACGGCCAGTTCCGCAAGTTTGCCGAGGTGGCTGGACAGCCGCAGTGGGCGGACGATCCGCGTTTCGCGACTAACAAGCTGCGGGTGGCTAACCGCGCGGTGTTGATTCCGCTGATTCGTCAGGCAACGGTATTCAAGACCACCGCCGAATGGGTGGCGCAGTTGGAGCAGGCGGGCGTGCCGTGTGGGCCGATCAATGATCTGTCCCAGGTGTTTGACGATCCGCAGGTGAAGGCGCGTGGGTTGGCGATAGAGCTGCCGCACGCACTGGCAGGAATGGTCCCGCAGGTGGCAAGTCCGATCCGGCTGTCGCAAACGCCTGTCGAATACCGTCGCGCGCCTCCTTTATTGGGCGAGCATACGCTGGAGGTTCTGCAGCGGGTGTTGGGTATGGGCGCTGGCGCCGTGGAGTTGCTCAAGGCTGATGGGGTCCTTTGAAATACTCCTCTATATAGAGGGAGTGGTTTTTCCAACTTATATAGGCGCAGCTGTGTGTTTTTTAACCGGTCTGTAAGTTGTTGAAAGAAAACTGAAATTAACGGTTGACGGCAGATTCTGGAGGTCTATAATTCGCCCCACTTCCGGCGCAGTCGAAACGGAAAACTCCTTGAGATTCAACGAGTTACGCAGTTTTCGACGGCAGATCGCTTCAGTTCATCGAAGCCTGGAAGGAGTTGAAGGAGCGGTGATGTTTGGCTCTTTTGACGGTTCGGTCTTCTCGGTCGAAAGCGGTGAAAAAGAGGTGTTGACAGCAGCGTGTAACGCTGTAGAATTCGCCTCCCGCTAACGAGAGATCGGAAGCGCAAGTGGTTGAAGTTGTTGAAGAATTCTTCGAAAGCTTCTGAAAATAATCACTTGACAGCAAATGAGGCTGCTGTAGAATGCGCGCCTCGGTTGAGACGAAAGATCTTAGCCAACCGCTCTTTAACAACTGAATCAAGCAATTCGTGTGGGTGCTTGTGGAGTCAGACTGATAGTCAACAAGATTATCAGCATCACAAGTTACTCCGCGAGAAATCAAAGATGTAACCAACGATTGCTGAGCCAAGTTTAGGGTTTCTTAAAAACCCAAAGATGTTTGAACTGAAGAGTTTGATCATGGCTCAGATTGAACGCTGGCGGCAGGCCTAACACATGCAAGTCGAGCGGATGAGAGGAGCTTGCTCCTGGATTCAGCGGCGGACGGGTGAGTAATGCCTAGGAATCTGCCTGGTAGTGGGGGACAACGTTTCGAAAGGAACGCTAATACCGCATACGTCCTACGGGAGAAAGCAGGGGACCTTCGGGCCTTGCGCTATCAGATGAGCCTAGGTCGGATTAGCTAGTTGGTGAGGTAATGGCTCACCAAGGCGACGATCCGTAACTGGTCTGAGAGGATGATCAGTCACACTGGAACTGAGACACGGTCCAGACTCCTACGGGAGGCAGCAGTGGGGAATATTGGACAATGGGCGAAAGCCTGATCCAGCCATGCCGCGTGTGTGAAGAAGGTCTTCGGATTGTAAAGCACTTTAAGTTGGGAGGAAGGGTTGTAGATTAATACTCTGCAATTTTGACGTTACCGACAGAATAAGCACCGGCTAACTCTGTGCCAGCAGCCGCGGTAATACAGAGGGTGCAAGCGTTAATCGGAATTACTGGGCGTAAAGCGCGCGTAGGTGGTTTGTTAAGTTGGATGTGAAATCCCCGGGCTCAACCTGGGAACTGCATCCAAAACTGGCAAGCTAGAGTATGGTAGAGGGTGGTGGAATTTCCTGTGTAGCGGTGAAATGCGTAGATATAGGAAGGAACACCAGTGGCGAAGGCGACCACCTGGACTGATACTGACACTGAGGTGCGAAAGCGTGGGGAGCAAACAGGATTAGATACCCTGGTAGTCCACGCCGTAAACGATGTCAACTAGCCGTTGGGAGCCTTGAGCTCTTAGTGGCGCAGCTAACGCATTAAGTTGACCGCCTGGGGAGTACGGCCGCAAGGTTAAAACTCAAATGAATTGACGGGGGCCCGCACAAGCGGTGGAGCATGTGGTTTAATTCGAAGCAACGCGAAGAACCTTACCAGGCCTTGACATCCAATGAACTTTCCAGAGATGGATTGGTGCCTTCGGGAACATTGAGACAGGTGCTGCATGGCTGTCGTCAGCTCGTGTCGTGAGATGTTGGGTTAAGTCCCGTAACGAGCGCAACCCTTGTCCTTAGTTACCAGCACGTTATGGTGGGCACTCTAAGGAGACTGCCGGTGACAAACCGGAGGAAGGTGGGGATGACGTCAAGTCATCATGGCCCTTACGGCCTGGGCTACACACGTGCTACAATGGTCGGTACAGAGGGTTGCCAAGCCGCGAGGTGGAGCTAATCCCACAAAACCGATCGTAGTCCGGATCGCAGTCTGCAACTCGACTGCGTGAAGTCGGAATCGCTAGTAATCGCGAATCAGAATGTCGCGGTGAATACGTTCCCGGGCCTTGTACACACCGCCCGTCACACCATGGGAGTGGGTTGCACCAGAAGTAGCTAGTCTAACCTTCGGGAGGACGGTTACCACGGTGTGATTCATGACTGGGGTGAAGTCGTAACAAGGTAGCCGTAGGGGAACCTGCGGCTGGATCACCTCCTTAATCGACGACATCAGCTGCTCCATAAGTTCCCACACGAATTGCTTGATTCATTGAAGAAGACGATAGAAGCAGCTTTAAGCTCCAAGCTGATAGCTCTGAGCTAATCAGTTACGCGCTCGAAATTGGGTCTGTAGCTCAGTTGGTTAGAGCGCACCCCTGATAAGGGTGAGGTCGGCAGTTCGAATCTGCCCAGACCCACCAATTTTGTATGGGGCCATAGCTCAGCTGGGAGAGCGCCTGCCTTGCACGCAGGAGGTCAGCGGTTCGATCCCGCTTGGCTCCACCATTAACTGCTTCTACTTGTTAGAGCTTAGAAATGAATATTCCGGCGTGAATATTGATTTCTAGTCTTTGATTAGATCGTTCTTTAAAAATTTGGGTATGTGATAGAAAGATAGACTGAACGTTACTTTCACTGGTAACGGATCAGGCTAAGGTAAAATTTGTGAGTGACTCTTAAGAGTTTTGCGAATTTTCGGCGAATGTCGTCTTCACAGTATAACCAGATTGCTTGGGGTTATATGGTCAAGTGAAGAAGCGCATACGGTGGATGCCTTGGCAGTCAGAGGCGATGAAAGACGTGGTAGCCTGCGAAAAGCTTCGGGGAGTCGGCAAACAGACTTTGATCCGGAGATGTCTGAATGGGGGAACCCAGCCATCATAAGATGGTTATCTTGTACTGAATACATAGGTGCAAGAGGCGAACCAGGGGAACTGAAACATCTAAGTACCCTGAGGAAAAGAAATCAACCGAGATTCCCTTAGTAGTGGCGAGCGAACGGGGACTAGCCCTTAAGTGGCTTTGAGATTAGCGGAACGCTCTGGAAAGTGCGGCCATAGTGGGTGATAGCCCTGTACGCGAAAGTCTCTTAGTCATGAAATCGAGTAGGACGGAGCACGAGAAACTTTGTCTGAATATGGGGGGACCATCCTCCAAGGCTAAATACTACTGACTGACCGATAGTGAACTAGTACCGTGAGGGAAAGGCGAAAAGAACCCCGGAGAGGGGAGTGAAATAGATCCTGAAACCGTATGCGTACAAGCAGTGGGAGCAGACTTTGTTCTGTGACTGCGTACCTTTTGTATAATGGGTCAGCGACTTATTTTCAGTGGCGAGCTTAACCGAATAGGGGAGGCGTAGCGAAAGCGAGTCTTAATAGGGCGTCTAGTCGCTGGGAATAGACCCGAAACCGGGCGATCTATCCATGGGCAGGTTGAAGGTTAGGTAACACTGACTGGAGGACCGAACCGACTACCGTTGAAAAGTTAGCGGATGACCTGTGGATCGGAGTGAAAGGCTAATCAAGCTCGGAGATAGCTGGTTCTCCTCGAAAGCTATTTAGGTAGCGCCTCATGTATCACTGTAGGGGGTAGAGCACTGTTTCGGCTAGGGGGTCATCCCGACTTACCAAACCGATGCAAACTCCGAATACCTACAAGTGCCGAGCATGGGAGACACACGGCGGGTGCTAACGTCCGTCGTGAAAAGGGAAACAACCCAGACCGTCAGCTAAGGTCCCAAAGTTATGGTTAAGTGGGAAACGATGTGGGAAGGCTTAGACAGCTAGGAGGTTGGCTTAGAAGCAGCCACCCTTTAAAGAAAGCGTAATAGCTCACTAGTCGAGTCGGCCTGCGCGGAAGATGTAACGGGGCTCAAACCATACACCGAAGCTACGGGTATCACGCAAGTGATGCGGTAGAGGAGCGTTCTGTAAGCCTGTGAAGGTGAGTTGAGAAGCTTGCTGGAGGTATCAGAAGTGCGAATGCTGACATGAGTAACGACAATGGGTGTGAAAAACACCCACGCCGAAAGACCAAGGTTTCCTGCGCAACGTTAATCGACGCAGGGTTAGTCGGTCCCTAAGGCGAGGCTGAAAAGCGTAGTCGATGGAAAACAGGTTAATATTCCTGTACTTCTGGTTATTGCGATGGAGGGACGGAGAAGGCTAGGCCAGCTTGGCGTTGGTTGTCCAAGTTTAAGGTGGTAGGCTGAGATCTTAGGTAAATCCGGGATCTTAAGGCCGAGAGCTGATGACGAGTTACCTTTCAGGTGACGAAGTGGTTGATGCCATGCTTCCAAGAAAAGCTTCTAAGCTTCAGATAACCAGGAACCGTACCCCAAACCGACACAGGTGGTTGGGTAGAGAATACCAAGGCGCTTGAGAGAACTCGGGTGAAGGAACTAGGCAAAATGGCACCGTAACTTCGGGAGAAGGTGCGCCGGTGAGGGTGAAGGACTTGCTCCGTAAGCTCATGCCGGTCGAAGATACCAGGCCGCTGCGACTGTTTATTAAAAACACAGCACTCTGCAAACACGAAAGTGGACGTATAGGGTGTGACGCCTGCCCGGTGCCGGAAGGTTAATTGATGGGGTTAGCTAACGCGAAGCTCTTGATCGAAGCCCCGGTAAACGGCGGCCGTAACTATAACGGTCCTAAGGTAGCGAAATTCCTTGTCGGGTAAGTTCCGACCTGCACGAATGGCGTAACGATGGCGGCGCTGTCTCCACCCGAGACTCAGTGAAATTGAAATCGCTGTGAAGATGCAGTGTATCCGCGGCTAGACGGAAAGACCCCGTGAACCTTTACTATAGCTTTGCACTGGACTTTGAATTTGCTTGTGTAGGATAGGTGGGAGGCTTTGAAGCGTGGACGCCAGTTCGCGTGGAGCCATCCTTGAAATACCACCCTGGCAACTTTGAGGTTCTAACTCAGGTCCGTTATCCGGATCGAGGACAGTGTATGGTGGGTAGTTTGACTGGGGCGGTCTCCTCCTAAAGAGTAACGGAGGAGTACGAAGGTGCGCTCAGACCGGTCGGAAATCGGTCGTAGAGTATAAAGGCAAAAGCGCGCTTGACTGCGAGACAGACACGTCGAGCAGGTACGAAAGTAGGTCTTAGTGATCCGGTGGTTCTGTATGGAAGGGCCATCGCTCAACGGATAAAAGGTACTCCGGGGATAACAGGCTGATACCGCCCAAGAGTTCATATCGACGGCGGTGTTTGGCACCTCGATGTCGGCTCATCACATCCTGGGGCTGAAGCCGGTCCCAAGGGTATGGCTGTTCGCCATTTAAAGTGGTACGCGAGCTGGGTTTAGAACGTCGTGAGACAGTTCGGTCCCTATCTGCCGTGGACGTTTGAGATTTGAGAGGGGCTGCTCCTAGTACGAGAGGACCGGAGTGGACGAACCTCTGGTGTTCCGGTTGTCACGCCAGTGGCATTGCCGGGTAGCTATGTTCGGGAAAGATAACCGCTGAAAGCATCTAAGCGGGAAACTTGCCTCAAGATGAGATCTCACTGGAACCTTGAGTTCCCTGAAGGGCCGTCGAAGACTACGACGTTGATAGGTTGGGTGTGTAAGCGCTGTGAGGCGTTGAGCTAACCAATACTAATTGCCCGTGAGGCTTGACCATATAACACCCAAGCAATCTGAATGCTCGAAAGAGACCAGATTGCGGTGTGTGAAGACGCAATGAACCGAAAGTTCGCGCTGTTCACAAACACCTGTATCACATACCCGATTTGCTGAAGCGAGGCCAGTTGGTCACGAGTCAGTACCCGAATTTCTTGACGACCATAGAGCGTTGGAACCACCTGATCCCATCCCGAACTCAGAAGTGAAACGATGCATCGCCGATGGTAGTGTGGGGTTTCCCCATGTGAGAGTAGGTCATCGTCAAGATTAAATTCCGAAACCCCAATTGCGAAAGCAGTTGGGGTTTTGTTTTAGTAGAAGTCACCGATTTTGCTGGCACGTTACCGTGTTGACGGGTCAGATACAGAATTTCTTGACGACCATAGAGCGTTGGAACCACCTGATCCCATCCCGAACTCAGAAGTGAAACGATGCATCGCCGATGGTAGTGTGGGGTTTCCCCATGTGAGAGTAGGTCATCGTCAAGATTAAATTCCAGAACCCCTGTCTGCTAACGCAGACAGGGGTTTTGTCGTTTCAGGGAAATAAAAAATCAGGCCGCTTTGCGAGCCGTATTGATCTTCCACGCAACCGATTACTTCTTCCGGAACGGTTTGTCACGGGGGTAATCACAGCGCCTCAGCTGAGGCCGTTTGAACTGCGCCCTTAAAATCGAAAAAGCCAGCCCCTGAATGATCAGGGGCTGGCTTTTTTATGCATAAGGCTAAGGTTCAGAACTGGTAGCTGACCGTGGCCGCGACGTTGCGCTCTTCGCCCATGTAGCAAAAGCTCAGACTGGCGCAGGAGGCCACGTAAGACTCGTTGGTCAGGTTATTCGCATTCAATCGAACGTCGACGCCCTTCAAGCCGACCTTGCCCAGGTCATAACCGATCGATGCGTCGAACAACGTGTAAGACGGCACCTTCAGTGTGTTTTCCGCATCCGCCCAGCTATAACCGACATAACGCACACCACCGCCTAAACGCAGGCCATCGAGTGCCGCGCTATCGAACTTGTAGTCGGCCCACAACGATGCCATGTGCCGCGGTGCCTGAGTCGGCGAGTTGCCTTTGTTTTCGATTACGTCGGTCGGCGTACTCAGGGTACTGACCATCGACTTCGAATACTCGATATCGGTGAAGGTATAGCTACCGAGCACTTTCAGGTTGTCGGTCACCTGCATGTGCGCTTCCAGTTCCAGACCTTGCGAACGCACGGCGCCGACAGCACGGTAGAAATTTTCCTGGGGCAGCTTGGTCGCCAGGTTCTCCTGATCGATATGGAACAGCGAGGCGGTGAACAGATTGTCGGTGCCCGGCGGCTGGTACTTCAGGCCGACTTCCCATTGCGTTCCGTCGGTTGGCGGCAGTGGATTGCCGGCGCTGTCAGCATACGAGTTCGGGTTAAACGACTCGGAATAGCTGATGTACGGCGCCAAGCCGTTTTCAAACAGATACAAGGCGCCAGCGCGGCCGGTCAGTTTGGTGCGGCGGTCGTTGATTTCGGTGCCCACTGGCCGTCCCGCTTCGGCGATACGGTTCTCATCCGACGTCTCGACCCAGTCCTGACGCAGGCCGAGTGAGAAGCGCCACTGGTCCATCTCGATCAGGTCTTGCAGGTATACGCCGGTTTGTTCCAGGCGGCGCAGATAACGGGTCTCGCCGTACATGTCGATCGCCGAATTGCCGTAGACCGGGTCGAAGGCATTGATCGGCGCCAGGCCGCCGCTGGTCCAGTCGACCACGGTTTTGCGCCGTTGATAATCTGCGCCCATCAACACGGTGTGCTTGGTGGCACCGGTGAAGAATTCGGCCTGCAGCATGTTGTCGACGATGAACGCATGCAGACGCTCATCGCCGCCGGTGTAATAGCGGTTCAGTTCGTTGCTGGTTGGCGTCGTCCAGCCATAGGCGTAGACCTGATCCATGTTCACTTTGGAGTCGAGGTAACGGAAATTCTGCCGCGCCGTGAAGACATCGTTGAAGCGATGTTCGAACTGATAGCCAAACGACTGCTGATTCCGCGAGTACCCATCAACTCCCGGCTCGCCCTCGAAGAAGTGCGGCGAGATGCGGTTGCCGTTGCGCTGATGAATCGTCCCGTCTGCCGGCACGCCGCCGTGGTAGCCGCCATCCGGATCGTGTTGTAGATACGCCTGCAGTGTCAGCGAAGTGTCTTCAGTGAAATCGATGCTCAGGGTTGGGGCGAGAGCGAAGCGTTTTTCCTTGTTGTGGTCGAATTGCGTGTCGGATTGATCCGTCAAACCGGTCAGACGATAGGCGATGCGCTTGTCGTCATCGACCGGACCGCTGAAGTCAAAACCGACACCGCGCTGGCCTTGGGTGCCGACCGTGGCCTGAACTTGATGATAGGCCTCGTACAACGGTTTTTTGCTGGTCAGCGCCACCAGGCCACCGGGCGAACTGCGACCGTACAACACGGACGATGGGCCTTTGAGAATATCCACGCGTTCAAGGAAATACGGATCGACCTGCATGGTGCTGTAGGTGCCGCTGTCACCCATCGACTTGAGGCCGTCGAGATAGATGTTGTCCACCGAACCGTCGTTGAAACCGCGCATCGCCACATAGTCGTATCGATGCGTCGCGCCGTAAGGATTGGTCAGCACGCCGGGGGTATAACGCATCGTCTGGGAGACGGTCTGCGAGCCTTGATCGTCCATTTGCTCGCGAGTCACCACCGATACGCTTTGTGACGTTTCCAGCAGCGCGGTACTGGTCTTGGTGGCGATCTGGCTGTGGGTGGCGTTGTAGCCCTCCATGCTGCCCAGTGCATTTCCGAGAGCGAAGCCTTTGATATCAGTGGCCGGCAGCGCCAGTGCATCGCTGTCGCTGACCGAGTGCAGAATGTAGCTGCTGCCATCCTGGCTGACCGCTTCCAGACCCGAGCCACTCAGCAAATGGCTCAACGCTTGATCGGTTGAATATTCGCCCTGCACGCCTGGCGACTGCCGCCCCTGCGTTTGCTGGGGTGTCATCGACAAGGTAATACCCGCCTCGCGCGCAAACCGGTTCAGTGCTTCGTCCAAGGGGCCGGCGCCAATGTTGTAGCGATGGCTGCTCGCTTCACTGGCATTAGCGGCGAGGCTCAGGGCAGGCAACACTCCGGTGCCCAGAGCAGTGGAGAGCAGGGCGGCGCGAACGGCGTGGCGTAACAGGCCTGATTCGGCAGTGAAAGGCAGAGGTTTCTTACAGGTGATGCGGACAGTCATTGTCGGTTTCCGTGGCAAGTCGCTAAAGCGGAATGGAGGTGCTTACTGACCAAGCCGGATTTGCCGCAAAAAACCGCCAAAATAATTTCAGGCCACTGCCTCAATCATTACCCACCACCGGGTGCGATAGCGCAACTGCACCGGCAACGTCTGCGGCAGGATGGCCAACAGCTTGTCGGTGTCCTCCAGGCGGAACACGCCGGACAGGCGCAAATCTGCCACCGCCGGCGCGCACGTCACGAAACCTGGACGATAACGTCCGACCTCGTTGAGAAAATCGCCCAGGCGCATATTGCGAGTGACGATCAGACCGTCGACCCACGCGCCCGCGTCCATATCTGGTGGCGGCGCCGGGCGTACCTGGTGGTGATCGATCAGGTAGGTCTGCCCGGCGAGTGACTCAACCAAGGTGCCAGCGCTATGAATGGTCACACGGCCGTGGGTGACGCTCAGCCGCGTGCAATCACTGTCCTGACGCAGGATGAAGCGGGCGTGGGTCGGCTCATAAACGCCGTGACGACTTTGTACGCGTAGCGCCCGATTGAACGCCGCGCCTTCATCGTTACCACCGCATGTGACGATGATTTCGCCGCGATTGAGTTTGATCAACCGCTGCTGCGCGGTGTAGTCCAGATCCACCGCACTGGCAGTGTTCAGCTCGATCCGCGTGCCGTCGGGCAGCTGGAACCCGCGACGCTCGCCGGTCGCCGTAGCGTAATCAGCGCGCCACTGCTGCCACACGGAGGTGTCCTTGGCCAGCCATGCCGCGGAGCCCATCAGCACCGCGCCGGACAGCAGCTTCAAGGCTTGTCGCCGGCCCAGTCCTTGCGCACTGTTTTCCAGCGTATTGAACGCGACCTGGGCGCCGGGCGCTGCGCGCAGGTTATGGCTCAGTTCGGCCTGCAGCGACTGCACGCGCTGCCAGGCCAGTTCATGTTCATGATGTTCGGCGCGCCACGCATCGCACTGATGACTCAGGCGCGCATTGCCATGGTTGTTGCGCAGGCGCAGCAACCAGTGGATGGCTTGCTTGACCACCTGTTGCGGCGGCTCGGCGCGACGCCCGACCGAGTTGTTATCCACTGGCATCAACTTGCGTACCGCAACACGTAGCAGTGATACAGCGCAGCGGCGATGTAACGTTCGACTGAGCGCAGAGACAAGCCCATTCGCGCGGCGATCTGCTTGTGGGTCAAGCCTTCGCACTGCGCCAGCAGAAACGCCTGACGCACTTTCGGCCGCAAGCCTTCGAGCATGCGCGCGATGTCCTCAAGCAATTCGATTACCAGCGCGCGGGTTTCGGCGCTTGGGGCTTCGGCTTCGGGCAAGTGGGCGATGGTTTCGAGATAGGCGCGTTCGATTTCTTCACGACGCCAGAGGTCGATCACCAGACCACGGGCGATGGTGCGCAAAAAAGCCCGAGGCGCCTTGAGTTCCAGGCGTTCGCTGCGCTGCAGCAGACGGACGAAGGTGTCCTGGGCCAGATCCGCCGCATCCGCGGCATTGCCCAGTCGCGCTCGCAGCCAGGCGTTGAGCCAGCCGTGATGACTCCTGTAAAGCGCCTGCACTGCAAACTCAGGTGAGGACATGAACGCAACAGCCCAAACGTCACAAATGATAATTAGTCGCATTGTCATCAAGGGCTACAGAATTTGCAACCGGCGCTGCAAAACAGTCATCAAAAAATGACAGACGAACGCTCTGGCACGCCGTTCGGCGGGAATCTGGCAGAAATGCCGTCCATTTCCTGCAAAGCGCTAAGTTTTCTCCGACGCGTGCCGAAAGACTGGTGAGACATGCGTGCACCAAAGTAGAGCGGCCGTCAGAACGCCGCCTGCGCTGTACATGGAATGTTGCATCCCGGAACGCATCCCCACTTTTGCATAAGAAGTCCCATGAAATGAATCTCAAGTTCAGCCATAAAATCCTGTTGGCCGCCTCGGGCGTCGTGGTCCTGGCTTTCGCTTTGTTCACCCTCTACAACGACTATCTGCAGCGCAACACCATCGGCCAGAATCTCCAGTCGTCCGTGCAGCAGGCCGGCGATCTGACCGCCAGCAGCGTGCAGAACTGGATGAGCGGGCGAATTCTGGTGCTGGAAAACCTTGCGCAAAACGTTGCCCATCAGGGCAAGAACGCCGACTTCCCGGGGCTGGTCGATCAACCGGCCTTCACCTCGAACTTCCAGTTCACCTACGTCGGTCAAGCCAACGGGGTGTTCACCCAGCGCCCTGACGCGAAGATGCCCGACGGTTACGACCCGCGTCAGCGCCCTTGGTACAAGCAAGCCGTCGCTGCCGACAAAACCATGCTGACGCCGCCGTACATGGCGGCGGTCGGTGGTCTGGTGGTGACCATCGCCATGCCGGTGAAAAACAATGGCGAACTGCTGGGTGTGGTCGGCGGTGACCTGAGCCTGGAAACCCTGGTGAAGATCATCAATTCGGTGGACTTCGGTGGCCTCGGTCACGCATTCCTCGTCAGCGGTGACGGCCAGGTGATCGTCAGCCCGGACAAAGACCAGGTAATGAAGAACCTCAAGGACATCTACCCGAACGCCGGCGTGCGCATCGAGAAGGGCAACCAGAACGTGGTACTCAACGGCCAGGAGCGCATCCTGTCGTTCACCCCGGTCAGCGGCTTGCCGAATGCCGACTGGTACATCGGCCTGTCGATCGATCGTGACAAGGCCTACGCCGCGCTCAGCCAGTTCCGCACTTCGGCGTTGATCGCGATGTTCGTCGCGGTCGCTGCGATTGCGCTGCTGCTGAGCCTGCTGATCAACGTTCTGATGCGTCCGCTGACCACCATGGGTCGTGCGATGCAGGACATCGCCCAGGGCGAAGGCGACCTGACTCGTCGTCTGGTCGTGCAAGGCAAGGATGAGTTCGCTGAACTGGGCAGTTCGTTCAACCAGTTCGTCGAGCGCATTCACGCGTCGATCTCCGAAGTGTCGTCGGCCACCCGTCATGTACACGACCTGTCGCAACGGGTGATGGCATCGTCCAACGCCTCGATCATTGGTTCCGACGAACAAAGCGCCCGTACCAATAGCGTGGCCGCCGCGATCAACCAGTTGGGCGCCGCGACTCAGGAAATCGCCCGCAACGCCGCCGACGCTTCGCAACACGCCAGCGGCGCGAGCGAACAGGCTGATGACGGTCGTCAGGTGGTCGAGCAGACCATTCAGGCGATGACCGAGCTGTCGCAGAAGATCAGCCTGTCGTGCACTCAGATCGAAACCCTCAATGCCAGCACCGACAACATCGGCCACATCCTCGATGTGATCAAAGGCATCTCGCAGCAGACCAACCTGCTGGCGCTCAACGCGGCCATCGAAGCGGCCCGTGCCGGTGAAGCCGGACGCGGTTTTGCCGTGGTGGCGGACGAAGTGCGTAACCTCGCGCATCGCACCCAGGAGTCGGCGGAGGAGATCCACAAGATGATCACTTCGTTGCAGGTCGGTTCCCGTGAAGCGGTGACCACCATGAACGCCAGTCAGGCGTCCAGCGAAGAGAGCGTTGAAGTGGCCAATCAGGCGGGCCTGCGCCTGGTCAGCGTGACCCAGCGCATCGGTGAAATCGACGGCATGAACCAGTCGGTGGCTGCCGCGACCGAGGAGCAGACGGCGGTGGTGGAAACCCTCAACGTCGACGTCAACCAGATCAACCTGCTGAACCAGCAGAGCGTCGCCAACCTCAATGAAACGTTGAAGGATTGTGATGCGTTGTCGCAGCAGGCGAATCGGTTGAAGCAGTTGGTCGACAGCTTCAAGATCTGACGTCTAGCAGACCGCGTTATCGTTCATCGCGGGCAAGCCCGCTCCCACAGGATTTCTGGCGAACACAACATCTGTGACCGACCTGGAGCCTGTGGGAGCTGGCTTGCCAGCGATAGTGGCGGTGCAATCACTGCCAATCCGAAGCCTTAGACAAACAGCTTCAGCACATTCCCCATCGCATCATCGGCAAACCCCTGCACGAAATCCTTGAACCCCGGCAGCGCCTCGGCACCTCCGCTGGCCGGTTCGGCAATGATTGTCCAGGTCGCCCGCGACTTGCCCGCCCCCAAAGATTCCACATTCATCGCCGCCCACAGATTGGCCACACCCAGCGTGTTGTAGATCGTGGTCCAGGTCATGGCGCGCGCCTGCTCATCGCGGGAGTTGAGTTGCTCGACCACCACGTTGCCGTCCTTGAAGACCTTCTTGCGCAGCGAGGACACGCCTTCACCGGTCATTTCGATGTGCGACAACGCCGGAATAAACCGGTCGAAAGCGGCGAAATTGCCGACCACCGCCCAAACCTGCGCCGCGTCCGCCGGCACTTCCACCGACGACACAACGTGGCAGCCGTGCGGGTTTTTGATCAAGGTGTCGGGTTGCAGATTGCTCATGGTGTTGCTCCTTTTTGATGAACTAGATGAAGTTGATCTGTTTCAGGTAATCGCAGCCGCGACGCAGCAGCGCCGGGGATTTTTCCGGGTATTGCGCGCCCATCTGTTGCACCCCGGCGTGGGCGTTGGCGTGGCCGATCAGGGAGATGTCGCCGATGTCTTCCTCGAAGCCGTTGAGGTAGAAACCAAGCACGCCGAACAGCGCGTTGTCGGCGTCGACCCGGCCCAGTTGCTGTTGCCAGTCGGCGACACTGACCAGCGAAAATTCGCTGCCGGTTTCGCGGAACGACGCGACGTAGGCATCCCAACTCAGCGGCTCGGGGTTGTGCAGGTTGAACACCGCTCGCTCGCTCGAATAACGGCTGGCGTGGAAGGCGATGAAACGGGCGAGAAAGTCCACCGGCATCAGGTCGAAATTCAGTGCGAAGGCCGGCACTTGACCGAGCTGGATCGAGCCCTTGAGCATCAGCATCAAACGGTTCTTGTGCGGTTGGCAGACGCCGCTCAGGCTGTTGAAACTGATGTTGCCGGGGCGATACAGGTTGACCCACACCCCACGCTCGCGCGCCCGCTCAAGGATGCGCTCGCCGACCCACTTCGACAGGTTGTAGCCATTGCGGATGTAGATCGGCGGGGTCGGTGCGGCGGGCAGTTCGAGTACGCGGCCTTCGCTATCGACGGTGCTGGAAGCGGACAGCGTCGAGACAAAGTTGAAGACCTTTTTGCTGCGCCCTTCACACAGGCGCAGCAGCTCGAAAATCGGCTCGACGTTATCCGCGGCCAGCGACTCGTAATCGAGCACATGGTTGACGTTGGCGGCGTTGTGCACCAGTGCGCCGAACTCGCGATCCAGGCGCTGATAATCGGCATCGGCCAAGCCCAGTTGCGGACGGGTGATGTCTGCCGAGTAGATCCGCACCCGGCTCAGGTCCAGATGCTCCAGGCGGTTCTCGCGCAACGCCTGGGCAAACCGCTGCGCCGCCGTTTGTCCGCCACCGTCACGCACCAGACACGCCACCTCGCTGGCGCCCCAGCCGAGCAGCGCTTCGACAATGTGTACGCCGACAAAACTGTTGGCGCCGGTGACGATCACTTTGTGCACATCGCCCAGGCGACTGATCGGCAACGGCTCGATGTTCAGCGGGCGTTCGGCGTCGGCCATGGCCTGGGCGCTGAGCACCGCGCTGTCATCGGTCCCGCGCACCAGCGTTGCGAGCTTGATGATGGTCGGCAATTCGATGAAGCGGTTGATCGAAATGCTACGGCCGAATTCCTCACGCAAACGCAGCAACATGCGCGACAGCAGGATCGAATGCCCACCGAGGTTGAAGAAACTTTCGTCGGTGGAAATATCGCTGGTGGGCAGCTCCAGCAGTTCCGCCCAGATCTCCAGCAGCAGCGCTTCGTCGGCATTTGCCGGCAGGCATTTCGGGCCGCTGTCCTGCACGCTCACCGGCAGTTCCAGCAACGCCTTGCGGTCGACCTTGCCGTTGCTGGCGAATGGCATGTGCGGCAGTTCAGTCCACGCCACCGGTTGCATGTAGTCCGGCAAAAACTGCTGGGCATGCGCCTTCAATAGATCGCGGGCAGCGTCCGATTGCGGCTGCGCAAGGAACGCCAGAATCCGCCGCTGACTGTCGATCACCACCGCCACCTGACGGTACAACTGGCTCTCGCGCAGGCAGCGTTCGATCTCTTCCGGCTCGACCCGGAAACCACGGATTTTCACCTGATTGTCGCGCCGTCCGCACAGCTCGATACCGTGTTCGCCCCACTTGGCCATGTCGCCACTGCGGTAGGCGCGCAAGTTCTCACCGTGCGGCAGTTGCAGGGTCAGGTAGCGCTCGGCGGTCTGCTGTGGGTTGTTCAAGTAACCGAGGCAGACGCCGGGACCGACGATGAACAATTCGCCGACGGTGTTCTCCGTCACTGGTTGCAGGTCGTCATCGAGAATCAGCACCTGACTGTTGGCAATCGGTGCGCCAAGAGTGCGGTTGCTGTCACCTGGTTGCAGTTGCCGGGCGGTAATCAGCACCGTCGTTTCGGTAGGGCCGTACAGGTTATGCAGCTTGCCCTGACGGGTCAGTTGCTCGATGACGAAGGGCTCGCAGACGTCGCCACCGGTCATCACCTCCACGCCTTGCAATTGCTCCAACGGCAGGATGCTCAGCAGCGCTGGCGGCAGGAACGCGTGGGTCAGTTGCCGGCGGCGGATCAACGCCACCAGTTGCAGCGGATCGCGGCGCTGGGTGTCGTCGGGCACCACCAGTTCGGCGCCCTGCAGCAGCGTCGGAAAGATATCGATCAGCGATGAGTCGAAGCTCAGCGAAGAGAACTGCAACACCCGGCTTTCGGCGCGCAACTGCACGTAATCGGCGTACCACGCGGTGAAGTGCGCGAGGTTCGCCTGGCTCAGCAGCACGCCCTTCGGATGCCCGGTAGTGCCTGAGGTGTAGAGCGCCATGCACGGTGCTTCAAGCGTCGCCCGTTGACGCATCAACGGTTGGCTGAGATCCGCATCCGCGCTGTCGATACAACTGACATCCAGACCGGGCATTGACTCACTGAGCGGGTGCTCGCCATCGTGCAGCAACAACACCGCGCCAGCGTTCTGCAGGATGTATTGCTGGCGCTGCAACGGATGGCTCGGCTCCAGCGGCAGGTACACCGCGCCACTGCCGAGCACCGCCAGAATCGAGGCAAACAGCGCCGGGCTTTTCGGCTGACAGATACCTACGATCCACGGCTGCGGATGTTGCTTGAGCAATGGCAGCAGGCGTTGCTGGATCGCACAGCTGGGGGCGTGTAACTGGCGATAGCTGAGTGACTGCTCGGCCAGGTGCAGCGCCGGTCGCTCGGCGTGTTCGATCAGGCTGCGTTGCAGACGCTCGATCAGCGGTATCTGCGCCTGCTTGAGCAGCATCGGGTTGGCCGTGTCGTTAAGGCGATGGACGTAGGCCAGGCTGTCGAGAAACCGCAGGTCTTCCACCTGTTCGAAATCCGCTGCCGTGGCGGGCATCACCTGCTGGAAATACTCCGCATCGCGGGAGAAACGGCTGACCAGCAGCGCGACTTCGTCAACCACCTGCGTCAGCACCCGCTGACGCAGAGCCTGACCGTTGCCGGACGGCTCATCGCCAATCGGCACACGGCTGATCAGAGACGAGCCGAGGAAGCACAGCAGGTCGAGCGTCGGTAAACCGCCAAGGCTCTGCGCAGCGATACCCAGGCGCAGGTGCAAGTGCGGGATGGCGCAGAAATCGCCGGCGCCGATGAAGCCATCGTCGATGATCAGATCCACCGGCGATTGCGCCGCGCCGCTGCGCAGCAAGGTGTGACCGTGTTGTTCGAGTTCCTGCGCCAGGTCGGTCATGGCCTGGCTGGCGCCAATCAGCAAAATGTCGAGACGTCTCATGTCAGCCTCCTCATCAAACCAGATAGTCGCGCAGGGCGTGCTGCACGCAGGGCGTGTCGAGCAGCGAGCTGCTGTGGAAAAAACGCACGATGTTGCCCACCAGCGGATGATGGCGATTGATCGGGAAGGCCAGGCCGGCCATCTCGTCCTTGAGGGAACGGCGCACGGCATCGCTGACCGGCAAGGCGTCGATCAGGCGCAGATCGAAGGACTTTTGAATGTCGTTGGTCAGGTAATGGCCGATAAACACCGGCAGGATCTGCGCGATGGTTGCCCGGTCCGCGTCACTGGCGGTGTGCCAATAGATGCGCACCATGCGCGCCCAGAAACTGGAATGCCGTCCCTCATCCAGCAAGTGATCGGCCATCAGGCCTTTGATCGACGGCTTGACCGTGTCGTCACGGGCAAACGCGGCGACGTCGCCGGTCACGGTGTTTTCGGCGATCGCCACGCAGATCAGCTCCACCGCGCTGCGCAGGTGCTCGGGCGCCAACGCCACAGCGGCAGGAATCGCCCGGCTCAGTTCAATTTCAGTGGGCAGTTCGATCGGCTCGATGCCGGTCATGGCTACGGTCTGTTGCATGAAGTCCATCGCCACCAGCGCGTGGTAATCCTCGTCCACCACCACGGTCATGGCGTCGTAGCGACAGGCGAACGGGAAGACCACGGCAAAGCGATTCTTGGCGATACTGCGCGCGGTCTTGTCGACGATCTCGGTTTCGAAAATCACCACGTCGTTGATGAACTTGTACAGCGTCTGCACCAGGGCAAAATCCCGCTGTTGCGGGTACTCGCGCAGGAAGGTGTCGCTGAGCACCAGGGGCTGGCGGCTCAACGGATAGATCAGGCGCTCATCGTCTTCCAGTAAGCGCCGTGGCCGGGTGCGGATGGTGGCGCGGCTTTCCCAGGCGTCGGCGAAGGATTGGTAATCGGCGGCGTTCATTGGGCCACCTCCGCCAACGATTCGCGCATGCTCAGACGCAGGCCGTCCCACAAGGCGATGCGGCTTTCCACCGCCGCGATGGCACTGGCGTAGACTTCGGCTTCGCGTTGCGGATCGCCATCGACCAGACGCTCAAGCAGTTGCTCCGCCGCCGGACCGTGATCTTCGGAATCGACCTCGATGTGGCGCTCCAGGTAATAGCGAAAGGTCGGCGCCTGTTCGATACCGATCCCCCAGTCATCGAGGATGCGCTGGAACATGGTCGGGATGACGCTCTCGCGACCATGCAGGAACGCGGCAGCGACGCTGTGGCCTGGCGCATGCAGCGCGGTGTTCAGCGTCTCGCGAACAAATTTTGCTGCTGCCGGATCCACTTCCACACTTTGCAGGGCGACGTCGTAACTCACGCCCTCCTGTTGCAGCGCGACAAAGCGTTCGACTGCCGTGGTGCTCGCACCGACTTCGCGCATGGCGTCCAGATACAGCTCGAAATGACTGTAATGGCCGTGAGCGGGACGGTCGTCGGACTCTTCGCCGAGCACGATCTCGTTGATCAGCCGCGCAGCATGCGGGTCACGCGGCGGCAGCCACGGCAGACGGGTGCAGGTCAGTTCTTGTTGGAGACGCTTGGTCAGCGACATGAAATCCCAGACGGCGAAGACGTGGGATTCCATGAACCGGCGCAGTACCGATAACGAATCGATTTCAGTAAAGATCGGATGAACGCTCAATTGAGCTTTTATCAGGGCGAGTTGTTCTTTAGTTGGCGTCATGGCTAACCTCAGTGTTATTGGAATAGAGAAAGTTGCTCGTTCGGTGCGTCAACGCAGACTGTCTGGGTTTTAAACTTTTATAGTGGCGAGCGCAGGCCTCATTCAGTTAAATGAACGTGTGAAAAGTGCATTGGAGGCTCTGGGCTGTGTCAGGGCAACTATTTGCCATGGCTGTCAGCTGAGTGCAGAGCCGTGCCGTGTTTGCGGGGTTTAACCTGCTCGGCGAGGAAAAACTAATACATCATCAAATAACTTAACAAGTTTATTTTTAATTATTTTAAGTTTGCTGTTTTTTAAGTATGAGTTGGTCTGGTAAAACTTATAAATTAAGTTTTACTTGGGCGTAGTTACTCCTTTCGGCGAACGGTGGCCAAAATTGAAGACAAGAGTGAATGCCTCACTCAGAGCAACTTTTCGATACAAGGATTGAAGTTATGTATAGGGGTGAAAGTTGGCCGGGAACGGCGCCGTAACTTCCTTTTATCCCGTGGCAAGGCTCCTTCCGTAGGTTCCTGGTGCGAGGACTGCGCCGGCGGTGCGGTGCGTCCCCGTTCTTCATGGGTTGGCTGTTCAAGAGTGCGGGTAAATTGGCGGGACGGCTATGACCGATTCGTCCGCGGCGAGCTGCATTGCCGGACTTATGGGGGCGCTGGGAGGTTAGAGCGAACAGGCGAATCCGCCACCGGGTTTGCGGCAGACCGTAGAGAGGATTTGTAAGCGGGTTATTCGCCGGTCAGCTGCGAGCGACTGAGACCGGCGTTGAAGGCATCAACGGACCGCCTTGCGGTGTTGTCCGGCAGGGCTGGCGAGGTAACGGGTGATCACCTCGACGCCACGGTTGAGGTGTTGTGTGAGCAGCTTCACCGACAGTTCGACATCGCGTTCGATCACGGCCTGGAGCATCGCCCGGTGATCTTCCTGGGACAGTTTGCCCAGTCCCATGGCTTCGAGGTTGAAACGCAGAAACCGCTCTTCTTCGTTCAGGCCGTCTTCGACCAGTCGCAGCAACCGCTGATTTGGCGCCTTGCGGTACAAGGCCATGTGGAACAGGCGATTGAGTCGACCGATTTCGCTGTAGTCGTGCTGGGTCTCGAGTGCTTCGATATAACCGGCGGCAAGCGCGTGATCCGCGCTGGTCAGCAGCGGAACCGACTGGCGCATGGCTTCGGATTCGAGCAGGATTCGCAACTCGTAGGTTTCAGTAGCGTCGCCCTGAATCAACGGGGCAACCACAGCGCCTTTGTGGGTCGTGACGCTCAGCAGCTCCTGGGCCTCCAGCTGACGCAGAGCCTCGCGCACCGGCATGCGGCTGACCCCGAACAAGTCAGCCAGATCCTGCTGACGCAGGGCGGTGCCGCACGGTAAACGACCGTCAAGGATCGCCGAGCGCAACGTCTCCTCGATGATCGAACGGGCAAGATGTGCAGGAATCGGCCCATCGACTTTGATGCTGTGCAGCGGGTTGGGCTTCTGTGTCACAACTACTCACCCTGAATGAAGACGGAATTTGGATCCAAAGACACTAGTGATTGCTCTACAGGTTGTCAAACCATGTAAAGGATTGCTGTCCTGAGTAAAGTTTAGCGCGCTGGCGATGATCTCATGGTGCCATTGTTTTTTGCCGGGCTAAGCTTCACCATCAAACGCTTTCCTTCCTGCCCCCTTGGAAACCTGCTGTGGCGGTACGTTTCGCGATCCCTCGGACTTTGCGCTGGCTAGGCGGCGCACTGCTGCTGGCCGGCGTCATGCTGGGCGGTCTGCATGCCGATTGGGATTTTTCCGCGATCAGCCGCAAAGCCACGGCGCTGTACGGGCCGCTGGGCGCCGGGCAGCAGCGGATCGATGCCTGGCAGAACCTGCTGGCCACGCAGAAACAGGTCAGCGAGATGGAAAAACTGAAAGTCGTGAACCTGTTTTTCAACAAACAGGTGCGCTATGTAGAGGACATCGATCTGTGGGGCCAGGTCGATTATTGGGAGACGCCCATCGAAGCGCTGTGGAAAGGCGCCGGCGATTGCGAAGACTACGCGATCGCCAAGTATTTCAGCCTGCGCCATCTCGGGGTCTCCAGTGACAAGCTGCGCATCACCTACGTCAAGGCGCTGCGCCAGAATCGCGCGCACATGGTACTGACTTACTACGCCACCCCCGATGCCATGCCGCTGGTGCTCGACAGTCTGATCGATCCGATTCAGCCTGCGTCCCAGCGGACCGATTTGCTGCCGGTCTACTCTTTCAATGCCGAAGGTCTGTACCTACCGGGCGCTAAGGGCAACAAAAAGGTCGGTGACACCAAACGCCTGTCGCGCTGGCAGGATGTGCTGAAGAAAATGCAGGCCGAAGGTTTTCCGGTCGAAACGACTAACTAGGAGCACGCGCTCAGATGTCTTTGTTCAAACAGCTGTTGATCGCTATCTGTCTGTTCCTGGTGGTCGCCTTCACTGGCAGCTTCATGGTCAGTCTGGAGAGCTCGCGCACCCAGTACGTCAACCAGCTGCGCTCCCATGCCCAGGACGCTGCCACGGCGCTGGCGTTGTCGCTGACGCCGAATATCGACGACCCGGCGATGGTCGAGCTGCTGGTCAGCTCGATTTTCGACAGCGGTTATTACGCGAGCATCCGTGTGGTCGGCCTCAAGACCGACCAGACCATCGTCGAGCGCAGCGGGATTCCGGCGGTGAGCAATGTGCCCGACTGGTTCGTCAAACTGATCGGCCTGGAACCAGCCGGTGGCGATGCCTTGGTCAGCCGTGGCTGGGAGCAGGCCGCGCGGGTCGAGGTGGTCAGCCACCCGATGTTTGCCGTGGCCAAGCTGTGGCAGAGCGCGTTGGGCAGCCTCGGCTGGCTGTTGCTGTGCGGCGCGGTCAGTGCAGTGCTCGGTGCGTTGCTGCTGCGCCGACAATTGCGCCCGCTGGATTACATGGTCAAACAGTCCCACGCCATCGCCCGTCGCGAGTTCCTCAGCCTGCCGGAGCTGCCGCGCACCCCGGAACTGCGGCGCGTGGTGCAGGCGATGAACCAGATGGTCGAGAAGCTCAAGGCGTTGTTCCAGGAACAGGCCGAGCGCAGTGAAAAACTGCGCGCCGAGTCTTATCAGGACAACCTCACCGGACTGGCCAACCGGCGCTATTTCGAGATGCAACTGCACAACCGCGTGAGCAACCCGGAGCAGGCCAGTTCCGGTTATCTGCTGCTGTTGCGGGTCAAGGATCTGGCCGGGCTCAACCAGCGCCTGGGCGGTCAGCGCACGGATGAATTGTTGAAAGCGGTCGGCGAGCAACTGTCCCGCGAGTGCGCCAAATACCCGGAAACCCAGAACCTCGTCACCCGGATTCGCGGTGGGGAATTTGCCGTGCTGGCGCCGGGGCTGGTGCGTGAAGAAGCGCTGCAACTGGCGCAGAACCTCGACAGTGCGTTGAGCAGCCTGCACGCCACCGGCGCCACCGATGTGCCGGCTGTGGCCTCCATCGGGCTCGCTCCGTTTGCCCACGGCGATTCACCGCAAGCGGTACTGACACTGGGTGATCAGGCGCTGGCGCAGGCCGAGGGGCAGGGCGAGCAGAACTGGGCGTGCATCGATCAGAGCCTGGTGGCCGAAGTCGGCGACGATCACCACGCTTGGCATCGATTGCTCGATCAGGCGCTGAACCATCAGCGCTTCGAGCTGTACTTTCAACCGGTGGTGGCCGCTCAGGACACGCAACTGGTGCTGCATTACAAAGTGCTCTCGCGCTTGCTGGATGAGCAGGGCCAGACCATTCCCGCCGGGCGCTTCCTGCCGTGGCTCGAACGTTTCGGCTGGACCGCACGACTCGACCGTTTGATGCTCGAGCGTGTGCTGGAGCAAATGAAGGCGCATGAAGATTCGCTGGCGCTGAATCTGTCTTCGGCAACCCTGGCCGATCCACAGGCCTTGAACAAAGTGTTCGAGATTCTGCGCGCACACTCCGACCTCGGCGAGCGTCTGACGCTGGAGATCGGTGAGGAGCAACTGCCGGAGCAAGCGGTGCTGGAGCAGTTGACCCGGCGTCTGCGTGAACTCGGTTTCTCCCTCAGCCTGCAGCGCTTTGGTGGACGCTTCAGCATGATCGGCAACCTGGCGCGGCTGGGGCTGGCGTACCTGAAGATCGATGGCAGCTATATTCGTGCGATCGATCAGGAAAGTGACAAGCGCTTGTTCATCGAAGCCATTCAGCGGGCGGCGCATAGCATTGATCTGCCGCTGATTGCCGAGCGCGTCGAGACTGAAGGGGAATTGTCGGTGATTCGCGAGATGGGCTTGTATGGGGTGCAGGGGCAGCTGTTTGGTGAGCCCAAGCCCTGGAATTAAACTTTTAGTGCGGCGGCGTCATTGATGCCGTCTTCGCGAGCAGGCTCGCTCCCACATTTGAAATGCATTCCAATGTGGGAGCGAGCCTGCTCGCGAAGGGGACTGTCAGGTCACTGAAGATCGCGGGTCAGATCAGCCCGCCTTCATCTTCATCGATCAACTGGCTCAACCCGCCCAACGCTTCCCGTGCCTGGGTCCGGTCCATCAGTTTGGCTTGCGCCGCCGGCGGCAGGTCGGTGACGCGGATCACGCCCTTCTGGGTCAGCACCTGAATCAGGTCGTCGAGTACCCGAATCATTTCAAAGTCGCTCTGCTTGAGCTGTTTGAGGCTGTTTTCCACGGCCGCGTTGGCGAACCAGGCCTGGATGTCATGGTGGTCGGCCGGCAGCGTTTCCGTGGCCTCGGCGTAGGCCGCCGCTTCCACGCGAATCAACTGACCCTGCGCATCGCGTTGCACGTAAAACATTGAGCATCCCTCAGAAAGAACCAGCGTCATGCTGTCAGCAGCATAGGCCAACTGCGCGCGAGTATGCGGGCTGGCGACGAAATCGTCACCGCCGAGTTAGCCGCAAACGTGACGGCCGCCCCAAGGGGCGGCCGTTTTGTACACGCATCAGCTGTTGTTGTGGTCGACCTTGATGGTCGGATCGCTGCCGGCGATCAGGTTGTGAATGTTGGCGCTCGACCAGTTGTTGCCTTCCAGTTTGATCGTCACGTCCGGCGTGGCGGCTGCCGCGTCGCCGGAGTTGAACTTGCCCGCCGAGCTGACTTGCAGCGACGACGTGCCATCAACCGTGGTGATCTTCAGGAAGTTGTCGATGGTGCTGCCGGTTTCGCCCTGCAACAGGTCACGCAGGTCGATGCGGTCGCCTTCGCTGGCGTTGAAGTCCTTGATCACGTCGTTGCCGGTGTCGCCTGCTTTCCAGACGAAGGTGTCGGCACCGGAACCACCGATCAGGATGTCGTTGCCCTGGCCACCGATCAGCGTGTCGTTGCCGGTGCCGCCGAGCAGGATGTCATTGCCCTTGCCGCCGTCGAGCAGGTCGTTGCCGCCCGAGCCGAAGAGGATGTCATTGCCTGCGCCACCCAGCAGCGTGTCGTTGCCATCGTGCGCACCGGAGACATCGAACGCCTGATAGTGCTCGGTGATGTACTGGTGCACGTTGCTGGTGGTGACTTTGCTGACGTCAACCCCGGTTTCCTTGGCCACGAACGCCTGCATCGCCTGATAACCCTCACCGGCAATGCCGTTGAAGCTCACCAGGTCGCCGAACAGGATGTCGTTGCCGTCGCCACCGCTGACAGTGTCGTTGCCCGGCATCGTCGCTTCGGTATGGCCGATGATCGAGTTGGCCAGATCCTTCGGATCGATGTTGGTTTGCGGCAAGTGATCCGAGTCATACGGTTTCAGGTCGTTGAGGCTGACACCGCTGTTGATACCGATGGCTTCGACGTTCGACAGACCGCTGAGCAAGGCGAAGCTGCTGCTGGAGTTGTCGGTGGTGGCAGTCGTGGTGCTGTTACCAGTGCCGGCCAGGCTCGACAGCTCGTAGGTGCCGTCACCCTGAGCGTGAACCGTGCCCAGGTTGGTGGTGGTCCAGCCGCGGCCGTTGTAGGTCTGCAACTGGGCATAACCGCTGGAGTTGATGCTCAGGTAATGCGTGTTGTCGATGTACGTGCTGAAGGTATCGCCCAGCTTGTAGTTGCTGGTCGTGACCACACTGTCGAACTTCACGCTGCCATACAGCGTCGGGTTGGTCTGCTCGCCGCTCTGGTAGTAGGTCGGCTGGCCGTCGGTGATGAAGTAGGTAAGGTTCTTCGCCCCGGTGTTGGCCAGCGCTTCCGTGCTCTGGAAGAAGTTGGCCGTGGTCTTGAACACGTCTTCGTAGTTGGTGCCGCCACCGGAGGTCATCGAGTCGAGTACGGCTTTGAGCTGGGTCAGCGCGTTCGGGTCGTTGAGGTTCACCGAGACCGACTTGTTGACCTGGGTATCGAAGTCCACCAGGAAGATGTTCACGGTCCCCGAGTTGCTGCCGCCCAGGCTCTGCTTGAGGGTGTTGAACACCGAGGTCAGCGAGTCTTTGGCCGCGTTGATCGACGAGGTGCTCATACTGCCCGAGCTGTCGACCATGAACGCAATGTTGTAGTTGGTACCCGGCACCACAGTCAGACCGCCGATGTCGGCGACCATGATGTCGTTGCCGTCGGTGCCGTTGAAGGTGTCATCGCCCGAAGTACCGACCACGGCGTTGTACACCGCCGGCACCACGGTGACCGGAATCGTCGCGGTGCTGCTGGCCGAGCCGCCGACCATCTCAGTGGAAGTCGACGTCACGGTCAGGTTGAACTGGCCGTTGTAGTAGGTCGGCGGGGTCACGGTCAGGCTGCCGAGGCTCCAGCCGGTGACGTTGGCTTCGCCGTTGCCCGCGGTGACGGTGAAACTGTGGCCATGGCCGTCGGAGAGTACCGAACCGACCGGCGCACCGCTGATCTTCACGCTCAGAGTTTCCGAGCCGTCGGTGTCGGTCAGCGCGGTGTTGATCGCCGACAGTTTCACCGTGGTGCCTTCGGCGCCGGTGTTGAGTTTGTAGCCGTCGTAATAGCCTTCGCCGTTGGTACCGTGCAGGTCGGAGACGGTCACACCGGCGTTCACCAGATCCTGCACGCCGGTGTAGATCGGCACGCCGGCGCTGCTCAGGTCGATCGGCGTGCTGCCGTTGACCGACAGGTTCACGTCATAGCTGCCCGGGCCGCTCTGGTTGTGGTGGTAGATGTCCAGGGTGTAGTAGCCGCTGGTGGTCGGGGTAAACGAACCGCTGATCGTACCGCCCGCGCCCCAGGTGCCCGAAGCCACGCTCTTGCCGCCGATGGTGATCAGCAGGCTGTCGTCAGCCACGCCGCTGAAGCTGTAGGTCTTGCCGGCTTCCAGATAGATCAGGCCCGAGGTTTTCGACGCGGTGCCGGCGGTCACGCTGCCGTCCGACTGCACGTTGGTCACGTTGGTGCTGGAGTTCGGGGTGCCGGCGCCATCGATCACGTTTTTCAGCGTGGTCGAGTCAGCGCCATTGCCGCTGGTACCCAGGCCCGCCAGACCGGTCCAGACTTCCTTGACCAGTCCGGTGGATTTCACGCTGTTGTCGGCCACGCTCACGGTCGGTGCATCCGCCACTGGCGTGATGTCGATCTTCACGGTGCCGGTGTTGCCCAGCAGTTGGCCGTCGGTGGGCTGGAACTTGATCTGCGCGTAGTCGGCCTGGTTGTTGCCCATGCCGGTGCCGCTGTAACCGTTGACGCCCGACTCGTTGGCATCCGGCAGGAAGCGCAGCTTGCCCGCGTCGATGTCAGCCTTGCTGAAGGTCTGGTTGTTGGCGACGTCTTTCCAGGTCGAACCGTCCAGGTACTGCAGTTTGCCTTCGCCCGGCAGCTGGGTGATTTTGATCCCCAGGCTGCTGGCCGGACTGTCCACGTCGGTCACACCGAAGGTCGACCAGCCGAGGATCAGCGGGGTGTCTTCGGTGCCGGTGACGTTGACCGGAGCCGCAACCGGCGCATCGTTGACCGCCACCACGTTGACCGTGGTGGTCGCAGTGTTGGAGTAGTTGCCGCCATCGGTCACGGTCACGGTGATGATCCGTGGCACGGTGCTCGGGTCTTCACTGCTGTTGGTGAAGGTGATGTTCTTGATGGCCTGCATGTAGTCGGCCAGCGTCGCGTTACCCGACAGGGTCAGGGTCACGGTGCCGTTGGTGCTGTTGGCATTGATGGTGATGCCGTTGACGCTGTTGCCAAGGTTCAGCGCATCGCCGTCCTGACGGTTGGTCAGGACGATGGTCGCACCGGTCAGCATGGTGCTGTCCGGGTCGGTGATCGTCAGGTCAGTGTCGGCAATCGACACGCCGGCGCCCGGGGTGTTTTCGGTGAACGTCACCTTGTAGTCGGCACCGGTGGCGCCGCTGGAGTTGTTGGCATCCAGGTCGATGACCGGTGGCGCATCGTTGTCGATGATCGAGGTGCTGACGCTGCCGTTGGTGCTGCTGACAGCCAGGTTCTCGAAGTTGCCGCCGGTGGCCGAGTCGATCTTGACCACGAAGTTCTCGGTGCCTTCGGTGATCTTGTCATCGATGGTCGCGACGTTGAACTGCGCGCTGCTGGCGCCTGCCGGGATCTTCACGGTGTACACGCCAGTGAAGTCCGAACCGTCGGCGGCGGTGCCGCTGTAGACGATTTTCAGGGTCACGTCGGTTTGCGCCGGGTGGGTCAGGCTGACGGTGTAGCTGGCGGTCTGGCCTTCGGTCACCGAGGTGCTGCCGGTGATGCTGACGGTGGTGGTGTCGATGGTATCGGCGACGCTGGTGACGGCCGGTGTCGTGCTCGGTACCAGGTTCTCGAAGTTGCCACCGCTGGCGTTGGTGATGGTCGCCTGCACGCTGCCGGCGTCTTTGTAGACATCGTCAGCCGGAGCCGGAACGGTCACGGTGCCAGTGGTTTTGCCGGCGTCGATGGTGATCACCGAACCGTTGCTCAGGGTCACGGTCACTGGCGAGCCGGCGGCGTTGCTCAGGGTCGCGGTGTAGGTGATCTGGCCGCCCTCGTTCACCGCCGGGGTCGCGCTCAGCGAAAGGCTGGTGGTGTCGACGGTGTCGGTCACGGTGGTGCTGACCGGGGTCTTGTCGGCCACGAGGTTTTCGTAATTGCCGCCGGTCACGTTGCTGATCGAGTTGGTCAACGGCGCGTGGCCGGTCAGTGCATCGTTTGGCGCGATGCTGGTCACGGTGCCGGTGGTCTTGCCGATGTCGATGGTGATCGTCTGGCCGTTGGCCAGGGTCACCACGACTGGCGAGCCAGTCACAGGTGCGCCGACGGTGGCGGTGTAGGTGACGGTGCCACCTTCGGCCACGGTGCCCGTGGCGCTGAGCTTCACGCCAGTGGTGTCGATGGTGTCGGTGACGCTGGTCACGGCTGGCGTGGTGCTTGGTACCAGATTTTCGAAGCTGCCACCGGTGGCAGTCTTGATCGTGGCCTGCACGGTGCCGGCGTCTTTATAGACGTCGTCGGCCGGAGCAGGGACGGTGACGGTGCCGGTGGTTTTGCCGGCGTCGATGGTGATCACGGCGCCGTTGCTCAGGGTCACGGTCACTGGCGAGCCAGCGGCGTTAGTCAGGGTTGCGGTGTAAACGATCGAGCCGCCTTCGGCCACGGTGCCGGTCGCGGACAGCGACAGGTTGGTGGTGTCGACGGTATCGGTCACGGTGGTGCTGACCGGCGTTTTGTCGGCCACGAGGTTCTCGTAGTTGCCGCCGCTGACGTTGGTGATGGCATTGGTCAGTGGAGCGTGGCCGGTCAGCGCGTCGTTTGGCGCAGCAGTGGTCACGGTGCCGGTGGTCTTGCCGATGTCGATGGTGATCGTCTGGCCGTTAGCCAGGGTTACCACGACTGGCGAGCCAGTGACTGGCGCACCGACGGTGGCGGTGTAGACAACGTTGCCGCCTTCCGCTGCGGTGCCGGTGGCGCTCAGCTTCACGGTGGTGGTGTCGATGGTGTCGGTGACACTGGTCACGGCTGGCGTGGTGCTTGGTACCAGATTTTCGAAATTGCCACCGCTGGCATTGGTGATGGTGGCCTGGACGGTGCCGGCATCTTTGTAGACGTCGTCAGCCGGAGCCGGCACGGTCACGGTGCCGGTGGTTTTGCCGGCGTCGATGGTGATCACGGCGCCGTTCGACAGAGTCACGGTGACTGGCGAGCCGGCCGCGTTGGTCAGGGTTGCGGTGTAAATGATCGAACCACCCTCGGCGACCGTATTAGTGGCGCTCAGGGACAGGTTGGTGGTGTCAACAGTGTCGGTCACAGTGGTGCTGACCGGCGTCTTGTCGGCCACCAGATTTTCGTAGTTGCCGCCAGTCACGTCAGTGATCGAGTTGGTCAACGGCGCGTGGCCGGTCAGCGCATCGTTCGGCGCGATGGCGGTCACGGTGCCGGTGGTCTTGCCGATGTCGATGGTGATCGTCTGGCCGTTGGCAAGTGTCACAACGACAGGCGAACCCGTGACTGGCGCACCGACGGTGGCGGTGTAGGTGACGGTGCCACCTTCAGCCACGGTGCCAGTGGCGGTGAGTTTCACCCCAGTGGTGTCGATGGTGTCGGTGACGTTGGTTACGGCCGGCGTGGTGCTTGGTACCAGATTTTCGAAGTTGCCACCTGTCGCCGACTTGATGGTCGCCTGCACGGTACCGGCGTCTTTGTAGACGTCGTCCGCTGGAGCCGGAACGGTGACGGTGCCGGTGGTTTTGCCCGCGTCGATGGTGATGACTGCACCGTTGCTCAACGTCACGGTCACTGGCGAGCCAGCGGCGTTGGTCAGGGTTGCGGTGTAGATGATCGAACCACCCTCGGCGACCGAGTTGGTTGCGCTCAGGGACAGGTTGGTGGTGTCGACAGTGTCGGTCACGGTGGTGCTGACCGGGGTCTTGTCGGCCACCAGATTTTCGTAGTTGCCGCCGGTCACGTTAGTAATGGCGTTGGTCAACGGTGCATGACCGGTCAATACGTCATTCGGCGCGGTGGTGGTCACCGTGCCGGTGGTTTTACCGACTTCGATGGTGATGTTCTGACCGTTGGCCAGAGTCACCACAACCGGCGAACCGGTGACTGGCGCACCGACGGTCGCGGTGTAAGTGACAGTGCCACCTTCAGCCGCAGACTCGGTCGCGGTCAGTTTGACCGTGGTGGTATCGATGGTATCGGTGACGCTGGTCACGGCCGGGGTGTTGCTGGTCACCAGGTTTTCGAAATTGCCGCCAGTCGCGCTCTTGATCGTGGCCTCAACGGTGCCGGCGTCTTTGTAGACGTCATCAGCCGGAGCCGGAACGGTCACGGTGCCGGTGGTTTTACCGGCGTCGATGGTGATCACGGCGCCGTTCGACAGGGTCACGGTGACTGGGGAGCCAGCGGCGTTGGTCAGGGTCGCGGTGTAAACGATCGAGCCACCTTCGGCCACGGTACCGGTCGCGGACAGCGACAGGTTGGTGGTGTCGACTGTATCGGTGACCGTGGTGTTGACCGGGGTTTTGTCGGCAACGAGGTTCTCGTAGTTGCCACCGCTCACGTCAGTGATCGCGTTGGTCAATGGCGCATGACCGGTCAGCGCATCGTTCGGTGCGGTGGTGGTGACGGTGCCGGTGGTTTTGCCGACTTCGATGGTGATGTTCTGACCGTTGGCCAGGGTCACCACGACTGGCGAGCCAGTCACTGGCGCACCAACGGTCGCGGTGTAGGTGACGGTACCACCTTCGGCAGCAGACTCGGTCGCGGTCAGTTTGACCGTGGTGGTATCAATGGTGTCGGTGACCTGAGTCACAGCCGGCACAGTACTCGGTACCAGATTTTCGAAGTTGCCACCGGTAGCGTTGGTGATCGTTGCTTGAACGGTGCCGGCGTCTTTGTACACGTCATCGGCAGGTGCCGGAACGGTCACAGTGCCAGTGGTTTTGCCCGCTTCGATGGTAATCACGGCGCCGTTGCTCAACGTCACGGTGACTGGTGAGCCAGCGGCGTTGGTCAAGGTCGCGGTGTAGATGATCGAACCACCCTCGGCGACCGAGTTGGTTGCGCTGAGGGACAGGTTGGTGGTGTCGACAGTGTCGGTAACGGTGGTCGAAACCGGTGTCTTGTCAGCGACCAGATTCTCGTAGTTACCGCCGCTCACGTCGGTGATGGCATTGGTCAAAGGCGCATGACCGTTCAGCGCATCGTTCGGTGCGGTGGTGGTGACGGTGCCAGTGGTTTTACCCACCTCGATGGTGATGTTCTGACCGTTGGCCAGGGTCACGACCACAGGCGAACCGGTCACTGGCGCGCCGACGGTAGCGGTATAGGTGACGGTGCCGCCTTCTGCCGCAGACTCAGACGCGGTCAGCTTGACCGTGGTGGTATCGATGGTGTCGGTGACCTGAGTGACAGCCGGCACGGTGCTCGGTACCAGGTTTTCGAAGTTGCCACCGGTCGCGGTGGAAATGGTCGCTTCGACTTTACCTGCGTCTTTGTACACGTCATCGGCTGGCGCCGGAACGGTCACAGTGCCAGTGGTTTTACCGGCGTCGATGGTGATCACGGCGCCGTTCGACAGAGTCACGGTGACTGGCGAGCCAGCCGCATTGGTCAGGGTCGCGGTGTAAACGATCGAGCCACCCTCGGCCACGGTGCCGGTCGCATTGAGCGACAGGTTGGTGGTGTCGACGGTATCGGTGACGTTAGTGCTGACCGGGGTTTTGTCAGCCACGAGGTTTTCGTAATTGCCACCAGTCACACCGGTGATCGAGTTGGTCAGCGGCGCATGACCGGTCAGCGCATCGTTCGGTGCAGTGCTGGTCACGGTGCCTGTGGTTTTACCCACTTCGATGGTGATGTTCTGGCCGTTGGCCAAGGTAACCACAACCGGAGAACCGGTTACCGGCGCACCGACGGTTGCGGTATAGGTGACGGTGCCACCTTCGGCCACCGAAGTGTCGGCAGTCAGTTTGACGGTCGAGGTGTCGATGGTGTCGGTCACGTTGGTGACGGCTGGAACAGTGCTCGGCACCAGGTTCTCGAAGTTGCCACCGGTGGCGGTCGAAATGGTCGCTTCGACTTTGCCTGCGTCTTTGTAAACGTCATCGGCTGGCGCTGGAACGGTTACGGTGCCGGTGGTTTTGCCGGCCTCGATGGTGATGACGGCGCCGTTGCTCAACGTCACGGTGACTGGCGAGCCAGCGGCGTTGGTCAAGGTCGCGGTGTAGATGATCGAACCACCCTCGGCGACCGAATTGGTTGCGCTCAGCGACAGGTTGGTGGTGTCGACTGTATCGGTAACGGTGGTCGAAACCGGGGTTTTGTCGGCGACCAGATTCTCGTAATTGCCACCGGTCACGTTAGTGATGGCGTTGGTCAACGGCGCATGGCCGGTCAGCGCGTCGTTCGGTGCTGTAGTGGTTACAGTACCGGTGGTTTTACCCACTTCGATGGTGATGTTCTGGCCGTTGGCGAGAGTCACGGTCACTGGCGAACCGGTTACCGGTGCACCGACGGTTGCGGTGTAGGTGACGGTGCCACCCTCAGCCGCAGACTCGGTCGCGGTCAGTTTGACCGTGGTGGTGTCGATGGTGTCGGTAACGTTGGTGACGGCCGGAACCGTGCTAGGCACCAGATTCTCGAAGTTGCCACCGGTCGCGGTGGAAATGGTTGCTTCGACTTTACCCGCGTCTTTGTAAACGTCATCGGCCGGAGCTGGAACGGTCACGGTGCCGGTGGTTTTACCGGCTTCGATGGTGATCACCGCGCCGTTGGACAGGGTCACGGTCACCGGAGTCCCGGCCGGATTGGTCAGGGTTGCGGTGTAAACGATCGAGCCACCTTCGGCCACGGTACCGGTCGCGGACAGCGACAGGTTGGTGGTGTCGACGGTGTCGGTGACATTAGTCGAAACCGGCGTTTTATCCGCCACAAGGTTTTCGTAGTTACCGCCGCTCACGTCGGTGATGGCGTTGGTCAGCGGCGCATGGCCGGTCAGCGCATCGTTCGGCGCGGTGGTGGTGACGGTGCCGGTGGTTTTGCCGACTTCGATGGTGATGTTCTGACCGTTGGCCAGGGTCACGACCACAGGCGAACCGGTCACTGGTGCGCCCACGGTAGCGGTATAGGTGACGGTGCCACCTTCAGCCGCAGACTCGGTCGCGGTCAGTTTGACCGTGGTGGTATCGATGGTGTCGGTAACGTTGGTGACGGCCGGAACCGTGCTAGGCACCAGATTCTCGAAGTTGCCACCGGTGGCGCTGGAAATGGTCGCTTCGACTTTACCGGCGTCTTTGTAAACGTCATCGGCCGGAGCTGGAACGGTCACGGTACCGGTGGTTTTACCGGCTTCGATGGTGATCACCGCGCCGTTGGACAGGGTCACGGTCACCGGAGTCCCGGCCGGGTTGGTCAGGGTCGCGGTGTAGACGATCGAGCCACCTTCTGCAACGGAGTCGCTGGCGGTCAGGTTCAGGTTGGTGGTGTCGACAGTGTCCGACACTGAGGTGTTTGCCGGTGTCTTGTCGGCCACCAGGTTTTCATAGTTACCGCCGGCAACCTTGTCGATGGCGACGCTTAGCGAGCTGCCGCCCGCCAATGGGCTGTTCGGCGCGACGAAATTCACGCTGCCGGTGGTCTCACCGACGGCGATGGTGATGGTCTGGCCATTGGACAGAGTGACCACAACTGGCGAGCCGGTTACAGGTGCGGTCACGCTCGCGGTGTAGACCACGGTCTCGCCTTCGGCGACGTTGGCGGTGGCGGTCAGCGACACGGTGGAGGTGTCGATGGTGTCGTTGACGGTGGTCACCGCCGGCGTGTTGCTGGTGACCAGGTTTTCGAAGTCGCCACCGGTCGCGCCCTTGATGGTCGCTTCAACGGTGCCGGCGTCCTTGTAGACGTCATCCTTCGGTGCATCGACGGTCACGGTGCCGGAAGTTTTGCCGGCGTCGATGGTGATCACTGCGCCATTGCTCAACGTCACGGTCACCGGAGTGCCGGCGGCGTTGGTCAGGGTGGCGGTGTAGGTGATCTGGCCGCCTTCGTTCACCGCCGGAGTCGCGCTCAGCGACAGGTTGGTGGTGTCGACGGTGTCGGTCACGGTGGTGCTGACCGGGGTTTTGTCTGCAACCAGATTCTCGTAGTTGCCGCCGCTCACGTCGGTGATGGCGTTAGTCAGCGGCGCATGACCGTTCAACGCATCGTTCGGTGCGGTGGTGGTCACAGTGCCGGTGGTCTTGCCGACTTCGATGGTGATGTTCTGACCATTGGCCAGGGTCACGACCACAGGCGAGCCGGTTACCGGAGCACCGACAGTCGCGGTGTAGGTGACGGTGCCACCTTCAGCAGCGGACTCGGTTGCGGTCAGTTTCACCGACGTGGTGTCGATGGTGTCAGTGACTTCAGTCACTGCCGGAACAGTGCTCGGAACAAGGTTCTCGAAGTTGCCACCGGTTGCACCGTTGATGGTGACTTCAACCTTGCCGGCGTCTTTGTAGACGTCATCGGCTGGCGCTGGAACCGTCACGGTGCCGGTGGTCTTGCCCGCTTCGATGGTAATCACCGAACCGTTGGACAGCGTCACGGTGACTGGCGAGCCAGCGGCATTGGTGAGGGTCGCGGTGTAAGTGATCGAACCGCCCTCGGCGACCGAGTTGGTGGCGCTGAGCGACAGATTCGTCGTGTCCACGGTGTCAGTGACGGTGGTGCTGACCGGCGTCTTGTCGGCGACGAGGTTTTCGTAATTGCCGCCGCTCACGTTAGTGATCGCGTTGGTCAATGGCGCGTGGCCGGTCAATGCGTCATTTGGCGCGACAGTGGTCACAGTGCCGGTGGTTTTACCCACTTCGATGGTGATGGTCTGGCCGTTGGCCAACGTGACAGTCACTGGCGAGCCGGTGACTGGTGCGCCTACGGTCGCGGTGTAAGTGACGGTGCCACCTTCAGCCACCGAAGTATCGGCGCTGAGCTTCACGGTAGAGGTATCGATGGTGTCGGTGACTTCGGTGACGGCCGGAACGGTGCTCGGCACCAGATTTTCGAAGTTGCCGCCGGACGCATCCTTGATCGTGACTTCGACCTTGCCGGCGTCTTTGTAGACGTCATCGGCTGGCGCCGGAACCGTCACGGTGCCGGTCGTTTTACCGGCTTCAATAGTGATCACCGAACCGTTGCTCAGGGTCACGGTGACTGGTGTGCCCGCTGGATTGGTCAGGGTTGAGGTGTAGACGATCGAACCGCCTTCAGCGACGGAGCCAGTGGCACTCAGCGACAGGTTGGTGGTGTCAACGGTGTCGGTAACGCTGGTCGAAACCGGGGTTTTGTCGGCGACGAGGTTTTCGTAGTTGCCACCGCTCACGCCAGTGATCGCGTTGGTCAGTGGTTCGTGACCGTTCAACGCATCGTTCGGCGCGGTGGTGGTCACGGTGCCGGTGGTTTTACCCACTTCGATAGTGATGGTCTGGCCGTTGGCCAGAGTCACGACAACCGGCGAACCGGTCACGGGGGCGCCAACCGTAGCGGTGTAAGTCACCGTGCCGCCCTCGGCGACCGAAGTGTCAGCGGACAGTTTGACGGTCGAAGTATCGATGGTGTCGGTCACTTCGGTGACAGCGGGCTCGGTGCTTGGAACGAGGTTCTCGAAATTGCCACCGCTGGTTCCGGTAATGCTGACTTCCACTTTGCCGGCGTCTTTATAGACGTCATCGGCAGGCGCCGGAACGGTCACGGTGCCGGTAGTTTTACCGGCCTCGATGGTGATCACGGCGCCGTTGCTCAGGGTCACGGTGACCGGCGAACCGGCAGCGTTGGTCAGGGTCGCGGTGTAAACGATCGAACCGCCTTCAGCGACGGAGCCAGTGGCACTCAGCGACAGATTGGTGGTGTCGACGGTGTCGGTAACGGTGGTCGAAACCGGGGTTTTGTCGGCGACGAGGTTCTCGTAGTTACCGCCACTGACGTTGGTGATGGCGTTGGTCAGCGGCGGGTTGCCGGTCAGCGCATCGTTCGGTGCGGTGGTAGTCACGGTGCCGGTGGTCTTGCCGACTTCGATGGTGATGGTCTGGCCGTTCGCCAGGGTCACGGTCACTGGCGAACCGGTGACCGGCGCGCCTACGGTGGCGGTGTAAGTGACGGTGCCGCCTTCAGCGACCGAGGTATCGGCGGTCAGTTTGACCGTCGAAGTGTCGATGGTGTCGGTGACTTCGGTGACGGCTGGATCGGTACTTGGTACCAGGTTCTCGAAATTGCCACCGCTGGTGCCGGTAATGCTGACTTCGACTTTGCCGGCGTCTTTGTAGACGTCATCGGCAGGGGCTGGAACGGTTACGGTACCGGTGGTCTTGCCAGCTTCGATGGTGATGACGGAGCCGTTGCTCAACGTCACGGTCACCGGGGTACCGGCCGGATTGGTCAGGGTCGCGGTGTAAACGATCGAACCGCCTTCGGCCACGGTGCCAGTGGCACTCAGCGACAGGTTGGTGGTGTCGATGGAGTCAGTGACGGTGGTGGTCGCTGGCGTCGTGTTTGGCACCAGGTTCTCGAAGTTGCCGCCGGTAGCACCGGTAATCGTGGTGCTGACGGTGCCGCCGTTGTTATAGACGTCGTTTGGCGCAGTCGGCACGTTGATGGTGCCCGTGGTCTGGCCGGCTTCGATGGTGATGGTCGAGCCATTGGACAGGGTGACGGTGACCGGCGTCTGCGCCGGGTTGGTCAGGGTCGCGGTGTAGGTGATCTGGCCACCTTCAACCACGCTGCCGGTAGCGGTCAGGGTCAGGCCGGTGGTGTCGCGCGAATCGACGATGTTCGTCACGGCTGGCGTCGTGTTCGGCACCAGGTTTTCGAAGTTGCCGCCAGTGGCACCAGTGATGGTGGTGCTGACGGTGCTGCCGTTGTTGTAGACGTCATTCGGCGCGGTTGGCACGTTGACAGTGCCCGTGGTCTGGCCGGCTTCGATGGTGATGGTCGAACCGTTGGACAGGGTGACGGTGACCGGCGTCTGTGCCGGGTTGGTCAAGGTCGCGGTGTAGGTGATCTGGCCGCCTTCAGTGACGCTGCTGCCAGCGGTCAGGGTGACAGTGGTGGTGTCGATGGTGTCGGTGACCTGGGTCGTGGCCGGAGTGGTCGGCGGGGTCACGGTGATGCCGTTGCCGCCAGTGGTGCCGGTGACGGTCACGTCGATCTGGGTCGGGTCGTTATAAACGGTGTCGTTCGGCGCCAGCGGCACGTTGACGGTGCCGGTGGTGGAGCCGGCGGGAATCACGATCACCGAGCCGTTGGACAGGGTGATGGTCAGGTCGGTCAGCGGCGCCTGGGTCAGGGTCGCGGTGTAGACCAGCACGCCGCCGGCTTCGGTGATGGTCGGCGTGGCGCTGAGGCTCAGGGTCGACTCACGCAGGGCGTTGGCGGTGGTGTCGGTGGTCTGGCCACCGGTGATGTTCTGCGCCGCTTGCGCACCGGCGTTGATGCCCGCGGTCGGGAAGCCGATGGTCGGGTCGACGCGGCCAGCAGTGGCGTCGAGCATCACGAAACTGTGGCCGCCGCCTGCCGCGCCGCCAGTCCCCGCGGCGGTCGCGCCGGCAGCGGTGGCTTCAAGAGCAGTGGTCGGGTCGGCGCCGGCGGCGATGGCCTGCTGCAACTCGGTTACAGAAGGTGCGGCCTGCGCGGTGGCTTCGGCCAGGTCCGTGCTGGAGTCGGGCGCGTTGGCGCTCCACTGCGTTTCGCGACCCAGGTCCAGGGTGCGGCCATCCGCCAGTTCCAGCGATACAGCGCCGGAGAGGCCAGTATCGATCTGGTCGCCGACGAACAGGCGATCGCCTTCAACGAGCACGCGGCGTACACCCTCGGGGGATACCACGAATACCTGACCGACAATGCTTTTGACGATGGCAACAACACTGCTCATTGAAGACTCTCCGGGTGTTACGTTCAGTTGACTTCCATTGCCTGATGGCTTCGGCGCCGATTCAGTCTGGACGTACTTTTAAAATTTGCGAATCAAGTTTGACGCTTCTTTTCGTCAATATTTTGGCTAGATTCTTTCGCTATTAACTTTATGCCAAACTATTGACCTTCTGGGTGCCATCCTAAACAATCGCCCCACTAATGTCACATTGATATTTCCGCGGCGACCTGTCCCTCAGCGTGTGATCCAGTTCCTATTTTGAACTTTCCGACATACGGTCATTCCGGTTGCCAATCATCCGACGCAGCAGCACGTTTTGCTGTGATTCAAGACAAGAAGTCCTGGGAAATCTTTACCATGCGTTTGCACTTGTTCAAGGCTCTACCCTTCGCTCTGGCCGCCTCTTTCGCCCATGCACAATCCTTACCGGAAGCCATGCAACAGGCACTGGATGTCCATCCGGAAATCCAGGCAGGGGTCAACAGTCGTCTGGCGGCGGATTATCAGTTAAAGGCTGCGAAAGGTGGATACCTGCCCAAGGTCGACCTGCTGGGTGGTTATGGCCGTGAGGGCACCGACAGCGTGACCACGCGCGCCAACGGTGGCGGCAACCACTGGGAGACGCTGAACCGCAGTGAGTCAAGTTTACGTCTCTCGCAAATGGTCTTTGACGGTTTTGCGACGTCGAGCGAAGTCGGGCGTCAACAAGCCACCGTCAACTCCCGCGCCTACTCCCTGCTGGGGACTTCCGAGCGCACCGCGCTGACCGTCGCCCAGGTGTACCTGGACGTGTTGACCCGCCGCGAATTCGTGCGTCTGGCCGAAGAAAACCTCAAGAGCCACCAGCGCATCTACGACCAGATTCAACTGCGCACCCAGCGCGGCGTCGGCAGTGGTGCCGACCTCGATCAGGCCGAAGCGCGGATGGCCCAGGCGCGCAATAACCTGATCACCGAGCAGACCAACCTCGCCGACTCCGAGACCAACTTCCTCAGTGCCGTCGGCCAGATGCCTGACCAGCTGGAGCGTCCGGCGCCGTTCATGGCAATGATGCCGGCCAACCTCAATGAAGCGCGGCAGCAGATGCTGGAAAACAGCCCGATCCTGCGCTCGGCCGAGTCCGATATCGCTGCTGCCGAGAAGCAGTACGAAACCGCCAAGTCGACCTTCTACCCACGTTTCGACGCCGAGCTGGGTCGCACCGCCGACAACGATCTTGACGGTCAGAACGGCCATAACAACGAGTGGCAGGCCATGCTGCGCATGCGCTTCAACCTGTACTCCGGTGGCAGCAACAAGGCCGATCTGGAATCCAAGTCGTACCTGTCCAACCAGGCGCTGGACATCCGCAACAACGCTCTGCGTCAATTGAATGAAGAACTGGGTCTGGCCTGGAATGCCCTGAACAACGCCAATGCGCAGGTGCCGATCGCTCAGCAGTACGTTGATCACAGCACCGCCGTGCGTACCGCCTACCAGCGTCAGTTCAGCCTCGGCGAGCGCACCCTGCTCGATTTGCTCGACAGCGAAAACGAGTTGTTCACCGCTTCGCGCCGTTTGGCCGAGATCAAGAACATTCAGTTATTTACTCAGTATCGAATCAAGGCGACCATGGGCGAGTTGCTCAAGAGCCAGGGAGTGGTCGCACCGTTGGCATCCGTCGTGCAGAACGATGTGAAGCCGAAGGTCCAACTGCCCGGTATGAATTGAGCAGAACCTTCATTGTTCAATTGTTAGCCAAGAGTGCCGAGCGTGGAATCAGAAGTCAGTCGAGTTCAACTCATTCATGATCCGCGCGCGATGCACGACGATCCGTTGCTGGATGGTCTGCTCGCTCTGTGCATGCTGCACCAGAAACCCGCCAGTGCGGCGATGCTCACCACCGGTCTGCCGCTGCCCAAGCAGCGCCTGAGCGTCGAGTTGCTGCCCCGCGCAGCGGCTCGCGCCGGGCTGCAGGGTCGGGTGCTGCAACGCAAGCTGGAAGAGATTCCGGCGATTGCCATGCCGGCGCTGTTGCTGCTCAAGGATGGCCGCAGCGCGGTCCTGCTCGGCTGGCAAGGTGACAACGAAGCCCGGGTGCTGCTCAGCGAAAGCGACGGCGGCGAATCGGTGGTCAGCCGCGAACTGCTGGCCGACGACTACACCGGCAAAGTGTTCTTCGCCCAGCCGCAGCACAAATTCGACGTCAACCACGGCACGCTGATCCCGCGTGCACGCTCGTGGTTTCGCGACACCCTCAAGCGTTCGCGCTGGCTGTACGCCGATGCGATCGCCGCGAGTTTCCTGATCAACATCATCGCCATGGCCGCGCCGCTGTTCGTGATGAACGTCTACGACCGCGTGGTGCCGAACCAGGCCGAAGCGACCCTGTGGGTGCTGGCGCTGGGCATCACCGGTGCCTACATTTTCGATCTGATTCTCAAGAGCCTGCGCAGTCTGTGCCTGGATCTGGCCGGCAAGAAAACCGACCTGATCATCTCCGCGACGCTGTTCGAACGCATCGTCGGCATGGCCATGAAGTACCGCCCGGCGCGGGTCGGCAGTTTTGCGCAGAACATCCATGAGTTTCAGAGCCTGCGCGACTTTCTCGCCTCGCTGACCCTGACCAGCCTGATCGACCTGCCGTTCACCCTCCTGATCTTCATCGTCATCGCGATTCTCGGCGGGCATCTGGTGTGGATTCCGGTGCTGGCGTTCCCGATTGCCTTGTTGATCGGTTACGCGCTGCAGAAACCGCTGGTCGCGACCATGGAGCGCACCATGGCCCTCGGCGCCGAGCGGCAGTCGAGCCTGATCGAAACCCTCGCCGGCCTCGACGCGGTCAAGGTCAACAACGCCGAAAGCGAACGCCAGTATCAGTGGGAACAGACCATCGGCACCCTCAGCCGCCTCGAGCTGCGGGTGAAAATGCTCTCCGGTCTGGCGATGAACATCACCCTGCTGATTCAGCAACTGGCCGGGGTGATCATGATCGTCTTCGGGGTGTACCAGATCATCGCCGGCAACCTGAGCATGGGCGGTCTGATTGCCTGCTACATGCTCAGCGGCCGCGCGCTCAGCCCGCTGGCCTCGCTGTCCGGTTTGCTGACGCGTTATCAGCAGGCGCGGGTGACCATGACCTCGGTTGACCAAATGATGGAGCTGCCGCAGGAGCGCAATTTCGAAGAGCGTCCGCTGAGCCGCAAGGTGTTGCAGGGCGCGATCGAGTGCCGTCAGCTGAACTTCACCTACCCGGAACAACAGAACCCGGCGCTGAAGAACATCAACCTGGTCATTCGTCCCGGCGAGAAGATCGGCATCATCGGCCGCAGCGGTTCGGGCAAGAGTTCGCTGGCGAAACTGCTGGTCGGCTTGTACCAACCGGATGACGGCGCGCTGCTGGTAGATGGCGTCGACATCCGCCAGATCGACGTCAGCGAGCTGCGCTACAACATCGGCTACGTGCCGCAGGACATCCAGTTACTGGCCGGCACCCTGCGTGACAACCTGATCTCCGGCGCGCGCTACGTCGAAGACGAGCTGGTGCTGCAAGCCGCAGAGCTCGCGGGCGTGCACGAATTCGCCCGCCTGCATCCGCAGGGTTATGAACTGCAAGTCGGTGAACGCGGGCAGAACCTGTCCGGTGGCCAACGGCAGAACGTCGCACTGGCGCGGGCGCTGCTGCTCAACCCACCAATCCTGCTGCTCGACGAACCGACCAGCGCCATGGACAACACCGGCGAAGAACGCCTCAAGCAACGCTTGGCTGCCGTGGTTGAAAACAAGACCGTGGTGCTGGTGACGCACCGGGCCTCGCTGCTGTCGCTGGTCGACCGGCTGCTGGTGGTCGACCGTGGACAGATTCTCGCCGATGGCCCGAAAGCCGCCGTGATGGAAGCGTTGAAGAAGGGGCAGATCAGTGTTGCTTAAGTCGGGTGTCAAAGAGTCGATCCGTCGCTACTTCAAGGGTTCTGCCTCGTTGCAGGGCCAGCCGCTGCCGGAGGTCAACAAAGCGCTGATCGAGGACGCCCCGCGCGTCGTGCGCCTGACCATCTGGGCAATCATCGGCTTCTTCCTGTTCCTGCTGCTGTGGGCCAACTTCGCCGTGATCGACGAAGTGACCAAGGGCGACGGCAAGGCGATTCCGTCGTCGAAGATCCAGAAAATCCAGAACCTGGAGGGCGGGATCGTCTCGGAAATGTTCGTCAAGGAAGGTCAGATCGTCGAGGCCGGCGCACCGCTGATTCGCCTGGACGACACGCGATTTGCTTCCAACGTCGGCGAAACCGAAGCTGGTCGCCTGTCGATGCTGTTGCGCGTCGAGCGCCTGAGCGCCGAGGTCGATGACCGTCCGCTGAACTTCCCGGAGGACGTGCTTAAAGCCGTGCCGGGTCAGGCGAAAAGCGAAGAGTCGTTGTACATCAGCCGTCGTCAGCAATTGCATGACGAAATCGGTGGACTGCAGGAACAACTGATTCAGCGTCAACAAGAACTGCGCGAATTCAGTTCCAAGCAAGCGCAATATCGTCAGCAACTGGGCCTGCAGCGCCAGGAAATCAACATGTCCGAGCCGCTGGTGGCGCAGGGTGCCGTATCGCCGGTGGAGGTGCTGCGCCTCAAGCGTGCCGAGGTCGAAACCCGTGGTCAGCTCGACGCCACCACGCTGGCCATCCCGCGCGCCGAATCGGCAATCAAGGAGGTCCAGCGCAAGATCGACGAGACGCGCGGCAAATTCCGCAGCGAAGCGCTGACTCAGCTCAACGAAGCCCGCACCGACCTGAACAAGGCCCAGGCCACCGGCAAGGCGCTGGAAGACCGGGTCAGCCGGACGCTGGTCACCTCGCCGGTGCGCGGCATCGTCAACAAGTTGCTGGTCAACACCATTGGCGGCGTGATCCAGCCGGGCAGCGACATGGTGGAAATCGTGCCGCTGGACGACACCTTGCTGGTCGAAGCCAAGATCCGCCCGCAGGACATTGCGTTCCTGCATCCGGGGCAGGAAGCGATCGTCAAATTCACCGCGTACGACTACACCATTTACGGCGGACTCAAAGCCAAGCTGGAGCAGATTGGCGCCGACACCATCACCGACGAAGACAAGAAAACCACCTACTACATGATCAAGGTGCGCACCGAGCGCAGCCACTTGGGCACCGATGAAAAGCCGCTGCTGATCATTCCGGGGATGGTCGCGTCGGTGGATATCATCACCGGCAAGAAGTCGGTGCTGAGCTATCTGCTCAAGCCGATCATCCGCGCGCGGGCCGAGGCGTTGCACGAGCGTTGATGCTCTAGCGGTCTTTATGGCCTCATCGCTGGCAAGCCAGCTCCCACAGAGTTTTCGGTTGGAACACGATTGTGTGCTCGACATCGGAATCTGTGGGAGCTGGCTTGCCAGCGAAGACGCCAGTGAAATTGCCACATTACGCCCAGAAGTGACAAAAACCGTCACTCACCATCCCGTACATTCCTCACCATCCGCCATATCGTTATTCATTAACGGTATTTAATTTCCAGTTCTTATAGCTTTAAAGTCACCCACCTGCGTACCTGCCGACCAATCGGCGCGCCGCACGACCTGAACCGACACGCAATCCAGCGTGAGTGTCTGATCGACGTGCGCGCCCGTGAGCGCGCCGTGCGTGGGAGATTGAAAGATGTCCGCAGCTACTGCCACCCCAAGCGCCGCGACTGCCGCGCCGCAAACCTTCGAGATTCGCCCATTCAGCGGTGCCGTCGGTGCCGAAATCATCGGCCTGGACCTGACCCGGCCAGTCAACGACCATGACTTCGCGCGCATTCATCGCGCGCATCTGGATCACCATGTCGTGGTGTTCCGCGACCAGCGCATCACCCCGCAACAGCAGATCGATTTCAGCCGTCGTTTCGGCGTGCTGCAGATCCATGTGCTCAAGCAGTTCCTGCTGGCCAATCACCCGGAAATTCTCATCGTCTCCAACATCGTCGAGAACGGCCAGAACATCGGTCTCGGTGACGCCGGCAAGTTCTGGCACTCCGATCTCTCCTATAAAGAACTGCCGAGTCTCGGCTCGATGCTGCATGCGCAGGAATTACCGTCCGAGGGCGGCGACACCTTGTTTGCCGACATGCACAAAGCCTGGGACAACCTGCCCGAGGCGTTGCGCAAAGCCGTGGAAGGGCGCTCGGCCGCGCATTCCTACACCGCGCGCTACAGCGAAACCAAATTCGAAGGCAACTGGCGTCCGACCCTGACCCCGGAGCAACTGGCGCAGGTCGCCGAAGTGGTGCACCCGATCGTCCGTACCCACCCGGAAAACGGCCGCAAGGCGTTGTTCGTCAGCGAAGGCTTTACCACCCGCATCGTCGGTCTGCCGGAGGACGAGAGCCAACAGCTGCTGGCCGAGCTCTACGCCCACAGCGTGCTGCCGCAAAACATCTACCGCCATCAGTGGCAGCCCCACGACATGGTGTTCTGGGACAACCGTTCGCTGATTCACCTTGCCGCCGGCTGCCCCGCGCACCTGCGCCGCAAGCTGTATCGCACGACCATTCAGGGCGACGCGCCTTTCTGATTTGCCGGAGATTCGATCATGTCCAAACGTCTTCCCTTTGCACCGCTGGCGGCGGCCATTGGCCTGGGTTTCAGCCTGCTTGCCGGCAGCCTGGTGGCGCCGACCGTGGCCCACGCCGAAGGTGAAATCCGCATCGCCGAACAGTTCGGGATTGTCTATTTATTGCTCAACGTTGTGCGCGATCAGGGCCTGATCGAGAAGTACGGCAAGCAGCAAGGCCTCGACATCAAGGTCGACTGGACGCAGCTCTCGGGCGGCGCGGCGGTCAACGATGCGCTCTTGTCCGGTTCCATCGACATTGCCGGCGCCGGGGTCGGCCCGTTGCTGACCATCTGGGATCGCACCCACGGCAAGCAGAACGTCAAGGCTGTCGCCTCGCTGGGCAACTTCCCGTACTACCTGGTCAGCAACAATCCCAAGGTCAAAACCATTGCCGACTTCACCGAGAAGGACCGCATTGCGGTGCCGGCGGTGGGCGTGTCGGTGCAGTCGCGCTTCCTGCAATACGCCGCGGCCAAGCAGTGGGGTGACAAGGAATTCAATCGCCTCGACAAGTACACCATCGCCGTACCGCACCCGGATGCGACCGCTGCGCTGATTGCCGGCGGCACCGAACTGACCGGGCATTTCTCCAACCCGCCGTTCCAGGATCAGGCGCTGCAGAACCCGAACGTGCACGTGGTGCTCAACTCCTACGACATCCTCGGCCCGAACTCGCCGACGGTGCTGTTTGCCACCGAGAAATTCCGCAATGAGAACCCGAAAACCTACAAAGCTTTCGTCGAGGCGCTGAGCGAAGCCGCGCAATTTGCCCAGAACGATAAGGGCGCGGCGGCGGACACCTACATCCGCGTGACCAAGGCCAGGATCGACCGCGCCGAGCTGCTGAAAATCATCGACAACCCGCAGTTCGAGTTCAGCGTCACGCCGAAAAATACTTATCCACTGGCCGAATTTCTTTACCGCGTCGGCGCGATCAAGAACAAACCGGAATCGTGGAAGGACTACTTCTTCCAAGACGCCAAACCGCTGCAAGGGAGCTGATCGAGATGAACGCCCTCTTGCAAGGCCACGCGGCCAGCAACTCGGTCGCCAACACGCAAGCGCTGCTGGCGGTGGATAACGTCAGCCTCGAATACCGCACCCCGCAACGGGTGGTGCGGGCCACCCATCAGGTCAGTTTCGAAATCGATCCGGCGGACCGCTTTGTGCTGCTCGGCCCGTCCGGCTGCGGCAAGTCGACCTTGCTCAAGGCGGCCGCCGGTTTCATTGCGCCGAGCGAAGGCGAGATTCGCCTGCAAGGTCAGCGGGTCGAGGGACCGGGTCCGGACCGGATCGTGGTGTTCCAAGAATTCGATCAACTGCCGCCGTGGAAAACCGTGAAACAGAACGTGATGTTTCCGCTGCTGGCCTCGCGAACCTTGAACAAAAAAGACGCCGAAGAACGTGCACTGCACTACCTGGAAAAAGTCGGTCTGGCAGCATTCGCCGACGCCTATCCCCACACCTTGTCCGGCGGCATGAAGGCGCGGGTGGCGATTGCCCGCGCGCTGGCGATGCAGCCGAAAATCCTTTTAATGGACGAGCCGTTCGCCGCGCTGGATGCGCTGACCCGGCGCAAGATGCAGGAAGAATTGCTGCTGCTCTGGGAAGAAGTGCGCTTCACCTTGCTGTTCGTCACCCACTCGATTGAAGAGGCGCTGGTGGTCGGCAATCGCATCCTGCTGCTGTCGCCGCATCCGGGGCGGGTACGCGCTGAGGTGCACAGCCATCAATACGATCTGCAAAGCCTCGGCGGCGTGGCGTTTCAGGAATCGGCACGGCGCATTCACCGCTTGCTGTTCGATGAAGGCCAGTCGCCGGAGACCGAGCGTGACCATGACTTCAACGACATTCGTATCGCTTATTGAGCGTTCTGGAGGATTGCCTGATGAGCCAGCCATCGTCTGTACGACAAGAGTTTGAAACCGTCCTTGAACCATTGACCAGCGTGCCGCTTGAGCGCGAATTGCCGTTGGCGCAACGCCTGTGGCAACAGGGCTGGCTGCGTAAGAGTGTGATCCTGATTCTGCTGGCGATCCTCTGGGAAGTGATCGCCCGGGTGCAGAACAACGACCTGTTGCTGCCGAGCGTTCTGCAGACCGGCCACGCGCTGTACGACGGCCTGCGCAGCGGTGAGTTGCTGGGCAAAGTGTGGATATCGCTGGTGGTGCTGATCAAGGGCTATCTGATCGGCATCGTCCTGGCATTCGCCCTGACCACGCTGGCGGTGTCGACCCAGCTCGGTCGCGACCTGCTGAGCACCCTGACCTCGATGTTCAACCCGCTGCCGGCGATTGCCTTGCTGCCGCTGGCGTTGCTTTGGTTCGGTCTTGGGCAGAACAGCCTGATTTTCGTACTGGTGCATTCGGTGCTGTGGGCGCTGGCGTTGAACACCTACGCAGGCTTTCTCGGCGTCTCGGAAACCCTGCGCATGGCCGGGCGTAACTACGGGCTGAAGGGCATGCGTTTTGTGCTGTTCATCCTGATCCCGGCAGCGCTGCCGTCGATCCTCGCCGGGTTGAAAATCGGCTGGGCGTTTGCCTGGCGCACGCTGATCGCAGCCGAGCTGGTGTTCGGCGCCACCAGCGGCAAGGGTGGGTTAGGTTGGTACATCTTCCAGAACCGCAATGAGCTGTACACCGACAAGGTGTTTGCCGGGTTGGCGGTGGTGATCCTGATCGGGTTGCTGGTGGAGAATCTGGTGTTCGATACGCTGGAGCGGGTGACCGTAAAGCGCTGGGGCATGCAGCGCTGATGTGTATTGACTGAGTTGCCCCCATCGCTGGCAAGCCAGCTCCCACAAGGATTGTGGCGTTCACTGATTCTGTGACCGCCGAAAGTCCTGTGGGAGCTGGCTTGCCAGCGATGGCGCCCCTACAGCAGCCGCCAAACTTGAGACATGTTTGCTAGCATTGCGCCTGAATCAATCCAGATCAGCCAAGAGTGCTCAGCATGCAACTCCCGGACATGAACCTTCTGGTCGCCCTCGACGCCCTGCTCGACGAGGGCAGTGTGGTTGGCGCCGCACGGCGTATGAACCTCAGCCCTGCCGCCATGAGCCGCACCCTGACGCGCATCCGTGAAGCCATCGGCGACCCGATCCTGGTGCGCGCCGGTCGCGGCCTGGTACCGACCCCCAAAGCCCTCGAATTGCGCGAGCAGGTGCGCGATGTCGTCGAGCAGGCGGCGCTGCTGTTTCGCTCCGCCGACAGCGTGGAATTGGGTACCTTGCGGCGGCGTTTCAGCATCCGCGCCAACGACTTTTTCATCGGCGTATATGGCGGCAAGCTGTTCGATACCCTCGACCAGCAGGCGCCGCACTGCGAATTGCGCTTCGTCCCCGAGGGCGATGGCGACGACGAAGCGCTGCGGGAAGGACGGATTGATCTGAGTGTCAGCAACACCCGTCCGGTGACCCCGGAAGTCAAAGTGCAGAACCTGTTTTCCACGCATTTCGTCGGTCTGGTACGTGAGGATCACCCACTGCTCGACGGCGAAATCACTGCCGAGCGCTATGCCGGTTACTCACATATCAGCATGTCGCGCCGTGGCATTGCTCGCGGCCCCATCGACACCGCGCTGAACGCCTTAGGCCTGGAGCGGCGGGTGGCGGTGATTGCGCCAAGCTTCCACGCGGCGATGTTTGCCTTGCCCGATTCCGACCTGATCCTGCCGGTGCCCAAGGAAGCGTTGCTCAGCGTGCGGCGGCTGGGCTTGAAGCTGCGTTCTTTCAACCTGCCGATCCCGTTGCCGACGCTGATGCTGACCCAGGCCTGGCACCCGCGCTTCGACAAAGACCCGGCACACCGCTGGCTGCGCGAAACGCTGAAGGCCTGTTGCGATGAGACGTGGCTGGCCGCGCAGCCCTGAAGGGTCAAAAGATCGCAGCCTTCGGCAGCTCCTACAGGGAAGCGCAGTCTGCAGGAGCTGTCGAAGGCTGCGATCTTCTGCTTTAAACAATTGTGTCTGACGCACTTATAACCTGCCGATAAGTCAATTTTCGTCAGCAGTAAGCCTTACTAAAATGCTCCGGTATTTTTCCCCCGGAGTGTGTATTCATGACATCCCTGACCGTCCCGGCGCCCGTCGCTGCGGCCAGTCCGGCGACGGCGGCCACGCCACCGGTGTTTGGCGCGCGGATCATCACCGGCCTGGTCGGCGTGCTGCTGGCGGTGCTGGTCTCGGGCCTCAACGAGATGGTGACCAAAGTCGCTTTGGCCGACATCCGTGGTGCGCTGAACATCGGTTACGACGAAGGCACCTGGCTGGTGTCCTGCTACGCCGCGACTTCGGTGGCGGCGATGGCGTTTGCACCGTGGTGCTCGGTGACGTTTTCCCTGCGCCGCTTCACCCTCTGCGCGATCAGCCTGTTCACGCTGCTCGGCGTGCTGTGCCCGTTCGCCCCGAACTACGAAAGCCTGTTGCTGATGCGCACCCTGCAAGGCCTGGCCGGCGGCGCGTTGCCGCCGATGCTGATGACCGTTGCCCTGCGCTTTCTGCCGGCCAATTTCAAACTTTATGGCCTGGCCGGCTATGCGCTGACGGCGACGTTCGGCCCGGGTCTTGGCACGCCGCTGGCCGGATTGTGGAGCGAATACGTCGGCTGGCAATGGACGTTCTGGCAAATCATCGTGCCGTGTCTGATTGCCATGGCGATGGTGGCCTGGGGCATTCCGCAGGATCCGCTGCGCCTGGAACGCCTCAAGACGTTCAACTGGAAAGGCCTGCTGCTGGGTTTTCCGGCGATCTGCATGCTGGTGATTGGCTTGCTGCAAGGCAATCGGCTGGACTGGTTCGAATCGAACCTGATCTGCGCATTGCTCGGCGCCGGCTCGCTGTTGCTGCTGGCGTTTCTGATCCATGAATGGTCGCAGCCGATTCCGTTTTTCAAGCTGCAGATGCTCGGTATTCGCAACCTGGCGTTCGCACTGATGACCCTGGCCGGGGTGCTGGTGGTATTGCAGGCGGTGGTGCTGATTCCGTCGAGCTATCTCGCGCAGGTGCAGGGTTATCGCCCGGTGCAGACCGCGCCGATCATGCTGATCGCGGCGTTGCCGCAGCTGATCGCGCTGCCGCTGGTGGCGGCGCTGTGCAACCTGCGCTGGGTCGATTGTCGCTGGGTGCTGGGCATCGGTTTGAGCATGCTTACTCTGTCTTGCCTGGGCGGCTCGCTGCTGACTTCGGAGTGGATCCGCGACAATTTCTACGTCCTGCAATGGCTGCAGATTTTCGGTCAGCCGATGTCAGTACTGCCGCTGTTGATGCTCTCCACCGGCAGCATCCAGCCACAGGACGGCCCGTTCGCTTCGGCGTGGTTCAACACGGTTAAAGGCTTGGCGGCGGTGATCGCCACCGGCGTCATCGAGGCGCTGACCACCGCGCGCCTGCATTTCCACTCGACCATGTTGATCGACAACCTCGGTAATTCACCGTTGGCCGATCGCAGCGATCCGGGCCTTGCTCATCGCCTGCACGAACAGGCCGTGGTGCTGACGTCCTCTGATCTCTATGTGTGCATGGCCGGCGTCGCGGTGGCGCTGATCCTGCTGATTTTCTGGCTGCCGACGCGGATTTTTCCGCCGCGCGCGCCGACCTGATTGCTTCACAGATACCGAAGGTTTTTATGACGACTCAAGCAAAGCAAAAACTCGCGGTGGCCGTGGCCGCCGCACTGGCGGTCGGCGTGTTGCTGTACCTGGCGGTGCCGGGACTGTTCGGCAAGCGCACCCAGCAAAATACCAACGACGCGTTCGTTTCCGCCGACTACACGTTAGTGGTGCCGCGCGTGGCCGGGTTCATCAAGGAAGTGCTGGTGGAAGACAACCAGCAGGTCAAGGCCGGGCAATTGCTGGCGTTGATCGATGATCGCGATTTGCGCGCCGCCGCTGAAGCGGCCGATGCGCAAACCCTGGTCGCCCGCGCCCAGTTGCAAAACGCCAGGGCCACGCTGGAGCGGCAGACCTCGGTGATCGCTCAGGCGCAGGCCTCGGTGGTCTCGGCCAAGGCAGAAATGGCCTTCGCCCAGCAAGAGCTCAACCGCTACAACCACCTCGCTGGCGTCGGCGCCGGCACGGTGCAGAATGCGCAGCAGGCGCGCACTCGCATCGATCAGGCGAGCGCGCGTCTCGATACGGCCAGCGCGAAACTGGCGGCCGAGCGCAAGCAGGTGGAGATCCTCACGGCGCAACGCGATGCCGCCGAAGGCAATCTGAAGCATGCGCAAGCGGCACTGGAAATCGCCAGTTTCGAGCTGTCCTACACGCGCATCACTGCGCCGCAGGACGGCATGGTCGGCGAGCGCGCGGTGCGTGTCGGCGCCTATGTCACGCCGGGCAGCAAGTTGCTGGCGGTGGTGCCGTTGCAGCAGGCGTATGTGGTTGCCAACTTTCAGGAAACTCAGCTCACCGACGTGCAACCGGGCCAGCAAGTGCAGGTGCACGTCGACAGCCTCGGCGGTGAGGCCTTGAGCGGTCGCGTCGAAAGCATCGCCCCGGCCACTGGCGTGACATTCGCCGCGGTGAAACCGGACAACGCCACGGGCAACTTCACCAAAGTCGTGCAGCGGATTCCGGTGAAGATCGTGCTTGAGTCGGGTCAGCCATTGGCCGAGCGTTTGCGGGTGGGCATGTCGGTGGAGGCGAGTATCGACACTCGCCGTTCGGCGTCGGCGGAGCGCGAGGTGACTCAGCGATGATTTTTGTTGAATCGGCTGGCGACATCGCTGGCAAGCCAGCTCCCACAGAGGGTGTGCAGACTGGCCGGGATTCTCACTCCAAACAGAGTTCTCTGTGGGAGCTGGCTTGCCAGCGAAGAGGTCCGTGGCAGCAACTCACCTTAAGTGCCTTGCTTACCCTTGGCCTCAGCGCCTGCACCGTCGGTCCGGACTTCCACAAGCCTGAAGCCCGCCAGATCACCGACTGGGCCAAACCCGCCAAGTCCGCCCCCAGCCAGGCCGTCAGCGAACCGCTGAACCAACGCTGGTGGGAAGTTTTTCACGACCCGCAACTCTCAGCCCTGACCCAGCGGGCGATGAACAGCAACCTCGATCTGCAGCTGGCCGGCAGCCGCTTGCAACAAAGCCGTGCCGCGCGCCAGGTGATCACCGCGGATCGCTACCCGACCACCGCCGCTAACGGCAGCTACGCGCGCAAACGCAACAGCGGCGAAGGCCTGAATGACCCGTCCGGACACAACGGCGATTCCGCCTTCAACCTGTGGGACGCCGGTTTCTCCGCCTCGTGGGAACTGGATGTCTGGGGCCGCGTGCGCCGCGAGACCGAGGCTGCCGATGCCAACCTCGAAGTCGCCGAAAACGACCGTCGCGGCGTGCTGCTCGCGGTCCTCGCCGATACAGCACAGAACTACATCCAGCTGCGCGGCGTGCAGAACACCCGCGCGGTCACCGAGCAGAACCTCGATGTCGCCCGGCACAGCCTCAAGCTGTCGCAACTGCGCCTGAACGACGGTGTGGCGACCGATCTGGACGTCGCCGAAGCCGCCGCCCAGGTCGCGGCCATCGAATCGCGCCTGCCGGCCCTTGAGCAGCGTCAGTCGCAACTGATCAACGCGATCAGCCTGTTGATGGGCGAAGCGCCCCAAGCGCTGGCCAAGGAGTTATCCACAGATGCCGCGGTGCCGCAGTCACCGCTGCAAGTCGCCATCGGCCTGCCGTCACAGCTGGCCGAACGCCGACCGGACATCCGCCAGGCCGAGGCGCGCCTGCACGCCGCCACTGCCAACATCGGCGTGGCCAGAGGCGACTTCTATCCGCGCATCACCCTGTCCGGCAACCTCGGCTCGCAGGCAATGCAGCTGAGCGATTTCGGTTCCTGGGGCTCGCGGGCTTTTGGTATCGGCCCGCAATTCAGCCTGCCGCTGTTCGACGGCGGACGGCTGCGCGGCATGCTGCAACTGCGCGAAGCCCAGCAACAGGAAGCGGCCATCGCCTATCAGCAGACCGTGCTGCGCGCCTGGCATGAAATCGACGACCAGTTGACCGCCTACAACGCCAGCCAACGCCGCCGCGACAGCCTCGCCGAAGCCGTGCGGCAGAACCAGATCGCCCTGCGCACCGCACAGCAGCAGTACGTCGAAGGCGTGGTCGATTTCGTCAACGTCCTCACCGTGCAAGGCGCGTTGCTGGCGACTCAGGAGCAGTGGGTGGAGAGTTCGACGGGTGTGTCGTTGGCGATGGTCGGGTTATACAAGGCGTTGGGTGGGGGATGGGAGTCGGTGTATCCGGTGGGGGAGATGGCGCAGCGCTGAGATTGCGCGTGAGGGAGCAAATCGGCGAATTCGATTGGCCACTATACGGCTATTGCACAGTGGAAGATTCACAGGTTGAAGCGGGTTATGGCTGTTCAGCCTGCGAAATTTTCGATTTTGATTTGCCCGTCGGGAAAGGTCGCGATGATTTCAAGTTCGCCACCCATTGCCCGGATATAGTTGCGCAACGTGCTGATGTACATATCGGTACGGCGCTCCATTTTCGAGATGGCCGCTTGGTTGACGTGCAGCATTTCAGCCAGCGTGGCCTGGCTCAAGGCCTTGGCTTGTCGCAGTTCGTTAAGCGGCATTTCCTTGATGTGTTGTTGGTAGATCGAATCGGCAAGCGCCCGTGCTTCGGGTGTCATGCGTGCTTCGAGGTCGGCGAATTTCTTAGCCATTGTTGCAACCCTCTTTGCGCAATGTTTCGAGATGCTCATCGTACAGTCGATCGGCGAGCGGGACGTTGAGTTCATACCAGCGGTCCTGACCGGTTTTATCTCCACCGATCAAAAGCAACGCGCAGCGTCTTGGATCAAACGCATAGAGCACGCGATACGGTCGCCCGCCATGCTGGACGCGCAATTCCCGTAAATGACCATGCCGCGCGCCATTGATTGCACTGCTATGCGGAAAACGCAGGCCTGGCCCGAATTGCCCAAGCAGTTTGACGCTTGCCGCCACAGAACTCTGCTCGCTCTCAGTCAGTTCTTCCCACCAGTTGCCGAACTCGTCGGTGTATTCGATATCCCAATTCATGGGCACTAATATGAGTGTTATGGAATATTCCATCAAAGTCATATTTTCGATGGGTTGACCATAGCGCTTCGGTCGGATTACAGCAAGCGTAACGGCACAGTGATGGCCTTTCGCTTGACGCTATTCCTCGCTGTCGTAGACTCCGCTCATCCGTCAGGGAGTAGCGGTTATGCAGCGTTTGCGCGGTTGGGTTATCGGATTGACCTTTGTTACGTGTGCAGTTCAGGCGCAAACGCCCGGGCCAGACGATCCGCTGCTGGATAACGCAACGCCTGCGACAGCCACGGCGAGCAGTGAGGCGCGGGGTGTGTTGCGCGCTCGGGATCAGGCGACGCTGGCCAGTGAGTTGTCGGGGCGGATTGTCGAGTTGCCGTTCAGCGAGGGCGAGTCGTTCAAGAAGGGCGATGTGCTGGCGAAGTTCGATTGCTCGGCGTATCAGGCGCAGCTCAATGCCGCCCAGGCCGCCAGCCGCGGTGCCGGTGAGGAGCTGGCGCACAATCGGCAACTGGCGGCGCTCAATTCCGTCGGGCGTTTCGAAGTGGCGCGGGCCGAGGCCAAGGTCAGCGAGACCCAGGCGCAATCTCAGGTTTATCAGGTTCAGGTCAAACGCTGCAGCGTGGTTGCGCCGTTCGACGGGCAAGTGGTCGAGCGTAAGGTGCAACGCTACGAAAGTGTGCCGGCCGGCGCGCCACTGCTCGATGTGGTCGACAACCGCACCCTGGAGATCCACTTGCTGGTGCCGTCGCGCTGGATGGCCAGACTCAAACCCGGCCAGACCTTCAGCTTTATCCCCGACGAAACCGGCCAGCCGATCGATGCCACGGTCAAACGACTCGGTGCGCGGATTGACGAAGGCAGTCAGACCCTGTTGCTGGTCGCCACACTTCCCGAAGCCAAGGGCTTGCTCGCCGGCATGAGCGGCACGGCGCATTTTGCGGAGCTTAAATGAACGCCCCGGTGGCCGGCGGCGCCGAACAGGTGTTTGCGCGGTTTCTGGATCTCGAACGACAGACACGTGCTGCTCGCGATGCCTCGCAACTGGCCTATAGCCTGGTCAACGACGGCCAGGCGCTGTTCGGGTATCGCCATGCGGCATTACTGATCGCTGGCAAGGTACAGGCGGTGACTGGCGTCAGTACGGTCGAGCCGAATGCACCGTTTGTGGCATTCGTCGAGCAGGCGGTGGCGCAGTTGTTCAAGCAGGATGGATTGAAGATTGCGCGGGTCATCACGCCTGAGCAGGTGGGCGAAGCGATTCAGGCTGACTGGAGCAGTCTGTCTGCCGCTCAAGTGTTCTGGCTGCCACTGATCGACCGCGAGGGCGAGGTGTTCGGCGGTTTGTGGCTGGCCCGCGATGTGCCGTGGAACCCTTCCGAACAAGTGCTGCTGTCACAACTGGGCGACACCTACAGTCATGCGTTGCTGGCGTTGCAGCCGCGCAAGCCGTGGCGGCTGCGCTGGACCCGCAAGCGTCAGGTGGCGCTGGTGGCGGTGCTGTTGCTCGGGTTGTTGATCCCGGTGCGCCAGTCGGTATTGGCGCCGGCGGAAGTCGTGCCGCAGGGCGGGCGCGTGGTGGCGGCGCCGCTGGACGGGGTGATCGCCGAGTTTCTGGTCAAGCCCAATCAACCGGTGAAAGCCGGCGACCTGCTGCTGCGGTTTGAAAGCACCACGCTCAAGGCCCAGGCTGACGTGGCCGAGCGTGCCTTGGGCGTGGCGGAAGCAGAACTGAAATCCAACTCGCAACGTTCGTTTGCCGATGCCGAGTCCAGTGCCAGGGTCGATTTGCTCGCCGCCCGTGCCGAGCAAAAACGCGCCGAGCGCGATTACGCCCGCGAGTTGCTGGCGCGTAGCGAAGTGCGCGCCGAGCGTGACGGGATCGCAGTGTTCGCCGATGCCGAGCGCCTGACCGGCAGACCGGTGCAGACCGGCGAGCGCTTGATGGAAATCGCCGACCCGAATCAGGCCGAACTGCGTATCGAACTGGCGGTGGGCGACGCGATTGCGCTGGAACCGGGCGCCGATATTGCGTTGTTCCTCGACAGCGATCCGCTGCAACGCCACACCGCCAGACTTGAGCGTTCGGCCTATGAAGCGCAGCCCACCGCTGGCGGCCAACTGGCGTATCGACTGGATGCGAATTTTACCGAGGCACCGCCGCGCATCGGCCTGCGCGGTACGGCCAAGATATTCGGCGACCGCGCGCCGCTGGCCTTGTATCTGCTGCGCCGCCCGCTTGCCGGTCTGCGCCAGAGCGTGGGTCTGTAAATGAATCTGCCGAGCCTGCGTGCCGACCTGCAACTGTCGCCCGCGGCGCCAGCACTGGACGGTTCACCGCGCTGGACCCTGGCCGATCCGGTGCGCGGTCGGTATTTCAAACTCGGCGCGGCGGCGATGCGCCTGTTGCGCCACTGGTCGCTGGGCGATCCCGAGCAAGTGCTGCGCGCCGCCAACCGCGAGCCGGGCCTGCCGCTGGACGGTGTCGAGTTGGAGCAACTGCTGACATTTCTGCGCGGGCATGACCTGATCAGCGCCCTCGACGATCAGCAGCGTGCCAGTTACTCGCTCAAGGCCCTCGCGCAACGGCAGAGCCTGTGGAAAATCCTGCTTCACCAATATCTGTTTTTTCGCATTCCATTGTGGCGCCCGGACGCTTTTCTCAATCGCGCGTGGCCGTGGCTGGAGCGCTTCGGGCCACGACTGTTGCGCGTCGGTCTGCCGGTAACGCTGGCGCTCGGGGTGTTTCTGGTTTCGCGGGACTGGCAGCGCTTTGTCGGCACCTTTCCGCACCTGTTCAGCCTCGGTGGGGCGCTCTCGTTTGCTGTGGCGCTGTTCTTCGCCAAGCTCTGTCACGAGTTCGGCCACGCATTCATGGCCAAGCGCGCCGGCTGTCGGGTGCAGAGCATGGGCGTGGCGTTCATGGTCTTGCTGCCGATGTTTTACACCGACGTCAGTGACGCCTGGCGGGTCAACGACCGGCGTGCGCGGCTGCTGATCGGCGCCGGCGGGGTGCTGGCGGAGTTGTTGCTGGCGTGCATCGCGTTGCTGGTCTGGTCGCTATTGCCCGACGGCCCGGCCCGGACGGCGGCGTTCATGCTCGCCAGTGCGACCTGGATCACCACGCTGGTGGTCAATCTCAACCCGTTCATGCGTTTCGATGGCTACTTTTTGCTCAGCGATCTGTGGGAGGTCGACAACCTGCAGGGCCGGGCCTTTGCCTTCTGTCGCTGGCGCCTGCGTGAGTGTTTGTTCGGCTATGGCGCCCCGGCGCCGGAGCCTTGGTCGCCGACGATGCAGCGGCGTTTGCTGATCTGGGGGTATGGCTCGTGGTTATGGCGTGCGGCGTTGTTTTTCGGGATCGCGCTGGCGGTCTATCACTTGTTCTTCAAGGTGTTGGGGATCTTCCTGATGCTGGTGGAACTGGTGTGGTTCATCTTTCTGCCGATCATGAATGAGTGGCGTCAGTGGTGGAGCCGCCGCGAACAAGCGCATGGCCCGCGTGTGCTGGTCAGCAGCCTGGCGGTACTCGGCCTGTTGCTGGTGCTGATCGTGCCGTGGCGCAGCGCGGTCGAACTGCCGACGATGCTTGAGGGCGGTCGGGCCAGTGCGTTGCATGCGCCGGTGGCGGCGCGGGTCAAAACAGTCAAGGTCGCGGATGGCCAGACAGTCGCCCAGGGCGATGTACTGATCGAACTGGAGTCGCCAGACCTCGAATCGCAGCAGGCCATCGTCCGCCGGGAAATCCAGATCCAGCAATTGCTGATGCGCCGACAGGCCGGTCGCAGTGAAACCGCGGCCGACGCCAGTATCATCGAGCAACGCCTCGCCGAAGCCGTGGCGCAATACCGTGGTCTGAGCGCTCGCCGCGAACGCCTGCTGCTGCGCGCGCCCCATGCCGGCACTGTGCGTGATGTGCTGCCCAATCTGACGCCGGGGCGCTGGCTGTCGAGCAAGGATGCGCTGGCGCGGGTGGTCGAGGACGGTTCGCGCCTGCGTGGCTATATCGCCGAAGCCGAGTTGTGGCGAGTCAAACCGGGTGCGACCGGGCGGTTCATCGCCGATGATCCGATGCATCCGGCGCTCGCCGTAAAACTGGATGAAATCGATACCAATGGCGTGGCCTATGTCGATCAGGAGGCGCTGACCTCCGATCATCACGGGCCGATTGCCGTGCGTCGCGATCAACAGCAACGAGCCGAGCCTGTACAAGCGCAATATGGCGCGCGATTGACTACGCTGGATCAGCCGCCCACCCCGGCTCAACCGTTGCGCGGTGTGGTGGTGCTGCAGGGCAGGGGCGAGTCGGTACTCGGCGTGGCCTGGCGCCGGTTGGCGGCGCTGGGGGTCAGGGAAAGCGGTTTCTAGGGAGCGTGAACATGGCGAGCAACGCGGGTGTGACGGCAGACGGATTGGTGGTGCGACCTGCGCGGGCCACCGACGAGCCGTTTTTGCACCGCCTCTATCAGTCGGCGCGCCCGGATCTGCAATGGATCGACGCCGAGCAGGAAGTGGTGCAGCAAGTGATCGCCCAGCAATTTCAGGTGCATGAGCAGGGCGTGGGTGATAACCATCCCAACGCCCTGCACTACGTCGTGGAAAAACTCGGCACGGCCATCGGGGCGCTGAGCACCGACTTCGGCCCCAATGAAATCCGCGTGTTGTACATCGCCTTCATTCCCCAGGCGCGGGGCAAGGGGTACGGCCGCGCGGTGTTGCAAGGCGTGCAAAAGGCCGCGCAGCAGGTTCGTTGCCCGGTGGCAACGGTGGTCTGGGCCAACAACCCCCACGCACGGCAACACTATCTGGCGTTGGGATTTGCGGTGGAAGAACGCAATCCGGCGGCGGAACGGCTGGTGTGGTATCCGCAGTGAGGCGGGATTTCAGTTGAAGGACATGCAGAAGTAACCCAGTTGCGGATCCCGCCCCATCGCCGGCACTCGCGACACGAAAATATCTTCCACTCGCCCGAGTTCCGGCAGCTCCAGTGCGCAGAGGCCGTCGACGAACCCGGTCGGCACCAGGCTGTTGAATTCGAGGCAGAACGGCATGCGCTCGCTGTAGCGGGTTTTCGCCGCTGGAACCTCATCAAGATGCTCGATCTGAATCGGCAATGCCGTGCCATCTGGCAGGTGCAGCGTGCTTTGCTGTCCGAGCAACGGCTGGACGTGTTGGATCTGAACCGCTTGCAGCATGATCTGACTCCGTTGAAAAAAGAACGGCCGGGGGCCGTGAGGCCCCCCGACACATGATCAGTTGCGCGAAGGGAATATCCCGTTCAGGGCAACGCTGAAGTTGACGACCAGAGAGGGGTTGACGATGGATAACGGCTGACTGCCGCCCGTGGAGGAAATGTCCCCGGTGACCGTGGTGGTCAGGCCTTTGATGGGAACCGGTGTGGCACCTTGGGCATCGGAATAGATGTTTGCCGAGCCAGGGCCGCCGCCGGAAGCGCCGATGTACGAGTTGGTGGCGGTCGGCACGGTCGCCGGATTGCTTGCAGGCACCGCCAGTTGCAGGGCGGTGTTGGCGGAAAGGCCGGTCATCGCGTGGGTGTGGTTGGGCATGTTGGCGATCGTGGCGGTGACGTTTTCCGTGCCATACACCTCACCGATGACACGCGGCGTCAGCCCCTGTCCGGTACCCTGTGCCACGGGCACCCGACCTTGCAGGTTGGGCAACTGAAAATTGGTCGTGCCGTTGCCGCCGTAGAAGGTGCCCAGCAAGGCGAACAATGCCTGGTATTGCGAGATGCCCAGGATTTGTCCGTTGCACAAGGCCCAGCCACTGGGGGCGAAGTTGAAGGCGAACGGTTGAATCGTACCCATAAAGACTTCCATGGTTCCTCATCCTTCTGTTATGTGGTCGGCGCGCCGCGCGGTAGCCTGGTTGCAGGGCAGGTCCACAGGCTGTGCTGACGCCTTGCATTTGCGCGGGCAGGTCACGCCACGCCGTAGCGTAGACCCGGATCAGCGGACTTGCCGGACGTCGTCATGGCCGCGCGTCGACTTCGCCTCTGGCCTACAGTGTGCGCAATGAGTGATGCTGGTTTTTACTCGGTAAATCTGTAAGGGAAGGTTGATGGAAGCGCGTCGCGAGACTCCGCTGGGGGATACCCAGGACCCGTTTGCCGCACCGAACGCCGGTGTCCGGCGTCTATGGCGCTGGGCTCGCCAGCAGTGGCTGATACCGATTCTGTTGCTGGCGACGGTGGTGCGTTTTTATGACCTGACCGCTGCCGCGATCTGGGGCGACGAAGGCTCAAGCCTGCTGCTGGCGAACTATTCGCTCAGTGGTATCTGGGAGCACGCGGCGTTCGACGTGCATCCGCCGTTGTATTTCATGCTGCTGCACGGCTGGATCGGGTTATTCGGTGAAGGCATCCTGTCGATTCGCAGCCTCAGCGCTGTGGCCGGCATCGCCACGGTCGGGCTGGGTGTCTGCCTGGTCGATCGCCTGGCCACCCGCCGCGCCGCGATCATCGCCGGGGTGCTGCTGGCGTTGCTGCCGACGGCGGTGCGCTACAGCCAGGAAGTGCGCATGTACTCGCTGCTCGGCCTGCTCCTGATCGCTACCACACTGGCGCTGATCTGCTGGGTCAGGCGCCCGCAGCGCCGCCGGTATCTGCTGATCTATGCATTGCTGATGAGCGCCGCGTTGTACACCCACTACTTTGCAGTGCTGGCCGCGCTGAGCCATTGGCTGTATCTGGGGCTGATTCGCCTGCTGCCGGGTTATCGCCTGCGGCATATCCAGCGCAAGGACTGGTGGCTGGCCAATCTGGCCATCGTCGTGCTCTACCTGCCGTGGTTGCCGAACCTGCTTGATCTGACGCAACACATGGAAGAACTCAAGGTCGGTGGCGATGTGGGTTGGGAAGATCCGGTGACCCTGTCCTCGCTGCCGTCGATGATCTGGCTCTGGTTGATCCAGGACGACGGCGAGCATCTCCCGTTGCTGCTGTTCTGCGGCGTACCGCTGGCCCTGCTGGCGCTGGCGGGCGTGGCCGTGGCCCGCGACCGCAGCGTGAACCATGGCAGCGTCTTGCTGGCGCTTTACACCGGTATGCCGTTGTTGCTGGTGTTCGCGGTGTCGTTCATCAGCCCGGTGTTCATCGAACGTTACCTGACAGCCTATGCGCTGGGGTTGCCGATGCTGGCGGCGCTGGCCATTGACCGGTTGTACCGCCGCACTCGTGTGCTGGCAGTGACGATCCTGGTGGCATGGGTCGGGGTTGAGTTGGTGGGTGTGAACACCAACGCCACGGTCGACCCGCACGATCAGTTCAACGTCATGGTCGATTACATCAACCGGCATTTCGTCAGCGGTGACCGGATCGTCACCAGCGACATGCTCTGGTACCTCAGTTACGTCTACTACAACCGCACTGACGCTCAGGTGCGGCTGTATACCCCGCCCGCTGCCGATGGCCGTTCGACGCGTCCGAATCACTACGGTTTCGGCACCCTGGTGTCCGAGGAGGTCTACCTGGACCGACTCGATGACCTGCCCAAGGGCAGTGCCCGGGTCTGGTTGATCGGCGATCTGGACGTGGACGTGCCTGACCCATTCCGACCCTTGCCGACGACCTGGCAACTGCGTGATCAGACCCATGCCGGTGGCGCAAATGCGCGACTTTTTTCGTTGACCACTGATAACGGGACGACGGAGAAATGACTTAAACGCTTCACCATTTTTTTCGCGATTAAAACGGGCTTTCATAGTCCGTTTTGCTCTATTTTGATATCAAAACACTACTAGTCGAAAGGGTATTGTTGGACTACGCTCGTCGGACAAAAGGACTTACAAAGTAGGGTGAAGGGATTGCAGCAATTCCACTTTATCTCCGGCTTGCCGCGCTCAGGTTCCACCCTGCTTTCTGCGATTCTTCTGCAGAACCCGCGCTTTCATGCCGGCATGACCAGCCCGGTCGGCGCGCTGTTTTCCGGTGTCCTTGAACAATGCAGCGCCGGCAGCGAATTCGGCGCGGTGATCGACACCGACATGCGCCGGCGCCTGCTGCGCGGACTGTTCGATGCCTACTACGCCGACAAGGCTGACAAACCGGTGGTGTTCGACACCAACCGGCAGTGGAGTTCGCGCCTGCCGGCCATCAGCGATCTGTTCCCCAAAGCCAAAGTCATTGCCTGCGTGCGCAACGTCGCCTGGGTGATGGACAGCCTGGAACGGTTGTACCGCGCCAACCCTTATGAAAACACCAAGCTGTTCGGCGATGCCGTCGAGCGCAATACCGTCTACAGCCGCTGTGAAACCCTGGCCCAGCGCAATCGTCTGGTCGGTTTTGCCTGGGCGGCGCTCAAGGAAGCCTATTACGGCGAGCACGCCGATTCGCTGCTGATCGTCGATTACGACTTGTTGACCCAGGCCCCGGAGCGCGTGCTGCGGCTGGTCTACGACTTCATTGGCGAGCCCTGGTTCGAGCACGATTTCGAACACCTGGCCTATGACGCGCCGGCGTTCGACCAGGCGCTGGGTGTGGCCGGCTTGCACAAGGTCAAACCCAAGGTTGCCCTGCAGTCCCGGCGCACGATTCTGCCGCCGGACCTGTTCAAGCAATACGCCGATCTGTCCTTTTGGCTCGATGGCTCAGCCAGTGCTGCCAATGTGATTCGTATGAAGTCCGACGCCGCGATCAGTTGATCGCGGCGTTTTTCATTGATGCGTTTACAACTGTTCGAGTCCGGGTGAGCAACATGTGGTGGAGCAAACAAAAGTCGCGGGTAACCGAAGGCCAACGGACGCTGACTGCGCCGCTGATCATGTCGCTGGAACCGCGCATGCTGTTCGACGGTGCCGTCGCGGCCACGGTCGCTGACACCGCCGCCCAGGCCGACAGTCATCCCGCCGCCGACGTGGCCAAGGCACCGACGGCCGATCATCCGGTGGCCAGCAAAGACACCCACGGCCAGGCCGATGCCACGCCGGCTGCCAGCCCTGTCGCGGTACCGGGCCAGAGCGTGGTGTTCGTCGATGCCCGGGTCAAGGATGCCGACAGCCTGCTCAAAGGCGTCGCCCCCGGCGCGCAAGTGGTCAAGCTCGATGCAAGCAAGGACGGCTTGCAGCAGATCGCCGATTACCTCGACCAGCATTCGGGCGTCAGTTCGGTGCAGATCATCGCTCACGGCAACGCCGGTGACCTGTGGCTCGGCAACAGCTATCTGTCGGCCGACAACGTCGCGCAGCGCAGTGCGCTGCTGGCGGACATCGGCAAGGACATGAACGTTGGCGGCGACATCCTCATTTACGGCTGCTACACCGCCGAGGGCGACCGCGGCCTGAGCTTCGTCGACTCGCTGGCACAATTGACCGGCCGCGATGTAGCCGCCTCGAACAACCGCACCGGCGTGGGCGGCGACTGGGATCTGGAGATCGCCACGGGCAAGATCGAGAGCGCCAACGTGCTGTCGACCCTGTCGATGAGCGAGTATCAGTGGGGCCTCGCCACGTGGACCGCCACCAACAACGCGAACACCGGGGTCGGCTCGCTGCGCGCAGCGCTGGCGTCGGCGCAGAACGGCGACATCGTGACCTTCAGCAGCGGCATGACGGTGCAGCTCACCTCGGAATTGCTGATCAACAAGAACATCACCGTTGATGGCGACCTGAACAACGACGGGGTGGCGGACGTCACCCTCGATGGCCAGTACCGGACGCGGGTGGTGGAAATCACCTCTAGCAGTACGGTGACACTCGATGGTCTGGTCATTACTCGCGGACTGGTCTCGGGCAACGGCGGCAATGGCGGCTACGGCGCAACCGGCGCCATGGGCGGGGGGATTTTCAACGCCGGCATCCTGACCCTGAATAACGTTTCGGTAACGGGTAACGCGGCGGCCGGTGGTGGCGGTGGCGGTGGGGTCACCGGGACATACTACGGCGGTGGCGGCGGCGGTGGCGGTGGCCTCGGTGGTCAGGGCGGCGGTCATGGCGGCACGGCCGGGCCGGGCACCGGCACCCTCGGCGGGCAGGCCGGCAGCGGCGGCGTCGGCGGTTACGGCGGCGGCTACGATGCGACGCACATGGGCGGTCGCGGTGGCAGCAGCACCGGTGGTGCCGGCGGGTTGGGCGTTTCCTACTACAGCAACGGTGGCAATGGCGGCACGGCCAACAACGGCACGATTTCCATCGGCGGCGGCGGTGGCGGGGCCGGTTGGGACAAAGTCGGCGGCGCAGGCGGCAATGCTGCTGGCGGTATTTACAACGCCTCGACCGGGACTCTTAAAATCGTCGGGACGTCGGTCATCAGCAACAACATCGGCGCGGGCGGCGGTGGCGGCGGCGGTAGCGGCCAGGGCAGCAACAACCTCAATGGCGGCGACGGCGGACGAGGTGTCGGCGCGATCTGGAACCAGGGCGGTACGGTGCTGATCACCGCCGCCAACTTCAGCGCCATCAGCGGCAACGCGGCCGGCAGCGGCGCCGGCGGCGCAGAACTGGGCGGCGGCGTGACGGGCTCTGTACCATTGGCTTTCGCGGCGATCTACAACAATGGCGGCACACTCAATACCGCTTATGTGGAACCACCCACCGCGACCATCGTGATGGCCGACACGGCGTTGAAAATCGGCGAAACCTCGCTGGTGACCATTACCTTCAGCCGGGCGGTGAGCGGTTTCACCAACGCCGACCTGACCATTGCCAACGGCACGCTGACAGCGGTGAGCAGCAGCGACGGCGGCCTGACCTGGACCGCGACGTTCACTCCGACCAACAACCTCACCGACGCCACCAACCTGATCACCCTCGACAACACCGGGGTGACCGCGATCAGCGACGGCGTGGCGGGCGTCGGCACCACCAGCTCCGTCAACTATGCGATTGATACCGCGCGCCCGACCGTGACCATCGTGATGTCCGATACGGCGTTGAAGATCGGCGATACCTCGCTGGTGACTTTCACCTTCAGTGAAGCCGTGACCGGTTTCACCAACGCCGACCTGACCATCGCCAACGGTACGCTGAGCGCGGTGAGCAGCAGCGACGGTGGCATCACCTGGACTGGAACCTTCACACCGACCGCCAGCATCACCGACACCACCAACCTGATCACCCTGGACAACACCGGTATCGCCGACCTCGCTGGCAACGCCGGCAGCGGCACGACGGATTCGGCCAACTACGTGATCGATACCCTGCGCCCGACCGCGACCATTGTGGTGGCCGACACCAATTTGGCGGCCGGTGAAACCTCGCTGGTGACCATCACCTTCAGCGAAGCGGTCAGCGGCTTCACCACCGCCGACCTTACCGTAGCCAACGGCAGCCTGAGCGGTCTGAGCAGCAGTGACGGCGGCATCACCTGGACCGCCACGCTCACCCCGACCAGCAACATCACCGACACCACTAACCTGATCACCCTGGATAACACCGGGGTCGTCGATCTGGCTGGCAATGCCGGCACTGGCACCACCAATTCCAACAACTACGCCATCGACACTGCGCGGCCGACCGCGACCATTGTGGTGGCCGACAACAACCTGCGGATCGGTGAAACCTCGCTGGTGACCATCACCTTCAGCGAAGCGGTCACCGGTTTCACCAACGCCGACCTGACGATTGCCAACGGCACCTTGACGGCGGTCAGCAGCAGCGACGGCGGCATTACCTGGACGTCGACCTTCACGCCGACCGCCAGCATCACCGACGCGACCAACCTGATCACCCTGAACAACACCGGCATCGCGGATCTGAACGGCAACGCCGGCAGCGGGACCACCGATTCCAACAACTACGCCATCGATACCGTGCGCCCGACCGCGACCATCGTGGTGGCCGACAACAACCTGCGAATCGGCGAAACCTCGCTGGTGACCATCACCTTCAGCGAAGCGGTGACCGGCTTCACCAACGCCGACCTGACCATCGCCAACGGTACGTTGACGGCGGTGAGCAGCAGCGATGGCGGCATCACTTGGACCGCGACGTTCACCCCGAGCGCCAGCATCACCGACATCACCAACCTGATCACTCTGGACAACACCGGCATTGCCGACCTGGCGGGCAACGCTGGCAGCGGCACCACCGACTCCAACAACTACGCCATTGACACCCAGCGCCCGACCGCGACCATCGTGGTCGCCGACAGCAACCTTACGGCCGGCGAAACCTCGCTGGTGACCATCACGTTCAGCGAAGCGGTGAGCGGTTTCACCAACGCCGACCTGACCATCGCCAACGGTACGTTGACGGCGGTGAGCAGCAGCGACGGCGGCATTACCTGGACGGCGACGTTCACCCCGAACGTGGGCGTCAACGACGCGAGCAACCTGATCACGCTGGCCAACACCGGCATCGCGGACCTCGCGGGTAACGCCGGTAGCGGCACCACCAACTCCAACAATTACACCATCGACACCGTGCTGCCGACCGCGACCGTCATCGTTGCCGACAACTCGCTGAAAATCGGCGAAACCTCGCTGGTAACCATCACCTTCAGCGAAGCGGTTACCGGTTTCACCAATGCCGACCTGACCATCGCCAACGGCACGCTCAGCGCGGTGAGCAGCAGCGACGGCGGCATTACCTGGACGGCAACGTTCACACCGACCACCAACATCACCGACGCCACCAACCTGATTACGCTGGACAATTCCGGTGTTCAAAACCTGTCGGGCAATGCCGGCAGCGGCACCACCGATTCCAACAATTACTCGATCGACACCCAGCGCCCGACCGCCACTGTCGTGGTGGCCGACACCGCGCTCGGCGTCGGCCAGACCAGTCTGGTGACCATCACCTTCAGCGAAGCGGTCACCGGTTTCACCAACGCCGACCTGACCATCGCCAACGGCACGTTGAGCGCAGTCAGCAGCAGTGATGGCGGCATCACCTGGACAGCGACCTTCACCCCGGCGGCAGGGATTACCGACACCAGCAATGTGATCACCCTGGACAACACCGGCATCGCCGACCTCGCGGGCAACGCCGGCAGCGGCACCACCGATTCCAACAACTATGCGGTCGACAGTCAGCGTCCGACGGCGACCATTGTCATGGCCGACAGCGACCTGCGTCCCGGTGAAACCGCGTTGGTGACCATCACCTTCAGCGAGGCCGTGACCGGATTCGACAATTCCGACCTGAGCGTTGCCAACGGCACACTGAGCAACGTTTCGTCGAGCGACGGCGGCATTACATGGACGGCCACGTTCACGCCGAATATCGGCATCACCGACCTCACCAACCTGATTGTCCTGAACAACACCGGTATTACCGACCTGGCCGGCAACACCGGCACCGGCACCACCAGCTCCGCCAACTATCAGGTGCAGACTCAGGTGCCGACTGCCACCATCGTGGTTGCCGACACTTCGCTCAAGGCCGGGGAAACCTCGCTGGTGACCATCACCTTCAGCGAAGCGGTCAGCGGTTTCGACAACAGCGACCTGACCATCGCCAACGGCACGCTGAGCAATGTCAGCAGCAGCGACGGCGGTGTCACCTGGACGGCGACCTTTACCCCGACCGCCAATGTCACTGACGCGACCAACCTGATCAGCCTGAGCAATGCCGGAGTGACCAACGTCTCAGGCAATAGCGGTATCGGCATCACCGACTCCAACAACTTCGCCATCGACACCGCGCTGCCGACCGCCACCATCGTGGTCGCCGACAATCGCCTGGGCATCGGTGAAACCACCACCGTGACCATCACGTTCAGCGAAGCGGTGATCGGGTTCGATCTGGGGGATATCAGCGTCGCCAACGGTGCGCTGTCGAACCTGACCAGCAGCGACGGCGGTGTGACCTGGACCGCGACCTTCACGCCAACGGCTAACGTCAACGACCCGACCAACCTGATCCTGATCGACACCGCCGGCGTCCAGGATCTGGCCGGCAACCTCGGCGCGAGCATCGCCATCTCCAACAACTACATCCTCGATGCAACCCGGCCGACGGTGGACATTGTGGTTGCCAATCCGCATCTGGGCATCGGCCAGACCACCACGGTGACCTTCACCTTCAGCGAGGCGGTGAGCAATTTCGACCTGTCCGACCTGAGCGTGACCAATGGCGACCTGAGCAACCTGAGCAGCAGCGATGGCGGCAAGACCTGGACCGCGACTTTCACGCCGACCGCGAACGTGACCGACCCGAGCAACTTCATCGCGCTGGACACCAGCAACGTCACCGACCTGGCGGGCAACGCCGGCAGCACCGTGGCGGTGTCGAACAACTACGCCCTCGACAGCGAGCGCCCGACCGCCACGGTCGTGGTTGCCAATCCGAATCTGGGTGTCGGCCAGACTTCGCAGGTGATCATCACCTTCAACGAAGCGGTCAGCGGTTTCGATCTGGCGGACCTCAGCGTGGCCAATGGCACCCTGTCCAACCTGAGCAGCAGCGACGGTGGCAAGACCTGGACGGCGACCTTGACGCCGACCGCCAACGTCAACAGCGCCAGCAATGCAATCAGCATCAACACGGCCGGGGTCAGTGACCAGTCGGGCAACAGCGGCAGCGGGATCAGTCAGTCCGGGAACTACGTGATCAATACGGTGCCGGTGGTCGTACCGCCGGTGACACCGACCTCGCCGTTGGTGGTGGTGCCGCCGGATCCGGAGTTCCGCAGCAGCGACCCCGTCGTGCCACCACCGGCGCCGAACGTCCCGCTGCAACCGCTCATCTTCACACCGCCCACCGGCGACCTCGGCTCACCGCTGACCTTCGCGCCGTTGTTCGAACAACGGGTGATCGGCAACGGCATCCGTCCGCTGGGTGACATTTTCATCAACCACGGCGCCCTGAGCCCGAGCTTCATCGCCCAGGTTTTCACCAGCAGCGACAGCGGCGGCGATGGTTCCGGCCATGGCTTCCTCGGGTTTGGCGGTGGCGATGGCGGGGTGTTCGGCAGCAGTACGCTGTCGAGCCTGTTCCATCAGGACAGCGCCGCAGAGCGCGATTCGCTGAATGCCTTCGACCGTCATTCGATCACGGGCGGCGATATTTCCCAGGGTCTGCGCGGTGTGTTCGGCGCGCCGACCCTGGGCCAGCAACTGCAACAGATCAAGGACAGCGAGCAGCACCGGGTCGACAACCTGGCGGCGGCTCTGCAACAGGTCGGTATCAGCGAAATGCAGGCCTGATAACACACACAACAACTCAATATGCGCAGCACCCAGGGGCGATGCAGGGATGAAGAAAAGTCAAAAATTGTTCGGCGCCAGCCTGCTGGCGCTGGCAATCAGCGGATGTGCAGTCACCAGTGAACCGATCGAACGCAGTGTCAGCGAACAACGGGCCAAAGCCGACCTGCAAAGCATGTACAAGGGTCAGGAACCGCTGAGCGGTCCGCTGACCCTGCACCAGGCCATGGCCCGCGCGGTGAAATACAACCTCGAAGGGCGCTTGAAAATCATGGAGGAAGCGCTGGCCAAGCGGCAGCTCGACCTCGCCAGCTTCGACATGCTGCCACGCATGGCGCTGGATGCCGGTTACGTCGGACGCAACAATGTCAGCGCCTCCAGCAGCCAGAGCGTACGCACCGGCACCCAGTCCCTGGAACCGTCGACCTCCCAGGACCGCGACCGCAACGTCGCCGACCTGACCATGGTCTGGAACGTCCTCGACTTCGGCGTCAGCTACATCAACGCCAAGCAACAGGGCGACCAGCGCCTGATCGTTCAGGAACGCCGGCGCAAAGTGATCAACACCATCGTTCAGGACGTGCGCTCGGCCTATTGGCGGGCGATGGCGGCCGAACGTCTGCTCAAACAGATCGACAGCCTGATGGCCCGGGTCGACACCGCCCGCCGCAACAGCGAAAGCATGAGCGAGCAGCGCATCGGTGATCCGGTGCAGTCCCTCGGTTACCAGCGTTCGCTGATCGAAGCGACCCGGCAACTGGAAGAGCAACGCCGGGCGTTGTCGCTGGCGAAAACCGAACTGGCGACCCTGATCAATCTGCCGCTGGGCACCAACCTGACGCTGGCCACTGACGACGGTTATCAGATCCCGGAACTCAAGGTCGATATTTCCAGGCTGGAGCAGGAAGCCCTGACCAGCCGTCCGGAACTGCGCGAGCAGGATTACCAGACCCGGATCAGTGCTGCTGAAACCCGCAAGGCGATGTTGCGCATGTTGCCGGGCCTGGAGTTTTCCGCCGGCGGACACTACGACAGCAACTCGTTTCTGGTGAACGATCGCTGGGCCGACTATGGGGTGAAAGTCACCTGGAACCTGTTCAATGTGATCTCTGCCCCGGCAGCCATCGATGTGGCCAAGGCCGGCGAAGAAGTCGCCACCGCACGCCGTCAGGCGATGTCGATCGCGGTGCTGGCGCAGCTGTATGTGGCCAATGCCAACTATCAAGAGGCGCTGCGTCAGTTCAAGACCAACCAGCAACTGTCGGACATCGACGGGCAGATCGTCGGTCAGTTGCGCAATCGGCACCAGGCCGCCGGCATCGGCGAGCTGGAGTTGATTCAGGGCGAACTGAACAACCTGCAAGCGGATCTGCGCCGCGATCTGTCGTATGCCGATCTGCGCAATGCCTATGGGCAGATCTTCGCCAGCGCCGGCCTCGATCCGTTGCCGGATCAGGTGCAGTCCACCGAAGTGCAGTCGATCGCCACGGCGTTGGCTAACCGGGAATCGGCGTGGGCGTCGGGGGATATTTCGGTGCCAGTGGTGGCGCATGCTGCTGCCAAATAATCTGCAGGCGCCCGTCGCCAGCATTAGCCGCAGGCAGCGCGAGGCCCGCAACGGCCATCGCGGTGCGGCGATTTTGCTCACCGGTCTGCCGGCGGCGGGCAAATCGACGCTGGCCCAAGCGCTGCACGCCGAGTTGTTTGCCCGTGGAGTGCAGAGCGTGGTGCTCGATGGCGACGGCTTGCGGGCCGGGCTCAACCGCGATCTGGGGTTTGGCGACGCCGATCGCCTGGAGAACATCCGCCGTGCCAGCGAGCTGGCAGCGCTGCTGGTGGAAAACGGGCAGATCGTGATTCTGGCGATGATCGCGCCGTTGCTGGAACTGCGAGAGGTGTTCGCCCAGCGTTTGGTTGCGGACTATCGGGAGGTCTGGTGCAGCGCATCGCTGACGGTGTGCGAACAGCGTGATCCGAAGGGTCATTACGCCCGCGCACGGCGTGGCGAGATGGCCGGTTTCACCGGGGTTTCGGCACCGTACGAGCCGCCCGCGCAGGCCTCGCTGGTGCTCGACACCGGCGTGCAGACCGTGGATGCCTGTCTGGACCGGCTGCTGAGCTGGCTTGGCGAATGCGCGGTGTTGCCCAAGGCATGAGCCGCCCGGTCTGTTCGCGTCTGCCGGTGGCAGTGGACTTGCCGCTGCTGTTGCAGGCGCTGCAGGCGATTGCCGAAGAGGCTTGGCGCGGACACTTCAACACCGATTACTTCACGGGCGACTGGAGCGGCGTGGCACTGATTTCGGCCGCCGATGCCCTGACCGAGTTATCGCCCGGACGCGGTGAAACAGTGCAGCGCACGCCCTGGCTGCGCGATGAACGCTGGCGGTTGGGGCTACGTGAGCTGGCGCTGGATATCGTCAGCGCACGCCTGCTGCGACTGGGGCCGGGCGGGCGGATTCATGAGCACCGTGATTACGATCTGGAAGGCCCGGAAGCCGATCTGCGCCTGCACATTCCACTGCTCAGCCCGCCCGCCGTGGACTTCTGGCTCGAGGGTCAACGCGTGCCGATGTCGGCGGGGGAGTGCTGGTTTCTCGATCTTGCTCGTGTGCATCGGGTGGATAACTTCGATACCTGCGCGCGGATTCATCTGGTGCTCGACTGCCGGCCCGGGGCCTGGCTCACGCAGAAGATCGCCGAAGGTTTGCGCGACACCCCTGCACCGCAATCGGCCGATTCGGCGTTACAGCGATTCCAGCGACTGGTTGCAGGTGATGCAGCGTTGGCGGCGACTCTGCAGCACATGACGGACCCCGAAATATTCATCGAGCGCACTCTGGAGCTGGCCGCCGAACACGGCTTGCCATTCTCCCGCGAAGAACTGCGCGCCGCGATGCGCAACGGTCGTCGGCAATGGAACGAACAATGGAAAGGCTGAACTTCGACGGCTGGCTGCCGATCCGGATCTGGCCGCTGGCGGAGCAATGGCAAGTGGACTGGTGCTGGTTTGCTGACACACCACTGCATCAGCCTTTTTTTCGTGACGCCGTCGAAGAAGCGCTGCGGTTGCCGTTCAATCAGGCTTTTTGCCGGCAGACGCCGCTATCGGTGCTGACCGAGTGGCAAGCACAAAGCCCGGGATTGGCCCCGAGTGCCTTTATCCTGCACGCCTCGCGTTGCGGTTCGACATTGGTCAGCCAGATGCTCGCGCGGCTCGATGACCACATCGTAGTCTCGGAGCCACCGCCGCTTGATGCACTTTTGCGCGGTGAGCTGCCCGAAGCCGAGCGGCGGGCAGCGATCAGTGGACTGCTCTCGGCCTACGGTCAACGTCGACGCGGTATCGAGCAGCGACTGGTGATCAAGCTCGATGCCTGGAACATCGGCGAATGGCCGTTGTTGCAGGCATGCTTTCCCGACACGCCGTGGCTGTTCGTGTATCGCGATCCGCTGGAAATTGCCGTATCGCACGTGCGTCGTCCGGGGATGCACATGGTGCCGGGGATGCTTGGTGATTGTGTGCTCGACGATGGTTTGCCATTTACCGGCAGTGAAGACTTCATTGCACGACGACTTGGACACTTGCTGGCGTCGGCGTATCTGCACTGCCGTGAGGGTGACGGACTGCTGGTGAACTACAGCGAGTTGCCCGAGGCCATGGCCGGACGATTGGCGAAGTTTTTTCGTTTGAATGTCGAGCAGCGGCAGCAGGTGTTGGCGGCGACGATGCAGCATGCCAAGCAGCCGTCCCAGCGCTTTGTTGCCGATGGCGAAGACAAGCGTCGCGAGGCTTCGCCGTGGTTGCGCGAACGGGTTCGACAATGTGCCCAGGATGCCTTTATGAATCTTGAGTTGCTGCGTAACGCTTGAAAGATCGCAGCCTTCGGCAGCTCCTACAGGGTGTACGCATAACCGATGCAGGAACTGCCGCAGGCTGCGATCTTTTGCTGTCAGGTTTTTCCCGACAGATCCGCCATCCCCTTGAGCAATTCGATGGGCAGGGGAAAGACAATCGTCGAGCTCTTGTCGCCAGCAATCGAACTCAAGGTCTGCATGTAGCGCAACTGCATGGCGCCGGGCTGACGGCCGAGCATTTCGGCGGCCTGCATGAGTTTTTCCGAGGCCTGCAGTTCGCCTTCGGCGTGGATCACCTTGGCCCGGCGTTCACGTTCGGCTTCGGCCTGTTTGGCGATGGCACGGACCATCGATTCGTTGAGGTCGACGTGCTTGATCTCGACGTTGGCGACTTTGATGCCCCAGGCGTCGGTCTGGGCGTCGAGCACCTGCTGGATGTCGATGTTCAACTGCTCGCGTTCGGCCAGCAGTTCATCCAGTTCATGTTTGCCGAGCACCGCGCGCAGGGTGGTCTGCGCCAGTTGGCTGGTGGCCGAAAGAAAGTCTTCGACCTGAATGATCGCCTTCTGCGGGTCAAGCACGCGGAAGTACAGCACCGCATTGACCTTCACCGAGACGTTGTCGCGGGTGATCACATCCTGCGGCGGTACGTCGAGCACCACGGTGCGCAGGTCGACCCGGACCATTTGCTGCACCACCGGTATCAACAGGATCAGCCCCGGCCCTTTGACCTGCCAGAAGCGCCCGAGCTGGAACACCACGCCGCGCTCGTACTCACGCAGGATGCGGAAGGTCGAGCCGGCGAGTGCAATCACCAACAGCAGCAGTGCAACAAAACCGATTTGCAGACCCATGATCACTCTCCGTGTCGCACCGCGTCAGTCGCGGCGACTTTCAGCAACAAGCCCTTACGCCCGACCACGCGCACCGTTTGCCCGGTGTGCAAGGGTGTGGCGCTGTGCACTTGCCAGTGTTCACCCTGCAAATGCACCCAGCCGTTGTGGGCGTTTTGCGCTTGCACGGTGGTCACCGCCGTCACGCTGCCGACCAGTCCGGCATCGCCGCTGACAGTATGGCGGGGGCGGGTTTTCAAGGCGCGGACGATCAAGGCGATCAGCAGCAGGGCGCTGAGCAGGCCGAGGCCGATGATCATCGGTACCGGCACCTCGGCGTTGCTCAGGATCAGCGCGCCTATGACGAACATGATGATCCCGCCAAGGCCGATGACCCCGTAGTTGGGCAGCGCGGCTTCGGCAATCAGAAAGGCAATGCCGAGGGTGATCAGCCACAGGCCGACCGGATTGACCGCCGTCAGCGGGACGTCAGCCGCGAGGGCCGGGCCGCTGGCCAGCAGTATCAGAAAAAACAGACAACATCGGCTGTTCACGTGACCCTCCGGGAGAGTCAGGGGGTGTTTCCTTAAGTCTAGTTGAGCCTGGCGCTGAATGAATTCTGCTCAATGAGCAGATGTGTCCGGTGAGCGGATTTCCCTTCGCCTGAGCCTCGCCGAACTAGACTCAGCAGAACAGGCACAACGTTCCGCGTGACACCGAGGTGCAGCATGCGTATGGCAAAAAAAGTGCAAAGCAGCCTGAACCGGGCGCATTGCGAATATGACATCGTGGCCCACCGCCACTCCGCCAGCAGTCTGGAAACCGCACGGGTTTCCGGGGTGCCCGCCGAGCGCGTGGCCAAGTCGGTGATTCTCGACGACCACCACGGGCATTACCTGATGGCCGTGCTGCCGGCCAGCCGGCACCTGGATTTGAGCAAAGTGCGCAGCCGCGGCGAATGGCAGATCACCCGGGAAAGCAACCTGGCGCACATCTTCGATGACTGCGAACGCGGCGCGGTGCCGCCGCTGGGTGATTCCTACGGCCTGGACATGGTCATCGACCCGCTGCTGACCCGGCAGAAAGATATCTACCTGGAAGCCGGCAACCACAATTACCTGCTGCACATGAGCATGCCCGAGTTTCTGAAAATGGTGCCGCATGCCGAGGTGCGCGAGTTGAGTCATTAGGTTTTGAGGCGCGGCCACTAACGCCTTCGCGAGCAGGCTCGCTCCCACAGGTTGATTGCGTTCTCCTGTGGGAGCGAGCCTGCTCGCGAATAATCTCCACCCACCGAATTCTTGAAGGAGTCCTCCATGGAGCAGCCCACCCACAGCCTGCCGTCCCTGTTCAAACAACTGGGACTGGGCGACGACCCGACCAGCATCGACCAATTCATCGCCACCCATTCACCGCTCAAACCCGAGCTGCACCTGGCGGACGCGTTTTTCTGGAGTAAAAGTCAGGCGGATTTCTTGCGCGGCGAGATTCTTGATGATGCGGATTGGGCGGAGGTGGTGGATCAGCTGGATGCGTTGTTGCGCAAGGGGCGGGTTTTACAGGACTGAGTAAAACCTTATTACAGAATGTCCACAGGATCCCTATTGATGTTGGAGTAGCTTGCCCATTCAACGACCCGGAGCCGTCGATGCAATCATTTTTGCCAGTCAGAACGATTGATGTTGACGCGCTTGGAGACTCTATTGAGGCAGTGATCGAAAGCATCTCCAACGGGCCTGTCGAGCTTCGGGAGCACGACACAACAGTGGCTGTGCTGGTCTCGTCAGAAATTTATGAAGCGATCCTGAATACGCTGGATGATTTCGATTTGGTGTCAATCACACATTTGCGCAGGAACGAAGTAGGAGTAGCCATCGAGTCGGATGAACTATAGAAATTCTCTGCAGAGAAGATTTGTTTCAAAACTTGACTGAAATTCACCACCAATGCGATATTGATAGTTAGCAAACTAACAGTGTGCATTTTCCCGTGCCGAATTCCCTCGACGCTCTCCAGATGAACATCAGCAGTGCCATGGTGGTGGCCGCCAGGCATTGGCGGAAGATCTGCCAGACCACGCTGGTCAACTATGGAATCTCCGAAGCCTGCGCCGTGCCGTTGTTGATGATCGGGCGGTTGGGCGAGGGTGTACGTCAGGTGCAAGTGGCGCAGGCAGCCGGGATGGAAAGTCCGTCGCTGGTACGCCTGCTCGACCAGTTGTGCCACGCCGGCTACGTCTGCCGCACCGAAGATGCGCAGGATCGTCGGGCCAAGTGCCTGAGCCTGACCGACACCGGCCGTGAGTTGGTGCAAGCGGTGGAAAGCGAACTGGTGCGTCTGCGTCATGAAGTGCTCGAAGGCATCGACCAGAGTGATCTGGAAGCTACGCTTCGGGTACTGCGAGCTTTTGAGGCGGCCAATCCGCCTGTGGTGATTAATTCTTGAACGGTTTTTTCTCTGGCATCCCGCCTGCCCGTGACTGGTTCTACGGGGTCCGCACCTTTGCAGCGTCGATGATTGCGCTGTACATCGCCTTGCTCATGCAAATGCCGCGTCCGTATTGGGCGATGGCCACGGTGTACATCGTCTCCAGCCCGTTTCTCGGTCCGACCAGTTCCAAGGCGCTGTACCGCGCCATCGGCACCTTTCTCGGGGCGGCGGCGGCGGTGCTGTTCGTACCGATGTTCGTGCAGAGCCCGTACGTGCTGGTGGTGGTGATTGCCTTGTGGACGGGGATTTTGCTGTTCCTGTCGCTGCACCTGCGCACCGCCAATAACTACGCGCTGATGCTGGCCGGTTATACCTTGCCGCTGATTGCCTTGCCGACCGTGGATAATCCGCTGGCGGTGTGGGACGTGGCGGAAGCGCGGACCGAAGAGATTTTTCTCGGCATCGCTGTGGCGGCGGTGGTCGGCGCGATGTTCTGGCCGCGTCGCTTGGCGCCGGTGTTCAACGACGCGGTGGGCAAGTGGTTCGCCGACGCCACCACCTACAGCCTGAAGTTTCTCAGCCGCGACGTGCAGCCTGAACAGATCGCCGCGCTGCGCATGGCCATGGTCGCCAATTTCAACAGCCTTGAATTGATGATCGGCCAGTTGCCCCACGAAGGCGCTCGACCGCAAACCGTGCGCAACACCAAGGAGTTGCGCGGGCGGATGATCCACCTGTTGCCGGTGATCGACGCTCTGGAAGACTCGCTCTACGCCCTTGAGCGACGCACGCCGGAACTGGTGGAAAAGTTTGCCCCGCTGCTGACTGCAACCCGCGAATGGCTCGCCCATAACGACGCTGATCTGGCGCGTTGGCAGGCGCTCAAGGATCAACTCCAGGCCCTGCAGCCTAGCTGTGAGGCGCTGGAAGATCGCAAGCAGTTGCTGTTCTCCAACGCGATTTATCGCCTCGGTGAATTCATCGATCTGTGGCAAGACTGCCGCAGTCTGCAGGACGCGATTCTCTGCGAGCGCCAGGACAGCTGGCGCGCGGTTTACCGGCACTGGCGCCTCGGGCGGCTGACGCCATTTCTCGACCGCGGGATGATGCTGTATTCGGTGGCCTCGACCGTTCTGGCGATCATCGTCGCTTCGGTGCTGTGGATTCTGCTCGGCTGGCCGGACGGTGGCAGTGCGGTGATTCTGGCGGCGGTAGCGTGCAGTTTCTTCGCCTCGATGGACGACCCGGCGCCACAGATCTACCGGTTCTTTTTCTGGACCGGGATGTCGGTGCTGTTCGCCAGTCTCTATTTGTTCCTGATTCTGCCGAACCTGCACGATTTCCCGATGCTGGTACTGGCGTTTGCGGTTCCGTTCATCTGTGTCGGCACCCTGACGGTGCAGCCACGCTTCTTCCTCGGCATGCTCCTGACGCTGGTCAACACCTCGTCGTTCATCAGCATTCAGGGCGCGTACGACGCGGACTTCTTCGCCTTTGTGAACTCCAACCTGGCCGGCCCTCTGGGCCTGTTGTTCGCGTTCATCTGGACCCTGATCGCCCGCCCGTTCGGCGTCGAGCTGGCCGCCAAACGTCTGACCCGCTTCAGCTGGAAAGACATCGTGCGCATGACCGAGCCGGCCAATCTGGCCGAACATCGGCATCTAGGCGTGCAGTTGCTCGATCGTCTGATGCAGCACTTGCCGCGTCTAGCCATGACCGGCCAGGACACCGGGATTGCCATGCGTGAAGTGCGTGTCGGCCTGAACCTGCTCGATCTGCTGGCTTACACGCCACGGGTCAGCGGCGCGCCGAAGGCCCTGCTGCAGCAAGTGGTGGCTGAGGTCGGCGAGTATTTCCGCGCTTGCCTCAAGGCCGGCGAACGCTTGCCAGCACCGAGCCCGCTGCTGATGACCATGGATCGCGCCCGCCGCGCGCTCAAAGGCCACGGCGACGAAGAAACCCGGCTAAACCTGTTGCATGCCCTGAGCGGTTTGCGCCTGGCGCTGTTGCCCGGCGTGGAATTTGTCAGCGCGGGCGATGCCGAAGAACCGCTGCCCGATGGAGCGCCCCTATGATTGGTGATCTGGATATCAGCGGCATTTTCCTGCCGACCCTGCTGGTGTTGATGGGCATCACCTATGTGTTGTTTGTGCTGGTGCATGGCGTGCTCACGCGCCTGCACTTTTACCGTCTGGTCTGGCACCGGGCATTGTTCAACGTGGCCCTCTACGCCGTGATGCTGTACGGCGTGGACTCACTCAGTCGATACCTGATGACATGAAAAAACCGTTTCTGACTATCGGTCGCGTGGTCCTGACCCTGCTGATCGTGACTTTCGCCGTCGTCCTCGTCTGGCGCATGGTGATGTATTACATGTTTGCGCCGTGGACCCGTGACGGCCACATTCGCGCCGACATTATTCAGATCGCCCCGGACGTGTCCGGGCTGATCCAGCAGGTCGAGGTCAAGGACAACCAGTTGATCAAACGCGGCCAGGTGCTGTTCAGCATCGACCAGGACCGCTTCAAACTGGCCCTGCGTCAGGCTAAAGCGGCGGTCGCCGATCGCGAAGAAACCCTGGCCCAGGCGCAGCGTGAAGCCAAGCGTAACCGTGGTCTGGGCAATCTGGTGCCGGCCGAACAACTGGAAGAAAGCCAGTCGAAAGTCGCCCGGGCGCAATCGGCGCTGGCCGAAGCGCTGGTGACGGTGGACAGCGCGCAGCTCAATCTGGATCGTTCGGTGATCCGCAGCCCGGTGGACGGTTACGTCAACGACCGTGCGCCGCGAGTGCAGGAATTCGTCACCGCCGGGCGTCCGGTATTGTCGGTGGTCGACAGCAACTCGTTCCACATCGACGGCTATTTCGAAGAAACCAAACTCGACGGCATTCATGTCGGGCAGTCGGTGGATATCCGCGTGATCGGCGACAAGGCCAGGCTGCGCGGGCATGTCGAAAGCATCGTCGCCGGTATCGAAGACCGCGACCGCACCAGCGGCAACAACCTGCTGCCCAACGTCAACCCGGCGTTCAGCTGGGTGCGCCTGGCACAACGGATTCCGGTGCGCATCGCCTTTGACGAGGTGCCGGCAGATTTCCGCATGATCGCCGGGCGGACCGCGACCGTGTCGATCATCGACGACAAAACCCAGGAGCCCGCGCAATGAACAGGGCCCTGATGATCGCCGGGTTGGGCATGATGCTCTCGGCCTGTCAGATGGTCGGGCCGGACTATCACCTGCCCGCTGACGCGGCGGTGCAGCGCAAGGATTTTCAGGGCGAACTGGCGGTGGACGGCAAACCAGTGGTGTCGGCGCCGGTGCCGGCGGACTGGTGGCGGCTGTATCAAGACCCGCGTCTGGATCAACTGGTGCAGCAGGCCATGGCTTCCAATACGGATTTGCGCGTGGCGGCGGCCAACCTGTCGCGGGCCCGTGCCCAGGTCGATGAAGCCGAAGCGGCCGGTGGCTGGAGCGGCGGCGTGAAGATGGGCGCGCAGCGCTTGCAGGAATCCGGACAGGCGTTCCTGCTGCCGGAAAAAGTCCCGGTGGCCAACGTCGCTGACATCGGTATCAGCGCGTCTTACCAGTTCGATCTGTGGGGCACGCTGCAACGCGGGATCGAAGCGGCGAAAGCCAACGCCGATGCCACGCAAGCGGCGGCCGACACCGCGCGCATCACCCTGGTGGCGGACGTGGTTCGCGCCTACACCCAAGTGTGTGCCGCCAACGAAGAACGGGAAATCGCTCAGCATTCCCTCGACCTGCAATCGCAGAGCACCACGCTGATCCAGCGCTTGCGCGATGCCGGGCGTGGTGACGAGACCCAGGTCACCCGTTCGCAAACCCAATTCAAATCCTTGCGGGCTGACCTGCCGCGTTACGAAGCGGCGCGTCAGGCCGGATTGTTCCGCCTGTCGATGCTGCTGGCCAAACCGGTCGACCAGTTGCCTGCCGGCACCGCGACCTGTGCCGAACTGCCGAAAATCGCCCAACAGTTGCCGGTGGGCGACGGTGCAGCGCTGCTCAAGCGTCGGCCTGATGTGCGGCAGGCCGAGCGTCGTCTGGCCGCCGCGACCGCCGGCATCGGCATTGCAACCGGTGAGCTGTACCCGGACATCAGCATCGGCGCGACCATCGGCACCGTCGGCATCGTTTCCGATCTTGGCGATCCATCGACCAACCGCTGGGGCTTTGGCCCGTCGCTGAGCTGGAAGGTGCCGACCAACGGCGCCCGCGCACGTATCCGTGAAGCCGAAGCCAACACTCAGGGCGCGCTGGCGCATTTCGACGGCGTGGTGCTCAACGCCATCCGCGAAACTCAGACCGGTCTGGCCCAGTACAGCGCACTGCTGCAACGCCGCGACGCCCTGGCCGATGCCGAGCAGTCGGCGAAACTGGCAGCGGACCAGACCCATCGCTTCTTCCAGGCCGGGCGCGAGTCGTTCCTCGCCGACCTGCAGGCGACCCGCACCTACACCGATATCACCGCGCAACTGGCCGCTGCCAACACCCAGGTTGCCATGAGCCAGATCGATTTGTTCCTCGCCCTGGGTGGCGGCTGGGAAAGCGGACGAACGCAAGCCTCAAGCACCAGCAAACCCTGAAGCCGTTGCTATGCTTTGAAGTGTTGAAAGGGTGCCCCGTGCAACGCACCCTTTCAGCGCACATCGCTAGCGCTGGTCTAGGGGAAACCAATAATGAAAAACCCTTACGCTCTCGGCTTCTGGTGCGCCCTGGTAGCGCTGGTGCTGCTGTCGGCCACCTATTTCTACGGCATCATGCTGGCCCATCAGATCGACAAGGCCATGGTCTTCCTCGACAGCGCCACGGCGTTGATCGCGGTGATGGCCATCGTCGTCGTGGCGTGGGCCTCGGTCCAGGTGCAGCGGGTCAAGAAACGCCAGTTGGAACAGGGCAAGACCCTGGTGCTGATCTGGGACACCAAAGTCGCCCTGCGCCGGGTCGAAACCGTGTTCGATCGCTACTTCTGGGGCAGCTACTGGCAACCGGGACGCACCTTCGCCGAAGTCATGGGCGAACTGACCGGCACCCCGCTGGAAAAAAGCCTCGAAGCCCTGAAAAAACAGTGCCTGGAACTCGACAAACAGATTGCCGATGAAGGCTGGCACTGGCTCAACAATGCCCGTGAGCTGTCGGATGTCGCCACGGCCATGGCCCGTGAGCGCTATCAGCTGGATTTCTGCGATCCCCGGGCCGACGGGCCGGGCGGGGCGGTGATTGATCGCGACTTTGAAGTGCTGGTGTATACCTGGACGGCGCGGCTCAAAAGCTTTGATCATCAGCTCGATGAGATCGAGGTTCAGTATTCCTGATCTTCTGGGAGTCCTCTGGCCCCATCGCTGGCAAGCCAGCGCCCACAGTTTTTGTGGTGTTCTCGGATTTTGTGAACACAACCAGTCCTGTGGGAGCTGGCTTGCCAGCGATAGCGTCCTCAACAACACTGCAACTCTCCCCACCTGTCAGCTGTCCACACTCCCCATAGACACTCTTTAACCTTTAAACATTGGGCCGCTTCGCGCTGCCAGTGCTAATCTCCACCGCTAATTTCAGCGGAGTCGAGCCGCGACCCGGTCACGGGTTCAGGGAAGACGACCACACTTTCAGCCACGGACATTGATCAGGTCATTCATGAATAAATCAGCAGGCGTGCTTCTCGGAATTGTTGTTGCCATCGGTGCGATCAGCGCCGGCGGGGCCTGGTACACCGGGACCAAGATCGAAGGCGTACTGAACAACGCCGTCAGCAACGCCAACAAAGAGCTGCAGACCGCGATGGCCGGCTCCAATGGCAGCGCGTCGCTGGAGCTGGTGTCGCTGGAGCGCCACACCTTTACCAGCACCGCGCACTACCGCCTCAAGGGCGAAGGCGAGATGTTCGGTGACCAGCCGGTCGAGCTGCTGTTCGTCGATCACATCGAACACGGCCCGCTGCCGTTCTCGCGCCTGGTGTCGCTGAAGTGGCTGCCGGTCATGGCCACCAGCAATTACGAGCTGGAAAAGAGCCCGGCCACCGAAAAATGGTTTGCCGCCACCAAGGGCGCCGCGCCGCTCAAAGGGGTGACCAACATCGGCTACGACGAATCCACCACCAGCAGCCTGGAACTGCTGCCGCTGGAAACCGCGCTGGACGAACAGTCGAGCCTGAAGTTTTCCGGCCTGACCATGAACATCTCCGCCAGTGCCCAGGCGCAGAAGGTCAAGGCTGACGGCTACATGGACAGCCTGAAACTGGTCACCGTGGCGCAGGATCAGGCACCGGTGCAGGTCGAACTCAACGGTCTGACCCTGGCCAGCAACCTCACCAAGAGCAGCTACGGCTACTACACCGGGGAAAACACCCTGGAGCTGACCAACAGCAAAACCACCTTCGGTCCCAAGCAGTCGGTACTCGGCGTGAAGAACTTCGAAATGAAGAACCTCACCGAAGAGAGCGGCAGCAATGCCTCGGGCCGCGCTGACTACAAGGTCGGTGAAGTCACCCTCAACGACAAGAAAATCGGTTCGGCCAACATGGCCATGAGCCTGAAGAACCTCGACATCCCGTCGACGATGTCGCTGATGCAGATCTACCAGACCAAATTGCAGCCGTACGAGAAGGAAGCGGCGGCGGCTGCCGAGGCCGGTCTGCCGGCACCGGAACTGAACCTGACCGAAGCCGAATCGGCACAGGTCAAGGCTGACCTGCAGAAACTGCTGGCCGCCAGCCCACAGATCGCGCTGGAAAATCTGTCGCTGAAAACCGCCAACGGTGAAAGCCGCGCCAGTCTGGTGATTGATCTGACCAAACCGCAGTCGATGGACCTGCCGCCGGATCAACTGGGCAAGCAATTGATCGCGCTGCTGGACCTGAATATTCAGGTGTCCAAGCCGATGCTGATCGATCTGCTCAGCGTGCAGGCGCAGCTCGACGGTCAGACTGACGCCAAAGCCATCGTCGACCAGGCCAGCGCCGGCGCCGACATGTTCTCCGGGATGGCAGTCGGTTCGCAATTGGCGACCGTCGACGGCACCAATGTCGTGACCAAGCTGCACTACGCCGCCAACCAGGTGGAATTCAACGGCCAGAAAATGACCGTCGAGCAGTTCGTCGGCTTCCTGATGAGCAAGTTCGCTGGCGTCACGCAAGTGCAGTAATCCTGCGCTCTAAATAGCAACGCCCGGCCTCTGGATTCGCGGACGCCGGGCGTTTTGCTGTCTGGCGTTCGGGTTTTGCACTGAGCCGGTGGCACGATTCTGAACAATTATTGTGTTCTGAATATTCGACTACGCTTGCATGCAAGACTGCCTGACTAAGCTTGGCTGGGTCTTTGTTGGCTCAGCCTCCGTTACGAATGGGCAAGGGGGGCATTGCGACCCGGCTGGCCATGTAAGGATGCTGACGAATGCCGCGTATTGATGTGCCTGTTCTACATCGTGGTTTACGCCCGTTGTTTCGTGTTGCGCTGTGCAGCCAGTTGCTCTGGCCGGCACTGGCGTTTGCCGACACGCCCTACGATCAGATGGTGCGTGATGCCCGTGCCGGGCAGACCACGCCCGCGCTGAATGTGCTGCGCCAGGTGCCGCCGGGGCAGTCGACCACTGGCCAGATCAGCGATCACCTGCAGATCGCCAGTTGGGCCGGCCTCGATGCCGAAGTGGTGCAGGTCTATGAAACCCAGGGCCGTGACCGGGCGCTGCCGGTGCAGGCACTGACCGCCACGGCACGGGCCTATCGCAACCTCAAGCGCTGGGATCAGGCGACTCAGGTCTACAACAAGGCGCTGGCGCTGGAGCCGGACAACGCTGACCTGCAATTGGGGCTGGCCCTGACTCAGGCTGACGCGGGCAAACCCGACGAAGCCGTGACCCGCGCCAAGGCGCTGGTCGCCGCCAAACCCGACGATCCTTCGCGCCGCCTTGCACTGGGCTATGCCCTGACCCGCGCCGGCAAGCAGTACGACGCGTTGTTTGAATACGATCAAGCATTTATCCGTGCCGGCAGCAAGCCGGAAGTCGCCCGCGAATACGTGGTCGCCCTGCAAAAGGCGCGGCTGCCGGAACCGGCGCTGCGTCTGGCCAATCAACGTCCGGGGCTGATCGACCCGGTCACCCTGCGCCGCCTCGAAGGTGATCTGGCCGCCGAACGCGTGCGTCTGGCCGAACTCGCCACCCGCAGTGAACAAGAACGCTACGTGATCGCCGACCGCGCGCTGGCCGATTACGACAAACTGCTCGCCACCTGGACCCCGGATGCCAGCGCCCACGATGACGTGATTCGCTGGCGTATCGACCGCATGGGTGCACTCAAGGCCCGGGCGCGCACCGCTGACGTGATCAATGAATACCAGAAGCTGCAAAGCCAAGGCGTGAAGATTCCGACCTACGCCTTGCGCTGGGTCGCCGCGTCGTATCTGGATCAGCGCCAGCCAGAAGTCTCTACCGACCTGTATCGCCAGGTGCTGTCGGCCCCGGACGCCGATGTCGGTGATCGCCTCGAAGACACCACCGCGTTGTATTACTCGTTGCTGGAAAGCGATCGCGCCGATGAAGCGCGCAACGTCGCCGAGGACCTGGCCAAGACCCAGAAGCCGCGCGTCGAACTCAAGGGCTTGCCGATCGGCAACCCCAACGACGAATGGATGGACGCGCAGCAACTCGCGGCGCAGGCCGGCACCTACGGCTCCGACCTGCCGCACGGCGAGGAACGCCTGCAGACACTGGTCGATCAGGCCCCGGGCAACATCGGCCTGCGTCTGGCGCAGGCCGATCTGTACCTGGCCCGGCAATGGCCACGCCGCGCGGAAACCCAGCTCAAGGAAACCGAGAGCATGGTCCCGCGCGACATGGGCCTGGAACTCGCTCAGGCACGCACCGCGATGACCCTGCAAGAATGGCGGCAGATGGATGCGCTGACCGATGACGTGGTCGCGCGTTTTCCCGACAACCGTCAGGTGCAGCGTGCGGCCCGCGAGCGCGAAGTGCACGACATGTCCGAACTGCGCGTCGAAGCCTATGGCGGCAAGGCCAACGGAGGCGGCGGCAGTGGTGCGGGCGCGGTCAGTGGCAGCCGCGATTTCGGCATCCAGAGCACTTTGTACAGCCCGCCGATCGATGAAGACTGGCGGGTGTTCGTCGGCGCCGGGTATGCCACCGGCGACTTCGCCGAAGGCACCGGTACCGACCGCTTCCAGCGCGTGGGCCTGGAGCGTCGTACCCGCGACATGAGCCTGGAAGCCGAGGTCTCCAACCACGATTACGGTTACGGCGCCAAACAGGGCGCGCGCATCGCGATTGCCCGCGACATCAACGACCACTGGCAGTACGGCGGCAGCTTCGCCTATCTGTCGGCCGAGACGCCGTTGCGGGCGCTCAACAGTGACATCAAGGCCAACGGCGGCAACGCGTTCATTCGCTGGCGCGCCAACGAAAGTCGCGAGTGGCGGCTGTCGGTCAGTCCGTCGCACTTCAGCGACGGCAATAACCGCGTCGAAGCTTTGCTCACCGGGCGCGAGGGCGTCTACAGCGCGCCGAACGTGCAGGTTGATGCCGGTCTGGAAGTCGGTACCAGCCACAACTCCAAGTCCGAGGATGTGCCGTACTTCAACCCGAAATCGGACTTCAGCGTGATGCCGACGGTCAACGTCAACCATGTGCTCTACCACCGTTACGAAACCTCGTGGAGCCAGCAGTTCCAGGCCGGTGCAGGCACCTACAGCCAGCGTGATCACGGCACCGGCGGCATGGCGATGCTCGGCTACGGCCAGCGTTATGCCTGGAACGACGTGTTCGAGGTGGGCGGTTTGTTCAGTGTGATCAACCGGCCCTACGACGGTGATCGGGAGACCGATCTGCGTCTGCTCGTCGACCTCACTTTCCGCTTCTAGAAGAGTTTGAAGATGCCTTTGATGACGCGTTTCATCCTTCTGCTGGGAGTGCTGCTGATCAGCGCCTGCGCCCAGCAAGCCCCGGCCTTCGCGCCGCCGTCGCAACGTCCGGTGGCGGCCAATGAAAAACCCTGGCCGAAAAACCACGTGCTGGGCATCGCCTATCACGATATCGAAGACCGCGACCCCGATCAGGCGGTGGTGGCGGTGCGCACCGAACGCATGATCGAGCAGCTCGCGTGGCTGCGGGAGAACGGCTACCAACCGGTCACCGTCGATCAGATCATGGCGGCGCGCAAGGGCGGCCCGGAACTGCCGGCCAAAGCGATCCTGCTCAGCTTCGACGATGGTTATTCAAGCTTCTACACCCGCGTGCTGCCGGTGCTGCGCGCCTACAACTGGCACGCTCTGCTGGCGCCGGTCGGCGTGTGGATCGACACGCCGCTCAATCAACCAGTGGATTTTGCCGGTGCACCCCGCGCACGCTCCGACTTTCTGACCTGGGATCAGGTGCGGGAAATCTCGCAGTCAGGGCTGGTGGAAATCGCCGCGCACACCGACGCCAGCCACAAAGGCATCCTCGCCAACCCGCAAGGCAACATGCAGCCGGCGGCGGCCACCCGACGCTACGATCCGCTCACCAAGCGCTATGAGTCCGAAGAGCAGTTCCGTGCTCGAATCAGCAATGACGTGGCGACCATCTCGGAAAAAATCCGCAAAGTCACCGGCAAGAAACCGCGCATCTGGGTCTGGCCGTACGGCACGGCGGACGGCACTTCGCTGGCCGTGGTCGGCGAGCAGGGCTACGAAATGGCCCTGACCCTGGACGACGGTCTCGACGCCCTCGACAACCTGATGAGCAGTCCGCGCTTCCTGGTGGCCTCGGATCCTGACGGCGAGCATTTCGCCAACAGCATCGTCGGCGTGCAAGCGGATTTCGCCATGCGTGTGGTGCACGTCGATCTGGACAACGTTTACGACCCGGACCCGGCGCAGCAGGAAATCAACCTCGGCAAGCTGATCCAGCGCATGGCCGACATGGGTGCCAACACCGTGTTCCTGCAGGCCTTCGCCGATCCGAAGGGCGACGGACTGGTGCACTCGCTGTACTTCCCCAACCGTCACCTGCCGGTGCGCGCCGATATTTTCGACCGCGTTGCCTGGCAACTGCGCACTCGGGCGCACGTGAAAGTGTTCGCCTGGATGCCGGTGCTGAGTTTTGGCCTCGATGCGAAACTGCCGCGTGTCACGCGCTGGGATCCGAAGACCGGCACCACTTCGGTCGATCCGGACCAGTATCAGCGCCTGTCGCCGTTCGATCCGCAAGTACGGCGGATCATCGGTGAAATCTACGAAGACGTGGCGCGCCTGACCTCGGTCGACGGCATTCTGTACCACGACGACGCGGTGCTGTCGGACTTCGAAGACGCCAGCCCTGAGGCCCTGAAAGCTTATGCCGCGCACGGCTTGCCGGGGTCCATTGCTGCGCTTCGAGATGATCCGGCGGCGATGCAGCGCTGGACGCGCTTCAAGAGTAAATACCTGATCGACTTCACCAACGAACTGACCGCCAAAGTCCGCGCGATCCGTGGCCCGCAGGTGCTGACCGCACGCAACATCTTCGCCGAGCCGGTGCTCAATCCGCAGAGCGAAGCCTGGTTTGCGCAGAACCTCGACGACTTCCTCGTGACCTACGACTGGACGGCGCCGATGGCCATGCCGCTGATGGAAAAACAGACCCAGGCGCAATCCGGCCCGTGGCTTGAAGAACTGGTGGCGAAGATCAAACAGCGCCCTGGTGCACTGGATCGCACAGTCTTCGAACTGCAGGCCCGCGACTGGACGAAAAAGGATCAGGCCGACATCGACGGTGCGCAACTGGCGGACTGGATGGGCCGGCTCAAGCGTCAGGGGGCGACCAGTTTTGGTTACTACCCGGACAACTTCCTCGACAACCTGCCGGACCTGAAAACCGTAAGGCCTGCGCTCTCCAACAAATGGAACCCATGACATGCTGGATAGACTGTTAGCCCTGCTTGTTCTGGCGCTCGTCCTCGGCGTGCCGCTGGGGTTGATCTTCCTGGTCACCGGGCAGTTCCTGATGGACTTCGTGTTCTTCTACCCATTGTTCATGTCCGGCCTGTGGATCGCCGGTGGCCTGTATTTCTGGCTGCACTGGGAACGCCACTGGCCGTGGAAGGACGACACCCTGCCGCCGCCACTGGAAGGCGAACCACTGATCTCGATCCTGATCCCTTGCTACAACGAAGGCGAAAACGCCGCCGATACCATTCACGCGGCGCTGGCCCAGCATTACCCGAACATCGAAGTCATCGCGATCAACGACGGTTCCAAGGACAACACCGCCGAAGTGCTCGACCGGCTCGCCCAGGAAGACCCACGCCTGCGGGTGCTGCACCTGGCGGAAAACCAGGGCAAGGCTGTGGCGCTGCGCATGGGCGCTATTGCTGCGCGCAGCGAATATCTGGTGAGCATCGACGGCGACGCGCTGCTGGCACCGAACACGGCGGCCTATCTGGTGGCGCCGATGCTCGACAACGCGCGCCTCGGCGCGGTGACCGGCAACCCGCGTATCCGTACACGTTCGACATTGGTCGGGCGGGTGCAGGTCGGTGAGTTCTCCTCGATCATCGGCCTGATCAAGCGCACGCAACGGGTGTTCGGGCGGATCTTCACCGTGTCCGGGGTGATCGTCGCGTTCCGCCGTACCGCGTTGAACCGCGTCGGCTACTGGAGCCCGGACATGATCACCGAAGACATCGACATCAGCTGGAAGCTGCAACTCGATCACTGGAGCATCTTTTACGAGCCGCGCGCGCTGTGCTGGATCCTCATGCCGGAAACCCTGCGTGGTCTGTGGAAGCAGCGCCTGCGCTGGGCCCAGGGCGGTGCCGAGGTGCTGTTCAAGAACATCCGCGGCATCTGGCAGTACCGCCATCGTTACCTGTGGCCGCTGCTGTTCGAGTATTGCCTTTCGACCGGTTGGGCCTTCACCTTTCTGCTGTCGGTAATCTTCTGGGCCGTTGGCAAGTTCGTCGTCATGCCGGAGTCGATTGCCGTGCATCACCTGATGCCCCCGGCGTTCACTGGATTGCTGCTGGCCTTCGTCTGTCTGGTGCAGTTCGCCGTCAGCATCATTATCGACCGGCGCTATGAGCCGGGTCTGGGCCGAACCATGTTCTGGGTCGTCTGGTACCCGATCGCTTTCTGGCTGGTCAGTCTGCTCACCACCTTGGTCAGCTTCCCCAAGGTCTTGTTTGGCCAACATCAGAAGCGTGCGCGCTGGGTCAGTCCTGATCGGGGCATCAAACCGGTTGGCGACGACGAAGAGGAGGTCATCAAATGAAAATCATCCGGACCCGCCAGCGACCGTTCCTGGTCGTGATCGACGTGATTCTCACCGTGCTGGCCTGGGTCGGCCTGCTGTTCCTGCTGATACGCGGGCTGTGGCCGCTGATCGAAACCCACGCCGGTGGGCCACGCATCGACAACTCGGCATTCGAGGCGCTGGGTACGTTGCAGATCTACCTGTGGGTGGCGCTGGTCAACGCGGTGATCCTGATTGGTTGGGCGCGTTATCAACAGCGCAAAAGCCGAAGCTTCGCCCAGCGTCGATTGCCGGCACCGGTGGTCGATGATGAAGGGCTGAGCAAGAGCTTCCGCCTGTGCGATGAGCGCTTGCAGAAACTGCGCACGCCGGGGGTGATGACCATCCACAACGATCAGGAAGGTGACATCAGCCATGTGGTGCTGAACTTTCGGCCACTGGAGCCTGCGGAGCTGCCGCCACCGCTGGCGCCGCTGGAGCATCCGCGGGTGATCTTTCTGCACGCCGAGGATGACGATAATCGCGACCCGGTAAATCGCCCCACCTGAAAGATGCCCCCCCTGTAGGAGCTGCCGAAGGCTGCGATCTTTTGATCTTTAAAATCAAGATCAAAAGATCGCAGCCTTCGGCAGCTCCTACATTGTTCAGCATTCAGCCGCGAATCAGCTCCCAAGCTTCTTCCATCGCCAGTGGTTGTTTCATCCGCTCCGCGAGTATCGCCATGGCCCGTTCCTCCTCGCAGGCCACCGCGGCGACCACCACGCCGTTATGGCCGAACAGGCCGATGAAGGGCGGATGCTCGGGTTCGCCCCTGAACTCGATTTCATCCCACTGGCTGGCGTGGCCAAGGTAGTCGTAGTTCCTGCCGAAGTGCCAGGTCCAGAAAAACGGCACATCCAGATAATGCTCATCGGCGCCCAACATGTTGGCGGCAGCAATGCGCGCATGCTGCTGGGCCAGGCGCCAGTGTTCAATGCGTTGCGGCTGGCCGCTCAGGGGGAACGTGGCGATATCGCCAATTGCCCACAGCCCGTCGCAAACACGCAGGCCGGCGTCGACTCGCAGTGACTGGTCTTTCTCCCTCGGCAGCGACGCAAAAGCCTCGGTGGCCGGATGCACGCCGACCCCCGCCAGCACCAGATCCGCCGAGACGCGCAAACCGTTGTCCAGCAGCACCGCTTCGACTTTGCCGTCGCCAATGATTTCCCGGACTTCGTGATCGGTGATGAATTTCACCCCGTGTTGTTCGTGGAGCGCACGGATCGCTTTACCCACGGCTGTGCCGAATTGTGCGGCAAACGGAATGGCGTGGCGGGCGCTGACCGTGACGTCGAGCCCTAGCTGGCGCAGGGCGGAGGCGCATTCCAGGGCGATAAAGCTGTCACCGATGATCAGCGCCCGCTGTTCGGGTCTGGCGGTGCGCATGATCTGTTCAGCCTGGGCTTTCGAACGCAGGACGAACACCTGCGGCAGATCAGCGCCGGGCAGTTGCAGCGGATTGGGCTCGCCGCCGGTGGCGAGCACCGCGGCGTCGTAGCGCAGGGATTGGCCATCGTGCAAATGCAGGGTTTTCGCTGAGGCGTCGAGGGCAGTGATTTCGCCTTGTCGGCGTTCGATGCGCTGACTTTGATAAAACTCTTCATCGCGCAGCGGCGGAGTTTCCTGCGTCGACATTTCGCCGGCGAGGACAAATTTGCTCAGCACCGTGCGGTCGTAGCCGGCATCCGCTTCGCGGTCGAGCATGATGATCCGGCCACCGAAACCTTTCTCCCGCAGTGCCGCCGCACATGCCGTGCCCGCTGCACCTGCGCCGACTATCACGAAGGTGCGCGAATCATCGGCCGGCGGCGTGTGCCCATCCGGCAGCGGTTGGTCATCGACCCAGACCTCATCGCCACGTAACTCCAGCGGATAACGCTTGAGACTGTCGAGGGCCGGCGGCTCGCACAACGCGCCGTCTTCGACGCGAAACGCGGCCTTGTGCCACGGGCAGATCAGGCGTCCGTTGCACAAGGCGCCCTCCGCCAGCGGCGCGCCGGCGTGTGGGCATTCACCCTGAAACGCGCGCAGTTGGCCATTGGCGTGGAGCAGGACAATCTTGCGCTCACCGATTTCGACTTGCAGGCCACGGTCTTCGGGAACATCGGCGAAACGGGCGACACGGTGCAGGCTCATGTTCGTGCTCCTGGCAGGCATTTCTCTTACGAGTTTGCGCCGCAGGGCGAGGTTCAGCCAATTGCCACTGCCAAGGTACGAACGGTACGGCTATAGTTTGCAGGCCGACGAAGGCCCAACTGCACAAGGTACTCCCGGAATGACCCGATTGACCTCTCTCAACCCTTGGCTGGCGGCCGTCGCCGTCGCCCTTTGCGTGCAGTTTTCGGCGCAGGCGGCCGAGCGCTTTACCCTCGATATACCCGGTGTCTCGGACAACCGCCTGTTCACCTCGGCCGCCGCGAGCGATGCCACCGGTTGCGGTGGCAAGAACCAGTCGCCGGCACTGGCCTGGAACGCAGGGCCTGCGGGCACCCAGAGCTATGCAATCGTCATGCACGACCCGGACGGCCAGAAAGGGGCTGGCGTCGATCACTGGATTCATTACGGCATCAAGGCCACCACCCGGCAGATCCCGGCCGGTGTCGGCGCCAAATCCAGTCTCGAAGGCGTAGGCGGCACCAACAGCAAAGGCACGACCCATTACATCGGGCCATGCCCACCGGTTGGCGACAGTGCACACCACTACATCATTCAGATCTACGCCCTGGATCTGGCCCCGGACGCCTTGCCCGCCGGCCTGACCCGCGCCGAGCTGATGGACAAGATCAAAGGCCACGTACTGCGTAACAGCAGCGTGGTACGGCGTTATCACCGCTAAAAAAATTTTTTGGCGGGGTTTAACCCGATCTGAAGGGGCTGCCCGTCTCAGTGGATGAATGGATCACTTTCATCCCGAGGTCAGCCCCCATGTCCCGCTCCCTGCCTTTTCTGCGACCCGTTGTCGTTGGTGTGTTATTGACCGTCGCCGGTTGCGGCGTGTCTTCCAATCCGGAGTCGGCTGCCGTCCCGGCGCCGGCCCAGCCACAGCCGTCGATTCAGCATGAGGTGCTCGTTGCCGACAGTGCGCTGGCCAAGCGCAGTGCGCGACCGGCGCCAATGGTGAGTTTCGCGGCAATGTCGGCCCCGGAAAGTTATCCACAGGGCTACCGCGACGAACAGCGCGAGCAGTATCAGGCGCTGGCCGATAACCCGATCCACAGCGTGGCCGAAGCCCCGGTCTCGACCTTCAGCGCAGACGTCGATACCGGCGCCTACGCCAACGTCCGGCGGTTGCTCAATCAGGGACGCCTGCCTCCGGAAGGCGCCGTGCGGCTGGAAGAGATGGTCAATTACTTTCCCTACAACGATGCGCTGCCCAGCGATGGCTCGCCCTTCGGCGTGACCACCGAACTGGCCGTCACCCCGTGGAATCCGCACACCCGTCTGCTGCGGATCGGCATCAAGGCCTCCGACCGGGCCGTGGCGGAACTGGCCCCGGCCAATCTGGTGTTTCTGGTGGACGTGTCCGGTTCGATGGATCGCCGCGAAGGCCTGCCGCTGGTCAAAAGCACGCTGAAACTGTTGGTTGATCAGTTGCGCGAGCAGGATCGGGTGTCGCTGGTGGTGTATGCCGGCGAATCCCGGGTGGTGCTGGAGCCAACGTCTGGCCGGGAAAAAGCCAAAATTCGCACAGCCATCGAGCAATTGACCGCTGGCGGCTCAACTGCAGGTGCGTCGGGCATCGAACTGGCCTATCAAATGGCACAACAGGCGTTCATTCCCAAAGGCATCAACCGCATCCTGCTGGCCACTGACGGTGACTTCAACGTCGGCATCAGCGACTTCGACAGCCTCAAGCAAATGGCTGTGGATAAACGCAAGACCGGGATTTCCTTGACCACTTTGGGTTTCGGTGTGGATAACTACAATGAACACTTGATGGAACAACTGGCCGACGCTGGCGACGGCAACTACGCCTACATCGACAACCTGCGCGAGGCGCGCAAAGTGCTGGTGGATCAATTCGGTTCGACCCTTGCCGTGGTGGCGAAAAACGTCAAATTGCAGGTGGAATTCAACCCGGCGCAGGTCAGTGAATATCGCCTGCTCGGCTACGAAAACCGCGCTCTGAAGCGTGAGGATTTTAGCAACGACAAAGTCGATGCCGGTGAAGTCGGCGCAGGACACACGGTGACCGCGCTGTATGAAATTGTCCCGGCAGGTGAGCAGGGCTGGCTGGAACCGCTGCGTTACGGTAAATCGCAGGCGCCAGTGGCTACGAACAGCGGGGAATTGGCGATGCTGCGTGTGCGTTATCAACAGCCCGAAGGTGGGAAAAGTCTGCTGATCGAGCGGCCGATTACCGATCAAGTCGCACCGGCCAGTGACGATCTGCGTTTCGCAGCGGCGGTGGCGGCGTTTTCCCAGCAGCTCAAGGATGCTCGCTACACCGGCGACTTCAGCCTGAAAGACACCGAAGCGCTGGCCCGTGGCGCTCGCGGCGAGGACCGCTTCGGTTTGCGCAACGAGTTCGTGCAACTGGTGGAACTGGCGCAAAGCCTGCGCAGCTCAACCGCATCGAATACGCTGCCCATTGAGCGACGGATCGAATAGTGAGCCGATTCAAAGGCTTCATCAGTCAGCTGTTTGCTACGCCAGACGGCCCGACCGCCAGCAGCGATGAAACGCTGCTGGCGCGTTATCGCGAAGGCGACGGCGCGGCGTTCGAGATTTTGTACGCCCGTCATCGGCAAAGTCTGTATCGCTTTCTGCTCGGGTTGAGCGGCAAACCGGAACTGGCTGACGAGGTGTTTCAGGACACTTGGCTGAGCCTGATCCGCAGCACCAGTCAGCCACAAGGACGGGCGACGTTTCGTACGTGGCTGTTCCAGATTGCGCGCAATCGGCTGATTGATCACTGGCGTAAACACGGTGCATATCAGCCGCTGCACGACAGTTACGACGAACAGCTGCACGCGGTCGGCGACGAGACCCACGATCCCGAACAACGGCTGAACCTCAGCCGCGACAGCCAGCGCCTGGAAAGCGCCCTGCAAACCCTGCCCACCGAGCAGCGCGAAGTGTTTCTGCTGCGCGCCCACGGCGACCTCGACCTGGCGCAAATCGCCAGCCTCACCGAAACACCGCTGGAAACCGTCAAGAGCCGCTTGCGCTACGCCCAGCAAAAACTGCGTCGGCTGCTGGCCGAGGAGGTACTGACATGACTGACGCCCGCCAGACGCCGGAAGAGCAACTGCTCAAACATTATCGCGAGCAACACACCAGCGAGCCGTCAGAACAGCTCGATGCGCTGATTCTCGCCGCTGCACGCCGCGCCGCTCCGGCGCCTAAGCCAAGCCTGTGGCAACGCTGGCTGCAGGCCTGCCAGAAACCGCGCTGGCAGGTCGCATTCGCCAGCCTGGTCGGTGTGGCACTGATGCTCTCGCTGGTGCAACGTGCGCCCGAGCCGCCAGCGCAATTCGACTTCACCCCGGCCGCCAAACCGGCCGCGCCATTGGCGCGCAAGCAAGCGCTGGAAGCGCAGTCATTGGCCGCTCCGCCCGCTGCGGCCATGTCCGCACCGGCACCGATGATGGAAATGGCCGAGCCGATGCAAAGCGACGCGATCAGCGCCGACGAAGCCAGACTCAGCAAACGCGCCGTCGCGCCGGCCAACGGCCTGGATGAGCAACTGCGAGAAGTCCTGCGCCTGCGCGAGGCCGGCCAGTCGCAAGCCGCGGATGCGCTGTACAACAATCTGCACAAACGCTACCCCGGGGTGAACCTCGACCTGCGACTTGAGCGCATTCGCCAGAACTGACCGCTTGTTCACCCAGCCATTTGGCATTGCCCGGCAAAAACGCGCACTATCGAGCCATGGCTGAAGCGCTGGAGAGCAAAGTGGCAGCAAAAATCGACCGCATCGCCCAACTCCTCAACTGCCCGCAGAAGGGCGAGGAGATGCGGCGCGCGATTACCGAGGCGCGCAAGGAGTTCCTGCTGAACCAGTCGGAAGACGACGTCGTGGAAGAAGACGAGGTTTTTGAGGAGGCTGGGGAAGAAGAGGAAGACGACGATTACGACGAGTTTGACTGGACGACGGAGTGACCGCAGTCACATGAAAGTCAGCGTCCACAAAAAAGCCCCGGACCACCACAGTCCGGGGCTTTCTCGTTTCAATTCATGGCGCACCAGGCGGGATTCGAACCCACGACCCCTGCCTTCGGAGGGCAGTACTCTATCCAGCTGAGCTACTGGTGCAGCGGGCGACATCATACCTAGGTCGGCTCGGGGCGTCCATGCCGGGTTTTGGCGGGTTTTGTCAGTGCGCGTGTCGGTGTGAAACGCTGCATTCCTTAAAGCTGTAACGTCCTGCAAAACCCTCGCTTGGCGCTTTTTCCCGGCTGATCTATGGTTTGGCTGCGGCCGGGCTTTTTGCGCGTTGATCTGAAAAATCCAGCAAACGCAGGGTTTTTGTTCTTTTTTTCGAACGACCTATTGTCCTTTAACCCCTTTGCTCCTACGATCCGTTTGAGATTTCAAACGCTCTTTGACGGGGTGTGGAAGCGCAGGTGCGGTGAATAACGCACGATCAATGCGCCTCACCCGGTAGATGATTTCCCTGACGGCAGCCTTGCGAGGCGCCTTTCTACAATCATAATTTTGCTCCGCGCAGGCCGCGGTGCTGTTAAGGAAAGCCGACATGCAGCTTAAAGATACCCAGTTGTTCCGCCAGCAAGCCTTCATTGATGGCGCTTGGGTCGATGCGGACAACGGTCAGACGATCAAGGTCAACAACCCGGCCACCGGCGAAATTCTCGGCACCGTGCCGAAGATGGGCGCTGCGGAAACCCGCCGTGCCATCGAAGCCGCCGACAAGGCGCTGCCGGCCTGGCGTGCACTGACCGCCAAAGAGCGTGCCGGCAAGCTGCGTCGCTGGTTCGAACTGATGATCGAGAACCAGGACGACCTCGCGCGCTTGATGACTCTTGAGCAGGGCAAGCCGCTGGCCGAAGCCAAGGGCGAAATCGTTTACGCCGCGTCGTTCATCGAGTGGTTCGCCGAAGAAGCCAAGCGCATTTACGGTGATGTGATTCCGGGCCACCAGCCGGACAAGCGCCTGATCGTGATCAAGCAACCAATTGGCGTGACCGCCGCGATCACCCCGTGGAACTTCCCGGCGGCGATGATCACCCGTAAGGCCGGCCCAGCGCTGGCCGCCGGTTGCACCATGGTGCTCAAGCCGGCTTCGCAAACCCCATTCTCCGCCTTCGCTCTGGCTGAACTGGCTCAGCGCGCCGGCATCCCTAAAGGCGTGTTCAGCGTGGTCTCCGGCAGCGCCGGCGACATCGGCAGCGAGCTGACCAGCAACCCGATCGTACGCAAGCTGTCCTTCACTGGCTCGACCGAAATCGGCCGTCAGCTGATGTCGGAATGCGCCAAGGACATCAAGAAGGTCTCGCTGGAACTGGGCGGCAACGCGCCGTTCATCGTGTTCGACGACGCGGACCTGGATAAGGCCGTCGAAGGCGCGATCATTTCCAAATACCGCAACAACGGCCAGACCTGCGTCTGCGCCAACCGTCTGTACATTCAGGATTCGGTCTACGACGCGTTCGCCGAGAAGCTGAAAGTCGCGGTGGCCAAGCTGAAGATCGGCAACGGTCTGGAAGAAGGCACCACCACGGGTCCGCTGATCGACGAGAAAGCCGTGGCCAAGGTGCAAGAGCACATTGCCGATGCCGTGGCCAAAGGCGCCACCGTGCTGGCCGGTGGCAAGCCGATGGAAGGTAACTTCTTCGAGCCGACCATCCTGACCAACGTGCCGAAAGACGCGGCTGTCGCCAAGGAAGAAACCTTCGGCCCGCTTGCGCCGCTGTTCCGCTTCAAAGACGAGGCCGAAGTGATCGCGATGTCCAACGACACCGAGTTCGGTCTGGCTTCCTACTTCTACGCCCGTGACCTGGGCCGGGTGTTCCGTGTGGCGGAAGCCCTGGAATACGGCATGGTCGGCGTCAACACCGGGCTGATCTCCAACGAAGTCGCGCCGTTCGGCGGCATCAAGGCGTCGGGCCTGGGCCGTGAAGGCTCCAAGTACGGCATCGAGGATTACCTGGAAATCAAATACCTCTGCCTGGGTATCTAAGCCGGGGAAGGGATCGCTGCAAACGCAAAGGGCACGAGAGCGCTGTCCCTTTGCGTCGTTTCAAAACCGGAATTTTCTCTGCGGCCAGGAACGCCGTGGCAGTCGATCATCGCATGCTGCCACCGCCGATTTCTCCCGCTTAATCCTTGAACCACGCCGCCCGATGAGCGGTGAATGAGGACTGTAATGAGCAAGACTAACGCTGATCTGATGGCCCGTCGTACCGCTGCTGTTCCACGTGGTGTTGGCCAGATTCACCCGATCTTTGCCGAATCGGCTAAGAACGCTACCGTGACTGACGTTGAAGGTCGTGAGTTCATCGACTTCGCCGGCGGTATCGCGGTACTGAACACCGGCCACGTGCACCCGAAAATCATCGCCGCCGTGACCGAACAACTGAACAAGCTGACCCACACCTGCTTCCAGGTACTGGCCTATGAGCCGTACGTTGAGCTGTGCGAAAAGATCAACGCCAAGGTGCCTGGTGATTTCGCCAAGAAAACCCTGCTGGTGACCACCGGTTCCGAAGCCGTGGAAAACGCCGTGAAGATCGCCCGTGCCGCCACTGGCCGTGCCGGCGTGATCGCCTTCACCGGTGCCTACCACGGTCGCACCATGATGACCCTGGGCCTGACCGGTAAGGTCGTGCCGTACTCGGCCGGCATGGGCCTGATGCCAGGTGGCATCTTCCGCGCGCTGTACCCGAACGAGCTGCACGGTGTGAGCATCGACGATTCGATCGCTTCCATCGAACGCATCTTCAAGAACGACGCCGAGCCGAAAGACATCGCCGCGATCATCATCGAGCCGGTGCAGGGTGAAGGTGGTTTCTACGTCGCGCCGAAAGAGTTCATGAAGCGTCTGCGCGCCCTGTGCGACCAGCACGGTATCCTGCTGATCGCTGACGAAGTGCAGACCGGCGCTGGCCGTACCGGCACCTTCTTCGCCATGGAACAGATGGGCGTTGCGGCCGACCTGACCACCTTCGCCAAATCCATCGCTGGCGGCTTCCCGCTGGCCGGTGTCTGCGGCAAGGCCGAATACATGGACGCCATCGCTCCAGGCGGCCTGGGCGGCACCTACGCCGGTAGCCCGATCGCTTGCGCTGCGGCCCTGGCCGTGATGGAAGTGTTCGAAGAAGAACACCTGCTGGACCGCTGCAAGGCTGTTGGCGAGCGTCTGGTCACCGGCCTGAAGGCCATCCAGGCCAAATACCCGGCAGTGATCGGCGAAGTGCGTGCGCTGGGCGCGATGATCGCGATCGAGCTGTTCGAAAACGGCGACAGCCACAAGCCGAACGCGGCCGCAGTGGCATCGGTGGTAGCCAAGGCACGTGACAAGGGTCTGATCCTGCTGTCTTGCGGCACTTACGGCAACGTGCTGCGCGTTCTCGTACCGCTGACCTCGCCGGACGAGCAACTGGACAAAGGCCTGGCGATCATCGAAGAGTGCTTCTCGGAGCTGTAATTCCGGGCACTGTGTGATCGGATCGAGAAAAAACCCGCTTCGGCGGGTTTTTTTATGCCTCGGAAACCCTTTTGCGCTGTATCGAAGGGCCAGCATTGGCTAAGGTTCAGGCATTGCAAGGGAGAGCGCGCATGACCGCCGTTGATTTACCCGCCGTACCCCGAGTGCTGATTGCCGAGGCCGATCCGTGGTCCCGTGACCTGCTCAAACATGTGTTGCTCAACGTGCGCTGCGATGCGCGGCTGGACTTGTGTGCCGACGGCCAGCAAGCGCTGTCGTTACTCACCGACGTGCCCTACGACCTGGCGATTGTCGATTGGGAGTTGCCGGGCATCGACGGTTTGAGCGTGCTGCGCAGCGTGCGTCAGCGCAAACGCAATCCGCCGCTGCCATTCATTCTGATGAGCAACCGCAACGACAGTGCCAGTGTGCGCGAAGCCATCCCGCTGGCCCCGACGGCCTACCTGACCAAACCGCTGAACATGGAAAGCCTGACCGAGCGGCTGCAGGGTTTACTCTTGAATGCGGGTGAAGAGGTGTTCTGCGAAGTGCCGACGCTGGCGCCGGGCATGACCTTGTCGGTGTTCCTCGAGCGGCGCCGCGAGCAGGCCGACGGCGCGCCATTGATGACCGATGTGCAGGTGGCGGTCAAACGCAGCCTCAACCCCAATGGCCTCGACCTGAAACTGCTGGAAGAAGAGATCCGTACCGATCCGCAGATTACCGCCGTGCTGATCGCCGCCGCCAACAGCGCGGCGCAGCATCATGGCGCGGCGGTACAGACCCTGGGGCAGGCGCTGCATCGCCTCGGCACCGGACAGAGCATGAACCTGATTCTCGGCCTGGCGCTCAAGCGCAGCGCCAAACTCAGCGACCCGTGCCTGGCGGATTACGCCGAGCGCTATTGGGGCTTGTCGTTGCATACCGCCGAATACGCCCGCACCCTGGCGCGCCTGCTCGACCTGGATCAGGAGCGCTGCTATTGCGCCGGCATGCTGCATCGCCTTGGCGATCTGGCGCTGTTGCGCTGTTTACAGGAGTGGAAGCAGGCCGGCGGCGAGTTGGATGAGTGGGAGGAAGTCGGTGACGCGCTGGCGGAATTTGGCGCGGCTTACGGTTCGGCGTTGCGCACGCGCTGGCGCCTGCCGCTGGAGCTGCGCGAGTTGATTGCGTCCGTCTACCAGCTCGGAGGCGGGGTGTATTCCCGTGAGGCGCTGGTGATGAACATGGCGGCGCAAATGGCCCGCCTGACCGAGCATGAGGGCGTTGAGGAGCTGGCAAAGAGTCGCACGGCGCGGCTGCTTAAGATCGGGTTGCCGGAATTGATGCGGATGCGCAAGTAACCGGATTCACGAGCATCCCCCTGTAGGAGCTGCGGCACGCTGCGATCTTTTGATCTTGTCTTTCAAAGCAAAAATCGAAAGATCGCAGCGTGCCGCAGCTCCTACAGGGGAGGTAAATCGGAGGGTGGATTCAGCTTGAGATAATCCGGTTCTTGCCCTGCCGTTTGGCCTCGTACATCGCTGCGTCCGCCCGGGCGAACAGGCTGTCGAGGCTTTCGTCATCGTTCCTGAGGCTGGTCAGTCCCTGGCTGACGGTGATGCCGAAGGTCTGGCCGTCGACATTGAAGACCATCCGCTGAATCTCCTGCTGCAGCCGCTCGGCCACTTGCATCGCCATGTCCGGTGCACAACCGGGGAACACGGCAGCGAATTCTTCTCCGCCGATACGTCCGAACAGATCGCCGCGACGTAACGAGGTGCGCCCGCATTCGGCGATGCGTTGCAGCACGTTGTCGCCTTCCGGGTGGCCGTAGCTGTCGTTGATCTGCTTGAAGTCATCAATGTCCAGCAGCAGGAAGGCCAGTGGCGAACCTTGCAGGCGCGCGTCGTCGAACTCGCGGTTGGCGCATTCGAAGAAGTGGCGACGGTTGCTGCTTTGGGTCAGTACGTCGGTGGTGGCCAGGCGATGCAGTTCGGTTTCCATGCGTTTTTTGTCGGTGATGTCTTCGGCGATGCCGACGATGATCACCGGTTGCCCGGGCTCGTCCTGACGGTTGATGAAGCACTTGTCGCTGAGCCAGCGAACCTGGCCGTCAGCGGCGATGATCCGGTATTCGCGGTCTTCCACCGCGCCTTTGTGCAGCACTTCGGCCAGGCTGCGCTCGGCATAGTCGAGATCGTCGGGGTAGATGCTGTCGCGCCATTGGTTGTAGTCAGCCAGCAATAGCCCTGCGGAGCGACCGAAAATTCGCTCGTAGGCAGGGCTGACGTAAAGCACCTGACGGGTTTCCCAATTGAACGCCCAGAGCACCGCGTTGACGCTCACCAGCAATGAACTGAACAGTTGTTCGCGCTCGCTCAGCCGGGCGACTTCGCCTTGGGCGTGCATCAGCGCCATCAGGGTTTGCGCGGCCTCGGGCCACTGCGCGAGGGATGAGTCTTGTTGATTGTTGTTGACCATCGGCACATATCTCAAAGGGCGTGCCGCGATTTCGACAACGGCCACAGTACAGCCCGCCGGGATGGCGAAGTGTCTTTGAGATAGGGCTTTCGGTGCTAAGTTCCGCGCTTTTGTGGCGAGGGAGCTAGCTCCCGCCGGGCGGTAGATATGACGCGTTTCAGCAATGAGAACGCGTCGACAAATTTGCGGTAGCTGCGCTACCGATCGGGGATGAATCCCCTCGCCACAGGGGATTCGTTCATGGCGGTCAGGCTGCGGCGGGGCGCAGCGAGTAGGTTTTCAGCTGGTCGGCGAATTCACGCAGGGACTGGATGCCGCTGGCCTCGGCCTCGTGCACCCATTCCTTGATGGCGGCGAGCATGTCGTGGCCATTGGCGCTGGTCTTGACCCAGATCTGCTGCAGGGCCAGGCGTTTTTCGTAAATGACCTTCAGCGCCTGGCTGTGCTCGAGCATGTTCTGGATGCGCAAGTGATGACGGTCTTCCAGCAGGCTGGTTTCCCGCGACAGCAGGCGTTTGGCCCGATGGAATTGATGGCGTACCGAATGATCGACCTTGTCCAGCTCCTGCTTGACCAGTGGGCCGATCACCAATTTGCGGTATTGGGCCATGATCTGGAAGCGGTTGTTGAGGATCGCCATGGCGGTGTCCATGTCCAGATGGCCCTTGCCTTCGACGCGGTGGGCAATCGGCGCCACACGCTGCACCTTGGCCAGTCTGAAGAAGCTGAAGACTTTGATCCACGCCCAGCCGAGGTCGAATTCCCACTTCTTCACCGACAGCTTGGCCGAGTTGGGGTAGGTGTGATGGTTGTTGTGCAGCTCTTCACCACCGATCAGGATGCCCCACGGCACCAGATTGGTCGCCGCGTCGCGGCATTCGAAGTTGCGGTAGCCGATGGCATGGCCCAGACCGTTGACCACGCCGGCGGCCCAGACCGGGATCCACATCATCTGGATCGCCCAGATGGTGATGCCGATGGTGCCGAACAGCAGCAGATCGATGATGCCCATGATCGCCACACCCAGCAGCGGATAGCGGCTGTAGAGATTGCGCTCGACCCAGTCTTCCGGGCAGTTCTTGCCGTAGATGCGCAGGGTCTCCGGATTCTCGGCTTCGGCGCGATACAGCTCGGCGCCTTTGCGCAGCACGGTGGACAGACCCTTGATCACCGGGCTGTGCGGGTCATCTTCGGTTTCGCACTTGGCGTGGTGTTTGCGGTGGATGGCAGTCCACTCGCGGGTGTTCTGCGCCGTGGTCAGCCACAGCCAGAAGCGGAAAAAGTGTTTCAGGCCGGCATTCAGCTCAAGTGAGCGATGGGCCGAGTAACGGTGCAGATAGACCGTGACGGCGACAATTGTCACGTGGGTCATCAGCAGGGTGACCGCGACCAGAGACCAGGCCGACAAGCCAAGAAAACCTTCGTACCACATAGGCTATAGGGCCCTCGATAAAGATAAAAACAGCCGTTGCATTATCACCAAGCACACAGATAAAACCAGTCGCCCTTTCAGATAAGCGTCGCTGGATGTTTCTTGACCTATAATTCCAACCTTTTTTGTAGGGACATGGACAGCCGAATGCCTGCCACTTACCGCGATGCCCTGCGTGCAGCGCTGCTTTACCTGTTGCTTGCTGTTGTCTGGCTGCAAGGCACTGGTTACTTATTGAACAGTTTCTTTGATGAGTCTGTCGATCTGCAGCGATGGCAACTGATCAACGGTTACGTCTGGGCTGCCGTCAGCGCGGGGCTGATCTTCCTCGCGCGGGCCAGATTGTGCGAATTTCTCGGCATCGGTGCGCGGTTACGCGAGCGGCAGGCCGACCGTGAACGCCTGCGCCAGGCCGCCGCGGTATTCGACTGCACCCGCGAGGGCGTGCTGGTGACCAACCGCGAGGGTCTGATCGTGCACGTCAACCGTGCGTTCATGGAAATCACCGGCTACCAGTACGAGGAAGTTCTCGGCCACCAGCCGAGCCTGTTCAAGTCCGGTCATCATCCGCCGGGCTTTTATCAGGCGATGTTCGCCACGCTGGAGAGCGAGGGCGAATGGAGCGGGGAGATCTGGAACCGGCGCAAGAGCGGCGAGATTTACCCGCAGTGGCAGACCATCCGCGTGATTCACGATGATCAGGGCCGTCTCAGCCACTACGTGGCGGTGTTTTCCGACATCAGTGCGATCAAGGACTCTGAACACGAACTCAAGCACCTCGCCCACCACGACCCGCTGACCGACTTGCCCAATCGCCTGTTGTTCAGCGACCGCGCCGAGCAGGCACTGGCGTCGGCGCAGATCCACAAGCGCGGCTGCGCCTTGCTGATGATCGATCTGGACCACTTCAAGATGATCAACGACAGCCTCGGGCACAACATCGGCGATCGCCTGCTCAAAGCGGTGGCGGCGCGCCTGCAGGAGCTGTTCGGCCCCGGGATTACTCTGGCGCGGCTTGGCGGTGATGAGTTCGCGGTGCTGGCGGAGAGTTGTCCACAACTGGTTCAGGCGGCAGCACTGGCGCAACGCATTCTTGATGCGCTCAAGGAGCCATTCCGCATCGACCGGCACGAGCTGTTCATCAACGCCAGTATCGGCATCAGCCTGTTCCCCAGCGACGCGTTGAGTGCCGATCAGTTGTTGCGTAATGCCGACGCCGCGCTGTTCAAGGCCAAGAGCAGCGGCCGCAACGGGTACGCGTTGTACACCGAAGAGCTGACCGCCCACGCGCAGCAACGGGTCGAGCTCGCTTTCGAGCTGCGCCGCGCGCTGGAGCAACAGGAACTGCGGGTCTACTACCAGCCTGTTCACGATTTGCGCAGCAGTCGCCTGATTGGTGTCGAAGCGCTGGTGCGCTGGCAGCATCCGCAGCGCGGGCTGGTGTCGCCGGCGGAATTCATTCCGATTGCCGAGCGCACCGGGATGATTGCTGAAATCGACGCCTGGGTGATGCGCCAGGCGTGTTCGCAGATGTGCCATTGGCAGCAGGCCGGGGTCGTGCTGTCGTTCGTCGCGGTGAACGTGTCGTCGCGGTTGTTCGCCCGGCGTGAGCTGTACCAGCAAGTGGCGCAGGTGCTGCACGAGACTGGTCTGGATCCGGCCTTTCTGGAACTGGAAGTCACCGAGAGCGCGGTGATGGATGATCCGGAAGTGGCGCTGGAGCAGATGCATCATTTGCGTGAACTGGGGATTCGCCTGGCCATTGACGATTTCGGTACCGGCTACTCATCACTGTTGCGGCTCAAGCGCCTGCCGGTGCAGAAGCTCAAGATCGATCAGGGTTTTGTCGCCGGGTTGCCGTGGGACGAGGACGACGCCGCGATCGTTCGGGTGATCATCGCGCTGGCCCGGAGCATGGGCATGCAGGTGCATGCCGAAGGGATCGAACAGGCCGAGCAGGCGGCGTTTCTGCTGGAGCAGGCCTGTGATCTGGGACAGGGCTACTGGTTTGGGCGGCCGGTGCCGGCGGGGGAGATTGATTGGGCCAAAGCCCCTGTTATCGGTTAACAGTCCTGCTCTGGCTGACACCAAACCTGTGGCGAGGGGATTTATCCCCGATGGGTCGCGTAGCGGCCCTGAAAAACAGGGACTGCTACGCAGTCCATCGGGGATGAATCCCCTCGCCACAGGGTTTCATACAGTCTTCAAACTCAGTGAACACCGCGCAAACCCTCGGCCCGTCAGATAATGTTTTCCAGTTATATAAACATTCTTAAATAGTCTTTTTAAGAATATCCACAGCTCTCTTATATTGCTCCCACGCCGAACGCAGTGCCGCCCACTGCCAGGCATATCCCATTCAAAGGAGCAGCACCATGAGCGCATCCCTTCGCAGCGTTGACGGTCAGGACGAAAGCACCATCTTGCGGGAAATCCAGAGCGCCCTGCGCGATCTGCGTTTCGGCGCGGTGGAGATCACTGTGCACAACGCCCAGGTCGTGCAGATCGAACGCAAAGAGAAATTCCGTCTGCAGCAGCCGGGTAACAAACCGAGCTGATTTGAAGATCAAAAGATCGCAGCCTGCGGCAGCTCCTACAGGGGGCTGTAGGCGCTGCCGCAGGCTGCGACCTTTGAACCGGCACCCCGATTTCCGAAATACATAAGAAAAAGCCACCACCAAGAATTCCAGGAGCTTTCACCATGTCGTCGATTCGCCGTTACGCTTTGGCCGCCCTGGCCAGTGCCGTGTTTGCCGGTTCTGCAGTTGCCAAGGATTACGAACTGCTCAACGTGTCGTATGACCCGACGCGCGAGCTGTATCAGGACTACAACGCCGAATTCATCAAGTTCTGGCAGAAAGATCACGCCGGCGACACCGTGAAAATCCAGCAATCCCATGGCGGATCTGGCAAGCAGGGCCGTGCGGTAATCGACGGTCTGCGCGCCGACGTGGTGACCCTGGCGCTGGCCGGCGACATCGACGAAATCGCCAAGCTTGGCAAGACTCTGCCTGCCGACTGGCAGAAGCGTCTGCCGGATGCCAGCACCCCGTACACCTCGACCATCGTGTTCCTGGTGCGCAAGGGCAACCCGAAAGGCATCAAGGACTGGGGCGACCTGATCAAGAACGACGTTTCGGTGATCACCCCGAACCCGAAAACCTCCGGCGGTGCGCGCTGGAACTTCCTCGCCGCGTGGGCCTACGGCCTGAAAGCCAACGGCGGCAGCGAAGAAAAAGCCAAAGAGTACGTGCAGACCTTGTTCAAGCACGTTCCGGTACTGGACACCGGCGCTCGTGGCTCGACCATCACCTTCGTCAACAACGGTCAGGGTGACGTGTTGCTGGCCTGGGAAAACGAGGCGTTCCTGGCATTGAAAGAAGACGGCGGCGCTGACAAGTTCGACATCGTCGTGCCGTCGCTGTCGATCCTTGCCGAGCCACCGGTGGCGGTGGTCGACAAGAACGCCGAGAAAAAGGGCAACGAGCAGATCGCTGAAGCTTACTTGAAGCACCTGTACAGCCCGGCCGGTCAGGAGATCGCCGCGAAGAACTTTTACCGTCCACGCGACAAGGACGTAGCGGCGAAGTACGCCCAGCAGTTCCCGAAACTGGAACTGGTGACCATCGACAAGGACTTCGGCGGCTGGAAATCCGCGCAGCCGAAATTCTTCAACGACGGTGGCGTGTTCGACCAGATCTACCAAGCGCAGTAATCTGACCCACAATGAGCCTGAAGTTCAGGCACTTGAGATGTGGGAGTGAGCCTTTGTGGTGAGGGGATTCATCCCCGATGGGTTGCGCAGCAGCCCCAACGCCGACCTTTGCGGTGAATCAAATCTACCGCGAACTCTGGTTTTGCGACTGCTTCGCAGTCGGTCGGGGATAAATCCCCTCACCACAGGGCTCGCTCCCACATTGATGCGTTTTTAACCAAGGACTTTTATGTCGCGTCGTATCTCCCCCGTCATACCCGGCTTCGGGCTGACGCTGGGTTACACCTTGGTGTACCTCAGCCTGATTGTGCTTATCCCGCTGGCGGCGATGTTCGTCCACGCCGCCCAACTCACCTGGGATCAGTTCTGGACGATCATTTCTGCACCGCGAGTGCTGGCCGCGCTGAAGCTGAGTTTCGGCACCGCGCTGTGTGCGGCGATCATCAACGGCATCATCGGCACGCTGCTGGCCTGGGTGCTGGTGCGCTACACCTTCCCGGGGCGCAAGGTCATCGACGCGATGATCGACCTGCCGTTCGCCCTGCCGACGGCGGTGGCCGGTATTGCCCTGACCGCGCTGTACACCCCGACCGGGCTGGTTGGCCAGTTTGCCGCCGACCTCGGTTTCAAGATCGCCTACACCCCGTTGGGCATCACCCTGGCGCTGACGTTCGTGACCCTGCCGTTCGTAGTGCGCACGGTGCAGCCGGTACTGGCTGACATTCCCCGTGAAGTCGAAGAAGCCGCCGCTTGCCTCGGTGCGAAACCGTTGCAGGTGTTCCGCCATATCCTCCTGCCAGCGCTGTTGCCAGCGTGGCTGACTGGATTTGCCCTGGCCTTTGCCCGGGGTGTCGGCGAGTACGGTTCGGTGATTTTCATCGCCGGCAACATGCCGATGAAAACCGAGATCCTGCCGCTGCTGATCATGGTCAAACTCGACCAGTACGATTACACCGGTGCCACGTCCATCGGCGTGCTGATGCTGGTGGTTTCCTTCGTCCTGTTGCTGCTGATCAACCTGTTGCAGCGGCGCATCGAAACCCCATAAGGAGGCGCGAACCATGTCCCAATCGTCTATTGCGGCCGCGTCCTCGGCCAACGCTGCGCGGCGTGGCAGTGCCACTTCGCGCAGAATCCTGATCGGCCTTGGCTGGCTGATCTTTTTCCTGTTTCTGGTACTGCCGCTGTTCATCGTGGTCTCGCAAGGTCTGAAGAACGGCCTCGGCGCATTCTTCACCGCGATCTTTGAACCGGACGCCTTGTCGGCGCTGAAACTCACGGTGATCGCCGTGCTGATTTCGGTACCGCTGAACCTGGTGTTTGGCGTCAGCGCCGCGTGGTGCGTGAGCAAATACTCGTTCCGCGGCAAGAGCATGCTGGTGACGCTGATCGACCTGCCGTTCTCGGTGTCGCCGGTGATCGCAGGTCTGGTCTACGTGCTGATGTTCGGTGCGCAGGGCCTGTTCGGGCCGTGGCTGCAGGATCACGACATCCAGATCGTCTTCGCCCTGCCGGGCATCGTCCTGGCGACGATCTTCGTCACCGTGCCGTTCGTGGCCCGTGAACTGATCCCGCTGATGCAGGAACAAGGCACGCAGGAAGAGGAGGCCGCGCGGCTGCTTGGCGCCAACGGCTGGCAGATGTTCTGGCACGTCACCGTGCCCAACATCAAATGGGGCCTGATCTATGGCGTGGTGCTGTGTACCGCGCGGGCCATGGGTGAGTTCGGTGCGGTGTCGGTGGTTTCCGGGCACATTCGCGGGGTGACCAACACCTTGCCGCTGCACGTCGAGATCCTCTACAACGAATACAACCACGTGGCCGCGTTTGCCGTGGCGAGCCTGTTGCTGATCCTGGCGCTCTTCATCCTGCTGCTCAAGCAGTGGAGCGAAAACCGTATCAACCGCCTGCGCGCCAGCGCCGCGGAGGAATAATTCATGTCGATCGAAGTGCGTAACGTCAGCAAGAATTTCAATGCGTTCAAGGCGCTGGACAACATCAGCCTGGACATTCAGAGCGGTGAACTGGTGGCGCTGCTCGGCCCGTCCGGCTGCGGCAAGACCACGCTGCTGCGGATCATCGCCGGCCTGGAAACTCCGGATCAGGGCAACATCGTGTTTCACGGCGAAGACGTCTCCGGCCACGACGTGCGTGATCGCAACGTCGGTTTCGTGTTCCAGCACTACGCGCTGTTCCGGCACATGACGGTGTTCGACAACGTCGCGTTCGGCCTGCGCATGAAACCGAAAAACCAGCGCCCGAGCGAAAGCCAGATCGCGACCAAGGTCCACGAACTGCTGAACATGGTGCAGCTGGACTGGTTGGCCGATCGCTACCCGGAGCAACTGTCCGGCGGCCAGCGTCAGCGTATCGCCCTGGCCCGTGCTCTGGCGGTGGAGCCGAAAGTGCTGCTGCTCGACGAACCGTTCGGCGCCCTCGACGCCAAGGTGCGTAAAGAGCTGCGTCGCTGGCTGGCGCGCCTGCACGAAGACATCAACCTGACGTCGGTATTCGTGACCCACGACCAGGAAGAAGCGATGGAAGTCGCCGACCGCATCGTGGTGATGAACAAGGGCGTGATTGAGCAGATCGGCTCACCGGGCGACGTCTACGAAAACCCGGCCAGCGACTTCGTTTATCACTTCCTCGGCGACTCCAACCGCTTGTTGCTCAGCGACGACAACCACGTGCTGTTCCGTCCGCACGAAGTGTCGTTGTCCAAACATGAGCTGGAAGATCACCACGCCGCTGAAGTGCGCGATATCCGGCCGCTGGGCGCGACCACACGGGTGACGTTGAAGGTGGAAGGGCAAACGGACCTGATCGAGGCCGAAGTGGTGAAGGATCACGACAGCCTGATCGGACTGGCCAAGGGTGAAACCCTGTTCTTCAAGCCGAAGGTCTGGCAGAAAGTCGCCAGCCTCTAAAGTCAAAAGATCGCAGCCTGCGGCAGCTCCTACATTGGAATGCGTTTCTCCTGTAGGAGCTGCCGCAGGCTGCGATCTTTTAAAGCGGCCTAAGCCGCCGCATTGCGATTCGGATTGACCCGCACCGCCCCCGCCCGCGCCTCGATCTGCGCTTTCAACTCGTGGCGCATTCCCAGCAGGAACGCCACTTCGGCCACGACAAACAGCGGCCCGACAATCAACCCGCTGACATCATCGACAAACGCCGGTTTGCGCCCCTCGTAGTGGTGCCCGACAAACTGGATCACCCAGCCAATCACAAACATCGCCAGCCCGCTGCTGAGCCAGACCATCGTGCTCTGCTGCGCCAATGCATGTCCGGCCCAGACCGACAGGCCCATCAGCACCGTCATCAACACGCCGAGTTTCACTTCCAGGCGCAGATAAAACCATGCCGAGGCCAGCGCCAAGAGCACCGCCGGAGAGATCCACAAGCCGCCCAGTGACCACGCTGGTCGCGACAATAAAACGGCCACCGCCACCACGATCAGCGGAATGCCGATAAAGTGGCTGGCGATGTTGCGCGGGTCGCGGTGGTAGGCGGCGTATTGACTGAGATGGTCGACGAGGCTTTTCATTGTTGTTCCTCCTGTAGGGTGCGTGCAGCATGCCTCGGGTTCGGTGTTCGCTCTGTCAGGCAGGCGACAATTGGGAGTGTTCATGGATAAGCGTTCACGGCTGCTGACCGGGCAATGGTTCAGTCATCTGCCGACATCCTTTCAGGATAGTCTGCTGGTGGCGGCCCGGGAGCGGCGGCTGACGGCGGGGCAGCGCTTGTTCCAGCGCGGTGATCCGCCCTGCGGGTTGTACGCGGTGCTCGACGGCGCGATCCGCATCGGGGCGGTGAGCGAGCAGGGCAAGGAGGCGTTGCTGAGCCTGGTGGAGGCACCGCACTGGTTCGGCGAAATCTGCCTGTTCGATGGCCAGCCGCGCACTCACGATGCGTATGCAGTCGGGCCGTGCACGCTGCTGAATATCCCGCAGGCCACGCTGCTGAAAATCCTCGATGAACAACCGGTGTACTGGCGCCATCTGGCATTGCTGATGAGCCACAAACTGCGCTTGACCTTTATCAACCTCGAACAGTTGAGCCTGCTCCCGGCCCCGGCTCGCCTGGCGCATCGATTGCTGATGATCGCCGAGGGCTACGGTGAAATCGATGCGCCACGCCGGGTCCTGCAATTGCCTCAGGAACAGCTGGCGTCGATGCTCTCGCTGTCACGCCAGACTACCAATCAGATCCTCAAAGATTTACAGGGGCAGGGGATTATCGGGTTGGGGTATGGCGAGATCGAGATTCTCGATGCCGAGCGATTGCGCGCCGTCGCCACTGTCTGAAAACTCACACCATTCCACTGTGGGAGCTGGCTTGCCAGCGATTGCGGTGCATCAGTCGACATGCATGCTTGCTGAGCTGATGCCATCGCTGGCAAGCCAGCTCCCACAGGGTTCTCAACTATCCATGATCTTTGAGGCAAACCACAGAACCTGCAGGAGTGTGGCTTACGAGCCGCGATAGGTCGAGAAACCGTAAGGGCTGAGCAGCAACGGGATGTGGTAGTGCTGGTCAGTCTGCTTCACCTGGAAAATCACCGGGATCTCCGGGAAAAACGTCTCGCGCTTGTTCTTCTCGAAATACTCGCCGGTCTTGAACACCACCCGGTATTCGCCCGCTTCGAAAGGCTGTTTGGCCGGGAACAGTTCGGCGATGCGTCCCTGCTCGTTGGTGGTGCCCTGGGCCAGTGGCTGCCAGTTCTGGCCGACGTGTTTTTCCAGCGTCACATTGACGCCCGGCGAGGGCAGGCCGTTTTCCAGGTTGAGCACGTGCACGCTCAGTGGATTGCCGGCGGCCAGCGCCAGGCCGGAGAAGGCACTCAGGCCGAGTGCGGCGAAGGTCATGCGCAGGGTGGTCATGGTCAGTCTCCTTATTGGGAACGGGTAAGGGTCAGGCCAGCCTTTTCGGCGGCCTTGATGGCACAGTTTTCGTCCTGCTCGCCGCCGCCGGAACCGGCCACGCCCATGGCGCCGACCAGCTCATTGCCGGCGAACAACGGGATCCCGCCGCCGAGCAACAACAGCTCGTCGAGGGTGTTGAGATTGGCGGTTTCCGGGTTGCTGCGGGCGCGCTCGGCGAACAGCCGGGTCGGGGTTTTCGTCGACATCGCGGTGTAAGCCTTGCGCTGGCTGGCCGCGGTGTTGTGCGGGCCGATGCCGTCGCCGCGCAGGGTCACCAGCACGTTGCCGCCACGGTCGAGCACCGATACCGTCGCGGTGCAATTGCTCAGCGCGGTGTCGGCCAGCAGGCGTGCGGTTTTCAGGTCGAGGTCAGCGTGACGCGGCAGTTCAGGGGCGGCGAAAGCGCTGGCGCTGAGGCCGAGGGCGAGGCTGGCTGCAAGGTATTTGACGGTCATGAACAGGCTCCGAAAGCGAAGGACATCACCTTAGCCGCCGCTCTTCGTCAGAACCCCGTCAGTCGGATTACAAGTTTGTAATGGGCAACGCCGTCGAAGGCGCCTAGCCTGTGTGCCTGATCAATCGAGGTGTGCCATGCGTTTGCTGGTCGTAGAAGATGAAGCCAAAACCGCGAATTTCCTGGCCAAGGGCCTGGGCGAATCGGGGTTTGCCGTGGATGTGGCGCTCAATGGCCTTGATGGGCGCTATTTCATCGAGCAGCAGGCCTACGACCTGATCATCCTCGACGTGATGCTGCCGGGCCTCAATGGCTGGCAACTGCTGCAACTGATCCGCCAGCGCGGCGCCACCCCGGTGTTGTTCCTGACGGCCAAGGATGCCATCGAAGACCGCGTACGCGGCCTCGAACTGGGCGCCGACGACTATCTGCTAAAACCATTCGCCTTCGCCGAACTGCTCGCGCGGGTGCGTACGCTGCTACGGCGCGGGCCGCTGCGCGAAGCCGAGTCCTACAGCATCGCTGATCTGGAAATCGACGTGCTGCGGCGTAGGGTCAGTCGCGGCGGCCAGCGCATCGCCCTGACCAACAAGGAATTTGCCCTGCTGCAATTGCTCGCAAGCCGCCAGGGCGAAGTGTTGTCCCGTACGCTGATCGCCTCGCAGGTGTGGAACCTGAATTTCGACAGCGACACCAACATGGTCGAAGTTGCAGTGCGCCGCTTGCGGGCCAAGGTCGATGATCCGTACATGCCGAAACTGATCCACACCGTGCGCGGGGTCGGCTATCAGCTGGAGGCGCCCGACGATGCGGTCTAGGTCGATCGCCTGGCGTCTGGCGCTGGCGTTCGCCGTGGTCTGCGCGTTGGTGTTGAGCGCGATTGGCGTGTTTCTCTACCGCTCGCTCGACTCGGAGATCGCCTACCGGGATGATCTGGCGTTGCTTGGCCGCCTGGAGCAAGTGCGCGCCTTGCTCGCCGACAGCGACAGCCTCGGCGCCTTGCAGGCGCGGCCACGTCTCTATCAGAACATGCTCGGTAACCTCGACAGCCTGTTGCTGGTGCGGCGCGCCGATGGCTCGAACGTGATCGCAATCAACCCGCGCCAACGCGAGCTGCCGTCATTGAACGCCATCGCGCGCGAGCGAACACCGCAGCGTCGTGATGTGCTGACCTGGCAGGCGCCGGACGGCGCCGAGCTGGCGCTGTTGTCCGGTGACGCCCAAGGGCCGAACGGCGAACCGCTGACGGTGATCGCCGGCAAGGTGCTCACTGAGCGCGAGCAGATGCTCGCCAGTTATCGCTTGCGCCTGTACCTGGCCATCGGGCTCGGTGCGTTGCTGGCGTTCGCGCTGGGGCTGGTGCTGCTGCGCCGTGGCCTGCAACCGTTGCGCCAGTTAAGCGCGGCGGTGCGCGGCATTGATCTGCGCAGCCTCGACCAGCGTCTGCCCGCCAGCGGCACCCCCGCCGAACTGCTCGAACCGGTGCAGGCGCTCAACGGCATGCTCGCGCGGCTGGACGACAGCGTGCAGCGGCTGTCGCAGTTTTCGGCCGATCTGGCCCATGAGATCCGCACGCCTTTGCACACCTTGCTCGCCAGCAACGGTCAGGCGCTGAACCATCCGCGCAGCACGGCGGAGTATCAGGAGCTGCTGGCCTCGAACATGGAAGAATTCGAACGCCTCAAGCGCATGGCCGAAAACCTGATGTTCCTCGCCCGCGCCGAACAGGCGGAGCGCGCGCTCGACTTGCAAACACTGGATCTGCACAGCCTCGGCAGCGAGCTGTGCGACTACTTCGAAGCCCTGGCCGATGATCGCCAGTTGCGCCTGGAAAACCAGCTGCACGGCGAACTGTTGGCCGACCAGCAACTGCTGCAACGCGCCCTGGGTAATCTGCTGGCCAACGCGGTGCGCCACGCCGATGAAGGCACGCCGATCAGCCTGCGCCGCCGTGATGAGGCAGGTGTGTGTTGGTTGCAGGTACACAACCACGGCCCGGTGATTGCGCCAGAACATCTGGGCAAACTGTTCGACCGCTTCTATCGCGTCGACCCTTCACGGGCGCAGCCTGGAGATTCGGGTGGGCTGGGGCTGGCGATTGTGCAGTCGATCATGCAGTTGCATGGCGGGCGGGTGCGGGTGAGCAGTGATGCTGCAGGTACGGTGTTCGAGCTGGGTTTTGAGGTTGTCTGACGGGCGCCTTCGCGGGCAAGCCCGCTCCCACAGGATATCGGGCGTACATGAGCTTTGAGTACGACACGGACACTGTGGGAGCGGGCTTGCCCGCGAAGAGGCCAGTAGGTTCAGCACACATTCCGGATCAATCAGCGCAACTGATCGCGAAACTGCCCCGGCGTCATTCCCGTCCAGCGCTTGAACGCGCGGCTGAAGCTGCTGGTGTCGGCAAATCCCAGCAGGTAACTGACTTCACTCAACGAACATTGCGGATCGCGCAGGTGCAGCAGCGCAAGGTTTTCGCGGCTCTCGTTGAGCAGCGTGTCGAAGCGACAGCCCTCGTCCGCCAGATGCCGTTGCAGGCTGCGCAGGCTCAGGTGCAAGGCCTGGGCGATGCGTTCGGCGCTGGGTTCGCCTTCGGGCAGTTGTTCTTCGATGGCGTCGCGCACCTTGCGCTCCCAGGTCAGCGGTTGGAGCTGGGCCAGGGTGCGCTTGAGCACCGCTTCGTTGTGTTCGGCCAGTTCCGGGTTGGCGTCGTCGAGGTGGCTGTCGAAGTCGGTAAGGGAGAACTCCAGGCGATCCTCGGCGCAGGAAAAATGCACCGGGGCGCGGAACACTTTGTGCCATTGATGTGCATCGGAGGGTTCCGGGCGGCGCAGGTAGACCGCCAGCGGTGCGTAGTCGCGACCGAGGCGATTGCGGCAGGTGCGCACATAGATCGCGGCAAACGCGTCGATGGCTTCGAAAGCCGGCGCCGGATTGCCTGACGGAATCTTCAGACGAAACAGATAGCGGTCGTCGCTGCGGCTCAGCTCCAGCTCCAGCGCATCGCTGACCACCGGGTGATAACGCACGATGCGCTCGAACACCTCACGCAGGCTGCCGCTGGCCACCAGCGCGTACCCGAGCGCATGGAACGTGGTCGGGCTGACGAACCGCGACACTCGCAGACCGATCGCCGGATCCCCGCTGAACTGCACCGCCAGTTGCCACAGGCGCGTGGTGCCGGACAACGGATAACGCGCGTTCGGGTCGTCCATCAACTGTGGGTCGAGCCCGGCCTGTTGGCACAGGCCGATACTGTCCAGCCCCAGCGCATCGAGTTGCTTGCGCAAGGCACGGGTCCAGCTGGCGAGTGAGGTCGGTTCCTTCATGCTGATTGGCGCTTCCGGTCAACAGGTTGGCGTTCACGGCTACCGTCAATAAAGCGTTCGCAGGGCAGGATGCGAACATCAATAAACAGAGGATGGAAGCATGGACCGTACTTCTGCAAGTCCCCAGCGACACAATGCTGCCCAGCGATCAGCGCATATTCGCGAAGTGGTGCTGGCCAAAGGCGTCGAGCTGCGTGAGCGCTACCCGATCCTGCAGCATCAGGACGCTCTCGGTGCGGGGATTCTGGCTTTTGCCCTGGCTGGGATGATCGGTTCGGCGACGCTGTACGTCACTGGCCACATGGCGTGGTGGGTGTGTCTGTTGCTCAACGCGTTTTTCGCCTCCCTGACCCACGAGCTGGAGCACGACCTGATCCACAGCATGTATTTCCGCAAGCAGCGCGTGCCGCACAACCTGATGATGGGCCTGGTGTGGCTGGCGCGGCCGAGCACGATCAATCCGTGGATCCGCCGCCATCTGCACCTCAATCACCATAAGGTGTCCGGCACTGAAACCGACATGGAAGAGCGCGCAATCACCAACGGCGAACCATGGGGTTTTGCGCGGTTGCTGATGGTCGGCGACAACGTGATGTCGGCGTTCATCCGCATGCTAAGGGCCAAGACCTGGGCGCACAAAATCAACATCATCAAGCGCACGCTGAAAGTCTATGCGCCACTGGCGCTGCTGCACTGGGGCGCGTGGTACGTGTTTCTCGGCTTCCACGCGGCAAATGGCGTGGCTTACCTCGTGGGTTCGCCGATCGAATGGTCGGCGACCACGTTGTCAGTGATGCAGGTGATCGACATCGCGGCAGTGGTGATCATCGGCCCGAACGTGCTGCGCACCTTTTGCCTGCACTTCATCAGCTCGAACATGCATTACTACGGCGACATCGAGGCGGGCAACGTGCTGCAGCAATGCCAAGTGCTCAATCCGTGGTGGCTGTGGCCGCTGCAGGCGTTCTGCTTCAACTTCGGCAGCAGCCACGGCATTCATCATTTCGTGGTGAAGGAACCGTTTTACATCCGGCAGATGACTGTGCCGGTGGCGCACAAGGTGATGCGTGAGATGGGCGTGCGGTTCAATGATTTCGGCACGTTTGGGCGGGCTAACCGTTTTGTTCGTCGGGATGAGGTGGTGCAGGAAGAGGTGCGCACTGCCCGGGCTTGATAGCTGAGTTTGAGGGCCTCATCGCTGGCAAGCCAGCTCCCACAGGTTTCAGTGTCATTCAAAGGATTTGTGAACGACATTGAGCCTTGTGGGAGCTGGCTTGCCAGCGATAGCGGTGGTTCTGGCCGTTTCAGTCCGGCTGAAACGGCGATGCACTGAGAATCACCCCGGTCTCCTCCACGTATTTCTGCCAATGCCCGATCAAGGTGTTGAGCTTGTCCGGCTGACTCGACGCCAGATCATGAATTTCCCCCGGATCACTGCTCAAGTCATACAGCTGCCAGGTCGCCGGCCCCACCGGCCCGGGGATCCACACCGCCTTCCACGACCCTTGGCGAATCGCCCGGCGGCCAAACAATTCCCAGCCGGTGACGGTGTGCTCGTCATGCACCTGCGCCGTCTCGCCAGACAAAAAGCCCAGCCATGATTTGCCGCGCAGCGGCGCCACCGGTTTGCCGTGCCATTGCTTGCCCGGATGGCGCACACCGGCCAGATCGAGAATCGTCGGGGTGATGTCCATCACCGTACCGAAACCGTGGCTGATCTGCCCTTTGATTGGCAATTGCGGATAGTGCAGCAGCGCCGGTACGCGAATCCCGCCTTCGGTGGTGAACGCCTTGAACAGCCGTGACGGTGCGGTCGCCACCTGCGCCCAGCTCGGTCCGTACCAGACGTAGGAATTGGCACGTCCGATGTTGTCGAGGCTGTTGTCGTAATGCTGGTTGAGGTACGTCAGCAGTTCCGGGCCGAACTTGGGGAACGCTTCCAGTAGCGCACCCTCGGCGCCGTTATCGGACATGAACAGGATGAAGGTGTTATCGAGTTGGCCCTGCTGGCGCAGGTAATCGACCACCCGGCCAATGTTCCAGTCCATGCGCTCGACCATCGCCGCGTAAACCTCCATGGCTCGCGCGGAAATCTGTCGTTGCTCAGCGCTTAGCGCAGCCCATTGTGCATTCAGTTGAATCAGCGGATGCGGCTCGACATCCGGCTCGATCAGGCCCAGCGCTTTGAGTTTTTCCAGGCGTTCCAGACGCAGGACTTCGGGACCGGCGTCATAGCGGCCACGGTATTTTTCGACTACCTCGGCCGGTGCCTGCAACGGCCAGTGCGGTGCGGAGAAGGGCAGATAAGCGAAGAATGGCCGGCTCTGATCGCGCTCCTTGAGATACTGCAGCAGCTTGTCGCCGAAGGCGTCCGACGAGTAGAAATCCTTGGGCAGCTCATCGATAAAGGTGTCGTCTTCGATGTACAGCGCTGGCGTCGATTTGAGCAGGCCCGGGGTGTGTTCGTCGTAGGTCGGTTCAAAACCGTAATGGTTGGCCGCCCCCGGCAGCAGCGAAAACGAACGCTCGAAACCTCGGGCCTGCGGTGCCAGCTCAGCCGTCAGGCCGAGGTGCCATTTGCCGCTCATCAGGGTCTGATAACCGGCCTCGCGCAGCAGCTCGGGCAGGGCGACCACGCGGTCATTCAAGTAGCCCTCATAACCCGGTTTGCCGATCAACTCCGGGGTCAGCGCTTCGGCCATGGTGCCGATGCCGGCGATGTGGTGGTCGGTGCCGGTCAGCAGCATCGAACGCGTTGGCGAGCAGGTCGGTGCGGTGTGGAAATCGGTCAGGCGCAAGCCGTTATTGGCCAGCGCATCAAGGTTCGGCGTGGCGATTTCGCCACCGAAGGCGCCGATATCGGAGAAGCCGAGATCGTCGGCCAGAATCACCAGAAAGTTGGGGCGTTGCGGCATCGATACAGCTCCTCTCAATAGGCAATGAACGACAGCGGCAGATCGCGGATCTGCACCGGCAGGCTCGGTTGGTAATGGTCGTCACTGGTCAGTTCGTGCAGCAGTTCTTCACGCAACTGATGGAAGTCGAAACTGCTGCGCTGACGTGGATGCGGTAAGGCGATGTCGACCACCTGCTTGATCCGTCCCGGACGCGGCTCCATTACCACCACGCGGTCGGCGAGGAAGATCGCTTCCTCGACGTCGTGGGTGACCAGAATCGTGGTGATTTTTGCCCGGTCGCGGATCGCCAGCAGTTCGTCCTGCATCTGCTGGCGGGTCAGCGCATCGAGTGCGCCGAAGGGTTCGTCGAGCAGCAGAATCCGTGGGCTGGCGACCAGTCCGCGAGCAATCGCCACGCGCTGCGCCATGCCGCCGGAGAGCTGGTGCGGATAGGCCCGGGTGAAATCGCGCAGGCCGACCAGCTCAATGAAATCGTTGATGCGCTGCTGCTTTTCGGCGGCGCTCAGTGGTTCGTTGACCAGACCGAGACCGATGTTGTCGGCCACCGTCAGCCACGGGAACAAACGGTGCTCCTGAAATACGATGCCGCGCTCGCTACCGATGCCGCTGACGGCTTTGCCATCGACGCTGATCTGCCCGCGAAACTGCGTGTCGAGGCCCACCAGCAAACGCAGCAAGGTGGATTTGCCGCAACCGCTGGACCCGACGATGGCGACGAATTCGCCCTCGGCGATGTCGAGGTTGAATTCACGAATCGCCTCCAGTTCGAAACCGTCGACGTCGAAGGATTTGCCTACGTGGGTGAAGCTGACAATCGGTGCGTTCATGCGTGTCTCCAGCGAGTGGCGCGAATTTCCAGGCGTTGGCCGATGAGGTTGAGCAGGGCGCCGGTGAGGCCGACCAGCAGCATCCCGGCCATGATCAGGTCCATGCGCAGCAGTTGTTGGGCGCCGATCATCTGGCTGCCGATGCCGCCGTTGGACGGCATGAAGTATTCGGCGCCGATGGTGCCGAGCCAGGCGTAGATCAGACTCAGGCGCAGTCCGGCAAAAATCCCCGGCGCCCCGCCCGGCAGCACCAGACGGCGCAGGCGCTGGCCGAGGCTCAGGCGCAGTACCTGCGCGGCTTCATTCAGGTGTGGCGAGAGACTGGCGACGCTACGCTGAGTGGCGATGAACAACGGAAAGAACGCGGCGAGGGCGACGAACACCCACTTCGCCAATTCACCCAAACCGAACCACGCGGTGAGCAGCGGCACCCAGGCGAAAATCGCGATTTGACGGATGGCGGCGAGGGTCGGGCCGAGCAGTCGTTCGCTGGTGCGTGAAAGCCCCAGCAGCAAGCCGAGGGCAAAACCAAGTCCGCCGCCCAGCAGCAAGCCGCCAAGGGTACGACCGAGACTCAAGGCCATGCCGCTGATCAGCGTGCCGTCGAGCAAACCGTTTTTTGTTGTTTCCAGCACCGCGAACGGGCTGACCAGGATGTTCGCATCGACCCATTGCTGATCGCTCGCTACTTGCCACAAACCGATCAGGCTCAGCGGCAACAACCACGGTTGCAGCCGCTGCCAGCCTTCATAGCGCGGGCCACCGCGGATTTCTGCGGTGGCCGGGTGCGGCCAGTGCACCAGTTTGCGGTCGAGAAAACCGATGCCGCGATCCATCGCCACGCCGAGCACACCGATAACCACGATGCACACGAACACGATGTCGAGCATGAACAGTTGCCGTGCCCAGACCATCAGGTAACCGATGCCTTCGCTGGACGCCAACAGCTCCACCGCCAGCAAGGACGTCCAGCCAGCGGCCAGGGCCAGGCGTACGCCGGCCATGAACGCTGGCAGTGCGGCGGGCAGCACCAGACGCCGGATCAGCAAGTACGACGGCAGGCGCAACACGGCGGCGGCTTCGCGCAGTTTCGGTTGCGCATCTCGAACGCCGACCAAGGTGTGCAGGGTCACCGGCACCACGATGGCCTTGATCAGCACCACCAGTTTCAACACTTCGCCGATGCCGAAAAACACCATGAACAGCGGAATCCACGCCAGCGTTGGCACCTGTGCCAGACCGGCGAAGGTCGGAAACACCAACCGTTCGAGGCGCCGGCTGAAACCCAGTGCGGCACCCAGCACCGCACCCGCGCAGATGCCAGCCAGCAAGCCCCAGAGCAGGCGTTGCAGGCTGATCCACAAATGACTCCACAGCTCGCCCTGGGACAGCTCGATGGCGCTGTTCCACACCAGCGATGGCGCCGGCAGAATCTGTTCGCTCATCCATTGATTGCGCGCGGCCAGCCACCACAGAGCGAACAGGCTGACTGGCAGCAGCCAGGGCAACAGGCGTTGGTTGAGGCTTGGCCACGTCCGATGACGTTTCAGGGGCGGCGCGGGCAGCGGCAGGCTGAGCAGGGAATCACGGGCCATGGGTGACCTCCGTTGTCGGGTTGGATCGGGAGCAAGATCAAAAGATCGCAGCCTTCGGCAGCTCCTGCAGGGGGACGCGTCCGTGAATTCGCTCCTGTAGGAGCTGCCGAAGGCTGCGATCTCCAGTGGTATTAGCTATAAATAAATTGTTATAAGCGAAATCAAAAATATTGAATTTGGAGATAAGCAGCGCCATTTAAGGCTTCCAGAACATCGCGCATCCAATGCATTCGAAGAATATTTTCGATGCTGTTAATGCATACGCCGCTGAAGCCCGCTCTGTTGCTTGCTTAGCGTTAATAGCTATAAAAATGTGCATTTATAGTATTTAAGCGAAGGTCACGCTTCGGCCTACTTTCGGCTCCTCAACGCCTGTCGTGATCAAGGAGCTACATCCATGAACCTTCCCTTCAAACGAGTTTTCAGTCTGTTTGCCATTCCGGCACTGGCGGGCCTGCTGGCGTTTACCGCGCAGGCCGACGAGCTCAAGGAAATCCGGATCGCTGTGCCTGACCTGAGCGCCGGCACCCAGCACAGCGGCGGCGGTGTGGTGGATGTGCTGCGTGATCGGCAGATCTTCGAAAAAGCTTTCGCCGATCAGGGCATCAAGATTCAATGGAGCTTCTTTAAGGGCGCCGGACCGGTGATCAACGAGGCGTTTGCCAACGGTCAGGTCGATCTGGCGTATCTGGGCGACCTGGCGGCGATCATCGGCAAGTCCAACGGCCTCGACACACGCTTGCTCAGCGCCAGTGCGCGCGGGGTGAAGCAATATCTGGGCGTGGTGCCGGGTTCGGGGATCAAGACTTTGCAGGATCTCAAGGGCAAGCGCGTGGCGATCTTTCGTGGCACCGCCACGCAGTTGTCGTTTGATGCGGCGCTGGCCAGTCAGGGCCTGAGCGAAAAGGATCTGAAGGTGATCAACCTCGACTTCAACGCAGCGGTCGCGGCATTGGCGGCTAAACAGATCGACGCATCGTGGGGCAGTTCCGGGCTGACGGCTCTGCAAGCCAAGGGGCTGGCGGAATTGCCGCTGAACACCAAGGATCTGGGCGGGGCCGGCAGTGTGCAGTCAGTGCTGGTGGGCACCGGCAAGTTTGTCGACGAGCATCCGCAGGTCGTGGCGAAGCTGCTCAAGGCGCAGCAACAAGCCGTGGATTGGCTGACCCAGGACAACAACAAGGATGCCTACGTGCAACTGGTGTCGGGGCTGGCGAGTTATCCACCGCTGATCCTGACCCAGGACCTGCAGGATCAGAAACTCAGCGAAGTGTTCCCGTCAACGCTGGACCCGGTGTTCCTCGGCAAATTACAGGACTCGGTGGATCTGGCGGCGCAGCAGAAACTGATCCGCAAACCGTTCAAGGTCAGCGATTGGGTGGCGCCTGAACTGGCGGCGGCCAAGCTTTAAAATCACAAGATCGCAGCCTTCGGCAACGCCTGCAGGAGAACGCATTCCCATGTAGGAGCTGCCGAAGGCTGCGATCTTTTGATCTTCAAACCGCGACGCTGATTTCCTGTTTATCCACCGCCACCAACGTCTCGATCATCGCTCTTGCTGCGGGCGACAGGCGAAACCCGGTACGACTGACAATCCCGCAGCGCGCATTCATGCTCTCCAGATTCTGCGGCAGGTTGCGCCAGTGCAGCAGCGCCAGTGAACCTTGGGCAATGTCTTCGACGAACGCCTCTTCCGTGCCGACGCCAATCGCATTGGATTGCAGCACCACTTTCACCAGCGCCGGGAAATGCTCGGTCTCGATGGTCGGCGAAAAATCGATCCGGCCGCTGAGGTTCGCCAGCAGTTTGCGAATCCCTGGCGGGATCAGCGTGGTCGCCAGCGGGTAGTCGAACATGTCGTTGGTCGACAGGCTTTCCTTGGCCAGCAGCGGGTGCCCGGGCCGGCAGAAAAACACCCCGCGTTTGGGCGTCAGGGCCTGGGTCTGGAAGTTTGGATCGGCCTCGAAATGGCGGATGTCGGCGATGAAGAATTCGATCTCTTCACGGCTCAGCGCGCGGCTGAGTTTTTCCCAGTTATCCACCTGAAAACAGGTGCGTACTTTCGGGTGCGCGTTGATGAATTGCGCCACCGCATCCGGCACCAGTTTCACCGCTGGCGCCGGGCCGCAACCAAAGTGCAGCTCTCCGGCATCAAGCTTGGTCATTTGCGTCACTTCGGCGCTGAGCAACGCTGCGCCCTGCACCAGGGTCAGGGCGTGTTGCAGCACCACCTGGCCTTCGGGGGTGGGGCGCAGATCCTTGTTGCCGCGATCCACCAGCACGCAGCCGAACTCTTGCTCTAGCCCTTGGATGCTGCGGCTGAACGCCGGTTGAGTGATGCCCATTGCGTCCGCCGCACGGACAAAACTGCGGTGTTCGTTGAGGGCGATGAAGTAGCGCAACTGGCGAAGATCCATATGCTTTCCCGGCATCCTAAAAATAGCTCGAAGGCATTTGCGACGAGGGTTACTTGAGGTTTTAAATGCAAGCTCTTATTCCGTCAACGAAGCATGTGAATATCTATTAGATGTAAATGGAATATAGATAGAGCCATGTTTCGCTGTCGCCCAACCGCAAGCAGTCGATGAGGGTCTACCCATGAGCAATGCCGCACTCGCTGTAAAACCCGCTGTCCACGCGCTGGAAATCCATCCGGTGGCCGGCCGTATCGGCGCCGAGATTCGGGGCGTGCACCTGTCCGGTGAATTGGACGCCGCTACCGTCGAAGCCATTCAGCAGGCGCTGATCCAGTACAAGGTGGTGTTCTTCCGCGAGCAGACCCAGCTCGACGATCAGCGCCAGGAAGCCTTCGCCCATCTGCTCGGCGAGCCCGTGGCGCATCCGACCGTGCCGGTGCGTGAGGGCACGCGTTATCTGCTGGAACTGGACGGCGCCGAGGGCCAGCGCGCCAACTCCTGGCACACCGACGTGACCTTCGTCGACGCCTACCCCAAAGCCTCGATCCTGCGCTCGGTGGTGGCCCCGGCCTTCGGTGGCGACACCTTGTGGGCCAACACCGCGACCGCCTACAACGAACTGCCGACTGAACTGCGCGAGCTGGCGGACAAACTGGTCGCCGTGCACAGCAACGAATACGACTACGCCGGGGCCAAGCCGGACGTGTCGGCGGAGAAGCTCGAGCGCTATCGCAAGATCTTTACCTCGACGGTCTACGAGACCGAGCACCCGGTGGTGCGTGTACACCCGATCAGCGGCGAGAAGAGCTTGTTGCTGGGGCACTTCGTCAAACGCATCAAGGGTTATTCGCAAGCCGATTCGGCGCACCTGTTCGGCTTGTTGCAGAGCCATGTGATCCGTCAGGAAAACACTGTGCGCTGGCGCTGGAAGGCTGGTGATGTGGCGATCTGGGACAACCGGTCGACCCAGCATTATGCGATTGATGATTACGGCACTCAGGATCGCATCGTGCGGCGAGTGACGCTCAAGGGTGAAGTGCCGGTTGGGGCTTCGGGGCAACGTAGTCAGACCATTAAAGGCGCGGATATCGTCGGCGTTTGATAAGGCTCCATCGCTGGCAAGCCAGCTCCCACAGAGATTGGTGTCGGACACAAAGGATGCGAACAACGCAAAACCTGTGGGAGCTGGCTTGCCAGCGATGCTTTTAACTACCACACACCGATTTGCACCACCTTCTCGGTCTCCGGCTCGCCATAGCGAAACCGCTGCCCGCGCAAATCGATCTCCTGATGACTGATCGTGGTCCGCCGCTTCAACCCGCGCACCCATTCAAACAGGTACCCCGCGTGCTCCTCGCGCACCGCCGCGTACGCCGGGTTGTCACCCAGATCGCGCAACTCCTGCGGATCATTCAGCAGATCAAACAACTGCGGCCGGAAGCCGTCGTACGCCAGGTATTTCCAGCGCTCGCTGCGCACCATGGTCATGCGGCAACGGTCGATCGGTTGGCCAAGTCGCTCGCGTGCCGGGGCCTGGAAGGCGTAGTCGTATTCGCTGATGGCGTAGCGGCGCCACTCGGGATTTTCGCCGTGCAACAGCGGGATCAGCGAGCGGCCTTCCAGCCGATGCTCGGCGCCCGGCAGGCCCAGTGCCTGGAGAAAAGACGGCAAGGCATCAATGGTTTCCGCCAATCGCTCATCCACCGTACCGCGGGTGATGTCCGCCGCCGCACGCGGGTCGCGCACGATCAACGGTACGCCCACCGCTTGCTCGAGCAAAAACTCCTTCTCGCCCAGCCAATGGTCACCCAAAAAGTCGCCGTGATCGCTGGTGAACACGATCAACGTGTCATCCCAACGACCCTTGCTCTGCAAACAATCAAACAGCCGACCGAGTTGATCATCCACTTGCTTGATCAGGCCCATGTAGGTGGGGATTACATTCAATCGTACTGAATCACGGGAGAAGTTGCGGCTTTCCTCATGCTGGCGAAACGCCGTGTATACGGGGTGTTTGCTGGCTTCGGAGGGCGTCGCGCGGACCGCTTCGAGAATCGATTTCGTACTGTACAAGGCGTGGTATGGTGCCGGTACGATATAGGGCCAGTGCGGTTTGATGTAGGAGAGGTGTAAACACCAGGATTTCTCACCTTGCTCGGTGATGAAGTCGATGGCTCGATTTGTAGTGTAGACAGTCTCTGAGAACTGCTCGGGAATTCGCGCTGGCAAATGCGCATGACGCATGTGCCAGCCGCTGAGGATTTCTCCGTTCTCGCCTTCGGCAGCGTTGGCCCAGTCGTGCCAGGGGTTGCGCCCGTCGAAACCGTGCTCGCGCAGGTAATGGGTGTAGGGCGCGGATTCGCGTTTGTCGTCGAACAGCGGGTCATCGGGGAAGATCCCGTCGTGGCGAAAGTACGGCTCGAAACCGACCTCGTTGAGCACTTCGGCTTGCGCGCTGTCCGGGTTGATCGCTAGACGCTGCAAGGCGTCGACGTTGGCCGTGGCGTGGGTCTTGCCGACCAGCGCAGTGCGAATGCCGTGCGGGCGCAGATAATCACCGATGGTCAGTTCTTCCAGCGGCAACGGCACGGCGTTCCATGCGACCTGATGGCTGCTGACGTAGCGCCCGGTGTAGGCCGACATCCGCGACGGCCCGCAGATCGTGCCCTGGGTGTAGGCACGGCTGAAGCGCACGCCAGCGGCGGCCAGGCGATCGATGTTCGGCGTGTGCAGATGCGGATGGCCGTAGCAGGACAGGTAATCGCGGCGCAGTTGATCGCACATGATGTACAGCACGTTGCGCACAGGGTTTTGCGGGTTGGACATGGGGTTCACCGGTCAGAGAGACAGGCGAGGGTTGTCGCTTTCGGCGGGGGTGTTCGGCAAGTGCATTTGGGGAATGGGTTTTATGCAGTGGATGCATCGGTGACTGTTTCGGCACCATCGCTGGCTTGCCAGCGATAGCGGTAGCTCAGACAGCTAAATTTTCGAGTGAACAAACCTCCTCATCTACCGCATCAATCGCCTTGATCTGCTCAATCATCGCCTCGGCCAGCGGCGACAACCGATACCCCGCCCGACTGACAATCCCATAACGGGTGTACAGCTCCTCCAGGTCATCGGCCAAACCCTCGATCCGCAAACACACCAGTTCGCCCTTGACCTGATGCAGTGCGTCGGAATACGCGCCAACGATGCCGATGGCATCCGAGCGCAGCACCACGCCGAGCAGGCTTGAGCTGTTTTCGCATTCGACATTGGGGGTGAAATCCGGGCGGCCGCTGAGGTCGACGATGACCTTGCGCAGGTTCGGCGGACGAAGGCTCACCGCCAGTGGATAACTCATCAATTGCTCGGCCGAAACCCGTTCGAATGCCGCTAATGGATGCCCGGCGCGGCAGCAGAAATGCCATTTGCGCGGCCGCAAACGGTACGTCAGGTAATCCGGATCGGCTTCGAAGTGGCGAGTGTCGGCGACGAAGAACTCGAACTCTTCGCTGAGCAGGCGTTTGCTCAGGCTCTGCCAGTCATCGACCTGAAATTGCACCCGCGCTTTCGGGTAGCGCCCGATGAACGCGCCGATCGCGCGCGGGATCAATCCGGCTGCCGGCGCCGGGCCGCAACCGAAGCGCAATTCGCCCGCCTCCAGCCCATTGAACTGACTGATCTCGTTGGCCATCTGCTGCGCGCCGCTGACCAGTCGCCGCGCATGTTCGAGCAGCACCTGACCCTGCTTGGTCGGCGGTAATTCCTTGCGCCCGCGATCGACCAACTGACAGCCGACGCTGTGCTCCAGCGCCTGGATGCTGCGGCTGAACGCCGACTGCGACAGGTTCACCGCCTGCGCGCCGGCGACGAAACTGCGTTGTTCGGCGAGGGCGATGAAGTGTCGAAGTTGGCGCAAGTCGATATGCATTTTTCACATAAAAAATATCCGGGAAATGCATTGGATATGCATTAGGTCGACTCCTTATAAAGGCAATCTCTTATGCAGTAAATATTTGTAAATCCATAAATAAATAACTTAAAAGAATATGCAGCGTTGAAGATGTCTGTGTGTTTTTTGACCAGGAGCCGCGCCATGAGTCCGTTGAACCTTGCGTCACCCTTAACGCCACGACGGCTCAAACGCCTGCCTCTGGCCCTGTTGCTGGCGGGGAGTGCCAGCTGGACTCAGAGCTACGCCGCCGACGCCGACACCCCACCGCCGGCTCCCGCCGGCAAGCCTGCGGCCAACAGCTCGCAGCTGGAAACCGTGACCGTCACCACCCGCCGTCGCGAAGAAAGTTCGCAAGACGTGCCGACGCCGATGAGCGTGGTCAGCGGTCAGACGCTGGAGACGCAACGGGTCTACCGGATTCAGGATTTGCAGCAACTGGTGCCCAGCGTCAACGTCGCCTACATGCACGCGCGCCAGTCCAGCGTGTCGATCCGTGGCCTGGGCAACAACCCGGCCAGCGACGGTCTGGAAGGCAGCGTCGGTCTGTACATCGACAACGTCTATCTGGGCCGTCCGGGGATGGCGGTGTTCGACCTGATGGACATCGAACAGCTCGAAGTGCTGCGCGGGCCGCAGGGCACGCTGTTCGGCAAGAACACCACCGCCGGGGTGATCAACATCAGTACCCGTGCGCCGACCTTTACCCCGGAACGCAGCATCGAAACCTCGGTTGGCGAAGACGGTTATTTCCAGACCAAGGGCACCATTTCCGGGCCGCTCAACGATGAACTGGCCGGACGTTTTTCGGCCTATCGCACCCGCAGCGACGGCGACATCAAGAACGAATACAACGGTCATGACCTGAACGGTGGCTCGCGTGATGGCTTCCGTGCGCAGTTGCTGTTCAAGCCCCACGAAGACTTCAACCTGCGCTGGATCGGCGACTACAACGAAGAGGATTCCAGCGCCGGCACCCGCGTGCTGTACAACACCGGGCCGACCATCAACGGCGTCAACCTCTACCAGTCGCGGGCCAATGCCGCCGGCGCGACGCTGGTCAACGGCTCGCACCGCAAGGTCAATCTGGACAACGATCAGCACGTCACCGTGCATCAGGGCGGCACGTCGGTGGAGGCCAACTGGACGCTGCCGAGCGATTTCACCCTGACCTCGATCAGCTCGTATCGCTTCTGGAATTTCACCCCGGCCAACGACGACGGTCTCAACGTCGCCGCGACTTACAACGCCGGGGTTTCTGTCGAAGATAAACAGTACTCGCAGGAATTTCGCCTCGCCTCGCCCAAGGGCGAGTTTTTCGATTACGTGGTCGGCGCGTACTACTTCGGCTCGGATCTCGACAACAAGTCCTTCGCCTATTACGGCCCGCAAGCCGATATCTGGAACGGCACGCCACGCGGCGCGCTGGCCAACATTGGCAGTGTCGGCAACGGCCACATCAAGACCGACAGTTTCGCCCTGTTCGCCCAAGGCACCTGGCACCTCACCGAGCGCCTGGACTTCACTGCCGGCGTGCGTGGCACCTATGAAGAGAAGAACGCCTGGGTCACCCGCGATGCGCCGGTTGGTGGCGCCACGGTCAGCGGCGCAGCGGCCACCGCACGTCGCGGACGCACGGGTGCCTACGACTCCGGCGATCTGAATCAGTACAGCTCCAGCCCGTCCGGACTGCTCAACCTCAGCTATCGCATCACCGATGACCTGCTCGGCTATGCCACGCTGTCTCACGGGGAAAAATCCGGTGGCGTGAACCTCGCGGTGGGTTCGGCGCCAACCGCCGGCGCCGACTCGCTGCTGATTGGCACCGAACGGGCCAACAACGCCGAACTCGGCTTCAAAAGCACGCTGTGGGACCGGCGTTTGCAGCTCAACGCCAACGTGTTCTGGACCCAGGTCAACGCCTACCAGACCAACGCCTACGACGACGTCAACCGCGTGCAATACCTGACCAACGCCGGTTCGGTGCGCTCACGCGGCGTCGAATTCGAAAGCACGGTGATCCCGTTGCGCGGCCTGACCCTGAACTTCAACGGCTCGTACAACGACGTCAGCTATCTCTCGTACAAAGATGCACCGTGCCCGCCGGAAGTCAGCCAGGCACCCGGCGCACCGGCCTCTTGCGACCTCAGCGGCCACCAGGTGGTTGGCGCGTCGAAATGGATCGGCAACGCCAACGGCAAATACGAATGGAATCTGGCCAACGGTCTGCAACCTTACGTCACCGGCAGTTACGCGTTCCGCTCCAAAGCGGTGGGCACGGTCGAGGATTCCGACTACGGGCAGATCCCGAGCTACGCCGTGGTCAACCTGTCCACCGGTCTGCGCGGCGATTTCAATCAGGGCCAGTGGGACGTTTCGCTGTGGCTGAAAAACGCCTTCGACAAGACCTATTACACGACGCTGTGGACCGGCGGCAACGGCGGTTATGAAGGCCTGCTCGGTACGCCGCGCACCCTCGGCGTAACCGGTCGCTACGACTTCTGATCCGTCATTCAAGGAGCTGCATCATGTTGCCAGGCAAAACCGCTTTAGCCCTGTTGTTATCCGGCGCAGTCTCAAGCACCGGGGTGTTCGCCGCCCCCAGCGTGTACCCGACCGGCGTCACCCGCTATGACCCGAACAAAGCGTTCAACCAGTACGTGATCTTCAGTGGCGCCGACAAGCAGACCCACTTGATCGACATGAACGGCAATGAGGTGAAAACCTGGCCACAGGCGGGTTTCCCGTCGGCGATCATCGACCCGCAACTGGTCGGCGGCGCGCGCGGGCATGTGCTGTTGCAACTGAGTGACAAGGATCCGGGCAAGCTCGGCTCCGCCGGTAACGGTCTGGGCAATCAGAGCGTCGGCGAACTGGACTGGAGCGGCAAAGTTGTTTGGCAGTGGGGCGACAAGGCCCCTGGCGGCGCAGCACAGCAACACCACGATCAGCGCCGGTTGAGCAGCGGCAACACGGTGGTGCTGGCGAACAAGGTGCATAAGGTCAAAGGCTTCAAAGTGCCTGAGGTGATCGACGATGCGATCTATGAAGTCAGTCCTGACGGTGCGGTGAAATGGCAGTGGCTGGCCTCGGAGCACCTGAACGAATTCGGCTTCACCCCGGAGCAATTGAAACTGGTGCACGCCAGCGAAAATCCGGATTACCTGCACATCAACAACCTCAGCGTGGTCGGGCCGAACAAGTGGTTCGATGCCGGCGACAAACGCTTCAATCCGGACAACCTGTTGCTCGATTCGCGCAATGCCAACTTCATTGCGATCATCGACAAGCACAGCGGCAAAGTGGTGTGGCGCCTCGGCCCGAACCTGCCGCTGATCAACCCGAAAACCGCGCAGAAATTACCGCGTCCGGTGGATCAGTTTGTCGGTCAGCACGACGCGCACATCATCCCCGCCGGGCTCCCCGGTGCCGGTAATCTGCTGGTGTTCGATAACCAGGGTTCGGCGGGCTATCCAAACGTTACCCTCGGGCTGATTTCCGGCTCGCGGGTGCTGGAAATCGACCCGCAGAAAAATGAAATCGTCTGGCAATACAGCGCAGCGAATTCGAAGCAGCCGGGTTGGGCCTTCTACAGTTCATTCATCAGCAGCGCGCGACGCTTGCCCAATGGCAATACGCTGATCGACGAAGGCATGAACGGGCGGTTTTTCCAGGTCACGGCCAGCGGTGAAAACGTCTGGGAATATGTCAGCCCGTATCTGGGCAAGGCGCCGGGCAGTGATGCAATCAGCAACTGGGTCTATCGCGCGCTGCCTGTGAGTTATGACTGGGTTCCGGCGGGAACGCCGCGTTCAGAGACGGCAGTTCTGGTGCCGGCCATTGGTGTGCAACAAACCCAAGTCAGCCGTTAGTTATTAAGGCTCTTCGGAATCGAAATAAGTTATGAGCGACATGAATAGTGTATATAGCAATATCGTTGATAAGTGCCGTGGACAATAAGTCAATGGACAACCATCCTGTGTGTCGTGAGTTTCCAGGAGGAAACTTGCTCTCATCGGAAGACACTTATCCAACGATAAAGGAAATCACGTTATGTCGAGCATTAATGGCAATTATGTAAACGCTAACGCTGGCGCCAAACTGACGATCACCGATGGTAACGATTCCAACGGCACCTTCAGCGGCAAGTTCAGCCAGAACGGCGTGAACTACGACATCGCCTACGGGCATTACCATTTCCAGAACAGTACCGGGCAGCCGACGATCATCACGTTCGCGGCGCTGAATGACGGCACTGGCTATCAGTCCTGGACGCTGTTCTCGCCGGATCACAACTATTCGAAAGTTCGCGCGGTGGGTTCGCGTACTAACTTTGATGGTGATGTTGTGGGGCTGGCCGGGGAGTTTGTGAAGCAATAAAAAATTCCGTAAATCGAAGGCCGATGCATTAAAAGTGCATCGGCCTTTTTGTTTGCCTTTTGAAAAGTTTTTCAACTATCACGTTGGTATTAGTTGTCACTGAATCCCGGGTCATCGATAACCCGATGCCTTGGATGAATACTTTTTATGCCGGGAAAGCATGTCGATTTCGGCGAATCGCTGGAAGCCTTGCGGCCCGTGGCTTTGGCGGAAATGACCGTTTTTCATATTCCATAAATGTCTATCCATAACATGAAAGATTACTTTCGGAGATAAGCCGCTGGCCCAATGATTGACCCATCGATCACGCCGTGGGGGATTCAACAAACGACGGATCGGCCAAGCGAAAGAACGCAAAGAGACCGCAGGGAGTAAATCAATGGGCAATGTCCAGACCGCCGCCAGCGCACAGGAATTGCTGTGGCGTCAGACACCAAGTGGCGAATTGGTCGATCTCGGCCGGCCGCATCGTGTGCCGTTGGGGCAGTTGCGTTTGCAGCGCGCGCCCAAGGGCATTCTGAGCCGTCGTGAAGCGATCCTGCTCGGCGTGCTGGCGCTGCTGGTGCATGGTGCGATGATCTACTGGATCAACCAGCATCCGACGCCGGCGTTGCCGATCGTGCCGCCGGAAATTCCACCGATGACCATCGAGTTTTCGCATCCGGCACCACCCGCGCCGCCCGTGGTTGAACCGCCGCCGCCCGCGCCGGTGGTCGAACCTCCGCCACCGGTTGAAGACGAGTTGGCGGTGAAGCCGCCACCGCCTAAACCGATCCCTAAACCCAAGCCGAAACCGGTGGTTAAACCGGTGCCGAAGCCAGCACCCAAAGCCGTGGAGCAACCACCGGCGCCGCCGCAACCGGCCGCCCCGGTCGCTGCGCCAGCGCCACCTGCACCCGCGGCTCCGGCTCCGGTAACGCCGGCCTCGGCCAACGCCGCGTATTTGAAGAACCCGGCGCCGGAGTATCCATCGCTGGCCCAGCGTCGCGGCTGGGAAGGCACGGTATTGCTACGGGTGCACGTGTTGGCCAACGGCAAACCGGGCGACATCCAGATTCAGAAAAGCAGTGGCCGGCAGCAGCTCGACGACGCAGCGCTCAACGCCGTCAAACAGTGGAGCTTCGTCCCGGCCAGGCAGGGTGATGTCGCCCAGGACGGCTGGGTCAGCGTGCCCATCGATTTCAAGATTCATTAAACCGAAACCTATTCGCGCTAAATGTTTACACGAGGGAACACATCATGACGTTACTGGCCTCTCCACTGGAATCCATCGAAAGTGCGGTGATCTGGCTGCTGGTGGTTTTTTCCGTTGCCACCTGGGGACTGGCGCTGCTCAAGGCTGTGCAGTTCGGTCGTCTGAAGGCGCAGGATCGCAAGTTTCATAAACGCTTCTGGGCGGCGTCGAGTCTCGACTCCGCCGCCGAATTGAGCGAAACCCAACCCGGCGCTGCGGCCCGGGTGGCACAGGCCGGTTACGCGGCGATTCAGGTGGGTGAGGCGCCGCAGGCCAATGATCTGAGCCAGGCGATCAACCATCAGGATCGCCTGGAGCGGGCCTTGCGCCAGCAGATCGTGCGCGAACGGCGTTCGCTGGAAACCGGTCTGGCGGTGGTCGCGAGTATTGGCAGTACCTCGCCGTTCATTGGCCTGTTCGGCACGGTGTGGGGAATCATGGAAGCGCTCAAAGGCATCAGCGCGGCAGGCTCGGCGAGCCTGGAAACAGTCGCCGGTCCGATCGGTGCGGCACTGGTCGCCACCGGTGTGGGGATCGCGGTCGCGGTGCCGGCGGTGCTGGTTTACAACTACTTTTTGCGGCGTCTGAAACTGACGGCGGCGGATCTGGATGACTTCGCCCACGACTTCTACAGCCTGGCGCAGAAGAGTGCGTTCCGCGTGTTGATCCACCCGACTGCAAACAAGGTGTCGGCACCGGGCAACGCGACAAAAGTGAAGGAGGCGTCCTGATATGGCCTTCTCCACGCAAGACAGCGACGAGGTGCTGAGCGAGATCAACGTGACGCCGCTGGTGGATGTGATGCTGGTGCTGCTGGTGGTGTTTATCGTCACCGCACCGCTGCTGACCAATGCGATCCCGATCAACTTGCCCAAGACCGAAGCGGTGGCACCGGTCGAGCAGAAAGATCCGCTGGTGGTAAGCATCGACGGCGCCGGCAAACTGTTTATCAACAAGGATGAAATCCAGCCGGACCTGCTGGAATTCAACCTCAAGTCAGCCAAGGCGAAAGACCCGGAAGTCCGCGTGCAACTGCAGGCCGACGACGGGGTGAACTACGGCGAAGTGGCGCGGGCCATGGCTTCGATCGAGCGGGCGGGGATTACCAAGTTGTCGGTGATCACGGCGCGGTAACAGGATTTACGTTTTTCCGGGGCCGTCTCCTTGGCAGGGTGCGGCCCTTTTTTTATCTCGATTCAAACCCACACCCGATCCCTGTAGGAGCTGCCGAAGGCTGCGATCTTTTGCTCTTGTTCTTAAAATCAAAATCAAAAGATCGCAGCCTTCGGCAGCTCCTACACGAAGCCAACCATATTTCTTTTGGGTCTTAATAAATAGCTTCTTATTCCTTAACGAATATAAATCCCGTCCCTATACTCGATCAGGAACAGACACGACGCAGGAGAGCTCCCCCATGCGCAACGAATCAATCCGTTACCTGATTGTGCCGGGCTGGCAAGGATCGCCAGAAGATCATTGGCAAACCCATTGGCAGAACAGCCTGCCCAACAGCGCCCGGGTGGAGCAGGCCGACTGGCTGACACCGCGCCGTGAAGACTGGGTCGCGGCGCTGGCCGAAGCGATTGCCGCCGACAGCACGCCAGTGATCCTGATTGCCCACAGCCTCGGCTGCGTCACCGTTGCGCATTGGGCGGCTACCGCGCCCGTGCAATACCTGCGGCAGGTGCGCGGGGCGTTGCTGGTCGCGCCGGCCGACGTCGAGCGCCCGTCCTGCGCACCGGCGCTGCGTAATTTTGCACCGATCCCGACGGACCTGCTGCCGTTCCCCAGTCAGGTCGTCGCCTCCGACAACGACGCCGCCGTCAGCGCGCCACGCGCGCTGGAGCTGGCGCGCGATTGGGGCGCCGAAGCGGGGATTCTCGCCGGGGCCGGGCACATCAACGTCAAGTCCGGGCACCAGCGCTGGGAGCAGGGTTTCGCTTACCTCTATCGCCTGCAAAACCGCCTGGAACTCCACGCGCGGCGTCGCGCTTGAGTGGTATTTTTTCTTTTTGATCGCCCCCGTCTCCCGGCGGTTGTGGGCGGGAGTCTGCCATGAGTTTTGAAGCGTTCGGTCAGCCGTTGCTGACCTTTCCCGATGCGGAAAAAAGTCCCCTGAGCATCCGTGCCAAGGCGCTGGTCTTCGTCGATCCGCGTTCGCGGCAGCTGCGTGAGGAGCTGGAGCACCTGGCACCGCGGACAATCTCGGTATTGATCCGTGGCGAGACCGGCACCGGTAAAGAGTTGCTCGCGCGCCACATCCACCGCGCCAGTGATCGCAGCGGTCTGTTCGTCTCGGTCAATTGCGGCGCGATCAGCCCGACCTACGCCGATGCCGAGCTGTTCGGCTATGCCGCCGGCAGTTACACCGGTTCGGCCAGCAGTCGTGCCGGCTGGTTCGGTTCGGCCAACGGCGGCACGTTGTATCTGGACGAGATTGGCGACTTGCCGCTACCGATCCAGATCAAACTGCTCGCCGCCCTGGAAAATCATGAAGTCACCCGCGTCGGCGCCCATCAGCCAAGCCCGGTGGATGTACGGCTGGTAGCGGCCACCAGCATCGATCTGGCGCAAGCGGTGGACGCGGGGAAATTTCACGAACGGCTTTATCACTACCTCAGCGAAGGGCAACTGGAATTGCCGGCGCTGCGCGAACGGATCGGCGACATCCTGTCGCTGGCCGAATACTTTCTCGGCATCTACAGCCAGCGCCTGGATCTGCCGGTGCCATTGATCAGCGAAGCCGCGCAGCACCTTTTGGAGCGCCACAGCTGGCCGGGCAACACCCGCGAGCTGGAAAACGTCATTCACTTTGCGCTGCTGGTCAGCACCGGCGATGAAATCCTCCCGGAGCACCTGAACCTGCCACAGACGCTGGTGCAGATCGAAAGTCAGCTCAAACAAATCCTGGAAAATGGCACCGCTGCCGATCAGCAGGCGCTAAAGCGGTTACTGAAAAACGCAGGCCTCGTGTAGGAGCTGCCGCAGGCTGCGATCTTTTGATCTTGCTTTCAGCACTTTTAAACCATTGAAAATCAAAAGATCGCTACCTGCGGCAGCGCCTTCATGGCTATCTCGCGTGTATGAACAAAATGGAATATCAACGTGAATAAACGTTATTGTCCGGGAATAAAAAATCCCGGTATTGTCCGCTTCACGCCAGAGATAGCACTTCACTGGCACTGGTATTAATAGCCGTCGCCATTCGCGACCGTGATTCTCGATAAGGACACTGCATGAAAAAGGTTCTGTTGTTTACCGCATTGGCGGCTGCTCTGACTGCTTCCCTGGCCCAGGCCGGCGAGAAACTGGTGGTGGCGGCGACTCCGGTGCCACACGCGGAAATCCTCGAGCTGATCAAACCGACCCTGGCCAAAGAAGGCGTGGATCTGGAAATCAAGGTCTTCACCGACTACGTGCAGCCGAACGTGCAGGTGGGCGAGAAGCGTCTGGATGCCAACTACTTCCAGACCAAGCCTTACCTGGACAGCTTCAACGCCGGCAAATACAAGGACGACAAGGCCAAGTACCTGGTGACCGTGCAAGGCGTGCACGTTGAACCGTTCGGTGGCTACTCGAGCAAGTACAAGAAACTGGCTGATCTGCCTGACGGCGCGACCATCGCCATCCCGAACGAAGGCAGCAACAGCGGCCGTGCCCTGATCCTGCTGCAGAAGGCGGGCCTGATCGAACTGAAAGATCCGAAAAACGCCCTGGCGACCCCGAAAGACATCGCCAAGAACCCGCACAACTTCAAGTTCAAGGAACTGGAATCGGCCCTGCTGCCACGCGTGCTGAAGGAGGTTGATCTGGACATGATCAACACCAACTACGCGCTGGAAGCCAAGCTGAACCCGACCAAGGATGCGCTGGTGATCGAAGGCGCTGACTCGCCTTACGTGAACTTCCTGGTGGCCCGTGAGGACAACAAGAACAGCGACGCCATCAAGAAACTGGCCGCTGCCCTGACCAGCCCTGAAGTCAAAGCGTTCATCGAGAAGAAGTACAACGGCGCGGTACTGCCGGCGTTCTGATCCGCCGCTTGAACCACCCCTTCAAGGTATGAAAACGCCGATGGCCAGTGAGGGTCATCGGCGTTTTTTTGTGTGCTCGATTTATGGGATCGCCACAGGATCTAAAGCCAGAATCAAAAGATCGCAGCCTGCGGCAGCTCCTACAGGGGAAAGCGATCTTTTGTAGGAGCTGCCGCAGGCTGCGATCTTTTGATCTTGATGTGTGGTAACTCAGGCCACCTGAGCCTTCAACGCCCGGCGCAACGCCACGAGCAATTTCACGATGTCCTGCGGATCCAGTCGCTGCGGCACTTTTACGTCCATGTTGTCTTCCTTGTAATGGTTTGGCCGGGGGAGTCTGGCCAAAAGCTGTTCGTCCTTGGAGGGCTTTCAGGCAAAAAAGATCCTTCCTACAGCGCAAGGGAAAATAGCCTTCTTATTCCTTCCCGGCAAACCCACAGGGTAGTTTTTTGGGTGATATCAATATGCTTTAACGGTATTTAAATACTTGTTTTTATACCTATAAAGTCAGCACCTGCCGGACAGTTACCCGCTGTCCATGGACTGCATGACCGTCGCTTACCGAGCGACGTCCAGGATGCTTCATGACTTTCGACTACGCCTTTATCCTCAGTACCCTGCCGGCCTTTCTCAAGGCCGTGGGCGTGACGCTGCAAGTCGGGTTCATTGCCATCGGCACGTCGCTGCTGGTGGCCCTGCTCAACGCGACGATTCTGGTGTTCCGCACGCCTTACCTGCAACGCGCCGTCGGCCTGTATGTGGAGTTGGCGCGCAACACGCCGCTGCTGATTCAACTGTTCTTCGTCTACTTCGCCTTGCCGGCGCTGGGGATCAAGGTTTCCGGATTCACCGCAGCGATCATTACCATGACTTTCCTTGGCGGTGCCTACCTCACCGAGGTATTGCGCGCCGGCATCGATGCGGTGCCGCAGGCGCAACTGGAATCGGGGCGCTCCATCGGCCTGTCCCACGGTCAGTTGCTGCGCTACGTGATCCTGCCGCAGGCGGGGATTCTCAGCCTGCCGTCGCTGTTCGCCAATTTCATTTTCCTGCTCAAGGAAACCACCGTGGTCTCGGCGGTGGCGGTGCCGGAAATCCTCTACACCACCAAGAGCTACATCGCGCTCTACTACAAGACCTACGAAATGCTCGCCGTGCTGACGCTGATCTGCGTGCTGTTGTTCTTGCCGCTGTCGCTGTTGCTCAGCCGCCTGGAAAGGAGGCTTCAGCATGGCCAGTTCGGGTCTTGAACTGCTCTGGGTGTCGTTGCCACAACTGGCAAAAGGCGCCGGGCAAACCCTGTCGATCTCATTCCTGAGCATCGCCATCAGCACGGTTGGCGGCGTGCTCTACGGCGTACTGCGCACGCTCAACGTGACGTGGCTGAACGCGATTCTGCGGGTTTATCTGGAACTGTTCCGGGCGATTCCGGTGCTGGTCTGGTTGTACCTGCTGTTTTTCGGCCTGCCGATTTTCTTCGGCCTGAGCCTGCCGAGCTTCTGGTGTGCGGTGCTGGTGCTGTCGCTGTGGGGTGCCAGCGAAGTCGGCGAAGTGGCGCGCGGTGCATTGCATTCATTGCCGCGCGGGCAGCGTGAAGCGGGACTGTCGATTGGTCTGAATGCGGCGCAACTGTACGGCTACGTGTTGCTGCCGCAGGCGCTGAAACGCATGACGCCGCCGACCATCAACGTTTACACACGGATCATCAAGACCAGTTCGCTGGCGGTGCTGATTGGCGTGGTCGATGTGATCAAGGTCGGCCAGCAGATCATCGAGCGCACCTACGAATCGGTGTTGATCTACGGCGCGCTGTTCCTGTTTTTCTTTTTTATCTGCTACCCGCTGTCGGCCGCCTCGCGCGTGCTGGAGCGGCGCTGGAGGCAAGCATGAGCGCATTGATCGAGTTTCAGGGTTTCAACAAATGCTATGGCGAGCAGCAGGTGCTCAAGGGCATCGACCTGCGCGTGCACAGCGGCGAAGTGATCGTCATTCTCGGCCCCAGCGGTTGTGGCAAAAGTACGTTGCTGCGTTGCCTCAACGGTCTGGAAGAAGCGCACAGCGGCAGCTTGAAATTTGTCGGTCGTGAACTGTTGGACAAGGCCACCGACTGGCGCGAAGTGCGCCAACAGATCGGCATGGTGTTCCAGAGTTATCACCTGTTTCCGCACATGAGCGTGCTCGACAATTTATTGCTTGGCCCGCTCAAGGTGCAAAAGCGTCAGCGCCGTGAAGCGCAGCAGCAAGCCGAAGCGCTGCTCGAACGCGTGGGCCTGGCGGACAAGCGCGATGCCTTCCCGCGCCAGCTCTCCGGCGGCCAGCAGCAACGCATCGCCATCGTCCGTTCGTTGTGCATGAACCCACGGGTCATGCTGTTCGATGAAGTCACCGCCGCCCTTGATCCGGAGATGGTCAAGGAAGTGCTGCAAGTGATTCAGGGCCTGGCCCGCGAGGGCATGACCCTGCTGATCGTCACCCACGAAATGGCCTTCGCCCGCGCGGTGGCCGACCGCATCGTGTTCATGGATGCCGGGCGCATCCTTGAACAGAACCCGCCCGAGATTTTCTTTACGAACCCGCAAACCGCACGCGCGCAGCAGTTCCTGGAGAAGTTCTCCTTCGTTGCAACACTGCCAAAAACGAATCCGACAAAGGAACTGGAACTGTTATGAAAACTGCCGCTTTTTTACTGCCCCTGCTCAGCCTTGCCTTGCTTGCCGGTTGCAGCAAAACCGAAGAACCGGCCAAGCCTAAAGTCGCCAGTGAAAGCACCGCGCCAGCCGGTTACCTGGATAAGATCAAGGCTCGCGACAAACTGATCGTCGGCGTGTTCACCGACAAGCCACCGTTCGGTTTCGTCGATGAGGCCGGGCGCTACGTCGGTTTCGACACCGACATCGGCCGGCGTTTCGCCAAGGATCTGCTCGGTGACGAGAACAAAGTCGAGTTTGTTGCCGTGGAGCCGGCGAGCCGCATTCCGTTCCTGCAGAGCGACAAGGTCGACCTGATCCTCGCCAACATGACCGTGACCCCGGAGCGCAAGGAGGCGGTGGAATTCACCAACCCGAACCTCAAGGTGGCGGTGCAGGCATTAGTGCCGCAAAGCAGTGCGGTGAAAAAACTGGATGACCTGGCCAGCCGCACCACCATCGTCACCACCGGAACTACCGCCGATATCTGGCTGACCAGGAACCACCCGGACTGGAAACTGCTGAAGTTCGAGAAAAACTCCGAGTCGTTGCAAGCCCTGGCCAATGGCCGTGGCGATGCCTACGCGCAGGACAATCTGGTGCTGTTCAGCTGGGCCAAACAGAACCCGGGCTACCGTGTGCTGGAGGAAAAACTCGGCGCCGAAGCACCGATTGCCCCGGCGGTGAAGAAGGGTAATGTCGAGCTGCGTGACTGGGTGAACAGCGAACTGGCGAAGCTGGGTGAAGAGAAGTACCTGCTCAAGCTATACGACCAATACGTGCGCAAAGAGCTGAGCGATGACACCCGGCCTGAGAGTGTGATTGTCGAGGGTGGCAAGTGGCAGGGTTGATTGGCCGATAAATCTGCGCTGACCTGAAGGTCCTCTTCGCGAGCAGGCTCGCTCCCACAGGGGTACGCATTCCAACTGTGGGAGCGAGCCTGCTCGCGAAAGCGCTCGCTCAGGCGCGGCTCAATCCGGCCAGTTCCACGCCGGCTCATCCAATACCCGCTGCCCGACAATTCCGGTCTGGCCGAAGGTTTTCTCCAGCACGATGCAGTTGCACTCCGGATCCTCCTGCAACGCCGAAATCAACCGCCGTGCATGGGACACCACCCACACCTGACACTGTTCCGACGCGCGAATGATCAAGCGCGCCAGCGCCGGCAAAAGATCCGGGTGCAGACTGGTTTCCGGTTCGTTGAGCACCATCAATGACGGTGGTCTTGGCGTCAGCAATGCGGCAATCAGCAACAGATAACGCAACGTCCCGTCCGACAGCTCCGCCGCCGACAAGGGTCGCAGCAACCCCTCCTGGAAAAACTCGATGGCAAAGCGTCCGCCGGCCAGCGGTGCGATGTTCAGCCGTGCGCCGGGAAACGCATCGCTGATCGCCACCTGCAAGGCCTCGGGGTCGCCGATTTCATTGATGGTCTGCAACGCGGCTGCCAGATCGCGACCGTCGTGGTGCAGCACCGGCGTGCGCGTGCCCAGTTGCGGCTGGCGCACCGGGGCGTCGGCATCGCTGCGAAAGTGATCGTAGAAGCGCCAGCGGCGGATGAACTCGCGCATCTGGAACACCTCTGGCGAACTGCGCAGGCTGCCGATCTGGTCGAACAGGCTGTCGAAGTTCTGCGTGTGTTGCGCCAGCACGTCCCAGCTGCGGGCTTCGCGGGCGCGGATCATCGCACCGTTGCGATCCACCAGCAGGCTGGCCGGGCGATAGAGCGGGCCGGCCCAGATGCATTCGCGCTTGATCTGCGGATCGAGGCTAAAACGCGAGGGGCTGGGCTGAGTGTCTCCCGGCAACATGAAGTGGCCGTTGGAGTCGGGCAGGCCGAGGCTGATGGAGTAGCTGAAATCCTCCCCGGCAAACCCCAGGCGCAGCCGTTTGACGCCCTGCCGCACCGTCGGCTCGATCGCCACTTCGCCGTTGCGCATGCGCCGGCTGATGGTTTCCGGCCCGGCCCAGAATGTCGAGTCCAGCCCGCCCTCGCGGGCCAGTGCATTGACCACGCCACCCTGAGCGGTCTCCGCCAGCAGGCGCAAGGCGCGGTAGAGATTGGACTTGCCGCTGCCGTTGGGGCCGGTGATCAGGTTCAGCCGGCCCAGCGGAATCACCAGTTTGTTGATCGAGCGGTAATTGGCCACCGCGAGGGTCTTGAGCATGAAAATCCTTCTCTTGAGGCGACCATTGTAGGAGCTGCCGCAGGCTGCGATCTTTTGATCTTGCTTTTGTAAAGTCAAAAGATCGCAGCCTGCGGCAGCTCCTACAGGGGAAATATAGAGATCGCGCGAGCGAACGTTGAACCCTGTTCTAAGCTCACAGTCGTATCGTCACTTGCACGTTCGTACACAGGAAGGAGTCTGCATGGCGAGTCCCGGATTGAAAACAGTTGTCGTGCTGAGCCTGCTCACGTTGTTGACCGCTTGCGGCAAGAAAGAAGCCCCGGCGGAGTACCTGCCACGGGTCTTTGTGCAAGAGGTCAAACCCGCCGATTACGCGGCTGCCGTGACCCTGACCGGCGATGTGCAGGCCCGGGTGCAGACCGAACTGTCGTTCCGGGTCGGTGGCAAGATCATCCAGCGCATGGTCGATGTCGGCGACCGGGTCAGCGCCAGGCAAGTGCTGGCCAAACTCGATCCCAAGGATTTGCAGACCAACGTCGATTCCGCTCAGGCCCAGGTCATCGCCGAGCAGGCACGGGTCAAGCAGAGCGCCGCAGCGTTCGTGCGTCAGCAGAAACTGTTGCCCAAGGGTTACACCAGCCAGAGCGAATTCGACTCCGCCCAAGCCGCCTTGCGCAGCAGCCAGAGCGCCTTGAGCGCGGCACAGGCGCAACTGGCCAATGCCAAGGATCAATTGAGCTACACCGCGCTGATCGCCGATGCCCCGGGGATTATCACCGAGCGCCAGGCCGAGGTCGGCCAAGTGGTCCAGGCCACCGCGCCGATTTTCAAACTGGCCCGCGATGGCGATCGCGACGCGGTGTTCAACGTCTACGAATCGCTGCTGGCCGAACGCCCTGACGATCGCTCGATTGTCGTCAGCCTGCTCGATAATCCCGCGATCAAGACCACCGGCACGGTGCGCGAAATCACCCCGGCGGTGTCGGCGCAGTCCGGCACGGTGCAAGTCAAAGTCACCCTCGACAGCCTGCCGCAGGGCATGCAGCTCGGCTCGGTGGTCAGCGCCACGGCCAAGGGCAGCGGCAAGTCGGCGGTGGAATTGCCATGGTCGGCGCTGACCAAAAACATCAGCGAGCCGGCCGTATGGATGGTTGACGACAAGGGCGAGGCGCAGTTGCACAACGTCACTGTCAGCCGCTACCTGATCGGCAAGGTGATCATCAGCGACGGTCTCCAAGGCGGGGAAAAAGTCATTGTCGCGGGTGGGCAGTTGTTGCATCCGGGCATGAAAGTCGAGATCGCCGAAAACACCTACAAGGATCTGCAACCGGGAGCACAGCCATGAAGCGTCTGGGGCTGTTATCCATCAGTGTGTTGCTGGCCGCCTGCTCGAAACGCGAGCCGCCTCCGGAGCCGGTACGACCCGTGCTGTCGATCAAGGTACAGGCGCTGAACGAGGAAACCCTCGGGCGTTTCGCCGGCAGCATTCAGGCGCGTTACGAGAGCAACACCGGTTTCCGCGTCGGTGGACGTATTGCCAGCCGTAACGTCGATGTCGGTACCGAGGTGCAAAAGGGTACGTTGCTCGCCACGCTCGACCCCTCCGATCAACAGAACCAGTTGCGTTCGGCCCAAGGCGATCTGGCCAAGGTGCAGGCGCAACTGATCAACGCCCAGGCCAACGCCCGGCGTCAGCAGGCGCTGTTTGATCGTGGGGTGGGCGCGCAGGCACAACTGGACATCGCCATCACCGATCTGAAAACCACCCAGGCCTCGCTCGATCAGGCACGGGCGGCGGTCGATCAGAGCAAGGATCAGCTCGGCTACACCGAACTGCGCGCCGACCACAAAGCCGTGGTCACCGCATGGAATGCCGAAGCCGGCCAGGTGGTGACTGCCGGCCAGCAAGTGGTGACTCTGGCGCAACCGGACATCAAGGAAGCGGTGATCGACCTGCCGGACACACTGGTTGATCAGATCCCCGCCGACGTAGTGTTTCTGGTGGCCGGGCAACTCGACCCGAGCATCAATACCACCGCGACCATTCGCGAGATCGAACCACAGGCTCAAAGCGCCACGCGCACCCGCCGCGCACGGCTGACCCTGGCCAGCACCCCGGAGGGGTTCCGCCTCGGTACGGCGATCAGCGTGACCCTCAGTTCGGCGATCAAGCCACGTATCGAGTTGCCCGCCACCGCCCTGCAGGAAGCCGATGGCAAGGCCCGCATCTGGGTGGTCGACACTTCCAGCAAAACCGTCGCGCCCCGTGACGTCAGCGTGATCAGCCGTACCGACGGCACCGTGGTACTGACCGACGGCGTCAAATCCGGCGAGCGCGTGGTCAGCGCAGGCGTCAACAGTCTCAAACCCGGACAAGCCGTGAAACTCGACGAGGACAGTCAATGAAAGGCTCTTTCAATCTCTCCGAATGGGCCCTCAAGCATCAGTCGTTCGTCTGGTACCTGATGTTCGTCGCGTTGCTGATGGGGGTGTTCTCTTACTTCAATCTGGGGCGTGAAGAAGACCCTTCGTTCACCATCAAGACCATGGTCATCCAGACCAAATGGCCGGGCGCGACCCAGGAGGAAACCCTCAAGCAGGTCACCGACCGCATCGAGAAAAAACTCGAGGAGCTCGATTCTCTCGACTACGTGAAAAGCTACACGCGCCCCGGTGAATCGACGGTCTACGTGTACCTGCGCGACACCACCAGCGCCAAGGACATTCCGGAAATCTGGTACCAGGTGCGCAAGAAGATCGATGACATTCGCGGACAGTTTCCCCAAGGGATTCAGGGGCCCGGATTCAACGATGAGTTCGGTGACGTCTACGGCTCGGTCTACGCGTTTACCGCCGACGGCCTGACCATGCGCCAGTTGCGTGACTACGTGGAACAGGCCCGCGCCGAGATCCGCAACGTGCCGGGTCTGGGCAAGATCGAGATGATCGGCCAGCAGGACGAAGTGATTTACCTGAACTTCTCCACCCGCAAGCTCGCGGCACTGGGCATCGATCAGCGTCAGGTGGTGCAGAGCCTGCAATCGCAGAACGCCGTGACTCCGGCGGGTGTGATCGAGGCCGGGCCCGAGCGTATCTCGGTGCGTACTTCAGGACAGTTCGCGTCGGAGAAGGATCTGGCCGAGGTCAATCTCAAACTCAATGAGCGCTTCTATCGTCTGGCCGATATCGCCGACATCAGTCGCGGTTATGTTGACCCGGCCACGCCGGAATTCCGTTTCGACGGCAAGCCGGCAATCGGTCTGGCGATTGCCATGCAGAAGGGCGGCAACGTTCAGGAATTCGGCAAGGCGTTGCACCAGCGGATCGACCAGATCACCGCTGATCTGCCGGTTGGCGTCGGCGTCCATACGGTGTCCGATCAGGCCGTGGTGGTGGAAGAGGCGGTTGGTGGCTTCACCAGCGCGCTGTTCGAAGCAGTGATCATCGTCCTGGTGGTCAGCTTCATCAGTCTTGGCGTGCGCGCCGGGCTGGTGGTGGCGTGCTCGATTCCGCTGGTGCTGGCGATGGTGTTTGTGTTCATGGAATACAGCGGCATCACCATGCAGCGGATTTCCCTCGGCGCACTGATCATCGCCCTCGGCCTGCTGGTGGATGACGCGATGATCACCGTGGAGATGATGGTCACGCGCCTGGAAATGGGCGAGACCAAGGAGCAGGCGGCCACGTTTGCCTACACCTCGACGGCGTTTCCGATGCTCACCGGTACGCTGGTGACCGTTGCCGGCTTCGTGCCGATCGGCCTCAACGCCAGTTCTGCCGGTGAGTACACCTTCACCCTGTTTGCGGTGATCGCGGTGGCCATGCTGGTGTCGTGGATCGTCGCGGTGCTGTTCGCACCGGTGATCGGCGTGCACATCCTCAGCACCAATGTGAAACCTCACGAGGGCGAGCCGGGACGCATTGGTCGGGCATTCAACCACGGATTGCTGTGGTCGATGCGCAACCGCTGGTGGGCGATCGGCATCACCGTGTTGTGCTTCGTGCTGGCGGTGTTCTGCATGCGCTTTGTACAGAACCAGTTCTTCCCGTCCTCCGATCGCCCGGAAATCCTCGTCGATCTGAACCTGCCGCAAAACGCCTCGATCGATGAAACCCGCAAGGCCGTGGACAAGCTCGAAGCCACGCTCAAGGGCGACCCGGACATCGTGCGCTGGAGCACTTACATCGGTCAGGGCGCGATCCGTTTCTATCTGCCGCTCGACCAGCAATTGCAGAACCCGTACTACGCGCAACTGGTGATCGTCAGCAAAGACTTCGAGGCCCGCGAAGCCCTCAGCCAACGCCTGCGTGAACGCTTGCACAAGGATTTCGTCGGCATCGGCAGTTACGTGCAGGCGCTGGAAATGGGCCCGCCGGTGGGGCGCCCGATCCAGTACCGGGTCAGCGGCAAGGACATCGATCAGGTGCGCAAGCACGCTATCGATCTGGCGACCGAGCTGGACAAGAACGAGCACATCGGCGAGATCATTTACGACTGGAACGAGCCGGGCAAAGTGCTGCGCATCGACATTGCCCAGGACAAGGCGCGTCAGCTCGGGCTGTCCTCGGAAGACGTGGCAAAGCTGATGAACAGCATCGTCAGCGGCTCGCCCCTGACCCAGGTCGATGACGATATCTACCTGATCAACGTCGTCGGCCGCGCGGTGGATTCCGAACGCGGTACCCCGGAAACCCTGCAGAACCTGCAGATCGTCACACCCAACGGTACGTCGATTCCGCTACTGGCCTTCGCCACCGTGCGGTATGAGCTGGAGCAACCGCTGGTGTGGCGTCGTGACCGTCTGCCGACCATCACCATCAAGGCCTCGGTGCGCGACGAGATCCAGCCGACCGACCTGGTGAAACTGCTCAAGCCGTCGATTGATGCCTTCGCTGAAAAACTCCCGGTCGGCTACAAAGTCGCCACGGGCGGTACGGTCGAGGAAAGCGGCAAGGCCCAGGGACCGATCGCCAAGGTCCTGCCGTTGATGCTGTTTTTGATGGCGACCTTCCTGATGATCCAGTTGCACAGCGTGCAGAAGATGTTCCTGGTGGCAAGTGTCGCGCCGCTGGGTCTGATCGGCGTGGTGCTGGCGCTGGTGCCGACCGGTACGCCGATGGGCTTCGTGGCGATCCTGGGGATCCTTGCACTGATCGGTATCATCATCCGCAACTCGGTGATTCTGGTGACGCAGATCGATGAGTTCGAGCAGAAGGGCTATACGCCGTGGGATGCGGTGGTGGAAGCGACCGAGCACCGGCGTCGGCCGATCCTGCTGACGGCTGCGGCGGCGAGCATGGGCATGATTCCGATTGCCCGGGAAGTGTTCTGGGGGCCGATGGCCTACGCGATGATTGGCGGGATCGTGGTTGCGACGTTGCTGACCCTGCTGTTTCTGCCGGCGCTGTATGTGGCCTGGTACAAGATTCGCGAGCCGAAGAAAGACACCGCATAAGGCAAAAGCAAAAGATCGCAGCCTGCGGCAGCGCCTACAGGAAATCCCATGTCGGCGCTGCTGCAGGCTGCGATCTTTTGATCTTCAGCCAACCCGCCGCCAGACACTCGCCAGCCAAGGCTGCTGCTCGCGCGGCAATCCCGCCGGCCGGTAGTAATGCTCAAGCTCGACAAACCCCGCCGCCGTCAACAACCCGCGCCACGCGTCCAGGTCGTGATATGAGCCGTAGCGTGGCCCATTCCAGCCCTCACGGTTATCCCCGCGGGGATTGGAACTGAACAACACCCCGCCCGGTTTCAGTGTGCCATGCAGCTGCTTGAGCACCCGCGGCAACTCCTGCAACGGCACATGAAACAGCACCGCATTGGCGAAGATGCCGTCGAAGCGCTCGGTCGGCAGATCGAGTTTCAGAAAGTCCTGCTGCCAGACCTCGCAACCGCTGTCTTCGCGGGCCATGCGCGCAAATTCCTCTGAGCCATCAAGGCCGACCGCGACGTGGCCCATGCGGGTGAACGTCTGCAAATCACGTCCGGGGCCGCAGCCGAAATCGAGCAGGGTGAACGGCGCCGGACCCTGGATGTGGCGAAGCAAGGCGTCGATGTTCTGGCTGACATCGTGGTCGCGGGTGCCTTCGCGGAATTCTTCGGCCACCGAGTTGTAGTGGCCGAGGGTGGTGGCGGTGATCTGTTCCAGATCGGTGGGAGTCTGTTTCATGGGGCGGACTGTTTGGGGGAGTTGAGCAGACTATAAGCGCTTTCGCGCTTTAAAAGATCGCAGCCTTCGGCAGCTCCTACAGAAGATCGCATTCCCCTGTAGGAGCTGCCGAAGGCTGCGATCTTTTGATCTTGCTTCAGCGCTTGTTCAGACCTCTGGCGAGGCGATCGCCCCCGATCTGAATCACCGCCACCAACGCCACCAGCAACACAATCACCGTCAGCATGATCTGGCTGTCGAAACGTTGATAACCGTAGCGGTAAGCGATATCGCCCAAACCGCCGGCACCAATCGCCCCGGCCATGGCTGAGGAGTTGATCATCGTCACCAGCGTAATCGTGAACCCGCCGACAATCCCCGGCAGCGCTTCCGGCAACAGCACATGCCAGACGATGTGCCAGCGCCGGCAGCCCATGGCTTGCGCCGCCTCGATCAAGCCGTGATCGACCTCACGCAGACTCACTTCGGCAATCCGCGCAAAGAATGGCGTCGCGGCAATCGTCAGCGGTACCACCGCCGCCCACACACCGTACGTGGTGCCGACAATCAGCCGGGTGAACGGAATCAGCGCGACCATCAGAATCAGAAACGGGATCGAGCGGAACAGATTCACGAACGCGCCCAGCGCCCGGTTGAGCAGCGGCGCCTGATAGATCCCGCCCTTGTCGCTGGTGACCAGAATCACCGCCATCGGGATCCCCACCAGCAAGGCGATCAGCGACGACACGCCGACCATCAGGAAGGTGTCAATGAAACCCTGGAGCAAGCGATCAAACCACATAACCCGATACCTCCACCCGTTGCGCCCACTGCCCGGCGCGCTCGCGCAATTGTTCGGTGCTCAAGGACGAGCCGCTGACTGCCAGCAACAGTTGTCCCAGCGCGTGACCCTGAATCCGTTCGACGCCGCCCTGCAGCCACTTCACGCGTCCACCGAGGGCGGCAAATAACGCGGCCAGATCCGGCTCGTCGGCGGCGCCCCCGGTGAACTGCAAACGCAATACCACCGCCGCGCCCGGGGAGGGCGGCTGGGCATGCAGACGGCTTTGCAGCTCTTCCGGCAGTGCGTCTTGCAGCGGCGCGAGCAAGGTCTGACTGACCTCGTGTTGCGGATTGCCGAACACTTCCCAGACCGGGCCTTGCTCAACGATTCGCCCGTGTTCCAGGACCACCACGCGGTCGCAGATTTCGCGGATCACCGCCATTTCGTGAGTGATCAGCACAATGGTCAGGCCGAGGCGCCGGTTGATCTCGCGCAGCAGGCCGAGGATCGACTGAGTGGTCTCGGGATCGAGCGCTGAAGTGGCTTCGTCGCACAGCAGAATGTCCGGGTCATGCACCAATGCGCGGGCGATGCCGACACGCTGTTTCTGTCCGCCGGAAAGCTGCGCCGGGTATGCCTTGTGCTTGGCTTGCAGGCCGACCAGTTCGAGCAGTTCACGCACCTTCTGCTCGCGTTGCGCCTTCGGCACACCCGCGACTTTCAGCGGCAGTTCGACGTTCTGCCACACGGTCTTGGCCGACATCAGGTTGAAGTGCTGGAAGATCATGCCGATCCTTCGGCGCAGCGCGACCAGGCGATCCTCATCGAACTCGCCGATGTCGACCTGATCGATCAGCACCCGTCCCGCCGTCGGTTGCTCCAGACGATTGATCGTGCGGATCAGCGACGATTTGCCGGCGCCGCTGCGGCCGATGATGCCGAACACCTCGCCGCGCTGGATCGCCAGGTCGATGCCTTGCAGGGCCGCCACCGGGCCTTGCCGACCCGCGTAGGTTTTACCCAGGCCGATGAAGCGCACGTGGGCGCGATTCAGCTCGGGATGCAGTTCGGTTTTTTCAGCATGTTTTGGCTCTGGAATCTCCAGTCGCCGTAGGATCGCGGCGGTCATGTTCAGCTTTCCCAACCGGCCTGATACAGCTTGCCGTGAGCCTTATCCAGCGCGGCGCGAACGGCCGGCGAGTGCTGGTAGATATCGACGAATTTGATCAGGCGCGGGTCGTCCTTGCTCTTCGGCTGGATCACGAACTGGATCACGTATTCCTTGTGGTCGAGACCGTCGAACAGCAGCGCTGAGCCTGCGTCAAAAGTCTTCGCCAGACGAATGTAGGCCGGGTAGCCCTGGACCAGATCGGCGTCATCGTAGGCGCGCACCAGTTGCACGGCTTCGACTTGCAGAATCTTGATCTTCTTCGGGTTGGCGACGATGTCGTCTTCGGTGGCCTTGTAGCCGACCCCCGGTTTCAGGGTGATCAGGCCAGCCTTGGCCAGCAGTTGCAGACCGCGACCGCTGTTGATCGGGTCGTTGGCGATGGCGACGCTGGCGCCTTCGGGCAACTCGTCGAAGCTTTTGTACTTTTTCGAGTAGAGGCCGACGTTGTTGATGATCCCCGGGGCGAACGGCACCAGGTCAAAACCGGAGGCCGCCTTGGCGTTTTCGAGGAACGGGATGTGCTGGAAGTAGTTCACGTCGATGTCGCCGGCGGCGAGGCTGACGTTCGGTGCGATCCAGTCGGTGAACTCCACCAGCTCGACTTTCAGGCCTTGTTTGGAGGCCTCCTCTACGGCGGCTTCCAGCGGAATCGCGAAGGCAGCGGTGGTGCCGACTTTCAGTGGTGCATCGGCGGCGAACACCGCCGAGCTGAACAGGCCGAAGGCCAGGGCCAGTGCTTTGACTGGGTGGGACAGGAGTTTCTTGGTCATAGTGGTTTTCCAGTCAGTGCATGAATTTTGTGGTGTCGGGTCGGGCCTCATCGCTGGCAAGCCAGCTCCCACAGGTTTTATGAACGCCACAGACCCTTGTGGGAGCTGGCTTGCCAGCGATGCTTTTAGCGGCGGTACGAAGAGCCGGTATGTTGCTCAGGTAACTGCGCCCCTGCGTGAAACAGCTTTTCGCGCAGGCTGCCGCTGTCATACGCAGTCTTGTACGACCCGCGCCGCTGCAACTCCGGAATCACCAGCTCGATGAAATCGACATAGCTTTCCGGGGTAACGATGCGCGTAAGGTTGAAACCGTCCAGCCCGGTTTCAGCGATCCACGCTTCCAGTTCATCCGCCACTTGCTCAGGCGAGCCGACCACGGTGATGTAGCGGCCACCGAGAGCGTGCTGGTCGAGCAATTTGCGGCGGGTCCAGTCGTTGTTCTGCAGGTTCTTGGTTGCGGACTGGATGGCGTTGCTCTTGACGTACTGGATCGGCTCGTCGATTTCGTATTGGGAAAAGTCGATGCCGGTGGACGCCGAGAAGTGCGCCACACCGGCCTCGGCACTGGCATGACTCAAGTACTCGGCGTGCTTGGCCCACGCGGCTGCTTCGGTGGCGCCGACGATCACGTTGAGGCCCATGAACACCTTGATGTCTTCGGGATTGCGCCCGGCCTCGACCGCGCTGGCGCGGACCTTGTCCACCTGCACCTTGATCGACGGTTTGTTCTGGCCACTGATGAACACGCACTCGGCGTGACGTCCGGCGAACAGCAAACCGCGGTCCGAGCTGCCGGCCTGGAACAGCACAGGCGTGCGCTGCGGCGACGGCTCGCAGAGGTGATAACCCTCGACTTGATAGAATTCGCCGTGGTGCTCGACCTTGTGCACCTTCTCCGGCTGGGCGTAGATGCGCTGCACGCGGTCATTGAGCACCGCGCCGTTTTCCCAACTGCCCTCCCAGAGTTTGTAGAGCACTTCGAGGTACTCGTCGGCCTGATCGTAACGGCGGTCGTGCTCGACCTGTTCGCGCAGGCCCATGGCCTTGGCGGCGCTGTCGAGGTAACCGGTGACGATGTTCCAGCCGACCCGACCACGGCTCAGATGATCGAGCGTGGACATGCGGCGGGCGAACAGATAGGGCGGTTCATAGGTGAGGTTGGCGGTGAGGCCGAAGCCGAGATTTTTCGTCACCGCAGCCATGGCCGATACCAGCAGCAGCGGGTCGTTGACCGGCAACTGGATCGACTCTTTCAGCGTGACATCCACCGAGTTCTGGTAGACGTCGTACACGCCGACGATGTCGGCGATGAACAGTCCGTCAAACAGCCCGCGCTCCAGCAACTGCGCCAGTTCGGTCCAGTATTCGATGGTGTTGTAGCGGGTCGAGGTGTCGCGCGGATGCGTCCACAGGCCATGGTTGATGTGGCCAATGCAGTTCATGTTGAACGCATTGAGCAGGATCTTTTTCTTGCTCATCAAATGGTGCCCCGCAGTGGCGGCTTTTCATCGTTGAGGTAGTAATTGCCCACCGCGTGATATTTCCAGCGCACCGGGTCGTGCAGGGTGTGCACCCGGGCGTTGCGCCAGTGGCGGTCGAGGCCGTGCTCAATCAGGGTGGCCTGACTACCGGCCAGTTCGAACAGCGTGCTGCCAGCAGCCAGCGAGATTTCAGTGCTGATCGCCCGCGCTTCGGCGACGGCAATCGAGGCAGCAGCGACGGTTTCGGCGTTGGTCTCGGCCTGGGCCTTGTCGAGGCATTCGCCGGCGCGTTCCAGCAGTGCTTCGGTGGCGTGCAGACGAATACTCAAATGGCCGAAGCTCTTCAGGGTCAGCGGGTCTTCGGTGGCCTTGTCATTACCGGAGTCAATCCACGGTCGGGTCTTGCTGCGCACGAAGTGCAGGGCATCTTCGTAAGCGGCGCGAGCGATGCCGGTGTCGATGGCGGCGTGAAGGATCTGCGCCAGCGGGCCGACCGTGGTCGGACGCTCGAAAGCACTCTGGAACGGGACCACGTCCTCGGCGGCAACGTAGACGTCTTCGAACACCACCGAACCGCTGCCGGTGGTGCGCTGGCCGAAGCCGCTCCAGTCGTCGATGACCGTCAGGCCTTGGCTGTCACGCGGGACGAAGGCCAGTTGCTGCACGCCATTTTCATCGACCACCGACGTCGGGATGCGCTGCGCGTAGATCGCGCCGGTCGCATAAAACTTGCGCCCGTTGATGCGATAGCCGTCACCGTCACGCGTGAGGCGGGTGACGCGGTCGTGGGCGGTTTTGGTACCGAGTTCCGCCAGGGCATTGCCGAAGCGCTGGCCGGCCAGCACCTCGGCGTACAGCCGCTGTTTCTGCTCGTGGCTGCCGTTAACGCGCAGCACTTCGAGGGCGTAGAAATGGTTCTGCGGAATCTGCCCGAGCGAGCCGTCAGCCTGAGCGATCAGGGCGATGACTTTGGCCAGGGTCACGTTGGACACAGCAGCGCCGCCGTATTCCTTGGGCACGCTGATGCCCCACAGGCCGGAGCGGGAAAACACGTCGAGTTCCGGCAGTGGCAGGCGACGTTCACGGTCACGCACGGCACTGTCGCGTTTGAAATCTTCGGCCAGGTCGCTGGCGACGATCAGGGCTTGCTCATCGCTGGTGATGACCGCGACGGGGTGGGAAAAAGTCATGGTTCTCTCCAATGCCTTTGAGAAAGTGTGCGGTCGTCAGATCCAGGAATGGCGGGCCGGCAAAGTACCGTTGAGGCGATAGGCGCCGACCGCGTGATATTTCCAGCGCACCGGGTCGTGCAGGGTGTGCACCCGGGCGTTGCGCCAGTGGCGGTCGAGGTTGAATTCGGCGAGGGTCGCGCGGCTGCCGGCCAGTTCGAAAAGCTTTTCGCTGGCCAATAGTGAAATCTCGGTGGTCAGCACTTTGGCTTCGGCCACGGCAATTGAGGCGCGGGCGGCGGACTCGGCGGTGAGCGGCGCGGCGTGCACCTGATCCAGCACGTGCCCGGCCTTGCGCAGCAATGCCTCGGCGGCGTGCAGTTCGATTTTCAGTTTGCCGATGTCGGCGATCACGTAGAGGTCATCACTGGCGCGTTCGACCTTGGCATCGATCCATGGCCGCGCGCGGGTTTTGACGAATTCGATGGCGTCGTCGATGGCACCTCGGGCGATACCGGCGTCGATGGCCGCTTGAATCAGCTGCGACACGGCGCCTTGAGTGTTGGGCTTTTCGTTGATCTTCCAGTTATCGACCACCAGGCTCGACTCGACGCGCACGTTGTTGAGCAGAATCGTGCCACTGGCGGTGGTGCGCTGACCGAAGCCTGACCAGTCATCAACGATGCGCAGGCCCGGGGTGCCACGGCGGACGAATGCCAGCACCTGCTTGCCGTCGTCATTCAGCGCCTTGACCGCCACCCAGTGCGCGAACAATGCGCCGGTGGAATAAAACTTCTGGCCGTTGATCACATAATCATCACCGTCGGCGGTGATGCGCGCTTTCAATTCCAGGGTGTTTTTGGTGCCGCGTTCAGGGCCGGCATTGCCGATGCGCCAGCCTTCCAGAACACTCTGGAACAGCTGTTTTTTCTGCGCCTCGGTGGCGCTGCCGAGTACCAGATTGATGATGCCGAACTGGTTTTGCGGGATCTGTCCCAGCGCCGGGTCGGCCGCGGAAATGATCGCGAACACCTCGGCCAACGTGACAAACGAAACCTGCGGGCCGCCGTATTCACGGGGGATGGCAATGCTGCCCAGACCGCTGCGGGTGAATTGTTCGATTTCCGACCACGGCAGCTTGCGCTGGCGGTCGCGCCTCGCGGCCTGCACGCGGGCGACTTGCGCCAGCTCATGGGCGGCCTTGATGGCTTGGGCGTCGTTGCGCAAGACCTGCGCGGGCAACAACAACGGGGCGATGTCCAGATCCGACTGGACGTTTGCATCGGCCAGACTGGACATCAGTGCCGCTCCCTGGCTGCACGCAATGCCCTGGCGATCTGCACTGGGGTGATTGTGTTCCGGACCATACTACCTACCTCACATCTCATGAAAAACGCCGCAAAAGTGCGGCGAACGAAAGAATGTCCGGTGGTCCGGTTCATATACCCTAAGCGTGTATAAATATTAAATAAACTAACTTTTAGGAATATGTATAGAAGGGGTGGTGGTCGGGTTGGTTAACAGGCTCCCAGCCGTGGTGGTACAACCTGTGGTGAGGGATTTATCCCCGACAGGCCGCGCAGCGGCCCTTTCTGAATCATAAAAAACGGGACCGCTTCGCAGTCCATCGGGGCGGTGCGACTTTTCCCTGGAACCCCTCACTGCAAAGCCCCATGAGTACAGGAATGCGGCATCAATCCTTGGTCGATTCAGCGACCTTCAGATCCTGGCGCAGCGGCACCCTCAGATAAGGACTCACGCAACCGATCTTCAGCGTCCGTGGCGGTGCCCAGCGTGAGTTGTTGCCGACCCAGTCGATGACGCAGTAGGTCACGTCGAGGCGCAGATCCTCACCGCCCTCGACAATCACTGCCGGTGGTACCCAGACCTGAATCGGCAGGCCGACATCGGCAGCGGTGATTCGGGCCAGATCCATGCGCACATCGCCCCAGCGCAAGGTGATGGCGTCGTCCTCGGCCATGTTCCGGTAGGGCTCGATGGTCAGGGGCACACCGCGTTTGATCTGATTGGGATTCACGCCCTGGCGGCGGATGGTGTCGGGTACCGTGACCGGCGCCAGTTGCTGATTCTCGTCCCCGCACAACGCCGAAGGCTGGCCGCCTGGGCAGTCGAGCTTGACTTGAACCCGGGTTGCCGCCGACAGCGCCGGTCCCTGCCCGATTTGCATGACCCGATAGTGGATCCGTGCGGTACCGCTGGCGATGAAGCTCTCCGGCACTCGCAGACTGACCGATGTGCCGAGGTCTTCACGGGTCAGGACGCGTGAGGCGACGTAGCAGTTGTTCCAGAACAGTTCGATCAGATCGCCAGCGTCCATGCCGGGATACGGCAGGACATCGATCAGCAGATGCGCGGCCGCGGCCAGGTTGACGGCGTTTTTTTGCGCGGCTGCCAGGTGCGGGGCTGCCAGTTCGGGGGTATGCGAAGTGCGGATCATCGGGCTCTCTCCTTGAAATCTTGCGGCGAATTCCGTTTCTTGAAAAAACAAAAGGCGTGATGAATCGGTTATGCAGCCTGAACTTTTGTTCAGGCTGAGTGCGAATTGATTCAACTAATGGGTGCCGGTTGACGACTAGATAAGAGTGTGCGGGAAAGAGTGTCAATAGAGTGTCTTAGTTAATCCGTGAATTACCGATTAATCAGAAGATTCCTACGTTGTGCAGTCACGCTGCCTAGCCGCAATGGCGAATGGAACTACGGTTTTTCGGCAGTTTTTGCTGTTTTCATGCAGGCGAGTTTGGATCGTTTCGCAGGCAAAGAGATGCGCAACGGATTAAGCCCAACGGCTGCAGAACATGTATGTATTGTTTTGACAGGTTTTAGAATGGAGGGGTTTGGATGTTTGTGCAGGCGGAAAAAGTATAACTTCCATCCGTGGAAGTTAATGACTCAAAGCAATAAGCTTCTCAGGCGTGATTCAGAAACTTGCTGAGAAACTGTTTGGTGCGCTCTTCTTTCGGGTTGGCAAACAAGGCCTTGGCTTCGCCTTGCTCGACGATCACGCCCTTGTCAAAAAACACCACACGGTTGGCCACATCCCGGGCGAACCCCATTTCGTGAGTGACGATGACCATGGTGCGTTTTTCTTCAGCCAGACCTCGAATGGTCGCCAACACTTCGCCGACCAGTTCCGGGTCGAGCGCCGAGGTCGGTTCGTCGAACAGGATCACTTCCGGTTCCATCGCCAGCGCCCGGGCAATTGCCACGCGCTGTTGCTGACCACCGGACAGACGACGCGGATACGCATCTTCCTTACCGGCAAGACCGACCTTGGCCAACAGCTTCATGCCCAGGGCAACGGCTTGTTCGCGCGGCATCTTCTTGACCACGATCGGCCCTTCGATGACGTTTTCCAGGGCGGTGCGGTGCGGGAACAAGTTGAAGTTCTGGAACACGAAACCTACGTGCTGGCGCAGGTTGCGCACCAGGCTTTGTTGCTGGCTCAGAGGACGGCGGGTATCGATCTCGATATCGCCGACCTTGATCCGGCCGCTGGTGGGCTCTTCAAGGAAGTTCAGGCAGCGCAGGAACGTGGTTTTACCCGAACCGCTGGGGCCGATGATGGCCACGACCTCGCCTTCCTTTACTTCAAGATCGATGCCTTTGAGCACCTCTTGACCCTTGAACTGCTTTGTCAGTTTTTCCACGACAATCATGGGTCAGGACTCCTGGTCGTGCCGATTGGCCCGCTCTTCCAACTTGTTCTGCAGATGCGACAGCACCGTGGCCAGAATCCAGTAGATCAGCGCGGCGGCAAGATACATGGTGAAGACTTCGAAAGTCCGGGCGGTAATCAGCTGTGCCTGGCGGAACAGTTCCGGCACCTGGATGGTGGCGGCCAGTGCCGTGTCCTTGACCAGCGAAATGAAGCTGTTGCCCAACGGCGGCAGCGCTGTGCGCATGGCCTGCGGCAGGATGGCCCGGCGCAGGGTTTGCGCACGGGTCATGCCGATGCTCGCAGCGGCCTCCCATTGACCACGTTCGATCGAACCGATCGCCGCACGGAGGATTTCGCAGGCGTAGGCGGCCATGTTCAGCGAGAAGCCGATCAGCGCCGCCGGCAGCGGATCCAGTTCAAGACCCAGTTGCGGCAAGCCGTAATAGATCACGAATAGTTGCACCAGCAACGGCGTGCCGCGAAAGAACGACACATAGATGCGGGCAATCCAGCTCACCAGTTTGAAGCGCGACAGGCGCATCAAGGCCAGGCCGAAGCCTAACAGCAAGCCGAAGAACATGCCGCCCAGGCTGAGGATGACCGTGTAGTACGCGCCCTTGAGCAGAAAGGGCGCGGAGTCCAGTGCGAGTTGGAAAGCTTCTTCCATTATTTGGTGACGTCAGCGTTGAAGTATTTCTTCGACAGCTTCTCAAGGGTACCGTCGGCACGCAGCTCGTCGAGCGCCTTGTTCACCGCAGCCAGCAGCTCAGGCTCGCCCTTGCGCAGGGCAATACCGGATTCCTGACGGGAGAACGCTTCACCGGCAGCCACGGTTTTCGGGGCTTTCTTGGCGTATTCCAGTGCGGCCAGACGGTCGATCAGGATGGCGTCGGTGCGGCCGTTGTTCAGGTCGGCGAACTTGGTCGGATCATCGTCGTAGGTGCGCACGTCAGCGCCCGGCACGTTGGCGCGGACCCACTGTTCGTAGTTGGTGCCCAGGCCGACACCGACTTTCTTGCCGGACAGGTCGGCAGCGGTCTTGATGTTCAACTTGGCTTCCTTGTCCTTCAGCACCAGCGCCTGGATCCCGGAAACGGTGTACGGCTCGGAGAAGTCATATTTCTTCTTGCGCTCGTCGGAGATGGTCACTTGGTTGACCACTACGTCCAGACGCTTGGATTCCAGCGCAGCGAGGATACCGTCCCACTTGGTTGGCTGAATCTTGGCTTTGACGCCGAGTTTCTGCGCCAGGGCTTCGGACAGTTCGACTTCGAAACCGGACAGTTTGCCGTCGGCGTCAACGAAGCTAAACGGTGGGTAAGTGCCTTCCAGGCCGACGTTGATGACGCCTTTGTCCTTGATCTGTTGCAGCTGCTCACCGGCGGTAGCCTGGCCGATCAGGCCGGCGCTCAGTGCAAGGCCCAGCGAACCTACCAGCAGAGTGCGACGTAGTGCGGAAAAATTCATGACAAGCCCCTGTGTTTTCTTATGGAAGACGCTTAAGGAAAGTTGGCGAATCCGGGAGTTGAACGACTGCGTTATCGTGCCCTAAAGCAGCTTATGCGTCTTGCCCGAAATTCGCCTGCGGCGAGACTATAAGATGTCTGCTTTAGACTTGAAAATACTTAATGATCTTTCTGTTATTCCAATTTCGAATATACGTGATCGATTGTGGCGAGGGGATTTATCCCCGATGGGGCGCGAAGCGGCCCTCTCTTCTGACTTGAAGAGCAGGGGACTGCTGCGCAGTCCAACGGGGATAAATCCCCTCACCACAGAAATTCTTGCAGCAGGGAGGATCAGCTTGTCAGCGAATCCCTGTAGGCAAACAACGCCGGCGCCCCACCCGTGTGCAGGAAGATGATCGGCCCTTCATCAAAACGCTGGCGGCCAATCCCGTCGAGCAGACCAGCCATGGCCTTGCCGGTATACACCGGGTCGAGCAACACCGCGTCCTGACTGGCCAACAGCTTCACCGCCGCCAGTGTCCCGGCATTCGGCTCGCCGTAACGCGGACCGAAGTATTCGTCCCACAACTCGACCTTGAAGTTCACTGGCAATTTCACACCCAGCAGGTCCGCCGTACGTTCGGCCAGACCTTGCACTTTCGGGCGCTGATCTTCTTCGCTGCGCGAGACGGTCACGCCGATCACCGGCAATTGCGGCAGTGCTTCGCTCAACGCCAGCGCCAGACCGCTGTGGGTTCCGGCGCTGCCCGAGGCCAACACCACGGCGGAGAATTCCAGGCCGGTGTCCTTGATCTGCTCCGCCAGTTCGAAACCGGCACGTACGTAGCCCAATGCACCAAGGGCATTCGAGCCACCAATTGGCACCAGATACGGTTTCTTGCCATTGCTGCGCAGGCGCACAGCGAGTGCGGCGAGTTGTTCGTCGGCGTTGTCGAGGTTGTCCACCAGCTCGACCCTGGTGTCGAACAGATCCAGTAGCAGACGGTTGCCGTTGCCGGTGTAATTGCTGTCATCGGTGCCCAGCGGATTTTCCAGCAGCGCCACGCAACCCAGGCCAAGCTTGGCCGCCAATGCGGCGGTCTGGCGCACGTGGTTCGATTGCAGGGCACCGGCGGTGATCAGCGTGTCGGCGCCCTGAGCGAGGGCATCGGCGGCGAGGTATTCGAGTTTGCGCAGCTTGTTGCCGCCCATGGCCAGAGGCGTCAGGTCATCGCGTTTGATGTACACATCGCGGCCCAGCCAGGCGGACAGACGTTCAAGTTTTTCCAGCGGCGTGGGTTGGCCGAGCAGGTCGAGACGGTTAAAGCGATCCAGCTGTTGTTTGATCATGAGTCCGTACTGGCGGAGAAAGATGACAGGACTATAGGCACGCCGTTTTACCGGGGCAACCGTGAATCGCTTATAGCCAAATGTGCTTAGGCCAGCACTATCGGTTCTTAATTCGCCCTCACGGGCATGCCGTAAAGTAGTCGCCGTTGACGCGGCCAGACCGTCCGGCCGCCCGTGAGGAGTCTTTACCGTGAGCGAGCGTTCCAGCCATTGGCAATTGCAGACCATCGTCAGCCAACTGCGTACCGCGCGGGATCAGTGGCGTACTCAGAATGGCCGGGCCAGCGGCGAGCAGGGTGGTCGCGAGTTGCCGTCCCGCGCGGCGATGGCCGAGATTCTCGAGGCGCTGTGTGGTGCGTTGTTCCCGATGCGGCTGGGGCCAGTGGACCTGCGTGAGGAAAGCGAAGACTTCTATGTCGGCCACACCCTCGATACTGCGTTGAATGCCTTGCTGGCGCAGGCGCGGCTGGAATTGCGGTATGTCGCCCGGCACAGCGCGCAAGGCGATGCTGATGTCGAAGCGCAGGCGATTCGCATCATTCAGGACTTCGCCCTGGCCTTGCCGGGCCTCCGCAGCCTGCTCGATACCGACGTGCTGGCGGCCTATCACGGTGACCCGGCGGCGCGCAGCGTCGATGAGGTGCTGTTGTGCTATCCAGGGATTCTGGCGGTGATCCACCATCGTCTGGCGCACCATTTGTATCGCGCCGGGTTACCGTTGCTGGCGCGGATCAGCGCGGAAATTGCGCACTCGGCCACCGGCATCGATATCCACCCCGGCGCGCAGATCGGCCGCAGCTTCTTCATCGACCACGGTACCGGTGTGGTGATCGGCGAGACCGCGATCATCGGCGAGCGGGTGCGGATTTATCAGGCCGTGACTTTGGGCGCCAAGCGCTTCCCGGCCGATGAAGACGGGCAGTTGCAGAAGGGCCATCCACGGCATCCGATTGTCGAGGATGACGTGGTGATTTACGCCGGGGCGACGATTCTGGGGCGGATCACCATTGGCCAGGGTTCGACCATTGGCGGCAATGTCTGGCTGACCCGCAGTGTGCCGGCGGGGAGCAACCTGACCCAGGCCAATCTGCAGCATGATGACGGGACGCAGAAGTAAGATTTCCAGTTCGTTTGTGGCGAGGGAGCTTGCTCCCGCTGGAGGCCGCAGGACTCCCAATTGCGACTGACGCCGGATTGGGACTGCTGCGCAGTCCAGCGGGAGCAAGCTCCCTCGCCACAATTTTCGCATCGAATCAGGTTGATGGCATTCAGCCAATTCTCCATTGAACGAATCCCTTCAAACCCGCGTCATACCCCTCCTTGGGCTGCTGTACGAAAACTACCGCCTGGCCCTGCGATTAGTCCTTACCACCCTATCCATGTTTAACTTGAACGTTCATTCAAGTTAAACCGGTGGTTCGCTGCCCGCTCACAACAGGAGGCTTGCCTTTGCTGAGTCCGATCATTTCAGCCACGATTCAACCCCTCGAGGTGCACGTTTCATGAGTGCATCGTCCACCCCCGCCAGCGGTCTGGTACGCATGAATCCGCCGGTGTTCTACTTCGCCGCGACGGTCATTCTGCTGTTTGGTCTGGTTGTCATCGCCATGCCGGAGCAGGCTGGAGCCTGGTTGCTGGCTGCACAGAACTGGGCGGCCAATACGGTCGGCTGGTACTACATGCTCGCGATGACGCTGTATCTGGTCTTCGTGGTGGTCACCGCGTTATCGGGCTACGGCAAGATCAAACTCGGTGCCGACCACGACGAACCCGAGTTCAGTTACCTGTCCTGGGCCGGCATGCTGTTCGCCGCCGGGATCAGCATCACCCTGTTTTTCTTCTGCGTGTCCGAACCGCTGACGCACATGCTGCAACCACCACAAGGCGAGGCCGGCACCGCCGATGCAGCGCGCCAGGCGATGCAGATTCTGTTTCTGCACTGGGGCCTGCATGGCTGGGGCGTGTTCGCCTTTGTCGGCATGGCGCTGGCCTATTTCGCCTACCGGCATAACCTGCCGCTGGCCTTGCGTTCGGCGCTGTACCCGCTGATCGGCAAGCGCATCAACGGCCCCATCGGTTACGCGGTAGACGGCTTCGGCATTATCGCTACGGTGTTCGGCCTGGGTGCCGACATGGGTTTTGGTGTGCTGCACCTCAACTCGGGTCTGGACTACCTGTTCGGCATCGCCCACACCCAATGGATTCAGGTCGGCCTGATCACGCTGATGATGGGCGCGGCGATCATCGTCGCCGTCTCCGGTGTGGACAAGGGCGTGCGGGTGATGTCCGACATCAACATGTTGCTGGCCTGTGCGCTGCTGCTGTTCGTGCTGTTCGCCGGTCCCACCCAGCACCTGCTCAACACCCTGATCCAGAACCTCGGCGACTACCTCGGCGCGTTGCCGATGAAGAGTTTCGACCTCTACGCCTACGACAAACCAAGCGACTGGCTCGGCGGCTGGACCGTGTTCTACTGGGCCTGGTGGATCGCATGGTCGCCGTTCGTGGGCCTGTTCATCGCGCGGATTTCCCGTGGCCGCACCATCCGCGAATTCGTCTTCGGCGTGCTGCTGATTCCGCTCGGTTTCACCCTGGCGTGGATGTCGATCTTCGGCAACAGCGCTATCGATCAGGTGCTCAACCACGGTATGTCGGCGCTGGGCATGTCGGCCCTCGACAACCCGTCGATGAGTCTTTATCTGCTGCTGGAAACCTACCCGTGGAGCAAGACCGTCATCGCGGTGACGGTATTCATCAGCTTCGTGTTCTTCGTCACGTCTGCCGACTCCGGCACCGTTGTGCTCTCGACCCTGTCGGCCAAGGGCGGCAGCCCGGACGAAGACGGGCCGAAATGGCTGCGAGTGTTCTGGGGCGCGATGACCGCGTTGATCACCAGCGCGCTGCTGTTTTCCGGCAGCATCGATGCGCTGAAATCGGCGGTGGTGCTGACCTCGCTGCCGTTCTCGATGATTTTGCTGCTGATGATGTGGGGCCTGCACAAGGCGTTCTATCTGGAATCGCAGAAGCAGATCGCGCAACTGCATTCGCTGGCACCGGTCTCCGGTTCGCGGCGTGGCACGGGCGGCTGGCGCCAGCGTCTGAGTCAGGCGGTGCACTTCCCGTCGCGCGACGAGGTGTACCGCTTCATGGACACCACGGTGCGCCCGGCGATTGAGGAAGTGACGGCGGTCTTCGTCGAAAAGGGCTTGAACGTAGTCACCCAGCCGGATCCGGCGCACGACAACATCAGCCTGGAAATCGGCCACGGTGAGCAGCATCCGTTCATCTACCAAGTGCAGATGCGCGGCTACTTCACGCCGTCGTTTGCCCGGGGTGGCATGGGTTCCAAGCAACTCAACAACCGCCGCTACTACCGCGCTGAAGTGCACTTGAGCGAGGGCAGTCAGGACTACGATCTGGTCGGCTACACCAAGGAACAGATCATTAACGACATCCTCGACCAGTACGAACGCCACATGCAGTTCCTGCATCTGGTGCGTTGATCGGCAACTGAGCGCCGGGACGTTTCACGACTCGGCGCTCAGTACCATGAACAACACCATCGCCGCCATCGGCACCCCGAACACCGCACTGCCCACCGCGATCTCCGAACCCAGCGGCTGCCCGGCATGCACCACCCCCACCGCACCATTGATCACCGTCAATGCCAGCCACAGCGCGGCGAAGCTGTAGGCCAGAGTTTGTCGGCTGAAGCCGATGCGCTCGCCGATGTAGAGCATCAGGGCGAGCAGGACCAGGCCGAAGAAGATGATGATGGCGGTGTGCATGGGTGTGCCTGCGGGTTATGCGGTGCTTGATCGGACGCCTTCGCGGGCAAGCCCGCTCCCGAAGTGATCTCGGTCATTCACAGATTCTGTACACAACAAAGATCCTGTGGGAGCGGGCTTGCCCGCGAAAGGGCCACCTCGGTGTCATTGAGAGCATAGTCAAGTCAGCCCGCATCAATACAAGCCAACCATTCTCGATCAGACACATTTCGCGACGCATTCAAATATATCTGGACGGCAAGGCCCTTTCTCGCTGGCTCGCGCCTGCCGTTGGTCGAACCACTTACCGAGCGTTTGTTCACCCAGCTAATATTTCTCAGAGTGTGTATCGTGTGTATAAATCGGTTGCTTACGCCCTAAAGTGACCCGCTCTTGCTGTCGAACAGGGCGAAGGAAATGCGTAGTCGGGAAATGATCAGGATGATCGAGGAGGATGGTTGGTATCTGGTTGCAGTGAAGGGCAGTCACCATCAGTACAAGCATCCGCGCAAGCCGGGTCGGGTGACGATCAAGCATCCGGATTCAGACCTTCCCAAAGGGACGATCAACAGCATTTTGAAACAGGCGGGGTTGAAATGAAGCCCGTTATTGGAAGTGAAAGTCCTTTTATGGACACGTCAGACGAAGGATTCACGTTTATGAAATTCCCGGTCGTTTTGCACAAGGATGCCGACTCGGACTACGGAGTGATTGTCCCGGATGTACCGGGGTGCTTCTCCGCAGGGAGCACGGTAGCCGAAGCTTTTGAAAACACTCAGGAGGCTCTGGCCCTGCACTATGAGGGGCTGGTGGCTGATGGTGCACCGTTGCCTCGAGTTCGGGACATTGATGCACATCTCGACAACCCGGATTATGCGGGTGGAATCTGGGGTGTCGTCGACTTTGATATCACACCCTATTTCGGCAAGTCGGTACGCTTCAACGCCACGTTGCCCGAGCAACTGCTGGAGCGAATAGATCAAACAGTCCGGCGTGATCAGCGCTACAGTTCCCGCTCCGGATTTCTGGCCGCCGCTGCGTTACGCGAATTGTCGGCATAACCTGTAGGAGCTGCCGCAGGCTGCGATCTTTCGCTTTTAAAAGCCAGAATCAAAAGATCGCAGCCTGCGGCAGCTCCTACAGAGGTTGTTGATTCATGTACTTTCGCGCTCGATCAACTGGCACTGCAACAGATTCAGCCGCTGCACATCATCGCTCGACAGCACCCCAAGACTTTCCAATACCCGCGTTGCCGCCAGCACGCCGATCTCCAGTGCCGGTGGCTTGATCGTGCTCAGGCTCGGCAACAGCATCTCGGCGAACGGGTAATCGCCGAAGCCGAGCACGGCGCAGTCTTCGGGAATCTTAAGGCCTGCGCGTTGCCCGGCGAGCAGGCCGCCGGCGGCGAGGTTGTCGTTGGCGAAGATGATCGCGTCGGGGCGGGGAGCGGCGTTCATCAGCGCTTCCATCGCTTGCTTGCCGGCTTCGAACGGCGCGCGGTCGGCGTCGGGGGCGAATACCCAAGGCTCAAGGCCGAACTCGCGCACGGTGGCGGCATAACCGTCGCGACGTTCGAGGGCACTGAGGTCACCGAGTGCGCTGTTCTGCACGAAAGCGATGCGGCGATAGCCTCTGTCGAGCAGATAGCGGGCAGCGGTCACACCGACTTCATAGTGCGAAAAGCCAATCTGCATCGGTTCGCGGTCCGGCTGGTAATCCCAGGTTTCGATCACCGGAACATCCGCTTCGGCGATCATCTTTTCCGTGCCCGAACTGTGAAAGTGGCTGGTCAGCACCAGCGCCGCCGGCGACCAGCCGAGAAACGCGCGCACGGCGTTTTCTTCCTGTTCGGTACTGAAGTAACTCGACGCCAGCAGCAGCTGATAACCGTGGCGGCTGAGGGTGTCGCTGAAGCCCTGAATGGTGTTGGCAAAAATCGGTCCGGAGATATTCGGAATCACCATGCCGACGATTTTCCCCCGCGCCGAGGCCAGGCCGCCGGCCACCAGATTCGGCACGTAACCCAGCTTGGCGACCACCGCTGCAATTCGCTCGCGGCGTTCCGGCGAGACGGTTTCCGGCTGATTGAAATAGCGCGACACGGTAATCGCCGAGACGCCAGCCTCGCGCGCCACTGCATTCAGGGTCACGCGTCCGGCGCCACGGCGTTTGCGGGGCTTTTCCTGGCTCAAGGCTCGATCCTTCTTAAAAACCAAAACGCATATAAAAGTAATTTTTCAGTATTGGACGCTCTATGCCGAGCTTGCCAATACTTGCGATGTTAGCGCTAACAAGGCGCATTGTCTGCTACTCGCTCGAGCGAATGCCCAAGACACCGATTCAGGCGCTGTCGTCGCAGAACGGCAGCGGTTCAGGGCCAATTTCGAGCGGGCAACCATGCACAGCACTCCTGGGGCGACACACAAACTGGCGCAATCGATTCGCGCCGCTGGCTGGATTTTTACAGGGCTGGCGGCGTTGCCGCTGCCCACGGCTTTCGCCGCCGACAGCAGCGAACAAGAGCCGACCCTCAAGTCCGTCACGGTCACCGCCACTCGCCGTGAAGAGTCGCTGCAGAAGGTGCCGGTGGCAGTGTCGGTGATCGACGGCGAACAACTGGAACGCGATAACCGTAACGGCGTGGCAAGCATCGTCCAGCAAGTGCCGTCGCTGAATTTCCGCACTGGGGCGTCGAACAAGGACACCTCGTTGTTTGTGCGGGGCGTCGGCACGATTTCCACCTCCCCCGGCGTCGAGCCAACGGTGGCCACGGTGATCGATGGCGTGGTCTATGCGCGTCCCGGTCAATCGACGCTCGACCTGCTGGATCTGGAGCGCGTCGAAGTGCTGCGTGGCCCGCAAGGCACGCTGTTCGGCAAGAACGCCTCGGCCGGTGTGCTCAACATCACCAGCAAGGCGCCGACCAACGAGACCCACGGTTACATCGACCAGTCGTACTACAGCGGCAACGAAAGCCGCACCCGCTTCGGCATTGGCGGCAGCCTGATTCCGGATACGCTCAAGGGGTCGATCAGTACCCTGTTCGGCACGTACGACGGCAACGTCGATAACCAGCACAACGGCCAGGAGGTCAACGGCTACAACCATCGCGGGGTGCGCGGCAAACTCGAATTCACCCCGAACGACGACGTCACCTTCACCTTGATTGCCGACTACATGCAGTCCCACGACGACGGCCCCAACGGCGTGGTCAGCAAGTCGCTGACCCCGGCCTTCGCCAACGCGCTGGGCCCGGTCTACGCCAGCAGCCACAACCGCGACATCAACACCGATACCCGCAGCCATGTCGAGGACACCAACAAGGGCCTGTCCGGCCAGCTCGACTGGCAACTGGGCGATTACACACTGACCTCGATCACTGCGTGGCGCGGCTGGGACAACACCCAGTATCAGGACGGCGATCGGCTGAGCACGATCACTGCAGCGTTCCCCGGCACCGCCGACAAGGGCGATCTGGCCTTCGACCAGTACTCGCAAGAGCTGCGCCTGGCTTCGCCGAAAGGTCAGTTCCTCGAATACGTCGGCGGCCTGTTCTACATGCACGGCAAGGATGACGAGACCTACCAGCGCACCCTGACGACGCCGACCAGCGTCAACCGTGGCGTGGCTGACTACAGCACCACCAGCGACAGCTACGCGGCGTTTGGCGAAGCCACGCTGAACTTCACTTCCGACCTGCGTGGCATCGCCGGCCTGCGCTACACCCACGATGATCTGGAATACGCTCACCGCCGCGTCTCGACCTCGGCGACCACGGTCAGCGGCATCCAGCCGGCCACCCGCAGTTCCGGTTCGGTGGACGAGGACGGCTGGTCCGGCCGGCTCGGCGTGCAGTACGACCTCAGCGATGCGGTCACCACGTACCTGACCTATTCGCGCGGCTACAAAGGCCCGGCCTACAACGTGTTCTTCAACATGCAGCCGCGTGACACCGAAGCGCTGAAACCGGAAACCTCGAACACCTGGGAGGCGGGGATCAAGGCCACCAGCTGGAACAACCGGCTGACCACCAACCTCGCGGTGTTCCACAGCGACTACGACAACTATCAAGCGAACTTTTTCGACACGGTCGCCGGGCAAGTGGTGACGCGCCTGATCAACGCCGGCAGCGTCCGCACCGAAGGCGTCGAGCTCGATTACGCCTTGCAGGCGACCCAGCAACTGAAGTTCTCCGGGGCGCTGGCCTACACCCGCGCGCGCATCGACCAATTCAGTTGCCCGGCCGGTGCGGCGGCGTCCTGCAACGTCAATGGCAAGCCGTTGCCGTTCAGTCCCGACTGGAAAAGCTACGTGCGCGCCGACTACAGCATCCCGCTGGACAACGGCCTGGATATCGAACTCGGCACCGACTACAGCTGGCAGAGCGAAGTGCAGTACGACATCAGTCAGAACGCCGACACCAAACAAGGTGCCTACGGCCTCTGGAACGCCAGCGTCGCGCTCGCCGATTACAGCAACGGCTGGCGCGTGGCGCTGCTGGGCAAAAACCTCGCCGACAAGTCCTATTCACCCCTGCTCGCCAGCGGCGGCAACTACATCTATCGCGCCGTGCCACGGGATGACGAGCGCTACTTCGGCGTACAACTGCGCAAGGATTTCTGAGATGAGCAGACAACTGAAACTTGGCGCGTTTCTCATGGCCACCGGGCACCACGTCGCCGCGTGGCGTCACCCGCAGGTACCGGCCAATGCCGGGCTGGATTTCGCCCACTACAAGCGTCTGGCGCAGATTGCCGAGGCGGCGAAGTTCGACACGCTGTTCGTCGCCGACAGCGTCGCCGCGCCGACCCAGGACATCGCCAGCCGCATGGCACGCTCGGATCACTTCGAGCCGCTGACTTTGCTGTCGGCCCTGAGCGCGGTGACCGAGCACATCGGCCTGATCGCCACGGCGACCACCAGCTACAACGAGCCGTATCACGTGGGACGCAAATTCGCTTCGCTCGATCATCTGTCGGGCGGCCGCGCCGGGTGGAATCTGGTGACCTCGGACAACGCTGCCGAGGCACTGAACTTTGGTCGCGATGAGCACATCGGCCACGCCGAACGCTACAGCCGCGCCCGGGAGTTTCATCAGGTGGTCACCGGGCTGTGGGACAGTTGGGAGGATGATGCGTTTGTCCGCGATAAGGCCAGTGGCGCTTATTACGACCCGTCGAAGCTTCACGTGCTGGATCACGTCGGTGAGCACTTTCGGGTGAAAGGCCCGTTGAACGTCGCACGCTCGCCGCAGGGACAACCGGTAATCGTGCAGGCCGGCTCGTCCGAAACCGGGCGTGAGCTGGCGGCACAAACTGCTGAAGTGGTGTTCACAGCGCAGACGTCGCTGGCCGGTGCGCAGGCATTCTATGCCGACCTCAAGGGACGTCTGGCCAAGTACGGGCGCGGTGCCGACTCGCTGAAAATCATGCCCGGGGTGTTTGTCGTCGTCGGGCAGACAGAAACCGAAGCGCAGGAAAAATGTGAAACGTTTCAGCAATTGGTCGAGCCGGAGGTTGGCGTGGCGTTGCTTGGGCGTATGCTGGGCAACTTCGACTTGTCGAAGTACCCGCTGGACGGACCGTTGCCTGAGTTGCCGCTGACCGACAGCGGCCAGCAGAGCCGGCAGAAACTGCTGACTGAGCTGGCGGGCCGGGAGAACCTGACCCTCGCCGAATTGGGCCGCAGGATTGCTGGCGGACGCGGGCATTACAGCCTGGTGGGCACGCCGACGCAGATCGCCGATCACTTGCAGGCGTGGTTCGAACAAGGCGCGGCGGATGGCTTCAACGTGCTGGTGCCGCACCTGCCGGGCGGTCTCGAAGACTTCGCTAATGGCGTGGTCCCGGAACTGCAACGGCGTGGGCTGTTCAGAACCGAGTATGAGGGCCGAACCTTGCGCGAGCACCTCGGCCTGGCCCGACCGCAAAACAGATTTGTGTAAACACCCTGTGGTGAGGGGATTTATCCCCGATGGGTGGCGAAAGCCACCCCCAAATCTGTATTCAAATTCGCGATTTTTTTGGGACGGCTACGCCGTCCATCGGGGATAAATCCCCTCACCACAAAGTTGAAATTCACCCTCAATTTGCTGTTAATCAAACAAGAGAGGATTCGATGACTTACACCGCTGCCGAAAACCGCTACGACTCCATCCCTTACCGCCGCGTCGGCCGCAGCGGTCTGGTGCTGCCGGCGCTGTCGCTGGGCCTGTGGCACAACTTCGGCGACAGCACGCCGATCGACACCCAGCGTGCTCTACTGCGCACTGCGTTCGACCTGGGCATCAACCACTTCGACCTGGCCAACAACTACGGCCCGCCATACGGCAGCGCCGAGACCAATTTCGGTCGTCTGCTGCGCGAAGACTTCAAGCCGTACCGCGATGAGCTGATCATCTCCAGCAAGGCCGGTTGGGACATGTGGCCCGGCCCTTATGGTCAGGGCGGTGGCTCGCGCAAATACGTGCTGGCCAGCCTCGACCAGAGCCTGCAGCGCCTCGGTCTGGACTACGTGGATATTTTCTATTCGCACCGCTTCGACCCGGACACCCCTCTGGAAGAAACCGCCAGCGCCCTCGCCACCGCCGTGCAGCAGGGCAAGGCGTTGTACATCGGCATCTCGTCGTACTCCGGGGTGAAAACCCGCGAGATCGCCGCGCTGCTCAAGGAATGGAAGGTGCCGCTGCTGATTCATCAGCCGGCGTACAACCTGCTCAATCGCTGGGTGGAAAAGGACCTGCTCGACACCACCGAAGAACTCGGCACTGGTGTGATCGCGTTCACGCCGTTGGCCCAAGGTCTGCTGACCGACAAATACCTCAACGGCGTGCCGGCGGATGCGCGGGTCAATCGTCCGGGCGGTGGTTCGCTGCAGGCGTCGCACTTGTCCGAGGCCAACATTGCCCACGTGCGTGCGTTGAACGAGATTGCCAAGCGTCGTGGCCAGAGCCTGGCGCAGCTGGCATTGGCCTGGACCCTGCGTGATCCACGGGTAACTTCGGCGCTGATCGGTGCGAGCCGGCCGGAGCAGATCATCGAGAACGTCGGGGCGTTGAAGAATCTGAGCTTCAGTGCTGAGGAACTGGCGGAGATTGATCGCTTTGCCCAGGAGGGCGGGATCAATCTGTGGGAGAAGCCTTCGACCGCTGAATAAGTGACTGGCGCCGAATTATTCGGCGCCTGCTCTGACGCTTTCGCGGGCAAGCCCGCTCCCACAGAGTTCCAGTCGTACACAAAGTCTGTGAACGGTGCTGTACCTGTGGGAGCGGGCTTGCCCGCGAAGGGGCCAGTTCAGGCAATGAGGAAATCGGGCCTCATTTGAAGAACGGCACATCCCCCAGCACCGTCGCCCGCTGCATCACCCGTCGTGCCGGACGGTAATCATCCACCGCGTAATGCTGGGTCACGCGGTTATCCCAGAACGCGATGTCGTCCTGCTGCCAGCGCCAGCGAATGGTGAATTCAGGCCGCGTTGCGTGGGCGAACAGGAATTTCAGAATCGCCGCGCTTTCGGTGTCAGACAGTTCGTTGATCTTTGAGGTGAAGCCTTCGTTGACGAACAACGAACGGCGACCGCTTACCGGGTGCGTGCGGATCACCGGGTGTGACAACGGTGGGTTCTTGCGTCGTGCCTCTTCCCACTGTGCCAACGCCTCCGGCGTGTTGCCGTAGCGCTCCAGCGGAAACGAGCGGGTGAAATCGTGGGTCGCAGTCAGCCCTTCGAGCAGGGTTTTCATCGGCGCCGAAAGCGCTTCGTACGCGGCAATCCCGCTGGCCCACAACGTATCGCCACCGAACTCCGGCAGCAGCTTGGCGCTGAGCACCGCGCCCATCGCCGGCGTTGGCAGGAAGGTCACGTCGGTGTGCCAGATCGCGTTGTCGCGCACGTCGGTGACGGCGGTGTCGAGGATCAGCACTTCCGGCTGTTCCGGCACGTTCGGGTAGATCGGATGGATGTGCAGGTCGCCAAAGTACGCCGCGAAACGCGCCTGTTGCGCAGGCTCGATCGGCTGGTTGCGGAAGAACAGCACCTGATACGTGAGCAGCGCCTGCTCGATGGCATTGCGCTGTTCCAGGTTCAACGGCTGGCTGACGTCGACGCCGCTGATCTGCGCGCCGAGGGCCGAACTTAAGGGGGTGATGGTCAGGCTGCTCATGATGGTTCTCTTCAATTCCGGGTAACCGCGCCCCTGTAGGAGCTGCCGCAGGCTGCGATCTTTTGATTTGTTTTTTAAAAGCAGATCAAAAGATCGCAGCCTGCGGCAGCTCCTACACGGGAGGATTCACAAATGCTTTAGTGGGTTTGGCCGTGCCACGGCACCAGTTTGCGCTGCAGGGCGCGCAGGCCCATTTCCATGGCGAAGGCGATCAGGGCGATCACCAGAATCCCCAGCACCACCACATCGGTGACCAGAAATTGCGCAGCCGACTGCACCATGAACCCCAAACCGCTGGTGGCGGCGATCAGTTCGGCGGCGACCAGGGTCGACCAGCCAACGCCCAGACCAATTCGCACACCGGTGAGAATGTCCGGCAGGGCGCTGGGCAAAATCACATGGCGGATCAGTTGTGCGCGAGTGGCACCGAGCGACTGCGCAGCGCGCAATTTCGCCGGGTCAACGGTGCGCACGCCGGTCGCGGTGGCAATGGCAATCGGCGCGAAAATCGCCAGGTAGATCAGCAGCACTTTCGACAACTCGCCGATACCGCACCAGATCACGATCAGCGGCAGATACGCCAGCGGCGGAATCGGCCGGTAGAACTCGATCAACGGATCAAGCACACCACGGGCAATACGGTTGGCGCCGATGGCGATGCCCACCGGCACTGCGGTCAGAATCGCAAAACCCAGACCCAGACCGATGCGGCTCAGGCTCGCGCCCAGGTGCTGCCACAGGGTCGAATCCATGTAACCAGTGGTCGCCAGCAACCAGCCTTTTTGCAACACGGCGGACGGTGGTGGCAGAAACAGCGGCTCGATCAAACCGCTGGCGGTCACCGCCCACCAGATCACCAGCAAGGCGAACAGGGTCAGCAAGCTGATCCAGCGGGTGCTGAGGCTGCGCCGGACTGGAATCACTACCGACGGGGTTTTCACTGCGGGGGCGGAAACGTCGTAACTGCTCATGCGCGCTCCTGCCGTTGTACGGCGCTGCGTTGCGAGAACACTTTGCTCAGCACGTGCTCGCGGGTTTCGATAAAACGCGGGTCGGATTTGATCGCTCGCGCCGACTCACCGGCGGCGTAGCGCTGGCCGAAATCCAGAGGCAGACGCTCGACGATCTGCCCCGGATTCGGCGCCAGCAGAATCAGGTCAGTGGCGAGGAATACCGCTTCTTCGATGTCGTGGGTAATCAGGAACACCGGTTTTGCAGTGCGCTGCCAGACTTGCAGCAACAGCTCCTGCATCTGCTCGCGGGTGAAGGCGTCGAGGGCGCCGAAGGGCTCGTCCATCAGCAGCACGCGCGGGTCGGCCGCGAGGGCGCGGGCCAGGCCGACGCGCTGTTTCTGGCCGCCGGAGAGTTGCCAGATACGACGGCTTTCGAACCCTGAGAGATCAACCAGCGCGAGCATTTCCCGGGCGATCTTTTCGCGCTTGTCCTTGGCGACACCAGCCAGTTCCAGACCGAACGCGACGTTGGCCAACACATCCTGCCAGGGCAGCAGCGCGTCATCCTGAAACACCACACCACGTTCGGCGCTCGGGCCTTTGACCGGCACGCCGTCGAGGGTGATGCGCCCGGCGCTGGGTTCGACGAAGCCGGCAATCAGGTTCAACAGCGAGGTCTTGCCACTGCCGGACGGGCCGAGGGCGACCAGCAATTGCTGAGGCCCGAGGGTCAGGGAAATGTCCGCCAGCACCGGTTCCGGGCTGCCCGGGTACTGTGCGCTGATGCGCTCCAGCTGTAGCAAGGCCATCGCAGTGAACTCCCGATCAGTTGGTGATGTATTTGGCGCTGACGTACGGCGCGTAGTCCGGCAGCACGGCTTCGACCTTGCCTTGCTCCTTGAGGAACGCGGCGGTGTCGGTGATGGCTTGGGTGGTCGGCGCGCCGAGGCTGATCACTTGATCAGCTGCCAACGGGTAGACGTTGCCTTGCAGCAGCAATGGAATGTCGCTGGCCTTGGCGCCGGAGAGTTTCACCAGCTTGTCGACGTGGGACTGGTCGGCGAGCCAGGCTTTGGGATCCTTGCGGTAATCGGCGTAGGCGTCGAGGGTGACCTTGGCGAACGCGGTGACGATTTCCGGGTGCTTCTCGGCGAAGTCCTTGCGCACGATCCAGGCATCGAAGGTCGGCGCGCCGAACTTGGCCAGTTCGCCGGAAGTGATCAGCACTTTGCCGTTTTCCTTGGCCACACCGAGGGCCGGATCCCACACGTAAGTGGCGTCGATATCACCGCGTTTCCACGCGGCGATGATCGCTGGCGGGGCGAGGTTGAGCACGGTGACTTTCGACGGATCGATGTTCCAGTGCTTCAGCGCGGCGAGCAGGCTGTAGTGACCGGTGGACACGAACGGCACGGCGATTTTCTTGCCGACCAGATCCTGCGGGGTCTTGATCCCGGAACCGTCGCGAGCGACCAGTGCTTCAGCGGCGCCGATCTGGGTGGCGATGAGGAAAGTTTCCACCGGGACTTTGCGGGTGATCGCAGCGGTCAGCGGGCTGGAACCGAGATAGCCGATCTGCACATCACCGGAAGCAATGGCGGCGATGATGTCGGCGCCGTTGTCGAACTTGCGCCAGCTGATGTCGGCTTTGGTGGCTTTCTCGTAGGTGCCATCGGCCTGGGCGACTTTCGCCGGGTCGACGGTGGTCTGGTAAGCGACGGTGAGGTCGGCGGCCTGCGCCAGAAAGCTTGCAGCAGCCAGAGAGGCCACGGCCAGCAGGCGAAGCGGGAAATTCAGTTTCATGGGGAGTGCTCCAAATCAGGCGACCGACGATCGGCGTGAAAGGAGACTAAATGATCTAAGAAATTAAAAATAAATAACTTTTTAGACTTAGCTTATGAGCGGAAAAATCTAAATATCAAAAGATCGCAGCCTGCGGCAGCTCCTACATGGAATAGGCGTACACCCTGTAGGAGCTGCCGCAGGCTGCGATCTTTTCAAAGGCGGCGCTTAGTTGCTGATCGCCAGAATGCTCGCCTGATACGACCCGACAAACACATCGAAATCGCCCACCTCGTTCTGTTCAAGCTCCGCCTGTTGCGCCAGCGACGAACGCGCCAGTTCCTCGAACTTCGCCTGCTCATCCGCCGTCAACGGCTCGCGGCGGAAGAACTCGGCGTGGGCCTGGCTCTGACGCAGGGAGAATTGCGCAAAGCTTTCCTTGTGCTCGGCCATCGCGGCCAGCACCTGCGCCGACGGGGTCAGGGACGGGTCGCTGACTTTGGCCAGTTGCGCATCCAGCGCCTTGCTATGCGCGTCGCCGCCGTGGCTTTGATCAAGCAACGCCGCCAGCGGTGCGATTTTTTCCAGCAGCTCGGCTGCCCAGACCTTCAGCTCGACCGCTTCACCGTCACGCTGCAATTGCAGCCCCGGACGCCGGCCTTCCTTGACCACGCTGAGGAAGTTCGAAGTGGCATTGCCGCACGAAGTGTTGGTCAGCAGCGGACTGTCGTTCAGCGCGCAATACAGCAGGAACGCGTCGAGGAAGCGCGACTCGGTGACGTCGATGCCCATCGGCAGGAACGGGTTGATGTCCAGGCAACGCACTTCGACGTACTGAATGCCACGGGCCATCAGTGCCTGGATTGGCCGCTCGCCGGTGTAGGTCACGCGTTTCGGGCGGATGTTGGAGTAGTACTCGTTTTCGATCTGCAGGATGTTGGTGTTGAGCTGAACCCACTCTCCATCCTGGTGCGTGCCGACTTCCACATATGGCGGATACGGCGTGGCCACAGCCTTGCGCAGGCTGTCGGTGTAGCTCGCCAGATCGTTGTAGCACGGCGTCAGGCCAGCCTGGGCGTTGCTCTGGTAACCGAGGTCGCTCATGCGCAGGCTGGTGGCGTACGGCAGGTACAGCGTGTCCGGGTCCAGCTGCTCCAACTGGTGCGAACGGCCGCGCAGGAAGCCTGCGTCCAGCGCCGGCGAGGCACCGAACAGGTACATCAGCAACCAGCTGTAACGGCGGAAGTTACGGATCAGCGCGATGTAGGACGACGACTGGAAGTCGCGGTCGGTGCCGACAAAACCCTCGGCTTCGCGCAGCAGCGGCCAGAGCTTTTCCGGCAGGGAAAAGTTGTAGTGGATCCCGGCGATGCACTGCATGGTCTTGCCGTACCGCAGGGCCAGGCCCTTGCGGTAGACGTATTTGAGCTGACCGATGTTGGAGGTGCCGTAATAGGCGATCGGGATGTCTTCCTCGGCCGGCAACGGGCACGGCATCGACGGACTCCACAGGTACTCGTTGCCGAGCTTGCTGTAGGCAAAACGATGAATCTTGTCCAGGCTCGCCAGCGTATCGGCCGGGTCGGGCAGGGCAGGGGTGATGAATTCCAGCAGCGACTCGGAATAATCGGTGGTGATCTGTTCATTGGTCAGCGCGGAACCCAAGGCTTCCGGGTGCGGCGTTTGCGCCAGACGACCTTCACTGGTCACGCGCAGGCATTCACGTTCGATACCGTGGAGGCACTGTTCGAGCAGAGAGAGGTTGGCGCGCTCGCCGAGCAGAGCCAGGCGGCGGTTGAGAAGTTCGCTCAATTTGGATTCCTTCACGCGTCAGTCGCCCCAATATGGGGGTGGGCAGGACGGTCTACAAGGGTGAAGTTGAAACTGGCGTTTTCGCCTGGTTTTCTAGCCGGTCAGCCACACACATAAACTGTAGGAGCTGCCGCAGGCTGCGATCTTTTGATTTTGTTTTTCAATAGCAAGATCAAACGATCGCAGCCTGCGGCAGCTCCTACAGGATTCATTGCGCCGAAATTAACTCAAAATGATGAACAACATCTACAGGACAGCGAACGTGCCTTGCGCTTTTGCGACCAGTTTGTCGCCCTGCATCACGTCGGCCTCGACCACCAGCGTGCGACGGCCCGGGTGGATCACCCGCGCCGTGCACAGCACCTCGCCGTCGGATACGGCGCGGATGTAGTTGATCTTGCACTCGATGGTCGCGCTCTGCTGGTCGAAGCCGTGGGTGCTGGAACAGGCCAGCCCCATGGCGATATCCACCAGACTGAACAGTGCGCCACCGTGCAATTTGCCGCCGCGATTGCGCAGTTGCGGTTCCAGCACCAGGGCGACTTGCGCCACCCCGGTTTCCAGGCTGTGCAGGCGGCAGCCCAACAGCTGGAAAAACGCGCTCTCGACGAGCCCGGCCGGAATCTCCATCAGCGTTTCTTCAACTGCTTGGCGTTAGCGAACAGCGAAGCCATGGCGTTGTTCACCGGAGCGGCTGTGGCCGTTTCCTTGCGCGGCGCGTTGTTCGACGACTGGCGCGGTGCCGAGCCTGGACGCGAACCGCGGGCACCGTCGATCTTCTCGCCCGGGGTATCACTCATGCGCATCGACAGGCCGACGCGTTTGCGCGGGATGTCGACTTCCATGACCTTCACTTTCACCACGTCACCGGCCTTCACCGCTTCGCGTGGGTCCTTGATGAACTTCTCCGACAGCGCCGAGATGTGCACCAGACCGTCCTGATGCACGCCGATGTCGACGAACGCGCCAAACGCGGTCACGTTGGTCACGACGCCTTCGAGGATCATCCCCAGTTGCAGGTCTTTGAGGTCTTCGACGCCTTCCTGGAACTCGGCAGTCTTGAACTCCGGACGCGGGTCGCGGCCGGGTTTTTCCAGTTCTTGCAGGATGTCGGTGACGGTGGGCAGACCGAAGGTTTCGTCGGTGAATTTCTTCGGATCCAGACGCTTGAGGAATGCGGCGTCGCCAATCAGCGAGCGAATGTCACGGTCGGTTTCAGCGGCAATGCGTTGCACCAGCGGATAGGCTTCCGGGTGAACAGCCGAGGAATCGAGCGGGTTGTCGCCGTTCATCACGCGCAGGAAGCCTGCGGCCTGTTCGAAGGTTTTCTCGCCCAGACGCGCAACTTTCTTCAGCGCCGCACGGGTCTTGAAGGCGCCGTGCTCGTCACGGTGAGCGACGATGTTTTGCGCCAGGGTCGCGTTGAGGCCGGAGATCCGCGCCAGCAAGGCCACCGAGGCGGTGTTCACATCGACACCGACGGCGTTCACGCAGTCCTCGACCACCGCATCCAGACCGCGCGCCAGCTTCAGCTGCGACACGTCGTGCTGGTACTGGCCGACACCGATGGATTTCGGATCGATCTTCACCAGCTCGGCCAGTGGATCCTGCAAGCGACGGGCAATCGACACCGCACCTCGGATCGACACGTCCAGGTCCGGGAATTCCTTGGCCGCCAGCTCGGATGCCGAGTACACCGAGGCGCCGGCCTCGGAGACCATGACCTTGGTCATCTTCATCGCCGGGTATTTTTTGATCAGCTCGATCGCCAGTTTGTCGGTTTCGCGGCTGGCGGTGCCGTTGCCGATGGCAATCAGGTCAACCGAGTGCTTGGCGCACAGGGCGGCCAGGATCGCGATGGTCTGATCCCACTTGTTGTGCGGCACATGCGGATAAACCGTGGCGTGATCGAGCAGCTTGCCGGTGGAGTCGACAACCGCGACCTTGCAGCCGGTACGCAGGCCCGGGTCAAGGCCCAGGGTCGCACGCGGGCCGGCCGGCGCGGCCAGCAGCAGGTCATGCAGGTTGTGGGCGAAGACGTTGATCGCCTCGGTTTCGGCACTGTCGCGCAGTTCGCCGAGCAGGTCGGTTTCCAGGTGCGTGTAAAGCTTGACCTTCCAGGTCCAGCGCACCACTTCACCGAGCCATTTGTCGGCCGGGCGGTTCTGATTCTGGATGCCGAATTGCTGGCCGATCATGCCTTCGCACGGGTGCATGGTGCCCGGCAGCTCTTCGCCGACTTTCAGCGCGGAGCTGAGGATGCCTTCGTTGCGGCCACGGAAAATCGCGAGTGCGCGGTGCGACGGCATGCTTTTCAGCGGCTCGTCGTGTTCGAAGTAGTCGCGGAACTTGGCGCCTTCTTCTTCCTTGCCAGCGATCACGCGCGCGCTGATGGTCGCTTCCTGCTTGAGGAAGTTACGCAGCTTCTCCAGCAGACTGGCGTCTTCGGCGAAGCGCTCCATCAGGATGTACTTGGCGCCTTCCAGCGCAGCTTTCACGTCGGCTACGCCTTTCTCGGCGTCGACGAAGCGTGCGGCTTCGGCTTCCGGCGACAGATTCGGGTCGTTGAACAGGCCGTCGGCCAGCTCGCCGAGGCCGGCTTCCAGGGCAATCTGGCCCTTGGTGCGGCGCTTCTGCTTGTACGGCAGGTACAAGTCTTCGAGGCGGGTCTTGGTGTCGGCGAGTTTGATGTCGCGCTCGAGGGCGGGGGTGAGTTTGCCCTGCTCCTGAATGCTGGCGAGGATGCTGATGCGCCGTTCGTCGAGTTCTCGCAGGTAACGCAGACGCTCTTCCAGATGACGCAACTGGGTGTCATCGAGGCTGCCGGTGACTTCTTTCCGGTAACGGGCGATGAAGGGAACGGTAGAGCCTTCATCGAGTAGCGCGACGGCCGCTTCGACCTGTTGCGGGCGTACGCCGAGTTCCTCGGCGATGCGGCTGTTGATGCTGTCCATAAAACCACCTGACATAGTGTGAAAGCAGGCTCGCAGGCACGGAAATAAAGGCCCGGAGTCTGGTTGAGCGGCTAGAAAATTGCCGCTGCCTGGGTCAAAAGGCTCCCCATTGACCCGTGAAATCGAACAATTACTGCGGCCACCGCGAAAAAAGCCCGGCCACCTGCGGTAACGATTCAGACGTTGCCTGGCACAAAACGCCGCGCATTATAACCAGCGTTCTGTCATTCGGGGGTGTAGCAGTCTGTAGGCATAAACCCCGGTTTTCTGGCAGTGAAGGAAAAATCTGCTAACAATGCACACGGTGCGTATAACGGCAGCTACGCCATAATGCGCGCCGAGCTAAAAGGAGCATCCAATGAGCAGCACTGCAAACAATGCTGAAGGCGAAAAAATTCTTATTGTTGACGACGATCCGGGGCTGAGCAGCCTGCTGGAACGCTTTTTCGTCAGCAAGGGCTACCGCGCCCGTGCCGTACCGAACACCGAGCAAATGGACCGCCTGCTGTCGCGTGAAGTGTTCAACCTGGTGGTCCTCGACCTGATGCTGCCGGGCGAAGACGGCCTGACTGCGTGCCGTCGCCTGCGGGCCGCGAACAATCAGATTCCGATCATCATGCTCACCGCCAAGGGCGATGAGATGAGCCGCATCAAGGGCCTGGAACTGGGCGCCGATGACTATTTGGCCAAGCCGTTCAACCCGGACGAGCTGATGGCTCGGGTCAAGGCTGTTCTGCGTCGTCAGGCCGCACCGGTGCCAGGTGCACCGGGCAGTGAAGACGAAAATGTCACCTTCGGTGATTACGTGCTGTCGCTGGCGACCCGCGAACTGAAACGTGGCGAAGAAGTGCACATGCTCACCACCGGTGAGTTTGCGGTGCTCAAGGCGCTGGTGATGAACGCGCGTCAGCCGCTGACCCGCGACAAACTGATGAACCTGGCCCGTGGTCGCGAGTGGGATGCCCTGGAGCGTTCCATCGATGTGCAGATCTCCCGTCTGCGCCGGATGATCGAGCCGGATCCGTCGAAACCGCGCTACATCCAGACGGTCTGGGGCGTGGGCTACGTGTTCGTGCCGGATGGCGCCGCCACCAAGTGATCGGCGATTTGTAGGAGCGGGTCTGCGCAGATCGGGTTGATCGACCCTCTGCGCAGACTCGCAATCCGCAATATGCGAGCATGGCTCGCTCCTGCAAGTGTGTAACGGTTATCGATGAAAACCCCCGTCTGGTTCCCCCAAAGTTTTTTCTCCCGCACCCTTTGGCTGGTGCTCATCGTCGTGCTGTTTTCCAAGGCGCTGACCCTGGTTTATCTGTTGATGAACGAGGACGTGCTGGTGGATCGCCAATACAGCCACGGCGTCGCCCTGACGCTGCGTGCCTATTGGGCGGCCGATGAAGAAAACCGCGCGAAGATCGCCGATGCCGCGACGCTGATCCGGGTGGTCGGCGCCGGTGTGCCGGAGGGCGAACAGCACTGGCCGTACAGTGAAATTTATCAGCGGCAGATGCAGGCGGAGCTGGGCGCCGATACCGAAGTGCGCTTGCGCATGCACTCGCCGCCGGCGCTGTGGGTGCGTGCACCGAGCCTGGGCGATGGCTGGCTGAAAGTGCCGCTGTACCCGCATCCATTGCGCGGCCAGAAAATCTGGAACGTGCTTGGCTGGTTCCTCGCCATCGGCTTGCTGTCCACCGCCTCGGCGTGGATTTTCGTCAGCCAGCTCAACCAGCCTTTGAAGCGTCTGGTGTACGCCGCCCGACAACTGGGTCAGGGCCGCAGCGTACGTCTGCCGATCAGCGACACACCGAGCGAGATGACCGAGGTGTACCGCGCCTTCAACCAGATGGCCGAAGACGTCGAACAGGCCGGTCGCGAGCGCGAGCTGATGCTGGCGGGGGTCTCCCATGATTTGCGCACGCCGCTGACCCGTTTGCGGCTGTCGCTGGAGCTGATGGGCGACCGCAATGACCTGACCGACGACATGGTCCGCGACATCGAAGACATGGACGCGATTCTCGACCAGTTCCTCGCGTTCATTCGTGACGGTCGTGACGAGTCGGTGGAAGAAGTGGACCTGAGCGATCTGGTGCGTGAGGTGGCCGCACCCTATAACCAGAGCGAAGAGAAAGTGCGCCTGCGACTGGAACCGATCCAGCCGTTTCCACTGCGCCGGGTGTCGATGAAACGCCTGCTGAACAACCTGATCGGCAACGCCCTGAACCATGCCGGCAGTGGCGTCGAGGTCGCAGCTTATGTGTCTGGCGATACCAGCGCGCCGTACGTGGTGTTGAGCGTGATGGACCGTGGCGCGGGGATTGATCCGTCAGAGCTTGAGGCGATCTTCAACCCGTTCACCCGTGGCGACCGTGCCCGGGGTGGCAAAGGTACCGGGTTGGGGTTGGCGATTGTGAAGCGGATTGCTTCGATGCATGGCGGCAATGTCGAGTTGCGCAACCGTTCCGGTGGCGGGCTGGAAGCGCGGGTAAGGTTGCCGTTGGGGTTGATGTTGCCGCGGGATGCTGTTTAACCGTTGAAAAAGATCGCTGCCTTCGGCAGCGCCTGCAGGTACGGATTCCCATGCAGGAGCTGCCGAAAGCGGCGATCGTTTGCTTTTAACCCTTGCCCTTGGTGCGGGTCATGTTCGGCCCGCCATTCTTCTCAAGGTGTTCGATGATGATCCCCGCCACGTTCTTGCCGGTGGTGGTCTCGATGCCTTCCAGGCCCGGCGACGAGTTCACTTCCATCACCAGCGGCCCGTGGTTCGAGCGCAAAATATCCACGCCCGCCACTGCCAGGCCCATGACCTTGGCCGCACGCAACGCAGTCATGCGTTCCTCCGGGGTGATCTTGATCAGGCTGGCGCTGCCGCCACGGTGCAGGTTGGAGCGGAACTCGCCCGGTTTGGCCTGACGTTTCATGGCTGCGATCACCTTGTCGCCGACCACGAAGCAGCGGATATCCGCACCGCCGGCTTCCTTGATGTATTCCTGAACCATGATGTTCTGCTTCAGGCCCATGAACGCCTCGATCACCGATTCGGCTGCGGTTGCGGTTTCGCACAGCACCACACCGATGCCTTGAGTGCCTTCCAGCACCTTGATCACCAGCGGCGCGCCGTTGACCATGTCGATCAGGTCGGGAATGTCGTCCGGCGAGTGAGCGAAGCCGGTGACTGGCAGGCCGATGCCGCGACGCGACAGCAGTTGCAGCGAACGCAATTTGTCCCGCGAACGGGCAATGGCCACCGACTCGTTGAGCGGAAACACCCCCATCATTTCGAACTGGCGCAACACCGCGCAGCCATAAAACGTCACCGATGCACCGATTCGCGGAATCACCGCGTCGAAGCCTTCCAGCGGTTTGCCGCGGTAGTGGATTTGCGGCTTGTGGCTGGCAATGTTCATGTAGGCGCGCAAGGTGTCGATCACGACCATTTCATGCCCGCGCTCGGTGCCGGCTTCGACCAGGCGACGGGTGGAATACAGACGCGGATTCCGCGACAGCACAGCGATCTTCATGCAACACCTGTGGAGGAGGTAGATACCGGGAACACCGGCTTGTCTTGTACATATTTGATGCCCGGATTGACCACCAGCTGGCCGTCGATCAAGGCTTTGGACCCGAGCAACAGGCGATAGCGCATGGACTTGCGGCAGGCGAGGGTAAACTCGACCTGCCAGACCCGATCACCGAGGGCCAGGGTGGTGCTGATCACATAGCGCACCTGGGCCTGGCCGTTGGAGCTTTTGATGGTTTTGCGCGTCACCAGCGGTGCTTCGCAACGCCGATGACGCAACTGCACCACCGTGCCCAAGTGCGCAGTGAAACGCACCCACTTCTCGCCATCGCGTTCGAACGGTTCAATGTCGGTGGCGTGCAGGCTGGAGGTGCTGGCGCCGGTGTCGATTTTCGCCCGCAGGCCCGCGACTCCCAGATCCGGGAGCGCCACCCACTCGCGCAGACCGACAACGGTCAAATGGTCAAATGTCTTCAAAAAAATGCTCAACCGTGGCAACCACTCAGCCCGCAAGGGCCGGATTCGCGGTATTCACGCAGAATAAGGGTTAAAAGGCGACAGATTTCTACGGCCCGGATCGCCGACGCCTCAAGCGGGTGTCGGCTGGTGCGCATTGTAATCCGCGGCGGCGTCATTCATGGCACGACAGAAACGGTAGTACAGTTCATCAATATTTCAGAATGAGGAAATTCCATGGCACAAAAAAGCGAAGAGGACGACAAGGTCCGGCTCGACAAGTGGTTGTGGGCGGCGCGCTTTTATAAAACCCGGGCGCTGGCCAAAGCGGCCATCGAAAGTGGCAAGGTGCACTGCCGAGGGGAGCGCTGCAAGCCTGGCAAAGAGCCACGCATTGGCGATGAATTCGAGATTCGTACCGGTTTTGAAGAGCGCACGGTGAGGGTCGACGCCTTGTCGATCGTGCGTCGCGGCGCACCCGAGGCGCAGACGCTGTATTCCGAGACCGAGGCGAGTATTGCCAAGCGTGAAGCGGCAGCGGCGATGCGTAAGGCCGGGGCGCTGGGCGTGAGCACTGATGGCAAACCGAGCAAGAAGCAACGGCGGGATCTATTCAAGTTTCGTGGCAGCAGCCACGAGTAGTGTGCGACGAACACATTTGTGGCGAGGGAGCTTGCTCCCGCTGGCGGCCGAAGGACGCCCTGTACAGGCGAGCACGTATTTCAAAATACAACTGCATCGACGGGTAAAGCGACTGCTACGCAGCCGAGCGGGAGCAAGCTCCCTCGCCACAGGTCTTCACACAACTGTCAGTTCGCGGCAGACACCACACTCATCCGCGAAACCACCGGCAGCTTGCCCAGCAGATTGAAAACCGGCGCAGTCACCTTCAGCCAGAAGTTGGCGGCGTGATAAGCGAATGGTGTGTAGTAACCCCAGCCCAACGCCCACACCGCCAGCAGCATGCCGCCGATGTAATCGTCCTGGCCCCAGTGCGCGCCGGCCACCAGACGCGGCAGCATGAACAGCAGTGCCAGGCCCCAGACGGTCAGGAACTGACCAACAGTACGGCTGAACACGCCCATGAACAGTGCCCAGATCAGCAACACCGAAGCGTGGTCACCGGGGAAGCTCTGGCTCGAGCGATCCTTCAGCTCCCAGGCTTTTTCCAGGTGCGGGAAGTAATCACTCAGGTGCACCGCGCCTTCCAGCACCATCGACGGGCTGCTGTGCTGCCAGTCCATGTAGTCGGCAAATTTGGAAAACAGCGCGCGAATCACCACCATCAACAGCAGGATCGAGAAAAATCCGAAGAAGGCGCGACGCACATCAATCGCCTTGAACACCCAGTCGCCCTTGATCAGCAGCGTCAGCAGGATCAGTCCGACGATGATGTCGAACGGGCGCAGACTTGCAATTGCCCAGATGTGGAGCCATATGGGGTTGCTGGCCAGTGGTGCATTGAGTGAGCGGAACAGCCACTCGTCGAAAATCACACACAGCATTTGGCCCGTAGGCCATAACCAGAAAGCCAGTAGCGCCAAGGGCACTACGTTACACAGAACCAGCCGGCCGAGGTTCCACCTTGATTGGAACAAACCCGGATTGTTCATAAAATGCCTCCCATGGCTTAGCGCTGGCACCAAAAAGGGTGCCAAGAAGCGCAAATTTTCACGTCTTGTAACCATTTTGTCACCACATTCAGATACCCAAAATTATGACCGACCTAGCGGATACCGATTTCACCCAACGTTTCATCTTCGATGACAGCGACACACGCGGCGAACTGGTTGCGCTTGAGCGCAGCTACGCCGAAGTCCTCGCCAAGCACCCGTACCCGGAGCCGGTCGCGCAATTGCTGGGCGAATTGATGGCGGCGGCCTCGTTGCTGGTGGGCACCCTGAAATTCGACGGCTTGCTGATTCTGCAGGCGCGCTCCGAAGGCCCGATTCCGCTGCTGATGATCGAATGCTCCAGCGAGCGCGAGATCCGTGGTCTGGCGCGTTATAACGCCGAGCAGATCGCCCCGGATGCGACCCTTGCCGACCTGATGCCGGGCGGTGACCTGACCCTGACCGTCGACCCGACGATCGGCCAGCGTTACCAGGGTATCGTCGATCTCGACGGTGAAACCCTGTCGGAATGCTTCACCAATTATTTCGTCATGTCTCAGCAGGTTGGCACCCGCTTCAAGCTGTTCGCCGACGGCCGTCGTGCCCGCGGCATGCTACTGCAGCAACTGCCGGCCGACCGTCTGAAAGACGAAGAAGAGCGCGCCGCCAGCTGGCAGCACATTACCGCGCTGGCCAGCACCCTGAACGCCGATGAATTGCTCGGCCTGGACAACGAAACCGTCCTGCATCGTCTCTACCATGAAGAGCAGGTGCGTTTGTTCGATGTGCAAAACCTGCGCTTCCGCTGCAGCTGCTCGCGGGAGCGCTCGGGTAATGCGCTGGTCAGCCTGGGTCTGGAAGACGCGCAGGCACTGGTGGCTGAACGCGGTGGCGAAGTCGAGATCGATTGCCAGTTCTGCAACCAGCGTTACGTGTTCGATGCGGCCGATATTGTTCAATTGTTCGCTGGCGCAGGCGTCGACACGCCGTCAGATACCCGGCACTAAAACGGTTCAGCGCAGGTAAATTCACTGCGTAACGACGGAATTTCGCCGTTACGACGGGAGGACCCTACTCTTTTTGGGCTTTTCTGGCATAATCCGGCCCACTTTTTTCGCGGTAGTAGTGCACGACTTTCTACTACAAAACGTTTGGAGCACACTCGGCCACTGGCCGACGGGGAACCTCATGACGCAAGCCAATAACGCCGTGTACACCGATCTGAGTGTTGATGATCTGGTAAAAGAAGCCCTGCAACGCGGTGAGGGCGAGCTTGCCGATACCGGCGCTCTGGTTGTTCGCACCGGTCACCGCACCGGCCGTTCGCCAGTCGATCGTTTCATCGTTGAAGAGCCTTCCACCCAGGCCGCTATCGCTTGGGGCCCGATCAACCGCAAGTTCCCGGCCGACAAGTTCGACGCGCTGTGGGCTCGTGTCGAGGCGTTCAACAACGCGCAAGAGCACTTTGTTTCCCACGTGCATGTAGGCGCGGCTGAAGATCACTACCTGGCCGTGAAAATGACCACCCAGACTGCCTGGCAGAACCTGTTCGGTCGTTGCCTGTTCATCAACCCGGCCCAGTACAACCCGGCCGGTCGTGAAGAGTGGCAAGTGCTCAACGTGGCCAACTTCGAGTGCGTGCCTGAGCGTGACGGCACCAACTCCGACGGTTGCGTGATCATCAACTTCGCGCAGAAGAAAGTGCTGATTGCCGGCATGCGTTACGCCGGTGAGATGAAGAAAGCCATGTTCTCCGTGCAGAACTTCCTGCTGCCGGCCGCTGACGTGCTGCCAATGCACTGCGCTGCCAACATCGGCGAAGAAGGCGATGTGACCCTGTTCTTCGGTCTGTCGGGCACTGGTAAAACCACCCTGTCGGCCGATGAAAGCCGTTACCTGATCGGTGACGACGAACACGGCTGGGGCGAAGGCGTTGTCTTCAACATCGAAGGCGGCTGCTACGCCAAGTGCATCGACCTGTCCGAGAAGAACGAACCGGTCATCTGGAAAGCCATCAAGCACGGCGCCGTGCTGGAAAACGTGGTCATCGACGACGCCAAGCACGCCGACTACGCCGATGTCAGCCTGACCCAGAACAGCCGCGCGGCCTACCCGCTGGAGCACGTTGCCAAGCGTTCCGCGAAGAACCTGGGCGGCGAGCCAAACGCGGTGATCTTCCTGACCTGCGACCTGACCGGCGTCCTGCCGCCAGTGTCGATCCTCAACGAAGAGCAAGCGGCCTACCACTTCCTGTCCGGCTACACCGCACTGGTGGGCTCGACTGAAATGGGTTCGGGCAGCGGCATCAAGTCGACCTTCTCCACCTGCTTCGGCGCACCGTTCTTCCCGCGTCCGGCTGGTGAATACGCCGAGCTGCTGATCAAGCGCATCCGCGGCTTCGGCTCCAAAGTCTACCTGGTCAACACCGGCTGGACCGGCGGCGGCTACGGCGTCGGCAAACGCTTCAACATCCCGACCACCCGTGCCGTGATCGCAGCGATCCAGAGCGGCGCACTGATCGGTGCCGCCACCGAGCACCTGGACACGATCAACCTCGACGTGCCGCTGGCCGTTCCGGGCGTTGAAACCAACCTGCTCAACCCACGCAACACCTGGGCTGACAAAGCTGCCTACGACGAAGCGGCCAAGGCCCTGGCCGGTCTGTTCATCGAGAACTTCAAAAAGTTCGAAGTGAGCGACGCGATCAAGGCGGCGGGTCCTAAGTTGTAAGAGTGGTTTGTTGTGAACTGAAAAGCCGCCTCTAGGGGCGGCTTTTTTGTGGGTCATGGCTTAGCTGTTGTTATCGGTTTAACTGCCATTTTTCCCGCAGAATTTTGCTGCAGGTTTTTCCCGTCGCATCGATCACCACCCCACCGGCCTCAACGGATATGCCGGTATGCCGCCAAGTCCAGCACGCTGGTGGTCAGCCCGCTATCCGGCGCGTAGATCCCGCCCTTCACCGACGAGAAAGGCACGCCTTTGCTGCCCAGCGAAACGTAGCGTTCGCCTTGGTCCAGTTCGGTGAACCAGGTGTAGGAGTACTTTTCCATGGCCTTGTATTTCGCGGCGTCCCTGACCATCGCATCGCCGCATTGCTTCAGGGGGCGTCGCTCAGGTTCAGGGTGTTGATCAGCGGGGTGCCCCAACGCTTGAGGCAGGCTTCGGCGAAGTGGCGCACGAACTGGCCGGGTTCGGCGAGGACCTTCGGGCCGGCGTTGCCGTCAGCGGCAGCGTTGCCGACCAGGGTGGCGTGGCGGCCGGGGATCGGGAAGATATGCGTGCGCGTACCGGTAGCCGTTTGCGGGATAACGCAGCTGAAACCTTTCGAACGCTCGTCGCGGGCATAGAAGCCAACGTACTCTTTGACGTTGCTGTTGAGCTTGACCCGATGTTCCTGGAAGTTGCCGATGCCGGGCACCGGATCAATCGCGAGGATCTTCACCGGAATGCTTTTCAAAGTACTGTCATTGAACATGGCGTTGGCCAGCATATGGCAACTTATACCGCCTCGACTCCAGCCGACCAGGTTAACCTGAGTGGGAATAATGCCGTCCTTGCGGAAGGTTTTAATGATTTGCTCCTGCAACTTCTGCTGGGTCACGCTGCGTTCTCCGTAGTTGTATTTACGCCAGAACCAGGAGCCTTCGATTTTTACATCTTCAATGGGAATACCGGCCGCTTTGAGACGGTTGTATTCCGCTTCGGTCAGTTGTTGGCGTTGCCAGTCGCACTTGCCTTTGATGATGTTCATTGCGTGCTGCACGTTTTCCTCCCAGCCCTTGCCGAACAACGTGCCGCTGAGACCGTAGTCGGCAGATTTGGTGAACAGCTCATCGGCCTGCAAATTACTGGAGCCGGGGCCGTCGACGACAATCCATTCGGCGAACTCGCGGCCAGTGTGGTGCGAAGCGAGAGTGGACACCAACTCGCCGTTCCAATAGTTGTTGTTGCTGGTGTCGAACTTGGTGGAACCCGTGCCGCAAAAGAAAATAGTCAATGTACTCATAATGTTGCTCTTGAATGAATTAAGAGCAAGCAGGCTAGTTTTTTATATTGCGGATATGAAGTGGTTAGTTGTTGCGTTGTTTGTGCGCGTGATTTTATAAGGAGTTTGCAAGTTGAAGTTTTGCTACTTCCAGAAGTTCGCAGCCATCTTGGGTCAATAAATACAAGGCGTTGACGATGTTCGGGATGTCTTTGACGTCGGCCTGTTTGAAACACAAACAGTAAAGAGTCTCCAGCAAATCGCTGGCGGCACGCAGGCGTTGATGCGCAGCGTCGAGCAGTTCGCCGTGGCTGGCTTGAGTATCTATGGTCAGCACCGGATGATCGCCGTCGGTGCTTTTGAGCGGGCGATAACGATTGGCCAGCGGGTTATGCATGTTCATGTTCAGACGTGTCCTGTACGAAGTCGCTCCAGTGGTTGCAGCCGCGCCGGCCACTATAGAAGTGCGTGGCAAGGGGTCACAAGACCGCCGTGATGGACGGAGTTCGTAGGGGTTTTTCCGAGACTCGGGCAATTGCCCTACAAGGTTTTGCAGCTTTTTCGAGGTAAAACCCTTAGCGCAGAAATTTCCCACGGGATTCACAGGCGTTTCTTGAGAATCCTCTGTATGGTGCGCGCCAGAAACTGTAGGACGTTTCCAAGCGTCCGATGCGCGCTTAAAGGGAATTGAGTATGCGTTGGCTACGAAAAGCCTCGATTTTATTGCTGTGGACCATTGGGTGTCGCTTGGCCGGAGCCGCTGATGCCGGCAACGGCTGGATGTTTGTCGATCTGCAACGCACTGGCTGGCCCGACGCGCTGTCCAGCCAGGCCCGCATCGATACTGCTTCACGTGCCGAAGTGTTGATGTTCGCCAAAGTCCTGTTGGCGAGTGAAACGCTGGATGCTGGCGCGCTGCAACGGCAACTGGATGTGCCGCATGTGCGGCTCAAACCGATCCGGCAGGTGCGCGCGGGACTGTGGGAGCGTTTGCTGGGCATTTATCGCAACGCCAGTCAGGACTGTGGCGAACAGCTGTTCTGTGCACGAGTGCGCAGTGTGGCGGACCTGCGACAACTGGCGGCGGCGTTTACCGGCGATATCAGTCCGGCCCATGCACAGTGGGCGAGCAAGAGCCAGGGTGTGCATGAACAGGAACTGAATGCGCAACTTCGCGTGGCGGTGCTGCGTCCCTAGGGTCGTCGTTGCGGCGAGAACTATGTGATTGCGTGGCCTGCGGTGGCGCACATGGCGAGGGGCGGAATGTCATCGGGGAGTTGCATGCATCCGCCCAGCAACAGCGATGCGAGCGTCAGGGTGAGGAGCAGTTTCAGTCTGTCGGACATGTTTATTCCTTGAGTTGATCCACGGGTGTCGGCCGTCCTGGCACGACGCTCGTTTCGTGGATGCGGCGCACGTTACCTGCCTTGCGGTCAGGCCGGCGAGAGGCAAATTGTTTCCTTTGTTTGATCCGGTGGCATCTGCCCCGGCGCTGTATCATTCCGTATCGAATTGACCCCGACCTTTTCTCGACTCGCTGTGATCGCCCGCTAGGCTGTTGGCATCACAGCGGTCAACGGAGTGACAGCGCATGCACCACACCCTGGAACAGGTTTTCGGTTATCCACAGTTTCGACCCGGGCAGGAAGCGGCAATCAGCGCTGTATTGGCCGGGCGCTCGGCGGCGGCGATTTTCCCCACCGGGTCCGGCAAGTCACTGTGCTATCAAGTGCCGGCACTCTTGCTGCCGCATCTGACCCTGGTGGTGTCGCCGCTGTTGGCGTTGATGCAGGATCAACTGGCATTCCTCAAACGTCACGGTATCAGTGCCGGCAGCATCGATTCGGCGCAAAGTCGCGATGATGCCAATGACGTGATGGCCCGCGCCCGTTCGGGTGAATTGAAGATTCTGATGATTTCGGTGGAGCGTCTGAAGAACGAGCGTTTCCGCAACTTTTTGCAGCAGGTGCCGATCTCGTTGCTGGTGAATGATGAAGCGCACTGTATCTCGGAATGGGGCCACAACTTTCGCCCCGACTATCTGAAGCTGCCGGACTATCAGCGCCAGTTCAACATTCCGCAAACCCTGCTGTTGACGGCTACGGCGACGCCGAAAGTCGTCGCCGACATGCAGGCCAGATTCGCCATCGCCGCCGCTGATGTGGTGACCACCGGCTTCTATCGACCCAACCTCAATCTGCTGGTGGAACCGGTACGCGGCGAGGACAAGCGCCGGCATCTGGTGGAGTGGATGAGCGAGCGTCCAGGCCAGCCGGGCATTGTCTACGTGACGCTGCAGAAAACCGCCGAACACATCGCCGAGCATCTGGGGCGCAACGGCATACAGGCCCAGGCCTATCACGCCGGTTTGCCCAATGATCAGCGCGAGGCGATTCAGAAGGAATTCATGGCCGGGCAGTCCAATTGCATCGTCGCAACCATTGCCTTTGGTATGGGGATCGACAAGAGCGACATCCGCAACGTGGTGCATTTCGATCTGCCGAAATCCATCGAAAACTACAGTCAGGAAATCGGTCGCGCCGGACGCGACGGGCAGCCGTCGGATTGCCTGGTGCTGGCCAACCGCGACAGCCTCAACGTGCTGGAAAACTTCGTCTACGGCGATACCCCGGAGCGTGAAGGAATTCGTTGTGTGCTGGAAGAAATGCAGGCTGCCGCAGCCGAAGGGCAGTGGGAGTTTCTGCTCGGGCCGCTGGCCGATCAGAGCAACATTCGCGCGTTGCCGCTGAAAACTCTACTGGTGCAAATGGAGCTGCGCGGTTTGATCGCGCCGCGCTATGCCTATTACGCCGAATACCGTTTCAAATACCTGCTGGAGCCGGAAGCCTTGCTTGAGCATTTCGACGGTGAGCGCAGGGATTTTGTCGGGGCCATCATCCACACCTCCAGTCGCGCACGCACCTGGGCCACGGTGAATTTCGAAGCGATGTACACGCAGTATTCGGCTGAGCGCAACCGGGTGGTGAAGGCGCTGGATTACTTTCAGGAGAAGGGCTGGGTCGAGCTTGAGAGCAAGCAGATGACCGAGGTCTACAACGTGCTGCACAGTGATTTCGACAGCGCTGTTTTGAGCGCCGAATTGCATGCGTATTTTACCCGGCATGAACAGGCTGAAATAACGCGGATTCACGCCATGCTCGATCTGTTCGGCACTGAGCGCTGCCTGGGCCATCGCCTGGCCGAACACTTCGGCGATCACAACGCCCCCGAGCGATGCGGGCACTGTTCGGTGTGTCACGGTGCTATCGCACGCCTTCCGGCGCCTCCCGAGTTGCCAGCGCTTGTGGATAAAAACTTCGCGGTGCTGTGCGGTGATTTTATCCACAGGCACGAACAGCACACTGGCAGTGTGCCGACGGCGGAGCGGCTGACGCGGTTTCTGTGCGGGATAAATGTGCCGTTGTTCACCAGGTTAAAGGCACGGACGATTTCGGGGTATGCGGCGCTGGAGGAGTATCCGTACGCCGAGGTTCGCAGTTGGGCTCAAGAACACCTCTGATATGTCGGCAGTTCCTGCAGTGTGCGGTTTCAGGGCGATTGGGGGTTATCCATGCGCTGAATGTTGCTCATCACGGGAATAAACTTCAAAAACGTCCGGTGCCTGACTATGGTGAAGGCTGTCTTTGGATCGCCAACAAGAGAACAACATGAGCCAGACATCCTTCGATATTCAGCAAGCTGCCGTGATCGGCGCGGGCACTATGGGCCGCGGCATTGTCATGTGCCTGGCCAATGCTGGCATCGCCGTGCAGTGGGTCGATAACAATCCACAGATGCTTGAACAGGCACTGGCGACGGTGGCCGACACCTATGCACACAATGTGCGCCAGGGCCGGATCGATCAGGTCGAAGCCGACGCACGCCTTGCCCGGATCAGCGCGGCGGCGGATTACCCGGCGATCCGCAATGTCGATCTGGTGATCGAAGCGGTATACGAAAACCTTGAGCTCAAGCAGAAGATCTTTCGCGAGCTGGATGGCCTGCTCAAGCCTGAGGCGTTGTTGGCGAGTAACACTTCGGCGCTGGATATCGACGCGATTGCTGCTGCGACTCGACGTCCGTCGCAAGTGCTCGGCCTGCATTTCTTCAGCCCCGCGCACATCATGAAACTGCTGGAAATCGTCCGTGGAGCACAGACTTCGCCGCCTGCACTGGAAGCGGCGCTGGCGCTGGGCAAGCGCATGGGCAAGGTCAGTGTGGTGTCGGGCAACTGCCACGGCTTTATCGGCAATCGCATGCTGCATCCGTATGTGCTGGAGGCGCGCAAGATGCTGCTTGAGGGCGCTTATCCACAACAGGTGGACGCGGCGCTGCAGGGGTTCGGTTTCGCCATGGGGCCGTTCCGCATGTATGACGTCGTCGGTATTGATCTGGAATGGCGCGCACGCGAGCTGGCCGGCAAGGGGCAGGATGCGCCGGAGGTTCAGGTGGACAACCGTTTGTGCGAGATGGGCCGCTTCGGGCAGAAATCCGGCAATGGTTATTATCACTATGAGCCGGGCAGTCGACAGGCCGAGCCTGATCCCGAAGTCGATGCACTGGTGCTGCGGGTCAGCGAAGGGCTGGGCTTCCAGCGCCGCGCGATCGGTCCGGAGGAGATTCTGGAGCGTTGCCTGCTGGCGCTGGTCAACGAGGGCGCAAAGATACTTCAGGAAGGCATTGCCGGGTCGGCCCATGACATTGATCTGGTGTACCTGAACGGCTACGGATTCCCGGCCGACAAGGGCGGTCCGATGGCCTGGGCGGATCAGCAGGGGCTGGCGGACATTCATCAGCGCTTGCTGGCACTGCAAACGCGGCAGGGTGATCAGTGGCAACCGGCGCGCTTGATTGGCGAGCTGGCGGCTCAGGGCAAGGGGTTTGCCGAACGCTGATTGCTAGAGCCACCACGGTTTCGCCTTTAGACTGCTCGCAAAACTTCCTGGATCAATGCTGATGTCCAACCCGATGCCACAACGCTCCGATTACCCGCATTTCCAGCCGGTCACCACGCGCTGGCACGACAACGACGTCTACGGGCATGTGAATAACGTCACCTATTACAGTTTCTTCGACACTGCAGTGAATACCTACCTGATCCAGGTCGGCGGCCTGGATATTCATGACGGCGAGGTGGTGGGGTTTGTGGTCAGTTCGGCCTGTGACTACTTTGCCTCGATTGCTTTTCCGGACTTGATCGAGATCGGTCTGCGGGTCGGCAAGCTGGGCAACAGTTCGGTGCAATACGAACTGGCGGTGTTCAAGGTCGGTGAAACTGAGGCCTGTGCGGCGGGGCGTTTCGTCCATGTATTCGTGGAACGAACGAGCAATCAGCCGGTGTCGATTCCAGGCAGATTGCGTGAAGCGCTGGAGCGTCTGGTGGTTTGAACCAGAGCAAAAAAAATCGCAGCCCTTGGGCTGCGATTTTTGCTTTCCCGCTTAACGCAACGGATTAGTCGCGATAGTAGCGGTGATGCTTGCGGTGGCCGTAAGCGTGGCCACGGCCAGGATGGCGGTCGCGGTAGTAGCGACGGTCGTCGCGGCCGCGATCGTAATGACGACCTTCGTCACGGCTTTCGTTACCCATGTAGTTGCCCAGCGCGCCACCGGCGCCGCCACCTGCTGCGGCGCCGATCAGGCTGCCGGTGGTGCCGCCCATGCTGCGGCCGACCACGTTACCGCCGGCTGCGCCCAGCGCACCACCAATGGCTGCTTCGCCACGGCTGTGCTTGTTGGCGCCGACCGCGCTACCACCCGCGCCGCCCAGGGCTGCGCCAATGGTTGAACCTGTATTGCCGCCTAAAGACTGACCGACGACCGAGCCAAGAACCCCGCCCAATGCGCCGCCCACACCTGCTTCGGTGGTGCCTCCGGCAGAAGCGAAGCCACTGACCAGGCCAAGGGACAACAAGAGAATCGAGGAGAACTTCATAGAGGAGCCTCAAAGGGATGACGGCGCCGATCCTGAGGCTGTGTAACAAGGCTGACAATCGAAATCCGACGAATAACACGACTTGTATACAATTATGCAAGTTGCTGTTTTGTATGCGGAACTTAAGCGATTTTCGCCGGTCTTTAGCTACTTCGGACAGGCCGTTTTTGAGAAAAAGCGGCCTTTTTTGTGGGCGTTCGAAAGCTTCAGGAACCAGAGACTCAACACAGATTCTGTGGCGGGGGGCTTGCTCCCGCCGGGCCGCGAAGCGGCCCCAAAAAATGCAAAACGGAGGGAGTCCTGCGGCCTCCAGCGGGAGCAAGCTCCCTCGCCACAGGGCCGCGAGTTCAAGCGGATTTGGCCATGATCAAACCCGTCTCGCTCGCCGCCTCAAGGCGGATCGCAATGAACTTCGACGTCGGCGTATGGCTGCCATCGCCGGTGCTCTCCAGCGGCACCAGCGGATTCACTTCCGGATAGTAAGCCGCCGCCTGACCCGCGGGAATATCAAACGCCAGCAAGGTAAAGCCCTTCACCCGACGTTCACGGCCATCGTCCCACAGCGACACAATGTCCGCCTTCTGCCCGGGACGGAAGCCCAGACGAATGATGTCGGCCTCGTTGGCGAACAGCACATCGCGCTGGCCCTTGACCCCACGATAACGGTCGTCGAGGCCATAAATGGTGGTGTTGTACTGATCGTGGGAGCGCATCGATTGCAGGATCAGGTCCGGCAGTTGCCCGGTGGCGCGGGTGCGTTCGTGCACCAGATCCTTGGGCAGCCGGTTGGCGCGGAAATTGGCCCGGCCCGACGGGGTGTTCCACTTGCGTGCGCCAGCACTGTTGCCGAGGTAGAACCCACCTGGATTCTTGACCTTCTCGTTGAAGTCCTTGAAGCCTGGAATGGTATCGGCGATCAGGTCGCGGATGCGCCCGTAATCGGCCACCAGCCAGTTCCAGTCCACCGGTTTGCTGCCCAGCGTGGCGGCGGCGATCCCGGCAATGATCGCCGGTTCCGAGCGCATCTGGTTCGACAGCGGCTGCAACTGGCCATTGGAGGCGTGGACCATGCTGAACGAGTCTTCCACGGTGACTGCTTGCGGGCCTTCGGTCTGGATGTCGATGTCGGTGCGGCCGAGGCACGGCAGGATCAGCGCGTCCTTGCCGTGGGCCAGGTGGCTGCGATTGAGCTTGGTGCTGATCTGTACCGTGAGGTCGCAGTTGCTCAGCGCCGCGAAGGTGCGCGGACTGTCTGGCGTGGCCTGGGCGAAGTTGCCGCCCAGACCGATGAAGACCTTGGCGCGGCCCTCGGCCATGGCGTGGATCGCCTCGACCACGTTGTGCCCGTTGTCACGCGGCACCTTGAACTGGAAACGCCGCTCAAGAGCGTCGAGGAACGTCACCGGTGGGCGCTCGTTGATGCCCATGGTGCGGTCGCCCTGCACGTTACTATGACCGCGCACCGGGCACAGGCCGGCCCCGGGTTTGCCGACGTTGCCGCGCAGCAGCATCAGGTTGGCGATTTCCTGGATGGTCGGCACCGAGTGACGATGCTGGGTGATACCCATCGCCCAGCACATGATCACATTCTTGCCTTTGGCGTACATGCGCGCCGCTTGTTCGATTTCGACCAGGGTCAGGCCGGACTGCGCGACGATCTGCTCCCACGGCGTGTCATCCACCACGCCGAGATACTCCAGCACGTTGGTGCTGTGGGCATTGAGGAAGTCGTGATCGAACACCGCAGGTTCACCGGCCTTCTGCGCATCGCGTTCCCACTGCAGAAGAAACTTGGCCATGCCGCGCAGCACCGCCATGTCGCCGCCCAGTGCCGGACGGAAGTACGCGGTGTTGGTCGGTTTGTCGCCATTGGTGAGCATTTCCAGCGGATGCTGTGGATGCTGGAAACGTTCCAGACCGCGCTCTTTCAGCGGGTTGATGCACACCACTTGTGCGCCGCGCTTCACGGCTTCGCGCAGCGGTTCGAGCATCCGTGGGTGGTTGGTGCCGGGGTTCTGGCCCCAGACGAAAATTGCATCGGCGTGTTCGAAGTCGTCGAAGGTGACCGTGCCTTTGCCGACGCCAACGCTCTGCGCCAACGCCACGCCGCTGGCCTCGTGGCACATGTTCGAGCAGTCGGGGAAGTTGTTGGTGCCGTAGGCACGCACGAACAGTTGATACAGGTACGCCGCTTCGTTGCTGGCGCGGCCCGAGGTGTAGAACTCGGCTTGATCCGGGCTCGACAACGCTTGCAGGTGCTTGCCGATCAGGGCGAAGGCGTCGTCCCAGGCGATCGGCTTGTAGCGATCGGTCTGGGCATCGTAGACCATCGGCTCGGTCAGGCGGCCCTGGTACTCAAGCCAATAGTCGCTCTGCTCCAGCAACGACGTGACGCTGTGTTTGGCGAAGAACTTGCCATCCACTCGACGCTTGGTCGCTTCCCAGTTCACCGCTTTGGCGCCGTTCTCGCAGAACTTGACCATGCCGCTTTCCGGCGAATCGCCCCAGGCACAGCCCGGGCAGTCGAAGCCGCCGTTCTGGTTGGTCTTGAGCATCATGCGCAGGTTTTTCAGCGCGTTGTCGCTGGTCAACCAGGCCTGAGCCACACTGATCAGTGCACCCCAGCCGCCGGCAGGGCCCTTGTAAGGCTTGTAGCGCGGGACAGGTTTCTGGTCGGCTTGATGATGTTGGCTCACGCTTGGTTCTCCATCGCTGGGCTATAGACCCGCGGCGCATTCTTCTGCGGCAGGTGGATGAGATTGAGGTTGTGGCGGCGGGCCCATTGCACGGCAAGGCCGGTGGGCGCGGACAGGCTGACCAGCGTCTGGATCCCGGCGCGCAACACTTTCTGGATCAATTCGAGACTGCACCGGCTGGTGACAATCGCCAGGCCGCCGGCGGTGGAAATCTTCTGGCGGATCAGCCCGCCAATCAGCTTGTCGAGAGCGTTGTGCCGACCGATGTCTTCACGGCCCAGCAGCAATTCACCGCTGGCGTTCATGAACACTGCGGCGTGTACCGCACCGCAGTGCTGGCCGAGGGGCTGGAACGCACCGATGCGCTGGCGCAGACCGTCGAGCCATGCGGCGGGCGGCAGCGGTGCGCCGGGCAGGACTTGCAGATCGGGCAGGGCTTGCTCGACCGCTTCAACGCCGCACAGACCGCAGCCGCTGGTGCCGGCCAGTTGTCGGCGCTGTTGTTTGAGGTTCCAGAAGGCGCGGTTGGCGATGGTCACTTGCGCGTATTGCGCCGAGCCGGCGCCAGTCAATTGCAGGTCATAAATGTCGCTGGCGTCTGCGATGATGCCGCTGCCGAGGCTGAAACCGACGATGAAATCTTCCAGATCCGTCGGCGTCACCAGCATCACCGCCTGACTGATGCCGTTGTAGGCGATCGCCAGCGCGACTTCCTCGGCGAGCGCGGTGCTGGCCGATTCCACAAGGGGCAGATCGCTGTAACTGTAGGTCTGGCTGGCGGCGGGCGCGGGCGTTTGAAGTGCAGGCGCCGCGCAAGTGGGGCGCTTGGCGTTCATGGCATCACCGACGGATTGATCAACGCTAAGACTAGGCGCGGCAACTTGTCGCGTCTAATCGCTACTGTCGATCTATTGATAGACGCCGTCGATCAAGCAATGCGCCGCGATCTGCGGGACGCGCGCCAGACGCTTGAGCCAGCGGCGGAGCCGGGTCATTGGTCGGACTGGAGCCGGGTCCGGCAAACGTGGTCTAGGCTTGGACGTCTGGAATCCAAATCAAGGAGTGTGCGCCATGAGTCTGTTGAGCTTTGTGAAAGAGGCCGGTGAGAAACTGATCGATCTGCTGACCCCTGGTAATGCCAATGCCAGCGAGCAGTTGAAGGAACACATCAGCAAGGTCGGGCTGGGCAATCCGAATGTTCAGGCAACCGTGGATGGCGACAAGGTAACTGTTACCGGTGAGGTAGCGAGCCAGGAAGAGAAGGAAAAAATTCTGCTGGCGGTGGGTAATATCGAAGGCGTGGGCAGCGTTGATGATCAGATCACCGTGACCGGTCCGGTTGTGGCTGCAGCACGTTTTGTAGTGGTGAAAAAGGGCGACACCCTCAGCGCGATTTCCCTGGCGGTGTATGGCAACGCCAACCAGTACAACAAGATCTTTGAGGCCAACAAACCAATGCTCAAGGATGTAAACAAAATCTACCCGGGCCAGACCCTGCGTATCCCCGAGTAACACAACATCCTGCAGGAGCTGCCGAAGGCTGCGATCTTTTGATCTTGTTTTTTAAACAATCAAAGTCAAAAGATCGCAGCCTTCGGCAGCTCCTACAGGAAATCAGAGTCCCTGAATCAAATCGCGGTAATCCTCAACCGCCGCAAACTCGGCCGTGTCCTTCGGCCCCTTGCGACTGTCCGGCTCTTTCACCGCCAACAAATGCGTCACACCAAACTCCCGCGCACTGCGCAGAATCGGCAACGTATCGTCGATGAACAGACTGCGCGCCGGATCAAAATCGATATCCGCCTGCAAGGCATCCCAGAACTGCGGGTTCTCTTTGGGATAACCGTAATCATGTGAGCTGATCAGCCGTTCGAAATAGGGCGCCAGTTCGACTCGCTCCAGTTTCAGCGACAGTGAATCGCGATGCGCATTGGTGATCATGATCACCCGTTTGCCGGCCTCTTTGATCGCCTGCAGAAAGGTGTCGGCATCCGGACGCAGCGCGATCAGGTGCGCGGTCTCCCGTTTCAGTTCACGTACCGAAAGCTTCAGTTCGGTGCTCCAGAAATCCAGGCAGTACCACTGCAGCTGCCCGGCATGGCGCTCGAACAACGGCTGCAGTTCCATATCGGCCAGGGCCCGGCTCACTCCGTGCAGATCGGCGTAGCGTTGTGGCAGGTGTTCCAGCCAGAAGTGGTTGTCGAAGTGCAGGTCCAGCAACGTACCGTCCATGTCCAGCAGGACGGTATCGATGTCAGACCACGGTAAAGAAGGCATGGCAACGTCTCGAGCGGTAGAAAGATATCCGACACAAACAATCGGGAAAGCCGCGTTATAGTAGCGCGTTCACGCCAAGGAGCTTTGCATGCGCCAGAAACCCACTGTACTCGCCCGCGAGATTGTCGCCACCAGTCGCCTGTTTTGCGTCGAAGAACTGAAGCTGCGTTTTTCCAACGGCGTGGAACGCACCTACGAGCGTCTGGTGGGCAAAGGCGCGGGCTATGGCGCAGTGATGATCGTGGCAATGCTCGACAGTGAACACGCGGTGCTGGTCGAGGAGTACTGCGGCGGCACTGATGAATACGAATTGTCCTTGCCCAAAGGCTTGATCGAGCCGGGCGAGGATGTGCTGGCCGCGGCCGAGCGCGAGCTCAAGGAAGAGGCCGGTTATGGCGCTCGTCAGTTGGAGCATCTGACCGAGTTGTCGCTGTCGCCCGGTTACATGAGCCAGAAGATTCAGGTGGTACTGGCCACCGACCTGTATGAAGAGCGTCTGGAGGGCGACGAACCCGAGCCGATGCGGGTCGACAAGGTCAACCTGCGTGAGCTGGCGGCGCTGGCGCAGAATCCGCAATTTTCCGAAGGTCGCGCCTTGGCGGCGTTGTACCTGACCCGCGATCTGCTGGGGCAGCGCGGGTATTTTCAGTCATGAGTGAGATATCGATGAAGTTTCCCCATCCGTTAATGGCGCCAGTGGTGACGTTGGCCTTGCAGGCTGGCGAGGCGATTCTGCCGTTCTGGCGCTCTGGCGTGGAAGTCACCGCCAAGTCCGATGATTCACCGGTGACCGCAGCGGACATGGCCGCGCACCACGTGATCGTCGCCGGGCTGACCGCGCTGGACTCCAGTATTCCGATTCTGTCCGAGGAAGACGCCAACATTCCGCAGAGCGTGCGCGCCGGGTGGCAGCGCTGGTGGCTGGTGGATCCGCTGGATGGCACCAAGGAGTTCATCAGCGGCAGCGAAGAATTCACCGTCAACATCGCCCTGATCGAAAACGGGCGGGTGGTGTTTGGTGTGGTGTCGATGCCGACCAATGGCCGCTTCTATGTCGGCGGTGCCGGTCTCGGCGCGTGGCGTGGGGACCAGGGTGGTTCGCCGGTGGCGATTCAGGTGCGTGACGCGCTCGCGCCCGGTGAAGCGTTTACCGTGGTGGCGAGCCGTCGCCACTCCAGTGCGGAGCAGGAACGTCTGCTCGCCGGTTTGAGCGCCAGCCTGGGCGAGTTGCAACTGGCAAACATCGGCAGTTCGCTGAAGTTTTGTCTGTTGGCTGAAGGGGCGGCGGATTGTTATCCGCGATTGGCGCCGACGTCGCAGTGGGACACCGCGGCGGCGCAGGGCGTGCTCGAAGGTGCAGGCGGCGAGGTGCTGGATCTGCAGGGCGACGCGTTCTGTTATCCAGCGCGGGAATCGCTGCTCAATGAGTTCTTTCTGGCGTTGCCGGCGAAAGCGGCTTGGCGTTCAAGACTGTTGGAGCTGGCTCGCTCCTGAGATCAAAAGATCGCAGCCTGCGGCAGCTCCTACAGGGGATTTCGCATCTCCCTGCAGGAACTGCCGAAGGCTGCGATCTTTTGTTTCAGCGGTGCAGAACATATTGCCCGCTGAACGTCACAGCATCTTCATCACTCCCGGTGTTGACGATTCGCGTATTGAGCGTCAACCGTGCGCGCCCATAGCGCTGATACATCGCCATAAACTTCTTCCAGACGGCTGCCTGCGGGGCCGGGCAAATCGCCGTGGCGTCGCCGGTCACGGGCAGCGGATAGCTGATCTGGCCTTCCTGAATCACGATGTGCCCGTCTTCAATGCCTTCTTCCTTCAGGCGCAGGTGCAGCCAGCCCCAACCCGCCAGCACCGCGCCGCAGTAGAGACTGCCGCCGAACATGGTGCTCTTGTGATTGACGTTCGGCTCCAGCGGCAAGTGCAGACTCAACTGCTGCTCGTGCCAACCGAGGACCTTGAGGCCCATCTCGCGGGTCAGGGGAATGTCGTGATGCAGCACCGATTCCAGATAGCGACTGTCGCGGCTCATTCGGCTTCGTCTCCATGGGTGTTACTGTCGGCGAAATTCAAGCCGTGCTTGCGCAGTTTGTCGTGCAGGGTCTTGCGCGGAATGCCCAGGGCTTCGGCGAGGCTGCGCACCGAACTGTGGGAGCGCGCCAGTTCGGCGGCAATCAACGATTTCTCGAAGTTTTCCACTTGCTCGCTCAGGCCGCCACTGATGACTTCCACGGCGCTGCCGCCGCCTTCACTTCCACTGTTGTCCAGCGCCAGCTCCAGACCAAGGGCGAAACGCTCGGCGGCGTTCTGCAGTTCGCGCACATTGCCCGGCCAGGTGTGGCGCAACAGCAAGGCGCGTTGCGCCGGTTGCAGTTCGTGCGGCGGCAGACCATGGCGGGCGCTGGCTTCATCGGCGTAATGCTGGAACAGCACCAGCGCGTCCTCGCCGCGTTCGCGCAGTGGCGGGATGCGCAGCGGTGCCACGTTCAGGCGGTAATACAAGTCGGCGCGGAAGCGTCCTTGATCGGCGGCTTGCCGCAGGTCTTCCTTGGTCGCGGCGATGACGCGGATGTCCAGCGGGATCAACTGATTGCCACCCAGCCGTTCTACAACCCGCTCTTGCAGCATGCGCAGCAGTTTCACCTGCACGTCCATGCTCATGCTTTCGATTTCATCGAGGAACAGCGTGCCGCCGTTGGCGAATTCGAATTTGCCGATCCGGCGTTTCTGCGCCCCGGTGAAGGCGCCCGGTTCATGCCCGAACAGCTCGCTTTCGACCACCGATTCCGCCAGGGCGCCGGCGTTGATCGCCACGAACGGGCCGTTGCGCCGGCTCGACAAATCGTGCAGCGCACGGGCCACGACCTCTTTGCCGGCGCCGGTTTCACCGAGAATCAGCACGTCGGCTTTGGTCGCCGCCAGTGCGCCGATCTGCTCGCGCAGGCGCAGCATCGGCGCCGAATGGCCGACCAGTCGCGCGCTCAATTCGTTACGGTCGCTGAGGGCCAGACGCAGGCTGCGGTTGTCCAGCACCAGCCGGCGCAGGGCGAGGGCGCGGCGCACGCTGTCGAGCAGGGCATCGCTGGCGAACGGTTTTTCCAGAAAGTCATAGGCGCCGGCCCGCATCGCCTGCACTGCCAGCGGCACGTCGCCGTGGCCGGTGATCAGCAGCACCGGCAGCTCCGGGTCCTGAGCGTGCAATTCGCTCAACAGTTCCAGGCCGTCCATGCCTGGCATGCGGATATCGCTGACCACCACGCCGGGCCAGTCACGCTCCAGTTGCGCGGCGAGACCTTTGGCTTCGGACAGCGGAAGGATTTTCAGGCCGGCGAGGTCCAGGGTCTGGCCGAGGGCCTGACGCAGGTGCGGATCGTCGTCGATCAACACCACCTGAATGCGATTGTCGATGGTCATGCACTTCGATCCTCGGACGGTTGCAGGCTGACCCCGGGTGCACCGGCGCGCAGCCGCAGGGTGATCAAGGCGCCGCCTTGCTTGTGGTTGGCGAACGACAGTTCGCCGCCGAAGGCGCGCATCAGGGTTTCACAGATCGCCAGCCCCAGACCAAGGCCCTGAGTGCGGGTCTTGGTGGTGTAGAAGGGCTCGCTGGCGCGGCCGAGGGCTTCCATGCAAAAGCCCGGGCCGTTGTCGCGAATGTACAGATTGACGCCTTCGGCCGTGGATTCTGCACTCAGCCACAGTTTGCGCGGCGGGCCTTTTTCGGTCAGCGCATCGAGGGCGTTGGCCAGCAGATTGCCGAGCACCTGGCGCAGTCGGGTTTCCCCGGCCTCGACCCAGAGGGTGGCGGCGGGCAGGTCGCGGATCAGCTCGACTTCCATGCTGCGGCGCCGCTTGGCCAGCAATGCCAATGCATCATCCAGCGCCGGTTGCAGGGCCACGCTTTCCGGAGCATGACGGTCGCGGCGGGCGAAGGCACGCAGGTGGGCGATGATCGAGGCCATGCGCCCGGTCAGTTCGCTGATCAGTTTGAGGTTGCCACGGGCGTCTTCGGTGCGTTGGTGATCAAGCAGCACTTCGGCGTTTTCCGCGTAACTGCGGATCGCCGCCAGAGGCTGGTTGAGCTCGTGGCTGATGCTCGCCGACATCGTGCCCAGTGCCGAGAGTTTGCCGGCCTGGACCAGATCGTCCTGAGCCCGTACCAGCTCCTGCTGCGCCTGTTCGCGCTCCAGCACTTCCTGCTTGAGGCGGCGGTTGAGACCTTCCAGATCGCTGGTCCGCTCCGCCACCCGGCCTTCGAGTTCACGGCGGGCCTTGGCTTCGAAGGCAATACGTTCCAGGTAATGTCGACGGCGCTGCATCATCAAACCGAGCAGGAGCATCACCACCAACAGCGTGGCGCCACCGATGGCGACAACGGTGCGCACCGGGCGATCGATCAGCGTGCGCGGGGCAAGGATGCTGACGCTCCAGCCGGTTTCGGCGATGTTCACGGTCTGCGTCAGCCAGGCGTTTTCGCTGAGGTTCAGCGGACGCGGCTCGCGGGTCGGATAGGGCAGGATCGCGGTGATCGCCGAGCGCTCGGTGTCGCTCAACGTCCGGGTTGATCGGAAACGCCACTCCGGGCGCGAGGTGAGGATGACCACGCCGTTATGGTCGGTCACCAACAGTTGTTCCGGGGTTTTGCCCCACAGACTTTCGGTGTGATCGAGGTCGACCTTGATCACCAGCACGCCGATGATTTTTTCGCCATTGCGCACGGCGGCGGCGAAGAAATAACCGCGTTTGGCCGACGTAGTGCCGAGGCCGAAGAAGCGTCCCAGACGCCCAGCCATGGCTTCGCTGAAATACGGACGGAAAGCGAAATTGCGTCCGACGAAACTGTCGTGTTTGTCCCAGTTCGACGCCGCCAGGGTCTGGCCGCTGGTGTCCATCAGGTACATGACTTCGGCGCCGGTCTGTGCGGCGATGTTTTTCAGCAGGCGGTTGGCATTGCCCTGGGTAACGCCGTCGTCCGGTGCGCCGAGTACGGCGCGCAGGGCCGGCAGGTCGCCGAGAATCTGCGGCAACACTTCATAACGGTGCAGGGTACCCAGCAGGTTGGCGACGTAGAGGTCGAGGGTCTGGCGGTTTTGCCCGGCCAGTTCACTGCGGTAATAGCGCTCGGCCAGATGCTCAAGCGGCCATAGCAGCGGCGCAAGACACAGGGCCAGCAGGGCGAGGCTGCGCCAGCGGGGTCTGCGGGGAAGGGTAGGTTTCATGAGCCGGATGCGCCTGAGTGAACAGGCGCATTATGCCCAGGCTCAGGCGAAGACGTCAGCGTCCTTGAGCAGCGCGCCGACCTGATCCTTGGCCGACAGCTTCGGCGCTTCGTCCAGTTGCCAGTCGATGCCCAGCGCGGGGTCGTCCCAGCGAATGCTGCGCTCGGACGATGGATCGTAGTAGTTGGTGGTCTTGTAGAGGAATTCGGCGAACTCGCTCAGTACCACGAAGCCATGGGCGAAGCCTTCCGGCACCCACAATTGGCGGTGGTTCTCGGCCGACAGGCGTACGGCAACCCATTTGCCGAAGTGCGGCGAGCTGCGGCGAATGTCCACCGCCACATCAAGCACTTCGCCGGCAGTGACCCGAACCAGTTTGCCCTGGGTATTTTGCAGCTGGTAATGCAGACCGCGCAGCACGCCTTTCTGCGAGCGCGAATGGTTGTCTTGCACGAACTGGGTGTCCAGACCGGTCGCTTCCTGGAACGCCTTGGCGTTGAAACTCTCGTAGAAGAAGCCGCGCTCGTCACCAAATACCTTGGGTTCGATGATCAGAACACCGGGCAGATCGGTGGTGATTACATTCATGAGGTTTTTCCAGATAGGTGTGAATGGCCGACATTCTTGCGCAAAGTGCCGGCGGATGCGAGCGCTTGAATATCTCCGGTCGGGGGTTGCGCATCGTCTGCAGCAGTGGCGATATAGGCGCCTAATAAAATTTCAGGGGTCGTCCCATGCCGCTCGCCACGTTGATTCATCGCGCCAGTTTGCCCAGCCCACAGGTCTCTGAGGCGCAGGCCCTGCAGTGGTTGGCGGAGCATTACGGGCTCAGCGGCACGTTACAGGCGCTGGGCAGTCAGCAGGATCTGAACTATCGGGTCGACAGCGAGCGTGGGCGCTTTGTCCTGAAAATCTGCCGCGGCGACTATGCACTGATCGAGTTGCAGGCTCAGCATGCAGGCCTCAAGTACCTTGCCGAACACTCGTCAGTGCACGTACCCCGGGTGATCCCGGCCGGCAATGGCGCGGATCTGCTGTCGCTGGACTCCGATGGCGAGCCGGTGCACGTGCGGCTGCTGGACTACATCGAAGGTCAGCCGCTGACGCATCTTGATCACTTGGGCCACGATGTGGTGGCCGGTTTCGGTCAGCTGTGTGGCGAGATGGATCTGGCCCTGGCCGGCTTCGATCACCCGGGCCTGCAGCGCACGCTGCAATGGGACGCGCGCCATGCCAGTGCGCTGATCAGCCACCTGCTGCCGGTGATCAAGGATGAACGCCAGCGCGCGCTGATCGCGGGCGCCGCCGAGCAGGCCGAACGTCGCTTGCAGCCGTTGCAGGACAAGCTGCCGGTGCAGGCGATCCACATGGACATCACTGACGATAATGCGGTCTGGCAACGCGATGCCAAGCGTCATTGGCAATTGCAGGGCGTGATCGACTTCGGTGATCTGGTGCGCACCTGGCGCATCACTGACCTGTCGGTGACGTGCGCGGCGCTGCTGCACCATGCCGGCGGCGATCCGTTTGTGATTCTGCCGGCGGTGCAGGCCTATCACGCGGTCAATCCGCTGCAACATGAAGAGCTGCTGGCGTTGTGGCCGTTGATCGTGGCGCGGGCGGCGGTGCTGGTGCTCAGTGGCGAGCAACAGGTCAGCATCGATCCGGGCAACACCTATAGCCGCGACAACCTTGAACATGAGTGGGAAATCTTCCACGTAGCGACTTCGGTGCCGCTGGCGCTGATGGAGGCGGCGATTCTCACGGCAGTCGGCCAGCCGCTGCCGGCCATTGGCGGTGAAGGTTTCGCGCCGCTGCTGCCGGAACTGGTCGGGCGGGAGTTTGCGCTGATCGATCTTGGCGTCCTGAGTCCGCACTTCGAAGCGGGCAACTGGGAGCAACCGGGCATTGATCAACGGTTGCTGACCGAAGCCGCTGCCGCGCATGGTCTGGCGGCGAGCCGTTACGGACAATATCGCCTGTCGCAGACGCGACCGGACAGTGCGGTCGAGCCCCAGACGTTTCCGCTGCACGTTGAGTTACGCGTGCCGCAGGGTTCGGCGGTGGAAGCGCCGTTTGCCGGTGTGCTGCATCACGCGGCGGACGGTGTGTTGCAACTCGACGGACCCCAGCTCAGCGTGCGCCTGTGGGGTGTGAGCGCCTCGCTGCACAGTGGCGCGGCGCTGGTCAAAGGTCAGGTGCTGGGGTCGGTCGATGGCCCGTTGAAGGTGCAGTTGAGCCGCGTTGCGTCGCTGGATGCGCCGTTGTTCTGCAGCCCTTCGCGCGCGGCCGCGTGGCAGGCATTGTGTCCTTCGCCAGCCACGCTGCTAGGGCTGGCCTGCGATGCCGAACCGGAGCTGGACGCCAAAACCCTGCTCGAACGACGTGACGCCAGTTTCGCCCGCACGCAAAAACATTATTACGTCGATCCACCGCGCATCGAGCGTGGCTGGCGCAATCACCTGATCGACATGCAGGGTCGCTCCTACCTCGACATGCTCAACAACGTCGCAGTGCTTGGCCATGGTCATCCGCGCATGGCGCAGGTGGCGGCGCGGCAGTGGTCGCTGCTCAACACCAACTCGCGCTTCAACTATGCGGCGGTGGCGGAGTTTTCCGAGCGTTTGCTGAAACTGGCGCCGGAAGGCATGGACCGGGTGTTTCTGGTCAACAGCGGCAGTGAGGCCAACGACTTGGCGATCCGGCTGGCGTGGGCCTACAGCGGCGGCCGCGACATGCTCAGCGTGCTGGAGGCCTATCACGGCTGGACGGTCGGCGCCGATGCGGTGTCGACGTCGGTTGCCGACAACCCGCGAGCGCTGGAAAGCCGTCCGGACTGGGTACATCCGGTGACCGCGCCGAACCTCTATCGTGGCGAATTCCGTGGCCTGGATTCTGCGCCGGATTATGTACGCAGCGTCGAAACGCAATTGGCGAAAATCGCCGCGCAGGGGCGTCAACTGGCCGGGTTCATCTGCGAGCCGGTGTATGGCAACGCTGGCGGTATCTCGCTGCCGCCGACTTATCTGAAACAGGTCTATGCGCTGGTACGGGCCCAGGGCGGGGTGTGCATCGCCGACGAAGTTCAGGTCGGTTACGGGCGCATGGGCCACTTCTTCTGGGGCTTCGAAGAGCAAGGCGTGGTGCCGGACATCATCTGCATGGCCAAGGGCATGGGCAACGGTCAGCCGCTGGGCGCGGTGATCACGCGTCGGGAAATCGCCGAGGCACTGGAAGCTGAAGGTTATTTCTTCTCGTCGGCCGGCGGCAGTCCGGTGAGCTGCCAGATCGGCATGGCGGTGCTGGATGTGATGGAAGAAGAAAAGCTCTGGGAAAACGCCCGGGTGGTGGGCGGGCATTTCAAGGCGCGCCTGGAAGCCTTGATCGATAAACATCCGCTGGTGGGCGCGGTGCATGGTTCGGGTTTCTATCTGGGGGTGGAGCTGATCCGCAACCGCGAGACGCTGGAGCCGGCCACCGAGGAGACTACGCTGTTGTGCGATCGCCTGCGCGAGCTGGGGATCTTCATGCAGCCGACCGGGGATGACCTGAACATTCTCAAGATCAAACCGCCGATGGTCACCTCGCGGCGCAGTGTGGATTTCTTTGTCGACATGCTGGATCGGGTGCTCGAGGAAGGCCTCTAAACCAGACCCCTGTAGGAGCTGCCGCAGGCTGCGATCTTTAGATTTTGCTTTTGAAAAACAAGGTCAAAAGATCGCAGCCTGCGGCAGCTCCAACAGGGATTCGGATTTATATCGATAATTGTTGTTGGATTTTCGATGCTCGGTTGGTTGTTAGCTTTTAATGCCGATATTTATCGGTTATAAAGTCGCCATTGCTTCGCAACCCCCTCGACGGTTCCCAGGAGTCCTGATCCGATGACCACCTTGAAAAGTACCCCGCGTGACGATGGCTTCTACATGCCGGCCGAGTGGGCGCCGCAGACCCAGACCTGGATGATCTGGCCCGAGCGTCCGGACAACTGGCGCCTGGGTGGCAAGCCGGCGCAAGCCGCGCATGCGGCCGTGGCCAAAGCCATCGCGCGGTTTGAACCAGTGACGGTCGCGGTGTCGGCCGGTCAGTACGAGAACGCTCGTGCACGCCTCGATGTACCGAATATTCGGGTGGTCGAGATGTCCAGCGATGACGCCTGGGTGCGCGACAGCGGCCCGACCTTCGTCATCAACAACAGCGGCGAAGTACGCGGTGTGAACTGGGATTTCAATGCCTGGGGCGGGTTTGAAGGCGGTCTGTATTCGCCGTGGAACCGTGATTCGCAGGTCGGTGGCAAGATCCTCGAAATCGAGCGCAGCCCGCGTTATCGCACCGAAGGTTTTGTGCTGGAAGGCGGTTCGATTCACGTCGACGGTGAAGGCACGCTGATCACCACCGAAGAGTGCCTGCTCAACCACAACCGCAATCCGCATCTGGGGCGCGAAGAGATCGAAGCGGTGCTGCGCGACAATCTGTCTGTGGATAAGATCATCTGGTTGCCGGATGGCCTGTTCAACGACGAAACCGACGGCCATGTGGATAACTTCTGCTGCTACGTGCGCCCGGGCGAAGTATTGCTGGCGTGGACCGACGATCCGCAGGATCCGAATTACCCGCGCTGCCAGGCCGCAATGAACGTGCTGCAAAGCAGCACCGACGCCAAGGGCCGCCCATTCACGGTGCACAAGATGCCGATTCCGGGGCCGCTGTACGCCACCGAAGAAGAGTGCGCCGGTGTCGATCCGGTGGACGGTACGCAGGAGCGCAACCCGTCCGTGCGCCTGGCCGGTTCCTACGTGAACTTCCTGATCGTCAACGGCGGCATCATCGCGCCGAGCTTCGACGATCCGATGGACGCGCCTGCGCGGGAAATCCTGCAGAAGCTGTTCCCGCAGCACGAAGTGGTGATGGTGCCGGGCCGCGAACTGTTACTGGGCGGCGGCAATATCCACTGCCTTACCCAACAGCAGCCAGCCCCGCACAAAGAGTGAGGTGAGACGTAACAGCCTGAGTTGATTAATAAATCACCCGGGCTGCAAGTTTTTTGCGATGGGTGCGAAGAAGCCCGCGGTCCTGCTGGACCGCGGGCTTCTTTGTATCCGCCTGTCGACAAATCGGAAACCTTGGCATAGCTCTTGTATCGGATAACGCGCACTAGGGAGGGGGGGAACTTCAACAGTTCTGTCATATACCTTGGATAACTTAGCCGCTCACGAACGGGGAGAGAGCGCTGAAATGAACGCCGAAGTGAACGTAATCAGCGAGCGGAATTTGCATCCCATGGTCGTAAACGGCGAATCGCTCCAGATTGTCGCGCACTTTTTGAAGTCCAATGGAACGCGTCAGATCAGGGAACCTGATCCGCGCCGGATGATGATTGAGCGCTATCCCGCTGACCTGTTCAGCGAGGCCGAACTGGAAGCGTTGTGGGCTGTGATGCAAGGATAAGAAAAACAACAAGGATTGGTAAAAGCGCTGCCGGGATGGCAGCGCTTTTTTATGGAAAACCGAAAAGATCGCAGCCTTCGGCAGCTCCTACAGGGAAGCACACCACCCCATGCAGGAGCTGCCGAAGGCTGCGATCTTTTGATCCTGCTTTTAAAAACTGTAGGTACCGGTCATCACCACGCTGCGCGGTGCGCCTGGCTGGATCTGATATTGGCTGGTGGCCGAGGCGTAATACTCGCGGTCGGTGATGTTGTTCAGTGCCGCGCGCAAGTCCCAGTCCTTGAAGCGGTAGCCGAGCAGCGCATCCCAGCGGCCATACCCCGGCAGCACGGTGGTGTTGGCGTTGTCGGCATAACGCTGGCCAACCAGGGTCAGACCGGTTTCGCCGTACCAGCCCATTTCCGGTTTCCAGGTCAGGAACAGGCTGCCGTTGTGTTTGGCTACGTTGTTGACGCGTTTGCCTTCCAGGCCGTTGTTGTCCTTCTCGATGGTGGTGTCCTGCACGCCGACGCCACCGCGCATGTACCAGTTGCCGACCAGTTTGCCGGTGGCGGTCAGCTCCACCCCCCGTGAGCGCTGAAGACCGGTCATGACGGTCAGGGTCGGATCGTTCGGGTCGCTGGTGCGGCGGTTGTAAAGTTCCAGGTCGTAGACCGCCAGAGTGGTGCTCAAGCGATCATCCAGCCAGTCGCTTTTCACGCCGATTTCTTTCTGTTTGGTCAGCTCCGGACTCAAGTCGTTGCTATTGCCGGCAGCACCAGGGGTGATGCCGATCAGGCCGCCGCCGACGGGCGAGAAAGTCTTCGACCACGAGGCATAGAACGAATGATTCTGCAGTGGCGTCCAGACAATCCCGAAGCGCGGGCTGGTGCTGTGGCTGTCACGATCCTCAGTGAGGTTCTTGAGCTGGTTGGTCGACTCGATATCGAACGTGTCGTAGCGCAAGCCGGCCAGCAGTTGCCATTGCTCGTTCAGACGCAACTGATCCTGTACGTACACCGCGCGGCTTTCGACTTCGGTGTGGCTGTCGCTAAACACCTGCATGCTGCCGGTGTGGCGGAGCTCGCGGTTGGGGTTGAACAGGTCAAGGGAAGGCACCGGCTGCGCGCCCTGGGTCCTGCCGGTCGCGGCGTTGTACAACTTCGGATCGCGGCGCTGGCTGCCGATCTCGACGCCGGTCAGCAGGCGATGCTCAAGGCCAAAGGTATCGAAACCGCCTTCCAGTTCGAGGTTGTTATAGACGTTGCGGGTGGTCAGATCCTGGTGCCAGTGCTGGCGCGCAACCTTGTTGGTTTTCGGATCGAAGCTGGTCAGGTAGGTGTTGTCGAAATCGCTGTCGAGCTTGAATACCCCCAAGGTCTGGCGCAGCTGCCAGTTGTCGTTGATCTCGTAGGTGAGTTTCGAACGCAGGGACTGCGCCTTGTCGTCGATGAAATCGTGATCGTTGCCGTAAGTGGTCTCGCGACTGACGTCCGCCGGGCGGCCATTCACACCGGGAATGCCGCGATCCGGGGTGCGGTTGTAGCGGGTGTATTCGTATTGCACCAGCCAGTTCAGGTCCGGAGTCAGCTGCCAGCTCATCGACGGCGCGAACAGCTGGCGATTGCCGCTGACGCCGTCGCGGAAGCTGTTTTCATCCATATTGCCCATGTTCAGGCGCAGACTGAGGTTTTCGCTGGGGTCGGTGCTGAGGTCGGCGTACAGGCTGCGCAGGTCGTCGCTGCCGCCTTGGGCTTCGATGGTCGAGCGACGGCCGAACTCGGGCAGCTTGCTCACGCGGTTGACGATCCCGCCCTGGCTGCCACGGCCGTAAAGTACCGCCGCCGGACCTTTGAGCACCTCGACCCGCTCGATGTTGTGCAGGTCGCGCTTGTACTGGCTGTCGTCGCGAATGCCGTCCAGATAGAAGTCGTTGCTGGCGTCGAAGCCGCGGATGCGCAGGCTGTCGAAGCGCGTGTCGGCGCTGCTGCTGACGTTGGGAATGCCGCTCAGAGCATCGCCGATGTCGTTGGTGCCGTAGTCGGCGACGTTCGAGGTCTTGATCGAGTCGATGGCCTGCGGCACATAACGCACCGGGGTCATGGTGCGGGTCGCAGTGGTGCTGATCTTGACGCGCGGGTCTTCTGCTTGTTCTTCGGCGCTGATCGCCGTGGCGGGCAGTTCAGTGGCGGAATAAGCAAAACCGCTAGACAGAACCGCAGACAATCCAAGGGTGACGGGCGTGAGGCTGAACGGGGCAGGCATGGAAAAGCACATCCGAAAGAGTAGGGAAATTCAAACGCGCGAATGGTAATGCTTTGCATTTGCTGCCGTTATTTATTCCTGAGAAGTTCCCCTGTCAGATTGTTTCAATTTATGTCGATTTCGATACAACCTGATCAGGTAATCCATTCGACCGATTCTCGGAACAGTCTGAGAGCCATTCCGGCGTTTTTCCCCAACACGCGTAGGAATAGTCTGCCGGCATCGAATTTTCCTGATTGGTTGCCGGAGTTCTCTCATCATCCTTCACTACATATACGATCCATTGTGCGGCTGGTGCTACGGCGCCAAACCGCTGGTGCAAGCGGCACAGCAAGTGCTGCCGGTCATTGCCCATGCGGGCGGAATGATGAGCGGCGCGAGCCGTCAGCGCGTTTCGCCGCAACTGCGTGATTACGTCATGCCCCACGACCGGCGCATCGCTGAATACACCGCGCAACCTTTTGGCGAGGCGTATTTCGAAGGTCTGCTGCGGGATCAATCGGCGGTTTTCGATTCGACGCCGCCGATCGCAGCGGTGATGGCGGCAGAGTCCATCGACGGCCGTGGCCTGCAATTGCTTGGGCGTTTGCAAACGGCGCATTACGTTGAGGGACGGCGGATTGCCGATGAATCCGTACTGTTCGAACTCGCCAGTGAGTTGGGCTACGCCGAGAACACCTTTGCGGCTGCGTTTAAATCCGTTGATACGACAGCGCATGTGAAAGCCAGCCGCGCACTCTTGGCGCAACTGGGCGGCCAGGGTTTTCCAACATTGGCGCTGGAGCAGGACGGGCAATTCACCCTGATCGACATCAGCCCATGGCTTGGCAAGCCGCAGTCTTTCGCCGACTGGTTGGGACAAGCGGCGGTCGCGGTTGAGCCGGGGCAATCCGCCGCGCAATGCGGTCTCGACGGCTGCGCGTAATCGAACTGGATTCACTGGCTGGGCGCATTTCCGAGCAATGCGCTATCGCAAAATTTACGATTCTTAGACGATTTTTACCTATTTAAAGACGATTCTTGAAATTGACACATTATTGAGGGCGCGGCTACGATTCGGCCCAACGCCTGTGGCCAACCGCCATGACTCAAAAATAATAAAAGGGCCCGACACGGTTTACCGTGGGCGGGTCTTTTTGTTTCGGGGTGAAAAAAGAGTGCAATAGCGCCGTTTCAGCCGTTCGACACAGCGCGTTTCAACCCGTAATAAGGAAAACAAAATGTTGAACAAGCGAATCAGTCTGATCGCACTGGGGATGTTGAGTGCCACACAGGCCATGGCTGACGGCCAGGCCGAGTCCAAGGGTTTTGTAGAAGACAGCAGCCTCAAAGTGCTGCTGCGCAATGCCTACATCAACCGTGATTACAAAGACGGCAACGCGGACAAATCCGAGTGGGGCCAAGCGGCTATCGGTACGTTCTCGTCCGGCTTCACCCAAGGCACCATCGGCGTGGGTGTCGATGCTTTCGGCCTGTACGCCCTGAACCTGGAACGCAGCGAAGATCGCAGCGGTGCCGGCGGTATCGACTTCTTCAAACGTGGCGACAGCGGCAAGCCTGCCAATGACTTGTCCAAGGGCGGCGCTGCGGTCAAATTCCGTCTGTCCAACACCGTGCTGACCTACGGTGACCAGATGCCGGCCCTGCCGGTGCTGAACTATGACAATTCGCGTCTGCTGCCGGAAAGCTACACCGGTACCTTGATCACTTCCAAAGAGATCAAAGGCCTGCAACTGGACGCCGGTCGTTTCACTGCCGAGTCGCGCAAAAGCGCTGAAGGCCGTGACAGCGGTGGTCTGAAGGCGATCAACGTGTTGGGCGGTAGCTATCAGTTCACCGAACAATTCAAGGCGGCGCTGTACGCTTCCGACGTCGAAGACGTGCTGAAGAAGCAATACGTGAACGCCAACTACGTGTTCCCGATCGACAAGGATCAGTCCCTGACCCTGGACTTCAACGGCTATCGCACCAAGCTGGACGACTCTTACGTCCGCGAAAGTGGCGCTACCGGTGATGACAACAAGATCTGGAGCCTGGCAGCAACGTTCGCCACCGGCCCGCACTCGTTCACCGTGGCGCATCAGCGCTCCACCGGCGACAGCAACCTGGGCTACGCCTACGGCGGCTATCAGAAAGAGCAAGGTCGTGTCGGTGACGGTGGCAACACCATCTACCTGGCCAACTCCTACTGGTCGGACTTCAACGCCGAAGACGAGCGCAGCTGGCAGTTGGGCTACGGCCTGGACTTCGGCGCATTCGGCGTACCGGGTCTGAGCTACAACTTCGCTTATGTGCGTGGCGACAACATCACCACCTCCACCAGCGAAGGCGGCACCGAGCGCGAGATTTTCAACCAGGTCAAATACGTCGTACAAAGTGGTCCGGCGAAAGACTTGAGCGTGAAATTGCGCAGCTCGATCCTGCGCGTGTCGCAGAAATCCAGCGAGTACAACGTCAGCGGCAACGAGTTGCGTGTATTCGTGGATTACCCGATCAACATCTTCTGATGAACGATCCGGTGTAAGAAACATGAGAAAACCCCGACTGGTTCGGGGTTTTTTTTCGAGGTCTTTTCTGCGAAAACCGGAAAAACCCGTGTTTTTGTCACGTAAAAGTGGTTTTCAAGCGCCTTCAAGTACCGTTTCAAACAGGGCTTTAAATGCCTGAAATTCTTTCTCATGGACGCAAATTCTCCACCTAATAGATTAGGCCGCTCAACGCAGCGGAGAATTTGGTAATGATCGTTTTGAACAGAGAAGTGGGCGAATCGCTACGGCGCGACAAATATGTCAACGTCCAGGGTGGTGACTTCAATCTCTACGGTCATTTTGCCGACTTCGTCAGACTGACCAAAAGTTGGGAAAACATGGAGCCAGACAGTTACTACGGTCAGGCCGAAGCCGGCATGCGTTACCGTCGTTACAGCGACTTTGAATACAACCCGAAAACACGTGAGCTCAAGCAACTCGAGCATCGCGCCTACGTGCAGTCCAAGGAAAACAACGCCTACGTGGGCGGTGTTGTGCGGCACTTTCAGGACTTCTCCGATGAAGTGATTAATTCGCCGGTGATGCGCAGCCTGATCGACACCGATTTTGAGGTGTACAAAAGCGTGCTGCCGGAAGAACTGCACGATGAAATCTGGCAGTGCCAGATTCATCAGATCCGCATCGAGATCAAACCCGGCAAGCAGCTGGAAATCACCCCGGAAGGGATTCACTGCGACGGCTATCCGTTCAGCGGTGTGCACTTCTGGGGGCGCAACAATGTCGAGGGCGCGGAGAGTCGTCTTTACGACATCCACGAGCATCAATTGGCGTCGACCACCTACCAGGAAATTCTCGACACCACCTACTTCCTTGACCGCGACATGCGCCACTACGTGACCCCCGCGCGCAACACCCACACGCATGCCATGGCGTACCGGCAGATTCTGGCGATTTCCTTCTCGCGGCCCGGGACCGCTTTCGACATTGTTCGCTAATCAGATCACCCCAATCGACGGCGTCGAGTGCTCGACGCCGGTGGTGCTGCGACGTGCCACCGCCAAGGACGCGCAGCGCATGGAGCGCTTCTTCCGCCAGTTCGACGAAGTGTCGTTCTGCGAATGGCAGGACGCCAAATGCCTGCGCGGCGTGTTGATCCAGAAGACCACCACCGCCTATCTGGCCTTCGACGTCGCGGGCGAAATCGTCGGTGCGGTGCTTGGCGGCATGCTCGGCAGTCGCGGCACCATCAACCACTTGGCGGTCAGCCCACGCTATCGCAGCCAGGGCGTCGGCCAGCGGCTGGTGGAAGCGGCGTCGTCCGACATGAAACGGGTCGGTGTATTACGGATGTTTCTGTTCGTCGACGATGCTAACCTCGCGGGCAAGCGATTCTGGACTGCCCAGGGTTTTTGCGAACCCCACGGCGAGCGGACATTTGAGAGGGATCTATGAATGAAACGTCCGGCAGTGCGCCGCTGATGGCTGCCCATCAGCCATCGCGCACGTTTGCCGAAGCCAGCCCGGTGGTGGCCGGTTACTTCACGGTGTCATTCGTGTTCGGGCTGATGGCGGTCAATGCCGGGCTGCCGATGTGGCTGCCGGTGGCGATGTGTTTATTCGTCTACGCCGGCGCTTCGCAATTTGCCGCGCTGGCGCTGATCTCCAGTGGTGCGTCGCTGACCACCATCGTATTGACCACCTTCCTGATCAATGCGCGGCACATGCTGATGTCGGTGTACATGGCCAAGGCCCTGCGCGCACTGGGCCTCAGTCGCATGGAACGCTGGGCCTACGCCGGTGGACTGACCGACGAATCCTTCGCGTTTCACAGCGTCAAACTGGGCACCGGCGCGCCGGTCAACATCCGTTACCTGATCGGCTTCAACCTGTTCTGCCACACCTCATGGGTGCTGGGAGGATTGTTGGGCGCTGTCTGCGCGCAATATGCGTCGCACCTGATCAAATATCAGCTCGACTACGCGCTGACCGCGATGATGCTCTACGTGCTGGTGTCGCTGTGCAACACCCGCAACAAACTCATCGCCGCCGCGGCTGCCGTCGTCTGCATGGGCGCGCTGAGCCTGGTCGGCACTTCGCCATTCAATGTTTTCATCGCCACGTTTGTGGGCTGCGGAGTGGGTGTATGCCTGACCAAACGTTCCTGATTCTGGTGGTCGCGCTGATGATGGCCGTGACCTTCCTGCCACGCGCGCTGCCGCTGCAAGTCAACACCGAGCACTGGCCGCCATTCGTTGCGCGGGCGCTGGAATACTTGCCGGTGGCGATCGTCGCTGCGATCAGCCTGACACCCTTGTTGATCAAGGATCAGCACATACAGCTCGATCGCCCGGAATTTTATGCAGCCATTCCGACGTTGCTATGTGCGTATTTCAGCAAAAACCTCTTTCTCAGTGTGGCGGTTGGGACGGCTGCGTACATTGCGCTCGGCTCGTTCATGTAGCGGCAGATCGACCACGTCGTTCAGGGCCTGGCCTGACAGGTTCGGGTTGTTCACCGCCAGACGCACTTCGAGAAAATCCTCGAAACCGGGGAAGATCGTCAGGCCGTTCTTTTGTGCGGCCTCACGCGACACCATGCCGACTGCGTCCATCTGCGTGATCAACGACAGCGTCAGGGTCTCGCTGCAGGAATAGACCATGCGCTGACCGTTCTCGTGATTGCCCAGTCCGGCGTCGAGAAAACGCAGGAAGCTGTGGGAATACGGACAATCTTCCGCAGGACGCACCTGAAACTTGTTGCCCAGCAACGTCAGTGGATCGTTTTCCTGCCCGCAATGGGCACCGACCACCTGCACCTGCACATCCGGCAAAACAATGCTCGGCAAACCCGGCCGCTGCGGGCCGATCAGCACCGCGAGGTCAAAGTCCTCATTCTTCAGCTTGCTGAGGTTTTCCATCGACTCGGCGTAGCTGAATTCCATCTGGTAATCGGGAAACACCTCAATCAGGCGTCCGATCATTCGCCGGTTGAAGTCAGACGACAACGTGTTGTTCAACGCGACCTTCAACGTGCGCTGGCCAGGCACCTTGAGCGCCTCGACCTTTTCTTCCATCTGTCGCGTGGCAATCAGCACTTTGTCCATGTAGGGCGTCAGCTCCGTGCCTTGCGGCGTCAGCGTCAGCCCTTTGTTGGAACGTCGAAACAAGCGGAAACCGAACTGCTCTTCGACCTTGTTCAACTGCGCGGCCAGGGCCTGCACAGTCAGGCACGAATGCTCGGCTGCGGCCGACAACGAGCCGGTCTGCACGATGCGCATGAGGTTGCGTAAGGTTCTGCTATCCATGGGTAATGCCCTCTGAAGTGGGCTGGGTATTGTTGTTTACGAGACTGCCGATCCGGCGTCATATGCCGGCTATATTCCAGCACCTGAGCATAGTTGTCGCGGATTTAGTAGCGAATTGATGTCCCTGCCGATGGCTGGAAGCTGACACAGGATCGGGATTTTTGATGACGTGGGGGTGATTGGGGTCAAGAAAAGTGCGTGGTTTTGGTGCGCCGGGAGGGTTTTTCGAGGAGAAACGGCTTATGGCTCCTGTAATTTCCCCGGCGAGATATGCGCATATTTTTCAGCTTTGAGCGCGAGTGCCCTTAGCATCAGGGATGCTTTCCAATTTCGTCTTCACCAGTTTGTTGCGACTCTAGAGCCGCCATTCACGGGACGCTGAAGAGCGTCCGCATGTGAATGCACATAGGCAAAATTCGCCAGCACTTCGACTAGGCAAGCGAAATGCTCAAATAAACCAGGCAATAAAAAACCGACATTGCTGTCGGCTTTTTGCTCCCTTGAACAAGGGTAGAGGTCTCACCCGAGCGCTGATCTTCAGGTCATCAACGGGGTTCCTAACGCCGACTATCGCCACCTGATGGCAGTCGGTTTCGCGCTCTTGAGGCAGATCCTCTGCTACGGAACATTAACGTGTCAACTTGGAAATTCTTAGGCGTTTATTCGTATGCGAATAATTTCATGTAAAAAATTCATATGTGTACTACGCTCATCTTGCGGACCCGCTTAGAAGGACGATCATGCCTACCTCATCCCCAGCCCTCACCCCACGCGAACAACTCGACGTCCCCGAGGCCGGGCGCGTCGCGCTGAAGTTTTTCTTCAATCTCATGGAGCGCTGGGGTTGCAACGCCGAGCAGCAGCGCACGCTGCTGGGCGGCGTCGGCAACACCACGTTCTACAAGTACAAACACCTGCCGCCGAACATTCGCCTGCCGCACGACACGCTGGAGCGTATCTCGTACCTGATGGGCATTCACAAGGCGTTAAGCATCATCTTCAGCAACAGCCGTGAGCGCGCTTACACCTGGGTCAGCAGCCCCAACACCGCTGCGCCATTCAATGGTCGAACGGCGCTGGATTACATGCTGGCGGGGAGGGTGGTCGACATCGCCGACGTACGCCGCTACCTCGACGGGGTGCGCGGTTGAAGGCCCCGCCGCTGGCTGAGCCGCAATGGCCGAAGGCCTACCGGATCGTCAACAGCAGCTTCCCGCCGATTGCGCTGTTCGAAGACGTGCTCGACCCCGAAGACCTGGAAATCGCCTACGCGCTGGAAGCGCTGACCAATGATCGCCTGATCGAACAGGCCGGCATCCTCGCCCGCGTGCGCCCCGAAGACTGGCTCTCCGGCCCCGGCTCAACCCCGGTGATGGCGGCGTTCACCCACATCGGCAAAAGCAGCCGCTTCACCGATGGCACCTTCGGCGTCTACTACGCCGCCAGCAGCCAGGCCGCGGCCATCGCCGAAACCTGCTATCACCAGGAGCGTTTCCTCGCGGCCACCAGCGAGGCGGATCTTGAGTTGACCATGCGCACTTACGTCAATCGGGTGGTTAAGCCGCTGCACGATGTCCGTGATGGTTTTGCACATTTGCATCAACCCGATCCGGAAGCCTATGGCCCGTCACAGGCGTTTGCCCGACAACTGCGCGAGTCTGAATCGTGGGGAATGCTCTACAACAGCGTGCGTTTGCCGGGCCACGAATGTGTCGCTGCGTTCCGCCCGCCGGCCGTGTCGATTCCGAAGCAGGGTAAGCATTTGCGTTATGTGTGGAGTGCGAGTCAACGCAGGATTTCGTTTGTGTTTGAGATCAGTCAGGTTTGAATCGCAAAAAGCCCTCGCATCAACGAGGGCTTCATGTGGGTGATTACATCTACGGCTTGTCCGGCGGCGCATCCATCACTTTCACGACATCATCGATCAACGCCTTGCTTAACTCCTGCAGATACTGGGAGGCGTAAGCGTGAAGGTCAGGATCGCGAGAGACTGTGGAATCTGCAGTCAGTAGCTTGGAGATGTGAAGCAAGTGTGAGGCGTGCGAGAGGGCGGCGATTACTGGCACACCACGATTGGTGCGGAACAGCGCTTGATTGGCCTGGAAGGAAAAGTGCGTGAGGCCTGGGGTTTTCAAATCGAGGTAGTGGGTCATTTCGCTTCACCTGCCGTGGTTAAGGAAGTGGAGTGAGGTGACCGGTGCCATTGCTAGGCGGATTACGGATGGATCATTGGCATTCATTTGTGAACTCCCTGTATCAAATGAGAGCTGCCAATTCGTTATCAGGCGAATGGGTGGCAGCTATGCGCGGGCTGATAAACCGGAGATACAGGAACCCGGCAGACCCGAAGGTCTCCCACGCACAGCCGCCATTGCACGGTAATGCAGACACAAAAAAGCGCCGGCAAACGTGAATTGGGGCGCTGGTGCGCCTGTATCTTACCCGGGTTATCAGGCCCGGTCGCTGAATTGGCAGCGACGAGCTGAACGGTAGCTTTGCGAGGGGCGAATGAGCAACGGTGGCTAGCAGTGGCTTCTCGTTACAACAGATTTCACAACTCTTCGCGCCATGCATTTCGTCGATCTGTCCCCATAAGCGTTTATGGTTTGTTTATACGGCGTAGCCGTATAGTTCGGTTCATGTATACAATCATCGAAACGGAAATGTTCAAGCGCTATGCAGAGGCCATATGGGGTGATGGTGAACGCCATGAATTCATCAATTGGCTTGCTGCAAATCCTCTGGCTGGTGATGTCGTGCCTGGCAGTGGAGGTTTGCGTAAGGTGCGGTGGACTCGTAGCGGCATGGGCAAGCGAGGCGGTACACGCGTCATTTATTACAACACGCTTTCTGAAGGCTCGATTTGGTTGCTCATTGCCTACCCAAGGCAAAGCTCGACAACTTGCCCGTAGCCTTCCTTAAGCAACTGAAGGAGGAAATCAGCGATGGTCGATGAACTGGAGCAATTCCAGCAGGACTTGCTGGAATCTGTACGTCAGATGAAGGCCGGAAAGGCCGCGCGCGTAACGCAGGTGCCGCTCTCTGCGGCAGCGGAAGCACGTGCCAAAGTGGGCGTTTCACAAAGTGCGTTTGCCAAACTTATCGGTGTGAGTCTGCGCACATTGCAGGATTGGGAGCAGGGTCGCCGTCAGCCGACGGGTGCGGCGCAAACTCTCTTGCGGGTTGCAAGTCAGCATCCGGAAGCGTTGCGGGATCTGCTCCCTGCTTGATACCACTTAAAGCCTTTTGGCTGACTTCTGCTACAGAAAACAACGAAGCCCTTGCATTTCTGCAGAGGCTTCGTTTTGTATGGCGTCGGCACTAAAATCGTAAAAAAGAATTAAGGCTGCGACTCTCTATTAATTGATAAACGTGGCCTGCCCCCCAATTTTGCCGTCCCCCAATTCTGCCAACAGGTTGGACACCGTTCCAAGGCTCAGTCTTCCAGAACAGCCCAGGCGGGTGGCAACTCGGGATGGGAATAGGTTGATCTGTAGAATCGAAAATAGTTATCGCGCATGCGATTTTCAATTCGCCGCTGCTGGATCTGATCTGCTCGGCTGCTCTTTTTTATACGGTCAATCTCACGTCCAAGTTTGTTGCGCTCCTTGCTCAGTTGATCTCGCAGGGGCCGCAATAAATCAGAATGTGAGTATGACGAGGAGAAGATTGACGCCTCAGCTATCCATTCAGGCCCGTACTTAGGGCACATGTGGTTGCTGATAGTCGCTCGTATGGCGACTTCCACACGTTCGATAGCATCCATGGTAATGCGGCGCAACGAACCGTCGAAACGATAGATGTCGACGACTGCTTTTAGAGTGCTACCAGGCTTGAAGGTGTGTTCAGGGTTCGTTTCCTGAAAAGGGCGCATGTAGGGGCTCAGGCGAAACAGCGTGACCACTTCAAGGAAACACATGGCGCGGTCGTCGTTTGCGACTTGTAGGCCTCGTTGCTTTAGCAGTTCCAATTGCTGTTCTACGCTGAGGGCCGGCTTGTCGAAGGGCCTCATGTAGTTTTCTCCGGGCAAAAAAAAACCGCACGATTTGAGCTTGCTGACTGGGTCAACCTAGGCTTGGCGGGTGTGTTGGGGTGCATTCTAGGTGGGTGCGAGAGCCCGTCAATGTTGGGCTGATGTGAAATTGTAACGGCTTGAAGCACAGGGGACGGAGTTTGAGATAAGGGGCCGCAGGTCTGGTCGCAGCAATGTGGAAACCTCTGCGGAGTCCAAACGCCAGAAACAACAAAGCCCCTGCATTTCTGCAGGGGCTTTGTTTTGTATGGTGCCGGCACCAGGAGTCGAACCCGGGACCTACTGATTACAAGTCAGTTGCTCTACCAACTGAGCTATACCGGCGTGTGGGCGACGATTATAGCGATTGGGAGGGTTCTGTAAACCCCTGAATTCAGACTATTTTTACGCACGCGCTGGATCAGGCGCGGAATGGGCTGTGTCATTAGGTTTTAAACTGCAAAATCGAGCTGTGCGACGCCAGTCCAGCAAGAGACCGATGGCAGGATTTCCGCACCGTTCAAGCACCCATTTCACCCGTTTATGTCCTTTTGATTGGAAGCTTATGCACAACGGATCGGCGCGACCTTGGCGTTGCAGGGGAATTTGTGGACACGTTCTCATTTTGTGCGCAAAGCCCTGTTTTACAGGTTTTTTATCAATATGAACAAAAAATGACCAATGCTGTTTTGGTCATGCAATGGCCGTGGATATTGGATCCACGGGAAAACCATCAACAGAGTTATCCACAGGCTGTGAAAGTTTCAGGCGCGTTCGGCCAGCAGCAGAAAATTACGCGGCGTCAGCGAGCTGTCGCAGAAGGTGCCGAGTCGTACGACGTACCCCTGTTCGGCGAGGAAAATGGCTCGATCAAGGTTCAGCCAAAGCTCCAATGGTCGTCGGTATAGTCCACGCAGTAATTCCAGGTTGCGAACTTCGGCCAATCGCTGCCAACCGGCGGCTTCCAGTGCCTGCCAATCTGGCGTGCTGATTGTGGATAACTCTTTCAGCGCTGCCAGGTCGCGGCAGTAATCGGCGAAAGGTTTGTCCAGCCAGGCATTGGGCAGGGACGGGGTGGGCAGGTATTCGTCTACTCCGCGTACTTGTCGTTGCAGCAGATCAAAGGCCAAACGTCGCGCCATGGAGGTGTCGCGCTGACGTCGGACTCTTGCACCGGCGGTGACGGTTTCGCTCATGGGCAGCGCCAGATCTTCGAGCGAGAGCTGTAGGGCGGATCGCAAACCCGCTGAGGACAATGCCCGATACTCGCTGCGATTAATCCGGTTGTAACAGCACGGGGCGATGGCCATCTGCTGACATCCGGCCGCGCTTGCCAGTTGCATCAGGCGCACATGCAAATCACCGCAGGCGTGCAGGGCGACCGGGGTGTGGTGAGCGCTCAGCACGGTTGCCGCATCTGTTGCGAGCACATCCTGCTCGACATGCAGGGCGTGCAAATGATGACGCTGACTCAGGGCCTGACCGCTGGCGACCAACGCCGGATCGTATTCAACACAGGTCAGCTGTTGCCCGGCGCTCAACAGGCGCCGGCCCAGATGCCCCTTGCCGGAACACCAGTCCAGCCAATGCGTTGGCGGCGAGGCGAAAGACAAACGGCTGCCGAACGCTTCGATCTGCTGCCACTTGCGTCCCGGTACGTCGACATTCAATCGATGGCCTGCAGTTTCCAGCGCATGTCCCGGCAACTCACCCACTGCGCTCAGCTCAGCCGACAACGCCGCCAATGAGGCGAACGGCTCCGGGGCATCGGCGAGATCGGCGGGATGATTATGTGCACGCTCTGCATCTTCCAGCGATCGTCCGCGTAGCCACGAAGCCAATTCGGGGTAGGCGGTTTCCCATGGAAGCGAAAGATGAGTGAACGGACGAGGTTTCCACAGCGCCTGATGCGCCGTAAGAAAATCATCCAGCGCGGTGAAGCGGGCGAGTAGGGCCTCGCCCGTCAGCACGTGGGAAGTTTCAACGCCCTTGGCAGGCATCGACGTGCAGCCAGCGCTCCAGCAGCTTGAAGCCGCGCACCAGCACGTAGGACATCAGCAGATAGAACACGCCGGCGGCGAAGAAGATTTCCACCGGCAGGTAGGTGCGCGCGATGATCGTGCGGGCCATGCCGGTCAGTTCCAGCAGGGTCACGGTGCTCGCCAGTGCGCTGGCCTTGAGCATCAGGATCACTTCATTGCTGTAGGCCGGCAGGCCGATGCGCGCCGCACGCGGCAGCATGATGTAGAACATCGCTTTGGGCTTGGACATGCCCAGTGCTCGCGCCGCTTCGATTTCGCCCGGCGGAATCGCCTGGATCGCGCCGCGCAGGATCTCGGCGATGTACGCCGCCGTGTGCAGGGTCATGGTCGCGGTGGTACACCAGAACGGATCGCGCAGGTACGGCCACAGCGCGCTGCTGCGCACCGCATCGAACTGCGCCAGGCCGTAATAGACGAGGAACAGTTGCACCAGCAACGGCGTGCCACGGAAAAAGAAGATGTAGGCGTAGGGCAAGGCGCGCACGTACCACAGCTTCGACGAGCGGGCGATGCCCAGCGGAATCGCCAGCAGCAAGCCGGCAATCACGGCAATCGCCACCAGTTCGAGGGTCAAAGTCGCGCCCTGCGCCAGTTTCGGCAGCCACTTGATGATCACTTCCCAGTTCATGAAGCGCTCCTCGCAAAGCCGCGAGCGGCGCGTTTTTCCAGGAAGTGCATGCCGGTCATCGCCAGCACCGTCAGGCCGAGGTACATGACTGCGGCCACCAGATAGAAGGTGAACGGTTGTTTCGACACGGTCACGCCGATCTGCGCGTGACGCATGATTTCTTCCAGGCCGATTACCGAGACCAGCGCGGTGTCTTTCATCAGGATCATGAACAGGTTGCCCAGGCCGGGCAGGGCGATGCGCCACATCTGCGGCATGATCAACTTGGTGAAGATCCGCCATTTCGACAGGCCCAGCGCCACACCGGCTTCACGGTGGCCCTTGGGAATGGCAAGGATTGCGCCGCGAAACACTTCCGTGGCGTAGGCGCCGAAGCACAGACCCAGCGCGATTACGCCGGCGGCGAAGGCGCTGAGTTGCAGGTCGGGGTTGCCGAAAAACTCACCGAGGCTGCGCATCAAGTTGACCGTACCGAAATAGATCAACAGCACCCAGAGCAATTCCGGGACGCCACGCACCAGCGTCGAATAAGTGCCGCCAAGCCACTGCAGCGGCTTGTACGGGGAAGTCTTGGCCAAGGCGCCGAGCAGACCGAGCACCAGTCCCAGGCACAGGGCCGTCAGCGCCAGTTTGACGGTCATCAGCGCACCGGCAGCGAGGGCCGGGCCGAATCCGTAGAGGTCGATAATCATGGATTTCTTTTCAAATCGCGGCAGGCAAGGCCGGGAGCCGGCGCCGTCGGTGGATGGCGCCGGTCCCGCAGGTCAGATCAATAGATGCTGAACGGGAAATACTTGTCGTTGATTTTCTTGTAGGTACCGTCAGCGACGATTTCCTTCAGCGCGGCGTTCAGCTTCTCACGCAGCGGATCGCCTTTGCGTACAGCGATGCCGATTTTGTCGCTTTCCACAACCGGGTCGCCTTTGAACTCGTAGGCCTTGCCTGCATCGGTTTTCAGCCAGTCGTAGTTGGCGTACTTGTCGGCGAGGATGGCGTCGACACGACCGGAGGTCAGGTCCAGGTAGGCGTTTTCCTGGGTGTCGTAGAGTTTGACTTCAATATCGCTACCGTAAGTGTCCTCAAGCCAGGTGCCCGCGAGGGTGGCGCGCTGGGTGCCGATGATCTTGCCTTTGAGCGAATCCTTATCGGTTTTGAACTCTTTATCTTTCGGCGCGATGAACTGCAGCTTGTTCGAGTAGTACGGGTCGGTGAAGTCCACCGCGCCCTTGCGCTCTTCGGTGATCGACAGCGAGGACACCAGGAAGTCGAACTTCTTGGCGTTCAGCGCAGGGATGATGCCGTCCCAGTCGGAGGTGACCACCGAGCACTCGACTTTCATCTTGGCGCACAGGGCGTCACCGATGTCTTTGTCGAAGCCGACCACGTTGCCGCTGGCGTCTTTGTTGTTGAACGGCGGGTAAGCCGCTTCGATGCCCATCTTCAGGGTCTCGGCCATGGCCCCGGCGCTGAATGCGAGGGTGACGGCGGCGGCCAGGAAGACCTTTTTAAAATTCTGCATGCATGTTGCTCCGTTAGCGGTTGCTGGACATGAATTGTTTGCAGCGCGCCGAAAGCGGGTTTTCGAACACCTGCTGAGGCGATCCTTGCTCTTCCACCAGCCCCTGGTGGAGGAACACCACTTCGCTGGAAACCTGACGGGCAAAGCCCATTTCGTGGGTCACCAACAGCATGGTGCGGCCTTCTTCGGCCAGTGCGCGGATGACACTAAGTACTTCCTGAACCATTTCCGGGTCAAGGGCAGAGGTGGGCTCGTCAAACAGAATCACCTTCGGCTGCATCGCCAGCGTGCGGGCAATCGCGGCGCGTTGTTGCTGACCACCGGACAATTGCGACGGATAGGCGTGGCGCTTGTCGGCGATGCCGACCTTGGCCAGCAGCGCTTCGGCGACCTCGATCGCCTCGGCCTTGCTCTGGCCGAGCACGCGGCGCGGGGCTTCGATGATGTTGTCGAGCACGCTCATGTGCGGCCACAGATTAAAATTTTGAAATACAAAACCAATCTCGGAACGCAGGCGGTTGATCTGCTTGCCATCCGCGGCAACCAGTTCGCCGTTCTTGGCGGGCTTGAGCTTGAGTTCTTCCCCGGCCACCAGAATCTGACCCTGGTGCGGGTTTTCCAACAGGTTGATGCAACGCAGGAACGTGGACTTGCCGGAACCGGAGGAACCGAGGATCGAGATCACATCGCCGTCGCGAGCGGTCAGCGAGATGCCTTTGAGCACCTCAAGCTGTCCGTAGCGTTTGTGCAAGTTGCGGATTTCAAGCGCGGGCGTGGCCTCAGCCATGTGCGTTCCTCATATATGTTGCGCTCCTGCTGTTGGCGGGCCTTCCTGGCGAGGCGGCCAAGCTAGCATAGCGTTTCAATGGCAGCCAACAGCGCTACGGGCGGTAAGCGGATGGCGTGTGGCGGGTTGTCGCATCGGCACAGCAGACTGTCGCCCCATCAACAACCGAACGGGTGTTTGAACGTGCAAACCCGTGGGTGTTGCGTAAAAAAAGGCGCGATGTTGCCAGCTTTGGCGGGGTGTTGGAAGCGCTATCCGGCCGAACGTTCCTGATTCGCCCTTTTATTGTGCATCCCACACTTTTTCAGTGTGTTTCTGGTGCGTCTGTTCGTTTGAAAAGTGAGTCGCACAGTAACGCTCTGGCGAATTGCCATTAATTTTAAGGACTTGCGATGACTGTCCGGTCGCGTTCAAAGCCGCGGGACAGCAGAGTTTGAAACATTTTGGCGCATTTATTGCGTGCAGAATCTGGAACGCCCTGTTGGTTTCTTTTTACGAGAAGGAAAACCAGGCAGGTCGGACGCAATCGCTTTCCTCGCAAAGGTAGTTCCGATGAGCAGTACCCCAAGCTCCAATGGCCTCGAACAGGGGCTCAAACCGCGTCATGTGACCATGTTGTCGATCGCCGGTGTGATCGGCGCCGGTCTGTTCGTTGGCTCCGGCCACGCCATCGCTGCCGCCGGCCCTGCCGTGCTGCTGGCCTACGCCGCCGCCGGTACCCTGGTGGTGCTGGTGATGCGCATGCTCGGTGAAATGGCTGTCGCTTCGCCCGACACCGGCTCGTTCTCCACGTACGCCGACCGTGCCATCGGGCACTGGGCCGGCTTCACCATCGGCTGGTTGTACTGGTGGTTCTGGGTATTGGTGATTCCATTGGAAGCCAACGCTGCCGCGACCATCCTGCATGCCTGGTTTCCGAGCGTGGAGATCTGGGCCTTTGCCTTGGTCATCACCATGTTGCTCACGGTGACCAACCTGTTCAGCGTGAAAAACTACGGTGAGTTCGAATTCTGGTTTGCCCTGATCAAAGTCCTGGCGATCATCGGCTTCATCATCCTCGGCCTCGCGGCGATCTTCGGCTTCCTGCCGAACAGTCAGGTCAGCGGCGTTTCGCACTTGTTCGACTCCGGCGGCTTCCTGCCAAACGGCATGGGCGCGGTGCTGGGCGCAATCCTGACTACCATGTTCTCGTTCATGGGTACCGAAATCGTGACCATCGCGGCCGCGGAATCGAAGAACCCGGGCAAGCAGATTTCCAAGGCCACCAACTCGGTGATCTGGCGGATCGGCCTGTTCTACCTCGTCTCGATCTTCATCGTTGTGGCCCTGGTGCCGTGGAACGATCCTACGCTGGCCAACCTCGGTTCCTACCAGACCGTGCTTGAGCGCATGGGCATTCCGAACGCGAAAATGATTGTCGACATCGTGGTTCTGGTTGCGGTCACCAGCTGCCTGAACTCGGCGCTGTACACCTCGTCGCGCATGCTGTTCTCCCTCGGCAAGCGCGGTGACGCACCGGCGATGTCGACTCGGGTCAACAAAAGCGGTACGCCTTACTGGGCTGTCATGCTGTCGACCGGCGCGGCGTTCCTCTGCACCTTCGCCAACTACGTGGCCCCGGCTGCCGTGTTCGAATTCCTGCTGGCCAGCTCCGGCGCCATCGCATTGCTGGTGTACCTGGTGATCGCGTTCTCGCAACTGCGCATGCGGAAACAACGCATGGCCCGCGGCGAGAAAATCGTCTTCAGCATGTGGCTGTTCCCGGGCCTGACCTACGCGGTGATCATCTTCATCGTCGCGGCCCTGACCATCATGCTGTTCCAGGAAGCCCACCGCGTGGAAATCCTCGCAACCGGCCTGCTGAGCCTCATGGTCGTTGCCGCCGGCCTGCTGGTGGCACGCCGCCGCAAGCTGGAAAAGCGTGGTGCGGTGGTGTTGAACTGATCCGCAACGCGTAATGCAAAACGGCCGCTGTCAGTGATGACGAGCGGCCGTTTTTGCTTGTGCTGCAGGTGGCGAAACATCGCCACATATCCGTAATCAGCTTTGTTCTCGCAAGAGCATAAAGTCTGAGCTGCCTTTCTCTTCGTCGAACCATTCATCCCAAGTTGTTTCCTTGGGAGTTTTAACGGTTTTGCTTTGGATGGTCGCAGCTGAGTCTTCTGATTTCGGCAATTGTCCATCCTTGCATGAAGCTGTCTTCTTCACCTGACCTCCTTTTTTGATCGTGCGTGAATGTCAGGTGCAAAAAGTTACTCGGCTTTGGGGGCGCTGTCCTCCAGCGACTTGCCGTAAGTATCCAGCGCAATCCCGAAATCGGTGATGAACTGTGGCTCGGTCAGCCAGGCCTGGGCGGTTTCGATGTCCATGCCGTCGGCCCACATGCGGTAGTCGATCAGCATGTCGGCGGCCAGGTGAGTGGCGGCCATGCCTTCGTTCTCGGCGTTTTCCATGTCCAGCAGCTCTGGATGGTCAACGATGATGAACGCCAGTTCGCGCAGCAGGGTCAGCAGCATTTCGTTGCGACTGACGGCTTCGGCGTCGCGCATTTTGCTGAACATCGCCAGGGTGTATTCCGGGATCGGCTCGTCCAGATGCCCGAGGTTGTCGTCCTGGTCCAGCGGCTTACGGCCGACCATGCGGATGTGCTTGGCTTTGGCCTTGGCGCGTTTGGCGCGTTTCTGTTGCTTGTTCAGGGATGCCATGGGAACTCAGTTCTTCTGTTGGGTGTGTGCGGCGATCGCGTCGGAGGCCGCCACATAGTCGGCCTGGAAGGCCGGGGATTCGATCCACGCCAGGGCACCGGCTTCGTCGGTTTCTTGCGACCACTGGCGATACTCGATCAGCGCGGCGAGGATGAAATCCATTGCGCCTTCTTCGCCTTCCTGCTCGTAGACCAGCTCCAGCAGCGGGTCTTCGAGGAATGCGCTGCACATGGCTTGCTGGCTGATCTTCTCGGCGTCGATCATTTTCTTGAACAGCTCGGTCAGGTCCACCGACTCGAAGTCGATACGGTCATCGTTCGGGTCCAGTTCGAGCGGCGCCTCGGCGCGTTTGGTGCGGTTCTGCTTGGCCTTGGTCTTGGCCCGGGCGGCGCGTTTTTGCTGCTTGTTGGCGGAGGCCATGGTGTGTTCCATCGTGCGTTGAGAGGGCTCAGCTGCGTGGCACTGGCCGCCCGGGTGCAGCGGGTGGCAGTTCGCCGATTTGCAGCCAGGTCAGAGCGATGGGCCATAGTGTGGCTTGGTATGCGCTACGAAAAAAGGCGAAATGTCCGACTTGCTGTTCGCCGATGTCCTGCGGCTCGATACGCAAGTGGGTTTTGGGCGCATGGCTGAAGTAGTCGAGCAGGCGTTCGATGGCAGGGATCGTACCGTACGGGTCGTCGCTGATGCTGATCGCCAAGGTCTTTGCGCGGACATTGGCGAAGGGCAGGCGGCCGGTTGTTTTCAGCAGTCGACGGCCGCTCGGACGCTGCTCGTAGCGCGCGGCAGGCGTGCTCCAGTCGCGTACGACGCCTGCTGGCGTGTCTTCCAGCCAGCCAAGGCGCTTGCCCGGGAAATAGCCACAGAGGCGCGTCAGAAGCGGCATCAGCACATGCCATTTGCCGAACATGCGCCAGCGCTGCTCCGGCGCATAGTCAGGCCAGTAAGCGAACTGTGCACCGACCGTCACCAGCCGACGAATGACCTGCCCGGACTCACCCAGTCCCGCCGCGCAACCGCCGAAACTGTGGCCAACCACATCGATTGGCTGGCCGGGGAGCTCTCGTTGCGCGCGCTTGAGCATCGCCTCGAAATCCAGCGCGCCCCAGTCGGTCCATGAAGCCTCAAGGCCTCTCAGGGTTGCCGGACGCGATTCGCCGATGCGTCGGTAGTCGTAGGTGATCACGTCGAAGCCGTTGGCGAACAGGTAATCGGCGAAGCGCGAGTAATGTCGGCAGCGTACCGAGGTGGCGGCGTTGATGATGACTACCGGGCGTTGCGCATCGGGCAGGGCGTGACGCCAGGTGAAGCCGCCGAGCATAAAGCCATCGGCGGCAGCTTCTTTGAAAGGTTCGCTCACGGTTGCTGTGTCGGGCCTAAACGCGGGACTGCGTGAATTCATATGGACTTGGCCTTGGCGAAGACGGATCGAGAATGAGCTTCAACGCCGGGCTGCGCAATCACTCGGAACGCAGTGCGTTCCGGATTGAGGGTTGGCGACTCTGTAAATTCGAGCCGCAGTGCGTCTCGAATTAGTCCCTTTCGCACCCTGGCCAAGTGCCAATCATTCTAAAACACGTGCTTCCCTGGCCGGATCAAATAAGGAGTAACGGTTGGGCTCTACAAGAGCCCGGGAGTCGTCATCATGAAACGCGTTCTTTCATTCCTGCTGCCCATCGCGGCGGTGGCGGCATTGGCTTTTCCGGCGATGTTGCAGGCGGCCAATCTCGACCTGATCGACAGTGCCGGTGTGCAAGTCCAGCAACAACAGCAAAACGGCATCAACTACCTGTCCGGCGGGATCGGCCTGGACGAGTCAAAAGCCATTCAACAATCCACTGGTTACAACCTGCACATGACGTTCGCGGTGGGCGCGCAAGACCAGTACACCGCTGATGTCGATGTGGTGATTCAAAAGTCGCCGGGGCAGACCGTACTGACCCTCAGCCAAACGGGTCCGCTGGTCTACGTGCAATTGCCACCCGGTAAGTACACGGTAGTCGCCACGCGCAATGGCGAAACGCGGCGTGACGTGACAGACGTTGGCAGCGGTACTGCGCGCAATCTGGTGTTCCATTGGAATGACGCTGGATAACGTTGGGTGTAATTGAGCGTCGAGGCGCGGGTAAAATCCCGCGCCTTCCTTTACCCCCGCCTGCGCTTGGCCTTCTGCTTGTCACCGGGCTCGCGCGCCATTCGGTGAATCCACAATCCGATCCAGCCGACGGCTATCAGGAACAGAGTGCCGACGCACTGCGACACGATCTCGAACCAGAACATCCGGGGTTGCTGCGCGAGGGTGTAGGTATGGCGTGGACCGGAGCGGTTCCAGGTGGTGATGGAACCGCTGATCAAGCTATGGACGATCAGATAAGTCGACGCGGCGATGAGGAAGGCGATCAGTATGCCGACCAGTATCATCAGCCAGAATGCAATCCGGCTCTGGCGATAGGGTGGCGGATGGGGCAGGGGCACGCGGGTTCTTTTCTGGTTCATCGAGCGGATGACCCTCTTCCATAAGGTGCGGCCAAAGTAGCGCGGATCGCCTTTGTTCGAAACCCGTCGCGCATTTGCGCAGCCCAGGAAAAAGGCTGGAATGAGCCAGCATCAAATCGCAGGCATAAAAAAACCCTGAATCTTGCGATTCAGGGTTTTCGGTATTTGGTGCCCAGAGACGGAATCGAACCGCCGACACGGGGATTTTCAATCCCCTGCTCTACCGACTGAGCTATCTGGGCAACGGGGCGCATTAAAAGGGTTTTTCGGATTTACGTCAACGACTTTTTTAAAATTTCTTAAATTAATTCCGTCGCTTACGATTCGCCCCCGGATTTTGCGGGTTTATTCAGCAGGCGGAACGTAGCCTTCGGCCTTGGCGTAATCCTCGCCGGAGAAGTACTTGTCCATTTCGCCCTGAAGGTATTTGCGGTCTTCGGCGTTCATCATGTTCAGACGCTTTTCGTTGATCAGCAGGGTCTGGTGTTTCTGCCAGTCAGCCCAGGCCTTGGCCGAGACGTGGTCAAGAATGTCCTGACCTTTGGCGCCCGGGAAGGGAGCGCGTTCCAGCGCGGGCAATTCTTCTTTGTACTTGCGGCACATGATGGTGCGGGTCATGACGACTCTCCTGCGTTCAATACGGCGGCCGCGCGCTCGAGCAAGGTTTTGACCGGGGCAGCAAGGCCCAGGCGCGGCGGGGTGGCGAGGTTATACCAGAGCCAGTCGGCCTCGGCCACGTGATGGGTGGCCTCCTGTACCTGAACCAGCCAGGGTTCGATGGACAGCTGGAAATGACTGAAGGTGTGAACGAGGCTTGGCAGCGCCTGCTGTTCGCCCATGGACAGCGAGTGCTGATCGGCCAGATGTTGCAGGTCGTCGAGATCGTCGAGTTCCGGCAGGCTCCACAAACCGCCCCACAGACCGCTGGAGGGACGGCGATAAAGCAGAATCGCGCCGTCGCCATTGGCGAGCATCGGCATCAGCGTACGTTTTTGCGGTATCGCTTTGCGCGGTTTGGGGATCGGGTAGCGCGTTTCCAGGCCGAGCATGTGCGCCTCGCAGCCCTTTTCCAGCGGACACAGCAGGCAGCTGGGTTTGCTGCGGGTGCACAGCGTGGCGCCGAGATCCATCATCGCCTGGGTGTAGGCGTTGACTCGATCATGTGGCGTGAAACGCTCTGCGTTGGCCCACAGCTGTCTGGCAACCTTCGGTTCACCCGGGTAACCCTCTTGCGCAGTAAAACGCGCCAGAACGCGTTTGACGTTGCCATCGAGGATCGGCGCGCGCAGGCCCATGCTGATGCTGGCGATGGCGCCGGCGGTGGACAGGCCGATGCCCGGCAGATCTGTCAGCTTTTCGACGTCCCGCGGAAATTCGCCGCCGTACTGGCTGACGACGATCTTCGCGGTCTTCTGCAAATTGCGCGCGCGGGTGTAGTAACCCAGCCCGGTCCACAGGTGCAGCACTTCGTCCTCCGGCGCCTCGGCCAGCGCTTGCACCGTTGGCAGCGCGGTCATGAAACGGTCGAAGTAATTGAGCACGGTGCTGACCTGGGTCTGCTGCAACATGATCTCCGACACCCACACCCGATACGGGTTGATGTCCTGCTGCCAAGGCAAATCGTGGCGGCCGTGGCGGTCGAACCATTCCAGCACCGCGGTGGAAAACTGCTCCGCTCTCATCGCTTGAACAGCCCCTTCAATGCGTTTTTCAATTCCGGGCTGACCTTGTCGCCGAGTTTTTCATCGATCTTCTCGCTGAGTTTGTCTCCGGCCATTTTGGTCGCGACCTGGCCGAGGCGTTCGTTATCCACACGGCAGGCCTTGGCGCCCAGCTCCAGCGGACCACGGCAGCGCAGCGGCCACTCGATGCCGACGAATTTCTCGCCGACCTGACAGGCCGGATCCGGCATGGCGCTGGTATCGCCTTCGACGATGATGCCGACGCGGTAATCCATGCCCAGCACGCGCAGGTCGATGTCGCCGTCGCCGTTGACGGTCATGCCGGGGATGCGCACTTTCAGGTCCGGGTTGCTGGCCACGCCGTTGCGCAAGGTCAGGTTGCCCTTGAGTTCCTGGAACGGTGTGTCCTTGCCCCGTGGCTCGCCGCTGAGGGTTTTGCGGTTAAGCGTGGCGATGCCTTTGCACAGTTGCTGTTCAAGGTTGGCGTTGAGCAGCACGCCGTTGTTGATCACGAAACTGGCGTTGCCGTTGAGGGTTTCGATCAGCGCCTGCTGGCTGTTGCCGCTGCCGGTGAGACTGCTGGTCAGTGTGACCAGACCTTTGACTGGCGGGTTCTTGCCCTGGCTTTCGAGGATTTTCTCCACCGGCACGCGGTTGATCCGGGTTTGTAGATTCAACACTGGCGCGCTTGGACGCACATCGAGGGTGCCCTTGGCTTCGAAGTCGCCGTTGTACAGCCCGCCGCGCAGGTTTTCCAGGGTCAGCAGGCCGCCCTGGCCGGTGGCTTTGAGCGCGGCGTTCTGGATCGGCAGTTTATCGAGGGTCAGTTGGCCGAAGCTCAGATCGGCATCAACGTCGAGTTTGGCCAGGCGCTCGACCGGCAACAGGCGCTCAGTGCTCCAGGCGCTTTTACTCGGCTTGTCCGGCAGCGGTGTGCTGCCGGCGCCGGCCATGGCATCGGCTTCGGTGCTGGCGACTTCGGCCTGACGCACTTGCGTGGCGTTTTTGGCTTTTTCCGATTTCGGCGGCAGGTAGCGGTCGACATCAAACGTGTCAGCCTTGAGGATCGCCCGCAGCGACTGCTTGGCGAAGTCCTCAACGGCAATGCGTCCACTGAAGCTGCTGTCGTCGAGTTTCAGGTTGATGTTGTCGAAGGCCACGCTGGTGGGCGTCGCGGCCACGCGGCTGACCAGCTCGACCTTGCTCAGGCTGCCGGGCGCCATCGCTGGCAGTGTCTGGCCGATGCTGTCGACGAACTTGGCCAGATCGAACTGGGCGATGGAAATACCGCCAGTGATCTGCGGAGTCTTGTCGAGGTCGTTGGCTTTCAGCTCACCCAAGGCGCGCAACTGGTTGGCAGATATCTTGATCCCGGTCCATTCGGCGACGTTCGCTGCCTTGTCCAGCAAGATCTGCCCTTGGGCGGAGAAGGTCATGGCCTTGCCCTGCAGCGGGTCGCCAGTCAGTTCGCCGGACAACTTCATGTCTTCGAACTTGTAGCGTTGCAATGCACGCTCGATGCGCAGCTCGCCATTGAGTTCGGTACGCACGCGCAGCACCGGCTGATTGGTGCTGAGGAACGCCGTGGCTTTCAGCGGAATGTTGGTCGAGTCGTGTACCGCACCGGTGCTCAGCTGGATGCTTTCGGCGCTGTACTGTTTGCCGGTCTGCTCGTCGTTGTATTCAACCCGGGCGTTGTTGACGGTCAGGCTGTCGATGTCGAGGCGGATCGGCTGCGGCGGTTTTTCCGGCTGGGCGGAGGCCTCTGCGACAGGCGGGCTGGCGGGCGCAGGGCTGCCGGCAGGCACGGCAGGAGGCGGCAGCTTGCCGATGTCTTCCCAGTTGCCGTGGCCGGACTTGTCGCGTTTGAGGCGCAGGTTCAGGCCTTCGACACGCACGTCGCTCATCTGCACTTCGCGGCGCAGCAATGGCAGCACGCGCACGGACAGGCCAAGCATTTGCAGATCGGCATACGGCTCGGTCGGATTGATCAGGGTGGCGATGCTGGCGTCATGCAGTTCCAGGCCAAGCCACGGGAACAGGCTCCAGCCGATATCGCCATTGAGCGTCAGCTCGATGTGGGCCTTGTCGCGGGCTATCTGGCGAATCTCGTCTTTGTAGTCGTTGGGATCAAACAGGTGGGTCAGGGCGAAGCCCGCCGCCACAATGATCAGCAACAGCCCGAGAAGTACCAGACCCAGGATTTTGCCGAACGCTTTCATGGGCGAGTCCTTGTAGTTAGTCGAATTCGTAATTTAGCCGGGGAGTATAGCGCTGGATCCGCCCAGTTCGGGGCGCAGTCATGTCGCGAGGACGTCCAGCGGCACTTGCAATTTGATGGCCAGCGCCTGGATTTCAAGATGCCCGGCCGGTGCCCGCAGGCGCAGTTGTGCACCCGCTTGCGACGCCATTTTCTGCGCTTGGTTCACCAGACGCTCGGCCACCCCACGGCGCCGGGTGACTTTTCGTACACACAAATGTGACAAATACCAAACCCGGTCGTGCCTTGTCAGGCGAGCTGCGCCCAGCAGGCGATCATTGAAACGTCCTGCAATCAAAGAGCTGTCAGCCAGGCTGTTTTCGATCAGTTGAGCGTCCCCGGAATACGGTGCGAACAGCCATTGCGGGGCGTCCCGATAGATTTTCTGCAGATCCTGTTGATCCTGGTAACTGGCATCGTGCAGCGCTTGGACAACGATCGGCATGGCTTTTTCCTGTGGGGGACGAGATCAGATGACATGAAAAAGGTGATATCAGTTTGGTTTTTCTGTCACGTGCAAATGGTAACCTTCGCCGGTTCGTCCGTCCTTCTGCGACTTAACGTCGCGCCTTCAAGGAGCTTCACCCGAAAAAACGGTCATGCCTGCGTGCATAAAGGCCGAGGGTGGGCAGTGGCTGGCGAACCATACTAATAATTGGGGGATACACAATGAGCACGAGCATCACGGCGGACGGCCTTCGCGCCGACCAGCCTGCGTTCCTGTCCAAGGAACGCATTATCGCCAAGCCCGGTTTCAACCGTTGGCTGGTTCCACCGGCCGCTCTGGCCATTCACCTGTGCATCGGCATGGCCTACGGTTTCTCGGTGTTCTGGTTGCCGCTGTCCAAGGCGCTGGGCGTCACGGCTCCGGTGGCTTGCGCACCGGACATGAGCTTCATGGCTCAGGTCTTCTCTTCGCAATGCGACTGGCCGATCTCCATGCTCGGCTGGATCTACACCCTGTTCTTCATCTTCCTCGGCTGCTCGGCCGCGATCTGGGGTGGCTGGCTGGAACACGCCGGGCCACGCAAGGCCGGTGTGGTTTCGGCGCTGTGCTGGTGCGGCGGTCTGCTGATCTCGGCACTGGGGATTTATACCCACCAGATCTGGCTGATGTGGATCGGCTCCGGCGTGATCGGCGGTATCGGTCTGGGCCTGGGCTATATCTCGCCGGTGTCGACCCTGATCAAGTGGTTTCCGGACAAGCGCGGCATGGCGACCGGCATGGCGATCATGGGCTTCGGCGGCGGCGCGATGGTCGGTGCACCGTTGGCGACTGCGCTGATGAGCCACTTCGCTTCGCCTGCCGGTGTCGGCGTCTGGCAGAGCTTCGTGGCCATGGCCGCGATCTACTTCGTGTTCATGATCGGTGGCGCATTGGCCTACCGCGTGCCGCCAACCGGGTGGAAGCCTGAAGGCTGGACCGCTCCGGCGAAAAAAGCCTCGAACTCGATGATCACTCACCGTCACGTCCACGTGAATGTAGCGTGGAAAACCCCGCAGTTCCGTCTGGTGTGGCTGGTGCTGTGCCTGAACGTGTCGGCCGGTATCGGCATCCTCGGCATGGCCTCGCCACTGCTGCAGGAGGTGTTCGGCGGCAAGCTGCTGGGCGTTGACGTGCCGTTTGGTCAACTGGACGCCGGGCAACTGGCTTCGATCGCCGCGATTGCTGCCGGCTTCACAGGTCTGCTGAGCCTGTTCAACATCGGTGGCCGCTTCTTCTGGGCCTCGTTCTCGGACTACCTGGGTCGCAAAAACACTTACTTCGTGTTCTTCGCCCTCGGTTTTGCCCTGTACGCGCTGATCCCGAACATGGGCCATCTGGGCAACGTAGCGCTGTTCGTGGCGGCGTTCTGCATCATCCTGTCGATGTACGGCGGTGGTTTTGCGACCGTTCCGGCGTATCTGGCCGACCTGTTCGGCACACAAATGGTCGGTGCGATCCATGGTCGCCTGCTGACCGCCTGGGCTGCGGCCGGCGTGCTCGGTCCGGTGCTGGTGAACTACCTGCGTGAGTATCAGTTGAGCATCGGCGTTGAGCGCGCGGCGGCTTACGACATCACCCTGTACATCCTCGCCGGTCTGCTGGTGCTGGGTTTCCTCTGCAACCTGCTGGTGCGTCCGGTGGCCGACAAGTACTTCATGACCGACGCCGAACTGGCCGCCGAACAGGCGCTGGGCCACGACAAAGGTGCTGATGCAAGTACTGTGCTGGAGTGGAAAGCCGCGCCGGGCAGCAAGCCGCTGGCAATTGCCGCGTGGCTGGTGGTGGGCATTCCGTTGGCGTGGGGTGTGTGGGTGACCCTGCAGAAGACGGCGGTACTGTTTCACTAAGTAATGGGTAAAACGCAGTACCCCTGTGGGAGCGAGCCTGCTCGCGAAGACGGACGGTCAGTTGCCATAAGTGTTGGCTGACTCACCGCATTCGCGAGCAGGCTCGCTCCCACATTTGTTTTCGGGGTGGCTGTAATGGCTTGTATGGACATGTCTACCCGCGACAGCCGGGCCTTCTGTCCGTCAGGCATATCACGTCGCGTGTTTCTGTTTCGGCCCCGCGTGCCTATAATGGCTGCCTTTTTCGCCCAATGATTTTGCGGAGCTGGTGATGGCCGAACGTAAGGCGTCTGTCGAGCGCGACACTCTGGAAACCCAGATCAAAGCCTCGATCAACCTTGATGGCACCGGAAAGGCCCGATTCGATATCGGTGTTCCTTTTCTTGAGCACATGCTGGATCAGATCGCCCGTCACGGGTTGATCGACCTGGATATTGAATGCAAGGGCGATCTGCATATCGACGACCACCATACCGTGGAAGACGTCGGTATCACCCTCGGCCAGGCCTTCGCCAAAGCCATCGGCGACAAGAAAGGCATCCGTCGCTACGGTCACGCCTACGTGCCGCTCGATGAAGCGCTGTCGCGCGTGGTGATCGATTTCTCCGGCCGCCCGGGCCTGCAGATGCACGTGCCGTACACCCGCGCCACTGTGGGCGGCTTCGACGTCGACCTGTTCCAGGAATTCTTCCAGGGCTTCGTCAACCACGCGCTGGTCAGCCTGCACATCGACAACCTGCGTGGCACCAATACCCACCACCAGATCGAAACCGTGTTCAAGGCATTCGGCCGCGCGCTGCGCATGGCCGTCGAGCTGGATGAGCGCATGGCCGGGCAAATGCCATCGACCAAAGGCGTTCTGTAATGCAGACGGTTGCAGTTATCGACTACGGCATGGGCAACCTGCACTCGGTGGCCAAGGCCCTCGAGCACGTGGGCGCCGGCAAGGTGCTGATCACCAGTGATGCGGACGTGATCCGTGAAGCCGACCGCGTGGTATTCCCGGGCGTTGGCGCGATTCGCGACTGCATGGCGGAGATCCGTCGCCTCGGTTTCGACGCGCTGGTGCGTGAAGTCAGCCAGGATCGTCCGTTCCTCGGCATCTGTGTCGGCATGCAAGCCCTGCTCGACAGCAGCGAAGAGAACGACGGCGTCGACTGCATCGGCCTGTTCCCGGGCGCGGTTAAGTTCTTCGGCAAAGACCTGCATGAAGACGGCGAGCATCTGAAAGTCCCGCACATGGGCTGGAACGAGGTGCAGCAGAAGGTCAGCCACCCGCTGTGGCACGACATTCCGGACATGGCGCGTTTCTACTTCGTGCACAGCTACTACATCGCCGCCGCCAACGCGCGGCAGGTAGTCGGTAGCGGTCATTACGGGATCGATTTCGCTGCCGCGCTGGCCGATGGCTCGCGTTTCGCTGTGCAGTTCCACCCGGAGAAGAGCCATACCCATGGCCTGCAATTGCTGCAGAACTTCGCCGCGTGGGACGGTCGCTGGTAAATGGCTGCCAGGAAATCCAAGCCGCCGATCCTGACCCTCACTCCCGAACAGGAGAGCGAGGCCAATCGCAAGATTCAGCGGTTCATGGAGGATCGGTTCGAACTCGACCTGGGTTCGTTCGAAGCGGCGGAAATTCTTGAGCTGTTTACCCGCGAAATTGCTCCGCACTATTACAACAGGGCGATTTTCGATGTGCAGACCCACCTCAAAGAGCGGTTTGAAAGCATCGAAAGCGACCTGTGGGCGCTCGAGAAAAACTGATTTCCGAGCCAAGCTGAACATTCAAATTTGAAGGTTTGCCAGATGCTGATTATTCCCGCTATCGATCTTAAAGACGGTGCCTGCGTACGTCTGCGCCAGGGCCGCATGGAAGATTCCACAGTGTTCTCCGATGACCCGGTGAGCATGGCTGCCAAGTGGGTGGAGGGCGGTTGCCGTCGTCTGCATCTGGTCGATCTGAACGGCGCGTTCGAAGGCCAGCCGGTCAACGGCGAAGTGGTGACCGCGATTGCCAAACGCTACCCGAACCTGCCGATCCAGATCGGCGGCGGCATTCGCTCGCTGGAAACCATCGAGCACTACGTCAAGGCGGGCGTGAGCTATGTGATCATCGGCACCAAAGCGGTGAAGGATCCGGCGTTCGTCGCTGAAGCCTGCCGTGCGTTCCCGGGCAAGATCATCGTCGGTCTGGATGCCAAGGACGGCTTCGTCGCCACCGATGGCTGGGCTGAAATCAGCACCGTGCAGGTCATCGATCTAGCCAGGCAGTTCGAAGCCGACGGCGTATCGTCGATCGTTTATACCGACATCGCCAAAGACGGCATGATGCAGGGCTGCAACGTACCGTTCACCGCTGCGCTGGCTGCTGCGACGAAGATCCCGGTGATTGCTTCCGGCGGTATCCACAATCTGGGTGACATCAAGTCGCTGCTCGACGCCAAGGCGCCGGGCATCATTGGCGCAATCACTGGCCGGGCGATCTACGAAGGCACCCTCGACGTCGCCGAAGCGCAAGCTTTCTGCGATTCGTACCAAGGCTGAGGACTGACCATGGCGCTGGCCAAACGCATCATCCCTTGCCTGGACGTGGACAACGGCCGGGTCGTCAAAGGTGTGAAGTTCGAGAACATCCGCGATGCCGGCGATCCGGTGGAAATCGCCCGTCGTTATGACGAGCAGGGTGCCGACGAGATTACCTTTCTCGACATCACCGCCAGCGTCGATGGCCGCGACACCACGCTGCATACCGTCGAGCGCATGGCCAGCCAGGTGTTCATTCCGCTGACCGTGGGCGGCGGCGTGCGCACCGTGCAGGACATCCGCAACCTGCTCAACGCCGGTGCGGACAAGGTCTCGATCAATACCGCGGCGGTGTTCAACCCGGAATTCGTCGGTGAAGCGGCGCAGCATTTCGGCTCGCAATGCATCGTCGTCGCTATTGACGCGAAGAAGGTCTCCGGCCCGGGTGAAACCCCACGCTGGGAAATCTTCACCCACGGCGGGCGCAAACCGACCGGTCTCGATGCAGTCGAGTGGGCGAAGAAGATGGAAGGCCTCGGTGCCGGTGAGATCCTGCTGACCAGCATGGATCAGGACGGCATGAAAAACGGCTTCGACCTCGGCGTGACTCGCGCGATCAGCGATGCGCTGGGCATTCCGGTGATCGCTTCCGGCGGTGTCGGCAACCTGCAGCATCTGGCCGACGGCATCCTCGAAGGCCACGCCAGCGCGGTGCTGGCGGCGAGTATTTTCCACTTCGGCGAATACACCGTGCAGGAAGCGAAAGCGTACATGGCCAAACGCGGCATTGTGATGCGCTAAACCGTACAGGCCAGTGGACAGCATGGCGTACCCAAGGCACTCTTGGGCACGCCATGGATTCCGGTAGCCCGACATGATCAAACGCCTGCTTCTTGTTCTCGCCAGTGCTTCTGTGTTGTTGCTCAACACGGCGCGGGCCGAAAACAGTCCCGACACCGATCTGGTGCTCCTCACCGAAAACTTTCCGCCCTACAACATGGCGAAAGACGGCAAGAATTTCGCCAAGGGCGAGAACATCAACGGCATTGCCGCCGACATCGTGCGTGAAATGTTCAAGCGTGCCGGGCTCACCTACAGCCTGACGCTGCGCTTTCCGTGGGAGCGGGTCTACAAACTGGCACTGGAAAATCCCGGTTACGGTGCTTTCGTGATGGCGCGCCTGCCGGATCGCGAAAACCTGTTCAAGTGGGTCGGCCCGATCGGTCCGGACGACTGGATCATGTTGGCCCGGGCCGACAGCAAGATCACCCTCGAAACCCTCAGCGATGCGCGCAAATACAAGATCGGTGCCTACAAGGGCGACGCAATTGCCGAGACCCTGGCCAAGCAAGGCTTGAAGCCGGTGGTCGTCCTGCGCGATCAGGACAACGCAAAGAAACTGGTCAATGGCCAGATCGACCTGTGGGCCACCGGTGATCCTGCCGGGCGTTACCTGGCGCGGCAGGACGGGGTGACCGGACTCAAGACCGTATTGCGCTTCAACAGCGCCGAGTTGTACCTGGCGCTGAACAAGGACGTGTCGGATGCAACGGTCGCCAGGCTGCAGGCGGCGCTGGATCAGATGCGCAAGGACGGTGTGGTCGACGAAATCATGGGGCGCTATCTGTAGCTGTCGGCAACGCTTTGTCCGCGGCTTCATGGATGCATTCGTGCGGCGGATACTGCAGCAGTTCCAGGCTCTCGAACTGGGTGTAACCAAGGTTGATCCCCGCTTGCGAGCCATCTGCACGAAGTAGCTCGTAGAAGCTTTCCTGCTGATAAGCCGCGACAAATTTGCCTTTGTCGGCCATGGCGAGGACGTGGCTGATGAACGGTGTCAGCCAGCCGCTGGTTGAGGTTTCGCAGTGCGTGAACTGGCGGTCGAGTCTCGCCGAGAATGGCAGTGACGGATGGACGTCGCCCTTTGTTGCCCAGGCGCTCACAAAACTGATGGCGGTAACCTGGGTGAACAGGCGCAGCACCTTCGGATTCTGCAGCCGTTGCGCAGTCCACTTGAATGCCCGCGCCTTGTCGCCCGTATTGTGTCCGCTCCCGACCAGATAATACTGGTCGGTTCTTTCCAGGCGATAGAAGGGCGTGGTGCGTAATTGTTCGAGCGGTGACAGGTCATCCTTGACCACGAACCACGGAAGTTCCACCACTTGAGCGAGGGAGGCCGCTCCGTTGGTTTGCGGAGCGTCCGCTGCGCGGAGCGCCGGCAACACTGGCGATGATTTGATCAGCGGCGCGATCTGCATCCGCAAGGCAAAGACACTGACCTCGGCCTGTGGTCGGTTGAAGCTGTCTGCCGCAACGAAGGTGCCGGGTGCGAAGTGAATGTCTCCTGGCGGTGCGCTGGGCGGCGTGACGCTCCAGGCGCTGAAACTTTGCCGTGCACCGCTGCCCTTGTCGCTCCAGAGCATATTGCCGACCGTTGAAGCGATCACCAGATCGGCCCGGACGCAGCGCACGCTACTGAGCAGTGGCTTGTCGTCGCCGCTGGAGCAAACCTGGCCCAAGGCAACGTAGCCGGCCGGGGGCAGCGGTCGCCAGACCGTGCAGTTGGTTTTGGCGCCCGAGCCGGTATCTTTCCAGACTTGTTCAAAGTCGAGGGGCGCGCTGAGGGCTCTGGCTTTTGTCGGGTCGGTCTCGCGCTCGCTGACAACGGCCACGATGTGTTTTGCGTTGATGTTGTCGTGGCTGCCCACCACGACATCGCCTAACGGAAAGTAACCCGGCAGCATCTCGGGAGAGGGGGTCGGGCGCCAAAAGCTCCCGGGTGCCGCTTTCGATCCGCTGCTGTCCCAGATGCGCTGGAAATCAGTCGTGAAGTTGATCAGCAGATTGTCCAGCGTGATCGGTTTTGCCTGTTGCGGGACGCCTGCGTCCGTGTCTTCGGTATTCATAATCAGCCCTGATAGTGAAAGACGACTCGGGAAGAGTCGTCACGGTTGCAGGGCTCACTATCCGGCCGTGAGCGGGCCGTTTGGCGGTAATTATGTATAGCGGGCGAGGCTGTTCAACGGTAGACGCCGTCCTTGCCATGGGCGGCGGTGGCGCGATTGCTGCGCACGCTGATCATCTGCTTGATGTCGATCCACTCGATGCCTTGTGCCTTGAGCTTCGGCAATTCACGTTCCAGTACGGCCAGGGTCTGCGGATACGGGTGACCGATCATCACCGCCGAACCCTGCTTGCGCGCCAGACTGATGGCGGTCTGCAGTTGGGTGAAGATGGCGGCTTCGGTGCGCTCGTCATCAAGGAACACATCCCGCGAAACACTCGCCAGATCGATCTTCTGTGCCTGTTGCGCCGCCACGGTCTGCGCACTGGTGCGGCTGTCGACGAAGAACTTGTGTCGGCGCTGCAACTCACCCATCAGCCACGCCATCGCCAGCGGCTGAGCGGTCATGCGACTGCCCATGTGGTTGTTGATGCCAGCGGTGTATGGGACCATTTTGAAGGCGGCGTCGAGGCGCTTTTGCAGTTCCTCGAGCGGCAGTTCGGGATGCCAGGCGTAAGGGCCGGTGGCCGGGTCCATCGGCATGTGCAGAATTACGATCTTGCCGGCGCGATGGGCTTCGCGGGCGAATTCGGTAGCGTGCGGGGTGTCGGGCATGATCGCTGTGGTCACCGGGCCGGGCAGGGCCAGCACGCGGCGATCCCGGGGCAGGTTCTGCCCCAGGTCGTCGATGATCAGCGTCAGGTAGGCTTTTTGCGAGGTGGTCCTGGCGGGTTCCGCGTGAGCAGCACCCGCCAGACAGCACAGCAGGACGAAGAGCAAACGCAACGACATCCTCAACGGCCGGATGTGATGCTCAGCCCTTTGAGCAGGCTCAGCGCCTGGGCCAACTGGTAATCGTCATCCTGCGGCATGGCCTTGGCCTTCGCACCGGAACCGGTCGGCTTGTCCGCGCCGCCGTTGCCGTTGCCCAGGTGACCTTGCAGGTCGGCTTCCTTGAAGTAGTCGCCGTCGGCTTCGTTGGTGATCTTGGCCTTGCGCACTTCGATGTCCGGGACGATGCCCTGGGCCTGGATCGAGCGGCCGTTCGGCGTGAAGTACAGTGCCGTGGTGATCTTCAATGCGCGGTCGTTGTTCAGCGGCAGCACGGTCTGCACCGAGCCTTTGCCGAAACTGGTGGTGCCCATGACCACGGCGCGTTTCTGGTCCTGCAGGGCGCCGGCGACAATTTCCGAAGCCGAGGCGCTGCCACCGTTGATCAGCACGACCATTGGTACCGCTTCGCTTTCATCCTTGCCGGTGGCGGAGAAGCGCAGTTCGGAGTTGGCGATCCGGCCTTTGGTGTAGACGATCAGGCCTTTCTTGATGAAATGGTCGACCACTTCCACGGCGGCCTGCAGCACCCCGCCCGGGTTGTTGCGCAGGTCGAGGATGATGCCGTTGAGCTTCTTGCCGTTATCCTTGCGCAGCTTGGCCAGGGCCTTGGAGACCTCTTCGCCGGTCTTGACCTGGAACTGGGTGATGCGGATGTAGCCGTAGCCCGACTCCAGCAGCTGCGCCTTGACGCTCTTCACTTGAATCACGGCGCGGGCCAGAGTCACGTCGAACGGCGTACCGCCATCGCGCACCAGAGTCAGGGTGATTTTCTGGCCGATCTTGCCGCGCATCTTGTCCACGGCTTCGGTCATGGTCTGGCCACGGGTCGGCTGGCCGTTGATCTTGACGATGAAGTCCCCGGCCTGAATGCCGGCCTTCGACGCCGGGGTGTCGTCGATCGGCGAGACGACTTTGATGAAACCGTCTTCGGAGCCGACTTCGATGCCCAGGCCGCCGAATTCACCGCTGGTGCTTTCCTGCAGTTCGGTGAAGTCTTCAGGGCCGAGATAGGCGGAGTGTGGATCGAGGTTGCTGAGCATGCCCTTGATCGCGTTTTCCAAAAGGGTCTTGTCGTCCACCGGCTCGACATAGGCGGCCTTGATCCGGTCCATCACCTCGGCAAAGGTGCGCAACTCTTCCAGCGGCAACGGTGCCTTGGCGGTCGCGGCAGTGCCTGCCGGTGCGACGGCCGGGGCCGGTTGAGCGGCGAACGCCAGAGGCGCGCCGATCACCAGGGCGATCGTCAGGGCCAGCGAGGTAAGGCGGGACAAATGCAGCATGTCGAACGAACTCCTGAATTAGGCGACGCGCTTATCCTTGCGCGTGACACCATTGCGCCGGATCACTCGGGTGACCCTGCTGACGAATTGCGAAATACAGCGCTGGTGTGTCCTGACCGCCACTGTTACCTACAGTGGAGATCGACTCACCGGCTTTTACCACGTCACCGGCCGACTTGAGCAGCGTCTGGTTGTGACCGTAAAGACTCAGATAACCATTGCCGTGATCGAGGATCACCAGCAGGCCGGCGCCACGCAACCAGTCGGCGAACACCACTCGCCCGCCGTGCACGGCATGCACCTGGCTGCCGGCGGCGGCGCTGATCATCACGCCATCCCACTTGGTGCGGGCATCGTCGCCACGGCTTTCGCCGAAGCGTGCCAGCAATCGACCATCAACCGGCCACGGAAGTTTTCCCCGGGTTGCAGCAAAAGGGCCACCGAAGGTCTCGCCGCTGCTGGATACCAGCGCGCCTGGCGTTGACTTGACTGGTTTTCGTGGGGAGTCGCTGGTGTCAGCCTGCGCCTCACGCAAACGCTTTTTTTCCGCTTCCTGCTGGGCGATCAGCGCTTTCTGCCGCGCTTCTTCTGCCTCACGGGCCTGACGGGCCAGGGTTTCTTCAATGGTTTTAAGGACTTTAGACAGGTCTGCCTGATCCTGCTCGCGGGCGGCCAGTTTCTGGTCGCGGGCTTTCACGTCATCGTTGAGCTTGGCGAGGACTTGCTGGCGCTCCTTGCGGACTTTTTCCAGTTCGTCGCGCTGGCTGTCGAGGCTGCTTTTCTGCACCAGCAATTGCGCCTGCTGCGTGGCGATGTCTTTTTCGACATTGGCCAGTTGGCGCAGGGTTTCGTTGAAGTTCTTCAACTGCTCCAGGCGGGCCTGGCTCAGGTAATCGTAATAGGTGAGGGTGCGGGCGAATTTCTCGGGATTCTGCTGGTTGAGCAGCAGCTTGAGGTATTCCTGACGGCCGTTCTGATAGGCCGCGCGGGCCTGGATGGCGATCAGTCGCTGCTGTTCAGTGCGCGCGCTCTGGAGTTTTTTTTTCTCCGCATCGAGTCGCTGCAGCTCGGATTCGCTCTTCTTCAGCTCTTTCTGCAGGGCATCGACCTGTTTCTCGAGCTTGCCCATTTCGGTTTCGGTGCCCTTGAGCTCTTTCTGCACACCGGATTTTTCTTCCTGCAGCTTGCCCAGCAGCTTTTTCAGCTCGGCAATGTCCTGACGCGTGGCATCCAACTGCTGTTGGGTTTGCGCGCGCTCGTCAGCGAAGGCCGGTTGGAGCAGGCAGGTCAGAGCGAGGGCGATCAGGACGCGGAGCATAGAGGCGGGCGGCACCAGGGTAATGGACGGCCTAGTATGCCCGCCCGGGGCTGCAAAAAAAACGCCCAATTGGGCTTGTGTGATAACTGGAGCGGCGCAGAGGCCCATTTCCATTTCGAAAACCCCATAAACCACTGTGGGAGCTGGCTTGCCAGCGATGGCGTCTGCACATTCAACATAGCTGTTGGCTGTCAGATTGCTATCGCTGGCAAGCCAGCTCCCACAGGGTTTGGCGGTGTTTGATCTGGTGAATTACACCAGAATCGAGGTACCCGTCATCTCCGCCGGTTTTTCCAGGCCCAGCAGCATCAGCATGGTCGGAGCCACGTCCGCCAGTACGCCGCCTTGACGGACCTTGAGGTCACGCTTGCCGACATAAATGAACGGCACAGGTTCGGTGGTGTGCGCGGTGTGCGCCTGGTGGGTTTCTTCATCGGCCATTTTTTCGACGTTGCCGTGGTCAGCGGTGATCAGCGCTTCGCCGCCGACTTTTTCCAGCGCCTCGACGATGCGCCCGACGCAGGTGTCCAGGCATTCCACGGCTTTCACCGCAGCGTCGAACACGCCGCTGTGGCCGACCATGTCGCCGTTGGCGTAGTTGACCACGATCACGTCGTAACGCTGGTGTTCGATCGCATCGACGATACGGTCAGTCACTTCCGGCGCACTCATTTCCGGCTGCAGGTCGTAGGTGGCGACTTTCGGCGACGGGATCAGAATGCGCTCTTCGCCCGGGAACGGTTCTTCACGGCCACCGGAAAAGAAGAAAGTGACGTGTGCGTATTTTTCGGTTTCGGCGATGCGCAGCTGGGTCTTGCCGTTTTTTGCCAGATAGTCGCCAAGTACATTTTCCAGGCTGCCCGGAGCGAAGGCGGCCGGGGCCGGGATGCTGGCCGCGTATTGGGTCAAGCCGACGTACTGCACTTTTGGCTGGCGCGCGCGCTCGAATTCCTTGAAATCGTCTTCGACGAACACGCGGCTCAGCTCGCGGGCGCGGTCGGCGCGGAAGTTCATGAACACCACGGCGTCGCCGTCTTCAACCTTGACCGGCTCGCCGATGGTGGTGGCTTTGACGAATTCGTCGCTTTCGCCACGGGCGTAGGCAGCGTCGAGGCCTTCCTGAGCAGTGGCGGCGTTGAATTCGGCGTTGCCGTCGACGATCAGGTTGTAGGCCTGTGATACACGGTCCCAACGGTTGTCACGGTCCATCGCGTAGTAGCGACCGATGAGGCTGGCGATGCGCCCCTTGCCGAGCGCCTGGAACGTCGCATCGAGCAGTTCGATCGACGAAGCGGCGCTCTTTGGCGGCGTGTCGCGGCCATCAAGAAAGGCGTGCAGGTAGATTTTTTCGGCGCCGCGCTTGAATGCCAGTTCGGCCATGGCGATCAAGTGATCCTGGTGGCTGTGCACGCCGCCATCGGACAGCAGTCCCATGAAATGCACGGCTTTGCCGGCGGCCACGGCTTTATCCACAGCCGCGCAGATGGTCGGGTTCTCGAAAAACTCGCCGTCGCGGATCGCTTTGGTCACGCGCGTGAAGTCCTGATACACCACGCGCCCGGCGCCGAGGTTCATGTGGCCGACTTCGGAGTTGCCCATCTGGCCGTCCGGCAGACCGACGTCCATGCCGCTGCCCGAGATCAGGCCGTTCGGCACCGTGGCCCACAGACGGTCGAGCACAGGCTTCTTCGCCGCATACACGGCATTGGATTCGTGGCTGTCACTGTGACCGAAGCCGTCGAGAATCATCAGGACCAAAGGTTTAGGCGTGGTAGTCATGGAATCCACTCGTGGCTAATAAAGAAGAGGGCGATGGAAAAGGGAGTGGCAGTTTAAAGCGAAGTTCCTGCGGCGTCACCGCCGGACGGGGTTTGGCCCACCATAGTGGCTGTGTATACTGGCCGACATTTTAACGCCCTGGAACCTCCTTCGATGGTTGCTCACCTGATTGAATTTGCCACTAACCACTACATTCTTGTCGGTATCTTCGTCGTACTGCTGGCTCTGCTGCTGGCGCACACGATGCAGGGCGGCGGTAAAAGCCTGAGCACTGGCGAGCTGACCGCATTGGTCAACAAGGACGCAGGCGTGGTGGTGGACATCCGTCCGGCGAAAGATTACGCCGCCGGTCATATCGTTGGCGCGATCAACATTCCTCAAGACAAGCTGGCTGCGCGTGCCGGTGAGCTGGAAAAGCACAAGGCCAAGACCATCATTCTGGTGGACGCCCTGGGCCAGACCGCTGGTACCCACGCTCGCGAGCTGATGAAATCCGGCTTCACCGCCGCCAAGCTGTCCGGCGGGATCTCCAGCTGGAAAGGCGACAACCTGCCGTTGGTGAAGTGATATGAGCGAAGTCATCGTCTACTCCAGCGATTACTGCCCTTATTGCATGCGAGCCAAGCAATTGCTCGCGAACAAAGGTGTGGCCTTCGAAGAGATCAAGGTCGATGGCAAGCCGCAGATTCGTGCTGCCATGAGCCAGAAGGCCGGACGCACCTCCGTGCCGCAGATCTGGATCGGCGACAAGCACATCGGCGGTTGTGATGATTTGTATGCCCTGGAGCGCGCCGGCAAGCTCGACGCGCTGCTCAAGGCCTGAACGGCTGCACCCACGTACAGCAATCCCTAAAAGACCCAAGATCAGAAAGGATCTGAGATGACTGACCAACAGAACACTGCAGCCAGCGAAGAAGAAACCGCACCGCAATTCTCCTTGCAGCGCATCTACGTACGCGATCTGTCTTTCGAAGCCCCGAAAAGCCCGGCGATCTTCCGCCAGCAGTGGGACCCGACCGTCGGTCTGGACCTGAATACCCGCCAGAAAGAACTGGAAGGCGATTTCTACGAAGTCGTGCTGACCCTGTCCGTGACCGTGAAAAACGGCGACGAAGTGGCCTTTATCGCTGAAGTGCAGCAGGCCGGTATCTTCCTGATCAAGAACCTGGACGCGGCTTCGATGAGCCACACTCTGGGTGCGTTCTGCCCGAACATCCTGTTCCCGTACGCGCGCGAAACCCTGGACAGCCTGGTGACCCGCGGTTCGTTCCCGGCCCTGATGCTGGCGCCAGTGAACTTCGACGCCCTGTACGCGCAAGAGCTGCAGCGCATGCAGGCTGCGGGCGAGACGCCGACCGTTCAATAAGCGGTTTGAGCGACAACGAAAAAAGCGCCGTAACGGGCGCTTTTTTCTTGGGTTGGAATACAGACTTCATGACTTCATGTAGGAGCTGCCGCAGGCTGCGATCTTTTGATCTTGATCTTCAAAAACAGGATCAAAAGATCGCAGCCTTCGGCAGCTCCTACAGGGGTGATGTTTTTGCGGGCGGGTGGTTATTTGAAGTCGTTCTGCCGCCACGCTTCGTACACGGCCACCGCCACGGTGTTGGACAGGTTCAGGCTGCGGCAGCCTTCACGCATCGGCAGGCGCAGACGCTGCTCGGCGGGCAGGGCGTCGAGCACTTCCGGTGGCAGGCCACGGCTTTCCGGGCCGAAGATGAACGCATCGCCCGGGACGAACGCGGCGTCGTGAAACGGCCGCGAGCCCTTGGTGGTGAAGGCGAACAGCCGTGGGTTGCCGAGGCTCTCCAGGCAGCTGGCGAGGTCGGCGTGGCGCTGCAACGTGGCATATTCGTGGTAGTCGAGTCCGGCCCGGCGCAAGCGCTTGTCGTCCATCTCGAAACCCAGCGGTTCGATCAAATGCAGGTGGCAGCCACTGTTGGCGCACAGCCTGATAACGTTGCCGGTGTTCGGCGGAATTTCTGGTTGAAAAAGGATGACGTGAAACATGCACGGCTCCGCAGGTAAAGATGACGCGCATTCTACGCCGCCAGCCGACCCGCGTTCGAAACTATTCCCGCGGGTGATCGGTTCGCTGGCGATTTTCGGCTTGATGGTCGGCTTGATGATCGGTCGCCTGACCACGCCGGACCCGAGCGTGCTGCAGCAGGTTGACGTGACCGCTGACGGCCTGGTGGTGTGGTTCAACAATGAGCCGAAGCTGCACGGCGAGATCATCGACGGTACCGTGGCCTTGTTGTTTCAGGCTGAAGGCCGCGCGCAGAAGGGCCAGCTCAAGCTCAATGGCAAGGATGTGAACTGGCGTACGCGAGCGAGTGACGGTGGGCTGTTGTTGACAGTGCTGGCGGCGCGGCCGCTGCAAGGGGAATGGACCGGGAGCAAGGTCGATGACCGCTGGCGGCTGGAGATCCATCTCCGGGAGCAATAAAAGCGGGAATCCCCGGCCTGCCTGTACCGGGGTTCCCAAAACGGGGTGGACTTCGCTGAGAGCGTCGGTCCGGTGTAAAGAGGGAACCCCCGGCCTGCCTGTACCAAGGATCCCAAAAGGGTGGGTTCGCCGCGTTGCGGTTTGAACCCGGTGTAAAGAGGGGAATCCCCGGCCTGCCTGTACCAAGGCCCCCGAAACGGGTGGTGAATCGAATCACCTGTGAGGGATGTTGCAGGCGGCGTGCCAGTTTTAGTATTTCGAAACAGAAAAAAGCTTCAGATGCACGAAAGCCCCGTAAATCGGGGCTTTGATGCTTCTTCTTGGTTGGAACTTTGAACACGGTTGGTGTTTTTTTGATCAGTGAGATATGCCCAATTGCGGTTCGCCGTGCCTTGTGGCGGTGCACACAAAAAAAGATCGCAGCCTTCGACAGCTCCTGCAGGGCTATACATTCTCTGCAGGAGCTGCCGAAGGCTGCGATCTTTTTGCGGACGATTAGAGGAGGGGCTTAGCCCTCATCCCCCTCATCATCATCCCCGCCATCCACTTTCATCCCCAATTCCTTGATCTTGCGGGTCAGGGTATTACGCCCCCAACCGAGCAATACCGCCGCATCACGCCGGCGTCCGGCCGTGTGCTTCAGCGCGGTCTCGATCATGATCCGTTCGAAAGCCGGCACTGCGCTGTCGAGCAGGCTCGACTGGCCACGGGCCAAGGCTTGATCGGCCCACTGACGCAGCGCCTGCTCCCAATTGGTCACCGGTGCCGAATCCTGCGGCAGGCTCAGCAGTTCCGGCGGCAGGTCACTGATGTGCACTTCGCGACCGGAGGCCATCACGGTGATCCAGCGGCAGGTGTTCTCCAACTGCCGCACGTTGCCCGGCCATGGCAGGTTCTTCAGGTATTCCTCGGTCTCGCTTTTCAGCAGCTTCGGTTCCACCGCCAGTTCTTGCGCGGCGCGGCTGAGGAAGTGTTTGGCCAGGGTCGGGATGTCTTCGCGACGGTCCGACAGGCGCGGAATGTGGATGCGGATCACGTTGAGGCGGTGGAACAAGTCCTCACGGAATTTGCCGGCGTGCACCAGGGTTTCCAGGTTCTGGTGGGTCGCGGCAATGATCCGCACGTCGACCTTGACCGGCACATGCCCGCCAACGCGATAGAACTCGCCATCGGCCAGCACCCGCAGCAAACGGGTCTGGGTATCGGCTGGCATGTCGCCGATTTCATCAAGGAACAGCGTGCCGCCGTCCGCCTGTTCGAAACGCCCGCGACGCAGGTTGGCCGCGCCGGTAAACGCGCCTTTCTCGTGGCCGAACAGCTCGGATTCCATCAGGTCCTTGGGGATCGCCGCCATGTTCAATGCGATGAACGGCGAGGCCGCGCGCGGGCTGTGGCGGTGCAGGGCGTGGGCCACCAGTTCTTTACCGGTGCCGGACTCGCCGTTGATCAACACCGTGATGTTGGAGTGGCTCAAGCGGCCGATGGCGCGAAACACTTCCTGCATCGCCGGTGCTTCACCGATGATTTCCGGGGTGCGGGTCAGCGCGGGTACCACTTCCAGGCCTTGCTGTTCCTGCGCATGCTGATTGGCGCGCTTGACCAGCGACACCGCCTCGTCAACGTCGAACGGCTTGGGCAGGTACTCGAACGCGCCGCCCTGATAGGAGGCGACGGCGCTGTCCAGGTCGGAGTGAGCGGTCATGATGATGACCGGCAACCGTGGGTGCTGTTCGCGGATGCGCGCCAGCAGATCGAGGCCACTGGCGCCCGGCATGCGGATGTCGGAAATGATCACATCAGGCTGCTGACGGGCCAGACGACTCATCACGCCATCGGCGCTGTCGAAGCTCTGCGTGGTCATGCCTTCCTGCTGCAAGGCTTTTTCCAGAACCCAACGGATAGAACGGTCGTCATCGACGATCCACACGGTTTCACTACGGCTCATGTCGATGTGGCTCCTTGTTCCAGTGGCAGAAAGATCGAGAACGTGGTGTGGCCGGGGTGGCTGTCACACTCGATCAGGCCCTGGTGCTGGCTGATGATGTTCTGGGTGATGGCCAGGCCCAGCCCGGTACCGTCCGGGCGGCCGCTGACCATGGGAAAGAAGATGGTTTCCTGAAGTTCCGCCGGGATCCCCGGGCCGTTGTCGATGATTTCGATCTTGGTTACCAGGCGATGGCGGACGTGGCCGATGGTGAACTGGCGCATGGTCCGGGTGCGCAGGCTGATGCGCCCCAGACGCAGCTCGTTCTGGCTGCTGATTGCCTGCATCGCGTTGCGCACGATGTTCAGCACGGCCTGAATCATTTGTTCGCGGTCGATCAATACGTCGGGAATGCTCGGGTCGTAGTCGCGCACCAAGGTGATGCAGCCCTGGCTTTCCGCCTCGACCAGTTGGCAGACGCGTTCGAGCACTTCGTGGACGTTGCACAGCGCCAGCGATGGCAGCTTGTTCGAGCCGAGCATGCGGTCGACCAGATTACGCAGGCGGTCGGCCTCTTCAATGATCACGTTGGTGTAGTCGCGCAGGCTGTCTTCCGGCAACTCGCGGGCCAGCAATTGCGCGGCGCCACGGATGCCGCCGAGCGGATTCTTGATCTCATGGGCCAGACCGCGCACCAGCATTTTGCTGGTTTCCTGCTTGGACAACTGCGCCTCTTCCTTGGTGATCCGCAGCAGGCGGTCACGCGGGTGCACTTCCAGCAAGAGCATGGTTGCGCCGTTGCTGAGGATCGGCGTCACCGCGTAGTCCACGGTCAGGGTCTGGCCGGTGAGGGCGGTGAGCATCGCTTCGCGCTTGGTGAACGGGTGCGCCTGTTCGACTGCCTGACGCAGCGAGTTGAGCGCCTCGGTAGACTCGGTGAACAACTCGCTGATGAACTGCCCATGGCTGCGCTGGCCGCTGATGGCCAGCAGCATCTCGGCCGCCGGGTTCATGTACTCAAGGCGCAATTCGGCGTCGAGCAGGATGGTAGCGGTGGTCAGGTTGTCGAGCAGCAAACGGTGGATTGCGTCGCTAATAGTCATCGGAGCCTCTTTTGGGGGCGGAGCGTGCGCAAGAAGCAGGCGTCGTTAAACGGAAAATGCAAAAACCAAACCAAGGCTCCGAAAAGAAGCGTTCGTCCCCTGAAACAGGCGTTTGACGCTCGCTTGCGTGGCGCCAATGTGCTCAGGGCGTGAAGTTTCGAACCAAATTGGGTTGAAATGTGAGTACGGTGCAGTCTTGTGCACCAATATAGTGCGCAAAGCTGAACAGCGTTAGAAGAAGCGCAGGAAGGGATTTTTTTCTTCGGTGGGTTTGTCTTTCAATGGGCATTCCGGGCGTACGCCATAGTCCTCGCTGACGCAGGGTTTGACCTGGCGTTTCTGTGCCAGCGAGATGCGCAGCATGTGGAACGGCTGGTTAGCGGTGCGTTCGACGGTGCGACCCTGCTCATCGAGGATTTCCACTGACAGGTTATGGCTGCCGCGATCAATGTTGCTCAGCGGGAAAACAGGACTCAGGCCCGGCTCGCCAGTGGCTTGTCCGTCCAGCAGCAGGCGATAGCGGTGACCCTGCTGTAGACCCGGTTCGCTGGTGACGCTGACGATCACCTCGCCCGCGCTGCTGCGAAGGGTCGCGTCCGGCTCGGGGATGAGGATGCGCAGCATGTCGTAGTGAAACAGCGGTTGTTCCGGGGATTTTTTTGCGGCGTTGATCGGCGCAGCGACCGTGGGTTTGGCCGACATGCGGTTGCTGGTTGCGATGGGAACGCGCTTGGCATTGCCGCGCGGCTGATCGGTGTAGACGCGATTACCCTGCGCATCGACGTAGGTGAAGACCTCCGCCGAAACGGGCAGGGCGAACAGACACAGGACCAGCCAGAAAATCTTCATGGCTTGTGCACCCGCTGCACGGTGAACACCACTGTTGGGCTCTGCTGGATGATCGTTTCGCCGTCGATCACCTGCACCGCGAGATGATGCTCGCCGCGATCGACATTCACCAGTTGCAGGATTGGCACATTGCTCGGCTGGCCGTAAGGCGCGTCGTCCAGCACCAGCCTCAATTGGTGTGGCGCCTGCAGGCGCGGCTTGATCAGCACATTGACAGTGAAGGTGCCGTTGTTGGCGCGCAGCGCTTCTTCGCTGGGCAGGCCGGTCAGCTCCAGCACCTCGTAGGCACTGCGTGCCGCGGGGCGTGTGTCGGTGCTTGAAGGCGCTGGCGCGCTCGGTGCCTGTGGCGCGACGCGGTTGAGTGGCGGCAACTCGACCGGCTGCGCATGAACACCGTCCGGCGAGTGATCGCTGTAGACCGTGTTGCCGTTGGCGTCGGTGTACTTGTAGATCTGCGCGGCGGCGGGCAAGGCGATCAGCAGCAGAATGTAGAGAAAGGTGCGACCCATGAAATCGACCGGGAAAGAAAGCGATGGGGTGCAGCATAGGCCAGGGTGCGGCGGTTGGCCCAGCCCGGGATATATCCGGAGATCATTCAGACGCCAAAATCCCCTTTGGGAGCGAGCCTGCTCGCGAAGGCGGTCGCCATCCCCGTCAATGACCCACCGTATTCGCGAGCAGGCTCGCTCCCACCGGGGATTTGTGTAGCTTCATAAATCGTGGGCAATAAAAAGGCCTCCCGAAGGAGGCCTCTTTTGTCACGCTGCGTAGCGCAGCGCTACCGGATCAGCAGCTGTAGTACAGCTCATATTCCAGTGGGTGTACGAAGGTACGGACCTTGATTTCTTCTTCGGATTTCAGCGCGATGTAAGCGTCGATGAAGTCGTCGGAGAATACGCCGCCCTTGGTCAGGAACGCACGGCCCTTGTCCAGCTCTTCCAGGGCTTCTTTCAGGCTGCCGCAAACTTGTGGGATCTCTTTCGCCTCTTCAGGCGGCAGGTCGTACAGGTTTTTGTCAGCGGCATCGCCAGGGTGGATCTTGTTCTGGATACCGTCCAGACCGGCCATCAGCAGTGCTGCGAAAGCCAGGTACGGGTTGGCAGCCGGATCCGGGAAGCGAGCTTCGATACGACGGCCGCGTGGGCTGTTGACGTAAGGAATACGGATCGAGGCGGAGCGGTTGCGAGCCGAGTAGGCCAGCATCACCGGCGCTTCGAAACCTGGCACCAGACGCTTGTAGGAGTTGGTGGCCGGGTTGGTGAAGCCGTTCAGGGCCTTACCGTGCTTGATGATACCGCCGATGAAGTACAGGGCGGTTTCGGACAGGCCGGCATAGCCTTCGCCAGCGAAGGTGTTCTTGCCGTCTTTGGCGATGGACATGTGTACGTGCATGCCCGAGCCGTTGTCGCCGTACAGTGGCTTCGGCATGAAGGTCGCAGTGCGGCCGTAAGCGTCGGCAACGTTGTGGACAACGTATTTCAGGGTCTGAACTTCGTCAGCTTTTTTCACCAGGGTGTTGAACTTGACACCGATTTCGTTCTGACCGGCAGTCGCCACTTCGTGGTGGTGAACTTCAACGGTCTGGCCCATCTCTTCCAGTGCGTTGCACATGGCAGTACGGATTTCGTGGTCGTGGTCGAACGGCGGAACCGGGAAGTAGCCGCCTTTGATACCAGGACGGTGGCCTTTGTTGCCGCCTTCGATGTCTTGGTCGGACATCCACGAACCTTGCTCGGAGTAGATCTTGAACATCGAGCCGGAGATGTCGGACTTGAACTTCACTTCGTCGAAGATGAAGAATTCTGGTTCTGGACCGGCGAAGACGGTGTCGCCGATACCGGTGGTCTTCAGGTATTCCTCGGCGCGGTGCGCGATGGCGCGCGGGTCGCGATCGTAACCTTGCATGGTCGAAGGTTCGATGATGTCGCAAACCAGGATCAGGGTCGCGTCTTCGGTGAACGGGTCGAGAACGGCAGTGTCGTCGTCCGGCAGCAGGATCATGTCGGAGGCTTCGATGCCTTTCCAGCCAGCGATGGAGGAACCGTCGAACATCTTGCCGACTTCGAAGAAGTCGTCTTCCAGCGCATCGCGAGCCGGCATGGTCACGTGGTGCTGAGTGCCTTTGGTGTCCGTGAAGCGCAGATCAATCCACTTGACGTCATGATCTTTGATGAGTTGAACCGACTTCGACATAGTGTCCTCCGGGTGGCTTAGGGCTTGGTAGTGGATGCCCTTAATTTGGGTGATGCCGGCGCAGATACTCTGCCAAGGCAACCTGCCTCACAAGGGAGCAAATTGCATGCCAGTGCCCCAGCATGGGTTTTTTGCCCCAATTTCACGCTTTCGAAGCAAGAAAGCGCCATAAAGGCGAATTTATCGCCCCTTAATGTAGCGCTTCAAATCAGAAATGACCCGTTTTGGTGCAAGTGAAACCTTCTGCATATTAACTGGTTAAACCTTGAGCAATTTCCGCTATAATCCGCGCCCCCCTTTTTCGGCTGGCCCTGCGCGCGCTGTTTTCATGAAACTAATCGTAAAAGTCTTCCCCGAGATCACCATCAAAAGCCGCCCTGTCCGGATGCGTTTCATCCGCCAGCTGGCCAAGAACATCCGCGCCGTGCTCCGCGATCTGGACCCGGCCGTGGTGGTGAACGGTGTGTGGGACAATCTCGAGCTGGAAACCCGCGTGACCGACCCCAAAGCCTTGAAAGAGATGGGCGAGCGCCTCACTTGTACTCCTGGTGTCGCGCACTTTCTGCAGATCGACGAATACCCGCTGGGCGACTTCGACGACATCACCGAGAAGTGCAAACAGCACTACGGCGATGTGCTGGCCGGGAAGATTTTCTCGGTGCGCTGCAAGCGTGCAGGCAAGCATCCGTTCAGCTCGATGGACGTCGAAAAATACGTCGGCAGCAAGCTGCGTCGCGAATGCGGGGCGGCCGGAATCGACCTCAAAGACCCGGAAATCGAAGTTCGCATCGAAGTTCGCGACCAACGGTTGTTTGTCATCCACAGCCAGCACAACGGTATTGGCGGTTACCCGCTCGGCGCCCTGGAGCAGACGCTGGTATTGATGTCCGGCGGCTTTGACTCGACGGTTGCCGCGTACCAGATCATGCGCCGCGGCCTGATGGCACATTTCTGCTTCTTCAATCTGGGCGGGCGTGCCCACGAACTGGGCGTGATGGAAGTCGCGCATTTCATCTGGAAGAAGTACGGCAGCTCGCAACGCGTGCTATTTGTCAGTGTTCCGTTCGAAGAAGTGTTGGGTGAAATTCTCGGCAAAGTCGATAACAGTCATATGGGCGTCGTATTGAAGCGTATGATGTTGCGCGCATCGTCGGCCATTGCCGACCGGCTGCACATCGACGCGCTGGTCACCGGCGAAGCGATTTCCCAGGTATCGAGCCAGACGCTGCCGAACCTGTCGGTGATCGACTGCGTGACCGACAAGCTGGTCCTGCGCCCACTGATCGTTGCGCACAAGCAGGACATCATCGACACGGCCAACGAGATCGGCACCGCCGATTTCGCCCGGCACATGCCGGAGTACTGCGGGGTCATCTCGGTCAATCCGAAGACCGCCGCCAAGCGCCACCGTGTTGAGCACGAAGAGAAAGAATTCGACATGGCGGTCCTCGAGCGTGCGCTCGAAAACGCCAAACTGGTGCCGATCGATCGAGTGATCGACGAATTGGGCCAGGACTTGCAGATCGAAGAAGTCGGCGAAGCGCTGGCCGGTCAGATCGTCATCGACATCCGTCACCCGGATGCGGCCGAGGATGACCCGCTGGAACTCGCCGGCATAGAAGTACAGACGATGCCGTTCTACGCAGTGAACGCTCGTTTCAAGGAGCTGGATCCGACTCGCCAGTACCTGCTGTATTGCGACAAAGGCGTGATGAGTCGCCTGCATGCTCACCATTTGCTCAGTGAGGGGCATGCCAATGTGCGCGTTTATCGACCGAGCTAAGTGCCCGGGGCTGTTTGCCTGTGGCCTGCGTCACCGGCCCCCCGACACCGCCGTCAAGCTGTAACGGCCATGCCGGACACTACTGTTAATCGCTGCCAAGACTTGTCAGCAAACCGAATCCTCTGATCGAGATACACAAGTGATCGAAAATCTACGTAACATCGCCATCATTGCCCACGTTGACCATGGTAAGACCACCCTGGTAGACAAACTCCTGCGTCAATCCGGCACCCTGGAGCGCAACGAGCTCAACGACGAGCGCGTGATGGACTCCAACGACCAGGAAAAAGAGCGCGGTATTACCATCCTGGCGAAAAACACCGCCATCAACTGGAACGGCTACCACATCAACATCGTGGACACCCCGGGCCACGCCGACTTCGGCGGCGAAGTAGAACGCGTAATGTCGATGGTTGACTCCGTTCTGCTGCTGGTTGACGCTCAAGACGGTCCTATGCCGCAAACCCGTTTCGTGACCAAGAAGGCGTTCGAAGCCGGCCTGCGTCCAATCGTGGTGATCAACAAGGTTGACCGTCCAGGCGCGCGTCCGGACTGGGTTCTGGACCAGATCTTCGACCTGTTCGACAACCTCGGTGCGACCGAAGAACAACTGGACTTCCAGGTTGTTTACGCTTCGGCCCTGAACGGCATCGCCGGTCTGGACCACACCGCCATGGGCGAAGACATGACTGCGCTGTACCAGGCAGTGGTCGACCACGTTCCGCCTCCGGCCGTTGACCGTGACGGTCCGTTCCAGATGCAGATCTCCGCTCTGGACTACAACAGCTTCCTGGGTGTTATCGGTGTTGGCCGTATCGCTCGTGGTCGCGTCAAGCCGAACACTCCGGTTGTCGCAATCAGCGCCGACGGCAAGCGCCGCAACGGTCGTATCCTGAAGCTGATGGGTCACCACGGTCTGCACCGCATTGACGTTGAAGAAGCAGCAGCCGGCGACATCGTCTGCATCAGCGGCTTCGACGAGCTGTTCATCTCCGACACCCTGTGCGACATCAACACCGTCGAGGCGATGAAGCCGCTGACCGTTGACGAGCCAACCGTTTCCATGACCTTCCAGGTAAACGACTCGCCATTCTGCGGTAAAGAAGGCAAGTTCGTGACCTCCCGTAACATCAAGGATCGTCTGGACAAAGAGCTGCTGTACAACGTTGCACTGCGCGTTGAAGAAGGCGACTCGGCTGACAAGTTCAAGGTTTCCGGCCGTGGTGAGCTGCACCTCTCGGTACTGATCGAAACCATGCGTCGCGAAGGCTTCGAGCTGGCCCTGGGCCGTCCTGAAGTGATCATCCGTGAAGTTGACGGCGTGAAGCAGGAACCGTTCGAAAACGTCACCATCGACATCCCTGAAGAATCCCAGGGCAAGGTCATGGAAGAGATGGGTCTGCGTAAAGGCGACCTGAGCAACATGGTGCCGGATGGCAAGGGCCGTGTTCGTCTGGAATACAACATCCCTGCTCGCGGTCTGATCGGTTTCCGTAACCAGTTCCTGACCCTGACCAACGGTGCTGGCATCCTGACCTCGATCTTCGACCGTTACGCGCCAGTGAAGTCGGGCCACATGTCCGGCCGTCAGAACGGCGTACTGGTTTCGGTTGAAACCGGCAAGGCACTGACCTACTCGCTGGAAACCCTGCAGGCTCGTGGCAAGCTGTTCGTAGAACACGGCCAGGAGATCTACAACGGTCAGATCGTTGGTCAGAACAGCCGCGACAACGACCTGGGTGTGAACCCTACCAAAGGCAAGAAGCTCGACAACATGCGTGCTTCGGGTAAAGACGAAACCATCGCTCTGGTACCACCTGTTCGCTTCACTCTGGAACAGGCTCTGGAATACATCCAGGAAGACGAGCTGTGCGAAGTCACTCCTAAGTCCATCCGTCTTCGCAAGAAGATCCTGGACGAAAGCGAGCGTACCCGCGCTGCCAAGAAAGCCAAGGCGTAATTCAGCCCGAGCTTGAAAAAACGCCCCCGGTCGCGAGACCGGGGGCGTTTTTGTTTGTCCGGGATTTGTGCGGGGTTTGTGCTGGCCTCATCGCTGGCAAGCCAGCTCCCACAGGGTTTTGCGTCGCACATGAATCTTGTGTACGACAACAATCAATGTGGGAGCTGGCTTGCCAGCGATGGCGGCCGGACAGGCGCCGAAAAATTCAGGAAAGGTCAGAACTTCTCGATCGACCGCGAATTCTGCACCCGCTCGACTTCTTTCGGCTTGTACGCGCAATACCCCGGCCGCGGGCCGATTTTCGGGTGGTTGCGGCAAGTGTCCGGGCGCTTGTCATAAATGGTGCACAGGCGGCTTTTACGATCCAGGTAGTAGCAATCGTTGTTGCTCATGCGCTGCAGGGTGAAGATCCCCGACTTCTGGTTGAAGCGCTCGACCAGCCCTTCCTTTTGCAGGCGCTTGGCGATGTTCTTCGGCGGATCGCCCAGCTCGAACTCGTCGACCACGCCGATGCGTACCAGGTCCTTGATCTTGACCTCGACCGGCAGGGTGCAGCAGCTGGAGACACAAGAGCCGCACATCGGGGCCGAATATTTGGCCCACGTATCGAGACGGTCGATCTCGGCGGCGGCAATCAGGTTGGGCTTCATCATCGGGGGTTACCAGGCGTGTATGCATCAGGGCGCGCGATCATACCGGGACTGGTGGATTTTTGAACAACCTTTCGCCAGATTTTTGCAAACGCCGTGTAAATGCCATTCAGTCCGGCACGGCCCCTGCATTCATTAGCCCACTCGCCAAGGTAATGCCGGGCGATCTCACCGACTTCGGAAAAACTGCCGAACCTGCGCCTCTACCGTCGGTCAGACCGTCTAGGCTCAGACAATTCCCCGCTCGCTCGAGGTCCTATCGATGACTCAAGAACCACTAGTTCGCGAAGCAGAGGTGGCCGCATTCCGCGATGCCGTCCTGACCAAGCTCACCTATGCGGTGGGCAAAGACCCGGATCACGCCTTTGACCATGACTGGTTCGAAGCCATTGCCCTGGCGGCACGCGACCACGTGGTCGAACACTGGATGGACCACACCCGGCAGATCTACCGCAAAGGCCAGAAGCGGGTGTATTACCTCTCGCTGGAATTTCTCATCGGCCGTTTGCTCTACGACAGCCTGAGCAACCTCGGCCTGCTGGACGTCGCCCGTGAAGCGCTGACCGAACTGGGCGTCGATCTGGAACGGATCCGCCTGCTGGAACCTGACGCGGCACTCGGCAATGGCGGCCTCGGGCGTCTGGCGGCGTGCTTCATGGAAAGCATGTCGACCCTCGGCATTGCCGGGCACGGTTACGGCATTCGTTATGAACACGGGTTGTTCCGCCAGGCCATCGTCGATGGCTGGCAGCAGGAACAGACCGAGCACTGGCTGGATTTCGGCAACCCGTGGGAGTTTGAGCGTCCGGAAGTGGTGTACACCATTGGCTTCGGTGGCAGCGTCGAAACCGTCACCGATGCCAGTGGCAAGACCAAACAGGTCTGGTCGCCGGCGGAAACCGTGCGGGCGATTGCCTACGACACGCCGGTGGTCGGCTGGCGTGGGGCGAGCGTCAACACTCTGCGCCTGTGGCGTGCACGCGCCATGGAAGATCTGCACCTGGAGCGTTTCAACGCCGGTGATCACCTGGGCGCGGTGGCTGAGGTAGCTCGCGCGGAAAGTATTTCCCGGGTGCTTTACCCGGCGGACAGCACTGAGGCCGGGCAGGAATTGCGCTTGCGTCAGGAATATTTCTTCGTCGCGGCTTCGCTGCAGGATTTGCTGCGTCGCCATCGCAACATGCACACCTCGGTGCTGACTCTGGGCGACCATGCAGCGATTCAGCTCAACGACACCCACCCCTCGATTGCCGTCGCCGAACTGATGCGGCAACTGGTCGACGTCTACGACGTGGCCTGGGATGCGGCGTGGCAAGTCACCGTCGACACGCTGTCGTACACCAACCACACGCTGTTGCCCGAGGCGCTGGAAACCTGGCCGGTCGGTTTGATGGAGCGCATGCTGCCGCGGCACATGCAGATCATTTACCTGATCAACGCGCAGCACATCGACTCGCTGCGCGCCAAGGGCATTCATGATTTCGACGTGCTGCGCGCGGTGTCGCTGATCGAAGAAGACAACGGTCGTCGGGTGCGCATGGGCAACCTCGCGTTCCTCGGATCGCACAGCGTCAATGGCGTATCCGGTCTGCACACGCAACTGATGCGCAAGACCGTGTTCGCCGAACTGCACAAGCTCTACCCGGAGCGGATCAACAACAAAACCAACGGCATCACCTTCCGCCGCTGGTTGTTCCAGGCCAACTCCGAACTGACCTCGATGCTGGTCGATGCACTCGGCCCGCAGGTGCTGGATAACCCGGAAGAGCGCTTGCTCGATCTGGAGCCGTTCGCCGAGAAAACCACGTTCCGCAAAGCCTTCGCCGAGCAGCGCCTGCACAGCAAGAAAGCATTGGCCTATCTGATTCACGAGCGGTTGGGGATCGCGGTCAATCCGGCGGCGATGTTCGACGTGCAGGTCAAACGGATCCACGAATACAAGCGCCAGTTGCTCAACCTGATGCACACGGTGGCGCTGTATCAGGCGATTCGTGCCGAGCCGGAAGTGGACTGGGTACCGCGGGTGAAGATCTTCGCCGGTAAAGCGGCGGCGAGTTATCACCAGGCCAAGCTGATCATCAAGCTGACCAACGACATCGCCCGGGTGGTGAACAACGACCCGACCGTGCGTGGTTTGCTGAAGGTGGTGTTCCTGCCCAACTACAACGTCAGCCTCGCCGAGAGCATCATTCCGGCGGCGGACTTGTCCGAGCAGATTTCCACGGCCGGCTTCGAAGCGTCGGGCACCAGTAACATGAAGTTCGGTCTCAACGGCGCACTGACCATCGGCACCCTCGACGGTGCCAACGTGGAAATGTGCGAGCGCATCGGCGCCGAGCATATGTTCATCTTCGGCCTCAGTGCGCAGCAGGTTGAAGCGCGCAAACAGAACCACGAGTTCAGCGCCGCGCCGGACATCGCCGCGTCGCACCGTTTGAGCGACGTGCTGCAAGCGATCCGCAGTGGCGTGTTCTCGCCGGATGACACGTCGCGCTATACCGGGCTGATTGATTCGCTGGTGGACTACGACCGCTTCCTGGTCTGCGCCGACTTCGATTCCTACTGGGAAGCACAGAAACGCGTCGATGCGCACTGGCACGACGCTAACAACTGGTGGCGTTCGGCAGTGCTCAACACGGCGCGGATGGGCTGGTTTTCCTCTGACCGGACCATTCGTGAGTACGCCACGGATATCTGGAAGGCACTGGAGTAACTTTTCGCTGGGCTCGATATAATCGGCGCGCCGGAAAAGATCGCAGCCTTCGGCAGCTCCTACACAGGTGTTCACATAACCCTGTAGGAGCTGCCGAAGGCTGCGATCTTTTTGGATCAGGCTGCGCTAATCTTCCCGGATTGGCCTTTGCGCTTAGGGATATCGACCATGCAATGGATGTTCATGTTGATCGGGCTGCTGCTCGGCTGGCTGCTTGATGAGTCGTTCAGCGCCGCGCTATTGGGGGCGCTGCTCGGGCTGGCGATCGGGCAAACGCTGCGCCTTGCCCGGCTTGGCTCGCAGGCCACCGAACAGCAGCGCCAACTGGAGCAGGCCAAAGTCGCCTTGCAGGCTGTCGAGCAGCGACTGTTCCTGCTTGAAGGTGCCGGCGTGCGCACTACACCGCCGAGCATGGCGCCGACTCCGGACGCTGCCGTCGACCCCGTCATCGTTGCCGAACAAGCATCCGCCGCTACCCCTGAGCTGGTCTGGGAACTACCGCCCGAACTCGAACCGATCTCTGCCGTTGCCAGCGAAACCAGCCAGCCGCTGCCGGCCGATGTCTGGCGTCTGGACGCCGTCACCGACGAGCCTGCAGTCCCCACACAACCTGCCGAACCCCGTGGCCCGAACCTGATCGAGCGCGGCATCAGCGCTGCGCGCAACTGGCTGTTCGGCGGCAACACGGTGTTGCGGGTCGGCGTGGTGCTGTTGTTTTTCGGTCTGGCGTTCCTGCTGCGCTATGCCACTGAAGGCATGGTGGTGCCGATCGAATTGCGTTATGCCGGCGTCGCGGCGGCGGCGTTGGCCCTGCTGGCGCTGGGTTGGTGGTTGCGTCGGCGCAACAGCAGCTACGCGCTGATTCTGCAGGGCACCGGCATCGCGGTGCTGTACCTGACGGTGTTTGCGGCGATGCGACTGCATCCGTTGCTTGATCCGTCCGCCGCGCTGGGTTTGCTGGTGGCGGTCACGGTGTTTTCGGCCATTCTCGCCATCACCCAGGATGCTCTTGGACTGGCCGCCGCCGCTGCGCTCGGCGGTTTCGCCGCGCCGATCCTGACCTCGACCGGCGCCGGCAACCATGTGGCGCTGTTCAGCTATTTCGCTCTGCTCAATGCCGGCATCCTTGCCATCGCCTGGTTCAAGGCCTGGCGCCTGCTCAACCTGATCGGATTCGTTGGCACGTTCGGCATCGGTTTCGCCTGGGGGCTGCGTTCGTATGCGCCCGAGTTGCTGTGGAGCACGGAACCGTTCCTGATTCTGTTCTTCCTGATGTACCTGGCCATCGGCCTGTTGTTTGCCCGGCGCAAGTTGCTAGACATGCCCGATGCGCCGGCGGACGGCGATCGCGAGGCGCTGCTGCACTGGTCGGCGCGCAAGGGCGACTACGTCGACGGCACAATGCTGTTCGGCCCGCCGCTCGTGGGCTTCGGTTTGCAGTTTGCGCTGGTGCAGCACCTGGAGTTCGGCGCTGCGTTCAGTGCACTCGCACTGGGCGTGATCTACATGGGCCTGGCCCGGTTACTGATGGGTGGTCGCGCCTTGCTGCTGGGTGAAACCTGTCTGGCGCTGGGGGTGATCTTCGCCAGTCTGGCGATCCCGCTAGGCCTCGATGCACGCTGGACCTCAGCAGCGTGGGCAGTGGAGGGCGCGGGGGTTTTCTGGCTCGGCCTGCGTCAGCAGCGGCCGTTCGCCCGAGCGTTTGCCCTGTTGCTGCAACTGGGTTCGGCGCTGGCGTTCCTCAGTCAGCTGCGGGTCGGCGAAAGCAGCCTGCTCGACGGCGCACCATTGGGCGCGTTGATGCTCGGCTTCGCGCTGCTGTTCAGTTTCTATCAATTGCGCAAAGCCTCGGCGGAGCAGGCTTCGCTGTGGGAGCGCCAGGGTTTGCCGGTACTCGCGGCGCTGGGCCTGACCTTCCTGTATTTGCTGGCGCCGTTGTTTTTCTTTGTTCAGGCGACAGCGATCAGTTGGGCGTTGGCCGGACTGGTGACCTTGTTTGTCGGCCTGCGCCTGCAATCGCGTACGTTCCTGTTCACCGCGTTCGCCGTGCAGTTGTTCGGCGGTGCGCTGTTCCTGTTGCGTCTGCAAGGCGCGGGCGGGGATTCGGCGGCGGTGTTCAGCGCCGGGTGGAGCGGGTTGCTCAGCGCATCGCTGATCGGTCTGGCGTTGATCGCCGGCATGCTGCTGGCGGCACGGGACGAGATGGTGCGCGGCGATGTGCGGCTGCTGCGCGGCTTGTCGGTGGTGTTGCTGGCGGGGCTGGTGCTGATCAACCTGGCGGTGCTGTTCGTGCTGCCGTGGCAAACCGCGAGTGCGGTGTGGGCGGCGAGCGGTCTGCTGATCATCTGGCTGAGCCTGTACCTCAAGCAGCGCGTGAGTTTTGTTTTCGGCCTGTTGTTGCAGTTGATCGGTGGCACGGCGTTCTTGTTGGCCGGCCCCGAGTTGCTCGGGCCGCTGGCCAGCGAAGGATTGCGGCCGCTGGCCCATGGCAGCTTCTGGACGCCACTGGTGTTGGGGCTGGCCGCGCTGGTCGGTGCCTGGCGTTTGCAACTGGGCAATCATGCCTCGGCGTTCGATGCGCTGGGTTTGCAGCGTCTGTCTGAAGTGCTGCTGGTGTGGGGCGCCGGTTGGTGGGCGTTGGCGTGGGTCAGTGAGGTGCTGCGTTTTGCGCCGTTGAATCTGCAGGCGCCGCTGTTGCTGCTGGTCGCCGCGCTGAGCGTGGCGTTGTGGACGCTGTTGGCGCTGCGCCTGAAATGGCCGGCGCTGGGTCTGCTCTGCACCTTGCTGATCCCGGCGGCGGGGCTGGTGCTGCTGGCGGCGTGGCATTCGCGTTATCACCCGGCGGCGAACTTCGGCTGGCTGGCGTGGGGGCTGGTGTTCGGCGTGCACTTCTTCAGCTTGCGACGCTTGGCGCCGATGTTGCCGGCACGGGCCTTGAGCACGGCGCATGTGCTGGGTTGCTGGCTGCTGATCGGCGTGCTGGCGCTGGAGATGCGCTACGGCTTGCTGCTGTTGTCCGAGCAATACAACGCCTGGCGCTGGCTCGGCTGGGCGATCCTGCCGAGCCTGTATCTGTTGCTGGCGGCGGCTCCACGCAACTGGCCTTGGCCGGTGGCCGCGTTCTCGCGCGAATATCGTTTGTATGCCGCTGCGCCGTTGGCAGTGCTGATGCTGGCGTGGTTCTGGCTGGCCAACGGCTTCAGCGACGGCAATGCCGAGCCGCTGCCGTACGTACCGCTGGTCAACCCGCTGGAATTGGGCCTGCTGTTTGCCCTGTTCGGGGTGTACGCGTGGTCGCGCCATGCGGTGACGCAGTTTGCCCTGCGCAAGGATTACGCCGAGTACGCCACGCAACTGGTCGCCGGGGTTTCGCTGTTCGCCTTTTGTACCGCGCTGGTGACCCGCGCCGCGCACCATTGGGCGGGGATCCCGTTCGAGCTGGATCTGCTGCTCGAATCGATGCTGGTGCAGGCCGGGTTGTCCATCGTCTGGACCCTGATGGCGTTGGGGCTGATGATCGGCGGACATCTGCGCCATCGTCGCGAAGTGTGGCTGATCGGCGCGGCGCTGATTGCGCTGGTGGTGGCCAAACTGATTTTTGTCGAATTGAGCAACCGTGGCGGATTGGCCCGGATCGTCTCGTTTATCGGCGTCGGCGTGTTGCTGTTGGTAGTGGGCTACTTTGCGCCGCTGCCGCCTAAGCGTGTCGAAGCCGAACCGGAGGCGGACAAACCCGTGCCGGATACCGAAGGAGTTTCATCTTGAGTCGCATGCTGAATCTGGGGTGGTTGGCGCTGGGCGTAGTGATGGCTGCCGGCGCGCAGGAAAAACCGGCGGACTTCGCCACGCAGGTGCCGCTGACGGTGAGCGGCAACGGCCCGTGGTATCGCCTCGATCTGCCGCTGAGCGCGCAATTGCAGGCCCGTCAGACCGATCTCAGCGACCTGCGCGTGTTCAACGCTGCTGGCGAGCCGCAGGCCTACGCCCTGGCCCGGGAATCGGCGCAGACCCGCGACGACGGGCAGTTGCATGAAGTGAAGTGGTTTCCGTTGTACAACGCCGCCGACGCCAGCGAGCGCGCGCCGAACGTACGCGTGCAATCGACCACCACCGGCACGCTGGTGGAAGTGCAGCCGTCAACTCAGTTGGAGGCCGGTGAGGAAGTGCTGCGCGGCTGGCTGCTCGATGCCAGCGCGATCAAGGCGCCGCTGCAGCAGCTGATTCTCGACTGGACCAGCGAGCGCGACGGCTTCCAGCGCTTCAGCATCGAGGCCAGTGATGACCTGCAGCATTGGCAGGCGTGGGGCGAAGGGCAGGTGGCGCGCCTGACGTTTTCCGACGAGCGTATCGAACAGCATGAGGTGACGCTGCCGGGGCAATCCGCGCGTTATCTGCGTCTGCTGTGGGAGGCGTCCACCTCGGCCCCCATCCTCACTGCGGTGCAATTGAAAAGCAGCGATCCACGCAACGTGCCGCTGCCGTTGGTCTGGTCGCAAGCGTTGACGGGCAGCAGCACTCAATCCGGCGAGTACACCTGGCAGTTGCCGATGGGGCTGAATGTCGAGCGGGTGCAGGTTGAGCTGAAACAACCGAACAGTCTGGCGCCGGTCACCCTCGCAGGTCGCCGCGAAAGCAGCCTGCCGTGGCAACCCCTGGGCAACGGTTTGCTGTATCGCCTGACCCAGAACGGTCAGGATGTGGTGCAGAACGAATTGCAGTTGTACGGGCAAACCGTGCAGCAATTGAAACTGAGCGTGGATGAGCGCGGCGGTGGCCTGGGCGAGCAGGCACCGAGCCTGAAATACGCGGTGCGGGCGACGCAGGTGATTTTCCTCGCGCGCGGTGACGGACCGTACAGCCTGGCGCTGGGCAATCCGACGGTGAAAACCGCGAATCTGCCACTGAGCACGCTGATTCCGGATTTCAAACCGCAGAAGCTCGCGACGCTCGGCAAGGCGACGGTGCAGGGCGATGTGGTCACCACGCCGACCGCCCCGGCCACTACAGCGGCGGTGGCCGAAACCAACTGGAAGAAAATCGGCTTGTGGGCGGTGTTGCTGGTGAGTGTGGTGTTCCTCGGGGTGATGGCGGCGAGTCTGTTGCGCAAGCCACCGACCCGTTCCTGAGAATGGCTGGCGCTGCGCGCCATTCGCTGGCAAGCCAGCTCCCACAGGTTATTGGGTGTACACAAATCAGGTGAACGGCCGAAGTCCTTGTGGGAGCTGGCTTGCCAGCGATGACGGCGGATCAATCAACAAAAATCCTCAAACTGCCGCTATCAACTCAACCACCACCCGTCCCGAACCGGGCTACGCTCAATCCGATGCCTGAACTCTCTCGACCCGATCACGTCTGATACAAGCAATTGCGCCCCAACGCACGTTACCGGGCGTCTTCGCTCGCTAGGTTTTCAGACTCCCTGTAAACTGCGCGGGTTTTTAGCCCCCCATTCCACCGGAGCCGTCCATGTCCCGCGTTACCCTGAGTCGCTATTTGATTGAGCAGACCCGCAGCAATAACACTCCTGCCGATCTGCGCTTCCTGATCGAAGTGGTGGCGCGTGCCTGCAAAGAGATCAGCCACGCCGTGTCCAAAGGCGCCCTGGGCGGTGTTCTGGGCAGCATGGGCACTGAAAACGTCCAAGGCGAAGTGCAGAAGAAGCTCGACGTGCTGTCGAACGAGATCCTGCTCGAAGCCAACGAATGGGGCGGTCACCTGGCCGGCATGGCGTCCGAAGAAATGGACAATGCCTACCAGATCCCGGGCAAATACCCGAAAGGCGCCTACCTGCTGGTCTTCGACCCACTGGACGGCTCGTCGAACATCGACATCAACGCCCCGGTCGGCACCATCTTCTCGGTACTGCGCTGCCCGAACGAATACCTGAGCCAGAACGAAGCGCTGAACGAGAAAGCGTTCCTGCAGCCAGGCACCCAGCAGGTTGCCGCCGGTTACGCGATTTACGGCCCGCAGACCATGCTGGTGCTGACCCTGGGCGACGGCGTCAAAGGCTTCACTCTCGACCGCGAAATGGGCAGCTTCGTGCTGACCCACGAAGACATCACCATTCCTGAAACCACCCAGGAATTCGCGATCAACATGTCCAACCAGCGCCACTGGGAAGCCCCGGTACAACGTTACGTCAGCGAACTGCTGGCCGGCGAAGAAGGCCCGCTGAAGAAGAACTACAACATGCGCTGGGTCGCGGCGATGGTGGCTGACGTGCACCGCATCCTGACCCGTGGTGGTCTGTTCATGTACCCACGCGACAGCCGCGAGCCTTCCAAGCCGGGCAAACTGCGTCTGATGTACGAAGCCAACCCGATGTCGTTCCTGGTGGAACAGGCCGGCGGCGCGTCCACCGACGGTCACCAGCGCATCCTCGACATTCAGCCCGAAGGCCTGCACCAGCGCGTAGCGGTGTTCCTCGGCTCGAAAGAAGAAGTCGCCCGCGCCACGGCTTACCACAAGGAATAAGCCGTGAACGCGCCCTGGCAGCCGCTGCTCGATTGGTGGTTCGGACACGCCGAATCACCGCGCGAGATATCGGCTGACAAGGGCACGTTGTGGTTCGGCAAGAAAGACCGCCAAGACCTCGAAGCGCGTGAGCGTTTCGGGGTCTTTGTCGATCAGGCCCTCGCTGGTGAATTGACCGAGTGGACGCAACGTCCCGAAGGTTGGCTGGCGGTGGTGCTGCTGCTCGATCAACTGCCACGCATGATCTTTCGCGATACACCCAAAGCCTTTTCCGGTGATCTGCGCGCGCAGAAACTTGTCGCGCAAGGCATTGCTGCGGATTTCGATCGGCAACTGAAGCCGATTCAGCGGGTATTCATTTATCTGGTGTTCGAACACTGCGAAAACCTCGCGGTGCAGAACGAAGCCGTTTCGCGCTTTACCAGTCTGCTGGCTGAACAGCCGGAGACCGAGCGGGCGGTGTTTGCCGACAATCTGGACTATGCCGAGCGGCACCGGAAAGTGATTGCGCGGTTTGGCCGGTTTCCGCATCGCAATGCGGTGTTGGGGCGGGAGTCGACGGTTGAGGAGTTGGTGTTTCTCAGTCAGCCTGGGTCACGGTTCTGATTTGTTGAATTCAAGGATTGCCGTTCAACAGTCTCTTCATCAAAAGTGAAGGCAGGCTTTTTCTTGAGTCGGCAATGATATGAACGAAGACGGTTTTTTCCCTGACTTCATAAATGACTCGGTTCATCCCGGAAATGATTTGTCGGTATTGACCAAGATTGAGCTTCTCGATTTCCTCGGGGATTGAACCGGAATAAGGAAGGTCTGCGAGACCAAGAATCGCGGTCTTGAGATCAGCGTAGGTACTCTGCCACGTCTGACTCGAGAACTGTTTGATAAGGTAGGTACGGAGTTCTTTGAGATCTGTTTGTGCGGACTGAAGAATAACGACCTTTAAACTCATTGATGGTCGGCCCTGTCCAAGTCCGCGAAAACGTCCTCAGCGTCTCGATACTTGCCTTCCTCAATCTCCCGATTGCCCATTGCCAATAGCTTCAGCAAAGCCATTGTGTCTTCCTGCTCCTCAAAGCTTTTCACGTCCATAACTACAAGCTTGGCTTCACCATTTTGGGTAATGACCAATGGCTCACGGCTTTCAGTGATCGACTTGACGATCTCCGCTGTATGACTTTTGAGGTAGCTGATCGGTTTGATTTGCGATGAAAGCTTCATGTTTGATTCTCGCCCAAATTGAATAGGACTGAGTTTAGTCTTAATTCAGTCCATCGTCAGTGCGAGGTGACCAGCGTATTTCAACTCAAAGTTCAATCGTCGCTAACGCCGTCATCGCCAGCAGCTCGCGAATACGCCAGTCGCAGCGCCTCAGATCCTGAAACTGCCCACCAGCTGCTTCAACCGCGCCGCCTGCTGCTCCAGATCCGAACACGCACGCAAGGTTGCCTGCAAGTTCTCCACACCTTCCTGGTTCAGCGTGTTGATCTCGTTGATGTCGACGTTGATCGACTCGACCACAGCCGTCTGTTCCTCAGTCGCGGTAGCCACCGACTGGTTCATCCCGTCGATCTCGCCGATGCGCTGGGTCACGCTGCCCAGGCGTTCGCCGGCCTGGTTGGCGATGCCGACGCTGCTTTCGCTCTCGCGCTGGCTCTCGGTCATGATGCTCACCGCCTGACGCGCGCCGACTTGCAGCTCTTCGATCATCTTCTGCACTTGCTGCGCCGAATCCTGAGTGCGGTGCGCGAGGTTGCGCACTTCGTCAGCGACCACGGCGAAACCACGGCCGGCCTCACCGGCGCGGGCCGCTTCGATCGCGGCGTTGAGCGCCAGCAGGTTGGTCTGCTGCGAGATGCTGGTGATCACTTCCAGAATCTGGCCGATGTTCACCGTGTTGCTATTGAGGGTTTCGATGTTGCCGCAGGAGTCGCTGATTTTTGCCGACAACTGCTGCATCGCGTGAATGGTTTTATCCACAGCCTGCTGACCGTCGACCGCCAGGTTGCGCGCATCGCTGGAGTGCTGCGAGGCGAGAGCGGCGTTCTGGGCGATTTCCTGGGCGGCAGCGCCGAGCTGGTTGATCGCCGCGGCCACGCTGTTGGTGCGGCTGGCTTGCTGGTCGGAGTTGTACATCGACGAGTTAGAGGCCGCGACCACACGCAGGGCGACTTCGTTGACTTGCCCGGTGGCCGACGACACTTCGCGGATCGAGGTATGAATACGCTCGACGAAGCGGTTGAACGACAGGCCCAGCGCGCCGAACTCGTCGTGGCCGTGGATCACCAGCCGCTTGGTCAGGTCGCCTTCGCCTTCAGCGATGTCGTGCATGGCACGGCCCATGGTCAGCAGCGGTTGCATCAGCACGCGGATCAGCATGCCGAGCAGGGCGATGATGATCACCACGGCAATGACCATGGCGATCAGCGCCGAGGTGCGGAATTCGCTGAGCATCGACAACGCGGTGTCCTTGTCCAGCACCAGCGCCACGTACCAGTCAGCCGATGGCACGCCGTTGACGCGGGTGAACGAAATCAGTTGGGTCTTGCCGTCGAATTCGACTTCTTTCAGGCCCGGGCTGACTTTCGGCGCACCGTTCGGATAAGCCTCGGCAAGGGTTTTCAGCACCAGTTTGCTGTCCGGGTGAATCAGGATCTTGCCATCGGCGCTGACGATGAACGCATGGCCGTGGCCACCGAAGTTGAGCGAGTTGATGATCGCGCTGACGCTGGTCAGGTCGATATCCGCGCCGGCCACACCGATCATCTGGCCTTGACGCTGCACCGGGGTGGCGACGGTGATCACCAGTTTGCCCGACGAAGCGGCGATGTAGGGTTCGGTGACGATGGTCTGCTGCGCACTGTTGGCGGCCTTGTACCAGCCACGGGCGCGCGGGTCGTAATCCGGCGCACGGTTACCGGCGGGAACCGAGAACATCACGCCGTCAGCGCCGCCGAAATAGCTGAGCTGGAAATTGCCGGTGTAGGCGGGCAGGTCGATGATGCGCTTGAGGCTGGCCGGGGCGCTGCCGTCGGCGGCGACCTGCTGCGACAGCGATTGCAGCAACTGGATGCGGCTCTCCAGCCAGGTCTGGATGTTGCTGGTCGTCAGACTCCCCAACTCCTGCATCGAGGCTTCGGTGCTGCTGCTCAGGGCTTCGCGTTGTCGATAGTCGTTGAACAAAATGAAACAGGCGAACGCAACGGCCACCACGAGGGCGGCAGCCAACAAGATCTTGTGGCTGAATTTCATGTTTCTGGTCATCGAATGAACTACCGCGAAGGGGCTGGTCGAGAAAGGGCGGCAATTTGCCACACTCGGGGGCTTTGCGCTGCTCTTATTTCGACCGCGGTGCGCCAAAGATTAGGCGTCTTTGGTGAAATGCGACGAAATGCTCAATAGCCGCAGAAAGTGTCTGATTTGCCGATAAATGCCAGACGAGCGGAGCGATAAATAGCCATTTCTGAAGGGAACCAGATGAGGGTTTTCTCTTCTAAGCTTCTGGTTGGCACCATGCCATCCCCCTTCCGCTCCAGGAGTTACTTCATGTCGCTGCGATCTATCGCCCTTCTGACTTTTTGCGTGCTGTTGGCCGCGTGCAGCAAGGTCAATCAGGAAAACTATTCCAAGCTTTCGGCCGGCATGGCCAAGGCCGAGGTTGAGACGCTGCTCGGCAAACCCACCGACTGTTCGGGTGCGCTCGGCATGTCCAGTTGCACCTGGGGCGACAAAAACAGCTTTATCAGCGTGCAGTACGCCGGTGACAAAGTGCTGATGTTTTCCGGCCAAGGCCTGAAGTAAACCGGGGCCAAGCGCCCACGGGAGAAAAATAATGAAGCGGTTATTGTTCGTCCTTTTTGCCGGCCTGGTACTGGCCGGCTGCGCCACTCACGGTGAAGATCCGCTGGCGCCCAAGACGGCTCACAGTGTCAACCTCAAGCGTTATCAGGGTACTTGGTACGAACTGGCGCGACTGCCGATGTATTTCCAGCGCAACTGCGCGCAATCCGAAGCCCATTATTCGCTCAGGCCGGACGGCAGCGTCGACGTGCTCAATCGTTGCCTGACCGCCGACTGGCAATGGGAAGAAGCCAAAGGCAAGGCTTATCCACAGGTGCCGGGCAAGACCGACAAGTTGTGGGTCGAATTCGATACCTGGTTCTCGCGTTTGATTCCGGGTGTGGCGAAAGGCGAATACTGGGTGTTGTACGTCAGCGACGACTACAAGACCGCTATCGTCGGCGACCCGAGCCGCAAGTACATGTGGTTGCTGTCCCGCACGCCGACCGTCAACGGTGTGGTGCGTGAGGAGTTGCTGAGCAAGGCGCGTCAGCAGGGTTACGACACCACGCGACTGATCTGGCGGGCGTCGGATCGGCAGATGGCGAAGACTTCGAATTAAAGACCACCACCAATCAAATGTGGGAGCGAGCCTGCTCGCGAAGAGGGTGTGTCAGTTAACGAAAATGTTGCTGATACACCGCTTTCGCGAGCAGGCTCGCTCCCACATTTTTGTTTTGTGTCAGCCTAAAAGTTCGCGCAGAACCTGGGTGAAAGCACGTGCACTTTCCTCTTCGCCTGCATGCCGGCCATCGCGCACCACCCACTGGCCATTGACCAATACATCGCGCACCTGTCGGTCACCGCCAGCGAACAACCAGCGATTCAAAATCCCGTCACCACTGGCCGTGGCCAGATACGGATCATTGCCATCGAGCACGATCCAGTCGGCACGCTTGCCGACTTCCAGCGCGCCAATCGGCTGCCCCAACGCCTGCGCCCCGCCGTCCAGCGCCGCGTCATACAACGTGCGCCCGACCATCGGCTGATCCGCGCCATACAAACGGTTGCGCCGCTGGTCGCGCAGACGCTGGCCGTACTCCAGCCATCGCAACTCCTCGACCACGCTGAGCGACACATGGCTGTCGGAACCGATGCCCATGCGCCCGCCCTGGGCGAGGAAATCCACCGCCGGGAAAATCCCGTCGCCGAGGTTGGCTTCGGTGGTCAGGCACAGGCCGGCGATTGCGCGACTCTTGGCCATCAGCGTGACTTCCTCGGGATTGGCGTGGGTCGCGTGAACCAGGCACCAGCGCTGATCGACTTCGGTGTTTTCATAGAGCCATTGCAGCGGCCGGCGACCGCTCCAGCTCAGGCAGTCATCGACTTCCTTCTGCTGCTCGGCAATGTGAATGTGCACCGGGCACTGTTTGTCGCTGGCCGCCAGCACTTCGCTGATCTGTTGCGGGGTGACCGCGCGCAACGAGTGGAAGCACAGCCCCAGCGATTGCGCTTTTTGCTGAGCCAGCAGCGGCTGCAGGCGCGCTTGCAGGTTCAGATAGTTTTCGGTGCTGTTGATAAAGCGGCGCTGCCCGTCATTGGGCGTTTGGCCGCCGAATCCGGAATGGCTGTAAAGCACCGGCAACAGGGTCAGACCGATGCCGCTGTCGCTCGCTGCCTGGCTGATGCGCAGTGCCAGCTCGGCCGGATCGGCATACGGCTGACCGTTGTTGTCGTGGTGCACGTAGTGGAATTCAGCAACCGAGGTGTAACCGGCCTTGAGCATTTCGATGTACAGCTGACGGGCAATCACGCCGAGTTGCTCCGGGCTGATTTTTCCGACCAGCCGATACATCAGGTCACGCCAGGTCCAAAAGCTGTCGTTGGGATTGCCAGCCACTTCGGCCAGTCCCGCCATCGCGCGCTGGAAGGCGTGGGAGTGCAGATTGGGCATGCCCGGCAGCAGCGGACCGCTCAGCCGCTCGGCGCCATCTGCGGTGGAATCGGCCTGGATTCGGGTCAGCATGCCATCGGCACTGACTTCGAGACGTACATGGTTGGCCCATCCGTTAGGCAGCAGCGCGCGTTCGGCAAAGAAGGCGGACATGGTTCAGCACCCCATCGTGTGTTATTTGTATATACATATACAGACGTTTGCCTGCCCGGTAAACTCCGGCAAGCTAGCAACCTTCATCCAATGAACAGGGATCAACCGTGCCGACTCCGCCTCCAGTCTCCCCGTTGGCCGCGAACCTGGGCGACAGTCCGGCGCCTTTGTACGCTCGCGTCAAACAGATGATCACCCAGCAGATCGACAGCGGTAACTGGCCACCGCACTACCGCGTGCCGTCGGAAAGCGAACTGGTCAGCCAGCTCGGTTTCAGCCGCATGACCATCAACCGCGCGCTGCGCGAAATGACCGCCGACGGCCTGCTGGTGCGCATGCAAGGTGTCGGCACGTTTGTCGCCGAACCGAAGAGCCAGTCTGCGCTGTTCGAAGTGCACAACATCGCCGACGAAATTGCTTCCCGTGGGCATCGCCACACCTGTCAGGTGATCACCCTCGAAGAAGAGGCCGCCGGCTCCGAGCGCGCGTTGGCGCTGGACATGCGCGAAGGGCAGAAGGTCTTCCATTCGCTGATCGTGCATTACGAAAACGACATTCCGGTGCAAATCGAAGACCGTTTCGTCAACGCGCTGGTCGCTCCGGAATACCTCAAGCAGGATTTCACTCTGCAAACCCCGTACGCCTATCTCAACCAAGTCGCGCCGTTGACTGAAGGCGAGCACGTGGTCGAAGCGATCCTCGCCGAGCCGTCCGAGTGCAAGTTGTTGCAGATCGAAAAAGGCGAGCCGTGCCTGTTGATCCGTCGTCGTACGTGGTCGGGCCGTCAGCCGGTGACCGCCGCGCGTTTGATTCACCCAGGTTCCCGTCATCGTCTGGAAGGACGCTTTCATAAATGAGCAGTGAAGTGAAAGTTTTACGCGCCGAAGGTTACCCGCGCATGCCGTGGAAAAACGGCGGCGGCAGCACCGAAGAGATCACCCGTGATGCGGGTGCTGGCCTGGATGGTTTTGGCTGGCGTCTGTCGATTGCCGACATTGCCGAGTCGGGCGGTTTCTCGACCTTTGCCGGTTACCAGCGAGTGATCACCGTGTTGCAGGGTGACGGCATGACCTTGTGCGTCGATGGTGATGACACGCGTCCATTGTTACCGCTGGACCCGTTTGCGTTCAGCGGCGAAAGCCAAGTGTCCTGCACCTTGCTCGGCGGCGCGATACGCGACTTCAACCTGATTTACGCACCGCAGCGTTACCAGGCGCGGTTGCAGTGGCTGGACGGTGAACAGCGGTTTTTCAGCTCGGCCTCGACGGTGCTGTTGTTCAGTGTCAGCGAGCTGCTGCAAGTGCGGGTCGGTGACAGCACTGCGCAACTGGCCCGACATGATTGCCTGCAGCTGGACGGTAACACCGGTCTGGTTGAAGTCGCGGTCAATGCCGCGTGCTGCGTGATCGAGCTGACGTCGCGCTGATCCAACTCTGGTAACACTCCTGTGGTGAGGGGATTTATCCCCGATGGCGGCGCAGCAGACCTTTTGGGACCGCTACGCGCTCCATCGGGGATAAATCCCCTCACTACAATTGCATTTCAATTCCTGTTTCCCTCAGCGCACCAACTTGTTACCGAACGCCCCAGCGTGGCGCAAAACCACGGGTTCGTAACGATCCCCCGCGACCTCAATTCTCCCCCGCAAAAAATTTCATTCGCGCCACAACCCTTGTTTCAAGCGCCCTGTAGCCCTGTTCGCGATTTTTCTTGAACGGCTCTTGAGTGAGTTGGCCGCTTGATTGCATATGCTTGTATGTACAAGTAAAGACGTATGCGTATAAGTCCGCAGCGTCCACTGATTCGCTTGTCGCGCATTGAGGCGCGCAGGCTGCTTGCCCACTGCCAGGGTTGGTTTGAATTGATCGCTGAGGAGTCTTTTTCGTGACTGACACAAAACCTACTAAATACCGTGACGTCGAGATCCGCGCTGCACGCGGCAACAAGCTGACCGCCAAGAGCTGGCTGACCGAAGCGCCGCTGCGCATGCTGATGAACAACCTCGACCCGGAAGTGGCCGAGAACCCGAAAGAGCTGGTGGTTTACGGTGGTATCGGTCGCGCCGCGCGTAACTGGGAGTGCTACGACAAGATCGTCGAAAGCCTGACCAATCTGAACGACGACGAAACCCTGCTGGTGCAATCCGGCAAACCGGTCGGCGTGTTCAAGACTCACAGCAACGCCCCGCGCGTATTGATCGCCAACTCCAACCTGGTGCCGCACTGGGCGAGCTGGGAACACTTCAACGAACTCGACGCCAAAGGCCTGGCCATGTACGGCCAGATGACCGCCGGCAGCTGGATCTACATCGGCAGCCAGGGCATCGTTCAGGGCACCTACGAAACCTTCGTCGAAGCCGGTCGCCAGCACTACAACGACAACCTCAAAGGCAAGTGGGTCCTGACCGCGGGTCTGGGCGGCATGGGCGGTGCTCAGCCGCTGGCTGCAACTCTGGCTGGCGCCTGCTCGCTGAACATCGAATGCCAGCAGGTGAGCATCGATTTCCGCCTGAAAAGCCGCTATGTCGACGAGCAAGCCAAAGACCTCGACGACGCCCTGGCGCGCATCGCCAAATACACCGCCGAAGGCAAAGCGATCTCCATCGCCCTGCTGGGTAACGCCGCAGAAATCCTCCCGGAACTGGTCAAGCGCGGCGTGCGTCCGGACATGGTCACCGACCAGACCAGCGCCCACGACCCACTGAACGGCTACCTGCCAGCGGGCTGGACCTGGGACGAGTACCGCGCCCGCGCCAAGACCGAGCCGGCCGCCGTGATCAAAGCCGCCAAGCAATCGATGGCGGTCCACGTCAAAGCGATGCTGGACTTCCAGAAGCAAGGCATTCCGACCTTCGACTACGGCAACAATATCCGTCAGATGGCGCAGGAAGAGGGCGTGGAAAACGCGTTCGACTTCCCGGGCTTCGTCCCGGCCTACATTCGCCCACTGTTCTGCCGTGGCATCGGCCCGTTCCGTTGGGCGGCACTGTCGGGTGATCCGCAGGACATCTTCAAGACCGACGCCAAAGTCAAAGAGCTGATCCCGGACGACGCGCACCTGCACAACTGGCTGGACATGGCCCGCGAGCGCATCAGCTTCCAGGGTCTGCCGGCACGTATCTGCTGGGTCGGCCTGGGCCTGCGCGCCAAGCTCGGCCTGGCGTTCAACGAAATGGTGCGCAGCGGCGAGCTGTCGGCACCGATTGTGATCGGTCGCGACCACCTCGACTCCGGCTCGGTCGCCAGCCCGAACCGCGAAACCGAATCGATGCAGGACGGTTCCGACGCTGTCTCCGACTGGCCACTGCTCAATGCGCTGCTGAACACCGCGAGCGGCGCGACCTGGGTCTCGCTGCACCACGGTGGTGGCGTGGGCATGGGCTTCTCGCAGCACTCGGGCATGGTGATTGTCTGCGACGGGACCGACGAAGCGGCCGAGCGTATTGCGCGCGTGCTGCACAACGACCCGGCCACTGGCGTCATGCGTCACGCCGATGCCGGCTACCAGATCGCCATCGACTGCGCGAAGGAGCAGGGGCTGAACCTGCCGATGATTACCGGCGGCAAGTAACACAGATTCCTGTGGGAGCTGGCTTGCCAGCGATAGCGGTGGCATTGCCGGAATAGATATTGAAGGTGCCGACGTCATCGCTGGCAAGCCAGCTCCCACAAGGGTTCGAGTAGGCCCGAGAGAACAATCAAAACAATCCACAGAGGTTGAATCATGGCTGTAACCCCCGATCGTGCAGGTAACAAACCGTTGATCGAAAGGCGTTCGATCGACTACATCCCGGAAGCGGAAAGACACGGTCGTCTGTTGAGCCAGTTCACCCTGTGGATGGGTGCGAATCTGCAAATCACCGCGATTGTTACCGGGGCCTTGGCCGTAGTGCTGGGCGGTGATGTGTTCTGGTCGTTGATCGGTCTGTTGATCGGTCAACTGCTCGGCGGCGGCGTGATGGCGCTGCACGCGGCGCAAGGGCCGAAGCTTGGCCTGCCGCAGATGATTTCCAGCCGGGTGCAGTTCGGCGTGTATGGCGCGGCGATCCCGATCGTGCTGGTGTGCCTGATGTACCTGGGTTTCACCGCCACCGGTACGGTGCTTTCCGGCCAGGCGCTGGGCCAGTTGTTTGGCGTCAGCGACACGGTTGGCATCCTGCTGTTCGCCAGCGTCATCGTCGTGGTCACCGTGCTCGGTTATCGGGTGATCCACTGGATCGGGCGTGTCGCCAGCGTCATTGGCGTGATTGCCTTTGTGTATCTGTTCAGCCGCCTGCTGAGTCAGGTGGATGTGGGCGCCCTGTTGCAGATCCGTCACTTCAGCTGGAGCAGCTTCTTGCTGGCAGTGTCGCTCGCGGCGTCCTGGCAGATCGCCTTCGGCCCGTATGTGGCGGACTATTCGCGTTACTTGCCGAGCAAGGTTTCCTCGGTGAAAACCTTCTTTGCCGCTGGCGCAGGTTCGGTCATCGGCGCGCAGGTGGCGATGGTCCTCGGCGTATTCGCCGCGGCGTCGGCCAACGGCCAGTTCGCCGGGCATGAAGTGGCCTACATCGTCGGGCTGGGCGGCACCGGTGCCACGGCGGCGCTGCTGTACTTCAGCATCGCCTTCGGCAAGGTCACCATCTCGACGTTGAACTCGTACGGCAGCTTCATGTGCATCGCCACGATCATCAGCGGCTTCCGTGGGCATTTGACGGTCACCCGCCTGCAGCGTCTGGTGTTCGTGCTGGTGATTGTCGGTGCGGCGACCCTGATCGCACTGCTTGGCCAGCATTCGTTCCTCGGTGCGTTCAAGTCGTTCATCCTGTTCCTGCTGGCGTTCTTCACGCCATGGAGCGCGATCAACCTGGTCGACTACTACTGCATCACTCGTGAGCGCTATGACGTGCCGGCGCTGGCCGATCCGAATGGTCGCTATGGCCGCTGGAACCTGCTCGGGATCAGCGTCTATGTGTTCGGTGTGCTGGTGCAGCTGCCGTTCATCTCCACCAAGTTCTACACCGGCCCGCTGGTGGCTGCCCTCGGTGACGTGGATATTTCCTGGATCATCGGCCTGGTGCTGCCTGCCGCGCTGTATTACCTGTGCGCGAAAAAATGGCACGGCTCGGTGCCTGATCAACTGATTTTGCCGCTCGAGCAGAACAGTGCTGTACAACCTGAAAAAAGTGGGGCCGGGCGCGCTGCGGCGCAGGCCTGATTGGACGTGGACAGGGCTGGATGCCTCTTGACTGCCGTAAGCCAATTCATGATTAGGAGCGTCGCAATAATGAAATCGAACAAGACCCTGCTCACCACACTGCTGTCCATGGGCCTGCTGGCCAGTGCCGGCGCCACCCAGGCGGCCGGCTGGTGCGAATCCGGCAAACCGGTGAAATTCGCCGGCCTGAACTGGGAAAGCGGCATGTTGCTGACCGACGTGCTGCAAGTGGTGCTGGAGAAAGGTTACGACTGCAAGACCGACAGCCTGCCGGGCAACTCCATCACCATGGAGAACGCCTTGAGCAGCAACGACATTCAAGTGTTCGCCGAAGAGTGGGTCGGTCGCAGCGAAGTCTGGAACAAGGCTGAGAAGGCCGGCAAAGTCGTCGGTGTCGGCGCCCCGATCGTCGGCGCTATCGAAGGCTGGTACGTGCCGCGCTACGTGATTGAAGGCGACGCCAAACGCAAGATCGAGGCAAAAGCCCCGGACCTGAAAAACATTGCTGATCTGGGCAAATACGCGACGATTTTCAAGGACGCCGAAGAGCCGTCCAAGGGCCGTTTCTACAACTGCCCGGCGGGCTGGACCTGTGAGCTGGACAACAGCGAAATGCTCAAGAGCTACGGCCTGGAAAACAGCTACACCAACTTCCGTCCGGGCACCGGCCCGGCGCTGGATGCGGCGGTGCTGTCGAGCTACAAGCGTGGCGAGCCGATCCTGTTCTACTACTGGTCGCCAACCCCGCTGATGGGCCAGATCGACGCGGTCAAACTTGAAGAAAAACCGGGCGTCGACAAGAGCGTGAGCATCAAGGTCGGTCTGTCGAAAACCTTCCACGAACAGGCGCCGGAACTGGTGGCCGTGCTGGAAAAAGTCAATCTGCCGATTGATCTGCTGAACCAGAACCTGGGCCGCATGGCGAAGGAACGTATCGAGTCGCCAAAACTGGCGAAAATCTTCCTCAAGGAACATCCTGAGGTCTGGCACGCGTGGGTCAGTGACGACGCAGCCAAGAAAATCGACGCGGCGCTGTAGGTCGATACCTCCCGGTCAACCGTGAGGCTGGCCGGGAGATATGCCGTCATCGCTTGATTGAGATTTCTGATTGAGAGCCGCTTATGTTTCCCGAAAGCTTTACCTTTTCCATCGCCGACTGGGTCAACGGTTGGGTCGATTCGCTGGTCACCAATTATGGTGATGTGTTCCGCCACATCTCGGACACGCTGCTGTGGGCCATCGTCAACCTCGAAGGCCTGCTGCGTGCCGCACCGTGGTGGCTGATGCTGGCGATTGTCGGTGTGGTCGCCTGGCACGCCACGCGTAAAGTCGTGACCACCGCCGTCATCGTCGGTCTGCTGTTCCTGGTGGGCGCTGTCGGCCTGTGGGACAAACTCATGCAGACGCTGGCGCTGATGATGGTCGCGACGATCATTTCGGTGCTGATCGGCATTCCGCTGGGGATTCTCTCGGCGCGCAGCAATCGACTGCGTTCGGTGCTGATGCCGCTGCTCGACATCATGCAGACCATGCCCAGCTTCGTGTACCTGATTCCGGTGCTGATGCTGTTCGGCCTGGGCAAGGTCCCGGCGATTTTCGCCACGGTGATCTATGCCGCGCCGCCGTTGATCCGCCTGACCGATCTGGGCATTCGCCAGGTCGACGGTGAAGTGATGGAAGCGATCAACGCCTTCGGTGCCAACCGCTGGCAGCAACTGTTCGGTGTGCAACTGCCGCTGGCCCTGCCGAGCATCATGGCCGGGATCAACCAGACCACGATGATGGCCCTGTCGATGGTGGTAATCGCCTCGATGATCGGCGCCCGAGGTCTGGGTGAAGACGTACTGGTGGGCATTCAGACCCTCAACGTCGGACGCGGCCTCGAAGCCGGTCTGGCGATCGTGATTCTCGCAGTGGTCATCGACCGCATTACTCAGGCGTACGGTCGGCCACGGCATGAGGTGAGCAAATGAACAACGCAACCGTGAGCAAGATCGAAGTCAAAAACGTCTTCAAGATTTTCGGCAACCGCGCCAAGGACGCACTGGCGATGGTTGGCCAGGGCAAGACCAAGGATCAGGTGCTGAACGAAACCGGTTGCGTGGTCGGGGTCAATGACCTGTCACTGAGCATCGGCACTGGCGAGATCTTCGTGATCATGGGGCTGTCCGGCTCGGGCAAGTCGACGCTGGTGCGCCACTTCAATCGCCTGATCGACCCCACCAGCGGCGCGATCCTGGTCGATGGCGTGGACATCCTGCAATACGACATGGAAGCGCTGCGCGAATTTCGCCGGCACAAGATCAGCATGGTGTTCCAGAGCTTCGGCCTGCTGCCGCACAAGACCGTGATCGAGAACGTCGCCTACGGCCTGAAAGTGCGCGGCGAGAGCAAGCAACTGTGCGCGGAACGTGCGCTGCACTGGATCAACACCGTGGGCCTCAAAGGCTACGAAAACAAATACCCGCATCAGCTCTCCGGCGGCATGCGCCAGCGTGTGGGGCTGGCCCGGGCACTGGCGGCAGATACCGACATCATCCTGATGGACGAAGCGTTCAGTGCGCTCGATCCGCTGATCCGCGCCGAGATGCAGGACCAGTTGCTGGAGCTGCAAAAGACCCTGCACAAAACCATCGTCTTCATTACCCACGACCTCGACGAGGCCGTGCGCATCGGCAACCGCATCGCGATCCTCAAGGACGGCCGCCTGATTCAGGTCGGCACCCCGAGAGAGATCCTGCATTCGCCGGCGGATGAATATGTTGACCGGTTCGTGCAGCGGCGGGCGGCGGTAGTTTGATTTGAGTTTTGCAGTGCATTGACTGGCCTCATCGCTGGCAAGCCAGCTCCCACAGGGATCGAGTGAACAATGAGAACTCTGTGGGAGCTGGCTTGCCAGCGATGAGACCGGTAAAGCTGCATCAATGTTTGGATGAGGTTGAAGATGTCCCAGGCTGAAAAAATCATCATCACCGGCAACCCCCTGCATTGGCAGGACGTGGTCGCCGTCGCCCGTCACGGCGCGCAATTGGAACTGTCGAGCGAAACCTGGGCACGCATCGAAAACGCTCAGGGCATCGTCCAGCGCATCGTCGAAAGCGGCGAGCGCGCTTATGGCGTCAATACCGGTCTGGGTGGTCTGTCCAACGTCTCGTTGAAAGACGAACAACTCAGCCAGCTCTCGCGCAATACTTTGCTCAGCCACGCCTGCGGTGTCGGCCCGGTGCTGCCCGATGAGCAGACCCGCGCGATCATCTGCGCGGCGATTCACAACTACAGCCATGGTAAGTCCGGTATTCATCGCCGCGTGGTCGAAGCGTTGCTGGCGCTGCTCAATCGTGGCATCACCCCGCAGGTGCCGGCGCAAGGCTCGGTGGGTTACCTGACGCACATGGCGCACATCGGCATCGCGCTGCTGGGCGTGGGCCATGTCAGCTATCGCGGGCAAATCATCTCGGCGCAGCAGGCGCTGGCCGAAGAAGGCCTGCAACCGGTGCAGCTCGGCGCGAAGGACGGTTTGTGCCTGGTCAACGGCACGCCGTGCATGACTGGCCTCAGCTGCCTGGCGATTGCCGATGCGACGCGCCTGGTGCAATGGGCCGACGTGATCGGCGCCATGAGCTTCGAAGCCCAGCGCGGTCAGATCGCCGCGTTCGACGCCGAGATCATCGCCCTCAAGCCGCACCCGGGCATGCAGCAGGTCGGGAGCAATCTGCGTGCGTTACTCGATGGCAGTGAAGTGATCGCGACCAGCAAGGGCATTCGCACTCAGGATGCACTGAGCATCCGCTCGATCCCGCAGGTGCACGGCGCAGCGCGCGATCAACTGGAACATGCGATCAGGCAGGTGGAAGCCGAACTCAATGGCTGCACCGATAACCCGTTGCTGCTGGGCACGCCGGACAACTTCCGGGTGATGTCGCAGGCTAACCCGCACGGCCAGTCAGTGGCGATGGCAGCGGATCTGCTGGCGATTGCCATGGCCGAAATCGGCTCGATTGCCGAGCGTCGCCTCGATCGCCTGGTCAACCCGCACGTCAGCGGTCTGCCGGCGTTTCTGGTGGCCAATCCGGGGGTGAACTCCGGGATGATGATCGTGCAATACGTCGCCGCCTCGCTGTGTGCCGAGAACCGCCAACTGGCGCAACCGGCGGTGCTCGACAACTACGTCACCTCGGGCCTGCAGGAAGACCACTTGAGCATGGGCACCAGCGCTGCGCTGAAGCTGCACCGTGCCCTCGAAAACTGCACGCAGATCCTCGCCATCGAGTACCTGCTGGCGGCGCAGGCCTTTGAATTTCTCAAGGAGCAGCGCTTTGGCGCGGGCACCGACCGGGCGTGGCGCCTGCTGCGTGAAACCGTCCCGGCCTACGATCAGGATCGCTGGCTGGCGCCGGACATCGCTGCCGCCGCAAGCGTTCTGAAGCACCCGGATTCGCTGCACAACGTATTACCGAATCTGCACTGACAATACCCATACCAGCGTGCCAAGGCGTGGATCGTCCACAAGACGAGAAACGACGGATAACGGAATGCTCCGGAGCGACTGGTAGTTAATAACAATGCCTAAACAGGAGCATTTAAATGACTGCGCTGAACCTGATTCCCGGCCAATTGAGCCTGGCCCAACTGCGTGACGTTTATCAGCAACCGGTCAAGCTGACCCTCGACCACAGCGCCTCCGCGCAGATCGAGGCCAGCGTTGCGTGTGTCGAGCAGATCCTCGCCGAGAACCGTACCGCCTACGGCATCAACACCGGTTTCGGCCTGCTGGCCTCGACCCGCATCGCCAGTGAAGACCTGGAAAACCTCCAGCGTTCGCTGGTGCTGTCCCACGCCGCCGGCGTCGGTCAGCCGATCAGCGATGAACTGGTGCGGCTGATCATGGTGCTCAAGGTCAACAGCCTCAGCCGTGGTTTCTCCGGCATCCGCCGCGTGGTGATCGACGCGCTGATCGCACTGATCAACGCCGAGGTGTACCCGCACATTCCGCTCAAAGGTTCGGTCGGCGCCTCCGGTGACCTGGCACCGCTGGCGCACATGTCGCTGGTGCTGCTCGGCGAGGGCAAGGCGCGCTACAAGGGTGAATGGATGGAAGCGACCGAAGCGCTGAAAGTCGCCGGTCTGACCCCGCTGACCCTGGCGGCGAAAGAAGGTCTGGCGCTGCTCAACGGCACTCAGGTGTCCACCGCATTTGCCCTGCGTGGTCTGTTTGAAGGTGAAGACCTGTTTGCCGGTGCGCTGGCAATCGGCGGTCTGACGGTGGAAGCGGTGCTCGGTTCTCGCTCGCCGTTCGATGCACGTATTCACGCCGCTCGTGGCCAGAAAGGCCAGATCGACGCCGCTGCCGCTTACCGTGATCTGCTCGGCGAGCGCAGCGAAGTCTCCGATTCGCACCAGAACTGCGAGAAGGTCCAGGATCCGTATTCGCTGCGCTGCCAGCCGCAAGTCATGGGCGCTTGCCTGACCCAGTTCCGTCAGGCCGCCGAAGTGCTGGCCATCGAAGCCAACGCCGTCTCCGACAACCCGTTGGTGTTCGCGGCTGAAGGCGATGTGATTTCCGGCGGTAACTTCCATGCCGAACCGGTGGCCATGGCCGCCGACAACATGGCCCTGGCCATCGCTGAAATCGGCTCGCTGAGCGAACGCCGTATCTCGCTGATGATGGACAAGCACATGTCGCAACTGCCGCCGTTCCTGGTGGCCAATGGCGGCGTCAACTCGGGCTTCATGATCGCTCAGGTGACCGCCGCGGCACTGGCCAGCGAGAACAAGGCGCTGGCCCATCCGCATTCGGTCGACAGCCTGCCGACCTCGGCCAACCAGGAAGACCACGTGTCGATGGCCCCGGCAGCCGGCAAGCGCCTGTGGGAAATGGCCGAAAACACCCGCGGGATTCTCGCGGTGGAGTGGCTGGCGGCAGTGCAGGGGCTGGACCTGCGCAACGGTCTGAAGACCTCGGCCAAGCTGGAACAGGCGCGGGCGATTCTGCGGCGCGAAGTGCCGTTTTATGAGAAGGATCGCTTCTTTGCCCCGGACATCAATGCGGCGACCGAGTTGTTGGCTTCGCGGTGTCTGACCGAGCTGGTTCCAGCCAGGCTGCTGCCGAGCCTGTAAGGCCCTCATCGCTGGCAAGCCAGCTCTCACAAATACCTGTGGGAGCTGGCTTGCCAGCGATACGATTTTGAACAAGACGAGGACTTGGGATGAAAACCCTCTGGCAACACTGCCACGTCGCAACCATGGCGCAGGGCGTCTACTCGATCATCGAGGATGCGGCCATCGTGACGTCCGGTGCGCACATCGAGTGGATCGGCCCGCGCAATCAATTGCCCTCTGGCGAATACCCGGCGGTCAACGACCTGCAAGGCGCGTGGGTCACCCCCGGCCTGATCGACTGCCACACTCACACGGTGTTCGGTGGCAACCGCAGCGGCGAATTCGAGAAACGCCTGCAAGGCGTCAGCTACGCCGAGATCGCGGCTCAGGGCGGCGGTATCGCCAGCACTGTGCGCGCCACCCGTGAAGCGAGCGAAGACGAGCTGTTCGCCAGCGCCGCCAAGCGTTTGAAAAGCCTGATGCGCGACGGCGTGACCACGGTCGAGATGAAGTCCGGCTACGGTCTGGATCTGGCCAGTGAACGCAAGATCCTGCGGGTCATTCGCCGGCTCGCCGCGCAACTGCCGATCAGCGTGCGCAGCACCTGTCTGGCCGCCCACGCTTTGCCGCCGGAGTACAAGGATCGCGCTGACGACTACATCGAGCACATCTGCGCCGAGATGCTCCCGGCATTGGCCGCCGAAGGGCTGGTCGATGCGGTGGATGCGTTCTGCGAGTATCTGGCGTTCTCGCCGGAGCAGGTCGAGCGGGTATTCATCACCGCGCAAAAGCTTGGTCTGCCGGTAAAGCTGCATGCCGAACAATTGTCGTCGCTGCATGGCTCCAGCCTGGCCGCGCGCTATAAGGCGTTGTCCGCCGATCATCTGGAGTTCATGGATGAAGACGACGCCATCGCCATGGCCAAAGCCGACACCGTCGCCGTGCTGTTGCCGGGCGCGTTCTATTTCCTTCGCGAAACCCGGTTGCCGCCGATGGACGCCCTGCGCAAGCACAAGGTCAAGATCGCTATCGCCAGTGACCTCAACCCCGGCACCTCGCCGGCGCTGTCGTTGCGCCTGATGCTGAACATGGCCTGCACCTGCTTCCGCATGACTCCGGAAGAAGCCCTGGCCGGCGCGACCATCCATGCCGCACAAGCGCTGGGCATGGCTGACACCCACGGTTCGCTGGAAGTCGGCAAGGTTGCGGATTTTGTCGCCTGGCAGATCGACCGCCCGGCGGACCTGGCCTATTGGCTCGGGGGCGATCTGGACAAACGCGTCGTGCGTCACGGCGTTGAATCAAGTCTGTAGGAGAGCGGTTGTGGATAAGGTTCTGAGCTTCAAACAAGGTCGCGTGCCGTTGCTGATCAGCATGCCTCACGCTGGCGTACGTCTGACCCCGGCGGTCGAGGCCGGATTGATCCCGGACGCGAAAAGCCTGCCGGACACCGACTGGCACATTCCGCAGCTTTACGATTTTGCCGAGGCGTTGGGCGCCAGCACGTTGGCCGCCGAGTACTCGCGGTTCGTCATCGACCTGAACCGCCCGTCCGACGACAAACCGCTGTACGCCGGCGCCACCACCGGGCTGTACCCGGCAACGCTGTTCGATGGCATTCCGTTGTTCAAGGAAGGCAAGGAGCCGTCGAAAGAAGAACGCACGACGTACCTGGAACAGATCTGGACGCCGTACCACCGCACCCTGCAGCAAGAGCTGGCGCGGTTGAAGGCCGAGTTCGGCTATGCGCTGCTGTTCGACGCGCACTCGATCCGCTCGGTCATCCCGCACCTGTTCGACGGCAAACTGCCGGATTTCAACCTCGGCACCTTCAACGGCGCCAGTTGCGATCCACAACTGGCGACGCGACTGGAAGCCATCTGCGCCCGTCACGACCCTTACACCCACGTGCTCAACGGGCGCTTCAAGGGCGGCCACATTACCCGCCATTACGGCAACCCGGCCGAGCACATCCACGCCGTGCAACTGGAGCTGTGCCAGAGCACCTACATGGAAGAGTTCGAACCGTTCCGCTACCGCGCCGATCTGGCAGAGCCGACGCGGCTGGTGCTCAAAGCGTTGCTGCAGGGTTTGCTTGCCTGGGGCGAGAGCCACTACCAAGCCTGAACACAGACCCACAACCCCCTGTGAGAGCGAGCTTGCTTGCGAAAGCATCGTGTCAGTCGATTATGAGATGACTGATTCACCGCATTCGCGAGCAAGTTCGCTCCCACGAGAGGGCGGTGTTCCGTCCGGGTCGCCGCTGTGCAAAACACAGTCGCCACCGTTCATCTTTCCCTCTCGTCGCCTGCGTAATGTTGCGGCCACGGTGCACCAGACACCGACCTGACAATAATCTGCTGCCGCACGAGAACTCCCGAATGAAAAAGCTCTTCACTCGTTGTGCGTTAATCCTCACCGGCAGCGCGCTGTTCAGCGCTGGCGTCATGGCCAATGACGACGCCTCCTGCAAAACCGTGCGCATGGGCGTGGTCAACTGGACCGACGTGATCGCCACCAGCGGCATGGCCGATGTGTTGCTCAATGGTCTCGGCTACGACAGCAAGCAGACCAGCGCAGTGCAGCAGATCATCTTTGCCGGCATTCGCGACAAGCGTCTGGACATCTTCCTCGGCTACTGGAAACCGGCGATGGACAACAACATTGCGCCCTTTCTCGCTGCCAACCAGGTCAAAGTCCTGGACAAGCCGAGTCTGGCGGATGCACAGGCGACGCTGGCGGTACCGGATTACGTGGCGGCGGCCGGGTTGAAAACCTTCGCCGACATCGCGAAGTTCAAGGATCAGTTGGGCGGCAAGATCTACGGCATCGAGCCGGGCAGTGGGGCCAACACCACCATCAAGAGCATGATCGAGACCAACCACTTCGGTCTGAAGGATTTCAAGATCGTCGAGTCCGGTGAGGCAGGCATGCTCGCCGCTGTACAACGCGCGGTGAATCGCAAGGAGTTTGTGGTGTTCGTCGGCTGGACCCCGCACCCGATGAATATCAACATGAAGATCACCTACCTGACCGGCAGCGAAGACGTCTACGGCCCCAACGAAGGCGCCGCCACCGTGTCCACCGTGACCGCGCCGGATTACGCCGAACGCTGCCCGAACGTCCATCGCCTGCTGCAAAACCTGACGTTCACTGCCGCCCAGGAAAGCCAGCTGATGGTACCGATCATGGCGCGCAAGACGCCGCAGGACGTGGCAAAGAACTGGCTGCGTGAACACCCCGAGGATCTGCAGCGCTGGCTGGCCGGGGTCAGCAGCTTCGATGGCAAGGATGGCGTGGGGGCCGTTCAGGCCAGTCTGAAAAACTGATGAGCCATTATCCGCTGACGCCGGCCATGGCGGCCTTCGTTACCCGAACCGAAAGTTTCGTCAGTGATGACAGCAGTCTCGCAGGACTGCGCCAGGCCTATGACGCCATGTGTCGGGCCTTCACCCCTGAACGGCCCGCAGGGCTGGAGGTCGTCGACTTCCAGTTGAGCGGCGTACCGGTGCGTTCCTACCGGCCGCCGCTCAAGCCACCGGCCAGCGGCTGGCCTTGCGTGTTGTACTTGCATGGCGGTGGTTGGGTCGTCGGTGGGCTCGACTCGCACGACTTCATCTGTTTCGAACTGGCCATGGCGCTGGGGGCGATGGTGGTGGCGGTGGATTATCGGCTGGCGCCAGAACATCCATACCCGGCGGGGTTCGAAGATTGCCTGAGTGTCTGGCGCGCGTTGCGCAGCGGGCCGTTCTGGTTTGACCCGCAGAAACTGCTGGTAGCCGGCGACAGCGCCGGTGGCAATCTCGCCGCCGCGTTGTGCCTGGCGTTGCGCGATGCCGACGAGGCGATGCCGGCGGCTCAAGTGCTGATCTATCCCAGCCTTGGCGGTGACGACCGGTTGCCGTCACGCAGCGAATGCGCCGATGCACCGTTGCTCGGCAGCCATGATGTGCACAGCTATCACGCGTTATACCTGCGCGGCAGCCCTCGGCCGGATGCTTATGCCATGCCGCTGCTCGCTGACGATTTCAGTGGATTGCCGCCAGCCTGGATCGCCGTGGCGCAATTCGATCCGCTGCGCGACGACGGCGTGCGCTACGCTGAACGACTGGCCAGCGCCGGCACAGACGCTTCGCTTTATTACGGCGAAGGGCTGGTGCACGGTTGTTTGCGTGCGCGAGGTCAGGTCGCCGAGGTCGACCGGCTCTACGAACACCTGTTGAGGTTCATGGCTGACAAATTGTGACTGCGTGCGGGCATGCTCATTGATGTAAATCGGGTTTATGATGCCGGACGGCAGAATAATAGAAGTCCCCCCAGGGATGACCTCGACCCCTTACGGAGCACGCAATGCAGACATTGTTTCCGCAGATCAAACCCCATGCCCGGCACGATCTGGCTGTCGATGACACCCACACGCTGTACGTCGACGAAAGCGGTTCGCCGGAAGGCTTGCCGGTGGTGTTCATCCACGGTGGTCCCGGCGCCGGTTGCGACGCGCAGAGCCGTCGCTATTTCGACCCGAACCTGTATCGCATCGTCACCTTCGACCAGCGCGGCTGCGGACGCTCCACCCCCCACGCCAGCCTGGAAAACAACACCACCTGGGATCTGGTCGCCGACCTCGAACGTATCCGCAAGCACTTGGGCATCGACAAGTGGGTGCTGTTTGGCGGTTCGTGGGGCTCGACCCTGGCGCTGGCCTACGCGCAAACCCATCCGGAGCGTGTTCACGGTCTGATCCTGCGTGGGATCTTTCTCTGCCGTCCGCAGGAAATCGAGTGGTTCTATCAGGCCGGTGCCAGCCGTCTGTTTCCTGATTACTGGCAGGACTACATCGCGCCGATCCCGCTGGACGAGCGCGACGATCTGCTCAGCGCTTTCCACAAGCGCCTGGTCGGTAACGATCAGATTGCCCAGATGCACGCGGCCAAGGCCTGGTCGACGTGGGAAGGGCGCACCGCGACCCTGCGGCCGAACCCGCTGGTGGTCGACCGTTTCTCCGAGCCGCAGCGCGCCCTGTCGATCGCGCGGATCGAATGCCACTACTTCACCAACAATGCGTTCCTTGAACCGAACCAGTTGATCCGCGACATGGGCAAGATCGCTCATCTGCCGGGGGTGATCATTCACGGTCGCTACGACGTGATCTGCCCGCTGGACAACGCCTGGGAATTGCATCAGGCCTGGCCGAACAGCGAGCTGCAGGTGATTCGCGATGCTGGCCACGCTGCCTCCGAGCCAGGTATTACCGACGCGCTGGTGCGTGCCGCGAGCAACATGGCCCGCCGCCTGCTCGATCTGCCGCCAGAAGAAGCATGAAGGGGCTGCTACAGCGCGTGCGCGGTGCGCGGGTCGAAGTCGCGGGAGAAATAGTCGGCGCGGTGGATCAGGGTTTGCTGGTGCTGGTGGCGGTCGAACCCGACGACACCCGTGCCAGTGCCGACAAACTTCTGCATAAGCTGCTTAACTATCGGGTATTCAGTGACGCCGAGGGCAAGATGAATCTGTCCCTGGCGGATGTGGGCGGCGGGTTGCTGCTGGTCTCTCAGTTCACCCTGGCTGCCGACACCAAGAGCGGGTTGCGTCCGAGTTTCTCGACCGCGGCCCCTCCGGCATTGGGCGAGGAATTGTTCGACTATCTATTCAGCAAAGCGAAACAGATGCATGGCACTGTGGCATCAGGTAGATTCGGCGCGGATATGCAGGTGCACCTGGTCAACGATGGCCCGGTCACCTTCCTGTTACAGACATGAAAGCGCTTGAAACATCTTTTCAAGGGCTTTTCGACTGAAAACAGGCGTTTTTCGCGATAAATACTTTGTTACCCCTGATGCGTTGTCACGCGGGCTACTAGATAATCGCGCGCTATGGGGATCAGCGTTCGCTGGTCCATTTTTGACTTAGGTAGAGACTTGTCTGGATCCGATTGGGGAATCATTTTGCCCCAGCGGAGTCGGAACAATGCTCGCCAACCTGGCATGAGCGGTCTGTACGGCCATTTTTGTCAGCATTATTTCGAGGGCCAGGGAGCCAGAGACAAGGCGCCGCGACGAGTCATAGCCCGCTATGGCGAGGAGCGGCAACGCAGTATCTGGCTCTCTGGAACCGAAATAAGCTGACGAAAATGGCCACACAGACGGCTTGCTGGCCGTTGGTTTTTTGATCTGTTTTCGGCGAGGGTTGCTCGTGATTGTTAGTCCCTGTAATGCAGCAAAAATGTCTGCCAAACGCATGCGAAGTGCCCTGGTAGCGGGTTCGGCGCTCCTGTGCCTGCTCAGCGCCGGCCAGCTTTGGGCGTTCAATCTTGACGATGTATCAGCCAAGGCTAAAGAGCTCGCCGGGCAGAAATTCGAAGCCCCGCGCAGCAACCTGCCGAACGAATTCCGCGACATGAAATTCGCGGACTATCAGAAAATCCGCTTCCTCACCGAAAAGGCTGAGTGGGCCGATCAGAAGACCCCGTTCAAGCTGTCCTTCTATCACCAGGGCATGCACTTCGATACGCCAGTGAAAATCAACGAAATCACGGCGAACACCGTCGAAGAGATCAAATACGATCCGACCCGCTTCGATTTCGGCGACCTCAAGTTCGATCCGAAGGCCACCGAGCAGCTGGGCTACGCCGGTTTCCGCGTGCTGTACCCGATCAACAAGGCCGACAAGCAAGACGAAATCATGACCATGCTTGGCGCGAGTTACTTCCGCGTCGTCGGCAAGGGTCACACCTACGGTCTGTCGGCCCGTGGTCTGGCGATCGACACCGCGCTGCCGTCGGGCGAAGAGTTTCCGCGTTTCCGCGAATTCTGGATTCAGCAGCCGAAGCCGGGCGACAAGCACCTGGTGATCTTCGCCCTGCTCGATTCGCCGCGCGCCACCGGTGCCTATCGGCTGATCCTGCGTCCGGGCAGCGACACCATTGTCGACGTCAAGGCGCAGATGTTCCTGCGTGACAAGGTCGGCAAACTGGGCATCGCGCCGTTGACCAGCATGTTCCTGTTCGGCGCCAACCAGCCGTCGAAAGTCCTCAACTACCGTCGTGAACTGCACGACTCCAGCGGTCTGTCGATCCATGCCGGCAACGGCGAGTGGATCTGGCGTCCGCTGAACAACCCGAAACACCTGGCCGTGAGCAACTTCAGCGTCGAGAACCCGCGTGGTTTTGGTCTGCTGCAGCGTGGCCGCGACTTCAGCCACTACGAAGACCTCGACGACCGCTACGACAAGCGTCCAAGTGCGTGGATCGAGCCGAAGGGCGAGTGGGGCAAGGGCACCGTTGATCTGGTAGAGATTCCGACCGCTGACGAAACCAACGACAACATCGTTGCGTTCTGGAGCCCGGAAACCATGCCGGAGCCGGGCAAGCCGCTGGACTTCGCCTACCGCCTGCACTGGACCATGGACGAAGCGGCGATTCACGCCCCGGACAGTGCCTGGGTCAAGCAGACCCTGCGTTCGACCGGTGACGTCAAGCAGTCGAACCTGATTCGTCAGCCGGATGGAAGCGTTGCTTACCTGGTCGACTTCGAAGGTCCATCGCTGGCAGCCCTGGCGCCGGATGCCGACGTACGCAGTCAGGTCAGCGTTGGCGATAACGCCGAACTGGTCGAGAACAGCGTGCGTTACAACCCGGAAACCAAGGGCTGGCGCCTGACCCTGCGGATGAAGATCAAGGACGCGAGCAAGTCCACGGAGATGCGTGCTGCCCTGGTCCAGCCAGTGGTCACCGCTGATCTGGCCAAATCTTCGGTACCGGCGTCGAATTCGTCGGTGGCCAAGGCTGACAAGATCGCCGCCAAGCAACAAGAGAAGGAAGACAAGGAAGCCAAGGCCGCTGAAGCCAAACAGGCCGACGCCAAGCCCGCCGCAGATGCCAAGGACAAGGCCAACAAAGACGCCAAGCAGCCAGCGGCTGCGAACGCGGCCCCAGCCACACCGGAATCGGCGCCGACTGAAGAAGTCCTGACCGAGACCTGGAGCTATCAGTTGCCTGCCGATGAGTAACTCTCAAGTACAGCCAGAAACTCTGTCGGAGTATCTGGCGCATCTGCCGATGACCGACGAGCAGCGCGCGGAACTCGCGGGCTGCCAGTCTTTCAGCGAACTGCACCAGCGCCTGTCGTCGCCAACGTTCGACGCCCCTGCCGAAGCCGCCCAGGCTTCGGTGGGCAAGCGCCTGACCCTGAGCACCGCAGAGGAACTGGAAGAGGCGGAGATGCTGGTGCTCGACGCCAGCGGCCGGGTCGCCATGAAGGCGACGCCGCCCATCCACCGGACCAAAGTCGTGCCGGAACCCTGGCGCACCAATATTCTGGTGCGTGGCTGGCGCCGTCTGACCGGTCGCACCAACCCGCCGCAGCCGCCAAAAGATGCGAATGTGTTGCCGGCCGCGCGCTGGCGCACCGTCGGTTCGATCCGTCGCTACATTCTGTTGCTGCTGATGCTCGGCCAGACCATCGTCGCCGGCTGGTACATGAAAGGCATCATGCCGTACCAGGGCTGGTCGTTCGTCGATCTTGAAGAGGTCCTGCACCAGCCGCTGCTGCAAACCGCCACGCAAGTGCTGCCGTATGCGCTGCAAACCAGCATCCTGATTCTGTTCGGGATTCTGTTCTGCTGGGTGTCGGCCGGCTTCTGGACGGCGCTGATGGGCTTCCTCGAGTTGCTCACCGGTCACGACAAATACCGTATCTCCGGCAAAAGCGCCGGCAACGAGCCGATTCCGAAAGACGCTCGTACTGCGCTGGTGATGCCGATCTGCAACGAAGACGTGCCCCGGGTATTCGCCGGTCTGCGCGCCACCTTCGAATCGGTCGCGGCCACCGGTGATCTGGATCGTTTCGACTTCTTCGTCCTCAGCGACAGTAACGACACCGATATCTGCGTCGCCGAGCAACAGGCGTGGCTGGACGTCTGCCGCGAAGCCAAGGGCTTCGGCAAGATCTTCTATCGCCGCCGTCGCCGTCGTGTGAAACGCAAGAGCGGCAACCTCGACGACTTCTGCCGTCGCTGGGGCGGTGACTACAAGTACATGGTCGTGCTCGACGCCGACTCGGTGATGAGCGGCGAGTGCCTGACCAGTCTGGTGCGCCTGATGGAAGCCACGCCGGACGCCGGGATCATCCAGACCGCGCCACGTGCGTCGGGCATGGACACGCTGTATGCGCGCATGCAGCAGTTCGCCACCCGCGTCTACGGTCCGCTGTTTACCGCCGGTCTGCACTTCTGGCAGTTGGGTGAATCCCACTACTGGGGTCACAACGCGATCATTCGCATGAAGCCGTTCATCGACCACTGCGCCCTGGCGCCGTTGCCGGGCAAAGGTGCGTTTTCCGGGGCGATTCTGTCCCACGACTTCGTTGAAGCCGCGCTGATGCGTCGTGCCGGTTGGGGCGTGTGGATTGCCTACGATCTGCCGGGCAGCTACGAAGAACTGCCGCCGAACCTGCTCGACGAACTCAAGCGTGACCGTCGCTGGTGCCACGGCAACCTGATGAACTTCCGCCTGTTCCTGGTCAAGGGCATGCACCCGGTGCACCGTGCGGTGTTCCTGACTGGCGTGATGTCGTACCTGTCGGCACCGTTGTGGTTCTTCTTCCTGGTGCTGTCGACCGCGCTGCTGGCGGTGAACACGCTGATGGAGCCACAGTACTTCCTGGAACCGCGTCAGCTTTATCCGCTGTGGCCGCAATGGCACCCGGACAAGGCGATCGCGCTGTTCTCGACGACCATTGTGCTGCTGTTCCTGCCGAAACTGCTGAGCATCATCCTGATCTGGGCCAAGGGCGCGAAAGAGTTCGGTGGCAAGTTCAAGGTGACCCTGTCGATGCTGCTGGAAATGCTGTTCTCCATGCTGCTGGCGCCGGTGCGGATGATTTTCCACACCCGTTTCGTCCTGGCCGCGTTCCTCGGCTGGGCCGCGACCTGGAACTCGCCGCAGCGTGACGACGACTCCACGCCATGGAGCGAGGCGGTCAAGCGCCACGGTCCGCAGACCTTGCTGGGTTTCTGCTGGGCGCTGCTGGTGATCTGGCTGAACCCGAGCTTCCTGTGGTGGCTGGTGCCGATCGTCGGTTCGCTGATGCTGTCGATCCCGGTGTCGGTGATTTCCAGTCGTGTCGGTCTGGGCCTCAAGTCCCGTGACGAGAGCCTGTTCCTCATCCCGGAGGAATACAATCCGCCGCAGGCGCTGCTGGCCACCGATCAGTACACCCATGAAAACCGTTGGCACGCGCTGAACGACGGCTTTATTCGTGCGGTGGTCGATCCACAGCAGAACGCCCTGGCGTGTTCGCTGGCGACCTCCCGTCACGGTCAGGCCGAGCCGATCGAGTGGCTGCGTCAGGAGCGTGTGCGTCACGCGATCAAGGTCGGTCCGGCCGGGCTGAACAACCATGATCGCCTGCAACTGCTGAGCGATCCGGTGGCCCTGGCCCGTCTGCACGAGCAGGTGTGGGCCGAAGGTCACGCCGAGTGGCTGGACGCATGGCGGGCCTCGGTGAAAGCCGATCCCCACGCGCCGCTGCTGCCGTTGCGACCGCTGAGCATGCAGGCTCAGCCGGCCTAAGAAAAAGCCCCGCCAATGCGGGGCTTTTTTTTAAAAGATCGCAGCCTTCGGCAGCTCCTGCAGGGTTAGGCGCACACCTGTAGGAGCTGCCGGAGGCTGCGATCTTTTGCTTTTAAAACCCTCCCTGCAACAACAAATCCCCGCAAAAAACCTTGTGCAAACGGACGAGTGCGTTAGCATCCGTCCCCGAATTGGCGCACCCGGGCATTTTTGCCCATCACGGCTGGTTTTCGCGCCGCACATGCAATGGTTTTGGGGACTTGAAGATGAAGAAGTATCTGTCGATGCTGCTGGTCGGCGTCACGGCACTGGTTGCAGTCAATGCGGCGCACGCCGGTGCAATCGATGACGCGGTCAAGCGCGGCACGTTGAAAGTCGGTATGGATCCGACCTACATGCCGTTCGAAATGACCAACAAGCGCGGCGAGATCATCGGCTTCGAAGTCGACATCCTCAAAGCCATGACCAAGGCCATGGGCGTCAAGCTGGAACTGGTCTCCACCGGTTATGACGGGATCATCCCGGCGCTGATGACCGACAAGTTCGACATGATCGGCAGCGGCATGACCCTGACCCAGGAGCGCAACCTGCGCCTGAACTTCAGCGAACCGTTCATCGTGGTCGGCCAGACCTTGCTGATCCGCAAGGAGCTGGAAGGCACCATCAAGTCCTATAAAGACCTGAACACCGCCGACTACCGCATCACCTCCAAGCTCGGCACCACCGGTGAGATGGTCGCCAAGAAGCTGATCGCCAAAGCCAAGTACCACGGCTACGACAACGAGCAGGAAGCGGTGCTCGACGTGGTCAACGGCAAGGCCGACGCGTTCATCTACGACGCGCCGTACAACGTGGTCGCGGTGAACAAGGTCGGCGCCGGCAAACTGGTGTTCCTCGACAAGCCGTTCACCTACGAGCCGCTGGCCTTCGGTCTGAAGAAGGGTGATTACGACAGCCTCAACTTCATCAACAACTTCCTGCACCAGATCCACGAAGACGGCACCTACGATCGCATCCATGACAAGTGGTTCAAGAGCACCGAGTGGCTCGAGGACATGGAATAAGCCCGGTAGTTGTGGCGAGGGAGCTTGCTCCCGCTCGGCTGCGAAGCAGTCGTAAACCGGTTGACTCGTTGTACCCGACGTTGCGCGGTGGCTGATTTCAGGGCTGCTGCGCACCCCAGCGGGAGCAAGCTCCCTCGCCACAGAGGGAGCGAGCATCCTGATCGATATGGATTTGCTCTTAGATGAAACAGAAAAAAGCCCAATGGCCCTGGCACGTCCTGACCGTGCTGGTGCTGGTCGGCCTGGCGGGCGCGTTGTATTACGCCACGTCGCTGATGTCCTACGAATGGCGCTGGAACCGCGTGCCGCAGTACTTCGCCTATCAGGCCGAAGAGTCCCAGCGCGCCAGCGACATCTCCACCGTCACCGAACTGGTGCGCAAGGGCGGCAGCGCGCAGGTCACCCTGCGCAACGACGCCGGTGACGAGCAGCACCTGACCGTCGACGAAAACAGCCTGCAATTCGCTCAGGGCGACGATGTGGCGGAAGGCGACGTCGTAGGCGTAACCCGGCATTGGGCGGCAGGGCCGCTGCTGTGGGGGCTGTGGACCACGCTGTGGCTGTCGGTGGTGTCTGGGGTACTCGGTCTGCTGATCGGTCTGGTCACCGGGCTGTGCCGCCTGTCGAGCAACCCGACCCTGCGCGACCTGTCGAGCATCTACGTCGAACTGGTGCGCGGCACGCCGCTGCTGGTGCAGATCTTCATTTTCTACTTCTTCATCGGCACGGTGATGAACCTGTCCCGGGAGTTCGCCGGGATCGCCGCGTTGTCGCTGTTCACCGGTGCCTACGTGGCCGAGATCATCCGCTCCGGCGTGCAGTCGATTGCCCGCGGGCAGAACGAAGCGGCGCGTTCGCTGGGTCTGAGTGCTGGCCAGTCGATGCGCCATGTGGTGCTGCCGCAAGCGTTCAAACGCGTACTGCCGCCGCTGGCCGGGCAGTTCATCAGTCTGGTCAAGGACACCTCGCTGGTGTCGGTGATCGCGATTACCGAGCTGCTGAAAAGCGGCCGTGAAGTCATCACCACCTCGTTCTCGCCGTTCGAAATCCTGTTCTGCGTCGCCGGCCTGTACCTGTTGATCAACCTGCCGCTGTCGAAAATCGCCAGCCGGCTTGAGCGGAGGCTCGCGCAAAGTGATTGAAGTCCGCGATCTGGTAAAAGTCTTCGACACCCGTGGCCAAGTAGTGCGGGCGGTGGATAACGTCACCACCACGGTGGCCAAGGGTGAAGTACTGGTGGTGATCGGCCCGTCCGGCTCCGGCAAATCGACCTTCCTGCGCTGCCTCAATGGCCTGGAAGCGTTCGACTCGGGTTCGGTGAGCATCGACGGCCTGCAACTGGCCGACCCGAAAACCGACGTCAACGCCTACCGCCGCGAAGTCGGCATGGTCTTCCAGCATTTCAACCTGTTCCCGCACATGACGGTGCTGGAAAACCTCTGCCTGGCGCAGAAGGTCGTGCGCAAGCGCGGACAGAAGGAAAGTGAAGCCAAGGCCTTGGCGTTGCTGGAGAAGGTCGGTATCGCGCAAAAAGCCCGCGAATACCCGTCACGTCTGTCCGGCGGTCAGCAGCAGCGCGTAGCGATCGCCCGGGCGCTGGCGATGGACCCGAAAGTGATGCTGTTCGACGAGCCGACATCGGCCCTCGACCCGGAAATGGTCGGTGAAGTGCTGGACGTGATGAAGAACCTCGCCGTGGAAGGCATGACCATGGTCTGCGTGACCCACGAAATGGGCTTCGCCCGGGAAGTGGCGGATCGGGTGCTGTTCTTCGATCACGGTAAATTGCTGGAAGATGCGTCCCCGGCGGAGTTCTTCGATGCGCCGAAGGATCCGCGGGCGCAGGCTTTCCTGCGTCAGGTCTTGTAACGGCGGCGTTCTCCCGGACGCCATCGCTGGCAAGCCAGCTCCCACAGTAAATGGGTTGAACACGAACTTTGTGAACGACTGGAAACCTGTGGGAGCTGGCTTGCCAGCGATAGCATCACCTCGGTCCACAGTGAACCGAGGTCGATGGATCACCTCAAACCTTGAACCGCCCCACCAGCATCTGCAGATGTGTCCCCAGCCGCGCCAACTCAACACTCGACGCCGCCGTCTCTTCACTCGCCGCTGACGTCTGATCCGATACATCCCGCACATTCAGCACACTGCGGTTGATCTCTTCAGCCACGGCGCTCTGCTGCTCTGCCGCTGCGGCAATCTGCTGGTTCATCGCCTGAATCGCCGACACGGTACGGGTGATGCTTTCCAGCGAGCCACCGGCGCGGCGGGTCAGTTCGACGCTGCTGTCGGTCAGGCTGCGGCTGTTGTCCATGATCGTCGCCACTTGCTGGGTGCCGGTCTGCAGGCCGACGATCAGCTCTTCGATCTCTTCCGTGGACTTCTGCGTGCGCTGGGCGAGGCTGCGCACTTCATCGGCGACCACCGCAAAGCCACGCCCGGCTTCACCGGCACGCGCCGCCTCGATGGCGGCGTTGAGCGCCAGCAGGTTGGTTTGCTGGGCCACCGACTTGATCACGTCGAGCACGCTGCCGATCTTGTCGCTCTCGCGCTTGAGTTCGCCCATAGCCTCGGTGGAGTGGCCAACCTCGGTCGCGAGGCGCTCGATCTGCGCGATGGCTTCACCCACCACTTTGTCGCCTTCGCGGGCCTGCTGGTCAGCAGCGACGGCCGCTTCCGAAGCTTCCTCGGCGTTGCGCGCGACTTCCTGCACCGTGGCAGCCATTTCGTTCATGGCGGTGGCGACCTGGTCGGTCTCGACTTTCTGATTGTTGACCCCGGCGCTGGTCTGCTCGGTGACGGCAGACAACTCTTCGGCGGCACTGGCGATCTGCGTGACGCCGTCGCTGATGCCGCCGATCAGCTCGCGCAGACCTTGGGTCATGCTCTGCATCGAGCGCTGCAACTGGCCGAGTTCGTCGCGGCGCTGCGACACCAGATTATGCGTCAGGTCGCCGGCGGCCACCTGTTCGGCGACTTTCAGGGTCTGGTTCAGCGGAATGATGATCTGTCGGGTGATCGCCCATGCGGCCAGCAAGCCGAAGGCTAAGGCGAGCAAGGTGGCGATGATCAGCATGTTCTTGGCGTGCGCGGCATCGGTGTCGCGCACCACGGTTTGCGATTGCGTGAGCTGCTTGCTGACGTCGAGCAGGATGTCGCCCTGAGCTGACATGCGCGCCAGAGCCTTGGCACTGGCGACCTGCGAGTCGCGGAACTGGCTGACCGCCGCGCGATAAGCCTTGAGCGAATCAGTGGCCTGTTGCAGGTTGGCGATATGCTGCTCGGGTAGCTTGGCCGGCAGGGTTTCGAGGTTTTTCAGGGCGTTGTCGATGGCGTCGAGCGCAGGTTGTTCGGCTTCGGTCTTGCCGCTGTAGGTATAGCCACGCACCTGGAAGCGCGCTTGCTGGATCAGTTTGCTCAGATCGATCACCGCGTTGAACTGCGCAATGCTGTCGCCCTGGAGCATGGATTTCTCCACCTCGGCGACCTTGGCCACGGCGTTGTCGGCGGTGGCGCCGAGTTTGCTGCGGGCGTCTTCCCGGTTGGCCCCGGCCTGCACCATCTCGGCGAAGGCGCGTTTGTATTCGGCGACGGCGGCCAGTTGCTGGTCGACTCTGGCGGCATCGGCTGGTTGTTCGATCAGGCCTCGGGCGGTTTGCAGGCCGCTGTCGAGCTTGGTCAGCAACTCGTTGACCGCGCCCGGGCCTTGTTCGCCGCGACGAGCTTCATAGTCCAGACGGGCCAGGCGCAGGTCCTTGGTCAGTTCATTGAGGCTGGAGATGAAGCCGAGCTTGTCGCCACGGCTGATGATGCCGCTCATGCCGGTCCAGCCGGTAAAGGTGATCAACAGGGTGAGCAACAGCACCAGGCCGAAACCGATACCCAGCTTGCGTTTGACGCTGACGTTTCCAAGATTCTCGGCTAACCAACGGTACATGCGACGACTCCCCTCGGACCACTAATTGGACTTATGGGGACTGTATCGGCTGGGTGATGGCAATCTGTAACCCGATTTGTCCGACACCGCCCTTGTGTAGGAGCTGCCGCAGGCTGATCTTTTGATCTTGCTGTTAAAAAAACAAGATCAAAAGATCGCAGCCTGCGGCAGCTCCTCCAGGGAGAGGTGTGTCAGAACAGGCGGGCGAGCAGGGCGGTGACGGCGGTTTCGACGCGCAGGATGCGCTCGCCCAGTTGCACCGGTTGCAGGCCGGACTTGGCAAGCAGGTCGATCTCGTAAGGAATCCAGCCACCTTCGGGGCCGATCGCCAGCGTTACCGGTTCGCTCAACGCGCGCGGGCACGGCGGAAAATTGCCAGGATGGCCGACCAGGCCGAGGGTGCCTTCGGTTATCGCAGGCAGTCGGTCTTCGACGAACGGCTTGAAGCGCTTCTCGATAATGATGTCCGGCACCACGGTATCGCGGGCCTGTTCGAGGCCGAGGATCAAATTCTCGCGAATCGCCTCCGGCTCCAGAAACGGCGTCTGCCAGAAACTCTTCTCGACCCGGTAGCTGTTGACCAGAATCACCTTCGACACGCCCATGGTCGCCACGGTCTGGAACACCCGGCGCAGCATTTTCGGCCGTGGCAGGGCCAGTACCAGCGTCAGCGGCAGCTTGGCCGGTGGCGGTTGATCGAGGCTGACGCGCAACTCGGCTTCGCCGGCCTCGAGGCGCAGCAGTTCAGCCGAACCCATCAGCCCATTGATGCGCCCGACGCGCAGGCTGTCGCCGACTTCGGATCGATGCACTTCCTGCATGTGCGTCAGGCGCCGGTCACGCAGCACGACGCGGTCGGCCGCGATGAAGTCGGCCTCTTCGAGCAACAGCAGGTTCATGCCTGGGTCGCTGGCGGCTGGTCGTTGTGATCGTCAGCCGGCGTTTCGTCCGGGCGTTCGCGTTTGCTGACCAGGCTGCCGAACAGAATGCCGATTTCAAACAGCATCCACATCGGCACGGCCAGCAGGGTCTGCGAGAAGATGTCCGGCGGCGTGAGGATCATGCCGACCACGAAGCAGCCGATGATCACGTACGGACGGATCTTCTTCAGGTATTTGACGTCGACCACGCCGATCCACACCAGCAGCACCACGGCCACCGGGATTTCGAACGCGACGCCGAAGGCGAAGAACAGCGTCATCACAAAGTCGAGGTAACTGGTGATGTCGGTCATCATTTCCACGCCGGCCGGAGTGGCCGCGGCGAAGAACTTGAAGATCAGCGGGAACACGAAGTAATAGGCGAACGCCATGCCGGTGTAGAACAGCAGGATGCTCGACACCAGCAGCGGCACGGCGACGCGTTTCTCATGCTTGTACAGGCCCGGCGCGATGAAACCCCAGATCTGGTGCAGGATCACCGGAATCGCGAGGAACAGCGAGACCATCATCGTCAGCTTCAGCGGCGTGAGGAACGGTGACGACACATCCGTGGCGATCATCGTCGCACCGGCCGGCAGGTACTGGCGCAGCGGCGTCGAGACGAAGGTGTAGATCTGCTGGGTGAAGGCGAACAACCCGGCGAAGATGATGAACACCGCCGCTACACAACGCAGCAGGCGGGTGCGCAACTCGGTGAGGTGCGATACCAGCGGCATGTGCTGGTCGTTTTCGGGGAGATCGCTCATGGGGCTCGCGGCGGCAAAGTGGTGTCGTGAGGCGCAGGTGTGATCGGCGCGGCGGTTGGAGATACGTGTTCAACCGAAGTTTCTGTAGCAGTCGGCACGGGGGCTGGCGGCGCTACAGCGGCGGCAGGTGCAGGTGTCGGAGCTGTTACAGCTGGCGCGGCTGGCGCATGAATCGTCTGCTCACCCACATGCTCAACCGGCGTAGGCTCCTGCTGAACCGGCGTGAAAATCTTCCGCGCCTCCTGCTCCAGCGACAGGATGTGTTCGTTGTGCAGTTGCCGGCGGATTTCGTCGGCACCGATTTCACGTTCAACTTCCTGTTTGATCGCGTTGAAGCTGCGCTTCAGCCGGCCGACCCACAGGCCGGCGGTGCGCGCAGCGCCCGGCAGACGCTCGGGGCCCAGCACCAGCAGGGCGACGAGGCCGACGAGCAGCAGTTCAGAGAAGCTGATACCAAACATTAGTCAGTGCTCACACGTCTTTGCGGATCGGCTCTTCGACTTTCTGCGCCTGCACGTCGATGGTGTGCGGCGGGTTGGCCTGAGCGGTGGCTTGCGGCTGCACCGGAGGCACCGGTTGCGCAGGCGTTACGGTCGGATCGGCGGCGGGTTTCTCATCGTCGTTCATGGCTTTGCGAAAACCCTTGATCGACTCACCGACGTCGGTGCCGAGGTTTTTCAGTTTCTTGGTGCCGAACACCAGCACCACGACTACCAGAATGACGATCCAGTGTTTCCAGTCAAAAATGCCCATGTTGCTGTTCCTCTCTAAAAATTGTTCAGGCGGACGGACGCGAGGCTTTCTCGACGTGTCCGGACAGGCCGAAGCGGCGATCCAGTTCATCCAGCACGGCCTGCGGATGCTGCCCCAACTGGGCGAGCATGACCATGCTGTGGAACCACAGGTCGGCAGTCTCGTAGATCACATCGCTGCAGTCACCGCTGATGGCGGCGTCCTTGGCGGCAATAATGGTTTCGACCGACTCTTCGCCGACTTTCTCCAGAATCTTGTTCAGGCCCTTGTGATACAGACTAGCTACATATGAGCTGTCGGCCGCTGCGCCTTTGCGCTCTTCGAGCACTTCGGCCAGGCGAGTCAGGGTGTCACTCATGTTTGTGTCCTGCGGAATAAATGGCGTGCGGGTCTTTCAGAACCGGGTCGACCGTTTTCCAGTCGCCGTTTTCGTAAACGCGGTAAAAGCAGCTTTGGCGGCCGGTATGGCAAGCGATGTCGCCAATCTGTTCGACCATCAGGATGATCACGTCGGCGTCACAGTCCAGACGCATTTCATGCAGGGTCTGTACGTGGCCGGACTCTTCGCCCTTGCGCCACAGCTTGCCACGGGAACGTGACCAGTAGATTGCACGGTTTTCCGCAGCGGTCAGCTCGAGCGCTTCGCGGTTCATCCAGGCCATCATCAGCACGCGTCCGGTCTTGTGATCCTGGGCAATCGCCGGCACCAGGCCATCGGCGTCCCACTTGATCTCGTCCAGCCAGTTTTTCATCTTCGACTCCGACAGCGAACCCGCACTTCAATAGTCGGGTTCAGGCGTTGAAACAGTGTGCCAGCCGATCAGCGAACTGGCTATCGGCGAACGACCAGATACAAGCCGACGGCCACCATGATGCCGGCCGGCCAATGCCCCAGTTCGTGCAGCGGGCCGCCGGCGGCGAGGATGGTACCGCCCGCCAGATGCGCACTGCCGAGCAGGCGCAGGAACCAGTCGTCCTTGCGTTTGTGCCACGGGGGCGGCGGGTCGTAGGCGTGCGGTTGAGACATGCGTTCGAGCAGATCGCGGGCCATGTTGGCCAGGTGCGGCAGCTGTTCGAACTGGCTCTGCACGTTGCCGATCAAGGCTTTGGGGCTGACGCGCTCGCGCATCCAGCGCTCAAGGAACGGCTGCGCGGTGTTCCACAGATCCAGATCCGGGTACAACTGACGACCCAGGCCTTCAATGTTCAGCAAGGTCTTTTGCAGCAGCACCAACTGCGGCTGGACTTCCATGTTGAAGCGCCGCGCGGTCTGGAACAGGCGCATCAGCACCTGGCCAAATGAAATATCTTTTAACGGTTTTTCGAAGATCGGCTCGCACACGGTACGGATCGCCGCTTCGAATTCGTTGAGTTTGGTTTCCGCCGGCACCCAGCCCGAATCGATGTGCAATTGCGCGACGCGGCGGTAGTCGCGCTTGAAGAAGGCGAACAGGTTGCGCGCCAGGTAGTCCTGGTCTTCCGGGGTCAGGCTGCCGACGATGCCGCAGTCGATCGCGATGTACTGCGGGCTCCACGGGTTGACGGTGCTGACGAAGATGTTGCCCGGGTGCATGTCGGCGTGGAAGAAACTGTCGCGGAACACCTGGGTGAAGAAGATCTCCACGCCGCGTTCGGCGAGCATTTTCATGTCGGTGCGCTGGTCGGCGAGGGTCGCCAGATCCGTTACCTGAATCCCGTAGATGCGCTCCATGACCAGCACTTTCGGCCGGCACCAGTCCCAATAGACTTGCGGCACGTAGAGCAGCGGCGAGCCTTCGAAGTTGCGCTTGAGCTGGCTGGCATTCGCCGCCTCGCGCAGCAGGTCGAGTTCGTCGTAGATGGTTTTTTCGTAGTCCTGCACCACGTCCACCGGGTGCAGCAGGCGGGCATCGGCGGAGATCTTTTCGGCGGCGCGGGCGAGGATGAACAGCCACGCCAGGTCTTGGGCAATCACCGGTTTCAGGCCTGGGCGGATCACCTTGACCACCACTTCTTCGCCGGTTTTCAGCTGTGCAGCATGTACCTGCGCCACCGAAGCCGAGGCCAGCGGTTCGACGTCAAAGCGGCTGAACACGTCGCTGATTTTCTTGCCCAGTTGCTCTTCGATCAACTTGATCGACAGCTGCGAATCGAACGGCGGCACACGGTCCTGCAGCAGCATCAGCTCATCGGCGATGTCTTCCGGCAGCAGGTCGCGGCGGGTCGAGAGAATCTGCCCGAACTTGATGAAGATCGGCCCCAGATCCTGCAGCGCCAGACGCAGGCGCGCGCCACGGTTCAGCTCCAGCGGTTTGCGCGGGAACCAGCGCCACGGCAGCACGTAGCGCAGCCCCAGGAGAAACCAGGGCAACGGCAGCTCGAACAGCAGGTCATCGAGGCGGTAGCGGATCACAACGCGCTGGATGCGCAACAGACGGCGGACGGCAAGCAGCTTCATGCGTTATCGCTTGGGTCGAGGGATCGGGAAAGGCGCTCGAAACGCGCCTCGAGACGTTCCAGATCAAGTTTGATCCGGTCCAGTTCGCTGAACCGCGCTTCGGCTTCGCGCTGGCCGACGAGGGTGCGCGATTCTTCGGCGAGGTATTCGGCGAGGTTCTGGTTGAGGCTGGCAAATCCTTGTTGATACCAGCGCGCGCGGCTGCGCAGGTGACCGCCAATCAGTTGCGTGGCGACCGGGCCGAGCCAGCGCGAGAGTTCGTACTCCCAGTCCAGCTCGAGGTCCTGCAACACGCCGGCCAGTTCCAGCAACACACCGCTGTCACCGTCGAGCTCGACTTCCGGGGCGTGCAGCACCGCGGTCTTGTCTTTGCTCACGGCCAGTTTCACCAGGCTGGAAGCGGGCGCGCGCAGGGTGCAGTCGACGCCGGTTTCCCAGTGCGAGGCGAGCATCAGGCCCTCATCGCTGGGCAGGATGAACAATTGCAGCGCCGGGCTGCGGCAATCCACGGCAATCACTTTGCCAGTCAGATGCGCCAGCCGCGGCAGCGCCGTGCTGTCGAGACGCAGCACCCGGTTGAGGCCGAGTTCGACGCTGGCGAGCAGCCCGGTGAGCAACATCAGGGCTTGATGCCGCGGTGCAGGGCGACGATGCCTGCGGTCATGTTGTGATAGGTCACACGGTCGAAACCGGCGTCGACCATCATCGATTTCAGGGTTTCCTGATTCGGGTGCATGCGGATCGATTCGGCCAGGTAGCGATAGCTTTCCGAATCGTTGGTGATCAGCTTGCCCATCAATGGCATGAAGGCGAACGAGTAGGCGTCGTACGCCTTGGACATCAGTGCGTTGGTCGGCTTGGAGAATTCCAGCACCAGCAGGCGACCGCCGGGCTTGAGCACGCGCAGCATCGACCGCAGGGCGTCTTCTTTATGCGTCACGTTGCGCAGGCCGAAGGCGATGGTCACGCAGTCGAAATGGTTATCCGGGAACGGCAGCTTTTCCGCATCGGCCTGGACGAATTCGACGTTGCCCGACACACCCAGATCCAGCAGGCGGTCACGACCGACCTTGAGCATCGATTCGTTGATGTCGGCCAGCACCACCTGGCCGGTCGGGCCTACGAGGTGCGAGAACTTTTTGGTCAGGTCACCGGTGCCGCCGGCGATGTCGAGCACGCGGTTGCCTGCACGCACACCGGACAGTTCGATCGCGAAACGCTTCCACAGACGGTGCATGCCGCCCGACAGAAGGTCGTTCATCAGGTCGTATTTCGCGGCTACCGAGTGGAACACCTCAGCGACTTTTTCCGCTTTCTGGCTTTCCGGAACGTTTTTGAAGCCGAAGTGAGTGGTGGGTTCGGCATCGCTGCCTTTGCGCTGATCAGTCATATCGCTGTCACCAAAAGAGAATGCGCGACATTCTAATCCCCAAGCCATGCTTTGTCTTGGAATGGCTAAAGGTAAGATGGGCAACCTTCGGGACGATTTGCCGCAGACGCGGTCAAGATTTACCGACACCCATTCATCAAGCAGGAGTCATTCAATGGCCAAAATCAGTGTTGAGCGTGCCCACAGCCTGGGCAAGGAAGCCGCCCGCGAAAAGGCCGACAAGCTGGCGCAGAAACTCTCCGATCAATATGGCCTGGAGCCGCAGTGGTCGGGCGACACCCTGAACCTCAAGCGCTCGGGCGTGAAAGGCGCGGTGCATGTGGCTGACGATTCGATCCGTGTCGATGTGGAGCTGGGCATCATGATGTCGGCCATGAGCGGCATGATCAAAGCCGAGATCGAGAAGGCGCTGGATAAAGCGCTGGTCTGATCGCGGTTTTTCTCAATCCCGAATCGCTGTGGGAGCGGGCTTGCCCGCGATGGCGTTGGGTCAGATAACGAAAATTCTGGATGTGCCGGCCTCATCGCGGGCAAGCCCGCTCCCACAAGGGTTCGTGTTTGTCCTGCAGACTGTTTATGTCAGTTGTTAGGGTGCCGTTTCTAATTTTTCTCCCTACTTTGTGCCTGAGCCCGACACATCTGCGGGCAGTTCCTCAAACCTTCTGCGCGTGAGGTGCACCATGGCCAAAGTCATTCTGAAGAAAAAAATCGACGCTTCGACTTCTGCTCTGAGCGACGTCAAATCCTATGCCCGCAAGATCTGGCTGGCAGGCCTGGGTGCCTACGCCAAGGTCGGCCAAGAGGGCAGCGACTACTTTCAAGAGTTGATCAAGGCTGGTCAAACTGTTGAAAAGAAAGGCAAAAAAGCCGTCACCGAAAAACTTGAAGCCGCCAACGCCGAGATCGATGAAGCCAAGGGTGAAGTCAGCTCGTTCAAAGGTCGTGTCGAAGTTCAGCTCGACAAGGTCGAGAAGGCGTTCGACTCCCGTGTGGCAAGCGCCTTGAATCGTATCGGCATTCCGTCTAAACATGACGTTGAGACACTCTCTGCTAAGCTCGATGAGCTGACGGCATTGCTCGAACGCGTCGCGCGTAAATCTTAAGGAGAACGGGATGGCTGGTAAAAAGAACACCGATAAAGAAGGCAGCTCGTGGATTGGGAAAGTCGAAGACTACTCCCGCAAAATCTGGCTGGCTGGTTTAGGCGTGTACTCGAAGATCGACACTGACGGCAGCAAGCTCTTCGAGTCACTGGTCAAAGACGGCGAGAAAGCCGAGAAGCTCACCAAGTCTGCAGTCGGCAAGAAAGTCGATGCCGCCAAGGACTCCGCTTCGTCGGCCAAGTCGCGCATCAGCGGCGTGAAAGATCGCGCACTGGGCAAGTGGGACGAGCTGGAAGGGGCTTTCGACAAGCGCCTGAACAGCGCGATTTCGCGCCTGGGTGTACCAAGCCGCAATGAAGTCAAAGCGCTGCACAGCAAGGTCGAAACCCTGACCAAGCAGATCGAGAAACTCACCGGTCTGAAAACCCAACCGGTCGCGGCGAAAACCGCAGCGGCCAAACCGGCAGCCAAAACGGCCGCCAAGCCACTGGCCAAAGCGGCGGCTAAACCCGCCGCGAAAGCTGCAGCCAAGCCAGCGGCAAAAACCGCTGCCGCCAAGCCTGCTGCTAAAACGGCGGCTGCCAAACCCGCTGCCAAGGCTGCCGCGAAACCGGTTGCTGCCAAAGCCGCTGCGAAACCTGCGGCCAAGTCCGCGGCCAAACCAGCCGCCAAGCCAGCAGCGAAAACCGCAGCCGCGAAACCGGCTGCCAAGCCTGCGGCCAAACCGGCTGCGGCGAAAAAACCGGCAGTGAAAAAGCCGGCCGCGCCAAAAGCCGCCGCTCCGGCAGCCAAGCCTGCAACCCCGGCAACCCCGGCCAGCGCGTCGAACTCCGCCGCTGCACCGACCCCGGTAGCGACCCCGACTGCAGCATCGACTCCGTCGACGCCAACCAGTCAGTCCTGATTTTTCAGGGCAAAACAAAACGCCCGGCCTGTGAAGGTCGGGCGTTTTTGTTTGAAGATCAAAAGATCGCAGCCTGCGGCAGCTTCTACAGAATCGTTGCCAAACCGAAAAATGGGTGGCGAACATGACCAATGTAGGAGCTGCCGCAGGCTGCGATCTTTTGATTCTGGATCACTCGTGATCTTCAAGATACTGCAGGGCCATACGTTCGGTGGCGACTTTCACCGGCGGCAGCAGATGTGGCGCCACCAGCATCATGATCTGGTACACCACCAGCCTGACCTCACCCTCGCGATCGAGTATCCGTTGATAGTCCAGCGAGAACAGCAGGGTCATGGTGATCTGCTCCACCAGTTGCCCCAACGCCTGGGTATCACTGACCAACTGCCCTGCCGCCTTCAACCGCGCCAGCAATGACGCCAGGGTGCGCTTGAGCGCATTGAGCAGATGACGAATGCCTTTGGCCAGTTTCGGCAGCCGCCCGGCAAGGTTCGACAGGTCCTGGAACAGAAACCGGTATTGCGCCAGGCGCTCGACGATCAGGTGCAGAAACAGCCAGTAATCCTCCGGCGCCAGCTCGACGTCCGACGGTGGGTCGAGCAGCGGCGTCAGTTCGTTCTGGAAACGCTCGAACAGGCCGAGAATCAGCGGCTCCTTGCCGTGGAAGTGGTAGTAGAGGTTGCCGGGGCTGATCCCCATTTCGTTGGCAACCTCCATGGTGGAAACGTTGGGCTCACCCTTTTCGTTGAACAGTTGCAGGGCACATTCGAGAATCCGGTCGCGGGTTTTCATCCAGTCTTCTTAGAAAAGTTCGGTTAAGCGTCAGCGCACATGCACGTAGGTGCCGGGCGCTGCCTCCATCGGTGGATAGTTCGGGTTGCCGAGGGTGAACGTGGTTTCGCGCTGGGCGCCGGAGCGTTGCTGAATCCACTCCAGCCACTGTGGCCACCAGCTGCCGTCGACGCGTTTGGCGTCGTAGTACCAGGCGCGTGGATCGCTGCTGAGCTTGCCGTTCTCGACGTAGTTGGCTTTCGGGTTGCTCGGCGGGTTGAGGATGCTTTGCACGTGGCCACTGTTGGACAGCACGAAGCGCCGCTCCCCGCCAAGCAACAGGGTCGAGCGGTACACCGCGTCCCACGGCGTGATGTGGTCATTCATGCCGGCCACGCTGAAGCTGTCGACCGTCACTTTCTGCAGGTCGATCGGCGTGCCACAGACTTCCAGCCCGCCCGGATGGGTCAGCGGGTTGTGCTTGAAGAAGTCCAGCAGGTCGCCGTGAAATGCGGCGGGCAGGCGGGTGTTGTCGTTGTTCCAGTAAAGGATGTCGAACGCGGGCGGCTCTTTGCCCAACAGGTAATTGTTGACGAAGTAGCTCCAGATCAGATCGTTGGGGCGCATCCAGGCGAAGACCTTCGCCATGTCGCGCCCGTCGAGCACGCCTTTCTGATAGGAGCGGCGCTTGGCGGCTTCGAGGGTTTGTTCGTCGGCGAACAGCGTGGCCGGGGTTTCAATCTGACTGTCGAGCAGGCTGACCAGATAGGTCGCGCTGGAGACACGTCGCAGCTGCCGCTTGGCCTGCAAATGCCCCTGCAGGGCGGCAATGGTCAGGCCACCGGCGCAGGCGCCCATCAGGTTGACGTCGCGGGCGCCGGTGATCGCCCGGCAGATGTTCATCGCTTCTTCCACCGCTTCGACGTAGGTCGACAGGCCCCATTCGCGATGGCGCACGTCTGGATTGCGCCAACTGATCATGAACGTCTGCAGGCCATTTTTCAGCGCGTACTGGACGAAGCTGTTCTGCGGGCTGAGGTCGAAAATGTAGTACTTGTTGATTTGCGGCGGCACCACCAGCAGCGGCTTGGCGTATTGCTTTTCGCTCATCGACTTGTACTGGATCAGCTCAAGCATCTCGTTGCGAAACACCACGGCGCCAGAGGTGGTGGCGACGGTTTTGCCGACCTCGAATGCCTGTTTGGTGACCTGGCGTGGCAGGCCGTCGTTGTGCAGCAGGTCATCGAACAGATGACTCAGACCGCGCACCAGACTGTGCCCGCCGGAGTTGAACAGCTCCTTGACTGCCAGCGGGTTGAGCAGCGTATTCGACGGTGCCACCGCGTCGTTGAGCAAGGTGAAGGCGAAGTGCGCGCGGGCGCGATCGTCATCGCTCATGTTGCTTTCATCAATCCAGCTCTTGACCTGTTTTTGCCAGGCCAGATAGGCCTGCAGGCTGCGCCGGTAGAACGGATTGAGGCTCCATGCCGGATCAGCGAAGCGGCTGTCGTTCGGGTTGGTCGGGTGCAGGGTTTCGCCGAGCAGCACGCGACCGAGTTGGCCACCGAGTTTCAAGGCGTGCTTCGCGCTGTGAATCGGGTTGCGCAGACCGTGGGCGGCGACGCTGCGCAAGGTCGAGATCAGGTCCCGGCCGCGCAGGCCGGTGATCGCACTTTGTGCGTTGATGAACACGGCGGGGCTGGGCACAACGCCCGTCGCTGGTTTGTCGCGCATGACTCAACACTCCTTCGTCTTCAGGTCAAAAACAAACTCACCGAACCAGAACACCATAGTCGCTGTTACGGGTTGCTGCCCGCGCGGCGTCCTGCCGCGCACTTTGTTCAAAACCCTGCATAAAGCCTGCCGCAGTGATTCAGCCGCCCAGCGGGGTCGGATGCGGATGCATCACCGCGCGCTGGCGTTCCTCCTCAAGGAATTTCATGATGATCGGCGCCACGGCTTCGGCGCGGGTGATCAGGAACAGATGACCGTCGTCGATGATGTGCAACTGGGCGTTGGGAATCCGCCAGGCAAGCATGCGCATGTTGATCAGCGGGATCAGCGGATCGTCGTCGCCGGCCAGTACCAGCGTCGGCTGATGGATCTTGTGCAGCCAGTGAATGCTGGTCCAGCCCAGGCCGGCGAACAGCTGCCAGTAGTAGCCGAGCTTGCCCGCCGAACGCACCTTGGCGGCATGGCTGGCGGCCAGCGTCGGGTCGCGGCGGAACGAGCCGCCGTAGATCAGCGGGGCGATACGGATCACGTGCGATGGCTGAATGTAGCGCCGCGGACTGGCCATCATCCACAGCACTTTCGGTTTGCCCGGCACCATCACCGCACCGGCGGCGGTCGCTGCCAGCACCAGCTTCTTGCAGCGCTCGGGGTAGTCGTGAGCAAACTGCTGCGCCAGCGCGCCGCCCCAGGACACGCCGATGACGTTGACCTGACCGTAATCGAGGTAGTCGAGCATCCGCGCGGTCAGCTTCGCCAGCCCGGGAAAGCGATACGGCCGGTTGGGCGTCGACGAGCCGCCGACACCGGGCACGTCGAAGGCGATCACTTCCAGATCCGGGTCCAGCGCCGCGACAAATGGAAACACCAGCTCCAGGTTGGCGCCGATGCCGTTGAAAATCAGCAAGGGCGTCAAATGAGGCTTGCCGGGGCGTACCGCCGTGCGGAGGGTCTGACCATCCAGGTCGACGGTACGGAAAATGAACGGTTGCGGCATGCTTCAGGCCCTGTGGATTAATTCATCCCGCTCCCTCTGTAGGAGCTGCCGAAGGCTGCGATCTTTTGACTTTGATTCTAAAAACAAGATCAAAAGATCGCAGCCTGCGGCAGCTCCTACAGGGAGGGCGAGGTGTCAGTTACCGCTCATGTACATAAGTGCCCGGCGAGGCCTCGCCTGCCGGATACGCCTTGTTGCCCAGTTTCAGTGGTGCCTTTTTCAGATTGCCCGAGCGCTCGGCCTGCCACGCCTGCCAGTACAGCCACCAGGAATCGGTGTGCTTGGTCGAATTTTCTTGCCAGTCATCGGCATTGGCGGCCATGCCTTCGCTGGTCATGTAACGCGATTTCGGGTTGCCCGGCGGGTTCAGGATGCTCTGGATATGCCCGCTGCTCGACAGCACGAACTCGACCTTGCCACCAAACAGCTGCGCCGACTTGTAGCAGGACTTCCACGGGGTGATGTGGTCGTTGGTGCCGGCCAGCGAGAAAATGTCGGCAGTGACCTGCTTGAGGTCGATCGGCGTGCCGCACACTTCCAGTGCATTGGGCCGAATCAGTGGGTTGTTTTTGAACATCTCGATCAGGTCGCCGTGGAACGCGGCCGGCAACCGGGTGGTGTCATTGTTCCAGAACAGGATGTCGAACACCGGCGGCTCGTTGCCGAGCAGGTAGTTGTTGACCCAGTAGTTCCAGATCAGATCATTGGGGCGCATCCACGCGAAGACCTTGGCCATGTCTTTGCCTTCGAGCACACCGGCCTGATAGGAGTGGCGCTTGGCGGTCTCCAGGGTCTGCTCGTCGACGAACAGGGCGACGTCGCTGTCCAGCGTGGTGTCGAGCACGCTGACCAGCAGCGTGAGGGCGTTGACCTTGTTCTCGCCGATCGCGGCGTAGTGGCCGAGCAGGGCGGTGCAGGTAATGCCGCCGGAGCAGGCGCCGAGCATGTTCACGTCTTTGCTGCCGGTGATGGCCGTGACCACGTCGACGGCTTCCTTGAGCGCATCGATGTAAGTCGACAGGCCCCACTCGCGCTGCGCCTTGGTCGGGTTGCGCCAGCTGACGATGAAGGTCTGCACGTTATTGCGCAGGCAGAAACGCGCCAGACTCTTGTCCGGGCTCAGGTCGAAAACGTAGAACTTGTTGATCTGGGGTGGCACCACGAGCAGCGGGCGCTCGTGGACTTGCTCGGTGATCGGCTTGTACTGGATCAGCTCCAGCACGTCGTTGCGAAACACCACCGCGCCTTCGGTCACGCCCAGGCTCTTGCCGACCTCGAACGCGCCCATGTTGACCTGACTCGGCATGCCGCCGTTGTGCACCAGATCCTTGGCCAGATGCGAGAGGCCGTCGAGCAGGCTTTTGCCGCCGGTCTCGAAGAAGCGTTTGACCGCCGCCGGGTTGGCGGCGGTATTGGTCGGGGCCATGGCTTCGGTCATCAGGTTGATCACGAAATGGCCGCGCGCGATGTCTTTGGGCGACAGGCTGCTGTCGTCGATCCAGGAATGGAGCTCCTTGCGCCACGCCAGGTAAGTTTGCAGATAACGTTTGTAGAGCGGGTTCTGACTCCACGCCGGGTCAACGAAGCGACGGTCATCGCTGGCCGGTTGCAGTTCGGATTTGCCGAACAGCACGTTCTTCAGTTCGAGGCCGAAATGGGTGACGTGCTTGACACTATGGATCGGTTGTTTGATGGCCTGGGTCAGCACCATTCGAGCAGAGGCCAGCAGATCCTTTCCGCGTAGCCCAACGACGGGATTAAGCCCCAGGGTGTTTTCCGAGGCTTGGTACTTCAGGTCATCGTTATTCTTGTTACTCATCTACGACGCTCCATTGTCCTGAGACGAGTACCCGGTTTCAGCTGTGCAGTTCCACAGCCAATGCCAGGTACTACTGCTCGGGTGACCGTTAATTCTGCATAGCTGCTTTACAGTTCATAGAGCACTGCAGGGAACTTGCCAGCTCCATTGGTTACCCGAGTTTAATTTTTTTCGCAAGCAGCCGATCCTCGACCGCCAGGCGCAGCATTCAAACAGATGAATTTAGAAAATGCCCTCTAAAGAGCAAGAGTCTCGGACTAGAGCATCAGCTTGACAATCGACTGGTCCGGATCGCGGGTTTTTCCGGCGGCTTTGAGCTCGGCCAGATAATCGGCCCAGAGTGCGTCATAACGTCGCCCCAGCTCTAAGAGGTAGTCCCAGGTGAACAAGCCGCTGTCGTGACCGTCGTCGAAGGTCAGTTTCAGTGCGTAGTGACCGGCCGGTTCCAGGCCGCTGAGGCCGACATTGAGCTTGCCGAATTGCAGGATCGGTTTGCCGTGGCCCTGGACCTCGGCGGAGGGGGAGTGCACGCGCAGAAATTCGGCGGGCAGGGTGTACTCCTCGCCGGACGCGTACTTGAGCGTCAAAGTTTTCGAGGCTTTGTGCAGTTTGATGTCGGTGGGGATCATAAGCAGGTTTCCGTCTTGTGCGGAACCTTGTAGGAGCGAGCCTGCTCGCGAATGCGGTGGTCCAGTCAACCCAAGAGTTGAATGTACTGCCGTCTTCGCGAGCAGGCTCGCTCCCACAGTTCCATTACATCTGTAAGAGTGACCTACAGGATATAACGGGACAGGTCTTCGTTCTGCGCCAATTCGCCCAGATGGCTGTTGACGTACGCAGCGTCGATCAGGATCGGCTGGTCGTCATGCGCGCTGGCCAGGTCGCCGGCACTGAACGACACCTCTTCCAGCAGACGCTCAAGCAGCGTGTGCAGGCGACGGGCACCGATGTTCTCGGTCTTCTCGTTGACCTGCCAGGCGATCTCCGCCAGACGCTTGATGCCTTCCGGCTGGAACTGGATGTTCAGGCCTTCAGTCTTCAGCAGCGCGCAGTATTGCTCGGTGAGCGATGCGTGCGGCTCGCTGAGGATGCGCTCGAAGTCTTCCGGGCTCAGCGCCTTGAGTTCGACACGGATCGGCAGACGCCCTTGCAGCTCAGGCACCAGATCGCTCGGCTTGCTCAGGTGGAACGCACCGGAGGCGATGAACAGGATGTGGTCGGTCTTGACCATGCCCAGCTTGGTGTTGACGGTGCAGCCTTCGATCAGCGGCAGCAGGTCGCGCTGTACGCCTTCACGGGAGACATCGGCGCCGCCGACATTACCGCGCTTGGCGACCTTGTCGATTTCGTCGATGAACACGATGCCGTGTTGCTCGACCGCTTCCAGCGCCTTGGCCTTCAGCTCTTCTTCGTTGACCAGACGCCCGGCCTCTTCGTCGCGCACCAGTTTCAGCGCTTCTTTGACCTTGAGCTTGCGGGCTTTCTTCTTGCCCTTGCCCATGTTGGCGAACAGGTTCTGCAACTGGCTGGTCATCTCTTCCATGCCAGGTGGTGTAGCGATCTCGATGCCGGCCACTTCGGCGACTTCGATCTCGATTTCCTTGTCGTCCAGCTGCCCTTCGCGCAGGCGCTTGCGGAACAGCTGACGGGTGTTGGAATCGCTGCTCGGGGTTTCTTCGTTGCTGAAGCCCATGCGTGCCGGTGGCAGCAGTGCGTCGAGGATACGGTCCTCGGCAGCGTCTTCGGCACGGTGACGCACGCGAGTCATTTCCTGCTCGCGGAGCATCTTGATCGCGGCGTCGGCCAGATCACGGATGATCGATTCGACGTCACGGCCAACGTAGCCGACTTCGGTGAATTTGGTCGCTTCGACCTTGATGAACGGCGCGTTGGCCAGCTTCGCCAGACGACGGGCGATTTCGGTTTTACCGACACCGGTCGGACCGATCATCAGAATGTTTTTCGGGGTCACTTCAACGCGCAGCTCTTCAGGCAGCTGCATGCGGCGCCAGCGGTTGCGCAGGGCAATCGCGACGGCGCGCTTGGCATCGTCCTGGCCGATGATATGGCGGTTGAGTTCGTGGACGATTTCGCGGGGAGTCATGGACATAGTAATTGACGGTCCTCAAGCAGAAACAAGCCGTGGCACTTAGGCCGCGTCAGGCTTATTCAGCGAGATCCTGCTCCTCAATGGTCTGAGTGTGGTTGGTGAATACACAGATGTCGCCGGCGATACCGAGGGCGGTTTCGACGATCTCACGGGCCGACAGGTCGGTCTTTTTCAGCAGCGCGCTGGCCGCAGCTTGCGCGTAGGCGCCGCCGGAACCCATGGCAATCAGGCCGTCTTCGGGTTCGACCACGTCACCGTTGCCGGTGATGATCAGCGAGGCGTCCTTGTTGGCGACCGCGAGCATGGCTTCGAGGCGGCTCAGGGAGCGGTCGGTGCGCCATTCTTTGGCGAGTTCGACAGCGGCGCGGATCAGGTGGCCCTGATGTTTCTCGAGCTGGCCTTCGAAACGTTCGAACAGGGTGAAGGCGTCGGCGGTGGCACCGGCGAAACCGGCGATGACCTGACCGTGGTACAGGCGACGAACTTTCTTCGCGTTGCCTTTCATCACGGTATTACCAAGAGAAACCTGGCCGTCGCCGCCCATGACGACTTTGCCGTGGCGGCGGACTGAAACGATGGTGGTCAAGGGAAGAGTCTCCACGCAGCGGGGCGAAAATGCCTTATGCCCATTCATATGGGGGTGCTGGAGAGGATTTCAACCGGGGGCGCAGAGAGGGGACGAGCGGTGATGAAGGGGTGGTGCAAATCTCTGTGGCGAGGGAGCTTGCTCCCGCTCGGCTGCGCAGCAGTCGTAAACCTGCAATCCCGGTCTGTCTGATGCACAGGGTTTACAGGCTTTAGGGGCGCTTCGCGCCCCAGCGGGAGCAAGCTCCCTCGCCACAAAGTCCGCCGAACGATTTACGTTCGGCGAGAGGTCAGCGGCTCTGGCGTTGTTGTAACAACAGGTTGCTGAAGCCACTACCCGCCAGTTGTTTCTGTGCGGTGGTCAGTTGCTCGCGATTGCTGAACGGGCCGACCAATACGCGGTACCAGGTTTCATCCTTCACCGTGCCCGACTCAACCGAAACAGCCTGGCCCAGCAGAATGATCTGCGCCCGCACCTTGTCCGCGTCCGCCTCTTTGCGGAACGAACCGGCCTGGAGGAAGAACTTGGTCACCGGCGCCGCTTTCGCCACCGGTGGCGCTGGCGGCGGGGTAATCCCCGACAGCGCAGCCTGCGCCCGTGCGGTATCGATCTTCGCCGCTTCCGCCGGGGTGACCGGCGTGGTTGGCACTTGTGGCGTCGGCAGGGTTTTCTCCGGCACGGCGTCCGGCGGCACGATTACTTCCGATTCCGGCAGCAGGGTGTAGAAGTCGTACTTCGGCTTCACCGGTTGCGTCGGGCTCGGCGGGGTCTTGTTGGCCTCGGCGATCTTCGACGCTTTCTGCTGCTGCGCCTGCTCGACTTTTTCGCGCTTGACCGTGTCGCTGCCCTTGCCCGGCTCCAGTTTCATCAGGAATACGATGAACGCACCGACCGTCAGGCCGATGGCCATCCACAGCCAGCCCGGAATCGGTTGCTTTGCAGGAGCTTGATAACGGCTGGCGCCACGCTTGGGTGCAGGTTTTTTCTTGGCAGCCAACTTACATGCGCTCCAGAGTTTCCAGGCCCAGCAGTTCCAGGCCTTGCTTGAGAGTTCGACCGGTCAGCGCGGCCAGGCGCAGACGGCTCTGCGTCTGGGCCGGCGTCTCGGCGGCGAGGATCGGGCAGTTCTCGTAGAAGCTGGAGAACAGACCGGCGACGTCATACAGATAAGTGCAGAGGATGTGCGGCGTGCCTTTTTCCGCGACGTTGTTCAGCACTTCGCCGAACTGCGCCAGTTTCGCCGCCAGCTCGTGTTCGTGCTCGGCTTCGAGAACGATCTGGCCGTCGACTTCGCTGAAGTCCTTGCCCAGTTTGCGGAACACGCCGGCCACGCGAGTGTAGGCGTACAGCAGATACGGTGCGGTGTTGCCTTCGAAATTCAGCATCAGGTCGAAGTTGAAGCTGTAGTCGCTGGTGCGGTGCTTGGACAGGTCGGCGTATTTCACCGCACCGATGCCGACGACCTTGGCGATGTTGCGCAGTTCGTCTTCGGCCAGCTCCGGGTTCTTTTCTTTCACCAGGTTGTAGGCACGCTCCTGCGCTTCGGTCAGCAGGTCGATCAGCTTCACGGTGCCGCCATCACGGGTCTTGAACGGACGGCCATCAGCGCCATTCATGGTGCCGAAGCCCATGTGCTCCATTTCCATCGGATGGGTCACGAAACCGGCTTTGCGCGCCACGGCGAACACTTGCTGGAAGTGCAGGGCCTGACGCTGGTCGACGAAGTACAGCGCGCGGTCGGCTTTCAGTTTGCCAGAACGGTAGCGCACGGCTGCCAGGTCAGTGGTGGCGTACAGGTAACCGCCGTCAGCCTTGACGATGATCACCGGCAGCGGATCGCCGTCGGCGTTCTTGAACTCGTCGAGGAACACGCACTGGGCGCCGTTGCTTTCGACCAGCATGCCCGCGGCTTTAAGGTCGTTGACCACGTTGATCAGGTCGTCGTTGTAGGCGCTTTCGCCCATCACGTCGGCCATGGTCAGTTTGACGTTGAGCAGTTCGTAGATCTTCTGGCAGTGCGACAGCGAGATGTCCTTGAACTTGGTCCACAGCGCCAGGCACTCGGCATCGCCGGCCTGCAGCTTGACCACCAGACCACGGGCACGGTCGGCGAACTCTTCGGATTCGTCGAAACGCTGTTTGGCGGCGCGGTAGAAGTTTTCCAGATCGGACAGCTCGTCGCTGGTGATCGGGTTTTCCTGCAAGTAAGCCATCAACATGCCGAACTGGGTGCCCCAGTCGCCCACGTGGTTCTGGCGGATCACCTCGTCGCCGAGGAACTCGAGAACACGGGCCACGCCGTCGCCGATGATCGTCGAGCGCAGGTGGCCGACGTGCATCTCTTTGGCCAGGTTCGGTGCCGACAGGTCGACCACGGTACGCTGCACCGGACCGGCCTTGCGCACGCCAACGTGAGCATCGGCCAGCGCGGCGTCGAGGCGCGAGGCGAGGGCCTGGGTGTTCTGGAAGAAGTTGATGAAGCCGGGGCCGGCGATTTCGGCCTTGGTGACGTTGTCGTCGGCCGGCAGCGCGGCGATGATTTTCTCCGCCAGATCGCGCGGCTTCATGCCCGCAGGCTTGGCCAGCATCATGGCGATGTTGCTGGCGAAGTCGCCGTGGGTCTTGTCACGGGCGTTCTCCACCTGAATCGCCGGCGACAGGCCTTCAGGCAACACACCTTCGTTGACGAGTTGGGTGAGGGCTTGTTGGATCAGCTGGCGAATGGTGTCTTTCATGGTCTTCTCTTTCGACCGCAAGCGCGGCGGCGCATCGATGCGCGGGTGGAAAAACTGGGCATTATCCGTTGCGAAGACGGGCTTGCCAACCTTAGCAGGCAGGATGTGGATATGTGGTGACATTAAAAGCAAAAGATCGCAGCCTGCGGCAGCTCCTACAGGGGAACACGCTCGATTCTGTAGGAGCTGCCGCAGGCTGCGATCTTTTGATCTGCTAGTACAAATCGACCGGATCGACATCCAGCGACCAGCGCACGGCCCGCCCGCTCGGCATCTGCTCCAGCTCCAGCAACCAACTGGCGAGCAGTCGATGCAGCGGTGCCCGCGCTGCCGCCTGCACCAACAGCTGCGCCCGATAGCGACCGGCGCGGCGCTCCATCGGCGCCGGCACCGGCCCGAGCAGTTCGATCCCGCCCAGCTTCTGCTCGGCCAGCAAGCGCTCGGCGGCGCTGCATGCCTCATCGAGGAAACTTTCGGCCTGCCCCGGTTTGTGCGCTTCGGCACGCAACAGGGCCAAGTGTGAAAACGGCGGCAGTCCCGCAGCGCGGCGCTCGCTCAGCGCCTGTTCGGCAAAGGCGAAGTAGCCCTGCTCGGTCAATTGCACCAATAAAGGATGGTCGGCCAGGTGGGTCTGGATGATCACCTTGCCCGGCTCTTCCGCCCGCCCGGCGCGCCCGGCCACCTGCACGATCAATTGCGCCATACGCTCGCTGGCGCGGAAGTCGCCGGAGAACAGTCCGCCGTCGGCATCCAGAATCGACACCAGCGTAACCCGAGGGAAGTGATGCCCTTTGGCCAACATTTGCGTGCCAACCAGAATGCACGGCTGTCCCTTCTGAATTGTCGCGAACAACTGATTCATCGCGTCTTTGCGCGAAGTGCTGTCGCGGTCGACGCGCAGCACCGGGTAGTCCGGGAACAGAATCGCCAGGCGTTCTTCGGCGCGTTCGGTGCCGGCGCCCACCGGGCGCAGATCGACTTTATTGCACTTGGGGCATTGGCGCGGCGTGCGCTCGACGTTGCCACAGTGGTGGCAGCGCAGTTCGCCGTAGCGTTGGTGCACGGTCATTCGCGCGTCGCAGCGCGAGCACTCGGACATCCAGCCGCAATCGTGGCACAGCAACGTCGGCGCAAAGCCACGCCGGTTGAGGAACACCAGCACCTGCTGGCCGGCGGCGAGGGTCTGGCCGATGGCTTGTTGCATCGGCCCGGAAATGCCGCTGTCCAGCGGACGGCTTTTCACGTCCAACCGCAGGAAGCGTGGTTGCCTGGCGCCGCCGGCCCGCTCGTTGAGGCGCAGCAGGCCATAGCGACCGGTGTAGGCGTTGTGCAGGCTTTCCAGCGAAGGCGTGGCGGAGCCAAGGACAATCGGGATGTTTTCCTGTCGTGCGCGTACCAGCGCCAGATCCCGGGCGTGATAGCGCAGGCCTTCCTGCTGTTTATAGGAGCCGTCGTGCTCTTCGTCGATGATGATCAGTCCCGGGTTTTTCATCGGGGTGAACAGCGCCGAGCGGGTGCCGATGATAATGTCGGCCTCGCCGTCGCGGGCGGCGAGCCAGGCGTCGAGGCGCTCGCGGTCGTTGACCGCCGAATGCAGCAGGGCGATGCGTGCGTTGAAGCGCTGCTCGAAACGCGCCAGGGTCTGCGGGCCGAGATTGATTTCGGGAATCAGCACCAGCGCCTGCTTGCCGGCTTCGAGGGTTTCGCGGATCAGTTGCAAATAGACTTCGGTCTTGCCGCTGCCGGTGACGCCCGCCAGCAGAAACGCGTGATAGCTGTCGAACCCGGCGCGGATCGCCTCGTAAGCGGCGCGTTGTTCAGTGTTGAGTGGCAACTCCGGCTGGGCCAGCCAGTGTTCATGGCGCACGCCGGGCGCATGCCGGCGGATTTCCACCTGCACCAGGCCCTTGGCCAGCAGCAGGTCGAGGCTGTCCTTGCTCAGCATCAATTTGCTCAACAACTGATGAGCCACGCCGTGCGGGTGTTGCGCCAGCGTCGCCAGCGCTTCCCGTTGCCGGGGCGCACGGGCGATGCGCGGATCATCAAGGCTGGCGCCGGGCGCGACAGACCAGAAGCGCTCCTGACGGGCCTCCGCCAGTTCGCCCTGACGCAGCAGCACCGGCAGCGCCCAGCTCAAGGTATCGCCGAGACTGTGCTGGTAATACTGCGACGTCCACAGGCACAGCTTGAACAGCGCGGGGGGCAGCGGCGGTTCGACATCGAGCAGGGCCAGCGCCGGTTTGAGTTTTTCCAGCGGCACGTCGCTGGTGTCGGCCACCTCGACCAGAATCCCGATCATCTCCCGTCGCCCGAATGGCACCCGCAGGCGCATGCCCGGTTGCAACTGGGCGCGCTGCACCCCGGCCGGGGCCCGATAGTCGAACAGGCGGCGCAGAGGCGAAGGCAGGGCGAGGCGCAGAATGGCGTCGGGCACGCGGGGGGATCTCGATCAGCAGGCGATTAAAGGGACTGTGTACATAACCTGTGGGAACGAGCCTGCTCGCGAAAGCGGTGTGTCAGGCGGCTGACAGGCTGGCTGATAGATCGTCTTCGCGAGCAGGCTCGCTCCCACACGGACAGCGCAATGGGCCGGGAGCCTAGCAGACGGTCGGTCTCAGGGACAGCTTGCGCGATTGGCATTGTCTGGTAGAATCCGCGGCCTAATTACGTGCGGTATTCAACAATAGTGTTGGGTGGCGGCACGCTAGCCTGAGGAATACACCATGAAAGCTGATATCCACCCGGATTACCCAGTAGTTGCTGTTACCTGCAGCTGCGGCAACAAGTTCGAAACCCGTTCGACCTTCGGCAAAGCCCTGGCGATCGACGTTTGCAACGAGTGCCACCCGTTCTACACCGGTAAGCAGAAGACTCTGGACACCGGTGGTCGCGTTCAGAAGTTCGCCGACCGTTTCGGTGCCTTCGGCGCCAAGAAGTAAGATTGGTCATCCTGGAAAGCCTCTGCGGTTTTTCAAGGCTGATGAAAAAGGCGTCCCTGGTGGGCGCCTTTTTTGTGTCCGCGATTTGGCTGTCCGACGCCCAGGCCTTCTGCACCGCGCCCAAAGGGCTGAGTAGCATTGCGGTACAGCGCGTGGTCGACGGCGACACCCTGCGTCTGAACGATGGACGCAGCGTGCGGATGATCGGTCTCAACACCCCGGAACTGGGCAAGCAGGGCCGCAGTGATGAGCCCTTCGCCGTGGCGGCGCGCAAGCGCCTTGAAGCTTTGGTGGCGGACAGCGGCGGTCGGGTCGGTTTGCTGCCGGGCAAGCAGGCCAAAGACCATTACGGTCGCACCCTCGCGCATGTCTACAGTTCAAGCGGGGCCAATCTTGAAGCGCAAATGCTTGCAGAGGGTCTCGGTTTTCAAGTGGCGGTGGCACCGAATGTCGATCTGGTTGCCTGTCAGCAAGCCGCCGAACAGCGTGCACGACTCGCTGGGCGCGGGGTCTGGCGCCAGTCGCCTGTACTGAAAGCGCAGCAGATCCGCACTTCGGGGTTCGCCGTGGTCAGTGGGCGTGTGAGCAAGGTTCAGCGCAATCGTGGCGGAATCTGGATTGAGTTGCAGGGCTCGGTTGTACTGCGCGTTGCGCCCAATCTGCTCGGACAATTCGACAATACCCGGTTGCAGTCGCTCAAAGGCAGGCAGGTCGAGGCTCGTGGCTGGGTCGTTGACCGTTCACGGCGTGGCGGGTTGAAACCGGGTCAGCCGCGTTGGCTGCTGCCGTTGACCGATCCGTCGATGCTGCAAAGTGCGCGCTGAAGAAAAATTGTAGACATTTTTTCTATCGATTGTGAACAGTCCAGCCCTTGTGCGCCGTGGCTCTTGGCCCAAAGTCGTAGGACAGGGCGCTTGACAGGGGTGACCGCTCAGTCTTGTGGGGACTTTGCGAGGCGCGTATCCTCGCTGACCAGTCTGTCCAACAGTAAAAAGCGGAATGCCAAAATGTCTGATCTGAAAACTGCCGCTCTCGAATATCATGCCAATCCTCGTCCAGGGAAGCTGAGTGTCGAGCTCACCAAGGCCACTGCTACCGCCCGCGACCTGTCGCTGGCCTACAGCCCCGGCGTAGCTGAACCAGTGCGCGAGATCGCCCGCGATCCTGAACTGGCCTACAAATACACCGGCAAGGGCAACCTGGTTGCAGTCATTTCCGATGGCACCGCGATTCTGGGTCTGGGTAACCTCGGCCCACTGGCTTCCAAGCCGGTAATGGAAGGTAAAGGCGTACTGTTCAAGCGCTTCGCCGGCATCGACGTGTTCGACATCGAAGTCGACTCCGAAAGCCCGCAGGCCTTCATCGACACCGTAAAACGCATCTCCATCACCTTCGGTGGCATCAACCTGGAAGACATCAAGGCGCCTGAGTGCTTTGAGATCGAGCGCGCTCTGATCGAGCAGTGCGACATTCCGGTATTCCACGATGACCAGCATGGCACCGCGATCGTGACCGCTGCCGGCATGATCAACGCCCTGGAAATCGCCGGCAAAACCCTGCCGGAAGCCAAGATCGTCTGCCTCGGCGCTGGCGCTGCGGCCATCTCCTGCATGAAGTTGCTGGTGAGCATGGGCGCAAAAATCGAAAACATCTTCATGGTTGACCGTACCGGTGTGATCCACTCCGGCCGTGACGACCTGAACCAGTACAAAGCGGTATTCGCTCACGCCACCGACAAGCGCAGCCTGGCTGACGCTCTGCAAGGCGCTGACGTGTTCGTCGGTCTGTCCGGTCCGAACCTGCTGAGCGCTGAAGGCCTGCTGTCGATGGCAGCCAACCCGATTGTCTTTGCCTGCTCGAACCCGGATCCGGAAATCTCCCCGGAACTGGCGCACGCCACCCGCAGCGACGTGATCATGGCCACCGGTCGTTCCGACTACCCGAACCAGGTCAACAACGTACTGGGCTTCCCGTTCATCTTCCGTGGTGCCCTGGACGTTCGCGCCAAGCGCATCAACGAAGAAATGAAAGTGGCTGCGGCCAACGCCCTGCGCGAACTGGCCAAACTGCCAGTGCCACAGGACGTGTGCGACGCCTACGGTGGTGCGCCGCTGGAATTCGGCCGTGAGTACATCATTCCGAAGCCAATGGACAAGCGCCTGATCACCCTGATCTCCGACGCTGTGGCCAAAGCCGCGATCGAGACCGGTGTGGCCACCCTGCCGTATCCGAAGAACTACCCGCTGAAAAGCGTGGATGACGTGTTCAACGGCTAAGCCGTTGTAGCGCTTCAACGAAAGCCCCGGCTTGTGAGAGTCGGGGCTTTTTGTTTGGCAGATCAAAAGATCGCAGCCTGCGGCAGCTCCTACAGTTGGCCTTGGTGGCCGCCGATTTCGCGGATCGGCGCCGATTCTGTAGGAGCTGCCGCAGGCTGCGATCTTTTGATCTTGCTTTTAAGCACAAAAAAGCCCCGCGCTTCTCACGAAGGCGGGGCTTTTTGCTTGGGCTGGATCAGAACAGATCGATCGGCGCCTGTTCATCCGCTGGCAGCGGGCTGCCCGGTACGGCACCGTTGCCCAGTTCATTCACCGAAGGCGGCGTGTCTTCGGCCTTGAACAGCTCGAAGTAGGCACCCGGTGTGCTCGGGGTGGCGGCACGGCCGCTGACCGGATCCACCCGCAGGCTGAGGATGCCTTCCGGCTCAGGCTGCACATGCGGCGGCTTGTCCTTCAATGCCGCCGACATATAGTTCATCCAGATCGGCAGCGCCACGGTGCCACCGAACTCGCGGCGACCGAGGCTCTCCGGCTGGTCGAAACCGGTCCACACGGTGGTCACATAATCGGCGTTGTAACCGGAGAACCACGCATCCTTCGATTCGTTGGTGGTACCGGTCTTGCCCGCGATGTCGCTGCGACCCATGGCCAGCGCGCGGCGGCCGGTGCCGAGCTTGATCACGTCCTGCAGCATGCTGTTGAGGATGTACGTGGTGCGGCCATCGACAATTCGCTCAGCCACCGCAGGCGTTTGTGGCGCAGTCGCAACGCCCGGGGCTTCACCCGGAGCCGCAGCGGCGTTGACAGTAATCGGCTGAGGGGTCGGCGCGGCGATGCCATCGGTCGCCGAGCCGCCCTGTGGCACGGTCGGCGGGTTGGCGACGAACAGCGTGTCGCCGTTGCGGCTTTCGATCTTGTCGATGATGTACGGGGTGATCTTGTAGCCGCCGTTGGCGAAAGTGCTCCAGCCGGTAGCGATCTCCATCGGGGTCAGGGTCGCGGTGCCCAGCGCCAGCGACAGGTTCGGCGGCAGGTCCTGCTTGTTGAAACCGAAGCGGGTGATGTAGTCGATGGTCTTGCCGACACCCATCGCCTGCAGCAGACGGATCGACACCAGGTTACGCGACTTGTACAGCGCCTCGCGCAAGCGGATCGGGCCGAGGAAGGTGTTGGTGTCGTTCTTCGGCCGCCAGACTTTGTCCAGGTACTCGTCGACGAACACGATCGGGGCGTCGTTGACCAGGGTCGCGGCGGTGTAACCGCTGTCCAGCGCAGCGCTGTAGACGAACGGCTTGAAGCTCGAACCCGGCTGACGTTTGGCCTGCAGGGCGCGGTTGTAGTTGCTCTGTTCGAAGGCGAAACCACCGACCAGCGAGCGAATCGCGCCGTTCTGTGGATCCAGCGACACCAGCGCGCCTTGCGCCTGCGGGATCTGGCTGAACTTCAGCGAATTGTTCGGCTGACGCTGCACGCGAATCAGGTCGCCGACCTGCGCCACGTCCGACGGCTGACGCGGTGCGGCGCCCATGCTGTTGGTATTGAGGAACGGGCGGGCCCATTTCATGGTGTCCCAGGCGACGTGCTCTTCGCCGGTACGGGTCAGTACCTGCAAGCCATTCTTGTCGACCTGGGTGACGATGGCCGGCTCCAGGCTGCTGATGGTGCGCTGCTTGGTCAGTTCGGTGGCCCACGCTTCGTGGGTCTTGCCCGGCAGGCGCGACTCGGGGCCACGGTAGCCGTGACGCTGGTCGTAGGTCATCAGGCCTTCGTGCAACGCGGTGTTGGCCATTTCCTGCAGGTTGCTCGGCACGGTGGTGGTGACGCGGAAACCTTCTGTATAGGCGTCGCTGCCATAGCGGCCGACCATTTCCGCACGGGCCATCTCGGCGATGTACGGTGCGTTCACTTCCGGGGTCGGTACGTGATAGCTGGCGTTCAGCGGCTCGTTGATCGCGGCGGTGTAGTCGGCTTCGGAAATTTTTCCAAGCTTGTACATGCGGCCGAGGATCCAGTCGCGGCGTTCCTTGCTGCGCGCCGGGTTGGCCAGCGGGTTGAAGCGCGACGGGGCTTTTGGCAGGCCGGCGATCATTGCCATCTGCGCCAGGCTGACGTCGCGGATCGACTTGCCGTAATACACCTGAGCCGCCGCCTCGATGCCATAGGCGCGGTTACCCAGATAAATCTTGTTTACGTACAGCTCAAGGATCTCGTCCTTGGTCAACTGCCGTTCGATCTGCAGGGCCAGGAGAATCTCGGTGGTTTTGCGCGAGAAGCTGCGTTCGCTGGTCAGGAAGAAGTTCTTCGCCACCTGCATGGTGATGGTGCTGCCGCCGGACTGGATGTGCCCGCTTTTGACCAGTTGGGTCGCGGCCCGCATCAGGCTGCTCGGATCGACGCCATAGTGGTTGGCGAAATTGTCGTCTTCAGCACTTAGTAACGCATTTATGAAATTGGGCGGAATGTCGGCGAAACGGATCGGAGTGCGGCGCATTTCGCCAAATTCTGCGATCAACTTGTTGTCGCTGCTGTAGACCCGCAGCGGAATCTGCAACTGAATGCTTCTCAGCGCCTCCACAGACGGCAAACCCGGACTAAGGTAAAGAAACGCGCCGCTGAGACCTAAAAGCAGTCCGCAGAAAACGGCGACGATGGACCAACCGAAAAATTTCAGCAGACGAATCAAGGCTTTTGGGCATCCAGGGCAAAGAATGAAGGTGGCGACAGGGTTCCGGTAACACACGGAACAGCCTGGGCCGGCAGTAAAAAGCGGAAAAAAACGCTGGGCATTATAAGCACTTTTCTGCTGGGGGCGTCATTTGCGCTTCTGTCAAGGCGGGGTGAAGGAACGCAATGCGTATTACAGAGTCCGTAACTCACGGAAAGTCATAGGGAATTGGTAGTGCTGGGACTCTTCAATAAAAAGACCAATGCGTTACTGGGGATCGACATCAGCTCCACTTCGGTGAAGCTTTTGGAACTGAGCCGTCAGGGTGACCGCTACCGCGTCGAGGCCTACGCGGTTGAGCCGCTGCCGCCCAACGCCGTGGTTGAAAAGAACATCGCCGAGCTCGAAGGCGTGGGCAATGCCTTGTCCCGCGTGCTGGTCAAGGCGCGGACCGGCCTCAAAAGCGTGGCGGTGGCGGTGGCCGGTTCAGCGGTGATTACCAAGATCATCGAGATGGATGCCGGGCTGACCGATGACGAACTGGAAAACCAGCTCAAGATCGAGGCCGATCAATACATCCCCTATCCGCTGGACGAGGTCGCCATCGATTTCGAGGTCCAGGGTGTGTCGCCGCGCAACCCGGAGCGGGTCAACGTGCTGCTGGCCGCCTGTCGCAAGGAGAATGTCGAAGTGCGCGAGGCAGCGCTGGCGCTGGCCGGGCTGACTGCGCGCGTGGTCGACGTCGAGGCCTACGCGCTGGAACGCTCGTTCGGCCTGCTCGCCACTCAATTGGCCGCCTCGCAGGAGCGCCTGACTGTCGCCGTGGTGGACATCGGCGCCACCATGACCACCCTCAGCGTCCTGCACAACGGCCGCATCATCTATACCCGCGAGCAACTGTTCGGTGGCCGGCAACTGACCGAGGAAATCCAGCGCCGCTACGGTCTGACCGTCGAGCAGGCCGGACTGGCGAAAAAGCAGGGCGGTCTGCCGGATGACTATGTCAGCGAGGTGTTGCAGCCATTCCGTGACGCCCTGGTGCAGCAGGTCTCGCGCTCATTGCAGTTCTTTTTCGCCTCCGGGCAGTACCATTCGGTCGATCATATTCTGCTGGCCGGCGGCACAGCCTCGGTACCGGGGCTGGATCGCCTGATCGAGCAGCGTCTGGGCACCCCGACCCAGGTCGCCAACCCGTTTTCCGACATGTCCTTGAGCAGCAAGGTCAACGCCGGGGCCCTGGCCAGTGACGCGCCGGCCCTGATGATCGCCTGCGGGCTCGCGCTCAGGAGTTTCGACTGATGGCGCGGATCAACCTTCTCCCCTGGCGTGAAGAGCGCCGCGAAGAGCGGCGCAAGCGCTTCCTGCTGATTCTCATCGGGGTCTTCGTCGGCTCGGTGGGCGCGGTATTTATCGCCGATCAGGTCTTCAGTACCGCCATCGAGCGGCAGGCCGCACGCAATGCCTACATCGGCAAACAGATTGCCGTGGTCGACGAACGAATCAAGCAGATCAGCGAACTCAAGGCGCGGCGCCAGCAACTGGTCGAGCGCATGCGCATCATCCAGGACTTGCAGGGCAACCGGCAGATCAGCGGGCGGATCTTCGACCAACTGGCGCGCACGCTGCCGGACGGGGTGTATTTCACCAGCGTGAAACTGGCCGGCAAGACGCTGTCGATCAGCGGCGCGGCGGAGTCGAACAATCGCGTTTCGGAGCTGATGCGCAATCTGGATGCCTCCGACTGGTTCGACGCGCCGAGTCTCAATGAAGTGAAAGCGACGACTGCCGGTCAGGTGGACCAGGCCAACGTCTTTCAGCTGACCGTTCGTCAGACCCAGCCGGCCGTGACGGAGGGCGACAAATGAAACCGTCCGAATGGCTGCAAAGTCTGCGCAATATCGACTTCAACGATCTGGACACCAGCAATATCGGCTCCTGGCCGGCCGCGGTGAAAAGCATCGCGGGAGTGTTCCTGGCGGTGCTGGTGCTGGCGCTTGGCTACAACTTCTTCATCAGCGACATGGAAAACCAGCTGGAAGCCAGGCGTCAGGAAGAAGACACCTTGAAAGAGCAATTCGCCAGCAAGGCGCGCATGGCCGCCAACCTGGAGCTGTACACCCAGCAGATGAAGGAGATGGAAAACACTTTTGGCGTGCTCCTGCGGCAGTTGCCCAGCGACACCGAAGTCCCGGGATTGCTCGAAGACATCACCCGCACCGGGCTGGGCAGCGGTCTCGAATTCGAAGAGATCAAACTGCTGCCGGAAGTGACTCAGCCGTTCTACATCGAGTTGCCGATCCAGATCACCGTCACCGGGGCTTACCACGACCTTGCGACGTTCGTCAGTGGGGTTGCCGGGTTGCCACGGATCGTCACGTTGCACGATTTCGAACTGGCACCTGCCAGCCCCGACGGCGGGACGAAGCTGCGTATGAACATCCTCGCCAAGACATACCGCTACAACGACAAGGGGTTGGACAAATGACCCCGATTCGTTTTTTCGCCCTGTCAGTGCTGTTGTTCGGCCTCAGTGGTTGCGGCAGCAGTGACGAGTTCAGTGACCTCGACGCTTACATGAACGAAGTACGTCTGCGGCCGGCCGGCCGGATCGAGCCGACGCCGACGTTTCATTCCTATCCCACGTTCACCTACAGCGCGGCCAACCTGCGCAGCCCGTTCTCGCGTCAGGTGCGAGTCGATCTGGCCGGGCACCAGCGCGGCTCGCGCAACGTCAAACCCGACCCCAACCGGGTCAAGCAATACCTCGAAGGTTTCAACATCGAGCAGTTTGAAATGGTCGGCACGATCTCCAATGCCTCCGGCTCCTTTGCGTTGCTGCGTGGGGCGGGCGGTGTGCATCGGTTGAAAGTCGGCGACTACCTGGGGCGCAACGATGGGCGCATTGTCGCTATCAGCGCCACTCAGGTCGATGTGGTCGAGATCGTGCCCGACGGCGAAGGCGCCTGGCTGGAACGTCCGCGCACCATTCCTTTGAAAGAGCACTCATAGTGGAAGTCGAACAATGAACAGGATTTTCTCCACCCTCGGTTTTTCGCTATGGATAGCGCTGCTTTCACCGATGGTTCAGGCGGCCAGTCTCCAGGCGCTGGATGTTGCGGCGTTACCGGGTGACCGTATCGAGTTGAAGCTGGCGTTTGACGGCCCGCCACCGCAACCCAAGGGCTACACCACCGAATCGCCGGCGCGAATCGCCCTGGATCTGCCGGGTGTCGCCAGCCAACTGACGAACAAGACCCGCGATCTGGGCAGCGGCAACGCCCGCAGTGCGACAGTGGTCGAAGCCAGCGACCGTACGCGTCTGATCATCAATCTGACGCAACTGACGCCGTATACCTCACGGGTCGAGGGCAACAATCTGTTCGTGGTGGTCGGGCAGGGTGCCAAGCCTGCTGCGCCAAGGCCTGCCGCTGCTGCGCCGCGACCGGTTGCGGCTCCGGCGAAGGCTTACACCCCTGCCGCCAAAACCATTCGTGGCGTCGATTTCCAGCGCGGTACTGCAGGGGAGGGGAATGTGGTCATCGACCTTTCCGACCCGACCATCGCCCCGGACATCCAGGAGCATGACGGCAAGATCATTCTCAGCTTTGCCCGCACCCAGTTGCCCGACAGGCTGCGGGTACGCCTCGACGTCAAGGACTTCGCCACCCCGGTGCAGTTCGTCAATGCCGCTGCCACTGGCGATCGTGCGGTCATCACCGTCGAACCCAGCGGCACGTTCGACTATTCCACCTACCAGACCGATAACAAGCTGACCGTCAGCATTCGCCCGATGACCGTCGATGATCTGCAAAAGCGCAATGCCGACCGCAACAGCTACAGCGGCGAAAAGCTTTCGCTGAATTTCCAGGACATCGACGTGCGCTCGGTGCTGCAACTGATCGCCGATTTCACCAACCTCAATCTGGTGGCCAGCGATACGGTGCAGGGCGGGATCACCTTGCGTCTGCAGAACGTGCCGTGGGACCAGGCGCTGGACCTGGTGCTGAAGACCAAGGGGCTGGATAAACGCAAGATCGGCAACGTGTTGCTGGTGGCGCCGGCCGACGAAATCGCCGCCCGCGAACGCCAGGAACTGGAATCGCAGAAGCAGATCGCTGAGTTGGCACCGCTGCGTCGCGAGCTGCTGCAAGTGAACTACGCCAAAGCGGCGGACATTGCCAAGCTGTTCCAGTCGGTCACCAGCGCCGAAGCGAAAATCGATGAACGCGGCTCGATCACGGTCGATGAACGGACCAACAACATCATTGCCTACCAGACCCAGGATCGCCTCGACGAACTGCGGCGGATCGTGGCGCAGCTGGATATCCCGGTGCGTCAGGTGATGATCGAAGCGCGGATCGTCGAAGCCAACGTTGATTACGACAAGAGCCTGGGCGTGCGCTGGGGCGGTTCGATCCAGAACAAGGGCAACTGGAACACCTCCGGGGTCAGTAACGGCACCTCGACCACCATCGGCACACCGGGCAGTACCAGCACCAACTCGCCGTTCGTCGACATGGGCACGGTCGGTAACACATCCGGGATCGGCATCGCTTTTATTACCGACAATGTGTTGCTCGATCTTGAGCTGACCGCCATGGAAAAGACCGGCAATGGTGAAATCGTCTCCCAGCCGAAAGTGGTTACCTCCGACAAGGAGACCGCGAAAATCCTCAAAGGCACCGAGATTCCGTACCAGGAAGCCAGCTCCAGCGGTGCGACGTCGGTGTCGTTCAAGGAGGCTTCGCTGTCGCTGGAAGTGACGCCGCAGATCACCCCCGACAACCGCATCATCATGGAGGTCAAGGTCACCAAGGACGAACCGGACTACCTGAACAAGGTGCAGGATGTGCCGCCGATCAAGAAGAACGAAGTCAACGCCAAAGTGCTGGTAAACGACGGTGAGACCATCGTGATTGGGGGCGTTTTCTCAAATACTCAAAGCAAGGTCGTAGATAAGGTGCCATTTCTTGGCGATGTGCCGTATCTTGGCCGCCTTTTCCGGCGTGATGTGGTTTCGGAGAAAAAATCCGAGCTGCTGGTATTTCTCACTCCGCGTATCATGAATAACCAGGCGATTGCTGTGAGTCGTTGATTCTGTGCGAAATTTGATTCTTGTAGGACCGATGGGCGCTGGAAAAAGCACCATCGGCCGGTTGCTGGCCAAAGAGCTGCGCCTGCCGTTCAAAGATTCCGACAAGGAAATTGAACTGCGCACGGGCGCCAATATCCCGTGGATCTTCGACAAGGAAGGCGAGCCCGGCTTTCGTGACCGTGAGCAGGCGATGATCGCCGAGCTGTGCGCGTTCGACGGCGTGGTGCTGGCGACCGGTGGCGGCGCGGTGATGCGTGATGCCAACCGCAAGGCCCTGCACGCGGGCGGACGGGTGGTGTATCTGCACGCCTCCGTCGAGCAGCAGGTCGGGCGTACGTCGCGCGATCGCAATCGTCCTTTGCTGCGCACCGCCGATCCGGCGAAAACCCTGCGTGACTTGCTGGAGATCCGCGATCCGCTCTATCGAGAGATCGCCGATCTGGTGGTGGAAACCGACGAACGGCCACCGCGCATGGTGGTGCTCGATATTCTCGACCGTCTGGCACAGCTTCCACCCCGTTAAAGCGCCGCCCGAAATGCGCTATCCTCGGCGTCCGGTCACCGCCGTCGAGGTTGTGGCGGATGGCGTGCGAGCGGCGTCACATCCGCTAAAGGTCGCGGACATCCAATAATTCAAGGCAGGACGCCTGCTTCCATCTTCACTGTGGGGACACATGCAGACACTCAAGGTCGATCTAGGCGAGCGCAGCTACCCGATTCATATTGGCGAAGGTTTGTTGGATCAGCCCGAGTTGCTGGCGCCGCATATCCACGGGCGGCAGGTGGCAATCATCTCCAACGAGACCGTGGCGCCGCTCTATCTCGAACGTCTGACCCGCAGTCTTGCGCCGTTCTCGGTGATTTCCGTGGTGTTGCCGGACGGCGAAGCCTTCAAGAACTGGGAAACCCTGCAACTGATCTTCGACGGCCTGCTGACCGCCCGTCATGACCGCCGCACCACGATCATCGCCCTCGGCGGCGGGGTCATCGGTGACATGGCCGGTTTTGCCGCCGCCTGCTATCAGCGCGGCGTTGATTTCATCCAGATTCCTACCACGCTGTTGTCCCAGGTCGATTCGTCGGTGGGCGGCAAGACCGGTATCAACCATCCGTTGGGCAAGAACATGGTTGGCGCGTTCTATCAGCCGAACGTCGTGCTGATCGATACCGCATCGCTGAAAACCCTGCCGGCGCGTGAGCTGTCGGCCGGTCTGGCCGAAGTCATCAAGTACGGGCTGATCTGCGACGAGCCGTTCCTGAGCTGGCTTGAAGAAAACATCGACGCCCTGCGCGCACTGGATCAGAAGGCCCTGACCTACGCCATCGAGCGTTCCTGCGCGGCCAAGGCTGCGGTGGTCGGTGCCGATGAGAAGGAAACCGGCGTGCGTGCCACGCTCAACCTCGGCCACACCTTCGGCCACGCCATCGAGACCCACATGGGCTATGGTGTCTGGTTGCATGGTGAGGCGGTCGCCGCTGGCACCGTGATGGCGCTGGACATGTCCGCGCGCCTGGGCTGGATCAGCGAACAGGAACGTGATCGCGGCATTCGTCTGTTCCAGCGTGCCGGTCTGCCGGTGATCCCGCCGGAAGAAATGACCGAAGCCGATTTTCTCGAACACATGGCAATTGATAAAAAAGTGATCGACGGTCGTCTGCGCCTGGTGCTGCTGCGCCGGATGGGCGAAGCGGTGGTGACCGCCGATTATCCGAAAGAGGTTCTACAGGCCACGCTGGGAGCGGATTACCGCGCTCTGGCTCAGCTTAAAGGTTAATAAGATTCCGATGACTAGTTTGCATGCCGACGAGGCGTTCCTCGGCCATTTCCAGTTAAGTCACGACCCTTTCGCGCCGCGGGTGCCGGGCTTCAAATTCTTCCCGGCCCAGCGCAAGCCGGTGCTGGGGCAACTGCACCATCTGGCGCGTTACAGCCAGTTGCTGCTGGTGGTCACTGGCCCGCAAGGCAGCGGCAAGACCCTGCTGCGCCAGGCGCTGGTAGCCAGCACCAACAAGCAATCGGTGCAAAGCGTTGTGGTAACGGCCCGTGGAGCGGGCGATGCCGCCGGCGTGCTGCGTCAGGTTGCTCAGGCGCTGGATGTTGGGCAGGCCGAGGTCGGCGCGATTCTGGCGCAAGTGGTGCAGTTGGCGCTGACCGGGCAGGAAGTCTATCTGTTGGTGGATGACGCCGAGCAGCTCGACGAATCTGCGCTCGAAGCGCTGATGGCGCTGGGTGCCGGTGCACCGGAAGGGCGTCCGCACGTGTTCCTGTTCGGTGAATCGTCGCTGATCGCGCAGCTCGAGGCCTTGCACCTCGAGGAAGAGCGCTTCCACGTCATCGAATTGCAGCCGTACACCGAAGAAGAGACCCGCGAATATCTCGACCAACGGCTCGAAGGTGCGGGCCGGGGTGTCGAACTTTTCACCGCGGATCAGATCTCTGAGATTCACGAAAGCTCGGAGGGTTGGCCTGGCAACATCAACCAGGTCGCTCGCGATGCACTGATCGAAGTCATGATTGCCAGCCGCTCTGCGGTCAAGCGTCCAAGTATGGGGTTCAACATGCCGAAGAAACACGTATTGGCGATTTCCGCCGTCGTTGTGGTCGCGGTTGCCGCCGCCTGGCTGATGCCGGGTCGCAACAAGGCACCAACCACCGGCGCACCTGCCAACGAACAGGCACAACTGCCGTTGGGCCAAGGCGCCAAGGGTGGCGCGCCGAACGTCGAGTTCGCCGGCAATACCCAGCCGATGCCGCTGCCGCTGGTCGGCAACTCGCAGCCGGTGATGCGCGGCCCGTTGGCTGAGGCCGCGGGCGGCATCACCGAAGGTGACGATGGCGTGCCGGTCGAAGGTTCCAGCGCGACGCCGCCAACCGTAACGACTTCCGCACCACCGGCAGGTGTTCCGGCCGGTCCAGCGCCGACGCCAGTACCTGTTCCGGCGGCCAAGCCGACCCCGGCACCGACTCAGGTCGCCACCGCCAAGCCTGCTCCGGCAGCGCCAGCGGCCAAACCGGCCCCGGCGCCGGCCAAGCCTGTTGCTGCCGCCAAACCGGCCGAGAAGCCGGTTACCGTGGCCAAGGCTGCCGGTGGCAGCTGGTACGCCGGTCAGCCGACCAGCAACTATGTGGTGCAGATCCTCGGCACCAGCTCCGAAGCGACCGCGCAGAACTTCGTCAAGGAGCAGGGCGGCGAGTACCGTTATTTCAAGAAAGTCCTCAACGGCAAGCCGCTCTACGTGATCACCTACGGCAACTTCGCCAATCGTGATGCAGCCGTTTCTGCCATCAAGGCCTTGCCAGCGAAGGTTCAGGCTGGTAAACCTTGGCCTCGCACTGTCGCCAGCGTCCAACAGGAACTGGCAACAACTCGCTGAAGATTCGGCGGCCTTACCCAGGCCGCCTCTCCAAGCACCTCAAAATTTCTACAAGTGCGCGCCGCCCCTACGGGTCGCGTGCCTTGTGGTGTCTGCGTCACAGTAGTCTTTGAGTCGTTGCAGTCAGAATTAAAAAAAGTTTTGACTAGCACAGCAGATCGCTTTAAACCTTTCACAAATGCGACATGAATTTGCGACATTTCGTCGTCAAATTTGTGAGCGTCTGTGTCGCTGTGTACAATGACCACCCTTTTGCCCCCGCAAAGCCGGCGTACGTTCGGCGCGGCAAGCAAGTGGTTGAATTGAAAAGAAATTTGCCTCGTAAAGAGGCAGCCTGGTGAGAAAGTGTCTATGAAAGCAGGTCTGTACCAACCAGATGAATTCAAGGATAACTGCGGTTTCGGCCTGATAGCCCATATGCAGGGCGAGCCCAGTCATACCCTTTTGCAAACGGCCATCGAGGCCCTGACCTGCATGACCCACCGCGGTGGGATTAATGCCGACGGCAAGACCGGTGACGGTTGCGGTCTGCTGATTCAAAAGCCTGACGCGTTCCTGCGGGCGATGGCCCAGGAAAACTTCAGCGTCGAGCTGCCCAAGCAATATGCCGTGGGCATGGTCTTCTTCAATCAGGATCCGGCCAAGGCCGAAGCCGCTCGCGAGAACATGAACCGCGAGATCCTCGCTGAAGGCCTGCAACTGATCGGCTGGCGCAAAGTGCCGATCGACACCAGCGTCCTCGGCCGCCTGGCCCTTGAGCGTCTGCCGCAAATCGAGCAGGTGTACATCGGCGGTGAAGGCCTGAGCGATCAGGACATGGCGGTCAAGCTGTTCAGCGCCCGTCGTCGCTCGTCGGTGGCCAACGCCGCCGACACCGACCACTACATCTGCAGCTTTTCGCACAAGACCATCATCTATAAAGGTTTGATGATGCCGGCCGACCTGGCCGCGTTCTATCCGGACCTGGGTGACCAGCGCCTGCAAACCGCAATCTGCGTGTTCCACCAGCGCTTCTCCACCAACACCCTGCCGAAATGGCCGCTGGCCCAGCCATTCCGCTTCCTCGCGCACAACGGCGAGATCAACACCATTACCGGTAACCGCAACTGGGCGCAGGCCCGTCGGACCAAGTTCACCAACGATCTGATGGATCTGGAAGAACTCGGGCCGCTGGTCAACCGTGTCGGTTCCGACTCCTCGAGCATGGACAACATGCTCGAACTGATGGTCACCGGTGGCATCGACCTGTTCCGTGGCGTGCGGATGATCATTCCGCCAGCGTGGCAGAACGTTGAAACCATGGACCCGGATCTGCGAGCGTTCTACGAGTACAACTCGATGCACATGGAGCCGTGGGACGGTCCGGCTGGCGTGGTAATGACCGACGGTCGTTACGCGGTGTGCCTGCTCGACCGTAACGGTCTGCGTCCGGCGCGCTGGGTCACCACCACCAACGGCTTCATCACCGTTGCGTCGGAAATCGGCGTCTGGAATTACCAGCCGCAAGACGTGATCGCCAAGGGCCGTGTCGGCCCGGGCCAGATCCTCGCCGTGGACACCGAAACCGGGCAGATCCTTGACACCGACGCGATCGACAACCGTCTGAAGTCCCGTCATCCGTACAAGCAATGGCTGCGCAAGAACGCTCTGCGCATCCAGGCGACCATGGAAGACAACGACCACGGTTCGGCGTTCTACGACGTCGATCAGCTCAAGCAATACATGAAGATGTATCAGGTCACGTTCGAAGAGCGTGATCAGGTGCTGCGTCCGCTTGGCGAACAGGGCTACGAAGCCGTGGGTTCGATGGGCGACGACACGCCGATGGCCGTGCTGTCGCAGCGCGTGCGCACGCCGTACGACTATTTCCGCCAGCAGTTCGCGCAGGTCACCAACCCGCCGATCGACCCGCTGCGTGAAGCGATCGTGATGTCGCTGGAAATCTGCCTCGGTGCGGAGCGCAACATCTTCCAGGAATCGCCGGAGCACGCCTCGCGCGTGATCCTCAGCTCGCCAGTGATCTCGCCGGCCAAGTGGCGCTCGCTGATGAACCTCGACCGCCCGGGTTTCGAGCGGCAGATCATCGACCTCAACTACGACGAAAGCGTCGGCCTCGAAGCGGCGATCCGCAACGTTGCCGATCAGGCTGAAGAAGCCGTGCGTGCCGGGCGTACCCAGATCGTCCTGAGTGACCGCCATATTGCTCCGGGCAAGCTGCCGATCCACGCTTCGCTGGCCACCGGCGCGGTGCACCACCGCCTGACCGAAAAAGGCCTGCGCTGCGACTCCAACATCCTCGTGGAAACCGCGACCGCCCGCGATCCGCATCACTTTGCGGTGTTGATCGGTTTCGGCGCCTCGGCGGTCTATCCGTTCCTGGCCTACGAAGTGCTGGGCGACCTGATCCGTACCGGTGAAGTGCTGGGTGACCTCTACGAGGTGTTCAAGAACTACCGCAAGGGCATCACCAAAGGTCTGTTGAAGATCCTGTCGAAGATGGGCATCTCGACCATCGCGTCCTATCGCGGTGCACAGCTGTTCGAAGCCATCGGTCTGTCCGAAGAAGTGTGCGAGCTGAGCTTCCGTGGCGTGCCGAGCCGCATCAAGGGTGCGCGTTTCGTCGACATCGAAGCCGAGCAGAAAGCACTGGCCACCGAAGCCTGGAGTCCGCGCAAGCCGATCCAGCAGGGTGGTCTGCTGAAGTTCGTCCACGGTGGCGAATATCACGCGTACAACCCGGACGTGGTCAACACCTTGCAAGCCGCTGTGCAGCAGGGCGACTACGCCAAGTTCAAGGAATACACCTCGCTGGTGGACAACCGTCCGGTGTCGATGATCCGTGACCTGTTCAAGGTCAAGACCCTCGATACGCCGCTGGACATCAGTGAAGTCGAACCGCTGGAGTCGGTGCTCAAGCGCTTCGACTCCGCCGGTATCTCGCTGGGCGCCCTGTCGCCGGAAGCTCACGAAGCCCTGGCCGAAGCCATGAACCGCCTCGGTGCGCGTTCCAACTCCGGCGAAGGCGGCGAAGACCCGGCGCGCTACGGCACCATCAAGAGCTCGAAAATCAAGCAGGTCGCGACCGGCCGTTTCGGTGTCACTCCGGAATACCTGGTCAACGCCGAAGTGCTGCAGATCAAGGTGGCTCAGGGCGCCAAACCGGGCGAGGGCGGGCAACTGCCGGGCGGTAAGGTTAACGGGCTGATCGCCAAGCTGCGTTATGCAGTGCCGGGCGTGACCCTGATTTCGCCACCGCCGCACCACGACATCTACTCGATCGAAGACTTGTCGCAACTGATCTTTGACCTGAAACAGGTTAACCCGAAGGCGCTGGTCTCGGTGAAACTGGTAGCGGAAGCAGGCGTCGGCACCATCGCCGCCGGTGTGGCCAAGGCCTACGCGGACTTGATCACCATCTCCGGCTACGACGGTGGTACCGGTGCTTCGCCACTGACCTCGATCAAATACGCGGGCGCTCCGTGGGAACTCGGCCTGGCTGAAACCCACCAGACCCTGCGCGGCAACGACCTGCGCGGCAAAGTCCGGGTGCAGACCGACGGTGGCCTGAAAACCGGCCTCGACGTGATCAAGGCCGCGATCCTCGGCGCCGAAAGCTTCGGCTTCGGTACTGCGCCGATGATCGCGCTGGGCTGCAAATACCTGCGTATCTGCCACCTGAACAACTGCGCCACCGGCGTCGCGACCCAGAACGAGAAGCTGCGCAAGGATCACTACATCGGCACCGTCGACATGGTGGTGAACTTCTTCACCTACGTCGCCGAAGAAACCCGTGAGTGGCTGGCCAAGCTCGGCGTGCGCTCGCTCGAAGAGCTGATCGGTCGCACCGATCTGCTGGAGGTCCTCGAAGGCCAGACCGCCAAGCAGCATCACCTGGATCTGACCCCCCTGCTGGGCAGCGATCACATCCCGGCGGACAAACCGCAATTCTGCGGCGTTGAGCGCAACCCGCCATTCGACCAGGGCCTGCTGGCCGAGAAAATGGTCGACATGGCGACGTCGGCGATCAATGACCTCAGCGGCGCCGAGTTCGATCTGGACATCTGCAACTGCGACCGTTCGATCGGTGCGCGGATCTCCGGCGAAATCGCGCGCAAGCACGGCAATCAGGGCATGGCCCATGCGCCGATCACCTTCCGCTTCAAAGGGACGGCCGGTCAGAGCTTCGGCGTGTGGAACGCCGGCGGTCTGAACATGTACCTGGAAGGCGACGCCAACGACTACGTCGGCAAAGGCATGACCGGCGGCAAACTGGTCATCGTGCCGCCGAAGGGCAGCGTCTATCAGACTCAGAACAGCGCCATCATCGGCAACACCTGCCTGTACGGCGCCACCGGCGGCAAGCTGTTCGCTGCCGGCACCGCAGGCGAGCGTTTTGCCGTGCGTAACTCCGGTGCCCACACGGTTGTGGAAGGCACTGGCGATCACTGCTGCGAGTACATGACCGGTGGTTTCGTCTGCGTCCTGGGCAAGACCGGTTACAACTTCGGCTCTGGCATGACCGGTGGTTTCGCCTACGTGCTCGACCAGGACAACACCTTCGTTGACCGGGTCAACCACGAACTGGTGGAAATCCAGCGGATCAGCGGCGAGGCGATGGAAGCCTACCGCAGCCACTTGCAGAACGTGCTGAACGAGTACGTCAAGGAAACCGAGAGCGAGTGGGGTCGTGAACTCGCCGAGAACCTTGATGACTACCTGCGTCGTTTCTGGCTGGTCAAGCCTAAGGCTGCCAACCTGAAATCGTTGCTTTCCAGCACTCGTGCCAACCCGCAGTGATATGCGCCTGAAGAGTTTGATGAGGTTTTAACAATGGCTGAACGTCTGAATAACGACTTCCAGTTCATCGATGTCGGGCGCAAGGATCCGAAGAAGAAACTGTTGCGTCAACGCAAGAAAGAGTTCGTCGAGATCTACGAACCGTTCAAACCCCAGCAGTCGGCCGACCAGGCCCACCGCTGCCTGGGTTGCGGCAACCCGTATTGCGAATGGAAGTGCCCGGTGCACAACTTCATTCCCAACTGGCTGAAGCTGGTGGCCGAGGGCAACATCCTCCAGGCCGCCGAATTGTCGCACCAGACCAACACCCTGCCGGAAGTCTGCGGCCGGGTCTGTCCGCAGGATCGTCTGTGCGAGGGTGCCTGCACCCTCAACGACGGTTTCGGCGCGGTGACCATCGGTTCGGTCGAGAAGTACATCACCGACACCGCGTTCGCCATGGGCTGGCGCCCGGACATGTCCAAGGTCAAGCCGACCGGCAAGCGTGTCGCGATCATCGGTGCAGGCCCGGCGGGTCTGGGTTGTGCTGACGTGCTGGTGCGTGGCGGCGTGACCCCGGTGGTGTTCGACAAGAACCCGGAAATCGGTGGTCTGCTGACCTTCGGCATTCCCGAGTTCAAGCTTGAGAAGACCGTGCTGAGCAATCGCCGCGAAGTCTTCACCGGCATGGGCATCGAGTTCCGCCTCAACACCGAGGTCGGCAAGGACGTGACCATGGAGCAACTGCTCGCCGAATACGATGCCGTATTCATGGGCATGGGCACCTACACCTACATGAAGGGCGGCTTTGCCGGTGAGGATCTGCCGGGCGTCTACGACGCGCTGGACTTCCTGATCGCCAACGTCAACCGCAACCTGGGCTTTGAAAAGTCGCCGGAAGATTTCGTCGACATGAAAGGCAAGAAGGTTGTGGTGCTCGGTGGTGGCGACACGGCGATGGACTGCAACCGCACCTCGATCCGCCAAGGCGCCAAGTCGGTGACTTGCGCCTATCGTCGTGACGAAGCGAACATGCCCGGCTCGCGCAAAGAGGTGAAGAACGCCAAGGAAGAAGGCGTGAAATTCCTCTACAACCGTCAGCCGATCGCGATCGTCGGTGAAGACAAGGTCGAAGGTGTGAAGGTGGTCGAGACCCGTCTCGGCGAACCGGACGCCCGTGGCCGCCGCAGCCCCGAGCCGATTCCAGGCTCCGAAGAGATCATCCCGGCCGACGCCGTGGTCATCGCCTTCGGTTTCCGTCCAAGCCCGGCACCGTGGTTCGAACAGTTCGAAATCCAGACCGACAGCCAGGGCCGCGTCGTTGCGCCTGAGCAGGGTCAGTACAAGCACCAGACCAGCAACCCGAAAATCTTCGCCGGTGGCGACATGGTGCGCGGTTCCGACCTGGTGGTGACGGCGATCTTCGAAGGGCGCAATGCTGCTGAAGGGATCCTCGATTACCTGGGCGTCTGATCAACTTCCAATATTGGAATGCAATACCTGTGGGAGCTGGCTTGCCAGCGATAGCATCACCTCGGTCAATCTGACAAAACGAGGTGTCTGCATCGCTGGCAAGCCAGCTCCCACAGTGCTTTGTGTTACTGCAAAAATTTGCATTCCAACGCAATAAATTGACCCGATAGACAAAAGGCTGACCTGCATCCGTGCCTTTTGCGTCGCGCTCTGAGAAAATGCCCGCACTTTTTTTCCGGATGCCGACATGACTGCCCTGAAGAACGACCGTTTCCTCCGCGCCCTGCTCAAGCAACCCGTTGACGTCACCCCGGTGTGGATGATGCGCCAGGCCGGCCGCTACCTGCCTGAATACCGCGCCAGCCGTGCCCAGGCCGGTGATTTCATGAGCCTGTGCATGAATCCGGAATTCGCTTGCGAAGTCACGATGCAACCGCTCGACCGCTACCCGCAACTGGACGCGGCGATCCTGTTTTCCGACATCCTCACCATTCCCGATGCCATGGGCCAGGGCCTGTACTTCGAGACCGGTGAAGGCCCGCGCTTCAAGAAAGTCGTCAGCACCCTGGCCGACATCGAAGCGTTGCCGATCCCTGATCCACACAAGGATCTCGGCTATGTGATGGACGCGGTCAGCACCATCCGCCGCGAGCTGAACGGCCGTGTGCCGCTGATCGGCTTCTCCGGCAGCCCGTGGACCTTGGCGACCTACATGGTCGAAGGCGGCTCGTCGAAAGACTTCCGCAAAACCAAGGCGATGCTCTACGACAACCCGCAAGCCATGCACCTGCTGCTGGATAAACTCGCGCAGTCGGTCACCAGTTACCTCAACGGCCAGATCCAGGCCGGCGCGCAAGCGGTGCAGATCTTCGATACCTGGGGTGGCAACCTGTCGGCGGCGGCGTATCAGGAATTCTCCCTGGCCTACATGAAGAAAATCGTCAGCGGCCTGATTCGCGAACACGACGGGCGCAAGGTGCCGGTGATCCTCTTCACCAAGAACGGCGGCCTGTGGCTGGAAAGCATCGCCGAGGCCGGCGCCGACGCACTGGGCCTGGACTGGACCTGCGACATCGGCAACGCCCGCGCCCGTGTTGGCGACAAGGTGGCGCTGCAAGGCAACATGGACCCGACCGTGCTCTACGCCAAACCGGAAGCGATCCGCACCGAAGTCGGGCGCATTCTGGCCAGCTACGGCAAGGGCAGCGGCCACGTGTTCAACCTCGGCCACGGCATCACCCCAGAGGTCGATCCGGAGCATGCGGGCGCGTTCCTGCGTGCGGTGCACGAGTTGTCAGCGCAGTATCACGAGTGATCGACGCCCAATAAAAAACGCCCGGCCAATGCCGGGCGTTTTTGTACAAGATCAAAGGATCGCAGCCTGCGGCAGCTCCTACATTGGGATTCGCGTTTCCCTGTAGGAGCTGCCGCAGGCTGCGATCTTTTGCTTTTAAGCTTTCACACCACCAAGTGGCGGCAACTTCGCCAGTTTCAACGCCACCAGCAGTGCCACCAGCAACAGCGCACCAATAAACAGGCCGATGCCATTCCAGCCGCCCAAATGCCAGAACACCCCACCCGCCGTCCCGGCAATGCTGGAGCCTGCGTAATAACTGAACAGGTACAACGACGACGCCTGGCCCTTGGCCTTGGTCGCGCGCCGGCCGATCCAGCTGCTCGCCACCGAGTGCGCGCCGAAGAAGCCGAACGTGAAGATCAGCATGCCGATGATCACCAACAACAGCGGTGTGAACATCGTGAGCGCAAGGCCGGCGAACATCAGTGCGATGGTTGCCCACAGCACTTTACGGCGCCCCAGTTTGTCCGCCAGCGAACCGATTTTGGCCGAACTGTAGATGCCCGACAGGTACACCACCGACAGCAAGCCGACGAACACCTGATCGAGGTTGTACGGCGCCGTCAGCAGGCGATAGCCGATGTAGTTGAACAGAGTGACGAACGCGCCCATCAGCACAAAGGCTTCAAGAAACAGCAGCGGCAGGCCGGCATCGCGAAAGTGCATGGTGAAGCCGTCGAGCAGGCTGCGTGGGTGCAGCGAGCGTGAGCGGAAGTTGCGCGATTCGGGGAGGATCTTCCAGAACACCGCTGCCGCGACCAACGCCAGGCCGCCGATCACCAGCATCGCCGTGTGCCAGTTGACGAAGTCGATCAACACCCCGGTAATCAAGCGTCCGCTCATCCCGCCAATCGCGTTGCCGCCGATGTACAGGCCCATCGCCAGGCCGATGTGCTGCGGGTGGATCTCTTCGCTCAGATAGGTCATCGCCACCGCCGCCAGGCCGCTCAGCGACAGCCCGATCAGCGCACGCATGATCAGCACGCCGTGCCAGCTCGGCATCATCGAACTGGCGATCGTGCACAACGCGGCGGCGAACAGTGCCGCGACCATCACCGGTTTGCGCCCGACGCGGTCGGAGATCGGCCCGGTGATCAGCAGACCGAAGGCCAGCATGCCGGTCGCCACCGACAGAATCAGGCTGCTCTGCGCCGCGTTGATTCCATACTCGTGGGACAGCAGCGGCATCATCGGCTGCACGCAATACAGCAAAGCGAAGGTCGCGAAGCCGCCACTGAACAGCGCGAGCACTGTGCGCATGAACATCGGCGTGCCTTTTTCGATGTAGATCTCCTGCAGCTCGGCGATCACATCGTCCGCCGCGGCAGGCGGAACTTCATGGGCAAGAGGGGCGGCGGTTTTCACATCAGACCTCGGAGGGCACGGCCAGGCAGGCAATGAAAAAATCATATAGCTGGCTAATGTTTCTATCCAATATATTGTTCGACCTGTTTGATAGCTTTAACGACCTAATGGGGTGTCCATGGAATTGCGTCATCTGCGCTACTTCATCGCCGTCGCCGAAGAACTGCATTTCGGCCGCGCCGCACAGGTGCTGGGGATCTCTCAGCCACCGCTGAGCCAGCAGATTCAGGCGCTGGAGCAAGAGGTCGGCGCGCGGTTGTTCGAACGCACCAATCGTCGGGTCGAGTTGAGCGAGGCCGGCCGATTGTTTCTGGAGGAGGCGCGGCTGGTGCTGGCGCAGGTCGACAAAGCGGCGGACGTCGCCCGGCGTGCGCAACTCGGTGAACTGGGCGAATTGAAAATTGGCTTCACCTCGTCAGCGCCGTTCAACTCGACCATTCCCCAAGCGATTTTTTCCTTTCGTCAGCGTTTCCCGGCAGTGCACCTGAACCTGCGGGAGATGAGCAGCACCATGGTCGCGGACGCGCTGGTGGATGAATCGATCGAAGTCGGCATCATGCGTCCGCTGGGTTTGCCGGATTCGCTGAGCGTGGTTGAGCTGATGCGCGAGCCCTTGGTGGCGGTGCTCAGCTCCAAGCATCCGCTGGCCCAAGGCAGTGAAGAGGGGCTGTTTCTCTCGGCGCTGGCGCTGGAGCCGTTCGTGTTCTTTCCGCGCAGCTACGGCAGCGGGCTGTATGCGCAACTGCTCAGTCTGGCCCGCGATGCCGGGTTCAGCCCGCATTTTGCCCAGGAGGCCGGTGAGGCGATGACCATCATCGGATTGGTCGCAGCGGGGCTTGGGGTTTCGGTATTGCCGGCGTCCTACCAGCGGATGCGCATCGACGGCGTGGTCTATCGACCGCTGCTCGATCCGGAGGCGGTGTCGGCGGTGTGGCTGGTTCAGCGCAAGGATCAGAAATCGCCGATGGCCAAGGCGTTTGTCGAACTGCTGACGCGTAAAGTCGAACCTTCAAACGCTTGATTGCTGCGCAATAAAATCGCGAGCAGGCTCGCTCCCCCAGGGCAACGCATTGCAAGGTGGGAGCGAGCCTGCTCGCGAAGACGCTCGCCCGAACACCGCATATTTCAGGGCAACCGCACCAGATCCCCCTTCAACGCCACCCGCGTCACAAACACCCCGGCCCGACACTCATAGGTATTCAAATCCTTGCGCACATGCTGGTCGTAATAGCTGACGATATTGACCACCGCATTCGCCCCGACCCGCTTGGCGTCGGCCTGCAACTTGATCAGGTTCGACTGCAGCACCCACTCGCAGGAATCGTGATCGCTCTTGTTGAAGCCGTTGGTGCGCAAATCACTGACCACATCCCGGCGCAACAACTGCTGCGTGCCCTGCGGCCCGTTGCCGATCAGATAAAACTTCACACTGCCATCCAGCCGTCCGGCGCGAATCGCATCCGAAAGCACGGTTTCGAACGGCATGTACATCAGGTTGGTGGCGTGGCTGGCGCTGGGCAATAGCCCGAGGAGCGTGGCGGCGATCAGAGCTTTCACTTGCATGGTCATCTCCTTGACGGTGAAAGAGAACCGCGAGTGCTTGATCGATGGGGGCTCGCCGTTCCGGCAGGCGTTGAATGAGGGCCTGTTGAGCGAGTGTAGATGCAGAAATGGAGACAACACCTTGTGGCGAGGGGATTTATTCCCGATCGGCGGCGCAGCCGTCGTAAAACCAGTGAACTCGGTATGCCTGATGCTCCGGGTTCTCAGGTTTCGGGGCCGCTACGCGACCCATCGGGGATGAATCCCCTCGCCACAGGATTGGATTCACTCAGTCAATCAACGTGCGCCAGATCCCCACGCAACGCTACGCTCGACACCACCAGGCCGGCGCGGCACTGGAATTTTTCGGTGTCCTTGTACAGGTCGCGCTGGTCGACGCTGGCGATGTTGATCACCGCGTTGGCGTCGGCTTTTTTCGCGGCGTTCTGCAGGGTGGCGAGGGCTGATTGCAGGGCCCAGAAGCAGGCGTCAGTGTCGGATTTGTTCGAGCCGTTGGTTTTGCGGCTGCTGCTCACGGTGTCGAGTTTGCGCACCTGTTTTGGCAGGGTTTCGCCGGCCAGGTAGAACTTCACGCTGCCGTCGAGCAGGCCGGCGTCGGTGGCGCGTTTGACGCCCTCGCGAAAGCTCAGGTAGGTCGGCTCGTCGGCGCCTTGCTTGACGATGCCCAGGTCGTTGACGAACTCGATGTCCGGGTTGATCGACAGTTCCTTGAGCACGTTGTCGCGCAGGCGGTTGACCCAGCGGTTGTAGTTGCCGTGGATCTTGCCGTCCTTGGCGTCGAGGCCGTAGCTGCTGCGGTAGTCGATTTCAAACGAGGTCGGGCTGAACGGGATGTCGACCTCGGCGTGGTGGCGGCCGCGTACCGTGATCGCCGCTTTGATCATGCCCGGGCGAACCGACTGTACCACCCACTGGCGGTCGTTGAGCGCGGTGACGATGGCGCGGCTCATCTGCGCCTGGGTGAAACCGAGGTTGGGCGAAAATTCTTCCTTGGCGTTGTAAACCGGTTTGCTGGTGCAGCCGCCGAGCACCAAGGCCAAGGCCAGGGCCAGCAGGGCGGCGATGCGGTGAAACTGAGTCATTCCCTTCACTCCAAACGTGTTGCGGTCAGTGCCAGCGGCGGAAAATCAACGAGGTGTTGACGCCACCAAAAGCGAAATTGTTGTTCATCACGTAGTTGTGACGCATCTGGCGGAATTCGCCGCGCAGGTAATCGAGCTTGCCGCAGTGCGGATCGACTTCGTCGAGGTTGAGCGTGTGCACATACAGGTCGCGATTGAGCATTTCGATGCTGAACCACGACTCCAGCGCGCCGCAGGCCCCCAGCGTGTGGCCGAGGAAACTCTTCTGCGAGCTGATCGGCATGTGTTCGCCGAACAGGCTGCTGGTCGCCAGTGTTTCGGCAATGTCGCCCTGTTCTGTAGCGGTGCCGTGACCATTAACGTAACCGATGGCGTCCGGCGTCAGCCCGGCGTCTTCCAGCGCCAGCTCCATGGCGCGGCGCATGGTGACCTGTTCCGGGCGCGTGGTGTGCTGGCCGTCGGCGTTGCTGCCGAAGCCGACGATCTCGGCGTGGATCCGCGCACCCCGAGCGAGCGCATGCTCCAGCTCTTCGAGCACCAGCATGCCGCCGCCTTCGCCGATCACCAGACCGTCGCGGCCCTTGTCGTACGGACGCGGGCTGGTCTGTGGCGCATCGTTTTTCAGGCTGGTGGCGTAGAGCGCGTCGAAGACCATCGCTTCGGTCGGGCACAGCTCTTCGGCGCCGCCGGCGAGCATCAGCGGCAGCCGTCCGAACTTGATCGCTTCATACGCGTAGCCAATGCCCTGACTGCCGCTGGTGCAGGCGCTGGACGTCGGGATCAGGCGCCCGGTGAGGCCGAAGAAGATGCTGATGTTGGCCGCGGTGGTGTGCGGCATCATCCGCACGTAGGAGTTGGCGTTGAGGCCTTCGGCCACCGAATTGAGCAGCATGTTGCCGAAGGCCTTGATCTCGTCGGTGCTGCCGGTGGACGAACCGCAGGCCACGCCCATGCGCCCGTCCTTGATCGATTCATCGCCGAGCAGGCCGGCGTCGGCCAGTGCCTGTTCTGCCGCGCCTACGGCCAGCCGCGAGACCCGGCCCATGCTGCGCAGTTGCTTGCGGGTCCAGTGCGCCGGGACGAGAAAATCATCGATCGGCCCGGCCAGACGGGTGTTGAGTTCGCTGAACCTGTCCCACTCGTGCATGCGGCGAATGCCGCTGCGGTTGGCCGCGAAGTTGCCGGCGATGGTCTGCCAGTCGCTGCCAAGCGAAGTGATGCCGGCCATGCCGGTGACGACGACGCGCTTCATCAGCACAGGCCTCCGTTGACCGCCAGGACCTGACGGGTGATGTACGAGGCTTCCGCCGACATCAGGAAATTCACCGCAGCGGCGACCTCTTGCGGGGTGCCCATGCGTTGTGCGGGGATCATTTTCATCAGTTCTTCCACCGGCACGTTTTCATCCAGCATCGCTGTGTCGATCAGGCCCGGTGCGACGCAGTTAACGGTGATTTTGCGCTTGCCCAGTTCGATCGCCAACGCCTTCGCGGCGCCGATCACTCCGGCCTTGGAGGCGCTGTAGTTGACCTGGCCACGGTTGCCGATCAAACCCGACACCGAGGTGATGCAGACGATCCGACCAGCGGCGCGACGACGGATCATCGGCATCATCACCGGGTGCAGGACGTTGTAGAAACCGTCGAGGTTGGTGCGCAGCACCACGTCCCAATCGTCATCGCTCAACGCCGGAAAAGCGCCATCGCGGGTCAGGCCGGCGTTAAGCACCACGCCGTAATAAGCGCCGTGGGTTTCGACGTCAGCTTCAAGGATGGTTTTGCAGGCTTCGCGGTCGGCGACGTCGAATTGCAGGATGCGTGCGTGACGGCCCAGCGCTTCGATCTCGGCCTGCACCGCTTGCGCTTCGGCAACGCCGCTGCGGCAATGCAGGACGATGTCGTGCCCGGCCTGCGCCAGACGCAAGGCAATGGCGCGGCCGATACCACGGCTGGAGCCGGTGACCAATACGGATTCAGTCATCGTTCGACTCCCTGGTTTGTTCAAGATATTGGCTGGGCTGCGGCGGGCGGAACACGTTCAAACGTGCGCTGGCCTCAATGCCGGGGGCGTTGATATGGCATTCGAAAACACCCATGCCGTTGTCGTCTTCCAGCGAACGGATGCCGTGGATGGTCAGTTCGCTGCCGGCCGGAAACGCTTCGACGTTGCACTCGAATTTACGTGTCCCGAGAAGGAAACCCAGCGCGACCGGGTTGCCCTTCTGCCGTGCGTGGCAACCGGCGAAGGCGGCTACGCTTTGCGCCATCAACTCGATGCCGACCCACGCCGGCAGGCTGCCGTCTGGCAGGTTGAACAAGCCGTCGGGCTTGACGGTGAGGCCGGTGTGGATCTGCTCTTCGTCGAAGCTGAGGATGCGGTCGATCAGGATCATGTCGCCAGCGTGGGGCAGCAGTTCGGCGAGCGGCCAGTCATTCATGGAGCGTCTCCGATAATCAGGCTGACGTTGTTGCCGCCGAAGGCAAACGAGTTGCTCATCAGGTAGCGGGGTGCAATGGACGACAGGCGTTCGCTCGCGGTCACCCACTTCAGCGCCGGCAAGTCAGGGTCGGGCTGGGCGTCCCAGACGTGGGGCGGCAAGGCTTGTTGCGGGTTGTCGGCGCTCAGGCTCAGCCAGCAGAACGCTGCTTCCAGCGCACCGGCCGCGCCGAGGGTGTGACCGGTCATCGGCTTGGTCGACGAGCAGGCCACGCCGTCGGGAAACAGTGTGGCGACTGCCAGACTTTCCATCGCATCGTTGTGCTGGGTCGCAGTGCCGTGCAGGTTCAGGTAGCTGATGTGCGCCGCTTGCAACTGTGCGCGGCTCAAGGCTTTCTGCATCGCTTGCAGGGCGCCGCGACCGCTCGGTTCCGGCGCGGAAATATGGTGCGCGTCGGAGCTGGCGCCGCTGCCGAGCAGGGCAATGGCCGGGCCGTCGCTGCGCTGCTGGCTCATCAGGAACAGCACTGCCGCTTCACCGATGTTGATGCCGTTGCGGTTGGCCGAGAACGGATTGCAGCGCTGGTCGGACACCGCTTCCAGCGCGCTGAAACCGTTGAGCGTCAGTTTGCACAGGCTGTCGACCCCGCCGCACAGCACCGCGTCGCACAGGCCCAGATCAAGCAGGCGCTGTGCGCTCATCAACGCCCGCGCACTGGACGTGCAGGCGGTGGAAATCACGTAGGCCGGGCCGCTGAGTTGCAGCCAATCGGCGAGAAAATTCGCCGGCGCGCCGAGTTCCTGTTGCCGATAGTCGTACTCGCCAGGGAACTGCTGCTCGCGAAGGTAGTGCGCCAGCCCGCGGCTGGCCTCGTCGATCCCCGAGGTGCTGGTGCCGAGCACCACGCCGATGCGCTCGCGACCATACGTCTGGATGGCCCGGTCGATGTCCTCGCGAATCTGCAGTGCGGCTTCCAGCAGCAGTTGATTGTTGCGGCTGCGCTGGTCGGCCAGTTCGGCCGGAATGGCCGCCAGCTCACCATGCACCGCCGCCACGGGCAATTCACGCTCGGCAACCCAGCCGGACTCGCGGCGCATGCCCGAGCAGTCACCGGCAAACAGGTTCTGCGCGACGTGTTGCTTGTCGCGGCCCAGCGCGCAGATCACGCCGAGGGCATTGAGGTAGGCAGTCATGGCGTCGGTTCACCGAGAGGAGAAACCCGATAGTGCGGGCCTTGGGGCAGATTCAATTGGAAACTCAACGGTTGTGCATAACGGATCGTCCAGCGCGCCGCCAGCGTGCGTTGCTCGCCCTGCTGCTGCGCAGTGGGGTAAGTGCGTGCCAGTTCGCCGGACGGGGTCAGGGCAAACAGCAGCGCGGCAAACAACTCCCGGGCTTCGGGATTGGGCGGCAGCAGCCCGTCGGCCTGCCAGCGCCCGTCGATCAGTTGCTGACGGGCCTGGGGAATGCCCAGCGGATCCATCATCGACCAGCGGATGTCGGGGCCTTCGCGCTGGATCACCAACAGCCAGTCCTGACGCTGATCGGCCTGTTGGCGTTCGATGTGCAGTTGCAGCGGTAACGGCAGCGTCGGGTCGCTCGCGGGCAGCGGGGCCTGGCTGGCGCAGGCACTCAGCAAAGCAAATGCCACCAAAATCAGCCATACCGCAAACCTTGTGGGAGCTGGCTTGCCAGCGATGGCGGCGGCACATCCAGCATTTTGGTTAACTGATACACCGCTATCGCTGGCAAGCCAGCTCCCACAGGGGTTTAGCTGTGCTGATCGAAAGTGGTACATCAGATGGATTCCTGCAATGGTTTGCGGGCGACAACGTTCACCAACGTTTCCTCACGCTCGCCAAACGGCTTGGGCCGGCGCAATCCGAACCGTTCCAGCAGTCCGAAATCCTTCGACCGGCTCCACCACAAATACGGGTACGAAACATTGCGCTCGCCAAACTCGAAACCCTGCTGGCGAATCATTTCCAGGTACTGCGCCGCGCTCTTTTGCACCTGCATCGGATGGCGGAACAGCCAGCGGATCACCCAAGTATCAATGTATGCCTCGGTGGACTCGGCGAACAGCAGATAACCACCCGGTTTGAGCACGCGGTAGAACTCGGCGAGGGCTTTTTCCTGTTCGACCAGGTGATGAAAGGTCTGGTGGCAGAACAGCAGGTCGACACTGGCATCGGCCGCGTTGAGCGTCGCGCAGTCGCTGCCGATCAGCTCGACGTCGAAGCCCTGCCGCGCCGCTTCTTCGGCGCTCAATTGCAGGCTGTGCGGGTCGGCGTCGACGCCGATCAGACGCTGTGGGGCGAAGGTCTGGCGCAGATGGCGGAACGATTTGCCCTGACCGCAACCAGCGTCCAGCAGCACCGGATTGGCTGGCAGCGACTCGCTGAACAACCCGCGCAAGTCGTTGATCGCCACGCGCAACACATGGTGCTGCCAGGTGTGGCTGCGCAGGAACCAGAAACCGAAGCGGGTTTCCTCGACGTAGCTGTCGCTCAAGTAATTCATGGGGCGTCCTTTGCACAGAGTTCGGAAATCATCTTCAACCGGCGACGCGCTTCGCTGACGAACGGGTTGCGTTCATCCCAGGCGTAACCGGCGAGGATCGAGCAGATCATCCGGCGGATGTCTGCCTGGCTGTCTTGATAAAAAATCACGTCCTGGAAGGTACCGGCGTACCAGCCCTCGACATAGCAGCGGAAGGTGTCGACCCCACGTTTGAGCGGCTCGGCGAACTCGCGCTGCCAATCGACGATTTCCCCCTGCAACTGCCGGTGCAGGACAGCGGCGGCCATGCTCGCCGAACGCATGGCGATGGTCACGCCGGAGGAGAACACCGGGTCGAGAAATTCCGCCGCGTTGCCGAGCAGGGCGAAGCCCGGGCCGTGCAGGGTTTTCACATTGGCCGCATAACCGCCGAGGGTGCGCGCCGGGGTGTCCCACACCGCGTTGTTCAATACAGCGGCGAGGCTCGGCGTTTCGCCGATGAAACCGCGCAGGCAGGCATCCAGATCGCTGTCGCGCCCCTTGAAGTGTTCGGCAGCAGCCACCACGCCCACCGAGCAGCGCCCGTTGCTGAACGGGATCGTCCAGAACCAGATGTCGCGGTACTCGGGATGAGTAGTGACGAGGATCTTCTCGCGGTCGAAGGCCGGGTTATCGATGTGATCTTCAACGTGGGTGAATACTGCCTGGCGCACCGGGAAATTCGACGGCGCTTCCAGATCAAGCAAACGCGACAGCACGCGCCCGTAACCGCTGGCGTCGAGCACAAAGTCCGCTTCGATGCGGTACTCGCTGCCGTCTTCGCGCAGCACGTCAAGCTGCGGTCTGGCCCGGTCGAAATCGACGCGGACGATGGCATCGCCGTAACGGAATTCGGCACCCTGCAATTCAGCCTGATCAGCCAGCAGCTTGTCGAAATCGGCGCGCTGCACCTGGAACGTGGTCGGCTTGCCCGCGGTGAAGGTGTCGCTGAAATCGAAGGCGCTGTAGCGCTCGCCCCAAGCGAAGGCGGCACCGGTCTTGCGCTGGAAGCCGGCGGCGTTGACAGCGTCGAGCATGCCGGCCTCTTCGACGAAATCCAGGCAATGGCTGAGCAGGCTTTCACCAATGGAAAACCTTGGGAAATGCTGGCGCTCGATCACCAGCACATCGTGGCCCTGGCGCTTGAGCAACGCGGCGGCGATGGCCCCGGACGGGCCCGCGCCAATGATCACGACCTGACGGGATTCCATTTCAACGATTGGCACGTGAGCTCCCGGGCGCAGTGGCGCTGGTTTTCATAGGCGCGCGGTGCAGGCCGATCAGGGCCGGCAACAGCGTCGCGATCAGGCCCATCAGCATCAGCGCGAAGTACAGCGCCGGGCTGATGAGCTGTTGTTGCAGCAACAGGTTGAGAAAGACGATTTCGCTCAGCCCGCGAATATTCAGCAACACGCTTTCGCGCCAGCGGCTGGCGCCTTCGAACGATGCACCGGCCCAGCCCAGCCCGAGCCAGTTGCCGAGCAGTTTACTGGCAATCGGCAACAGCAGCAGCGCCGCCCATTGCACCGCGCCGAGGCTGGCCAGGGCGCTGTGCACGTCGATCTGCACGATGCCGAAGGTCAGGATCAGCGGGATCGCGATCCACGTCTGCAAGCGGTTCATCCACCGCGCCGGCAATGGCAGCACCAATGGCACCTTCAGCAAGGCCATGCACAGCAGATAACCGATGCCGAAAATCAGCGCGTTGAGTTTGTAGTGCTCGGCCAACACCAGCAGCGCAAAGAAGCCGAGGCTGTAGGTCAGCGGACGACGCACGCGCAGCAGATGCAGCAGCACCGGAACGCAGGCCAAACCGAGTGGCAGCAACAAGCTGCTCAGATGCAGACTGCCTTGAGCAAGGCCGAACAGCGTCCAGCAGGTCAGGTCGATGAGAATTGCGGTCTGCACCAGGCGCCGGGTGGCGGCGGGCGGATAGTCGATGTGGCGCAGGTACAGGTACAGCACCGGGATCGCGGTGATCGCGAACACCAGACTGATCGCCAGCGAGTTCAGCCACGGTTGCGCCGGCAGCAGCCAGCAGGCGGCGGCCAGGCCGCAGGCGAACGGTACAACAAAACTCGGCACGGCGATTTTCACGCTCTGGCGATCCAGCCGCAGGTCGATCACATCACTGAGAATGTGCCCAAGCAGCAGCGCGAAACTCAGGCTGTAGAGGTCTTTCAGCCACCCCGGCGCAATCAGTTCGGCGCCGCTGAGCTGCCAGTCCGGTTCGATCCAGAAATACATCAGCAGCGGCAAACCGAAGCTGGCCAGCAGCAACTGGCTGACGATCGGGATCAGGCCGAAATGCCGACCGACACGGGTCGCCACGGCGAACAGCGCCAGGGCCATCAACCAGAAGCCGGCGACCGTCACGCTGCCGGCTCCGCGACGCTGGTGCTGTGGACGTGGCGTCCGGCCCACGGCGCCAGAATGAAGCTGAAGGCCAGACCGAGGCTCACTGCCAGGCCAAAATTGCTCACCGCCGGCGTACTGGAAACGGCCAGCAGACCGAACGACAGCCAGGTCGTCAGCGCCGCCAACAGGGTGCCCAGCAGACTCACTGCCGCACCGCCAACCTGTTCACGCATGAGGATCGCGTAATCGACACTGATCGCCGTCACCAGCAGCAGGCCGAACAGGCTGAACAGGGTCAGTGGCTGACCGAGCCAGCCGAGGCTGGCCAGGCTGCACAGCGCCGCCAGCAGCGGCAGGGCGACGATGCGCAACGCGCCGCCGAAGCCGAACGGCACGATCAGCACCAGCACGATCAACACGCAGGAGGCGAGTTTCAGTTCGGCGGCGCTGATCTGGGTCGCGGCGAATACATTGTTCAATTCACCGAGCCGATCGACCAGCATCACCCCCGGCAAGTCCAGCGCCTGCACCCGCAGCAGTGACGGATTGTTCAGGCCCTGCAGGCTGGTCATCGCCGCCACGCCGTCTTCGGTCGGGCCGAGCCACAGCGTGCGGTAAGGCTCGCCCAACGGCCCGGCCAGTGCTGCGTCGATGTCTTCGGCAGGCAGGTTCTGCAACTGCTGCAACTCGGTTTGCAACGCCGCGAGCGGTACGCCAAGGTCGAGCAACGGCTGCCAGTATTGAGGCAGTTTGCTCAGCGCTTCGCGCACTTGCTGTTGCTGGCTCGGCGGACTGAGCAGTTGGTCGAGGGCCAGATAGCCTTGCAGCTTGTCGAGGTTGACCAGTTGCTGCAGACGCTCGCTCAACGCGGCCTGACGCTCCAGCAATTCCTGCTGATTGGCGCCGCGCACGAGGAAGAACTGGCTGGTCGGCTGATAACCGGTGATGCGCGCGATGGTCTGGGCATCATCGGTCAGGTGTTGCGGCGCACCGACCCATTGGCGAATGTCGTTTTTGCTTTGCAGCTGCACCAGACCGCCAGCGCAGAAGGCGATCAGCAGCGCCAGCAGCACCGGGGTGCGCACGTATTCGAGCAGGTTTTCGCGCAGTTGCACCAAGCGCTCGGCCAGGCGCAGCGGCCATTGCGCCGGTTGCAGCTCAACGTTTTTCAGCAGGGCCGGCAGCAGGCACACCGCCGACAGGTAAGCACCGAGCAGGCCGGCAGCGGAGAACACCGCGATTTGCGTCAGCGCCGGGAAGGGCGTCCAGGCCAGTGCCAGATAACCGATGGCGCTGGTGATCAGGCTCAGCGTCAGCCCGGACAGGGTCAGGCGCAGCGCCGGCCAACTGCGCCACGGCTTGAGGCTCCAGCTTTTCGACAGATAGTGCAGCGGGTAATCCACCGCCACGCCGATCAGGCTGGAGCCGAGCACCAGCGTCATCACATGCATGTGGCCGAACACCGCGACGCAGGCCACCGCGCCGAACAGCATGCCCACCAGCACCGGCACGAACGCCAGCAGCACCCGCCAGCGGCGGAACGCCAACAGCAGCAACAGCAGAATACCGAGGGTGGCGCCGCCGCCGACCCAGGTCATTTCGCGGGTGGCTTGCTGCTGACCGTTGGCGGCGTACAGCAGACCACTGGCGGCCAACAGTTGTACATCGGATTTCGCTGCTTGCTCGCGACTGTGCTGCAGCAGATCGGCGACTTTCAGCGGCAGGTTCATGTCGAAGGCATTGCCGGTGGTACGCGCGCGCAGCAGCACCCAGCTCTTGCCGTCGGCATCGGCGACCAGTGCGCCGCTGCCGATGTCCAGTTGCACCGCTCCGTGTTTCGGCTGGCTGTTCTGGATGCGCCCGGTCAGGCCCAGCCAGTCGTCCTGGCTCGGTACCAACGTGAAACCGTTGAACGGGTCGAACAGCGCCTGCACCCGTTGTTGAATGAACGCATCGGGATGCTCGGTCAGCAGTTGCCGATCATCCGCCGAGAGCATCGCCAGCCGCCCTTGCAGCAGTTGCGTGCGCAGCGCCGGCAGATCCGCCTGCAGGTTCCACTGGACCTTTTCGAACAGACCGCTGGATTGCCATTGCTCGCCGAGGGTTTGCGCCATGGCCAGCGCTTGCTGGCGATCGGTGTGCCCGACCAGTACCAGCATTTCCCGATTGAGCGGTTCCTGCATGCGCTGTTCGGCGCGCAGTTCGAGGGCGTCAGGGTTGGTCCCGGGCACCAGCTCCATGAGGTTGGCCGACAGTGGCGCACCGTCGCGCCACTGCCACCCGGCCAGCGCGACAACCGCCAGCAGCAGGATCAGAAACAGCCACGGCAGCCTGCGCTCACTCGGCAAAGTCATGTTGCTCCGCTTCGCTCAACGGCTGGTTTGCAGTGCTGTCCTGCATGCGCAGCACGGTGCTGTCGCCCTGGGTTTCCAGCAGTTCGATGGTCTGTACCAGCTCGCCACCGTTGATATTGATCTGATTGAACACTTGCTTGAGCAGCAGCGAACGCGGGGTCAGGGTGAGCTTCCACTGCTGTGCGTCGCCGCTCAGGGCCAGTTCGAAATCCCGCTGCAAGCCGCTGCTGTCACCTTGCAGCACGGCGAGGAACAAACGGTTCTGTTCGGCACCGGCGCTCTTGTTCGGCAGCAACTGCCAAGCGTTGCCGTCACGACGGGCGATGCCGTTGGCGGTGATGCGGTAATCCTGTTGCAGCGGGGTCTTGAGCAGCCAGAGCAGACCGTGGTTTTTCGCCAGCACGAAGCTGCCCTTGCTGAGCAACGGCTGAGGCAGCGCGCGCAGGTGCTTTTCCTGAATGAACTGGCCGTGAATCACTTCCGGTTTCGCCAGTTGGTCGCTGAGCTGTTGCAGGTCGAAGGCGTTGGCCAGCGTCGACACGGCGAGCAGCGCCAGCGCGCCAAGGCCTTTGCAGAACAGGTTCATCGCAGCATCCTTTGCACCGCGTCGGTGAACACTTTGGGGGAGGCCAGTTGCATCTCGCGGCTGCTGATCTCGACCGCCACCTGCACCGAGCTGGCACGGGTCAGGCGCTCGCCGGTCTGCAGGTCGGTAATCAGATAATTGATCTTCAAGCGGTTCTCCCACTCCACCAGACTGGCGCGCACGTTCAGGCGCTGGCCGAACACCGCGCCGCGCACATAACGCAGTTGCAGGTCGATGATCGGCCACGCGTAACCGGACTCGGACATCTGCGTGTAGTTGTGGCCGATCTGGTCGAGCAGCGCGCAGCGCGCCACCTCCAGGTATTTGACGTAATGCCCGTGCCAGACCACGTGCATAGTGTCGACGTCAAAGAACGGCACGAGGATTTCCGTGTCGGCGTGCAGCACTCCGGCGCTACGCATGCAGCCTCCAGTGTTGCTCGGCGATACGTTGCAGGCACAGGCGCAATTCGCCTTCGAGTGCACGGTCTTCGATGACCGGCGGGAAGTCCTTGGCCAGCTCTTCGTGCATGGCGGCCAGCGAAGGTGGCAGCGCACGCGCGTCTTCATCACGACCGCGCAACCACACGCCTTGATTGGCCGCGAGCAACGTGGCGGCGGCGACCTGTTCGGTCAGCTCCAGCACGCGGATCGCGTCACGGGCGGCGATGGTGCCCATGCTCACCTTGTCCTGGTTGTGGCACTCGGTGGAGCGCGAGAACACGCTGGCCGGCATCGTGTTTTTCAGCGCTTCGGCAGTCCAGGCACTGGTGCCGATCTGCACGGCCTTGAAGCCGTGATTGATCATGGCGCGATCCGCCGGAGCACCGGACAGGTTGCTCGGCAATCCATGGTTGTAGCGCTCGTCCACCAGCAACGCGAGTTGTCGGTCGAGCAGATCGGCAACGTTAGCCACCAGATTTTTCAGGCTGTCCATGGCGAATGCGATGTGCCCGCCGTAGAAGTGCCCGCCGTGCAGCACGCGTTCGGCTTCGGCGTCGATGATCGGGTTGTCGTTGGCGCTGTTGAGCTCGGTTTCGATGAACGAACGCAGCCAGTTCAGACTGTCGGCCAGCACCCCGAGCACGTGTGGGGCGCAGCGCAGCGAGTAGCGATCCTGCAGGCGATGCAGCGGCGCGGTCGGCGCGTCGATCGCCAGATCCTTGCGCAGCCACGCGGCGACTTGCATCTGCCCCGGATGTGGCTTGGCGGCGAACAGACGCTCGTCGAAATGTTCCGGATTGCCTTGCAACGCGACCACGTTGAGCGCGGTGATGCGCGTGGCCAGTTGCAGCAGATAGTCAGCGCGGGCGAAGGCGAGGCAGGCCAGACCGGTCATCACTGCGGTGCCGTTCATCAACGCCAGCGCTTCTTTCGGGCGCAGCACCAGCGGCGTCCAGCCGAGTTCGCGATGCACGTCGGCAGCCTGGCGACGCTCGCCACGGAACCACACTTCACGCTCGCCGGACAGGGTCGCGGCGACGTAGGACAGCGGCGTCAGATCACCGCTGGCGCCGACCGAACCTTCTTCGGGGATCAGCGGCAGGATGTCGTGTTCAAGGAAGGCGTGCAGGCGCTCCAACAGTTCGATGCGCACCCCGGACACGCCGTGGCACAGCGACTGCAAGCGCGCTGCCAGCACGGCGCGGGTGGCCTGGGCGTCGAGCAGCTTGCCCAGCCCGCAACCGTGGAAAGTGTAGAGATGACGCGGCAATGCTTCGACGTGATGCAGCGGCACCGCGACCACGCAGGAATCGCCGTAACCGGTGGTCACGCCGTAGATCACGCCTTCCTTGTCCAGCAGCGAATCGAGGAACCGTGCGCCCTTGGCGATGCGCTCGCGGTAGGCTGCGTCGCTCTGCAACTGCACGGGCGCCCGACGGTTGGCCAGGGCCAGCACGTCTTCGATGCGCAAAGGGCGTTCGCCGAAGGTAACCGGCTCATGGGTTGGCGTCGTCATCGGTCTTCCAGAAAGGGTAAAAGTTGAACCATTGGTGCGGGGCTTGGAGGCAATAGTGACTCAGGCGCTGCGCATAACGGGTGGCCCACTGATGAATGACCTGCTCGCGCTCGCGGCGCGTCCACACCACGCTGTCGGCAAACGGTTCGAGGGTCAGGCGATAGTGGCCGTCCGGTTGTTTCAGGCACATCAGCAGGTTGACCGGGCATTTGAGCAAACCGGCCAGCAACCAAGGGCCTTGCGGAAACGCTGCCGGGTGGCCGAGAAAATCCACGGTGACGCTGCGCCCGCCGTGCAACGGCACGCGGTCGCCGGCAATCGCCAGCCATTCACCGCGCTCCAGGCGTTCGTGCAGTTTCAGCATGATCACCGGGTCCAGTTCGCTGACCTGAATCAGGCGCAGATTGGTCGCCCCGGCCTCGCCCAGCAAGCGGTTGAACTGTTCGGCGTGCTTGGTGTGCACCAACACGTTCATGGTGACCTTTTCGCCGATCTCGGCCAGGGCGCGGCACACTTCGAGGTTGCCCAGATGCGCGCCGACCAGCAGTTGCCCGCGACTGCCGCGCAGCTGATTGCGCAGCAGTGCCGGGTCGATGATTTCGATCTGCTCGATGCGCAGCTTGCCGTTCCACACGTCGAGCTTGTCGAGCAGCGAATCGGCGAACGCCATGAACTGGCGGAACACGCGCCAGTAGCTCGGGCGCAATTCGCCGCGGTTGCTCCAGTCAGCCAGCCGTTGCTGGTACTGCCAGGCACTGTTGCGCGCGGTACGGCCGAACAGGAAGAAGTACAGGACGATGCCGTACAGCAGCGGACTGAGCAGGCGTCGGCCAAGCACTTTGGCGGCGACTGCGGTGAATTTCATCAGCAGGAAGCTGCCGCGCTCTTCGCGGTCGGCCCAGTGCTTCTTGTCGGTTTCGACGCTCATGTGCGCCACCGGCGCCAGAGGATGACGGGCAGGCGCAGCAGCATGCCGAAGAACAGCCGGGTGTGCATGCTGGAAATCAGCGCGTTGTCGTGGAACAGGCGGAAGTGCGAGACGCCATCCAGCGGGTAATGCACGCTGGTCTGCAGCCAGCGCATCGGCTGGTTGCGCCACGCCAGGCGCACGAGGATGTCGGAGTCGAAATCCATGCGCTTGCCGACTCGTGCCGAGTCGATCAGCGCCAGCGTCGGGGCCAGCGGATAGACGCGAAAGCCACACATCGAATCGCGGATCTGCAGCGACAGCGTGTTGATCCAGACCATCACATGAGTCAGATAACGCGCGTACAAGCGGCCTTTGGGCACGCTCTCGTCGAACAGTGGATAACCGCAGATCATGGCGTCCGGGTGGGCGCGGGATTCCGCGATGAAACGCGCGACGTCGTGCAGGTCGTGCTGGCCATCGGCGTCCACTTGCAGGGCATGGGTGAAGCCCAGACGCGCCGCTTCGCGCAGGCCGGTCATCACCGCGCCGCCCTTGCCCTGATTGAGGGTCAGGCGCACCAGATGCACCTGATCACGCTCGGCCAGCGCATCCAGCACGCGCGCGCACGACGGGGTGCTGGCGTCGTCCACCAGAATGCACGACAGGTCCTGGGCGAGCAGCGCGTCGACCACGGTGCCGATCGCGGTTTCATGGTTGTAGACCGGAATCACGGCGCAAGGGTTATGCATTGAACACATCCCCACTGTGGCGAGGGAGCTTGCTCCCGCTCGAGTGCGCAGCACTCGCTCGCAGTTTTGCGTGAACCGGGTTTGGGGCCGCTGCGCAGCCGAGCGGGAGCAAGCTCCCTGGCCACAGGTTATGCATCGGCGGCTCCTAGCAGGATGCGTCCGCTGGAGCAGGTCGCGGTGTCATTGCGGTAGGCGAAATACAGCTTGCCGCGCTCGGGATCGAAGCGCAGGTGCAGTTGGACTTCATCGCCCGGGCGCACCAGTTGCTGGAATTTCAGCACTTCCATGCCGGTAAATTTATCGGGCAGGTTCAGCAGTTGTCGGCCGAGGTTCAGTGCCCATTCGACCTGCACCACGCCTGGCAACACCGGGGCTTTGGGGAAGTGACCGCTGAAGTAGGCCAGATCCGGTGGCACACTCAATTGCAGGCTCCACTCGCCGTCGGTTTCGACTTGCTCCAGCACTTCTGGCGCTTTCGGCCGTGGCGCCAGCAACCGTGCTTCGATGTCGGCCTGGGGCAGTTTGCCTTGGCTGTTCAGCGGCAGTTGCCGCACCAGACGCCAGCGCCGGGGCAAGGCCAGCGCTTCGCAATGCTGGCTCAGGTGTTTGCGCAGGGCTTCGGTCAGGCTGCGACGGCCGTGTTCGCGCAAGGCAAACAGGCCAGCGTCGCTGAGCACCAGCAGGGCGCCGAGTACTGCGCGGTTTTCCTGAACCACGCCCAGCCGTGCTTCGGCGACCCAGTCATGGGCGCCCAGTGCCTGTTCCAGCATTGGCAGGGAGATACGCTTCTCTTCGAGTTTGACGATACGGTCCAGCCGCCCGAGCAGCTCGAAACGCCCGTCGGCAGCGATGCACGCAGCGTCGGCGGTGTGTTCGACATGCCCCGCCGGCAAATAGGGGGAAGCGATCAGCAGGGCGCCGTCGCTGTCCTGGCTCAGTTCAACCCCGGCGAAGGGCTGCCACAGGCTGGCGCCTTGGCGCCAGGCGATACCGCCGGTTTCCGAGCTGCCGAGGATTTCGGTCGGCCACTGTTGCAAGCGTTGCTGCAGGCTTTGCGCCGCGTCTGCGGGTAATGCGCCGCCGGAGGAAAACACCCGGCGCACGGCACTCAGCGCCGGCCAGTCGAGGTTGTCGCCCATGCGCTTGAGCAGCGCCGGGCTGCCGACCCAGGCGAAGGCCGGATGTTCGCGGCTGGCGCGTTGCAGATCTTCCGGGAACGCCAGTTGCCTGCGCACGAACGGCCGTCCGGCGCACAGCGGCCACAGCACGCGGAACAACAAGCCGTAGATGTGCTGAGTGGCGACACTGCCGATGATCCAGGCTTCACCCAGATCCGCCCCCCACAACTGTTCCAGGGCTTCGACCTCGTTGGCCAGTTGGCGCAGGGTCTTGTCGATGCGCTTGGGCTCACCGCTGGAGCCGGAGGTGCACAGGCTCAGGCGGCACTGGTCGAGATCCAGTTCGACGCCGGGCAGGGCAGGCTGCAACAGATCGCTCAGGTGTGAATCATCGGAGTGGTCGCTCAGCCACAGATCGACTTCACTCGACCAGCGCTGGCGGGTCTGCGCTTGCAGGTCCGCGGGCAACAGGACGCTGACGCTGGCGCGCCAGGCCCCGAGCAGGGCGATGGCGAGGTCGGCGGCATCTTCCAGATGCACCGCCACGCGCTGCACGCCGCGTGCTTGCAGGCCGGCGGCAATGCTTAGCGCCTGCTCGCGCAGTTGCGCATGGTCGAGGGCCGGGGTGTCGGTGATCGCTCGCCCCGGCAGGGCCTTGAGCAACAGTTGCTCAAGTTTTATCCAGTTCATTTACGGCCTCTTACCCGTTGTCGTATCAGCCATTCAATGGCAAACATCAGGCCGATCAATCCGTAGGAGATCAGGCCGGTGTACAACATCCACCAATGCAGCGGCGCCCACAGGGTCAGGAGCGCGGCGCACAAACCGTTGCAGAAGAAAAACACGCTCCAGGCCACGGTGACCTGACGGGTGTAGCGGATCGCCTCGGGCGGCAGTTGCGGCTCGCGGATCCGCGCCAGGCGCTCGACCATCGGCGGGCCCCATTTCAGGCTCAGGCTGAACAGCACCAGCATGAAACCGCTGATCAGCACCGGGTACCAGCGCAGCAACAGCGGACTGTCAAACAGCGCCAGCAGCAGGCAGAACACGAGCGCCACGCAGGCCATCCACAGACTGCCTGGCTTGCGCTCGCCAGTCAGGGCCCGCGCCAGCCACAGGCTACCCAGCAGCAGCCCGAACTGCCACGGGGCGAAGTGCTCCATGCCGAAATACACCGCAAAGGGGTACAGCAGCCCCGCCAGCAGCAGGCCGAGGCCGATCAATCGGCTCATGCGGCCGGTTGAACCAGACGGTAGACCGCCTCGACCACGTCGCCGACGGTGCGCACCGACTTGAATTCCTCGGCGGCGATTTTCTTGCCGGTCTGGCGTTTGATGTGATCGATCAGATCGACCGCGTCGATGCTGTCGATCTCCAGATCCTGATACAGGTTGGACTCCAGGCTGATGCGCCCCGGATCCAGTTCGAACAGCTCGACCAAGGCATCGCGCAGGGTGTTGAAAATGTCGTCACGAGTTTGCATGGTCCGGTCTCAAGCTGCCTGTTTTGCCGTGACGAATGCCGCAAGGCTCGCCACGTTGGTGAAGTGGTTACGGGTGTCTTTGGCGTCGGCGTCGATCTTGATGCCGTATTTTTTCTGGATCGCCAGACCCAGTTCCAGCGCGTCGACAGAATCCAGACCCAGGCCTTCGCCGAACAGCGTCTGTTCGTCACCGATATCGTCGACGCTGATGTCTTCGAGGCCCAGGGCATCGATGATCAGCCGTTTGATGTCGCGCACCAGGCCAGGGTTATTCAGATCGCTCATCTTCGGCGAGCTCCTTAATGAAGTAAGAGTGCAAATAATCGTTGAGCTTGCGCGAGGCCTGCGGTGCCGGGCCTTGCGTGGCGAAAGTCTGTGGGTCTATATCGGCCCCGACACGAAAACTGAAGTGCACGCGGCGGTGGGGGATCCGATACCAGGGTTCGGCCTTGGTCAAGGTGGTCGGATTGACCTTGATGACCACTGGCGTAAGGATTTTCGCACCGCGCAGGGCAATCGCCGCCGCCCCCCGATGAAAGGCGGGCGCCTGACCGGGCTGTGTGCGCGTGCCTTCGGGGAAAATGATCAGGGTCTGGCCGTTTTGCAGGGACTCGGCCGCGGCGTCGAGCATGTCCATGCTGCCGTCATTGCTGATGTATTCGGTGCGGCGCAGCGGGCCACGGGTGAACGGGTTTTCCCACAGGCTTTTCTTCACCACGCAATTGGCCTGGCGCACCAGGCCGATCAAGAACACCACGTCGATCAGCGACGGGTGATTGGCGATGATCATTTGCCCCGGGCGACCGAGACGTTCCGCCCCTTGAATGTCATAGGTCAGTACGCCGGTGCGGGCCATGAAACGGACGAAAAACCAGAACAGCCGACTGACGGTCTGCCGTGCGCGCTGACGATGTTGCAAGGCATCGCCGGGCAGGCAACCGAGCAGCGGAAACACCAGCAGGCGCAGGCACAACCCGCCCAGCCCGAACAGCGCGAAACTTGCGGCAGTGGCCAGGAGGCGCCAGTAGTAGGCGTCGCGGTTTTTCTCGGTCACGGGTTGCGTTGCCAGGTCCATACACGATTTTTCCAGGCATGTTGGCAATGGGTTTGCTGACCGAGCAGGGTTCGCAACAGGTTCAGTGCGTGTGGCCAGTGCGCTTTGGACACTGCTTCCTGGCCGCTGTTCAGGGTCAGCCGCCAGCCGGTACCGGGGGTGAGCAGCAGACCGACCGCATAAGGGAACGGCACGTCGTCGATCCACTGCGAATAGGCTTGGGGCGGCTGTTCTTCGGTGATGATCAGCAGCACCGCCGGAGCGCCTTCATCGAGCAGGGCGGCCGCTTCGAGAATGCCATGTTCCAGGCCATCGCCCGCGGCCGCAAGGGCCGTCATTTCGCTGGTTTCGCCGCGCATGATCGACCACAGACCGATGATCGCGTTGTGCACCGACAGGCTGAACTGCGTCGGCGACAACGGCTCGTCCTTGGCCAGGTCACTGAGAATCTCGAAGGTGCGCGGGGTTTCGCCGTGTCGTGAAACAAACACCAGCGGCAGGTTTTCCCGTCCGTCGGCCAGCGGCCAGCCGACACTGAACGCCATCCGCGCCAGACGGCTGAGGCGCCGGCGCTGCATGGCGGGCAGAAACGACACATCGGGCGCGGCATCGCTGTCCGGGAGTACGACCGGTTGTCGGCTCCAGGCCTGCCACGCGTCCACGCTGTCGAGCCCCGGGGCCCATGCGCGCCATTGGGCGATGTTGAAGTTGATCACGGATGTTCATCCCGCCCCTGCGGGCTTTTATATGACGCTTTGAGTCGCCAAAGCCGCGGCTGACCTGATGTGGCGCTTGGCGCCGGGTGGCGCGCATTATCCCGGTGCGACGAGTGTGTAGCAAATGTTGGTTACGTTTTGCGCAGCAAAATGTACCGAGTGGTCCGCAGAAAAGCTGTCACTTGGCCATTATCCGGACCGTGCCGGATTTGTCTGTCGGGCCTGTCAGCGCACACGGCAGGTTTTTGCCCTCTGTGCCCGCTGATTTTTGCACCTGACTCTGTAGTCCGCGTCGTTGAAGGTAGCGAAGCGCACGCACAGGCAACTACACTCGGTCATTCTTTGATACACGGAGGTTTTGTCATGCGGCGCGTGGTGTTCAATCAGAAAGGTGGTGTGGGCAAATCCAGCATTGCCTGCAATCTGGCGGCAGTGAGTGCCAGCGAGGGCTATCGTACGCTGTTGGTCGACCTCGATGCCCAGGCCAACTCCACTCAGTATCTGACCGGGCTCACTGGCGATGACATTCCCATGGGCATTGCCGACTTCTTCAAACAGACCCTGTCATCGGGGCCGTTTTCGAAGAAAAACCAGGCCGACATCTACGAAACCCCGTTCGACAACCTGCACATCATCACCGCCACCGCTGAACTGGCCGATCTGCAGCCCAAGCTTGAGGCCAAGCACAAAATCAACAAGCTGCGCAAATTGCTCGATGAACTGGACGGCGAATACGACCGGATTTATCTCGATACGCCGCCAGCGCTGAACTTCTATGCGGTGTCGGCGCTGATCGCCGCCGATCGGGTATTGATTCCGTTCGATTGCGACAGCTTCTCGCGTCAGGCGCTGTACGGGCTGCTGGCGGAAATCGAAGAGTTGAAGGAGGACCACAACGACGGCCTGGAAGTCGAAGGCATCGTGGTCAACCAGTTCCAGGCCCGGGCCAGTCTGCCGCAGCAGATTCTCGATGAGTTGATTGCCGAGGGCTTGCCGGTGCTGCCGGTGTATCTGAACAGCTCGGTGCGCATGCGCGAGTCGCACCAGGCCAGCACCCCGCTGATCCACCTCGACCCACGGCACAAACTGACGCAGCAGTTCGTTGAACTGCACAATCTGCTCGAAGATCACTGATTTTCCTGTGGGAGCGAGCCTGCTCGCGAAGCGGCCAGCACGTTCAACATCTCGGTTGACTGAACGGGCGCCTTCGCGAGCAGGCTCGCTCCCACATGGGGTCCTGTGGAGGGTCAGATGCCCTGGCTACGCAGCCACGCCAGCAACTGCGGCAACGGAAACGCCCCGCTCTGACGCGCCACTTCCCGGCCGTTCTTGAACAGAATCAAACTCGGAATCGAACGAATCCCCAGCTGCGCCGACAACTGCTGATTGGCTTCACTGTCGAGCTTGGCCAGCCGGCACTTGCCTGCCAACTGCGCCGCCGCCTGCTCGAATACCGGCGCAAACGACTTGCACGGCCCACACCAGTCCGCCCACACATCCACTAACAACGGCAGATCACCCTTGATCTGGCTGGCGTAATCGCCTTGCTTGAGTTCGAACGGCTTGCTCCGCAGCACCTCGGACTTGCAGCGCCCGCATTTTGGCTGGTCGGCGAGGCGTTCGGCGGGGATGCGGTTGAGGCCATTGCAGGCGGGGCAGGGGATCAGTAATTGGGTGGTCATGAGCGAGGTCCAGTGAAGGGCGATAAATCCTAGTTGGAGACGTTTGCTCATATTTTCAATCATGCGGATGTCAATGTTGGATCTAGGCTGAGTCGTACCCAGGCAGACCGTTGGTCTGCCTGGGTGTATCGCAAGTTGCGATAATTTTGTTTTGTGATTAACTCCCCATAGCAGAATGCGATAAGGATGTTGCATGCATGTGTTCAGTGAAAAACCCATTCGTGAGGCCAAGGAGCAGTGGCCACAGGCAGCAAGCGCGCTAGCGCAATGGTTTCGTCTGGCAAGCAGGAGTTATCCAAAGGACTTCGCGGCAATGAAGTCGATATTTCCTGCCACCGACAAGGTGGGTGATCTCCACGTTTTCGACATTGGTGGCAACAAATTGAGGCTAATCGCTTTTGTCAGTTATCGGTCACAAAGGCTCTACATCAAGCATGTGCTCGACCACCGCGAATACGATCGGGGCAAATGGAAGGAGGGAAAGGTATGAGTAGTTTGATCAAGACAGTTGCCGAGCACTGGGAGTTTGTCTCTCCGTTGCTGCGAAAACCGAAAAATGAAGAGGATTACGACGTCTTGGTTCAGGCCGTTGACGAGATCCTTGAGATAACTGGTGATGATGGCTCGCATCCGCTCGCGAGTCTGGTGGACATCATCAGTGACTGGATTGGGGAGTGGGATCGCACACACCATCCGATGGCCGAGGCGAGCGGCGAAGAGGTCCTTGGCTACCTGATGCGCGAACATGGACTGACTCAGAGCGACCTGCCGGGTGTGGGTACTCAATCTGTTGTTTCGGAAATTCTGAACGGCAAGCGCAAGTTGAACTTGCGGCAAGTTCGCTGGCTGGCCGACTACTTCAAGGTGCCTGTAGACGTATTCATCTAGTCTGCCTCAAGACGAACAACTGATCTCCAGATGCTTGCCCCACTCCGGCGGCCGCTCGGCATAGCCTTCCATTCCCGGCTGTTCGTCGAACGGTTTGCTCAGCACCGCATGCAGCCGGCGCACCTCGGAGTAGTCGCCTTGTTCGGCAGCATCGATGGCCTTTTGCGCCAGATAGTTGCGCAGGATGTACAGCGGATTGACCGCGTGCATCCGTGTGCGGCGCTGTTCCTGATCGCTGTCGCCATCGCGGGCAACCCGTGCCACGTAGCGTTCGCCCCAGGCGTCGAAGCCTTTGATATCGACGAAGTCATCGCGCAATTGGGCGACAGCCTGTTCTGCTGAATCTTCGCCGAGGCGGCGGAAGAACAAGCTGTAGTCGACGCCGCTGTTCTGCATCAGCTGCAGCAGGTCTTCGAGCAATTTCTGGTCGTCATCTTCGGCGCTGGTGAAGCCGAGGCGGCGGCGCATCAGGTCGAGGTAGTGCGCCTGGAACAGCGGCAGGTACAGGCCGAGGGTTTCGCGCAGGGCTTCGACGCTGATGAACGGCGTCAGCGCCTGGGCCAGGGCGCTGAGGTTCCACTGGCCGATCGGCACTTGATTGCTGAACGAATAGCGACCCTGATCATCGGAATGGTTGCAGATGAAGTGGGCATCGAAATCGTCAAGAAAGGCGAACGGGCCGAAGTCGAAGGTGATGCCGAGGATCGACATGTTGTCGGTGTTCATCACCCCGTGGCAGAAGCCGTACGCCTGCCATTTGGCAATCAGTTCGGCATTGCGCTCGACAATTTCGCGGAACATCGCCAGATACGGCTCCGGCTGCTCCAGGCATTCGGGATAGTGCATCGCCAATACATGCTCGCCGAGCTGCTTCTGCTGCTCGGGACGCTTGGTGTAATAGAAATATTCGAAGTGGCCGAAGCGAATGTGGCTCGGCGCCAGACGCAGCACCATCGCCGCGCGTTCCTGCTTTTCACGCCATACCGGAGTGTCGGAGCCGATCACGCAGGCCGCGCGTGAAGACGGGATGTTCAGCGCGTGCAGCGCTTCGGAAGCGAGAAATTCACGGATCGATGAACGCAATACCGCGCGGCCATCGCCCATGCGCGAAAACGGCGTCTGCCCGGCGCCCTTCAGGTGCAGATCCCAATGTTCGCCGGCCTGGTTATACACCTCGCCGAGCAACAGCCCGCGACCGTCACCCAGTTGCGGTGTGTAGCCGCCAAACTGGTGCCCGGAATAGACCATCGCCCGTGGCTCGGCATCGGCCCACAACGTGTGGCCGCCGAACAGTTCGGCGAATTCCTGAGTGTCCGCCGTCGTCGGCTCGAGATCGAGCAGGGCCAGCGCCGCCGGGCTGGCGACGACCAGACGCGGGTTGTCGATCGGCTCGGGCAGCACATGGGCGGAGAACGCGTCGCCCAGGCGGGCGAAGCGATTGTCGAAGGTCAGTTCGTCGAGGGCTTTCAAGGGCCGGCTCCAGCAGAATGTCCGAGCATTCTGCTGGGATCAGTCCGGTTAGTCGAGTTTGGCCGGCGGCGGCTCTTGCAGCGGCTTTTGCTCCGCGCCGATCGGGACGATGGTTTTGTTCTCGTCTTCGATGGGTACCAGCTTGTATTCCTGGCCATGAAGGTTTTTCAGGTACACCTCCATCTGGCGGAACGAGATGTTGATGTGCTGCTTCTTGAATTCGCGGTTGATGAAGCGGTTCACTTCATCGATCACCGGGTTGCGGTCACCGAGGTCACGTACGTGCATACGCAGTTCGTGATCGAGGGTGCTTTCGCCGAAATTGAGGAAGTACACGTGCGGCTCGGGTTCCTTGAGCACGCGCGGGTTTTCCCGGGCAGCCTTGAGCAGCAGTTCCTTGACCAGATCCAGGTCGGAGCCGTAATCCACACCGAGTTTCAGCGTGACGCGGGTAATGGTATCGGTCAGCGACCAGTTGATCAATTGCCCGGTAATGAACGTCTTGTTCGGGACAATGATGTCCTTGCGGTCGAAATCGGTGATGGTGGTGGCGCGGATGCGGATCTTGCTGACCGTGCCCGACAGGTTGCCGATGGTGATGGTGTCACCGATCCGCACCGGGCGTTCGAACAGGATCATGATGCCGGAGATGAAGTTGGCGAAGATCTCCTGCATACCGAAACCGAGACCGACCGACAGCGCGGCCACCAGCCACTGCAACTTGTCCCAGCTGACGCCGAGGGTCGACAGCGTGGAAACGAAACCGACGCCGGCGATCACGTAGGACAGCAGCGTCGTGGTCGCATAAGCGCTGCCCTGCGCCAGATTGAGTTTCGACAGCACGAACACTTCGAGCAGACCCGGCAAGTTGCGCGCCAGGGCGAAGGTGATGCCGATGATGATCAGCGCGCCGAGCATGTCGCCGATGCTGATCGGCACCATGCTCATGTTGGCGCCGGTGCCGCTGGTGTATTCGTAGAGGGTGATGTTGTCGAGGTACGAGAACACCGAGATCAGATCGGCCCAGACCCAGTACAACGCGGCGATGAAGCCACCGAGCAGCGCCAGACGGATCAGGCGCAGCGACTGTTCGTTGACCTTCTCGATGTCCAGGGTCGGCTCTTCGATCACCGCTTCGCCGTCGCCGGCCTCTTTGGCCGCCTGACGTTTGGCCAGGGCGCGCTGATAGGCCAGGCGGCGTGCAGCGACCGCCAGACCGCGCACGAACGTGGCTTCGATCACCAGCCAGAACATCAGCAGGTACAGGGTGTTGATCAACCGGTCGCTGAGTTTCAGCGCAGTGTAGTAGTAGCCGAAGCACACCGCGACGAACAGCGCGATTGGCAACAGAGTGAACATCACGCCCACGGCCTTGCGGAACAAGGAGGTGTTTTCGTGGGCCGGGCTGCTGATCAGCAGGCGGCTGAGCAGCCACGCCATCAGCGCGTAGCAGGTCAGCACCACCGGCATGCCGATGACGTCGTCGGCCAGCGCCGCCGGTTGCAGCTCGGCCACCGCCACTACGGTCACCAGCGCCATCACCACCAGCCCGAGGCGACGGATCCAGCCCTGCAGGAACTCGACCTGCGGCTTGTCCCAGCGGAAATGCAGCTCGGCCACACCGCCTGGCGAGAGAATCCGGTAAGCGGTGTAGAACACCAGCCACGCCTGACCCATTTGCAGCAGCGCCGCGCCCATGTTGGCGTTCTGCCCGCGGGCGTCGATCTGCAGGGCCAGCCCGCACAGCGCCAGGCCAAGGGCCACCGGCATCGCCAGCAGTATGTTGATCAGGATCGCCTGCGGGGTATGCCACTGGCTGTCACGCTTGAAGTGGCCGATGTCCTGGTGAACCTTGTTCAGCCGTGCATACAGCGCCTTGCGCCGCCACAGCAGAGCGCCGATCAGCAGGGCCAGCGGCAGAAACAGCAGCGGACGCTGGGTCAGACCGTCGGTCAGCTCGCTCAGGCTCGAGGCCAGCGGCAGGGTATCGATCTGCCGCTTGAGCCGCTCCGGCACGCCGCGAAGCCATTCCGCGTCCAGTGGCTTGTTGCTGGGGATCCAGAACATTTGCTCGTCGAGGGTCGCACGCAGGCTCTGCGCGGTGCTCAGCAGTTGTTTCTGGTTGAGTTGCAGGGTGATCGATTCGTTGAGCACCGCGCTCAACTCGCGGTTCAGACGTTCCAGCAGGTCGGCGCGGGTGTTGGCCAGTTCCATCAGGCTCTTGCGCAGTTGCGGGGTGACTTGCTCCGGCGGCTGGGTGGAAAGCAGGTTGTCGACGTAGGTCGCCGGGTTGCTCAGCAGTTCGCGCTGCTGACTGACTTCGAACTGATACAGGCGAATGTCGGCGATCTGGTCCGCCAGATCGCGGTCGACCTTGAGCCGCGGCAACGCCTGCTTCTGCTTATAGAGAATCTTCGACAGCAGCAGGCTGCCCTTGAGCACGTTGATCTGCTCGTCGAGGGCCGAGTCGCTCTGGGTCAGGCTGTCGAGTTGCTGTTTGGTCTGCAGGTTCTGTTGGGTGACTTCGTTGAGGCGGTCGGTGCTTTTGAGCAGGTAATCGGAAAGCTTGAGGTTGGCGGCGCTTTCAGTGGCGAGCAGGCTGCTGCCGCCGGCCTTCTGAGCCTCGATCGATTGCTGGGTGACGGTTTCCTGCGACTGTGCCAGACGCTTCTGGTTGATCAGCGTCTGCAGTTCCTGGATCTCGCGATCGAGTCGGTCGGACTTCTCCGTGAGCAGGTCGTGCTGACTGTTGCCCAGATCCTGCAACTGGCTGTTGCCGGCCAGTTCCTGGCGGCGCAGCGGGATCAGCGCGTTCAACGCGGCGAGCTCGGCGTTCAATTGATCGCGTTGCTCGGCACTGACGGTCTTGCCGCTGTCCTTGCCGGATTTGAGGATGTTGTTGATCTGCTGGATGCGCGTCTGGCTGGCAGAGATTTCTGCCTGCGCACGCTCTGGGCGAGTCTGGGCGGTGATGATCAGGCTGTTGGCATCGGCCAGGGCTTTTTGCAGGTCACTTTGCTGGGTCGAGCGATCGGTGAGGATCTGCTCCAGCTGCTGGATCGACTCTTTGCTGAAACGCTGCGCCACCGGCACCACTGCCGTGGCCTTGAGGCGCGTGAGTTCGCGGGTGTTCTCGATGGTCTGCCGCGGGGCGGAGGCCAGTTGCTGCTTGAGGTCGATCAGCTTCTGCTCGTAATCACGCCGGCTGTTGAGCTGGTTGAGCGTGGTTTGCAGGACCGTTTGCAGGGTCTTTTTGTCGGCATCCGGCAGTTTGCTGTCGGCCAGTTTGTCCAGGCTGGCCTGCACGGCTTCGCTGGACGGCGGTTCAGCGGCATACAGCGGGCCGACGGAAAGACTCAGGCCCAGCAGGGCCGCGAAAAAGAAAGAGCGCAGGGTAGGCATAGAGACCGGTCAAGCAAGTGAGAGTGGACGCAGTTTAGAGGAAGAGACCGGGACCCGGGCGACTTCCTTCGGGGAATCTGACGCCCACTTTGCCGATCTTGTTCCCGTCCATGACCGCGACCGTCCAGTGGGTGTTGTTCCACTCCACCTGGTCGCCAACGATCGGCGCCCCGCCCACCTTCTGGGCAATGAACGCGCCCAGGGTCATGTCCGGATCAATGCCCTCGGCCGGCAACCCGTACAGCGCTGCAACCGCTTTAAGCTGGGCGTCTCCTTCGAGGACGAAGTCACCGAAGAAACGCAGATCCAGACCGCGTTGCGGTGCCTGGCTGAACAGTTTGCCGAGGGCTGGAAGGTTGTGTTCATGGCCGATAACACACAGCAAATCATCGACTTCCAGCACGGTACTACCCGACGGATGGAGCAGTTGCTGGCCACGAAACAGCGCGGCGATACGTGTGCCTTCGGGCATTTTCAGTTCGCGCAGCGGTGAACCAATGCACCATTTCTCGGCGCCGAGCTTGTAAACGAACAGTTCCCACTCGCTGGTGATGTGCACTTCCAGCGCCGAACGCGAGATCGGCGCCGGCTCCGGCGGCACTGTCACCTTGAGCAGTCTGGCGACCCACGGCAGGCTTGTGCCCTGCACCAGCAGCGACACCAGCACGATGAAAAACGCGAGGTTGAAGTACAGCTGCGCATTCGGCAGCCCGGCCATCAACGGGAACACTGCGAGAATGATCGGCACCGCGCCGCGCAGACCGACCCAGGAAATAAACGCTTTCTCGCGACCATGGAACGCCTTGAACGGCAGCAGGCCGACGATCACCGACAGCGGCCGGGCGAACAGAATCATCCACAGCGCCAGACCGAGGGCGGGCAGGGCGATCGGCAGCAAGTCATGCGGAGTGACCAGCAGCCCCAGCACGAGGAACATGCCGATCTGCGCCAGCCAGGCCATGCCGTCGAGCATATGCAGGATGCCGTGACGGCTGCGCACCGGGCGGTTGCCGATCACCAGACCGCACAGGTACACCGCGAGGAAGCCGCTGCCGTGCAGGGCGTTGGTCAGGGCGAACACCACCAGACCGCCGGCGATCACCAGAATCGGGTACAGGCCGGTGGCGAGGTTGATCCGGTTGACCAGTTGCAGCATCAGCCAGCCGCCGCCCAGACCGATCACGCCGCCGATGCCGAACTCGCGGATCAGGTGCGTCAGCAGGCTCCAGTGCAGGCCGGTCTGGCCGCTGGCGAGCATGTCGATCAGGGTCACGGTGAGGAACACCGCCATCGGGTCGTTGCTGCCGGATTCGATTTCCAGGCTGGCGGTCACCCGTTCGTTGAGGCCTTTGCCGCCGAGCAGCGAGAACACCGCAGCGGCGTCCGTGGAGCCGACGATGGCGCCGATCAGCAGGCCCTGAATCAGGTTCAGGTCGAACAGCCACGCGGCGGCCATGCCGGTCAGCCCGGTGGTAATCAACACCCCGACCGTCGCCAGTGACAGCGCCGGCCACAAGGCCACGCGGAAACTCGAAACCCGGGTGCGCAAGCCGCCGTCGAGGAGGATTACCGCCAGTGCGAGGTTGCCGACCAGATAGGCCGTCGGGTAGTTATCGAAAATGATCCCGCCGCCATCGACCCCGGCGGTCATGCCGACCGCGAGGATGATCACCAGAATGGGAATGCCGAGACGGGAGGACAGTGAGCTGACAAGAATGCTCGCACCTACCAGCAACGCGCCGATCAAGAACAGGCTGTTGATGGTCGTCGCATTCAAAGGCAGTACTCCAGAAGCGTAAAGACGGGCACAAACTGACCATGCAGTCTGCGTGCCAGCGATTTAACCTGTTGAAATGTGATGCTGTCAAAAAGCTTTTTTCAAGATCAAAAGATCGCAGCCTGCGGCAGCTCCTACAGGGTGTAAATCAATCCCATGTAGGAGCTGCCGCAGGCTGCGATCTTTTTGCTTTTTAAACGTTACAGGCTGAACCGCCCGACCATGTTGTTCAGGTCCAGCGCCAGGCGCGAGAGCTCGTTACTCGCCGCACTGGTCTGATTCGCGCCGGTGGCCGATTGCACCGACAGGTCGCGGATGTTCACCAGGTTGCGATCCACTTCGCGGGCCACTTGCGCCTGCTCTTCGGCAGCGCTGGCGATCACCAGATTGCGCTCGTTGATCTCGACGATCGCGGTATTGATGGTGTCCAGCGACATCCCGGCACCCCGCGCAATGTTCAGCGTCGATTCGGCGCGCTCGGTGCTGTTGCGCATCGAGTCCACGGCGTGTTCGGTGCCGCTCTGGATGCTGCCGATCATGCGTTCGATTTCGCTGGTCGACTGCTGGGTGCGATGCGCCAGCGCACGCACTTCGTCCGCCACCACGGCAAAACCACGCCCGGCTTCACCGGCACGCGCCGCTTCGATCGCCGCGTTCAGGGCCAGCAGGTTGGTCTGATCCGCCAGACCACGAATCACGTCCAGCACCTTGCCGATGTCACGGGACTCATTCGCCAGATCGCCGATCAGGGTCGCAGTGCTCTGTACATCGGCGCTCATGCGTTCGATGGCGCTGACGGTTTCCTGTACCAGATCACGGCCGTCGCCCGCCGAAGTGGTGGCGTTCTTCGAGGCTTCCGAAGTGCTCACCGCATTGCGCGCGACTTCTTCCACGGCGCTGGTCATCTCGTTGACCGCGGTGGCGGCCTGCTCGATTTCGTTGTTCTGCTGGGTCAGGCCACGGGCGCTTTCGTCGGTGACGCTGTTCAGCTCTTCGGCAGCGGAAGCCAGCTGGGTGGCCGAGCCGGAGATGCGCTGCAAGGTGTCGCGCAGCTTCGATTGCATCTTGGCCATGGCCGCCAGCAGGCGCCCGGCTTCGTCGCTGCCGTCGACGTGGATCGGCTGGGTCAGGTTGCCCTCGGCAATGGTTTCCGCCGCGTCCAGCGCTTTGGAAATCGGCTTGGTGATGCTGATGGTCAGCAGCCAGGCGAACAGGAAGGTCAGGCCGGTGGCCACGACCAGCAGGGTGACCACCAGATTGAACGCCGAGGAATACTGGTCGACCGCCTCTTGATTGGTCTGGCTGATCTGCTCGCCGTTGATCTGCATCAGGCGGTTGAGCACGGTGTTCATCGCTTCGGAGTTGTTCAGCAACTCGGTGTTGAGCAGGTTGCGCAACTCGTCCACCTGATTGTTGCGCGACAGGCTCTTCATCCGGTCTTCGATCTGCCGGTACTGGCCCAGCAGCTGCACATATTGATCGTAGGCTGCGCGTTCCTGCGGGCCACTGATTAACGGCTCATAGGCCGATTGGGCGGCGCGGATCTGCTGGTTGCGGGTGTCCAGCAGTTCCATGGTCTTCTGCTGCACGTCCGGCTCGCGATTGACCAGCAAGCGATACGACAGCACCCGCAGGCGCAAGGTCAGCTGCGTGAACTCGTCGAGGTTCTTGATGCTCGGCACGCTGCTGTTGGTGATGTCCTCGGCAGCGCCGCGGATTTTGCTCATCTGATTCAGGGCGAACACGCCGAGAATCAGCATCAGGCCGCCGATCAGGGCGAAGCCGGTGAACGCCCGGGGGGCGATATTCATATTGCGAAGGGACATGGCGCGGATACCAGAAAGGGCCGCATCCATGCGGGCTGAGACTGCTGTATGGATGACTTATCGGTCATACGACTAAAGTCTTGAGGCGCTGTGCGTATTTGTCGCATAGGGGGCTGAGCGACGAAGTGCAGGAACCAGATTGGCAGATCACAGTCTTTTAAACTCGCGAGAACGGTCGGCCGCCAGGGAAATCAAGGCCTTGCGCCGGTATAACCCTGGCATCCGCAGTGACTTTTCTTTATCGTACGCGCCCTTTGAAAAACGCCTGGAAGATCAAAATGTTGGAAGCATCCCTCAGCCAATTGGAACAGCTCGTCAGCGACCTGGTGCAACAGAACCAGACCCTCGCGCAAACCAACCAGACCCTGTCCACGGAACTGGCCCAGGCCAAGGATGAAAACGAAAGCCTGCAACTGAGCCTGATGGAACAGGAAGAGAAGCACGGCGCCACGGCAGCACGCATCCAGGCCTTGGTTGATCGCGTCAACGCAGGTCCTGTCAGCGCATGAACCACGGCACCGCAGGGGTAAAAGTCATCTCCATTCTCGGGGAGGACTATTCGATCAAGGCACCGGCCGGGGAAGAACAGACCCTGCTGGACGCCGCACTGATGCTCAAGGCCGCTCTGGCCGACACCAAACGCAAATACCCGACGCTGATCGGTGACCGTTTGCTGGTGCTGGCAGCGATGAACCTGTGCTCGCAGCAGATCGAAATGAAGAAGCAGCACCAGCAGGAACTCGACCGTTACCAAGAGCAAGTCAGCGCCACGGTCGACACCATCGCCAAGACCATCAATCAGGGCTGATGGGGTTGGGCACAACCAAAGAATAGATTGTCGATCAGGTTGTATACAATCGGCACGGCTGTTGCATTGTTTCGGCCACTTATTCTTTGGGGGTGCTCCATGCAGTTGTGGCGACGCAGTATTCAATGGCAGTTGATTCTCAGCATGGGCACCGCCCTGCTGGTCAGCATCCTGATCGTGGTTGGCATTTATACCCTGGTGGTCAACCGCCTCGCCCAGAGCTATCTGGTCGAACAAGCGCTGCCGTCGAGCATCGAAGCGACGCGCAACGATATCGAACGCATCCTCGTCCAGCCGCTGACCGCCGCCAAAGACATCGCCAGCAACAGCATGGTGCGTGACTGGCTGGCCTCGGGTGAAGACAGCAGCAAAACAGCGGCTTTCGCGCAGTATCTGGAAGGCATCCGCGCCGAACATAAAGCCTTCACTGCGTTAATCATCGGCAGCGACTCCAATCACTACATCACCGAAAAAGGCCTGGATCGCACGCTCAGCCGGACCAAACCAGCCGATGCCTGGTTCTATTCCTTTCTCGACAGCAACCAGCCGCGCACCCTGAACATCGACAACGATGGCGCCACCGGAGAATTGGCGCTGTTCATCGACTTGAAGGTCGAGCAGGCCGGCAAAGTGGTCGGTGTCGCCGGGCTGGGCTTGAGCATGAAAGAGCTGTCGGAGCTGATCCACAACTTCAGCTTTGGCGAGCGCGGCAAGGTCTATCTCGTGCGTTCCGACGGTTTGATCCAGGTCCATCCCGAGGCGCAGTTCAGCGGCAAGCGCACCCTCACGGAGCAAATCGGTGCGTCGGCGGCGCAAGCGGTCATGGGTCAAAAAGTCGCCACCAACAGCTCGTTCCAGCGCGATGGCGAAGACTTCCTCGCCTTCAGCCTGCCGCTGCGCGATCTGGGCTGGACGCTGGTGGCCGAAGTGCCGCAAGCGCAGATCTACGCCGAAGCCCGCAAGGCGATGTGGATGAGCGGCGGTATCGGTCTGGCGGTGGCGCTGGTGTGCCTGGCGCTGGTGGTATGGCTGGCTCAAGGGCTGGTGCGACCGATTCGTCAGGTAACAGCCGCGCTGGTAGCGATCGGTAGCGGCGGTGGAGATTTGACCCATCGGTTAGATTCCAGCCGCGCCGATGAGCTGGGCGATCTGGCTCGGGGCTTCAACCGTTTCCTCGACAGTCAGCGCGGGCTGATCGGCGAAGTCCTGACCACCAGCGAACGCTTGCGCACGGCGGTCGGCCAAGTGGCGAAGGTGGTGGAAAACACCGCCGAACGTTCCGGGCGCCAGCAGGAAATGACCGACATGGTTGCCACGGCGGTGCACGAGATGGGCCTGACCGTGCAGGAAATCGCGCAGAACGCCGGCAACGCCGCACTCGCCTCACAAACCGCCCGGGATGAAGCGCTGCAGGCACGGGAGGTGGTTGGCGGTTCGATTCGTCATATCGAAAGCATGTCCGATGAGATTGGCGTGGCGGCGGGCGCGGTGGGTGAACTGGCGCATCAGGTGGCGTCGATCGATTCGGTGCTGGCGGTGATCCGCGGGGTGTCCGAGCAAACCAACCTGCTGGCGCTCAACGCTGCCATCGAAGCCGCGCGGGCCGGGGACATGGGCCGTGGGTTTGCCGTGGTGGCCGATGAAGTACGCACCTTGGCGCGCAGGACTCAGGCGTCTACCGACGAGATCCAGCAGATGATCGGCAGCCTCAAGCAAGGCGCGGAGAATGCGGTGTCATCGATGCGTACCGGGCAGGCGGCGACCGGCACGGGGGTTGAGTCGAGCCAGCGTACCGGCGCCTCCCTGACCGCGATTACCGGGCAGGTCGAGCGCATCAGTGACATGAACCATCAAGTGGCGACCGCGACGGAAGAGCAGTCGGCGGTGACTGAAGAGATCAATCGCAACGTGCAGGGGATTTCCGATCTGGCCCGGGCCACGGCGGGCGAGGTGCGGGCGTGTCGTGAGGATTGTCAGATGTTGCAGCGATTGGCGGATGATCTGGCGCGGCAGATGGGTGGGTTCAAGTTGAGCTGATGTGTTGTCAGTTCGGGCCTCTTCGCGGGCAAGCCCGCTCCCACAGGTCTTGTGACAGGTCACTTAATATGTGAACGCCACATGACCCTGTGGGAGCGGGCTTGCCCGCGAAGACGGCATCAGCAGCGACAAAAAATCCGGATCAAAACCACGCATCCTGCATCGCCAGACACGTATCATCCCGCGCCTCCAGCAACGTCAGCTCATGGTGACAGCCCGGAACTTCCCACGTCAGGAAAAAGCGCGCCGCCTGCAGCTTGCCCAGATAGAAGTCAGCATCTGCCGCATTGCCTTTGGCCAGACCTTCCTCGGCGCGGATCGCCTGTTCCAGCCAGCGCCAGCCAATCACCGTGTGCCCGAATACCTTCAAGTACAGCGCCGAATTCGCCAGGCTGCTGTTGACCTTGCCCTGCGCCAGATCGGTCAGCAGGCCGATGGTGACTGTTTGCAGGCGCGCCACCAGTTGCTCCAGTGGCTCACGCAATGCCGTTAACGATTCGTACGCGGTCGCGCGCTCGGCGGTGTTGGCGATCAGGCGGATCAGTTGCTTCAATCCGGCGCCGCCGTTCTGCGCCAGTTTGCGCCCGAGCAAGTCCAGCGACTGAATGCCGTGGGTGCCTTCGTGGATCGGGTTCAGGCGGTTGTCGCGGTAATACTGCTCAACCGGGTATTCGCGGGTATAACCGTGGCCGCCGAGAATCTGGATCGCCAGTTCGTTAGCCTTCAGGCAGAACTCCGACGGCCAGGATTTGACGATCGGCGTCAGCAGATCCAGCAACTCATGGGCCTGTTTGCGCTCGGCTTCGGTCTCCAGCGTTGTGGTGTCATCGAACAGTCGCGCCGCGTACAGGCCAAGATCAAACGCCCCTTCGACGTAGGACTTTTGCGTCAACAGCATGCGTCTGACATCGGCGTGCTGAATGATCGCCACTGGCGCGGTGGTTGGATCCTTGCTGTCCGGCACTCGGCCTTGCGGGCGTTCGCGGGCGTATTCCAGCGAATACAGGTAGCCGGCGTAACCGAGCATCACTGCGCCCATGCCGACGCCGATCCGCGCCTCGTTCATCATCTGGAACATGTAGCTCAGGCCATGGTGCGGCTTGCCTACCAGATAGCCTACGCACTCACCGTTGTCGCCGAAGTTCAGTGCCGTCGAGGTGGTGCCGCGCCAGCCCATCTTGTGGAACAGCCCGGCCAGCAGCACATCGTTGCGCGCACCGAGGCTGCCGTCAGCATTGACCAGAAACTTCGGCACGATGAACAGCGAAATGCCTTTGACCCCCGGCGGCGCATCCGGCAGCTTGGCCAGGACCATGTGCACGATGTTTTCCGACAGCGGGTGATCGCCGCCGGAAATGAAGATCTTGTTGCCCTTCAGGCGATAGGTGCCGTCAGACGCCGGCTCGGCGCGGGTACGAATATCCGACAGCGACGAACCGGCGTGCGGTTCGGTCAGGGCCATGGTGCCGAAGAAACGGCCGTCGATCATCGGTTGCAGGAAGCGCTGTTTCTGCTCGTCGCTGCCGAAGCTTTCGATCAGGTTGGCCGCGCCCATGGTCAGGAACGGGTAGGAAGTGGTCGCCGCGTTCGCCGCTTGAAAGTGCGCAAAGCACGCTTGCGACAGCAGCGTCGGCAATTGCATGCCGCCGGCTTCGAAGCTGCGCGCGGCGTTGAGGAAACCCGCCTCGAGGAATGCGTCCACCGCCGGTTTCACTTCCGGGATCAGAACCGCCTGACCATTTTCGTAGCGCGGCTCGTTCTCGTCGCCCTTGCGGTTGTGCGGTGCGAAGTATTTCTCGGCGATGTTGCGCGCCGTGCCGATGGCCGCATCGAACGTTTCACGGTTGTGCTCGGCAAAGCGCTCACGCCGGGTCAGGCCCTCGGCATCGAGGACTTCGTACAGCTCGAAAGCCAGATTGCGGGAACTGAGCAGCGTCTCGGACATGGCGGCCTACCTGTAAATTGGGGTTGGGCCGAGTCTAGGCGTGCTGATAAAGGCTGAACAGGATGATTGATGGGCGTGATGTTGGAGCCCCGCAACAACTTTGCAAACACCCCAAAACAACTGTGGGAGCTGGCTTGCCAGCGATGGCGGCGGAGCAATCACCATTAATGGTGGCTGACACATCGCTATCGCTGGCAAGCCAGCTCCCACAGTTTTTTCTGCTGAACCGGGCACCTGTGCAGTACCCGGCTTAACGGTTTTTAACCGATAGTCATTAGGCTCGCATTACCCCCCGCCGCCGCCGTGTTGACGCTCAGTGCGCGCTCGATCACCAGGCGCTCCAGCGCGATGTTGGTCTCGCCCTGGGACAGGCCCTGAACGCCAACGATCGCACCGGCACGCTTGGCAATCTGCTGGCACACGCCACGCAACTGGTCGGAATGACCGTGATGCAGAACCGCATCAAACACCACTTCATCCTTGTGCCAGTCGGCAACCCGTTTGATCCGCGCCTGAACGTCCTTCGGCAGGCGTGCGAACAAGGCCTTGCTGATGTCGGATTCCGGCCATACCGCCGAGCCACCGACCGCCAAGACCGCCGCCAGTTGGGTCAGCAGATCGCCTTCGACGTCCGCCAGGCACAGCACGTGTTCACGCGGCAGGATCGCGTAGCTGTTTTTCTCGCCGGTCGGGCCGGCCAGCACGCGGGTGATACCGCTTTGCGACTGCGCGGCGTATTGCACGCACAGGGTGCTCAGTTCGGCGTATTGGTTGCTCTCGGCCCAGGCCTTGAAAGCGTTCAGCGGTTTGCTCATGGCTTCACGCAGACGCACGTCCGGGGCGACGAGTGCATCACCGCGAGCGAAGGACTGTTCGATGGCGTCCGTAGGACGCGTCGACAGCAGACGGTAGAGGTACAGCGGACCACCGGCTTTCGGGCCAGTCCCCGACAGGCCTTCGCCGCCAAACGGCTGCACGCCGACCACGGCACCGACGATGTTGCGGTTGACGTAGACGTTACCGGCGTTGACGTTGTCGATCACCTTGGCGATGGTCTCGTCGATGCGGGTGTGTACGCCGAGGGTCAGGCCATAACCGGAGGCATTGATCTGGCCGATCAACTGGTCGATGTCCTTGCGCTTGTAGCGCACTACGTGCAGCACCGGGCCGAAGATCTCGCGCTGCAGCTCGTCGAAGCTTTCCAGCTCGATCAGGGTCGGCATGACGAAGGTGCCGCGTTTGACTTCTTCACTGTCGGCGATAGCCACCTGATACACGCTGCGACCTTTGTCGCGCATGGCCTGGATGTGCTTGTCGATACCGGCCTTGGCTTCGGCGTCAATCACCGGGCCAATGTCCACGGACAGGCGCTCAGGGTTGCCGAGACGGCTTTCAGCCATCGCGCCTTTGAGCATTTCGATGACGCGGTCGGCGGAATCTTCCTGCAGGCACAGCACGCGCAGGGCCGAGCAACGCTGGCCGGCACTGTCGAAGGCCGAGGACACCACGTCGATCACCACTTGCTCGGTCAGCGCCGAGGAGTCGACGATCATCGCGTTCTGCCCGCCGGTTTCGGCGATCAGTGGAATCGGACGACCCTGGCTGTCGAGGCGACCGGCGATGTTGCGCTGCAGCAGACGCGCAACTTCGGTAGAGCCGGTGAACATCACGCCTTTGACGCGCTCATCACCGACCAGACCGGCACCGACGGTTTCACCGCGACCCGGCAGCAGTTGCAGCACGCCTTCGGGAATCCCGGCTTCCAGCAGCAAACGTACGGCTTGCGCGGCAACCAGTGGCGTCTGCTCTGCCGGTTTGGCCAGTACCGGGTTGCCGGCGGCCAGTGCGGCAGCGACCTGACCACTGAAGATGGCCAGCGGGAAGTTCCACGGGCTGATGCACACCACCGGGCCCAGTGGGCGGTGGGCGTCATTGCTGAAATCGTTGCGCGCCTGCACCGCGTAATAACGCAGGAAGTCGACCGCTTCACGCACTTCGGCGATGGCGTTGGCGAAGGTCTTGCCGGCTTCACGGGCCAGCAGGCCCATCAGTGGCTGGATCTCGCCTTCCATCAGGTCAGCGGCACGTTCCAGAATCGCCGCACGCTCGGCTGGCGGGGTGGCCTGCCAGATGGGCGCAGCATTCAGCGCGCACTGGATCGCGTTGTCGACGTCTTCGACGGTAGCTTCCTGCACGTGACCGACCACATCACGGTGATCCGCGGGGTTCAGCACTGGCGCTGGAGCTTCGTTGCTGGAAGCGCAACCGAGCATCGGCGCGGCTTTCCAGTTGTTGTGCGCAGTGGCGAGCAGGGCGCAGGACAGCGAGGCCAGACGATGTTCGTTGGCCATGTCGATGCCGGCGGAATTGGCGCGCTCGGCGCCGTACAGGTCACGCGGCAGCGGGATGCGTGGGTGCGGCAGGCCAAAACCACCTTCCACGGTCGCCATCTGCTCGATCTGCGCCACCGGGTCGGCCACCAGTTCCTGAATCGAAATCGACTGGTCGGCGATGCGGTTGACGAACGAGGTGTTGGCGCCGTTTTCCAGCAGGCGACGCACGAGGTACGCCAGCAGGGTTTCATGGGTGCCGACCGGTGCGTACACGCGGCACGGACGGTTCAGCTTGCCTTCGGACACTTTGCCGACAACCTGCTCGTAGAGCGGTTCGCCCATGCCGTGCAGGCACTGGAATTCGTACTGGCCGGGGTAATAGTTCTGACCGGCAATGTGGTAAATCGCCGACAGGGTGTGGGCGTTGTGCGTGGCGAACTGCGGGTAGATGACTTCCGGCACCGACAGCAGTTTGCGTGCGCAGGCGATGTAGGAAACGTCGGTGTACACCTTGCGGGTGTAGACCGGATAGCCTTCCAGGCCTTCGACTTGGGCGCGCTTGATTTCGCTGTCCCAGTACGCGCCTTTCACCAGACGGATCATCAGGCGATGACGGCTGCGGCGAGCCAGGTCGATCACGTAGTCGATCACGTACGGGCAACGCTTCTGATAAGCCTGAATCACGAAACCGATGCCGTTCCAGCCGGTCAGTTGCGGTTCGAAGCACAGGCGCTCGAGCAGATCCAGCGACAGCTCCAGGCGGTCGGCTTCCTCGGCGTCAATGTTCAGGCCTATGTCGTATTGCTTGGCCAGCAGGGTCAGCGACAGCAGGCGCGGGTACAGCTCGTCCATCACGCGCTCGTACTGCGCACGGCTGTAGCGCGGGTGCAGGGCCGAGAGCTTGATGGAAATGCCCGGGCCTTCATAAATCCCACGACCGTGAGACGCTTTACCAATCGAGTGGATAGCTTGTTCGTACGACGCCAGGTACTTCTGCGCGTCGTGTTCGGTCAGCGCCGCTTCACCGAGCATGTCGTAGGAATAACGGAAGCCCTTGGCTTCGAACTTGCTCGCGTTGGCCAGTGCTTCGGCGATGGTTTCGCCGGTGACGAACTGCTCGCCCATCAGGCGCATGGCCATGTCGACGCCCTTGCGGATCATCGGCTCGCCGCTCTTGCCGATGATTCGGCTCAGCGATGAGGTCAGGCCGGCTTCGTTGTGGGTCGACACCAGTTTACCGGTCAGCAGCAGACCCCAGGTCGCCGCATTGACGAACAGCGAGGGGCTGTTGCCCAGGTGCGGCTGCCAGTTGCCGGTGCTGATCTTGTCGCGGATCAGTGCATCGCGAGTGCCTTTGTCCGGGATGCGCAGCAGCGCTTCGGCCAGGCACATCAGCGCCACGCCTTCCTGGGACGAAAGGGAGAATTCCTGCAGCAGGCCCTGAACAATGCCTGCACGACCACCGGCACTTTTCTGGTTACGCAGTTTTTCCGCGATGGTCGCGGCGAGTTTGTTGGTGGCTTCGGCCATCGGAGCCGGCAGGCGCGCCTGCTCGATCAGCATCGGCACCACTTCCGGCTCAGGGCGACGGTAGGCGGCCGTGATCGAAGCGCGCAGTACCGATTGCGGCAGGATGCTTTCAGCGAATTCGAGGAAGCACTGGTGCGCGTGATCGGTGTGGACTTCACCGGCGTCGTCGCTGTCCTTGGCGGTCAAACCGTTCAGCTCGGTCAGGGTTGCACCACCCTCGAGTTTTTCCAGGTAATTGAAAATTGCCTGCTTGATCAGCCAGTGCGGTGTGCGATCAATCGAGGTCGCGGCAGCCTTCAGGCGCTCGCGGGTCGGGTCATCGAGTTTGACCCCAAGGGTGGTGGTAGCCATATTTTTATCCTCATGGTTGCCACAGTTGCGTGGCATCAGCTGGCGGCAAGATTAGCCGTGCGCCGAAAGAGGTGCAACCGGGTGCAACCCTTTTTTTGTCGGAAAAATTAACGCTTCGTCAGGAATTATTTTCTGGTACTGAAGTGCTGCTCTTGCTTGGTGCTTTTACTTCTAGCGGAGCGCCGTGACTGCGCTAAAAAGGAGCAAAAACGGCGTATTTATCGGTATATCCGACTAGGTGCAACTTAATCGCCAGAAACTGGTTGCACCTTTTTTACTTTGTTGCATAGCATTCGCGCCCAAGGTGCAACCGGAAGTATCCGGTGTATCGGCTGGTGGCTTTCCTGGGGAAACATCAGTCCTAAATGCGCGGGATCCCGATTCGTCTGCCAAACGTCGTCGTTTGCGTACGATTGATCACTGCTGCTACATAAAAACAAAGCCAGGGCGTACTTAATGAGCGTAAGCAATCCAACACTGATCACGTTCGTGATCTACATCGCAGCAATGGTACTGATCGGCCTCATGGCCTATCGCTCCACCAACAACCTTTCTGACTACATTCTTGGCGGTCGCAGCCTCGGCAGCGTGGTGACGGCATTGTCCGCCGGTGCTTCCGACATGAGCGGCTGGTTGTTGATGGGCTTGCCGGGCGCCATCTACATGTCCGGCCTGTCCGAGAGCTGGATCGCCATCGGTCTGATCATCGGCGCTTACCTGAACTGGCTGTTCGTCGCCGGCCGTCTGCGCGTGCAAACCGAGCACAACGGTGATGCGCTGACCCTGCCGGACTACTTTGCCAGCCGTTTCGAAGACAACAGCGGCCTGCTGCGAATTATCTCGGCGGTGGTGATTCTGGTGTTCTTCACCATTTACTGCGCGTCCGGCATCGTGGCTGGCGCCCGTCTGTTCGAAAGCACCTTCGGCATGTCCTACGAGACGGCGCTGTGGGCCGGTGCTGCGGCGACAATTGCCTACACCTTTATCGGCGGTTTCCTTGCGGTGAGCTGGACTGACACCGTGCAAGCCACGCTGATGATCTTTGCCCTGCTGCTGACGCCGATCATCGTGTTGCTGGCCACCGGCGGCGTCGATACCACGTTCCTCGCCATCGAAGCCCAGGACCCAAGCAACTTCGACATGCTCAAGGGCACCACCTTCATCGGCATCATCTCGCTGATGGGCTGGGGTCTGGGTTACTTCGGTCAGCCGCACATCCTCGCGCGTTTCATGGCCGCTGACTCGGTGAAATCGATTGCCAACGCCCGTCGCATCTCCATGACCTGGATGATCCTGTGCCTGGGCGGCACCGTCGCCGTGGGCTTCTTCGGCATCGCTTACTTCTCGGCGCACCCGGAAGTAGCCGGTCCGGTGACCGAGAACCACGAGCGGGTGTTCATTGAACTGGCGAAAATCCTCTTCAACCCGTGGGTCGCCGGTGTCCTGTTGTCGGCGATTCTCGCCGCGGTCATGAGCACCCTGAGTTGCCAGCTGCTGGTGTGCTCGAGCGCCCTGACTGAAGACTTCTACAAAACCTTCCTGCGCAAATCCGCCTCCCAGGTTGAACTGGTCTGGGTCGGCCGCGCGATGGTGTTGCTGGTGGCACTGATCGCTATCGCCATGGCCGCCAACCCGGAAAACCGCGTACTGGGCCTGGTGTCCTACGCCTGGGCCGGTTTCGGTGCCGCGTTCGGTCCAGTGGTGCTGATCTCGGTGATCTGGAAAGACATGACCCGCAATGGCGCACTGGCCGGCATCCTGGTCGGCGCCATCACCGTGGTGGTGTGGAAGCATTTCGAGGTGATGGGCCTGTACGAAATCATCCCGGGCTTCATCTTCGCCAGCCTGGCGATCTACATCGTCAGCAAGCTCGGCGCGCCGACTGCTGGCATGGTGCAGCGCTTCCAGGCAGCGGAAAAAGATTTCCATCTGAACAAGTGATGCACTGAGCTGCGGCTCACAGAAAAACGGCCCGTTTCCTACAAGGAGGCGGGCTGTTTTTTTATGCCCGTGATTTCTCAAGAACTTGGAGAACCCTGTGGGAGCTGGCTTGCCAGCGATGGCGGTGTGTCAGTGAGCGCATAAGTTGGATGTGCCGGCCTCATCGCTGGCAAGCCAGCTCCCACAGGTCCAGTGGTGGTTTTGGGGGATATGTCTGTAGTCGATTGCGCCAATATCCGAAGGCTTTTTCGCCAGAAAAAGTAGGGCAAATCTGATTTTCCCGTCACCCACCCAACACCCCTTGCCCCTCATGCAGAATCGCCCGCCCTCAATCTGCAGAGACACATCGGATGTTCGCGCCTGCCAATCAACCGCGTTTCACGTTGACCCTTGAAGGCGCCCAATTTGATCTCAAAGTCCTTGAGTTCACGGGCAAGGAAGCCATCAGCCAACCCTTTCGCTTCGACCTGGAACTGGTCAGTGAACGGCCCGACCTGGACCTCGAGAGCCTGCTGCATAGTCAGGCGTTCCTGAGCTTCGATGCAGAAGGTTCCGGTGTCCATGGTCAGATTTATCGAGTCGGGCAGGGTGATTCCGGGAAACGTCTGACGCGCTATCACCTGAGCCTGGTACCGCGTCTTACGTACCTCGGGCATCGCATCAACCAGCGGATTTTTCAGCATCAGACGGTGCCGCAGATCGTGGCGCGGATCCTCAAAGACCACGCGATCCTGCGCGACGCCTTCGAGTTTCGTCTCGGCAGTGATTACCCGGTGCGCGAATATTGTGTGCAGTACGCCGAGAGCGATCTGGCGTTCATCCAACGACTGTGTGCCGAGGTCGGCATTCATTTTCATTTTCAGCACAGTCCCGACGGGCATCTACTCGTGTTCGGCGACGATCAAACGGTATTCCCGCGACTGGCCGAGCCGACGCTGTATTTGCCGGGGAGCGGCATGTCGGCTGGTGCGCCCGCCGTCCAGCGTTTCAATGTCCGGGTCGAAACCCGCACCAGCGTGGTCACCCGGCGCGACTACAACTTTGAGAAACCGCACTTGCAACTGCAAAGCCACAGCGACAGCGAGCAGCGCCCGGTACTGGAGGATTATCGTTTTCCCGGCCAGTTCAACGATCGCGAGACCGGTAAGCATCTGGCGCAGCGCACGCTTGAGCGACATGTCGCCGATTACCGTCAGGCCGAAGGCATCAGCGACGTCTCTGCACTGGTGTGCGGACATTTTCTGCAACTGACCGAACACCCGCGCCGGGACTGGAATGACCTGTGGCTGCTCACCGCCATCGAACACCGTGGGCGACAGCCGCAAGTGCTGGAGGAATCGGTCACCAGCGATGGGGAAACATTCCAGGGTTACCGTAATACCTTTCTTGCTACGCCGTGGGATGTGTTCTTCCGCCCAGCCCTCGGCCCGGGAAAGCCCCGGATGCTTGGCTATCAACCTGCCGTCGTCACCGGGCCGCACGACGCGGAAATCCACTGCGACGAGTACGGTCGGGTCAAGGTGCAACTGGCCTGGGACCGCGACGGCGAGCTGAATGAGCATTCCAGTTGCTGGCTGCGTGTGGCAACCGGTTGGGCACATGACCAATACGGCAGCGTGTTGATCCCGCGAGTCGGCATGGAAGTGCTGGTCGGTTTCATCGACGCCGACGCCGACAAACCGTTGGTGATGGGGTGCCTGCCGAATGCCGCGACCCCGGTGCCGCTGGACCTCCCGGCGGACAAGACCCGCAGCATCTTCCGCAGCCATAGCAGCCCCGGTGGCGGTGGTTACAACGAACTGCGCATCGACGACAAAAAGGGCGCCGAAGAAATCTACCTGCGTGCCCAGCGCAACTGGACCCAGCATGTACTGCACGACCAGCAGGTGCAGGTCGACAACCAGCGCAGCATCGTCGTCACGGGCACCGCCAAACATGAGTTGAAGGCCGACGAACAACGCATCACTCACGGCCAGCGCCAGATCGAAGTCAAACAGGACGATCACCTGACGGTGGTCGGCGATCGGCATATTCGGGTGAGCAACCAGGCCACCAGCGCCAGCGCACAAATCCACGTCAGTGCCGGGCAGCAAGTGGTGATCGATGGCGGCGCGAGCGCCACGATTCAGGCCGGCGGGCAGTGGATCAACATCGGGCCTGGCGGGATCTTCAGTAGCGTGCCAATTCAGGTCGGTGGCGCGCCGATGACGGCGATGGGCGCGGCACCTAGTGTGCCGGGACTGCCAGCGAAACTTGCAGCGGCACCGGCGGCCATGCTCACCGCCGCACAAATCATGAGCTTTAAAGGTGATGCGCCATTCTGCGAAGAGTGCGAGCGCTGCAAGGACGGTGTTTGTGCAGCCTGAGTGCCTGACGCCTTCAGCGTGGCTGGCGCGTGAGCCGCTGAAACCTGCGGAGCAACTGTTCGCGATTTTCAGTAATGCCAGCGACGCCAGGCCTCCGCTGGTCGGACCCCACCCGATCTGGGCGGACACGATCTACGCCGAGTGGGACGCGGTAATGCCCTTTGTAGGAGTTGTCGCGGCGGACAGTGCGTTTCTCGATTGGGTGGCCTCTACCGAGTCTCGCGACTGGGGGTGGTTGGCGGTGTCCTCGGCGAGCCTGGAGGTGGTAGTTGAGCACTTTCGCAGCCTGACTCAAGTGCTGATGCCGGACGGCGCAGCGGTGTTTTTTCGCTTCTGGGATGGGCGTTTTGTGTTGCCGATCCTGCAGTCCGACGAAGTGCAATCTGCGCAGTTGATGCCGGTGATTTCGCGCGGCTTGATCAATGGACAGGCCGTGGAGATCGGGGGCAGGGCGCAGGTTTCGGGGCGAGTGTTTCCTTGGTGGAAAGTAACGGGATCGGTCTTGGCCGCAACTGCTGATGACATTCGCATCGGCAATGCTGTGCAGTGGCTGAGCGAGGAGCATCCTGCCTTGTTCGAGGCCTTTCCCGAGCCGGTTTTACGTTGCAAGGTCAGGCGGTTTTTCCAGGTTTCAGCGTCGGAAGAAACGTCGCAATCGGCGTTATTGGACCATTTGCAGGACGAAGCAGAATGAAATTTCCGGGCGAAGTCCTCGGATCAGCGATGTTCGCGTCCTGGGTTTTGATAAAGCTTTCGATGGGTTGTCGAGGTACCTGAACTGTGGCGAGGGGATTCATCCCCGATGGGCAGCGAAGCGGCCCCAAGACCTGTCATCGTGGAGCATCAAATAAAACATGTGACGGAATAGGGGGCTGCTGCGCAGCCCATCGGGGATGAATCCCCTCGCCACAGATATTGGGCCGGATCTTAAGGTGTAAGAGGGCCGCTCAGCCCCCAACCCCTGACTTGCCGCCCGGTAAAAGGTAAACTTCACGGCCCTCGCAGGAGCAGCCATGAATTATCGTCACGCCTTCCATGCCGGCAATCACGCCGATGTGTTCAAACACCTGACTTTGACCCGCCTCATCGCCCTGATGTCGCGCAAGGAGCAGCCGTTTGCCTATCTCGATACGCACGCCGGTATCGGTCTGTATGACTTGCAGGGCGATCAGGCCAACCGTACCGGTGAGTACCTGGAAGGCATCGCGCGCTTATGGGATCAGCCGGATTTGCCGGCGCTGACCGCCGATTACATGAAGGTGCTGCACGAGATGAACCCGGATGGCCAGTTGCGTTACTACCCGGGGTCACCGGAGCTGGCGCGGCGTCTGACCCGGCCGCAGGATCGGGTGATGCTCAACGAGAAACACCCGCAAGACGGCGTGCAGCTCAAGGAGAACATGGCCGGCGATCGTCGGGTCAAGGTGCATCTGGGCGAGGGCTGGCACGTGGCGCGGGCGATGCTGCCGGTGCAGGAGAAGCGGGCGGTGATGCTGATCGATCCGCCGTTCGAACAGCTCGACGAGATGCAAAAGTGTGCGGCGTCGCTGAAAGAGGCGATTGGCCGCATGCGCCAGACCGTCGCGGCGATCTGGTATCCGGTAAAGGATCAGCGTGCGTTGCGCCGTTTCTATCAGGATCTGGCCGGTACCGGCGCGCCGAAGTTGCTGCGCGTGGAACTGCTGGTGCATCCGCTGGATACGCCGAACAGCCTGAACGGCTCCGGGATGGCGATTGCCAATCCGCCGTGGGGGCTGGAGGAAGAATTGCGTGAGTTGCTGCCGTGGTTGTCGAAGAAGCTTGGGCAGACTCAGGGTGGATGGCAGATGGATTGGTTGATTGCTGAAAGCTGATCAACTGTTTTAGCGGTGTCTGAACGGACGCCTTCGCGGGCAAGCCCGCTCCCACAAAGTACTGCGCCATTTTGAAGTCGGCGCTAAACCTGTGGGAGCGGGCTTGCCCGCGATGCTTTGGGGTTTAGTTACCCGCCAGGCTCGGTGGCATGCACACGCCGGTGCCGCCGATCCCGCAATAACCTTCAGGGTTTTTCGCCAGGTATTGCTGGTGATAGGCCTCGGCGAAATACACGGTCGGCGCCTGTTCGATTTCGGTGCTGATTTCGCCCAGGCCTGCCTTCGACAGTTCAGCCTGATACACCGCTTTGCTCTTCAGCGCCGCGTCCAGTTGCTCTGGCGAGGTCGCGTAGATCACCGAGCGGTATTGAGTGCCGATGTCATTGCCCTGGCGCATGCCCTGAGTCGGGTTGTGCAGTTCCCAGAACATCGCCAGCAGCTCTTCATAGCTGACTTTGGCCTTGTCATACACCACCAGCACCACTTCGGCGTGGCCGGTCAGGCCCGAGCAGACTTCTTCGTAAGTCGGGTTCGGCGTGTAGCCGCCGGCGTAACCGACCACGGTGCTGACCACGCCTTCGCGCTGCCAGAAACGGCGCTCCGCGCCCCAGAAGCAACCCAGACCGAAGATCGCGAAGTCGACGTCCTGGAAAAACGGGCCGAGCAACGGGGTTTCTTCGAAGACGAAATGCTTTTCAGGCAGGGTCATCGCGGTTTCGCGGCCGGGTAGAGCTTGGTCTTTGGTCGGTAGCACGTTTTTGTTCACCAGAATTTCCGAGCGCAGAACCATGATCGTTCCTCTCAGTCAGGATGGGATGTAAAAAATCAGACCGCCAGTGTGCCGAATGATGCCCGTTTAATCACTACCCAATGTAGGAGCTGCCGAAGGCTGCGATCTTTTGATTTTGCTTTTTGAAAACAAGATCAAAAGATCGCAGCCTTCGGCAGCTCCTACAGGGGCTACAGGCAGAGCGGGCCGCGCGGGTAGCGCTTGAGCGCCTGAATCAGCTCGCCGCCGGGGATCGGCCGGTCGAACAGGTAGCCCTGGCCGACGTCGCACCGATGGCGACGCAGGAACGCCAGCTGCTCGGCGGTCTCGATGCCTTCGGCCACGACCTTGAGCTTCAGGTTGTGCGCCATGGCGATCACCGCGGAGGTGATTTCCATGTCGTCCTGGTTGTCGGGGATTTCGTGGATGAAGCTGCGATCGATCTTGATGATGTCGATCGGGAATTTCTTCAGGTAACTGAGCGACGAGTAACCGGTACCGAAGTCGTCCATGGCCAGAGTCAGGCCCAGGCGCTTGAGCTGATCGAGCTGCAAGTGCGTATCTTCGGTGGCTTCCAGCAGCAAACCTTCGGTCAGCTCCAGTTCGAGCAGACTGGCCGGCAGCGCTTCTTCCTTGAGGATGTTGGCGATGGACGCGACCAGATCGGGATCGGAGAACTGCTTGGGTGACAGGTTGATCGCCACTTGCAGATTGCCCATGCCCGCGGCGGTCAGCGCTTTGCTCATGCGGCAGGCCTGGCGGGCAATCCACTTGCCGATCGGAATGATCAGGCCGGTTTCTTCGGCCACGCTGATGAACTGATCCGGGCGGATCATCCCGCGTTCGGGGTGGTTCCAGCGCAGCAGTGCTTCCATGCCCAGCAGGCGACCGCTGCGCAGGCATAGCTTGGGCTGGTAGAACACGTCCAGCTCGTTCTGGGTCAGGGCGCGGCGCAGGTTGTTCTCGACGAACAGCTTGTAGCTGGCCTCGGCATTCAGCGCTTCGGTGAAGACTTGCACCTGATGCTTGCCGTTGGCCTTGGCTTTGTGCAGAGCGAGGCCGGCGTTGCGCATCAGGGTTTGCGGATCGCGTCCGTGCAGCGGCGCGCAGGCCAGGCCCACGGAGCCAGTGACGCTGATCAACTGGTTGTCGACGAACATCGGTTTGTCGAGGGTCGCCAGCAACTGGTTGGCGATCTGCTGGCCGGTGGCGAGATCCGTGTCGTCGAGCAGTACGGCGAACTCGTTACTGGCAAACCGCGCGAGGCTGCCGCTCGGGCTGAGGCTGTTGCGCAGACGCCGGGCCAGGCTGATCAACAGTTTGTCGCCGGTCTGGTGACCGAGGCTGTCGTTGATTCGCTTGAAGTTGTCGATGTCCACCAGCAGCAGGCTGATCGGCGTATCGCTATCGCGGGCGAAGCGCTCGTCCAGATTGCGGATAAACGCCGGGCGGTTGCCGAGGTTGGTCAGATTGTCGGTGTACGCCAGACGCTCGATGCGCTGCTGCGCCAGTTTGGTCTGAGTGATGTCTTCGTAGATGCCGATGTAGTGCGTCAGTTCGCGGTTGTCGCCATACACCTTGGAGATCGACAACTGGCCCCAGTAGGGTTCGAGGTTCTTGCGCCGGCTCTTGAATTCGCCCTGCCAGCTATTGCTCTTGGCCAGCGCCGAAGGCGCGTCGAACAGCAGCTCGCTGAGGTTTTCCAGGGCCGGCAGTTCCGACAGGCGCTGGCCGTGGACTTCTTCGGTGGAATACTGGGTGATCGCGGTGAAACTCGGGTTGACGTACTCGACCACACCGTCGCAATTGACCAGCAAAAAGGCGTTGGCACTTTGCTCCACTGCGCGCTGGAACAGGTGCAGGGCGCTGGTGGCGGTGCGGCGGTTGTGGTTGTTGATGACCTGGGCGAATTGATCCGCCAGCTCACCGGCAAAGGCGATTTCATCGGACTGCCAGGCGCGGGTGACGCCGGTCTGCTCCAGGCAGAGCACGCCGACCACCTGGCCGTCGACGCGGATGCTGGCGTCGAGCATGGCGTTGACGTCGCGCGGGCGCAGGGCCTCTGCCATCTCGCGTGTGCGCGGGTCGCGCATCGCATTATGCGCGTCGATGGCGCGGCTGCCGTGCAGCGCTTCCATGTAGTCGGGAAAGCCGCTGATGTCGATCACCTCCGGCAGGAGGTATTCCTGCGTTGCGCGGTGATACGCGGAAATCGGCACCAACAGATTGCCTTCGAGGTTCCACAGGCTGGCGCAGTCGATTTCATAGATATCGCAGGCGCAGCGGGTGATCAGTTCGGCGGCTTCCTGCAGCGAGTTGTGGCTGCTGTAGCGTTGGCGGGCGAGCAGCAGAATCAGGTCCTGCTGGGCGCGCACCCGATCAAGGTGCTGCAGTTGTTCCTGCTGGGCGCGCTGGTTGAGTTCAAGGGCGATCTGCAGGCGCGAGTTCTGGGTTTCGAGGTCGACCGAGGGCAGCGCTGGCGCTTCGTCGAAGACATCATCGACCGCCAGTAGATAACCGCGCAGCAAGTGCCGATTGTGCTGCTTATAGGCTTCGCCCAGCTCGAGGATGCTCAACACGCCAGCGGCGGTGTGCAAGGTGTAGCGCACCAGATAATGCGGGCTGTCGCGCAGTTGTTGCTGAATGGTGTCGTGCAGTTGATAGCGCGCTTCAGGCTCCATCAGGCTGGCGTAGGGCGAGCCGACCAGGGCACACAATTCGACGGCCGGCTGGCCAAACTGGCGTTCGCAGTTGGGGTCGAGAAACAGCATCGCCCAACTGGCTTCATTCAAGCGCTCGAAACGCAGCATGCCGAGCCGCGAGGGCACAGGCAACTGCGTCACTACCTCGGCCGCCATACGGCTGGCGGCATCGGGTTGGCTCTTCATGAAGGAACTCGCTTGGAAATATGCTGAACGCGCCGGGCTCGCGCCCTCTTTACTGTTGCCTGCGGCAAGGTTGCATCATTGCGGCACCGACTGACAAGAGAGATGAAGGCCAAGTGCTATAAGAATGTGTCGGCCGCTTAGAGCATTTCTCCAGTAGGTGGTTGAAAAGAGCAAAAGATCGCAGCCTGCGGCAGCTCCCGCAGTGGATGCATGCCAATGTAGGAACTGCCGAAGGCTGCGATCTTTCAAGATATCAGCGTAATTTCAGGCTGATCGATTGCAGCTTCTTGCCATCACGATCATGGTAATTGACCAGAATTTGATCAGTCTCGACGACTACATGGGCGAAGTTGTCTTCGCTGATGACCGGGCTGGTCAACTCATGCTGATAATCACCCATCGCCGTGCGCGCCAGCGGTCGATCGAGGATGAACGTTGACGCCTTGGCATAGGGCAGCAGCTTGCTGTTGTAAAACGGTGAGGAAACGATGGTATGGACTTCGAAGTCCGGGTCTTCGCTGTGGGTCAGGCGCGAAGTCAGCGAGCCATGCACATCGCCCGAGACAAACACGACATTTTTGATGCGTCGGGTTCGGATGGTTTCCAGCAGGCGCAGGCGCTGCTCCGGGAAAGCTTTCCAGGCGTCGTCGCCCAGCAGTTGGCGATCCGGGTAGAACATTACGCTGGTCACGACGAATTTCACCCGCGCCGGACTATTGATCAGCCATTCGATCAGCGCCTGTTCCTGCGCTTCATCGAGGATGCGGCGATCATCGGCTGACAGGTTGCGGCGGGTGCGGCTGTCGGTCACAAACCATTCGATATCAGCGTCACTGAATTGATACCAGTAGTGCTCGAGTTTTGCCCGATTCACCTTTTCGTTAGTTGTAAGTTCATGCGCCGGGCTGTGACTGACTTGATAGATTTCATAGGCGGCCATTGCATTGCGATATAACACTTGATCTGATGGTTCGGCATTCGCCGGCCAATTGTCTTCGATTTCGTGATCGTCCAGGATCATATAAGTCGAAGTGCCGGACATCAAACGCTGAATATTCGGCTGAGAGAAGGCCGCACGGTACTTGCTGAGGATGTCCTTATATTCACGATCAGGCGCGAACAGATTAAGGTCGTCGAGATAAACCTGATCACCCGTCATCAGGGTGGCACTGATCGGCGGCTGCGCACCTTCGATCAATTGGTTGATGGAGGCAAAGATCCGGTCACCCAGATGGGGCAGCACCGGCACCCCCGCCGTCATGCGCAAATAGCGGCAAGAGCCGACGATATAGGCCTTTGGCTGCAGGGCATTGCTTGAGCGGGTACGCAATCGATAGATTTCCCGCGGCCACTGCAGCGGCAGTTCGGCGACACTGTCCACGGTATGGACCGGATTCATCGGGCTGAACCAGCCGGTCTGGTATTCATATTCGGTGTCACTGCTCAAGTTGTTGAGGGTGAACACTTCGGTCATGTCGCGCAGCGCATCGGGTTCGGCGAAAGTACTAGCTGACCACTGTTGTGTTCCAGACTTCCGATAGCGAATGGCGGCAAATACCGGTGCATTGCCTTGCTTGTCGGCGCGCATGAATATGCGCGCGTGATGAGTTGTCGTGTGGCCGATAATCGGGCCAATAGTTGGCTTGAACATATTCGAGTCCGTTCGAGTAAGTTTCATTTTTTATAAATAACGCAGGGAAATCGTTATTTAATCCGAGGGCAGAGATTAGTTGCCTGTCGATGAAAAATATCGAGACGAATTCGACTGCAGTCGTAGTTCAAGTAAACCGAACTTGTAGGAAGAGGCGCTGCACTTTTTTCAGTGCAAAAAAAGCCCCGTCAAACTGACGGGGTTGAGGTACGAGCGTGTGGCGCTCGAAAACGTGGAACGCAGTCGGCCCTCCGTTGCCGGAGGGCCGAACGCTTTACAGCAGGATGGTGCGGATGTCGCCCAGCAGGCTGCCCAGACGCTGGGTGAAGCGTGCAGCAGCAGCGCCGTTGATCACGCGGTGATCGTAGGACAGCGACAGTGGCAGCATCAGTTTCGGCTGGAAGGCTTTGCCGTCCCAGACTGGCTGGATGGTTGCCTTGGAAACACCGAGGATCGCCACTTCCGGCGCGTTGACGATCGGCGTGAAGCCGGTGCCGCCAATGTGGCCGAGGCTGGAAATGGTGAAGCAGGCGCCCTGCATCTCGTCCGAAGAGAGCTTCTTGGTCCGGGCTTTTTCAGCCAGCGAAGCAGCTTCTGCGGCCAGTTGCAGCAGGCTCTTCTGGTCGACGTTCTTGATGACCGGTACCAGCAGGCCATCCGGGGTGTCGACCGCAAAGCCGATGTTGACGTACTTCTTGCGAATGATCGCCTTGCCGCTTGGCGCCAGCGAACTGTTGAAGTCCGGCAGTTCCTTGAGCAGGTGTGCGCAGGTCTTGAGCAGCAGCGGCAGGATGGTCAGCTTGACGCCGGCCTTCTCCGCGACGGCTTTCTGCGCCACACGGAAGGCTTCCAGCTCGGTGATATCCGCCGAGTCGAATTGCGTCACGTGCGGCACGTTCAGCCAGCTGCGGTGCAGGTTGGCCGCGCCGACCTGCATCAGACGGGTCATCGGCACTTCTTCGATTTCGCCGAAGCGGCTGAAGTCCACCACCGGAATCGGCGGGATGCCTGCGCCGCCAGTTGCGCCGCCAGCAGCTGGCGCTTCCTTGGCCTTCTGCATCATCGCCTTGACGTAAACCTGCACGTCTTCCTTGAGGATGCGACCGTGCGGACCGCTGGCGCCAACAGCGCTCAGCTCTACGCCGAACTCACGGGCCAGTTGACGCACGGCAGGGCCGGCGTGAACTTTCGCGCCAGGCTTGGCCGGCGCAGCAACCGGAGCGGCAGCAGCCGGGGCAGCGGCAGCCGGAGCAGCAGCGGCAGGTGCCGGAGCGCTTGGCGCAGCGGCAGCTGGAGCCGGGGCCGCAGCCGGGGCCGCACCTTTGACTTTCAGCTTGAGGATCAGATCGCCGGTGCCGACTTCGTCGTCCAGCTTGATCGAAACGCTTTCCACCACGCCCGCGGCAGGCGACGGGATTTCCATGCTCGCCTTGTCGGATTCGAGGGTGATCAGCGACTGGTCGGCTTCAACGCTGTCGCCAGCCTTGACCAGCACTTCGATGATCTTGGCCTTGCCGGCCGAACCGATGTCCGGTACGTGGATGTCCTGAACGCTGTCGGCGACCGGGGCGGCTGGAGCGGCAGCCGGAGCAGGCGCAGCGGCGGGTGCCGGAGCAGCAGCCTGAGCCTGAGCGGCCGCAGCCGGGGCCGCAGCGCCCGCCACTTCCAGATCCAGAATCAGGTCGCCAGTGCCGACTTCGTCGTTGAGCTTGACGCTGATGGCCTTGACCACGCCTGCGGCAGGCGACGGGATTTCCATGCTGGCCTTGTCGGATTCCAGGGTGATCAGCGACTGATCAGCCTCGACGGTGTCGCCGACCTTGACCTGGATCTCGATGATCTGGGCCTTGCCCGACGAACCGATGTCCGGCACGTGCACTTGCTGCACCGAAGCGGCAGCCGGGGCAGCGGCTGGCGCGGCAGCAGCAGGAGCGGCAGCAGCCGGTTTTTCTTCGGCTTTGGCCGGTGCAGCGGCAGGCGCAGGAGCCGCTTGCGCGGCGCCCTCGACTTCCAGCTCGAGCAGTTCGTCGCCTTCTTTCAGGCGGTCGCCCAGCTTCACTTTCAGGCTCTTGATGACACCAGCCTTCGGGGCCGGCACTTCCATGCTGGCCTTGTCCGATTCCAGGGTCAGGATGCTCTGGTCGGCTTCAATACGGTCGCCGACCTTCACAAACAGTTCAATTACTTCACCTTCACCGCTGCCGATGTCAGGTACGCGAATGAGTTCGCTCACAAAATGTCTCCTCAGCAGTCCAGTGGGTTGCGTTTTTCCGGGTCGATGCCGAACTTGACGATGGCCTCGGCCACGACTTTAGGTTCGATATCACCACGGTCAGCCAGTGCTTCCAGGGCTGCCAACACCACGAAATGACGGTCGACTTCGAAGAAATGACGCAGTTTCTTGCGGCTGTCGCTGCGGCCGAAACCGTCGGTGCCCAGGACTTTGAATTCCTTGGACGGTACCCACTGACGGATCTGCTCGGCGAACAGCTTCATGTAGTCGGTAGAGGCAATCACCGGACCCTTACGGCCGCTCAGGCACTCTTCAACGTAGCTCTGCTTGGGCTTCTGGCCAGGCTTGAGACGGTTGCTGCGCTCTACGGCCAGGCCGTCGCGACGCAGTTCGTTGAAGCTGGTGACGCTCCATACGTCAGCGCCGATGTTGAACTCTTCACGCAGGATCTTCGCCGCTTCACGCACTTCACGCAGGATGGTGCCGGAGCCCATCAGTTGCACGTGGTGCGCTGCATCGCGGGTGTCTTCTTCGAGCAGGTACATGCCTTTCTTGATGCCTTCTTCGGCACCGGCCGGCATGGCTGGCTGCTGGTACGACTCGTTCATCACGGTGATGTAATAGAAGATGTCCTGCTGCTCTTCGGTCATCTTCTTCATGCCGTCCTGAATGATCACCGCCAGCTCGTAGCCGTAGGTCGGATCGTAGGTGCGGCAGTTCGGGATGGTCGCGGCCAGCAGGTGGCTGTGACCGTCTTCGTGTTGCAGGCCTTCACCGTTCAGGGTGGTACGGCCGGCGGTGCCGCCGATCAGGAAGCCACGGGTGCGGCTGTCGCCAGCGGCCCAAGCCAGGTCACCGATACGCTGGAAGCCGAACATCGAGTAGAAGATGTAGAACGGCAGCATCGGCTGGTTGTGGCTGGAGTACGAAGTACCGGCGGCGATGAAGGAACTCATGGCGCCCGCTTCGTTGATGCCTTCTTCAAGGATCTGACCTTTCTGGTCTTCCTTGTAGAACATTACCTGGTCTTTATCGACTGGCTCGTAGAGCTGGCCGACAGAGGAGTAGATGCCCAGCTGACGGAACATGCCTTCCATACCGAAGGTACGGGCTTCGTCCGGGATGATCGGCACGATGCGCGGGCCGATTTCCTTGTCCTTGACCAGTTGCGCGAGGATCCGCACGAAGGCCATGGTGGTGGAAATTTCACGGTCGCCCGAGCCGTCGAGGATGGCTTTCAGGGTGTCCAGATCCGGGGTCGGTACGCTGAAGCTCTGCGCGCGGCGCTGCGGTACGAAACCGCCCAGTGCAGCACGGCGCTCGCTCAGGTAGCGGGCTTCGGCGCTGTTTGGCTCTGGCTTGAAGAACGGCAGGTTCTCCAGCTCTTCATCCTTGACCGGGATGTCGAAGCGGTCGCGGAACAGCTTCAGGCTGTCGACGTCGACTTTCTTGGTGTTGTGCGCCGTGTTTTTCGCTTCGCCGGCACCGGTGCCATAACCCTTGATGGTCTTGGCCAGGATGACGGTCGGTTGTTCTTTGTGGTTGACCGCTTCGTGGTACGCCGCATAGACCTTGTACGGGTCGTGGCCGCCACGGTTGAGTTTCCAGATCTCGTCGTCGGACAGATCGGCAACCATCGCCTTGAGTTCAGGCGTGTTGAAGAAATGCTCGCGAACGAACGCGCCGTCTTTGGCTTTGTAGTTCTGGTACTCGCCGTCGATGACTTCGTCCATGCGACGTTGCAGGATGCCGTCGACGTCCTTGGCCAGCAGTGGGTCCCAGAAACGGCCCCAGATGACTTTGGTCACGTTCCACTGTGCACCGCGGAACACGCCTTCGAGTTCCTGGATGATCTTGCCGTTGCCGCGAACCGGGCCGTCGAGGCGCTGCAGGTTGCAGTTGATGACGAAGATCAGGTTGTCCAGCTTCTCGCGGCCGGCCAGGGAGATCGCGCCCAGGGATTCCGGCTCGTCGCACTCGCCGTCGCCCAGGAAACACCAGACTTTCTGTTTGCCCGGCTGGATGAAACCGCGGTGTTCCAGGTACTTCATGAAGCGTGCCTGGTAGATCGCCTGGATCGGACCCAGACCCATGGATACGGTCGGGAACTGCCAGAAGTCAGGCATCAGCCAAGGGTGCGGATAGGACGACAGGCCCTGACCGTCGACTTCCTGGCGGAAGTTGTTCATCTGGTCTTCGGTGATGCGGCCCTCCATGAATGCACGGGCGTAAACGCCTGGCGAGGTGTGGCCCTGGAAGTAGATCAGGTCGCCGCCGTGTTCGTCGGTCGGGGCCTGGAAGAAGTAGTTGAAGCCGATGTCATACAGGGTCGCGCTGGAAGCGAAGCTGGAGATGTGACCACCCAGGTCAGAATCTTTCAGGTTCGTACGCATTACCATGGCCATCGCGTTCCAGCGCACCAGCGAGCGAATGCGGCGTTCCATGAACAGGTCGCCAGGCATGCGTGCTTCGTGGGTTACCGGGATGGTGTTGCGGTAAGGCGTGGTGATGGCGTAAGGGAGCTGCGAACCGCTGCGGGTCGCCAGTTCACCCATACGGGTCATCAGATAGTGAGCACGGTCTTCGCCTTCTTTGTCGAGAACCGATTCCAGGGCGTCCAGCCATTCCTGGGTTTCGACGGGATCGAGGTCTTGCATGGCTTGCTCCAGGGCGGAAAGGCTTCCAGAATCGGTTGCCTGAGTTTGCGACTGGCCTTGTGGGCAGACGATTTAAAATTCTTGGATTGCCGACAGGTTGTTCCGGCGGCGTGTAGTTTTACTACAAATCTTTGAGCATTTCAGCCTTTCGCCTGTATAGACGAGTAGTAAAACTACAGAGGAAAGGCTTGTGGCCTCCGACTGCGTTGTGAGAATAATCGTTAAGGTTGGTCGATTACCATCCGAAAAAGGTGAAAGTTTGATGCTGGATGCCAAAGAAGAAGAAATTTCAGCTATTTCTAACTTTTGTTCGACAGTCCTTCGCGTAGCGGGTTTTCATCAAACACTACAAGCGGCCATTTACACGCCGATCAAGGATAGACCATGACCCTGCCCGTGCTCGCTGAACTCCCCGCCATTCTCCTGCCGTTGGTCACTCGATCCGAGCAGTCGTTCCGTACGGCCGTCGCCGCGCTGGAAGACGATCACGGCTTGTCGACCTGGACACCGGAGCGTTGGGCGCAATTCGCCCGCGTCGGTGCCGCCAGCGATTTCGTCATTGAAAAGAGCGTTCGTGACCCTTTGATGTTGCTGTCGCTGGTGCAGTCCGGCGAACTCGACCGGCCGTACGCGCCGGGTGAACTCTGCGCGCAGATTGCCGCCGCCGTGAACACCGCGCAAAGCGAAGATGAACTCGGTCGTGTCCTGCGTCGCCAGCGCGCTCGCCATCAGGTACGAATCATCTGGCGCGACCTGAACCGCCAGGCCGATCTGGTACAGACCTGCCGCGATCTTTCAGACATGGCCGACGCCACCATCGATCAGGCTTATCAATGGTTGTACCGTCGCCACTGCGATCAGTTCGGCACGCCAACCGGTCGGCGCAGCGGTCTGCCGCAACAGATGGTCATCCTCGGCATGGGCAAGCTCGGCGCGGTCGAGTTGAACCTGTCGTCGGACATCGACCTGATCTTCGCCTACCCCGAGGGCGGCGAAACCGTCGGCGTGAAACGCGCGCTGGATAATCAGGAATTCTTCATTCGTCTCGGTCAGCGCCTGATCAAGGCCCTCGATCCGATGACGGTCGACGGCTTCGTGTTCCGCGTCGACATGCGCCTGCGCCCGTACGGTTCGTCCGGCGCGCTGGTGCTGAGCTTCAATGCGCTGGAGCAGTATTACCAGGATCAGGGCCGCGACTGGGAACGCTACGCGATGATCAAGGCGCGGGTGGTGGCCGGCGATCAGACTGCCGGCGCGCAGTTGCTCGACATGCTGCGCCCCTTCGTCTATCGGCGTTATCTGGACTTCTCGGCGATCGAAGCGCTGCGCACCATGAAGCAGTTGATCCAGCAGGAAGTGCGGCGCAAGGGCATGGCCGACAACATCAAGCTGGGTTCCGGCGGCATCCGCGAAGTCGAGTTCATCGCCCAGGCTTTCCAGTTGATCCACGGCGGGCGCGATCTGAGCCTGCAGCAGCGTCCTCTATTAAAGGTATTGAGCACGCTGGAAGGGCAAGGCTATCTGCCGCCGGCAGTGATCAGTGAATTGCGCGAAGGCTACGAGTTCCTGCGCTACACCGAACACGCGATCCAGGCGATTGCCGACCGCCAGACCCAGATGTTGCCGGACGGCGCTCAGGATCAGGCGCGCATTGCCTTTATGCTCGGTTTCGCCGATTGGCAGGCCTTCCACGAAAAGCTGATGTTCTGGCGCGGCCGTGTGGCCTGGCACTTCGCGCAGGTGATCGCCGATCCCGATGAAGAAGAGGGCGCCGACTGCGAGGTGGTGGTCGGTGGTGAGTGGTTGCCGCTGTGGGAAGAGGCGCAGGATGAGGAGGCCGCTTGCCGACAATTGGAAGAGGGCGGCTTCAAGGACGCGAGCAAAGCGCTGAAAGCGCTGGCCAGTTTGCGTGGCAGCCCGCAATTGCGCGCGATGCAGCGCCTGGGTCGCGAACGTCTCGATGCGTTTATTCCGCGTCTGCTGGCTCAGGCGGTGGAACATGACAACCCGGATCTGGTGCTGGAGCGGGTGCTGCCGCTGGTCGAAGCGGTAGCGCGGCGTTCGGCTTATTTAGTCCTGCTGACGGAAAACCCCGGCGCCTTGCGGCGCTTGCTGACGCTGTGCGCGGCCAGTCCGTGGATTGCTGAGCAGATCACCCGTTTCCCGCTGCTGCTCGACGAGTTGCTCAATGAAGGTCGCCTGTTCAAGCCGCCACTGGCGCCAGAACTGGCCGCCGAGCTGCGCGAACGGCTGACGCGGATTCCCGAAGACGACCTCGAACAGCAGATGGAGGCGCTGCGTCACTTCAAGCTCGCGCACCGCTTGCGCGTCGCCGCGTCGGAAATCGCCGGCAGCCTGCCGTTGATGAAAGTCAGCGATTACCTGACCTGGCTGGCCGAAGCGATTCTCGAGCAAGTGCTGGCGCTGGCCTGGCGCCAGACCGTGGCCAAGTACGGCACGCCGCTGCGCACTGACTGCAGTTTGTGCGATCCGGGCTTCATCATTGTCGGTTATGGGAAAGTCGGCGGGCTGGAACTGGGGCATGGTTCGGACCTGGATCTGGTGTTCATCCATGACGGTGATCCGCAGGCGGAAACCGACGGGCCGAAACCGATCGATGGCGCGCAGTTCTTCACCCGGCTGGGGCAGCGGATCATTCACTTGCTGACGGCGCAGACCAACTCCGGTCAGCTGTACGAGGTAGACATGCGTTTGCGCCCGTCCGGCGCGTCGGGGCTGTTGGTCAGTTCACTCGGAGCCTTCGAGCGCTATCAGGAAAATGAAGCCTGGACCTGGGAGCATCAGGCGCTGGTGCGGGCGCGGGTGCTTGTGGGCAGTCAGGATGTCGGCCAGGCCTTCGAGAAAGTCCGGGCGCAGGTTTTGGGTAAAGCGCGGGATCTGGCGAAATTGCAACAGGAAGTCAGCGAGATGCGCGCCAAGATGCGCGACAACCTCGGCACCAAGGGCACCGCGGCCGGTACGGCGGCTAATGCCTTCGAGGCCATGGCGCCGTTCGACCTCAAGCAGGACGCCGGAGGTATCGTCGATATTGAATTTATGGTGCAATACGCGGCCCTGGCGTGGTCGCACAGCCACCCGCCATTGCTGCGCTGGACCGATAACATCCGCATTCTGGAAGAGCTGGAACACGAAGGGCTGATGCCCGCCGAAGACGCCAGCCTGTTGCGCGAAGCCTATAAGGCTTACCGCTCCGCCGCCCACCGGCAGGCCTTGCAGAAGGACGCCGGGGTGATTGCAGGCGACCAGTTTGTCGAGGAGCGCCGGCAGGTATTGCGGATCTGGAAAGAGTTGGGGCTAAGCTGAAACCGGATATTTGAAGCATCGAATACCTTGTGGGAGCGGGCTTGCCCGCGATGGCGGAGTGTCAGCCACCGTCACTTTCAGATGTGATGGCCTCATCGCGGGCAAGCCACGCTCCCACAGGGACTTGTGGTGATTTGCAGATTGAGACACGAACAAACCATGTAGGAGCGAGCCTGCTCGCGATAGCGGAGTGACAGTCGACAGTCATGTTGAAGGTAATGACCCATCGCAAGCAGCGCCGCTCCCTCAGTGATTCTCGAGGCGGGGAGGCGTAAATGCCTCCCCGGTTCGTTTATGGAAACCACATGAATATTCTGATCGTTGGGCCCAGTTGGGTCGGTGACATGGTGATGGCGCAGACACTGTTTCAGTGTCTCAAACAGCGCCACCCGCAATGCGAAATCGACGTGCTGGCCCCCGAGTGGAGCCGGCCGATCCTTGAGCGCATGCCTGAAGTGCGCAAGGCCTTGAGCTTTCCGCTCGGCCATGGCGCGCTGGAACTGGCGACGCGTCGGCGAATCGGCAAATCCCTGGCCGGCCAGTACGATCAGGCGATCCTGCTGCCGAACTCGCTGAAGTCGGCGCTGGTGCCGTTTTTCGCCGGCATCAAGCAGCGCACCGGCTGGCGCGGCGAATTCCGCTACGGCCTGCTCAATGACGTGCGCACGCTGGATAAGGAACGTTATCCGCTGATGATCGAGCGCTTCATGGCCCTGGCTTACGAGCCGAACGCCGAGCTGCCGAAACCGTATCCACGTCCGAGCCTGCAAATCGATCCGGTGACCCGCGAAGCGGCACTGGCCAAGTTCGGCCTGACCCTCGACCGTCCGGTGTTGGCCCTGTGCCCCGGTGCCGAGTTCGGCGAGTCCAAGCGCTGGCCGTCCGAGCATTACGCCAAAGTCGCCGAAGCGCGGATTCGCGAAGGCTGGCAGGTGTGGTTGTTCGGCTCGAAAAACGACCACGCGGTGGGCGAAGACATCCGCGCACGGCTGATTCCCGGCCTGCGTGAAGAATCGGTCAACCTCAGCGGCGGCACCTCGCTGGCCGAGGCCATCGACCTGCTGTCCTGTGCCGATTCGGTGGTCTCCAACGACTCCGGCCTGATGCATGTCGCGGCGGCGCTGAACCGTCCATTGGTGGCGGTCTACGGCTCGACGTCGCCGGGTTTCACCCCGCCGCTGGCCGAGCACGTGGAAATCGTTCGGCTGGGTCTGGATTGCAGCCCGTGCTTCGACCGTACCTGCCGGTTCGGCCATTACAACTGCCTGCGCCAGCTGATGCCGGACGCGGTCAACGATGCCTTGCAGAAACTGCAGGGCTCTGTGGTCGAGGTTCATTAAGTTGCGGGTATTGCTGATCAAGACTTCATCGCTGGGCGACGTGATTCACGCGTTGCCGGCGCTGACCGACGCGGCCCGGGCCATCCCCGGGATCAAGTTCGACTGGGTGGTGGAAGAAGGCTTCGCCGAGATCCCGACGTGGCACCCGGCCGTCGGCAAGGTGATCCCGGTGGCGATCCGTCGCTGGCGCAAGAACCTCTGGCAGACCCTCAAGAGCGGCGAGTGGAAGCGCTTCAAGCAAAGCGTGCGCGCCAGCCAATACGATCTGGTGATCGACGCTCAGGGCCTGCTGAAAAGTGCCTGGCTGACGCGCTACGTCAAAGCCCCGGTGGCTGGTCTCGATAAGGGTTCGGCGCGCGAGCCGATCGCTGCACGTTTCTATGACCGCAAACTGGCGGTAGCCCGTGGGCAGCATGCGGTCGAACGGGTGCGTCAGTTGTTCGCCATCGCCCTTGGTTATGACCTGCCCAAAGGGTTGGGCGACTACGGCCTCAACGTCGAGCGTCTGGTGGAATTGCCGCGCAAGAGTGCCTTTGTGGTGTTCCTGCATGGCACCACGTGGGACACCAAGCACTGGCCGGAAGCCTACTGGCGCGAGCTGACCGAGCGCGTCGGCTACCTGGGCGTCGGGGTCAAGCTGCCGTGGGGCAACCCGCAGGAGAAGGCCCGCGCCGAACGCATTGCCGCCGGTTTCAAACACGCCGAAGTGCTGCCGAAGCTGAATCTGGCCGGGGTCGGCAAAGTGCTGGCCGGTGCGCAGGCCTGCGTGGCGGTGGACACCGGTCTTGGTCACCTTGCCGCCGCGCTGGATGTGCCGACGATTTCGCTGTTCGGCCCGACCAACCCGGGCCTGACCGGCGCCTACGGCAAGGTGCAGATTCACATGGCCAGTGATTTCCCTTGCGCTCCGTGCCTGCAAAAGAAATGTACCTACCAACCGACTGCGCAGGATGCCCGTCAGTTTGACCTCAAGCGCGAGCAGCCTCTGTGCTTCACGCGTGTAAATCCCGAGCGTGTCGCCAGCCGTCTGAGCACGTTGTTAATGGCTGAGGAGCTGCGCTGATGCAATTGGCTTTTGTCCTGTACAAATATTTCCCGTTCGGTGGCTTGCAGCGCGATTTCATGCGCATCGCCCTCGAATGCCAGAAGCGCGGTCACCAGATCCGAGTCTACACCCTGATCTGGGAAGGCGACGTGCCGCCCGGTTTCGAAGTGCTGGTGGCGCCGGTCAAGGCGTTCTTCAACCATCGGCGCAACGAGAAACTCAGCGCATGGATGGAAGCGGATCTGGCCAAGCGTCCGGTGGACCGGCTGATCGGCTTCAACAAGATGCCGGGGCTGGATGTCTACTACGCCGCCGACGGCTGCTTCGAAGACAAGGCGCAGAACCTGCGCCATTCGCTGTACCGCCGCTGGGGTCGCTATCGCCACTTCGCCGAGTACGAGCGCGCGGTGTTCGCCAAAGAGGCGAAAACCGAAGTGCTGATGATTTCCGAAGTGCAGCAGCCGCTGTTCATCAAGCACTACGACACGCCGTTGGAGCGCTTCCATCTGCTGCCGCCGGGTATCGCCCAGGATCGTCGACGGCCGGCGGATGCCGACCAGATTCGCGCCGGTTTCCGCGCCGAATTCAACCTCAAGGACGACGAACTGCTGCTGGTGCAGATCGGCTCCGGGTTCAAGACCAAGGGCGTCGATCGCAGCCTCAAGGCGCTGGCCGCATTGCCCGCCGAACTGAAGAAACGCACCCGGCTGTTTGTAATCGGCCAGGATGACCCCAAATTGTTCCAGATGCAGAGTGCAACTTTGGGTCTGGGCGAAAACGTGACGTTCCTCAAGGGCCGCAGCGATATCCCGCGTTTCCTGCTCGGCGCCGATCTGTTGATCCACCCGGCGTACAACGAAAACACCGGTACCGTGCTGCTCGAAGCGCTGGTGGCCGGTTTGCCGGTGCTGGTCAGCGCGGTCTGTGGTTACGCCCATTACATCGCCGAGGCGGACGCCGGGCGCGTGCTGGACGAACCGTTCGAGCAGGCGCAACTGACGCAGTACCTGACTGACATGTTGAATGACGACGCTGCACGCGCGGCCTGGAGTCGCAATGGTCTGGCCTTCGCCGAGACGGCCGACCTCTACAGCATGCCGCAGCACGCGGCCGATGTGATTCTGGCGGAGCACGCTTAAATGAAGTTGATGCTGGCTGAACCGTTCAAGAGCCTGTGGGCCGGACGCGACCCGTTCGCCGAAGTCGAAGGCTTGCAGGGCGAGGTCTATCGCGAGCTGGAAGCTCGACGCACGCTGCGCACGGAAGTCGACGGCAACGGATTTTTCGTCAAGATCCACCGGGGCATCGGCTGGGGCGAGATCTTCAAGAACCTGCTGACCGCCAAGCTGCCGGTGCTCGGCGCGGGGCAGGAATGGCAGGCGATCCAGCGTTTGCAGGCAGTCGGCGTGCCGACCATGACCGCCGTGGCTTACGGCGAAAAGGGCAGCAACCCGGCGGATCAGCATTCGTTCATCGTCACCGAAGAGCTGGCGCCGACCGTCAGCCTCGAAGACTTCAGTATCGATTGGGTCAAGAACCCGCCGCAGCCGAAACTCAAGCGTGCGCTGATCGCTGAAGTGGCACGCATGACCGGCATGATGCACCGCGCCGGGGTCAACCACCGCGACTGCTACATCTGCCACTTCCTGCTGCACACCGACAAACCGGTCACGCCGGACGATTTCAAGCTCTCGGTGATCGACCTGCACCGCGCCCAGACCCGTGCAAAGATCACGCAACGCTGGCGCAACAAGGATCTGGCCGCGCTGTATTTTTCGGCGCTGGACATCGGCCTGACCCGTCGCGACAAGTTGCGTTTCCTCAAAGGCTACTTCCAGCAACCGCTGCGGCAGATCCTGGCAGAAGAAGCGCCGCTGTTGAGCTGGCTCGAAGGCAAGGCCAACAAGCTTTATGCGCGCAAACAGCGATACGGGGATGCGCTCTGATGGCGGGTTGGACTCTTGAGCCGCAATACAGCGAACTGAGCGAAGATTTCGGCAGCCTCGAAGCGGTGTTTGCCCTGCAGGGCGAGCGTTTGACCCGTGATCCGCTGTCCGAAGTCATCCGCGTGCAGCGCAACGGCGTCAATTACTACGTCAAGCGCTACGTCGGCGCCGGTAAAGGTTTGCGCCGCTACCTGGGCAAGCCGCGGGTGAAGATGGAGTGGCAGAACCTCAAGCGCTTCGCCAAGTGGGGCATTCCCACGGCAGAAGTGGTGGCCTGGGGTCTGGAGCGACGTGGCGCGGCCTATGCCCGTGGCGCGATGATCACCCGCGAGCTGCCGCGCACCGAAGACCTGTCGGCGCTGGCCGAACGCAACGATCCGAAACTCAAGGATCGTCTGTGGGTCGATGGCATCAGCCGGCAACTGGCAGGCTACACGCGAACCATGCATGACCACCGCTTTACCCATAACGATCTGAAGTGGCGCAACCTGCTCATCGACGATCAGGCGCAGCTGTTTTTGATCGACTGCCCGAACGGCGATTTCTGGCGCGGCTTCTGGCTCAAATACCGGATTACCAAGGATCTGGCCTGTCTCGACAAGGTGGCCAAATATCACCTGTCGAACACCCAGCGCCTGCGCTTCTACCTGCAATACCGCGGACGTGACCGGCTCAATGCCGCCGACAAGAAGCGGATTCGCCACGTGGTGAGATTTTTCGAGGGACGCGAATGACTGATTTCCTGGCCGCTGAAGACCGGGCGCTGCTTGAGCGTCATGGCCTCGGCACTTTCGACGCGCTCTGGGCCAAGCAGCTCGAAGCCGTGGACGAACCGAACACCGATGGCGGTGGCTGGAGCAGCGTGTTCCGTCTGGAGCTGGAAGGGCGGGCTTACTATCTCAAACGGCAGAGCAATTACCTGACCCGCACCCTGCATGCGCCGTTCGGCGAGCCGAGTTTTGCCCGCGAGTTTCGCAATATCAGCCGCTACAACAAGCTGGGAATTCCTGCACTGCAAGCGGCGTTTTTCGGCGAGCGCAAGGTCAAGGGCGATGTTCAGGCGATCCTGCTGACCCGAGCCCTCGACGGCTGGGATGATCTCGACTCGCTGTTGCAACGCTGGTCCGAGCTGAGCGCCGCGCAGCACTCGGCCATTCTCAAAGCCTGTGGACGACTGGCGCGCCAGCTGCACGGCGTGCGTCAGGTGCACGGCTGTTTTTATCCCAAGCACATTTTCTTGCAGGCTGAGGGCGACGCTTATCGGGCGCAGTTGATCGACCTGGAAAAGACCCGGCCCCTGCTGTTCGGCATGCGCGATCGGGTCAAGGATCTGGAGCCGCTGCTGCGTCGCGCGCCGGAATGGAGCGAGGCGCAATTGCGCGAGTTGCTCGCGGCGTACCTCGATCAAACCGTCGACAGTTCGCTGGTCGACAGCTGGGTTTCGCGCCTGACCGCACGGCGCAGTCGCAAGGAGACCCGTTGATGCGCTTGTCTGAACTGAAAAGCGCCGGGCGTGCGCCGAGTCTGCCGCTGACGATCAGCCTCGCTGATGCGGCCGGTCCTGCGGATTTGCAGTTGCTGAGCCTGCTGCGGGTGTTGCCGGGACAGCGTTATGTCGGCGCCGGGGTCTGGCGCGGGCGACCGGTGCTGGCCAAGTTGCTGGTGGGCAGCAAGGCTGCACGGCATTTTCAGCGCGAGCTGACGGGCGTCAAACTGCTCGCCGAACAAGGACTGACCACGCCGCTGTTGTTGGCGGATGGCCTGAAGGATGGCGAGGGCGGCTGGCTGCTGTTCGAATTTCTTGAGGGTGCCGAAAGCCTCGGTGATGCCTGGCAGAAGGTCGAATCGCTGCCGGTGCTGGCGGACGAGCAATCGGCGGTGCTCGCCGAGGCACTGGGCGCTATCGGTCAACTGCATGGCAAAGGCTTGTGGCAGGAAGATCTGCACCTCGACAACCTGCTGCGCCAGGGCGGTCAGTTGTACTTGATCGACGGTGCCGGGATCTGTGCCGAGACCGCTGGCCAGCCGTTGTCGCGGCACAAGGTGCTGGAAAACCTCGGGGTGTTTTTCGCCCAGTTGCCCAAGGCACTGGAGCCGTTCACCGAAGAATTGCTGGTGTATTACCTGCTGAGCAACAGCGAGCATGCGTTGCCGCTGGAAGCCCTGCAGAAACAGATCGCCAAGGTGCGCGCCTGGCGCCTGAAGGATTATCTGATCAAGGTGGGCCGCGAGTGCACATTGTTCAGTGTGCAGCGCGGTGCGTTTGGCTTGCGGGCAGTCCGTCGTGAGGAAGAGGCAGCCATGCTGCCGGTGCTGGATCAAGCCGATGTGCTGCTCGATCAGGGTCATCTGTACAAGACCGGCGGCGCGGCGAGTGTTGGCAAGGTCGAAGTGGCCGGGCGCACGCTGGTGATCAAGCGCTACAACATCAAAGGCTTTGCGCACTGGCTCAAGCGCTTTTGGCGCCCGAGCCGCGCCTGGCACTCGTGGTGTGAAGGCAATCGCCTGGCGTTCCTCGGTATCGCCACACCGAAACCGCTGGCGGTGCTGGAAAAGCGCTTTCTGTGGCTGCGCAGTCGCGCCTATCTGGTGACCGAGTTTCTGCCGGGGCCGGACATCATCGAGCGCTTTGCGCCGTATGTTGAAAGCGGTGCGGCGCCGGAATCCGAGCTGCAGGCGCTGGATCAACTGTTCGCCCGATTGATTGCCGAGCGCATCAGTCATGGCGACTTCAAGGGGCATAACCTGTTCTGGCAGGAAGGTCGCTGGGCGTTGATCGACCTGGATTCGATGTGTCAGCACGGCTCTGTCGGAAGTTTCGCAGCGGCCTATGCACGGGATCGGGCACGGTTCATGCGCAACTGGCCCGAGAGCAGCGCGTTGTATCAGGTGATCGATCAGCGGTTGCCCAAGGACATCTCCAGCGCGGCATGAGCCGCCTTCGCCAGCAGGCTGGCTCCCACATGGGAAAGCATTCCCCTGTAGGAGTGAGCCTGCTCGCGATAGGGCTTTAAAGCCGCCAAAAAATCCGGTTAAGCAACAGCGGACGAACTCCACTGACGTGTCCTGCAGCTTCTCCAGAAGCCATGAGCTGTGCCCGTTCCAGCCCCGATGCCAGCTTGCCCTGACCACTTCGGAGGGCAAACCTTGAGCATCCAAAGCGCTGTAACACTGGGCACCTGCGCATGGCTTTTATCCGGCTCCGGCACTGCCGCCCCGGTATGGCAGATGGACGCTGACGTCGCCCGCGACCTGCGCAAACAGAAAACCTATTGCCAGTCGATTCCACGGAGCTACAGCGGGCTGGCGTTCGACTTCTGCGTACTCCACGCGTCCCCAGACCCCTCCGGCGTCCTGGAGCCGTTCGTGCTGCTCGACCTGCCGTTGTCCGGGGTGCTGGATACGGTGGTGTTGCCGTCTACGAATTACCGCCAAGCCAGTGACGGCAATCTCGGTATCTATTGGCGCGCGGGCGGTTATTGAGTGTGAAAGCAAGGTTTCACCGGGCCGATTCACCAAGGGCAATTCGCACAGGGTCATTCCCGCCACGTTTACGCTATAATCCCGCCCTTTAGCTGTCTCTCGCCCGGTGCGAGGGCACATCAATTTTCAAGGCGCATCGCGCCTGAATGCAGACTAAAGAGGCTAGACCCTGTGGCATTGACGATTCTTGGCCTGTCCGGCGCCCTTAGCCATGACCCTTCAGCCGCCTTGTACATCGACGGCAAGCTGGTGGCGGCGGCTGAAGAAGAGCGCTTCGTCCGCGATAAGCATGCAAAGAACCGCATGCCCTACGAATCGGCGAAGTTCTGCCTGGAACAGGCCGGCATCAAGCCGTCCGACGTTGACGTGGTGGCGATTCCGTTCGCCCCGATCAGCCTGTTCGGCAAGGCCCGCTGGCAGTATGCCAAGCGTTACTGGTACGCCCCGGATCGTGCACTCGACGCGATCCTGATGGGCAACCGTCGCTACAAGCGTTATCGCAACAAGATCGTCTGGTGCCTGGAGCAACTGGGCTTTGATCCGAAGAAGATCAAGATCGAGCCGGTCGAGCACCACCTGGCTCACGCCTCCAGCGCCTACCACTGCTCGGGTTTCAAAGAGAAAACCGCGATCCTCGGCATCGACGGCAAGGGCGAGTACGCCACGACCTTCTTCGGCTATGGCGAAAACGGCAAGATCCACAAGATCAAGGAATTTTTCGATCCGGACTCCCTCGGCGGCCTGTACGGCGCGATCACCGAGTTCCTCGGCTTCGACATGCTCGACGGTGAGTTCAAGGTCATGGGCATGGCGCCGTATGGCGACGCCAGCAAATACGACTTCTCGCGCCTGGCCTCCTTCGAGAACGGCGAGCTGGTGATCAACACTGACTACGCCAACGTGATCGGCCTGCGTCGCTACAAGGAGAAGGGCAAGGGTTACTACTTCTCGCCGAAACTGATCGAGTGGCTGGGTCCCAAGCGCGAGGGCGACATCGCCGACGAGCCGTACATCCACTACGCCGCCAGCATCCAGGCACTGTTCGAAAAAATCGCGCTGCAGATGATCGATTACTACCTGGGCGACGTGCTCAAGGAAACCGGCAAGCTGGCCTACGCCGGTGGCTGCGCGTTGAACGTCAAGCTCAACCAGAAAATCATCGCCCGTGACGACGTCAAAGAGCTGTTCGTACAGCCTGCATCCGGCGACGCCGGCACCGCAGTCGGTGCCGCGGCCTATGTGTCGCACGCCCGTGGCGTGCCGGTCGAGAAGATGGAACACGTCTACCTCGGCCCGTCCTACAGCAACGAAGACGTGATCGCCGCGTGCGCCCGTCACGAGAACAAACCGACCTGGCGCAAGCTCGACAACATGCCGGAGCAGATCGCCAAAATCATGGTCGATGGCAACCCGGTGGCCTGGTTCCAGGGCCGCATGGAGTTCGGTCCGCGTGCTCTGGGCGGTCGTTCGATCATCGGTTGCCCGAGCGTGGCCGGTGTGGCTGATCGCATCAACCACCAGATCAAGTTCCGCGAGCGCTGGAGGCCTTTCTGCCCGTCGATGCTCGACACCGTTGCACCGCAGATGATCAAGATCGATCACCCGGCGCCGTTCATGACCTTCACCTTCGAAGTGGCGGAAGAGTGGAAGACCCGCGTGCCGGAAGTTGTCCACGAAGATGGCACTTCCCGGGCCCAGGTCCTGAAGCGCGAATACAACCCGCGCTACTACGACATGATGAAGGCGCTGGAAAATCTCACCGGCAACGGCGTGTCGCTGAACACCTCGCTGAACCGTCGTGGTGAACCGATGATCTGCTCGCCGACCGATGCCCTGAACATGTTCTTCGGTTCCGATCTTCAGTACCTGATCATGGAAGACATTCTGGTGGTCAAAGAGGGCGCAAACGCTTATGACTCGCTCGGCTGAACGCCATGTGCTGCAGTTCTGTCACGGCTATGACGGGCCGTTCCTCGACTGCGCACGGCAGTACGCCAGCCTGTTCGCGGGCACCGGTTATCGGGTGACCACGGTCTTTCTGACCGGGGCCGCCGATAGCGAGGTGGCCGCAGCGTGTGCTTCCGATGAAGTGTTGTTCATGGAATACAGCTCCAAGGCCATTCGTGGCCTGAAGCTGGGCGCCATCGGCGATTTGCGCAAGATCGCCGCTTCACGCAATTTCAGTTTCTGCATCGCCCATCGCTTCAAGCCGATCTACATCGCCTTGCTCGGCACGTCGCTGCCGGTGATTGGCGTGCACCACGCGTTTGACGATTACAAACGCGGCACGCGCAAGCTGTTCGCGCACATTTTCCGCAAGCGCCTGAGCCTGCTCGGCGTCTCCGATGCCGTGCGCGACGACATGCGGCGCTGCCTGCCGAAATGGCCGTCGACGCGTATCCAGACCTTGTACAACCGCATCGATGTGCCGGCCTTGCAGGCCAGTCAAGTGTCAGCCCACGAAGCCCGCGAGACCCTCGGTCTGGCGGCGGATGCGTTCATTGTCGGCAACGTTGGACGGCTGCACCCGGACAAGGATCAGGCCACCTTGCTGCACGGTTTTGCTGCCGCGTTGCCGGGTCTGCCGGGCAACAGTCAGTTGGTGATTCTCGGCAAGGGCCGTCTGGAGCAGGATCTCAAGGAACTGGCGCGCGAACTGGGCATCGGTGATCGGGTGTTGTTTCTCGGTCAGGTGCCGGACGCGCGCAATTACTTCCGCGCCTTCGATGTGTTTGCCCTGAGCTCCGATCACGAACCGTTCGGCATGGTGCTGCTCGAAGCCATGGCCGCCGGCGTGCCTTTGCTCGCCACTGCCTGTGGCGGGGCCAAGGAAGTGGTCGAAGGCGTGGGCATTCTGTTTCCGCTGGGCGATGCCGAACACCTTGCACAAGGCCTGCAACATTTGGCCGGTATGGATGATCAGCAACGCCGGCAGTGCGCCGAGCTGATGCTCGATCGTCTGCGTGAGCGTTTCTCCGACCGTGCGGTGCGCGACACCTTCTGGCGTCTGCCGCAAGTTACCGATCTGGCACCGAGGGGCTGATGCTCAACCGATTTCAAGGCTGGCGCGAACGTGGCTGGTCGCCCGTTGACGCCTCCACCTATGCCAGCGCCTGGCAGCGTTTTGGCGGCAGTGTCGCGACCCATCCGCTGGTGGTCGAACGCCTGGCGGATCTGGCCGGTATCCCGGTGCGTTATCTGGCCTGGGAGCAGGACGGCGAAGTCAAAGCGGCAATCCCGACCTGGGGCCGTGATTTGGCGCTGTCCAAAGACGTGCTCAAGCGCAGCGGCAAGAAAGGCCTGTTCGACCTCGGCAATGCCGAGTTGATCCTGCCGGCCGCCGCCGATGCCCAGGCGCCGCTGCGCCATCGCGCCCGCTATCTGTCGGCGCTCAACGAAAACCGCTTCAGCGGCCTCAAGTTGCAGACCGAACAACTGGCCATGGCCCGCACCCCCGAAGAATTGTCGAAGAAGTTTCGCTACAACCAGCGCCGCGAACTGCGCTTGCTGGAAGAGGCGGGTGGACTGGTGCGTCCGGTCAGTGAGTTTTCCAGTGCCGAACTGGCGGCGATCTACTGTGATCTGTTCCAGCGCCGCTGGGGCTTTCCGGCCACCGGCGCGGCGCGCATGGCCGACGTCATCGGGCTGCTGCGCGAACTGTTGATCGGCTCGGTGATTTTCCTCAATGATGCGCCGATCGCCATTCAACTGGTGTACCGCGTCGAAGCGCCGGAGTGGATCAGCGTCGAGTACATCAACGGCGGCGTCGACCCCGAGACCCGCGAATTCAGCCCTGGCAGTGTGTTGAGCTTCCTCAATACGCAAAGCGCCTGGGAGCACGCGCGAGCACTGAACAAGCCGCTGCGGTTTTCCTTCGGTCGCGCCGACCGTGAATACAAGGATCGCTGGTGCAATCCTGTGCCGGTGTTCACCGTATGAGTCAGCCCATGAGCCGCAAACAGCAACTGCTCAAGCGTCATCGGCGCAATAAACGCATTACCTTGCTGATCGCCCTGATCGTGTTGATCGCGCTCGGGGTGCTGGTGGCGTGGTGGTTGCCGCTGGTGCTCGCGGTGCTTGGCTGGATCGCCCACGAGGCGTGGTTTGCCGATCACCTGTTCTATTCGCCGAAAGACGATTACCAGTACAGCTTTCCACCGTTCACGCCGCAGCCGAAGGTGCATCTGAACGGCGAACAATTGCGTCTGGATGAAGGTGTGATGCTGGTCGACGAAGCGACGTTGATCCTCGCGGTAAAGGTCAAAAGCAGTTGGCTCGGACGCTTCTTTGATCCGCGCGTGGAACTGCTCGGCGGGACTAATCCGGATGCGCAAACCTTCGAGCGCGGGGTCAATGGCCTGCGCTATCTGAATCTCAGCGGTCAGGCGCAAGCTCTGTCGCAAGGCCAGTTGCGCCTGCGCGGGCGCTTTTGCCGGGTGTCCGGCGAACCGGTGTTGTGGGCGCTGGAACAGCCTGATTACCGTCGTCAGCGGGTGATGGTCATTGCCCCGCACGCCGACGACGCCGAACTGGCGGCCTATGGCTTGTACAGTCAGGCCGACGAAGCCTGGATCGTTACCCTGACCGCAGGCGAAATCGAAGCCGAACACTATCAACAGATGGGCATGAACAAGGTCGAGGCGGCGCGGCTCAAGGGCCGGTTGCGCGCCTGGGACAGCCTCGCCGTGCCGCGTTGGGCCGGTGTCCCGCAGGAACACTGCGTGCAGCTCGGTTACTTTTGTCTGCAACTGGCCGCGATGCAAGCTGCGCCGAATCAGGCAGTAGGTTCGCGCGAAGCGGACTTGAATGACACGCGCCTGTTTCGTCAGTTGAATCCGTTCACTCTGCCGGGCGACGCCGATGGTGCGCCGACCTGGAACAACCTGCTGGCCGACCTGCGTGAAGTGCTGCTGCGCGCCCGTCCGGACGTGATCGTGTTGCCGCACCCGACCCTTGATCCGCATCCCGATCATGTCTGCGCCCAGCAAGCGGTTTTGCAGGCGCTCCAAAGTCTCGACTGGCAGCCGACGTTGCTCGGTTACGCCAACCATTTGCACGACAACGACCGCTGGCCGATGGGCAACACCGGGCAGGGCATTGCCTTGCCGCCGGCCTTCGATGCGGCGGTGCCGATGCAGCCGCTGTGCCTGTCGCTGTCCATCGAGTTGCAGCGGGACAAGGCCATGGCGCTGGGCATGATGCATGACCTGCAGCCGCCGGCACCGTTCAAGCGGCGCCTGCGCCGAGTTATCCAGCGTGTGCTCGCCGGGCGGGCCGCGTCGGTGTACGGCGAAAACGAGTTTTTTCGAAAAGCGGTCAGACGCCAGGAATTGTTCTGGTTATTGAAACACGGTGAACCGGGCGATCAGCGGGGAGAGTCATGAGTCAACGGTCCAAGGTGTTGCAGCTGCAACCCGACTACAACGTCAAAGCCCATGATTTCGCCGACCTGGCCGAGCAGATCGTCAAGGCGTTACCGGCGGATCGCTATGAAGTCACGGCGGCGTTCCTGCGCGGCAAACCGGGGCCGGGCGAGCCGGTGAGCCGGGCTGACCGTTCGGTGTACTTCGAGTTTTCCGACAAGTCGCTCAAAGGCATGCGCCTGCGGGCGATGTGGCAGCTGTACAAGTTCTGCCGTCGGGAAAAGTTCGATGTGGTGATCTGCAACCGTTTCAAGCCGGTGAACATGATGCTGGCGCTCAACCGCTGGTTGAAGGTGCCGCTGTGCATTGGCATCTCCCACGGTTTTGGCGAATACGACCGCTTTTACCGACGCCGCCAGACCCAGCGCCTGATCGATCGGCACTGGCGCTTTGTCGGCGTTTCGCCGGCGGTCAAAAAGTACCTGCTCGATTGCGATTGCGGCTTCACCGACCAGAACACCTACGCCATTACCAATGCCATCGACATCGAGCAGGCCGAAGGCTTGCAGCACAGCCGCGACAAAGCCCGCGAGTTGTTGGGCCTCGACCCGAATGTGCGTTTGATTGGCGCGCTGGGGCGGCTGGTGTCGGTCAAGGGCCACACCTATCTGTTGCAAGCTTTCGCCGCGCTGAAAGACAAATACCCGAACACTCAATTGGCAATTATCGGTGCCGGACGCCTGCAAGCGCCGCTGGCGGCGGAGATTGAGCAACTGGGCTTGAGCGGCCGTGCGCATCTGCTGGGGTTCAAGGAAAACGCCCTGCAATACGTGCGTGCGTTCGACATCTGGACCATGCCCTCGCTGGCCGAAGGCCTCGGCCTGGCCTTGCTCGAAGGCATGAGCGGACACCTGCCGGTGATCGCCTCGAATGTGCCGGCCATGTTGCCGCTGATCGAAGGCGCCGGTGGCTTGGCGATTACACCCAAGGATGTACCGAGTCTGGTCGCCGCGCTGGACAACTATCTCGCGCTATCGGATGAAGAACTCAAGGCCAAGGGCGAGCAGGCTTATCGCTACCTGCAGGAACAACACGACATCGAGGTGTTCCGTCAGCAATATCTGGACCTGATCGACTCTGGCCTCGAGCAGGCCCGCAAGGAGCAGCCGTGAGCGAAGAACAAGTCATGAGCGAAGCCAACGCCCTCGTCACCGTGATCATCGCCTCGTACAACCACGCCCCGTACATCGAGGAAAGCATCCTCAGCGTCCTCAATCAGACCTACAAGAACATCGAGCTGCTGGTGGTCGATGACGGTTCGAAGGACGACAGTGTCGAGCGCATCAGCGCGTTGCAGGCGCAGTACGGTTTCGATTTTCGTGTGCAGCAGAATCAGGGCCTGACCAATACCCTCAACGGCGCCATCGCTCGTGCCAAGGGCAGCCTGATCGTGCCGTTCGGCTCCGACGACATCATGTACCCGGAGAGAATCGCCACCCAGGTGGCTTACATGGACGGCAAGCCCGAAGTCGGGATCTGCGCCGGCAACATCGAATTGATGCACGCCGATGGCAGCCTTTACCCGGAGAAGCGTCAGCGCCGTGACGTGCCGTTCCGCCGTCTGGATTTCGACGATATGTTCCTTGAGCGCAAGCCGTATCCACCGGCACCGACGCTGATGATCCGTCGTGAGGCGCTGGACAAGGTGGGTGGCTTCGATCCGACGATTCGCCTTGAGGACCTGTACATCGAGCTGAAAGTGACCCGCGCCGGCTACTTCATCGACGGTTTGAACGTGGTGATGGCGCGCTACCGCAAGCACGCTACCAACTCGTACAAGAACCATCGCTTCATGATCGAGAACATTCTGCGCACCTATGCGCTGTTCAGCGATCATCCGCTGTATGACGAAGTACGCTTCAAGGCGCTGAACTCAATGTTCCTCAAGACCGCCAACCGCAATCGCAAGCTGGCCCGCGAACTGCTGGCGCAGATCCCGTTCAAGGCCTGGAACAAGAAGACCTGGCGCGGCTTGGGGCGCTTGCTCTTTTCTCCGCTGGAAAAGGACTGAGGTCCTGGTCGCTCACACTCAGCGAGCGACTTTCTCCGGCAGGCCCTTTTCGCCCTTCTGGCGCTGGCGCAACCAATGCACAACCTTCTTGCCGGCAGCCATGCCCGGTTGCTCGATATAGAGGAAGGTCACGCTGCTGATCAGAATCAGCAGGCACGTGCAGATCGCCACCAGGGGCAGGTACACCGAAGCTTCCCGCGCATCGATATCCAGCAGCAGCGGCAGCCGTTGCACCATCAGCCACAGGACGAAACCGTGCAGCAGGTAAGTGCTGTAGCTGATTTCGCCGAGCCAGCGAATGCTGCGTGGTTTCAGCGCGCCGAACAGGTTGTTGCCGGACGCCACGATCACGAAAAACAGCGTCAGCAAAAACAGCGGCGCAGTCTTGAACGCCCGACTGAACGCGGTGAACGCAACCACCAGCGCGAGCACGGCGATGATGCTCGCCAGGCGTGACTGGCTCCATGCCACGAGCGCCGGGCGGCGAATCCAGTACGCGGCGGCGATACCGCCGAGGAAACTCGCCAGAAAGTGCTTTTTCAGCGAATGCTCCCAACCGATGATCTGGTACAGCGCGTAGATGCCGATCAGGCACAGCACCACCTGCAACCAGTTGCCGCGGTAGATGAACACCAGTCCGGCGAGTGGCAGTGCCAGGTAGAAAAACACTTCATAGGCCAGCGTCCAGGTGACGTTGGATATCAGCATGCCGGAGTGTCGGTACTGGTTGATGTCCGGGCGGTCGAACGTCAGCCACGCAAGCACCTGCTTGAACAGTTCCAGCCCCGGCTCTTTCAATTGCCAGCTCTGCAAGTGGAAGATCGAGACGAACACCAGCAGCATCAATGGCAGGTACAGCGGGTACAGGCGGAAAACCCGCGAAACGCCGAATGCCAGCCAGTCGTGGTTGCGGCCCTGCGCGAGCAAGCGGCTCCAGAACAGGAACCCGGTGATCATGAAGAACAGCGCGACGCTGCCCTGGCCCAGCATCGAATAGAAGTTGCTCGGGGGGAAGTCGATCACGCCGGTGCGCAAGAAGATCCAGGTAATGATCGAATGGTGCACGAATACACCAAACGCCAGATAGCCGCGCAGACCGTCGATGCTGGCATAGCGGCTTTCGCCGGAATGCTGCAGGTGCCGGGCAATTTTCGGCACCGCGCGCAACAGCAGGGCGGAGGTGACGATGGCCAGCAGGTAGGCTGCCAGCGCAATAAGAGGATTGGTTTCGATCATCACTGAACTCGGGCCGGGGTGTTGCCGGCCAGCACTTGCCTGTGCAGATTTTCAACTGCGGATTTGGACGCCGTCACAGCGTATCCCTGGAGCAGGGCATCGAGGTGATCCTCGAACAGCCAGCGTTTGTCGACAGTGTAACGTTGCATATGACGCAAATTGCGTTGACGCATCGAAAGGCTGAGCGGGGTCGGGTAGATGCGCAGGTCGGCCAGATCAATCAAGCCGAACTCGCCATCTTCCAGTACCAGTACGTTGCCCAGGTGCAGCGAGCGGAAGTACACGCCTTTCTCATGCAATTGCGCCATGAATTTGCCGAAGCGTTCGATCAACGCCTGACGCACCGCCGGGGCGGTAATGCTCTGCAGCACCTGACGCAGGGTGTGGCCAGGCAACGGTGCGTAATGCACGGCACTGCTGCCATCATCGAGACGGTAAACGTTCAATACTTGCGGGGTGGGAATCCCCATCTGGCGCAGTTGTTCGCTGTTGACTGCGAACCGCTCGGAGTAGGGGTTGAAGCTGCCGGAGGTGTACCAGCGGCGGCGACGGAACAGTTTGAGGAAGCTGCCATCGTTCAGGCACAGGACTTTCGGGCCCAGGCCGTCTTCTTCAATGATCCGGGCTTCGCGGCTCAATTGCTCAAGGCCTGTCACCGACAGCTTTTGCACGGGCAGGGTCAACAGCCGACGCGCGCGTTGATTGATGCTCAGCGCCGCGATCAGTGCCAGCGGGATCCACAGCAGGAACCAGTGCTCCTTGGGCCGCGAAATGATCCCGCCACCTTCCGTCAGGCCTGCGCCGATACCGAATATCAGCCAGGTCGAAGCAATGATCAGCATGGGCTGTACACGCTGACGCCAACTGCTCAGCAGGCCCCATAGCAGGAAGAACAGCCATGGCAGCAGGCCGATGATGCCGACGTAATACAGAACCCCCAGGACAAAACTGTGCGGCTCCTGAAAACTGACACCGTTGCCGGGGTCGACAGCCAGGCTGGCGCTGTAGCCATGGCCGATCCAGGGGTGATCAGCAATCATGTGCAGCACTTTCTGCCAGATTTCCAGGCGGTAGGAATCGCCACGTTCAATGATCATCTGCGCAAACAGGGTCAGAACGGTCGCGGCACTCAGGACCAGCGCGATCAGTAACCCTACCGAGCGTCGGTTCCAGCAAATGAAACACAGCCACAACGCGGCCATGGTCAGTGCTACCAGCGGCGTTCTGGAGCCGGTGCCGATCACCGCCATGAACATGACGGCCATCGCCGGGACGCTGAGCCACATCATCTGGCGGCGCTTGCAGGTCATGGTCACACTCAGCCAGTAGGCGCTGAAGAACCCGAACAGGTGAGAGCTGAGCAGCGGATTATCGAAGGCGCCGCCGCCAATCAGGCGCATCCCCGGTTCATAAATCCGTGCGAACATGAACAGGAAAATGGTGGTAGCAATCAGGGCGACCAGCGCTGCGCCGAACAGCAAGGGTTGCAGGATGTCGCTGCGGTAGCGCACCAGCAGGTAGCAGCCGGCAAACAGCAGCAAGGTATGCAGCGGCGGCTTGAACATTCCGCCGAGCGGCTCCCCGCCCGGCCCCCAGGCGAGGCTGAGCAACGCCCATGCAGCGAACAGCAGGACCGCGACGAAAACCGGCTCGCGCAGCAGCTCCTTGAGCTCACGCGGGCGCAGGCACAGTGCGATCAGTGTCGGAATGCTGAACAGCCCGTAGAACAACTTGTGATGAAGGCTTCGACCCGGCAAAAAGAACAGCGCGCACAGGAGCAGGAAATAACCGGTGGGGAGTATCCACAGGCTAATGAAATCGAAAACTCGATTGGACGTACCGCTGAAGCCGCGAAGTTGCATGCTGTGAGATTCATTCCTGAGGTTGATCGACCATTCGAGTGATGGCTATTTGATGCAGAAAAGGTGCATAACAATAACAGCCTTTCGCCGATTGCCAGAACCCTGAAGAAGCTGTGCTAAAGTCAGCGTCCTTTTTATCGACTTTCGCGTGATATGACCGACTCCAGTCCCGCCGCAAGCCCTTCGAGCTTGAAAATCTACTTCCGCCTGCTCGGCTACGTCCGGCCGTACATCAGTCTGTTCCTGATCAGCATCGTCGGCTTTCTGATTTTCGCCTCGACGCAGCCGATGCTCGGCTACATCCTCAAGTACTTTGTCGATGGCCTGTCCAATCCTGAAGCGGTGCTGTTTCCCTCCGTGCCTTACCTGCGTGACCTGCAACTGCTGCAGGCCGTACCGCTGCTGATCATTGTGATCGCCGCGTGGCAGGGGCTGGGCTCCTATCTGGGCAACTACTTCCTGGCCAAGGTTTCCCTGGGGCTGGTGCATGACTTGCGTGTGCAGTTGTTCAACAACCTGTTGGTGCTGCCCAACCGCTATTTCGACAAGCATAACTCCGGTCATCTGATTTCGCGTATCACCTTCAACGTGACCATGGTCACGGGGGCGGCAACAGATGCGATCAAGGTCGTAATCCGTGAAGGGATGACGGTGATCTTCCTGTTTGCCTCGCTGCTGTTCATGAACTGGAAGCTGACGCTGGTAATGGTCGCGATCCTGCCGCTCATCGCCTTGATGGTGCGCACCGCGAGCAAGAAATTCCGCAAGCAGAGCAAGAAGATCCAGCTGGCGATGGGTGATGTCACGCATGTGGCCTCGGAAACCATCCAGGGTTATCGCGTGGTGCGCAGCTTCGGTGGCGAGGCTTACGAAGAACAACGCTTCCTCAACGCCAGCCAGAGCAACACCGACAAGCAACTGCGCATGACCCGTACCGGCGCGATCTACACGCCGATGCTGCAACTGGTGATCTACACCGCCATGGCGGTGCTGATGTTCCTCGTGCTGTTCCTGCGCGGTGACGCCTCGGCCGGTGACATGGTCGCCTACATCACCCTGGCAGGTCTGCTGCCCAAGCCGATCCGTCAATTGTCCGAAGTCAGCTCGACCATCCAGAAAGGCGTGGCCGGTGCCGAGAGCATTTTCGAACAACTGGACGTCGAGCCGGAAGTCGATACCGGTACGGTCGAACGCGATTCGGTGAGCGGTCGCCTGGACGTGCGCAACCTGAGCTTCACCTACCCGGGCACCGAGCGTCAGGTGCTCGACGACATCAGCTTCTCGGTCCAGCCGGGACAGATGGTCGCGCTGGTCGGCCGTTCCGGCAGCGGCAAGTCAACGCTGGCCAACCTGATTCCACGCTTCTATCACCACGACAAGGGCGAAATCCTTATCGACGACGTGGAAATCGAGCAGTACAAGCTGCTCAACCTGCGTCGTCATATCGCCCAGGTGACCCAGCACGTCACCCTGTTCAGCGACACCGTGGCCAATAACATCGCTTATGGCGATCTGGCCGGTGCACCCCGCGAAGACATCGAGAAAGCCGCGCGTGATGCCTACGCGATGGACTTCATTTCGCAACTGCCGCAAGGCCTCGACACTCAGGTCGGCGAGAACGGTGTATTGCTCTCCGGTGGCCAGCGCCAGCGTCTGGCAATTGCCCGCGCGCTGCTCAAGAACGCGCCGCTGCTGATTCTCGACGAGGCCACCTCGGCACTCGACACCGAGTCCGAACGGCACATTCAGGCGGCACTGGATCAGGTGATGAAGGGGCGTACCACGCTGGTGATCGCTCACCGTCTGTCGACCATCGAGAAGGCCGACCTGATTCTGGTCATGGATCAGGGGCGGATTGTCGAGCGTGGTACCCATGATCAGTTGCTGGCGCAAAATGGTTACTACGCGCGCCTCAATGCCATGGGCCTGGATGCGCCGGCCGAAGATATCGCCTGATTCCAGGCCCTGTCCTGTGGGAGCGAGCCTGCTCGCGAAAGCACTGCAACAGACGACGTCCGTGTCGCATGTTCACCCGCTATCGCGAGCAGGCTCGCTCCCACAGTCGTTTGTATCCAGACCTTTACCCTTCTTGACCAAACCGGAATAAATCCGGGCATCGCGCTTGTTAAGGTTCCCCAACGAACTCTGACTTTCATCGAGGGGGCCATCCCCGTCGCGCGGGTGCTTTCATGTTGCAACGCTATCTCTGGAAACTGCTGCCCAAGCCGCAGCGAGCCTTTCTGCTCGGGCGCCTGTCGGTGGTCGATCGGCAGGTGGTGAACAAGTCGATGTCGGCCAACCTGACGTTTCCCCAGCCCTTCCAGCAGCGCTCCTGCCTGTTCATCCATGTCCCGAAATGTGCCGGCAGCAGCGTTTGCACGGCGTTGTTCGACGGCTGGCGTCCCGGGCACTTGCCGTTGTACTGGTACGAAGAGCAATTCCCCGAGCAGTTCGCCAACGCCTTCAAGTTCGCCTTTGTCCGCGACCCGCTGGAGCGCGCCTATTCGGCCTACGCCTTTTTGCGTGGCAACGAGTTGAGCGCGCGTGACCATTCGGCGCAGCAGTTGGTGCGGCAGTACCGGGATTTCGACGATTTTGTCGCGCGCTGGCTGCATCCGGAAACGGTTGCCCGGCAATTGCACTTTGCGGCACAGACCGACTTTCTTACCGATTCGCTGGGGCATCTGGCGCTGGACTTCATCGGTTATCAGGAACACTTGGCGCGGGATTTTCGTCTGGTTTGCGAACAGTTGGGGCTGACTGGCGAGTTGCCTCACGTCAACGGCTCGCGGGAAAGGCAAGCAATGCCGGCGCGGGAGTTCTGTACGGTGCGCACCCGGCGTCTGGTGCGTCGGGTTTATCAGCGTGATTACGAGTTGCTCGGTTATGAATGAGTTCCTGTCAATGCCGATGCAAGCCCCGGCCATTCGGCCTTACGGTCTGGCGTTATCACATCAGGCCCGTGCAGCGCTCAAGGCGCAACGCCCACGCTGCCTGTGGCTGACCGGATTTTCCGGCGCCGGTAAGTCAACCTTGGCCAATGCCCTCGAACTGCACCTGCATGCGTCGGGTCTGCACACCTTTCTGCTCGATGGGGACAATGTGCGCAATGGCCTGTGTCGCGACCTGGGCATGAGCAACGCCTGCCGCCGGGAAAATACTCGGCGCATGGCCGAGGTAGCACGGTTGATGGTCGACGCCGGGCTGATAGTGATCGTTGCGGCCATTTCGCCGTTTCGCGCCGAACGCGACGCTGCGCGCAGGTTGTTTGCCCAGGGTGATTTCATCGAAGTGCACGTCAGCACTTCGCTCGAAGTCTGCGCCCGTCGCGATCCGAAAGGGTTGTATCAGGCCGTGCGGGAAGGAAGGATCAAGCACTTTACGGGCGTGGACAGCCCTTACGAAGCGCCATTGGCAGCCGAGTGGCAGATCGACACCGAGGCGCTGGAGTTGTCCGAATCCTGTGAGCAACTGGCGGCGCTGGTGCTCAAAAAATGAGCAAAGTAACGGACTGTTTCATCCTGTTGCAGGCTGCACTCAAGCCTGCGCCAACCCTGTGTTAATATCGCGGCCCTGTTCATTTTGTATGTGGGTTGCTCCATGAAGTTGTCCATGCCGCGATTCGATCAAGCCCCAGTCTTGGTGGTCGGCGATGTCATGCTCGACCGTTACTGGCATGGTGGAACCTCACGGATTTCCCCTGAGGCACCGGTTCCGGTCGTAAAAGTCGAGCAAATCGAAGACCGTCCGGGCGGTGCTGCCAACGTTGCCTTGAACATTGCCGCGCTCGGTGCGCCGGCGTCGCTGGTCGGTGTGACCGGTGATGACGAAGCTGCCGACAGCCTGAGCAACAGTCTCAAGGGCGCTGGCGTGCGTGCCCTGTTCCAGCGCATCGCGCATCAGCCGACCATCGTCAAACTGCGGGTCATGAGCCGGCACCAGCAATTGCTGCGTATCGACTTCGAAGAACCGTTTGCCACCGATGCGCTGGCCCTGGCCTCGCAGGTCGATGATCTGCTCGAAGGGATCAAGGTGCTGGTGCTGTCGGACTACGGCAAAGGTGCATTGAAAAACCATCAGGCCTTGATTCAGGCGGCCCGGGCCAAAGGCATTCCGGTGCTGGCCGATCCCAAGGGCAAGGATTTTTCGATCTACCGTGGCGCCAGTCTGATCACGCCGAACCTCAGCGAATTCGAAGCCATCGTCGGTGGTTGCGCCGATGAGCACGAGCTGGTGAGCAAGGGCGCCGCCCTGATGCACGATCTCGAACTCGGCGCGCTGCTGGTCACCCGTGGCGAACACGGCATGACCCTGCTGCGTCCGGAGCATCCGGCGTTGCACCTGCCGGCCCGTGCCCGTGAAGTGTTCGATGTGACCGGTGCCGGTGACACGGTGATTTCCACCCTCGCAGCGGCAATTGCTGCCGGTGAAGAACTGCCGCACGCGGTGGCACTGGCCAACCTGGCCGCCGGTATTGTGGTCGGCAAGCTCGGTACTGCAGCGATCAGCGCTCCGGAACTGCGTCGCGCGATCCAGCGTGAAGAAGGTTCGGAGCGCGGTGTTCTGGGGCTGGAGCAACTGGTACTGGCAGTGGCCGATGCTCGCGCGCATAACGAGCGCATCGTCTTCACCAATGGCTGCTTTGACATTCTGCATGCCGGGCACGTGACTTACCTTGAGCAGGCGCGTGCCCAGGGCGACCGTCTGATCGTGGCGATCAACGATGACGCCTCGGTCAGCCGTCTGAAGGGGCCGGGGCGTCCGATCAACAGTGTCGACCGACGCATGGCGGTCCTCGCAGGCCTCGGCGCGGTGGACTGGGTGATCAGCTTCCCGGAAGGCACCCCGGAAAACCTGCTGCGCGAAGTCAAACCGGATGTGTTGGTCAAGGGGGGGGATTACGGTATCGACCAAGTGGTCGGCGCCGACATCGTCAAAGCTTACGGCGGCACGGTGAAAGTGCTGGGGCTGGTGGAAAACAGCTCGACCACGGCGATCGTGGAAAAAATTCGCGGTCACTGATTCAAGCTAAAAAGATCGCCGCCTGCGACAGCTTCCGCATTGGAATGCGAGCTGCCGCAAGCGGCGATCTTTTGCGTTTCAGGAACTGACTTTCTTGCGCGGTACGATCTTCTTCAACAGTTGCTTCGCCTTGCCGCGCAACCGCGCCAGGCCCGTGGGTTTCTCCGGCGGCGTCAGGCCTTGTTGACGTAGCCAATCCTTCCAGCGAATCCGCTCCTCGCGCACCAGCCAGCCATCCTGTCTGGCAAAACTTTCGGCCAGATACAGACCGCGCGTGCCGGCCGGAGACAGCAGGCCTTTCTTCAAGGTGTACAGCTCGGCCAGCGGCTCGCCATCCTGCAACGGCATCAGGTACAGATCCGGACGCTTGCGGTCCAGGCGCGCCACCAGTTGATCACCCTCCAGCCGCTCATCGACATGAAACAGGCTCAGCGATTTGGCTTCTTTTGGCACTTCCAGGCGCAGGTCGTAGATCAGTTGCAGCGACGCGGTGGGCAAATGCACATAGGCCCGGGGCCGTTCGAGCAATTGCAGATTGGCACAGCGCACCGGCCGCGCCGAGCCGGACAACGGCGTCAAGCGAAACGGCAGCGCTTCGCGGTAATGCAGGGCGGACGAGTAGGGCGCGGGCAGCCACGTGTCGTTGAATCGCCCGCCGAGCCAGCCCTCCGGGGTTTCCAGCAGGCACTCTTCGGCAATCTCTTGAATCGCGGTGTGCAGCGGGATGTTCAGCTCATGGGCTGGCACGTAACCGGAAATCAGCTTGAGCACCACGTCGCCGCGATCCTGCCGACGCTGGCGCACCAGCACCCAGTAGTCGCGATTCTGCCAATGCAGGGTCAGGCGCACCGAGACTCCGAGGTTGGCCAGTTCCACCGCGAAGCGCTCGGCATCCGCCACGCTCACCGGTTTGCGCCGCTGCAAGGTCTGGGCGAAATTCAGCGGCATGCCGACGCTCTGATAGGTCAGGCCTTCGGGCGTGGCCTCGACGAACAGCGGCAGTGTCTTGAAGTTGCTCGGGTTCTTTCTGATGAGCGTGCGCGGCATGTCGGCTCCTGCTTAAGGCCGCGAGGCGGCGTCAGTGACCACGAAGGACCTGGGCAACGGTCGCAACGTTATGGGCGAGGTGCAGCGGATTGATCGTTCCGACAATAGCACTGGCCACGCCGGGCTGCCGGAACAGCAGCTCGAAGCTGGCGCGTACCGGGTCCACGCCGGGGCTCAGACACACATGGCCGCTGGCCAGCGCCTTCTTCACCAGAATGGCTTTGCCGTGGGCAGCAGCATAGTCAATGACTGGCTGCTCGTGCTGTTCGTTCAGATTGTAGGTGACCATCGCGCAGTCCCCTTGCTCCAGCGCCTTGAGTCCGCCTTCGACGGTTTTGCCGGAGAAACCGAACCCGCGAATCTTGCCCTCGGCCTTGAGTGCGGCAAGGGTAGCGTAGACCTCTTCGTGCTCAAGGATCGCCAGGTCGTTGCCGTCGGAGTGCACCAGCACCAGGTCGATAAAGTCGGTTTCAAGACGTTGCAGGCTGCGCTCGACCGACATCCGCGTGTGTGCGGCGCTGAAGTCATGCCGCGACAGGCCGTCGGCAAACTCTTCACCGACCTTGCTGACGATCACCCAGTCCTGTCGCTGGCCGCGCAGTAACGGGCCGAGGCGTTCTTCGCTGCGGCCATAAGCCGGAGCCGTGTCGATCAGGTTGATGCCCAAACCTTTGGCCTGATTGAGCAGCAAGCGTGCCGCGTCATCGTCGGGGATCTGGAAGCCGTTGGGGTATTTCACGCCCTGGTCGCGGCCCAGCTTGACCGTGCCCAGGCCCAGCGGGGACACCAGCAGGCCGGTGCTGCCCAGCGGGCGATGCAGTTCGTGCAGGGTCGCTACGCTCATGGCAACAATTGCTCCCAGGCCGGTACGCCCATTGGTGGTTTTGGCAATGCCGGCAGTGGTTCGGTCGGTTGTGGCTGAATGCCGTCGCGCTCCAGTGAGGCGATGACCCGGTCGGCAAAGTCCGGTGCCAGCGCCAGTTTGGTCGGCCAGCCCACCAGCAGGCGACCCTGCTCGGCAAGGAAAGCGTTGTCCGGGCGGGTCAGGCCGGTTTGCAGCGGTTCGGCGCGATCCACCCGCAAGGTCGCCCATTGCACCTGACTCAGGTCGATCCACGGCAGCAATTGGCCGAGTTCTTTCTGCGCAGTGGCGATCTGTTCGGCAGGCTCGCGGGCCACGCCATCGCTTTCGGCAATGTCGCCGCCCAGGTACCAGACCCAGTTGCCATCAGCGGCCGGGTGAGTCGTGACGGTGATGCGCGGCTTGGTGCCGCCACCCAGGCAATGGGCGTACAGCGGCTTCAGGCTTGGGCCTTTGGCGATGATCATGTGCAGCGGTCGGCGTTGCATCGCCGGTTGGGTCAGGCCCAGATGTTCCAGCAACTGCGCGGTGCCGGCCCCTGCGCTGAGCACGATGCGCTGGGCACGAATCTCGCGGCCGTCGACCTTCAGGCCGACCAGCACGCCCGCTTCCAGCAGCGGCTCGATGGTTTGTCCGGCGAGCAGACCGTCACCGGCCAGATCGGCCAGACGCTGGATCAGGCTCGGCACGTCGACCACCAGTTCGGCGAGGCGATAGACCTTGCCTTTGAAGCGCTTGTCTTGCAGCGCCGGCGGCAGTTGATCGCCCTTGACCTGATCGACTCGGCCACGCACGGCTTTACTGGCGAAGAAACTGGTGAGGTTGCCGGCGAGGGTGCCGGGCGACCACAGGTAATGCGCTTCGGACAGCACGCGCACGCCGGACAGGTCCAGCTCGCCGTTGCCGGCCAGCGCCTCGCGCCAGCGGCGCGGCATGTCGGCGATGGCTTCCGAGGCGCCGGTCAGTGCACCGTGCAGCGCGTATTTGGCGCCACCGTGAATGATGCCCTGGGACTTCACACTCTGCCCGCCGCCGAGGCTGGCGCTTTCCACCAGCACGGTCGAAAAACCCTGGCGGCGCAGACGCGCGTTCAGCCAGAGGCCGGCGACACCAGCGCCGACAATCAGAACGTCGGTGGAAATAACGGATGGCATGCAACGACCTCAGTGTTCAAGACGAGGGCGCAGTATACAGACTCGGGGATCGGAGCTCAGAGGCGAAAAAAGATCGCAGCCTTCGGCAGCCCCTACAGGGATATGCATTCCAATGTAGGAGCTGCCGAAGGCTGCGATCTTTTTCTTCAATGCCCGGCAGTCTTGGAAAACAACTGGATGACCACCACGCCGAGCACGATCAGCGCCATCCCGAGCATTGCCGGCACGTCCAGCTTTTGTCCATAAATAAACAGCGCCGCGACGCTGACCATGACGATGCCCATGCCCGCCCACACGGCGTAGGCGACACCCACCGGCACGGTGCGGACAACGAGGGTCAGCATCCAGAAGGCGATCCCGTAGCCGACGATCACCAGGATCAGCGGCAGCGGGGTGCTCAAGCCTTTGACCGCTTTCATCGAAACGGTGGCGATCACTTCGGCGCAGATGGCGATAGCCAGGAAGGCGTAGGCGTTCATGTGTAGATCCTCATGTAAAACGTTGCTTGCTGAGGCGGCATTCTAGTGATTCGCCAGATGCGGTAAAGTCATTACCTATCTGTTTTGAAGATGGGTCGATCGATGAATACCCAGTGGAATCTGGAACAATTGCGCGCCTTCGTCAGCGTCGCCGAACAGCGCTCGTTCTCCGCCGTCGCACGTCAGCAGCGCAAGGCGCAGTCAGCCATCAGCAGCGCGATTGCCCTGCTGGAAGATGATCTGGGCGTCTGCCTGTTCGAGCGTAGCAGTGGTCGCCAGCCCCGACTCACCGAAGCCGGCGAGGCGCTGCTCGAAGAGGCGCGAGAAGTGTTGCGTCAATGCGAGCGTCTGAACGGTCGGGCGATGGCGATGATGCGCGGTCAGGAAGCGCAGTTGCGCGTGGCCCAGGACGAGGCCATGCCTTATCAGGCACTGGTGGAAAGCTTCGATGCGCTGGCCGGGCAATTTCCTAGCCTCGAAGTGCAACTGACCAGCGCCGCTCAGGGCGAAGTGGCGCGCAAACTGGTCGAACGCCGTGCCGATCTGGGCCTGCTGTTCTATCACGATGAGATCCCCGAAGCGCTGGAACGTCGGGTCTTGGGGCGGGTGGAAATGGTCACCGTCTGCGGCATCAATCATCCGTTGGCGACGCAGTCCTACGTCACCTGCCAGCAGCTGGCGCAGCATCGGCAATTGCTGATGTCGACGCAAACCAGCGTCTATCCCGGCAACGAGCCAGCCAGCCCGCAGGTGTGGCGTGCCGACAGTTTCTATGTGATGGCCGAATGGCTGGTGCGGGATCTTGGCTGGGCGTGGCTGCCCCGGCATGTGGTGCAGTATTCAGCCTATCAGGGCCTGATGGTTGAGCTGGACAGTGAGTGGACGCCGCCGGCGCTGGTGGTGGAACTGGTCTGGCGCCGCGACGAACCGCTCGGCCCTGCCGCAAGGTGGCTGGCGGAACGTTTTGTCGTGCACTTGCGGGCGATCGGCGACAAAAGTCGATAAACTCCGCCGCCATGAATAGAACTCTCTACACCGCGCTGTTTTACCTGGGGCTGCCATTGGTGGCAATTCGGCTGTGGCTGCGCTCGCGCAAGGCTCCGGCGTATGCCAAACGGATTGGCGAGCGCTTCTCTTACGGCATGCCGTCACTGCGACCCGGAGGCATCTGGGTGCATGCAGTATCGGTGGGAGAGAGCATCGCCGCTGCACCGATGATTCGCGCCTTGCTGCAACGTTATCCGCAGCTGCCGATCACCGTGACCTGCATGACCCCGACCGGATCGGAGCGCATACAGGCACTGTTCGCCAGCGAGCCGCGCATCCAGCATTGCTATCTGCCATACGACTTGCCGTGCGCAGCGGCGCGTTTTCTTGATCACGCCAAACCGAAACTCGCGGTGATCATGGAAACCGAACTGTGGCCCAACCACATTCATCAGTGTGCCAAACGCGGGATCCCGGTGGCGCTGGCCAACGGTCGTCTGTCCGAGCGTTCGGCGCGGGGCTATGGGCGCTTCAGCAAGCTGACCGCGCCGATGCTCGCTGAAATGAGTTTTTTTGCGGTGCAGACCGAGGCTGAAGCCCAGCGCTTCCGCGATCTCGGCGCGCGTCCGCAGACGGTCGAGGTCACTGGCTCGATCAAGTTCGACCTGACCATCGACCCGCAACTGCTGCAGCGCGCCCATGAGTTGCGCGGCCAATGGCAGGCGCTGGAGCGCCCGGTGTGGATCGCTGCCAGTACCCACGATGGCGAAGACGAAGTGGTGCTCGACGCCCATCGTCGCCTGCTGGCTAACTACCCGAATGCGCTGCTGATTCTGGTGCCTCGTCATCCCGAGCGTTTCAATTCGGTGTTCGAGTTGTGCCAGCGCGAAGGGTTTGCCACGGTGCGTCGTTCCACCGGTGCCAATGTCGAGGCAAACACCGCGGTGTTGCTCGGCGACACCATGGGCGAATTACTGTTTCTTTACGCGTTGGCGGACAGCGCCTTCGTTGGCGGCAGTCTGGTGCCGAACGGAGGACACAATCTGCTGGAGCCAGCGGCACTGGCGAAACCGGTGCTCAGCGGCCCGCACCTGTTCAACTTCCTCGACATCGCCGCGCAATTGCGTGAAGCCGGGGCATTGGCTGAAGTGGATGATGCCGAAGGGCTGGCGGTGGAAGTGCAGCGCCTGTTCGAATTGCCGCGCGATGCCCAGCGCATGGCCGAGGCGGGACTGGCGGTGATGCGGCGTAATCAGGGAGCGTTGCAGCGGCTGCTGGATGGGCTGGGCCGGTTAATCAAATAGTCGCCTGGAACATTGTGGCGAGGGGATTTATCCCCGATGGGTTGCGCAGCAGCCCCAAACCATTCACCTCGGTGATTCAGTCAGATCGGGTAAGCCGGGTTTACGACTGCTGCGCAGTCGAATCGGGGATAAATCCCCTCGCCACAGGGGATTTATTCAGATTGTTTACGGCCGCGCCTTGAGCTGTGCTTCGGCGGCCTTGGCCAGATCCGGCGGGAGGAAATCCTTGTCCGGGTTGTAGTCGGCCTTCAAATAACGTCGCAGGTCTTCCAGATCACCCGGATTCAACGTCCCCGCCGCCTGCTTCAAGCGCAGGTTGTCGAGGATGTAGTCGTATCGGGTGTTGTTGTAGTTGCGCACCGAGGTGTACAGCTGACGCTGAGCATCGAGCACGTCGACGATGTTGCGCGTCCCCACCTGATAACCGATTTCCGTGGCTTCCACCGCGCTCTGGTTGGAAATGATCGACTGGCGCCGCGCCTGTACCTGCTCGACATCGGTGTTCACCGCGCGGTGCAGGTTGCGGGTGTTTTCGACGATCTGCCGGCGCAGGGCTTCGCGCTGCTGTTCGCTCTGATCCAGTTGCGCATAGGACTGGCGCACTTGCGAACTGGTCAGCCCGCCGCTGTAGATCGGAATGTTCAGTTGCAACGCCAGCGTGCGTTGATCGACGTTGCCACCGTACGGCGTGCCGAAGGCGTTCGGGTTGGCGAAGCCGAGGGCGTCGTTGTCACCCTTTTCGTATTTGGCCACGGCGTCGAGGGTCGGCAAGTGGCCGGCCTTGCGCTGCTTGAGGGTCTGTTCGGCGGAGCTGACCGCAAAGTTGCTCGCCAGCAGATTGAGGTTCTGTTTGGCGGCGGTGTCAACCCAGGCCTTGGCGTCGTTGGGTGTCGGCGGCAGGATCGGCAACGTATGGACGATGCCCTGAATCGAGTTGTACTGACGGTTGGTCAGGGTGATCAGCGCTTCGAAGGCATCGTCGACCTGACGCTGGGCAACGATCCGGTTGGCACGCGCGGTGTCGTAGCTGGCTTGTGATTGCAGGACGTCGGTCTTGTCCGACAGGCCGACATCGAAGCGCTCGTTGGACTGGTCGAGCTGACGCTTGAACGCGGCTTCTTCTGCCTTGGTCGAAGCCAGGTTGTCCTGGCTGCGCAGCACGTTGAAGTAGCTTTCGGCTGATTGCAGGATCAGGTTCTGTTCGCTGGCCGAGAGTTGCAGGGCGGCCTGTTCGTTGACGTCCTTGGCGGCCTGATACTGGAACCAGCGGTCGGCACGGAACAAGGGCTGGGCCAGGGTCGCCTGATAGGAATGCGCGCTGCGATTGGCAATGGCTGAAGGCTGGTCGATCGAGGTGCGCACATCCGCCACTTCGGCGCCGCCGGACAGGTTCGGCAGCAAGCCGGCACGGGCCTGTGGCACCACTTCTTTCTGCGCGCCGTACTGGGCGCGGGCGGCGGCCAGATCGGCGTTGTTGTCGACGGCTTCCTGATAGACGCTGACCAGATCGGTCTTGGTCGACAAGGGCGCTTCTGCTGCCCAGGCCATTGCGTTGGACGCACAAGACACGGCAAGAGCCAGTGAAAGTTTGCGCAGCATGAGGCGATCCCTAGCAAAAATATTACGAAAATAATGTGCGCGCCAAGGCTACGGCGCGGCCCCGACAGCGTCAAGGTGCGCAGGGCAAAGCGAGTGTAGTTGTGCAAACGTGCGGCAACAATCCTGCAAGTCCCGGTAATTGCGCCATTCATCATGGTGTTTGCCGCGGTGTTGGCGTTCTTTGCCGGTTGTGTCTAGACTGGCCGGGTTCTTGTCGGGGTGCCTTGCTATGAGGCTGAGATCGAATAATTTCGGATCCCGTTGAACCTGATCAGGTTAGCGCCTGCGTAGGGAACAAGATTTCTCGTCACCCGGCGAGTCCTCTTGTGCTTCGTCCGGGAAATTGTTCGACAATCGAACGCTCGACGACGATGCACAGCACCAGTCCTGGTGCGTCCGTGCCTTTCAGGTTCTGCTCCGACAATCCATTGCCTGGATGCTGTCTGGAGAGCCCGTGATGACTACAAAAGCAAAAAACGCGATCAACCTGAGTGACTCGGCCAAGGTCGATGAGCAGTCGGTTCAGCCGTTCACCCGTTCGCAAAAAGTCTACGTTCAGGGCTCGCGCCCGGACATCCGCGTGCCGATGCGCGAAATCACCCTCGATGTGACGCCGACCGACTTCGGCGGCGAAATCAACGCGCCGGTCACCGTCTACGACACCTCGGGCCCGTACACCGATCCGAACGTGGTGATCGACGTGCGCAAAGGTCTGGGCGACGTGCGTTCGGCGTGGATCGATGACCGTGGCGACACCGAGCGTCTGCCAGGCCTGAGCTCCAGCTTCGGTCAGGAACGTCTGGCCGATCCGGAGCTGACCAAACTGCGTTTTGCTCACGTCAACAACCCGCGCCGCGCCAAGGCCGGGGCCAACGTCAGCCAGATGCACTACGCGCGCAAAGGCATCATCACCGCCGAGATGGAATACGTCGCCATCCGCGAAAACATGAAGCTGCAAGAGGCCCGAGCTGCCGGCCTGTTGACTCAGCAACACGCCGGCCACAGCTTCGGCGCGAGCATCCCGAAAGAAATCACCCCTGAGTTCGTCCGCGAAGAGATCGCCCGTGGTCGCGCGATCATTCCGGCCAACATCAACCACGTCGAACTGGAACCGATGATCATCGGCCGCAACTTCCTGGTGAAGATCAACGGCAACATCGGCAACAGCGCCCTGGGTTCGTCCATCGAAGAAGAAGTGGCGAAACTGACCTGGGGCATTCGCTGGGGTTCGGACACCGTGATGGACCTGTCCACTGGCAAACACATTCACGAAACCCGCGAGTGGATCATCCGCAACTCGCCGGTGCCGATCGGCACTGTGCCGATCTATCAGGCGCTGGAGAAGGTCAACGGCGTTGCTGAAGACCTGACCTGGGAGCTGTTCCGCGACACGCTGATCGAACAGGCCGAGCAGGGCGTCGACTACTTCACCATCCACGCCGGTGTGCTGTTGCGCTACGTGCCGCTGACCGCCAAGCGCGTGACCGGCATCGTGTCCCGTGGCGGTTCGATCATGGCCAAGTGGTGCCTGGCGCACCACAAAGAGAACTTCCTCTACACCCACTTCGACGAAATCTGCGAAATCATGAAGGCCTACGACGTCAGCTTCTCGCTGGGCGACGGCCTGCGTCCGGGCTCGATTGCCGACGCCAACGACGAAGCGCAATTCGGCGAACTGGAAACCCTCGGCGAGCTGACCAAGATCGCCTGGAAACATGACGTGCAATGCATGATTGAAGGCCCGGGCCACGTGCCGATGCAGTTGATCAAGGAGAACATGGACAAGCAGCTGGAGTGCTGCGACGAGGCGCCGTTCTACACCCTCGGCCCGCTGACCACCGACATCGCCCCGGGTTACGACCACATCACCTCGGGTATCGGTGCGGCAATGATCGGCTGGTTCGGTTGCGCCATGCTCTGCTACGTGACACCGAAGGAGCACTTGGGTCTGCCGAACAAGGATGACGTGAAGACCGGGATCATCACCTACAAGATCGCCGCCCACGCAGCGGACTTGGCCAAAGGGCATCCAGGCGCGCAGATTCGCGACAACGCTTTGAGCAAGGCGCGTTTCGAATTCCGTTGGGAAGACCAGTTCAACCTCGGTCTGGATCCGGACACCGCGCGTTCGTATCACGACGAAACCCTGCCGAAGGATTCGGCCAAGGTCGCGCATTTCTGTTCGATGTGCGGGCCGAAGTTCTGCTCGATGAAGATCACTCAGGAAGTCCGCGAATACGCGGCCAACCAGCGGATCGACGCGGTCGACGTGGACGTCGCCCAAGGCCTGGCGGAACAGGCCGAGCGGTTCAAGAAGGAAGGCAGTCAGCTGTATAAAAAAGTCTGATCCCTGACTGATCTTTTGTGGTGAGGGGATTTATCCCCGATCGACTGCGCAGCAGTCGCAATTTTGAGAACCGGGTCCTTCAGATGTACCGCATTCTCAGGTTTTGGGGCTGCTGCGCAGCCCATCGGGGATAAATCCCCTCGCCACAAGTGGGCCAGCTTGATCACACACAACAACAAATGTCCCTCTGAGATAACACCTTGAGCATTCAACCCGGCACTTATTCCCCCGACCTCGCCGTATCCGCCGACAAGCGAGTATTCGGCGGTCGCGATCTGTTTTCCCTGTGGTTCTCCCTCGGCATCGGCTTGATGGTATTGCAGACCGGCGCGTTGCTCGCGCCTGGTCTGGGCCTTTCCGGTTCGCTGCTGGCGATTTTCCTCGGCACGCTGGTTGGCGTTTTGCTGCTGGCCGCCGTCGGCGTGATCGGCAGCGACACCGGCCTGTCATCGATGGCCGCGCTCAAACTCAGCCTTGGCAGCAAAGGCGCGAGCCTGCCGGCGCTGCTCAACCTGCTGCAACTGATCGGTTGGGGCTCGTTCGAAATCATCGTCATGCGTGATGCCGCCAGCCTGCTCGGCACTCGCGCGTTCAGCGAAGGTTCGCTGTGGGCCAGTCCGATGCTCTGGACGTTGTGCTTCGGTGCGCTGGCGACTTTGCTCGCGGTCAGCGGGCCGCTGACGTTCGTGCGCAAGATCCTGCGCAAATGGGGTATCTGGCTGATCCTGGCGGCGTGCATCTGGCTGACCTGGAATCTGTTCGCCAAGGCGGATCTGGCGGCACTCTGGGCGCGTGCGGGGGACGGTTCGATGCCGTTTGCCGTGGGCTTCGATATTGCCATCGCGATGCCGCTGTCGTGGCTGCCGCTGATCGCCGATTACTCGCGTTTCGGCAAGCGCGCGAAAAACGTATTCGGCGGCACGGCGATCGGTTTCTTCGTCGGCAACTTCTGGTTGATGAGTCTCGGCGTGGCCTACACCCTGGCGTTTGCGCCAAGCGGTGAGGTCAATGCGTTGCTGCTGGCACTGGCCGGGGCCGGTCTGGGCATTCCGCTGTTGCTGATTCTGCTGGATGAGTCGGAAAACGCGTTCGCCGACATTCATTCGGCAGCGGTATCGAGCGGGATTCTGTTGCGTTTGAAGGTCGAGCATCTGGCCTTGGCCATCGGCGTGATCTGCACCCTGATTGCACTGCTGGCGCCCTTGGCGCAGTACCAGAACTTCCTGTTGCTGATCGGCTCGGTGTTCGCGCCGCTGTTCGGCGTAGTGCTGGTGGATCACTTCATCCTGCGCAAGCGCAGCGCCTACGTGGCGTCAGCCGCATTGCGCTGGCCGGCGCTGTTGGCATGGCTGGGCGGGATCAGCACCTACCACTTGCTGGCGAATCTGTATCCGGATGTCGGCGCGACCCTGCCGGCACTGGTGCTGGCAGGGCTGTTGCAACTGGTGCTGGGCCGGGCTTTCAGTTACGGCCGGGAAACAGCTCGGGTTTGAGGATGCCGTTCAGACGCGGGTAAGGAATCTTCAGTTCGACGTGGCCCAGCGCGTAAGGCGCGATGGTGCTCACGTCGTACTTGAGGATCACGCCACCGTAGGTCAGCGCCACGTTCGGGGTTTTCACGAACGGCCAGCTCTTCACGAAATCCGCTTCCTGATCGAGCTTGGTGCTGATCAGCCAGCTGTTGTGCGCCACCTGCGCAGCCTTCCAGAACACGTCTTCCTGACCCGGCAGCAACATGTCCGACAGGTTCAGCACTTTGTGCTGCTGACGCGAGTAGTTGATGAAGCCGCGCCCCGGGGTGCCATGGGCGCCGCCGGTGTCGAGGTAGCTCGACAGTTCGATGATCACCAAGCCGTCATGCTGCTCGCGTACCTTGGCCTGCAGATAGCTGCTGTTGCGCGGGCCGGCGGTGCGCAGGAATTGATCACGATAGGCCGCCAGGGTTGGCGCGACCGCTGCGTTTTGCTCGGTGCGGGTCATTTGCAGCAGGCGCTTTTCGATAATGCCGTCCAGTGCAGGCTCGGCCGCGAAGTGCACGGTATCGATATTCACCAGCGGACAATCAGGGTTGGAACAGCCGGGTTTCAGGGTTTCCGAGGCGTCGCGGGTGGTTTCCAGCGGCGTGCGGTAGTTGGGCTGGAACAGGTTGGCGCAGGCACCCAGGGTCAGGGCGATGGCGGCCACGGAGGCAATTTTGAAAAGCGACATGGGCGTCCTTTCTGAAACAGGGGAAGGCAAAAAGTTATCCGCTTCGACTCTCGCCGAGGCAGTCAGTTCGCCACTAAGCTAATTAGAGTGGGTTTCGCCGCCACCGTCCATCCCGCTGACGGTAAAGGGGCTGCATCAATCATCACCGGCGCGTTAGGATGGCGCGAAGTCGAGGTTGCCGGTCACCACAAGGCACCTCGTATCGGGATTTGCAGTAAGAGAGGATGCTCATGACAGATTTTGCCAACGCCACTCCGGCTAACGTCGACGTCGTAAAGCGCGAGCGCTGCTACGAGGGCTTCTACAAGCTCGACCGTTTGCACCTGCGCCATGAGCTGTTCGCCGGCGGCATGAGCCGCGAGATCAACCGCGAAGTCTTCGTGCGTCACGATGCCGTGTGCCTGCTGCCGTACGATCCGCAGCGTGACGAAGTGGTGCTGCTAGAGCAGTTTCGCGTCGGGGCCATGGGCAAGACCGACAACCCGTGGCTGGTTGAGCTGGTCGCCGGTCTGATCGACAAAGTTGAAGTGCCGGAAGAAGTTGCTCACCGCGAGGCACAGGAGGAAGCTGGACTGGACATCAAAGCCCTGTGGCCGATGACCAAATATTTTCCGTCGCCGGGCGGCAGCAACGAATTCGTGCATTTGTACCTGGGGCACTGCAGCACCGGCGGCGCAGGCGGCCTGCACGGGCTGGAGGAAGAAGCAGAAGATATCCGCGTTACGGTCTGGGCCTTTGAAGATGCCTTGCAGGCCGTCCGTGACGGACGCATTGCCAATGCGGCGAGCATCATCGCCTTGCAATGGCTGGCGCTGAACCGCGCCGAAGTGAGGGGGTTATGGTCGTAAACAAGCTGCGCGATCGTTATCGAGTTGACCTTGCGGGGCTGCAAGCCGCCTGTGAGGCCAACTACGCGCGCCTGATGCGACTGGTGCCGGACATGCGCAACGACCCCGAAGCGCGGCGCATCGCCGTGACCCAGGGCGAGCAGATGCTCGGCGTGCTGGCCCTCGAGGTGCTGCAGACCTGCCCGTACACCACCACTTTGCAGGTGCGCCAGGAGCACAGTCTGCCGTGGTTGCCGGTGCCGCAATTGGAGGTGCAGGTCTATCACGATGCGCGCATGGCCGAGGTGATCAGCGCCGAACATGCACGACGCTTTCGCGGCATCTATCCTTACCCGAACGCCGCGATGCATCAGCCGGATGAAAAGGCCCAGCTCAATCTGTTCCTGGGGGAATGGCTGAGCCATTGCCTGGCCCTGGGGCACGAGTACGAAGTCGTACGCTAGTTGTGAACTGCGTCCGGTTCGCCGGTTTCCCCTTTGCACCATCCCCCAGCATAATTGCGGCACTCAACCGATTCCGTGCTTTTGCCCTGGGAGAACGCCTTGCCGAGCGTATCCACATTGACCACCGCCGATCCGGCGTTGCTGGTGCAGTTATCCGACAGTCACCTGTTCGCAGAGGCGGACGGCACGCTGCTGGGCATGAACACCCGCGAGAGTCTGCAAAAGGTCATTGAGCAGGTACTCAAGCAGCAGCCGCGGATTGACCTGATGCTGGCCACGGGGGATTTGTCACAGGACGGAACACTTGAGTCGTATCAACTGTTTCGCCAGATGACCGCGCAGATCGATGCGCCGGCGCGCTGGATTCCCGGCAATCACGATGAGCCGCAAATCATGGCTCAGGCCGCGGTGCAAAGTGCATTGCTGGAATCGGTGGTCGATGTCGGCAACTGGCGCGTGACCTTGCTCGATTCGGCGGTGCCGGGCTCAGTGCCGGGCTATCTGCAGGACGATCAGCTGCAACTGCTGGCCCGTTCGTTGAGCGAAGCGCCGGAGCGCCATCATCTGGTGTGTTTTCATCATCATCCGGTGTCGATCGGATGCCCGTGGATGGAGCCGATCGGCTTGCGCAACCCGGAGGCGTTTTTCGACGTGCTCGATCGTTTTCCACAGGCCCGCGCGGTGCTGTGGGGGCATGTGCATCAGGAGATCGATCGCGAACGCAACGGCGTACGGCTGATGGCCTCACCGTCGACCTGCATCCAGTTCGAACCGGGCAGTCACGACTTCAAGGTCGGCGAACAGGCGCCGGGCTATCGCTGGTTGCGGCTGTTGCCGGACGGGCGGCTGGAAACCGGTGTCGAGCGCGTTACCGACTTCCAATTCACCGTCGATTACGGCTCCAACGGCTACTGACCCCCCCTGTAGGAGCTGCCGAAGGCTGCGATCTTTTGATCCTGTTTTTAAAATCAAAAGATCGCAGCCTTCGGCAGCTCCTACAGGAGGTAGCGGGGACCGGGAGGGCAGCATTGCAGCAGGGCATGCACATCATTTGTATGGCCCATCCCACCGCGACTCCCTGTAAACTCCGCTATCTTTCGCCGACACTCAGGGAGCTCCAATGTCCGGTTCGATCCTCTATATCCACGGTTTCAACAGCGCGCCAGCCTCGAAAAAGGCCTGTCAGCTGGTCGAGGTGATGGAACGGCTGGGTTTGAGCGAGCAATTGCGTGTCCCGGCGCTGCATCACCACCCGCGTGAAGCCATCGGTCAGTTGCAGCAGGCGATTGCTGAGCTGGGCCGGCCGTTGCTGGTGGGAAGCTCACTCGGCGGCTACTATGCGACTCACTTGGCTGAGCGCCACGGCTTGAAAGCCCTGCTGGTCAACCCGGCGGTCAGCCCGCACCGGATGTTCGACGGCTACCTGGGCACGCAGAAAAACCTGTATACCGATGAGACCTGGGAACTGACCCATGACCATGTGACGGCCCTGGCCGAGCTGGAAGTGCCGGCACCCGTGGATGCGCAGCGCTATCAGGTGTGGTTGCAGACCGGCGATGAAACACTGGACTATCGCCTCGCCCAGCAGTATTACCGGGCCTGCGCCTTGCGCATTCAGGCCGGCGGCGACCATGGTTTCCAAGGGTTTGCCGGACAATTGCCGGCGTTGCTGAGTTTTGCCGGCATTGGCGCCGATTTGTACCAGGCAATTGATTTCACCGCACTGTGACGTCTTGCCCCTTTTTCATTGAATCACTGACGACGAGACCCTATGGCCACTCCCAGCGCTAGCTCTTATAACGCCGACGCCATCGAAGTCCTCTCGGGCCTCGACCCGGTGCGCAAACGCCCCGGCATGTACACCGACACCAGTCGGCCGAACCACCTCGCCCAGGAAGTCATCGACAACAGTGTCGACGAAGCCCTGGCCGGCCACGCCAAATCGGTGCAGGTGATTCTGCACGCCGATCACTCGCTGGAAGTCAGCGACGACGGACGCGGCATGCCGGTCGACATTCACCCGGAAGAGGGTGTGTCGGGTGTCGAGCTGATCCTCACCAAGCTGCATGCGGGCGGCAAGTTTTCCAACAAGAACTACCAGTTCTCCGGCGGTCTGCACGGGGTGGGTATTTCCGTGGTCAACGCCTTGTCGTCCGAAGTCCGGGTACGGGTGAAGCGTGACGGCAACGAATACCAGATGACTTTCAAGGATGGCTTCAAGGCCACCGAACTGGAAATCGTCGGCACCGTCGGCAAGCGCAACACCGGCACCAGCGTGTACTTCGCACCGGATCCGAAATATTTCGATTCACCGAAATTCTCCATCAGCCGCCTCAAGCATGTGCTCAAGGCCAAGGCTGTGCTGTGCCCGGGGCTGCTGGTCAGCTTCGAAGACAAAGGCACCGGCGAGAAAGTCGAGTGGCATTACGAAGACGGCCTGCGCTCCTATCTGGTGGACGCGGTCAGCGAATTCGAACGCCTGCCGGACGAGCCGTTCTGCGGCAGCCTGGCCGGTAATAAAGAAGCGGTGGACTGGGCGCTGCTGTGGCTGCCGGAAGGTGGCGACGCGGTGCAGGAAAGCTACGTCAACCTGATCCCGACGGCGCAGGGCGGTACCCACGTCAACGGTTTGCGTCAGGGTCTGCTCGACGCGATGCGCGAGTTCTGCGAATTCCGCAGCCTGCTGCCACGCGGCGTGAAGCTGGCGCCGGAAGACGTCTGGGAACGCATCGCTTTCGTGCTGTCGATGAAGATGCAGGAACCGCAGTTCTCCGGCCAGACCAAAGAGCGTCTGTCGTCCCGTGAAGCGGCGGCGTTCGTTTCCGGCGTGGTCAAGGACGCTTTCAGCCTGTGGCTCAACGCCAATCCGGAAACCGGTCTGGCGCTGGCCGAACTCGCGATCAACAACGCCGGTCGCCGCCTCAAGGCGAGCAAGAAAGTCGAGCGCAAGCGCGTCACCCAAGGCCCTGCGCTGCCGGGCAAACTGGCTGACTGCGCCGGGCAGGATCCGATGCGCTCCGAGCTGTTCCTGGTCGAAGGTGATTCCGCCGGTGGTTCCGCCAAGCAAGCGCGGGACAAGGAATTCCAGGCGATCCTGCCGTTGCGCGGCAAGATCCTCAACACCTGGGAAGTCGACGGCAGCGAAGTGCTGGCGAGCCAGGAAGTGCACAACATTGCCGTGGCCATCGGTGTCGATCCGGGTGCCACGGACATGAGCCAGCTACGCTACGGCAAGATCTGCATCCTCGCCGACGCCGACTCCGACGGTCTGCACATCGCCACGCTGCTGTGTGCGCTGTTTGTCCAGCACTTCCGCCCGCTGGTGGATGCCGGGCACGTCTACGTGGCAATGCCGCCGCTGTACCGCATCGACCTCGGCAAAGAGATCTACTACGCCCTCGACGAAGCCGAGCGCGACGGGATTCTCGACCGTCTGGTGGCCGAGAAGAAACGCGGCAAGCCACAGGTCACCCGATTCAAAGGCCTGGGTGAAATGAACCCGCCACAGCTGCGCGAAACCACCATGGACCCGAACACCCGGCGTCTGGTGCAGCTGACACTGGGCGACGATTTTGCCCAAACCTCGGAAATGATGGACATGCTGCTGGCGAAGAAACGCGCCGGTGACCGCAAGACCTGGCTCGAATCCAAGGGCAACCTCGCCGAGGTGCTGGCCTGATGCGGTTTGGCTGGGCCTTGGCGGGTGCCTTGCTGCTGAGTGCGATGAGCGTGTCGGCCGAACCGCTGCAGGAGTTGCGCGTGCTCTCCGAACACCCGGTCGACGGCATGCGCGGCGGCAACCTGTCGGGGCTGGCCATGTGTGGCAGCGAGTTGTGGGCGGTGTCGGACCGTGATGACGATCAGATCTACCGGCTCAATACCGCCGATCAGGTCTGGCAGGCCGAAGCCTTGCACATCGACGTGCCTCTGGTGCCGGAGACCGGTTTGCCGTGGGGATTGCGCTCGCGCAATTGGGCCGCGTCGTTCGTGCGCGGTGGCGACCTGGATTTCGAAGGCATCAGCTGCGACAGCGCCGGCAATCGCTACATTGTCAGCGAGGGCCACGCGGCGGTCTTGCAGGTGCCCGTCAGCGGCCCGGTCAACTGGCTGAAGATTTCGCCGATGATGGTTCGCGAAGCGCGGGCCAGTGGCATGCTCCTGCATTTCAACGCGATCTTCGAAGGTCTGGCGATCAACCCGGCGGGCGATCAGATGTGGCTGGCCGGCGAACGGCAAAACCGTGGCTTGCTGCTGATCAAGCGTCAGCAGACCGTGTGGGATTGCGACGGTCGTTGCGTGTTGCTCAGCGAGGGTGGCAAGGAGATGCAGCCGCCGCAGTTCCCGCACGCTAAAGCGGTCGACCGCGACTTTTCCGACCTTTCATTGTTCAACGGCAAATTGTTTACCCTTGAACGCAACGCCTTCCAGATTTGTCGGCGCGATGCGCAGACTGCCAAGGTCGAGCGTTGCTGGTCGTACGCTGCTGAACTGTTGCAGGCCAACCGCCGTTATTCGCAGAACTTCGGGTTGGAAGAAGCGCTGATCGTTGATGCGGAGGGGGCGTGGGTCGGCGTCGACAATAATTTCGGCCCGCGGGCTGACGGTGAGGTTCGGCCGATCGTCTGGCGCTTCGCCGCGCCTGAAGGTGGCTGGAGCGCCAAACCGTGAGTCAACAACCGCCGGGCAAACGCGCCGGCCGGGTGTTGATGATTCTGGCCTGGTGCGCGGGGCTGTTTCTGGCCACACGGTTTTTCGGCCAGTGGGAAGAACGTCAGCAGAATCCGAATGTGGTGGTCACGTCCGAGCAGCATGACGGCGTGGTCGAAGTAAAACTGGCGGGCAATGCCCAAGGGCATTTCGTCGCCAGTGGCCAGATCAACGGTGAGCCGGTGGAGTTCATGCTCGATACCGGCGCCACCGATGTGGCGATCCCGGCGGATCTGGCCAAACGCTTGAAACTGGAAGAAGGTTTCGGTGTGACCCTGAGCACGGCCAACGGCCTGAGCCAGGGCTACCGGACAAAGATCGACCGCCTGCAACTGGGCGACATCGTGCTGCGGGACGTCCGTGCACTGGTGGCGCCAGGGCTGCATGGCGATCAGGTGCTGCTCGGCATGAGCGCCCTGAACAAACTTGAATTCACCCAGCGCGGTGGCACCATGCTGCTGCGCCAGACAACGAACCGATGAGGCCCGCATGAGCGACTCCCTTGATCTCAGCCTGGACGGTGTAGAACGCCGCTCGCTGGCTGACTTCACCGAAAATGCCTACCTCAACTACTCCATGTACGTGATCATGGACCGTGCCCTGCCGCATATCGGCGACGGCCTGAAACCGGTACAGCGGCGTATCGTCTACGCCATGAGCGAGCTGGGGCTGGACGCCGATTCCAAGCACAAGAAATCGGCGCGTACCGTCGGTGACGTGCTCGGCAAGTTCCACCCGCACGGCGACTCGGCGTGCTACGAAGCGATGGTGCTGATGGCCCAGCCGTTCAGCTATCGCTACACGCTGGTTGACGGTCAGGGTAACTGGGGTGCGCCGGACGATCCGAAGTCCTTCGCCGCCATGCGTTATACCGAAGCGCGTCTGTCGCGCTATTCCGAAGTGCTGCTTAGCGAACTGGGCCAGGGCACCGCTGACTGGGGGCCGAACTTCGACGGTACCTTGCAGGAACCACTGGTGTTGCCGGCACGTTTGCCGAACATCCTGCTCAACGGCACCACCGGCATCGCTGTCGGTATGGCTACCGACGTACCGCCGCACAACCTGCGCGAAGTCGCTACCGCTTGCGTGCGCTTGCTCGATGAGCCGAAAGCCACGGTCGAACAGCTCTGCGAACACATTCAGGGCCCGGACTATCCGACCGAAGCGGAAATCATCACGCCGCGTGCCGACCTGCTGAAAATGTACGAAACCGGCAAGGGCTCGGTGCGCATGCGCGCCGTGTACCACGTCGAGGACGGCGACATCATCGTCACCGCGCTGCCGCATCAGGTCTCCGGGGCCAAGGTGCTGGAGCAGATCGCCGCGCTGATGCAGGCCAAGCCGTCTAAGGCGCCGCAGATCGCCGACCTGCGTGACGAATCCGACCACGAAAACCCGTGCCGCATCGTGATCATTCCGGTCAACAGCCGCGTCGATCACGAAGCGCTGATGCAGCACCTGTTCGCCAGCACCGAGCTGGAGTCGACCTACCGGGTCAACGTCAACATCATCGGGCTGGACGGCAAGCCACAGCTGAAAAACCTGCGGGCATTGCTGGTCGAATGGCTGGAGTTCCGCGTACTGACCGTGCGTCGTCGCCTGCAATTCCGCCTCGACAAGGTCGAGCGCCGCCTGCATCTGTTGGACGGTTTGTTGATCGCTTACCTCAATCTGGATGAAGTGATCCACATCATCCGCACCGAGGAGCATCCGAAAGCCAAGCTGATCGAGCGCTTCGCCCTCAGCGAAATCCAGGCCGACTACATCCTCGACACCCGGTTGCGGCAGTTGGCGCGTCTGGAAGAGATGAAGCTGCGCGACGAGCAGGACGAACTGCTCAAGGAACAGGCCAAGCTGCAAGCCTTGCTGGGCAGCGAAGCCAAGCTGAAGAAGCTGGTGCGCACCGAGCTGCTGAAAGACGCTGAAACATACGGTGATGATCGCCGTTCGCCGATCGTCGAGCGTGCCGAAGCCAAGGCGCTGACCGAACACGATCTGCTGCCGAACGAGAAAGTCACCGTCGTGCTGTCCGAAAAGGGCTGGATCCGCTCGGCCAAGGGGCACGATATCGACGCCACCGGCCTGTCGTACAAGGCTGGTGATGGCTTCAAGACCTCGGCGGCGGGGCGCTCCAACCAGTTTGCGGTGTTTATCGACTCTACCGGTCGCAGTTATTCGGTGGCCGCGCACACCTTGCCGTCGGCTCGAGGCCAGGGTGAGCCATTGACCGGTCGTCTGACCCCGCCGCCCGGCGCCACGTTCGAATGCGTGCTGATGCCCGAAGACGATGCGTTGTACGTGATCGCCTCCGATGCCGGTTACGGTTTCGTGGTCAAGGGTGAAGACCTGCAAGCCAAAAACAAGGCCGGTAAAGCCCTGTTGAGCCTGCCGAACAACGCCAAAGTCATCGCGCCGCGCCCAGTGGCCGATCGTGAGCAGAACTGGCTGGCCTCGGTCACGACCGAAGGTCGCCTGCTGATCTTCAAAATCAGCGATCTGCCACAATTAGGGAAGGGCAAGGGCAACAAGATCATCGGAATTTCCGGCGAGCGTGTGGCCAGTCGCGAAGAATATGTCACGGACATCGCCGTACTTCCGGAAGGCGCTACCTTGGTGCTGCAGGCCGGAAAACGGACCCTGTCGCTGAAGGCCGACGACCTCGAACACTATAAAGGTGAGCGTGGACGTCGCGGGAATAAACTCCCGAGGGGCTTTCAGCGGGTGGATGCGCTGCTCGTCGAAAACCTCAATTAGGCGAAAACGCCCCGCTAGAGGCGTCGAACTACGATTTAACGCGTAGATCGACGCTTTGGCGCTGGAGTCGGAACGCATATTCACGGATGATATGGCCTTTCCAAGCGCCGGCGTGGCCGAGCGTTCTTCATATTTATTGAGTATTTTCACTGTGGTCAGCCTTGTGGCGGCCACCTGGACGGGATGATGACTGCTCTGCGCCCTCTTATTTTCCTGCTCGCTGGCGTTTTGGGCCTGGCGGGCTGCAGCGTTCACCAGCCGGTGTCGCTGTATCAACTGGACAGCGGAAGTCCGGTTCAGCCTGCGCAAAGCGCTGGCATGGCGGTTTTGTTGGGCCCGATTGTCGTGGCCGATTACCTGCAACGAGAAACCCTGCTGCAGCGTCAGCCCGACGGCAGCCTGCAAGCCTCGACCGATGGTCGCTGGGCGGGCAGCCTTTCGTCGGATATCGATCAATTGCTGATGCGACAGGTGGCGGGTCATCTGGACAGCCAGCGTGTGGTGCTGGCACCGGCAACATTGGGCTTCACGCCGGATGTGCAGGTATTGCTGACCATCACGCGACTGGATTCGGGTCAGAAACAACCGGCGATCCTCGATGCGCAATGGCGTCTGATTGACCGTCGTGGGCAGGTACGCGATAACCGCATCGTTCATCTGCAAGAGTTGCATGCCGGGACCACGGCTTCGCAGGTGCAAGCGCAGGGGATTCTGCTGCAGCGTCTGGCCGAGCAGTTGTCGGTGGCGCTCAAGCCATTGGCCAACCAGCCGCCGGTGGCCGAAGCACCGCGCAAGGCGGCGCCAAAGCCGGCCGCGCCGGCAGCCGATGCCGAGAAACAGCCAAAGATCCCGATGGCCTCGCCGATTCGTACCGATATGGAAGTGTTCCGCTTCTAAGTCTGGTTCGAGTCAAAACAGAGCCCGCCTTGTGCGGGCTTTGTTGTGTCTGGGGGCTGGAAATCTTTGCCGTCAGTGCGGGCCTCTTCGCGAGCAAGCTCGCTCCCACAGGTCTTGAAGGTGTTCACAAGGTCTGTGGCAGCCACCGTCCACTGTGGGAGCGAGCTTGCTCGCGAAAGGGCCGGTACAGGCCACAAAAAAGCCCGCAGACAATCACTTGTCTGCGGGCTTCTGTGCATCAGGCCTGAAGCTTACGCCCGGCGCTCATGCATCCGCGCCAGTTGCCGCTCGAGCATCGACGGATAAGGCTCCATCAAGCGCTCCACACAGCAAGCCCCCTCAGGGCTGGCGATCGGACGGATCCGCGCACGCTGGCGAATCAGCCCGTCGTCACCGATCTTGCGCTCGACCAGCAGCAGGTTGCGGCTGTGCTGCGACAGGGCCAGGGCATCCTGGGCCGAGTCGGTCAGCAGCAAGTCGATCTGGCTCAAACCGAACAGGTCGTCACCCAGGGTCAGGCCCAACTGCAATTGCAGGGTGATACCGCTGTCGGCGACTTCGATCTGCAATTGATGGCCCAGCGCCCGCAGCAATTCACCGCAGCAGATCGCATTGGTCAGGTAGTCGTCACCGCTGTCTTCGGTGTGGAACAGCATCAGCGTGCTGCCGTCGTTCAGGGTTTCGATCTCGCCCTGATACAGCGAAGCGGCCTGATCGAGGCAATCGCGGTAGCGCTCCAGCAACTCTTCCAGACGGGCACGCGGCAGGCGCCGCAGTTGTTCCTGCGAGCCCAGTTGCACGGCCAGTACCGCGCTGTGCTGGGGCACGCTGGGCGTGGCCTTGCGCGTGAGCGGCTGCGGCGCTGCATCCAGCGATTCGTCGCGCAGGTCAGCAAAAGCGTCGTCGTCTTCATCGTCCTCAACGGTGCTGACCACATGGCGCGGTGCAGGTTTTTGCGCAGCCATCGGGCGGGTTTCGTCAAAGCTCGGGTCACGCAGGTTGCGCACTTCGAACTCTGGCTCATCCTCTTCTTCGAACTCGGGTTCCGGCTCGAGCTCGGGTTTGGGCGCAGGCTCTGGGGCGAAGTTGGCGTGCAGCTGACGCGCCAGATCGCCGATCTCGTCCTGACGGTCGGTGCCCGGGGTGTATTCGTCGATGTTGCGCAGCCAGACGCGCAATTGCAGCAGCGGCGTCGACAGATACCGGCCCATGCGCAGACTCAGGGCCAGCGACAGCGCCAACAGGATCGCACTGAGAATGCCCATGCTCTGCAGACTGATGGTCATCGGCTGCTGAAACTGATCCATGTCCAGGCTGATGCGCAGTTGCCCGGCGGTCACGTCCTGGAAGGTGATCTTGCTCTCGTACATGCCTTCGGCTTCGCCCAACAGGCTGTGCTTGGGGCGCTGACCGGATTCGGCGAGGATGCGGTTGTCCACGCTATAGATGGCCGCGTGGGCCACCAGCTTGTTCTTGGTCAGGTTGTTGAGCAGCACGTTGAGGCTGAGGATGTCGTTGGACACCAACAGTTCAGTGGCGGAGGTGGCGGTCTGCGTAGTCAGGCTTTCGCCCAGCGCGTCGGCCTGCTCGTGCATGGCCTGCTTGAACTGCAAGCCCATCACCCCGGCATAGATCACCAGGGCCAGAGCGACCAGGATCACGTTATGGCTGGCAATGCGCAATGCAATCGGCACACGGCGATGACGCAGTGCACGGAAGATCAGCAGGAAGAAGTTATCGGTTTTAACTGGCGTGGGCCGGTTCACTGAGCTCGGCTCTTTTGTCCGTGAAGTTGACGCGCAGTATAGCGACAGGCCCTAGACCGGCAAAGCGCTCGCGGTGCCCGATGGTCACTGAAAGTGGGTAGAATGCGGTTTTTTTCCAGTTGCGGGGGTGCGCGTTGCGCGAAATCGTCCTGATTAACATCACGGGAGTCGACCGTCCGGGTCTGACTGCGGCCATTACCGGCGTTCTGGCACAAGGTGGTGTGAACATTCTCGACATCGGTCAGGCGGTGATCCACGACACCCTGTCGTTCGGCATCCTGGTCGAGATTCCCGACTCCGAGCAAGGCAAAGCCGTGCTCAAGGACATCCTGTTCAAGGGCTACGAGCTCGACCAGCAGGTGCGTTTCACCCCGGTTTCCGAAGAGGATTACCAGCAATGGGTGGGCAATCAGGGCAAGAAACGCCACATCGTCACCCTGTTGACCCGCAAAGTGACCGCCGGCCAATTGCAGGCGGTCAGCTCGATCACCGCCAAATATGGCCTGAACATCGACCATATCGACCGTCTGTCGGGTCGCATGCCGCTGGACACTCCGGCGGACAAGGGCAAGGGCTGCATCGAGTTCTCGGTGCGTGGCGAAGCGGCTGATCCGCAGGCGCTGCGTGCCGAATTCCTCAGCGTCGCCCAGGAGCTGAACGTCGACATCGCCTTCCAGGAAGACTCGCTGTTCCGGCGCAACCGGCGTCTGGCGGTGTTCGACATGGACTCGACCCTGATCGAAGCCGAAGTCATCGACGAACTGGCCAAGGCCGCCGGTGTCGGCGAGCAAGTCTCGGCCATTACCGAGCGGGCGATGGCGGGCGAACTGGACTTCCGCGCCAGCTTCAAGGAGCGCCTGGCGTTGCTCAAAGGCCTGGATGTCAGCGTACTGGATTCGATCGGCGCCTCGCTGCGCCTGACTGAAGGCGCGGAAACCCTGTTCGCCGAACTCAAGCGTCTGGGCTACAAGACCGCGATCCTGTCCGGCGGCTTCACGTACTTCGCCAAGCAATTGCAGGCCAAACTTGGCATCGACTACGTGTTCGCCAACGAACTGGAAGTGGTCGACGGCAAGTGCACCGGCGTGGCGATCGAACCGATTGTCGATGCCCAGCGCAAGGCGGATCTGCTGAAGGAACTGGCGCACAAGGAAGGCTTGCGCCTGGAGCAGACCATCGCCGTCGGCGACGGTGCGAATGACCTGCCGATGCTGGCGATTGCCGGTCTGGGTGTGGCATTCCGCGCCAAACCGCTGGTCAAGCAGTCGGCCAAGCAGGCGATTTCCACCCTTGGGCTGGATGGTGTGCTGTATTTGCTGGGCTTTCGCGATCGCGACGGGCAGTTGTAATTAAAGATCAAAAGATCGCAGCCTGCGGCAGCTCCTACACTGGAATACGCGTTTTCCTGTAGGAGTTGCCGCAGGCTGCGATCTTTTGCTTTAAAGCGATTTCCACAACGAGTCGAAATCCTCCTCGCCCCCGCCATTGCGTGCGGCCTCCAGCGAGCGATAGGCAAACTGATTGAAGCTGTGCGTACTCGCCACCCGTCGATCCAGCCCGGCGCGGTGTTCTTCGCCATGGGTGTTGATCAGCACTTTATTGCCTTCCTGAAACGGCAGGCGCGGGGCCAGCAAGGTCGCGGGCAAGTCGATGGCACTGATCTCGGGCAGCAGCAGGCCTCGCAAGTAATGGCTGTGATCGTCCCGCGAACGCACCAGTTGCAAACCGCAGGGCTCGGCGTGCGGCGCCACCAGCTCAAGGCCCATTTGCGGTCCGCCACCGCGTACCTGACGAATCCAGCGCACTACCGCAATGCTCCAGCCTTGATTCGAGCTGTCCTGAATCCCGACCATCTCCCCGGCCTGCAACTCGGCGGGCACCTCGTTCGGCCAGCCCAGGCAATAACCTCCGGGGCTATGGTTGATCACCGGCAAGGTGTAAGTCGGGTAGTGCGGCGTGTGGTCGGCTGTGCTTTCGTCTTCGCCGATATGGTCGTACTGAATCTCTTCATACGGCAGAAATTCATCAGCGCCGCTTTGCGGGGCGGCGTCGAACGCCTGGCTCCAACTGTCCTTTTCGCCCTTGGCCACCGCGCGGCTGAAGTTCGCCGCGCGGGCGCCGGGATGCTTGAGCAACTCACTGAAAGTGCGTTCGCCTCCCAGGTAGAAGTGCAGGGCGCTCATGCCTACGCACACGGTCAGGTTGCCCTGGCCGGGGGTGCGCTGAAAACTGCGCTCGGCGGTCTGGCCCCAACTGGCGTGCAGATGCTGCAGGGTGTCGAGGCTCAGTCCCGACGGGACGGGCAGTGGCGTCGATGTTTCCTGATGCAGTAAATGCGCTTCGATGACATTCACCAGCGGCTGCGGATTGACGCCGAGCAGTGTGTCCTGTTGTTCCTTGCGAAACATGCTGCGGTAGCGCGGGCCGGTGTCCAGATCGGCGCTGATGGCGAACAGCCCGTCGTCCGGGCTGCCGGGATGCAGTTTGAGCAGTGCGCTCCACGGTTCCACCACCTCAGCCAGTCGGGCGATCTGGTTCTGCCGCAGTTGGTTGCAACGAGCGCTGCCCAGCAGCAGCGCGGCGATGTAGGTCTGCTCCAGGCTCAGCTCGGTGGTCAGGCTCGCCAGGTCGTCGTGCACCCGATGCTGTTGCAGTTGCAAGCCACAGGCGCAGCGAAACAACTGATGCAGCTCGAACCAAAGTTGCTCCGGCGCCGGGCTATACAGCTGCGCGGCGCGCAGCAGTTGTCCCTTGAGCGCATGCGCGGCGCGTTGCAGGGCCTGACTGACCAGCGCCGCACGATCCTTGTGGTACTTGGGCACGATGCGCAGCACGATCTGTTTGTAACCGATGGCCAACTGACTTTGCAGTGCCTGACACAGGTTGCTGATCTTGCGCGAACGGTCATCGAGCATGATCGCCTGATGCAAGAAGTGCCGCTCCAGATGCTGACAGACGAAATACACCTCGGGGCGCAGCAGCTCCAGCAGTTGCAGGCGATTGTCACTGGGGGTCAGCAATTGATTGAGTTCGCCCAGGCCTTGGTACAACTGGCGGGCGGTTTCGCCGATGTTGGCCTTGGGCAGGCCGGCGATCCAGCGCTTGAGGTCGCGCGGGGTGGCTTCGCAGAACGACAGGCGCGACTGCGTGGGAATCGGAGCGCTCAGCAGCGGGGGGGAGATGGTCTGGCTCATGCCAAAAACCATAGCAGCAAATGAGCGTGTCAGCCTTCAACCGGTAGGAGCTGCCGCAAGCTGCGATCTTTTGATCCTGGTTTTTAAAAACAAAGTCAAAAGATCGCAGCCTGCGGCAGCTCCTACGCGGGGGCGCTGATGTCTCAGGCTTTTGGCAGTGCCAAGCCTTGACCCATTTGTACTGGCGAACCGGCGACCAACTCTTCAGCCCATTTCACCTGATCCGGGCCAAACAGCACGATCGCGGTCGAACCCAGCTTGAAGCGTCCCAGTTCTGCACCTTTTTCCAGATGAATCGGCGCACGGGCAGCTTCGTCGTAGCGGAAGGTTTTCAGCTCGCGCTTCGGCGGGGTCACCAGACCGGCCCAGACGGTTTCAATCGAAGCGACGATCATCGCGCCCACCAGCACCACGGCCATCGGCCCGCGCTCGGTGTCGAAAATGCACGCCACACGTTCGTTGCGGGCGAACAGTTCCGGCACGTTTTCTGCGGTGGTCTGGTTGACCGAGAAAATCCGGCCCGGGATGTAGACCATTTCGCGCAGGGTGCCGGCCAGCGGCATGTGCACGCGGTGGTAATCCTTCGGCGACAGGTAAATGGTGGCGAAGTCGCCGCCCATGAACGGTGCGGCATTCGCCGCATCACCGCCGAGCAACTCCAGCACGCTGAAACTGTGGCCCTTGGCCTGGAACACACGACCGTGTTCGATCGGGCCGAGCTGGCTGACCGCGCCGTCGGCCGGGCTGAGGATCGCGCCCGGGGTCTGATCCAGTGGACGCGCGCCGTCTTTCAGGGCACGGGTGAAGAACGCGTTGAAGTGCTCGTAGGCGGTCAGGTCTTCGACCAGCGCTTGCGACATGTCCACCTGATAACGCTTGGCGAACCACTGGGTGAAGGCATTCTTGAACCAGCGCACGCGGCACTCGGCAATGCAGCCGGCCAGACGCGACAGCAGGTGATGAGGCAGCAGGTACTGGCTGAGGATAAACAGACGCTCTTTCATTAGTTGTCCTTAGAACCTTGAATCTCGACAGGCGTATCAGGGTGGTTGCCCCATTCGCCCCAGGAACCGGCGTAGCCCTTGACCCGCGGATAACCGAGGGACTTGGCCACCAGATAAGTGAAGCCCGACCGGTGATGGGTCTGGCAGTGGGTAATGATTTCTTTGTCCTTGGTGATCCCGAGGTCTTCGAGGATCTGCGGCATGTCCGTGCGGATCCGCAGTTGACGCGCCTTGTCCATGCCGGCGGTCCACTCGAAGTTCACCGCGCCGGGGATATGTCCGCCCTTGGCGGCCAGCACCTTCTCGCCGGAATATTCCAGCGGCCCACGGGCATCCCAGATCGCCAGATCGGCGGCGCCGAGACGGCTTTGCAGGTATTCGCGGGTGGCGGTCGGCCCTTCGTGCAGGGTCAGCGCCACCGGGCCGCCCACCGCAGGCGGCACCTGGATCGACATCGGCATGCCCGCTTCCAGCCACGCCGGCAGACCGCCGTCGACATAGTGGTACTTGTCATGACCGATCACGTCGAGCAGCCAGATGAAACGCCCGGCCCAACCGCCGCCCTCGTCGTCGTAGACCACGTAGACCGCATCCTGGCGATGCCCCAGCTCACCGAACAACGCCTCCAGATCGGCTTTGGCCGGCAGCAGCCCCGGCGCCGGCGGCTGGCCGAGCTGGGTGCGTTTCGGGTCGACAAAGCGTGCGCCGGGAAGATGACCTTCGGCATAACGGGCAGGGCTGGTCAGATCCACCAGAATCAGTTCAGGGGAATCGAGACGCGGGAGCAGGTCGCTCGGCTCGATGACGAGCGGCAAGCCAGAGAAGTCAGACATGTGAGGTCTCCAGAGCACAAAGGGGGGGATTGTAGCGCAGCCTCATCGGCCACGGCTGCTAAAGCTGTGCAGGGCTTTCTCGATGCATTGTGCGGTTTTGCCGAATGCCTGCACGGTGATGTCGGCGAACGGCCCGCCGCCCTGATCGGCCACGACGATCATGATCACCCGGCCGTTATTGACCAGTGAGCGCAGGAACAGGTGCTCGCCACGGAACAGCGAACGCAGGCCCGGCGGCAACAATGCGGAAAACTGTGCGTTGTTCTCGGGGTTGATCCGCACTTGTGCCTGCTGCGCGAGTAACCGTTGCAGGACTTTGCTCTGACTGACGACAAAATTCAGCGCGGCGGCTTCCTTCGGCAAACCGAAGGTCTGGTGTACGCGCAGATTGGACTGCGTGCGGTCGGCCATCAGAATCATCACCCGACGCATGCCGCTGGCGACCAGCGCATCGCGCGCGGCGACGGTCAGGCTCATGGCATTGGTGAAGCGGCTCGGCTCGGCCAGCAGTTCGGCGCATTGTCGGCGCCACTGCGTCAGGTCCTCGGCACTCGGCGCGGCCGCTGGCAGCATCCCGGCCGGCAAGCGATGGGTACCCCACGGCCACAATAATGAAACGGCCGGGTGCCACAGATCGGGCATGGCATGCTGGCGCGCACTGTTGGCGGCTTGCTGGTGCAACTGCTGCTGCACTTCATCCATCGAGATTTGCAGATAAAGGCTGGTCAGGTACTGCCAGCGCTCGCTGTGCGGACTGTCCCAGGCCTGTTGCGCCGACAGCGCCAGACCGTTGGCCAGCAATACGGTGTTGGCCGGTTGATTGAGCCAGCGGCGCAAAGTCGGATCGTCATCGAGGCGATTCTGCTGGCGCAGCGGATGCTCGCTGTCGCGGGCGATACGCAGCACTTTCACCAGTTCGCGCTGTTCGCTGAGCAGCAGTTTATAGCCTTGCTGCACCCAGATCGGCAGGTGCCAGACCTGTACCAGTGCCTCGGCGATCTTCAGCAGGCGTACGCCAAACAGTTGCTTCTCGACCACCAGCGCCGATTCGCCCTTGTGGATCACCCGCAGTTCCCACTCTTCGAGCAACTCGGGAAACGTCAGCGCCAGCGGCCATAACGGCGACAGAAACAACAGGCTGCCCCAATGAATGTCCTGCCACAGGCGCGCGAGGCGACTGGCGAAAAAACCGTTGGCCTGTTGTGTGGCGTGCTGGCTGATCATTTGCAGTTGGCGCAGGGCCTTGGGGATCTGCAGCTGCGGTTCGACCGGCAGGCGCGCGAGCAATTCTTCGGTACGCGCCAGGCCCAGACGGTTGATCGCCACCTCGAGATTTTCCGCCGGTGCGGCCAGGGTGCCGTGGGTGTGACGATTCGCCTCACGGATGATGCTCAAGGCCAGTGCCGGGCTGTCCTGCATCAGGTCGGCGATGTCGCGCAGCGAACTGCGGTTGTCACGGATCGCGCGGCACACCTTGTCGTGAGCCTCTTGCGGCACGGGCAGCCGGACGCTGTCGAGCAGCTTGACCCAGCCTTCGAGGGTGGTCGGTTTTACGGGTGGGACGTTCGTTTCATTAGCCATGTCTGGACGGGATCTTCACTGACTGTAGACGCGCCCGGCATGGGCTAAATTGGCTTTTCGCCTGAACTGGCTATAGTCTGGCGCAGTTTTGCCGATAAGTAGAAGAAGAGATTTTTTAACTTCCGAATATGACCTTGAACCCGACTTAAACAAGTACTTTCTACCTATGGCTAAAATTATCGGCATCATCGTCGTATTCGCGAGCGTGCTCGGCGGATACGTGCTCTCCCACGGCAAAATTGCCGCCCTGATCCAGCCCTTCGAGGTGATGATCATCGGTGGTGCGGCCCTCGGTGCATTCCTGCAGGCCAACCCCGGTTACATGACGATGCACGTGCTCAAGAAATCCCTGAGCATGTTCAGTTCGCGTTTCAGCCACACGTTCTATCTGGAAGTGCTGGGCCTGATCTACGAGATTCTCAACAAGAGCCGCCGCGAAGGCATGATGGCCATCGAAGGCGACATCGAAGACGCTGCCGCGAGCCCGATCTTCGCCAAGTACCCGGCCGTGCTCAAAGACGAGCGCATGACCGCGTTCATCTGCGATTACCTGCGCATCATGTCCTCCGGCAACATGGCTCCGCATGAGCTGGAAGGCCTGTTCGACATGGAGCTCTACAGCCTCAAGGAAGACCTTGAGCACCCGTCCCATGCGGTGAACGGCATCGCCGACGCCATGCCCGGTTTCGGTATCGTCGCGGCGGTACTGGGTATTGTGGTGACCATGGCATCTCTGGGTGAAGGCGATCAGAAATCCATCGGTCTGCACGTCGGTGCGGCACTGGTCGGTACCTTCTTCGGTATTCTCGCGGCCTACGGTTTCTTCGGCCCGTTGGCGCATTCCCTGGCCCACGATGCCAAGGAAGAACTGAACGTCTATGAAGCCATCAAGGCCTCGCTGGTGGCGTCGGCTTCCGGCATGCCGCCATCGCTGGCGGTGGAGTTCGGGCGCAAGGTGCTGTACCCGGCGCACCGTCCAAGCTTCGCCGAGCTGGAACAAGCCGTTCGCGGTCGCTAAGCCATGGAAAATAATCAGCCGATAATCATCAAGCGCGTCAAGCGCATAGCCGGTGGGCATCACGGCGGGGCGTGGAAGATCGCCTTCGCCGACTTCGCCACGGCGATGATGGCGTTCTTCCTGGTGTTGTGGTTGCTGTCCACCGCAACACCGGAGCAGAAGATCGCCATCGCCGGTTACTTCAAGGACCCGGTCGGCTTCTCCGAAAGCGGCACGCCGTACATCATCGATCTGGGCGGCACACCGACCCTGGCGCCGGAAAACACCCTCAACCCTGAAGTGAAATCGCAGCCGCAACCGGACAAGGTCACGGTCGACACCGAGCAGGTCGAAGGCATGGCCGAACAGGTCGAGAAAGAACGCCTGGAGCTGTTGCTGCAAGAACTGCAGAACAAGGTCGACGAGAACCCGCAGCTGCAGAAGTTCAAGGATCAGATCCTGTTCGAGATCACCCCGAACGGCCTGCGCATCCAGATCATGGACGCCGAAAACCGGCCGATGTTCGACTCGGGCTCGGCACGTCTGAAGCCGTACTTCGAAGACATCCTGCTGGCCATGGCCGACACCATCAAAGCGGTGCCGAACAAGATCAGTATCAGCGGTCACACGGATGCCAAGCCGTACACCGGCACCGGCGATTTCGGTAACTGGGAGCTCTCGGCGAATCGTGCCAACGCCGCGCGGCGTGCACTGGTGGCCGGCAGTTATCCGGATTCGCAGGTGGCGCGGGTCGTGGGTTATGCCTCGTCGGCGCTGTTCGACAAGGAAAACCCGTTCAACCCGGTCAACCGCCGCATTGACATCGTGGTCCTGACCAAAAAGGCGCAAGCGGCCATCGAAGGCTCGCAGGGGGCCGATGCGGCCAAACCTGCTGCCGAAGGTCAGAACGGCGCCGCTCCGGCGACGCCGGTCGATCCGAACGCGTTGCCGGCAGACCAGCAACCGGTACCGGCCCACGAGTTGCGCGAACGCTTGAACCTGTTCGACGACGCCGCACCGAAACCGGCCGCGCCGGGGACTGCGGCGCCAGCGCCGTCTGCTCCGCCAGCCGCTGCACCGGCCCCCGCGCCGAAGCAGTGACCGACAAAAAAGCCGACAGTGATGTCGGCTTTTTTGTGGCTGTTGATCGGCTTCAAAAGCCGCGTCGAATCCGGTTTTTCAGTTGTTCATGGAACAGATCGGCGTTGCGCTTATAGGTACCACTGAAGGATTCGTTGCTCGAATCCAGCGTCATCGAGCGCTTGCTCGACACCTCTTCACGATAGGCATCAATGAAGAAATTCAGATCATTGGCCGTACTCAGCTTCGGCCACTTGTCCAGATACTCCGGCAACTGCGCTTGCCCGGTGCGGAACGAGCAGATCCGCCGGTTGCTGATGGTCGCTTCGCCGATTTCGAACGGCACCCACCACGACAGCGCAGTCTGCTCCGAAACCACCGCCAGCAGGTGCGTGCATTCGGTGATGTTGCGGGTGATCACGCCGGTGATGTCGTCGGTGGTCTGCGACTCCGGGTCGAGCACATCAAGGTAAGTCTTGATGTTGGCCTGTATCAGTCGGCTGTTGATAGCCATGGCCTGCGGGCGATCCATGTGGCGGTAGCTGATGAAAACCGGCATCAGAAATGTCCTTTTATGGTGAGTTCGCGGTAATAGGCGCCGAGTGCGGTGAGGCGGCAGCCCGTGGAGTGAATGGCGGCGTAATACATGTGCTCGGCTTCCACCGGTTCGATCAGGCTGTGGCGGTTGCACTTTTGCAGTTGCGCGAAGACCTCACCGTGCTCCGGGTCGAATGTCGTTTCGGTAGGTTCGTAGCTGGGATCGAGGGCGAACATCGACTCGGCTTCGGCAAACCATTCCGGCAACTTGCGCAGGATCTCTTTGGGGATCAGCGGCGAGACCTCGCGCAAGGAAATGAACTGCGAAACGTTGGTCTTGAATACCGGACGCTGTTCCCAGGCGTCGAGCGCGTTGTCGACGAAGGAATACAGGCTGCCGGGGGTAATTTTGCCGAGAATGTTCGCCGCCCCACCGTGCAGGGCCTGCAACAACAAAGCGGTGAAGACGCCATGTTGCGTACCCTCCATGGCCGGCTCCTCCTTTTTGCAGGCGGTGAGAATGGTCATGCCTTCACCGACCACGCTGCTTTCACTGCGCAAGGCTCGGACCTCACCGGCCGAGCCGCCTTGGCAGCAATCGAGGATGATCACTTTGTTTTTGATGCGCGTGGCTTTGGTGGCCCAGTTGAGAACGTCGCTGATGCGGATGCCGTCCTTGGCCGTGCGATAGTCCTGCGGGATCAGCATGCCTTCATCGGTGTCGACATCGAAGCTGCCGTGGCCGGCGAAATACAGCAGGGCGACGTTGCAGTCGCCGGAAAACAGTTCGCGAATCTGGTCTTCAAGTTTTTCCCGGCTCAGGTAGTCCTCTGCGGACGTCAGCACCACGTTCTTGAAATTCGGATCGCCGTTGGCGTCGGTCTTCAGCACCGAAGCCATGGCCATGGCGTCATTGCTGCAACCGCTCAGTCGCGAAACATGGGTGTAGTCGTTAATGCCGATAAACAGTCCCTTGCGCATGGTTACACCGCCGTGTGCTGGCGGATCGCACCGATGATGCTATTGGTATTCCACGCGCACTCGGCGTGCGCCGCATTACGCACCACCGTGGAAATGCGGTCGGCACCGAACGGTTTGATCGCGATGATCACTTTGCCCATGCGCTTGGCGATCTCGATTTCCTTGTTGATCCACTTGCTGTAGGTCGAATACATCCCGGCCATGATCAGCACCACCGAGCACGGGCGAATCTTGTTTTCGATGGCCTCTTCGAGCTGCCTGTCGGTCTGCGCGCCCATGACCGGGTTGTGCGGCGGCACGGAAAAATTCTTGAAACTGAAATCCGGTCTGGCGCCGAGCAGGCGTACCAGATTGTCGTGGGCGTGGGCGTAGTTCCACGAATGGCTGATGAACAAATGGTAGGTCTGCATGGGGTTCCTCGAAGGTCGCGAAGGTGCGAAGGAGGACCCCAATCTAGGCATCTGGCGCGGGCCTACAAGGGCTGGGCGGTGAAAGAGAAATGTCCTGCAAACAGGTGCGGGGGAGTCCGTCAGAAGAGTCTGACGTTTAACGGAATCGGGGATTTGTCAGGCGTGATCCGACATCCGGCAGCCCCCGGGCGAGGGACTGCCGGTGCAGGTGTTTAGTAGCCGTTTTCCGGCAGGCTGGCGATGATCGAGCGGTAGCTGTTCATCCGCTGCTGCTGCACGCGGCCATCTTCCAGCGCCTTGAGCAGTGCACAGCCGGGTTCGCGGTCATGCTTGCAGTCACGGAAGCGGCACGTGCCAAGCAGGTCGTTGAACTCGATGAAGCCGGCTTCGACATCAGCGCGGCTGACGTGGCCCAGGCCGAACTCACGGATCCCCGGGGAGTCGATCAGCTCGCCGCCGCCCGGGAAGTGGAACAGGCGCGCGGTGGTTGTGGTGTGCGTGCCCTGACCGGACAGCTCGGACAACGGCCCGACGCGGGTTTCGACTTCCGGCAACAGGCTGTTGACCAGCGACGACTTGCCGACGCCGGACTGGCCGACGAATACGCTGATGCGCCCATCGAGCTGCTTCTGCAACTGCTCCATGCCGTTGCCGTGATGTGCGGACACTTCCAGCACCGGATAACCCAGCGTGCGGTACACCGCCAGCAGGGCATTGAGCGCCGGGGCGTTTTGCTCGTCGATCAGGTCGAATTTGTTCAGCAGTAGCAACGGACGGATGCCGGCGTGTTCAGCGGCCACCAGGTAGCGGTCGATCAGGTTGGCATGCGGCTCGGGCAGTGGCGCGAAGACGATGACGATCATGTCGACGTTGGCGGCCACCGGCTTGAGCTGGCCACGGCTGTCCGGGCGGCAGAGCTCGGTGGTGCGCGGCAGTTGCGCGACGATCACGCCGATGCCCTGGTTGCCGGCGCGCCAGACTACCCGATCACCGGTTACCAGTGCGGGCAGGTTGGCGCGCAGGTGGCAACGGAATACCTGGCCGGCCAGTTCGCCGTCCACAGCCTCGACCTCGACCTGCACCCCGAAGTGGGCGATCACCAGGCCGTGTTGCTCAGGCCCCAGATCGCCACCCTCAAGGGCTTCGACCGCCGAGGACTCGCGTTTGGCGGCGCGGGCGGCGCGCTCGCCCTGAATCTTTTCGATGCGCCAGTTTTGACGACGATTGAGTTGGCGTTTGGCCATGGGTGTTCCGTCTGAAGAATGCAGCGATTAGGTAAAACGGCCGCGAGTTTAGCACGCCCGGGCACCGGCCTAGGCTAAACTGCGCAGCATTGCCTAGGAGCCCGAATATGCAAAACCCGCAGAACCTGATCTGGATCGACCTGGAAATGACCGGTCTGGATCCGGAAAACGACGTCATCATCGAAATGGCCACCATCGTCACCGACAGTGACCTGAACACCCTGGCCGAAGGCCCGGTGATCGCCATTCACCACAGTGACGAAGTGCTCGCCCGCATGGACGAGTGGAACACCCGCACCCACGGCAACTCGGGCCTGACCCAGCGCGTACGCGACAGCCGCATCAGCATGGCCGAAGCCGAGGCCGAGACCATCGCCTTTCTGGAAAAGTGGGTGCCGAAAGGCAAGTCGCCGATCTGCGGCAACAGCATCTGCCAGGATCGCCGCTTCCTTTATACCCACATGAAGGCGCTGGAAAGCTACTTCCACTACCGCAACCTCGACGTGTCGACGCTCAAGGAGCTGGCCGCACGCTGGGCACCGGACGTGCGCGACAGCTTCAAGAAGGGCAGCACGCACCTGGCACTGGACGACATTCGTGAATCGATCGCCGAGTTGCAGCACTACCGCAAGCATTTCATCAAGTTTTGATGTTGTCCCTGTAGGAGCTGCCGCAGGCTGTGATCTTTTGATGTTGCTTGTAAAAAACAAGATCAAAAGATCGTCCGATCGCGGCCCGAGCCTGCGGCAGCTCCTGCGAAGGATTGTCGTGATCGTGCCCCCTTCTGGTGCGGCCCCGAAATGGCTAGACTGCGCGCCTTCCTGCCAGGACCGCCACCATGTTGCTGATGCTCTATCTGATCGCCATTACCGCCGAAGCCATGACCGGCGCGCTGTCTGCCGGACGGCGCGGCATGGACTGGTTCGGGGTGGTGCTGATCGCCTGTGTCACGGCGCTGGGCGGTGGTTCGGTGCGTGATGTGCTGCTTGGGCACTATCCGCTGACGTGGGTCAAGCACCCGGAATATTTGGTGCTGACCTCGGCCGCCGCAATGCTCACCGTGTTCACCGCGCGCTGGATGCGTCACCTGCGCTCACTGTTTCTGGTGCTCGACGCGGTCGGCCTGGTGGCGTTCACCCTGATTGGCTGCATGACTGCGCTGGAAATGGGCCACGGCATGCTGGTGGCATCGGTCAGCGGCGTGATCACTGGAGTGTTCGGCGGCATCCTGCGCGACATTTTCTGCAACGACATCCCGCTGATCTTCCGCCGCGAACTGTACGCCAGTGTCTCGTTCGCCGCCGCGTGGTGCTACATGCTCTGCCTGTACCTGAATGTGCCGAGCGAGCAGGCGATCCTGATTACCCTGTTCGGCGGTTTTCTGCTGCGGTTGCTGGCCATCCGTTTCCATTGGGAGATGCCCAAGTTCGTCTATAACGACGAGCATTAATGCATTCCCCTGTAGGAGCTGCCGCAGGCTGCGATCCTTTGATCTTGTCTTTTAAATATCAAAGTCAAAAGATCGCAGCCTGCGGCAGCTCCTACAATTGACCGTGTTGTTTCAGCGCCCACTCGACGTGTTCGCGGACTAGATCGGACGGGTAATCACGACGCGCCTTCAAGGCTTCCAGTACCGGAATGCTCGATGGCGCGTTGCCCAGACCGACCGCCAGATTGCGCAGCCAGCGCTCGTAACCGGCGCGGCGCAGCGGTGAGCCTTCGGTGCTGCTGAGAAATTTGTCCTCGTCCCACATGAACAGCTCCGCCAGTTCGGCGTTGTCCAGGTTGTGCCGCGGCTTGAAATCGCTTTCTCCGGACGGTCGGGCGAAGCGGTTCCACGGGCAGACAATCTGGCAGTCGTCGCAGCCGAACACGCGGTTGCCGATCAGCGGGCGCAGGTCTTCGGGGATGGCGTTTTTCAGCTCGATGGTCAGGTACGAGATGCAGCGCCGGGCGTCCAGCACGTAGGGGCCGACGAAGGCGTTGGTCGGGCAGATGTCCAGGCACGCGGTGCAGCGCCCGCAATGTTCGCTGCTGTGCGGTTCGTCCACGGGCAGCGGCAGATCGACAAACAGTTCACTCAAGAAGAAATAGCTACCGGCCTTGCGGTTCAGCACGAGCGTATTTTTACCGATCCAGCCCAGCCCGGCCTGCTCGGCGATGGCTTTTTCCAGCACCGGGGCGCTGTCGACGAAGGCGCGAAAACCGAACGGGCCGATCTCTGACTGAATCTTGTCGGCCAATTGCTGCACACGTTTACGGATCAATTTGTGGTAATCGCGGCCCAAGGCATAACGCGAGACGTAAGCTTTCTCCGGTTGCGCGAGCATTTGTGCCATTTGGGTGTCGCCGGGCAGGTAGTCCATGCGCAGCGAAACCACACGCAACGTACCGGGAACCAGTTGCTCCGGATGCGAGCGTTTGCTGCCGTGGGCGCCCATGTAATCCATTTCGCCGTGGTAGCCGGCGGCGAGCCAGCGCTGCAGATGCTGCTCATGCTCGGCCAGGTCCAGACCGCTGATGCCGACTTGCTGGAAGCCCAGCTCGCGGCCCCAATCCTTGATCGATTGGGCGAGGGCGGGCAGATCTGTGGGGATGGCGGACATGAGGCGAGAGAAACCGGAGCTGAGGTGCGTATAATTCTGCCAGACATCGGAGCCCGAAGACGCATGCCGCATACGAAAGATGAATTACCCGACGCACTGTATGGCGCCGCACAGGTGCGGGCACTCGATGCACGGCTGATCGCCGCAGGTACGCCGGGCTTTGAATTGATGCAGCGCGCCGCTCACGCGACCTGGCGTGCATTGGTGCGACAGTGGCCTGCGGCGGACCAAATGACGGTGCTTGCCGGGCATGGCAACAACGCCGGTGATGGTTTTCTGATCGCCACGCTGGCGCACCGGGCCGGGTGGGCGGTGCGGGTGCTGGCCGTCGGTGATCCGCAACGTTTGCAAGGCGACGCGGCGCAGGCTTACGCGCAGGCCATCAACGATGGCGTTGCCGTGCAGGGCTGGACCGCGCACAGCGAGCTGCGCGGGGTGATTGTCGATGCCTTGCTCGGCACCGGGCTGACCGGCGATGTACGCGAGCCGTATGCCGCCGCAATCAAGGCCATCAATGCCAGTGGCCTGCCGGTGGTGGCGGTGGATATTCCTTCCGGACTGTCTGCCGATACCGGGCATGTTCTCGGCGTTGCGGTGCGCGCCGACCTTACCGTGACCTTTATCGGCTTGAAACTCGGCCTGTTCACCGGTGATGCGGCGGATCAGGTCGGGGCGTTGGTGTTTAACGATCTGCAAGCCGCTGCCGACGTCTACCGTGACGTTCCTGCCAGCGCTGTGCGTCTCGCGACCGCCAATCTTCCGCGACTGGCTGCGCGTGCTCCCGCTGCGCACAAGGGGCGCTTCGGGCATTTGCTGTTGATCGGCGGCGATCAGGGGTTTGGCGGGGCGATTCTGCTCAGTTCCGAAACGGCCCTGCGCAGCGGCGCCGGGATGGTGTCGCTGGCAACCCGGCCGGAACATGTCCCGGCAGCGCTGACGCGGATACCGGAAGTCATGGTGCTTGGCACGTCGTCGGCCAATCAGTTGATGGGGCTACTGGAAAAAGTCTCGGTGCTGGTGGTGGGCCCGGGACTTGGGCAGGCCAGTTGGGGCCGAGCGCTGTTGTCGGCGGCCGCCAATGCGCCGCTGCCACAGGTATGGGACGCCGACGCGTTGAATCTGCTGGCGAGTGGTTTTGTCAGCCTGCCCAAGGATTGCGTGATCACTCCACATCCGGGCGAGGCAGCGCGCCTGTTGGGCGTCAGTACCGCTGAGGTGCAGGCCGATCGCCCGGCCGCCGCGCGGGCGTTGAGCAAAAAATACTCGGCCGTCGTCGTGCTCAAAGGCGCCGGCAGCCTGATCGCTCATCCTGATGGGCGTCTGGCGCTGTGTCACCAGGGCCATCCGGCGATGGCCACCGCTGGTCTGGGCGATGTACTCGCCGGGTTGACCGGGGCGCTGCTGGCACAGGGCATGGACGGCTTCGATGCCGCGTGCCTGGCAGTCTGGCTGCACGCCAATGCCGGCGCGCAACAAGGTAAATTCGGCCGTGGACTGGCGGCCAGCGATCTGATTCCAGTCATTCGTCAGTTGTTGGAGGAGCATGCACCGTGTCTGAAGTAACCCTGTACCTGGCCGATGAACAGGCCATGAGCGACTTTGGCGCACGGATCGCCCGCGTTACCCGGGGCCACGGCCTGATTTTTCTCGAAGGCAACCTGGGCATGGGCAAAACCACTCTGTCGCGGGGCATCATTCGTGGCCTGGGGCACGTTGGCGCGGTAAAAAGTCCGACCTTCACCCTGGTCGAACCCTACGAAATCGGTGACATCCGCGCCTTTCACTTCGATCTGTATCGCCTGGTCGATCCGGAAGAGCTGGAGTTTCTCGGCATCCGCGACTATTTCGAAGACGACGCGCTGTGCCTGATCGAGTGGCCCGATAAAGGTGCAGGCTTTTTGCCAAAGCCTGACCTGACCATTACCATTAGCCCGCAAGACAGCGGGCGTTCGCTGAAAATTTTATCCCAGGGCTCGCGTGGCGACGCCTGGTGTGCCGCTTTGGCATTGGAATCCAATTAAATGATGGGGTTAGGTATGCGCTTTCGCGCGTTGGTGGCTGCCGTTGGACTGATGTTGATGGCAGTGACCGTCAACGCTGTGGCCGAGACAAAGGTCAACAGCGTGCGCCTGTGGCGGGCGCCGGACAACACGCGACTGGTCTTCGACCTGAGCGGCCCGGTGCAGCACAGCGTCTTCACCCTGACCGCACCGGATCGGCTGGTGATCGACATCAACGGCGCCACCCTGGGTGCGCCGCTGAAAGTCTCGACCGCCAACACGCCAATCACCGCGATGCGTTCGGCCCAGCGTACGCCGACCGACCTGCGAGTGGTCATCGACCTGAATAAAGCCGTCACCCCGAAAAGCTTCTCGCTGGCGCCGAACGCGCAATACGGTAACCGTCTGGTGGTCGACCTGTTCGACAACCCGGCCGATGCGGCGCCGCCGCCAGCTCCGACGCCATCGGTCGCCACCGTGCCGGCCGTGCCAGTCACGCCGTCGGAACCGGCGATCAAGTTGCCACCGGCCCCGGCCGGCAAGCGCGACATCATTGTGGTGATCGACGCCGGCCACGGCGGCGAAGACCCGGGTGCGTCCGGCTCGCGCGGCCAGCGTGAGAAAGACGTGGTGCTGCAGATCGCCCGCGAACTGCAGCGTCAGGTCAACGGCATGAAAGGTTTCCGCGCCGAGCTGACCCGTACCGGCGACTACTTCATCCCGTTGCGCGGCCGTACCGAAATTGCTCGCAAGAAGGGCGCCGACCTGTTTGTTTCGATCCATGCCGACGCCGCGCCGTCTGCAGCAGCCTTTGGTGCCTCGGTGTTTGCCCTGTCCGATCGCGGCGCCACCTCGGAAACCGCCCGTTGGCTGGCTGACAGCGAAAACCGTTCCGACCTGATCGGCGGTGCCGGCAACGTCAGCCTTGACGACAAGGACCGCATGCTCGCCGGTGTGTTGCTCGACCTGTCGATGACCGCGTCGCTGACCTCCAGCCTCAACGTCGGTCAGAAAGTCCTGACCAACATTGGCCGCGTGACACCGCTGCACAAGCAGCGGGTGGAGCAGGCCGGTTTCATGGTGCTGAAGTCGCCGGACATCCCGTCGATCCTCGTCGAAACCGGATTTATCTCCAACGCCAACGAAGCGAACAAACTCTCGGCATCGAGCCACCAGCAGGCGCTGGCCCGCTCGATCAGCAGCGGCGTGCGCCAGTTCTTCCAGCAGAACCCGCCACCGGGCACCTACATCGCCTGGCTGCGTGACTCCGGCAAGATCGCCCAGGGCCCGCGTGATCACCGCGTAAGCCCGGGCGAAACGCTGGCGATGATTGCGGTGCGTTATCAGGTATCCCCCGCAACGCTGCGCAGCGCCAACAACCTCAGCAGCGATGAGTTGAAGGTCGGTCAGCACCTGACCATCCCTGGCACCGAACTGGCGTCCAAAGAATGAACCAGGTGTTGAACGCTGCGCGCATTGAACTGCTCAGCCCACGGCTGGCGAACCAGATCGCTGCCGGTGAGGTGGTCGAACGCCCGGCTTCGGTGATCAAGGAGTTGCTGGAAAACAGCCTCGACTCCGGTGCCAGGCGCATCGACGTCGATGTCGAACAGGGCGGCGTCAAGCTGCTGCGGGTGCGTGACGACGGCAGCGGTATTTCCGCCGACGACCTGCCGCTGGCGCTGGCCCGTCATGCCACCAGCAAGATCCGCAATCTCGAAGACCTCGAACAGGTGATGAGCCTCGGCTTCCGCGGTGAAGCACTGGCGTCGATCAGTTCCGTGGCGCGCCTGACCCTGACCTCGCGCACCCGCGATGCGGAGCAGGCGTGGCAGGTCGAGACTGAAGGCCGCGACATGGCGCCTCGGGTACAGCCGGCAGCGCATCCGGTCGGTACCTCGGTGGAAGTGCGCGACCTGTTCTTCAATACGCCGGCACGGCGCAAGTTTCTCAAGACCGAAAAAACCGAATTCGATCACCTGCAAGAAGTGATCAAACGTCTGGCGCTGGCGCGTTTCGACGTCGCCTTCCATTTACGCCATAACGGCAAGACCATCCTCAGCCTGCACGAGGCCCACGATGATGCGGCCCGCGCCCGGCGGGTGGCGGCGATTTGTGGTTCGGGCTTTTTGGAGCAGGCGCTGCCGATCGAGATCGAGCGCAACGGCTTGCACCTGTGGGGCTGGGTCGGGTTGCCGACTTTCAACCGCAGTCAGGCGGACTTGCAGTATTTTTTCGTGAACGGCCGTGCGGTACGCGACAAACTGGTGGCGCATGCGGTGCGTCAGGCTTATCGCGATGTGCTGTTCAACGGTCGTCATCCGACGTTTGCGCTGTTTTTCGAGGTTGATCCGGCGGCGGTGGACGTCAACGTGCACCCGACCAAGCACGAAGTGCGCTTCCGTGACGGGCGCATGGTGCATGACTTCCTTTACGGCACGCTGCACCGCGCGCTGGGCGATGTGCGTCCCGAGGATCAGTTGGCCGGTTCCGTGACGACCGCTGTCGTTCGGCCAACGGGCATCGAGGCCGGCGAATTCGGCCCACAGGGCGAAATGCGTCTGGCAGCCAATGCGCTGCTCGAGCAACCGCAGGCGCAACCGGCGTTCAACACGTCTTCGGGCGCCAGCGCTGGCGGCGCTTATCAGTATCAGTACACGCCACGTCCGCAATCGGCGATCCCGCCGGCCGCCGAGGCTCAAGCCGCTTACCGCGAGTTCTTCGCACCGTTGCCGGAAGCGAATGCCAACGCACTGCCGGCCGGTCAGGAAGATATTCCGCCGCTTGGTTACGCACTGGCGCAGCTCAAGGGCATCTACATCCTGTCCGAGAACGCTCAGGGGCTGGTGCTGGTGGACATGCATGCCGCGCACGAGCGGATCATGTACGAACGCCTGAAAATCGCCATGGCCAGCGAAGGTCTCAGCGGCCAGCCGCTGCTGGTGCCGGAGTCGCTGGCGGTCAGTCAGCGTGAAGCCGATTGTGCCGAAGAACACGCTGCATGGTTCCAGAAACTGGGCTTCGAGCTGCAGCGTCTGGGCCCGGAAACGTTGGCGATCCGCCAGATTCCGGCGCTGCTCAAACAGGCCGAGGCTAACCGGCTGGTGGGTGACGTGTTGTCGGATCTGATGGAATACGGCACCAGCGACCGGATTCAGGCACACCTGAACGAACTGCTCGGGACCATGGCCTGCCACGGTGCGATTCGCGCCAATCGGCGTCTGGCCCTGCCAGAAATGAACGGCCTGCTGCGCGACATGGAAAACACCGAGCGCAGCGGTCAATGCAACCATGGCCGACCGACCTGGACCCAACTGGGCCTGGACGATCTGGACAAACTGTTCCTGCGCGGTCGTTGATGAGCCAGCTCCCTCCAGCGATTTTCCTGATGGGCCCGACCGCTGCGGGCAAGACCGACCTGGCCATCGAGCTGACCAAGGTGCTGCCGTGCGAGCTGATCAGCGTCGACTCGGCGCTGGTCTATCGCGGCATGGACATCGGCACCGCCAAGCCTTCCAAAGAATTGCTGGCCGAGTTTCCGCACCGGCTGATCGATATTCTCGATCCGGCTGAAGCCTATTCGGCTGCGGATTTCCGTCGCGATGCCCTGCACGCCATGGCCGAGATCACCGCGCGCGGGAAAATTCCGCTGCTGGTCGGCGGCACCATGCTCTATTACAAGGCGTTGGTTGAAGGCCTGGCGGACATGCCGGCGGCTGATCCCGAAGTCCGCGCACAGATCGAAGAAGAGGCTGCGCGCCTTGGCTGGCAAGCCCTGCACGAGCAGCTGGCGATCATCGATCCGGTGTCGGCGGCACGCATTCACCCGAACGATCCGCAGCGCCTGAGTCGCGCGCTGGAGGTTTATCGGGTCAGTGGCCAGAGCATGACCGCCCTGCGTCAGCAACAATCTGCGCAAAGTACTGAAGCAGCCGCTTCGGGACGGCAACAATTGCCCTATACTGTCGCGAACTTGGCCATTGCTCCGGCAAATCGCCAGGTACTGCACGAACGCATTAAACAAAGATTCACAAATATGCTGGAACAGGGATTCATCGACGAGGTCGTAGCCCTGCGTAAAAGAAGTGACCTGCATGCCGGGTTGCCGTCTATACGTGCGGTAGGCTACCGCCAAGTCTGGGACTACCTGGATGGCAAGCTGTCGTTAGCTGAAATGCAGGAACGCGGCATCATTGCCACGCGTCAATTGGCCAAACGCCAGTTCACCTGGCTGCGCAGCTGGGAAGAACTGCACTGGCTGGACAGTCTTGATTGCGACAATCTGCCACGCGCCTTGAAATACCTTGGGACCATCTCCATATTGAGCTGAGTCCTTGCAATTGCCGTCTATCCTTGGGGGTGTGGCGGCCAAAGCCATCTGAATTACCTATTTTTATTATTGAATCCTTAAAGGAGTGCGGCACATGTCAAAAGGGCATTCGCTACAAGACCCTTACTTGAATACTTTACGTAAAGAGAAAGTTGGGGTTTCCATCTACCTGGTCAACGGTATCAAACTGCAAGGCACGATCGAGTCGTTCGACCAGTTCGTTATCCTGCTGAAAAACACCGTCAGCCAGATGGTTTACAAACACGCTATCTCGACAGTCGTGCCAGTACGTCCAATTCGTCTGCCTAGCGCAACCGAATCCGATGCAGGTGACGCTGAGCCAGGTAACGCCTGATAGGAGTCTCCTTTGTTCTTTGAGCGCCACGGTGGTGGTGAGCGAGTCATCCTCGTTCACTTGGAAGGTCAGGACCCTGAGGCGCGCGAAGATCCGCAGGAGTTTCAGGAATTGGCTAATTCGGCGGGCGCCGAGACCGTTGCGTTTTTTAACGTACCGCGTCATCGGCCAACCGCCAAATTCCTGATTGGCAGCGGCAAGGTCGAAGAATTACGCGACCTGGTCCATGCCGAGAAGGCCGATCTGGTGATTTTCAATCACATTCTCACGCCCAGTCAGGAACGTAACCTCGAACGTGTTTTCGAGTGTCGCGTGATCGACCGTACCGGCCTGATTCTCGATATCTTCGCCCAGCGCGCGCGTACCCATGAAGGCAAGCTCCAGGTCGAACTGGCCCAGCTTGATCACATGAGCACCCGTCTGGTTCGCGGCTGGACTCACCTAGAGCGTCAGGGTGGCGGTATCGGCATGCGCGGCCCGGGTGAAACCCAGCTCGAAACCGACCGGCGTCTGCTGCGGGTACGTCTGCGTCAGATCAAGGGTCGTCTGGAAAAAGTGCGCAGCCAGCGCGAGCAATCGCGACGTGGCCGCTCCCGTGCGGATATCCCTACCGTGTCTCTGGTGGGCTATACCAACGCCGGTAAATCCACGCTGTTCAATAACGTGACCAAATCCGAGGTGTACGCGGCCGACCAGTTGTTCGCCACGCTGGACCCGACCCTGCGCCGTCTGGAACTGGACGACCTGGGGCCGATTGTTCTCGCGGACACGGTAGGGTTCATTCGGCACTTGCCGCACAAGCTGGTCGAGGCATTTCGGTCTACGCTCGAAGAGTCGAGCAACTCCGACCTGCTGTTGCACGTGATCGACGCGGCCGAGCCGGATCGCATGTTGCAGATCGAGCAGGTGATGGTGGTGCTGGGCGAGATCGGGGCGCAGGACTTGCCGATCCTCGAGGTATACAACAAACTCGATTTGCTTGAAGGCGTTGAGCCACAGATCCAGCGCGATGCCGATGGCAAGCCACAACGGGTCTGGCTGTCGGCGCGTGATGGCACGGGGCTGGAATTGCTTGAGCAAGCCATTGCCGAGTTGCTGGGCAGTGATTTGTTTGTGGGCACATTGCGTTTGCCACAACGGTTCGCTCGACTGCGTGCGCAGTTCTTCGAACTCGGCGCGGTACAGAAAGAAGAACACGACGAAGAAGGCATCTGCCTGCTGGCCGTTCGTTTGCCCTGGGTCGAGTTGAATCGACTGGTAAGCCGCGAAGGATTGCAGCCGATGGAATTCATCGAGCAACACACTTTGCAATAAAAGCCTGGCAAAGCGGTTGTGCCGCAACGGCAGGCATTCTGTAGCATTGGTCGGCGCGCCGTGGGTGCGTCTTTGCTTTATCAGATGGAGAGCGCTATGGCTTGGAATGAGCCGGGTGGCAACTCGAATAATCAGGATCCTTGGGGTGGCAAGCGCCGCAATAACGGCGACCGCAAGGGGCCACCGGATCTCGACGAGGCCTTCCGAAAGCTGCAGGAAAGCCTGAACGGGTTGTTCGGTGGTGGTAAGAAACGCGGTGGTGACGACGGCGGTGGTTCGGGCAGGAGTGGTGGCGGCTTCGGCGGTCTGCTCGGCATCGGCCTCGTCGTGCTGGCGGCTGTCTGGCTGTACAGCGCGGTCTATGTGGTCGACGAGCAGGAGCAAGCCGTGGTGCTGCGCTTCGGCAAGTACTACGAGACTGTCGGCCCCGGCCTGAACATCTACTTCCCGCCGATCGACAAGAAGTACATGGAGAACGTCACGCGTGAGCGTGCCTACACCAAGCAGGGCCAGATGCTGACCGAAGACGAAAACATCGTCGAAGTGCCGCTGACCGTGCAGTACAAGATCAGCAACCTGCAGGATTTCGTGCTGAACGTCGATCAGCCGGAAATCAGCCTGCAGCATGCGACCGACAGCGCCCTGCGCCACGTGGTGGGTTCGACCGCCATGGACCAGGTGCTGACCGAAGGTCGTGAACTGATGGCCAGCGAAATCAAGGAGCGTCTGCAACGTTTCCTCGATACCTATCGCACCGGTATCACCGTCACCCAGGTCAACGTACAGAGCGCAGCGGCACCGCGCGAAGTGCAGGAAGCCTTTGACGATGTGATCCGCGCCCGCGAAGACGAGCAGCGTTCGCGCAACCAGGCGGAAACCTACGCCAACGGCGTCGTGCCGGAAGCCCGTGGTCAGGCCCAGCGTATCCTCGAGGATGCCAACGGTTACCGTGACGAAACGGTCTCGCGCGCCAAGGGTGAGGCAGACCGCTTCACCAAACTGGTCGCCGAGTATCGCAAGGCCCCTGAAGTCACCCGCCAGCGTCTGTACCTGGACACCATGCAGGAAGTCTTCAGCAACACCAGCAAGGTACTCGTGACCGGCAACAAGAACGGCCAGAGCAACCTGCTTTACCTGCCGTTGGACAAGATGATCCAGAACAGTTCGGGCAGCAATGCACCGGTGACCGGTTCGGCCGCCGCCAGCAACAACACGGACGTCGCGCCGCATGTCACTGACCTGCCGCAGACGCGTACAAGGGAGAGCCGCTGATGAGCAATAAATCGCTGATCGCCCTGATCGTTGGCGTTGTCGTGGTGCTGGTGGGCTGGAACTGCTTCTACATCGTCGCTCAGACCGAGCGTGCGGTGCTGCTGCAATTCGGTCGTGTGGTTCAGGCTGATGTTCAGCCCGGCCTGCATGTGAAAGTGCCTTACGTTAACCAGGTGCGTAAATTCGACGCACGTCTGATGACGCTGGATGCACCGACACAGCGCTTCCTGACCCTGGAAAAGAAAGCCGTGATGGTCGATGCCTACGCCAAGTGGCGCGTGAAAGATGCCGAGCGCTTCTACACTGCGACTTCCGGCCTCAAGCAAATCGCTGACGAGCGTCTGTCCCGTCGTCTGGAATCCGGTCTGCGTGACCAGTTCGGCAAACGCACCCTGCACGAAGTGGTGTCGGGTGAGCGTGATGCGCTGATGGCTGACATCACCGCGTCGCTGAACAAGATGGCGGAAAAAGAGCTGGGTATCGAAGTCGTCGATGTCCGGGTCAAGGCCATCGATCTGCCGAAAGAAGTGAACCGCAGCGTGTTCGAGCGTATGAGCACCGAGCGTGAGCGTGAAGCTCGCGAGCACCGCGCCAAGGGTAACGAGCTGGCCGAGGGCATCCGTGCCGACGCCGATCGTCAACGCCGCGTGCTGCTGGCTGAAGCCTATCGTGAATCCGAAGAGATTCGCGGTGACGGCGATGCCCAGGCCGCTGCGATCTACTCCAAGGCCTACGGTCAGGATCAGGAGTTCTACGGTTTCTACCGTAGCCTGCGTGCCTACCGTGACAGCTTCGCGAACAAATCCGACGTCATGGTTCTCGACCCAAGCAGCGACTTCTTCCGTTACCTGGAAAAGTCCAAGCCTTGATACGACGTTGACCTGAATCATTCCGCCCGGCGGCTAAAACCTCGGGCGGGGTGATCCTTTGGGAAAACGTGTGTATGATGCGGCAGCCGGGAAATTCCCGGCTTTTTTGCGTCTGCACGTTTGATTGCTGTTTTTTGTTGCAGGCATCGGGTTGAATGGCCCGAGCGTTTTTCGAGGAAAGTGATGGGCGAAGCCGGTAACAGGCCTTTCGCCGCGTCGTTCATGCGCGTGCGTTTTGAACGGTTTGGTCATTTTCTGCTTCACTCAAGGCTCGCCCGCAGGCTGGCCGCCCGGATCAAAGGGGAATGGCGTAATGGCAACGGTAGACCGCTGGCTGCTGCCAGATGGCATCGAAGAAGTACTGCCACCGGAAGCGGCGCGCATTGAAGTCGCGCGTCGTCAGGTGTTGGATCTGTTCCAGAGCTGGGGTTACGAGTTTGTCGTGACTCCCCATATCGAGTACCTGGAATCCCTGCTGACCGGTGCGGGCCAGGACCTGGATCTGCGTACCTTCAAGGTCATCGACCCACAGTCGGGTCGGCAGATGGGTTTCCGCGCCGACATCACGCCGCAAGTGGCGCGCATCGATGCGCATACCCTGCGTCGCGAAGGCCCTAGCCGCTTGTGCTACGCCGGCAGCGTGTTGCATGCCCAGCCTCGTGCGCTGTCGTCCTCGCGCAGCCCGATTCAACTGGGTGCCGAGTTGTACGGCGATGCCAGCCCGAGCAGTGACGTGGAAGTCATCAGCCTGATGCTGGCCATGCTGCAACTGGCCGATGTGCCGGATGTGCACATGGACCTTGGCCATGTCGGCGTCTACCGTGGTCTGGCGCGTGCCGCCGGTCTGTCGGGTGAGGTTGAGCAGCAGTTGTTCGATGCGTTGCAACGCAAGGCCATCGACGAGGTCATTACCTTGACCGAAGGCCTGCCGGCCGATCTGTCCGGCATGCTGCGGGCGCTGGTCGACCTGTGTGGTGGCCGGGAAGTACTGAGCGCTGCCCGTGAGCGTCTGGCCAATGCCCCGGCGCCGGTTCTGGATGCGCTGGAAGATTTGCTGGCAATCGCCGAGCGTCTGGCGACGCGTTTCCCGGATCTGCCTTTGTACTTCGATCTGGGCGAGCTGCGTGGCTACCACTACCACACCGGTGTGGTGTTCGCGGTGTTTGTCCCGGGCGTGGGGCAGTCCATCGCTCAGGGCGGTCGTTACGACGACATCGGCGCCGACTTCGGTCGCGCCCGTCCGGCGACCGGCTTCTCTACCGATTTGAAAACCCTGGTGACCCTGGGGCGTGCTGAGATCGAGCTACCGTCTGGCGGTATCTGGATGCCTGACAGTACGGATGCGGCACTCTGGCAGCAGGTTTGCCAGTTGCGCAGTGAGGGTCAGCGTGTCGTTCAGGCCTTGCCTGGACAACCTTTGGCCGCCGCCCGTGATGCGGACTGCGACCGGCAATTGATTCAGCAGAACGGGCTTTGGCAAGTATCGCCACTGGCTTCTTGAGTTTTCCTGCCGGCCATCGCCGGCACCAAGTTTGCGCGAATGAGGACAAGTGTTATGGGTAAGAATGTCGTAGTCCTGGGCACCCAATGGGGTGATGAGGGCAAAGGCAAGATCGTTGATCTGCTGACCGAACATGCTGCCGCCGTAGTGCGCTACCAAGGTGGCCACAACGCTGGCCACACCCTGGTGATCGACGGCGAGAAAACCGTCTTGCACCTGATCCCGTCGGGTGTGCTGCGCGAAGGCGTGCAGTGCCTGATCGGCAACGGCGTGGTGGTTGCACCTGACGCCCTGCTGCGTGAGATCACCAAGCTGGAAGAGAAAGGCGTACCGGTGCGCGAGCGCCTGCGTATCAGCCCGTCCTGCCCGCTGATCCTGTCCTTCCACGTGGCGCTGGACCAGGCCCGTGAAAAAGCCCGTGGCGAGCTGAAGATCGGTACCACCGGTCGCGGCATCGGCCCGGCTTACGAAGACAAGGTTGCCCGCCGTGGCCTGCGCGTCGGCGACCTGCTGAACATGCCGCGTTTCGAAGACAAGCTGCGTGAACTGGTGGATTACCACAACTTCATGCTGGTGGGTTACTACAAAGAGCCCGCCATCGAGTTCGAAAAGACCCTGGCCGAGTGCAAGGAATACGCCGAGCTGCTCAAGCCGCTGATGCTCGACGTGACTGCCGAGCTGCACGACCTGCGTCGCGCCGGCAAAGACATCATGTTCGAAGGCGCTCAGGGTTCGCTGCTCGACATCGACCACGGTACCTACCCGTACGTGACCAGCTCCAACACCACCGCCGGTGGCGTGGCGACCGGTTCGGGCGTTGGCCCGATGTTCCTCGACTACATCCTGGGCATCACCAAGGCTTACACCACTCGCGTCGGTTCGGGTCCATTCCCGACTGAGCTGTTCGACGACGTGGGTGCGCACCTGGCCAAGCAAGGTCACGAGTTCGGCGCGACCACCGGCCGTGCTCGTCGTTGCGGCTGGTTCGACGCCGTCATCCTGCGTCGCGCTATCGATGTGAACAGCATCTCGGGCATCTGCCTGACCAAGCTGGACGTCCTCGATGGTCTGGAAACCATCAACATCTGCACCGGCTACAAGGACGCGCAAGGCAATGCCGTAGCGCCGACCGACGCTGACAGCTACGTGGGCCTGCAGCCTGTGTACGAAGAAGTGCCGGGCTGGACCGAATCGACCGTGGGTGCCAAAACCCTGGAAGAGCTGCCAGCTAACGCTCGTGCCTACATCAAACGCGTTGAAGAGTTGATCGGCGCGCCGATCGACATTATTTCGACGGGGCCGGATCGCAACGAAACCATCGTTCTGCGTCATCCGTTCGCTTGATAAGTCGTTGATGTAAAAAACAAAGGCCCCTTCATCGGGGCCTTTGTCGTTTATGCCTGTTGGACGGCATGACCTTTGCTGTAAATCTTCCTACAAGAGTGCCATCAAATTAATGGCGTCAGACGTAGAGGGATTCACAGTGTCGGCCGTTCTCTCACTGTTACAAAGCCGTTTGTTGCGGCCCGTGTTCGTTACCCTTGGTATCGCCCTTTTGGTGCAAGTGCTGGTGGCAGTCGCCCTGACACGAAGCACGGTCACGGCGCTGGAAGCCGACCTCGGCACTCGTCTGGGTGCTGATAGCCAGAAGCTTTCAAGCGAGCTGGAGCAGGCCGGGCGTGAAGTCACCTCCAGCCTCGACAACCTTTCCTCAAGTACCCGGCAACGTCTGACCGCTGGTCTGTCCGCGCGTCTGAAGGATGAGCAGGCACAACTGCGTGCGACGCTGGAAAAAGACCTGAAGGATTCGGCCAATGACATGGCCCAGTTGCTCGCCTCAGTGGCGCCACGCGCCATGTGGGACAGCGACGTGCCGACCCTGTCGGAATTCGCCCGCCGCGCCCAGCGCAATCCCAACGTGCTGTTCGTGGTTTACGACGACGCCACCGGACAACACCTGACGCGTTATCTCAATCGCGAAAACCCGATCAACAAAGCCCTGCTGGAAAAAGGCCAGGGCGAGCGTGCGCTGGACAAGGTGCTGGACGCGGCGAAGAACGATCCGTCGGTCTACTACCTCGAAGCGTCGATCAACCCTAACGGCGTGGAAATCGGCAGAGTGCTGATGGGCGTCTCGACCGCGTCGGTGGAAACCGATCTGGCGGCGCTCGACCAGCGCTTCTCGGCGCTGATCGCCAGCAGTGATCAACTGGTGGGCGACAGCCTCAAAGGCGCAGCAGCGGACAGCGCGACTGCGATGCAGGCACGCCTGCAGTCGGCGCAATCCACCGCTGCCGAAATGAAAGCCAATACCAGCAGCACCGTGCAGGATGCCGCCGCGACCTTGCGCTGGCGGATCGGCATGGGCCTGGCGCTGGTCGGTTGCGGCGTGTTGCTGTTGCTGGCGGTGGTGCTCGGGCATCGAGTGGTCAATCGTCTGAAAATGCTCAACGCAGCGATGGACGATCTGGCAGCGGGCGAGGGCGACCTGACCAAGCGCGTGCAGATCAACAGCAAGGACGAAATCGGCGACATGGCCTCGGCAGTCAATCGCTTTGTGGATAAGTTACAGCCGATCGTGCGCGAGGCGGGCGATGTGGCCCAGCGTACCGGCGTGGAGATCGGTGCGATGACCCTGCGCAACGCCGGTGCCGATGCCGCGGCCGGGATGCAGCGTGATGAAGTGGCGGAGAGCCTGCGCGCGCTGTCGCAGATGGCCGACGAAGCACAATCGGAAAGCCACGCCATGCAGGCGGCGTTGAAGCAGGTGGTGGATATTCGCCAGGCCACCGATGAAAACACTCGCACCTCGGCGAAGGTCGGCAGTTTGATCGAGGCGCTGGCCGGGCAGGTCGACACCGGGGCGAAAGTCATCGAGCGACTGGCGCAGCAGAGCGAACAGATTGAAGTGGTGTTGACGGTGATTCACGGCATCGCCGAGCAGACTAACCTGTTGGCCTTGAACGCGGCGATCGAAGCGGCGCGGGCCGGTGAGACCGGGCGCGGTTTTGCGGTGGTTGCGGATGAAGTGCGCGCCTTGGCGAGCAAGACGCAAAGCTCGACGGGCGATATCCAGGCGCACATCGTCGCGTTGCAGCAAGGCGCGCGTGAGGCGGTCGAGGCGATTGGTCAGGCCGGGCGGCAGGCCAGCGAAGGGTTGCTGGTGTTACGCGACAGCGCACGGTTGCAGCAGTCAGTGCAGGCATCGGTCGAGCAGGTGCACGCGGCGATTGGTCTGGCGACGCAGGCGGCGGCGCATCAGGCGCAGGGCGCGCAGGCAGTGCGCGGGCGGGTCGAGACGATTCATGCACAGGCCGAGAAAGCGGCGCAAGCGGTGGTGGAAACCACGGCCAGTGGCAAGGTGCTGGATGGGTTGGCGGCGCAGTTGAAGGCCAGCCTCGGACAGTTCAGGGCTTAAATCAAAAGATCGCAGCCTGCGGCAGCTCCTACATGGGGATTTGCATTTCCCTGTAGGAGCTGCCGCAGGCTGCGATCTTTTAGCGGCTCAGGTACATACGGGTCGTCAGCAGATACACCGGCAACCCCGACACCACAATCAACAGCGCCGCATAAGGCGCAGCCGCCGCAAATTCGACATTCGCCGTATGCGCCCAGACCTCGGTCGCCAGCGTGTTAAGCCCGGTAGGGCTCAGCAGCAGCGTCGCCGTCAGTTCCTTCATCGCATCCAGAAACACCAGCGCAAACGCCGCGCCCAGTGCCGGGAAAATGATCGGCAGGGTCACCCGGCAAAACGCGGTGAACGACGATGCGCCCAGCGTGCGTGCCGCTTCTTCCAACTGTGGCGCAGCCTTGTTCAGTGCCGTGCGAATTGGCGCCTGCGCCAGCGGCAGAAACAGCAGCGCATAGGCGATCAGCAGCAGCGCCGACGTTTGGTACAACGCCGGCACGTAATGCAGGGCGAAATACACCAGCGTCAACGCAATCACCAGGCCCGGCAAGGCGTGGAGCAGATACGGCAAGCGCTCGGCCCAGAGCGCCAGTTGGCCCTTGTAACGCACCACCAGCAGTCCGACCGGCACCGCCAGCAGCAGGCACAGCGCTGCGCCACCGAGCGACAAGGCCAGCGAAGACAGCAGCGCCTCTGTGATCGCTGCGACCGGGAAGGCTGCCGATGAGCCAACCGCCAGCCAGTACGCGAGCATGCCCAGCGGAATTCCGCTGCCGACAATCGCCAGCAACAGGCAATACAACTGACCGACAATAGCCCACGGCCTCAATCGCACTTGTTCGGCCTGACGTGCCGCGCCCTGGCCAGTGCGTACATGGCGACCTTTGCCGCGGACACGCAGCTCCAGCCACAGCAGCATCAGACACAAGGCGAGCAACACTGCCGACAGCATTGCCGCGTTGGCGTTGCTGAATTCCAGTTCGAATTGCTGATAGATCGCGGTGGTGAAGGTTTGCAGGCCGATGATCGACAGCGCGCCGAACTCGACCAGCATGTGCAGGGCAATCAGTAGCGAACCGGCCAGCAGCGATGGCCAGAGCAACGGCAGAGTGACGCGGAAAAACACGCCCCAGCGGTTCTGTCCCAAGGTGCGAGCCGATTCTTCAAGGGACGGATCAAGGTTGCGCAGGGTTGCCGCGACCGGCAGAAAGATCAGCGGATACTTCGACAGGCTCATCACCAGAATCGCCCCGCCGAGGCCTTCGAACTGCGCGCTCAACGATACCCAGGTAAAGCTGCTGACGAACGCCGGTACCGCGAACGGCAGGCACAGAATCACGCCCCACAGGCGTCGTCCCGGCAGATTGCTGCGCTCCAGCAGCCACGCCAGTGACAGGCCGATCACGCCGCACGTCAGCGTCACGCCAACCATCAACGCCAGCGTGTTGCGCAGCAGGCCAAACACATACGGGCGCCACAGCAAGTGCAGCGCCTCGGCCCAGCCGGCCTGCCAGGCTTTCAGCCCGACATAGGCCAGCGGCAACAGGCTCAGCACCACCAGTAGTAAAACCGGCAGCACCAGCCAGATCGATGGCCGCTTGCGGCGTGGCACGTAACCCCCGCGCGCGGCGGGGGCGGATAACGATGCGGTCATCAGTTCAGGCCAACTTCACGTTCCAGTTCCAGGGCTTCCTCAGCGTTGCCCAAATCGGCCGGGGTGACATTCGGCGCTTGCAATTCGCTGAATGGCTTGAGGCCGCGATCCGATTCCATGCCCTTGTGCAGCGGGTATTCGGCGGTGGTCTGGGTGATCACGCGCTGACCCTCTTCGCTGGCCATGTAGGCAAGGAATTGCTGAGCTTCTTTTGGATGTTTGCTGGATTTCAGCACGGCAGCACTGGACACGGTAATCAGTCCGCCGACATCGCCGCCGGTGAAGTAATGCAGTTTCGAGTCGAGTTTGCCTTTCTCGCGCTGCAGGGCGAACCAGTAGTAGTTGTTCACCAATACGGTGGCGACCTCACCATTTTCCACGGCTTTGAGGGCTACCATGTTGTTGCTGTAGGTCTTGCCGAAAGCGCGCAGGCCGGTCAGCCATTCTTCGGCGGCGTCGCGACCGTGCATCTTGATGATTGCCACGGCCTGTTCCTGAAAGGCGCCGCTGGTCGGGACGAAGCCGACTTTGCCTTGCCACTTCGGATCGGAGAATTCCATCACCGACTTCGGCAGGTCTTTTTCGGCGACCAGTTTCGGGTTGTAGGCAACCACGCGAACCCGCGCGGTGACACCGATCCAGGTGCCGTTGCCGGCAACGTATTCTTTCGGCAGCACGGCCAGCGTGGCGTCATCGGTCTTGGCCAGCAGGCCTTGCTCGCCGAGGTTGTTCAGTGGTGGGGATTCTTCGGTGTAGATCACGTCGGCGGGGGAGCGGTCGCCTTCTTCGATGACCTGGCTGGCGAGCTGGTTGCTGCTGCCTTTGCGTACATTGACGTGAATGCCGGTCTTGGCTTCGAAAGCCTTGGCGATCGCATCGCCGACTTCCTTGTGTTGACCGTTGTAGAGTGTCAGGGAAACCGCATCGGCTGCCTGGGTGAGGGGAGTGGCGAGTGCCAGGCCGAGCAGGGTGAAGGTCAAGCCGCGGCGCAGGGTATTTCGAAACATCATTCGCAGGGTTCCTCACTGTCGCATTGCAAAAACTTGCAACAATGATAAACGATATTGTTTCTCAAGTGCGCCTTGCGGGCTGCCGCCAGCTCTGGTACGGCGCATTCGCAGAAATGTAGGAGCTGCCGAAGGCTGCGATCTTTTGATCTTTTTTTAAAAGCAAAGATCGCAGCCTTCGGCAGCTCCTGCAGGGTCGGGGCGCAAGTTTTCAAATGCCAGAAACGCAAAAACCCGCTTTCGCGGGTTTTTTGGAAACTCAACGTCGTAACCTTGAGTTTGAATTGGTGCCCAGAAGAAGACTCGAACTTCCACGACCGTAAGGTCACCAGCACCTGAAGCTGGCGTGTCTACCAATTTCACCATCTGGGCATTCATCGCGAGCGTTGCCGCTGTTGATGTGGCGCACTATACGGAGCGCTTTTTGATCTGTAAACCCCTGATTTAATTTTAATTAATCGGGTTTGACAAAACCGTTCCCCGGAATGCAAAAAACCCGCTTTCGCGGGTTTTTGTGTGAGTCTTGAAACTGTTCTAGTCTCAAACTCGAAATTGGTGCCCAGGAGAAGACTCGAACTTCCACGACCGTAAGGTCACCAGCACCTGAAGCTGGCGTGTCTACCAATTTCACCACCTGGGCATCTCGTCAACGTGTGTACGTCGTCGATGGCGCGCACTATACGGAGCGCCTTTTTAACTGTAAACCCCCGGCAGCAAAAAAAATGATTTTTTTTACCGGCGGTGTTCAAAAGGGCTTTCAGGCGTCGATACAAGGCTTCAGAAGGGCCTTATAGAGTCGGAAATTTCCCGTTTGATGACGCCTATGCCAAACTAACCCGCATATAGACAAGGTGAAAACTCTCTAATGGCCGATTGGCAGTCCCTCGATCCCGAGGCCGCTCGTGAAGCGGAAAAATATGAAAACCCTATTCCCAGCCGCGAACTGATCCTTCAGCACCTTGCTGATCGGGGTTCGCCTGCTGCCCGCGAGCAACTGGTCGAAGAGTTTGGTCTGACCACCGAAGACCAGATCGAAGCCCTGCGCCGCCGCCTGCGCGCCATGGAGCGCGACGCTCAACTGATCTACACCCGCCGTGGCACCTATGCACCGGTAGACAAACTCGATCTGATCCTCGGTCGCATCAGCGGTCACCGCGACGGCTTCGGCTTCCTGGTGCCGGACGACGGCAGCGACGATTTGTTCATGAGCCCGGCGCAAATGCGGCTGGTGTTTGACGGTGACCGTGCCCTGGCTCGGGTTTCCGGTCTCGACCGTCGCGGTCGCCGGGAAGGCGTGATCGTCGAAGTGGTGTCCCGTGCCCACGAGAGCATCGTAGGTCGCTACTTCGAAGAAGGCGGCATCGGTTTCGTCGTGGCCGACAATCCGAAGATTCAGCAGGAAGTGCTGGTGACTCCGGGTCGCAACGCCAACGCGCAAATCGGTCAGTTCGTCGAGGTGAAAATCACCCACTGGCCGACGCCGCGCTTCCAGCCGCAAGGCGATGTGATCGAAGTGGTCGGCAACTACATGGCGCCGGGCATGGAAATCGATGTCGCGCTGCGTACCTACGACATTCCGCACGTCTGGCCTGAAGCGGTGCTGAAAGAAGCCGCCAAGCTCAAGCCTGAAGTCGAAGAAAAAGACAAAGAGAAGCGTGTCGACCTGCGCCATCTGCCGTTCGTCACCATCGACGGCGAAGATGCCCGCGACTTCGACGACGCGGTCTACTGCGAAGCCAAACCGGGCAAACTGCGTCTGTTCTCCGGTGGCTGGAAGTTGTACGTGGCGATTGCCGACGTTTCCAGCTACGTGAAGATCGGTTCGGCGCTGGACAACGAAGCCCAGGTGCGCGGCAACTCGGTGTACTTCCCCGAGCGCGTGGTGCCGATGCTGCCTGAGCAGCTGTCCAACGGCCTGTGCTCGCTGAACCCGCATGTCGACCGTCTGGCCATGGTTTGCGAGATGACCATCTCCAAGTCCGGCGAAATGACCGACTACTGCTTCTACGAAGCGGTGATCCATTCCCACGCCCGCCTGACCTACAACAAGGTCAGCGCGATGCTGGAAACCCCGAAAGCCACCGAAGCACGCAAGCTTCGCGGCGAATACACCGACGTGGTGCCGCACCTCAAGCAGCTCTATGCGCTGTACAAAGTGTTGCTGGCTGCCCGTCACGTGCGCGGCGCGATCGATTTCGAAACGCAGGAAACCCGGATCATCTTCGGTTCCGAGCGCAAGATCGCCGAAATCCGTCCGACCACCCGCAACGATGCGCACAAGCTGATCGAGGAATGCATGCTGGCGGCCAACGTGGCCACTGCCGAATTCCTCAAGAAGCACGAAATCCCTGCGCTGTACCGCGTCCACGACGGCCCGCCACCGGAGCGTCTGGAAAAACTGCGCGCCTTCCTCGGCGAGCTGGGCCTGTCCCTGCACAAAGGCAAGGAAGGACCGTCGCCGAAGGACTATCAGGCCCTGTTGGCGAGCATCAAGGACCGTCCGGACTTTCATCTGATCCAGACCGTGATGCTGCGCTCCCTGAGTCAGGCGGTGTACAGCGCCCAGAACGAAGGGCACTTCGGCCTGAATTACGAGGCCTACACCCACTTCACCTCGCCGATCCGTCGTTACCCGGACCTGCTCACGCACCGCGCGATCCGCAGCGTGATCCATTCGAAGCAGGACACGCCGCACGTTCGCCGTGCCGGGGCGATGACCATTCCGAAGGCGCGTATCTACCCATACGACGAAGCCGCACTGGAACAGCTCGGCGAGCAGTGCTCGATGAGCGAGCGCCGTGCCGACGAGGCCACCCGCGACGTGGTGAACTGGCTCAAGTGCGAGTTCATGAAGGATCGCGTCGGCGAATCGTTCCCGGGCGTGATCACGGCGGTGACCGGTTTTGGTCTGTTCGTCGAGCTGACTGACATCTATGTCGAAGGCTTGGTGCACGTCACCGCGCTGCCGGGCGATTACTACCACTTCGATCCTGTGCATCACCGTCTCGCGGGCGAGCGCACCGGCCGCAGCTTCCGCCTCGGCGATACCGTTGAAGTGCGCGTGATGCGCGTCGACCTCGACGAGCGCAAGATCGACTTCGAGATGGCCGAAAAAACCATCAGCGCGCCGATTGGTCGTAAGAAACGTGGCGCCGATACCGCAGCGCCTGCGACCAAGGCTGTGGAAGACAAGGCTCCGGCGAAAACCGCCAGCCGTCGTCCAGCCAAAGAGAAAGCCGTCGAGGCCTATCGCCCGAGCGATGCCGTGGCGAAAAACGCCGAGCTGCGCAAAAGCCGTGAGTTGAAGAAGGCCTTGCTGGCCGAAGCCAAAAGCGGTGGTAAAGCGGCGTCTGGGGGAAAGACCGGACGGTCGACGCCTGACAAGGCCGTCGGCGGCAAGCCAGCCAAACCGAGCAAACACCGTAAAGGCCCGCCGAAAGCGGGTTCGGCTCCAGCCAAAAGTGGCGGGTCGCGTAAACCGAAGGCGAAGTCATGAGTCAGTTGGAAAAAATCTACGGCGTTCACGCGGTGGAAGCGTTGCTGCGTCACCACCCGAAACGCGTCAAGCAGATCTGGCTGGCCGAAAGCCGCAATGATCCGCGCGTGCAGACCCTGATCGAACTGGCCAACGAAAATCGTGTGCAGATCGGTCAGGCCGAGCGCCGCGAAATGGACGCCTGGGTTGAAGGCGTGCACCAGGGCGTGGTGGCGGAGGTCAGCCCGAGCCAGGTCTGGGGCGAGGCGATGCTCGACGAACTGCTCGACCGCACCGAAGGCGCACCGTTGTTGCTGGTGCTCGACGGCGTGACCGACCCGCACAACCTCGGCGCCTGCCTGCGTTCGGCGGATGCTGCCGGCGCGCTGGCGGTGATCGTGCCCAAGGACAAGTCGGCAACCCTGACGCCCGTGGTGCGCAAAGTGGCCTGCGGCGCGGCAGAAGTGATTCCGCTGGTGGCGGTGACCAACCTGGCGCGCACTCTGGAAAAGCTCCAGCAGCGCGGTCTGTGGGTGGTCGGCACGGCGGGGGAGGCCGAGGTCAGCATTTATGACCAGGACCTGACCGGCCCGACCATCCTGATCATGGGTGCCGAAGGCAAAGGCATGCGTCGCCTGACCCGCGAGCACTGCGACTATCTGGTGAACCTGCCGATGGCTGGCAGCGTCAGCAGCCTTAATGTGTCCGTGGCGACCGGCGTGTGCCTGTTCGAAGCGCAGCGTCAACGCGGCGCCAAGGCCAAAGTTGCCGCGAAGAAGTAATCTTGAGCTGAAATCGGTTCAAATGTGGGAGCGAGCCTGCTCGCGAAAGGGGTGTGTCAGACGACAATAATGTTGCCTGATAGATCGCATTCGCGAGCAGGCTCGCTCCCACAGTGTTTTGTGTCAGGCCGAAGATCGGTGATTGTTCAAATAATCACCAATTGCCTTGCACCTCTGCAGTCCCTTCTCTACAATTGCGCCCCTTGCTGTGACGGCAGGCACGCATGTGCCCCGCGCCAGCAAGTCCATAAGTGTCATTCACTCCTTGTCTGACCGTTTTTGAGCGGCAGGCTACAACCCGTAAGGAGCATTCATGCGTCATTACGAAATCATCTTTCTGGTCCACCCTGACCAGAGCGAGCAAGTCGGCGGCATGGTTGAGCGTTACACCAAGCTGATCGAAGAAGACGGCGGCAAAATCCACCGTCTGGAAGACTGGGGCCGTCGTCAACTGGCCTACGCAATCAACAATGTTCACAAGGCTCACTACGTGATGCTGAACGTTGAGTGCACTGGCAAGGCCCTGGCCGAGCTGGAAGACAACTTCCGCTACAACGATGCTGTGATCCGTAACCTGGTCATCCGTCGCGACGAAGCCGTTACCGGCCAGTCCGAGATGCTCAAGGCTGAAGAAAACCGCAGTGAGCGCCGTGAGCGTCGCGACCGTCCTGAGCACTCCGACGCTGATGGCGTTGAGGGTGATGACAGCGACAACAGCGATAACGCTGACGAGTAATCCACGGACCTTTTAAGGAGCCTATCAAATGGCACGTTTCTTCCGTCGTCGTAAATTCTGCCGCTTCACCGCTGAAGACGTGAAAGAGATCGATTACAAAGATCTCAACACTCTGAAAGCCTACGTATCCGAGACCGGCAAAATCGTTCCAAGCCGCATCACCGGTACCAAAGCTCGTTATCAGCGTCAGCTGGCCACCGCTATCAAGCGCGCCCGCTTCCTGGCCCTGCTGGCCTACACCGACAGCCACGGCCGCTGAGACCGGGCAGTCGACAAGTAGCAAAGGATTGAATGCATGCGTGCCTTAGCTGAGTTCATCATGCGCGGCCGCATGCAGGCCACTCTCGTAGTGGCCGGGTGTGCAACATTGCCGTTGTTGTATTGGTTGGGTGCTGCCGCCGGGAGCCTGGTGCTTCTGCGGCGCGGACTGACGGACGCCATTGGCGTCCTGTCCCTGGGGCTGCTGCCGGCATTGATCTGGTGGCTGTATGCCGATGATCCGCGAGCACTTCTGGTGCTGCTGGGGTCTTCGGGGCTTGCGTTGGTGTTGCGCGCAAGCGAATCCTGGGTCCGCACGCTGCTGGTCAGCGTAGTGATTGGAGTGGTGTTTTCTGTGGTGCTCGGGGCAGCGTTTGCGGCCCAGATCGAGATGCTCGCGCAGGCCTTGATAAAGGTCATGCCGGCGCTTCTTGGTGAAACCTACAAGCAATTGTCGGTCGATGAGCAAGCGCGTTTCGCGTCCCTGATTGCACCGGTCCTGACCGGACTGATTGCGGCATTGTTGCAGATCGTCAGCGTGCTGAGCCTGATTATCGGGCGTCATTGGCAGGCGTTGTTGTACAACCCGGGTGGTTTTGGTCGCGAGTTTCGCGCCATCCGGATCCCGCTGGGGCCGGCGATGTTGTTGCTGGCGTTGATGCTTCTGGGCCCGAATCTCGGTGCACAGATGGCCATGTTGACGCCGTTGTGCAGCGTACCGCTGGTGTTCGCCGGACTGGCCCTGATTCACGGGCTGGTCGGGCAGAAGCGACTGGCCGGTTTCTGGCTGGTGGGGTTGTACGTCACGCTGCTGTTGTTCATGCAGCTGCTCTATCCGTTGCTCGTGGTTCTGGCCATTGTCGACAGCCTGATTGATTTTCGCGGTCGTCACGTGTCGAAAGGCACCGATAACGCGAACGGTGAAGGTTAAAAGTTAAGAGGATTTCCACATGCAACTGATCCTTCTGGAAAAAATCGCCAACCTGGGCAACCTGGGCGACAAAGTAAACGTTAAGGCCGGTTACGGCCGTAACTACCTGCTGCCTTTCGGCAAAGCTACCGCTGCGACCGCTGCCAACCTGGCTGCGTTCGAAGAGCGTCGCGCTGAGCTGGAAAAAGCCGCCGCAGACCGTAAAGCATCGGCTGAAAGCCGTGCTGCCCAACTGGCCGAGCTGGAAGTGACCATCACTGCCACCGCTGGCGACGAAGGCAAGCTGTTCGGTTCGATCGGTACTCACGACATCGCTGACGCACTGACCGCCTCCGGCGTTGAAGTTGCGAAAAGCGAAGTTCGTCTGCCGAACGGCACCATCCGCAACGTGGGTGAATTCGACGTGGCTGTGCACCTGCACGCCGAAGTTGAAGCCACCGTACGCGTTGTCGTGGTAGCAGCTTAAGCAATACTTGTCGGCTGGCACCCTCGGGTGCTAGCCGGTAACATCGGGCACGATCCTGTTTACAGGTCGTGCCCTTTGTCTTTCTGGTACTCCCGTTTTCAACCCTGACTCCAAGTGGCCATGAACGAAATCACCGCTCCCGAGCAATACGATCTGCAAACCGCCGCGCTGAAAGTGCCGCCGCATTCCATCGAGGCCGAACAGGCTGTACTCGGTGGTCTGATGCTGGACAACAACGCCTGGGAACGCGTGCTCGATCAAGTCTCCGACGGCGATTTCTACCGGCATGACCACCGCCTGATCTTCCGTGCGATCGCCAAACTGGCCGATCAGAACATGCCGATCGACGTCGTGACCCTTGCCGAGCAACTGGACAAGGAAGGTCAGACGTCCCAGGTTGGCGGCCTCGGTTACCTTGGCGAGCTGGCGAAAAACACGCCGTCCGTCGCCAACATCAAGGCCTATGCGCAGATCGTTCGCCAGCGGGCGACGTTGCGCCAGTTGATCGGCATCAGCACCGAAATCGCCGACGCCGCCTTCAACCCCGAAGGTCGTACCGCCGAAGAGATCCTCGACGAGGCCGAACGGCAGATCTTCCAGATCGCTGAGGCGCGCCCCAAGACCGGCGGGCCGGTGGGCGTCAACGAACTGTTGACCAAGGCCATCGATCGCATCGACACCCTGTTCAACACCGCCGACTCGATCACCGGCCTGTCCACCGGTTATACCGACCTTGACGAGAAGACCAGCGGCCTGCAACCGGCCGATCTGATCATCGTCGCCGGCCGTCCGTCGATGGGTAAGACCACCTTCGCCATGAACCTGGTGGAAAACGCCGTACTGCGCAGCGACAAGGCGGTGCTGGTGTACTCCCTCGAGATGCCAGGCGAATCGCTGATCATGCGTATGCTTTCGTCCCTGGGGCGTATCGATCAGACCAAGGTGCGTTCCGGCCAGCTGGAAGACGACGACTGGCCGCGCCTGACCTCGGCGGTCAATCTGCTCAACGACCGCAAGCTGTTCATCGACGATACCGCCGGCATCAGTCCGTCGGAAATGCGTGCGCGGACCCGGCGCCTGGTTCGCGAACATGGCGACATCGGTCTGATCATGATCGACTACCTGCAGCTGATGCAGATTCCCGGTTCCAGCGGCGACAACCGGACCAACGAAATTTCCGAAATCTCGCGATCTCTGAAGGCCCTGGCCAAGGAATTCAACTGCCCGGTGGTGGCGTTGTCGCAGCTCAACCGTTCCCTGGAGCAACGTCCCAACAAGCGTCCGGTGAACTCCGACTTGCGGGAATCCGGAGCGATCGAGCAGGACGCCGACGTCATCATGTTCGTGTACCGGGACGAGGTGTATCACCCGGAAACCGAGCACAAGGGCATCGCCGAAATCATCATCGGCAAGCAGCGGAACGGCCCGATCGGCTTTATTCGCCTGGCGTTTATCGGTAAGTACACCCGCTTCGAAAACCTCGCGCCGGGCAGTTACAACTTCGACGACGACGAGTAACGTCGAGCACCTGTGGCGAGGGAGCTTGCTCCCGATCGGCTGCGCAGCAGTCGAATTCTGGGGGCTGCTTCGCAACCCGGCGGGAGCAAGCTCCCTCGCCACAGGTAAAGCACAATTTCCGACCATAGCCGTCGGAATTGGTCAAAATTTGTGCTATATTCCGCGCCCGCGAAATTCAATGAAAGCCAACACCGGTTATCGACATGCAAGCAGCCAAGCCGTTATTTGACTATCCAAAGTACTGGGCCGAATGTTTCGGGCCAGCGCCATTCCTGCCGATGAGCAGGGAGGAGATGGATCAGCTCGGCTGGGATTCCTGCGACATCATCATCGTCACCGGTGATGCCTACGTCGATCACCCGTCGTTCGGCATGGCGATCATCGGCCGGCTGCTGGAGTCCCAGGGCTTCCGCGTCGGGATCATTGCCCAGCCGAACTGGCAGTCCAAAGACGATTTCATGAAGCTCGGCGAGCCGAACCTGTTCTTCGGCGTCGCGGCCGGCAACATGGACTCGATGATCAACCGCTACACCGCGGACAAGAAAATCCGTTCCGACGACGCCTACACGCCGGGTGGCATGGCGGGCAAACGTCCGGACCGCGCGAGCCTGGTCTACAGCCAGCGCTGCAAAGAGGCGTACAAGCATGTGCCGATCGTTCTCGGCGGCATCGAGGCGTCCCTGCGTCGCATCGCCCACTACGACTACTGGCAGGATCGCGTGCGCAACTCGATCCTGATCGACGCCAGCGCTGACATTCTGCTGTACGGCAACGCCGAGCGGGCCATTGTCGAAGTGGCCCAGCGCCTGTCCTACGGGCACAAGATCGAAGACATCACCGATGTGCGCGGCACCGCGTTCATCCGCCGTGACACGCCGCAAGGCTGGTACGAAGTCGATTCCACGCGCATCGACCGTCCGGGCAAGATCGACAAGATCATCAACCCGTACGTCAACACCCAGGACACCCAGGCCTGCGCCATCGAGCAGGAAAAAGGCCCGGTGGATGATCCCGAGGAAGCCAAGGTCGTGCAGATTCTGGCCAGCCCGAAGATGACCCGCGACAAGACCGTGATCCGCCTGCCGTCGATGGAAAAGGTGCGTAACGATCCGGTCCTGTACGCCCACGCCAACCGCGTGCTGCACCTGGAAACCAACCCGGGCAACGCCCGCGCGCTGGTGCAGAAGCATGGCGAGATCGACGTCTGGTTCAACCCGCCGCCGATTCCGATGACCACTGAAGAAATGGACTACGTGTTCGGCATGCCTTACGCACGGGTTCCGCACCCGGCGTACGGCAAGGAAAAGATCCCGGCCTACGACATGATCCGTTTCTCGGTGAACATCATGCGTGGCTGCTTCGGCGGCTGCACGTTCTGCTCGATCACCGAGCACGAAGGCCGGATCATCCAGAACCGTTCCGAAGAGTCGATCATTCGCGAAATCGAAGAGATCCGCGACAAGGTTCCTGGCTTCACCGGCGTCATCTCCGACCTTGGCGGCCCGACCGCGAACATGTACCGCATTGCCTGCAAGAGCCCGGAAATCGAATCCGCGTGTCGCAAGCCGTCCTGCGTGTTCCCGGGCATCTGCCCGAACCTGAATACCGACCACTCGTCGCTGATTCAGCTGTACCGCAGCGCCCGTGCCTTGCCGGGTGTGAAGAAGATCCTGATTGCCTCCGGTCTGCGTTACGACCTCGCGGTCGAGTCGCCGGAGTACGTCAAAGAGCTGGTGACCCACCACGTTGGTGGTTACCTGAAGATCGCCCCGGAACACACCGAGGAAGGTCCGCTCAACCAAATGATGAAGCCAGGGATCGGTACTTACGACCGCTTCAAGCGCATGTTCGAGAAGTACACCAAGGAAGCAGGCAAAGAGCAGTACCTGATCCCGTACTTCATCGCTGCGCACCCGGGCACCACCGATGAAGACATGATGAACCTGGCGCTGTGGCTCAAGGGCAACGGTTTCCGTGCCGACCAGGTGCAGGCGTTCTACCCGTCGCCGATGGCCACCGCCACCGCGATGTACCACTCGGGCAAGAACCCGTTGCGCAAGGTCACCTACAAGAGCGACGGTGTGACTATCGTCAAGAGCGAGGAGCAGCGTCGTCTGCACAAGGCGTTCTTGCGTTATCACGACCCGAAAGGCTGGCCGATGCTGCGTGAAGCGCTGACCCGCATGGGCCGCGCCGACCTGATCGGGCCGGGCAAGAATCAGCTGATCCCGCTGCACCAGCCGGCCACCGACAGCTACCAGAGCGCCCGTCGCAAGAACTCGACGCCGGCCGGCAGCCACAAGGTCGCGAAAGAGAAGACCACCAAGATTCTCACCCAGCACACCGGCCTGCCGCCGCGTGCCAGCGACGGTGGCAACCCTTGGGACAAGCGTGAACAAGCCAAGGCTGCGGCGTTCGCCCGCAACCAGCAGGCGGCCAAGGAGCGCAAGGAAGCGGCCAAGGGCAAGGGACCGAAACCGGCGCGCAAGCCCGTCGTTCCGCGCTGAGTCGCTTTTTGTTTCAACAGAACGCCAACCTGCGGGTTGGCGTTTTTTTTCAAGGTCAAAAGATCGCAGCCTTCGGCAGCTCCTACATCGGGTCATGCGTTTCCCTGTAGGAGCTGCCGCAGGCTGCGATCTTTTGATCTTCGCCACATTTAGGCGCAACTTCCTCAATCCATTTCCCCGCATCGCCCGATTTTGGTGCTGTACTGCCCTGAGCATTCCGGGAAAGCGCCCAAGCTTCTGCATGGCATAAGTCTTGCGCGCTTTCGAATACGCTTAGGCTCGCAGGAGGCACGCCGTGTCGATTCATGTCGCATTGCATCACGTCACGCATTACCGCTACGACCGCGCTGTCGAACTCGGCCCGCAGATCGTCCGCCTGCGTCCGGCCGCTCACAGCCGCACGCGGATCTTGTCGTATGCGCTGAAGGTCTCGCCCGAGCAGCACTTCATCAACTGGCAGCAGGACCCGCAGGGCAACTACCTCGCGCGTCTGGTGTTCCCCGAGAAAACCAACGAATTGCGCATCGAAGTCGATTTGCTGGCCGAGATGGCGGTGTTCAATCCGTTCGACTTCTTCCTCGAGCCTTACGCCGAGAAAATCCCCTTCAGTTACGCCGCTGATGAGCGCAAGGAATTGGCGCCGTACCTCGAAACCCTGCCGCTGACCCCAGCCTTCAAAGCCTATCTGGAGAGCATTGATCGCACGCCGCTGCCGGCGGTGGATTTCCTGGTGATGCTCAACCAGCGTCTCAGCGAAGACATCCGCTATCTGATCCGCATGGAACCGGGCGTGCAAACCCCGGAACACACCCTCGAACAGGCGTCCGGCTCTTGCCGCGACTCAGCGTGGCTGTTGGTGCAGTTGTTGCGCAACCTCGGGCTGGCCGCGCGGTTTGTCTCCGGCTATCTGATTCAACTGACCGCCGACGTGAAAAGCCTCGACGGCCCGTCCGGCACCGACGTCGATTTCACCGACCTGCACGCGTGGTGCGAGGTTTACCTGCCGGGCGCTGGCTGGATTGGTCTGGATGCCACGTCCGGGCTGTTCGCCGGTGAAGGGCATATCCCGCTGGCCTGCAGTCCCGATCCTTCCTCAGCTGCGCCGATCAGTGGTCTGGTCGAGCCGTGCGAATGCCAGTTCAGCCACGAAATGTCGGTGGAGCGGATCTGGGAAGCGCCACGGGTGACCAAGCCCTACACCGATGAGCAGTGGCTGGCGATTCAGGCGCTCGGGCGGCAGATTGATGCCGACCTGCTGGAAGGTGATGTGCGCCTGACCATGGGCGGCGAGCCGACCTTCGTCTCTATCGACGACCCGGACGGCGCCGAATGGAACACTGCAGCGTTGGGCCCGGACAAGCGTCGCCTCTCCGCCGAACTGTTCCAGCGCATGCGCCAGCACTACGCGCCGAAAGGTCTGGTGCATTTCGGTCAGGGCAAGTGGTACCCGGGCGAGCAATTGCCGCGCTGGTCGCTCAATGGTTATTGGCGCCGTGATGGCGTGCCGATCTGGCACAACAGTGCGCTGATCGCCGATGAGCAACAGGACTACGGCGCCGATGGTGAACTGGCGGGACGCTTTCTCGCGAGTGTTGCCGAACGCCTGAAACTGCCTGCACGTTTCGTGTTTCCGGCCTACGAAGACAATTTTTATTACCTCTGGCGCGAGGGCGCATTGCCGAGCAATGTCAGCGCTGAAGATTCGCGACTTGAAGAGCCGCTGGAGCGCGCACGTCTGCGCAAGGTCTTCAATCAGGGCCTGGATAAAGTGATCGGTCAGGTGCTGCCGCTGGCGCGCACCGCCAAGGGTGATCAATGGCAGAGCGGGCGCTGGTATCTGCGCGACGAGCATTGCCGATTGGTGCCGGGGGACTCGCCGCTGGGTTACCGTCTGCCGCTCGGTTCGCAGCCGTGGGTGAAGGCCGCCGAGTATCCGTTCATTCATCCCAACGATCCGAATCAGGACTTCCCCGAGCTGCCGGACACCACTCGGCTCAACAGTCATGCCGAACCCGCCGCGAACGACGAACGTGCGCCGACAATCGACGAGTCCGCCGACTGGCTGACCCGCACCGCGTTCTGCGCCGAGGCGCGTGAAGGGCGTCTGTATCTGTTCCTGCCGCCGCTGGAGCGCCTCGAGGATTATCTGGAGCTGGTGGCGGCCATCGAGGCTACCGCCGAAGAGCTGCATTGCCCGGTGCTGCTGGAAGGTTACGAGCCGCCCAGTGACCCGCGCCTGAGCAACTTCCGTATCACCCCGGATCCGGGGGTGATCGAGGTCAACGTGCAGCCATCGGCGACGTGGGACGAACTGGTCGAACGCACGGAGTTTCTCTATGAACAGGCGCGACAGACGCGGCTGACCACCGAAAAATTCATGATCGACGGCCGCCACACCGGCACCGGCGGTGGCAACCATTTCGTCCTCGGTGGCGCGACCCCGGCGGACTCACCGTTCCTGCGTCGTCCGGATCTGCTGCGCAGTCTGATCAGCTACTGGCACAACCACCCGTCGCTGTCCTACCTGTTTTCCGGGTTGTTCATCGGCCCGACTTCGCAGGCGCCGCGTGTTGATGAAGCCCGCAATGACGCCTTGTACGAACTGGAAATCGCCTTCGCGCAGATGCCTGAACCGGGCCAAGAGTGCGCGCCGTGGCTGGTGGATCGCCTGCTGCGTAATCTGCTGATTGACGTCACCGGCAATACTCACCGCGCCGAGTTCTGTATCGACAAATTGTATTCGCCGGATGGCGCGACCGGGCGTCTTGGTCTGCTGGAGCTGCGCGCGTTCGAGATGCCGCCCCACGCGCGCATGAGCCTGGCCCAGCAGTTGTTGCTGCGCGCGCTGGTCGCACGCTTCTGGCGCGAGCCGTATGCACCGCCGAAACTGGCGCGTTGGGGCACCGAGCTGCACGACCGTTTCATGCTGCCGCACTTTATCGAGCAGGATTTCGCCGACGTCATCGTCGAACTGAACAATGCCGGTTACCCACTGCGCGCCGAATGGTTCGCCGCGCACCTGGAATTCCGTTTTCCCAAGGTCGGCGATTACGCCGTCAACGGCATCGAACTGGAGCTGCGTCAGGCGCTGGAGCCTTGGCATGTGCTGGGCGAGGAAGGTACGGCGGGTGGCACGGTGCGCTATGTCGACTCGTCGCTGGAGCGTTTGCAGATCAAACTCAACGGCCTGCCGCCGCAGCGTTATCTGCTGACCTGCAACGGCGTCCCGGTGCCGCTGCAACCGACCGGGCGCATCGGCGAGTTCGTCGCCGGTGTGCGCTTCCGGGCCTGGCAACCGGCCAATTGCCTGCAACCGACCATCCCGGTGCACGCGCCGCTGGTATTCGATCTGCTCGACACCTGGATGCAGCGTTCGCTGGGGGGCTGTCAGTACCACGTGGCGCACCCGGGCGGGCGCAATTACGAAACGTTGCCGGTCAACGCCAACGAGGCTGAGAGCCGGCGCATGGCGCGATTTTTCCGCATCGGACACACGCCGGGGAAACTTCCGATACCCAACCTGACAATCTCCGACGAGTTGCCGATGACACTCGATTTGCGACGTTTCTAAGTCCTGCACGACATGCGGATTTTTCGTATATCCGCACGTCATGTGCCTGCGTTAGTCTGACCGTTCCCTGCTGTCTGCCGAGCTTTCCATGCCTGACCTGCTAGACCGCTACCCGCGCACTGCGGGCACTTATCACGAACTGCTGGATGACAGCGGGGAAGTGCGCCCGCACTGGCGGCGGCTGTTCGATCAATTGCAGCGCAGCACCCCGGCGCAACTGGTGCAGCGGCAGGCGTTGCTCGCCCGACAGATTCAGGAAAACGGGGTCACTTATAACGTCTACGCCGATCCGAAGGGCGCTGACCGACCGTGGGAGCTGGACCTGCTGCCGCATGTGATCGCTGCTGATGAATGGCAGCACCTGTCGGCAGGGATTGCCCAACGTGCGCGTTTGCTCAACGCGGTACTGGCGGATCTGTACGGGCCGCAGCGGCTGATCCGCGAAGGGCTGTTGCCGGCGGAGCTGGTGTTCGGCCACAACAATTTTCTCTGGCCCTGTCAGGGCATCGCGCCACCGGAAGAGGCGTTTCTGCATCTGTATGCCGTGGACCTGGCGCGCACGCCGGACGGGCGCTGGTGGGTTACGGCGGATCGTACCCAAGCCCCCTCGGGCGCCGGTTATGCGCTGGAAAACCGCACCATCGTTTCGCGGGCGTTTCCCGAGCTGTACCGCGATCTGAAAGTGCAGCACCTGGCCGGATTCTTTCGCACCCTGCAGGAAACCCTCGCGCGTCAGGCGCCGTGTGCTGACGACGCGCCGCTGGTGGTGTTGCTCACGCCAGGGCGCTTCAACGAAAGCTACTTCGAACATCTTTATCTGGCGCGTCAGCTCGGTTATCCGCTGGTGGAGGGCGGCGACCTGACGGTGCGCGACGCCACGGTGTACCTGAAAACCCTCAGCGGTCTGCGCCGGGTGCACGCGATCATGCGCCGGCTCGACGATGACTTCTGCGACCCGCTGGAGCTGCGCACCGACTCGGCACTCGGGGTGCCCGGCTTGCTGGAAGCGGTGCGTCAGGGCCGGGTGCTGGTGGCCAATGCGTTGGGCAGCGGCGTGCTGGAGTCGCCGGGATTGCTCGGATTTCTGCCGAAGATCAATCAGTACCTGTTCGGCGAAGAACTGCTGCTGCCGTCCATCGCCACCTGGTGGTGCGGCGAAGCGCCGGTGCTGGCGCAGGCGCTGGAAAAACTGCCGGAGCTGCTGATCAAACCGGCGTTCCCCTCACAAAGCTTCGCGCCGGTATTCGGCCGCGATCTGAGTGAACCACAGCGTCAGGCGCTCGCCGAGCGCATGCAGGCGCGGCCATACGCCTACGTCGCGCAAGAGTTGGCGCAGCTGTCCCAGGCGCCGATCTGGCAAGCCGAAGACGGCCAGTTGCAACCGCGAGCCATCGGCATGCGCATGTACGCCGTGGCCAGTCGCGATGGCTATCGCGTGCTGCCCGGTGGCCTGACCCGGGTCGCCGCCGAGGCCGATGCCGAAGTGGTGTCGATGCAGCGCGGCGGGGCGAGCAAGGACACCTGGGTGCTGGGCGAGCGTGCGCCGAGTGGCGAACAATGGAAGACCCAGCGCAACGTCGGCGTACACGATCTGGTGCGCCGCGATCCGTACCTGCCCTCGCGGGTGGTGGAGAACCTGTTCTGGTTCGGCCGTTACTGCGAGCGTTGTGACGACAGTGCGCGACTGCTGCGGATCATGCTCGCGCGGTATGTCGATGGTGATGATCCGCAAGCCTTGCAGGCCGCCGTGGCGCTGGGCGAGCGTCTGATGTTGCTGCCGGAGGAGGGCGAGTTGCCGGAGCGCCTGCTGGCGGCGCTGCTCGGCGAGGACTGGTCGTTCAGCCTGCGCTCCAACCTGCAGCGCTTGCAGTGGGCGGCCTCGCAGGTGCGCGGCAAGCTTTCGCGGGAGAACTGGCAGGCGTTGGTCGAGTTGCAGCGCGAGGCGCTGGAACTGGACACCGAGGAGCCGGACTTCGGCGAGTTGCTGGATTTCCTCAACCGGCTGGTGATGTCACTGGCGGCGTTGTCCGGGTTTGCCCTCGACGACATGACCCGCGACGAAGGTTGGCGCTTTCTGATGATCGGCCGGCGCATCGAACGTTTGCAGTTTCTCAGCAGCAGTCTGGCGGCGTTTCTGCGCGGTGCCGGGGCGTTCGATCAGGCCGGGCTGGAATGGCTGCTGGAACTGGGCAACAGCAGTATCACCTACCGTTCGCGGTACCTGGCGGTGGCGCAGTTGATTCCGGTGCTCGACCTGTTGCTGCTGGATGAGCAGAACCCGCATGCGGTGCTGTTTCAGTTGAAACTGGTGACCCGCACGTTAAAACGCCTGAACGATGATTTCGGTGTGCCTCGTGAGGCCGGGCTGGCGCAATTGGTCGAGCGTCTGGCGCGGTTCGATCTGGGCTGTCTGGAGAACCCGCTGTTCGGGGAGAACAGCGTGCGTGCGGCACTCGACGGTCTGGCGGATCTGCTGCAAGCGATTGCCGAGGCCAGCGCTCAGGTGTCCGATCGTCTGGCGCTGCGCCACTTTGCCCATGTCGATGATGTCAGCCAGCGCACGGTGTCCGTCTGATGAGCGCCCTTTACCAGATCCTCCACGACACCTGTTACCACTACGACAGCCCGGTGTCGCTGGCGCAGCAATTGGCGCACCTGTGGCCGCGTGAGTGCGCATGGCAGCGCTGCACCGAGCAGCAATTGCTGATCAGCCCGCAGCCGACCACGCGGCGGGATGAGCTGGATGTGTTCGGCAATCCGCTGACCCGGCTGGCCTTCGAGCGCCCGCACGACGAGTTGCAGGTCAACGCCCGGCTCACGGTTGAGGTGCTGGCGCGGCCACTGGCGGATTTCAGTCTGTCCCCGGCGTGGGAGCAGACGCGCAACGCGCTGACCTACAGCAGCCAGCCGTTGTCCGCCGAAATGCTGGAGGCTTGTCGCTATCGCTTTCAGTCGCCCTACGTGCATTTGAAGCGCAGCTTCGTCGAATTCTCCGAAAGCTGTTTTCCTCCGGGCAAACCCTTGTTGCTGGGCGTGCAGGCTTTGATGCAGAAGATTTTCAGCGAGTTCACTTTCGACGCCGAGGCGACGCAAGTGGCGACACCGCTGGTCGAGGTGCTGGAGCGCCGGCGTGGCGTTTGTCAGGACTTCGCGCATCTGATGCTCGCTTGCGTGCGCTCGCGAGGGCTGGCAGCGCGCTACATCAGTGGTTATCTGCTGACCCAGCCGCCGCCGGGCCAGCCACGGCTGATCGGCGCTGATGCTTCACATGCGTGGGTGTCGGTGTTCTGTCCGGTATCGGGCTGGGTGGATTTCGATCCGACCAACAACGTGCAGCCGGCGCTGGAGCACATCACCCTGGCGTGGGGCCGGGATTTTTCCGATGTGTCGCCGTTGCGCGGGGTGATTCTGGGGGGCGGTTCGCATGATCCGGAAGTGCGGGTCACGGTGATGCCATTGGAGTAGGGAATTTCACTGGCGGGAGCCAATGTGGCGAGGGAGCTTGCTCCCGCTCGACTGCGAAGCAGTCGCAAAACAATTTGGGGTCGCTGCGCAACCCAGCGGGAGCAAGCTCCCTCACCACAGATCGCTCCCTCCGGGAGCGAATCAGCAATCAGCTCAGGCGTCGGGCGCCTGGTCTTTCGGTGCATCAACATCATCATCGTTGTCAGTCGCCACTTCCCCGTCAGGGTTCAGTGCCGCTTCTTCAGCCATCTGTTTCTTGCGCTGAAGCTTTTCCTCTTTCTTCTGTTCCTTTGCCAGGTCTCGTTGACGTTTGGCGAAGGAGTAATTGGGTTTGGCCATGGGCGATCCTCTGGGGTCGAAGGTGAGGTTGAGCGGCGCGTATTCTGCCCTGTATCGGTGCCTGGCGGTTAGCCGGGTTTTTGGTCGACCCACTTGGGCGTGACGGTCGGCTTCCACTGATCGAGGGCGTCGAGCAGGGTTTGGGGCGATTCGCTCACTTGCAGCATGTCACGGTGTGGCGCGCGAACGAAGCCTTCGCCGACGATATGGTCGAGAAAAGCCGTGAGTTTGCTGTAAAAACCGTTCACTTCCAGCAGCCCCAGCGGTTTGCCGTGGTAGCCGAGCTGACCCCAGGTCCAGACTTCGAACAGCTCTTCCAGCGTGCCGAGGCCGCCGGGCAACGCGATGAACGCATCGCTCAGCTCGGCCATGCGCGCCTTGCGCGCGTGCATGCCATCGACCACTTCGAGACGGGTCAGGCTTTTGTGGCCGATTTCCTTGTCCATCAGGCTTTGCGGAATGATCCCGATCACTTCGCCGCCAGCGGCCAGCGCGGCGTCCGCCACCAGGCCCATCAGGCCCACGGCGCCACCGCCGTAAACCAGCGTCAGATGACGCTCGGCCAGCGCGCGGCCAAGGGCCTTGGCGGCTTCGGTGTAAGCCGGATCAGTGCCGGCGTTGGCACCGCAAAAAACACAAACGGATGTGAGAGACATGCCTTCCTCCTGGGTCAATCCGTCACAGGGTAATGGCTGGCACGCCTTGATCCAAGGACTAAACTTCGCGTTCCGGTGATTCAAAGGTACCGCTGGCGCCACAGGCGTAGGCGGCGAGCAAACTGCACAACAGACCGTTAAAGAACATGACAGGCACTCCGTTTCAGTAGATGCGCCGATCATAGGCCCGGCCGGAAAATCTGGCCGGTAGATTGTTTCGATGAGTGTCATAGCCTGAAAGTTGTATACAATTTTTGACTCAAGTCATAGGAACTTGCGAAGATTTCAGGCAGTCTTTCCATCATTCGTGTTTTTGTTAACCCTGCCTTGGAGATTCACCATGTTTTCCAAAGTTGTTGCGGTATCCCTGCTGGCGCTGGCCAGCAGCCAATTGATGGCTGCCGAGTGCAAAACCACCGTTGATTCCACCGATCAGATGTCCTTCAACACCCAGTCGATCGTGATCGACAAGAGCTGCAAGACGTTCACCGTTGAACTGACCCACTCCGGCAGCCTGCCGAAGAACGTCATGGGTCATAACCTGGTGGTCAGCAAAACCGCTGACATGCAGCCGATCGCCACCGACGGCCTGGCCGCTGGCATCGATAAGAACTATCTGAAAGACGGCGACGAGCGCGTTATCGCTCACACCAAGATCATCGGTGCCGGCGAGAAAGACTCGCTGACCATCGACGTATCGAAGCTGACCGCAGGCACTGACTACGGCTTCTTCTGCTCGTTCCCGGGCCACATCTCGATGATGAAAGGCACCATTGCCGTGAAGTAATGGCTGCAGGCACAAAAAAAGCGTCCCTCGGGACGCTTTTTTTGTTTTCTGTAGGAGCTGCCGCAGGCTGCGATCTTTTGAGGTTGTTTTTGATGATCAAAAGATCGCAGCCTCGTTTCACTCGACAGCTCCTACAGGGGTTTTCAACTTACGGCGCAAACGGCATGACCCGTTTGTGATGGGTCTTGTTGTAGGTGTTGACGATGATGTCGAACGCTTCCTGACGTACCGGCTCGCCGTGCAGGAAGGCGTCGATCTCGGCGTAGGTCACGCCGTGGGACGCTTCGTCCGGTTTGCCCGGCGACAGGTCTTCCAGATCCGCGGTCGGCACTTTTTCCACCAGCGATTCAGGCGCGCCGAAGCTGCGGGCAATCGCCCGGACCTGGTTTTTCACCAGACCGCTGAGCGGGGCCAGGTCGCAGGCGCCGTCGCCGAACTTGGTGAAGAAGCCCATCACCGCTTCCGCCGCGTGGTCGGTGCCGATCACCAGCCCGTGGGCCGCGCCGGCGATGGTGTACTGGGCGACCATGCGCATCCGCGCCTTGGTGTTGCCGAGCACGAAATCCACCGACACCGCGTGTTTGCCTTCGAACGCCGCCACTTCACTGGCCAGCGACTTCACTGCCGGGCCGATGTTGACCGTGTGGCGCTCGTCCGGGGCGATGAAATCCACCGAAGCCTGGGCGTCGTGTTCATCGAACTGGGTTTCGTACGGCAGGCGCACGGCAATGAACTTGTAGGCGTTGTCGCCAGTGCGCTCGCGCAGCTCACGCATGGCACGCTGGGCCAAGAGACCGGCGGTCAGCGAGTCGACACCGCCGCTGATGCCCAGCACCAGGGTCTTGAGGCCGGAATTGACCAGGCAATCCTGGATAAAGGTGATGCGTCGGGCGACTTCCGCTTCGAGGGCCTGATGCCCGGCGAATGGCGGTTGCACCTTGAGCTGTTCAGCAATCTCACGCTGTACGGCTTGCATGAATTCACTCCTTGCTAGATAGGCTGGAAACGGCAGGAACCTGGAACACATGTCGCAAATAGGCGACGAAATTCGGGTCTTTACAGTGAGTCTTGCCGGGCTCGTCGGAGATCTTCGCCACCGGCTGGCCGTTACAGGCGGTCATTTTAAGCACGATGCTCATCGGTTCGACACCCGGAATGTCACAGGTCAGGTTGGTGCCGATGCCAAAGCTGACGTTGATCCGCCCGTGCAGCGCGCGAAAGATCTCCAGCGACTTGGGCAGGGTCAGGCTGTCGGAGAACACCAGAGTCTTGCTCATCGGGTCGATGCCGAGCTTGTGGTAGTGAGCGATGCATTTTTCGCCCCACTGCACCGGATCCCCGGAGTCGTGGCGCAGACCATCGAAGAGCTTGGCAAAGAACAGGTCGAAGTCGCCGAGGAAGGCGTCGGTGGTGATGCAGTCGGTGAGCGCAATCCCGAGCAAACCACGGTACTCACGCACCCAGCAGTCGAGGGCGGCGATCTGGCTGTCGATCAGCCGCGGGCCGAGTTGCTGGTGGGCCATGATCCATTCATGGGCCATGGTGCCCAGCGGTTTCATGTCCAGTTCGCGGGACAAGTGCACGTTGCTGGTGCCGACGAAGCGCCCGGGGAAATCGTGCTTGAGCACGTTCACCACTTCTTCCTGCACGCGATACGAAAAACGCCGACGGGTGCCGAAATCGGCGACCTGCAATTGCGCCAGTTCGTCGGCCGAGGCGTTGGCGCTGAGCCAGTCGAACTTGCGATACAGCTGCTCACGCGCCTGCACCAGTTCGATTTCACGGTAGCGATAGCGGTTGCGCACTTCGCTGACGATCGCCAGCAGCGGCACTTCGTACAGGATCACATGCAGCCACGGGCCGCGCAGACGAATGAACAACTCGCCGTTCTCGATGCCGGTGTGCAAATAGCGCAGGTTGAAACGGAACAGACCGAGAAAGCGCAGGAAATCCGGTTTCAGAAAGGTGATGCGCTCGAGAAAGCTCAACTGGTCGGCGCTCAGGCTCAGCTCGGCCAGACGCTCGATCTGGTAGCGGATTTCGGCCAGATACGGCCGCAGATCCTCACTGTTACGGCAACGAAACTCCCATTCGACTTCGACGTTGGGGTAGTTGTGCAGCACCGCCTGCATCATCGTCAGTTTGTAGAAGTCGGTGTCGAGCAGGTTCTGCACGATGCGATCGGCAAACACACTCTCGCTCATAAACGGGGTCTCCAGGTGCACCGCGCAAGGCGCGTGATCAATCAATGACGCTAGTGGCGCATATCAGCGGTGGGGATTGCCAGTAATTTTTGGCAGGTGAAGATCATTTGTGATGAGGGGATTTATCCCCGATCGACTGCGCAGCAGTCGTCGCTCTTGAGTTTTGGGGCCGCTGCGCAACCCGTCGGGGATAAATCCCCTCGCCACAGGATAGTGCTCAGACCGCAGGGCTATCGATCTGCTCCAGCATCCACTTCACAAAATCGCGCACCTTCGGCACTTCCGCCGCATGCTCCGGGTAGGCCAGGTAATAGGCGTCGGAACTCGGCATTGCATGCTGCCAGGGAATGACCAGTTTGCCGTCGGCCAATTCCTCTTCCACCAGAAACCGTGGCAGCAGCGCCACGCCGCAGCCGACCTGGGCGGCGCGGATGCACATGTAAAAGGTTTCGAAACGCGGCCCGTGATAGCTGTGTTCGGTGTGGTAACCCTGACTGTCGAACCAATCATGCCAGGCCTGTGGCCGCGAGGCGTTTTGCAGCAGCACCAGATCGGTCAGTTGCGTCGGGTCGGTGAAGGGCTGATCCGGCAGGCTGCCGGGCGCGCAGACCGGCACCAGCTCTTCGCCGAACAGCTTCAGGCATTCGGTGCCGGGGCGCGAGCCCTGGCCGAAATAGAACGCCAGATCGCTGCGCCCTTGCAGCAAGTCATCTGCCTCCTGTTCGTTGCACAAGTCGAGATGGATCGACGGATGGCGCAGACGCCAGCCTTTCAGACGCGGAACCAGCCAGCGCGCGCCGAAGGTCGAAGGCGTAGAAACGCGCAGGACTTCGGTCTCGCCGCCGTAGGAACGCAGGTAATGCGTGGACATTTCCACCTGAGTGAGGATTTTTCGGACTTCCACCAGGTACAAATCCCCGGCTGGGGTCATCTGCAAACGCCGACGCACCCGGCGGAAAAGCAAGTGCTGCAACAATTCCTCAAGCTGTGCCACTTGCTTGCTGACAGCGCTCTGGGTCAGGTTCAGCTCTTCGGCGGCCCGGGTGAAGCTCAGGTGCCGGGTCACGGCCTCGAAGCACTGCAGCGCGGTGATCGACGGCAGGTGGCGTTTGTTCAGCATGGGTGATCCTTTTTCTTGTCTTTCTATGCGCAGCATGAATAAACGGAATGATATCTCGCGTAAAGGTCGTTTGTTGCCTTGCCTTCGGGAAGCTACAACTAAAGGCCTGCCCGGTCGTGAACATTCGGCCGCACACATTCAGTTTTTCGCTTGAGGAGTGACCCATGGTTGCCGCATTGCTTGATCGTCTTGGTGTGAACTCGGCCCTGTACCAGAACGGCAAAGTGCCGGTGCATTCGCCCATCGACGGCAGCCGCATCGCCGCCGTGAACTGGGAAGGCCCGGCCGAAGTCGAGCAGCACATCAGTCGCGCAGATCATGCGTTCGAGCAGTGGCGCAAGGTGCCGGCACCGCGTCGCGGTGAGCTGGTGCGTCAATTCGGCGAAGTGCTGCGCGAATACAAGGCTGACCTCGGCGAGCTGGTGTCGTGGGAAGCGGGCAAGATCACCCAGGAAGGCCTCGGTGAAGTGCAGGAGATGATCGACATCTGCGACTTCGCCGTCGGCCTATCGCGTCAACTGTACGGCTTGACCATCGCCTCGGAGCGCCCGGGCCACCACATGCGTGAAACCTGGCATCCGCTGGGCGTGGTCGGCGTGATCAGTGCGTTCAACTTCCCGGTCGCAGTGTGGGCGTGGAACACCACGCTGGCGCTGGTCTGCGGCAACCCGGTGGTGTGGAAACCGTCGGAGAAGACGCCGCTGACCGCACTGGCTTGCCAGGCATTGTTCGACCGTGTGGTGAAGAACTTCACCGATGCGCCGGCGCACCTGTGCCAGGTGATCATCGGTGGTCGTGACGCTGGCGAAGCGCTGGTGGATGACCCGCGTGTCGCGCTGATCAGCGCCACCGGCAGCACCCGCATGGGCCGCGAAGTGGCGCCGAAAGTCGCCGCGCGTTTCGCCCGCAGCATTCTTGAGCTGGGCGGCAACAACGCGATGATCCTCGGCCCGAGCGCCGATCTGGACATGGCCGTGCGCGCCATCCTGTTCAGCGCGGTCGGCACCGCCGGTCAGCGTTGTACCACCCTGCGTCGCCTGATTGCCCATGAGTCGGTGAAGGAAGAAATCGTCACCCGCCTCAAAGCCGCGTACGCCAAGGTGCGCATCGGCCATCCGCTGGAAGGCAATCTGGTCGGCCCGCTGATCGACAAACACAGCTACGAAAACATGCAGGACGCGCTGGAACAGGCACTGAGCGAGGGCGGGCGGGTATTCGGCGGCAAGCGTCAGCTCGAAGAGCAGTTCCCCAACGCCTACTACGTGTCGCCGGCCATTGTCGAAATGCCGGAACAGAGCGACGTGGTCTGCAGCGAAACCTTCGCGCCGATTCTCTATGTGGTCGGCTACAGCGACTTCCAGGAAGCGCTACGCCTGAACAACGCGGTACCGCAAGGCCTGTCGTCGTGCATCTTCACCACCGACGTGCGCGAGGCCGAGCAGTTCATGTCGGCGGTCGGCAGTGACTGCGGCATCGCCAACGTCAACATCGGCCCGAGCGGCGCGGAAATCGGCGGCGCATTCGGTGGCGAGAAAGAGACCGGTGGCGGTCGTGAATCGGGTTCCGACGCCTGGCGCGCGTACATGCGTCGGCAGACCAATACCGTGAACTACTCGCTGGAGTTGCCGCTGGCGCAGGGGATTACCTTCGACTGAGTTTGGAATGACGCAGATCCTGGGAGCGGGCTTTTGTGGAGAGGGGATTTATCCCCGATGGGCTGCGCAGCGGCCCCAAAACATGCAATCGCGGAGTTTCAGATACACCGCATGCACTGGTTTTACGGTTGCTATGCAACCGATCGGGGATAAATCCCCTCGCCACAGGGCTTTATCCCACAGGATCAGCAGTGTGTTTGGCAGGTTTCTGTTGGAGTCTGGCAATGCCGTTACGCGAAGAATGTCTGTGGGAAAAACTCACGCCGCAGCGCCCGGATAACGCCGCGCTACGGGGCGAGGTCAAAGTCGATGTCTGCGTGATCGGCGCCGGGTTTACCGGGTTGTCGGCGGCGCTGCATCTGTTGGAAAAAGGCAAAAGCGTCTGCGTGCTGGAAGCGCATCGCGCAGGTCACGGCGGCTCCGGGCGCAACGTCGGGCTGGTCAACGCCGGCATGTGGATCCCGCCGGACGAGATCGAGGCCGGGTTCGGCGAGGCGGTCGGCAGCCAGCTCAACCGCATGCTCGGGGCGGCGCCGGCGCTGGTGTTCAGCCTTGTGGATAAATACAACATCGATTGCCAGTTGCGCCGCGAAGGCACCCTGCACATGGCGCACAACGCCAAGGGCGAAGCGGATCTGCGCAGTCGCGAGCAACAATGGAAGCGTCGCGGGGCGCCCGTCGAGTTGCTCACCGGCAAGGCCTGCGAGCAAGCCACCGGTACGCAAAAGATCGCTGCCGCGCTGCTCGACCGCCGCGCCGGCACGCTCAACCCGATGGCCTATGTCACCGGACTGGCCAACGCGGTGAAAGGGCTGGGCGGGCAGATGTTCGATCATTCGCCGGTGAGCCGTCTCGAGCGCGTGGGCCAGCAATGGTCAGTGCAGACCGAGCACGGTTCGGTGCTCGCCGAGCAAGTGGTGATCGCCTCCAACGCCTACACCGAGGGCGACTGGACCGAACTCAAGCGCAACTTCTTCCCCGGTTACTACTATCAGGTCGCCTCGGTGCCGCTGACCGAAGACGCCGCCCATGACATTCTCCCCGGCGGGCAAGGCTCGTGGGACACGCGGCAGGTATTGAGCAGCATTCGCCGCGACAAGGATGGCCGGTTGTTGCTCGGCAGTCTGGGCAACGGCAACCAGAAACCGGCGTGGTTCCTCAAGGCCTGGGCCGATCGGGTGCAGCAGCATTACTTCCCCAACCTGAAACCGGTGGAGTGGGAGTGCACCTGGACCGGGCGCATCGCCTTTACCCCCGATCACCTGATGCGGCTGTTCGAGCCGGCGCCGGGACTGGTGGCCGTCACCGGTTACAACGGTCGCGGCGTGACCACTGGCACTGTGGTCGGCAAAGCCTTCGCCGACTATCTGTGTAACGGAAATCCTCAAGCCTTGCCGATCCCCTTCGCACCGATGCAGCCCCTGGCCGGTGTCGGCCTGCGCAGTTGCCTGTACGAGGCCGGGTTCTCGCTGTATCACGCGGGCCAGTGCCTGCGCATCGTCATCTGAGTGTTGAAATATGTTGCTTAACACGGCGCTTTTGCGCGTAGCGACTAGCCTGTAATGGTGCGGGTTGTAGCAGTCCCGCACCAGCAGTGTGCAGTTCGGTGACGCGAGCTGTTACAGGCTGGTTGCACGTCGTTTGGTGCCGCGGTTGCAATGATGGCGCAAGCGGGTTGCGCCTGAGATTTAAAAAGGTTTCACCTTCCGCGGTTTAGACGGTTGCACGCCCAATGAAAATGGGAACGAAACAGTCGAAATAACAAGAAAGCAGCGACTTTTTGAAGAATAAAAAACCGATGGCACGGCGCTTGCTCAGAGCATTCAGTGAAGTGAAGTCGCAGTGCCAACTAAAAAAACCTTGGAGCACCACCTCATGTCCCAGACGTTTTACAAGAAAGGCTTTCTGGCCCTCGCAGTGGCTACTGCGCTGGGTGTTTCTGCGTTTGCTCAAGCTGATGTGAAAATCGGTGTAGCGGGTCCAATGACTGGCGCCAACGCGGCATTTGGCGAGCAGTACATGAAGGGTGCACAGGCGGCGGCGGACGCGGTCAACGCGGCGGGTGGCGTCAACGGCGAGAAAATCGTACTGGTCAAGGGCGATGACGCCTGCGAACCGAAACAGGCAGTGACAGTCGCCAAGGATCTGGTCAACCAGAAGGTAGCCGGCGTGGTCGGTCACTTCTGCTCTTCCTCCACCATTCCAGCGTCGGAAATCTACGACGAAGCCGGTGTTATCGCGATCACCCCGGGTTCCACCAACCCGCAAGTGACCGAGCGCGGCCTGAGCGCCATGTTCCGTATGTGCGGGCGTGATGACCAGCAAGGCATCGTCGCGGGCGATTACATTGTCGATGTGCTCAAGGGCAAGAAAGTCGCCGTGCTGCACGACAAGGACACCTACGGTCAGGGCCTGGCCGATGCGACCAAGGCTCAACTGGAAAAGCGTGGCGTGAAGCCGGTGCTGTATGAAGGCCTGACCCGTGGCGAGAAAGACTTCAGCGCCGTGGTCACCAAGATCCGTGCGGCCGGTGCCGACGTGGTCTACTTCGGCGGCCTGCACCCGGAAGCCGGGCCGCTGGTCAAGCAACTGCGCACCGAAGGCCTGAAAGACGTGAAGTTCATGTCTGACGACGGCATCGTCACCGACGAACTGGTGACCACCGCCGGTGGCCCGCAATACGTTGACGGTGTGCTGATGACCTTCGGCGCCGACCCACGTCTGCTGCCAGACAGCAAGACCGTGGTCGATGCGTTCCGCAAGGCCGGCACCGAACCTGAAGGCTACACCCTGTACGCCTACGCGTCGGTTCAGACCCTGGCGGCCGCCTTCAACGGCGCTAAATCCAACAGTGGCGAAAAAGCCGCCGAATGGCTCAAGGCCAACCCGGTGAAAACCGTGATGGGTGAGAAGGCCTGGGACAAGAAAGGCGACCTGAAAGTGTCCGACTACGTGGTTTACCAGTGGGACGCGAGTGGCAAATACCATCAGCTGGAAAAACAGAAGTAAGGGCTGACGCGATCAGCTTGATCCCCACCAATACCTGTGGGAGCGGGCTTGCCCGCGATGGCGTCAGGTCAGTCGACACACAGGTTGGCTGATCCGCCGCTATCGCTGGCAAGCCAGCTCCCACAGGAGATCGGTGGGTCTGGGCTTATCGCGCTCTGACATTGCTCCGACGTAAATCTGTATTTTTCCTAGAAGAACCGCCCGCCCCGGCGGGCAGGTTCTCATTGCGTGAGATTGCGTTATGGATGGTATTTTCCTGCAGCAACTGGTCAACGGCCTGACCCTCGGGTCGGTCTATGGCCTGATCGCCATCGGCTACACAATGGTCTACGGCATCATCGGCATGATCAACTTCGCCCACGGCGAGGTTTACATGATTTCCGCTTACCTGGCGGCAATCAGTCTGGCTCTGCTGGCTTACTTCGGTATCGAATCCTTCCCGCTGTTGATGCTCGGCACGCTGGTGTTCACCATCGTCGTCACTGGCGTCTATGGCTGGGTAATCGAACGCGTCGCCTACAAACCTCTGCGCAACTCCACCCGACTGGCACCGCTGATCAGTGCCATCGGCATCTCCCTGATCCTGCAGAACTATGCCCAGATCAGCCAGGGCGCCCGCCAACAGGGTGTTCCAACGTTGCTCACCGGTGCCTGGCGCATCGACGTCGGCAGCGGTTTCGTTCAGTTGACCTACACCAAGATCTTCATTCTGTTGGCCGCGTTCGTCGGCATGGGCCTGCTGACCTACGTGATCAAGTACACCAAGCTCGGCCGCATGTGCCGCGCCACCCAGCAAGACCGCAAGATGGCCTCGATCCTGGGGATCAACACCGACCGGGTGATTTCCTACGTGTTCATCATCGGTGCAGCGATGGCGGCTCTGGCCGGCGTGCTGATCACCATGAACTACGGCACGTTCGACTTCTACGCAGGCTTCGTCATCGGCATCAAGGCGTTCACCGCCGCAGTGCTCGGCGGGATCGGCTCACTGCCCGGCGCGATGCTCGGCGGGATCATTCTCGGGATCTCCGAGTCGCTGTTCTCGGGCCTGGTCAACTCCGACTACAAAGACGTGTTCAGCTTCTCGCTGCTCGTACTTGTTCTGGTCTTCCGGCCTCAGGGCCTGTTGGGCCGTCCTCTTGTGTCGAAGGTGTAAGCGATGTCTTCAACCACTCAAAAAAACATCGATATCAAAAAAAGCCTGGTTGAGGCGATTCTGGCCGGCCTTATTGCCTTGATCGTGTTCGGCCCGATTGTCGGTGTCGTGCTCGACGGCTACAGCTTCAACCTCGAACCAACCCGCGTGGCCTGGATCATCGGCATTGTCATGATCGGCCGCTTTGCCTTGAGCCTGTTTCTGCAGACGCCCAAGGGCCTGAAGATCCTCGACGGATTCGAGAGCACCGGTTCCGGTGTGCATGTGCTGCCTGCCGATCACAAATCACGCCTGCGCTGGATCATTCCACTGCTGATTGTGCTGGCGGTGATTGTGCCGTTTGTCTCCAACTCGTACCTGCTGGGCGTGGTCATCCTCGGGCTGATCTACGTGCTGCTGGGGCTGGGGCTGAACATCGTGGTTGGCCTCGCCGGTCTGCTCGACCTCGGTTACGTGGCGTTCTACGCCATCGGTGCCTACGGTCTGGCGCTCGGTTATCAATACCTCGGGCTGGGCTTCTGGACTGTGCTGCCGCTGGCGGCGATCACCGCGGGCCTGGCCGGCTGCATCCTCGGTTTTCCGGTGCTGCGTCTGCACGGTGACTATCTGGCCATCGTGACCCTGGGCTTCGGTGAAATCATCCGCCTGATCCTCAACAACTGGCTGTCGCTGACCGGCGGGCCGAACGGCATGCCGGCGCCCTTGCCGACGTTCTTCGGCCTGGAATTCGGCAAGCGGGCCAAGGATGGCGGGGTACCGTTCCATGAGTTTTTCGGCATCGCCTACAACCCGGACGTGAAGTATTACTTCATCTATACGGTGTTGTTCCTGGTGGTGCTGGCCGTGCTGTACATCAAGCATCGTCTGGTGAAAATGCCGGTGGGTCGCGCCTGGGAAGCCTTGCGCGAAGATGAAATCGCCTGCCGCTCGATGGGCCTGAACCACGTACTGGTCAAGCTCTCGGCGTTCACCATCGGTGCGTCGACCGCAGGTCTGGCCGGGGTGTTCTTCGCCACCTATCAAGGCTTCGTCAACCCGACCTCGTTCACCTTCTTTGAATCGGCGCTGATCCTCGCCATCGTCGTGCTCGGCGGCATGGGCTCGACCATCGGCGTGGTGATCGCCGCATTCGTGCTCACGGTTGCTCCGGAACTGCTGCGCGGCTTCGCTGAATATCGCGTGTTGCTGTTCGGCATCCTGATGGTGTTGATGATGATCTGGCGACCTCGGGGGCTGATCCGCATCAGCCGTACCGGGGTCACTCCACGCAAAGGTGCCATTCACTATGAGAGGACTGCGCCATGAGTGAAGTCGTACTCTCTGTGGAAAAACTGATGATGCACTTCGGTGGCATCAAGGCCCTGAGCGATGTCAGCCTCAAGGTCAAACGCAACTCGATTTTTGCCCTGATCGGGCCGAACGGTGCCGGCAAGACCACGGTGTTCAACTGCCTGACCGGGTTCTACAAGGCCTCCGGCGGCAAGATCGAACTCAACGTGCGCGGCAAGCAGACCAACGTCATCCAGTTGCTGGGCGAGTCGTTCAAACCGACCGACTTCGTCTCGCCGAAAAGCTTCCTCAGTCGCCTGTATTACAAGATGTTTGGTGGCACGCATCTGGTGAACCGCGCCGGTCTGGCCCGGACCTTCCAGAACATTCGCCTGTTCAAGGAAATGTCGGTGCTGGAAAACCTGCTGGTGGCGCAGCACATGTGGGTCAACCGCAACATGCTCGCCGGCATCCTCAACACCAAGGGCTACCGCAAAGCGGAAAGCGATGCGCTGGACTGCGCGTTCTACTGGCTGGAAGTGGTCGATCTGGTGGACTGCGCCAACCGCCTGGCCGGTGAGCTGTCTTACGGTCAGCAACGTCGTCTCGAGATCGCCCGGGCCATGTGCACGCGGCCGCAGATCATCTGCCTCGACGAACCGGCCGCCGGCCTCAACCCTCAGGAAACCGAAGCGCTCAGCGCGATGATCCGGCTGCTGCGCGACGAGCATGATCTGACCGTGGTGCTGATCGAACACGACATGGGCATGGTCATGAGCATTTCCGACCACATCGTGGTGCTGGATCACGGCGTGGTCATCGCCGAAGGCGGGCCCGATGCGATTCGCAACGATCCGAAAGTGATTGCCGCCTATCTGGGCGCCGACGAAGAGGAACTGGTATGAGCAAACCGATCCTCGAGCTCAAAGACCTGGACGTGTTCTATGGCCCGATCCAGGCCCTCAAAGGCGTGTCGCTTGAGATCAACGAAGGCGAGACGGTCAGCCTGATCGGCTCCAACGGCGCGGGCAAATCGACGCTGCTGATGTCGATCTTCGGCCAGCCACGGGCGGCGGGCGGACAGATCCTCTATCAAGGCATCGACATCACCCACAAGTCCTCGCACTACATCGCCTCCAATGGCATCGCGCAGTCGCCGGAAGGGCGGCGGGTGTTCCCCGACATGACCGTCGAGGAAAACCTGCTGATGGGCACCATCCCGATTGGCGACAAGTACGCCAAAGAGGACATGCAGCGCATGTTCGAACTGTTCCCGCGGCTCGAAGAGCGCCGCACTCAGCGGGCGATGACCATGTCCGGCGGCGAACAGCAAATGCTCGCCATTGCCCGCGCCTTGATGAGTCGGCCGAAGCTGTTGTTGCTTGATGAACCGAGCCTGGGCCTGGCGCCGATCGTGGTGAAACAGATCTTCGCCACCTTGCGTGAACTGGCGAAAACCGGCATGACCATTTTCCTCGTCGAGCAGAACGCCAACCATGCGTTGAAGCTGTCGGACCGCGCGTATGTGATGGTCAATGGCGAAATTCGCCTGACCGGTACCGGTAAAGAGCTGCTGGTGAACGAGGAGGTGCGTAACGCTTATCTGGGCGGGCACTGATTCGATCGTTGTCATGCACAGCCCCGGCGACGCGAGTCCCGGGGCTTTTTACATCTCAAGTTCACACATATCCCCTGTAGGAGCTGCCGAAGGCTGCGATCTTTTGATCCTAAAAACAACATCAAAAGATCGCAGCCTTCGGCAGCTCCTACAGAATTCGTCTTCAAGATCAAGTCGATTCTGAAATTGTGGAAAACAAATTCCCATCGCTGTCAAAGCGCGACATATAGACGCTGCAAATGGCTGTTTTTTCACAGTTTTGACTTGTCCCCGTTTGCTGTGGAGCTGGCTGTGAATAACGTGGGAGTAGCTGGCTGAAGCCCTTGTGTGACGTGGCTTGCAGGCGGGTGATCGCTTTTTGATCAGGCGTTTTTGCGGGAGCCGAAGACGCTGTTGTCAACCTTTTTCTGGGCCGCGCAGTAGAGGCAAATCCATGTGAACAAGCCTGTGGATAAGTCTGTGACTAAACTCTGGAAAGACCGCGCTGAGGGCCGTAATTACTGGCCTCGCGCAATCACCGCGCTGACCGGCCGGTCGTACAAAATGCCATCTCCGGCACAACCGCGGCTTCAGGGTCAAGCAAAAAACTTTCTATTTCCCGCGCAAAGCCTTGTGTGGCGCGGCTTTGCGCGTTTCTACTTGCCCCCGGAAACTGTGGAAGGGATTGTGGATAACGTGCGTGCACATGGCTACAGGCCACGGCAGGTATGGCGTAGCGACGGTTGATCAAAATTTGATCGGAATATGTCCCGGTGCGGGTGTTGCTCGTAAATGCCGGGCCGGGCATGCTGGCTGCTGATTTTCTATTCCAATGGCTGCGCTGGCGGCCGACGCAAGGAGAACACGATGTCCAACACCCTGTTTATTACCGGCGCAACCTCCGGTTTTGGTGAAGCCTGTGCCCGTCGTTTCGCCGAGGCTGGCTGGAAACTGGTGTTGACCGGTCGTCGTGCAGAGCGTCTGAATGCCCTGTGCGCCGAACTGTCGGAGCAGACTGAAGTGCATGGCCTGGTACTCGATGTACGTGACCGCAAGGCGATGGAAGAGGCAATTGCCAATCTGCCGCCGTCGTTCGCCAAGCTGCGTGGCTTGATCAACAACGCCGGGCTGGCGCTGGGCGTCGATCCTGCACCGAAATGCGACCTCGACGACTGGGACACCATGGTCGACACCAACGTCAAAGGCCTGATGTACAGCACCCGCCTGCTGTTGCCACGGTTGATCGCTCACGGCCGTGGCGCCGGCATCGTCAACCTCGGCTCCATCGCCGGTAACTATCCGTACCCGGGCAGCCACGTGTATGGCGCGACCAAGGCGTTCGTCAAGCAATTCTCGCTGAACCTGCGCTGCGACCTGCAGGGCACCGGCGTGCGCGTCAGCAACATCGAGCCGGGCCTGTGCGAAAGCGAGTTCTCGCTGGTGCGTTTTGCCGGTGACCAGGAACGCTACAACGCCACCTACGCCGGTGCCGAGCCGATCCAGCCGCAGGACATCGCCGAAACGATTTTCTGGGTGCTCAACGCGCCAGCACACATCAACATCAACAGCCTGGAGCTGATGCCGGTGAGCCAGACCTGGGCGGGGTTTGCCATCGAGCGTAACAAGGCGTAAGACCGCATAATGGCCATCGCTGGCAAGCCAGCTCCCACAGGATCGTCGATATACATAAATCTTGTAATCGACTCGGTACCTGTGGGAACTGGCTTGCCAGCGATGAGGCCGTAACAGGCAAAACATGGCGATAAGGTAAACTCATCCCTCAACAACCCCACCGCACCCCGCGGTTCAAGGGTTTTTAGAGGAGGCTACGTGAGTAACCGAGGTGAGCAGTCGCTGCTCAAACAATCGACCATCCTGATGTTCGCGGTGTCGATTGCCGGGATCGTCACCGGTTTTGTTTCAGGTTCGCAATCCATCCTTTTCGATGGCTTTTTCTCGCTGATCGCAACGTTCATCAAAGTACTGATGTTGATCACCGCCAGGTTGATCGCCAAAGAAAGCAATCATCGCTTCCAGTTCGGTTTCTGGCATCTGGAGCCGATGGTGCTGCTGATCGAAGGCAGTTTCCTGCTGTTGATCGCCATCTATGCGTTTCTTAACGGTGTGTTCGGCATCATCAACGGCGGCCGCGACATCGAGTTGGGGCTGGTGATCATTTATGCGGCGGTATTTACCGTCGTTGAGTTCGCTTACTTCTTCTACGTGCGTCGGCGCAATCGCAAACTCAAGTCCAGCCTGATCCAGTTCGACAACATCAGCTGGCTGGTGGACGCGATGCTCTCGGTCGGCCTGTTGATCAGTTTTCTCGCCGCGCTGCTGCTCAAGGCCCAAGGCTTTGAGGAGTGGGCGAAGTTTGTTGACCCGCTGATCCTGATCGTCCTGGCGCTGACCATGTTGCCGCCGGCGTTCAAGATCCTCGGCCCGGCGCTGCGCGATGTGCTGGGTATTGCCCCGGACACGCTGGATGACCAGGTGCGTCAGGTCATGGAAGCGGCGAAGGTCGAACACGGTTTCGACGATTACGTGACCTACGTGCAGAAGCACGGGCGAGCGCGGTTTATCGAGATTCATGTGGTGTTGCCGGCGAATTACCGGTTGGATAGCGTTGGGCAACTGGATGCGTTGCGGGAGGAGATTTCGGCGCAGTTGGGCGAGCCGGATGCGGCGCGCTGGTTGACCATCAGCTTTACCGGCGACAAGAAGTGGATTGCCTGATTCAGAGCTGCTGAATCGCCTGTGGCGAGCGATCTTGCTCGCGCTGGGCTGCGAAGCGGCCCCGGATTTTTGTGAGTGCTGCGCACTCAAGCGGGAGCAAGCTCCCTCGCCACAGGATAAGTTCAGTCATTCAGTTCAGGTATTCAGCCAGCCCGCTATAACATGTCGCCAAGTGATAAGGCGTGGTCGAAGGCATGTCCTTGCGGCTGACCTCGCCCAGTTCATCCCGGCACTCATGCCACCCGCCCGCATGCAGAAAACGCTGCTGCAGCGCCTGCAACTGGCGCAGCACCGCGGCTTCGCTGTCCGGACGCAAGGTCAGGGCGCGCAAATATTCTGCCTGTGCCCAGATGCGCTGGGTCGAATCTTTCGGTCGTCCATCCCGTTGCAGATCGAGCATCGCCCGCACCGCGCCTGAAGCGTGTTCAACGCCAAATTGCTCGGTGAAAGCGAACGCCCGGTCCAGCGCCGCGTGCAGTTTCGAGCCGCGCAGCAGTGATGACGACTCCAGCAGGAAATACCATTCGAACTGATGCCCTGGCTCGTACCAGTTATCCACAGCTCCCAGCGGTTTCTCCATCAGTACGCCGTGCTGTGGATCGACGAAGTGTTGCTGCATGCCTGTGCATAACTTGACGAGCGCGTGCTGCGTTGCCGCATCCTCGCGCACGGCGAGGGTGGCGAGGAACGCTTCGGCCAGGTGCATCAGCGGGTTTTGCAGCGGACCGCTTTGCAGGTTGCTCCAGTCGCGGTCCAGGTACGCTTCGTACAAGCCATCGCCGGTGGCGAAGCGCTGGCCGATCACTTCCAGTGCAGCGTTGAGCGTGGATTCCACCAGAGGCTCGCGGGACTTGGCCCAGTAATGGGCGCAGGCGAACAGGATGAAGGCGTGGGTGTAGAGGTCTTTGCGCTGATCCAGCGGCTGGCCTTGCGCGTCGATGCTGTAGAACCAGCCGCTGTGCTCGGCATCATGGAAGTGCCGTTGCAGCGAGCGGAACAGCGCGGCGGCGCGCACCTCGGCGTTATCCACAACCCCGATCAGGCTGGAAAACAGGTACAGCTGCCGTGCGCAGGCCATCGCCCGGTAGCGTTGCGGTGGCAAGGGTTGATGCGTCGCGTCGAGTGCCTCGTAAGGCAGCGCCATGTCGGCGTTCCAGCCCGGGCCTTGCCAGAGCGGCACGATCACGTTCAGAAAGTGCTGTTGCACATCGCTGAACAGGGCGGTCAATTCGGGCAGGGAGGTGGAGCGGCAAGCATGGGGCATTGGCGGACGTCGTCACGGCTGGGGCGATTGCGCGACATGGTAGCAGAGAGACTGCTGTTAGAGTCTCGGTGTCTGATCGGCCGTCATCGCTGGCAAGCCAGCTCCCACAAGGATTGTTATCATCCACAAACCTGTGGGAGCTGGCTTGCCAGCGATGAGGCCGGTTCAGGCGGTATAGATCAGCCGGCCAGCAACCAGGCGCCAGTCACCGCCGAAGCAGCACCTGCCACTCGCACCAACGGCGCAGCAGCCTGCGGCAGAACACGAACCACGGCATAACCCGCCGCATGCAACGCCGCCGTCGCCGCGACAAAACCGGCGGCATACGCCCACGGACTGCTCATGTCCGGCAGCTCCAGGCCGTGCGCCACACCATGGAACAACGCAAACAGTGCCGTCGCCGCCACCGCCATTACCAGCGGTGGACGCACCGCCAGTGCCACCGCCAGACCCAGCGCCAGCACCGAGGCGGCGATCCCGCTTTCCAGCGCCGGCAGCTCCAGCCCTTCAAAACCGAGCATGCCGCCGATCAGCATGGTGCCGACGAAGGTGCACGGCAGCGCCCAACGCGCCGCACCTTGTTGCTGCGCCGCCCACAGGCCGACCGCAATCATCGCCAGCAAGTGGTCGAGGCCGCCGATCGGGTGGCTGATACCGGCGACCAGCCCACTGTCGCCGTGGCCCGGGTGGGCGAAGGCGAGGGCCGGGGTCAGCAGCAGCGCCACGGCGCCGAGAATGCGTTTGAGTGTCATGGAGAAGCTTCCTTGTTGGTCAATGAATCAGGCGGCGTTCAGCAGGCCTTGGCGTTCGATGAAGGCAATGATGTCGTCCAGGCCCTGTCCGGTTTTCTGGTTGCTGAAGACGAACGGCTTGCCGTTGCGCATGCGCTGGGTGTCGCTGTTCATCATTTCCAGCGACGCGCCGACCAGCGGCGCCAGATCGATCTTGTTGATCACCAGCAGATCGGACTTGCAGATCCCCGGCCCGCCCTTGCGCGGCAGCTTGTCGCCGGCAGAGACGTCGATCACGTAAATGGTCAGGTCTGACAGCTCCGGGCTGAAGGTTGCCGACAGGTTGTCGCCACCGGATTCCACCAGAATCAGGTCCAGCCCCGGAAAGCGTCGGTTCAGTTGATCGACGGCTTCGAGGTTGATCGAGGCGTCCTCGCGGATTGCCGTGTGCGGGCAGCCGCCGGTTTCCACGCCGATGATCCGCTCCGGTGCCAGCGCTTCGTTGCGCACCAGAAAGTCGGCGTCTTCGCGGGTGTAGATGTCGTTGGTGACGACGGCCAGGTTGTAGCGATCACGCAGCGCCAGGCACAGGGCCAGGGTCAATGCGGTTTTGCCGGAACCGACCGGGCCGCCGATGCCGACGCGCAGGGGTTGTGTGTTCATGGTTTGTTCTCCTAAGAGCGAAACAGTCGGCTGTACTGGCGCTCATGCGCCATGCACGCCAGAGACAGGCCGAACGCGGCGCTGCCGATGTGTTCGGGATTAATGCGCGTGGCGTCCTGCTGCGCCTGTTGCAGCAGTGGCAGCAGTTCGCTGGTCAGGCGCTGGGCGGCTTGCTGGCCCAGCGGCAGGGTTTTCATCAATACCGCGAGCTGGTTTTCCAGCCAGCTCCACAGCCACGCGGCGAGTGCATCCTGCGGGTTGATGCCCCAGGCGCGAGCCGCCAGTGCCCAGCCAAGAGCCAGATGCGGTTCCGCGCATTGCTCAAGAAAGCGGCGGGCCGGCGCGTCGAGTTCCGGCAGACCGTTGAGCAACTGCTGCAGCGAGTAACCCATCTGCCGACTCTCCAGATGTAACTCGCGGGTCTCGCGGCTGGCGCGGTGGGTTTCGCAGAGATGCAGCAACTCGGGCCAGTTTTCCTCGGCCGCCGCCTGACAATGGGCGAGCAGCAGCGGCGCTTCGAAACGGGCGAGGTTGAGCAGCAGTTGATCGCTGATCCAGCGCCGGGCGCTGTCCGGGTTGTTCACGCGGCCGTTATCCACCGCCATTTCCAGGCCTTGCGAATAGCTGTAGCCGCCAATCGGCAGTTGCGGACTGGCCAGGCGCAGCAGCGCCCAGGCCGGATTCACAGGCGAACGCCGAACTGATGGAGTTTGGGCGCGTAGTTGAAATCTTCGTCGCCATGCCGCGAATGATGATGGCCGCCGCCGTAGGCACCGTGCTCCGGCTGGAAGGGCGCTTCAATCGCTTCGACCTGCGCGCCGAGCTGTTCGAGCATGGCCTTGAGCACGTAATCATCGAGCAGACGCAACCAGCCATCGCCGACTTGCAGAGCGACGTGGCGGTTGCCCAGGTGATAGGCGGCGCGGGTCAATTCAAAGGCATTGGCGCAGGTGACGTGCAGCAGTTGCTCGGGGCGGGCGCAGACACGAACGATGCGGCCGTCTTCGGCCTGCAAGCATTCGCCGTCGCATAACGGCGCCTGACCGCGCTCCAGAAACAACCCGACGTCTTCACCGTCGGCACTGAAACAGCGCAGACGGCTTTTGCTCCGCGCTTCGAACGTCAGGTGCAACTCGGCGGACCAGACAGGTTGAGGGTCGATTCTGCGGTGAATCACCAGCATCGGAAAGCTTCCAGCAGTGGACTGTAGGGAGGGCTAGAGCAAGGGGCTTGCCAACCGGCCGAGATGTAGGAAATCCCTGTCGGAGCGTAGAGGATGTTTCAAGATGTTGCAGAATTTTGGAAGATTTTGGTGCGTGAAGATTTTTACATGCACCAATTTGTGGCCAATAAAAAAGATCGCAGCCTTCGGCAGCTCCTAAAGGGGGTGGTGTAGGGGCTGCCGAAGGCTGCGATCTTTTGCTCTTTACTCGGTGCTGCCCAGCCCTTGCCAGTGCTTGAGGCCGATAAAGATGAAGCGCAATTGCTGGGTGATCTTCGCCTGAGGTGTCAGATGTTCCGGCAGGGCCTCGGCGGGCGGGTCGATGATGTCCGGCAGGGTGGCGAACACCGATTTGACGATCAGGTCGGCGATCACGCTCAGCCCGGCTGCATCTAGATGTTGCAACTTGGGCATCAGCGTCAGGTCGGCCGCGAGGTCGGCGCTGATGTTCTCGCGCAGACGACCGATCGCCTGACGCACCGGCAGCGAGCCGCCGTACTGCTCGCGGGCGAGAAACAGGAATTGCGATCGGTTGGCGCTGACCACGTCGAGGAAGATCCGCACCGACGCATCAATGATGCCGCCCATGACGAATTCGTTGTGGCGCACCAGGCGGATGGTCTCGCGGAAGGTCTGGCCGACTTCACTGACCAGCACCAGCCCCAGCTCGTCCATGTCGGCAAAGTGCCGATAGAAACCGGTGGGCACGATGCCGGCGGTCTTGGTCACTTCGCGCAGGCTCAGGCTGCCGAATCCTCGGCCGCTTTCCATCAAATGGCGGGCAGCGTCCATCAGGGCATTGCGGGTCTGTTGTTTCTGTTCGGCGCGGGGCAGCATCGCAAAGGCGTTTTCTTGAGCGGGACAAGCGCCGCACTCTAGCAAATCGGCTTTGCTGGCGTCGAACGGCAGGGGGAATGTCAGCGGTAAAAAGGGGGGTTGCAGGTTGCCGGTGCTGAAAAAGTCAAAAGCCCAATCCGGTGATTGGGCTTTTTTTCCAGGCCGCCATGGGCTTAGCTCAAAGCGCTGTTGCGTTCGATCACACGGTCACCACCACCTTCGGCAACGGCTTGGCCCAGTGGGGTTTTGTCGAAACCGTCTTCGGCAAGGGTCTGGCCTTGTGGGGTGCGGTCACCACCACCTTCAGCGAGGGTCTGGCCTTGTGGAGTGCGGTCGCTGCCATCGGAAGCCAGGGTCTGACCTTGTGGAGTCTTGTCATAGCCGTCTTGCACCAGACCTTTCTCTTCCAGACGATCACGGCCACCTTCTGCTACAGCTTGGCCTTGTGGCGTCTTGTCATAGCCATCTTGTACCAGGCCTTTCTCTTCCAGACGATTACGGCCGTTTTCAGCCAGGGTCTGGCCTTGTGGAGTGCGGTCGCCGCCATCAGCAGCCACAGTCTGGCTGAACACCGAGTGGCTGGATTTCACTTGTGGGGTAGCCTGATCGGCAGCGGGCAGGGCGAAAGCAGTGCTGGCTAGCATCGACAGGGTAAGGCTGAGCAGTAATTGGCGTTTCATGATGGGTTGCTCCTTGGGAGGGCGATAAAGTGGGTACGAAGCCAATGCTACTCTCGATAAGTCGATATAAAAGTTCATAAACGCAATGGTAATAATCAACAGAATTGATTGTTCTGCCGAGGCGCTCTAGCTCGGGCGTTTGCGGGCGGTGGTTTTGCACCGCAGTGGGTATTTTCGACTCACTCGCGCCTCGCAAATGTGCGGGCAGCGGTAACGCTGTTCGACCAATCAGTCAGCATTCGGGCGATTTTTTGCCACGGAATCTATATTCCGATTAAACCTGCGCACTGTTTGCCAGTCGTAGATTTCATGAGGGCCGCTTTGGCCCGCCGTTTCAGCTGTGCGTCGCGAAGTCGGCGTGCGGTCGTCATCAGGAGTTTTGTGCATGACGCGCACCGGGAAAATCTTCAGTTGGACCTTCGCCATCCTCGTACTGCTGCTGGCGGTACTCGTTCTGATCATCGTGTTCTTCGATTGGAACCGGATCAAACCGCCGCTCAACGCCAAAGTCTCGGAAGAACTGCATCGACCGTTTGCCATTAATGGCAACCTCGCAGTGATCTGGCAGCGCGAGCCGGACGAGGGCGGCTGGCGGGCCTGGGTGCCGTGGCCGCACGTGGTGGCTGAAGACCTGACGCTGGGCAACCCGGACTGGTCGAAGCAGCCGCAGATGGTCACCCTCAAACGCGTGGAGCTGCGCATCTCGCCGCTGGCCCTGCTGGCGCAACGGGTGACGATCCCGCGCATCGACCTGACCGAGCCCAACGCGCAACTGCAACGCCTGGCCGATGGCCGCGCCAACTGGACCTTCAAGTTCGACCCCAAAGACCCGAACGCCGAACCGTCGAACTGGGTGGTGGACATCGGCGCCATCGGTTTCGACAAGGGCCACGTCACGCTGGACGACCAGACGCTCAAGAGCAATCTCGATGTGGTGATCGATCCGTTGGGCAAACCGATTCCGTTCAGCGAAATCGTCGGTGACAAAGCCGCGAAAACGGCCCAGGACAAAGGCACCGCGCCGCAGGACTATGCGTTCGCGCTGAAGGTCAAAGGCCAGTACCACGGCCAGAATCTCACCGGCCAGGGCAAAATCGGCGGATTGCTGGCGTTGCAGGACGCGAACAAACCGTTCCCGCTGCAGGCCCAGGCGAAGATCGGCGCCACCAGCCTCGAACTCGCCGGTACGTTGACCGACCCGCTCAACCTCGGTGCCCTCGATCTGCGGCTGAAACTGGCCGGTGCCAGCCTCGGCAACCTCTATCCGCTGACCGGCGTGACTCTGCCGGACACGCCGCCGTACTCCACCGACGGCCATCTGATTGCCAAATTGCATGACGCCGCCGGGGCGAAATTCACCTACGAGCAGTTCAACGGCAAGATCGGCGGCAGTGACATTCATGGCGATCTGACCTACGTCGCCAGTCAGCCTCGGCCAAAACTCAGTGGTGCGCTGCTGTCCAATCAGCTGCTGTTCGCCGACCTCGCGCCGCTGATCGGCGCCGACTCGAATGACAAGCAAAAGGCCCGCGGCGGCGAGAGCAAGCAGCCGACCGACAAAGTGCTGCCGGTTGAAGAGTTCAAGACCGACCGCTGGCGCGCCATGGATGCCGACGTCGAGTTCACTGGCAAACGCATCGTGCACAGCGAAAAACTGCCGTTCACCGACCTTTATACCCACCTGAAACTCAACGACGGCGAACTCAGCCTCGAACCGCTGCGCTTCGGCGTGGCCGGCGGTAATCTGGACGCGCAGATTCGCCTCAACGGTCGCGCCGAACCGCTGGAAGGCCGGGCCAAACTGACCGCGCGCGGGTTCAAGCTCAAGCAGTTGTTCCCGACCTTCGAACCGATGAAAACCAGTTTCGGTGAGCTCAATGGCGACGCCGATATCAGCGGCCGCGGCAACTCGGTGGCCAAGCTGCTCGGCGGCGCCAATGGCCAGTTGAAGATGCTGATCAACGACGGGGCGATCAGCCGCGAGCTGATGGAACTGGCAGGGCTCAACGTCGGTAACTACGTGGTCGGCAAGATCTTTGGCGACAAGGAAGTGAAGATCAACTGCGCGGCGGCGGACTTCGACATCAAGACCGGCCTGGCGACCACGCGGCTGTTTGTGTTCGATACCGAGAACGCGATTATTTACATCGACGGCACGGCGAACATGGCCACCGAGCAACTGGACCTGACCGTGACCCCGGAATCCAAGGGCTGGCGTCTGATTTCGCTGCGTTCACCGCTGTACGTGCGCGGCAAGTTCATCAAGCCGGACGCCGGGGTCAAGGCTGTACCGTTGATGCTGCGCGGGGCGGGAATGGTTGCACTGGGCGTGATCGCTGCACCAGCGGCGGGACTGCTGGCACTGGTGGCGCCGAGCGGTGGTGAGCCGAATCAGTGCGCGCCGCTGCTTGAGCAGATGAAGGCTGGCAAGGCGCCCGTGACCGTCAAGCCAACCAAATAAGGCAAGAGCAAAAGATCGCAGCCTGCGGCAGCTCCTACAGTGGAATGTAGGAGCTGCCGCAGGCTGCGATCTTTTTGCTTCTGTTGCGGCCCGTTCGCGAGCAAGCTCGCTCCCACATTTGAAATGGATTCCAGTGTGGGAGCGAGCTTGCTCGCGAAGGTGGTTTTGAAAGGTTTACAGGTCTTTCAGAATGTCGGCCATGTCATCGGCGTGCTCTTCTTCCTGTGCGAGGATGTCTTCGAAGATGCGCCGAGTCGTCGGGTCTTTTTCGCCGATGTACTGAATGATCTCGCGGTAGCTGTCGATGGCGATCCGCTCGGCCACCAGGTCCTCATAGACCATTTCCTTCAAGGTGTTCCCGGCCACGTATTGTGCGTGGGACATTTTCGACAGCAGGTCCGGGTTGAATTCCGGCTCGCCGCCCAGTTGCACGATGCGCTCGGCCAGACGGTCGGCGTGTTGCGCTTCCTGGGTGGCGTGTTCGAGAAATTCGTCAGCGGCCACGTTGGCTTTCAGACCGTTGGCCATGAAGTAGTGGCGCTTGTAGCGCAGCACGCAGACCAGTTCGGTGGCCAGCGATTCGTTGAGCAGGCGCAGCACCTCTTCACGGTTGGCACTGTAGCTTTCGGTTACCGCGCCGTTCTCGACGTGTTGCCGCGCACGTTCGCGCAGGGTTTTGACATCAGACAAGTGCAGGTCATCGCTCATTTCGATCTCCAGGAGGCTAATCCAATGGGCGCCACGCTCTACAGGCGTGATCGCTTACCCTGGTTGTGAGTCCTGCGCGATGCAAAAAGTTTTACGAGATTTGCGCCGTCCCCCCTGTAGGCGCTGCCGAAGGCTGCAATCTTGGCGTCAGGCCGGACAACACCGCCTCCTCCTGCAACCAGGCAAAAAACGCCCGCACCGGCGGATGGCGCTCCCGTCCCGGCACACACAGCGCGCTGTACCCGGCACCATCGACCTGCACCTGCCCCTTGTACGGCACCAGCAACCCGCTGGCGACGCTTTGCGAGACCAGAATATTGCTCGCAAGAACCAAGCCTTGCCCGGCAATCGCCGCTTGGAGCGCGTAGTGCTCTTCGTCGTATTCGCGCATTGCGGGATGCTGGTTCAGCCAGTTCTCACTCGCGCGGGCGCACCACGCTTCCCAGCCGTGGGCATACAGCTTCGAGTTGTGCCAGCGCACGCTGATCAGCGCCGGCGTGCGCCGGGCGGCCAGCGCCACCTGCTCCGGTGAGCCGTACACGCCGAACGACTCATCGAACAGGCACAAGCCGTAAAGATTGGGGTAGTCGTCAAGGCTGTAGCGCAGCACCAGATCGACGCTGGCGTCCTGATGCAAGTCGATGACTTCGCAGTGGGTATCGAGGCGCACGTTGATGTTCGGATGCTGCGCATAAAAGCGCCCGAGGCGCGGCACCAGCCATAGCGCGGCGAAGGCGGCCGTGGTCGATAGCGTCAGGCTGCTGCCGCTGCGTTGCGGGCGCAGGGTATCGACGCTTTGCGCCACTTCCAGCAGCGCGCCGTGCAGGCTGCGAAACAGCCGCTCGCCACCTTCGGTCAGGCGTACCTGACGCGGCAAACGTTCGAACAGTGCCACGCCGAGCCAGTCTTCCAGCGTACGGATCTGATGAGAGATTGCCGTGGGCGTGACCGACAGCTCTTCGGCGGCGGCCTTGAAACTCAGCAGGCGCGAAGCGGATTCGAAGGCGCGCAGGGCGGTCAGCGGCAACGAGGCGAACATTGAAAACTCCATGGATGAAATGAATTCATCCCGACTGATTTTTGCTCATTTGAATGGACGCGGTCACGCGCTTCAAGCTGCAAGCCACAAGCCGTTTGATTCTAGTCCGGAGGAAACACAGATGAGCAAAATTCTTGCAATTCATGCCAGCCCACGGGGTGACCGTTCGCATTCACGGCGCCTCGCGGAAAGCTTTCTCAGCGCCTGGCAATTGCGCCATCCGCAGGCGCAGGTCACCCGCCGTGAAGTCGGGCGCGCGCTGATCCCGCCAGTCAACGAAGCGTTTGTCGCTGCCGCGTTTCATCCTGAGCCCGAGGCGCGTCCACTGTCGATGCAAGCCGATCTGGCGCTCAGCGATCAATTGGTCGGCGAGTTGTTCGAGCATGACCTGCTGCTGATTTCCACGCCGATGTACAACTTCAGCGTGCCCAGCGGCCTCAAGGCCTGGGTCGATCAGATCGTGCGCCTGGGCCTGACGTTCGACCACACCCTCGATAACGGCGTGGCCCAGTACACCCCGCTGCTGCAGGGCAAGAAAGCGTTGATTGTCACCAGTCGCGGCGGGTTCGGCTTTGGCCCCGGCGGTGAACTGGAAGCACTGAACCACGCCGATCCGTGGTTGCGCACCGCACTGGGCTTTATCGGTATCAACGACGTCACGGTGGTCGCGGCCGAGGGCGAAGAGTCGGCCGAGCGCACCTTCGCGGTGTCGGTGGCCGAGGCCGAGCAGCGATTGCTCGACCTCGCCCGGACATTCTAAGTGGCCTGGCTGTTCCTGCTGATCGCCGCCGGTTTCGAAGTGACGTTCGCCATGGGCATGAAGTACGCCGAAGGCTTCACCCGGTTGTGGCCGTCGCTGATCACGGTGCTCGCGGCGATTGGCGGGGTTTACTTCCTGACGCTGGCGCTGCGCGAGTTGCCGGTGAGCATCGCCTACCCGATCTGGACGGCGATCGGCTCGCTGGGCACGGTGTTTCTCGGTTTTGTCTTGCTCGGCGAGAGCCTGACCCTGATCAAGCTGCTGTCGGTGGGGCTGATTGTGGCGGGGGTGGTGGGCCTGAAGTAGGCTGAGGGTGCAGTTGTCATCATCAAGGAGGAGGCTTGGCGGGTGTTTTGCACGTCAGGCCTCCACTCACGACCACAAGGATGTTTGCCCATGTCACAAAGTACGGCGACACGTTATCCACTGGTGCTGGTGCCGGGCATGCTCGGGTTTATCCGGTTGCTGCTGTATCCGTACTGGTACGGGATCATCAAGGCGTTGCGCCGTGGCGGGGCCACAGTGATTGCGGTACAGGTGTCGCCGCTCAACTCCACCGAGGTGCGCGGTGAGCAGTTGCTGGCGCGGATCGACGAGATTTTGCGCGAGACCGGCGCGGCCAGGGTCAATCTGATCGGCCACAGCCAGGGCTCGTTGACAGCCCGTTATGCCGCCGCCAAACGGCCGGATCTGGTCGCCTCGGTGACGTCGGTGGCCGGGCCCAATCACGGTTCGGAACTGGCCGACTATCTGCAGAAACACTACCCGGCGAACACTGCCAAGGGCCGTCTGCTCGAAGCGCTGCTGCGTTTGATCGGCTGGTTGATGGCGCGGCTGGAAACCGGTTATCACGGGCCGAAACTGCCGGTGGATATCCACGCCTCGCACCAGTCGCTGACCCGCGAGGGCGTGGCGCTGTTCAATCAGCGTTATCCACAGGGCCTGCCTGGGACCTGGGGCGGGCAGGGGCCGGAAGAGGTCAACGGCGTGCGCTATTACTCGTGGTCGGGCACGTTGCAACCGGGCAAGACTGACCGCGGTGGCAACCTGTTCGACGGCACCAACCGCAGCTGCCGGTTGTTCGCGAAAACCTTCGTGCGCGAACCAGGGCAGTGTGACGGGATGGTCGGGCGCTACAGCTCGCACCTGGGCACGGTGATTGGCGACGACTATCCGCTGGATCACTTCGATATCGTCAACCAGTCGCTGGGACTGGTGGGCAAGGGCGCGGATCCGGTGCGGTTGTTTGTCGAGCATGCGGCGCGGCTGAAGGCTGCCGGCGTGTGACTCGCTTTTGTGGTGAGGGGATTTATCCCCGATGGGGCGCGCAGCGGCCCCGCTTTTTATCTCAAAACAAGGGCTGCTGCGCAGCCCATCGGGGATAAATCCCCTCACCACAGGGCCAGATCAGGCGACGCTGAGTTTGCGGCCTAGAACGGTGGTCCAACGCTCCGACAGAATCACCCCACCCAACGTCAACACCCCACCCACCAGGTGATACATCGCCAACTCTTCCTTCAACACCACCGCCGCAATCAGCGCGGTAATCAACGGCAGCAAGTTAAAGAACAATGTGGTCCGGCTCGGCCCCAGACGCTGCACCGCCTGCATCCACGCCAGCGGCGCAAGCATCGAGGCCAGCAGGCACGCGTACAGCACCAGCGGAATATTTTGCGCGGTGAAGCCGGTTTTCGGTGAAGCGGCATACAGCGGAAACAGCACCACAATTGCCACCAGCACTTGCAAGTACAACAACACCAGCGGCGGCAGGCGTAACTGCCATTTTTTCAGCAGGGTGCTGTAGATCGCGTAGGCGAGGGTGGCGATCAGCATCATCGCATCACCCAGATTCACCCCGTGCTGCAGCAAGGCGCCGAGGCTGCCGGACGACACCACTACCAGCACGCCGACGAACGACAGCACCGCGCCGAACAATGCGCCGGCAGTCAGGCGCTGGCCGAGGCTGATGATCGCCATGGCCAGCGACATCAGCGGCATCAGCGACAGGATGATGCCCATGTTGGTCGCGCTGGTCAGGGTCGCGGCGAAGTAGGCCAGGCTCTGATACACCGCCATGCCCAGCACACCGAGAACGAAGATCTTGCCCAGATTCGGGCGGATTTGCGGCCAGTGGGCGATCACCGCTTTGAGCATGAACGGGGTGAACAGCAGGCCGGCGAGCAGCCAGCGGTAGAAACCGATCTCGGCGGGGAAGATCGCCCCGACCGCCAGTTTGTTGATCACTGTATTGCCGGCCCAGATGAAAATCGCCAGCAGGGGAAACGCGTATTGCATGGGTTAAAACCAGAACGTTGATGAACCGTGATTATCCCCTGTCTGGATGCAGCCCTATACTGCGAACCGGACAACCTGCCTCTGCAACCGGACAGCATGAACAGTAAACACATCGATCTGCTGGATTTCAGCGAACTGCCGTCAGCGGTGTACTTCCGCTACGCCGACTTCAACACCCATGAATACGCCGCGCCGCACCGCCATCCGTGGGGCACGCTGGAGTACGCGGCCCACGGCGTGCTGCACATGGACGTCGACGGCAACCGCTTCATGTCGCCGCCGCAGTACGCGGTGTGGGTGCCGCCGCAGACCGAGCACAGTTTCTACAGCCATCAACCGGTCAACTACCGCGCGGTATGCCTCGATCCGAAGGTCTGCACGGATCTACCGGAGCGCGCCTGCACGCTGGCGATCAGCGACATCCTCAAGGCGATACTCAAGGACTTCGCCGCCCGCGACGTGAAGATCCCCGAACTCGACGCCGACCAGCGTCTGGCCCAGGTGCTGGTCGATCAACTGCAACAGGCGCCGGTCCATGAATGTTATCTGCCGTACGCGAGCCATCCCGGGTTGCTGGCGATTCTCGATGCATTGCAGGCCGATCCCGGTAATAACCAGCCGCTGGCGCACTGGGCGGCGCAGGTACACGTCAGCGAGCGCACGCTGGCCCGGCTGTTCGTGCGCGAGCTGGGGATGAGTTTCGGCGAGTGGCGTCAGCGTCTGCGTTACCTGGCTGCCATCGAGGCACTGGAAAGCACGAAGAGCGTGCAGGAGATCGCCTTCGATCTGGGTTACAGCAGTGGCTCGGCCTTCATCGCCATGTTTGCCCGTCAGGCCGGATGTACCCCGGAACAGTATCGGCGCAGCCACCTGGAAGGCAGGAAGGTGTAACAAGATTTGGCTACACTTCAGCGGAGGCCGCATCCATCGATGCGGCGACAAGGAGAAAACTCCATGAAGATGTTGCGTGTGCCTTTGTTGATGATCGGTCTGCTCCTGTGTTCCCAGGGTTTCGCCGCCACGGCGCAACAGAACAAAATGACCACCTGCAATGCCGACGCTACCGCCAAGAACCTCAAGGGCGATGAGCGCAAGACTTTCATGAGCACTTGCCTCAAGGCCGCTCCGGCCGCCAATGACGCCAAAGTGCTGACCCCGCAGCAGGAAAAAATGAAGACCTGCAACGCCGACGCGAAAACCAAGGCCCTGACCGGCGACGCGCGCAAGACCTTCATGAGTGATTGCCTGAAGAAAAAGTAATCACTCGAGTCTGGTGGTGAGCGGGCTTGCCTCTTCGCGAGCAGGCTCGCTCCCACATTGAAATGCGTACCCCTTGTGGGAGCGAGCCTGCTCGCGAAGAGGCCGGTCTTGGTTCCGCCAATCTCAAGCACCGCATATACCTAGTGCTCTCCCCGGATCGCTGGCAGACTGCCAATCCTTTTACGCCGTTCGTTTTGAGGCTGTATGCCAACGTTTTCTGAGCGTCATGTTGTGTTTTGGGTCAGTTGCATCATTATTTTTGGCGGTTTGCTGCTGGCATTGCCGCTGCGCTTGTTGCCCAGCCTGCTGGCCGGTCTGCTGGTGTTCGAGTTGGTCAACATGCTCACCCCGCAACTGCAACGATTGATCGAAGGCCGGCGTGCGCGCTGGCTGGCGGTGGCGCTGCTGGGCACCCTGGTGGTCAGCGTGCTGGCGCTGATCTTTGCCGGTGCTATCAGTTTCCTGCTGCACGAAGCGGAAAACCCGGGCGCCTCGCTCGACAAATTCATGGGCGTGGTCGATCGCGCGCGCGGGCAACTGCCGCCGTTTCTCGATGCCTACCTGCCGGCCAGCGCTGCGGAGTTTCGCGTGGCGATTGGTGAGTGGGCGAGCAAACACCTGGCTGACCTGCAACTGGTGGGCAAGGACGCGGCGCACATGTTTGTCACCCTGCTGATCGGCATGGTGCTCGGCGCGATCATTGCCCTGCAGCGGATACCGGATGTGACCAAGCGCAAGCCGCTGGCCGCCGCCCTGTTTGATCGCCTGCACCTGCTGGTGCAAGCCTTTCGCAACATCGTCTTCGCGCAGATCAAGATTTCCCTGCTGAACACCTTCTTCACCGCGATTTTCCTTGCGGTGATTCTGCCGCTTCTGGGCATCAAGCTGCCGCTGACCAAAACCCTGATCGTCCTGACCTTCCTGCTCGGTCTGCTGCCGGTGATCGGCAACCTGATGTCGAACACGCTGATCACCATCGTCGGCCTGTCGCTGTCGATCTGGGTGGCGGTGGCGGCGCTGGGTTACCTGATTTTTATCCACAAGCTCGAATACTTCCTCAACGCGCGCATTGTCGGCGGGCAGATCAGTGCCAAGTCGTGGGAGTTGCTGCTGGCGATGCTGGTGTTCGAAGCCGCGTTCGGTCTGCCCGGGGTGGTGGCGGGGCCGATTTATTACGCGTACCTGAAGAGTGAGTTGAAGCTGGGCGGGATGGTTTGATTTGATAACTGTGTTGCCTTAGCTGACGCCATCGCTGGCTTGCCAGCGATGGGCGCAACGCGGTCTTGGATCAGTTCATGGCGCCGTAACGCTTCATCGCCTCAATCGCCAGACCGCTGCCAATGCTGCCAAAGATGTTGCCTTCCACATGTCGCGCGTTCGGCAGCATTGCCGAGACGCTGTTGCGCAGCGCCGGAATGCCGCTGGAGCCGCCGGTGAAGAACACCGTATCGACCTGACCCACCGAGACGTTGGCATCGTTCAACAGCTGCGTAACGCTGCCGCGCACGCGCTCAAGCAGCGCGTCGATCGACGATTCGAACAGGGCGCGGCTCAGTTCCACGCTCAGGCCCGGCTCGATGCGATCCAGCGGTACGTGGCGGCTGTCGGTGTGGGTCAGCTGGATCTTGGTTTCTTCCACTTCCATCGCCAGCCAGTGCCCGGCGCGCTGTTCGATCAGCTTGAACAGACGGTCGATACCGCCAGTGTCCTCGATGTCGTAGCGCATGCTGCCCAGCGCCAGGGTGGATTTCTGCGAGTACACCGAGTTGATGGTGTGCCAGGTGGCCAGGTTCATGTGGTGGCTGGTCGGCATGTAGGCGCCGCTCTTCATCCGGCTGCCGTAACCGAACAGCGGCATCAGGCCTTGCAGGCTCAGTTGTTTGTCGAAATCGGTCCCGCCGATGTGCACGCCGCCGGTGGCGAGGATGTCATCGTGACGGTTGTCCATGCCGCGACGCTCGGGCGACAGGCGCACCAGTGAGAAGTCCGAAGTACCACCGCCGATGTCGACGATCAGCACCAGCTCTTCTTTTTCGATGGTCGACTCGTAGTCGAAGGCGGCGGCAATCGGTTCGTACTGGAACGACACGTCCTTGAAGCCGAGCTTGCGTGCCACTTCGACCAGGGTGTCTTCGGCTTCCTGGTCGGCCAGCGGGTCGTCATCGACGAAAAACACCGGGCGCCCCAGCACCACTTGTTCGAACTCGCGACCGGCGGCCGTTTCGGCGCGGCTCTTGAGCTGGCCGATGAACAGCCCCAGCAGATCCTTGAACGGCATCGCCGTGCCGAGCACGCTGGTGTCGTGCTTGATCAGCTTGGAACCCAGCAGGCTCTTGAGCGAGCGCATCAGCCGGCCTTCGTAGCCTTCGAGGTACTCGTGCAGCGCCAGGCGACCGTACACAGGGCGGCGTTCTTCGATGTTGAAGAAGACCACCGACGGCAGGGTGATCTTGTCGTCTTCCAGCGCGATCATCGTTTCCATGCCGGGGCGCAGCCAGCCGACGGTGGAGTTGGAGGTGCCGAAGTCGATACCGCAGGCACGGGCTGGAGAGGCGTTGTTCATGTCTTTCGGGTTCCGGTCAAAAAACGGCCGCGCAGTGTATGTCAGTGCGCGGCAGATTCGAAGGCCGGTCATCTGCTATTTCACGACTAAGCTTCTTGAAAGTCGCAGCTTCGCCCCAAACTTGCTGGCATGGGCCGGCAGACATACCGGCGGTCGCAAGAACCGTCGTCCACTGCCGATAAACTTCTGCTGCGCCACCCGGTCACAAAGTTGAGATCGGTCAACCCGGCACGTGCGAATGAGCGCATGCTGGTCTCGGCGCGAAATCGATAACGGATGGTGATTCCTTCGATGGACTTCAAAGACTATTACAAGATACTCGGCGTGGAGCCGACAGCGGACGACAAGGCAATCAAGGCTGCCTATCGCAAGCTGGCGCGCAAATACCACCCCGATGTCAGCAAGGAAAAAGACGCCGAGGCCAAGTTCAAGGACGCCTCGGAAGCCTATGAAGCGCTGAAGAGCGCCGACAAGCGCGCCGAGTACGACGACCTGCGCCGTTATGGTCAGCATGGTCAGCCGTTCCAGGGCCCGCCGGGCTGGCAGAGCCGTGGTGGCTTTGGCGGCGGCGGCGGTGACACCGGCGACTTCTCGGACTTCTTCAGTTCGATCTTCGGCAATCGCGGCGCCGGTTTCGGTGGCGGCGAAGGTCGGCAACAACGCAGTGCAGGACGGCGGGGACAAGACGTGGAAATGGAACTGCCGATCTTCCTTGAGGAGACGCTGTCGAACGAGTCGAAGAAGGTCAGCTTTCAGGTCCCGCAATACAACGCCAACGGTCAGCACGTCAGCAACACCAGCAAAAGCCTGAACGTGAAGATCCCGGCGGGCGTGACCGACGGCGAACGCATCCGCCTCAAGGGGCAGGGCGCGCCGGGCATCGGTGGCGGCGCCAATGGCGATCTGTACCTGACCATTCGCTTTGCGCCGCACCCGAAATTCGATGTCGAAGGCGAAAACCTGATCATCACATTGCCATTGGCACCGTGGGAGCTGGCGCTGGGCACCGAGGTGGCCGTGCCGACCCTGACCGGCAAGATCAACCTCAAGGTTCCGGCCGGCAGCCAGAACGGCCAGCGCATGCGCGCCAAGGGCCATGGTCTGAAAAACAAGGCCGGTGAGCGCGGTTATCTGTTCGTGCAGCTCAAGGCCGTGATGCCGAAAACCTCGGACGACGAGGTCAAGGCGCTGTGGCAGGAACTGGCGAAGAAAGCCGCGTTCAACCCACGCGAGAACTTCTGAATCCGACGACGGAGTAGCCCATCATGAGCAGCCCCCTGATCGTTCAACTGGACATGGCAGAATTCTGTGAGGCGGCCGATCTGTCGGACGTCTACGTGATCGAAATCGTCGAACACGGCATCCTCGAACCTCAGGGCGCGCAGCCCCGGGAATGGCGGTTCACCGACTACGAGCTGAGCCTGGCCAAGCGCGCCGCGAAGTTGCGGCGCGAGCTGGAGCTGGAGTGGGATGGGGTCGCGCTGGCCCTGAATCTGCTGGAGGAGGTGCATGAGTTACGGGCGGAGAACCGGATGCTCAGGCAGCGCTTGGGGCGGCTGGTGGTCGATTAGGTTTTCCGTGGTATTGGCCGGCCTCATCGCTGGCAAGCCAGCTCCCACAAGGAACTATGTCGTACACAAAGTTTGTATTCGACGCCGGATCTGTGGGAGCTGGCTTGCCAGCGATGAATTCACCGCAGATTTTCCTGCTTAAACCTTTCTCGGCAACACCACACTGAACAGCGTCCCGTCAGCCTCGCTCGAGCTGACGTCGATCGTCCCGCCATGGGCGGTCACCACTTCCTTGACGATGAACAAGCCCAACCCGAGGCTGGTCGACGGCTGCCCGAGTTCTTCGTCGGCGCTGCGCACCAGCGGGTCGAAAATCGTGCCGATCGCCTCTTCGGAAATCGGTGTGCCGTAGTTGTGCACCGTCAGGCACACGTTGTCGCCCTCGCCACGCAGATCAAGGGTCACGTCGCGTTGGCTGGTGCCGTGCTGCAAGGCGTTGCCGATCAGGTTTTGCAGGAGCTGGTCGATTCGCCCGGCGTCCCACACCCCACGGGTGTCGCCGTGCACCGTGAGCTTCGGATCGGATAGCGGATTACCGGCGCAGGCTTCGGCAATCGCCGCCCGCGCCGCAACGGCCAGGTCCATCGCTGCCGGCTCGATCGGCAGGCTACGGCCGAGGCGACTGCGCACCAGCTCCAGCAGGTCGCTGACCATCGCCGCCATGTGCCGCGCACCGCGCTTGATGTGCAAGGCACAGGCCAGCGCATCGCCCTCGAGGCTGGATTTACGCAGCAGCAGTTCGGTGGACATGCTCACCGCCTGCAGCGGCGCGCGCAGGTCATGGCCGAGGATGGCGAGGAAAATGTCGCGCGAGCGGTTGACCTGCTCGGCGTAGGCAGCGGTAGATTCGGCGAGGGCTTCGTCGATGGCTTCGTTGAAGCGGATCATGTCCTGGAAATAGGTCACGTCCGGCGACTCAAGGCTGTCGACCCACAGGCGGATCACACAGGCGCGCAAATGGCGGAATTCGCTGGTCATCTGCACCAGATCGAAACCGACGGTGTGGCGCAGTTCGCCATGGCTGGCGCCGGCCTCGTCCAGGCTTGGGGTCTTTTCCGGGCCTTCGCCCTTGGCTTTGGCAGCCTGTTCGGCGGGGCTCTGTGGCTTGCTCATGTCGCGGGCGGCGGCCCGTAGAATCTCGCTGGCGTGATCGCGCAGCGCAGTGGAATCCAGATGGTCGGCCGCCGGCGTGATGGTCGCGGCGAACTGTTCCCATTCATCGACGATAGGCTCGATGTTGGCCAGGATGAACTCGGAAAGACGCATGGGCAGTTCCTGAAAATAGGCGGAGCGAATCGAATATTAGCCCCTTTGGCGGGAAATACACGACCGTTTGCACATCGGTTTTCCTGCCCCATGAAAAAGGCCCCCGGCCCGTGCGCAAGACGCGGGTCGGGGGCCTTTTGCCGTGTGTCAGAACAGGAAGTAACGCTGAGCCATCGGCAAGGTTTCCGCCGGTTCACACCACAGCAGCACACCGTCGGCCTTGACCTGATAGGTCTGTGGATCGACGTCGATGTTCGGCAGGTAATCGTTGTGGATCAGGTCGGTTTTCTGCACATCGCGGCAGCCTTTGACCACGGCGATTTTTTTCTTCAAACCCAACGCGTCGGGCAGTCCCGATTCCTGCGCCGCCTGGCTGATGAAGGTCAGGCTGGTGGCGTGCAGCGAGCCGCCGTAGCTGGCGAACATCGGGCGGTAGTGCACCGGCTGCGGGGTTGGGATCGACGCGTTGGCGTCGCCCATCAGACTGGCGGCAATGGCACCGCCCTTGAGGATCAGCGTCGGTTTTACGCCGAAGAACGCCGGGCGCCAGAGCACCAGGTCGGCCCATTTGCCGACCTCCACCGAGCCCACCTCATGGCTGATGCCGTGGGTGATCGCCGGGTTGATCGTGTATTTGGCGATGTAGCGCTTGGCGCGGAAGTTGTCGTTGCCTTCGCCGTCCTGGGGCAGCGGGCCGCGCTGCTTTTTCATCTTGTCGGCGGTCTGCCAGGTGCGCGTGATGACTTCGCCGACACGGCCCATGGCCTGGCTGTCGGAACTGATCATCGAGAACGCGCCGAGGTCGTGGAGGATGTCTTCGGCGGCAATCGTCTCGCGGCGGATGCGGCTTTCGGCGAACGCCACGTCTTCGGCGATGCTCGGGTCGAGGTGGTGGCAGACCATCAACATGTCGAGGTGTTCGTCGATGGTGTTGCGGGTGAACGGCCGGGTCGGGTTGGTCGAGCTCGGTAGCACGTTAGGGAAACCGCAGGCCTTGATGATGTCCGGTGCATGGCCGCCACCGGCACCTTCGGTGTGATAGGTGTGGATGGTGCGGCCCTTGAACGCGCCCAAGGTGGTTTCGACGAAACCGGACTCGTTGAGGGTGTCGGTGTGGATCGCCACTTGTACGTCGTACTGGTCGGCGACACTCAGGCAATTGTCGATGCTCGCCGGGGTGGTGCCCCAGTCTTCGTGCAGCTTGAGGCCGATGGCCCCGGCCTTGACCTGCTCGATCAACGGCTCCGGCAGGCTGGCGTTGCCCTTGCCGGTGAGGCCGATGTTCATCGGGAACGCGTCGGCGGCCTGAAGCATGCGCGCCAGGTGCCACGGGCCGGAGGTGCAGGTGGTGGCGTTGGTACCGGTCGCCGGCCCCGTGCCGCCGCCGATCATGGTGGTGACGCCGCTCATCAGCGCTTCTTCGATCTGCTGCGGGCAAATGAAATGGATGTGCGTGTCGATGCCGCCGGCGGTGAGGATCATGCCTTCACCAGCGATCACTTCGGTGCTGGCGCCGATGGCGATGGTCACGTTCGGTTGTACGTCCGGGTTACCGGCCTTGCCGATCGCGGCGATGCGCCCGTCCTTGAGGCCGACGTCGGCTTTGACGATGCCCCAGTGGTCGATGATCAGCGCATTGGTGATCAGCGTGTCGACCACTTCGGCGGCGAGCAACTGGCTCTGGCCCTGGCCGTCACGGATGACTTTGCCGCCGCCGAACTTCACTTCTTCGCCGTAGGTGGTGAAGTCCTTTTCGACCTCGATCCACAACTCGGTGTCCGCCAGGCGCACCCTGTCGCCGACGGTGGGGCCGAACATGTCGGCGTAAGCTTGTCTTGAAATTTTCATCCGAATTCCTTGCACAAATTTATTGTGGCGAGGGGATTCATCCCCGATCGGGTGCGAAGCACCCGCCATTCAGCAAAAGTGATTTTGTGGTGGGGCAGGCGGCCGTTGGCGACCGCTGCGCGGTCGATCGGGGGATGAATCCCCTCACCACAGATAAATTCCCTCACCACAGATGAATCAGCGTCAGTCGAGATCACCCATCACCCGCCCGGCAAAGCCGAACACCCGCCGATGCCCGGCGTACTCCACCAGCTCGACCTCGCGGCTTTGCCCCGGCTCGAAGCGCACGGCGGTGCCGGCGGGGATGTTCAGGCGCATGCCACGGCTGGCGGCGCGGTCGAAGGTCAGCGCGTCATTGGTTTCGAAAAAGTGATAGTGCGAACCGACCTGAATCGGTCGGTCGCCGCTGTTGGCGACTTTCAGGCTGAGGGTGCGGCGGCCGACATTCAGTTCGATGTCGCCGGGCTGGATCTGGTACTGGCCGGGAATCATGGCCGGGCTCCTTGCAGAATCTTGTAGTAGAGGGCGGTCGGGCGGTACGTGCCGTGCGGGTCACAGGCGTAATCGGGAATTTCACCGGCACGGGTGTAACCCAGCGCCTTGTAGAACTCTTCGGCGGGCGAGCCAGCCTCGGTGTCGAGGTAGAGCATGCCGCGCTTGTGTTTGGCCGCTTCGAGCTCCAGCGCATTCATCAACTGCTGGCCGAGCCCACGCCGCCGGGCCTGTTCGCGCACCAGCAGTTTTTGCACTTCGGCGCGATTGAGGCCGTTGGCTTTCTGGCACAGACCCAACTGCACGCTGGCCTGCACCTCTTCATCCTTGACCACCACCCAGAGCAACACGCTGCCCTTGTTCACCTGTTGCTGCACTTCATCGAAATAGGCGCGGGCCTGCGCGGCATCGAGGTCGGCCATGAAACCGACGCTGGCGCCATAACCCACGGCGTCGAGCAGCAGATCAATCAGGCCCTGACGATAGTGCGCAAAACTTTCCGCATTGACGCGTCGCAGTTGGGCGGGGTTCATCGCGTGTCACTCCTTGTTGGCGACCGGCGGCTGCGCGCCAGGGTTGAGGATCCGTTGCATGAAGGTCAGGTCGAGCCAGCGGCCGAACTTGGTGCCGACTTGCGGCATCTGTCCGGTGATGCTGAAACCGGCGCGTTCATGCAGACGAATGGAAGCGGCATTGCCACTTTCGATGGCGGCGACCATCACATGCTTGTCGCAGGCTTTGGCCCGCTCGATCAGCACGCTCATCAATTGCGGGCCAAGGCCATTGCCGCGCTGGTCGCTACGGACGTAGACCGAGTGCTCGACGGTGTGACGGAAACCGTCGAACGGCCGCCAGTCGCCAAAGGAAGCGTAGCCGAGCACCACGTTGTCGGCGTCGACGATCACCAGAATCGGGTAGGCCTGGGCCTGACGGGCGCTGAACCACGCCTGGCGGTTGCCGAGGTCGACCGCCGATTCGTTCCAGATCGCCGTGGTGTTGAGCACCGCGTCGTTGTAGATGTCACGGATCGCCGGCAGGTCGGCGTGCAGGGCATCGCGAATGGTGTAGGTCATGGCGAGTCCTCAAACGATCGGTTGGTGGACGGTGACCAGTTTGGTGCCGTCGGGAAACGTCGCTTCGACCTGGATCTCCGGGATCATTTCCGGAATGCCTTCCATCACTTGCTCGCGGCTCAACAGGGTGGTGCCGTAGTGCATCAGCTCGGCGACGGTCTGGCCGTCACGGGCGCCTTCGAGCAGCGCGGCGGAGATGTAGGCCATCGCTTCCGGGTAGTTTAGCTTCACACCACGGGCCAGTCGGCGCTCGGCGACGAGGCCGGCGGTGAAGATCAGCAACTTGTCTTTTTCGCGTGGGGTCAGGTCCATTTGTTTTTCAAATCTCGGCAGAAGAAAGTTAAGTCGTACACCCTGTAGGAGCTGCCGAAGGCTGCGATCTTTTGACGTTGATTTTTTACAGCAAGATCAAAAGATCGCAGCCTGCGGCAGCTCCTACAGGGGAATGCATTTCAGGTGTTCCAGATTCTGGGTGGCTGGGCCTCGCGGCCTAGCAGAGCCGGGCGTAACAAGCGCCATAAATCGATGAGCCAGGCACGGGCGAGCAGTGCTTCTGACGCCAGACACCGAGCCACCAACAGGCCGGGCAACTGGGTCAAATCCCCGCGCACGGCATGCCGCAGCGAACGACAGCGCTCCAGCAGCTCGGCATCAATTTCACCAGTGACCAACAATGTGGCGAACACCGGGCGGCCATCCAGGCCGATGGGCGAATCCAGCAAACCGTCACCGCCAGTAATCCTCTGACGCTCGTGCCAGAGCAATCGCCCGTCGCGGCGGATATCCAGATGCGCCTGAAAGTGTCCGAGGTCGAAGCGCTCGCCACTGGCCGGTCGGCCCAGTGCCACCACGTCCCAGTAGAACAGCCGCGCATCGCCTTCAAGCTCGATCGAGGTGGTGAGTTCAGCCTGAGCGGCGCTGTAGACGATGGTTTCCTGCGGCAGCCACTCCAGCGTCGCGCCGGCCGCGACTTGCAGATCGAGCTGTTGATACGCCGGCCCCGCCGCGCGATACCATTTGGCGGCGCCGGGGCTGGTGATCTGCGCCCAGGCGTCCTGTTCGACGCGGGCGCTGATGTTCAGCCGGTCACCGCCGGCGATCCCGCCCGGCGGGTGGACGATGATGTGTTGGCAGACCTCGGGGCCTTCGGCGTACAGGTGCTTCTGCACCCGCAGCGGTCCCAGATGCCGGCGCTTGACCGGGCGCGTGCAGTCACCGAAGCGGGCGTAGGCCAGTTCCAGCTCGGCGTGCCAGCTCGGGGTAAACAGGGCAGTGGGAAGCGGTAAGTTCATGGTTTGTGATTATCGTTAGGAAGCTACAGATTAAATTGTTACCAGACCTCGTACACCCTCGGCCTCCATATTTTCGCCGCGACCCTGTTGCACGATCTCGCCCCGGGACATCACCAGGTATTGATCGGCCAGCTCCGCAGCGAAATCGTAGAACTGCTCCACCAGCAAAATGGCCATGTCGCCCCGCGCCGCGAGCTTCTTGATCACGGCGCCGATCTCCTTGATCACCGAGGGCTGGATGCCTTCGGTAGGTTCGTCGAGGATCAGCAAACGCGGACGACTGGCCAGGGCGCGACCGATAGCGAGCTGCTGTTGCTGGCCGCCGGACAGGTCGCCGCCTCGGCGCTGCTTCATTTGTAGCAGCACCGGGAACAATTCGTAGATGAAACTTGGGACTTCCTTCGCTTCACTGCCGGGAAACCGCGACAAACCCATCAGCAGATTCTCTTCCACCGTGAGCCGGCCGAAGATTTCCCGGCCCTGTGGCACATAGGCGATCCCGGCGTGCACGCGCTGGTGCGGCTTGAGTGTGGTGATTGCCTTGCCCTCCCAGTTCACCACGCCTTCCTTGGCCGGCAACAGGCCCATCAGGCATTTGAGCAGGGTGGTCTTGCCCACGCCGTTGCGCCCGAGCAGGCAGGTGACTTCGCCGACGTTCACGTCAAAGCTCAGGCCGCGCAGGATGTGGCTACCGCCGTAGTATTGGTGCAGTTTGTCGACTTGCAGCATTCTCAAAATCTCCTCAAATCCCTGTGTAGGAGCTGCCGAAGGCTGCGATCTTTTGATCTTGTTTTTAAGATCAAGATCAAAAGATCGCAGCCTTCGGCAGCTCCTACAGGGGATGGATCATCAGCGGCCGAGGTAGACCTCGATCACCCGCTCGTTTTCCTGCACCTGCTCCAGCGACCCTTCCGCCAGCACGCTGCCCTGATGCAGCACCGTGACGTGGTCGGCAATCGAGCCGACGAAGCCCATGTCATGCTCCACCACCATCAGCGAATGCTTGCCGGCCAGCGACTTGAACAGCTCGGCGGTGAATTCGGTTTCGGCATCGGTCATGCCCGCCACCGGTTCGTCGAGCAGCAGCAGTTGCGGGTCTTGCATCAGCAGCATGCCGATCTCCAGAAACTGCTTCTGGCCGTGTGACAGCAGGCCCGCCGGGCGATTGATCGAGGTGGTCAGGCGAATGGTTTCCAGCACTTCGCTGATGCGCTCGCGCTGCTCGCCGCTCAGGCGTGCGCGCAAGCTGGCCCACACCGACTTGTCGGTTTTCTGCGCCAATTCCAGGTTCTCGAACACGCTCAGCGCTTCGAACACCGTCGGCTTCTGGAACTTGCGGCCAATCCCGGCCTGGGCGATCTGCACTTCGCTCATTTGCGTCAGATCCAGGGTTTCGCCGAACCAGGCCTTGCCGTGACTGGGGCGGGTCTTGCCGGTGATCACGTCCATCAGCGTGGTCTTGCCCGCGCCGTTGGGGCCGATGATGCAGCGCAACTCGCCGACGCCGATGTACAGGTTCAGATTGTTCAGGGCGCGAAAACCGTCAAAGCTGACGCTGATGTCTTCCAGGGTCAGGATCGTGCCGTGGCGGGTATCGAGGCCCGGGCCGACGCGCTGGCCGAGGCCGATCGAGTCGCGGCTGGTGCCTTCGTCCTTGTTCGGTTCTACGGGGAAAAACGCCGGTTCGAGCATGAATTCAGCACTCGCTGTGACTCTCATTGTTCACCTCGTTTCTTCAGCAGGCCGATCACACCTTTGGGCAAATACAACGTCACGACGATGAACAGTGCGCCGAGGAAGAACAGCCAGTATTCGGGGAACGCCACGGTGAACCAGCTCTTCATGCCGTTGACCACACCGGCGCCGAGCAGCGGCCCGATCAGCGTGCCGCGTCCGCCAAGGGCGACCCACACCGCCGCTTCGATCGAATTGGTCGGCGACATTTCGCTGGGGTTGATGATCCCTACTTGCGGTACGTACAACGCCCCGGCCAGACCGCACAGCACCGCGCTCAAGACCCAGACGAACAGCTTGAAACCGCGCGGGTCGTAGCCGCAGAACATCAGACGGTTTTCCGCATCGCGCAGCGCGGTCAGCACCCGGCCGAACTTGCTCTGCGCCAGACGCCAGCCGATGAACAGACTCGCCACCAGCAACAGCACGGTGGTCAGAAACAGCACCGCGCGGGTACCCGGTTCAGTGATGCCGAAGCCGAGAATCGTGCGGAAATTGGTGAAGCCGTTGTTACCGCCGAAGCCGGTCTCGTTGCGGAAAAACAGGAGCATGCCGGCGAAGGTCAGGGCCTGGGTCATGATCGAGAAATACACGCCCTTGATCCGCGAGCGGAAGGCAAAGAAACCGAACACCAGCGCCAGCAGACCCGGCGCCAGCACCACCAGACACATCGACCAGATAAAACTGCTGGTGCCGCTCCAGTACCACGGCAGTTCGGTCCATGACAGAAAGGTCATGAATGCCGGCAAGCCGTCACCGGCGGCCTGGCGCATCAGGTACATGCCCATCGCATAACCGCCGAGGGCGAAGAACAGCCCGTGGCCCAGCGACAGCAGCCCGGCGTAACCCCAGACCAGATCCAGCGCCAGAGCAACGATGGCGTAGCAGAGGATTTTGCCGACCAGCGTCAGGGTGTAGGCCGAGACATGCAGCGCGCTGTCCGCCGGCAACAGCGAGAGCAACGGCAGGGCGATCAACAGCGCGAGGATCACCGCGCCGATGGCGAGGGTGAGTTTCGGGCCGGCCTTTTGCGTGGCCGTGACAAGTAGAGGCTGGTTCATCAGTCGATCACCCGTCCTTTCAGTGCGAAGAGGCCTTGCGGACGTTTCTGGATGAACAGAATGATCAGCGCGAGGATCAGGATTTTGCCGAGCACCGCACCGATCTGCGGTTCGAGAATCTTGTTGGCGATGCCCAGGCCGAACGCCGCCAGTACGCTGCCGGCGAGTTGGCCGACACCGCCCAGCACCACCACCAGGAACGAGTCGATGATGTAGCTCTGGCCCAGGTCCGGGCCGACGTTGCCGATCTGGCTCAGCGCCACGCCACCGAGGCCGGCGATGCCCGAACCGAGGCCGAAGGCGAGCATGTCGACGCGCCCGGTGGGCACGCCGCAGCAGGCGGCCATGTTGCGGTTCTGCGTGACCGCGCGGACATTGAGGCCGAGGCGGGTCTTGTTCAGCAGCAGCCAGGTCAGCACCACCACGAACAAGGCGAAGGCGATGATCACGATGCGGTTGTACGGCAGCACCAGATTCGGCAGCACCTGAATGCCGCCGGACAGCCACGCCGGATTCGCCACTTCAACGTTCTGCGCACCGAACAGCAGGCGCACCAGTTGAATCAGCATCAGGCTGATGCCCCAGGTGGCGAGCAGGGTTTCCAGTGGCCGGCCGTAGAGGTGACGAATCACTGTGCGCTCCAGCGCCATGCCGATTGCTGCGGTGACGAAGAACGCCACCGGCAACGCGATCAGCGGATAGAACTCGATCGCCTGCGGCGCGTAGCGCTGGAACAGCAACTGCACCACGTAGGTCGAGTAGGCGCCGAGCATCAGCATCTCGCCGTGGGCCATGTTGATCACCCCGAGCAGGCCGAAGGTGATCGCCAGACCGAGAGCCGCGAGCAGCAGAATCGAGCCGAGCGACATGCCGCTGAACGCTTGACCCAACACTTCACCGATCAGCAGTTTGCGCTTGACCTGCGCGAGGCTGGTTTCGGCGGCGGTACGTACACCGGCATCGCTTTCGACGCCGGGTTCGAGCAGTCCTTCCAAGCGGGTGCGGGCCAGCGGATCGCCGGTTTCGCCGAGCAGGCGTACGGCGGCCAGACGCACCGCCGGGTCACTGTCCACCAGTTGCAGGTTGGCCAGGGCCAGGCTCAGGGCGGCGTGGACATTCTCGTCTTTTTCGCCAGCCAGTTGCTGGTCGAGGAATTTCAGCTGCGCGGGTTTCGCGCTTTTCTGCAATTGCTGCGCGGCGGTCAGACGGGTTTTGGCGTCGGCGGCGAGCAATTGGTGGCTGGCCAGAGCGGTGTCGATCAGACCCCGCAGGCGGTTGTTCAGGCGCAGGGTTTTGGTTTGGCCGTCGAGGGTCAATTCGCCTTGCTGCAGGGCGTTGATCAGTTCGATGCGCGCCGGCTCGGGCTGCGCAGCCCAGGCTTCCAGCAGTTTGGCCTGTTGCACCGGGTTGGCGGCGACGAAGTCTTCGGCGTCGCCGGCAAAGGCCGTCATCGGCAACAGCAGTGCGATGGCGAGGATGAGGCGGTAAAGGGCGGTGGGCATGGTAAGTCGCCTTGACACGGACATTGTGGGAGCTGGCTTTGTGGCGAGGGGATTCATCCCCGATCGGCTGCGAAGCAGTCGCAAAAACAGTCGCCGCGATTCACCGGTACATCGCGCCTGTAGCATTTGGGGTCGCTTCGCGACCCATCGGGGATGAATCCCCTCACCACGAAATATTGTTCCCACAGGGGAATCGAGTCGGCCTCACGCCAGGCGCGAGGCCGACACCCAATGGCTCAGTTGCTCTTCACCGCATAATCCGGTTTCTTGTCGTTGCCATCGATAAACGGACTCCATGGCTGAGCGCGGATCGGGCCTTCGGTCTGCCACACGACGTTGAACTGACCATCGTTCTGGATCTCGCCGATCATCACTGGTTTGTGCAGGTGGTGATTGGTCTTGTCCATGGTCAGGGTGTAACCGGACGGCGCGGCGAAGGTCTGGCCGGCGAGTGCTTCGCGGACTTTGTCGACGTCGGTGGACTTGGCTTTCTCCGCCGCTTGCGCCCACATGTGGATGCCGACGTAGGTGGCTTCCATCGGGTCGTTGGTCACCGCTTTGTCCGCGCCCGGCAGGTTGTGTTTCTTCGCGTAAGCCTTCCAGTCAGCGACGAACTTCTTGTTCACCGGGTTCTCCACGGACTCGAAGTAGTTCCACGCCGCGAGGTTGCCCACCAGCGGTTTGGTGTCGATGCCGCGCAGTTCTTCTTCACCCACCGAGAACGCCACCACCGGTACGTCGGTCGCCTTCAGCCCCTGGTTGGCCAGCTCTTTGTAGAACGGCACGTTGGAGTCGCCGTTGACTGTGGAAATCACAGCGGTCTTGCCGCCGGCGGAGAACTTCTTGATGTTGGCGACGATGGTTTGATAGTCGCTGTGACCGAACGGGGTGTAGACCTCTTCGATGTCCTTGTCGGCCACGCCTTTGGAGTGCAGGAACGAGCGCAGGATCTTGTTGGTGGTGCGCGGGTAGACGTAGTCGGTGCCGAGCAGGAAGAAACGCTTGGCGCTGCCACCTTCTTCGCTCATCAGGTATTCAACGGCCGGGATCGCTTGCTGGTTCGGCGCAGCGCCGGTGTAAAACACGTTCGGCGACATCTCTTCGCCTTCGTATTGCACCGGGTAGAACAGCAGGCCGTTGAGTTCTTCGAACACCGGCAGCACCGATTTGCGCGACACCGAGGTCCAGCAGCCGAACACTACCGCGACCTTGTCCTGGGTCAGCAACTGTCGGCCTTTCTCGGCGAACAGCGGCCAGTTCGATGCCGGGTCGACCACCACCGGTTCGAGCATCTTGCCGTTCACCCCGCCCTTGGCGTTGATCTCGTCGATGGTCATCAGCGCCATGTCCTTGAGCGACGTTTCGGAAATCGCCATGGTCCCGGACAACGAATGCAGAATCCCCACCTTGATGGTCTCGGCGGCCTGGACAGTCCAGGTCATGCCCATCGCGGCAATGGATGCCGTGAGTGTGAAAGCCTTGATCAAACTGCGACGCTTCATTGTGCGATCTCCATGAACGTTAAAGTTTTTTATGGTTGGCAGATGCGGACGACTGAAGGGTGTTTTGCAAGGGCTGTGCCCGGTCGGGATCGGACAGGAAAATGTCGGTTTAGAGCGGTCGCGCGTGGGCAGTGCGCACCATGAAGGGACGAGTCACGTGTCACGGTGCACTCGTGTGCGCCAGATTAGGGCGCGCTCTGATCCTGTAGGAGCTGCCGAAGGCTGCGATCTTTTGACTTTGATTTTCAATGATCAAAAGCAAGATCAAGAGATCGCAGCCTGCGGCAGCTCCTACAGTTTTTGATCGATGTTGGATCAGCGGCGGCGCATCAGGCCGATGAAGAACAGGCCGCCGATGGCCGCGGTGGCAACGCCGATGGGCAGGTCTTCCGGCGCGATCAGGGTTCGTGCGGCCACATCGACCCACACCAGAAACAGGCTGCCGAGCAGCACACAGGCCGGCAGCAGACGGCGATGTTCGGCACCCACCAGACGGCGGGCAATGTGCGGCACCATCAGTCCGACAAAGCCGATCGAACCACTGATCGACACCAGCACCCCGGTCATCAACGAGGCGATCACAAACACCCGCAAACGCACCGCCCGAGCGTTCAGACCGAGGGTCACGGCGGTCTGCTCGCCAGCCATCAGTGCATTCAACGGGCGGGCCATGCCCAACAGCAAAACCAGGCCAAGCAGCACGCTCAGCGCGGGTATCGTCAGCAGCTCCCAGCGCGCCAGGCCGAGGCCGCCGAGCATCCAGAACATCACCGCCGAACTGGCGCGATGGTCGCCCATGAACAACAGCAGGTTGGCGATCGCCATCATCACGAACGACACCGCCACGCCGCACAGCAGCAAGCGGTCGCTGTCGAGTCGACCCTGCCGGTTGGCGATGCCCAGTACCAGAAACATGCTCAGCAATGCACCGATGAACGCGGCAATCGGCAAGGTCAGCAGTCCGACGATTTCACCGATATGCAGCACCACGATCACTGCGCCGAGGGTTGCGCCGGAGGTGACGCCGAGCAGGTGCGGATCGGCCAGAGGATTGCGCGTCACCGCTTGCAACACCGCGCCGATCAACGCCAGCCCGGCACCGACCAACGCCCCGAGCAACATGCGCGGCACGCGGATCAGCCAGACAATGTGTTCCTGCCCGGCGCTCCAGCTCACCTCGCCGAAACCGAAGGCCTTGTGCAGCAGAATCCGCCACACCACGTCCACCGGCACCCGCGCCGGACCAAAACCGAGCGAGACCACGCACGACACCAGCAACAGGGCACCGAGGGCGGTGAGCAACAGGGCGTAGCGCCGGTCGATCATTCGCCGTGGAATCCTTTGGCCAGGGTTTCCACCGCCAGCACGTTATCGATCCCCGGCGTGGCCTGCACGTAAGGGATGACGATGAAGCGCTGGTTCTTGATCGCGTCCACCGATTGCAGCGCCGGGTTGTTCAGCAGAAATTCGATCTTCTGCTCGGCAGTGATTTCGCTGTAGTCGACGATCACGATCACCTGCGGATTGCGCTCGACCACGGTCTCCCAGTTGACCCGGGTCCAGCTCGCTTCGACGTCATCGAGAATGTTGCGCCCACCCGCCGCGTCGATCAGCGCCTGCGGCATGCCGAGACGTCCGGAAGTCATGGCGCGGTCCTCGCCGCTGTCGTAGAGGAACACGCGCGGCTTGTCGGCGGGCAGGTCTTTGCGGATCTCGGCGACTTGATTCTGCATGTCGGCGATCAGTGCGTTGGCGCGATCCTGTACGTCGAAAATCTTTCCGAGATTGCGCAGGTCGTTGTAGGTGTCATCCAGCGTCGCCGCCGGGCGCTTCATCACGAAGGCGCAGGATTCGGTCAGCTCATACACGTTGATGCCCAGTGGTTGCAGGGTCTGCGGCGTCAGGTCGCCACCGACGCGCATGCCGTAATCCCAGCCGGCGAAGAAAAAATCGACGTTGGCGTTGAGCAGGGTTTCCACCGATGGATATTTCGCAGCCAGCTCCGGCAAACCGTCGAGCAACGACTGCATCTCGGGCGTCACCGACTTCCAGCCGCTGACGCCGCTGTAACCGGCCATGCGCGATTTGAGGCCGAGGGCGAGCATCATCTGGGTCATGTTGATGTCGTGGCTGACCGCGTGCTGCGGCGCTTCATTGAAGGTCACTTCGCGGTTGCAGCTCTGGATCGTCAGCGGGTACTTCGTGGCCTCGGCGAAGGCGTGGGTGGTGCCCAGCAGCAGAGCGAGGCAAAGCAGGGAGCGCAAAGTCATGGTCGGGTTATCCAGGTGATTCGCGGGTAGCCGTGGAGGGGGTGTGGATCAATCAATGCTTCGACGCCGAACACGTCACGCAGCAGTTCGACGGTCAGGACTTCTTGCGGGGTGCCGCTGGCGACGATGCGACCGTGGTTGATCAAATACAAACGGTCGCAGAACGCGGCGGCCAGGTTCAGGTCGTGGATGCTCGCCAACGTGCCGATCTGCAAACGCTTGACCAGTTGCAGCAGTTCCAACTGATAACGCGGGTCGAGGTGGTTGGTCGGTTCGTCGAGGATCAACAGTTGCGGTTGCTGGGTCAGGGCGCGGGCAAGGATCACCCGCTGCTTCTCACCGCCGGACAGCGTGGCGAACGCATGGTCTTCGAAGCCGTCGAGGCCGACGGATTTGAGCGCTTGCGTCGCCAGATTGCGATCTTCCAGTGTGTCGCCATCGAACAGGCCTTTGTGCGGCGTGCGGCCCATGGCGACCACTTCTTCGACGGTCAGGCCAAAGGCATCGGGGAATTCCTGCAGAACCACGGCGATGCGTTTCGCGCACCAGCGCGAGGATTGCTTCCACACGTTGTGGTGATCGAGTCTGACCTCGCCGCTTTCCGGCTGACTGAAGCGATAGGCGCAGCGCAGCAGGCTGGTCTTGCCGCTGCCGTTGGGGCCGATCAGCCCGACAAACTCACCGGCGGCCACCTGCAACGAGGCATCACGCAGCTGGAACTGGTGATGGCAGTGGCCGTGGCCCAGAGGTGTCCAGGCGAGGTTGGCGAGATTTAGCGAGGTCATCAAATTCCTGAATTCGTTAGATCATTTGTGGTGAGGGGATTTATCCCCGATGGACCGCGCAGCGGTCCCAAAACCTGTAATCACGATTTGTCAGAAGACTGTATTCATCGGATTGCGACGGCTGCCGCCGATCGGGGATAAATCCCCTCACCACAGGAATGTTTGAGCTTTTAGAAGGTGTAATCCGCCGTGACGAAGAACGATCTCGGTTCGCCGAGAATCCATTGCTGGCCGTCATTGTATTGGCTTTGTGCGTACCGGCGGTCAAACAGATTGTTCAGCTGCAGGCCCAGCGTGGTGTTGCGCAAGGCTTGCCACGACAGCGTCGCATCGACCACGGTGTAACTCGGCAGCTCGTTGCGGTTGGCCATGTCGGCGTAGCGCGCGTCGACATAACGCACGCCGGCGCCAGCCTTCAGATCATCGCTGAGGTTTTTATTCAGCCACAGATTGGCGGTTCGACGCGGTACATCCACCGGGCGATTGCCGTTGTACGACAGCGTCTGTCCGTTGACCACTTCGGAGAAGTCATCGTACTTGGCTTTGACGATGGCGGCGTTGGCCTGCAGTTGCCAGGCGTGCGGCAGTTGCAGGTCGAGGCTGGCTTCAAAACCGTTGGACGATTGCTGACCGACCTGCTGCTTGAGCGTCGGGTTGCCCGGATCGTCGGTCAGCAGCTTCTTCTTGACGATGCGATAGGCCGCCAGGGTGAACTCGCCGCGTTGATCCCAGAACAACTGCTTCAGGCCGACCTCGGTCTGGCGTGCAGTCGACAGGTCGTATTGCTGCTGACTCGGGCTCAGGGATATCAGGCCGCCAATGCCGTCGGTGCTGGTCGCGACCTGAGCGTAAAACGAAGTCTCGGGCGTCAGGGCAAACACCAGTCCAGCCTTCCAGTTATTGCCGGTCAGGGTCTTGTCGCTCTGGCTGTCGTCGACCAGGTTGTTGCGATCCACCTGCACATAGTCACGGCGCACGCCGGTCACCAGCGACCAGCGCTCGCTCAGTTGCGTGCGGTTTTCGCCGAACACTGACATCTGTTTGGTGGTGCTGTCGAACTGGTCGCGGTACGGATTGGCGCTTTCGAAATAGCCCGGCTGCGGGTGATACAGATCCAAAGCCTGACCGTTGGGCAACACGTCGTTGAACGGCGAGTTGCTGTTGAGCTGGAAGCGGATGCGGTTGTAATCGACGCCAGTCACGGTCTGGCTGTCGAGGCCAAACAGCGAGTGCTTGAAGGTGAAGGTCTGGCGGTCGCCGACCTGTTCCTGCTGGTGGCCGATGCCGAAGTAGCCGCTGCGGCTGAGCTGTTGCGTGGCGGTGTCGAAGTTGTAGTTCTCGGCGTTCTGCCAGCGGCGCCGGGCCTTGAGGTAGTACAGCTCGTTGCTGGCACTGACGGCGTTGTTGATCTGCCAATCGGTGGTCAGGCGCGTCCACTGATCGTTGTAGTGCTGCTGGTCGTCGCGCACGTTGTAGTTCTTGTAGCGCAGGCTGTCTTTCAATTGGCCGTTGATCAACGGCGTGCCGAAGTCGTTCTGCGGGCGCTGATCGCCGTAATCGTGGGCGAGGGTGAAGGCCAGGTCGTCGGTGGCCTGCCAGCGCAGCGCGGCACTGATGAAGTCGCCGGAGGAATCACCGCGATCGACCCAGCCGTTGCTGCGCAGACGATTGAGATTGAGCCGATAGCTCAGGGTGTCGCTCAGCGAGCCGCCGCTGTCGAACGCCTGCTGCTGACGGTCGTAGGAGCCGTAGCCGAGGCGCAAGTGGTTTTCGATGTCGCCCTCGAACGGTTTCTTCGGGATCACGTTGACCACCGCGCCGGTCGCGCCTTCGCCGTACAGCACCGAGGCCGGGCCGCGCAGCACGTCGACGCGCTGCACCGACCAGGTGTCGACCGGAAAGGTCACGGTGCCCATGCCGGTGTACATGCGGTTGCCGTCATACAGCTGCATCACCGAACTCTGCCCGGTAAAGCCGCGTGCCTGCAGCGAGGTGCCGCCATCGCCCGGAGTGCCGGTGCGGCTGATGCCGGTGCTGCGCGACACGGCGTCCTGCACGCTGCGATCGCCACGGGCGCGCACCTGCTCGCCGCTGAGGCTTTCGACGCTGGCCGGGGTCTCCATGGCCGTCAGGTTCAGGCGCGAACCGGCGGTGGTCGGCGTGGTCAGGCTGACGTTTTCGTCATCCATGGCCGGAGCGCTGATGGTGCCGGTGGGCAGCGTCAGCGGCTGGCTGTCGGCGTTGGCGTTGTTCAGGGCGAACAGGCAGAGGCTGGACAAGAGGTACTTGTTCATCGGGGCGGTGAATCACTTCTTCAAAAGAAAGCCCGCAACTTTTGATCGCGGGCAGAGCGGCACATTTGCGTTATACAGTAACACTAAAATCTGCCGGAGTTTAAACCCCGGCAGTTTAAAGATCTGTCTGAAACGCGCATCTCGCCTGCTTCACGTTGAAGTTGAGGCAGATTCAGCTTGGCGCCCCAGACGCGACAACAGCAGGCGATCCAGCAGCCAGACCAGCACCAGCGAAGCGCCCACCAGCGGAAAGATCACGGCCAGAGCGAGCATGATCGCCACGCCGGTTTTCCATTTCGGCAGGTCATGGCGCAGCGGCGGCACGCCGAACTTGCCCTGCGGACGGCGCTTCCACCAGATCACCACACCGCTGACGGCGCTGAGCAGAATCATCAGGCAGATCAGCAGCACGACGATCTGGTTGAAAGTGCCGAACATCTTGCCCTCATGCAGCATCACACCGATTTCCGTGGCCCGTGCCACCGCGCCGTACTGCTCGAAACGCACATCGGCGAGGACCTTGCCGGTGTACTGATCGACATGCAGGGTCGCATCGTTACGCGGGTCGTCGGCGAACACGGCAATGGTGAATACCCCGGTCGCGGTGGTCGGCAGAGTGATGCTGTAGCCGGGTTCGACCTTGCGCTCAATGGCGATGTTCTGCACGTCTTGCAGGCTGATCGCGGGCGCTGCGGGACCGTGTTGCATGCCGCCGTGGGCCATGTGCTCGGCGTGGTCACCGGACATCGGCATCGGCGTGTTTTCCATCGCCCATGGCACGGTCTGGCGCGCGGCGTTGTTGAGGCTGCCGGCCTCGACGTCGGAGGTCGGCACGTTGTTCCGCATCGCGGCCGGGAACACGTTCCAGACCTGGGCATATTGCTTGCCCCAGAAGCCGGTCCAGGTCATGCCGCTGAGCAGCATCACCAGCAACAGTGCGGCGCCCCAGAATCCGGTGACCGCGTGCAGGTCACGCCACAACACGCGCCCGCGACTGCTCAGACGTGGCCACAGAATCCCGGCGGCCTGCCCGCGCGGCCACCACAGGAACACTCCGGACACCACCAACACCACACCCCAACCGGCGGCGAGTTCGATCAAGCGGTCACCCACGGTGCCGATCATCAACTCGCCGTGAATGGCGCGGGCGATGGCTTGCAGATTTTTCTTCGCATCCTGTTCGCCGAGGATGTCGCCGTGGTACGGATCGATGAACACGTTGAGTTCATGACCCTCATTCTTGACGACAAACTGAGCGCTGCGTTCGGCGTTAGCCGGTGGCAGGTATTGGGTGATCTGACCTTGTGGATAAGCGCTCTTGACCCGTTGCAGCAGATCATCGGCCGGCACCGTGTGATGCCCGGCCGGAACCTTGAGCAGGCTGCTGTACATCAGTGAGTCGAGTTGCGGTTTGAACAGGTAGACGATGCCGGTCAGGGCCAGCATCACCATGAACGGCGCGACGAATAATCCGGCATAGAAATGCCAGCGCCAGGCCAGGTTGTAGAAATTCGGTTTGGGCTTTTGCATCACGTTTGCTCCGCTTGGCGAATCATTTTTTTAGATCAAAAGATCGCAGCCTTCGGCAGCTCCTACAGGATCTACGCGCTCCCCTGCAGGAGCCTGCGATCTTTTGATTTTTTCTTGTCAGAAACTCATGTCGACCTTGGTCCAGAGCGTGCGCCCCGGCTCGTTGATCGCTTGCGGGTCGTTGGCCGGGTAGCCGAAACCGGCGTTACCGGCCAGGTTCAGGTGCTCGGCGTAAGCCTTGCCGAACAGGTTGTCGACGCCGGTGCTGACCTTCCAGTTCTTGTTGATCCGGTAGGCGCCGTTGAGCGAGAACACGCCAAAGCCGCCGCTCTTGTCGTAGTCCTTGCCGACCACGTTGCCTTTGTTCTGGTCGATGCGGTTTTGCGCCGCGACCACGCGCCACAGCGCCCCGGCGCTCCAGTGGTCTTCGCTGTAGGTCAGGCCGAAGCGGGCATCCAGTGGCGGCATTTGCGGCAGGGCCTTGCCATCGCTGCTGTTCTTGCCCCAGGCGTAAGCCAGGGTCGCGTCGGCTTTCCAGTTATCGGTGAGTTTGTAGGCGGCGCCGAGTTCGCCACCCATGATCCGTGCGTCGATGTTTTCCGCGCGCGAAGTGCTCATGCCCATCATCGTTGGCGTGTAGTCGAACAGGATGTAGTCGCGCACCACACCGACGTAGCCCGAGGCCCAGGCTTCGAGTTCGGCGGTCTTGTAGTTCACGCCGAAGTCGAACTGGGTGGTCTTTTCCGGTTTGATCGAGTCGAACGCATTCAGTGAACCGGCCGGGCCGGACTTCGGTGAAAACAGCTCCCAGTAATCCGGAAAGCGCTGCGCGTGACCGAGGCCGGCGTACAGCGTGGCCGGTGTGTCGGCCAGGTCATGCTCGTAGCGCACGAAGCCGCTGGGCAAGGTGTCGGCGCGGGTCTCGTCGGCGGTCGGATTTGGCCGGCTCATCATTCCCGAACCAATGCGCTGCCGGTAATCCTTGGCCGAAGCACGGTCGACCCGGGCGCCGGTAATCAGCCGATCGCGGTCGGCGGCGTACCAGGTCATTTCGCTGAACACGCCGTAGTTATGGAAATCGGCGTCCTTGGTGTAGGGCTGATCCTTGTAGGTGTCGATGCCCATGCCGCTGCGCTGGCGGTGTTCGTTGGTCTGCGCATCGAGGCCGGTGATCAGCTGGATGTCGGCCCAGCGCCAGGTCGCCTTGATCCGCGCGCCGAGGGTCCGGCGGTCGACGTTGGAGGCCATGGGCCCGGCCATCATCCCGGTGCCGGACGGTGTGCGCAGGGTGTAGTTGTCCATCACGTGGTCGGCGTAGTTGTAGTAGACCTGGGCTTCGAGTTTCTCCAGTACGTCAGTGATGTTGGATTTTTCGAAGCGCAGGCCGAGGCTTTCGCGCAGGAACTGCGAACCGTCCATGCCGCGTCCGGCGTAACGTGCTTCGCCGTCGCCCTTGCCGGCGGTGAGTTCGATCAGGGTGTCGGCGTCCGGGGTCCAGCCGAGCGCGATATCACCGTTCCACTTGTCGTAGCGCGAGGCAACGATGTCGTTGTTGCCGTCGCGGTAGTCGTCGGAGTGCGCGGTGTTACCGATCACCCGCACGTAGCCCAATGGCCCGCCGGCAGCGGCGTCGACGACCTTGTCGAAGCGCCCGTTGGAGCCGGCCAGCACGCTTGCATTCACCCGTGTGCCGAGTTCGCCGAAGCTTTCCGGCTCACGGTCGAAGAGGATCGTGCCCGCCGATGCGCCCGGGCCCCAAAGTACGGTTTGCGGGCCTTTGATCACCGTGAGCTTGTCGTAGGTTTCCGGCGAGATGTACGAGGTCGGTGCGTCCATCCGCCCCGGGCAGGCGCCGAGCAGCATGCTGCCGTTGGTGAGAATGTTGAGCCGCGAACCGAACATGCCGCGCAGCACCGGGTCGCCATTGGTGCCGCCATTGCGCACCAGGGCGAAGCCGGGAATGGTCTTCAGGTAATCGCCGCCATCGCTGGCCGGCACCGGTTGGCGCGGGTCCTTGGGGTTGGTGACGATGGTCAGCGGTGAACTCGGGGCGATGGCGGTGATCACCGTCGGACTCAGTTCATCAACGTGACCGGCGTGGTCATCGGCCAGCACCAGCGGGGACAGCAGGACGCCGCAAAGGGCGGCGGTGGCGTGCAAGAAACGAATGCGTGATGCGTTCAGCGCGAAGGACGCCTGGGCAGAACCCGGGCGTGGAACAGCAGAAAACCTGGACATGACAATTTCCATCAAACAGTCGTAAACGACACGGCCGGCAGCCTGAAGCTGTCTTCTCGACCGTGTGCAATCAAAGGTGCGGTGTTTACGCGGCGACGGGCGGGGCGCGGGTGCGGGCGCCGGGGAAGAAAGTCCGCCGGGCATGCCCCAGACGCGGGGAGGATGGGACGAAGGTGTTGACGTGGGCGATGCTGAATGTGGCGAACGTGCCGCCACCGGTCAGCGCCGGGCAGTTGAACAGCAGGCTGCAATAACCACACTTTTCCCACAGGGCGTGGTGCGGGGATTGCGGCGGACAGTGTTCGGCAGCCGGTTGTGCGCCGTGCGCGGCGTGATCCATACCCGGCATGGCCATGTCCATGCTCATCGGCATGGAACTCGAGGCGTGCTGATCCATCGGCATCGACTGAGAAATCAGCGGGCCGATGAAGATCATCAACATGGCGAACAGGGCGATCCAGCTACCGCAGGTCAGAGCCTGTCTCTGGCGATGCTTGCTGGACGCCCCGGCGCGTTGCGGGCGCACGGGCGTGGTCAGCCGGATCGGTTACTGGGCGTGATCGTGTGCCTTGGTTTCCGGCGGTTTCTTCTGCACCGCGACTTCGACGGTAACGTTGCCGGCCTTCTCGAAATGCAGGGTCAGCGGGAAGCGTTTGCCGTCGCTGAGCAGGCTGCGGTCTTTCGGATTGAGCAGCATCACGTGATAGGCCATCGGCGCGAACGTCACTTTGCCGCCGGCCGGAATCACCACGTTGGGCACTTGCTGCATTTTCATCAGATCGCCCTGCATCACATGCTCGTGCAACTGAGCCTTGTCAGTGATCGGCGAGTCGACGCTGAGCAGGCGATCGTCGGCCTTGCCGGGATTGCTGATCACAAAGTAAGCGGCAACCGTCGGCGCGTTGGGCGGCAGCTCCTGCGACCACGGGTGCGCGATTTCCAGCTCGCCGGCCTTGTATTCGTGGGCATGGGCGAAGCACGCCGGCAGCAACAGCGCAGCGATGACGAAGAGTTTGTTCAACATGGCAGTTCTCCAGAACGATTTGATACGCAGGTCAATTGCGAGAACAAATCAAACCAGAGGCGAGGCGCGCGGATTAAGGCTCGGCCATTGCTGGCGCGGTGTCGGTGTTTGCAACGAGGGCGGGGCCACGCTGCGATTGCTTTCGTAACGGGCAAAATACAGCTGCGGCGCATGCCCCGGCAACGCCACCAGCGGCGCTGAACCCGAGCAGCACCAGCAATGCTGCATGTTGGAATGGCTGTCGTTGGACGGGGCTTTCTGCTCCGGGGTGCCGATGTTGATCGCCACCATTTTCGTCCCGCTGCCGGTGCAGAAACTGCTCCACAGCACCTGTTCGGCCGGTGAATTGGCCGCCTGCGCCAGCGCCCCGGTCATCGGCATGGCGAGCATGTTGAACAGCACTGCAAAGCAGGCGATCCAGGCAAATGCGAGCCGGTGTCGGTTCATGGGACAGATCCGTTGGGTGGGCGATCAGACGCGGGCTATTTAGCCTGATCAGGGCCGATAAGTAAAAAGGCGTCGTGCGGTTTGGTGTCGCAGATCAATGGAAATGAGTGTAGCGGTGGAAATGTGCAACGCCAGACTCATCCACCGATCCTGTAGGAGCTGACGAGTGGAACGAGGCTGCGATCTTTTGATCTGCTTTTTAACGTTCAAGATACGAGCTGTCAGGTCGCACGCCTTCGCGGGCAAGCCCGCTCCCACAGGATCCGTGTCATACACAAACTATGCAGTCGGCGCCGACCACTGTGGGAGCGGGCTTGCCCGCGAAGGCGTACTCGAGGTCTGCACTTGGTTAAAACCGGGTGAAGGCGGCAAGGGCAGCGAAGACTTCAGACGTCGTCAGAAACTCCCGATCAACCCCCAGCAACACCGGCCGCTTCAACACAATCACCGGCACCCCCAACTCCCGCGCCACTTCCAGCTTGGGTTCGGTCGCAGTGCTGCCGCTGTTCTTGCTGATCAGGACATCGATCTGCCGGCGCTCGAACAGTGCGCGTTCGTCCTCAAGCAGAAATGGCCCACGGGCGCCGATCACTTCGCAGCGTTCGTTGCCGGGGTAGACGTCGAGGGCGCGCAGGGTCCAGAACTGGCTGGCAGGGATTTCATCGAGGTGTTGCAGCGGTTCGCGGCCGAGGGTGAACAGCGGGCGGCGGAACGGTTTGAGGGCTGCGGTCAGTTCGGCCCAGTCGCTGACTTCGCGCCAGTCATCGCCCGGTTGCGGCTGCCATGCGGGGCGGCGCAAGGCCCAGCAAGGGATGCCGCTCAGTTGCGCGGCGCGGGCGGCGTTGTGGCTGATTTGCGCGGCGTAGGGGTGGGTCGCGTCGAGCAGCAGGTCGATGCCTTCGTCGCGCATGAACTGAGTCAGACCTTCGGCCCCGCCGTAGCCGCCGACGCGTACCTGGCAGGTCAGGTCGGTCGGCACCCGGCCCACGCCGGCCAGGCTGTAGATGTGTTCTGGCCCCAACGTACGGGCGATGGCCAGGGCTTCGGTGACGCCGCCCAGCAACAGAATGCGCTTCATGCAAAACCTCCGGCGTGGCCGACAATGCCGCCCTGGCGATCAATCGCAAACACTTCGACCTGAACCTGCGCCGGCACCACGCTGCGGGCGAAAGTCAGCGCGTGGCGACAGACTTCATCGCCAAGGGCCACGCCTGCCGCACTGGCCATCGCCAAGGCCTGCTGACTGGTGTTCGCTTCACGAATACTCTGTTGCAACGCCTGGTCGGCGCCAATCGCCGCCGCCCATTCGGCCAGTTGCGGCAGGTCGATGCTGGAATGGCGCGAGTGCAGATCCATGTGCCCGGCTGCCAGTTTGCTGATCTTGCCGAAGCCGCCGCACAGGCTGAGTTTATCCACAGGCACTTTGCGCAGATGCTTGAGCACCGCGCCGACAAAGTCACCCATTTCGATCAAGGCGATTTCCGGCAGGTTGTAGACCCGGCGCATGGTGTCTTCGCTGGCGTTGCCGGTGCACGCGGCGATGTGCAGGTAACCATTGGTTTTCGCCACATCGATGCCCTGATGGATCGAGGCGATGTACGCCGCGCAGGAAAACGGCCGGACTATACCGCTGGTGCCGAGAATCGACAGCCCGCCGAGAATGCCCAGCCGTGGATTCATGGTTTTCAGCGCCAGCGCTTCGCCGCCCTCGACATTGACGGTGACCTCAAAGCCGCCGGCATAACCGCGTTCGGCGGCGAGCAGGCTCAAGTGATCGCTGATCATCTTGCGCGGCACCGGGTTGATTGCCGGCTCACCGACGCCGAGTACCAGCCCCGGCCGGGTCACGGTGCCGACACCTGTGCCCGCGACGAAGCGAATCCCCGGCGCGGCCAGCAGCCGCACGTGCGAATAGAGCAGCGCACCGTGGGTCACGTCGGGGTCGTCGCCGGCGTCCTTGATCGTTCCGGCCTCGGCGCCGTCGGCGGTCAAGCGGCAAAACTCCAGACGCATCTGCACCTGCTTGCCCTTGGGCAGGACGATCTGCACTGCATCCGCCGAGGTGCCGCCGAGCAGCAGGCGCGCGGCGGCAAGGCTGGTGGCGGTGGCGCAGCTGCCGGTGGTCAGGCCGCTACGCAGCGGCGCGGGTTGTTCGGCGGTTTCGTCACGCATCGAGGGGTTTGACCAGATCGAGCAAGGTGATCGGCAGCGCCTGCCGCCACGTGTCGAACTCACCCAGTGGCTGCGCCTGGGCAACGTGGATTCGGGTCAGTTCGCCGCCATGGCGTTCGCGCCAGTTCATCAGGGTGACTTCGCTTTGCAGGGTCACGGCGTTGGCCACCAGTCGACCACCGGGTTTGAGTTGATCCCAGCAGGTTGCAAACACGCCCTCACGGGTCACGCCGCCGCCGATGAAGATCGCGTCGGGGCGCTCCAGCCCGGCGAGCGCCTGCGGTGCGCGGCCCCGCACCAATTGCAGACCGGGTACGCCCAACGCGTCGCGGTTGTGTTCGATCAAGGCCTGTCGGCCTTCGTCCGCCTCGATGGCAATGGCACGGCAGCTGGGGTGCGCGCGCATCCATTCGATGCCGATCGAGCCGCAACCGCCGCCGACATCCCACAGCAGTTCGCCGGGGATCGGCGCAAGGCGGGCGAGGGTGATGGCGCGGACATCGCGTTTGGTCAGTTGCCCGTCGTGCTGGAATGCCGAGTCGGGCAGTCCGGCCAGACGCGACAGGCGCGGTGCGTGCGCATCGGCCAGGCATTCGATGGCGATCACATTCAGATCGGCAATCGCCGGGTCGTTCCAGTCATCGGCAGTGCCGTCGATACGCCGCTCGGCGTCGCCGCCCAGGTGTTCCAGAACACTCAGGCGACTGCCGCCAAATCCGCGCTCACGCAGCAACGCCGCGACCGCCGCCGGACTTTGCCGGTCATTGCTCAGCAGCAACAGGCGTACGCCGCTGAACAGTTGCGCATTGAGTGCCGCCAAAGGTCGCGCGACCAGCGACAGTGTCACTACATCCTGCAACGGCCAGCCGAGTCGGGCGGCGGCCAGCGAACAGGAGGATGGCGCCGGCAGGATCAGCATCTCGGCACTCGGCACGTGCCGCGCGAGGCTGGCGCCGACGCCGTAGAACATCGGATCACCACTGGCCAACACACACACCGCTTCGCCGCGCTGCTCCAGCACCGGCGCGAGGGAAAACGGGCTTGGCCACAACGCGCGTTCACCGCGTATGCATACCGGCAGCAAGTCCAGTTGCCGCTGGCCGCCGATGATCCGCGAGGCGCCCATCAGGGCGCGCCGCGCATTTTTGCCCAGGCCCTTGAAGCCGTCTTCACCGATTCCCACAACCGTCAGCCAGGGTGTCATGCCGTTCCTTAAATCCAGGGTAGATCTTCAAGGGCGGCATGATAACGCGGCGGCCGGCATCTGACGCGGGTCTGTCGTCGCAGGGGGGCGAGAGCCGACCGGAAATGTGTTGTTGAGCAATATTGGTTTTTTCAACTGCTGTTTTTGTTAGTTTGCTTCAGGTCAGTTATTTAATAAGTCTGGCGCAATAGAACGATAAATAACCAATGCCAAGTTGGCAGGAGATGATATGGATATCAGTTCCAATACACGTTTAAGTCAGAATAACGCAGTGGCCGTTAACAATATGTTATTCACCGGCCTGGAAGGTCAGGCCGAGGCCGATAACAACTTTGTGAAGCACTGCATTTATCTCGCGCAGATCAAGGCGGACGGCGTTTATAACAGCAGTACTCAGCCTGCGCAGTGGTTTGATCATTTTGCCGGCATCCTCTGGTCGTTTGGCTGGAGCCTTGAGGAACAGCCAGTGGTGCTTGTGCAGACGGCGTTTTCCGGGAGTGTGCAGGAGGCATGGCGGCGATTGACTGCGCCGTTGCTCGCGCGTTCTCAACTGACCCAGGTTGAAGCGGGACTTGCAGCGCTGGAAAAAGATGCCGCATTGTTGAAGCAGTTTTCCGCGCTGAGTGGCAAAACCTTCAACTCGCATATTTTGCCGGTCAGTCAGAACACCCGTGACGAGCTGGTGGTGGTACTCAGCCATATCCGCTTTATCAAGTTGGTACTCAATACCAACTATCTGTTCTGGCAGGTTCATCAACCGATGTCACAACTGGACATTCGCGCCAGAAAGCTGCTGATCAAGCGCCGGGCCATGGATGCCAACCGGGCAAGCGTGGAGCAAGCCATTGGCGCGCATGCGTCCAAGTTTGAGGAATACCAACTCTGAAGCAACGCCAGGCGGCGGGAATTGTTGCCTGGGTGCAGTTTCCGACCGGCAGGCATTTTCATGCGCTCGGGCAAAGCAGGCATAATGGCGACCTTTCGCCCACTACAGCGCTGCCAGCCAGCCGGTCATCCCTTGAACGAACGCCCTCTGTCCACCGCTCTGCGCCCCTCGGCTTGTCCGGGGTTGCTGCGTATCGTCCAGGCGCTGGACGGCGGCATCTGCCGGATCAAGCTCAATGGCGGCTCGATCACTGCCGATCAGGCCGACGCGGTGGCCAACGCCGCCGAGGGTTTCGCCCGTGGGGAAATCGAGGCGACCAACCGCGCCAACCTGCAGATTCGCGGCATCGGTGAGCAGTCAGCGGTATTGATCGACCGTCTGCTGGCCGCCGGCCTGGGGCCGCAAACCGCAGCGGGTGACGATGTGCGTAACCTGATGCTCAGCCCGAGTGCCGGTATCGATCGGCGATTGCTATTCGATACCCGGCCTCTGGCCGAACAGATTCTGCTGACATTGCAGACGCATCCGCGCTTTCCCGAGTTGAGCGCCAAGTTTGCCGTGCAACTGGACGGCGGTGAGGCGTTGGCGATGCTCGCACATCCGCATGATCTGTGGTTGTCGGCGTTTGAGCGTGACGGTGAAGTCATGTTGGCGTTCGGTCTGGCTGGCTGCCCGACCGATCGGGCGGCCGGTGCCGTGACCCTGGAAAATGGCCATGCGCTGGTGGTCGCGGTGCTGGAGTTGTTCCTCGAGCGGGCTCGGCCAGAGCAGACGCGCATGCGCCATTTGCTTGATGAATGGCCGATGCCGGCCTTCCTCGAACAGTTGCGCGAGCGCGTGGCGATCAAAGCCGTCGTTGCCCGACAGCGCACGCCGCTGGCGGAGGCTCTGCACATCGGTGTTCACCCGCAAAACGCTGCCGACCGGGTGTATGTCGGCGCGGTGCCGGCGCTCGGCCGTCTCGACCCGGTCATGCTGCGTGGCGCCGCCCGGCTGGCCCGCGAGTACGGTGATGGCAGCCTGCGTTTCACCCCGTGGCAAAGTCTGTTGCTGCCGAACGTGAAGCCCTCCGACGCGGCGCACGTCTTGCAAACACTGACGCAATTGCACTGGCTGACCGATGCCCGTGAGCCGCTGTCCAGGCTGATTGCCTGCACCGGCTCCAGCGGATGCGGCAAAGGCCTGGCCGATACCAAACACGACGCCCGATGGCTGGCGACGCTGTTGCCACAGGCGCAGAACGTGCACCTGTCCGGCTGCCCGCGCTCTTGCGCGGCGGCCCATTGCGCACCCGCCACCTTGCTGGCGATCAGCCCCGGTCATTACGACCTCTATTTTCGCGATGCAGCGCTGCCGGGTTTCGGCACGCTGCACGCACGCAACCTTACTATTGAAGCGGCCGCGATCCTGCTCGACGCCCGCTCACGGAGCCCCCTTGATGCTTGATTACATCCGCGACGGTCAGGAGATCTATCGCAACTCCTTCGCGATCATTCGCAGCGAGGCCAATCTGGCACGCATCCCGGCCGATCTGGAAAAACTCGCGGTGCGGGTGATCCACGCCTGCGGCATGGTCGAGGCAGTCGACGGTCTGCAATTCTCCGAAGGTGCCGGCAAGGCCGGGCGCGATGCGCTGGCGGCCGGTGCGCCGATCCTGTGCGATGCGCGGATGGTTTCCGAAGGCGTGACCCGTGCGCGTTTGCCGGCGAACAACCAGGTGATCTGCACCCTGCGCGACGACAGCGTGCCCGACCTGGCCCGTGAGCTGGGCAACACCCGCTCGGCGGCGGCGCTGGAGCTGTGGCGTCCGCACCTGGAGGGCAGCGTGGTGGTGATCGGCAACGCGCCGACCGCACTGTTCTATCTGCTGGAAATGCTGGATGCCGGCGCACCGAAACCGGCGCTGATTCTTGGCTTCCCGGTGGGCTTCGTCGGCGCCGCCGAATCGAAAGCGGCGTTGGCGGCTGACAGTCGCGGCGTACCGTTCGTGATCATGCAAGGCCGGCTCGGCGGTAGCGCCATGGCCGCCGCCGCCGTGAACGCCCTCGCCACGGAGATCGAATGATGCAAGTAAAAGGACGACTGATCGGCCTCGGCGTGGGCCCCGGTGATCCGGAGCTGATTACCGTCAAAGCCCTGCGTCTGCTGCGCGAATCGCCGGTGGTGGCGTACTTCGTTGCCAAAGGTAAAAAAGGCAATGCGTTCGGCATCATCGAAGCGCACCTGCAGGACGCGCAGAACCTGCTGCCGCTGGTGTACCCGGTGACCACCGAAGTGCTGCCGGCGCCGCTGTCCTACGAGCAGGTGATCAGTGATTTCTACGACGCTGCCGCCGAAGAGGTCGCGGCGCATCTGGACGCCGGCCGCGACGTTGCAGTGATCTGCGAAGGCGATCCGTTCTTCTACGGTTCCTACATGTATCTGCATGACCGGTTGTCCACCCGCTATGAAGCCGAAGTGGTGCCGGGCGTGTGCTCAATGCTTGGCGGCGCCTCGGTGCTCGGCGCGCCGCTGGTGTATCGCAACCAGAGCCTGTCGGTGCTCTCCGGCGTATTGCCGCACGAGGATCTGAAGCGGCGTCTGGCCGACGCCGATGCGGCGGTGATCATGAAACTGGGGCGCAACTTTCCCAAAGTCCGTGCGGTACTCGAAGAGCTCGGGCTGGCCGAGCGGGCGCTGTACGTCGAACGCGCGACCATGGCCAATCAGAAGATCGTGCCGCTGGATCAGGTCGAGCCGATGTCCTCGCCGTACTTCTCGCTGATCATCGTCCCGGGCCTACGGTGGCAAGGTTGATGACGCCATCCACACCGGCCATTGTCATCCTCGGACAGAGCGCGCTGGCCACCGCGCGACGTATCCAGCAGGTGTATCCGACGGCGCAGATCCACGGCCTCGCCGGACGCGTCGAAGGCGCCGACCGCAGCTATCAGGAATTTGGCGCGACCCTGCGTGAGTTGTACCAGCAAGACACGCCGATCATTGCCCTGTGCGCGGCCGGTATTGTCATTCGCACCCTGGCACCGTTACTGATCGAGAAGGGCGCGGAACCGGCGGTACTCGCCGTTGCCGAAGACGGCAGCGCCGTGGTGCCGCTGCTCGGTGGCCTCGGCGGGGTGAATGTCATGGCCCGGGAAATCGCTGGCGCATTGCAGGTCGCAGCGGCGATCACCACCAGTGGCGAATTGCGCTTTGGCACTTGCCTGCTCAACCCACCCAGCGGCTATGCGCTGGCGGATCTGGAACTGGGCAAGCGTTTCGTTTCCGACCTGCTGGCCGGGCACAGCGTGCGCATCGAAGGTGCGGCGCCGTGGCTGGATCAGGCGCAGTTGCCGCAAGACCCGCAGGCGCAGCGCTCGATTCATGTCGGCAGTGCCGAACGTATCGCGAGCGCCTACGAGCTACTGATTTATCCGCGCAGCGTCGCGGTGGCGGTGAGTGCGCAGCTGGACGATCTGCCGAACGCTGTCCGCGCCGCGTTGCAGCAGGCCGGGGTTGCGCAGCAGGCGCTGGCTTGTCTGCTGGCGGCTGACACGGAAATGGCGGCGGCCAAACTGCGTGAAGCCGCCATCGAGTTGGGTGTGCCGCTGCGCTTTGTCGCGGCGCACAACGACCTCGACGCGTTGGCGCGTCACGCACTGCCGCAGGCCACGATCAGCCGTGCCAACGGCTTGGCGATTGCGCGCGCCGAACAGCCGCTGGACGTCGCGCAGATCGGTCGTCAGCGTGGACGCCTGGCGGTGATCGGCCTCGGCCCCGGCGCTGCCGAACTGATGGTGCCAGCGGTCAAGGCGGAATTGGCGCGGGCCACCGATGTGCTCGGTTATGAAACCTATGTGCGCATGGCCGGCCCGTTTCGCGCTGATCAGGTGCAGCACTGCACCGACAATCGCGAAGAAATGCAGCGCGCCCGCCACGCCTTCCGGCTGGCGGCCGAGGGCCGTTCGGTGATCGTCGTTTCGTCCGGCGACCCCGGCGTGTTCGCCATGGCCGCAGCGGTGCTCGAAGCATTGCACGAGTCGACCGATCCGGCCTGGCACAGCGTCGAGCTGGAAATCCTGCCGGGAGTGTCCGCTTCGCTCGCCACGGCTGCGCAAGCGGGTGCGCCGCTGGGTCATGATTTCTGCGTGATGTCGCTGTCGGACAACCTCAAGCCGTGGTCGATCATCGAGAAGCGTCTGGATCTGGCGGCCGCCGCCGACCTGGCCCTGGCCTTCTACAACCCGATCTCCCGGGCGCGTCCGTGGCAACTGGGCCGTGCGCTGGAAATCGTCGCGCAGCATCGCACGGAGGCGACGCCAGTGGTCTTGGGGCGCGACATCGGTCGGCCGGGGCAGTCCCTGCGGGTCACCACACTGGGGCAACTGACTCCGGATCAGGTGGACATGCGCACGATGGTGCTGATTGGTTCTTCGACCACGTGCACCTTCCCCAAGGCCGAAGGTGGCGTGTGGGTCTACACACCGCGCTGGTACGGCGAAAAGCCGCAGGCATGAGCGCAGGCGAGGGGGCTTGCTCCCTCGCCATGCCGGCCAGGACGGGGAGATTGTTTCCGGATTTGCCGATGTCATATCTTTCAGCGGTGCGTGTGAGATTTGCTCCACTACCGCGTGGGATCTTTCTTATGACTTACATTTTGTCGGACTTATCCTGAATCTTGATTGGCCGCAGTAAAAAGTCGATGCGCAGTTGTGCCGCCGACTTTCGCAGTTATATTGATTTTTTGATCAGGGTTGTCGCAATAACTTGTTGCGGTTACATGCGTTATCAGTTGTTTTTTAATTGTCTGTTTTGACATGTATTGAAAGTTCTGAAGTTTGAGTGCGAAGTCCCCATTCGTTAACTTTGCTGCCATTCAAGTGCCTGTGTGCGCTCATGATGTCGGTCAGAATAACGGAGGAACTTTCATGCACGATCAAAGATTTAAAGATGCCAGTGGTTATGTCAGTTTTATCAATCTGTTCAAACAGGCTGATCTCGAACAAGCCCTGTTGGTACACCGGGACAGTGACGTTTATCCGTCAGTGTGGCGCTATTACTTTGCATGTATCGGTTTGCTCAATTCCCCGCGAATAATTGAACCCCTGACATTACTCAAGCATTCCCTGGAACAGTTGATCGGCGTGCCGCGTGTGCGCCGTGACACGCCGGGCCAGTCTGAACCGCCGAAAAGCGCTTTATCGGGCATTTACAACGCTATTCAGGCGTTCGAGACCCGTCTGCGAAACAGCGAGATTTACGCGAACACTGCCGCCACTCCGGTTGTAAAAAATCTGCATTTCGTCTGGCTGGGCGGTGGCCTTGGCGAGATTCAGCGTGACTATCTCAACCTCTGGAAGCAGGTATTGAGCGGGCAGGGGTACAGCCTCAATCTCTGGTATGACAATGACGCGCTACTGGCCTGGCAAACCAATAAGTTGATCGTCGAGGCCGCCAAGGCTGACGCCATGCAACATGGCGGTAGCGAGCGTATTACCGACACCAGGCTTGGGACGTTGTACGAAGAGCGGGTCATCGTTCTCAAGCAGCAGATGTTCATGCACATCAATGAGGCGCTGGAACGAGGGCAATCGGCGGATGAAGCGCGGATCGACTTGTTGTCCCGCGCCTACGGCCAGGACGCGGAGCAACTGGAAGCCTTGATCGAGCAGAACCGGCGCAGTCTGCTCGATCTGGCAGGCGATGATTTGCAGTTGCGTGACTTGCGTGACCTCGACGCACCGCTGCGACTGCAAGCCATCTACGATCGCGAGACCCGCTTGCGCGGAAATCTGGCCGCCGCCTCTGACGTGGTGCGGGCCGAGGTCTTGTACGAGGAGGCTGGCCGCTACGTGGATGTCGATAACTTGCCGCCTCTGGTCAAAACCCTGGGCGGGGTCGACATCAGTGCGTTCGGCGGCGACGCGCGCCTTGGCGTTCTGCAACTGCTGCTTGATCACAATCCGCACTGGATGCCGGGACGCCAGGCATTGCGCGACCGATACACCGATTATCGGGGCCGGATTCCCGACGAACACCGCGCCGCGCTGGAGGCTTTCGCCCGGCAGCAACCGGCACTGCACGAGGTGTTCCAGGCGCCGGCCGAACTGCTGGTGCGCCCGCAGGACTTGCGCGCGGTTGCCGTGCAGGAAACGTTGAGCAACTCGTTCCTGATGGCTCATGCGCAATCGCCAATGCTTAACAGCGTGATCGAGCGGTTCCGGTTCAACTATGAGGCCATCGACCAGACAAACCGCCTCGCCGCCGAACGAGGCGTCGCATTGACCGATTTCGAGGGCATGACAGAGCTGGCGCGAGAAGTTCTCGAACAGGCATTTGGCCCTCTGGCCGAGCTGTCGATGACCGAGGACATGGCGGCCAGCTTTTTGATGTTGGCCATCGCGGGCTACTTCAGTGACGGCATTCGCCCGCAGAGCGAGGGGACGATTTATCTGACCGGACCTGGGGCGATGCGCGATGGCATGGCCGACTACGAACGGCGCAACTTCGTTCCGCGCGAGGTGGAAACCTTGCGTGTGGAGGCGGCGATCGAGCCGCTGTGGATGGTCAACGACAAGACCGAGGAAGAGCTGGACCACTCTTGGAAAAACAACGCCGTTGATGTCGAGCGGTGGGTGCTCGACGAGCAGCGGCGCTGGCAGGAAGGACATTACAGCGCGCGCTACAGCGGTGATGTAAAGGCATTGCTGATCCAGCAGAGCATAGCGTTCGAGGAGGGCTGGCCGGTTATCGAGGGCCGGCCAGTGCTGTTGACGGATGTGCTGCAACGGATGATCGACAGACTCGGTGAACCGTTCGTGGCCGCGATGCGTGACGGACATAACGGCTCATTATGGTTTCCCGACGGGGCGGGGCTCGGCTTCGATGATCGCCAGGCCATCAAGGCCCAGCCCGTCACTTTGCAGGCTCCGGCGTCGCTCAGCGATGCGCGGATTCAGGGGCTGGCGCTGGATGAGTTGCTAAGCGGCATTGCCGAGGGTTCGCTGTCGTTCTTCCAGATCAGTCCGTTGCAACGGGTGGTGTTGGGACAGATGCTCGGTGCACACTCACTGGATAACTCAAGTCTCAGTCAACTTGCCACCGAGCTCGACAATCTGGCCAACAGCGTTGCCGAGGTAGGGGCGTCGGTACGTTATGCGGCCATTGAACGCCATCTGTATCAGCAGCGGGCCCCGCAGTTCATGGCCGGTCTTGCCAGTCATGTCGATCAGCCGATGGTGGCGTCGGACAGCGCGTTGACGCTGAAGCGGGCCGCGCTGTCGCAGGCGTACACGCTGTTTCAATGGGGGCGTCATGTTGCCCATATTCAGACCGTTGCCACCCGCGAGCATCGCGAGCAGGTGATCCTGCGGCTGGGTCAGGTGCTGGGACAAATCGAAGCCAGTGACGTCAAACTGGTGCCGCAGGATCTGTTGCTCGAAGGGCCGGGCGATCCCGGTGGCCGCTGTTACCCGCTGGCGCTGATCATGAGTGCTGCTCTGGAGCAGGGCGTGGCGGCGTCGCGACGATTGCGCGAACGGTTCTTCCTGGCCTCTGCCGAGCCGCAGCAGCACGATTCAATGGTGTTTCTGGAGGCGCTCGAAGAGTTGCACGACGTGCAATTGCACGACATCGGCAAGCCGTTGGGGCGAGTCGATCTGCAACGCCTCGGCACCACGCTGGAGGCGTTCGCCAGCACGCGCACGCTGATGCTCAACTCGGACAATCACGCCATGCTGGTGGCGAAAACCTTCAAGGGTGGGCACGCCACCTATCACTTTTATGATCCCAATTTCGGCGTGTTCGAGTTCAGTCAGCCGGATCAGTTGCAACTGGCACTGACTGACCTTTTTCACAAGCAGGGCATGGCGAAATACTATGCGGCCTATGGCGACGACGCGCGTCCGACGTTTGATCTGATCGAGCTGCAGGGGCAAAAGATATCGGCCTTGAATCTGTCCGGCGGATTTAGCGTCGGACAATTGCTGGAGTCCGACAATGTGCTGCCGGAGCAGGCACAGCGGCCCATCCGTCGGCGCCTGAACAGTGCCCGCGGCCATTCGCTGGTGAGCAATCCGCACCTGGGGCGCAGCCTGCGCGATCTGGACAGTCACTGGTGGGGACAGCAGATTGCCCAGGCGACCGACGCTTTACAGGACTTGCATGCTTCAGCAAAGCCGTTGGTGCCGTTGTTCGAAACCCTGGAGATAACGCCCGCCGGCGAGTACCGGATCAACCTGATCGATCCCGCGCAATCCGAGCATGTGGTGCAGGTGGTCAGCAGCGATCATCGCCTGCTGCGCATCAGAAATTATCTGTCCGAGCAGTTTTCGGTACTGGGCACCCGAGCCACGCCGCAGATGGTTGAGGCTGGTGCCGTTCACACCCTCAATACCGGCTTCACGATCCAGGCGCTGATGAATGTCTTGCGTGGACGAGAGGGCGATGACCGCACCTTGACCACCGCCGTCAGGTTGCATGCCTACGTCAATTACGCGCAATTGCTGCACGGCAATGTCACCGACGTCGCCGGTCTGCTCAGTCTGATCAAGACCGCACTCAATGAAGAGAAAGTCATTGCCCGTACCTGTGCGCCAGTGGTGGGCGAGGCGCTGGGACATGTCGCCAACGAAGGCGTCGGCGCGGTGCTGGGGCTGGCCAATGTCGGTTTCGACATCTATCAATTGGCGACGGCAGACAACGAGATCGAGCGCGCGCAGTTCGGCACTCAGTTGGCCTTCGATGCCACCAGTCTGGCGTTGACTGCCGGTGGTCTGGGAGCCGCCACGGCGGGCGCGGCGACTGCGGCAGCCGTGCTCGGCGGCGCCGGGGTGGTTCTGGGCGGATTGGCTGTGGGTGTGGCGGCACTGGCTCAGGGGTTCGCCAGGATCGCCGGGCAGGCGCAGGAGGTCGGGTTGTTTTTCGACGCTCTGGAGCGGGCCTGTCGCGGTGTCGGTTATCGTTATGACGACGGGCTTGGGGCGTGGGTCGCTCATCCTTCGCTGGTCGTTCGGAGCCTGGACTTCAATCGCGCGATGTTGGTCCTTGACAGTCCGAAGGTGTATCGGCTGCGCGACCATTTCGGGGTGCCGGGTATCAATCCGGATGATCAACAAGCGCTCGATCTGCGGCGTGAACTGGGGCTACCAGGTTACATCCGCTTCGATCCGCCGAGCACGCAATTGGTTGTCCTGCCCTGCACGCCGACCACCTACTACGGGTACGAATACAAGGCGCTGCCGTTCTCGACGTTGCGTCACGACACCGGTTTCGATACGGCCCGCAAGCTGGAGAAAAAGGATGCGGCAGGCCAGTGGCAGTTCCTGTTTTCGTTCTACTCTTTTCCCGCGCACTACATCATCAACCGTCTGATACCGTCGTATCGCTCAACCGTGATCGAGGTGCGGCTGGATGCCCGTGAGCGTGCGCTGGCAGTACCCATGACGCCGCCGGTCTGGCAAGACAAATTGTCATACCGCATCGAAGGAGCGGGTGGTGTCTGTTCGCTGATTCTCAATCGTGGGGCCAATCTCCAGTTGCAGTCTCCCAGCCTGCAGCTGTGTCACTGGAAGTTGTCCGCCGCCTGGGCCACCGAGAGCGATGTGCATATCGAAGCCGGCGGAATGCTTTCGGTGGGGGGCGTGAAGGTGACCTTCACCGGCAGAGGACGGCATGACGTCACGTTGCAACTGACCGGGCGACAAACGTTCAAGGTCAACCGCGGTGACGGACGACTCGACGTTCTCGAGCAGGACGCGCCCGCCGGGGAGCATGAGCAATCGCTGCTCACGCACTACCAGACGCTGGCCCGGGAGCATCGGCTGGTGATGCCTTACACGCCGGTTCATCACTTTCCGATTCCTTTCGAGCCCGAGGAGCGACCGCGCTACACCACGGCCTGGTACGACGCTGCCAGGGATCGCTTTCTGTACATTCGCAATGAAGAGGTACTCGCGGCCGATGAAATGCTGCTGGGCGCCGTGGTCGACGATTCTGCGTTTTTCTACGAGACGCACAACTACGATATCTGGCAGGTCGATGCCGTCAGCGGTTTACTCGAATGCCGCTACCGACTGCTGGTGATGAAGGGGCAGTGCAGCGTGCGGCGTATCGATGTCGATGCCCAAGGGGTGATTCACATCGAGCAACAATGTCTGGGCGCCGATCAGCAAGTCACGCAGTTCAATTACCTGATCCGTGAGGGCCAGCTGCAGCTGGTTGCGGTGACCCGAGAGATGGACCGAGACTTGGGCCAGCGAGTGTTCGCCAATCCGACCCTGACACATTGGTCGGTGGTGTTGGGTCACTATTTCCCGTTATCGCCGGTGCCCGAACGCGCAGGCGTCACCACCGTCGACTGGCAACCGGCCGCTTACGTGTCGGTGTGCTGGAAGTTCAATCCGGACAAGCGCGATCTGGTCTGGATTCGCAGCCGTGACCTGTTGTGCATTCATCCGTTTGCCTCTGGGCGTCACCGCGGCTGGGCCGATTCGATCAAGCATCTTGATGAGCTGTTGCTGCTGCCGGTCAACGATGAGCACACGCTGTTTTTCATCTACGACCGGCTGGCGCAAAAACTGTGCAGGGTGCAACGCCGTGTATCCGCAGGCAGCGAGCGCTGGCCGGCGCAATGGACGCATCAATGGCTTCAGCCTGATGGACTGAATGACGTGGTGCCGGTACAGGACGGGTATCTGGCCCTGACCGATGACGGCTTGTTCTTCAATCTGACCGCCGAGGGTGAAGTGCAGCTGGGTGGCTTGAGTGAGCGCTGGCTCAAGGGGCGGGCCCAGTGGTGGCAAGCATTGGAAGCGCTGGCGGCGAAATACCCGGTCGACAGTTTCGCCATTCTGGGGCTGCGCAACGCCAGCGGTGATCGCAACCTGTGTGCCTGGTACGTGGATAACCGCGTGCTGTTGTGCGACCCGGGGCACGACCGGGAAATGCGCCTGCTCGGCGTGACCCCGGACAATCAGGCGGTCTGGCTGTTCGACGTCGGCAGCGGTCAGGTCTGGCGTCAGCTGTTCTTCGACAGCCGGCAACTCGCAGCAGCATTCGGCGATGGCGCACAGCTACTGGCGAGCGCGCTGCTGCCCGTACCGCAACCCGAGTGGGACAACTGGCGGTTCAACACCGTGAGCAGTGACGGTTCCGGTCTGCGCGGGACGTCCGTCAACGGCGTGTCACTCAAGCTGCCTTATCAGGAAGCTGAACGAATCATGGGCGTCAATCAGCGCTGGGCAAGCGAACACGCGCAGCATTTGGCAGATTCTCTGCAGGCATTGCTGGAGACTGCCGAGCATGCTCCCTACATCGCCGTGGAGTCCGGCGCGGGCAAACTGCAGTGGTTCGACGCGGCGAATGCACAACTGATCCGGATCGCGGGCCAGGACCTGCCGCACGATTGCGAATTGCTTGGTACGCGCCATCAGCATGTGCTGTTGCACGAGCGCCCTGCACACCGCGTCTTCGTCTACCCCGGTCACGAGAGCATTGGCCCTTTCGAATATATGCGGCGCGACGCCCAGGTCTTGGTGGTCGAGGGTCAGAAAAAAGTCGAAGACCTCTTGCCACTGATCGCTGATGACGTGAGTTGTCTGGTGTTGCGCGTGGGGCAGGGCGGTGTGACGTATCACCTGTCCAAGGCCTGTTGGTTGCGGCTGGAATCGGTCATCGTCGATTGTCGTCCGCCACTGGGCGAGGTGCCGATGATTCCCGGCAAGCTGGTCTGGGCGCTGGACGCTCCGCAAAAACTGCAACTGTCGTTTGTCGACGAGCACTTGCTGATCGTCGACCCGGATCGCCAGCACAGCCTCATCCTGAGGGATGTGTGCTCGACGGATCCGGCGATGCGCGGCGACGTCTTCCTCGGCTTCGAGGGCAAGCGCTCCCATGCGGTATCGAGTCTGGTGCAAAGGCTGCGTGAAGTCGTCGAGGTCGAAGATGCCGACGGCAGTGCAACGCTTGCGCAGTTGCTGGGAGCCGTGCCGGCCTGACGCAAAGTCCTGGTTGGTTTTTCAAGTTTGTTTTCTCTCTGTGTCGCGACGGCTGATGTCGTCGTGATGCGTTCGCTTGGCTGAAAAAAGGAAATTGCATTGAATACTACGGATGAAATCTATATGGGCACGGTGTTCGCCGATCATGTCGCGCGCGCTGAACTTGAGTCGGTGAGTGGCAGCCTTGGCGAGGCTCCCTTGCGCTACTACGACGCCGCTGCGGCGGCTCCCAGTCTTTCAGAGCAACTGATAGCGGTCAGGTTGCTCAAGGGCGCGATGGAATCAACACAGCTGGATTCTTCGGATGCCCAGGTCAAGACGCTGCGCCTGAAACTGAGCGACTACCATCGCCGTCTGACCGCCACCTTGGAAATGCTGTCCGCTGGCAAACCGATACCGCGCATCATGCATTTTGTCTGGGTCGGTGGCAGTGAGGTCGGACCGAACCAGCGTGACTACATGAACATCTGGCGCAAAGTGCTGGCGGCGCAGGGCTATGCATTCAATCTCTGGTATGACAGTGATGCACTGCTGGCCTTTGAAATGAACCGGGTGATTCTCGACAGCGCTCGTGTGCACACGATGGAGTCGCCAGAGGCTGCAACGGCATCTCCGAGCAAGTTGTCGAGCATGATCGAAGACCGCGCCAGAGTGCTCAAGCAGCAGATGTTCGATTACCTGAATCAGCCGCGCTGGGCCGGGCGTGCGGACGAGGCGCGGATCGATCTGATGGTGCGCGGTTATGGCAAGGACCGTGTGACGCTCGAAGCCTTCCGCCAGAAATGTCTGGACTCGCATCAGGCCATGGTCGGTGAGGATCTGCGCCTGCGCGATGTTCGGCAGGAGTTTGCCAGTCACTTTCTGGCAGACGTCTACCAGCGCGAAGTCGCCATGCGCGGCAATTTTGCAGCAGCCAGTGATGTGGTGCGGCTGCAGGCCGAGTTTTTCGAAGGTGGGCGGTACAGCGATATGGATTATTTGCCACCCCTGATCGAAAGGCCGGGCGGCGTGGACATCAGTGGCTTCAGTGACCGCGCCAGGATCGGTGTCCTGCAGCTGCTCCTCAACCATGATGAAGCTTTGATGCCGGGGCGCGACCGGCAGCGCTATGCCGACAGAACCGGACATATTCCCGCCGAACATCTTGAGGCACTGAGCGCCTTCGCCCGAAGCAAACCGGGTGTGGAGAAGATCTTCGCTTCGCCATTGCCGGTGTCTTTGCCCAAGGATGCCATGCGGCGCGGCACCGCCTTTGGCAGTCCGACGGCCAATGAAATGAATGCCTATATTCTGGCTCACTCTGGCAGCGGCATGGTCAATGCGAGCATGCAATTGATCCGGGCAAATTATGACTGCCTGTATGAGGTTGAGCGCCGCATGAGCCTTGCGGGCGTGACACGATCAGATGAGTCCTCGGTCCGGAATATAACGTCCGAGGTTGTACTTGAAGCCCAGGCTGACGGGCGCTTGCCGTCGACCGCCAACTTACCCTACAAACTCACCGCTGCCATCCTCGGTTATTACCAGGACGGGATTCGTCTCGACGCCTTGGGCACCATCGACATGACCGGACCCGGCGCGCTTCAAGGTGGCGTAATCGGCTATTTCGAAAGAGACCTGCAACGTGAACACCTGCCGGCGATTCGTAAATATCTGAAGCAGGTCGAGGGCTTCAACGTCTTCACCGAAGAGGAAATGATCTCCGGTTGGGCAGTAAAAGGTACCCCCGAAGACTGGCTGGCAAAAGAACATGAGAAGTGGAGCTCGGGCAAGCTCAAGTCGCGCTACGCCGGCAATCTGTCCGATTTGCTGAAAGAGCGGACGCTTACGTTCAAACTTGGCTGGCCGGTCATCGAAGGCAAACCGGTGTTGCTGACGTCGGTCCTGCAGCAACTGCTGGATGATCTGGGTGAGCCGTTTGTGCGGGCGATGAATGACCGATTGACCGGTGATGTTACGTTCAACGCCCCCATCCGCCTTGGTTTTGATGCCCGACAGCAGGTGCTGAACCAGTCGACCGACGCTGTTCCGACGTCCATCGGGGCGGAGTCCCTGGGCAACCTCAATGAGGCCTTGGCGCGCATCGCTGCGGGCAAGTTGCCACTGGAACAGTTGAGTCCGTTGCACCGGGTGATGTTCGGGGGCCTGTTCGGCGCCGCGACGCTGGACCAGACCGGGTTCGCTGAGGCATGGGCAACCACGGTCGCCTTTGCCGAAGATACGCGGGACCGCGGCTTGGTCGCGCGCTATGAAGTGATCGAGCAGACCCTGCTCAGTCGCGATCCTGCAGCGGTCCAGACGCGAGTCAATGCATCGGAGCGCGAATTGCTCGGCCAGAACTCCAGAGCGCTGAAGGCCCAGGCATTTGCCGAGCCGATCAGCGTACGGCAATGGCGTGAGTACGTGAGTCGGATCGAAGTCGCTGCCATGCAGGAGCGCCGGGCTTTGATCCTGTCGCGGGGGGCGGCAGTGCGTGAGGCGTTTTTTCAAGCGGGTGCGCACACGGCCAGACAGTTGCCACAAGACTTGTTGGTGCGCGGTGCGGGCGATCCGGGTCGACGCTGCTATCCGCTGGCGCTGATCATGGCCGCCGCGCTGGAAAAGGGCGCTTCGGCGGAGCGTGCGCTGATCGGTAAACTGGCGCTGGCCAATCTCACACCCGACGCGCCACAAGTCCATGCACTGCTCAAGGTGCTGGACGAGTTGCGTGGCGTACCCATGGCGCGGTTCGGCGAAAAAAGACCGGCGGCGAACCTGGCCGCTGTGATGCAGGCGCTGGAAGCGAAAAGCACGGCCGGCAGCCTGTTGCTCAACACCGACAATCACTCGATGCTGGTGAGCAAGGTCGTGACGCAGGGCGAGACATCCTATCGCTTCTACGATCCGAACTTCGGGCTGTATGCGTTCGCCCGGATCGAGGCGCTGCAGCAAGGGGTTCAGCGCTTCGTGCAGGAGGAGTCGATTGCCAGGCTTTATGGTCTGGAACAGGCGGCTGCGAGCATTTTCGAGGTCATCGAGCTCGACGGCGCAAATATTGCCGGTCATTCGTTGCCTTCGGATATCCGCGTTGAACATTTGCTCAGTGGTGACCCGCTGGGCGGTGGGCGTGCCGTCGAGCCGTGGAGTCAGCATGCCGCGTTGCGTGCGCGTTCCCTGTCAGAGAACGCGCGTCTGGGGCAGGCGTTGAGCAGTGTGGACAGCCACAAGTGGGTACGGACAATCGAAAGCGCGACCCTGCGGTTGCAGGACCAGCATCAGCTGTCCCGTGACTTCGTGCCGGTGTTCGAGTCCCTGAAGAGCGCTGCACAAGGGCGCAGCGAAATCACCTTGGTCAGTGCCAGTGATCCACAGCGCACACGCACGGTGCAGACCGATGACCCGCGCCTGTCCGGAATCAAGTCTTACCTCAGCGATACATTTGAAGCGTTGTCCGGCAGACGCGCCGGGTCAGCCGTGATCGATCCGACGGACGCCGGTGCGGTACACACGCTCAATGCCGGATTTGCCATTCAAGCCTTGCTGCTCGGGTTGCAAAGTGCCGAGTCCGGGATGGGGGCGACGGCGCTGACATCGGCAGTGCGTATCCACGGTTATCTCGCCTACGCGCAGATGGCACATGGGCTTGTGGTTGACGCCGCACAACTGCTGAATCTGGTGCGGCATGCTTTTAGCGATGGTCTGCGGGTAGCCAAAACCACCTCGTCGATCGTCAGTAATGCACTGGGTAACGTATTGAACGACGGCGTCGGAAGCGTCTTGCAACTGGCCAGCATCGGCTTCGACATTTATCTGTTGGTCAATGCACAGGACGATATCCAGCGCGCGGTCTATGCCACTCAGTTGGCATTCGATGCCGGCGGGCTGGCGCTGGGTGTCGGCGCTTTGGGCGCGGGTATCGTGGGCGCGGGGACGGCGGCGGCCTTTCTCGGCGGCGCCGGGGTGATTCTGGGGGGGCTGGCGGTGGGCATCGGCGCGCTGGTCGAGGGCTTCAGTGCCAGGACCGAACGTGGGAAGCGGATCGGCCGGTATCTCAATGATGTGCATGCGGCCTATCGACCGGAAAGCCATTCGGTACAGGGCGATAGCTACATTGCCAATCCGTGTGCGGTCTACACCGGCCTTGATTTGCGCAACGGACTCATTACCTTCGGCGGCCACAAAATTTTCGCCGCGGAAGACTACCACGCTCTGCAAAAGCCCAGGATCATCGGGGATCGCAGCAAGGCCTTCAGCATTCGAGAGGCTCTCGACCTTCGCGACTCGATTTCCTTCGATACGGCGCCGGGTATTGAAAGCGTCGTGCTGCCGAGTGTGCCGGAGTGCTTCCTGGGCTTCGTCCATGAAGGTCTGCCTTTTGCGACAACGCTCAGAGAAGACATGGAAACGGCGTTGGCTCTGGAAAAATACAAGCGGGCAGGCAAGCAGCAATTCTGGTTCAGCTTTTACCAGGCACCGACCGAATACATCATGGAAAAAATGGTGCCCAACTACGTGGAAACCAATGTCAGCGTGGCGATTGGCCCCGATCAGCGTTTTCTGCACATCCCCCCATTGCCGCAGGAGGTGCACGGTTACCTTAGCTATGACATCGATGCCTCCGGCGGACACTGCTCGATCACCCTGGCCGAGGGCGTCAAGTCATTGCGCCTGCAGGTTGCATCCGACCATGCGATGACATGGTCGCTGCGTGCCCCGTGGGTGAGTGCGGCGGCGGTGAAACTGGAGCAGGACACGTTTCACCTGGGCTCGATACGGGTGCAGGTGCCTGCCAGGCATGTTGTGTATCTGCAACTCAAGGACGGTATCTATCAGATTGGCTGGGCGACGGGAACCTTGCTCTTCACTGAACTCGACGCGGTCAACGACGCCGACGCTCAGGCCACACGCGAGCACCTGCGCGAACTCGCGCGCAACCAGCGTCTGGCCGACAGCCCGACGGTCATCCGCAATTACCACGATGCCCTGACTGGCGTTCGTACCACTGCCTGGTACGACCACACCGAAGATGCCTTGCACCTGGTGCGGGGGCTGGATCTGAAGTACGCGGCGGATATCTGCATGGGACCGAAGGTCGGCGAGGAGATGTTTTACTACTGCCCGGTGCAGGGATTTATCTGGCGCACGGATCTGGTGACCGGGCAGATCAGGCGCATTTACCGGTTGATGAATATCGATTCGAAAAACAACCCCTGCATTGTTTCCATTCAGCCTACGCCAGAGGGGCTGCTGCAGGTGGTCCAGCGTTTTGAAGACGCGATTAAAAATGTCTACAAGATGACTTACCTGCTCGGTGAAAATGTCCTGTCCCTCATTGCTATTTCCGATATGAATCCAGGCCACCCGTCGCTGATTCTCGATGGGCGCAGCAATGTGGCGGAGTTTCTCCAACGGCACAGCTACCTGTTCCATGAAGCGCTGGATGAGCAGCGGGTGGAGTTCACGCTGGGCGCAATGATTAAGATCCACGCCTTGGACGAGAACTTGCGCAAGGCCACCCGAACGTGGGTGCGCAGCGACGATGAGCGCTTGATTCGACCCCTGTTGCGTAACGTTGAAGGCTCAGCGGATTTTCATGATTGGGAGCTGCTTGATCCGCTTCAAGTGGCTGGCGATGGCGATACCGTGTTGTTTCATCATCTGGGTGATCGTCTGGTTTATCGCCAGCGCATCGCCACGGCGGATCAGGCACCCGAGACGTTTGCGCAAAGTGTCTTGCCGCTCAAGGTGCAGCGGGTGCACCGCCAGCATGGGCAATACCTCTTGCTCACAGATGACGGCATGTTGTTCCAGATGAGCAACGACGGCAAAACGCGTCTGGTGGGCCTCAATCAAGCATGGCTGTCGGCGGAGCAGCTGCGTAGTGTCGGCGGATTCAGGTGGTGGTACACGGTCGCGACCGGCATTCAGAAATGGTCAGCCGAGGGTGTGGAGGTCGGAGGCATCAGTGACGCAACGGGCAAGACACCGCTGTATGTCGTGTATCTGGATCAGCAGTTCCTGATTGCCGACACAGCGGGCAAGGCCCTGCGCGTGTTAAGGCTGACGCCTGACAAAAAAGCGGCGTGGATGATGGACCGGGCAACCGGGCGAATCTATCGTCAGCCGGTCATGGAACCGGAGAACCTGGCGGCGGCATTCGGTTCGGGGACACGTCTGCTGCAGGCGGACTTGCTGCCACCGATGCAGCGCGTCATGCCGCGGCACACGGTTGCCTGGGCCGTGCCGCATGGATCAGGTCTGCGCGCCCGCCGGCATGACCATGTACTGGTCGATCTGATCGACGGAGAGCCGCCGCGTATCGTCGGCGTGGAGGTCGAATTCTTCAACGGCGCCGATTCACTTCAGGCACGGGAAGAAAAGCTGGCACGATTGCTCGCAGGTCAGCACAGCGCTTCTTACCTGACGGCGGGCAGGCGTGGTGATCTGTGCAGCTGGTATGACGTCCCTGCCGGTCGCCTGCTCAGCGCCACGGCATCAGGCCAGGAATGGCCGCACTATCTGGGCCTGGAGAACGGTCAGATTCCGGTGTTGCATGACCCGGTGACGGGCCGGTTGTTCAGCAACACCAGAAACGACGACACTCGCATGGATGACGGGATGACCGTGCAAGAGGTCAGTCGAGTGGCCAGTACGCTGGTCATTGATGGTATTGGCTCATCGGGCAGGATGGCGCCGATTCCGGATGGCGTCGATACGCTGCTACTCAAGTTCGCACAATCCGCCGGTTACATTTCGCTGGACCGACAGACGTGGGATCGGCTTGATTGCCTGATCGTCGACTCCGCAGAAGCAGGCATTCATCTGCTGCTGAGGCTGGAGCCGATGCATCGGTGGCTGGTCTCGGCCTCCGGCGGTCACTTGCTGCTGACGGATCCCGACTCGGGGAGCAGTATTGTTTTGCGTGACGCCTCGAGCGCTGATGCGGCACGGCAACAGCAGGTGATATTCGATATTCCTTTACCTGACGCGCTCTCGGTGACCGTCAGCCTGGAGGAGCTGATGAGTGCGATGTCCACCGAAACCTTGCTGGAGCTTGGTGCGCTGCTCGGCCTGTCCAGCGATCAATAAGTCATTCTGCATGGACTGATCAGATCGGGCTGCGGGTATTCTTCTTCCGCAGCCCGTTTTCGTTCAGGATCCCAGGTAGCCCTTGATCCCGGTAAAGATGATTTGCGCCGCCAAGGCACAGACGAAAAGGCCCATCAGCCGACTGACGATCTGCAGGCCCTGATCACCGAGAACCCGTTCAATGTGATTGGACAGGTACAGCACCACGCCGACGGTGAAACTGGCCAGCGTGATACTCATGATCGCGGTCAGTTTATCGTCCCAGTGCGGCTGGCTGACGCCCATCACCAGCAGGGCGCCGATGGTGCCCGGGCCGACGGTCAGCGGGATGGTCAGCGGAACGATCGTCACGTCCTGCTGCACGTTGTCACTCTGCACCACCGGCTTGCCCTGGGCCATGCCCAGCGCCGAGATGAACAACACGCTGCCGGCACCGATGCGGAATGCGTCCGCCGTGATCCCGAACACATCGAAAATCACCCGCCCGAACAGGTACAGCAAAACGCTGGACACCAGCGTGGCAATCGCCACTTTCCAGGCCAGGCGCCGCTGCTCCTTGCGCGAGTAGCCACGGGTCAGGCTGATGAAGCAGGACAACACGAAGAAGGGGCTGTAGAGCACCAGCATCTTCAGGTAAACGCTGAATAACACGTGGAGCATGGTGTTGGCTCGCGGCGGCAGATGGACAGGGCGGAGTCTATCAGCCGGTTTAATTTTTGGGGGGATGGCGAAAACAAATATCCTCGGAGTAACTGAACAAGTTGTAGTTTGAAGTGGGTGTTTTCGGTTCTTGTTATTAGCAAGTTACATGTTCTGGTTTGTGGTTTTTTATTGTTCTGTTTATTGTTCTTTCGCGGGTTCAAGAGGAGCTCGTTTTTAATTAATAAGGATTTGATAATGAATATTCATGATGTTGAAGATTGCGCCGTTGCTGAGTGTGTCCACCGCTTGCAGAGTTATGAACTGGACGGCGCGGCTATTCGTCCTCGTGGTCTTTCGCTGCCGGCAATCGAAGAGCCGGGCAAGGGTTCCATCGTCGGTGAAGGCATTCTGTCCTTTACCGGAAACTTGAGTGAACAGAATCGCGAAGATGTGCAACACGCGTTCCTGTTCGCCACGCTGGTCGCCAACAAGAAATATCCGTACGAATATCAGGGCAAGGAATGGTACTACCTGTTTCTGCAAGTGATGACCGATGCCGGCTGGCTGCCAACGAGCAAGTATTACAACGACATGAACATCGGCGGTAACACCGTCCGGATGGATCAACTGGTGCTGGAGATCCTCGGCAGCGTCGTGGCCGGGCTTGCTGTGCCGGGCTCGGCTTCGGTGTTGATGCTGAAAGTCGCAGGTGACGCGATCACTGCCCTGAAAAAGCGTGAAACCGCGCTGACGCTGTACGAGCGCAACATGCTTGAACATGGTGTCGGCGGTATGGCGGCAGGCACCTGTACCGAAATCAATGGCGAAGTCACCATGGCCCTGGGGACTGTTCGATTCATCCGCAAAAACACGGCCAAACAAGTGTTGTTCATGGATTGGGATTCGCGCGAAGTGAAACTCTATCGGGGTGATTCGGTATTCCGCAAAGTGCCTTCGATCGTCGAGCAAACCCGCGATACCATCCGCGTCAAACTGGGTTTGAACGCAAAAACCAAGATCGAGGATTACGAGATCTGATTGAGTGTTATTGATAGGGCGGCCGTTATCGGTCCGCCCTTTTTTCATTGAGGGTTGATAATGACTCGGTTGTATAAGTTGTTGGCAGTGGGGCATGCTGTTTTGGCGTTGCCGGAATCCGGGCACAGCTCGGATTATGATGATCTCGTCCAATCAAGTCTGTTGGCGCAACTGGTCGCCAATAAAAAAATAGAAGACGCGAAAGTTGAAAGTTGGTACGACGCTTACATCGCCGTGCTGGATGACTTCTGGGTGCGAAGCCTGAAGTCGCGCGAGGATTTTTCTGTCGCTCAGGCAGGAACAGGGTCGGCGCTGGAGTGGGCCTCGACAGTGTTGGCCAATAACGCTGGCAACGATCCGGCACTTGGCGGGCTGATGGCATATGCGGCGCGAATCACTGACGGTGTTTCGGCGGTGCAGACGTTGCCCGAGCCGCCTGGCGAAGCGCTCATGCAAACGCCGAGGCCTGCGCTTCAGGTGGTGCGCCTGCTGGCCGTTGCAGCGCAAAGTCCGACATCGATCAGCAGCCTTTATCTTGAGTTCAAGACGCGACAGACGCTGGCTGCCAATCCGTGGTCGCAGCGTTTCGCGAGCGCTGAAGTCGAAGGTCCGGTGTGCGTGCGTTATGCGCGAGCGACGCTGTCGCAAACGCTCTACGCACTATCGCGTCAGGCCGTGGCGCGAAAGCTTGGAGATCGACTGGCGCAGAACGTGGCGCCATTGGCTGAGGCGATCGAGCTCGGTGTCTGAGGCGGATTGCCTGGGTGCTGCAAGCGCTTTCGGGCGATGAACGGAATCGTCAGAATGTCGAGGCCGTGCGGTTCTGCTGATCACGCTGGGCCACCCAGTGCTCGATCAGCTCACGCAGTTGCGACAACTCCACCGGTTTGGCCATGTGCCCGTCCATCCCGGCCTGGCGCGCGCGTTCCTTGTGCTCGGCGAGGATGTGCGCGGTCAGCGCGACGATCGGTGTGCGGGTGCGCTGATTGCTGACTTCCCATGCGCGCAATTGCTGGGTCGCCGAGAAACCGTCGAGGATCGGCATTTCGCAGTCCATCAGCACCAGGTCGTAACGCTGAGCCTTCATCGCCTGCAGGGCTTCTTCGCCATTGCTGGCGGTGTCCGGTTGCAGGTTGAGTTTGCCGAGCATGCCGCGAATCACTTTGGTCGAAATCGTGTTGTCTTCGGCGACGAGAATGCGGAAATCGCTCGGCACCTTGGCGGCGGTGGCGGGCGTGACCACTTGCGGCTGGAACACCACCTGGCCCTTGTTGCGCTGGTTCAACTCGTCGGCCAGCGTGGTCTTGAGCGTGTAGCCGGCCACCGGTTTGGCGAGGATGCGTTTGATCCCGGAGTTGCGCGCGATGATCTTGCTCGGCGCGTTGCTGATACCGGTGAGCATGATCAGCAGGATATCGTGGTTCAGGCTGGGGTCTTCCTTGATCTTGGCCGCCAGTTGCATGCCGGTCATGCCGGGCATGTTCTGGTCCAGCAGCACCACATCAAAGTAGTCACGCAGATGCGCCTTGGTGCGCAGCAGCGCCAACGCTTCCTTGCCCGAGGGCACCGCGCTGACGTTCAAGCCCCAGGCGCTGCATTGCTGCACCAGCACCTTGCGGCACGTGTCGTTGTCGTCCACCACCAGCACGCGCGCACCTTGCAGCGGGCCGTCGAGGTCGGAGGTCGGGTGTTCGAGACGGTCAGGGTCCAGTGGCAGGGTCAGCCACAAGGTGCTGCCCTGATTGGCGCCGCTCTTGATCCCGAACTCACCGTGCATCAGGCGGATCAGTTGCCGGGCGATCACCAGCCCAAGGTTGCCACCCAGACGGTTGGCCGAGAGGAAGTGCTTGCTGTGCAGCTCGGCGTGCAGCAGCGCCTCACGCTCATCTGCCTCCATCGGCTGGCCACTGTCCTGCACGGCGATGCGCAGGCGCGGCTTGACGCTGCGCTCGTCGAGGGCGACGACGATCAGCACTTCGCCTTCGTCGGTTTTTTTCAGGGCGTTTTCCAGCAGGCTCAGCAGGGTCTGGCGCAAGCGGGTCGGGTCGCCGCTGATCACGCGCGGCACCTGTGGCTGGATGAAACTGATCAGCTCGACGTTCTGCTGTTCGGCCTTGGCCCGGTAGATGCTCAAACAGTCGTCGATCAATGCATTGAGGTCGAACTGCACATCATCCAGTTCGATCTGCCCGGATTCGAGCTTGGAGATGTCGAGGATCTCGTTGATCAACGTCAGCAGTTCGTTGCCGGCACTGTGGATGGTTTGCACGTAATCACGTTGCTTGACCGACAGCGGTGTGCCCAGCAGCAGCTCGGTCATGCCCAGCACGCCGTTCATCGGGGTGCGGATTTCGTGGCTGATCTTGGCGAGAAATTCGGCCTTGGCGTTGATCTCGGCGTTGCTGGCGGCGAGGTCGCGGCTGATGCTGAAACGGCTTTCGGTGATGCTGCGCTGGCGTTCACCCAAGGCGATGCTCATCAGCAGGCCACTGATGCAGATGAAGCCCATCAGGGTCATGATCAGGCCTTGCGGCGCCACCAGGGTCAGCCCCAGCAGGGCCGGCAAAATAATCAGCGTGCCGATGTTGAACACCACCATCCCGGCCACGAACAGCCGCGCCGGACGGTAACCCTTCTGCCAGTGATAGAAGCCGACCAGCAACATGCTCAGGCCGGCCAGCGCCACCAGCGCGTAGGTGATGATGTTCAGCGGCAGGGTGTTGACGAACAACAGCAGCAGGCTGCAGATCACGATGAACAGAATGTCGCCCAGCAACAGTTTGTTCAGCGGGTGCGGGCCCAGCGGGGCGAAGAAGCGCAGGGCGAACATCAACCCGGCGGGGGCGGTCAGCAGCAGCGCCAGATAAGCACCCGGCGTCTGGATCGCGTGCCAGTTCGGCAGCCACGGGCCGGCGAGGTTGAGCAGCAGCAACAGACTCAGGCCCAGCAGGCCTTCGCAGACCGCCAGCCACAGGCTGCTGCGCGAGCGCGAGTAGGCATAGCGCACAAGGTTGTGCAGCAGCAACATGCCGAGGCAACCGAACAGCAGGCCGAAAATCAGCGTCTGGTTCTGATTGGCGGCACTCATCACCGCCGATTGCAGGGTGATGTGCGGGCGCAGCTGATGGTCGGAGACCATGCGCAGATAGATGTCGAGTGGCTTGTCGCTTTGCGGCAGCGGTAGCAGGAAATCGCTGCTGGGCAGTGGTCGCTCTGCCTGCGGCTGGTGGGTGCCGGAGAGGCGTTGCTCGATCAGCTTGTCGCCGTCCAGCACGTACAGGCTGAGGCTGGACAGGTCGGGCGCAAAGATACGCAGCACTTGCTCGTGCTTGCCCGGCGCCAGTTTGAAACGCAGCCAGAGTGCGCCATCGGGCTCGGCCGCCGTGAGGCGATCCAGTTCGATAGGGCTGAATTGATTGGTGTAGCGAGTCGAGCGGATGTCGCTCAGTTGCAGATTGCCCTGATCGTCAAGCAATACCGACCAGCCACTGCCTTGCGCGGCCAGCGCCGGAAGCATGCAGAGCAAGGTCAGCAGCGTGACGGTGAAGCTTATGGCAATCCTGAGCCAGCGCACGGCGAAATCCCTTCGTAGGTTGATGCCAGAATATAACGATGCGCAGCGGCGGAACAGCCCGGCGAGGGACTGCATCCCGCGCCGGACCTGAAGGACAACTTATTCCTGGGTTTCGCCACGTTCACGGGCAATGGCGCGGTAGCCAATGTCCTTGCGGTAGAAGCAACCTTCCCAGTCGATAGCGGCGGCCAGCTTGTAGGCTTGCTGCTGGGCTTCGCTGACGCTGGCGCCCATGGCAGTGGCGCAGAGTACGCGACCACCGGCCGTCACCACGTTGCCATCCTTGAGCGCCGTACCAGCGTGGAAGACTTTGCCTTCCAGGCTTGCGGCTGCGTCCAGACCGTTGATCGCTGCACCCTTGGCGTAGTCGCCCGGGTAGCCACCGGCGGCCAATACGATGCCGACGCTCGGACGTGGATCCCACTGGGCTTCAACCTTGTCCAGCGCTTGCGCCAGAGCGGCTTCGACCAGCAACACCAGGCTCGACTGCAGACGCAGCATCACCGGTTGGGTCTCCGGGTCGCCGAAGCGGCAGTTGAACTCGATGACTTTCGGGTTGCCGGCCTTGTCGATCATCAGACCGGCGTACAGGAAACCAGTGTAGACGTTGCCTTCTTCGGCCATGCCGCGCACGGTCGGCCAGATCACCTGGTCCATCACGCGCTGGTGCACATCGGCGGTGACCACCGGGGCAGGGGAATAGGCACCCATGCCGCCAGTATTCGGGCCGCTGTCGCCGTCGCCAACACGTTTGTGATCCTGGCTGGTGGCCATCGGCAGGACATTCTTGCCGTCGACCATGACGATGAACGAGGCTTCTTCGCCGTCGAGGAACTCTTCGATCACCACGCGCGAACCGGCGTCGCCGAACGCATTGCCGGCGAGCATGTCGCGCACGGCGTCTTCGGCTTCGGCCAGGGTCATGGCCACGATCACGCCTTTACCGGCGGCCAGGCCATCGGCCTTGATCACGATCGGTGCGCCTTTTTCCCGCAGATAAGCCAGAGCCGGCTCGATCTCGGTGAAATTCTGGTAGTCGGCGGTCGGGATCTTGTGGCGGGCCAGGAAATCCTTGGTGAAGGCTTTCGAGCCTTCCAGCTGCGCAGCGCCGGCGGTCGGACCGAAGCAGTCCAGGCCACGGGAGCGGAACAGATCGACCACGCCTGCCACCAGCGGCACTTCCGGGCCGACGATGGTCAGGGAAACGTTTTTCTCGGCGAAGTCGGCCAGTTGCTCAAGGGCCAGCACGTCGATGGCGACGTTCTCGCACTTGGCTTCAATTGCGGTACCGGCATTGCCCGGCGCGACGAAAACCTTCTGCACACGCGGATCCTGAGCCACTTTCCAGGCCAGGGCGTGTTCACGGCCACCGCTGCCAATGATCAAAACATTCATTTCAAAAACCTCGGATGACGCTAATTCTGTTTTTAGAGCCTAAAGCGCTTCACGCTGTAGGAGGTCGCAATGAAGTCGGTAGATGCAAGGCGGAGTTGACCTCGATGAGCGGAGTTGCCTTTTGGCAATGAGCATCATCGAGGTCGGCTCCAACGCAGCAGATGCCGGCTTCAGTGCGGCCGTCGACTGGTTAGTGACGGAAGTGGCGCATGCCGGTGAAGACCATCGCGATGCCTGCTTCGTCAGCAGCAGCAATCACTTCAGCATCACGCATCGAGCCGCCCGGCTGGATCACTGCCGTGATGCCCACCTTGGCCGCATTGTCCAGACCGTCGCGGAACGGGAAGAACGCGTCCGATGCCATCACCGAACCGGCCACTTGCAGACCGGCATGCTCAGCCTTGATCGCAGCAATACGCGCGGAGTTTACGCGGCTCATCTGGCCAGCGCCGACACCGATGGTCTGACGGTTCTTGGCGTAGACGATGGCGTTGGACTTGACGTACTTGGCAACTTTCCAGGCGAAGATCAGGTCGTGGATTTCCTGTTCGGTCGGTGCACGCTTGGTCACCACTTTCAGGTCGTCGGCGCCGATCATGCCGATGTCGCGGCTCTGCACCAGCAGGCCACCGTTGACGCGCTTGTAGTCCCAGGCCGGAACGCGGTCCGCCGACCACTCGCCACAGGCCAGCAGGCGCACGTTGGCTTTGGCGGCGACGATGGCGCGAGCCTCTTCGCTAACGCTTGGGGCAATGATCACTTCCACGAACTGACGCTCGACGATCGCCTTGGCGGTCTCGGCATCCAGCTCACGGTTGAAGGCGATGATGCCGCCGAAGGCCGACTCGGTGTCGGTGGCGTAGGCCAGTTCGTAGGCCTGACGGATACCGCCCTCGGCGTCCGGGCTCACGGCCACGCCGCACGGGTTGGCGTGCTTGACGATCACGCAGGCCGGCTTGACGAAGCTCTTCACGCATTCCAGCGCGGCGTCGGTGTCGGCCACGTTGTTGTACGACAGCTCTTTGCCTTGCAGTTGGGTCGCGGTGGCGATACCGACTTCGGCAGGCTTGGCTTCCACGTAGAACGCCGCGCTCTGGTGCGGGTTCTCGCCGTAGCGCATTTCCTGGGCCTTGATGAACTGGCTGTTGAAGGTGCGCGGGAATTCGCTGCGGCCTTCGGTGCTCAGGGTTTCGGCAGCCTGATTCACGGTGCCCATGTAGTTGGCGATCATGCCGTCGTAGGCGGCGGTGTGTTCGAAGGCCTTGAGCATCAGGTCGAAACGCTGAGCGTAGGTCAGGCCGCCGGCCTTGAGGTTTTGCAAGACGTTGGCGTAATCGCTGGCATTCACCACGATCGCCACGTCTTTATGGTTTTTCGCCGCCGAACGGACCATGGTCGGGCCGCCGATGTCGATGTTCTCGATGGCGGTCGGCAGGTCGCAGCCTGGCTTGTTGATGGTGGCTTCGAACGGGTACAGGTTGACCGCAACCAGATCGATCGGCTTGATGCCGTGCTCGTTCATGATCGCATCGTCGATACCGCGACGACCGAGGATCCCGCCGTGGATTTTCGGGTGCAGGGTTTTCACCCGACCGTCCATCATTTCCGCGAAACCGGTGTAATCCGCGACTTCCACTGCGGCAACACCGTTGTCGCGCAGCAGCTTGAACGTCCCGCCGGTGGAGAGGATCTCGACGCCGAGGGCTTCAAGCTCTTTGGCGAATTCGAGGATCCCGGTCTTGTCGGAAACGCTGATCAAGGCGCGGCGGATCGGCAGGCGGGTAGTCTGGTCGGTCATCTCAATTTCCATCAAAAGCAAAGGAAGTCAGCAAAAAAGGCGACCGGTTTTACGCGGGCGCCTTTCTGGTTTGATTGAATGCTTACAGCAGATCGTACTGCTTGAGTTTCTTGCGCAGTGTGCCGCGGTTGAGTCCCAGCAGCTCACTGGCCTTGGTCTGGTTGCCCTTGACGTAGTTCATCACGCTTTCGAGCAGGGGAGCCTCGACTTCGGAGAGCACCAGGTTGTACACATCCGTGACGGACGCGCCCTCAAGGTGGGCGAAATAATTGTGCAGCGCCTTCTCGACACTCCCGCGAAGGGTCTGACCTTCTTCGCTTGGGGTATTGAGGTGCTGTTTCAAATTCACGTTGTCGCTCACGGGTGCTGTTCCACTCACTAAAGTCTCGGTCATCATCGTCATGCGGCCACCCCTTCTTCGTCCCCTGTCAGGCTCTTGTAACGCTCGGCGAAGAACTCCCGAACGTTGGCGCATTGTGTTTCCGTACCATCCAAACGATTGAAGTGGGCGCGAAACTCCCTGGCGCCCGGCAAGGTTGCGAGATACCAGCCCACATGCTTGCGGGCAATGCGCACGCCCATCACATCCCCATAGAAGGCGTGAAGGGCGGCCAGATGCTCCAGCAGGATGCGTTCCACTTCGTTCAGCTCCGGCGCCGGCAATTTCTCGCCGGTACGCAGGAAGTGTTCGATCTCGCGAAAAATCCATGGCCGCCCCTGGGCAGCCCGGCCTATCAGCAGGCCATCGGCACCGGTCGCGTCAAGCACGTAGCGGGCCTTTTCCGGCGAATCGATATCGCCATTGGCAAACACCGGGATCGACACCGCCTGCTTGATCGCGGCAATCGTGTCGTACTCGGCTTCGCCGGTGTACAGATCGGCGCGCGTGCGGCCATGCACGGCCAGCGCGGTGATCCCGGCCTGCTCGGCGATCTTCGCCACGGTCAGGCCGTTCTTGTTGTCGCGATCCCATCCGGTGCGGATCTTCAGGGTCACCGGCACATCCACTGCAGCGACGACGGCCTGCAGGATCTCGGTGACCAGTGCTTCGTCCTTCAATAACGCGGAGCCGGCGGCCTTGTTGCAGACCTTCTTTGCCGGGCAACCCATGTTGATATCAATAATCTGTGCGCCCAGCTCGACGTTGGCCCTGGCCGCATCCGCGAGCATCTGCGCGTCGCCACCGGCAATCTGTACCGAGCGTGGCTCGGGATCGCCTTCGTGGATCATGCGCATGCGCGACTTGCGGGTGTTCCACAGGCTCATGTCACTGGTGACCATTTCCGAGACTACAAGCCCTGCGCCCAAACGCTTGCACAGCTGACGAAAGGGCTGGTCGGTGACGCCCGCCATCGGGGCGAGAATCAAACCGTTCTGCAATGTATATGGGCCGATGCGTACCGCCGACATAGGACTTCCCTGAAGTGGGGCCGGATCATGAGAGTTCGAAAAAGGGTTGGCATGATACCCGCTCTCGATGACTGGATAAAGGCTGAATTGAACAAAATCTGAACAGTTATTCTGTTATTGCCAGCGGTTTGGTTGCCGTGGGCGAAGTCAGAAAACTGCCGTCAAACCTGAAGCGATGAAGCGATTCACTCGGGGGAGTGGAAACTCAGGCTGTAATTCACCGCTTTGGGGCCTGGATCGAGGATGTCCAGTGCGATGTGGATCGGCGTCTGTGGCGGCATTTCCGCCATGCCCTCAAGGTCGCCGTTGAGGTATTCGCCGGGTTTGAAGCGACGACTGGCAATCAGGTGCCCGTTGAGATCGGCGAAGCGCAACTCCAGCAGCGGGAACGGCTGGGAGAATGTTGCGCGGTTGTAGATGATCGCATCCACTACCAGCGCCCCGCTGAATTCCGGATGGCTGCGCACCACCAGGTTGCTGCTTTTGATTTTGCCGATGTCGACCTTGGACGGCACCGTGCAGCCAATCTGCGGGCAGAACTGCTGGAACCACGGGCGGTACTGATCCTGGCGCGCCAGTTCGTCGAAATGATAGGCGATGTACTGACCGGCCAGACCAGCGGCAGCCAATAGAACCAGCAAACTCCAGAGCAGGCGCCGGCCCCAGGGCGAACGGCGCTTCTGCCAGTCCAGTTGCAGTGGATCGTCAGTCAGATCCTGCAGCACTTCGGCGCGTACGCCGGGTTCGGCACGTTCACGTTTTTTACGCAGCGGTTCGACCGATGGCAACTCGTCATCGTCCGGTTCGACGCTGGCCGACAGGCGTTCGCGGCGGGCATTCGGATCGATCGGGTCATGCAGGCGCAGTTGCGGGATCGGCGGCTCGTCGTCCAGATCCACTGGCTCCAGCGACAACGAAGGCTCGGTGCGCGCGGTTTTCAGCGGTTCGGCTTCGACGATCTCGGGCTCGATTTCATCTTCGGGCTCGGGCAGGCGTTCATCGTCGCGTGCGCTGAACAGGCTGTCGCGCCACACCGTTTCATCGGCTTCAGGGCTGTCGCGGCGGGCGCTCAGGGACTCTTCGCGCTGGCGACCGAATTCGGTGGTCGGCTGGATTTCCCGTTGTTCGAGGCGGGCCAGTTCTTCGTCCAGATCGAGGCTGTCCAGGTCCAGCTCGCTGGCGCTCCATTGCTTTTGGCTGATGGCGCGCGGCGCGGGCGGTTCGTCGTTGACGGGCGCTTCGACCACTGGCGGCGGTTCGCTGACCACGGGCTGAGACGGTGCTGGCTGGACAATGGCCGGCGCCACCGGCGTAACCGCTTCCTTGCCGGCGTGTTGTTCCAGCAGCTGTTTGGCGGCATTGAACACTTGCAGGCAGGAGCCACAGCGAACCACCCCGCGGGCCACGCTCAACTGAGCATGGCTGACGCGGAAGCTGGTTTGGCAATGCGGGCACTGGGTGACGAAGCTGTCGGTCATGCGGCGATCCGGTTTATGCAGGCGGCCATTCTAGCGCCGACGGCCGGTGATGCGCACCCAGCCATCACGATTGGCGATCGGGTCCAGATCGAAGTCCTGCGCATAGGCTGCAGCGACCTCTTCGCCTTGTTCGGCGAGGATCCCGGACAACGCCAGACGCCCGCCGGACTTGACCAGGCCGGACAGCTGCGGCGCCAGGGAAACCAGCGGGCCGGCCAGAATGTTGGCCACCAGCACGTCGGCTTTGACCTGCGGCAGATCTTCCGGCAGGTACAGCGGGAACAGCTCGTCGGCAATATTGTTGCGCCCGGCGTTATCGCGCGAGGCTTCCAGCGCCTGCACGTCGATGTCGGTGCCGACCGCTTCTTTGGCGCCGAGCAGCAGGGCGGCTATCGCCAGAATCCCCGAGCCGCAGCCGAAGTCCAGTACGTTGCAGTCCTTCAGATCCTGGCCGTCGAGCCATTCCAGGCACAGCGCGGTAGTCGGGTGAGTGCCGGTGCCGAATGCCAGGCCCGGGTCCAGCAGCAGGTTGACCGCATCAGGCTCGGGCGCGGCATGCCAGCTCGGCACGATCCACAGGCGCTGACCGAAACGCATTGGCTGGAAACCGTCCATCCAGCTACGTTCCCAATCCTGGTCTTCGATGACTTCGCTGTGATGCTCGGGCAGCGGGCTGCCGGTCAGCAGTTCCAGATGCGCCAGCACCGGCGCAGGCTCGGTGCCGCCCTCGAACAGGGCCAGCAGGTGCGTGTGCGCCCACAGCGGGGTGGTGTTGAGTTCCGGCTCGAAGATCGGCTGATCTTCGGCGTCCATGAAGGTCACCGAAACGGCGCCGACTTCAAGGAAAGCGTCTTCGTAGGTTTCGGCTTGTTCCGGGCTGATGGCGAGACGTACTTGCAGCCAAGGCATGGCGGGCACCTTTGAAAAAATATGATTGCAGCCTAGCGGCCAGCGAGAAGCGCGCAAGTTTACGCGAGCGCAAAGCTTTTGTGGGAGCGAGCTTGCTCGCGAAAGCGGATTGCCAGTCACTTTGATGCTGACTGATGTGCCGCCTTCGCGAGCAAGCTCGCTCCCACAGGTTTTTTGCAATCTCCAGAAACAACAAAGCCGCCCGAAGGCGGCCTTGTCTGGTGCGGGCTGAAGCTTAGTGCTTGTCGCCAGCCAGCTTGTGCTCGAGGTAGTGAATGTTCACGCCCCCTTTGCAGAAGCCTTCGTCGCGGGTCAGATCACGGTGCAGCGGGATGTTGGTCTTGATCCCGTCCACCACGATTTCGTCCAGGGCATTGCGCATGCGCGCCATGGCTTCGTCGCGGGTCGCGCCGTAAGTGATCAGCTTGCCGATCAGCGAGTCGTAGTTCGGTGGAACCGCATAACCGCTGTACAGGTGCGAATCGACGCGAACGCCGTTGCCGCCTGGAGCGTGGAAATGCTTGACCGTGCCCGGGCTCGGCATGAAGGTTTTCGGGTCTTCAGCGTTGATCCGGCACTCCAGCGAGTGACCGCGGATAACCACGTCATCCTGGGTGAACGACAGCTTGTTGCCAGCGGCGATGCTGAGCATCTCCTTGACGATGTCGATACCGGTGACCATTTCTGAAACCGGGTGCTCCACCTGAACGCGGGTGTTCATTTCGATGAAGTAGAAACGACCGTTCTCGTACAGGAACTCGAACGTGCCGGCGCCACGGTAGCCGATGTCGATGCACGCCTTGACGCAGCGTGCCAGCACTTCCTGACGCGCCTGCTCGTCGATGCCCGGTGCCGGCGCTTCTTCGAGAACTTTCTGGTGACGACGTTGCAGCGAGCAATCGCGATCGCCCAGATGGATGGCGTGACCCTGGCCGTCGGACAGTACCTGAACTTCGACGTGACGCGGGTTGGTCAGGAATTTTTCCAGATAGACCATCGGGTTGCCGAACGCCGCGCCAGCTTCGGAGCGGGTCAGCTTGGCCGAGGCGATCAGGTCTTCTTCCTTGTGCACCACACGCATGCCGCGACCACCACCACCGCCAGCGGCCTTGATGATCACCGGGTAGCCGACTTCACGACCGATGCGCAGCGCCGTTTCTTCGTCTTCCGGCAGCGGGCCGTCGGAACCTGGAACGGTCGGCACGCCAGCTTCGATCATCGCGTGCTTGGCCGACACCTTGTCGCCCATCAGACGAATGGTTTCGGCTTTCGGGCCGATGAAGGCGAAGCCGGAGTTCTCGACCTGTTCGGCGAAATCGGCGTTTTCCGCGAGGAAACCGTAGCCTGGGTGAATGGCGGTGGCGCCAGTCACTTCAGCGGCAGCGATGATGGCCGGGATGTGCAGGTAGGACTGAGCGGCAGAAGCCGGGCCGATGCAGACGGATTCGTCTGCCAGACCCAGGTGCATCAGCTCTTTGTCGGCCTTGGAGTAAACGGCGACGGTCTTGATGCCCATCTCTTTGCAGGCACGCAGAATCCGCAGGGCGATCTCACCGCGGTTAGCGATCAGAACTTTTTCCAACTTCGCAGTCATCAAAGGCTCTCCGCAGTTCAAACGATGGTGAACAGCGGTTGGTCGTACTCAACCGGCTGGCCGTCTTCGACGAGGATGGATTCGATCACACCGCTGGTTTCAGCTTCGATGTGGTTCATCATCTTCATGGCTTCGACGATGCACAGGGTGTCGCCTTTCTTCACGGTCTGGCCGACTTCAACGAAGGCTGGCGAGGTTGGCGAAGATTTGCGGTAGAAGGTGCCTACCATTGGCGAGCGGGCCACGGTGCCGTTCAGTGCAGGAGCAGCAGCGGCAGCCGGAGCGGCAGCAGCCACTGGAGCAGCAGCGGCGGCAGGTGCAGCGGCCGGAGCCTGCATCGGCGCCGGAGCGTAGTATTGCTGAGCCGGGGTCTTGCTGTGACGGCTGATGCGTACGGACTCTTCGCCTTCCTTGATCTCGAGCTCGTCGATGCCGGACTCTTCCAGCAATTCGATCAGTTTCTTAACTTTACGGATATCCATGAATCATCAACTCCCAAGGGTCGGTCAGGGGCGTTTAACGCTTGTGGTTCAAGTCGTTGCCTGTGTTTCAAGCTGCTCTAGTGCGGCCTCCAGGGCCAGTCGGTAACCGCTGGCGCCAAGGCCGCAGATCACTCCCACCGCTACATCGGAGAAGTAAGAGTGATGGCGGAAAGGTTCGCGCTTGTGCACGTTGGACAAATGCACTTCGATGAATGGGATGCTCACTCCCAGCAGCGCGTCACGTAATGCGACACTTGTGTGCGTAAAAGCTGCTGGATTGATCAGAATGAAATCCACACCTTCACCGCGAGCGGCGTGGATGCGATCGATCAATTCGTACTCGGCGTTGCTTTGCAGATACAGCAGATGATGGCCGGCTTCACGGGCGCGGCGCTCCAGATCCTGATTGATCTGCGCCAGGGTCGTTGAACCGTAAGTGCCGGGTTCGCGGGTGCCGAGCAGGTTCAGGTTGGGGCCGTGCAGCACCAGTAGCGTTGCCATCTGCATGTTCCTTGTTATGAATGAGCAGTCGTCAGAACCCGGCGACTATGCCGCAAAGGCTTTGTGACTGTCCAGTTCTCTGCAATAGCCAGCACGATGACCGATGTTTACGCGAAATTTGTGACTGAGTGATTTGATCTGGTCATTCATCTCGTCCTGTAGGTGCTGTCGAAGGCTGCGATCTTTTTATTTTTAGAAGCAAGATCAAAGAATCGCAGCCTTCGGCAGCTCCTACAGAGGTTGGTGTCAGACGCGGAAGGCCTGCACGGCGGTATGCAGTTGCCCACCCAGTACCAGCAAGTTCTCCCCCTGTTCGCGACCCTCGCCGATGCGCAGCAGGTTATCGCCGCCCAATTGATGGATCCGCTCGCTGTGATCACGGATTTCGCTGACCGCGCCGCTCTGCTGCGCGGTGATCTCGGCGATGCGGATCGCTGTGTCGGAAATGGTCTGGATCGCGCCGACGATTTTATCCAGCGCGCCGTCCGCCGCTTGTGCCTGATTGGCTGTGGCTTCGGCGTGTTCGACCTGCGCGCGCATGCCTTCGACCGATTGTCGGGCGGCGGCTTGCAGGCCGGCGATCAGCGTCTGGATTTCCGCTGTCGCGCCGGCCGTGCGTTGTGCCAGTGAGCGCACTTCCTCGGCCACCACTGCAAAGCCACGGCCCATTTCCCCGGCCCGCGCCGCTTCGATTGCCGCGTTCAGGGCCAGCAGGTTGGTCTGGTCGGCGATCGAACGGATCACCGTCAGCACGCCACCAATGGTCGCCGACTCTTCGGCCAGGTGCTCGATCATCTGTGCATTGCCCTGCACCTCGCCGACCAGCGCGTGCAGGCCTGTGAGGCTTTGGCCGATCACGGTTTGCCCGTGCTCCACGGCCAGCCCGGCATGGCGGCTGGCATCGGCAGCCTGCCGTGCATCGCCGGCGACCTGCTGAATCGTCGCTTCCAGCTCACCCAGTGAATCGCGGATCAGCGCAGTGTCGCCGGCCTGATGCTCGGCACCGGAGTGCAGGTTGTTGCTCAGTTCGGCCAGGGTACGGCTGCTGTCGGCGACCTGTTCGGCGTTACCGCGAATCGTCCCGACCAGATCTACCAGATACGCGCGCAAGCGGTTGAGCGAAGCCTCAATGTCATGCAGTTCGCGGTTGGTTTTGCCCAAATGAATGTCGCGACTGAAATCGCCTTCGGCCCAGGTCGACAGCGCCGGAGCAAGGTTGGTCAGGGTGCGCGCCAGGCGCCGCTGCAAGGTGTCGATCAGCAGCGCGATCAGCAGAATCAGGCCGATCATCACGCCCTGCATCAGGCGTACTTCGCCCTGAATCTGTCCGTGCTGGGCGCGCACCACCGGTTCGAGTCCAGCGATCGCCTGTTGCACGGCGGCGATTTTCAGGTGGGTCGCGGTACTCAGTTCGGTGCGTTTCTGGATCTGCTCGCGGGTGCGTGCCAGCTCCGCCGGGTAGCGGCCGAGCAGGCTGTTAAGTTCACGCTTGAGGCCGATGCCGGCGTCTTCGGCAGCGGCTTTTTCGGTGCTTTCGATGCCCATCATTGCGGCGAAGTCATCACTGCCGGATTCATTCTTGGCGACCACGCCGAGCAGGGGCAGGGCATCGATGGCCTGAGCCTGGGTGCGGATATTGTCGACTTCACGCTCGACATCGGCCGCCAGTTCACTGCGGCCGCTGCTGACCAGTTTGTCGCGGGCCAGCGACAGCTTGCCTAGATGCTGCGCAGCGACGAGCAGCGGCGTCAGGTACGTCGCGTTGCCATTGGCGTAGGTGCTGAGTTGATCGAGGCTGGCGCTCAGTTCGCGTTCGGCTTGCAGCAGCAGTGCCTGCGGATCACCGGCCAGTTTGCCGGCGGCGAGCAGGTCGGTTTTGCTGAATGCTTCCAGGCTCGACAGGCTCGGGCGCAGGGTCTCGGTTAGCGCCGGTGGCAGTTCACCGAGTTCCCTCTGCAAGCCGTCGATGGCCTGGCTGGCACTGCTCAGGCGCAGGGCGTCGCCGCTGGCGAGGTAGTCCTCGACATTGCGCGCCACGTCATTCTGAAATTGCTGCGACAGGCCCAGGTAGCGCTCCATCAACAGATACGGACGCTCCAGGGCTTTTTGCGACCACCACAGCGTCGCGCCGAGGGCCACGCAGACGGCGACCAGCAGCAGGGTGTTGAGATTGGTGAGCAACTTCAGGCGCATGACGGCTACCAACGGCAGAAATGGTAAGCGCCTGAATTTATTGCGGTTCTGTTACAAGGTTATGACCGAATCGGTGGATTCCGATGAAAAGGTGGCACTTTGCTTTGAGTCGCGCGCGGTCTGCACCCGATTGCGTCCGGCACCCTTGGCGCGGTACAGCGCTTCGTCAGCCTGGCTGGCCATCATCAGGCTGTCGGAGTCTTCGTGCATTTCCACCACGCCGGCGCTGAAGGTGCACCACAAATCCTGCGGCTGCGCCGGATAGTGGATTTCGGCAAAGCGCTGGCGGATCTCGTCGAGCACTTTGTGCGCGGCTTCTATATCAGTGTCGGGCATGACAATGGCGAACTCTTCGCCGCCGTAACGACCGATGAAGTCGGTCTTGCGCAAGCGTTGCTTGAGGAACAGCGCCAGGCTCTTGATCACTCGGTCGCCCATCGGGTGGCCGTGGCTGTCGTTGACCCGTTTGAAGTGGTCGATGTCGAGCATGGCAAAGCTCAGCGGCTTGTTCTCGCGCCGGGCGCGGAACGAGCAGTCTTCGAGCAATTGCAGGATGTGCGTGTGGTTGTACAGGCCGGTGAGGCTGTCGCGGACCATCCGCGCCTTGAGGTTGCGCGCACGGGCGGCGCGGTTGCGCACGGTGGTGATCAGATGTCGCGGCTTGATCGGCTTGGTCAGGAAGTCGTCGCCGCCCTCGCTCATCGCGTCGAGCTGCTTGTCCAGATCGTCCTCGGCGGACAAGTAGATGATCGGCACGCTGACGTAACGGTCGTTATGGCGAATGACCTTGGCCAGTTCGGTGCCGGTGCAGGCCGGCATGTACATGTCGAGGATGATCAGGTCCGGCTGGAAGTCCGCCAGTTCGGCCATCGCCTGGATCGGTTCGATCAGGGTACGCGTGACGATTCCGGCGCTGTTGAGCAGGCGTTCGGTGTGCAGGGCCTGGGCGCGGGAGTCGTCGATGATCAGCACTTTATAAGGTTCGTACTGGGCGACGCAGGTCAGGACTTCGATCTTCTCCAGCAGGCTCGACGCTTCAAGGGTGCCGGTGAGGAATTCCTGGCCGCCAGCGCGCACGGCGGCGAGGCGGGTCGGGGTGTCGGTTTCGTGCAGGCTGAAGAACAGCAGCGGCAGCGGTTCTTCCAGGCCGACCTGCGCTTCGGCGGCCAGTTGCAGGCCGACACCGGCGCCGCTGAAGTCCACGTCCATGACGATTGCGGCCGGCAAGCGCTCGACCATCGAGGAGCGAAATGCGGCGACGCTGTCCAGCGCCTGTGCGGTCAGCCCGAAGAATTCCAGCTGCTTGGCCAGGCGTTCGGCGCGGTCGTGATCTTGCAGCATCACGTAGATTGGTTTGCGCAGCGGCGGCAGGAAGGTCTGGTCGAGTTGATCGCCATGGCGCAGACCGGTGCGGGACAGGCGCTGCATCAAGCGATTGAGGTCGGTGATCAGGCCGCTGCTCAGACGCCCGCGATTGGCGTCCACCGCTTCCAGCGACTGGCTGATGTGATGAGCCAGTTGCGTGTGCTCGGGCTGCTCGAAGCGCTCGGCAAAACGCAGCAGGCGCAAGTTCGCTTCGCTCAGTTCGGCGAGGTCGGCAGTGGACCACTCACTGCGTTGCAGGCGCTGCCATATCTCAAGAATCTGACGTGCCTGATGAATTACCCGCTGGGCAAAGTGGTGCTTGAGGCGCTCACGGCTGGGGTCTTCTGGCTCGGTCATATCCTGACTACTAGTTAGGGCGCATGCTGAGATCGACTGGTGGCTCTATGCTAGCACCTCTTTTCCCTTATATGAGTGTCGTGCGTCAATAATCTGCGGTGCTGCACAATTCAGTTTCTGACCAGTTGGTGCTGGATTCGACCCGTTCGTCGATGAAGTCCCCTGAAACCGGGCGCGTCGGGCGGCTTGGTCAGCGAAAAAATCTTTGGCAACACCGCTATGGTGCAGGTTGGGATTGATCCTTGACGACGGCGTGCCGACTTTTAGCGTGGACGATGCATCAGGGAAACCCTTAGAAAGTTCGCAGCTTGAAGTCGCGCTCTCCGTGGATTTTCTGCTTCTCTTCGATGGCGGGTGCCCGGCCTTGGCACGTTGTTGTATGGTTGTGGTCGAACCGTTGAACCCAAGTGATTGAAAGGATATCGCCATGCTGGACTGGAAGAACCGCGCGGGCAGCGCGCCTGAACGTGCCGCTGAACCGAAGTCGGCCACCCGCAGCTACGTGGGCGGGCTGCTGTTCAGCCGCGCGCTGGCCACGCTGATCGGCATTTATCTGCTGGTGACCATTGGCCTGGGCTGGTACTGGAGCCAGGAGCCCGCGCTGTTCCCGGTGGCACAAAATGCCCAGGCGGCTGCCGAGAAAGAAGGCAAGCAAATGGTGGTCGGCTACACCACGGTCGAAACCCTCAAGACTGTTGCCGGCACGCTGCTGAACAAGCCGGGTGGCTACATTTCCAACGACCGCTTCCCGCCAGGCCTGTGGATGGACAACACGCCGAGCTGGGAATACGGCGTGCTGGTGCAAGTGCGTGACCTGACCCGGGCGCTGCGCAAAGACTTCGCCCGTTCGCAGTCGCAGTCGGCTGAAGACGCCGATCTGGCCAAGGCCGAACCGCGTTTCAACTTCGACAACAAGAGCTGGATCCTGCCGTCGAGCGAATCGGAGTATCAGGAAGGCATCAACTCCCTGAGCCGTTATCAGGCGCGTCTGTCTGATCCAACGCAGAAAAACGCCTTGTTCTACGCCCGCGCCGACAACCTGAACAACTGGCTGGGCGATGTCGGCACTCGCCTGGGTTCGCTGTCGCAACGCCTGTCGGCCAGTGTCGGCCGGGTCAAGCTCAACACCGCACTGAAAACCGAAGTGCCGGCGGTGGGCGAAGTGCCGCAGGTTGACGAAGAAGTGGTCGAGACTCCGTGGATGCAGATCGACAACGTGTTCTATGAAGCACGCGGTCAGGCCTGGGCGCTGTCGCACCTGCTGCGCGCCATCGAAGTCGATTTCGCCGATGTGCTGGCGAAGAAGAACGCCACGGTCAGCGTGCGCCAGATCATTCGTGAGCTGGAAGCCTCGCAGGAGCCGGTCTGGAGCCCGATGATTCTCAACGGCAGCGGCTTCGGCGTGTTGGCCAACCACTCGCTGGTCATGGCCAACTACATCTCCCGGGCCAACGCCGCCGTGATCGATCTGCGTCAACTGCTCAATCAGGGCTGAGTCATGGACGAGAGCGCCAAAGAGGCGGCCCATCGCGCCGCCTCCGATGCTGAACAGATCGCCTGGGTCGACGAGCAGGACAACCTGCTCGGCGCCCTGGTGCGGGCCGATCTGCGTGAGCGTGGGCTGATCGGTCGCGGCACTTACATCATGCTGTTCAACAGTGCCGGTGAGCTCTGCGTGCATCGGCGCACCTTGAGCAAGGCGATCTATCCCGGTTACTGGGACGTGGCGGCCGGCGGCATGGTCCAGGCCGATGAGACCTACGCCGAATCGGCGGCCCGCGAGCTGGAAGAGGAGTTGGGGGTGAGTGGGGTGGAACTGACTGCCCACGATCATTTCTTCTTCGAGGACACCGGCAATCGCCTGTGGTGCTCGGCGTTTTCCGCGGTGTGGGACGGCCCGCTGAAACTGCAGCCGGAAGAAGTGCTGGAAGCACGCTTCATTCCGGTCGAACAGGTGCTGCTGGAAATCGAGCAAAAGCCTTACTGCCCGGACTCTCTGGCCGCGTTGAAGCGCTATCTGAAGGCGCAGCAAAGCGACGTCGCAAAGAACACATAAATTGGCGCCGATTGGCTCTTAGCAATTGCGCTTTTTGCCGTTACACTGCGCGACCTTTTCAAGCTGCACCGAATGGTTTGATGTGGGCCTGAACGATGACAGGCCTGTAGGAGCTGCCGAAGGCTGCGATCTTTTGATTTTCGAAGACCAGGATCAAAAGATCGCAGCCTCGTTGCACTCGACAGCTCCTGCAGGTCGAAGTCGAGCGGTTCAATTGTTTCGGTGCAGTAGCGCTGCCCCTGCCTGAGTGGGGCTTCGCGGTCGATGACCTTGCCCAAGGTCGCGATCAGTCTTTGTCCTCCCAAGAGGATTGCCGGTGGCCAAAAAAGCCGCATCCTTCGCCGCCCTGGGCGGCCTGGTATTTTCCACCGACGCAGGTCGTCATTGCCCGGAATGCAGCAAACCGGTGGACGCCTGTATCTGCAAACAAACCGTGATCCCGGCCGGGGACGGCATTGCCCGCGTGCGTCGCGAGAGCAAGGGCCGTGGCGGCAAAACGGTGACCACCATCACCGGCGTGCCGCTGGCTGAAGACGCCCTGAAGGAACTGGCGACAACGTTGAAGAAACGTTGCGGCACCGGTGGGGCGTTGAAGGACGGGGTCATCGAAATCCAGGGCGATCATGTCGAGCTACTCTTGGCAGAGCTGATCAAACACGGTTTCAAAGCGAAGAAGTCCGGCGGCTAGCAGCCTCTGTGAAATCCATCTGCGGCTTGATCCGGCACTGAAGCAGTTCAGATCCGGCGTCGTCTCCATGGTTTTCACAGAGCCTGTTCATGACCGGTTTCTAAACTACACGCGGTCAGCGCGGTCTACCGCCGCGCTGACGAACCGTCATTTTCATTCTTTAGACTGCGCCGGCCTGCGATCAGGCGACGCACTATGACTTCTTTATAGGGGACTTCGATGTCCGTACGACGCACACGCAAAGACGATGGCAGCCAATGGACAGTTGCGGACAGCCGCAGTGTTTACGGGATTCGCCATTGGGGGGCCGGGTATTTCGCGATCAATGACGCCGGTCGCGTCGAAGTTCGTCCGAACGGCCCGAGCAGTTCGCCTATCGACCTGTTCGAACAAGTCGACCAACTGCGCAAGAGCGGCTTGTCCCTGCCGTTGCTGGTACGTTTCCCCGACATCCTGCAAGACCGCGTCCGTCAGCTGACCGGTGCTTTCGACTCGAACATCGAGCGCCTGGAATACCAGAGCAAGTACACCGCGCTGTACCCGATCAAGGTCAACCAGCAGGAAGCGGTGATCGAGAACATCATCGCCACCCAGAACGTTTCCATCGGTCTGGAAGCCGGCTCCAAGCCTGAGCTGCTGGCGGTGCTGGCACTGGCGCCGAAGGGCGGCACCATCGTCTGCAACGGTTACAAGGACCGCGAGTTCATCCGTCTGGCGCTGATGGGCCAGAAGCTCGGCCACAACGTGTTCATCGTCATCGAGAAAGAATCCGAAGTCGGCCTGGTGATCGAAGAAGCGGCCTCGCTCAAGGTCAAGCCACAGGTCGGCCTGCGCGTGCGCCTGTCGTCGCTGGCGTCGTCGAAGTGGGCGGACACCGGTGGCGAGAAATCCAAGTTCGGTCTGTCGGCGGCGCAACTGCTGTCGGTGGTCGAGCGTTTCCGCGCCGCGGGCCTGGATCAGGGCATTCGCCTGCTGCACTTCCACATGGGTTCGCAGATTGCCAACCTGGCTGACTACCAGCACGGTTTCAAGGAAGCCATCCGTTACTACGGCGAGCTGCGCAACCTTGGCCTGCCGGTCGATCACATCGACGTCGGCGGCGGTCTGGGTGTCGACTATGACGGTACCCACTCGCGCAATGCCAGTTCGATCAACTACGACATGGACGATTACGCCGGTGTCGTGGTCGGCATGCTCAAGGAATTCTGCGACGCGCAGAGCCTGCCGCATCCGCACATCTTCTCCGAAAGCGGCCGTTCGCTGACCGCACACCACGCGATGCTGGTGGTGCAAGTGACTGACGTCGAGAAGCACAACGACGACGTGCCACAGATCGAAAACAAGGAAGCCCTGCCGGAAACCGTGCAGTGGCTGGTTGACCTGCTCGGCCCGACCGATATCGAAATGGTCACCGAGACCTACTGGCGCGCTACGCACTACATGAGCGACGTGGCTTCGCAGTACGCCGACGGCAAACTGACCCTGGCGGAAAAGGCCCTGGCCGAGCAGTGCTACTTCGCGGTGTGCCGTCGCCTGCATAACTCGTTGAAAGCCCGTCAGCGTTCGCACCGTCAGGTGCTCGACGAACTCAACGACAAGCTGGCCGACAAGTACATCTGCAACTTCTCGGTGTTCCAGAGCCTGCCGGACACCTGGGCGATTGATCAGGTGCTGCCGATCATCCCGCTGCATCGTCTGGACGAAGAGCCGCTGCGTCGTGCCGTGCTGCAAGACCTGACGTGCGACTCCGACGGCAAGATCAACCAGTACGTCGACGAGCAGAGCATCGAGACCAGCCTGCCCGTGCATGGTCTGAACGAAGGTGAAGACTATCTGCTGGGGGTGTTCCTGGTCGGCGCCTATCAGGAAATTCTCGGCGACATGCACAACCTGTTCGGTGACACCGACTCGGTGAACATCTATCAGAACGCCGATGGCAGCGTGTACCACGCCGGTATCGAAACCCACGACACCATCGAAGACATGCTGCGCTACGTGCACTTGTCGCCGGAAGAACTGATGACCCACTACCGTGACAAGTGCGCCAGTGCCCGCATCAGTGCCAGCGAACGCACGCAGTTCCTCGATGCCTTGCGTCTGGGGCTGACCCGCTCCTCCTACCTGTCTTCCTGAGACAGATGCTGTTGCACCGGGTTGTCTGAAATTTCCTCGAAAGCGGTGGAAAATTCAGATGACCCGGTGGGACATCTCCCAAATTTCCCGCGAAATAACTGCCTGCCACAGCCGGTGAAGTGATCCCGTCTGCTTTTCGCGTAGGTCATTTCCTAAGTTGTACTTCAGCTCTCTACTCGGCCATGTCTCTCGGCGAGAATCCCCGGCCGCCCCTCCTGTAGAGATCCGCCCATGTTCGAATCAGTCAACGAGCCGTCGTTTCGTCTCGATGTAACGGGGCTGCCCGACCCCTTCGAGGTGCTGGCCTTTACCGGCAGTGAGGGCATCAGCGAACCTTTTGCGTTTGACATTGACCTGTTGATCGATGACTCGCAACTGGACCTTGCCGGTCTGCTGTACCGCTCGGCGTTCCTGCATTTCGGCCCCAGGCACAATGGCCTGAGCGGGCAATTGCAGAGCGTCGTGCAGCATGAGCACGAGGCGGGGGTGCGGTTGTGCCGAGTGACGCTGGGACCGAAGTTGAGTTGTCTGGCGCTGCGTTTCAGTCAGCGCATTTTCAGCAGCCAGTGTGTGCCGCAGATCCTCGCACAGGTCCTCAAGGAGCACGGTATCGCTGGCGCGCAACGGCGTTTTGATTTGCACGGCGAATACCCGGTACGCACGTTTTGCACCCAATACCGCGAGTCGGACCTGCAGTTCGTGCAGCGGCTGTGTGCGCAGGCGCGAATTCACTACTACTTCGAGCATCGGCCTGACGGGCACTGCCTGGTCTTCGTTGATGATCCCGCAAGGTTTCCGCTGGCTGGCGGGGCATCTGTGGACAATGACGCGAACTCGCCGAGCGTCCGGCGCTGGCAGATGCAAGTGGATGCCAGCGATATCCAGGAGCGTTTGGCTCGGCCCGGCAAAGCCCACGGCCACAGTGATCTGCCAACCTTGCGCAGCGCGCGGTGGCTGGCACTGAGCGCACATCCGTTTGCCGAGTGCAACCGCCGCTGGCTGCTGAACCGGATCGAGCATCGTGCTGATCCGGCCAGCGAACCGCCATACAGCAACCGGATTCTTGCCTCGGCCCAGGCGCCTCTTGCCCCGCCGACGAGCCCTGCTACACCACCGCGCATGCACAGTCTGCAACGGGCCTGGGTGGTGACCGTCGCTGAGCCCCAACCTGACGAATGGCGGTCGGTAGCGGTGCAGTTTGACTGGCTCTATCAGGGGGAAGGCGCTGCTGCCAGCCACTGCTGGCTGCCCCTTTCTGCGGCGTTGAGCGAGACGGCGCCGGCAGCGTTGGACGAGGGCGTCGAGGTGGTGGTGAGTTTTCTTGAGGGCGATCCGGATCAGCCGGTGATCAGTGGTGTGTTGCAGGAACCGGCCCTGATCGAAGACTGCCAAGAGCCTCCGGTGCTGCCGGACGTTCTGCCGAGTGCCGGTCTGGCGCGGTGGTTGATGTCCGCCGAACCGCTGTTGCTGTTGTGTCTGGTGCCCGGCGGTGGCAGTTATAACCACTGCACGGCGACAATCTGCAGTTGCCGGCTGGTCGCGTCGCTGGGACAGGGCGGCGCCACTTGAGCGGCGCGCCATTCACCCCGCAGACACAGTGGCTGCTGCTCGATGGCGCCGATGCGCAGCAGGCGCTGACGACGTTGCGTCAGGGGTTCGCCGCCGTCCATTGCACGCGGCTGTTCGAGGGCACCGAATTTCAGGCGGTAAGCGAGCTCGGGCCGCTGCTGGTCGACCTGCACGAGTGCCCGGCACTGGCGGCGCTGTGTCACCGTGATCCGCAGACCTGGCGTGGTCTGCTGATCGCGAGCGATGCCTCGTGGCAGATTCTTCTGAGTCATTTGCGACGGATGCTGACCGTCTCGTTCGGGCTCAACCATCGCGCCTTGCTCGGTTACTACAACCGGCAGACAGCCAGTTACTTCTTCGATGCCTGTGATGCCGCCGACCTGAGCCGCTGGCTCGGGCCGATCCAACTGCTGCGCTGGTTCGGTGGTACCTGGGCTGACCTCGCCATTGGCAGTGAAGGCTGGCAGCAACTGCGCAATCCGCAATGGGTGGTCGAGCCGCTGAGCGTCGACGAAAGCCTGACCCGGCGCCAGCGCGAACGCTTGCAAAACTGTCTGCTGGAACAACACATCTGGCGCTGGTGCCAATCCATGGGAACCGACTATGCGCGGATGGCCTCCCATGTGCAGGAGGGCCTGAGCCTGGGTTTCAGCGACCGCGCGGTGCTGGATGGCTGGTTATGGCTACGCTTGCAGCATCCCCGGGCGCAACTGCCGGACGTGCCGGACGGGCTGAGCCAGCAGGCACGGCTCGACCATGTGCGGCGGCACTGGCAGAACGATCAATCTTGAGGTGTGGCACCCATGACAAACCCGCTGTGGCAACGGTTTGGTTCAATCCTCGGCGGGTGCCTGCTGCTGGTGCTGTCGGGGTGTTCGCCGGTCAAGGTGCTCAATGCGCTGACACCCGATGACACGTTCCAGCGAACGGCGGGCATTGCCTACGGCGAAGATCCACGGCAGAAGCTCGACGTCTACGTGCCACGCCAGCCACTGGAGGGCGCACCGGTGGTGGTGTTTTTTTACGGTGGCAGCTGGAACAGCGGTGATCGTGGCGATTACGCCTTTGTTGGCGAGGCGCTGGCGTCGCGGGGGATCGTCGCGGTGCTGGCGGATTATCGGCTGTACCCGCAAGTGCGCTATCCGTTGTTTCTTGAAGACTCGGCGCGGGCGGTGGCCTGGACCCGGGCGCATATCCGCGGGTTCTCCGGCAACCCGCAACGCCTGTTCCTGATGGGCCACAGTTCCGGGGCCTACAATGCGGCGATGCTGGCGCTCGCCCCTGCGCTGCTCGGTGCGGTGGGCATGTCGTCGAAAGACCTCAGCGGCTGGATCGGCCTGGCCGGGCCGTACGATTTTCTGCCGATCAAGAATGCCGATGTGCGCCCGGTATTCTTCTGGCCTGACTCACCGCCGCAATCGCAGCCGATCAACCATGTCCGGCAGGGCGAGCCTCCGGCGCTGCTGATCGCTGCGACCAAAGATAATCTGGTCAATCCGACGCGCAACACCGCAGGCCTGGCGCGCAAACTGCGCGAGGCCGGTGTGCCGGTGCAGGATCTGTACTACTCGCGCCCCAGTCATGTAACGCTGGTGGCGAGCCTGTCGCGGCCGCTTCGGCACCTGGCGCCGGTGCTTGAGCAGGTCGTCGCGTTCGTCAAACACACGCCGGCTCAGTGAGCGGCGCCGCTGAACCAGCCGTCGTCGCGGCGCAGCCACAGGGCCAATACGCCGAGCGTCAGGCTGCGCAAGATCATGAACAGCAGGAACGTTATCCACAGCCCGTGATTGCCCAACCCTTGCAGCGCCCAGGCAAACGGCAGCAGCAGAGCGACGGTCAGCAGCATGCCATTGCGCATCTCCCGGGCGCGGGTGGCGCCGATGAACAGGCCGTCGAGCAAATAACTCCAGACCGCAATCAGCGGCAACACCGCCAGATACGGCAGATAAATGAACGCGGTGTCGCGCACGCTCTGGATGTCGGTCTGCATTTCGATGAACAAATGCCCGGCCAGCAGAAACAACGCGGCAAATCCGAGGCTGGCCAACAACGACCAGCCGCCGGCCACCACCAATGAGCGGCGCAGGGCGAGGCGATCGCGGGCGCCGATCGCGTGCCCGCACAAGGCTTCGACCGCATGCGCCAGACCGTCCAGCGCATGGGCGGTCAGCAGCAGGCCGTTGAGCAGCAGGGCATTGGCCGCCACCGTGGCATCGCCCAAACGCGCGCCTTGCACGGTGATCAGGAAGAACACCGATTGCAGCGCCAGGCTGCGGATGAAAATGTCGCGGTTGACCGCCAGCAACGGGCGCCAGTTCTGCCACAACTTCAAGGCCGCCCAGGCGATGTGCCCGGGATAGGCGCGCAAGGCGCCACGGGTCAGCCACAGGCCAAGCAGGGCACCGCTCCACTCGGCGATCACCGAGGCCCGGGCCGAGCCGACCACGCCCCATTCCAGGCCAATCACGAACCACAGGTTCAGAGCGATGTTGATCAGGTTGGTGCTCAGCAGAATCGCCAGCGGCGCCCGGGCGTTCTGAGTGCCGAGGAACCAGCCGACCAGGGCGTAACTGGCCAGCGCTGCGGGCAGCCCGAATAACCGGGTGTGGAAGAACTCGCGGGTCAGTTGATCAAGTTCCGCCGACGGCTGCATGACGTGCAGGGCCACGCCGCTCAACGGCACGCCGAGCGTGCCGAGCACGATTGCCAGTCCCAGCGCCAGCAGTAAACCCTGCAACAGAATCTGCCGCAACGCCGCGCCATCGCTGCGCCCGGCGGCCTGGGCGGCAAACCCGGTGGTGCCCATGCGCAGAAAGCCCATGGTCCAGGCGAGGAAGGTGTAGAGGCTGGCGCCGACCGCCACTGCGCCCAACTGATGGGCGTGGGGCAGGTGGCCGATGACGGTGCTGTCGACCAGCGCCACCAGCGGTACGGAAATATTCGAAAGAATCATCGGCGCGGCGAGCGCCCAGACCTTGCGGTGAGTCGGGCGGTCGCGCCAGTCGGCAATCAGGTTGGACATGCGGGCTCCTTGGGGGAGCGGGGATTGTAGCGATTCATGCGGCCTGCGATGCAAACCAATGTGGGAGCGAGCCTGCTCGCGAAAACGGTGTGTCATTCAGAACAGTTTTGACTGATCTGACGCCTTCGCGAGCAGGCTCGCTCCCACAAGGGCTAATGGATGATCCAGCTCAACAACCACAACCCCAACAGCAGCCAGATGATCCCGGCAATGATCGACGCATTCATGAACGCGCGAATCGCCGACCACAGCAGCATCAGGCCGACAATCAGCGCGAGGATGCTGATGATCGAGGTGTCCATGCCCAGCGTCTTCGCCAGGCCATCGACAAAATTGCCGCCAGCGTTGCTCAGTATGTTGAACAGGCCGCTGAGGCCATCGACGATGAAGCGGATGATTGAACCGAGTGCCTGGCCGAGCCATTCGAAAAAGCTTTCTACCTGCATGTGTGCATCCTGATGAAAGAGCTGAGCCTTGGGCCACAACGCGGGTGGCCGAGTTCCCTGACAGGAGTATGGCCCAATGCCGCGCCGAACGGAAAATCTGTAGGAGCTGCCGCAGGCTGCGATCTTTGGCTGTTGATTTTCAGGGGCAAGATCAAAAGATCGCAGCCTGCGGCAGCTCCTACGTGGGCCTTGCCTTCAACGCGTATCCCCCCGAAGCTATACGCCTTCAGGAGAGCCCGATGAACCTTGTTGAACTGACCGAACGCCTGCACGCCATCCGCGACCGTAATGACTGGCGGCAATTTCACAGTCCGAAAAACCTCGCCATGGCCGCCAGCGTGGAAATGTCCGAGCTGGTGGAGATTTTCCAGTGGCTGACCGAAGACCAGTCGCGCCAGTTGCCGGCGGACAAACTGGCGCATGCCGGGCAGGAAGTCGGTGACATCGTCCTGTATCTGTTGCTGCTGTGCAGCGAGTTGGGGCTGGACATGAATGAAGTGGTGCGCAGCAAGCTGGCTGACAGCGAACGGCGGTTCAGCTGATGAGCGACCGGCATTTCGATCAGTTGGCGACCCGTTTCGCCGAAAAAATCTACGGTGGCGCCAAAGGCGCGATTCGCCTGGCGGTGTTGCAGGCCGACCTGGCCGAAGCGTTGCCGGACCGGCCGTTGCGCGTGCTGGACATTGGTGGCGGCCTGGGCCACATGTCGCTGTGGCTGGCCGAGCGTGGCCATCAAGTGACCTTCACCGAACCGGCCGAACCGATGCTCGAAGGGGCTCGTCAACGCTTCGCCGAAGCCGGGCAGAGCGCGACGTTCATCCAGGCGCCGTGGCAGGAGCTGCTCGGTCAGCTCACCGAACCCTACGATCTGGTGATCTGCCACGCCGTACTCGAATGGCTGGCCGAACCCCATGCGATCCTGCCAGTGCTGCATCAGCTGACCAGCCCCGGCGGCTGGCTGTCGCTGGCGTTCTACAACCGGGATGCGCTGATTTATCGCAACCTGCTCAAAGGCCATTTCAAGAAAATGCGCAAAAACACCATGGCCGGTGAAAAGCAAAGCCTGACCCCGCAGCAGCCGCTTGATCCGCGGGAGCTGGCAACGCAACTCGAAGGGTTGTGGCAGGTCGAAACCCAGAGCGGGATCCGGGTTTTTCACGACTACATGCCCGTGGAATTCCAGGCCCGCGCCGAACTCGTGGATTTGCTGGAGATGGAGCTCGCTCACCGTCGCCACCCAAGCTTCGCCGGGCTTGGGCGTTACTTGCACTGGATCTGCCGGCCGATCTGATCGGAGCATCGCATGAAAGCTCAATCCGGTTTATTGCTGATCTGCCTGGGGCTGGCCGCCTGCCAGGGCAGCAACCCGTACGTCGCGCAGTCACGGCCGTTGCCGCCGGCACCGCCGCAAGCGGCCAACACCTTTGATCGCAGTGCTTATCCGGCACCGCCACGCGATTACGGGCGCTATCGCAGTTGGGCCTGGCTCAACGGCCAGTTGCCGCCGGGCACGGCGTGGGCCGACTCGGCGCAAGTGGCCGAAGCGGTGAGCAATGCGCTGGATCAGCGCGGATTGCGGCCGTTGCACGACAACCGACCGGCCGACCTGTTGGTCGGCGCCAACCTGCGTCTGGAAACCCGCTTGCGTCAGGTGCAGGACGACTACGGCTACTACGGCGGATACGGTGGCTATGATCGCTACGGACACGGTTACGGCATGTATAACACTGTGCCGATTGTTCGCACCTATCAGGAGCAGGTCGTGGTGGTGCAGGTCAATCTGTTCGACGCCGGCACCGGGCAACCGGTGTGGAGCGCCAGCGCCGAAACCGCCAACCAGGGCAGCCAACTGGTGCGCACCGATGCCATTCGCGAGGCTCTGGAAAAAGCCCTGTCGGCCTATCCGCCGAGCTAGACTTCAGGTGAGAACGCTTCGCAGGTTCAGGCCTTCAACCGGAGAACAACCATGTTCCGTCGTCTCGCTTTACTGGCCATGGCCGCGCTGCTCAGTGCCTGCGCTGCCAACCAGGTCAATCACGACTTTGACGCCAGCCGCGACTTCGCCGCCTATCGCAGTTGGAGCTGGAAAGAACCCGCGCTGCAATATCGCCCGGATGATCCACGGATCAAAAGCGACCTGACCGAGCAACGCATCCGCCAGGCCGTCAGTGATCAGCTCGACCAGCGCGGTTTGCGTCCCGCCGCAGCGGGGGCCAAGGGTGACCTGAGTGTGCAGACCTACCTGATCGTCGAAGATCGCCAGCAGCAAGTGACCACCAACTACGGCGGCGGTTGGGGCGGCCCGTGGAACGGTTACTGGGGCGCGCCGATGTACAACGAAACCCGCAACATCACCTACAAGGTGGCAACGATCCAGATCGACCTGCTCGACGGCAAGGACGGCAAACTGGTGTGGCGCGGCAGCGACGAGCAAATGCTCAGCAGCACGCCGAATCCGCAGGATCGCAGCAACGCGGTGCGCGAAACCGTCAGCCGGATATTGGCCAACTATCCACCGCACTAGTGCGCCGTAAAAAAACGGGAGCCCAAGAGGCTCCCGTTTTTTTGCCCCGTCACAAATCCCCTGTGGGAGCGAGCTTGCTCGCGAAGACGGCGTGTCAGCCACCTCCATGTTGAATGACACAGCGCATTCGCGAGCAGGCGAGGTCTGCAGGGTTTTGTGCAGCACCAAATGGCGCGTTGCCACTAGCGCCGTCTACACTCAAACCCACCATCGGAGGTAGCGCTCGGCAACGCGCCGGCAAAGGAGTGCGCCATGTCGCCTCGTACGCAGTTCAACGGCCCGGCCCGGCAACGCGGGGCGATCGGGTTGATGGCGGCTGCGACCCTCAGTCTGGCGCTGGTGTTGATGCTGTTGGTGGTCGACACCGGTCGGCTGTACATGGAGCAGCGCAAGTTGCAGCGGGTGGTCGACAGTGCGGCGCTGGAGGCGGTCAGTCGCGGCGGCAACTGCCAGTCAGGCCTCAGCGCCGCGACTTACGCCGGGCAAAGCGCCGTGCGCAATGGCTACACCGTCGATGGCAACAACACGCTGGTGACGACTTGCGGCAGCGTGCAGACCGCCGCCACCGGACTGCGCGCGTTCACTGCCGATGCGACGCAGTCGACGGCGGTGAAAGTCGCTGCCAGTCGCACGGTGACCACCAGTTTTGCCGGTGGGGTACAAGCGCTGTTCACGGGCTCGGCGGTCAGTCTGAACACCACGCTGAATGCTTCGGCTGTCGCCGCCCAGCCGACGCCGACGGTCGCGCAACTGAACATCCGCAGCAACCTTGCGAGCATCAACACCGCACAATCGAACATCCTCAATCCGCTGTTCTCCGGGCTGCTCGGCGGCAACGTCAACCTCACGGCACTGGGCTGGGATGGCCTGCTCAATACCGACATCAACCTGCTCAGCTACCTCAACCAACTGGCAATCAACCTCAACGTCGCTGCCGGTAACTACACGCAACTGCTCAACACCCAGGCCACGGTCACCCAACTGATTCAGGCGGCCGCGACGGTGGTGCAGCTCAACGGCGCGACCGCCACGGTGATCACTGCGCTGGGGCAATTGCAGGTTGCGGCGATCAATGCGGCGCCGGTCAAGCTCGGCGACATCCTGCAGTTGCAGACCGGCACGACAGCGGCCGGGCTGGATGCCAACCTGCAACTGCTGCAATTGATTCAGGGCGTGGTGCAACTGGCCAACAGCAAGAGCGCGGTGGCTGCGACCTTGCCGATCAGCGTGCTGGGGCTGGCCAATGTCACGGTGCGGGTCAAGGTGATCGAGCCGCCGCAGTTCTCGGCCATTGGCGATCCGGCGCGGGCCAAGGCCAATCCGTTGGGGCCGGACCGGATTTACGTGCGCACGGCGCAGATTCGCACGCTGCTCTCGGTGAATCTGCCGGTGCTGACCGGGGTGACCGGGTTGACCAATGCCGTATTGGGGCTGGTCGGAACATTGACCCCGACTCTCAATGCGCTGTTGAGTCTGAATCTGGTGGCGACCCTCAACTCGGTCGGTTGTCTGCTGGGTGCCGGTTGCGAACAGCTTGATCCGCTGCTGTTGCCATCGCCGCAAATCGACATCGCCCTGGATGCCGGTGGGGCGGTCAGCTACGTCACCGATTACAGCTGCCCGGCAGGCCCGGGCACTGCGGGCACGAAAAGTCTGACCGCCCATACCCTCACCTCGATCGCGGATCTCAAGGTCGGCAAGATCGACCCGACCAATGCCTTTTCCTCACTCGCCGAACCGACGGTCACACCGTTGCCACTGGTCGATCTTGGCACCGTAACCTGCCACAAGATCCTCGGCATTGGCAGTTGCGACGAGAGCACCCACGTGCAGTACGGGGCGGGCGGTATTGCGATCATGGTCAACACCAGTGTCGCGCAAAACGCTCAGGATCTGCTGTATTCCAGCAGCACGCCGTTCGCCACGCCGGCCAACCTCAAACTGCCGCCAAGCGTGATCTCTGCGGCGCCGTCGAGCAATATCGTCAACAGCCTGGCGAACACGTTGGCGGGGATCAATCTGATCGTTTACAAACCGCAGGGCAGCAATCCACTGGGCGCCATCGTCACTGGCGTGGCCAGCCTGATCAGTGATGTCACGGCGATTTTGCAGCCACTGATTACCAACCTCGTCAGTCCGTTGCTCGACCCCTTGCTCAACAACCTGCTGAAAAGCCTGGGCATCAACCTGATGGACGTCGACGTCGGCGCCAACATGACCTGCGGTCAGACCGGCAAGGCTTATCTGGTGATCTAGACGTCCGGCGCTATCGGCAACTCGATGCAGAAACGTGCGCCCTCCAGCGAGTTGCGCACGCTCAAATGGCCGCCCATGTTTTCAATGATGCCGTAGCTCACCGACAGCCCCAGACCGGTGCCGACGCCCACCGGTTTGGTGGTGAAGAACGGTTCGAAAATCCGCTCCAGCAAACGTGGGTCGATGCCGCCACCGTTGTCCTCAACCCACAGCCGCACCTTGCTTTCATCGCGCTCGGCGTAAATCGAAATCCAGGGTTTGAATGACGCCTCCTTCTCGCGTTTGCCGAGCAGCGCATCGCGGGCATTGACCATCAGGTTGATCAGCACCTGTTCCAGCTGATCGACATAACCGCGCACCTGCACGCTAAAACCGGTTTCGCTGATCCGCAGGTCGACACCTTTGCCGCGCATGCCTTCGGCGAGCAACGACAGCGTCCCTTCGATGGCCGACGCCGGATTGAACAGTTGCTGCTCGACCTCCGAGCGGCGACCGAACACGCGCATGTGATCGACCACTTTCGCCGCGCGCTGCACCTGGGCGTCGATGCGATTGAGTTTGTCGGTCAGGTAGTCGATCTGCACATCGCCGTTGCCCAGACGCTTGAGCACGTTGACGATGGCCATGCGCATCACGTTCAGCGGCTGGTTGATTTCGTGGGCCAGGCCGGTGGCCATTTCGCCGAGGGTGGCCATTTTCGCGCTTTGTGTGAGTTGCTGTTGCGAGCGGCGTACCTCGGTGTTGTCGCGGCCCACGGCCTGCACTTCGAGCAGGCGCCCGTGTTCATCGAACACCCCGCGATCGGACCATACCCACCAGGCATGTTCGCGTCCGGGCAGTTGCAGGCTGATTTCGGCGGTGCTCACCGGCAGCTCCGGAGTCAGCAGCGCCAGGCGTTGCACGAAGGCCGCGCGTTGTTCGTCGGACATCCAGCTGCCCAGATCGACCCCCGGCAATTGCTCCGGCGAGCATTCCAGATAAGTCGCCAGCGGCCGGTTGCCGAAGGTCAGGGTCAGATCCGGACGATAACGGCAAATCATCGCCGGCGAGTCTTCCACCAGAATCCGGTAGCGCTCTTCGCTCTGTTTGACCTGTTCGGCGGCGAGGGTCGCTTCGGTCACGTCCAGCCACAGGCCGACGGCTTCGACCGGCAGGCCCAGGTCATTGCGCAGCAGCTTGGCTTCATCGAGCAGCCAGTGGTATTCGCCGCGCGCGTCGCGTAAACGAAAGCGCGCGCGCACCGAGCCTTCGCGCAGCAGTTGGCGGGTACGGGCCAAATACAGATCGCGGTCTTCAGGATGAATCAATTGCACCCAGTCAGTGCCAATGCCCTCGTCCGGCGTCCAGCCCAGCAGCGGCTGCAAGCTGGCGCTGAAGAAATCGGGACGTAGCGCGCCCTCGACGTAGCGCTGCACATAAATCACCGCTGGCGAACTGGCGATCAGGTTGTCCAGTCGCGCGTGCGCAGCTTCGGCTCGCTGCTGCTGGTTCCGGTTGTCGCTGATGTCGAGCATGAACCCCACCAGGCGCCGCTGTTCACCACTGCCGGCGACCTGACCTTGCACGCGATACCACAGCGGTGTTTGTCCTGATTCGCTGCGGTGCAGACGAACGCTCAGGCTCAGGGCCTCGCCGTGCAGTTGCAGGGCGTGCACACGGCTGCGCAGTTCTTCGCGGTCGGCCGGATGAATCAGCCCCAGCCAGTCTTGCAGCGAGATTCGCGCGCTGTCCGCCGGCAGCGCAGCGAGCAGCGACGGCGCCAGCAACACGTAGTCCCCGAGCATTTCCCACCAGCCGGTACCCAGCAGGGTTTGCAGCGACTCGAGGCGCTCGGTGTAGTGATGATGTTGCTGATCCCGCAGACGGCTGAGCAGCGGGCCGGCGAGCGCGCCGGTCAGTGACATCCAGTCGCGGTCGCTCAGGTGTGGCGCGACAACGTCCACGGTATAGAAACCACAGAGCAGCCATGCCGCCACCCCGCGATCATCGCTGTAGGGCACGGCGAAACCATCGGCGTTGCCGAAGATCGCTGCAACGCGCGAGTGTTCGAACAAACCGTGATGCGCGCCGAGACGCTGCGGTGCGCTGCCGTTGAGGCTGTCGAGCGGCGTGCCCAGACGCTGGCTGTCCTGCCACAGCATGGGGGCATCGTGGGCGCGATAGTGTTGAAAAATCTGCCAGCCCTGTGCCTGTTCGTCGAGCAGGGCGATGGCCAGGCACGGGATTCGCCAGCGCTGGGCGATGGCCTGCAACTGCTCGCTGAGCACCACCGGCAGGCGCATCAGGCTGCAGGTGCGCAGGTGGTCGCTGATCTGCCCGGCAAGGGCCTGACAGGATTCGCGGTGGCGCGATTGCTGGCGCTCCAGCAGCAGGTCGCCGATGTCCATCAGTTGCAATACCCAGCCCGCCGCCGAAGGCTGCACCCAGCCGCGCAAATGCAGGGTCTGGTCACTGAGTCCGGGGAAATCCAGGTCGAGCATTTGCCCTTGCCAGTCCTGCGGCCGGCCTTCGATCGGTAGCGTACTGTGGGCGAGTAAATAGGCCGCCAACGGCAGCGGCGAATCGTGGGGCGGCTGTTGCGCCAACAGATGACGTAACGGCCCGGCCATCTGCAGTACGCCGCCGTCGTGATCCAGGTGCAGGTGCAAACCCTGCGGCGGTGAGCCGAGGTGGTCGGGCAGTTCACTGGCGGGCGCGGGCGCACGTTTGAGCAGGCGTCCGAACAGATGGTCGCCGGAGGTCAAAATTTCAGGCTCGACGCGGCGGAGAGGGTGGCGGGCAGGCTCGGCACGGCACCCACGCCCGGTAGCACCAGAAACGGAATGACCTGATTGAGCTTGCTGGTGGGGTAATCGACTCTGACCGTCAGCGTACCTTGAGTGGCGTCATACACCGCTGAGGTGTCGACGCCGACCACCAGGTTCAGCGCGGGTGGCACCCACTGCAACTGCTGGGTCAACGCGGTGTTGGCAGTGCTCACCACCACGGAGGCATAACCGGGCGTGTTGGGGTCGACTGCGACGCTGCGGCGCACCGCTTCGGATGTCGCCTCATTGAAGGTCTGCATCAATACAAACGGCAGGCTGTAACTGACCAGCGCGTAGAACACGGCAAAAAAAATCACGAATACCAGGGCGAATTCGATCGCCACTGCGCCTGCCTGTGATTTTGCGAAGCCGGTTTTCATGACTGCGTCTACCCTGACGTTCACTGCGTAGTATCAGCATAGAATCAATCAGCAAAATCGGACGGGATTTAACCGGATGCAGAGTTTCGTTCTCCTGATCTGGCTGGCCGTGTGCGCCGTCCAGGATGCCCGACACCGGCGTATCGCCAATGCACTGACATTCGGCGCGGGAGCACTGGCGCTGATCTATCTGCTGGTGAATGGCACGACCTGGCTCGGTGCCGAAGCGCAGCAGGGACTGTGGGCGGGCGTGATCGCTCTGGTGTTGACCCTGCCGGGGTACTTCATGGGGCGCATGGGGGCCGGCGATGTGAAACTAATGACAGCCATGGGCCTTGCGACGAACGGTTTATTCATTCTTTGTGCGTTTATCGGCGCCGGCGTCGCCAGTCTGCTCTGGCTGCTTGTTGCGCCAAGAGTCTGGCTTCATATGAGTCAACGACTTAGAGAACATCTTCGATATATGGAGCCTGGAGTGTCAAAGAAGCTGCCATTTGCACCGTTCGTGCTGCTGGGCGTACTGGCTTCGATTCATTGGATCCATTAGTCGCCAGGTGCCACTAGTTCTATGTACATAGTCGGAAAGTGCGTCTACTTTCAAATGAAGTCGTTACATTGCCAAAGTGCAGAAAAAGTCAGCTTTGGCCCGAGCAATGGAGTGGTTCGTGAACAAGCTTACGTCGGCGGTAAAAGTGCTCGTGGTCGATGATCAGCCGTTGATCGTCGAAGAGTTGTGCGAGTTTCTCGAAAGCAGCGGGTACCGCTGTGTGCCGTGTGAATCCAGTGCGCAGGCGATCGAGCGTTTCAGCGAAGACGCGGAAATCGGCCTGGTGCTGAGCGATCTGCACATGCCGGACATGGACGGCATTCAGCTGGTGCAGGAACTGCAACGAATCTGCGGCAAACACCGGGTGTTCGAAGCGATCATGCTCACCGGCCGCGCCGATAAACAGGACGTGATCAAGGCCCTGCGCGCGGGGATCGCCGATTACTATCAGAAGCCGATCGAGCTGGATGAACTGCTCGAAGGCGTGAAGCGTCAGGAAGCGGCCCTGCAAGAGCGGCACAAGAATGTGCAGTTGGGCCACCTTAACCAGAAGCTGCAGTTTCTCTCGGAATCCATCGACGATCTCTACCAGGACCTGGACAAGGTCCGGCGCAACCCGGCGGCGGTGGTCAAAGACATGCTCGGTGGCGACAGCGCCGAAGCCGAGCAGGAGATTCCGGCGATCTTCAATCAGTTGTCGCCACGGCAACTGGATGTGGCGCGGCTGGTGGGCAAAGGGCAGACCAACTATCAGATTGCCTGCGAGTTGGGCATCACTGAAAACACTGTGAAACTGTACGTTTCCCAGGTATTGCGCCTGACCCACATGCACAACCGCACACAGTTGGCATTGGCGCTGTCGCCCAGTGCTTCGGCCGCCCGTCAGCGTGTAACCGCACACTGATCGCGATTGCCTGCCTTCCACGGGCAGGCAGTCAATTCTTCCAAAAACACTTCAAGAGAATTACCCGACCTGCGTCTTCGGTTTAGGGAACAGATTGTCCAACGTTTCCAGCAGCCGCACGTGGTAGATCGGCTTGCGAAACAGGTCCAGAACCTGCAGGCGCAGCATGTCGCTGACGTCCTCCATATCGGCATGTCCGGAGGTCACGATCACCGGCAGATGCTGGCGCGACGTGTGCTCGCGCAGGCGCTTGATCAGCGACATGCCGGACTCCTCCGGCATACGCAGATCGGTGATGACCAAGGCAATATCCGGATGGCGGGTGAGGTGATGCAGGGCGAGTTTCACCGACGTGGCGGTGTGGCAGACAAAGCCCTCGCCCTCCAGTAGCTCGGCCAGCTCAAGCAACGCGTCCTCTTCGTCGTCAACCAGAAGCAACTGTTGGCGGGGGAGTGAGGAAGCAGTCATGGGCAGTCCCTGAAAAGCTGAAAGTGCAATCGAGTGTAGCGCGACATTCGCTGGACGCGACTCACATCAGGGGGTTTGCACCGGAGCGGTCTGCGCGGTGCCGCCGAGGGATACCAGGACGCTATTGAAAATCGCAAAGATTTTCGCGCCCAGTGGTGTGATGAACACCACCACAACGACCGCTACCATCGCCACCACGATTGCATACTCGATGGCGGATGCAGCCTCTGTACTTGCCAGAAACGACCTCAGGCGCAATATCAGATATTCGAGGATCATTGACATTCTCCTTCGTAACGGCGGGTGATCGGACTTGTGAAATCCGAAGATTTGCCAGTGTCTGAGCGCTGCTGCTGGTCAGCATGGGCCCGGACACTGGACGACGGGAGGGATGTTGATCAAGGCGTCGTTCTGACCTGTGCCGTGCCACCGAGCTTGGTCAGCACCACGTTGAAAATGGCCAGCACCTTGTCACCGATGGGCGTCACAAACACCACGACCACCACCGCCACCATTGCCACCACGATCGCGTATTCGATGGCCGACGCACCTTCTTCACTTCTGCACAGCAGCCTGGCCCTGGCCAGTAGATAGTCGATGATCATCCGAAACATACGTCCACTCCTTCGCGCCTCTGGCGCCGATCCAACGCTACAGCGGCATGCTTTCACCGTGCTATCAGAGCATTGTCAACAAACCCCCGGTCAACAACTGTAAGAACGGATTAATCACAAAGGATTAACCGGATTGTTAATTGAGCCAATCCCTACAGTTAATTGGCCATGACTCATACTTTAGTGAGTTATTTTCCTGTCACTAATGGCGTTTTGGCTCGTATCAGCTAGCTTGGAAATAGCGAAATCGTTGCATGTTCATAGCTGCCTGATCGCGAAAAATTCTCTCGGCAGGAAGTACAGGCTGTCGGTGCAGCAGGAAAGGGAGAGCCGTCATGAACAGTCGCGTCACCATGGGCCTTGCAGCCGTGCTGCTGTTGGGCGCAATCATCGTCGGTTACTGGGGCCTGGTACTCAGTCGGCAACCGGCTCCGGTTGCCCAGGTGCCTGCCGCTGCGCCCGTCGTGGTGGAAAAAACCGTCGCCGCCGCCGAAGATCAGACCCGTCAGCCCGTGGTCGTGTTGTTGCACGATGTTCCGCCGTTCACTCCGCTGACCGCTGCCGATGTGACCGTGGAAAAATTGCGCAATGCGCCGGCCGGCAGCCTTGCCAGTGTTGATCAGGCAGTGGGCCGTACCCCGTGGCGGCATTTGAGCGCCGGCACCTGGCTCAACGATGAAAGCTTCGAGGCGGGTGGCTCACTGGCGCGGATGATCCACAGCGACGAGCGCGCTCTGACGGTGGCCGTGGATGAAGTGATCGGCGCTGCCGGGCAACTGCTTCCCGGCGATTATGTCGATGTGCTGCTTTACCTGCGCCAGGATGCGAGCAATCTGCAGCAGTCAGCGCAAATCGTCGTACCGGCCATGCGCGTGCTTGGCGTGGGTGAACAATACGGCCTGACCAACGACGGCCAGCCCGCCAATCCGGCCCTCAGCGCCGACGACAAACTCAAACAGGATCAACGCCGGATCGCTGCGCGCACCGTGGTCCTGGCCGTACCCGAACAATTGCTCAGCCGGATGATGCTCGCCACCCAGGTCGGCACTTTGCGTCTGGCCGTGCGCAGCAGCGAAGAGCAGCGGCTGGCGAAATACTGGGCCGGTGAACAGCAGGCGCCGGCGCACCTGGATAACGCCAACAGCCAACTCTTCCAGTTCACGCAACTGGCCTTGGGCGCCGCGCCGAAAGCGCCGTCCTCAGGTGGTCATGAACGCAAGCCGATGGAAGTGATCCGCGGTAATCAGGTTTCCCAACAAGCCCCATGACTGAGCAAGGATCCACGTGCATGCAGAGTCGATTCAGGCCGTTATTAAAACCGGTAGTCCCGGCCTTGATACTGATGGGACTGACGATGAACGCGGCCATCGCGGCCACCGGCAATTGCTCGGCGCTCGGTCGCATGCCGCCGGTGATCGAGATCGGCGAAGGGTTCCAGCAGGACATCCAGTCGCCCGTGGCAATCACCCGGGTGGCCATCGGTGATCCGAAGATCGCTGATGTGCATGACACCGGCAGCGCTTCTTTTTTGCTCACTGGCGTGGCCCCCGGCGCCACCAGCCTGATGGTCTGGACCGCGTGCTCCAGTGAGCCGCGTCAGAGCATGGTGTTCGTGCAAGGCAGCGCCACGGCGGCGTTGACCAGCACCAGCAGACTGCCTTCCGATGACCCGACGCTGCCTTCGCAAGTGCAGACCGACATTCGCTTCGTCGAAGTCAGCCGCACCAAACTCAAGGAAGCCACGGCCTCTTTGATCGGCGTACGCGGCAATTTTCTGTTTGGCTCGCCCGGCACGCTGCCCGATGTCGGTGGTGTGCCGACACCGAAGTTGCCGGTGAATAACGGCCAGTTCAATTTTTCCTGGATCGGCGGCAAGACCATGGCGATCATCAATGCGCTGGAAGGCAGCGGTTTTGCCTACACCCTCGCGCGGCCGAGTCTGGTCGCGCTGAGCGGGCAGAGCGCAAGCTTTCTGGCCGGTGGCGAAATCCCGATTCCGGTGCCCAGTTCCGGCAGCGATACGGTGACCATCGAGTACAAGGAGTTTGGCATCCGCCTGACCCTGACGCCGACCGTGATCGACCGCAATCGCGTGGCGCTGAAGGTCGCGCCGGAAGTCAGCGAACTGGATTACGCCAACGCCATCAATATCGCCGGCACCCCGGTGCCGGCCCTGACCGTACGCCGTACCGATACCAGCGTATCGCTGGCCGACGGCGAAAGTTTCGTCATCAGTGGCTTGATCAGCACCAGCAACACCTCGCAAGTGAACAAGTTTCCGGGGTTGGGTGATATCCCGGTGCTCGGCGCGTTTTTCCGTGATTCGCAGATCAAGCGCGAGGAGCGCGAACTGCTGATGATCGTCACCCCGCACCTGGTGCAGCCATTGGCGGCCGATGCGCAGCTGCCGTCGCTGCCGGGCGAAAAATTGCGCAACTACGACCCGAATTTCTACCGCATGTTCTTCCTCGAAAACGGCAACTTCGACAAGCGCAGTGGGTTGTCCCAATGAACCAGAACCTGAGCCAGACCTTTCTTGCGATCACCCGTAACAGCACCGATCTGGAGTGGCTGCAAGGCGCTCTCGCGCCCCTGGGCCAGGTGGTCAGCGCCGGGGCCGGGAGCCTGGACGAGTTGCTGGCGCTGGTCGATGTCACCTTCGCCAGCCTGGTGTTCGTCGGCCTCGACCGTGATCACGTGGTGGCGCAGAGTGCGTTGATCGAAGGTGCGCTGGAAGCCAAACCCATGCTCGCCATCGTTGCTCTGGGTGATGGCATGGACAACCAGCTGGTGCTCAATGCGATGCGTGCCGGCGCCCGGGATTTCGTCGCGTACGGTTCGCGGGCCAGTGAGGTCGCCGGGCTGGTGCGGCGCCTGAACAAACGCCTGCCACCGGTGACCACCAACACCCAACTGGGTGGCCTCACCGTGTTGTTTGGCACCCAGAGCAATTCCGACGGAGCGCTGCTGGCCAATCACATGGCGCTGGTGGTGCAAAAGAGCGGTCAGCAAACCTTGCTGCTGGATCTGGGCCTGCCCCGGGGCGACAGCCTGGCGCTGCTCGGGCTCGAGAGTTCGTTCCACTTCGGCGATGCCTTGCGTCACTTGCGCAGGCTCGACGCGACACTGATCGACAGTGCCTTCACCAGCGCTGAAGCGGGGCTGCGGATTCTGGCGTATGCCAGCAGCGACGAGCCGCTGGACAGCACCAGTGCCGCCGAGCTGTACATGTTGCTCAGCGCCTTGCGTCAACACTTCCAGCACATCGTCGTGAACCTCACCGGGCAGTCCGACAGTGAAGCCTTGCGCACGTTTGTCAGCCATTGCGACAAGCTGATCTGGTACACCGATCAGAACGTGCTCAACTGCCGTCGCAACCTTGCCGTGCTCAACCAGTGGCGCGAGAAAGGCATGAAACTCGACCACGCACGCTTGCTGGTGGACGGTTACTTGAGCAGCGTCGCCCCGGACGCCGAAACCCTTGGCAAGACCTTCAACCTGGAGGTGATCGCGGTGTTGGCAGCCAACGCCGAAGTGCGCTTGAACGCCAAGAACCAGGGCGTCAGCTTGTTCGAACTGGCCCCGCGGGAAAAAATCACACAGAGCCTGCGGACCCTTGGCGAACGTCTGGCCAAGCGCTCCGAAGGCCTGGCCAAACCCAAGGTCACCTGGTTCGACCGCTTGCGAGGCACCTCATGAGCGCGGAAAAACTGTTCGGCGCGGTGCAGCACGGCGCGACCGGCAACACCGATCACGAAGGCCTGAAGCTGGTCCTGCATCGCTACATCATTGACGCCATCGAAGAGTCGGGGAAGAACCTGCTGGAAGGCTCGCGCCAGTTGCTGGCGCAATTTGTCACCGACAAGGTCGCCGAATACATCGCCCGTCTGCACCTGGCGATTTCCCGTTATGAGATGGAGCGCCTGGCCGAAGAAATCGTCGACGAACTCACTGGTTTCGGCCCGCTGGAAGTGCTGCTGCGCGATCCGTCGGTGACCGAGATTCTGGTCAACGGCCCGCACCGGGTGTTCATCGAGCGCGACGGTGTGCTGCATCAAAGTGACCTGCGCTTTATCGATGCGCATCACGTCGAGCGGGTCATGCAGCGGATTCTCGCGCCACTCGGGCGACGCCTCGACGAGTCTTCGCCGATGGTCGATGCCCGCCTGCCGGATGGCAGTCGGGTCAACGCGATCATCCCGCCGATCGCTCTCGATGGCCCGTGCCTGTCGATTCGCAAGTTTCGCAAGGACATGCTCAAGAGCAGTGACCTGATGGCGATGCAGACCATCGATCTGGCGATTTTCGAGTTTCTTCAAGAGGCGGTGGGCAAGCGCTGCAACGTGCTCATCAGCGGCGGTACCGGCACCGGCAAGACCACGCTGCTGAACATCCTCAGCCAATTGATCAACCCCCACGAACGTCTGGTGACCATCGAAGACGTGGCCGAATTGCAGCTTGGCCACCCGCATGTCGTGCGCCTGGAAACCCGCCCGCCAAATGCCGAGGGTCACGGTGAAGTCAAGGCCAGCGACCTGATTCGCAACGCCCTGCGCATGCGTCCCGACCGGATCATCCTCGGCGAGATTCGTGGGGTCGAAGTGGTCGATGTACTGACCGCGATGAACACCGGCCACGACGGCTCGATGAGCACCGTGCATGCCAACAATGCGCAGGATGCGCTGCTGCGTCTGGAGACGCTGGTGGGGCTGACCGGACGCTCGATCGCCGAGCGCACCCTGCGCCAGATGATCTGCGCCGCCCTCGACGTGATCATCCAGCTGACCCGCATGCCGGACGGCCGCCGTTGTGTCAGTGAGGTGGTGGAAGTGGTCGGCATCCGCGAAGACGTCTACGTCACCAACACCTTGTTTCGCCTTGATCGGCGTACCGGTTTCGGCTTCCTGCGCGAAGCGGTCAATCCGGCGGGCGACAAGTTGCGCCACGAGATGAACCTGAGCTGAGAGCAGGGGACGCACATCATGATCGGACCGGCCATTCTCATCCTGCTTTGTCTGATTCTGCTCGGGCTGTCGATCTGGCTGTTCGTGCACGGTATCCACAAGAGCGGCAACGAACGGGTGCTCAATCGCCTTGCGGCAGGCCAGCCACAACTCGTTGCCCAGAAACCGGCGTGGGTCGGGTTCGAACGCATGTTCCTGCGTGCGGGGCTGGGCCGTCCCAACGAACGTTTCGGCCTGTGGCTGACCTTGTGGGGCATGGCCATTGCCCTCGGGTATCTGCTGGCGAGCTGGATCGGTCTGCTGACGATGCTGTTGGCACCGCCGCTGATTCTGCGTGTGTACATGTCCTGGCGGTACCACCGGCGGATCAAACGCATGATCGAGCAGTTACCGCAGTTGCTCGACTACACCGTGCGCAGTCTCAAGTCCGGCCGCACCCTGAGTGACGCGGTCATGGGCGGCATCGAGTCGAGTGACGATCCGCTGAAAGAAGCCATGGGCCGGGTGCAACGCAACGTGCAACTGGGCGTCAATCTGCCGGATGCGGTCAGTGACTTTGCCGAGCTTTATGAACAGGACGAATTGCGCATGTTCGCCCTCGGCCTGAAGGTCAATCATCGCTATGGCGGCAATGCCAGCGAGTTGCTGGAGAACCTGATCAAGCTGATCCGCGAGCGTGACCAAGGTGCCCGGCAACTGCGCGCGCTCACCGGCGAAACGCGTATGACGGCCTGGGTGCTGGGTTCGCTGCCGGTGATCCTGGTGGGCTACTTCATGCTGACCAACCCCGGCTACATGCTTGGCATGTGGCACGACGGCGGTGGGCGGATCATGTTGATCATCGCCGTGGTGTTGCAAGTGACCGGCTGCCTGGCGCTGTGGCGCATGTTGCGGAGTGTTTGACATGGTCTATCTCGCCGCTCTGATGCTGCTGCTCGGCGCCCTGTTGCTGGTGGTCAATCACCTGCTGACGGAGCGGCGTCGGGTGCGCCAGGTCAACCAGCGGTTGCAGGGGCATCTGGTGCGTGAGAGCCGTTTCGGCAACTGGCTGCGAGCGCTGGGCAACAGCAAGTTCGGCCAGCGTTCGGTGAGCATCGACAGTGAAACCCAGACCCTGCTCAGCCGCCTCGGCTGGCGCCGCGCCAGTGAGCGTTCGCTGTACGCCGCGTGCCAGATCGGCACGCCGCTGCTGGTTTTGGGGCTGGCGATCTTTCTGCAGGAAGTGTTTTTCCCCCACGCCGCCAACCGCTGGATCGTGCCGATGCTCGCCACCGGTGCCGGTTACCTGGTGCCCAAGCGCTTGCTGGCTTACGCCGCCGGGCGTCGGCAGAAAACCATCGCCGTGGAAATCTCCACGTTCATCCCGTTGCTGCGCATCCTGTTCGAGTCGGGCATGGCGGTCGAACAGGCCCTGCGCGTGCTCAGCAGTGAAGGGCAGAAACTGCTGCCGGAACTGACCCGCGAACTGCGCCTGATTCTGGCCCGGGTCGACTCGGGACTGGAATTGGGGCAGGAGCTGAACAAGGCCTCGGTGATGCTCGCCGTCGATGAGTTCACCGACACCTGCGTGATCCTGCAACAGCTGATTCAGCAGGGCGGCGGGGCGATGAAATCGTTGCTGGCGCTCAAACAATTGCTCGACGACCGGCGCCTGACCCGACTGCAGGAATACATCTCGAAGATGTCGGCGAAGATGTCGGTGGTGATGATGCTGTTTCTGTTTCCTGCCTTGCTGATCGTACTGGCCGGCCCGGGGTTCACCGCGATTACCCGGGCGTTTGCAAACTGACGTGGGCTCATGGAGAGCGTTGATGAAAGCACTGATTGTCGTGGCAAGTCTGTTGATGCTCGGTGGCTGTGCCACTGACGGCCAGGCACCGTGGTCGGCAATGCTGGCGCCGAGCAGTTGCAGCAAGCTCGACTCCGAACAGGAACTGGCCCTGAACCTGGCGGATGATCTGGCCAACGACGGCAAGCTGCACGCCAGTCTGGCCAACCTGCAAAGCCTGCCCGACAACCTGGTCGAGGTGCGCTTGCGCAAGGCCAGGGTTTACCGCTTGCTCGGGCGCAACGAGGCTGAGCCGCTGTATCGCGGCCTGCTCGGCACGTGCCTGACGGCGGACGCCGAACATGGTCTGGGGCAGATTTATGCCGCCCGTGGCGATAACGGTCAGGCCCAGGCGCACCTGCAGCGCGCGGTGCGTCTGGCGCCAACCAATGACAAGATCCGCAACGACCTGGGCGTGGTCTACCTCAACCAGTTGCGTCTTGAAGACGCGCGCTTCGAATTCCTTACCGCTATTGAACTCAAGCAGAACGATCAACTGGCTCCGCTGAATCTGGTGACCTTGCTGCTCTACCAGAACAACTGGCAGCAAGCCGCCGAAATCGTCAGCCGCGCGCACCTGACGCCGGAACAATTCTCCGAAGCCCGGGCCCGTGCGGAAAAACTCAAGGTGCCGGCCAGGGCCCCGACCGCGGCCGGTAATCAAGTGGCGGTGGTGGCTGACCCACAACCGTCGACGCTCAAGTGACATTCCGGGAGATCACCATGAACACCGTGCACCGCCTAAGCTGCCTGATACTGCTCAGCCTGCCGCTGGCAGCCCAGGCGATCGACGCCGGCCCGGCCTCGGCGCAGCAACAGGAAACCGAAGGCTGGCTGGTACTGCAAAGCCGTAACCAGGCGGCCTCGACGAAACCGCAAACCGCCACGGCGGCCGAGCGGGAACAGGCGATGCAGCGCTGGCTGAAGAAGTACAAGTATGAGATTCCGGACTTCTACGACCCGGACGCGGGCGGCAAGATCGAGACCAAGAACTAGGTTGCTGGCGAGGCTCAATCCATTGCGTCATCGCCGCTAAAGCAGCGATGACGCAATGACTGAAGGTCTACAACTGATAACTGAAACTGATGCTGTAACGCGCCCGCCGATTGAACGTATCCAGCGCCTCATCAGACATTGGCTTGGCGGCCTCCAATGCAATGTTGTAGTACTTGGCATCGCCAAAGCGCAGCCCCACTGCCGCCGATGACAGGTCGTTGCTCTGTACCGCGAGCTTGTTGAACCAGGTTTTCGAACGGTCCAGCACCACGTACGGCTGCAGGATGCGCACCCAGTTGCCGTCGCGGTTGAAGCTGTAGTTGACCTCGTAGGCCGCACCCCAGCCCTTGTCGCCCGACGCCTGATCGTCCGGGTAGCCACGGCCGAAGTTCTGTCCGCCAAACACGGCGCGTTCGCTGTCGGGCAGGGTGTCATCGCTCCAGTACAACGCGGCCGACAACACGCCTTGCCAGTTGTCGAAGAACTTGTCGCTCTGCACGCCGGAGAGGCGCAGGCGCAGGAAGTTCAGGTCCAGTGCCGGGTTGTTGGAATGTGCGCCCATGCTGTCCAGCCCCTGATACAAGCCACCACTGACAATCCGCAGTTGGCGGGCATCGGTCTTGCGCCAGTCGCTCTCGAACGCGAGGGCACGCACGTTGGTGCGCTCTTCGATGCTGAGCGGATAGCCGACCACGTTGTAGCGGTTTTTGTCATCCACTGCATACAGCCGTGCACCGGCGTTGAGCAGCTCGTTGGAGGCCGCAATGAACGGGTGGCTGACGCCGATGGAGTAACGGTCGTCTTCCTTGTGCGGTTTGAGTTCGAAGCCATCGCTGGTGAGCACATTGGTGCCCGGATCGGCCCGGTAGCGTGAGGCAAACAGGCTCAGTTGCGTGCCTTCGCTGTTGAGGAACTGGTTGTAGTCCAGTCGGTAGTAATGCTCGTGATCATCCCCCGGCGGAAACAGCCCGCTGAGGGTCAATTGCTCGCCCATGGCGGTCTGCGAGTTGCTGCTGACCCCGAGCAACGCCTGGGTGCCATTGCGGTTGTCTTCGGTGGTGCTCAGGGTGCTGGTGAACGGTTTGCGGCTGGCCTGGGCCACCAGTGTTGTTGCGCCGTCGGTGGTGCCGGGCGGCGGCACTTGGGCCTGCACCGTCACGCCGGGAATGCGGGTCATCAACGTGGTATAGCGCTCGAAGGTCTTGCGGGTCAGCGGCCGTTCAGCCTGGATTTTCGCTGCCAGCTTGTCGAGCAGACCTTTGACCCGGCCGACGTCGCCCTGCATCTGGATGTCCCTGACGTAGCCTTCCACCAACACCACCCGCGCGACTCCATCGTCGAATTTTTGTTGGGGCAAGAACGCGTAGGACAGCAGATAACCGTCCTGTTGGTAGCGGCGGGTAATGGTGCGGGTGGCTTCGATCAGGTCGGCGAGGCTGGTCGGGTGACCGATCAGGGGTTTATAGATCTCGGCCAGTTCGCTGAGCGGATAGATCGTCCCGCCTTCAATCTGGACCGTCTTCAGGGAGATTCTGGTTTCCATCATCAGCGGCTGGGCACTGGCCGCGCCGGGTTCCGGTACTTGCACCGGAGTAGTGGCCGGGCGATAGGCATCGGCCGGCAGGTTCGGCACGGGCAGGTTACGGGTGGTTTCGTTGCTGTTGAGAAAACTGGGCAGGGTGTCGGCGAGGGCGGCGGAACTGAGACTGAGGAACAGCAGGGATGCCATTACGCGCATAGGACACTCCATGGTCAGATCACAGCGTTGGGCTGAATTTTTCCTAAGAAAAAAGCGGAAGACTCGTGGGAATCTTCCGCCCTCAACCAAGCGTAGGCGCTGTAGGTGAGGCCGTCGAATCGGCCAGGTGCAATTTAGCGTTTGTTGCCTCCAAGCGTGCCGGTCAGGCCACCGAGTACACCGCCCAGGCCACCGGTTGCGGTGCCGCCGGTGCTGGTGCCACCGTTGAGCAGGCCGCCGACTGCACCAACGGTAGCGCCGACGTTGCTGACCACACCACCGACGGCGGTCGTGACCGGGTTGTTGGTGGACGCGAGGGTGGCGCCAACTGTGCTGACTGCGCCGCCGACCTGACCGGTGAGACCGGCGACCGGCGCGCCCAGACCTGTGGCGGCGCCGACTTGTTGAGTGACGCTGGTGACCGCACTGGTGACTGGGTTCAGCCCTGCGCCGACGGTAGCGCCGACGGTCGCCAGTGGCGAGGTGGTGGCGGTGATCGGCGTGCCCGAGCCGCCGAGTACGGTGTTGAGCGAAGCGATGGTGTTGCCCAGTCCGCCAGCCGTGACGCCGCCGGCGCTGACCACGCCGTTGGTGCTGCCGGCGTTCAGACCGGCACCCACATTGACCACGGCGCCGCCTACGGTTTGCAGCAGGCCGGTACCGCCCAGACCGCCACCGAGGCCGCCGCCCAAGCCACCACCGGAAGCGGTGCCATTGTCGACCAGACCGCCGGCTTTGCCGACCGTGGTGCCAACGTTGGTCAGGGCGCCGCCAACGGTGTTGGTCAGGGCATTACCGCTGCCGGCACCGGTAACTTGACCGCCCAGGCCTTTGACTGCGCCACCGACCTGGCCGAGGACACCGTTGAGCGGAGCGCCGAGGCCGGTCGCATCACCTACTTTGTCGGTGGTGCTTTCCACCATCGCAATCACCGGCACCAGACCGTTACCGACGCTCTTGGTCACTGAACCGAGCGGGCCTGTGGTGGTGGCCAGGCTCAATGTGTCGCCGAGCATGGTGACTTTCTCGCCGACGCCATCAAGCACCGGTGCCACTTTGGTCACCACGCCACCGACGACTGGAACGCTGCCGGTAGCGGTCGCCAGTTTGCCGCTCAGGTCCGAGACGCCGGTACCGACATCTGAAACCACGCCGCCGACCGAGGCTGCGGTGACGCCCAGGCCATTATCGACCGTACCCAGTTTGCCGATACCGTTGGCCACGCCGTCACCCAAAGTGCTGACCACATTGCCAGCGGTGTTGGCCGCGCTTTGCACGACGCCACCGACCACGGGAACCGTGCTGAGCGAATCGCCGACCTGGCCGACGCCGTCGCCGACGCCTGCGACGGTATTGCCGACATCCTGCACCAGGGTGGTGGTCACCAACGGGGTGGTGGTCGGGTTGGTCGGGTTGGTTGGGTCCGTAGGGTCGGTCGGATTGGTTGGGTTGGTCGGATCTGTCGGGTTGGTCGTGCCGGTACCGCCAGTGCCGCCAGTACCGCCTGTGCCAGCGGTATCGGTGCCGCCAGTGCTGCCGGAGCCGCCGGTGCCGCCAGTGCCCGATGTCGCGCTGTCAGACGAAGAGCTGCCGGAACTGCTGTGATGGCCGCCACCGCCGCTGCTGCAGCCCGCGAGGCCAAGGGAGAGGATCAATGCCAGAGCTGTTGCCGATTTGCACCACACTTGGGTTTTCATGATTGAGATTCCTTGCACCTGTAACAACATTCGTCGTTTTCGATGGCTCACCCGTCTGTCGCCGGTGATGCCTCGTCCGTGGTGTCAATCTCGATCGCGTCGCGGCTTGCCGCCATTCTCAAGTTGGTATTAACGCCTTTATATATAAGGCGCCACGCAGTGCCTAAGGACTAATACCCAGGATATAAACGCGCAAAAAAAAGCCTTGAAAATCAAGGCTGGGAGTTTTCCAGGGCACCGCGTGAAGGGCGGGAAAACTTAAGTGATATATACACAATTTACAGGCTTGCCCGGAGTGGAATCAGGCAACCGGTTGCCACTGACCAACCATATGCTCCAGATCGCCAGCACCGATCAGTCGTAATTCGCCACTCGACCCTGCCGCACTCGCCAGCAACGAAACCTCACTGGGCAAACGCACCGGTTTGCGAAAGTGCACGACGATTTCCAGGTTGGCTTTTGGCAAGTGATCGGCCAGTGCCGCAAGGGTTCGTGCCTTGTTCCACAAGCCGTGAGCAATCGCCGTGGGAAAACCGAACAGCCTGGCACTGGCGGCGCTCAGGTGAATCGGGTTGTAGTCGCCCGAGACCTTGGCGTACTGCCGACCGATATCGGCCGGCGCTTTCCACTGCGCCACTTGGGTCAGAGGCTGCGCAGGTTCCCACTGTTGTTCGACCGGTTCGCCGTCGAGTTTCACCCCGCGACAAAGCATCTGGCTTTCGGCTTCCCACAGCGGCCCAAGCTGATCATCGAGGGTGGTCAACACATCGAAGGTTGCCCCTTTGGGATGCGGCTGCAGGTTGTGCACGCGGACGCTGACTTGTGCGCGACTGATTCCGCCCATCGGCCGCCATACACGGATGCGGTTGCTCAGATGAATCAACCCCAGCAGCGGGAACGGAAAATCCTTCTGCGTGAGCAATTGCATTTGCAGGGCGAATGCGAGGATGTGTGGATAAGTCGGCGGCAGCAGGCCGTCATCGGCAAAGCCGCAGACCTTGCGATAGGCCGCCAGCTTCTGGCCATCGACATCGAACCAGCAGCGCAAGCCGCTATCGGGCAGTCGGGTGCCGGTGATCTTGCGCCGTGTCGCGGCCCGCGCATACAGGCCGGGCAGGCTCGGTTCGCGGTCGAGGGTGTGCCATTCAATGCTCATGTCTACGCCCCCAGAACACTTTGTCCACAGACCCGCAGCGCCTGGCCGGTGAACGCGCCAGTGCCCGGTTGGGCCAGCCACGCAACGGCTTCGGCGACGTCTTGCGGCAAACCGCCCTGGCCCAGTGAACTCATGCGTCGCCCGGCCTCACGCAGGCCGAATGGAATGTGTGCGGTCATCTGGGTTTCGATGAAACCTGGCGCCACGGCGTTGATGCTGATGCCGCGTTCAAGCAGTGTCGGCGCCCAGGCCTGGGCCAGGCCGATCAGCCCGGCCTTGCTCGCGGCGTAGTTGGTCTGTCCGCGATTGCCGGCGATGCCGCTGATCGAGGCCAGCAGAATTACCCGCGCATTGTCGTGCAAGGTGCCGCTGTCGAGCAGGGCCTTGGTCAGCACTTGCGGCGCATTGAGGTTGACCGCCAGCACCGCATCCCAGAATTCCGGGGTCATGTTGGCCAGGGTCTTGTCGCGAGTGATCCCGGCGTTGTGCACCAGAATGTCGAGGCCGTCCGGCAGTTGTTCGATCAATTGCGCAGTGGCGTCTTCAGCGCAGATATCGAGGGTGATCGCCCGGCCACCGAGCCGCGCGGCGAGGGCTTCCAGATCAGTCCTGGCCGGCGGCACGTCGAGCAGAATCACCTCGGCGCCATCGCGGGCCAGGGTTTCGGCGATGGATGCGCCGATCCCGCGAGCCGCCCCGGTGACCAACGCTTTGCGTCCGGCCAATGGCCGGGTCCAGTCGGTGACGTGCGTGGCGCACGCGGTCAGGCGAATCACCTGCCCGGAGACGAAGGCACTTTTCGGCGAGAGGAAAAACCGCAGCGGGCCTTCCAGTTGCTCTTCGGCGCCCTCACCGACATAGATCAGTTGCAGCGTACCGCCGCTGCGCAACTCCTTGGCCAGCGAGCGTGAGAAACCTTCAAGTGCCCGTTGTGCGCTGGAGGCAAAGGGATCGCGCAGGGTTTCCGGAGCGCGGCCGAGAATCACCAGGTGCGCACTGTGGTCGAGGTTTTTCATCAGCGGCTGGAAGAATTCGCGCAGCTGTTTGAGTTGGTCGGTGTGCTGCAGGTCGCTGGCATCGAACACCACGGCCTTGAGTTTCGGCCCGTGTCCGGGAATCCACGCGGTGGCCAGCGACGGTTCTGTGCCGTAGCTGTAGATCGCATCGGTCAGGCGGTTGGCGAATGCAATGACCCGCTCGGCCAGCGGCCCGCCGCCGATCAGCAGCGCACCGTCTACCGGCCGCAGGCGCCCGGCCTGCCAGCGTTCCAGCCGCACCGGCGACGGCAGGCCCAACGCCCCGACCAGACGATGGCCGATGGATGAGTTGGCGAAGTCGATATAGCGGTCAGACATGGAACGCTCTCCAAAAGTTGGGGTTCAAAGTGTGGACTACCAACGGCAATCAATCGTTCGATCCACGCAATAAGGCCTACGCTAGAACAGCAGAGTAGACCACCGTCCCTGTGGGAGCTGGCTTGCCAGCGATGGCGCAGTGTCAGCCACTGGAAATGCTGGATGTGCCGGCCCTATCGCTGGCAAGCCAGCTCCCACAGGGATTTCCCTGAATTCGGATCAACAAGGAGCTTTTCATGAGTCAGCTGCGCCGCGTCGCCATCATCGGTGGTAACCGTATTCCTTTCGCCCGCTCCAACGGGCCGTACGCCACCGCCAGCAATCAGGTGATGCTCACCGCCGCCCTCGAAGGTCTGATCGAACGCTACAACCTGCACGGCCAGCGCATCGGTGAAGTGGTGGCCGGTGCGGTGCTTAAATTGTCACGGGATATGAATCTGACTCGCGAATGTGTGCTCGGCTCGCGGCTGTCACCGGCCACCCCGGCCTATGACATCCAGCAAGCCTGCGGCACCGGGCTGGAGGCGGCGCTGCTGGTGGCGAACAAAATCGCCCTCGGCCAGATCGATTGCGGCATCGCTGGCGGCGTTGACACCACCTCGGACGCGCCGATCAGCGTCAGCGAAGGCTTGCGCAAAATCCTCCTGCAGGCTAACCGCGCCAAGACCACCGGCGACAAGCTGAAAACCTTTCTGCAACTGCGCCCACGTCACTTGATTCCGGAATTTCCGCGTAACGGCGAGCCACGTACCGGTCTGTCGATGGGCCAGCACTGCGAACTGATGGCGCAGACCTGGAACATTCCTCGTGAAGAGCAGGATCAATTGGCCCTCGAAAGCCATCACAAACTCGCCGCCTCCTACAGCGAAGGCTGGCACAACGATCTGATGACGCCGTTTCTCGGTCTGACCCGCGACAACAACCTGCGCCCGGACCTGACCCTGGAAAAACTCGCCACGCTCAAACCGGCCTTCGAAAAAAGCGCGAAGGGGACGCTGACGGCGGGCAACTCCACGCCGCTCACCGACGGTGCCTCGGTGGTGCTGCTGGGCAGTGAAGAATGGGCGAAAGAGCGTGGTTTGCCGATCCTTGCCTATCTGCGTGACGGCGAAGCGGCGGCTGTGGATTTCGTCAACGGCGCCGAAGGGCTGTTGATGGCACCGGTGTATGCGGTGCCGCGTCTGCTGGCGCGAAATGGCCTGACCTTGCAGGACTTCGACTACTACGAGATTCACGAAGCATTCGCCGCGCAGGTGCTGTGCACGCTCAAGGCCTGGGAAGACCCCGAATACTGCAAGACCCGTCTTGGACTGGATGCGCCGCTCGGTTCAATCGATCGCAGCCGCTTGAATGTCAAAGGCAGCTCGCTGGCGGCGGGGCATCCGTTTGCCGCGACGGGCGGGCGGATTGTCGCCAATCTGGCGAAACTGCTGGATGCGGCGGGCAAGGGCAGGGGGCTGATCTCGATTTGCGCTGCCGGCGGCCAGGGTGTCACCGCAATCATCGAACGCTGAGCGCAATTCCCCGGGGGAAATGCATGCGATGTCAGATTCTGTCGCAAATGCCCTTGACGACCGATCACTACAAGCCCGGTGGGCTCGGCTATGATCGGCAACGGTCGGTCGATTATTTCGGCACAGTGTGTGCATCCACAGGGTTCACAGGTCGGCAACCCCTCCCCGTAGCGCGAGGATTGCCGTATAACGAGTGACATTCGCGTGTTTGGTAATAAAGGACCCACAATAAAAGCTGATGAAGACTCCAAAACGCATTGAACCCCTGATCGAAGACGGTCTGGTCGACGAAGTGCTGCGCCCACTCATGAGTGGTAAAGAAGCAGCTGTTTATGTGGTGCGCTGCGGTAACCAGTTACGTTGCGCGAAGGTCTACAAGGAGGCGAACAAACGCAGTTTCCGCCAGGCAGCCGAGTATCAGGAAGGGCGCAAGGTGCGTAACAGCCGGCAGGCGCGGGCGATGGCCAAGGGTTCGAAATTCGGTCGCAAGGAGACCGAAGACGCCTGGCAGAATGCCGAAGTCGCGGCGCTGTTCCGCTTGGCCGGTGCCGGCGTGCGAGTGCCCAAGCCGTATGATTTTCTCGATGGCGTGCTGCTGATGGAACTGGTGGCCGACGAATACGGTGATGCCGCGCCGCGTCTGAACGACGTGGTGCTGGAGCCGGATCAGGCCCGCGAATATCACGCGTTCCTGATCTCGCAGATCGTGCTGATGTTGTGTACCGGTCTGGTGCACGGTGACCTTTCGGAGTTCAACGTGCTGCTGACCCCGACAGGTCCTGTGATCATCGACCTGCCGCAGGCGGTGGATGCCGCCGGTAACAACCACGCGTTCAGCATGCTGGAGCGGGATGTGGGCAACATGGCTTCATACTTCGGGCGCTTTGCCCCGGAGCTGAAGAAAACCCGTTATGCAAAAGAAATGTGGGCGCTGTACGAAGCCGGCACCTTGCACCCGAACAGTGTGCTGACCGGCGAGTTCGACGACCCTGAAGACCTGGCCGACGTTGGCGGAGTGTTGCGCGAGATCGAGGCGGCGCGTCTGGATGAAGAGCGCAAGCAGGCGATCCGTGCTGCCGACGATGCGCCCAAAGGCAAGTCCGACGAACCACCGCCGCCACCGTGGATGCAGTAAGCGCTTGAACAGAAACCCGGCTTCGGCCGGGTTTTTTGTGCCCGCATGTTCCTTCACCACACCTCACTGTGGGAGCTGGCTTGCCAGCGATAGTGGAGGTTCAGCTGAAAAATTTTATCGGATGTACCGGCCTCTTCGCTGGCAAGCCAGCTCCCACAGGGGCCGGTGGTGTCTATGGACTTTATGTGGGAATCTTGTCAGCCCTCGCACACTCAAGGATTGAATGTGAACGCCCGCCTCATCATCAGCGCCCGGCTGATCTCCGACTTCGGCGCTTTCCTCAACATGGTCGCGCTGGCGACGTACGTTTACCTGCTGAGCAACAGCGCCATGAGCGTCGGGGTGTTTCTCGCCAGCCGGGTCGGCGGGGGGATTTTCGCCAGCCTGATTGGCACAAGGTTCTACCGGCGCTGGAGCGGCCGGATGCCGTTGATTGCCTTCGATCTGCTGCGCGCGGTGTTGCTGGGCCTGCTGTTGATCCTGCCGGTGAGCCAGCAGGCGTTGCTGTTGCCGGTGATCGCTTTCGGCCTGGGTTTTGGCAACTCGATGTTCGCTATCGGCCTCAACAGTCAATTGCCGAGGCTGATCGAAGCCGCGCAGCTACTGAAAACCAATGCCTGGCTCACCTCGGCTTCATCGGCGGCAATGGTTGGTGGCAGCCTGGTGTCCGGTTTGCTGGTGGCGGCGTTCGGTTTTGAAACGGTATTCGCGCTCAACGCACTGACCTACTTGCTGGCGGCGTTGTTGATTGCGCCGTTGCGCTTCGCCGCTGCAGACGTCAGCGAACAATCGACCAACGAACGCGGCGAGTGGTCAGCCCTGAAACAAGGCCTGCGCAGTGCTCCGGTGATTGCGGCGATGCTCGCCGTGACCATGGCTGACACCTTGGGCAGTGCCGCGCACAACGTCGGCTTCCCGATCATCTCCAAACTGCTGACACCCGACTCGGCCAGCACCACGCTCGGCCTGATGCTGGCGGTGTGGGCCAGCGGCAAACTGCTGGGTGCGCGGATTGCCAGTGGCCTCAAAGGTTCTGATAACCGTGATCTGGAGCGACGGTATTTCTTCGGCGTGGCGTTGATGTCCTGCGGTTTTATCCTGATGTTCCAGCAGCACAGCCTTCTCGGTCTGCTGCTGATTTCCCTGCCGGCGGGGTTGGGTGACGGCATTTCCGAGGTCGGCTTGACGTCGCGCCTGCAACGCGAACCGGAGCATTTGCGCCTGCCGGTCTTCAGCTTCCTGACCTTGCTGCAAATGACCGGGTTCGGTGTCGGCATGTTGATCGCCGCGCCGTTCTACGGCTGGTGGACGCCGGGTGCCGTGGTGCTGCTGTTCCACGGCATCCCGCTCGGTACGTTGTTGACCGTTAAACTGTTGGCGCTCAGGCGCGGGCGGGTTGCGCGCAGCAGCCCGACGCCAGTTCCTTGAGGATCGGGCAGTCGGGGCGATGGTCGCCATGACAGTGCTCGACCAGGTCCTGCAGGGTGTCACGCAACTCGCCGAGTTCGCGGATCTTCTGGTTCAGCTCGTCGATGTGCTGCCGCGCCAGGGCCTTCACATCGGCGCTGGCGCGCTGGCGATCCTGCCACAAGGTCAGCAGCTTGCCGACTTCTTCCAGAGAAAATCCCAGGTCCCGCGAGCGCTTGATGAACGCCAGTGTGTGCAGGTCTTCATCGCTGTAGACCCGGTAGCCGCTGTCGGTACGATGGGCGGCCTTGAGCAGGCCGATCGACTCGTAATAGCGGATCATCTTCGCGCTCAGGCCACTGTGCCGGGCCGCTTGGCCGATGTTCATCGGTGCTCCTCCAGATCCTTCGGTTTCCAGGTTTTCAACAGTAGCGCATTGCTCACCACGCTGACGCTCGACAGTGCCATTGCCGCGCCGGCCAGCACCGGGTTGAGAAAACCGAACGCCGCCAGCGGAATGCCGATCAGGTTGTAAACGAAGGCCCAGAACAGATTCTGGCGGATCTTCGCGTAGGTCTTGCGGCTGATCTCCAGCGCGGCGGGCACCAGCCGTGGATCACCGCGCATCAAGGTGATGCCGGCCGCGTGCATGGCCACGTCGGTGCCGCCGCCCATGGCGATACCGATGTCCGCTGCGGCCAGTGCCGGGGCGTCGTTGATGCCATCACCGACCATCGCCACCACCCCGGTTTTTTTCAGTTCGGCGACGGTGGCGGCTTTGTCGGCGGGCAGCACTTCGGCGTGCACGTTCTCGATGCCCAAAGCCTCGGCGACGACTTTCGCGCTGCCGCGGTTGTCGCCGGTCAGCAGATGGCTGTGGATACCCCGGGCGGCCAGTTGTTGCACCGCTTGCAGTGCGCCGGGCTTGAGCGTGTCGCCGAAGGCGAACAAACCGAGCACTTGTGGTTCCGGGCTTTGCTCGATCAGCCACGACAGGGTCCGGCCTTCCGCTTCCCAGGCCTGGGCGGCGTCGGCGAGATCACCCGCGTTGAGGCCGCTTTCCTCCAGCATACGCCGGTTGCCCAGCGCCAGGCGCCGACCGTCAAGATGGCCGGCAATGCCGCGGCCGGTCAGGGACTGGCTGTCGCTGACATCGGGCACGCTCAGCCCGCGCTCGGCGGCCGCGTCCAGCACGGCTTTGGCCAGTGGATGCTCGCTGCCGCGCTGCAGGGCACCGGCCAGCGTCAGCAGGGTATTTTCATCGCCATCCAGCGCACTGAAATGGGCGATGCGCGGCGTACCGGACGTCAGCGTGCCGGTCTTGTCGAAGACCACGTTGTCGACCTCATGGGCTCGCTCCAGTGCTTCGGCGTCCTTGATCAGAATGCCGTGACGCGCGGCCACACCGGTGCCGGCCATGATCGCCGTCGGCGTGGCGAGGCCGAGGGCACACGGACAAGCGATCACCAGCACGGCGACAGCGTTGATCAACGCGGTTTCCATAGGCACGCCGTACAGCCACCAGCCAATCAACGTGACGAGGGCAATCAGTAACACAGTGGGCACGAACACCTGGCTGACTTTATCCACCAGTTTCTGGATCGGCGCTTTCGCTGCCTGGGCGTCTTCCACCAGCCGAATGATCCGCGCCAGCACGCTTTCCGCGCCGAGGGCGGTGGTGCGCACCAGCAAGCGGCCTTCGCCGTTGATCGCACCGCCGGTGACCTGGTCGCCCGGCTGTTTTGGCACTGGCAGGCTCTCGCCGCTGATCAGCGCTTCGTCAGCGTGGCTCTGGCCTTCCAGCACTTCACCGTCCACCGGGAAGCGTTCGCCGGGTTTGACCAGAACAAGATCGTTGAGGCGCAGGGCGCTGATCGCCACGTCTTGCTCGCGACCATCGATGACTTGAATCGCCCGTTCCGGGCGCAAGGCTTCAAGGGCGCGGATGGCGCTGGCAGTCTGGCGCTTGGCGCGGCTTTCCAGATATTTGCCAAGCAGCACCAGCGCAATCACCACCGCTGACGCTTCGAAATACAGATGCGGCATGCGCCCGGCGGCGGTGGCCCATTCGTACAGGCTCAGGCCATATCCGGCGCTGGTGCCGAGGGCGACCAGCAAATCCATGTTGCCAGCGCCGGCACGCACGGCTTTCCACGCGGCCACATAAAATCGCGCGCCGAAAATGAATTGCACCGGCGTGGCAAGGGCAAATTGCACCCAGGCGGGAAGCATCCAGTGAATGCCGAACGGTTGCAGCAGCATCGGCAGCACCAGCGGCAAGGCCAGAGCGATGGCGCAGATCAGCGCCCAGCGTTCATGTTGCAGGCGCTGTTGCTGGTTATCCGCTGCGGGATGTTCGGCTTGCCAGACGCTGGCCGAGTAACCGGCCTTGCTCACGGCGTCGAGCAGCAATTGAGGATCGATCTGACCGAGCAATTCGAGGTGGGCGCGTTCGTTGGCGAGGTTGACGCTGACGCTCCTCACCCCGGGGACTTTGTTCAGGGCGCGCTCGACGCGACCGACGCACGAGGCGCAGGTCATGCCGTCGATGCTCAGCTCCACGGTTTGTTGGGGGACGCTGTAACCGGCGCGTTCAACCGCCTCCATCAACGCCGGCAAGCTGTCACCGGGTGCCTGGACGCGGGCCTGTTCGGTGGCGAGATTGACGCTGACGCCACTGGCGCCGCTGACGTTGCGCAATGCCCGCTCGACACGCCCGGCGCAACTGGCGCAGGTCATGCCGGCAATCGGCAGATCGAAAGTGATGGAATCGGACATCGGTCTTACTCCCTGTAGAAGATGTCTACAAGGATCAACCTTGCCATGCGGGCAAGGTCAAGCGCCAATCTGAAAAGCAAAAGATCGCAGCCTTCGGCAGATCCTACAGGTGGATTGCATTCCAATGCAGGAGCTGCCGAAGGCTGCGATCTTTTTCGTTGACTCAATATTCGAGGGCGGCAGGTCGCAGGTACAAGCCTTTGGCGTTGGCCGCGATCCGGTACTTGAGCACATCGCCGGCCTTGAGCGAGATCTGCTGCGCGGGTGGCGCGAGCATGCCTGCCTGGCACCCCGGCATCTGGCCAGGCAATTGTTTCAGACGAATGGAAATCGTGCCGTGCGGCAGATTGAACGAAGTGGTCTGCTCCTGAAGCAGGCGCGCCGCCAGTTCGTCATTGAGATATACGCCAATCTCACAGGAAGTCGGCACTTCCAGGCGCTCGCGCGAGATGATCAGAACCGCATAGTCCTCACCGGTCGCATTGGCCTGAGGCAGGGCGGCAAAGAGGCTGAGCAAGCCAAACAGGCTGAAAGCTGACCAGCGCATGGCTGAATCTCCTGAATTTGAGTCATTGATGCACGCAGCTTGGCTGAGCGCAGCGCCGATTGCCAGCCCGGCAGTTTTACGCAGAACTTGACCTTGCCATGGTGGCAAGCTCGACACTGCCGGCAACCTCACTCAAAGGAGTCCCTCCATGCAAGTGTTCAGCGTTCAAGGCATGTCCTGCGGCCACTGTGTCAAAGCCATCACCAACGCCGTGCAGGCGAAAGATCCGGCAGCCAGCGTGCGGGTCGATCTGGCAGCCAAAGAAGTCGGCGTCGAGAGTTCGCTCAGCCCCGAGCAGGTGATTGAGGTCATCAGCGAAGAGGGCTACCCGGTAAAACTCGCCGGATGATCAAAAGCCAAAAGATCGCAGCCTTCGGCAGTTCCTACAGTGTATTAGTGTTGCTTTTGTAGGAGCTGCCGAAGGCTGCGATCTTTTGATCTTTGCAGAAAACTCCACAGTGCAGTTCGTCTGACTTTTTAATAGTTAGCGAGCTATCGGAATGTGCAAGGTGTCTTTGCGCGGCTAGACTGTCGGGCTGCCGACTCCAATCCAACCTGGATGCCTGATGAACTTCCGTACCATTCTGATTCTCGGTGCCTTGAGCGCCTTCGGTCCGCTGGCGATCGACTTCTATCTGCCGGCGTTCCCGTCAATGGCACTGGCCTTTGGCACCGATGAAAAGCACGTCCAGCTGACACTGGCAGCGTATTTCGCCGGTCTGTCGATCGGGCAGTTGTTGTATGGCCCGGTGGCCGACCGGTTTGGTCGGCGCCTGCCGCTGCTGGTCGGTGTCGGCCTGTTCACGCTGGCCTCATTGGCCTGCGCCTATGCACCCAATCTGCAATGGCTGATCGGGGCCCGCTTCGTCCAGGCCTTGGGCGGCTGCGCGGGGATGGTGATTTCCCGGGCGGTGGTCAGCGACAAATGCGATGCCGTCGGTTCGGCGAAAGTCTTCTCGCAGTTGATGCTGGTGATGGGTTTGGCGCCGATCCTTGCACCACTGCTCGGCGGTCTGCTGGTCAACACCACGGGCTGGCAGTCGATCTTCCTCGTGCTGACCGGCTTTAGTGCACTGGCCGGCCTCGCTGTGGCGCTGGGGTTGCCGGAAAGCCTGCCGGCCTCCGTGCCGCGCCAGCCGCTGTCCGGTGCGTTGCGTCAATACGGCCGGTTGTTCGGCGACCGGGTGTTTCTCGGCCACGCACTGACTGGCGGTATCGCGGTCGCCGGAATGTTTTCCTACATCGCCGGCTCACCATTTGTCTTCATCAAACTGTACGGCGTACCCGCCGAGCACTTCGGCTGGCTGTTCGGTACCAATGCAGCGGGTTTCATTCTGGTGGCTCAGGTCAACGCGCGGCTGTTGGCCAAGCGCGGTCCGTCCTTCCTGCTGGCGCGAGCGGTGTGGGTATACCTGTTGGCCGGCGTTTCGCTGCTCGCGGTCAGCGCGATGCACACCGAAGCATTGTGGCCGCTGTTGATTCCGTTGTTCGTGTGCATTGCCAGCCTCGGCTGCATCCTGCCCAATGCTGCGGCATGTGCGATGAACGGCCAGGGTGCGCGCGCCGGGAGTGCCTCGGCGCTGATGGGCTGCCTGCAATTCAGCGTGGCCTCCGGCGCGGCCTCGCTGGTGGGTGTCCTGCACGACGGCAGCGCCATGCCGATGGCCATGGTCATCAGCCTGTGCGGACTGCTGGTGGTGAGCATTGCGATGTACACCCGGCGTTTGCAGAATGCCCGGGCACTGGCGCAAGCACAGGCCGAAGCCTGAACGTCAGCCGACGGCGCGTTGTTGTCCGGGCTGGGGAATCTGATGGGGCGCGTGCAGGCGCGCTTCGAGGGTACGGGTGAAGGCGAGGGCTTCGGCTTCACTGCGAAAGGTCACGGCGTGCTGGTCCAGACGAACCTGCCATTGAGACTTTGCCACTTCTTTTATCAGGATCTTCATTGCTGACCTCCCTTGTGTAAAAGATGCATCGCAGAGGGTTCGAGTGTAGACCTGAATACGATCGCATTTGTGACAACGATCAAGCATCTGACTGACGGCAAAAAACAGCGCCGGCCCTTAAAAGGACTGGCGCTGATGACGACGTTCGGGTTTTCAGAAACTTTCTAAAACAATTTTGCCCTTGGCTTTGCCGCTTTCCAGTAACTCGTGCGCGCGTCGCAGGTTCGCCGCATTGATCGTGCCGAAATGCTCACCCACCGTAGTCTTCAAGGTCCCCGCATCAATCAGCTCGGCCACGCGGTTGAGCAGTTTGTGCTGCTCGATCATGTCCGGGGTTTCGAACAGCGAGCGGGTGTACATGAATTCCCAGTGCAGCGACAGGCTCTTGCGCTTGAGCTTGCTCACATCCAGTGACTTGGGATCGTCGATCAGTGCCAGTTTGCCTTGCGGCGCCAAGGCCTCGACCAGTTGATCGAGGTGCAGATCGGTCTGGGTCAGGCTGGCGACGTGGGTCACGTGGTCGATGCCGGCGCGCTTAAGCTCTTCGCTCAACGGCTGGCTGTGGTCGATCACCAGATCGGCGCCCAGCTCAGTCACCCAGTCGCGAGTCTGTGCACGGGACGCGGTGCCGATCACCTTCAGGCCGGTCAACTGGCGGGCCAGTTGGGTGAGGATCGAACCGACGCCGCCAGCGGCGCCGACGATCAGCAGGCTTTGACCTTCATCGGTCTTGCCCTCACGGATCTGCAGGCGTTCGAACAGCAATTCCCACGCGGTGATCGCGGTCAGCGGCAGGGCAGCGGCTTCGGCGAAACCCAGGGACTTGGGCATGTGGCCGACAATCCGCTCATCCACCACGTGCAGTTCGCTGTTGCCACCGGCACGGGCGATGGAGCCGGCGTAGAACACCTTGTCACCGGCCTTGAACAGCGTCACTTCACTGCCGACGGCTTTGACCACGCCGGCGACGTCCCAGCCCAGCACTTTTGCCGCGCCGTTTTCCGGCGCCACGTTCTGCCGCACCTTGGTGTCGACCGGGTTGACCGAGATGGCTTTGACTTCCACCAACAGGTCGCGCGGGCCGGCGACCGGCTCCGGCAGTTCGATGTCTTGCAGGGATTTTTCGTCGCTGATCGGCAGGGAAGCGTAATAGGCGATGGCTTTCATGACTTGCTCCGTAGCGGTAATAGAAGAAGGGCTCAGGCGATGCTGCCCAGGCGTTTCAATTGGAAGTGTTCGATACAGTCGCCGGCTGTGGCCTGGAAATTCCGGAAGTGCGCGCTGGCGTTGTGCGCCTGGAGGATTTCTTCGCTGGCCCAGTGTTCGATCACATAGAAAGTCAGCGGGTCGGCGAGGTCGCGGTGCAGGTCGTACTGGCCGCAGCCTTCCTCGGCGCGGCTCGGCGCAACCAGTGCGCACAGAGCGTTTTCGAGGGTGTCCTGCTGACCGGGTTTAGCGATCAGGGTGGCGATGGCGGTGAATGCTTGGGACATGTTTGGCTCCAGTCGCGGGATAAATGGGCTTGGGCCAATCATTGGCTATTTCTCGGCGCGATAAAACCGGCTAAAAGAGCAGTCTCTTTCAATTTTATTTTGATAATCGAGGCTGAGAATGCTGCGTTTCGACGATTTACAGTTGTTCGTTCGCGCTGCAGACCTGGGCAGTCTGTCGGCAGCCGCGCGGGTGATGGACATGTCTGCCGCGGTGGCCAGCGCCGCGCTCAAGCGTATCGAACAGCAACTGGGCGTGCGCTTGCTGGCGCGTTCGACCCGCAGCCTGCGCCTGACCGCCGAGGGCGAAGGCTTTCTCGAATATGCCCGGGCCGCGCTCGGTTCGCTGGACGAGGGCCGGCGCTTTCTCTCCAGCGCGCAGGATCAGGTCAGCGGCATCCTGCAGTTATCGGCGCCTTCGGATTTCGGGCGTAACCTGCTGTTGCCGTGGCTCGACGAGTTTCAGCGCGAGCACCCGAAGCTGACCGTGCGGCTGTTGCTCGGTGACCGTATCGCCGACCTGTTCCGCCAGCCAGTGGACATCGCCCTGCGCTACGGCGAACCGGAAGATTCGAGTCTGGTGGCCCTGCCCATCGCCCCGGACAATCGCCGCGTGCTCTGCGCCTCGCCGGCCTACCTGGCGCGCCACGGCGAGCCGCGTCAGCTCGAACAATTGGCGCAGCACAATTGCCTGCTGTACATGCTCGGCAGCCGCGTGCATGACCATTGGAGTTTTCATGACGGCAAGCGCGAAGTCGGCCTGACGGTCAGTGGCGATCGCTTCAGTGATGACGCCGACGTCGTACGGTTGTGGGCGGTGGCGGGGGCGGGTATTGCCTATAAATCGTGGCTCGATGTCGGCACCGATGTCCTTGCCGGACGCCTCAAAGTGTTGCTGCCGGAGCTTCTCTGCGAGCGTGCTCCGCTGAATCTGTTGTGCGCCCATCGCGCGCAATTGAGTAAGCCGGTAAACCTTTTAAGGGAAATGCTCGCCAGCCGATGCGTCGAATTGAGTAGTCAATTTCCCCATTTCCCGAAAGTTGATCATTAGTCGCAGGCAATTAGCGAAATTTCACTCAGGAACTATCACCATTCGTGTCAGGCACGGCGCAGGAAGCAGCGTGCATCCCGCTTATACTAGCGACCGCCTCAAACCTGCACCGACAACCGGCCAGGGCAGAATCAGGCGATTTTTCCAGGACCGTGCCTGCGCCATACAAACGCTGTGAACACACCATCGACGGGTGTGGCAGTGCTGACCTGGCTTGCACCGGCTCATGGCGTTTTACCCGTCTTGGCCGACGACACATTACTGGTCAAGATGTCTTCGAGCAGTAGACGATACGATTCAACAGGGAGTGAATACATGGAACATGCACCTTGCATCAGCCAGATCGCCACGCTGCTGGCCGACCCCAAGCGCAGCGCGATGATGTGGGCGTTGATGGATGGCTCGGCCCGCCAGACCGAGGAGCTGGCGCTGCTGGCAGGGCTGTCGCCGTCGTCGGCCAGTGCGCATCTGGGGCGTTTGTCCGCGGGTGGCCTGTTGAAAGTCGAGGTCCGTGGACGCAAGCGCTTCTTCCGCCTGGCGGCTCCGGAAATCGCAGCCGCCATTGAAGCTCTGGCCAGTGCCACGATCGCCAGTGCGCCGCGGGACGTTCCTCACGTATTCAAACGCTCGACGCCGATCAACAATCCACGAACCGCGCCGTCCTCGCTGCTGCGTGCGCGCTTTTGCGACGATCATTTGGGCGGCACGCTGGCCGCCGATCTGTACCAGCGTTTGCTCGATGCCGGTTGGATCGAACAGATCGAGCAGCGGGTCGTGGTGACGCTCAAAGGCTCGACGCAGCTGGCAAATCGCGGGGTGTTCATTCAGGCCCTGGCTCATCGCAAGGCCCAGGTGGCGTGTGCCTGTCCGGACTGGAGCGAACGCCGTCCGCATCTGGGCGGTTCACTGGGCGCCGCGTTGCTGCAATTGTTCATGCAGTCCGGCTGGCTGGTGCTGCCCAAGGATTCTCGCGCATTGCAAGTCACGCCGGCCGGACAGCGGGAAATCCACTGTTTCGCCAAGGAAGTCGAGCTGGAACTGGCGTAATAGAGCATTCGCCGGTCAATACTTCGGGGCTTGCGTCGTCTGTGACTGCGAACAGGTCGTATCCAGAAAAAGCGTTGAGGCGTTATCGCGCACACTCGGTCCGCACACTTCGTGGATGGGGGATGAGGTATGGATACGCGAAACTTCAGCGCGGCAGAACGCCTGGAACGTCTGCCGCTCAGCGGTTATCACCGGGTCATTTTCATCATCATCGCCTTGGCGTTCTTTTTCGATTCCATGGACCTGGCCATGATGACGTTCCTGCTCGGCTCGATCAAAAGCGAGTTTGGCCTGAGCAGTGCACAAGCCGGCCTGCTCGCCAGTTCGAGTTTTTTCGGGATGGTGCTGGGGGCATCGCTGTCGGGCATGCTCGCCGACCGCTTCGGGCGCAAACCGGTGTTTCAGTGGAGCATCGTGCTGTGGGGCGTGGCCAGTTATCTGTGTTCGACCGCGCAAACGGTCGAGAGCCTGACGCTGTTCCGCATCCTGCTGGGGATCGGCATGGGCATGGAGTTTCCCATTGCGCAGTCGATGCTCTCGGAGCTGATCCCGGCGCAACGGCGCGGTCGCTACATCGCATTGATGGACGGTTTCTGGCCATTGGGTTTTGTCGCTGCCGGCGTACTGTCTTACTTCCTGCTGCCGTTGATTGGCTGGCGCGATATCTTCCTGGTGTTGGCGGTACCGGCGGTGTTTGTGCTGGCGATCCGTTTTTTCATTCCCGAATCACCGCGCTGGCTGGAGCAGGCCGGACGTCCCGCAGCGGCGGACAAGGTCCTCGGCGCCATCGAGGCACGGGTGCGCACGTCTCTTGGCGTTGCGACATTACCTGAGCCGGTGCGCCTGCCAAGGACAGTGACGCCCCCGGGCAACTTCTTCTCGGCCCTGCAGCAGATCTGGTCGCCGCAATACCGCCAGCGCACGACGATGATCTGGAGCCTGTGGTTTTTCGCCCTACTCGGTTTTTACGGACTGACGTCGTGGCTCAGTGCCTTGTTGCAGCAGTCGGGTTTCGCCGTGACCCAGTCGGTGTATTACACCGTGCTGATTTCACTGGGCGGGATTCCCGGGTTTCTGATGGCGGCGTGGCTGGTGGAACGCTGGGGGCGTAAACCGGTGTGCATCGTCACTCTGCTGGGCGGCGGGGTGATGGCGTTCATCTACGGCCAGAGTGCGGTGTTTGGTGGCAATGTCGCGCTGCTGATCGGCTCGGGATTGTTGATGCAGTTTTTCCTGTTCGGCATGTGGGCGGTGCTCTACACCTACACGCCGGAGTTGTACCCGACTTCGGCGCGCGCCACAGGTTCGGGCTTTGCCTCGGCGATTGGCCGTGTCGGCTCGTTGCTCGGACCGCTGGTGACCGGATTGGTGTTCCCGATTACCGGGCAGGGCGGGGTGTTTGCGCTGGGGGCGCTGTGCTTTGCGATTGCGGCGGGGGTGGTGTGGCTGTTCGGGATGGAGACGCGGGGCAAGACGCTGGAAGAGCTTACAGAGTCGACACCGGTGTAAATGTGGGAGCGAGCCTGCTCGCGAAAGCCGAGTGTCAGACAACTCAAACTGTGACTGACAAGAAGCCTTCGCGAGCAGGCTCGCTCCCACATCGGTTATGCGGTGTTGCTTACGGTTTTACCAGGCGCGCATCCAGGCTGTTCTGCGCCAGGCGCTTGGCCTGATCCTGAGTCATGCCCAGGTGTTCGTGCAGCGCGTGGAAGTTCTCGGTGACGTAACCGCCGAAGTACGCCGGGTCATCCGAGTTGACGGTGACCTTCACTCCACGCTCGAGCATGTCGAGGATGTTGTGCTTCGACATGTGATCGAACACGCAGAGTTTGGTGTTCGACAGCGGGCACACGGTCAGCGGGATCTGCTCGTCGATGATCCGCTGCATCAGGCGCTCGTCTTCGATGGCGCGTACGCCATGGTCGATACGCTGGATTTTCAGCAGGTCGATGGCTTCCCAGATGTACTCGGGCGGGCCTTCTTCACCGGCGTGGGCGACGGTCAGGAAGCCTTCGTGGCGGGCGCGGTCGAACACACGCTGGAACTTGCTTGGCGGGTGACCCATCTCCGAGCTGTCGAGGCCGACGGCGACAAACGCATCACGGAACGGCAGCGCCTGATCCAGCGTTTTCTGTGCTTCGTCTTCGCTCAGGTGGCGCAGGAAGCTCAGGATCAAACCGCTGGTGATGCCCAGTTGCTGCTCGCCATCCTTGAGTGCCGCTGCGATGCCGTTGAGCACGACTTCAAACGGGATGCCGCGGTCGGTGTGGGTCTGCGGGTCGAAGAACGGTTCGGTGTGAATCACGTTCTGCGCTTTGCAGCGCAGCAGGTAGGCCCAGGTCAGGTCGTAGAAGTCCTGCGAGGTGCGCAGCACGTCGGCGCCCTGGTAATACAGGTCGAGGAATTCCTGCAGGTTGTTGAAGGCGTAAGCCTTGCGCAGGGTTTCGACATCGCTCCACGGCAGGGCGATCTTGTTGCGTTCGGCCAGGGCGAACAGCAGCTCGGGCTCCAGCGAGCCTTCCAGATGCAGGTGCAGTTCAGCCTTGGGCAGGGCGTTGAGCCAATCGTACATATTCTTTTCTCATCAGGTGCAGATGGCGGCCATTCTACAGATGCGCGCCGAAACAATTGGCAAAACCTGACCAAGCGATCCATCACACTGCTTGCGGCTCGCGCCGATAGGCGTAGGTATCGGCGAAGCGCGACAGCAGGAATTCGGCGCAGGTGGTGGTCGGATATTTCGCCGGATGCTGTGCGTCCTGGCAACCGGGCAGGCATTCGATATGGGTGTCCGGGTGCGGCTCGGCGAAGAACGGCATCGAATAGCGATCCACTCCCAGCGGACTGATGACCCGGTGCGGCGTCGAGCGATAACGGTCGTTGCTCCAGCGCGCCATCATGTCGCCGAGGTTGACCACGAAGGTGCCGTCAATCGGTGGCGCGTCGATCCATTCACCGTTGATGTTCTTCACTTGCAGGCCGCCGGCGCTGTCCTGGTAGAGCAGGGTGATGCAGCCGTAATCGGTGTGCGCTCCGGCGCCTTGCTGTTCGGCGCTGCTGGCGGTGTGGCGCGGTGGGTAGTGGATCATCCGCAGCACGCTGACCGGTTCAACGAAGCGCGAGTCGAAGAAGTCGCGTTCGATCCCCAGCGCAATCGTCATCGCCCGCAGCAGGGTTTGCGCGAGGGCCTGCATGTCGAGGTAGTGCTGCTCCATCAGCGCTTCCCAGCCCGCTTGCGCCGGATGGCGATTCGGCCCGCGCAGCGGTTTTTCCGCGAGCACGTCGGGATGATCCGCCGGCAGGTGCAGGCCCATGTCGAAGGTTTCCTTGAGGTCGCTGGGTTTGTCCGGGTCGAGCTGTTCGGTGGCGATGGCGCCGTAGCCGCGATGGTGGCGGGTCCGGGTGATGTCGATCCGCAGTTTTTCTTCTGCCGGTTGCGCAAAAAAACGCTTGGCGTGGTCGAGCAGCGAGTCGATGCGCTGCGCGGAAATCGGGTGGCCCTTGATGTAGAAAAAGCCCCATTCGCGGCAGGCCTGGTCGATCTGCGCGGCGACGGCGGGCCAGGCGTTTTGGTCGGTGGAATAGAGCGGGCTGATGTCGATGACCGGAAGCTGATCCATACACAATCCTTGAGAACGCTGAAGATCAAATGTGGGAGCTGGCTTGCCAGCGATAGCGGTCTGACAGGCAACAATGATGTTGAATGTGAGGACCCCATCGCTGGCAAGCCAGCTCCCACGGGGACGATGCAAGTTTGAAGAGATTACTTCGGCATCTCGGCCTTCATGCCTTCAACGTAGTAGTTCATCGACGCCAGTTCGGCATTGGTTGCGCTCACCCCGGCAGGGATTTTCTCCACGCCGGCCTGATCCTTGATCGGCCCGGTGAACGGTTGCAGCGCACCGCTCTTGATGTCAGCGATGATCTGTTCGGCCTCGGCTTTCACTGGTGCCGGCACCAGCTCGCTGATCGGCAGTTCAACCGTGCCTTCTTTCAGCCCGCCCCAGTAATCCTGGGATTTCCAGCTGTGGTCGATCACACTTTGGGTCGCTTGAATGTAATGCGGCGCCCAGTCATTGACGATCGAAGTCAGCACCGCTTTCGGGCCGAAGTGCGCCATGTCCGAGGCGTAACCCACGGCGTACACGCCACGCCGTTCAGCGGCCTGGATCGGCGCCGGGCTGTCGGTGTGCTGGAACACCACGTCCACGCCCTGATCGATCAGCGCGTTGGCGGCATCGGCTTCCTTGCCCGGGTCAAACCACGAGTTGACCCACACCACTTTGATTTCAGTGCCGGGGTTGTACTTGTTCAGCGCCAACTGGATCGCGTTGATGTCGCGGATCACTTCCGGAATCGGGAACGAGGCGACGTAGCCGATTTTCTTGGTCTTGGTCATTTTCGCCGCGAGGAAACCGCCGACATAACGCCCCTCGTAGGTGCGCGCCAGATAGGTGCCGAGGTTCTTGTCCTGCTTGTAGCCGGTGGCGTGTTCGAAGGTCACTTTGGGAAATTGCCTGGCGACTTTCAGCGTCGGGTTCATGTAGCCGAACGAGGTGGTGAAGATCAGGTCGTAGTTGTCCTTGGCCATGTTGCGGATCACCCGCTCGGCGTCGGCGCCCTCGGCCACATTCTCAACGTAATTGGTGGTGATCTGCGCGCCGAATTTCTCCGCCAGCGCCTTGCGCCCCTGTTCATGCTGATACGTCCAGCCGTGGTCGCCGATCGGGCCGATGTAGACGAAACCGACCTTCAGCGGATCGGCAGCGCTGGCGCTCAGGCTGATCCCCAGACCGATGGCGGCGCACAGCAGTTTGTGCAGCGGACGTATTTGCATGAATTCGAACTCCATTTTGTTGTGTGTGGTCAGGGGCAATGCAAATTGCTGACCAAAAGGACAACAAAGCAAAAGATCGCAGCCTGCGGCAGCTCCTACAGGGGAATGGGAAACCTGTAGGAGCTGCCGCAGGCTGCGATCTTTTCTGCGCCGGAACCAACGCAGTGCAAGTCAGCGGATTCACGCTATCGGCTGGTGCGCTAAGGTGTAACGAAACGTTAGCGCCGCGCCGCAGTCAGTAGCTCATTCGAACCTCTCGGCAAAAAGGCCCGTCATGCTCACGATCCTCAAGCAAGAAAGCTTTCTGCTGCTGGCGGTGATTGCCGCGTGCATCGCCTATCCGCTGGAACACTGGATGCTCCATAGCGGCCAGATTGTCGCGTTGATTTCTGGCCTGGTATTGATCGCGTTCATCGTCGCTGCCTCGATGCGCGTTGCCCATCATGCCGAACTGCTCGCCGAAAAAGTCGGCGACCCCTACGGCACGATGATCCTGACCCTCGCTGCAGTGCTGGTAGAGGTGGTGATCCTGGCGATCATGATGAGCAACGAAGCGTCTGCCACGCTGGTGCGTGACACGATCTATTCGGCGGTGATGCTCGACATCAACGGCATCCTTGGCCTCGCCGCGCTGATGGGGGGACTCAAGCACGGCGAGCAGTCGTACAACGATGATTCGGCACGCAGCTACAGCGTGATGATCCTCACCGCCATGGGCGTGTCGATGGTGGTGCCGGAGTTCATTCCGGCGGCCAACTGGAAGGTTTATTCAGCGTTCACCATCGGTGCGATGGTGGTGCTTTACGCGTTGTTCCTGCGCATGCAGGTCGGCCCGCACAGTTACTTTTTCAGCTACAGCTACCCGGATAAACGCCGCAAGAAAGAACCGGTGGAAAATGAACCGAAACCGCTGAGCCTGGCGTGGTCGGTCGGCATTCTGGTGTTCGGCGTGGTGGTGATCGGCGCACTGGCCGAAGTGATGTCCAAGACCCTCGATCTGGGCCTGGAAGGCACGGGCGCACCGCCGGTGATCACGGCGATTCTGGTGGCGGCGATTTCCGCAGCGCCGGAAATTCTGACGGCGTTGCGTGCCGCGTTGGCCAATCGCATGCAGTCGGTGGTGAACATTGCGATGGGCGCGTCACTGTCGACGGTGATTTTGACCGTGCCGGTGATGGAGGCGATGGCGCTGTACACCGGCCAGCCGTTTCAAATGGCGATGACCCCGGTGCAGACGGTGATGATCTTCATCACGCTGATCGTCAGTGCGATCAACCTGAATGATGGCGAAACCAATGCCATCGAGGGCATGACCCACTTTGTGCTGTTTGCGACGTTTATCATGCTGTCGCTGTTGGGTCTCTAAGCCCACCACAGCTCCTACAGGGTTCTTTATTGGATCAGGTCCCGGCGATCAACTGCCGAGCCGCCTGGCTGTGATCGGCGATCAGGCCTTTCAGATCCAGTCCTTCAACCTGGCCATCAATCACCCGCCACTGGCCACCAATCATCACCCGATCGGCACGATCGGCACCGCACAGCAACAGCGCCGAAATCGGATCATGGCTCCCCGAGAAACGCAGCTCATCGAGCTTGAACAACGCCAGGTCCGCCTGCTTGCCCACCGCCAGTTCACCAATGTCGGTACGCCCCAACAGGCTCGCCGAGCCTTTGGTTGCCCAGCCGAGCACGCGTTCCGGGGTGATCTTCTCGGCGCCGTAACGCAGACGCTGGATGTACAACGCCTGCCGCGCTTCGAGGATCATGTTCGACGCATCGTTGGAGGCCGAACCGTCCACACCCAGACCGAACAGCGCGCCGGCATCGGTCAGATCGATGCTCGGGCAGATGCCGGAAGCCAGGCGCATGTTCGAACTCGGGCAATGGCAGATACCGGTGCCGGCCTGACCGAGGCGAGCGATTTCGTCCGGGTTGAAGTGGATGCCGTGGGCCAGCCAGGTGCGCGGGCCGAGCCAGCCGACGCTGTCCAGATAATCCACGGTGCGCAGGCCGAAACGCTGCAGGCAGAAATCCTCTTCGTCGAGGGTTTCGGCCAGATGGGTGTGCAGGCGCACATCGAGTTTGTCCGCCAGTTCGGCGCTGGCCGACATGATTTCCGGGGTCACCGAAAACGGCGAGCAAGGCGCCAGAGCGATCTGGATTTGCGCACCGTCGCCGCGCTCGTGGTACTCGTGAATCAGGCGCTGACTGTCGTCGAGAATCACCTGACCTTCCTGCACGGTCTGCTGCGGTGGCAGGCCGCCGTCCTTCTCGCCGAGGCTCATCGAACCGCGCGTGAGCATGGCGCGCATGCCCAGTTCACGCACGGTGTCGACTTGCACGTCGATGGCGTTTTCCAGACCGTCCGGGAACAGGTAATGGTGGTCGGCGGCGGTGGTGCAACCCGACAGCAGCAATTCAGCCAAAGCCACTTTCGTCGCGAGGGCGAGTTTTTCCGGGGTCAGCCGCGCCCACACCGGATACAGGGTTTTCAACCACGGGAACAATGGCTGATTGACCACCGGCGCCCAGGCGCGAGTCAGGGTTTGATAGAAGTGGTGATGGGTGTTGATCAGGCCCGGCAGGATCACATGCTCGCGGGCATCGAACACTTCAGTGCACGGCGCGGACGGTTGCTGACCGGCTGCCAGCACTTCGACGATCACGCCGTCTTGCAGCACCAGACCGCCACGGGCATCGAGCGCGTTGGCTGTGAATATGGCGAGGGGATTTTTTAACCAGGTACGGGTCGCAGGCATTGTGGCCGGCTCCTCTGAAAGTGGGGTTCAGGGTTGCCAGCTCAGTGTTGCCCTGTCTGCTGATCCAGGGTCGCCGCGATGGACGAGCTGCGCAGTTTCAAACAAATCGCGACAGCGGGCAAGCCCAACCCGACAAGCCAACACATCACCCTCTGTAGGAGCTGCCGCAGGCTGCGATCTTTTGATCTTGTTTTTTACAATCAAAAGATCGCAGCCTGCGGCAGCCCCTACAGGTGGTTTTCAGTGCTTACCAGGGAATGGTTTCGCCCTTGTAGTTGATGAAGTAATGCCCACCCTTGCCGGTATACGCATTCACCTGATCAATCAGCCCACGGGTGCTGGTCTCGACATCCAGGTCAGCACCTTCACCGCCCATGTCCGTCTTTACCCAGCCCGGATGCAGCGACAGCACGGTGAGTTTCTGCTCGCCCAACTGGGTGACAAAACTGTTGGTCATGGAGTTCAGCGCAGCCTTGCTGGCCTTGTACAGCGCCAGCTCCGGCGCGTCCGGTACGGTCACGCTGCCCAGACCGGAACTCATGAACGCCAGCACGCCGCTGCCATCGCGGATTTGCCCGACGAAGCGTTGCGCGAGGTTGATCGGCGCCACGGCGTTGGTGAAGAACAACTGGCCGACTTCAGCCAGGGGCGCGCCGCCCGGGGTTTGCACTTCCGGGCCTTTGACCCCGGCGTTGACGAACAGCAGGTCGAAAGTCTCGCCCTTGAGCTGTTGGCTCAGGGCGATCACTGCTTGCTGATCGTCCATGTCGAGTTTCTCGATCCGCACCTTGCCCAGCGCTTGCAGCGCCTCGGCCTTTTGCGGATTGCGCACGGTGGCGGTCACTTGCCAGCCGTCGGCCAGCAGGGTTTTCACCAGCCCGAGGCCCAAGCCGCGGGAGGCGCCGATGATCAGTGCGTGTTTTGCCTGGGACATGACGGAATTCCTTGAAAGTTACGGTTCACGGATTCAATGGACACGCCTGACCGAGTCGTTGTTGCAACGCTCGTCGCAGCACATCGAACCGGCTCTCAAAAGAGCTGTTGACCCCGGAGCATACTCCAGGCTTTAGCATGCTTGCTTCTCAAATTCGCAGGCCGCTCAGCGGTGCTCGCACATCATCTAGACAACACCGCCAATGTGGGAGCTGGCATGCCAGCGATGAGGCCAGTGACATCACCACCCTAATGCCCGGCCTGCCACGGTTGCCCCAACGACACCGGCGCATACAACCGAGTCCGCACCGCATCGCGCGACAACAGCACCAACACCACAATCGTCGCCACATACGGCAGCATCGCCAGCAGACTCGACGGAATCGCCAGCCCCAAGCCCTGCGCCACCAGGTGCAGGATGCTGGCGAGTCCGAACAGGTAAGCCCCGAGCAACAGCCGCCACACGCGCCAACTGGCAAACACCACCAGCGCCAGGGCAATCCAGCCGCGTCCGGCGGTCATGTTCTCGGCCCACATCGGCGTGTAAGCCAGGGACAGATAGGCTCCGGCCAGACCGGCCATCGCCCCGCCAAACAGCACCGCCAGAGTGCGCACGGTCAGTACCGGCAGGCCCATCGCACTGGCCGCGTCCGGGTTCTCGCCGACTGCCTGAATGATCAAGCCGACACGGCTTTTGATGATCACCCACGCCACCAGCGCAAACAGCGCGAACGACAGATACACCAGCAGATCCTGGGCAAACAGCATGCGGCCGATCAGCGGAATCTCACTCAAGTACGGAATCGCCAACGGTTCGAATCCAGCCAGTGGCTTGCCGACCCATGCTGCGCCAACGAAGGTCGACAGGCCCACGCCGAAGATCGTCAGCGCCAGCCCGGTCGCCACCTGATTGGCATTGAACACCAGCGCCACCAAGGCAAACAGCGACGACAGCAGCATCCCCGCAAGCATCGCCAACAACACGCCGAGCCACAGGTTGCCGCTGTTGAGGGCGACGATAAAACCGATCACCGCGCCAAACAGCATCATCCCTTCCTGGCCGAGGTTGAGCACGCCGCTCTTTTCGCAGATCAGCTCACCCAGCGCCACCAACAACAGTGGCGTGCCGCAGCGCACCATGGCGTAGAAAATATTGCTCAGCAGATCGATATCCATCACAGCGCTCCGGCGGTTACGGCGGTGGTCGAGGTGCGCCGTGCCCAGCGCAGTTTCAGGCGTGGCCGATAGAGAATCAGCACGTCGCAGGCCAGCAGGAAAAACAGCATCATTCCCTGGAACAACTGGCTGATCGCTTGCGGCAGGTTGAGGGTCATTTGCGCGCTTTCGCCGCCGATGTACAGCAGCGCCATCAGCAGGCTGGAGAACAGAATCCCGATCGGGTTCAACCGCCCGAGAAACGCCACGGTAATCGCTGCATAGCCGTAACCCGGCGAGACTTGCGGCACCAATTGCCCAATCGGCCCGGTCACTTCGCAGACCCCGGCCAGCCCGGCCAAACCGCCGCTGATCAACAGCGCGAGCCAGATCAGGCGTTTCTCGCGAAAGCCGACAAACCCCGCCGCACGTTTATCCAGACCGAGCACTTTGATCTGAAAACCGACGAAGCTTTTCTGCAACAACACCCACACCGCGACCAGCGCAAGCAAAGCGAAATACACCCCGGCATGCACCCGACCATCCTCCATCAGAAGCGGCAGGCGACTGGCGTCGCCGAACATCGCCGACTCGGGAAAGTTGTAGCCGGCCGGATCCTTCAGCGGCCCGTGCACGCAGAACAGCAACAGGTTCAGTGCGATGTAGTTGAGCATGATGCTGGTGAGGATTTCGTTGGCGTTGAAACGCGTGCGCAACCACGCCGTCAGGCCGGCCCAGGCGGCACCGGCGAAAGTGCCGGTGAGCAGGATCAGCACCAGTGCCCATTGGCTTTGCATATCGATGATGTTCACCGCCAACGCACTGCCGGCGAGCGCGCCGAACAGCAACTGACCTTCAGCGCCGATGTTCCAGATCCGTGCTTGATACGCCACGGCCAGACCGAGTGCGCAAAGCAGGATCGGCAGCGCCTTGACCAACAGTTCGGAGACGCCATACAGGTCGCTGATCGGCGCGATCAACAGCGTGTGCAGGGTTTGCAGCGGGTCATGGCCGAGGGCAATGAACAGCAGCGAGCCGCAACCCAATGTCAGCAGCGCCGCCAGCAACGGCGAGCACCACAGCATCAGGCGCGATTGCTGGCCACGGGGTTCGAGGGAAAGCAACATAGGGGGAAACTCCGTCAAAGCGTGGCCGATGAAGGCGCGTCGTTGAATTGCCCGGCCATCCAGCCGCCGACGTCACTCAGCAGGCTGTCGGTGGTGTTTCGCAGCGGTGACAGACGCCCCGCGCACAGGGCGCCGAGGCGGTCGCTGATCTGGAACAGTTCGTCGAGGTCTTCGGAAATCACCAGAATCGCCGCGCCGGCATCGCGCAGGGCAATCAGCGCGCGGTGAATGGTCGCGGCGGCGCCCACGTCCACGCCCCAGGTCGGGTGCGCGGCGATCAGCAGTTTCGGTTGCTGGAGGATTTCCCGGCCAAGAATGAATTTCTGCAGATTGCCGCCGGAGAGACTGCGCGCGGCGCTCTGGCTATCGGGCGTTTTCACCCCGAAGCGCTGAATGATCTGTTGGGCGAGGGTTTCGACTTTGCCGCGCTTGATCAAACCGTTGCTGACCAGCCCTTGTTGAAAAGCCGTGAGCAAGGCGTTGTCGGCCAGGCTCAATTCCGGCACCGCGCCATGGCCCAGGCGTTCTGCCGGGACGAACGCCAGTCCGAGTTGGCGCCGCGCATCCGGGCGCAAAGTGGCGACCGCTTGCCCGGCAAAACAAATCGATGTCGCGCTGTCGCGGGGCAGGGTTTGCTCGCCGCTGAGCAGCGCCAGCAATTCATCCTGGCCATTGCCCGCGACCCCGGCGATACCGACGATTTCGCCGCTGCGTACTTGCAGGCTGATGTCGCTCAACGAGCAGCCGAACGGATCGGGGTTGTGCCAGCTCAAGCCGTTGACCTGCAAGTACGCCGCGCCACCGCTGACCTTCGGATATTCGCCGATCAGTGCCGCCGCTTCGCCGACCATCATCTGCGCCAACTGCTGATCCGAGCATTCGGCCGGCACGCAATGCCCGGCGACCCGCCCGCCACGCAAAACCGTGGCGCTATGACACAGCGCGCGCACTTCCGCGAGTTTGTGACTGATAAACAGGATGCTGCAGCCCTCGGCGGCGAGACGGCGCAGGGTGATGAACAATTCGTCGGCCTCTTGCGGTGTCAGCACCGACGTCGGCTCGTCGAGAATCAGCAAGCGAATGTCCTGCATCAGGCAACGAATGATCTCCACCCGTTGCCGCTCGCCGATAGACAGGCTGTGGACAAGTCGCTCCGGCTCCAGCGCCATGCCGTAGCGGCGCGATACGTCGGCAATTGTCGGCTCCAGTTGTTTCGGCGTGCCGGCCGTGGCGCCCATTGCCAAGGCAATGTTCTGCGCGACGCTGAGGGTTTCGAACAGCGAGAAATGCTGGAACACCATGCCGATCCCCAACTGCCGGGCCTGCGCCGGATTGCGAATATTCACCCGCTGACCTTGCCAGAGCATTTCGCCGGCATCGGCCTGGGTCACGCCGTAGATGATCTTCATCAGCGTGCTTTTGCCCGCGCCGTTCTCACCGAGCAGGGCGTGGATTTCTCCGGGCGCGATGCTCAGGTCGATGGCGTCATTGGCCAGACAACCGGGGTAGCGTTTGCTGATCTGGCGCAGTTGCAGGCGCGGCGTTGAATCTGGGCTTGGCATGACAGGCTCGACTGGCTTGGAGTTGTGCCTGTGGATAAAGCAATTTCCTGGCCATTGAGTCAGGAACCTTGGCGGCCCTCGTACGGCAACGGTTGCTGTAGAGCGTCGAAGGGCAAATGTTCGGGAGGTACGGCACCATTTGAGAGCAAAGCCGTTGATCAGGCTCCAGTTTTGCCCGTAGGCAACTGATCAAAAAACGAGCAAATGCGTGGGGCCTATGCAGACCCTGCGACTGCGCCAGCCATGAACGGGTTATCCACAGGTTGCTCCACAGTATTTGTGTGCAATTGGGAATCCTTGGCATAAGCGCAGCGGTGCTATCTTCCATTGGTGATAAACAGCGCTAACTATTTGTTTTTACGCGGGATTAGTCTTTTTTCAGGTGCAGTGGACGAAAAATGAGCAAATCGCGCAAAGCCACGTGACAGAAGGGTTACAGCGGAATGTACTCAGGTTATCCACAGTCGGGTGCACAGCGGATGTGGGCAACTCCGTGGAATAAGCAGATTGTGGGCTGCCCTAAAAGATCGCAGCCTTCGGCAGCTGCTACAGGGAAGCGCTAAATCCTGTGTAGGAGCTGCCGAAGGCTGCGATCTTTTGCTCATCTAACGTTGCAGCACAATCCGCCCACGACTCAAATCCGCCAACTGCGTTTGCAGCAACTCGATCTGCGCCTCACCCACCGCCAACTGCAACTCAACACCATTGGCAGTGAAGTTTTCTTCCACGACCAAACCACCCAGGTCCGCCACCCGCAGCTTCATCAGCGCCAGCTCGGCAAAGCCGCAGGCACAACTGAGCGGCACACGGCTGATCAACTCGACTTTCGCCGCCGCTTGCAGGCACTTGTTCGCGCCGCCGCCATAGGCCCGGGCCAAACCGCCAGTGCCCAGTTGAATGCCGCCATACCAGCGGATCACCAGCACTGCGACCTGATCGCAATCCTGCGCCTCAATGGCTGCCAGAATCGGCCGTCCGGCAGTGCCGCCGGGTTCGCCATCGTCGTTGCTGCGGTATTGCGCACCGAGTTTCCACGCCCAGCAGTTATGCGAGGCATTCAGGTCGCTGTGTTGTTCGAAGAACGCCTGCGCGTCAGCGGGGCTGGCGATCGGCGCGGCGAAGGTGATGAAGCGGCTCTTGCGAATCTCTTCGCGGTCCTCGCAAAAACCGCTGAGGGTGAAAGGCATAAACGTCTTAAACAGTCGGGGTGAGGCCGCAGCCTTTGAGAATGATGCGGATCAGGTTGTTGCCGGCGTCTTCCATGTCCTGCTTGGTCAACTTGCTGCGACCGCTGACGCGACAGATCTGCGTGGCGAAGTCGGCGTAATGCTGGGTGCTGCCCCACAGCAGGAAAATCAGGTGCACCGGATCCACCGGGTCCATTTTGCCCGCATCGATCCACGCCTGAAATACGGCCGCGCGCCCCTGAAACCAGGCGCGGTAATCCTGGTTGAAATACTCGGTCAGGCACTCGCCGCCGCTGATCACTTCCATCGCAAAGATGCGCGAGGCCTGCGGCTGACGGCGGGAGAATTCCATCTTGGCGCGAATATAGCGGGTCAGCGCTTCGGCTGGATCGTCATCGGCGGTCAGGGTATTGAAGGTGCTGTCCCACAGCTCGATGATGTTGCTCAGCACCGCCACGTACAACCCAAGCTTGTTGGTGAAGTAGTAATGCAGGTTTGCCTTGGGCAGCCCGGCATTCTGCGCAATGGTGTTCATGCTGGTGCCTTTGTACCCGTGACGGGCGAACTCGTCTTCGGCGGCTTTGAGGATGGTCTCTTCGTTCTTCTGACGAATGCGGCTGGCGGGTTTGCCGCCATGGGCTGGGACTTCAAAGGTCATAGGCACTTCCGGTTTGTCTGTGGGTGCAACCAGTTGCGTTGATAACGCACCCACAGGCATCCGACAAGTCCTGATGCAATAAAACCGTTACGCCTGTTCGATCTTGTTCAACGATGCGCCGGATTCGACGGTCGAGGTTTTCGCCTCCGGCAGCAACAGGCAGAGGATGATCGCGGTCAGGCCACCGCTGGTAATTGCCGAGTCGAACAGGTTCTGCACCAGTTTCGGCAACAGGTGCAGCAGGTTTGGTTGCGCGGCAATGCCCAGGCCGACGCCGAGCGAGGTGGCGATGATCAGCATGCTGCGGCGGTCCAGCGGCGATTGCGCGAGAATCCGCACCCCGGCTGCGGCGACGCTGCCGAACATCACCAGGGTGGCGCCACCGAGCACCGGTTTCGGGATCTGCTGCAGCACCGCGCCGATCATGGGGAACAGGCCGAGACAAAACAGAATCGCGCCGATGTACAGCCCGACATAGCGGCTGGCCACGCCGGTCAACTGAATCACGCCGTTGTTCTGCGCGAACGTAGTGTTGGGGAAGGCGCTGAAGGTGGCGGCGATCATGCAGCTCACGCCGTCGCCGAGTACGCCGCCGCGCAAACGGCTTATATAAGAAGGGCCGCTGATCGGCTGACGGGCGAGCATGCAATTGGCCGTGAGGTCACCGACGGTTTCGATGGTGCTGATCAGATAAATCAGCGCGACCGGCAGGAACGCCGTCCAGTCGAAGCTGAATCCGAACTTGAATGGCGTAGGAAGGCTGACCAGCGGCGAGTCAGGCAATGCCTGCGAGACCAGTTTCCCGCTGAACCACGCGGCCAGACTGCCGAGCAGCAGTCCGATAATGATTGCCGACAGCCGCACCCACGGCGTGTTCGAGCGGTTGAGCAGGATGATCGTCAGCAACACGAACACCCCCAGCGCGAGATTGCCCGGTGCACCGAAGTCCGGAGCATTGAAACCACCGCCCAGATCGGTGATGCCGACCTTGATCAGGCTGATGCCGATCAGAGTAATGACGATCCCGGTCACCAGCGGCGTGACAACCCGGCGCAACTGACCGATGAAACGGCTGAGGACGATCTGCACCACGGCGCCGAAAAAGCACACGCCGAAAATCATCGCCAGAATGTCCTCCGGACTACCACCGCGCTGCTTGACCAGAAAACCGGCCGACAGCACTGCGCCGAGGAAGGCGAAACTGGTGCCCTGCAAACAGATCATCCCGGCGCCGATGCCGAACGGCCGCCGCGCTTGAATAAAGGTGCCGACCCCGGAAACCATCAACGCCATACTGATGAGATACGGCAAGTGCGCGGTCAAGCCGAGAGCCGAGCCGATCACCAGCGGCGGGGTGATGATGCCGACGAAACTGGCGAGCACGTGTTGCAGGGCGGCGAGGATAGCTGCCGGTGGTTTTGGGCGGTCATCGAGGCCGTAGATCAGGTCGCTGGACGATTCGGTATCTGGCTGCATGGATTTGGCTTCTTGTTCAGGGATCGAGTTCACCCTTCACTGCAAAAACCTGTCCACTTGCTCAGCTTTCTGCGTGTACACCTTCCAATGTAGGAGCTGCCGAAGGCTGCGATCCTTTGATCTTGCTGTTCCAGGCCGGAGCGGTAGATTCTGGATTTACATTTTCAACGCGTCGCCGCCAGGCTCTCCAGAAAGCTCTCCAGCACCAAATGAGGGCGCCGCCCCTTGCGCGTGACCGATGCGAGACTCAAATCATAAAAACGCGTCGTCGATTTCAGCGCCCGCAAGCGCCCTTGCTGCACCCACAGACTGGCGTAGTGATCCGGCAGATAACCGATATAACGCCCGGTCAGAATCAGAAACGCCATGCCCTCACGGTCGGAAGCGCTGGCGGTGCAATTGAGCGCCTGGTAATGCGCCTGAATCTCCGCCGGCAAACGGAACGTTGGCGCAATCGCGTCCTGACTGTTCAGGCGTTCGTCATCCAGTTGCTTGTCATCGACATAAAACAGCGGATGACCCACCGCGCAGTAAAGCAGCGAGCGCTCGCTGTACAACGGTTGATACTCCAGCCCCGACAGCGCACTGGCCTGCGGCACCACGCCGACATGCAGGCGGCCGTCGAGCACGCCTTGTTCGACTTCGTTGGGGGCGATCATGCGGATCTGGATCTGCACGTCCGGCCCGCGCTCCTTCAATTGAGCGAGGGCATGGGTGATGCGCATGTGGGGCAGGGTGACGAGGTTGTCGGTCAGGCCGATGATCAGTTCGCCGCGCAGGTGCTGGTGCAATCCATTGACCTCGGTGCGGAAACTTTCCAGCGCACTTAATAGTTGCAGCGCCGATTGATAAACCTCGCGGCCCTCTTCGGTCAACGAGAATCCGGCGCGGCCACGTTGGCACAGACGCAGGCCGAGACGCTGTTCCAGATCGCTCATTTGCTGGCTGATCGCCGAGCGCCCGATGCCGAGCACGGTTTCCGCTGCCGAGAAGCCGCCGCACTCCACTACGCTGCGGAAAATCCGCAGCAGGCGAATATCAAAATCACTGACCTGGGCCAGCGGATCGGGGCGACGACTGCTCATGCTGTTGTTCTCATTGTTTAGCAGGTTTCTAACTGAAGGTTAGAAAAGTTGGATTTCATCGACTTTATCCGCGTGGCAACTTAGCTGCAACAACGCTTTTTTATCTCCCTGATGCTTATGCCCTGCGAGGTTTTGCCCGATGAACATGCCTGAAAACGCGCCGTCGCCACTGGCCAGCCAACTGAAGCTGGACGCGCACTGGATGCCGTACACCGCCAACCGCAACTTCCAGCGCGATCCGCGTCTGATCGTGGGTGCCGAAGGCAGCTGGCTGTTCGATGACAAGGGCCGCAAGATCTACGATTCGCTGTCCGGTCTGTGGACCTGCGGCGCCGGGCATACCCGCAAGGAAATCCAGGAAGCGGTCGCCAAGCAACTGGGCACCCTCGATTACTCGCCGGGCTTCCAGTACGGCCATCCGCTGTCATTCCAACTGGCGGAAAAAATCACTGATCTGACCCCGGGCAACCTGAACCACGTGTTCTTCACCGACTCCGGCTCCGAGTGTGCCGACACCGCGGTGAAAATGGTCCGTGCCTACTGGCGTCTGAAAGGTCAGTCGACCAAGACCAAAATGATCGGCCGTGCCCGCGGTTATCACGGCGTGAACATCGCCGGCACCAGCCTCGGCGGCGTCAACGGCAACCGCAAACTGTTCGGTCAGGCGATGATGGATGTAGATCACCTGCCGCACACGCTGCTGGCCAGCAACGCATTTTCCCGTGGCATGCCGGAGCAGGGCGGTATCGCTCTGGCCGATGAGCTGCTGAAGTTGATCGAACTGCACGACGCTTCGAACATCGCGGCGGTCTTCGTTGAGCCAATGGCCGGTTCCGCTGGCGTACTGGTTCCACCGCAGGGTTACCTGAAGCGTCTGCGCGAGATCTGCGATCAGCACAACATCCTGCTGGTGTTCGACGAAGTGATCACCGGTTTCGGCCGTACCGGTTCGATGTTCGGTGCCGAGAGCTTTGGCGTGACCCCGGACCTGATGTGCATCGCCAAGCAAGTCACCAACGGCGCGATTCCGATGGGCGCAGTGATTGCCAGCTCCGAGATCTACCAGACCTTCATGAATCAGCCGACTCCGGAATACGCCGTGGAATTCCCCCACGGCTACACCTACTCGGCGCACCCGGTGGCATGCGCCGCTGGCCTGGCGGCACTCGACCTGCTGCAAAAGGAAAACCTCGTGCAGAGCGTGGCCGAAGTCGCGCCACATTTCGAAAATGCCCTGCACGGCCTGAAAGGTTCGAAGAACGTCATCGATATCCGTAACTACGGCCTGGCCGGTGCGATCCAGATCGCGGCTCGTGACGGCGACGCCATCGTGCGTCCGTTCGAAGCCGGTATGGCCCTGTGGAAAGCCGGGTTCTACGTACGCTTCGGCGGCGACACCCTGCAGTTCGGCCCAACCTTCAACAGCAAGCCGCAAGACCTTGATCGTCTGTTCGACGCGGTTGGCGAAGTGCTGAACAAGCTCGACTGATTTTCCCTCTATATATACCTGCGAATAACAGGCGCCCCATTCGGGCGTCTGTACACAAGAATTCAGGAGTTTTCGATGAGCGTTATCCCGCATTTGATCAATGGCGAACTGGTGACCGAGAACGGTCGCGCGGTTGATGTGTTCAACCCGTCCACCGGTCAGGCGATCCACAAGCTGCCATTGGCCACCCGCGAAACCATTCAACACGCGATCGACGCCGCCAAGGCTGCGTTCCCGGCATGGCGCAACACCCCGCCGGCCAAACGTGCCCAGGTGATGTTCCGCTTCAAGCAACTGCTGGAGCAGAACGAAGCGCGCATCTCGCAATTGATCAGCGAAGAACACGGCAAGACCCTCGAGGACGCCGCCGGTGAACTCAAGCGCGGTATCGAGAACGTCGAGTTCGCCTGCGCCGCCCCGGAAATCCTCAAGGGCGAGTACAGCCGCAACGTCGGCCCGAACATTGACGCCTGGTCGGACTTCCAGCCGCTGGGTGTGGTTGCCGGTATCACGCCGTTCAACTTTCCGGCGATGGTGCCGCTGTGGATGTACCCGCTGGCGATCGTCTGCGGCAACTGCTTCATCCTCAAACCCTCCGAGCGTGACCCGAGCTCGACGCTGCTGATCGCCCAACTGCTGCTGGAAGCCGGTTTGCCGAAAGGCGTGCTGAGTGTGGTGCATGGCGACAAGACTGCGGTGGACGCGCTGATCGAAGCACCGGAAGTCAAAGCGCTGAGCTTTGTCGGCTCGACGCCGATTGCCGAATACATCTACGCCGAAGGTACCAAGCGCGGCAAGCGTGTTCAGGCGCTGGGCGGGGCGAAGAACCACGCGGTATTGATGCCGGACGCGGATCTGGACAACGCAGTCAGCGCATTGATGGGCGCGGCTTACGGTTCGTGCGGTGAGCGCTGCATGGCGATTTCGGTCGCGGTGTGTGTCGGCGATCAGGTGGCGGATGCGCTGGTGGCAAAACTGGTTCCACAGATCAAGGCGCTGAAAATCGGTGCCGGCACTTCGTGTGGGCTGGACATGGGGCCACTGGTGACCGGTCAGGCGCGGGACAAGGTCAGCGGCTATGTCGATGACGGCGTAGCAGCGGGCGCGACCCTGGTGGTCGACGGTCGCGGCTTGAGCATTCCAGGTAACGAAGAGGGCTTCTTCCTCGGCGGCTGCCTGTTCGACAACGTCACCCCTGAAATGCGCATCTATAAGGAAGAGATCTTCGGACCCGTGTTGTGCGTGGTTCGCGTGAACAGCCTGGAAGAGGCGATGAAGCTGATCAACGATCACGAATACGGTAATGGCACCTGCATCTTCACCCGTGACGGTGAAGCGGCGCGTCTGTTCTGTGACGAGATTGAAGTCGGCATGGTCGGCGTCAACGTACCACTGCCGGTACCGGTGGCTTACCACAGCTTCGGTGGCTGGAAGCGTTCGCTGTTCGGCGACCTTCATGCTTATGGCCCGGACGGTGTGCGCTTCTATACCCGTCGCAAGGCCATCACTCAGCGCTGGCCGCAGCGTGCGAGCCATGAAGCTTCGCAATTCGCTTTCCCTAGCTTGTAAGTAGAAGGGAATGACGAAGGCCGACCCTTGAGGTCGGCCTTCGTGTTTTCGGGTGTTTTTGACCGATATGACAGAAATATGAAAAAAGCGGTTGACGGCAGATTCTGGAGGTCTATAATTCGCCCCACTTCCGGCGCAGTCGAAACGGAAAACTCCTTGAGATTCAACGAGTTACGCAGTTTTCGACGGCAGATCGCTTCAGTTCATCGAAGCCTGGAAGGAGTTGAAGGAGCGGTGATGTTTGGCTCTTTTGACGGTTCGGTCTTCTCGGTCGAAAGCGGTGAAAAAGAGGTGTTGACAGCAGCGTGTAACGCTGTAGAATTCGCCTCCCGCTAACGAGAGATCGGAAGCGCAAGTGGTTGAAGTTGTTGAAGAATTCTTCGAAAACTTCTGAAAATAATCACTTGACAGCAAATGAGGCTGCTGTAGAATGCGCGCCTCGGTTGAGACGAAAGATCTTAACCAACCGCTCTTTAACAACTGAATCAAGCAATTCGTGTGGGTGCTTGTGGAGTCAGACTGGTAGTCAACAAGATTATCAGCATCACAAGTTACTCCGCGAGAAATCAAAGATGTAACCAACGATTGCTGAGCCAAGTTTAGGGTTTCTTAAAAACCCAAAGATGTTTGAACTGAAGAGTTTGATCATGGCTCAGATTGAACGCTGGCGGCAGGCCTAACACATGCAAGTCGAGCGGATGAGAGGAGCTTGCTCCTGGATTCAGCGGCGGACGGGTGAGTAATGCCTAGGAATCTGCCTGGTAGTGGGGGACAACGTTTCGAAAGGAACGCTAATACCGCATACGTCCTACGGGAGAAAGCAGGGGACCTTCGGGCCTTGCGCTATCAGATGAGCCTAGGTCGGATTAGCTAGTTGGTGAGGTAATGGCTCACCAAGGCGACGATCCGTAACTGGTCTGAGAGGATGATCAGTCACACTGGAACTGAGACACGGTCCAGACTCCTACGGGAGGCAGCAGTGGGGAATATTGGACAATGGGCGAAAGCCTGATCCAGCCATGCCGCGTGTGTGAAGAAGGTCTTCGGATTGTAAAGCACTTTAAGTTGGGAGGAAGGGTTGTAGATTAATACTCTGCAATTTTGACGTTACCGACAGAATAAGCACCGGCTAACTCTGTGCCAGCAGCCGCGGTAATACAGAGGGTGCAAGCGTTAATCGGAATTACTGGGCGTAAAGCGCGCGTAGGTGGTTTGTTAAGTTGGATGTGAAATCCCCGGGCTCAACCTGGGAACTGCATCCAAAACTGGCAAGCTAGAGTATGGTAGAGGGTGGTGGAATTTCCTGTGTAGCGGTGAAATGCGTAGATATAGGAAGGAACACCAGTGGCGAAGGCGACCACCTGGACTGATACTGACACTGAGGTGCGAAAGCGTGGGGAGCAAACAGGATTAGATACCCTGGTAGTCCACGCCGTAAACGATGTCAACTAGCCGTTGGGAGCCTTGAGCTCTTAGTGGCGCAGCTAACGCATTAAGTTGACCGCCTGGGGAGTACGGCCGCAAGGTTAAAACTCAAATGAATTGACGGGGGCCCGCACAAGCGGTGGAGCATGTGGTTTAATTCGAAGCAACGCGAAGAACCTTACCAGGCCTTGACATCCAATGAACTTTCCAGAGATGGATTGGTGCCTTCGGGAACATTGAGACAGGTGCTGCATGGCTGTCGTCAGCTCGTGTCGTGAGATGTTGGGTTAAGTCCCGTAACGAGCGCAACCCTTGTCCTTAGTTACCAGCACGTTATGGTGGGCACTCTAAGGAGACTGCCGGTGACAAACCGGAGGAAGGTGGGGATGACGTCAAGTCATCATGGCCCTTACGGCCTGGGCTACACACGTGCTACAATGGTCGGTACAGAGGGTTGCCAAGCCGCGAGGTGGAGCTAATCCCACAAAACCGATCGTAGTCCGGATCGCAGTCTGCAACTCGACTGCGTGAAGTCGGAATCGCTAGTAATCGCGAATCAGAATGTCGCGGTGAATACGTTCCCGGGCCTTGTACACACCGCCCGTCACACCATGGGAGTGGGTTGCACCAGAAGTAGCTAGTCTAACCTTCGGGAGGACGGTTACCACGGTGTGATTCATGACTGGGGTGAAGTCGTAACAAGGTAGCCGTAGGGGAACCTGCGGCTGGATCACCTCCTTAATCGACGACATCAGCTGCTCCATAAGTTCCCACACGAATTGCTTGATTCATTGAAGAAGACGATAGAAGCAGCTTTAAGCTCCAAGCTGATAGCTCTGAGCTAATCAGTTACGCGCTCGAAATTGGGTCTGTAGCTCAGTTGGTTAGAGCGCACCCCTGATAAGGGTGAGGTCGGCAGTTCGAATCTGCCCAGACCCACCAATTTTGTATGGGGCCATAGCTCAGCTGGGAGAGCGCCTGCCTTGCACGCAGGAGGTCAGCGGTTCGATCCCGCTTGGCTCCACCATTAACTGCTTCTACTTGTTAGAGCTTAGAAATGAATATTCCGGCGTGAATATTGATTTCTAGTCTTTGATTAGATCGTTCTTTAAAAATTTGGGTATGTGATAGAAAGATAGACTGAACGTTACTTTCACTGGTAACGGATCAGGCTAAGGTAAAATTTGTGAGTGACTCTTAAGAGTTTTGCGAATTTTCGGCGAATGTCGTCTTCACAGTATAACCAGATTGCTTGGGGTTATATGGTCAAGTGAAGAAGCGCATACGGTGGATGCCTTGGCAGTCAGAGGCGATGAAAGACGTGGTAGCCTGCGAAAAGCTTCGGGGAGTCGGCAAACAGACTTTGATCCGGAGATGTCTGAATGGGGGAACCCAGCCATCACAAGATGGTTATCTTGTACTGAATACATAGGTGCAAGAGGCGAACCAGGGGAACTGAAACATCTAAGTACCCTGAGGAAAAGAAATCAACCGAGATTCCCTTAGTAGTGGCGAGCGAACGGGGACTAGCCCTTAAGTGGCTTTGAGATTAGCGGAACGCTCTGGAAAGTGCGGCCATAGTGGGTGATAGCCCTGTACGCGAAAGTCTCTTAGTCATGAAATCGAGTAGGACGGAGCACGAGAAACTTTGTCTGAATATGGGGGGACCATCCTCCAAGGCTAAATACTACTGACTGACCGATAGTGAACTAGTACCGTGAGGGAAAGGCGAAAAGAACCCCGGAGAGGGGAGTGAAATAGATCCTGAAACCGTATGCGTACAAGCAGTGGGAGCAGACTTTGTTCTGTGACTGCGTACCTTTTGTATAATGGGTCAGCGACTTATTTTCAGTGGCGAGCTTAACCGAATAGGGGAGGCGTAGCGAAAGCGAGTCTTAATAGGGCGTCTAGTCGCTGGGAATAGACCCGAAACCGGGCGATCTATCCATGGGCAGGTTGAAGGTTAGGTAACACTGACTGGAGGACCGAACCGACTACCGTTGAAAAGTTAGCGGATGACCTGTGGATCGGAGTGAAAGGCTAATCAAGCTCGGAGATAGCTGGTTCTCCTCGAAAGCTATTTAGGTAGCGCCTCATGTATCACTGTAGGGGGTAGAGCACTGTTTCGGCTAGGGGGTCATCCCGACTTACCAAACCGATGCAAACTCCGAATACCTACAAGTGCCGAGCATGGGAGACACACGGCGGGTGCTAACGTCCGTCGTGAAAAGGGAAACAACCCAGACCGTCAGCTAAGGTCCCAAAGTTATGGTTAAGTGGGAAACGATGTGGGAAGGCTTAGACAGCTAGGAGGTTGGCTTAGAAGCAGCCACCCTTTAAAGAAAGCGTAATAGCTCACTAGTCGAGTCGGCCTGCGCGGAAGATGTAACGGGGCTCAAACCATACACCGAAGCTACGGGTATCACGCAAGTGATGCGGTAGAGGAGCGTTCTGTAAGCCTGTGAAGGTGAGTTGAGAAGCTTGCTGGAGGTATCAGAAGTGCGAATGCTGACATGAGTAACGACAATGGGTGTGAAAAACACCCACGCCGAAAGACCAAGGTTTCCTGCGCAACGTTAATCGACGCAGGGTTAGTCGGTCCCTAAGGCGAGGCTGAAAAGCGTAGTCGATGGAAAACAGGTTAATATTCCTGTACTTCTGGTTATTGCGATGGAGGGACGGAGAAGGCTAGGCCAGCTTGGCGTTGGTTGTCCAAGTTTAAGGTGGTAGGCTGAGATCTTAGGTAAATCCGGGATCTTAAGGCCGAGAGCTGATGACGAGTTACCTTTCAGGTGACGAAGTGGTTGATGCCATGCTTCCAAGAAAAGCTTCTAAGCTTCAGATAACCAGGAACCGTACCCCAAACCGACACAGGTGGTTGGGTAGAGAATACCAAGGCGCTTGAGAGAACTCGGGTGAAGGAACTAGGCAAAATGGCACCGTAACTTCGGGAGAAGGTGCGCCGGTGAGGGTGAAGGACTTGCTCCGTAAGCTCATGCCGGTCGAAGATACCAGGCCGCTGCGACTGTTTATTAAAAACACAGCACTCTGCAAACACGAAAGTGGACGTATAGGGTGTGACGCCTGCCCGGTGCCGGAAGGTTAATTGATGGGGTTAGCTAACGCGAAGCTCTTGATCGAAGCCCCGGTAAACGGCGGCCGTAACTATAACGGTCCTAAGGTAGCGAAATTCCTTGTCGGGTAAGTTCCGACCTGCACGAATGGCGTAACGATGGCGGCGCTGTCTCCACCCGAGACTCAGTGAAATTGAAATCGCTGTGAAGATGCAGTGTATCCGCGGCTAGACGGAAAGACCCCGTGAACCTTTACTATAGCTTTGCACTGGACTTTGAATTTGCTTGTGTAGGATAGGTGGGAGGCTTTGAAGCGTGGACGCCAGTTCGCGTGGAGCCATCCTTGAAATACCACCCTGGCAACTTTGAGGTTCTAACTCAGGTCCGTTATCCGGATCGAGGACAGTGTATGGTGGGTAGTTTGACTGGGGCGGTCTCCTCCTAAAGAGTAACGGAGGAGTACGAAGGTGCGCTCAGACCGGTCGGAAATCGGTCGTAGAGTATAAAGGCAAAAGCGCGCTTGACTGCGAGACAGACACGTCGAGCAGGTACGAAAGTAGGTCTTAGTGATCCGGTGGTTCTGTATGGAAGGGCCATCGCTCAACGGATAAAAGGTACTCCGGGGATAACAGGCTGATACCGCCCAAGAGTTCATATCGACGGCGGTGTTTGGCACCTCGATGTCGGCTCATCACATCCTGGGGCTGAAGCCGGTCCCAAGGGTATGGCTGTTCGCCATTTAAAGTGGTACGCGAGCTGGGTTTAGAACGTCGTGAGACAGTTCGGTCCCTATCTGCCGTGGACGTTTGAGATTTGAGAGGGGCTGCTCCTAGTACGAGAGGACCGGAGTGGACGAACCTCTGGTGTTCCGGTTGTCACGCCAGTGGCATTGCCGGGTAGCTATGTTCGGGAAAGATAACCGCTGAAAGCATCTAAGCGGGAAACTTGCCTCAAGATGAGATCTCACTGGAACCTTGAGTTCCCTGAAGGGCCGTCGAAGACTACGACGTTGATAGGTTGGGTGTGTAAGCGCTGTGAGGCGTTGAGCTAACCAATACTAATTGCCCGTGAGGCTTGACCATATAACACCCAAGCAATCTGAATGCTCGAAAGAGACCAGATTGGGTGTGTGAAGACGCAATGAACCGAAAGTTCGCGCTGCTCACAAAACACCTGTATCACATACCCGATTTGCTGAAGCGAGGCCAGTTGGTCACGAGTCAGTACCCGAATTTCTTGACGACCATAGAGCGTTGGAACCACCTGATCCCATCCCGAACTCAGAAGTGAAACGATGCATCGCCGATGGTAGTGTGGGGTTTCCCCATGTGAGAGTAGGTCATCGTCAAGATTAAATTCCAAAACCCCAATTGCGAAAGCAGTTGGGGTTTTGTTTTGCCCGCAGGAAAGTTCCTACAGCGCGCGGTATGCCCTTCCGGCTGTCACAGCCTGCCGACAATGCTAAGGTTCTGCCCTGGCTTTGTACTTTTCCAAGGAAGTTTTTATGCCGGACGCCCAGTCCCTCAATGCTGCATTCATGGTGGTCCAGAGCAATAGCCTGGACGAACTGCGCAGCCTGGTGGTTAGTGTCATGCGGCGCTATCCATTGGCACCCTTGGAGAACGAAATCGCTCTGGTGCAGAGCAACGGTATCGCCCAATGGCTCAAACTGGCTTTGGCGGAAGACCCTGAGGACGACGACCTCGGGGGATGCGGAATAGCTGCGGCCATAGATGTGCAATTGCCTGGCAGTTTCATGTGGCAGCTTTACCGTATGGTGTTGGGCCGAGACGAAATTCCCGCCAAGTCCCTGCTCGACAAAGCCCCATTGACCTGGCGACTGATGCGCTTGCTGCCGCAGGTTATTGATCGCCCCCATTTTGAGCCGCTACAACGGTTCCTCACGCACGACACGGACTTACGCAAGCGCTACCAGCTGTCAGAGCGCCTGGCAGATCTGTTTGACCAGTACCAAGTGTATCGGGCTGATTGGCTCGAGGACTGGGCCGAAGGCCGGCACCAGTTGCGCAATGTTCGAGGTGAAGTGAAGCCACTGCCCCCGGTCAGTTGCTGGCAGGCTGAATTGTGGCGTGCTCTGCTGGAAGATGTCGGTGAGCAGGGCATGGCGCAGAGCCGGGCAGGTGTTCATCAGCGCTTTATCGAGCGCATAAATGCCCTTGAAAACGCACCTGCAGGACTACCCTCGCGGGTGATCGTGTTTGGCATATCTTCGTTGCCGGCCCAGGTGCTCGAAGCGTTGGCCGGACTTGCGCGTTTCAGTCAGGTGCTGCTGTGTGTGCACAACCCTTGCCGACACCACTGGGCCGATATCGTTGCCGACAAGGATCTGCTGCGCCATCAATACAAGCGGCAAAGCCGCAAGACCGGCATGCCGGTCGTGCTCGATCCGGAAGCGCTGCACCAACACGCGCATCCGTTGCTCGCAGCCTGGGGCAAACAGGGGCGCGACTACATCAACTTGCTGGACAGCTACGATGACCCCAATAGCTATCGTGCGGCATTCCGTGACGGGCGCATCGACCTGTTCAGCGAGACGCAGCCACAGACTCTGCTCAATCAACTTCAGGACGACATCCTCGAATTGCGGCCGCTCAATGAAACGCGTGAGCACTGGCCTGCCGTCGACCTGACGCAGGATGAGTCGATCCGCTTTCATATAGCCCACAGTGCTCAGCGTGAGGTGGAAATCCTTCACGACCAGTTACTCGCCCGCTTCAGTGCCAATCCCCATCTACGCCCGCGCGATGTAATCGTGATGGTGCCGGATATCGATAGCTATGCGCCCCATATTCGGGCGGTGTTCGGGCAACTGGATCGGCATGATCCTCGCTTTATTCCATTTACCTTGGCCGATCAGGGCCAGCGCGGTCGCGATCCGTTGCTGATTGCCGTCGAGCACCTGCTCAAACTGCCGGACAGTCGTTTCCCGGTAAGCGAGATCCTCGACCTGCTCGACGTTCCTGCATTGCGCGCCCGCTTTGGCGTTCAGGAACGCGACTTACCTACGCTGCATCGCTGGATCGAAGGCGCAGGGGTGCGCTGGGGAATGAACGCTGAACAACGTGCCGGACTGGGCTTGCCAGATGAGCTTGAGCAAAACAGCTGGCATTTCGGCCTGCGACGGATGTTGCTTGGATACGCCGTAGGCAGCTCCAACGCCTGCGCAGGTATCGAGCCTTACGATGAAATCGGCGGTCTGGATGCTGCGTTGATCGGGCCGCTGGTTGCCCTGCTTGATGCATTGGAGCTGGCCCATCACGAGCTCAATGAGGCTGCTCAGCCCAAGGCGTGGGGCCTGCGGCTGCAGATTCTGATGCAACTATTCTTCAAGGCCAGTAACGAGCACGACGATTATCTGCTCACGCAGCTTGAGGAGCTGCGCGAGACCTGGCTGCAGACCTGCGAATCGGTGGGGTTGGTAGATGAGTTGCCGCTGACAGTAGTTCGGGAGGCCTGGCTCGCGGGTCTGGATCAGGGGCGTCTGTCCCAGCGCTTTCTGGCCGGCGCAGTAAATTTTTGCACACTGATGCCCATGCGGGCGATCCCGTTCAAGCTCGTCTGTTTGCTGGGGATGAACGATGGCGATTATCCCCGGGCGCAACCTCCACTTGATTTTGACCTCATGGGCAGCGATTACCGGCCCGGGGACCGTTCCCGACGTGAGGATGATCGCTATCTGTTGCTCGAGGCGCTGCTGTCTGCGCGAAATCAGCTGTACATCAGTTGGGTCGGACGCAGTATTCGAGACAATAGTGAACGGCCTGCTTCCGTGCTGATCGGCCAGTTGCGCGTTCACCTTGCCAGTGGCTGGCAGTCGCTCGATGAGCACCAGGAATTGTTGCACGCCATGACCGAGGAGCATCCCCTGCAACCGTTCAGCTCGCGCTATTTCCATGAAGGCGACCAACTATTCAGTTATGCCCGTGAATGGCAGGTTTTGCACCAGGTGCATGAGCCACAACACGAAGCGGAGCTACTCGCGCCTTATGTTCAGGAGGAGCCGCTGAGTCTGGCCCTACTGCAGGATTTCCTGCGCAATCCGGTCCGGCACTTTTTCACGCAGCGACTCAAAGTGTACTTTGAGGCCGCCGAGGCGCCCCTGGCTGACGAAGAACCGTTCGTGCTGGACGCATTGCAACGTTACACACTCAGCGAGAGCCTGCTCGAAGCCGCGCTCCGGCAGCCCGATAATGTTGATCATGCGCTCGAAGATCAGGCGCGTCGTTTGCAAAACAGCGGGTTGCTGCCTATGGCCGGTTTCGGCGAATGCCTGCAACGAGAGTTGATCGAGCCGTTACCGGACCTGCTGCAGCGTTACCAACAACTTCTGGCGTTATGGCCGACACCGTTGATCAGCGCACTCCCGGTCAATCTCGAGTTGCAGGGTGTGCGTATTGAAGGCTGGCTCGCGGGTTTGCATCAGCGTGCTGACGGTGGCGTGCTGTCCGTCACTGCCATTCCCAACAGCATCGGTTCGATCAAAAGTCGGAAATGGCATCGCTTGATCAAGCCCTGGGTCAACCACCTGGTGGCCTGCGCCAGCGGACTCATGCTGAGCACGGCGTTGGTGGCGAGTGACGATACGCTGTTGCTCGAGCCGATGGAGAAGGATCGTGCCACTCGTTTCCTTGGCGATCTTCTGCTCGCCTGGCAGGCCGGCATGCGCCAGCCGCTGCCGATCGCGGTCAAGACAGCCTTCGCCTGGCTTGCGCAGACTGATCCGCTCAAAGCCGAAGCGGCTGCCCGCAAGGCCTACGAAGGTGACGGCCAGACCAGTGAAGGCGAGCGCCGAGAGAACCCCGCGTTGCTCCGCCAATTTGCAGACTTTGATGCATTGCTGGCGGACGAAACATTCTCCGGTTGGTGCGACGCGTTGTATCGCCCTCTGTATGAAGCGCCTTGGCGTTCACTGAGCAGCGAAGGGGCGCGCGCATGAGTACCAGGACACCTTTGGCACTGGCCTTCCCGCTGCACGGCAGTCAACTTATCGAGGCCAGTGCCGGCACCGGCAAGACCTTTACTATCTCGGCGCTTTATCTGCGGCTGATCCTTGGGCACGGCGGCGAAGCGAGCGGCTTCGGCCGTGAGCTGCTGCCCCCGCAGATTCTTGTGGTGACGTTCACTGATGCCGCTACCAAGGAACTGCGTGAACGAATCCGTACGCGGCTGGCCGAGGCCGCGCGGTTTTTCCGTGAAGAAACCCCTGCGCCGGATGCCCTGATTGCCGAATTGCGTGAGCAATTTGACCCGGCGCAGTGGCCCGGATGCGCCAATCGTCTGGACATCGCCGCGCAATGGATGGACGAAGCGGCCGTCTCCACCATCCACAGTTGGTGCCAGCGCATGTTGCGCGAACATGCATTCGACAGCGGCAGCCTGTTTACGCAATCCCTGGAGACCGATCACAGCGACCTGCTCGGCGAAGTGCTGCGCGATTACTGGCGACTGTTTTGTTATCCGATGCAGGGCGATGCGCTGAACTGGGTTCGTACCCACTGGGGCGGGCCGGCCGCATTGTTGCCAAGGGTGCGCGGTCTGTTTGGCAGTGAGCATGAAAGTGGCGACGGAAAGGCTCCCGCAGAGCTGATCGACGAGTGTCTGCGGGAACGACGTGCCGCGTTGCTCGAGCTGAAAATGCCATGGCGTCAGTGGGCGGATGAGCTGCTGGTGATCTGTCACGAGGGCGTCGCGAGCAAAGCCGTTGATGGACGCAAGATGCAGGCGCGTTACTTCGAGCCCTGGTTCGAGAAACTCAAGGCCTGGGCGCAAGACGAGTCCATGGAGCAACTGGACATCGGCACTGGTTTTACCCGACTGACCCCTGACGGGATGGCTGAAGCCTGGAAGGGGCAGGCGCCGAGTCATCCGGGGCTCGACGCGATGCCGGGGCTCAAGTCGAGCCTCGACGCGCTGCCCACCCCGGATGCCGCTGTCTTGCAGCACGCGGCGAGATGGGTGGGCGCGCGTTTTGAAGAAGAGAAGCGTCGTCGCGCGGAAATGGGTTTTGATGACATGCTGTTGCGGCTCGATGCGGCGTTGCAATCCGACAGCGGGGAGCGCCTGGCGGCGGTGATCCGCGAGCAGTTTCCGGTGGCATTGATCGATGAGTTTCAGGACACCGATCCGGTGCAATACCGGATCTTCGAAAGCATCTATCGCATCGAAGATAACAGTCCGGACACCGGCCTGTTCCTGATCGGCGACCCCAAGCAGGCGATCTACGCGTTCCGTGGCGCCGATATCTATACCTACCTGCGTGCGCGTCAGGCCACCACTGGCCGCCTGCATACGCTGGGCACCAACTTCCGTTCCAGCCATGGCATGGTCAATGCGGTCAATCATGTATTCGAACGCGCCGAGTCCCGTGAGCAGGGACGCGGCGCGTTTTTATTCCGGGAAAAAACCGGGGAAAACCCGGTGCCGTTCCAGCCCGTTGATTCGCAAGGACGCAAAGAGCGGCTGCAGGTCGCCGGCGAGGATGTCGCGGCACTGAATGTCTGGCACCTGTCGACGGACCAGCCGCTGTCAGGGGCGGTCTATCGCCAGCAGTTGGCGGCGGCCTGTGCCAGCGAAATCACCGCATTGCTCAACGGCGGGCAAGCCGGCGCGGCGGGATTTGTCCGGGACGCAGAAGCCTTCCGCGGTTTGCGGCCCTCCGATATCGCGATTCTGGTACGTGACGGCAAAGAGGCCCAAGCCGTACGCACAGAACTCGCGGCCCGTGGCGTGCGCAGCGTTTATCTGTCGGACAAGGACTCGGTGTTCGCCGCCCAGGAAGCGCACGACCTGCTGTCTTGGCTCAAGGCCTGCGCCGAGCCGGATGTCGAGCGCTCACTGAAGGCCGCGCTGGCCTGCATCACCCTCAATCTGCCGCTGGCTGAACTTGAGCGCTTGAATCAAGATGAGTTGATCTGGGAAGCCCGAGTCATGCAGTTTCGGGGTTATCGCGAACTGTGGCGCAAGCAAGGTGTGCTGCCGATGTTGCGACGCTTGCTGCACGACTTCGATTTACCGCAGACCCTGATCGCTCGCAGTGACGGCGAGCGAGTGCTGACCAACCTTCTGCACCTGTCGGAACTGATGCAGCAGGCCGCGGCGGAACTCGATGGCGAGCAAGCGCTGATTCGTCATCTGGCCGAGTTGCTGGCACTGTCCGGTCAGGCCGGTGAAGAACAGATATTACGTCTGGAGAGCGACGAGCAACTGGTCAAGGTGGTGACCATCCACAAGTCGAAGGGACTTGAGTATCCGTTGGTGTTCCTGCCTTTCATCTGTTCGGCAAAACCGGTGGATGGCAGTCGCCTGCCGCTGCATTACCACGATGCCTCCGGCAAAGCCCAGGTGACACTGAAGCCTACCGCCGAATTGGTCGCCCTGGCGGATGACGAGCGTCTGGCCGAGGACCTGCGTCTGCTCTACGTCGCGCTGACTCGCGCGCAACATGCATGCTGGCTGGGTGTCACGGACCTCAAGCGCGGTAATAACAGCAGTTCAGTGCTTCATCTTTCGGCGCTTGGCTATCTGCTGGGTGGCGGCGCAAGGCTGGATGAGTCAACCGGTCTGAGTCGTTGGCTGCAGGATCTGCAACAGAACTGCGCGGCTATCAGTCTGAGTGAGTTGCCTCAAGCGACGCAGGAGATCTACCAGCCCGAGCGCAATGAAGCGATCCTCAGCGCCACATTGGTGCCAAAGCGCAAGGCCAGCGAAAACTGGTGGATTGCCTCCTACAGTGCGTTGCGCATCAGTGACGTGTTGAGTGTCGGCAGCGATGAGGCGCCGGACAGTCCGCAAGCGCAAAAGCTGTTTGACGATGAGCGCCTTGACCCGGATGCGCCGCGAGAGCTCGTGGTTGGTGGCGCCGATATTCATCGTTTTCCTCGCGGCCCGAACCCGGGAACCTTCCTCCATGGTTTGCTGGAGTGGGCTGGCGATGAAGGTTTTGCCGTTTCCGGTGAGTCAATCAAGGACGCAATTGGCCGGCGCTGCAATCTGCGCGGCTGGCAGGGTTGGATTGTCACCTTGAGTGACTGGCTGCAGCACTTGCTCAAGTCCCCGCTGCCAGCAGGTGGCGGACAGCCTCCGGTCGTGCTCGAGCAACTGAAGCAGTACCGGGTTGAAATGGAGTTCTGGTTTGCCAGTCACAAGGTTGATGTCCTCAAACTCGATGATTGGGTACGCCAGTACACCCACAACGGTGTGGCGCGAGTAGCCGCCGAGCCAGTACAGCTCAACGGCATGTTCAAGGGCTTTATCGACCTGACCTTCGAGCACGCGGGCCGTTACTACGTCGCCGACTACAAATCCAACTGGTTGGGTGTCGACGATACGGCCTATACCGAGCAAGCCATGGAGCGTTCGATCCTGGACAACCGTTACGACCTGCAGTACGTGCTGTATCTGCTGGCCTTGCATCGGCAATTGAAGGCGCGTCTGCCCGACTACGATTACGACCGGCATGTCGGTGGTGCGTTGTATGTATTCCTGCGGGGAACCCGGGCAGACAGTAGTGGCGTGTACTTTGCGCGGCCGCCACGGGACTTGATCGAACGCCTGGATCGCCTGTTCCAGGGTAAGCCGGAAGCCAAGGCCGAACCCGCATGGGAACAGGGAGTCCTGTTATGAAGCGTACCTTCGCCGATCTGTCATCGGCTATCGACAACCCGTCGAGCCTGACGCCACTGACCAGAGCTTCGGATCTGCTGATCTTGCTTGAGCGCTGGGTCGAACGAGGCTGGCTTCGCTCGCTGGACAAAGCCTTTGTCGGTTTCCTGCACGAACTTGCGCCTGAGTCCGATCCTCTGGTGTTGCTCGCAGCCGCACTGACCAGCCATCAACTGGGTCACGGGCATGTTTGCCTTGATGTGTTCGAAACCCTCAAGGCCCCGGATTTCGCCCTCTCCCTGCCTCCCGAAGGCGATGTACAGAGTGATGTATGGCTGCTGCCGTCGCAGTTGCTTGAAACGCTGGATGGCGCCCATTGGTGCAAGGCGCTGGCGAGCAGTGCGCTGGTTGCATTGACAGCGGACACCCGCGACCCGGCGCAGCAGCGGCCGTTGGTGCTGTCCGGCAAGCGCCTGTATCTGCGGCGCTACTGGGCTTACGAGCGGCGTATCGATGCAGCGTTACGGACACGTCTGGCTCAGCCTGAAACGCCGCCGGATGACTTGCCTCAGCGCCTCGATGAGTTGTTCGGCCCTGCAACACCGGGGGCCGTGATCGACTGGCAGAAACTCGCCTGTGCCCTTGCCACTCGCGGTGCGTTCAGCATCATCACCGGCGGCCCGGGGACCGGTAAAACCACGACCGTGGTGCGTTTGCTCGCGCTGCTCCAGGCGCCGGCGGTCGAGGCCGGTCAACCGTTGCGTATTCGTCTGGCGGCGCCCACCGGCAAGGCCGCTGCGCGGTTGACCGAATCCATCAGCCAGCAAGTGCAATCGCTGACGGTCACCGAAGACGTGCGCGAGAAGATCCCTTGCGACGTCACGACAGTCCATCGTTTGCTGGGCAGCCGTCCCGGCACCCGACACTTCCGTCACCATGCTGGCAACCGCTTGCCGCTGGATGTGCTGGTGGTCGATGAAGCTTCCATGATCGACCTGGAAATGATGGCGAACCTGCTCGATGCATTGCCGACGCATGCGCGTCTGGTGTTGCTCGGCGACAAGGATCAACTCGCTTCGGTGGAGGCCGGAGCGGTACTTGGCGATCTTTGCCGTGATGCCGAGGCAGGCTGGTATAACCCGCACACCCGGCAGTGGCTGGAGTCGGTCAGCGGAGAGTCATTGCACGGCAGTGACCTGCACGTAGACCTCGATGGCTCTCATCCGCTGGCCCAACAACTGGTGATGCTGCGTCATTCCCGGCGTTTCGGTGAAGGTAGCGGCATTGGTCAACTGGCGCGGCGGGTCAATCAGCAGTTGCCGGATGAGGCGCGCCAGTTGCTGGCGGCCGGTCACTACGACGATGTGTTTTCACTGCCGCTCAAGGGAGAACACGATCACAAGCTGGAGCGCCTGTTGCTCGACGGTCATGGCGACGGTCCACAGGGTTATCGCCACTATCTGAACATCCTGCGCGAACAACGCCCGCCAGCAGGCAGACCGCTGGAACATCCAGACTGGACCAACTGGGCGCGGGCGGTGCTGCAGGCGTTTGACACCTTCCAGTTGTTATGTGCCGTGCGCAAGGGACCTTGGGGCGTTGAAGGGTTGAATCTGCGGATCACCGAAACCCTGCTCAAGGCACGCCTGATCGAGCATGACCAACAATGGTACGAAGGCCGGCCGGTGCTGATGACCCGCAACGATTACGGTCTGGGACTGATGAACGGCGATATCGGCATCGCCCTCAAGTTGCCCGAGCGCGAAGGACCCGAAGCTGGCAGACCGTTACTGCGCGTGGCCTTTCCGCGAAACGACGGGCAGGGCGGGGTGCGGTTCGTGCTGCCGAGTCGGCTCAACGACGTTGAAACGGTGTACGCCATGACCGTGCACAAATCTCAAGGCTCGGAGTTCGCCCACACCGCGTTGATCCTGCCTGACGCCTTGAATCCGGTGCTGACCAAAGAATTGATCTACACCGGGATTACACGGGCCAAGCATTGGTTCACCTTGATCGAACCCCGGCCTGGAGTGTTCGAAGAGGCCGTGCAGCGCAAGGTCAAGCGCCTGAGCGGATTGATGCTGGAACTGGAGGAAGGCGCAGTGGCTCGGGAATGAAATAATCTGAAGTCTGGTACCGATTACTGACCGACTGGTCAGACGACGCTGTCTCGCTGGTGTTACTTCGCTGTGCTATCGTTGCGGCATCATTTCGGTACGATCCAAGAGAATCCCTGCATGAAGGTGGCTGTCTGGGCGACAGAGCGCGTGGTTCGCTGCAAGCACGCATTGCTTGTCGGTCTGCTCTGTTTGCTGGCGGGCGCTGCCATCGCGCAGCCACAAACGCCAGCGGGCATGGCCGAGCAACGCGCCCAAGCGGTGACGCAGGTCGTGCTCGGCATTCTCAGCTATGCACGCTGGCCGGTTGAACCTGCGCAATTGCGCCTGTGCATCGTCGGCCCTACCGAATACACCGACGATCTGGTCAAAGGCACCACGCAGGCCACTGGTCGGCCGGTCGTCGTACGCCGACTGCTGGCCGACAACCCGGCGATCGTCAGCGAATGCGATGCGGTGTACATCGGCAAACTCACGGCGGATGAGCGCAGTCGGCTGTTTGCTTCATTGATCGGTCACCCGGTGTTGAGCATCAGCGAAGGAGGCGATCAGTGTACGGTCGGCAGCCTGTTCTGCCTGCGCGTCGGCGATGAACAGGTGTCCTTCGAGGTCAACCTCGACTCTGTCGCGCGCAGCGGTGTACGCATCCACCCGAGCGTACTGCAATTGTCGCGTCGCAAACCGGCGGCGCCATGAAACTGTTCCGTTCTGGAAGCCGCCCGACGCTGGGATCGGTCATTGGCCGTGGCCATTTGATTGTGGCGCTGGTAGCCGTGACGATGGCCAGCGTATCGCTGACCCTGCTGGGCGTTCTCGCGCTGCGGGTGTACGCCGATCACAACTTGCAGCTCATTGCGCGCTCGATCAGCTACACCGTGGAAGCGGCGGTAGTGTTCAACGACAAGGCGGCCGCGACTGAAGCGCTGGCCTTGATTGCGTCCACCGAAGAGGTGGCGGACGTGCAGGTGTTCGATGCGCAAGGTCAGGTGCTGGCGCGTTGGCAGCGGCCCGAGAACGGCCTGTTTACCGAACTGGAAATGCAGATCACGCGTACCGTTCTGGAAAAGCCGGTCAGGCTGCCGATTGTGCATCAGGAGCGCGAAATCGGTCACATTCTGCTGGTCGGTCATGGCGGCAGTCTCATGCGCTTTTTGCTGAGCGGTCTGGCAGGGATCATCCTGTGTACCGCCATCAGTGCCTGGGTCGCGCTCTATCTCGCGCGTCGACAATTACGCGGTATTACCGGACCACTGCGTAGCCTCGCCGCGGTGGCCCACGCCGCGCGCAGCGAGCGCGCGCTGGATCGGCGGGTACCGCCGGCACAGATTGCCGAACTGGATAATCTGGGCAACGACTTCAATGCGTTGCTCGACGAACTCGAATCCTGGCAAACCCACCTGCAGAGCGAGAACGAAACCCTCGCCCACCAGGCCAGCCACGACAGCCTCACCGGCTTGCCGAACCGGGCGTTTTTCGAGGGCCGATTGATTCGTGCCCTGCGTAATGCCGGCAAACTCAACGAGCGGGTAGCGGTGCTGTTTCTCGACAGTGACCGTTTCAAAGGTATCAACGACAACTTCGGTCATGCTGCCGGCGATGCCGTGCTGGTGGCGGTCGCCAATCGGATCCGCGCGCAGCTGCGTGAAGAGGATCTGGTGGCGCGGCTTGGCGGCGATGAGTTTGCCGTGCTGCTTGCGCCGCTGCACAAGGTCGAAGACGCCGAGCGCATTGCCGACAAGATTCTCGACAGCATGGACATGCCCATCGCGCTGCCGGGCGATACCAGTGTGGTGACGTCGCTCAGTATCGGCATTGCGGTTTTCCCTGATCATGGTGCCACGCCAGGTGCCTTGCTCAACGCCGCCGACGCGGCGATGTACCAGGCCAAACGCCTGTCGCGTGGTGCTCAATTCACTGCCGGGTCGGAGAGCCCGGTTGTCAATCTGCAAACCAGGAGCTGATTCCCGTGTTCATTCTTCCCGCTCGATTGTTTTCCGCCTTGCTGATGATCGCCGTACTGGCGCTGACCGGCTGCCAGACCGCACCACAAAAAGGCCTGACCCCGGCGCAGATCGCCGTCCTCAAACAACAAGGCTTCGAGGCAACCGACGAAGGCTGGGAGTTTGGCCTGTCAGGCAAAGTGCTGTTTGGCAGCGATATCGAAAGCCTGAACGCCCAAAGCACCGAAATCGTCGAACGCATCGGCAAGGCCCTGGTGGGGGTCGGTATTGAACGCGTACGGGTCGATGGTCATACCGACGCCTCGGGCAAAGAGACCTATAACCAGCAATTGTCGCTGCGCCGGGCCAAGAGTGTGGCCAAAGTGCTGACCACCGTCGGCATGAAGGAAGAGAACATTCAATTGCGCGGACTGGGCAGCAGCGAGCCGGTGGCGTCCAACAGTACTGCGGCCGGACGCACCGAGAATCGTCGGGTGTCGATTGTGGTCAGCGCCGATTAATCGGCGAACTGCATCTCGCGGGTCTGCCCCATTAGCAAACCCTGATTGCGCTCGGTCACCTCACGGATGTAGTCCCACAGAAGGGTGATCCGCTTTAACTTCCTCAGATCTTCCCGGCAGTACATCCAGAACTGCCGGGTGATGTCGATTTCTTCGGGCAGCACCGGCAGCAGGCGCGGATCCTGCGCCGCGAGGAAGCACGGCAGAATGGCCAGTGAGCGCCCTTGTTGCGCTGCGACGAACTGCGCGATCACGCTGGTGCTGCGCAGGTTCGCGCTGGCGCCAGGCAGCACGTTCGCCAGGTACAGCAACTCCGAGCTGAACGCCAGGTCATCCACATAACTGATGAATTGATGCTTGCCCAAATCGGCCGGGCGGCAAATCGGTGGGTGCTGGTCGAGGTAGTCCTGGGTCGCGTACAGCTGCAAGCGGTAGTCGCAGAGTTTGCAGCACACGTACGGGCCATGCTCCGGGCGCTCCAGCGCGATAACGATATCGGCTTCGCGTTTGGACAGGCTGATGAAGTGCGGCAGCGGCAGGATGTCCACCGAGATTGCCGGGTAGGCGTCGACGAAATGGCTCAGCTGCGGCGTGATGAAAAAGCTGCCGAAACCTTCGGTGCAGCCCATGCGCACATGGCCCGACAGTGCCACACCGGAGCCGGAGACCTGCTCGCAGGCCATGTGCAATGTGCTTTCAATCGACTCGGCGTAGCCCAGCAGACGCTGGCCTTCGGTAGTCAGCACAAACCCGCTGGTGCGCGATTTTTCGAACAGCAGCGTACCCAATGCCGCTTCCAGCGAACTGATGCGCCGCGACACTGTGGTGTAGTCGACGGCGAGGCGTTTGGCTGCGGTGCTGGCTTTGCGGGTGCGGGCGACTTCGAGGAAAAACTTCAGGTCGTCCCAGTTCAGCGACCCCAGGGAGGTGATGTTTTTTTGCATGATGGACGGGCTTATATGTGCGTTCTTATTAGAAGTTTGCACATCTATACTCCAAAAACAGTCCGACAACCAATTCGTGACACACGCCTCATCTCAAGGCGAACCCTTTCGCCTTGGCTCCTACGATAAAAACAAGTTTCGGAGACCAGCATGAACGCATCGCTTACGCCTAACGAAACCACGGTCCAGAAGGTCAAGCTGCTGATCGACGGCGAGTGGGTCGAATCGCAGACCACCGAGTGGCACGACATCGTCAACCCGGCGACCCAGCAAGTGCTGGCCAAAGTACCGTTCGCCACCGCTGCTGAAGTCGATGCCGCCATCCGTGCCGCACACCGCGCCTTCCAGACCTGGAAACTGACCCCGATCGGCGCGCGGATGCGCATCATGCTCAAGCTGCAGGCGCTGATCCGCGAGCACTCCAAGCGCATTGCCGTAGTGCTGAGCGCCGAGCAGGGCAAGACCATTGCCGACGCCGAGGGCGATATTTTCCGTGGCCTGGAAGTGGTCGAACACGCCTGTTCCATCGGCACTCTGCAAATGGGCGAGTTCGCCGAAAACGTGGCGGGCGGCGTCGATACCTACACCCTGCGCCAGCCGATCGGCGTGTGCGCCGGCATCACCCCGTTCAACTTCCCGGCGATGATTCCGCTGTGGATGTTCCCGATGGCCATCGCCTGCGGCAACACCTTCGTCTTGAAACCTTCGGAGCAGGATCCGCTGTCGACCATGCTCCTGGTGGAACTGGCGATCGAGGCCGGCGTTCCGGCGGGCGTGCTCAACGTGGTGCACGGTGGCAAGGATGTGGTTGATGGCCTGTGCACCCACAAGGACATCAAAGCCGTATCGTTCGTTGGTTCGACCGCAGTCGGCACTCACGTCTACGACTTGGCCGGCAAGCACGGCAAACGCGTGCAATCGATGATGGGCGCGAAGAACCACGCCGTGGTGCTGCCGGACGCCAATCGCGAGCAGGCGCTGAATGCGCTGGTCGGCGCCGGTTTCGGTGCGGCCGGTCAGCGTTGCATGGCCACCTCGGTGGTGGTGCTGGTCGGTGCGGCGAAACAATGGCTGCCGGACCTGAAAGCGCTGGCGCAGAAACTCAAGGTCAACGCCGGCAGCGAGCCGGGCACCGATGTCGGCCCGGTGATCTCGAAGAAAGCCAAGGCGCGAATTCTCGATCTGATCGAAAGCGGCATCAAGGAAGGCGCCAAGCTGGAACTTGATGGTCGCGACATCAAGGTGCCGGGCTACGAGCAAGGCAACTTCGTCGGTCCGACCCTGTTCTCGGGCGTGACCACCGACATGCAGATCTACACCCAGGAAATCTTCGGCCCGGTGCTGGTGGTGCTGGAAGTCGACACCCTTGATCAGGCCATTGCGCTGGTCAACGCCAACCCATTCGGCAACGGCACGGGCCTGTTCACCCAGAGCGGTGCGGCGGCGCGTAAATTCCAGAGTGAAATCGACATCGGCCAGGTCGGCATCAACATCCCGATTCCGGTGCCGGTGCCGTTCTTCAGCTTCACCGGTTCCCGTGGCTCGAAACTCGGCGACCTCGGCCCGTATGGCAAGCAAGTGGTGCAGTTCTACACCCAGACCAAAACGGTCACGGCGCGCTGGTTCGATGACGACAGCGTCTACGACGGCGTGAACACCACCATCAACCTGCGCTGAGGACTGGCCATGAAAATCGCATTTATCGGTCTGGGCAACATGGGCGCGCCGATGGCGCGCAATCTGATCAAGGCCGGCCATTCGCTGAACCTGGTGGACCTGAACAAGACTGTGCTGGCGGAACTGGAGCAACTGGGCGGCACCATCCGCGCCTCGGCCCGTGAAGCGGCGCAAGACGCCGAGCTGGTGATCACCATGCTGCCGGCGGCGGTGCATGTGCGTAGCGTCTGGCTCGGTGAGGACGGAGTGCTGGCCGGTATCGGCAAAGGGGTGCCAGCGGTGGATTGCAGCACCATCGATCCACAGACCGCCCGCGATGTGGCCGCCGCTGCCGCCAAACAGGGCGTGGCCATGGCCGATGCACCGGTCTCTGGCGGCACTGGCGGCGCGACCGCAGGCACGCTGACCTTCATGGTCGGCGCCACTCCGGAACTGTTTGCCACCCTGCAGCCGGTGCTGGCGCAGATGGGCCGCAACATCGTGCATTGCGGTGAAGTCGGCACCGGGCAAATCGCCAAGATCTGCAACAACTTGCTGCTGGCGATTTCGATGGTCGGTGTCAGCGAAGCGATGGCACTGGGCGATGCACTGGGGATCGACACCTCGGTGCTGGCCGGGATCATCAACAGCTCCACCGGGCGTTGCTGGAGTTCGGAAATGTACAACCCGTGGCCGGGCATCGTCGAAACGGCGCCGGCCTCGCGCGGTTACACCGGTGGCTTCGGTGCCGAGCTGATGCTCAAGGATCTGGGGCTGGCGACCGAAGCGGCGCGTCAGGCGCACCAACCGGTGGTGCTCGGCGCGGTGGCGCAGCAGTTGTATCAAGCGATGAGCCAGCGCGGGGAGGGCGGCAAGGACTTCTCGGCGATTATCAACAGTTATCGCAAGCCGCAGTAACTTGGACATCAATACTTTTTGTGGCAACGCAGACTTTGTGGTGAGGGGATTTATCCCCGATCGACTGTGTAGCAGTCGCAACCACTGAGCCTGCGTTTCAACTGACACAATGCGGGGGGGGGGCGCTTTGCGCCCATCGGGGATAAATCCCCTCGCCACAAATCTCACAGACGCCACAACCATGGCGTCAGCCAGAATGCAGTAGGTGTTGCCGGGAAATCACGTCGGGTGGTTTCCCGGCTTTTTTGCATCAGGCGAAAACGAAATATTTGCGTACGGTCTCGACCACTTCCCAAGTGCCTTTCATCCCCGGTTCAACCACGAAGATGTCGCCGGCACGCAGGTGAATCGGCGCCATGCCGTCCGGGGTGATGATGCAATAGCCTTCCTGAAAGTGGCAGTACTCCCACTTCACGTAGTCGACCCGCCACTTGCCCGGGGTGCAGATCCAGGTGCCCATGATCTTGCTGCCGTCTTCGCTGGTGTAGGCGTTGAGGTTGACGGTGTGCGGGTCACCTTCGAGTTTTTCCCATTTGCAGGCATCGAGTACCGGCAGCGGGTGGGTGTCGCGCAGAACGGTGATGGGGGCGGTCGCGGTCATGGGAACTCCGGGCAGAGGGATTTGAAGTCGAACCCTATAGCGCCTGCTCGTCGTTCAGTTGTCTGTGCTCGACATCGAACTGCTCAGAAACGCGCGGATCAGTGAGCGCGTGTAACAACGCGCGGGCGTAATTCGGCAACGTAGCGAAGTCTCGGGCGCACAACATGAGCGTGCGGCGTGCCCACGCCTCATTGAGCGCAACCCATTTGAATGAACGCAATGCGGTTCGCTCGACAGCGGCCAGCGGCACAATTGCCAGCCCGACACCTCGGGCGACCATGCGTATTACCCCGTCGAATCCGTCGGCGCGGATACGGATCTGCATCCGCGAGCCGCTGTGCAGCGCTTGTTCTTCCAGATACACCGCCAGCGCGCTGTCGGCGCGCAGTCCGACAAAGTCATGCTGCAGGGCGTCGCTGAAACGGACTGGCGCAGCGTCAGACAATGGGTGGTCGGAGGGGAGGATCAGCACCAGCGGATCGGCACGAAATGGCAGGGTCTGCAGGTCGCTGGTGTCTACGGCGTCGGACACAATCCCGAGGTCCGCCGCGCCTTGGCGCAAGGCATGAGTGATGCGCGCGCTGGGCAATTCCTGCAGGTCGATGTCGAGGTTGGGATGCTCGCACAAAAAGTCCGCCAGTACTTCCGGCAGGTATTCAGTGATCGCGGTGGTGTTGCACAGCAACCGTACCTGGCCTTTGACGCCTTGGGCGTAATCGGCCAGATCCTGCTGCATGCGTTCGGACTGTTGCAGGAGGACGCGCGCATGTTGCGCCAGCGCCTTGCCGGCCGGCGTCGGGCTCACGCCACGGCGCCCGCGCTGCAGAAACTCGGTGCCGAGTGAAGCCTCCATGGCCCGGATGCGCGCACTGGCGGCGGCCAGCGACAGATGACTGCGGGCGGCGCCGGCGGTGATGTTGCCGCTGTCGAGGATGTGCAGGTAGAGGCGCAGGTCGGTGAGGTCGAAGTGCATGGGGGCAGCCTCTGGTCTTCGTGGTTTCTGGGCGGGCCCTATCGCTGGCAAGCCAGCTCCCACAGGATGTGTGTTGTGCACAAAATCTGTAATCCACACTGAAACCTGTGGGAGCTGGCTTGCCAGCGATGAGGCCAGAAGTCTCAATCAAGTCTTCAGCCTCTTGTATTGGCAGAGGCAGCCTCAGTATATGGCAGATTTTCAGCACACCCGCCAAGGCGCACAGTAGCGCCATGAACGCACTCGCAGACTTCTATCAAAACCTCGGCCTGGGCCTATCCTTGCTGGTCATCGCCACCTTCATCATGGCCGGTCTGGTCAAAGGGGTAATCGGTCTCGGCTTGCCCACTGTCGCGATGGGGCTGCTGGGTCTGGCTATGGCCCCATCACAGGCAGCCGCGTTGCTGATCATTCCGGCGACGCTGACCAACGTTTGGCAACTGGCCTTTGGCGGGCATCTGAAAGGACTGATCAAACGCTTGTGGCCGCTGCTGCTGATGATCTTCCTCGGGACTGCCGTCGGCACGTTGTCGATCGGCATGGCGGGCGGGCATTGGGTGGTGCGCGGCTTGGGCGCGGCGTTGTTGCTGTATGCGTTGAGCGGGTTGCTGCTGCCGACCCTGCAGGTCAATCCCCGGCATGAGCCGTGGCTCGGCCCGCTGTGCGGGCTGATCACCGGAGTCATCACTTCGGCCACCGGCGTGTTCGTGATACCGGCGGTGCCGTACCTGCAGGCGCTGGGTTTGCAGCGTGATGAACTGGTGCAGGCGCTGGGCCTGTCGTTCACCGTTTCGACCCTGGCGCTGGCCGGCGGCCTGTTCTGGCGCGATGCACTGGGCAGTGGCGAATTAAGTGCGTCGCTGCTGGTGCTGATTCCAGCGATGCTGGGCATGGGGTTCGGCCAATGGCTGCGGCAGCGCATCAGTGCCGTGCTGTTCAGGCGCGTGTTCTTTATCGGACTGGGCGCACTCGGCGCCCATTTGCTGATCAGCGGCTAGCCGACGAGGCGCTGAGCATGTCGATCCGCCGGATATCGAAATCGCGCTCCAGGTACGTCATGCGGTTGTCGAAAAACTCGCGCATGTGCGGCAGATTCGAGTGCACGTCGAGGTGCGCCTGGCTTTCCCAGATCTCGTAAAAGATGAACAGCGTCGGGTCTTCCTGGTCGCGCAGCATGTGGTACTCGATGCAGCCCGGCTCGGCGCGGCTCGGTTCGACATAGGCGCGAAACAGCGCTTCGAAGGCCTCGGCTTTCTCCGGGCGGGTCTTGGCGTGCAGGATGAAACCGTGGCGTTCACTCATCAGAACAACTCCTCAAATGCAGATGGCAGCCAATGCTATTGCAACAATCTGCGTTCCATTCGTGCTTTTTGATCAAATGTATTTTGCGCCGACGCGGCTTATTCCGCGCGAGATGGATGGTTAACCTGCCGCCATTCGTTTTCCCATCTTTCCCCAGCCCAATGGCTGCGCGAGGCGTTCTGATGAAAAAAGTGTTGTTGCTCAATGGCGGCAAGAAATTCGCCCATTCCGACGGTCGTTACAACGCGACCCTGCACGAAACTGCACTGAGCGTGCTGGATCGTGGTGGCCTGGATGTCAAAACCACGTTCATCGATGAGGGTTACGACGTCGCTGAAGAAGTGGCCAAATTCCTCTGGGCCGACGTGATCATTTATCAGATGCCGGGCTGGTGGATGGGCGCGCCGTGGACGGTGAAAAAGTACCTCGACGAAGTCTTCACCGAAGGTCATGGCAGCCTTTATGCCAGCGATGGCCGGACTCGTTCCGATGCGTCGCAGAAGTACGGCAGCGGCGGCCTGATTCAAGGCAAGCAATACATGCTGTCGCTGACCTGGAATGCACCGCAGCAAGCTTTCGACGACCCGAGCGATTTCTTCGAAGCCAAAGGTGTCGACGCGGTGTATTTCCCGTTCCACAAGGCCAATGAGTTCTTGGGCATGACCGGATTGCCGACGTTTCTCTGTGTCGATGTGATGAAGCGGCCGAACATCGAGAATGATGTGGTGCGGTATGAGCAGCATCTGAGAGAGGTGTTTGCTCTCAAGGCGTGAGGTGATTCATTCGGTGAGGGTTTTAACTGTGGTGAGGGGATTTATCCCCGATGGGTCGCGCAGCGGCCCCCGATCTTGATCTCAAAAAGCGGGGGCCTGCTGCGCAGTCCATCGGGGATAAATCCCCTCGCCACAGGGGTGTTCTCTCTCCACAATGGATTTGTGCAGTCGATCAATAAGGGAAACCCGTGAAAGCCAGATCCGATGAGTTGCAGATTTTCGTCTGCGTGATCGAGTGCGGTTCGATTTCCGCCGCCGCCGAACAGGTCGGGCAGACGCCGTCGGCGGTCAGCCGCACGTTGTCGCGGCTCGAAGCCAAGCTCGACACCACGCTGATCAACCGCACCACGCGGCGCATGGACCTGACCGAGGAGGGCAAGTATTTCTTCGAGCAGGCCAAGCTGATTCTCGATCAGATGGATGCGCTCGAAGAGCGTCTGTCCTCACGCCAGCAAACCCCGTCCGGGCGTCTGCGGATCAACGCTGCGTCGCCGTTCATGCTGCACGCCATCGTGCCCTACATCGACGAATTCCGTGGCCTGTACCCGGACATTCAGCTCGAACTCAACAGCAATGACCTGATCATTGACCTGCTGGAACAAAGCACCGATGTCGCCATCCGCATCGGCACCCTGGCCGACTCCACGTTGCATGCGCGCTCGCTCGGTTGCAGTCCGCTGCTGATCGTCGCCAGTCCGGCGTATCTGGAGCAGCACGGCGCGCCGCAGCAGGTCGCCGACTTGAGTGACCACGCCCTGCTCGGTTTCACCCACAACGAAGGTCTCAATCAGTGGCCGCTGCGTTACGTGCACGGTGACCGTTGGCCGATCACTCCGGCGATCAGTGCTTCCAGCGGCGAAACGGTGCGCCAGCTGGCGCTGGAAGGCCAGGGCATTGCCTGCCTGTCGCACTTCATGACCATCGACGACATTCGCGCCGGGCGCCTCAAGGTGTTGCTGGCGGAGTTCAACAGCGGTTATCGCCAGCCGATCAACGCGGTGTACTACCGGAACTCGCAACTGGCGCTGCGCATCCAGTGCTTCCTCGACTTCATCCAGAGCAAACTCGCGGCGTACGCCAGTGCTGATTTCAAAGGCTGATTCGTGACCCCTGCGCAACAGTGATTTGGTCGAGGGCGGGTTTTTCCATCGGGGTGACCGGACGATACTCGCTGCATCACTTATTCACGCAGGGAGTCTCTCCATGAACGTATTCGTCACCGGCGCCGCCGGTTTTATCGGCGGCTCCATCGCCACCGGTCTGGTCCAGGCCGGGCATAATGTCACCGGCCTGGTGCGCAGCGCCGAACAGGCGGATGAGCTCAAGGCACTGGGCATCACCCCGGTGATCGGCACTCTTGAAGACAGTGCATTATTGGCCGATCAGGCCCGCGCCGCCGATGCGGTGATCAATGCCGCCAGCAGTGACCATCGCGGCGCAGTCGAAGCGTTGCTCGATGCCCTGCGCGGTTCGAACAAAGTGTTCCTGCACACCAGCGGTTCGAGCATCGTCGGCGATGCCTCGGGCGGCAAATCCAGCGACGTCATCTACTACGAAGACAACCTGCCGGAACCCACCGTCGACAAGGCGGCGCGCGTGGCGATCGACAAGCTGATCCTCGCCGCCGCACAGGACGGCGTGAATTCGGCAGTGATCTGCAACACGCTGATCTACGGCCACAGCCTGGGCGTCAATCGCGACAGCGTGCAGTTGCCGCGTTTGCTCAAACAAGCACGTAAAAGCGGTGTGGTGCGGCATGTTGGTACTGGCCAGAACATTTGGTCCAACGTGCACATCGAAGACGTCGTCGCCCTGTACCTGCTGGCACTGACCAAAAACGTACCGGGCACTTTCTACTTCGTCGAAAGTGGCGAAGCCTTGTTCATCGACATGACCACCGCCATGGCTCAGGCCCTGAACCTCGGCCAGCCACAAGACTGGCCACTGCAAGACGCCGAAGCCGAATGGGGCTACGAAATGGCCAACTACGGCCTCGGCTCCAACAGCCGCGTATGCGGCAAACACGCCCGCGAACAGCTGGGCTGGGCGCCAAAACGTACGTCGGTGGTGGACTGGATTCGTAACGAGATGGTGTGAGTCTTACTCCAGCCATCCCGACACCACCGAACCTGTGGGAGCTGGCTTGCCAGCGATAGCGGTGCACCCGTCAGCAAATGTGTTGAATGTGCAGCCGCCATCGCTGGCAAGCCAGCTCCCACAAGTTTTTGTGTTTGCCTGGGAACCATGTAAATCCCGCCCCGCGATTTTCATTAATCGCGACAAGACATACCCATCAGCGACACGCCTTACCTCTCTACGAAAATTACTTTCATGGCGTTTGAAAACTCGATCTCGAAATGATTTATGAGTTTCACAACCCATTCGAACGTGACCCTTTCGAGGAGTACCGCATGACACCTTCCTTCGGCTATTGGCTGCTGATGTATGCCGCCGTCGCCATCATCGCCTTGATCGTGCTGATCGCTCGTTACCGGCTCAATCCGTTCATTGTCATCACGCTGATTTCCATCGGCCTGGCGCTGGTGGCGGGCATGCCGCCGTCGGGCGTGGTGGGGGCGTATGAGGCCGGGGTGGGCAAGACGCTGGGGCATATTGCGCTGGTGGTGGCGCTGGGGACGATGCTCGGCAAGATGATGGCCGAGTCCGGCGGTGCGGAGCAGATGGCCCGCACCTTGATCGAGAAATTCGGCGAAAAAAACGCGCACTGGGCGATGGTTTGCATCGCGTTTCTGGTCGGCCTGCCGCTGTTCTTCGAGGTCGGTTTTGTGTTGCTGGTACCCATCGCCTTCACCGTGGCGCGGCGGGTGGGCGTATCGATTCTGATGGTCGGCCTGCCGATGGTTGCCGGCCTGTCGGTGGTGCATGCGCTGGTGCCGCCGCACCCGGCGGCGATGCTCGCGGTGCAGGCTTATCAGGCCTCGGTCGGGCAGACCTTGCTGTATGCGATTGCCATCGGTATTCCCACCGCAATCATCGCCGGTCCGCTGTACGCCAAATTCATCGTGCCGCGCATTCAACTGCCGGCGGATAACCCGCTGGAAAAACAATTTCTCGACCGCGAACCGCGCGACAAACTGCCGGGTTTCGGCATCACCATGGCGACCATTCTATTGCCGGTGGTGCTGATGCTGATCGGTGGCTGGGCCAACCTGATCTCCACGCCGGGCAGCGGTTTCAACCAGTTCCTGTTGTTCATCGGCAACTCAGTGATCGCACTGTTGCTGGCGACCTTGCTGAGTTTCTGGACGTTGGGCATCGCTCAGGGTTTCAACCGTGAATCAATCCTCAAATTCACCAACGAGTGCCTGGCACCGACCGCCAGTATCACCTTGCTGGTCGGCGCCGGCGGTGGTCTGAACCGGATTCTGGTGGACGCCGGGGTCACCGATCAAATTGTCGGGCTGGCCCACGAATTTCACCTGTCGCCGCTGATCATGGGCTGGCTGTTCGCGGCGTTGATGCGGGTGGCCACCGGCTCGGCCACCGTGGCGATGACCACCGCATCCGGCGTGGTCGCGCCGGTGGCCATTGGTCTGGGTTATCCACACCCGGAATTGCTGGTGCTGGCGACCGGCGCCGGCTCGGTGATTTTTTCCCACGTCAACGACGGCGGCTTCTGGTTGATCAAGGAATACTTCAACATGACGGTCGCGCAGACGTTCAAGACCTGGACCGTGCTTGAGACCCTGATCTCGCTGGTCGCTTTCGCTTTGACCGTCGGCCTTTCTTACCTGCTGTAACCGGAGCCCGCCGCCATGGACATCCTTTATCAGATCCGCGCTCGTCAGGACTCCTTCAGCGCCGGCGAAGGCCGCATCGCCCGGCTGATGCTGGACGACGTCGGTTTTGCCGCGAGCGCCAGCCTCGAAGATCTCGCACAACGGGCCGAAGTCAGTACCGCCACGTTGTCGCGTTTTGCCCGCACGGTGGGCTGCCGCGACCTGCGCGATCTGCGCTTGCAACTGGCCCAGGCCAGCGGCGTTGGCAGCCGTTTTCTCGACCCGGCGGGTACCCCTGAACAGTCGGCGTTCTACGGGCAGATTGTCGGCGATATCGAAACCACGCTGCGCCAGCATCTGGCTGGATTCGACGAATCACGCTTCGCCGACGCGGTGAAAATGCTCGGCCAGGCGCGGATGATTCATGCGTTCGGCATGGGCGGTTGCTCGACCCTGTGCAGCGATGAATTGCAGGTACGCCTGGTGCGCCTCGGCTACCCGATTGCAGTGTGCCACGACGCGGTGATGATGCGCGTCACCGCCGCCAGCCTCAATGCCGAGCACGTGCTGATCGTCTGCTCGCTGACCGGCATCACCCCGGAGCTTTTGGAAACTGTCGAACTGGCGCGCAACTACGGCGCACGCATTCTGGCCATCACCCGCGCCGACTCGCCGCTGGCCGAATTGGCCGACATCGTCCTGCCGCTGCAAGGCGCAGAAACCTCGTTCATCTACAAACCGACGGCGGCGCGCTACGGCATGTTGCTGGCCATCGATGTGCTTGCGACCGAGCTGGCGCTGGCCAATCCTGAAGACAATCAAGAGCGTCTGCGGCGGATCAAACTCGCCCTCGACGAATACCGTGGCGGCGACGATCACCTGCCGCTGGGAGACTGACATGCAGTACGACACGCTGATCCGCAACGCCACCGTCATCGATGGCAGCAACACGCCCGGCTACCGCGCCGATGTGGCGATTCTCAACGGGCGTATCGAGCGCATCGGCGACTTGCACGATGCCCGCGCCACGGAAGACATCGACGCCGCCGGCCGCGTGCTCGCCCCAGGCTTCATCGACGTGCACACCCACGACGACACGGTGGTCATCCGTCAGCCCGAGATGCTGCCAAAGCTCAGTCAGGGCGTGACCACGGTGATTGTCGGCAACTGTGGGATCAGCGCCTCGCCGGTGAGTTTGAAAGGCAATCCGCCGGATCCGATGAACCTGCTCGGCACAGCCGCCGCATTCGTTTATCCACGTTTCAGCGATTACCGCGCCGCTGTCGAAGCGGCGAACACCACGCTGAACGTCGCTGCACTGGTCGGTCACACCGCGCTGCGCAGCAATCACCTTGACGATCTGTTCCGTTGCGCCACGCCTGACGAAATCGCCGCCATGCGCGAGCAATTGCGTGAAAGCCTTGAGGCTGGCGCGCTCGGTTTATCCACAGGCCTGGCCTATGCCAGCGCCTTCAACGCTTCCACCGATGAAGTGAAGCAACTGACCGAAGAACTGACCGCGTTCGGCGCGGTGTACACCACCCACCTGCGCAGTGAATTCGAGCCGGTGCTGGAGGCGATGGACGAAGCGTTCAGCATCGGCCGTCACTCGCAGTCCCCGGTGATCATTTCCCACCTCAAATGCGCTGGTGTGGGTAACTGGGGGCGCAGTCCGCAGCTGCTCGCGGCGCTGGAAAACGCGGCGAAAACCCAGCATGTGGGCTGCGATTGCTATCCCTACGCGGCGAGTTCTTCGACGCTGGATCTGAAGCAAGTCACCGATGCCCATCGCATCACCATCACCTGGTCGACGCCGCACCCCGAAGTCAGCGGTCGCGACCTGATCGACATCGCCGCCGAATGGAACGTGCCACTGCTCGACGCCGCCAAACGCCTGCAACCGGCGGGCGCGGTGTACTACGGCATGGACGAGGCGGATGTACGAAAAATCCTCGCGCATCCACTGTCGATGGTCGGCTCTGACGGACTGCCGGAAGACCCGTTCCCGCATCCGCGCCTGTGGGGCGCTTTCCCACGAGTACTCGGACATTTCAGTCGTGATGTCGGGCTGTTTCCGCTGCACACCGCCGTGCACAAGATGACCGGTCTGTCGGCGGCGCGGTTTGGCTTGAAAGGGCGCGGCGAGATTCGTGAGGGCTATTGGGCGGATCTGGTGTTGTTCGATCCTGAGACGGTGCGTGATGTGGCGGATTTCACTGATCCGCAACGGGCGGCGCAGGGGATTGAGGGGGTGTGGGTCAATGGCGTTTTGAGCTATCGCGACGGGCAGGCGAATGGTCGCCGGGAAGGGCGGTTTCTGGCACGCGAAGGTGATCTGCGCGAAGGATTTCATTGATGGTGATGGCGCCAAAAGATCGCAGCCTGCGGCAGCTCCTACAGGAGATCGCATTCCAATGTAGGAGCTGCCGAAGGCTGCGATCTTTTGATCTGCGTCTCATAGTGGCACTCTGAGATTAAAGAATGTCGAAGCCAAGCCGAATTGCTGACATTCAGCTCAGCTAAACGCTTGGGCCAACCAGTCAGGGAGCACCTCATGAGCTTCGGCAAAACCACCCCGATCCTGCGGATCTTCGATGAAGCCAAGGCGTTGGAATTTTACGTCGACTTCCTCGGCTTCACGATCGACTGGCAGCACCGTTTCGAAGCGAATTTCCCGTTGTATCTGCAGGTGTCCCGTGGCGAATGCGTGCTGCACCTGTCCGAGCATCATGGCGACGCGACGCCGGGCTCGGCGTTGCGCATCGAGACCGACGAGCTGGAGGCGTTTCAGCAGCAGTTGCAGGCCAAGGATTACAAGTTCTCGCACCCACAGATTCAGGCGATGCCGTGGGGCAGTCAGGACATGACCATTGCCGATCCGTTTGGCAATCGACTGGTGTTCACCAACGCGATCAGTGTCTGAGTCGAGCCATACAAAAAAAGCGCTGCCAAACCATTCAGGTGGCCACTGACGCCATCGCTGGCAAGCCAGCTCCCACAGTGATCGCGTCGTACACAAAATTTATGCTTCACCAAGAAACCTGTGGGAGCTGGCTTGCCAGCGATGAGGCCAGAACAATCACCCCCGATGCATCTGCCGAAACTCCCCCGGCGGCATCCCGCGCCGGCTCTTGAAGGTTCGGTGAAAAGAGCGCGGCTCGGTAAACCCCAGATACTGCGCAATGTCCTGAATCGGCAGCGTGCTGTTGAGCAAATAATGCTCGGCCAGTTCCTGACGCAAGTCATCCAGAATCTGCTGATACGACGTCCCCGCCTGATGCAACTGGCGCTGCAACGTGCGCACCGACACCGTGAGTTGCTCGGCCACCTGTTCCTTGCGCGGCAAGCCTTCCTTGAGCAACTGGCGCAGGATGCTTTTGACCCGCTGTTCCAGCGACGCATCCTCCAGCGTCGCCATCAAGCCCATCGCGTGTTCTTCCAGCGTACGCAGCAATTGTGCATCGGCCTGGCGCAGCGGTAATTGCAGATACGCCAGCGGCACGATCAGCGCCGAATACGCCTGCTCGAACAGCACCGGGCAATCGAAAAACGCTTCGTACTGCGCCAGGCTGGCGTCTGGCGGGCACGGATGTTCCAGCCACACGGCGGCGGGCGACATCTGCGTGTCGGCGATCCAGCGCGCGTATTGCAGCCACGAGCCGAGGACGTTTTCTACCAAATGCCGGCGGATGCGCGGGCGTTCGTAGCGGCACGTCCAGATCAGGTGCACGTGACCGTCCTGCACTTCGGCGCGGCTGACGCCCATGTCGCCCACCAGTTTTTCGAACGGCATGATCCGGCTCATCGCATCGCCCAGAGTCGCGCAGTTCATGGTGATGTAACCGAGCACGCTCCAGGAGTTGGGCAGGACGAAGTTTGCCGCGTTGAGACCAAACAGCGGATCGCCCGAGTGCTCGCAGAAATAATCGAGCAGGCGCTCATGGGTTTCGCCCGGCAGGCGCAGGCTGTTGTCGCTCAGTTGCTGCGCCTGCAAACCGGCAGCGGCCAACGCCGGCTCGATGGCCATGCCCAGTTGCTCGGCATGGCGCACGTATTTGAGCAGCGGCGGAACCGAGGTGAAGCCGAGCGATTGCATGATCCGAATCCCTTGATCAAGGCCTGCGTGAGCGAATGAATGCCTGAAAGGTAATTTGAAACCCCGACTAAAGTAAATGGCTGGCACTTGCGCGACGTTTGACTCAATTGGCTACTCGAACTGGCCGGATGCGACCGTGACACTTTTTGGCCGCTGACTAGTATGGAGGCCTGCCACATCACTGATCAGACTGCATAAGAAGGACACACGCATGCGACGCTGGAACGGCTGGGGAGAGGCAACCACGGTGGTCGAACTGCCGGCCCAGGGAGCGAGTTTTCTCCATGAACGGTTGGGGGCCGGGCGCGCGCTGCTCGATGCCACGCTGGAGGCAGCATTGGCGCGGGTGCCGGTCTCACGGTTGGCGGCGCACGCCTTGTACAGCGTTGATGCCCATGATCGTCTGCTGCACGCTCGGGGCCAGAGTTTGCCGGACTGGCTGGCGCTGCGCGAAGGGGCGCTGGGCAATTATCCGGACGCGGTGGCGTTTCCCGAAACCGCCGGGCAGATCCGCCAATTGCTGGCGCTCGCCCACGAACAGGACTTGTGCCTGATTCCCTACGGCGGTGGCACCTCGGTGGCCGGGCACATCAATCCTCCGGATTCGACGCGGCCGGTGGTGACGGTGTCGCTGGCGCGGATGAATCGCCTGATCGACCTCGACGAGGCCAGCCAATTGGCGACGTTCGGCCCCGGCGCCAGTGGCCCGCAGGTGGAAAGTCAGTTGCGCGCTCGCGGTTACACGCTGGGGCATTTTCCGCAGTCGTGGGAGTTGTCGACACTGGGCGGTTGGGTGGCCAGTCGCTCCAGTGGTCAGCAGTCGTTGCGCTACGGGCGTATCGAGCAGTTGTTCGCTGGCGGCACCCTGGAAACTTTCGCCGGGCCCTTGGACATTCCGACGTTCCCAGCCTCGGCGGCGGGGCCTGATCTGCGCGAAGTGGTGCTCGGTTGCGAGGGCCGTTTCGGGATCATTTCCGAGGTCAAAGTGCGGGTCAGTCCGCTGCCCGCCGATGAGCGTTTTTACGGGGTGTTCCTGCCCAGTTGGAGCGAGGCGCTGCAAGCGATCCGCCAATTGGCCCAGGCACGAGTGCCGTTGTCGATGCTGCGCCTGTCGAACGCGGTGGAGACCGAAACCCAACTGGCGCTGGCCGGGCATCCGCAGCAGATCGCCTGGCTGGAAAAGTACCTGAACCTGCGCGGCGCCGGTGAAGGCAAGTGCCTGCTGACCTTCGGCGTGACCGGCAATCGTCGGCAAAACGCGCTGTCGCTGAGCCAGGCGCGCCAGCATCTGAAATCCTACGGCGGCGTGTTCACCGGCACCTTGCTCGGCAAGAAATGGGCGCAGAACCGCTTCCGTTTCCCCTACCTGCGCGAGAACCTGTGGAACGCCGGTTACGTGGTCGACACCCTGGAAACCGCCACCGACTGGAGCAACGTCGACCATCTGCTCAACCTGATCGAAAACAGCCTGCGCGACGCCTTGGCGGCAGAGGGCGAACGGGTGCATGTGTTCACCCATCTCTCCCATGTCTACGGCGAAGGTTCGAGCATCTACACCACTTACGTGTTTCGCCCGGCGGCGGATTATCCGGCAACGCTGGCGCGCTGGCAGGCACTCAAGCACGCGGCCAGCCAGACCATCGTCGACAACCACGGCACCATCAGCCACCAGCATGGGGTTGGCAAGGATCACGCGCCGTACCTGCCGCGCGAAAAAGGCGCGCTGGCGATGGATACCTTGCAGGCGCTGAGCAGGCACTTCGATCCGGCCGGGCGCCTCAACCCCGGCACGCTGATGCAGGAGTGACGATCATGCACCCGGACTGGAACGCCGCGTGGCGCCAGCAAACCTTGCCGACATTGGCCGACGCAAGCTGGGACCTGATCGTCATCGGCGGCGGCATCAGCGGTGCCGGCATTCTGCGCGAAGCGGCACGGCGTGGCTGGCGTTGTCTGCTGCTGGAACAACGGGATTTCGCCTGGGGCACCTCCAGCCGGTCGTCGAAAATGGTTCACGGCGGATTGCGTTATATCGCCAAGGGCCAGTGGCGCCTGACCCGCGATTCGGTGCGCGAGCGTCAGCGTCTGCTCGACGAAGCGCCGGGGCTGGTGGAGCCGATGAGTTTCCTGATGCCGCACTATCGCGGCGGCTTTCCCGGGCCGCGTGTGCTCGGTGGATTGTTGTCGGTTTACGACGCGTTGGCGGGACGGCGCAGCCATCGTTTTCATGACGCGCAGCAACTGCGTTTTCTCGCGCCTGGGGTGAAGGAAACCCGGCTGCTCGGTGGCACCTGTTTTGTCGATGCGCTGACCGATGATGCGCGGCTGGTGATGCGCGTGTTGAGCGAAGCGCGGGCCGATGGCGCAGTGGTGCTCAACGGGGTGCGCGTCGAACATTTGCTGCGCGAAGACGGGCGGGTGTGCGGGGTTCAGGTCGAAGATTGCGAAGCGGGTGGATCGCTGCAATTGCGTTGCGGCGTGTTGGCGGTGGCGACCGGAGCGTGGGCTGAGCGCCTGCGTTTGCCCGAGGCACCACGACAGTTGCGGCCATTGCGCGGCAGCCATCTGCTGCTGCCGGGCTGGCGTTTGCCGGTGGCGCAGGCCTTCACGTTTCTGCATGCGCGCGACCATCGGCCAGTGTTCGTGTTTCCCTGGGAAGGGGCGACGGTGGTTGGCACCACCGACCTCGATCATCGCGAGAATCTGGATCAGAGCGCGAGCATCAGCGCTGAAGAACTCGACTACCTGCTGGCGGCTTGCACGCAACAATTTCCAGGTGCCGAAGTGACGGCGAGCGATGTGCTGTCGACCTGGTCCGGCGTGCGTCCGGTGGTGGGCAGCGCGGCGGCTGCACAGCAAGGCAAGCCGTCGAATGAAACCCGTGAACATGTGCTGTGGCAGGAGCCGGGTTGTGTCACGTTGGCCGGTGGCAAACTGACAACGTTTCGCCCGCAAGCCATCGAAGTACTCAAGGCCTGTGCCGACATGCTTGGCCGCAATTTCGAAGATGACGGCGCGCCGGTATTCGCAGCCGTACCGTCACTGACCATTCCCGGACTCAGCCCGCAGCAGTGGCGACGCCTGGCCGGCAGGCACGGCCGTGATCTGCCGCGACTGGCGCAACTGATCGCCGGGTTGGGCCACGAAACGGTCGGCAACACTGACACCTTGTGGGCCGAATTGGCCTTTGCCTGTGAGGCGGAAATGGTGCTGCACCTCGATGATCTGTTGTTGCGTCGTACCCGGCTGGGCTTGTTGCTGGCGCGCGGTGGCGAAGAACATTTCGCTGCCATCCGCCAACTCTGCCAGCCAAGACTGGGCTGGGACGATGCACGCTGGCAGCAAGAACTGCAGCGTTACCGGGCGTTGTGGCAACGTCACCACGGCCTGCCGGATGCCACGCCTTGAGGCCCCTTGAAGAGAGCGCCATGCATAACCACTCGAACAAGCGCTACCTGCTGGCGATCGACAACGGCACCCAGAGCGTGCGCGCATTGCTCTTCGATTTGCAGGGTAATCTGCTCGGTAAAGGCAAGGTCGAATTGCAGGCGTACTACTCGACGCAACCGGGCTGGGCCGAGCAGGACCCGCAATATTACTGGGCGAAACTCGGCGAGGCTTGCCAGCAGCTGTGGGCGCAAACCGGGATTGATCGCTCGCAGATTGCCGGGGTGTCGCTGACTACCCAGCGCGGCACAGTGATCAATGTCGATGCCGAGGGCAAACCGCTGCGCCCGGCGATTCTGTGGCTCGATCAGCGCCAGAGCGACGTTGAGGGCGGGATCAAGGGACCGTGGGGCTGGCTGTTCAAACTGGTCGGCGCACAGGCCACCGTGGATTACTTTCGCGCGCAGGCCGAGGCCAATTGGATCGCCCGGCATCAACCGGAAATCTGGGCGGCGACCGACAAGTTTTTGCTGCTCTCGGGCTTTCTCACCCATCGCCTGTGTGGGCGCTTTGTCGACTCGGTGGGTTGCTGCGTCGGCTATCTGCCGTTCGACTTCAAGCGCCTGAAATGGGCCGCACCCAGCGACTGGAAATGGCAGGCGCTCGCGGTGCGTCCGGAGCAATTGCCGACCTTGCACAAACCTGGCGAAACCCTCGGCTATATCACCGCCGAAGCCGCTCGCCATACCGGCATTCCCGAAGGTTTGCCGCTGATTGCTGCCGGCGCTGACAAGGCCTGCGAAGTGGTCGGTTCAGGCGTGGTCGATGCGAGCACGGTGTGCCTGTCCTACGGCACCACCGCGACCATCACCAGCACCCGCTCGCGCTATCTGGAAATCGTCCCGCTGATTCCGCCGTACCCCTCGGCGGTGCCCGATCAGTACAACTGCGAGGTGATGATTTATCGCGGTTACTGGATGGTCAGCTGGTTCAAGAACGAGTTCGGTCTGCGCGAAATGCAGCAGGCGCAAGAACAGGGCATCGAACCCGAGCAACTGTTTGATGCGCTGGTCAACGCGGTGCCGCCGGGATCGATGGGGCTGATGCTGCAACCGTACTGGTCGCCGGGGATTCGTGAGCCGGGCGTCGAGGCCAAGGGCGCGATGATCGGCTTCGGCGACGTGCACACCCGCGCGCACATTTACCGGGCGATTCTGGAAGGGCTGGCGTATGCGTTGCGCCAGGGCCTGGAGAACGTCGAGAGGCGTTCGAAGGTGTCTATCAAGCGTCTGCGGGTGGCCGGTGGCGGTTCACAGAGTGATGCGGCGATGCAGCTGACGGCGAATATTTTTGGTCTGCCGGCGGAGCGTCCGCATGTGTATGAAGCGTCGGGGCTGGGCGCGGCGATCTGTTGTGCGGTGGGGTTGGGGTTGTATGCGGATTACCCGGCGGCGATAGCGGCAATGACCCGCGTCGGGACGGTATTCACCCCGCAGCCCGAGGCGCAGCAGGTTTACGAACGGTTGTACAAAGAGGTGTACCTGCGCATGTATCGCCAGCTCAAACCGCTGTATCAGAGCATCCGCAAAATCACCGGTTACCCCGCGTAACCAGACACTGGAAATCCCCTGTAGGAGCTGCCGAAGGCTGCGATCTTTTGATCTTGTTTTTAAAGAATCAAAGTCAAAAGATCGCAGCCTTCGGCAGCTCCTACACGGATGGACGGTGAGCCTGAAATGGCGCTATCGGAGACTTTTTCTGGTGAGATCGGACAGTGTCAGCGCCGGGGGCGGTTGTTAGGCTCAACCCCCACAGCACCTCCAACAAGAATTAAAAGCAATGAAGCTGACCTTTCTCCTGTTGCTGCTTTGTGCCACGGCCCCGACGGCGTGGGGCTGGTCGAACCACACGGTGGGCAGCTATCTGGCGTTGCAGCAACTGCCGGCGCTGCGCGATGCGCCGCCGGTTGCCGTCGAGCCGCTGGAGCATTTTCTCGCCGAGCAATATCCGGCAGTGGTCGCGCTGCTGGAGCAACAGGAAAGCTTCGCCCGTGAACACTTCACCCAGTACCCGCCGCGCCCCGATAATCTGAAGCTGCCCGCCGTACCGAGCGACCATCTGCGCCACGATTTTCTCACCGCGCTGCGGCTCAATCCGCGCATTCATCTGGCGATGGTCATTCAGCCGTTGCCGGGTCAAGACCTGCCCGAGCGTGAACACTTGTCGGCCGATCAGGTGATGGTCGAGCAGACGCTGTCACCGTGGAATCGTCAGCGCTTCATTCGTGTGGCGGATGGCGAGAACGTTGCGCCGCTGGCGGTGCTGGCAAGCGCCGCCGACGAGCCGGATTACGGTCACGACATCAACCTGTTCAGCGACAACCCCGGCGAGGTCGGCGCGCGGTACGGCTTCGGCCCGCAGCCGTTTGGTGATGATCGTTTCCAGTACAGCTCGCAGGCGCCGTTCCACATGGGTTTCTTCCATGAAAGCGCGGTGGTGTATGCCGCTGCCGGCTTTCTTCAGCGCAGTTGGCCGGACTGGCGCGCCTATCAGTACCTGGGGCTGGCGCGTCTGGCGTTCGCCACTGGTCATTCTTACTGGGGTTACCGGTTCCTCGGTTGGGGCGTGCACCACGTGCAGGACCTGACCCAGCCGTATCACGCCAAGCCGTTACCCGGGGTCGAACTGCCGAGTCTGTTGTTGCTGGAAGGCAAGGCCCTGGCCGGTTTTGCCGACGATAAAAAATCCTCGATCGAACGGGTCGCCACGCGCCATATGGAAGTCGAGAAGTATCAATCGACCTGGCTGCGCCGCGTGCTGCGCGCCGGTCAGGCGCATCCGATGCTCGCGGCCTACGCCGATGTCGCTCAGGACCAACAGTATCCGCCGTACTCGGTGGACTACTTGCGCGAAGTGGTCAGCGCCGAGTCGGTCGAGGACTCGGCGGCGTTCGATGAAGCCATCGGCCAATGGCTGGATACGGCGCCGGTGACCAGCGATTTCAGTAGCGGCAATCAACTACAGCGCGAGACCTTCGAGCATCCGGCACTCAATCAGCAGCTGTTCAAACTGCTCGGCCATTTCGGCGCGCACAGCCGGATTTATGTCCGTGCGGGGCTGGCACCGTAGCCATCGCGGCCACGCAAAAAACAATAAGAACAAGGAGGAACCCATGATCAACACTCGATTGCGCTTCACCGGCGTGGCACTGCCCGGTGTCGGCCTGGCGGGGCTGCTGCAACTCTGTGCGGTGGATGCGCTGCAGGCTGCCGAGTTCAGCGTGCTGGACAATCAGGTCACCGGCTCGATCGACACGACCCTGTCCTATGGCCGTTTGTGGCGGGTGCAGGGCCGCGACAAGAACAACGACGACGTCAACACCAACGACGGCAATCGCAACTTCGATACCGGGCTGGTTTCCGAGGTGTACAAGATCACTTCGGAGCTGGAGGCCAACTACCAGAACTACGGGATGTTCCTGCGCGGCACGGCGTTCTACGACACCCAGTTGATGGACAAGCGCAACGATTACTACCGCAACAACAATCCGGCGCAGCCGAGCCAGAGCTATCCGCAGGACGACCGCTTCACCAGCCAGACCCGCGACATCGCCGGCAGCCGGATCGAGATGCTTGACGCCTATGTCTACGGCAACTGGGACGTGGCGCAGATGCCGGTGACCGCGCGGGTCGGGCGTCAGGTGTTCAACTGGGGCGAGGGGATTTTCTATCGCGGCGGCGTCAACACCACCAACCCGGTGGACGCCGCCAAGTACCGCTTGCCCGGCGCCGAGGTCAAGGAGGTGCTGATGCCGGTGGAGGCCGTGAGCTTCAATATCGGCCTGACCGATTCGTTGACCCTGGAGAGCTTCTACCAGACCAACTGGAAGGAAACCCGCATCGACCCGGTGGGCACGTTCTATTCGCAGACCGACCTGTTCGCCGATGGCGGCAACACCGGTTACAACAACTTCAGCGGCACCGCGCTTGATACCCCGGTGCCGGGGTTCGGCAACGTTATCGGGCTGTACAGCGCATTGGGCAACAACCCGTTGCTCGGCCCGGCGCTGAAAAGCACCGGCCTGTACGCCAACGGCGTGACACCGGCCTACGGCAATACGCTGAAAGTGGCGTCGATCGGCAAGGACTACAACGCACGCAACGACGGCCAGTTCGGCGTCGCCTTCCGCTACATCGCCGAGGCGCTCAACAGCACCGAGTTCGGCCTGTATCTGGTCAACTACCACGCCAAGGAGCCGACCATCGCCGCAGATTTGGGTGGCTACAAGGGTATCGACATGAATGCCCTGACCAACATGCTCTCCACCGTCGTCGGCAGTCAGGCCGGGGCGCTGGCCAACGGTCTGGCGACGGCCGATGTGATGGGCAACATTCAGGCGCATCGGCGTTATGCCGAAGACATCCGCATGTACGGTTTCAGCTTCAACACCACTTTGGGCCAGGCTTCGGTGTTCGGCGAGATCGCCTATCGACCGAACCTGCCGATCGGCATTGCTGCGACTAACGACTTGATCGGCGACCTGGCCAACGGTGCCGCGGTGGCGGTGACCGGCAAGCCGGTCAACGTCGGCGGGCAGATGGTCACCCTCGACAGCGAGATCAACAACGCCGAGCGCGTGGAAGCGTTCAACACCTCGCTGGGCAGCATCTACAACTTCGGCCCGACGCTGTCGTTCGACTCGATGTTCGGCATCTTCGAACTGGCCTCCGAACACTTGCGCGGCAGCAGCCTGCAATACACCGCCTACGACGGCAGCAGGCGCTATTACGCCGGTACCGGCAACACCTCTTATGTGTCCGGCGGTGATCGAGATGATCAGGTCAATCGCAACTCCTACAGCTACACGGTGATGTTCAACGGCACCTGGAACGATGTGTACGCCGGGGTCAACGTGTCGCCTTACGTCGTCTACAAGGACGACTTCAAGGGCAACAGCTATCAGGCCGGCAACACCATCGACGGGCGCAAGGCTTACACATTGGGGATCAAGGCCAACTACCAGAACAAGCTCGAAGCCGAGGTGCAATACACCAACTTCTGGGGCGGCGGACAGAACAACGGGATTCGCGACCGCGACAACGTCGGGTTCAACCTCAAGTATTTCTTGTGAGTTTCAGACGCAGATCCCGGGACAACTCATCCCCCTGTGGGAGCGGGCTTGCCCGCGATGACGGCAGCACATTCGACATCAATGGTGGCTGACCCACCGCTATCGCTGGCAAGCCAGCTCCCACAGGGCACGCATTCTGGAGAAGAACATGTTTCATATTTCAAGATTGACGAAGACAACGCTGGCGCTGGTTCTGGGCCTGAGCGTCGGCAGCACCTTCGCCGCCATCACCCCACAACAAGCCGAACAACTGAAAACCACCCTCACGCCCATGGGCGCCGAGCGTGCCGGCAACGATGCCGGCAGCATTCCGGCCTGGACCGGCGGCATCACCCAGGCGCCGGCCGGGTACAAACCGGGCCAACATCATCCGGATCCGTATGCGGCGGACAAGCCGCTGTTCACCATCACCAAGGCCAATCTGGACCAGTACAAGGCCCACCTCAGTCCCGGTCAGATTGCGTTGTTCAACAGCTATCCCGACACGTTCCAGATGCCGGTCTATCCATCGCGCCGTTCCGGTTCGGCGCCGCAGTGGCTGTATGACAACACCTTGAAGAACGCGACGTCGGCCAAGCTGCTGGAGGGCGGCAGCGGATTCGCCGATGCCTACGGCGGCGTGCCGTTCCCGGTGCCCAAGGACGGTATCGAAGTGCTGTGGAACCACATCACCCGTTATCGCGGGATCTACGTGGTGCGTCGTGCGTCCGAAGCCCCGGTGCAGCGCAACGGCAGCTTTGCCCTGGTCACCTCACAGCAAGAAGCGCTGTTCAATTTTTATCGTCCGGGCGGGCAGTACGCCGACCTGAAAAACATCCTGTTCTACTACCTCGCTTTTGTGAAAAGCCCGGCGCGGTTGGCCGGTGGCGCGGCGCTGGTGCACGAGATGCTCGATCAGCTCAAGGATCCGCGTCAGGCCTGGGTCTACGACGCCGGGCAACGCCGGGTGCGCCGCGCGCCGAACCTGGCGTATGACACGCCGATCGCCTCATCCGATGGCCTGCGCACTGCCGACGACACTGACCTGTTCAACGGCGCGCCGGACCGTTACGACTGGAAACTCAAGGGCAAGCAGGAGATCTACATCCCCTACAACAACTACAAGGTCGGCAGCCCCGACGTGAAGTACGCGCAACTGCTGACCCCGGGCCACCTCAATCCGCAATTCACCCGCTACGAGCTGCACCGTGTGTGGGTGGTCGAGGGCAATCTGAAACCGGGTGCCCGACATGTCTATTCCAAACGCGTGCTGTTCCTCGACGAGGACAGCTGGGGCGCGGCGCTGGTCGATCAATACGATGGGCGAGGGGAGTTGTGGCGGGTGTCGATGGCCTACCTGAAAAACTTCTACGACCTGCCAACCACCTGGAGCGCACTGGACGTGTTCCATGACCTGCAGGCCCGCCGTTACTACGTGCAGAACCTCGACAACGAAGAAGTCTCCACCGTCGACTTCTCGCAACCAGTGCCGGAAGACGCGTATTTCATGCCGTCGGCGTTGCGCCAACGCGGGACGCGCTAAGGGGTACCGGACTGCAGATCGAACGCAATCCCTGTAGGAGCTGCCGCAGGCTGCAATCTTTTGACTTTGATTGTAAAAAACCAAGATCAACAGATCGCAGCCTGCGGCAGCTCCTACACAAGACGGGTTGTCTGGGGCATTGGGTTGACTGGTCGGACGCCATCGCGGGCAAGCCAGCTCCCACAGGTTTTTGGGTCGTTCACATATTTTGTTTTCGACTCGTTTCCTGTGGGAGCGGGCTTGCCCGCGATTGGATTTACGCCTTGGCGCTGACTGAAGGTCAGACGCGGATATGGCTGACCATCTGCTGCAATGAGAATGGCCGTTCGGAAGATTGCCCGGTGTGAGCCAGAACGGATGTGCTAGCCTGCAATCAATGATTTCATTGATTGCAGGAGGCGTCATGGCCAGCATCACCATTCGAAACCTTGACGAGAAGCTCAAGGAACAGTTGCGTATCACCGCTGCACACAACGGACACTCCATGGAAGAAGAGGCGCGCCTGATTCTCGGTCGAGCCTTGGCAACGGTGGATCGTGCCGGCGGACTTGGAAGCCGGATACGCAACAGATTCAGTGCTCTCGGCGGAGCAGAACTTGATCTGCCAGAGCGCTCAGAGAAAGCCACCGGGGTGGATTTTTCTGAATGATAGTGCTCGATACCAACGTGCTTTCAGAGTTCATGCGTATCGAACCTGAAGCCAGAGTGCTGGCCTGGGTTGATGCGCAGCCCGCCATGGATCTGGCCATCAGTGCGATAACTGTGGCTGAGATACTCCACGGCATCGCCCGACTTCCCTCAGGCAAGCGCAAACAGAATCTTCAAGCCCATGCGATGGCAATGTTCGAAGAGGATTTCGCCGGACGCATTTTGCCGTTCGATGCGCATGCCGCTGTCGAGTACGCGGCACTCGTCGCAGATTGCGAAGCAAAGGGGCGGGCGGTGTCGATGGCTGATGCGCAGATAGCCGCAATTTGCCGGGCTCATGGCGCGGCAATCGCCACCCGTAACGTGAAGGACTTTCGGTTCTCGGGAGTGGAAGTGATGAATCCGTGGGAGGTGTGAGCGTTGGAGCAGTGAGTATGGGCTGACTGGACTGACGCAATCGCGGGCAAGCCCGCTCCCACAGGTTTTTCGGTCGCTCACATATTCCGTGTTCGACTCGTTTCCTGTGGGAGCGGGCTTGCCCGCGATTGGATTTACCCTTTGGCGCTGACTGAAGATCAGACGCGGAAGTGGCTGACCATCTGCTGCAACTGACCGCCCAGGCGTGCCAGTTCAACGCTGGACGCTGCGGTTTCATCGCTGGCCGCGGCGGTCTGTTCCGACACGTCGCGCACGTTGATGATGCTGCGGCTGATTTCTTCGGCCACGGCGCTTTGCTGTTCGGCCGCGGCGGCGATCTGCTGGTTCATCGACTGGATGTTCGACACCGTGCGGGTGATGTTTTCCAGGGAGTCGCCAGCCTTGCGGGTCAGGGCCACGCTGCTGTCGGTCAGGGCGCGGCTGTTGTTCATCACGGCAGCCACTTGCTGGGTGCCGTTCTGCAGACCGGCGACCAGACCTTCGATTTCTTCGGTGGATTTCTGCGTGCGTTGTGCCAGGCCGCGGACTTCGTCGGCGACCACGGCAAACCCACGACCGGCTTCACCGGCTCGCGCGGCTTCAATGGCTGCGTTGAGCGCGAGCAGGTTGGTCTGCTCGGCCACGGCCTTGATCACGTCCATGACGCTGCCGATCTTGTCGCTTTCCTGTTGCAGCACGCTCATGGCTTCAGTGGAACGCACCACTTCGCTGGCCAGGCGCTCGATCTGGGCGATGGCTTCATTCACCACCTTGTCGCCTTCACGGGCTTCACCGTCAGCGGCGGCAGCGGCTTGCGAGGCTTCTTCGGCGTTGCGCGCGACTTCCTGCACGGTGGCGGTCATCTCGTGCATGGCGGTGGCCACCTGATCGGTCTCGACCTTCTGGCTGTTCACGCCGGCGCTGGTCTGCTCGGTCACGGCCGAAAGTTCTTCGGCGGCGCTGGCGATCTGGGTGACGCCGTCGCGGATACCGCTGATCAGGTCGCGCAGGGTTACGCCCATACGCGCGATGCCTTGTTGCAGCACGCCGAGTTCGTCGCGGCGGGTGACGGTGACGTTCTGGGTCAGGTCGCCGCTGGCAATGCGCTCGACCACGGCCAGGGTGTCTTGCAGCGGACGGGTGATCTGACGGGTGATGATCACCGCAGCAATCACGCCGACCAGCAGCGCCAGCAGGGTGCTGATCAGCTGGAGCGTACGGGCCTGGGCGCTTTCGATGTCGCGACGGTCGAGCTGGATCTGGTACAGCTGCTCGCTGGTGGTGACGATGGCCGCACCTTGATCGGTCATCTCCTTACGCGCCTGCACCGCTTCGCTGTTGGCGTTCTTGTAGGCCTGCAACGCGCTGCGGTAGTTGCTCAGGGCGGTTTCCAGCTGACGCAGAGCGTCTTGCTGGGTCGCGGCGAAATGCACGTTCAGTTGCTTGAGGCTGGCAATTGCCACGTCCAGTTGGCCGACGGCTTTCTGCTCGGTTTCGGCGTTGGTGGTGGCGGTGTAGCCGCGCACTTCATAGCGCGCGAGGATGAACGCTTCCTTGGCCTGGGTGATGGCCTGGAACTGCTCGAAGCGCTGCTCGCTCATGTCCATTTGCTGCACGCGCTTGCTGATCGCTTCGATCAGGTTGTAAGCGGTGTCGGCGTTGCTGCCCATCACGTCGCGGGCGCTGTTGCCGGTGCGGTAGGCGTTGCGCATCTTGTTCAGCGAAGTCTGGTATTCGGCGATGGTCGCGGCCTGCTCTTTCAGCAGTTTGACGTTTTCCGGGCTCTTGAACTTGTTGATCAGCGCCTGTTGTTGCGCGGCAAAGCTTTCGAGGGTGGTTTGCACATTCTGCGCGGCGGTTTCGTCGCCGTTGGTCAGCATGTATTGCAGGCGCACCACGCGCAGCTTGGTCAGGCCGGCATTGAGCTGGGTGATGTCGCTCATCCAGTTGCTGCGGTCGATCAGACCGCCGAGGCTGGTCCAGCCGGTCAGGGCGAGGACGCAGGTCAGGGCCAGGACCAGGCCGAAGCCCAGACCCAATTTCATGTTCACGCTGATGTTGCCGAACCAGCTATTCATCACAATTCCTCCAGGAACGTAGAGCTACTTGATCGTCGGTCAGGCTGGAAGATTGTTGTTTTTTTGAGCCAGCAAGGGGGTTAGCAGGTCTGTATCGGCCGCAAACACGAGAGCTGAAAGGATTTTGTCCGACGGAATTTGTAACAAGGGCGTTTCAAGACTTTTTTCACATGCGTTTCACTCGCCACTTACGCCCGCTTCTCTACCCTCGCCGCATCGTATTGACTGTGATGGATGCCGACGAGGCGGCCCGATGTGGAATTGAGACTGAGTCTGTTCGGCGTCAAACGCTCGATTTCCCTGAGCGGATTGGCCCGCTATCGCAATACCTGGGTCATGCTCGGCGCCTTGTTATTGGTGATTCCGCTGACCCTGTGGCTGCTCGCCCCGGCGGCGGTGCCTGACCTGGCCCACGGCAATGTGTCCGGCGCCCGCGCGCTGGCGGCCGGGTGGGCCAAGGGCGAGATGATTGTGCTGGTGCGTCACGTCGAGCGCTGCGATCACTCGCCGGCGCCGTGCCTGAGTGGTGACGACGGCATCACCGACCGCTCGCGCAGTGTCGCGGTCGGTGTCGGCGCACAGTTCGAGCATTTGGGCCTGAATAATGCCGATATCTACAACAGCCCGATGCTGCGCACGGTGCAGACCGCCGGTTACATGTTCAATCGCGCGGCCACCGGCGAAGACTGGCTGATCAGCTGCAAGGGCCACATCCTGCAGGAAGCGCTGGCGCACAAGCTCCCGGGACGCAATCTGATTCTGGTGACCCACAGCGAGTGCATGGCGGAGCTGGAAAAGGATCTGAATTCGCCGGTTTCGGACCCGGGCTATGGCTCCTCGCTGTTTGTTTCCGCTGCGAACAAAGCGGCCCCGCGCGTGCTTGGCTTCATCGAAGCCTCCGACTGGCATTCAGTGAGCACTCGATGAACTGAGGAGGGCAAAGCGTCGGCCCAAACAAAACCCGCCAGTGACGGCGGGTTTTTTATTGGCTGGCGCGAAGGGCGTCAGTAGCCGACGAAGTAGTACGCCTGGCGCCCGACCATCATGGTCTTCAGCACTTTGAGTGGTGCGACGGGTTCGCTGTCCGCCGAGATCACCGCGACGTTCGAGGGCGAGGCACTGAGGAAGTCATGCAGTTGCGCGTCGGTGTCCAGTCCCTTGAGCACACGTTGGGTGTAGAACACGCTGGCGCCGCCGACCCGCTCGTTGGCTTGGAACAGCGCGACCTGCTGACCGTTGGCCTGCAAGCTCTGAATGTGTTCGGTCAACGGCAGGAACGACAGCTCCTTGTCGGCGTTGGGCAGTGCCCACTGCGCGGCGCCGAGGTAGCTGGCGATCACCACTGTGAGCAGTCCTGCGGCAATTGCCTGACGATGACGGGCGACTTTTCCGATGAAACGGTCGGCGGTTTCGCGGGCCTGCAAGCGCTCGAAGAGTATGCGCGCATACTCGGCGGCAATCACCGCCGCCGCCGGGGTCATCGACATCAGGTACACCGTGCGTTTGCTGGAAGCGAGGGTCAGCATGATGAACTGCGCGACGATCCACAGGCTGAAAAACAACAGGTAACGGTTGGCCTTCAGCTCCTTGCGGAAATGCCACAGGCCCAGATACACCAGAATGTTCCACGGCAGGAACGCTTCCGGCAGTTTGGCCAGGTAGTAATAGAACGGCTCGTAATGCCCGGCCTCGACGAACGAGCCGCTGAAGCGACCGACGCTGTTGGTCAGCAGCACTTCAGCGACAGCGTGCGAACCACCGCGCTGATAGAGCACCGCGAGCCAGATCAGCAATGGAATCAGGCCCACGACGGTGAGCAAACCGGGACGCAACCACGCGCCGAGCTTCAGGCGTTTGTCGATCAGGTTATCGGCCAGCAGATAAGCGAAAATCACCACCCCCGGCATCGCCAGTCCCAGCACGCCCTTGCTCAGCGTGGCGATGGCGATGCCGACGATAAACAGCAGCGAGTTAGCCGCGTTCGGTGCGCGTTGCGCCTGAAAGAACGCCAGCAACGCGGTGGTCACGCCGAGCGCCAGCAGCGCATCCTCGCCGACCCCACGCACGTTGCTCCAGTAACTGGCCATGGTCGCCAGCAATATCCCCGCCGTCCAGGCGAGCGCTTTCGGCCGTCCGAAGCGGCGCAGCATGCCGTACAGCAGCATCACGCTGAACAAACCGGCTACCGCCGACGCCAGCCGCACCGCCCACGGCGAAACGCCAAACACGCGCATGGCGCCGGCGTCCAGCCACAGGCTCAGCGGTGGTTTTTCCAGAAACGGTTCGCCGAACAGGCGCGGCGTCACCCAGTCATCGTCCAGGTGCATCTCCATGGCGATCCCGGCGACCCGGGCCTCGGTGGAGCCTTGCAGCTGGTGGTTACCCAAAGCGAAAAAAAACAGCAGGGCGGCGAGTAGAAACAGCGAAGTGGCGGCACGCGGCATGGATTTCAGGCAACCGGAAGGGGCAGGAGCCTTGAGCATACGTCGGCAATGCTTAACAAATTGTGAAACTCACGCCAGTTGTCGTGACCAGCGCTTTTCCGGCGCCTCGAACGTCGGATTGACCAGCGCCGTCAGCACATGGTCCTGCCAGCGCCCGGCGATGTTCAGGTAGGCCTTGGCGTAGCCCTCGCGCTCGAAACCCAGACGCTCCAGCAAGCGCGCACTGCGCTCGTTGCCGGGTATGTAGTTGGCCATGATCCGGTGCAGGTTCTGCGTGTCGAACATGTAGCCGATGCCGGCCTCCAGGCCTTCCTGCATCAGGCCCTGCCCCTGATGCGCGTGGTCGATGTGATAACCCAGATAACAGGCCTGAAACGCCCCGCGAATGATCCCGCTGAAATTGCATGCGCCGATCATTTGCTGGCCGTCCGGCGTCAGCAGGGCGAAATGCATCGCCAGCCCGGCCTCGTAGGCACTGGCCTGAACTTCAAGGCGTCGGCGAATCTGTTCGCTGGAAAAGTATTCGGTGGTGCGGATCGGCGACCAAGGTGCGAGGTGGCGCTGGTTACGTGCATAGAACGCACTTTCCAGTTCGGCCTGTTCCGGGGCGAGGATGGCGAGCGTCAGGCGTTGGCAGGGCAAGGTCAGCAGCGGCATCGGGCGCTCCGGTTGGCAGGGTCGAGGGACAGGATTGATCACGGGGCGGGAAAAAACAAACCGCACGGATCGTTTCCGCAGCAAATGCCAGGCAAAAAAAAGCCCGCGGGAGAGCGCGGGCGAACCGTAGTTTCTTGAATGAGCGAGCGGACTGTACCGTGTTGATCGAACGGGGGCAGTGAAGAAAAATTCATCTCGACAGCGAGCGCTCTGCAGCGCGTCAAGGCAAGTGATCCGCGGCGAAATCGGCTTCCGAACGTGCCCGCAGCCGGCCCTTGCGGCAGGCCTGCTGAAAACGTTCGAAGTCGCGCTCGTTCTGCGCGGTGTAACTGCGGGCGTATTTGAACAGGGCGTCGGCCAAGGCATCGCCCTTGCCGATATAGCCGCTGATGACCGCCGCATTGCCCGAGGCCTTGGCGTGGGCGCGGGCCAGTGCGCGACCGCAGACCCGGGCATAGGCGGCGAAGGTTTCGGCGTCGAAGTTTTCCAGCTCGGCGGAGATTTTCATATCGCGCAATTGCCGCACATAAAAATGCCGACCGTTAGGGCCGGTGGTCCAGCCGAGAAACAGATCGCTGGCCGACTGCATCAAGCGCTGCCCTTCGACCACCCGTTGGCCTTCATGGCGCGTGCGGGACTTGGCCTTCACATAGTCGGCTAGCACCGAGCGCCGCGCCTCCTTGAACTGCAGAAACAACGGAAATTCCTGATCGTCGGTCAGCAGCGCCACCAGACATCGGGTGCCCACACTGCCGACACCCACCACTTTGAACGCCAGATCCTGTACGTGAAACCGCGAGAGCAATTCTCGCCGGTCAGCCTGCAGCGTGGTGCGATAGTCACGCATGAATGTATCGAACAACGGCCGCCAGTCTGCCAGCCGCAACCAGTCATCGTCGGCGTCGAGCAGCGTGGTGTTCTTGTGCAGGTGGAAAATTTCCGGCAGGTCGTCACGAATGACCAGTCGCCCGTTGGCGTCGCGCTCACTGATTTTCGGCAGCAACTCGGCATGGGTGCGCCGTTCGGCTTTATCGACGGCACGCTGCACATGCTCCAGCGCACTCTTGCGTGCCTGATCGAGCAAGTCTTCGTACTTGATCGATTCGTACCAGGTTTCCAGCGCACTCTGTTCGGCGCACTCCAGCATCGTCGCCTGATAGGCACCGACCATCTGCCGACAGACCTCTTCCTCAACCGACTCGCCATGGCGCAAATCCCGCGCCGCCACCACAAAACTCGCCGCCAGCCGCTTCACGTCCCATTCCCAGGGCCCGGGATGCGCCTCGTCGAAATCATTGACGCTAAACAACAGATTGCGCTCCGGCGTGGCAAACCCGCCGAAGTTCATCAAATGCGCATCCCCGCAGATCGGCCCGACCAGCCCCATGTTCTCGGTGCTCGACAGATCATGCGCCTGCAGCAGCGCGTTGCCACGGAAGAACGTGAAGGGCGACACCAGCATTCGTCCGTAACGCAACTCCACCAGCGAAGCGACGCGGCCCTGACTCGACGCTTTGATCAGCGGAATCGGATCGCGGCTCATTTTTCCGGTGGTGGCGTGGGCGCTGCGCGAGCATTTTTTGCGGGCGTCCTTGCCTTGCTTCATGCGGTCTTGGAGGGTGGTCATGGGGGCTCGTCGTGGCAGTGGGGGCGGTGTGAGTGTAGAAGTGGTTCAGGGGTTTATCCGCCGGCCGTAACGAACCCGGTCATTTCAGAATTCCGTGACCTTGTCCTCGCGTAAAATCCACCCGGCTTCACCCGCCACCAACCTGTACTGAACCTGACGCATCTTCCCCGTACGCCCCGCACCCGCGTCGGCGCTGTCATACACCGGGAAGCGTTGCACCAGCCTGTTTTCCACCACGGCAAACGAGTCCTCGCCCTGATAACCCTCGGCGGTTTTCGGGTTGTCGCTGACCGGAGGCAAGTAGATTTCGCTCAGGGATTTCTTGTTGTTGGCCGAATAGGCGATCAGTTCGCCCGGCATGCCGCGTCCGGGCGAGCGGGTGAACACATAGAGTTCAGGGGAGCCGTCGTTGTTGAGATCGGCGACTTCGGCGCGTACCACCTCACCGCTAAGGGCCTGAATGATGACCGTATTGTCGATCTCCAGCCCCTTGGGAGCGATGTGCAAAGTGGGTTTGCCATCGACCTGTTCAGTGCTGACGTGAAAGGCAATGCCCTGCAATTCCAGCGTCTGATCGAATGGAGGCTGACGGCTGATGGCATCGCCATTGACCAGCCTCAGCGCCAGCTCGTAGTTGGCCACTTCATTACGTCGTGCGGCGTTGCGCATGAGGTAGACCTGAACCGTGTACTCGCCATCGCTGGGCAATGTGCCGAGGAAGTGATTGCCCATGATCGAGCCATTGAACAGCGCGTAATCGGCCCCCTTGGCAGCGATGTTGAAGTAAGCGGAGGTGTTGGAGGGCTTGAAGTCGACGGTCAGCATCTGGCCGGCCTTGGCGTTGAACCGGTACTCCGTCGTCTGGTCACCCGTGATCGACTGTTTGCGCTGGACGCTGTCGGCACTTGTTGTGAACGCGATCGGTTCGACGCGCACAGTGGGGGCGTCGGCCGCATGGGCGGACAGGCAAATCAGCGCTGTCAGCGCGGCGGCGATCCAAGTCTTCATCTTCAACTCCATTGCATCTCGATGTTCGCAGCATAGAAGCTGCATCGAGCGATCGCCCAGTGATTGCGCGGATTAAATGTTGCTGGATTTGAGCACGTGCCAGAGGCCGTGTTCCCTGACACGAATCAGTTGTTCACATAATTCTCACCTGAGTTTTGCCATGATGCTGGCTGGTATTCCATCGGCCCCAGCGAGTGATCCCGGCATGAATGTGAGCGTTCTCTATGCATTGATTGCAGCGGTGCTGTTTGGCGCCAGTACCCCCCTCGCCAAACTGTTGGGGGTACAGATTTCGCCGATTCTGCTCGCCGGGTTGCTCTATCTCGGCAGTGGTCTGGGTTTGACCGTTCTGCGTTTTGCCCGCGATCGTGGCTGGAAACCTTCCGGGCTCGGCACTGGTGAATGGCCATGGCTGCTCGGCGCCATCGGCTTCGGCGGCGTGTTGGCGCCAGTGGCGCTGATGTTCGGTTTGACCCGAACGTCCGGCGCGAGCGCGTCACTGATGCTCAACCTCGAATCCGTGCTCACGGCGCTGCTGGCGTGGGTGGTGTTCAAGGAAAATGCCGACCGACGAATCGTGATCGGCATGCTCGCCATCGTCGCCGGTGGCATCGTGCTGTCCTGGCCACAAGAGGCCGTCTCGGCGCAAGACTGGACCGGGCCGCTGGCCGTGGCTTTCGCCTGCTGTTGCTGGGCCATCGACAACAACCTGACCCGTAAAGTCTCGGCCTCGGACGCACTGTTCATCGCCGGCAGCAAAGGCCTCGTGGCCGGTCTGGTCAACTGCACACTGGCCCTGTTCATCGGCAGCCAACTGCCCGCCGCCACCTCGCTGGTGCCGATCATGCTGGTCGGCTTTCTCGGCTACGGCGTCAGCCTGGTCATGTTCGTCCTCGCCCTGCGCGGCCTCGGCAGCGCACGCACCGGCGCCTACTTTTCCACCGCACCGTTCCTCGGCGCAGGCATCTCGATTCTGCTGCTGGGCGAATCGATATCGCTGATGTTCCTGCTCGCAGCAGCGTTAATGGCCGTGGGCGTATGGATTCATCTGATGGAAAACCATGTTCATGAACATCAGCACGAACGGCTTGAGCATGATCATCGGCATACACACGATGAGCATCATCAACATACGCATGGGTTTGAGTGGGATGGGGTGGAGCCGCATAGTCATCCGCATGTGCACACGCCGATGCGGCACAGTCATGCGCATTTTCCGGATGTGCATCATCGGCATGGGCATTGATTGAAACTGTGAAGCCTGTCGATTGATGTCATTGTGATATCGTCTCTTTCGATTTCTTCAGTCTTTCATTCGAGTCATTACATGAAACCAATTTTCCTGTTGTTGCCCATTGCGGCCCTTTTTTCTGCTTTCAGCGTTGCCGCTGCACCTTCGCCGGTGGCGTCGTTTGCCGCTTGTGACGATCACTCCTTGGCCGTCGTGCAATCACCTTTGTTCAAGGATCTGGTGCCGAGCACTGTCGAAAATGGCCAGATCAAATTGTCCGGCGGCACCAAGAGCGATATGGGGCAGCGCTGGATGTTCGCCAAGCCGGTCGAAATTGACGGCATGTCGTTGACCGGCTTCTACGCCGAAGATACAGACCTGATGGGCACTCGCATCATCAGTTGGGGGTTCTACGCCAAACAGACGCCGAATGAACTCCACACCCAGTTGGAAAAAGCGGGCGGGCCGCGTATGGACATGTCGCAGGGACTCTACGCACGCGCGGAAATCTGGTCCCACGGCAAATCCAACTGGCAGCCGGAAGACCCATCCGCAACGGCGGGCAAGCTGGTTGTCGACAGTGCCGAGCGCGTGTTCCTGATCGAGCCTGCTCCGCAAGAGCTGACGACTGGCAGCAAGGGGATGTTTACCTGCTCGATTCAAGGCAAGGTCAATGAGGCTATGCTCAAATCCAGCCGCCCGGATCTGCTCAGCGCGGTTCATTGATTTTGATGAATGCGGGTACGAAAAAGGACGACATCGTGTCGTCCTTTTTTATGAGTAGGCAGAGCATTGCCAGGGTTATCGAGCTCGATCGCTTGCAGGCTGTGGGTTTGTGTGCCCGGTTTGGCTGATGTGCAAATGCGACAAAGCCCGCACAAGGCGGGCTTTGTCGTCGAGAGTTGGTGGAGCCGGGGGGATTTGAACCCCCGTCCGCCAGTGCTCCGCTGTCGGTACTACATGCGTAGCCGTGTCTATTAAGTTAACCCTCAGCGACCCGACGGGCAGGGTGCTTTGGGCGAGTTGTGTAAGTTTTAGCCGCTTCGTCCACAACGTACTGCACGGCGATTCTGTTCTATATGACAATCATTTCGGGTTTACAGACATCCCCTGATGATTGCTGGGCCCGAAGGCACCAGGAGTGCATGTCAGCTGCAATTAAGCAGCGAGAGCAGCACCGTATTGGTCGTCATTGGCAACTATAAGAAGTTGCAACAGTGGATTTACGACTTCTGTTACCAAGTCGGCATGCACCTAAAGTTTCGTCACCGGCGTCGAATCCTAATCGGCCCCGAACTCATTGCCTCGTACATCAGGTGAGGCAACAAGCCTGCGCAGTGTACGCCAAACGGCCGGCGAGGCCAACCCGAAGGTTGGCCTCGTGGCATATCAATTGCGAGTTGGATTGCGGATTTGCATTTTGGTTATCAAGGAAGAGGTGACCTCAACGCAATCCTTGTCATTGCCGGCCGCCTGCGCGTCTTCAGCTTTTTTCTGCGCTTCCTTGACGTTGTTCATGGACGTTTCGGGAATTGACGGCTGACTGGTAACGAAGTCTTTGATGGTTTGAAGATTCCCGGCACAAAGGTCTTTGTCTGCCGCAAACACCGGCGACGTCAGCAGGGCACCAGCGATGAACAATCCAGCAATTGCAGAATGCTTCATGGGTATCTCCTTGAACGGTTGGTCTCGGTGCTGCCGGACGGTCTGGCGGCGATGCCGAGGTCGTAACAGGCCGTGTTTGGTAGTGGGCCTGTACAATCGACCGCGGCCGCACGCAGGAATTCGGTTTTTTTTACATCGTGGCCCATCAACCCGAATCGCGCTGCATCACGCCACCTGAAGGCTCGTCGTCCCAAGGTTTATTTCTTGGTATCACCCGTCGAGTTCTGGATTACTAGAAGGGTTTGCTGGGTTTCCGCCAGGCAGTCGTCGATCCTGCCCTGAGCCTTGAGGGCCTGGGCTTTGCTGACGCTTGCCGAGACGCGCGAATTCAGATCCGGCGACGTCTGATATTGCGTCTTGGCGCTTTCGATCTTTTGCAGATTCGCCTCGCACAAGTCGGCAGGTTTGCCATCGGCGAACGAAGTAGAAGCCATCATCGAGGCAGTAACGAACAGACCAAACAGTACAGAATGCTTCATGAGTATCTCCTTGCACTGAGGAATCCAGACTCTCACTGACCGTCAGAGCAGGCCAGCGAAAGGAGGAAAAGCCCCGCGTGTTCGGGGCTTGTTCTGTGGACTACCGCCTCGCTCAAGGGTTCTAACTTTCTTTTAGCAGGCCTTCGCTCGAGTGACCCGATCCACCAGATAGACCAGTCCGTGATAGTCGATGCCGCCGTGCTGCGTCAGGCCGATCTCACAGGTGCGGCTGGTGGAAATCCCCTCGTTGCAATGTTGCACCGCGTCCTTGAGTGTGCGTAGCGAGTGGCTGTTCAGCTCCGGCGTGGTGAAGCCCTTGTCACCGGCAAACCCGCAGCAATGAATGCCTTCCGGAATCACCACGTTTTTGCTGCATTTGCGCGCCAGATCGATCAACGCCTGGCTCTCGCCCAGATGCTGGGTGCTGCAGGTCACATGAACCGCAATCGGTGCCTCTTGCGGGGTGAACTCCAGTCGATCGAGAAGGTGCGTACGAATGAAGCGCACCGGGTCGTACAGATCCAGGCGAACATTTCCCACGTCCTGCACCAAGCGCAAGGTGCACGGGCTGGTGTCGCAATAGATCGGATCGAGCCCGCCACGACTGGCATGAAGGAGGGCGCTGATCAGTTCCTGACGCTTATGTTCGGCTTGCTCGGCGTAGCCTTTGGAGGCAAATGGCTGACCGCAGCAGAGGTTGTCTTGATTGTCCGGGATCACCACTTGGTAACCGGCTTTTTCCAGCAAGCCGCGGGTTTTGTCGTACAGCGACATCTGCTCCTTGTCACCCGCCGCCGGGCCCATCACCCGCGATACGCACGCCGCCAGATACACCACCCGCGGGCGCTCATCCGACACACTCGGGTTGAAGCGAATGACTTTTTCCGGTTGCGGCATCGCGTTGGTCCACAGCGGCACCTGGCCTTTGGACAAACGCGTCAGGGTTGCCGATAGCTTCGCCAGACGCGGTGCGCCCAGCAGCATCCGTGCGCCATTGGCCACGTGCAAAGTGAAACGTGCACCTTGCAGGGTCTTGGCGAAATTTCCTTCGATCCAGTCAGCGGTTTTCTGATGCGTCGCGTGTCGGCCGCGAAGCTTTTTCACCAGTTCGCCGGTATTGATGCCCACAGGGCAACGCTGAGCGCACAATCCGGTCGCGGCGCAGGTCTCGATGCCTTGATACTCGTAGGCCTTTTCCAGCTCGGTGGTGTCAACGCCGGCGCGTTTTTTCGCCTGAATGTCACGCCAGATGACGATGCGCTGGCGCGGGCTGAGGGTCAGGCCCTTCGATGGGCAGACCGGTTCGCAGAAGCCGCATTCGATGCATTTATCGACAATCTCGTCCGCCGCTGGCAGCGGCTTGAGATGCTTGAGGTGGATCTGCGGATCTTCGCTGAGCACCACGTCCGGGTTGAGGATGCCGTTGGGGTCGAGCAGGCGTTTGAGCTGCCACATCAACTGATACGCATCGCTGCCCCATTCCAGCTCAACGAACGGCGCCATATTCCGTCCGGTGCCGTGTTCAGCCTTCAACGAACCGCCGAATTCCACCGCCACCAGTTGCGCGACGTCGTCCATGAACGCTTGATAGCGTGCGACTTCTTCCGGACTGTTGAAGCCTTGGGTGAAGACGAAGTGCAGATTGCCCTCCAGCGCGTGTCCGAAAAGGATTGCTTCGTCGTAGGCATGTTTGTCGAACAGCTCGATCAGGCGGTTGACGCCGATCGCCAGTTGCTCGACCGGGAAGGTCACGTCTTCGATGATCACCGTGGTGCCGGTTTTACGCACGGCACCGACGGCGGGGAAGGTGTCCTTGCGGATGGCCCAGAGTTTGGCGTTCTCGGCCGGGTCTTCAGTGAAGTCGACCTGTTTTTCCACCGGGAAACGGGTCAGCGAAGCCATGATCTGCGCCAGTTGTTCCTGCAGCAACGTGGAAGAGGCGGCGCGGGATTCGATCAGCAGCGCGCAGGCATTGTTCGACAGGTGTTGTACGAAATCCGGCATGCCCGGTTTGTCCTGCACCGAGCGCAGGCTGCGTCGGTCCAGCAGTTCCACCGCTGATACCGGTTGGTTTTTCAGCACCGTGACCGCGTTGCAGCAGGTTTCCACATCCGGGAACACGATCAGTGCCGAGGCCTTGTTTGGGTGGTCGATCACCGTGTCGTAAGTCACCGCACTGATGAAGCCGAGGGTGCCTTCGGAGCCGACCAGCAGGTGGCTCAAGATATCCACAGGCTCGTCGAAATCCACCAGGGCGTTGAGTGACAGGCCGGTGGTATTTTTCAGACGGTATTTGTGGCGGATTCTCGCCGCCAGTTCGGCATTGGCGCGGGTCTCGCGGCCCAACGTCGCCAGGCGCTCCAGCAGTTCGCCGTGGCTTTCGCGAAACGCGGCGACACTGGCTGCGTCTTCAGTGTCGAGACGGCTGCCGTCGGCCAGTACCAGGCGGATCCCGGCAAGTGTGTGGTAGGTGTTTTGCGCGGTGCCGCAGCACATGCCGCTGGCGTTGTTGGCGACGATGCCGCCGATTTTACAGGCGTTGATCGATGCCGGGTCGGGGCCGATCTTGCGCCCGAACGGTGCCAGCCACGCGTTGGCCTGTGCGCCGATCACGCCCGGCTGCAGGCGGATTTGCAGGCCCTGATCGCGAATCTCGCGAGCGTTCCAGTTATCCCCCAGCACAATCAGCACCGAATCGCTGATCGCTTGCCCGGACAAACTGGTGCCGGCGGCGCGGAAGGTCACCGGGACTTGATCGCGCTGGGCCAGTTTCAGCAGCGCCACCACTTCGTCTTCGGATTCGACGCGGATCACCAGTTTGGGAATCAGCCGATAAAAACTGGCGTCGGTGCCGAAGGCCAAGGTCGACAGCGGATCGTCGAAGCGGCGCTCCGCTGGAATCAGTTGCTGCGCATCACGCAGGAAATTCACCGGAAGCGTCATTGGTCCTCCTGGATCAGTACCACCAGGTCTTTCGGGCCGTGAGCGCCGTAGGCCAACACTTGTTCGATGTCGGCGGTTTTCGAGGGTCCGGACACCAGCAGCGCATTGGTCGGCATGCCTTGGGCCCACTCGAATTCCTGTTGCACCTGATAGAAGTTGTCGCGGATTTCGCTGGCCTTGAGCAGGGCGAAATGCACCGGCGGCACCAGGCTCATCAATCGCGGCTCTTCACGAGTGGGCCAGTGAATCAGGCTGCCGGTCGCGGCGATGGCGCCGAGGGTGCCGGTCAGGCTGGCCGGAGTGTCGTTGAACAGTTCGGCTTTCCACTCCTCCATCGGCCGGTTGTAGTACTTCAGCGTCGGCAGATCAGGATTGTTCGCCCAGTGTTGTGAGATGCGCTGCCCGTGAGGCGTCGTCGGTGCGATCAGCAGGCTTGGCAGTTGACGGTCACGCAGCAATTGCGCGAGCAGCGTCGGCCAGTCTGCGTCGGTAGTCAGATGGATTTCAGTGTGCACCGCCTCCATCAGTTTGCGCAGTTGCGGAATGCGTTGCTCGGCGCTGTAGGTGTAAGGCTGGGTCACCAGATCGACGTCGAAATCGTCGGCAATCGGTGTGGTGCCTGTCAGACTTTTCCGCAGCTTGGCGAGGATATTTTGCTTGGCGCTCATCAGCGGTCTCCCTGTTTGGCCAGATGCTCGCGGGCCATGTCGTGCAGTGAGCGGGCGGCGGGTTTCGGTGCGCTGTGGTTTTGCGTCCACGGGCCGACATTGTTCGGCGTTAACGCACGCAGTCGTGTGGCGAAGAAACCAAACAACCGGTACAGCGTCGGCGAGCTGTTGAGTTTCGCCCAGGCGTTCCAGATGAAACGTTCCTTGCGCGAATATTTGCTGCCTTGGCCGCGCATCACTTGATGCGGACTGTCCGGGGCTTTGACGTTTTCTTCGCGCAGACGCCGCAGTAGGGCAGGGATCGGAATTTTCACCGGGCACACTTCACCGCAGGCACCGCACAACGACGAAGCGCTCGGGTGATCCGGGACTTTCGCCAGACCGACCATGTGCGGGGTGATGATTTTGCCGATCGGTCCCGGGTACACCTCGCCATAGGTGTGACCACCGACGCGGGTGTAGACCGGGCAATGATTCATGCAGGCGCCGCAGCGGATGCAGTTCAGGGTCTGGCGCAGTTCGCTGTCGGCAAAGGCCTGGCTGCGACCGTTGTCGAGCAGCACCAGATGCACTTCCTGCGGGCCATCGAGTTCATGTTCCTTGCGCGGGCCGGAGATCATGTTGACGTAAGTGGTGATCGGAATGCCCAGCGCCGAGCGGGTCAGCAGCGACAACAGCGGCACCACGTCGCGCAGGTTTTCCACGACCTTTTCGATGCCGGTGACGGCGATGTGCACCGGCGGCACGGTGGTGGTCATGCGCCCGTTGCCTTCGTTTTCCACCAGCAGCAGAGTGCCGGTTTCGGCTACGGCGAAGTTGACGCCGGAAACGCCGATGTCCGCTTCGAAGAATTTCTGCCGCAGGACTCTGCGACCGATCTGAATGAGTTGGTCAACGTCCTTGGTGTACTCCACGCCAAGTTTGTCGTGGAACAAGGACGCGACCTGACCGGCATTCTTGTGGATCGCCGGCATAATGATGTGTGAAGGCTTCTCGTGGTCGAGCTGGACGATGTATTCCCCCATGTCGGACTCCAGGCATTCAACACCTTGAGCCTCGAGGAAATGGTTCATCTCCATCTCTTCGCTGACCATCGATTTGCCCTTGATCACTTGCCGCGCCTCGTGAGCGCGGATGATCGAAAGGACGATGCCATTGGCCTCGTCCACCGTTTCCGCCCAGTGCACTGTCACACCGTTGCGGGTCAGGTTCTGTTCCAGTCGCTCGAGCAGGTCGGGCAACTTGGAGAGCGCACGCGCCCTGATCGAGTTGCCCAGGGCGCGCAAGTGTTCTCTTTCGTGGGCATCGCTGAACGCCGCGGCCCGCTTGGTCATCAGTGAATCCATGGCAGTACGGAAGTTGTTCCGTAACTGCTGATCACCCAAGGCGTTGTGCGCCCGGGTGCGGAAGTCTTCTTCTACGGCAACCGTAGGAATAATCGTCGAGGTGCTCATTGCGCACCTCCGGTTCGTTGCCACAGAAAGCTGGCGAGATGTTGCCCGCGCAGCGCTTCTTTTTGTTTCTCCAATGCGCCGTTGATGTTCATCAAACAGCCACAGTCGGCGCTCAACACTTTGTGTGCGCCGGAATCCTTCAACGCTTTGGTCTTGTCAGCCACCATTGCGCCGGAAATGTCTGGCATACGGACGCTGAATGTCCCACCGAAGCCACAGCATTCACTTTCGTGATCGTGGTTGACCCGTTCCACGTTGCTCAACTGCGCCAACAGCTCGCGGCCGTGCAGGTGGGTGTTCATCTCGCGGCGTGCCGAACACGAGGTGTGCAGCGCCACTTTGACCGGTTCGCCGCTGTCCTTGAGCTGCACCTTGCAGACGAACAGCAGGAACTCGGCCAGTTCATAGGTGCGGGCCGCGAGGGCCTGTACCTGTTTCAACGTTTGCGGCTCGTCCTTGAACAAGTCCGCGTAATGCTCGCGCAGCATGCCTGCGCAGGAACCCGACGGCACCACCACCGGATAATCCCCGGCAAACAACGCCAGCTGAGCGCGCGCGACCGTCCGCGCCTGCTCGGTGTAACCCGAGGTGTAGGCCGGTTGCCCGCAGCAGCTCTGCCCTTGCGGATACTCGACGCGGATGCCTTCGCGCTCCAGCAAATGGATCGCGTCCATCCCTGCTTCGGGGTAGAACAGGTCGACCACGCACGTGCCGAACAGGTAGACCCGCGACGGTTTCTCGCTGGGGTATTGCCGAGGTTCAGGCAGTGGCGGTGCGACGCGCGTGGCGTTGGGCACAGCGTTGTAAAAAAGCTCGCTCATCAGGCGTGTCTCCGGGTGGGCCCGGTTATCCGTCTGTGGCGGCTGCTGAATATAAAGCGCCTTGCTTTCAGCAGCCTTACAGACCGGGTGGTGAGTTGCTAACGCCGGAATCACGAACCGGCGTCGGTTATTTCCGTTTTGTTTATAGGATCAGTGCACCAGCATGCCGGTGAACCAGTAGGCCTGGGCCAGCGTAATCAGGCCGACAATCGTGGCAAAGAATAGGCTGTGCTTGAGGGTGAAGCGGAACAGATCCGATTCCTTGCCCACCAGCCCGGTCGCGGCGCAGGCCACGGCGATCGATTGTGGCGAGATCATCTTGCCGGTCACGCCGCCGCTAGTATTGGCCGCTACCAGCAAGGTGTCGTTGACGCCGATCTGGTGTGCGGTGGTCGCCTGCAGCGAACTGAACAGCGCGTTGGACGAAGTATCGGAACCGGTGAGGAACACGCCCAGCCAGCCGAGGAACGGCGAGAAGAACGGGAAGGCTGCGCCGGTCGCGGCCAGGACCAGCGCCATGGTCGAAGACATCCCCGAGTAGTTGGTGACGAAGGCGAAGGCCAGCACCATGCCGATCGACAGAATCGGCCAGCGCAGTTCGTAGAAGGTCTCTTTCAAAGTGGTCAGACCAGTTTTGAAGTTGATCTTCAATACCAGCATCGAGATCAGCGCCGAGAAGAAAATCGCGGTACCGGTCGCGGAAATCGGGTCGAGTTTGAACACCGCCGGAATCGCAGTCGGTGTGGCCACGATCGGCGCGGTCTTGATCACCAGCTGATCCAGGTGCGGGATGGCAAAGTTGAACACCCAGGCGTACATCGAACCGCCGGCGGCAAACATGGCCTTGAACGGCTTTAGGGTCCAGATGGTTACCAGCACGGTGAGGACCAGGAATGGCGACCAGGCGATGAAAATTTCCCAGAGGCTGTAAGGCGACGCCACGGTGCTGCGCTTCTGGCTGAAACCGCCGGCGCTGGCGGTTACCACCGAGGCCGACACGGCGCCGGCGATGTGCTGGCCGGCGGCGCGTTTTGGCTGCCAGACTTTGAGGAACAGGGTCAGGGAAATCAGGCTGGCCAAGGCCGAGGTGATGTCCGGCAGCTCCGGGCCGATGAAGTTCGAAGTGAAGTACTGGGTCACGGCGAAGCTCAGGCCTGCAACCAGTGCTGCCGGCCAGGTTTCACGCACGCCACGCAGGCCGTCCATCATGAACACCAGCCAGAACGGCACGAAAAGCGACAGCAGTGGTAGCTGGCGGCCGGTCATGGCGCCGATCTTGAACGCGTCGATGCCAGTGACCTGGCCGGCCACGATGATCGGAATCCCAAGGGCGCCGAAGGCCACCGGCGCGGTGTTGGCAATCAGGCACAGGCCGGCGGCGTACAGCGGATTGAACCCGAGGCCGACCAGCAGCGCGGCGGTAATGGCCACTGGCGCGCCGAAGCCGGCGGCACCTTCCAGAAACGCACCGAAGCAGAAACCGATCAGCAGCACCTGCAAACGCTGGTCGTCGGTGATCGACAGTACCGAACTACGAATGACCTCGAACTGACCACTCTTGACCGTCAGTTTGTAGAGGAACACCGCCGCGACGATGATCCAGGCAATCGGCCACAGACCATAGGCAAAGCCGTATCCGGCAGCGGCGAAAGCCATGTCGACCGGCATGTGAAAGGCGAAAATCGCCACGGCAATCGACAGGGCGAGCGTGATGCTGCCGGCCACATGACCCTTGAGGCGGAACACCGCCAGAGCCAGAAAGAAGAAAACGATGGGGATGACGGCCGCGAGTGCGGAGACACCGAGACTGCCGAGCGGGGTATAGAGCTGTTGCCAGGTTTGCATATGGGGTGGCCCCTAATTGTTGTTGGTCAGGCACTGTCAGCGTTTTTGGTTAATTGGTAATACCAATTTACAATCGCTGTTGGCTAGGGTAAAAGCCTTGATATCGGTGTGTCAATTTGTCGCCCTGAAACTTTTGTCGAATAAGCGGTGCAGAAGGCATCTGATCCGGTCGGGCAAATGTGCTCTGACAGGTGTCGGCGGGGCGCCGATAGGCCAGAATAGAGAGCCCGGCGAGCGGTCGGGATCGTGGAGAAATGAGTTATGGGGTTTGATCAGATTCGTCAGCGCCGTTTGTCTGACGATATTGTCGAGCGCCTCGAGGGGATGATCCTTGAGGGCACGCTGAAGTCCGGCGAGCGGCTTCCGGCTGAGCGCACCTTGGCCGAGCAGTTCGGTGTATCGCGTCCGTCGTTGCGCGAAGCGATTCAGAAACTGGCGGCCAAGGGCTTGCTGGTCAGTCGCCAGGGCGGCGGCAATTACGTGGTGGAAACCCTCGGATCGACCTTCAGCGACCCCCTGCTATTGCTGCTGGAGAGCAACCCCGAAGCACAGCGCGATTTGCTGGAGTTTCGGCACACTCTGGAGGCATCGTGTGCCTATTACGCAGCATTGCGCGCCACGGATGTGGATCGTGAGCGCCTGACCGCAGCGTTCAACGAGCTGCAGGATTGCTACACGCGGCATGACGAAGTGAGCCGGGTGGAAGAGGGCGCGGCGGACGCGAAGTTTCATTTGGCGATTGCCGAAGCCAGTCACAACGCGGTGCTGCTGCACACCATTCGCGGGCTTTTCGATTTGCTCAAGCGCAACGTGGTGACCAACATCGGCGGCATGTACAAACAGCGCACGGAAACCCGCGACATGCTGATCTCTCAGCACCGGGAGCTGTATCTGGCGATTATCGAAGGGCGTGCGGAGCAGGCGCGGGAGGTTTCCAGTCGGCACATTCTGTATGTGCAGGAAGTGCTGGAAGAGGTGCGGCAGGAAGTTCAGCGCATGGCTCGGGCGGAGCGGCGCAAGGGAATGTAGCTTTTAGAAGCAAAAAGATCGCAGCCTTCGGCAGCTCCTACACAGGAATGTGTCTTTCCCTGTAGGAGCTGCCGAAGGCTGCGATCTTTCAGGCAGAAGAAATTATTCTTCCTTGCCCTTGTTGCGCACGGCGCGCTGCAGCTCTCGACCGGCGTCGCGTTCGCGCTCGGTGTCACGCTTGTCGTATTCCTTCTTGCCCTTGCCCAGAGCAATCTCGCACTTGACCATGTGCTTGCTCCAGTAGAAGGACAGGCACACGCAGGCGTAGCCTTTCTGTTGCACGGCAGCGGCGAGTTTTTCCAGCTCGCGCTTATTGAGCAGCAGTTTGCGGGTGCGGGTCGGATCGGCGATGACGTGGGTGCTGGCGGTCATCAACGGCGTGATGTGACTGCCGAGAAGCCAGGCTTCGCCGTCCTTGAGCAGCACGTAACTGTCGACCAGTTGCAGCTTGCTTGCCCGCAGACTTTTTACTTCCCAGCCGGCCAGGACCAGACCAGCCTCGAAACGATGTTCGATGAAGTAATCGTGTCGCGCCTTTTTGTTCTGCGCGATGGTCCCTGTTGGGTGTTTCTTCTGTTTAGCCATAGGGGCGGCATTATATGGAGATAAATGATCCTCGGCTACGGTGATGCTGCGTGCTTGAGCAGGTTGAGTGAATCCCGGACAATGCGGCCTCTTTTTCTAACGCTTGGGCGTGATATTCAATGTCGACAGACAAGGTTTCTGTCCACGGCAGTTGGGCTAGCCGCTGGGTTTTCATATTCGCCGCGACCGGTTCGGCCGTGGGACTGGGCAGCATCTGGAAATTCCCCTACATGGTCGGGGTCTACGGCGGCGGCGCCTTCGTGCTGATGTTTCTCGCCTGCATCGCATTGATCGGGATCCCGGTCATGCTGGCTGAAACCCTGATCGGCCGGCGCGCGCGGCAGAGTCCGGCGAACGCTTTGAAGGTGTTGGCGCGGGAGGCCGGGCATTCGGGCAAGTGGTCGTGGGGCGCGTTTGCCGGGATGATCACGGCGCTGCTGATCTTGTCTTTCTATAGTGTGGTCGGCGGCTGGTCGCTGGATTACATCATCGACATGGGGCGCGGCGACTTCCAGGGTGCTACGGCGGAGCAGGTCGGCGCTTATTTCGGCAATGTGATCTCCGATCCCTGGCGTCTGACACTTTGGCACACAGTTTTCATGCTGTTGTCGGCCGTGGTGATCGCCAAAGGCGTGGTTGCCGGGCTGGAGCGCAGCCTGCGGATCATGATGCCGCTGCTGTTCGTCATGGTGTTGGTATTGCTGGGTTACAGCATGACTACCGGGCATTTCATGGAAGGCGTGCATTTCATGTTCGACTTCCATCCGGAAAAAGTCCTCGACGGCTTGCTGCCCGCCATGGGCCACGCGTTCTTTTCCCTGAGCGTGGGTGTGGGTTCGATCATGATTTACGGCGCTTACATGACCAAGGAAGCCTCGCTCTCTGGCACCGTGGTCGGTGTGGCGCTGCTGGATACCTTTGTATCGCTGGTGGCTGGTCTGGCATTGTTTCCGATTGTGTTTGCTGGCGGTTTGAACCCTAGCGAAGGCCCAGGCCTGATGTTTGTCAGTCTGCCATTTGCCTTCGGTAACGTGGTTTTCGGCCAGTTGATGGGCGTGGTGTTCTTTGTCCTGGTGGCGATTGCCGCCTGGAGCTCGGCGATTTCCTTGCTTGAACCGATGGTGGCCTATCTGGTTGAACGCACGAAAATCAGCCGTGGCTGGGTGACTTTCTGGCTGGCGTTCATCTGCTGGTTCGTCGGTCTGGGTACGGTTTTCTCTTTCAATATCTGGAAGGAAGCCAAATTTTTCGTGAACGAAGGCGGGCTGTTCCATCTCTACCAATGGGGTGCGGCGGGCGGTCTGGACTTCTTCGGCGTGATCGATTTCTTCACCTCGCGGATCATGTTGCCGCTCGGTGGCCTGTGCTTCGTGCTGTTTGCCGGTTGGGTGATGGGGCGTGATGCGGTGCGGGAGGAGTTGTCGATTCGTAACCCGGCGCTGTTTGCCCTGTCCTTGTTCTTGATGCGCTACGTGGCGCCTATCGGCATTCTTGTAGTGTTTGCCGCTCAGCTCTGGAAGTAACGCTTACATGACGACACATATTCAACGTTCGGCGTTGCTGCCATACCCGGCGCAATTCCTCTACGACCTGGTCAACGACGTCGCGCGTTACCCGGAATTCTTGCCATGGTGCTCGTCCGCCGAAGTGCTGGAAAGCTCGCCCGAGCAAATGCGCGCCAGCGTTGGCGTGGCCAAGGGCGGTCTCAGTCAGCACTTCGTCACGCGCAATACACTGGTGCCGGGGCAATCGATCGAGATGAACCTGGAAGAAGGCCCGTTCAACCAGCTGCATGGTGTCTGGGTCTTCAAGGCATTGAACGAGAAGGCCTGCAAGATCAGTCTTGACCTGTCTTTTGACTACGCCGGCCCGCTGGTGCGCGCGACGCTTGGCCCGCTGTTCAATCAGGCGGCGAATACGTTGGTGGATGCGTTCTGCCAGCGTGCCAAGCAGATGCATGGTTGATCCGGTGATCGAGATTGAAGTGGTGTATGCCGCCGTGGATCGTCAGCTTCTGCGCACTTTGAGCGTCCCGGAAGGGACGACAGTGCGAGAGGCGGTGCTCAAGTCAGGTATTGGCGATGAATTCCCGGAACTGGATCTGAGTGATTGTCCGCTGGGGATCTTCGGCAAGGTGGTGGCTGATCCACGGGCTCGCTTGATTCAGGCGGGGGAGCGCATCGAGATCTACCGTCCGTTGTTGGCGGATCCGAAAGAGGTTCGACGCCTGCGGGCGGCCAAGGCTGCCGAGGCCAAAGCGCGAAATCAGTAGCCTGGCCAGATCGCAGGCAATAAAAAACCCGGAAATTCCGGGTTTTTTATTGCCTCGCGCATTACTGCGGGGAGGTGTCCAGCGGCTCAGGCGTCGGAACCGGAACGGTTTCAACACCGTCCACGTCCTTCTGGATCGAATCCAGCAAGGAGCCTGGTTTGGCGGGTTGTTCCGGCTTCGGCTTCTCGGCGTTTTCAGCAGGGGCGGTCACGCTGGTGCCACTGTCCTTACCGAGAATGGCCTCGTCACGGCTTACGCCCGGCATGAAGTCACCGGACAGGCTGACAAGCTGGTCGTTGGAATTGAAATTAACACTCACGCGCTCCTGCTGGCGTTCACCGCCACCAGGTTGCAGGCTGTACAGATAATCCCAGCGATCGGCATGGAACGTGTCGGTCAGCAGAGGGTTACCCATGATAAACCGTACTTGCCGACGGGTCATTCCCGGGCGTAACTGGTCTATCATGTCCTGCGTGACGACATTGCCCTGCTGGATGTCGATTTTGTAAACCCCGGGGAATGAACAACCGGCGAGTGCGAGCAGTCCCACAAAGGTGAAACTGGTTAGCAAGAGCTTGGTGTTTTGCATCGGTGGGCGACTTCCACTATCTTGGCTGGGACAACGTAAACGCCGATCATACCCGCATTAAGAGAAGCTGCGAAGCAGCATCGCGAGAAAGCTGACCATGGTTGAAAATAGCGAACTACGCAAAGCCGGCCTCAAAGTGACCCTGCCACGGGTCAAGATCCTGCAAATGCTCGACTCTACCGAGCAGCGTCACATGAGTGCCGAAGACGTCTACAAGGCGTTGATGGAAGCGGGCGAGGACGTCGGTCTGGCCACGGTTTACCGTGTTCTGACCCAGTTCGAAGCTGCTGGCCTCGTGGTCCGTCACAACTTCGACGGTGGCCACGCGGTATTCGAATTGGCCGACGGTGGCCACCACGACCATATGGTCAACGTGGAAACCGGTGAAGTCGTCGAATTCGTCAGTCCGGAAATCGAAAAGCTCCAGAAGGCAATTGCCGAGGAGCACGGTGTTGATCTGGTAGATCACAATCTGGTGCTGTACGTACGCAAGAAAAAGTAAGCATGTCGCGCGAATTTCAGGTTCGCGAAACGAACGAAGGCGACTCAAGGGTCGCCTTCGTGCTTTCTGCCGTTCTTAAACTTTTGCCGTGACCACCATTTTTTTCGCGTGAGCCAAGGACTCTTTGGTCAAGTCGATGCCGCCCAGCATCCGCGCTACTTCCTCTATGCGGTCGTTCTTGCTCAGTTTGGACACGGCGGTGTGGGTAGCCTGTTCACCGCGAACCTTGTGCACAAATAAATGCTGATGACCCTGCGCCGCCACTTGCGGCAAATGCGTCACGGTCAGCACTTGGCCGCGATCGCCAAGACGCCGCAACAACTGACCGACGATTTCCGCTGTCGGCCCGCCGATACCCACGTCCACTTCGTCGAATACCAGGGTTGGCACTCGTGAGGTCTGCGCAGTGATCACTTGAATCGCCAGGCTGATTCGCGACAGCTCGCCACCGGAGGCTACTTTGGCCAGCGCCTTGAGCGGCTGGCCGGGGTTGGCGCTGACCAGCAGTTCGACTTGTTCCAGGCCGTTAGGCTGTAGTTCGTCGCTGGTATTGGCGCGCAGCTCGATGGTGAAGCGTCCGCCCGGCATGCCCAAACGCTGGATCTCTTGCTCCACGGCGCTGGCGAGGCTGCTGGCGGCCTGATGGCGCAAGTCGCTCAGTTCCCGGGCCTTCTCTTGATAATGGCGGGCATAAGAGGCCAGTTCATCACCCAGGCGTTCGATGGATTCGTCGTTGGCATTCAATGTCTCGATTTCATCGAGCAATTTCTGCTGCATCTCGGCGACTTCGTTTGGCTGGATCCGGTGCTTGCGCGCCAGGGTGTAAATCGCGTCGAGGCGTTCTTCCAGATACTGCAGGCGCGCCGGATCGGCATCGAAGTTGTCGAGGAAGCGATTGAGCTCGCCGACGGCTTCTTCAACCTGGATCTGCGCGCTGGTCAGCAGGCTGCTGGCTTCGCCCAGTGCGCCAACCGAGTTGTTCACGCTCGACAGGCGGTTGAGGCTGGCGGTCAGCGCATTCAGCACATTGCCGGAATCGCTTTCGCTGCACTGCTCGACCACTTGTCGGCAAATGCCAAGCAGGGTTTCGGCGTTGGTCAGATTCTTGTGTTCCTGCTCCAGCTGTTCGAGTTCATTTTCGCCGAGGCCGAGGTTCTCCAGCTCTTCGAGCTGGTAGCTGAGCAATTGGTGACGCGCGCGTTGCTCGTCACCCGAGTTGGAGAGGCGCTCCAGTTCCTGGCGGGTCTGGCGCCAGCGCTGCGCGGCGAGTTGCACCTGGCGGGCCAGATCGGTAGCGCCGGCGTATTCGTCGAGCAGGCGCCGGTGAGTGTCGGTTTTCAGCAGGGACTGGTGTTCGTGCTGGCTGTGGATATCGATCAGCAGTTCGCCGAGAGCCTTGAGATCACCGAGCGGGCAGGGTGTGCCATTGATATAGCCGCGCGAACGGCCTTCGGCGGTGATCACCCGGCGCAGGATGCAGGGGCCGTCGTTTTCGAGGTCGCGCTCGGCCAGCCAGGCATGGGCTTCGGGAATGTCGACCAGGTCGAAGGTGGCCAGAATGTCGGCCTTGTCGGCGCCCGGGCGAACCACGCCGCTGTCGGCGCGGTCGCCAAGGGTCAGGCCCAGGGCGTCGAGCATGATTGACTTGCCGGCGCCGGTTTCCCCTGTGATCACGCTCATCCCGCGATCAAGTTCGAGATCGAGATGTTCAACGATGGCGTAGTTGTGTACGGACAGGTGCACCAGCATAAAGGCCGCTCCCAGGCTTTAGGTCTGGTTATTTATACAGTGTTTTGTTTCGGCCTGACAATGCCCTCGCTTAGCTCGATTTGCTTGATCCGATCAAATGCTTAGTCCGAGCAGGAATGACAATGCAGCACTTTTTTGTAGGGTTAATCATTGCAGGCCCTTGAAGCCTGATTTTGCGGCCCCATATATCGGGGCAGAAGCGCGAGTACAGCTCGCGGACGTAATTGAAAGGAGAATTCTATGGCTGACGAACAGACAGTAGATACGCAAAATCCAGAAGCCAATCAGGCGCCCGAAACTTCGGGTGACGACCTGGCGACCCGTGTACAAGTGCTCGAAGAGCAGTTGGCCGCCGCGCAGGATCAGTCTCTGCGCGTAGCTGCCGATCTGCAGAACGTCCGCCGCCGTGCCGAGCAGGATGTCGAGAAGGCGCACAAGTTTGCGCTGGAAAAATTCGCCGGTGACTTGCTGCCGATCGTTGACAGCCTGGAGCGCGGTCTCGAATTGTCGAGCCCGGACGACGAAAGTATCCGTCCGATGCGCGAAGGCATCGAGCTGACCCTGAAAATGTTCCACGACACCCTCAAGCGTTATCAGCTTGAAGCGATCGATCCGCATGGCGAACCGTTCAACGCCGTTCACCATCAGGCGATGGCCATGCAGGAGAGCGCCGACGTTGAACCGAACAGCGTTCTGAAGGTGTTCCAGAAGGGCTACCAGCTCAACGGTCGCCTGTTGCGTCCGGCCATGGTTGTGGTCAGCAAGGCGCCGGCGCCAATTTCGCCTTCGATTGACGAGAAGGCTTGAAATTAGCCGCAAGGCCCCCATTTAGAAGTCAAGCGTTTAAGTATTACCGCAGTTAGCCACCACTGCTGCGGCAACAAAATCCAAAGTTTCGGGAGAGTGAACATGGGCAAAATTATCGGTATCGACCTGGGGACTACCAACTCCTGCGTCTCCGTGCTGGAAAACGGCGTAGCCAAAGTTATCGAAAACGCCGAAGGCGCGCGCACCACGCCGTCGATCATCGCTTACGCCAACGATGGTGAAATCCTCGTTGGTCAGTCGGCCAAGCGTCAGGCAGTGACCAACCCGCACAACACCCTGTACGCGGTGAAGCGTCTGATCGGTCGCAAGTTCGACGAAGAAGTCGTACAGAAAGACATCAAGATGGTCCCGTACAAAATCGCCAAGGCTGACAACGGCGACGCCTGGGTTGAAGTGAACGGCCAGAAAATGGCGCCGCCACAAATCTCGGCTGAAATCCTGAAGAAGATGAAGAAGACTGCCGAAGATTACCTCGGCGAGCCTGTGACTGAAGCGGTGATCACCGTTCCGGCCTACTTCAACGACAGCCAGCGTCAGGCGACCAAAGACGCCGGCCGCATCGCCGGTCTGGACGTTAAACGTATCATCAACGAACCAACCGCAGCGGCTCTGGCTTACGGTATGGACAAGGCCAAGGGCGATCACACCGTGATCGTTTACGACCTGGGTGGCGGTACTTTCGACGTGTCGGTGATTGAGATCGCTGAGGTTGACGGCGAGCACCAGTTCGAAGTGTTGGCCACCAACGGTGACACCTTCCTCGGCGGTGAAGACTTTGACATTCGTCTGATCGACTACCTCGTTGACGAATTCAAGAAAGAAAGCGGCATGAACCTCAAAGGTGACCCGCTGGCCATGCAGCGCCTGAAAGAAGCCGCTGAGAAAGCCAAGATCGAGCTGTCGTCCGCGCAGTCGACCGACGTCAACCTGCCGTACATCACTGCAGACGCCACCGGTCCTAAGCACCTGAACGTGAAGATTTCGCGTGCCAAGCTCGAAGCACTGGTTGAAGACCTGGTTCAGCGCACCATCGAACCTTGCCGCATCGCCATGAAAGACGCCGGTATCGACGTTGGCGCGATCAACGACGTGATTCTGGTCGGCGGTCAGACCCGTATGCCGCTGGTACAGAAGCTGGTGACCGATTTCTTCGGTAAAGAAGCACGTAAAGACGTGAACCCGGACGAAGCAGTTGCCATGGGTGCTGCGATCCAGGGCGCCGTTCTGGCCGGTGACGTGAAAGACGTTCTGCTGCTCGACGTCAGCCCGCTGACCCTGGGTATCGAAACCATGGGTGGCGTGATGACCGCGCTGATCGAGAAAAACACCACGATTCCTACCAAGAAATCGCAAGTGTTCTCGACTGCCGACGACAACCAGGGCGCCGTGACCATTCACGTCCTGCAAGGTGAGCGTAAGCAAGCTGCGCAGAACAAGTCGCTGGGCAAGTTCGACCTGGCCGACATTCCACCTGCTCCACGTGGCGTGCCGCAGATCGAAGTGACCTTCGACATCGACGCAAACGGCATCCTGCACGTTGGCGCGAAAGACAAGGCGACCGGTAAAGAGCAGAAGATCACCATCAAGGCCAACTCCGGTCTGTCGGATGAAGAAATTCAGAAGATGGTTCGCGACGCCGAGCTGAACGCCGAGGAAGACCGCAAGTTCGCGGAGCTGGCTGAATCCCGTAACAAGGGTGATGCACTGGTTCATTCGACTCGCAAAATGGTCACCGAAGCGGGCGACAAGGTCAGCGCTGAAGAGAAGACCGCGATCGAAGCTGCCGTGGTTGCACTGGAAGCCGCTGTGAAAGGCGACGACAAGGCTGCCATCGAAGCGAAGATCGAAGAGCTGTCGAAAGTCTCGGCTCCGGTTGCCCAGAAGATGTACGCCGAACAGGCTCAGCCTGCTGAAGGCGCGGCGCCGCACGACGAGAAAGCTGAAAAGGCTGACGATGTTGTCGATGCCGAGTTCGAAGAAGTCAAAGACCACAAGTAAGTTGTTGGTCGGCCGGTTGACTGCCTTGCGGCGGTGACTGGTAGGATGTCGCCGCGCGGGAGCTTGCTCCCGCGTTGGCGTATCTGGAATACGTGAATTTTTACAGCATGCGACAAGCCTTGCATGCTGTTGGTATGGCCGGGAATGCTCCTGCTTTTCGTGCCGCAAGTACCACAAGAAACAAAGACCAGGATCGTTGAATTGACGTGAGTTGGGTCCGGGCCTGTATTGGGGCTCAACGAGTTTGGCCATCCTCAGGAGGGGTTTGCCGAACGTCCTCAAGAGTGCAAAGACTTATGGCAAAGCGTGACTATTACGAAGTATTGGGTGTCGAGCGTGGTTCAAGCGATGCAGACCTGAAAAAGGCCTATCGTCGCCTGGCGATGAAGCACCACCCGGACCGTAATCCCGATGACAAAGCGTCGGAAGAACTGTTCAAAGAGGCCAACGAAGCCTACGAAGTATTGTCCGATTCGAGCAAGCGCGCGGCCTACGACCAGTACGGTCATGCTGGCGTCGACCCAAGCATGGGTGGCGGTGGTGCCGGTTTCGGCGGGCAGAATTTCTCTGACATCTTTGGCGATGTCTTCAGTGACTTCTTCGGTGGCGGTCGCGGCGGTTCCCGTGGCGGCGCCCAGCGCGGCAGCGATTTGCGCTACACCCTGGAGCTGAATCTGGAAGAAGCGGTACGCGGTACCACCGTGAATATCCGCGTTCCGACACTGGTCAACTGCAAGCCGTGCGACGGTTCCGGCGCGAAGAAAGGCTCGTCGCCATCGACCTGCCCGACCTGCGGCGGCATCGGTCAGGTGCGCATGCAGCAGGGCTTCTTCTCGGTGCAGCAGACCTGCCCGCGCTGCCATGGCCAGGGCAAGATCATTTCCGATCCGTGCGATTCCTGCCACGGCGACGGTCGCGTCGAAGAATACAAGACCCTGTCGGTCAAAGTGCCGGCTGGTGTTGATACCGGCGACCGCATTCGTCTGTCCGGCGAGGGCGAGGCGGGCACCCAGGGCGGCCCGACCGGCGACCTGTACGTGGTGATCAACGTGCGCGAGCACGACATCTTCCAGCGCGATGGCAAGCACCTGTTCTGCGAAGTGCCGATCAGCTTTGTTGATGCGGCGCTCGGCGGCGAGCTGGAAATCCCGACCCTCGACGGTCGCGTCAAATTGAAAATCCCCGAAGGCACCCAGACCGGCAAGCAGTTCCGTGTACGCGGCAAAGGCGTGGCGCCGGTGCGTGGCGGTGGTGCGGGCGACTTGATGTGCCGCGTAGCGGTCGAGACCCCGGTCAATCTGAATCGTCGTCAGCGCGAACTGCTCGAAGAATTCCGCAGCTCGCTGGCGGACGATAACAGCCACTCGCCGAAAACCACTGGTTGGTTCGATGGTGTGAAGCGCTTCTTCGGCGATCTGTAAGGAGTCGGCATGCGACGTATAGCTGTGATGGGCGCCGCCGGGCGCATGGGCAAGATTCTGGTCGAAGCCGTGCAACAGCGCGCGCCATTGACCGGCCTGACTGCGGCGATCGTTCGTCCCGGCAGTACGCTGATCGGAGTGGACGCCGGTGAGCTGGCTTCGCTGGGTCGTATCGGTGTGCCGTTGTCCGGCAACCTCGAATCGGTGGCTGAAGAGTTCGATGTGCTGATCGACTTCACCCTGCCGGAAGTGATGTTGAAAAACCTCGCGTTCTGTCGCAAGGCTGGCAAGGCCATGGTCATCGGCACCACCGGGCTCGACGCTGCGCAGAAGCAACTGCTGGCCGAGGCGGGCAAGGATATTCCGATCGTGTTTGCGGCCAACTTCAGTGTCGGGGTCAACCTGTCGCTGAAGCTGCTCGAAATGACTGCCCGGGTGCTGGGCGACGATGCCGACATCGAGATCATCGAGGCGCATCACCGGCACAAGATTGACGCGCCTTCGGGCACGGCGCTGCGCATGGGTGAAGTGATTGCCGATGCGCTGGATCGTGATCTGCAGAAAGTCGCGGTCTATGGTCGTGAAGGTCACACCGGTGCGCGCGAGCGGGAAACCATTGGTTTCGCCACCGTTCGCGGTGGTGATGTGGTCGGTGATCACACGGTGCTGTTTGCCTGCGAAGGCGAGCGCCTGGAGATCACGCACAAGGCTTCCAGTCGCATGACTTTTGCCAAGGGCGCGGTGCGTGCGGCGTTGTGGCTGGATGGCCGCGAGCCGGGTCTGTATGACATGCAGGACGTGCTCGACCTGCATTGATTGAATGTTTTACCCAGCGCAAACGCCCGGTTTGCGCTGGTTTTTCTGCATCGCGCGACGCCCTGTCGCATTCTCCGGCCTTTTAGGCTCTTTAGCGGTGGACCAAAAAAGCCTTTTTCTGTAAGCTACAGCTTTAGTGTGTCCACTAAAAGCGCGCAGAATAATTCAGTGAAGAAGCGGAGTGACGTGTCCATACGTCACTCCGCTTTTTTACAACCTGCGATTGCCCTTTCATGCGTTATTTACGGGAGGTCTTCTTGACTAAGCCAGCCATACTCGCCCTTGCTGATGGCAGCATTTTTCGCGGCGAAGCCATTGGAGCCGACGGTCAAACCGTTGGTGAGGTGGTGTTCAACACCGCAATGACCGGCTATCAGGAAATCCTTACCGATCCTTCCTACGCCCAACAGATCGTTACCCTGACTTACCCGCACATCGGCAACACCGGCACCACGCCGGAAGATGCCGAGTCCGACCGCGTATGGTCCGCTGGCCTGGTCATCCGTGACCTGCCGCTGGTAGCGAGCAACTGGCGTAACACGATGTCCCTGTCCGACTACCTGAAAGCCAACAACGTTGTGGCAATCGCCGGTATCGACACCCGCCGCCTGACCCGCATCCTGCGTGAAAAAGGCGCCCAGAACGGCTGCATCATGGCCGGCGACAACATCTCCGAAGAGGCTGCAATTGCCGCCGCGCAAGGCTTCCCGGGCCTGAAGGGCATGGATCTGGCGAAAGTCGTCAGCACCAAGGAAAAGTACGAATGGCGCTCCACTGTCTGGGATCTGAAGACCGACAGCCACGCGACCCTCGAAGCGTCCGAGCTGCCATACCACGTGGTTGCCTACGACTACGGCGTCAAGCTGAACATCCTGCGCATGCTGGTCGAGCGCGGCTGCCGCGTGACCGTGGTGCCGGCGCAAACCCCGGCAGCCGACGTGCTGGCGCTCAAGCCGGACGGTGTGTTCCTGTCCAACGGTCCTGGTGATCCGGAGCCTTGCGACTACGCGATCAAGGCGATCAAGGAAGTGCTGGAAACCGAGATTCCGGTCTTCGGTATCTGCCTTGGTCACCAGCTGCTGGCTCTGGCCTCCGGCGCCAAGACCCTGAAAATGGGCCATGGCCACCACGGTGCCAACCACCCGGTACAGGATCTGGACACTGGCGTCGTGATGATCACCAGCCAGAACCACGGTTTCGCGGTTGACGAAGCGACCCTGCCGGCCAACGTGCGTGCGATCCACAAATCGCTGTTCGATGGCACCCTGCAAGGCATCGAGCGCACCGACAAGAGCGCGTTCAGCTTCCAGGGCCACCCTGAAGCGAGCCCGGGCCCGAACGATGTGGCGCCCCTGTTCGACCGCTTCATCAACGAGATGGCCAAGCGACGCTAAGCGTTCGCCTTGAGACTGTAGCGAGAAGCCCTCGAGGGCGGCCCCGACACCGGTGGCGCCCCTCAGGGCTTCAGAAATCGATCAAGACGGCTTGCCGACTGACCTGCGGATTTGAGTGACAAACCCATGCCAAAACGTACAGACATTAAAAGCATCCTGATTCTCGGCGCTGGCCCGATCGTTATCGGCCAGGCCTGCGAATTCGACTACTCCGGCGCCCAGGCCTGCAAAGCCCTGCGCGAAGAGGGTTACCGCGTCATCCTGGTGAACTCCAACCCGGCCACCATCATGACCGACCCGGACATGGCTGACGCCACGTACATCGAGCCGATCAAGTGGCAGACCGTGGCCAAGATCATCGAAAAAGAACGCCCGGACGCGGTGCTGCCAACCATGGGTGGCCAGACTGCACTGAACTGCGCCCTGGATCTGGAGCGCGAAGGCGTTCTGGAAAAGTTCGGCGTGGAAATGATCGGTGCCAACGCCGACACCATCGACAAGGCTGAAGACCGTTCGCGTTTCGACAAGGCCATGAAATCCATCGGCCTGGAATGCCCGCGTTCCGGTATCGCCCACAGCATGGAAGAAGCCAACGCCGTTCTCGAGCGTCTGGGTTTCCCGTGCATCATCCGTCCGTCCTTCACCATGGGTGGCACTGGCGGCGGTATTGCCTACAACCGTGAAGAGTTCGAAGAAATCTGCGCCCGCGGTCTGGACCTGTCGCCGACCAAAGAGCTGCTGATCGACGAATCGCTGATCGGCTGGAAAGAATATGAAATGGAAGTTGTCCGCGACAAAAAGGACAACTGCATCATCGTCTGCTCGATCGAGAACTTCGACCCGATGGGCGTGCATACCGGTGACTCGATCACCGTTGCTCCGGCACAGACCCTGACCGACAAGGAATACCAGATCCTGCGTAACGCCTCGCTGGCGGTACTGCGCGAGATCGGCGTCGAGACCGGCGGCTCCAACGTGCAATTCGGTATCTGCCCGGACACTGGCCGCATGGTCGTGATCGAGATGAACCCGCGCGTATCGCGTTCCTCGGCACTGGCTTCGAAAGCCACCGGTTTCCCGATTGCCAAAGTCGCGGCCAAACTGGCTGTGGGCTACACCCTCGACGAACTGTCCAACGACATCACCGGCGGCAAGACCCCGGCGTCCTTCGAACCGTCGATCGACTACGTTGTGACCAAGCTGCCACGTTTCGCCTTCGAGAAATTCGCCAAGGCTGACGCGCGCCTGACCACGCAAATGAAGTCGGTCGGTGAAGTCATGGCCATCGGCCGCACCTTCCAGGAATCCCTGCAGAAAGCCCTGCGCGGTCTGGAAGTGGGCGTTTGCGGGCTGGACGAGAAGCTCGACCTGAGCAACCCGGAAAGCATGAGCATCCTCAAGCGCGAGCTGACCGTGCCGGGCGCCGAGCGTATCTGGTACGTAGCGGACGCCTTCCGCGCCGGCATGACCGTCGAAGACATTTTCGGCATGAACATGATCGACCCGTGGTTCCTGGTGCAGATCGAAGATCTGATCAAGGAAGAAGAGAAGGTCAAGACCCTCGGTCTGTCCGCTATCGACCGCGACCTGATGTTCAAGCTCAAGCGCAAAGGCTTCTCCGATCAGCGTCTGGCCAAACTGCTGGGTGTGACCGAGAAGAACCTGCGTACGCACCGTCAAAAACTGGAAGTGTTCCCGGTCTACAAGCGCGTTGACACCTGTGCCGCCGAGTTCGCCACCGACACCGCGTACCTCTACTCGACGTACGAGGAAGAGTGCGAAGCCGCGCCGTCCGGTCGCGACAAGATCATGATTCTGGGTGGCGGTCCGAACCGTATCGGCCAGGGCATCGAGTTCGACTACTGCTGCGTACACGCCGCTCTCGCCCTGCGCGAAGACGGCTACGAAACCATCATGGTCAACTGCAACCCGGAAACCGTTTCCACCGACTACGACACGTCCGACCGTCTGTACTTCGAGCCGGTAACCCTGGAAGACGTACTGGAAATCTGCCGCGTCGAGAAGCCGAAAGGCGTGATCGTCCAGTACGGCGGTCAGACGCCGCTGAAACTGGCGCGCGCCCTCGAAGCCGCTGGCGTGCCGATCATCGGTACCAGCCCTGATGCCATCGACCGTGCCGAAGACCGTGAGCGCTTCCAGCAAATGGTTGAGCGTCTGAACCTGCGTCAGCCGCCAAACGCCACCGTGCGCAGTGAAGACGAAGCTGTTCGCGCTGCCGCGAAAATCGGTTATCCGCTGGTGGTGCGCCCGTCCTACGTGCTGGGCGGCCGCGCGATGGAAATCGTTTACAAGGAAGACGAACTCAAGCGCTATTTGCGTGATGCGGTGCAAGTGTCCAACGACAGCCCGGTGCTGCTCGACCACTTCCTCAACTGCGCCATCGAGATGGACGTGGATGCGGTTTGCGACGGCAAAGACGTGGTAATCGGCGCGATCATGCAGCACATCGAACAGGCAGGCGTTCACTCCGGTGACTCCGCGTGCTCGCTGCCGCCGTACTCGCTGCCGGCGCACATCCAGGACGAGATGCGCGAACAGGTCAAGAAAATGGCCCTGGAACTGGGCGTTGTCGGCCTGATGAACGTGCAACTGGCCCTGCAGGGCGAAGACATCTACGTCATCGAAGTCAACCCGCGCGCTTCGCGTACCGTACCGTTCGTGTCCAAGTGCATCGGTGTTTCCCTGGCAATGATCGCTGCACGCGTCATGGCCGGTAAGACCCTGAAGGAAATCGGCTTCACCAAGGAAATCATCCCGAACTTCTACAGCGTGAAAGAGGCGGTGTTCCCGTTCGCCAAATTCCCTGGCGTTGACCCGATCCTCGGCCCGGAGATGAAGTCCACCGGTGAAGTGATGGGCGTCGGCGACACCTTCGGTGAAGCCTTCGCCAAGGCCCAGATGGGCGCGAGCGAAGTGCTGCCGACCGGCGGTACCGCGTTCATCAGCGTGCGTGACGATGACAAGCCGCTGGTTGCAGGCGTGGCCCGTGATCTGATCAACTTGGGCTTCGAAGTGGTCGCCACTGCCGGTACTGCCAAGCTGATCGAAGCCGCAGGCCTGAAAGTGCGCCGCGTGAACAAGGTGACCGAGGGTCGTCCGCACGTGGTCGACATGATCAAGAATGACGAAGTCACCCTGATCATCAACACCACCGAAGGCCGTCAGTCGATCGCTGATTCCTACTCCATTCGTCGTAATGCCCTGCAGCACAAGATCTACTGCACCACCACCATTGCTGCGGGCGAGGCTATCTGTGAAGCGCTGAAGTTCGGTCCCGAGAAGACCGTACGCCGCTTGCAGGATCTACACGCAGGATTGAAGGCATGATCAAGTACCCAATGACCGTCCAGGGCGCAAAAGCCCTGGAAGAAGAACACGCTCACCTGACCAAGGTCGTTCGTCCGAAGCTCAGCCAGGACATCGGTACGGCTCGCGAGCTGGGTGATCTGAAGGAAAACGCCGAATACCATGCCGCCCGCGAACAGCAGGGCATGGTCGAGGCGCGGATCCGTGATATCGAAGGCCGGATCCAGAATCAGGTCATCATTGATGTCACGACCATTCCGCACACCGGCAAAGTGATCTTCGGTACCACTGTCGAAATCGCCAACGTCGAGACGGATGAAAGCGTCGCTTACCACATCGTGGGTGAGGATGAGGCTGACTTCAAACTCGGCAAGATTTCGGTCGGCTCGCCCTTGGCCCGTGCCTTGATCGGCAAGGAAGAGGGTGACGTGGTTGCCGTGAAAACGCCGAGTGGTGTTATCGAGTACGAGATTGTCGAAGTCCGTCACATCTGAAGGCAAGCGCCCGCTACGTGCGGGCGCCATTCTTTGGCAGCTGACCCAGACGTTGTGGGTCGGCGGCTTCTGGCTGGTTCATCTCGGTTTGCGACCGGTGCTGGGCAAGATTGGTCTGGCACCGTTGCTGATCGATGAGATTGCCGATGCGTTCGAAGTGTCGCTGGTGATTTTTGCCGCGGCCTGCGTGATTTTTCAGGCTTTGGTGCTGGTACGGGCCGAGGGCCTTGCCAGTCTGTGGCGGGATTTTCGCGGGCAGGTGTTGTTGATGGCACTGTATGCGTGTGCGATGTTTGTCGCCGTGCATGTCGGCTGGCCGCAAGCGCAGCGCTGGCAGGCATTCAGTTTTCTGCTGTTGGGCTTCTCTGGGCTGGTGCTGGTGTTGCAGCCGCTACCGGGATGGAGTGGCAGGGTGCGCGAAGCACACCCTTGACCCTTGCCATCACTTGAAGCGATGAACGTTCGACAGCTGCTTGTTGACGCTGAAGTTCTTGCGATAAACCAGCGCCATCTTGCCGATGACCTGTACCAGATCAGCCTTGCCGACCTTGCACAGCTCTGCAATGTGCGCCAGGCGCGACTCGCGGTCGAGGATGTTGAGCTTGATCTTGATCAGCTCGTGATCCGCCAAGGCGCGTTCAAGTTCGGCTAATACACCTTCAGTCAGACCGTTGTCCGCCACCGTCAAAACCGGTTTCAGGTGGTGGCCAATGGATTTGTACTGTTTCTTCTGCTCTGGAGTGAGCGGCATAATCTGACCCTTTCGTCTGGATTCTGTAAAATGGCGGCCATTTTACCCGAGGGTTCGTGGATCCGCCCAATTAATCACGACCCTTATTATCGAGGTGCCCAATGGCGCGTTCCAAGACAAGCCTTGGTTGGCTGAAACGACATGTCAACGATCCTTATGTGAAGCAGGCGCAGAAGGATGGCTACCGCTCGCGTGCGAGTTACAAGCTTCTGGAGATCCAGGAGAAATACAAGCTGATCCGTTCCGGCATGAGCGTTGTCGACCTGGGTGCGGCGCCCGGCGGCTGGTCGCAGGTCACCAGCCGGCTGATCGGTGGTCAGGGGCGACTGATCGCTTCGGACATCCTGGAGATGGACAGTATCCCTGACGTGACCTTTATTCAGGGTGATTTCACCGAGGACGAAGTGCTCGCGCGAATCCTTGAAGCCGTGGGTAATTCACAGGTGGACCTTGTGATTTCCGATATGGCCCCCAATATGAGTGGTACGCCTGAAGTGGACATGCCAAAAGCCATGTTCCTTTGCGAGCTGGCGCTTGATCTGGCGGAGCGGATACTCAAGCCGGGTGGTAATTTCGTGATCAAGATTTTTCAGGGCGAAGGTTTTGATGTCTACCTGAAGGATGCTCGGAAGAAGTTCGACAAGATCCAGATGATCAAGCCGGATTCTTCCCGTGGCAGCTCCCGCGAGCAATACATGCTGGCTTGGGGTTACCGTGGGGGTAATGAGTAAAACGAGGTTTTTTGCTGGGGTGATAGGTTTTTCGTATTTTGCCCCGCGTGCATAAGCGAATATTGTGTAGAAAGTGTTTCACAAAGGGTTACAGACGGCGCCTGCAAGAGTTGTAGGTAATGTAGTAAGTTAGGCCGGTGAATATCATGCGAAGCGCGCGCCAGTAGCGGAGCTTGCTTCAGAGGGTAGTTAATTGAACGATATGGCAAAGAATCTGATCCTGTGGTTGATCATCGCGGCAGTCCTCGTGACGGTGATGAACAACTTCTCCAGTCCTAACGAGCCGCAGACCCTCAACTATTCCGACTTCATCCAGCAGGTCAAGGATGGCAGGGTCGAGCGCGTAGCCGTTGACGGCTATGTGATTACCGGCAAGCGCAACGATGGCGACAGCTTCAAGACCATTCGTCCGGCGATCCAGGACAACGGCCTGATCGGCGACCTGGTCGACAATCACGTTGTGGTTGAAGGCAAGCAGCCTGAGCAGCAAAGCATCTGGACTCAACTTCTGGTGGCCAGCTTCCCGATCCTGGTGATCATCGCGGTGTTCATGTTCTTCATGCGCCAGATGCAGGGCGGTGCCGGCGGCAAGGGCGGACCGATGAGCTTTGGCAAGAGCAAGGCACGCCTGCTCTCCGAAGACCAGGTGAAGACCACGCTGGCTGACGTTGCTGGTTGCGACGAAGCCAAGGAAGAAGTTGGTGAGCTGGTTGAGTTCCTGCGTGATCCGGGCAAGTTCCAGCGCCTCGGCGGTCGTATTCCTCGCGGCGTATTGATGGTCGGCCCTCCGGGTACCGGTAAAACCTTGCTGGCCAAGGCGATTGCTGGCGAAGCGAAAGTGCCGTTCTTCACCATCTCCGGTTCCGACTTTGTTGAAATGTTTGTGGGTGTTGGTGCAAGCCGCGTTCGCGACATGTTCGAGCAGGCCAAGAAGCACGCGCCGTGCATCATCTTCATTGACGAAATCGACGCCGTCGGTCGCCACCGTGGCGCCGGCATGGGCGGCGGTCACGACGAGCGTGAGCAGACCCTCAACCAGTTGCTGGTAGAGATGGACGGCTTCGAAATGAATGACGGCATCATTGTGATCGCTGCCACCAACCGTCCTGACGTACTTGACCCTGCGCTGCTGCGTCCGGGCCGTTTCGACCGTCAGGTCGTTGTAGGTTTGCCGGATATCCGCGGTCGCGAGCAGATTCTCAAGGTTCACATGCGGAAAGTGCCAATGGGTGATGACGTGGCTCCAGCCGTTATCGCCCGTGGTACCCCAGGCTTTTCCGGTGCCGATCTGGCCAACCTGGTCAACGAAGCGTCGCTGTTCGCGGCACGTAGCGGAAAGCGCATCGTTGAAATGAAAGAGTTCGAATTGGCCAAAGACAAGATCATGATGGGCGCCGAGCGCAAATCCATGGTCATGTCCGAGAAAGAGAAACAGAACACTGCTTATCACGAAGCGGGCCATGCGATCGTTGGGCGCGTTGTGCCTGAGCATGATCCGGTCTACAAGGTTTCGATCATTCCGCGTGGCCGTGCGCTGGGCGTGACCATGTTCCTGCCTGAAGAGGATCGTTACAGTCTGTCCAAGCGTGCGCTGATCAGCCAGATCTGCTCGCTGTACGGTGGCCGTATCGCCGAAGAGATGACCCTTGGTTTCGATGGTGTGACCACCGGCGCTTCCAACGACATCATGCGTGCCAGTCAGATTGCGCGGAACATGGTGACCAAGTGGGGCCTGTCGGAAAAACTCGGTCCGCTGATGTACGCCGAAGAAGAGGGCGAAGTGTTCCTCGGTCGCGGTGGTGGTGGTCAGAATGCCAGCTTCTCCGGTGAGACAGCCAAACTTATCGACTCCGAAGTGCGCAGCATCATCGACCAGTGTTACGGCACGGCCAAGCAGATCCTCACGGACAACCGTGACAAGCTGGATGCCATGGCTGATGCGCTGATGAAGTACGAAACCATTGACGCCGAGCAGATCGACGACATCATGGCGGGTCGTACGCCACGTGAGCCGCGTGACTGGACAAGTGGCACGGGTACGCCTCCGCCTCCGGTGATTCAGGATGAGCGTCCGGAAACACCGATTGGCGGTCCGGCTGCTGACGTTTAAGGTTTGAAATGACTTCTGCACAGTCCCTGACCCGGTTGCCTTGCGGCAACCGGGTTCTTGATTTGGCCCGGACGCATGTCATGGGCATTCTCAATGTCACTCCCGATTCCTTCTCCGATGGTGGCCGGTACAACCAGCTCGACGTGGCCTTGCGTCACGCCGCAGCCATGGTGGCTGCTGGGGCGACGCTGATCGATGTCGGCGGTGAGTCGACCCGGCCTGGCGCGCGCGCGGTTTCACCGCTCGAGGAATTGGAACGCGTAGCTCCGATCGTGGAGCTGATCAATCGCGAGCTGGATGTGGTCATCTCGGTCGATACTTCGACACCTGCGGTGATGCGTGAAACAGCGCGCCTGGGTGCCGGGTTGATCAATGATGTGCGCTCGTTGCGCCGCGATGGTGCGCTGGATGCCGCAGCCGCGACCGGGTTGCCGGTCTGTCTGATGCATATGCTCGGCGAGCCGGGTGACATGCAGGACAACCCGCGCTATCAGGACGTTACCCGGGAAGTCGGTGAGTTTCTGGCAGAGCGCATGGCTCAATGTGCGGCGGCAGGTATTCCGGCAGAGCGGATTATTCTTGATCCCGGTTTCGGTTTCGCGAAAACCCTGCAGCACAATCTAAGCTTGTTCAAGCATATGGAAGCCCTGCATGCGCTGGGGCGTCCGCTATTGGTCGGTGTCTCACGCAAAAGCATGATTGGCCAGGCTTTGAGCCGACCCGTGGGTGAGCGTTTGCACGGCGGTCTCGCACTGGCGGCACTGGCATCGATTAAAGGAGCGCGTATATTGCGCGTCCATGATGTGGCGGAAACGGTAGACGTGGTGCGTATGCTCGCGGCCGTGGAATCAGCCGAATAAGAATGATGGAGCACTTATGAGCAAGAAATACTTTGGAACTGACGGTATTCGTGGTCGTGTCGGTGAATATCCGATAACTCCGGATTTCATGCTCAAGCTCGGCTGGGCGGCCGGTATGGCCTTTCGCAAGATGGGCGCGTGCAAGGTGCTGGTTGGCAAGGACACGCGAATCTCCGGCTACATGTTCGAATCGGCGCTTGAGGCAGGTCTGACGTCGGCGGGCGCCGATGTGATGCTGCTCGGTCCGATGCCGACGCCCGCCATTGCCTATCTGTCGCGCACGTTTCAAGCCGAAGCCGGGATCGTGATCAGTGCTTCACATAACCCGCATGACGATAACGGCATCAAGTTCTTCTCGGGTAAAGGCACCAAGCTGCCTGACGAGTTGGAGCTGATGATCGAAGAATTGCTCGATACCCCGATGACCGTGGTTGAGTCGAGCAAAATTGGCAAGGTGTCGCGTATCAACGACGCTTCGGGTCGCTACATCGAATTCTGTAAAAGCAGCGTGCCTACCGGTACCAGCTTTTCCGGTTTGAAAATCGTGATCGACTGCGCACACGGAGCGACCTACAAGGTAGCTCCGAGTGTCTTTCGTGAGTTGGGCGCCGAAGTGGTGGTGCTGTCGGCTCAGCCCAATGGTCTGAACATTAACGATAATTGCGGTTCGACTCATATGGGTCAGCTGCAAGCCGCTGTTCTCGCCGAGCACGCTGATCTGGGCATCGCCTTTGACGGTGACGGTGATCGGGTGCTGATGGTGGATCACACTGGCGCCATCGTTGATGGTGACGAGTTGCTGTTCATCATCGCGCGTGATCTGCACGGGCGTGGCAAATTGCAGGGCGGCGTAGTCGGCACGCTGATGAGTAACCTCGGTCTGGAGCTCGCTCTGGCAGAACTCTCGATTCCATTCATTCGTGCCAATGTCGGTGACCGTTATGTGATCGCCGAACTACTGGAGCGCAACTGGCTGGTAGGTGGTGAGAACTCTGGGCATATCGTCTGCTTCAATCACACCACCACCGGTGATGCAATCATTGCTGCGTTGCAGGTGCTGATGGCACTGAAAACCCGCAATGAAGGCCTTGCCCAAACGCGTCAGGCGTTGCGCAAGTGCCCTCAGGTACTGATCAATGTGCGTTTCGGTGGTGGCGAAAGTCCGCTCGAGCACCCGGCGGTCAAGGAGGCCAGTGCGCGTGTAACCCAGGCAATGGCGGGTCGTGGTCGCGTGCTTCTACGCAAGTCCGGCACAGAGCCATTGGTGCGTGTGATGGTCGAAGGCGAGGATGAAACTCAGGTTCGCAGCTACGCCGAAGAACTGGCAAAACTGGTAACTGAAGTTTCTGCCTGATTCGGCTTGCCAGCCATGATTGTGTTGGGTAACATCTGCGCCCACTTTGACCGACGAGGTACAGCATGCGTCGCCCTATGGTAGCTGGTAACTGGAAGATGCACGGTACCCGCGCCAGCGTCGCTGAGCTGATCAACGGCCTTCGTCATCTGGCCTTGCCAAGCGGTGTTGATGTCGCGGTATTCCCGCCTTGCTTGCATATCAATCAAGTGATTGATGGCTTGAAAGGCAAATCGATTTCGGTCGGTGCGCAGAATTCTGCGGTGGAATCCATGCAAGGTGCATTGACCGGTGAAATTGCGCCGAGTCAGTTGGTGGATGCAGGTTGTTCCCTGGTGCTTGTCGGGCACTCCGAACGCCGCCAGATAATGGGCGAGCGAGACGGGATGCTGAATCGCAAGTTCGCAGCGGCACAGGCATGTGGCTTGATTCCGGTGTTGTGTGTAGGGGAGACCCTCGAGCAGCGCGAAGCCGGAAAAACTCTTGAGGTTGTCGGGCGTCAGCTGGGCAGCATCATCGAGGAGCTGGGTGTTGGTGCCTTTGCCAAGGCGGTCATTGCTTACGAGCCTGTCTGGGCCATTGGTACCGGACTGACTGCAACGCCGCAACAGGCTCAGGATGTGCATAAAGCCATTCGCGAGCAGTTGGCGGCAGAGAATTCTGAAGTCGCGCGAGGTGTGCGGCTTCTATACGGCGGCAGCGTGAAGGCGGCCAATGCGGTCGAACTGTTCGGCATGCCGGATATCGATGGGGGGCTCATTGGTGGAGCTTCCCTGAATGCAGATGAGTTCGGTGCGATTTGTCGCGCCGCGGGAAACTGAAAAAATGCTGGAAACAGTCGTAGTCGTTTTTCATCTGCTGGGTGCATTGGGCGTAGTTGCTCTGGTTTTGCTGCAGCAGGGTAAAGGTGCGGACGCTGGCGCGTCTTTCGGAGCAGGTGCTTCAAATACTGTGTTCGGAAGCCAAGGTTCCTCTACCTTTCTTAGTAAGTTTACTGCTATACTTGCCGCCGGTTTCTTCATAACCAGCTTGGGGTTAGGTTACTTTGCTAAAGAGAAGGCTCATCAGCTGACTCAAGCAGGTTTGCCAGATCCAGCAGTGTTGGAAGTACCAAAGCAACAACAACCGGCTTCTGATGATGTCCCGGTGCTTCAAGAGCAAAAGTCGGCTACTCCAGCGACTGACGTACCTCCAGCTCAAGAGCAGAAGTAAGAAGGGTTTCAAACGTAGTTTTGCCGAGGTGGTGGAATTGGTAGACACGCAACCTTGAGGTGGTTGTGCCCATAGGGTGTAGGGGTTCGAGTCCCCTTCTCGGTACCAATTAGTCAGGAGAGCCCGCTGTTGCGGGCTTTCTTGCAGGTGGAAGGTTACATTGACCCTATAAGGGATCGGTCGTATACTTCCGCCCCAGCTTTGTCGCGGGGTGGAGCAGTCTGGTAGCTCGTCGGGCTCATAACCCGAAGGTCGTCGGTTCAAATCCGGCCCCCGCAACCAGTTTAAGGAGCCCCTTTTCAGGGGCTTTTTGTTAGCTGGACACTTTCTGCGCCGCTGTTCGACGGCGTTTCAAGGATGGGCGTTTCGCCCATTTTTTTATTTTGCAGCGCATGCATTTACATGCACGAGGGGGTTCAGGTGTCGAGCAAGCTAGAAGAGTTGCAGGCCTTGTTGGCCCCGGTGGTCGTGGCCCTAGGCTATGAATGCTGGGGTATCGAGTTTTCGGCTCAGGGTCGTCACTCGATGTTGCGTGTTTATATCGATAAAGAGGGTGGCGTGCTGGTGGACGATTGCGCCATTGTCAGCCGTCAGATCAGCGGTGTCCTGGATGTTGAAGATCCGATCTCCGTTGAGTACACCCTCGAAGTTTCCTCGCCTGGCATGGAACGCCCACTGTTCACTCTTGAGCAGTTTGCAAAATTTGCCGGTGAACAAGTGAAGATCAAGCTGCGCTCGCCTTTTGAAGGTCGACGCAACTTTCAGGGCCTTCTGCGCGGTGTAGAAGAACAGGATGTCGTGGTGCAGGTAGAAGACCATGAGTTCCTGTTGCCGATCGATATGATCGACAAGGCCAACATTATTCCCAGTTTTGACTGAGACGCGGATCCCGCGGATCCAATGGCTTGCGAAAGGCGAGGCGTACGATGAGCAAAGAAGTACTGCTGGTTGTTGAGTCGGTATCCAATGAAAAGGGTGTACCGGCAAGCGTGATTTTTGAAGCGCTGGAGCTGGCTCTGGCCACTGCTACCAAAAAGCGTTTTGAAGACGAAGTTGACCTGCGTGTGGAAATTAACCGCCACACCGGTTCCTACGAGACTTTCCGTCGCTGGACGGTCGTCGAAGAGAATGATCTCGACGATCCTGCGATCGAAACCTGGCCAAGCAAGGTTGCCGAAACGCATCCGGGCGCCAAGGTCGGCGACGTCGTCGAAGAAAAGATCGAATCCATCGAGTTCGGCCGCATTGCTGCACAGACCGCCAAACAGGTCATCGTGCAGAAAGTCCGTGAAGCCGAGCGCGCTCAAGTGGTCGACGCCTATCGCGAGCGCCTGGGAGAAATCATCTCCGGCACCGTGAAGAAAGTCACCCGCGACAACGTGATCGTCGATCTGGGCAACAACGCCGAAGCGTTGCTGGCCCGTGAAGACATCATTTCTCGCGAAACCTTCCGTGTCGGTGTGCGCCTGCGTGCACTGCTCAAGGAAATCCGCACCGAGAACCGCGGCCCGCAGTTGATCCTGTCGCGTACCGCGCCGGAAATGCTGATCGAGTTGTTCCGCATCGAAGTGCCGGAAATTGCTGAAGGCCTGATCGAGGTCATGGCGGCGTCCCGTGATCCGGGTTCGCGTGCCAAGATCGCTGTCCGTTCCAAGGACAAACGCATCGACCCGCAGGGCGCGTGCATCGGTATGCGCGGTTCGCGCGTCCAGGCCGTGTCGGGCGAGTTGGGTGGCGAGCGTGTCGATATCGTCCTGTGGGACGATAACCCGGCGCAGTTCGTGATCAATGCCATGTCGCCGGCAGAAGTGGCGGCCATTATCGTTGACGAAGATGCCCATGCCATGGACATCGCCGTTGGCGCAGACAATCTGGCTCAGGCCATCGGTCGTGGTGGTCAGAACGTGCGTCTGGCGAGCCAGTTGACAGGCTGGACCCTGAACGTGATGACCGAATCGGACATCCAGGCTAAGCAACAAGCAGAAACCGGCGACATCCTGCGCAACTTCATCGACGAGCTGGAAGTCGACGAAGAGCTGGCTCAGGTGCTGGTAGATGAAGGCTTCACCAGCCTGGAAGAGATTGCCTACGTACCGTTGGAAGAAATGCTCAACATCGACGGCTTTGACGAAGACATCGTCAACGAGCTTCGCGCTCGTGCCAAGGATCGTTTGTTGACCAAAGCCATCGCTACTGAGGAAAAGCTGGCAGACGCCCATCCGGCCGAAGACCTGCTCTCGCTTGAGGGTATGGACAAGGATTTGGCGATGGAACTGGCGGTGCGCGGCGTAATTACCCGCGAAGACCTGGCCGAGCAGTCTATTGACGACCTGCTCGACATCGACGGCATTGACGATGATCGTGCCGGCAAGTTGATCATGGCCGCCCGAGCCCACTGGTTCGAGTAATTAGGCGCGGCCTGAGGAGAGAAGTGCATGACGCAAGTCACGGTGAAACAACTGGCCGATGAGGTCAAAACACCGGTAGAGCGCCTGTTGCAGCAGATGCGTGAGGCAGGTCTGCCGCACACCGCCGCCGAAGAACATGTGACTGACAGTGAGAAGCAATCCCTGCTGACTCACTTGAAAAGCAGCCACAAGGCGAAAGTGGAAGAACCACGCAAAATCACGCTGCAGCGTAAAACCACCAGCACCCTGCGTGTGGCTGGTAGCAAGAGCATCAGCGTAGAAGTTCGCAAGAAGAAGGTTTTCGTACAGCGTAGCCCGGAAGAAATCGAAGCCGAGCGCCAGCGTGAACTGGAAGAGCGTCGCGCAGTAGAAAATGCTGCCCGTCAGAAGGCTGAAGAAGAAGCCAAGCAGCGCGCTGAAGAAGAAGCGCGTCGCCAGCCTGCTGCTGCGCCGAGCGCTCCTGCCGAAGCTGTTGCAGCACCTGCGCCAGTCGCTGAACCTGTGCGCGAAGCCGCACCGGTTGTCGCTGCTGCGCCAGCTGCCGACACTCGCAAGCGTGACGAACAGCGCCGTCCGGACAAACCACGTGCCGACGATAACAATCGTCGTGGCGGCGGCGACGGCGAGCGCAAAAACGCTCCGCATCGCGCATCGGTCAAAGAAAAAGCGCCGGCTCCACGTGTGGCGCCACGCACAACCGACGAAGAAAGCGACGGCTTCCGTCGTGGTGGTCGCGGCAAGGCCAAGCTGAAGAAGCGCAACGCTCACGGTTTCCAGAACCCTACCGGTCCTGTCGTGCGTGAAGTGAAGATCGGCGAGACCATCACTGTTGGCGATCTTGCCCAGCAGATGTCGGTCAAGGCTGCTGAAATCATCAAGTTCATGTTCAAACTGGGCACTCCAGCGACCATCAACCAGGTACTCGATCAGGAAACTGCTCAACTGGTAGCTGAAGAGCTGGGCCACAAAGTGACCCTGGTCAGCGATACCGCCCTGGAAGATTCCCTGGCCGAGTCCCTGAAGTTTGAAGGCGAGGCAGTTTCCCGTGCGCCAGTCGTGACCGTAATGGGCCACGTTGACCACGGTAAGACGTCCCTGCTCGACTACATCCGTCGTGCCAAGGTAGCTGCAGGCGAAGCCGGCGGCATTACCCAGCACATCGGCGCTTACCACGTTGAAACCGACCGTGGCATGGTGACGTTCCTCGACACCCCTGGTCACGCTGCGTTTACCGCCATGCGTGCCCGTGGTGCCAAGGCGACCGACATCGTGATCCTGGTGGTTGCGGCGGACGACGGCGTGATGCCGCAAACCATCGAGGCTGTTCAGCATGCTCAGGCGGCTGGCGTTCCTCTGGTGGTCGCGGTGAACAAGATCGACAAGCCGGGTGCCGACCTCGATCGCATCCGTAGCGAACTGTCGGTTCACGGCGTGACTTCCGAAGACTGGGGCGGCGACACGCCATTCGTACCGGTTTCGGCGAAAATGGGTACCGGCGTTGACGAACTGCTCGAAGCCGTTCTGCTGCAGGCCGAAGTGCTCGAGCTGACCGCCACTCCATCGGCTCCTGGCCGTGGTGTTGTCGTTGAATCGCGTCTGGACAAGGGCCGTGGCCCGGTGGCCACCGTGCTGGTTCAGGACGGTACGCTGCGTCAAGGCGACATGGTGCTGGTCGGTTCGAACTATGGCCGCGTGCGCGCCATGCTCGACGAGAACGGCAAGCCGATCAAGGAAGCCGGTCCGGCCATTCCGGTCGAGATCCTGGGTCTTGACGGTACACCGGACGCTGGCGACGAGATGAGCGTGGTTGCCGACGAGAAGAAAGCCCGTGAAGTGGCTCTGTTCCGTCAAGGCAAGTTCCGCGAAGTCAAACTGGCTCGCGCTCACGCCGGCAAGCTGGAAAACATCTTCGAAAACATGGGCCAGGAAGAGAAGAAGACGCTCAACATCGTCCTCAAATCCGACGTCCGTGGTTCGCTGGAAGCTTTGCAGGGTGCTCTGAACGGCCTGGGCAACGACGAAGTGCAAGTGCGCGTGGTCGGTGGCGGTGTCGGTGGTATCACCGAGTCCGACGCCAACCTGGCACTGGCTTCCAACGCTGTACTGTTCGGCTTCAACGTGCGTGCCGATGCTGGCGCACGGAAGATCGTCGAGCAGGAAGGTCTGGACATGCGTTACTACAACGTGATCTACGACATCATCGAAGACGTCAAGAAAGCCCTGACCGGCATGCTCGGCAGCGATGTTCGCGAGAACATCCTGGGTGTGGCCGAAGTGCGCGACGTGTTCCGTTCGCCGAAGTTTGGCGCGATCGCCGGTTGCATGGTGATCGAGGGTGTTGTGCACCGTAACCGTCCGATCCGTGTACTGCGTGAAGACATCGTTATCTTCGAAGGCGAGCTGGAATCCCTGCGCCGCTTCAAGGATGACGCTTCCGAAGTACGTGCCGGCATGGAATGCGGTATCGGCGTGAAGAGCTACAACGACGTCAAAGTCGGTGACAAGATCGAAGTCTTCGAGAAGGTTCAGGTTGCTCGCAGCCTCTGACTCGCGCACTTCAAGGGCCACGCCGAGCCGCCGCATGCAGATGCGCGCCACGGCGTCAGGACTCTAAACGCAACGCCCGGTCTGGCTTTTGTCAGGCCGGGCGTTTGCCGCTTTCAGACCTTGCGGGTTTCACCGTAGGGCAGTAACAGGTAACAAAATCATGGCAAAAGAATACAGCCGTACCCAACGTATCGGCGATCAGATGCAGCGTGAGCTGGCCCAGCTGATCCGTCGTGAAGTCAAAGACCCGCGCGTCGGCCTGGTCACCATTACCGCAGTGGAAGTCAGCCGTGACGTCGGTCACGCGAAGATCTTCATCACCGTGATGGGGCAGGACAACGCCGAAGACATCGCGCAAAGCATCAAGGTGCTCAACGCTGCCGCAGGCTTCCTGCGCATGCAACTGGCCCGTGAAATGAAGCTGCGCAGCGTGCCGCAATTGCATTTCCACTATGACGAAAGCGTCGTGCGTGGCGCGCACCTGTCGGCCCTGATCGAGCGCGCCGTGGCTGAGGACAATCAGCACGTGGCCGCTGCACCTGAAGACACCAAGGAGTAATTCGGTGGCTCAGGTCAAACGTATCCGTCGTAACGTCAGCGGTATCATCCTGCTCGACAAGCCGCTGGGGTTCACCTCCAACGCCGCGTTGCAGAAGGTTCGCTGGTTGCTCAACGCCGAGAAGGCCGGTCACACCGGCAGCCTCGACCCGTTGGCCACCGGTGTATTGCCGCTGTGCTTTGGCGAAGCAACCAAGTTCTCGCAATACCTGCTCGATTCCGACAAGGGTTATGAAACCCTCGCGCAACTGGGCAAGACCACCACCACGGCGGACGCCGAGGGTGAGGTTTTGCAGGAGCGCCCGGTGACCGTTGGTCGCGCCGATGTCGAAGCGGTTCTGCCGAAATTTCGCGGGCAAATCAGTCAGATACCGCCGATGTACTCGGCACTCAAGCGTGATGGTCAGCCGTTGTACAAGCTGGCTCGTGCAGGCGAAGTAGTGGAGCGCGAACCGCGTTCTGTTACTATTGCGCGCTTGGAATTGCTGGCCTTCGAAGGCGATACTGCGCGTCTTGCGGTGGATTGCAGCAAGGGCACCTATATTCGCACCCTGGTGGAGGATATCGGTGAGCAGCTCGGTTGTGGTGCGTACGTCGCGGAACTGCGTCGTACCCAGGCCGGACCTTTCACCCTGGCGCAGACCGTGACCCTCGAAGAGCTGGAAGCGGTACATGCCGAAGGCGGCAACGAAGCGGTCGACCGCTTCCTGATGCCATCGGACAGCGGCCTGCAGGATTGGCCGCTGCTGCACTTCTCCGAAGCGAGTGCGTTCTACTGGCTCAACGGCCAGCCGGTACGTGCCCCGGATGCTCCGAAGTTCGGCATGGTACGGGTACAGGATCACAATGGTCGCTTCATCGGTATCGGTGAAGTGAGCGAAGACGGGCGCATCGCGCCGCGTCGACTGATTCGGTCAGAATGACCGGAAACCGGTCTGTGTAACAGCAGGCCGGCGAGTGTGGCTGTCAACAGGCACGGTCACTACTCATTTATAGATACAGGGATTTGTCCCTGGCCTGTTGAAACTGTTTTTGAAACAGTTTCCTGATAAAAGGATTGCCTCATGGCTCTCGACGTTCAAGAAAAAGCTCAAATCGTTGCCGACTACCAGCAAGCTGTTGGTGATACTGGTTCGCCAGAAGTGCAAGTTGCACTGCTGACCGCCAACATCAACAAACTGCAAGGTCACTTCAAGGCCAACGGTAAAGACCACCACTCCCGTCGTGGTCTGATCCGCATGGTAAACCAGCGTCGCAAGCTGCTGGACTACCTGAAAGGCAAGGATCTGAGCCGTTACAGCGCTCTGATCGGCCGCCTGGGTCTGCGTCGCTAATCAGCGATTGCGCTATGAGGTTGGTTGTCTGTCAGGCATCAGCGGTTTTCCGCTGGTGGCTGGCAGGCTCCCAGCCTCAAGTTTTATCTGCACTACCGTTTTATCCGGACAGTCAGCGGGCCGATTCCCGACATTGCCCAAGAATTTCGCAAGAAACCAGTTCCCCCAAGAGCCACAAAGAAGGTAGGACACCGTGAACCCGGTAATCAAAAAATTCCAGTTCGGTCAGTCGACCGTTACCCTCGAGACCGGCCGTATCGCCCGTCAGGCCTCCGGCGCAGTATTGGTCACCGTTGACGACGACGTCAGCGTATTGGTGACCGTAGTCGGTGCCAAGCAAGCCGATCCAGGCAAGGGCTTCTTCCCTCTGTCCGTTCACTACCAGGAAAAGACTTACGCTGCCGGTAAGATCCCTGGCGGTTTCTTCAAGCGTGAAGGCCGTCCTTCCGAGAAAGAAACCCTGACTTCCCGACTGATCGACCGTCCGATCCGTCCGCTGTTCCCGGAAGGCTTCATGAACGAAGTGCAGGTTGTCTGCACCGTCGTTTCCACCAGCAAGAAGACCGATCCGGACATCGCTGCGATGATCGGTACCTCGGCTGCCCTGGCCATCTCGGGCATTCCGTTTGACGGCCCGATCGGCGCCGCTCGCGTCGCTTTCCACGAAAGCACCGGCTACCTGCTGAACCCGACCTACGAGCAGCAAGCTGCTTCGAGCCTGGACATGGTCGTTGCCGGTACTTCCGACGCCGTACTGATGGTTGAATCGGAAGCCAAAGAGCTGACCGAAGACCAGATGCTGGGCGCAGTACTGTTTGCTCACGACGAGTTCCAGGTGGTGATCAACGCCGTCAAGGAACTGGCCGCTGAAGCCGCCAAGCCAACCTGGACCTGGGCTCCGGCTCCAGAGGCCACCGAACTGCTGGGCGCGATCCGTGCCGAGTTCGGCGAAGCGATCTCCCAGGCTTACACCATCACCGTCAAGGCTGACCGCTACGCACGTCTGGGCGAGCTGAAAGACCAGGTTGTGGCCAAGCTGTCCGGTGAAGAAGGCCAGCCTTCGGCTGCCGACGTCAAAGCCGCTTTCGGCGAGATCGAATACCGCACCGTTCGCGAAAACATCGTTAACGGCAAGCCACGTATCGACGGCCGCGACACCCGCACCGTACGTCCGCTGAACATCGAAGTCGGCGTGCTGCCGAAGACTCACGGTTCGGCGCTGTTCACCCGTGGTGAAACCCAGGCTCTGGTAGTCGCGACACTGGGTACTGCCCGTGACGCACAGCTGCTGGACACCCTGGAAGGCGAGAAAAAAGACCCGTTCATGCTGCACTACAACTTCCCTCCGTTCTCGGTGGGCGAGTGTGGTCGCATGGGTGGCGCCGGTCGTCGTGAAATCGGTCACGGCCGTCTGGCCCGTCGTTCGGTTTCGGCCATGCTGCCGGCCGCTGACGTGTTCCCGTACACCATCCGTGTCGTGTCGGAAATCACCGAATCCAACGGTTCGAGCTCGATGGCTTCCGTTTGCGGCGCTTCCCTGGCCCTGATGGACGCTGGTGTGCCAATGAAGGCGCCGGTTGCCGGTATCGCCATGGGTCTGGTCAAGGAAGGCGAGAAGTTCGCTGTTCTGACCGACATCCTGGGTGACGAAGACCACCTGGGCGACATGGACTTCAAAGTAGCCGGTACCGCCAAAGGCGTTACTGCGCTGCAGATGGACATCAAGATCAAGGGCATCACCGAAGAGATCATGGAAATCGCTCTGGGCCAGGCCCTGGAAGCGCGCCTGAACATCCTCGGCCAGATGAACCAGATCATCGGCCAGTCGCGTACCGAACTGTCGGCCAACGCGCCGACCATGATCGCGATGAAGATCGATACCGACAAGATCCGTGACGTTATCGGTAAAGGTGGCGCGACCATCCGTGCGATCTGCGAAGAAACCAAGGCTTCGATCGACATCGAAGACGACGGTTCGATCAAGATCTTCGGCGAAACCAAGGATGCCGCAGAAGCTGCTCGTCAGCGCGTTCTGAGCATCACTGCAGAAGCCGAGATCGGCAAGATCTACGTCGGCAAGGTTGAGCGCATCGTCGACTTCGGCGCATTCGTCAACATCCTGCCGGGCAAGGACGGTCTGGTGCACATCTCGATGCTGAGCGACGCTCGCGTAGAGAAAGTCACCGACATCCTGAAAGAAGGCCAGGAAGTGGAAGTGCTGGTACTGGACGTGGACAACCGCGGCCGTATCAAGCTGTCCATCAAAGACGTGGCAGCGGCCAAGGCTTCGGGCGTTTAATCAGCCCCCAGCTTCAGCGCAATGAAAATGCCCCGCCGTGAAAACGGCGGGGATTTTTTTTTGTCGCGCTTAAAGATCAAAAGATCGCAGCCTGCGGCAGCTCCTACACAACAGGTGTGTTAACTATCGTGTAGGAGCTGCCGCAGGCTGCGATCTTTGCTTTTATGAAAACCGGTGCTAGGTTTAGCCCACCGCCCGTGTAGCTCAGCCGGTAGAGCAGCGCACTCGTAACGCGAAGGTCGCAGGTTCGATTCCTGTCTCGGGCACCACCTCCCTTATTTCACTTTGCGGCTCAGATCCTCGACGGTACGTTTGAGCTGATCCATGGCGCGATCCTGATCATTGATTTTCTGCTTCAGACTGGAAATCTCGTTGCTGGCGGAATTCGAGCTCGAGCCGCTGTTGCGCTTGAGGTCTTCGACCTGACGTCCGAGGGTATCCAGTTGCCGGTCCTGATCCTTGACCTTGCTCTTCAGGTCATCGATTTCCTTGCTGCTGGAGTTCGAACTCGAACCGCTGCTGCGTTTGAGTTCTTCAATCTGGCGTGACTGATCGCGGACGGTATCGCGGATCTTTTGCAGTTCATCAATGCTGATATCGCTTTTGATGACAACATCCTTGCCGTAGTCATTGTGAATCAGCGAAACCTTGTCGCCATAGGATGAGCTGCTGTTGCTCAATTCAAGCGCCATGGCGCTGGCCGGCAACAGCATGGCGGCGAGCAAGGCACTGGCAGACACAACGGAACAATTCTTCGAAAAGCTGCGCATCACTGGTTTTCCTTGTGAACAGCAAGAGTGAGTGCCGAAGTGGCACATCGCTATGATTCAAAATCCGGATTTATGTTCCGCAGGTCAAGTTTTTGTTCGAGAGATGTAAAGAGCCGTGTAATTCGTCATGCAAACGTCCTATATTCGATGCCTGCATGAGCATCGCCCAGCAGTTTTCAGATGATCCCGAATGGTTCCGAAGGCCGGACAGTCCGCGTCAGAGAGATCCTTGATGATCCAGATCCATCCTCCATTCTTACGATCAGCGAGAACGCCATGACCGAATTAACTCAAGAGCAACGTCACGAACAAGCGCTGGAGAAATACAAGCTCGATGCGCCCCAACTGCTGGAAGAGATCAAGGACCTGAGTCCTGATGAGCAGAAGGACCAGATCCAGTGGGCGTTCGAGGACGAAGCCGAGGCCCAGGGCTTGCAGCCGTGGGAGTTGACGCTCAAGTACACCAGCACCCCTGAAGAGTTTGAGGCCAAGCGTCTGGAACTGCACAAGGAGGCGGCCGAAGTGTTGGGCGTCGATTGGGAAGAGTACTGCGAGATGAACAATCTGGTGGTCTGAAGCAAAAACGCCAGCCTTAACCGGGCTGGCGTTTTTTATGGCGTAAGGGCCTCAGAGGCTCAGACGCATCGACAGGTCCACTGCCTTCACATCCTTGGTCATCGCACCGATCGAGATGTAATCGACCCCGGTCTCGGCGATCGGCAGCAGCGTGCTTTCGTTGATGCCGCCACTGGCTTCCAGTTTGGCCTTGCCGCCGTTCAGGCGCACGGCTTCGCGCATGTCGTCCAGGCTCAACTCGTCGAGCATGATGATGTCGGCGCCGGCTGCCAGCGCTTCTTTCAGCTCTTCCAGGCTTTCCACTTCGACTTCCACCGGTTTGCCCGGCGCGATCTTGTGCGCGGCGGCGATGGCCTGCGCGATGCCGCCGCTGGCGGCGATGTGGTTTTCCTTGATCAGAAACGCGTCGTAGAGGCCGATGCGGTGGTTGTGGCAGCCGCCGCAGGTCACTGCGTATTTCTGCGCCAGACGCAGGCCCGGCAGGGTCTTGCGGGTATCCAGCAGCTTGACCTGGGTCTGGGCCACGAAGTCCGCCAGGTACTGCGCACGCGTCGCCACGCCGGACAGCAGTTGCAGGAAGTTCAGCGCGCTGCGCTCGCCCGTCAGCAGTGAACGCGCCGGGCCCTCCAGGTGAAACAACGGCTGATTGGGTTTGACCCGTTCGCCATCCCGCACCTGCCAATGCACCGCGACCCGCGGATCGAGCTGGCGAAACACCGTGTCGACCCACGCCGTGCCGCAGATGACGGCCTCATCGCGAGTAATGATGGTGGCTTTGGCCAGACGTTCGGCCGGGATCAGTTGCGCGGTGATGTCGCCGCTGCCGACGTCTTCGAGCAACGCACGGCGCACGTTGGCTTCGATTTCGGCGGTCAGATCGGCGAGACGTAGATTCGGCATAACGGGCTCCACAAACTAAGTGCGCCGATTATAGGGGCATGGCGAGAGCCAACCCAAGACGAGAACGCGCGTGGCAGACGGCAACTGGTCGATTTTCTGTGAGCAAAGCAATGCTTCTCGTGGTCACTGGAAGGTGTTGCAGGCATAGGGGAAACCCTGATGGCTATAGCGCCCGCGACAAGTTTTGCAAGATAATCCGCCTTGCATTTGACGTCATGGCTTTGACGCTGATGTGAGAGCAAGCCCGCTCCCACAGGGAATCGCGCGGTATCTGCCCAGTGGAATCACCGTTTCAGGAGGCTTGGATGCACAACGACGGGAATGTAGTGCCTTTGCACAAGGCCGCTACCGATCAGGCGAATCACTCGCCGCTCGCCCGCCTGCCTGTGATTCTGCTTCAGGTCCGCGACAAGGCGGCCCAGCAACTGCGCCACGGTTTGCAGGAGTTGTTCGATAACGCCGACGACACCCTGTTCGAAATGGCCGACCGGGCGCGCAACGATGTCGAACAGAACATCTTTTTCGAAGCCATGCGCGACCTGCGCCTCAAACGCAAAAACATCGAGCGCGGGTTTCTCGAACAATTTTTCGAAGCCTTCGTCGCCCTCATCCAGTACGACCCCGTTCAGCACACGTTGCCCGATTCGTTGATGTTCGAAGAGTCGGCACCGCGGACCGACGACATGGAGCGCAATGTAGCGGTCGAGACCATGGTCGGTCGGGTGCTCAAGCGTGACGGCTTTGCCCTCGATCAACTGACTGCGCGGCTCAACGTGTTGCTGGGCAAGAATTTCGACAACCAGCACAACCCGCTCGGGCCGACGATGCTCTGCGAGTTTTTTCTGCAAGCCGGGCGCAACCTGGGGGTGGAGATCAAGGTCAAGCTGATCTTGCTCAAACTGTTCGAACGCTACGTGCTGGCCGACACCGAGCCGTTGTACGCCGAAGCCAATCAATTGCTGGTCGCCACTGGCGTGCTGCCCGAGTTGAAACCGGCACCTGCGCGTCGCGCGGTCGAGCGTGCGGCAGCGAGCATCAGCAGCGAAGAAAGCGACGAGCCGGCTCCCGCCGACGAAGGCGTACAGGAAGTTTTCGCCGCGTTGCAGGAGTTGCTCCTGCACGTGCGCGGCAGCGTCGCGCCGACCCTGGAGCCGAGCGTCGCGACGCAACCGATCAGTACCCGCGATCTGCTGCGCCTGCTCTCGCATCTTCAGCAATACGTACCGGCGCTGGCGGCGCAGGATGACTTCGACCTGCGCAACCAGCTCGAACAGTTGCTGACGCGGGTCAGCGTCAGGAGCGGCAAATCGCGCATCGTCGACGGTGCGGATGAAGACGTGATCAACCTGATCGCCATGGTCTTCGACTGCATTCTCGAAGACCCTAACCTGCCGGATTCGCTCAAGGCGTTGATCGCCCGTTTGCAGATTCCGATGCTCAAAGTGGCGGTGCTCGACAAAAGCTTCTTCAGCCGCGGCAGCCACCCGGCGCGACGCCTGCTCAACGAAATCGCCGATGCCGCCATGGGCTGGGGCGATTGCAGCGGCGAGGCGCGTGACAGCCTGTATCTGCGCATCGAACAAGTGGTGCAGCGCCTGCTCACCGAGTTCGTTGACGACCCGGCGATCTTCTCCGAATTGCTCGCAGACTTCCTCGCCTTCACCAGCGATGAGCGGCGGCGCAGCGAATTGCTTGAGCAGCGTTTGCGCGACGCCGAGGAGGGGCGAGCGAAAACCGAGTTGGCCCGGCAGCGGGTCGAGCAGGTGTTGAATCTGGCGCTGCTGGGGAAAGTCCTGCCGCCTTCGGTGGTAATGTTCGTGCGTGATGCGTGGAGCAAAGTACTGCTGCTGACGTGCCTCAAGCATGGCGACCAGTCGGCTGAATGGCAGGCCGACGTCCAGACCATGGAACAATTGATCTGGAGCGTGCAGCGTCATGACGAGGCGAACGCCGGTCTGCGATTGCTGGCGCTGGTGCCCGGTTTGCTCAAATCATTGCGTGATGGCCTGAGCAGTTCGGCGTTCGATCCGTTCGCCACCAGCGAATTTTTCAGCGAGCTGGAAGCGCTGCATGTGCGGGTGCTTGAGCCCTCAACCGAGCCGTCAACCGATGCGCCGGCGCTGGTTGAAGTGTCGCAGCACATTACCCTGCGCAGCGCCGATGAGGGCGCGATCGGCCTGAATGCCAGCGGCCTGGCGCATGACGACCCCGGCCTGCGTCAGGTGGAGCAACTGCGTCTGGGCAGTTGGGTCGCCTTCCAGGAAGACGACGAGCATAGCCTGCGCTGCAAGCTCGCGGCGATCATCGAAGCCACCGGCAAATACGTGTTTGTTGATCGTACCGGGATGAAAGTGCTGGAGCGCAGCCGCATCGACCTGGCCCTTGAATTCCGCCGGGGCGCGGTACGGGCACTGGATGACACTTTACTGTTCGATCGGGCGCTGGAGTCGGTGCTTGGCAATCTGCGGCGACTCAATCGCGGCAAGTGATCGCGCGCCGGGGGCTGATCACGGCATACTGGGCGCCAACACAGTCGGCGTTGAAGGAATCGGTATGCAGTTGGATCCCGCTAGCGGGTGGTGTCACGGGGTGCAGGTCTGCCCATCACCCAACTTCAATGAACGCCCCGCGGGCGAAATCTCCCTGTTGGTGATCCACAACATCAGCCTGCCGCCGGCGCAGTTCGCCACCGGCAAGGTGCAGGAATTTTTCCAGAATCGTCTGGATGTCACCGAGCATCCCTATTTTGCTGGGATTGCCGACTTGCGCGTCTCGGCGCATTTTCTGATCGAACGTGACGGCAGCGTCACCCAGTTTGTCTCCTGTCTGGAGCGGGCGTGGCATGCGGGCGTGTCGAAGTTCGAAGGCCGGGAAACCTGTAACGATTTTTCCGTGGGCATCGAGCTCGAAGGCACCGATGATCTGCCCTTTACCGATGCGCAGTATCAGGCGCTGATCACGCTGACGCGTCAGCTGCAAACCGCATTTCCGGCCATCACCGGCGCCCGTATTTGCGGGCACAGCGACATCGCACCCGGGCGCAAGACCGATCCTGGCCCGGCATTCGACTGGGCGCGTTACCGCGCAGCCCTGGCACAAGAGGAAGGACAATGAGTTTTCTGGTGTTACTGCTGGCGGTCTGGATCGAGAAGTTCTCGGCCTTGCGCCATCGGGTTCAACGCGATGGCGGATGGATCCGCGAGCTGCACAAACTCGAAAGCAGCCCACGATTATCGAATCGGCCGTGGCTGGTGCTGATCATTCTGGTGTTGCTGCCGGTGGCGCTGCTCGGCTTGTTGCTGCTGGTGCTGGAACCTGTCGCTTATGGCCTGCTGGCGCTACCGGTGCATTTGCTGGTGGTGATTTATGCGCTGGGACGCGGTGATCTGCTCGGTGGCCTCGGGCCGTTTCGTGACGCCTGGCGTCGCGAAGACCTGCAAGCGGCCGCGCATGTGGCCAAACGTGATCTGGACATCTGCGCCGACAGCGGCGAGCAGTTGCTGGATAGGGTCCAGGGGCATCTGTTATGGGAGGCCTATCAGAGCTTCTTCGCGGTGATTTTCTGGTACTTCGTGCTCGGTCCGGTCGCGGCGCTAGCTTATCGCTTGCTGGCATTGGCGGAAGAAAACAGCCAGAACCCGGCGCTCGCCGAACGTGCCGCCCAGTTACGTCACGCCTTTGACTGGTTGCCGGTGCGCCTGCTGGCTGCCAGCCTTGCACTGGTTGGCAACTTCGTCGCGGTCAGCCGGGTGATGTTGCACGAGCTGTTGAACTGGAACATCAGCGCCGCGCATCTGATCAACAAGGTCGGTCTGGCAGCAGGCGAGATCCCGCCGCCGATGGTCGGCCCTGAAGGCATCAACACCCTCGATTGCCTGTGGGAACTGCTGCTGCGCGCGGCAGTGCTGTGGTATGCCGGGTTTGCCTTGTGGACAGTCTTGATTCACTGATACTCGCCCGTGAAATTCATTGTGGTGAGGGGATTTATCCCCGATGGGGCGCGCAGCGGCCCCAATATCTTAATGGGCTGCTGCGCAGCCCATCGGGGATAAATCCCCTCGCCACAGGTCAGTGACCGGCGCAGCGTAGTCGTTAACCTTAAGTTACAAAACCTCCCGCCGATTTGAGCTATACAGAGACAGCGCCCGATAGTGGCTATCTGCTGTCGCCCTGCGCCTGCCAATAAAAACAAGAAAAACCAAGGGAGACTTCCAGTGAAGAGCTTGCTCTATCCCGCCGTCTCGCTGATGAACCGTCTGAGCTTCGGCATGAAGTTCAGCCTGATCAGCGTGCTGTTCCTGGTGCCGATGCTGGTGACCAATTTCTATCTGGTGCGCGATTCCTACCGCGAATTCCAGGGCACCCGTGTCGAATTGCAGAGCCTCGATCTGCTGGGCAGCAGCCTGAGCCTGCGCCGGGATCTGGAAACGCTGAATAATCTGGTGCAGATCAACGTTGTCCTCGGGCAGTCCGGCAAGGCCGACAACCTCGAGGCGCAGATCAGCAGTCTGGAGCAAGACGTGCTGGCGCGCTTGCAAGGTCTGCAGGCGATGACCGACGATCCCGAGCAGGTCAAACTGTTCGACGGCAAACGCGACGAAATGATCAGCGCGTTCAAGGCGCAACAGGCGGAAAGCTCCCTGCAAAGCAAAAGCGCGATGATCGGCAAATTGCTTGGTAATGCGCAGATATTCAGCCAGATCATCGCCAGTCAGGCCGGACTGAGCCGCGACAATCAGAGCGACATCCGCCAGCTCAGCGAATTGCTCACCAACATTACCCCGGGCGTCACCCAAACCCTCGGCGAAGGCCGGGCCATCGGCTCGTATTCGTTGGGGCAGGGCTTTCTCAACAGCTCGTCGAGTACCCGTTTCGACGAGTTGCTGGCGCAGATCGAAAAGCTCCAGGCCGAATACGCACTGAAATTGCAGGATGCCCTCGATTCCAGCAAAGCCGCGCGCGCCAGCCTCAGCGCGCCGTCCGACAGCAGCAAGAACTCGCTCAAACAGGCCAGTGAACTGTTTGAAGCGAAAGTCGTGGTGGCCGAGACCCTCGATACTCCGTGGCAGGCGTTTTACGACCAAGTCACCGGGCTGATGGCGCAGACCTACCAGCTCAATGACGCGACCCTGAAATTTCTCGATACCCAACTGCAACAGCGCCTGGCGCAAAACCGCACGCACATGGTGTTGCAGGCGGTGGCGTTGTCGGTGGTGTTCGTGCTGATTTTCTATCTCTACGCGGGTTTCTACGCCTCGACCCGCACTACGCTCAAGCGTTTGGGCGCGATGATGGACAAGGTCGCGGCCGGTGACATGACGGTCAATTTCAAGGCCAGCAGCCGCGATGAACTCGGCGAGCTGGGCGAGGTGTTCAACGGCACCGTAAGGAAGATCCACGACCTGATCGAACGGGTCGGCCAAACCGTGGCCGAGGTCGAGCGCCAGGCCGGGCAGGTGGAAAACGTCTCCGCGCAAAGCAATCAGGCGGTGGCCGGGCAGCGCACGCAGATCGAGCAAGTGGCGACCGCGATGAATCAGATGTCGGCGACCTCGCTGGAAGTTGCACGCAGCGCAGCGGCAGCGGTGAGCAGTGCGCACAGCGTCAACGATGAAACCGTCAGCGGCCGCACACTGGTGGAGTCGCAGCAGGGCAGCATTGCCGCGTTGGCCAGCGAAATCGACCAATCGGTGCTGGTGATCAATCAGTTGGCCAGCGACAGCCAGTCGATCAGCCGCGTGCTGGAAGTGATCAAGAGCATTGCCGAGCAGACCAATCTGCTGGCGCTCAACGCGGCCATCGAAGCGGCCCGTGCCGGCGAGCAGGGCCGTGGCTTTGCCGTGGTGGCAGATGAAGTGCGTACGTTGGCCAAACGCACTCAGCAATCGACCGAAGAAATCGAGCAGATGATCGCCAAACTGCATGGCGGCGTCGGTGCGGCGGTGAAAGCCATGGGCGTCAGCCATCAGATGGCCAACGGCACGGTCGGGCAGTCGGAAAAGGTCCAGCAGGCGTTGGAAAATATCCTGGGGGCGGTAGGCATGATCGTCGATCAGAACCAGCAGATCGCCGCTGCCGTGGAGCAGCAGACCGCCGTCGCGCATGACATCGACCAGAACATCGTCGAGATCAACCGCGCCGGTGAACGCACGGCCCAAGGTGCGCATCAGACCGAGGACGCCAGCCGGGCATTGTCGGCGCAGGTAGTGGAACTCAAACAGCTGATCAGCGCGTTCCGCGTCTGAATACTGCCGAGAAACCTGTAGGGAGGGGATTCATCCCCGATGGGACGCGCAGCGTCCCCCCCATGCCTGCAAGTGATCAGGGACTGCTGCGCAGTCCATCGGGGATTAATCCCCTCACTACATGCTCATTCCAACAGGGGGAGCAGGGCAGATGTCAGAACATTTTGTAATGCATTGATACTTACGCGTGTAAGCCAATTCCTGTTTTCTTCCGACGGCTGGCTTTTCGTCATTAATGAGCCAGTATCCGTGTTCCGCTGATTGCGTCGAGGAGGCCGCTCATGTCCGTTGCAACCCTGGGAGTCCAGGGCCGTTGTGCTCATTGCCAGACCACGCAGCTACTCAAGCCATGGCAACTCAACGCCATCGCAATCAACGAACCGTTCACTTGCGCGCACTGCCAGAAAACTCTGGAGTTGCGTTGCCCGAAACAGATCAAACGCTTCAAGTCCCTCGATTCGCTGGGATTGCTGCGCTTCAGCGCCTCGGTAACCGTGTGCACCGCATTGCTGGTGGCGCTGGTCATGGAGTGGATCGGCCTGCTCAGCGTAACTGAACAGTTGAATGCGTCACTGATCGTGCTTTTCGCGTACTTCGCGCTACTGCGTTTTTTTCACCACCGTCAGCACATGACCCTGATCCTCGACGCAGCCAGAGCGCATGCAAACCGACTGTAGGAGCTGCCGAGTGAAACGAGGCTGCGATCTTTTGATCTTGTTTTAAGGGCGAGGAGCAAAAGATCGCAGTGCCGCAGCTCCTGCAGAAGGCGTGTTACCAACCGAATACTTCGCAGCTGTTGGCAGTGCTGGCAGCGGCCAGTTGTTCCGGGCTGATGTTCATCAACTCGGCGAGCGCCGCACAGATCGCCGGCAAGTGTGCCGGTGTATTGCGTACGCCGGGAAACATCGCCGGGGCCATGTCTGGCGAGTCGGTCTCGAGCACGATCGAATCCAGTGGCAACTCCGCCAGCACCCGATGCATGCGCAACGCCTGCGGCCAGGTCGGCGCGCCGCCCAGACCCAGTTTGAACCCGAGTTTGATGTATTCGCGTGCCTCTTCACGGCTGCCGGCGAAGGCGTGGATGATCCCGGCGCGTTTGAGCTTGAAGCGCTTGAGCGTGGCGATTACGGCTGCGTGGCTGCGGCGGACGTGGATCAGCGCCGGCAAATCGAAGTCTGCCGCCAGTTGCAGTTGCGCGTCGAACAGCGCTTGCTGGCGTTCGCGGTCGAGGGTTTCGATGAAATAATCCAGACCGATCTCGCCCACCGCACACAGTTGCCGGTGGCCGCGCAGCCGCGTCAGCCAGTCGCCGAGTGCGCGCAGGTCTTCGGGTCGATGCTGATCGAGGTACACCGGATGCAGACCGAACGCTGCATACAAGTCGGCATCGCTCTGCACCAGATCCCACAGCCTTTGCCAATTGCCCTGATGAACCCCCAGCACCACCATCCGCCGCACGCCGAGAGCGCGGCTTTCGGCGAGCAACGCCGCGCGATCGGCGTCGAAGTCGGGGAAGTCGAGGTGGGTGTGGCTGTCGATCAGCTCCACGGCTCAGTCCCGGTGAATACGCTGCTTGAAGGTCCGCGCGATGGCCTGCACGCCAGGCTTGTATTCGGCTTGCTCAACCGCAGCCAACGCCAGCTCCAGCGCCTTGTCGGCGATCAACTGGTGTTGCTGGGCCATGGCGTTGACCGGCAATGGCAGGAAGTCGAGCAACTGCGTGTCACCGAAGGTGCCCAGGCGCAGCGGACGGGATTTGAGCGGGAAGTCATGCAGCGCATCGAACACGCCCTGCAGCAGCACGTAGGAGGTGGTCACCAGTGCATCCGGCAAATGCCCCAGCCGTTGCAGGAGTTCTTCCATCAGTTGCTTGCCGCATTCGCGGCTGAAGGACTCGGCGTGCTCGATCAGCACTTCGCCTTTGAAGTCGAGCAGTGCCTGCTTGAAGCCGGCCGCACGTTCCTGACTGATGCTCAACTCAGGACGCGCGCCGAGCAGCACGATCTGCTTTGGCTGCGGGGCGAGCAGGCTCTGAGTCAGGTGCAGGCTGGCTTCGCGGTCGTCACTGATCACCGAGCAGAAGTGCTCGGGTTCCATGACCCGGTCGATGGCGATGATCGGCAGGCCCTTGGCCAGCAACTGGCGATAGCTGTCGTCACCGGTCGGTAGGCAACTGGCGACAATCAGCGCATCGCAGCGGCGCGCCTTGAACAGTTGCAGCAACTGGCGCTCGCTGTCCGGCGCGTCGTCGGAGCTGGCGATCAGCAACTGATAACCCCGCGCCCGTGCGCCTTGCTCCAGCAGCTTGGCGATCCGCGCATAACTGGGGTTTTCCAGATCCGGCAGAATAAAGCCCAACGTGCGCGTGTGCCGACTGCGCAACCCGGCCGCTTGTGGATTGGGGGTGAAGCCGTGCTGTTCGACGACCGCACGCACCCGCTCGACCGTGGCGTTGCTGATGCGTTGCTGTTCGGCCTTGCCGTTGATGACGTAGCTGGCGGTGGTCACGGACACTCCGGCCAACCGCGCGATATCACTGAGTTTCAACCCGGTATTTCCTTGTTTTTTCGAGCTTGCCGCGACATTTTCGCCAATCCTACCCGATTCAGGCAGACGACTATTGTCGCAGCGCATCCGACAAGTTGGACTTCAAGGATGAGACATTATCGAGTAACGTGCCGATCAATCTAGATTAAACGTTTCAGCAAGCGTATTTTCTACGTTTTAGACGCCTTTGGCCGGTTCTGCCGTGAAACCGCCAAAACGGCCGCTGAAAAGCAGGCTGACCAGCGCCTAAGCTGTGACCATTCAAAACAATATCCTGGCGCATCCATGTGCCAAAAAGGAGATCGCATGCTCGAGCTCACTATAGAGCAGATATCCATGGGCCAATCGGCTGTGGATAAACCCGCCGCCCTGCAACTACTCGCCAATCATCTGGTGGCCGATGGCCTGGTCGCCGATGGCTACCTCGCCGGCTTGCAGGCCCGGGAAGCCCAGGGCTCGACCTTTCTCGGCCAGGGTATCGCCATCCCCCACGGTACGCCCGAGACCCGCGATCAGGTGTTCGCCACTGGCGTGCGGCTGATGCAGTTTCCCGAGGGCGTGGATTGGGGCGATGGCCAGATCGTTTATCTGGCGATCGGCATCGCTGCCAAATCCGACGAACACCTGCGTCTGCTGCAACTGCTGACCCGCGCCCTCGGCGAGACCGATCTGGGCCAGGCCCTGCGTCGCGCGAGCTCGCCGGAAGCGCTGCTGAAACTGCTGCAAGGTGCGCCGCAGGAATTGGCGCTGGATGCGCAGATGATCGGCCTCGGCGTGTCGGCTGACGATTTCGAAGAACTGGTCTGGCGTGGCGCGCGTCTGCTGCGGCAGGCCGATTGTGTGAGCAACGGGTTTGCCGGTGTGTTGCAGCAAGTCGAAGCGCTGCCGCTGGGCGATGGCCTGTGGTGGCTGCACAGCGAGCAAACCGTGAAGCGTCCGGGCCTGGCGTTCGTCACTCCGGACAAACCGATGCGTTACCTCGGCCAGCCGCTCAGCGGTCTGTTCTGTCTGGCCAGTCTGGGTGAGGCGCATCAGGCGCTGCTCGAACGTCTGTGCGCGTTGTTGATTGAAGGTCGCGGCCATGAGCTGGGCCGTGCCACCAGCAGCCGCAAAGTTCTCGAAGTGCTCGGCGGCGAACTGCCCGCCGATTGGCCGAGCGCGCGAATTGCGCTGGCCAACGCTCACGGTCTGCATGCACGTCCGGCGAAGATCCTTGCGCAACTGGCGAAGAGTTTTGACGGTGAAATCCGTGTGCGCATCGTCGACAGCGCGGACAGCGCGGTGTCGGTGAAAAGCCTGAGCAAACTGCTGAGCCTCGGTGCGCGGCGTGGTCAGGTGCTGGAGTTGATCGCCGAACCGAGCATCGCCGCCGATGCCTTGCCGGCGCTGCTGGCCGCTATCGAAGAAGGCCTCGGTGAAGAAGTCGAACCGCTGCCGGCCGTGAGTCAGCAACGCGAAGTCATCACCGATATTGCCGAGGTGCTGATTGCCCCGGCGTCCGGCGCGCAATTGCAGGCGATCCCGGCGGCACCGGGCATCGCCATTGGACCTGCGCACATTCAGGTGCCGCAAGCCATTGATTACCCGTTGCGCGGCGAGTCCGCCGCGATCGAGCGCGAACGCCTCAAGCAAGCTCTGAGCGACGTGCGCCGTGACATTCAGGGCCTGATCGAACGCAGCAAGGCCAAGGCCATCCGCGAGATTTTCATCACTCACCAGGAAATGCTCGACGACCCGGAACTGACCGACGAAGTCGACACTCGCCTCAAGCAAGGCGAAAGCGCCGAAGCGGCGTGGATGGCGGTGATCGAAGCGGCAGCCAGGCAACAGGAATCGCTGCAGGACGCGTTGCTCGCCGAGCGGGCGGCGGACCTGCGGGACATCGGTCGCCGGGTGCTGGCGCAACTTTGCGGTGTACAAACGCCGAACGAGCCGGAGCAGCCGTACATTCTGGTGATGGATGAGGTCGGCCCGTCGGACGTGGCGCGACTCGATCCGTCCCGCGTGGCTGGGATTCTCACCGCGCGTGGTGGCGCCACGGCGCACAGTGCAATCGTCGCCCGTGCATTGGGGATTCCGGCGCTGGTCGGTGCGGGCGCAGCAGTGTTATTGCTGGAACCCGGCACGCCGCTGCTGCTCGACGGCCAGCGCGGTCGCCTGCACGTCGATGCCGATGCCGCGACCCTGCAACGTGCCGCCGAGGAACGCGACACCCGCGAGCAGCGTCTCAAGGCTGCCGCCGAACAACGGCATCAGCCGGCGCACACCACTGACGGTCACGCCGTGGAAGTGTTCGCCAACATCGGTGAAAGCGCCGGCGTCACTGCTGCGGTCGAGCAGGGCGCGGAAGGCATCGGGCTGCTGCGCACCGAACTGATTTTCATGGCCCACCCGCAGGCGCCGGACGAAGCCACTCAAGAGGCTGAATATCGCCGCGTTCTCGATGGCCTCGCCGGTCGGCCGCTGGTGGTGCGCACCCTTGATGTCGGTGGCGACAAACCGCTGCCGTATTGGCCGATCGCCAAGGAAGAAAACCCCTTCCTCGGCGTGCGCGGCATTCGCCTGACCTTGCAGCGTCCGCAGGTCATGGAAGCGCAGTTGCGCGCCTTGCTGCGTTCGGCGGACAACCGGCCGTTGCGGATCATGTTCCCGATGGTCGGCAGCGTTGAAGAGTGGCGTCAGGCCCGCGACATGACCGAACGCCTGCGCCTGGAAATCCCGGTCGCGGACTTGCAACTGGGGATCATGATCGAGGTGCCGTCCGCTGCGTTGCTGGCGCCGGTGCTGGCCAAGGAAGTCGACTTTTTCAGCGTCGGCACCAACGACCTCACGCAATACACCCTGGCCATCGACCGTGGTCATCCGACGCTTTCGGCCCAGGCTGACGGCCTGCACCCGGCGGTGCTGCAACTGATCGACATCACCGTGCGCGCCGCGCATGCCCATGGCAAATGGGTCGGTGTCTGCGGCGAGCTGGCGGCGGATCCGCTGGCGGTGCCGGTGCTGGTCGGCCTCGGCGTCGATGAGCTGAGCGTGTCCGGGCGCAGCATCGCCGAGGTCAAGGCGCGCATCCGCGAACTCAGCTTGCCCCAGGCGCAAACCCTTGCTCAACACGCCCTCACCGTGGGCAGCGCGAACGAAGTGCGTGCATTAGTGGAGGCCCTGTAATGGCCAAGATTCTCACCCTGACCCTCAACCCGGCGCTGGACCTCACGGTCGAGTTGCCACGCCTGGAGGCCGGTCAGGTCAACCGCAGCGACGAGATGCACACCCATGCCGCCGGCAAGGGCGTGAACGTCGCCCAGGTACTCGCAGACCTCGGGCATCAACTGACGGTCAGCGGCTTTCTCGGCGAAGACAATCTACAGGCCTTCGAAACCCTGTTTGCCAAGCGCGGTTTTGTCGACGCCTTCATCCGCGTGCCGGGGGAGACGCGCAGCAACATCAAGGTCGCCGAGCACGATGGGCGCATCACCGACATCAACGGTCCGGGACCGGTGGTCGACGCCGCGGCGCAGCAAGCGTTGCTTGAGCGTCTGCTGCAGATTGCTCCGGGGCATGACGCGGTGGTGGTCGCCGGCAGTCTGCCGCGTGGCGTCAGCGCGCAGTGGTTGCGCGAGTTGATCGAACGCCTGAACGGCCTCGGCCTGAAAGTCGCCCTCGACAGCAGCGGCGAAGCCTTGCGCGCGGCCATTGAAGCGCGCCCGTGGCTGATCAAGCCGAACACCGAAGAACTCGCCGATGCGCTCGATTGCGATGTGGTCTCGCACACCGCCGAAGGCCAGGCAGCGGTGTGCCTGCATGCCAAAGGCATCGAGCACGTGGTGATCTCCCACGGTGCCGACGGTGTGAACTGGTTCAGTGTCGGCTCGGCGCTGCATGCCACGCCGCCGAAGGTTACGGTCGCCAGCACGGTAGGGGCCGGCGATTCGCTGCTGGCCGGCATGCTCCACGGTCTGCTCAGTGCCGAGACGCCCGAGCAGACCCTGCGTACGGCCACGGCGATTGCCGCGATGGCGGTGACCCAGATCGGTTTCGGCATCAACGATGCGGCGCAACTGGCGCGGCTCGAACAGGGCGTGCGCGTGCGTCCCCTGACAGAACAATAAGAGGGTTTGTCATGAAATTAGCCATTGTCACGGCCTGCCCGAACGGCATGGTCACCAGTGTGCTGTGCGCCCGTCTGCTCGACGCGGCGGCCCAGCGTCAGGGCTGGAGCACCAGCGTTGAAGTGGTCGATGCGGCGCATCCGGAACGTGAGTTGTCGGCCGCCACCATTGAGGCGGCGGAGTGGGTGTTGCTGGTCGCCACCGGTGACATCGACATGACGCGTTTTGTCGGCAAGCGCGTGTTCCGCATCGCCCCGGCGCAAGCGCTGCAAGATGTCGAAGCGGTGCTGCGTCGCGGTGCGCAAGAGGCTGAAGTTTATGTCGCCAGCGAAGCCGCCCCGCTTACCGCTGCGCCGCGTGCGCCGCGCATCGTCGCCATCACCGCCTGCCCGACCGGTGTTGCCCACACTTTCATGGCGGCCGAGGCGTTGCAGCAGACGGCCAAGCGTCTGGGCTATGAACTGCACGTCGAAACCCAGGGTTCGGTCGGCGCGAAAACCCCGCTCAGCGCGACGGCGATTGCCGAGGCTGATGTGGTGTTGCTGGCGGCGGACATCGAAGTCGCCACCGAGCGTTTTGCCGGCAAGAAAATCTACCGCTGCGGCACCGGCATTGCCTTGAAGCAATCCGAAGCCACACTGAAAAAAGCCCTCGCCGACGCTCAGGTTGAAAGCGCTGCGAGCGACGGCAAGGCGCCAACCAAACAAGAGAAAACCGGCGTTTACAAACACCTGCTGACCGGTGTCTCGTTCATGCTGCCGATGGTGGTGGCCGGTGGTCTGATGATCGCGCTGTCGTTCGTCTTCGGCATCACCGCGTTCAAGGAAGAAGGCACGCTGGCGGCGGCACTGATGCAGATCGGCGGCGAGACCGCGTTCAAGCTGATGGTGCCGCTGCTCGCCGGTTACATCGCCTACTCGATCGCCGACCGTCCGGGCCTGGCACCGGGGATGATTGGTGGCTTGCTCGCCAGCACGTTGGGCGCCGGGTTTATCGGCGGGATCGTCGCCGGTTTCATCGCTGGTTATGCGGCCAAGGCCATCAGTCGTTATGTGGCGTTGCCGCAGAGTCTGGAAGCGCTGAAACCGATTCTGATCATCCCGTTGTTCGCCAGCCTGTTCACCGGTCTGGTGATGATCTACGTGGTGGGTAAACCGGTCGCCGGGATGCTCGCGGCGCTGACGCATTTTCTCGACAGCATGGGCACCACCAACGCGATCCTGCTCGGGGTGTTGCTCGGCGGCATGATGTGCGTCGACCTCGGCGGACCGATCAACAAAGCCGCGTATGCCTTCTCGGTGGGGCTGCTGGCTTCGCAGAGTTATGCGCCGATGGCCGCGACCATGGCTGCCGGTATGGTGCCGCCCATCGGGCTGGGCATCGCTACCTTCATCGCCCGCCGCAAGTTCGCCCAGACCGAGCGCGAGGCCGGTAAAGCGGCGCTGGTGCTGGGGCTGTGCTTTATCTCTGAAGGGGCAATTCCGTTTGCCGCCAAAGACCCGCTGCGGGTGATTCCGGCGAGCATCGCCGGCGGTGCATTGACCGGCGCGTTGTCGATGTACTTCGGCTGCAAACTGATGGCGCCGCATGGTGGCTTGTTTGTGCTGGCGATCCCCAATGCGATCAATCATGCGTTGTTGTATCTGCTGGCGATTGTTGCGGGGAGTTTGTTGACGGCTGTTGTCTATGCGACGGTCAAGCGTCCGGAAGCCGTTGAGTTGGCGCTGGAACCGGTAAAAGCTTAAGGGCAAAAGATCGCAGCCTTCGGCAGCTCCTACAGGGGATCGAGGTTCTCTGTAGGAGCTGCCGCAGGCTGCGATCTTTGTTTGTGTCATGCCGGATTCATGATCCCGTGCTTAAGTTTTCCTTTTTTCAGGGAGAACACGCATGAGCGATTTCAACGTTGGTCGCCGACGGGTCATGCAGGTTGTCGGTGCCGGGCTGCTGATGCCGGGGCTGGCGCCGGCAGTGATCGCGTCGGTCAAGGATCGGCCGCAACTCACCGACGGCGTGCAGTCCGGCGATCTGCAAGGCGACCGCGCGATGATCTGGAGCCGCAGCGACCGTCCGGCGCGGATGGTGGTCGAGTGGGACACCCGCAGCCAGTTTCGCCACCCGCGCCGTGTCGTCTCGCCCCTGGCTGACGCGCGCACCGATTTCACCGCCCGGGTTGAGCTGACCGGGCTGCCCGCCGATCAGGCGATTTTCTATCGGGTGTATTTCAAGGACGCGCAATCCGGCGTCGCCAGCGAACCGTGGCTCGGCCATTTGCGCAGCGCTCCGAAGGCGCGGCGCAATATCCGTTTCGTCTGGAGTGGCGACACCGTCGGCCAGGGCTTCGGCATCAACCCGGACATCGGCGGCATGCGCATCTACGAATCCATGCGCCTGCGCCTGCCGGACTTCTTTATCCACAGCGGCGACACCATCTACGCCGACGGCCCGGTGCCGGCGCAAGTAACCACCGAAGGCGGGCGGATTTGGCGCAACCTCACCACCGAAGCCAAGAGCAAAGTGGCGCAGACCCTCGACGACTATCGCGGCAATTACCGCTACAACCTGATGGATGAAAACATCCGCCGCTTCAATGCCGAAGTACCGCAGATCTGGCAGTGGGACGACCACGAAGTGGTCAACAACTGGTCGCCGGGCAAGCAGCTCGACGAGCGTTATCAAGAGAAAGATATCCACACCCTGGTCGGCCGTGCGCGCAAGGCCTGGCTGGAATATTCGCCGATGCGTTTGCAGGCGGCCGATGGCGGCGGGCGGATTTATCGCAAGCTCAGCTACGGGCCGATGCTCGACGTGTTCGTGCTCGACATGCGCAGCTATCGCGGGGCCAACGACGACAACCTTGGCGCGGCCAAACCGTTTTTGGGACGTGAACAACTGGACTGGCTCAAGCGCGGCTTGAAGCACTCCAAGGCGCAGTGGAAGGTGATCGCCGCCGACATGCCGATCGGCCTCGGCGTGCCCGACGGCGAGGTCAGCCCGGGCGTCGCACGCTGGGAAGCGGTGGCCAACGGTGATCCCGGCCCGGCGCAAGGGCGTGAACTGGAAGTCGCCGAACTGCTCGGTTTTCTGCGGGCGCAGCACGTGCGCAATTTCGTGTTTCTGACCGCGGACGTGCATTACTGCGCGGCGCATCATTACCACCCGGATCGCGCGGCGTTTCAGGATTTCGAACCGTTCTGGGAGTTTGTCGCCGGGCCGCTGAATGCCGGCAGTTTCGGGCCCAATCCGCTGGACAAGACCTTCGGCCCGGAGGTGGTGTTCCAGAAAGCACCACCGACGCAGAACGCTTCACCGTTTGCCGGGTTTCAGTTTTTTGGCGAGGTGAATATCGAAGCGCAGAGCGGGGAGATGAGTGTGGTGTTGCGGGATTTGAATGGGGTGGCGGTTTTCGAGCAGAAGTTGCAGCCTGTCTGATTTCACAGGCACTGCAATTTCCTTGTGGGAGCGAGCTTGCTCGCGAAAGCGGTGGATCAGTTGACAATTAGGCCGACTGGCACGACGCCTTCGCGAGCAAGCTCGCTCCCACATGGGGTATGAGTAGTGTCAGTACACGTCGCGGCGGTAGCGACCCTGTTCGATCAGGCGTTCGACTTCGGCGCTGCCGAGGATGTCGTTGAGTGCCTGATCGACGCCAGCGGCCATGCCCTGAAGGCTGCCGCAGATATAGATCACCGCACCATCGGCCAGCCACTTCTTCAGCTCTTCAGCGGATTCGCGCAGGCGATCCTGGACGTAAATCTTCTGCGCCTGATCCCGTGAAAACGCCAGATCGAGTCGCGCCAGATCGCCATTGATCAACCACTCTTCCAGCTCCGCGCGGCAGAGGAAATCATGCTCGCGATTGCGCTCGCCGAACAGCAGCCAGTGACGCTGCTGACCGTCGGCGATGCGTGCCTTGAGCAGGCTGCGCAGCCCGGCGAGGCCGGTGCCGTTGCCCAGCAGAATCATCGGCACCGGTTCGTTTGGCAGGTGGAAGCCACTGTTGCGACGTACACGCAGGCTGATGCTGCCGCCGACCGGAGCATGCTCGGTCAGCCAACCGGAACCGATGCCCAGGCTGCCATCGCTGTGCTGCTCCTGGCGCACGATCAACTCCAGCACACCGTCAGCGGCAATCGAGGCAATCGAGTACTCGCGCATCGCCAGCGGCACCATTGCCTCCACCAGCGCTTGCGCATGCAGGCCGACCAGATGCGCGCGATGCTCGGGCAGTTGGCGCGAGGCGAGGGCGACTTCCAGCGGCTCTTCCAGGCCGTTGATCGTCACGCGGGTTTCGCCGCGAATGCCGAGGCCGTCGAGGAAATGTTCGACCGCCCACGCGCAATTGCGTGGCAGCACCTCTACCAGATCCCCGGCCAGCCAGCTGCTGGTACTCGGCGCCTTCAGGCCCAACAGGTAAACCGGCGCGCCGCTGCTGTCGGGGTTCATCAGTTCGCGGCTGACCAGCGTCCAGTTGTCGTAGCTCGGCGCTTGCCAGGTGTCGACCGGCGCTTGCCCGGTGATCAGGCCGAGCTGCGTCTGCCAGTGACGCAGGGCGTACGGGTCGCCGCTGTCGACTTCCACCGGAGCGAACAGGGTCTTGCCGCCGTGATCGTCAAGCCACTGATGCAGGCGTCGGGCGAAGCCGCAGAATTGTGGGTACTGGCGATCGCCGAGGCCCAGCACCGCATAGTTCAGGCCGTCGAAGCTGGCAGCGGTACGCAGCACTTTGCGTTCGAAACCGCGCGCGCTGTCCGGTGCTTCGCCGTCGCCGAACGTGCTGACCACGAACAACGCATTGCTCGATTCGCGCAGATCCTCGGCGCTGACGTCCGCCAGCGGCTGCACCTTCACCGGCAACCCGGCGGCCTGTAATTGCCCGGCGGTCTGCCAGGCCAGTTGTTCGGCAAAACCACTCTGAGTGGCAAAACCCACCAACCATGCCGGTGCATCGCCGGCCGGAGTCTGAAGACCTTTGCGTGCGTCCTGAATCTGTTTTTTCTTGCGCCGGCGGTCCAGATACAGCAGCCATCCGGTGATGAAAAACAGCGGCATGCACACCGCCGCGAGGGTGACGATGATCCGTCCGGCCAGACCGAAATAGCTGCCGACGTGCAGCGCGTAAATGCTGGTCAACAGCTGCGCTTTGAAGCTCTTGTCGGCGTAGCGGTCGACACGTTTGACCACGCCGGTGGCCGGGTCGAGGGTGATCTGGTTCAGCGCGCGATCATGCGGCGAGCTGTCGAGCAGGTAGAACACGGTCGCCGGTTGCCCGGCCACTGGCGGCATGCGGATGTTATACGCCGACAGGCCCGGGCCGGCAGCGCTATAGATGCTGCTCCACATCGCCGCGTAGTCGGCCGTCGGTGCCGGGCCTTCCGGCGCCGGGCCACGACCGCCGCGCATGCGTTCGTTTTGCGGCGCATCGGAAAGCAGTCTGGTCAGGCCTTTGTTGTACCACTCGTACGACCAGGACAACCCGGTCAACGCCAGCAGCAGATACACCAGCAGGCACCAGGTGCCGGCCACCGAGTGCAAATCCCAGTTGAAGCTGCGGCCCTTTTTCTGCCAGTCGAGGGTCAGCCACACGCGCCAGCTGTTCCACTGGCGCGGCCAGCGCAGGTACAGCCCGGAGAGGCAGAAGAACACCAGGATCAAGGTGCAGGCGCCGGTGATGTTGCGCCCGGTATCGCCCATGGCGAGGAAGCGGTGCAGTTGCAGCATCAGACCGAAAAAGTCCTGGCCCACAGCGTCGCCCATGAACTCGCCGGTGTACGGATCGAAGTAGCGCATCTCGCCGCGACGTTCGCCTTTGGGCGGGGTGAAGTAGACACGTGCGGCGTTGCCGCTGTCGGTTTCGACCCAGAGCATCGCGACTTTCTTGCCGGCGCTTGCTTCGATGTGTTCCACCAGCTCGACCGGGGGCAGGACGCCAGCGACCTGTTTTTCCACCTGCAACACCGACGGGTTCAGCGCCCGCAGGATTTCGTCCTGGAACGAGTAGGCGGCACCGGTAATGCCCATCAGGGCCAGCACCAGCCCGGCAGTGATGCCGAAAAACCAGTGCAACTGGAACAGGGTTTTCTTCAACACGTCGCTCGCCTTGTCCGTTCGAAAATTGTCATCACGGCGCGCATTATGCCGTGGGTTGTCGAGAGCTTCTTTGATTACGCACAAAGGCCCCGTTCAGTCGATGAACGGGGCCAAGCCTTGCGGCGCATACCTTGTGGGAGCGAGCCTGCTCGCGAAGACGTCGTGTCAGTCAGCCTCTACTTGACTGACCCACCGCTTTCGCGAGCAGGCTCGCTCCCACAGGTTTCCACATCGGTCAGAAGTGGAAGTTGGTGCTCAACAATGCAGTACGGCCCGCCGCCTGGTTGGCGAAGTGCGTCGAGAAGGCTTTGTCGTAGTAGACCTCGTTGGTCAGGTTCTGCACGTTGAGTTGCAGGTCGACATTCTTGCTCAGCTTGTAGGCGGCCATCGCGTCGTAGCGGACATAGGAATCGACCATCGTGGTGTTGGCCACGCTGCCGTAGACGTCGTCGACGTAGAACGCGCCGCCACCGAGGGTCAGCTTCGGCGTGACCTGGTAAGTGGTCCATAGGCTGGCGCTGTTTTTCGGCGTGTTCGGCAACTCGTTACCGTTGTTGGCCTTGTTGGTCGGCAGGTCGCCACCGTCCACCTGTTCGCTGTCCATGTAGGCGTAGCCAGCGAACACTTGCCACTTGTCGGTGATCTTGCCGCTGGCCGACAGCTCGATACCTTGCACGCGGGTCTTGCCGGCGTTTTCGTACGAGGTGGTGTCGACTTGTACGCGAGCGTTTTCTTTCTCGGTGCGGAAGAGGTCAGCGGTCAGCGACAGGCGATCGTTCAGCAGATCCCACTTTGTACCGATTTCGTAGTTCTTGGTGGTTTCCGGCTCCATGTCGCTCTTGAGCAGGTTGCCATTGCGGTCCGGAGTGCCGCCCAGCGGGTTGCCTTCCTGGCCTTCGCCGAGGGTGTTGCCCGGTGGCGTCGCGGAGGTTGCGTAGGAGGCGTAGATGCTGCCGTTTGGTGCCGGTTTGTAGACCACGCCGAACTGACCGGTGACGAACTCGCTGGTGTCATCACCCTTGGAAGTGGTGGTGCCTGCTTTGTTGTAGGTCTTGTAGTCGGTATCGAAGTGGTCGTAACGCAGGCCCATGTTCACCAGCCACTGCTCGGACAACTCCAGGGTGTCGAACGCATACAGCGCATAGGTGTTGGCCTTGGTGTCGGTGCCGGCGTAGTTGCGCGAGATCGCGCCGTTCCACGGATCGTTAGGGTTCGGATTCGACAGCGAGGTGCAGTTGTAGCCGCTCGATGCGCCAATCATCGACGGGGTGCAATTGGTGGTCGCGGCGCTGGTGCGCGGCGTGGTGTCAGTGTTGACGTTGTACGAGGATTTCTGGCCTTCCTCGCGGGTGTATTCGACACCGGTGGAGAAGCTGTTCTTGAAACCGGCGACATAGAAATTGCCGAACAGATCAGTCTGATTGGTGGTGGTCTCGGTGTTGCTGACCCGCGTGTTGGCACGGCGCCAGACGCTGCCATTGTTGACGTTGCCCTTGCTGTCGTCCGGCTGAGTCAGGATGTAATCCTGCATGCTGGTGCCGTGCCGCAGGGTGTTCTTGATGGTCAGCGAGTCGCTCAGGTCATGCTCGATGGCGAAAGTCGCGGTGTCGGTGCGGCCCTTGCGGAAGTCCCGATCCAGACCGTAGAAGTTGCTGTGATCGCCACCGGCGTACGGCTTGTCCGGGTTGGACTTGGTACGTGCCGCCGAACCGCCGGCCGGAATGGTGTAGGGAATGCCCGAGTCCGGGGTGTCGTTGCTTTCCAGATGGTAGTAGTCAAGGTTGACGCGGGTGTCGGTGCCCAGGCCAAACGCCAGGGACGGCGCGATGCCCCAGCGATCGTAGTCGACCTTGTCGCGACCGGCGACATTGCTCTCGTGGCTCATCAGGTTCAGGCGGCCGGCAGCGGTGTCGCTGAACTGGTAGTTGCCATCCAGGGTGTATCGCTGGGTCTGGTCGGAACCCCAGGTGAAACCACCGTCGAACGAGTTGCCCAGGTGTGCTTTTTTGCTCACCAGGTTGATGCTGCCGCCGGCTGCGCCACGACCGCCGATGGCCGAGTTCGGGCCTTTGCTGACTTCAATGTTCTCCACAGCGAAGATTTCGCGGCTCTGCGAACCGGTGTCGCGCACGCCGTCGAGGTAGGTGTCGCCTTGAGCGTCGAAGCCGCGGATGAACGGACGGTCACCCTGCGGGTTGCCGCCTTCACCGGCACCGAAGGTGATGCCCGGCACGGTGCGCAGCGCGTCCTGCATGTTCAGGGCGCCGGTGTCTTTGAGCACTTGTTGCGGGATGACGGTGACCGAGCGCGGGGTATCGACCAGCGGCGCGGTGTACTTGGGCGAGGAGGCTTTTTCGACCTGGTAGGACGTCGAGTCCTGCGCTTCGCCGGTGATGGCGGTAGCGTCCAGGGCGATGGCATTGCCGGAGGCTTTGCTGTCGGTCTTTTCTGCGGCGAAGACCATGTGGCCAGCGGAACCGGCGGTGATGGCGACACCAATGGCCGAAGCGAGCAGGCGTGGTGAACTGACCGGCAATTGTGCGTGTTGACGTGACATTTTTATTCCCCTCCCCAAGGATTTGAGGTCGCGGAATATAGGGTAAACAGGTATTCGTATCAATTGCGAAACATTGTTATTCGCGACGAATTTACATTCTTTACAATTTAACCTTACGGTTTTTACCGGTTCATCCGTCACGCGGGTTTTACACAGCCAATAAGAATCAATACCATTGGCACCCCTTTACCATCAGGTACGATCGCCATGCTGTTGCACATCCCCGGCCTGTTCGGCAAAGAAGAAGTGCAGCGCATCCGCGAGGCGCTGGAGCAGGCGGATTGGGCCGATGGCAAAATCACCGCCGGCTATCAGTCGGCCAAGGCCAAGCACAATCTGCAACTGCCGGAAGGCCATCCGCTGGCCAAGGAAATCGGTGCCGCGATGCTCGAGCGGCTGTGGAAAAATCCGCAGTTCATGTCCGCTGCGCTGCCGCACAAAGTATTCCCGCCGTTACTCAACTGCTACACGGCGGGCGGCAGTTTCGACTTTCACATCGACAACGCCGTGCGTCAGCCCAAAGGCAGCATCGAGCGGGTGCGCACCGATCTGTCGGCCACGCTGTTTTTCAGTGAGCCCGAGGATTACGACGGCGGCGAACTGGAGATTCAGGACACCTTTGGCACGCAACGGGTGAAACTGCCCGCCGGCGACATGGTGCTGTACCCCGGCACCAGCCTGCACAAGGTCAACGCCGTCAGCCGTGGCGCGCGTTATGCGTCGTTCTTCTGGACGCAGAGTCTGGTGCGCGAAGACAGCCAGCGCGCCTTGCTGTTCGAGATGGACGGGGCGATCCAGCAGCTCACTCAGGACATGCCTGATCACCCGTCGCTGATTCGCCTGACCGGCACCTATCACAACCTGCTGCGGCGCTGGGTTGACGTATGAGTTTTCAACTGCGGCGCGAGGAAGTGCTCGACGTTGCGCAGCTCAGCGCCATGCTCGAAGAAAGTCCGGCGCGTGCGGCGCAGGCGATTCTGCTCGCCGCCGGCCAGGGCATTGTTGAAGCGCAGGCGTTGCTCGGGCAGATCCTGCTCGATGGCCGTGGCATTGCTCAGGATCAAACGTTGGCACTGCGCTGGTTCGCCATCGCCGCCAGGCAAGGGCACTGGATGGCGCGCAACATGCTGGGCCGTTGTCATGAGCATGGCTGGGGATGCGTCGCGAATGCCGCGATTGCTGCGCAGCATTATCGAATCGCCGCTGACGCGGGGCTGGATTGGGCGATGTACAACCTCGCCAATCTGCTGGCGACCGGGCGCGGTGTCATGGTCGATCAGCGTCAGGCATTGGCGTTGTATCAGCGCGCCGCTGAAGCGGGTCATGCGAAGTCAATGAACCTGCTGGGACGGTATCTGGAGGAAGGGCGGGCAGGCCCGATGGATCTGCCAGCAGCACACGACTGGTATCGACGCTCCGCCGAGGGTGGGGATTTTCGCGGGCAGTTCAGTCACGCCGCGATCCTGGCGCAAGCGGGGCGAATCGAAGAGGCGCTGCAATGGCTGCGCAAGGCTTTATGGCTCGGCAATGTGAAGTTCCTGCGCGTCAGCGGCGAATCGCTGCTGGCATCCGCGCATCCGCAGATACGCGCCATGGGCGCCGAGTACCGTCAGCGTCTGGCGGCCCTTGACGCCGAGGCGCCTGCTCTCCATCAGTAATCGAGGGCAGGCGCTTTCGATCACCCGCGTAACCAGCGTCCCTGCAGCGGGATCAGGTAATTGCGCAGGGACTGGCTGTGTTCCAGCAATCGTTCGCCACGCCGCAGAACGTCTTCATTCGGCACAGCCGTGACCGCACCGAGAAACGCGGAAAACGCAGCCGTCAGTTTGCCGGCCTCACTGACATAGGTTTGCTGGTGTGGCACAACCTTCTGGGTATCTTTCAACTGGCGGGTCTTGTCGTCGTTGTCGCGCAGTTGCCTGGCCAGCGACGCCACGCGCTCCTCGCGTTGTGCAAGGCGCGTCTGGATGATCTGACGCGCCTTGATCAGATCCTTGTATTTGATCAGCTCGTTGGCTTCGTCGAGAAACTTGTTGGCGATAATCAGTCCGGCCTCCAGCGCCGCCGCCTCAGGGGTTGTCGGTTTGTTGCCGATGATCGCCTTCAGTTGTTCAAGCAATGGCTTGATTCGATCAATGAATGTCAGCTTTTCGAACTCGGCAATGGCCAGATTCAGAACGGTTTCATCGTCTTTCAATTCGGCCAGCGGGATTTTCTCGGCGTCGTACTCTTGGGTCAGACTGATTTTGGCCGCAGCCAATTCTTCAAGTCGGAAACGATTGTTGCTGATGGCGATGCTCTGCACGCCGAACACACCGTTGTGCAGTGAAGCTTGCAACCTGGTCATGTGTTCAGCGCATAGCTTGATCAGTTGCGTGACGATGTGCGAATACTGCTGGCGTGCTTTTTCAACCTGAGCACTCGGTTCACTGGCGTTGAGGCTGGCCAGTGCCTGCAGGTTTTCGTTCAGGTCGTCGGTCTCCAGCGCTGTAATTGCCGAAGTGAAGATATTCGCGGCCGTAAGATCAAGGTCGCTGACGGCGGCATTCAAAGCGATCAACTCATCGCTCAAGGCTTTGATATACAGGTTGGCAGAGCCAACGAGCGCTTGATAACGAATTGCCTCGCGGCTTTCTTGAATACGGCCGAGGTCAGGCTGGGCGTAAATAAGGTTGGTCATGATGAATATTTCCTGAATGATTGGATGGCGTCAGTCGAATGCGTGGATGAGTTGATTCGCGTTGGCTTGAACGGTTTTCCAGTTTTTAATAACAATCTTGAAACTGGAGACAAAACTTCTGAGGGTCAGAAACTCGTGCATGCCCATGACTTTATTTTGCGAAGCGTTGATGTAGTCAGTAATGGATATCCATAGCGTCTCCAGTTGCGAGGTACTTTGGATGGCTCCTTCGACATACAGCGACATGCTGTCCAGACCCGATTGGAATTCCAGAAGCGTGCCGGCCAGGATGTTGGTTTGTTTGATCTGCTCCGCGAGTTGATCTCGCTGGGCGATCAATGGGCGTAAATGGGTACTCTGCTGAAGTTCGAGCGTTTTGTAATAAACGCTCGAGCCGAGGGGGCCGCCTTGGTATGCGGTGAAAAAACCAAGAATGTGATCAAAAAAATCCGGCGCCGTCTCGCGGGTTTTTTCCTGTATGAGTTTGTTCGCCCGATCAATCGAAACGTTCAATTCGGTCAGTTGTCGGTTGAGTTGCGCATCGCCGGCCAAACGTAGTTTTTCGCCAATACTCACGGCAACGTTGTCGTTAAGGTCGGTCCTGAAATACTTCAAACGTTCGCTGACATCCAGACTGCTGAGCTGCTTCTCGCCGATCGATCTTGCAATGAATGCGAGAGATTCCTGAATGGAGCCAAATCGATTCTTTTCTGCCGTGCCGATCTCCAGTGGCGGGAGCCTGGTTATTTCTTCTTCGCTCAGCGAGTCGATGGTGCCCAGGTAATTTATGTAGCCCGGCATCGTCACGATGGCGTCGATAATTTCCTGACCAAAACTTTCCAGGTCCTCCGAAAAGGTCGAGAGACTTCCGGCCACACGCTTCATCGAATACTCGATATCGATCCACGAATTGGCATTGTTGATGATCGTATGATTAAGCTGAACAATGTCAGTAAGTTCCAGGCCGGTAATGCCGGTGTGTTTGGTTTTTAATTGGCGTTCTACATCTTCGACATTGCGTGGCAATGCTTTCGCGGCAGAGATATAGTTCTTTATTTTTCGAATGTCGTCCTTGGTGATGAGCGGATTTGGACTGGGTTGCACTTTTTAATTCCTTGAGTGGTTGTAAGAGTCTCAAGGTTAATATTGCTTTTGCTTGTGAGTATAGGCATTGAGTGTGACTTCTTGTTGTTTATTATTTGTCGTTTTTTGAAATCTCTTGCATAAGTGGTGGATGAGTTTTGGTTGTTCGGGATGTGTGTGTTTTTTAATATTTAACGGCTTGTGGGTATTTGTTTTCGTGAACTAAGTTGAATGGCAGATTATCAATAGGAGCGCTCACAGAGAAATTTGCGATTGCTAAAGGAGGAGGTTGACGACCCTGCAGACGCTGACGACGTTCGTGAAGACAGGGAGGCTGAATTGTCGGCTATTGGCAAAAAGATCCATGCGCAGTTGACCCGTATCGAGTCATGGCTGCGCCAATAAAAAAAGGCCCATGAAAACATGGGCCTTTTTTCAATCGACGTGGGTTACACGTAGAACGATTTCAGCGGCGGGAAGCCATTGAATTCGACGGCGCTGTAACTGGTGGTGTAGGCACCGGTCGACAGCCAGTACAGACGATCACCGATCGCCAGGTTCAGTGGCAGGCCGTACTTGTAGTTCTCGTACATGATGTCGGCGCTGTCGCACGTTGGACCGGCGATCACCACTTCTTCCATCTCGCCTTTCTTCTCGGTCCAGATCGGGAACTTGATGGCTTCGTCCATGGTTTCGATCAGCCCGGAGAACTTGCCCACATCGGTATAGACCCAACGCTCGACGGCGGTGCGCGATTTACGTGCGACCAGTACCACTTCGCTGACCAGAATGCCGGCGTTGGCGATCAGCGAACGGCCCGGTTCCAGAATGATTTCCGGCAGGTCATCACCGAAGTCTTCTTTCAGGAAACGGATGATCTCTTCGGCGTAGGTTTCCAGGCTGTTGGTGCGGGTGATGTAGTTGGCCGGGAAGCCACCGCCCATGTTGATCAGCTTCAGGTGGATACCGTCCTCTTCCTTCAGGCGCTCGAAGATCACTTTGACCTTGGCGATCGCTGCGTCCCAGACGCTGATGTCGCGCTGCTGCGAACCGACGTGGAACGAGATGCCGTAAGGCACCAGACCGAGGTCGCGGGCGAGGATCAGCAGGTCCATGGCCATGTCGGTCTGGCAGCCGAACTTGCGCGACAGCGGCCAGTCAGCGGTGGTCGAGCCTTCGGTGAGGATGCGCACATAGACTTTCGAACCCGGCGCGGCTTTGGCGATGTTGCGCAGGTCGGCTTCGGAGTCGGTGGCGTACAGGCGCACGCCCTTCTCGAAGAAGTAGCGGATGTCCTTGGACTTCTTGATAGTGTTGCCGTAGCTGATCTGATCCGGGCTGACGCCACGGCTCAGGACTTTGTCCAGCTCATAGATGGAGGCGATATCAAAGCTCGAGCCTTTCTCTTTGAGCAGGTCGATGATCTCGACAGCCGGGTTGGCCTTGACCGCGTAGTAGACCTTGGCGAATTCGAAACCGGCGCGCAGGTCATCGTAGGCCTGGGCGATCATCGCGGTGTCGATCACCACGAAAGGGGTTTCCTGTTTGTCGGCGAACGCCTTCATTTTCTGAAAGGTTTCGCGCGCGAAATAGTCTTCGACCTGGATCGACATGCTGGAGTGCTCCTATGGGCAAACGGGTAAAAACATGGGTGTAAATGAACGTCCTCCGTATCCCCACTTTGGTTCGCCTACTTCCCAAGGCATGTCGCCGAAAGCAAAAAGGCCACGGGCGTAACTGCCCTTGGCCTTGCTGTCTCGTCGTCAGTACTTGAGCCGGATGGATCGTTTCCAGCATGGACGTTCGGCGCGAACTTTAGGGCGTGAGGGGCCTGAGATCAACTAAAAATGTCGCGTTTTTGCACGCTTCTGACGTACGTCGCGGATATCACTCTTTGTAGCCGACCGAGATGACGGACAGATGTTCCCCACCAATTTTCATGTGTTAAAAATACCTGCACGTTCGGCGCTTTTGTCAGCTAACTCAAGGGCAAGTACGTTAGGCGCAACATCGGCGACGTTGGCGGCGAGAGGTGGGTGTGAGGGGGATTTTGGTAAATGTGGCGGGTGCTTTAGCAGTGCCAGAGCTCACCTCGGTGTTGATATTCTTTTCCAGTCTTTGAATACACAAAAAAACTGTGGCGAGGGAGCTTGCTCCCGCTGGACTGCGAAGCAGTCCCCGCTTTTTTAAAAGCAGGGCCGCTTCGCGACCCAGCGGGAGCAAGCTCCCTCGCCACAGGGTAGATGTTCGACCTTTTAATTGATCAGGCGACCACGGCCTCAGCCGGCGAAACGATATTGGTCTTCATGCCCCGCGAACGTCCCGAGCTCAGGTAAGCCGCAATCGACTCCTGCGTCACTTCGCCAAGGAACACTCGTTCGGCATCCATCACCGGCAGCCACGAACGATTGAACTCGTACATGCGCGACAACAGGATGCGCAGGTGCTCGTCGTACGCTGCAGTGGCGTTGAACTCACGGAGGAATTGCGCGCAGGTGCCGGTCTGGCGATGCAGGTCGCGGCGTCGCACATAACCCAGCGCCTTGTTCTCGGCACAGGTGACCACCACGTAGCGGCGGTCATGCTCGTCCATCAACTCCAGCGCATCGGCCACCGGGGTTTCCGGACTGACCGACGGGGCGTTGTCCGCCGCGTCTTCCGCCTTCACCAGCAGCAGACGCTTGAGGGTGCTGTCCTGGCCGACGAAGTTGCTGACGAAGTCGTCTGCCGGGTGCGCGAGCAGGGTGTCCGGGTGATCGATCTGCAGCAGCTTGCCGGCGCGGAAGATCGCGATCTTGTCACCGAGTTTGATCGCTTCGTCGATGTCGTGGCTGACCATGATCACGGTCTTGTTCAGCGCGCGTTGCATCTCGAAAAACTCGTTCTGGATCATCTCGCGGTTGATCGGGTCGACCGCGCCGAACGGCTCGTCCATCAGCAACAGTGGCGCATCGGCCGCCAGCGCACGGATCACACCGATGCGCTGTTGCTGACCACCGGACAGTTCACGCGGGTAGCGATGCAGATACTGCTTGGGTTCCAGCTTGATCATGCTCATCAGTTCGCGGGCGCGGTCGTGGCATTTCTGTTTGTCCCAGCCGAGCAGTTTCGGCACCACGACGATGTTCTCTTCGATGGTCATGTTCGGGAACAGACCGATCTGCTGGATCACGTAGCCGATGTTGCGGCGCAAGGTCACTTCGTCGAGGTCGGTGGTGTCTTCGCCGTTGATCAGGATCTTGCCCGAAGTCGGTTTGATCAGACGGTTGATCATTTTCAGCGTGGTGCTTTTGCCGCAACCCGATGGCCCGAGGAACACACAGATCTCGCCTTCATTGACGGTCAGGCTCACCGAGTCCACGGCTTTGACATCTTTGCCGTTGCTCTGGAAGGTCTTGCTGAGGTTTTGAAGTTCGATCATTTGAGGAGTCCTTTTGGAGTCAGCGTACGTTGCAGCCACTGCAGGAGAAGGTCGGCGAAGATCGCCAGAAGACTGACCAGCAGCGCGCCGACGATCAGCATCGACATGTCGCTGCGGCTGATGGAGGCGAGGATCAGCACACCGAGGCCTCCGGCGCCGATGGTCGCGGCGATGGTCATCACGCCGATGTTCATCACCACCGCAGTGCGCACGCCGGCGAGAATCACCGGCACCGCAATCGGCAGCTCGACCATGCGCAGGCGCTGGCCGAAGGTCATGCCGATGCCGCGCGCGGCTTCACGAATGCCCGGTTCGACGCCGGTCAGGGCGAGGTAGGTGTTGCGCATGATCGGCAGCAGCGAATAGAGGAACACCGCAGTGATCGCCGGCATCGGCCCCAGGCCCTGGCCGAATTTGGAATAGAACGGCAGCAGCAGGCCGAACAGCGCAATCGACGGCACGGTCAGCAACACTGTGGCGCTGGCTTGCAAGGGACCTGCGAGTGTCGGGAAGCGCGTCATCAGAATGCCCAGCGGCACGCCGATGAGAATCGCCAATGTCACCGCGATGCCGACCAGGGTGATGTGCTGCCAGGTCAGGTGCATCACCTGCTGCCAGTCGAGGTGGGAAAAGGCGTTCAGAAATTCCATGACTTTTCCTCCTTAGTTGAGTGGATGCTGGCGCAGGAAATCGGCGGCCACTTTCGATGGGCTTTCGTGATCGACGTCGACCCGCGCGTTGAGCTGGCGCATGGTTTCGTCGTCGAACAGTTGCGCCAGCGGTTTGAGTTGCTCGGCCAGTTGCGGGTGCGCGTCGAGGTAGGCCTGGCGCACCACGGGCGCGGCGGTGTAGTCGGGGAAGTAGTGCTTGTCGTCTTCCAGCAGTTTCAGGCCGAACGCATTCAGGCGGCCGTCGGTGGTGTAGACCAGACCGGCAAACACCTGGCCATTGCGCAGCGCGGTGTAGACCAGCCCCGCGTCCATCTGCCGGATGTTCTTGCGGGTCAGGTTCATGTCGTAGAGCTTGACCATGCCGTCCAGACCGTCGGAGCGGTTGGCGAACTCGGTGTCCAGCGCCACCAGGTGATTGGTCCGGGCTTCATCGCGCAGCACCTTGTTCAGATCGCTGATGGTGTTGATCTGCGGATACTCCTCGGCGACTTTTTTCGGCAGGGCGAGGGCGTAGGTGTTGCTGAATTTCGACGGGGTCAGCCAGACCAGGCCTTTTTTCGCATCGAGTTCTTTGACCCGGGCGTAGGACTGTTCGCTGTCGAGTTTCTCGGTGACATGGTTGTAGGCCACCAGCGACACGCCGGTGTATTCCCAGAGCATGTCCAGCTGACCGCTTTCATGGGCGCTGCGGGCGAGGTTGCTGCCCAGGCCGCCGGTGATCTGCGCGTCGTAGCCTTTGCTGCGCAGGTATTGCGCGGTGATTTCCGCGAGCAGGGTCTGCTCGGTGAACACCCGGGCGCCGAGGCGGATAACCGGTTTGTCGGCGGCTTGGGCCAGTCCTGCAAACAGCAGGAAGCAGCTCAAGATCAAGCAAAATCGTTTCATAACTATTCCTTCGCAAAAGCCTTAAGACGGGCGCAGACCGCGTTCCAGCCAGAGACGGCTGGCGAGGGTGACGACGCCATCGAGCAGCAGGGCCAGCAGCGCGGTACACGCAGCGCCGAGCAGCAGTTGCGGCTGATTGTTCAGGGCGATGCCGGGGAAGATCAGGCTGCCGAGGCTGTTGGCGCCGATCAGGAAGGCCAGCGGTGCGGTGCCGACGTTGATCGCCAGCGCCACGCGCACGCCACCGATGATGATCGGCACGGCGTTAGGCAATTCGACTTTCCACAGCACCTGGCGCGGGGTCATGCCGATGCCGACGGCGGCTTCTTTGAGCGACCCCTGAACGTTTTTCAGGCCTTCGTAGGTGTTGCGCACAATTGGCAACAGAGAAGCGAGGAACAAAGCGAAGATCGCCGGACCACTGCCGATGCCGAGAATCCCCAGGGCAATCGCCAGTACGGCCAGCGGAGGCACGGTGTTGCCGATATTGAAGATTTGCATGAAGCGTTCAGCGCGGCCGACCATGCTCGGGCGGCTGAGAAAGATACCGGCGGGGATGCCCACGACCAGGGCGGCCAGCATTGAAGCGAGGACGAGAATCAGATGAGCTTGCAGGTAAAACAACAAATCGTCGCGGTAGTGTTCGATCGTGTTGATGCCGATCCAGTGGACCAGCAGGGCCAGGAGCGCGATCACCACCGCACCTCCCATCAGCCCTTTGCCATAGCGGATAGCCACAGGCGGACTCCTTTTTTTGTAGTCGGCGAGCGCAGCTCCGTGTGGCAAGGCCATTCCTGGCTGCCGAAGTCAGCGTTCGCGAAAAGTAGCCGTTTTTCAGGACCGGCAAAGCGATCTGAAAGCGAGCCATGAGCGCAGCCTCGTCAGGCTAACTTGCTGATTTTTCAGCCCCTGACGAAATGCCGTAACAGGGGATGGACGTCTCCGTGCTTTAAAAGGTTCCCACGTCAGACACTGTTTGGCCACCCGTAGGAGCTGCCGCAGGCTGCGATCTTTTGATTTTGTTCTTGAGAGCAAGATCAAAAGATCGCAGCCTGCGGCAGCTCCTGCAGGGTTTTGCGTGACCGAGGGACGGTGGTTCGGCGGTTACTTTTTAAGCTATACTCGCCGCCCTTTTTTGAATCACCGCCAGGCGATTTCCCATGACCAACCAGGCCGCCGAAGTCGCGAAACGCCGCACTTTCGCCATTATTTCCCACCCCGATGCCGGTAAAACCACGATCACCGAAAAGCTCCTGTTGATGGGCAAGGCGATTGCAGTGGCCGGTACGGTGAAATCCCGTAAATCCGACCGCCATGCGACATCCGACTGGATGGAGATGGAGAAGCAACGGGGTATTTCCATTACCACGTCGGTCATGCAGTTCCCGTATCGCGAACACATGATCAACCTGCTCGACACCCCGGGCCACGAAGACTTCTCCGAAGACACCTACCGCACCCTGACCGCAGTCGACTCGGCGCTGATGGTGCTCGACGGCGGTAAAGGTGTCGAGCCACGGACCATCGCCCTGATGGACGTCTGCCGTCTGCGTGACACGCCGATCGTCAGCTTCATCAACAAACTCGACCGTGACATCCGCGACCCGATCGAACTGCTCGACGAAATCGAAGCCGTCCTCAAGATCAAGGCAGCGCCGATCACCTGGCCGATCGGTTGCTACCGCGACTTCAAGGGCGTGTACCACCTGGCCGACGACTACATCATTGTCTACACCGCCGGTCACGGTCACGAACGCACTGAAACCAAGATCATCGAGAAACTCGACTCCGACGAGGCGCGTGCGCACTTGGGCGACGAGTACGAGCGCTTCCTCGAACAGCTGGAACTGGTGCAGGGCGCCTGCCACGAGTTCAACCAGCAGGAGTTCCTCGACGGTCAACTGACTCCGGTGTTCTTCGGTACCGCACTGGGCAACTTCGGGGTCGACCACGTACTTGACGCCGTTGTGGACTGGGCGCCGCGTCCGCTGGCCCGTGTCGCCAACGAGCGCACCGTCGAGCCGGTGGAAGAGAAGTTCTCGGGCTTCATCTTCAAGATCCAGGCGAACATGGACCCGAAACACCGCGACCGTATCGCTTTCATGCGTATCTGCTCCGGCAAGTACGAGAAAGGCATGAAGATGCGCCACGTGCGTACCGGCAAGGACGTGCGCATCGGCGACGCCTTGACGTTCTTCTCTTCCGAGCGTGAACAGCTGGAAGAGGCGTATGCCGGCGACATCATCGGTCTGCACAACCACGGCACGATCCAGATCGGCGACACCTTCAGCGAAGGCGAAGTCCTCGGGTTCACTGGTATCCCGCACTTCGCCCCGGAGCTGTTCCGCCGCGTGCGTCTGCGTGATCCGCTGAAGTCCAAGCAATTGCGTCAGGGTCTGCAGCAGTTGGCCGAAGAGGGCGCGACCCAGGTGTTCTTCCCGGAGCGCAGTAACGACATCATTCTTGGCGCCGTCGGTGTGCTGCAGTTCGATGTGGTCGCCAGCCGTTTGAAGGAGGAATACAAGGTTGAGTGCTCGTATGAGCCGATCACTGTTTACTCGGCGCGTTGGATTGAATGCAGCGACAAGAAGAAGCTTGAGGAGTTTTCCAACAAGGCGGTGGAGAACCTCGCGCTGGATGGCGGTGGGCACCTGACCTACCTGGCGCCGACGCGGGTTAACCTGGCGTTGATGGAGGAGCGTTGGCCGGATGTGAAATTCCGTGCGACGCGTGAGCATCATTAAGCGCTGAGCTGGGTTGTTCGAAAGCCCCTGAGGTGTAGGCCTTGGGGGTTTTTTTTGGGGCTTTGTCTTGGCGGCCTTTGGGCCGGCCAGGCTTCGGGTGGTTTTGGGTGTATATCCGTTTTTTCGGTGATGGCGGCTTAGGGTTTCGCCCTGACGGCGACTCACTTTTTTGACAAACGCCTCAAAAAAGTAAGCAAAAAAAGGCTTGCTCCTGCGTTCGGCCCGCTCGCTGGGGCTCGGGGTCCCTTCGTTGCGGGATTGATCCGGGCGCAGCGCCTACGGTTTGCTTCGCTGCACCTCCTCTCGCTGTGTTTGGCTGCGCCAAACGGTCGCTGCGCTCCCACCCCCGGATCAATCCCTCCACTCAGCCTTCCGATGTCGCCCGTGGATCAAGATCAAAAGCGGTACTCGAGCTAACGCTCATCGTGTTGAGTGGTGAGGAGCGAGAGCGGTACTCGAGCTAACGCTCATCGTGTTGAGTGGTGAGGAGCAAGAGCGGTGCGCGTTCTGCTCTTGCTCTTGTGTGGGAGCTGGCTTGCCAGCGATGGCGGCCTGTCAGCCGACCAATCTCCCGCTGAAGTCACTCAATTTCCCTGTGGGAGCGAGCCTGCTCGCGAAGGCGCCCTGCCAGCCAACCGTTCTCCAAATGAATACCCCAGTCCATTGTGGGAGCTGGCTAGCCAGCGATGGCGGCCTGTCGGCCGACCAATCTCCCACTGAAGTCACTCAATTTCCCTGTGGGAGCGAGCCTGCTCGCGAAGGCGCCCTGCCAGCCAACCGTTCTCCAAATGAATACCCCAATCCATTGTGGGAGCTGGATTGCCAGCGATGGCGGCCTGTCAGCCGACCAATCTCCCACTGAAGTCACTCAATTTCCCTGTGGGAGCGAGCCTGCTCGCGAAGGCGCCCTGCCAGCCAACCGTTCTCCAAATGAATACCCCAATCCGTTGTGGGAGCTGGCTTGCCAGCGATGGCGGCCTGTCAGCCGACCAATCTCCCGCTGAAGTCACTCAATTTCCCTGTGGGAGCGAGCCTGCTCGCGAAGGCGCCCTGCCAGCCAACCGTTCTCCAAATGAATACCCCAATCCATTGTGGGAGCTGGATTGCCAGCGATGGCGGCCTGCGAGCCGACCATTTTCTAATCGAACTGAGCGACCGAGGGCTGCGATCTTTTGGACTTGAAGCGCGAAGTCAAAAGATCGCTGCCTACGACAGCTCCCACAGGGTTGTAGGGCGACTCTGTATTTTCAGATATCGATGTTCTTGAGCGCGACAACCGGTGTGCTGGGCGTTAGTGTTTCAGGTCAACGCCAGTCGCTTTGAGAGGTCAATGGAATGACGCGCAACCTCGTCCATCTGCTGCGCCCCAACGGCTATTTCAGCCTGATGGCCTGGGTGCTTGCGGCGCTGCTGTTCATCAATCGCTTGAGCAGCATGGTCAAGTTGTTCATGGCGCTGTATCTGCGCCAGGAGCTGGGGCTGGCGATCGAGACGGTGGGCTGGCTGTTGTCGGCTTACGGAGCCGGGTTGTTGATTGGTTCGATGCTCGGTGGGTTGCTCAGTGATCATGTGCGGACGGCGCGGCTGACCGCCGCGTTGTTCTTTGTTTCCATGTGGGTGTTGATCCTGTTGGGGCTGGTGACGCAGGTGGCGTTGCTGGCCGTGTTGCTGTTGCTCAGTGGTGCCGTCGACGGGGCGATTAGAACGCTGCATCAGCGGCTGATCATGGAGTATTGCGAGCCTGCGCAGCGCTCCCGTGCTCAAGCCTTGAGCCGGGTGGCGCGAAACCTTGGTATGGCGGCTGCCGGGGTGGCCGGCGGGGTGTTGGCGCAGACGGATTTCCGTTGGGTGTTTTTTGTCAGTGCGGCGATGACGCTGCTCGCGTTGCTGTGGTTTGTGCGCACCACCTGGCGCCGCGTGGTACTCAAGCCCGATGAGGTGACCGAAGCTGGCACTGGTACACCGTTGCGCGACGCGGCATTCCTCTGGCTGCTCGGTGCGGCCGTGTTGCTGGGGATGGCCTTCGACACGGTTTACAGCACGCTGGGCAACTATCTGCGCGATTACTACCACATGAGCACCGAGGCCATCGGCTGGCAGTTCGGGCTTAACGCGATGCTGGTGGTGGCGCTGCAGATCCCGCTCACGCACTGGGGCGAGCGCTGGGGCTTGCGTCGGCAATTGCTCGCGGGTTGTGTGTTGTTGGCGGTCGGGTTGGGGATGTTGCCGTTTGGCTCCGGCTTGTTTTACGTGTGTCTGTCGACGGTGATCTGGACCTTGGGTGAAGCTTTTTTCATGCCGCCGCTGAATGTGCTGGTCATGCGGCACGCGCAGGGCGGCAAAAGCGGCCAGTATTTCGGTCTGTTTTTCATGAGCTGGAGCGCCAGTGCATTGTTGTCGCCGGTGTTGAGTGGTCAGCTGTATGGGCACTTCGGCGGCCACAGTGTATGGCTTGCGAGCGCGACACTGGCGTTGTTGACCTTGCCGCTGATTTGCCTGGCGACGCGCTCGTCGACCCAGGCCAAAGCGCTGGCCACCAGCGAACGCACGGCCTCGCTTAGCTGATTCGGTTATAGCGGTTATTCACAAGTGATCTCTCGTACCAGGGCATTTCCCGGGGTTGGTCAGCGTCCTATCTGGTGAACCGGACTGATCGGAACTAGATTTCATTCAGCGCCGGATCGGCACCCCAGGCTTCAACCACGAAAGGATGGAAATGGCTATGAGCATTTTTCAACGCATAGTGCTGTTGCTTAAGGTTTTGGTGATGTTGACGCTTGGCACTACGGCGGCGTGGGCAAGTTCTGCCACACCATCACAGGGGTTTAACGCAGCCCACGGGCAAGCCGGTGTGGTCATGCTGGCCAAGTCTGAATCCGAACCGGGCGATCAGGATCAGGGCGGCAGCAAGGATGATGACGACTCGACCACTGACGAGCCGGACACTGACGATGACGAAGGCGACAGCCAGTCGTAAAGCGCCGGTAAAAGAAAACCCCTTCTTCCCCGACTGATGCGCAATCGGGGGAGAAGAGGTTTGGGTTAACACATTATTTCCGGATAAACACGATTCCTGCAGGAGCTGCCGCACGCTGCGATCTTTTGATCTTGATTCTGAAAATCAACAGATCGCAGCCTCGTTTCACTCGACAGCTCCTACAGGTTGAGTGGCGGTCTCCGGTTTTGCTTACGCCGCGCCATCGAGGAACTGTTCGGCGTAATGGCAAGCCACCTGCCGGTTGTCGAGCTGGCGCAGGGCCGGCTCTTCAGTGCTGCAACGCTCGGTCGCGTACGGGCAACGTTTGTGGAACGCACAGCCCGGTGGCGGGTTCAGCGGGTTGGGCAGTTCGCCGACAATCTTGATTTTCGGCTTGTCCGGATCCGGATGGATCGTGGGTGTCGCCGACAACAAGGCCTGGGTGTAAGGGTGCAGAGGTCGGGTGTAGATGTCCTCTTTCGGGCCCATTTCCACCGGACGGCCGAGGTACATCACCAGCACCGAGTCGGCGACATGCCGCACCACCGCCAGGTTGTGCGAGATGAACACGTAGGCGGTGTTGAACTCCTGCTGCAGGTCCATGAACAGGTTCAGCACCTGCGCCTGAATCGATACGTCGAGCGCCGAGGTCGGTTCGTCCGCCACCAGCACTTTCGGTTGCAGCATCATCGCCCGCGCCAAGGCAATACGCTGACGCTGACCGCCAGAGAACATGTGCGGATAGCGCTGGTAGTGCTCGGGACGCAAGCCGACCTGCTTCATCATCGCCTGGACTTTCTCGCGACGCTCGGTAGCACTCAGGTTGGTGTTGATCAGCAGTGGCTCGGCCAATTGGTCACCGATTTTCTGCCGCGGGTTCAACGACGCGTACGGGCTCTGAAACACCATCTGCACGTCTTTGCGCAGTTGCTTGCGCTGGGCCTTGTCGGCGCCGGCGACTTCTTGCCCGGCAATTTTCAGCGAACCGGAAGACGGCTCTTCAATCAGGGTCAGGGCGCGGGCGAGGGTGGATTTGCCGCAACCCGATTCGCCTACGACAGCGAGGGTCTTGCCGGCTTCGAGCTCGAACGACACGCCGTTGAGGGCGCGCACGGTCGCGTGGCCCTTGAACAGGCCACGGGAGACTTCGTAGTGACGGGTCAGGTCGCGGGCGGTAAGTACGACGGCCATTACGCCACCTCCTGGTTCAGCGGGTAGAAGCAACGGGCGAGGCTGTTGGCTTTCGGATCAAGGGCTGGACGTTGCACGCGGCAGCTGTCCTGCACGTACGGGCAGCGCGGCGACAGCAGGCAACCCTGCGGACGGTCGTAGCGGCCTGGAACGATGCCCGGCAGGGTCGACAGGCGCTCGGCGCCCAGACTGTGCTCGGGAATCGCCTTGAGCAGCGCTTCGCTGTAAGGGTGTGCCGGGATGTCGAACAGTTGCGGCACCTGACCGACTTCTACCGCTTGGCCTGCGTACATCACACAGACGCGCTGGGCGGTTTCGGCCACGACCGCGAGGTCGTGAGTGATCAGCACCAGGCCCATGTTCTGTTCTTTCTGCAACGCCAGCAGCAGATCCATGATCTGCGCCTGAATCGTCACGTCCAGCGCCGTGGTCGGTTCGTCGGCGATCAGCAGTTTCGGCTCGCCGGCAATCGCCATGGCAATTGCCACACGCTGGCTCATGCCGCCGGACAGTTGGTGCGGGTAGGCGTCCATGCGGCTGGCGGCGCCCGGAATTTCCACTTTCTCCAGCAGTTCGATGGCGCGTTTGCGCGCTTGCTTGCCGGACATTTTCAGGTGCAGGCGCAGCACTTCTTCGATCTGGAAACCGACGGTGTAGCTCGGGTTGAGCGCGGTCATCGGATCCTGGAACACCATCGACAGGTCTTTGCCGACGATTTGCCGACGCTGACGATTGCTCAGCTTGAGCATGTCTTTGCCGTCGAAGCTGAGCGAGTCGGCAGTGACGATGCCGGGATGCTCGATCAGCCCCATCAGCGCCATCATGGTCACGGATTTACCCGATCCCGACTCGCCAACGATGGCCAGGACTTCGCCCTTGTCGACTTTCAGGTCGAGGCCATCGACCACGGGCGTCGCGTTCTTGTCGCCGAAGCGGACGTTGAGATTCTTGATTTCTAGCAGTGACATGGGAATCTCCTCAGGCGGCGTTCTTGAGTTTCGGGTCCAGCGCGTCGCGCAGGCCGTCGCCCATCAGGTTGATTGCCAGCACGCTGAGCAAAATGGTCAAACCAGGCAGACTCACCACCCACCAGGCACGTTCGATGTAGTCGCGGGCCGAGGCCAGCATGGTGCCCCACTCAGGGGTTGGCGGTTGTACGCCAAGGCCGAGGAAGCCCAGCGCCGCCGCGTCGAGAATCGCCGAAGAGAAACTCAGGGTGGCCTGTACGATCAGCGGTGCCATGCAGTTGGGCAGCACGGTGATGAACATCAGGCGCGGCAGACCGGCACCGGCCAGACGCGCGGCGGTGACGTAGTCGCGGTTCAGTTCGCCCATCACGGCGGCACGGGTCAGACGCACGTAGGACGGCAGCGAAACCACGGCGATGGCGATCACGGTGTTGATCAGGCCAGGGCCGAGGATGGCGACAATCGCCACCGCCAGCAGCAGGGACGGCAGGGCCAGCATGATGTCCATCAGACGCATGATGGTCGGGCCGATCATCTTCGGGAAGAAACCGGCGAACAGACCCAGCAGGATCCCCGGGATCAACGACATCACCACCGACGACAGACCGATCAGCAGCGACAGGCGCGAACCCTGGATCAGCCGCGACAGCAGGTCGCGGCCCAGTTCATCGGTGCCGAGCAGGAACTGCATTTGCCCGCCTTCGAGCCACGCCGGTGGCGTCAGCAGGAAGTCCCGGTATTGCTCGCTCGGGTTATGCGGGGCGACCCACGGCGCGAAGATCGCGCAGAAAATCACCAGCAGCATGAACAGTAGGCCGGCAACCGCGCCCTTGTTCTTCGCGAAGGCTTGCCAGAATTCTTTGTACGGTGACGGATACAGCAGGCTTTGATCCGCGCTTGGCGCGGAAGTGGCTACTGAGGATGTTGGAGTGCTCATGGTATGGACCTCAGCGCTGATGACGGATGCGTGGGTTGGCAAAGCCGTAGAGGATGTCCACTACGAAGTTGACCAGAATCACCAGGCAGGCGATTAACAGGATGCCGTTTTGCACAACCGGGTAGTCCCGGGCGCCGATGGCTTCGATCAGCCATTTACCGATGCCGGGCCAGGAGAAGATGGTTTCGGTCAGGACCGCGCCGGCCAGCAGGGTACCGACTTGCAGGCCGACCACGGTCAGGACCGGGATCAGCGCGTTACGCAGGCCGTGCACGAACACCACGCGCGACGGCGACAGGCCTTTGGCCTTGGCGGTGCGGATGTAGTCTTCACGCAGCACTTCCAGCATCGACGAACGGGTCATCCGCGCGATCACCGCCAGTGGAATGGTGCCGAGCACGATGGCCGGCAGGATCAGGTGATGCAGGGCATCGAAGAACGCGCCCGTGTCATCGGCCAGCAGCGTGTCGATCAGCATGAAGCCGGTGCGCGGCTCGATGTCGTAGAGCAGGTCGATCCGCCCGGATACCGGGGTCCAGCCCAGGCTCACGGAGAAGAACATGATCAGGATCAGGCCCCACCAGAAGATCGGCATCGAATACCCCGCCAGGGAGATGCCCATCACCCCATGGTCGAACAGGGAGCCTCGCTTGAGGGCCGCGATCACCCCGGCCAGAAGACCGAGAATGCCGGCGAACAGCAGGGCGGCCATGGACAGTTCCAGGGTCGCCGGGAAGAGGGAGGTGAACTCGGTCCATACGCTCTCACGCGTACGCAGGGATTCGCCGAGATCGCCGTGGGCCAGTTTGCCGATGTAGTCCAGATACTGGGCATACAGCGGTTTGTTCAGACCAAGGCGTTCCATTGCCTGAGCGTGCATTTCGGGGTCGACCCGACGTTCGCCCATCATCACTTCCACGGGGTCGCCGGGAATCATGCGAATCAACGCGAAAGTCAGCAGGGTGATGCCGAAAAACGTGGGGATCAACAACCCCAGTCGGCGGGCAATAAAACTAAACATCTTGTGTGGTACCTCATCAGCCGGTTAGGCGTGCCCGGCGCCCCTGGGGTCAGGGAGGCCGGGAGTTTCTTATCTACTTCACCTGGGTGGTGGCGAAGTTATTCGTGGTCAGAGGGCTGATGTGGTAACCCTCTACGTTATTGCGCATTGCGGTAAACATACGGGTGTGGGCCATGCTGATCCACGGTTGGTCCTGATTAAACAGCACCTGGGCCTGTTCGTAGAGCTTTGCGCGTTCGGCCGGATCTACTTTAGCCCGTGCTTCGTCGAGCAGTGCCTGGAATTTCTCGTTGCACCAGCGCGCGTAGTTTTCGCCGTTCTTGGCCGCTTCGCAACTGAGCATAGGCGTCAGGAAGTTATCCGGGTCGCCGTTGTCGCCCGCCCATCCGGCCGACACCATATCGTGTTCGCCGGCCTTGGCGCGCTTGAGCATCTCGCCCCATTCCATCACACGGATGTCGACCTTGATCCCGACTTTCGCCAGGTCGGCCTGCATCATCTGTGCGCCGAGCATCGGATTGGGGTTGGTCGGGCCGCCGCCGTTACGGGTAAACAGAGTAAACACGGTGCCTTCCGGGACCCCGGCTTCCTTGAGCAAGGCGCGGGCCTTGTCGAGGTCACGTGGCGGGTTCTTCAGGTCGTGGTTGTAGCCCAGCAGGGTCGGCGGGTAGGGGTTGACCGCTACGGTCGCGTTGCCTTTGCCGAACAGGGCGTTGACGTAGGCTTCCTTGTCGAAAGCGATGTCGATCGCTTTGCGGACACGCACGTCGCTCATGTATTTGTGCTGAGTGTTCATGGCGATGTACGAGACGGTCATCGCGTCCAGCTCATCGACCTTCAGGTTGCTGTCTTTCTTGATGCTCGGAATGTCATCCGGCTTCGGATACAGCGCGATCTGGCACTCGTTGGCCTTGAGCTTCTGCAGGCGCACGTTGTTGTCGGTGGCGATTGCCAGGATCAACGCATCAGCCGGTGGCTTGCCACGGAAGTAGTCCGGGTTGGCCTTGAAACGCACCTGCGCATCCTTGGCGTAACGCTGGAAGATGAACGGGCCGGTGCCCACAGGCTTGTTGTTGAGGTCGGCGGTCTTGCCGGACTTGAGCAACTGGTCGGCGTATTCGGCCGGGTAAATCGAGGAAAACGCCATGGCGATGTCGGCCAGGAACGGCGCTTCGCGGCGGGTCAGGGTGAACTTGACCGTGTTGTCGTCGACTTTTTCGACGCTTTTGAGCAGTTCCTTGAAGCCCATGCTTTCAAAGTACGGGAAGCCCACGCTCGACAGTTTGTGCCACGGGTGATTCGGGTCCAGCTGACGCTGGAAGCTCCAGACCACGTCGTCGGCGTTCATGTCGCGGGTCGGCTTGAAGTATTCGGTGGTGTGAAACTTGACGCCTTTGCGCAGGTGGAACGTGTAAGTCAGGCCGTCTTCACTGATGTCCCAGGATTCGGCCAGTGCCGGAATCACTTCGGTGGTGCCGGGCTTGAAGTCCGCCAGACGGTTGAAGATCGTTTCGGCCACCGCATCGGCAGTGACTGCAGTTGTGTACTGGACCATATCGAAGCCTTCCGGGCTGGCTTCGGTGCAGACCACCAAGGGTTTGGCCGAGACGCCGATGGCGGCGCTCAACAACACAGCCGTGACGGCCGCACGTAGGGGAAGCATTTTCATCGATAACCCTCTGCAATCGGTTGAAGACAAAAAACCGAACGGCCGACTCGTCATGAGTCAGCCGTCGGTCGGCGGTTTTTACAGGATGTTGAATGGAATCGTGGTCACGAGACGGAACTCGTTGATGCTGCCGTCAGCCTGGTTTTCGCTGGCGCGGTGAGCGGTATAGGTCGCACGAACGGTGGTGGCTTTCAGAGGACCGCTCTGTACGGCATAAGCAGCACCGATGCCGTATTCATAGTGGTGCTCGCCGTCCATCGACTGCACGCCGTCGTAGCCGCCACCCTTGTAGTGAGTGCCGTCGATGCCCCAGCCGCGGGCCTGGTAGATGTTGAACTTCAGGCCTGGCACGCCGTATTCGGCCATGTTCAGACCATAGGCAACCTGGAAGGATTTCTCGTTCGGGCCGTTGAAGTCCGACAGCAGGGAGTTGGCCAGGTAGATGCCGTTGGTTTCGTGCAGGTAGTCGAAGTACTCGTTACCGTTCACTTCCTGGTAAGAGAAGGTCAGGGTATGCGCCTGGTGAGTCAGGCCGAACGACAGGGAGTAGGTATCGTTGTCGATTTCACCCAGTTTTTTCTTACCTTCGTCCACGGTCTTGTAGTAGTTCAGACCGGTGGTCAGAGCCAGAACCGAGCTGTCACCCAGCACGTGGGTGGCGCCGAAGTAGTACTGGTTCCACAGGTCTTCGGCCTGGGTGCCCCAGAGGCTGGTGGTCAGGCTGGCGAACGGCTGGTACGAGATGCCGCCGGTGTGAACGTGGTCGGCCTCGGCATCAATCGCGCCGTATTCGGAGCGAAACTTGCTCAGGCTTTCTTCGGTACGCGGCGAAACGCGGTCGAACGAGGCCAAGTCGAAGGACAGATTGTTCAGCTCTTCGCTGTGGATCGCGATACCTTCGAAGCTCGATGGCAGCGGACGGTTGCCGATCACATCAACCTGCGGGCTGCTGAAGTTCATGCGGCCGGCGGTCAGGGTGGTGTTGGAGATACGCGCCTTGACGTTGGCCAGGCCGACTTTGCTCCACTGGCCCTGGGCTTCGCCGCCTTCACGGGTCAGGGTACGGTTGTTACCTGCGCCTGGACGGGTGCCCGGTGCGCCACCGTTGTTGGACGCCAGGTTCTCGCGGTCACGCTCCAGCGCGATGGCGTTGTACGCCGCCACTTCGGTGCTGAAACCGACGGTGCCTTCGGTGAAGCCCGAGTTGTACTTGACGATGGTGCCTTGCACCCAGTTGATACGGCGATCGGTCGGGGTGGCCACGCCATCCTTGCGATAGGTGAACTTGCCGCCGCGCTTCAGTTGTTCGTTGGCGTACCAGTTGCGGGTCGAGCCGCTGATCGACTGACCTTCGAGGAAGCCGGTGGCTTCAGCCTGGGCGCTCTTCTCGTTAACGGTCACCGGAGTGAACGCCTGGCTTTGGGTTTCCGCGTAAGCCGTGGCGGTGATGCTGCTGATGGCCAAGGCCAATATCGCGGTATTGCTCAGTTTCATGGGTGAAGCTCCTTTACTTTCTTTTTATGCCGGCTTTTTTGGGTGGGCCGGTTATTGGTTTAGAACTCATTCACACATCGCAAACGTTTGCAAAAGGCCTGATTGGCGAATTTCGGCAAAGCGCTTGCGTGAGGGGGATAGACAGCCCCCTCAGCATTGCGGCTAATCGGTTGGGTTAATCGATACTGACGCCCGAGAACACATTGCGACCGAAGGGGCTGACCTTGAAGCCTTCAACCCGGGCGCTTAACGGCTGGTTGACCGTCGAGTGGGCGACAGGCGTGATCGGCACTTGCTGCTTGAGCAACTGCTGCGCCTGTTTGTAGAGCGTGGTGCGCCGGTCGCGGTCGGTGACGACCTTGGCCTCTTTGATCAGCTTGTCGTAAGCCGGATCGCACCACATGGAGTAGTTGTTGCCACCAATGGCGTCGCAGCTGTACAGGGTGCCCAGCCAGTTGTCCGGATCCCCGTTGTCGCCGGTCCAGCCAATCAGGCTGATGTCGTGCTCGCCATTCTTGGTGCGCTTGATGTACTCGCCCCATTCGTAGCTGACAATCTTCACTTTCAGACCGATCTTCGCCCAGTCAGCCTGGAGCATTTCGGCCATCAGTTTGGCGTTCGGGTTGTACGGACGCTGGACCGGCATCGCCCACAGCGTGATCTCGGTGCCTTCCTTGACGCCGGCGGCCTTGAGCAGCTCTTTGGCTTTTTCCGGGTTGTAGGCGGCATCCTTGATGCTGTCGTCGTAGGACCACTGGGTCGGCGGCATGCCGTTGACCGCCAGTTGTCCGGCGCCTTGATAAACAGCGTTGAGAATCCCTTGTTTATTCACCGCCATGTCCAGCGCCTGACGCACTTCGAGCTGGTCGAAGGGCTTGTGACGGACGTTGTAGGCAATGTAACCGAGGTTGAAGCCGGGCTTGGAAATCAGCTGCAGTTTCGGGTCAGCCTTCAGCGCTTCAACGTCGGCAGGGCGCGGGTGCAGGGTGATCTGGCATTCGCCGGCCTTGAGCTTCTGCACGCGCACCGAAGCGTCGGTGTTGATCGCGAAGATCAGATTCTTCAGCTTGACCCGGCTCGGGTCCCAGTAATGTTCGTTGCCGGTGTAACGGATGTTCGAGTCCTTCTGATAGCTCTTGAACACGAACGGCCCGGTCCCGATCGGCTTCTGGTTGATGTCGCTCGGCTTGCCTTCGGCCAGCAACTTGTCGGCGTACTCGGCAGACAGGATCGCGGCGAAGCTCATGGCGATGTTCTGGATGAACGCGGCGTCGACGCTGTTGAGCGTGAACTCCACGGTCAGCGGCCCGGTCTTTTCGACCTTGGCGATGTTCTTGTTCAGGCTCATCCCGTTGAAATACGGGAATTCGGTCGGATAAGCCTTACGGAATGGCTGCGCGGGATCGAGCATGCGGTTAAACGTGAACAGCACGTCGTCGGCGTTGAAATCGCGCGTCGGTTTGAAGTACGGCGTTGTATGAAATTTCACACCTTCACGCAGGTGAAAGGTGTACTTGAGACCATCCTCGGAAATATCCCACTGGGTCGCCAGTCCCGGTACGACGTTGGTCGCGCCTTTTTCGAACTCGACCAGACGGTTGTACAGCGGCTCGGCGGCGTCGTTATCGGTCGCCGTCGTGTATTGCGCGGTATCAAAACCCGCCGGGCTGCCTTCGGAGCAGAACACCAGGCTCTTGCTGGCGGCAAAACTGGCGGACGTGGCGGCCAACAGGCCGGCGCCCAGCAATGCGGAAAAAACCAAGGTATGGCGCATGACGCTCCCTCTTTTTGTCGTGTTGTTCAATGCACCGCGATCCCGTCCAGGGAAGTTGAGGTGGCACTGAGCTCAATCCAGTACGTACAGCAAGCCGATGGCCCACGCAGAAACTGGTCAGAACCCGACGGTAGGGGCCGTGGGTCTGGCAGTAAATGCGTAATTGCCTGAATGCTCGTAGGAAAAGTCGACACATCCCCTGCCGTTGCAGTCATCCGCAACGGAATTGGCTGTAGGCAAATTCCTGACTTCCGGCAGCTAAAGCAGCGGCGACGTCATGAACGTCGCCGCTGCGATGGCTTAATTGCTGACGCTGACGCCGTAGAAGGAATTCAAGCCGAATGGGCTGATCTTGAAGTCCTGCACGTTGGCGCGCATGGGTTGGAACACCGTCGAGTGAGCGATAGGTGTGTAGGGAACAGCATCTTTGAGGACGTGTTGCGCCTGTTTGTACAGTTCGGTGCGCTTGGCCTGATCGGTGGTGCGCTTGGCATCTTTGACGAGACCGTCGTACTTCTTGTCGCACCACTTGGAGAAGTTGTTGCCGTTGAGCGAGTCGCAGCCGAACAGCACGTTCAGCCAGTTGTCGGGATCACCATTGTCACCGCTCCAGCCAATGAGCATGGCCTGGTTCTCTCCACCTTTGGAGCGCTTGATGTACTCGCCCCATTCGTAGCTGGTGATCTTCACGTTCAGGCCGATCTTCTTCCAGTCGGACTGGAGCATTTCAGCCATCAGCTTGGCGTTCGGGTTGTACGGACGCTGTACCGGCATCGCCCACAGAACGATTTCGGTCCCTTCCTTGACGCCGGCTTCCTTGAGCAGCTGTTTGGCTTTCTCAGGATCGTATTTGGCGTCCTTGATGGTGGTGTCGTAGGACCACTGGGTCGGCGGCATGGCGTTGACGGCCAGCTGACCGGCGCCCTGGTAAACCGAATCAATGATCTGCGGCTTGTTCACCGCCATGTCCAGCGCCTGGCGCACGCGCAGGTCGGCCAGCGGGTTAGGCTCGTTGCTGCCCTTGACCTTGTCCATCACGTTGTAGGCGATGTAGCCCAGGTTGAAACCGGCCTGGTCTGGCATCTTCAGGGTCTTGTCGGCCTTGAGCGCCGCGAGATCCGCCGGACGCGGGAACAGGGTGACCTGGCATTCGTTCTTTTTCAGCTTCTGGATGCGCACCGACGGGTCGGTGGTGATAGCGAAGATCAGGTTGTCGATCTTCACGTCCTCGGGTTTCCAGTAGTCCTTGTTGCCGGTGTAACGGATGTTCGAGTCTTTCTGGTAGCTCTTGAACACGAACGGGCCAGTGCCGATCGGCTTCTGGTTGATGTCGGCAGCCTTGCCTTCCTTGAGCAGTTGGGCAGCGTACTCGGCGGACTGGATCGAGGCGAAGCTCATGGCCATGTTCTGGATGAACGCGGCGTCGACTTCTTTCAGCGTGAACTTGACGGTGTGGTCGTCGACTTTATCGATCTTGGTGATGTTGGTGTCCATCCCCATGTCGGTGAAGTACGGGAATTCGGTCGGGTAGGCCTTACGGAACGGGTCATCCTTGTTAATCATGCGATTGAAGGTGAACAGCACGTCGTCGGCGTTGAACTCACGAGTCGGCTTGAAATACGGGGTGGTGTGGAACTTGACGCCTTCACGCAGGTGGAAGGTGTAATTCAGGCCGTCCGGGGAAATGTCCCAGCTGGTGGCCAGGCCCGGGATAACGGCGGTGCCGCCACGCTCGAACTGGCTCAGACGGTTGAACATGGTTTCGGCTGAGGCGTCGAAGTCGGTTCCGGTGGTGTACTGGCCTGGATCAAAACCGGCCGGGCTCCCTTCGGAGCAGAACACCAGGTTAGTCGCAGCGGATGCGAAAGGTGCGGAGGCTAACAAGCCTGCGCCGACTAAAAACGGAATGACCGCGTGTTTAAGCATGTTGGCCTCATGATTTGTTGTCATTTTTTAATATTGAGGTACGACCTCGTGAGTCGTGCCTGCGGATACTTATGCAGGGGCCATACCCAATGCAAGATCCAGAGCGACTGCCGGCCTCAAAGCGTGGCACGAACGTACCTTAATGTCGCATTTGTATAAGAGTTGACGCATTTGACCGTTTGCGGCCGTTTTTTACGGTGCAAACGAGGCCCCAAAACGGTGCGTTGGTCACGTTGTGCGCGCCGCCTTGGGGCCTGGTGTTACTTATTTATACCCACGCCGTAGAAGGGTGTAAGGCCAAACGGACTGATCTTGAAGTCGCTCACTTCCTTGCGCAGCGGCTGGAATACCGTGGAGTTGGCAATGGGCGTGATCGGCACCTGCTGTTTAAGGATCAGTTGCGCCTGTTGATACAGTTTTACCCGTTGCGCTTTATCCGTGGACACCTTGGCCTGCTGAATCAATTTGTCGTAGGCCGGGTCGCACCACTTGGCGTAGTTGCTGCCCTTGACTGCCGCGCAGCTGTAGAGCACGCCGAGCCAGTTGTCCGGGTCGCCGTTGTCTCCTGTCCAACCGTAGATCATCGCGTCGTGTTCGCCATTTTTCGCGCGCTTGATGTACTCGCCCCATTCGTAGCTGACGATGTTGGCCTTGATCCCGATCTTGTCCCAATCCTGCTGGATCATCTGCGCTGACATCCGCGCATTCGGGTTGGAAGCGCGCTGCACGGTCATCGCCCAGAGATTGATGGTGGTACCCGGTGCAACCCCGGCTTCCTTGAGTAGCGCCTTGGCTTTCACCGGGTCGTACGGCGCGTCCTTGATGTTCGGGTCATACGACCATTGCGCCGGTGGCAAGGCATTCTGCGCCAGTTGCCCGGCACTCTGGTAGACGGCTTTGATGATCGCCGGTTTGTCGATGGCCATGTCCAGCGCCTGACGGACCTTGAGCTGAACGAGTGGCGGATGCGTGGTGTTGTAGGCGAGGAAGCCGAGGTTGAAACCGGCCTGCTTCAATACGCGCAGGTTCGGGTCTTGTTCCATCACTTCGATGTCGGCCGGGCGCGGGTAGCCGCTGACCTGGCATTCGCCGGTCTTGAGTTTCTGCAGGCGGACGGCAGCGTCCGGGGTGATCGAGAACACCAGGTTGTCGATTTTCACGTCCTCGGGTTTCCAGTAGTCCTTGTTCGCGGCGTAGCGGATCTGCGCGTCTTTCTGGTAACGCTTGAACACGAACGGGCCGGTGCCCACCGGTTTCTGATTGAGGTCGGCGGCTTTGCCCTCCTTTAACAGTTGGGCGGCGTATTCGGCCGATTGCACCGAGGCGAAGCTCATGGCGAGGTTTTGCACGAACGCGGCGTCGACGTTGTTCAGGTTGAAGCGCACGGTGTTGTCGTCGAGTTTTTCCACTGATTTGATCGTGGTGTTCAGGCCCATGTCGGTGAAGTACGGAGACTCGGCGGGGTAGGCTTTGCGGAAGGCGTTGTCCGGGTCGAGCAGGCGCTGGAAGGTGAACAGCACGTCGTCGGCGTTGAAGTCGCGCGTCGGGGTGAAATATTCCGTGGTGTGGAATTTCACGCCTTGGCGCAGGTGGAAGGTGTATTGCAGGCCGTCGTTGGAAACGTCCCATTTTGTCGCCAGGCCGGGTTCGATGTCGGTGCCGCCGCGCTGGAATTGGGTGAGGCGGTTGAAGACGGTTTCGGCGGAGGCGTCGAAGTCGGTGCCGCTGGTGTATTGGCTGGGGTCGAAGCCGGCGGGGCTGGCTTCGGAGCAATAGACCAGGGTGGTGGTGGCGTTGGCGATGGGGGCTATGGCGGTTAGTGCGAGGGTGATCAGTAGTGGCTTGAGGGTGAATCTTTCCATGGAGTCCCCGGGATTTGGAGGTGGTTGTTTTTTCAGGGTAGCGGGGATTTGGGTGTGTTCGGAAATATCGTTTTTCTTGTTGAGGTGTCTATCTCGGTATATCTGGGCCGTGGGTACATATCCGTTGCTGCGGTAACGGCGGCTTGGGGTTCCGCCCTTACGGCGGGTCACTTTTGGCAAACGCCCCAAAAGTAACCAAAAACGCTTGCTCCTGCGTTCGGCCCGCTCGCTGGGGCTCGGGGTTCCTTCGCTCCGGGATCGATCCGGGCGCAGCGTCTACGGTTTGCTTCGCTGCACCTCCTCTCGCTGTGTTTGGCTTCGCCAAACGGTCGCTGCGCTCCCACGCCCGGATCAATCCCTGCGCTCAGCCTTCCGACGTCGCCCGTGGATCAAGATCAAAAGCTTTCGGCGAGCTGGCACTCGGCCTATTGGTTGAATTCCACCACTGTGGGAGCTGGCTTGCCAGCGATGTCGGCCTGACAGCCGACCGGTCTCTAACTGAATAAATCCGATCCCCCTGTAGGAGCTGCCGAAGGCTGCGATCTTTTGATCTTGCTTTTAATTGTGAGAGTCAAAGTCAAAAGATCGTCCGAACGCGGCCCGAGCCTTCGGCAGCTCCTACAGGGAGTGGGGTTGTGTTTAAAGGTGTGTGGGATAACCAGAACCTTCCCACAAGGTTTTCAGGTTGTCCCTCGGACGTCAGCTCTCTAGCCTTGAGCTGTCGCTGAAAACTCAGCGATCGGGTGTGAGAACCCGCAGGAACTGTTAATCCACAATCAGTACCACCATAATTGCCGCCGGCATTTCTGCTGCTGCAATGTTCTATGGCGGCTGTGTGCGGGCGGGCTTCGGTCCGGCCGGGCTTGTTCCTACCGGTTTCTCACCCCGCACATTGCTGCCACCACTCCGCCGCGTGAGAACGGCGAGTGAATGGCTATTGATCAGGAACGCTATCAATGTCCAAACCAGTCCCAGATCCACCACTCGAACCCACAACCCCACTCACCGAAGCCCTCCAAGCCGAAGACCTCGCAAAAAACCGCGAAGCGATCAAACGCGCCCTCGATTTCTACTTAAGCCCCGAAGCCACAAAACCGCGTCCACCCAGCTCGATGTTCCTCGTCCATCCGGGCATCGACACGGAAAGTCTGTTGGCCCACGCCTGTGAGTCCCTGGCCTCGGCCAACACCATGGCCAGTGATTTCGCCGATCAGCTCAGTCGCCCGCAGCGCAATACGGCGCTGGCGATCCAGCAGATCATCATGCTCGCTGAGCTGGCGGTGAATCGGGCGCTGGATCGGGTTGATCCGCCGGCTTGAGACCGCGTTATCGTTCTTCGCGAGCAGGCTCGCTCCCACAGGAGTGCGCATTTCAAATGTGGGAGCGAGCTTGCTCGCGAAGGCGTCAGATCAAACAACACAACTCCCAGGCACAAAAAAACCGGCGATCATTCTCTGATCGCCGGTTTTTCATTCAGCCCACATCAATTCACTGCATCAGCACTTCAATCGAGCCATCGGCAGTCAGGCTGACCTGGCTGGTGCCGGCTTCGACTTCCGGTGTGACCGGTGCCGAATCCGCCATGCCGGCGGCTTTCATCATCATCGGGGCGCGCATGTACGGTTGTGGGTAGCCGTTGCTGTTGAGGTTCAGGTTGACGATTTTGTAGCCTTTGCCGCCCAGTGCATCGGTGGCCAGTTGCGCGCGGGCCTTGAAGGCGTTGACGGCTTCCTTGAGCAGTTGGTCTTCGCTGGCCTTGCGGGTCGGCTCGGCGATGGCGAAGTCCATGCCGCCCATTTTCAGGTCGGTCAGCAGTTCGCCAGTGAGTTTGGACAGGGCGGCGAAGTCGGCGCTTTCCAGGCGCAGTTCGGCGCGTTCACGCCAGCCGGTGATTTTCTGGCCCTTGGTGTCGTAGATCGGGTAGCTGTTGCGGCTGCCCTGGCGCAGGGTGATGTCTTTGACTTGCTTGGCCTGGGCCAGCGCCTTGTTCATGGTGGTGCTGACGTCGGCGGCGAGTTTGGCCGGGTCGGTGTTTTGCGCTTCGGTGTAGAGCGTCACGATCATCAGGTCGCGGGCGACTTCCTGGCTGACTTCGGCGCGCAGGGAGATCTGGTTGTAGTGCAGCTCATCGGCGGCCAGCGCCGGAAGGCTGGCGATGCTGCCGACGGTCAGGGCGAGAAGGGCGGCGCTGCGGCGAAATGTGTGCATGAAGGCTCCTTGAATAATGCGCAGGTGTTGGTTCGTCCCTGCGTGAAACCATCAGACTCTAGCTTCTGCGCTGCGGTTCGCCCAGTTACAACTTCTATACAGATGCGCCGGATTGGCCTGGAAGTGTTTTTGTAGCGAGGGGATTTAGCGAAACGTCGCACCGCCCCGATCGGCTGCGAAGCAGTCGCAATTCTGCGGATGCGGTCTGCCCGTGAAAAGCGGATTGCAGGGTTTGGGGCGGCTTCGCCACCCATCGGGGATAAATCCCCTCACCACACTGATCTCGGACAACCATGCGCTGTAGCCCAATTTACCGCCAGCGCCATGTGGTCATTTGCCGCACTTTCGCCTCTCAAAGCCGCGGCTTGGTTATACTCCGTGCGATCCGCCTGGAGCGCTCATCAGGAGAGCTCATGCTCGCCCCCGTACAACTGACTTCCGCCACTCGCCAGAACCTCTGGCGGCTGACGTTCATCCGCACCCTGGTGCTCGCCGCGCAGGCCGGTTCCGTTGGCCTGGCCTACTGGCTGCAACTGCTGCCGTTGCCGTGGGTGCAACTGGCGATGACCCTCGGCTGCTCGATACTGCTCTGTGTGTTCACTGCCGTGCGTCTGCGCACCTCGTGGCCGGTGACTGAACTCGAATATGCGCTGCAACTGGCCTGCGATCTGGTGATCCACAGTGCGCTGCTGTATTTCTCCGGCGGTTCGACCAACCCGTTCGTTTCCTACTATCTGGTGCCACTGACCATCGCGGCGGTGACGCTGCCGTGGCGTTATTCGGTGATTCTGTCCGGCATCGCGCTGGCGCTGTACACCGTGATGCTCACGCGTTTCTACCCGTTGGAAACTCTGCCGGTGGCCCGCGAGAACCTGCAGATCTACGGCATGTGGCTGAGCTTCGCGCTGGCGGCTGCGGTGATCACGTTTTTCGCTGCGCGCATGGCTGAAGAGCTGCGTCGTCAGGAGGAATTGCGCGCGATTCGTCGCGAAGAAGGCCTGCGCGATCAGCAATTGCTCGCCGTCGCCACCCAGGCGGCTGGCGCCGCGCATGAACTCGGCACACCGCTGGCGACCATGAGCGTGTTGCTCAAGGAAATGCAGCAGGACCACCCCGACGCGATGTTGCAGGACGACCTGAAGGTGCTGCAGGATCAGGTCAAGCTGTGCAAAGAAACGTTGCAACAACTGGTGCGCGCCGCCGAGGCCAACCGCCGTATGGCCGTGGAGATGCAGGACGTCACCCAATGGCTCGACGAAGCGCTGAACCGTTGGCACCTGATGCGTCCGGAAGCCAGTTATCGCTTTCAGCGTCTCGGCCAGGGCACAGTCCCGCGCATGGCACCGCCGCCGGATCTGACCCAGGCGCTGCTCAATCTGCTGAACAATGCCGCCGACGCCTGCCCGGAAAATCTTCAGGTGACGCTGGACTGGGACGCGGAAACCGTGACCATCAGCATTCGTGACCACGGTGCCGGTGTGCCGCTGGCCATTGCCGAGCAGATCGGCAAACCGTTTTTTACCACCAAGGGCAAAGGTTTCGGCCTGGGCCTGTTTTTGAGCAAGGCCAGCGTGACACGCGCCGGCGGCTCAGTGAAACTCTATAGTCATGAGGAAGGCGGCACGCTCACCGAGCTGCGCCTGCCCCACGGCGCCCGAGGAGACCAACATGAGTGACGAAATCCAAGTCGAAGGCGAAGAACTGCCGCATCTGCTGCTGGTCGACGACGACGCGACCTTCACCCGAGTGATGGCCCGTGCCATGGCCCGCCGCGGCTTTCGCGTGAGTACCGCAGGCTCTGCCGAAGAAGGCCTGACCATCGCCCAGGCCGACCTGCCGGACTACGCCGCGCTGGACCTGAAAATGGACGGCGATTCCGGCCTTGTGCTGCTGCCCAAGCTGCTGGAACTGGACCCGGAAATGCGCGTGGTGATCCTCACCGGTTATTCGAGCATTGCCACAGCGGTCGAAGCGATCAAGCGCGGCGCCTGCAACTACCTGTGCAAACCGGCTGACGCCGACGACGTGCTGGCTGCGTTGCTCTCCGAACACGCCGACCTCGACAGCCTGGTACCGGAAAACCCGATGTCGGTGGACCGTCTGCAATGGGAGCACATCCAGCGTGTGCTGACCGAACACGAAGGCAACATCTCCGCCACTGCCCGCGCCCTGGGCATGCACCGCCGCACCCTGCAGCGCAAACTGCAGAAGCGCCCGGTGCGTCGCTGAACCTGCGCTGAACGGCCATCGCCAGCCCTCGCGATCGCACGCACCGATCAACTATGATCGGTGCGTGTCTGTTCTTTTCTTTATCGAGCCTTTTTCATGAATCAGAACGCTGAATATTCCGCGGTCAACGATGCTGTGCGCGGGCAGTTTTTTCGCAAAGTGTGGGCGATGACCACGCCTTACTGGCGCAGCGAAGAGAAGGGCAAGGCCTGGACGTTGCTGATTGCCGTGATTGCGCTGTCGCTGTTCAGCGTGGCGATCTCGGTGTGGATCAACAGTTGGTACAAGGATTTCTACAACGCCCTGCAGAAGAAGGATGAGGCCGCGTTCTGGCAACTGATCCTGTATTTCTGCGGCATCGCCACGGTGGCGATTCTCGGGGCGGTGTATCGCCTGTACCTGACGCAGATGCTGACCATCCGCTGGCGGGCGTGGCTCACCGAGAACCACTTCAAGCGCTGGCTGAGCAACAAAAACTACTATCAGCTGGAGCAGGGCGGTTACACCGATAACCCGGACCAACGGATTTCCGAAGACCTCAATACCTTCACCGCCAACACGCTGAGCCTCGGGCTGGGGCTGGTGCGCACGGTGGTCAGCCTGGTGTCGTTCTCGATCATTTTGTGGGGCGTATCGGGCAGCATCGAGGTGTTCGGCATCGAGATTCCCGGTTACATGTTCTGGTGTGCACTGATTTACGCAGCGGTCGGCAGCTGGCTGACGCACCTGATCGGCAAGCGCCTGATTGGCCTGAACAACCAACAACAACGCTTCGAAGCCGACCTGCGGTTCTCCATGGTTCGCGTGCGTGAGAACGCCGAAAGCATTGCCTTGTACAACGGCGAACCGAACGAGAATCGCCGCTTGAGCAGCCGTTTTGGCCTGGTCTGGCACAACTTTTGGGACATCATGCGCGTGTCCAAGCGCCTGACGTTCTTCACCTCCGGTTATGGCCAGATCGCGATCATTTTCCCTTTTATCGTGGCTGCGCCGCGCTACCTCTCGGGCAAGATCGAACTGGGCGAGCTGATGCAGATCAACTCGGCATTCGGCAATGTGCAGGAGAACTTCAGTTGGTTCATCAGTGCGTATTCGGAACTCGCCGCGTGGCGTGCTACTTGTGATCGTCTGCTGAGTTTCCGTCAGGCCATGACCGATAACGAAGACCGCACCCCGGCCATCGACGTGCAAAACCAAGGCAGCCAATTGCACGTGCACAACCTCGGCCTGGACCTGGCCGATGGTCGTCACCTGCTGACCAATGCCGACATGACGGTGGAGCCGGGCGAGCGGGTGATGCTCAGCGGCCGATCCGGCAGCGGCAAGTCGACGTTGCTGCGGGCGATGGGGCACTTGTGGCCCGCGGGCCACGGCAATATTCGCCTGCCGGCGGCGCGTTATCTGTTTTTGCCGCAGAAGCCGTATCTGCCGATCGGTACCCTGCGCGAAGCCTTGAGTTATCCACAACCGGGCGACACCTACGCGCCAGAGCGTTACGCGCAGGTGCTGGAAACTTGCCGTCTGCCGCATCTGGTCGCACGTCTGGACGAAGCCAATCACTGGCAGCGCATGCTGTCGCCGGGTGAGCAGCAACGCCTGGCCTTCGCCCGCGCCATGCTTTACGCACCGCAATGGCTGTACATGGACGAAGCGACGTCGGCGATGGATGAAGAGGATGAAGCGACGCTGTATCAGGCACTGATTGATCAGCTGCCGGGCCTGAGCATCGTCAGCGTCGGTCACCGCAGCAGCCTCAAGCGCTTCCACCCACGGCATGTGCGGATCGACAGCGGGCATCTGGTGGAACAGGCCGTGACCGCTTGAACACCACACCCCTGTAGGAGCTGCCGCAGGCTGCGATCTTTTGATGTTGTTTTCAAGATCAAGAGATCGCAGCCTGCGGCAGCCCCTACAGGGGCGGTGTTTCGACTCGACAGTGATCGTACAACCCGCGTGCGCTATGATGCTCACCAAGCCGAATTTTCGAGACCAGACGTTGACCATGGAAAACCCGATCGACACCCCTCGCCTCCCGCGCAAGCGCCGCAGCCTGGCCCAGGAACTGGTGACGGTGCTGAGCGAGCAGATCCGCGATGGCCTGCTCAAGCGCGGTGACAAACTGCCCACCGAGTCGGCGATCATGGAAGCCCATGGCGTCAGCCGCACCGTGGTGCGCGAGGCCATTTCCCGTTTGCAGGCGGCCGGTCAAGTTGAAACCCGCCACGGCATTGGCACTTTTGTGCTCGACACGCCAAGCCCGAGCGGTTTCCGTATCGATCCGGCCACGGTGGTCACCCTGCGTGATGTGCTGGCGATTCTCGAATTGCGCATCAGCCTGGAAGTCGAATCTGCCGGCCTCGCCGCGCAACGTCGCAGTCCCGAACAACTGGCGACCATGCGCGCCGCCCTCGATGCACTGAACGACAGCGTGGCCCACGCCAGCGATGCGGTAGCGTCGGACTTCGCCTTCCACCTGGAAATCGCTCTGTCCACCGGCAACCGCTACTTCACCGACATCATGACCCACCTGGGCACCAGCATCATTCCGCGTACGCGGTTGAATTCGGCGCGCCTGGCCCACGATGATCAGCAGCACTACATGAACCGCCTGAGCCGTGAGCACGAGGAAATCTACGAGGCGATTGCCCGCCAGGATGCCGATGCGGCGCGGGCGGCGATGCGCCTGCATTTGACCAACAGCCGTGAAAGGCTGCGCCAGGCCCATGAAGAGGCGCAGGCGCAGCGCGGCTGAGTGTCTGGCGGTTTATGTGCGCCTGACATACCGCCATCGCTGGCAAGCCAGCTCCCCCAAGTTGAAGTGTTGAAGCGGCTTTCGCGTACGACATCCGTCACTGTGGGAGCTGGTTTGCCAGCGATGAGGCCGGTGAATTCAGCGCGGCAATATCGAGCGATCCACCCTCACCGCCAGTTTTGCTTTGCGCGGCCTGGCAGTAAACGCCACCAAACCGTCCTCATCCACAATCCCTCGCGCAATCGGCTTGCCGTCCGCCAGCAGCTCCAGCGGTGCGCCCTGCAGCGACTGCCCCGACGCCAGTTCCAGTTTCAATGTGATCGTCATTGCTCATTCTCCCTGATTGACGTTGCCCGTCGGGTGGTAGTCCTTGAGCAGCAAGTATGTGCTCCAGCCCCACCAGTCATCGATGGTGGCGGTGTCGTTGAGGTTGTTCACATCTTTGCGCCGCAGCACCTTGCCGCCTTCGACGCGGAACAGTGGCGCGAAGTTATTCGAAAGATTCAGCACCGCCGTCAGATCCGGCAGGCGTTGCAGCGCGGCAAACGTTGAAGGGGCGGGCACGTTGCCGCTGAGGTAGGCGGCGAAGATTTCATCCGCCGAGGCCTGCACCGCCAGATTGACCTGGGTGCGGTTGTCCGCGTCGCTGGCGTCGAAGTAGCGTTTGTCGCCGTAAGCGCGCCATTGCTCGCCATGAGCGTTGCGTACCTTGAGGCCGAATTTGCTGTCCTCGTCGTGCATGAAACGGGTGACCAGCGAACCGAGATCGCTCGGCGTGACCACCGCCGCCATCTCTTTGCGTGGCACTCGCAGGTGGCCGGCGGAGAACAGGTCGGTGAGGAAGTGGTCGGCAAACGCGTTCATCGCGTAAGCCCGTTCCAGTTGCTGCTCATCCTGATTGGTGCGGGCTGCGACTGCGGTTTGCAAGGCGCCCGTGTGCCCGGCGATGTAGGCCAGTCTGGCCCATTCGCCGAAGTGGTCGGTGTTGTTCGCCGCCAGTTTCAGATAGCGCCCAAGCGGAAACAGTGCGGAGACGAAACTGCCGCCGCCGGTGAGCTTGTTCCACTCTTCGGACAACGTATCTCCGAGCGCGTCGTAGGCTTCGTGCGGTGCTTTGCCGTCCTTGATCGCCTGTTTGACCGCGTCGATCTCCTTTTGCATGACCGCGAGAATCTGCGTGGCCTCGGCCCGGGAGGCCGGCAGCACGGCGAGAGAATCAAATGCAGCATGGAAGCGGTTCAGGCGATCAGCCGGGGTCGCGCCTTCGTTGATCGGTCGATCGACCACACCGTAGAAATCTCCAGCCAGCGCCACCACCTGGCCGTAGGTCAGCGCAAGGCCATTGGGCAAGTGCAAGGGCTTGTTTTGCGCGCGGATCGGTTCGGCATTTTCGCTGAAGCGCAGCAAGGTATTGTCACCGATGGCTGTGTGTTCAGCGCCTTCGAAGCGCAGTGGCGGTCGAATGTTCAAGGCGTTGCCGGGGAGGGCGGTGGCCGGTGCGACATCGCTGTGGGCGTCGGCGATGTGCAGCAGCAGATGCGGATTGTCGGCGTTGAAGTGGATGCCTTTTACAGTGAAAAGATCATCGAGTCGAGCGACGACCGGGTTGGGTCGTTCCTGTGGCTTTGCATGCAGTCCGGACATTTCTGGCTCCTTGATATGTCGTCGGTGAATTTATTTTTAACTGTATGTATATACAGTTGAGTCGAGCCTAGACCAGATTTTTCCTACGTCAAGAAGGAATCTTGTCCGACAAAAAGTGCGGGGCAACGATGAAATGCAGTTGACGGTTGTCTTTTAAGTTGTACGATGACCTACAACTTCAGCGTTGGCTGAATCATAAAACTCACAAAAAACGTTGCTACCCAGGGTGTTCGAATAATGAATCCACAAGAACTGAAGTCCATCCTCTCTGCCGGCCTGCTGTCGTTCCCGGTAACCGATTTCAACGCGCAGGGCGATTTCAACCGCGCCGGCTACATCAAGCGTCTGGAATGGCTGGCTCCGTATGGCGCTTCAGCCTTGTTCGCCGCTGGCGGCACCGGTGAGTTCTTCTCCTTGGCCGCCAGCGAATACTCGGAAATCATCAAGACTGCCGTCGACACCTGCGCCAGCAGCGTACCGATTCTGGCCGGTGTCGGCGGTTCGACCCGTCAGGCCATCGAGTACGCCCAGGAAGCCGAGCGCCTGGGCGCCAAAGGCCTGTTGCTGCTGCCGCACTATCTGACCGAAGCCAGTCAGGACGGCGTCGCCGCCCACGTTGAAGCCGTGTGCAAATCGGTGAACATCGGGGTGGTGGTCTACAACCGCAACGTCTGCCGCCTGACCGCGCCACTGCTGGAACGTCTGGCCGAGCGCTGCCCGAACCTGATCGGCTACAAGGACGGTCTGGGCGATATCGAGTTGATGGTGTCGATCCGTCGCCGCCTCGGTGATCGCTTCAGCTACCTCGGCGGCCTGCCGACCGCGGAAGTCTACGCCGCTGCCTACAAGGCACTGGGCGTGCCGGTTTACTCGTCGGCGGTGTTCAACTTCATCCCGAAAACCGCGATGGACTTCTACCACGCGATTGCCCGCGACGATCACGCCACCGTCGGCAAGATCATCGACGACTTCTTCCTGCCGTACCTCGACATCCGCAACCGCAAGGCTGGCTACGCCGTGAGCATCGTCAAGGCAGGCGCGAAAATCGCCGGCTATGACGCAGGCCCGGTGCGGGCACCGCTGACCGACCTGACCGGCGAAGAGTACGAAATGCTGGCTGCGCTGATCGACAAGCAAGGTGCGCAGTAACACCCGACAAAAACGCGGCCGCTGAGTAATCAGCGGCTTTTTGCGTAAAGGCTTTGAGATTTGAGGGCTGCCCTGTGACAACTGCAAAACGCTACGACAACTACATCAACGGTGAATGGGTCGCCGGTGCCGACTACTCGGCGAACATCAACCCGTCCGAACTGAGCGACATCATCGGCGACTACGCCAAGGCTGACCTGACGCAGGTTCACGCCGCCATCGATGCGGCCCGCGCCGCGTTCCCGACCTGGTCGGTTTCGGGCATTCAGGCCCGTCACGATGCGCTGGATAAAGTCGGCACGGAGATCCTCGCCCGTCGCGAAGAACTCGGCACCCTGCTGGCTCGCGAAGAGGGCAAGACCCTGCCCGAAGCCATCGGCGAAGTGACCCGCGCCGGCAACATCTTCAAGTTTTTCGCCGGTGAATGCCTGCGTCTGTCCGGCGACTATGTGCCGTCGGTGCGCCCGGGCGTCAATGTCGAAGTCACCCGGGAAGCTCTCGGCGTGGTCGGTCTGATCACCCCGTGGAACTTCCCGATTGCGATCCCGGCATGGAAGATTGCTCCGGCGCTGGCCTACGGCAACTGCGTGGTGCTCAAACCTGCCGATCTGGTGCCAGGTTGTGCCTGGGCGCTGGCGGAAATCATCTCCCGCGCAGGCTTCCCGGCCGGTGTGTTCAACCTGGTGATGGGCAGCGGTCGGGTGGTCGGCGACGCGCTGGTCAACAGCCCGAAAGTCGACGGCATCAGTTTCACCGGTTCGGTCGGCGTCGGTCGGCAGATCGCGGTCAACTGCGTGTCGCGCCAGGCCAAGGTTCAGCTGGAAATGGGCGGCAAGAACCCGCAGATCATTCTCGACGATGCCGACCTCAAGCAAGCGGTCGAGCTCTCGGTGCAGAGCGCGTTCTACTCCACCGGCCAGCGTTGCACGGCGTCGAGTCGTTTGATCGTCACTGCCGGGATTCATGACAAGTTCGTCGAAGCCATGGCCGAGCGCATGCAGTCGATCAAGGTCGGCCACGCGCTGAAATCCGGCACCGACATCGGTCCGGTGGTTTCCCAGGCGCAGCTGGAACAGGACATGAAGTACATCGACATCGGCCAGTCCGAAGGTGCACGTCTGGTCAGCGGCGGTGGTCTGGTGACCTGCGACACCGAAGGCTACTTCCTCGCGCCAACGCTGTTTGCCGACAGCGAAGCGTCGATGCGCATCAGCCGTGAAGAAATCTTTGGCCCGGTGGCCAACATCGTTCGCGTGGCCGATTACGAGGCGGCGCTGGCGATGGCCAACGACACCGAGTTCGGTTTGTCCGCCGGTATCGCCACCACGTCGCTGAAGTACGCCAACCACTTCAAGCGCCATTCGCAGGCCGGGATGGTGATGGTCAACCTGCCGACCGCCGGTGTCGATTACCACGTTCCGTTCGGGGGCCGTAAGGGTTCATCCTATGGCTCACGTGAGCAAGGCCGCTATGCGCAAGAGTTCTACACGGTCGTGAAGACCAGCTACATCGGCTCCTGATACACGCAATACCTGTGGGAGCTGGCTTGCCAGCGATGCGGACGATGCGATAGTTCGTCGTACCGCGGTGATGCCATCGCTGGCAAGCCAGCTCCCACAAAAGCCAGACCAAAGAAAGATTCACCCGCGCATAAAAATAATCAGTGGGAGTACATCTACATGCAATCGTCCAAGCCGACTCACGTCCGCTATTTGATCCTGCTCATGCTGTTTCTGGTGACCACGATCAACTACGCCGACCGAGCGACCATCGCCATCGCCGGTTCCAGCCTGCAAAAAGACCTCGGTATCGACGCGGTCACCCTCGGTTATATCTTCTCCGCTTTCGGGTGGGCCTACGTTGCCGGACAGATTCCCGGTGGCTGGCTGCTCGATCGCTTCGGCTCGAAAAAAGTCTACGCCCTGAGCATTTTCACCTGGTCGCTGTTCACCGTGCTGCAAGGCTTTGTCGGTGAGTTCGGCATGTCCACGGCGATCGTTGCGCTGTTCATGCTGCGCTTCCTGGTCGGTCTGGCGGAGGCGCCATCTTTTCCCGGTAACGCACGGATTGTCGCGGCCTGGTTCCCGACCGCTGAACGCGGTACGGCCTCGGCGATCTTCAACTCGGCGCAATACTTCGCCACTGTGCTGTTTGCACCGCTGATGGGCTGGATCGTGTATCGCTTCGGTTGGGAGCACGTGTTCATTGTCATGGGTATCCTCGGCATCATCTTCTCGCTGGTCTGGCTCAAGGTTATCCACAGCCCGCGTCAGCATCCGCTGGCCAACGAAGCCGAAGTGCAGTTCATCGCCGACAATGGCGGCATGGTCGACATGGACGTCAAGCAAGGCAAAAAAGCCGACGGGCCGAAGTGGGATTACATCCGTCAGTTGCTGACCAACCGCATGATGCTCGGCGTGTATCTGGGCCAGTACTGCATCAACGGCATCACTTATTTCTTCCTGACCTGGTTCCCGGTGTACCTGGTGCAGGAGCGCGGCATGACCATCCTCAAGGCCGGTTTCATTGCCTCGTTGCCGGCGATCTGCGGCTTTATTGGTGGGGTGCTCGGCGGGGTGATTTCCGATTACCTGCTGCGCAAAGGGCATTCGCTGACCTTCGCCCGCAAGGCGCCGATCATTGCCGGCTTGCTGGTATCGAGCAGCATCGTGGCCTGCAACTATGTTGACGTGGAATGGATGGTCGTTGGTTTCATGGCCCTGGCCTTCTTCGGCAAAGGCGTGGGCGCGCTGGGTTGGGCGGTGGTTTCCGACACTTCGCCAAAACAGATCGCTGGCCTGAGTGGCGGGTTGTTCAACACCTTCGGCAATCTCGCTTCGATTACCACGCCGATCGTGATTGGCTACATCATCAGCTCCACCGGTTCGTTCAAGTGGGCGCTGGTGTTCGTCGGTGCCAACGCACTGTTTGCGGTGTTCAGCTACCTGGTGATCGTCGGCCCGATCAAACGTGTGGTGCTCAAAGAGCCGCCCACCAACGGTGGTTCTGAAGTCACCGGCAAATTGTCTCAAGCGCATTCCTGAGGAGCGGCGTCATGCAGTTGATTGAACATTCCGACTCGCCGCGCTACATCCGCCTGCACGAGCGGGACAACGTAGTGATTGTGGTCAACGACCAGGGCGTACCGGCCGGCACTGAGTTCCCGGACGGTCTGGTGACCGTGGACTTTGTGCCGCAGAGCCACAAGGTCACCCTCGAGGACATTCCCGAGGGCGGCCAGGTGATTCGCTACGGCCAGACCATCGGCTACGCGTTGCAGCCGATCCCGCGGGGCAGCTGGGTCAAGGAAGATCAACTGCGCATGCCGACCGCGCCGCCGCTGGACAGCCTGCCGCTGTCCACCGAAGTGCCGGCCGCGCAGTCGCCGCTGGAAGGCTTCACGTTCGAGGGTTATCGCAACGCTGACGGCACCGTCGGCACACGCAACATTCTCGGGATCACCACCACGGTGCAGTGCGTGACTGGCGTGCTCGATCACGCGGTGAAACGCATCAAGGACGAGCTGCTGCCGAAGTACCCGCACGTCGATGACGTGGTGGCGCTGACCCACAGCTACGGCTGCGGCGTGGCGATCACCGCCACTGACGCCTACATCCCGATCCGCACCGTGCGCAACCTGGCGCGCAACCCGAACCTGGGTGGCGAGGCGCTGGTGATCAGTCTGGGCTGCGAGAAATTGCAGGCCGGGCAGGTGATGCACGAGGACGATGCGTCGGTCGACTTGAGCGAGCCATGGCTGTATCGCTTGCAGGATTCCAGTCACGGTTTCACCGAGATGATCGAGCAGATCATGGCGCTGGCCGAAGTCCGTTTGCAGAAGCTTGACCAGCGCCGCCGCGAAACCGTGCCGGCCTCCGAGCTGATCCTCGGCATGCAGTGCGGCGGCAGCGATGCGTTCTCCGGTATCACCGCCAATCCGGCGCTGGGATATGCCTCGGACTTGCTGCTGCGCGCCGGGGCGACGGTGATGTTTTCCGAAGTCACCGAAGTGCGCGATGCGATCTATCTGCTGACGTCCCGTGCCGAAACCAAGACCGTGGCCCAGGAGCTGGTGCGCGAGATGGACTGGTACGACCGCTATCTGGCCAAGGGCGAAGCGGATCGCAGCGCCAATACCACGCCGGGCAACAAGAAGGGCGGGTTGTCGAACATTGTCGAGAAGTCGCTGGGCTCGATCGTCAAATCCGGCAGCAGCGCGATCAATGGCGTGCTCGGCCCGGGCGAACGTTTCAAGCAGAAGGGTTTGATCTTCTGCGCGACGCCAGCGAGTGATTTTGTCTGCGGCACCTTGCAGTTGGCCGCGGGGATGAACCTGCATGTGTTCACCACCGGGCGAGGTACGCCGTATGGCCTGGCGATGGCGCCAGTGGTGAAGGTCTCGACGCGTTCGGAGTTGGCACAGCGCTGGCCGGATCTGATCGATATCGATGCCGGACGTATCGCCACCGGACGCGCGTCGATCGAGGAGTTGGGCTGGGAGCTGTTCCATTACTACCTGGATGTGGCCAGCGGCAAGCAGCAGACATGGGCGGAGAAGCACAAGCTGCATAACGACATTACGTTGTTCAATCCGGCGCCGATTACCTGAGTCCAAAAAAGATCGCAGCCTGCGGCAGCTCCTACAGGGAAACGCGAATTCCACTGTAGGAGCTGCCGCAGGCTGCGATCTTTTGATCTTCAATGGCAACTCAGTGGCTTATCATTAGCCCCTGACGACGCTCACCCAAAGGCTCCCCCGGCATGCTGGCAATCTTCCTCGAAACCCTGAACATCACCGCGCCGGTGTTCGCCATGCTGTTCCTCGGGGTGTTGCTCAAGCGCATCGACTGGATCAACGACAACTTCATCCACACCGCCTCCTCGCTGGTGTTCAACGTCAGCATGCCGGCACTGCTGTTTCTCGGCATCCTGCATGCGGACCTGCATGCCGCGTTGCAACCGGCGCTGCTCATCTATTTCGCCCTCGCCACGCTGGTCAGTTTTGCCCTGGCCTGGGGCTGGGCGATTTTCCGCTGCCCGCGTGAAGACCGGGGCATCTACACCCAAGGCGCGTTTCGCGGCAACAACGGGGTGATTGGTTTGGCGCTGGCGGCGAGCATGTACGGCGACTACGGGATTTCTCTCGGGGCAATTCTCGCGGCGCTGGTGATCCTGTTCTACAACACGCTGTCGACCATCGTGCTTGCGGTGTACAGCCCGGTGATCAAGTCCGATCCGTGGAGCATCTGCAAAAGCGTGGTCAGCAATCCGCTGATTATCAGCGTGATCGCGGCGGCGCCGTTCGCTTATTTCAAGATCGGTCTGCCGGGCTGGCTGGAAACCTCCGGCCAGTACCTGGCGCAAACCACGCTGCCGCTGGCCCTGATCTGCATTGGCGGTACGCTGTCGCTGGCGGCGCTGCGCAAAAGCGGCAACATGGCGCTCAGCTCGAGTCTGGTGAAGATGATCGGCCTGCCGGTGATTGCCACGCTGGGCGCATGGCTGTGGGGCTTTCGCGGGGCGGAGCTGGGGATTCTGTTTCTGTACTTCGGCAGCCCGACGGCGGCGGCGAGTTTCGTCATGGCCCGGGCAGCGCAGGGCAATCATGAGCTGGCAGCGGCGATCATTGTGCTGACCACGCTGATGGCGGCGGTGACCACCAATATCGGGATCTTTCTGTTGCAGTGGGGTGGGTGGATCTGAAGGGCAAGATCAAAAGATCGCAGCCTGCGGCAGCTCCTACATTGGAATGCGTTCTCCTGTAGGAGCTGCCGAAGGCTGCGATCTTTTAGTTTTTCTGATAACTGTCGATCACTTCCTGCGCCGCGCGGAACGCATCGATCGCCGCCGGTACGCCGGCGTACACCGCGCAATGCAGCAGCGCCTCACGGATCTCATCGACCGTGCAGCCATTGTTCAACGCGCCACGCACGTGACCCTTCAATTCCTGCGGGCACTTCAACGCGGTCAGCGCGGCGAGGGTGATCAGGCTGCGAGTCTTCAGCGGCAAACCTTCGCGATTCCACACGCCGCCCCAGGCGTGTTCGTTGACGAAATCCTGCAAGGGTTGAGTGAACTCGGTGGCATTGCCCAGCGCGCGGTCGACAAACGCGTCGCCCATTACCTGGCGGCGGATTTCAACCCCGGTTTTCTGCGAATCGGTCATGGCACATCCCTCTTGTGGTGTTGGCGGCGCCAGGCGCGTACGGACGTGAACAACAGAAACGCCAGCAGCGTTGGCAGCACGTAAAACAGCATCAGCTTTTCCAGTTTGCCGGCCAGTGGCATGCCGGTGGTGAACGACACCACGTGCAGCCCGTAAGCCGCGTACAAACCGAGCAACAACAAACCTTCAGCGCGGGTCACGCGATAGCCGGAATAGAACACCGGCAGGCACAGCGCGGCGACGCCGAGCATCACCGGCAAGTCGAAATCCAGCGCATTGGGCGAGACCGACAACGGTGTCGGCGCAATCAACGCGGTTACCCCGAGCACCCCGAGTAGGTTGAACAGGTTGGCGCCGATCACGTTGCCCACGGCGATATCGCGCTGTCCGCGCAGTGCGGCGATCAGCGAGGTGGCAAGTTCCGGCAGCGAGGTGCCGACTGCGACCACGGTCAGGCCGATCACCCGTTCGGAAAAACCCAGGTCCGTCGCCACCGCCACCGCTGCGCCGAGCAGCAAATGCCCGGCGAACACCAGCAGCGCCAAGCCGACAACGATCATCAACAGACTGCTGAACCACGGCACCTGCGGGGCTTGCGGCAATTGCGAATGCGGACGCGCCGAGTGCCGCGACTGGCGCAGCAACAAACTGAGGTACAACGCCAAAGCCGCAAGTAACAGTACGCCGTCGAAGCGACCGATCTGTTCGTTCCAGGCGAGGACAAACACCAGCACGCTGGCGCCGATCATCAGCGGAATATCCAGGCGCACCAGTTGCCGCGAGACCCGCAGCGGAATGATCAGCGCCGACAGACCAAGGGTCACGAGGATGTTGAAGATGCTGCTGCCGATCACGCTGCCGACGGCGATGTCGGGGTTGTGCGTCAGGGTCGCTTGCAGGCTGACCGCCATTTGCGGGGCGCTGCTGCCGAGGGCGACGATGGTCAGGCCGATGATCAGCGGGCGCACATGCAGGCGCGCGGCCAGACGCACAGCAGCGCGCACCATCAGTTCGGCGCCGAGGATCAACAGGATCAGGCCGCTGAGCAACTCGATCACGTTGATCAGCGGTAAATCGGCCAGAGCAAAAATGGTCAGCGCTCCATCAGTCGTCGAGGGCCTGTATGCGCACGCGTGCCGTGCCGCTGCCGAGCATGCCGAGGCGCTCGGCCGCTTCACGGGAGACATCGATCAAGCGGCCACGGGTGTGCGGGCCGCGATCATTGATGCGCACAACGCAGGATTTGTCGTTTTTCAGGTTGGTGACCTTCACCCGCGTGCCGAACGGCAGTTGGCGATGGGCGGCGGTCAGGGAATTCTGGTTGAACGCTTCGCCGCTGGCGGTGCGTTTACCGTGGTGCTTGGCACCGTAATAGGAAGCGACGCCAGTCTGGTCGTAACCGTGCGGGTCGATGATGTCTTTGCTGGCGCAACCGGCGAGCAAGGAGAGCAGGGCGCAGGCGCCGAGCAGGCGTTTCATTCGAAAGCTCCACAAAACAAATGTGGAAACAACACAATGTGGAGATCAGCGTCTGTGGCGAGGGGATTTATCCCCGATGGGGCGCGCAGCGCCCCCAAATTCCAGATACAGAAGAATCGGGGCCGTTTCGCAGCCCATCGGGGGATAAATCCCCTCACCACAAAACCCCTTCAGCCATAGATTGTTCCCACAGGGGATGGAGCCAGGCTGTTTGTCTGGCTCCATTTTCATCAGCCTTCGAGCTTGCTTTTCAGCAGTTCGTTCACTTGCTGCGGGTTGGCTTTGCCTTTCGAAGCCTTCATGGCCTGACCGACGAAGAAGCCGAACATCTTGCCGCGTTTGGCTTCGTCTGCCGCGCGGTATTGTTCGACCTGCTCGGCGTTGGCCGCGAGCATTTCGTCCAGTACCGCCGAGATCGCGCCGCTGTCGGTCACTTGCTTGAGGCCACGCTTGTCGATGATCTCGTCCGCCGTGCCTTCGCCGTTGGCCATCGCTTCGAACACCACTTTGGCGATCTTGCCGGAGATGGTGTTGTCCTTGATGCGCTGCAGCATGCCGCCCAACAGCTCGGCGGAGACCGGCGAGTCCTCGATGTCCAGGCCTTGCTTGTTGAGCAGGCTGCCCAACTCGACCATCACCCAGTTCGCCGCCAGTTTGGCGTCGCCACCGATGGCCGCGACTTTTTCGAAGTAGTCCGCTTGCTCACGGCTGGTGGCCAGCACGTTGGCGTCGTAGGCCGACAGACCGAACTGGCTCTGGAAACGCTCGCGCTTTTGCGGTGGCAGTTCTGGCAGGGTGGCGCGCACCTCGCCGAGGAACGACTCTTCGATGACCACCGGCAGCAGGTCCGGATCGGGGAAGTAACGGTAGTCGTTGGCTTCCTCTTTGGAACGCATCGGACGGGTCTCGTCCTTGTTCGGATCGTACAGACGGGTCTGCTGGATCACTTTGCCGCCGTCTTCGATCAGCTCGATCTGCCGCTGGATCTCGGAGTTGATCGCCTTCTCGATGAAGCGGAACGAGTTGACGTTCTTGATCTCGCAGCGGGTGCCGAATTCGACCTGGCCTTTCGGGCGGACCGAGACGTTGCAGTCGCAACGCAGCGAGCCTTCGGCCATGTTGCCGTCGCAGATGCCCAGGTAACGCACCAGCGCGTGGATCGCCTTGACGTAAGCCACGGCTTCCTTGGCGCTGCGCATGTCCGGCTCGGAAACGATTTCCAGCAGCGGCGTGCCGGCACGGTTCAGGTCGATGCCGGTGGCACCATTGAATTCTTCGTGCAGGCTCTTGCCGGCGTCTTCTTCCAGGTGCGCGCGGGTGATACCGACGCGCTTGACCGTGCCGTCTTCCAGGGCGATGTCCAGGTGGCCCTTGCCGACGATCGGCAATTCCATCTGGCTGATCTGGTAGCCCTTCGGCAGGTCCGGGTAGAAGTAGTTTTTCCGCGCGAACACGTTGTGCTGGCCGATCTCGGCGTCAATCGCCAGACCGAACATCACCGCCATGCGTACCGCTTCCTGGTTCAGTACCGGCAATACGCCGGGCATGCCCAGGTCGATCAGGCTGGCCTGGGTGTTCGGCTCGGAGCCGAACTGGGTGGAACTACCGGAAAAGATTTTCGACCGGGTAGTGAGCTGAGTGTGAATCTCCAGCCCGATCACGACTTCCCATTGCATGTGTGTCTCCTAGCCTTTTGCTGGGGATTTTGAAACGTTGCGAGCGAAGGTAAGGCAAGGCGAAAACTGGCGAGTAAGCGGAGTTGACTTTAGTCAATGAGCATTACGAGCCAGTTTTCAACGCAGCATTACCGAGCGCAGCAGTTTCAAAACCCCTGCGGGGTGCGGGTGTGCCAGTCAGTGTGTAACTGATACTGGTGGGCAACGTTCAACAGGCGACCTTCCTGGAAATACGGCGCGAGCAACTGCACGCCCACCGGCAGACCGTCGACAAAACCGGCCGGCATCGACAGACCCGGCAGGCCCGCGAGGTTGGCGGTGATGGTGTAGACGTCTTCCAGATAGGCAGCGACCGGATCGCTGTTCTTTGCGCCGAGCTTCCAGGCCGGGTTCGGCGTGGTCGGGCCGAGGATGATGTCGACTTCATTGAAGGCCGCCATGAAGTCGTTCTTCACCAGGCGACGGATCTTCTGCGCTTTCAGGTAGTAGGCGTCGTAGTAACCGGCGGACAGCGCGTAGGCGCCGACCATGATCCGGCGCTGCACTTCAGGCCCGAAGCCTTCGCCACGCGAGCGCTTGTACAGGTCGATCAGGTTTTCCGGGTTCTCGCAGCGATGGCCGAAGCGCACGCCGTCGAAACGCGACAGGTTCGAGGAAGCTTCGGCCGGGGCGATCACGTAGTACGCAGGAATCGCGTGTTGCATGTTCGGCAGGCTGATTTCCTTGATCACGGCGCCGAGCTTCTGCAGCTCTTTGATGCTGTTCTGGATCAGTTCGGCGATGCGCGGGTCGAGACCGGCGCTGAAGTATTCCTTCGGCACGCCGATGCGCAGGCCTTGCAGCGAAGTGTTGAGACCCGCGGAGTAATCCGGAACCGGCTCATCGATGCTGGTCGAATCGTTCTGATCGAACCCGGCCATACCTTGCAACAAAATCGCGCAGTCTTCGGCGGTGCGCGCCAGCGGGCCGCCCTGATCGAGACTGGAGGCGTAAGCGATCATGCCCCAGCGCGATACGCGACCGTAGGTCGGTTTCAGGCCGGTGAGGTTGGTGAACGCGGCGGGCTGACGGATCGAACCACCGGTGTCGGTGGCCGTGGCCGCCGGCAACAGGCGCGCGGCAACCGCCGCGGCCGAACCACCGGACGAACCGCCCGGTACGTGTTCCAGGTTCCACGGGTTTTTCACCGCGCCGTACCAGCTCGATTCGTTGGCCGAACCCATGGCGAACTCGTCCATGTTGGTCTTGCCCAGCGTCACGGCACCGGCAGCCGCCAGTTTCGCAACCACGGTGGCGTCGTATGGCGCTTTAAAGTTGTCGAGCATCTTCGAGCCGCAACTGGTGCGGATGCCCTGGGTGCAGAACAGGTCCTTGTGGGCGATCGGCGCGCCAAGCAGGGCACCGCTCTCACCGTTGGCCCGACGCGCGTCGGCGGCTTTCGCCTGCGCAAGCGCCAGCTCTTCGGTGAGGCTGATGAAGCTGTTGAGCTGCGGATCGAGCTGGGTAATACGCGCCAGCAGGACTTTGGTCAGCTCTTCGGAGGAAAACTTTTTATCGGCGAGACCGCGGGCGATCTCGGCCAGAGTCATTTGATGCATTGCAGGCTCTTTCCCTTTAGTCGATGACTTTCGGAACCAGATACAGGCCGTTTTCGACCGCTGGTGCGATGGACTGATAGGCCTCGCGGTGATTGGTCTCGGTCACGACGTCGGCGCGCAGGCGCTGACTGGCTTCCAGCGGGTGGGCCAAAGGCTCGATACCGTCGGTATCGACGGCCTGCATTTCGTCGACCAGCCCGAGAATGCTGTTGAGGGCGGAAGTAATGTGCGGAAGATCGGCATCATTCAGGCCAAGGCAGGCCAGATGCGCGATTTTTTCCACGTCGGAGCGTTCTAGCGCCATCGGGATTCTCCAGTGGAAAACAGAACGGACGGCGTCCGTGTGTTAGATTGTCGGAACACTACCGCACTTCTACGGTCATAAGGCCGCGATTGTGGGGCTTGGTGCACAGAAAAGCGGCCAATTTAACATATTGGCGCCTTGCCCAAAATCCCTGTCGTTGTTAGAGTTTGCCGCACTTTTTTACCCACGCGTTGCCTAGGGTCCCTTTCCCATGTTCAAGAAACTGCGTGGCATGTTTTCCAGCGATCTCTCCATTGACCTGGGCACTGCCAACACCCTTATTTACGTGCGCGAGCGCGGTATCGTCCTGAATGAGCCATCGGTTGTGGCCATTCGGACACACGGTAACCAGAAAAGTGTCGTCGCTGTCGGCACCGAAGCCAAGCGCATGCTCGGCCGTACGCCGGGCAACATTGCTGCCATTCGTCCGATGAAGGACGGCGTGATTGCCGACTTCAGCGTCTGCGAAAAGATGCTGCAATACTTTATCAACAAGGTTCACGAAAACAGCTTTCTGCAGCCCAGCCCTCGTGTGCTGATCTGCGTTCCATGCAAATCCACCCAGGTTGAGCGTCGTGCCATCCGTGAATCGGCCCTTGGTGCCGGTGCCCGTGAAGTGTTCCTGATCGAAGAGCCGATGGCTGCTGCGATCGGTGCCGGCCTGCCGGTTGAAGAAGCCCGTGGCTCGATGGTCGTCGATATCGGCGGTGGTACGACCGAAATCGCGCTGATCTCCCTGAACGGTGTGGTCTACGCCGAATCCGTCCGCGTGGGCGGCGACCGCTTCGACGAAGCGATCATCACCTACGTGCGCCGTAACTACGGCAGCCTGATCGGTGAATCGACGGCCGAGCGCATCAAGCAGGAAATCGGTACAGCCTACCCGGGCGGCGAAGTTCGCGAAGTCGACGTTCGCGGTCGCAACCTGGCCGAAGGCGTTCCACGCGCATTCACCCTGAACTCCAATGAAGTGCTGGAAGCTCTGCAAGAGTCCCTGGCAACCATCGTTCAGGCCGTGAAAAGCGCCCTGGAGCAGTCGCCGCCAGAACTGGCTTCCGACATCGCCGAGCGTGGTCTGGTGCTGACCGGTGGTGGCGCGCTGCTGCGTGACCTCGACAAGTTGCTGGCCCAGGAAACCGGTCTGCCGGTGATCGTTGCCGAAGATCCGCTGACCTGCGTTGCTCGCGGCGGTGGCCGTGCATTGGAAATGATGGACAAGCACACCATGGACCTGCTCTCCAGCGAATAAGCGCTGGGTTGCAATACGTGGGTGAGCGCACAGGCAGCACTTTGCAGTGCTGCCTGTTGGCGTTTATCTTCTGTCAGTCTTCATCCAGGCCGGTTTGATGCCGTATGAATAAACAGAACATTTGCCTGGGAGGAGCGGCTTATTAAACCGCTTTTCGCCAAGGGCCCTTCGTTGGGCGTGCGCCTGTTGGTGCTGGCCGTGCTGTCGATCGCGCTGATGGTGGTCGATGCCCGCTTTGACCTGCTCAAGCCTGCGCGCAAGCAAGCGTCGCTGGTGCTGATGGATGCCTACTGGATCACCGACCTGCCCGGCCGGTTGTGGGATGGTGTCGCCAGTCAGTTTGGCAGTCGCACCGAGCTGGTCGCCGAAAACGAAAAACTCAAGACCGAGAACCTGCTGTTGCAGGGCCGCATGCAAAAGCTCGCCGCTCTCACCGAGCAGAACGTGCGGCTGCGCGAGTTGCTCAATTCCTCCGCACTGGTCAACGAAAAGGTCGAAGTGGCCGAGTTGATCGGCATGGATCCCAATCCCTTCACCCATCGCATCATCATCAATAAGGGTGAGCGCGATGGCGTGGTGCTCGGTCAGCCGGTGCTCGATGCGCGCGGTCTGATGGGCCAGGTGGTCGAGTTGATGCCGTACACCTCCCGTGTGCTGCTGCTGACCGACACCACGCACAGCATTCCTGTCCAGGTGAACCGTAACGGTCTGCGGGCGATTGCCAGCGGCACCGGCAACCCGGAACGTCTGGAACTGCGGCACGTCGCCGACACCGCTGACATCAAGGAAGGCGATCTGCTGGTCAGCTCCGGTCTCGGGCAGCGCTTCCCGGCCGGCTATCCGGTGGCAACGGTCAAGGAAGTCATCCACGACTCCGGTCAGCCTTTCGCGATTGTCCGTGCGGTGCCGACCGCTGCGTTGAACCGCAGCCGTTATCTGCTGCTGGTATTCAGCGACAACCGCACCGCCGAAGAGCGCGCCAACGATGCGGCGCAGGCTCAGGAAAATCTTGATGCGCAGGGCGGTGGACCGGTGATTCCGGCCACGGTGCCGAAAACCGTGACACCGCCTGCAGCGGTGACTGCGCCGGCCGCGACCGCCACGCCGGCAGTCAGCGCTACGCCGGCCAAACCGGTCGCCAGCAAGCCGCCTGCCAAACCAACTGCAGCCACGCCCGCGAATAGCCGGCCTGCAGCGTCCCAGCCGGCGGTTCGACCAGCGGCCAAACCGCCTGTCACCACGCCGGCCAACACCGGGAGACAAGAATAATGGTCGGGGCTACCGCTTCGCGTAACGGTTGGATGGTCTGGCTGACGTTTCTCATCGGCCTGCTGCTCAGTGTGTCGCCGATGCCGCAATTCATGGAGATCCTGCGCCCGCTGTGGCTGGCGCTGCTCCTGGCGTTCTGGGCTCTGGCCCTGCCGCAAACGGTCGGCATGGTTACCGCGTTTTGCCTGGGACTGGCCGAAGACGTGCTGTACGGCACGCTGCTTGGGCAGAACGCGTTGATCCTGACGCTGATCACCTTCCTGGTGCTGTCGTTGCAGCAGCGTCTGCGGATGTTCCCGATGTGGCAGCAATGCCTGGTGATCCTGGTGATCTTCGGCCTCGCTCAGCTGGTTCAACTGTGGCTCAGCGCCCTGACCGGCAACCGCCAGCCAACGCTGGCACTGGTACTGCCGGCATTGACCAGCGCGTTGCTCTGGCCTTGGGTCAGCTTCGCTTTGCGTGGATTGCGCCGGCGCTACAAAATCAACTGATTCGGTCAGGCATGTGCCCGCACCTCGACAAGGGAGATGTCTTGATGAAGCCGCTTTACCTCGCCTCTGGTTCGCCGCGCCGGCGTGAATTGCTCACGCAGATCGGCGTGCCGTTCTCCGCCATCAACGCGGAAATCGACGAAACCCCGCTTGCCGAAGAATTGCCTTCGGCCTATGTCGAGCGCCTGGCGCGTGGCAAGGCCGAGGCTGGTCGACGCGCGCTCGCCTGCGACGCGCCGTTTTGCGTACTGGGGGCGGACACTGCCGTGGTCCTCGACGATAAAATTCTTGGCAAACCGGTGGACGAAGCCGACGCATGCGCCATGCTGATGATGTTGTCCGGCAAAGAGCATGAAGTGCTGACCGCCATCGCTGTGCTGGACGGCCAGCGTTGCGAGTCGCGCGTGGTGCGCAGTCTGGTGCGCTTCCGCCCGATCAGCCGCGAAGAGGCGGCGGCCTACTGGGCCAGTGGCGAACCTCGGGACAAGGCCGGCGGATATGGCATTCAGGGCCTCGGCGCGGTGTTTGTCGCCGGGCTCAATGGCAGCTATTCGGCGGTGGTCGGGCTGCCGGTTTGCGAAACCGCAGAACTGTTGGGCCATTTCGGCATACCCTGTTGGCAAAACCTGAACGCGCAATGAGCGTCGTATGGATCAAGATGCGGCCATTATCGTGAACATGCCTGAACGAGACCCTGCCATGAGTGAAGAGATTCTGATCAACATCACGCCGATGGAATCGCGCGTGGCGGTGGTCGAAAACGGTGTGCTGCAAGAAGTCCACGTCGAGCGCACGCAAAAACGCGGGATCGTCGGCAACATCTATAAAGGCAAGATCGTCAGGGTGCTACCGGGCATGCAGGCGGCATTTGTCGATATCGGTCTGGACCGTGCGGCATTCATTCACGCCTCGGAAATCTCCCTGCGCGAAGGCCCGGCGGTGGAAAGCATCAGCGCGCTGGTGCACGAAGGGCAGAGCCTGGTGGTGCAGGTCACCAAGGACCCGATCGGTTCCAAAGGCGCGCGCCTGACCACCCAGCTGTCGATTCCGTCGCGCTATCTGGTGTACATGCCGCGCACCGCCCATGTCGGCATTTCCCTGAAGATCGAAGACGAAGCCGAGCGCGAGCGCCTCAAGCAGGTGGTCAGCGATTGCGTGGCCAAGGAAGGGATCAAGGAGGCTGGCGGCTTCATCCTGCGTACCGCCGCCGAAGGCGCCGGGGCCGATGAAATCCTCATGGACATCCGCTACCTGCGGCGCCTGTGGGACCAGATCAACGCGCAGATCCAGACCATCGGCGCACCGAGTGTCATCTACGAAGACCTCGGTCTGGCGCTGCGTACCCTGCGCGATCTGGTCAGCCCGAAGATCGAGAAGATCCGTATCGACTCCCGGGAAACCTTCCAGAAAACCACACAGTTTGTCGCCGAACTGATGCCGGAAATCGCCGATCGTCTGGAACACTACCCGGGCGAGCGGCCGATTTTCGACCTGTATGGCGTCGAAGACGAAATCCAGAAAGCCCTCGAGCGCAAAGTGCCGCTCAAGTCCGGCGGCTATCTGGTGGTCGATCCGGCGGAAGCCATGACCACCATCGACGTTAACACCGGCGCGTTTGTAGGCCATCGCAACCTTGAAGAAACCATCTTCAAGACCAACCTCGAAGCCGCCACTGCGATTGCCCGGCAGATGCGCCTGCGCAATCTGGGCGGGATCATCATCATCGACTTCATCGACATGGAAGATGAAGAACATCAGCGCCAGGTGCTGCGCACCCTGGAGAAACAGCTCGAACGTGATCACGCCAAGACCAACATCATTGGCATCACCGAGTTGGGCCTGGTGCAGATGACCCGTAAGCGCACCCGCGAAAGCCTTGAACAAGTGCTGTGCGAGCCGTGCAGCAGTTGCCAGGGCCGGGGCAAGTTGAAGACCCCGGAAACCATCTGTTACGAGATTTTCCGCGAGATTCTGCGTGAAGCCCGCGCCTATCAGGCCGAGGGTTATCGGGTGTTGGCGAACCAGAAAGTAGTGGACCGTTTGCTCGATGAAGAGTCCGGTAACGTCGCCGAGCTTGAAGGGTTCATCGGTCGCACCATACGCTTTCAGGTCGAAACCATGTATTCCCAGGAACAATATGATGTGGTGCTGCTCTGATCCCCTGCGGCACATTTAATCCACAACGGCTGGCCTCAGCTTTTCGCAGTTTTTTCGCCATGGGAGCCAACTGACATGGAGCGTCTGACACGCATTTTGGCCGCACTCACCCGCTGGGGACTGGGCCTGTGCGCGTTGGTTCTGGTGCTGTTGGCGTTGTACGTCAGCCTCGGTCGGGAATTGACGCCGCTGGTGGCGGAGTACCGCACCGACATCGAAGACAAGGCCAGTGCCGCGCTCGGCATGCCGTTGCAGATCGGCGAACTGGAAGGTGACTGGAGCGGATTTGCACCGATCCTGCTGGCCCATGACGTGATGGTCGGTGACGGCGCGAATGCCTTGCGTCTGGACCGGGTACGTGCGGTGCCGGATCTCTGGGGCAGCCTGCTGGCGCGCGAAGTGCGTATCGCCCATCTGGAATTGAACGGTCTGAAAATCAGCGTCAAGGAAGCGCAGGACGGTAGTTGGGCGCTGGAAGGCCTGCCGGTGCAGAACGACCAGCCGCTTGATCCCGAACAACTGTTCAAGCGCTCGCAGATCGTTCAGCAATTGTCGGTGCTCGACAGTCAGGTGACCGTGCAGCCGCTGGACCATGCGCCGATGACCTTCACCTACGTCGGCCTCAACCTGAAAACCGGCAGCAGCCGGCAGCGCCTCGACGCTCGTCTGACTTTTCCCGACGGGCAGCCGATGGCGATGAGCCTGCGTACACGGATTCGCCCCTCCCGACTGCCGGACAGCTCGGTGGAAGGCTATGTCAGCCTGCCGCAAAGCGACTGGTCGAAGTGGCTGCCCGAGCGTTTGACCCAGCAATGGAATTTTTCCGAGATCAAGGCGGGCGGCGAGCTGTGGGTGAACTGGAACGACGGCGCCCTGCAAAGCGCCGCTGTCCGTTTGAACGCACCGCAGGTGACCGGCGCTTATGCCGAGCGCAAGCCGATCAAGATCAGCAATCTGGCGCTCAATGGCTATTACCAGCGCGACGATGACGGCGCGACCGTTACGCTCGATTCGCTGGCGATGAGTGTTGGCGAAACCCGCTGGGAAACTCACGTGCAGCTCAAGCAGACGGCAGCCACTGATACAGTCGACGAGCTGTGGCATCTGCAGGCTGACCGCCTCGATTTGCAGCCGATCACCCCGTTGCTGAATGCACTGGGGCCGCTGCCTGAAGGCTTCGCCACTGTTGTCGATCACCTGAAAGTGACCGGCGGGTTGCGCAACGTGTTGCTGGATTTTCGCCCGAACGCTACCGATGGCTCGAAATTCGGCTTCGCGGCCAATCTGGATAAAGTCGGGTTCGACGCCTATCACGGTGCCCCGGCGGCGCGGAACGTCAGTGGCAGCCTCAGCGGCAACCTTGACGGCGGCGAGCTGCGCCTGGACAGCAAGGATTTCGTCCTGCACCTCGATCCGATCTTCGCCAAGCCGTGGCAATACATTCAGGCCAATGCCCGACTGACCTGGAAGCTCGATAAAGAAGGTTTCACCCTGATCGCGCCTTACCTGAAAGTGCTGGGCGAGGAGGGCAAGATCGCTGGCGATTTCCTGATCCGCCTGCACTTCGACCATAGCCAGGAAGACTACATGGACCTGCGCGTCGGGCTGGTCGATGGTGACGGTCGCTACACCGCCAAATACCTGCCCGAAGTCTTGAGCCCGGCCCTCGACGAGTGGCTGCGCACGGCGATCCTCAAAGGCGCGGTGGACCAGGGGTTTTTCCAGTACCAGGGTTCGCTGAGCAAAAATGCCAAGGATGTCGATCGCAGCATCAGCCTGTTCTTCAAGGTGCATGACGCCGAGCTGGCGTTCCAGCCAGGCTGGCCGCACGTGAGCAAGGTCAGTGGCGACGTGTTCATCGAGGACAGCGGTGTGCGCATCGTGGCCGACAAGGGGCAGTTGCTCGACACCCAGGTCAGCGATGTTTTCGTCAATATTCCTCATGTCCCGGCGGGGCAGCATACGCATCTGTTCCTCGACGGCGGGTTTGCCGGTGGATTGGGCGATGGCCTGAAAATTCTCCAGACCGCGCCGATCGGCACTGGCGAAACGTTTGCCGGCTGGGAAGGCGAGGGCGATCTGCAGGGCAAGGTCAAACTCGATATCCCGCTGGAAAAGGGCGATTTGCCGAAGATCCTCGTCGACTTCAAGACTGCCAATGCGCGCTTGAAACTGGCGGAGCCGAAACTTGAGCTGAGCCAGCTCAAAGGCGATTTCCGTTTCGACAGCGCCAAGGGGTTGAGTGGGCAGAACATCGCCGCCAAGGCTTTTGACAAGCCGGTGACCGCGCAGATTTTCGCGGATGGCAGCCCGGGCAAGCTCAAGACGCGGGTCTCGGCTTCCGGGCAGGTCGAGGTCAAGAAACTCACTGACTGGCTGGGCGTGACTCAACCGTTGCCGGTGTCTGGGACCCTTCCCTATCAGTTGCAGGTCAACCTGGACGGCACCGACAGTCAACTGACGGTCAACTCCAGCATGAAAGGCGTCGCGGTGGATCTGCCGGCGCCGTTCGGCATGTCGGCCCAGCAAGGGCGTGACACGGTGTTCCGCATGAGCTTGCAAGGTCCGGAGCGGCGTTTTTGGGTCAGTTACGATCAACTGGCCAGCTTCACCTTCGCCGCACCGCCGAGCAGTTTCGCCGATGGTCGTGGCGAGCTGTTTCTCGGAACTGGCGACGCAGTCCTGCCGGACGCCAAAGGCCTGCGCATTCGCGGTGTGCTGTCGGAGCTGGACGTCGCGCCGTGGCAGGACCTGGTCAATAAATACGCCGGTAACGACCCGGGTGGCAGCGCCAAGCAATTACTCAACAGTGCCGACTTCAAGGTGGGCAAACTCACCGCATTCGGCACCACCCTCGACCAGGCGGCAGTTCAGGTCAATCGCAAACCGTGGGCGTGGAATCTGGCACTCGACAGCCAGCAGGCCAAAGGCTCGGCCAGTCTTCCCGATGCCAAGGGCGCGCCGATCGCGGTCAATCTGCAATACGTGCGGCTGCCGGCACCGGATCCGACGGTGCAGGCCGACGAGAACTCGCCTGATCCGCTGGTTTCCGTCGACCCGACGAAGATTCCCGCGCTGGACATCACCATCAATCAATTGTTTCTCGGCGCGGATCTGGTGGGCGGCTGGTCGCTCAAGGTACGGCCGACGGCCAAAGGTCTCGCCCTGAACAATATGGACATGGGCCTCAAGGGCATCCTGTTGCAAGGCAATGGCGGCTGGGAAGGCACCCCGGGCTCGACCAACAGCTGGTTCAAAGGCCGGGCCAGCGGCAAAAACCTCGCCGATGTACTGAAGGGCTGGGGTTTTGCGCCGAGCGTGACCAGCGAAGAATTCCACATGGACGTCGATGGCCGCTGGCCGGGATCGCCGGCGTGGCTGGCGACCAAGCGTTTCTCCGGCACGCTGGATGCCTCGCTGAATAAAGGTCAGTTCGTTGAAGTGGAGGGCGGCGCGCAGGCGTTGCGGGTGTTCGGTCTGCTCAACTTCAATTCCATTGGTCGCCGTCTGCGTCTGGACTTCTCCGACTTGTTTGGCAAAGGCTTGAGCTACGACCGGGTCAAGGGTTTGTTGGTGGCCAATAACGGCGTGTATGTCACCCGCGAGCCGATTCGGCTGACCGGTCCTTCAAGCAATCTTGAGCTGGACGGTACGCTGGATCTGGTTGGCGATCAGGTCGATGCAAAATTGCTGGTGACCTTGCCGGTGACCAACAATCTGCCGATCGCCGCGCTGATTGTCGGCGCGCCAGCGGTCGGCGGGGCATTGTTCCTTATCGACAAGCTGATCGGTGACCGCGTGGCACGCTTCGCCAGCGTCAAATACACCGTCAAGGGCCCGTGGAAAGAGCCGAAAATCACCTTCGACAAGCCTTTTTGAGTAGCATGAGGCTTTTCCCCGTGTAGGAGCTGCCGCAGGCTGCGATCTTTTGATGTGGTTTTTAAAAGCAAAATCAAAAGATCGCAGCCTGCGGCAGCTCCTGCAGTGATAAGTGGACTCCCTGTCAGGAAGCGGCCATGTCTTTAGCGGTGATTCAAATGGTCAGCCAGAGCGATGTGCTGGCCAATCTGGCGCAGGCCCGACGCCTGCTTGAGCAGGCGGCAACCGGCGGCGCGAAGCTGGCAGTGCTGCCGGAAAACTTCGCCGCCATGGGTCGTCGTGACATTGCCGACATCGGCAGGGCCGAAGCGCTCGGTGAAGGCCCGATCCTGCCATGGTTAAAACAGACCGCTCGCGACCTCAAGTTATGGATAGTTGCCGGCACCTTGCCGTTGCCGCCGCTCGGGCAACCGGACGCCAAGTCTCACGCCTGCTCGCTGTTGGTCAATGATCAGGGTGAAACCGTTGCACGGTATGACAAGTTGCACCTGTTCGATGTCGATGTGGCGGACAATCGCGGGCGGTATCGTGAATCCGATGACTATGCTTATGGCAGTGGCGTCGTGGTGGCGGACACACCGGTCGGCCGAGTCGGCCTGACCGTGTGCTACGACCTGCGCTTTCCGGAGTTGTACAGCGAATTGCGCGCTGCCGGTGCCGAGTTGATCACCGCCCCGTCGGCCTTCACCGCTGTGACCGGTGCGGCGCACTGGGAGGTACTGATTCGCGCCCGGGCCATCGAGACCCAGTGTTATGTATTGGCGGCAGCGCAGGGCGGGACTCACCCGGGACCGCGTGAAACCTTCGGTCATGCGGCGATTGTCGACCCGTGGGGCCGGGTGCTGGCGCATCAGGATCAAGGCGAGGCGGTGCTGTTGGCCGCACGCGACAGTGACGAACAAGCGTCTATCAGGGCGCGAATGCCGGTGACGAGTCATCGGCGGTTTTTCTCGCAGGGCGCCCAGCGGCCTGCTTCAGAACATGAATTTAAGGCGTAAACCTATGAGCGAGTTGTTGTCCTCAGTCAGTGATCACCTGTTGGCGCCCGGCGGCGTGACCATCGAGAGCCTGCAAGGCGTGCTCGGCGATCTGGCCGGCCCGGGGATCGATGCGGCCGACCTGTATTTCCAGGGCCAGATCTCCGAGTCGTGGTCGCTGGAAGACGGTATCGTCAAGGAAGGCAGCTTCAACCTCGACCAGGGAGTTGGCGTGCGTGCGCAGTCCGGTGAGAAAACCGGTTTTGCCTACAGCAACGCGATCACGCTTGAAGCCCTTGGTGCGGCGGCGCGTGCTGCGCGTTCGATCTCCCGCGCCGGGCAGAACGGCACGGTGCAGGCCTTCAGCACTCAGGATGTCGCACAGCTGTACGCGCCGGACAATCCGCTGGAAGTGCTGAGCCGCGCCGAGAAAGTCGAGCTGCTCAAGCGCATCGACGTCGCTACCCGCGCCCTTGATCCACGGATTCAACAGGTCAGCGTGAGCATGGCCGGGGTCTGGGAACGGATTCTGGTGGCGTCCACCGACGGTGGCCTGGCTGCTGACGTGCGTCCGCTGGTGCGTTTCAACGTCAGCGTGATCGTCGAGCAGAATGGCCGTCGCGAGCGCGGCGGGCATGGCGGTGGCGGGCGTACCGATTACCGCTATTTCCTCGCCGAAGACCGCGCCATGGGCTACGCCCGCGAAGCGCTGCGCCAGGCGCTGGTGAACCTGGAAGCGATTCCGGCACCGGCCGGCACCTTGCCTGTCGTCCTCGGTTCGGGTTGGTCCGGCGTGCTCCTGCACGAAGCGGTCGGCCACGGTCTGGAGGGGGATTTCAACCGCAAGGGCAGTTCGGCCTACAGCGGGCGGATGGGTGAAATGGTCGCTTCCAAACTCTGCACCATTGTCGATGATGGCACGTTGAGCGGCCGTCGCGGTTCGCTGAGCGTCGATGACGAAGGCACTCCGACCGAGTGCACCACGCTGATCGAGAACGGTGTGCTCAAGGGTTACATGCAGGACAAGCTCAACGCGCGCCTGATGGGTGTAGCCCGTACCGGCAACGGTCGTCGTGAGTCATACGCGCATCTGCCGATGCCGCGCATGACCAACACCTACATGCTCGGTGGCGAAAGCGATCCGGCGGAAATCATCGCATCGGTGAAGAAAGGCATCTACTGCGCCAACCTCGGCGGCGGTCAGGTTGACATCACCAGCGGCAAGTTCGTGTTCTCCACCAGCGAGGCGTACCTGATCGAGGACGGCAAGATTACCGCACCGGTCAAGGGCGCGACGTTGATCGGCAACGGCCCCGAGGCGATGAGCCGGGTGTCGATGGTCGGTAACGATCTGGCACTGGACAGCGGTGTGGGCACGTGCGGCAAGGACGGGCAGTCGGTACCGGTGGGTGTCGGTCAGCCGACGCTGAAGATCGATGCGATTACCGTGGGGGGCACGGGCGCATAAAAAAACCAGCTGTAGGAGCTGCCGCAGGCTGCGATCTTTGTTTTTACAAGATCAAAAGATCGCAGCCTGCGGCAGCTCCTACAGGGACGAATCTCAACGCAGACCGCGTTGCGTATCGTCCAGCTCACGGATGTACTTGAAGATCTTGCGGCTGGAAGCAGGAGGTTTGTTGTGTGCAACCTCGTGCTGAGCCTGACGGATCAGCGAACGCAGTTGCTGGCGATCGGCATCGGGGTATTCGACGACGAATTTCTCCAGCACGGCATCGTCACCGGCGATCAGCCGGTCACGCCAGCGTTCGAGGTTGTGGAAACGCTCGTTGTACTGACGGGTGGAGGCATCGAGTTGATCGAGCAGGACCAGAATCGCGTCAGTGTCCTGATCGCGCATCAGTTTGCCGATGAACTGCAGGTGCCGTTTACGCGCGATGTTCGCGGTGTGCTTCGGCGCATCGGCCAGGGCCCGGCGCAGAGCGTCGGTCAATGGCAGTTTTGCCTGCAAGTCGGGCTTGAGTGTTGTAAGGCGCTCGCCAAGGTCAACCAGAGCATGCAGCTCGCGTTTGACCTGAGATTTGCTTTTTTCTCCCGTATCGAGGGAGTCGTCGTAAGAATCAACCATGGTGGCAGTCCGCAAAGAAACGCCGCCATGATAACCAGTCGGGGGCCGCTTGTCCGGCCCGGTCGCTCGATGACCCCAGCCGAAAGCAGAATTTGAGTGGAGATGAGCATGAGTGCAGTTCAAAGCGTCGGCCCGCAAGCATTGCCGGCACTGCAGGAACAGGTCGAGCAGATCATCGCCGAAGCCAAGCGTCAGGGCGCCAGTGCCTGCGAAGTTGCGGTGTCGCTGGAGCAGGGTTTGTCGACCTCGGTGCGCCAGCGTGAGGTCGAGACGGTCGAGTTCAATCGCGACCAGGGCTTTGGCATCACCCTGTACGTCGGCCAGCGCAAAGGCTCGGCCAGCACCTCCGCCACCGGGCCGGATGCGATTCGTGAAACCGTTGCTGCCGCACTGGCGATCGCCAGACACACCTCTGAAGACGAAGCCTCGGGCCTCGCCGATGCCGCGTTGATGGCCAGGGAGGTGCAGGATTTCGACCTGTTCCACGAATGGGACATCACCCCGGAGCAGGCGATCGAGAAGGCGTTGCTCTGTGAAGCGGCGGCGTTCGACGCCGATGCGCGAATCAAGAACGCCGACGGCACCACCCTCAGCACCCATCAGGGCTGCCGCGTGTATGGCAACAGCCACGGTTTCATCGGCGGCTACGCGTCGACCCGGCACAGCCTGAGCTGCGTGATGATCGCCGAAGCTGATGGCCAGATGCAGCGCGATTACTGGTATGACGTCAATCGTCAGGGCAGCCTGCTGGCGGATCCGGTGAGCATCGGTCAGCGTGCCGCGCAACGGGCCGCGAGTCGTCTGGGCGCGCGTCCGGTGCCGACCTGCGAAGTGCCGGTGCTGTTTTCCGCCGAGCTGGCGGGCGGGTTGTTCGGCAGCTTCCTGTCGGCGGTGTCTGGCGGCAGTCTGTATCGCAAATCGTCGTTCCTCGAAGGCACGCTGGGGCAGAAGCTGTTTCCGGAATGGCTGACCATCGATGAGCGTCCACATCTGATGCGCGCCATGGGCAGTGCCTCTTACGACGGTGATGGTCTGGCCACCTACGCCAAACCGTTCGTCGAAAAGGGCGAATTGGTGTCGTACATCCTCGGCACGTACTCCGGGCGCAAACTCGGCATGCCAAGCACCGCCAACGCGGGGGGCGTGCATAACCTGTTTGTGACGCATGGTGATGAAGATCAGGCAGCGCTGCTGCGTCGTATGGGCCGTGGGCTGCTGGTTACCGAGTTGATGGGGCATGGCTTGAACATGGTCACTGGCGATTATTCGCGTGGTGCGGCGGGTTTCTGGGTCGAGAACGGCGAAATCCAGTTCGCGGTGCAGGAAGTGACCATCGCCGGCAACATGCGTGACATGTTCAAGCAGATCGTCGCCGTCGGTAATGATCTGGAGCTGCGCAGCAATATTCGCACGGGCTCGGTGTTGATTGAGCGGATGACTGTGGCGGGCAGCTAAAACCCGGCGGTTACAAAAAGGCGCGCCACCCAATCGGGTGGCGCGCCTTTTTTCATGGCTCGGCACAAAACTCTGTGGGAGCGAGCCTGCTCGCGAAAGCGATTTAACAGCCGACCGCAGCGGTGACTGACACGACGCCTTCGCGAGCAGGCTCGCTCCCACAATGGAGTTTGTGTAACCAAGTGCTCTTGTTTTGGTTCTCATTATCATCTAATAATTAATCTCATCTCCGAACGAGTCCCGGATCATGAGTTCTGCCTTGCACGAGCAGCCATACCTCGAAAGCTGGCGCTGGATGAGTCGCCAGATCCGTTGCGCGATGGACCCCGACGAACCGCGCCTGATCGAACATTACCTGGCCGAGGGCCGTTATCTGGCCTGCTGCACGGCGACTTCCCCGTGGACCATCGCTGAAACCTCCTTCCGCTTGCTGCTCGACACAGCCACCGACATCGCGTTGCCATGGCACTGGCGCAGCTTGTGTCTCGATCAAGCCTGGCGCCCGCTGCGTGAAATGGAGCGCCTGTCGCTGTGCAACTGCCGACTCCAGCGTTGGCAGCGCTACACCTGGCAACTGGCGACCTGCGAGTTGCAACCCTCGATTCCTCTCATTGAATCAGTCCAAGGATTTTCAGATGACCAAGACTCGTATTGAGCGCGACAGCATGGGCGAACTGCAGGTGCCGGTGGACGCTCTCTACGGCGCGCAGACCCAGCGCGCAGTGGATAACTTCCCGATCAGCGGCAAACCGATGCCAACGCAGTTCATCCGTGCGCTGATCCTCGCCAAAGCCGCCGCCGCGCGGGCCAACGTTGAACTCAACCAGCTCAGCGCCTCGCAAGGCAAGGCCATCAGCGACGCCGCGCAAGGCCTGCTCGAAGGCGATTTCATGCAGCATTTTCCGGTGGATATCTTCCAGACCGGCTCCGGCACCAGTTCCAACATGAACGCCAATGAAGTGATCGCAACCCTCGCCAGTCGCCTGCTCGGCGAGCCGGTCAACCCGAACGATCACGTCAACTGCGGCCAGAGCAGCAACGACATCATCCCGACCACCATTCACGTCAGCGCTGCCCTGGCGTTGCACGAACAACTCCTGCCGGCGTTGCTGCATCTGGTGCAGGTCATCGAAAACAAAGCCGTGCAAGTGCATCACCACGTTAAAACCGGCCGCACGCACCTGATGGATGCGATGCCGGTGCGCATGAGTCAGGTGCTCAACGGTTGGGCGCAGCAACTCAAGGCCAACATTGCCCACCTGCAGGATCTGCTGCCGAGCCTGCAATCGCTGGCGCAGGGTGGCACGGCCGTCGGCACCGGGATCAATGCGCACCCGGAATTCGCCGCGCGTTTCAGCCGCCAATTAAGCCAGCTGACCCATGTGCAATTCACTCCGGGCAAGGATCTGTTCGCCCTGATCGGCTCGCAGGACACCGCCGTCGCCGTCTCCGGCCAGCTCAAGGCCATTGCCGTGTCGCTGATGAAAATCGCCAACGACTTGCGCTGGATGAACTCCGGCCCGCTCGCCGGTCTCGGTGAAATCGAGCTGGAAGCTTTGCAGCCGGGCTCCTCAATCATGCCGGGCAAGGTCAATCCGGTGATCCCGGAAGCCACCGCGATGGTCGCCGCGCAAGTCATCGGCAACGATTCGGTAATCACCATCGCCGGCCAGTCGGGCAACTTCGAACTGAACGTGATGCTGCCAATCATCGCCCAGAACCTGCTGAGCAGCATCGAACTGCTGGCCAATGCCAGCCGTCTGCTCGGCGACAAAGCCATCGCCAGCTTCAAGGTCAACGAGGCGCGGCTCAAGGAAGCGCTGTCGCGCAACCCGATTCTGGTCACCGCGCTCAACCCGATCATCGGTTACCAGAAAGCCGCGGAAATCGCCAAGCAGGCCTACAAACAGGGTCGCCCGGTGATTGACGTCGCGCTGGAGCACACCGACCTGTCGCGCAGCCAACTGGAAGAGTTACTCAACCCCGAGAAACTCACTGCCGGCGGCGTGTAAATCCCGCAACTGCTTTGGAGGTTCACCATGGAGCACTGGAAACGCACGATCGAACGGGCCAATCGCTGCTTCATGCTCGGCGAACTGATTGATGCCCGTGAGGCTTACCTGCAAGCCCTGGCCTTGGCGCAAGTGCTGTTCGAACGCTGGGCGGACGCCGACGAAGCAGTGGCGGCCTGCGTCATCTCCCACCACAACCTGGCGGATCTGCACCTGCGCCTGAACCAGCCGGAGGAGAGCGCCGAGTACCTCTGCGCGATTCATCAACGGTTATTGCAGACCATGCAGGACGAGCGCCTGCGCCCGGCCCTGCGGGAAGCGGCGTTGCGCCAGAGCAGCAAGACCTACGTCGAGCTGCTGAATTTCATCGGCGAACACGGCGAATACCCGCGCACCCAGCGCCTGCTGCACCCGGACATCGGCAATGCACGCCGCGCGTCAGCCTCACATCACCATGGAGTCCACTGAAATGGCTTTTACCTTGCCTGCCTTGCCGTACGCCTACGACGCCCTGGAACCGCACATCGATGCGCAAACCATGGAGATTCACTACACCAAGCACCACCAGACCTACATTAACAACCTCAACGCTGCCGTCGAAGGCACTGAGTACGCCGAGTGGCCGGTGGAAAAACTGGTCGCCAGCGTCCAGCAGTTGCCGGAAAAACTCCGTGCGGCCGTGATCAATCAGGGTGGCGGGCATGCCAACCATTCGCTGTTCTGGGAAGTCATGGTGCCCAACGGTGGCGGCAAGCCTGACGGTGCACTGGCCAAGGCGATCGAGGAGCAATTGGGCGGTCTCGACAGCTTCAAGGAGGCCTTCACCAAAGCCGCGCTGACCCGTTTCGGCAGTGGCTGGGCCTGGCTCAGCGTGACCCCGGAAAAAGAACTGGTCGTGGAAAGTAGCGGCAATCAGGACAGCCCGTTGATGAACGGCAACACGCCGATTCTCGGTCTGGACGTCTGGGAACACGCCTACTACCTGCGTTACCAAAACCGTCGCCCGGAATACATCAACGCGTTCTACAACGTGATCAATTGGCCTGAAGTTGCCGCGCGTTATCAGGCTGCTCTGGTTTTAAGTCATCCATAAAAACAATCCAAGGCTGACTATGAGCACTGAAACACTGGCGGCTGGCGGTGGACGCATGTTTCGTTACGCGATCGGGTCGCTGTTGCTGCTGGCGGGCATGACTTTGCTGGCGGCGCATGGGCTGGAGTGGCTGGATCTGCAGCCGAAACTGTCGCGGGCCTTGCAGGGTGGCGCGATTTGCGCCCTCGGCACGGCGCTCGGCGCGGTGCCGGTGCTGGTGATCCGGCGCATGCCGCAGAGGCTCAGCGATACGCTGTTGGGGTTCGGCGCCGGCGTGATGCTGGCGGCGACTGCGTTTTCGCTGATCGTGCCAGGTATCGCTGCTGCTGAAAGTCTGGGCCTGACACCGTGGGCTGCCAGCGGGTTGATCTGCTTCGGCATCATGCTCGGTGCATTCGGTCTGTATCTGGCGGACCTGAAACTGTCCGGCGCCTCACCGGAAATGCTCGTCGGTACCCCTGAGCGCCCGGTGATTGCGCCGCGGATCTGGCTGTTCGTGTTTGCCATCATTGCCCACAACATCCCGGAAGGCATGGCGGTGGGGGTGTCTGCTGGCGGCGGCATGCCGGATGCCGACAGCCTGGCGATGGGCATCGCCTTGCAGGATGTGCCAGAGGGGTTAGTGATTGCGCTGGTGTTGGCCGGGGCCGGGATGTCGCGGGTCAAGGCGTTTTTGATCGGTGCGGCGTCAGGGCTGGTCGAGCCGGTTTTTGCGCTGCTCTGTGCGTGGCTGGTCAGCCTGGCAGAGTTGTTGTTGCCGTTGGGGCTGGCGCTGGCCGCGGGAGCGATGTTGCTGGTAGTGACGCATGAGGTGATCCCCGAGTCGCGACGCAATGGTCATGACAAGCTGGCCAGTCTTGGCTTGCTGATCGGGTTTTGTCTGATGATGGTGATGGATACCGCATTGGGCTGAATATCAAAAGATCGCAGCCTGCGGCAGCTCCTGCATTGGAATGCGTTCACTGTAGGAGCTGCCGCAGGCTGCGATCTTTTAATCTTTAACGATCAACCACCCTCATCGAAGTAGTTGTTGATCAACGCCACCAGCGCATCCAGCGCTTCTTTTTCCTGATGGCCTTCGGTACTCAGATAGATCTTCGTGCCCTTGCCGGCAGCCAGCATCATCATCGCCATGATGCTTTTACCGTCCACGGTTGTTTCTGGTGTACGACCCACTCTGATCGTGCAATCCGGGAACTGACCCGCCACCCCGACGAACTTGGCCGAAGCTCGGGCATGCAGGCCCAGTTTATTGATGATTTCGATTTCCAGAGCAGGCATCGCGGTGTGAATCCTTTAAGTGAGGTCGCGGTGGCGAACCTGGACGTTCTTCAGGGTTTTCTGCAGGGCCTGACCCAGGCGTTCGGTCAGGTAAACGGAGCGGTGATGCCCACCTGTGCAGCCAATGGCAATGGTGACGTAGGCGCGGTTGCTCGCCGCAAAGCGTGGCAGCCATTTATTCAGATAGCCGAAGATATCCTGATACATCTCCTCGACTTCCGGCTGCGCCGCCAGGTATTCGGCGACTGGTGCATCGAGACCCGATTGGGCGCGTAGCTCCGGCTTCCAGTACGGGTTGGGCAGGCAGCGCACGTCGAACACCAGATCCGCGTCCACCGGCATGCCGCGCTTGAAGCCAAACGACTCGACCAGAAACGCCGTGCCCGGCTCTGGCTGATTCAGCAGGCGCAACTTGATGGTGTCACGCAGCTGGTACAGATTCAGATTGGTGGTGTTGACCTTGAGGTCGGCCAGGTCGGCAATCGGGCCGAGCAGGGCAGTTTCGTCGTTGATCGCTTCGGCCAGCGAGCGGTTGGCAGTGCTCAGCGGATGGCGTCGGCGGGTTTCCGAGAAGCGCTTGAGCAGGGTTTCTTCGTCAGCATCCAGATACAGCACATCGCACTGGATGTGGCGGGCGCGGACTTCTTCAAGCAGTTCGGGGAAACGCGACAGGTGGCTCGGCAGATTGCGTGCATCGATCGACACGGCCACCAGCGGCTGGGCCAGCTCGGTATGAATCAGGGCGCGTTCGGCGAGTTCCGGCAGCAAGCCGGCCGGCAGGTTGTCGATGCAGTAGTAGCCGTTGTCCTCAAGGACATCCAGGGCGGTACTTTTACCCGAGCCGGAGCGGCCGCTGACGATGATCAAACGCATGATTAATGACCGTTCTGCTCGCTCAGGACGACCTGATACAAGGCTTCGTTACTCGGTGCGCTGCGCAGTTTTTCGCGCACTTCCTTGCGATCGAGCATGCTGGCGATCTGGCGCAGTAATTCCAGGTGAGCATCGGTGGCCGCTTCCGGGACCAGCAGGACAAACAGCAAGTCAACCGGAGCGCCGTCGATGGCATCGAAATCAATGGGGGCATCAAGGTGCATCAATGCGCTGATAGGCGCTTCGCAGCCTTTGAGGCGACAGTGGGGAATGGCGATGCCGTTGCCGAAACCGGTGGAACCGAGTTTCTCACGGGCGATCAGCGCATCGAACACATCCTGCATGGCCAGATCCGGCACTTCTTTATGGACGAGGTTGGCAATCTGTTCGAGGGCTTTCTTTTTACTGCCGCCCGGCACGTTCACCAGGGAACGGCCGGGGGTCAGGATACTTTCAAGTCGGATCATGGGTTGGGAGTGTTAACGACCGGTTGCGCCCTGAAGGAGGCTCTGGGTCTTTTCCTTATGCTTTTTGAGTTGGCGATCCAGCTTGTCGGTCAGTGAGTCGATCGCAGCATACATGTCGGTATCTTCTGCGTTGGCGACCACTTCGCTGCCGGGTATATGCAAGGTGGCTTCGATTTTCTGCTTGAGCTTTTCGACGCACATCGTGACCTGCACGTTGGTGATCTTGTCGAAATGGCGCTCCAATCGTTCGAGTTTCTCGTTGATGTAGGTGCGCAGAGGTTCGGTCACTTCCAGTTGGTGTCCACTGATGTTGACTTGCATACAGCTTCTCCTTCGTTGCCAGTGCATAAAGCGGCAGGCCGGATAGCCTGCCACTGGAACGCTGTAACGTGGCTTACATCAACCGCTTGCGTTCGCTCGAAGGCGCGATCCCGAGGGATTCACGGTACTTGGCGACGGTGCGGCGAGCCACCTGAATGCCTTGTGCCTCCAGTAAACCAGCGATCTTGCTGTCACTCAATGGCTTTTTCTGATTTTCCGCCGCGACCAGTTTTTTGATGATCGCGCGGATCGCCGTGGATGAGCATTCACCGCCTTCGGAGGTGCTGACGTGGCTGGAGAAAAAGTATTTCAGTTCATAAATGCCCCGAGGGGTATGCATGAATTTCTGCGTGGTGACCCGGGAAATCGTCGATTCGTGCATGCCGACCGCCTCGGCGATGTCATGCAGGACCAACGGTTTCATGGCTTCGTCGCCGTATTCCAGGAAGCCACGTTGGTGCTCGACGATCTGGGTGGCCACCTTCATCAGGGTTTCATTGCGGCTTTGCAGGCTCTTGATGAACCAGCGCGCTTCCTGCAGCTGATTGCGCATGAAGGTGTTGTCGGCGCTGGTGTCGGCGCGCCGCACGAACCCGGCGTACTGCGCATTGACCCGCAGACGAGGCACCGACTCCTGATTCAGCTCGACCAGCCAGCGTTCGTTGTCCTTGCGCACAATCACGTCAGGCACCACGTACTCGGCTTCGGTGGATTCGATCTGTGAACCCGGGCGCGGATTGAGGCTCTGCACCAGTTCGATGACCTGACGCAGCTCGTCTTCCTTGAGCTTCATGCGTCGCATCAGCTGGCTGTAGTCGCGATTGCCAAGCAGATCGATGTAATCGCTGACCAGACGCTTGGCTTCGGTCAGCCAAGGAGTCTTGGCCGGGAGCTGACACAGTTGCAGCAACAGGCATTCACCGAGGTTGCGCGCGCCGATGCCGGCGGGTTCGAATTGCTGGATGCGGTGCAGGACGGCTTCGATCTCGTCCAGCTCGATGTCGAGTTCCGGATCAAAGGCGTCGAGAATTTCTTCGAGGGTTTCGTCGAGATAACCCTGATTGTTGATGCAATCGATCAGGGTCACGGCGATCAGGCGGTCGGTGTCGGACATCGGCGCCAGGTTCAGTTGCCACAGCAGATGGCTTTGCAGGCTTTCCCCGGCGGAGGTGCGGGTGGTGAAATCCCACTCGTCGTCATCGCTGCTGGGCAGGCTGCTGGCGCTGGTCTGGTAGACGTCTTCCCAGGCGGTATCGACGGGCAATTCGTTAGGAATGCGCTCGTTCCATTCGCCTTCCTCCAGGTTGTCCACCGTCGGGGCGGTTTCCTGATAGGAGGGTTCCTGAATCTCGGTGTTGGGTTTTTGTTCGGCGTTGTCGGCCAATGGATCGGAGTTGTCGAAGTCGTCGCCTTCTTCCTGGCGCTCGAGCATCGGATTGGATTCCAGGGCCTCCTGGATTTCCTGTTGCAGATCCAGGGTCGACAATTGGAGCAGGCGGATGGCCTGTTGCAGCTGCGGTGTCATCGTCAGCTGCTGGCCCATTCTCAAGACTAGCGATGGTTTCATGGCAGGGGCTTAACACCTTATTCGCCGGCGCGCATGCGCCATCCACTACAGGGCGCCGAAGCGCCAAACTTAAGCAAATTATATGCCTGAAACTGTCGTGTTTGCCTAGAGCGCTGTAACAATAAAGCGTATAAAAAAAGCGCTTCAACGTTACAGCACCCGGACGGCTGGCCGAATGCGCTCGCGCTTTAGAGGCGGAACTCGTGGCCCAGGTACACTTCCTTCACCAGGTCGTTGGCAAGGATGGTTGCCGCATCGCCTTCAGCGATCAGTTGACCGTCGTTGACGATGTAGGCGGTCTCGCAGATATCCAGCGTCTCACGCACGTTATGGTCGGTGATCAGCACACCGATGCCCTTGGCCTTGAGGTGATGGATGATCTGCTTGATGTCGCCGACCGAGATCGGGTCGACACCGGCGAACGGTTCGTCGAGCAGGATGAATTTCGGGGCGGTTGCCAGGGCGCGGGCGATTTCCACCCGACGGCGTTCACCACCGGACAGGCTCATGCCGAGGTTGTCGCGGATGTGGCTGATATGGAACTCCTGCAGCAGGCTTTCCAGCTCCTTGCGACGACCGGCCTTGTCGAGCTCCTGACGGGTCTCGAGGATCGCCATGATGTTGTCGGCCACTGACAGTTTGCGGAAGATCGATGCTTCTTGCGGCAGATAGCCGATACCGGCCTTGGCGCGACCGTGCATCGGCTGGTGGCTGACGTCCAGATCGTCGATCAGTACGCGGCCCTGATCGGCCTGCACCAGGCCGACGATCATGTAGAAGCAGGTGGTCTTGCCGGCGCCGTTCGGGCCGAGCAGGCCGACGATCTGGCCGCTGTCGATCGACAGGCTGACGTCACGCACGACCTGGCGGCTTTTATAGGCCTTGGCCAGGTGCTGAGCTTTCAGAGTTGCCATTACTGGGTTTTCTCGTCGGTTTTCTTCTTCGGCTGGATCACCATGTCGATGCGCGGACGCGTCTCGGTGACCTTGTTGCCGGTAGCGCGACCGGCGCTGGCCAGTTTTCTCACCGTGTCATAGACGATTTTCTCGCCCTGGGTGGTGTTGTTGTCCTTGTCGACAACCTTGGCCTTGTCGATCAGCACGACGCGGTTTTGCGCGGCGTGATACTGGATCGTCACGCCCCAGCCCTGTACAGGCTTGGTGTCACCCTGGGTTTGCAACTGCTCGAAGTAGGCAAGGTTACCCACCGAGGTCACCACGTCGATGTCGCCGGTCGGGGTACGGGTGATGGTCACCGTATTGCCCTTAACGATCATCGAACCCTGGGTGATGATCACGTCACCTTTATAGGTGGCGATGCCATTCTTGTCGTCCAGTTGGGCGTCGTCGGCCTGAATGCGGATAGGTTGCTGCTGATCGTTCGGCAGAGCCCAGGCGCTCACGCTTCCCAGTGCTGCGCCCAGACTGAGCAAAATAGGGAGGGTTTTAACGAGCCTCATACTGTCCTCTTACGTTCGATTGCAGGTGTATCCTGCTTTCCTTCAAATACGCCTTCATTCCCACGCCAGTCGATACACCGCCAGCGCCGTCGATTCTAACGGGTTGCTCGGTCTGCGCATATTGCTGCTGAGGGAACACCGTCATGCGGGTGCTGGTGATCAGGGTGTCGCGGTTCTTTTCATCGGTGCGCTTGATGCGTACCGAGTCGATCAGTTCTACCTGGGTTCCGTCCGGGTTCACTTCGCCACGCTCGCTGGTCACGTGCCATGGAAAGTCTGTGCCGCGGAACATGTTGAGGTCGGGTTTGGTGACCAGTGTCACGTCCGTCGCTTTCAGATGCTCGGCCTTGTCCGACGTCATTTCGTACTGCACCTTGCCGTCCGGAAGGTATTGCAGGGTATGCGTGTTCGTGGCGTACCAGTCGATGGCGGTGTCTTCGACCTTGGTCACGGGTTTGTCGAGGAACCGTTCAGGGCTGATGTTCCAGTAGCCGACCGCTGCAAACAGGGCAGCGATACAGCCGAACAACAGGAAGTTGCGAAATTTTTTGCTAAACATGGTTTGGCTCACAGGTACGCGGCGTTGGCCGCATCGAGGCGGCCCTGGGCGCGCAGGATCAATTCGCAGAACTCTCGGGCGGCACCTTCGCCACCGCGGGCCCGGGTCACGCCATGGGCGTGTTCACGCACGAAGTCGGCAGCATTGGCCACGGCCATGCCCAAGCCTACGCGGCGGATCACCGGCAGGTCAGGCAGGTCGTCACCGAGGTAGGCGACCTGTTCATAGCTTAGGCCCAGTTGCGCCAATAGGCCGTCCAGAACCACCAATTTGTCTTCGCGGCCCTGAAACAGGTGCGGGATGCCGAGGTTCTTCGCCCGGCGCTCGACCACCGGCGTCTTGCGGCCGCTGATAATGGCGGTTTCTACGCCGGCATTCATCAGCATCTTGATGCCCTGGCCGTCGAGGGTGTTGAAGGTCTTGAATTCGCTGCCGTCTTCGAGGAAGTACAGGCGCCCGTCAGTGAGGACGCCATCGACGTCGAACACCGCCAGTTTGATCGCTTTGCCGCGTTGCAGCAGATCGGTTGTCATTACATCACTCCTGCACGCAGCAGATCGGAGAGGTTGAAGGCGCCGATCGGGCGATCTTCTTCGTCCACGACCACCAGTGCGTTGATTCGGTGGTCTTCCATGATTTTCAGCGCTTCGGCGGCGAGCATCTCGGGCCGTGCGGTCTTGCCGTGTGCGGTCATGACCTGGTCGATGGTGGCGCTGCGGATGTCGATGCTGCGATCCAGGGTACGGCGCAAGTCGCCGTCGGTGAAGATCCCGGCGAGTTTGCCATCGGCTTCAACGATCGCGGTCATACCCAGGCCCTTGCGGGTCATTTCCATGAGCGCGTCCTTGAGCAGGGTACCGCGTTGCACTTGCGGCAGCTCCTGGCCGGCGTGCATGACGTTTTCCACTTTCAGCAACAGGCGTCGACCCAGGGCGCCGCCCGGGTGGGAGAAAGCAAAATCTTCGGCGGTAAAACCCCGGGCTTCCAGCAGCGCCACGGCCAGGGCATCGCCCATGACCAGCGCAGCGGTGGTCGAGGAAGTCGGTGCCAGGTTCAGCGGGCAGGCTTCGTGCTCGACGTGAACGTTGAGATTGACTTCGGCGGCCTTGGCCAGCGGTGACTGTGGATTGCCGGTCAGGCTGATCAACTGGATGCCCAGGCGCTTGATCAACGGCAGCAGGGTGACGATTTCGTTGGTCGAGCCGGAGTTGGAGAGGGCAAGGATCACGTCATCGCGGGTGATCATGCCCATGTCGCCGTGGCTGGCTTCGGCTGGATGAACAAAAAATGCCGGGGTGCCGGTGCTGGCCAGGGTCGCGGCAATCTTGTTGCCGACGTGCCCGGATTTGCCCATGCCGACCACGACCACACGGCCCTTGCTGGCCAGAATCATCTCGCAAGCGCGTACGAAATCGGCGTCGATATGGGGCAACAAGCCTTGTACGGCTTCCACTTCGAGGCGGATGGTGCGTTGTGCCGATTGAATCAGGTCGCTGGATTGGCTCATGTCAGAAATCGTATAGCCCGATGAAAAGGCGGCGATTATAGCGGTTATGTTGAAAAGCCTCACGCAAGTTCGTCGAGCTTTGTCATTCCTGGCAACCAAAACCCTGAAAAAGTGCCATCGGGCCTGTCATATCGTTGAACGCGGAAGGGCATGGGCCTTGGGCGCTTGGCGTTTGCAGTGATATAGTTCGCCGCCAGTTCGGCCTGCCCGGGAGGTATGTGCTTTCTGCGGAAAGCCAGGCGTCCGAGTGAGAGGCTGCATCGCAAGGAGTTTAGATGAGTGCCGATAACGCCTACGCGGTCGAGCTGAAGGGAGTCTCCTTCAAGCGCGGTGCGCGCAGCATTTTCAATAACGTCGATATTCGCATCCCGCGCGGCAAGGTTACCGGCATCATGGGGCCTTCCGGGTGTGGCAAGACCACGCTGCTGCGATTGATGGGCGCGCAATTACGTCCCTCCAGCGGGGAAGTCTGGGTCAACGGTCAGAACCTGCCGTCGCTGTCGCGCAGTGATCTGTTCGATGCGCGAAAGCACATGGGCGTGCTGTTTCAGAGTGGCGCGCTGTTCACCGATCTCGATGTCTTCGAGAACGTCGCTTTCCCCCTGCGGGTTCATACCCAATTACCGGACGAGATGATCCGCGACATCGTCCTGCTCAAATTGCAGGCGGTTGGACTGCGCGGCGCGATCGAGTTGATGCCGGACGAGCTGTCGGGCGGCATGAAACGTCGCGTGGCGCTGGCGCGGGCGATCGCGCTCGATCCGCAGATTCTCATGTATGACGAGCCTTTCGTTGGTCAGGATCCGATCGCCATGGGCGTGCTGGTGCGTCTGATCCGTCTGCTCAACGATGCGCTGGGCATTACCAGCATTGTGGTTTCCCACGACCTGGCCGAAACCGCGAGCATCGCTGACTACATCTATGTCGTGGGTGATGGTCAGGTGCTGGGACAGGGCACGCCGGACGAATTGATGAACTCGGATGAACCGCGTATTCGCCAGTTCATGACCGGCAACCCCGATGGCCCGGTGCCGTACCATTTTCCAGCGACGGATTACCGCGCAGATCTTCTGGGGAAGCGCTGATGCGCAGAATTTCATTGATAGAACGCGTCCGCCGCTTCGGCGAGACGGCGATCGACGCCGTGGCGGTGTTTGGCCGCGCGACCCTGTTCCTGTTTCACGCCCTGCTCGGTCGTGGCGGCATCAGCGGCGGTTTTGGTCTGCTGGTCAAGCAACTGCATTCGGTTGGCGTGATGTCGCTGGTGATCATCGTCGTCTCCGGGATTTTCATCGGCATGGTGCTGGCGCTGCAGGGCTTCAGTATTCTGTCGAGCTACGGTTCGGAGCAGGCAGTGGGGCAGATGGTCGCCCTGACTTTGCTGCGTGAATTGGGTCCGGTGGTGACGGCGCTGCTGTTTGCCGGGCGTGCCGGTTCGGCGCTGACGGCCGAAATCGGCAACATGAAGTCCACCGAACAGCTTTCCAGCCTGGAAATGATCGGCGTCGACCCGCTCAAGTACATCATTGCTCCGCGCCTGTGGGCCGGTTTCATTTCCCTGCCGGTGCTGGCGATGATTTTCAGCGTGGTCGGCATCTGGGGTGGTTCGTGGGTGGCTGTCGACTGGCTGGGTGTGTATGAAGGCTCTTATTGGGCGAACATGCAGAACAGCGTGAATTTCACCAGTGACGTGCTCAACGGCGTGATCAAAAGTATTGTTTTTGCCTTTGTAGTGACCTGGATTGCCGTATTCCAAGGCTATGACTGTGAGCCCACTTCCGAGGGGATCAGTCGTGCTACCACCAAGACCGTGGTGTTTGCCTCGCTGGCAGTGCTCGGCCTGGACTTTATTCTGACCGCTTTGATGTTTGGAGATTTCTGATGCAAAACCGCACCCTGGAAATCGGTGTCGGCCTGTTCCTGCTGGCAGGGATCCTGGCCTTGTTGCTGCTGGCGCTGCGGGTCAGTGGCCTGTCTCCGACATCGACCACCGACACCTATAAGCTGTATGCCTACTTCGACAATATCGCCGGTTTGACGGTCAGAGCCAAAGTGACCATGGCCGGTGTAACCATCGGCAAGGTCACGGCCATCGATCTGGATCGCGACAGCTTCACCGGTCGGGTCACCCTGCAAGTGGATAAAAAGGTCGACAACCTGCCGACCGACTCCACAGCGTCTATCCTGACCGCTGGCCTGTTGGGCGAGAAGTACATCGGCATCAGCGTGGGTGGGGAGGACACTCGTCTGAAGGATGGTGGAACCATCCACGACACGCAGTCGTCTCTGGTACTGGAAGACCTGATCGGTAAATTCCTGCTCAATACCGTTAGCAAAGACGCCAAATGAGGAGCTTTTGAATGATCTCTACCTTGCGACGTGGCCTGTTGGTGTTGCTCGCGACACTGCCACTGCTGGCTAACGCTGCGCCCGGGCAATCGGCGCACGATCTGGTTCAGGACACCACGAACCGGATGCTGGCCGACTTGTCGGCCAATAAAGCGAAATACAAGCAGGATCCGGCTGATTTCTATGCCGCGTTGAACAACATCGTCGGCCCGGTAGTGGATGCCGAGGGCATTTCCAAGAGCATCATGACGGTCAAGTATTCGCGCAAGGCCACGCCTGCGCAGATGCAGACCTTCCAGGAAAACTTCAAGAAAGGCCTGTTCCAGTTCTACGGCAATGCCTTGCTCGAATACAACAATCAGGGCATCACGGTTGATCCGGCCAAGGATGAATCGGGCGATCGCACCAGCGTCGGCATGACCGTCAAGGGCAGCAACGGCGCGATCTATCCGGTGCAGTACACGCTGGAGAAGATCAACGGCGAGTGGAAGCTGCGCAACGTGATCATCAACGGCATCAACATCGGCAAGCTGTTCCGTGATCAGTTCGCGGATGCGATGCAGCGCAATGGCAACGATCTGGACAAGACCATCAACAATTGGGCTGGCGAAGTGGCCAAGGCCAAGGAAACCACCGAGAAAGCTGCCGAGAAGCCAGCGCAATGAATGAGGCGGCAGTTCGTATGAGTGATGTCGACGAGCTATTGCTCAGCGGAGTGCTGGACTATCGCACAGGCCCCGACCTGCGCAAGGAAGGCCAGGCGCTGATCAAGTCCAGCAGGGCGGCATCGCTGGTGATTGATTGTTCGGCAGTGAAGAAGTCCAGCAGCGTCGGCTTGTCCTTGCTGCTGTGCTTCATGCGCGATGCCCGGGCGGCCGGCAAGGCTGTCAGCATCCGCGCGATGCCGGAAGACATGCGCGAAATCGCTCAGGTCAGCGAACTGACCGAGTTGCTGGCGCACCCCTGAACCCGCATCGACAAACAAGCCCCCCGTCAGAGTCCTGCCAATGCGGGGTTCGCAGGCGCGGGGCTTTTTTGTATGATGTCCGACCCGTGCGCACAGGGCGCCGATTGAGGTTGAGCATGCAGGCCGTAGAAGTGAAGAGCTTCCTTGAAGGAAAGCTGCCAGGAACGCAGGTGGAAGTTGAAGGCGAAGGCTGCAACTTCCAGCTGAACGTGATTAGTGATGAACTGGCGGCGTTGAGCCCGGTCAAGCGTCAGCAAAGCATCTATGCCCATTTGAACCCTTGGATCGCTGATGGCAGCATCCACGCGGTCACTATGAAATTTTTCAGCAGCGCGGCCTGGGCCGAGCGCACCTGAGCCCTAGGGCGTCGAGATTCTTATGGATAAATTGATTATTACCGGTGGCGTTCGTCTTGATGGCGAAATCCGTATCTCCGGGGCGAAGAACTCCGCCCTGCCGATTCTGGCCGCCACCCTGCTGTGCGATGGCCCGGTGACCGTTGGCAACCTGCCGCACCTGCACGACATCACCACCATGATCGAGCTGTTCGGTCGCATGGGCATCGAGCCTGTGATCGACGAGAAACTCAGCGTTGAAATCGACCCACGCACCATCAAGACCCTGATCGCGCCGTACGAACTGGTGAAAACCATGCGTGCCTCGATCCTGGTTCTGGGGCCGATGGTTGCCCGTTTCGGTGAAGCCGAAGTCGCCCTGCCTGGCGGTTGCGCCATCGGTTCGCGCCCGGTTGACCTGCACATCCGTGGTCTCGAAGCCATGGGCGCGGTGATTGACGTCGAAGGCGGCTACATCAAGGCCAAGGCGCCTGAAGGCGGCCTGCGCGGCGCAAGCTTCTTCTTCGATACCGTCAGTGTGACCGGTACCGAAAACATCATGATGGCTGCAGCCCTCGCCAAGGGTCGCAGCGTGCTGCAGAACGCTGCGCGCGAGCCGGAAGTGGTTGACCTGGCGAACTTCCTCAACGCCATGGGCGCCAAGGTTTCCGGCGCTGGTACCGACACCATCACCATCGATGGCGTCGAGCGCCTGGGCTCGTGTTTCTACAAGGTCATGCCTGACCGTATCGAAACCGGCACCTACCTGGTGGCCGCTGCGGTCACCGGTGGCCGTGTGAAGGTCAAGGACACCGATCCGACCATCCTCGAAGCCGTTCTGGAAAAGCTCCGTGAAGCCGGCGCTGAAGTCACCAGCGGTGACGACTGGATCGAGCTGAACATGCATGGCAAGCGCCCGAAAGCGGTCAACGTGCGCACAGCGCCGTACCCGGCGTTCCCGACCGACATGCAGGCGCAGTTCATCTCGCTCAACGCCATTGCCGAAGGCACCGGTGCGGTAATCGAGACGATCTTCGAAAACCGTTTCATGCACGTGTACGAACTGCACCGCATGGGCGCCAAAATCCAGGTCGAAGGCAACACTGCGATCGTCACCGGTACTGAAGTGCTGAAGGGCGCGCCAGTGATGGCCACCGACCTGCGTGCTTCGGCGAGTCTGGTCATCTCGGCCCTGGTGGCCGAAGGCGATACCCTGATCGACCGCATCTACCACATCGACCGTGGTTACGAGTGCATCGAAGAAAAACTGCAGATGCTGGGCGCCAAGATCCGTCGCGTTCCGGGCTAGTCGCTGCACTGGGCACAGGGAGGTGTCCACTGAATTTGTTTCGAGTCGAGCCGGTATCCGGCTCGATGTGTGTCCGGCGCCGATTGCGACCGGACATGAGTACCTTGATAAGGACTGACGTTTCCCATGTTGACCATCGCACTGTCCAAGGGCCGCATCCTTGACGACACCCTGCCGCTTCTCGCCGAAGCCGGCATCGTGCCGACCGAGAATCCGGACAAGAGCCGCAAACTGATCATCCCCACCACTCAGGATGACGTACGTCTGTTGATCGTGCGTGCCACCGACGTGCCGACCTATGTCGAGCATGGCGCGGCCGACCTCGGCGTCGCCGGTAAAGACGTGCTGATGGAATACACCGGCCAGGGCCTCTACGAGCCGCTGGATCTGCAGATTGCCCAGTGCAAGCTGATGACGGCCGGCAAGATCGGCGCAGCCGAGCCCAAGGGCCGTTTGCGCGTGGCGACCAAGTTCGTCAACGTTGCCAAGCGCTACTACGCCGAGCAGGGCCGTCAGGTCGACATCATCAAGCTCTACGGCTCGATGGAGCTGGCGCCGCTGATCGGTCTGGCCGACAAGATCATCGACGTGGTCGACACCGGCAACACACTGCGCGCCAACGGCCTGGAACCTCAGGAACTGATCGCCACGATCAGCTCGCGCCTGGTGGTCAACAAGGCTTCGATGAAGATGCAACACGCCCGAATCCAGGCGTTGATCGATACCCTGCGCACGGCAGTGGAATCGCGACACCGCGGCTGATGTACCTGCGCGACCTTGAGTCGCGCCCGTCTATCCGCCTCATAGCCAGAATCTCAGGTGCCCAAGCGGAAACGACTGCTAAGTTAGGGCGCCTGAGTTTTTGCCATTCCTATGAGGCTCTCGCTATGACCGCACCGACTGCAATTCGCCGACTCAACGCTGCTGACCCGGATTTCGCGCATCATCTGGATCATCTGCTGAGCTGGGAAAGTGTGTCTGACGACTCGGTCAATCAGCGCGTGCTGGACATCATCAAGGCGGTGCGCGAACGCGGTGACGCCGCGCTGGTCGAGTTCACCCAGAAATTCGACGGTCTCGAAGTCGCCTCGATGGCTGACCTGATCCTGCCGCGCGAGCGTCTGGAGCTGGCCCTGACTCGCATCACCGTGGCACAGCGCGAAGCGCTGGAAAAAGCCGCGGCGCGGGTGCGCAGCTACCACGAAAAACAGAAACAGGACTCCTGGAGTTACACCGAGGCCGACGGCACCGTGCTCGGGCAGAAGGTTACGCCGCTGGATCGCGCTGGCCTGTACGTGCCGGGCGGCAAGGCGTCATACCCGTCGTCGGTGTTGATGAACGCGATTCCGGCCAAGGTTGCCGGCGTGGCCGAAGTGGTCATGGTGGTGCCGACCCCGCGCGGTGAAATCAATGAGCTGGTGCTGGCGGCGGCGTGCATTGCCGGCGTTGACCGGGTGTTCACCATTGGCGGCGCACAAGCGGTTGCCGCACTGGCTTACGGCACCGAAAGCGTGCCGCAGGTGGACAAAGTGGTCGGCCCGGGCAACATCTATGTCGCCACCGCCAAACGCCACGTATTCGGTCAGGTCGGCATCGACATGATCGCCGGCCCTTCGGAAATTCTCGTAGTGTGCGACGGCCAGACCGATCCGGACTGGATCGCCATGGACCTGTTCTCCCAGGCCGAGCACGACGAAGACGCGCAGGCGATTCTGGTCAGTCCCGACGCCGAGTTCCTCGACAAGGTCGCGGCGAGCATCGACAAACTGCTGCCGACCATGGACCGCGCAACCATCATCGAAACCTCGATCAATGGCCGTGGTGCGTTGATTCACGTGAAGGACATGGCGCAGGCGATCGAAGTCGCCAACCGCATCGCCCCGGAACACCTCGAATTGTCGGTGGCTGACCCGCAAGCCTGGCTGCCGCAGATTCGCCACGCCGGCGCGATCTTCATGGGCCGCCACACCTCGGAAGCGCTGGGTGATTACTGCGCCGGCCCGAACCACGTGCTGCCAACCTCCGGCACCGCGCGTTTCTCTTCACCGCTGGGCGTGTACGACTTCCAGAAACGTTCGTCGATCATCTTCTGCTCCGAGGCCGGCGCTTCCGAGCTGGGCAAGACCGCGTCCGTGCTGGCCCGTGGCGAATCCCTGAGCGCGCACGCCCGCAGTGCCGAATACCGCATCAAAGACGAAGTGAAGGGGAATTGAACATGAGTAAATTCTGGAGCCCGTTCGTCAAGGATCTGGTGCCCTATGTGCCGGGCGAACAGCCGAAGCTGACCAGACTGGTCAAGCTCAACACCAACGAAAATCCGTATGGCCCGTCGCCCAAAGCCCTGGCGGCGATGCAGACCGAACTCAACGACAATCTGCGCCTGTACCCGGACCCGAACAGCGATCTGCTGAAAACCGCCGTCGCCCACTACTACGGCGTGCAGAGCAATCAGGTGTTCCTCGGCAACGGTTCGGACGAAGTGCTTGCGCACATCTTCCACGGTCTGCTGCAACACGAGCAGCCGCTGCTGTTTCCGGACATCAGCTACAGCTTCTATCCGGTGTATTGCGGTCTGTACGGCATCCAGTTCGACGCCGTGCCGCTGGACGCACAGTTCCAGATCAACCCGGCGGACTACGCCAAACCCAACGGCGGGATCATTTTCCCCAACCCGAACGCACCCACCGGTTGCCTGTTGGCGCTGGAGGCGGTCGAGCAGATCCTCAAGGCCAGCCCGGATTCGGTGGTCGTGGTGGATGAAGCGTACATCGACTTCGGCGGCGAAACCGCGATCAGCCTGGTGGATCGTTATCCGAACCTGCTGGTGACCCAGACCCTGTCCAAGTCGCGCTCGCTGGCCGGACTGCGCGTCGGCCTGGCGGTGGGTCATCCGGATCTGATCGAAGCGCTGGAGCGCATCAAGAACAGCTTCAACTCCTATCCGCTGGATCGTCTGGCGATTGTCGGGGCGGCGGCCGCGTTCGAGGATCGCGAGTACTTCGACAAGACGTGCCGTCTGGTCATCGAAAGTCGCGAGTGGGTCATTGCGCAGTTGCAGGCCAAGGGTTTCGAAGTGCTGCCGTCGGCGGCGAACTTCATCTTTGCCCGTCACCCGCAACACGATGCGGCAGGGCTGGCGGCCAGGCTGCGCGAGCAGGGCGTGATCGTGCGTCACTTCAAGCAGGAGCGGATTGCCCAGTTCCTGCGGATTTCGATCGGTACGCCGGAGCAGAATCAGGCGCTGATCGACGGCCTCGGCGACCTCTAAACCGCCGCTGAACCTGTGGGAGCGAGCCTGCTCGCGAAAGCGCTTGGCCATTCAATAACGATGTTGAATGTGCCGGCCTCTTCGCGAGCAAGCTCGCTCCCACAGTGTTTTTGGGTTGGTGTTTACTCTTCTTCCTTGACCGGCGCCGGCGGTGGACGCAGGCCGATTTCCGCGGTCAGCTTCAGCTCCTTGCCATTGCGCATCACTTGAATCGTGACCTTGTCGGTCGGTTTGATCCGCGCCACCTGGTTCATTGACTTGCGGCCATCACCCGCCGGTTCGCCGTCGATACTCAGAATCACGTCACCCAGCTGCAGGCCGGCCTTCTGTGCCGGGCCATCGCGGAAGATTCCCGCCACGACAATTCCCGGACGCCCGGACAGGCCAAACGACTCGGCCAGCTCCTGAGTCAGCGGCTGCACTTCAATACCGAGCCAGCCACGAATCACCTGACCGTGCTCGATGATCGACTTCATCACTTCCATCGCCAGTTTCACCGGGATCGCAAAACCGATGCCCTGCGAGCCGCCGGACTTGGAGAAGATCGCGGTGTTGATGCCGGTGAGGTTGCCGTTGGCATCGACCAGTGCGCCGCCGGAGTTGCCCGGGTTGATCGCCGCGTCGGTCTGGATGAAGTCTTCGTAGTTGTTCAGGCCCAACTGGTTGCGCCCGGTGGCGCTGATGATGCCCATGGTCACGGTCTGGCCGACGCCGAACGGGTTGCCGATGGCCAGCGCGACGTCGCCGATACGGATGTTGTCGGAGCGGCCGACGGTGATCGCCGGGAGGTTTTTCAGGTCAATCTTCAGCACCGCGAGGTCGGTTTCCGGGTCGCTGCCGATGACGCGGGCGAGGGTTTCGCGCCCATCCTTGAGTGCCACCACGATCTGATCGGCGCCGGTGGTTACGTGGTTGTTGGTCAGGATGTAGCCTTCCGGGCTCATGATCACGCCGGAACCGAGGCTCGATTCCATGCGTTTCTGCTTCGGCGAGTTGTCACCGAAGAAGCGCCGGAACTGCGGATCCTCAAACAGCGGGTGCGCCGGTTTGTTGATGACTTTGGTGGTGTAGAGGTTGACCACCGACGGTGCGGCGATGGTCACCGCGTCGGCATAGGACACCGGGCCCTGCTGCACACTGGTGGTTTGCGGGGCCTGTTGCAGGTTGACGTCGAGGCTCGGAAGCCCGACCCACTGCGGGTAACGCTGAATAATCAACAGAGCGATAAGCACGCCGGCCAACAGCGGCCAGCCAAAAAAACGCAGCGCCTTGAGCATTAAGCACGTCCTGGAAAAGTTGCAGGCGGGGGCAGACCGCCGATAATGTCGCGCATTATACGAGGCCGCGCGCGCCTCTGAACGGGATATTTAGGAGTCTTTCATGGCCGTCGCCCTCAGCACCCTGGTCGAAGAAGCCGACCGTTACCTCGGCAGTGCGAAAATCGCCGATTATTGCCCCAATGGCCTGCAGGTGGAGGGGCGTCCGCAGGTGATGCGCATTGTCAGTGGCGTCACCGCCAGTCAGGCCTTGCTCGATGCTGCAGTGGAAGCCGAAGCCGATCTGATACTCGTGCATCACGGCTATTTCTGGAAAGGCGAAAACCCGTGCATCACCGGCATGAAGCAGCGCCGCCTGAAGACCCTGCTCAAGCACGACATCAGTCTGCTCGCTTATCACCTGCCACTGGACCTGCACCCGGAGGTCGGCAACAACGTGCAGTTGGCGCGTCAACTGGACATCACCGTCGAAGGGCCGTTGGACCCGGACAACCTGAAGATCGTCGGGCTGGTCGGCTCGTTGAACGAGCCCATGACCCCGCGTGATTTCGCGCGCAAGGTTCAGGATGTCATGGGGCGCGAGCCACTGCTGGTCGAAGGCAGTGCGATGATTCGCCGGGTCGGCTGGTGCACCGGTGGCGGGCAGGGCTATATCGATCAGGGCGTGGCGGCGGGCGTTGATCTGTTCCTCAGTGGCGAAGCCTCCGAGCAGACCTTCCACAGCGCCCGGGAAAACGACATCAGCTTCATCGCCGCCGGCCACCATGCCACCGAGCGCTATGGAGTGCAGGCGCTGGGCGACTACCTGGCAAAACGTTTTGCTCTGGAACACATCTTCATCGACTGCCCGAACCCGATCTGACGACTCCCGGCGAGCCTGATCTGAAATGCTGTCCTACAGGGTTAGTGGGGCAAACCGGTGGGCATATTCATATGCCCTTTCGATCTAGTTGGCGTCCTGATTAGAAGAGGGCGCTGTGCTAGGATTCCCCGCTCGAACACGGCCCGCTGGCCGTTCATAAGAAAGCTTTCGTGAGTAGCCATGGTCGACAAACTGACGCATCTGAAACAGCTGGAGGCGGAAAGCATCCACATCATCCGCGAGGTGGCCGCCGAGTTCGACAACCCGGTGATGCTGTACTCCATCGGTAAAGACTCCGCCGTGATGCTGCACCTGGCACGCAAGGCGTTCTTCCCGGGCAAACTGCCGTTTCCGGTGATGCACGTCGACACTCGCTGGAAATTCCAGGAGATGTACAAGTTCCGCGACAAGATGGTCGAAGAGCTGGGCCTGGATCTGATCACCCACATCAACCCCGATGGCGTGGCGCAGAACATCAACCCGTTCACCCATGGCAGCGCCAAGCACACCGACATCATGAAGACCGAGGGCCTGAAGCAGGCACTCGACAAGCATGGTTTCGACGCCGCGTTCGGTGGTGCCCGTCGTGATGAAGAGAAGTCCCGCGCCAAGGAGCGCGTGTATTCGTTCCGCGACAGCAAGCACCGCTGGGACCCGAAGAATCAGCGTCCGGAGCTGTGGAACGTCTACAACGGCAAGGTCAACAAGGGCGAATCCATTCGCGTATTCCCGTTGTCGAACTGGACCGAACTGGACATCTGGCAGTACATCTACCTCGAAGGCATCCCGATCGTGCCGCTGTACTTCGCCGCCGAACGCGAAGTGATCGAGAAGAACGGCACGCTGATCATGATCGACGACGAGCGCATCCTTGAGCATCTGTCCGACGAGGACAAGGCGCGTATCGTCAAAAAGAAAGTGCGTTTCCGTACCCTTGGCTGCTACCCGTTGACGGGCGCGGTGGAGTCCGAGGCCGAAAGCCTCACGGACATCATTCAGGAAATGCTCCTGACGCGAACTTCCGAGCGCCAGGGCCGGGTCATCGACCACGATGGCGCCGGCTCGATGGAAGATAAAAAACGTCAAGGCTATTTCTAAGGGGTTGTCATGTCGCACGCATCTGATTTGATCAGCGAGGACATCCTCGCCTACCTGGGCCAGCACGAACGTAAAGAGCTGCTGCGCTTTTTGACCTGCGGTAACGTCGACGACGGCAAAAGTACCCTGATCGGGCGCCTGCTGCACGACTCCAAGATGATCTACGAAGATCATCTGGAAGCCATTACCCGCGATTCGAAGAAAGTCGGCACCACCGGTGACGACATCGACCTGGCGTTGCTGGTCGACGGCCTGCAGGCCGAGCGTGAGCAGGGCATCACCATCGATGTCGCCTACCGCTACTTCTCCACCGCCAAGCGCAAGTTCATCATCGCCGACACCCCCGGCCATGAGCAGTACACCCGCAACATGGCCACCGGTGCATCCACCTGTGACCTGGCGATCATCCTGGTCGACGCGCGTTACGGCGTGCAGACCCAGACCCGTCGCCACAGCTTCATCGCCTCGTTGCTGGGCATCAAGCACATCGTCGTCGCCATCAACAAGATGGACCTGAAAGACTTTGATGAAGGTGTGTTCGAGTCGATCAAGGCCGACTACCTGAAGTTCGCCGAAGGCTTGAAGATGAAGCCGACCAGCATGCACTTCGTGCCGATGTCTGCTCTCAAGGGCGACAACGTGGTGAACAAGTCCGAGCGCTCGCCGTGGTACACCGGCCAGTCGCTGATGGAAATTCTCGAGACCGTGGAGGTGTCGGGCGATCGCAACTTCACCGATCTGCGTTTCCCGGTGCAATACGTCAACCGTCCGAACCTGAACTTCCGCGGCTTCGCCGGCACCCTCGCCAGCGGCATCGTGCACAAGGGCGACGAAGTGGTGGTTCTGCCGTCGGGCAAGAGCAGCCGCGTCAAATCCATCGTCACCTTCGAAGGTGAACTGGAGCAGGCCGGTCCAGGTCAAGCGGTGACGCTGACCATGGAAGACGAAATCGACATCTCCCGTGGCGACTTGCTGGTGCATGCCGACAACGTGCCGCCGGTCACCGACAGCTTCGAAGCGATGCTGGTGTGGATGGCTGAAGAGCCGATGTTGCCGGGCAAGAAATACGACATCAAGCGCGCCACCAGTTACGTGCCCGGCTCGATTGCCAGCATCGTCAACAAGGTCGACGTCAACACCCTCGAAGAAGGTCCGGCGAGCGCGTTGCAGCTCAATGAAATCGGCAAGGTGAAGGTCGCGCTCGACGCGCCGATCGCCCTCGACGGTTACGACAGCAACCGCACCACCGGTGCGTTCATCGTTATCGATCGTCTGACCAACGGCACCGTTGGCGCCGGCATGATCGTCGCTCAGCCACTGAGCCACGGCACGGCCACCCACCACGGCAAACTGGCTCACGTTGCTACCGAAGAACGTGCCCAGCGCTTTGGCCAGCAACCGGCGACCGTGCTGTTCAGCGGCCTGTCGGGCGCGGGCAAGAGCACGCTGGCCTATGCGGTCGAGCGCAAGTTGTTCGACATGGGCCGTGCGGTGTTTGTGCTGGATGGTCAGAATCTGCGTCACGACCTGAACAAAGGTCTGCCGCAGGATCGTGCCGGTCGTACCGAGAACTGGCGTCGTGCCGCACATGTGGCGCGTCAGTTCAACGAAGCCGGTCTGTTGACCCTGGCGGCGTTTGTTGCGCCGAGTGCTGAAGGTCGCGAGCAGGCCAGGGAGCTGATCGGCAAGGATCGTCTGCTGACGGTTTATGTGCAGGCTTCGCCGGCGGTGTGTGCCGAGCGTGATCCGCAGGGCTTGTATGCTGCGGGTGGCGATAATATTCCGGGTGAGTCGTTCCCGTATGACGTGCCGCTGAATGCTGATCTGGTGATCGACACGCAGTCGCTGTCGCTGGAAGAGAGCGTCAAGCAGGTGTTGGATCTGCTGCGCAAGCGTGGCGCGATTTAAGCGTTTGCCGGAAATGAAAGGCCCGCGGATGAGTGATCATCGGCGGGCTTTTTTATTGGGGGCGATTTGGTTTTCGGCGATGGCGGCCTTTGGGCCGACCATGCTCTTGTTGATTGAGTACATATCCGTTGCTGCGGTAACGGCTGCTTAGGGTTTCGCCCTTACGGCGAGTCACCTTTTCCAAACGCCGAAAAGGTAACCCAAAAGGCTTGCTCCTGCGTTCGGCCCGCTCGCTGGGGCTCGGGGTCCCTTCGCTGCGGGATTGATCCGGGGGCAGCGCCTACGGTTTGCTTCGCTGCACCTCCTCTCGCTGTGTTTGGCTGCGCCAAACGGTCGCTGCGCTCCCACCCCCGGATCAATCCCTCCGCTCAGCCTTCCGACGTCGCCCGTGGATCAAGATCAAGAGCTGCAGCCGAGCTTGCGCTCATCCTGGAGTGGGGCGGCATGCGCCGCGTGCGGGTTGTATTATCTTCCCTGTAGGAGCTGCCGCAGGCTGCGATCTTTTGATCTTGATTTTGTGGGAGCTGGCCTACCAGCCGACCGATACCTAACTGAACACACCCAACCCAATTGTGGGAGCTGGCTTGCCAGCGAAGGCGGCCTGCCAGCCGACCAATCCCTAACTGAACGCACCCAATCCAACTGTGGGAGCTGGCCTGCCAGCGATGGCGGTGTGTCATTCACCAATGACGCTTGCTGATCTCGGCCATCGCCAACAGGCTGGCTTCCACAAGGTTAGTGCCGGTTCGGGAATTCGCAGTGCATCTGCTCCAGCAGCGCATCCTTGTCCTGCCACAGCTGATTGATCCAGCCCTGAAACTGCAGACGGTATTCGCCGTCCTGGTCGTAGTTCTTGCCGATGAAGGCCGGCGGGATTTTCAGTTCTTCAAAGTGCACTACCACGTCGCGCACGTTGCCGCACAGCAGGTCCCAGAACCCCGGACGCCCGCCCGGGTAGTGAATGGTCACGTTGACGATCGACTCAAGCTGCTCACCCATCGCATCCAGCACAAAGGCGATGCCGCCAGCCTTGGGCTTGAGCAGGTATTTGAACGGTGATTGCTGCTGCGCGTGCTTGCCTTCGGTGAAGCGTGTGCCTTCGACGAAGTTGAAAATCCCCACCGGGTTGTCGCGAAACTTCGCGCAGGTCTTGCGCGTGGTTTCCAGGTCTTTGCCTTTCTTCTCCGGGTGTTTTTCCAGATAGGCCTTGGAGTAGCGTTTCATGAACGGGAAGCCCAGCGCCCACCACGCCAGGCCAATCACCGGGACCCAGATCAGCTCCTGCTTGAGGAAGAATTTCAGCGGCTGGATGCGCCGGTTGAGCACGTATTGCAGCACCAGAATGTCGACCCAGCTCTGGTGGTTGCTGGTGATCAAATACGAATGTTTGTAATCCAGGCCTTGCAAGCCGCTGATGTGCCAGCGGGTGCGGCGTACCAGGTTCATCCAGCCCTTGTTGTTACTGATCCAGGCTTCGTGGGTGTGGCTCATCAGCCACAGCGAGGCGCGGCGGGCGAGGTCGAAGGGCAGCACTTTGATCAGCGCCACACAGAACAGAAACGAGCACAGCAGAATCGTATTGAGCGCCAACAGCAGTGCGGCGATCACGCCGCGAATCGGGGCGGGCAGGAAGTCCAGCATTTACACATCCATAGGTCGGTTGGCGGCTTGAATCGCGGTCAGGGCGATGGTGTAGACGATGTCGTCGACCTGCGCGCCGCGCGGCAGGTCGTTCACCGGTTTGCGCAGGCCTTGCAGCATCGGGCCGAGGCTGACGCAGTCGGCGCTGCGCTGCACGGCTTTGTGGGTGGTGTTGCCGGTGTTCAGGTCGGGGAACACGAACACCGTGGCGCGGCCGGCCACCTGGCTGTTGGGCGCCAGTTGCCGGGCCACATCGGCGTTGGCAGCGGCGTCGTATTGCAGCGGCCCGTCGATCAGCAGCGAGTGCTGTTGCTCGTGGGCGAGCAGGGTGGCTTCGCGGACTTTCTCGACTTCTTCGCCGCTGGCCGACTCGCCGCTGGAGTAACTGATCATCGCCACGCGCGGGGTGATGCCGAAGGCCGCTGCCGAGTCGGCGCTTTGCAGGGCGATCTCGGCCAGCTCAGTTGCGCTTGGGTGCGGATTCATCACGCAGTCGCCGTAGACCAGCACTTCTTCGGGGAACAGCATGAAGAACACCGAAGACACCAGCGTGCAGCCTGGCGCGGTCTTGATCAGTTGCAGCGCCGGGCGGATGGTGTTGGCGGTGGTGTTGATCACGCCCGACACCAGACCATCGACTTCATCCAGCGCAAGCATCATGGTGCCAATGACCACGGTGTCTTCCAGTTGCTGTTCGGCCATCGGCGCGTTGAGGCTTTTGCTTTTGCGCAGGGCGACCATTGGCTCGATATAGCGCTCGCGGATCAGGTCCGGATCGAGAATCTCCAGCCCCGGCGGCAGCTCGATGCCTTGCGCGCGGGCCACGGCTTCAACGTCCGCCGGTTTGGCCAGCAACACGCAACGGGCGATGCCGCGCTCCTGACAGATCGCCGCCGCCTGCACGGTGAGCGGCTCGCTGCCTTCGGGCAGGACGATGCGCTTGTTTGCCGACTGCGCCCGTTGAATCAGTTGATAGCGGAATACCGCTGGCGACAGGCGCATTTCCCGCGGGGTGCCGCAGCGCTGGTGCAACCACTTGGCGTCGAGATGGCTGGCGACGAAGTCGGTGATGATCTCCGCGCGCTCGCGGTCATCAATGGGGATTTCCTTGTTCAGGCCATTGAGCAGGTTGGCGGTGTCGTAGGAGCCGGTGCTCACCGACAATACCGGCAGACCGGCCTGCAACGCGCCACGGCACAAGTCCATGATGCGTGGATCGGGCAGGGTGTCACTGGTCAGCAACAGCCCGGCCAATGGCACGCCGTTGAGCGCCGCAAGACTGACCGCAAGAATGATGTCGTCGCGATCGCCCGGGGTTACCACCAGCACGCCGGGCTTGAGCAGTTCTACGGTGTTGCGCATGGTGCGCGCGCAGATAATGATTTTGGTCATGCGCCGGGTTTCATAATCGCCGGCATTGAGTACCTGTGCGCCCATCAGGTCGGCAACGTCGCGGGTACGTGGGGCGTTGAGTTCGGGCTGGAACGGAATGCAGCCGAGCAGGCGGAAGTCACCGCTGCGCAGCAACGGCGAATGCTCCTTCAGCCGCGTGGCGAAGGCCTCCATGCTCTCCTCGGTTTTGACCTTGTTGAGGATCACGCCGAGGACTTTCGGATCTTTCGGACCGCCGAACAGTTGCGCCTGCAATTCCACGCGGCCGGAGAGTTCGGCGAGCACTTCGTTTTCCGGAGCCGACACCAGAATCACCTCGGCATCCAGGCTTTTGGCCAGGTGCAAATTGACCCGCGCGGCGTAGCTGGCGCTGCGGGTCGGCACCATGCCTTCGACCACCAGCACGTCCTTGCCGACAGCCGCTTGCTGATACAGGGCGATGATTTCTTCGAGCAGCTCATCGAGCTGACCGTCGCCGAGCATTCGCTCGACGTGGGCCAGGCCCAATGGTTGCGGCGGTTTCAGGCCGTGGGTGCGCGCCACCAGTTCGGTTGAACGCTCGGGGCCGGTGTCGCCGGGATGCGGCTGGGCAATCGGTTTGAAGAAGCCGACTTTCAGTCCGGCCCGCTCCAGGGTACGCACCAGCCCCAGGCTGATGGAGGTCAGACCCACGCCAAAATCGGTGGGTGCGATAAAAAAAGTTTGCATGCGGATTCTCTGAGGGTGCATGGCAAGGGTGGCGATCTATATGTGACCGCCTACCGAAATTCAGTCGCCAAGGTTATCGCTAACCGAGCCTTGTGCGCACCAACCGCAGGTAAAGGGTTGGCCTATTTTTTCAACACGTTGTGCCGGGTCAAGGATCCACGCGCGCGATTGCCAGGGCGGCTGATGACGCACGTGCTGGGTGTGGCCACAGGATAGCTCGGCCACCCAGTGACCCTCCTCGTCCTGATGGAAGCCGGTGATCGTTGATTCCCGTTTGTCCGGGTTGTGTTCGCTTTCGCGCGATTGCTTCGCTAAACTGGGTCTTTCTATATTCTTATACAAAAGGTTTCGCCCCATGCTGATCGCCGCCAACAAGGCTGTCTCTATCGACTATACCCTGACCAACGACGCTGGTGAGGTCATCGACAGCTCCGCCGGCGGCGCTCCGCTGGTCTACCTGCAAGGCGCAGGCAACATCATCCCGGGCCTGGAAAAAGCGCTGGAAGGCAAGGCTGTTGGTGACGAGCTGGAAGTGTCCGTTGAGCCGGAAGACGCTTACGGCGAATACGCTGCCGAACTGGTCAGCACCCTGAGCCGCAGCATGTTCGAAGGCGTTGACGAGCTGGAAGTCGGCATGCAGTTCCACGCTTCGGCGCCGGACGGCCAGATGCAGATCGTGACCATCCGTGACCTGGACGGCGACGATGTCACCGTTGACGGTAACCACCCACTGGCCGGTCAGCGCCTGAACTTCAAAGTGAAGGTCGTTGCTGTCCGTGACGCCAGCCAGGAAGAAGTCGCGCATGGTCACGTCCATGGCGAAGGTGGCCATCACCACTGATTTTCTGCGCTAAGCTTCGAGTACTGGAGAGGCGCCTGCGGGCGCCTTTTTAGTCCGCGGCTGTCCTTGGTGGCCTCGCCAAGTGGCTGTTTCGAGTAGAACACGGGAATCCTGGAGTACGTCATGAGTGCTTTTCACGACCTTAAGTTGACAGCCCTGGATGGTCAGGAGCTACCGCTGGCGCCGTTCAAGGGCCAAGTCGTGCTGGTGGTCAACGTCGCCTCCAAATGCGGCTTGACTCCACAGTACGCGGCACTGGAAAACCTCTATCAGCAATTCAAAGACAAAGGCTTCACTGTGCTGGGCCTGCCGTGCAACCAGTTTGCCGGCCAGGAACCCGGTAGCGAACAGGAAATTCAAGAGTTCTGCAGCCTCAACTACGGAGTGACATTTCCGTTGTCGAGCAAGCTCGAAGTCAATGGTCACGAGCGCCATCAACTGTACCGTTTGCTGGCGGGCGAGGGTGCGGAGTTTCCGGGTGATATCACCTGGAACTTCGAGAAATTTCTGCTTGGCAAGGACGGCCGGGTGCTGGCGCGGTTTTCGCCGCGTACGGCGCCGGATGATCCGACCATCGTTCACGCGATTGAAAAAGCGTTGGGCTGAAATAGTCAGAGCGAAAGATCGCAGCCTGCGGCAGCTCCTACAAGGACTGTCGAAGCTGCGATTTTTTCGTTTCTGCACTGACCGTTGCAGGCGCTGCCGCAGACTGCGATCTTTGCTTTGTGTCTTTTGATCCTTGATCACTCAAATCAATAATGCTGTTCAAGGCTTGCGACTCTCCATATTATCGCCGTCATAAAGTCATTCCCTGTGGAGCCTTCCAATGCCGGTGCAAGCCCTGTTCAAACCGTTCCACCTCGGTGCCCTCGAACTGCCGACCCGCGTGGTCATGGCGCCAATGACCCGCTCGTTTTCCCCGGGTGGCGTGCCCAACTCCAAAGTGATCGAGTACTACCGTCGCCGCGCCGCGGCCGGTGTCGGTCTGATCATCACCGAAGGCACCACGGTCGGTCACAAGGCCTCCAACGGTTATCCGAACGTGCCGCAGTTCTTCGGTGAAGCGCCACTGGCCGGCTGGAAAAAAGTGGTCGACGCGGTGCATGCCGAGGGCGGCAAGATTGTTCCGCAACTGTGGCATGTCGGCAGCGTGCGCCGTATCGGCACCGAGCCGGACGCCAGCGTGCCGGGTTACGGCCCGACGGAAAAGCTCAAGGACGGTCAGGTCGTGGTGCACGGCATGACCAAGCAGGACATTCAAGACGTGATCGCCGCATTCGCCCAAGCTGCCAAAGACGCCAAAAGCATCGGCATGGACGGCGTGGAAATCCATGGTGCCCACGGTTACCTGATCGACCAGTTCTTCTGGGAAGGCAGCAATCAGCGCAGCGACGAATACGGCGGCAGCCTGGCCAACCGCTCGCGTTTCGCCATCGAATTGATTCAAGCGGTGCGCGCCGCCGTCGGCGAAGGCTTCCCGATCATCTTCCGTTTCTCGCAGTGGAAGCAGCAGGATTACACCGCGCGTCTGGTACAAACGCCCGAGGCGCTGGGCGAATTCCTCAAGCCGCTGGCCGACGCCGGTGTGGATATTTTCCACTGCTCGACGCGGCGTTTCTGGGAGCCCGAGTTCGACGGTTCCGAGCTGAACCTGGCCGGCTGGACACGCAAGCTGACCGGCAAGCCGACCATTACCGTTGGCAGCGTCGGCCTGGACGGCGAGTTCCTGCAGTTCATGGTCAACACCGACAAGGTCGCACAACCGGCCAGTCTGGAAAAACTGCTGGAGCGTCTGAACAACGACGAGTTCGATCTGGTGGCGGTGGGCCGTGCGCTGCTGGTGGATCCGGACTGGGCGCTGAAAGTCCGTGAAGGGCGTGAGCAGGACATTCTGCCGTTCAGCCGTGAGGCGTTGATGACGCTGGTTTAAGCGGCGCTCAAACTGATGCTATCGCTGGCAAGCCAGCTCCCACAGGTATTGCGGGTGTTCACAAAAATTGTGTTCACCGCAGGCCCTTGTGGGAGCTGGCTTGCCAGCGATGGCGGCTCAAAATCAGCAAAGATCTAAGGCAATGTCTGCGCATTCGGCAACACCTGCTCCCGCAGACACGCCCCACGCAAATGCTTTTCAAATTGCTCGATGATCGCCGCCCACCCCTGGCGACTGGCATGCTGGCGCGCATTCAGGCGCACGCAGCGCAATCGCTCATCTTCTTCCAGCAGCCAAGCCGCCGCATCGCAAAACGCCTCTTCATCACCCGGCATCGCCAGCACACCGTTGTAGCCGTGGCGAATATGCTGCGCCGCCGCTGCCTGATCGTACGCCACCACCCCCAGACCTGAAGCCAGTGCTTCAAGCACCACATTGCCGAAGGTTTCGGTCATGCTCGGGAACAGAAAAATATCCCCCGAGGCATAGTGCGCCGCCAGCGCTTCGCCGCGCTGTGCACCACAGAAAATCGCCTCAGGCAGTTCCCTTTCCAGCGCAAGCCGTTGCGGTCCATCGCCGACCACAATCAGCTTCAGGTTTCGCTGTGGATAAGTGCTGCGGAGTTTATCGAAGCAGCGCTTGAGCAGGCCCAGGTTCTTCTCCGTGGCCAGACGTCCTACGTGAATCACCGCGATGTCCTGCTCGCTCAGGCCCCATTGCTCACGCAGATCGTTGAGGCGCCTGGCTGGGTGAAACAACTGGCTGTCCACGCCTCGGGAGAGCAGGGCGAGGCGGTCGAAGTGCCGGCGCTCCAGTTCCAGACGCTGACTGACGCTCGGCACCAGGGTCATTGCCGAGCGATTGTGGAACCAGCGCAGATAATGGGTCAGCAAGCGCGTCAGCAGACCCAGCCCGTACTGATGGGTGTACTGCTGGAAATTGGTATGAAAACCACTGACCACCGAGATCCCCAGGCGCCGCGCCGCCCGCAGCGCCGACAGGCCGAGTGGACCTTCTGTGGCGATGTACAGCACGTCCGGGCGATGACGCTGCCAGCGCCGCAGCAGCTTGTGCATCGACGACTGGCCCCACTGCAACCCCGGATAACCTGGCAACGGCCAGCCTCGGCACAACAGCAAGGCATCGTCATCGACGCGCTGCGGATCGCCCGCCTGGCGCGGTCGCACCAGTTCCACCTGATGCCCACGCGCGCGCAAGCCATCGCACAAGCGGCCAAGGGTATTGGCCACCCCGTTGATTTCCGGTGGGAAGGTTTCGCTGATCAGAGTGATATGCAGAGCTGTCGTCATGACCTCAGTGTCGGCTGAGGCCATGTCGTGCTTGTGACGTTCGGATGATGGATTTGTGACTGGCGGTCTGTGAGCGGCTCAGCGCTGTGCGACAAGGTTCTCCGCGCCGCGCTCACGTACCCAGAACAAGGTCGCGCCCGCAACAGCGGCCGGCATCATCAGAATATTCACCACCGGAATCAGCAGCACCAGATAGACGATCCCGCCAAAACTCATGCTCTGCCAGCGCTTCTGGCGCAGCCAGGCGAGCATCTCGTTCCAGCCCAGTTTGTGGTTGTCCGCCGGGTAGTCGATGTACTGGATCGCCATCATCCACACGCCGAACAGCAGCCACAGCGGCGCGGCGACGATATTGACCACCGGGATGAACGAGAGGATGAACAGGCCGATCGCCCGGGGCAGGAAGTAGCCGAGCTTGCGCATTTCCCGGGCCAGGGTGCGCGGAATCATCGCGATCAGTTCGCCCCAGCTGAAGGCCGGGAAATCATCGGTGCCGCGTACCACCACTTCGACCTTCTCCGCGAGGAAGCCGTTGAACGGCGCCGCGATCACGTTGGCGAGCATGGTGAAGGTGAAAAACACCATCAATGCCACCAGCACCACGAACAGCGGCCACAGGATGTAACTGAGAAAACTCAGCCAGTCGGGCAGCGACGGCATCAAGTTGTCGACCCACAGGCTGAACTGATGGCCGGCCAGATAGATCAATCCGACGAACAGCACCAGGTTGATCGCCAGTGGCAGCAGCACGAACAGGCGCAGGCCCGGGCTGAGAACCAGTTTGAGGCCTTCGCGCAGGTATTGCGGGCCGGACAGAACAGGGGCGGGCATAAGGTGCTCCGAGCAAGGGAAAACGCGCCGACCTTACCGACTTTGCAACCGGTGCGAAAGCGCGGCAGAGCGATCGACATTCACTGTAACAAAGACGTCGATCCGGTCGGAGTCTGCGCATAGAGACCACCTATGAGCTGGATTGTTAAACCGTATTTCCTTAATCTTGCCCCCCTCGATACGCTGCACCCAACTTTTTACAGGACTGTCGAGCTCATGCCTTCCCCAAGGTTATCCACAGTCCTTTTTTATTCCCGCCGGCAGTCCGGCGTTCCGCGCCAGTGTTTCGGCCCGGTCAACAGGAGCAGGTCATGTCTGAAGTCCGTCATTCGCGAGTGATTATTCTCGGTTCCGGCCCTGCCGGTTACAGCGCTGCGGTCTACGCCGCCCGTGCCAACCTCAAGCCACTGCTGATCACCGGCATGCAGGCTGGCGGTCAGCTGACCACCACCACTGAAGTCGATAACTGGCCGGGCGACGTGCACGGCTTGACCGGTCCGGCGCTGATGGAGCGCATGCGCGAGCACGCCGAGCGGTTTGAAACCGAGATCGTTTTCGATCACATCAACGCCGTGGACTTCGCCGTCAAGCCGTACACCCTGACTGGCGACAGCGCGACCTACACCTGCGACGCCCTGATTATCGCCACGGGTGCCAGCGCTCGTTACCTGGGCTTGCCGTCGGAAGAGGCGTTCATGGGCAAAGGTGTTTCCGCCTGCGCGACCTGCGACGGTTTCTTCTACCGCAACAAGCCAGTGGCTGTGGTCGGCGGCGGCAACACCGCAGTAGAGGAAGCACTGTACCTGGCCAACATCGCCAGCACCGTGACCCTGATCCACCGTCGCGAAACCTTCCGCGCCGAGAAGATCCTGATCGACAAGCTCAACGCCCGTGTGGCCGAAGGCAAGATCATCCTCAAGCTGAACGCCAACCTCGACGAAGTGCTGGGCGACAACATGGGTGTGACCGGTGCGCGCCTGAAAAACAACGATGGCAGCTTCGACGAAATCAAGGTCGACGGCGTGTTTATCGCCATCGGCCATACTCCGAACACTTCGCTGTTCGAAGGCCAGTTGACTCTCAAAGACGGATACCTGGTGGTGCAGGGCGGTCGTGATGGCAACGCCACTGCCACCAGCGTCGAAGGCATCTTCGCTGCCGGCGACGTCGCAGACCACGTTTACCGTCAGGCCATCACTTCGGCCGGTGCCGGCTGCATGGCGGCACTGGACACCGAGCGTTACCTGGACGGTCTGCAGAACGCTTCGTTCTAAGACCGCAGGCACAAAAAAACCGGCTTCGGCCGGTTTTTTTATGAGAGTCAAAAGATCGCAGCCTGCGGCAGCTCCTACAGGGATCAGTGTAGGAGCTGCCGCAGGCTGCGATCTTTTGATCTTGAATCAGCGGCGGGTCAGCGGCTGTGCTTCGAACTTCACACCGGCCAGACCGTGCTTGATCAGCGCACGGATATTGCCGTGGTCACTGCCTTCAGGCGTCGCCAGCACCGAGCGGTAATGCTCGCCGAATGCCAGCAGCGCTTCTTCATCGCTCAAGCCTTCCAGCAGTGCCAGACCCAGGGTCTTGCACGAACCTTCGTTCTGCCCGGCAGCGTTTTCCACGCCACCATTGTTGAACGCTTGCGGCTGGTAGTCATAACCGGCAGCGATGAAGGCCAGGGTATCGGCGAAAGCGTGTTTGCCGCTGTTGAGGCTGGCGCGCAGGGTGTTCAGATCACTCATACGGTTTTCCTTTGGCGAACGCCGCCTGTTGTTCGGCGCTGGCTTCTTGCTGGTATTGGGCTTTCCATTCGGCGTACGGCATGCCGTAAACCACTTCGCGGGCGTCATCGAGGCTGACCTCGATCTGACGGTCATCGGCGGCGGCCTTGTACCACTTGGACAGGCAGTTGCGGCAGAACCCGGCAAGGTTCATCAGGTCGATGTTCTGCACGTCCTTGCGGCTGTCCAGATGGGCGACCAGCCGGCGGAAGGCGGCGGCTTCGAGTTCGAGGCGTTGTTGCTCGGTCATGATGGGCTCTGTGCAGTCTATTCGTGGCGCGGATGATAAAAGTCTGGCGAGCAATGCGCCAGACGCGCTCAGCGGCTGGCCGCGAGGGTGATCGACACCGATTCGGCAAATCGCAGGGCATGCGGCTTGTCGACTTCGACTTCGGCGTAAAGCACGGCGGTATTGCTCATCACCAGATCCAGCAGCTCCTGGGTCAGGCGTTCGAGCAGTGCAAAGCGATTGCCCTCGACGTGGGCGATGATCGCCTTGGTGATGGTGCGGTAGTTCAGCGCGTGATCGATGTCGTTGTCGCGCACCGCTTCCTGCGCGGCGTACTGGATGGTCAGGTTGATCAGCACATCCTGTTTGTTGAGGATCTCGTCCTCGTTGATCCCGATAAAGGTGCGCAGGCGCAGATCCTTGACCCGGATGCGCGCCATTCCCGGTTGAAGTTGTGACATTTACTTGCTCCGTCCAATCAATTGCAGGAACTCCTGGCGAGTGTTGCTCGAGTCGCGAAAGGCGCCGAGCATGACCGAGGTGTTCATGGTCGAATTCTGTTTCTCGACACCGCGCATCATCATGCACATGTGCCGGGCCTCGATGACCACCGCGACGCCAGCGGCATCGGTGACCTGTTGCACTGCGTCGGCAATCTGCCGGGTAAGGTTTTCCTGAATCTGCAGGCGCCGGGCGAACATGTCCACCAGCCGCGCAATCTTCGACAGTCCCAACACCTTGCCGGTCGGAATATATGCCACATGGGCCTTGCCGATGAAGGGCAGCAGGTGATGTTCGCACAACGAGTAGAGCTCGATGTCGGCGACGATGATCATCTCATCGCTGTCAGAGGCAAACAGCGCGCCGTTGACGATCTCCTCCACACGCTGTTCATAGCCGTGACACAGGTATTGCATGGCCCTGGCCGCGCGCAGCGGAGTGTCGAGCAGGCCTTCGCGGTCGGGGTCTTCACCGAGGCCGATGAGGATCTCGCGGTAATTCTCGGGCAGGGTACGGCTCATGGGAGATCCTCGCGCAGCAACTTATTTGACGTGCCGTCCGCCGTTGACGGTCAGGGTCGTACCGGTGACATAGGGGTTGTCGAGCAGATAGCGCAGGCTCTGGTAGATCACTTCGCTGCCGGGTTCGATGCCCAGCGCGGATTTGGCCAGCGCCTTGGCGCGGTACGCCGCGTCGTCGTCGGGATTGAACAATAGCAGGGCTGGCGCGATGCCGTTGACCTTGATTGCCGGCGCATAGCGCGCGGCGAAGGACAGGGTCAGGCTGTCGAGCCCGGCCTTGCTGGCGCAATAGCCGATGTGTTTGCTGCTGCCCTTGCGCGTGACGTCGTCACTGATATGGATGATGTCGGCCGGTGTCGAGCGCTTGAGCAGGTCGGCGCAGTGCAGGTTGATCAGATACGGCGCGAGCAGGTGCACGTTGAGCATGCGTACGAAGGCTTCGGCTTCGTTGCCCGGGGTTTCCGCCAGCCATTCGGAGGCGTTGTGGACGATGGCGCGCAGGCGGTCGGTATGGGTTTTCAGTTCATCGATGAAGGCGAGAATGGCCGCTTCGCTGGAGAAGTCGGCGAACACTCCGATCGCGCCCAGATCCCGCAGCGCTTGCACGCCGGGACGTTCGCTGCGGTAGGTGAAAATGACCTGATGGCCGTCTTCAAGCAAACGCTGCGCGCAGTGCAGACCGACACGCTGGCCGGCACCGGTGATGAGAATCGGGGCGGAGGAATTGGTCATGCATGGCTCGCGTCGCGGTTGGAGCAAAAACTATAACAGCGACGCTGGCGAAAAGATCGTAGCCTTCGGCAGCTCCTACAGGGGCGCCTTCATCCGTAGGAGCTGACGAGTGCAACGAGGCTGCGATCTTTAGCGATTCTGCGTAGAGGGTGTTGCAGGCAAAGGTCGCGCCGGCACAGCGTTCAACCAGTTGGCCAGCAGCCGCGTCGACAGCGGAATAAAGAAATACACCATCAATGGCGTCAGGCACGCCGTGCTGATCAACACCCGCGGCAGCAGGCTCATGTCGCCGAGCAACGGCCCGAGAACAAAGTTGAACAGCAGCGATACCGGAAAGAACGCCAGCCAGATGGCCACGGCCTGTTTCCAGCGCGGTGGCCGCTGACCGGCCGCGCCGAACCAGCCTTCGATGCCGCTGACCCGATGTTCTTTGGGATGCGCGAACAGATCGCTGCCCCGCGCGAGCCACGCGGTACGCGAGACCGAGTGCTCCCAGGCATGCAGGGTCTGTTCGTCGACAAAGCGGAAAATGATCTGGAATTCGTTGTCACCGGGTGGCGGAGCGAGCACGCCGGAGCCCAGGTAACCGGGAAAGTCAGTGGCCAGTTGTTCGCCTTCGCGCAGCCAGGCAATCAGGTCCTGATAGCGTCCGTCGGCGACGCGACGCGCGACCATCAGTGTGACGGGGGAAGTAGACATTATGTATCTCCATGTTTCCGAGTGCGTCGCTTCGGGTAGAAGTTTCGCGATGCGCAGGCCCGGGGTAAGGGCCTGCGTTTTTCGACTAGCAAGGATTATTCCTGATTTTGCGCGCCGTTTCAGAGACTTTCGTCTCTATTGATGGGTTGAACCGATACAGGGCATCGGAGGTAGAATGGGATCCAAATCTACCGAGTGGATGCACCTGCACAATGGCTGTTATCACGGACGCTGACTCTGCTTTGCAGGCCTCTGTCGCATTTGAGCGCGAAGAGTTGTTCCCTATTCGTGAGGTGTCGCGCCTGACCGGCGTCAACCCGGTAACGCTGCGTGCATGGGAGCGTCGCTACGGTTTGATTCAGCCGACGCGCACCGAAAGCGGGCACCGGCTGTATTCGATGACCGAAATCGAGCGCGTGCGCAGCATCGTCGACTGGATCGACCGCGGCGTGGCGGTGAGCAAGGTCGGCAAGATCCTCGCCAAGACCGAGCCGCTGAAAGTGCTGGCGCATATCATTCCTGATGATCTGGTGCAGGCTGATTACGCGCAGTGGCAGCTACAGGTGCAGGTTGCAGTCAGCGCGTTCGATGACCGCGCGCTGGATCAGGTCTACAACCAGATTTTCTCTTCATATTCGCTGTCAGTGGTGTTCCAGGACATTCTCATGCCGTTGTGGCTGCAGATGTTGCAACGCCAGGATGCCTTTGGGCAGACCAGCGAGTGGCTGTTTTTCGACGGGTTCCTGAGGGCGCGGGTTCTGCAACGCATTGTCACGCTGCGCGGCACGCAACCGCGCAAGGTGATTGTCAGTGCGCTCGCCGGTCAGTGCCGTGAACTCGAGTTACTGGTTGCCGCGTTATTTCTCAGTGGCAATGATGCGGGGGTGCGAGTGCTGACCACTGGTCAGCCATTCGATGAATTGGCGTTGGTCTGCGAGCGGATCAAGCCACAGGCGCTGGTGCTGTTTTCCAATCACGCCCCCACCCCGGATTTGCCGCGCCGTCTGAATCGGCTGGCCTTGAGTCTCGACTGTCAGGTAATGCTCGCGGGCGACGCTGCCGATCTGGCACAGGATAGTCTGGCCGGATCGTCAATCGGTTGTCTGGGCAATGAAGGGGCGACGATGCGTCAGCGCATGACGCAGTTTCTCGCGGGGACGCTGGATACCTGAATATCAGGTGTGCAGGGCGGGGTGGGTCAGGCGGTGTTGTTGCAGGATGAACTGACGCAGGCGTTCGGTTTCATCGGCATCGGTCTGGCTCAGCTCGTAAGCGTAGAAGCCATGCTCGGTTTCGCGCTCGAAATTGCCGCGCAGGGAGATCCGCTCATAACCTGAAGGGCTGAACCACAGGGCGAAATGCTTGGGCGGCTTGGTCTTGTTGCGCATTTCCAGCAGCACGCCTTTGTGCGACACCTCGTGCACCCACATCATCCCCGGTTGGCCCTTGGCGTTTTCCAGCGCGACCGGCTCTTCGAGGGTCAGACGCCATGGGCGAACCATCGGCCCGTCTTCGTAAATGCTGGGTACGCCCAGACGCAGGTGCAACGCGTGAAATTCGTCTTCCACCAGGTGCAACGGGAAGGTCATCTGCTGATTTTCGAAGTTGGCCTGGATGGTCACTTGCTCATGAGCCGCCAGGCGCGTGAGCAGGTCACGGATCTGCGAGCCACCATTGACCAACAGGCTCGACGTCGCATCCCGCACATTGAGTTGCGGGTTGTGCTGCATGGTCTGGATGAAATCCAGCTCATCCTGGGTCAGGAGGGCGTCGCGTTGCATGGCCTGGCTCGAAAGAATTAGTTACAAAGTCATTGGTGATTGTAGTTACTGACACTTAGTTCGCCGTTTTGTTTGCGCCGTTCGTCGCTTTCAGGGCAGAGAGTTCGGCTTGCAAGGCGGCAACCTGTGCTTCCAGTTGCGCGACGCGTTGCTGCGCCTTGACCTGAACCGTGACGTCCTTCTGCACGCCGACGAAATAAGTCTGGCCATCATCGGCGTTTTGTACCGTCGATAGCGACAGTTCATTCCAGAAAGGCGTGCCGTCCTTGCGATAATTGCGCAATGTTTCGCGACACGCGCCACCAGCGCGCAGCACTTCGCGAATCCTTTCCAGACTTGCCTGATCGCGGTCGCCGGACTGCAGAAAACGGCAATCCTGGTAGAGAATTTCTTCGCTGCTATAACCGGTCAGGCGCTCGAAGGCCGGGTTTACGTAAATCAGGATGTTGTCCTGTTCGCCTTCCTTTTCTGCAACCACGATCCCGTCGTTCGAAGCGTTGATCACCATTTGCAGCAGACTGGCGTTGATCATCAATGAATCCTTTCAGTGTCGATATTGGCTGGCATTCTAGAAGTTCCAGCCAGTCTGTCTACTGGCCATCACGGCTATTCGGGCCTGGATCGCGGCTTTTACGTCGGACTGCTACTATCGCCGCTCTTTTTTTCAGCTTCAGGATCAGATTGATGAAAGTCGCCATCCTCTCCGGCTCGGTTTACGGCGCGGCCGAAGAAGTCGCCCGTCACGCGCAGAACCTGCTGAAAGACGCCGGTTTTGAAACCTTCTACAACTCGCGCGCCAGCCTGGCGGATATACAGGCGTTCGGCCCTGAAGCGATTCTCGCGGTGACCTCGACCACCGGCATGGGCGAGTTGCCGGATAACCTGCAGCCGCTCTATTTCAGCCTTCGCGATCAATTGCCGATGGCCTGGCGCGGTTTGCCCGGCGCGGTGATCGGTTTGGGCGATGCCAGTTACGGCGATACGTTCTGCGGTGGCGGCGAGCTGATGCGTGAGTTGTTCGCCGAGCTGGGCCTGCGCGAAGTACAGGAGATGCTGCGTCTGGACGCCAGCGAAAGCGTGACCCCGGAAACCGATGCCGAGCCTTGGCTGGCGCAGTTGATCGCCACGCTCAAGGGCTGATCGCGCGCTCGCGCAGAAGGGCCAGCCAGGCCTGCGCGGCTTTCGACAGGTAGGCGCCGCGACGCCAGATGAACGCGATATCCCAACGCAGATAATCTGGCGCGCGCAAGGTCAGGCGCACCACGCCCGGACGCTCCAGTGCCCGGGCGACCACGCTCGGCAACAGCACCACGCCTTGCCCGGCCGCCACCAGCGCCACGAGAAAATCCGCCTGGCCACTGCGCCCGCCTTCTTTCGGGGTAAAGCCCAATTGCTGGCACGCCTGCAATAGACGGTCATTGAGCACGAAGCTGCGCTGATACAGCAGGAACGGTGTTTCGGCCAACTCCTCCAGAGCAATTTCACCGCGCGCCGCCAGTGGATGATCCACCGGCAGCAACGCGTCGAGCTTCTCATCGCAGAACGGCTGAAAATCGAACTGCGGATCCTTGGGCTGCAAGCTGCCACCCAACTCCAGTTCTCCGCTGAGCACCGCCTGTTCCACGTTACGGCTGCCGCCCTCAAGCAATTGAATGCTGATGTTCGGATAGCGCCGTCGATATTCGGCGAACAACCCGGCGAACAACGCATCGCTGCCCAGCAGCGGCAGACCGAGGCGCAATTCGCCGCGCGCCAGTTGGCTCAGATCATCCAGTTCGCTGAGCAACTCCTGACGCAAGCGCAGCATGCCCTCGGCGTGTGACAGCACCACGCTGCCCGCAGCGGTCAGGTGTAACTGGGAGCCGAGCCGTTCGAGCAACGGCGTGCCGAGACTCTGCTCCAGTTGCGCGACTTGTTTGCTCACCGCCGACTGACTGACGTGCAGGGTTTTCGCCGCCTGGGTAAAGCCGCCTTGACGCATGACTTCGACAAAACTGCGCAGCTGTTTGAATTCCATTGTCCGATTCCGTTTTGGAATAGCCATGAGTCTAACAATTCGCTTCTGGGATGGCAGGCCGCTTCGTAAAATAAGCCCCTGTAAGGAGCCCATCATGAACGCTGCGTCCCTCACGTATGTTTCCCGTCTGATAGCAGAACTGGCCGTGTTGCTCGGTCTCTATCTGCTCGGCTGCCAGATCGCCGCGTGGCTGGCCTGGCCAATCCCCGGTGGCGTTATCGGCATGGCCCTGTTGCTGCTGGCGTTCGCGTTTGGCTGGGTCAAACCGGCGGCGCTGCAACTGGGTGCCGGCTTGCTGATGGCCGAGATGCTGCTGTTCTTTATTCCGGCACTGATGAGTCTGCTCGACTACGGCGCACTGCTGCGTGATGACGGTTGGCGGATTCTGCTGGTGATTGGCGCCAGCACCCTGATGGTGATGCTGGTGACGGCCTTTACCGTGGAGTTGGCTGTGCGCCTGAGGCGGTCTCATGAAGCTTGAATGGATGCCGATGTTCTGGCTCGCTTTCACTCTGTTGGCGTATCTGTTCAGTCGCTGGATTTATCGACGCACCGGGCGTTATCTGCTGTCGCCGCTGATTCTGGTGCCGGCGCTGCTGCTGGCGCTCGCCATACCGTTGCACACGGCCTATGCCGAATACGCCAGCAACACCCATTGGCTGATGCTGGTGCTCGGGCCGGTGACGGTCGCTTTCGCGGTGCCGATCTGGCAGCAGCGACGTCTGCTGGTGCGGCACTGGTCAGCGCTGTTGCTGGGCATGCTCGCCGGCAGCGCGGCATCGATCGCTACCTCGTTTGGCCTGGCCAGGGCGCTGGCGCTGGATATCTCAGTCACGATGTCGCTGGTGCCGCGTTCGATCACCACGCCGTTCGCCATGCCGCTGGCGCAGGATCTGGGTGGCGTGCCGGAACTGACGGCCGTGTTCGTGATGTTCACCGGTGTGTTCGGTGCGATGCTCGGCGGCGTGCTGCTCAAGTGGCTGCCGCTACGCAGTGCCTTGGCGCGCGGTGCATTGTTTGGGGTTGGCGCGCACGGTGCCGGCGTCAGTCGGGCGCATGAAGTGGGCGGTGAAGAGGGCTCGGTGGCCGGGCTGGTGATGGTGCTGACGGGACTGCTCAATCTGTTCGCCGCGCCTTTGTTGGCGTCGTTGCTTTGACATGGATCCAAGCTGTTTGCATGGCTGACCCGCTCAGTCATCAAGCTGGCTGGCAATGCAACTACGTGAGCCCCGGGAGCTGACTAGACTGCTGACACGTGCCAAACAATAAGAACGCAGAGGTGCATACAGTGAGCGTAGCCCCCGTCCAGTCGCCCGTTAATGTCAAAGACCAGGTCAGTGCTGCGGAGTGGCAGACCCGGGTCGATCTCGCCGCCTGTTATCGACTGGTCGCCCTGCATGGCTGGGACGACCTGATCTTTACCCACATTTCCGCCAAGGTCCCGGGCACCGAAGACTTCCTGATCAATCCGTTCGGCTTGATGTTTCATGAGATCACCGCCTCAAGCCTGGTCAAAGTCGATCAGGCCGGCAACAAGCTCATGGACAGTCCCTACGACATCAACCCCGCTGGTTACACCATCCACAGCGCCGTGCACGAAGTGCGGCATGACGTGGTGTGTGTACTGCACACGCACACCGCGTCCGGCGTGGCCGTTTCAGCGCAGAAACAGGGCGTGTTGCCGATCAGCCAGCAGTCGCTGTTCGTGTTGTCGAGCCTGGCCTATCACGGCTACGAAGGCGTGGCGCTGAATCACGAAGAGAAAGCGCGCTTGCAGGCCGACCTGGGCGAGAACAATTTCCTGATGCTGCACAACCACGGTCTGCTGACCTGTGGCGGCACCATCGCCGACACTTTTCTGATGATGTTCACCTTCCAGCGCGCCTGCGATATCCAGGTCATGGCGCAGACCGGCGGTACTGAACTGATCGCCATCGAACCGCAAATTCTGGCGGGCGCCAAGGCGATGATCGCCGGCGTGACCAAAAGCGCTCAAGGCATGGGCGGCGCGCTGGCCTGGCCGGCGTTGCTGCGCAAACTCGATAAACAAGACCCCGGATATAAACTCTGATGCCTCTTGCCGAGATTCCTCTGTGTGTCTGGCGCAAACGCAGCCGGACGTTTGTCTTTCGCGGCCAGTCGATCCGTTACTGGACGGCGGGGCAGGGTGAGCCGCTGTTGCTGATCCATGGCTTTCCAACGGCCAGTTGGGACTGGCACTACTTGTGGCAGCCGCTGGCCCAGCGCTATCGGGTGATCGCCTGTGACATGCTCGGTTTCGGTGATTCGGCCAAACCGTTGAGTCACAGCTACAGCCTGCTGGAACAGGCCGATTTGCAACAGGCACTGCTGGCCCATCTGCAGGTCGAGCAACCCCTGCATATTCTGGCTCACGATTACGGCGACAGCGTCGCCCAGGAACTGCTCGCGCGGCATTACGAAAACCGGCTCGCCGTCGCCAGTTGCGTGTTCCTCAACGGCGGGCTGTTCCCGGAAACCCATCGCCCGGTGTTGATGCAAAAGCTGTTGCTCAGCCCTTTGGGCTGGATGATTGGCCGGGCCTTCAGCCGTGATGCGTTGGTGAAAAGCTTTCGGCAGATTTTCGGTCCGCAGACCGGCCCCAGCGAAAGTGAGCTGGATGATTTCTGGAGCCTGATCGAGACCCATCGCGGTCCGCGCATCCTGCACAAACTGATTGGCTACATCCCCGAGCGCCGGGCGCAGCGCGACCGCTGGGTAGCGGCCATGCAGCGTGATGACATCCCGTTGCGGGTGATTGATGGCGAAGTCGATCCGGTCTCCGGTGCGCACATGGTCGAGCGTTACCGCCAGTTGATCGCGGGCGCCGACACGGTGTTGTTGCCGGGCATCGGCCACTATCCACAGATCGAGGCGCCGGTGCAGGTGCTCAAACATTATCTGGCGTTTCGTGACCGCCTGGCGTTGCCGCCGCGCAAGGTGGCGTGCTCCTGAGAGATCAAAAGATCGCAGCCTGCGGCAACTCCTGCACAAATTAATGCAGGCGCTGCCGCAGGCTGCGATCTTTTGATCTTTTGACGCCCTCATCATCCCCCACCCTTATCGCGCACCATTCAGCCTCAGCCGTATTTGTTGTGACCCAAAGCCCTGTGCCTGACACTCGGACTCAATACTGGCCTGCTGGAGTTCCTGCGATGAATGAGTCCGTACGTTTCGAAGATAAAGTCGTGATCGTCACCGGCGCCGGTGGTGGCCTGGGCCGGGCGCATGCTTTGCTGTTCGCGCGGCACGGCGCCAGAGTGCTGGTCAACGACCTCGGCGGCTCGACCCAGGGTGAGGGCGCCAACGCCTCCGCCGCCGACCGTGTGGTGGCGGAAATTCGCGAAGCCGGCGGCATTGCCGAGGCCAACCACGACTCGGTCACCGACGGCGACAAACTGGTGCAGAACGCCCTCGACGCCTTTGGCCGTGTCGACGTGGTGGTGAACAACGCCGGGATCCTGCGCGACAAGACCTTTCACAAGATGGACGACGCCGACTGGGATCTGGTCTATCGCGTTCACGTCGAAGGCGCTTACAAAGTGACCCGCGCCGCCTGGCCGCACCTGCGCGAGCAGAACTATGGCCGGGTGATCTTCACGGCATCGACCTCAGGCATCTACGGCAACTTCGGTCAGTCCAATTACGGCATGGCCAAACTCGGCCTGTACGGGTTGACCCGGACGCTGGCCATCGAAGGGCGCAAGAACAACATTCTGGTCAACGCCATCGCGCCCACTGGCGGCACACGCATGACCGAGGGGCTGATCCCGCCGCAAGTGTTCGAACAGCTGAAACCGGAACTGGTCAGCCCGCTGGTGGTGTACCTGACCAGTGAACAGTGCCAGGAAACGTCCGGTCTGTTTGAAGTCGGTGGTGGCTGGATGGGCAAGGTGCGCTGGGAGCGCAGCCTCGGCGCCGGGTTCGATCCACGCAGCGGTTTCTCTCCGGAAGACGTCGCGGCGCATTGGCAGCAGATCTGCGATTTCGAAGGGGCGGCGCATCCCAAGGACAACATTGAAGCGCTGAAGGAAATGATGGCGAATCTGCAGAAGTATTCACTGTGACATCTGCCATGACCGTCAAGCGACCTGTCCCGCCGGCATAAATACCGCCCATAAAAAAGGCCGCTGCAAACGCAGCGGCCAAGGTAAGACGTTGGATCAAGGAGCTACAAATCAACGTCAGTGAACACCGGGGCGATCAATCGAAGCATCGACTCATCTGAAATCGGTCAGCGCTGGCGCGAGTTGCTCGGCAGCCAAGGCCGGGGCTTTGCGGCGTGTGCCGTGAAAGCCCGCTCAGAATAAGCACTTGAGATCGAAGGAAACAGAGCGATTCCGGACATGCACTGTTACGGGGCATGCAACAGTCGTGTCCGGCTACGCTATTGGGTCACTGAAGGGATTGTGGCTGTTGTTTCAAGGGCGCAGGTCGTCGGCCTGATAGCCCATGCGCCAACTGACGGCGCGTGCCGCCGCCAGCAATCGCCGGGCGGCCGGGCCGTTTTCATCGGCGTGGAACAATGAAGTCGGGCCGACAATCGTCAGTACCGCTGCGATCTGCCCGACGGCGTTGAACACTGGCGCCGACAACGCATCCACGCCCGGCATCAACAAACCGTGCACATGATGCAGACCGCGTTCACGGATCTGTTCACACAGGCTGACGTAGTTTTTTTCATCGGCCAGCGGATGGTCGGCGATGGCGGTTTCCAGTACGCGCAGTTCATCGGTTTCGCGATGCGGCAGATAGGCACTGAACACCAAGCCAGTGGATGAACTGAGCAGCGGTAATACCGAACCCAATTGCGTGACCACCGTCACCGCGCGCACCGCCGGCTCGATGTGCACCACGGTCGCGCCCTGATTGCCCCACACCGCCAGAAAGCAGGTTTCATTCAGTTCATCACGCAACTCCGACAGCGGCAGGGCGGCGACTTTCAGCACGTCCATACTGTTCAGGGCTGCCAGGCCCACGCGCAACGCTTCACGGCCGAGTCCGTAATGGTTGGTGGCGGCGTTCTGCTCGGCGAAACCACTGGCGATCAGGGCCTGAAGATAACGGTGCACCTTGCTCGCCGGCATCTGCACATGTTCGGCCAGCCGCGACAACGAGGTGGAGGGCGACAACTCGGCCAACGCCTTGAGGATGTCGGTGCCGACCTCGGCGGAGCGGACTTTCTGTTTGCCGTTGCTGTCGCTGGTTTTTTCCATGGTGCGGCCGGGATCCGAAAACGAATGGGCGTCTTTATAGCTTGACGCTGGTTAGCGAGCAAATTACGTTATGCGTAATCGAATTACGATAATAACAACCCCGGCGTGCGCAAAGCTCTGAGCCAGAGCGATGGGCCACTGCCGACTCCCTGTTCAGGAGGCTCCATGAACCTCGATTCAAACGCGTCGGCGCTGGCGTACCAGTCCGGTTTCGGCAACGAATTTTGCAGTGAAGCGTTGCCCGGCGCCTTGCCCATCGGCCAGAACTCCCCGCAAAAAGCGCCCTACGGCCTCTACACCGAATTGCTCTCCGGCACGGCGTTCACCATGACCCGCAGTGAAGCGCGGCGTACGTGGCTGTACCGGATTCAACCGTCGGCCAATCACCCGGCGTTCGTCAAACTGGAGCGGCAACTGGCCGGCGGCCCGCTGGGTGATATAACCCCGAATCGTCTGCGCTGGAATCCACTGCAGATGCCCGCCGAGCCAACCGACTTCATCGACGGCCTGGTCGGCATGGTCGCCAACTCGGCAGCGGAAAAACCGGCCGGCATCAGCATCTATAACTACGCCGCCAACCGCTCGATGGAGCGGGTGTTCTACAACGCCGACGGCGAACTGCTGCTGGTGCCGCAACTCGGGCGACTGCGCATTGCCACCGAACTCGGTGTGCTTGAAGTCGCGCCGCTGGAAATTGCTGTGCTGCCACGCGGTCTGAAATTCCGCGTCGAACTGCTTGATCCGCAGGCGCGCGGCTACGTTGCCGAGAACCACGGCGCGCCGCTGCGCCTGCCGGACCTGGGGCCGATCGGCAGCAACGGTCTGGCCAATCCACGGGACTTCCTCGCGCCGGTCGCTGCCTACGAAAACCTGCAGCAGCCGACGACGCTGGTGCAGAAATTCCTTGGCCAGTTGTGGGGCACCCAACTCGATCATTCGCCGCTGAACGTGGTCGCCTGGCACGGCAACAACGTGCCGTACAAATACGATCTGCGCCGTTTCAACACCATTGGCACCGTGAGTTTCGATCATCCTGACCCATCGATTTTCACCGTGCTGACCTCGCCGACCAGCGTGCATGGCATGGCCAACCTCGACTTCGTGATCTTCCCGCCACGCTGGATGGTCGCCGAGAACACCTTCCGTCCACCGTGGTTCCATCGCAACCTGATGAACGAGTTCATGGGCCTGATCCACGGCGAATACGACGCCAAGGCTGAAGGCTTCGTGCCCGGCGGTGCCTCGCTGCACAGCTGCATGAGTGCCCACGGCCCGGACGGCGAAACCTGCACCAAAGCGATCAACGCCGAACTCAAACCAGCGAAGATCGACAACACCATGGCCTTCATGTTCGAGACCAGTCAGGTGCTGCGCCCAAGCCGTTTCGCCCTCGACTGCCCGCAACTGCAATCCAATTACGACGCCTGCTGGGCCACGCTGCCCGCCACGTTCGACCCGACCCGGAGATAACCCATGACGCAGAATTCCATCACCCGCAGCTGGGTCGCTTCGGCCAACGGCCACGCGGATTTCCCGTTGCAGAACCTGCCGCTGGGCGTATTCAGCATCAACGGCTCGGCGCCGCGCGCGGGCGTGGCGATTGGCGAACACATTTTCGATCTGCAAGTGGCGCTTGAAGCCGGTCTGTTTGACGGCGCCGCGCGCAGTGCGGTCGAGGCCATGCACGGCGGCCTGTTGAACGCCTTCTTCGACCTCGGTCGCGAAGCCCGTGTCGCCTTGCGTACGCGCTTGCTGGAACTGTTCAGCGAGGGCAGCAGCCATCGCGGCGCCATCGAAGCCCAAGGCGCAAAACTGCTGCCCTTGGCTGCCGATTGCCAGATGCACCTGCCGGCCCGCATCAGCGATTACACCGACTTCTACGTCGGCATCGAACACGCGCAGAACGTCGGCAAACTGTTCCGCCCGGACAACCCGTTGTTGCCGAACTACAAGCACGTGCCGATCGGTTATCACGGTCGCGCCTCCACCGTGCGCGCCTCCGGTACCGACGTGCGCCGCCCGAAAGGCCAGACCCTGCCAGCCGGTGCCAGCGAGCCGACCTTCGGTCCTTGCGCCCGTCTGGACTATGAGCTGGAACTGGGCATCTGGATCGGTCAGGGCAACGAGATGGGCGAGTCGATTGCCATTGGTGACGCGGCTGATCACATTGCCGGTTTCTGCCTGCTCAACGACTGGTCGGCCCGCGATATCCAGGCCTGGGAATACCAGCCGCTGGGCCCGTTCCTGTCCAAGAGTTTCATCACCAGCGTCTCACCGTGGGTGGTGACGGCCGAAGCGCTGGAGCCTTTCCGCACGGCACAACCGGCGCGCCCTGAAGGTGATCCGCAGCCGCTGCCTTACCTGTTCGACAAGCGCGATCAGGAGGGCGGTGCCTTTGACATCGAACTGGAAGTGCTGCTGCTCACCGAAGCCATGCGCGAGCAGAATCTGCCGGCTCATCGCCTGACCCTGAGCAACACGCGCTACATGTACTGGACCGTCGCACAAATGGTCGCGCATCACAGCGTCAACGGCTGCCAGTTGCAGGCCGGCGACCTGTTCGGTTCGGGCACTTTGTCCGGTCCGCAAAGCGGTCAGTTCGGCAGCCTGCTGGAAATCACCGAGGGCGGTAAAAAGCCGATCGAACTGGCTTCCGGCGAAGTGCGCAAATTCCTCGAAGACGGTGATGAAATCATCCTGCGCGCCCGTTGCGCCCGGGACGGTTTTGCCTCGATCGGCTTCGGCGAATGCCGCGGCACAGTGCTGGCGGCGCGCTGACAGGAGCGGCTCATGGATCTCTACACCTATTACCGTTCCACCTCGTCGTACCGGGTGCGTATCGCTCTGGCGCTGAAGGGGCTCGACTACAACGCGCTGCCGGTCAACCTGATTGCGCCGTCCGGGGGCGAGCATCGGCAGGCGGCGTATCTGGCGATCAATCCGCAGGGCCGGGTGCCGGCTTTGCGTACGGATGACGGCGAGTTGCTGATTCAGTCGCCAGCGATCATCGAGTACCTGGAAGAGCGTTATCCACAGCAGCCGCTGCTGCCGGAAGACCTCGCCGCCCGCGCCCATGTGCGTGGCGTCGCGGCGGTGATTGGCTGCGACGTGCATCCGCTGCACAACGTCAGCGTGCTCAATCGTCTGCGCCAGCTGGGCCACGAAGAGCCGCAGGTGGTGGAGTGGATTGCGCACTGGATCAGTCAGGGGCTGGCGACCGTCGAGCAGTTGATCGGCGACAGCGGTTTCTGTTTCGGCGAGTGGCCGTGTGTGGCGGACGTGTACCTGATTCCACAGTTGTACGCGGCGGAGCGCTTCGGTGTTTCGCTGGAGGCTTATCCACGGATTTGTCGCGTAGCCGCGTTGGCGGCCGAGCATCCGGCGTTCATCAAGGCGCATCCGGCCAACCAGCCCGATACACCGTAAGACCCTGTGGGCGCGAGCCCGCTCGCGAAGAGGTCGTATCAGCAGACATTCTTTTAGCTGGCACACCGCTTTCGCGAGCAGGCTCGCTCCCACAGGAGGTCCGTGTTGCCCCTAAAAAATCATAAAAACAAAACAGGTACCTTGCGATGCACAACCAGATTGCCAGCTTCCGGGCGGCACTCGACGCCCGTCCTGTGTCCCGCTATCAGTGGTTGCTCTTGATCCTGCTCGCCTTGTTGCTGGTCACCGACGGCTACGACGCCCAGGTGCTCGGTTACGTGGTGCCGGCCCTGGCGCAGGACTGGGGCCTGGAGAAAGCCGCCTTCGGGCCGGTTTTCAGTGCCAACCTGTTGGGCCTGACCCTTGGTTCGCTTGCGGTGACGCCGCTGGCTGACCGCTTCGGCGTGCGGCGGATTCTGCTGGCGTGCGTGCTGATCTACGCCACCCTCACGGTGCTGATGGTGTTCGCCGATTCCCTGAATACCCTGATGATCGCGCGTTTCATTTGCGGCATCGGCATGGGTGGCGCGATGCCCAGCGCCATGGCCTTGATGTCGGAGTACTCGCCGCCGCGCCTGCGCACCTTGATGGTCACGCTGGCCGCTTGCGGCTTTTCCTTTGGCGGTGCGGCGGGTGGTTTTGTTGCGGCGGGCTTCATTGATCGCTTTGGCTGGCAAGCGGTGTTCCTCGCCGGTGGTGTCACGCCGTTGCTGCTGTTCCCGTTCCTGTGGTGGATGCTTCCGGAATCGCTGCCGCGTCTGCTGCGTGACGCACCGCCGTATGCGCGCCTGCGCAAAGTCACCGCGCGAATGCTGCCGGACTGGCAGCCACCGGCCGCCTCGGTCGAGCAGAACGAGCGCGAGCAGGGCAGCAAACTGACCGTGATCGAGCTGTTCCGCAACGGTTATGCACGACCGACCCTGCTGATCTGGGCGACGTTTTTTGTCAGCCTGATTCTGCTGTATTTCATGATCAGCTGGCTGCCGACGCTGTTGCTCGAAAGCGGTCTGAAACTCAATGAAGCCAACTTGGTGACCTCGATGTTCCTGTTCGCCGGCACCTTGGGCGCGGTGTGCATGGCGTGGTTCGCCGACCGGCTTAAGCGCAAGGTGCGCCTGCTCTGCGCGGTATTGGCCGGGGCGGCTGTGTGCACGATTCTGCTGGGCCTGAATCACGACAATCCGCGCTATCTGGTGGCCTGCGTGTTTGCCGCCGGGTTTTGCATCATTGGTGGGCAACTGACGCTGAACGCCTTCGCCAGTAACTTCTATCCGGCGCAGGTGCGTGCCACGGGCACGGGCTGGGCGTTGGGGGTAGGGCGCTTCGGTTCGATCCTCGGGCCGCTGTTCGGCAGCCTGCTGCTGGCGATGCACATTCCGGTGGCGCAGATTTTCTTCTTCTGCGCGATTCCGGCGGTCATTGCGGCACTGCTGATCATCCAGGTGCGTTCGCCCTCAGATATCCCGCAACCCAATGTGGGAGCGAGCTTGCTCGCGAAGAACGATAACGCGGTTTAAAGGATAAACCGAGGCGCCTGCTTCGCGAGCAGGCTCGCTCCCACACAGGGATTAATGAACGACGGAATTCGGAGGCAGGTGCCCGAGCCGTTCCGTCAGGCGCAGGCGCTGGATCGGATCGTCGCTGAGCAGCAGTGCATGCTCCAGATCGAAACGCTCGGCGTTCGGGCAGTCGAGGCGCTGATACAGGCTGGCGCGGGCCAGATAATCGGCAGCGCTGGCACCGCCCAGTTCCAGCACGCGTTCGGCATCGATCAACGCTGGAATGTAATCCTCGTGCGCCAGATGCAGCTGGCGCAGGTTGCGTGACAGGCGCTGCAGCATTTGGACCGGGCTGGCGACCAATAGATGCTCGGCGTTGAGTTTCATGTGCGCGCCGTACTGACGCTGCAACAACTCACGACAATCATTCGGGTAAAGCCGCCGACCGCCGCAGGGATCCAGCAAGTGATCAGCGCCGGGCACCCGCAGCAGGAAATGCCCGGGAAAGTTCACGCCGACCAGCGGAATCTCCAGGCTGCGCGCCAGTTCCAGGGCTATCAGGGACAGGCTCAGTGGCTGGCCGCGACGGGTCTGCAACACCTTGTGCAGCAACGCGACCTGCGGGCGCAACGGCAAAAAATCATCCTGGGCGAACCCCAGATCATTCATCCGCCGCAGCAACGGTTGCGCCAGTTCGCTGACTGGCAGCATCGGCAAGCCGTAGCTGACGCGCTGTTGCAGCTCCTTGAAGTCCTGTTGCAGCGCTTCGATATCCAGGCCTTTTTCGTGCTCGGCAGCCATCCACAACGCCGCTTCGAACAGTGCGGGCGGTGAACGGTGCAGACACTCGAAAAAACGTTGGCGCGGGCTCATCGAAATCTCCGGGGCATGCCTCGTTTTAGCCCCGTCCGTGCCATTCGTCCAGTACCGGCCAGGTTATGCCGCAAAGTCGCCGTTGGCGCCGACGCTTATTCCGGTGCGCTTCAGCAATTTTTGGGCGCAAGCCTATACTGGCGACTACCAGAAGTGATTCGGGAGCCTGCCGATGTTCGCTCTCATGCAAAGCACTCGCCTGGAATCGCTGCACCTCAGCGTTGACCCGGTCACCGGGTTGAAGGCGGTCATTGCCATTCATAACAGTCGCCTCGGGCCTGCCCTGGGCGGTTGCCGTTATCTTGCCTATCCCAACGACGAATCCGCAGTCGAGGACGCCATTCGCCTCGCGCAGGGCATGAGCTACAAAGCGGCGCTGGCCGGACTGGCCCAGGGCGGCGGGGTGGCAGTGATCGTACGCCCGGCGCATGTGGAAAACCGCGGTGCGCTGTTCGAGGCTTTCGGGCGCTGTATCGAGCAGCTCGACGGTCGCTACATCACCGCCATCGACAGCGGCACGTCGGTGGCGGACATGGATTGCATCGCCCAGCAGACCCGGCATGTTACCAGCACCACCTCGGCCGGTGACCCGGCACCGCACGCAGCGATGGGAGTGTTCACCGGCATTCGCGCCACCGCCATGGCGCGGCTGGGCAGCGACAATCTCGAAGGATTGCGCATAGCGATTCAGGGGCTGGGGAATGTGGGTTATGCATTGGCGGAACAACTGCATGCGGCGGGCGCCGAATTGCTGGTCAGCGACATCGATCACGGCAAGGTGCAACTGGCGATGGAGCAACTCAACGCGCATCCGATCGCCAACGATGCGTTGCTTAGCACACCGTGCGACATCCTTGCACCGTGCGGCCTCGGCGGGGTACTCAACAGCCACACAGTGACGCAACTGCGTTGCTCGGCGGTGGCGGGTTCGGCGAACAATCAGCTGACGCATCTGGATGTGGCTGATCAACTGGAGCGTCGGGGGATTCTGTATGCGCCGGATTACGTGATCAACGCGGGTGGGTTGATTTATGTTTCGCTCAAGCATCGCGGTGAGGAGCTGGGGACGATCACTGCGCATCTGTCGAAGATTTCCTCGCGACTGACCGAAGTGTTTGCCCATGCGCAGGCCGAGAAACGCTCGCCGGCGCGAGTAGCGGATGAGTTGGCGGAGAAAGTCCTGTATCGCTGAAAAGCAAAAGATCGCAGCCTGCGGCAGCTCCTGCAATAGAATGCGTATTCCCTGTAGGAGCTGCCGCAGGCTGCGATCTTTTCGATTAAAACGTTGTTACTTGGCAGCTTTCGCCGCTTTTGCCGGTTTGACCGGCGCTTCATCGGATTCTGCCGGCCCAGTCTCTTCAGCCACTGGCTCGGCCGGTGCATTGATCAGCTCCGACAGCGCATCAGGCTGGCTCTTGAACGCCTTGGCGAACACATCGCGGTTCTTCGCCATGTAGATCCCGACTTCTTCAACCTGTTGCTCGTTCAGCGACGGCACGGCTTTTTGCAACACTTCGGACAGCATCTCGGCCAGTTCGAGCATTTTGTCATGACGGTCAGCTTCGGCTTTATCCATGAACAAGCGCTCCAGATCTCGGCTGCTGCGGTATACCACTTCGACGGCCATTCACCACCTCACATGCCTTCACATTTAGTTGTCTTAGCGACTACTGTATTTATATACAGCGAAAGGATAAGCGAATCCCTGCGCTTTGGGTAGTGGCTTTTCAATGTAGACCGGATTCGGCGATTTTCCTGATTCACGCCCCTCAAACAAAACGACCCGCACGCGGCGGGTCGTTGGTTTGTTTGATTTCAGAACTTGCCGCTGGCGTACCCCCCATCGATGGGCATGATCACACCCGTGACGTAAGCGGATTGATCGCTGAGCAGCCAGAGCACCGCGTTGGCCACTTCGTCCGCCGTGCCGAAGCGTTTCATCGACGTCACGTTGATTTTGCGCTGGGTGTTTTCCGGTGCGGCTTTCAGGCGTGCCTCGCTGTTCATGCCGCCGAGGATCGGTCCCGGGGCGACCGCATTGACGCGAATGCAGCCACCGTCTTCCAGCCGCGCATTTTCGATCGACGCCACTTGGGTCATGCCGTTGATCGCCTGCTTGCTGGCGACATAGGCCACCTGGCCGCCAATCGGTACCACGCCGGCGCAGGACGAGGTGTTGACGATGGCCCCGGTGCCGCGGTCGAGCATCAGTTGCAGTTCATGGCGCATGCAGTGGTAGGTGCCGTTGACGTTGATGTTCATCACCTTCATCCAGTCATCCGGGCACGATTGCGCGAGCGCTGCGTACTTGGCGGTCACGCCGGCATTGTTGAACGCGCAATCGAGGCGGCCGTAGGCCGAACGAATGCTCGCGAACGCCTGCTCGACCTGCGCCGGATCCCCGACATCGCAGGCGATGAAGCGGCAGTGTTCACCCAGCCGATCGGCCAGCGCCGCGCCTTTTTCCTCGTCCCGGCCGAACACGATCACCTCGGCGCCGGCCTTGATCAGGCGTTCGCTGACGGTCTCGCCGATGCCGCTGGTGCCGCCGGTGACCAGGCATACTTTTCCCAGAAAATCGTACATATGTCGCATCTCCTTATGCCAACGCGGGGCGTAAATATTTCGGGTTCACGCAGCAATACACCCTATCCAGTCGCGGATTGCTCTTGTCGCTGAAGCACTGGCTGTCCCACCGGCATTTGTGGATATCGGCGGAGCGGCCCTGCAGGGTTTTGTTGATCAGGTCGTTGTCGGCAAACAGCGCCCGCGACATGCCCACCCAATCGCATACGCCGTCGGCCAGCAACTGCTCGGCCTTGTCCAGACCGTCGATGAAACCGGCGTAACCCACCGGCACTGTCGCCACGGACTTGATCGCCCGCACGCCGGCTTGCAGGTAGTGGTCCATGGTCTCGGAGTGCACGATCAACTGGCCGAAGGTCGCACCCATGCACATCGAACATTCCAGCGCGGCAACGCCGGCCTGACAGAGCGCTTGAACGGTTTCCTTGATGTCCGGATATTGCAGCCCTTCCGCGCCCAGGCGGTCGTCGATGCCCAGACGAATGGTGACGATCAATTGGCCCTGGGTGCGCTCGCGAATGGCCCTGACCACGTCAAGCAACAGCCGCGCGCGGTTCTCTTCGCTGCCGCCATAGCGGTCGGTGCGCTTGTTGGTGTGCGGTGAAAGAAAGCTGCTCAGCAGGTAGCCGTTGGACGCCTGCAACTGCACCAGACGTGCGCCGTTGGTCCAGGCCAACCAGGCGGAATGGGCGAACTGCTCGATCACCAAGGCGATGTCGGTTTCGTCCATGATCCGCACGCGATAATCCGGATCAAGTTTCGACACGCGCGGGCAGGGCACGCCGCTCGGGGTCAACACGGCAACCCCGGTGTGCGTGGTGGTGCCTTGACCACCGTAATGCTGCAGTTGTACACCCACCGGCGTGTTGACCTGCTCGGCCATGGCGAACATCGCCCTGAGCGATTCGCCCTGATGCGCCTCGAACAGGCCGAGCCCGGTGCTCTGCAAGCGTGACTGCGGCGAGACCGTGGCGTTGCACAGAAACGCCATGGAGCAGCCGCCCTCCATGATGCCCTGATAAAACTCGATCATGGCGGGTGTCACGCACCCGCTGTGATCGGCCAGGTCCACGCCCATCGACGCGAAGAACAGCCGATTGCGCAACTCCAGCCCGCCGGCCAGCCGCAGCGGCTCCAGCACGTGGGGATAGCGCGTCATCATGCTTCCTTCCTGTGTTCGGGCATTGCGCTGGTCTGATCGAAGGTCATCCACACCGGTTGTCCGAGAGCGGGCGCCGGGGCCGGAGCGGTTTCTTCGTGGGAGAAGTAAGCGAACTGTTTGAGCACTTCGCGCCACTTGAAGCGCAACGGCGAATCCAGCTCTGCCAGATGCAGTTTGAGCGTGCCGGCCTTTGTCGCGTCGCTGGCGTGCAGCGATTGCAGCGGCAGACTGAGCATCCCTTCGCTTTCCAGATACAGGTAAACGTGGCCGCGCTCGGAGGCGTCGAGCGGGCTGTCGCATTGCACTTGCAGGCCGGCCATCGACAGCAGCTCCAGACGGGCGGAGAGGTGACGCCCGGAATCCAGGCGCACCAGCACTTCATGGCTTATGCCCTTGAGCGGGCGGAACCAGCAGGCCGGGTCGATGTTGATATTCCGCATGCGCTTGAACACCGGCATCTTGATCACTTCGCCATGCAGGCGAATGTCGGCCACCAGTTCGCCGCGCTGAAAGAAGCGTGCACGCTTGTCGACCTTGCGCGCCCGTGGCTGCGCCATGCCTTCGTAGTCGCCGACCAGCACATCCACCTGAAACGAAGACTCGGTGTAACGGGGAAAACTCGACAGCAGATCAACGATGGAAATCGACACCTCGCCGCGGGCGTAACCGCTGTGCTCGTAGAACTGCGCGTACATGGCCTGGCGTGCCGCTTCGATCAGCATCAGGCCCGGCACGTGCTCGTGATGCTTGCGGTAGAAAAAGTAATTGGCGGTGTCGTTGAACAGGGTGAAATACAGCAGGCCCTGCTGCGGGCAGCCGTCCAGGGTTTTCAGGACGTCATGCACCTGTCGGCGCTGATCGAGGCTCAGGCCATTGCCGCAACCGGGCAGTCGAGCCAGTTTGGCTTCGGTGCTTTCCAGCACCCAGACGCCGCTGAGGATCAGGTGGTCGGTGGTCTTTTCGTAGTGGGTCAGCAACTCCGGCAGACAGTCCGACAGGCCCGCCTGTTCGAGCGCCTGCAGGTCGATGATGGTTGGCAGTGAACGCAGCACCAGACGCTCGCTGTCCAGCCGATAGGCCTGATTGATAACCTCCAGATCCATCGGATCAAGGTTGGCCCGTTGCACGATGGCCGCAGGCAACCAGGCCGGCAGCAAGTGGTGAGCGTCGTAAATCAGCACATCGTCGTCGTGGCCCTTGTGGACGATGTCTTTGGCAACTTTCCTGTGCATGTCGATCATGATCATCCCTCTGTGTTGAACGTTGGTTTAAGGCAGTTGCTATCCATGGCGTGAAATCGACCCACACCGAAAGGTGCTGCTCGACGCGTGTCAGCAGCTTCAGTTGATGTGTTTTTTGTTATCGCGTGTCGGACAGTTTTACTGCACCGTGATGTAGCAGGCGCCGAGGGTTCGGTTGTCCAGGACCTGTGGCGGTGCCAGCCATTTGTAGTCGATGCCGCCACGTTTGAGCAGGCGGCCGATGGCGATCGGGGACACCGACACCAGATGTGAAACACCGCAGGTTCGGGCGTACTCGAGCGTGGCCATGAACAGGCCGACGGTATTTTCGTCGGACATCACTTGTTCGTTTTTGCCGCCCTCGGCATCGAGGTCCAGTGAGGTGAAGCGCGACAGCTCCCAGATGTCATCACCGCACGGTGCAGGCTGGTCACCGAGCAACGCGGTGAACACCTCACTCAGCAAATACGGCTGGGTGGTCGGCAACAGGCGTGCGCAACCTTTGATGTTGCCGTCTTGTTCTTGCGCAACGATGTAATGGGTGCCGCTGTGGTCGAACTGATCAAACTCGAAATCGTCCGGTGTTGATAATTGCCAGCCGAGGCGTTCGACAAAGACCTGATAGCGATATTGAGCCAAGCGTTGACGCTTTACTGTCGTCAACTGGTCATAACGTCCTGACAAGTAATCCATCACAGATTCCGTTTAGTGATTGGTTGGGTGGCGATTAAAGTGCACACTGCGCTCGCAGACTACCTGTCACCCTTGACAGCTAGCGGAAACATTTGGAAATATGCTAGGCATGTTGGCAAGAGGCCGACAGCAATAACTGTGGGAAAGGAATCTCTATGTCGTATTGGCAGGCTGAACTGTTGGAAAACGCCATGTCTGTAACGGATGTCGAGTTGTTGTTCGACAATATCAAGACCGTTGCCAGGCAGTTGGAGTTTGATTATGTGGCCTATGGTTCACGCAGGCTTTTCCCCATCACCAAACCTTGCCTGTTTCTCGCCAATAACTATTCGCCGGCCTGGCAAGCTGCCTATTCCGCCAATCGTTACCTGGACATCGACCCTTACGTGATGCGCGCAATGCGCAGCGTGAGACCGGTGTTGTGGGATGCTGAACTCAAGGCTCAAGCGCCCGAATTCTGGCAGGAAGCGCATGCTCATGGAATCTGCGAAGGTTGGGGGCAGACGCTGCTGAACAGCGAAACTCAAGGGCTGGTGACGTTTGCCCGGGGCAGCGAAGCGATCACCGCACTGGAACTCGAAACCAAGCAGGCAGCGCTTTCATGGCTGGCCCAGATCACCCATCTGGGCCTGACGCGCCTGCAGATGCGCGGCGCCGATTCGGTAATCCCGGTACCCATAGAACTGTCGCAAAGGGAAAAGGAAATTCTGCAATGGACCGCTGACGGAAAATCATCGGACGATGTTTCGGTGATCCTCGGCATCAGCAAAAGGACCGTAAACTTCCATATAAACCATTGCCTGAAGAAACTCGGTTGCCAAAACAAGATTGCTGCTGCCGTTAAAGCTTCGTTGATGGGTCTGCTCTGGAAATAATTACACGAGTAATTTATTCGATAACTAACTGGTGAATTACCGGGGAGGGTGTGCGCGAGTTCACAGAATGACCCGGTTAATAATATTTCATTTATAAGCTAATGCCTTTTCAGCGTAACGAACTTATCAAGAAACTTTAGTTGGATCGTCACAATCATTCCTGTCGACGGTGTCTGTTCAACGGTGCGACCAAACGCCACGGCGCAGGTTTCATGCCGGCTCGCCATGATGCGTGGCCTCGTTTCTGCATGGCGCACAGCGCATACGGAAAACCGTCACGTCCAACCGGCATCATCCGCTCGCATCGGGCTAAGGAACATCATCGTGAAAATCAACTGGGCCGAGAAATTGCGGCAAAACGTGCATCAACTGGCCGAGTCCCTGGGCAACCTGTTTGTCGAAACCTTCCACTACCTGGCGCTGTTCGCCATCGGTGCGGTGACCGCGTGGGCGGCGGTGATGGAATTTCTCGGCATGCTCGAAGAAGGCCACATCAAGATCGATGACATTCTGTTGCTGTTCATCTATCTGGAACTGGGCGCAATGGTCGGAATTTACTTCAAGACCAACCACATGCCAGTGCGCTTTCTGATCTACGTGGCGATCACTGCGCTGACCCGCCTGCTGATCTCCAACGTCTCGCACCACAACCCGCCGGACATGGGCATCATCTACCTGTGCGGCGGCATTCTGCTGCTGGCGTTCTCGATTCTGGTGGTGCGCTACGCCTCGTCGCAATTCCCGTCGGTGAAGATCGAAAAACCGCAACGCAAACTCGGCGCCGGTTCCGGTGAACACCCCGAGATCGAGAAGGGCGAGCTTTAAAGTCCCATCGACGGCCGAGGCTGGCCGTTGTTCTGCTGCGGTGGCGGGGGCAGCCCGTCGCCGCTGGTCATCGCTTCGAGGATCGCCATGGCACTGTGGCCTTGTTCGATTGCAATGCCGAATTGAATGCTTTGCACCAGCCGCTTGAGCCGTAACGGGTCGTTGCGCTGTTCGGCGCTGATCATCCGTTTGGCCACGATCCGGCCGCTGTTGGACAGGGTCAGCATGATGCTGCCGTCCAGCCCCTGAATGCTCAGGTTGATCTGATAGTCCGGCGCGAAGGCATCGGTAATGATCTGAAAAGGGTTGTCCATGATGCGTCACCGCCTGATTGAACGTGCAGTTGTTGACCGGCCGTGATCGGGTTGGTTCGCCATACCGGACCATCGGCCATTCCGTGGCCTGTGTTGTTGCTTCGTGTAGGAGCTGCCGCAGGCTGCGATCTTTTGATCTTCAGTGTTTTGATTTCGGTCACAAAGATCAAAAGATCGCAGCCTGCGGCAGCTCCTGCACAGGTCATAGCAAGGGCTGTGCCGGGAAAATTGTTGGACAATGGATACGGCGTAAAAAAGGCGAGCCCCTGGCTCGCCTTCGTCATTTATGGCCCGTTTCAGGGCAGAACCGAGTAGATGATCGCCGACAGTGCAATCAGGCCGATCAGCACCACGAACACGTTGGAGGCCTGTCCCGAGTACTGGCGCAAGGCTGGCACCCGGCGGATGGCGTACATCGGCATCAGGAACAACAGGCAGGCGATCACCGGCCCGCCGAGGGTTTCGATCATGCCCAGAATGCTCGGGTTGAAGGTGGCCACGGCCCAGCAACTGAGGATCATGAACAGCGCGGTCGCACGGTTCAGCCAGCTCGCCGACATCACCTTGCCATGGCCACGCAAACTCTTGACGATCATGCCCTGAAAGCCTTCGCTGGCGCCGATGTAGTGGCCGAGGAAGGATTTGGTGATCGCCACCAGCGCGATCAGCGGCGCGGCGTAGGCGATGACCGGGGTCTGGAAGTGGTTGGCCAGGTACGACAGGATCGAAATGTTCTGCGCCTTCGCTGCTGCAAGATCGGCCGGCGATAGCGCCAGCACGCAACTGAAGCAGAAGAACATCACCGTCACCACCATCATGCCGTGGGCCATGGCGAGGATGCCGCTGCTCTTGCGTTCGGCCTCCGCGCCGTAACGCTGTTTCTGATCGACCGCGAAGGCGGAGATGATCGGCGAGTGGTTGAACGAGAACACCATCACCGGGATCGCCAGCCACAGGGTCTTGAGGAATGTCGACAGCGGCATTGCCTCTTGTGCGCTGGCGAAGAACGCGCCATTCCAGTTCGGAATCAGACTGAGGCCGAGTAACAGCAGCGCGGCGACGAACGGGTAAACCAGCACGCTCATGGCTTTGACGATCACGTTCTGGCCGCAGCGCACGATCGCCATCAGGCCGAGGATCAGCACCAGCGACAGGATTGCCCGAGGTGGCGGGGCGATGTGCAACTGGTGTTCGAGAAAACTGCTCAGGGTGTTGGTCAGCGCCACGCTGTACACCAGCAGGATCGGAAAAATCGCAAAGAAATACAGCAGGGTAATCAGCTTGCCGGCGCCGATACCGAAGTGTTCTTCGACGACTTCGGTGATGTCGCCGGAACGCCCGGACAGCACGAAGCGGGTCAGGCCTCGGTGGGCGAAGAAGGTCATCGGGAAGGCCAGCAGCGCCAGAATCAGCAACGGCCAGAAACCGCCGACGCCGGCATTGATCGGCAGAAACAATGTGCCGGCACCAATCGCGGTGCCGTACAGACCGAGCATCCAGGTGGTGTCGGATTTGCTCCAGCCCTTGTGGGCAACGTCGGTGTTGCGTGTGCGATCTACAGCGGGATTTTCGGCAGCAGGTGTACGTACATCGGTCATCGTTTTTGCCTCGTTATTATTTTTGCTCGGGCTCACGGTTGGCAGGCCGCAAGTTGCGGCCTGCCGGGGCGGTCAGGGAATGCGCGTCAGCACTCCACCCAGCTCACGGCCAGGCCGCCCCGTGAAGTCTCTTTGTATTTGTCGTGCATGTCGGCGCCGGTGTCGCGCATGGTGCGGATCACCCGGTCGAGAGAAATGAAGTGTTTGCCGTCGCCGCGCAGGGCCATTTGTGTGGCATTGATCGCCTTCACGGCGGCGATGGCATTGCGCTCGATGCACGGCACCTGCACCAGGCCGCCGACCGGGTCGCAGGTCAGGCCGAGGTTGTGTTCCAGGCCGATTTCGGCGGCGTTTTCCAGTTGTTCCGGAGTCGCACCCAGCACTTCAGCGAGGCCCGCCGCGGCCATCGCACAGGCCGAACCGACCTCGCCCTGGCAGCCGACTTCAGCGCCGGAGATCGAGGCATTTTTCTTACACAGAATGCCGACAGCGGCGGCGCCCATGAAGAACGCGACCACGTCATCGTCAGACGCGTCCGGGTTGAATTTCATGTAGTAGTGCAGCACCGCCGGAATGATCCCGGCCGCGCCATTGGTCGGCGCGGTCACCATGCGCCCGCCGGCCGCGTTCTCTTCGTTAACGGCAAGGGCGAATAGGTTGACCCACTCCATCGCCGACAGCGTTGAACTGATCACGTTCGGCTTGCCGATTTCCAGCAGGCTGCGGTGCAGTTTCGCCGCCCGGCGCGGCACATTCAGGCCGCCGGGGAGGACGCCTTCGTGGCGCAGGCCCTGTTCGACGCACTCGCGCATCACCGACCAGATGTGCAGCAAACCGTTACGGATTTCAGCGTCACTGCGCCAGGCCCGTTCGTTGGCCATCATCAGCTCCGATACGCGCAAGTTGTACTGCTTGCACAGGCTGAGCAATTCGGCGGCGCTGGAAAAATCGTACGGCAGCACCACGTCGCCGGCCGGCGCCACACCGGACTCGGCTTGCGCCGCTTCGATGATGAAACCGCCGCCAATCGAGTAGTACGTTTGCGTGAACAGCTCGGCGCTTTCGCCAAAGGCTGTCAGCGACATGGCGTTGGGGTGGTAGGGCAGGCTTTCGTCCAGTAGCAGGAGATCGTGCTGCCAGTTGAAGGAAATTTCTCTCTGACCCGCCAGAAGCAACTGGCCGCTTTCGCGCAGTTGCTGGATGCGTGGGTCGATGGTCGCCGGATCAATGCTGTCCGGCCATTCGCCCATCAGGCCCATGACGGTGGCGCGGTCGGTGGCGTGGCCGACGCCGGTGGCCGACAACGAGCCGTATAAACGGATTTCCACCCGACGCACATCGTTGAGCAGGCGGTGCTCGATCAGCGCCTGGGCGAAGGTCGCAGCAGCGCGCATCGGGCCGACGGTGTGGGAACTGGACGGACCGATGCCGACTTTGAATAGATCAAAAACACTGATAGCCATGCTAAACCCTTACAAGCAATGGAGTAGGAATCGCTGCCATTTTTTGTAGGACAAGCGCAATGTCGGCGATACTGCCTACCTCGGTCCTACGTGACCAACGAAACTTCCTAAGAAAGCCTTTAGCAGGACTAAACGATGAGTCGTCAATTGCACGCCCAGACCTACGTCTGGCTGCAGGTGTTTTCCTGTGCCGCGCGGCACCTGTCGTTCACCCGTTGCGCGGAAGAGCTGCACATCACCCCGGGGGCGGTCAGTCAGCAGATTCGCCAGCTGGAAGAGCGTCTGGGCTTTCGCCTGTTTCATCGCCGGGCGCGGGGTGTCGAGTTGAGTGCGGAAGGCCAGCGGCTGGCCATCACCGTCAATGAGGCCTACGGCAACATCGATGCTGAATTGCGTCGTCTGGATGCCGGGATGATCAGCGGGATTTTGCGCGTGCGTTCGATTCCGTCGTTCCTGAGCAAATGGCTGACTCCGCGTCTGCCGCGCCTGCAACAGCGCTATCCGGACATCCAGTTACGGCTGGTGGCCGAGGACAGCAGCGTGCCGTTGCACGAGGGTGACTTCGATTTGGCGATCGATCTGAACGACGGCAGCTATCCGGGGCTGTTATCCACAGCCTTGCTCGATGAGCAGATTTTTCCGGTGTGTGCGCCGAGCCTGTTGCGCGGGCGCCCGCCGCTGCATGGGCCGGCGGATCTGGTGCATTTCCCGTTGTTGCACGACATCACCGCCTGGCGCGGCAGTTATGAATACGCGGAGTGGGAGTTCTATCTGAATGCGATTGGCTTTGAAGGCGCCGACGTACGGCGGGGGCACACGTTCAATCGCAATCACCTGACCATCGAAGCGGCGATCGCCGGCATGGGCGTGGCGATTGCCCGGCGCACGTTGCTCAACGATGAGCTGGAGCGTGGGACGTTGATTGTTCCATTCGGCCTGTCGGTGCCCAACCACAAACGCTACGTGCTGCTGTATGCGCCGGGGGCGTTGAGCCATCCGGGCGTGCGTGCGGTGCATGACTGGCTGGTGGAGGAAGCGGGGATTTTCCGCAGTTTACATCCGTTGAACGACGGGCAATTGTGAGCAGATTTTGCAGGGTTGCGAGGCAACCCAACTCCCGACCTTACCAGTGACTTGCTCGGTTGTCCGGCTTTTTTTGCGAATGAATATTTATCTTTTTTCAGGGGTTGAAATGTTCGTCAGTCGGGCCGATTGTTGTAACCAAGGGGTCAGGAAATTCAATTCAAGGCCTCTCGCGAGCTAGCTGAAATAAGGGATGAACTATGCAAATCCAAGTCAACAGCGATAACCATATTCAAAGCAGTAAACGACTGGAGGAGTGGGTACGTACAACCATTGAGAGCACGCTCGACCGTTATGAAGAAGACCTGACCCGTGTCGAAGTCCACCTGAGCGACGAGAACGGCGACAAACCAGGTCCCCATGACTTGCGCTGCCAACTGGAAGCGCGGCCAAAAGGCCATCAACCGATTTCCGTCACCCATAAAGCCGATTCGCTGGAACAGGCGATCGACGGTGCAGCCGAAAAACTGGAACATGCGCTGGAGCACCTGTTTGGCAAACTGCGGGGTAAACCGCGCGCTGCCATCGTGCCATTCAGCAAGGCGAACGACGCACTGCTGGAAGAAGAGTTTCTGGAGAACGAACAGGCAGCGATCAACAGTTGATGCGCTGATTTTTCAAGCCACCCCATGAGAACGGGCCTGCGCAAGCAGGCCCGTTTTTGTTTGTGTTGCTGAGCAGTGTGGCGAGGGAGCAAGCTCCCTCGCCACAGTTTTTCAGAAAGCTACAGACGTTTGTACATACACCGTGCGCGGTTCACCCACGTAGTTGCCCTTGTTGTTGTCATCAAACGAGCGGGTGAAGTACTGCGTGTTGAAGATGTTCTTCACCCCCACTGCCACGTTCAGATCCGACAGTTGCGGGCCGAAGTCGTAACCGGCGCGGCTGCTGAACAGCATGTAGCCGGGGATTTTGCCGGTGCTGCCGTCGGCACTTTCCTTGGACGTGTTGGCGTTGTCGGCGAACTGGTCGCTCTGGAAGCTGCTGTCAACGTTGAGCTTCCACGGCCCTTCGGTGTAACCGACGCCAATTGTGCCTTTGTGTTTCGAGGAGAACGGTACGCGGTTGCCCTTGTTCGGCCCGTCTTCGCGGATGGTCGCGTCAACATAGGCATAAGTGGCGTACACATCGAAACCGGCCAGTGCCGGGCTCAAGTCATCCAGTGCGTAATTGACGCTGGTCTCGATTCCCTGATGGCGGGTCTCGCCACGGGCGATCACCGAATCATTGGTCTGGTTGCTTTCGTACTGGTTGTCGAAGTTGATCAGGAACGCACCAATTTCTGCGCGCAGTGCGCCGTTGTCGTAACGGGTGCCGAGTTCCCAGGTGCGGGCCTTCTCCGGTTTCACTTCGCCGCTGCTCACGCGGTTAGGCATCTGGCTGTACTGCACGCTGCCGAACGAGCCTTCGGTGTTGGCGTACAGATTCCAGCTGTCAGTCAGGTGATACAGCACGTTCAGTGCCGGCAGCGCGGTGTTGTAGTCGCCTTGGTATTTGACGTTGGTCAGGTTGTTGGTCTGCTGCGACTCGATCATCTCGTAGCGCACGCCCGGGGTGATGGTCCATTTGCCGAGGTCGATGCGATCGTCGACGAACAACGCATTGGCTTCGGTGCCACCGCGGGTGTCGCGGTCGTTGCGGCTGTTAGTGGTCGGGTATTGGTTGCTGCTGATCGGCGTGCGATAGCGCAACTCGTGGCCAGCCTCGTTGATGTAGCGATAACCGACGCCGACTTCATGGCTGGTCGGGCCGAGATCAAAACCTTGGGCGAAGCGCGTTTCGAAACCGCGTACCCAATACTCGCGCGGCGACAGCGAGAGAAAGCTGCCCTGATCCAGATAACCGCTACGCAGGGTTTTGGTGAAGAAGGTGTTGGCGGTGAATTCGCGGCGATCTTCCTGATAGCGATAGCCAAAGTTGAACATCGTCCGGCGACCCCAGAACTGGTCTTTCAATCGCGTCGACTGGTACGGATTGGCATCGTAATCGGCGACGCTCAGGCCACCGGGCATGTCGGCCTTGCCTTCGTAATACTGGGCCATGGCGTTGAAGCTGTTGGCCTCGTCGAGCTGGTATTTACCCTTGAGAATCAGGTCGTCGATTTCGCTGTCGCTGTGTTCACGCCAGTCGCCACCGCGAGTCCCGGAATACAGCAACGCGCCGCCCAGACCGTTGGCATTGGTGCCGCCGGCCAGCAGATTGGCGCTGGTCTTGAAGCCGTCATGGCTCGACGACGGACTGGTTTCTGTCTGGAACCCACCCTTGACCGTCGGCTCATCGGGGATGGCGCGGGTCACGAAGTTGACCACACCGCCGACGTTTTGCGGGCCGTAACGCACCGCGCCGCCGCCACGCACCACATCCACCGCGTCCATGTTGCCCATGCTGATCGGCGCAAACGACAACTGTGGCTGGCCGTAAGGGGCGAACGGCACGGGAATGCCGTCCATCAGTACCGTCGAGCGCGCCGCCAGGCGCGGGTTAAGACCGCGAATGCCAAAGTTCAGCGCCATGTCGTGGCTGCCGGTGCCGTTGTTTTCCGGCGCGTTGACCCCGGGGGTGCGGTTGAGTACATCGCGCGCCTGGGTCGCGCCTTGGCGTTCGAAGTCTTCACGGCGGATCACGTCGCGGGCGCCCGGATGCTCGAACACGTTGACCTGCGCCGCGTCACCGAGCCAGTCACCGACGACTTTCGAGGCGTCCAGCTCCAGCGCGGTGTCACCGACCGGTTGCAGGCTGAACGCGTTGTTACCTTCGGCGCGGGCTTGCAGGCCGGTGCCTTCGAGCAGTGCCTCCAGACCTTGGGCGGCGGTGTAGCTGCCTTCCAGGCCACGGCTTTGCACGCCGCTGGTGATCTGCGAACCGAAGGAGATCAGCACGCCGGCTTCACGACCAAACTGGTTGAGGGCGTTTTCCAGCGAGGCCGGGGCGATGTGGTAAACCTTGGTTTCGGCGGCCATGGCTGGCAGAGCGCTGAAGCTCAGGCTGGCGCCCAGTACGAGGTTGCGCAGGTGGCGGGCCAGTGGCGTGAGGCGGGTGGGGTGCATGAAGGGTGATCCTGAGAAGGTTGAATCAAGGGGGCTTTCCTTCTCTGTCACGCCAGATCTGAAAAACGGCTCATGGTTTACGAATATTTTTCGAATGACTGATTTTTGTGGCGAGGGAGCTTGCTCCCGTCGGGGCGCGAAGCGGCCCCTGTATTGAGGCCCTGCTGCGCAGGCCAGCGGGAGCAAGCTCCCTCGCCACAGTTTTGTTTTAAACCCGCGCTTCGACGCTCACCCAATAGCGGGTAAACCGCCGCACGTTCACCGGCAGACTGATTTGCAGCAGATCCAGAATCCGCTCGCTGTCGTCCAGTGGATAAGTCCCGGAGATCAGCAGATCGGCCACTTTTGCATCGCAATGCAACTGGCCGCGCCGGTAGCGCCCGAGCTCTTCAAGGAAGTCGCCCAGGCGCATGTGCGCGGCGATCAACATGCCGTCGGCCCAGGCGCCGCTGTTGGCGTCCAGTGGCCTGGCTTCGCTGATCGAGGTGGCGCTGAAGCTCAGCTGACGGGCGATGGGCAATAACATCGGCGCACGCCCTTGGGCATTCAACTCCACTTGACCCTCAAACACTGCCACCTGCGTGCGATCGGCGAACTGCCTCACGTTGAGGCGTGCCGCCCGGGTGTGCAGAGTGCCTTGCGCCGTGCGCACTTCGAACGCTTGGGCGGTGCTCAGGAGGATCTCGCCTTCCAGCAGACGGATCAGTCGTTGCGTGCTGTCCACGTCCGCTGCACTGGCGGTGTTGAGCTGCAACTGGCTGCCCGCACCCAGCGCCACCTTGCGGCGCTGACCCAGCGGGCTGCGGTAATCGGCGAGCAGTGTCGGCAGCGGATTGTGCTCGCGCATGCCCCAGGTGACGGCGGAACCGGCACCGAGAAGCAGCAGCAATTTGAGCGCCTGACGGCGGCTGGAGGACTTCGGCCCGTTCAACGCGGTATGGGCCAATGGCGAAGAAACACCGCGCAAGCGCTGGTTGACCCGCTGCATGTGCTCCCACGCCCGACGGTGTTCGCTGTGGGCGTCCAGCCATTGCTGCCAGGCGTGTTGCTGGCGCGGGGAGAGCGACCCTTGCTGCATTTCCATCAACCAGTGCACGGCCTGCTCGGCCACTTGCGCAGAGAAATCCGGGTTGCGGTTCATAGGGCGAAATAGCAGCGCAGGGCGGCTTTGTGCAGATGACGTTTGACTGTGGCTACGGAGATGCCCAGTTCGGCGGCGATTTGCGGATAGGTCAGGCCATCAACCTGCGCCAGCAGAAAGGCGCGTTTGACCAGGCGCGGCAAGCCGTCGAGCAACTGATCCAGTTCGATCAGGGTTTGCAGGATGATCGCTTTGTCTTCTTCCGATGGCGCAACCATTTCCGGCATCTGCGCCAGGGTCTCGAGATAGGCGCGTTCCAGGTCCTGGCGACGGTAATGATTGAACAGCACGCGTTTGGCGAGGGTGGTCAGGAAGGCGCGCGGCTCGATGATCACCGGTTGTTCACGAGCGCTGAGCACGCGGATGAAGGTGTCCTGCGCCAGATCCGCCGCACTGTCCGGGCAGCCGAGTCTGCGCCGCAACCAGCCGGTGAGCCAGCTGTGGTGGTCAAGGTAGAGCGATTCGACGGGATGGGCGGACGACAAGGGTATTACTCCGGGCGCATGATCGATGCGTTAGAGAACAAGAACTGTTCGCATTGTAGGGGTGTGTAGCGCTGCCCGGCAATCAGATGCTTTTGCGTATGAGAATATTTATCATTAATATTGCTCGCCTGTTGGTTCGGCTTTATCGGCTGGACGTTTTTTCGTTTCAGGGTCGAAACATGAAAGGCAAACTCGCCTCACTTCCCATGTCCTATCGTCTGGCCATCACCTCGCGGGTGCTGGCGGCGGTGTTCGGCGGCTATCTGGTTGCGGCGCTGGCCAGTGTCGCCCTGACGCTGTGGCTACCGTTGAGTCGTGCCGAAGCGGTGGTGACCGGCATGACCATTTCCTTTCTGGTTTATCTGGTCGCGGTGCTCTGGTGCTTCGCCTGTCGCACGGCGTGGTCGGCGTGGGTCGGTCTGCTGGTGCCCAGCGTGATTCTGGCGACAGTGTCCGGCGCCGCGCGGGGCTTGGGCTACGCATGAAGGAGGGCTTTCGTCAGTCGATGGCCTGGCTGCATACCTGGACGGGACTGGTGTTTGGCTGGCTGCTGTTTGCGATTTTCCTGACCGGAACGCTGGCCTATTTCAAGGCTGAAATCAGCCACTGGATGCAGCCGGAAATTCCCGTGCACGCCATCGATTCAGCGAACAGCCTGAGCCTGGCGCAAGGCTATCTGCAGCAGCACGCGCCGGCTGCTTCGCGTTGGTTGATTGATTTGCCGAATGCCCGTGATCCTGCGTTGACTGTGCGTTGGCAAAACACACCGGTCGAAGCCGGCAAGCGCGGAGGTTTCACGCAAAAAGCGCTCGATGCGCAGACCGGTGCAGAAATAAAGGCCCGGGACAGCCGGGGCGGCGAGTTCTTCTACCGCTTCCATTTCCAGCTGCAAATGCCGTATCCGTGGGGCCGCTGGCTGGCGACGACGGCCGCGATGGTAATGTTCATTGCGCTGATCACTGGCATCATCACCCACAAGAAAATCTTCAAAGACTTCTTCACCTTTCGCCCGCGCAAAGGCCAGCGTTCATGGCTCGACGGGCATAATGCGGTCGGCGTGCTGGTGCTGCCGTTTCATCTGATGATCACTTACAGCAGCCTGGTGATTTTCATGGCGATGGTCATGCCGGCCAGCATTCTGGCGTCCTACGGCACTGATCGCGAAGCGTTTTACCAAGAGATGTTTCCCGAAACGCCAACCCCGCAACGCGCCGCTCAAGCGAGTTCGCTGCCACCGCTGGCACCCTTATTGGTACGGGCGAGCGAGCAGTGGGCGGGGGGGCATACGGCGCGGGTCAGCGTCATCAACCCCGGCGACGCCAATGCCACGGTGCAACTGTCGCGCGCGAGTTCCGACCGGATCGCCTATGAGTACGGCAGCAACCTGACCTTCAACGGCGTCACCGGGCAGATGCTCGGCGCCACGCCCGACAAGTCGCTGCCGATGACGATCGCCAGTGGTTTCTACGGTTTGCACATCGGTCATTTCGCCGGCCCGATCCTGCGTTGGCTGTACTTCATCTGCGGTCTGGCGAGTACCGCGATGATCGGCACCGGGCTGGTGATCTGGCTCGGCAAGCGCCAGCTCAAACATGCCAAAAGCGGTGTGCTCCCATTCGAATTGCGCGTGGTGGAGGTGCTGAACATCGCCAGCATGGCCGGGCTGACAGCGGCGGTGGCGGTGTTCTTTTTGGCCAATCGCCTGTTGCCGGCGGACCTGGCCGGGCGCGCCGATCAAGAAGTGAATGCGTTTTTTATCGCCTGGGCCTTGAGCGTGGTGCATGCGCTGCTGCGCAAGGGGCGAACGGCCTGGGTCGAACAGCTGGGGCTGGCTGGCGTGCTGTTTATCGCGGTGCCACTGATCAATCTGGCCACGCCATGGAGTCTCGGCGTAACGCTGGCGCAAGGCGACTGGACGCTGGCGGGTTTCGATCTGACGTGCCTGGGCGCAGGCCTGTTCCTTGGTTGGGCCGCCTGGAAAATGCAGCGTGCCGGCAGCGCCGTCAGCGTGAAAAAAACTCCCCGCGAAAAGCCGCGGCCGATCACGCTTGAGCAGGAGGTGAGCTGATGTTGCTGGCGTTGTTGCTGTGCTATGCCGGGTTCAGCGCGTTGTGTCTGTCGATGCCTCGGCATCACGATGAGCTGCTCGGCAACAAACCCTCGGCCCGACGTGCACGGGTTCTGAAACTCGCCGGGTGGCTGTTGCTCGGGTTATCGCTCTGGTCAGCTGTCGGGGCAAACGGCTGGGGTTTCGGTCTGGTCGACTGGTTCGCGGTGCTCATGCTCAGCGCCTTGGCGTTGGTGTTGTTGCTGCCCTATCGGCCACGTCTGGCCCTCGCACTGGCCGGGTTGAGCCTGCTCGCCAGCCCGGTCGCCGCCTGGGCGCGGTGCTGATATGCTGATCGGTCATCCGCCGGAGTCCCGCGACGACGAGCCCCATGGCGCGCGTGCGCATTTTCTTCAGGTGTTCCTCTCGCAGCGCTCGCAAATGGAAGCGCTGGTCAACCGGCGCGTCGGTTGCCGGGCCACGGCAGCGGATCTGGTGCAGGACCTGTTCCTGCGGTTCTGGCGCAGGCCGCTGGTGCAGGTCGAAGAACTCAGCACCTACCTGTTGCGTTGCGCCGGCAACATCGCCATTGATCATTTGCGCAGCGAAGGCACGCGGGTGCGGGTCAACGAGGGCTGGCAACCGGATGCGCCGGACAGCCACGGCTGCGAACCGCAAGCCGCGCTCGAAGCGGGCAATGACCTGCGCCATGTCGAAGCGGCGTTGCGCGCCTTGCCCGAGCGCACCCGGCAGATTTTTTTGCTCAATCGCATTCACGGTCGCAAGTACGCAGACATCGCCAAGGCGATGGGCCTGTCTCAAAGTGCCGTGGAAAAACATATGATGCGCGCCCTCGAGGCCTGCAAGGCCAGCCTGCGCGAACCCGCACCACGCCTGCCAGGGAAAGCACCGTGAAAGCCATCGACCGCATCATCCCTACACCCGCTCAGGAACAGGCCGCACTCGCCTGGCTGAGCCTGTTGCACGACCGCCCGAGCACTGGCGGTCAACTGACCTTCAGCCAGTGGCTGCGCGCCGACCCGGCCCACGCCGAGGCCTACGCCCAGGCGCAAGTCGTGTGGGAGTTGAGCGAAAGTCCGGCGCGCGCCCTGGCCGATGAGGACGCGTTTGCGTTGCAGGGCTACCTCAACGCAATGGAGCGTCCGCGTCGCTCGCCGCTGTTGCGCTGGTCGGGCGCGCTGGCAATGGCCGCGTGTCTGTTGCTGATGCTCAGCCTCGGCACGGGCTGGCAGCCGCAGCGTTGGATCGACGATCTGGGCGCCGATTACGTTTCGGCGCCGGGGGAAATCCGCACGGTGACCCTGGCCGACCAATCGCAAGTCACGTTGGACGCCGACAGCGCTATTGCCGTGGATTTCAGTCGAGGTGAGCGGCATGTGCAGTTGCGGCGTGGCGCTGGTTTTTTCAATGTGACGCACACCGGTGATCCCTTTGTGGTCGAAGCCGAGAAAGGCCAGGCGCGGGTCCTCGGTACGCAGTTCGAAGTGCGTCTGCAACCGCAGGGCGCGCAGGTCACGGTGTTGTCCGGGCGCGTTGGCGTGACGGCGGATCGCAATGCGCAACAGCAGATTCTGACCGCCGGCCAGCAAGTGGCTTACGGACAAGGCCGCGCAGAAAAACTGCACGCCGTGGACAGCGAAGCACAATTGGCCTGGCGGCAAGGCTGGCTGACGTACTACAAGGCGTCGCTGGCCGATGTGGTGCAGGATTTGCGGCGCTATTACCCAGGGCGGATTGTTGTGCTCAACGATGAGTTGGCTGCGCGCAAGGTCAGCGGCAGTTTTCCGAGCAAGGATCCGCAGGCGGTGTTGAGTTCGCTGCAAGGGGTGATGGGGTTTGAGCAGCATCAGGTGTTGGGGCATCTGATTATTCTGCGTTGAATCAACGTCAAAAGATCGCAGCCTGCGGCAGCTCCTACAGGGGATCGCGTAACCTGTAGGAGCTGCCGCAGGCTGCGATCTTTTGATCTCCAAAAAAATTTTCAAAATTGTGGTGAGGTAAACCACAGCCCCATCCGTGTAGTGACTGAAACTGCGATTCATTCGCATCCGTTGCGGTTCTACACAGGTCATTGAGCAATGAAGTCCAGGGCAAAATCGGGTTCGGTCAAACAGTGGTTAGGCGTTTCGGCATTGAGTTTTTCCGCATTGGCGCTGTTGCCGATGAGCGTTGCACTCGCCGCGGAAGCCGTCAGCAGCCCCGCGCAGAAGCAGTTCAATTTTTCCCTGAGCGCCAAACCGCTGCCCCAGGCCCTGAGCGATTTCAGCCGCGTCACCGGGCAGAGCGTGGTCTACACCGATGAGGCACCGTACGGCATCAACGCCCCGGCCGTCAGCGGCCAGATGAGCGCCGAACAAGCGCTGCAACGCCTGCTCAGCGGTTCGGGCATGACCTTCCGCCGCACCGACAGCCACACCCTGGCGCTGGAACCGCAGCCCACCGCCGGTGCGCTTAACCTCGGCGCCACCACCATCACCTCGACCCGCGACGAGTCGATGAGCTACCAGCCGCCGCAGACCAGTTCGGTGATGCGCTCCTCGGCTTCGCTGCAGGAGATTCCGCAGACCGTCAACGTGATTCCGGCCCAGGTCATCCGCGATCAGACCCCGCGCAATCTCGACGATGCGCTGGCCAACGTCAGCGGCATCACCCAGGGCAACACCTTGGGCAGCACTCAGGACTCGGTGATGACCCGCGGCTTTGGCGACAACCGCAACGGCTCGATCATGCGCGACGGCATGCCGATCGTGCAGGGCCGCGGGATGAACGCGACGGTCGATCGGGTCGAAGTGCTCAAGGGCCCGGCCTCGTTGCTCTACGGCATTCAGGACCCGGGCGGGGTGGTCAACCTGGTCAGCAAAAAGCCGGAATTGACCCAATACAACGCGCTGACCCTGCGCGGTTCGAGCTACGGCGACGGCAAGAATGGCAGCGGCGGCACCTTCGGCAGCACCGGGGCACTGGGTGAATCCGGGCTGGCCTACCGGTTGGTGCTGGACCATGAAGACGAAGATTACTGGCGCAACTACGGCACCCACCGCGAGACGCTGATCGCGCCTTCGCTGGCCTGGTTCGGCGAGCGTACCAAGCTGTCATTCGGCTATGAACACCGCGAGTTTCTCACCCCGTTCGACCGGGGCACGGTCATCGATCCGCGCACCAACCATCCGCTGGACATCTCGCGCAACGAGCGTCTGGACGAGCCGTTCAACGACATGGAAGGCCGCTCGGATCTGTACCATTTCGAGGCTGACCACGAACTCAACGACGACTGGAAAGCCCACTTCGGCTACAGCTGGAACCGCGAAACCTACGACGCCAGCCAGGTGCGCGTGACCGCCATCGATACCAAAAAAGGCACGCTGACCCGCAGCATGGACGGCACGCAAGGCGCGATCAGCACCGACCGCTTCACCACCGCCAGCCTTGAGGGCAAGGTCAACCTGCTGGGCATGCAACATGACCTGGTGTTCGGCGTCGACGACGAGTACCGCAAAATCTATCGCGCCGACCTGATCCGCCAGAAAAGCCTGAGCACCTTCAGCTACGTCAATCCGGTGTATGGCCGTGAAGTCGAAGGCACCACGGTCAGCCCGGCGGACAGCGCGCAGACCGATCTGCTGCGCAGCGATTCGGTGTTCCTGCAGGACTCGATCCATCTCAATGATCAGTGGATTCTGGTCGCCGGCGGGCGCTTCCAGGAGTACGACCAGTATGCCGGCAAAGGCGTGCCGTTCAAGGCCAACACCGACAGCAACGGGCAGAAGTTCGTACCGCGCGCCGGTCTGGTGTATCGCTACACCGACGAGTTGTCGTTCTACGGCAGCTACACCGAATCGTTCAAACCCAACTCGACCATCGCCCCGCTCAGCGGCAGCAGCACTGTGCTCGACGGCAGTATTGCGCCGGAAGAAGCCAAGTCGTGGGAATTGGGGGCGCGTCTGGATATGCCGGGGCGCATCACCGGCAACATTGCACTGTTCGACATCAAGAAACGTAACGTGCTGGTGGCCAACGCCGAAGGCCCGACCACGATCTACAGCGCCGCGGGCGAGGTGCGTTCCCGTGGTCTGGAACTGGACCTGACCGGCCAGTTGAGCGATCGCTGGAGCCTGATCGGCGCCTATGCCTACACCGATGCCGAGGTCACCGAAGACCCGGACTACAAAGGCAATCGCCTGCAGAACGTGGCGAAAAACAGCGGCTCATTGTCAGCGGTGTATGACTTCGGCAGCGTGATCGGTGGCGACCAACTGCGGGTCGGCGCCGGGGCGCGGTATGTCGGCGAGCGCGCGGGCAACGCGGTGAATGATTTCGACCTGCCGAGCTACACCGTGGCCGATGCATTCGCCACTTACGACACCCGACTCGAAGGGCAGAAGGTCAAGTTCCAGCTAAACGTGAAGAACCTGTTCGACCGCACGTACTACACCTCGGCGGCGAGCCGGTTCTTTGTGTCGATGGGTGATTCGCGGCAGATTTCGCTCTCCAGCACGCTGGAGTTCTGATCGGGGACCGCGTCATCGTTCATCGCCGGCAAGCCAGCTCCCACAGGTTCTCGGTCGGGACACAGACGTCTTGAACGGGCGGAGACATTGTGGGAGCTGGCTTGCCAGCGATAAGGCCCTGACAGATAGCGGAAACATTCGGCTCTAACGCAAAAACGCCTGCCGATATTCCCCCGGTGTCCCACCCAACACCTGGCGAAACCGGTTGGTGAAATGACTGGCACTGGCAAACCCGCACGCCAGCGCAATTTCCCCCAGCGGCAACGCCGTCCCGCGCAGCAACTCCCGCGCCCGGCTCATGCGTCGCGCCAGCACGTACTGATGCGGCGGCAAGCCGAAGCTCACGCGAAACATCCGCGCAAAGTGGTATTCCGACAACGCACACAGACCGGCCAGTTGCCCGAGGCTGATCGGTTCGGCCAATTGACTGTCGATGAACTCCACCAACTGCCGGCGCTGGTGGGGCGCCAGTCCGCCCTTGAGGCGCACACCCTGACGGGCGCCGACCTGGCTGAGCAGGGTGTGGCTGATCAATTCGTGAGCGAGGCTGCTGGTCAGCAAACGTTCGGCCGGCTCGTCCCAGTTCAGCGTGAGCAATTGCCGAAAGCGCTGTGCCTGTTGCGGATCTTCGAGAAACGTCTGCTCGCGCAACTGCATTTCTCGCGGCTCGCGATCGAGCAAGGTGACGCAGCCCAACGCAAATTGCTCAGCACTGAAATACAGGTGAGCGAGGCGAATGTCACCGTTGATCACCCAGCCGGATTGGTGATCGGCGGGCAGGATGCACAACTTGTCCGGCCCGCCCTTGTGCCCCGGTTGCCCGCGCCGAAAGGTGCCGGTGCCACCGGCGATGTAGCAGGACAGCGTGTGGTGGCTCGGCGCTTCGTATTCCTGGGCATCATGATGGTTGGTCCACAAAGCCGCAGACAAGCCGTCACCGAGCTCGGCGCTGTGCACAAGGCGTGCGTTCGGCGAGCGGTTGAGGGCTTGAAAGACTTGCAGGGTATCGATAGCGGCCATGTGCGGTTCTCTCCAACGCCTTGCATCCTACTCCGTAGCCTTGGCGCTGCCAGCCTGTCGGGCGACAAAAGCGCAAGAATCTGCAAGCGCCCCGATCGTTGCTGCCGCACCCTGAATCTCCATACAACACAACCCTGTGGTGAGGGAGCTTGCTCCCGTCGAGTGCGCAGCACTCATGAACGGGGCTGCTGCGCAGCCCGGCGCGAGCAAGCTCGCTCGCCACAGAGTGTCCGGTGTCCTCAGGAGTCTCGTCATGAACCTTTCGCTGTATCTGCTGACTGTGCTGATCTGGGGCACCACCTGGATTGCCCTGAAATGGCAATTGGGGGTGGTGGCGATTCCGGTGTCGATCGTCTATCGCTTCGGCCTCGCCGCGCTGGTGCTGTTCGTGCTGTTGCTGCTCAGTCGGCGCCTGCAACCGATGAATCGCCGTGGTCATTTGATCTGCGTGGCGCAGGGGTTGTGCCTGTTCTGTGTCAACTTCATGTGCTTTCTGACGGCCAGTCAGTGGATTCCCAGCGGTCTGGTGGCGGTGGTGTTTTCCACCGCCACCTTGTGGAACGCGCTCAATGCGCGGGTGTTCTTCGGTCAGCGCATTGCGCGCAATGTGCTGATGGGGGGCGCGCTCGGTTTGTTCGGGCTGGGGATGTTGTTCTGGCCGGAACTGTCCGGCCATCAAGCCAGTCCGCAGACCTTGCTCGGTCTGGCGTTGGCCCTGTGCGGCACGCTGTGTTTCTCGGCGGGCAACATGCTGTCGAGTCTGCAGCAGAAGGCCGGTCTGAAACCGTTGACCACCAATGCCTGGGGCATGGCCTACGGGGCGGCGATGTTGTCGGTGTGGTGCCTGGTCAAAGGCATTGCGTTCGACATGGACTGGTCGCCACGTTACGTCGGCGCGCTGTTGTATCTGGTGATCCCGGGTTCAGTGATCGGTTTCACCGCCTACCTGACGCTGGTCGGGCGCATGGGCCCGGAGCGCGCGGCCTATTGCACAGTGTTGTTCCCGGTGGTGGCGCTGAACGTTTCGGCGTTTGCCGAAGGCTACCAGTGGACGGCTCCGGCGCTGCTCGGCCTGGTGTTGGTCATGCTTGGCAACGTCTTGGTGTTTCGCAAACCTCGTGCCCTGGCTTTGCCCCGTCAGGGCAAGTTGGCTTGAGCCTGTCACTGTGCGAGCGCTGATGTTCAGCGCTCGACTTTTATCGCGATGTAAATCAGCAGCGGCAAGATAAAGTCGACAATATGCCGGGCCCAATCCTTGGCGTTCCAGATGTTTGAAGTGTCCATGTCGAACCATTCGACACCGACAACTTGAAAACATACGTAGTAGATGAAAACAGCTATTAAAAGGCCAATGATCGAAAACTTCTTGGCTTCATGAAATTCCTCGCTGGAGCCGTTGATGTTCTTGAGTAATTGATAGACACCCAACATGCAAAATGCGCTGAAAGTGACTTCCAGGGTAATGATCAGCCAGTAGATACGGTGGTGCAGCGTTGGCGAGGTGATGGCGCGGTAGCGCAGGTTGGGGTTGTGTTCGGTCGTGTCCATGCTCAGGACGTGCGCGACATATTCGTAGTTTGAACCGTAGTCGGTGAAATTGCTGAACATCATCAGCAAGCCAAAAAAACTGAAGTAACCCATCAGTATGACTTTGCTGTAGCGGATAATTTTATCCATGGTCAGAGCGTTCAAGTGTGTTCTCCATAACATTTGTCGAGGGTTCGATATGTCGGGAGAGTTTATAGCGGGGTCTATTGTTTTGGTGTCGGGTTGAATTGCAAAGTATGTGGGCGTGCATAACGTGTCGGGCAAGTGTCTTTTGGCACTTGCCCGATTTTGTTTAACCGCGCCAGACCTGCGGGTTTACCAGATCCCGTGGACGCTCGCCCATCAAGGCGCTGCGCAGGTTGGCCAGCGCGCGATTGGCCATGGCTTCGCGGGTTTCTCCGGTGGCCGAGCCGATGTGCGGCAATGTCACAGCATTTTTCAACTGGAACAGCGGGGACTCGGCCAGCGGTTCTTTTTCGTAGACGTCCAGACCGGCGCCACGGATGCGATTGTTCTGCAGCGCCTCGATCAGCGCCGGCTCGTCGACCACCGGACCACGGGAGATGTTGACCAGGATCGCGCCCGGCTTCATCAGGCCCAGTTCGCGATGGCTGATCAGGTGGCGGGTCTTGTCGCTGAGCGGCACCACCAGGCAGACGAAATCGGCTTCGGCGAGCAACTGGTCGAGGCTGCGAAAGTGTGCGCCGAGTTGTTGTTGCAGTTCGGGCTTGCGGCTGTTGCCGCTGTAGATAATCGGCATGTTGAAGCCGAAGTGGCCACGGCGGGCGATGGCAGCGCCGATGTTGCCCATGCCGACGATGCCCAGGGTCTTGCCGTGGACGTCGCAGCCGAACAATGGCGCGCCGACGCTGGCTTGCCACTGCCCGGCCTTGGTCCAGGCATCGAGTTCGGCGACGCGGCGGGCGCTGCTCATGATCAGGGCGAAGGCGAGGTCGGCGGTGCTTTCGGTGAGCACGTCCGGGGTGTTGGTGAGCATGATTCCGCGTTGATTGAAGTAGTCGAGGTCGTAGTTGTCGTAGCCGACGGAGACGCTGGAGACCACTTCGAGTTTTGTGGCGGTTTCGAGTTGGGCTTTGCCGAGTTTGCGGCCGACGCCGATCAGGCCGTGGGCGTGGGGCAGGGCTTCGTTGAACTGGGCGTTGATGTCACCGTTCTTCGGGTTGGGAACGATGACGTCGAATTCCTGTTGCAGGCGTTCGATCATGGGTGGGGTGATGCGGCTGAAGGCCAGGACTGTTTTTTTCATTGGGCTTGGGCTCGGCTGTCTTTATTACCAAGCACGCTAACATTTCTTTGTGGGGTTTGGCTTGTCTTGGCGGCCTCCGGGCCGACCATGCTCCTGGGGTTTTGGGTGTTTATCCGTTGCTTCGGGTGTTGCGGCTGGCGGTTTCGCCCTTACGGCGAGTCACTTTTGCAGACGCCCAAAAGTAACCAAAACGCTGGGCCCCGGCGTACGGCCCTCGCTCAGGCTCGGGTTCCTTCGTTGCGGGGTTTATCCGGGGGCATCGCCTCCGGTTTGCTTCGCTGCACCTCCTCTCGATGCCTTTGGCTGCGCCAAACGGTCGCTGCGCTCCCACCCCCGGATAAACCCCTCCACTCAGCCTGCCGAAGGGGCCGGCACGGCAAGATCAAGAGCTGCAGCCGAGCTAACGCTCATCCTGTTGAGTGGTGAAAAGCATGCGGTCTGCCTGAACTGCTTTGCTTTTCTGTAGGAGTGAGCTTGCTCGCGATGGCGGCCTGACAGCCGACCTGGATCTAACTGAATCCACTCAGTCCTTGTGGGAGCTGGCTTGCCAGCGATGGCGGCCTGACAGCCGACCAGCCTCTAACTGACTTGCCCGCTCCCACAATGGCTCAGCTGTGTGCTGCAGATTGGCTGATTTCCACGTTATCCAGCACCCGGTTCACCGCCAGTTCGGCGAGCATGATGATTTGCTGGATCGCCAGTATCGTTTGTCGCTGCGGGCTGTCGACGTAGGCCGCAATGTCGCTGGTCATGATGCTTGCCGAGGCCAGTGATTCGCAGGCGTGAACCAGCAGGCTTTCGTTGTCCATGTCGGGGGCGACCTGGAACATGCTGCTGGGTTTGTGGAATCTCACAGCGGCGGCGGAAGGTTTCAGGTAGTGGTCGAGGGCGCGTTCGGCGGCGTCGTGGAGCTTTTTTGAATCGAGGGATTCGTAGGGGGAGGTGCTTTCCGCTGGGGGCGGGTTGGGTGTGGGTTTGATCATGCTGGAACTCCATTCGGGATGTGGAGTTCGCCACGTACTGCGACCAAGCAATAGGGTGGCGAACCGTACGCAGGTTGGTCGACCAGGGAATGGAAACCCGGCAGGGCCAAGGCCCTCCCACGCACAGCTCGCCATTAAGCAAGCTTAAAAAGTGCGCCATTCTAAACCCGGACGACCAAGTCCGGTCGTTGATTCGTCAACGACCCCCTGAGCCTATCCACCCCACTTCCGAGCCACAACCGTCAAAACCTGTCGGAAAACTCCCTTCAAATCACCGCTTCTGTAGGAGCTGCCGTAGGCTGCGATCTTTTGATTGTTAAACATCAAAGGCAAAGATCGCAGCCTGCGGCAGTTCCTACAGGTTTGGCGGTTTGTTTAAGTCAGTTGGCGACACGGGCTCCGGCGAGGCTGCCACTCAACTCATAAGCCGCCAGTTCTGCCTGGTGCGCGGCAAGGATTTCCGGCAGTGACCCGCGCAGATACTCGACCCAGGTCTTGATCTTCGCGTCCAGGTATTGCCGGGACGGGTAGATCGCGTACAGGTTGAGTTCCTGCGAGCGGTAGTTGGGCATCATCCGCACCAGCGTGCCGTTGCGCAGGCCTTCGATGGCGGCGTAGACCGGCAGGACGCCGACGCCCATGCCGCTGATGATCGCGGCTTTCATGGCGTCGGCGGAGTTCACCAGGAACGGCGAGCTGTTGATGGTGACCATTTCCTGGCCGTCGGGGCCGTTGAAGGCCCATTTTTCCAGGGGGATCACCGGGCTGACGAGGCGCAGGCAGGCGTGGTTCAGCAGGTCGCTGGGTTTTTGCGCGCAGCCGTTGGCTTTCACGTAGGCCGGGGAGGCGCAGACGATGCTGTAGGTGATGCCCAGGCGTTGCGAGACGAAGCCCGAGTCCGGCAGTTCGCTGGCCAGCACGATGGACACGTCGTAGCCCTCGTCGAGCAGGTCCGGCACGCGGTTGGCCATGGTCAGGTCGAAGGTCACGTCCGGGTGGGTCTTGCGGTAGCGGGCGATGGCGTCGATCACGAAGTGCTGACCGATGCCGGTCATGGTGTGCACTTTCAGTTGGCCGGCGGGGCGCGCGTGGGCTTCGCTGGCCTCGGCTTCGGCTTCTTCGACATAGGCCAGGATCTGCTCGCAACGCAGCAGGTAGCGCTTGCCGGCCTCGGTCAGGGCGATGCGCCGGGTCGTGCGATTGAGCAGGCGGGTTTGCAGGTGGGCTTCCAGGTTGGAGACCGCGCGCGAGACGTTGGCCGTGGTGGTGTCGAGTTGCACGGCGGCGGCGGTGAAGCTGCCGGCTTCGGCCACACAACTGAAGGCGCGCATGTTTTGCAATGTGTCCATGGGGTGCTCTCAAGGGAGATGGCAAATTGTGACACGAAGTTTCAGGGGCTGAGACCCCCGACCAAGGGATTATCTCGTTAACGGTAACAAAGATTCACAGGAATCCCAGCTTATCGCCGAACAGGGCGTTCCCTAGAATTGCGCCGTTCCCTGTAGGAGCTGCCGAAGGCTGCGATCTTTTGATTCTGTTTTAAGGGAATCAGGATCAAAGATCGCAGCCTTCGGCAGCTCCTGCAGAAGGGAACACGTCCCGCCTTATCCTCTTTCAGGAATTCGCAGCTGTGCCGCGTCGCATCAACAGAGCGCTTTTGCCGCTCAGTGTTCTGGCTTTTACTTTGGGTCTTGGCGGCTGCATCGGTACCGGAGGAATTGCCCCGCAGGGCAAGGCACTGGAGGCCAATACCCTGGCCACCGACGACGCGATTGCCCACGCCGCCAAAGACGCCAATTGGCCCACCGCACAATGGTGGCAAGCCTACGGCGACCCGCAACTCAATCGCTGGATCGACCTCGCCGTGCAGGGCAGTCCGAGCATGGCCATGGCCGCGGCGCGGGTGCGTCAGGCCAAGGCGCTGGCCGGTGTCGCCGAAGCGGCCGAGTCGTTGCAGATCAATGGCGAGTCGACGCTCAAGCGCCACAACTGGCCGACCGACCAGTTCTACGGCCCGGGCGAGCTGGCCAACACCACCACCTGGGACAACAACGCCGCGCTGGGTTTCAGCTACGCCCTCGACCTCTGGGGGCGTGAAAGCAATGCCAGCGAACGCGCGGTGGATCTGGCGCACATGAGCGCCGCCGAAGCGCGGCTGGCGCAGCTGGAATTGCAGAAGAATATCGTGCGCGCCTACATCGAGCTGTCGCTGCACTATGCCCAGCGCGATATCGTCGCCGCGACCCTCAAGCAGCAACAGCAGATTCTGGATCTGGCGCAGAAGCGTCTGGATGGCGGGATCGGCACGCACTTCGAAGTCAGTCAGGCCGAAACACCGTTGCCGGAAACCCATCGGCAACTGGATGCGCTCGACGAAGCCATCGCCCTGAGCCGCAACCAGATCGCCGCGCTGGCCGGTAAGGGCCCGGGCGACGGCGCGCAGTTGCAGCGCCCGACTTTGGCCCTGGGTGCTGCGTTGAAACTGCCGTCGGCATTGCCCGCCGAGTTGCTCGGTCAACGCCCGGACGTGGTTGCCAGTCGCTGGCAAGTGGCAGCGCAGGCACGCGGGATCGACGTGGCGCACGCCGGGTTTTATCCCAACGTCGATCTGGTCGGCAGCCTCGGCTACATGGCCACCGGCGGCGGGGCGCTGGAGTTTTTGACTGGCAAGAAGCTCAACTACAACGTCGGCCCGGCGATCTCGTTGCCGATCTTCGACGGTGGACGTTTGCGCAGTGAGCTGGGCGAAGCGTCCGCCGGGTATGACATCGCCGTGGCGCATTACAACCAGACGCTGGTCAATGCGCTGAAGAACATCTCCGACCAGTTGATCCGCCGCGAGTCGATGGACAAGCAGCAAGCCTTCGCCGCCGAGTCGGTGGCCACCGCGCAGAAGACCTACGACATCGCGATGATCGCCTATCAGCGCGGCCTCACCGATTACCTCAACGTGCTCAATGCGCAGACCTTGCTGTTCAAGCAACAGCAAGTGCAGCAGCAAGTGCAGGCGGCGCGCTTGAGTGCGCATGCCGAGCTGGTGACGGCGTTGGGTGGCGGCCTCGGGGCGGGTAATGACGTGCCGACTGCCGAGCAAACAGCAGCCCCGAAAACCCCGACTCTGCTGCGGTGAACACACAACTCACTACACAAAACCTTTGTGGCGAGGGGATTCATCCCCGATGGGCTGCGGAGCAGCCCCAAAACCTGCAAACCGGTTCTGCTTGGCACACCGCATTGGCTTTTCTTGGGGCTGCTGCGCAACCCATCGGGGATAAATCCCCTCACCACAGAGTTTGTGTTCACCACAAAAATTGATGTTTGCCACAGATAACTCTTCAGTCCTCAATCATTGAGCAGATTTAATGACTCCCTTGCCCGCACCTCTACGCTGGCTTGCCTCCCTGGAATGGCGCCGTGGCTTCTTTGACTGGGCGCGCAGCGATGGCGTGACCTGGGTCTACATCTTCAAGGTATTGCTCGCCGCGTTCCTGACGCTGTGGCTGGCGATGCGCCTGGAGTTGCCGCAACCGCGTACGGCGATGATCACCGTGTTCATCGTCATGCAGCCGCAGAGCGGGCAGGTGTTCGCCAAGAGTTTCTATCGCTTTCTCGGCACTCTGGCCGGGTCGGCGATGATGGTCACGCTGATCGCGCTGTTCGCGCAGAACACCGAATTGTTCCTGGGCTCGCTGGCAATCTGGGTCGGCATTTGTTCGGCGGGTGCGGCGCGCTGCCGTAATTTTCGTGCCTACGGTTTTGTCCTCGCTGGCTACACCGCGGCGATGGTCGGACTGCCGGCGCTGGCGCATCCGGACGGTGCGTTCATGGCCGCTGTGTGGCGGGTGCTGGAAATCTCGTTGGGGATTCTCTGCTCGACCGTGATCAGCGCCGCGATCCTGCCGCAAACCGCCAGCGCAGCCATGCGCAACGCGCTGTATCAGCGCTTCGGTGTGTTCGCGCTGTTTGTCACCGATGGCCTGCGCGGGCGCAGCAAGGCCGAGTCGTTCGAAGCGAGCAACGTGCGCTTCATCGCCGAAGCCGTAGGCCTGGAAGGGCTGCGCAGCGTGACCGTGTTCGAAGACCCGCACATGCGTCGGCGCAACGGTCGCCTCAGTCGTTTGAACAGCGAGTTCATGGGCATCACCACACGCTTCAACGCCCTGCATCAGTTGCTCGAGCGCCTGCGCGGCAATGGCGAAGAACATGTGGTGGCCGCGATCAAACCGGGCCTGCAGGACCTGGCCGAAGTGCTCGACGGCTTCAGTGGCCGTGCCTTGACCAGCCCGGACGCGGCACGCTTGGCGACGGCGTTGGCGACTTACAAGGAAGGCCTGCCGACACGCGTGCGAACCTTGCGCGGCATTTTCCAGGAAACCGCTCCGAGTGAAGCCGAGCAACTGGACTTCCACACCGCCTACGAATTGCTCTATCGCTTCGTCGATGACTTGCACAGTTATGCACAGACCCACGCCTCGCTGGCCGATCACCGCCACGAGCGTGAGCGCTGGGACGAGCCGTTCACCCCGCAAACCAACTGGTGGGCCGCGGCGGCTTCGGGGATCCGCGCGTCGTTCATCCTGATTGTGCTGGGCAGCTATTGGGTGGCCACCGCGTGGCCGAGTGGCGCGACCATGACCTTGATTGCCGCCGCCACCGTGGGTTTGTCCGCCGCCACACCGAACCCGAAACGCATGGCGTTCCAGATGGCCTGCGGGACGTTCCTCGGGGCGCTGATCGGCTTCGTCGAGATGTTTTTCATCTTCCCGTGGATCGACGGTTTTCCGCTGTTGTGCGTGATGCTCGCGCCGGTGATCGTGCTCGGTTCGTTCCTCACGTCGCGGCCGCAATATGCCGGGGTCGGCCTGGGGTTGCTGATCTTCTTCAGCACAGGTTCCGTGCCGGACAACCTGACCGTCTACAACCCTTACACCTTCATCAACGACTACATCGCCATGGTCATGGGCATGCTGGTGTGCGCGGCGGCGGGGGCAATCATTCTGCCGCCGAACAGCCGCTGGTTGTGGAAGCGGCTGGAGCAGGACCTGCGCGGTCAGGTGGTCTACGCCATCAGCGGCAAACTCAAGGGGCTGGCGTCGAGTTTCGAGAGTCGCACCCGCGATCTGTTGCATCAGGCATACGGCCTCGCTGCCGGTCAGCCGAAGGTACAAAAAAACCTGCTGCGCTGGATGTTCGTGGTGCTCGAAGTCGGCCACGCGATCATCGAATTGCGCAAGGAACAGGCAATTCTCCCGGTGCACCCGGCGTATGCCGAATCGCAGCCGTGGCGCCAGGCCATTCGGGTGATGGGCCGGGCGCTGGTGCGGCTGTTTCTGCAACCGAACCCGAGCAATCTGGAGCGTGCACTGGTGGCGGTCGATCACGCGATCAGCCGGGTCGCCGCGACCGACGAGCCGTTCGCGCCGCACTTCGACACCTCCGCGCTGCGTCGGGTGAAGAGTTACCTGCACTTCATCCGCACCTCATTGCTCGACCCGCAATCACCACTCGCTGCCTACGCCATCGCCAAGCCAGAAGGACTTTTCCATGCCTCGTGAAATCGCCTTCCACGGCGTGTACATGCCGACCATGACCCTGATGTTCTTTGTCGCTGCGGCGCTGGCCTGGGCGCTCGACCGGTTCCTTTCGGGGTTCGATCTGTACCGTTTTTTCTGGCACCCGGCGCTGCTGCGCCTGAGTCTGTTTACCTGTCTGTTCGGCGCCATGGCGCTGACTGTCTACCGTTGAGAACGTTCTGATGAAAAAGTTTTTCAGCCTGCTCGCGACCCTGCTGGTGCTGGCCCTGGCACTGTGGATTGGCCGGACCCTGTGGGAGCACTACATGAACACCCCGTGGACCCGCGACGGCCGGGTGCGGGCGGACATCATCAACGTTGCGGCTGACGTCACCGGTGAAGTCATCGATGTGCCGGTGCGCGACAACCAGTTGGTGAAGAAGGGCGACCTGTTGATGCAGATCGACCCCGAGCACTACCGCATCGCGGTCAAGCAGGCGCAGTCGCTGGTCGCTTCGCGCAAGTCGACGTGGGAGATGCGCAAAGTCAACGCACATCGCCGCGCCGATCTCGACAACCTGGTGATCTCCAAGGAAAACCGCGACGACGCCAGCAACATCGCCGACGCCGCGCTGGCCGATTACCAACACGCGCAAGCGCAACTGGAAGCCGCCGAACTTAACCTCAAACGCACCGAAGTGCGCGCGGCGGTGGACGGTTACGTGACCAACCTCAACGTGCATCGCGGCGACTACGCGCGCATTGGCGAAGCGAAAATGGCCGTGGTCGACATGAACTCGTTCTGGGTCTACGGCTTCTTCGAAGAGACCAAACTGCCGCATGTGCGCGTGGGTGACAAAGCCGACATGCAACTGATGAGCGGCGAAGTGTTGAAGGGCCACGTGGAAAGCATTTCCCGCGGCATCTACGACCGCGACAACCCGGAAAGCCGCGAGCTGATCGCCGACGTGAACCCGACGTTCAACTGGGTGCGCCTGGCACAGCGGGTACCGGTGCGCATTCACATCGATGAAGTGCCGGAGGGGGTGTTGCTGGCGGCGGGGATCACTTGCACGGTGGTGGTGAAGCAAGAGTCGGTGGACAACTGACAGACCGCGTCGCTGCCATCGCGGGCAAGCCACGCTCCCACAGATGTTGTGGCGTGCGCAAATTCTTTGAACGCCGTGATATCTGTGGGAGCGTGGCTTGCCCGCGATTGGGGCGACGCGGTTTCTCAGGAAATCTATTCGCTGCAAAACGTCTCCTGCAAATGCCGCCACAGCACCCGCCCGTCTTCGCTCTTTTCAAACACCACTGTCGACCGGCGATCAGTGTGCAACCCGCTCGCATCGCTCTGCTGCTCGCGATAACTCAGCGTTGCGCCATGCGCATGCAGGGCAATCCCGCGCAGCTCACTGAGCTCGATCCGGAACCCGGGCTTCTTCCCGCCTGCTGACTGAAACAGCCCGCGCAAGGCTTCGATATCCAGCGCCCGACCCAGCGGCGTGACCATGGAAAAATCCGCCGAGAACCGGCTCAGCAAGCGCGCAAGTTCCGCCGAATTTTGCTCCACGGCAAACCAGCGTTCGATGACCAGGTGGGCCTGGATCACTTCATCAAAATATTCGTTGTAGTCAATCATGTGGGTTTTTCCTGAAGGGAAGGTGGGCTCAGTAGGGCGAGCACTTTGGAGGCGTCGAAACGCAGCGCGGCGACCATCGGCAACAGCTTCAGCAGAGCGGCGGCGAGAAAGCAGTAAGCGGAAATCATTGCCGCCCAATGCGCCCAACAGCGAACTGAGCAGCAGTGGCTGATTCAGGATGATCTGGAAGCGGGGCGATTGGTGCGGTTGCTGGCCGATTACCGTTTTGCTCAGCAGGGGGGTGTATGCGCTGTACCCGGATACCCGGCATTTGCCGCTGAAGGTGCGGGCGTTCATTGATTTCATGAAGGGCTGGGGCTGAGTGTTGGCTGATCTGGCCCCTTCGCGAGCAGGCTCGCTCCCACAGGGGATCTTCGATGTGTCACAGATCCAGTGTGGGAGCGAGCCTGCTCGCGAAAGCGTCAACCCGGTCTCAGAGCTTCCCACGCAACCCGAACCGCCGCATCAACGTCGACTCCAGCAACCCCTTGGGCAACACCGTCGCCAGCAACGGCAACGCGCGGCTGCCATTACCGATACGAATCAAGCGTGGCGGCTTGTCCCGCTGCACAGCCTTGAGCAACTCAGCCGCAAACTCACTGGCTGGCGTCGGCTTGTCCTGCGAGGCCTTGGCCCGTGCGCGGATCCCCTCACGCAAGGGAAACCACGGCGATTGCTCGTTGATCAGTTGCTCGGCTTCGTGCCCTGCATTCTTGGCGAAGCTCGACTGAATCGCCCCGGGCTGGACCTCCATCACGCGAATGCCGAACGGCGCCAGCTCCATGCGCAGTGCATCGCTCAACGCATGCACCGCCGCTTTCGAGGCGCAATACGCGCCAGCGAACGGCGTCACCAGCACGCCTGAGACACTGCCGATGTTCACCACCAGCCCCTTGGCCCGACGCAGTACCGGAAACAGTGCGCGGGTAACGCCGACCATCGAAAACACATTGGTTTCGAACTGGCGCTGCATGGCCGGCACGCCGCCGTCGAGCAGCGGCCCCATCGCGCCATAACCGGCGTTGTTGATCAGCACATCGAGGCCGCCGTGTTGCTGGTTGAGGCGTTCGGCGAGCTGTTCCAGCGCCACGCTGTCATTGACGTCCAGCGCGATGGCGGTGAACCCGGCAGCGGCGAGGGCCGCGACATCTTCGGTTTTGCGCGCAGTGGCCCAGACTTCGTAGCCGGCGGCTTTGAATGCATCGGCGAGGGCGCGGCCAATGCCGCTGGAGCAACCGGTAATCAACGCAACGGGCATGGCGCATTCCTTGTGCAAAAAGGTGGGGAGGGGGATCAGTCGGAGAAACTGCCCTGCAAACGCTCTGCGCGAAACTCCAGGGTTTGCGGACGGTAACCGGGGCGCAGCGGTGGCATCGGCAGGCAGTCTTCCCAGTTACCGCCGGCCTGCAGTTCGCCGGGGCCGCGATAGCGTGGGGCGGAGTATTGGTTGTCGGCCAGATTGACCGTGTCGCCGGGCGCGTAGGCTGCGATGCGCCAGCGTAATTCGGTCAGCGGCACGTCGTTGCCGTTTTTCATTTTCAGTTGCAGCGGACGATCCGCCGGGCATTGTTCGGGCGCATAGACAATGCGCATCTCAAGGCGTGCCAGTTGCTTGAGCTCGCGGTTGTCCAGCCACACCACCCAGACCGCGACCAATCCCAGACCTACGGCGGCCGCGACCGACACCGGCACGGCCTTGGCCGGATAACGCAGCAAGAGGATCAGCCAGGTAATGACCAGCAAGACGCCGATGAACATGTCGCACAACCTCGCAGGGATAGACGGGCATCCTACCTAAGCGTAGGTGAGGTTGGCGATGGGCAGGGTAAAGTCAAAAGATCGCAGCCTGCGGCAGCTCCTACGGTTTGAACGCGTTTTCCCTGTAGGAGCTGCCGCAGGCTGCGATCTTTTGCTTCTAAAAAAAGCCCCCGCCCAACCCACTGCGGATAGGGGACGCAGCGGGCTGGACGGGGGCTTCTTATTGCCGGGAGATCACTGCGCGATGGTTTTCACCGACACGCCGCGTTCGATCGGGGTGGAGCGACCGTAGATGTCTTCGAAGCGCTCGATATCGTCTTCACCCAGGTACGAACCCGACTGCACTTCGATGATTTCCAGCGGGATCTTGCCCGGGTTGCGCAGGCGGTGCACCGAGGCGATCGGGATGTAGGTCGACTGGTTCTCGCAGAGCAGGAACACGTTGTCATCGCAGGTCACTTCGGCGGTGCCGCTGACCACGATCCAGTGTTCGGCGCGGTGGTGGTGCATTTGCAGCGACAGGCACGCGCCCGGCTTCACCGAGATGTGCTTGACCTGGAAACGGCCGCCCATGTCCACCGAGTCGTAGGAACCCCACGGACGGTAGACCTCGCAGTGGTTCTGGGTTTCGCTGCGGCCCTGCTCGTTGAGGGTGTTGACCATCTGCTTGACGCCCTGAACCTTGTCTTTGTGGGCGATCATCATCGCGTCCTTGGTTTCGACCACGACGATGTTTTCCAGGCCGATCACCGACACCAGTTTGCCGTTGCCGTGGATCATGCAGTTCTTGCTGTCCTGGATCACCACGTCGCCTTTGCTGACGTTGCCGTTGGCATCCTTCTCGTTGACTTCCCACAGCGACGACCAGCAACCGACATCGCTCCAGCCGGCGGTCAGCGGCACCACGCAGGCGCGCTGGGTTTTTTCCATCACCGAGTAGTCGATGGAGTTGTCCGGGCAGCAAGCGAAGGTGGCTTCGTCGAAGGTGATGGTGTCGGCGTCCTGCTGGCTGCGCTCAAGGGTCAGCAGGCAGGTGTCGTAGATGTCCGGATCGTGCTTTTTCAGCTCTTCGAGGAAGCGGCTGGCGCGGAACAGGAACATGCCGCTGTTCCAGTAGTAGCCGCCGGACTCGACGTATTCGGTGGCGCGTTTGACGTCGGGTTTTTCAACGAAGTGCGAAACGCGGCTGACGCCTTCTGGCAGCAGCGAGTCGCCGGTGGATTTGATGTAGCCGTAGCCGGTTTCCGGTTTGGTCGCCGGCACGCCGAACAGCACCATCTCGCCGTTTTCGGCGGCGACGGTGGCCAGGGCGAGGGCGCGTTGCAGGGCTTTCTGGTCTTCCAGCACGTGGTCGGCCGGCAGCACCAGCATCAGTTCGTCACGCCCTTCGTTGACCAGCATCATCGCAGTCAGCGCTACCGCTGGTGCGGTGTTGCGGCCGAACGGCTCCATGAGGATGCGCTGGCATTCGAGGTTACGGTTGGCCAACTGTTCGTTGACGATGAAACGGTGATCCTTGTTGCAGACCACGATCGGCGTGTCCATGCCTTCGAACACCAGGCGCTCCAGCGTTTGCTGGAACAGCGTGTGTTCACCGGTCAGGGCCAGGAATTGTTTAGGGAATTGCTTACGCGAAAGCGGCCAAAGACGTGAACCGCTACCACCTGACAAGATCACCGGAATCATGTTGTTTACTCCATAAAAATCGATTGGTTAGAGGCACGAACGTTGTGTCGTTTCACTCTTGTTTTTGTCTCGTATCCGAACTCTTGCCTCGGTCCCTGTGGGAGCCTGGCTTGCCAGCGATGGCATCACCTCGGTGTATCTGCAGAACCGAGGTGTCTGCATCGCTGGCAAGCCAGCTCCCACAGGAGGCCGGGTCAGTTCATGAAATTTGTTAGCGAGTCGACACCGGGCGTTTCACCCAGACTGGCGACAGGCTGCTGCCGGAGCCGGTGACGTACAGCACCGCGGCCTCACCGCGCTCCAGCGCGACCGGTTTCACGTCGCCGACTTTCTTGTCACCTTCGTACAGCGCCAGGCTGACTTTCACCGGGTTGATTTCACGCTCGCCACGGCCCTTGGCGGCCACGTTCGGCACCACCTCGGTCTTGCCGTCGGCGGTCTTCAGGGTCAGCGGCTTGTCGCTGAGGTTCTGCACGCGCACCAGGGATTTCTGCTTGTTCTTGAACGGCGGTTCTTCGATCAGTTGCGGCGCGCCGGACGCGTTGTTGACCAGGGTGTAGTAGTGGTCACCGGCCAGTTTGACCGGCAGGGTCTGGCTGCCGACTTTGGCGCTGTAGTCACCGCCCGGCATGAAGCTGAAGTCGCTGCTGGCCAGTGGCGCTACGTCACTCAGATTGGTGCTGCCGACGGTGGCGCTGACTTCGGCGTTGCTGGCGTTGTAGACCCGCACGAAGGTCGAGCCTTTTGGTGCGGTCGGGCCGTACAGCGCGGCGTCACCACCGGCAAAGGCCTGGACCGACAGCACGCTCAGACCCGCAACCAGTGCGAAGCGTTTGGCGAGACGACGAGGAGTAGTAGTGAAAGTCATGGTGTTACCTCTCTTTCAGTTTTGCGCCCGATCGGGCGTCTCGGATTTAGTGTTGATGGCTACGTTTTGTTGGCGAGCACCGGCTTGTTTGAGCTCTGCGACCCACTGCGGGTCGGCGTCGCCGATTTCGTTGTTCACAGGCAGATATCGTTCAGGAAACTCCCAGATCAGCACCTGTGGCGGGCTGTTCTTGAAGTCATCGCTTTTCAGGTAGCTGAGCATCGGCAGGATCGGGCCGTGGCCGTCCTCGGCGTAATTGACCACGTCGCTGTGCAGCGCTTGTTTCAGCGCACCGACGAAGTTCCAGTTGGGGTTCGCGCTGTAGCTGGTGCCGATCAGTGCGACCGGTACTTCGCTGCTGGCGAACAGCGCGTCGTCACCGGCCGGTTGCTCGGCGGCCACGGTGTTGCGCTTTTGCAGCGGCTCTTGCGCCGGCATCAGGTTTTCGAACAGCGGATCCAGCGGCAGGAACAGACGCAGGTCGCCCTTGTGCGTGACCTTTTCGGCTGGCGTGGTGACGAAGCGCTGCGGCTCGCCGCTGAGCGGGAACTTGTCGGCGATGGTCTTGGCCAGGGTGTTGGCGGCGATTTCGGCGCCTTCCGGGGTCCAGTGGGTGTCGGTGCGCAGGAACACTTGCTGACCGTTTTGCTTGGCTTGTTGCAGCGGGCCGAGCAGGTCCGGGGCGAGGATCTTGTCTGCCGCGACACGGGCGTGGAAGTCCTGATAAAGGTTGGCGTGAATGCTTGCCGGTTTCACTTCACCCAGGTGTTCCGGGTACAGGCGCACCTTGGCCGGCACGATCGCCATCACCAGTTTCACGCCTTTCTCTTTCAGGGTCTGCCGCACGCCTTCGACCAGCGCGTAGTTGCCTTGCAGGTTCAGCTCTTCGTTGACGATCGGGTTGAATTCTTCGTCGCTGTACAGCCACTGATCGCGACCGAGCACCACGCCCGGACGCCCTTCGTTGAACAGTTTGAAATCCAGCGCCGCCCAGAGGTTGGTGCCCAGTCGCTTGATCGGAAACTGATCGTCGTAGTGGGTTTCCACGGCTTTGGTCCAGCGACCGTTGAGCACCGTCGCGTCGGCATTGGTGTTGAAGCCGAAGAAGCTGCGCACCGACCACAGACCGAGCACCAGCAGGGTCAGCAGAAACAGCGCGATGTAGAAGATGCGTAATGAGCGGGTCATGTCAGATCCCTCAGAACTGGAAGTAAAGGAACGGCGAGAAGCTTTGCGCCGAGAGTTTGAGAATCGAGGCGATGAACAGCAGCAGGATCAGCCCGCGCATCACGTAGCGCGACCAGTCCGCCGTCCAGTACGCCGGTTGCACCTGGGCTTCGACGCCGACGGTGTAGCCAGGCTCGTGGATGCTCGCCGGGTTTTCGCCGGGTGCGGCTTTGATGATGCCCGGGGTCGCAGCGGCAGGGCCGTCGGTTTCGACGTTGACTACTGGCTTGGTTTTGACCGGAGGCTGGTTGGTGTACAGATCACGCAGGCCGAAGAACGCCAGCGTTGCGTACGCCACCACCAGGGTTGCCACTTGCAGACCGGTGAGGCTGGCGCGGTTGAGTTCCGACAGCGACCAGTCGCCGAAGCTGAACATCGCGCCGTACATGCGCCCGGCGACGTGCAGGTTCTCGGCACGGAAGATCACCCAGCCCATCACCACCAGCAGGAAGGTCAGCGCCCAGCGGATCGGGTTGAGGCTGCGCGGCGAGGTGTTGATGCCGAGCATTTTTTCGATCGCCAGCCACATGCCGTGCCAGGCGCCCCAGACGATGTAAGTGATGTTCGCGCCGTGCCACAGACCACCCAGCAGCATGGTCAGGAACAGGTTGCGATAGGTCATCAGCGTGCCTTTGCGGTTACCGCCGAGGGTGATGTACAGGTAGTCACGCAGCCAGGTCGACAGGCTGATGTGCCAGCGACGCCAGAACTCGGTGATCGACTGGCTGATGTACGGCTGCTTGAAGTTTTCCATGAAGCGGAAACCCATCATCAGGCCCAGACCGATGGCCATGTCGCTGTAACCGGAGAAGTCGAAATACAGCTGCGCGGTGTACGCCAGCGCGCCCAGCCAGGCATCACCCGTAGTCGGGTTTTGCAGGGCGAAGCAGTGGTCGGCCACTACCGCGAGGGTGTCGGCGATGAACACCTTCTTGATGAAACCCTGCATGAACCGCGTGCAGCCCTCGGAGAACTTGTCGAGGGTGTGGGTGCGGTTGTTGAATTGATCGGCGAGGTCGCGGAAGCGCAGAACCGGGCCGGCAATCAGGTGCGGGAAGATCGCCACGAACGCCGCGAAGTCGATCAGGTTGCGCGTGGCCGGGGTGTCGCCGCGGTACACGTCGATGATGTAGCTGATCGATTCGAAGATGTAGAACGAGATACCGATCGGCAGCAGCACGTGGGTCAGGATGAACGGTTCCAGACCGAACGAGGTCATGATCGCGTTGATGCTGTCCACGCCGAAATTGGCGTATTTGAAGTAGCCGAGGATGCACAGGTCGACCGCGACGCCGAGCAGCAGCCAGCGCTGCGCCGGTTTGGTACGCACGCCGGCGGCACCGACTTTCAGGCCGATCCAGTAGTTCCACAGGGTGACGCCGGCGAACAGCGCCAGGAAGTCCACCCGCCACCACGCGTAGAACACGTAGCTGGCGATCAGCAGCAACAGGTTGCGATAGCGTTGCCCGCTCAAATAGTACAAGCCGAGAAAGATCGGCAAGAACAGAAACAGGAACACGTTGGATGAAAATACCATCCCGATCTCTCCATGTTTGAACCAACAGTCAAGGGCCAAAGCCCCCCCAAACCCCCCATGAAAATTCCGGGGGATGTATTGCATCCAGATTCACCACAACCCGTGTGGGAGATGGCTTGCCAGCGATAGCGTCAGGTCGTTCGACATCCGTGTTGAATGTCGGATTGCAATCGCTGGCAAGCCAGCTCCCACAGGGTTTTGTGTCCTGTCCTACGAACCCTTGTTGCCCTTCTCATGCGACGGGTCGTAGACCTTGGTCAGGTCGCCGCCGAGGCGGAAGGTCTTGAACGGTTGCATGCCGTGCTTCTTCTCGATCACATCCGCCGGGCAGGTGTAGAGGGTGCAGAACGGTTCGAGCCAGGCGAATTTCATGTCCTCTTTCAGGTCGGTCATGTCCTGTTTCTTGCCGTTCTTTTCCTCGAACTGATCCGGGTCTTTCACCCCGGCCAACACCCGATCACCCAGACGCTTGAGCGCGCTGTTGTTTTCCTGACGCAGATCGACGCCGTTGACCTGGGCGAAGCTGGCGATCATCGCCAGTGGCGGCAGGGCGTAGTTGTGATAGGCGAGGGCGCGTTGCTGGCGCTTGAGTTCGTTGGGCAGGAAGCCGTCGGCGTCGACTTGATTGACCCCGACCTTGTATTCCTTCACCGCCCAGTCGAACAGGTCGCGACGGTTGGTGGCGACAGCGGTGGCCATCACCGACCAGGCGGCCCAGTACGAGTGGTTGTTGGTTTTTTCCAGCGGTAGGTTGTCCCAGTCGCTGACCACCTGATCGGCCATCTTGCTGAACCACGCCTCGATCTGCTGCGCTTCTTGCTGATGCGTGGCCAGCGGATGCGAATCGGAGAACTTCAGGCGGATGTACGAAGAGGCCATGCTGCCCAGTGCCCATTTGCGCATCGACTTGCCGGTGTGGTTGAAGTCTTTCGACATCAATGCATCGGCCTTGGCCCACGCGGTCAGCCAGTTCAGCGTGCAGTCGAGCTGCTCCGGCCGGCCGTCGCGCATGAACTGCATCACTCGTTTGGCGGTGCCGCGCTCCAGGGTGGTGATGTCCTTGGTGGTGTCGCGGAAAGCTTTTTCCGACTGCACGTTCAGGGTCGCGCGGGCCTTGTCCGAGCCTTCGTATTTGCTGCGAAATTGCAGCGGTCCGGTGTACGGCGCCGGCATCGCGTCGCAGCCTTCGCTGTTGTCGCCGCTCTTGAATTTATCCACCGGGGCGAAATAGCCCTGCGGCGGGCGCAATGGCGCGGCGGCCTGAGTGGCCCCGGCGAACATCGCCAGGGTCAACAGGGATGGCGCAAGCAGGTGTTTGATCGTTCGATTTCGCATAGCAGACCTCATTGCCCGAGCTGAGCGGTTTGTGGCCCAGCGCCCGGGAATACGTTGCGTTTGCAGATTTTCGCTTCGACTTTTTGCGGCGCGGTACCCGCTTCCGGGCCCTGGACTTCGACGGCCAGCAGATTTTGCGAGGCCCAGTCTTCGTCCGTGCGCAGCTCAAAGGCGAAACGACCGTCGGTGTCGGAGGTTTCCGGTTTCTCGATCTTGATGTCCTCGTGGCGACCGTTCATGTACCAGAGGGTGGCTTGCAGGGTTTTCACCGAGGTGTCGGCGAAGCGGATGTCGACCTGATGGCTGCTGTTCTGCAGGTTCAGGTTCTTGCTGTTGACCAGCAGTTCCTGTTTGCCGCCAGGCTTGAGCGTGGTACTGGCGGACATTTGGGTTTCCTTGCCTTCGCAACCGTTATCCAGCAGCGCCATCATTTGGCGATAGATGGTTTCCTGGTCGAGGCGGTACAGCGGCGAGAATTCCCAGATCAGAATCTTCGGCGGGGTCTTCTGGAATTCGTCGCTACCGAGGTACTGCAGCATCGAACCTTCCAGACCACCGCCGGGGAAGGCGACGTTGAGGATGTCGGCGCCAATGGCCTCTTCGAGGAAGCCGGCGAAGTTGTAGTTCTTGCCGCTGTGCGAGGTGCCCACGAGGGTGATTTGCGGGTTGCCGGAATCACCGAACAGGTCGCCGTCACCGGCCTCGCCTTTCGGCTCGGTGGTGAACTGGTCCATGTACTGGATCGCGTAACTGGTGCCGCACAGTTGCCCGGCCATGTTGTGCAGGGTGCCGGTCTTGCCCATGCGCCCGGTGCGCTTGGTCTCGAATTCACGCTTGGGAATGTCGGCGAAGGCCGGGATCTGCTTGACCTTCTCGGCGACGATTTTCGCTGTGCGCTGAGCACCGTATGGGGTCCAGTGCTGGTCGCCGCGGAAGTAGAAATCGTGGGCGGGCAGGGTGTCCGGCAGCGATTCGTTGGTCAGCGGCGACAGGTCCGGTACCACGTATCCCATCTTGGCGAATCGGCCGAGCATGGTCTTGTAGTTGCCCAGCGCTTTCTCGTAATCGAACGCGGCTTTTTCCTGCGGGTTGAGCTTGTTGCGGTTCACCAGACCACGGGTCGGCTGGTAGACGATCACCAGTTCGACGCCTTTGGCCTTGAACGCATCGTGCAGCTGTTGCAGGCGTTTGTAGCCGGCCGGGGTGGTGTTGAACTCGGTGCGCAAATCTTCCTGGGTACGGAACAGCCAGTCGCCCTGCGCCTGCACCAGGGTGGTGAAGTTCTGCTGATAACGCGTGGTGTAGTTCTTCGCGTCGTGCGCGGCCGGGCACAGGTTGCAGCACGGTTCGGCGCTGAATTTTGGCGCGGTGGCGCCCGCCGCTTCATCGGCGCGGGCAGCATTGCTGGCCGCCAGAATGCCCACGGTCAGGGCCGACAGGCTGAGTAATTTGATCAAGTGTGGGTGCATAAAATTATCCTCAGTCCCGCAGTTCGGTCTGGCGTTCGACAGGGTCGATCAGTACGGCTTTCTGCTGGCGCACCAGCAGGTCGAGAATTTCATCCTGGCGCTCGCCGAGGATGCCGTTGAAGCTGATGCCGCTGGACTTGGTCGGCGCCAGCATCGATACGCGATACAGCTCGACGCTCAACGGCGAGTCGATGGCCATCGGGCCGCTGCCGTTGGCCGCCAGTTCACCGCCGACCACGATCAGCGAGACCTGGGCGTCGAACGGGTCGAGCTTGATGTCGCGGTCGGTGTCGGTCAGGTCCTTGATGTGGCCGTAGACGCCGGTCAGCCCGTTGGCCATGGCGACGTTTTCGTAGAGGCGGATGTTCACGCTGTTACGAATGCGGATGCCGTGGCGCTTGTTGCTGATGACCTTGTTGCCCCACAGCAGGTTGTCGGCGGACTCGTAGAGGGTGATGCCGTCCGTGTGGTTCTTGTAGATCTCGTTGTAGGCAATGATGTTGTTGACGCTGTTACGGTCGATCACCAGGCCCGAGAGGTGGTTGTCGTAGCTCTTGTTGTTGAAGATGAAGCTGTCGTTCACCTCACGGGAAATGATGATGCCGTGCTTCTTCTTCGTGCCGTGGACGGTGTTCTCGGCAATGATCAGACCGTGGGAACGGTCGTGCGGGTCGATGCCGTAGACGATGTTGTCCTTGTAGGTGTTGCCCTTGACCACGAAGTCGCGGGTCTCGTAGCAGTAGAAGCCGTACCACATGTCGGAGAACTCGGAGCCGACGATCCAGCCGGTCGGCTCGGGACGCTTGAGGACCTTGGCCATGTTCGGCGTGTACTGGGAAATACTCACCCCGTACGACTTACTGTTGGCGTAGCCGAAGCTGGCCATCTTGCTGTTGACGATGTAGGTCTCGGTGCCGCCCCAGGCCAGCAGGAACGGACGGAATTCCTTCGGCGAACGGAAGGTGGCCGGGCCGTTGTCCTTCTCGCGCCAGCCAGTGACTTTGGTGTCACGCACAAACAACTGACCGTCGTTGACCAGGAACGAACCGGCCTCTTGCGACAGGCGCAACTCCTGGGTCTGACCATCGATTTCGAGGATGCCTTTGCGGCCGACCACAATCGGCAGCTTCGCCAGGTACACGCCCGGCGAGGTCTCGCTGAAGTACTGCTTGGGCAGCTTCTGCGCCAGATCCTTGAGGTTCAGGTAACCGTCGTCGACGAAGATCGCCTGCGGGATACCGTGCTGACGCACCACCCATTCGGCCATCTTGTTGTCGCCGCCGATGAAGTCCTTCAGGGCGTCTTCCTGCATCATCCGGCGCACGCTGATCTTGCCTGCTTTGCTGCGATTGATCTTCGCAGCGGCAGCCTCGGCGGTGAAGCCGGACAGGTCGGGCAGTTTCGGCTTGGCCAGCTCCAGCGCCTCGGTCGGCGCGCTGCTGACGGTGTAGGTCTTGGCTTGTTGCAGCTCTTTGGCGGTGGTCACCGGCTTGGCCGGTTCCACCGTGGCGAACGCGCCAGCGGAGGCCAGCAGCATGGCGCCGGCCAACAGGCTGAGCGAGCCTTTCCTTGCATGGTGCATGTCGGGCACTCCCTTGGCGGTTTGCATCAGAAGCGCCAGATCACGTCGATGAACGCGCGGTGCATGTACGAATCGACCTGGCTGCCATAGGCATCACCCGGCTTGAACACGCCGCCACGGAAACGCACCAGCGCCGACGGTTCGTCGATCGACTGGCTCAACGCCGCCGGCAGCAAGCCTTGCTTGAAGTACTTGGTCACCACCAGGTCCATTTCCTGACCCAGGTCCTTGTTGCCATCCTGCAGTGGCAGCGAGGTGCTGGAAAGGATCGCGCCAGTGACGTCGTCGGTGTTGTTTTCCACGGCGTTGATGCCGTTGCTGCCCACCGGCTTGTTGCCGTCCACGCGCCAGAACTTGTGGTAGATCAGGCTGGCGTCGTACTGGTCGTTGAGCATCCACGAACCGAACAGGGTGGCGGTCTGCATGTTGTTCATTTCGCCACGGAACGCTTCGCCGAAACGGTGCACGCGCGAGCGGGTACCGGTGTAGTTGGAGCGGTTGCTTTCCAGACCGTTCTGCTGGTAATCGGCGCTGGCGCGGGCGTAGGCCGCACCGACCTGCCACTGCGGATCGAGGCGCAGGCGCACGCCCAGGTCAGTGGCCCAGCCGTTGATGTCATCACTGCGCTTGGCTTGGGCAGGACGGCTGCCATCAGCGTTCAGCGGGTTGACCGAATCAAGGTCGCCGCTCATGCCGGTGATGCTGCCCCAGTAGTTGACGGTGTTGGTGTTGCGCCAGTTGTAGGCGTCACTGTCGGCGGTCAGACCGAGCCAGCTGATGTCGCCGTTCTGGGTTTTGTCGAGGGTGTCGCGGGGCACGCCCGGTTCGGCGTAATCGAGCTTGCCGTTGTCGTGGGTGTGATGACCGCGAATGCCGACCCAGTTACCCGGCGTCCACTGATAAGCGGCATCGGCGTACGCGTGCAGGCGATCCTTGTCTTTCGGCGCCAGCTCCTTGAGGTCGGTGCGGTATTCGCTGAAGCGTTCGGCGACACCGACGTTGGCGCGCAGCAGGGTGGTGTCGAAGGTCCAGTTCAGCGCTTCGATGTTGGTGTCACGCCATTGGCCGTCGTCATTGCGCAGACGCTGGCGACCGAACTTGAGCATCTCGCCGGGGTACGGCGTCAGGCCGCTGTAGCCGACCCAGAATTCGCGCATCGCCAGGTAGTTTTTCTTGGTTTTGCGGTCGCTGTTGTCGGTGGTTTGTTCACCGTCGGACTGCTGCAGGGTGTCGGTTTCGATAATGTCGGTCGAGGTCACGGCCTGGCCCATGGCGTAGGCACTCCACGCACCGCTTTCGCCGTACACCCACGGACGCAGGTCCAGGCCCACACCGTTGACGTCGCCGCCGCTGGCGGTGCCGAGGTCGCGGTCGTCTTCGGACTGGCCGGTGATTTTCACTTCCAGGCCGAAGTTCTTGGTTTCAGTGATCGCGGCCAGTGTCGGGCAAGACCAGATCAGCGCGAACGTGAGGCCAATGCCAGCCTTCACAAAGGGATTCAACTTCATAGGGATTCCTCGCCGTCTTCTTCTTGCAGGGCGTGCAGTTGCAGCGTGTTCTGGTTCAGGGCGCCACGGCTGGCCTGTTCCTGTTGCAGCAGGCGCTGGGCTTCGGCCAGACGCTCGGGCGGCAATTGCGCTGCGAGGGTGGTCGCCAGTTCATCGGCTTGCGGGGTGTTCTGCGCCTTGGCCAATTGGCTGAATACATAGGCGTTGAGCGGGTCGGGCTTGGTGCCCTTGCCTTGGGAAAACAGTTGGGCGATGGCGAAGTCGGCGCTGTTCTGGCCGTTGCGCGCAGCGGTCAGCAGGTGGTCGAGAGCCTTCTGCGGATAGACCTTGCCCAGGTAACCACGGCGATAGATCTGGCCGAGGTAGTAGTCAGCGGCGACTTCGCGGCCGACGGCTTTCTGGAAGTGTTCTTCGGCGACTTTGGCGTCTGCCGGCACCAGTTTGCCTTCGTAATAGAGCTTGCCCAGCAACAGTTCGGCGCGCGGCTGGTCGGCGGCGCGGCCGTTGTCCAGGTACTTCATCATCTGATCGACGTCGCCCAGTTCCGGGAAGTCGTAAAGCAGTTGCGCGAGGGTCACCCACGACGCCGGGTAGCCCGGTGCGATCGGTTCGAGCAGCGACTGTGCGGTCTTTTCGTCGGTCTTGCCCAGGGTCGAATCAGCCAGCACGCGGGCCACCGAATCGACGCGCTGCGCGCTGACCGTGCCGCGGCTGTAACCGGCCTGCATCTGCTTGAGCAGCTCGGCCTGTTGCTCAGGCTGGGCACGTTTCTGATACACCGTGGCCAGTTCGACGTAGCAGATGTCGGTGGTGTTGAGCGCGGCCTTGCAGATCTTTTCCACGTCATCCAGATGCTGGTCGTAAGTGCCTTGGGTGCGATACAGCAGCACCTGCGCCAGACCCGCTTCCGGGTAACCGGATTTGCGCCACTGATCGATCTGTTGCTGTGCGTTGATGTTGGGGAAGCTGTGCGGGTATTGCAGGTACAGCATCGCCAGTGGGATCAACGTGTTGCCTTCGCCGTTGGCGGCGGCTTTTTTCAGCAGGCTTTCAGCTTCGTGGTGCTCGGCTTCGGTGGAACCGGGCTTGGCCACCAGCAGGCGACCGAGACGGGCCTGGGCCCGTGGCGACACGTCGGCGGCTGCGCGGTAGGTCGCTTCGGCCTGTTTGATCTGCTCGGGGTCGCGGCTGTCGACCTGAATATCGGCGAGACCGACTTGCGCCTCGCTGTAACCCAGATCGGCCAGTGCGCGGTAGTTCTGCGCGGCAGTGGCAGTGTCGCCACGCTTGAGCGCTTCGTTGGCCAGGCGCTGGTCGGGCAGGCCGGCGCAACCGGCGAGGCTGACGGCCAGTGCCAGCGAGCACACCATATGACCTTTGTGGGAGCTGGCTTGCCAGCGATTCAGGCGGCTCGGTGTGTCAGACAGACCGCGTTGATCCAATCGCTGGCAAGCCAGCTCCCACAGGGATCGCGGTGTTCTCAGGAGACGGATGATAGTCACAGGCATGTCCTCGACTTAAAGACCGGCAGCCATGGCTTTGTCGATCAGCCAGTTCAGGTTCGGACCACGGTCGCTGTTCACTTCCACCGGACGGCCGGCGAAGCTGCTGTCCAGCGGTTCGTCCGGCTGGATCTGCACGCGGATGTCGGAGGACAGGTCGGCGCTTTTCAGGCTGGTGCTGCTGACGATCTTGCCGGTGCGGGTCTGGTCTTCGCCGGCAATCTGGAAGCTCACTGGCGTACCCGGACGCACGTCGCCGAACTGGCGATAGGAGAAGCGTGCATCGACGGTGGCCTGGGTGTTGCGCGGTACCAGGGTGAAAATCACGTCGCCTTTGCTTGCGTACTGACCGTCAGCCACCAGTTGCTGGGCCACGGTGCAATCGCACGGCGAGGTCAGGGTGCCGGTCATCTGCTTGCCGAACAGTTCTTCCACCTTGGCCGGTTGCAACTGGTCTTCGTCGAGATGGCCCTTGAGCACGTCGAGCATGCTGGTGCTGAAGGTCGCCAGCGGGGCGCCTTTGGCCGCGACGCCGTCGGACTTGACCAGGCTCTGCACGGTGCCGTCACGCGGCATGGTGATGTTCATTCCCGGTACGCTGACCAGACCGGCCTGCGCATGGCTGACGAAGTACATGCCGTACACCGACTTGAAGACGAAACCGAACGCCACCAGGCCGATGGCGAATACCCCGGCGCTGAAGGTCACGGCTTTCAGACGCCCGAACGGGGTCATGCCGCTGCCGCCGTCCTTGACCTTGCGTGCCTTGGTGAAGTTGTCGCGCTGCAGCGTCGCCAGCACTTCACCCATGCTGACGATGTCGCCGGCCAAGTGCGACGTGATCAGGTGACGCAGGGTCGAGATGTCTTGCGGTTCGAGGTTCTGGAACTGGCAACCGACGCGGCCGCTCTGGCGGTCGTAGGAGCGCACTTGCAGTTCGACGTCCATGGCCAGGCCGAGGTTGTCGATCACGAATTGCAGGCGTGCCTTGTACACGTCGCCGGTCTTGAGCGGCAGTTGTCCGGCGTTGAACGCCAGACCACCGGCGGACAGGTCCAGGACCCGCGCCTCGACCGGCGTCCGGTCCGGGCCGAAGAAGCGCAGTTTGGCCGGGATTTTCACTCGGGCGTGCTGACGCTGGGCTTCGGATTCATGCACTACGTTGGCGTTGACGGCGGTATTCATGGGGGCGATTTCCTTGTTAATTCAATAGGGGCAGGTCAGACCATCATCAGCAGCACGGCGACGAAAATGCTGCCGGCGGAGAAGGTCATGGTCCGAGACGACCAGGTGTTGAACCAACGTTGAAAGCTGGCGAGATCACGGGTCAGGGAAGTGGGTTGGCGCGTCCAGGATTGCTGGTCGAGGCGGAAGAACACGTAGATCTTCACCAGCGCACCGACGATCTGGTTGTAATACAGAATCACGGGATAGGCCGGGCCGATCCGGTGACCGGAGCACGACAGCAGCAAGGTCAGAATCAGGCGCGTGATGCCGATCCACAGCAGGTAGGCGAGGATGAACGCACCGCCGTACTTGAAGCTGGCGATGATCGCCACGGTCAGGCCCAGCAGCGAGGTCCACATCGACACACGCTGATCGAACAGCACCACCGAGGTGAAGGCGCCGAGGCGTTTCACACCCAGCCCCAGCGCTCGCGAGTTCTGGCGCAGGTTGTTGCCGTACCAGCGGAACATCAGCTTGCGGCTGGCCTTGATGAAGCTCTTTTCCGGCGGATGTTCAACGGTGTTGATCGCGGCGTCCGGCACGTAAAAGGTGTCGTAACCCAGACGCATCAGGCTGAACCAGCTCGATTTGTCATCACCGGTGAGGAACTTGAAACGGCCCAGGCGCCAGTGTTGCAGCGAGTCGCTTTCGACGTCGGCGATGAATTCCGGGTCGGTCACCACGGTGGCGCGGAACACCGACATACGCCCGGTCATGGTCAGTACGCGCTTGGACAGGGCCATCGAGCACATGTTGATGTGACGCTGGGCGAAACGCAGCTTGTGCCATTCGCTCATGATGTAGCCGCCGCGCACTTCGCAGAATTCGTTGGTGGTCAGGCCGCCGACATTGCCGAACAGCTGGAACCACGGCACGGTCTTGCGCACGGTGCCTTCACCGAGCACGGTGTCACCGTCGATCACGGCCACCACGGCGCGGTCGTCCGGCAGGTGACGGGAGATCGCGCGGAAACCGTAGGCCAGGCCATCACGTTTGCCTGTGCCGGGAATGCGCACGAAGTCGAGCTTCACCCGGTCTGGCGGATTCATCCGCGCCCACAGCGCCTTGACCAGCAGCTCATCGGACATCTCGACGATCGAGCAGACCACGGTGGTCGGCAGGTCGCAGTCGATGGCTTCGCGGATCACCGAGCTGTAGACCTGCGCGGTGGTCAGCGCGTCGATACGGAAACTGGTGACCATCAGAAACACATGCGACGGGTCCGCCGCTTTACCCAGCTTACGCACTTTGCGGCGCAGGTGCGGGTAAACGATGTAGAGAAAAATCATGCCGCGCACAAAGTGCGTTGCACCCATCGAGTAGCGCCAGATACCCACGGCGCCAATCAGGAAAATGAAGTCCTTCGACTCGGAGTCGAATGTGGACGTGGGCAGCATCAAGGCCAGGCCCATCAACAAACTGAGGTAAAACAGCCAACCGGCGGCCTGAAGTAGGCCGTGCTTTAGCCTGTGCATAATCTGCATCCGTCTCTATCTCGGGCGAGCCTGTCGGTGGCCCGATGGGGTTAAGGCAGGCTTACAAAGAACTGCAATGTCACGCGCAATTCGGGCGAACCCTGTGTAGGAGCTGCCGAAGGCTGCGATCTTTTGATCTTTTCGGGTTCACTCAGGACTCAAGTGCGCCGGGTAAAGATCGCAGCCTGCGGCAGCTCCTACATTCCGGGATCACACATTGGTTGCGCGCCGCCTATGGGTTACGCGGCGGCGCGCAACGTCTGTGTTACCAGCAGATACCTTCAGTGCGAGTACCTGGGTTGGTGGCTTTGGCCATGAAGCCGACCAGGTCGATGACCTGTTTGCCTTGCGGAGCTTCCTGGGCCAGCGCGCGGAATTTCTCGTCGCGGTTGCCGAGGATGATCACGTCGGAGTTGTCGATCACCGAATCGAAGTCCGCGTTGAGCAGGGACGACACGTGCGGGATCTTCGACTCGATGTAGTCCTTGTTCGCGCCGTGAACACGGGCGTACTCGACGTTGCTGTCGTAGATGCTCAGGTCATAGCCCTTGCCGATCAGCATTTCGGCCAGTTCCACCAGCGGGCTTTCGCGCAGGTCGTCGGTGCCGGCCTTGAAGCTCAGGCCGAGCAGGGCGACTTTGCGTTTGTCGTGGCTTTCAACGATGTCGAAGGCGTTCTGCACTTGCGATTCGTTGCTGCGCATCAGCGAGTTGAGCAGCGGCGCTTCGACGTCCAGCGAACCGGCGCGGTAGGTCAGGGCGCGCACGTCTTTGGGCAGGCACGAACCGCCGAAGGCGAAGCCCGGGCGCATGTAGTACTGGGACAGGTTGAGGGTCTTGTCCTGGCAGACCACGTCCATCACTTCACGGCCATCGACGCCGACCGCTTTGGCGATATTGCCGATCTCGTTGGCGAAGGTGACCTTGGTTGCGTGCCAGACGTTGCAGGTGTACTTGATCATCTCGGCGACGGCGATGTCCTTGCGGATGATCGGCGCGTCGAGTTCTTCGTACAGCGATTGCAGAACGTCGCCCGAGGCCTTGTCGAACTCGCCGATGACGGTCATCGGTGGCAGGTCGTAGTCCTTGATCGCGGTGGATTCACGCAGGAATTCCGGGTTGACCGCGACGCCGAAATCGACACCGGCCTTCTTGCCCGAGCAGTCTTCGAGGATCGGGATGACCACGTTGGCGACGGTACCCGGCAGCACGGTGCTGCGCACCACGATGGTGTGGCGGGTGGATTTTTCACGCAGCACGAAACCGATCTCGCGGCACACCGCCTCGATGTAGTTCAGTTCCAGGTCGCCGTTCTTCTTGCTTGGTGTACCGACGCAGATCATCGACAGGTCGGTGTCACGAATTGCTTCGGCGAAGTTGGTTGTACCGCGCAGACGACCGGTCTCGATACCCTGGGCCAGAAGTTCGCCCAGACCCGGTTCAACAATCGGCGACTTGCCGGCGTTGATCATGTCGATCTTGTCTTTGGCAACATCGACGCCAACCACGTCATGGCCCCGTGCAGACAGGCAACCGGCACATACTGCGCCAACGTAACCCAAACCAAATATGCTGATGCGCATCGCAAATACCTCTGTGTTTTATCAAGCCATTAGATGGCCGGAGTTAATGGTGTTCAGCGGTCATAGTGCACTCGAAAGTGCGGCAAACAGGCGCCACAATGCCGTGTGCAGGCATACTAAGTTCCGAGTGTCTAAATAAGTGCACTCAAGATGTGCGCAACTAGGCCTGGTTGTTATGACTTGCCCTGTTATGCAGCGGATCCTCTTGCTGGAAGACTCTTGTGCATGTTTTCAGTCCACCTGATTTCGGTCGAAAGGCCCGTAGATCAAGCGGTTGGGTGCTCAGGCGAGCACGTTTACAGGGGCGCAGCCTTGGCCTTGTAGAGGATGTTTATGGTGCGTATCACCTATCCATCGTTAGTTGATCAGATGAGTGAACCATCTAGGCAAGTTGCTGTGACAACTTGGTTACATGGTTCTCCGCTCTGCGTAAGTTATCTCGTACAAACTCGGCGAGAATCGTTACCGGTGGTATGAGCTATGCATTTGGACATAGTTCCTACCCGCTCATCGCGAAATCTGAAATTTTTTGAAATATTGACAAAGATGGCACTGGTCTCAAATTGATAGCACTTTCGATTTGGGCCTTTATTAATCGGTGCGCAATCGAGCTAGATAGTTTTGTGCCACTACCGTAAAAAAATTTACGTGCCACTACTGAAAAAAAGTGCGGGTGTCGAGTGAAACTAAAATTAGAATTAAGTGGGACGATTTTATGGCGCCAATAAAACGGCGAAATGGGGCGGGGGATTTTTGACGTCGTGCGAGCTGCACGACTCGTTATAGAAAGAGTCGTGCATTGGGCATGCTTTATTCCGGGGCGTGGTCGCGCAGAAACACCAGATTGTCCGGTTTCGACTGCTCGGCGCTGTACTGATAACCCTGCACGTCGAACTGTTTGAGCAGGGCGGGATCATTGATTTTTTCCTGAATCACGAAACGGCTCATCAGCCCACGGGCCTTCTTCGCATAGAAGCTGATGATCTTGTACTGACCGTTCTTCAGGTCCTTGAACTCGGTGTTGATGATCCGCGCGTTCAGGGCGCTGCGCTTGACCGCCGAGAAGTACTCGTTGGACGCCAGGTTCAGCAGCACGTCGTCACCTTGCTCGGCCAGGGCTTCGTTGAGCCATTCGCTGATGCGGGTGCCCCAGAACCCATACAGATCCTTGCCACGGGCGTTGGCCAGTTTGGTGCCCATTTCCAGACGGTACGGCTGCATCAGATCCAGCGGACGCAGCAGGCCATAAAGGCCGGAGAGCATGCGCAGGTGCTTTTGCGCGTAGTCGAACTGGGCTTCGCTGAAGGACTGGGCGTCGAGGCCGGTGTACACATCACCTTTAAAGGCGAGCAGCGCCTGCTTGGCGTTTTCCGGGGTGAAGGCGGGCGTCCAGCTGCCGAAACGCGCGGCGTTGAGGCCGCCAATCTTGTCGGACACGTGCATCAGTTCGCTGATTTGTGCCGGGCTCAGTTCGCGCAGTTGCTGGATCAGCTCCTGGGAATGGTCGAGGTATTGCGGCTGGGTAAAGCGCTGGGTCGCCGGCGGTGTTTCGTAATCGAGGGTCTTGGCGGGGGAAATCACCATCAGCATGAAGTCGTCTCCTTTAATCGTGGGCGCGATTCTAGGGGGTTGGCCGGGTTGACTCCAGCTATCAAGCCCATAGGTGATCGATGGTGTGCTGGAAAAGATCGCAGCCTTCGGCAGCTCCTACAGGTTACGGTCGACTGTTGGCTGCCTCTGTAGGAGCTGCCGAAGGCTGCGATCTTTTGATCTTTCTTTTGATTGTCCTGCGGCCACCCGCGATATAGTGCCGCGCGGGTTTGGTTATGGAGACACCCCTTTGCGCATTGTTCTTTTATTCACGGCGTGGCTGATGAGCTGCGGGGCCATGGCGGCACCGGGCGATGTGGCGACGCTGGATCGCAGCACCTGGCCGGAGCAGCTCAGCAATCCGACGCTGTTCGACGTCGCCTCGCGCGCGGAAATCCTCATGTTCGCCCGGGGCCTGCTCGGCACCGAAGCGCTGGACGAGGCTGCGCTGGCCCAGCGTCTTGGCCTGCGCACGGTCAATGTCGACGCGATCAGCCGCCTGCGGCAGCGGCTCTGGGAACGTCTGTTGGCCAACTACAACTTCGCCCAGCAGAGCTGCGATCAGGATGCCTCGTTCTGCTTCCTCGTCGAAGACCTGCCGACCCTGCGCGAGCAGGCCGCCAAGTTCGTGGTCAGCGACGACAGTTATTACACCAAATGGGCCGAACCGAGCCGGTTGTTTCATCTGCAGTACCTGGACGAGCTGATGCGCAAGGCCGCGCTGTCGCCGCAGACCAGCAGTGAAATCGATCGTTTCGGCGACTATGAACGCAGCGGCGACGAGATGCATGACCGGCTGTTTCTGCTGAGTTTCGACAGTGCTGCCAATCTGCAACCGGACAACACCGACTGGATCGCCGACTACCTGCGCAAAGCCAATCTCAGCGGCACGTTCTTCCTGTTGGGCAAGGATGTGCAGGCGCGACTGGCGGATCGCTCGGTGAGCAACCTGCAATCGGAGTTCTCGAAGCAGTGTGTCGGCGTGCAGGGTTGGGAGTTCCGTTCCCACAGCTATTGGCAGGACTGGCAGGACTCGGTGCGCCGCAGCAGTGACCTGGTGAAGAACAAGTTGCCGGAAAACTACGTGCCGCTGTTCCGTCCGCCGGAGGGACAGCGTCGTTCTGATGCTGGCAGCTTCTTGCGCAATCAGGGCTTGCAAGTGGCGCTGTGGGACATCGATGCCCAGGATGGTGCCGGCAAGCTCAAGGGTGCGCAGAGCGCACAGCGAGTGCTGACCCTGATGTTGTTGTGGCGCCACGGGGTGATCAATTTCAACATGAAACAGGATGCGGTGAGGACCGCGTTGCCGTGGCTGATCACGCAGACTGCGCAAAGCGGCATCGGGTTTGAAGACTGTCAGGACGGGTTTCGCTAGTAAGCGGAAAAAGCCCGGAAACATTGGGCTTTTGACGATTTTTTCAGAGAATTCGATGCAGGCGGACTTCCGACTTTAGCGGGGTCTGCACGGTCCGCCAAGGGCTTTTCGTCACTCTGCAAAATAAACTTAAAAAAACCGTCAAAGTGCTTTTTTATGTCATGGGTTTTGGAGTATTACGAAGACAGACCGCCGAAACCTGCAACACAGGTGGCGTCTTCCAAGACTCCTTTTGTGTGCAGTTCATCCAGGCCCTCGTGGATGAATTCGGCAGTCACTTCGAGGCGCAGCACCGCCCAGGTATTGCGTCGAATGGCTCCCACAAAGGTGACCGAGTATGGATGATCACGGACGTAGCCCTTCTTCCAACCAGCCAATCCTTTATGTACTCGATACCAACGTATTGATTCACGATCCAAATGCCCTGCTGAATTTCGAAGAACACCACGTCGCGATCCCGATGACCGTGCTTGAGGAGCTGGACAAGCTCAAGAGCGGCCATCACAGCGTCGCTGCCGAATGCCGCCAGGCCATCCGGCTGATCGACAAGACCCTGGGCGATGCCTCCCCCGAGGATGTCGAGTTGGGCGTGCCGATTCAGCGCGGAAAGGGCGGGCCGAAAGGCTTGCTGTCAATTCTGATGAGCAAACAGGCCGAGTCGAACCTGATTCTGCCCGAGCATCTGAACGACAACAAAATCATCAACCAGTTGATCGACCTGCACACCCGTGATCCACAGAAGGCGGTGGTGCTGGTCACCAAAGACATCAACATGCGCCTCAAGGCACGCGCCTGCGGCATCGATGCCGAGGACTACAGCACCGACCAACTGGTCGATGACGTGTCCCTGCTGCCCAACGGTTATCACAACATGACCGGCTCCTTCTGGGACCGCGTGAGCAAGGTCGATACCCGTCAGGATCACGGCCGCACCTGGCATCAGGTGCAGTTGATCGACAACCTGCCCGCGGTGCACATCAACGAGTTCATCATTGACGAACAAGGCTTTGTCGGCTGGATCAAGGAAATCCAGGAAGACAAGCTGCTGATCCTCGACCTGCACCAGGAACCGCTGCTGCACCAGGAAGCCTGGGGCCTCAAGCCGCGGGACATCTATCAGAGTCTGGCGCTCTACGCGCTGCTGGATCCGGACATTCATCTGGTCAACCTGTCGGGTGCGGCAGGTTCCGGTAAAACCATTCTGGCGCTGGCCGCGGCGATCGAGCAGACCATGGTCAGCAAGCGCTATCGCCGCATCATCGCGACCCGCAGCGTGCAGGGCCTGGACCAGGAAATCGGCTTCCTGCCCGGCACCGAAGCGGAAAAAATGGAGCCCTGGCTGGGGGCCATCACCGACAACCTCGAAGCTTTGCACATGGATGATGAAAACACCCATGGCAGCGTCGATTACATCCTCAGCAAAGTGCCGTTGCAGTTCAAATCGCTCAACTACATTCGCGGTCGCAGCTTCCAGCAGAGCCTGATCCTGATCGACGAATGCCAGAACCTTACGCCGCATCAGATGAAAACCATCATCACCCGGGCCGGCGCCGGTTCCAAAGTGGTGTGCCTGGGCAACCTGGCACAGATCGACACCCCTTACCTGTCCGCGACCAGCTCCGGGCTGACCTACCTGACCGAACGCTTCAAGGATTTCCCCAACGGGGTGCACATCACCCTGCAGGGCGTGCCACGCTCGATCCTGGCCGAATACGCCGAATCGCATCTGTAACCCTTCCAACAAAACCGGGCGGCCGCAAAGCCGCCCGGTTTTTTATGCCTGAACCACAAAATCCCTTGATTGATGCACCACTGATCCGATGTAGGAGCTGCCGAAGGCTGCGATCTTTTGATCCTGCTTTAAAAATCAAAGTCAAAAGATCGCAGCCTGCGGCAGCTCCTACACAAAGAGCGCCATATTCGTGGGTGCGGAAATTTGACCCACAGGTTTACAATCCACGCTCCTGATCAGGAGTAATCCCGTGCTGACTCATCTCGATTCCCAAGGTCGCGCCAACATGGTCGACGTCACCGAAAAAGCCGTGACATTCCGTGAGGCGACCGCCCAGGCGCTGGTGCGCATGCTGCCCGAAACCCTGCAGATGATCGTCAGCGGCGGCCACCCCAAGGGTGACGTGTTTGCCGTCGCTCGCATTGCCGGCATTCAGGCCGCGAAGAAAACCAGCGATCTGATCCCGTTGTGCCATCCGCTGATGCTCACCGGTGTCAAGGTTGAACTCAGCGCTGAGGGTGACGACAGTGTGCGCATCGTCGCCCGCTGCAAGCTCTCCGGGCAGACCGGCGTGGAGATGGAAGCACTGACCGCTGCCAGCGTTGCCGCGCTGACCATTTACGACATGTGCAAAGCGGTGGACCGGGGCATGACCATCGAAAGCGTGCGTTTGCTGGAAAAGGTCGGCGGCAAGAGCGGGCATTTTCAGGCGGAGCAACCATGAAACTGACGGTTAAATTCTTTGCCCGTTACCGTGAAGCGCTGGGCGTGGACTCGGTCAAGGTCGAAGGCGATTTCGCCACGGTCGACGATGTCCGTACGCTGCTCGCGCAACGCGATGGCGCCGAGGTCTTGAGCGAGCAGAACCTGATGTGCGCGCGCAACGAAGACCTGTGCCAGCTCGACGAACCGGTGAGCGACGGCGACGAGGTGGCGTTCTTTCCCACCGTGACCGGAGGCTGAGACATGGCGATTCGTGTGCAGTCCACGGCGTTCGATCCCGGCGCTGAAGTCAACGCGATGCACGCGGCGAATGTCGGTGTCGGCGCGGTGGTGAGTTTTGTCGGCTACGTGCGCGACTTTAATGACGGGCTGGATGTGGCCGGGATGTTCCTTGAACACTATCCGGGCATGACCGAAAAAGCCCTTGGCAAGATCGCCGTCGAGGCCGAGCAGCGCTGGCCGCTGCTGAAGCTGGAAGTGCTGCACCGCATCGGCGCGCTGGAGCCGGGCGAGCCGATTGTGTTTGTCGGCGCGGCCAGCGCCCATCGCCAGGCGGCATTCGACGCCTGCGCCTTTGTCATGGACTACCTGAAAACCCGCGCGCCGTTCTGGAAAAAAGAAAACACCCGCGATGGCCCGCGCTGGGTCGAAGGGCGTGACAGTGATCATGCTGCGGCGGATCGCTGGAAGAAGTAATTACTGCATTGCCCTCTAGTCAGTCATCGCTGGCAAGCCAGCTCCCACAGTGTTTTGTGTCATGCACATATTCATGTACACCTCTGAACCCTGTGGGAGATGGCTTGCCGGCGATGAGGCCATCCGCAACACCAAATACCTTTCTTCAGCTAATTGACGATTTGTACGTGCGAGTCCAATATGGATTTATAAGTACAAAAAAGGCATTCCCCTTTCCAGCTCCTTTCTTCTGTCTTGCCAAACCAACAACAACCCGCGAGAGAACGAACATGAAGAAACTCCCCCTCATCACCGGTCTGGCCCTGAGCCTGTTGGCGTGCACCCATTCCTTTGCCGCTGAGAAAGCCCTGCGCATCGGCATTGAGGCCGCTTATCCACCGTTCGCCTCGAAAACCGACAAGGGCGAGATCGTCGGTTTCGACTACGACATCGGCAACGCCCTGTGCGCGCAGATGAAGGTCAAGTGCGTGTGGGTCGAGGGTGAGTTCGATGGCCTGATCCCTTCGCTGAAAGTGAAGAAAATCGACATGGCGCTGTCGTCGATGACCATCAACGAAGACCGCAAGAAGTCGGTGGATTTCACCCACAAGTACTACTTCACTTCGTCGCGGCTGGTGATGAAGGAAGGCGCCACGGTCGATGACCAGTACGCCAGCCTCAAGGGCAAGACCGTCGGTGTGCAGCGTGCGACCACCACCGACCGGTATGCCACCGAGGTCTTCGAACCCAAGGGCATCATCGTCAAGCGCTATGGCAATAACGAAGAAATCTACATGGACCTGGCAGCAGGGCGGCTCGATGCGATTTTTGCCGACACCATCCCGCTGACCGACTTCCTGTCGATGCCACGCGGCAAGGGTTACGCGTTTGTCGGGCCGGAACTGAAGGATCCGAAGTACGTGGGCGAAGGCGCGGGGATTGCGGTGCGCAAGGGCAATACCGAACTGGTCAGCCAGTTGAATACGGCCATCGACGGGATTCGTGCCAGCGGCGAATATCAGAAGATTTCCGAGAAGTATTTCAAGTCCGACATCTACGGCGACTGACAGTCCGCTATCGCTGGCAAGCCAGCTCCCACAGCGACCGAGTCGTGCACAGATTTTGTGTACACCCAAAAAACTGTGGGAGTTGGCTTGCCAGCGATGGGGCCGGAAATGCCAATGCAGGTCTTCAGCCCTTCAATTCCTTCAAATGCTTGTACACCGTCGCCCGCCCCATGTTCAGCACGTTGGCCACATAGTTCGAGGCGCTCTTGCCCTTGAACGCGCCTTCGGCGTGCAGCGCCAGCACCAGTTCGCGCTTGTGGTCGCGAGTCAGCAGATTCAGGCTCAGCTGGCGCTCGCGCAGCCAGGCGTGGAGGAAGGTGTTGATGCGCTCCTGCCAGTCATCGCGAAACAGTGAATCCGGCTGCGGGATCAGTTTGCTCGGTGACAGGAACAGGTCCAGCGCAGCCTTGGCATTCTCGAACAAAGAAATATTCAGGTTAATGCACAGCACCGCCAGTGGCCGCTCTTCGCTGTCGCGCAGCACCGTGCTCAGGCTGCGTATCTTCTGGCCGTCCCAATTGAGCTTTTCGTACGGACCGATGTTGCGCTCACTGACCTCCTCGCTGAGCATGTCTTCAAGCGATGAATCGTCGCCGATCTCGCGTTTGGACAAGTTGTTGGCGATGTAGTCGACCTTCTGCGTGCGCAAGTCGTGCAGCACCACTTCGGCGTGGGGAAAGAACAGCGTGGCGATGGCGTCGGCGATGGCGCGGAAATTATCCAGTGCCGGATCGAATTCGGGGGCGGTCATGTTTGTGGAGCTCCAGGCGGCGTCAACGCCCCCGTGCACGGGGGCGCTGCGAGTGTGCCGCAATCCGTTGGGCGCGTCATCCGCCAAGGGTCTTAGCCGAGCCTTGCGAGGGAGAGCATGGCGCTGCTCAGGCCGAACTGCTGCAGATGTTCAGGCAAGGCTTCACCGCGTACCAATGCCGCACTGGCCTGGCCCATGGCCGGTGAGGTCTGAATACCGTAACCGCCTTGGGCCGCGACCCAGAACAGCCCGGGCACCTGCGGATCGAAACCGCTGAGCAGATCACCGTCGGCGACAAAACTGCGCAAACCGGCCCAGGTGCGGGTCGGACGGCGGATGGTCAGGGTCGTGGCCTCTTCGATCTGGTAGATGCCCATGGCGATGTCCAGCTCTTCCGGCTGCACGTCGTGGGGTTCGACCGGGTCGGCGTTGGCCGGCGAACCGAGGAACATCCCGGCGTCGGGCTTCATATAGAACGACTCATCGAGGCTGACCAGCATCGGCCAGTGATGAATGTCCACGCCCTCGGGACCGGCGAAAATGAACGCCGCGCGGCGCTTGGGTTGCAGGCCCAGCGCTTGGGCACCGGCCAGTGCGCCGATCTTGTCGGCCCAGGCGCCGGCGGCGTTGATGATGACCGGCGCGCAGAAGGTCTGACCGCTGGTCTGCACTTGCCACTGGCCGTCAGTGTCACGACGCAGGCCCAGCACTTCGCAATCGGTGTGCACCTGGCCGTTGTTGCGACGGATACCGCGCAGGTAGCCTTGATGCAGGGCGTCGGTGTCGATGTCGCTGGCGGTCGGGTCGTAGATCGCGCCGTGGACCTTTTCCCGACGCAGGATCGGCAGACGGGCGCAGGCTTCGTCGGCGCTGAGCAGCTGCATCTCTGGCACTGTGGCTTTGGCGCTGAGGTACTGGTTGTTCAGCTCGGCGGCATCACCAGTGAAATCCACGGTCATTTCGCCGCGCGGTGTCAGCAATGGGTGCTCGCAAAAGCCGCTCGGCGGATGGTCGAAAAACTCACGGCTGGCCAGCGTCAGCGCGCGCACCTGCGGCGTGCCGTAGGCGGCGGTATAGAGCGCCGCGGAGCGTCCGGTGGAGTGATAGGCCGGGTGTGATTCGCGTTCGAGCACGATCACTTTGGCGTGGCGCGACAGCCAGAAACCGGTGGAAGCGCCGGCAATCCCGCCGCCGATGATGATGAAATCTGCCTGGCTCATGAAATCTCCCAATTTATCTGGAATCCTGTAGGAGCTGACGAGTGAAACGAGGCTGCGATCTTTTGATCTTGTCTTTTGAAAATCAAAAGATCGCAGCCTCGTTTCACTCGTCAGCTCCTACAAGGGATCGAGGTGTCAGTGCTTGAGGTGATAAATAGCATTGGCCAGCGCAATGTCTTCCAGGCCCAGGCCGATTGAACGGAAAAATACGTGACGGTCGTAACCGGGGCGCTGCACTTTCTCGCTGAGCAGATCGGCCAGGTCGCCGATGATCAAATCCTTGTTCCAGCCATGCTGCTCGGCGGCGATCAACATCTCGCCCGCCGAGCCCGGCGTGGTCAGCCGATAGTCGCAGAACACCTGCATGTCGCCCAGAGTCTTTGGCGGTACTTCATGGGCGCGGGGGGCGTTGGTGCTGATCGAGGTGATCAGTGCCGGTTTGCTCAAGCTGGCCGGGTCGATGACCGGACCGGGAGATGACGTGCAGAGCATGATCACGTCGGCCTCGGCGAGGGCGGCTGCGCGGCTGTCGGCAATGTTCAACCCGGGGTAGATCTCTTTCAGCAGCGCCCGGGTTTCAGCGTCTTCAGACAGACTCGGCGAATACACGCTGATGCGCTGCCAGTCGCGCAGCCCTTTCACGTAATGCAGATGCGCCTGGGCAACCTTGCCGCTGCCGATGATCGCCAGTCGTGTGGCATTCAGCGGGGCGAGGGCATCGACAGCAACGGCGGTGGTCGCAGCGGTGCGTGCGGTGGTCAGTTCGCCGGCGTCGCACAGCAGCAGTGGCTGGCCGGTTTGCATCGACATCAACAGTGTCCACGCCGTCACCAGCGGCCCTTGTTCGCGGACGATGTACGGCGAGGTCTTGACCCCGTACACACCGTCCTCGGCCAGCACGCCCAGGTAGTTGATAAAGTCGCCGGCGCCCTGCGGGAACTCCACCAGTTGCTGCGCGGGTTGTACGGCGTGGCCGGCGGCAAGGTCGCGAAACAGTTTGCGCAGGATCTGCGGCACGTCAATGCGCGCCAGCAGCTCGCGGGCCTGGGTGTGGTCGATCACGTAGGGTGTACTGGACATGTCAGGCTCCGCGGTCTGGATATAAACTTATTTGTCCATTATGGACTTTTAGTTATCTATCGCAAGCGCCTGGTGAAAACGTCGGGCAAAAAAAAGCGCAGTCCGTTGCCGGCTGCGCTTTTTGCTTTCGGGTCGTTTACTGCGGCTGCGGACGCTTGCGTTCGACTGCACGCAGCAGGTGCGTCGGCGGTGTTTCGCAGCTGATCTTGCGACCGAGCTTCTCTTCGATCGACGGCAACTGGTACGAGTCGTCCTCACCGGCGAAGCTGATCGACACGCCATCGGCGCCGGCGCGACCGGTACGGCCGATGCGGTGCACGTAATCGTCCGGGACTTCCGGGAGGGTGAAGTTGATCACGTGGCTGATGCCGTCGATGTGGATGCCACGACCGGCGACATCGGTGGCCACCAGCACGCGAATCTTGCCTTCGCGGAAGCCTTCCAGGGTCTTGATGCGCTTGTGCTGCGGCACGTCGCCGGACAGTTGCGCAGCGTTGATGCCGTCACGTACCAGACGCTCTTCGATGCGGCGCACTTCGTCCTTGCGGTTGGCGAAGACGATCACGCGCTCCCAGCCGTTGTCGTTGACCAGGTTGAACAGCAATTTGTACTTGTCCGCACCGGCTACCGCGTAGATGTGCTGCTCGACGTTTTCGTTGGCCACGTTGGTGACTTCGATTTCGACGATTGCCGGATCGGTGGTCCATTGCTTGGCCAGGTTCATCACGTCTTCGGTGAAGGTGGCGGAGAACAGCAGGGTCTGACGCTCGGACTTCGGCGGAGTCTGGCGAATGATCTGCCGCACTTGCGGGATAAAGCCCATGTCGAGCATGCGGTCGGCTTCGTCCAGCACCATCACTTCGACCATGTCCAGGTGCACGTCGCCGCGCTGGTTGAAGTCGAGCAGACGGCCCGGTGTGGCGACGAGGATGTCGCAGTGGCGTGCTTCGAGGTGCTTGAGCTGCTTGTCGAAGTCCATGCCGCCAACGAACGTCATCACGTTGAGGCCGGTGTACTTGGTCAGGTCGGCCGCATCCTTGGCGATCTGCACCACCAGCTCACGGGTCGGCGCGATGATCAGCGCACGGGGTTCGCCCATGTAGCGTTCTTTCGGCGGCGGGGTCTGCAACAGCTGGGTGATGATCGAGATCAGGAACGCGGCGGTCTTGCCGGTACCGGTCTGCGCGCGGCCGATGGCGTCTTTGCCGGCGAGGGTGAAACCCAGCACCTGCGCCTGAATCGGCGTGCAGTACGGAAAGCCCAGGTCCTGGATGGCGTGCATCAGTTCCGGAGCGAGTTTGAAATCGTGGAAGCGGGTTTTGCCTTCCTGGGGTTCGACGACGAAATCTTCGAGTTTCCAGGGAATGACCGGTGCCTTGGGCTTCGGTTCGCGGCGCGGACGGGCCGGTTTCGGCGCTTCGGCGCGGGCAGGTTCGGCGGCGCTGGCAGGTTTCGGCTCGGGCTTGGGTGTCGCTACCGGAGCCGGACGTTCAACCTTGGGCGCTTCACTGCGAGGGCCGGGGGCGTGCGACGGCGCACTGGGGACTGGCGCGAGCTGCTCAGCCTCGCTTTTACCGAACATTTTCTTGAGTGCTTTGAGCACGGTCATCTCATCAATTGGTTAAGGAATGTACGCCGGCCAGTGTAATGCAAGAAGCGGGCTCGGCGTAGTGGGATGATCAAAGGGACGTTCGAACTGAAACGATCAACGCAGGTGTTCACCCAGCCAGACCCCGATGTCGCGAATTTCTTCGGGTAACACTTCGTGTTCCATTGGGTATTCCTGCCATGTCACGGTGACACCATGCTTCACCAAATGCTCATAGGCGCTACGCCCCATCGAGTTCTGCACCACGCCGTCGAATTGACCGTGCAGGCACAGCGCTGGAATGCGCTGCTGACTGGCTGAAAGCTCCATCTCGTCAGTGAAGGTCGGGGCATAGGTGGACAGGGCGAGTACACCACCCAACGGGCCTTGCCACTTTATATAAGCGGTGTGCAGCACAACGGCGCCACCCTGGGAAAACCCGGCGAGAAAAATCCGCGAGGCGTCTATTCCGCTGGCGCGCTCCTTTTCGATCAATTCGATGATGCGATCCGCCGACGCTTCCAACTGCTCACGGTCAATCGACCGCGCCGGACTCATTGCTTTTATGTCGTACCAGCTCGGCATCGCGTAACCGCCGTTGATGGTGACGGGCAGGGTTGGCGCTTGCGGCAATACGAAGCGCGTACTCAGCAGGCTTTCCTGCAGCGCTTCAGCCACTGGCAGGAAGTCATAGCGATCCGCGCCGAGACCGTGCAGCCAGATCACACAGGCGTCTGCGGGCTTTTGGGGTTGAAGAATCAGGGGCTCGTGCATGGCTGCTCCAAAAATGTGCGGGCGCTCTCAATAAGTGCGTGATTTGCGTGCGCGCCCGGTCGATCCGTTAACAAGATGTCGCAAGGCTACAAGTTTTGCTATTGACCTGTCGCGCAACCGCTTCAGCAAGCGGTGTGGTACGGGCTTTGCTATGGAGGATTCTGTATGAAGCGTCCTACGCCTTGCGGTAACACTATCAGTGTACGTCGTGCGAAGGGATTGCAAAGAATCCGGTGATGGATGTTCGCCAATGGCCGCTACGGGCAACGCGAACGTGAAAGGGCTACAGCCCGTTCGGCCGACTGGTGAGAAGTGAGTTGTCCATGATGTGGATTTTCTCCTACTAGACTCATAGCGAAGGTCTTACGTCGGTTGACCCCAAAAAAAGCCAACACGGGTCAACAACGCCTCAAAAGGGTGCGACTGGACTCAAGCTCCGACACAACAAGAGCAAAACTGGAGGTTTGAATGAAGATGTTGAAATCCACTCTGGCGGTCGTGACTGCTGCAGCAGTACTCGGCGTCAGCGGGTTCGCTCAGGCGGGTGCAACCCTGGATGCCGTGCAGAAGAAAGGTTTCGTGCAATGCGGCGTGAGCGACGGTCTGCCGGGTTTCTCGGTGCCGGACGCTTCGGGCAAGATTCTCGGGATCGACGCTGACGTTTGCCGCGCTGTGGCCGCTGCCGTATTCGGCGACGCCAACAAGGTCAAGTTCAGCCAGTTGAACGCCAAGGAGCGCTTCACCGCGCTGCAGTCCGGCGAAATCGACCTGCTCTCGCGCAACACCACCATGACCAGCTCGCGTGACGCCGGCATGGGCCTGAAATTCCCGGGCTTCATCACTTACTACGACGGCGTGGGCTTCCTGGCCAACAACAAGCTGGGCGTGAAAAGTGCCAAGGAACTGGACGGTGCAACCATCTGCATCCAGGCCGGTACCACCACCGAACTGAACGTCTCCGACTACTTCCGCGCCAACGGCCTGAAGTACACCCCGATCACCTTCGACACCTCCGATGAAAGCGCCAAGTCGCTGGAATCCGGTCGTTGCGACGTGCTGACCTCCGACAAGTCGCAGCTGTACGCACAGCGCAGCAAGCTGGCCTCGCCAAAAGACTACGTGGTACTGCCGGAAACCATCTCCAAAGAACCACTGGGCCCGGTCGTGCGTAATGGCGACGACGAGTGGCTGGCGATCGTTCGCTGGGTTGGCTACGCGCTGCTGAACGCCGAAGAAGCCGGCGTGACCTCGAAAAACGTGCTGGAAGAAGCCAAATCCACCAAGAACCCGGACGTTGCTCGTCTGCTGGGGGCTGACGGTGAATACGGCAAGGACCTGAAACTGCCGAAGGACTGGGTTGTGAAAATCGTTTCGCAGGTCGGTAACTACGGTGAAATCTTCGAGAAAAACCTCGGCAAGAGCACTCCGCTGGAAATCGACCGTGGCCTGAACGCGCTGTGGACCAACGGCGGCATTCAGTACGCACCACCAGTGCGCTAATGGTTCTATCACCCGGCGGGCCAACCGCCGGGTGATGTTCTGTTCCATTTTTTCCGGGGCACTTCATGCAAAATTCAATCGGCGCACCAAAGCAGAGGTTCAGCCTCAGCGATCCGCGAGTGCGTGCGTGGCTGTTTCAGATCATCACCGTCGTGGCGGTGGTCGCCATGGGCTGGTATCTGTTTGATAACACCCAGACCAACCTTCAACACCGGGGCATCACGTCCGGTTTCGACTTTCTCGAGCGCAGTGCCGGGTTCGGCATCGCTCAACACCTGATCTCCTACACCGAAGCGGACAGTTACGCGCGGGTGTTCGTGATCGGCCTGCTCAATACGCTGCTGGTGACCTTCATCGGCGTGATCCTGGCGACCCTGCTGGGCTTCATCATCGGTGTGGCGCGGCTGTCGCCGAACTGGATCATCAGCAAACTGGCGACCGTGTATGTGGAAGTGTTCCGCAACATTCCGCCGCTGCTGCAGATCCTGTTCTGGTACTTCGCGGTGTTCCTGACCATGCCGGGTCCGCGTAACAGCCACAACTTCGGTGACACCTTCTTTGTCAGCAGCCGGGGCCTGAACATGCCGGCCGCGCAAATGGCTGACGGCTTCTGGGCATTCTTCATCAGCGTGGTGCTGGCCATCGTCGCCATCGTGCTGATGTGCCGCTGGGCCAACAAGCGATTCGAAGACACCGGCGAACCATTCCACAAGTTTTGGACCGGCCTGGCGATCCTGCTGGTGATCCCGACCTTGTGCACGCTGATCTTCGGTGCACCCCTGCACTGGGAAATGCCGCAACTCAAGGGCTTCAACTTCGTCGGCGGCTGGGTGCTGATCCCGGAACTGCTCGCCTTGACCCTGGCGTTGACCGTGTACACCGCCGCATTCATCGCGGAAATCGTCCGTTCCGGGATCAAGTCGGTCAGCCATGGCCAGACCGAAGCGGCGCGTTCGCTCGGCTTGCGCAACGGCCCGACCCTGCGCAAGGTGATCATTCCGCAAGCGCTGCGGGTGATCATTCCGCCGCTGACCAGCCAATACCTGAACCTGGCGAAGAACTCGTCGCTGGCCGCCGGTATCGGTTATCCGGAAATGGTTTCGCTGTTCGCCGGTACCGTGCTCAACCAGACCGGTCAGGCCATCGAAGTCATTGCCATCACCATGAGCGTGTACCTGGCGATCAGTATCAGCATTTCCCTGCTGATGAACTGGTACAACAAGCGCATTGCGCTGATCGAGCGGTGAGGAATAGCGCATGACAACCCATACTTTCAAACCCGACATGCCACCGCCGGCCAAGGTTTTCGGCCCGATGGCATGGATACGCGCCAACATGTTCTCCAGCTGGCTCAACACCCTGTTGACCCTGTTTGCGTTTTACCTGATTTATCTCGTCGTGCCGCCAATCCTCAGCTGGGCGATCCTCGATGCCAACTGGGTCGGCACCACCCGCGCCGACTGCACCAAGGACGGCGCCTGCTGGGTGTTCATTCAACAGCGTTTCGGCCAGTTCATGTACGGCTACTACCCGGTGGAACTGCGCTGGCGTGTAGACCTCACTGTTTGGCTGGCAGTGCTCGGCGTGGCGCCGCTGTTCATCTCGCGCTTCCCGCGTAAAGCGGTGTACGGCCTGAGTTTCCTGGTGATCTACCCGATTGTCGCCTGGTGCCTGCTGCACGGTGGCGTGTTCGGCCTCGACGCCGTGGCGACCAGCCAGTGGGGCGGTCTGATGCTGACCCTGGTGATCGCCACTGTCGGTATCGCCGGCGCCTTGCCGCTGGGGATCATTCTGGCATTGGGCCGTCGCTCGAACATGCCGGCGATTCGCGTGGTCTGCGTGACGTTCATCGAGTTCTGGCGTGGCGTGCCGTTGATCACGGTGCTGTTCATGTCCTCGGTGATGCTGCCGCTGTTCCTGCCCGAGGGCATGAACTTCGACAAGCTGCTGCGGGCGCTGATCGGGGTGATTCTGTTCCAGTCGGCCTACGTCGCCGAGGTGGTGCGCGGCGGTCTGCAAGCGATCCCCAAAGGGCAGTACGAAGCGGCTGCGGCGATGGGCCTCGGTTACTGGCGAGCCATGGGCCTGGTGATTCTGCCGCAAGCCCTGAAGCTGGTGATCCCCGGCATCGTCAACACCTTCATTGCGCTGTTCAAGGACACCAGCCTGGTGATCATCATCGGCCTGTTCGACCTGCTCAACAGCGTCAAGCAAGCCGCTGCCGATCCGAAATGGCTGGGCATGGCCACCGAAGGCTACGTGTTCGCCGCCTTGGTGTTCTGGATTTTCTGTTTTGGTATGTCGCGCTATTCCATGCATCTGGAACGCAAGCTCGACACTGGCCACAAGCGTTAGGAGTTCTTTGTAAATGAGCGAAGCAATCAAAAAGCCTGTGGGCCCTGAAGGCATTATCCAGATGCAGGGCGTGAACAAGTGGTACGGCCAGTTCCACGTACTCAAGGACATCAACCTCAACGTCAAACAGGGCGAGCGTATTGTTCTGTGCGGTCCGTCGGGTTCCGGCAAGTCGACCACCATCCGCTGCCTCAATCGCCTGGAAGAACACCAGCAGGGCCGCATCGTCGTCGATGGCGTTGAGCTGACCAACGACCTCAAGCAGATCGAAGCGATCCGCCGCGAAGTCGGCATGGTGTTCCAGCACTTCAACCTGTTCCCGCACCTGACCATCCTGCAGAACTGCACGCTGGCGCCGATGTGGGTGCGCAAGATGCCCAAGCGCAAGGCCGAGGAAATCGCCATGCATTACCTGGAGCGCGTACGCATTCCGGAGCAGGCGCATAAATTCCCGGGGCAGTTGTCCGGCGGTCAGCAACAGCGTGTGGCGATCGCCCGCGCGCTGTGCATGAAACCGAAAATCATGCTGTTCGACGAACCGACTTCGGCACTCGACCCGGAGATGGTGAAAGAGGTGCTCGACACCATGATCGGCCTCGCCGAAGACGGCATGACCATGCTCTGCGTGACCCACGAAATGGGCTTCGCCCGCACCGTGGCCAACCGGGTGATCTTCATGGACAAAGGCGAAATCGTCGAGCAGGCGGCGCCTAACGACTTCTTCGACAACCCGCAAAATGACCGCACCAAACTGTTCCTGAGCCAGATCCTGCATTGATTCAAGTTGATGCACAGACAAACCCGGCCCTGTGCCGGGTTTTCTTTTGCCTGCGATTTTCATTTTTCCCCTGTAGGAGCTGCCGCAGGCTGCGATCTTTTGACGTTGATCGTTAAGCACAAGATCAAAAGATCGCAGCCTGCGGCAGCTCCTACACGGGGTTGTATGAACCCGGCCAGCTGACTAAGATGTCAGAAAATTCATCCTATGATTGGATGAAAGGGCGAATTTCATGACAGACACCTCACCTTTGATCAAGCGATCCCTGGTCGATCAGGCCCTGGATCAATTGCGCCAACGCATCACCGATGGCGTGTGGCAGGTCGGCGAACGGCTGCCCACCGAGCCTGAGCTGTGCGCCGAGCTGGGCATCAGCCGCAACACCGTGCGTGAAGCCATGCGCGTGCTGGCGTTTTCCGGGTTGATTGAAATCCGGCAGGGCGACGGCAGTTATTTGCGCGCGGTGGTGGATCCGATGGACACGCTCAAGGCGTTGTCCCGTTGCTCGCTGGAGCAGGCGCGGGAAACCCGCCACATCCTCGAAGTCGAGGCGATTGGTCTGGCCGCGCTGCGTCGTACCGATGAGGATCTGGTCGCACTGCGCGAGGCACTTGGCACCAGTGGCAGTCATTACCACGGTGATCTCGACACCTATATTTCCTGCGATCTGGTGTTCCACCGCCGTCTGGTGGACGCCGCGCACAACCCGACCCTCAGCGAGCTGTATCGCTATTTCTCCAGCATCGTCGGCGCGCAATTGCGCCAGACGCTCAATATCGTCCCGCGCCGTCAGGAAGTGTTCGACCTGCACATCGAGTTGCTCGATGCCGTCGAACAACGCGACCCGGAACGGGCCAAAGCCATATCGAGGCAGTTGATCAATGAACCTTGAAAGCGAGAAAAACTTTTCAACCCCCAAGCGCACGGCGGAGCTCGAAGAGCTGCTGATCGATGCCGAGGCTGACGACGAACAAGTACAGCAAAGCCATCCGCTGGTGCGTCGGCCGTGGCTGTTGCTGCTGGGGCTGATTCTCGTGGCGCTCAACTTGCGCCCGGCACTGTCGAGCATGGCGCCGTTGCTCAGCGAAGTGTCGAAAAGCCTTGGCCTGTCTGCGGCGCAGGCCGGTCTGCTGACCACGCTGCCGGTGTTGTGCCTCGGTTTGTTCGCGCCGCTGGCGCCGATTCTCGCGCGGCGTTTCGGCGCTGAACGGGTGGTGTTGGGGATACTGCTGACCCTGGCCGGCGGGATCATCCTGCGCAGCAATTTCGGTGAGATCGGCCTGTTCGCCGGCAGCGTCCTCGGTGGCGCAAGCATCGGCATTATCGGCGTGCTGCTGCCGGGCATCGTCAAACGCGACTTCGCCAGACACGCCGGAACCATGACCGGCGTCTACACCATGGCGCTGTGCCTGGGTGCGGCGATGGCCGCGGGTTCCACCGTGCCGTTGAGCGAGCACTTTGATAACAGCTGGGCACTGGGCCTGGGCTTCTGGGTGATTCCGGCACTGGTGGCGGCGCTGTTCTGGCTGCCGCAAGTCGGGCAGAAACACGGCGCGCACCACGTTGCCTATCGGGTGCGTGGGCTGCTGCGCGATCCGCTGGCCTGGCAAGTGACGTTGTACATGGGCCTGCAATCGTCGCTGGCGTACATCGTGTTCGGCTGGTTGCCGTCGATCCTGATCGGCCGCGGCTTGACTCCGACCCAGGCCGGCCTGGTGCTGTCCGGCTCGGTGATCATCCAGCTCGCCAGCTCCCTCGCGGCGCCGTGGCTGGCGACCCGGGGCAAGGATCAGCGCCTGGCGATCGTGGTGGTGATGGCGCTGACCCTAGGTGGTCTGTTCGGTTGCCTGTATGCGCCGATTGAAGGGCTGTGGGGCTGGGCGATTCTGTTGGGGCTGGGGCAGGGCGGTACGTTCAGTCTGGCGCTGACCCTGATCGTGCTGCGCTCGCGGGATTCGCACGTGGCGGCGAACCTGTCGAGCATGTCCCAGGGCTTCGGCTACACCCTGGCGTCGATGGGGCCGTTCGCCGTCGGCGTGGTGCATGACTGGACTGGCGGCTGGAATGCCGTGGGCTGGATTTTCGGCATCATCGGCACCGGTGCGATCGTTGCCGGCCTTGGTGCCGGCCGGGCGCTGTACGTGCAAGTGCAAAGCGAAAAGATCTGACGCGTAACCCTTTTTTGCGGCCAGTGATATCCCATGTGGGAGCGAGCCTGCTCGCGAAGACAGTGGTTCAGGCACTGATCGTGTTGAATGTGCCGGCCTCTTCGCGAGCAGACTCGCTCCCATAGTTTTTGCGGTGCTTTAAATCTTGCGTGGTATTCGCTTTGCGAATGCCGATAGTGTTTCTGCGATTTGCAGCTTATCGTGCTGGCAATCTGTCCATTTCCCGGAGTTTGCCCATGAGCGAAGCCCACGCCGCCCTGATCACCCGCTTCTACCAAGCCTTCCAGCGCCTCGACGCCGAGGCCATGGCCGCGTGCTACACCGATGACGTGGTGTTCAGCGATCCGGCCTTCGGCGAGTTGCGCGGGCGCGATGCCGGCGACATGTGGCGCATGCTCACCACTCGCGCCAAGGACTTCTCCCTGACCTTCGACAATGTCCGCGCCGACGAGCGCAGCGGTGGCGCGCACTGGGTGGCGACGTATCTGTTCAGCCAGACCGGCAACGTGGTGATCAACGATATTCAGGCGCGCTTCGTCTTTCGTGACGGCAAGATCTGCGAGCATCACGATCACTTCGACCTGTGGCGCTGGTCGCGTCAGGCGTTGGGTTTCAAGGGCTTGCTGCTGGGCTGGACACCGCTGGTGCGCAACGCCGTCCGGGCGCAGGCGCTGAAAGGGCTGAAGGCATTTCAGGCCGGTCGCTGATAAGATCGCGGCCTGTTTCCTGCACGTCCAGATCCCGAAGTGACCAGCCTCAGCGAAAAACCGGTTGATGTTGTCGAACCCGTGAGCAAGTCCTGGTTCGTCTATCTCGTGCGCGCGGCCAACGGCTCGCTGTATTGCGGGATCAGCGACGATCCGGTGCGGCGCTTTGCCAAGCATCAGAGCGGCAAGGGCGCGCGGTTCTTCCTGTCCAGCCCGGCGATGGCGCTGGTCTACACCGAACGTTGCCGCGACAAGAGCGATGCGTTGCGCCAGGAACGCTTGATCAAGAAGCTGCGCAAAAGCGCCAAGGAATGCCTGGTCGCGTCTTATCAATCTGACTGATCGGTTCCCATCAGCCAGATCTGTAGGCTGCTAATCAAATGCACGCTAAGCTGCCGATTCACTTTCTGTGCGGCGGAGCCGAGCATGTCCGAGTTGATTCTGCATCATTACCCGACCTCTCCATTTGCCGAAAAGGCTCGCCTGCTGTTGGGCTTCAAAGGCTTGTCCTGGCGCTCGGTGCACATCTCGCCGGTGATGCCCAAGCCGGATCTGACCGCGCTGACTGGCGGCTACCGCAAGACTCCGGTGTTGCAGGTCGGCGCGGACATCTATTGCGACACCTCGTTGATCGCCCGTCGCCTGGAGCAGGAAAAAGCCCTGCCGGCGTTTTTTCCGGAAGGTCAGGAAATGATCAGTGCCAGCTTCGCGGCATGGGCCGATTCGGTGGTGTTCCAGCATGCGGTCAGCCTGGTGTTCCAGCCAGAATCGGTGGCGGTGCGTTTCGGCAAGTTGCCGCCGGAAGCGATCAAGGCGTTCATGGCTGACCGTGCCGGTCTGTTCAGTGGTGGCAGCGCCACGCGGTTGCCGGCCGAGCAGGCCAAACACCAATGGCCAACGATCATGTCGCGCCTGGAGCAGCAGTTGCAGCGCGAGCAGGGCGACTTTCTGTTCGGTGAGCCGTCGATTGCCGACTTCGCCCTGGCGCATCCGCTGTGGTTCCTCAAGGCGACGCACGTCACTGCGCCGTTGGTCGATGAATATCCGGCCGTGACGGCCTGGCTTGGGCGTGTGCTGGGCTTTGGCCATGGCGCCGCGAGCGAAATGAGCGCCGAGGAGGCACTGCAAGTGGCGCGTACCTCGACGCCGGCGGCGTTGCCGGATGAGCAGTTTGTCGATCCGAACGGGTTCAAGGCCGGGCAGCAGGTGGCGATTGCCGCCATTGACTACGGGGTGGATCCGGTGGAAGGCGAGTTGCTGTTTGCTGGCCGCGAAGAGCTGATCCTGCGACGCGAAGACCCGCGTGGCGGCGTGGTGCACGTGCACTTCCCGCGCTTTGGTTTCCGCATCGAAGCCCGCTGATCAGCAAGCGGCCTTTGCTTGGGGGGGCAATTGTGGTGAGGGGATTTATCCCCGATGGGGCGCGAAGCGCCCCCAAAAAACTGCACGCCCTACCAGGCAGATTTTGCGACGGCTTCGCCGCCGATCGGGGATAAATCCCCTCACCACAGAGGAGTTGTGTTACTGCAGGGCAGCGAGAATCTCGTCCGGGTCGAATCCGCGAATCAGCGTGCCATTCACGTCGATCAACGGAATCCCGCGCCCGCCCAGCGCCTCGTATGCTTTGCGCGCCTCGGCGTCCTTCTCGATATCGAATTCCCTGAAAGGAATCCCCTTGCTGTCGAGAAAGCGCTTGGTCTGTTTGCAGTAGCCGCACCAGTCGGTGGCATACAGCACGACACGGGCCTGCGCCCGCGTCTGCTCAGAGACCATCTGCGACGGGTTGAACACCCGCTCGATCTTGCCCCAGTTCTGATAGATCACCACCACCAGCAGAACCAGCGCAACCTTCTTCAGCACATTGCCCAGCATCAGTTGCGGCGCTTGAGCTGATCGGTGAGCGAGGTTGGCAGGCCCTTGATGATCAGGGTGCCGGCCTCTTCGTCGTATTCGATCTTCGAACCCAGCAGGTGCGCTTCAAAGCTGATTGACAGGCCTTCGGCGCGCCCGGTGAAGCGGCGGAACTGGTTGAGGGTGCGTTTGTCCGCCGGAATTTCCGGCGACAGACCGTAGTCCTTGTTGCGGATGTGATCGTAGAAGGCTTTCGGCCGTTCTTCGTCGATCAGCTCCGACAGCTCTTCCAGGCCCATTGGCTCGCCGAGCTTGGCCTGGCTGCTGGCGTAATCGACCAGAGTCTTGGTTTTCTCGCGAGCGGAATCTTCCGGCAGGTCTTCGCTCTCGACGAAGTCGCTGAAGGCCTTGAGCAGGGTGCGGGTCTCGCCCGGGCCGTCGACGCCTTCCTGGCAGCCGATGAAGTCGCGGAAGTACTCCGAAACCTTCTTGCCGTTCTTGCCCTTGATGAACGAGATGTACTGCTTGGACTGCTTGTTGTTCTGCCACTCGGAGACGTTGATCCGCGCCGCCAGGTGCAGTTGGCCGAGGTCGAGGTGACGCGACGGGGTGACGTCCAGCTCGTCGGTCACCGCCACGCCTTCGCTGTGGTGCAGCAGGGCGATCGCCAGGTAGTCGGTCATGCCTTGCTGATAGTGGGCGAACAGCACGTGGCCGCCGACCGACAGGTTCGATTCCTCCATCAGTTTCTGCAGATGCTCGACCGCGACTTTGCTGAACGCAGTGAAGTCCTGGCCGCCTTCCATGTATTCCTTCAGCCAGCCGCTGAACGGAAACGCGCCGGATTCCGGATGGAACAGGCCCCAGGCTTTGCCTTGCTTGGCGTTGTAGCTCTCGTTGAGGTCGGCAAGCATGTTCTCGATGGCCGCGGACTCAGCCAGTTCGGAGTCGCGGGCGTGCAGAACTGCGGGCGTGCCGTCGGGTTTTTTGTCGATCAGGTGGACGATGCAATGACGGATCGGCATGGGCTTCTCGGCTGGTGGAAGGGAGGAGGGCGGGCTCCCCCGAAAAAGCGCCCAGTGTACCGCAAACTCCATCCGAGGCTCCCTGTAGGAGCTGCCGAAGGCTGCGATCTTTTGATCTTGTTTTTGAAAAATCAAAGTCAAAAGATCGCAGCCTTCGGCAGCTCCTACATGAATGGGGGATGACTTGAAAATTGTGGCCCGTGGTCGCGTAATCACGGGGTTGAAGGCTAAATCCGGGGCAAGCGCCTGTGCTTATGCAGTTTTTTACCGATTTAGAGCAATAAACCTGACCAAATGGGTAGCTAGAGGCGGATATTTCCCCGTCTCTGTGCTAGTTTTGCCCGGTCTTACGCGAAGTCACTGCGTTAAGCGTGCAATCAGCATTTGTCAGGTCGAACCAAACCCTGATTTCGGTATCTATAACCCGACTCGTCGTGGTTATCGCCGAGGGTGCCAGATCCAGAAGATCGGGCTCGATGGCTGACACTGCACTCTGCAATCCATATGAATTTGATAGGGAAGGAACACTACATGGCTCTTACTAAAGACCAACTGATCGCCGACATCGCTGAAGCTATCGACGCGCCGAAAACCACCGCGCGTAACGCTCTGGACCAACTGGGCCAAATCGTTGCCGATCAGCTGGAAAACGGCGGCGAAATCACCTTGCCAGGTATCGGCAAGCTGAAAGTGACCGAGCGTCCTGCCCGCACTGGCCGTAACCCTTCGACTGGCGCTGCCATCGAAATCCCTGCCAAGAAAGTGATCAAGCTGGTTGTGGCCAAAGGCCTGACCGACGCTGTGAACAAGTAAGACGCAGCGATAAAAAACCGTGCACCGGAGCGATCCGGGCACGGTTTTTTTGTGCCTGCGATTTGGCAAGGCGTTACGCCGCCCTGTAGGAGCTGTCGAGTGAAACGAGGCAGCGATCTTTTGATCTTGTTTTCAAGCAGGATCAAAAGATCGCAGCGTGCCGCAGCTCCTACAGAATCAGCGAACCCAGCGCTCGCGACGCCAGATCTGCTGCTCGGACTTGGTCTGGAAGGTCCACGCCACGAAGCGGCTCTGTTTCTGCCCCTGCGACATCTCCACCACCTGGCTTTCCAGCACGCCGGCCTTTTTCAGGGCGGTTTCGATGGCCGGCAGGTTCGAGGCTTTCGAGACCAGGGTGCTGAACCACAGCACCTTGTGCTGGAAGTTCGCGCTCTCGGCGATCAGTTGCGTCACGAAACGCGCTTCACCGCCTTCACACCACAGCTCGGCAGACTGACCACCGAAGTTCAGCACCGGCAGTTTGCGTTTCGGATCAGCCTTGCCCAGTGCGCGCCATTTGCGCTCGCTGCCCTTGGTTGCCTCTTCCATCGAGGCGTGGAACGGCGGGTTGCACATGGTCAGGTCAAAGCGCTCGCCCGGCTCCAGCAAGCCAATCAGGATGTGCTTGCGGTTCTCCTGCTGGCGCAGCTGGATCACCTTGTTCAGCCCGTTGGACTGGACGATGGCTCGGGCGGCAGCCACGGCGGTCGGGTCGATTTCCGAACCGAGGAAGTGCCAGCGGTATTCGCTGTTGCCGATCAGCGGATAAACGCAGTTGGCGCCCATGCCGATGTCCAGCACGTTGACGATCGCACCGCGCGGCACCTTGCCGTCGTTCATGCTGGCCAGCAGGTCGGCGAGGAAATGCACGTAATCGGCACGGCCCGGCACCGGTGGGCAGAGGTAATCGGCCGGGATGTCCCAATGCTCGATGCCATAAAACGCCTTGAGCAGCGCCCGGTTGAACACGCGCACCGCGTCGGGGCTGGCGAAGTCGATGCTTTCCTTGCCATACGGGTTGGTGATCACGAACTTCGCCAGTTCCGGCGTGGTCTTGATCAGCGCCGGGAAGTCGTAGCGGCCCTGATGGCGATTGCGCGGGTGCAGGCTGGCCTTTTCACGCGGCTCGACGGCTTTGGCCGGGGTCGCGGCATCAGGCTTGTTGCGCGCAGGTTTGGGTGTGCGGGGGGCGTTCATGGGTGTGATCGATTCGGGTATGGCTGAAAGTGGCGGGTATTGTCCCACATTGATGAGTCATGCGCCGAACGCATGTAGGAGCTGCCGAAGGCTGCGATCTTTTGATCTTGTTTTTAAAAAAATCAAAGTCAAAAGATCGCAGCCTTCGGCAGCTCCTACAGGGGATTGGTGTTCTGGAATAAAAAAGGGAGGCCACTTGGCCTCCCTTTGTCATTGCGGCTTGCCCTTACAGGCTGGAAATCCGCGCGTGTTGCTCGGCCAGTTTGCCCAAGGCCTGTTCCGCCTCGGCCAGTTTGGCGCGTTCCTTCTCGATGACTTCGGCCGGGGCCTTGTCAACGAAACCGGCGTTCGACAGCTTGCCGCCAACTCGCTGGACTTCACCCTGCAGACGCAGGATTTCCTTGTCCAGACGCGCCAGCTCGGCGCCCTTGTCAATCAGGCCGGCCATCGGCACCAGCACTTCCATCTCGCCAACCAGCGCGGTGGCGGACAGTGGCGCTTCTTCGCCAGCGGCCAGCACGGTGATCGATTCCAGACGCGCCAGCTTCTTCAGCAGCGCTTCGTTCTCGGTCAGACGACGCTGGTCTTCAGCGCTGACGTTCTTCAGGTAGATCGGCAGCGGTTTGCCCGGGCCGATGTTCATCTCGCCACGAATGTTGCGCGTGCCGAGCATCAGGCCTTTGAGCCATTCGATGTCGTCCTCGGCGGCCGGATCGATGCGCTCTTCGTTGGCCACTGGCCAAGGCTGCAGCATGATCGTCTTGCCCTGAATACCGGCCAGCGGCGCGATGCGCTGCCAGATTTCTTCAGTGATGAACGGCATGAACGGATGCGCCAGGCGCAGCGCCACTTCCAGCACGCGCACCAGCGTGCGACGGGTGCCGCGCTGGCGCTCGACCGGCGCGTTTTCGTCCCACAGCACTGGCTTGGACAGTTCCAGGTACCAGTCGCAGTACTGGTTCCAGATGAACTCGTACAGCGCTTGCGCGGCGAGGTCGAAACGGAACTGATCCAGTTGACGGGTCACTTCGGCTTCGGTGCGTTGCAGTTGCGAGATGATCCAGCGATCCGCCAGCGACAGCTCGTAGGCTTCGCCGTTCTGGCCGCAGTCTTCACCTTTGTCCAGAACATAACGCGCGGCGTTCCAGATCTTGTTGCAGAAGTTGCGATAGCCTTCGACGCGGCCCATGTCGAACTTGATGTCGCGACCGGTCGAGGCCAGCGAGCAGAAGGTGAAGCGCAGGGCGTCGGTGCCGTAGCTGGCAATGCCGTCGGCGAACTCGTCGCGGGTCTGCTTCTCGATCTTCTTCGCCAGTTTCGGCTGCATCATGCCGGAGGTACGTTTCTGCACCAGCGCTTCCAGCTCGATACCGTCGATGATGTCCAGCGGGTCCAGGACGTTGCCTTTGGACTTGGACATCTTCTGGCCCTGGCCATCACGCACCAGGCCGTGCACGTAAACGGTCTTGAACGGTACCTGCGGGGTGCCGTCCTCGTTCTTGATCAGGTGCATCGTCAGCATGATCATCCGGGCGACCCAGAAGAAAATGATGTCGAAACCGGTGACCAGCACGTCGGTGGAGTGGAATTTCTTCAGGAACTCGGTCTTTTCCGGCCAACCCAGAGTGGAGAACGTCCACAGGCCCGAGCTGAACCAGGTGTCGAGCACGTCGTTGTCCTGTTGCAGCGCAACGTCCGGGCCGAGGTTGTGCTTGGCACGTACTTCGGCTTCGTCGCGACCGACGTAGACCTTGCCCGACTCGTCGTACCAGGCCGGAATCCGGTGGCCCCACCACAGTTGACGGCTGATGCACCAGTCCTGGATGTCGCGCATCCACGAGAAGTACATGTTTTCGTACTGCTTGGGCACGAACTGGATGCGGCCGTCTTCAACGGCAGCAATCGCCGGCTCGGCCAGAGGCTTGGTCGACACGTACCACTGGTCGGTCAGCCACGGCTCGATGACGGTGCCAGAACGGTCGCCTTTCGGCACTTTCAGGTTGTGATCGTCGACGCTGACCAGCAGGCCGGCGGCGTCGAACGCAGCGACGATCTGCTTGCGCGCTTCGAAACGCTCGAGACCGGCGTACTCGGCCGGGATCTTGCCGTCGATGCTGTCGTTCAACGTGCCGTCAAGGTTGAACACCTGGGCTGCGGGCAGCACGTTGGCGTTCTTGTCGAAGATGTTCAGCAGCGGCAGGTTGTGGCGCTTGCCGACTTCGTAGTCGTTGAAATCGTGGGCCGGGGTGATCTTCACGCAGCCGGTGCCGAATTCAGGGTCGCAGTAATCGTCGGCGATGATCGGGATACGGCGGCCGACCAGTGGCAGCTCGACGAATTTGCCGATCAGGGCTTTGTAGCGTTCGTCGTTCGGGTTAACCGCGACGGCGGAGTCGCCGAGCATGGTTTCCGGACGGGTGGTCGCGACGATCAGGAAATCGTTGCCTTCAGCGGTTTTCGCGCCGTCGGCCAGCGGGTACTTGAGGTTCCACAGGAAACCTTTTTCGTCGTGGTTTTCCACTTCGAGGTCGGAAATCGCCGTGTGCAGCTTGGTGTCCCAGTTGACCAGACGCTTGCCGCGGTAGATCAGACCGTCTTCGTGCAGGCGTACGAAGGCTTCCTTGACCGCTTCCGAGAGGCCGTCGTCCATGGTGAAGCGCTCGCGGCTCCAGTCCACGGACGAGCCGAGGCGGCGGATCTGACGGCTGATGTTGCCGCCGGACTGATCCTTCCACTCCCAGACTTTCTCGAGGAATTTCTCGCGACCCAGGTCGTGGCGGTTCTGCCCGGTGGCTTCCAGTTGGCGCTCCACCAGCATCTGCGTGGCGATACCGGCGTGGTCGGTGCCCGGCTGCCACAGGGTGTTGCGACCCTGCATGCGGCGGAAACGGATCAGGGCGTCCATGATCGCGTTGTTGAAACCGTGACCCATGTGCAGGCTGCCGGTGACGTTCGGCGGCGGGATCATGATGGTGTAGGAATCGCCCGCGCCTTGCGGTGCGAAATAGTTCTCGGACTCCCAGGTGTTGTACCAGGAAGTTTCAATGGCGTGCGGCTGGTAGGTCTTATCCATGCGCGGCGGGACCCTATTGGCATTTATTCAGGAAAAGCCGGGAAGTATAGCGGGGCATGGGGCCGAGGGCGAGCGGGGGGAGGCTGGGCGGACACTAATGTTGGGGGGAACCCTTGTAGTGAGGGGATTTATCCCCGATGGGCCGCGCAGCAGCCCCAAATAACTCAATCACGCTGCGTATTCGCAGGGTTCACGACTGCTGCGCAGCCGATCGGGGATAAATCCCCTCGCCACAAGGGGATCTATCCGGGTTATTCGTACTGGCTGAGCAACCGTTCCATCCGCGCCTCGAGGCGGCGTTTGATTTCGGTTTCAATGTGCGGTGCGAAGTCGTCGATCACGTCCTGCATGATCAATTGCGCGGCGGCGCGCAGTTCGCTGTCCAGGTGCAGCAGGGCGTCCGGGCCTTTATCCACAGGTGCGGCAGCGGGTGCCGGAGCCGGAGCAGGTGTCGGTTCGATGGTCGGCGGCGTGGCGTCGACGGCCTCGAACAGCATAGGAATCTGTTCCTGTTCACCGTCATCGACCGTGTCGGTCAGCAGTGGCGGTTGCAGGTTGTCATCGCCGAGCAACTGGCGGATCGATTCGAGATCGTCCAGCAGGTGCGCAGGCTTTTGCAGCGGTTTTGGAGTGTCCATCGGCGTACTCAGAGTCGCTGTAAACGGTGATCTTGCAGAGGATAGCCCTGTTCGCGGTAGAAACGGAAACTCTCCCGTGCCGCCGCGCGAATCGTCGGATCTTCCACCACCACTTCCGCCACGCGGGCGAATTGGCTGGCAAAGGCCGGGACTTTCAGGTCGAGGTTGACCAGCAGATCCTGATGCGCGCCGCAGTCCGCGCCGACTCCCAGCACAATCAAACCGTCCGGTTCGCTATCGGCAGGGCCATGAGGGACGAAGGTTTCGCCCTTGAATGCCCACAGGCGCGCATCGAGATCATCACGCTGAGCAGCATCGCTGCAATGCAGGTAGATGCGGTGGCCCATGCGCCAGGCTTTTTCGGTGAGCTTGCAGGCAAAGTCCAGGCGAGCCGAAGGATCGGCGCTGGGCAGGATATAGAAGTCGACTTTGGTCATTGCGGTTCCTGAGCCTGGAACGGCGTCACCGCCAAGTGACGCCGTTCAGGTTCATCGGTTTCAGGCTTTGGCGCGGTCCAACAGGTATTGGGTCAGCAGCGGAACCGGACGGCCAGTGGCGCCTTTGTCCTTGCCGCCGCTGGTCCATGCGGTGCCGGCGATGTCCAGGTGCGCCCAGTTAAGGTTCTTGGTGAAGCGCGACAGGAAGCATGCGGCGGTGATGGTGCCGGCCTTCGGCCCGCCAATGTTGGCGATGTCGGCGAACGGGCTGTCCAGCTGCTCCTGGTATTCGTCGAACAGCGGCAGTTGCCAGGCGCGGTCGTCAGCGGCCTTGCCGGCACTGAGCAGTTGCTCGATCAGCTCGTCGTTGTTGCCCAGCAGGCCAGACGTGTGTGCACCGAGTGCAACCACACAGGCACCGGTCAGGGTGGCGATGTCGATCACCGCTTGCGGCTTGAAGCGCTCGGAGTAGGTCAGCGCGTCGCACAGCACCAGACGGCCTTCGGCGTCGGTGTTGAGGATTTCCACGGTCTGGCCGCTCATGGTGGTGACGATGTCGCCCGGACGCGACGCAGTGCCGCTCGGCATGTTTTCCGCGCAGGCGAGGATGCACACCAGATTGATCGGCAGCTTCAGCTCAAGGACGGCACGCAGGGTACCGAACACGGAGGCCGCGCCGCCCATGTCGTACTTCATTTCGTCCATGCCGGCGCCAGGCTTGAGGCTGATGCCGCCGGTGTCGAAGGTGATACCTTTACCGACCAGCGCGTAAGGCTTCTCGGACTTCTTGCCACCGTTGTATTGCATGACGATCAGGCGCGGTGGCTGGGCGCTGCCCTGACCGACGGCGTAGAACGAACCCATGCCCAGGGACTTGATCTTCTTCTCGTCGAGGACTTCGACTTTCAGATCCTTGAACTCTTTGCCCAGGTTCTTGGCTTGTTCGCCAAGGAAGGTCGGATGGCAGATGTTGGGTGGCAGGTTGCCCAGATTGCGGGTGAACGCCATGCCGTTGGCGATGGCGGTGGCATGGTTCACCGCGCGCTGCACTTCGGCCTGGGCGGCTTTGATGGTCAGCAGGGTGATTTTCTTCAGGGCGCGCGGTTCGGCTTTCTGGCTCTTGAACTGGTCGAACGTGTATTCGCCATCCACCAGGGTTTCGGCCAGCAGGCGGGTCTTGCCGTAGCTGTCGCGGTTCTTGACGATGATTTCATCCAGGGCCAGTACGGCGTCGCTGCCGCCCAGACCTTTCAGGGTGTTGAGGATGCCGGCAACGATTTTGCGGAACGGACGGTCACCCAGTTCTTCATCCTTGCCCACGCCGACCAGCAGCACGCGCTCGGCCTTGAGGTTCGGCAGGCTGTGCAGCAGCAGGCTTTGACCGACCTTGCCGGCCAGATCGCCACGCTTGAGTACGGCGCTGATCGCGCCACCGCTCAGCTCGTCGACCTGTCGGGCGGCAACGCCGAGTTTGCGGCCTTCGCCAACGGCAACCACCAGGGTGGCGGTTTTCAACGTTTCTGGGCTAACGCTTTTTACAACCAGTTCCATGTCCGGATCCCTGAATGAATGGTCAACACGCAGGCGTTCGACGGTGTCCGCAGTCGCCTGCTTATAGATAGAAGAGGCGCAGGTCTGTGCCTGCGACGAAGGCGGCAGTTTGAACCTCGCTCACCGCGCCTGACAACCCTCGGTTGTGCGATCTTCAACGGAATCTACGCTTGGGTGAGTGTGCGCAGTGACAGGCGCCCTCAATCACAGGATAATGCCGCATCTTTTTTCGACGGCTCTGCCTTGCGGGTCGCTCGAAACGTTTGCTTGTTTGGCCGCCTTAGCCTGACAACCCTGGAGTGTCTGGTTTGATCGTCTTCCGTTATCTGTCCCGTGAAGTGATGTTGACCCTGAGCGCCGTCAGCGCCGTGCTGCTGGTCATCATCATGAGCGGTCGCTTCATCAAATACCTTGCCCAGGCCGCTGCGGGCCAACTCGATCCGGGATCGCTGTTCCTGATCATGGGTTACCGCCTGCCGGGTTTCATGCAGCTGATCCTGCCGTTGGGGCTGTTTCTCGGGATCCTGCTGGCTTACGGCCGGTTGTACCTCGAAAGCGAAATGACCGTGCTCTCGGCCACCGGCATGAGTCAGCAGCGTCTGCTGCGCATGACCCTGTTCCCGGCAACGCTGGTGGCACTGGCCGTCGCGTGGCTGAGCCTGAGCCTGGCCCCGCAGGGCGCCAATCAGTTTCAGCTGCTGCTGAACAAGCAGGACGCGCTGACCGAGTTCGATACCCTCGAACCCGGCCGTTTCCAGGCATTGCGTGACGGTACCCGGGTGACCTACACCGAAAGCCTGACCGACGATCGCGTCAACCTCGGCGGCGTGTTCATCTCGCAGAAGAACCTCGGCTCGGATCAGAAAGACCGCGGGATTTCCGTACTGGTGGCTGAGAAGGGGCGGCAGGAAGTCCACTCGGACGGCAACCGCTACCTGATCCTGCACAACGGCTATCGCTATGACGGCAGCCCGGGTCAGGCCGATTACCGCGCGATCAAATACGACACCTACGGTGTATTGCTGCCCAAGCCCGATGCCAGCGACGAAGTTACCGACCGTGATGCGATCCCGACTTCGACCCTGCTGAGCGCCGACGACGAGCGATCCAGGGCCGAACTGCAATGGCGGATTTCGCTGCCGTTGCTGGTATTCATCGTGACCCTGATGGCGGTGCCGCTGTCGCGGGTCAATCCGCGTCAGGGCCGTTTCCTGAAGCTGCTGCCGGCGATTCTTCTTTATATGGCTTACCTGACCATCCTGATTGCCGCCCGCGGCGCCCTCGAAAAAGGCAAGATTCCACCGGCCCTTGGCCTGTGGTGGGTGCACGGGATCTTCCTGTTCATCGGTCTCGGCCTGTTGTACTGGGAACCGTTGCGCCTGAAGCTGGCCAGTCGTCGCAGCGCTGCGCTGGAGGTGGCCCGTGGTTAAACTCGACCGCTACATCGGCAGCAGCGTATTCGTGGCGATCATCGCGGTGCTGGCGATCATTCTGGGTCTGGCGACCCTGTTTGCCTTCATCGACGAGATGAGCGACGTCAGCGATACCTACACCCTGACCGATGTGCTGAGCTTCGTCCTGCTCACCGCGCCGCGCCGTCTGTATGAAATGCTGCCGATGGCCGCGCTGATCGGCTGTCTGATCGGCCTCGGCAGTCTGGCCAGCAGCAGCGAGCTGACGGTCATGCGCGCTGCGGGTGTGTCCATCGGGCGCATTGTCTGGGCGGTCATGAAGCCCATGCTGGTGTTGATGCTGGCCGGTGTGCTGATCGGTGAATACGTGGCCCCGGCCACCGAAAGCATGGCGCAGGCCAATCGCTCGCTGGCGCAAGGCAGCGGCGATGCGCAGAGCGCCAAACACGGTATGTGGCACCGTCAGGGCGAGGAGTTCATCCATATCAACGCCGTGCAACCCGACGGCCTGCTGTATGGCGTGACCCGCTATCACTTCGACAAAGAGCGCCACCTGCTCAGCTCCAGCTTCGCCAAGCGTGCGGAGTTCGACGGCAAGCGCTGGCTGCTCACTGACGTGACCACCACGGTGTTCCACGAGCGCAGCACCGAAGTGGTGAATGCGCCGAGCGAGGAGTGGGACGTGTCGCTGAGCCCGCAATTGCTCAACACGGTGGTGATGGCGCCTGAGTCGCTGTCGATTTCCGGTCTGTGGGGCTATATCCACTATCTGGCGGATCAAGGCCTGAGCAATGGTCGTTACTGGCTGGCATTTTGGGTCAAGGTGTTGCAGCCGCTGGTCACCGCTGCGCTGGTGCTGATGGCGATTTCCTTCATCTTCGGCCCGTTGCGCTCGGTGACCCTCGGTCAGCGGGTGTTCACTGGTGTGCTGGTAGGCTTCACCTTCCGCATCGTCCAGGATCTGCTCGGCCCGTCGAGCCTGGTGTTTGGCTTCTCGCCGCTGTTCGCGGTGCTGGTACCGGCCACGGTCTGTGCGCTGGCGGGTGTCTGGCTGCTGCGACGCGCCGGTTGATGACCGCGTTGTTGCCAATGCTTTAACCGCGAAAACGCCTCGATCGACAGATCGGGGCGTTTTCGTATGCAATCCGGGTGACAGGCGAACGTGACGCTTGTGCCGTGTATCAGGTACAATTCCCGGCTATTTTTCGGCGGGCCAAGCCTGCAGCCTTTTTGAGTGTTGATCCGTGAGTGATTTGAGTCATATCCGCAATTTCTCCATCATCGCCCACATTGACCATGGCAAGTCGACGCTGGCTGACCGTTTCATCCAGATGTGCGGTGGCCTGGCCGAGCGTGAAATGGAAGCCCAGGTACTGGATTCCATGGATCTGGAGCGCGAACGCGGGATCACCATCAAGGCCCACAGCGTTACCCTCTATTACAAAGCCAAAGACGGCGTCACCTACCAGCTGAACTTCATTGACACCCCGGGTCACGTCGACTTCACCTACGAAGTCAGCCGTTCCCTGGCTGCGTGTGAAGGTGCGTTGCTGGTGGTCGATGCCGGTCAGGGTGTTGAAGCCCAGTCCGTGGCCAACTGCTACACCGCCATCGAGCAAGGCCTCGAGGTCATGCCGGTGCTGAACAAGATCGACCTGCCACAGGCCGAGCCGGACCGCGTCAAGGACGAGATCGAGAAGATCATCGGCATCGACGCCACCGACGCCGTTACCTGCAGTGCCAAGACCGGCCTGGGTGTCGACGAAGTGCTCGAGCGTCTGGTCGCGACCATTCCTGCGCCGACCGGCAACATCGAAGATCCGCTGCAAGCGTTGATCATCGACTCCTGGTTCGACAACTACCTGGGCGTTGTCTCCCTGGTGCGCGTGCGTCATGGCCGCGTGAAGAAAGGCGACAAGATCCTGGTGAAATCCACCGGCAAGATCCACCTGGTGGACAGCGTCGGTGTGTTCAACCCGAAACACACTGCCACTGCCGACCTCAAGGCCGGCGAAGTGGGCTTCATCATCGCCAGCATCAAGGACATTCACGGTGCACCGGTCGGTGACACCCTGACCCTGAGTTCGACCCCGGACGTTGAAGTGCTGCCCGGCTTCAAACGCATCCAGCCACAGGTTTACGCCGGTCTGTTCCCGGTCAGTTCCGACGACTTCGAGGACTTCCGCGAAGCGCTGCAGAAACTGACCCTGAACGACTCCTCGCTGCAGTACACCCCGGAAAGCTCCGACGCCCTGGGCTTCGGCTTCCGTTGCGGGTTCCTCGGCATGCTGCACATGGAGATCATCCAGGAGCGCCTGGAGCGCGAATACGACCTGGACCTGATCACCACCGCGCCAACGGTAATTTTCGAGTTGGTGTTGAAAACCGGTGAAACGATTTACGTCGACAACCCGTCCAAGCTTCCGGATGTGTCGGCCATCGAAGACATGCGCGAACCAATCGTGCGCGCCAACATCCTGGTTCCGCAGGAACACCTGGGCAACGTCATCACCCTGTGCATCGAGAAACGCGGCGTACAGGTCGACATGCTGTTCCTCGGCAATCAGGTCCAAGTGACCTACGACCTGCCGATGAACGAAGTGGTCCTGGACTTCTTCGACCGTCTCAAATCCACCAGCCGCGGCTATGCTTCGCTGGATTACCATTTCGATCGTTACCAATCGGCTAATCTGGTGAAACTGGACGTGCTGATCAACGGTGACAAGGTCGACGCCCTCGCGTTGATCGTGCACCGTGACAATTCGCACTTCAAAGGTCGCCAGTTGACCGAGAAGATGAAAGAACTGATTCCTCGTCAGATGTTCGACGTGGCGATCCAGGCGGCCATTGGCGGTCAGATCGTTGCCCGGACAACCGTCAAGGCACTCAGAAAGAACGTATTGGCCAAATGCTACGGCGGTGACGTAAGCCGTAAGAAAAAGCTGCTTGAAAAGCAAAAGGCCGGTAAGAAACGCATGAAGCAGGTCGGCAACGTGGAAATTCCACAAGAAGCCTTCCTCGCCGTGCTCAGGTTGGAATAGTCAGGTCCTATGTCACTAAATTTCCCGCTGTTGCTGGTCATCGCCGTGTTCGTCTGCGGCCTGTTGGCGTTGCTCGATCTGCTGTTCCTGGCGCCGCGTCGGCGTGCTGCGATTGCCTCTTATCAAGGCAGTGTCAGCCAGCCGGAGCCCGTGGTGGTCGAGAAGCTGAACAAAGAGCCGTTGCTGGTTGAATACGGCAAGTCGTTCTTTCCGGTGCTGTTCATCGTGCTGGTGCTGCGTTCGTTCCTGGTGGAACCGTTCCAGATTCCGTCCGGCTCGATGAAACCGACGCTGGACGTCGGCGACTTCATTCTGGTGAACAAGTTTTCTTACGGGATCCGCCTGCCGGTGATCGACAAGAAAATCATCGAAGTCGGTGATCCACAGCGTGGCGATGTGATGGTGTTCCGCTACCCGAGCGACCCCAACGTCAACTACATCAAACGTGTAGTCGGCGTTCCGGGCGACACGGTGCGTTACACCGCCGACAAGCGTCTGTTCGTCAATGGCGAGTCGATTGCCGAGCAACTGGTCGGCTCCGAGCCGGGCACGCTGGGCAGCGCGGAACTCTACAAGGAAAAACTCGGCGCCGCCGAGCACCTGATCCGCAAGGAAATGAGCCGCTACCGCGCGACGCCGGACCATACCTGGACCGTGCCGGCCGGGCACTACTTCATGATGGGCGACAACCGCGACAACTCCAACGACAGTCGCTACTGGGATGATCCGAACATTCCCAAGGATCTGCTGGGCATGGTTCCCGACCAGAATATCGTCGGCAAAGCCTTCGCTGTCTGGATGAGCTGGCCGGAACCGAAACTCAGCCACCTGCCGAACTTCTCGCGGGTTGGCCTGATCAAGTAATCAATCACGGCGCTGTTGACCACAGCGCCGAATGCATTTCTGGCGTCGACACAAATTGGCGCCAGGGCATGAAGCCACGATATTCAGGACGTCATTTTTGAACACAGCGTTAATTGTCCCAGGCCTGCGCCGTACCCCGGCGATGGCAGTGGAATCCAGCCACGAACTCAGCGTGGGTAAACCGTGAGCGTTTCTCTAAGCCGTCTCGAGCGCCAGCTCGGTTACACCTTCAAGGATCAGGAGCTGATGCTGCTGGCCCTCACGCACCGCAGCTTTGCCGGGCGTAACAACGAACGCCTGGAATTCCTTGGCGATGCCATCCTCAACTTCGTCGCCGGCGAGGCGCTGTTCGATCGCTTCCCGCTGGCTCGCGAAGGCCAGTTGTCGCGTTTGCGCGCACGCCTGGTGAAGGGTGAGACACTGGCCGTGCTGGCCCGTGGTTTCGATCTGGGTGACTACCTGCGTCTGGGTTCGGGCGAACTGAAAAGCGGTGGTTTCCGTCGCGAATCGATTCTGGCCGACGCCCTCGAAGCGCTGATCGGCGCGATCTACCTGGATGCTGGCATGGACGTCGCTCGCGAGCGTGTGCTGGCCTGGCTGGCCGGTGAGTTCGAAGGCCTGACGCTGGTCGACACCAACAAGGATCCGAAGACCCGTCTGCAGGAACATCTGCAATCGCGCGGTTGTGAACTGCCGCGCTATGAAGTGGTGGACATCCAGGGTGAGCCGCACTGCCGTACCTTCTTCGTCGAGTGCGAAGTGGTCTTATTGAATGAAAAAAGCCGAGGTCAGGGTGTGAGCCGTCGTATTGCCGAACAGGTAGCGGCCGCCGCAGCACTGATTGCCCTGGGCGTGGAGAATGGCAATGACTGATACAAACGCAACTCGCTGTGGCTACGTTGCCATCGTCGGCCGTCCCAACGTCGGCAAGTCGACGTTGCTCAACCACATCCTCGGCCAGAAGCTCGCGATCACCTCGCGCAAGCCGCAGACCACCCGTCACAACATGCTCGGGATCAAGACCGAAGGTGACGTCCAGGCGATCTACGTCGACACCCCCGGCATGCACAAGGGTGGCGAAAAGGCCCTGAACCGCTACATGAACAAAACCGCCTCGGCGGCGTTGAAAGACGTCGACGTGGTGATCTTCGTGGTTGATCGCACCAAGTGGACCGAAGAAGACCAGATGGTGCTGGAGCGCGTGCAGTACGTGACCGGTCCGCTGATCGTCGCGCTGAACAAGACCGACCGCATCGAAGACAAGGCCGAGCTGATGCCACACCTGTCGTGGTTGCAGGAACAGCTGCCGAACGCGCAGATCATCCCGATTTCCGCGCAGCAAGGGCACAACCTCGACGCGCTGGAAAAGGTCATCGCCGATCACTTGCCGGAGAACGATCATTTCTTCCCGGAAGACCAGATCACCGACCGCAGCAGCCGCTTCCTCGCTGCCGAACTGGTGCGCGAGAAGATCATGCGCCAGATGGGCGCCGAACTGCCTTACCAGATCACCGTCGAGATCGAAGAGTTCAAGCAGCAAGGCAAGACCCTGCACATCCATGCGCTGATCCTCGTTGAGCGTGACGGCCAGAAGAAGATCATCATTGGCGACAAGGGCGAGCGCATCAAACGTATCGGCACCGAAGCGCGCAAGGACATGGAGTTGCTGTTCGACGCCAAGATCATGCTCAACCTGTGGGTGAAGGTGAAGGGCGGCTGGTCCGACGACGAGCGTGCTCTGCGTTCGCTGGGTTACGGCGACCTGTAAAAAATCTCGGTTCCTGTTTAAACCAGAGAACCCTGTGGGAGCGGGCTTGCCCGCGATGAGGATGTAATGTTCAACAGAGATGTTGAATGTGAATCCGCCATCGCGGGCAAGCCCGCTCCCACATTTGGTTTATGTTGATCTCAAGACTGCGTTTCTTCATCGAGAACTCCATGTCGCAAACCCCACCTCCCGCCCAACCCGCCTACGTCCTGCATTCGCGCGCCTACCGCGAAACCAGCGCGCTGGTCGACTTCCTTACGCCGCAAGGTCGGCTGCGGGCGGTGTTGCGCAGTGCGCGGGGCAAGGCCGGGACATTGGCGCGACCGTTCGTGCCGCTGGAAGTCGAGTTTCGTGGCAAGGGTGAGTTGAAGAATGTCGGGCGCATGGAAAGTGCCGGCAACGCGACCTGGATGGTCGGTGATGCGCTGTTCAGCGGCCTCTATCTCAATGAGCTGCTGATCCGCCTGCTGCCCGCCGAAGATCCGCACCCGGCGGTGTTCGATCACTACGCTGCAACCCTGCTGGCCCTGGCCGAAGGCCGCCCATTGGAGCCGTTGTTGCGCTCCTTCGAATGGCGCCTGCTGGACGACCTCGGTTACGGCTTCTCGATGAACACTGATATCCACGGCGAGCCAGTGGCTGCGGATGGCCTCTATCGCCTGCAAGTGGATGCCGGGCTTGAGCGCGTCTTCCTGTTGCAGCCGGGTCTGTTCAACGGCACGGAACTGCTGGCCATGGCCGAAGCCGACTGGACCGCGCCCGGTGCACTGTCGGCGGCCAAGCGTCTGATGCGTCAGGCACTGGCCGTTCATTTGGGCGGTCGCCCCCTCGTCAGCCGCGAGCTATTTCGCAAGCCCTGATATGCTGTGCGCCGAATCTTTCCCTTCAGGAGCGCATCCGTGACCACCAGCAATCGCATTCTTCTTGGCGTGAACATCGACCACGTCGCCACCCTGCGTCAGGCCCGTGGCACACGCTACCCGGATCCGGTCAAGGCAGCGCTGGACGCGGAAGAGGCGGGCGCCGACGGCATCACCGTGCACCTGCGTGAAGACCGTCGGCACATTCAGGAGCGCGACGTGTTGCTGCTCAAGGATGTGCTGCAGACCCGCATGAACTTCGAAATGGGCGTCACCGAAGAAATGATGGCGTTCGCCGAGCGCATCCGTCCGGCGCACATCTGCCTGGTCCCGGAGACCCGGCAGGAACTGACCACTGAAGGCGGTCTGGATGTAGCGGGGCAGGAAGAGCGGATCAAGGCGGCGGTCGAGCGCCTGTCGAAGATCGGCAGCGAAGTGTCGCTGTTCATCGATGCCGACGAGCGCCAGATCGCTGCGTCGAAGCGCGTTGGTGCACCGGCCATCGAGCTGCACACCGGGCGTTACGCCGATGCCGAAACCCCGACCGAAGTTGCTGAGGAATTGAAGCGTGTGGCGGACGGCGTAGCATTTGGTCTGGCGCAGGGCCTGATCGTCAATGCCGGGCATGGCCTGCATTATCACAACGTCGAAGCGGTGGCGGCGATCAAAGGCATCAACGAACTGAACATCGGCCATGCGCTGGTGGCGCATGCGTTGTTCGTCGGGTTCAAGTCGGCAGTGTCCGAGATGAAGGCGCTGATTCTGGCAGCTGCGCTCAAAGGCTGAAGATCAAAAGATCGCAGCCTTCGGCAGCTCCTACAGATGTACGCAAAACCCTGTAGGAGCTGCCGAAGGCTGCGATCTTTTGCTTTTAGAGCGGGGCAGGCTCTTGAGCCGGTTTTGACTTGTCGATCCCCGGCACATGCAGATTGCCTTCGGCCACCTGATCGCCCTCGAGCTGCGGCTGGGTCACCCAGGTCAGAATGTCGTAGTAGCGACGGATGTTCGCCACGAAATGCACCGGCTCGCCGCCCCGGGCATAGCCGTAGCGGGTCTTGCTGTACCACTGCTTCTGCGACAGGCGCGGCAGCATCTTCTTCACGTCCAGCCACTTGTCCGGGTTCAGGCCTTCGCGGGATGCCAGTTTGCGCGCATCATCGAGGTGGCCGCTGCCGACGTTGTACGCCGCCAGGGCGAACCAGGTACGGTCCGGTTCCTGAATCGACTCGTCGAGCTGATCCTTCATGTAGGCCAGGTACTTGGCGCCGCCCATGATGCTTTGCTTGGGATCGAGCCGGTTCGACACGCCCATCGCCTGAGCGGTGTTCTGGGTCAACATCATCAAACCGCGCACGCCGGTTTTCGAAGTGACCGCCGGTTGCCACAGCGATTCCTGATAACCGATGGCCGCGAGCAGGCGCCAGTCGATTTTCTCTTTCTTGGCGTAGGCCTTGAAGTGCTGTTCGTATTTGGGCAGGCGCTGCTGCAGGTGCTGGGCGAAGGTGGTGGCGCCCATGTAGCCGAGGACATCGACGTGGCCGTAGTAACGGTCTTTCAGGCGCTGCAGGGTGCCGTTCTTCTGCACCTTGTCGAGGTAGGCGTTGATCTCGTTGAGCAGGCTGTTGTCTTCGCCGGCGGCCACCGCCCAGCTCTGGCTGCGCGCATCCCCGAGGTCGAAGGCCACACGGATGTTGGTGAAGTACACCTGGTTCATTGCCACTTCGTTGGAATCAACCAGCGTCAGGTCGATCTGGCCTTCATCGACCATGCGCAACAGGTCGACCACTTCCACGGCGTCGGATTCTTCGTATTCGATGCCCGGAAATTTCTTTTTCAGCTCGGCCAGCTGTTCGGCGTGGGTGCTGCCCTTGAGCACCATGATCTTTTTGCCGACCAGATCGCCGGGATCCGTCGGCCGCGACTGGCCGTTGCGATAGATGATCTGCGGGGTGACTTCGAGGTAGGAGTGGGAGAACCGCACCTGCTTCTTGCGCTCCTCGCTGCTGACCAGGCCCGCCGCCGCCAGTACCGGGCCGTTCGGCTTGCCGATCTGGTTGAACAGGTCGTCGAGGTTGTCGGCGGTCTCGATCTTCAGTTCGACCCCCAAATCGTCGGCGAAGCGCTTCACCAGCTCGTATTCGAAGCCGGTTTCACCGCTGCGATCCTGAAAGTAGGTGGCGGGGCTGTTACGGGTAATCACCCGCAGCACACCATCCTCCTTTACGCGCTCGAGTGTGTTGGGTTTATCAACACAGCCGCCGAGCATCAGGAAGAGTCCGGTTGCGATCAGCCATTTGGCGTACCGCGGACGCAAAGCCGTTGGGAAAAACATGTGCGCAGTATACGCAAACGGCTGCGGGCGCCATATCTCGACAGTGAAGGGCTTGTCTGCTAGAGATCACAAAACCGCACGAAACCCCGCAGGAATGGGGCTGAACGGCATTTTGTGACAGAAAAAATAAGCGTGGCCCGCACACGCTCGAAATTTGACTTCAAAGGCAGAAACACAGATTGATATCCGAGTGCAACCGTGCGTAGCGTTTCGGGTGATGTTGAGGGCGGTTTAGGCTAGAATGCACGGCCTCAAAGCACACCCCTTCCCGAGGCTGTCCCGAAGATGTTGATCCTGCGCGGCGCTCCTGCCCTTTCTGCCTTTCGCCACAGCAAACTCCTTGAGCAACTGAGCCAGAAGGTTCCAGCTGTCAATGGCCTGTATGCTGAATTCGCTCACTTCGCCGAAGTCACCGGCGTCCTGACCGGCGACGAACAGCAGGTGCTTGCGCGCCTTCTGAAGTACGGCCCAAGCGTTCCGGTACAAGAGCCGACCGGCCGTCTGTTCCTGGTGTTGCCGCGTTTCGGCACCATCTCGCCATGGTCGAGCAAGGCCAGCGACATCGCCCGCAACTGCGGCCTGAGCAAGATCCAGCGTCTGGAGCGCGGTATCGCGTTCTACGTGGCCGGCCAGTTCAGCGACATTGAAGCCCAGCAGATTGCCGACGTGCTGCATGACCGCATGACCCAGATCGTCCTGGGCAATCTGGAACAGGCCGCGGGTCTGTTCAGCCACGCCGAGCCGAAACCGCTGACCGCCATCGACATTCTTGGTGGCGGCCGCGCCGCGCTGGAAAAAGCCAACACCGAGCTGGGCCTGGCCCTGGCCGAAGACGAAATCGACTATCTGGTCAACGCCTTCAACGGTCTCAAGCGCAACCCGCACGACATCGAACTGATGATGTTCGCCCAGGCCAACTCCGAGCACTGCCGCCACAAGATCTTCAACGCCAGTTGGGATATTGACGGCGAGAGCCAGGAAAAAAGCCTGTTCGGCATGATCAAGAATACCTATCAGATGCACAACGAAGGCGTGCTGTCCGCTTATAAGGACAACGCTTCGGTGATCGTCGGTAACGTCGCCGGCCGCTTCTTCCCGGATCCGGAAACCCGCCAGTACGGCGCGGTGCAGGAGCCGGTGCACATCCTGATGAAGGTCGAGACCCACAACCACCCGACCGCGATCGCCCCGTTCCCGGGCGCGTCCACCGGTTCCGGTGGCGAGATCCGCGACGAAGGCGCAACCGGTCGTGGCGCCAAGCCAAAGGCCGGCCTGACCGGTTTCACCGTGTCCAACCTGCAGATCCCGGGCTTCGAACAGCCGTGGGAAGTGCCGTACGGCAAGCCTGAGCGCATCGTTACCGCGCTGGACATCATGATCGAAGGCCCGCTTGGCGGCGCCGCGTTCAACAACGAATTCGGCCGTCCGGCCCTGACCGGCTACTTCCGTACCTTCGAACAGTCGATCAGCACCCCGCACGGTGACGAAGTTCGCGGTTACCACAAGCCGATCATGTTGGCTGGCGGCATGGGCAACATCCGTGAAGAGCACGTCAAGAAAGGCGAGATCGTCGTCGGCTCCAAGCTGATCGTGCTCGGCGGCCCGGCGATGCTGATCGGTCTGGGCGGCGGCGCCGCGTCCTCGATGGCCACCGGCACCAGCTCGGCGGATCTGGACTTCGCTTCCGTACAGCGTGAAAACCCTGAAATGGAACGTCGCTGCCAGGAAGTCATCGACCGTTGCTGGCAGCTGGGCGACAAGAACCCGATCAGCTTCATCCACGACGTGGGCGCGGGCGGTCTGTCCAACGCCTTCCCGGAACTGGTCAACGACGGCGACCGCGGTGGCCGTTTCGAACTGCGCAACATTCCAAACGATGAGCCGGGCATGGCCCCGCACGAAATCTGGTCCAACGAATCCCAGGAACGTTACGTTCTGGCGGTCGGCCCGGCTGACTTCGAGCGCTTCAAGGCGATCTGCGAACGCGAGCGTTGCCCGTTTGCGGTGGTCGGTGAAGCCACTGCCGAGCCGCAACTGACTGTGACCGACAGCCACTTCGGCAACAACCCGGTGGACATGCCGCTGGAAGTGTTGCTGGGCAAGGCGCCGCGCATGCACCGTTCGGTGGTTCGCGAAGCCGAGCTGGGCGATGACTTCGATCCGTCGAACCTCGACATCGCCGATTCCATCGAGCGCGTCCTGCACCATCCGGCCGTGGCGAGCAAAAGCTTCCTGATCACCATCGGCGACCGCACCATCACCGGCCTCGTGGCCCGTGACCAGATGGTCGGCCCATGGCAGGTTCCGGTGGCCGACGTCGCCGTCACCGCCACCAGTTTCGACGTCTATACCGGTGAAGCGATGGCCATGGGCGAGCGTACTCCGCTGGCGCTGCTGGACGCTCCGGCGTCGGGCCGCATGGCCATCGGCGAAACCCTGACCAACATTGCCGCCTCGCGCATCAACAAGCTCTCCGACATCAAACTGTCGGCGAACTGGATGTCCGCTGCCGGCCACCCGGGCGAAGACGCGCGTCTGTACGACACCGTGAAAGCGGTCGGTATGGAACTGTGCCCTGAGCTGGGCATCACCATTCCGGTCGGCAAGGACTCGATGTCCATGGCCACCCGCTGGAACGACAACGGTGAAGAAAAAACCGTTACCTCGCCGATGTCGCTGATCGTGACCGGTTTCGCCCCAGTGGCTGACATCCGTCAGACCCTGACCCCGGAACTGCGCATGGACAAGGGCACCACCGACCTGATCCTGATCGACCTCGGTCGCGGTCAGAACCGCATGGGTGCCTCGATCCTCGCTCAGGTTCACGGCAAGCTCGGCAAGCAGGCGCCGGACGTCGATGACGCCGAAGACCTGAAAGCCTTCTTCGCGGTGATCCAGGGCCTCAACGCCGACGGTCACCTGCTGGCGTACCACGACCGTTCCGACGGTGGTCTGCTGACCTCCGTGGTGGAAATGGCCTTCGCCGGCCACTGCGGTCTGAGCCTGAACCTCGACAGCGTTGCTGAATCCTCGGCAGAAATCGCCGCCATCCTGTTCAACGAAGAACTGGGTGCCGTGATCCAGGTTCGCCAGGACGCGACCCCGGACATCCTCGCCCAATTCAGCGCTGCCGGTCTGGGTGACTGCGTTTCCGTGATCGGTCAGCCGATCAACAATGGCCAGATCAACATCACCTTCAACGGTGACACCGTGTTCGAAGGCCAGCGTCGTCTGCTGCAACGTACCTGGGCTGAAACCAGCTACCAGATCCAGCGCCTGCGCGACAACGCCGACTGCGCCGAGCAAGAGTTCGATGCGCTGCTGGAAGAGGACAACCCGGGCCTGAGCGTCAAGCTGAGCTACGACGTCAACCAGGACATCGCCGCGCCTTACATCAAGAAAGGCATTCGCCCACAGGTTGCCGTACTGCGTGAGCAGGGCGTCAACGGTCAGGTGGAAATGGCGGCGGCGTTCGACCGCGCCGGTTTCAACGCGATCGACGTGCACATGAGCGATATTCTCGCCGGCCGTGTTGACCTGAACGAGTTCAAAGGCCTGGTGGCCTGCGGTGGTTTCTCCTACGGCGACGTCCTCGGCGCCGGTGAAGGCTGGGCCAAGTCGGCACTGTTCAACAGCCGTGCCCGCGATGCATTCCAGGGCTTCTTCGAGCGTAACGACAGCTTCACCCTCGGCGTGTGCAACGGCTGCCAGATGATGTCCAACCTGCACGAGCTGATCCCGGGCAGCGAGTTCTGGCCGCACTTCGTGCGCAACCGCTCCGAGCAGTTCGAAGCGCGCGTGGCGATGGTGCAGATCCAGGAATCGAACTCGATCTTCCTGCAGGGCATGGCCGGTTCGCGCATGCCGATCGCCATCGCGCACGGTGAAGGGCATGCCGAGTTCTCCAGCGAAGAAGCCTTGCTGGAAGCCGATCTGTCCGGTTGCGTGGCGATGCGTTTCGTCGACAACCACGGCAAGGTCACCGAAGCCTACCCGGCCAACCCGAACGGTTCGCCGCGCGGGATCACCGGCCTTACCAGCCGCGACGGTCGTGTGACGATCATGATGCCGCACCCGGAGCGTGTGTTCCGCGCGGTGCAGAACTCGTGGCGTTCGGAGGACTGGACCGAAGATGCTCCTTGGATGCGCATGTTCCGTAACGCGCGCGTCTGGGTGAACTGAGGCCTGTGTACAAGCTCGCGTTTTTTGTTCCCGACAGTCATGTCGAGGTGGTCAAGGACGCTGTATTCGCTGCCGGTGGTGGGCGGATCGGGGACTATGACCACTGTGCGTGGCAGGTGCCTGGGTCTGGTCAGTTTCGGCCTTTGGACGGCAGTCAGCCGTTCATTGGCGAGGCGGGGCGGGTTGAGCGGGTCGAGGAATGGAAGGTTGAGCTTGTGGTTTGTGATGAGCTGATTCGTGAGGTGGTGGCGGCTTTGAAGTTGAGTCACCCTTACGAGACGCCGGCTTATGAGGTGTGGCGGCTGGAGGATTTCTGATCTTTCTGCCGCTGGAACGGGAAACCCGCAGATGAGTGATTGTCTGCGGGTTTTTTGTTACCTGCGATTTGAGGGGGGACTGCGTTTCATTGTGGGAGCTGGCTTGCCAGCGATGGCGCCCTTATAGGCGACCATGCTCTGTCTGATTGAGTGAGTATCCGTTGCTTCGGGTGCGGCGGCTGGCGGTTTCGCCCTTACGGCGACTCACTTTTTTTACAAACGCCTAAAAAAAGTAAGCAAAAAAACGCTTGCTCCTGCGTTCGGCCCGCTCGCTGGGGCTCGGGGTCCCTTCGCTGCGGGATCGATCCGGGGGCAGCGCCTACGGTTTGCTTCGCTGCACCTCCTCTCGCTGTGTTTGGCTGCGCCAAACGGTCGCTGCGCTCCCACCCCCGGATCAATCCCTCCGCTCAGCCTTCCGATGTCGCCCGTGGATCAAGATCAAGAGCGGTACTCGAGCTTGCGCTCATTGTGTTGAGTGGGCGGCTGCGCCGCATGGGGTATACACAAATCAAAACTGTGGGAGCTGGCTTGCCAGCGATGGCGGCCTGAAAAACGACCAATTTCTATCGGGTGCAGTACTCACCTGTAGGAGCTGCCGAAGGCTGCGATCTTTTGACTTTGGTTTTTTACAGTCAAAGGCCAGATCAAAAGATCGCAGCCTTCGGCAGCTCCTACACGGGATGTTTTGTGTTTAAGAGTGTGTGGAACTACCAGAACCTTCCCACAAGGTTTTCAGGTTGTCCCTCGGACGTCCGGTCTCTAGGCTTTGTCTGTCGCTGCCAATTCAGCGACCGGGCGTGAGATCCCCGGAATGCTTGCAACTAGCGCCAACACCACGATAATTGGCGCCAGCTCAATCTGCTGCCTGCTTTATGGCGGCTGTGTGCGGGCAGACTTCGGTCTGGCCGGTTGCCTGCTCCGGTGGATCTCACCCTGCACATAGCTGCCACCTCTTTGCCGCGTGAGATCCGGCGAACGATGGCATCTTCACACGCCCTAGCAGGAGTTGAATTTTGGACAAGCTAATCCCCGATCCACCCCACGAAACTACAGCGCCACCCGCCGACGCCATCCGCGTCGAAGACCTGACAAAAGACCGCGAAGCCATCAAGCGCGCTGTCGATTTCTACTTCACCCCGCAATCCGCTGAGGCGCATCAGCCCAGCACGATGTTCTTGGTCAACCCCAACGTCGACTCCGAAACCCTGCTAGCCCACGCCTACGAATCGTTGGCCTGCGCCAGTGCCATGGCCAGCAACTTCGCCAACGAACTCAGCGGTCTGCAACGCAGCACCGCTCTTGCCATCCAGCAGATCGTCATGCTCGCCGAACTCGCGGTAAACCGCGCGCTGGATCGAGTCGATCCACAGACCTGATCTCTCAGGTTCACCGCGTTATCGTTCTTCGCGAGCAAGCCCGCTCCCGCATTTGACCGGCGTACACAGGTCAATGTGGGAGCGAGCTTGCTCGCGAAGAGGCCCGCCCAGACGCCGGCGAGTCAAACCTTGGCGCTGACCTCACTCCGATTAACCAACGCCTCAATCGCCCCACTCAAACTCGCCGCTTTCTCACCAATCAACAAATGCCAGACCCCACCCTCCAGCGGGCTGACACCCTGGCACCCCAGCTCTTTCAACTGAGCCTCGGACAACGCTTTACCATCGACCAGTTGCAGGCGAATGCGGGTCAGGGCGATGCAGTCCAGCTGCAGCACATTGTCGCTACCGCCCAACGCCGTCAGCCATTGTTGGGCTTCCGGTGCAGCGACCATTGCAGCTTTCGATTCCTCGACTACCACCGCAGGCGCAGCCACCAACGCACGCCCCAGCGTCGGCATGGCGAGGCGGATTTCGTCGGCGATGCTGTCGGCCAATGGCCCGACCACCACCTGCAAGCTGCCGCCCTTGCCCGGGCGTACCACGGCCATCGCACCCAGAGCTTTCAAATCAGCGTCGGAAGCCTTGTTGCGATCAACCATTTCCAGGCGCAGACGAGTCGTGCAGGCGCCAACTGTGACCAGATTCTCGGCACCGCCCAAGGCTTTGATGTACGCAGCCGCACGTTCGTTTTCTGTCAGCACCGACTTTTCGGCCGACGCCACATCCTCACGCCCCGGCGTCTTCAAATTGAAGCGACGAATACAGAAATCAAACACCGCGTAATACACCACGGCATACGCCAGTCCGACCGGAATCACCAGCCAGCCATTGGTCGAGCGCCCCCAACCGAGCACCATGTCGATGAAGCCGCCGGAGAAGGTGAAACCGAGGTGGATGTTCAGCGCATTGGTGATCGCCATCGACAGGCCGGTCAGCAGCGCATGCAGCAGATACAGCAGCGGGGCGAGAAACATGAAGGCGAATTCGATGGGTTCGGTTACCCCGGTCAAAAACGAGGTCAGCGCCATCGACAGGAAAATCCCGCCCATGACCTTGCGCCGCTCCGGCAGCGCGTTGCGGTACATCGCCAGGCACGCAGCAGGCAGACCGAAGATCATCATCGGGAACATGCCGGTCATGAACTGGCCGCCCTTTGGATCGCCGGCGAAGTAGCGTGACAGGTCGCCGGTGACCAGTGCGCCAGTGGTCGGGTCGGTGAAGTTGCCGAATACGAACCACGCCATGTTGTTGAGGATGTGGTGCAGGCCGGTGACGATCAGCAGGCGGTTGAACACGCCGAAGACGAACGCACCAATGCTGCCGCTTTCCATCATCAGCGCGCCGAAGGCATTGATGCCGTGCTGGATCGGCGGCCAGATGTAGCCGAACACTACGCCCAGACCGACCGCCGCGAACCCGGTGACAATCGGTACAAACCGTCGGCCGCCGAAGAACGCCAGGTACTCCGGCAGCTTGATGTCTTTGAAGCGGTTGTACAGCGCCCCGGCCATCAGGCCGCTGACGATCCCGGCGAGCATGCCCATGTTGATGCTCGGGTCGAGCACCTTGAGGGTGGAGATCATCACCAGGTAACCGATCACTCCGGCCAGACCCGCGGTGCCGTTGTTGTCCTTGGCAAACCCGACGGCGATGCCGATGGCGAAGATCATTGCCAGGTTGGCAAAAATGACTTGGCCGGCATCGTGAATGATCGCGATGTTCAAAAGGTCGGTGTCACCCAGACGCAGCAGCAGGCCGGCAATCGGCAGGATCGCGATCGGCAGCATCAGCGCGCGGCCGAGGCGTTGCAGGCCTTCGATGAAGAGTTGGTACATGGTGGTTCTCCCTGCTCTTTGTAGAGAGCTTGTTGTTAGTGCAGAGGCCAATGCTGGTGGCAGGCGTGACGAACCGCAGCGGCGCTGTTGAGTTTCAACAGGTCGAGGCTGAGGCGTTGGCATTCGGCCTCGTGCAGCTGGCGCACGCGATCCTTGATTTCACCGATTTGCACCGGGCTCACCGACAACTCGGTTACGCCGAGGCCGATCAGTACAGGCGTCGCCAGTGGGTCGGAGGCGAGGGCACCGCACACGCCAACCCAGCGCTTGTGCACCGCCGCGCCTGCGCAAGTCATGGCGATCAGTCGCAGCAGCGCCGGGTGCAGGGCATCGACCCGGGCGGCCAAACCTGCGTGATCGCGGTCCATGGCTAGGGTGTATTGCGACAGGTCGTTGGTGCCGATGGACAGGAAGTCGGCATGTTCGGCCAGTTGCTCGGCTTGCAGCGCGGCGGCGGGGACTTCGATCATCACGCCGATTTCCGGACGTTGATTGATGCCCAGCTCCAGGCACAGCGCATCGACCTGCTGGCGGATGTGCAGCAGTTCATCGACTTCGGTAACCATCGGCAGCAGGATCCGGCAGCGCTGCAACGGGCTGACCTGCAGCAGTGCGCGCAGTTGCTGATCGAGGATTTCCGGACGGGCCTGAGCCAGGCGAATGCCGCGCAGGCCGAGTACCGGATTGGCTTCGGCGGGCAGCGGCAGGTAGTCGAGTTGCTTGTCGCCGCCGACGTCGATGGTGCGGATGATCACCGAGTGCTCGCCCATGGCATCGAGCACGGCTTGATAGGCGGCGCGCTGCTCTTCGACGTCCGGCGCGGTCTGCCGGTCGACGAACAGAAACTCGGTGCGCAGCAGGCCGACGCCATCGGCACCGTTGGCAAAGGCGTCCGCCGCTTCATGGCTGGAGGCAACGTTGGCGACCACTTCGATGGCCACGCCATTGCGGGTTTCGGCGGGCAGATGCGCCTTGGCCTGTTGCGCATCGCGGCGTTGCTGACGGTCCATTTGCGCCTGCTGCACTTCGGTCAGGCGTTCGGTGCTCGGCGCCAGTTCGAGGCGGCCGCCATCGGCATCCAGCACAACCGACTGACCTTGCGGCTGATCGAGCAGAGCGGCGCCCAACGCCACCAGGCATGGCAGGCCTTTGCCGCGCGCCAGAATCGCGACATGCGACGTCGCGCCACCCTCGGCCATGCACAACCCGGCGACACCCTGGGCGCTGAGTTGCAGCAGATCCGACGGCGTCAGTTCATGCGCAGCGACGATGGCCCCGGCCGGCACGTCGTAATGCCAGGCTTCGCCGAGCACGGCGCGCAGCACCCGTTGCTTGAGGTCGCGCAGGTCGTTGGCGCGTTCGGCCAACAGTGCGCTGCCGGTGTGTTGCAGCACTTCGCACTGCACATCGATCGACTGGCTCCAGGCGTGAGTCGCCGCTGTGCCTTGATCGATGGAATGCTGCGCGGCGTCGAGCAGGGCCGGGTCTTCGAGCAGGGCCAGGTGCGCGGCGAAGATCGCTTCTTCATCGATGTTCTTGTGCTTTTTTGCTTGGGTGAGCGTGGCGTTGATTTCGTTGCGAACCTGCTTCAGCGCCGACTCCAGCACCTGCTGTTGCACCAGCGGATCATGACTGCCTGTATCTGCCGGCAGGCTGATCGCATTCAAGCGAAACAGCGGCCCGCCGACCAGACCCGGTGCGGCGCACACCCCTTGCAGCACACCCGCCTCGGCCGGGCGTTTGCGCGGTGTGGCGCTGGCCGGCGCAGCGGCGTGATGATCATCGGGCAGGGCGGTCGCCAGCGCATTGAGCAAAGCCTGCAGCGCGGCTTCGGCGTCCGGTCCCTGACAGCTGACCTGCACTTCATCCTGTTCACCGATGCCCAGGCCCATCAGCCCGATCAGGCTGTTGCACGGCGCCGATTGGCCGGCGAAGTGCAGCTGCGACTGGCTCTTGAAACCTTGTGCGGTCTGGCGAATTAGCGCGGCCGGGCGCGCATGCAGGCCGCCGCGATGTGCCACCAAGGCCAGCCCCTGCACCGCTGGCCCACCCAGCACTTCAGCATTCGCCGCCGTACTGGTACGGGCAATGATGTGCAGCAGCGGCTCGCCGACTTTCACCGCTTTGAGCGTGATCGGGCGTACCTGGAAGTCCTGGCTGTTGGTCAGGATCAGCAGGCTGACCAGGCTTTTGCACTGCTGGCCGACCTTGTCCAGGTCGTAGCGCAACAACGGTTGGCCCTTGTCGACCCGCGTGCCTTGCTTGACCAGCATCGAGAAGCCTTCGCCGTTCAGTTCGACAGTGTCGAGGCCCAGGTGCAGGAGGATTTCCGCGCCGTTGTCGGCGCGCACGGTCAGCGCGTGGCCGGTGCGGGCGACGTGGATGATCTCCCCGGCGCAGGGCGAGTACAGGGTGTCATTCAACGGGTCGATGGCGATGCCGTCGCCCATCGCGCCACTGGCGAACACCGCGTCCGGGACTTTGGCGAGCGTGAGCACCGGGCCGCTGAGCGGGGCGCTGAGGGTCAGCTCTTTATTGTTGTTGTGCATGGCTCGGTCTCATCAGTAATTTCGCTTTCCCCTGTAGGAGCTGCCGCAGGCTGCGATCTTTTGATCTTGTTTTTTGGATCAAAATCAAAAGATCGCAGCCTTCGGCAGCTCCTACAGGGTTGTGCATCAATCAACGGTTTTCGCGTCCGCCGACAGGGTTGTGCATCGTTCAGCAGTGGTCAGTGCGTACGGGTCACTTTGCTCAGGTGGCGCGGCTGATCCGGGTTCATGCCGCGGGCCACGGCCAGGCCAGCGGCCATCACGTAGAAGCTCTGGATCGCCAGAATCGGGTCGAGGGCCGGGTGTTCGGCGCGGCTCAGGGTCAGGTCGCGCTCGAGGATGTCGTCCGGTGCCGCGAGCAGCACACGGGCGCCACGTTGACGCATCTCTGCCGCGAGGCTGATCAGGCCGGCCTGTTCGGCACCGCGCGGGGCGAACACCAGCAGCGGGTAATGCGCGTCGATCAGCGCCATCGGGCCGTGACGGACTTCGGCGCTGCTGAACGCTTCGGCCTGAATCGCCGAGGTTTCCTTGAACTTCAGCGCGGCCTCTTGGGCGATGGCAAAACCGGCGCCACGGCCGATGACCATCAGCCGTTCACAGTCGCGCAAGGCGTCGATCGCGCTGCTCCAGTCCTGTTGCGCCGCATCGCGCAGTCCTTCGGCCAGGGCGTTGTGCGCTTCCAGCAGTTCGCGGTCTTCTTTCCAGTGCGCGATCAGGCGGGCGCTGGCGCTGAGGGTGGCGATGAAACTCTTGGTCGCGGCGACACTGCTTTCGGTGCCGGCGAGCAGCGGCAGGCTGAATTCACACGCCGCTTCCAGTGGCGAATCGGCGGCATTGACCATCGATACGCTCAGCGCGCCACGCTTGCGCAGCAGACGCAGGCTGTTGACCAGATCCGGGCTCTGCCCCGATTGCGAGAACGCGAACGCCACCTGACCGCTGACCTTCAACGGTGCCTGCTGCATGGTCACCACCGACATCGGCAACGACGCCACCGGCACACCCAGTTGCTGCATGGTCAGGTAGGCGAAGTAGCTCGCCGCGTGGTCGGAACTGCCGCGCGCGACGGTCATTGCCACTTGCGGCGGCTGACGGCGCAGGCGTCCGGCGATCTCGATCATCTGCGGGTCGAGCTGTTGCAGTTGGGCTTGCACGGCCTCGAACGAGGACAGCGCCTCTTCAAGCATTTTTGAAGTCAATGTCTTCTCCTTCGACCATGACGGCGGTCAGTGTGAGTGAGCGATCCAGCCGCACGCAGTCGGCCCAGGCGCCCGGTTGCAGGCGCCCGCGTTCGGTGATGCCGAGGTAGTCGGCGGGGAATTGCGAAAGACGTTGCGAGGCTTCGGCGATCGGCAAACCGATCTTCACCAGGTTGCGCAGGGCCTGATCCATGGTCAGGGTGCTGCCGGCCAGCGTGCCGTCGGGCAGGCGCACGCCGCCCAGGCATTTGGTCACGGTGTGGCTGCCGAGCTTGTATTCACCGTCGGGCATGCCGGCGGCGGCGGTTGAATCGGTGACGCAGTACAGACAAGGGATCGAACGCAGGGCCACGCGGATCGCGCCGGGGTGCACGTGCAACAAGTCCGGGATCAGTTCGGCGAATTTGGCGTGGGCCAGCGCGGCGCCGACGATGCCCGGCTCGCGGTGATGCAGCGGGCTCATGGCGTTGTACAAATGGGTGAAGCTGGTCGCGCCGGCATCGAGGGCGGCAACGCCTTCCTCGTAGCTGCCGAGGGTGTGGCCAATCTGCATGCGGATGCCGCGGCTGCTGAGTTCGCGGATCAAGCCGTCGTGGCCGGCGATTTCCGGGGCGATGGTGATCACCCGGATCGGCGCCAGCGCGAGGTATTGCTCGACCTCGGCCATCAACGCGGTGTGGGCAAAGTTCGGCTGCGCGCCGAGTTTTCCCGGGTTGATGTACGGGCCTTCCAGATGCACACCAAGGACGCGGGCGGCGCCTTGCGGACGCTGTTCGCAGAACTCACCGACTTCTTTCAGCACGCTGGAGATCTCGGCACTCGGCGCGGTCATGGTGGTGGCCAGCAGTGAAGTGGTGCCGAAGCGCACGTGGGTTTTGGTGATGGTTTCGAAGGCGCTGGCGCCTTCCATGATGTCTTTGCCGCCGCCGCCGTGGACGTGCAGGTCGATGAAACCCGGCAGCAGGTACGGCAGGTCATTGTCGGCCGGATCGCAGGGCACGCCTTCGATCGACACGACTTTGCCGTGTTCGTGAATCAGCCGGCCGCGAACCCAGCCGCTGGCGGTGAGGATGTTGTCTTCGGACATTTTGCTTCTCTCGTTTGGCCTGGCTGCTGGTCAGCGGCGAAGCTCTGCAACAAAGTCGTAGTAGTCGTTGCGGCAATAGGTGTCGGTGACTTCGATCGGCGTGTTGTCTTCCAGGTAGCCGACCCGGGTCATCAGCAGCATGGCGGTGCCGGGGGCGATGCCGACCAGTGCGGCGAACTCGTCCGAGGCGTTGATCGCCTGGATGTGCTGCAGGGCGCGGACGATCGGTTTGCCGATGCCGTCGAGGTACTCGTAGAGCGAATCGCCGACCAGGTGCGGCTTGGGCATGATCGAGGCGGGCAGGGTGCTCATCTCGATGGCCATCACGGTGTCGTCGGCCTTGCGCAGGCGTTTCATGCGCGCCACCTTGTCGTTCGGCGACAGGCTCAGGCGGATCAGTTCTTCGTGAGTCGGCAGGGTGATTTCGCGTTCCAGCCACTGCGAGCTGGGCACGAAACCCTTGAGGCGGAGCATTTCGCTGAAGCCCGAGAGGCGTGACAGCGGTTGTTCCAGGCGTGGGGTGATGAAGGTGCCGGAACCTTGCAAGCGGCGGATCAGACCTTGATCGAGCAACACCTCCAGCGCCTTGCGCGCGGTGACCCGGGAGATCCCGAGTTGCTCGCTGAGGTTGCGCTCGGAGGGCATGGCCTGCTCGGCCTTCCACTGCCCGGAATGGATCGCCGATTCCAGATTGCGCGCTAGCTGCAGGTACAGCGGCGTCGGCTGGGAGTCATCTGGGCGTAGGGCCTGGAGGTCGTTCATGTAGGTCATTTCCGACGCGAGTATAGGATTGTTGTGGCTCGCTTGTGGGGCGGAAATTAATACCACTTGAATACCATGTCAACGCAGTGAATTGGCGTGTAGCCCAATGAAATGGCGGGTTTCGGGGTTTGTGGTTTTAAGTGGTATTAGGGGTGGGCTGTAAAAAACAAAAGATCGCAGCCTGCGGCAGCTCCTACAGTGGGAAGTGGTATCAACCCTGTAGGAGCTGCCGCAGGCTGCGATCTTTTGATTTATTTTTTTTCTGGTGACCAGTGGTCGCTGGTTAAGGACGAATCTCGATCATCGTGCCGTCCGGCACCAGACCCCAGACTTCACGCATGTCCATGTTGCGCATGGCGATGCAGCCGTCGGTCCAGTCCAGGGTGTGGAACAGGTCTTCGGGGGTTTCTTCCGAATCCGGCGTGCCGTGAATCATGATCATCCCGCCAGGCTCGACGCCTTCGCGGCGGGCACGGGCCGAATCGCTGATGTTCGGGTAGGAAATGTGCATCGCCAGGTTGAATTTCTCGCTGACCTTGCGCCAGTCGATCCAATAGAAACCTTCCGGCGTGCGCTTGTCGCCTTCAATCAGTTTCGGCCCCTTTTTCGCGCCCTTGCCCAAGGAAATCCGATAGGTCTTGATCGGTTTGCCGTCGGCAATCAACTGCAGTTGATGCGCCGATTTGAGCACCAGGATTTTTTCGATCAGCGGGGTGTTCGATGGCGTCACGGTGGTCACGAAGGACGCTTGGGAGACTGAGACGAATGACAGGCAAAACAGAGCAAACAACCAGCGCATTGAAACCATTCCCCAAAGAGTGACGCAACGTTAAGTGTAGGAGCTGCCGAAGGCTGCGATCTTTTGATCTTCTGATCTTCTGATCTTTTGATCTTTTGATCTTTTGATCTTTGGATTTTTTGAGTCAGCTAATGGCAGGCTGAGCCAGCGGCGGAATCGATTCGGAGCGAACCGGGTAGGTTTCGGCGCGGCGGTCAGCGAAGAAGCATTCTAAGGTACGCCCCACGGTGCGGAAAGCCAGCTCGTCCCAGGGAATGTCGGCTTCGTCGAATAGTTGCACTTCGAGGCTTTCGGGGCCGGCCGCGAAGTCCAGGTCGGCCAGTTCGGCGCGAAAGAACACATGCACCTGGCTGATGTGCGGCACATCGATCAGGGTATAGATGCTCAGATTGCGCACTCGGGCGCAGGCTTCCTCGGCGGTTTCGCGGATCGCGGCCTGTTCGATGGTCTCGCCGTTTTCCATGAAGCCGGCGGGCAGCGTCCAGTAACCCAGGCGTGGTTCGATGGCACGGCGGCAGAGCAGCACCTGGCGACCCCAGGTCGCGACGCAACCGGCGACGATATTGGGGTTTTGATAGTGAATGGTCTGACAGCTGTCACAGACAAATCGCAGTCGCGAGTCGCCTTCGGGAATGCGCTGGGTCACCGGGTTGCCGCACTGGCTGCAAAATTTCATGCTGGGGTTCCTGAATGCTGCGCCTATCTTGGCGTGCAGCGGTGCCGGTCGGCAAGTTGTCGTTTCGCGACATGGCCCGGCGAAGGGCTTGGGCGGCTGCAATGATTGGTGCATGATGCAGGGTAAGGCACAGATCGAGAACACTCATGCTGGACGAGCTACTGCATAGGGTAAGCAACCACACACCGCGCACGCTGGAGACCGATAAACGTTTCCCCGAGGCCGCTGTTCTGGTGCCGATCACCCGCAGTGACGAGCCCGAGCTGGTACTGACCCTGCGGGCCAGCGGCCTCTCGACCCATGGCGGCGAAGTGGCCTTTCCCGGCGGTCGCCGCGACCCGGAAGACCCTGACCTGATTTTTACCGCGCTGCGCGAAGCCGAAGAAGAAATCGGCCTGCCACCGGGGCTGGTCGAGGTAATCGGCCCGCTCAGCCCGCTGATCTCCCTGCACGGCATCAAGGTCACGCCGTATGTCGGGGTGATTCCCGACTTCGTCGAATACCAGGCCAACGATGCCGAGATCGCTGCCGTCTTCAACGTGCCGCTGGAGTTCTTCCGTAAAGACCCGCGGGAACACACGCATCGTATCGATTACCAGGGCCGCAGCTGGTACGTGCCGAGTTATCGCTACGGCGAATTCAAGATCTGGGGTTTGACCGCTATCATGATCGTCGAACTGATCAATCTGCTCTATGACGAACAGATCAGCCTGCATCACCCGCCCAAAAGCTATATCAACACCTGAAGCCATCGCTCGAATGGCCCGTCATCGTGAGCCCTGAGGAAAACAAGATGAAATACCGCCTGGGCGACGCCCGCGTCGACACCCATCCGCAGAGCTGGGTTGCACCCAATGCCGTGCTGGTGGGCAAGGTCAGACTCGAAGAGGGCGCCAACGTCTGGTTCAACGCCGTGCTGCGCGGCGACAACGAGCTGATCCTGATCGGCAAAAACAGCAACGTCCAGGATGGCACGGTGATGCACACCGACATGGGCTTTCCGCTGACCATCGGCACCGGTGTGACCATCGGCCACAACGCCATGCTGCATGGCTGCACCGTTGGCGACTACAGCTTGATCGGCATCAACGCGGTGATCCTCAACGGCGCGAAAATCGGCAAGAACTGCATCATCGGCGCCAATTCGCTGATCGGCGAAGGCAAGGAAATCCCCGATGGCTCGCTGGTGATGGGGTCGCCGGGCAAGGTCGTGCGCGAACTGACCGAGCCACAGAAGAAAATGCTTGAAGCCAGCGCCGCGCACTATGTGCACAATTCCCAGCGCTATGCGCGTGATCTGGTCGAGCAGGAAGAATGAGCACGCCCGAAAGACCGGTTGCCTCGCCGTGCGTGAATATCTGTGCGCTGGATGAGGACGATATCTGCACCGGTTGCCAGCGCACGGTCGCGGAGATCACCCGCTGGGGCCGCATGACCAACGACGAGCGGCGGGTGGTGCTCGAGTTGTGTCATGAGCGGGCGAAGGCGAGTGGGTTGGTGTGGATGATCCCGGCGCCCCCCAACAAGTAGCGAAGATCAAAAGATCGCAGCCTGCGGCAGCTCCTACATGGGAATGCGATCTTCCTGTAGGAGCTGCCGCAGGCTGCGATCTTTTGCTTCTGCTTTGCCTGAAGTAACCTGTGCGCCAATTTCCCAGGTCACCGCCATGATTTTCCTCATCGCCTACATCAGCAGCGTCGTGCTGATCAACTTCGCCTTCTCCACCGCGCCACACCTGGACATCATCTGGTCGGCCTGGGGCGGGTTGGTGTTCGTGTTGCGCGACATGGTGCAAACCCGTTTCGGCCACGGTGCGCTCGTGGCGATGCTGGCGGCGCTGGTACTGTCTTACGTCACTTCTGATCCATCCATCGCCTTGGCCAGCGCCACGGCGTTCGCGGTGTCGGAAATCATCGACTGGCTGGTGTTCAGCATCACCAAACGGCCGCTGCGGGATCGCCTGTGGATCAGTTCGGCGCTGAGCATTCCCCTCGATACCTTCATCTTTTTCGGCATGATCGACCTGATGACGCCACCGGTGATCATCACGGCATTGGCCTCGAAGTTCGCGGGTGTTACTGCCGTCTGGCTGATCATGGCCTGGCGCGAGCGCAAACAGGCTGTCGCCAGCTGAGCCAAACCCTGCGGTTCATGTAAAATGCCGCGCTTTCTCCCCATGGAAAGCGCGTCTGGCGTTGCTTTCCTCGATGATCCGCTTCTTTGAGGACCTGAGATGACCCGTATCGGAACTCCATTGTCGCCGACCGCGACCCGCGTATTGCTGTGTGGCTGTGGTGAGTTGGGCAAGGAAGTGGTGATCGAGCTGCAGCGCCTGGGCGTTGAAGTGATTGCCGTCGACCGTTACGCCAACGCGCCGGCCATGCAGGTGGCGCACCGCAGCCACGTGATCAACATGCTCGACGGCGCCGCGCTGCGTGCAGTGATCGAAGCCGAGAAGCCACACTTCATCGTGCCGGAAATCGAAGCCATCGCCACCGCCACCCTGGTCGAACTGGAAGCCGAAGGCTTCACCGTGATCCCGACCGCCCGCGCTGCACAACTGACCATGAACCGCGAAGGCATCCGTCGCCTGGCCGCTGAAGAGCTGGATCTGCCGACCTCGCCGTACCACTTTGCCGACACCTTCGAGGATTACAGCAAAGCCGTTCTGGACCTGGGCTTCCCATGCGTGGTCAAGCCGGTCATGAGTTCGTCGGGCAAAGGCCAGAGCTTGCTGCGCAGCGCCGATGATGTGCAGAAAGCCTGGGATTACGCGCAAGAGGGCGGTCGCGCCGGCAAAGGTCGGGTGATCATCGAAGGCTTCATTGATTTCGACTACGAAATCACCCTGCTGACCGTGCGCCACATCGGCGGCACCACGTTCTGCGCACCGGTCGGTCACCGTCAGGAAAAGGGCGACTATCAGGAATCCTGGCAGCCGCAGGCCATGAGCCCGATTGCTCTGGCTGAGTCCGAGCGGGTGGCCAAAGCCGTGACCGAGGCGCTGGGTGGTCGCGGGTTGTTCGGCGTCGAGTTGTTCATCAAGGGTGATCAGGTGTGGTTCAGCGAAGTCTCGCCGCGCCCGCATGACACCGGTCTGGTGACCCTGATTTCTCAGGACCTGTCGCAGTTCGCCCTGCACGCGCGCGCCATTCTCGGTCTGCCGGTGCCGCTGATCCGTCAGTTCGGCCCATCCGCTTCGGCGGTGATTCTGGTCGAAGGGCAGTCGACCCAGACCGCGTTCGCCAACCTTGGCGCAGCGCTGAGCGAGCCGGATACCGCACTGCGGCTGTTCGGCAAGCCTGAAGTCAACGGTCAGCGCCGGATGGGCGTGGCGTTGGCGCGGGATGAGTCGATTGAGGCGGCTCGTGCCAAGGCGACCCGTGCGGCTCAGGCTGTTGTTGTAGAGCTGTAAACCGAGGCGCGGCATTCGCGAGCAAGCTCGCTCCCACAGGTTCGGCGGTGTTCACAAATTTTGTGTACTGCGCGGACACTGTGGGAGCGAGCCTGCTCGCGAAGCTTTTGATCTTCCGTCAGGCAACCTGATTCAGATCGTTATTGCGCGTTTCCTTCAGGCACAGCACAGCAATCAAGCTGAGCACCGCTGCCGCCGACACATACCCGCCGACATAACTCAAACCGCCCATCGCCACCAGTTTCTGCGCAAAGAACGGTGCCGCCGAGGCGCCGACGATGCCGCCCAGATTGTAGGCCGCCGATGCGCCGGTGTAGCGCACGTGGGTCGGAAACAGTTCCGGCAGCAGCGCGCCCATCGGGGCAAACGTCACGCCCATCAGGAACAGCTCAATGCACAGGAACAGTGCCACGCCCCAGGTCGAGCCCTGTGTCAGCAACGGCTCCATCAGGAACCCGGACAGGATCGCCAGCACACCGCCGACGATCAGCACCGGTTTGCGTCCGTAACGGTCGCTGGCCCAGGCGGACAACGGTGTAGCCGCGGCCATGAACAGTACGGCAAAACACAGCAGCCCAAGGAACGTCTCACGGCTGTAGCCGAGGGTGGACACGCCGTAGCTCAGGGAAAACACCGTCGAGATGTAAAACAGCGCGTAGCACACCACCATCGCCGCCGCGCCGAGCAGGGTGGGCGCCCAATATTGGCTGAACAGCTCGACCAGTGGCACTTTCACTCGCTCCTGACGGGCAATCGCGTTGGCGAACACCGGCGTTTCGTGAAGCTTGAGGCGTACATACAGACCGACCATCACCAGCACTGCGCTGAGCAAGAACGGAATCCGCCAGCCCCAGCTGCGGAACTGCTCGTCATTGAGGGTCATGGCCAGGGTCAGGAACAACCCATTGGCCGCGAGAAAACCGATCGAAGGCCCCAGTTGCGGGAACATGCCGAACCACGCCCGCTTGCCCTTCGGCGCATTCTCGGTGGCCAGCAACGCCGCGCCACCCCATTCTCCGCCTAGCCCCAACCCCTGACCGAAACGCAGCACGCACAGCAGAATCGGGGCCCAGGCGCCAATGCTGTCGTAACCCGGCAGCACCCCGATCAGGGTGGTGCACACGCCCATCAGCAAGAGTGAAGCGACCAGCGTCGATTTGCGCCCGATGCGGTCACCGAAGTGGCCGAACAATGCTGAACCCAGGGGGCGGGCGAGGAAGGCGATGCCGAAAGTGAGAAACGCCGAGAGCATTTGCGCGGTGCCGGACGTCTGTGGAAAGAACACCGGTCCGATCACCAGTGCAGCGGCGGTGGCGTAGACATAGAAGTCGTAAAACTCGATGGCGGTGCCGATGAAGCTCGCCGTCGCCACGCGGGTGGCGGAGTTGGTCGGCTGGGCAGGCGCGGTGGCGCTGTAAGCGGTACTGGTCGTCATGCGGTGATCCCTGACAGTCATGGCTCCGTTGGAGCGAATTATTATGGTTGAACACCCAGGGATGTGGGATGAGACGCGAGCGCTGTTTCGAGTAGGAACAGTCGTCGGGGTAGTGCGGAAAATGGCCGAAACCGCTTTAGTGCGGGGTAAGCACAGGGCTCGGCAGCGCTTGGGTAAGCGGCTCGATTATAGGAAGGAGGCTAACGATCAAACAAGAGCAAAAGATCGCAGCCTTCGGCAGCTCCTACAGAGGAACGCATTCCAAAATGTAGGAGCTGCCGAAGGCTGCGATCTTTTGATCTTTTATCTGGCCGGTACCAGAGCAGACACCGAGCTCGTATGCCAGATCAGCACCTTGCTCACCCGGTTGTCCTCGGTTTCGAGAATCTCCAGCCGATAACGCCCGATCTTCAGGCACACCGCGCTGTCCGGAATGGTTTCCAGCGCCTCGGTCACCAGGCCGTTGAGGGTTTTCGGCCCGTCGCTCGGCAAATGCCAGCCCAGGCATTTGTTCAACTCGCGAATCGACGCGGTGCCGTCGATCACCATGCGCCCGTCGGGCTGCGGATGGATGTGCGGGTTGTCGAGACTGTGCTCGCTTTCGAATTCGCCGACGATTTCTTCGAGAATGTCTTCCAGGGTAACGATGCCCAGCACTTCGCCGTACTCGTCCACCACCATGCCCAGCCGGCGTTGTTGTTTGTGGAAATTGAGCAGTTGCAGTTGCAGCGGCGTGCTTTCCGGAACGAAGTACGGTTCGTAGCTGGCGGCCAGTAGCGCTTCGCGGGTCAGCTCGCCATCGTTGAGCAGATGGCGGATTTGCCGGGTGTTGAGCACTGCTTCGACCTGGTTGATGTCGCTGTGGAACACCGGCAGGCGCGTGCGTTTGTTGTGGCGCAGTTGTTCGATGATCTCCTCGATCGAGTCGTCGAGGTTGATGCCGTCGACATCGCTGCGCGGCACCAGAATGTCATTGACCGTGATGTTGTCCAGCGCGTGGATCCCGGAAACCGGGTGGGCGCGAGACGGGTGTTCCGGGTCGTCGTTCGGGTCGGCAGGTTCTTCGTCTTCGCTTTGCTGCACCACTTGGGTTTTGCGCGCGAAGGGACGCAGCAGCAAACCGCTGATGCGGCTCAGCAGCCAGGCCAGCGGATAAAGAATCTTCAGCGGAACGGCCAGCAGGGTATTGCCGAAGGACAGCACGGCCTCCGGATAGCGCTGGGCCACCGTGCGCGGGAAGTAATCGGCAAACACCAGCAACACGGCAGCGGCGCCGAGGCAGGCGGCCCACGGGCCGTTTTCTTCGCAAAGGAAGATTGCCAGCAGCGTGGCAATGACCACCGCAAGGGCGCGGCACAGGGTGTTGCACAGGATCAGACTGTCGAGCGGGAAGCTCAGCTTCGCCAGCGGTTTATCGCTGGCGCGCGAGGCGGTGCGTTGCGCGAGCAGGTGCTGCTGCGCGATTTCGACGGCGGTAAAGAGTCCCGACCATAAAATCAGCAGGACAAATACCGCGAGCATCGGCCCTATGGGCAAACCGTCCATTTATGCCGCCCGTCAGATGTGCAGGATGTATTCACGAACCAGTTTGCTGCCGAAATACGCCAACATCAGCAGGCAGAAACCGGCGAGGGTCCAGCGAATCGCCTTGTGGCCGCGCCAGCCGAGGCGATTGCGCCCCCACAGCAGCACGCTGAACACCACCCAGGCCAGGCACGCCAGCAGGGTCTTGTGCACCAGATGCTGGGCGAACAGGTTCTCGACGAACAGCCAGCCGGAGATCAGCGACAGCGACAGCAGCGTCCAGCCGGCCCAGAGAAAGCCGAACAACAGGCTTTCCATGGTTTGCAGCGGCGGGAAGTTCTTGATCAGGCCCGACGGGTGCTTGTGCTTGAGTTGGTGATCCTGCACCAGCAGCAGCAAGGCCTGGAATACTGCGATGGTGAACATGCCGTAGGCGAGGATCGACAGCAGGATGTGGGCGAGGATGCCCGGCTCTTCGTCGATGATCTGCACCGTACCGGCCGGCGCGAACTGCGCCAGCAGCACCGTCGCCGCGCCGAGCGGGAACAGTAGCACCAGGAGGTTTTCCACCGGGATCCGCGAGCAGGCCAGCAGCGTCAGGGCGATGACGGCCGCGGCGATCAGGCTGGCGGCGCTGAAGAAGTCCAGGCCCAGGCCAATCGGCGTCAGCAGGTGAGTGAGCAGGCTGGCGCTGTGGGCGAGCACGGCGAGGATGCCGAGCGTAACCAGCAGGCGCTTGTTCGCCTTGGCGCCGGAGGCCAGGCGGGTGCCCTGATAAAGGGTCGCAGCGGCATAAAGAAGCGCGGCGGCGATGGTAGTCAGCAAACTGGGTGACAAGGGGAGCATAAATCCTGATAGGCAGGCCCGAAAGGCGCTGAGTTTGGCATAGAACCGCCACACCACGAAAGTGCGAGGTGTCCGCCCGACGCAGTCTTCGCTATAATCCGCGACCTGCCCACGCCGCAGGCTCGCCGAGCACATGTTGAATCCGGTCTGGGCCGCCATTATCCCGGTCTACACAGGGCCTGAAAGGATCGCGCAATGTTTGAAAACTTAACCGACCGTCTCTCGCAGACGCTGCGCCATGTCACCGGCAAGGCGAAGCTGACTGAAGACAATATCAAAGACACCCTGCGCGAAGTGCGCATGGCGTTGCTCGAAGCCGACGTCGCCCTGCCGGTGGTCAAGGACTTCGTCAATTCGGTCAAGGAGCGCGCTGTCGGCACCGAGGTGTCGCGCAGCCTGACGCCGGGCCAGGCCTTCGTGAAGATCGTCCAGGCCGAACTCGAAAGCCTGATGGGTGCGGCCAACGAAGACTTGAACCTGAGCGCCGTGCCGCCCGCTGTCATTCTGATGGCCGGTCTGCAGGGTGCCGGTAAAACCACCACCGCCGGCAAACTCGCGCGCTTCCTTAAAGAGCGCAAGAAGAAGTCGGTGATGGTCGTGTCGGCGGACATCTACCGCCCGGCGGCCATCAAGCAACTGGAAACCCTGGCCAACGACATCGGCGTGACGTTCTTCCCGTCCGACCTGGGCCAGAAGCCGGTCGACATCGCCAACGCGGCTATTAAAGAAGCAAAACTCAAATTCATCGACGTGGTCATCGTCGACACCGCCGGTCGTCTGCACATCGACGAAGAGATGATGGGCGAGATCAAGGCGCTGCACGCCGCGATCAAGCCGGTTGAAACCCTGTTCGTGGTCGATGCCATGACCGGTCAGGACGCCGCCAACACGGCCAAGGCCTTCGGTGATGCGTTGCCGCTGACCGGTGTGATCCTGACCAAGGTCGACGGCGATGCCCGTGGCGGTGCGGCATTGTCGGTACGCGCGATCACCGGCAAGCCGATCAAGTTCATCGGTATGGGCGAGAAGAGCGAAGCGCTCGATCCGTTCCACCCTGAGCGTATCGCTTCGCGGATTCTCGGCATGGGCGACGTGCTCAGCCTGATCGAACAGGCTGAAGCGACCCTCGACAAGGACAAGGCCGACAAGCTGGCCAAGAAGCTGAAGAAGGGCAAGGGCTTCGACCTCGAAGACTTCCGCGATCAGCTGCAACAAATGAAGAACATGGGCGGCCTCGGCGGGCTCATGGACAAGCTGCCGAGCATTGGCGGCGTCAACCTGTCGCAAATGGGCAATGCCCAGAACGCGGCAGAGAAACAGTTCAAGCAGATGGAAGCCATCATCAACTCCATGACCCCGGCCGAGCGTCGCGACCCTGAGCTGATCAGCGGCTCGCGCAAACGCCGGATCGCCATGGGTTCCGGCACCCAGGTGCAGGACATCGGTCGCTTGATCAAGCAGCACAAGCAGATGCAGAAGATGATGAAGAAATTCACCGCCAAAGGCGGTATGGCGAAAATGATGCGCGGCATGGGCGGTATGTTGCCCGGCGGCGGTATGCCAAAGATGTAAAGACTTCGCCGGTCGTCGCACCGGCGCAGACCCTGCAAGGACGCAGGATCAACAGCAAACCCGCACTCGGCGGGAGCTGACCGGCCGTTTTCATCGACGGCTCTATATGCAAATCCGCACGGCATGCCATAGGCGCCGGAAAAAGTCATTTGCAAAAGTCCGGATATTCCTTAGAATATGCGGCCTTTCGGGCACCCATGCCCGCTGTGCATTTAGATTTGCAGCACCGACTACAGGAACGATGTTCACATGCTAACAATCCGTCTTGCCCTTGGCGGCTCCAAAAAGCGCCCGTTTTACCACCTGACCGTAACCGACTCGCGTAACCCGCGTGACGGCTCCCACAAAGAACAGGTTGGCTTCTTCAACCCTGTTGCCCGTGGTCAGGAAATCCGTCTGTCCGTGAACCAAGAGCGCGTAGCCTACTGGCTGAGCGTTGGTGCACAGCCTTCTGAGCGTGTCGCTCAGTTGCTGAAGGAATCTGCCAAGGCTGCAGCCTGAGCAGTATGAGCGCGACGCCAGAAAAAGCTGATGACCTGATCGTTGTCGGCAAGATTTTTTCGGTTCACGGCGTTCGCGGCGAGGTGAAGGTCTTTTCCTTTACCGATCCGATTGAAAACCTGTTGGACTACCGCAACTGGACGCTTCGGCGTGAAGGCGTGGTGAAACAGGTCGAGCTGGTCAGCGGCCGATCCACTCAAAAGGATCTGGTTGCCAAGCTCAAAGGCCTCGACGATCGCGATGAAGCCCGTCTTCTGAGCGGTTATGAGATTTGCATCTCGCGAAGCCTTTTGCCCAACCTGACAGGCGACGAGTACTACTGGTACCAGTTGCAGGGTCTGAGCGTCATCAACCAGGACGAGCAATTGTTCGGCAAGGTTGATCACCTGTTGGAGACCGGCGCGAACGATGTATTGGTGGTCAAGCCCTGCGCGGGCAGCCTGGATGATCGTGAGCGGTTGTTGCCCTACACGGAGCAATGCGTGCTGACAATCGATCTGGATGCAGGCGTGATGAGGGTGGAATGGGACGCGGACTTCTAAGCAATGGCCAGCCTGCGCGTAGACGTCATAACGCTGTTCCCCGAGATGTTCTCGGCCATCAGTGAGTACGGCATTACCAGTCGTGCGGTCAAACAGGGGCTGTTGCAGCTGACCTGTTGGAATCCGCGGGATTACACGACGGATCGGCATCACACTGTGGACGATCGCCCGTTTGGCGGTGGTCCGGGCATGGTGATGAAGATCAAGCCCCTGGAAGATGCTCTGGTTCAGGCCAAGGCAGCAGCCGGGGAGGCGGCGAAGGTGATTTACCTGTCCCCCCAAGGCCGTCAACTGACTCAGTCGGCGGTACGCGAACTGGCAAAATCGGATGCATTGATCCTGATTGCCGGTCGCTATGAAGGCATTGACGAGCGCTTTATTGAGGCTCATGTCGATGAAGAGTGGTCGATTGGTGACTATGTATTGTCTGGCGGCGAGCTGCCGGCCATGGTCATGATCGATGCGGTTACACGACTGCTGCCCGGAGCTTTAGGGCATGCGGATTCCGCTGAGGAAGATTCCTTTACGGATGGTCTGCTGGATTGCCCGCACTACACCCGACCTGAGGTGTATGCGGATCAGCGTGTTCCCGACGTGTTGCTAAGTGGCAATCACGCGCATATCCGGCGTTGGCGTTTACAGCAGTCCCTTGGTAGGACCTATGAACGACGCGCCGATCTTCTGGAAAGCCGCTCGCTTTCTGGAGAAGAGAAGAAGCTGCTCGAGGAATACATCCGCGAGCGGGACGATAGTTAACAACGTATCGATGGTAGATCAGTTGATTTACCTTAGGAGCACAGCATGACCAACAAAATCATCCTTGCACTCGAAGCAGAGCAGATGACCAAAGAAATCCCTACCTTTGCCCCAGGCGACACCATTGTCGTTCAGGTGAAAGTGAAGGAAGGCGATCGTTCCCGTCTGCAAGCGTTCGAAGGCGTTGTCATCGCCAAGCGTAACCGCGGCGTGAACAGTGCGTTCACCGTTCGTAAAATCTCCAACGGTGTTGGCGTAGAACGTACTTTCCAGACCTACTCCCCGCAGATCGACAGCATGGCTGTCAAACGTCGCGGTGACGTACGTAAAGCCAAGCTGTACTACCTGCGCGACCTGTCGGGTAAAGCAGCTCGCATCAAGGAAAAACTGGCTTAAGTCCAGCTTCCGATGCAGAAAAAAGCAGCCTACGGGCTGCTTTTTTGTTGCCCGCAATTCAACCCGCCTCCCCTGTAGGAGCTGCCGAAGGGTGCGATCTTTTGATCTTGCTTTCAATTCGGAAGCCCGCGATTTACGAGCAATAACCCATGACCACCCGCGACCAGGAAATCCAGCGCCGCACCGAACTCTCGGTAACCCGCGTGACCAAAGCCGTCTTCCCGCCGACCACCAACCATCACAACACCCTGTTCGGCGGCACCGCGCTGGCGTGGATGGACGAAGTGTCGTTCATCACCGCCACACGCTTCTGCCGTCTGCCATTGGTGACTGTGTCCACCGACCGGATTGACTTCAATCATGCGATCCCGGCTGGTTCGATCGTCGAGCTGGTAGGGCGGGTGATCAAAGTCGGCAACACCAGCCTCAAGGTTGAAGTGGAAGTGTTTGTCGAGAGTATGAGCTGCGATGGTCGCGAGAAAGCGATCCACGGGCAGTTCAGCTTTGTGGCAATTGATGATGACAAGCGGCCGGTGCCGGTGCTACCCGGATTTCCTGCCTGATCCGGAACCGAGTCGCGCCATTCGCGAGCAGGCTCGCTCCCACAGGTTTTGTGTCGGACACAATTTCCGATCACAGTGGGAGCGAGCCTGCTCGCGAAGGCGTCAGCTCAGACGCCGCTGGCCTCCGGCTGAATCAATGCCAACAAGGTCCATCCTGATCCTGGTTTCACAGCAGTCTCCGGCGTCACCACGTGCACCCAGCCGCTGTCATCACGCATGAACAGCAGGGTCGCCCGATTGCCATGCAATGCCTGATAGTCCTCCCAGCCAAAACCGTCGGTCAGCGTCGTGCTGTACAGCTCGGCGCCGTTGCTGATCAGGCTGGCCAGCTTGGCATAGGTCAGCGCCTCGCTGCCCAGCTGATTACCGCGATGCTCCAGACTCGCGCGATGCTTGTCAGTGCGACGAGTTTCCTGACCGCTGGCCAGACCGAACAAACGCTGGTGACCAAAGTCGTGGCGAAAGCGCATTGCCGCCAAAGTATTCAGTTCGCCCGAGGGCGATAGCGCCAATAGATGCCCCAGCCCCACCAGATCCAGATGCGCATCGGCATGCTGCGACGCCGGGTTACCGAAGTACGTCGGCAAACCCTCCATGCGTGCTGCACGAATATTTTCCCAACTCGAATCGGTCAACAGCACGCGGCTGCCCAGTTGCTGCAACGATTTGCCCAGCAGACGCGCCGGGCCGTTGGCGCCGACGATCAGGAAGCCGCTCGGCGCCGGTTCGGCAACGTTCAGCAAACGTGCCAAGGGTCGTGCTGTTGCGCTTTGCAGCACCACAGTGCCGATGATTACCGCGAAAGTCAGTGGTACCAGCAGCAACGCGCCTTCGTGTCCGGCTTGATCCAGGCGAATCGCGAAAATCGCCGACACCGCCGCCGCCACGATCCCGCGCGGGGCGATCCAGCACAGCAAGGCGCGTTCACGCCAGCTCAGGCTGGAGCCGGCAGTGCTCAGCAGCACGTTCAGCGGGCGCGCGATCAGTTGAATCACCAGCAGCAGAATCAGCACCAACGGCCCGAGGCTGATCAGTGCATGCAGATCCAGTCGCGCCGCGAGCAGAATGAACAGTCCGGAAATCAGCAGCACGCTGAGGTTTTCCTTGAAGTGCAGGATGTGCCGCACATCCACGCCCTTCATGTTCGCCAGCCACATGCCCATCAGCGTCACCGCCAACAGACCGGACTCATGCATCACCTGATTGGCGGCAATGAAAATCCCCAGCACCGCCGCCAGTGAGGCGAGGTTGTGCAGGTATTCCGGCAGCCATTGGCGACGGATGATGGTGCCGAGCACCCAGCCGCCGACCACCCCGAATACGCTGCCGCAGAGGATCACGCCGCCGAAGGTCAGCAAGCTCTGTTCGAGACCGTTACCCTCCGAGCGGGCGATAATGAAGCTGTAGACCACCACCGCAAGCAGGGCGCCAATCGGGTCGATGACGATGCCTTCCCAGCGCAGGATGTTGGCGATCGAGGCTTTCGGCCGCACCACCCGCAGCATCGGCACGATCACCGTCGGCCCGGTCACCAGCGTCAGGCTGCCGAACAGAATTGCCAGCAACCAGTCGAAGCCGAGCAAGAAGTGGGTCGCGACGGCAATCACCACCCAGGTCGTGAGCGCGCCGATTGTCACCAGCCGATGCACGACGCTGCCGATCTCGCGCCATTCCGACAGATGCAGGGTCAGACTGCCCTCAAACAGGATCAACGCGACCGCCAGCGACACCAGCGGCATCAGCAGCGGGCCGAACATTTCCTGCGGGTCGAGCCAGCCGAGCACCGGCCCGGCGAGAATCCCGGTCAGCAACAAAAACAGAATGGCCGGCAGCTTCAGGCGCCACGCCAGCCACTGGCAACCCAGCGCAGCGGCGCCGATCCCGCCAAATGCCAAGAGAATTTGTTGTTCGTTCATTGAAGCTCCTTGTTCCTTGAAATGGCGGGCTATGAAAGACTAGCGGCCATTCCTACAGTTCACTCGACATTTGCGCGCAGCCCCGGAGGTTGTGTGTCTTGAGCGCCCATGCCTGCCATCGACCACCCGCTGATTGACCAATTCCTCGACGCCCTGTGGCTGGAAAAGGGCCTGTCCGACAATACCCGCGGCGCCTACCGCAGCGATCTGGCGCTGTTCAACGGCTGGCTGCAGGAGAAAAACCTCGAGCTGATCAATGCTGGTCGCGAGTTGATCCTCGATCACCTGTCCTGGCGTCTGGAGCAGAATTACAAACCGCGCTCCACCGCCCGGTTTCTCTCCGGTGTGCGTGGCTTTTATCGCTATCTGCTGAGGGAGAAGCTGATTACGGTCGATCCGACCTTGCGCGTCGACATGCCGCAACTGGGCAGACCACTGCCCAAATCGTTGTCGGAAGCGGACGTCGAAGCGCTGCTCAAGGCGCCGGATCTGAGCGAAGCCATCGGTCAGCGTGATCGCGCCATGCTTGAGGTGTTGTACGCCTGTGGTCTGCGCGTGACCGAACTGGTGAGTCTGACGCTGGAGCAGGTCAACCTGCGTCAGGGCGTGTTGCGGGTGATGGGCAAGGGCAGCAAGGAGCGGCTGGTGCCGATGGGCGAGGAGGCGATTGTCTGGGTCGAACGCTACCTGCGTGATGGCCGCAGCGAGCTGCTCGGCGGACGCCCCAGCGATGTGCTGTTCCCCAGCCAGCGAGGCGAGCAGATGACGCGCCAGACCTTCTGGCACCGGATCAAGCATTGGGCCAAGGTCGCCGGGATCGGCAAATCGTTGTCACCGCACACCTTGCGTCACGCGTTTGCCACGCACCTGCTCAACCACGGCGCCGACCTGCGGGTGGTGCAGATGCTGCTGGGGCACAGTGATCTGTCGACCACGCAGATTTACACCCATGTGGCGCGGGCTCGTCTGCAAGACCTGCATGCCAAACACCACCCAAGAGGCTGATTGCCCCCCCCTGTAGGAGCTGCCGAAGGCTGCGATCTTTTGATCTTGCTTGTGATTCCAAAAGCAAAGTCAAAAGATCGCAGCCTTCGGCAGCTCCTGCATGTCTTGTGTCAGGCGCATTCGGCCACCGTGACCTTATGTGTTAGGCTTTGCCGGTTTGCACGATGGACGGTTATGACCCGGTGTTCCGGCACGGGCGTTCTGACCGTTTCATTTGTCCGCCTTCAGGAGTTCTCATGCGTCTGACCCAGATTTTCGCCGCCGCAGCCATTGCGTTGGTCAGCACCTTTGCCGTCGCCGATGACGCGGCCGACAAAGCCATTCGTCAAAGCCTGGAAAAGCTCGAACTCGAGGTTCCGGTAGAAAGCATCAGTGCCAGCCCGTTGCCGGGCATGTATGAAGTCAAGCTCAAGGGCAGCCGCGTGCTGTACGCCAGCGCCGACGGCCAGTACATCGTTCAGGGCTACCTGTTCCAGCTCAAGGACGGCAAACCGGTCAACCTGACCGAGAAAACCGAACGCCTGGGCATCTCCAAACTGATCAATGCCATTCCAGTGGCCGAAACCGTGGTGTATCCGGCTGTCGGCGAGACCAAATCGCACATCACCGTATTCACCGACACCACTTGCCCGTACTGCCACAAGCTGCACGCCGAAGTACCCGAGCTGAACAAGCGTGGTATCGAAGTGCGTTATGTGGCGTTCCCGCGCCAGGGCCTCGGCTCGCCGGGTGACGAGCAACTGCAGGCCGTGTGGTGCTCGACCGACAAGAAAGCCGCCATGGACAAAATGGTCGATGGCAAGGAAATCAAAGCCGCCAAGTGCGCCAACCCGGTTTCCAAACAGTTCGCTTTGGGCCAGTCGATTGGCGTGAACGGTACACCGGCCATCGTTTTGGCCGACGGACAAGTCATTCCGGGCTACCAGCCGGCGCCACAAGTCGCCAAACTGGCGCTGGGCGCCAAGTAATTCGCATCGTCACGGTCCGCCGTTGACGATCATGGTCCGGCAGCAGCATCGCCGGGCCATTAATAGAGAGCCGCGAATGCGCGGTTGTTTTCCGGCCGACCTTGCGTCGGCCGTTTCATGGGGAGTTCACAGTGAATCCGGTCAAAGTAGGCATCTGTGGGTTAGGGACCGTCGGTGGCGGTACCTTCAACGTACTTCAGCGCAACGCCGAGGAAATTGCTCGTCGTGCCGGGCGTGGGATCGAAGTGGCACAAATTGCCATGCGCACGCCAAAGCCTCAGTTCCAGACGACCGGTATTGCGATTACCAACGATGTCTTCGAAGTGGCCACGAACCCTGAGATCGACATCGTCATAGAACTCATGGGCGGCTACACCGTTGCCCGCGAGCTGGTACTCAAGGCCATCGAGAATGGCAAGCATGTGGTCACCGCGAACAAGGCACTGATTGCCGTTCACGGTAATGAGATTTTCGCCAAGGCACGCGAGAAAGGCGTGATCGTGGCGTTCGAAGCGGCCGTGGCTGGTGGCATTCCGGTGATCAAGGCGATCCGTGAAGGCCTGTCCGCCAACCGCATCAATTGGGTGGCCGGGATCATCAACGGTACCGGTAACTTCATCCTCACTGAAATGCGCGAGAAGGGTCGCACCTTCGAAGACGTGCTGGCCGAAGCGCAAGCGCTGGGCTACGCCGAAGCCGATCCGACCTTCGACGTCGAAGGCATCGACGCGGCGCACAAGCTGACGATTCTGGCGTCGATCGCGTTCGGCATCCCGCTGCAATTCGACAAGGCCTACACCGAAGGCATCACCCGGCTGACCACCGCTGACGTGAACTACGCCGAAGCGTTGGGCTACCGCATCAAGCACCTCGGTGTAGCGCGCAGCACCGCTGCCGGTATCGAGCTGCGCGTACACCCGACGCTGATCCCGGCCGATCGTCTGATCGCCAACGTCAACGGCGTGATGAACGCCGTGATGGTCAACGGTGACGCTGCCGGCTCGACCCTGTTCTACGGCGCTGGCGCCGGCATGGAGCCGACCGCTTCGTCGGTGATCGCCGACCTGGTGGACGTGGTTCGCGCGATGACCTCCGATCCGGAAAACCGCGTACCGCACCTGGCCTTCCAGCCGGACTCGCTGTCGGCCCATCCGATCCTGCCGATCGAAGCCTGCGAAAGCGCCTACTACTTGCGCATCCAGGCCAAGGACCATCCGGGCGTTCTGGCTCAGGTGGCAAGCATCCTCTCGGAGCGCGGTATCAACATCGAGTCGATCATGCAGAAGGAAGTCGAAGAGCATGACGGTCTGGTGCCGATGATCCTGCTGACCCACCGCGTGGTCGAGCAGCGCATCAACGACGCGATCGCTGCCCTCGAAGCGCTGGCGGGCGTCAACGGTCCGGTTGTGCGGATCCGCGTCGAGCACCTGAACTAAGTCGCCATCATTGACCGGGCCCGTGCGCGGGTCCGGCATTGCGAACACTCTGCATTGGAGTCAGTCATGCGTTACATCAGTACCCGCGGCCAGGCACCGGCCCTGAATTTCGAAGACGTCCTGCTGGCGGGTCTCGCGACCGACGGCGGTCTGTACGTCCCGGAAAACCTGCCACGTTTCACCCAGGAAGAAATCGCTTCCTGGGCCGGCCTGCCGTATCACGAGCTGGCTTTCCGGGTCATGCGCCCGTTTGTCACCGGCAGTATTCCTGACGCGGATTTCAAAAAGATCCTCGAAGAAACCTACGGCGTGTTCTCGCACAGCGCCGTGGCGCCGCTGCGTCAGCTCAACGGCAACGAATGGGTGCTGGAGCTGTTCCACGGTCCGACCCTGGCGTTCAAGGACTTTGCCCTGCAACTGCTCGGTCGTCTGCTCGATTACGTGCTGGAAAAGCGCGGCGAGCGCGTGGTGATCGTCGGCGCCACCTCCGGTGATACCGGTTCGGCCGCCATCGAAGGCTGCAAGCACTGCGAAAACGTCGACATCTTCATCCTGCACCCGCACAACCGCGTGTCCGAAGTGCAGCGTCGGCAGATGACCACCATTGTCGGCGAGAACATCCACAACATCGCCATCGAAGGCAACTTCGATGACTGCCAGGAAATGGTCAAGAACAGCTTCGCCGACCAGAGCTTCCTCAAGGGCACGCGCCTGGTGGCGGTGAACTCGATCAACTGGGCGCGGATCATGGCCCAGATCGTTTACTACTTCCACGCCGCCCTGCAACTGGGCGGTCCGGCGCGTTCGGTGGCGTTTTCGGTGCCAACCGGCAATTTCGGCGACATCTTCGCCGGGTACCTGGCGCGCAACATGGGCCTGCCGATCAACCAGTTGATCGTCGCCACCAATCGCAACGACATCCTGCACCGTTTCATGAGCGGCAATCAGTACGTCAAGGAAACCCTGCACGCCACGCTGTCGCCGTCGATGGACATCATGGTCTCGTCGAACTTCGAACGCCTGCTGTTCGACTTGCACGGTCGCAACGGTGCGGCGATTGCCGGGTTGATGGATTCGTTCAAACAGGGCGGTGGTTTCAGCGTCGAGCAAGAGCGCTGGACCGAAGCCCGCAAGCTGTTCGACTCACTGGCCGTGGACGATGCACAAACCTGCGAAACCATCGCTGAAGTTTACGCACAGTGCGGTGAAGTGCTGGACCCGCATACCGCTATCGGCGTCAAGGCCGCCCGCGAATGCCGTCGCAGCCTGGACATCCCGATGGTGATTCTGGGCACTGCACATCCGGTGAAATTCCCGGATGCCGTGGAGAAAGCCGGTGTAGGAAAAGCTCTCGAACTGCCTGCACATCTTTCTGATTTGTTTGAGCGAAACGAGCGTTGCACCGTTCTGCCGAACGAACTGAAAGCCGTACAGGCCTTTGTCAGCCAGCATGGCAACCGCGGCAAGCCGTTGTAAGCCGAAAAAGCTGTCACATTTTGAAGCCCGTCTCCTGACGGGCTTTTTTGTTTCTGCTGCCACACTGCTCGGGTTACCGCCCATGAAGGACGGGTGAGTCGATCACGAAGGAAGTGGCAATGCTGTTTGAAAGAGGATGGAAACACACCCTGAAGCAGGTTCTGCTGTTGTGCCTGTTGTACGGCTGGCGCATGAGCGCGGCGGCGCATCTGGCGTATGAGGAAGAGAAGTTGAACATCGGCACCGTGGTGCTGGATGAGGAAGAGCAGCAATGGATTCGCGATAATCCGACAGTGATTGTGGCGGCGGAGCAGTACCCGTTGTACCTGTTTCTCGACGAGCACGGTCATTGGAGCGGCCTCAACAGCGATGTGCTCAAGCGCATCAGCGCCATGACCGGCTTGCAGTTCATCTACCGGGAATCCTTTTCCACCGCGCAAATGCTTGAGCGCCTGGAAACCGGTGCTGCGGACATCAGCACAACCCTGGCGATGAATGATGAACGCCGATTGAGCCTGGATTTCAGTCATGCCTTTGGCGGTGCCGGTTGGGTATTTGTCGGCCGGGCTGGCGAGCCGCAGGTGCAGTCGCTGGAGCAGTTGGCCAAACGGGTGCTGGTATTGCCGGGTCGGCATGCACTGGAGGGGGTGATCCGGCGCGATTACCCGTCCATCGAGTTACGTTCGGTGAAAACCTATGCCGAGGCGCGGGCGCTGGTCGAAAGCGGTGAGGCCTATGCCACCATCGAAAATGAAATCGGTGCGCAACTCTATCCTTCCGGCCTGCTGAAGGTCGGCGAATTGCTGGAGGGCAAGTGGGAGGCCGATCTTCTGGCTGTGCGCAAGGGGCAGCCGCAATTACTGAGCATACTGAACAAGGCGCTTGAGGCGTTTCCGGCTTCCGAACTCCGGGCCATTCGCCTGAACTGGCTGGGCGGTATCGGGCCGAAACCTGCCGCCGCCGGTTGGCAGCACTGGCTCCGCTCGAGCTGCTGGGGGGTGGTTTTGGTGGGGGGCTTTTGCGTGATGTCGCTGTTATGGAATCGGCGAATGGCGGCCGTGATCAAGCGGCATCGAGACGTGCAAAGCGAGCTCGACGATCAATTGGTCTTCCAGCGTGCATTGATTGATGCCATGCCCGATCCGGTGTTCGTCCGTGACCTGGAAGGGCGCCTGATCCTGTGCAACAAGAGTTACGAAGAGGCCTTGTCGCTCCGCTTTGAGCAGGTGCAGGGATGCCGTTTGATCGAGGTCGATGCGCTACCGCGAGCCACTGCCGCCACGCTGCATGATGAGTTCATGATTCAGTTGAGAACGCGCAGAACCCGCTTCAGCAAGCGCCGTTTGCAGTTCAACGATGGCAATCGGGATATCTACCAGTGGACCGTGCCGTTCTACAGCGCCAATGGGGAATTGCGCGGCCTGCTCGGGGGCTGGACAGATATCACCCTGCGTGATGCGGCGGCGGAATAAGGTCCGCACTGATATTGGGAAATTTCCTATGTCACACGCCTCTTTTTCCGATGGGGGACTGAAGGAGGCTCGCCTAAAGTGGGCAACCACTGCGGCGAGTCCGCGATTGCCGTTTCCGAGGTCGCCCATGCGCTCGCTCAAAGTCCTGATTCTCGAACCAGATCCTTATCGAATGATGGCGTTGCACCAGATGCTCAACGCGTTCGGTATCTATGACGTACTCACGGCGCCATCGCTGGCTTCGGCACGCTGCTCGCTGGAGCGTCGCACCCGGGTCGACATCGCGATCTGCGATCCGCAGCTGAAAGGCGGGGAAGGCCTGGCGCTGATCCGGCATCTGGCCGCCGAGCGGGAGGCCAGTGCTCTCATTCTGTTGGGCCGAGTAGCACCGGGCCTGTTGAGCGATCTCGAAAGCCTGCTGCAAACACAGGCGTTGACGCTGCTGGGGCGCCTGCACACGCCGGTTTCGGCAGTGCTGATGCGCGGGCTGCTGGACCGCTACCTGCAATCGGCAGCCCAGCCGGCCGGTGCCTGAACCGGCGGTTATGTTTCTGTCATCTTCACTGTGCATGCTCTGACAGACCGCTAACTGCTTCGTGAGCAGCGCGGCATTCAGAACTTTCTTCTCGGGCCGGTGGTCACTTAATGTGAACACGCCCCAGGCACAATGTTTTCGGACTATTGAGTGGAGATCGAGATGGAAAGTATCAGTCTATTGCTCGGTGAGGCTCTGAGCCCGTATCAGGTGACGTTGACTCCGTGTGGCGCCCATGGCGAATGCCTGGTGACGCTGAAGAACAGCAACGGCGCCCTTGTGGTCGAGCGCGAATTCAATCAGGCGCAGTTGAGCGACAAACGTCTGCTGACCGATGTGGTCGACGGTTTGCACCGCGACGTCCTGATCGCCGAAGGGCGGCTGGAGCCCTGTGTCATCGCGGCTTTGCGCAATGCGGCGCTGGATAAGCGTGCGGCACTGTAAAGATGAAATATTTTTTGTGGGAACCTTCCTGCATTCCCGTCAGTCAGACCCCGTAACAGCAGGATCAAGCATTGTGCTCCGGTGCTTGTCGCTTGCTGCTACGGGTCTTTATGTAGACCGCGTTTAACCCCGAGTCGTCTCCCCACTTCTCGGGGTTTCTTTTTGCCCGCAGGTTTTTATTGCGCGGCCTGTTGTTCGAAAAAGATCCGTGCCTGATGCAGGTAATCCGTGCGCATTTCGGGGTCCAGCCAGTCGGCATACGACTGGTTAAGTTGCTCATGGGGCAGGGTACGCAGCAGTTGGTTGATCTCACTGATCGCCTGACGGCCCTGAGGCGTATCGGAACACCCGACATAGCCGGACAGATATTTGCCGGTGCCACGAATCGGATAGAACACCAGTTGGTCTTCGGCGATTTGCGCCTGATGCGCCTGATAGCGGATCTCCGGCCAGTAACCCAACACCACTTGCAGACGCCCCAGGCGCTGCATCGATAGCAGGCTGCTCAGGGCGTCGTTGCCATAATGCGGCGTCAGCGCACCGTCCGGGGCCTGCTTGAGCAGCGTGTCGAGATACTCGCCGTAACTGCGTTCTGCGACGACGCCGACCTTGATTTCGCCGTTGGCCAGAAATGCCGTCAGATCAACCTCACCGTCGACCAGGTATGGCGCCAGTACCTCGCGATCTTGCTGACGCACCACCAGACCATTACTGACAGCGCGAAACGCCGGAATAGAGAAGGCGATCCATTGCGTGCGCTCCTTGCTCCAGATCAGCGACGGATCGCAAGTGAAGGTCGGCTCGTGCAGCATCTGCATGCCCCGGGCGCGATTGACCCGCATCAGTGTGTGTTCGTATTGCGGCATGCCGGCGATCAGCATCGGCATCAGTTGATCGATCACGCCCTGGCCCTTTTTCGGGCCTTCGAAAATGGTCAGGGGCGGCAGGTCGCGCAACAACCAGATCAGCGTGGGTTTCGCTTGCGCCCAGGCGGGCAGGGCCAGCAGAAACAGCAGGCCGAACAGCCGCCACGTCCACCATGGTTGGGCGCGGTTGGCGGCCGATGTCTGGCGATGTTTCAGCTTAAATGGCTCCGTCTGTGCGCAACCGGGCGATCTGCTGTTCGTCGTAGCCAAGATCGTGCAGCACCTGCGCATTGTGTTCACCGAGTTGTGGCCCGACCCATTCGGAAGTACCCGGCGTCTCGGAGAGTTTCGGCACGATGCCCGGCATCTTGAAAGGCTTGCCGTCCGGCAGTTTCGCCTGCAGGAACATTTCCCGGGCGAGGTACTGCGGGTCGCTGAACATGTCCTCGGCACTGAAGATCCGGCTGGCCGGCACTTCCGCCTGGTTGAGCAGGTCGAGCACGCTTTGCAGCGGTAGCGAATTGACCCAGCGGTCGATCACCCCATACAGCTCGTCACGGCGAGTGTCGCGCCCGTCGTTGCTCGCCAGCGTCGGGTCGTTGGCCAGATCCTCGCGGCCGATGATCAGCATGAAACGTTTGAAGATCGCGTCGCCATTCGCGCCGATCTGCACATGCTTGCCGTCGGCACTGGTGTGGATCGATGACGGCGTGATACCCGGCATGATGTTGCCGGTGCGTTCGCGGATGAAGCCAAACACGTCGAACTCCGGCACCATGCTTTCCATCATGGCGAAAATCGCCTCGTACAACGCGACATCGACGACCTGGCCGAGACCGCCGTTGACCTCGCGGTGACGCAGGGCCATCAGCGCACCGATCACGCCCCATAACGCGGCAATCGAATCACCGATGGAAATGCCGGTGCGCACCGGTGGCCGATCCTCGAAACCGGTGATGTAGCGCAAACCGCCCATGGATTCACCGACCGCGCCGAAACCCGGTTGATCCTTCATCGGCCCGCTCTGGCCGAAGCCCGAGAGACGCACCATCACCAGTTTCGGGTTCAGGGCATGCAGGGTTTCCCAGCTTAGCCCGAGTTTTTCCAGGACGCCGGGGCGAAAGTTCTCGATCAGGATGTCGGCTTCGCCCAGCAGTTTTTTCAGGATCGCCAGACCCTCGGGGTGCTTGAGGTTCAGCGTCAGCGACTTCTTGTTGCGCGCCTGGACGAACCACCACAACGAAGTGCCTTCATACAATTTGCGCCATTTGCGCAACGGATCGCCGCCGTCGGGCGATTCGACCTTGATCACTTCGGCGCCGAACTCGCCGCAAATGCGTGAGGCGAACGGCCCGGCAATCAACGTACCCAATTCAATGACTTTCACACCGCTGAGCGGTTTGTTGGCGAACGGCATACTGAATCCTGTAGGACAAGGCTGAGCAGATACAGCGTTTTAACATAGCCGGCTGTCAGACGCCGCAGCTTGATCGCCATCAATTCGATGATTGCCTACCGCATCGGTTAGACTTGCCGACTTTCCTCGTATCAAGAAGCCCGTTCATGGCCCAGCCGTCTACCACTTACAAATTCGAACTGAACCTCACTGACCTCGACCGTGGTGTCTACGAGAGCGTCAAGCAGACCATCGCCCGTCACCCTTCGGAAACTGAAGAGCGCATGACCGTGCGGCTGCTGGCCTACGCCCTCTGGTACAACGAACTGCTGTCGTTTGGCCGTGGTCTGTCGGATGTGGATGAACCTGCGCTGTGGGAAAAAAGCCTGGACGACCGCGTTCTGCACTGGATCGAAGTCGGCCAGCCGGATGCCGATCGCCTGACCTGGTGCTCGCGTCGCACTGAACGCACCAGCCTGCTGGCCTATGGCAGCCTGCGCGTATGGGAAGGCAAAGTGGTGCCGGTGGCGAAGAACCTGAAAAACGTCAACATCGCCGCCGTGCCGCAAGAGGTGCTGGAAACCCTGGCCAAGGACATGCCGCGTGTCATCAAGTGGGATGTGATGATCAGCGAAGGCACGATTTTCGTCACCGACGACCGTGGTCAGCACGAAGTCCAGCTGGAATGGCTGGCAGGCGAGCGCGGCTGATCCCGCGTCGTCCGCTGATTAATCCCACGTATTCAAGAGAAGTTTCCGTTACCCCATGCGTATTGATCCTCGACCGTTGCCTGCCACGCTGCCGTTTCTCGGTGACCTGCCACCTCTGCTGACCCGTTTGTACGCGGCGCGGGGCGTTCAATCCGAGGCAGAGCTGGATAAAAGTCTGGCGCGGCTGATTCCGTTCCAGCAGCTCAAGGGCATCGAGGCGGCGGTGGATCTGCTGGTGACGGCGCTGGAGCAGCGTCAACGGATTCTGATCGTCGGTGACTTCGATGCGGACGGGGCGACGGCCAGTACGGTCGGCGTGCTCGGCTTGCGTCTGCTGGGCGCGGCACATGTCGATTATCTGGTGCCGAACCGCTTCGAATACGGCTATGGCCTGACCCCGGAAATCGTCGAAGTCGCCCTGACCCGTGAGCCGCAATTGTTGATCACTGTCGACAACGGCATCTCCAGCGTCGAAGGCGTGGCTGCTGCCAGGCGCGCGGGATTGAAGGTGTTAATCACCGACCACCACTTGCCCGGCGATGAACTGCCGCTGGCCGATGCACTGGTCAACCCGAATCAGCCAGGCTGCGAGTTTCCGAGCAAGGCGCTGGCCGGGGTCGGGGTGATTTTCTACGTGCTGATGGCCTTGCGCGCGCGCCTGCGCAGCCTCGGCTGGTATGAGAGCAAGCCACAACCGAACATCGGTGAACTGCTGGATCTGGTGGCGCTGGGCAGCGTCGCCGACGTGGTGCCGCTGGACGCCAACAACCGGATTCTGGTGCATCAGGGCCTTGAACGGATTCGCGCCGGGCGCGCACGGCCGGGGATCAAGGCGATTCTTGAAGTGGCCAAGCGTGACGCGGCGCGGATTACCTCCACCGATCTGGGTTTCATCGTCGGCCCGCGCTTGAATGCAGCGGGGCGCCTGGATGACATGAGCCTCGGGATCGAATGCCTGCTCACCGCCGACGCCAATCTGGCGCGGGAAATGGCTGCGCAACTGGACGGCTTGAACCAGGACCGCAAATCCATCGAGCAGGGCATGCAGCGCGAGGCGCTGGCCCAGCTCAAGGATTTGCCAGTGGAATCGATGCCGTTCGGCCTGTGCCTGTTCGATCCCGAATGGCATCAGGGCGTGATCGGCATTCTCGCCTCGCGGATGAAAGAGCGTTATTTCCGTCCGACCATTGCTTTCGCCGATGCTGGCGACGGGCTGCTCAAGGGCTCTGGGCGTTCGGTGCAAGGCTTCCACATTCGTGACGCCCTGAGCGTGGTGGCCGCGCAGCATCCGAACCTGATTGCCAAGTACGGTGGTCACGCGATGGCGGCGGGCCTGACCTTGCCGCAGGAGAATTTTGCGCTGTTCGCCGAGGCTTTCGATGCCGAAGTGCGTCGGCAACTCCGCGAAGAAGACCTGACCGGGCGGATGCTCTCCGACGGCACGCTCGCCGTCGAGGAATTCCACCTCGAACTGGCCCGCGCCCTGCGCCATGCCGGGCCTTGGGGCCAGCATTTCCCGGAGCCGCTGTTCCATGGTGTGTTCCAGCTGGTCGAGCAGCGCGTGGTCGGCGAGCGCCATCTGAAAGTAGTGCTGAAAAGCGAGTGCGGGTCGGTGAAGCTGGATGGCATCGCTTTCGGCATTGACCGCGATGTATGGCCGAACCCGACCATTCAGTGGGTCGAGCTGGCTTACAAGCTCGACGTCAACGAGTTTCGGGGCAACGAGACGGTGCAGTTGATGATTGCCCACATCGAACCACGCTGAAATCAAAAGATCGCAGCCTGCGGCAGCTCCTACAGGGGATCGCATTCCATTGCAGGAGCTGCCGCAGGCTTCGATCTTTTCAGGAACCCCCCGAGAACCCCCGTTGTCGACTAGGCTCTAAGCACTGCTTGATTGGCCTTGTGACGTCTTGTCGAATTTTTTGCCCGCGGGGGCGGGTGCTGCGCCTTTTTTGTCACTCGTCGACTTTTCAAACAGAACCCTGGAGCCTGCCCACTGATTTGAGAGGTGCCCCATGAGTCTGCTGCTCGAACCCTTTACCCTTCGCCAACTGACCCTGCCCAACCGCATCGCCGTGTCACCGATGTGCCAGTACTCCAGCGTCGACGGTCTGGCCAACGACTGGCATCTGGTGCACCTGGGCAGCCGCGCGGTGGGCGGTGCCGGACTGATTTTCACCGAGGCCACGGCGGTCACCGCCGACGGGCGAATCACCGCCGAAGACCTCGGTTTGTGGAACGACGAACAGATCGAACCGTTGCAACGCATCACCCGTTTCATCACGGCTCAGGGCGCGGTTGCTGGCATTCAATTGGCCCACGCCGGGCGCAAGGCCAGCACCCATCGGCCATGGATCGGCAAACACGGTAGCGTCAAACCGGAGGATGGCGGCTGGACCCCGGTCGGGCCATCGCCGATAGCCTTCGATCCGCAACACACGCAACCGAAACAGCTCGATGAAGCGCAGATCGCCGACGTCATCCAGGCCTTCGTTGCCGCGGCCAAACGCGCGTTGACCGCGGGTTTCAGCGTGGTCGAGGTGCATGCCGCGCACGGTTATCTGCTGCATCAGTTCCTGTCACCGTTGAGCAACCAGCGCCGCGATCAATACGGTGGTTCGTTCGAAAACCGTATTCGCCTGGTGCTGCAGGTCACCGAGGCCGTGCGCGAGGTCTGGCCGCAAGAGTTGCCGGTGTTTGTCCGGGTTTCGGCCACCGATTGGGTCGAAGACGGCTGGAACCCTGATGAAACCGTCGAACTGGCGCGTCGCCTCAAGGCACTGGGCGCGGATCTGATTGATGTCTCGTCTGGTGGTACCGCCGCCAACGCCGAGATTCCCGTAGGGCCGGGGTATCAGACACGCTTCGCTGAACGGGTGCGCAAGGAGTCAGGCATCGCCACCGGCACCGTCGGCATGATTACCGAGCCAGCGCAGGCCGAGCACATTCTGCGCACCTGTCAGGCTGACATCATCTTCCTCGCCCGCGAACTGCTGCGTGACCCGTACTGGCCGCTGCACGCCGACGATGATCTGGGCGGGCGCAAAGCGGTGTGGCCGGCGCAGTATCAGCGCGCAACCCATCGTGATCAGTCGATCCATGAGTCTGACCTGCGCGATTGATTTCAAACCCGCGTAACGTCTATAAAACCCGCCATTGAACCGGCGGGTTTTTTCTTGCCTGCCATTTGCCAAGGAAGTCGAGCATGTTGATCGAACGAGAACTGAGCGAACACGACTTGCCGTTGCTGGCGCAGATCGACCGCAGTGAGCGGGTTGAGGCGAACTATCGTCTGGAGAACGGTGCGCTGATTCTGTACCCGGTGCATGTCGACATGCGTGGTTGGCCGGAAGGGGAAGCTGAGGAAAATGCGTTGGTGCTGGAAAAGTGTTTGCGGCGTGGAGGTTGGCTGTATGGCGCTTTCGACGGGCAGGCGCTGGTCGCGGCGGTGGTTGTGGATAACCAGGTTATCCACAATCAGGGGCTGAGCATGCGGCAATTGACGTTTCTGCACATCAGCCGCGACTACCGCGGGCAGGGACTGGGGGCGAAGCTGTTTGCGCTGGCCTGTGAGCAGGGGCGGCGGTTCGGTGCCGAGGCGTTGTATGTCTCAGCGACTGAATCGCGCAACACTGTGGAGTTTTATCAGCGACAGGGTTGCCGGTTGGTTGATCAACCGGATCCGGAGTTATTCGCTCTGGAACCCCGCGACATCCATTTGTATTTGCCGCTGACCTGACGGACGCCATCGCTGGCAAGCCAGCTCCCACAGTGGTCGGTGTCGATCACGAAATTTGTGTACGGCACCAAACTTGTGGGAGCTGGCTTGCCAGCGATGAGGCCCGATCAGACGCTAGACAACCTTCAAGGATATTTGCGCTTGTCCGGCGCCGGCGGGAAGTACTGGTACAACCAGGTCTCGCTCAGCGTGCGGTCATTGGTGCGGATGAACAGGCGCAGTTCCACCGGGTCGACACTGTCGCTGGTCGGGTACCAGTCGAACAGGACCCGGTAGCCCTTGATGTCATCCAGCACCAGCACGCTGAAGTCCTGCACCTTGCCGTTGGAACAGGTGACCACCGGTTCGATCCCGGTGCCCTGCGGCAGGCGATCCAGGCCGCCACCGGTGAAGTCCACGGCAAAGCGCCGTGCCCAGACCGGCGGATAGTGCTCGCCCGGTGCCCAGCCTTCGACGAAGCCCCCCATACCCGAGCGGGTCGCATGCACTCGCGCCAGCGGTGTGCCAACGGGCGGCAGAGCGCTCCAGTAGAGCTTGTAGCCGTAATTCAGCGAGTCGCCGGCGGCGACCGGCTTCTTCGGGGTCCAGAACGCGACGATGTTATCGAGGGTTTCGCCGGTGGTCGGAATTTCCAGCAGATCGATCGAGCCTTCGCCCCACGCGGTTGTAGGCTCGACCCACAGGCTCGGGCGCTTGCTGTACCAGTCGACAGTGTCCTGATAGTTGGCGAATTCGTGGTCGGTCTGTACCAGACCGAAGCCTTTCGGATCGGTGTCGGCAAACGCGTTGAACTGCAGGGTCGCCGGGTTGTTCAGCGGACGGCAAATCCACTCGCCATTGCCACGCCACATCGCCAGTCGATCAGAGTCATGGATCTGCGGGTGAATGGTGTCGCACATGCGGCGTTCGTGGGTGCCGCAACTGAACATGCTGGTCATCGGCGCAATGCCCAGCTGTTCGATGGCGGTCCGCGCGTTGATGTGGGCGTCGATCTCCATCACCACACGCTCGGCCTGGCAATCGATGTCGAAGCGATAGGCGCCAGTCGCACTCGGCGAGTCGAGCAGGGCGTAGACCACAAAACGCGTGGCGTTCTGCTCCGGTGTCTCGAACCAGAACTTGGTGAAGTCAGGAAACTCTTCGCGCTTCTTGGCGTAGGTGTCGATGGCCAGACCACGGGCGGAGAGGCCATATTGGCCAGTGGCGTCCACCGCGCGGAAATAGCTGGCGCCGAGGAACGACACCACGTCGTGACGATCCAGCTCCGGCGCCTTGAACAGCTTGAAGCCGGCAAAGCCCAGGTCGCCCTTGAGCTGCTGGGTATCGACCGAGGTGTTCTCGTAGTTGAACAACGTCGGGCGGAAATGCACTTCGCGCGCGGTGCGGGTCTTTGGATCGACGCTGTACATGCGCACTGGCTGGCGGAAACCCATGCCAACGTGGAAGAACTGCACGTCCAGCTGACCCTTGTTTTCCTTCCACAGCGAATGATCGCCGTCGTAGCGGATCGCGTTGAAGTTCTGCGGGGTCATGGTCGCCAGGGTCGGCGGCAGCACCTGTTTAGTGTCCTGATAGGCCGAACCGGCCAGTTGCTTGGCCTGACGCTTGAGCGCTTCGAAGTCGAAGGCCTGCGCTTCGCCATCAGCGGCGCCACCATTGGCGGCCCAGGCACGGGCGGCCAGCAGGCCGGAAGCCGAGAGACCGGTGTAAGCCGCAATGGCCATCGACGCTTTGAGCAAATTCCTGCGGTGCATAAATACAACCTGTCGTGAGCAATCCCGCGCCTTTCCTGGCACGTGCTGGATCAGAAATTACGGTTCGGACAAGCCTTCGGCCAAACGCAACGGACTATAAACAGATGCCGGCTAGCTTAAACGGTTCGCTCGCCGAGCAAAATTCGTTGATACACGATGACAGCGTGTCAATGAAACAAGACATGTCGGTTAAACGTCCTACGGCACTTACTGATTTACAGGGCATATCTGCTTTTTTCGACTAATTACTCTAAAAACCGCTTTTCAGCGCCGATTAAATTTCTATTCTATGGGCATGGCCGGTGCGACCGGCAGGGCACAGGCGCTGCTGTAAGGGGCAGGGCGATGTGGTGATCAAGCAATTCTTCGACGTATCAGAGAAGGACATCGTCCATGGCAAAAATACAAGGCATCGCCGAAATGCTCGGCATCTTTCCCTGCCTGAGCAGCGGACGCAGAAGGCGTCGATTGAGTTCTGAAGAGCTGAAGCTGGTGGAGCGTTATCGCGAGTTGTCGGAGAGTGACCGGATTGCGATGCGCTATCTGGTGGATGCGATGCGCAGTGTTTCGCGGTTTTGAGTGTGTCTAGCCCTGAAACAGGCTCACACCTGTTTCAGGGCTAGACAATTGATGACGGCGCTTCGAGGAGGCCCCGGAATCAAAATTCGATTCCGGGGAACTCGTCTTAGCGACTCACCTTCCACGCATCCCCAGCCGGCGCCTTCCCATGGTCATACGGCTTGCCAATCCACATGTAAATCAACCCCAGCCCAATCACAATCACCGTGCTCAGCACCATCGCGTAGTTGATGTACCACGCCGCATCCGGCGTGCGTGGCCAGGCCATGTTGATGATTGCGCCGACGCCGTACACCAGCGCGCCGATGTTTACCGGCCAGCCCCACGCGCCGAGGGTGAATTTGCCGCTCGGTTTCCAGCCTTTCATCCGCGCATACAAAGCGGCCAGCACGATCATCTGGAACGCGAGGTAGATGCCGATGGCGGCGAAGCTGACGATCGTGGCCACGGCGTCCTGCAGGAAGAAGCCGAGGGCGATGATCAGGGCGGGCAGGACGCCGGACACGAACAGCGCGGCAACCGGCACCTGAGTGGTAGGAGAAATCTTTTTCAGCAGTCGGCTGCCGATCACCATTTCATCGCGAGCGTAGGAGTACAGCAGACGACTGGCTGCTGCCTGCAGGCTGATGACGCAGGAGATGAAGGAAATCATCACCACGCCCATCACCACTTTCGAGCCGATCGGGCCGAAGGCGTTGTTGAGGATGGTGGTGACCGGGTCCTTGTCGGTGCCGTTGATCACCGCTTGCATGTCCGGCACGGCGAGGATCAGCGCCAGGCAGGCGAACATCGCCGCGATGCCGCCGATGTAGATGGTCATGCGCATGGCCACCGGGATTTTTGCGCTGGGGTTCGGGGTTTCCTCGGCGACATCGCCGCAGGCTTCGAAACCGTAGTAGAGGAACATCCCTGCCAGCGAAGCGGTGAGGAACGCCGGCAGGTACGAGCCGTCAACGCTGATGTCGAAGGTGTTGAACAGCACGCTCAGCGGCTGATGTCGTTCGAAAACCAGCAGGTAGACGCCGACGATCACCGCGCCGACCAGTTCGCAGAGGAAGCCGAACATGGCGATCCGCGCCAGCACTTGGGTGCCGCTCAGATTGACCAGCGTGGCGAACAGTGTCAGCACCAGCGCGATAACGATATTGGTGTTGTTGCTCGGCTCAAACCCGAGCATCGCCGCCAGATACGGGCCGGCGCCGACAGCCACTGCCGCAATGGTCACGCACAGGGCGATGGAGTAGATCCAGCCGACCATCCATGCCCATTTCTTGCCGACCAGACGCCGTGCCCATGGATAGACGCCCCCGGAAATCGGGAACTGCGACACCACTTCGCCGAAGATCAGGCACACCAGCAGTTGGCCGCAACCGACCAGCAAGTAAGCCCAGAACATCGGTGGTCCGCCAGCGGCGAGGCACAGGCCGAACAGGGTATAAACCCCTACGACCGGCGACAGATAAGTGAAGCCCAGCGCGAAGTTTTCCCACAGGCTCATGCTGCGGTTGAAGTTGGAGGTGTAGCCCAGTTTGCGCAGTTGTTCGGCATCGCTGTCGGCAACGGCGGCCGCGAATTCGGGTGAGGCACTCATGTGTGTTTGCTCCGTGAAATCGGCAGATTTCGGATGGCCGAGGCCGTGGCGGTGCTTTGCGGCGCCGCCCGGTTCGGTAGTTATTGTTTTGGTGTCCTGGTGGTGCGTAATGCCGGTTTCCTTCCTGAAACCGGGTGACGCCATCGCTGGCAAGCCAGCTCCCACAAGAGCTGCATTGAACCTTGTGGGAGCTGGCTTGCCAGCGATGCTTTTAGTGCTTGAACATCACATGCCGAACCGTGGTGTAGTCCTCCAGCCCATACATGGACATGTCCTTGCCATAACCGGACAATTTCTGACCGCCGTGAGGCATTTCGCTGACGAGCATGAAGTGTGTGTTGACCCAGGTGCAGCCGTACTGCAACCGCGCGGACAAGCGATGCGCGCGTCCGACGTCCGCCGTCCACACCGAGGAGGCGAGGCCGTAGTCCGAATCGTTGGCCCATTCCAGCGCCTGGGCTTCATCGGTGAACTTGGTCACCGACACCACCGGGCCGAATACTTCACGGCGCACGATTTCGTCATCCTGCTGCGCGTCGGCCAGCACCGTCGGTTCGAAGAAGAAACCGTCGCCGTCCACAGCCTTGCCGCCGGTGATCAAGCGAATGTGCGGCTGCGCCACGGCACGTTCGACAAAACCAGCGACGCGGTCGCGATGTTGCGCAGTAATCAACGGCCCAAGCTCAGTCGACGGATCTTCCTGCAAGCCATACTTGATGCTGCTGACCGCCGCGCCGAGCTTCTCGACGAATTTTTCGTAAATGCCCTGCTGCGCGTAGATCCGGCACGCGGCGGTGCAGTCCTGCCCGGCATTGTAGAAACCAAAGGTGCGAATACCTTCCACCGCAGCATCGATATCGGCGTCGTCGAAGATGATCACCGGCGCCTTGCCACCCAGTTCCATGTGCAGGCGTTTGACGCTGTCGGCGGTGCTGGAAATGATGTTCGAGCCTGTGGCAATCGAGCCGGTCAGAGAAACCATGCGCACTTTCGGATGCGTGACCAACGGGCTGCCGACGGTAGGCCCACGCCCGAACACCAGATTGAGTACACCGGCCGGGAAGATGTCCGACGCCAGTTCGGCCAGACGCAACGCGGTCAGCGGGGTTTGTTCCGACGGCTTGAGCACTACGGTATTACCGGCAGCGAGGGCCGGGGCGATTTTCCAGGCGACCATCATCAGCGGGTAGTTCCACGGCGCAATCGAGGCGATCACGCCCACCGGGTCGCGGCGAATCATTGAGGTGTGGCCGGGCAGGTATTCACCACCGGCCGAACCGCTCATGCAACGGCTGGCGCCGGCGAAGAAACGGAACACGTCGGCAATCGCCGGAATCTCGTCGTTCAGCGCAGCGCTATAGGGTTTGCCGCAGTTGTCCGATTCCAGTTTGGCCAGTTCTTCGCCGTGGGCTTCGATGGCGTCGGCGAGTTTGAGCAGCAGCAGCGAACGGTCTTTCGGCGTGGTCTGCGACCATTCGGCGAACGCGTTATCGGCGGCGCGCACGGCGGCATCGACCTGGGCCTCGGAGGCTTCATTGATTTCCACCAGTACGCTGCCGAGCGCCGGGTTGAGCACCGGTTGCGCCGGTCCTTCGCCGTTGACCAGGTGGCCGTTGATCAAGAGTCTGGTTTGCATTTCATTGTCCTCGCTAACACTTTTATTGTTCTGTCGAAACCGAACCCATGTAGGAGCTGCCGAAGGCTGCGATCTTTTGATCTTGATCTTGATTTTCAAAGCAACATCAAAAGATCGCAGCCTTCGGCAGCTCCTACAGGGATTCGGTTTGTTCAGTGGTTATTCAATTATTTGCCACCGCTACCGGCGACACTCTCGCCACCCCGGGTCAGGTAATACGCCCCGAGAATCGGCAGCATGGTCACCATCATCACCAGCATCGCGACGACATTGGTCACCGGCACGTCTCGAGGACGGCTGAGTTGATTGAGCAACCACAGCGGCAATGTGCGCTCATGCCCGGCGGTAAACGTGGTGACGATGATTTCGTCGAACGACAGCGCAAAGGCGAGCATGCCGCCGGCCAACAGCGCCGAGCCGAGGTTCGGCAGGATGATGTAGCGGAAGGTCTGCCAGCCATCGGCACCCAGATCCATCGAGGCCTCGATCAGACTGTGCGAAGTACGCCGCAGGCGGGCGATGACGTTGTTGTAGACGATCACCACGCAGAACGTCGCGTGACCAACAATGATGGTGAACATCCCCGGCTCGATCCCCAGCGTTTTGAACGTCGCCAACAGCGCGATCCCGGTGATGATCCCCGGCAGCGCAATCGGCAAGATCAGCATCAGCGAAATGCCCTGCTTGCCGAAGAAGTCCCGGCGATACAGCGCGGCTGAAGCCAATGTGCCGAGCACCATCGCAATCAGCGTGGCGATAGCGGCAATCTGCAGCGAGAGCTTGATCGCCTCCAGCACGTCCGGCCGCGAAAACGCCACGCTGAACCAGTGCAGGGTGAAGCCCTTTGGCGGAAAGCTGAACGCCGCTTCCTCGGTGTTGAAGGCGTAAAGGAAGATGATCAGGATCGGGAAGTGCAGAAATACCAACCCGCCCCAGGCTGCGATGCGCAGACCGATAGAGGCTTTTTCAGAGTGCATCGAAGGCCCCCAGTCGTTTGACGATGGACAGGTAAATAGCGATCAACACAATTGGCACCAGCGTGAATGCCGCCGCCATCGGCATGTTGCCGATCGCGCCTTGCTGGGCGTAGACCATGCTGCCGACGAAGTAGCCCGGCGGGCCGACCAGTTGCGGCACGATGAAGTCGCCCAGGGTCAGGGAAAAAGTGAAGATCGAGCCGGCAGCAATACCCGGCACCGACAGCGGCAGAATCACCTGCATGAAGGTCTGGCGCGGCTTGGCCCCGAGGTCGGCGGAGGCCTGCAGCAGCGACGGCGGCAGGCGCTCCAGCGAGGCCTGAATCGGCAGGATCATGAACGGCAACCAGATATAGACAAAGACCATGAAGCGTCCCAGATGCGAGGTCGACAAGGTGCTGCCGCCGACCCCGGGAATGCCGAGGATGAACTGCAACACCGGCTCCAGCCCCAGATGCTGCACGAACCACTGCGCCACGCCGCCCTTGGCCAGCAGCAACGTCCACGCATAGGCCTTGACGATGTAACTGGCCCACATCGGCAGCATCACCGCGATGTAGAAAAACGCCTTGGTCTTGCCCGTGGTGTAGCGGGCCATGTAATAGGCAATCGGGAACGCGACGATGGCGCTGGCGATCGACACCACGATGGCCATGCTCAGCGTGCGCAGGATGATGTCGAAGTTCGACGGCTGGAACAGCGCGGCAAAATTGGCCAGGGTCAGGTCAGGGGTGACCGCCATGGTGAAGTCGTCGAAGGTGTAGAAACCCTGCCACAACAGCACCAGCAGCGAGCCGAGGTAGATCGCGCCAAACCACAGCAATGGTGGTACCAGCAGCAGCGACAGATACAGATTCGGCTTGCGATAGAGCAGGTTGGAAAATCGCCGCAAGGGCGGTGCTTGAGTCATTGCGAGCGTGCTCATCTCACACCCCGCTCGAGACAGTGTCGTGCAGCGCAATCATGGCTTCCCGCGCCCAGCGTGCACGCAGACGCTGGCCGGTCTGGTGCTGCGCGCTGCTGTCGATCCACTGATTGTTGGCGTGGCTGATGCTCAGGGTCTGGCCGTTTTCCAGGGTCAGTTCATAGCGCGTCGCGCTGCCCTGATACTGGATGTCATGCAGCACGCCACTGACTTCGATTTCGTGGCTGGCCAGCGGGCCGTCGGCGAAGCGCACGTGCTCGGGGCGAATCGAAAACGGCTGCGGATGACCGCTGAGCTGGCGCGCCAGGTCGCCGCGAATCACATTGGAAGTGCCGACGAATTCGGCGACGAAGGTGGTGGTCGGTTTCATGTACAAATTGCGCGGGGTGTCGACCTGTTCGATGCGGCCCTTGTTGAACACCGCCACGCGGTCGGACATCGACAGCGCTTCGGTCTGGTCGTGTGTCACGAAGATGAAGGTAATGCCGAGCTGGCGTTGCAGCTTCTTCAGTTCGCTCTGCATCTGCTCGCGCAGTTTCAGGTCGAGGGCGCCGAGCGGCTCGTCGAGCAGCAGCACGCGCGGGCGATTGACCAAGGCGCGGGCGAGGGCGACACGCTGGCGCTGACCGCCGGACAACTGCACCGGTTTGCGTGCGCCGTAGCCGCCGAGGGCGACCATGGCCAACGCCTCTTCGGCGCGCTTGTGGCGCTCGGTTTTACTCACGCCTTTGACCTTCAAGCCGTAGGCGACGTTGTCCAGCACGTTCATGTGCGGGAACAGCGCGTAGTCCTGGAAGACAGTGTTTACATCACGTTGATACGGTGGCAGACCGGCCGCTTCAGCGCCGTGAATGCGGATCGAGCCGGCGCTCGGTTGTTCGAACCCGGCGATCAGGCGCAGGCAGGTGGTTTTGCCCGAGCCGGATGGGCCGAGCATGGAAAAGAACTCGCCGTCCTGGATATCGATGGAAACCCGGTCAACGGCCTTCACCTCGCCGAACTGCCGGGAAACGTTGGTGAACTGGACTGCAAGCGTCATGGTGCGGTGCTCCGGTAAAGCAGGCTTTCAAAGAATGATCAGGTGTTGCGTCGAAAAGATCGCAGCCTGCGGCAGCTCCTACAGGAGAGCGGTGTCCATTGATGTAGGAGCTGCCGCAGGCTGCGATCTTTTGATCTTGAAAGGGCTTACCTGCCGCCCATGATCGCGATGTAGTCCTGGGTCCAGCGGCTGTACGGCACGAATTTGCCGCCTTCAGCCTGCGGGGTTTTCCAGAAGGCGATCTTGTCGAACTGGTCGAAGCCATTGGTCTTGCAACCCTCGGCGCCGAGCAGTTCGCTTTCCTTGCACGCTGCCGGCACGGCTGGCAGCGAACCAAACCACGCCGCCACGTCACCCTGGACTTTCGGCTGCAGCGACCAATCCATCCACTTGTACGCGCAGTTCGGGTGCTTGGCCTCGGCGTGCAGCATGGTGGTGTCGGCCCAACCGGTGGCGCCTTCTTTCGGAATGGTCGAGGCAATCGGCTGTTTCTCATTGATCAGGCCGTTGACCTGATACGGCCAGGCACTCGACGCCACCACACCTTCGTTCTTGAAGTCGCTCATCTGCACCGTGGTGTCATGCCAGTAGCGGTGGATCAATGGCTGCTGCGCACGCAACAGATCGAGCACCGCTTTGTACTGTGCTTCGGTCAATTGATACGGATCCTTGATCCCCAGCTCAGGCTTGGCGGACTTCAGGTACAGCGCCGCATCGGCGATGTAGATCGGCCCGTCATAGGCCTGCACGCGGCCCTTGTTCGGCTTGCCGTCGGGGAAGTTCTGCGCGTCGAACAGCACATTCCAGCTGGTCGGCGGCGTCTTGAACACGTTGGTGTTGTACATCAGCACGTTCGGGCCCCACTGATACGGGGTGCCGTAGGTCTGCTTGTTGACCACGTACCATGGCGCATCTTTCAGGCGTGGATCGAGGGTGTTCCAGTTCGGGATCAACACGGTGTTGATCGGTTGCACGCGTTTGCCGACGATCAAGCGCAACGACGCATCACCGGACGCGGTGACCAGGTCGTAACCGCCCTTGGCCATCAGGCTGACCATTTCGTCGGAGGTGGCGGCAGTCTTCACATTGACCTTGCAGCCGGTTTCTTTTTCGAAACCGGTGACCCAGTCGTAAGCCTTGTCGCTCTCGCCACGTTCGATGTAGCCGGGCCAGGCCACGATATCCAGCTGACCCTCGCCGGCGCCGACGGCCTTCAGCGGCTCGGCGGCTTGCAGGCTGGCGCTGGCCAACAGGGCTGTGGTGATTGCACTGAGCAGTGCGGTCTTGTGCACGAACATGGTTGAACCCTCTTCTTTAAATTATGGTCGGGGCAGTTGTGAACGCGGTGAAGCATGCCGTTGATGGCTTGTTATTAGCGTAGTCAGAGATGCTGGCCGTGGCGGGCCATGATGTGCCGCACCACGCTGTAGTCCTGCAGCGAATCACTGGATAAGTCTTTGCCGTATCCGGAGCGTTTCAGCCCGCCGTGGGGCATTTCGCTGACCAGCATGAAGTGGCTGTTGATCCACGTGCAGCCGTACTGCAAACGGGCGGCGACCTGCATTGCCTTGTCCAGATTCTGCGTCCACACCGACGAGGCGAGGCCGTATTCGGAGTCGTTGGCCCAGTCCACCGCTTGCGCGAGTTCGTCGAAACGGGTCACGGTCACCACCGGGCCGAACACTTCGCGCTGGACAATTTCATCGCTCTGTTTGCAACCGGCCAGCAGCGTCGGCTGGTAGAAGAATCCGGCACCGGAATGCACCGCCGCGCCGGTCACCCGCTCGATGTGCGGCTGACCGAGGGCGCGTTCGACGAAACTGGCGACGCGGTCGCGCTGGCGGGTGCTGATCAGCGGCCCGATTTCGTTGTCGGCATCGCGCTTGCCGGCGAAGCGCAGGCTGCTGACTGCCGCACCCAGTTCGGCAACCAGTTTGTCGTGAATCCCGGCTTGCGCGTAGATGCGGCACGCGGCGGTGCAGTCCTGACCGGCGTTGTAGTAACCGTAGGTGCGCACGCCGTCGACCACCGCTTGCAGGTCGGCGTCGTTGCAGACGATCACCGGGGCTTTGCCGCCGAGTTCCAGATGCGTGCGCTTGAGGGTTTTTGCAGCGGCTTGCAGGATTTTCTGCCCGGTGACGATATCGCCGGTCAGCGAGACCATGCGCACCTTGGCATGCCCGACCAGATGGCTGCCGACGCCTTCACCGCCACCGCAGAGGATGTTGATCACCCCGCGTGGCAGAATCTCGGCCAGCGCTGGCGCCAGCGCGAGGATCGACAGCGGCGTGTGTTCCGAGGGCTTGAATACCAGCGTATTGCCGGCGGCGAGGGCCGGGGCGATTTTCCACGCGGCCATCATGATCGGGTAGTTCCACGGCGCAATCGACGCCACCACGCCAATCGGATCGCGGCGCACCATGCTGGTGTAGCCCGGCAGGTATTCGCCGCTGAGCTGACCGGTCTGGCAGCGTACGGCACCGGCAAAGAAGCGGAACACATCGACAGTCGCAGTCAGGTCGTCCTGCCGCGCCAGGTGCAGCGGCTTGCCGCAATTCAGCGCTTCGAGGCGGGCGAGGTGATCGGCGTGTTTTTCCACCGCGTTGGCGATGTCCAGCAACAGATTCGAGCGTTGTTGCGGTGTGGTGCGCGACCATTCGGCAAACGCGCGGTGGGCGGCGAGAATCGCGGTTTCGACCTGCTCGGTGCTGGCCTCGGCGATGTGGGTGAGGATTTCACCGGTGGCCGGGTTGAGGATCGGTTCGACAAAACCCTGCCCGGCGACCAGTTCGCCGTCGATCAGCAACGCGGTACACATCGGGGTCTGCACGCCAGCCATTTTCCGCGATCTCTTTTCTTGTGTGGTCATTGTGGCTCCCATGCCCGGGAGCCGACCGTCTTATAGATGCAGCAAGACTAGTGCGCGGCTCCGAGGTCGACAAATTCTAAATACTGAAGGTGGCATTCGATTAAATAGATGGCTTGCGTCCGCCGTGCGGTTGCTCGCGGGCCACGGTCAGGAATGGATCGACCAGAGCGGGGCGCGCTGTCCCACGGCGCCAGGCCAGACCGACGTCGAGGGTCTGGTTGAGGTCGGCGATCGGCCGTGCTTCGATGATGTCGCCCTCCAGTGACCATGGGCGGTAAGTCATGTCCGGCTGGATCGACACGCCCAGGCCGGCTGCGACGAGACTTCGTACCGCCTCTGTGGAGGCGGTTCTGAGGGTGATCTTCGGTTGCAGCCCGGCACCGCGCCACAGGCGTTGGGCATTGCGATCCATCTCGTCGACGTTCAGTTGAATCAGCGGTTCGCGGGCAACATCGGCGAGATTGATGCTGTCGTGCTCCAGCAGCGGATGCTGGGCCGGCAGCCACAGACGGTGCGGCGAGTGCGTCAGCACTTCGGTTTGCAAGGCGTGGCGGTCTTCGAGGTTGGACAGGATCAGCACGCCGACATCGATCTCGCCGCTGACCAGCAAATGTTCGATGTACGGCCGCTCGTCCTCCATCACCCGGATCTCGACATTGGGATAGGCGCGCTGAAAACGGGTGAGCAAATCGGCGAGGTAATAACCGGCCACCAGACTGGTCACGCCGACAATCAACTGCCCGGCCACTTGGTCGGTGCTTTGTTGCAGGCTGCGCTTGGCGTTATCCACCGTTGCCAGAATCAGATGCGCCTGGCGCAGGAATTGATGACCCTGATGAGTCAAGGTCATGCCCTTGGCGTGACGGTTGAACAGGCTGACGCCGATTTCCTCTTCCAGTTGCTGAATGGCGAGCGTCAGGGTCGATTGGGAAATAAACGCGGTTTGCGCGGCGGCGGAAATCGAGCCGGTCTCGGCCACCGCGATGAAGTGACGGATCTGACGCAGGGTCATCATGAGGAGGGTACCCGGTGGGCAGTTTTTATCGATTGGCCTGAGTGTATATCGATTTTCACGAAGGGCTGCTGCAGGCGGAGCAACATCTGGAAGCACACTCGCAGGCCGGGCCAGGGCACTTTCGAACTAGGCTGAGGGCCTGATAGATCCGGATAACCCCTGCTTTGGAGGCGGAACATGAACACCCGTGGATTGCTCGACCAACTACTCAAATCCGGCCAGGATCTGTTGCAGAACAAGGCCGGCGGCGCGCAGAACAAACCGACGGCTGGCGGCCTGGGCGGTTTGCTTGGTGGGTCTTCAGGCTCAGGGGCGCTGGGAGGACTGCTGTCGGGAGCCGGCGGTGGTGCGCTGGCGGCCGGAGCGATGGGGCTGCTTCTCGGCAACAAGAAAGTACGCAAGGTCGGCGGCAAAGTCGCGATCTACGGCGGCCTCGCAGCACTGGGTGTGCTGGCCTACAAGGCCTACGGCAACTGGAACGCGCAAAAAGGCACCGCCCCACAAACCGAACCGCAAACCCTCGACCGCTTGCCACCGGCGCAAGCCGAGCAACACAGCCAGGCCATTCTCAAAGCACTGGTCGCCGCTGCAAAGGCTGATGGCCATATCGATGATCGCGAGCGCCAATTGATCGAAGGCGAATTCATCAAACTCGACAACGATCAGGAACTGCAACACTGGCTGCACGCCGAACTCAACAAACCCCTCGACCCAAGCGACGTCGCCCGCGCCGCGAGTACGCCGGAGATGGCGGCGGAAATGTACATCGCCAGCGTGATGCTGGTGGATGAGGAGAGCTTTATGGAAAAGGCGTATCTGGAGGAACTGGCCAAGCAACTGAAGCTGGAGCCGGGGTTGAAGGTAGAACTGGAGAAGCAGGTGCGCCTGGCATCGCAATAGAACTGCCTGAACACGGTATTCATGTAGGAGCTGCGGTACGCTGCGATCTTTTGATTTTTTAAGCCAACAGCAAAAGATCGCAGCGTGCCGCAGCTCCTACAAGGTTTTGGGCCAGACGCCGAAGCCTGCTCACGATTGCGTTTTCAGCCGCGCATCCACAGCAATGGCCGATCCAGCGCCCCTTTTTGCCGTTCCGGCACTGGCACGCCAGCCCCCGATTGTCGGACAGTCCCACCCCAGAGCCTCCCGGCCATCCATGCCTGGCAGGCCCGAGGGTTAAAAAGCGTCTTATAAATGAAACACCGCCCTCGGCTATACTCCCCGCATTTCGACTTAGGCACGAGGAATCACTGTGAAGAACTGGACGTTGCGCCAACGCATTTTGGCGAGCTTTGCGGTGATTATCGCCATCATGTTGCTGATGGTCGTTGTTTCGTATTCCCGCCTGCTGAAAATCGAAGCCAGTGAAAGCAGCGTGCGTGATGACGCCGTTCCCGGCGTCTATTACAGCTCGATGATTCGCGGTGCGTGGGTCGACAGTTACCTGCAGACCCAGGAACTGCTGGGGCTCAAGGAGGGGCAGGGCATCAGCAGTGAAGATGCGGCGGACTACAAGGCGTTCGAGACGCGCCTGCAAGAGCAGATGGCCAACTATCGCAGCACCGTCACCACCGACGAAGACCGGGTCGAGTTCGCTGCGTTCGAGAAGGATCACGACACCTACATGCAGATTCAGGATCAGGTACTCGATCTGCACAAGCGCAATCTCGAAGCCGAGGCGGTCAAGCTGTTTACCGAGAAGCTGACCCCGGCCTGGTACACCGGCCGCATGAAACTCAACGACATCATCGGTGAGAACAAGCGGGTCGCCGATCAGGCCATGGCCAACATCGACGAGGCGGTAGCGGCGGCCAAGGTCAGCATGTTTGTCTCGCTGCTGGTGGCCGTGCTGGCGGCAGGTGCCTGTGGCCTGCTGCTGATGCGTGCAATCATGGCGCCGATGAACCGCATCGTGAAGATCCTCGAAATCATGCGCACCGGTGACTTGAGCAGCCGTCTGAATCTGGATCGCAAGGACGAGTTCGGCGCGGTGGAAACCGGCTTCAACGACATGATGACCGAGCTGACCTCGCTGGTGTCTCAGGCCCAGCGTTCGTCGGTGCAGGTGACCACCTCGGTGACCGAGATCGCCGCCACATCGAAGCAGCAACAGGCCACCGCCACCGAAACCGCCGCCACCACCACCGAAATCGGCGCGACCTCGCGGGAAATCGCCGCCACCTCGCGGGATCTGGTGCGCACCATGACCGAAGTGTCCACCGCCGCCGATCAGGCCTCGGTGCTCGCCGGGTCCGGCCAGCAAGGCCTGGCGCGCATGGAAGACACCATGCACTCGGTGATGGGCGCGGCTGACCTGGTCAACGCGAAACTGGCGATCCTCAACGAGAAGGCCGGCAACATCAATCAGGTGGTGGTGACCATCGTCAAGGTTGCCGACCAGACCAACCTGCTGTCGCTCAACGCCGCCATCGAGGCCGAGAAGGCCGGTGAGTACGGCCGTGGTTTTGCCGTGGTCGCCACCGAAGTGCGGCGTCTGGCGGATCAGACCGCCGTCGCCACGTATGACATTGAACAGATGGTCCGCGAGATCCAGTCGGCGGTGTCTGCCGGTGTGATGGGCATGGACAAGTTCTCCGAAGAAGTGCGCCGGGGCATGGCCGAAGTGCAGCAGGTCGGCGAGCAACTGTCGCAGATCATCCACCAGGTGCAGGCGCTGGCGCCGCGGGTGTTGATGGTCAACGAAGGCATGCAGGCCCAGGCCACCGGTGCCGAACAGATCAACCATGCGCTGGTGCAGTTGGGCGACGCCAGCAGCCAGACCGTCGAGTCGTTGCGTCAGGCCAGTTTCGCCATCGACGAACTGAGCCAGGTGGCCGTCGGGCTGCGCAGTGGCGTTTCGCGATTCAAAGTCTGATGAGCGAAATCACTGCCAAACGCAGCGCTGCGCCAGTGGCCAGACAGGCGCTGTTTCTGCTGTTTCGCATCGGCAACGAACGCTATGCATTGCGCGCCACTGAAGTGGCGGAGGTTCTGCCGCGCGTACCGTTGAAGCCAATTGCCCAGGCGCCGAAGTGGGTCGCCGGGGTGTTCGCCTATCGTGGTGCGGTGGTGCCGGCGATCGACCTCAGCGCGTTGACCTTTGGTCAACCGGCCGAGGCGCGCACCAGCACCCGGCTGGTGCTGGTGCATTACCGCCCGGATGCACTGCAGCGGTCGCACTGGCTCGGGCTGATCCTTGAGCAGGCGACCGACACCCTGCGCTGCAATCCCGAGGATTTTCAGCCATATGGCCTGGACAATCGTCAGGCGCCGTACCTCGGCCCGGTGCGCGAAGATGCCCAGGGGCTGGTGCAGTGGGTGCGGGTCAACGATTTGCTGGATGACGCCGTGCGCAGCCTGCTCTTTCCCGCGCCGCGTGAGACGCCGTCATGAGCAGCGATCAGCGTTTTTTCGATTTCCTCAAGGAACGCATCGGTCTGGATGTCACGTCGGTGGGGCCGGCGATCATCGAGCGCGCGGTGCGCCAACGCACCACGCTCTCGCAGGCGGCGCACAGCGATGAATACTGGCAACTGCTGCAAGGTTCGCGGGATGAACAGCAAGCGTTGATCGAAGCGGTGATCGTCCCTGAAACCTGGTTTTTCCGTTACCCGGAATCCTTCGCCACGCTCGGCAAGCTGGCGCGCAAGCGTCTGGACCAATTGAACAACATGCGTGCGCTGCGCATCCTCAGCCTGCCGTGTTCGACCGGTGAAGAACCCTACTCGATTGCCATGGCCTTGCTCGATGCCGGGCTCAAGCCCCATCAGTTCAAGGTCGATGGCATGGATGTCAGCCCGCTGTCGGTGGACAAGGCGCGGCGCGGGTTGTACGGCAAGAACTCGTTTCGGGGTCAGGATCTGGGCTTTCGCGAGCGTCATTTCACCGCCGAACAGGACGGCCATCGGGTCAGCGAAGCGGTGCATGAGCAGGTGCGCCTGCAGGCCGGCAATGTGTTGGATCCGACGCTACTGGCGGGTGAGCCGCCGTTCGATTTTGTGTTCTGCCGCAACCTGCTGATCTATTTCGACCAGCCGACCCAGAAGCAGGTGTTTGAAGTGCTCAAGCGTCTGACTCATGTTGACGGCGTGCTGTTCATCGGCCCGGCCGAGGGCAGTCTGCTCGGGCGTCTGGGCATGCGCTCGATTGGCATCCCGCAGTCGTTTGCCTTCAGTCGACACGCTGAACCCATGCCCGAACCTGTGGTATTGCCGACCCCGACCCCTTTGCCAGTGCGCCAACCGCTGCGCAGTCCGCCGCCAGTATCGCCGCCGGTGCGTCCGCGGCCGTTTGCCAGCGTTGCATCGTTGCCCGTCAACAGCAAAAGCGCCAACCCGGACGCGGCGACCTTGCTCGCCAACATCGCCGCGCTGGCCAACGAAGGCAAAAGCGCCGAGGCCCGTGTGGCGTGCGAGCAGTACCTGCGCAGTCACGAACCGGTAGCGCAGGTGTTTTACTGGCTCGGCCTGCTCAGTGACGTGGCCGGCGCCACCCTCGAAGCCCAGAGTCATTACCGCAAGGCCTTGTACCTTGAGCCGCAACATCCCGAAGCATTGATGCACCTGGCTGCGTTGCTGCAGGCTCAGGGCGACAGCGCCGGTGCCAGACGATTGCAGGAACGCGCCGCGCGCAGCGGTCGTACCGCCGACAGTGAGCGTAAACGATGATCCCGTCCGACACCTTGAACGTCACCCACGAAGACGCCCGGGCCATCGATGACTGCTGGAACCGCATCGGCATTCACGGCGACAAGTCGTGCCCGTTGCTGGCCGAGCATATCCATTGCCGTAACTGCGCGGTGTATTCCGCTGCCGCCACGCGTCTGCTCGACCGCTATGCGTTGCAGCAGGATGAGCGCGACCCGGTCGCCGTGGCGGTCGAAAGCGACGTGAAAACCCGTTCGCTGCTGATGTTCCGCCTTGGCGAAGAGTGGCTGGGGCTGGCCACTCGCAGTCTGGTGGAGGTGGCGCCGCTGCAGGCGATCCACTCGTTGCCACACCAGCGCTCGCGGGCCTTGCTCGGTGTGGCGAACGTGCGCGGCGCGCTGGTGGCGTGCCTGTCGCTGGTCGAGTTGCTCGATCTGGATGGCAACGCCGCACCGGCCACGGGCGCACGGATCATGCCGCGCATGTTGATCATCGCCGCCCACGGCGGGCCGGTGGTGGTGCCAGTGGATGAGGTCGACGGCATCCACGCCATCGACGAACGCATTCTCGACGCTGCGTCGCGTGCCGGCGGTGAGCACAACAGCACGGCCAGCGCCAAATACACCCGTGGTGTCCTGCAATTCCGGGGGCGCAGCCTGCGCTGGCTGGATGAAGAACAGCTGCTGTCCGCCGTGACCCGGAGCCTCACATGACCCCCGAGCAAATGCGCGACGCCTCGCTGCTGGAACTGTTCAGCCTCGAAGCCGAGGCCCAGACCCAGGTGCTGAGCAGCGGGCTGCTGGCGCTGGAGCGTAATCCGACCCAGGCTGACTATCTGGAATCGTGCATGCGTGCGGCGCACTCGCTCAAGGGCGCGGCGCGGATCGTCGGCATCGACAACGGCGTCAGCGTTGCCCACGTGATGGAAGATTGTCTGGTCAGCGCTCAGGAAAAACGGCTGTTGCTGCGCCCCGAACACATCGATGCGTTGTTGCAGGGCACCGATCTGTTGATGCGCATCGCTACGCCGGCGAATGCCCCGCAAACGCCGGACATTGAGGCGTATGTGGCGTTGATGGGCCGCCTGCTCGACCCTTCGACACCGCCTGCCGTGGCGTCGCCGCCCATGGCCGAATTGCAGATGCAGGCACCGTCTGCGCCGATTGAAACGCCACCGCCACCGCCACCGCCACCGCCACCGCCACCGCCAGCGCCCAGGCCGGCGGTTGATGCACCGCTGGAAACCTCCGACCCGGCGCCGCGCAAGAGCAAACGCACCACCGAAGGTGGCGAGCGCGTGCTGCGGGTCACTGCCGAGCGTCTGAACAGCCTGCTCGACCTGTCGAGTAAATCACTGGTCGAAACCCAGCGCCTCAAGCCGCATCTGGCGACCATGCAGCGCCTCAGGCGCATGCAGAACAATGGTCTGCGGGCGCTGGAAAGCCTCAACGTACACCTCAAGGAACACGCGCTGAGCCTCGAAGCCCAAGAAGCCCTTGAAGAGGCGCGGCGCCTGTTGGCCGAGTCCCAGCAATTGCTCGCGGAAAAGAACGCCGAGCTCGACGAATTTGCCTGGCAGGCCAGCCAGCGCGCACAAGTGCTCTACGACACCGCGCTGGCCTGCCGCATGCGTCCGTTCGCCGATGTGCTCACCGGGCAAGTGCGCATGGTGCGGGATCTGGGGCGCAGCCTTGGCAAACAGGTGCGGCTGGAAATCGAAGGCGAGAAGACGCAGGTCGACCGCGATGTACTGGAAAAACTCGAAGCGCCGCTGACCCATCTGCTGCGCAACGCGGTCGACCACGGCATCGAAACCCCGGAACAACGCCTGCTCAAGGGCAAGTCCGAAGAGGGCCTGATCCGCCTGCGTGCTTCGCATCAGGCCGGTTTGCTGGTGCTCGAACTGAGTGACGACGGCAATGGCGTCGACCTGGAAAAGGTCCGCCGCAGCATCGTCGAACGCCAATTGTCACCGGCCGAAACCGCCGCACAATTGAGCGAGGAAGAGTTGCTGACGTTCCTGTTTCTGCCGGGTTTCAGCCTGCGCGACACGGTCACCGAAGTGTCGGGGCGTGGCGTCGGCCTCGACGCGGTGCAGCACATGGTCCGGCAGCTGCGCGGCGCAGTGGTGCTGGAGCAGACGGCGGGCGAGGGCAGTCGCTTTCATCTGGAAGTGCCGCTGACCCTGTCCGTGGTGCGCAGTCTGGTGGTGGAGGTCGGCGAGGAAGCCTATGCGTTTCCGCTGGCGCACATCGAGCGCATGTGCGATCTGGAGCCACAGGACATCGTGCAGATCGAAGGTCGCCAGCATTTCTGGCACGAAGGCCGACATGTCGGGTTGGTCGCCGCCAGCCAGTTGCTGAATCGTCCGGCCAGTCAGAGCAGCGGCGAAACCCTCAAGGTTGTGGTGATCCGCGAGCGCGATGCGGTCTATGGCGTGGCGGTCGAACGTTTTGTCGGCGAGCGCACTCTGGTGGTGCTGCCGCTGGATGAACGTCTGGGCAAAGTGCAGGACATCTCCGCCGGGGCGCTGCTTGACGATGGCTCGGTGGTGCTGATCGTCGATGTCGAGGACATGCTGCGCTCGGTGGACAAACTGCTCAATACCGGGCGCCTGGAGCGTATTGCGCGGCATGGCAACCAGGCCGCCGAGGTGGCGCGCAAACGGATTCTGGTGGTCGACGATTCGCTCACGGTGCGCGAGCTGCAGCGCAAGCTGCTACTCAATCGCGGCTACGACGTGGCGGTCGCGGTGGATGGCATGGACGGCTGGAACGCGCTGCGTTCGGAGGACTTCGATTTGCTGATCACCGACATCGACATGCCGCGCATGGACGGCATCGAGCTGGTTACGTTGCTGCGCCGCGATACCCGTCTGCAATCGCTGCCGGTGATGGTGGTCTCGTACAAGGACCGTGAAGAGGACCGCCGTCGTGGACTGGATGCGGGCGCCGACTATTATTTAGCCAAGGCCAGTTTTCATGACGACGCCCTGCTCGATGCAGTGGTTGAGCTCATTGGAGGAGCGCGGGCATGAAAATCGCAATCGTCAACGACATGCCACTGGCGGTGGAGGCTTTGCGCCGTGCGCTGGCCTTCGAACCGGCGCATCAAGTGGTCTGGGTGGCCGGCAACGGCGCCGAGGCCGTGCGTCTGTGCGCCGAAAACACCCCGGATCTGATCCTGATGGATCTGATCATGCCGGTCATGGACGGCGTCGAGGCCACGCGACGGATCATGGCTGAAACCCCGTGCGCGATCGTCATCGTTACGGTTGACCGCCAGCAGAACGTGCACCGGGTCTTCGAGGCCATGGGCCACGGTGCGCTGGATGTGGTCGATACCCCGGCCCTGGGGGCCGGTAACGCGCAGGAAGCGGCGGCGCCGTTGCTGCGCAAGATCCTCAATATCGGCTGGCTGATCGGCGAGAAAACCCCACGCTCGCGTCCGGTGCCGACACCGCACCGCAGTTCGGCGTCTTGCAAGCGGCTGGTGGCGATCGGCTCGTCTGCCGGCGGGCCGGCAGCGCTGGAAGTATTGCTCAAGGGTCTGCCACGCAATTTTTCGGCGGCCATTGTGCTGGTGCAGCACGTCGATCAGGTGTTTGCGGCGGGCATGGCCGAATGGCTGGCCAGCGCCAGTGGCCTGGACGTGCGCCTGGCCCGCGAAGGCGAGCCGCCACAGGCCGGCGCGGTGCTGCTGGCTGGCACCAATCACCATATTCGCTTATTGAAAAACGGCACGCTGGCCTACACCGCCGAGCCGGTCAACGAGATCTACCGCCCCTCGATCGACGTCTTCTTCGAAAGTGTCGCCAACTATTGGAACGGTGATGCCATCGGGGTTTTATTGACCGGAATGGGACGCGACGGGGCGCAAGGGCTTAAGCTCATGCGCCAGCAGGGATACCTGACCATCGCGCAGGATCAGCAAAGCAGTGCGGTGTACGGCATGCCCAAGGCCGCAGCGGCCATCGATGCAGCCGTCGAAATCCGTCCACTGGAAAAGATAGCGCCACGATTGCTGGAGGTTTTCCCCAAATGAACAGCGTTTTCCGCAATCCTGGCCCCCGCAGTACTCAGGTGACCGCCCATGAATGATTTACAGATCGACGACATTAAAACCGACGAAAACGCCGCCATGGTGTTGTTGGTGGACGATCAGGCGATGATCGGCGAAGCCGTGCGCCGTGGGCTGTCGAATGAAGAGAACATCGACTTCCACTTCTGTTCCGATCCGCACCAGGCCATCGCCCAGGCGGTCCGGATCAAGCCGACGGTGATTTTGCAGGACCTGGTGATGCCCGGCCTCGACGGCCTGAGCCTGGTGCGCGAATACCGCAATCACCCGGCGACCAAGGACATCCCGATCATTGTGCTGTCGACCAAGGAAGATCCGCTGATCAAGAGCGCGGCGTTCTCCGCCGGGGCCAACGATTATCTGGTGAAGCTGCCGGATACCATCGAGCTGGTGGCGCGCATTCGCTATCACTCGCGCTCCTACATGACCCTGCTGCAGCGGGATGCGGCGTACCGTGCGTTGCGCGTCAGCCAGCAGCAGTTGCTCGACACCAACCTGGTCCTGCAACGGCTGATGAACTCCGACGGCCTGACCGGGCTGTCCAACCGCCGGCACTTCGACGAGTACCTGGAGCTGGAGTGGCGCCGCTCGTTGCGCGATCAGAGCCAGTTGTCGTTGCTGATGATCGACGTCGATTACTTCAAGTCGTACAACGACAGCTTTGGCCATGTCGAAGGCGATGAGGCGCTGCGCAAAGTCGCCACGGCGATCCGCGACGCCAGCGCGCGACCGTCGGATCTGCCGGCACGCTACGGCGGTGAAGAGTTCGCGCTGGTACTGCCGAATACCTCGCCGGGCGGTGCCCGGCTGGTGGCAGAGAAGCTGCGCCAGACCGTGGCGGCGCTGAAGATTCCGCACAACACTCCGAGCGAAGGGGCGAGCCTGACCATCAGCATCGGCCTGGCGACCATGGTGCCGCAGGCGGGCAGCGACTGCCGGTTGCTGATTTCGGCGGCGGATCGTGGGTTGTATCAGGCGAAAAACAATGGCCGTAACCAGGTAGGTATCGAGTAACCCATCAATTGCTGTAGGAGCTGCCGCAGGCTGCGATCTTTTGATCTTAAAATGCAAAATCAAAAGATCGCAGCCTGCGGCAGCTCCTACAGGGCAATGTGTCAAGTGATTCACCCCGACAGCCGCCAGACGGGCTGCCGTGACCGCGTGATTACGTTATACTCGCCGGCTTTCAAAAGTTCGCCAACGAGTGCTGCCCGTCATGGAAATCAACCCGATCCTGAACACCATCAAGGACCTGTCCGAGCGCTCCGAAACTATTCGGGGGTATCTTTGACTACGATCAAAAGCATGAGCGTCTGATCGAAGTCAATCGCGAGCTTGAAGATCCTGCAGTCTGGAACAAACCTGAATACGCCCAGGAACTGGGCCGCGAGCGAGCATCGCTGGCGCAGATCGTCGACACTTTGGATGAGCTGTCCAGCGGTCTGGCCGATTCCCGCGAGCTGCTCGACATGGCCGTTGAAGAAAACGACGAAGGTGCGGTAAACGACGTCGTTGAACTGCTTCAAGGGCTTGAAGAGTCACTGGCCAAGCTTGAATTCCGCCGCATGTTCAGCCACGAGATGGATCCGAACAACGCCTACCTGGACATCCAGGCCGGTTCCGGCGGCACCGAGGCCCAGGACTGGGCCAACATCCTGCTGCGCATGTACCTGCGCTGGGCGGACAAACGCGGTTTCGACGCGACCATCATGGAGCTGTCGGCCGGTGAAGTCGCCGGTATCAAAGGTGCGACCGTGCACATCAAGGGCGAATACGCCTTTGGCTGGCTGCGCACCGAGATCGGCGTGCACCGTCTGGTGCGCAAGAGCCCGTTCGACTCCGGCAACCGTCGCCACACTTCGTTTTCTGCCGTTTTCGTCTCGCCAGAGATCGACGACAAGGTCGAAATCGAAATCAACCCGGCAGACCTGCGGATTGACACCTATCGTTCATCCGGTGCCGGTGGTCAGCACGTAAACACCACCGACTCGGCCGTACGTATCACCCACGTACCGACCAACACCGTGGTCAGCTGCCAGAACGAACGTTCCCAGCACGCCAACAAGGACACCGCGATGAAAATGCTGCGGGCCAAGTTGTACGAGCAGGAAATGCAGAAGCGCAACGCCGCTTCCCAGGCGCTGGAAGACACCAAGTCGGACATCGGCTGGGGTCACCAGATCCGTTCGTACGTGCTCGACGCGTCGCGGATCAAGGACTTGCGCACCAACATCGAACGCAGCGACTGCGACAAGGTACTCGACGGCGATATCGACGAATACCTGGAAGCCAGCCTGAAATCGGGGCTGTAACAGACGCACACAGGATCGCTGATGCAACGCGATCCCTGTAGGAGCCAGCCCTGCTGGCGATTCCCGGGCCGCCAGGCCCGGGGGCAACGAACCTGATGGAATATCTGAAGACATGAGCGACCAACAACTCGACCCGCAAGCCCTGCAACAGGAAGAAAACTCCCTGATCGCCCTGCGCAAGGAAAAGCTGGCTGCCGAGCGCGCCAAGGGCAACGCCTTCCCGAACGACTTCCGCCGCGAAAACTACTGCGAAGATCTGCAGAAGAAATACGCGGACAAGACCAAGGAAGAGCTGGCCGAGGCTGCAATCCCGGTCAAGGTTGCCGGTCGCATCATGCTTAACCGTGGCTCGTTCATGGTGATCCAGGACATGACCGGGCGCATCCAGGTCTACGTCAACCGCAAGACCCTGTCCGAAGACACCCTGGCCGCCGTCAAGACCTGGGACATGGGCGACATCATTGCCGCCGAAGGCACCCTGGCGCGTTCCGGCAAGGGCGACCTGTACGTCGAAATGACCAACGTGCGCCTGCTGACCAAGTCGCTGCGCCCGCTGCCGGACAAGCACCACGGCCTGACCGACACCGAGCAGCGCTACCGTCAGCGTTACGTTGACCTGATCGTCAACGAAGAAGTACGCCAGACCTTCCGCGTGCGTTCGCAAGTGATCGCGCACATCCGCAGCTTCCTGATGAAGCGCGACTTCCTCGAAGTCGAAACGCCGATGCTGCAGACCATTCCTGGCGGCGCAGCGGCCAAGCCGTTCGAAACCCACCACAACGCGCTGGACATGGAAATGTTCCTGCGTATCGCGCCTGAGCTGTACCTCAAGCGTCTGGTGGTTGGCGGTTTCGAGAAGGTGTTCGAGATCAACCGCAACTTCCGTAACGAAGGTGTTTCGACGCGTCACAACCCTGAATTCACCATGTTGGAGTTCTACCAGGCTTACGCCGACTACGAAGACAACATGGACCTGACCGAGGAGCTGTTCCGTGAACTGGCGCAACTGGTGCTGGGCAGCACCGACGTGCCGTACGGCGACAAGGTGTTCCACTTCGGTGAGCCGTTTGCCCGTCTGTCGGTGTTCGACTCGATCCTCAAGTACAACCCTGAGCTGACTGCCGATGACCTGAACGACATCGACAAGGCGCGCGCCATCGCCAAGAAGGCCGGCGCCAAGGTGCTGGGCTTCGAAGGTCTGGGCAAGCTGCAGGTGATGATTTTCGAAGAACTGGTCGAGCACAAACTGGAGCAGCCGCACTTCATCACTCAGTACCCGTTCGAAGTGTCGCCGCTGGCTCGTCGTAACGACGAGAACCCGAACGTCACCGACCGTTTCGAGCTGTTCATCGGCGGCCGTGAAATCGCCAACGCCTACTCCGAGTTGAACGACGCGGAAGACCAGGCCGAGCGCTTCATGGCGCAGGTGGCCGACAAGGACGCCGGCGACGACGAAGCCATGCATTACGACGCCGACTTCGTGCGCGCGCTGGAGTACGGCATGCCGCCAACGGCCGGTGAAGGTATCGGCATCGACCGTCTGGTGATGTTGCTGACCAACTCGCCATCGATCCGCGATGTGATCCTGTTCCCGCACATGCGACCGCAAGCGTAAACGTTTCAGTTAAAAAGCCGCCTAAAACAGGCGGCTTTTTATTGCCTGTCTGGTACAAATGTATCAATTGGTTAATTTTGCAATAGCAGAGGAAGTCCAGTCGTGATGGTTGCAATCGCTCAAGAAGGTGCAGCGGGTATCGCCACTGCGGTCGCTGAAAGTGTTCAGTACCAGGGCCGCAAGGCCAGCCGACAGGGCAGTGAGCAGCGTCGACAGGACATTCTCGACGCGGCGATGCGCATTGTCGTGCGCGACGGCGTGCGCGCCGTGCGCCACCGGGCCGTGGCGGCCGAGGCCGGCGTGCCACTGTCGGCCACCACCTATTACTTCAAGGACATCGATGACCTGCTCACCGATACCTTCGCCCAATACGTCGAACGCAGCGCGGCCTACATGGCCAAGCTGTGGATCAACAACGAAGGCCTGCTGCGCGAGATGGTCGTCAGTGGCGACGGCAGCCCCGAGTCGCGCTCGCAACTGGCCGACGACATCGCGCGGCTGATGGCCGACTATGTGCACCGGCAACTGGTCAACCGTCGCGAGCACCTGATGGCCGAGCAGGCGTTCCGCCAGGAAGCACTGCTCAACCCGCGCCTGGCGGATCTGGTGCGCTCCCACCAGCAGATCCTGCTGCAGGGCACCTGCCAGTTGTTCCAAGTCCTGGGCTCACGTGAACCGCAACAGGATGCCAAAGTGTTGACGGCGATTATCGGACGGATGGAATATCAGGGCCTGCTCAACGACGCCGAGCCTTTGGCCGAACAGGACATGCTCGGGATTCTGACGCGGTACATGCATCTGGTCCTGGCCTCGGTGTAAGCCCTGTTGTCCGTCTGACACCGATCCCAATGTAGGAGCTGCCGCAGGCTGCGATCTTTTGATCTTGCTTTAAGAGATCAGGATCAAAAGATCGCAGCCTGCGGCAGCTCCTACAGGGAGGTATTGCGAGTTCATGGGAGTATTGAATGAAAGCCTGGCGTGGCGTGCTGATCGCCTTGTCGTTCCTGCTGCTCAGCGGTTGTCTGGTGACTTTCAAGGATCCGCTGCCCGCCAGTGAGTCGGCGCCCAAGGGCCTGCTGGGCACGTGGTCGAGCACCAATGCCTGGGGCGAGCCGATGAACCTTGAGCTGACCCGCGTCGGCCATGATCGCTATCAGGCGATCACCTGGTTCAAGGCCCGGCCTCACGAGCGTGAGGCGTACCCGTTCACCGTGTCGCGCCACGGCAGCCGCTGGTACCTGTCGGCGAAAGTGCCGGCGCGTTACGGTGGCCAATACGCCATCGCCGGTTTCGAACTCACCGACAAACACGAGCTGGTGGTGTACAACCTCGACCTCGAACAGATCAATCAGGCGATCAAGCAGCAAGTCTTCGACGGCAAGGCTTTCCAGACCGAGGACGACGGCGACGGCGTGCAAGTCGACAGTAGCCTCGACAAGGTCTTTGCTTACCTCGACGATCCGGCCAATTCCGATGTCTTCGTCGAGGCCGCGCGCTATCAGCGCCAAGCCCGCGCCAAATAATTCAGTTTTCTACAGGAGTTTCGGGTGGACGATTACCAGCAGACGATACGCACGTTGTCCGATCGCATTGTGCTGGCGCAGACGCCGATCCGCGTGCTCGATGCGGTGAAGTGGGACGAGAACATCCGCAAGGGCTTTCTCAAGGCCAAGGGCAAGGAAATGCCGGCGGTGGATCGCGACTACTACCTCAATCGGCCGCTGAGTTTCGATTCGAGCAAGGTCAAACTCGAGTTCCAGAACATCGAACGCGACATCACCCGCCAGCTCGGCCAGTTCAACCCGGTCGGGCAGATCATGCGCCGCATGTGCAAGGAATACCGGATGGTGGTGCGCATGCTCGAAGCGCGCGGCACCGAAGATTTTGGCCTGATCTCGCAAGAGCTGTACGGCGCTGCGTCCGATGCGTTCCACGCCGGCGACCCGACCTTGGCCGACCTCGGCCTGATGATGTCTGACTACCTGAACAACATCGACGGCCGCGGCGACCTGAAAGACGAACCGAAGGTCCTCACCGCCAAGGATGCCGTACACCTGTTGCAAACCCGGTTGAACAAGGTGTTCGGCGAGGCCGAGGAAACCATCCGCGTGTTCGAGTCCGACGGCATCGTCGCCGACGCGGCAGCAGGCGCCGACTACATCAAGATCCGCACCGACGCGCTGTTCAACGACCGCGACGTGCGTGCACTGGAAGTCCACGAAGGCCTGGTGCATGTCGGCACCACGCTTAACGGCCTGAACCAGCCGATCTGCACCTTCCTGTCCAAGGGCCCACCGTCGTCGACAGTGACCCAGGAAGGCCTGGCGATCCTGATGGAAATCATCACCTTTGCCTCCTACCCGAGTCGCCTGCGCAAACTGACCAACCGCACCCGTGCCATTCACATGGTCGAGGAGGGCGCGGACTTTTTGCAGGTGTTCGAGTTCTTCCGCGAACAGGGTTTCGAAATGGCCGAAAGCTACGGCAACGCCAGCCGGGTGTTCCGAGGCTCGACGCCGAACGGTCTGCCATTCACCAAAGACTTGTCCTACCTCAAGGGCTTTATCATGGTTTACAACTACATTCAGTTGGCCGTGCGTAAGGGCAAGCTTGAGCAGGTACCGCTGCTGTTCTGCGGCAAGACCACCCTGGAGGACATGCGTACCCTGCGTCAACTGGTCGATGAAGGTCTGGTGGTGCCGCCGAAATACCTGCCGGAACAGTTCCGCGACATGAACGCGCTGTCGGCATGGATGTGCTTCTCCAACTTCCTCAATCACTTGAGCCTGGACCGGATCGAGGCGGATTACTCCAATATCCTCTGAACCACATACAAACCCTGTGGGAGCTGGCTTGCCAGCGATTGCAGTCTGACAGTCAATATTGATGTTGGCTGACCCACCGCTATCGCTGGCAAGCCAGCTCCCACAGGGTTATTTGTTGACACAATTATTGTTTTCAACCCGAATCCTGCGAGGTTTCACCGGATGAGAATCCTCGGCATCCTTTGCCTGCTCCTGACCCTCGGCGGTTGCAGTTCGCTGTTGTTTTACCCCGAACCGGGCCAGATCTTCACCCCGGAAAAAGCCAGGCTCGAATACCGCACCGTCACCCTGACCACGGCCGACGGCCTCAAGCTCAACGCCTGGTGGCTGCCGGCCAAGCCTGGTGTCGAGGTCAAAGGCACAGTCCTGCACCTGCACGGCAACGGCGGCAATCTGCCGATGCACTTGGGTGGCAGTTGGTGGTTGCCGAAAAACGGCTATCAGGTGCTGCTGGTGGACTATCGCGGGTATGGCTTGTCCGAGGGCAAGCCGAGTCTGCCGGCGATCTATCAGGACATCGACGCCGCGTTTGCCTGGCTGGATCAGGCGCCAGAGGTCAAAGGCAAGCCGCTGATCCTCCTCGGCCAGAGCCTCGGCGGCTCAATGGCCGTGCATTGGCTCGTGCAGCACCCCGAGCGGCAGAAACAGCTGAAAGCCTTCGTGCTCGACGGTGTACCCGCCAGTTACCGCAGCGTCGGTCAGTACGCCCTCAGCACGTCGTGGCTGACCTGGCCGTTTCAAGTGCCGTTGTCGTGGCTGGTGCCGGACGGCGACAGTGCGATCAACTCGATGCCGCAGCTTAACGGCGTGCCGAAACTGATCTTTCACAGCATCGACGACCCACTGGTGCCAATGTCCAACGCCATCCGCCTGTATCAGGCAGCGCCACCACCACGGGTGTTGCAGTTGACCCGCGGCGGCCACGTACAGACCTTCGGCGACCCGGTCTGGCGCCAAGTGATGCTGCGTTATCTGGAAGATCCCGAGCACTTCAACGGCCTGCGGCGCCTCGGCGAGATCCCCAATTATCCGCAACCCCCGAATTCTGAAGATGAGAGTCCGCAATGACTGAAGAACGTAACGCCATCCCGCTGATCATCACCGGTATCTGCAGCATCCTCGGCACCGTTGGGGCGCTGTGGTATTACGGCTACCTGCACTTCGCCAAACCCGAGGATGCGCTGCTGCTCAACGAATTCACCATGCTCAAGACCGTGCCGGGCGAAGACTACAAAGTCTCGCTGGACCCGGCGCCGCAGGTGGCGCAGTGCATCGACGGCGTGCTGGTGCTGTTCGACACCGAGCAGAAAGGCCTGACCGGGGTGCTGATCAATGCGCAGAAAAAAGCCGTGCGCTGCATGGGCCAGGAAACCCCGCAGAAACTCGAGCCTTAAACGCAAAAGATCGCAGCCTTCGGCAGCTCCTGCATTGGAACACGATCCCTGTAGGAGCTGCCGAAGGCTGCGATCTTTTGATCTTGAAAAAGCCCCGCCTGATCACTCAGGCGGGGCTTTGGCGTTAGCGCGTGTTGCTTAGTTCGAGCTGACTGCCGAACGTGGCATCACTGGCTGGTTGTCGTTGGAAATGGTTACTTCCACACGACGGTTCATCGCACGACCGGAAACGCTGCCGTTGTCGGCAACCGGGTATTCCTTGCCGTAACCCTGAACCACGATGCGCGAAGGATCTACGCCCATCTTGATCAGCGCCACTTGAACCGAAGTCGCGCGACGCTCGGACAGCGACTGGTTGTACGAAGCCGACCCGGTGCTGTCGGTGTAACCCTCGACGATCACTTTGCGATCCGGATTTTCCTGGAGGAACTGCGCCAGTTTGTTGATGTTCACCAGCCCGCTGGACTTCAGATCAGCCTTGTTGGTGGCGAACAGCACGTCACCGAAAGTCACCAGCGTACCGCGATCGGTCTGCTTGGCGTTCAGGCTCTGCTGCAGTTGTTTGATCTGCTGATCGCGAGCGTCCAGGCGGGCCTGGGCACGTTGCGCGGCAGCGTTCTTCAGGTTGTTTTCAGCGGTGCGCAGGGCGATGGTCTGCTTGGCCACTTCCACGCGCTGGTTGGTCAGGTAGGCCAGTTGGTCAACCTTGGCCGCGTCTTCCTTGTCCAGGTAAGCCTTGTCGGCCTTGTCCAGGTAATCGCTGGCGTCTTTGGTTTCCAGGGCCGCGACTTTGCTTGCCTGTGGGTTGGCCTGCAGGCCGGCGTAGTTGGTACGTGCCTGCTCCAGGTTCGGGTTAGGCGGGGTGGAGCAGGCAGCCAGGGCAACGCTTGCGGCCAGAAGAGCGGGGATCATCAGTTGCTTACGCATAATTTGTCGTCCTTTCTATCGATAAAAGTTTCAGCTTTGCGATTCGGGATGCGCGCTTACTGCACGGTGCGCTGACTTTCCTGACGCAGTTCCTGAACACCTTTCTGGGAATCCTTCACAGCCTGTTCGGCCTTGGCAGCCTGAGCCTTGCGTTCTGCTACGCGAGCGTCCCATTCGGCTTGCTCGGCGAGGGTGCGAGCTTGTTCATACTTCTTGTCGTGCATGGCGATTTCGGCTTGCTTGAGCTTGTCCTGCGCCTGCTTCATTTCCACAGCAGCGAACTCGGTACCACCGGCGCTGACCGCACTGTTGACCGCCGATTGGGTCACGGCGTACTGCTCGGTTGGCGGGTTACCGGCGCAACCGGCCAGTACGAAGCTGGTACCGATGGCCAGAGCAGCCAGTTTCAGACCGCGCAGGTGGGAGAACGAGGTTTGGGTCTTCATGGTCTTCAACTCCATTGTTTAACTCCTGATAAAACCGAAAATCCATCCTGGTCGAGGAGCCGCAAGCGTCGTGTAAAAGCGCGTTTTTGAAACGCTCGTTCCAGGCGTGGTTACAGCTTCCGACCGAAGGCGTTTTTCAAAAGTTCAGAAAAGATGGCCTATCGCCAAAAGTTTTTTTGACCAAGTCGACAAGGCTCTAAACCGGGAACTTTGGAGGCGTGGAGAGGTACGCGCGGGGTAAAAAGCGTGCAGAAGCGGAGAAGGATACGATCCCTGTGGGAGCTGGCTTGCCAGCGATGAGGCCATCAAATTCAACACTGATGTGACTGAACTGACGCCATCGCGGGCAAGCCCGCTCCCACAGGTTTTTGTGTTGTCTGATCAGTGTTTTTGCTTGCCGGCAGCGGCGGACAAATCCTGCAAATGCCGGCGTGAAAGCGCCAGAAACCGTGGCGTCGGCCCGACGTCTTCATACAGCGGATCACCTTCTTCATCCGTCGCCACCACCGTCGAACCTTTCACATACGGCAGGCTCGCCTCGAACTCTTCGAGCGCGGCGCCGATCAGTTCGCCGAGCAGTTCTTCCGGATGACGTTTGGGGTACATCTCGGCAATCGCCGCCAGTCGCGCAGCGGCCTCGACGTCCAGATGAATCGTGTAGCCAGTATCGGTCAGGCGACCCTTGGCGTTTTCTTCCCAATGCTGGGCGAGTTCACGGATTTTCATGATGACCTCATGTCGTACCTGCTCATGGCAGGATCGGGTGAGTGTCCGGCGCGGCCGGCAAGCCGTTGTGCGGCTTACTGTTGAGACTAGCTTCAAGCCGCAAGGTTTAAAGTCCCTTCGTCGTCTGCTTGTAAGAAGCGCCGTAGAGCGGCACTCTCTGGGCAAAGCATTCGTTTCTGCGCCGTCCCGATTACCGTTGGAGAACTGCTGATGACCGATATTGATGCACGCTTGCGCGAGGACGTTCACCTGTTGGGTGAACTGTTGGGCAATACCATCCGCGACCAGTACGGCGAGGAATTTCTCGACAAGATCGAGCAGATCCGCAAGGGCGCCAAGGCTGATCGCCGTGGCTCGATGGACGCCGAACTCAGCGCCAGCCTCAATCAATTGAGCGAAGACGAACTGCTGCCGGTGGCGCGGGCGTTCAACCAGTTTCTCAACCTGGCGAACATCGCCGAGCAGTATCAATTGATTCATCGCCGCGAAGAGTCGCAGCCTGCGCCGTTCGAATCCCGCGTACTGCCGGAACTGCTCGCCCGCCTGCGCAACGAAGGCCACAGCGCCGAATCTCTGGCCCGGCAACTGGCGCGCCTGGAAATCGAACTGGTGCTGACTGCGCACCCGACCGAAGTGGCGCGGCGCACGCTGATCCAGAAGTACGACGCGATCGCCGTGCAATTGGCCGCCCAAGATCACCGCGACCTGACCAGCGCCGAACGCGAACAGATCCAGAACACCCTGCAACGGTTGATCGCCGAAGCCTGGCACACCGAAGAAATCCGCCGTACCCGGCCGACCCCGGTCGATGAAGCCAAGTGGGGTTTTGCGGTCATCGAACACTCGCTGTGGCAGGCGATTCCCAACCATATGCGCAAGGCCGACAAGGCGCTTTATGAAGCGACGGGCCTGCACTTGCCGCTGGAAGCGGCGCCGATCCGCTTTGCCTCGTGGATGGGCGGCGACCGTGACGGCAACCCGAATGTCACGGCAGCGGTGACCCGCGAAGTGCTGTTGCTGGCGCGCTGGATGGCGGCCGACCTGTACCTGCGTGACGTCGATCACCTCGCCGCCGAGCTGTCGATGCAGCAGGCCAGTGATGCGCTCAAGGCCAAGGCCGGTGACAGTGCCGAACCTTACCGTGCGGTGCTCAAGCAATTGCGCGAACGCCTGCGTGCCACGCGCAATTGGGCGCATGCCTCGCTCAGCGCCAGTACACCGGCGCCGGCCGACGTGTTGCACAACAACCGCGATCTGCTCGATCCGCTGGAACTGTGTTTCAACTCCCTGCACGAATGCGGCATGGGCGTGATTGCCGACGGGCCGTTGCTCGATTGCCTGCGCCGGGCGGTGACCTTCGGCCTGTTTCTGGTGCGCCTCGATGTACGTCAGGATTCGACGCGGCACAGTTCGGCAATGACCGAAATCACCGATTACCTGGGCCTCGGTCGCTACGAAGACTGGGACGAAGAACAGCGCATCAGCTTCCTTACCCGCGAATTGAGCAATCGCCGGCCACTGCTGCCGGCGCATTTCAAACCGTCCGCCGACACCGCTGAAGTGCTCGCCACTTGCAAGGAAATCGCCGCCGCACCGGCCGCGTCCTTGGGTTCCTACGTGATCTCGATGGCGGGCGCCGCCTCCGACGTGCTGGCAGTGCAGTTGCTGCTCAAAGAGTCCGGCGTGTTGCGGCCGATGCGCGTGGTGCCGCTGTTCGAAACCCTCGCCGACCTCGACAACGCCGGGCCGGTGATGGAGCGTCTGTTGCTGTTGCCGGGCTACCGCGCAAGGCTGCAAGGCCCGCAGGAAGTGATGATCGGTTACTCCGACTCGGCCAAGGATGCGGGCACCACCGCCGCCGCCTGGGCGCAATACCGCGCGCAGGAGCGGCTGGTGGAGATCTGCCGCGAGCAGCAAGTCGAACTGCTGTTGTTCCACGGTCGCGGTGGCACCGTGGGCCGCGGCGGCGGACCGGCGCACGCGGCGATTTTGTCGCAGCCGCCGGGGTCGGTGGCGGGGCGCTTCCGCACCACCGAGCAGGGCGAAATGATTCGATTCAAATTCGGCTTGCCGGACATCGCCGAGCAGAACCTCAATCTGTATCTGGCCGCGGTGCTCGAAGCGACGCTGTTGCCACCACCACCGCCGACGCCGGAATGGCGGCACCTGATGGATGAACTGGCCGCCGACGGCGTCGCCGCGTACCGCGCCGTGGTGCGGGAGAATCCGCAGTTCGTCGAGTATTTCCGCCAGTCGACACCGGAGCAGGAGCTGGGACGCTTGCCCCTCGGCAGCCGTCCGGCCAAGCGCCGTGCGGGTGGGATCGAGAGCCTGCGGGCGATTCCGTGGATCTTCGGCTGGACCCAGACTCGTCTGATGCTGCCGGCCTGGCTCGGCTGGGAAACTGCATTGAGCAAGGCGCTGGAGCGCGGCGAGGGCGAACTGCTCGGGCAGATGCGTGAACAGTGGCCGTTCTTCCGCACCCGTATCGACATGCTGGAAATGGTCCTGGCCAAGGCCGACGCCGACATCGCGCTGTCGTACGACCAGCGTCTGGTCGAGCCGGACTTGCTGCCGTTGGGCGCGCAGTTACGCGACCTATTGTCGCAGGCGTGCACGGTGGTGCTCGGCCTGACCGGTCAGTCGCAACTGCTGGCACATAGCCCAGACACCTTGGAATTCATCCGTTTGCGCAACACTTACCTCGACCCGCTTCATCTATTGCAGGCCGAGCTGCTGGCCCGTTCGCGGCAGCAGAATGTCGAGCAGGGCAGCCCGGTGGAGCAGGCGCTGCTGGTGTCTGTGGCGGGGATTGCCGCCGGATTGCGCAATACCGGCTAAGGTTTTTGCGGTGCTATCAGGCACCCGGTGCACAGGCCGGGTGCCGCTTTGTACACAGGCAGAAAGTGCGGGCAGGCGACAGTTAATGATGGGGTTGCGACTTGGGTTACCGCGTCGCAAGGTCGCGGCGGGCGCCGGTTTCTCCGACTTTTGGCGTCTTGTGTGGGCGCAGCCTGCTGTGTATCTTGATCAGCCTTTGGCCGTTTGTGCGGCCACGACCCGTTTTTTTGAGATTGGCCCAAAGAGGCGAATCCCGTTGTTTTCTATATAAAAAATTGAGGAGCACATCGATGCGCGTCATTCTGCTGGGAGCTCCCGGGGCCGGTAAAGGTACTCAGGCTAAGTTCATCACCGAGAAATTCGGCATTCCGCAAATCTCCACCGGCGACATGCTGCGTGCTGCGGTCAAGGCCGGCACTCCGCTGGGCGTTCAAGCCAAGAGCATCATGGATGCCGGCGGCCTGGTGTCGGATGACCTGATCATCGCGCTGGTGCAGGATCGCATCGCTCAACCCGACTGCGTCAATGGCTTCCTGTTCGACGGCTTCCCGCGCACCATTCCGCAAGCCGAAGCCCTGGTGACTGCCGGTGTCGAACTGGACGCCGTGGTTGAAATCGCTGTTGAAGACGAAGAAATCGTTCAGCGTATCGCCGGTCGTCGCGTTCACGAGGCCAGCGGCCGCGTTTACCACATCGTCTACAACCCGCCGAAAGTGGCTGGCAAAGACGACGTTACCGGCGACGATCTGGTGCAGCGCAAGGACGACACCGAAGAAACCGTGCGTCATCGCCTGTCGGTCTACCATTCGCAGACCAAGCCGCTGGTGGATTTCTACCAGAAGCTCTCCGCTGCCAACGGCAAGCCGAAGTACAGCCACATCCCGGGCGTTGGCTCGGTTGAAGCGATCACCGCCAAGGTGCTCGAAGCGCTGAGCTGAAAAAGCCGATCCGCTGCATCATCCACGGCCCGCTTGCGGGCCGTAGTTGTTTATACTGACGCCCTTTTTCTCCCACCTGTTTTGGAAACATCGATGAGCACCTTGCTGGCCCTGGACACCGCGACCGAAGCTTGCTCCGTTGCCTTGCTGCATGACGGCAAGGTCACGAGCCATTACGAGGTGATCCCGCGTCTGCACGCGCAGAAGCTGCTGCCGATGATCCAGCAACTGCTGGCCGACGCCGGCACCACGTTGCAAGCGGTGGACGCCATTGCCTTCGGTCGTGGGCCGGGGGCGTTTACCGGTGTGCGGATCGCCATTGGTGTGGTGCAAGGTCTGGCCTTTGCGCTGGATCGCCCGGTGCTGCCGGTGTCGAACCTGGCGGTGCTGGCACAGCGCGCGTATCGCGAACACGGTGTGAGCCAGGTCGCGGCGGCCATCGATGCGCGGATGGATGAAGTGTATTGGGGCTGCTACCGCGAGACCGCCGGCGAGATGCGTCTGGTGGGTGTCGAAGCGGTGCTGCCACCGGAAGCCGCGGCGCTGCCGGTCGATGCCAGCGGCGATTGGTTCGGTGCGGGCACCGGTTGGGGCTATGGCGAGCGGATCGCGGTCAGCCTGAGCGGCTCGAATGCCGGCATGCTGCCTCACGCCGAAGACCTGCTGACCCTGGCGCGGTTTGCCTGGGAACGCGGTGAGTCGATCCCTGCCGATGATGCGCAACCGGTTTACCTGCGCGACAAAGTCGCTACTCCAAAGGCTCGCTGAGTCCTGACTTCTAGCGGGGTAGCTTCTGTGGTGAGGGGATTTATCCCCGATCGGCTGCGAAGCAGTCGCCGATTTTGGGGCCGCTTCGCGACCCATCGGGGATGAATCCCCTCACCACATAAGGCTCTCCACAATCCCACTGCTTATTCCAAATTCTGCCAATCGTCAGTTTCCAACCCCGCGCTTTAAACCTTTTACGCTTTATGTGTTCTAGTTATCACTCGGCGGTTTGCTAAGTCGGTCAAGTGCCGCTAAATTGCCATCATCGATACCGAGCATGAAATTATGCGTATAGACGGCCTTTCCTCTCAGTCCTACCCCATCAAGCGCAAGCCTCGCAAAGGCAATGTGGCGCTGGATGAGTCCGTCGACGATATCGATGGCGAGCTGGAATTCCCGACTGAAGAGCAACTGGCCGCCCGCGCTGCCAAAGCCTCCGCACAACGTCTGGCCAATCTGCCTGCCCGTCAGCAAGACATGATTTATCACCGCGCCATGAGCAAAAGCGTAGCGATGGCCCTGGCCAGCTACCTGAGCACCGCCGGTTTTGTCGATTGGGATGCGGATGTGCTGGGCCTCGACCTGTACATCTGATGGATCTGCCTTACTACCTCGGTTGTCCGTCCTGGAGCGAAAACGCCTGGCGCGAGTATCTGTACCCCGAAGACGCCAAGACTTCCGACTTCCTCAGTCTCTATGCTCAAGTGTTCAATGCCGTCGAAGGCAACACGACCTTCTACGCCAGCCCGTCGCCGGCCACCGTGCAGCGTTGGGCCGAGACCATGCCCGAACACTTTCGCTTCACCGCCAAGTTTCCCGGCGACATCAGCCACAGCGGTGACCTGCGTGATCAGCTGACCGCCGCCGAAACCTTCGTGAATCTTCTCAGCCCGCTCGGCGAACGGGTTTCGCCGCTGTGGCTGCAACTGTCGAAAAGCTTCACCCCGCATCGATTGCCCGAGCTGACGGCGTTCATCGACGCGCTGGACCGGCCACTGGCAGTGGAAGTCCGTCACGAACAGTTTTTCGCCAAGGGCGAGAGCGAGCGCCTGCTCAATCGTCTGCTGCTTGAGCGTGGCGTGGAGCGGATCTGCCTCGATCCGCGGGCGCTGTTCAGTTGCCTGTCGACCGAGTCTTCGGTGATCCACGCGCAATCGAAAAAGCCTCGGGTGCCGACCCGTCCGGCGGCGTTTACCCAATCTCCGCAGGTACGTTTCATTGGCCATCCGGAGCTGGAAGCCAACGATCCGTTTCTCGTGCCGTGGGTGGCGAAAATCGCCGAGTGGATTGAAGAGGGCCGCACGCCGTACATCTTCCTGCACACTGCCGACAACGTGATGGCGGCGAAGCTGGCGCAACGTTTTCACGCACAATTGATGCAACGTTTGCCTGGCCTGCCGTCCCTGCCTGAGCTATACAGAGAACCCGCCGCCGAGCAACTCGGCTTGCTCTGAAGGCGGATTTTCCCCCTGCCCAGGAGCCTGCCGATGAACGCCCACGCCCTTCAAGAACAAGCCCGCAAAGCCCAGGCCTTCAAGGCCCTGCATGAAGGTGCGGGGATTTTCGTCATCCCCAACCCGTGGGATGCCGGCTCGGCGAAAATGCTCGCCAGTCTGGGCTATAAGGCGTTGGCGACCACCAGTGCCGGTTATGCGTTTTCCCAAGGCAAGGCCGATGGCGCCCTGAGTCTCGATGAGACCTTGGCCAATGTCCGGGCCATTGTCGCGGCCACCGATCTGCCGGTGGCGGTGGACCTGGAAAACGGTTTCGCCGATGACCCGGCCGAGTGTGCGAAAAGCTTGCTGCGTGCCGCCGAGGCGGGCGCGGTGGGCGGTTCGATCGAGGACGCCACGGGCCGTGCCGACGCGCCGATCTACTGCTTCGAACACGCTGTGGCGCGCATCGAAGCCGCCGTCGCCGCAGTGCGCACGCTGCCATTTCCCTTCACCCTGACCGCCCGTGCGGAAAACTACTTGCACGGCAATCCCGATCTCGACGATACCATCCGCCGCCTGCAGGCCTTTGCCGCAGCGGGCGCCGACGTGCTGTACGCGCCGGGTTTGCGCAGCGCCGAAGAAGTGCTGGCGGTGGTGCGCGCGGTGGCACCAAAACCGGTCAACGTGCTGATGTCCGGCGGTTTGAAACTGACCGTGCAGGCGCTGGAAGAAATGGGTGTGCGCAGGATCAGCACCGGTTCGGCGCTGGCTTTGGCAGCGTTCGGCGAGTTTTACCGCGCGGCTGAAGAGATCCAGCAGCACGGCACCTTCGGCTTCACTGCGCAATCGATGCCGTACGCTCAGGCCAATCAGTTCTTCAAAGGCTGAGCATGGGCCGCTGGATCGCGCTGTCGGTACTGTTGATGATTGCTGGCGCCGTGGTCAGCGTCTGGCGCGGCTGGGTCGACGTGCCGGCCGAGTGGAACCCGTGGGCGCCGCTGGACGTGAAGGCCGCGCCGAACTGGCTGACCGGTTTCAAGCTGATGCGCCTGCGTGGCAATCCCGAGTTATGCGCACAAGTGCTCAGCAACTCGGGTCTGCGCATCACAGCGCAAGCCGACAGCCCCGACGCCAAGTGCCCGCTGATCGGCGCCGTGCGCGTGCAGAGCGGCGAGGTGGCGCTGAGCAGCAGCTTCCTCGCCAGTTGTCCATTGGCGGTGGCTTACGCGATGTTTGAACGACATACCCTGCAACCTGCCGCGCAAGCGCTTTACGGCCAGTCTGTGGCGCGTATCGATCACCTCGGCAGCTTTGCCTGCCGCAATGTCTACAACCGCGAGAGCGGGGCGCTCAGTCGCCACGCCAGTGCCGATGCGCTGGACATCAGCGGTTTTCGGCTGGCGGATGGGCGCAGCGTCAGTGTGCTCAAAGACTGGCCGAAGCAAAATCAGGACGCGCAATTTCTGCGCCAGGTGCGCGATGGTGCCTGCGAGGCGTTCAGTGTGGTGTTGAGTCCGGATTACAACGCCGCCCATCGCAATCACTTTCATGTCGATGTCGGGCGCTGGAGCGTTTGTCGCTGAGGGATCAGGCGGCGAGGCGCAGGTTCTGCAGGACAATCGGGCGCGCCCAGCCGTTATCGAAGTCGAGCGCTTTCTGCTGCTCGACGATTTCTTCCGGCGGGAACGGCGGATAAGGTTTTTGCAGCAGGTCGAGATCGAACTCGGCAATCGGCAGGTACAGTGGCTTCTTCTGCGGCGCCGGACCCGGCTCTGGCACCGGCTGACCGTTGTTGATCACGATCGGGCGAACCCAGCTGCTGTCGAAGTCTTGCTGCTCCTGCTGAGCCTTGAGTTCTTCTGGCGGGAACGGTGGGAACGGCTTGTCCAGCAGATCGGTTTCGAACTCGGCGATCGGCAGGAACAGCGGCTCCGGCGGACGCACTTCGGTCTCGACCACATCGCACTGACGCTGCTCGACGATGTGCGCGTGCAGCTCGCTGCCCAGGGTCGGTTCTTCCGGGCTGTTCAGGTCAACCGGCGGGAATGTGCCGCAGGCTGGCACCACATCACTCGTCTGTTCGGCCAGGGCCTGGGCAAAGAAATCCTGCCACAGGTGACTGACGCCGCCCAATGCTTGAGTGTTATGACGGCTGAAGTCGCCCTTGGGCGAAATGTAGCCAATCGATGTGGGAAGAATGCCTGACATTTTTTTCGGTTGACGCTCAGCTCTGGCAAAATGCGCGTTGATTGGTTTATCGGCCACTTTTTGCCGATCCTTAACTTTTTTGAGCGTGTTTTCATGATTGAGCAACCCGCGGCCTGCCGCATCCATGTCCAGGCCCTCGGCCCGACGTTTGAAGCGCAAGCCGAGCAATGGGCGGAGCGCCTGGGCCTGCCGCTGCAGGTGGACGACGGCGAGTTCGCCTTGCAGGTGGGCGAGCAGGGTTTGCAGCTGCAGCAGCTCGGCCCGGATGCGCCGGGACCGGTGCGGGTGGACTTTGTCGAGGGGGGCGCGGCGCACCGGCGTCTGTACGGCGGCGGCAGCGGGCAGATGATCGCCAAGGCGGTTGGCATTGCCCAAGGCGTGCGCCCTCGGGTGCTGGACGCCACGGCGGGGCTGGGCAAGGACGCGTTCGTGCTGGCCAGTCTGGGCTGCGAGATGAGCCTGATCGAGCGCCAGCCGCTGATCGGGGCGTTGCTGGAGGATGGTCTGGCGCGGGCGGCGGAAGATTTCGACGTGGCGCCGATTGTCGCGCGGATGAAGCTGCTCAAGGGCAACTCCATCGAGGTGATGCGCAATTGGCAAGGCGAGCCACCGCAGGTGATCTACCTCGACCCGATGTTCCCGCACCGCGAGAAGACGGCGCTGGTGAAGAAAGAGATGCGCCTGTTCCGTCCGCTGGTCGGGGATGATCCGGATGCGCCGGCGTTGCTCGAAGCGGCGCTGGCCCTGGCGACACACCGGGTGGTGGTCAAGCGCCCGCGCAAGGCGCCGTGTATTGAGGGGCCGAAGCCGAGCCATGCGCTGGATGGCAAATCCAGTCGGTATGACATCTACCCGAAGAAAGCACTCAAGGCTTGATACCGAGTCGCCTCAATCGCTGGCAAGCCAGCTCCCACAAGTTTTTGTGTCGTTCGCACAATTTGTGTTCAGCACGATCAATGTGGGAGCTGGCTTGCCAGCGATGACGTCAGATCAGGCGCTAAAAAATCAGGGCCGATACGCCCGCATGAACAACCCCACCACTTCTTGCACATGACTCTCTGCCGCTTCTTCGCTCAGCGGTTCACCGCAGCAATACAGCAAACGAAAATTCCCCGCACCCTTGAGCAGGCAGAAGAAATGCTCGGCGGCATTGCGCGGCAGGTCGATGCTCAGCACGCCGGTCTCGTCGATGCGTTTGAGCAGCCGCTCCATGCCTTGCACCATGCGTTCGGGGCCAGCGTCGAAGAAGATCTGCGACAGCTTCGGATCCTGGGTGCCCAGCGCCATCATCAAGCGATGCAGATTCACCGACTCGTCGCTGTTGATCAGCTGATGAAAGCCCCGGGCAATGTTCAGCAACACATTTTCCACGGGGATGCCGGCGGGCAATTCGAAGAACAACGGCGGTAACTGTTCCTCGCATTTGGCCATTACCGCGGAGGAGAACAGCGTCTCCTTGTCGTTGAAGTGGCTGTAAACCGTCAGTTTCGACACGCCCGCCTCGGCGGCTACCGCGTCCATGCTGGTGTTGGCGTAGCCGTGACTCAGAAACAGGGTTTTCGCCGCATCGAGGATTGCCCGGCGCTTGGCCGGATCCTTCGGACGGCCCGGGCCGTTTGGAGCTGAAAGATTGTTCGACATTCTTCGCTTTTAATACTGGACTGGTGAGTTTGCTATTAATACCATACCGGCCAGTATAAATATTCCAAGCACCATAAGCGAAAGGTCCGTCACCATGTTCCGCTATGCGTTGTCCTTTGCCGTGCCAGTCAGTCTGGCTGTTTTATTGTCCGCATGCGGTCAGGAAGAGGCGACGTCAGTCAGCGTTCGACCGGCCATGGTGGTGCAGCCAGAGCCTTCGGCGCAGGCGATGGAAAGTTATCCGGGTGAGGTTCGCGCCCGCTACGAACCCGATCTGGCGTTCCGCATTGGCGGCAAAGTCAGCCGACGACTGGTCGAGGAAGGCCAGCGCGTGAAGGCTGATCAACCATTGGCCGAGCTCGATCCGCAGGACGTACGCCTGCAACTGGAAGCCACTCGCGCCCAGGTCGCCGCCGCTGAAGCCAATCTGAACCTGGTGCGCGCTGAGCGTGACCGCTACAAAACCTTGATGGAACGGCAGATGGTCAGCCGTTCTGCCTACGACAACGCGGAAAACCTCTACCGCTCCGGCGAAGCCCGCCTCAAGCAAATCAAAGCCGAATTCAACGTCTCGACCAACCAGGCCAGTTACGCCGTGCTGCGCGCGCCGCAGGACGGCGTGGTGGCCAAGCGTTCGGTGGAAGTCGGGCAGGTGGTCGCCGCCGGACAAACCGTGTTTACCCTCGCCACCGACGGCGAGCGGGAAGTGTCGATCAGCCTGCCGGAGCAGAGCTTCGGGCGGTTCAAGGTCGGCCAGCCAGTGACCGTTGAACTGTGGACCCAGCAGAACCAGCGCTTCGCCGGGCAGATTCGTGAGCTGTCGCCGGCGGCCGATCCGAAATCCCGTACCTTCGCCGCGCGCATCTCGTTCACCAGCGGCAAAGTCCCGGCTGAACTCGGGCAGAGCGCTCGGGTGTTCGTGCAATCGGCAGACAGTGTGCCGCTGTCAGTACCGCTTTCGGCCCTGACTGCCGAGAACGGTGCGACCTATGTCTGGGTCGTCAGCGCCAACAACACCCTGAAGAAGACGCCAGTGCGCATCGGCCCGTTCGGCGAGAAAAGTGTGCCGGTGCTCGAAGGCTTGAATGCCAGCGACTGGGTAGTCGCCGCCGGGGTTCACGTATTGCTCGACGGTCAGCAGGTGCGGCCTGTGGATCGCTCCAACCGTGTGGTCAATCTGGCGGACAAGGAGTAAGTCCCGATGCGCTTCAACCTTTCCGAATGGGCGTTGCGTAATCGCCAGATCGTCTTGTTCCTGATGCTTTTGCTGGCCATCGTCGGGGCCTTGTCCTACACCAAACTCGGCCAGAGCGAAGACCCGCCGTTCACCTTCAAGGCCATGGTCATCCAGACCCGCTGGCCGGGGGCGACCGCACAGGAAGTTTCACGGCAGGTCACCGAACGCATCGAAAAGAAATTGATGGAAACCGGCGAGTACGAACGCATCGTGTCGTTCTCTCGCCCCGGCGAGTCGCAGGTCACCTTCATTGCCCGCGACTCGATGCACTCCAAGGAAATTCCGGACCTCTGGTATCAGGTGCGCAAGAAGGTCAGCGACATTCGCCAGACCTTGCCGCCGGGGATTCAGGGACCGTTTTTCAACGATGAATTCGGCACCACGTTCGGCAATATTTACGCGCTGACCGGCGACGGTTTCGATTACGCAGTGCTCAAGGATTACGCCGACCGCATCCAGATCCAGCTGCAGCGGGTCAAGGATGTCGGCAAGGTCGACCTGCTCGGTTTGCAGGACGAGAAAATCTGGGTCGAGCTGTCCAACGTCAAACTCGCCACCCTCGGTTTGCCACTGGCGGCGGTGCAGCAAGCGCTGGAAGAGCAGAACGCGGTGTCCACTGCGGGGTTCTTTGAAACCGGCAGCGAACGTGTGCAACTGCGGGTCTCGGGGAATTTTCAAACGGTCGAGGAGATTAAGAACTTCCCGATCCGCGTCGGTGACCGGACGTTCCGTATCTCCGATGTCGCCGATGTGCATCGCGGTTTCAACGATCCACCGGCGCCACGCATGCGCTTCATGGGCGAAGACGCCATTGGCCTCGCTGTCGCGATGAAGGACGGCGGCGACATTCTGGTGCTGGGCAAAGCGCTGGAAGGCGAGTTCTCGCGCCTGCAGAAAAACCTCCCGGCCGGCATGCAACTGCGCAAAGTCTCCGACCAACCGGCGGCGGTAAAGACCGGTGTCGGCGAGTTCGTCCAGGTGCTGGTCGAGGCGTTGGCGATCGTGTTGCTGGTGAGCTTCTTCTCTCTCGGCGTGCGCACCGGCATGGTGGTCGCTCTGACCATTCCGCTGGTGCTGGCGATGACCTTCGCCTGCATGTATTACCTCGGCATCGGTCTGCACAAAATCTCGCTCGGCGCGCTGGTGCTGGCGCTGGGCTTGCTGGTGGACGACGCGATCATCGCCGTGGAAATGATGGCGATCAAAATGGAGCAGGGCTTCGACCGGATCAAGGCCGCGAGCTATGCCTGGACCAGCACCGCGTTCCCGATGCTCACCGGTACGCTGATCACCGCCGCCGGGTTTCTGCCGATTGCCACCGCGCAGTCCGGCACCGGTGAATACACCCGTTCGATCTTCCAGGTGGTGACCATCGCCTTGCTCGCGTCGTGGGTCGCGGCGGTGATGTTCGTGCCGTATCTGGGGGAAAAACTCCTGCCGGATCTGGCGAAAATTCATGCGGCCAAACACGGCACAGCTGACGGGCAAGCCGACCCGTATGGCACGCCGTTCTATCAACGGGTGCGGCGTCTGGTGGAGTGGTGCGTGGCGCATCGCAAAACCGTGATCGTGCTGACGGTGGGGCTGTTCATCGCGTCGGTGATGCTGTTCCGTTTCGTACCGCAGCAGTTCTTCCCGGCCTCCAATCGACTGGAGTTGATGGTCGATCTGAAGTTGGCCGAAGGGGCGTCGCTGGCCAACACCACGGCCGAGGTCAAACGCCTGGAAGCAATGCTCAAGGATCACGCCGGCATCGATAACTATGTGGCGTATGTCGGCACCGGTTCGCCGCGTTTCTACCTGCCGCTGGATCAGCAACTGCCGGCGGCGAGCTTCGCCCAGTTTGTGGTATTGGCGAAAAACATCGAGGAGCGCGAGAACCTGCGCACCTGGTTGATCGAAACCCTCAACGAGCAATTCCCGGCCCTGCGCTCGCGGGTCACGCGTCTGGAAAACGGTCCGCCGGTGGGCTACCCGGTGCAGTTCCGCGTCACCGGTGAGCACATCGAAGAGGTCCGCGCGTTGGCGCGCAAAGTAGCAGCCAAGGTGCGCGAGAACCCGCATGTGGTCAACGTGCACCTGGACTGGGAAGAGCCGAGCAAAGTGGTGTACCTGAACATCGATCAGGACCGCGCCCGGGCGCTCGGTGTGAGCACGGCCAATCTGGCGAAATTCCTCCAGAGCTCGCTGACTGGTTCGAGTGTCAGTCAGTACCGCGAGGACAACGAGCTGATCGAGATCCTGTTGCGCGGCACGGTGCATGAGCGCACCGAGTTGTCGTTGCTGCCGAGTCTGGCGGTACCGACCGATAACAGTCGCAGTGTGGCGTTGTCGCAGATTGCCACGTTGGAGTACGGGTTTGAGGAAGGGATTATCTGGCACCGTAATCGTCTGCCAACCGTGACGGTGCGGGCGGACATTTACGGTAAGGAGCAGCCGGCGACGCTGGTGAAGCAGATCGCTCCGACGCTGGATCCGATCCGTGCCGAATTGCCTGACGGGTATCTGTTGGATGTCGGCGGCACGGTGGAGGATTCGGAGCGTGGGCAGAAGTCGGTGAATGCCGGGGTGCCGATGTTTATCGTGGTGGTGTTGACGTTGCTGATGGTGCAATTACGCAGCTTTTCGCGCACGGCGATGGTGTTTCTGACGGCGCCGTTGGGGTTGATCGGGGTGGTATTGTTTCTGATGGTGTTCCGTCAGCCGTTCGGGTTTGTGGCGATGCTGGGGACGATCGCGCTGTCGGGGATGATCATGCGCAACTCGGTGATTCTGGTGGATCAGATCGAGCAGGATATTGCCTCTGGTCTCAAGCCTTGGCAGGCGATTATCGAGGCGACGGTGCGGCGGTTTCGGCCGATTGTGTTGACGGCTTTGGCGGCTGTGTTGGCGATGATTCCGTTGTCGCGCAGTGTGTTTTTCGGGCCGATGGCGGTGGCGATCATGGGGGGGTTGATTGTGGCTACGGCTTTGACGCTTTTGTTTTTGCCTGCTTTGTATGCGGCCTGGTTCCGAGTGCGTCGGGAGGGGTGAGGCTTTTGGACTTGGCGGCCTTTGGGCCGACCATGCTCCTGGGGTTTTGGGTGTTTATCCGTTGCTTCGGGTGTTGCGGCTGGCGGTTTCGCCCTTACGGCGAGTCACTTTTGCAGACGCCCAAAAGTAACCAAAACGCTGGGCCCCGGCGTACGGCCCTCGCTTAGGCTCGGGTTCCTTCGTTGCGGGGTTTATCCGGGGGCATCGCCTCCGGTTTGCTTCGCTGCACCTCCTCTCGATGCCTTTGGCTTCGCCAAACGGTCGCTGCGCTCCCACCCCCGGATAAACCCCTCCACTCAGCCTGCCGAAGGGGCCGGCACGGCAAGATCAAGAGCTGCAGCCGAGCTAACGCTCATCCTGTTGAGTGGTGAGAAGCGGATGCGGTCTGCTGTTGATTTTTGTGGGAGCTGACTTGCCAGCGAAGGCGGCCTGACAGCCGACCAATCTTCAACAGACCACACCCAGTCTCCTGTAGGAGCTGCCTGAGGCTGCGATCTTTTGATCTTGATCTTGTGGAAGCTGGCTTGCCGGCGAAGGCGGCCTACGGGCCGACCGGTTTCCAACTGACCACCTCCAACCCCACTGTGGGAGCTGGCTTGCCAGCGAAGGCGGCCTGACAGCCGACCAATCTCCAACTGCCCGCACCCAATCTCCTGTAGGAGCTGCCGAAGGCTGCGATCTTTTGATCCTGGCTTTTCAAAATCAAAAGCAAGATCAAAAAATCGCAGCCTTCGGCAGCTCCTACTTTGAGTCAGGTTGTATTTAATGCTGGCCCATGCCTGTGAAACGCTGGCCTCGGCCAATGTCATGGCCAGTGAGTTGGCGTTTACCCTGAGCGGCTCGACGTGCAGTCAGCTTCTGGGCATTCAGCAGATGATTTCGCTCGCTGAGCTGTCGGTAAACCGCGTCCTTGACCAAGTCGATCCGCAAGGCTGACACGCAACAAAAAGCCCGCTGACCTTCACAGGTTCAGCGGGCTTTTGCGTGCAGCGGCAAAAATTACAATGTGCCGAACACTTTCTTGGCAAGGCCAGTCGCCGCAGCCGCCGGGTTCTTGCGGATGGTTTCTTCCTGTTTGCCGATCATTTCGAACAGGCCGTTCAGTGCCTGCTCGGTGACGTAGCTTTCGACGTTGGCGCTTTTCGCATCCACCACGCCCAAGGTCGCGGCCTGGCCGGCGAAGGCGTTGTACTTTTGCGCTACGCCGACTTTGTCGGTGGCTTGTTTGACGATCGGCAGGAACCTGGCGCGGATCTGTTCGCGGCTGGTTTTGTCCAGGTATTGGGTGGCCGAGTCGGTGCCGCCGCTGAGGATGCCCTTGGCGTCGGCCACGGTCATTTTCTTCACGGCGTCGACGAGGATCGGCTGGGCCTGGGTCACGGCGCTTTCGGCGGCCTTGTTCATGGCGGTTTCGAGTTCGTCGACCTGGGCGCCCATGCCGAAGGCTTTCATCTTGCCGGCGACTTTGCCGAGTTTGCCCGGCAGTTCGATTTTCACCTCCGGGTTGTTGCTGAAGCCGCCCGGGGTGCCGAGTTGTTTGACGGCGATTTGCGCGCCTTGGGTCAGGGCGTCCTTGAGGCCGCCGGTGGCGTCTTGTTGCGAGAGGTCGCTGAGCGACAGCGCCAGGGCGCTGGCAGAGATCATCAGGCCCGCGCACAGGCTGGCGAAGCGAAGGGTAGGGCGGAGCATGGCAGCTTCCTTGAAAGACAGTTAGCGAATGGCGTCGACGCGGATTTTCAGCGGCTGCGGATCATTACCGTCCAGTTGCACGGCGTGGTTCTCGGTGGTGATGAACATCAGCTCACCGTTGACCTCGATGCGCGCGCTGACCGAATAGCGGTGACCGGGTTTGACCTGGGCCGGATCGTAACTCAAGTGGAACGGCAGCGGCACCTGGCCTTTGACCGGGCCTTTCTGCTCGTCGAGGACCACCGCCGGAGCGTCGGCCAGCGATACGTCCTGCAAGCTCACGCTCAGTGTCGCGCTCGGTGGCAGGGCGATGCGTTGCAGGTAGAACACTTCACCGTCGAGACCGACCTTGCCGGCGGGTGTGGTTGATTGGCAGGCGCTGAGAAGGGTGGCGGCGGCGAGGGTCAACAGTTTTTTCATGGGTAGAGCTCCTTTCAATGTGGGAGCGAGCCTGCTCGCGAATGCGGTGATTCAGTCAATATTTCCAGTGACTGATCAGCCGTCTTCGCGAGCAGGCTCGCTCCCACCGGGGTAATGCATCAAGCCTCAGGCAGTGGCGTGATCTGATCCGCTGCATCTTCACTGCGATGCAGCGCCACCTGACGAATCGACAGGCGAATCTCCGCCGGCAATACGCGTTTGGCTGCGCCCTCCGCCAGTTCGCCGAGCAGTTCGTGGTAGCTCAACTTGCCGGCTTCGTCGCGGCGCAGGACGTCGAGGTCGAGCATCGTCTGGATGAAATGACGGAACAGACTCTTGTCGAAGAACTCCGGGGCATTCAGGCCGTGCAGGATTGACAGGCGCTGGGCCATGACCGTGCACAGGTCTTCCAGCTCTTCGGCGCTGATGCTGTTCTGCCCGGCGTTGAGCAGCAGCGAGACGGTCATGTAGAAGCGCTGCAGGGTCTGCGCGATGCTTTTCGACAGCAGGGTCAGCAGCACAAAGTGCCGCGAACTTGGAGCGGGGCGCAGGTACACGTCCTTTTCGAAACGCAGCAGGCCTTGCTCGACGAACGCTTCCAGCCATTGATCGATTACTGCGTCCAGCTCCTCCAGGCTCCAGCGGATGAACAGCTCCGACTGCAAGTACGGATACAGCGCGCGGGTGTAGCGCAGGATCTGCTCGCGGCTCATGCGCGAAGTGCTCTGGAAGAAGCTCGCCAGCAGCGCCGGCAAGGCGAAGATGTGCAGCACGTTGTTGCGGTAGTAGGTCATCAGGACGGCGTTCTGCTCGTCCAGATAGAGAATCTTGCCCAGCGCATCGTTTTGCTCGGACAGCAAATCCATGTCCTTCACATGCTCGATCAGCGCGCGGCCGTCGCCTTCCGGCAGGGTCGTGTGCGGTGAGTACGGGACTTTGCGCAGCAGCGCCAGATACAGATCCAGCACCCGCGCCATGGCCCGATCGTCCAGTGCCAGGCGGGTGGTCGAGAGCAGCGCCAGTGCGACCAGATTGACCGGGTTGATCGCCGCCGCTTCGTTCAGGTGCTGCGCGACTTTCTCGCCGAGGCGGTTGGTGGTTTCGTTAAGCCAGGCCGGTTTGTACTGCGGGCCGAGTGCCTGCTGGCGCCAGTCCGGTTGCTCAGCGTCGAGGAATTCTGCGAGTTTGATCGGTTCACCGAAGTTCACCGCGACCTGACCGAAGCGCTGCTTGAGCGCGCCGATGACTTTGAAGATGTCGAAGATCGACTCTTTCTTCTTGCTCGCACCACGCAGTTCGCCAAGGTAGGTGCGACCTTCCAGCACGCGCTCGTAACCGATGTACACCGGCACGAAGACGATCGGCATCCGCGATGAGCGCAGGAAGCTGCGCATTGTGATCGCGAGCATGCCGGTCTTCGGTTGCAGCATGCGCCCGGTGCGCGAGCGGCCGCCCTCGACGAAGTATTCGACCGGGAAACCTTTGGTAAACAGGGTGTGCAGGTATTCGTTGAACACCGAGGTATACAGCGGATTGCCCTTGAACGTGCGGCGCATGAAGAACGCGCCGCCACGGCGCAGCAGGCTGCCGATCACCGGCATGTTCAGGTTGATCCCGGCGGCAATGTGCGGCGGGGTCAGGCCGTTGCGAAACAGCAGATACGAGAGCAGCAAGTAGTCGATGTGGCTGCGGTGGCACGGCACGTAGATCACTTCGTGACCCTGAGCGACCTTCTGCACGCCTTCGATGTGGTTGACCTTGATCCCGTCGTAGATCTTGTTCCAGAACCAGCTCAGTACCACTTCGAGGAAACGAATCGCGGTGTAGGTGTAGTCCGAAGCGATCTCGTTGCCGTAGCGCAGGGCCTGGGCCTTGGCTTTTTCCAGGGAAATGTTCTCGCGTTCGGCTTCTTCGACGATCGCTTGCTTGACCAGTGGTTGATTGAGCAGCCCCTTGACCAGATTGCGCCGGTGCGAGATGTCCGGGCCGATCACTGCTGCCTTCAGGTTGCGGAAGTGCACGCGCAGGATGCGCTGGGCCATGCGCACGGTGCGTTCGTGGCCCTTGTTGTGTTCGATCAGTTCGCGCAGGTGGATCGGCGCGGAGAACTGCACGCGAGTCTTGCGCCCCAGAACGATGATGCTCAGCAGCCGACGCAGGCGCCCGGTGACGGCCCAGCTGTCGGCGAACAGCAACTTCCACGGACTGTTTTCGCTGTCCGGCGACTGGCCCCAGAACACGCTGACCGGAATGATCTGCGCGTCTTCGGCGGCGTTCTGCGTCAGGGCGCTGACCAGACGGGTCAGGGTCGGCGGTGCACCGCGCTTGTCCTGACGGCCAAGCCAGTCCGGGTCCGGCGTCAGGTAGAAAAACGCCGCCGGTTCGATCAACGGCCCCACCGACACTGGCAGCACCGGACGCGGCAGACCGGCCTTGGTGCATTCGGTGTCGACCACCGCCAGATCAGTGAGCGAGGGGTTTTGCAGGACGTAGAACACCGGGCGACTGCGGTCGAGGTTGAGGGTGAGCGACGACTGGTTGATCGTCTCCGAGCGAACCCAGAGGTACAACAGTCGGCGCAAGGTGCCAAACACTAGACGGCGGAACGGGGAACGGGTCATACGGCTTCTGCGTGAGTTGATAAAACCGAGCAGATGCTCGGGCGGTCGACAGTTTGCCGTATTCACCGAAAATCGGCAAAAAAGCGGCGAAGTAATCTCCTGTTGAGAGTTTTTGCGCCTGTCATATACTCGGCAATCTGTCGCCGGGGCCCTTTATGGACGTCGGGCGCAGGCTGACGTTCCGCAAAGGCTTTCCTGCGAAAAGCCTGTTCAATAATAAAAAAGGAGTATGAACAGATGGCAACACGTGAAACCGGCAATGTGAAGTGGTTCAACGACGCCAAGGGCTACGGCTTCATTCAGCGCAACGACGGGGTGGACGTGTTCGTGCACTACCGCGCGATCCGCGGCGAAGGACACCGTTCGCTGACCGAGGGTCAGCAGGTTGAATACGCGGTGGTGGAAGGGCAGAAGGGTTTGCAGGCTGAGGATGTTGTAGGCCTGTAACTTTCAAGATCAAAAGATCGCAGCCTGCGGCAGCTCCTACAGTTTGGAATGCATTCCCCTGTAGGAGCTGCCGAAGGCTGCGATCTTTTGCTTTCAGGCAGTCTTCCAGGTGATTTCTTCTTCACCGTCGGCGCTGATGCGAATCCAGCGATCCGCCGTTTCCTCACCTTCTTCCTCGACCCAGGTGCCCGGCGCGCAACGCACTTCCACGTTCAGCGCGGCGAAAGCCGCACGGGCGCAGGCGATGTCGTCGTCCCAAGGCGTCGCATCGCTTTCCAGGTACAGGCTGTTCCATTTGCCCACGGCCTTCGGCAGCCACGTCACCGGGATGTTGCCGGCCTTGCACTTGTAGGTCTGGCCTTTCTGTACCCAATCGCTGCACGGGCCCAGAGCCTCACCGAGCCAGGCGGAAATCGCCTTGTGGTCGACGTCGGCGTCTTTCAGGTAAATCTCGATATCCGGTTGGCGCATGGATGTCCTCACTGCGGGTCTGAAAAATCCATTCGCGGATTTAGCCGGCCCCGGGCACTCGCCCGAGACCAAAAGTTATTGAAGAACGAAATAATCGTAGCGCATCGACACGGTGGTCACGAACGGCTCGGGCTGTTCGATCACTGCGGCGCGGCGTTCGGCACTGGCGCGCCAGCCGTGGGGTGTCATCGCCAACAGGTTGGCGCGGTCCTCGGGCTTGTCCAGCGTCAGTTGGAATTCCAGGGTTTCGCTGTGCGCCAGCGCCATGCCTTCGGGCACTAATGCCAGATGCTTGTCGTCGGTGTACTCGCGCACTTCGTCGTACAGGCGTTCGCGCAGTTCCATCAGGTGGCCGCTGGTCGGGCCGACCTTCATCAGGCCGCCACCGACGCTGAGCAGGCGCTTGGCTTCCTCCCAGTCCAGCGGACTGAAAACGCTGGCGAGAAACTGGCAACTGCCCGACGCCAATGGCACGCGGGCCATGCTGGCGATCAACCAAGTGATTGCCGGATTACGCTTGCAGGCGCGTTTCACCGCCTCGCGCGAGATGTCCAGCGCGTAGCCATCGGCATCCGGCAAGGCATCGGCAATCTGCGCGGTGTAGTAACCCTCACCGCAACCGATATCGACCCAGCGTGCCGGCGCATAACCCGCCGCCAGCTCGGCCAGACGTTTGGCCACTGGCGCGTAATGCCCGGCATTCAGGAAGTCGCGACGCGCCTCGACCATCGCCTGGTTGTCGCCAGGATCGCGGCTGTTCTTGTGCTGCACCGGCAACAGGTTCAAGTAACCCTGACGCGCGCGGTCGAAGCGGTGGCCGGCGGGGCAGACCACACCGTTATCGACGCTGCTGAGCGGTTCACTGCAGATCGGGCACGCGAGCATCAGGCGAGCAACTTGATCAGGGTCTGGTAGTAGATCTCGGTCAGCACGTCGAGATCGGCCGCCAGCACACGCTCGTTGACCTGGTGAATGGTCGCGTTGACCGGCCCCAGCTCAACCACTTGCGTACCCATGGTCGCGATGAAACGACCGTCGGAAGTGCCGCCGCTGGTCGACGCGTGGGTTTCGCGGCCGGTGATGTCCTTGATGCTCGACGATACCGCGTCGAGCAGCGCGCCCGGCTCGGTGAGGAACGGCAGACCGGACAGCGCCCAGTCGATGTGCCAGTCCAGGTTGTGTTTGTCGAGGATGTCGGCCACGCGTTTTTGCAGGCCTTCGACGGTGGATTCGGTGGAGAAGCGGAAGTTGAACACCGCCACCAGATCACCCGGAATCACGTTGGTCGCGCCGGTGCCGGAGTTGAGGTTGGAAATCTGGAAACTGGTCGGCGGGAAGAAATCGTTACCGTGATCCCAATGCTCGGCGGCCAGCTCGGCCAGCGCCGGAGCCGCGAGGTGGATCGGGTTCTTTGCCAGATGCGGATAGGCCACGTGCCCCTGCACGCCGCGCACGGTGAGCTTGGCGCCCAGCGAGCCGCGACGCCCGTTTTTCACCACGTCACCGACCAGCGTGGTGCTCGACGGTTCGCCGACGATGCACCAGTCCAGACGTTCCTTGCGCGCCACCAGACGTTCAACCACCGCTTTGGTGCCGTGGTGCGCCGGGCCTTCTTCGTCGCTGGTGATGAGGAACGCGACCTTGCCCTTGTGATTCGGGTAGTCGGCAACGAAACGCTCGGCGGCCACGGTCATCGATGCCAGGCTGCCTTTCATGTCCGCCGCACCACGGCCACAGAGCATGCCGTGTTCATCGATGACGGCGTTGAACGGGTCGATCTGCCAAGCGGTCACCGGACCGGTCGGCACCACGTCGGTGTGGCCGGCGAAGCACAGCACCGGGCCGTCGTCGTTGCCGTGGGTGGCCCAGAAGTTATCCACATCTTCGATGCGCATCGGTTCGAGGGTGAAACCGGCATCGCCCAGGCGCTGCATCATCTGCTTCTGGCAATCGGCGTCGACCGGCGTCACGGACGGACGGCGGATCAGGTCGATGGCGAGTTGGAGGGTCGGCGAAAGGTCGGCGTGGGCCGTCATGTAATAACTCCGGGGTGCGCACGGTAAACCTGTAGGAGCTGCCGCAGGCTGCGATCTTTTGATTTTGTTTTTTCAAATCTACAGCAAGATCAAAGGATCGCAGCCTGCGGCAGCTCCTACAGGATGTGTTGGCATTGAAAAAGGCGACCATTCTAATGCAAAACGGCGGCCCGAAGGCCGCCGTTTGACGTTCAACAATAACTGATCAAGCGGCGGCCGGTTCAGGCTCCGCCGCCGGTTTTGGCAGCGACGAGAGGAACGCCATGATCAGCGCCGCGACGTACGGCAACGACTGCACCAGCAGCATCGCCACCCAGAAGCGCATGTCGTTGCTCGGAATGCCTTGCACCAGGTAGATCCCCAGCGCCGCGCCCCACAACAGCAGCATGATGAACAGCTCTTCCCGCGCTTCGGAAATCGCCACCCAGAAGCCGTGGTTGTCGGCATTTTTCGGTGTGCGGAAGAACGGAATGCTGCTGGTGAAGAAACCGTACAGCACCGCTTTGGCGATGGTGTGCGACAACGCCAGCCCGGCCAGCGCCGCGCAGAACGCATCCTTGAGGTTCACGCCGACGGCGCGACGGTAGAGGAAGATGATCTTGCCGACCTTGAACACGAACAGCGCCAGCGGCGGGATGGCGAAAATCAGCAGCGGCGGATCGAACCGTTGCGGCACGATGATCATCGCCGCTGACCACAACAACGCGCCGACGGTGAAGAAAATGTTCATGCCGTCCGCCACCCACGGCAACCAGCCCGCGAGGAAGTGGTAACGCTGGCCACGGGTCAGCTCGGTGTCCTTGCCGCGCAGCAGGCTGCGGGTGTGGCGCTTGATGATCTGGATCGCGCCGTAGGCCCAGCGGAAACGCTGCTTCTTGAAGTCGATGAAGGTGTCCGGCATCAGACCCTTGCCGTAGCTGTCGTGGTAATACGCCGCCGACAGGCCTTTCTCGAACACGCGCAGGCCGAGTTCGGCGTCTTCACAGATGCACCAGTCGGCCCAGCCCAGCTCTTCCAGAACCGAACGGCGGGTCATGGTCATGGTGCCGTGCTGGATGATCGCGTCGCGGTCGTTACGGGTGACCATGCCGATGTGGAAGAAGCCTTTGTATTCGGCGTAGCAGAGCTTCTTGAAGGTGCTTTCGTTCTGGTCGCGGTAATCCTGCGGCGACTGCACCACGGCGATTTTCGGGTCGGCGAAGTGCGGCACCATGTGCTTGAGCCAGTTCGGGTGTACGCAGTAGTCGGAGTCGATCACCGCGATCACTTCGGCGTCCTTGGCGGTGTGCGGAATCAGGTAGTTCAGCGCGCCGCCCTTGAACCCGGCCAGGGGCGAGACGTGGAAGAACTTGAAGCGCGGGCCGAGGGTCGCGCAGTAGTCGCGCACCGGTTCCCAGACTGCCGGGTCCTTGGTGTTGTTGTCGATGATCAGGACTTCATAGTCCGGGTAATCGAGGGCCGCGAGGGCGTCGAGGGTCTGTTTGACCATGTCCGGCGGCTCGTTGTAGCAAGGCACGTGGATCGAGACTTTCGGCCGGTAGTCCGAATCACCGATCACCGGCAGGAATTCCCGCCGACGCTTGTGAATCCACACGGCTTCGGCCAGTTCATGCGCCTCGGTCAGCAACACGATGAACACCCCGAGCGCACCCAACGCCAGGAGGAAACCCACCGTCAGGCTGAACCACGTGCTGTATTGCTGGCTGTAGTCGTAGCCGATCCACACCAGCACCGAACCGCAAAGGAACGCGATAAAGGTCAGGAAGGTGCGGCCGCGCTGACGCAGGGCCGAGCCGTCGATCATCAGCAGGGTCAGCGACAACAGCGCCAGCACCACCGAACCGATGGCCAGCACGCGCCATTGCGGGATCGCCACCACCGGGCCTTCGAAGTTGAATTTCTGCTGGCGCGCGGCGTTGAACACGCCCCAGTAGGCGCCGACCGAACCTTCGTCACTGGCCTTCCACGGCTGGTCGAAGGCTTCAATCACGAAGTAGTTGAAGCCCTGACGGTTGAGTTTGTTGACCAGCGTGCGCAGGTAGATCGCCTGATCCGCCGGCGACGCATCGGCGCCACCGCGCATGCGCCCGTTGCTCGGCCAGCCGACTTCGGACAGCAGCAACGGTTTTTTCGGGAACAGCTTTTTCAGGTCGCGGGCGCGGTCGAAGACGAACTGCCCGGCCTTGTCCACCGGAATGAATTCCCAGTAAGGCAGCACGTGCGCGGCGATAAGGTCGACGTGTTTGGCCAGTTCCGGGTGTTCTTCCCAGACGTGCCATTGCTCGGAGGTGGTCACCGGCACTTTCACCGCTGCGCGCACGCGATCCAGCAGCACGCTGAGTTGTTCAGCGGTGATTTCCTTGCGGAAAATCGCCTCGTTACCGACCACCACCCGCACCACGCTGCGCGAGGTGTTGGCCAGTTCGATGGCGCGCTGGATCTCGCGCTCGTTGCGTTCCTGATCGGGGCTGATCCAGATCCCGAGGGTCACGCGCAGACCAAACTCTTCCGCCAGTTTCGGGATGTCCTGCAGCGAACCGTCAACCGAATAGATGCGGATGTTGTCCGTCAGCTTGCTCATGATCTCCAGATCACGGCGCATTTCATCGTCAGTCGGATACTGATCCTTCTGCGGGAATTGGCCCTGCTGGAATGGCGAATAAGAGAAACCGGAGATCTGCTCCGGCCAATTGGGCGCGGAGACCGGGCGGTTGATCAGCGCCCAGAAACCGGTGAACAGGGCGGCGATTGCCAGAACCACCACCAGGTTGAGACCAAATTTACGCGATGACATAGCTATTTCGGGTTCCAAAGGCTGTGGAACGAAGGAACGGTTGGCAAGCGCCAAGAGGGCGCGAATCCTACACCGGCAGTTCACTGCTCGTACACCGGACAGGGAAATGCCCGACATTGGGCAGTCCAACCTGATTTAAGTTCTTTAGTAACAGCTTGTAAGAGAAAACTTTGTTATTCAGTTATAGCAATTCCCGGTGGCGAGGGAGCTTGCTCCCGCTGGACTGCGAAGCAGTCCGCTTTTCAAGGGCCGCTTCGCGACCCGGCGGGGGCAAGCTCCCTCGCCACAAAGGTTGTGTGAAAACGCCTGCGTTCACCGTTCATAGCATCAAAGATGCTCTTGGCCGCCGACGGTCCTATAATGCGCGCCGGTTTTTGGGGTAATGGTCATGAGTACAGAAGATCCGCGGTTTGCAGGCATCGCCCGTTTGTATGGCATCGAGGGCCTTGAGCGCCTGCGTGCGGCCCATGTGGCGATTGTCGGCGTCGGTGGCGTTGGTTCTTGGGCGGCGGAAGCCATGGCCCGCTGTGGCGTGGGTGAGATTTCGCTGTTCGATCTGGACGACGTCTGCGTCAGCAACGCCAACCGTCAGTTGCACGCACTGGACAGTACCGTCGGCAAACCCAAGGTCGAGGTGATGGCCGAGCGTCTGCGCGGGATCAACCCGGATTGCACCGTGCATGCGGTGGCGGATTTCGTCACCCGCGACACCATGGCCGAGTACATCACACCGAACATCGACTGCGTGATCGACTGCATCGACGCGGTCAACGCCAAGGCTGCGCTGATCGCCTGGTGCAAGCGGCGCAAGATCCAGATCATCACCACCGGCGGTGCCGGCGGGCAGATCGATCCGACGCTGATTCAGGTCTGCGACCTCAACCGCACGTTCAACGATCCACTGGCCTCGAAAGTACGTTCGACGTTGCGTCGCGACTACGGCTTCTCGCGCACGGTGACCCGTCATTACAGTGTGCCGTGCGTGTTTTCCACCGAGCAACTGCGCTATCCGAAACCGGACGGCAGCATCTGCTTGCAGAAGAGTTTTGTCGGCGACGGGGTGAAGCTCGACTGCGCCGGCGGGTTTGGCGCGGTGATGATGGTCACGGCGACGTTCGGCATGGTCGCGGCGACCAAGGCGGTGGACAAGATTGTGGCGGGTGTGCGACGGCCGGCTGACCGAGTAAAACCTCAGGTTTGATCTGTGAGGCTGATGACCTCATCGCTGGCAAGCCAGCCCCCACACCTCCCTTGTAGGAGCTGCCGCAGGCTGCGATCTTTTGATCCTGATTTTAAAAAACAAGATCAAAGATCGCAGCCTGCGGCAGCTCCTACGCGGTGGTGGCCAACTCATTCATGCGTTTGAGCACGGCATTCAAGCCATTACTGCGCGACGGCGACAACTGCCGCGACAGTCCCAGCTGATTGAACCAGTCCGGCAAATCCACCTGCTGCAACTCGACAGCGCTCAAACCGTTAACCCGCAACAGCAACAACGCCACCAGCCCGCGAATCATCCGCGCATCGCTGGCAGCGCTGAACTGCCAGTGGCCGTCCTGCAGCTCACCCACCAGCCACACTTGACTCTCACAGCCATGCACCCGGTTGGCTTCGCATTTGTCCGCGTCATTCAGCGGCGGCAGACGATCGCCAAACTGCATCAGCAACCGTGCGCGTTGTTCCCAACCAGCGGCGTTCTGAAAGGTCTGCAGCGCTTCGGCGGCGGCGAGCGGCAGGCTCATCGCAGCAACTCCAAGGCCTGATCCAGCGCGTCAAAGAAACGCTCCAGATCCTCGGAATCGTTGTACAGCGCCAGCGACACGCGGATCGCCCCGGCCAGTTCGAAGCTTTTCAGCAACGGCATGGCGCAGTGATGTCCGGCGCGCACGGCGATGCCTTGCTCGGTGAGCAGGTGCGCCAGATCGGCGTTGTGCACACCCTCGACGACAAAACTGGCCAGCGCCAGTTGCGGCTTGCCCAACAGACGAATGCCGTTACGCGCGGCCAGACCTTGCAGCAGGTAGGCGTGCAGCGCCGCTTCATGGGCCGACACCGCGTCCTGATCCAGCCCGGCCAGATAATCGAGCGTGGCACCGAGGCCAATCACACTGGCGATCGGCGGTGTGCCCGCTTCGAAACCCAGCGGGGCAGGGCGGAAGCGTGCATCGTGATAATTGGCTTCCAGGACCATTTCGCCGCCGAACTGCCACGGCTGCAGTTGCTCAAGCGCCTTGTTGCGTCCGAACAGCACGCCGAGGCCATCAGGGCCGTACAGCTTGTGGCTGGAAAACACATAGAAGTCGCAACCGAGCGCCTGCACGTCGTGCCGACCGTGCACCACACCCTGGGCGCCATCGACCACGGTCAGCGCGTTGTGCGCCTTGGCCATCGCCAGCAACGCCGGCAAGGGTTGCCAGGCACCAAGCACGTTGGACAGCTGACTGACCGCCAGCAAGCGGGTACGCGGATTGATCAGGCGCACAGCGGCGCCGAGGTCGATCACGCCGTCAGCGTCCAGCGGCAGGATCACCAGTTTCAGTTCGCGACGCTGCGCCAGTTGCTGCCACGGCAGCAGGTTGGCGTGATGCTCCAGGGCGCTGATGACAATTTCATCGCCCGGGTGGAAAAGAGGTTCCAGGCCATAGGCCAGGAGATTCAGCGCGCTGGTGGCGCCGTGGGTGAAGATGATCTGCCCGCTGTCACCGGCATTCAGCCACTGGGCCACCTTGAGCCGACTGTCTTCGAACGCCTGCGTGGCGTGGGCACCGGGCAGATGCTGCGCGCGATGCACATTGGCCGCGCCATTGGCGTAGTAATGCGTCAGTGCGTCAAGCAGGGCCTGGGGTTTTTGCGTGGTGGCGGCGTTGTCCAGATAGGTCTGGTCTTGCCGTTGCAGGGCGGCGATGGCCGGAAAGTCGGCGCGCCAGGGGGAGGGAATCATCATAGGTTCAGCCCTGTGAACTTGGGCGGGGGTACATCGAACCTTGTGGGAGCGAGCTTGCTCGCGAAAGCGTCGTGTCATTCAGCTCTGTTGTTGACTGACCGGACGCCTTCGCGAGCAAGCTCGCTCCCACAGGGGGATCGTACGGCTGCTTAGTTGTGCGCGTGCAGCGCTTCGTTCAGCTCGATCGCCGATTTGTGGGTCTTGCATTCCACGGCACCGGTTTCCGAATTGCGACGGAACAGCAGGTCGGTCTGGCCGGCCAGCTCACGGGCTTTTACAACCTTGACCAGGTTGTTGTGCTCGTCCAGCAGCGCGACTTTGGTGCCGGCGGTCACGTACAGGCCCGACTCGACAGTGTTGCGGTCGCCCAACGGAATACCGATACCGGCGTTGGCGCCGATCAGGCAGCCTTCGCCAACCTTGATTACGATGTTGCCGCCACCCGACAGAGTGCCCATGGTCGAGCAACCGCCGCCCAGGTCCGAGCCCTTGCCAACGAATACGCCAGCGGAAACGCGGCCTTCGATCATGCCCGGGCCTTCGGTGCCGGCGTTGAAGTTGATGAAGCCTTCGTGCATCACGGTGGTGCCTTCGCCCACGTACGCACCCAGACGCAGGCGCGCGGCGTCAGCGATACGCACGCCGGCCGGCACCACGTAGTCGGTCATTTTCGGGAACTTGTCCACCGAGAACACTTCCAGCAGCTCGCCGCGCAGGCGGGCTTCGAGTTGCAGCTCGGCCAGTTCGCTCAGGTCGATCGCGCCCTGGCTGGTCCAGGCCACGTTCGGCAGCAGCGGGAAGATCCCGGCCAGGCTCACGCCGTGCGGCTTGACCAGACGATGGGACAGCAGGTGCAGCTTCAGGTACGCCTCTGGCGTCGAGGTCAGCTGTGCGTCTTCGGCCAGAAGAGTGGCGACCAGCGGCTTGTGGCTTTCGGCCAGACGGGTCAGCAGCTTGCCTTGAACGGCGTCGATGCCTTTGACCGCTTCAGCCAGTTGCGCCGCCTGCGCGGTGGTGAAGGTGATGGCCTGGTTGCCTTCGGTGTAGCCGAGGATCGGCGCAACGGCAGCGACCAGTTCTGCCGACGGGTTGAGCAGTGGCTGGGCGTAGAACACTTCCAGCCAGGCACCTTGACGGTTTTGCGTGCCGACACCGAAGGCGATGCTGAACAGAGAGTTGGACATGTGAATACCTCTAGCAATAAGTGACGGGCTGCTTACTTGAGTGCGGCCGCGTAGATGTCTGGCTTGAAGCCAATCAGGGTTCGGTCACCGAGATCGAGCACCGGGCGCTTGATCATCGAGGGTTGAGCGAGCATCAGTTCGATGGCTTTCGACTGGTCGAGATCGGCTTTACGTTCGTCGTCGAGTTTGCGAAAGGTCGTGCCGGCACGGTTCAACACCGTTTGCCAGCCGTGCTCGTTGCACCATTGGGTCAGGTGCTCACGGTCGATACCGGCGGTTTTGTAGTCGTGAAAGTCGTAGCTGACAGCGTGTTCATCGAGCCAGGTGCGCGCCTTCTTCATGGTGTCGCAGGCTTTGATGCCGTAAAGCTGTAAGTGCTTGATTTCGTTGGGCATAAAATCCTCCCCAAAACTTCCCCAATATCGCCCCAAAATTCAGCCGGTGATTATGCCACGTCGATCCACTCAGCGCCTCGACTGTCGCGATACACGTCAGTCATGGCGGCCGAACGGTGCCCGAGCAGTTTCTGGGCATCACGGCCTTCGAGTTCATGAAGGCGCGCGGCAAGTGATCGCTGTTCATGGAAGGACGGCGGTTGCCGCCCGAAAGTTATCCCCAGCTTCGCGCCGGCTTTGTCCCGAGCCTCGGCAAATGCCGAACTGAGCGTGTCCAGCACGACAGGTTGACCAGCCTTCGCCCGGCCCGACGCCTGCGCATGATGCACCAGGTGTTGTGACAGAACGCGATCGCGGCATTGCTTGATGACGGTTGAGAGGTCCAGCCCGACCGAGTCCAGCCGCAACTCCATTTTGATCCGCAGGCGCGCGCCGGTCTTGGACTGCACGACATGCAGGAAGCCGTCGTGCACATCCTTGAACAGCATCGAGGCGATATCGTCGCGGCGCTGACCGGTCAGCACTGCCAGCTCCATTGCCCTGCGAAGCCATGGCTTCGCCGCCTCGGCGTAAATAGCCTGCCACAGTTCCAGCGTCAGCCGTTCGCGCTTGATGTTCACCCGCGCCGCCTTGGTAATCTCGACCGGGTTGGTGTCTGCCCACCCCCGCGCCTGAGCCTCGACGAACACGTCTCGCAACAGCGAGCGCATCGCCCTGGCCATCTGCGCCTTTCCTTGTTTGGCCATACCTGTCAGGTAATCAGCCACTTCCATCGTTGTGATTTCCTTGATCCCTTTCGAACCGAACTCGGCGTCCAACCGGTTGATCCGCATGCGCACGTTTTTGTTGCTGCTGGCGGACAGCTTGCGCTCTGCGAACAGATCGCGGTATTCATCCAGCCATTCCGAGAACAGTTTGCCCGGTGCTGGCGCCGGCGCACTGATGCGCTCGGTCAGCGTTGGCTTGATGGCGTCGGCGTGATTCGCAGCGACCGCCTCACGGATCGCTGCTTCTTTGTCCTTGCCCAGACCGAACACGCGACCACTGATCGGGTCGCGGTAGGTGTAATAAGTGACGCCGTTGCGGGCGTCGGTCTTGCGGTAGAGATTCGGGGGAAGATCCTTTGACCCTGTGTTACGCGGCCTGGGCGCCATTGCGTGCTCTCTCTATTCTGCTGATCAGGCTGCCGCCGACAATGCGGATTGGTTGCTGGTCAGGTTCCTGATAGTGGGCGTTGGAGTCTACATAGTAGCTGCGCCCGTGCTTCACCGGTGCTGGCGCGATCCGGCCTTCGCGCGCCCATTTGCGCAACGTGTTGGGGCTGGGCGGCGTCTTGAACTCGGCCGCCGCCCATTCATCCAGGGTGACTTTGCTCATGTGATGCTCCATGCCGCGCGTGGCGGCAGAAGGTGGTGATGGGTTATGCGAGTGGGGCGTAAGTTTCGCCGCGACGCTCGGCCGAAGCCTTTCGATAAGTCTCGTTGGTGCAGGGCGCCCCGTTCCGGCCTTTCATGAAGCGTTCGCGCCGGAATACCTGGATGATATCGGCGCCGTACTTCTCGTCACGAAGTTGAACGATCTCTTGGCCGAACCAGTTCTGGCAGTCCTGCAGGAAGCGCCGGTTGTCAGCGTGTTCGTTAGCCAGGAACGCGTTGATGATCTGCACGTCGTGCGTCGACCCGTATTGCGACAGTGCCAGCTTGGTAGCCACCGCTGAAGCGGCGCCACAACTGAACTGACAGACGATCCTGTTGTTCATCGCCACGGCCCCTTGTAGATGAGGTAGGCCATGTAGAGCGGGGCGAAGATCATTGTGATAACTCCAGTTCTGCTGGCGCTGTAGCGGCCAGGGTTTCGACGGCCAGGGCGTACACGTCCGGGTGCTGTTTGTCGAAGGCCGGCATGTGTTCAGTTTCGATCCATGTTCCACGTACGGCGCCCTTGGACAGCCATGCCGGTTTGCTTCCCGGTGCCTGTGTCCATGCGGTGACGCCGATGCCGTGGCTGGCGATCTGTTTGGCGGTAATGAAGCCTTGTCGCCGAAGCTGGGCCAGAACCTTCAGTGCTGACTCTTTCCACGGCGTCAGGCGCACCGGTGCGGGCACGCCGGCGGGCAGGTTCGTCACCAGCACTGGCACCTGGCAGCGTTCGGGCGGGTTCCAGTCGAACATGTACCAGTCATAAAACGGTTGGTGATTGCTGGCTTCCAGCAAGGAATGGGCGAGGCTGAAGGTGAAACAGTCACCGTGGCGCGTCCAGCTCGAACGCGGCATCAGCACTCTCACGCCGAGGTGTTCCAGCATCTTCACGATTCCTTTGCTGGCGTCGGTGATTTTGCTCACGATCACCAGTCGGTAATCCGGCCCGGCGCGCCCGTAAAGTTCGTCGCCGCGGCAGGGCAGGATCTGATCGGCCACCTTGGCGTTCAGTTGCATCTTCGCCTCGACGCCGATCTGCCGGCCGTCCTCATGAACGACCAGCACGTCGAAGCCGGCGGCCTCGGGGTAGCACGTCCAGCCGGGCAGCTCGTTGAACTCCTGGATGAACAGCGCGCAGAGGTCAGCCTCCTTTTCGATTTTCTCGATAGGCATTTCTCGTCCTTGCCGCTATAGCGGCTGACTTTGAAGGTGGAGGGAGTGGTTTGTTTATGTGCTATCAGCTTTAATTCGATGATCAGCAGTGGCGTAATGCTGGCAATTATTTAAGGAGTGGATGATGGCTGTGGATTGGAATCTGGTTTCATCTATAGCCGTACCGGTTGCGTGCCTTTTTATTGGGGCATGGGTGACCAGGCGATTTGAAAAGCGGCCGGAGATAGTTTCCTATTACGGACACGCATCCTCTTTCAGCATCCCTTCTGAAAGCGGTAACGGGCTGATCGTTAACACGCACGCAGTCGTGATTCGAAACGTTGGGAAGCGAAGCGCGGTGAATGTCAGGATGACGCACGCCACTCTACCTAGCGTTACGGTATATCCGCATACCCCATACAGAATTGAGAATATTCCGGGTGGCGGGGTGGACCTTGTGTTTCCAACGGTTGTTCCTGGAGCTCAGATCACCGTCTCATACCTCTATTTCGCTCCGCTGCTGGTATCGGGGGTGAACCTCGGCATAAAACATGACGATGGCTTTGCTAAGGCCATCCCCGTGATATTGCAGCGCCAGTTTCCAGTGTGGGCTCTGAGGCTAGCTACTTGGGCGGCAGCGATCGGAGCTGTCACTGTGGGGTATGGCATTGTTAAAGCGGCTTTTTACTTGGCGCCAATGATTGGCGAAAAGCTCCAGCTGCTGTGATCTTTGGCTTATCAGAGAATCCCGGTCCAGCACCTTCAGTCGTTGGTGCCTGTATAAGTGCGCCAAGGCACCTTCACGCCGTTTACGAGAAATCCCCAGTCACCGCGCCACTTGCTGGTGATGAAGAGGGTGATGACGCCGCCGGGTGATACCTGGTCGATGCGGTGGTATTCGCCGTGGTTGAGGCGGGCGGTGTCGCCTTCGGAGCGTTTCAGCCACTCGCAGGCGTCCTTCATGACCCACTCAACGATCCTCGGGTCTGGATTTGGAACCATCGAGGACCTGACCGCTTTCTTCCACCAATCGCTCGCCGGCCGCTGCTCGTTGTACCAACCACGCAGGATGATCGTCCGTGCGTTCCACGGGTGATCGTGCATATCCCGATCTTCGTCCGGCCGCATGATGTGGTGAATGCGGAACGACCACGGGCACCACCACAGCGCCGCCTTGTGCGTCTCCCTGCTGTACGGGTTGAACAGCCACCAGCGGCCCATGTACATCTCGGTGCCGTCGGCGGACATGATGTGCTGGTACGGGGTGAGCTTGGCGCGGGCGATGAGCCAGTCGGCGATGGCCGGGCGGGCGAGTACCTTGGCGACGATGCTCCAGAAGAGATTGATCATGCCGCGCGCTCCTGCTGGTAGAGGTCCCAAGCTGCCTTGTCGCCTTGAGCGACGTACCAGGTCAGGGTGCCATCGCCGTCGTGATCACTCACCGACCCGCCGTACTGCGAGCCAGGGAACTGGAACTTGGCCGACATAGAAATCCGTGGCCACCCGATACTCCACTCGGTAAAGGTCAGATCAGGTCGCTCTGCCAGTACCTTTGCCTTGAAGGCCTCGCCCTTGGCGTTCGCGTCGGAGATCTTCTTGTCCCGCGCATCTTTGCAGTTCTGATCGCAGTAAGCGTGCCGGCCGTCGTAGACGATCGCGAGCGGATTGCCTTCGTCGTCTTCCTCGTCCTCGTAGAGCTGGTTTTCGCAGTTGTTGCAGTAAAACCACCAGCCCTGTTCGTGGTAGGCCTTGGCCGGGATAAACGGTTGGCCAGCGAACTGATCAGCCCACGGCGCGCGCCGACAGAACTCAACCTCTTCGAATGTCAGGTTCAACTCATTGCCACCTTCGCGCCGTGCCGTTGCGCTGTTGGTGGCGAAGGTGATCACGTGTTCACCTTCGGAGCCTTCACCGACGTGATAGGCCTTCATCTTTTCTGTGGGCATGGGGCGTCCTATGCCGGGGCATGCCCGGGCGGTGGATAAGTTGGAGTTCAAGCGTTTTATTGCCGGTGCAGGAGTCGTGACGGAATGATCTGGCTATCAAATAAGCCGGAGCCAACCGAATGAAGCGACTCATTGCTGAAGTGATGTACCAGGTACTTATCGAGCTGCTGAGCCAGATCCTGATGCGCTTGGCGGACTGGCTGGCGGCGTGGCCGTTGCTGTGACTACGCCGCGGCTGCCTGCTGTTCGACAACGCGCCACGGGTCGTTGGCCCGTGCCAGAGCGGCCATCGGCGGCGGGCTGACGCTGTTGCCGCACATGTGCACTTGCTGGGTCTTGGTGAACGGCTTGCCGTCGGCGCCGTGGCTGATGATGTAGTCGGCAGGGAAGCCCTGAGCCTTGTACAGCTCGGCCGGTTGCAGCATCCGCAGGCAGATGTCGACGATGACGTAGGGCGTGCCCTTTATCGTTACCGTGACCAGGCCAAGCCGATCTTTGGTGGTGATGGTTGGCGCTGGCGCGTCGGCGGCGCTCATGTTCTCAGTGCCGTAGTAGCTGATCAGGAATGCCGCGACCCGCAGCGCGCCGGCTTCAACTTCCGGCGAGAGCTGCAGCTCTACCAGCGAACTCTTGCCGCCACCGCCGGCAGTGATGGTTGGTGCTGGCTCGTCCACGCCCTGGCCAACGCTGGCTCCGAACTGGCGTTCCATGAAGGCGGTGACCAGCCCGTGGTGAGTGCCGCCAGCGCTGATGGTGTGCAGCGGATCGGCTATGTCCCGTGCATCGCAGTTGCCGCGCAGGTGTACCAGGTTTGCCGTCACCAGCTGCTGCTGGCTGCCGGTGTTGGTCACCGTGGTCATCGGATCGTCGAGGCTCTTGGCGTCGGTGGTGTTGAACCCTCCGTTCATCTGGGCCATGAATACTGTTGAGATTCCCATCGCATGCGCAGCCCCGGCTGGGCGCTTGCAGTCGCCGCCGCTGGTGATGGTCGGCAGCGGCTCGTCGAGCGCCTTGCCTTCGTCCGCAAACCTGAACTTCACCAGGTGCGCAGCTGCGAGTGCACGGTGACCACGCGTCATCAAGGTGCCGAGAGGCTTATCCGCTGCTACCGGATTTCCGGCGTATACCGGGCCACCGGCACCAACCAGCACCGGGCTGATCAACGTCAGCTCACCGCGATTCGCGCAGGTGACCGTCGGCAGCGGTTCGTGGGGATCGTTGATCCGGTCGCTGCCTTGGTGGGTTGCCGGCGCGATGATTGGGCTGGCCATGGCGAAGGATCCGCCGCGCGGCCAAGACGTCACGGTGCGCAGTGGGTCATGCGCAGACTGGACACTTTCGCCAGACCAGTTCGCGATCGGCACAATGAACGGGTCAGCAGCATCAATGACGAACTTCTTCATGCCCTTGGCGATCCGGCGCAGGGTTGCGGGTGCCAGCGGCTTTGCCCGGTCGAAGATACTTTTGCTCGGGATGGTCCAGTCGATGCACTCCGCGGCCGTGCGCCACTTCTTTTGGCCCTTGGCTGGGTTCTTGGCGTGGGTCGGCTCAGGCCAGACGATTGGCTGCCCGTCGCACCGGGCGATCATGAACAGGCGTTCGCGGCTGGTCGGTGCACCGAAGTCGCAGGCCTTGATCACCCGCCATTCAACTGCGTAACCCAGACGCTGCAGCTCGGCGACGAACACAGCCCAAGTCTGCCCGCGGCGTGCCGGATCCGGAACAAGAAACTGCTGGCTCACCGGTACCACTTCGCCAGGTTCGGCAACACCGCCGCCCAGCTTCACAACACGGCCGGTGGCCTTGCAGCGCTTGGCGATCAGCGGCCCCCACTGGAGGATCTGTTTTACGTTCTCCAGGCTGATGACGCGCGGCTTCTTCTTACCGGCCCACTTCAGGCCGATCCATGACAGGTTGCGGATCTCGCGCTTGCGCGGCTGGCCGCCGGCGGCCTGGCTATGATGCGTGCAATCCGGCGACATGTGGAACCATCCCACGGCCTTGCCGCCGCATTCGGTATCCGGATCACCCTCGAACACATCGGTGGTGAAGTGCACAGCGCCCGGGTGATTCACGGTGTGCATGCTGATCGCCGCGGCGCTGTGGTTCTTCGCCACGTTTACTGCGCGGCCAAGGCCCATCTCCAGCCCGGTACCGGCGCCGCCGCCACCGCAGAAAAAATCGACAACGATCTCATCGTCCTGAGTACTGAAGCCGAGTCCGTATTGAGTTTTGAAATCGAAGGGGTGTTTCTTCTGTTTTGCGGACATAGGGGATCCTCGCCGGCTGGCGTGATTCGTAGAAGTGGGGTATTTGTGTTCGGCCCGGCATGGGGCCGGATCAAGGAACTGATATGGCTGAAGATACGAAGAACTTTTCTGCATGGATGAGGGCTGCCGACATTCAGGCATCCGTTTCGCGATGTGCGGACCTATTCAACTGTGGAGTTTTCAACTCCAACAACACCGCCGGGCCATTGTTCGAATCAGCAGTAACACTTTTGTTGGTCCATCTAAACGACCTGCTGCAGAAGGCGAAACAAGACGGGAAACGGATAGATTTCTCTGACGACATGGAGGCAACTGACGTCGTGGCTGATATCACTGACCTAGTGCGGACGTGCAGAAATGCGGCCTGTCATGTCACGAGCGGGGAGCACAAGATCGATTCTAATAAGTTCACATTTTGTGTGACTTCTGGTTATGGGCCAGGTGCGTTTGTTATCAACGGCCAAGAAATGGGCTGCGATCACGAAGATGACATGGCAATTTACTACGGTAAGAATCGCATTTATCTCAGGCGGCACCTGCTCAGGAGCTTTGAGTTGGTTGCCCAGATGTATCGAAGCGACGGCCGCTGGTAGCGTTCCACTATCTCTGCTTCGCATCGTGTCATTGGCTACTTTGGTATGTCGACTTCGTCGTCATGCTCTGGCGGATCGTCGGCGAGCGACTTCATGCCGGCGGCCTCGATAAGTCGTGACACCTTTTCCGTAACTACGCAAGGTGTCGTGACACATCGCAACATCTTGGACTGGGTATCAAAGTCGGAGTTGATCAGGTTCATCAGCAGGAGCTGGTAAACCTCCTGCTGGTTATTGATCCCGTGGGCTTTCATCACCTTCTTCAGGTCAGGCTTGAACACCCCGGCCACCTCAACCGTAAACTTCTCGACGCCCAATGCAGCGTCCTTCGCTGCTGCCTTCTCGCGCTTCCTGCGCTGCTTGATGGCTTCCGCTGTCAGCTGCGGCTCTTCCACCGTCAGTTCCTGTTCTTCGGCCATAGCCTACCTCTTCAATTCCGCTGGCCGGCAAGTCCAGCCAGGTCTGTCGGCGGCGCGTGGCCGCCCGGTTGTTGGTTCGTCTCACGCAGCTACCTTCACCTGATGCCAGGCGCCGGCGGCGTAGAACAGCTTCGCGGCTTGGGCTTCATCCATCGAGATCTCGTTGGGGATGGCGATCCAGCCCGAGGCCACCAGATGGTTCGGGTTCGCGCTGTTGCGCAGCTCCAGGTAGTAATGCTCGATGGCATCGGTCAGGCGCTCGACCTTGTAGATGCCCTCGGGCGAAATCTCGACCGACTTGATGTACTCGGCGCCGCGCTCGTCTCGACACATGGCGGCGATGTAGATCGTCCAGCGGTAGGAGAAATCGAAAATCGCGTTGGCGATCGCCAGGCTTCGGATCTGCCGGCAGTTCTTCCAGTTCGCCATGATCTGGCTGCCGCTTGGGTCGATGTTCACCACCGCGACGTGGTTGGTGCGCAGCAGCGCCCGGCAACTGCGTTCGGCTCGGGCGAAACCGTTATTGGGTTTGCGTTTCGATTTCATAGCGAGTCCGCCATTTTGCGTAGGGCCTTGCGGTCGGCGGCCGATATCGGCTTCGGCCGACGCTTGAGGACCGTTTCAGGGTCTATTTTGTTGGAGCGGGGCGGTGGCAGCGGATTTCGCGGCGGACTTTTAAGTTGGTCGATCCGCCCGCCGGCGGCCAGGTACTGGGCGACTCGTTCAGAGATCGCCTCAGCGTCCGGCCGGTGCTGCTCCACCAGGTTGAGGTGGTTGCTGATCATGCGGCCACCTTGACCAGCTTGACGCCGGCCATGCTGAACTTAGCGCCCTGGGCGGCGACCATTGCGTCGAGTGCCTCCCAGTCCACGGTCAGCACCGAAATAGGCGCTTGGCCGTAGGCGACAGCTTTGATCAGCGATTCCAGATCGAACACTTCAGCCTGCAGGTTCACCGGCGTCGCGGTTGCAGTCGATGGTTTCGAGGCTGACTGAACCGGCGCCGCAGCTTTCATCGGTGCCGGGCTGGCAACTGGAGCCTGTTCGATCGGCGCCTTGGCCTTTGCCTCGTCCTCGATTCGCTTCAGCTCCTGCTGGCGGATCTGCTCGCGCTGGGCTTCGGCTTTCTGCTCCTCGGCCTTCTGGTGTTCCGAAATCCGCAATTTGATCAGCGTGATCAAATCGTCGTTTGCCTTCATCACCAGTTGCTGAATATCGTTAAACAGGAAAGCGTAGTCGGCCGCCAGCTCAGCCAAGCTGGCCAGGTTCAGGCGAATCGCGTCGGCGGCCTGGCTCGCGGCGATTTTCGCGCGGGCCAGCTCAGTATCTACAGCGTCCTGCAAGCTGGCGATCGTTCGCTTGTTCTTCATGACGCCGGCGAAGTCTGCGGCGACTACCGGCATGGTGACCCGGCCCAGCGTCTTGTTGATCGCCGCGATATGGTCTGTCAGCGACTGCTCTGCTTTCTGCTTGATGTTGGTCTTCACCAGCAGCTCTTGAGCCTTCACCAGTTTGTCGACCTTCAGTCGAGTCTCGCGAGCGTGAGCGCTGATCCGATCCAGTGAGGAAAACAGGTCGTCAATGGTCTGGGTTTGAGATAGTGCCTGTTTCTTCGCCGTCGCCACGGCCTCTTCAACATCGCCGCACCATTTCACGGCCTTCTTGGCGTCGGCGAAGTCCTGATCTGTAGTCAGCTCGGTCTTCACGGAGTCGATCACCGCCAGTGCCGATTCCTCGAACACTTTTAGGTTGCTCGCGGTGACCATGCCAGTCAGTTCGATGCGTAGCGCTGGCAGCTCGTCCGGGGCCTTGCCGACGACAATAGAAGGCGCCTCGGCCAATTCGAAGTTGGCCAGGTCGGCCTCGAACTGTTTCCAGCCTTCCACCAACTGCGCGGCCCGGCCAGCGACAGGCCGATACTCCATGTGCACGAAGTTTTCAGGGGTACCGTCTGAGCAAACAAAGATCACACGCTCGGCGCCGCTCACCAGCAGTTGCTGTTCAAGCTGCCAGTAGTAATGCGGCTCCAGGTTTTCGGCACGAACCTGGGCAGCCAGCGATTCATTCCAGAGCTTGTGCTCGAAAAGCGTCTCGCCGAGCATCGTCGCGCCGTCCATAGAGGCGAGCAGGTTTCCGTCGGTACCTACAACCGGGTACAGCTCTTCGCCGATCATGACTTCAACCAGTGGCCGGGCCAGCGCTTCAGTGGCGTGGCCTTTGTCGAAGATGTACTGCTGAGCTTGGGTGACTTCCGGCGCAATGCCGGTTTTTTTCAGCGTCAGCAGCTCGGAACGGGTTTGGTACTTCGAGGCTCCCATCATTGCTGGGGCCTCGGAGGCGGTGAAGTGCTGGGCGCGGAGTGCATGCCACTCGGCGGAGCCTTGAGCTACGTTGTGAATTTTCATGCTGTGTCTCCGTCGATGGCTTTCAGGTTATGGATGGTTTCGATCTGGTCGTCGCGTAGCGTGTATTTGCTACTGACGTTGGCGATGATGTGTTTCGGACTGGTGCGACCCGCGTCAATGAGCGGCTGCCACTTTTCGATGTTTGCCGCCAAAAGCTCGTCGGGGTAATCAGGTTTCGCATCCGGCTCTTGCTGGGTTTGTCGTGTCGGTGAAATGTCCTTTGCTGGCTCTTCGAACGACTTGCCTTCCATTTCATCCGCCGTGGGAGCAGATCCGACCTCTGGAAAGGCCTTGCGCAGTGCCTGAGCCTCGGCACACTTCGCCAGCTGGGCGAAGGCGCGGCGCTTCCACATGGAGTTCGGCGCAATGGTGTCTTTGGCTGCCGTGGCGTAGTTTTCGAGCCAGCGCTCATTAGCGGTGAACTCGGCGACAAGGCCGTTCGACATCTGCCTTTTGACGGTAACTCGGCACCACTCTGGATAAGTGACTTCAACGCCGCCCAACTTTGCTGTGATCGATGGCCCGTACTCCGGATCGCTGATTCCGGCGTATTGACCGGTGCGCGCAGCCTGAATGCGGTAAAGGCCGATACCGGGCATGACCGTGTCGACCATCCCGCGGCCTTTTTGGTAGATGGGAACGATGTGCACCGGCTTGAGCATCGGATCGAGCTGAGCCGCCTTGCAGTAGGCCAGCACCATCACTACAGAGTTGTGCGCCGCGCCTGGATACAGGCTTCCGCTCAGCACTTCGACGAGCGCGTCCTCGGAGATGGCTGGCAGATGGTCAGCCTGTTTCATTACTGCGGACATGGGGAATCCTTGCCGCGCCCAGCGCAGCGATTGAATGCTTGGTTTATTGAGTGATGCGGTCGGCGAGGGCGCTGAGCAGCATCAGAAAGGTGAAAACGCCGAGGGAAGAGAACGCGCCGCGCCAGATGATCAGGCGGCGCGCCCATTGGCGGCTGGTCACTGGAACACCTTGTAGGTGGTCGACTGCGGCGGCTGGCAGGTGCTGGAGGAATCGCGCGCCACGTTGTAGCTGGCCATCACGATCAGCAAACCGCCGGCGAGAACCCAAAACATGATCTTCATGGCCTGGCCCTCACGGCGATGCGTCCGCCTTTCATGGTCACCGACAGACGCTGCGGGAGGCTGTCGACCAGATCCTCGCGCTTGCGGCCGATCACCTCATTGAAGGGCAGGCCGAAACCGAGGATCGCGATCTTGCGTTCGATATCGGCCAGTTGTTCATCAACAAGCGTTGTCACGATTGGTGTGGTCATGCTGCTGCTCCTTGCGTGACTGAAGCGTTGTAGGAGGCGTAAATCTGGTCAATGCGAGCGCGGTAGTGGCGATGCTCTGCGTCGTCGATGGCTCGAAGCATGAACGCCAACGTGATGCAGGAAGTCGCCGCAGCGCTGGCGTTTGGCTGTCCGAGGTCGCGAATCATGTTGTTGATCTCGCCCTCGATCCAGGTGATCGCTGTCTGGTGGTCACGCTGCTGGATGTTCATTCCAACCCCCAGAATTCTCCGTAGGCGACGACAGCTGCTGCGACGCGCTTGGCTCGGGCCTTGCGGTCGATCAGCTCTTGCGCCGCGGCCTGCTGCTGCAACTGAGTGCGCTTCAACGCTGCGGCCTCGTAGTCGTGGAAGTCTTCAGGCCTTGGCGCTTTCGGGCGCCCCCAATCGTCGTAGCGCCTGTCCCACTCTCGGGCCTGCGCACTGTCTGCATAGCTGGTTGCCATGGTCGCCTCCGTGGTGGCGGGGTATTGATCCAACAAAACTCGGATGCACTCATCCGCTCCGCTGGTTGCCGCTGGGCGCGTAGGGGAGTGCATTCGGGATTGGTCGGGGAGGTGGGTGCAGATGGCCGGGCGCGATTCCGGCGAGAGCGGACCCTTTCGGGACGACCGCTCGGAGGAGCAACCAGCATTATCTGGCGCCTATTAACCTGCGTTTCTCTAGGGCCGCCGAAGCGTTCAACCCAGCTTTCAACGCCGCATCTGCTTGCCGGTCACGTCTCCGGCGCCGAGTTCCACGGCCGTGTTCAGTTCGCCAGCGCTCGATAACAACCGCTTCTGGGATTTGATGCAGGTGGGCGGTTATAGGCCGCAGTTTCGTCCGCATCGGACTGCTCTCAGGCTTCCGGTGGAGGTTCTTGAACAATCTCAAGCCTGCCGTGAAAGGTGGAGAGCAGTCCGATGCGCTCTCATAGAGAGGATCGGGCAGTTAGCCGTGATTCGAGAACTCGCCGTGGAGACGAGCCCTTAAAGCAATAGCAACTGCTTCCGCCTCGGCGATATCTGCATACATACCGCCGTTGTGGATCTTTCTGTTGACTGCGACTTGAACGTGCCATTTCTTTCGGCGACCAGACCACGAAACGCCCTTGACCCCTGACTTGTTGTTTCGGCGCAAAGAGCTGTTATGGCAGTTCTGGCTCCTGTTGCACTCCCGAAGGTTTACGATTCGGTTGTCGGCGCGATCGCAATTGATATGGTCCACGTCTCCGGCTGGCCACCTTCCGTGATAGAGCGCCCAAGCTAGTCTGTGGGCTTTGAAGGTTCCCTTCGCCACGTTTATCCGAAGGTATCCATCATGGTCGAGGCGCTGCTTTACAGCGCTGTCACCGCCAACGATGTAACGCTTCCTCACGAACAGCCCGGTATCAGGATCGTAGTACAGAAGCTCAGCTATTTTCTCTACTGGAACGTCTTTCACTCGCACCTCCTATCAGGCTGTCGTGGCGCTGGTTGTTCAGTACGGCTTTTCAACCTTGCCTTGGTCTTGCAGGCTTTTGATGTGAAAGAGGCCGTCCAGCATGGCGTCCATCTGTTTTGCCAATTGGATGCGAAGGCCATCCTTCAGTGCGCCCGACACATTCCGCACGCTCTGGGTCATTTCCTTCGTGAAGTCTTCGGCGCAGACCTGAGTCATGATGTATTCGGCACGGGTGACCGTGTTGTAGTCGCTCGTCGCGGCCTTGCCTGTGCGCGGCTCAACCTTCGCAGACCAGTAAGCGTTCACGGTCTTTTCCAGATCTTTGCGAATTGTTGTAGCCGGACCTTCTGGCTCGCCCCAGGTATTTACCCGGCGATACTCGCGCTCAAAGGAACCGTTGATGGTTTCGTTGATTGCCGCCTCAATTTGCGCTGTCACACGCTCGTTGAAGATCTTGTCGATGCGCTTCTTCAATTCCGCAGCGACCATGCCGGAAAGGTCATCGCCGTCGCGGAGAAGTTCATCAGATACCTTGGCTACGATTGCGGTTTTCAGATCGTCTTCGTTGATGTTGAGCATTTTGTGACTCCCGTTGATTTCCAATGCCGCCTCATCGAAGCGGTTAGTCGTGTCGTGCAAAGTCGCCGTGCAGCCTGTCGCGCAGCGTTGCAGCTACCGTTGTTGCCTCGGCCAAGCATTCGTAGTGGCCGCCGTTATAGACCTTTCGACTCAGCGTCACCTGGACGTGCCATTTTCTGGAATCTGGATTCCAGCTAACACCCTTCACGCCAGACTTGTTGGTCTTGCGCAGCGCTTGGTTATGCTGGTTTTGGGATGGGGTTGAATCACGCAAATTGGCAATCGCATTGTTTTGCCGGCATCCATCTACGTGATCAATCTGACCGTCGGGCCAGTTGCCGCGATGAATCAGCCAGGCAACACGGTGGGCGAGGTATGTCTTGCCGCCCATCTTGATTCGAATATAGCCATTGGTGCCCTTGCTGCCTGCTGTGCGTCCCGGAACGATCCGCGTGTTAGGCGAGCTATTCCAGGTCAGCATCCCTGTAGCGGGGTTGTAGGTTAGGGCGCTTATTGCTTGATCATAAGTAAGCATCTTGGACTCCCGTTTTGCTTCCCGGATGACCCTGTCGCCAAGGTCATCGAGGAAATCTGTTCGCCGTAACCCGCTACTGGCGTCGGTCACCGGCTTGAATCAATGTGGTCGCCTGTTTTTACAGGGGCAGGCTCCCTGTTTCCTCGCTTTCCATAGTCGAGGGAAATCCATATGCTTCGACTTCCACAGTCGAAACAAGGAATGTAGTAATGGCGAATTACATGGTGCGGGTTGAGATTTTCAAGGCTGACAGCGAGGAATACGCAGACCTACATAAGGCGCTGGAAGCGCTTGGCCTCAAGAGGACGGTTCAAGGGGATAATGGGGTTCTCAGGATGCCGCCTGGCACCTACTACGGAGCAAGCTCGCTGGGAACCTATGAGCTGAGGGAGAAAGTTAAGGCTCTTGCCGCCCCTTTCTCCTACCCAGCAGATCCTTCAGTGTTTGTTTCAGAGTCAAGCGACTGGTCTGGCTGGCTTCGACCCGCCTGAGACGAACTACCGCCGCCAGCGGAAGGTCTTCCTTTGGGCATTTCACTTACCCAGTAGGCCAGGTAGTTTGAAGCGATGGCGAAAGCCTCATCAAAAGTGACGCTTTCATCCGTCGCGATCTCCTGAATAATCTGGCGAAACCGCTCAATCTGCTCTTCGTTCATCTCACTCTCCTGCTTTCCGCGTGGTCCTGAGTAGGGCCACCTGGAGAGCATCCTGCCCGCTGGTAACGGGCAGGTAATCTCTTTCCTTGCCCGGCTGAATCAGCAGGCGGATAAAATGTTTATTCATGCTGGCTTGAAGTTGCGCAGGAAGTCGGCCTGCTTGCTTCTTCCAAAAATCCACTTTCCCTCTACTTGATATTCCAAAATCCCAAATGGCATGCGCTCGGTTACAACAAGAATTACGGGCTCCCCGTTCTTGCTTGAAAGCCACCGACTCCCTATTGCTACGGCTGCTGGCTTGCTCATTTTCTTACCAGCTCGCTAGAAGTCAGCAGGACGCTATGCGTGCAGTGGTTGCAGCGATACCAGGTTCCGCAAAATGCTTGCTCCTTAGTGCCAGCCTGCTGAAGTTGCATGGCGCCGTGCTGAGGGCATTCAGGAAGTCGTGCTACTTGATTGCTCATCATCTTTCTCCGGTTTGATTTCCCTGATACCCCTCGTGAGAAGGGCATCGAGGAAATCTGTCTCGCTACGCATATCTGGATCATTCGCCAGTTCGGTATCCCTCGATCCGCCGCAGGTTCTCCCTGCGTTTCCTTCCAGCACCCAAGTCACTCCCCAGGCGGTAGGTCAGATCAGATCGCCGGTCCCCAGTAGAGGCGTAGCGGCTTAATAGTTTGGTTTTGACAGAGCCTTTGCATCGGCCCTCCCTGTCCTTGCCGGACAGGCGGCCCCGCTGTTATTTCCGCAGCGGGATCGTGTTCTGAATTTTTAAAGAGCGGGTCAGGCCGTGAGGCCCTGGCGAGTCCCTGTTGGGTGACTCGATGGAGTGAACAATACCGCCGGTATTGTGTATTGGTCAATACCTCCGGTCATATATTTTTCGACTGGCGTAAAAAAGCCCGCAGCAGAGGCGGGCTCAGGCGGGCGGTCAGTCTTCTTTCGGCACGGTCCAGAATAGCTGTATCAGGCCGTCATCGCGGTGAGCGATGGTGACGTTCTCGTTTTCGGCTATCTCATCCAGGATGCGGTCCCAGTCGGCGGCAGCATCATCTTCTGAGCGCTCCAGCAGCACCGACTTCGAGAGCTGGGCCTTAGGCGTATTGATCGCCCTCTGGATTCGCATACCCAGCAGCTCGTAAGAGGAGGGTGGTTTCGGTGCTGCCTTTGCTTTTGCCATGATTGATCCCTGGTTTACTGTATGTATAAACAGTATTTTATCCATAAGTAAAAGGCAAGATGGCGAGAGTACTTTTGTACTCCTGTGGGATGCAGACGATAAAAAGCCCGCTCAATGGCGGGCTCAGTTCTCGACCCGGTCAGGCGCAGGCCGACCACAAATCAGCAGGTCGTACCGTTCGGTACAGGCGGTACAGGCGGTGCAGGCGGTGCAGGTCGATGCCTGCGAGGGGTAGGGGGTAATGCAGGAAGGGCAGATACAAAAAAGCCCGCATGTGCGGGCAAAGTCGAGCCAGTTGGGGGACCAGTAGCTCGACTATGTAATCGTAGACCAATTTAGGAGGCGATCAAGGAAGGCCAGAAACAAGAAGCCCGGCGCTGGGCCGGGCTATGGTGTATTCTCTTGTGGAATGAATTCTTTAGGATCTATTCCCATGGGTAATACATCGACTGATTCTCGATTTCTTCAGATCTTTCATCAAACCTCCAAAACACAGCCGGAAGATTATCAGGAGTGCCTCGTTTACAGTCCTTGTGAGGGGTTTATGATTGCTACCTGGAAGCAGCTGAATGAAGATCCGCCAGGGTTTTATCTATTCGCAACTTACGAAGCAATGCATCCCGACCAGACCTTGTTTTGGGCTGAGCTTCCCTCTGTGGACGCAATGCATGTCCTTACTCAAGCAGTAACCGCTAGGGAGTCGGGAGCCCAATCAGTATCTCAAGCCGCTAGCTATTTTGATGGCTGACTGTACGCTCTCCTCAGAAAGACCCACAGACCCAAGCCCGGATAGATTATCTTTCGTGAAGAATTTCTTTCCACTTGCTATTAGGTAGCTGACTCGCTCTAAACCCTTGTTTGCTTTGCCTATCCAAATATGAACTTTATCAATTTCGCCTGTACGCCATGAATAAATATCCTCAACGGATGCTGATATAACAGCTCTTAGCGGAGTTGCAAAATTAAACACCTCTTCGTCCCTATGGGTCGCATTCAAAAAATCAAAACCCGCTATTTCGCCGACTCTGATTTGGTGAGGCGGTACCACCCCGGATTTCTTAGCCGCTGGATTCGTCTCAAAGTAGGCCTCTCGCTCGGCAAGAGATCTTGACTCATAACGGTAAAGGTTTGAGTCTCCGGTTTTCAGCTTGTGAGCGATGCGTTCGTTATCAGTAGCCGACAGTGCCGCTCGAAGCGAGTACCTCAAGGACTTAAGCGTTGAGTAATCAGCTTTGGCTGAAAGGAGTGCGTTGAGCATTTCGGGGGCGACGCCCTTCAGCTCTAGAATTCGATTGATCTTCAGTCTTCGATTATATAACTCGTCATGCCTTTTCATTTCGGCGGCAAAATTGGCTTTGAAATGCTTGGTTCCGCAATCCTTGCCAATATTTGTTTCGAGCGAGTCGCTTGTGGTAATGGCATAGCCATGAAGGTGTGGTTTGCCGCAATTGGCGATTCCACACTTTATCATTTTCCCTTTTAAATGGTATGGAGCAATGATGCTGCCGAAGCCTCGGTCCTTGTGATCGGGCATAAAGTATAGAGGGGATTGAAAATTAGTCCGGCCAATAATTGATTCAATATCAGGAAGGACTGGTACATCATCTAAACTAAGTTCAAAGCCGCTCATCTCTTATCCTTGAAAGTCTTATCCAAACTATTAAATTCAAGCTCGATACTACTCAGCCTTCCCCCGCACAATCCTTCCCGCCTTCACCTCATCCGCGCGCGCCATAGAAGTGGTTCAGCGCTATCAGCTCAACCACAGCCACGATGGTGCAGAGCACAACGAAGCCAGGGCTGAAGACTCGCTTGCGATTAGATGAGCCATCACCCAGCCAGAACGCGCCGGTGCAGGCGATAAAAACGGTCATGAACGCCAGCCAGGCCCAGACCCAGTACTTGCTCCAGAAGCTCTGCTCTCGCCATGCAGTCATTTTTTCTGTTCCGCAGACCGAATTATCCGGCCGTCCTTCACCTCATCCGCATAACCCGCCAGTCGATCCTCATCAGCATGAAACACGGTGCACATCTTCAGCACGGCCTGGGCGTCCGCTTCATTCCCGGCCTGACTCAATCTCTCTGCAACCCTCATCAGCTCTACGGCTGACCACTTGAGGTCGGAGGCGATGCCTTGCAGGTCGCGCTTTAGGTCTTGGTTGGGCTTGGTGAGGGGCACGACTTACAAATCCCCGCCGCGCCAGACCACCTTGCCGATGATGCGGTGTTCGTTCACTTCGCTGCGCGCCAGCATCACATCCGCATAGTCGTCGCAGTCGTCGTTGTCACTCCGAATGATCCAGCCGCCCATGGCGGTCTTGATCAGCCGCTTTACAATTGTTCCTTTGTCCGAACTAGTGAGCACGAAGATCTGGCGGTCGGCCGGTTCGGTCTTGGACGTATCCAGCAGCAGTACGTCATGGTCATTGATCGTTGGCCACATGCTGTCGCCGTCGGCAGAGATAGCTATCAAGTGCTTTGAGTTGAGCCCCTTAGCGCGCAGCCATTCCCGCTTGAATGCGAGAGTGTTCACTGACTCCACATGAGGGTTCTCATGTCCGAGGCCTGCCGCTGCCTTCGCGGTGTACTGCGGAATGAAGGCGAAATTGTCGTCATTCTCGCTGCCCGACTCATCCTCGGCGGTGGCGGGTGTATCAGTGAGGTTTTTCAGCTCGCTAGCCAGTCGAGGGCTGAACTCCTCAACCGGAACCTTTAAGTGTTTGGCGAAAACTGAAGCAGCCTTGATGTTGAGCGCCGTCCGGCGATTCATGAAATGGCTGACCGCACCTTGCGAAACACCTTCACCCAAATCTGCTGCGATTTTGTCTTGAGTGAAACCAAGCTCTGGCTTCTTGCGCGTGTAGATAGCCTTCAGAAGATCGCTTTCACGAATCTGCTCATCTGTGAGGGGTAGTTTTCGGCTGTCTTTTTTCATGCTGCGATCTTATTACCTACGGTATTCGCATAACCAATATCGCCGGTATTGACTATCAACAATACCGGCGGTCATACTTGGATAGAGTTTCTACATTGAGGACGCCGCAATGCGCCGTATCCCGCTTACCGAATTTGCCAAAGAGCATGGCCACACAAAGGCCGCGCAGATGCTCGGCTGCACACAAGGAGCCTTGAGCAAGGCGATTCGTGTAGGTCGAGACGTGTTCGTGATCCTTGAAGAGGACGGCAGCCTTTCTGCTCAAGAGCAGCGTCCGTTCCCGTCCCAAAAATCCGCCGCTTAACCCTTTCGAACAACCAAGGAGCCTCACCAATGGCATACGACGACACGCGCCACCTGAAAGACCGGGAGATCAAGTCCCGCTATGACGATGAAACCTATGAGGCGTTAAAGGCTGTGGCCCGCCTGCACAAGCTGCAGCTGGCTGTGTTTGTGCGCATGTGCGTCGAGGAGAAGTTGGAAAGCATCGTTGAACCGAATGCTACCGGTAAACACATGCAGGCCTGAAGGCCCTGAAAGGAGGCTCTGTGCCTGAAACCACGATCTGCCATGGGATCGATGGGCGCCTCTACGAAAAGCTTGAACGACTGGCTAAAGCCGCAGGCATGTCGCCTGACGAGTACGCCGCAAAGCTTGGAGCAGAACGCTTTTTCGAAAAGACCAGGCCAAAAGGGGCCGGAAAACTCCGACACCTGCCTACACCACGGCGCGACCCGCCGCAGGACTTAAAAGGGCCTGAAAAAGGAGGGACTGATGAAGACCTCAACCCATAAACCCAAATCGCAGGCACAAAAAAGCCGGGGCGCAATCCCGGCTCTTTTAAAGCACTTGCAAATATCGTTTCAATCTGGAGCCGATTATGCACACCTCTAATCTTGATGTACAGGCCCTCAATAATCCCGCGCCACGTTTTTCGCAATCTGAAAACGTGGCGCGGACAATGGCCCTCAGTCTCGGTGGCGTCAAAATCAAGCAAGACCTAGAGGGTCGCTATTGCCTGAATGACCTGCACAAGGCTGCCGGAAAAGAGAAGCGTCACGCGCCAGGTTATTGGCTTGCGATCCAGCAAACCGCAGAGCTTGTGGGCGAGCTGGAAACTACCGGAATTCCGGTAGTTACGATTGAGGGCCGAAATGGCGGCACCTTCGTTATGAAGGAGCTGGTTTATGCCTATGCAATGTGGGTCAGCGCGAAATTTCATTTGCAAGTGATCCGTACCTTCGATGCTGTTGTCGTCGGCCACATTCAACTGGTCGAAGGAAAGCAGGCCCGGGATCGGGCTCGCCTTGAGGCGCCAGCCCTGACCGACGCCATCAAGCACGGGCGCCTCGCCGCCGGCAAAGAAATCAAGCACTACCACTTCAGCAATGAGTTCGACCTGATCAACCGTATCGCCCTGGGCATGCCTTCCAAGGTGTACCGGGCGGCGCATTGCATCAGCCCTACAGATTCGATCCGTGACCACCTAACGCCTTGCGAGATTCGGTGCATTGAACACTTGCAGCGCGTCAACGCGTCTCTGATCGATGTAGGCATGGACTTCGAATCCCGCAAGCAGAAGCTCAGCCAGATCTACATCCAGCGCCATAGCCGGGCTCTTCTCTCCGAAATCAAGCGCCTGGAGTTCTGACCATGAAAGACGAACCAAAAATCCAGGCGACGATGATTGACGACGCCTACATGGAACAGTTCACCGATGACCAGCTCGCCTATATGGCTTGGGACAAAAGCGAGTTCTCTCTGAGCGTCTACCTGGATGAAGAGGAATCGAAGTGTGAAGACTGCACGAACGACGCCCGTTTCGAGCTTATGACGGCCGTTCTTGCTTCTAAGGTGTTGATCCGCCGCCTGACCGGTGTCGACCCTCGCTCCATTCGTGAAAGGGCTTTTAACAAGCTCCTGAGAAGCGATTGCTTGCCTCAGTGGGAGACCCTGCAATGAGCATGGAGCTGATGGTCAAGGCCATGAAGACCAAGGTCGGAAACCCGCTGCGCAAGCTGGTACTGATCAAGCTGGCTGACAACGCCAACGACGTGGGCGAGTGCTGGCCGTCGTATCAGCATATCGCTGATCAGTGTGAGATCGGTCGCTCCACTGTGAAGGTTCACATTCGAGAGCTGGAGAAGTGCGGCCTGCTGCGTCGTGAGTTCCGTCGCAAGGGTGAGCTTAATCAGTCGAATCTCTTCCACCTTTCGCTTAATAGTGGGTCAGGAGCTGCCCTACCTGGGGCAGGAGATAACCCAGGGGGTGGGGCAGGAGCTGCCCCCAGAACCAGTCACTCTTTTGAACCAGTCAAGGAACCAGTAAAAGAGCCGGTCGCCAAAGCTCCCTCTCGCAAAAAATCGAAGGCTGAGAAATTCGACCCGCTGACTGCCAAGCCGACCAATGTCAGCGCCACTGCTTGGGCTGACTGGTGCCAACACCGCAAGGAGATCCGCAAGTCGCTGACCGCCACTACCTGTGCCCGTCAAGCCAAGACCCTGGCAGGCCACCACGACGCTGACGCAGTGATCAACCAGTCCATCAGCAATGGCTGGACCGGCCTGTTCCCGGAGAAGGTGGTGGCTGGCGGCAGGACTGTCGGCAACGGACCTGACTTCTACGACCAGTCGTGGCGCACTGATACGAGTGATGACCTATGAAAAACGTCACTCAGATGATCCCAGGTGCTGCGCGCGCTCTTTCCGCCGGCGCCCCTTATCAGGCTCCGGAGCAGATCGGTAGCCAGCTTGGAGTGGTGGACGACGCCACCGGTGAAGTGGTTGAGCGCCTGTTTCGGCAGCTGCAAGCCATCTTCCCGGCCCACAAGCAGGCTTGGCCGGACGACAAGGCCAAGGCCGCAGCGATGCGCAACTGGACCATGGGTTTCATGGCTGCCGGTATCCGCACGCTGGAGCAGATCCGCTATGGAATCGAGCAGTGCCGGAAAAGCGGCTCACCGTTCGCGCCAAGCGTCGGCCAGTTCATAGGCTGGTGCACGCCTGGCCCTGAGGCGTTCGGTCTGCCAGCGAGCGCTGACGCATGGGTGGAGGCGTTGATGGGCGTCTACAGCCATGAAGGCGTGCGCATCGCTGCCAACGAGACAGGAATCTTCGACCTACGCGCCGCAAAGCAGGAAGACAAAGGTCTTCGTCAGCGATTCGACCACAACTACGCCGTGGTGATCCGCCGCGCCCAGGAAGGCCAGCCGCTCGACGGGAAGATCCTCACCGGTATCGGCCACGACAGCCAGAAGACCGAGTTCGACCTCGCGAACGAGCTTGCCGACCAGCAGACCCAGGCGCGAATCCTCCAGCAAGGCATCCCGGTCGACGGCAAGTCCGCCCGCGAGCTGCTGCTGGCAAAAATGAACATCAAGCGCGATGCACAGCGCGGCGCGGAGAAATTCTGATGAAAGATCACACCGACAAGGCAGGTATTCGCTGCGCCGTAGCAGTTCTGGCAATGCTCGTTTTCTGTTTCGTGATTTGGGGGCCGCTGAACACTATCTGGATCGGTCCGTGGATCTACGAAGGAACCACCATTGGCTCTTTGGAGTGGCGCAAAGCATGGGTTTTCAATGGCTGGATTCTTTTCGCACCCATCGCCATCTGCATCGGCTACTGCATCTTCACGATGGTTCGGGCGATCCGAAAAGACGAATCCGAGCGCCTGGAGCGCCTGGCATTGATCGCAGAAGCAGGGGAGAAGCGGGCATGAGCGAATTCGTAGAAGTGAAGACGCAAGACCTGTCGGGCGTGGCGCTGGATTGGGCTGTTGCTCAGGTGGAAAACCCGGAAGGCTTTGTTATGCGCGATGCGACTGCCGACATGGGTTGCTGGATTGTCGGCATAGCAGTCGATTCAAGTGATCCCCGCTCATGGCTGAAGTCCTCTTATGCGCCGTCCACCGACTGGAGCCAGGGCGGGCCGCTGGTTTCGAAGTACCACTTGGACTTTTGCTGCGAGCACCAAGAAACCATCGGTGCCGCGCTCTGCGATGAGAACGGCATGTACATCGACGACCGGATGATGTTCGGGAAAACCCACCTCATCGCCGCCTGCCGCGCCATCGTCGCCTCAGCCCTTGGCGAAACCGTAAGCGTGCCAAAGGAGCTGCTGTCATGACCGACAACACCGAACTGAAGCGGCTAGCCGAGGGCGCGACCCCAGGGCCATGGAGTGTGTGCGGGGAGGTCGACAGCACCCAAGGCTTCGAGATTGTTCAGGATATTTGGAACGAGCACGGAACCCACACCGGCATGGATGTGGTGGTCTACGAGTGGAGTTATGAAAGCGACCCGTTAGGGGTTATCCGTCGGCCGGATGCTGACTTTATCGCAGCCGCCAACCCTTCCGCCGTCTTGGCCCTGATCGCCGAGAACGAGCGTCTATTCAAACTGCTTGAGCGCACGGTAGATCAGCATGTGCCGCTGACTGAGCTTGAGGGCGTGCCCGGTTGGAGTCGAGCGGTTGAGCTGGTCGAGGTTGTTGCCGAGCGCGACCAGCTGCGAGCCGAGATCGCCGGCCTACGCACCGGCTACGAAGCCTACGAGCGGGTGAATGCTGAGCTGAACGCTGAGACCGAGGCTCTGCGCAAGTCTTTGGCGGGCCTGCTGGATGTTCAGGGCATCGCAGGTCGCGCAGCCATGGGCAAGGGGAGCTAGTCATGAACGAGATTGCTCAATGGATCGGCTACGGCGTGATGGTTTGCTCTGCGGTTGGCGCGCTTGCCTTGATTTTGTTCCTCCTGTCCTACGCCTGCGTAACGATCATGAACAAGTGGATCAAGGCGATGATGCGCGCCTACGACTTGAACACCCTGCGCAAAACCATGCGTCGGCTTGAGGCGGAAGGGAAGGTCAGCAAAAAGACGGGGGTGCAGTCATGAGCCCCGAATACACGATCCGCGACCGTAGCGACATCAACCGCCTCGCCGGCGCCTTGCACGCCATCGACCTGAGCAAGCCGAAGGTGGTGGTGATCCGCGACGAAAAACGCCCTGACGTCTGCAACCGCAAGATGTGGGCAATGCTCAAGGACGTATCCGAGCAGGTCATCTGGCACGGCAAGAAGCTGACCAGTGAAGACTGGAAGTGTCTTTTCAGTGCCTCGCTGGAGAAGCAGCGCGCGGAGCCTGGCCTCGACGGTGGGTTCGTGGTCATGGCCGTATCGACCCGCAAGCAGTCGCAGAAGTGGTTCAGCGATCTGTTCGAGCTGATGCATGCCTTCGGCGCCGAGCAGGACGTGCGCTGGACGGAGCAGGACAAGTGGGGAGGGCGCTACTGATGCGCGTAGCCATCAAGGAATCGAAGGCGCCCAAGCCGAAGAAGTGCAAGAACCCAGCTTGCGGGGACTCATTCGTCCCGCAGCGCCTCGGGCAGACGGTGTGCGGATACAAGTGCGGCCTGGCCATCAAGGACGTCAATCAGGCGAAAGCCGGTAAGGCGCTGGCCCAAATTGGACGTGCCGAGATCAAGATCCGCAAGGAGAAACTGAAGACCAGGGCTGACCACCTGCGCGAAGCCCAGGCCGCGGTGAATGAGTACGTCCGCCTGCGTGACGCGCACTTGCCATGCATAAGCTGCGACTCAATGCCGAACGACAACGACCTGATGACGGGCAGCCGCTGGGACGCTGGCCACTACCGATCCGTCGGCGCCTGTCCTGAGCTGCGCTTCGAGCCGCTGAACATCCACCGACAGTGTGTTAAGTGCAACCGCAACCTGTCCGGTAACGCGGTCGAGTACCGCATCCGATTAGTGCAGCGCATCGGCGCCGAAACCGTGGCTTGGCTCGAAGGGCCTCATGAACCCCGCAAGTACACCGTCGACGAAATCAAAACCATCAAGGCCGAATACCGAGCCAAGACAAGAGAGCTAAAAAAAGGGGAAGCCGCATGATTTATCGAGACGTTATTTCCGCAGTAATCCGTGCGCTCGCGTCCGAGACGATCAACAGCGCTGGGGGTTGCGACTACACCCCAAAGGTTCAGGCCAATAAGCTCAAAGGCGAGATCGTTGGCAAGGAAGCGGCATTCCTCACGGATTGCTGGGTGTTTGGTCGTTTGCACTCCTGCCTTGAGCCGAAGCACTGGGTGGCCCTGAACGCCTGCTATTCGACGCACATGGCCTCGAAAGTTGGCGCCATCGGCCGCATCGTTTCGCACGTATCTTCACCGGCGCCACGCCTGTTTCTGACCAAGGCGGTGACAGCCTGGGCATATCCGCAACTTGGCGGCGCCGAGCGCGCGCCGGCCGGGAAGGTTGAGCTTGAGGTTGATGATGACGCGCCGGCTTGGAGGAAAGCGGCTGTGGAGAAATCCCAGAAGGCCATCAATGCCAAGCTGAAGCAGCGCCAAGAGGCTCCATGCGAAGGGGTCATCATCTTGCCGGCCCATAACTACGACATGAACACCTGGGACTTGGATGGCACGCCGGAGCGAACGCGCCGAGACTGGCGCCGGAAGATCTTCAAGGGACTGGATAAACTGGTCAACGAGGCGCTTCTCGAAGCTGGCGAGATTCTGACCAAGGAGGGTGTTTTCTTCGATGATCAAGATGCTGCATAGAGGGCCTTGACAGGGCCTGCCGGTTCGCCGATTATTCACCCATCCTGTCATTCCTGCGCGTATCGAGGAGTGACTAACGAAACCCGGCCACCGCGCCGGGTTTTTTATTGCCTCGAATTCAACCTTCTGGAGGTGCGCGTGAAGCTGAAAGCCAAAAGCAATCTGCTGGAGCGCGCCAGAACGGCATGGGAGGCGGTCGCACGCCAAGTTGGCGAGACCGACTTCTCGCGCCATCCGCGCACCGGCGAGTATCTGCACCCCGGTGTCGCCATGGGTTGGCGCATTCACAAAAAGAATCTGTAGTTTTACCTGTAGCCAGGACAGCCTTCGGGAAGGCCTGGACGTCGATAGCCGGAAAGTGCGATGTACGGAATCAACGCCGGCAGCCCGCGCACTCTGACCTCACATGCTTGTGGAGTGGCGCGAAACTAGATCAGCGAGATCGATGCAAAGGGGTGTCGACGCTGGGATGGTCTTTGGCTGACAGCTCGGAAAGACGAGCGCACCTATTCAGGGCCTCTGCATTCGCAGGGGCTTTTTCGTTTGAGGAGCAGGGAAATGTCCGAGGCAGAGAAAAAGGCGGTTCAGTGTGTAGTTGATGCAGTGGTCGGTGGCGATCTCGGTCGACTGAAATCGGGCCTTGCTCGGCTTTCCGAGTTGCCAGGCTACGAGTTCTCCACAGTTACTGGGCAGCTGATGAACACCGATCAGCGTGAAAAGTTTTCAATGTTCGTGATCGGCTACGAAAGCCCGTTCTACTACCGTGACGGTCATGTGTTCGGAGCTGTGTACACGCCATCCGAATTCATGTGCAAAAAAGCCAGTCCATCTGGCGAAGGCCTGCCGTTCGAGCAGGTTCGCGACGCAGTCCTGAAAGCGCGCGGCGAACACGACGAGAAAGTGCTGCAGAAGGCGCTTGGCCTGAAGGCCGCTCTCGAAGAAATGGAAGACTTGCTGAAGCGACATTCGTTCGCGGATTCGAAGCTGACCAGCCTCGCGCATGTTGAGTTGCACAAAGGGCAGGCGCTGCTCTTGGCTGCGCTCAACCCAGTAAACGCTCACTAATTTCGGCCCCAAGATCGGGGCCTTTCGTTTTCGGCTCCCCACACCCATTGCTCCGAGCTGGGAGTGCAGCGGACGCCGACCTATTTGCGCTGGCCTAACAGGTCAGCTTTTCACGATGGAGTTGCGATGGATCCTACTGACCTCGGCCCAGGCACCGCTACCTGGCTGGGCGGTACCGGAACCGTGTTGCTGGCCGCCTTCCTTTGGCTGCGTAAATTCCTCTCAAAGGATGCTGCTGACAGGGCGATGGATAACGCCGACATTTTCACGCTTCGCCGACTGAATGAGTTGCTGGACTCCGAGCGTGTTGCGCGAAAGGAAGCTGAGGCCCGCGCTGATCAGTTCGCCAAAGAGCGCAACGAGCTCGCCGCAGCAGTAGGGCGAATGGAGGGGAAGATCGAAGCCCTCACCAGCCAGGTCGCACAGCTAACCACCACGGTTACCTCGCAGAGCGAAGAGATCGCCCGCCTGCGTACCAAGCTGGGAGGCATCAACTGATGGACAGATGCGCTATGGAATTCATTGCTCGCCGCTGGTGGCGCCGGGCGGAGGTCTGGGTTATCGCAGCACTGCTGCTCGTCGGCGGTCTGACCCTCGGTTTTCAAGCTGGCGTATGGTCAGCCAGCAGTGAGCAGACAAAACAGCTTGCCGAGGTGCGCGCAGCTTACGACGCCGCGCTTGGAAAACGTGACGTTCGCCTGAACAGCTTGGCCGAGAAGACGCAGGACGCAGCAGTGAAGGTGCAAGAGGCATCGAACTCGGCAGTCCAAGCGGCGGACACCGCCAGCAAGGCAGCGGAGAAGGTCAACGAAGCCGTCGAACGGCAGACACCATGAGCGCCTTTCTGAAGTTGGTCCCTGCATGGTTGTGGGTGGTGCTGGCAGCGCTCGCAGCCGTTGGTTACCTGTCGCTTCGACTGGATAGCGTGAAGGACGATCGAGCAGCCATCACCGCCGAGCGCGACACTGCCGCCGCCCGCGTGGACTCGCTCACCAACACGCTCCACCTCCAGCGCGAGATCACCAATGACATCAACCGAGTCTCCGATGATGCGAAAGCCAAGACTGAGCACGTGTCGGCTGCCGTTGTTGTTGCTGATAACCGGGCTCGCAGCCTGCAGCAGCAAATCACCGACCTCATCGCCAAGCGACAGTCTTGTGCTGCCGAGGTTGCCAGCGGAAGCCAGGCAAGAGCCGACCTTACCGTTCTGCTTGCCGACCTGCGTAGAAGCGCTGACGAAGAAGCGGGAAGACTGGCAGAAGCGCTTGATCGAAGTCGAATAGCCGGCTTTGCGTGTGAGGCGGCATACACCGCAGCGCAGAAGAGCAAGTAATCCGCGACACGTTTCGCGAATCAGCAAATTGTGTCGCGACCCGCGACGAGGGAATCACTATGGACAACCAGCACAAGAAAATCACCGGCTACCGCGACCTGACCCAGTCCGAGATCGACGGCATGAACTCCATCAAGTCGCTTGAGGCTGACGCTGGTGAGTTGTTCAAGCAGATCGGCCAGATTGAAAGCGTTGACCCGCGCCTGCTGGCCTTGGCCAAGACCAACTTGCAACAAGGCTTCATGTGGTTCGTTCGCTCAATTGCCAAACCTGCTGATCCATTCAGCTGATGAGCAACGTAACCCGCCTGCGCCACGCGCTGCCGCTGAGCCCAGACATCAACAAGGCTGTGATCGAACTGGATGCCGCAATCGCCAAGGCCATCGACGCAGCCAAGTCCGCCGGACTGCCTCAAGGGCTGGTGGTGGCAATCCTTCACGGACAGGCTCATGCCCAGACGCACGAGATGGTGAAGGCATGACCGCCAAGCTGATCGACTTCAAACGGGAAGGATGGCGAGACGCTGCGAAGACACTGCGCAAGATCGCCGACGACCTCGATGCTGGTGTCCATCCGGAATGCACCGTAGGCGACTTGACCCTTATCGGCCCGAAGGGGCAGGTGACGGTGTTCGGGCTGGGCCCCAAGTGCGACGACCTGCAATGCCTGGGTGCTATGCGCCTGGGTGAGCAAAAGCTGATTGATGTGCTACTCGACAACGAAGACTAAGGATTCCCATGACAACGAAGCAACCCGACTGGGAGGCAATCGAACGCGCCTACCGGGCTGGATTGCTTTCCGTCAGAGAGATCGCCGCTTCCTGTGGCGTCTCACATACCGCAATCCAGAAGCGCGCCAAGGCTAATGGTTGGGAGCGCGACCTCAAGGCGAAGATCAAGGCGAAGGCTGATTCGCTGGTTGCCAAACGAGAGGTTGCCACACAGGTTGCCAGCAAATCGGTGGAAACCGAGCGCGAGATCATCGAGGTCAACGCTGAGGTCATTGCGAACATCCGCATGGCTCACCGCGGTGATATCTCACGTGGACGGCGCCTCACCAACAAGCTCCTGGACGAGCTTGAGGGGCTGACGGATAACCGCCAACTGTTCGAAGAGCTCGGTGAGCTGATGCGCTCCGAGGATGACAGCGGGCAGGACAAGCGCAATGACCTGTACCAGAAGATCATCGATCTGCCTGGCCGCTCTAAGACGATGAAGGAAATGGCGGAGACGCTGAAGACCCTGATCTCGCTGGAGCGCCAAGCCTACGACCTCGACACCAAATCCGGCGGCAATGACGCTGACGAGCTGTCCAAAATGATGGACGATCTATCGAAGGACGCCTGATATGAAGCCCGAGCACTTGAAGCTGCTCCGGGACAAGCGATGGCGCCTGAACAATCTCTACTTCATCACGGACAAGCAGGGCAAGAAAGTCCGCTTCCGGATGACGGACGAGCAGATCGAATACTTCGACGGGATGCACACCCGGAACATCATCCTGAAAGCCCGGCAACTCGGCTTCACCACTGAGTGCTGCATCATCCAGCTCGATGCCGCTTTGTTCGAATCGGCCAAGTGCGCATTGATCGCTCACACCCTGAACGACGCCAAGCGCCTGTTCCGGGAGAAGGTCAAATATGCCTACGACAACCTGCCTGCTGAAATACGCGCTGCCAATCCTGCTTCTAACGATGCTGCTGGTGAGCTTGTGTTCAGCAAAGGCGGATCGCTCTACGTTTCTACGTCCTTCCGGGGCGGGACTCTACGGTATCTGCACGTTTCCGAGTTCGGGAAGATCTGCGCCAAGTTTCCCCACAAGGCCAGAGAGATCGTCACCGGCGCCTTCGAGGCTGTCGCCACCGATTGCTTCGTCACGATTGAATCGACGGCGGAGGGCCGGGCCGGTTACTTCTTCGATTACTCGCAAAGCGCGGAGAAGCAACTGCTGTCCGGCACGCCCCTCGGCAAGCTTGACTGGAAATTCTTCTTCTTCAGTTGGTGGAAGAACAAAGCCTACTGGCTTGACCCGGCCGATGTGGTCATCCCGCAACGCCTGACTGACTACTTCACTGAGCTGTTCGCCAAGCAAGGCATCGACACGAACCCTGGCCAGCGCGCCTGGTACGCCGCCAAGGAGAAGACCCTCGGCGACGACATGAAGCGGGAATACCCTTCGATCCCTGCCGAAGCCTTCCAGCAGTCGATCGAGGGCGCTTACTACGCCCAGCAGTTCACCAAGCTGTATGCCTCTCAGCGCATCGGCACGCTGCCAGACAACAGCCACCTGCCGGTGATGACCTTCTGGGACATCGGCGTCGGCGACTCCACGGCCATCTGGTTCGTGCGTCAGGTCGGCAACGAATATCACGTCATCGATTACTACGAGAATTCCGGCGAAGGCCTGAGGCATTACATGAAGGTGCTTAAGGATAAGGGTTACACCTATTCCGAGCACTGGGGGCCGCATGACATCGAAAACCGTGAGTTCGGTAGTGATGCCAAGAGTCGCAAGGACATCGCCAAAGAGGGCTACGAGATCGACGGCGTGAAATACACCCTGAAGTTTCAGGTTGTCCCGAAGACTGGCGTAGATACTGGCATTGAAGCGGCTCGGGAGATCCTGCCGCGCTGCGTTTTCGATGAATCCAAATGCAGCGAAGGCATCACCCATCTTGAGGCATACCGCAAGGAGTGGGACGACAAGCATGGCTGCTGGAAAGACAAACCGCTGCACGACAGCACGTCGCACGGTGCTGATGCTTGGCGCTACTTCGCTGTCGCCATGACCAAGCGCAAGCCGACACCAACCACCACCACATCCCTGAGAATCTAGCCCATGAGTAATGACCCAAGCATCGCCTTGCCGGCGGTTGAGCGCATGCGCGAGCACTGGGCCATTGTTGACCCGCTGATGGGTGGAACCCAGGCAATGCGTGCGGCCGGCACCAAACTGCTACCGCAATACCCAGCTGAAGCCGACGACACCTACAAGGATCGCCTGGCGCTATCCACACTGCTCCCGGCCTACGCCGAGACGGTGGCCAGCAGCACTTCCCGCGTATTCGCTGAGCCCCTTCAGCTGGGCGAGGATATTCCTGAGCCGATCAAGCTGCTTTCGGCCGACATCGACCTTGGCGGCAATGACCTCAATTCGTGGTCGGTCGAGTGGTTCCGCGAGTCTCTGGCTAAGGGCCTGTGTCACGCAATGATCGAGCATCAGCCCACCCTCGATGCTGAGGGTAACAAGCTGTACAAGACCATCGCAGAGGAGCAAGCCGCAGGGGTTCGCCCTTATGCTGTCATCATCAAGCCGGGCCAGGTGCTCGGCTGGCGCTTCGACGGCGGCAAGCTGATGCAGGTTCGATACATGGAGTCGGTCGAGGTTGCAGACGGTGACTTCGGCGTCAAGTGCGTGGATCAGGTCCGCGTGCTGGAGCCTGGTAGCTGGCGCACCTATCGAAAGGCCGAGAATGGCGGCGCATGGGAGCAAAACGATCAGGGCTCGACCAGCCTCACCTACATTCCATGGGTGACGTTCTACACGGGCCGCACCGGGCCGATGACGGCCAAGCCGCCACTGCTCGAACTGGCTCACCTGAACGTCAAGCACTGGCAGTCACAGAGCGACCAGGACAACTTGCTGCACGTTGCCCGCGTCCCGCTGCTTTTCGTGTTCACCGACAACGAAGAATTCCAGCTGACCATCAGTTCGGCCAGTGCAACCCGCATGCCGAAGGACGGGAAAGCCCAGTACGTCGAGCACACCGGGGCGGCAATCACCGCCGGGCGCGACTCGCTGAGCGATCTGGTCGATGACATGCGCATGGCTGGGGCCAAGCTGCTCCAGAAGGATAAGCAGGCCGTGAAGACGGCGGCGCAGGCCAACGAGGAGGCAGCGCAGGAATTGTCCCCGCTGGCTCGCCTGGCTGGTCAGTTCGCTGACTGTGTCGCGCAGCTGCTCCAGATCCTGGCCGATTACGGCAGCCTGGGTGACGGTGGCCACGTCGAAATGCGCGGCAACTTCGACAGCGACTTCGCGCCCGAAGTGTCCCTGCCCAACCTGATCAGCATGGCCAACTCCGGAAAGCTCAGCGACGAAACGCTCTACTCCGAAATGCAGCGCCGTGGCGTCATCAGCGACGAACTGGACTGGCCGAAGGAGTTCGCCCGCATACAAACTCAACCAAGCAAAGGCGTGAGCCTGGACGATTAACCCATGGGTATCGATCAGATCAGCGACACGATCCGCAATGCGGTGCTGCTGGAAAGCCTCAAGTCCAGCGAGGTCGAGAAGTTCGCCCCGTTCCTGCGACAGATCGATCGTTCATTGCGCGAGCAGTTGGGTGGGTCGGAGCTGACCGAGTTCAAGCGTGCCCGCCTCGATGCCATGCTCAAGCAGGTGGATGGAGCGCTGGCCGGCATCCTCACTCAATACACCGATCAGATGCAGCTGGATTTGATGGATGTTGCAGTCTGGCAAGCAACCGCCGAGGCGGTCTTGATCGGCGCTGCGGTGCCGAGCTATACCGCGACCATCCCTGCGCTCGCAACGCTCAAGACAGCAGCCTTCAGGTCGCCCCTCGGCATCAAGGGCGCTGATGGCGGGAAGCTGCTGACACCTTTCATCGAGGACTGGAGCAAGGCCGAGCGATCCCGGGTAACTGGCGCGATACGGCAAGGGTGGTTCGAGGGCAAGACCAACTCCGAGATCATCCGTACCCTGCGCGGTACTAAGGACATGAAGTACGCGGACGGCCTGCTGGCCATCACCAGCCGCAACGCCGATGCCGTAACACGCACCGCGGTTCAGCACGTCGCCAGCCAAGCGCGCAATCAGTTCGCCAAACAGAACAGCGACATCCTGCAGGGCGTGAAGATCATCGCCACGCTGGACGGCCGAACGACTGCTTACTGTCGAGCCGCAGACGGAACCGAGTACGCGATTGAGGAGGGGCCTCGGCCACCTTTTCACATCCGCTGCCGGACCAGCTTCATTCTGATCCTCAAGGATGCGCCGTCAATGGGTGCGCTGGCTGACCGATCGAGCATGAACGGCCAGGTCAAGGCCGACACCACCTATTACGAGTGGATCAAGACGCAGCCGGCCGCCTTCCAGGATGCGGTCATCGGCAAGTCCAGGGCGAAGCTGTTCCGCGATGGCGGTATGACGCCTGAGCAGTTCTCTGAACTGCAGATCGGCAACAACTTCAAGCCGCGCACGCTGGATCAGCTTCGGCAGATGGTGCCAGAGGCATTCGGCCGAGCAGGACTGTAACGAACAACCCCACAACTTGGCCTGTGCGCAGGCTGGAGGCTCCATGAAGACCATTGAATACAAAGTTCTCCCGGTTACACGCCACATCGTGACCATGTTCGTCAGCGAGACGGACGACGTCGTCGGCGACGGCCCTCGAGGTTGCGGGCAATCGTGCGCGCAGATCGGCGAGTACCCAAATGGCGATCAGGCTGACTTAGTTGCTGATGCTCTAGTTGCCCGCGACAAGGCTAACGGAATCGACTCTATCCGGGTTCGCGGGGGCCTGTCGCTCGGTGAAGTGATCAGCGGCAAGCGTATCAAGTAACCACAAACCAAATCATTCAGCCCTGGCACACGCCGGGGCTTTTTATTGCCTGTCTGTTCGGATGAGCGGGGCGCACTGGGCCGGATGGCCTGCTAGGAGAAACAATGAAGCTCAAGATCGTTGAAGTGGATGGCAAGCAATACGCGGAAGTCCTGGATGGGAAGCCCGTATTCACTGGTGACGACGGCAAGGACATTGCGTTCGATGCCGTGGGCACCCGCGACACCATCACCCGGCTGAACGCCGAGGCCAAATCGCACCGCACTCGCGCCGAGACTGCCGAGGGGCTGGTAAAGACCTTCGAAGGTATCGACGACCCAGCTGCAGCCCGCAAGGCGCTGGAGACTGTCTCCAATCTCGATGCTAAAAAACTGGTGGATGCCGGTGAGATCGAGAAGGTGAAGGGCGAAATCAGCAAGGCCTTCCAAACCCAGCTGGATGAAGCCAACGGCAAGGTGCAGACCTTTGAGCAGCAGCTGTATGCCGAGAAGATCGGAGGCAGTTTCGCCCGCTCGAAGTACATCGCCGACAAGCTGGCCGTGCCAGTGGATATGGTTCAAGCCACTTTCGGCAAGAACCTGAAGATCGAGGAAGGCAAGGTCGTCGCTTATGACGGTCAGGGCCAGAAGATTTTCAGCCGCTCCCGTCCGGGCGAACTGGCCGACTTCGACGAAGCCATCGAGACACTTGTTTCGCAGTACCCGCACCGCGACCACATCCTGAAGAGTTCCAACGCCAACGGCGGCGGCGCTCAGGGCGGTGATGGCGGAAATTCCGGCGCCAAGGGCGACTTTGGCGGCAGCAAAGCAGATCGCGTAGCAGCCATTAAGGCCATGACCGCAACAAGTTAAGGAGCAACTATGTCCCTGTCGAACATGAAGGTATTCAACGAGTACCTCAAGAAAACCACCATCGAAACCCTGGCGCAGGACGTTGAGAAATTCAACGCCGCCTCCGCTGGCTCCATCCGCCTGACCACTCAAGGTATCGACGGAGACTTCCTGCAAGAGTCGTTCTGGGCTGGCCTGCACAGCGCTCAGCGCCGTGTTGACCGCTATGCCGCCAACGGCGCGCAGGCTGCAACCCCGCTGACCCAGAAGCAGTACGACTCGGTGAAGATCGCAGGCGGCTTCGGTCCGATCCTGTGGGAGCCTTCGCAGCTGTCGTGGGTTCAGAAAAACCCTGAAGAAGCCCTGGAAGTGATCAGCCGCAACCTGTCCGAAGCTATCATGTCGGACCAGCTGAACACCGCCATCGCCGCCCTGGTCGCCGCCATTGGCAACCAGCCAACCGCCACCAACGACGTTTCCGCCACTCTCGGCGTGGACTACGTCGCCATCAACAACGCCCATGCGCTGTTCGGTGATGCTTCGCAGCGTCTCATTGCCCAGGTAATGACCGGCGCCATGTACCACAAGCTGATCGGAAAGAACCTGGTTAACGCCGAGAAGCTGTTCACCTTCAGCGGCGTGCAGGTGGTCGACATCCTGGGTAAGGCGGTGATCATTACCGACGCCGCAGCTCTGTACGAGGCGGGCACCCCGAACAAGCAAAAGGTGCTGAGCCTGGCTGACGGCGCTGCGATGGTGATGGATGGCTCTGACCTGATCACCAACATCGAGACCTCCAACGGCAAGGAGCGCATCGAGACCACCATGCAGGCGGATTACACCTTCGGCATGGGCCTCAAGGGCTACACCTGGGACACCGCCAACGGCGGCAAGTCGCCAACCAGCGCCGAACTGGCCACTGGCACCAACTGGGATCTGGTTGCGAACAGCATCAAGGCCTCGGCTGGCGTTATCACCATCGGCGATGCCGCTCAGTAATCGGGACGGCGGCCTTCGGGTCGCCTGACCTACATGTCAGGAGTCCACCATGGACGAAAAAGTCATTTACGAGAAACACCCGGTCACCGCTGAGCGCAAGGCTGAGCTGCGTCAGAAGGGCTACAAGATCATCGACGCCAAGTTCGCACCGGATGAGTACGAGCATCCCGAGCCGATCAAAAAGGTCGACCGCCCTTCAAAAGGCCTGAACGTCGACCAGATCAAAGCTGCGCTGACCGAAAAGGGCATTGAGTTCGAAGCCTCGTCCAACAAGCAGTCTCTTGCTGAACTGCTCGACAAGGCCGTCCAGGAATAACCCATGACCGACTTCATCACTGTTGCAGACGTTGACACATTGCTGGGGTCGGGCTGGGCGGGTGCCGGTGATCCGGTTCTGTCTGTGATGCAGGCCAATGCCTGGCTGACCAGCAAGATTAAGCGTCCTGTTCCCGCCGAAGTACCGGCCGAGATCAAGCAGGCCGGCGCCCAAGTTGCGAAAATCGCCGCGACGGGCTCCCTATATAAGGCTGTCGAGCGCGAGACCATCAGCGAGACGGTATCGGCTGGTGGCGGCGTCTCTGTAAGCGAAACCTACATTCAGGGATCTGTCGCGCTGTCTTCCGGGGAGAGCTTCGCCATGGCGCTTATCTATCCATGGGTCAATGGCACCAACTCCATCCCGATGGTGAGGGGCTGAGCATGGGCATGAAGGACAAACTTCAGACCAAACTGTCCAAGGCGTTTGACGGAAAGCTGGAAGATGCAGTGAGCCAGATCGTCGGCAGCTACAACGGCCCCGGCGTCTTTGACCCGGTCACCGAAGAAACCACGGCTGAAACGATCACCTACACAGGTCGGGGCGTTATCACCGGCTTCAAGGTCGAGCGCATCGACGGGATCAACATCAAGGTGGGTGATGCGAAGTGCGTCATCCTCAGCAACGAGATAGACGCCGTGCCGGACGTAGGCCACACCATCAGCGCCGGCACTGAAAACTTTCTCGTCCACCTGGTTCTTCCCGATCCAACTGGCGCGACGTACCAGCTTCACCTGCGGAGGGCTTGAGCATGGCAAGAGGCTGGAGCATCCCGCCGAGCCTGTTTATGGGGGTGGTAGAGAAGGACTTGTCGAAGAAGGTCAGGACCATCGCGATTCAGTGCCTGAACGAGGTGGTTATGAGGACGCCGGTTGATTATGGTCGCGCAAGAGCGAATAACCAGATCAGCATTGGCTCTCCTGTCTATCAGGTCTTGGATCGTTTTGATAAGGACGGAGGAGCGACGATCCTGGAGGGCGTGACGCGCCTGAGTGGCCTTGAGCCGTATACGGTTGTTTATTTGCAGAACAATTTGCCATATATCGAGCGCCTTGAAGATGGCCACTCGAAACAGGCACCGGTCGGCATGTTCGGCGCAGCATTCAATAGCGTGGCGAGGGCCAACCAATGACCTTCGAGCAGATCCGGAACATCGTCACCACGCGCATGACGCAATGGACCGGCATCCCGGCGGCGAGCGTCGACTTCCCGAACAACGCGATATTCGACCCGTCCGGGAAGCCGATTTGGGCAAGGCTGGCCGACGTTCCAGGTCTGTCCTCTACGCCAGAAGTCGGCCTGTCGCCATGCGTGCAGCGCACCGGGATCATCATCATTCAGCTGTTCGTGCCGAGCTACAAAGGCACGCTGGCAATCACCCGTGCGGCTGACACGCTGGTGCAGCACTTCGAGTTCTTCAGCGATAGCGGTTTCGACTGTTTCGCGGCCTCGGCCGCAACTCTTGGCGACGACGGCAACGGTTGGTATCAAGTCAACGTGCAAATTCCCTACAGGGCCTACTGAGGCCGTCGGAGAGCATCAATGCAAAGCAAAGATTACGTGCCGGGCGTCTCCGGCTGGAAGTACAGCGATGACGGGTCGTTTGAGCTGAATGGCGCCGCTGTCGACGACATCAAGCCATCCGGCCCCAAGTTGGTCACGATAACTGCCGGACAATGGCCTGATTGCGAACTTGCAGCCAATGCGATGGAGCGCTACGCGTTCATCGGTACTGAGCTGGCGAAGATCCCGGTCGAGTTCCGCGAAAGCGCAGAGTTCACGACCGAGGACTTCTCATTTGACCGCGACGGATCGGACTACCGCACCACGCTGACCTATGTTCGGCAGGAAGCCCCGGAGGAGGCGCTGGCCCGTGCAGAGAAGGCTAAGTCTTCCGGTACGCGAGTCTCGATGGTGAATGGCGTCATGACTATCACTACGGATGGCGCAGTTCGCTGCCGCATCGGCAATCTGGAAAAGCCAGAGAAGCCAGAGCCCTTCGTGGTAGTTGATGGCGTTGTTTTCGTGAGCGAGACGTCAATCAAGGATTCCACGATCAAGGCCAAGCTCGCCCCCCAGTGGTCTTTGAAGATGCAGGTCAATGAGCAAGGGCAATACGTTGCCGCCGGTGTCGGACTGGGTATCGGTTCGCAGTTTTTGGTAAGCGCTGACAGATTCAGCATCAATTGCATGTGCGGCGGCGGACCTGCCGGGTTCGGCAAGAAATAAACTCCCCTTCGATCCAGCCAATCCCGCCAAGCGCGGGTTTTTTTATGCCCGCAGAAAGGAGACATACCCATGTCGTCAGGAGCAAAGGTCGCCACGGCCTATGTTGAAGAAGTAACCCAGGGCATCACGCCCGCAACTGGCTGGAAAGAGCTGATCCGTACCTCGTTCGGTATCGGCCCAACCCAGAACACCGCAGAAAACAACGAAATTGGCTCGACTCGAATGAGTCAGGGCACCACGCCGACCACGGTTGATGTGGCTGGCGCGATCGGTATGAAGTGGCGCTACGGCGGCGCAGTCGATGATTTCCTGGAGTCGTGCTTCGGCGCGCGCTGGACCGCTGACTCTCTGACCATGGGTAATCAGCGCATCAGCTACTCGATCGCCTCCTACGCGAGCGATGTGACCGTTGCGTCAGTTGCTCGCGGCGCACAAGTGGCATCGATGGCCTTCACCTTCGGCACCGACAACGATGTCACCATTGACACCACGTTTTCGGCGACTGACTGGGAAGACAAGGCCGATGGCACCAGCTTCTTCAGTGCTGCCGCTGCGGAGCCGGACGGCCCTCGATTCAACTTCAAGAACTTCACCGCATTGACCCTGGATGGTGTCGCCGCCTCGGCAGCTAACGGCACCTGCATCAGCGCAATGTCGCTGACCTTCGATAACGCAGTCCAGACGCAGCGCTGCTTGGGCTCGGGTGATGCGTTCGCCGGCAGCATTATCCCGACAACCTTCAGCGCCTCCGGCAGCGTCACCGTGGCCTGGTCTGCCGCTTCCTACGCCCTGTACCGCAAACAGCGTACCGGCGAATCGGTAGCCATGAGCTTCACGCTCGAGAATGCTGACGGTGCTTACACGGTGCTGCTGCCAGAAATGGAAGCGGTAGGCAGTTGGCCGGACGGTGGTGCGACCGACATCATTGAGGTGGAGCTGGCTGTTTCGGCCCGACGTATCCCGCCAACGATTACTCGCGTACCTGCTGTTACGCCTTAACCGCTAATAATGCAGAGGCCCCGAAAGGGCCTCGTTGCTGGAGTACAGAATGACCTTTATTTTGAAGAAGAAAGATCCGCTCGATGCGGTGTCTACGCGATGGATCGAGCCGACCCCCGGCCTGCGCCTGCAGATCGGATCGTCCGCTCGACCAGGCTACACCAGCGACTACCGCCAGATTCAGCGACACCTTGAATTCGCCTCGCGCCAGATGGGCGTAGGGACTGAAGAGTTCGACATCCTCAAGAAGTCATCGGTTGAAATACCAGATCCAGATATTCTTTTCGTTGAGCTGGCATGCAAGCACCTGATCCTCGACTGGGAGGGTGTTGCAGAGGCAGAAGATCCAGACGCACCTGCGCCGTATACCCCGGAGCGCGGCGTTGTTTTGATCGAGCAGATGCCAGAGGTTTACTTCCTCGCTCTGAATGCTGCCAATGACATCGCCCTACGTCACAAGGAGCAGGTGGCCGAAACAGTGGAAAAGCCCTCGCCGCCTACCGCTGGGCAGCCGAGTGGGCGGGCCCGGAAAACGAGCGCAAAAGAGAAGTCCACGAAAAGCTGAGGGTTTACATCCCTGAGCCGCCAGAGCTGGACGGTCCAACCACCGATATGCTGGAAGCCTACTACGTCATCAGTCGGGGGCGGCAGTATGTCGGCATGAACGGTGTTCCGGCACCTCTCTCTGTTCGGGATCTGAGTGATTACCTGGCAGCCTACGGTGAGCGATATTCCCGCGAAGAGTTTGATGCAGTGATATTCGCCCTTGATGACGATTTCCGCAAAAGATGGGCAGAGCAGCAGGAAAGCTCAATGACCAAGTGATCTCGGGTGCTCGGCTTGTGATGAAGATTAACCACAGAGCGGGACATCCCGCAGGAGCAAAAATGAACACATTCACACCCGCGGGAGTCGAGTTCGAAATGGTCTCAGTTACGTGTGGTATTTGCGCCACGGAATCTGCGAAGGCTGAAGTCCTGCAAGGAGTTTGGCCAGATCTTGCCGACCGTGATACCGGAAGGTTCCCCGCGAATCTTGTGACGCCAGAACAACGGGCACTCCTGGAAAGTGCGGCTGGAACGATTCGCGGACCGGCTGCGCTGCGCTAGATGACGACGTGTAGTGGTGCTTTACGATAACGACTGCAAACGTGACGCCCCTATGGTTAATCAGGGCTCCCTCAAAGCTGCTCATACCGACCTCCAGGTCATAAACGCGCCGAGATTGGCGCTCTCCCAGTCCTTGGGCTTGCAAGCAAAGGACTGGGGTTATCCGTTGCGTGAGGGCGAGAGGCTACTATCGGTGAGCGGCGGGGCGTTACTGGGGATTCGTACAGCGGCATTGCGGTGGCTGCCGTATAATAACAAACCATATATTAAGGACGATCCAAGTGACCTGCATCGCGACACTTATCCCGATTTTGATTCTCGCATTGTCGATTGGCTTGGGATTTTCCAAGGAAAACTGGTTCATTGAGTTCGGCTTGGCAATTGTTGTGATCTCGGCCGTAACTTCAATCATTTTGGCCTATCTGGGTGGCCGAAAGGCATCCCAAGCCGAGAAGGTCTCTTACGAGTCTTACGCCCCAGTAATCGATGAAAAAGTCTCACACTCTTTCAAATTTGTAGCTGGTATGTACGGGGTGGACCCGCGGAACCCTCTCAAGAATATTGAAGATAAAGTTGATGAGCTCAGGAAGGTAGCCGCTGCAGACGAGAAGAACTTTCGTGACCAAATGATGCTCGCCAACTACCGCATCGATATTTGCTTGGCACAGATGCGCTACCACGAAGATGTGACACTTCCGAAAATCCTCGGACAGGGGGCTGGGGCAATCATCCTTGCCGGAGTGCTCGCTATCATCGGATCTGTTTATCTTGCCGTGCCTACCGGCGCATATCAGGTTTTCGCTGGAGTGGCTGGCACTATGCGGGCCTGGCTGCCGGCGCTTTAGGCTGTGAGCTCGGTTGGCGACGAATTGTGATTTTGTCGAGAGCCTCGACTTGGTGCTAGATTCCTCTTTCAATCAGGGAGGGGTGTCTTTGAAAAGACAAATAGCATTTGGGTTGGTGTTCTTGCTGCTAGCAGGTTGTGAAACCACTCGCGTTTCGCCTGAGAAGGCTGCACAGGTTCGAGCAGACGATGTTTTCGCCTTTGGGAAGCCAACCTCAGCTAGCGATGCACGTATCGTCTTCACTCAAGATGCAGGCGCTATGAGCTGCTTCGGTGCTGGTATGCAGGTTTTTCTTAACGAAAGGCTGGCAGCTGAAACAAGCAGCGGGAAATCAGTGAGGCTGTACCACAAGCCCGGCCCGGTTCAGCTGAGTATTAAAAACAATGCTGCATGCGCCGGCGGAGATCTGCGAGGAATGTTGCTCGATCTGAAGCCTGGGTACTCTTATTCAGTTCGCGGATATCGCGGAAGGTGGGACAAGGCTGAGCCACTACTCACATCACCAGAGCCCTACAAATACAAGTAGAGAGGCGGCATGAATCGATTGCTCGCAGCATCGTTAGCATTGATGTGCATTGCGTTATCAGCCCATGCGGACGACAGTTCGTGCAAGAAAGTGTCGGCGCTTGCCGGACAGGCTATGACGGCGCGCCAGAACGGTCAGCTGCTAGAGATTCGCTCGAAAAGATCGGCGATGGCAGCAAATTTGCGCTATCTATGATCCTCAAAGCCTACGAGCGACCGGTAGCAATAGTCGACAGCATCAAGACTGAAGCGATCAATGAATTCAGGAGCGATGCGTTTCGTCAGTGCCTAGATGCCAACGGATAGATAAACCGATCACAAGCACCGTTACGACGGGGCTTTGGTGCCTTCTCTGATGGTGGTAGATTGATGCCATCAAACAGGGAAGGGTTATGCAGGTGCTCATTCGAACGCTATTTATTTCGTCGATATTCGCTTCGCCAGCGGTCCATGCAGCGGAAGAAGACCCCTGCAAGGTCTACGACACCGCTGCAAAAGGGGCGATGGAGTACAGGCAAGATGGACGGAACTTGTCAGAAGCGCTGGCAATTCTCGACAAACAAGCATCAAAGATTTCCGAACCAGTGGAAGCTCAGGTTAATTCAACGCTCCGTATAGCGTTTGTAGAGGCATTTAAGCGGCCTAGATACAGCACACAGCCAATGAAAGAGTCGGCGATCAGTGACTTCAGAAACGACTTCTATAGCGGCTGCCTGAAGGCGGTCGCAGAGAAAAGTTCGCGGTAAATTTGAAACAACATAACAACCCGCTCCGGCGGGTTTTTTTACGCCCGGAGAAAGCCATGACCCAGCAATCCAGCCGCCTGGATATCATCATCGATTCGCGGCAGGCTCAGCGGAATGGTGAGCAGCTGCGGATCACCCTGAACAACCTTGTTGTGGTCGGAGATCAAGCTGCCAACTCTATGTCTGGGGCTGGATCGGCGGCTCGAGCAGCTGGCGTAGCGTTCGCGGCTCTCGGTGCCGGTCGAGTGGTCAGCGAGATCATCCGACTTACAGACGCCTTCAAGTCCATGCAGGGGTCTCTGGCGCTCGTCAGTTCTTCGACTTCGGTAGCGAGCGATTCATTCCAAAAGCTGCTGACGATGGCGAATAACACCGGCAGCTCGCTCGAGTCTACCGTGTCGCTGTATACCCGGCTGGCGAACGCGACTCGAGGCGCTGGCTACACCACGGAGCAGTTGCTTGGCGTAACCGATGCTATCAACAAGGCGTTCGTAATTTCCGGCGCCACCATGCAGGAGGCTTCGAACGCCGCGATTCAGCTATCCCAGGGCTTGGCTTCTGGCACGCTCCGCGGCGAGGAACTGAACTCTGTTATGGAGCAGGGGCCACGCATCACCCGTGCGCTGGCAGAGTACCTGGGCGTCACCAACGGCCAGATTCGCCAGATGGCGGCCGACGGCAAGATCACCGCTGAGGTTGTTACCAATGCGCTTCTCAAGTCTCTGACTTCGCTGAACTCGGAGCTTGACCGCATGCCGCGCCGGTTCGAGCAGGCATCGACCGCACTGAAAAACAACTTCCTTGCTGCTGTCGGGCAGATCGACATAAATCCGCTTATCAGTTCGGTTGATGCGCTGGCCGACTCTCTGTCGAAACCAGAAGTAATCGATGGCATTCAGTCCATCGCGACCGGCCTCGGCAATGTCGTTGCTGTCGGCGGTGATGGGCTGAAAACAGTCGTCTCCAACACCGATGCGTTGATGGCTATAACCGGTGCATACGCTGCAAAAGTTGGTGTCGGACTGGTCAGCTCTCTAGGGCTGGCGGTCAAGGCTAGATACGACCTAATCGTTGCTACCAAAGCGCAGATCGTCACAGAAAGTCAGGCCGAAGTTGCATCCACGGCTGCTGCCGCACAGACAACCCGCCGAGTCGTTGCTGAAGAGGCTGCCACTCTGGCCATCTCTCGGCGATCGCTTGCAGAGGCGCTTGCGACAAAATCGGCCCAGGCAAGCGCGCTTATTCAAATCCAGGCTGTTCAAGCACAGCTGGTCGCGGATCGATCGCTCGAAACTCAGCGGTTGCAGTCGCAGATCACTGAAACCGGTCGCCAGCAATCGCTTGCCCGCCTGGCGGAGATTCGTCGGACCGAGGCGATTGTCACCACTCAACAAACTGCTGCTCGGCTCGCGCTCGGCCAGGCGACAACCGCCGAGATTCTCGCCCAGTCAGGCGTCACGGCTGCAAATGCAAGGCTGGCCACATCGCGCGAAGCTGACACGCTAGCGATGAACGCTCAAAACGCGGCACAGCTTAGGCTGAACGCAGCCCAGCAACAGGGCATTGTAGCTCGCACCGCCGGATCGCTTGCGTTGTCAGCCATTGGCGGCCCAATGGGGGCGATCACTCTGGGCTTGGCAGCTGTAGCCGGCGCATATCTGTACTTCAGCAGTTCGGCCGACGAAGGCACCAAGTCGCTCATTGATCAGAACCTGACCCTAGACGAAACAGTCAAGAAGTTCGACAGCCTGACAGCTGCCCAGCAGCGCAATCAGGCGTCGAAATGGGCCGAAGCGCAACGGGCGGCACTCGATCAGGCGTCGTCCGCCGCCAGCAAATACGGAAACATCGCCGAGAATGCGATCACTTCCGTGGGTGCGGCGCGGGTAGCTGATCTGGCGACCCTGTCCACCATGATTGCGGAAGTGCAGTCCGGACAGAAAACCCTGGACGATGTCACTGTTTGGCTGCAATCGACGCAAGGCCTTTCGGGCGGATTCAAGTCCTCTTTGGAAGGGATCGCGGCCGGCTATGACACCAATATTCAATCTGCGGCTGGCTATGCCGAGCGCCTGCAATCCGTAAACACGCTAACTCAGGACGTGTCAGCCAATAACGGCAAGATGGCGGCATCTCTAGGCGCCACCAGCAAGGCCAATGGCGCCAGCGCACAAGCTTGGGCAAAGTACATTGAGCAACTGACCAAGACCCGCGACCTGGTTGGCGCAAACGCAGCGGCTGAGGCGGCATACACCGCCATCAAGATGGGCGCCAATTCGTCGCAGCAAGAGCAAGCCAAGGCCATCGCAGCGCAGACCGACCTGCTCAATAAGTACCAGGACGCGGTCAAGGAGAACAACAAAGTCGAGCAGGAGCGCCTGAAGGTTCTGCTGGTGGCGAGTTACACCGCCATGCAGGCCGCTGAGGATACGGCAGCTGCACAGAAGAAGGCTCTGGACGATACGGCAAAAGCGGCCGAAGAAAGTTCGGCCCGGCAAGTCAGCGCGATGCAGCGGATCATCGACAAGTCGATTAACCTGACTGCAGGTCGCAATCTGCTGCTGGTTGATCAGCAAAAGCAAGGGCTCAGTGGCTATGGGCTGCTGACAAATGGCGGTACCGCTCCAGCCGCACCGGCTACCCCGCGGAAAACGCCTCAGCAACTTGCCGAAGAGCAAATGGCGCAAATTTTGGCCGGCACCACGCCAAACAAGCCAACAAAAACCCCCAAGGGTCCGAGCGAAAAAGGTGAGCTGAACGCCGCATTGACCGCCTTCGATGCCCTCTACAAAAAGGCAGACCCGGCAGCACAGGCTGTTCGAGATCTGACCGAGGCACAGGAGAAGCTGCAGCTTGCCCTTTCGAAGGGGAAGATCACGCAGGAGCAGTATGGTATTGCGCTTGGTCAGGCATCAAAGGATTACGCCGCAGTTATTGAAAAAAGTGGCGAGCTGAGCCAGGCCGAGCAGTATCGACTGCAGATCCAGAAGCAGCTCCAAACCCAGCAGGAAGCTGCCAATCAGGCGGCTGCTGCTATTGGGCAGGGTACCGAGGAGGCACAACGAGCCTCGGAGCGACTGAAGCTTGAAAGCGATCACAACGACCGAATCCTTGATCTGCGTACCAAGCTTGCCAGGGCGTCAACTGACCAGCAGCGCAAGGGTTTACAGGATCAGATCAATATCACCGAAGAGCTATTCCCGCAGCAGGTCGCAATCATGGTGAATGGCTGGGCCAAAGTGGATAAGGCTCAAGTCGACTGGTCGAACGGTGCAAGGTCGGCATTTCAGAACTATGCCGAGCAAGCTGCTGATGTGGCCGGCCAAAGCAAATCGCTATTCACCAATGCCTTCAGCAACATGGAAGACTCGATCGTAAATTTCGTGAAAACCGGGAAGCTGTCGTTCAAAGACCTTGCGGACAGCATTATCGCCGATCTGATCCGCATTCAGGTGCGTCAGGCGGCGGTCGGCATCTTCGGCACGCTGTTCAGCGGGTTGGCTGGTGCCGGTGCCTCCGCCGCAGGTAACGGTTTCGCGGCTGGCTCTGCTGCGGCCACATCCTCCAGCCTTGGCGCATCGGCTGCCGGGTACAGCTCCAAGTTCGGTTTCTCCGACGGCGGCTATACCGGTGATGGTGGCAAGTTCGAGCCGAAAGGCGTTGTGCACGGCGGCGAGTTCGTTGTCCGCAAGGAAGCGGTGAGTCAGCCAGGCGCCCGTGAATTCCTCGAGCGTATGAACGCGAACTCGAAAGGCTATGCTGACGGCGGCTACGTTGGTGGCGGCGCATCTACCTCCCGAGCAGCTACGCCCTCTGCACCAATGAGCCTCCCGCCCATTGAGCAGAACTTCTATTTCCAAGGAAGCCCCGATTCAAACACCGCCGAGCAACTGAAACAGGCTGCAGATGATGGCGCGAATCGCGGCATGAAAGGGGCGTACGAGATGATGCTGCGTGACCTCAAACAGAACGGACCGGCAATGCAACTGATAAGGAGAAATCGATGAAAGTTTCCGATCTAGATGTCCCTGAGCTGCTGGATGTGATCACCAAGGCTATATCGCCGGTGATATTCAAGGGGATAGACCAAGACTCGTCTCCTCACCTTTGGCGTGAGCGCATGAAACTGCACGCTGAGATCGTGGGCCGAATCACGGCCGTTCTGCACTGCGGCGATGAGGTCGGCCCAGATATCGGTGAGCTCATTGAAATTTGCACTCGCAATATGCGCGCCGGTTACGAGCAATCATTTTCTGAGGTGCTGGGACCGGGCGGCTCCTTAAGCAAGATCCGCAAGCCTTAACCCGTTTCTCCAAGGAGTACCGCATGGCTCTCACGTGGCCGGCTTCGCTGCGCCCGTCAGAAATGACGTGGGGCATCGTCAACAACAGCAGGGCGTTCACATCGACGCTGTCAAATGCCCAGCAGATCGTCGGCTACCCGGGCGCTTACTGGCAATGCACCTTGACCTTTGGGGTGCTGACCAGAGAGCAGGAGCGCGAGCTTTCAGCGTTTCTCGGGCGACTGGATGGGATGTTCGGCACCTTCAACCTTCCGGCCTTTACCCGCCGGCGCACCAACAGTGTCGGCGCGCTCTCAGTGGTCACCGGCAACGCGCAGGCGCGGTCAATGATCATCGGCGGCGCAACGGCGAACGCGCCCGCTTTCAGCGCCGGCGACTACATCACCATCGCCGGCGAGATGTTTGAAGTCACTGATCCTGCATCAGCAAATGCGCAGGGCAGGGTGACGGTGTCGCTCAACAAGCGGATCCGCAGGACGCTCACGGCCGGTACCGCCGTCGAGTACCTCAACCCATATTCAGAAATGCGCATGACCACCGACACCTGGGCCATGTCCGTAAAGCCGGTGATCGCCAACGGTAGCTACCAATTCAGGGAGGCGTTCTGATGCCATCAGCATTCCCGTTCAGCCAGAACGTGGTGAACATCATCGCGACCGGCCGATTCATGCCGGTGTATGCCGTGCAGCTCGACTTCGTCGACGGCATGGTCTTCGCGCATACCGGTACCGGTGATCTGGTGATCGACGGCATTACCTACCTCGGCGTGGGCAATTTCGGCCAGGTCAGCCAGTCGCAGGAGAGCGACAACTCCGGCTCGCCAATGTCGGTCGAGCTGACCCTCAGCGGTCTCGATGCCTACATCCTTTCCGAAACCAACGTCCGAGGCTGCCGTGGGCGGATGGCCAAAGTCATGTTCGTGGTGTTCGACGAGGCCGGCAACTACGCGGCGGACATTCTGTTCTCCGGCCGGATGGACGCGGCGAAGTTCTCCTTCGCTGGCAATGGCGAGGACGGCAACAGCATCACCGTCCCTGTTATTGACCGCATGGCCGAGTGGAGCCGCACCGGCACCGAACGATTCACTGACGAAAATCACCGCGCGCGCCACCAGGGCGACCGGTTTTTCTACGCCATCGCCCAGATGTCCGAGTGGCCCATTTACTGGGGCTCGAAGAAGGACGCACCAACATTCACCTATGGAAGCTAGCCATGCGCTACCGAGACTGGACAACACGTCTGAACGAAACGATCAAGGCCGCCCAAGAGCGGCCTTTTTCATGGGGCGAATTTGACTGCTGCCTGTTCGCCGCCGACTGCACGGTGTCGGTGTGTGGCGTTGATCCGGCGGAGAACTATCGGGGCAAGTACACGACGGAAACCGGCGCCAAGCGGCAGCTGAAGAAGCAGCACGGCAGCCTTGAGGCGGCGTGGGATGCCCATTTTGCAAGGGTACCGCTGACGTTCATCCAGCGCGGTGACGTGGTGCTGTACGACGCCCCCGGCGGCCGAAGCATGGCTGTTTTCTGGGCTGGCGATTATTGGGCAACAACCGACGACGGCGCAGCCCGTGTCGTATGCGAGCCACTGGCCGCGTGGAGGGTTGAATGAGCGGCGGCGTCAGAAAACTTGCCTCGGTTGTAGTCGGTGCGGTTGTTGGTTTTGCCCAAGGTGGCCCGTGGGGAGCGGTCGCCGGCGCCGCGCTGGCCTTTTACGCATCGGAGCAGCAGGAAAAGCTCAATACCAAGTCGCCACTGCGCGACAACGAGCCGTCGGCGCAGACTGTTCGGTCGTCGAAGGCGCCGGTCCGTTTCATCCTCGGCCGCGTTTCAACCGGTGGCGTGCTGGTCTGGGCGCAGGAGCAGGCCGGTGCGCAAGGTGAGGGCGAGTGGCTGCACCTGGTGTACGTGCTGTGCGAGGGCCCGATCACCGCGCTTGAAAACATCTACCTTGGCGAGGAAGAGATCGGCAGCTACGGCGCGCAGGCGACGTATGAGCTGGTGGTGAATCCGACTCAGGTGAACGCTTTCCTGAAGGCCAACTGCCCAGACTGGAAGGACAGCCAGATCGGCCGGGGTCTGTCGTTCGTTCGGGTTTCGCTGCAGTACAGCGCAGAGAAATTCCCGTCGGGCATCCCGGACACCCGTTTCGTGGTGCGCGGCCGCAACGACGTTTACGACCCGCGCACCGGTACCGCTGTTTACAGCGCCAATACCGCGCTGCACCTGCTCTGGTTCCTGCGCGCGCGTTGTGGCGTGCCGGACGACGAGATCGTGTTCGAAACCTTCGCCAGTGCTGCCAACGTGTGCGACGAGGCCCTGACCAATGCCGATGGCTCGACCAGCCAGCGCTATCGCAGCGGCTGTGTGATCGGCGCGGACGAGCAGCGCACGGGTGTGCTGCAGAAACTGGAAGCGGCCTGCGGTGGCCACCTGATCCGTGTTGGTGGGCGCTGGATGCTTCAGGCTGGCGCGTACTACGGCCCGTATGACTTCGAAATCACCGAGGACATGGTGATCGGCACTGTCACCGGCAGCACCGAGCCGACCAACGACTCGGCGATCAATACCGTCCGGGGCACGTTCATTGATCCGTCGCAGTCGTGGACGGAAACCGACTACCCGGAGGTCAGTGTTGCTCAGTGGATCGTCGAGGATGGCGGCGAGGCGGCAGAAACGCTGACCTACTCCTACGTCACCGATCCGTATCAGGCCCAGCGCCTGGCGAACATGGAGTTGCGCCGGCGCCGCGCGGGCGGGGCGATCAGCATTCCGATGAACTTCGCCGGCTACAACTGCCGGCCGGGCCGCGTGGTGCGGGTCAACCTGCCGTCGCTGAACATCCTGGGCGAGTTCATCGTATCGGACTGGTCAATGGGCGACAGCGAAGGCTGCACCGTCCAGGTCAAACAGTACGAGGCGGCGATCTTCGATGATGCCGTGGGCCAACCGTACAACCCGATCGGATTCATCAATCTGCCGGCCGGCGGTCTCGGTACCCCGAGTGCAGTCACGTGGACGCAGGACACCACCGCCGAGGTAACTCAGGGCGTGCTGTCGTGGCTTCCACCGACAGGCATCGTAAAGGAATACATCGTCATCGTTCGGCAGGGCGCTACCGCGGTGCAGTCGCACAACGTTCCGGCCACCTCGACGGAGATCGCCATTAACGGCCTGCCGTCTGGAAACTACACAATGAGCGTGGCGGCGGTTGGGCCGATGGCGCGTTCCGGTGAGGCAACGATCACCGTCAGCATCAACGGGCCGCCCATTCCAGAGAGCTGCGTGGTGCAGTCCTCGATCGACAGCATCGTGCTGATCCCAAGCAATTCACAAAATGGGCTGAACGGAGGCACCTACGAATACTTCTTCAGCACTTCGCCGACGGCAACGTCTGCGGATGCCGAATATCTGGGGCAAGGCCTGACCTTCACCCACAACGGGCTGGGGTTCTGGACCAACTACTACTACTTCATCCGCTCATCGAACGCCTACGGGAAAAGCTCCTTTCTATATGTGCCGGCTCAGACCTCAAACGATGTATCGGCATACCTTGCGGCGCTGGCCGGGAAGATTGGTCGCACAGAGTTGGGACAGGACATCGTCGACGAAATCGACAAAATCCCAGGCTTGCAGGAACAGATCGATGCGCTCGACGGGCTGAAGGGTTACAACCCCGACGATACCTACGAAGAGTACGACCTGGTGGTGCAGGGCAAGCGCATCTATCAGGCGACTGGGCCGGTGCCGAAAGACACGCCTCCGCCGAACCCTGCCTATTGGCTCGACGTTGGCCAGACCGTTGAGACGGCTAATGGACTTGCCCAGCAGGTTGCCACCAACACTGCCGAGATCACTGAACTCGACGGCGTGGTTACGGCCCAGGCAACGGCCTTCGAAGCCCTGCGCGCCTCCTATCGAGACGATGATGGCGCTGGTGATCTTGCAGACGCGATCAAGAGCTATACCAGCACCGCTTCGCTCGCATCGGAATCGAAGGTTCGAGCCTCCGAAAACGAGGCAATGGCAAGGCGCGTCACGACGTTCGACGCGAAAATCGGAGAGAACGCTGCCAACATCACCGAGCTTGAAGAGGTGGTGGCCACTAACGAATCAGCGACCGCGACGAAAATCGACCAATTGAATGTTTCCGTCGGGCAAAACTCGACGGCCATTCAGCAGACCTCGACCGCCTACGCGGACACGGCCGGCAAGTTGAACACGATGTGGTCGGTGAAGATGCAAGTCACGGCGAATGGGCAGTACGTCGCGGCTGGCATCGGTCTTGGCATCGAAAACACCGGTGCCGGGCTGCAGAGTCAGTTCCTGGTCAGCGCTGACCGGTTTGCCATCGTCAACACGATTGCCGGCGGCGCCATCTCGGTGCCGTTTGCAGTGCAGGGTGGCCAGGTGTTCATGAACTCGGCGTTTATTCAGGACGGCAGCATCACGATGCTGAAAATCGGCCAGTACTTGCAATCCGACAACTATGTTGCCGGTGCTCTGGGTTGGCGCTTGGATAAAGCAGGAAACCTCGAGTTCAACGGGCCAGCGCCCGGTGGCGGGCGACTGACGATGACCAACAGAGCGATAAAGGTGTTCGATCAAAACGGCGTGAAACGGGTGCAGCTTGGAGATCTGGACGCATGACCTATGGAGCAAGAGTCTGGGACGAGAATGGCAATCTCGGGATGGATACCAACAGCTTTACCTATCAGGTGCTGTGGCAGGGCGTGATCGACTTCAGCGGTAGCACGCCCAGCTACACACTCAATATTCCAGGCTTCAACCCAGCCAACTGCGTGTTCATGATCATTCCGACGCGTGCACAGGATGTGCAGTCGTCAGAAACAGACGGTAGCGGCAATGCCAAGTCCTATCCCTATGTCACGACTGCCGTCGGCCAAGTGATTGTCAGGCCTAAGAATCCGTCAGCCAGCGCCTCGACAATTCAGACAAGGATCGTCGCCAAGGGCTACGCCATCAGGTATTCGACATGAGTTACGGCTTTCAGAGCATCAATGACAACTCGTTTGTTCAAATTGATTCGGAGGCACCCAGGCTCTGCCTTCTCACCAAAGGTACCTATTCCGGTGTTGCAACTGCATCAGGTACGTTTGCCCGGGCGGTGACCAGCCAAGACCCGCCAATGGTGTTCATTCGTCCTGATCAGGGAGGCGCGATTCAGGTTCCCATTTCAGTGTGGTTTACGGGAGGGCCGGGTAACTGGACTGGCTTTGCCATGAACGCGTCACGGGTGAATGAAACCCTCAGCGGGCAGTATTTCGTGGCGGCATGGGCTTCGATGGGTACCGCTGCTTATGGGATGCGGCTGTGGGATGGCGCTGGCGCGCTTGTTTACGACAGCGGCGCCCCGGCGGTGGTCGTTACGTTCGCTGCTGGCAACTGGACGTATCTCGGAACCGAACAGCTCAGTGTTGGGCGCCGGTACTTATGGGGTATCAACAAGAGCCTCGGGGTAGGTGAGTACGTGTCCCTCAATCCTTTCACGATGAACTGCCACAACGACGGTACCGGTGGCGGCTGCGCTCTGGGAGTCGATTACGCTGGCGGCCGCATCATGATGTACAGCCTTGCCTTTACAGCCTGGACTGACCAGGGCCATCGCCCATTTCTCTGCGCCAAGTTGCTGGCCTGAAACCTTTATTTCTGGAGATATACAATGCCTTGGTACAAGACGGGAACGGTCTCTGTCACCCAAAATTCCAACGCGGTGACAGGCTCGGGCACCGCATTCATTGCCAACAGCCGGGTCGGCGATGGCTTTCGCGGGCCGGACGGTCGCTGGTACGAGGTGACCAACATCGCCAGCAATACGGCTCTGTCGATCTCGCCCAACTACGAAGGCCCGACAGCGGCCGGCGGCTTCTACTCGATCATGCCGGTACAGGGCTACCAGAAGGATCTGTCCGACCAGGTGCGCGCCATCCTCAATGACTACGGCGAGAAGCTGGCGGCGCTCGGGACTACTGGGAACTACGACATTTTGCCTCCCAGCAAGGGCGGCACGGGCATAACCGATCTTTCCGTTTTCATCGAAGGGCTGTTGAATGACACGGACGCACCAGCGGCACGCGCCACGCTGGAGGCGGCGAAGTCTGGCGCGAACGGCGATATCACCTCCATTACAGGGATGACTACAGCTCTCTCTGTGTCTCAAGGTGGTACGGGAGGGAAAACACAGGCGGCCGCGCGAACTGGCCTCGGATTGGGTAGTGCGGCTGTTCTGGAAGTTGGCACGGGTGCTGGAACTGTCGCCGCTGGCAACGACCCCAGGATGACAGGCGCTGTGCAGACTGGCTCGGCAGCCAACGTTGCAACTCTGCGGTTGAATAATGCTGCAACTTTGTCCAGTAGCGCCGGATATTTTATCTCTAGCGCCACGTTTTTCCCCCCTGGGTATCGCTCAAGTAACGGCGGTACGTCCAGTTCGAGTACTTGGAATCTCTTTTGGGGTTCCGGCATGCAGGTGTGGGTGGATGGCACTAACACTGGCACGATTCAGTACACCGCGTCGGATGAGCGCATAAAGGATGAAATCACTTACGTTCAAGATACCTCTGGCGACCTCTCGCTAGTTGAGTCACTGCGGCCGGTTACCTACAGATTTTCACAGCGTGGGCCGGTTGCTCAGTCCGGCATAAAACGAGGTTTCATCGCTCAAGATGTAATGGTATCGGATTCAGCGCTGGTGACTGGCGAGATCATCGAGGGCGAAACGAAGGACAATATCACCTCAATTCTTTCGCTCGACTCACTCGGTCTCGTTTCCTATCTGGTTGGTGCAGTGCAAGAGCTTTCGTTGAGAAATAAACAACTTGAAAGCCGAATCAGCGCGATTGAGCCAAGTTCATAACTGCCGGTTTTCGAATCCACCCGCCATTGAGCGGGTATTTTTTTGCCTGGAGAAAAGTGATGCCTGTAACCGAAAAAGATCGCGACATCCTTGCCCGCACGCTTTGGGGCGAGGCCCGAGGTGAAGGCCCGGCCGGACAAGTAGCCGTGGCCTGGACGATCCGCAACCGCGTGTTCGATGGCAAGACCAATTCGTGGTGGGGCGAGGGCTACGCCGGCGTGTGCCAGAAGCCTTACCAGTTCAGCTGCTGGAACAAGACTGACCCGAACTATCAGTTCCTGATCGGCGTAAAGGAAATCCCGTTTCGCGAGCTGGCGCAATGCCGAATCGCTGCTGATCAAGTGATCGACGGCAAGGTGCCGGATCCCACCGGCGGCGCCACGCATTACTACGCTACCAACATCAAGGCGCCGGCCTGGGCGGCGAAGGCCAAGCAGACGCTCAGTTTGGGTGGGCACGTCTTCTTCAGGGATGTGCCGTGATGGTCGTTCCGTGGAAAGCGGTTGGCGTGCTGGCGCTGGTGCTGATCGGCGCTGGCAGCGCCTGGCAGTTTCAGGACTGGCGCTACGGCAAGCAGTTGGCCGAGCAGTCCCAGCAGCACGCCGAAATCCTCAATCAACTGACCCAGGCCGCGGCCACTGCACAGCAGGCCGAGCAGGACAAACGGCTGGTGCTCGAGCAGAAGCTGGCGTCCAGTGAGCAAACCCACTTCAGGAAAATGACCGATGCCCAACGTGACCAAGATCGTCTTCGCGATCGCCTTGCCACTTCTGATTTGCGGCTGTCAGTCCTCCTCGACGCAACCGACGCTGCCAAAGGCTGCGACGTGCCAACCACCTCCAGCACCGGCGGCTTGGATCATGCAGCCGTACGAGCCCGACTTGACCCGGCGCATGCTCAACGAATTATCGCCATCACCGACACCGGCGACCGGGGGCTGATTGCCCTGCAGGCGTGTCAGGCTTATATGCGGGAATTGCAAAAATAGGAGTTGTGTTGGGTCGGCAGGACGCCGCAGGCGGGTGTGAAAGTCTTCCCCAAAACGCAACCGTTTGGGCCAATGTTTATTGGGTTCTGAACAGTCGCAAAATCGGGTGGTTTTCAGTGCTGATTTACGGCTCAAGGCCTTGATTTTAAAGGCCTTGATCGATTCTTATGCGGCATCCCAGGCTTTGATGCCGAAAAGGTGCAACGTTTTACTTGAAACGGTCAAGGAATCGCCCCCTTTACAGGTGCTGGAAAAAAATGGTGTCGGATTATGCCATGACCAACGCGTTTCGGGCGGCCACGGTTGTCGTAACGCTGCAAAACCTGTGGGAGCGAGCCTGCTCGCGAAGGGGCCGTGCCAGGCAATATCTCTGTTGAATCAGGCACCGCATTCGCGAGCAGGCTCGCTCCCACAAGGGGACTGCGTTCCAGCAGTGCGACATAGGTGCAGCGGTCAGACGTATCCTGAGCGGCTAATATGACCGTTCAACGCTGTCGATTGTCTGAGATTTCCGCTTTATGCAAACCGCTTACACCGTCCTTATCCTGCTGATGCTGGTCAGCGTCTCGCGGCTGGTCGGACGGGTCATCCCGCTGCCGCTGCCCCTGGTGCAAATCGCCGCCGGTGCCTTGCTGGCCTGGCCGACACTGGGCCTGCACGTGGCGCTGGACCCCGAATTGTTCCTGTTTCTGTTCCTGCCGCCGCTGCTGTTTTCCGATGGCTGGCGGATGCCCAAACGCGAGTTCTGGCATTTGCGTGGGCCGATCCTGACGCTGGCGGTCGGCCTGGTGCTGTTCACCGTGGTCGGTGCCGGGTACTTCATTCACTGGCTGTTGCCGACAATTCCACTGCCGGTGGCCTTCGCGCTGGCCGCGGTGCTGTCGCCGACCGACGCCGTGGCGGTGTCGGCGATCTCGCAGAACCGTTTGCCGACACCGCTGATGCACATACTGCAGGGCGAAGCCTTGATGAACGATGCTTCGGGTCTGGTGACGTTCAAGTTTGCCCTGGTTGCGGCGGTCACCGGAGTGTTCTCACTGGCCAATGCCAGCCTGACCTTCGTGCTGGTGGCGGTCGGAGGCTTGGCCGTCGGCGTGGTGCTGAGCTGGCTGGTCGGGCGTTTGCGCGCGTGGATGATCGCCCGGGGCTGGGACGATCCGGCCACCCACGTGGTGTTCATGTTGCTGCTGCCGTTCGCGGCTTATGTGTTGGCCGAGCGGTTGGGCGCTTCGGGCATCCTGTCGGCGGTGGCGGCGGGAATGATGCAGAGCTGGCTCGATCTGTTGCCACGACAGACCAGCACTCGCTTGCTCAACCGTAGCGTCTGGTCGCTGCTCGAATTTGCCTTCAACGGTCTGATCTTCCTGCTGCTGGGTCTGCAATTGCCGGACATCATCAAAGCGGTGGTCAGCCACGAGCCGACGTTGTGGCCGACGCTGCTGTACCGAGGTCTCGACGTGGTGGCGATTTTCCTCGCGCTGGTGCTGTTGCGCTTTATCTGGGTGCAGAGCATCTGGCGCCTGTCGGTGCTGCTGCGCCGTTTGCGCGGCAAGGGCGACCTGACGCAAGTGCCGACCGCGCGATCCTGCTGGCTGCTGACCGTCGGCGGTGTGCGCGGTGCGGTGACGCTGGCCGGTGTGATGTCGGTGCCGATGCTGATGGGGGCCGAGGCGTTCCCCGAGCGCGATCTGCTGATCTTCATCGCCGCCGGGGTGATTCTGTTGTCGCTGATTTGCGCCTGTATCGCTTTGCCATTGCTACTGCGCGGCATCGAGAAAAGTCCGGACGACAAGCGCCGTCAGGAAGTGCGCGACGCCTGGCGCAAGACCGCCGAGGCGGCGATCCATGCGCTGGAAACCGAAGAGGTCGCGCCGCAGGACGCTGCGCAGGCAGCACTCTCGGCCGAACTCAAGGCGCGGATCATGTCCGAGTACCGGCATCAGCTTGAGGTGTTCAACGATTCGGCGGAAGCCCAGGCGCTGGCGTTCCAGATGGATCTGCTGGAGCGCCGTTTGCGACTCAAGGCGTTGCGGGCGCAACGCCTTGAGTTGTATAGCCTGAGCCGTCATCACCAGATTGGTGATGACGTGCTCAGAGAAGTATTGAGCGAGCTTGATTTGAGCGAGGCAAATCTGGGGCAGGTCAAATAGTCCGATACGGACCTGGCGCGCTCACTGACTCGCGGGGTAGGGGTAAGCGTTCGACATGAAGGTTTTATCCTGTTCGCTGAGGTCCAGATTAATGAAGATCTGGAAGTCACCGAGCGTCCACGACTGGCTGACGGGATAGTGCATGATCGACTTCTGGTCGTACTCTGAGTAAATGCTTTCGTCGGGATTGCCGAGGTCAAAATACCAGTCGTGCAGTCGTTTGCGCGTCACGCTGGCCTGGTAGTTGTCCTCTTCCGGGTCGGCGGTTATTCCGTGTTGTTTATAAATGGCTGGTTTATCCCAGGGAATGTTTGCCGTGGGGTTGGTCTGTTCATGTTCTGCGCCGAGCATGTGACCGAACTCATGCATGACATTGGCTGCGAAATAACGTGCCTGGCTCGGTGGGTGTGGCCAGAGTCGCATGGTCGGCTCATCGGGATGTAACAGAGCATCGGTACCGATCAGAGAGGAAAACGTTCCCGGTTGACTGAGTATGCGGATATCGCCTTCTTCACCTTCGACGAAATCGAACTTCAAGTTGATGTGCGGCAACCAGTTGCTGGCGGCGGCGATCGTTTCGTCCTTGAATGCCTGCGTACCGTTGAGGAACGCGATGCGAAGTGTGCTGCCGGGAGTCCAGAATTTCGCCGGATTGTTTTTAGCCCACATGTTTTTGAATCTCCCAAGTACATTTAATGTTGCGGGAGATAAGTGTGTGTTCGAATTGTTTGTTTGGTTGAAGCCAGGTTGATTGCATTACGGAACATCCATGTTTTCATTCTTCAGGTTTAACTTCTCGGGTTGCTTGTTGTTCCCGACAAGTTGCTTTGAATGACGGATGCTAGGGGCTGAGGTTGAATCGGTAAATTGAATATATGTACGGTTTTATGACCGGTTACCGTGCCAGCAAAACTGGCACGGTAAAGACACTTACGACTGGCGAGAGACAAACGCGCGAATCCGCTCTGCGGCCTCGACGCATTCAGCCAGTGGCGCAACCAGGGCCATGCGCACACGACCGGCGCCCGGATTCACACCGTCTACCTCGCGGGACAGATACGAGCCTGGCACCACGGTCACGTGTTCTTGCTCGAACAGGTCGCGACAGAACGCCGCGTCGTCACCTTGTACGTTCGGCCACAGGTAGAAACTGCCGTCCGGACGCTGCACATCCATCACCGGGCTGAGGATCGCCAAGACAGCGTCGAATTTCTCGCGGTACAGCGCACGGTTGGCGCGCACGTGCACTTCGTCATTCCATGCCGCAACGCTGGCCAGTTGGGTTTGCACCGGCATCGCGCAGCCGTGGTAGGTGCGGTAGAGCAGGAAGCCTTTGAGGACATCGGCGTCGCCCGCGACGAAACCGGAACGCAGCCCCGGCAGGTTGGAGCGCTTCGACAGGCTGTGGAACACCACGCAACGCTTGAAGTCCTTGCGGCCCAGTTCGACACACGCGCTGAGCAGGCCTGGCGGTGGGGTCTGTTCGTCGAAATACAGTTCGCTGTAGCACTCGTCGGCGGCGATCACGAAATCGTATTCGTCCGCCAGGGCGATGAGTTTTTTCAGCACTTCGACCGGGATCAGCGCGCCCGTCGGATTGCCCGGCGAACACAGGAACAGAATCTGGCAGCGTTTCCAGATGTCGGGCGAGACCGCGTCGAAATCCGGGTTGAAACCGTTTTCGTCCAGGCACGGCAGGTAATGCGGCTTGGCCCCGGCGAGGAACGCGGCGCCTTCGTAGATCTGATAGAACGGGTTCGGGCTGACCACCAGTGCATCGTCACCGCGATTGACCACGGTCTGGGTGAAGGCGAACAGTGCTTCGCGGGTGCCGTTGACCGGCAGCACGTTGCGCGCCGGATCAATCCAGCCGCTTGGTACGCCGAAGCGACGTTCGCACCAGCCGGCGATGGCTTCGCGCAGGGCCGGGATGCCGAGGGTGGTCGGGTACACCGCCATCTGATCCAGATTGTTCGCCAGCGCTTCGGCGACAAAGCTTGGCGAACGGTGTTTCGGCTCGCCGATCGACAGGGCGATCGGGCGTTTGTCCGGGTTCGGCGTCACGCTGCCGAGCAAGGCGCGGAGCTTTTCGAACGGGTAAGGCTGGAGCTGGTTCAGAGCGTTGTTCATGGGGGCCTCGTTCAATGTGGAGAGAACTCCGTGGCGAGGGGATTTATCTCCGATCGGCTGCGCAGCAGCCGCAAAACCATCGCGTGCGGTGTAACGGATACTCCGCGATTGCCGGTTCGGGGCTGCTTCGCAACCCATCGGGGATGAATCCCCTCACCACAAAAGCCCCGGCAGCTATATCTGCCTCCACAGGGGTAGTTTGCTGATTCAAATACTGATGCGCGAAAGCTTGATATCCGGTTCCTGGTTGACGCTCAGTTGCTCGACGATTGCGTCCTGCAGGCGGCTGCACAGCAGCGGGTCGGAGAGCGGCTGGTTGTGGGCGTCGGTGATGAAGAACACGTCTTCCACGCGTTCGCCCAAGGTCGCAATCTTGGCGTTCTGCAGCGACAGGTCGAACTCGAGGAAGATCCCGCCGACCCGCGCCAGCAGGCCTGGGCGATCAGGGGCGGTGAGTTCCAGCACCGTCACCGGACGCTGAGCGTCGTTGTGGATCGTTACCTGCGGCGCGAAGGCGAAGTGCTTGAGCTGGCGCGGCACCCGGCGCTGGATGATCGTCGGGTAGTCGTCCGGATTGCGCAGCGCTTCGGTCAAACCGTCGCGAATCTGTTTGATCCGTGTCGGGTTGTCGCCGATGGATTCACCGTCGTTGTCGAGCACGATATAGGTGTCGAGGGTGAACTGGCTGCTTGAGGTGATGACCCTGGCGTCATGAATGTTCAGGTTGAGCTGATCCATCGCGGCCACGGTCACGGCGAAGAAATCGTGTTGATCCGGCGCATAGATGAAGATCTGCGTGCCGCCCTCGAACTCGCGCTGGGTGGTTTCCTTGATCAGCACCAGCGGGCCGCCATCGGCCGGTTGCTGCAGGATCGCGTCACTGTGCCAGGCCACGTCGCCGGCGGTATGACGCAGGAAATAGTCATCGCCCAGTTGCGCCCACAACTGCTCGACGTCGTCCGGATCGGTGCCGCCACGCACGAGGATGTCCAGTGCGGCACTCTGGGTCTGGCGGATCTGCTCTTCGCGATCCACCGGGTTTTCCAGACCACGACGCAGAGCGCGTTTGGTCTCGGTATAGAGCTGGCGCAACAGGCTGGCGCGCCAGGAGTTCCACAGCGTCGGGTTGGTCGCGTTGATATCGGCAACCGTCAGCACGTACAGGTAGTCCAGACGGGTTTCGTCGCCGACGATCTGCGCGAAATCATGGATCACCTGCGGATCGGACAGATCCTTGCGCTGCGCGGTGGTCGACATCACCAGGTGATTCTGCACCAGCCAGACGATCAGGCGGCTGTCCCACAGCGGCAACTGATGGCGCTGGCAGAACGCTTCGGCATCGACCGCGCCGATGTCCGAGTGATCGCCATGCCGGCCCTTGCCGATGTCGTGGTACAGGCCGGCCATGTAAATGAGCTCAGGCTTGGGCAGTTTGGCCATGAGCTTGGCGGCCAGCGGGAATTTTTCCGACACCTGGGTGTACTGCAATTTACGCAGGTGTTTGATCAGATTCAGCGTGTGCGCATCGACCGTATAGATGTGGAACAGGTCGTGCTGCATTTGCCCGACGATAAAACCGAACTCCGGCAGATAACGCCCGAGGATGCCGTAGCGGTTCATCCGGCGCAGGTTGCGGTGCACGCCGATCTTGCACTTGAACAGCTCGATGAACAGGCTGGTATTGCGGATATCGTTGCGGAAATTGTCGTCGATCAGGTGCCGGTTCTCGCGCAGCAGACGAATGGTGTCGGCGCGCACACCTTTGATTTCCGGCTGCTGGGCCATCAGCACGAAGATCTCGAGCATGGCGAACGGCGTGCGGCGGAACACGTTGTCGTTGCGCGCTTCGATGTAGCCGTCGTGCAACTGGAAGCGCGAGTTGATCGGCTGCGGCGGCGCTTCGTCTTCCGGGGCGAGGATGACTTCCTCGAAATGCTGGATGATCAGGTCGCTGAGCTGGGCGATGCTCATCACCACGCGGAAATACTGCTGCATGAAGTTTTCGACCGCCTGTTTGGCGTCGTCGCCTTCAAAGCCGAGCAGGCCGGCAATGGTCCGTTGATGATCGAACAGCAGACGATCTTCGGAGCGACCGGCGAGCATGTGCAGGGCATAGCGCACTTTCCACAGAAATTCCTGGGACGACGCCAGCAGGGCGTTTTCGCTCTCGACCAGAAAACCTTCGCCGGCGAGGGCGCGCAGGTTCAGGGTGCCGTACTGACGCCGGGCCACCCACAGAATCGTCTGGATATCCCGCAGGCCGCCGGGCGAGCCTTTGACGTTGGGTTCCAGGTTGTATTCGGTGTCGTTGTACTTGTGGTGACGGGCCTTCTGTTCGGCGCGCTTGGCCAGGAAAAACTCCTTGGCCGGCCACATGTGGGCCGTGCTGGTGACATCAAGCATGCGCTGACGCAGGCGCTCGGGGCCGCAGATGGTGCGGCTTTCCATCAGGTTGGTGACCACGGTCAGGTCGGCACGGGCTTCCTCGGCGCATTCATCGACCGAGCGTACGCTCTGGCCGACTTCCAGGCCGATGTCCCACAGCAGCGTCAGAAAACGCTCGATGGAGTCGCGGAAAACTTCGTGATCGGCGCTGTCCAGCAGGATCAGCAAGTCGATGTCGGAATAGGGATGCAGCTCGCCCCGGCCGTAGCCACCGACCGCGACCAGCGCGATGTCGGCGTCTTCGCTCCAGTTGAACTGCTCCCAGGCCTTTTGCAGGATGTTGTCGACGAACCATGCGCGGTCTTCGATCAGGCGGCGGATGTCGCGGCCATTGCGAAAACGCGTGTCGAGGACCTCGCGCGCCTGGCGGATCGCCTTTTTGAACGCCGCGATAGGACTCGCTTTCAGGGCCAGTTCAGCCTGGAACTGGCCGCGGTCGAAGAGTTCGGGATCCACCTGCGGCATCGATTGGCTTTCCTTCTATAAAGGTGGGAGCGTTCTAGGGGTCAGGCCGAGACGCGCGGGATGGTGTCGTCGGCGCGCAGGGTGAAGATCTCGTAGCCGGTGTCGGTCACCAGCAGGGTGTGTTCCCACTGCGCCGAGAGCTTGCGGTCTTTGGTGATCGCGGTCCAGCCGTCGCCCAGCACCTTGGTGTCGGCCTTGCCCTGGTTGATCATCGGCTCGATGGTGAAGGTCATGCCGGCCTTCAGTTCCATGCCGGTGCCGGCGCGGCCGTAGTGCAGGATCTGCGGTTCTTCGTGGAACACCTTGCCGATGCCGTGGCCGCAGAACTCGCGAACCACCGAGAAGCCGTTCTTTTCCGCGTGCTTCTGGATGACTTCACCGATGTCGCCGAGGCGGCAGCCAGGTTTGACGATCTCGATTGCCTTGTACATGCATTCCTGAGTGACCTGCGACAGGCGCTCGGCCCAGACGGGCACTTCGCCAACGTGGAACATGCGGCTGGTGTCGCCGTGGTAGCCGTCCTTGATCACGGTGACGTCGATATTCAGGGTGTCACCGTTTTTCAGCGGCTTGTCGTTCGGGATGCCGTGGCAGACCACATGGTTGATCGAGGTGCAGATCGACTTCGGAAAACCCTTGTAGTTGAGCGGGGCCGGAATGGCCTGCTGCACATTGACGATGTAGTCGTGGCAGATCTGGTTCAGTTGATCGGTGGTCACGCCCGGTTTGACGTGTTCGGCAATCATTTCCAGCACATCGGCGGCCAGTTTGCCGGCGACACGCATGCCAGCGATGTCCTCGGGGGTTTTGAGGTTGACGGTCATACAGGCTCTCTCTGCGCTCGGCGGCGCTTGCTGATACGGATAGGGTGGCAGGTGTACGTTTTGCGACCCTGAAAAACCCGATTCTAACAGACGAAAGGCGCAAATCCGCGCCTGCGTACATCGTCTCTCTCTATACAATGGTGTGCCTGACGGCGATTCCAAGGGGGCTGCGCCCATGTCCCTGGTGCGAATACAGATTCCGGGTTCCGTTTCTGCGCGCCCTGTGGTATAAAATGCGCCGCTTTCCGGGGATGCCCCGAGAAGCTTAAATCCACACACGTGTCGACACGATGACCTGGGTGCCTTTGGCTTTATGCCACTGGTTGGTCATTGGGATACGTGGAGGCCAAACCCGACTTATTAAGGAACTATCATGTCCCAAGTCAACATGCGCGATATGCTGAAGGCCGGTGTGCACTTCGGTCACCAAACCCGTTACTGGAATCCGAAAATGGGTAAGTACATTTTCGGCGCGCGTAACAAGATTCACATCATCAACCTTGAAAAAACCCTGCCAATGTTCAACGAAGCTCTGACTTTCGTAGAGCGTCTGGCCCAGGGCAAAAACAAGATTCTGTTCGTCGGCACCAAGCGTTCCGCTGGCAAGATCGTTGCTGAAGAAGCAGCACGTTGCGGTTCGCCGTACGTCGACCACCGCTGGTTGGGCGGCATGCTGACCAACTTCAAAACCATTCGTGCTTCCATCAAGCGTCTGCGTGACCTTGAAGTTCAAGCCGAAGACGGTACTTTCGCCAAGCTGACCAAGAAAGAAGCGCTGATGCGCTCCCGTGACCTGGAAAAGCTGGATCGCTCCCTGGGCGGCATCAAGGACATGGGCGGTCTGCCAGACGCACTGTTCGTGATCGACGTTGACCACGAGCGCATCGCGATCACCGAAGCCAACAAGCTGGGCATCCCGGTCATCGGCGTTGTCGATACCAACAGCAGCCCGGAAGGCGTTGACTACATCATCCCAGGCAACGATGACGCAATTCGCGCTATCCAGCTGTACATGGGTTCGATGGCTGACGCAGTGATCCGTGGTCGCAACAATGTTGCTGGCGGCACTGTTGAATTCGCAGCTGAAGAAACTCAGGCTGCAGCTGAGTAATCGACGCCCTGGCGTTGACTCAGTAAGCAAAAAGGGGGCTTGGCCCCCTTTTTGCCACCTCGAAAACCGTTTGTTGGCGCCCACGTGTGGCAGCGCACCTCCTGCATTTGTAACGTGCAGCAGCTACAAGGTGTTTCGGGAAGAATTGAACGCCCGTTCGATCGGGTGGAATGGTTGAAAACCTATCCAAGAGGAATTTGAAAATGGCAGCAATTACTGCAGCGTTGGTTAAAGAACTGCGCGAGCGTACCGGCGAAGGCATGATGGACTGCAAGAAAGCCCTGGAAAAGGCTGACGGCGACATCGAAAAAGCCATTGATGACATGCGTGCTTCGGGCGCGATCAAGGCTGCGAAAAAGGCTGGCAACGTTGCCGCTGAAGGCGCAATCGCAATCAAGGACGACGGTAAAGCTGCCGTTATCCTGGAAGTGAACTCGCAGACCGACTTCCTGGCTCTGCAAGACGACTTCAAAAACTTTGTTGCTGCCAGCGTAGAAAAAGCCTTCGCTGACAAGCTGACCGACGCTGCTCCGCTGATCGCTGCTCAAGAAGCCGCTCGCGAAGCACTGGTTGCCAAAGTAGGCGAAAACGTCAACATCCGTCGTCTGACCCGTATCGAAGGTGACGTTGTAGGTTCCTACCTGCACGGCAACAAGATCGGTGTTGTTGTGGCTCTGAAAGGCGGCGACGTCGAGCTGGCCAAAGACATCGCGATGCACGTAGCTGCAAGCAACCCTGAGTTCCTGCTGCCTTCGCAGGTTTCGGCTGAAGCGATCGAGCGTGAAAAGGCTGTGTTCCTGCAGCTGAACGAAGAGAAGATCAAAGGCAAGCCAGAAAACATTGTTGAGAACATGGTCAAAGGCCGTATCAGCAAGTTCCTGGCAGAAGCGAGCCTGGTTGAGCAGGCGTTCGTCAAGAACCCTGAGATCAAGGTTGGCGAGCTGGCCAAGAAAGGCGGCGCAGAAATCGTTTCCTTCACCTACTTCAAAGTAGGCGAAGGCATCGAGAAGCCGGTCGACAACTTCGCTGAAGAAGTTGCTGCCCAGCTGGCTGCCGCCAAGCAATAAGACGGTTTTTCAACTGTCGCCCGAAAGAGGCTGCCCGCTCACGCGCGCAGCCTCTTTTCAGATGGGGTTACCAGTTTTTAATTGGTTTCCGCTGGGAACTGACTTACAAAGCCAGGTTCCGATGGCGCTGAAGCAGCGCCAAGCTAGAGTGAACGGCAGCTGTAAAACAGCTTGCACAGAATTTTTTAAATACGCCGCAGGAGAGATTCGCAATGGCTCAGCAGGGCAGTGGTTATCAGGCTCGCTATAAACGCATTCTACTCAAGCTTAGCGGCGAGGCCCTGATGGGCTCGGAAGAGTTCGGGATCGATCCAAAAGTGCTGGATCGGATGGCGCTGGAAGTCGGCCAGCTGGTCGGCATCGGCGTACAGGTCGGTCTGGTGATCGGCGGTGGCAACCTGTTCCGTGGCGAGGCCTTGAGCAAGGCCGGCATGGATCGGGTGACAGGCGACCACATGGGCATGCTGGCCACTGTGATGAACGCCCTGGCCATGCGCGACGCGCTGGAACGTGCCAATATCTCGGCCATCGTGATGTCGGCCATTTCCATGGTTGGCGTGACCGATCACTATGATCGCCGCAAAGCCATGCGCCACCTGAACTCCAAGGACGTGGTGATTTTCGCCGCCGGTACCGGCAATCCGTTCTTTACCACGGATTCGGCAGCCTGCCTGCGTGCCATCGAAATCGATGCCGACGTCGTGCTGAAAGCGACCAAGGTTGATGGCGTCTACACCGCAGACCCGTTCAAAGACCCGCATGCCGAGAAGTTCGATCATCTGACTTATGATGAAGTGCTGGATCGCAAGCTGGGCGTGATGGATCTGACTGCTATCTGCCTGTGCCGCGATCACAAGATGCCGCTGCGCGTATTCAACATGAACAAGCCCGGCGCCCTGCTGAACATCGTGCATGGCGGCGCTGAAGGCACTCTGATCGAGGAAGGTCAACAATGATCAACGAAATCAAGAAAGACGCCCAAGCGCGTATGCAGAAATCCCTGGAATCTCTGAACCACGCGTTCGGCCAGATTCGTACCGGCAAGGCTCACCCGAGCATTCTCGGTAGTGTCATGGTGCCTTACTACGGCACTGACACCCCGCTGAGCAGCGTCGCCAACGTCACCGTGAAAGATTCGCGTACCCTGCAAGTCGTGGCTTTCGAGCGCAACATGCTCGCTGCCGTCGACAAGGCGATCCAGAGCGCCGGTCTGAACCTCAATCCGACCAACCTGGGTGAGTTGCTTTTGATCCCGATGCCTGCCCTCACCGAGGAAACGCGCAAGGGCTTCACCAAGCAGGCTCGTAGCGCAGCGGAAGACGCGCGCGTTGCCGTGCGCAACATTCGTCGTGACGCATTGGGTGAGCTTAAAAAACTGGTCAAGGACAAGGAAATCAGTGAAGACGAAGAACGTCGTGCCATCGCTGATATCGATAAGCTGACCAAAGAATCCGAGGCCCAGATCACCAAGGCCACGGACGAGAAAGAAAAAGACCTGATGGCCGTATAAGGGTCGCGTTTCAATGGAAAAGACCAAGCAGTCTGCGCCGTCCGCGGTGCCGCGCCATGTCGCGATCATCATGGATGGCAATAATCGCTGGGCGAAAAAACGCTTTATGCCGGGTGTCGCCGGGCATAAAGCCGGCGTGGATGCTGTGCGGGCGGTAATCGAGGTGTGCGCCGAGGCCAAGGTCGAAGTGCTCACTCTGTTCGCCTTTTCCAGTGAAAACTGGCAGCGCCCGGCCGATGAGGTCAGTGCCTTGATGGACCTGTTCTTCAAGGCCCTGCGTCGTGAGGCCAAGCGCCTCAACGACAACAACATCAGCTTGCGCATCATCGGTGATCGCTCGCGCTTCCACCCTGAGCTTCAGGCGGCGATGCGCGAAGCCGAGGCCATGACCGCCGGTGCCAACCGCTTTATTCTGCAGATCGCCGCCAACTACGGCGGTCAGTGGGATATTGCCCAGGCGGCGCAACGTCTGGCGCGTGAGGTTCAGGCCGGGCATCTGCGTCCGGAAGACATCACTCCGGAGCTGTTGCAAACCTGTCTGGCGACCGGCGACCTGCCGCTGCCAGACTTGTGCATCCGCACTGGTGGCGAGCACCGCATCAGCAATTTCCTGCTGTGGCAACTGGCGTATGCCGAGTTGTACTTCTCCGACCTGTTCTGGCCGGACTTCAAACACGAAGCCATGCGCACTGCGCTGGCCGATTTCGCTTCGCGCCAGCGTCGCTTCGGTAAAACGAGCGAACAGGTCGAAGCTGGAGCCCGGGTTTAATGCTTAAACAACGAATCATCACTGCGCTGATCCTGCTGCCGATCGCTCTGTGCGGTTTCTTCCTGCTCGAGGGATCCGGTTTTGCGCTGTTCATCGGTCTGGTCGTGAGTCTGGGTGCCTGGGAATGGGCGCGTCTGGCGGGCTTTACCGCGCAGTCGTTCCGTGTCGGCTTTGCCGTTGTCGTCGCGCTGATGCTGTTCGTCATGTACGTCCTGCCGGGCCTGGCCCCTTGGGTGTTGGGCGCTTCGGTGTTGTGGTGGGCGGTGGCGACTTACCTGGTGCTGACGTATCCACGCTCAAGCGAGCATTGGTCCACAGCAGCCACCAAACTGGTGATCGGCTTGCTGATCCTGCTGCCGGCCTGGCAGGGACTGGTGCAGATCAAGCAATACCCACTGGGTAACTGGCTGATCATGGCGGTGATGGTGTTGGTCTGGGGTGCCGACATCGGTGCTTACTTCTCCGGTCGTGCTTTCGGCAAGCGCAAACTGGCGCCGCAAGTCAGTCCGGGCAAAAGCTGGGAAGGCGTTTACGGTGGCCTGGCGCTGAGTCTGGTGATCACCGCGATCGTCGGCCTGGTTCGCGACTGGACGGTGGCTGAACTGCTCAAGGGGCTCATCGGTGCTGCGCTGATCGTCTTCATTTCGGTGGTGGGCGACCTCACCGAAAGCATGTTCAAGCGCCAGTCCGGCATCAAGGACAGCAGCAACCTGCTGCCCGGTCATGGCGGTGTGCTTGATCGCATCGACAGCCTGACCGCGGCGATCCCGATTTTCGCTGTATTGTTGTGGATGGCTGCACCGTGAGCCGTCCTCAACAGATCACTGTTCTGGGGGCCACCGGTTCGATTGGTCTGAGCACCCTCGACGTCATCGCGCGTCATCCCGAGCGCTATCAGGTGTTCGCCCTGAGCGGTTTCACGCGTCTGAGCGAGTTGCTGGCCTTGTGCGTGCGCCATGTGCCGCAATTCGCAGTCGTGCCGGAAGTGGCGGCGGCGCGTGGTTTGCAGGACGACCTGCGGGCTGCCGGTCTGCCCACTCGCATATTGGTGGGGGAGGAGGGCCTGTGTCAGGTTGCCTCTGCACCTGAAGTCGATGCCGTGATGGCCGCCATCGTCGGTGCCGCAGGCCTGCGACCGACCCTGGCGGCGGTGGAGGCTGGGAAGAAAATCCTGCTGGCCAATAAAGAGGCGCTGGTGATGTCCGGCGCGCTGTTCATGCAGGCCGTCCACAAGAGCGGCTCGGTGCTGCTGCCGATCGACAGCGAGCACAACGCGATCTTCCAGTGCATGCCGCAGGATTTTTCCCGTGGGCTGAGTACAGTCGGCGTGCGACGGATTTTGCTCACGGCTTCGGGCGGGCCTTTCCGCCAGACGCCGTTGAGCGAGCTGGCGCACGTTTCGCCTGATCAGGCGTGTGCGCACCCGAACTGGTCCATGGGGCGCAAGATTTCCGTGGACTCGGCCAGCATGATGAACAAGGGTCTGGAATTGATCGAGGCCTGCTGGCTGTTCGACGCCAAGCCGTCGCAGGTCGAGGTGGTGATCCATCCGCAGAGTGTGATTCACTCGCTGGTCGATTATGTCGATGGCTCGGTGCTGGCGCAGTTGGGCAATCCCGACATGCGCACGCCGATTGCCAATGCACTGGCCTGGCCTGAGCGTATCGACTCCGGTGTAGCGCCCTTGGATCTGTTTGCCATCGCGCGCCTGGATTTCGAGGCGCCGGACGAAGAGCGTTTTCCTTGCCTGCGCCTGGCGCGACAGGCGGCCGAGGCGGGTAACAGTGCGCCGGCGATGCTCAATGCGGCCAACGAAGTGGCGGTCGCCGCGTTTCTCGACGGACGTGTGGGTTATCTGGAAATCGCGAGTATCATCGAGGACGTGCTGAGCCTCGAGCCAGTGGTTGCGCTGGAGGATCTGGACGCGGTGTTTACCGCAGACGCGAAAGCGCGGACTCTGGCCGGGCAGTGGCTGAATCGTCACGGGCGATAGCCGTTGCAGTACCATGGCGTCACGCGGCACTGAACAGGATTGCGGAGAAAGTAGATGAGCGCGCTCTATATGATTGCCGGCACCCTGATCGCTTTGGGTGTGCTGGTCACCTTTCACGAATTCGGCCACTTCTGGGTCGCGCGTCGCTGTGGCGTCAAGGTTCTGCGTTTTTCCGTCGGCTTCGGCATGCCCCTGTTGCGCTGGCACGACAAGCAGGGCACTGAATTTGTCGTCGCCGCGATTCCGCTGGGCGGCTACGTCAAGATGCTCGATGAGCGTGAAGGCGAAGTCCCGGCCGATCAGCTTCATCAATCCTTCAATCGTAAATCGGTGCGCCAGCGCATCGCCATTGTCGCGGCGGGGCCGATTGCCAACTTCCTGCTGGCCCTGGTGTTTTTCTGGGTGCTGGCCATGCTCGGCAGCGAGCAGATCCGTCCGGTGATCGGTGCCGTCGAGTCCGGCAGCATTGCGGCCAGGGCCGGTTTGAGCGCGGGCCAGGAGATCGTCGCCATCGATGGTGAGCCTACCTCCGGTTGGGCTGCCGTCAATTTGCAACTGGTGCGTCGTCTGGGGGAAAGTGGTTCCCTGCAATTGCTCGTGCGCGAGCAGGGTTCGACCGTCGACGCGCCGCGTGAGCTGGCGCTGGACCATTGGCTCAAAGGCGCTGACGAGCCCGATCCCATTCGCTCGCTGGGTATTCGCCCATGGCGCCCGGCTTTGCCGCCAGTACTGGCTGAACTCGATCCAAAAGGCCCGGCACAAGCCGCCGGTCTGAAAACCGGTGATCGCCTGCTGGCGCTCGACGGCCTGGCGCTGAATGACTGGCAGCAAGTGGTCGACAGCGTTCGTACGCGTCCTGATACCAAAATCATGCTGAAAGTCGAGCGTGATGGTGCTCAAATCGACGTCCCGGTGACCCTGGCGGCGCGCGGCGAAAGCAAGTCGCCAAGCGGTTATCTCGGGGCGGGGGTAAAAGCCGTGGACTGGCCGCCGGAAATGATTCGCGAGGTCAGTTATGGTCCGTTGGCCGCGATTGGCGAGGGTGCCCGTCGTACCTGGACCATGAGCGTGCTGACGCTGGACTCGTTGAAGAAAATGCTGTTTGGCGAGCTCTCGGTAAAAAACTTGAGTGGGCCGATAACCATTGCTAAAGTGGCGGGCGCTTCTGCCCAGTCGGGCGTTGCTGATTTCCTGAATTTCCTTGCTTATCTGAGTATTAGCCTGGGGGTTCTGAATTTGCTGCCCATTCCTGTACTGGATGGGGGGCATTTGTTGTTTTATCTGATTGAGTGGGTGCGTGGTCGCCCCTTGTCGGATCGGGTGCAAGGTTGGGGGGTGCAGATCGGTATCAGTTTGGTGGTCGGAGTGATGTTGCTTGCTCTGGTCAATGATCTGGGTCGACTGTGAAGCTTCGCTGAATTGCGAATCTGCCGCATTTTGCGGCAGTTTGTTTATTGCCAGTTGGAATAAGAAAGGACTTCATGAAACGTCTGCTGCTAACTGCGGTTCTCACCGTATTGATGATCGCCGAAGTTCACGCCGAGTCCTTCACTATCTCTGATATTCGCGTCAACGGCCTCCAGCGGGTCTCCGCGGGTAGCGTCTTTGGTGCCTTGCCGTTGAACGTCGGCGAGCAGGCGGATGATCGTCGCCTGGTGGAATCCACTCGTGCGTTGTTCAAAACCGGTTTCTTTCAAGATATCCAGCTGGGCCGCGAAGGCAACGTTCTGGTGATCACGGTCGTCGAACGTCCGTCGGTCGCCAGTATCGAGATCGAGGGTAACAAGGCGATCTCTACCGAAGACTTGATGAAAGGCCTGAAGCAGTCCGGTCTGTCCGAAGGTGAAATCTTCCAGCGCGCCACCCTCGAAGGTGTCCGTAACGAGCTGCAGCGTCAGTACGTTGCCCAGGGCCGTTACTCGGCGACCGTCGATACCGAGGTGGTCTCGCAGCCGCGTAACCGTGTGGCGCTGAAAGTGAAGATCAACGAAGGCACCGTGGCCGCGATCCAGCACATCAACGTGGTGGGTAACACGGTCTTCCCTGATGACGACCTGATCGACCTGTTCGAGCTGAAAACCACCAACTGGCTGTCGTTCTTCAAGAACGATGACAAGTACGCCCGTGAAAAACTGTCCGGCGACCTGGAGCGTCTGCGTTCCTACTACCTGGACCGTGGTTACATCAACATGGATATCGCTTCGACCCAGGTATCCATCACCCCGGACAAGAAGCACGTCTACATCACCGTCAATATCACCGAAGGCGAGAAGTACACCGTACGTGACGTCAAGCTCAGCGGTGACCTGAAAGTCCCTGAAGACCAGGTCAAGTCGCTGTTGCTGGTGCAGAAAGGCCAGGTGTTCTCGCGCAAGCTGATGACCACCACTTCCGAACTGATCACTCGTCGCCTGGGTAACGAGGGTTACACCTTCGCCAACGTGAACGGCGTTCCTCAGCCGCATGACGACGATCACACCGTGGACATCCTGTTCGCCGTCGACCCGGGCAAGCGTGCCTACGTCAACCGTATCAATTTCCGTGGCAACACCAAGTCCGAAGACGAAGTGCTGCGTCGCGAAATGCGTCAAATGGAAGGCGGCTGGGCTTCGACCTACCTGATCGACCAGTCCAAGACCCGTCTTGAACGTCTGGGCTTCTTCAAGGAAGTGAACGTCGAGACTCCGGCTGTACCGGGTGTCGACGACCAAGTGGACGTGAACTATGCCGTTGAAGAACAAGCTTCCGGTTCGATCACCGCCAGCGTCGGTTTCGCCCAGAGCGCCGGTCTGATCCTCGGGGGTTCGATCACCCAGAACAACTTCCTGGGTACCGGTAACCGTGTGAGCGTGGGCCTGACCCGCAGCGAATACCAGAGCCGTTACAACTTCGGCTACGTTGACCCCTACTGGACCGCCGATGGCGTGAGCCTGGGTTACAACGCGTTCTATCGCACCACTGACTACAAAAACCTTGATGTCGATGTAGCGAGCTATGCGGTAGATAGCCTGGGTGCCGGCGTCAACGTTGGCTACCCGATCAGCGAGACGTCGCGTCTGACCTTCGGTCTGTCCGCTCAGCAGGACAAGATCAAGACCGGTCAGTACACCGTTGACGAAATCTTCGACTTCGTTAACAAGGAAGGCGACAACTATCTGAACTTCAAGGCGTCGGCCGGCTGGTCCGAGTCGACCCTGAACAAGGGCGTACTGCCGACCCGTGGTCGTTCCCAGAGCCTGACCCTGGAAACCACGATTCCGGGCAGCGACCTGTCGTTCTACAAACTCGACTACCGTGGTCAGTTGTTCCAGCCGATCACCGAAAACTACACCCTGCGTCTGCACACCGAACTGGGTTATGGCGACGGTTATGGTTCGACCGACGGCTTGCCGTTCTATGAAAACTACTATGCTGGTGGTTTCAACTCGGTACGTGGCTTCAAGGACAGTACGCTGGGTCCTCGCAGTACCCCGAGTCGTGGTCAGGCGGTCACCGGTAACGCCGGTACCATTGCCGACCCGGATCAGGATCCGCTGCCGTTCGGTGGCAACGTATTGATCCAGGGTGGTGTAGAGGTTCTGTTCCCGCTGCCGTTCGTGAAAGATCAGCGATCCCTGCGTACCTCGGTATTCTGGGACGTCGGTAACGTGTTCGACTCGACTTGCAAGTCGACCACCAATGCTGACGGTACAAAAGCCAACACACAGTGCAACGACATCAGTCTGAGCAACATGGCCAGTTCCGTCGGTGTTGGCGTGACCTGGGTAACCGCACTGGGGCCTTTGAGCTTCGCGTTGGCTACACCGATCAAGAAACCGGATAACGCTGAAACTCAAGTGTTCCAATTCTCCCTCGGCCAGACGTTCTAAGCGTCTGACCCAAGATAACGACAATGGATTTTGTAGGAGTGCATCGTGCGTAAGTTGACTCAATTGGTTCTCCTGGCCTCCGTACTGGTGGCAGGCCCGGCGTTCGCCGACATGAAAATCGCCGTTCTGAACTATCAGATGGCATTGCTGGAATCCGATGCGGCCAAGAAATACGCGGTGGATGCCGAGAAGAAGTTCGGTCCGCAACTGACCAAGCTCAAGACGCTGGAAAGCAGCGCCAAGGGTATCCAGGACCGTCTGATGGCCGGTGGCGACAAGATGCAGCAGGGCGAGCGTGAGCGTCTGGAGCTTGAGTTCAAGCAAAAGGCCCGTGACTTCCAGTTCCAGTCCAAGGAACTGAACGAAGCCAAGGCAGTTGCCGACCGCGAAATGCTCAAGCAACTGAAGCCGAAACTGGATAGCGCAGTGGAAGAAGTCATCAAGAAAGGTGGTTTTGACCTGGTGTTCGAGCGTGGCGCAGTGATCGATGTCAAACCTCAGTACGACATCACGCGCCAGGTTATCGAGCGCATGAATCAGCTGAAGTAACCCATGACCGTGACTATCAAGCTCGGCCAGTTGGCCGAGTTCCTCGGCGCCACCCTGCGTGGCGACCCCGAGACGCAAATTACTGGGCTAGCCACCTTGCAGGAGGCTGGCCCAGCTCAGTTGAGCTTTCTGGCAAATCCTCAATATCGCAAATACCTGGCAAGTTCCCAGGCGGCTGCGCTATTGCTCAAGGAGGCCGATGCCGACGGTTTTACCGGCAACGCGCTGGTGGTGCCGGATCCTTACCTGGCTTATGCACGCATCTCGCATCTGTTCGATCCGAAGCCGAAAGCCGCTGCGGGTGTTCATCCCACAGCGGTGATTGCGCCGGATGCGGTGGTTGATCCAAGCGCCAGCATTGGCCCGTTCGTGGTGATCGAGGCGGGTGCCCGCATCGGTGCGCAGGTCACGTTGGGTGCCCATTGCGTCATCGGTGCCCGCAGTGAAATCGGTGAGGGCGGCTGGCTCGCTCCGCGGGTGACGCTGTACCACGACGTGCGCATCGGCAAGCGCGTAGTGATCCAGTCCGGTGCCGTGCTTGGTGGTGAAGGTTTCGGTTTTGCCAACGAGAAAGGTATCTGGCAGAAGATCGCCCAGATCGGTGGCGTGACCATCGGCGACGATGTCGAGATCGGCGTGAACACCGCCATCGACCGTGGCGCGTTGGCGGACACCGTGATCGGCAACGGCGTGAAGCTCGACAACCAGATCCAGATCGCGCACAACGTCCAGGTCGGTGATCACACCGCCATGGCGGCGTGTGTCGGTATCTCCGGCAGCACCAAAATCGGCAAGCATTGCATGCTCGCCGGTGGTGTCGGCCTGGTTGGGCACATCGATATTTGCGACAACGTTTTCCTGACCGGGATGACCATGGTGACCCACTCGATTACCGAGCCGGGTGCCTATTCGTCCGGCACAGCCATGCAACCGGCGGCCGAATGGCGCAAAAGCGCGGCCCGCATCCGTCAGCTCGATGACCTCGCGCGACGTTTGAAGCAGCTGGAAAAGCGCGTCGGGGAAGTGACCCCCGGCAGCAATGCTTCATCTGATGGCTGATACCATTTCCATATCAAGTGTGCACAGCCTCTAGACTGCCTCCTTGATTTGCTAGAGGAGTGCGCGTCAGTCGCGCTCCCAATCTTTACATAGGCTTCCCCCCGAAATGATGGACATCAACGAGATTCGCGAATACCTGCCTCACCGTTACCCGTTCCTGCTGGTGGACCGGGTGGTGGAACTGGACACTGAAGGCAAGCGCATTCGCGCCTACAAGAATGTCAGCATCAATGAGCCATTCTTCAACGGCCACTTCCCGGCGCACCCGATCATGCCGGGCGTACTGATCATCGAAGCGATGGCCCAGGCTGCCGGGATCCTCGGTTTCAAAATGCTTGACGTAAAACCGGCCGACGGCACCCTGTACTACTTCGTCGGTTCCGACAAACTGCGTTTCCGCCAGCCAGTGCTGCCGGGCGACCAGTTGATCCTTGAAGCCAAGTTCATCAGCTGCAAGCGTCAGATCTGGAAATTCGAATGCCAGGCCTCGGTCGACGGCAAGCCGGTCTGCTCGGCGGAAATCATCTGTGCGGAACGCAAGCTATGAGTTTGATTGACCCTCGTGCAATCATCGATCCGTCGGCCGTTCTGGCTGACGGCGTCGAAGTCGGCCCGTGGTCGATCGTCGGCGCAGGTGTGGAAATCGGCGAGGGTACTGTGATCGGGCCGCACGTGGTCCTCAAAGGCCCGACCCGCATCGGCAAGCACAACCGCATCTACCAGTTTTCCTCGGTAGGCGAAGACACGCCCGATCTGAAGTACAAAGGTGAAGAAACCCGTCTGGTGATCGGTGACCACAACGTCATCCGCGAAGGCGTGACCATTCACCGTGGCACCGTGCAGGACCGTTCGGAAACCACGCTGGGCGATCACAACCTGATCATGGCCTACGCCCACATCGGGCATGATAGCGTCATCGGCAACCACTGCATTCTGGTCAACAACACCGCGTTGGCCGGGCATGTGCACGTTGACGACTGGGCGATCCTGTCCGGGTTCACTTTGGTTCATCAGTATTGCCATATTGGCGCGCACAGCTTTTCCGGCATGGGCACTGCCATCGGCAAGGACGTTCCAGCGTTCGTCACCGTCTTCGGCAACCCTGCCGAAGCGCGCAGCATGAACTTTGAAGGCATGCGCCGCCGCGGTTTCAGTGAAGACGCAATTCATGCGCTGCGCCGCGCCTATAAAACGGTGTATCGCCAGGGGCTGACCGTGGAGCAAGCGCTGGCCGAACTGGTCGAACCTGCTGCGCAATTCCCGGAAGTCGCGCTGTTCCGTGATTCGATCCAGTCCTCGACTCGCGGCATCACCCGCTGATCATGGCCAATCTGCGTATTGCGCTGGTGGCGGGCGAAGCTTCCGGGGATATTTTGGGCGCCGGTCTGATGCGCGCCCTCAAGGCGCAACATCCGGCAGTCGAGTTCATCGGTGTCGGCGGTCCGTTGATGCAGGCCGAAGGCCTGACGTCGTATTTCCCCATGGAGCGCCTGTCGGTCATGGGGCTCGTGGAGGTGCTCGGTCGGCTGCGCGAGTTGCTCAAGCGCCGCAAGGACCTGATCGCTACGCTGATCGCCGAGAAACCGGACGTGTTCATCGGCATCGATGCCCCGGATTTCAACCTCAATATCGAACTCAAGCTGCGTCAGGCCGGGATCAAGACCGTGCACTACGTCAGCCCGTCGGTGTGGGCATGGCGTCAGAAGCGTGTGCTGAAAATTCGCGAAGGCTGCGATCTGATGCTCACCCTGTTGCCATTTGAAGCAAAATTCTACGAAGAGAAAGGCGTGCCGGTGCGGTTCGTCGGTCATACGCTGGCCGATACCATTCCGCTGCAGGCCGACCGCGCCGCAGCGCGTGCCGAACTCGGTTTGCCCGACGGTCCGCTGGTGGCGTTGATGCCCGGCAGTCGCGGTGGTGAAGTCGGCCGTCTCGGGGCGCTGTTCCTTGATACGGCCGAGCGTCTGCGGGCCATTCGCCCGGGGCTGCGCTTCGTCATCCCGTGTGCCAATGCCGAGCGTCGCGCGCAACTCGAAGCGTTGCTGGTTGGCCGCGACTTGCCGGTGACCCTGCTCGATGGCAAATCCCATCTGGCCCTCGCGGCGTGCAACGCGGTGCTGATCGCCTCCGGCACGGCGACGCTCGAGGCGTTGCTGTACAAGCGGCCGATGGTCGTTGCGTATCGCCTGGCACCGCTGACGTTCTGGATCCTCAAGCGAATGGTCAAGAGCCCGTACGTGTCCTTGCCCAACCTGTTGGCCCAGCGTCTGTTGGTGCCAGAGTTGTTGCAGGATGATGCGACGGTCGAGGCGTTGGCGCAGACCCTGTCGCCGTTGATCGACGGCGGCGAAGAGCAGACCCGTGGCTTCGACGAGATTCACCGCACGTTGCGGCGGGACGCTTCCAATCAGGCGGCGGATGCCGTCCTCAACCTGATCGGTCAGAAACAATGAGCAAGACGATGCAAATGGGCCTGGATTTCACATTGGTCGCCGAAGTCGAAGAACTGGTGGCCGGTGTCGACGAAGTCGGTCGTGGTCCGTTGTGCGGCGCGGTGGTGACGGCGGCGGTGATCCTCGATCCTAACCGGCCGATCCTTGGTCTCAACGACTCGAAGAAACTCACCGAAGCCCGGCGCGAGAAGCTCTACGACGAGATCATCGAAAAATCCCTGAGCTGGTGCATCGCCCGCGCCGAAGTCGAGGAAATCGACGAGCTGAACATCCTACACGCGACCATGCTCGCCATGCAGCGCGCGGTGGCCGGGCTGCATGTGCAGCCGAAACTGGCGATGATCGACGGTAATCGTTGTCCGAAACTGCCGATGCGCGCCGAAGCGGTGGTGCAGGGCGACGGCAAGGTGCCGGCCATTGCTGCCGCGTCGATTCTGGCCAAAGTCAGCCGCGACCGGGAAATGGCGGCATTCGAATTGATCTACCCGGGGTACGGCATCGGCGGCCATAAAGGCTACCCGACGCCCGTTCATCTGGAAGCGTTGGCACGGCTGGGGCCTACACCGATTCACCGGCGCTCGTTCGCCCCGGTGCGACAGGCTTACGAGGCGCTGGAAGGTCTGACGCAGGTTTAGGCGCAAGGCTGATGTTTTGTTCGAGGCCCGGTACAATCCGGGCCTTGTTGTCTCTATGTAACTGGACAGGATCACTATGCCGGCTTCATTCGTTCATCTACGCCTGCACACTGAATACTCCCTGGTCGACGGGCTGGTGCGGATCAAGCCACTGGTCAAGGCGCTGACCGGCATGAACATGCCGGCCGTGGCGGTCACCGATCAGAACAACATGTGTTCCCTGGTCAAATTCTATAAAAACGCCATGGGCGCCGGCATCAAGCCGATCTGCGGCGCCGACCTGTGGCTGTCGAACAAGGATCCGGACGGGCCATTGAGCCGGATCAGCCTGTTGGTAATGAACGCCAAGGGCTATCGCAATCTCACCGAGCTGATCTCGCGCGGCTTCATCGAGGGTCAGCGCAATGGCATGATCATCATCGAGCGCGAATGGGTCGCCGAGGCCAACGAAGGTCTGATCATGCTGTCCGCCGCGAAGGAAGGCGAAATCGGCATGGCCATGATTGGCGGTAACCCGGCCGAAGCCGAGACGTTGGCGCGCGAGTGGATGGCGGTGTTCCCTGATCGTTTCTATCTGGAAATCCAGCGCACCAATCGCCCCAACGACGAAGAGCAATTGCACGGCGCCGTGGTCCTGGCCGACAAGCTCGGTGCGCCGCTGGTGGCGACCAACGATGTGCGCTTCATCAAGCAAGAAGACTTTGCTGCCCACGAAACCCGCGTGTGCATCGGTGAGGGCCGCGCCCTCGACGATCCGCGGCGCTCGAAGAATTACAGCGATCAGCAGTACCTGAAAAGCGCCGAGGAAATGGCCGAGCTGTTCAGTGACATTCCCGACGCGATCGAAAACACCGTCGAGATTGCCAAGCGTTGCAACATCGACGTGAAGCTGGGCAAGCACTTCCTGCCTGACTACCCGATTCCTGATGGCATGACCATCGATGAATACTTCCGCAAGGTGTCGTTCGATGGTCTGGAAGACCGCCTCAGCGTATTGCTGCCCAAGGACACCACCGAAGACTATGAGGCCAAGCGTCAGGTCTACGTCGACCGGCTGAATTTCGAGCTGGATATCATCATCCAGATGGGCTTCCCCGGTTACTTCCTGATCGTGATGGACTTTATCCAGTGGGCCAAGAACAACGGCGTGCCGGTAGGCCCTGGCCGTGGATCGGGTGCCGGATCGCTGGTGGCCTATGTGCAGAAGATCACCGACCTCGACCCGCTGGAATACGACCTGCTGTTCGAACGTTTCCTTAACCCGGAGCGGGTCTCGATGCCCGACTTCGACGTCGACTTCTGCATGGACGGTCGTGACCGGGTGATCGACTACGTGGCCGAGAAATATGGCCGCAACGCGGTAAGCCAGATCATCACTTTCGGTTCCATGGCCGCCAAGGCGGTGGTGCGCGACGTGGCGCGAGCCCAGGGCAAGTCGTTCGGCCTGGCGGATCGTCTGTCGAAGATGATTCCGTTCGAAGTCGGCATGACCCTGGAAAAAGCCTACGAGCAGGAAGAGATCCTGCGCGACTTCATCAAGGTCGATGAGGAAGCGGCGGAAATCTGGGAGATGGCGCGCAAGCTCGAGGGCGTGGTGCGTAACGTCGGTAAACACGCCGGTGGTGTGGTAATCGCCCCGACCAAGCTGACCGATTTCTCGCCGATCTATTGCGACGAGGCCGGCGATGGCCTGGTGACCCAGTTCGACAAGGACGACGTCGAGGCGGCCGGTCTGGTGAAGTTCGACTTCCTCGGCTTGCGGACCCTGACGATCATCGACTGGGCGCTGAAAACCATCAACCGCGACCGCGCCAAGGTCAACGAGCCGCCGCTGGACATCGCGTTCATCCCGCTGGATGACAAACCGACCTATCAGTTGCTGCAAAAAGCTGAAACCACTGCGGTGTTCCAGCTCGAATCCCGGGGCATGAAAGAGCTGATCAAAAAGCTTAAGCCTGACTGCCTCGAAGACTTGATCGCACTGGTGGCCCTGTTCCGTCCGGGCCCACTGCAATCGGGCATGGTGGATGACTTCATCAACCGTAAGCACGGTCGCGCCGAATTGGCTTATCCGCACCCGGATTACCAGTATGAAGGCCTGCAACCGGTGCTGGCGCCGACGTACGGCATCATCCTGTATCAGGAACAGGTGATGCAGATCGCCCAGGTCATGGCCGGTTACACCCTCGGTGGTGCAGACATGCTGCGTCGGGCGATGGGTAAGAAGAAACCCGAGGAAATGGCCAAGCAGCGCGGCGGTTTCATTGAAGGTTGTGCGTCGAACAATATCGATGCGGATCTTGCCGGTAACATTTTTGACCTGGTAGAGAAATTCGCCGGTTACGGCTTCAACAAGTCCCACTCCGCCGCTTACGGCCTGGTGTCGTACCAGACCGCTTGGCTGAAAGCCCATTACCCGGCGCCGTTCATGGCGGCGGTGCTTTCGGCGGATATGCACAACACCGACAAGGTCGTGACCTTGATCGAGGAAGTGCGCACGATGAAGCTGCGCCTCGACGCGCCGGACGTGAACACTTCGGAGTTCAAGTTCACGGTGAATGACGAAGGCCGCATCGTATATGGCCTGGGCGCGATCAAAGGTGTCGGTGAAGGCCCGGTGGAAGCGATCACCGAAGCCCGTCAGGCCGGTCCGTTCAAGGATCTATTCGACTTCTGCGCCCGGGTTGACCTCAAGCGCATCAACAAACGCACGCTGGACGGTCTGATCCGCAGCGGCGCGCTGGATCGCCTCGGCCCGTACTTCCACGATGAACAAAAGGCTTATCAGGCCAACATCGACCGCAACCGCGCCGTGCTGCTGGCGGCGATGGAAGAGGCAATCAAGTCGGCCGAGCAGACAGCGCGCACCCGCGACAGCGGCCATGCCGACCTGTTCGGCGGGCTGTTCGTCGAGGAAGATGCCGACGTCTATGCAACGCACCGCAAGGCCAAGGAGCTGACCCTCAAGGAACGTCTCAAGGGTGAGAAAGACACCCTGGGTCTGTACCTGACCGGTCACCCGATCGACGAATATGAAGGCGAGATTCGTCGCTTCGCCCGTCAGCGCATCATCGACCTGAAACCGGCTCGTGACACGCAAACCGTGGCCGGGATGATCATTGCCCTGCGCGTGATGAAGAACAAAAAGGGCGACAAGATGGGCTTCATCACCCTTGATGACCGCTCGGGACGGATCGAGGCCTCGCTGTTTGCCGATGCGTTCCATTCTGCGCAGTCGCTGTTGCAGACCGACGCGATGGTGGTGGTCGAAGGCGAAGTCAGCAACGACGACTTCTCCGGCGGCCTGCGCCTGCGGGTCAAGCGGGTGATGAGCATGGAGGATGCACGGACCAATCTGGCCGAAAGCCTGCGCCTGAAGCTGCACACTCAGGATTTGAAAGGCGATCAGCTACGCTGGTTGGGTGAACTGCTCAAGCGTCACCGCGGGGCGTGCCCGATCACCATGGAGTACACCAGTCCCGATGCGAAGACCTTGCTGCAGTTCGGCGAGACCTGGCGAATCGACCCGGCAGATGCGTTGATTCAAGCCCTGCGTGACCAGTTCGGGCGAGACAACGTCTTCCTCCAATACCGTTGACCGGCAAGTGCCATCATTGCGCTTGCCCACAACCTGAATTTTTAATCTCGACCTCAGCGCGCCTCTCCCTTAAGGTAGGGCGCGAATAGACAACCGGCCGGCCCAAGCTCATTTGGGACACGACCCAAGACGGACGCCTATGAACCCGAATTTTCTAGATTTCGAACAGCCGATCGCCGACCTGCAAGCCAAGATCGAAGAGTTGCGCTTGGTCGGTAATGACAATTCGCTGAATATCGGCGATGAGATCTCCCGCCTGCAGGACAAGAGCCGCACGCTGACCGAAGACATCTTCGGCAAGCTGACCAGCTGGCAGATCGCTCGCCTGGCGCGCCACCCGAAACGCCCGTACACCCTTGATTACATCGAGCACATCTTCACCGAGTTCGACGAACTGCACGGTGACCGCCACTTCTCCGACGACGCCGCCATTGTCGGCGGCGTGGCCCGTCTGGAAGACCAGCCAGTGATGGTCATCGGTCACCAGAAGGGTCGCGAAGTGCGCGAGAAGGTACGCCGCAACTTCGGCATGCCGCGTCCGGAAGGCTACCGCAAGGCTTGCCGTCTGATGGAAATGGCCGAGCGTTTCAAGATGCCGATCCTGACCTTCATCGACACCCCGGGCGCCTACCCGGGTATTGACGCCGAAGAGCGCAACCAGAGCGAGGCCATCGCCTGGAACCTGCGCGTGATGGCGCGCCTGAAAACCCCGATCATCGCCACCGTGATCGGTGAAGGTGGTTCCGGCGGTGCGTTGGCGATCGGTGTCTGCGATCAGTTGAACATGCTGCAGTACTCGACCTACGCGGTGATCTCGCCGGAAGGTTGCGCTTCGATCCTGTGGAAAACCGCCGAAAAAGCGCCGGACGCTGCCGAGGCGATGGGCATCACCGCCGAGCGCCTGAAAGGTCTGGGTATCGTCGACAAGGTGATCGGCGAGCCACTGGGCGGCGCCCACCGTGATCCGGCCGCTGCTGCTGCCTCGATCCGTGCCGAACTGAGCTCGCAACTGGCGATGCTGAAGAAGTTCGACAACGAAGCGCTGCTCAAGCGCCGTTACGATCGTCTGATGAGCTACGGTCTCTAAGTCGACGGCGCAGTAACCCTGTAGGAGCTGCCGCAGGCTGCGATCTTTTGATCTTGATACAGCAAAATCAAAAGATCGCAGCCTGCGGCAGCTCCTACAGGTTTTTTAAGAAGCGACCTTCTCTATGAATCCTTCGAAGAGTGATTTGCCGTCGCGGCTCATGTCGAGCCTTGAGCCTTGGTGCAACGCCGCTCAGTGGCGCATCGCCTTCTCCGGTGGTCTGGACTCCACCGTCCTCCTGCATCTGCTTGCGCATCTCGCTAAACACCATTCCCTGCCGGCGCTCAGCGCCATCCATATCCACCACGGCCTCCAGGCTGCGGCCGATGCGTGGCCGGCGCATTGTCAGTCGGTCTGCGATGCGCTGGGGGTTCCCTTGCAGGTTGTTCGGGTGACTGTGCAACCCGGCGCCAGCCTGGAGCGGGCGGCGCGGGAGGCGCGTTACGCGGCGTTCATGTCGCTGACCGAAGCGGATGACGTGCTGTTGACCGGGCAGCACCGTGATGATCAGGCCGAAACCCTGTTGTTTCGCCTGATGCGCGGTGCCGGCGTCCGCGGACTTTCGGCGATGCCGGCGCAGCGGCCGTTGGGGCAGGGCACGCTGTTGCGGCCTCTTCTCGATGTCTCGCGTGCCGAGCTTGAGGCGTACGCCCGTGCGCATCAGTTGCACTGGATCGAAGACCCGTCAAACCAGGATCGACAGTTCTCGCGCAACTATCTGCGTCATCAGGTGCTGCCGTTGCTAACCGCGCGCTGGCCGCAGGCGCAGGCGAGCATGGTCCGCAGCGCGGCGCACCTGCGTGAGGCGCAAGGCCTGCTCGATGAGCTGGCGCAGCTCGATCTGGCAGACGCCGCCACGCCGAGCGAGTTGCCATGGCTGGCCCTGCCGTCGCTGGAGTTGGCGCCGCTGGCGAAGTTGTCCGCCGCTCGTCAGCGCAACGCACTCAGCCACTGGCTCCAACCGCTGAGTCGGCTGCCCGACTCTGACCATTGGTCGGGTTGGGACGACCTGTGCGGTGCTGCCAACGATGCATCCCCGGTCTGGCGTCTGGCCGATGGCGAACTGCATCGCAGCGCCGGCCGGCTCTGGTGGTTGAGCGGCGACTGGCTGCGAGCGCCGACGGGCAGTGGTGAGTGGCCTGACCCGTCGACAGCGCTGCGCTTGGCGAATAACGGGCGTGTCATGTTCAGCGGGCAGACTCCCATCGGGCCGTTGCGGATTGGCTATCGACAGGGCGGCGAAGTCATGCACCTGGCCGATCGCGGGCACCGCGATCTCAAGCGCCTGCTCAATGAGCGCGCGCTGCCGGGCTTCGTCCGTGGCAGATTGCCGCTGCTGTTTCGCGGCGCAGAATTGCTCGCCGTGGCGAACCTGCCGGGCCTTGACGGGCAGGGGCCGGACGGCTGGAAATTGCATTGGCAGCCAACAGACGAAGATCAAGGTTTGAGATGAAAGGGGCATTCCGGTAGACTACGCTCCCTTCTTGATACAACTTCTGTGGATTCGCCTGAATTGCAGGAGTTGCCGATTACCAAGCAGTCTTTGCTGGGCGATTCCAAAAAATGTGTAGCGAGCAACGTACCGGTGTTTCATCTGCCGGTCTGTCCCAACGCGGCGGTTTTTTTGAAAGGTGCACTGTGATTAATGCAGGTGATCGGGGGCTTCGGCCTTCCTTCGCTTTCCCCGGCGGCTCGTACCGCTTTAACGCAGACTTCTAGGGTTTTTCATGACGCGCTACATATTCGTCACGGGCGGTGTTGTTTCTTCATTGGGGAAAGGCATTGCCTCGGCTTCATTGGCGGCCATCCTGGAGGCGCGGGGGCTTAAGGTCACCATGCTTAAGCTGGATCCGTACATCAACGTCGACCCGGGCACCATGAGCCCGTTCCAGCACGGTGAAGTGTTCGTCACCCACGACGGCGCCGAGACCGACCTGGACCTGGGCCATTACGAGCGGTTCATCCGCACGACCATGACCCAGAACAACAACTTCACCACCGGCCGTGTCTACGAGCACGTGCTGCGCAAAGAGCGCCGTGGTGACTACCTGGGTGCAACCATCCAGGTGATTCCGCACATCACCGACGAAATCAAGCGTCGCATCATCAAGGGTGCCGGCGATGCCGACGTGGCCCTGGTGGAAATCGGCGGTACCGTGGGCGACATCGAGTCGCAACCGTTCCTCGAAGCCATCCGTCAACTGCGCGTGGAAGTCGGTTCCAAGCGCGCGATGCTGATGCACCTGACCCTGGTTCCGTACATCGCCACCGCTGGCGAAACCAAGACCAAGCCAACCCAGCACTCGGTTAAAGAGCTGCGCTCGATCGGCTTGCAGCCAGACGTGCTGATCTGCCGCTCCGACCATCCGGTGGATGTGTCGTCGCGTCGCAAGATCGCGCTGTTCACCAACGTTGAAGAACGTGCGGTGATCTCCCTGGAAGACGTCGACACCATCTACAAGATCCCGGCCGTGCTGCACGCCCAGGGTCTGGACGATTTCGTCGTCGAGCGTTTCGGCCTGCAATGCAATGGCGCCGACCTGTCCGAGTGGGAAAAGGTTGTCGATGCCAAGCTCAATCCTGAGCACGAAGTGACCATCGCGATGGTCGGCAAGTACATGGAGCTGCTGGACGCCTACAAGTCGCTGATCGAAGCGATGAGTCACGCCGGCATCACCAACCGTACCAAGGTCAACCTGCGTTACATCGATTCCGAAGACATCGAGAACCAGGGCACTGCGCTGCTCGAAGGTGTCGACGCGATCCTCGTCCCGGGCGGCTTCGGTCTGCGCGGCGTGGAAGGCAAGATCACGGCCGTTCAGTACGCTCGTGAGAACAAGGTTCCATACCTGGGCATCTGCCTGGGCATGCAAGTGGCGGTCATCGAGTTCGCCCGTAACGTGCTGGGCTGGAAAGACGCCAACTCCACCGAGTTCGATCGCGCCAGCGGCCATCCGGTCGTGGGTCTGATCACCGAGTGGGAAGATGCCACCGGCGCGGTTGAAGTGCGTACCGAAGCGTCCGATCTGGGCGGCACCATGCGCCTCGGCGCTCAGGAATGCCTGCTCGAAGCCGGCTCCAAGGTACACGACTGCTATGGCAAGGACGTGATTGTTGAACGTCACCGTCACCGCTACGAAGTGAACAACAACCTGCTGCCACAAATCATCGAAGCCGGCCTGAAAATTTCCGGTCGCTCCGCTGACGCCGCGCTGGTTGAAGTGGTTGAAGCACCGGATCATCCATGGTTCGTCGCTTGCCAGTTCCACCCGGAGTTCACCTCGACGCCTCGTGACGGTCACCCGCTGTTCAGCGGTTTCGTAAAAGCAGCGTTGGCTCAACACCAGAAGAAGGCGTAACCCGATGGCACAGAAGATCATCCGCGTCGGCGACATCGAGATTGCCAACGACAAACCCATGGTGCTGTTCGGCGGCATGAACGTGCTGGAAAGCCGCGACATGGCCATGCAGGTTTGCGAGGAGTACGTGAAGGTCACCGAGAAACTCGGTATCCCTTACGTGTTCAAGGCCAGCTTCGACAAGGCCAACCGCTCTTCTGTGACCTCGTATCGCGGCCCTGGCCTGGAAGAAGGCATGCGCATCTTCCAGGACATCAAGCAAGCCTTCGGCGTGCCGATCATCACCGACGTCCACGAGCCTGACCAGGCCGCGGTCGTCGCTGAAGTCTGCGACATCATCCAGCTGCCGGCCTTCCTGTCGCGTCAGACCGATCTGGTCGTCGCGATGGCCAAGACCAACGCGGTGATCAACATCAAGAAAGCCCAGTTCCTCGCGCCTCAGGAAATGAAACACATCCTGAACAAGTGCGTGGAAGCGGGTAACGATCAATTGATCCTCTGCGAGCGCGGTTCGAGCTTCGGCTACAACAACCTCGTGGTCGACATGCTCGGCTTCGGCATCATGAAGCAGTTCGAATACCCGGTATTCTTCGACGTGACCCACTCGCTGCAAATGCCTGGCGGTCGTTCCGACTCCGCCGGCGGTCGCCGCGCCCAGGTCACCGATCTCGCCAAGGCAGGCATGAGCCAGTCGCTGGCCGGTCTGTTCCTTGAAGCGCATCCGGATCCGGACAATGCCAAATGCGACGGCCCTTGCGCCTTGCGTCTGGACAAACTGGAGCCATTCCTGGCCCAGCTCAAAGCCCTGGACGAACTGGTGAAGAGTTTTCCGACGGTAGAAACCGCGTAAACCTCAATTCTCCGGTAAAGTACCGCACGATTTGTCGCACATGCCCTCGGGCATGTGCGTTGTCGTCTGCAAGCTGCCCGCTGCACACCACTTGCCGACGGTAAAAAGATTTCCTCTAGCTGCGTCGTTTTCGTCAACTTTGGAGTGTTTACAACAATGGCAAAAATCGTCGACATCAAAGGTCGTGAAGTTCTCGACTCCCGTGGCAATCCCACCGTGGAAGCGGACGTGCTTCTCGACAACGGCATCATCGGCAGCGCCTGCGCGCCGTCCGGTGCATCCACTGGCTCGCGTGAAGCGCTCGAGCTGCGTGATGGCGACAAGAGCCGTTACCTGGGCAAGGGTGTGCTCAAGGCGGTAGCCAACATCAACGGTCCGATCCGCGATCTGCTGCTGGGCACTGACCCAAGCGACCAGAAAGCCCTCGACCACGCGATGATCAAGCTCGACGGTACCGAAAACAAGGCAACCCTGGGCGCCAACGCCATCCTCGCCGTGTCCCTGGCTGCGGCCAAGGCGGCTGCACAGGACCAGGATCTGCCACTGTACGCCCACATCGCCAACCTGAACGGCACCCCGGGTGTGTACTCGATGCCGGTGCCGATGATGAACATCATCAACGGTGGCGAGCATGCCGATAACAACGTCGACATCCAGGAATTCATGGTGCAGCCGGTTGGCGCCAAGACCTTCTCGGAAGGGCTGCGCATGGGCACCGAGATTTTCCATCACCTCAAAGCCGTGCTGAAGGCCCGTGGCCTGAGCACCGCCGTTGGCGACGAAGGCGGTTTCGCACCGAACCTGGCATCCAACGAAGACGCGTTGAAAGTGATCTCCGAAGCCGTGGCCAACGCCGGTTACAAGCTGGGCACCGACGTGACCCTGGCGCTGGACTGCGCTGCCAGCGAGTTCTTCGAAGACGGCAAGTACAACCTGTCCGGCGAAGGCCAGGTGTTCACCGCTGAAGGTTTCGCCGATTATCTGAAAGGCCTGACCGAACGTTATCCGATCATCTCGATCGAAGACGGTCTGGACGAGTCCGACTGGGCTGGCTGGAAGATCCTTACCGACAAGATCGGCGAGAAAACCCAACTGGTCGGCGACGACCTGTTCGTGACCAACACCAAGATCCTGAAAGAAGGCATCGATAAAAAGATCGCCAACTCGATCCTGATCAAGTTCAACCAGATCGGCACCCTGACCGAAACCCTGGAAGCCATCCAGATGGCCAAGGCCGCCGGTTACACCGCCGTGATCTCGCACCGTTCGGGCGAAACCGAAGATTCGACCATTGCCGACCTGGCCGTTGGCACCTCGGCTGGCCAGATCAAGACCGGTTCGCTGTGCCGTTCCGACCGCGTTTCCAAGTACAACCAACTGCTGCGTATCGAAGAGCAGTTGAATGGCAAAGCCAAGTACAACGGTCGCGCCGAGTTCCGCGGTTAAGCTGTAGATGGTAAAAAGACACCGGATTGTGTCGGAAAAGTCGTGACAGCGATGGATTTGCCACTAATCTGATGCCTTACATGCACAAGCCTGGATCTTCCAGGCTTCGTGCTATCAGACGTTTCAAAGTTTTCGCGTGGCTGTCTTTTTTCACTGGATACCTGATATTCGATGCGCAGTCCTTACTGGTTGTTTCTCGTTTTGCTCTTGCTGCTGGCCGGTCTGCAGTACCGCCTGTGGGTGGGCAATGGCAGTCTGGCGCAGGTCGCCGAGCTGAAGCAGCAGATTGCTGATCAGCACGCCGAGAACGAAGGCCTGCTGGAGCGCAATCGGGTGATGGATGCTGAAGTCAGCGAGTTGAAAAAAGGCATGGAGACCGTTGAAGAGCGGGCTCGCCATGAGCTGGGCATGGTCAAGGACGGTGAAACCCTTTACCAGCTCGCGCAATGATCGATTCCCTGCCGGCCTTCTGGGCCGTGATTCCTGCCGCGGGCGTCGGTGCCCGAATGGCTGCGGACCGTCCCAAGCAATACCTGCAACTGGGCGGACGGACAATTCTCGAACACAGCCTTGGCTGTTTCCTTGATCACCCACGCCTCAAAGGGCTGGTGGTCAGTCTTGCTGTTGATGATCCTTACTGGCCAAGTCTGGCCTGCGCAAGCGACCCGCGGATTCAGCGGGTCGAGGGTGGTGCGGAGCGTTCCGGGTCGGTGCTCAATGCCTTGCTGCATTTGCATGCGCAAGGTGCCGACGATGAAGACTGGGTGCTGGTGCACGATGCCGCGCGCCCGAATCTGAGCCGTGACGATCTCGACAAATTGCTGGCTGAGCTGGCGGACGATGCCGTCGGTGGTCTGCTGGCCGTGCCGGCGCGCGACACCTTGAAGCGGGTCGACAAGCACGGTCGTGTGGTGGAAACCGTGGATCGCAGCGTGATCTGGCAAGCCTACACACCGCAGATGTTCCGCCTCGGTGCCTTGCATCGGGCGTTGGCTGACAGTCTGGTGGCGGACGCGGTGATTACCGATGAAGCCTCGGCAATGGAGTGGGCTGGTCTGGCACCGCGTTTGATCGAAGGGCGGGCGGACAACCTCAAAGTCACCCGGCCGGAAGATCTGGAGTGGTTGCGTCAGCGTTGGGCTAACCGCCGCTGAAAGATCAAAGGATCGCAGCCTGCGGCAGCTCCTACAGGGAGTTCGCGGTTTCCCTGTAGGAGCTGCCGCAGGCTGCGATCTTTTGCTTTTAAATTCGATACTCCGGCCGCTCGGCCAACCCTTCCTTCAAGAAATCCACCAGCTTGCGCACCTTCGGCGACAAATGCCGCTGCTGCGGATACAAGGCCCACACCGCCGTATTCGGCGGCTGATGCGCCTCCAGCAGCGAAATCAGTGCCCCGCTGTGCAAATGCTCAAGCACGTAATAGTCCGGCAACTGACATAAACCGACCCCTTGCAGCGCCGCATCCAGTACCGCCTGCCCACTGTTGCAGCGCCAGTTTCCCTGAACACGTTGGGAAAATTCCCGCCCGTTCTGTTCCAGTTGCCACAGATCCGAGCTGCCGATCAGGCAATTGTGCCGGCTCAGTTCCGACAAACTGTGTGGGCGGCCATACCGTTCCACGTAGGACGGAGACGCGCACAGGTACATCCGACGCGGCGCCAGGCGAGTGGCGACCAATCGCGAATCCTGTAACCGGCCCAATCGGATCGCCAAATCCAGCCCCTCATGCACCAGGTCGAGTTGGCGGTTGGTTAACTCGACGTCGACGCGCAGTTGCGGGTATTGCCCCATGAAGCGTGTCACGAGCGGCACGATGAACCGCTCGCCATAGGCCACGGCGCAGGTCATGCGCAACATGCCTTTGGGCTCGCTGGTCAGATCGCCAACCGCGCGCAGAGCTTCTTCGCGACCGTCCTGCAGGCGTTGGCAATGCTGCAGGAAGGTTTGTCCGGCTTCGGTCAGCGTCACGCGGCGGGTACTGCGATAGAGCAGACGCGTCTGCAAGCGCTCTTCCAGTCGTACGATCTGTCGACTGATATGCGAGGAAGAAACGCCCAGACGTTCCGCAGCGGCGGTGAATTGGCTGCATTCGGCAACGGCGACGAACTCGTCAATGCCTTCCCAGCGGTTTTCCGACATTGGGATTATCCCTGTATGGCAATAATGTTTTGCTTTGGCCCGGATTATTCACCAGATCGCGCTGTACTACACTGCCGGTCTGGTTTTTTATTCAATGGATTCACTGGAGAGTCAGCATGATCAAGTCGCGCGCCGCCGTTGCCTTCGAGGCCAAGAAGCCGCTGGAAATCGTAGAAGTCGATGTGGCCATGCCCAAGGCCGGTGAAGTATTGCTGCGCGTGGTGGCTTCTGGAGTCTGCCACACGGACGCCTACACCCTGTCCGGTGCGGATCCGGAAGGTATCTTCCCGTCGATCCTTGGCCACGAAGGTGGCGCAATCGTTGAAGCGATCGGCGAGGGCGTTACCTCGGTCGCCGTCGGTGACCACGTGATTCCGCTGTACACCCCGGAATGCGGCCAGTGCAAATTCTGTAAGTCGGGCAAGACCAACCTGTGTCAGGCGATTCGCGCTACTCAGGGCAAAGGTCTGATGCCGGACGGCACTTCGCGCTTTTCCTATAAGGGCGAGACGATTTTCCACTACATGGGCACGTCGACCTTCTCCGAGTACACCGTGCTCCCGGAAATCTCCGTGGCGAAAATCGCCAAGGATGCGCCACTGGAAAAGGTCTGCCTGCTCGGTTGCGGCGTGACCACCGGTATCGGTGCGGTGATCAACACCGCCAAGGTCAAGCCGGGTGACACCGTGGCGATTTTCGGTCTGGGCGGCATCGGTCTTTCGGCCGTCATTGGTGCGGTGAAAGCCAAGGCCGCGCGGATCATCGCCATCGACATCAACCCGGCCAAGTTCGAAATCGCCAAACAGTTGGGCGCCACCGATTGCGTCAATCCGAAAGATTTCGATCGTCCGATCCAGGAAGTGATCGTCGACATGACCGACGGCGGCGTCGACTTCTCCTTCGAGTGCATCGGCAACGTGCAACTGATGCGCGCAGCGTTGGAATGCTGCCACAAGGGCTGGGGCGAATCGGTGATCATCGGCGTGGCCGGTGCCGGTCAGGAAATTTCGACCCGTCCATTCCAATTGGTGACCGGGCGCGTCTGGCGTGGTTCGGCATTCGGCGGCGTGCGTGGCCGTACCGAATTGCCAAGCTACGTCGACATGGCACAGAGCGGCGAGATCCCGCTGGATACCTTCATTACCCACACCATGGGTCTGGAAGACATCAACAAGGCCTTCGACCTGATGCACGAAGGCAAGAGCATCCGCACCGTCATTCATTTCTGATCAATCGCGACGTCCCGGCTACAGAACCTTGAAGGGTTTGTAACCGGGGCCGCGTAGGAGTCTTTACATGAGTCTGGAAAACATCTCCTGTCAGAAAAGTTTCGGCGGCTGGCACAAGCGCTATCGCCACCGTTCCGATGTGCTTGGTTGCGACATGATGTTTGCCGTGTACCTGCCGCCGCAAGCGGAACAGGGCGGCAAGTTGCCAGTGCTTTACTGGCTGTCCGGTCTGACCTGCACCGACGAGAACTTCATGCAAAAGGCCGGCGCGATGCGCATGGCCGCCGAACTTGGCCTGATCATCGTCGCACCGGACACCAGTCCGCGCGGCCCAGATGTGCCGGGTGATCCGGATGGCGCCTGGGATTTCGGCCTCGGCGCCGGGTTCTACCTGAATGCCACGCAGGAACCGTGGTCGCGGCACTATCGGATGCATGACTACGTCGTGCAGGAATTGCCTTCACTGGTTGAGGCGCATTTCCCGGCGTCGGACAAACGCAGCATCAGCGGCCATTCAATGGGCGGCCACGGCGCTTTGGTTTGTGCGCTGCGCAATCCGGGGCGTTACCAGTCGGTCTCGGCGTTTTCGCCGATCAACAATCCGATGGATTGCCCGTGGGGACAGAAGGCGTTCTCGCGCTATCTGGGTGAAGACCGTTCGAAGTGGAAAGAATGGGATGCTTGCGCGCTGATTGCCGAGGCCGGCGAAAAACTGCCGTTACTGGTCGATCAGGGTGATCGCGACGACTTCCTCGAAAACCAGCTCAAGCCCGAAGCCCTGCAACAAGCGGCAAAACAAGCGGGTCATCCGCTGACGTTGCGCCTGCAACCGGGCTACGACCACAGCTATTTCTTCATCTCAAGCTTCATAGATGACCACTTGCAGCATCACGCACGCGCCCTGCGCGGTTAATGCAGGTAGAATCACGCCCTGACAAAAATCGGGGCGTTTTTTTTATGCGTATTGGCCACGGCTACGATGTGCACCGTTTCGCTGAAGGCGATTTCATTACTCTGGGCGGCGTGCGCATTGCACACGGCTTCGGGCTGCTCGCTCACTCCGACGGTGACGTCCTGCTGCACGCCTTGAGCGATGCCTTGCTCGGCGCGGCCGCGCTGGGTGATATCGGCAAACACTTTCCGGACACCGACCCGCAATTCAAGGGCGCCGACAGCCGCGTGCTGCTGCGTCATGTGGTCGCGCTGATCCACGCCAAGGGCTGGAAAGTCGGCAACGTCGACAACACCATCGTCGCCCAGGCACCGAAAATGGCCCCGCATATCGAAGCGATGCGTGCGTTGATCGCCGCCGATCTTCAAGTTGAACTGGATCAAGTGAACGTGAAAGCTACCACCACTGAAAAGCTCGGCTTTGTCGGTCGCGAAGAAGGCATCGCCGTGCATTCCGTTGCCTTGTTGCTGCGCGCATGAACGAACTGCAACTGCTCGGCCCGCGCGCCTATGGCGAACCCCTCGGCACTGCGGTTCTGAAAGCCATCGCCGAAGATTTTCAGGTCGATGAGGTGCTCGACATCCCGTTCAGCGGTGATGGCGAACACCTGTGGATCTGGGTGGAAAAACGCGGTTTGAACACCGAAGAGGCAGCGCGGCGGATTGCCAAGGCCGCCGGGGTGCCGTTGCGCACCGTCAGTTATGCCGGGCTCAAGGATCGTCAGGCGCTGACCCGTCAGTGGTTCAGCGTGCAACTGCCGGGCAAGGCTGATCCGGATCTCTCGGCGGCGGAAAACGACACGCTGAAGATCCTCAAGACCACGCGCCACAAACGCAAGCTGCAACGCGGCGCGCATTCGGCCAACGGCTTCACCTTGCGCCTGACCCAGTTCGCCGGCGACAAGGACGCAATCGAGCAGCGTCTGCAACTGATCGCCAGACAAGGCATTCCCAACTATTTTGGCGCCCAGCGTTTCGGCCATGACGGCGGCAACGTCGTTGATGCGCGTGCGTGGGCGGCGCGCAAGGCATTGCCCGAGCAGCGCAATGTGCGTTCGCGTCTGCTGTCGACGGCGCGCAGTTTTCTGTTCAATCAAGTGCTGGCGGCGCGGGTGGCCGATGGCACCTGGCAGCAGGCGCAAGTCGGCGATCTGCTGGCGTTCACCGACAGCCGCAGTTTTTTCCCGGCCGGTGAGGCCGAATGCAGCGATCCGCGCCTGGCGATTCTCGACCTGCACCCGACCGGCCCGCAGTGGGGCGAAGGTGACTCACCGGCCACCGGCGCTGTCCATGATCTGGAGCAGGGGATTGCTGCTCGCGAGGCGGATCTGCGCGATTGGCTGATCAATGCCGGAATGAGCCACGAACGTCGCATCCTGCGGCTGCCCATTGGCGGGTTGTCGTGGCATTATCCCCAGCCTGACATTCTGCAACTGGAATTCGTCCTCCCGGCCGGATGCTTCGCCACCGTATTGGTGCGCGAACTCGTTGATCTGGTGCCGGTGGGGCAGACGGACAGCCCATGCGTATTCTGATTTCTAACGACGATGGGGTAACCGCACCCGGTCTCGCCGCGCTTTATGCTGCGCTGGCGGATTACACCGAATGCGTGGTTATCGCCCCGGAGCAGGACAAAAGCGGCGCCAGCAGTTCGCTGACGCTCGACCGTCCGCTGCACCCGCAATACCTGGCCAATGGTTTCATCAGCCTCAACGGAACACCGACCGACTGCGTGCATCTGGGCCTCAACGGCCTGCTGGAGCGTGAACCGGACATGGTGGTTTCCGGGATCAATCTCGGTGCCAATCTGGGCGATGACGTGCTGTATTCCGGCACGGTGGCCGCCGCCCTCGAAGGGCGCTTTCTCGAGCGCCCTTCGTTTGCGTTTTCGCTGTGTTCGCGCCAGGTGGACAACCTGGCGACAGCCGCACATTTCGCGCGCAAACTGGTCGAGGCCCATGCCGGGCTGGACCTTCCACCGCGCACGGTGCTGAACGTGAACATTCCCAATCTGCCGATCGACCATATTCGTGGCATTCAACTGACCCGTCTGGGCCATCGCGCCCGCGCCGCAGCCCCCATGAAAGTGGTCGACCCGCGTGGCAAGGCCGGTTACTGGATTGCCGCTGCCGGCGATGCCGAAGACGGCGGGCCAGGTACCGACTTTCATGCGGTGATGCAGGGCTACGTTTCCATCACCCCGTTGCGGCTCGATCGCACCTTCAATGATGCCTTCAGGCATCTCGACGGCTGGCTGGAGGGACTGCGCTAATGGCTCGTGAACACGAAGACAGAATGCGCAGCGGCATCGGCATGACGTCGCAGCGTACGCGCGAACGTCTGATCCAGCGCCTCTATGAAGAAGGCCTGTCCAACGCCAAGGTGCTGGAAGTGATCCGCCGTACGCCGCGTCATCTGTTTGTCGATGAAGCGCTGGCGCACCGTGCCTATGAAGATACCGCGCTGCCGATTGGCCACAACCAGACCATCTCCCAGCCTTATATGGTGGCGCGCATGAGCGAGCTGCTGCTGGAGGCCGGGCCTTTGGACAAGGTGCTGGAAATCGGTACCGGTTCGGGCTATCAGACGGCGGTGCTGTCGCAACTGGTTGAGCGGGTGTTCTCGGTCGAGCGCATCAAGGTCCTGCAGGACCGGGCCAAGGAACGTCTGGTCGAGCTGAACTTGCGCAACGTGGTGTTCCGCTGGGGCGATGGCTGGGAAGGCTGGCCGGCGTTGGCGCCGTACAACGGCATCATCGTCACCGCCGTTGCGACCGACGTGCCGCAGGCGTTGCTCGATCAGCTGGCACCGGGCGGGCGGATGGTGATTCCGGTCGGCTCCGGAGAAGTGCAGCAACTGATGCTGATCGTGCGTGAAGAACACGGGTTTTCCCGTCACGTGCTGGGGGCGGTGCGCTTCGTGCCATTGCTCAATGGCCCACTGGCCTGAGCATTTATTTGCGCGCGCTGAATTCCTTGCGTTGGCCTGTGTCTTACACCGGCAGCGAAGGTTTAAACGCTACGAATTGCCCAAAGGCAAACGTGTGCGTGAAGCGTTTTCGCATCTTTAACGGTAAAGCCCATTCGGCCCGTTATACTTGCGACACTACTTGCCGCGATTCGGCATTCCACATATTTAAGCCACCACAAAGGGAGCGGCGGGTGAGTCTCACAGTCATTGCGCAGCGTATGGGTAACACGAGCTTTCAGCGCCTGGTGACTGGCCTTGTATTGAGCACCTTGCTGGTCGGTTGCTCCAGCACCAAATCGAGCAACGTGCGGGTGGTCGATCGCAACAGTGCGGCGGCTCAACGTCCTGCGGTAACGACCGGGCAGTATGTAGTCCGTCCGGGCGATACGCTGTTTTCCATCGCTTTTCGCTACGGCTGGGACTACAAAGCCCTCGCGGCCCGGAACAATATTCCTACGCCGTATACGATCCACCCGGGTCAGACAATTCGCTTTGACGGCCGCACCGGCTCAACGCCGACGGCGGTGGTCAGCAACAGCAGTTCTTCGCCGTCTTCGTCGAGTAGAACCACGGTAATCCGGCGTCAGGCGAATGGCACGACGACCACTACCGTGACCGGTTCCGGCGCCGGTTCTGCGGGGGCTGCACCGTCCGTCGCGAGCAAACCGGCCCCGGCTCCGCTGCCTCCACCGGGGCCAGCCCCGACCGGCTGGGGATGGCCATCTAATGGCATTCTGATTGGAAAATTCTCTTCAAACGGTAGTTTGAATAAAGGAATTGATATCGCCGGAGATTTGGGACAGCCTGTTTTAGCTGCGTCTGATGGGACGGTGGTTTACGCCGGGAGTGGCTTAAGGGGCTACGGCGAATTAGTCATCATCAAACACAGCGAAACCTACGTCAGTGCCTACGGACATAACCGCAGGCTGTTGGTACGGGAGGGGCAGCAGGTCAAGGTCGGACAGACAATTGCCGAAATGGGGTCAACGGGTACAGACCGGGTGAAACTGCATTTTGAGATTCGCCGACAAGGTAAACCTGTAGATCCGCTGCAGTTCCTGCCCAGACGTTGATTTGAGGCCAGCCTGTTCCGTCGCGTAGAGGGGACAGGCTCCAGCGCTGCCAAGGATAAAGGCGTCGCTTGAGCTTGGGGTCGAACTCACCAAAGGACTATAACAATGGCTCTCAGTAAAGAAGTGCCGGAGTTTGACATCGACGATGAGGTTCTCCTTATGGAGGCCGGCATCGATTCGGATTCTTCGATGTCGAATGATGAAGGGGCTGCTCCACCTTCCGTTCGTTCCAAATCCAAACACTCCGCTTCACTTAAACAACATAAGTACATCGACTACACTCGGGCACTCGATGCCACGCAGCTGTATCTCAACGAAATCGGCTTTTCACCACTGCTCTCCCCGGAGGAAGAAGTTCATTTTGCGCGTCTGTCGCAAAGTGGCGACCCTGCCGGGCGCAAGCGCATGATTGAAAGTAACCTGCGGCTGGTCGTGAAGATCGCTCGGCGTTATGTCAATCGGGGGCTGTCGCTGCTGGATCTGATCGAAGAGGGCAACCTCGGCTTGATCCGCGCGGTGGAAAAGTTCGATCCCGAGCGCGGCTTCCGCTTCTCGACCTACGCCACCTGGTGGATTCGTCAGACCATCGAGCGTGCGATCATGAATCAGACCCGGACCATCCGGCTGCCGATCCATGTGGTCAAGGAGCTCAACGTGTACCTGCGGGCGGCACGCGAGCTGACGCAAAAGCTCGATCACGAACCTTCACCCGAAGAAATCGCCAACCTGCTGGAAAAACCGGTGGGCGAGGTCAAGCGCATGCTCGGCCTGAACGAGCGGGTTTCTTCGGTTGACGTCTCGCTGGGTCCGGATTCGGATAAAACCCTGCTGGACACCCTGACGGATGACCGTCCGACCGATCCATGCGAACTGCTGCAGGATGACGACCTGTCGCAGAGCATCGATCAATGGCTTTCGGAACTGACCGACAAGCAGCGCGAGGTGGTCGTTCGCCGCTTTGGCCTGCGCGGCCATGAGAGCAGCACGCTGGAGGATGTAGGCCTGGAAATCGGCCTGACCCGGGAACGGGTGCGGCAGATCCAGGTAGAGGGCCTCAAGCGCCTTCGTGAAATCCTCGAGAAGAATGGTCTGTCGAGCGAGTCGCTGTTTCAGTAAGCGCCTCTGAGAACCGTCCATAAAAGCCCCGAATGGTTCGGGGCTTTTTTATTGTCTGAAATCTCTCCCTGTAGGAGCTGCCGAAGGCTGCGATCTTTTGATTTTGATCTTTAAAGCAAGATCAAAAGATCGCAGCCTTCGGCAGTTCCTACAGATACAGAGGAGAGGGCTGGGATTTGTAGTCTCGCGGCGTAAGCCTTGGCTTACTCTTTCGTAAGCGTTCCCTATTTTTGCAGGACGGCAGACGTCGATTGCTTCCCGACAATAAACATAACCTACTGATTAATATACTTATTTTTTAATGTGAAGGACTTGTTTCAGTGCTTTCCAGCCTGGAAGGCCGATTGCTCTCGGCAGGGAACTCTCTAATATCAGCACTGTGTCGACGGACAGACACGCCCTTCAAGGACGAGGGGAACGGACATCGCAGGACGCGATTCATCAGGACGATGAATAGGAATACAGGGAATAGGGAAAAAATGTGGGCGGGTCAAACCGCCCCTTTTTTTGCCTGTAGAAAAGCAAAACCCGCAAAAGCAAAAAGGCCCGCAAGGGGCCTTTCATAACGCGCGACAGATCAGCGTTCGAGGTCTTTGATCTTGCCTTTGACGCCATCCCACTCTTCGGCGTCCGGCAGCGATTCTTTCTTCTCGGTGATGTTCGGCCAGATTTCAGCCAATTCAACGTTCAGCTGAATGAACTCCTGCATATCCTCCGGAACTTCGTCCTCGGAGAAAATCGCGACGGCCGGGCATTCCGGTTCGCACAGGGCGCAGTCGATGCACTCGTCCGGGTGAATCACCAGGAAGTTCGGGCCTTCGTAAAAGCAGTCCACCGGACAGACTTCTACGCAGTCGGTGTACTTGCACTTGATGCAGTTGTCGGTGACGACGAAGGTCATTTCTAATTTTCTCCTCAGGCGGCGGCAGCGTAGCCCCTTCACGGTTGGGGTCGCCAGGTTCGGGAGCGATGTCTGCCAGCCAGGCTATTAACCGGCAGCATCCCGAACCGCGCGAGATTCTAACAGCTTGAAGCCGTTTGCGTTATATCCGGTTCTTTGCTGCTTAGATCCGGTTCTTAAGTGCATATAACAATTCGAGTGCTCGACGCGGGGTCAGGTCATCGAGATCCACTTTCGCCAATTCGTCCAGTACCGGATGCGGCAGGCTGGCAAACATGTCGCTTTGCTGGGGGACCGCCGGTTTGCCTTTGACGGCAGGCTTCGGCGCTTCGTGCGGCAATGCGGTGTCTTCCAGTCGGCTCAGATGCTCACGGGCACGCACTATGACTTCGCTCGGTACGCCGGCCAGTTGCGCCACGGCCAGGCCGTAGCTTTGGCTGGCAGGTCCCGGCAAGACGTGGTGCAGGAACACGATGCGCTCGTTGTGCTCGGTCGCGTTGAGGTGCACGTTGGCCACCAGCGGCTCGGCTTCCGGCAACACGGTCAGTTCGAAATAGTGTGTGGCAAATAAAGTATAGGCGCGCAGATGTGCCAGGCGCTCGGCAGCGGCCCATGCCAGCGACAGACCGTCGAAGGTGCTGGTGCCGCGACCGACTTCGTCCATCAGCACCAGACTGCGTTCGGTGGCGTTGTGCAGGATGTTGGCGGTTTCGCTCATCTCGACCATGAAGGTCGAGCGGCCGCCGGCCAGGTCGTCGCTGGAGCCGATCCGGGTGAAGATCCGGTCCACCAGCGACAACTCGCAACTGGCCGCCGGGACGAAGCTGCCGATATGCGCCAGCAGCACGATCAATGCGGTTTGGCGCATGTAGGTGGATTTACCGCCCATGTTCGGCCCGGTGATCACCAGCATCCGGGTGTTGTCATCCAGGCTCAGGTCGTTGGCCACAAACGGCGTGGTCAGCACCTGCTCAACCACCGGGTGACGCCCCTGGGTGATACGCATGCACGGCTCGCTGACGAAACGCGGGCAGTTCAGGTCAAGGTTCAGCGCACGCTCGGCAAGGTTGCTCAGCACGTCCAGCTCGGCCAGTGCAGCAGCGGTGTCCTGCAACGGCGGCAACTGGCTGATCAGATCTTCCAGCAGCGCCTCGTAGAGCATTTTCTCGCGGGCCAAGGCACGGCTCTTGGCCGACAGCGCCTTGTCTTCGAATGCTTTCAGTTCCGGCGTGATGAAGCGCTCGGCGCCTTTGAGAGTCTGGCGACGGATGTAATCGGCCGGCGCGGATTCTGCCTGCTTGCTCGGCAGTTCGATGAAGTAACCGTGAATGCGGTTGTAACCGACTTTCAGGTTAGCCAGGCCGGTGCGGGCCTTTTCCCGGGCTTCCAGATCGATGAGGAACTGGCCGGCGTTTTCGCTCAACGATTGCAGCTCGTCGAGTTCGCTGTCGTAACCGGTTTTCAATACGCCGCCGTCGCGGATCACCGCGGGCGGGTTGTCGATGATGGCTTTTTCCAACAGCGCCGCCAGTTCCGGGTAGGTGCTGGTGGTGGCTGCCAGGCGCTGCAGGTGAGGCGCTTCCAGGTCGGTCATCGCCACTTGCAGTTGCGGCAGGGCACCGAGGGCATCGCGCAGACGAGCGAGGTCACGGGGGCGCGCGTTGCGCAGGCCGATCCGCGCCAGAATCCGCTCGATGTCGCCGATTTCCTTGAGCTGCGGCTGCAGCTTTTCGAAACGATAGCCATCGAGCAGACAAGTGATCGAGGTCTGCCGCGCCAGCAGCACGGTCAAATCGCGCAGTGGACGGTTCAGCCAACGAGTCAGCAGGCGGCTGCCCATCGCGGTCTGGCAACGATCGACCACCGATTGCAACGTGTTGTCGCGCCCGCCCGCCAGGTTGGTATCGAGTTCCAGGTTGCGGCGGCTCGCGCCGTCGAGCACCACGGTGTCGTCCAGACGCTCATGACGCAGGCTGCGCAGATGGGGCAGAGCGGTGCGCTGGGTTTCCTTGGCATACGCCAGCAGGCAACCGGCGGCGCCGATGGCCAGGGTCAGGGCTTCGCAACCGAAGCCTTTCAGGTCTTGCGTGGAAAACTGCTGGCAGAGACTTTTCAACGCCGAATCGCGCTCGAAATCCCACGGCGCGCGACGACGCACGCCACGGCGTTTTTCCGCCGGCAGGTCTTTTGGCCAGTCGTCCGGGATCAGCAGTTCCACCGGGTTGACCCGTTCCAGTTCCGCCAGCAGGTTCTCCCAGCCCTTGATCTCCAGCACGGTGAAGTTGCCGCTGGTGATGTCCAGCACCGCCAGACCGAACAGGCGCTCGTCGCCCAGTACCGCCGCGATCAGGTTGTCGCGCCGTTCATCCAGCAACGCCTCATCGCTGACCGTACCCGGGGTGATGATGCGCACCACCTGACGTTCCACCGGGCCCTTGCTGGTGGCCGGGTCGCCGACTTGCTCGCAGATCACCACCGACTCGCCGAGCTTGACCAGTTTCGCCAGGTAACCTTCCGCCGCGTGGTATGGAATTCCGCACATCGGAATCGCTTGCCCCGCCGACTGACCGCGCGCGGTCAGGGTGATGTCGAGCAACTTGGCAGCCTTCTTCGCGTCTTCATAGAAGATCTCGTAGAAGTCGCCCATGCGATAGAACATCAGCTGATCCGGGTGCTGATTCTTCAGGCGCCAGTACTGCTGCATCATCGGGGTGTGGGAGGACAGGTCGGAGACGGCTTTATTCATCGGATTGTCAGGTAACTCGTTAAATGATGTAGGGCAAAAGCGAGGGCAACCGCCGGGCTTTTCCGCGATGGGCGCAAGGTTACCATGGGCGGTCGGCTCGACGCAGGCATGACGGCCTGCTGGCACTTTCTGCGTTTAATTGTGATATATGCACGATTTATGCAAATCAGCATTTGTCTTCGGAAAAAACTTCAAGCACTATGCGCGTTATGCAAAAACGCAACGTATCCTCCGTCTTAAGAGCACTGCTCGACCAGCACGGGATCTCCCCCACGGAGCTCCACCGTCGCACCGGCGTGCCTCAATCAACGCTCTCGCGGATTCTCAGCGGGAAGATCGTCGATCCTTCGGATAAACACATCTCGAAGATCGCCGAATACTTCAATGTGAGCACTGATCAATTGCGTGGCCGCGCCGATGTGGCGACCGCGACCGGTGGCGCGCGCGATGACGTGCATGCGGAACTCAAGGACATAAGCCTGTGGGACGACGATACCCCTGTCGATGACGACGAGGTGTCGGTGCCCTTTCTTCGCGAGGTTGAATTGGCTGCTGGATCAGGAAGATTCGTCATCGAAGAGAGCGAACGCTCTAGCCTGCGCTTCGGCAAGCGCAGCCTGCGCCATAACGGTGTGCAGTTCGACCAGGCCAAATGCGTGACAGTGCGCGGCAACAGCATGTTGCCGGTGTTGCGTGACGGCGCCACCGTCGGTGTGAATGCGGGCAAGTGTGGCATCGGCGACATCATCGATGGCGACCTGTATGCGATCAATCACAACGGTCAGTTGCGCGTGAAGCAGCTTTACCGCCTGCCGACCGGCATCCGTCTGCGCAGCTTCAATCGCGATGAGCATCCAGACGAGGACTACAGCTTCCAGGATATGCAGGACGAGCAGATCGTCATCCTCGGTCACGTCTTCTGGTGGGGCATGTACGCCCGTTAACCGCAATCCAGTCAGATAAAACCCGCCATCGGCGGGTTTTTTTTCGTCTGCGCAAAAACCTCAAACCCTCGTACAACGTGGCTTTCATGCATCTGCGCATTTCTCGCGCATAAATAAATGCATTTATGCATTGACTGTATATGCATCCATGCATATTCTTGCCACCAAGCCGCTCGACAAAGCGGCTGGCAACAACAGCTCTTTAGTTCCACAAGAACAGGCAGCGATGAACCGGCCTCAACGGTTCAGAGGGTTGGCAACTGACCCGGGTGTGCAGCGTAAAGCACCAGAAGCAGTTATCCGGCGGGCAGGGACCGCGGTCGGAAAAACAATTTGAACGGACTCGTACCGCGCCAGTAGCGCCGAAAAGTCAGCTTCCTTCTCGAATACAGGATTTGAAGGAAGGCGAAGGAGCGCATTACTGAAAAGCCCGGCGGATTGCCGGGCTTTTTGGAATGCCTGCCCGACATCGTTCCCCGCTGATCGGTATGCAGAACCGCGGAATCGCGACTGAAAAAAATTAACCATAGGGAAAATGAAATGAATCGTTACGTACTTATCGAGCCGGTTTACCAACTGAACTTCAAAGTCGTCCTCCAGGTGGTGGATGCTGAAGACTTTCCTTCGTTGCCTGGTGGACCTGCTTACTGGATTGACGTGCCACAAGACACGATTGTTCAAGCGGGTTGGCTGGCGCAGTTCCAGACATTCCAGTGGGTTTTTGCCGAGCCGACTTATGAGGATTATGTCGTACTTGCCAATGCGCGGATGAGCGAGCGGTTTGATGCGGCGATTCACTGGCTGACGTTCAATCCGCTGCAATACAAAAAAGATATTGGCGCCGCGACTTCTGATGATGAGACGGCATTGTCGGCTTACAAGCAATATTTCGTTGCTGTCAGCGAAGTAAAAAAACAGCCTGGCTACCCGTCAGTCATTAATTGGCCAGTCGCGCCGTTCTGATACGAATGCAACAACGCAATCGCTTTTAGGGCGCATTACTGAAAAGCCCGGTCTCACCACCGGGCTTTTTGGAATGCCTACCTGAAGAGACATCGCTTGAACCCAACACACATCACTCATCAACTGAAACCAGGAGGCGTGACATGACACACGAGCAACAAGTGTTGGCGGACATGCCGATCTGGCTGGTCATCCTCCTCGCCGTGGTGGGCGGGGTGTCCGGCGAAATGTGGCGCGCCGACAAGGAAGGCGCTCGTGGCTGGTCATTGCTACGGCGTCTGGCGCTGCGCTCCGGCGCCTGCATGATCTGCGGCGTCTCGGCGATCATGCTGCTGTATGCCGCCGGATTATCCATCTGGGCCGCTGGTGCCTTCGGTTGCCTGACCGCCATGGCCGGTGCCGACGTGGCCATCGGTCTGTACGAACGCTGGGCCGCCAAGCGTATTGGCGTCTGCGAAGTTCCCCCGCCGCGCGATCCCCAGTAACTCAACACTTTCCTGCCTCGCTGCAACTGATGCGGCGGGGCTGCGCGTGGACAATTGAAAAGGAGGTCATGCATGCCCGCACCGATCCAGCAGCCTTCGCAGCTGTTCACGGCGATGGCGACAACCCTGCGCAACAGCGCCGGCCTGAATCTGCAGGTTGGCAATCACGACGACTTCACCGCTCCCGGCGCTCAGGCCTGGGCATTGATTGACTTCGACCGTAATGCGCCCGGAGTGCGTGGCGCCGACGGACGTATCGCCCACGTCATGACCGTATCGCTGCAAGTCATTCCGGCACTTTCTGCGAGTGCCTTTGCCGCGTGCGATCTGATCGCGGTGCTGAAAAACCTGATCACCGACAACCGTTGGAACCTACCCGGCGCTCAATGTGACCTGCCGATGAACATTGATGGTCTGCCGTCAGTGCTCACCCGCGCCGAGCAGCAATACAAGGCGTGGACGCTGACCTTCACCCAGACCCTCTACCTCGGCCCGACGCTGCTCGACGACCCGCTCGGTACGCCGAAATTCGCCCGTACCTGGGAAGTCAGCAATATCGACGACCCCGACCAATACACCGCGCTGGAGGCCTGACCGATGTTCGACGCATTACTGCGCATGCAACTGGGGCCGATCATCGAGCGGCTGGCGGAGATGGAAGCGGAGATCGACGACCTGCACCGCCGCGCCGAGAGTTTCTGTCGCATCGGCATCTGTCAGGCAGTCGATGCGGCAAGCAATACTTGCCATGTCAGCCACGGAGGACTGCTGACACCAGCCATCAAGTTCTTCAACCCGAGCGCCGGAGCGCAGAGCGAATCGCGGATTCCCAGCGTGGGCGAGCAGTGTCTGTTGCTCAACTACGGCAGCGGTGAAAGCGGCGCGCAGAGCGTGGCGTTGTTCGGCCTCAACAGTGACCGATTTCCGCCGACGGCGACGGTACCGACGCTGACGCGCCGCGTTTATGTCGACGGCACTGAAAGCGGTTACGACGACGCCACACACATTCTGCACTGGCAGAACGGCCCGGCGGCTTTCACCGGTTCTCGCGAGTCGCTTGCACTGAGCATCGGCCCGGCGCAACTGACGATGACGCCGCAGCTGATCAGCCTGCAACTCGGCGGCGTCGGCCTGAGCATCGACGCCTCGGGCGTGCACTTCAGCGGCCCGTTGGTGGATCACCAGGGCCGCGTCATCAGCCCCTGAATCAAGAGCTTCCCATGATCGGAATCGATAGAGACTCCGGGGCCACGGTCGACGACTGGCTGCAGTTCGTGCAGCGCGCGACACGGGCCCTGACCACGCCGCTGGGCACCCGGCAAAAAAGGCCCCTTTATGGCTCGCTGATCCCCACGCTGCTGGGGCAGAACCTCGGTGACGACGTTTTGCTTCTGGCCCAGAGCCACGCGGCTCAAGCGTTTTACAACACGCAGAACGGGATCAGCGATTTTCAGCCGAGCGTGATCGTCGCCAGCCGCCAGGGCGCGGGTCTGCTGCTGCGCTTCGCCGGCACCTGGAAAAACCGTCAACAGACATTCGAGGTCGTGACATGAGCATGTTGATCCCCGGCCAGAATCAATTGGCCGAACCGGCGCTGATCACTGTCGACGCCTTCGAAGACTTGCTCGCCGAGTTCAAGACCTTCGTCGTCGAGTACGTCGGCGCCCGAGCGCCGGACAGCGCAGCGAAACTCAAGACCAGCCTCGACAACGAGAGCGAACTGCTGACCCTCGCGCTGGAAGCCTTCTGCGTACGCCTGCAAACCCACGAGCGCAAATACAACGCCCGCATCAAGCAGATGCTGGCGTGGTGGGCGACTGGCAGCAACCTCGATGCACGGCTGGCGGACATGGGCCTTGAAAGGCAGTTGCTCGACGCGGGCGACCCGGCAGCCTTCCCGCCAATACCACCGATTTATGAAAGCGACGACGACGCCCGGTTGCGTTATTACCTGGCGCCACATGCCCCGGCTGCGGGCTCGCGGATGCAGTATCGCCGCGAGGTATTCACCCTCGGTGAACGGCCAACGGTGAAGGTCGAATCGACGGATGGAGGTGTGGTGAATGTCACCTACACCTTCAACCCGGACGGCCTCGCCGCACAGGTCAAGGACGGCAACGGTCGCCGCACCGCACCGGGCGAAGTGCAGGTCACGGTGCTCGCTCGGGAGGGAGATGGGACACCGTCGCAAGCCCTGCTTGATGGCGTGCGTCAGCACTTCGCCCGCCCTGATGTGCGACCGGAAACCGACCTGGTCACGGTCAAGGCAGCTGACATTCACCGCTACAAGATTCGCGTGGTGGCGAAGATCAATTCCGGCCCCGACTCGGGCCTGACCAAAGTCGCCGCACAACAGCAATTGCAAGCCTACGCCGACAGTTGCCATCGCCTCGAAGGGCGGGTCGATCCGAGCTGGATCGACTACACACTGCACAGCGCCGGCGCCGTGCAACTGCAGATTCTTGAGCCGCTGGCGCCGATCATCACCAGCGCCTTCGAGGCGCCGTACTGCACGGCGGTCGAGGTCGAGGTGCTGACGCTATGAGTGAGCCAACGCATCGCCCGACGTTGCTGCCGGCCAACAGCTCGGCACTCGAACGTGGACTGGATCTGGGCTTCGGCGCACTGCTTGATCGCATCGCGCCGCCGTTCCCCGAACTGATGAATCCGAACGAAACACCGGTCGCATTCCTGCCGTATCTGGCAGCGGATCGCGGTGTCGCCGAATGGAGCACCAGCGCACCGGAAACTGAGAAGCGCCTGACCGTCGAACTGGCCTGGCCCACCGCACGCCAGGCCGGCACCCGCAAGGCGCTGGAGAACGCGGCCAAGGGCTTGCAACTGCGCCCCGAAGTCCGCGCCTGGTACGAACAGACGCCGCCCGGCGTGCCTTACAGCTTCAGCGTACGCGCCTTCAGCGAGCAGCCTTACAGCGCAGAAATCGACACCCGTCTCGACCGGCGTCTGGCCGATGCCAAGAGCGAACGGGACATTCTTTCGGTGACAGTTGGCTTGAGCGCGTTCGGCAGTCATTCCATTGCCGCTGCGACCTTTTGCGGTGAGCTGACCACGGTTTATCCGGTGTTCATCGAAGGGCTCGAAACCTCGGGAGAGGCGCTCCTGGCTGCCGGCATGTACACCGTCGAAACATCCACTATTTATCCTCAGGGGGCCTGAATGGCTGACTATTACACCCTGCTCACCAACGCAGGGATTGCCTACGAAACGGCGTGCAAGGCTGCGGGCCTGCCGATCAAGCTGACGCAGATTTCCGTCGGCGACGGCGGCGGCGCGGTCTACAACCCGGCCGCGACGGCTACCGCGCTGAAACGCGAAGTCTGGCGCGGTCCGCTCAATGCCCTGTTCCAGGACGAGAAGAACCCGAGCTGGCTGCTCGCCGAAGTGACCATTCCGCCGGACGTTGGCGGTTGGTATGTGCGTGAAGCCGGGCTGTGGACCGACACCGGGATTCTCTACGCCATCGTCAAATACCCGGAGTCGTTCAAGCCGGTGTTGGCGACGTCGGGCTCGGGTAAAGAGTTCTACATTCGCTCGATTTTTGAGACCAGCAATGCGTCGTTGGTGACCTTGCTGATCGACGACACGGTGGTCAAAGCCACCCGCGCTTGGGTAATGAGTTACCTCGCCGAAGAACTCGGCAAACTCGATGGCAAGCAATCGGTGCGCGTCGCGGCTTCCACCAATATCGTGTTGAGCGGCGCGCAGCAAATCGACGGCGTGGCCGTGATTGCCGGCGACCGTGTGCTGCTGGCGAACCAGACCCTGGCCAAGGACAACGGCCTGTGGATTGTCGCCAATGGCGACTGGGTGCGGGCGACTGATGCCAATACCAGCGCCAAGGTCACGCCAGGCCTGACGGTCATGGTGGAGGAGGGTACGGCCAACGGTGATTCGCTGTGGCACCTGACCACGAATGCGCCGATTACCCTTGGCACTACTGCGCTGACGTTCAAGATGTTGGCGGGGCGCACAGGGATTGCTGCCGGCACTTACAAGAGTCTGACCGTTGATGAGTATGGTCGGGCGACTGCCGGGGCCAATCCTGAAACGCTGGCCGGGTTCGGGATCAAGGATTCCTACACCAAGGCTGAAGTCGAAGCGTTGATTGCCAAGGCATCGGCGTTGCCTGTGGGTTCGATTGTCGCGTTTCCAGTTGACGCCCCGCCGCCGGGTTTTCTTGAGCTGGATAACAGCGTCAAGAGCAGTGCGACTTACCCGGACTTGAGCGCTTATCTGGGTGGCAAGTTCAACAAGGGGGATGAGGGGGTTGGGAATTTCCGCTTGCCTGAGGCGCGTGGTGAGTTCCTGCGCGGTTGGGATCATGGGCGTGGGGTGGATGCTGGACGTGGTCTTGGTAGTTGGCAGGCGGACGACAACAAATCCCATATTCACGGGACGACCTACGACGTTATCGCCGATATTTTCATGGCCGGCGACGTCAGGCGGAACTATCTCCAGCAGTACAACAATACGGACGATGTTGTAACAAAGGCATCGGGTGGGGCGGAGGCACGCCCACGCAACATCGCCGTCATGTGGTGCATCAAAGCCTGGAACGCTCCGGTCAATCAGGGAACCATCGATGTAGCGGCCTTGGCGAAGGAAGTCGAACGGCTCAAATCCGCCGTTCCGGTGGGCGCTGTTCTGGCATTCCCGACAGGCATCGTCGCTCCCGGTTATCTGGAACTGGATGGCAGTGTGCAGAGCATTGCGACTTATCCGGATCTAGCGGCTTTTCTCGGTACCACTTACAACAAGGGTAACGAGGGGGCGGGTAACTTCCGCTTGCCGGAGTCGCGCGGTGAGTTCCTGCGTGGCTGGGACCATGGGCGTGGTGTGGATGCTGGAAGGGGTGTCGGCACGACTCAAGCAGAGGCATTTGCTGCGCACAACCACCGCTATTTTGATGGCACTGCTGCGACCTTTGATCCCGCAGGTAATTGGCAGGCAGGCAATATTAATGGTGCGGCAGCGAGTATCTCAGTGGGTGCATTTCTTTCCCCGGTAGATAGCGGTTCCACTATGCAGATGGTGAACGCCCAAAATACGGTGAACACTGGCGGAACTGAAACCCGCCCCCGCAACCTCGCCGTCATGTGGTGCATCAAGGCCTGGAACGCACCGGTCAATCAGGGAGGCATCGATATCGCGGCTCTGGCCGTTCTGTCGCAACAGGCCACTGAAACCAACCAAGGCACAGCGAAAGTCGCTACCCAGAATCAAACCAACGCAGGAACCGACGATACAGTCATTGTATCGCCAAAAAAACTGCGCCTCGGATTCGAGATCAGCCTCGCCACCAATGGATACATCATTTTCCCCTCGTGGCTCGGTGGCTTGATGCTGCAATGGGGGTTGGCGAACATGCCGGGGACATCCGCAAACTTCACTTTCCCAATTGCCTTCCGTAACAACGTCTTTCAAATGATAGCTACTGATGGGGGTGGGGGGGCTCATCCTTTGGGTGTAAGTCCAGTAACGACCGGCTTCACCGCTTGGAGTAACGTGGCGACGACGAACCTCCGCTATCTGGCCATAGGTAACTAAAATGCGTTATTACAGCAAATCAACAGACTGCACTTATTTGGACCGTGTGCATTCGGTGATGCCGGATGACGTAATTCAAATCAGTGATGCCCTCTATCAGGAAGTCTTTGCCAATCCCGAGTTCGGAAAAGTCCGAAGTCAGGATGAAAACGGACTGCCGATCTTGATTGATCCGCCGGAATTGACTTCAAAGGAGAGAGCAAAGCAGGAACGCAGTTGGCGAGACAAACAGATCAATAGTGTTCTTTGGTTGCGCGAACGTCATCGCGACCAACTCGATCTGAACCAGACAGCATCGCTGACAACTGAGCAGTTTAGTGAACTGTTGATCTACATTCGCAACTTGCGCGACTGGCCCCAATCGGCAGCTTTTCCATCGCCAGAATCGCGTCCGGTCGTGCCCTCCTGGATCGCTGCACAGCCTCAGTAAACGCCCCGCACCTCGGGGCGTTTTCTTACCCGCCAAAAACATTTCAACACCCGCCAAAGCCCCTCCCCACGAGGGGCTTTCCCGTTTATGGAGAAACGAAAAATGGCAACCCGCCAAACCTACACCGTGCTCGTTCCATTCCCCACCGGCGGTGGGCACTGGTCGAGCGTCGGTCAAGACCTGGATCTGCTCGACGTCGAGGCCAGTGCGCTGCACAGCGCCGGTCGACTGGAACTGAAAACACCTACCACCCAGGCCAAAAAGGCCGCTGCCAAGAAGGCTGACTAACCATGGCTGAGGTTTTGAACTTCGAGCACAACGGCATTACCGTGAATGCCACCGAATCCCCCGAGGCCATGGGTGGCCTGGGTGACAACGTCATCGGTCTGGTCGGCACCGCGCCGAAAGCCGATCCGCTGATCCCGCGTAACGCCCCGTTCCGCATCAACAGCTTCACCACTCACGCGTTGCTCGATCCGACCGGTGCCGAAGAGGGCACGCTGTACCACGCGGTTTACCAGATTCTCAAAGTGGTCAAGGTGCCGGTGTACGTGGTGATCGTCGAGGCGGGCGCGACCCCGGCCGACACCGTCAACGCAGTGATCGGCGGTGTCGATCCAACCACCGGCCGCAAGCTCGGTCTGGCGGCACTGGGCAGTGTCCCGGAAGACCTGACCATCATTGGCGCGCCGGGCTTCACCGGCACCAAAGCAGTGGCCAGCGAGTTCGCCTCGTTCGGCAAGCGCATCAAGGCCCGTGTGGTGCTGGACGGCAAGGATGCCTCGGTCGCTGATCAAGTGACTTACAGCCAGGAACTGGGCGGCGCCGACCTCGGTTTCGACCGCTGCCTGGTGGTGCACAACATGCCGGCGGTGTACTCGAAAGCGGCGAAGAAAAATGTCTTCCTCGCGCCGTCCAGCCTGGCGATTGCCGCGCTGGCCAAGGTCAAGCAGTGGGAGAGCCCGGGCAACCAAGTGACCTACGCCGAAGACGTGTCCCGGGTCGTTGAGTACAACATCCTCGACACCTCCACCGAAGGCGATCTGCTCAACCGTTACGGCGTCAGCTATTACGCCCGCACCGTGCTCGGCGGCTTCTCGCTGCTGGGTAACCGTTCGATCACCGGCAAGTTCATCAGCTACGTCGGCCTCGAAGATGCGATCAGCCGCAAGCTGGTCAAGGCCGGCCAGAAAGCCATGGCCAAGAACCTGACCAAGTCGTTCATGGATCAGGAGGTCAAGCGTATCAACGACTGGCTGCAAACCCTGGTCGCCGACGAAACCATTCCTGGCGGCAGCGTTTACCTGCACCCGGAACTCAACAGCGTCGAGAAGTACAAGAACGGCACCTGGTACGTGGTCATCGACTACGGCCGCTACGCGCCGAACGAACACATGGTTTATCAACTCAACGCCCGCGATGAAATCATCGAGCAGTTCCTGGAGGACGTTCTCTAATGTTTACCAACCGCGTAAGACAGGCCATCGCGGCCACCCTGCAAGGCCTGCCGTTGTCGGCGACCGTTGAGGAATTCACGCCACCGAAGATCGAATTCGACGTGGAAGAAATGCGTGGCGGCCGTTTCATCGTCGAAGAAATGGCCAAGGGTGGCAAAGCGCTCAACGCCAAGCTGACCCTGCAGGGCCTGGGTGCCGAAGTCATGCTCGCACTGGGCGTGAAGCTGGGCGACGACATCCTGCTGAACGTGCGTGAAGCCGGTCAGGATCAGGACGGCAACACTTGGTTCACCTATCACACGGTCGGCGGCAAGCTGAAATCTCTTGAAGAAACCGCCGTGAAAATGGGCGAAAAACCCAAGACCAACCTGGAGCTGTCCTGCCGCACTTACAACCGCCTGGAAAACGGCGTACCGGTGATCGACATCGACGTGCGCACCCAGAAATTCGTGCTCAACGGCGTTGACATCCTCGGTGATGCGCGTCGTGCGGTGCTGATGCCGTAACCCCGGCTTACAGGCAATCATAAAACCCTGTGGGAGCGAGCTTGCTCGCGAAGGCGCCAGGTCAGTGGCCATCAATGCTGAATGTCAGGCCGCTTTCGCGAGCAAGCTCGCTCCCACAGTGGATCTAAAAGAAACACAAAGGAATTCATACATGTCGTGGATGCCACCCCAGCATGACCTGCTGTCGCCGATCACCGGCGACGACGGCGCGCAGATCGAGCAGATCCAGCTCAAGCCACTGTTCTACGCCGCGCAGAAAGAAGCGCTGGAGCGCGCCGGTGATGATGAAGACGATCAGTTCTTCGAACTGGCGCTGCTCGCCACCGGCCTGTCGGTCAAGGAACTCGACCAGCTCAAACGCCCGGACTACGTGAGCATCGCCCAGTACGTGCACGAGATGTCGACCCGTCCGGCGTCGTACTTTCTGGAGCAGGTCGAGGACGCGGAAAAGTCCGCCGATCCTGACGAAGTGCAGCTGCTGCAACCGCTCGCCGTGACCGGCCGTACCGTGACCTCGCTGTCGCTGGAAATGCCGGCACTGCGCGCGACCAAAGTGATGAAGAAACTGAAAACGGCCAAGGAACGCGCCGAGTTCATCACTGCCCACTGCACCGGTCTGATGATCCCCGATCTGGCCAACATGAGCGTCCCGGACTGGACCCAATTGCAGGTGCGCATCGACGATTTTTTAAACCAGCCGGCGGCCTACTTTCGGAACGCGACATCGAAGTAATCCTCGATATCGTCCCGCTCATTTACCCGGTAAGTGAGGCGGAGATTCTGGAGTGGGACGCCGAAAAGGCGTTGCGCCGCTACGACATAGCGATCACTCGCCTTGGCGTGAAACAGGAGTAGAGCGGCATGGCAGAGAGTAAATATGCGCTCGCATACGCCGGTGAGAGCGGTAACACAAACGGCGGATTTACGTTGCCCGATAACCTCGGCAAACCGCTGCAGGATCTGAACCTGACACTGGCGTTGGCAAGCCAGGACATTCGGTTGCTGACGCAGGAGCAGATCAAGTTGCGCGAGCTGCTGGTCAGCCAGCAGTCGTTGTTCAAGGTCATCGCGGCGCCGCCAGCCGCCAACAGTGAGCCGAAGTCAAAACTCAAGGCGGAAATCGAGCAGCGTCCACCCCCGAAAAAACTGCAGCCGGCGATGGCTAACGAGACGGCGCTGGTTGAGCTCAATCAGTTGATTGGACTCAACAAAGACCAGCTTCAAGCGCATTCGGAGCAAACGCTGGAACTCGCGACTCAGCGGTCGGTTGCAGCCAGTGGCGCGACGGGTGCGGATCTGTTGCAAATCCAGCAGGTCGGGGCGCGAGCTGGTATTGCCGACGGCGCCAAGGGTGATCAGCGAGCGACAGAGCTGAGAGCGTACTCCGGCGACGCGGCGATCAATGCCACGGCCTTCCGGCTTGACGTCAAGGCCGCGGGGGAAATGCTTGCGGTCTGGCGTTCCTCCTTGAAGCTGGATCGATACCAAGGTCAGGATCTGGCCGATGCGGTCAGTTATCTGGGCAGCAGCGGTCTGGACGCCAAACCTGCCGATATCGGCGTGGTCGTTCAACGCTCTGGCGAGAGCGCTGTTGCATCGGGAATGACACCGGAACAGGTTGCAGCATTTGCCACTGCGCTGTTGAACAGCGGGGCCGACAAGGACGCTGCGAGTACGGCGTTGAAGAGCTTTACCTCGGTCTTCGGCAAGGAAAATGCTGCGTCAACCGAACAGCGTTCGGCGATGACCCGGTTGCACCTGGACCCCGATTCATTGCGTGAGAAGATGCGCACGGATGCGCCGGGTGCGATTGATTCGGTACTCGCAGCACTTGGCAAACAATCCGTACCCGAACGTGCAGCCACGGCGAAGACGCTGTTTGGCGAGAGCAGTACCAGCATTCTTGAGTTGCTGAAGAAGCCCGACGACGTCAAGACCGCCTTCACTCGGGTGTCCGACAAGCACCACTACGCAACGTCGGAACTGGGTTCCGGCGCCGGTGCCGCGACGAAAACGGCCGAAGCCTTTGGCGATACGTCACAAGGGCGCTGGAATGCGCTGGATGCGAGTCTTAATCGTTTGTCGACAGCGGTGGGAAATGCACTCGCGCCCATGACTGACGCGCTGGCAGTGTCGCTAACGGCTGTGGTCAATGGCTTGAGTTCAGCTGCTGAAGCACTGCCGTTCCTGGCGGCTGGCCTCACGCTGGCCGGTGTGGCCGCCATGCCGTTCGTCGGTGGTGTCCTGAAGACCGGGGTCGCCTCGGTGCTGGATGCGGTCAACTCGAAACTGTTGCGTCTGGCGACGGCGCGATTGCCCGCTGATATTGCCGATGTGATCAATGGCGGTGACGACGGCGGCGGCGAGGGGCCTAAAAGAAAGCGCCCCGGTCGACGCGCATCTTCCAGCGCGCGGTCTCGTGTTCCTTCCTCTGGCGCCGGTCGAGGCGGACGTTTGAGCACGATGACGGCCAAAATCGCCCCGATGTTTGACGATGCGATAACCCGCGTGAAAATGGTCGGCGAGATGGCCAAAAGCATGCGCCCGAGTTGGCTCAGCGGCGCGACTGCCAAGCTCATGCCGCTGGTCGATGGCGCCAAATCCAAGCTTCTACCGCCGCTGGTCAAATCATTGCCCGCCTTCAAGATGGGCGCTCCGCTGGCGATTGGTCATGCCGCTTACGCAGGTTTGAAGGGCTGGCGTGACGGCGATGATCAAGCTGTCAAAGGTGCTGCCGGCGAGTTGGCTGGAACGGCGATTGGTGCCACGATCGGCTCGTTCATTGCACCTGGTATTGGCACATTCATCGGCGGCACTCTGGGCGGAATGCTCGGCTCCTATGTGGGGGAACAATGGGGGAAACCTGCCGATGACAAACTCGCGCCCCCCGCGCAAGTGGCCAAGGATCTGACCAGCGCTCAGACGCAACTGTCCAATTACACCTACTCGCCGTTAGTGCAGATCAGCGGCGGTGATGTGCTCAATGCCGAAAAAATCGGCGATGTGGTTTCGCAGGTTATGCGCAACCATTTCGATACCGCATTCACACCCGCAGTAGGCCCCAACGCTCTCGCCACCCGCCGTGACGCAGCCCTGACCGATGGAGTCGCCTGATGAAACAACAAATGGCGCTGGGCAGTTTCATCTTCGGCCTGTCGCGCGACTTCGCTTACAGCTCGCTGGCGCGCAAGTCCGATGGAGGCTGGAGCGAAATCCAGATTCTCACCAGCAAACCCAAGTCCAGCCAGACCGGGCAAAAACCGGAAACCCTGACTATCACCGGCAAGTCGATGTATGCCGTGGCCATGGATCGGCTCGACGAATTGCGCGCGTTGCAGGCCCAGCGTATCCCGCTGCCGTTGATTGACGGCATCGGTCGCAATTGGGGCCTGTGGCGAATCAACAATATTCAGGAAACCCAGAGCCAGATCATCGATGACGGCACGGCAATGGTCGTTGACTGGGTCATTGAGCTAGCGGAGTTCAACAATGCGTAAGGTACGAAGCGTGGCCGGTGATTCGTTGAATCTGCTGCTCTACCGCGAAACCGGGCGCAGTGATGACACCGCCGAAGAGGCCCTGTGGACACTCAACCCGACCCTGGCCGAACACGGCCCGATCCTGCCTGCGGGCGTCTGGGTCACGTTGCCGGAACTCGACTCGAAACCGGCCACGATCAAACCGCTCACGGCGTGGGATTAAGGAGGTTTGCATGGCACTGGGTTTCACCCCGGCGGTAAGACTCTACGGGGCCCATTCGGCCCTGCTCAATCAACGCCTGATCAGTTGGGAACACATCGACGCTGCCGGTTTCGAGTCTGATCAACTGACGTTGACCATCGATCTTGAAGGCCTCGAAGGGCTGCCGGATCTGGGCGGGAAAATCGGCCTGGAGGTCGGTTATCTGGAGTCGGGGCTGGTCGACAAGGGCCAGTTCAAAGTGACACGTCTGACGCCGACGCTGTTCCCGTTTCGCCTGACGCTGGTGGCCACGGCGGCGCCGTTCAGCAAGGAGGATGAAACGGGCTTCAAGCAACGTCGCACGGCCAGTCATGGCCCGACCACTTTGGGTGCGCTGTTTCGCAAACTGGTGTCGAGCCATGGCTTTTCACCGCGCGTCGCGCCCGAGGTGGCGATGATCAGGATCGAGCACGTCGACCAGTCCAACGAAACCGACATGAGCTTTCTGACGCGCCTGGCAAAAAAGTACAACGCGGTGACCAAACCCTACAACGACGTGTACGTGCTGGCCCGTCCCGGCCAGACCAAGTCGTTGTCGGGCCAGGTGCTGGCGGACGTGACTTTGTCGGTGACCAGCAACAACCGTCCGGGCGATCACGCGTTCGTCAGCGCCACGCTGGAGGAGTCTGCCCGCGAGCAGACCAAGGGCTGCAAGACCTGTTTCTGGGATGGCGCCGCAGGTGTGTTGCGCTGGGTTGAAACGGGGCTTGCGCCGTTCAAGACCCTGCGCCAGAAACAACCCACTGAAGCCGATGCGATCGCCGTCGGCGAGGGCGAAGTGCGCAAGATGCTCCGGCAGAAGTACAAGGTGAAGATCACCTGTCCCGGCAATCCACTGCTGGCGGCCGAAGGTCTGGTGCTGCTCGATGACACCTGGCCAGACTTCATGCGCGGGCGCTGGTCGATTGAAAAAGTCACCGCCAGCGGCAATCGCGAGAACAGCTATCGCTGCGTGATTGATGCCAGCGGCCTTGATCCCAAGGCCGCTGCCAAGGACTGATTCCCCGCTTTATCACTGCGATGAAGATCCCTGTGGGAGCGGGCTTGCCCGCGAAGAGGCCAGCCCATTCAAAAGAGACGCCGGTTGATCCACCGCCATCGCTGGCAAGCCGCACCCACAGGTTTTGCAGTGTTCTGCAGACCGCTTTTCATTCAACTCTGGAACATCCCCATGAAGATCACCCCGATCCTCACGCAACTGCGTGCGCAATGCCCTGGCTTTGCCAATCACATTTCGGTGGGTGTCGATCTGGCTTTGCTGCAAGGCAATGCCGATCTGCCAACACCCTCGGCCCACGTGCTGCCGCTGGCCGATCTGGCCAGCAACAGCACCGCACAAAACCTCACCACCCAACCGATCCGCGACCGCTTCGAAATCGTCCTCGCGCTTGACGCAACCGACGCTACAAAAGCGCTGGATCTGTTGCACGACCTGCGCGCCGAACTGTGGCGCGCACTGGTGGGATTCAAGCCCGGCAACGACTACAGCGCCATCGTTTATGACGGCGGCGAAACGGTCTCGATCAACAGCAGCCGCGCCTTTTACCGGCTGCGCTTTTTTGCCGAGTTCCAGCTCGGCCGCAATCTGCCCAGTCAGCCTGCGGAGAGTTGGCACGAACGTGAACTGGACGGTTTGTCGTCCTTTACCGGGGTCACCGTGCGGGTCGATGCGATCGACCCGGCCGACCCCAATCTGAAACACCCGGGCCCTGACGGGCGCGTGGAACTGACTTTCTCTGGAGACGTAACCCCATGAGCAATCGCATTACCGTACTGCCGGCCGCTGGCCGTGCCGTGCCTGACCCGGAAGCGGGCGATCTGCTGCCCAAGGAAGGCCGTGAAGTGCTGGACAGCGCCTGGTGGCGCCGGCGTCTGGCCGACGGCGATATCACACTCAAAACCGCAAAAGCGGCTAAACCACAGGGAGCCAAATGATGGCGATCGGATTCAGCAACATCCCCGCGGACATTCGTGTACCGCTGTTCTATGCCGAAATGGACAACTCGGCCGCCAATAGCGCGAGCTCGAGCCTGCGTCGCTTGATCGTCGCTCAGGTCAACGACAACATTGCCCCGACTGAAGTTGGCAAACTGGTGCTGGTCTCCAGCGTCGCGCTGGCAAAAAGCATCGGCGGTCAGGGCTCGATGCTCGCCTCGATGTACGAGACCTTCCGCAAGGCCGACCCGATCGGCGAGATCTGGTGCCTGCCGCTGCACAACACCGAAGGCGCCATCGCCAAAGGCGTGCTGACCCTGACCGGTACCGCCACTCAGGCAGGCGTACTCAACCTGTACGTCGCTGGTGTGCGGGTGCAGGCCACCGTGGTCAACGGTGCCACCGCTGCTCAGGCGGCTACCGCTCTGGCGCAGAAAATCAACGCCACCGCCGATCTGCCAGTCAGCGCTGCGGCTGCTGAAGGCGTGGTCACTCTGACCGCCAAATGGACCGGCGACAGCGGTAACGACATCAGCCTGCAGTTCAATCGTCTGGGCAAGAGCAACGGCGAAGAAACCCCGGCCGGCCTGACCACTGCGATCACCGCCATGACCGGTGGCGCCGGTGTACCGGACCAGGTCGCAGCCGTGGCCGCACTGGGCGACGAGCCGTTCGAGTTCATCGCTCTGCCGTGGTCGGATCTGTCGACCCTCAACACCTGGCAAGCGGTGATGGATGACAGCACCGGTCGCTGGTCCTGGGCCAAGCAGCTGTTCGGTCACGTTTACAGCGCCAAGCGCGGCACCGTCGGCACCCTGGTTGCAGCAGGCCAAGCACGTAACGACCAGCACATGACCATTCAGGCGCTGGAACCGGGCGTCCCGCAACCGTTCTGGGTACAAGCTGCCGCACTGGCTGCGCGCACCGCGGTGTTCATCTCCGCCGATGCCAGCCGTCCGACGCAAAGCGGCAGCCTGCCGGGTGTTGATCCGGCGCCGGCCAGCGAGCGTTTCACCCTGACCGAGCGTCAGTCGCTGCTCAACTACGGCATCGCCACTGCGTACTACGAAGGCGGTTACGTGCGCATCCAGCGTTCGATTACCACCTACCAGAAAAACGCTTACGGCCAGGCCGACAACTCCTACCTGGACAGCGAAACCATGCACCAGTCGGCGTTCATCGTGCGTCGTCTGCAAAGCGTGATCACCAGCAAATACGGGCGCCACAAACTGGCTTCCGACGGCACCCGTTTCGGCGCTGGCCAGCCGATCGTCACTCCGGCGACCATTCGCGGCGAGTTGATCGCGCAGTACGCCAAGCTGGAACTGGAAGGCCACGTGGAGAACGCCGAGCTGTTCGCCGAGCACCTGATCGTCGAACGCGACGTGCAGGACCCGAGCCGCGTGAACGTGCTGTTCCCGCCGGATTACATCAACGGTCTGCGCGTGTTCGCACTGCTCAACCAATTCCGTCTGCAATACGACGACGCGGCCTGATCGCCGCGCTTGGCCGTAAGCATTCAGCCCACCTCGGTGGGCTTTTTTATTTGAAGGGAGTAACACCATGGGTCAAGTGATTGCAGGCACCTGCTACGTCAAAGTCGACGGTGCACAACTGACTATCAACGGCGGCTGCGAAGCCCCGCTGATGGCCGTCAAACGCGAAACCGTCGTACCGGGTTTCTACAAGGAAACCGACGTCGCGCCGTCGTTCAAAGTGACCGCGCTGCACACCGCCGACTTCCCGCTGAAGAAGCTGATCGAAGGCACCGACATCACCGTCACCTGCGAATTCAGCAACGGCAAAGTCTACGTGCTGGCTGGTGCCTATCTGGTCGAAGAGCCGGTTTCCAAAGGCGATGACGCCACCATCGAACTGAAATTCGAAGGCATCAAGGGGACTTGGCAATGAGCGGCGCCGTGAAGCTTCAGGTTGCGATCGAAGCTCACGGCGAGCCCCTGACCGAACTCGTCCTGCGCCGTCCGACGGTGCAGGAAGTGCGAGCGATCAAGGCGCTGCCGTACAAGATCGACAAGAGCGAAGAAGTCAGCCTCGACATGGACGTGGCGGCCAAATACATCGCCGTGTGCGCCGGTATTCCACCGTCGTCGGTCAACCAGCTCAATCTGGCTGACCTCAATGCGCTGAGCTGGGCCGTTGCGAGTTTTTTCATGAGTGCGGCGTCGGAGCCATCACCGACCTGATCGCAGTCGCCTATGACCTGGCCTGGTTCTGGAAGGTTGACCCCGAACAGATGATGGCCAGGCCACTGGATGTGCTCCGCGAGTCGCTGGAGCACGCGCAACGGATCAATGCGATGCAGCAGGTGCAGTGATGGCGAATACTAATTTGAGCCTGATCCCGCAGAACTTTCCCGTCACGGTCAACATGCTTGTGGTGCTCAAGGGCGCCGAGAAGATGGAGGTCGAGATGAAGGGGCTGCGCGGCAAGGTTGCAGCATTCAAGAAAAGCATGGAAGACAGCGGCCTTGAGCCGCTGGACGTGGCCGGTTTCATTGCCGAAGGTGGTTTGCTCAAGCCGTTTCAGGACGGCATCAAAAAAGCCATCGAAGCGCAGGATGCGCTGGCGAAGAAAGCCAGGGCACTCAAGGGCCTTAAAGTGCCGAAGGTGGTGCAGGGCGAAACCTCGGCCAACCTGGAAAAATTCAACAAGGCGCTGGATAACATCTCGCTGAAAATCGGTCAGGCGTTGTTGCCGGCGGTTAACGGCATCGTCACTGCATTGACGCCGGTAATGACTTCGATTGGCCAGTTTGTCGCCAACAATCCGTATCTGGTCGAAGGGCTGGCGGCCGCTGCCGTAGCGTTTACGGTGGTCACGGTCGGGGCGATGGGGCTGGTCGCGGTGCTGGGGATTTTGACCTCACCCATCGGGCTGATTGCGGCGGCTATCGCCGCAGCGGTGGCCATCATCGTGATCGGCGCGCGGTTGATTACCAATAACTGGGCGTCGATTTCCGGATTCTTCGGCGGGATGTGGGACTACGTCTCGACGAAATTCAAGGCTGGAGTCGCGGCGACCACACAGGCAATCGAGTCGATGAGCGCATCGATCAGCAAAACATGGGGAGAGATCAGCGCGGACTTCTTTGCCGGCGTCGACAGCGTCGTCAATATTTACAACGGCTTGGTATCGAAAGCGCAGGCAGGCACTGACAAGCTCGCGGCGGCTTTCGACTTCTCGCCGCGTGAGCTGTGGAACAAGGCGTTGGCGAAAGCCAGCAGCGTTGTCAGTGATTTTTTCGCCAGCACGATGGCGGATGCACAAGCAGGGATCGACAAGCTCAGTACGAAGTTCGCTTTCTCACCGCGTGAGGTGTGGAACAAGGCATTGGCGAAAGCCAGCAGTGTTGTGAGTGAATTCTTCGTCAGCACCATGGCGGATGCGCAAGCGGGTATCGACACGCTCAGGGCGAAATTCGGTTTCTCGCCGAGTGAAGTGATGAGCAAGGCTTTTGCAACTGCGAGCAATGTCGTCAGTGATTTCTTCGCTGGCGCACAGGCCAAAGCTGCTGCCGGTGTGGACGCGCTCAAGGCGAAGTTCAGTTGGTCGCCGGTGCAGACGATTACCGGCGCCTGGGGTTCGCTGAACAATGTGTTTGGCAATCTTGTTGGCGGTGTTGCAGGTAACGCCACCGCGCAGTGGGAGCAGGTCAAATCGATTTTCACGCAATCGCCGGTGGCGACGATTGAATCGGCTTGGCAACCCGTGGTTGGCGTTTTTTCGGCGCTTTGGGATGTCCTGCGGGCATCGATGGCCACGTTGCAGGAAAACCTGCGCAGCGTATTCGACGTCTTGCCGGTGGAGTCGGCAACGGCGGCCTGGAGCGGCGTGAGCGGGTATTTCTCCGGTTTGTGGGCGTCGTTGACCACGGATGCACAGGTGCTGAAGAGCGTCTTTGGCGATCTGTTCAGCCAGTCGCCGCTGGAGTCGATCCAGCAGAAATGGCAACCAGTGCTGACCTGGTTCGGTGAGATGTGGACCAAGCTGCAAGGCATCTTCGGGCAGGTCAAAGAACTGCTCGGTGGCAACTTCACCGCTATCTTCGCCACCCTCACCGGCACCAGCACGGCGGCACCTGCCGGCGGCGCGGCACTGAACAGCACGTTGCCGCAATCCTCCAGCGCCCTGATCCAGCAAAGTGCTGCCAACAACCGCACGCAACTCGAAGGCGGCCTGACCGTGCGCTTCGAAAACGCACCGGCGGGCCTGCGTACCGATCAACCACAAACCAATCAACCGGGCCTGGCGTTGTCGTCGCGCATCGGCTATCGCTCGTTGTCGGCAGGAGGTTCCAATGAACTGGCGTGACCGCTTGTTGCCGGCATCGTTTCGCGGTGTCGGGTTCTGGATCGATCAGGCGAAAACCCCGGTCGGTCGTAAAGGTCAGTTGCACGAATACCCGCAACGCGACCTGCCGTATTTCGAGGATCTCGGCCAGCAGGCCAAGACCCACGACATCACGGCGTTCATCATCGGCGCCGACTGCCTGGAGCAGCGCGACAAGCTGCTCAAGGCCTTGGAGGCGGGCAGTGGTGAACTGGTGCATCCATGGCTTGGACGTTTGCAGGTCAAGGTCGGCGAATGCGACATGACCCACACCCGCCAGGACGGCGGGCTGGTGACGTTCAGTCTGAAGTTCTATCCCGACCGGCCATTGCCGTTTCCGACTGCCACGGTCAGTACGCAAAAAGTCCTGTTGGCCAAAGCTGACACGCTGTTGGGTTCGGCGGTGGCGCGCTTCGAGCAGGCGATGACGCTGATCAAGGCGGCGCGCATCGGCATCGCCAATTTGCGCAATAGCCTGACCGGGGTCTACGAGGTGATCAAGGAGCAGCTCAAACCGCTGATCGAGCAGTATCGGCAAATCACCGAACTGGTCAAAGCAGTCAAGGAGTTGCCCAAGGAAGTCGCGGCGGAGTTCAAAGGCTTGCTCGGCGATATCAAGGAACTGAAGGCATTCGCGAAGGAGGGCTACCGTGGCGTGATTGCCGACGTGTCCCAACAACTCGAAGCCATCCGCAAGGCCGATGCGCCGAAGATCACCACCGGCAAGGACACCAACGCGGCGGCACAAGCCATGGCCGATCTGGTGCAGGACACGGTGCTGGTCAAAGTCGCGCAATGGGTGGCATCGATGCCGGTGGCGACAAGCCCGGTGAAACTGTCATCGACACCGGCGGTAGGGCAGCAGGCGACGAGCCCGGTGACCCGCCAGGAAGTCCCGGTCAGTGACGACATGCAGGCATTGCGTGACGCCGTGGCGGTGGCAATCAACCCGATGCTGGACAAGGCCGACCCGGCGCACTACCAGGCCATCAGCGATGTGAAAGAGGCGCTGCTTGCGCACCTCAAGGCCGTCGCGTCGTCGGGTGTGCGGCAAGTCAGCAAGTCGTTCCAGGAAAGCTTTCCGGCACTGGTGGTGGCCTACAAGTACCTTGGCGATGCGACGCGGGTCACGGAAATCACTCAACGCAACGGGATCACCCATCCCGGTTTCTCACCCAACGAAGTGAAAGTCTCCGGGGAGTAAACCATGAGCGAGATAGACAACCGCGTCACGCTGACCGTCAACAATATGGAATACGGCGGCTGGAAAAGCGTGGAAATCACCGCCGATCTTGAGCGTCAGTTCCGGACCTTCAAACTCGACATCACCTGGCAGTGGCCGGGGCAGACGGTGGATCAGCGGATCAAACCGGGTGACCCGTGCGAAGTGAAAATCGGCCAGGACCTGGTGCTCACCGGCTACGTGTTCAAGGCCCCGATCAGCTACGACGGACGCCAGATCAGCCTGAGCATCGAGGGCAGCTCCAAGACCCAGGATCTGGTCGATTGCGCAGCCACCAACCGGCCGAACCAATGGCAGGAGCAACCGCTGCTGAGCATCGTCCAGGCTCTGGCGGCGGAATACTCGCTGTACGTGGTCAACGAAATTCCCGAGACCGCGCGGCTCGCCAAACACACCATCGTGCCGGGCGAAACGGTGTTCCAGTCGATCGACCGTCTGCTCTCGCTGTTCCGGGTGTTTTCCACTGATGACGAGCAAGGCCGGCTGGTTCTGGCCAAGCCCGGTAGTGGTGGTCGGGCCAGTGACGCGCTGGAGTTGGGCAAGAACATTCTGTCGGCGAACGCGCCGATGGATCAGAGCCAGGTGTTTTCTGAGTACCGAGTGATCGGTCAGCAGAAAGGCTCGGACAAGAAGAGCGGGGCGGCCGTCAGCGAGGTTCAATCCAGCGCGGCTGATCTAAGCTTCAAGCGCCGCCGCACCACGATCATCAACGAGGGCACCGCACTGACGTTCGAGTTGGCCCAGCAACGCGCCCAATGGGAAAGCGCCACCCGCATGGGCCGGGCGCAGACCACCACCTATCAGGTGCAGGGCTGGCGTCAGTCCAATGGCGATCTGTGGCGCCACAACACGCTGGTGAAGGTCACGGATCCGGTGCTCGGGTTCGACAGCGACATGCTGATTTCCAAAGTCACGTATTCGCTGTCGTCTCAAGGCTCGGTGACCACGTTGCAAGTGGCGCCACCGCATACCTTCGATCCTGATCCAACGCCCCCGAAAAAAACGCCGGCCTGACACCGAAACCGAAGGGCATCACCTGATCCTGTGGGAGCGGGCTTGCCCGCGATAGCGCAGGTTACCGCAAACACTTCTTTGCCTGACACGCCGCCATCGCGGGCAAGCCCGCTCCCACAGGTTTTGTGTTGGCAAAGTATCGAGGATCAATTCATGAGCCTACTGACACGCCTGCTGGCGCGCGGCACTGTCGTGCTCGCCAACTCGGCTTCCAAGCTGCAATCGCTGCAAATGCGCCTCACCGCCGGTGAAGTGAACGACGACCTGGAGCATTTCGAACCGTACGGTTTCACCAGCAACCCGCTGGCCGGCGCCGAGGGCATCGTCACGTTTCTCGGCGGCGACCGTTCCCACGCCATTGCCCTGGTGGTCGCCGATCGCCGTTATCGCCTGCAGTCGCTGGCCTCGGGCGAAGTGGCGATCTACACCGACGAGGGCGACAAAATTCACTTCAAGCGCGGGCGCATCATCGACATCGAAACCGCCACCCTGAACATCCGCGCCAGTAGCGCGGTGAACGTCGACACGCCGGTGATCAACCAGACCGGCAAGATCGTTTCCACCGGCGATCAACTCGCCGGTGGCATCAGCCAGATCAAACACGTGCACGTCGGCGTGCAGGCCGGCAGCGGCCAGACCGGTGCGCCGGCAGGAGGCCAATGATGTTTATCAGCCAGAACCTCCACGCCGCACTGACCCGCGCCGTGCTCATCAGCCTGTTCACCTGGCGCCGCGCCGCCGATGACGACGCCCTCGACGACGATGAGCGCTTCGGCTGGTGGGGCGACAGCTTTCCCAGCGTCGCCGACGATCGCATCGGTTCGCGGCTGTGGCTTTTGCGTCGGGTCAAGCTGACCCGACAGACCCAGATGGACGCCGAGTTCTATGCCCGCGAAGCCCTGCAATGGCTGATCGACGACGGCCACTGCAACGCCATCGACATCATCAGCGAACGCCTCGACGCCCAGCGCCTGAACCTGCGCACGGTCCTGACCCTGGCCGACGGCGAACGTCTGGACATCAACCCCGATAACAGTTGGCAGGTGATCTATGCCGTTTGAAACCCCTTCGCTGCCGGTGCTGATCAAGCGCACCCAAAGCGACCTGGCCGGCGATTCGCTGCGCCAGTCCGATGCGCAAGTGCTGGCCCGCACCCTCGGTGGCGCGGCTTATGGTCTGTACGGTTATCTCGACTGGATTGCCGAGCAGATCCTGCCGGACAAGGCCGACGAATCGACCCTGGAACGCATTGCCGCACTGCGTTTGAACCAGCCACGCAAACCGGCGCAAGTCGCCACCGGCAGCGTCAGTTTTACCGCCACTGCCGGCGCGGTGCTCGACGTTGACACGCTGCTGCAAGCAAGCGATGGCCGTACCTACAAAGTCACCGCCGCGCGCACTACCGTCAGTGGCGGCAACACCACCACGATTGCTGCACTCGACGCTGGCAGCCTGGGCAATGCCGACGCCGGTCTGGCGCTGAACCCGGTGCAGCCGATCGCCGGCGTGGTCGGCAACAGTTTTGTGGTGCTCGCACCCGGCCTCAGTGGTGGCGTGGCGCGAGAAAGCCTGGAGTCGTTGCGCTCGCGGGTGATCCGCTCTTATCGCGTGATCCCCCACGGCGGTTCGGCGAGCGATTACGAGACCTGGGCGCTGGAAGTGCCGGGTGTGACGCGGGCCTGGTGCCGTGGCGGCCTGCTCGGGCCAGGCACAGTGACGGTGTTCATCATGCGTGATGAAGACCCGCAACCGGTGCCCAACGATGAACAACTGGCGGAGGTTCAGGCGTACATCGAACCGCTGCGTCCGGTGACCGCGGAAGTGCATGTGCAGCGGCCGATTCAGGTACCGGTGGTGTACCGTTTCAAGAGCGTCAATCCGGACACCACCGCTTTGCGCGCCGCCGTGGAAGCGCAGCTGCGCGACTTGCACAACCGCGAGGCCGACCTCGGTGTGGCGCTGCTGATCAGCCATATCCGCGAAGCCATCAGCAGCGCCGGCGGTGAGTACGATCACACGCTGACCGAACCGGCCGCTGACGTGCCTGCCGGGCAAAGCGAGCTGCTCACCTTCGGAGGTTGCGTATGGGGGGCATAAGAACCGCCGCGCAATACCAGGCGCAACTACGCGCCTTGCTGCCGAGCGGCCCAGCATGGGATCCGGAACGCGTCCCGGAACTCGAGGACGTGCTGCAAGGCGTCGCCGTCGAGCTGGCCCGTCTCGATGCCCGTGCCGCCGACCTGCTCAACGAGATGGACCCGGCAGGCGTCAGCGAACTGGTGCCGGACTGGGAGCGAGTGATGGAGCTGCCCGACCCGTGCCTGGGCGCTACACCGCTGTTCGACGACCGCCGCCTCGCCGTACGCCGCCGCTTGCTCGCGGTCGGCAGCCAGGCCGTCGGTTACTACCTCGACATCGCCAAAAGCCAGGGCTACCCCAACGCCAGCATCACCGAACACGAAGCCCCACGCATGGGCCGCTCGCGTTTTGGCGCAGCGCACTGGGGGACCTGGGAAGCTCAGTTCATGTGGACCCTCAACACCGGCGGCCGCCTGCTGCTGGGTCGGCGCTACGGCGCGAGTTACTGGGGCGAGCGCTTTGGCGTGAACCCGGGCTCGGCGCTTGAATGCCTGATCCACCGCAGTGCGCCGGCGCATACCAAGGTGCACATCAATTATGACTAGGGAGGAATGAGGGGATGGATTATCCGAAGAGCATGCCCGGTGTCGGTTTGGTCAACAGTCGTTTTGTCGATGAGAACCCGATCACCGGAACCCCCGGATCGTTGATTCCTGCGGAGTGGGGCAACGCCCTGACCGAAGAGGTTTTGACGGTTATCAAGGCTGCCGGGATTGAACCCACCGAGGGGCTCAACACGCAGTTACTCGAGGCGCTGCGTGGCAAGAAACTGTATGAAACGCCACCGCAGTTCGATGTCAGTCAGAAGGTTGCGACGACAGAATTTGTTCAGCGCGCGCTGGGCAGTCTGGCAGGGCAGACCAACTATGCAGGGGATGTCACGCTGACGGCTGCTGATGTTGGCAAGCTTTCAGTCTTCACTGGCCCATGTACGGTGACTCTGCCTGATTGGTCCAGTGTTTCTCCTGGTGGACTGGTCAGGATTCTGAGCAGCACCGGTAGTTTGACGGTAAAGGCTCGTAATGGTGAAAGTCTGAGCACCATCAATGGGGTATCCGCTACGTCCTTGTCATTTGCAGGGGGGTGTTTCGTAACCTTCAGGCGACTGCTATTGGGTGGGGGGTGGGGGCTGGACTCCGGCGATGGCGCGCTCAAATATTCGCCGATGTTCACCGCTTCACTGGGTACGAGCGGGGGCTACCAACGTCTTCCAAGCGGCCTGATTTTGCAATGGGGCCTTGCCACCGGTGGTGCATTGAGTGAAACCATCACCTACCCGATTGCCTTTCCGAACTCGGTACTTTTTCTGTCTGGCAGTGATATCTCACCGGGATTCGCGGATATACGTTTTTCTTTTTACAGACTCTCGCTCAGCCAGTTCCAGCGCTTCTCCAATATCGATCCTGGTGGCTGGAACTGGTTCGCCATGGGCTTTTGAAATCGGAGGTGAACACCATGAAATACATTGATTTCGATGCCCAGGGCGAACTTCTTGGGCGATACGACTCGGCTATTCACCTGCAGATTCCTGTCAGCGCGGTGGAAATCTCAGAAGAACTGTTCCTGCGCACGATTGATGAGCGCGACGGCATCTGGCGATATACCGACGGCAAGGTCACCAAACATTCTTTGCCGAACGCTTCGCAAGTGGTTGATGGCGAGCGAAGAGCTGCCGCCTTGGCGCGCCGTGATGAGCTGTTGGCCGAAGCCGATCAGCAAACCGTCGGCATGGCGGACGCCTACATCGCGGGCCTGCTCGATGCAGACGATATGCAGCGATTCAAGGCATTCGCGACCTACAAACTGGCGCTGAACAAGATCGACAAGCAGCCGGGCTATCCGCAAAACGTGGTCTGGCCTGTGCTGCCCGCCTGAGAACTGTTCCGGTCGGAAGCCTGAAAACCTGTCTAAAAAATCCATCACTCTGAATAACGGGAGGTCCGTCCGTGGACTATCCAAAAAGTGTGCCCAGCGCCGGTCTGGTGAATGGCAAGTTTATTGATGAAAACCCGCTGACCGGGACGCCGGGGTCGCTGATTCCTGCTGATTGGGGCAACGGGGTCACGCAGGAAATTCTCAACGTGATCAAGGCTGGGGATCTGACTCCGGACGAGAAGAAATACGACCAGTTGTTGCAGGCGATTCAGAGCGTTTCGGCCAAGGGCTGGAATCTGGATTCGGCGCTACCGATCGGTGCTCTCCCGACCGCGACGGTGGCGACGCCGGACGGTCGTCTGGCGATCACGCCGGCGGCGGTTTCGACGGGTGGTGGTCGGGTATCAATTCCGGCTGGAGTGCTGATCAGCCTTGGTCAGGAGGTGGTGGCCGGGCAGTTGGGGCGTGCGCGTACGTTCACCACCCAGATGTGGAGCAGTCCCGATTTGCTGCCGAGTACCGGCTACTTTCTCCGGGCGCAGGTGATTGCGGGCGCGCTGACCTTTTACATGCAGCGCGGCACGATTTACGACGCTACGCCAGACGGTTTGAAAGGGACGGTCAATGGTGCGGCGGGCGGTGGTTTCCAGTCGACGCCGCTGGACATCTGTCTGGCCTGGGTCGTTACGGCGGGACCCGGGTCTATACCCATTGTCAGGGCGATCTACAACCGTAACCGCTTGTCGTGGACGCAGACCGTCAATGGCAATGGCGTGGTTTACCTGCCACTTGATCCGCATGCCCGAGCGGCACGGTTGGTGGTGGGTAACCCGACGCCGCATCCCACCGGGATTACCAGCGTGAACTTCGCGCCGACGGGTTGGCTTGGAGGCAATTACTGCTACCTCAACCCGACTGTCGGGACGTCCAACAACTGGGATGGCTGGGCAACAGCGGGCGGCGCCGTACTGATTTTTTCCAGCAATGTGGTCAGCGACACAACCGTTTCGACCTTGACTGCCAGCTTCGATCACAACGAATTGCGCTCGCTGTGGCAGTCGTATCAGGCCGAACACACGTTGGGCGCAAGTAATGCCGCCAGTGACGAATTATTGTTCAGCATGGGGCTCAAGAGTGTTGGCCCGGCCGATTACGCAAATGGCATTGCGGTCAATTTCGCCGCCGCCGTGAACGTGAACTTTTCCTGGGAGCTGATCCGATGATCATCATTCAAGAGCTGCATCAGTTCGAGGAAGGCTTGCGTCCAGCACAGCCCTCCAGTGCCCATGTCTGGGATGGAGAAACGTGGCAGTTGAACGCTTCCAGAGTCGCCGAGCTGGAGCTTCACGAAGCCGAGCAATGGTGTTCCAAGGTCGACTCGGCGGCCGACAGTGCTCGCACCGTTTTGGCCGGCGACCCGCTCAAAGCCATGGAGTACGCCCAGGCCGCCGCCGACGCCCAGGCCTATCAGGACGCCGGTTATCCGAAAAAAGAGGTGCCACTTTCGGTTGCTGCTTGGGTAGTCAAAGGTCGAACTGCCAAACAGGCTGCCGAACAGATTCTGAGCAAGGCCGATCAGCTTACCGATCACTTGTTGGCCCTGCGCACTTTGCGTCTGAAGGCCAAACAGCAGATCCGTGCGCACGCGGCCAAAGGCAATCCCGATCTGGCGCGAAGAGCGAGCGATGACGCGTTGGCGGCGATTCGCGAACTGGTCAGCAGCCAGAATCTCTAGTCGCAACGCCTTCGTTCTGCATCACCCAAGCCCACTTCGATGTGGGCTTTTTATTTTCAGAAAACAGACCGCCGCTGGCTCGTACTCGCGATCGCCGCGACGCGGATCATTTGTATTTCAGAGGAACGAGAAACCTATGGATTATCCAAAAAGCGTCCCCAGCGTCGGCCTGGTCGATGGTCGCTTCGTCGATGAAAACCCTGTGGCTGGCACGCCGGGTTCGTTGATTCCGGCGGTGTGGGGCAACAGCGTGACTCAGGAAATTCTGAGTGTGATTAACGGTGGCGGGTTGGTGGCTGCTGAAGCCGATACCGGTCAGTTGTACAAGGCGATTCAGTCGATTATCGGCAGAGCCAGCCCGATGCGTTCGGTCATCACCCGATTGTCCGCGTCGAAAACCCTGACCGAGGCCGAGCTCGGCCTGGTGCTGATCGACGGCAGCCCGGGGGCTGTGACCGTGCTGCTGCCACCGGCCAACGCCGCACTCGGTGTGCGCGACGTGATTGTTCGGCGGGTGGACAACAGCGGCAATCGCATGGTCATCCAGGCGTCAGGTACTGACGGGATTCGTTTTCACACCCATCTGTCGGCCAGCGGTTATCCGTTCTTCGTATTGATGGGCGGCGGTGACTGGTGGCATTTGCGCAGTGACGGGGCTGGGAGCTGGTGGCCGGTAGGTCGCTTTGACAATACCCCGCTGGGACGGCCGTTTTTCGAGACGACTCTGATGCTCAGTCCCGGCGGTTACGGTGCATTGAACGGCACCGTGATGAAGCGTGCGGAATGGCCGTGGCTGTGGGATCACGCCCAGCAATCGGGAATGCTGGGGACTGAAGCCTCACGCGTAGGCTCCGAGGGAAAATGGACCATAGGTGACGGTGCGACGACCTTTCGTGGCCCCGAAGGGCGAGGGGAATTTCTGCGGGTTCTGGATGAAGGCCGTGGTGTGGATGCAGGGCGGGCGATGGGTACTTTTCAGCCTGGATCTTTGCACTCGTATGCCCAGGGCGCCAACGGCGGAGGTGCTGTCGGCGCTTATTGGTCGGATAGCCTGACCTACTTTGGCGCAGATACGCGTGAAGAGCCCCAATACGTTACAGGGCTGGTCAATGGCGGCCCGATCTTTCCGGTCAACACCACCTACCAGAGGGATACCGCAGCAGTTTTGCTCTACGCCTTCAAATCCCGCCCGCGCAACATCGCCTATCCCGGCCGCATCAAACTCATCTGAGGCACTTTATGTTCAATTATCTATTTGATGGTTCGGGCGCTCTGTCCGGGCCCGTCGAGTTCATTGTCACGCCCGGCATTGGTGTCCAGCTACCCGGTAATGCTGTTGAGCTGGCGTACGAGTTACCTGAGCCGGAAACCGGTCGTAGCTGGGCACTGATCAACGGTGTACCGCGTGAGGTGATCGATCGTCGAGGCATGGTTTATCGCAAGGACGGCGGTGCGCAACAGATCTGGACCGAGCTGGGTGAGTTGCCGGACACCCTGACCGCGCAACCATGGCCAGGTGAATTCCACATCTGGCGCGACAACGCTTGGGAACTGGATGAGCAAGCTCGTTTGGCGAGCATCAGACAGCAATCGCTCGGCCAGCGCGACGCATTGTTACGTGATGCCGTCCTGCGCATCGCCCCGCTGCAATACGCCGAAGATATCGGCGATGCCAGCGATGACGAACAACTGCTGCTGATCGAGTGGAAGCTTTACAGCGTAGAGCTGAACCGGATCGAAAAACAGGCTGGTTTCCCCGATGAAATCACCTGGCCGGTTGCGCCCGGGTCAGCAGTAAACACCTGACTCACACACAAGGAGAAGTACCGTGGACTACCCAAACAGTGTTCCGAGTGCCGGTCTGGTCAACGGCCGGTTTGTCGATGAAGACCCGATCGCCGGCAAACCGGGGTCGCTGATTCCGGCCAGTTGGGGCAACGGCGTTACCCAAGAGTTGCTGAATGTCATCCAGGCAGCGGGCCTCGCCGCGTCAGAAGCCAAGACCGATCAGCTGCTGACTGCCTTGCGCAGCAACCGATTGTTTGCGACACCACAACAGTTCGATAACAGCCAGAACGTAGCCACCACCGGGTTTGTGAACCGCAGCGGTACGCAATTTTCCGGTTTCACAACCTATGCGACTAGCGCTGCTCTGACAGCGGCTCAAGCGGGGGGAGTAGTAAGTTTCAACAGCAACACGTCGGTCACGGCCACGATGCCGGTCACCACCAGTGTCATAAGCACGAGCACGCTGACCATCCTTAATCTTGGCACTGGTGTACTGACGATCAACCCGGCGCCGAACGACCGTATTGTCAGCAGTAATACGGTGGGGTCGCTGGTACTGGGTATCGGTGACTCCGCGCAGCTTTTCCGCACAGGTAACGACTGGCGCCTTTATGGCGGCTCGGTCAGCGACCGGTTCGCTTCGATTCATTCCGGTGTCTTTGGTGATGCCGGCTATCAGCGGTTTGCGAGCGGCGTTATCGAGCAGTGGGGATCGGCAGTTTCGGATGCCAACGGCGATATCAATGTCGTATTCCCTATCGCTTTCCCCAATGCATTCAGCAACATCGTGGCGACTCATGCCGGGGGCGATAGCGCCATAGTGATTCTGAGTGGCAACCCGGCGGCAAACAAATTCGGGTGCCATTTGAAAATACGCAGCTATCTCGGCACGGTCTCTGCCGGCTGGACTGTCCACTATCAGGTGAAGGGTTATTGAATGAACGTCTACAGTGTTCTCTTCAGCGCCAGCACCCGGGGCGTTTATGTACCGGGTATCCATTTGTCGCACATTCCCGACGACGTTATCGAAATTCCCCAAGCCTATTGGACCTCGCTCCTGCAGCAGTTGTCGGTCTCGGCAAAAGTGATTGGTGTGCGGCCCGATAATGGCTTCCCCATTCTCGTTGACCCGCCGCCGCCTTCATTAGAAGAGGCGGCCGACGCTGAACGTCATTGGCGCACCGCGCAACTCGCCGCCACCGACGGTCTGGTAGCACGTGACCGCGATGAACTCGAGGACGGCGGCGGCACTACATTGACCACCGAGCAATACGCCGAACTGCAAACCTATCGCCGTGAGTTGCGAGACTGGCCGCAAGATTCTTTTTTTCCGTTCACCGAGCACCGGCCGGTAGCGCCGAGGTGGCTGGCTGCTGCGCTGTAATTCATCAGGGAAGTTGAAATGGATTATCCAAAAAGCGTTCCCAGCGTCGGGCTGGTGAACGGCAAGTTCGTCAATGAAGACGCCGTCGCTGGCCTGCCCGGATCGCTGATCCCGGCAACCTGGGGCAACAGCGTTACCGATGAACTGTTGAATGTCGTCAAATCTGCAGGTCTTGAACCCAGCGAAACCGATGCCACACAACTGTTGCAGGCGCTGAAAAAAATCAGTCAGGCCGGTGAAGACAAGCATGCGACCGATATCGGTGCGACCAATCTGTACATGGCCAACTACCTGCCCGCCATCACTACGTTGAAGGACGGTCTGGCGCTGCGCTTCACCGCTGGCAACGCCAACACCGGGGCGAGTACGTTTGCTCCGAATGGCTTGCTGCCCAAGCCGCTGGTGAGCCTGGCGCTGAGTGCGTTGCGGCCTGCCGAGATTGTCGCCGGCAGTGTGTGTTCGGTGGTGTACAGCGCGGCGCTGGACAGTTGGGTACTGGTGTATGCCAGCGGTGCTGGTGCGGCGAGTGGACGGTTATTGGGAGTGAAGACGTTTACCTCGTCTGGCACTTATATACCGACGGTGGGGATGAAGAATGTGTTGGTGAAAATTGTCGGCGGAGGTGGCGGGAGCGCAGGGATTGCCGCGACGAATGCCAGTCAGATCACCGTCTCGGGAGGTGGTGCTTCAGGCAGTTATGCCGAGGCCTGGATCCCTTCCTCAAGTGTTGGCGCTAGCCAGATCGTGACAGTGGGCGCAGCAGGTGCTGGGGGAGTAACCGGTGGTAATGCCGGGCCCGGTGGAACGAGTTCAATCGGATCCTTGGTCTCCGCACCAGGTGGTGGCGGCGCACCAAACGTCGGTGTGATTGGACTCGCTGATTTTGGCTTGTTTGTCGGTGGTTTCCCCAGCACTGCGGCCACTGGCGCAAATATTGTCAGCAGCGCAGGGGCTGCGGGCAGTCCCGGAATCAGCGTCAACGGTTCGATTCTTGCCGGGCATGGAGCGCTTTCACCCTTGGGCGCGGGCGGATTTGGCAGCAGCGTTGCGGCAGCTGTGGCTGCACCCGGCTCGGGTTATGGTTCCGGCGCGGGCGGCATCGCCAATGCTATGAATCAACCGGGCAGACCCGGCGCCACCGGAGCCCGTGGCGTTGTGATCATCTACGAGTACGCCTGATGAAAACCTACGCACGCATCGTCAACAACACTGTGGTCGAACTGTTCTCGACTGACGGCAACATGGCCGAGATGTTTCACCCGGATCTGATCTGGGTCGATATCACCGACATTACTCCGCTACCGCAAATTGACTGGAGCGCCAACTTCGGCACCCTCGGCTGGGTGTTCACAGCCCCCGAAGTCGCGGCACCGAACAACACCCTGACAACTCTGGCAAAAAAATGGCTGGGGGGCGTTGTCCGCCATCCATGATTCAATCGGAGCATCCAGGGAGGATTACGCATCATGCAAATCACTGAAGACAACCTTAAAACCATCATGCCCAACGCCCGCTCCCAAGCGGGCGTTTTTGTTTCTGCACTGAATAACGCAATGACTCGCCGCCATATCGACTCGCCAAAACGCATCGCCGCGTTTCTCGCGCAAATCGGCCACGAGTCGGGGCAGTTGCAGTACGTGCGCGAACTGGGCAACAACCAGTACCTGAGCAAATACGACACCGGCACGCTGGCCTTGCGTCTGGGGAACACGCCCGAGGCCGACGGCGACGGGCAGAAGTACCGGGGTCGCGGGCTGATCCAGATCACCGGGCGCAGCAACTATCGCCAGTGCAGCCTCGGCCTGTTCGGCGATGAGCGTCTGCTGTCCTTGCCTGAATTGCTTGAGCAACCGCAATGGGCAGCGGAATCGGCGGCATGGTTCTGGGAACAGAACGGCCTGAACGATCTGGCCGACCGCGACCAGTTCAACAGCATCACCCGGCGGATCAACGGCGGGTTGAATGGCCTGCAGGATCGGCTCGACATCTGGGCGCGGGCGAGGGCGGTGCTATGTCCATCTCCTGGCGCCTGATCGGCATTTTGCTGCTGGCTGCGGTGGCCGCTGCGCTGGCCTGGCAGTTTCAGGACTGGCGCTACGGTCGACAACTCGCGGAGCAGGCGCGGTTAAACGCCGACACCCTCAATCAGCTGAATGTGGCCGCAGCCACCGCGCAGCAGATCGAGCAGGATAAACGTCTGGCCCTTGAGCAACGCCTGGCGGCCAGTGAACAAACCCACTATCGAGCCATGAGCGATGCCCAACGTGATCAAGATCGCCTGCGCGATCGTCTTGCCACTGCTGATCTGCGCCTGTCAGTCCTCATCGACGCCGGCGACGCTGCCCAAGGCTGCGGGGTGCCAGCCACCGCCGGCCCCGGCGGCGTGGATCATGCAGCCGTACGCGCCCGACTTGACCCGGCGCATGCTCAACGAATTATCGCCATCACCGACGCCGGCGACCGCGGACTGATTGCCCTGCAGGCCTGTCAGGCCTATGTCAGAGCGCTGGCGCCCGAACATTTTGAATGAGTCTGTGTATTGAAAGCGCAACCGGGTCGTGTACGGTGGTAGTCATTCCACCCGATCCGGAGCGCACCGTGAAAGAGATCACTCAACTGGCTGCCGAGCTTGGCCGACGTTTGCAGTTGCTCAACGCCCACGTCACCACGGCCGAGTCGTGTACCGGTGGCGGGATTGCTGAGGCGATCACGCGGATTCCCGGGAGTTCGGCGTGGTTCGAGGCCGGGTACGTGACCTACTCCAACCGGCAGAAGACCCGGCAACTGAATGTGCCCGCCGACTTGTTCGGTACGGTGGGTGCGGTCAGTCGCGAAGTCGTCGAGTCGATGGTGCGTGGTGCGCAGAAGCACAGCCTGGCGCGGTTTGCCGTCGCCGTCAGCGGCGTGGCCGGGCCCGATGGCGGTACACCGAACAAGCCGGTGGGCACGGTGTGGCTGGCGTGGGGCGTGGGCGATGCGATTTCCAGCGAGGTTCAGCACTTCCCCGGCGGCCGCGACGAAGTGCGCCGACAAACGGTGAAGGCCGCGCTAGAGGGGCTGTTGCGACTAGCGGCACGAGAAATCGAAAATCAGGGGTAGGCGATCCGCGAACGCTGTGGAATAATACTGGCTACTTATACAGGTGTTGGCCGTCAGGCCTTATTGATTACGTGAGGACTTTAATGGACGACAACAAGAAGAAAGCCTTGGCTGCGGCCCTGGGTCAGATCGAACGTCAATTCGGCAAGGGTGCCGTAATGCGTATGGGCGATCAGGACCGTCAGGCGATCCCGGCCATCTCCACCGGCTCTCTGGGTCTGGACATCGCACTCGGCATCGGCGGTCTGCCAAAAGGCCGTATTGTTGAAATCTACGGTCCTGAATCTTCCGGTAAAACCACACTGACGCTGTCCGTGATCGCCCAGGCGCAAAAAGCCGGTGCGACCTGCGCCTTCGTCGACGCCGAACACGCCCTCGACCCTGAGTACGCCGGCAAGCTGGGCGTCAACGTCGACGATCTGCTGGTTTCGCAGCCGGACACCGGCGAACAGGCACTGGAAATCACCGACATGCTGGTGCGCTCCAACGCCGTCGACGTGATCATCGTCGACTCCGTGGCGGCACTGGTACCGAAGGCTGAAATCGAAGGCGAAATGGGTGACATGCACGTGGGCCTGCAAGCCCGTCTGATGTCCCAGGCGCTGCGTAAAATCACCGGTAACATCAAGAACGCCAACTGCCTGGTGATCTTCATCAACCAGATCCGCATGAAGATCGGCGTAATGTTCGGCAGCCCGGAAACCACCACCGGTGGTAACGCGCTGAAGTTCTACGCTTCAGTCCGTCTCGACATCCGCCGTACCGGCGCGGTGAAGGAAGGCGACGAAGTGGTCGGCAGCGAAACCCGCGTCAAGGTTGTGAAGAACAAGGTGGCGTCGCCGTTCCGTCAGGCCGAGTTCCAGATCCTTTACGGCAAGGGCATCTACCTTAACGGCGAGATGATCGACCTGGGCGTGCTGCACGGTTTCGTCGAGAAGTCCGGCGCTTGGTATGCCTATGAAGGTACCAAGATCGGTCAGGGCAAGGCCAACTCGGCCAAGTTCCTGGCAGACAACCCGGAAGTCGCTGCCAAGCTCGAGAAGCAGCTGCGTGACAAACTGCTGTCGCCAGCAGTGATTGCGGACTCCAAGGCCTCTGCGGTCAAAGAGACCGAAGATGACCTGGCTGACGCTGATATCTGATCGCAGCGATGACCACCGCTGTACTGGATACCCTCGTCGCGGTGCGGCGAACCGCCATGGACCTGCTTGCTCGACGCGAGCACGGTCGAGTTGAGCTGACGCGTAAACTGCGTCAGCGCGGCGCTGAGGCGGAAATGATCGAAACAGCACTCGACCGGTTGACGGAAGAGGGACTGCTTTCTGAAGCCCGTTACCTTGAAAGCTTTGTTTCCTACCGTGCCCGCTCCGGTTATGGCCCCTTGCGCATTCGCGAAGAGCTGGGGCAGCGTGGTTTGCAACGCGCCGACATCGAACTTGCCCTGCGTGAAAGCGGTATCGACTGGCAGGAGCAGCTTCGCGAGACGTGGCAACGCAAGTTCTCCGGACACTTGCCGATCGATGCCAAGGAACGCGCCAAGCAAGGTCGATTCCTCGCCTATCGGGGCTTTTCGATGGAGATGATCAACCGCTTGTTCAGCGGCAGAGGGATGGACGACTAAGTCGGTTTAAATAGAAACGGCCTGCTATGAAAATAGCGGGCCGTTTTTTTTTGCCTTCAAATAACCTTCGAGGGTTCTCGCGTGCGTTGTGTGGTCTGCGGTTTGCTGTGGGCCCAATTCTCCGGAAGGTTGATGTAATCCACCAGTTCCCTGAGTCGGCCGTGGTCCCGGGCGTTGAAGGCGAACGCCAGCCGCACCAGATGGCTGTACTGCGCTTCGTCGTGTTCTTCACCGCTGTAGGCGTGTTGATGGAACTGGTCGCTCAGACACAGATCGGCGAAAGCCGTCTGCATATGCGCCAATGCCTGGTCGCTGAGCTTGTGGTGCATACGAATAACGAACTGACGCTTGAGCCAGCGGCTGGAGTGGAAGTTGCTATAGAACTGGTTGATTTGCTGCACCGCCTCATCGACGTTATAGACCAGTCGCATCAGTTTCAGGTCGGTGGGCAGGATGTAGCGGTTTTCTTCAAGTTGCTGGCGAATGAAATCCAGTGCTCCCCGCCAGAACGTTCCACCCGGTGTATCCAGCAATACCACAGGCACCAGAGGACTTTTGCCGGTCTGGATCAATGTCAGGACTTCCAGTGCTTCGTCCAGTGTGCCAAACCCGCCAGGGCACAGCACCAGCGCATCGGCTTCCTTGACGAAGAACAGTTTGCGGGTGAAGAAGAAGTGGAACGGCAGCAGGTTGCCTGTGCCGTCCACAGTCGGATTGGCATGCTGTTCGAAAGGCAGGGTGATATTGAATCCGAGGCTGTGGTCACGTCCGGCACCTTCGTGCGCGGCGGCCATGATTCCGCCACCAGCGCCGGTGATGACCATCATGTCTGAACGTGTCAGGGCCGCGCCGAGTTCCCGGGCCATTGCATACAGAGGATGCTCGACCGGCGTGCGTGCCGAGCCGAACACGGTGACCTTGCGTCGCCCCTTGAATTGTTCCAGCACCCGGAACGCCTGCTCCAGTTCACGCAGGGCCTGCAGGGTGATCTTGGCGTTCCAGCGGTTGTGATCTTCCTGGGCCATGCGCAGCACGGTCAGGATCATGTCGCGATAGATCGGCAGGTTCGGGCTGTTGGGAGAAACCTGGTTGAGTTGTTCTTCGACCTTGTTGATGAGGTCGGGAAGTTGTTCCTGAAAATGCAGGCTGAGCAGGTCATTCGGTTGGTAAGGCATTCAACGTCTCCTTCTGCACAGAGCTTGTGGCCCTGACGTGCGGCGTCAGTGCCGCGCTGCAAAAAAACACACATTCGGCAGCTCCTTGTCCTGCCGTGAACAGATGATCGGGAATACTTTGAATCTAGACCCTCGCGAGCCATTGCGCTGAGTTGATCATTACGCCGAGCAGTATTTTCTGGCAGGTCTTGGGTATCGATTGGCAAAGAATGTTCACCGCTCGTCCGAACGTACGCCGTAGAGCAATCGCTCTGATTTACTAACTTACAGGCACTGTACGACAGCTTGGAGTCAGCCGACGTACGCAGGGTGCGCGCTTTTCAGGGATTCGCGGGTAGCAGGCAAGGAGGCGGGATAGATGGCCAGAGTGGTTCTGGAAATCGATACGCAGCTGTATCGGATGTTGAAAGCGTCAGCCGAGGCCAATCAAGTCAGTCTCGAAGAGGAGTGCTGCCGACGTCTGGCGGGTGGTGAACGGCGTTCACGCTATTTACAGGCCCTGGTGGCCGAATTGCGCGCCGAGGATGAACAGCGGCGCGCCAATACCCGGTGATTACTTCTTCTTCGCCGGGGCCGCTTTCGGGCAATCGGAATCCTGATAGCTGGCCGAGCCGATGGCTTTGTTGGTTTTATATTCAGTGAAGTCGTAACGCATGACCGCGCCTTTGGCCATCAGCTTGCGGTACGACGGGTTATTGCACACCGAAGCACCCAGCTGGAAATACACCGCTTTTGGATCAGCGCGCATCTTTTCGGCGTGGCTGGCCTGCACGCTCAGGTGGTTGATCAGGGTGATGCCTTCAACGGTGTAGCCCTGATCGAGAATGTCTTCGTTGATCGCCCGTGGCGTACCGACGCTGCTTTGTTCGGCGATGTTGCGCAGTTCTTTGTTCAGATTCTGCTCTTTCAACGACGCTGCTTGTGCGCTGAAGGACAACGCCAGCGCGATGGCGGCGGTGGGAACGATAAGGCGCAGCATGAAACTCTCCTGATTCAGTGACTGGTGGTTCGACCAGCCCTGTGGCTGTGCGTTCAGTGGCGCAGGATTATAGGGGAGCCGGTCGGGACGGTACAGGTTTGCGCTCGCCGCTCTGGTAAACTGCCGGCCTTTATTACCTTGCCGAGTGCTGTGCGTGTCGAGTTTTCCTGCTGTGGTGCGTTGCCTGTGATCAAACATGCCCCCAACGCTGTAGCCCGTTTGCGCGACCAGCGCGAGGACGAGGGCATCAAGCCGATTCAGGCCCGAGGTTTTCGCTCCGAACGTTGCCGCGACTGCCGGGTGATCATCAGCCATTGCCTGTGCGCCTGGCGACCAACGGTCGAGTCCCGTTCCGGCGTGTGCCTGATCATGACCGGCAAGGAAGTGTTCAAACCGAGCAACACCGGCTGGCTGATTGCCGATGTGGTGCGCGACAACCACGCGTTCATCTGGTCGCGCACCGAGCCTGACCCGCAGATGCTCGCGCTGCTCAACGACCCGCAATGGCAGCCGTACCTGGTATTTCCTGGCGAATACGTAGAACCGTCACGGGTGACCAACACCGTCGCCGTCGATTGCAGCAAGCGTCCGCTGTTCATTTTGCTGGATGCAACCTGGACCGAGGCGCGCAAGATCTTCCGCAAGAGTCCGTATTTCGATCGCTTGCCGATTCTCAGCCTGTTGCCCGACAGACTCTCGCGTTATCGCCTGCGTCGCTCCACCCGTAGCGAACACCTGTGCACTGCCGAAGTTGCGGCGTTGTGCCTCGAATTGGCGGGGGACAGCGATGCGGCCTCGGCACTGGACGCGTATTTCGATGTGTTCAGCCAGCATTACCTGGGCGCCAAACAACAGCTGGACATGAACGAGTCGACCCCGGCCCACGCCGAGTTGCTGCCTTATATACGAAAGCCGCAGGCAGTGTTGGCGCCATAGTGGCCCATACTTCACGCAGCGGCGGCGGTGCTGCTTGACCACCCCGGCTTCGCTGGGCATGCTTGGCGCCGATTAGGGTGCGGCCAAGGTTTGAAACGCCGTGTTTGCTTGTGATTGGCGTTGAACGTGCCCCTGTGGATAGCGCTGTGCAGCGCTCTCTTGAGTTGCTTTGGCGAGGCCCGAATGCGTCGGGTCTGCCATCAAAAACAGGATCATTTGAATAATGGCCACATACGACATCCTGATTGCCGATGATCACCCTCTGTTTCGTAGCGCACTGCATCAAGCGGTGACGCTGGGCCTTGGCCCGGATGTACGACTGGTGGAGGTGGCGAGCATCGCCGAGCTGGAAGCGCGCCTGACCGAAAAGTCCGACTGGGATCTGGTCCTGCTGGACCTGAACATGCCCGGCGCTTTCGGCTTTTCCGGTCTGGTCATGCTGCGCGGGCAATATCCGCAGATTCCGGTGGTGATGGTCTCGGCGCAGGAAGAGGCCTCGGTCATGGTCAAGTCCCGCGAGTTCGGTGCCAGTGGCTTTATTCCCAAGTCCAGCGACCTGAGCATGATTCAGCAAGCCGTGCGCAAGGTGCTCGATGGCGATGTGTTCTGGCCACCGCAGGCGTTCGAAGCGGTCAGCGTCTCCGCCGAAGCCAAAGCTGCCAGCGACGGCCTTGCCAGCCTGACTCCGCAACAGTTCCGCGTATTGACCATGGTTTGTGAAGGCCTGCTGAACAAGCAGATTGCCTATGAGCTGAACGTGTCCGAAGCGACCATCAAGGCTCACGTTACGGCGATCTTTCGCAAGTTGAACGTACGCACCCGGACACAGGCGGCATTACTTCTGCAACAACTTGAGTCAATTCCGAGCCAATAAAGGCTGGCGTCTTCACGCTTTTTTGACTTTTGTTGCTCTAGCTTTCCCACTCCTTTCTGGTTGGTTTTTACCTTATGTCACCTTTCAAGGGCCAGACCGGCCTGAAACGCATCCTCAACGCTTCCGGTTATTCGCTGGACGGCCTGCGCGCAGCCTTCACCGGCGAAGCGGCATTTCGCCAACTGGTGCTGCTCAATGTGGTGCTGATTCCGCTGACGTTCTTCCTGAACGTCAGCCGCGTCGAACAGGCAGTGTTGATCGCCGTCTGCCTGTTGGCGCTGATCGTCGAGTTGTTGAACTCGGCAGTAGAAGCGGCGATTGACCGCATTTCCCTGGAACTTCACCCACTGTCCAAGAACGCCAAGGACATGGGCAGCGCCGCGCAATTCGTGGCCCTGAGCATGATTGCCCTGGTGTGGGCGGTGATTCTGCTTTAAGCGATACTTGGCAAGACGATCTCGTCGCTGCGCTGCACCCCGGCGGTGAAAGCGCGGCACAGCTCGAGAAACTCGCGCATGGCCGACGTCTGATACTTCTGCTTGTGCCAGATGAAGTAGAACTGCCGCGCCAGATCCAGATCCGGGGTTTCCACCGCCACCAGGCTGCCGCGCCGAAACGCATCGCGCAGCGCCAGCCGCGAAATACAGCCAATCCCCAATCCTGATTCCACCGCGCGTTTGATCGCTTCAGTGTGCTCCAGCTCAAGACGGATATTCAGCGCACTGCGATGGTGACGCATGGCCTGATCGAACGTCAGCCGTGTGCCAGAGCCTTGTTCGCGCAGAATCCACGCTTCGTGCGTCAACTCTTCCATGGTCGCGCTGCCGCGTTTGGCCAACGGATGTTGCGGCGCGCAGAACACCACCAGCTCATCTTCGACCCAGCTCTGCACTTCGATGTCCGGGTGGCTGCAGTCACCTTCGATTAGACCCAGATCAATTTCGTAGTGGGCGACTTGATGCACGATATTGGCCGTGTTCTGCACATGCAGCTTTACCTGGCTTTCGGGATGGCGTTGCATGAAGCCGCCGATCAACAGGGTCGCCAGGTAATTGCCGATGGTCAGGGTGGCACCCACCGACAGTGAGCCGAAACCGGATTTGCCGTTGAGCAGGTCTTCGATTTCCTTGGACTGATCAAGCAGGGCCACCGCTTGCGGCAGCAGCTGTTTGCCCAGAGCATTGAGGCTCAGGCGTTTGCCGGCGCGGTCGAACAGCTGGCAGCTGGACTGGCGCTCCAGTTCGGTAATAGAGGTGCTTGCCGCCGATTGCGAGAGGTTGAGCAGACCCGCAGCACGGGATACGCTTTCCTGCTGGGCGACGGCAACGAAGACTTGCAGTTGACGAAGAGTAAATCGCATATCGATATAACCGATAACCCTTATCTTAATAATCCAGTTAACAGATATTGTCGTCGCTATTAGAATGCGTTGCAATTGCGCACAGTCGGCCGCAAGGCGAGCGCAGACCCAATATCCAGGAGTCCCACGTACATGAGCAACATGAACCACGAGCGTGTCCTCAGTGTTCATCACTGGAACGACACTCTGTTCAGCTTCAAGTGCACCCGCGATCCGGGCCTGCGCTTCGAGAACGGTCAGTTCGTGATGATCGGCCTGCAACAGCCAAATGGCCGCCCGCTTATGCGCGCTTACTCGATCGCCAGCCCGAACTGGGAAGAGCATCTCGAGTTCTTCAGCATCAAAGTGCCTGATGGTCCGCTGACTTCGCAGTTGCAGCACCTGAAGGAAGGCGACGAGATCATCATCTCGAAGAAGCCTACCGGCACTCTGGTACTGGACGACCTGAACCCGGGCAAGCACCTGTATCTGCTGAGCACCGGCACGGGTCTGGCGCCGTTCATGAGCGTGATTCAGGACCCGGAAACCTACGAGCGCTTTGAAAAAGTGATCCTGGTGCACGGCGTGCGCTACGTCAATGAAGTCGCCTATCGCGAGTTCATCACCGAGCACCTGCCGCAGAACGAGTTCTTCGGTGAAGCGCTGCGTGACAAGCTGATCTACTACCCGACCGTGACCCGCGAGCCGTTCGAGAACCAGGGCCGTCTGACCGATCTGATGCGCAGCGGCAAGCTGTTCAGCGACATCGGCCTGCCACCGATCAACCCGCAGGACGACCGCGCGATGATCTGCGGCAGCCCGAGCATGCTCGACGAGACCAGCGAAGTGCTCGACAGCTTCGGCCTGAAGATCTCGGCGCGGATGCGCGAGCCGGGTGATTACTTGATCGAGCGTGCGTTCGTCGAGAAGTAAGCCCCACGAAAAAGCCCCCATTGCCGGCGAAGGCAATGGGGGCTTTTTCATGCCCGAAATATTCCCTTCCTTCCTGCCTGCCACAATCCATGTAGGAGCTGCCGAAGACTGCGATCTTTTGATCTTGAAAAGACAAAATCAAAAGATCGCAGCCTGCGGCAGCTCCTACATTGAGCGAGGTCTCAGGTGTTGGCCGGGATGACTTCCAGTACGCAAATCTGCTCCGGCGTCGGGTAATGCCAGCGCACGTCCAGATCCCAGAATTGCGCACCGTACTCGCGCTCCGGTGCTGGCGTCTGATACGCCGGACGCGGATCCTGAGCCAGACACTGCTCGATCAACTCGACCAGTGGCTCGCCAAGGCGCTGAGCATGGCCGTGCGCCTGATGCAGCGCAGCGGTCGTCCACTGCACGTCGATCAGCTGTGGCGCGGCGCTGGCGATGCTGTTGGACGCTTTGGGGATGATATCGGCGTAAGGCACATAGGGTTTGATGTCGAGGATCGGCGTGCCGTCGAGCAGGTCAATGCCCGAGATGAACAGCCGATGCCCCTCGACCCTGTCCAGCTTTACCACCGACTGACCGATGCCATTGGGACGGTGAGTGGCGCGGGTGGCGAATACGCCCATGGACTTGTTGCCACCCAGACGCGGTGGGCGCACTTTCAGGCGCGGTTTTTCTTCCAGCGCCTGATGAAACAGGAACAGCAGCCAGACATGGCTGACCTGCTCCAGACCCTGCACCGCGTCACCCTGATCGAACGGCGCCACCAGCTCCAGCACACCACGAGCGGCGGGGGCCAGTTGTGGCTGGCGCGGAATGGCGAACTTCTCCTTGAAGCAGGAGCGCACAAAACCAATGGGGGAGACGCTGTAAGTCATGTTGCGTGATCAGCCACGAACGCGCAGGGTCAGGCCCTTGAGGAAATTGCGCAGCAACTGATCGCCGCACGGGCGGTAGTTGGTGTGGCCGACCTTGCGGAACAGCGCGCTCAGCTCAGGCTTGGACACCGGGAACTCGGCAGCCTTGAGGATCGCGTGCATGTCGTCTTCCTTCAGTTCGAAAGCCACGCGCAGCTTCTTCAGAATGATGTTGTTGGTCACCGGCACTTCGATCGGCTGCGGCGGACGGCTTTCGTCCTTGCCACGCTTGAAGATCACCAGGCCATCGAGAAAGTGCGCCATGACCTCGTCCGGGCAGCGCACGAAGCCTTCTTCGTCTTCTTCTTTCTTGTCGAGGTACGCGACGACGTCTTTCAGCTCCACGTCCATGCCGCCGAGCTTGATGATCTCCACGACTTTCTTGTCGCTGATGTCGAGCATGTAGCGCACGCTACGCAATACGTCGTTATGAATCATGTGGGTCATCCTGATAATCGTTGTGGGCAACGCGCAGGCACGCTGCCGGAATGTGTGGCGGCAACAGAGGTGTCAGAACTTCTCTTTGCCGGACAGGTAGCGCCATTGGCCGACTGGAACCTTGCCGATCGACACGCCGCCGATGCGGATGCGGCGGATGCCGACGACCTTCAGGCCAACCGCTTCGCAGAACTGCGCGATGATCCCCGGCTGCGGGTTCTTCATGGCGAAGCGCAGGCGGTTTTCGTTCTGCCAGCTGGCCTTGACCGGCGGCAGCTCCTTGCCCTTGTGGGTCAGACCATGCTGCAGGCGATTGAGGCCGTGGGCAACCATGTCGCCTTCGACCTCGACCACGTATTCCTGCTCGATCTTGGCCGCATCGGCAGTCAGTTTGCGCAGCACTTTCCAGTCCTGGGTGAATACCAGCAGGCCACTGGCCTTGGGCTGCAGGTCGGCGCTGGCGGTCAGACGCAGGAAGTGTCCGCGCAACGGCCGTTTGCCGTAGCGGTGCTCTTCGCTGAGGGTGTCGGCGCTGAGCGATTGCATGGCGGTGTCGACGTCCATACCGGCCGGCACGTTGAGCAGAATCGTGACCGGCTCCGGCGCGGTGGCCTTGGCGTCCTTGTCGAGTTCGACCTTCTGGTCGCCGACCTTGAACTGCGGTTCGTCGATCACTTCGCCGTCCACGGTGACCCAGCCGCCCTCGATGAACAGCTCGGCCTCCCGGCGGGAGCAACCGACCAGTTCGATGAGGCGTTTGGAGAGGCGAATCGGGTCAGTCATGACAGGGCCGTAACAAAAAAGGGGTGGGCATTGTACCTGCCTGGCGCCGGTTAAGCCCGGTTCCATTTGTAGGAGCTGCCGAAGGCTGCGATCTTTTGATCTTCACAAAGCAAAAGATCGCAGCCTTCGGCAGCTCCTACAGTGGGATTGTGGTGTGTCAGGCATGGCTGGAGCGCTGCTGGCTCTGGCGCAGGCGCATATGCAGCAGCGGGTACGGCTGGCCCATGCCGTCGACTTCTGAGCGGCCGATCACTTCAAAACCCTGTTTGAAGTAAAACCCCAGCGCCTGCGGGTTCTGTTCGTTGACGTCCAGTTCATCGGCATTCAGATGTTGCATGGCGTAATTCAGCAACTGCTTGCCCAGCCCCTGACCGCGATGCGCGGGATCGATGAACAGCATCTCGATCTTGCCCGCCGCGACCCCGGCGAATCCGGTGATGCGCTGCTGATGATCCTTGGTGCAGATCAGCATCACCGCATCCAGGTAACGGGTGAGCACCAGATTACGCAGCAATTCGATGTAGCTGTCCGGCAGAAAATCATGGGTCGCGCGGACCGAGGCCTCCCAGACCCGGGTCAGTTCCTGATAATCGCTGAGTTTCGGTGTATGAATGACCGAATGCTGACGCATGCCCGGCTGCCTCTTTTCAAATGGATGAGCGGGAGTCCTTCCCACAGCAAACGATAGCCGTAAAAAAGCCCCGCATCTCGTAAAAAGAGCGGGGCTTTTGAATACAGCGCTATCCCTGTAGGAGCTGTCGAGTGCAACGAGGCTGCGATCTTTTCAGATCAAAAGATCGCAGCCTTCGGCAGCGCCTACGGGTGTGCGGTGTTTAGATCTGCTCAGCCCACAGGTCGTATTCGTCAGCGTCAGTCACCTTGCACCAGACCTTGTCGCCCGGCTTGAGGTTGCTGCCGTTGTCGATGAACACGTTGCCGTCGATTTCCGGGGCATCGAAGAAGCAGCGGCCGACGGCGCCTTGCTCGTCGACTTCGTCCACCAGCACTTCGATCTCGCGGCCGATGCGCATTTGCAGGCGTGCCGAGCTGATCGCCTGCTGGTGCGCCATGAACCGCTCCCAACGATCTTGCTTGACGTCGTCCGGGACCACTTCCAGGTCCAGGTCATTGGCCGGCGCGCCATCGACTGGCGAGTACTGGAAGCAACCGACGCGGTCGAGCTGGGCTTCGGTCAGCCAGTTGAGCAGGTACTGGAAATCTTCTTCGGTTTCGCCCGGGAAGCCGACGATGAAGGTCGAACGGATGATCAGGTCCGGGCAGATTTCACGCCAGTTCTTGATCCGCGCCAGAGTCTTGTCTTCGAACGCCGGGCGTTTCATCGACTTCAGGACTTTCGGGCTGGCGTGCTGGAACGGGATGTCCAGGTACGGCAGGATCTTGCCGGCGGCCATCAGCGGGATCAGCTCGTCAACGTGCGGGTACGGGTAAACGTAGTGCAGACGCACCCACACGCCCAAGGTGCTCAGCGCTTCGCAGAGTTCGGTCATGCGGGTTTTCACCGGCGCGCCGTTCCAGAACCCGGTGCGGTATTTCACGTCGACACCGTAGGCGCTGGTGTCTTGCGAAATCACCAACAGCTCTTTGACGCCGGACTTGACCAGGCGCTGGGCTTCGTCGAGCACATCACCCACCGGACGGCTGACCAGTTTGCCGCGCATCGACGGGATGATGCAGAAGCTGCAGCTGTGGTTGCAGCCTTCGGAAATCTTCAGGTACGCGTAGTGGCGCGGGGTCAGCTTGATGCCTTGCGGCGGCACCAGGTCGATCAGCGGGTTGTGGTCCTGTTTCGGTGGCACCACTTCGTGCACCGCGTTGACCACTTGCTCGTACTGCTGTGGACCGGTCACGGCCAGCACGCTCGGGTGTACGTCGCGGATGTTGCCTTCTTCCACGCCCATGCAACCGGTGACGATGACCTTGCCGTTTTCCTTGATCGCTTCACCGATCACTTCCAGCGATTCAGCCTTGGCCGAGTCGATGAAACCGCAGGTGTTGACCACCACCACGTCGGCGTCCTGATAGGTGGACACCACGTCATAGCCTTCCATGCGCAGCTGGGTCAGGATGCGCTCGGAGTCGACCAGTGCTTTCGGGCAACCCAGAGATACAAAGCCAACCTTTGGATTGGCCGGCGCAGGAGTGGTGGACATGTCTAACCTCGGTGTTTTGTGACGTCGCTTGCCGTGTGGAAAAGTCGACGGACGGGCGCTCAGGATGCGCCTCTGATCAAAAAGTGCGCAATTCTAGCGATGAGCAACGCACTTGACCAGCTTTATGCAGGGAAATACGACGAGTGCTGCGCTATGCTTCGCGCCGTTGAGCTTTACCAATTTTTTACAGTCAACAAAACGTCTGTAACAACAGGTAAAACAGCGCATGCTGCACCATAAAGCATAGTGCTTCATTCAAAGAAGCCGGTTTGAGAATCAGGAGTGTTGGATGGGTCAGGCAAGTAGTCAGGCGGCGGGCGCCGAGCATTCGGCTGCAAAACCGCTGAGCATGCTGGTCGCGGCAGTCGGGGTGGTTTACGGCGACATCGGCACGAGCCCGTTGTACACCCTCAAAGAAGTGTTTTCCGGCGCATACGGCGTACCCGTCAATCACGATGGAGTGCTGGGCATTCTGTCGTTGATCTTCTGGTCGCTGATCTGGGTCGTTTCAATCAAATACATGATGTTCGTCCTGCGCGCCGACAACCAGGGCGAGGGCGGCATTATGGCGCTTACCGCACTGGCACGTCGTGCGGCGGGCAAGCGCAAGCGGTTGCGTTCGTTGCTGGTGGTTTGCGGGCTGATCGGCGCGGCGCTGTTTTACGGTGACAGCATGATCACCCCGGCGATTTCCGTGTTGTCGGCGATCGAAGGCCTGGGCCTCGCGTTCGACGGCATCGACCACTGGGTGGTGCCGCTGTCGCTGGTGGTGCTGGTCGGATTGTTCCTGATCCAGAGCCACGGTACGGCGCGGATCGGCATTCTGTTCGGGCCGATCATGGTCACCTGGTTCCTGGTGCTCGGCGCCCTTGGGGCGTATGGCATCAGCCATTACCCGGAAGTGCTGCATGCGCTGAACCCGGTCTGGGCGGTGCGTTTCTTCATGGTGCACGCCGGCATGGGCGTGGCGATCCTCGGCGCGGTGGTACTGGCGCTGACCGGTGCTGAAGCGCTTTACGCCGACATGGGCCACTTTGGCCGCAAGCCGATTGCCCGTGCGTGGTTCCTGCTGGTGCTGCCTGCACTGGTGCTGAACTACTTCGGTCAGGGCGCCTTGCTGCTGGAAAACCCGGAAGCGGCACGTAACCCGTTTTACCTGCTGGCGCCAAGCTGGGCACTGATTCCGCTGGTGGGGCTGTCGACCCTGGCCACGGTGATCGCTTCGCAAGCGGTGATTTCCGGTGCGTTTTCCCTGACCCGTCAGGCGATCCAGCTCGGCTACATCCCGCGCATGTACATCCAGCACACTTCCAGCGACGAGCAGGGCCAGATCTACATTGGCGCGGTGAACTGGTCGCTGATGGTCGGCGTAGTGCTTCTGGTGCTTGGCTTTGAATCCTCTGGCGCCTTGGCTTCGGCGTACGGCGTGGCAGTGACCGGCACGATGCTGATGACCACCATTCTAGTGTCGGCCGTCATGCTGCTGCTGTGGAAATGGCCGCCGATTCTCGCGGTGCCGGTGTTGATCGGTTTCCTATTGGTGGACGGTTTGTACTTCGCCGCCAACGTGCCGAAAATCGTGCAGGGCGGTGCGTTCCCGGTGATCGCCGGTATTGCGCTGTTTGTGCTGATGACCACCTGGAAGCGCGGCAAGCAATTGCTGGTCGAGCGCCTGGATGAAGGCGCGCTGCCGCTGCCGATCTTTATCAGCAGCATCCGCGTGCAACCGCCGCACCGCGTGCAGGGCACTGCGGTGTTCCTCACCGCGCGTTCCGACGCCGTTCCGCACGCTTTGTTGCACAACCTGCTGCACAACCAGGTGTTGCACGAGCAAGTGGTGCTGCTGACCGTGGTCTACGAAGACATCCCGCGCGTGCCGCCATCGCGACGCTTCGAAGTCGAGGCCCACGGCGAAGGCTTCTTCCGGGTGATCCTGCACTTCGGCTTCACCGACGAGCCGGACGTGCCGCAGGCGCTGAAACTGTGTCACCTGGAGGAACTGGACTTCAGCCCGATGCGCACCACCTACTTCCTCAGCCGCGAAACGGTGATCGCCTCGAAACTCGAAGGCATGGCCCGCTGGCGCGAGGCGCTGTTTGCGTTCATGTTGAAGAATGCCAACGGCAACCTGCGGTTCTTCAATCTGCCGCTGAACCGGGTGATTGAACTGGGGACGCAGGTGGAGATGTAGTTCTACATCCACTGAAAAGCCCCCGTCAGCCTTGTGGCTGGCGGGGGCTTTTTTGTGGGCGGCAACTTCAGATCAAAAGATCGCAGCCTTCGGCAGCTCCTACAGGTTTCGCATTCCATGTAGGAGCTGCCGAAGGCTGCGATCTTTTGATCTTTAAACCTCTACAGGCTTTCAGGTATCTCTGTTTCAGACTCGGTCTTCGTGCGCGCAGGTCGCGGTATCAATGCCTGGATCACATCATCAAGCAAAGCCTTGCCCATCACCGTCAGGTAATGCGCAGCCCAGGCATGGCGGTCGGTGTCTTTGATGAAGGCAGCGTCCTCGGCGAAGGATTTGGCGAGGGACAGCAGGTCGGAAGATTGGGACAGGGCATCGATGATCGGGATGCCGGCGCGGACGTTGAAGAACGCTTGATCCGAGTGGTAGAGGAAGGGGGTGCAGCCGATGGTTTTAACGTTTGCGGGTCCGTGCAGATCAGTTTCGGTCATCGTGTTACTCCTTGGTTCGAAGTGCCGCGACTTTCGTTACCACACGAAAGGGAGGCAACTGTACGCGGGGTGGTAAACCGGGAACCAAGGAAACCGGCACGCTCGAAAGCGTCCCACGCACAGCCGCCATTACTCGATGAGCGGGCTTTTGCGCTGGTTTCTCCGGGTTACCACACCCGATCGCTGAATGGGTCAGCGACGTCCGGAGAGTATCTCGTCAAAAAACAGCGCAATAGAGCCGCAAAGCGCCCGAACACGAGTTTCGGAGTTTGCCTACAAGGTCTGTGGGCGTCATCTGATATTGCGAAACTGGAAGTAAACGATACTAAACGTCTGACACGAACTGGCGTGTGCAAATGAGCGAGACGCGTATGACGGAATCATCGAAACAAGAAAAGCAGGATGATCTCGAGAACCTTCGGATTGAAGCGCAAGCTATGGAGCGATTGATCAACTTCGATCCGGCTCAAGCGATCAGCCATTACGATATGCGGGCAAGATACGCCTGCCGGGGCTAATGATTACTTGAGTCCAGCGCAATTCCACTGTGGGAGCGAGCTTGCTCGCGAAGGCGTAGTGTCAGCCGGCGAATCTGTTGACTGACCCGCCGTATTCGCGAGCAAGCTCGCTCCCACAGGGAATTTAGCTGGAGGCTGGAATGTAAAAAGCCCCCGCAACCGTGAGGCTGCGGGGGCTTTTTTATCAGCTCAGATCACTCTGCCGGCTGATCCTTGCTCTGACGCTTCTCGATCAAGTCCACCAGACGCTTGGCCAGCGCCGGGTAGTTCTCGTCGAAGTGGTGGCCACCAGGCAGTTTCACTGCTTCGCCCACCGCAGTCTTGTCGGTGCAGCCGCTCTCGTCGGTCTCTTCGGCGCCGTAGATGCACACCACTTTGGCCGCTGGCAGCTTGGCCATTTCCGGGCCGGTGGCGGCTTCTTTGCCGGCGTTGCCGAGCCAGCCTTCGACTTCGATTTCGAAGCTGCCGGTGCGGGCGAAGGCCAGCAGGATGATGGCGTCGACGCGCTGCTGCTCGGTCTCCGGCAGGCGGTTGTAGATCGCCGGCAGGACGTCGGCACCGAACGAGTAACCGGTGAGGATGAAGCGCTTGGTTCCCCATTTCTGGCGGTAGTGCTGCATCAGTTCGGTCAGGTCCAAGGCGCTCTGTTCCGGGCTCTTGTGCTGCCAGTAGTAGCGCAGGGTATCGATGCCGACCACCGGGTAACCGATCTTGGCCATCTCGCCGGCCACGTCGCGGTCGAGGTCGCGCCAGCCGCCGTCACCGGAGAGGAACAGGGTCACGGTGTCCTTGGCCTGACCGGCCGGCACTTCAACCACCGGGATCGCCAGACCACCATTGGCCTTGTCGCCGCCGACGAGGATCTTGCGCAGTTCGTTGTTCAGCACCTGCGGCAGGTTGATGTCGTAGTCGCTGATGCTGGTTTCGGCGTTCGGTTGATCGCGCACGAAACCGGCGCTGGTGTCGTCCGGATTGTCGTTCCACGCCACCAGCCAGTGGCCGTGGGCGGCAGATTTCGGCAGCAGGTGGGTGCAGCCAGGTTTTTCCAGGGCCAGGTCGACCGAGATCGCCTGGGCCTTGTCGTCCTTCTGCTCGGACAACCAGCGCCAGGCCAGTACCGCGCCAGGGCCGATCCCGCTGACCAGCGTGGCCGGGCCATTCAGTTCGCGCAGGCCGGTTTGCAGGGCGCGGCTCTGTTGCAGGCAGTCCTTGGGCAGAATCACCTGAACGATCTGCGCCGAGGCGCTGCGGCTCAGGGTGCTCAATTGGTTGTCGGTCAGCTTCTGGTCGTCATTGACCGCGACCAGCACCTGAGCCTTGGGCTGGGTGCCGGGAATGACGCGGGTCATGACCGTGCCGTCGGCAGCCGTCAGTGGTTGCAGTGTCGGTTGCGGTGCCGGGCGTTTGAGGTACCAGTAACCGCCGCCGGCAATCACGGCCAGCACGATCAGTGCGGCCAGGATGTACTTCAGGGAGCGTTGAATCATCAGCGTTTCACCAATCCAGTCAAGCCGCCCGCGATCAGGGCAGCAGTATCGGCCAGCGCCACCAGCGGATCGAGTCCGGCGGGCACTGCCATATAACGGGGTTCCCAGTCAGGCTGGAACTTGTCTTTGAAGCGGCGCAAGCCTTGGAAGTTGTACAGCTGCTCACCACGGCGGAAGACCATCGAGCCCAGACGCTGGGTCAGCGGTGCACCTCGCCGGGGTTGCAACCCCGACAACGGCACCATGCCCAGGCTGAAGCGCGCGTATCCGTGACTCTTATAGTGTTGAATCAGGCCGACCATGAGGAACTCCATGGTCAGCTTGGGGGCGTCCGGGTGCGAGCGCATCAGGTCGAGACTGGCCAGGTCATGGCTGTAAGTCTCGAGCAGGTTGGCGAACGCCACAGGGCGGCCTTCGAAGCGAATCACCGCAATGCGGAAATGCTTCAGGTAATCGTCGCTGAAACGGCCGAGGGAGAAGCCTTTCTCGCGCACGTTCTTGCCGGTCAGCCACGCATCGGAGATCTCTTTCAACTCATCCATCGGCGCCTGGCCCGGCTCATGGATCTCCAGCGACAGACCGTCGCGGGTGCCACGGTTCCAGGTGTAGCGCAGGTCCTTCATCTCCTTGCCCTTGGCCTCCAGGTCAAAGCGATGCAGATCGACCCGGGCTTCTTCGCCGAGCTTGATCGCGGTCAGGCCGATGTCCATGTAGTACGGCAGGTTTTCCGCACGTACCTGATAGAACACCGGACGGGTGTGATGGATGTCGCACAGGTCGCGGAACTGCCAGATCATCTCTGCACGCTGCTGGCCGGGGCCGATCGGGTCGTACAGCGCCACCAGGCTGCGGCCGCGACGGGCGTACATCAGGAACGCCTCGTCGTTGGGGTGAAACAGCAGCGCCTTGTCACCGGTCAGGGCGAGACCGCCATCGGGTTGCGACGAGGCCATCAGGATTTTCGCGGCGCGATCCAGTTCGTCCGGGGTGGGCAGATGAATCACAGGGCGAGCGGTGCGCAGCAGCCAGGTCAGGGCGATCACCAGCAACAGCACCGCCGCGCCGAGCAGCGAACGCAGGCCGCGCGGGGCGTCAGCGTCGAGGGTGAACTGCCACCACAGTTGATGGCTGTACGGCACGTCCTGATAGGCGAACAGCAGCAGCCAGGTCGAAGCGCCCAATACACACAGGCTGGCCACCAGATACAGCGGCGAGAACGGCAATTCGGTCAGGCGACTCGGACGATAGAACGAACGGCGGAACACCCCGAGCAGCGCCGCGGTGAGCGTCATCAGCGTGGCTTCTTCCCAGTCGAAGCCTTTGAGCAGCGAGAGCAGGGCGCCGACCAGCAACAGAATGGTGGTCAGCATCCACGCGGCCGACAGGCGACGGCGCAGGCCCTGAGCGAGCAACAGACACAACACGCCAATCAGGCTGGCGCCGAAGTGCGAGGCGTCGACCAGCCGATGCGGAATCAGAAACCCGATGTGTTCAAGGCGCGTATCGATCTCCGGGGTGGCACCGGAAAACAGCAGCACCACGCCGGACAGAAACACCAGCACCGCCAGAATCGGTGCGGCCAGACCGGACGCGGCGCGCATGGTCTGGGTCTGGAACAGGCGCTGGCCTTCGTTGATCAGCAAAAACAGGCAGGCCACCAGCAGCGGCAGCACCACGTAGATCAGGCGATACAGCAGCAGGGCGGCGGCCAGTGGCGCGGCCCCGAGGGTATCGGCGAACGCGGCGAGCAGGATCGCTTCGAAGACCCCGACACCTCCCGGTACATGGCTGAGGACGCCAGCGGCCAGGGCCAGCAGGTACACCAGCAGGAAGGCGCCGAACGGCGGGGCTTCCGGCAGCAGCAGATAGAGCACGGTGGCCGCTGCGGCGACGTCGAGAGCGGTGATGATCAGTTGCAGGAAGGTCAGGCGTCGGCCCGGCAGGCGCAATGTGCGGCGACCGACCCTGACCAGCAGGTTGTCGCGGTATGGCTGCTCCGGCAGGCGGCGGCGATAGATGCCGACGGCCAGAATCGCGCCAAGCCCCAGCACCACCGCGGCGATCGTGCCGAGCAGGCCTTCTGACAAACCCAATGCAGTGGAGGCGGCGGGCAGGTCGCTCAGGGTCGCGAGGGCGGCCAGCGGAGGCAGGGCGCAACCCAGCGACAGGCTGGCGAACAGCGTCATGTGCGCGACTTCCGATGCCCCCAGACCATGTCGTGCATATAAACGGTAGCGCACCGAGCCGCCGGACAGCAGCGACAGGCCGATGGCGTTGCCAATCGCAAACGCGGTGAAGCCGCCCAGTGCCAGGGTGCGCGGCGGCAAGGCCACGCCGGCATAGCGGCTGGCCGACCATTCATAGCCGAGCAATATGATGAAGCCGACCACCGTCGCACTCACGGCTCCCAGCAGGGCCGGTTTCGGCACGGCCAGGATCGAGTCATGCAGGGCGTAGAGATCGAGTTCGCTCAGCAGATGGCGGCAGGCAATCAGCGCAATGGCAAACAGCAGCAACGTGACCGCCAGACCGATCGGCTGGCGGTATTTGCTCAACCGATCCAGCAAGCGCAGGCGCTCGGGTTTGATCGGATGTTCTGCTGTGACGGTGTCTTGTGAATCAGACGAGTTGGCGCGCATCAATCACCTCTTGGATTGTGCGCGACAGGATGGAGGTATCCAGCCAAGTTACCAATCCCTGTAGAAAAAAATAATCACAAAATACTACGCCTCTCATCCGGGATCGGCGAGGGCGGGTCATGGATTGCAGACGTCTTGCCTGCGACTCAAGCATAGTCGCAACCGGGCGGGTCTGATGATCCTGAGCGTTTCACTGCAGCGTGACAGATCATTGTTGCGAAAGGACTTTTTCCACAGATACAAAAAAGGCCACTCTTTCGAGCAGCCTTTTTTGATGTTTGGTTGCGGGAGCCGGATTTGAACCGACGACCTTCGGGTTATGAGCCCGACGAGCTACCAGACTGCTCCATCCCGCGTCTGTGTGGCGGCATTCTACAGGCGAACGGCGAGGTGTCAACCGCTAATCCCGTAAAGGGTCAAATAAGTGTGAATTTGCGTCAAACGGTCGCAGCGCAACGGTAAGTTTCGGAAATGCAACGAATTCCTGTTCGCCCAATGTGCGTGATGCGGAGGCCGCTCTGAGAAACAGGCAGGCACAAAAAAGGCCACTCTTTCGAGTAGCCTTTTTTGATGTTTGGTTGCGGGAGCCGGATTTGAACCGACGACCTTCGGGTTATGAGCCCGACGAGCTACCAGACTGCTCCATCCCGCGTCTGTGTGGCGGCATTCTACAGAGGATCGCCGAAGTGTCAACCTTGAATCTGGATAAATCTGTTCCTGTTCAATCGCTTAGCGCTTTTTGCAGGGCGGGAGAAGGGACGCAGGGCAGGTGGGACAAGGCTTTCAGCTCTATTGGTCAATGATTTTCGATTGAGAAAATAAATTCATTGTCGTTGCCCTACAGACTGAAAAGAACATTCGGACCACTGGTGCTATATACAGGTGTGAGTGAGATACTGCGTTTCCGGCTCACCATGTTGCTTTTTCTGTCATGACCCAGCGAAAAATCATCCACGTCGACTGTGACTGTTTCTACGCCGCCATCGAGATGCGCGACGACCCGAACCTGGCCGGCAAGCCGCTGGCGGTGGGTGGGTCGGCGGATCGGCGTGGAGTGATTGCGACCTGCAACTATGAAGCGCGGGCGTATGGTGTGCGCTCGGCAATGTCATCAGGCCATGCCTTGAAGCTGTGCCCCGACCTGACCATCGTCAAGCCACGCATGGACGCCTATCGCGAAGCCTCGAAGGAAATTCATACGATCTTTCGCGATTACACCGACCTGATCGAACCGCTGTCGCTGGACGAAGCCTATCTTGACGTCTCCGACAGTGCGCATTTTGGCGGTAGCGCCACGCGTATCGCTCAGGATATCCGCCGGCGCGTTTCCAATCAGTTGCACATCACCGTGTCTGCGGGTGTGGCGCCGAACAAGTTTCTGGCCAAGATCGCCAGTGACTGGAAGAAGCCCAACGGGCTGTTCGTCATTACTCCGGATCAGGTGGAAGATTTCGTCAGCGGTTTGCCGGTGAGCAAGTTGCACGGCGTCGGCAAAGTCACCGCGGACAAGCTGGGCAAACTCGGCATTGCCGATTGTCTGCAATTGCGCGAGTGGGACAAGCTGGCGCTGGTGCGCGAATTCGGCAGTTTCGGTGAGCGACTCTGGAGTCTGGCCCGTGGGATTGATGACCGGCTGGTGCATAACGACAGTCGCCGTCAGTCAATCAGCGTGGAAAACACCTACGACGTCGATTTGCCGGATCTGCGCAGTTGCCTCGACAAGCTGCCTGAGCTGCTGGACACCCTGAAAACCCGCATGGAACGGATCGACAGCAGTTATCGGCCGGGCAAGCCGTTCGTCAAAGTGAAGTTTCACGATTTTACCCAGACCACACTGGAACAGGCCGGGGCAGGGCGGGATCTGGGCAGTTATCAGTTGATGCTGACGCAGGCATTCAATCGTGGCGGGAAACCGGTGCGCTTGTTGGGCGTGGGGGTCCGGCTGGAGGATTTGCGCGGTGGGTTTGAGCAGATGGAGTTGTTTGAGCGTTAAAAGTCAAAAGATCGCAGCCTGCGGCAGCTCCTACGTTGGAATGCGTTCCCTGTAGGAGCTGCCGCAGGCTGCGATCTTTTAAGGCTTAATTCGGTCCCGGATCTGCCACCAGGCGCCCGGCATCCTTGGTCAGCGACTTGAGAAACTCGGCCTGCAACTCAGGATCGTTGCGCGTCAGTTCGATCAGGCTTTGCTCCAGCTCGCTGGCTTCTTCTTCCAGACCCAGCTCCGACAGGCGCTTGACCCGGTGGACCCACTGGCTCACTTCGTCGTCTTCCAGATCGTCGTAAATCAACCCGTGGGCTTCGAGCAACTTGCTGCGCAAATGACTGCTGATCGCCAGGGACGAATCGCTGTGCACGTCATCCTTGCCGTCTTCGACGCTGATTTGCAGCTTGCCGATATGATTCAGGTCATTTTCGGCGAACGGACTGTCCAGCAGGTTCAGGCGCAGCACGCCGTTGCGGTCAGTGGTCATGTCAAAGGTCTGCTTGCCAGCCTTGACCTGCACCGGGCGTTCGCTCCACGGCAGGCTCGAATATTCCGTGCGCTTGTCGCGCTGGACTTCATCGATACCGGCCAGGTTCTGTTGTGCACGACCGTGAGACTGCACGTTCATGAACGGGTTGACCCCGGCAATGCCGTAGTTCAGCCAGTCCTTGGTCACGCTGTCCGGCAGATTGCCCAAAGCGAACACATTGACCACATTGGCGCCGAGACCGGCAACCACCGCCACTGCACCCAACGGAATCTCATAGATTTCGCGCCAGGGCTGGTAAGGCGTGTAGCGGTCGTAACGGCGTGTGACTTCGAACTCGGTGACTTCGAAGGTCTTCTGTTCGTTGATCTTCACACGTCGTTGCGGCAGTTCGAGCACCTTAGGCTCACCGACATCGATCTGCAGGCTATGGTCGAGCAGTTTGCGCTCGACCCGCTCTTCGTGCTCGCTGCGCTGTGACATCTGATTGGCGCAGCCGCTGACCAGCAGGGCGCCGCACAAGGCGGCGCCACCGAGGCCCAAGGTGTTTCGCTTGAACATGAGGTCTCTATCTGGATTCAGCGGCGGATACGGGCCTGAAGGAAGGACAGCACATCGGCGACCGGCAGCGCTTGCGCTTCGGCCTCGGTGCGGCTCTTGTATTCCAGGTTGCCTTCGGCGAGGCCGCGGTCACTGACCACGATCCGGTGAGGAATGCCGATCAGCTCCATGTCCGCAAACTTGATGCCCGGGCTGGTTTTCTTGTCGCGATCGTCCAGCAACACTTCGAAACCGGCCGCCGTCAGTTCTGCGTACAGCTTGTCAGTGGCTTCGCGCACCTGCTCGGTTTCATAGCGCAGCGGTACCAGGGCGATCTGGAACGGCGCCAGGGTGTCGCTCCAGATGATGCCTTTGTCGTCGTTGTTCTGCTCGATGGCGGCAGCGACCACGCGGGATACGCCGATACCGTAGCAACCCATCTCCAGCGTGACCGGCTTGCCGTTCTCGCCCAGCACTTCGCACTTCATCGCCTTGCTGTACTTGTTGCCCAGCTGGAAGATGTGCCCGACTTCGATGCCGCGCTTGATTTCCAGCGTGCCTTTGCCGTCCGGGCTTGGGTCGCCGGCCACGACGTTACGCAGGTCGGCGACGGTCGGAACCGGCAGATCGCGCTCCCAGTTCACGCCGAAGTAGTGCTTGTCGTCGATGTTCGCACCGATGCCGAAGTCGCTCATCAGTTCGACCGAGCGATCGATGATGATCGGCAGTGGCAGGTTCAGCGGGCCGAGGGAACCGGCGCCGGCGCCAATGGCGTCACGCAGTTCGGCATCGGAAGCCATGACCAGCGGGCTGGCGACGCCTGGCTGGTTGGCCGCCTTGATTTCGTTGAGCTCGTGGTCGCCACGGATGATCAGGGCAATCAGCTTGCCTGGCTCTTCGGCGTGGACGATCAGGGTCTTGATGGTCTTTTCAATCGGCAGATTGAATTTTTCCACCAGCGCGGCAATGGTCTTGGTCTCCGGGGTGTCGACCAGGCGCAGCTCTTCGGCCGGTGCCGGACGCGAGGTTTCGCGTGGCACGGCTTCGGCTTTCTCGATGTTCGCCGCGTAGTCGGAACCGTTGCTGAAGACGATGTCGTCTTCGCCGGACTCGGCCAGCACGTGGAACTCGTGAGAGCCAGCGCCACCGATCGAACCATTGTCGGCCTCAACCGGACGGAACTTCAGGCCCAGGCGGGTGAACACGTTGCAGTACGCCTGATGCATGCGGTCGTAGGTGACCTGCAGCGAAGCCTTATCGGCGTGGAACGAGTAGGCGTCCTTCATGATGAATTCACGACCACGCATCAAGCCGAAGCGTGGGCGGATTTCGTCACGGAACTTGGTCTGGATCTGGTACAGGTTGATCGGCAGCTGCTTGTAGCTGCTCAATTCGTTGCGCATCAGATCGGTGATCACTTCTTCGTGAGTCGGGCCCGCGCAGAAGTCGCGACCGTGGCGGTCTTTGATGCGCAGCAGCTCAGGGCCGTATTCTTCCCAGCGCCCCGATTCCTGCCACAGCTCGGCCGGTTGGGTGCTCGGCATCAACACTTCAAGAGAACCGGCAGCGTTCATTTCTTCGCGAACGATGGCTTCAACCTTGCGCATTACCCGCAAGCCCATCGGCAGCCAGGTGTACAGGCCCGAAGCGAGTTTGCGAATCATGCCGGCGCGCAGCATCAGCTGGTGGCTGACGACGACCGCATCGGAAGGCGTTTCTTTCTGTGTGGCGAGCAAAAATTGACTGGTGCGCATGGTTGGCCGTTGTCGGTTGCTATGACTGGAAATGACGGAGCAGTGTACCGGCGAGATTTGCCGACGTACAGGATTGCGCTTGGCGGTGAGGCTCGACGGCGGGAATCCTCCCGCCGTATCTGGAATGTCCTACGACTCTTCGACGACGGAGGTCGGTGCAGGCTCGGGCGTTGGCGTCGGGCCCGCACGGCGATTTTCCTGGAACCAGTGCAGGGCGATCAGCACCAGCGTCGGCACACCGAGCAGCGCGGTGATCATGAAAAAGTTGTGGTAGCCGAACTTCTCGACCATGACGCCGGAGTAACCGCCCATCAGACGCGGTAGCAACAGCATGATCGAACTGAGCAGGGCGTACTGGGTGGCCGAGAACTTGAGGTTGGTCAGGCTCGACAGGTAGGCGACGAACGCCGAGGTGGCGAGCCCGGAACTGAAATTGTCGAGGGAGATGGTCACCACCAGCATCTGCAAGTTCGGCCCCATGTCGGCCAGCATCACAAACAGCAGGTTGGTCGCCGCCGAAGCCGCGCCACCGATGAACAGGATCGGCAGGATGCCGAACCGCACGATCAGCAGGCCGCCCATGCCGGCACCGACGAGGGTCATGATCAGGCCAAAGATCTTGCTCACGCTGGCGATCTGATCCTTGGTGAAGCCCTGGTCGATGTAGAACACGTTGGCCATCACGCCCATTACCGTATCGGACATCCGATACGTGGCGATCAGTCCGAGCAGCAGCAACGCCTGCCAGCGGTAGCGCAGGATGAAGTCGTTGACCGGCGTCAGCACTGGCGCCAGGCCGCGACGGCCCATGGTCGACAGGCACAGGCCGGTGAGCAGGGTATAGAGGATTGCACGCAAGAAGGCGCGGTCTTCGAGCAGTAGGTCGAGCGGACTCATCTGACCGAACAGTACGCTGGCGAAATCGGTGTTGTAGAGCTGAGTGAACATTGCCGGAACCGATACCAGCAACACGATCAGCACGAATACCGAGGCCAGTTGATGGACGAAGCTGTAGCGACCGGCCTGCAACTGCGTGCGCAATGGCACGGGCGGTTCGCGCATCAGCAGCGAGGTCAACAGGGCAGGGACCATCAACACCCCGAACAGGGCGTAGGTGCCGGTCCAGGCTGAATGTTGGTAGTTGAAGCCGGTGGAGCCGAAGCCTTCGGCGAAAAACAGCGCGCCCGCCGTGGCCAGCAGGGCGGCGACGCGGTAGCCGGACATGTAACTGGCGGCCAGTGCGGCCTGACGGCTGTCGTCGGCGATTTCCAGGCGATAGGCGTCGACCGCAATGTCTTGGGTGGCGGAGGCAAAGGCGACGATAACGGCAATGGCGATCAGCCAGGACAGGTGTTTCTGCGGATCACAGAAGCCCATGCCGATCAGGCCCAAAATCACTAAAGACTGCGAGAGCACCAGCCACGAACGGCGGCGGCCGAGCTTGCCCAATAAAGGCAGGCGCCATTGGTCGAGCAGCGGTGACCAGACCCATTTGAAGGCGTAGGCCAGGCCGATCAGGCTGGCGTAGCCGATGGTCTCACGGGCAACGCCGGCTTCGCGCAGCCAGACGGACAGCGTCGAAAACACCAGCATGTACGGCAGGCCGGCAGCAAAACCGAGCAACAACAGCACGAGCGTCGAAGGACTGGCATAGGCGGCTAGCGCGGCGCGCCAGGTTTTACGGGGCATGGGCTGAAGTCTGCCTCAAGATTGCGAAAACAAAGCGCGCACTCTAACCGCTGTGCTCTATCGGACGCCAGCCATGGCGCTGAATATCCACACGATTGTTCAGGATGGTGACGCCTTCAGAACGTAATCGTGCCCGTTGTTCGTCCCCCGAAGGGCTGCCCAGCGGCAGGCTGATCCGACCGCCGGCACCCAATACCCGGTGCCACGGCAGTCTGGTATCGCCGGGTAGTTGGCTGAGGGTCCGGCCAACCCAGCGGGCGGCACGCCCCAGACCCGCGAGTTCGGCCAGCTGACCATAGCTGACCACTTTGCCTTCAGGTACTTGGGCAAGGGTCGAATAAAGCGCCGTGCGTCGGATTTGCACTTCGCTTTCATCGGGAGGGTTCGGCTCTTTCACCGGTGCGGTTCCTGAACATCAGTCGTGTGGATGGGCTTAAGCGTAATCGCTCGTCGGCCAGATGAGAAATGAACTCAATGGAAATCGCTCGGTCAGTCCTTGTCAGGGTCTTATTCCTACGGATAATGCCGACCTTTTTTCGCAAACTTGAGCCCTTGAACTGCTTATGCTGTCCAGAACCCTGCTGTGCCTTGCTGTTTTCAGTGCGTCTACGCCCCTACTTGCCGACACCGTCTGGTTGAAGAACGGTGACAAAATGAGTGGCAAGATTTCCGTTTTCGATGGCGGCAAATTGCTGATTCAGACCCAGTATGCGGGTGCGGTCACCATTGACTGGAAAGAGGTCAAGACCCTGCAGAGCGATCAGGAACTGCTGGTCAAACAGGACGCCTACAACGGTGAAAAGGCCAAGTCGCTGACCGCCGCCGATGACGGCAAGGTCACTCTGGCCAACGGCGAGGCGCCGAAAACCGTCGAGCTGGCGAGTATCCAGCAGATTCTCAAACCGAAACCGGTGGTCGAAGATCTGGTGTGGAAAGGCAATATCGGTCTGGCGATGGACTATCAGCGGGCGGAAAAGGACACCGACGATTACGACATCGACTTCAAGACCACGGCACGTCATGGTCGCTGGCGGCACACTGCCGAGGGCGAATACAACCGCGAGGTGCAGGACGACGAAGTCACCACCAATAACTGGCGCGCTGAATACGCGCTCGACCGTTTCCTCACCGACAAGTGGTTCTGGCAGGGGCGCCTGAACTACAAGCGTGATTACGTTGAAGAGCTGTCACGTCAGCGCGTGGTCGGTACCGGTCCGGGCTACCAGTTCTGGGACGACGAGCTGGGGGCGTTCTCGCTCGGCTCGCTGCTCAACCGCACCGATTACGAGTACAGCGATGGCGGCAAGGATAATTTCTATTCGGTCGCCATGAAGTGGGATTACAACCGCTACCTGATTGGCAAGAAGGTCGAGTTCTTCACCAACGGCGAACTGGGCAAGCCGCTGTCGGATGTGGCCAATTACGCGCTGGATGCCGAGATGGGGCTGCGTTACAAGGTTACTGACTGGGCGTCGCTCAATCTCAAGGCCGAGCGCGACATCATCAGTGGCACGAAGGACGCAGATTTGAACAAGACCCGCTACACCGCAGGGTTTGGCGTGGCCTGGTAAGGCACAAGCAAAAGATCGCAGCCTGCGGCAGCGCCTACAGGGGAATGGTATTTATCCCGTAGTAGCTGCCGCAGGCTGCGATCTTTTTTTGCGTCTGGAAAACAGACACCCACAAAAAAGCCCCGCTTTTGAGGGCGGGGCTCTTTTCTAAAGAAGCTACAAGTTAGATAACTTGTACTTCTTCAGCTTGCATGCCTTTCTGACCGCGGGTAGCGATGAAAGAAACCTGTTGGCCTTCTTTCAGGCTTTTGAAGCCGTCGGATTGGATAGCTTTGAAGTGAACGAACAGGTCGTCACCGGATTGTGGAGTGATGAAGCCGAAGCCTTTTTCATCGTTGAACCACTTAACGGTACCGGTTTGGCGATTAGACATGGTGTAACTCCTTGAACAAAGATAACTGCGACTCAGGAAGAACCCTGGCCGAGACTGAGTGCAAAGAGCAGGAAAAATTCTTGTAGATGGTTGGATCGAAATTCAACATATCGTGTAGAGATTCTCAGTGACACAAGCAGCACAGTGGCGCCACCTTAACCCTTTTTCCGGAACGTGCCAATGCTTCTTGCGAAGGTTTCTCTGTTTTAAGGATCGGCGGTGTGACGCTTCGTCGCCAGGACGCGTATTTCCAGCGTGTTCGCCGAGAATTGCAGCGCACACTTTGAACCCGGCGGCGCGCCCGGTAAGATGCCGGACAGATTTTTTCCACCTCGCTATTCAGGACACCCGCCATGAGCATCAAATCGGACAAGTGGATTCGCCGCATGGCGCAGGAACACGGCATGATCGAGCCTTTCGTCGAGCGCCAGGTGCGCGGCAGCGACGACAGCCGTGTGATCTCCTACGGTGTGTCGAGCTACGGCTACGATGTGCGTTGCACCAACCATTTCAAGGTGTTCACCAACATCAATTCGGCGATCGTCGACCCGAAAAACTTCGACGCCGGCAGCTTTGTCGACATCCACAGCGACGTCTGCATCATTCCGCCGAACTCCTTCGCCCTGGCCAGCACCGTCGAGTACTTCCGCATTCCGCGCAACGTATTGACCATCTGCCTGGGTAAAAGCACCTATGCGCGTTGCGGCATCATCGTCAACGTCACCCCGCTCGAGCCTGAGTGGGAAGGTCATGTGACGCTGGAGTTTTCCAACACCACCAACCTGCCGGCGAAGATTTACGCCAACGAAGGTGTGGCGCAGATGCTGTTCCTCGAATCCGACGAACAATGCGAAGTTTCCTATAAGGATCGCGGCGGCAAGTATCAAGGCCAGCGTGGCGTGACCCTGCCGCGTACCTGATCCGTCCGGCAGTTCGCGGGAATTCTTTGGCGGGCAGGCACTCTATGGGGTGTACTGCCCGTTTTTGCTTCTGGCAAAACGGGCCTTCGCCGAGGAGGTTGCATGAAGATCGATCCGCATATCACCGCCGAACTGGCAAGGCTTGAGCCCAATCAGGTTGGCGTTTTGGCCTGGTCATTGTTGGCACACCCGGCTTTCCATATGGCTGGCGGCATTCCCGGTCAGCCTGATCCCGATACTCCCAACGAACAACCGACCGAACCGGGCGAGCCGACGCTGCCGGACGAGCCGCCACCCGCGCCAGTGGCTTGAGCCGCTGCCCGATAATGGCCAGTTGGCCGAGGTGTGCCCTGTACCTCAGCTGACTGGCCATATTTCGTTGTCGCCGACGACGAAAATCCTGCAGTTGCCATCTTTCTCTACCGCAAAGCCGCCGGTAAACGCGCCAAACGCTGGCAGCAGGCTCAAACCTTCGCCCAGCCGGAAGCACGCCAGACGCAAGCGCTGCCGCCCTTTGCCGTTAAGCCGATAGACGGGATGCACGTGCCCGGCCAGCACATGCCGTTCCGGGTGCGGGTCGGGTTCGTGTTGCAAGGCAAACGGCCCGAGCAGCATCGGTTCCGGAACCACGCGGATATTCAGTGCCGCTGGCGGGTCCCCGGCGCGTTTGTCGTGGTTGCCGCGAATCAGTGTCATCGGCAGATCCGCGTGACGTGCGCGCCATTCGGCCAAGGCATTGAGCGTGCCCGCCGAATGCGAGCCGGGACCGTGCAGAAAGTCACCGAGGAAAATCAGCTGCCGGCAGGGCAGCCTCGCCAGCAAACGGTCGAGCACTTCGATGTTCGCCGTCGTGGTGCCTTGTGGCACCGGCTGGCCGAGGCTGCGGTACGCCGCAGCCTTGCCGAAATGCACGTCGGCGATCAGCAGCGCTTGCTGCGCTGGCCAGTACAGAGCCTTTTCCGGCAGCAGCCAGAGTTCCTCGCCGGCCAGGCGCACGGGATACGCTGCACTCATGAGGCTTGACCCTTGTCGGCGGATTGCTCCAGATCGCCGACCATGCGCCGGATGCGATCGGCAAGTTTTTCCGAGCTCATGCTTTCGCGCATGCGCTCCACCAGCAACGGAAAGCCCAGCGGTGTAGGCCGTTTGATCAGGTGCATGTCCAGTTTCATCCGGTTGATTCGCTCCAATGTCTGTTCCAGACGACGGATATCCAGTTCTTCCCGCAAGACTTCTTCCCCGGCCTGGGCCAGCAGCAGGTTGTCGGCGTCGTATTGCTTGAATACTTCGAAGAACAATCCGCTGGAGGCCTGCACCTGACGGGTACTTTTCGGTGCGCCGGGATAGCCGGCGAACACCAGCCCGGCGATTCGCGCAATTTCGCGAAAGCGCCGCAACGCCAGCTCCCCGGCATTCAGGCTGGCGAGCACGTCGCGCAGCAGCTGCTCGGGGCTGAGCAGTGCTGCATCGAATTGCCCGGACCAATCGACCGGTGTGGCGCTGAGCAACTCCAGCCCGTAATCATTGACCGCAATCGAAAACGTCAGCGGCTGGCGCTGGCTCATGCGCCACGCCAACAGGCTGGCGAGCCCCAAATGCACCTGGCGCCCGGCAAACGGGTAGAGGAAAAGATGCCAGCCTTCGCGGGATTTCAGCACCTCCGCCAACAGACTGTCGGAAGTGGGCAGACCCGACCAGCGCGCCTGGGTTTGCAGCAACGGTTGCAGCGCGTGCATTTCCGGGCCGACAAACTCACCCCGCGCGGCTGCTGTGAAGCGACTGACCACGGCGGCGGCCAATTCGTTGGAAAGCGGCATCCGCCCGCCATTCCAGCGCGGCACGGCGGCTTTCTTTGCGGTGCTGCGTTTGACGTACGCGGTCATGTTTTCCACCCGCACCAATTCCAGCAAGCGTCCGGCGAACAGAAAGCCGTCACCCGGTTTCAGCCGCGCAATAAAACCTTCCTCGACGCTGCCCAATTGCTTGCCGCCGCCACCCTTGCTCCAGAATTTCAGATGGATGCTCGCATCGCTGACGATGGTGCCGATGCTCATGCGATGACGGCGGGCGAGCCGTGCATCGGGGACGCGCCAGACGCCGTTTTCGTCCGGTTCGACCCGGCGGTAATCCGGATAGGCTGTCAGAGACAGCCCGCCGTGACGTACGAACGCCAGCGCCCAGGCCCAGTCCGCCAGCGTCAGGTCTCGATAAGCCCAGGCACCACGGACTTCTTCGTACAGCGCCTCGGGAATAAAGCCACCGCCCAGCGCCATGCTGACCAAATGCTGCACCAGCACATCCAGCGGTTGGTGCGGCGACAGGCGCGGTTCGATGAGTCGCTGCGCCACGGCATCGCGTGCGGCGACGGCTTCGATCAGTTCCAGGCTGTGGGTCGGCACCAGCGTCACTCGCGAGGTGCGCCCCGGCGCGTGACCGGAGCGCCCGGCGCGTTGCATCAGCCGCGCCACGCCCTTGGCCGAGCCGATTTGCAACACCCGCTCGACGGGCAGAAAGTCCACGCCCAGATCCAGGCTCGAGGTGCAGACTACGGCTTTCAACTGCCCGTCCTTCAACGCTTGCTCGACCCAGTCGCGGGTCTCGCGGGCCAGCGAACTGTGGTGCAGTGCGATCAACCCGGCCCAGTCAGGCCGCGCTTCGAGCAACGCCTGATACCAGATCTCCGACTGCGCGCGGGTGTTGGTGAAGACCAGGCTGCTGGCGCAGGCGTCGAGTTCGGCGACAACCTGCGGCAGCATCTTCAGACCCATGTGCCCGGCCCACGGAAAACGTTCGATGGCGGGCGGGATCAAGGTGTCGACCTTGAGTGATTTTTCGCTCTGGCCCTGCACGCTGATCCCGCCGCCCTGTGGGATCAGCACCTGTTCGGCGTGAGCTTGATTACCGAGGGTCGCGGACACGCCCCAGACGATCAGTTCCGGTTGCCAGTGGCGCAGGCGGGCGAGGGCCAGTTGCAGCTGTACGCCGCGTTTGTTGCCGAGCAGTTCGTGCCATTCATCGACGACGATCATGCGCAGGCTCGACAGTGCGGTTTGTGCGTCGGCGCGGGCGAGCAGCAGGGTCAGGCTTTCCGGGGTGGTGATCAGCGTGGTCGGCAGGCGTCGGCCCTGACGTGCGCGTTCAGCGCTGCTGGTGTCGCCGGTGCGCAGACCGATACTCCATGGAATCTGCAAATCAGTGACGGGCGTTTGCAGGGCACGCGCGGTGTCGGCAGCGAGGGCGCGCATCGGCGTGATCCACAACACGGTCAGCGGTTCGGCTGGCGCTTTGCGTTTTTTGCTGTCTGCAACGCTGGGTTTGATGCGGGCGAAGCGGTTGAGCGCGGCGAACCACACTGCATAGGTTTTACCGGCGCCGGTGCTGGCGTGGAGCAACCCCGACTGACCTTGTTTGACGGCGGCCCACACCTGCTTTTGAAAGGCGAACGGCTTCCAGTTGCGTGCGTTGAACCAGGTTTTTGCGAGGTCGGTGGAGGTGGGCATACCGGCGGCGTGCGCTCTGAACGTGTTCCTTCAGTGACCGCGCCGACTGGCGAAAGGTTTAATCACGCCGCAATCCCCGTGTAGGAGCTGCCGCAGGCTGCGATCTTTTGATGTTGCCTTTCAAGATCAAAATATCGCAGCCTGCGGCAGCTCCTACACAAGGGATTCGGGTTACTTGAGGTTACCGCTGAGGAACTGCTTCAGCCGTTCGCTCTTCGGGTTGCCCAGAACGTCTTCCGGCGCGCCTTCTTCTTCCACCAGCCCTTGATGCAGGAACAACACCTGGCTGGAGACCTTCCGGGCGAAGCTCATTTCATGGGTCACCATGATCATCGTCCGGCCTTCCTCGGCCAGCCCCTGAATCACCCGCAGCACTTCGCCCACCAGCTCCGGGTCGAGGGCCGAGGTCGGTTCGTCGAACAGCATCACTTCCGGCTCCATCGCCAGCGCCCGGGCAATCGCCACCCGCTGTTGCTGGCCGCCGGAGAGAAACGCCGGGTACTGATCGGCGACGCGCGCCGGCAGGCCAACCTTGTCCAGATAACGGCGGGCGCGGTCTTCCGCTTCCTGTTTGCTGCAACCGAGCACCCGGCGCGGGGCCATGGTGATGTTTTCCAGCACGGTCATGTGGCTCCACAGGTTGAAGTGCTGGAACACCATCGCCAGTCGCGTGCGCAGGCGTTGCAGTTCATTCGGGTCGGCGACATGCATGCCGTGGCGGTCGGTGACCATGCGAATCGCCTGGCCGTCGAGGCTCATGGCGCCATCGTTGGGTTGTTCGAGGAAGTTGATGCAGCGCAAAAAGGTGCTTTTGCCCGAGCCGCTGGCGCCGATCAGGCTGATCACGTCGCCGGTTCTGGCCTTGAGCGAAACGCCTTTGAGTACCTGATGGTCGCCATAGCTTTTGTGCAGACCTTCAACCGTCAATTTGTACATGGGACAGACATCCTCAAGGCGAAAGTAGATAGCCGCTGCGATAGGCTTCGGCGCCGGCCACGTGGGCGATCACCATGCCGGCAGTGGCCATGCGCCGCAGCGAGCGGGCGTACATGACGCCGGCAGCGGTGCAATGAATGGGGGTGACCCGGTCGTGGATCGGGTCGATGATTTCGGCAATCTGTTGCCCGGCTTGCAGGTATTGCCCGGCCGTGGCGGTGTACACCAGCAAGCCGCCGACCGGCGTGGTCACCGGTTCGACGCCGGCCAGCGGCGTGGCGGGGAAGGGCAGGGGCGGCTGCGGCTTGGTCTCGCCGACGATCGCATCGAACTGGATCAGGTAATCGATCAAGGCCTGGCAGTCACGACTGGCCATCGGGTGATTGACGTCACCCTGGCCGCGCAACTCCACGGTCACTGAAAAACTGCCCAGCGGAATCTCGAAGTGCTCGCCAAAGCGTTCCTGCAGTTGCCACCACAGCAGGGTGAAGCATTCGTCGAACGACTGGCCGCCGGAATCGGTGGCCAGCAAGCTTGCCTGGGCTTCGATGTAACGCGCCAGCGGCTCGACCTGCGGCCACGCCTCGGGCGTGGTGTAGAGGTGAACCACCGATTCGAAATCGCAGTGCAGATCCAGCACCATGTCGGCATCACACGCCAGCCGTTGCAGGGTCAGGCGCTGGGATTGCAGTTGTGTGGCGGGTGTCTGGCGGGCGAGGGCGTTGCGCAGGCTGGCGCGGATCAGCTCAAGGTTGCGCTGCGGGTCGTCGCCCAGCTGGCCCTCGATGGCGTTGCCGATTTCTTCGCTGAGGTCGACGAACCAGCGATTGAAATTCTGCCCGCTTTCCATCTCGTAACGGCCCAGCGGCACGTCCATCAGCACTTGTTCGAGGCCGACCGGATTGGCCACCGGCACCAGCACGATCTGACTGCGCAGGCGCCCGGCGGCTTCCAGCTCCGCCAGGCGCTGCTTGAGGTGCCAGGCCACGAGCATGCCGGGCATTTCGTCGGCATGCAGCGAGGACTGGATGTAGATCTTGCCTTGGGCCTGCTCCGGGCCGAAGTGGAAGCTGTGGATCTGGCGTGCGGTCCCCGGCACCGGGGCCAACAGGTCATGGATCTGGTGTCGCATTACAGGGTTTCCTAGTGGGTCGGCCCGAGGAAGGCCAGCCATCGGCGTTCGGCGAGGCGGAACAGGCCGACCAGCGCGAAGGTGATGGTCAGGTAGATCAGCGCGGCGATGCCGAACGACTGGAAGGTCAGGTAGGTCGCCGAGTTGGCGTCCCGTGCCACTTTCAGGATGTCGGGGATGGTCGCGGTGAAGGCCACGGTGGTCGAGTGCAGCATCAGGATCACTTCGTTGCTGTAATACGGCAACGAACGGCGCAGCGCCGAGGGCATGATCACGTAGGCATACAGCTTCCAGCCGGTCAGACCGTAGGCCTTGGCCGCTTCGACTTCACCGTGGTTCATGCTGCGGATCGCCCCGGCGAAAATCTCCGTGGTGTAGGCGCAGGTGTTCAAGGCAAACGCGAGGATCGTGCAGTTCATCGCATCGCGAAAGAAACTGTCGAGCAACGGCTGCGCGCGCACGGCGGCCAGGCTGTAGATCCCGGTGTAGCAGATCAGCAACTGGATATAGAGCGGCGTGCCACGGAACAGGTAGGTGTAGAACTGCACCGGCCAGCGCACATAGAAGCGCGACGAGACCCGGGCAATCGACAGCGGGATCGATGCCAGGAACCCGATGAAGATCGAGGCGCTGAGCAACCACATCGTCATCGCCAGCCCGGTGATGTTGGTGCCGTCGGTATAAAGGAAGGGTTTCCAGTATTCCTGCAGGAGTTCGATCATCGTACGGCCTCCCGGGCACCGGCGGCGTAACGACGTTCAAGCCAGCGCAGTATAACGTTGGATGCACTGGTGATCAGCAGATAGATCAAGGCGGCGAGTACCAGGAAGTAGAACAGTTGATAGGTGCTTTTACCGGCGTCCTGCGCGGCTTTGACCAGATCCGCCAGACCGATGATCGACACCAGCGCAGTGGCCTTGAGCATTACCATCCAGTTGTTGCCAATGCCCGGCAGGGCAAAACGCATCATTTGCGGGAACACCACGAAGCGAAAGCGCTGGCCGCGTTTCAGGCCGTAGGCGGTGGCCGCTTCGACCTGACCGCGCGGTACGGCGAGAATCGCGCCACGGAAGGTTTCGGTGAAATACGCACCATAGATGAAGCCCAGCGTGATCACCCCGGCGGTAAAGGAGTCGATTTCGATGTAGTCCCACTCCATGACGTCGGTCAGGGCGGTCAGCCAGGTTTGCAGGCTGTAGAAAATCAGCAGCATCAGCACCAGATCCGGCACGCCGCGGATCAGCGTGGTGTAGAGCTGGGCAGGCAGGCGCAGCAGTTTGGATTTCGACAGTTTGGCACTGGCGCCCAAGAGACCGAGCAACACGGCCACCAGCAGCGACAACGCCGACAATTTGATGGTCATCCAGGTGCCTTCCAACAGCAATGGACCGAAGCCCTTGAGGCTGAAGGCGGAGAGCCCCAGATTTTGTAAGAGGTTTTCGAACATAAATCAGCAACCTGAGCGGATGGAAAAGGCGCCCATCGAATGATGGGCGCCAGGGCATTATTTACCGCTGTACAGATTCAGATCGCCAAAGTGTTTCTTTTGAATCTCGGCGTATTTGCCGTCATCGTGTAACGCTTTGATACCTTTATCTAAAAGCGCCTTCAGCTCTTTGTTACCTTTCTTAATACCGACAGCGGTTTTGGCTGGCAGCAATTCGCTGTCGACCGGCTTGCTGACTTCGTAGTTGGCGCCATCCGGCGACTTCAAAAAGCCCAGTTCGGCTTGCAGCATGTCCTGGATCGAGGCGTCGAGGCGGCCGTTTTTCAGGTCGGCGTAGACCTGGTCCTGGTTGGCGTAAGCCTGGATTTTCACCCCGGCCTTCTCCAGTACGGCCTTGGCGTAGGCTTCCTGGATGGTGCCTTGCTCGTAACCGACGGATTTGCCCTTGAGGGAAGCGACGTCATCGCTCAGGCCGGAACCCTTCTTGAACACGTAGGAAGTCGGGCCGGAGAACAGTTCGCTGGAGAAATCGATCGCCTTTTCACGGGCCGGGGTCACGGTCATCGACGAGATCACACCGTCGAATTTGTTGGCGTTGAGGCCCGGAATCATGCCGTCGAAGTCGCTTTCAACCCATTTGCACTTGACCTTCAGCTCGGCGCAGATCGCGTTGCCCAGGTCGATGTCGAAGCCCACCAGGCTGCCGTCGGCCGCTTTCGACTCGAACGGTGCGTAGGAAGGATCAACGCCAAAACGCAGCTCTTTGTATTCCTTGGCCAGCGCGGAGCCGGCAGCCATGCACAACGCCAGTGCAGAAAGGGTCAGCAATGCTTTTTTCATTATTCAATCCCTAAGAACCAATATGAGCGCTTGTGGCGCAGAATTATTGTTACTGGAACGCGTACGACCTATAGAAAGTAGCAATTTCCGAACCAGAGTCCCGAACAAGTGTTTTAAAAGGTTGGGGGAGGGACGAGGGAGAGGGTTTGGTGCGCGGAACCGGGCGGCTGTTGAAGGCTGCACCAAGTTGGGTCGAGACACGCATTTTTCTGTGGTTGAGAGGACCAGGGGTGAGGTGATTTGTGGTGAGGGGATTTATCCCCGATGGGCTGCGAAGCGGCCCCCAGTGTTCTTTCAGCAAACCGCGCGTACCGCATTTGCGGCTGCTGCGCAGCCGATCGGGGATAAATCCCCTCACCACAGGGAATTCATTCAGGATGATTGGAGGTTTGTCCCCGGAAACCGGGTCAGGCCAGCAAATCCTGCAACGTCGCCAGGCTGTCGGCCTCATCCACTGTCTTGTCCTGGCGCCAGCGCAGCATGCGCGGAAAACGCACGGCAATGCCGCTCTTGTGCCGTCGCGACAGGGCGATTCCTTCAAAACCCAGTTCGAACACCAGACTCGGTTTGACGCTGCTGACCGGGCCGAATTTTTCCACGGTGGTCTTGCGCACGATGCTGTCGACCTGACGCATCTCCTCGTCGGTCAGCCCCGAATAGGCCTTGGCGAACGGCACCAGCGCCCGTTGGCTGGATTCGGGCGGTCCGTCCCACACGGCGAAGGTGTAATCGCTGTACAGACTGGCGCGCCGGCCATGGCCGCGCTGGGCGTAGATCAATACCGCATCGACGCTGAACGGGTCGACCTTCCACTTCCACCACACGCCCATGTCCTTGGTCCGGCCCACGCCATACAGGGCGTCGCGGGCCTTGAGCATCATGCCCTCGACCCCCAGTCGCCGTGAGGCTTCGCGTTGCCGGGCGAGGTCGAACCAGTCACTGCCAGTGAGCATCGGCGAGGCCAGTAACACCGGGTTGTTACCGTGGGCGATCACTTGTTCCAGTTGCGCACGCCGTTCGGCCTGCGGACGATTGCGCCAGTCTTCGCCCTGCCACTCCAGCAAGTCGTAGGCGAGCAGCACCACCGGCACTTCTTCGAGGATCTTCTTGTCGAGGGTTTTACGCCCGATCCGTTGCTGCAGCAGGGCGAAGGGTTGCACCGCCGGCGCAACTGTTGATTGCGGGTCGAACGCGTCTTCAGTGCTGGGGTGGGTGCTTTTCCAGACCACGATTTCGCCGTCGATCACCGTGCCGTCGGGTAACGCGTGGATCAACGTATCGAATTCGGGAAAGCGTTCGGTCACCAGTTCTTCACCGCGCGACCAGACCCACAACCGACCCTCGCGCTTGACCACCTGCGCGCGGATCCCGTCCCACTTCCATTCCACCTGCCAGTTGCTCGCCGGGCCCAGCAAGGTTTCGAACTCTTCCACCGGTTGCGACAAGGCATGGGCGAGGAAAAACGGGTAGGGCTGGCCGCCGCGCTGAGCGTGTTCGTCGGCGGATTCCGGGGCGATCAGTTTCAGGTAGCTGGCCGCGTTCGGCCGGTTCGACAGGTCGGTGTAACCCACCAGACGCTGCGCCACACGTTTGCTGTCGAGGCCGGCCATCGATGCCAATGCGCGAGTGACCAACAGTTTCGACACGCCGACGCGAAAGCTGCCGGTGATCAATTTGATGCACAACATCAGGCTCGGCCGGTCCAGCTGCGCCCACAGTGCGGGCAGTTGGCGGGCGAGATACTCCGGGGTTTCACCGCGCAGCGGCAGCAGCTTGTCTTCGATCCATTCGGCCAGGCCGGCCTCGGAGCTGTGCGAATTTTCCGGGAGCACCAGGGAAATGGTCTCCGCCAGATCGCCGACGGATTGATAACTTTCTTCGAACAGCCATGGCTGCAGCCCCGAAACCTCCACCGCCAGTTCGCGCAGGATGCGCACTGGCACCAGTTGTCGCGGGCGTCCGCCGGACAGAAAATATACCGCCCACGCCGCATCCTGCGGCGCCGCCTGGGCGAAGTAGGCTTGCATGGCGGCCAGTTTGGCGTTGCTGGACGTGGTGGCGTCGAGTTCGGCATACAACTCGGCGAAGGCTTTCATGCTTGCACCTCGGCGATAGCAGGTTCGGCGTCAATGTTTTCCTCTTCATCGTCGCCGTATTCGGTGTTGAAGCCCTGCGCATCCAGGCCTTGTTCACGCAGATGGCGCACCAGCACGCCGATCGAACCGTGGGTGACCATCACCCGTTCGGCGCCGGTCTGTTCGATCGCCCAGAGCAGGCCCGGCCAATCGGCGTGATCCGACAGCACGAAACCACGATCCACGCCGCGCCGCCGGCGGGTGCCGCGCAGGCGCATCCAGCCGCTGGCAAACGCATCGCTGAAATCACCGAACCGGCGCATCCAGGTGCTGCCACCGGCCGAGGGCGGGGCGATGACCAGCGCCTGACGCATGATCGGGTCGGATTTTTTGATGTCGCCGGCGTAGATCGTCGGCGGCAGGTACACGCCGGCCTCGCGGTAGACCCGGTTCAGCGGCTCGACGGCACCGTGACTGAGGATCGGACCGAGGCTGGCGTCGATGCCATGCAGGATCCGCTGAGCCTTGCCGAATGAATAACAGAACAGCACGCTGGCCTTGCCCGCCGCGATGTTTGCCTGCCACCACTGGTTGATCTCGCTGAACACCTGCGCCTGTGGCTGCCAGCGGTAGATCGGCAGGCCGAAGGTCGATTCGGTGATAAAGGTGTGGCAGCGCACCGGTTCGAACGGCGCGCAGGTGCCATCGGGTTCGATCTTGTAGTCGCCGGACGCGACCCAGACTTCACCGCCGTATTCCAGACGCACCTGGGCCGAACCGAGCACATGCCCGGCCGGATGGAAACTCAAGGTCACGCCGTGGTGGGTCAGCCGCTGGCCGTAGGTGAGGGTTTGCAGGTTGATGTCCTGACCCAGGCGCGCGCGCAAAATCCCTTCGCTGGCGCTGCTGGCAAGGTAGTGCTGATTGCCGTTACGGGCGTGATCGCCGTGGGCATGGGTGATCACCGAGCGCTCGACCGGGCGCCACGGATCAATATAGAAATCCCCGGCAGGGCAGTACAAACCTTCAGGGCGGGCGATAACAAGGTCCATGTCGTTACCAGGATGGAGGGCTTGTTAGCTATGAGGTGGGCGCGAGTCCGGAAGTTCTATCGGGTTTTTATGTGGGGCGAAAAGCAAAAGATCGCAGCCTTCGGCAGCTCCTGCAGGATGTTCACCATTCCCATGTAGGAGCTGCCGAAGGCTGCGATCTTTTGATCTTGCTCTAGCGTTTATTTGCCCGGGGTGAGGGTCAAACGCGTCTTGCCATACACCCGGTCAAAGTTCTGCGGCTGCATCGGCAAACCGATGTACTGACCCTTGAGCCACGCATCAATGCCATTGAGGTAATTCGGGCTGGCCGGGTTGCCGGACTGGCCGGTAGCGTTCTGCCCCATCAAGGGTTCGGTCTGGCTGAAGTCGACAATGAAACGCATCGACGGCGCCCGCGTGGTGTCGAAGTCCTGACCCCAGGCAAATGCCGAGGTATTGAGCGTGGTGTGATCGCCACCGGCTGCCAGTGGGCCGCGAACGGTCTGGCCGTTGGCGTTTTTCCATGTGTAGCTGTGCAGTTTGCCCCACTGCCAGGCCTTGTGATCGCCACCCAACTGACTGTCGCCGGCGTTGATCGCGGCCGCCAGACTGCGCGCCAGAATCTGCGCCTTGTCTTCTTTCTGCGGGGTGTGGATGTCATCCCAGAACGGGCTGTCTTCGCGACCGAGCAGGTGATCGGCCTGCGCCGCGTAGGACAAGTCGCCATTGGCAACAAAGGCTTTCCACGCCGGGCTCGACTCGGGGCCGAGCTCATCGAGGAAGATCTGCTTCATGCTTGCTTGCAGGAACAGCTCATAGATCGCCGCATCCGCCGAGGTCGGGCTGAGTTTGCCGTCGAACGCCATCAAGCGGCTGAAGGCCTCGCGCGCCTTGCTGCGATCGGCTTCCGGCAGGGCGTCGATCGCCTGTTTCAGCGGCTGCTTCATGCCCGGCGCTTCAAACATTTTCTTCAGCTTGGCGGCGAAGGTGGTGGTCTGGTCGTACTGCATGGCGATCACGCTGCGACCGTCCTGTTTGCCGCTGCCGGCCAGTTCCGCCAAACGCTCGCCGCGCTCCGGCGCCGCCCACGAGTTGGACAACTGCATGCCGTAGCCGTGAGGAATCACCCGCTGGTTGGCCGTGCCGAGCCAGCCCTGGGTCGGGTCCTGATCGTAGGGGTGAAGCATCGGGTCGGCGTAACCGTCCCAGTCGTAGCGGCCTTCCCAGCCCGGCGATGGCAGCAGGCCTTCGCCTTCACGACGGTTGGGGAAACGCCCGGTGACTTGCCAGCCAATATTGCTGGCGTCGGCGAACACCATGTTCAGGGCGATGGCGCGGATTTCGCGACTGGCGTCCGAAGCGCGTTCAACGTTCTGCGCGCGGGTCAGGTCGAAAAAAGCGTCCAGCGATTTGTCGTCGATGAAGTTCGGGGTTTGCAGGGCCAGGCCAAAACCGTTGCCCTGTGCCGCCGCCTGGGCACTGTTGAGCAGTGCACCGTGTCGGGTTTCATACACCGCTTCGCGAATCGGCCGCTGGCCTTTGACGAAATAGGTTTCGTTGCGCACGCTCAGCGGCTGCCATTTGCCGTTGACCTCGTAGGTCAGGCTGCTGCCCTGACGGCGGATTTTTTCCAGGAACAGGTCCTGGTTGTCGCCGAGCACGCTGGTGGCGCTCCACGCCACTTTGCCGTTGAAACCGCCGAGTACCATCGGCAAACCGGCAAGCGTGACACCGGCAGCCTGATATTTCGGCGCGCGGATCTGCACGAAGGTCCACAGCGACGGCGCGGCCAATGGCCCATGACTGTCGCTGGCAAGAAGGCTCTTGCCGCTGCGGCTGCGTTGCGGGGCGATCGCCCAGTTGTTCGAGGTGCTGGCGCCCAGCAGATTCACCGCCGCCAATTGTTGGCTGGCGTTGCTCAGTTCGCTCAGGCCAGGGATCTGTCCGTTGAGTTTGAGGCCTTGCAGCTTGTCGGCCTCGGCCAGCGGCAGGTTTTCATCCGGTGCAGACGGGGTCAGCCAGGCGAGTTTGTCGCTGGTCACGGTTTGCGCCAGCACCAGCGAGGAAATTTCCTCCGGCAGGTTGGCCGACTGGCTGAAGTTCAGCAGCGCGAACAGCAGCGCCGAGTCTTCCGGTTTCCAGTATTCCGGCTTGTAGCCGCTGGATGCGAGGTCGCCCGGCAATTTGTCGGCGTAACGGAACAGGTAGGCGTTGACGCCTCGCGCATAGACTTCGAAGAAACGCTTGAGGCGGGGCGACGAGGCCTTGTACAGCTCGTCGGCGCTTTTCTTCAGGTTGACCGCGCGCATGTAGCGGTCAGCGTCGAGCATTGAGGCGCCGGACATTTCCGCCAGACGGCCCTGGGCCAGCAGGCGCAGGGTGACCATCTGGTTGATGCGGTCGCTGGCATGCACGTAACCGAGGGTGAACAGCGCGTCGTGGAAACTGTTGCTTTCGATCAACGGCATGCCCATCGCATTGCGACGCACCGAAACGTTCTGTGCCAGCCCCTTGAGCGCTTGTACGCCGGAGGTAGGCGGGAGGGTGTCCTGCGCGTTCCAGGTCTGGCAACCGGACAGGCTCAAGACACCGGTCACTGCTGCGGCAACGCCGAACCGGGGAAGAAAATGTGTAAGGGCTGGCGAGGCCATGGCAAAGCTCCTGCGGGGGTGTAGAGGCTGGGGGCGCAATAAAGCCGCTACGTTAGTGAGCGGGCGGTGGCCGCGCAAGCGGGCGCGGGGGTTATTTGTGTAATTCTGTCGAATGGAGAAGATCGCAGCCTGCGGCAGCTCCTGCATTGGATTGAGTACACCCTGTAGGAGCTGCCGCAGGCTGCGATCTTTTGATCTTGGAGGGTTGGTCTTATGCACTTGCCTGATACCTGGAGGTGATGTTGAAGTGCGGGAAGTTCACTGACCCGCATGAGAAAAAACGCCATGGAACTCAAGGCCAACGCGGCACTGATCATCATCGACCAGCAACAAGGCATTCTGCAGCCGCGCCTGGGCCGACGGAATAATCCGCAGGCCGAAGAACGCATGCTCGATTTACTGAGGGCGTGGCGCAGCAGCGGGCGGCCGGTGATTCATGTGCAGCATCTGTCCCGTGAAGCGGATTCGGTGTTCTGGCCCGGGCAGTCCGGGGTGGAGATTCAGCAGCGATTCATGCCGCAGGACGGCGAATGGCTGATCCAGAAACAGGTGCCGGACGCCTTTTGCGCCATGGGATTGGAGGCACGGTTGCGTGAGGCGGGGATCGGGCAATTGATCATTGTCGGTGTGGCGACCCACAACTCGGTGGAATCCACAGCGCGTACGGCGGGCAATCTGGGATTTGACGCCTGGGTGGCGGAGGACGCGTGTTTTACCTTCGACAAGGCCGATTATTTCGGTACGCCGCGTTCAGCCGAAGAGGTGCACGGGATGTCGCTGGGGAATTTGCACGGGGAGTATGCGACGGTGGTCAGTGCTGCGCAGATTCTCGCAGTCGCCTGAGAAACCTGTGGGGAGCTGGCTTGCCAGCGATAGCGGAGCGTCAGGCTACATCAATGCTGGATGTGCCGGCCTCATCGCTGGCAAGCCAGCTCCCACAGTGATCGCATTCCAGATGGAGGAATACGCTCGAATGTAGGAGTGAGCTTGCTCGCGATAGCGATCTTTCAGGCGAAGAATATCTTCACCGGAAAATCAAGCGCCGTGGCACTTCTTGAATTTCTTGCCGTTGCCGCAAGGGCAAGGGTCGTTGCGCCCGACGTCTTTCAGGGCGTTGCGCACCGGTTCCTGGTGAGCGTGGCCGCAGTTCGGGCCGTGGACATGGCCATGGTCGTGATCGTGATGATGGTCATGATCGTGGTTGCAGTCAGGGCCATGGACATGAGGTTGCTGAGTCATCGGTTGTGCTCCGGAATTAAATCGGCGGGGATTATCACGCCATTGCGCTCCAGGTGCACGTAGTGGGCGATGAATAAACCGGTTTCCATCTCGCCTTGCAGTCGGTAAGGCACCTGCTGGTGCGGACTTTTCAGCATTTTCACCACCTCCTTGACCCGTGGCCACAGGTTGGTGCGGATCGGTATCCGATAGAACGCGCTGCTTTTCGGCCCCACGGTGATCCAGTGTTCATGCTCGCCTTCGGCCAACAACATATCCGCCAGATGAATGCGGTATTCCATGCCGCGCACGGTCAGGTCGCTGTCGTTGGGATTGTCGATGCGAAAATGCAGGATGAATTTCTGTTCGAGCAATTTGGCCCGCACCACCTCGACTTTCACGAGGTGGACGGCGGGATCGACGCTGTCGTCGCTGAACCATGAGGCGCAACCGCCGAGGTTCAGGATCAGCAGCAGGGGAAGAATGTTGAGTGTGCGCCATAGTCCGAGCATGAGTTAACTCCCTTTGCTGGCAGTCTAGACGCTAAAAGATCGCAGCCTGCGGCAGCGCCTACATGAGTCGCGTCCTCTGTAGGAACTGCCGCAGGCTGCGATCTTTTGATCTTATGCGCCGAAATACCCCGCACAGCACTTCTTGAACTTCTGCCCGCTGGCACATGGACATGCGTCATTGCGCCCCAGCTTCAACTGCACGGTCGGGTCGATGAAGTACCAGCGCCCGGCGTTCTGCACGAATGAAGAGCGCTCGCGGTGGCTGTGTTCACCCTGGCTGTCGTGCCAGCGCGCGGTGAAGGTAACGAAGGCGTGCTCGGGTTGACCGCCGAACACTTCCGAGCTTTCAACCTCAAGGCCAAGCCAGGTGCTTTGCGCGCTCCAGGCACTGATCGACTGGCGATCCAGTCCGGTCTGCTGGGCGGGCAGGGTGGTGGCCACCAGATAATCGATCAGCCCCAAAACGTAGGCGCTGTAGCGCGACCGCATCAGCGCTTCGGCGCACGGCGCCGGGTGGCCTTCGTGGTAGGGACCGCAGCAGGCCAGCAGCAGGTTGCCGCTGCCGCATGGGCAAATGGCTGTACTCATTGCATTACCACCAGTATTTGCCGAAGTTTTCCGGATTGGCCCAGAACCGCGAATTGAGCCAGTCGGGGACTTGTTTGTAGTCAAGCAGATCGTAGGTGAACAGGGTCAGTACCTGCTCGTCACGCTGAAAGCGCTCACTGGCTTGCAGCGCCAGCGAGTAGAAATCGGTTTCCTGCCAGCTGCTGGCTGGCAGATCCGCCAGCACCGCAATGCGACTGGCGTTGAGGTTGCGAATCCCGCCCAGCAGGTTCAGGCCGTCACGCTTGGGCAAGTGCTCCAGGCAATCGACTACCAGCGCCAGGTCGAAGCGCCGCGCCGCGAGTTCGGCGGGCAACGCACCGGGTTCGGCGTGGGCCACGCAGCAATCCGGGTGCGCCTGTTTGAAAGCGGCGAGCGCCGGAAATTCGCTGGCGCCGATCAGCAGCAAACGCGCCGGGGCATAGCGATCCAGTAAAGCAGCCAGCGCCTGTTGCGGCGTGCGCGAAGAAATGGCGACGTTCATCGAAGCTCCTCAATCAGATCGCCAAGACTAGCGCGCCAGACGGATCCGGCCTAGACCCCGATTTGTCGCGCGTGGCAAAAGTGCCGAATCCCTGTGAACACGGTCCCAAATGCCAGTGGCCTATTGCTGGCGGAGATTAAAACTCCGGTCTTTACTCCGTGAATCGGTTCTAAGCCGATCCCTCAGGAGAAAACCAGATGAGCATAGTTCGGACAGCATTACCTTTGATTCTGCTAACCAGTGTGTTGACTGGTTGCGCAGGTTTGCAGAAAACCGATTGGCCGACCTGTGCGGCGGTCGGCGGTGTGGTCGGGGCCGGTCTCGGTGCGACGGAAAGTTCGGCGTGGGCCGGCTACGGCGCACTGTTGGTCGGCGGTACGGCAGCGGCCTATTGCTGGGTGCACGGTGATGGCGACGAAGACGGCGACGGTGTGCCGGACAGCCGCGACAAGTGCCCGCACACGCCTAAAGGCGTGCAGGTCGATGCTGACGGCTGCCCTCCACCAGCCCCGGCGCCTGTGGTAGAAGAGGCGGTTGTGGTCAAGGAAGAAACCATCGTCATCCGCGATGTGCACTTCCAGTTCGACAAAGCCACCCTGACCGGCTCCGATAAACAGGTGCTGGACAAAGTTGCCACGCGCCTGAAACAAGAGTCGTCCACGGCGCAACTGACCGTGACCGGTCACACCGACAGCGTGGGCAGCGATGCCTACAACAAGAAACTGTCGGATCGTCGTGCGCACTCGGTGGTGGAATACCTGATCCAGCAAGGTGTGCCGCGTGCCAGCTTCGTTTCGGTCTCGGGCATGGGTGAAAGCCAGCCAGTGGCGGATAACAAAACCGCTGACGGTCGCGCACAGAACCGTCGTACCGAAATCAAAATCGTCCGCTAGCCCCTCACGCATCCGCGGCTTGTGCAGTCGCGGATGCGCGTCTTTACTCCTGTGTAACCGGTATGGGCCGGTGACACAGGAGCTTTCACAATGACTGTTTTCTCAAGGTCCGTCTTGCCGGTGCTGCTGCTGGGCAGCTTGCTCACCGGTTGCGCCACTCACAGCGACGGCGACGCGCCCCTCAATCAACGTACGTGGCCGATTTGCAGCCTGATCGGCGGGCTGGTAGGTGGCGGCCTTGGCGCCATTGAAAGTGGCGGCTGGGCCGGTGGCGGTGCCGCGCTGGGGATCCTTACCGGCGGGCTGATCTGTTATGCCCAGGATGGCGATGAAGATGGCGATGGCGTGTTCGATCGCCGCGACCGTTGTCCGGACACTCCGGCCAATACCCCGGTCGATCATCGTGGTTGTCCGCTGCCGCAATACCCGGTCACGGAAAAAGCGCCCGAGCCTGCACCGCAATCGGAAGTCATCACCCTCAGCGATGCCGGCAATGTGTTGTTCGATTTCGACAAGTCGGACCTGACCCCAGCCGCGAAAGCCCAGCTCGATACGCTGATGGACAAGTTGCGCAATGCTGACGTGGTCAGCATCAAGGTTATCGGCCATACCGACAGCAAGGGTTCGGACGCCTATAACCAGGCGTTGTCGGAGCGGCGTGCCAGCAGTGTGGCGGCGTATCTGCTGAGCCAGGGCCTGGAACCGGCCAAACTGACCAGCGAAGGGCGCGGCGAGAGCGAGCCGGTGGCCGATAACGCGACGGACGAAGGGCGGGCGAAAAACCGTCGGGTGGAGTTGCATATCAATCGCTAGGACTTGTCTGTAGTCCGCAGGCTAGAGCTGCCGGGCGACGATCATCGTCGAACCGGCAGCGATCCGACGACTGACAAAAGTTTTTTCTTTTGCCCCTCTGGCTTATCCCCCGCGTAAGCCGTTACTGTGCGCCCAAAGAATAATTCCGAGACGGGGGAGCGTATGAAGGTTTTCTGGGGGCTGGGGCGTTTGCTGACCCTGCTGTTCTGGTGCGTGGTGGTGGTCAATCTGCTGCTGCCGTTTGTGCATCCGCTGCATCTGCTGGTCAATCTGGCTGGCGCCTTGTTGCTGGCGCTGCATGGGCTGGAGTTGCTGTTCTCTCGCCTCAAGGGGCGTGCCAACCCGTGGCGCGATCGTCTGCGCATCCTGCTGTTCGGCGTTTTTCACCTGCAAACCATCCCGGCCCCGGCCGCTCCGGAGGCTTCTTCCCATGCGTAAACTTTGCCTGCTTGCTGCATTCATCAGTCCCCTGGCCTGCGCCCAGGTGGTCAGTGTCGAAACCAATTCCCTGATGCGTTTGCCCAACACGGCCAGCACCCTGCAGCTGGAGCGGCTGGACGTCGCGGACTACGGCACCTTGCTGATTCCTGCCAACGTGACCGAGCTGACCGTCGGCGAATTGCGTCTGGGTCACGAAGCACGCATCGCGATCGTCCCGAGCGAACAGGCGCTGGATATGAAAGTCATTCGTGCCGAACTGTCTGAAGGCAGCCTGATCACCGCGCGCGGTGCGCCGGGCACGTATGAGAAAGCCGCCCGTGCCGGGCGCAATCTGAATTTGCAGTTCAAGGCCTTGAGCGCGCCAAAACTGTTTGTGGATGCTCGCGGCGGTACCGGCGCGCCGGGTTTTGTTGGCCTCGATGGCGGCAACGGTGAGGATCCGGGCTGCACCTGGGGCGCGGCCGGTCACGGATTTGATGGCAGCAACGGTAGCGATGGCCAGCCGGGAGCGCCGGGAGCGCTGGTGCGCCTGGAAGTGCCGCGTGAGTTTCCGGCTGAGCTGATCAAGGTCAACGTCGCGGGCGGCGCCGGCGGCCCGGCGGGTGTCGGCGGCAAGGCCGGCCAGGGTGGCAAGTCCAAGGGCTGCCTGGTGTATCGCGCCGATGGCGGCAAGAACGGCAAGCCCGGGGCGGATGGTCAGCCTGGACCGACGGGTGCGGCGGGGGCGGTGACTGTGCAGCGCCTCTAAAACGCAGCACTCTTGATTGTGGTGAGGGGATCTATCCCCTCATCACAAAAAGTGCAGGTCGTCAGCGGGTCAGAACATCGGCCGCGCCGCCGCAATCGCCACCAGCACCAACCCCACAATCAGATTGATCCCCACCACCCGGCGAATCCGCCCCAGCACCGCCGCACCCACCGGCCATTCTTTGGCTTCAACGGCTTTGCGCAACTCTGGCAGCATCAAACCCTGAATCCGGATAAACAGCGCCGTCATCACCACATACAGTCCGATCATCACCTGCACGTATTTCGGCGCGGTCTCGAAGCCGACCTGCTGCAAGTGCAACATGCCCACGCCGCTGATCGGCAACAGGATCACCGCGACCCAGACCCAGCGGAAAAAACCTTGAAACACTTCTACCCACAAGGTCAGGCGGGCAGGGCCGTCGAGCGCCTTCACCGCCGCGGGGCGCAGGACCATCCAGGCGAAAAACATACCGCCGACCCAGACCAGGGCGGACAGGACATGCAGTGGATAAACGAGGCTAAAAGGTGTCATTGGGGTACTCCGTTCTGCGCGGGACTGATTAGCGGGGTATGATAGCGGCCGATCCGAACTACTGAAAATTTATCCAGCGTTTTTACGCCCGACATTCAATGATCAGCACTGAACTCAAAACCACGATCCAGGGCGCCTATTCGCGTTTTCTTGAAGCCAAGAGCCTCAAACCGCGTTACGGCCAGCGCCTGATGATCGCCGAAGTCGCCAAAGTCCTCGGGGATATCGACACCGACGACGAAGGCCGGCGCAGTGGCGACCCCGCGATTGTCGCGGTGGAAGCCGGCACCGGTACCGGCAAGACCGTGGCCTACAGCCTGGCGGCAATTCCCACGGCGAAGCTGGCCGGCAAGCGTCTGGTGATCGCCACCGCGACCGTGGCCCTGCAAGAGCAGATCGTCTACAAGGACTTGCCCGACCTGATGCGCAACAGCGGGCTGAACTTCAGCTTTGCGCTGGCCAAGGGCCGTGGCCGCTACATGTGCCTGTCCAAGCTCGACATGTTGCTGCAGGAAGGCCACGCGCAAACCGCCACCGCGCAGCTGTTTGAAGAAGAAGGCTTCAAGATCGAGGTCGATGAGGCCAGTCAGAAGCTGTTCACCAGCATGATCGAGAAGCTCGCCGGCAATAAATGGGACGGCGACCGTGACAGCTGGCCCAACGCTCTCGAAGATGCCGACTGGGCACGGCTGACCACCGATCACAGCCAATGCACCAACCGCCATTGCCCGAATTTTGGCCAGTGCGCCTTTTACAAGGCGCGCGAAGGCATGGGCAAGGTCGATGTGATCGTCACCAACCACGACATGGTGCTGGCTGACCTGGCCCTCGGCGGCGGTGCGGTGCTGCCGGATCCGCGTGACACCATTTACGTGTTCGACGAAGGCCATCACCTGCCGGACAAGGCCATCGGCCACTTCGCTCATTACACGCGCCTGCGTTCCACCGCCGACTGGCTGGAAACCACGGCGAAGAACCTCACCAAACTGTTGGCCCAGCATCCGTTGCCGGGCGACCTCGGCAAGCTGATCGAGCAGGTGCCGGAGCTGGCGCGGGAGATCAAGACCCAGCAGCAGTTCATGTTCACCGCGTGCGAGCAGATTGCCGATTTCAAACCCGGCGAAGACGTCGAAGGTCGCGAGCGGCCACGCCATCGTTTCGTCGGCGGGGTGATTCCCGAGCACATGCGCGAAATGGGCATCGAGCTGAAGAAAGGCTACTCACGTCTCAACGACCTGTTCACCCGTCTGACCGACCTACTCAAGGAAGGCATGGACGGCGAGGTCAACATCGGCATCGCCAGCAATCAGGCCGAAGAGTGGTATCCGCTGTTCGGCAGCCTGTTGTCCCGTGCCTCGGGCAACTGGGAACTGTGGACCGCGTTCACCGCCGAAGACCCGGAGGACAGCCCGCCGATGGCTCGCTGGCTGACGCTGGCCGAAAGCGGCTCGCTGTTCGACATCGAGGTCAACGCCAGCCCGATTCTCGCCGCAGAAACCCTGCGCCGCAGCCTGTGGAACGTCGCCTACGGCTGCCTCGTAACGTCGGCAACGCTCACCGCGCTGGGCACCTTTGACCGGTTCCGCATGCGCGCCGGGCTGCCGAAGAAAGCCGTCACCGCTGTGGTGCCGAGCCCGTTTCATCACGCCGACGCCGGCGTGTTGCGCGTGCCGGACCTCAAGGCTGATCCGCGTGATGCGGCGGCCCACACGGCGGCGATCATCCGCGATCTGCCGGAACTGGTGGAAGGCTCGCGCGGCAGTCTGGTGCTGTTCTCTTCGCGCAAACAGATGCAGGACGTGTTCGACGGCCTCGACCGCGACTGGCGCAAACAAGTGTTCATTCAAGGCAACCTGTCGAAACAGGAAACCCTGAACAAGCACAAGGCGCGGGTCGATGGCGGCGATTCCAGCGTGCTGTTCGGCCTCGCCAGTTTCGCCGAAGGGGTGGACTTGCCGGGCGCCTACTGCGAGCACGTGGTGATCGCCAAGATCCCGTTCTCGGTACCGGACGATCCGGTCGAGGCGGCGCTGTCGGAATGGATCGAGGCCCGGGGCGGCAATCCGTTCATGGAAATCTCGGTGCCCGACGCATCCTTGAAACTGGTTCAGGCCTGCGGCCGTCTGCTGCGCACCGAAGAAGACCGCGGCACCATCACCTTGCTCGATCGGCGACTGGTCACCCAGCGCTACGGCAAGGCGATCCTCAATGCGTTACCGCCATTCCGTCGTGAAATATCCTGAGACAACGGTGGGCAGTTTTGCCCGCCGCGCTGTCTATCTCTCTGCCATGCTTTTCCATTGGCCTTTTGGTCGTTAGGGAGAACTCCGTTCTTATGATTCGCCGTTCGTTGCCTGCCGTATTCGCCTTGATTTTCGCTGCCCCGTTACTGGCGGCGCCTGCGGGTCAGCAGACCCTGTTCAACTTCGTCCGCCCTGCCGATGTGGTGAAAGTCGTCACCGAAAACACTGATCTGCCACAAGCCAACGCCGAGCAAACCCCGGAAGGTGAAGTGCTGCGCCGGGTGACGTTCAACCCGGTAGCCCGCCCGACCCTGCGCCTGACCCCGCAAACCGGCGCCTGGGACTGGTCGCAGTCGGGCATGATGAGCCTGCGTCTGCAGAGCGCAATGAACTGGGCCGTGACGGTTTACGTGCAAATCCAGAGCAACAACGGCCAGACCCTGACCAGCCGCGTTGACCTGCCGGCCGGCCCTGCGCAAACCCTGCTGGTGCCGCTGGTGGCAACTTCGCCGCTGAGCCAGGGCATGAAGGCCGGGCCGCCGATGCCGATGACCGTCGATGGCCAGCGCATTCTGCTGGCCAGCAGCAGCGGCGAACTGGATCGCAGCCAGGTGGTGTCGGTCAGCCTGTGGATGGATCAGCCGAAAGCCGCGCAAAGCCTGCTGCTCGAACGTTTCGGTGTGCAGGACGGCGATACCGTGACCCGGGCCGTCTACGGCAATCTGGTGGACGCCTACGGGCAGTCGACCCGCAGCAAATGGCCGGAAAAAATCAGCAACGACGAACAACTGAAATCTGCCGCCGCCAAGGAACAGCAACAGCTGAAAACCTGGCTGGCCGAGCGCGAAAAATCTTCGCTGGACAAGTTCGGTGGCTGGAATAAGGGGCCGGCGTTCAAGGCCAGCGGCTTTTTCCGCACTGAAAAGCGTGACGGTCGCTGGTATCTGGTGACCCCTGAAGGGCATCCGTTCTATTCGCTGGGGGTCAACACCGTCAGCCCGCAGGTCAACCAGACCTACGTGGCTGGGCGTGAGTGGATGTTCGAATCCCTGCCCAAGGCCGACGAGCCACTCGCCAGTCATTTCGGCGAAGGCGACAACCGTGGCGGCAATGGTGCCGATCAGGGCCGAGGCTATGGCAACGGGCGCTGGTACGATTTTTACGGCGCCAACCTGCAACGCCTGTACGGTGAACCTTGCGCGGCACAGGCGCAAGCCGAACCACCAGCCGCGCCGTGCAAGGCCACTGTCGATCAGCAGAAGTGGGCCACCCACACCCTCGACCGCCTCCAGGCCTGGGGCTTTAACACGGTCGGCAACTGGAGTGCCGACGCGCTCGCCGACGCCGAGCGGGTGCCGTACACCTTGCCGCTGTCGATCGTCGGCGACTACACCAGCATCAGCACCGGCAGCGACTGGTGGGGCGGCATGCCTGATCCGTTCGACCCGCGTTTCGCCATGGCCACCGAGCGCGCCGTGGCCATCGCCGCCCGCGATCATCGTGATGATCCGTGGCTGATCGGCTACTACGCCGACAACGAACTGGCCTGGGCCGGTCCGGGCGATGATCCGCAGTCGCGCTATGCCCTGGCCTATGGCACGTTGAAGATGACTACCGACGTGCCGGCCAAACGCGCGTTTCTCAAGCAGCTGCGCGACAAGTACCGCAACCAGGCGGGCCTGTCGAAAGCCTGGGGCATTGATCTGCCGGCATGGGAGTTGATGGAAGACCCGGGTTTCGTGCCACCGATGCCGAATCCGGAGCACCCGGAAATCGAAAACGACTTCAAATACTTCCAGAAGGTGTTCGCCGACACCTACTTCAAAACCATCTCCGATTCGCTGAAGTGGCACGCGCCGAATCAGTTGCTGCTCGGTGGTCGTTTCGCCACCAGCACCCCGGAAGCCGTGGCGTCCTGTGCACAGTATTGCGACGTGCTGAGTTTCAACCTGTATACGCTGAAACCGCAGGACGGCTATGACTTCGCCGCTCTGCGTGCCCTCGACAAACCGGTGCTGATTACCGAGTTCAACTTCGGCTCCAGTGATCGCGGCCCGTTCTGGGGTGGCGTGACGCAACTGGCGAAGGAAGAAGATCGCGGCCCGGCGTATGCCAACTTCCTCAAACAGGCGTTAAGCGAACCGTCGATTGTCGGCGTGCACTGGTTCCAGTATCTGGATCAACCGGTGACCGGGCGTCTGCTTGATGGCGAGAACGGGCACTTTGGTCTGGTGGGGATTACCGATCTGCCGTATCAGGGTTTCGTCGAAGCGGTGCGCAAGAGCAATCTGCAGGCGATCGATCAATTGGGCAAAGAGGCTGAGAAGGCCGCGGCCGCTGTCGGTCATGAAGCGGAGGGCGGGCGCAAGGGTGAAGCTGGAAAAGGCCCGGGGGCCGGGCATGCGGGTGGGCATTCGGGCAATGGTCATTGAGGTTTGATGCCTTAAAGTTCGCAGCCTTCGGCAGCTCCTGCAGGGAATGGAATTTTGTAGCAGCTGCCGCAGGCTGCGATCTTTTGATTTTGCGTTGAAATGACCACCCGGCCCGCAGCTGTTCCCAAATCCCTCAAGGGCTGGAACAATGCGGGCCACTTTGTAGAGCGTTTTCGCGGGGGAGTTGCGGGTGCAGATTCAGGGCCATTACGAGCTTCAATTCGAAGCGGTGCGCGAGGCTTTCGCGGCACTGTTCGACGATCCCCAGGAACGCGGCGCAGCGCTGTGCATCAAGGTCGGCGGAGAAACCGTCCTCGACCTCTGGTCCGGTACGGCCGACAAGGACGGTACCGAAGCCTGGCACAGCGACACCATCGCCAACCTGTTCTCCTGCACCAAGACGTTCACTGCGGTCACCGCGCTGCAACTGGTGGCCGAAGGCAAACTGCAACTGGACGCACCGGTTGCCCGCTACTGGCCGGAATTTGCCGCCGCTGGCAAAGAAACCGTCACCCTGCGCCAATTGCTCTGCCATCAGGCCGGTCTGCCAGCGCTGCGCGAGTTGCTCGCACCCGCCGCCCTCTACGAATGGCAAACCATGGTCGACGCCCTTGCGGCCGAAGCGCCGTGGTGGACGCCGGGCACCGGTCACGGCTATGCCGCCATCACTTATGGCTGGCTGGTCGGGGAGTTGCTGCGTCGTGCTGACGGTCGTGGGCCGGGCGATTCGATCGTCGCCCGCGTCGCCAGACCGTTAGGGCTGGATTTCCACGTCGGTCTGGCTGACGCAGAGTTCCACCGCGTGGCGCATATTGCTCGCGGCAAGGGCAATGTCGGCGATGCCGCGGCTCAGCGTCTGCTGCAGGTGACTATGCGCGAACCGACCGCCATGACCACTCGCGCCTTTACTAATCCGCCGTCGGTGCTGACCAGCACCAACAAACCGGAATGGCGACGCATGCAGCAGCCGGCCGCCAATGGTCATGGCAACGCGCGCAGCCTGGCCGGTTTCTACGCTGGCTTGCTCGATGGCAGCCTGCTCGAAAGCGAAATGCTCGAAGAACTGACCCGCGAACACAGTTACGGCGAAGACAAGACCCTGCTGACCCGCACCCGTTTCGGCCTGGGCTGCATGCTCGATCAGCCGGACATGGCCAATGCCACCTATGGCCTCGGCCCGCGGGCGTTTGGTCATCCGGGTGCGGGCGGTTCGGTGGGTTTTGCTGATCCCGAGCATGATGTCGCGTTCGGTTTTGTGACAAATACCCTTGGGCCTTACGTCTTGATGGATCCGCGCGCGCAGCAACTGGCGCGGGTACTTGCCACTTGTCTGTAAAGCGTTACATGAGGTTCCAGGGTTGGAACCAGATTCGGATTTTTGATTCAAAGCGTCTGTTTATCCGGGCAAAAGAGCTCTGATCTTTCATTACTTCACTTTGTGGATTTTCAATGTCATCCAAAAAAACTCTCGCCCTGGCCCTGTGCGTTGCAATGACCGGTTGTGCACAGACTCCTAAAAACGATGCGGACGGCGGCAGCTGGTGGCCGTTCGGATCTTCCGACAAAGTGGCGGCCAAAGAGCCGGCCCCGGCTCCAGCCCCGCTCAAACCTGCCGCGACCGCACCCGTGGCCAAGACTGAAAGCAGCAGCCACTGGTACTGGCCGTTCGGCAGCTCTGATGACGCGGCGGCCAAGGCCGACGTGAAACCCGAAGTCAAACCAGAAGCAAAACCGGCGGTAGTGGCCAAGGCCGATGCTGACACCGGCACAAAGTGGTGGTGGCCGTTCGGCGGCAAGGATCAGTCCACGGCGAAAGTGGTGCCGATGCCTGACCCGAAAGTCACTCAGGCCTGGCTGGATGACTACGAGCCGCGCCTGCGTGCAGCGATCAAGGACAGCAATCTGCAACTCGAGCGCCGTGACAACGTTCTGGTGGTGATCGCGCCGGTTGAAGGCTCGTTCAACCCGAAACGTCCAGCGATGCTGTTGCCGGTGACCCTCAGCCCGTTCACCAATGTCGCGAAAATCCTCGAAGCTGACCCGAAAACTGCAGTTCTGGTGCTTGGTCACAGCGACAACACTGGCGCCGCGCCGGCCAACGTCAAGCTCAGCCAGGAGCGCGCTCAGTCCGTGGCGGCAATCTTCCGCCTGAGCGGCTTGCAGCGTGATCGCCTGATGCTGCGCGGCATGGGTGGCGATGCCCCGCGTGCGGCCAACGACAGCGCCGAAGGCCGTGCCCTGAACCGTCGCGTCGAACTGCTGGTGACCCCGCAGAACACCATGGTGGCCCTGCTGAGCAAATACAACATGCCGGCGCCTGCACCGACCACGATGCTTGCCGCACAGGACGTCAAACCGGCAGCCAAACCGGTAACCCCGGCGCCGGCCGCTTCGAAGGCCGCCGTACCTGCAACCAAAAAGGCTCCGGCGAAGAAAGCCGCTGCCAAGGCACCAGCGAAGAAGGCGGCGACCAAGGCTCCGGCGAAAACCCCAGCCAAGAAAACCGCTCCGGCCAAAGCCGCGACGACTGACAAGAAAGTTGCCGCCAGCGATACTTCCAAGCAGTGATCCGCTAACGAAAAGGAATGCGCCATGACCCAGGCTCTGGCAGATATGCGTCGTGATTACACCCGGGATGGTCTGACCGAGGCGCAAGCCCCGGCTGAACCCTTTGCGTTGTTCCACCAGTGGTTCGCCGATGCGGTGAAAACCGAACAGGCGCCGGTGGAGGCCAACGCCATGACCCTGGCCACGGTCGATGCAGACGGTCGCCCGCATTGTCGCATTCTGCTGCTCAAGGGCCTGGACGAGCAGGGCTTCACCTTTTTCACCAATTACGACAGCGCCAAGGGCCAGCATCTGGCGGCCAACCCGTTGGCTGCCATGACGTTCTTCTGGCCGACCCTGGAGCGCCAGGTGCGCATCGAAGGGTGTGTGGTGAAAGTCACGCCTGCTGAGTCCGATGCTTATTATCAGGTGCGTCCGCTGGGCAGTCGGCTCGGGGCCTGGGCTTCACCGCAGAGCCGGGTGATCAACGGGCGCGGCGAACTGGAAGAGTTGCTCAAGGCCACCGAGCAGCGTTTCAGCGATACGCAACCGCACTGTCCGGAACACTGGGGCGGTTATCGCCTGCTGCCTGAGCGCATCGAGTTCTGGCAGGGCCGTCCAAGTCGTCTGCACGATCGCCTGAACTACCGTCAGCAGGGTGCCGACTGGATTCTTGAACGTCTGGCGCCTTAAGCAGTCTACCGAGCGGGATAGCTTGCCGCAGCGGCCTCAAGCCACTTCGGCAGGTCCCGACGCTTGATCTTCTGCACGCGGGCATCGGCCAGTCGTTGCAGCATGAAGGCGCGTTTGTCTTCATCCTTGCCCGCCAGCGACAGGGCCAGATCACGATCCATCCAGCGTTTGATCCGCACGTACAGCCACCCATGGAAGTACAGGCCGGCGACGGTGGTGACGAAAATGATCAGGTAATCCATGAAAACCCTTGGGTTGGCAGGGCGGATTGGGCGATTTGGCGCTACTGTTGGGTGGGGCTGCAGGTGCCTGTACCGGGCCTGAATAAAATCAAGTTTATCCGGGCTGCGTCGTGACAGGCGTCAAGCAGCGGGGTTTAATGAACACCTGTTCTTTTGGAGTTGATGCTATGCGTAAGTCTGTTCTGCTGGTTGCTTCTTTTTCCACGATGGCGATGTTGCTGACCGGCTGCCAGTCGAGCCTGACCGGTGACTCCTACTCCCGTGACGAAGCGCGTCGTGTGCAGACGATTCGCATGGGTACCATCGAATCCCTGCGTCCGGTGAAAATCGAAGGCACCAAGACCCCGATCGGCGGCGCTGCAGGCGCAGTGGTCGGCGGTGTCGGCGGCAGCGCCATCGGTGGCGGCAAGGGCAGCATCGTTGCGGCGGTCATCGGCGCCGTGGCCGGCGGCCTGATCGGTTCGGCCACTGAAGAAGGCCTGACCCGCACCCAGGGCGTGGAAATCACCGTGCGCGAAGACGACGGCAGCATGCGCGCCTACGTGCAACAGGTTCAGGAAAACGAAGTGTTCCGTGTCGGTGAGCGCGTACGCATCTCCACCGTCGGTGGCACCAGCCGCGTTTCGCACTAAGCGCGAACGAGCGGTAAAACAAAAACCCGATCAGGTGACTGGTCGGGTTTTTTTTGTCAAGACTAATCAGTATTACTCACTTCCATAACAGCTCAATTGAAAGTCATATTCCGGAACGTAAAATGGCCGGCCGATTAAAACTTCGAGTTGTGTTATTTGCTTGGGGTCGAGATCGTAGCCGTAGATTTCGTCTTCTGGCACGGTCCACTTCATGATTGTTCTGAGCTGGTCGATTTTCCCGTCTGGAACAGGTATTTCGAAAACAAGGAGTGACGTTTTTTTATCATAGGCATCGACAGTATGATTAAGTTTTGGGTAGCGACATGTCATTCGATGCATACCAGTTGAACTATACGATTTACACCTGATAGCTGTTTCCCGGTCCAGTCTTCCAAAATATTAATCTGTTCCTCAGACAGGTCGTACCCATCAAACTCATCTTCCGGTTGCTTCCAGTTCATGAGTACCTTCAGCGCGTCCTCATGATGTTCGGCGATATCAACGCTTAGGAGTAAAACCTCGGTTTTTTGATCAAATACCTCAACTATATGTTTCACTTTTCTACTCTCCTTTTGGGGTCAGCAGGCTTGGTCTGTTCCCCGGTTCTCGGGTCATATTCTCCAAGGTGTTTTCCTTGTTTGGTGTACAACTCAACCTTGCCGTGCTGGGAATCCCATTCATAAATTTTCCCTGATAGATCCTTCCATCGCCTGCGTTTTTTTCCTCCCCCACGAACAGACGTTTTCATTGGTGCGGATTTGGCCTCAGGAAAGGCTGTAAGGGAGTTTGGGGCCGGATGATATTTGATATCCCCAGCAATATTCAGAACGATGTATACCGGCGCTACCCCCGAATCCGCCGGAAACACCAGAATGAAATCCCGATACTCCGGCGGATAAACCGGATTCACCAGAATCCCGTCCGCCGCTTTCGTCGGCGGATACACCCAGATGTGCGGTGCTTGCGGTGCAGCCTCCAGCGCCGGAATACCGAGAACGTCCGAGCCATCCACCGCCGGCGTCCAGATCAGTTCGACGCCTTCACCAAGGTCCGCAATGAATTGACTGCCACGCGTGCTGAACTGCACGATATCGACCATTTCCCAATCGCGATTCCTGCCGGTGTAGAAGCCGTAGCCCCGCAGACTGCCGTCGGCTTGTTGTTCGACGCGCAGGCGCACGCGGGTGCGCGCCTGTTTGAGGCTACGCAGTTGCTCGTCGCTATAGAGTGCGCTGTCGCCGAGGCTGGAAGGCAGGAGCAGCGCCACCAGTCCTGCCAGGGTGGCGGTGGCCGTTCCGGCGGCGATGGCGGGTAGCGCCTCGAAGGCGGCGCCGGCCAGGGCGAAACTGCCGAATCCGGCGGGAATGGCTGTGGCGCCGATTTTCTTCAGGGCAACGCCGCCCGTTTCATCGCTTTCGCGTGCACCCAGCAGGATCAGCTCGCCGTAATCCTTGAGGCTGTCGGTCGGCACCATCCCCGAAGGATTTGCGTAGTCGATGATCGCGTCCGGCAATTTGCAGGACTTGGCGAACACGCATCCGGCACGCACCGGATCTGGCTTTTGGGCCGCTATCTCGCGGCTGCGCTCAAAGGCCTCCTGCCGCGCCAGCATGGCGTCGTAAGCGTTTTGCCGGGCTTCGCGCTCGGCCAGTTCAGTGGCCGTCATGTAGCGCCAGGTGACGTGATGACCGTCGCCCGCCGGCGGGTTGGGGACCCGGGGAATGTCCTTGTTGCGAGCCACTGAGCGTCCTTTCGTTCATCCATCGACAGGCCCTCGAAAGGGCTGTGCGACGTTAACGAAGCGGACAAAGGCTGGCTGTAGGACGGATCTTTGATTAAGTGCGGATTGTTCGCTATTGGTCAGGCAGGGGGCGAGCAGGCCGCTTCAGCTCAAGAACGGAGGGAAGGTTCTGTGCCGTTACTGCAAAAGCCTGATACCCATTTGCCCAGAATCTGGCAGTTGGTGGAAGAATTGAGCCTCAGCTGTATCTGTGAGGCCTGCAGGTTTTTTCCTATGCTTGAGAGCTGAGCCTGTGACGAGGCAATTCCTGCCCGAATCAACGAGAACATGACCATGAGCGACAACCGACAGTGGGCCCGTGAAGCGATCCGCATCATCGAAGCGGACTTCCAGCGCAGCGCCGACACCCATCTGATCCCCTTGCCGCTGCCGGGCTTCGCAGGCATCGAGTTGTACTTCAAAGACGAGTCGAGCCATCCCACCGGCAGCCTCAAGCATCGCCTGGCGCGCTCGCTGTTCCTGTATGCGTTGTGTAACGGCTGGCTCAAACCCGGCGCGCCGGTGATCGAGGCGTCCAGCGGTTCGACGGCGATTTCCGAAGCGTATTTCGCGCGCATGCTTGGCTTGCCGTTCATTGCGGTGATGCCGGCGACCACTTCGAAAGAGAAGATCGCGCAGATCGCCTTCTACGGTGGCCAGAGCCATCTGGTTCAGGATCCGACGCAGATTTACGCCGAGTCCGAACGTCTGGCCCGCGAGCATGGCGGCCACTTCATCGACCAGTTCACCTACGCCGAGCGGGCCACCGACTGGCGGGCGAACAACAACATCGCCGAGTCGATCTTCCAGCAGATGCGGTTCGAAAAACACCCGGAACCGAGCTGGCTGATTTCCAGCCCCGGCACCGGCGGCACCACCGCGACTCTCGGCCGTTACGTGCGTTATCGCCAGCACTGTACCCGGGTGTTGTGCGCCGATGCCGAGCGCTCGGTGTTCTTCGATTACTACCAGACGGGCGACGCGAGCCTGCGTCTGGACTGCGGTTCGCGGATCGAAGGCATCGGTCGGCCCCGGGTCGAGGCGTCGTTCCTGCCGCAGGTGATCGATGCGATGGTCAAGGTGCCGGACGCCTTGTCGCTGGCGGCCATGCATTATCTGGCGCAGCGTCTGGGACGGCATGTCGGCGGGTCGAGCGGCACCAACCTGATCGGCGCGCTGATGGCGGCGCAGCAGATGAAAGCGGCGGGGGAGTCGGGGTCGATCGTGGCGATTCTGTGCGATGGCGGCGAGCGCTATGCCGATACCTATTACGATCAGGACTGGCTAAAGGCGCAGGGCTATGAGCTGGAGGGGTTGATTGCGGCGGTGGCGGCGAGTGCCGAGAAAGGTGAGCCGTTGCCGACCTCGGTGTTGCGCGCGAATATCTGATACACCGAAAACCACTGTGGGAGCTGGCTTGCCAGCGATAGCGGATTGTCAGTCAACATCAATGTCGAATCTGAGTCCGTCATCGCTGGCAAGCCAGCTCCCACAGGATTGCGCGTTTTGCAGATTTGGCTGATCAGGCTTCCAGGCCGAGAATATCCCGCGCCACAGCTTCCGCAATCCGAATCCCGTCCACACCCGCCGACAGAATCCCGCCCGCATACCCCGCGCCTTCACCAGCCGGGAACAGACCTTTGACGTTCATGCTCTGCAGCGACTCGTTACGCGTGATGCGCAGCGGCGACGAAGTACGGGTTTCGATGCCGGTCAGTACGGCATCGTGCAGCGAGTAGCCACGAATCTGCTTCTCGAACGCCGGCAACGCTTCGCGGATCGCTTCGATGGCGAAGTCCGGCAGCGCCAGGGCCAGGTCGCCCAGGGCCACGCCCGGTTTGTACGACGGCTCGACTTCGCCCAGTTCGGTCGACGGGGTGCCGTTGATGAAGTCGCCGACCAGTTGTGCGGGGGCCTTGTAATCGCTGCCGCCGAGGATGAACGCGTGGGATTCCAGACGCTCCTGCAACTCGATACCGGCCAGCGGGCCACCCGGGTAATCGACTTCCGGAGTGATGCCGACGACGATCCCGGAGTTGGCGTTGCGCTCGTTACGCGAGTACTGGCTCATGCCGTTGGTGACCACGCGATTCGGCTCGGACGTCGCCGCCACCACGGTGCCGCCCGGGCACATGCAGAAGCTGTAGACCGAACGGCCGTTCTTGGCGTGGTGCACCAGTTTGTAATCGGCAGCGCCGAGCTTCGGGTGGCCGGCGTATTTGCCCAGCCGCGCACGGTCGATCAGCGACTGCGGGTGTTCGATGCGGAAACCCACCGAGAACGGCTTGGCTTCCATGAACACGCCACGGCTGTGGAGCATGCGGAAGGTGTCGCGGGCACTGTGGCCGAGGGCCAGGATCACGTGTTTCGAATGCAGGGTTTCACCGCTCGCCAGTTCGACGCCGACCAGTTGGCCGTCTTCGATCAGCACATCGGTGACGCGCTCCTGAAAGCGCACTTCGCCGCCCAGGGCGCGGATCTCTTCACGCATGGTCTCGACCATGCCGGTCAGACGGAAGGTACCGATGTGCGGTTTGCTGACATAGAGAATTTCTTCCGGCGCGCCGGCCTTGACGAATTCGTGCAGGACTTTGCGGCCGAGGAACTTCGGATCCTTGATCTGGCTGTACAGCTTGCCGTCGGAGAACGTGCCCGCGCCGCCTTCGCCGAACTGCACGTTGGACTCGGGGTTGAGCACACTTTTACGCCACAGACCCCAGGTGTCCTTGGTGCGCTGGCGGACTTCGGTGCCGCGTTCGAGGATGATCGGCTTGAAGCCCATCTGTGCCAGCAACAGGCCGGCGAAGATCCCGCACGGGCCGAAACCGACCACGATCGGGCGCTGGTTCAGGTCGCTCGGCGCCTGACCGACGAATTTATAGCTGACATCCGGCGCCACGTTGACGTTACGGTCGTCGGCGAACTTGCCCAGCACCTTGGCCTCGTCGCGCACGGTGAGGTCGATGGTGTAGATGAAGCACAGTTCGGAGGACTTTTTGCGCGCGTCGTAGCTGCGCTTGAACAAGGTGAAATCGAGCAGGTCATCGCTGGCGATGCCCAGGCGCTGCACGATGGCGGCACGCAGGTCTTCTTCGGGATGGTCGATTGGCAGCTTGAGTTCGGTGATTCGTAACATGGCGAGGATCCGGATTCGCGGGGCGCACAACTGCGCCAGGGCGTTTGAAGGCCGCGATTATAAGCCGCAAAGGCCGGATCCGGTGAGGCTAAAACGCTCAGTCGTTACGCGATCCGCCGAAATACCCGCAACCACGCTCGACCTTGCCGTCGATGCGCAGCTCGGCGCTCATGTGCTGCACGCTGCCGGTGCTGCTGTCGACGCAGCGTTGCGGCGCGACCCATAGCTCGATGCGCTGGTTGTTGGCTTCGCTGCTGAGGTTGAAGCGGCCGTCGCCCAGTTGTTCTTCGACATACGGCACGGCCAGCGCCGGTTGGCCTTCACGGTCGATGACCATGCCCTTGCCGCTGACTTTGACGTTCCACTCGGGACCGTGGCCGGCGGCGCGCAGGATCAACAGTTTGAAGTTCGGGTCATCGCACGCGGTGCCGGAACTTTCGACGCGATACAACTGACCGAGGTCGAGGCGGTCGCCGTCGATCTTCCCGCGTACATCGGCAAACAGCTTGCCCTGCTGATCGGCGAGGGTCGCGGCCTCTTGCAGCACGCTGGTGCCGCCGATGTCATTGACCACGTACTGACGGTGTTCGCCACAGGGCTGGAACACCAGTTTGCCGTCGGCCGCCGTCAATTGCCCCTGCATCCGTGATTGCCCGACATGGGATGCGCTTTCGCGCGGGCCATCAAGCAATTGGCAGGCGGCGAACAATGGCAGCAAGGCAACAACGATCAACGAACGGGCAACACGCATCTTCGGCTCTCCAGACAAGTGCTGCCACGTTACGCAGGCTGACCGTCGATCACAAGACTTGAGTGGGCGGCTCGGGCTTGCTATTGAGTTGCCCGTTGCCCGCCAGCATAGTGACGTACCTGTGCGGGCATGGATTGATGGTGCATGAAGCAAAACCCTTCGGTATTCCCTGAGCGGCTGTACGCGCTGGACGCCCTGCGCGGCATCGCGGCATTGGCTGTGGTGTTCTGGCATTGGCAGCACTTCTTTTTTCAAGGCGCAGCGCCCGGGCCGTTGCAACGTGAAGACCAGCCGTTGTACAGCCTGTTTTCATTGTTCTACCGACATGGCGGTGATGCCGTATCGCTCTTCTTCAGTCTTTCCGGATTCATTTTTTTCTGGTTGTTCGCCCGAGCGCTGGCGCAACGCGAAATCAGCGGCAAACAGTTTTTCATTGAACGTTTCAGTCGGATCTATCCCTTGCACCTGGCGACTTTTTTTGCGGTAGCCATGCTGCAGAAAATCTACAGCGCGCATACCGGCAACGCGTTTGTTTACCCGTTCAACGATGCCTGGCACGCGCTCCTCAATGTGTTTCTGGCGCCGGCCTGGGGGCTTGAGCAGGGCTGGTCATTTAACGGCCCGGCCTGGTCGATATCGGTGGAGGTGTTGCTTTATGCAGGGTTTTTCCTGCTGTGGCGTTACTCGCTTCCGCCGTTGCTGGCCAGCGCGTTGCTGATTGCCGTGAGCCTGTGGCTGTTTCCGGCGCAGTACAAAATCAGCCTCGGGGTGTTTGGTTTTTTCAGTGGTGGATTGGCTTACATCGCCGTGGACGGGTTGTTGCGGCGTTTTGATTTGCGTTGGGTCGCCGCCGGGCTGGTGCTGACCTGTGTGGCGGGCTGGTTGTTGATCGGCAGCGATGAGGTGCAATCACAACGCATCAGGTTTGCCGTGCTGTTCCCGTTGACCATCGTTGCCGTTGCGGCTTGCCACCCATGGTTGCAACCGCTAGCGCGCCGTTTGTCTTGGCTTGGGGACATCAGCTATGCATCCTACCTGCTGCACTTTCCGCTGCAGATTGTCGCGGCCCTGCTGGCTGATAAATTCCTGCCCGGACGTGCCGTGTTTTATCAGCCGTGGAGCCTGCTGCTGTTCTTTGCCGTGCTGATCGGCAGCAGCCTGCTATGTCATTACTGGTTCGAACGGCCGCTGCAGCGCTGGTTGCGCGAACGTGCGGGCGGGCGCACCGCAGGAGCCGAAGTGGCCCGCTGATGCACCCCTGCCTGCGCGGTCGTCAGTTGACGTGAAAGGTCTGACCGGTTTGCAGGCCTTCGACGCTTTTCGCGTAGGCCAGCGCCACATCCGCCGCCGGCACCGGCTTGTAGCCACGGAAGTACGGGGCGTAGCTGCCCATGGCTTCCAGCAGCACCGTCGGGCTGATCGAGTTCACCCGCAGACCGCGCGGCAGTTCGATGGCGGCGGCTTTGACGAAGCTGTCCAGTGCGCCGTTGACCAATGCCGCCGAGGCGCCGGTACGGATCGGGTCGTGGCTGAGCACGCCGCTGGTGAAGGTGAACGAGGCGCCGTCGTTGGCGTATTCGCGGCCGATCAGCAGCAGGTTGACCTGGCCCATCAGTTTGTCTTTCAGGCCGAGGGCGAAGCTGTCGGCGTTCATCTCGCCGAGTGGGGCGAAGGTCACGTTGCCGGCTGCGCAGATCAGCGCGTCGAACTTGCCGGTTTGCTCGAACAGCCGGCGAATCGAGTCGCTGTCGCTGATGTCGACCCGGAAGTCGCCGCTGCTGCGACCGATACGAATCACTTCGTGACGCTGGCTCAGCTCTTTATCCACGGCCGAACCGATGGTGCCGGCGGCACCGATCAACAGAATCTTCATGGGACTGTTCCTCAATGGGTTGAACGAGGGTTCAGTCTAGAGTGGTTTTTTCTGCGGATAAGCGCACTAATAGGCAACCTTTGGTTTTCAAATGGAAACAGTCCATGAGTGAAATGGATGATCTCGCGGCGTTCGCGGTGTTGATCGAGGCCGGCAGTTTTACCTTGGCGGCGCAGCAGCTGGGTTGCAGCAAGGGCCAGTTGTCCAAACGTATCAGTCAGCTGGAGGCGCAGTTTTCCGTGGTGTTGCTGCAACGCACCACGCGCCGCTTGAGCCTGACGGCGGCGGGCGCGGCATTGTTGCCGCAAGCCCAGGCGCTGGTGGTGCAAGTGGAGCGGGCACGTCAGGCGTTGGCGCGTTTGAAAGACGACATGGCCGGTCCGGTGCGGATGACAGTGCCGGTGTCGCTGGGGGAAACGTTTTTCGACGGCTTGCTGCTGGAGTTCTCGCAGAAGTATCCAGAGGTGCAGATCGAGCTGGAGCTGAACAACCACTATCGCGACCTGTCCCGGGACGGCTTCGATCTGGCGATTCGCTCCGAGGTGGCCAATGACGAGCGGTTGGTGGCCAAACCCCTGCTGGCGTGGCAGGAAATGACCTGCGCCAGCCCGATATACCTTGAACAATTCGGCGAACCGCTGACCCCGCAGGAGCTGGCCGAACACCGCTGCCTGCTCAACAGTCATTACAGTGGCCGTGAAGAATGGCTGTATCACCAACAGCACGAATTGCTGCGGGTGCGGGTGTCGGGGCCGTTCGCCAGCAACCATTACAACCTGCTGAAGAAAGCCGCCCTGGCCGGCGCCGGTATCGCACGGTTGCCGTCGTATCTGCTGCAAACGGAACTGGCTGACGGCCGGTTGCGCTGGCTGTTGCGCGATTTTCAGACGCGCCGGATGCCGATGTATCTGGTCCACCCCTATCAGGGCGGGTTGCCCAAACGCACGCAGGTGCTGGCGGATTATCTGATTGGCTGGTTCAAACGCAGCGGCGAGGCGCTGGATCGCCTGGCGCATTGACCACGATGCCTGTGATATCCCTGTAGGAGCTGCCGAAGGCTGCGATCTTTTGACCTTGAAAATCAAAAGATCGCAGCCTTCGGCAGCTCCTACAGAGACATCAGACATCAGCGTTTGTAGTACCTGGCGATCATGTGATCGATCGACAATTTCCCCGGCCCGGTCGCCATCAGGTACAGCAACACCGCCGCCCAGGTGCCATGGGTCGGATAGGCATCGGGATAGACGAACACCTCGATGACCAGCGTCATGCCCAGCAGCGCCAACGCTGAAAATCTCGTGGCGAAGCCGATCAATATCAGCACCGGGAAAAAGTGTTCGGCGAACGCTGCCATGTGCGCGGCGATTTCCGGTGCCAGCAGCGGTACGTGGTATTCGCTCTGGAACAACGGAATCGTCGAGTCCGCCAAGTGTGGCCAGCCGAGTTGAACGGTGCCCTCGATCAAATCGATGGCCAGGCCCTCGACCTTGGTCTGCCCGGACTTCCAGAACACCGCGGCAATCGAGAACCGGGCGATGAAGGCGATCAGGCTGTGGGGAATCTTTTCCATTAGCCCGATGGCGCGAGTGATGAGGTTGTTCATGGCGATACCTTGTTGTTCAGGTCGGTGATGGCGTGGTGGCCGATCAGCAGGGCGAGGGTCTGCGGCAGATTGAAGGGCGGGCTGTCTTGCGCCGCTTGCAGCAGCGGTCGGTGATGGAGCAGATGGCGGATGAATACGCTGGCGCCGTGATCGAGGGCAAAGACCTCGACCTCCAGACCGTTGCGCAGCACCAGTGCGTGTTGCCCTTGATGGATATCGATACCCGCCAGTGTGGTGTCCTGCTGATGTGCGGCCCAGATCGAAACCACTGCGTAGGCGGAGTTGAGCAGGTGCAGCGAGGGATGCAGGGTGATGTTCAGTTCGGCCAGTGTTTGCGGATCGGCCAGCGCAGCGCTGATCTGTTGCGCACTGACTGTCGCCGCATCGGCGGCGTGATAAGCGCGGGTGCGCAAGCGTTCGAGCCGTGCGACGTCGGCCAGATACGGCACCTCGGCCGCCGGTTCGAATGCATCAATGAAGTCCGCCAGTCCGTCACCATAACGGCTCATCAACGGACTGTGCGGCGGCTGCTGCTGAATAAAAATGCTGGCCATGCCGCGAAAGAATTCTTCGCCGACCAACTGCTGCACCACCGGATAACTGTCGGCCAGCGCGTTGATCAATGAGCCTTGCACGTTATTGCGATACACCGAAAACCGGCTGGCAGGATCAGCGCCGTTGGCACTGTACAGGCCAGCGGGGCAGGGCAGGTGAGTGTCGAGCAGGGCGGCGCCGAAGTCGGCTTGAGTGCTCATGGCTGACTCCTTGCGTGCCGCAGCAACGCTTCGGCCTGCTGCGCCTCGGCCAGCAGCACGTTGAACGTCGGGAGGTGATTGTCCCGTTCGATCAAGGTTGCCACCGGGCCAACACGTTCGAGTGCCTGTCGGTATAACGCCCAGACGGCATCATCAACCGGCGCGCCGTGATCATCGATCAGCAAGCGATCGCCGAGGCTGTCGGCGTCTTCAGCGAACCCGGCCAGGTGAATCTCGCCGACGGCGTGCAAAGGCAGTGCCTCGAGGTAGGTCAGTGGATCGCGTTGATGGTTTATGCACGAGACGTAGACGTTGTTGACGTCAAGCAGCAGGCCGCAACCGCTGCGGCGGATCACCTCGGTGATGAACGCCGGCTCATCGATGGTCGAGCGCTCGAAGCCAAGATAGGTCGCTGGATTTTCCAGCAGCATCGGACGCTTGAGGGTGTTCTGCACCTGGTCGATATGCGCGCAGACGCGGTCAAGCGTCGGCGTGTCATACGCCAGCGGCAGCAGGTCATTGAGGAACACCGGGCCGTGGCTCGACCAGGCCAGGTGTTCGGAAAAGGCTTGCGGTTGATAACGCTCGATCAGTGTTTGCAGGCGTTGCAGGTGTTGCAGATCCAGTGGCCCCTCGGCCCCGATCGACAGCCCGACGCCGTGCAGCGACAGCGGATACTGCTCGCGGATCAACCCGAGAAAATGATGAAACGGACCGCCGTCGACCATGTAGTTTTCGGCGTGGACTTCGAAGAAACCGATGTCCGGTCGGGTGCCGAGCACTTCACGAAAGTGCCCGGTCTTGAGTCCCAGCCCCGCGCGGGGCGGGAGCCCGCAGAGGGCTGCCCGAGTGCGCGGTGGGACAGGTTCGTTGAGGGTGAACATGAGCGTCACTCGGGCAGGTCGTGGATCAGGACTTGGCTTTGAAGGCTTCCATCTGACCGAAGCCGGTCGGCGAGGTCTTGCTCTCGGTGGTGGTGCAGGTGCCTTTTGGCACGAACTTCCAGGCGTTGGCCTGGTAATCCATTTTCGCGGTGCCGGCACAAGTGGTGCCTGCGCCCGCGGCGCAATCGTTGTGACCCTTCATGGCCACACCGAAGCATTTTTCCATGTTGCTGTTGTCGGCGGCGTTGGCGCTGGAAACGGCAGTCATGCTCAGGGCGGAACCAAGAGCCAGAACCAGTGCAGCGGCGGACAGGGTGCGAGTGGTAGCAGTCATGATGTTTCTCCAGATTTGAGCTTGGGTTTTACAAGCGAAGTGCGCTTGCTTACCCCACTAGAGAACGCTCATGGCGATGCGTTACAGCGCAGCTGAAATTTTTCAGAAAAAATGCAAAACCCTGTAGGAGCTGCTGCAGGCTGCGATCTTTCGACTTTGATTTTTAAACCAGAAGCCAGATCAAAAGATCGCAGCCTGCGGCAGCTCCTACACGGAGGATGTGTGAGGTATAAAAAAACGGCCCGAAGGCCGTTTTTTTGCTCAGCGAAAAGCCTCAACCGCCGAGGTACGCCTCGCGTACTTTCGGGTCGGTGAGCAGTGCTTCACCGGTACCTTGCATGACCACGCGGCCGTTCTCCAGAACGTACGCACGGTCAGCGATTTTCAGCGCCTGGTTGGCGTTCTGCTCGACCAGGAACACCGTTACACCGTCCTTGCGCAGTTGTTCGATGATGTCGAAGATCTGCTGGATGATGATCGGTGCCAGGCCCAGCGACGGCTCGTCGAGCAGCAGCAGTTTCGGCTTGCTCATCAGCGCACGGCCGATGGCGAGCATCTGCTGTTCGCCGCCGGACATGGTGCCGCCGCGCTGGTTGAAGCGTTCTTTCAGGCGCGGGAACAGGCCGAGGACCTTGTCCATCTGCTCCTGATAGTCGCCCTTGTCGGTGAAGAAACCGCCCATCGACAGGTTCTCTTCAACGGTCAGACGGGCAAACACCCGACGACCTTCCGGCACCACGGCGATGCTCTTGCGCATGATCTGCGACGAGTCCTGGCCGACCAGTTCCTCACCCATGTAGCGGATGCTGCCGCTGTGCGCCTGCGGCGAACCGCACAGCGTCATCAGCAGCGTGGACTTGCCGGCACCGTTGGCGCCGATCAGGGTCACGATCTCGCCCTGGCGGACTTCGACGTTGACGCTGTGCAGGGCCTGGATCTTGCCGTAGAAGGTGGAAACGTTTTCGAACTGCAGCATTTACGCTTCCCCCAGGTAGGCTTTGATCACTTCAGGATTGTCGCGGATCTGTTCCGGCGTGCCATTGGCCAGCGGCGTGCCCTGGTTGATCACGACGATGTGGTCGGAAATGCTCATGACCAGTTTCATGTCGTGTTCGATCAGCAGCACGGTGACGTTGTGCTCTTCACGCAGCACGCTGATCAGCGCCTTGAGGTCTTCGGTTTCCTTCGGGTTCAGGCCGGCGGCCGGTTCGTCGAGCATGAGGATCCGCGGACGGGTCATCATGCAGCGGGCGATTTCCAGACGCCGTTGCTGACCGTAGGCCAGGGTGCCGGCGGTACGGTTGGCGAACTCTTTCAGGTTGACCTTTTCCAGCCAGTATTCGGCGTATTCCATGGCCTCGCGCTCGCTCTTGCGGAACGCCGGGGTCTTGAACAGGCCGGACAGGAAGTTGGTGTTCAGGTGACGGTGCTGCGCGATCAACAGGTTCTCGACCGCCGTCATGTCCTTGAATAACCGCACGTTCTGGAAGGTGCGCACCACGCCCTTGAGGGCGATCTTGTGCCCCGGCAGGCCCTGGATCGGCTCGCCGTCGAGCAGGATGCTGCCGCCCGATGGCTGGTAGAAACCGGTCAGGCAGTTGAACACGGTGGTCTTGCCCGCGCCGTTCGGCCCGATCAGCGCCACCACTTGTTTCTCCTTCACGGTCAGGGCCACGCCATTGACCGCCAGCAAGCCGCCGAAGCGCATGCTCAGGTTTTCGACTTTCAGGATCTCGCGGCTCATTTTCGCAACTCCATGTGTGGGCGTTGCATCGGCAGCAGACCTTGTGGACGCCAGATCATCATCAACACCATCAGCGCACCGAACATCAACATCCGGTATTCGCTGAACTCACGCATCATTTCCGGCAACAGGATCATCACCACGGCCGCGAGAATCACGCCCAGCTGCGAGCCCATGCCACCCAGCACAACGATGGCGAGGATGATCGCCGACTCGATGAAGGTGAACGATTCCGGCGTCACCAGTCCCTGACGAGCGGCGAAGAAGCTGCCGGCGAAACCGGCGAAGCTCGCGCCCAGGGTGAACGCCGACAGCTTGATCACGGTCGGGTTGAGGCCAAGCGCGCGGCAGGCGATTTCGTCTTCACGCAGCGCTTCCCACGCACGACCGATCGGCATGCGCAGCAGACGGTTGATGATGAACAGCGCCGCCAGTGCCAGCAACAGAGCAACCAGGTACAGGAAAATCACCTTGTTGATCGAGTTGTATTCGAGGCCGAAGTACTCGTGGAAGGTTTGCAGGCCTTCCGCCGCTTTGCGTTCGAAGGTCAGGCCGAAGAACGTCGGTTTCTCGATATTGCTGATACCGTTCGGACCACCGGTGATGTCGGTCAGGTTACGCAGGAACAGCCGGATGATCTCGCCGAAACCCAGGGTCACGATCGCCAGATAGTCACCGCGCAGACGCAACACCGGGAAGCCCAGCAGGAAGCCGAACGTCGCCGCCATCAGGCCGGCAATCGGCAGGCAGATCCAGAAGCTCAGGCCGTAGTAGTGCGACAGCAGCGCGTAGCTGTAGGCGCCGACGGCATAGAAGCCGACGTAACCCAGATCGAGCAGACCGGCCAGACCCACCACGATGTTCAGGCCGAGGCCGAGCATCACGTAGATCAGGATCAGCGTGGCAATGTCCACCGCGCCACGGGAGCCGAAGAACGGCCACACCAGCGCACCCAGAATCAGCGCAATGATGATGTAGCGCTGCGTGGTCGGCAGGGTCAGGAAGTTGCTGGCCTTGGCCGGGATCAACGGCAGGCCCGGCGAGGATTTCCACGCCTTGCTGATCTGCTGGTTGAACAGCACCCGCAGGAACATCAGCACCGAGCAGATGGCGATGGTCGCCAGAATGGCCGGGCTGGTGCCGTGCACTTCGAGGTTGATGCCGACGATGGTCAGTTTTAGACCGAGTACCGGGTAGGCCACGGCCCACACCAGCAAGGCACTGAACAGTGCCTGTTTAAGATTCCTAGTCATACTTTCTCAACCTCCGGACGGCCCAGAATGCCGGTCGGACGGAACAACAGCACCAGAACCAACAAGCCGAAAGCAACGACGTCCTTGTACTGGTCGCCGAAGATATCGGCGCCAAAGGCTTCCGCCACCCCAAGCACCAGCCCGCCGAGCATGGCGCCGGGGATGCTGCCGATGCCGCCCAGTACCGCAGCAGTGAAGGCCTTGAGGCCGACGAGGAAACCGGCGTTGGGGTTGATCACGCCGTACTGCATGCTCAGCAGCACAGCCGCAACGGCTGCCAGCGCGGCACCGATGACGAAGGTCAGGGCGATGATGTTGTTGGTGTTGATGCCCAGCAGGTTGGCCATCTTGATGTCTTCGGCGCAGGCGCGGCAGGCGCGACCCAGGCGAGAGCGGGAGATGAACAGCGTGAGGCCGAGCATGGCGACCAGGGTCACCACGAACACCACGATTTGCATGTAGGAAATCAGCACTTCATGTGCGCCACCTGGCCCGATGGAGAAGTTGCCGGGGATCAGGTTGGGGATGGATTTGTCCTTGGAGTCTTGCGCGAGCAGAACCGTGTTCTGCAGGAAGATCGACATACCGATCGCGGAAATCAGCGGGATCAGACGGTTGCTGCCGCGCAGGGGGCGGTAGGCAATCCGTTCGATGCTGTAACCGTAGGAACTGGTGACGACGATGCTCGCGATGAACGCGGCGGTCATCAACAGCGGGACGTTGTCGATTCCCATCATGGCCAGCCCGGCGATGGCGATGAACGCCACGTAGGAACCGATCATGTACACCTCGCCATGGGCGAAGTTGATCATTCCAATGATGCCGTAAACCATCGTATAGCCGATGGCGATCAGGGCATACGTGCTGCCAATGGTCAGGCCATTAACCAGCTGTTGGAAGAAGTGATAGATGTCAGGCATTACAACGCTCCTAAAAACCTGATACGCATTTCACTGGTGGAGTCATTTTCCCGCCCGGCCCCGTGGATCTTTATCCACTTCGAATCCGGGTTTTGCCAGCGAACCGCTGATGACGGTTTTGAGATTTTCAGGTGGGGAGACTGGCGGATCACGCCAGCGCGGCCCATACATTCGTAAAACAAAGCCCACGGCACGCCGTGGGCTTTATTGGCAGTCAGTCAGGGCGCGCCTTACTGAGGCGAAACTTCAGTTTTCGGTTTGCCGAAGTGCCACTCGTAAACCACAAACTTGAAGTCCTTCAGGTCGCCCTTGGCGTCGAAGCTCAGGTCGCCAGTAGGGGTCTTGAAGGTGCCGGCGTGAATGGCTTCGGCCACTTTGGCTGCGTCTTCGGACTTGGCTGCCTTGATGCCTTCGGCAATCACTTCAACCGCCGAGTAGGAAGGGAACACGAACGGGCCGCTCGGGTCTTCTTTCTTAGCCTTGAACGCATCTGCCAGGGCGACGTTGGCCGGATCCTGGTCGAAGGATTTCGGCAGGGTCACCAGCAGGCCTTCGGAGGACTCTTTGGCGATCTGCGAAATGGAGTCGTTACCCACGCCTTCCGGGCCCATGAACTTGGCTTTCAGGCCTTTTTCCTGGGATTGACGCAGGATCAGGCCCAGCTCCGGGTGGTAGCCGCCGTAGTAAACGAAGTCGACGTTGGCTTGTTTGAGCTTGGCGATCATCGAGGAGAAGTCTTTGTCGCCGGCGTTGACGCCTTCGAACACGGCGACTTTTACGCCTTTCTTCTCAAGAGTCGCCTTGACGGCGGTGGCGATGCCTTCACCGTATTGCTGTTTGTCGTGCAGTACGGCAACGATTTTCGGCTTCACGTGATCGGCAATGTAGTTACCGGCGGCAGGGCCCTGGGCGCTGTCCAGACCGATGGTGCGGAAGACCATTTTGTAACCACGGGCGGTGATGTCCGGGCTGGTGGCAGCCGGGGTAATCATCACCACGCCTTCGTCTTCGTAGATGTCCGAAGCTGGCTGAGTGGAGCTGGAGCACAGGTGACCAACCACGAACTTGACGCCGTCGTTGACGACCTTGTTCGCAACCGCTACGGCTTGTTTCGGATCGCACGCGTCATCGTATTCAACGGCTTCGAGTTTCTTGCCGTCGACGCCGCCCTTGGCGTTGATCTGCTCGATGGCCATTTTCGCGCCACTGAATTGCATGTCGCCGTATTGGGCTACAGGACCGGTTTTAGGGCCGGCGATACCAATCTTGATGGTGTCAGCGGCGAACGAATGGCTGGCAACCCCGGCCAGAACCATAGCGGCAAACAGTTTGGAAATCTGCTTAGTAGCCTTAGTCATAGTGCTCCACTCTTACTGTTGTAATTTTTTTGAGTTCTGGCGCCGTAGCAGCAGAACCGGGTCAGATATCTTGGCGATACCCTCCGGAAATGCCCCCGGCAACTGTACCGGTACAGTGTAGAGCGCCGGTTGTTGGCCTGGGAAGCTGGCGCCAGGGGGCAAAACTTGTGGGTGTCGCATTTTTGAATGAAAAAGACAGAATTGCGGCGGGGCTTTCGAGGGGCTTATGCCCCAAACAGCAGCATTCCTTGGCGTTCCTGCTCTTTTCGTTCGGTGAAGCCATTTGCAACTGGGTTTTTCTGCCGGACCACCGACGTTATCATTCGCGTCGATTTCTTTTCCGGACAGTCCCATGAATCAAGAACCTAGCACCCTCTATGCCAAGCTGCTTGGTGAAACCGCATCTATTACCTGGAAAGAGCTGGAGCCGTTCTTCGCCAAGGGTGCCCTATTGTGGGTCGACCCGGCCCTGGATTTGATCGCCGCCGCCGAGGCCGTGGCCTCGGACGATGGCGAGAAAGTCGCCGCCTGGCTGGCCGAAGACAAGGTCGCCAAGCTGTCTGAAACGCGGGCGCTGGATATTTTCGAGCGTGATCCAGCGCTGTGGGCGGTGGTGGTGAGTCCGTGGATTCTGATCCAGGAAAGGGCGGTCGCCTGAGCCTGTGCACCTTTTTGGTGCTCATGATCGTCAACGAAAAGTGTGTAGCCGAGTAGCGTGATGGCACGTTGCCGTAGAGAAAGGCCACAAGCGTGCGTGGCCTCACGGTGACGTAAACGTAACGGGAACAGTTTATTGAGCAGCCTGAGGGCTGCTTAATTGTTTCTGGATGTTGGAAGGGCTGAGATTTTCAGGGAATTTGCGGGCCCCATCGCTGGCAAGCCAGCTCCCACAGGTTGTGTGGTGTTCACAAATGGTTGTGTTCACATGGACCCGGTGGGAGCTGGCTTGCCAGCGATTGGGCGACTCGGTCTTCGATCAGACCGAGTAAGTCTTCCCGGTATGGTTATTCAGCGAAATAACCTTGGTCTTGCCGATCCGGTGACGGTAGATCTCGCGCAGGTACTTGATCGATTTCTTCACGCAATCGCGCGACAGGCGAATGTCGTTGATCGAAACAAACTTGTCCTTGTCGTTGATCAGTTCGCGGTACTTCTTCTCGTACATCGGTTTGATCGCGTACCAGTTGGTGTCGAGGATCTTCGCCGGGTTCTCGAATTCGTTGAGCAGATCGTCGATGCGGTCTTCGTCAAAGTCTTCATTAATGATGAAGTCGAGGATCGAGTTGTCCAGGGTCTCGTCGAAACGGTACGGGGTCTTGGCGAAGCAACGCTTGATGAACGCCACGATCAGGGTCAGGAAGTCGTCCGACAGACACGGGCTCTTGGCGATCAGGGTGGTCAGCGACAGGTTGGCCGACGCACCGATCACCAGCGCATAACGCTTGAGCGTGGTGTTGGGGAACAGGCTGTTGAGGTGGGTCTTCAACCGGTTCAGATCCATGTAGGACAGCTTGTAGTCTTTCGGCAACGAAACGATCGACACCACCGACGAGCAGTTCTTGAAGAAGTGCAGGTCGTGCAGCGCGGCGGCGTCGTAGCCGGAATTCTTGTACTGCTCCAGCGACGCGCGATAGCGCTTGGATTCGATTGGCAGCAGGCTGATGCCTTCGATGGCCTGGGTCACCTTGTTGAAGTGCGGCAGGTCGATCGAGCGGAAGAACAGATCGTCGATGTTCAGGCGCTGCGGCTCTTTGTCGAATACCTTGAACTTGTCGCTGCTCGGCGGCGGGGTTTCCGGCACCACCGATTCGGCGTAGGCAATCGCCACCGGGCCGGCCAGGCTCATAAACAGGTCGTTGGCGTCGAGGCGAATGGTTTCGCCGATGTCGATGCCGGCGCGACGGAAGTAGTTCTGGTCGTAGTCGGTGGTCACCGCCTGCGCCGTCAGAATGTTGAAGATCTGCTGCGAGATGTACTGGTTGGCGTGCTTCTCCATCGCATTGACATCAATGTTCTGGATGTTGCCGTCATCGCTCTCTTCGGCGTAACGCATGATGTCGTTGGAGATCAGCATCATCGCGTTCCACGGGCGAATACGGCCCATGACGCTGGCTTCGCTGCTGTCTTCATTGGCGAAGTTGTAGGAGAAATCCCATTCTTCCGACAGGTATTTGCACAACAGGCGTCCGGCGTTGATGTGCAGCGCCTCGGACATTTCGCTGCGGTGATCGGAAATGTTCGGCAGCACGCAGATGCCGCTGGTGAAGATCGGCTCGAACACGAACGAATGCCCGCTCTTGCCGTCATGCTCGTCCATCGGCTTGGTGTCGAACGTCTTGTTCATGTACGAGTGCTGCTGGGCCAGGCCGAATTCCGAAGCCATGCCCGAACCGGTACCGCCGCCGGCACTGAAGATCGAGAAGTACAGGCGCGACTGGTTGGCCTTGATGCCGCAGCTGTCGATCAGGTACGAGTGGATCATTTTCCAGTCAGGGCTGGAGAAACGCTGGGTGTCCTTGTTGAGGATGATCTTGGCCAGGTACTGACCGAGGATCGGCGCGTTACCGGCGCCACCGGCATGGACTTCGGACAAATCCATGATCTTCATTTTGCTGTAGTCGCGCAGAAAGCCGCTTTTCTCGCCCTTGCGCGAGAACCGGATGCGCCCGGCGATGTCCTTGTCGAGGTCGCCGAGCATCACCAGCGGTTCGACCAGGAACACCGGTTTGCTCGACTTGTTCGGGCCGATCCGCAGATTCTGCTTGATCCACTGCGCCGGGCTGTAGCCCTTGTCGGCCAGACGCCGATCCGCGGCGCGGTCTTCGTTGTTGAATTCGTTGAGGTAGAACTTGCGCGCGTTGTACACCAGCTCCGCGACGTCGAGGGCGATGTTCGAGCCGCAGCGACCGAGGCCGATCAGGCACACCGACGGGAATTCCTGGTCGTTGTGCTGTTCGTTGTCGCCTTCCAGGTGGGGCGGGCGCGGGAACACCAGATCGCGCAACCCGTCGAGGTTGTCGAGGATGCGGTCGGTGTTGGTTTCGGTGTAGTACAGATATTGCTGAGTGCCCAGCGGGCGCGAGGGAGGCAATGGCTTCATCGGAGCCGGGCTGTTCGCCGCAGGGCTCTGGGTCAGATCGGATACCGCAGTGGCCGGATTGTTTTTAGAAGTCATTGTGCGCCATATACCTGGACAGGGTTGGCTCGGCGACCGTTGTCATCGAGCCTCACGGAAAGAGGATCTCGCGTCTTTGACTGCGCGTATTTGGCCCGGGCGTCAGGGGCTTGGCCTGATCGTCGCGCGGGGGAATCCTTTCCTGATCGTTCATGAATCGGCCATTATTCAGTGATCTTTAATCGAAAAGAGGCAAAATGATGTCAACGCTACCTTCGTTGGGCTTTGCCGGAATCGGCCTGATGGGCTTGCCGATGTGCCAGCGTTTACTGGCGGCGGGCTACCCGTTGACCGTGTGGAACCGCAACCCGGCCAAGTGCGCGCCCCTGGTTGAAGCTGGCGCCCGGCAGGTGGCGACTCCAGCCGAGTTGTGCGAACACGCGGACGTGGTGATGCTGTGTCTGGCCGATACGGCGGTGGTGCGCGAGGTGGTGTTTGGCGCCGGCGGTGTTGTTGAAGGTGCGAAAAACGGCCAGTTGCTGGTGGACTTCTCCAGCCTCGAACCGACGGCTACTCGCGAGATGGCCGCCGACTTGGCAGGCAGAACCGGCATGGCCTGGCTTGATTCACCGGTGTCCGGCGGCGTGGCCGGTGCCGAGGCGGGCAACCTGGCAATCATGGTCGGTGGTGCGGTGACGGATCTGGATCGGGTGCGCCCGGTGCTGCTCAGCCTCGGTCAGCGTGTCACGCACATGGGGGGCATCGGCGCCGGGCAGGTGACCAAGGCTTGCAACCAGATGATCGTCGCCTGCAACGCGCTGGTGATTGCCGAAGTGGTCGCGCTGGCCGAACAGGCCGGAGTCGATGCGCGCCTGATTGCCGAAGCGCTGGCCGGTGGTTTTGCCGATTCGAAACCGCTGCAGATCCTCGCCCCGCAAATGGCCGAAAGCCGTTTTGAACCGGTGAAATGGCACGTGCGCACGCTGCTCAAGGATCTCGATACGGCGGTGAAATTCTCCCGCGAACAAGGCTCGGCCACGCCGATCAGCGGATTGGCCGCACAACTGATGCGCCTGCATGGGGCGCAGGGTTTTTTGCAGAAGGATCCAGCGACTCTGGTACACCTGTACCGCGCGCCAGACTCAGTGGATTGACCGAATGTGCGTGTTTGCGCTGATTGATTTCCTCGAGCACCGGACGGAGTTCATCCAGCGGCACCGGGCGGCTGAGCAGATACCCCTGAATGAAGTCGCAGCCCGAACGTTCGAGAAACTCGTACTGCTCCAGGCTTTCCACGCCTTCGGTCACCACCTGCAAGTGCAGGGTGTGGGCCATGACGATGATCGCCTGGACGATCTCCATGTCGGCAGTCGCCGCAGGAATGTCGAGGATGAACGAACGATCGATTTTCAGCGTATTGAGCGGCAGGCGTTTGAGGTAGGCCAATGATGAGTATCCGGTGCCGAAGTCGTCGATCGACAGCGATACGCCGAGGGCCCGGATCTGCCGCAACAGCACCAGCGTGTTGGCGATGTTGCCCATCAGCGCGTTTTCGGTGACTTCCAGCTCCAGCCGTTCCGGCGCGACGCCAGCGCTGCGCAGTGCACTTTCGATTTCGTTGGCCAGTTCTTCCCGGGCCAGGTTGAGCGGTGAGCAGTTCCAGGCGATTTTCAGTTCGTTGCAGCCGTGGCGCGTCAGTTCGCCGAGGTCGGTGCAGGCCCGGCGCAACACCCAGTTGTCCAGTTCGGCGATCAGGCCGTTGGTTTCGGCAATCGCGATGAAACGGTCCGGGGCCAGCAGGCCATGCAGCGGATGCTGCCAGCGAATCAACGCTTCGAGTTTGGTCACCCGGCCGGTTTTCAGTTCGAAGATGGGTTGGTAATACAGCGTCAGCCCGTGGTCTTCACGCAAAGCCTGGCGCAGTTCTTCTTCCAGTTGCAGTTCGAGGCTGGCGCGGGTCTTCATGTTCGAACTGAAAAAATGCAGGCCGTTACGCCCGGCACCCTTGGACTGATACAACGCCAGATCGGCGTGCTTGAGCAGTTCTTCGCAGGTGGTGCCGTCGTCGGGGAACAGGCTGATGCCGATGCTGGTGGTCATCACCATACGACGTCCGGCCAGTTCGATCGGCTCCTTCATTTTCTGCATGATCCGTTGCGCCATGCTGCGCGCTTCCTCGCGGTCGTGCAGGCCGATCAGGATGCAGAACTCGTCACCGCCAAAGCGTGCGACCACGTCGTCATGGCTGCGCACCGAGCCTTTGATGTGGTTGGCGATCACTTTGAGCAGGGCGTCGCCGGCGTCATGGCCGAGGCTGTCGTTGATCCGCTTGAAGTGGTCGATGTCGAGAAACATCACCGCGAGCATGCCGCCTTCGCTGGTTTTCTGGCTGAGTTTCTCGGCGAAGATCTGGTTGAAACCGCGACGGTTGATCAGGTTGGTCAGGGCGTCGTAATTGGCCACTTGTTGCAGCGACATCCGAGCCTGATCGAGCTGGCTGAGCAGGGCATTGACTCGGCGCAGATCCTGCTCCTTGCTCTGCAGTTTCTTGTCGGCCAGTGCCGCGCTGATCGCGCTGCCGAGAATCAACAGTGTGATCAGCGCGATGGTCAGGCCCAGTTGCAGGTGATTGGTTTCGGCACTCAATGTGGGCGTGGCGCCTTCGGGCAACACCAGATGCAACGCGGCCATCCCGGTGAAATGCATGCTGATGATGCCGGCGCCGAGGATGATCGCGGCGGTGTATTTGAACAGTTGATGAAAACGCCCACTGCCTTCACGCAAGTAACCGGCGACCCACAGCGCGGCGAAACTGGCGCTGATCGCAATCACGATCGACAGGCAGAACAACAGCGGCTCGTAATAGGCGGTGGCCACCGAGTGCATCGCCGCCATGCCGACGTAATGCATGCCGGCTATGCCCAAGCCAATGACGATGGCGGTTTTCAGGTAATGCACCCGTGAGGGATGGGGCACGCTCAGGGTGTGCATCGCCAGCCACGAAGCGAGCAGGGCGATCACCAGGGAAAACAGGGTGGTGGCCAGTTCGTAATGGATTTCGATCGGGGTCTGGAACGCCAGCATGGCAATGAAGTGCATGGCCCAGATACCGCCGGCCAGGCAAGTGGCGCCGATCCAGCGCCAGACCCGTTGCGAGCCCGGGTCTTCGGCATGGCCGACCCGCTCGGCCATGTCGAGGGTGGCAAAACTCGCGGCGCAGGCGACCAGATAAGCCACCAGCACCAGCAAGGGATTATGTGTGCAATCGAGAATGACCTGCCCGCCGTCCGGCAGCTCGGTAACAAACTGCAAACCAAGCCACTCCATAGCATCCCCGTCTCTGAAGTCGTCCCTTCTGCGTCAGAAACGCAGGCGAATGAGAGGAGTATAGAGGCGGTTTTTATCGTGCAAGCGATAGTGGCATATTGGCGGCAACCATTTCGGCATGAGCCTCATAGCGATTGGCGCTAAGCGTCAGGCGCTCTGGTCGTAGGGGATCTGATTCCAGTCCTTCTCGAGCGGCGGCAAGCCGAAGCGGGCGCGGGCCTTGTCGCAATCGACATTCTGTTCGCCGTTCTCCCAGGACGATTCGAATTCGCGGCAGGGGCTGGAGCGCTGCTCATAAATCGAGCACTGGACCTGACTGCCCACCTCGCCGACCAGCGCCGTACAACGCGGTGATTTGCAATCGGTGCCGTTCATCGCCACCCGGCTCGGGCTGATCTGCGTCACCAGCTCATCGGGCACTGTGCCACCGGAGGAGGCGCATTCACCCCAGAAAAAAGACACGCGAAAATGGGAACAGCAGGCACCGCAATTCAGACACGGACTGACTTCGGACATTAGGAGGGCATCAAAGGGGTTGATCGGCGAATCCGGACGGATCCGGCGGCTATTCTAGGCTTCGCCATGAACTTGGGAAGGGGGGCGCGAAAGTATTTTTTTGTAGCCGGGTTTTGCCGCAAAACCCCCGGTTTACGGGGGATTGCTGCGTTATCAAGGGCTTACGTTTCTTTACAGTGCCATGGCTCATTATCAGCTTGACGAATGATCACAGACAGCTACGCACCGCCTGTCTAGATTGCAGGTTCCGGGCTCGGATGCGTCGGCAGTGAAGCCCTCATAACAATAAAGAGACGGACCCATGCAGAACTCGACCCAAGCGGCGAATGCCTGGCGCATTCTGTTCCTGTTGTTCCTTGCCAACCTGTTCAACTTCTTCGACCGCACCATTCCAGCGATCATCATCGAGCCGATCCGCATGGAGTGGCACCTGAGTGACTTTCAACTGGGGATCGTCGGTACCGCGTTTACCCTGGTTTATGCGATTGCCGGTCTGCCGTTAGGCCGCATGGCCGACACTGGCTCGCGCAGCAAATTGATGGGCTGGGGCCTGGCGACCTGGAGCGCACTGACGGCGGTCAACGGCCTGGTTGGCAGCTTCTGGAGCTTTCTGCTGGTGCGCATGGGGATCGGCATTGGTGAAGCCAGTTACGCGCCGGCCGCCAACTCGCTGATCGGCGACCTGTTCCCGGCGCACCGCCGGGCGCGGGCCATGGGCATTTTCATGCTCGGGTTGCCATTGGGATTGTTGCTGGCGTTCTTCACCATCGGTGCGATGGTCAAGGCGTTCGACAGCTGGCGCGCGCCGTTCTTTATCGCGGCGGTGCCGGGGCTGATCCTCGCGGTGTTCATGTTCTTCATCAAGGAACCCAAGCGCGGTGCGGCGGAAATCGTGCAGGTGTCCCAGGATAAAGTCGACAGACCGATCCGCCGTGTCCTCGCCGTGCCGACATTCCTGTGGCTGGTGATGGCAGGCTTGTGTTTCAACTTCGCCACCTATGCCTGCAACTCGTTTCTGGTGCCGATGCTGCAGCGGTATTTCCTGATGCCGTTGCAGGACGCGGCGGTGGCAACCGGGGTGATTGTGGGGATCACCGGGTTGATCGGTCTGACACTCGGCGGCTGGATCGCTGACAAGATTCATCAACGAGTCGCCAACGGCCGGCTGCTGTTTGCCGGCGTCAGCCTGATCATCTCGACCGTGTGCACGGCCTGGGCGTTGCACGCCGGACGGGTCGAGATTGGCGTGTTCGTCGCGGTGTTCAGCGTCGGCTGGCTGTTTGCCTATAACTTCTACACCTGCGTGTACACGGCGATTCAGGACGTGGTCGAGCCGCGTCTGCGTGCGACGGCGATGGCGTTGTTCTTTGCCGGGCTGTACTTGCTCGGCGGTGGATTGGGGCCGGTGGTGGTGGGGGCCTTGTCCGATCACTTTGCGAAATCGGCCATGGTCTCTGCAGGCGCCGAACAGATGACCGAGGCGTTCAAGGCTGTCGGCCTGCATGATGCGATGTACCTGATTCCGGTGGCGCTGTTCTTGACCATGGTGTTTCTGTTTCTGGCGGCGCGGTGTTTTGTCCGGGATGCGCAGCGGATGAAGGAGGGGTTGGTGGCAGTGGTTGAGCCTGATGTTTCTGTGGCGACTGCATGATTGCTATCGCTGGCAAGCCAGCTCCCACAGTGACCGAGTCACACGCATAATTTGTAAACACTCCAAACCCTGTGGGAGCTGGCTTGCCAGCGATGGGGCCATCAGCATCAGCTGATAAATACCAGACAAACAAAAAGGCCCGCATCACTGCGGGCCTTTTCATTTACAGCGGTGGGGCAGGGTGGTTTAACCCGCCACCAGTACCCGAATCGCTTCCAGACGCAGCGCCGCTTTATCCAGCATCGCCAGACCCTGTTCACGCTGCTGGCGCAACGCATCGAGTTCGCTGTCGCGCACGGTCGGGTTGACCGCTTGCAATGCGGTCAGGCGCGCCAGTTCTTCGTCGGTATCGGCTGCCAGACGGCGCCGGGCCTCGGCCACGCGCTCGGCGTGACGCGGGGTGATCTTGTCTTCACCCGCGTTGATCCGTGGCGTCAGTTGATCGCGCTGGGCCTGGATGAACTTGTTGGCGCTGGCGCGAGGTACGCTTTCCAGTTGATCGTTGAGGGTTGCGAACGAGACCCGTGGCGACAGGTCGTTACCGTTGGCGTCGAGCAGGCAGCGCAAGGCGGCCGGCGGCAGGTAACGGCCCAGTTGCAGCGAACGCGGGGCAACCACTTCGCTGACGTAGAGCAGTTCCAGCAGCACGGTGCCCGGTTTCAGCGCCTTGTTCTTGATCAGCGCGACGGCGGTGTTGCCCATCGAACCGGACAGCACCAGGTCCATGCCGCCCTGCACCATCGGGTGTTCCCAGGTGATGAACTGCATGTCTTCGCGCGACAGCGCCTGGTTGCGGTCGTAGGTGATGGTCACACCTTCGTCGTCGCCCAGCGGGAAGCTGGCGTCGAGCATCTTCTCGCTCGGCTTGAGGATCAGGGCGTTTTCCGAGTGGTCTTCGCTGTCGATGCCGAACGCGTCGAACAGGGTTTCCATGTAGATCGGCAGGGCGAACTGGTCGTCCTGTTCAAGGATCGCCTCGACCAGTGCATCCCCTTCGCCAGCACCGCCGGAGTTGAGTTCCAGCAGACGGTCGCGACCGGTGTGTAGCTCTTGTTCCAGACGCTCGCGCTCGGTGCGGGCCTCGTCGATCAGTGCTTGCCACTCGCCGTCATCGGCTTCTTCGAGCAGCGGCAGCAGGCGCGGGCCGAACTGATGCTGCAAGGCGTTGCCGGTCGGGCAGGTGTTGAGGAACGCGTTCAACGCTTCGTGGTACCACTGGAACAGGCGCTCTTGCGGGCTGGTTTCCAGGTATGGCACGTGCAGTTCGATGATGTGCTTCTGGCCGATCCGGTCGAGACGACCGATGCGCTGCTCGAGCAGGTCCGGGTGCGATGGCAGATCGAACAGCACCAGGTGATGAGCGAACTGGAAGTTGCGACCCTCACTGCCGATTTCCGAGCAGATCAGTACTTGCGCGCCGAACTCTTCGTCGGCGAAGTAGGCGGCGGCGCGGTCACGCTCAAGGATGTTCATGCCTTCATGGAACACCGTGGCCGGGATGCCGGAACGCACGCGCAGGGCGTCTTCCAGGTCCATCGCGGTTTCGGCGTGGGCGCAGATCACCAGCACTTTGGTGCGCTTGAGCATTTTCAGCTGATCGATCAGCCACTCGACGCGGGGGTCGAATTTCCACCAGCGCTCTTCTTCGCTGGCGTCCGGCTGGGCCTGGAAGCTGACTTCCGGGTACAGCTCGGCGTGATCGCCCAGCGGCAGTTCGAGGTATTCGTCCGGGCATGGCAGCGGGTAAGGGTGCAGTTTACGCTCGGGGAAACCCTGCACCGCGGCGCGGGTGTTACGGAACAGTACGCGGCCGGTGCCGTGGCGGTCGAGCAGCTCACGCACCAGACGGGCGCTGGCTTCGCTGTCGCCATCGTTGACCGCGGTCAGCAGGGCTTCGCCTTCGTTGCCGAGGAAACCGTGGATGGTCTTGTGCGCTTCGGGCGACAGGCGTCCCTTGTCGAGCAGCTCCTGCACGGCTTCGGCCACCGGGCGATAGTTCTCGCTCTCGGCGCGGAAGGCGGCCAGGTCGTGGAAACGGTTCGGGTCGAGCAGGCGCAGACGGGCGAAGTGGCTGTCCTGACCGAGTTGTTCCGGGGTCGCGGTGAGCAGCAGTACGCCGGGAATCACTTCCGCCAGTTGCTCGACCAGCGCGTACTCCGGGCTGACCTTGTCTTCGTGCCACACCAGGTGATGGGCTTCGTCGACCACCATCAGGTCCCAGCCGGCGGCGAACAGGGCATCCTGCGCCTTCTCGTCTTCGACCAGCCATTCCAGGGCAACCAGTGCCAGCTGGGTGTCTTCGAACGGGTTAGTGGCATCGCTTTCAATGAAGCGTTCTTCGTCGAACAGCGCGACCTGCAGGTTGAAGCGGCGGCGCATTTCCACCAGCCACTGGTGCTGCAGGTTTTCCGGCACCAGAATCAGCACGCGATTGGCGCGGCCCGAGAGCAGTTGGCGATGGATCACCAGGCCGGCTTCGATGGTTTTCCCCAGACCCACTTCGTCTGCCAGCAGAACCCGTGGCGCGATGCGGTCGGCGACTTCACGGGCGATGTGCAACTGGTGCGCGATCGGTTGCGCACGCACGCCGCCCAGGCCCCAGACCGAGGACTGCAATTGGCGGCTGGTGTGTTCCAGGGTGTTGTAGCGCAGGGAGAACCATGGCAGCGGGTCGATCTGTCCGGCGAACAGGCGGTCGCTGGCCAGACGAAACTGAATGAAGTTCGACAGCTGGGTTTCCGGCAGGGTGACGGCTTCGTTCTGCCCGTTGAGACCGTGATAGACCATCAGCCCGTCGACATCGTCGACTTCGCGCACGGTCATTTTCCAGCCTTCGAAGTGAGTAATGGTGTCACCCGGCGAGAACCGCACGCGGGTGAGGGGCGCATTCCGTAGCGCGTACTGGCGGGTTTCGCCAGTGGCCGGGTAGAGCACGGTCAACAAGCGGCCGTCCTGTGCCAGAACGGTGCCTAAACCAAGCTCTGCTTCGCTGTCACTGATCCAGCGTTGCCCCGGTTGATACTGCTGCGCCATGCTGCCTGACTCCCACCTTGAAAAAGCGGGCTATCTTAACGGAATGCAGGCTTCAGGGCCAAAGATTACTGGGTAGGAGCTGCCGCAGGCTGCGATCTTTTGATCTACGGAAACACCTGAGTTCTACGTTGTCCCATTAAAAGATCGCAGCCTTCGGCAGCTCCTGCAGTGCCAACCCGATCACAGATTTGCGACGGATGGCTCAAGGCGCCTTTGCCGCAGCCGATAGCCTGCTGACAGGAGACCCTTTATATGCTGCCACCGATGCTCCCCCTGAGCGCTGTGCCGATCACTTCCCAGCAGGATCCGATTCGCCAGCGGCCGGACATTCCTCCGGTGGTGCCGGTGCAGGAAAGCTCCAACGAAAGCACGATCGACCTGCAAAAGCGCGACCCGGAAGAGGATCGTCTGCTGGCGCGCGAAGAACAGCGCCGTCAACAGGAACGCGATCGGCGCCGTCGCGAAGCCGACGAAGACCCGGAAGAACACCTCGCCGTGCCGGGCACCGAGCTCAATGCCGACAACACTGTGCCGGTGGTGCCGCTGATGGAAGATCAGCCGCGCCAGGGCTTGTGGGTCGATATCGAGATCTGAGCCCGCCGATTTACACGAATTGTTGTCGGGTGCCGGTGTCAGGCTGCATGATTGGCGCAGCCCTGCCGCTGATGCGGCAGTTGTGTTTTCTTCCAAGTGATGCGCTGAACGCCATGAGCCAAGATGAAAAACTGATCGACCTCGGCACTGAACGCGCCAAGCGTGTGCATGATCTCAACGAAAAGCGGCTGAACGAAGTGCGCAAGGCCTTCGAGCAGGCCATGCCGTTGGGAAAAACCCAGAAAAAGCCGAAAAAGAAACCGAAAAAGCGTTGATCTCCCCCTGCATCCTTTGATGCAGGTCAGTTATTTTCCCGCCTTTATCCTCTGTGTTGACCGGACTTGATCCTGGTCAATTTCTGCGCCTGCGCGATTGGTTAACTTAGCTCCATCGCAGCAAAGCAGGGGCCAGGAGGCCACAGTCATGTTTTTCGATAACGTGGTGTTTGCCGGGGTTCTGACCGTAGGTCTCATGGTTCTGTTTTTTGCAGGGTTTGGATTTTTTATCTGGAAGGACGCGCATAAGCGCAAGAAGTAGGTCTTTTAGGGTTTGATGAGCACGCAAGGCATTTTGGGCGACTTCGGTTGCCCTTTTTTTTTGTCTTGGCGGCCTTTGGGCCGACCATGTTCTTGGGGTTCTGGGTGTAGATCCGTTTCTGCGGGTGTTGCTTATTACGGTTCCGCCCTTACGGCGGGTCACCTTTTCCAAACGCCGAAAAGGTAACCCAAAAGGCTTTACCCTGACGTTCGGCCCTCGCTTGGGCTCGGGTTCCTTCGCTACGGGATTCATCCGGGGGCAGCGCCTACGGTTTGCTTCGCTGCACCTCCTCTCGCTGTGTTTGGCTGCGCCAAACGGTCGCTGCGCTCCCACCCCCGGATAAATCCCTCCACTCAGACTGCCGACGGGCCCTCAGATCAAGAGCGGTACTCGAGCTAACGCTCATTGTGTTGAGTGGGGCGGCTTCGCCGCATGGGGTGTGCACGAATAAAGTTGTGGGAGCGAGCCTGCTCGCGAAGGCGGCCTGACAGCCGACCAAATTTTTAACTGATGGCACCCGATCCCAGTGTGGGAGCTGGCTTGCCAGCGATGGCGGCCTGACAGCCGACCAAACTCCAACTGAAAGCACCCAATCCCATGTAGGAGCTGCCGAAGGCTGCGATCTTTTGATCTGCTTTGGCTTTGGCTTTGGCTTTGGCTCTTGATCTGGCTTTTGATCTTCAGCCCCTTCGGCAGGCCGAGCGAAGGTGTCCATCCGGGGGTAGGCGCGCAGCGTCATGCGGCGAAGCCGCATGCATCGAGAGGAGGTGCAGCGAAGCAAACCGTAGGCGATGCCCCCGGATGGACACCGTAGCGAGGGAACACTGAGCCTCAGCGAAGTGCCGTACGCCGGGGCAAGACTTTTTGGTTACTTTTGAGGCGTTTGTCAAAAGTGACCCGCCGTAAGGGCGGAACCGTAATCAGCAACCCCGCAGCAACGGATATGCCCCCAATACAACCCAAACAAAAAAGGCGCGATCCTCACGAATCACGCCTTTCTCATGCACCGCTGTCTATCAGCTACCCAACGCCTTCGACGCCAGCCAGAACAACCCGGCCGACAGCGCCACCGTCGCCGGCAAGGTCAGCACCCACGCCAGCAAAATGGTACGAACAGTCCCGCCTTGCAGGCCGCTCTTGTTGGCGACCATGGTGCCGGCCACGCCCGAGGACAGCACGTGGGTGGTGGATACCGGCAGGCTGAAGATGTTGGCCATGCCGATCAGACTCGCGGTGGTGATCTGCGCCGACATGCCCTGGGAATAGGTCATGCCTTGCTTGCCGATCTTCTCGCCGATGGTCAGTACCACGCGTTTCCAGCCAACCATGGTGCCCAGGCCCAAGGCCAGCGCGACCGCCAGAATCACCCAGAACGGGGCGTATTCGGTGGTGGTGGTCAGGTCTTTGCGCAGTTTGTCCAGGTCAGCCTTTTCACGCGCTTCCAGGCCTGGCAGCTTGCCGACTTTCTTCGCAGTGTCGTCCAGGCACAGCAGGTAGCGACGCACTTCGATGCGGCTTTCCGAGGACAGCGAATGGTAGTCCGCTACACCTTTAAGCGTATCGAGCAGGGCGTTGATGGTCGGTTCGGTCTGCTGCGGGTTGCAGCGGAATTTCTCCGGCAGGTCGCCTTCAACGCTTTTGCCCAGGGCCAGGAATTCGCCCAGAGAATCGGCATTGCGCTTGTAGAACTGGCTCAGGTGCAGGGTCGCGTCGCGGGTGCGTTCGATCTGGTAAGTGGTGCTGCTCAGGTCGAGGACGAACTGCGCAGGCACGATACCGATCAACACCAGCATGATCAGGCCGATGCCTTTCTGGCCATCGTTGGAGCCGTGCACGAAGCTCACGGCCATGGCCGAGATCACCAGGACCAGGCGGTTCCAGAACGGCGGATGTTTCTTGTCGTCGATCTTGCGGCGCTGTTCCGGGGTCTTGTGCATCTTCGACAGCGGGCGCCACCACTTCAGGCCGATCAGGATCAGCGCGGCGATCAGGAAACCAGCCATTGGCGAGAACACCAGCGAAGCGCCGATGTCGATCGCTTTCTGCCAGTTCACACCGTCGGCCAACGGGATGTTGTTGATCAGGGCGTTGGCCAGGCCGACGCCAAGGATCGAGCCGATCAGGGTGTGGGAACTGGAGGCCGGGATACCGAAGTACCAGGTGCCCAGGTTCCAGGTGATCGCCGCGGCGAGCAACGAGAACACCATCGCCAGGCCATGGCCGGTGTTCACATTGATCAGCAGTTCTACCGGCAGCAGGTGAACAATGGCATACGCCACGCCAACGCCGCCCAGCAACACGCCGAGGAAGTTGAACACACCGGAGAAGAACACCGCCAGGTGAGGCGGCATGGCTTTGGTGTAGATAACAGTGGCTACCGCGTTAGCGGTGTCATGAAATCCATTGATGAACTCGAAGGCGAGGACAAACGTCAGGGCGAGCAAGAGGCTCACAAGCACCCAAGCATCCAGTCCGCTGAATAAATCGATCATGAAGGTTTTCTGACCCGGTCATAAGGGGGCGCGATTATGCCAGAAAAGACTGGAAATCGATCCCCTACCTGCTCATCGGTAGCAATCAATGTCGAATTAAATTGTTGCAAGGTGCAAAGCCCGAGCGTGTTGCAGGGTTTTTCAAGTGTTTGATTCTCTTGAGAAAACCTTCAGGCAGCAGGCGTTTCGTCGAGTGCGCGAGGGCCTCAAACGCTTGTGTGAAATATCTCTGAAACGAGCCAGACACGCTCCTTTCCCGCGCAACACGGGGGAGGTGGCCGCTGCCCGCGGATAGCGGGCGCGCAAGGCATTGTCGGGTCACCGCGCTTGTAGCCGGTGGCGACGCAGACCCTCGAAAAACTCACAATCGCCGATTCATGGCTCTTCGGTTTTGAGTTCTTCTTCCATCTTTTTCAGTTCTTGCTGGAAAACCTGATCCTGAACAGTGGGGCGTTTACGCCATGCTTTGCGTTCCGGTTCCGGTTGAGCGGCGTAGGTGGTGACTTCCCCGCCGTAAACTTCCTTGTAACGTTGTTCCTGGCGCTCAAGTTCCGCGCGCAGTTCGTCTTTCGTCACAGTGCTACCTGTTTGAGTTGAGATGAATGTCTGGTGAAACGCACGGCAACGAGTCGATTGAGCGCGTCCACCGAAAGGTCATGCCCGTAAAGGCATTGGAGTTATCGGCAGGGCGGTCAAGACTTCCATGTTGCAGGCGGCTGCGACACCAGATTAAAACTGACGCAGCATCAGTTGCCTGTTTCAGCGGGCGCTGTCGTTGCATGAGTCATGCGCGTCAGCGCTGGCCGGAGCTGTCGGCGATTGGCATCGCTTCGGCAGGTGGCGGCTTCGGTGAATAAAACCGGCCCCACTGAGAGGCATTATAGCGGTCGATTCGGGATTGACTATCTTTGCCAAGTTAAAAACGGTTCCGGATGTGTGATTGTTTTTGTGACTGACAATTTTTATCGCTAGTTGAAATCCGCTGAAACCTTTATGCGCTCAGTGTTGTGTTTCTGACGCCATTAAGTCGAACAACTAACGCACGATGGAAAGTTGGATTAACCCGTTCCATGGTCGACCCGGCAAACCATGAAGAGCCTGTGCCGCGGATTGCGATAATCGGTCGATGGTTCGATAATCGCCCAATCTTGGCGTCCCGGTCCTTGTGCATTTGCCGGCGAGCCGCTTGTATGGCCATTGATCCGTGCCGGAAAAAAGGACAAAAGATGAACGATCAAATGCGCAACTCCTTCACCTCCGTGGCGCCGCCGATCGTCGCGTCGCCAGCCAAGCGTATCCAGGCGCTGACGGGCGATCCGGATTTCATGACCTCGCTGGCCCGTGGCCTGGCGGTGGTGCAGGCGTTTCAGGAGCGCAAGCGGCACCTGACCATCGCCCAGATCAGCCATCGCACGGAAATTCCCCGCGCCGCCGTGCGCCGTTGTCTGCACACCTTGATCAAACTGGGTTACGCCACCACCGATGGCCGCACGTACTCGTTGTTGCCCAAAGTGCTGACCCTCGGCCACGCGTATCTGTCGTCGACGCCGCTGGCGGTCTCGGCCCAGCCGTACCTCGACCGCATGAGCGAGCAACTGCACGAAGCCTGTAACATGGCCACGCTCGAAGGTGACGACATTCTGTACATTGCCCGTTCGGCGACCACGCAACGGCTGATCTCGGTGGATCTGTCGGTGGGCGGACGTCTGCCGGCCTATTGCACCTCGATGGGCCGTATCCTGCTGGCGGCGCTGGACGACACTTCGCTGCGCGAATACCTCGACCATGCCGAACTGGTGGCCAAGACCAGCCGCACCCTGCATACCCCGGAAAGTCTGCTCGCATGCCTGCAGGAAGTGCGGCAACAGGGCTGGTGCATCGTCGATCAGGAGCTGGAGCAGGGCCTGCGCTCGATTGCGGTGCCGGTCTACGATGCATCGGGCCAAGTGGTGGCGGCGCTCAACGTCAGTACCCACGCCGGCCGCGTCAGTCGCACCGAGCTGGAGCAACGCTTCCTGCCGGGCCTGCTCAGCGCCAGCCGCGACCTCAGCGCGCAACTGTTCGCCTGATGAAGCTGTTCGATAAACGCACAGTGTTGCGTTTATCGAATTGACGCTAAAACCCTCGGATCATTAATGTCGCGGCAGCGTCATCCGGCGCCGATATGAATGAGCCTGCCGGATTGTCGACTCCCATAATAATGACAAGAGGCAACTCACCATGCGCATGCTCCCCGACTGTCTCAACTCCGTTCCCTGTTGCCGGATTCACCGCAACGCCTGATCCCGACCTTCTATTCTTGTGACCGTGCCGCTCTCTGGCCGGCCGCCGTTCGACTGCGTTTTTTGCGTGGAATAAAAATAATGAACCAGCCTCAGTCCGCTGTAGGTAACTGCCTCGACGTGCAGACCTTCATCAATGCCCAACCGATCTCGCGCTATCAGTGGCGGGTGGTGATCCTGTGTTTCCTGATTGTGTTTCTCGATGGCCTCGACACAGCGGCGATGGGCTTTATCGCCCCGGCGTTGTCCCAGGATTGGGGCATCGACCGCGCCAGCCTCGGCCCGGTAATGAGTGCCGCGTTGATCGGCATGGTCTTTGGCGCTCTGGGTTCGGGCCCTCTGGCTGACCGTTTCGGGCGCAAAGTGGTGCTGGTCGGCGCGGTGCTGCTGTTCGGCGCTTTCAGCCTGGCCTCGGCCTACAGCACCAACGTCGAGCAATTGCTGGTGCTGCGTTTTCTGACCGGTCTCGGCCTGGGCGCCGGCATGCCCAACGCCACCACGCTGCTCTCGGAATACACCCCGGAGCGCAAAAAGTCATTGCTGGTGACCAGCATGTTTTGCGGCTTCAACCTCGGCATGGCCGGCGGCGGTTTCATTTCGGCGAAGCTGATCCCGGCGTTCGGCTGGCACAGCCTGCTGCTGATCGGCGGGATCCTGCCGCTGATCCTCGCGGTGGTGCTGCTGTTCTGGCTGCCGGAGTCGGCGCGTTATCTGGTGGTGCGCAATCGCGGCACCGAGAAAGTGCGCAAGACCCTGTCGCCAATCGATCCGGTCGCCGTGGCGCAAGCCTCGAGTTTCAGCGTTCCGGAGCAGAAAACCGTCAAGGCGCGCAACGTCTTCGCGGTGATTTTCTCCGGCACTTACAGTGTCGGCACTTTGTTGCTGTGGCTGACCTACTTCATGGGCCTGGTCATCGTCTATCTGCTGACCAGTTGGCTGCCGACCCTGATGCGTGACAGCGGTGCGAGCATGGAGCAGGCGGCGTTTATCGGCGCGTTGTTCCAGTTCGGCGGGGTGTTGAGCGCGGTCGCTGTCGGCTGGGCGATGGACCGCTTCAATCCGCACAAGGTCATCGGCACGTTCTACCTGCTGGCCGGGGTGTTTGCCTACGCGGTAGGGCAGAGCCTGGGCAATATCACGCTGCTCGCGACCTTGGTGTTGGTGGCGGGTATGTGCGTCAACGGTGCGCAATCGGCGATGCCTTCGCTGGCAGCGCGGTTTTATCCGACGCAGGGACGCGCGACCGGGGTGTCGTGGATGCTCGGGATTGGCCGGTTCGGCGCGATTCTCGGGGCGTGGATGGGCGCGACGTTGCTGGGGCTGGGCTGGAACTTCGAACAGGTGCTGACGGCGCTGGTGATTCCGGCGGGGTTGGCGACGGCGGCGGTGGTGATCAAAGGTGTGGTCAGTCATGCGGATGCGACCTGATATTTCGATGTAAAGCGAAAAGATCGCAGCCTTTGGCAGCTCCTGCATGTGAACGCGTAACCCTGTAGGAGCTGCCGCAGGCTGCGATCTTTTGGCGATCAACACGGAACGATAGGGTGATAACAATCCGTTCGATAAACGAACACTCAGTCGATTATCGGATTGTTTGGCGATTTTCTGCGGCTTAATCTGCAGTGACTCCGGCGCTGAACCTCGCGCCTTTTTCTCACTGGCGATTCACTACAAAAACGGGAGCCTGCTCCATGGCTGAGATCCTTTCGCTGCACGACGCGGTGAAGCAATTCGTCAACGACGGCGACACCGTCGCGCTCGAAGGCTTCACTCACCTGATCCCTACGGCGGCGGGTCATGAAATCATTCGTCAGGGCAAGAAAGATCTGACCCTGGTGCGGATGACGCCTGACCTGATCTACGACCAACTGATCGGTGCCGGTTGTGCACGCAAGCTGATCTTTTCCTGGGGCGGCAACCCCGGTGTGGGTTCGCTGCACCGTCTGCGCGACGCGGTCGAAAAGCAATGGCCGCATGCCCTGGAAATCGAAGAACACAGCCACGCCGACCTGGCCAACGCCTACGTCGCCGGCGCTTCCGGCCTGCCGTTCGCCGTGCTGCGGGCCTACGCCGGTTCCGACCTGCCGAAAGTCAATCCGCTGATCAAATCCGTGACCTGCCCGTTCACCGATGAAGTGCTGGCCGCGGTGCCGTCGGTGCGTCCGGACGTGACCGTGATCCACGCGCAGAAAGCCGACCGCCAAGGCAACGTGCTGTTGTGGGGCATTCTCGGGGTGCAGAAAGAAGCCGCGCTGGCAGCCAAGCGCTGCATCGTCACGGTCGAAGAAATCGTCGACAACCTCAACGCGCCGATGAACGCCTGCGTGTTGCCAACCTGGGCCTTGAGCGCGGTCTGCCACGTACCCGGCGGCGCGCATCCGTCCTACGCCCACGGTTACACCGAGCGTGACAATCGTTTCTATCAGGCGTGGGATCCGATCGCCCGTGACCGTGAGACGTTTACCGCGTGGATCAACGAATACATCCATGGCTGCGCTGACTTCAGCGCGTTCCAGGCCAAGTTGGCCGCTGCTTCGGAGGCCAAGTAATGACTTACACCACCAATGAAATGATGACCGTCGCGGCGGCCCGTCGCCTGAAGAACGGCTCGGTGTGCTTCGTCGGCATCGGCCTGCCGTCGAAAGCCGCCAACCTCGCGCGCCTGACGTCGTCGCCGGACGTGGTGCTGATCTACGAATCCGGCCCGATTGGCGCCAAGCCCAGCGTGCTGCCGCTGTCGATCGGTGACGGCGAGCTGGCGGAGACCGCCGACACCGTCGTGCCGACCGGTGAGATTTTTCGCTACTGGCTGCAGGGCGGGCGCATCGACGTCGGTTTTCTCGGCGCGGCGCAGGTCGACCGTTTCGGCAACATCAACACCACCGTGGTCGGCGACTACCACGCACCGAAAGTACGCCTGCCGGGTGCCGGTGGCGCGCCGGAAATCGCCGGTTCGGCGAAGAGCGTGCTGATCATCCTCAAGCAGTCGGCGCGTTCGTTCGTCGACAAGCTCGACTTCATTACCTCGGTCGGTCACGGCGAGGGCGGCGATTCGCGCAAGCGTCTGGGCCTGCCGGGCGCCGGTCCGGTCGGGATCATCACCGACCTGTGCATCATGGAGCCGGAAGCGGGCACCCACGAATTCGTGGTCACCGCTCTGCATCCGGGCGTGACCCGTGAACAAGTGGTCGCCGCCACCGGTTGGGCCATTCGTTTTGCCGACAACGTGGAAACCACGGCGGCACCGACCGAGGTCGAACTGACCGCGCTGCGCGATCTCGAAGCGCGCACCGCCGCCGCCCACGGCCAGGCACCGGGAGAAGCATGATGCGTGACGTGTATATCTGCGACGCAATCCGTACGCCCATCGGCCGCTTCGGCGGTGGACTGGCCGCCGTCCGTGCCGACGATCTGGCCGCTGTGCCGATCAAGGCGCTGATGGAACGCAATCCGTCGGTGGACTGGAATGCAATCGATGAAGTGTTCCTCGGCTGCGCCAACCAGGCTGGCGAAGACAACCGCAACGTGGCCCGCATGGCGCTGCTGCTGGCGGGCTTGCCGGAGAGCGTGCCGGGCGTGACCCTCAACCGTCTCTGCGCTTCGGGCATGGACGCGGTTGGTACTGCGTTCCGTGCCATTGCCAGCGGCGAGATGGAGCTGGCGATTGCCGGCGGCGTCGAGTCGATGTCCCGCGCGCCGTTCGTGATGGGCAAGGCGGACGCAGCGTTCTCGCGCAACATGAAGCTGGAAGACACCACCATCGGCTGGCGTTTCATCAATCCGCTGATGAAGGCCCAGTACGGCGTCGATGCGATGCCGCAGACCGCCGACAACGTCGCCGACGACTATAAGGTGTCGCGCGCCGACCAGGACGCGTTCGCCCTGCGCAGCCAGCAACGCACCGCCGCTGCACAAGCGGCGGGCTACTTCGCCGAGGAAATCGTCGAAGTGCGGATCGCCCACAAGAAGGGCGAAACCGTGGTCAGCCAGGACGAGCATCCACGCGCCGACACCACGCTTGAAGCGTTGGCCAGATTGAAGCCGGTCAACGGCCCGGACAAGACGGTTACTGCCGGCAACGCGTCCGGCGTCAACGACGGTGCTGCTGCGCTGATTCTTGCGTCTGCCGAGGCGGTGAAGAAACACGGCCTGACCGCCCGCGCCAAAGTGCTCGGGATGGCCAGCGCCGGCGTTGCGCCGCGCGTCATGGGCATCGGCCCGGTGCCGGCGGTGCGCAAACTGATCGAGCGTCTTGGTGTGGCGGTCAGCGATTTCGATGTGATCGAACTCAACGAAGCCTTCGCCAGCCAGGGTCTGGCGGTGCTGCGTGAATTGGGTCTGGCCGACGATGCGCCGCAGGTCAACCCGAACGGTGGCGCAATTGCCTTGGGCCATCCGTTGGGCATGAGCGGCGCGCGACTGGTGCTGACCGCGCTGCATCAGCTGGAAAAGACCGGCGGCAAGAAAGGTCTGGCGACCATGTGCGTCGGCGTCGGGCAGGGTCTGGCCCTGGCCATCGAACGCGTCTGACGCAGCGCGTCGACTGATAAGAACAGAGGAAAGCGAAATGACTGACAAGCCTGGCTACCGTCGTCCGCAGGAAGGCACCCAGCCTGAATACCTGCACCCGACGTATCAATCCACCAACCTGCGCTCGCCGTCCAAGCCGTTGGTGTTCCTGCCGCATTCGTTGTCGGAGATCACCGGCCCGACCATCGGTGCCGAACGTGTCGCCGACAAGGACAACGACCTGACTGCCCAGCACGACGGCGAGCCGTTGGGCGAGCGCATCATCATTCACGGCCGTGTGCTCGACGAAAACGGTTTGCCGGTGCCAGGGATTCTGGTGGAAATCTGGCAGGCCAACGCCGCCGGCCGCTACAACCACCAGCGCGACCTGCACGACGCGCCGCTGGACCCGAACTTCACCGGCACCGGCCGCACCGTAACCGATGCCGACGGCTGGTATCAGTTCCAGACCATCAAGCCCGGCGCCTATCCGTGGGGTAACCACCACAATGCGTGGCGCCCGGCGCACATTCATTTCTCGCTGTTCGGGCCGAGCATCCTCACCCGTCTGGTGACGCAGATGTACTTCCCCGGCGACCCGCTGCTGGCCTACGATCCGATCTACAACTGCGTGCCGGACACCTCCGCCAAGGAACGTCTGATCGCCGCTTTCGATCTGGAAAAAACCATTCCGTCCTACGCCCTCGGCTATCGCTGGGACATCGTCTTGCGCGGCCGCGACGCCACGCCGATGGAGAAATAAGATGACGCTGACTGCCACCACGTCCCACACCGTCGGGCCGTACTACCACATCGGCCTGACCTGGCTGAATCGCGAAAACCTCGCGGTCGAACAAACCCTCGGCGAGCGCGTGGCGATCACCGGCCAAGTGGTTGACGGCAACGGCGATGTGGTCAACGACGCGATGCTCGAAGTCTGGCAAGCCAACGCTGCCGGCAAGTACGCACACCCGGAAGACGAGCAGGACAAACCGCTGGACCCGCATTTCGAAGGTTTCGGCCGGGTGCCGGTGGACGCCGAAGGGCGCTTCCGTTTCACCACGATCAAACCGGGCACGGTCGAGGGCCTGAAGGGCACGACCCAGGCGCCGCATCTGGTGGTGCTGGTGTTTGCCCGTGGCTTGGTCAAGCACTTGCTGACGCGCATCTACTTTGAAGGTGAGCCGGCGAACGTCAATGATCCGCTGCTCGAATGTGTGCCGGCCGAGCGACGCGCCACGTTGCTGGCGAAGCCGGATGCGGCAGGGGTTTATCAGTGGAATGTGATTTTGCAGGGCACTGAGGCGGAGACGGTGTTTTTCGATTATTGATCGCAGCTCATTCCGTTGGAGTGAGTTTGTGGTGAGGGGATTTATCCCCGATGGGCTGTGAAGCAGCCCCAAGACCGGATTTCACGGTGAAACTGACACACCGCGTCTGCCGGATTTGCGAGTGCTGCGCACTCGATCGGGGATGAATCCCCTCGCCACAAAAGCCCTCTTTCAGAAGAGGGGCTGTGTAATGCCTCGTGGATATATCTGTGGAACGGGACTGTTGCGAAGTGTGTCTAGACTCTCACCTGTCCCTTCAGAGTAAAAAACAATGACAACTACCACCGCTCATTACACCGGCGAGGAGCGCAGCAAGCGCATCTTTGCGATTGTCGGTGCCTCGTCCGGCAACCTGGTCGAATGGTTCGACTTCTATGTCTATGCCTTCTGCGCGATCTATTTCGCCCCAGCGTTTTTCCCTTCCGACAACCCGACAGTGCAACTGGTCAATACGGCCGGGGTGTTCGCTGCCGGGTTCTTGATGCGCCCGATTGGCGGCTGGATCTTCGGGCGGCTGGCGGACAAGAAGGGCCGCAAGACCTCGATGATGATTTCGGTGCTGATGATGTGCTTCGGCTCATTGCTCATCGCCTGCCTGCCGACTTACGCCAGCATCGGCGTCTGGGCACCGCTGCTGTTGCTGTTCGCGCGTCTGCTGCAAGGCCTGTCGGTGGGCGGCGAGTACGGCACCACCGCGACCTACATGAGTGAAGTTGCGCTCAAGGGCCAGCGCGGCTTTTTCGCCTCGTTCCAGTACGTGACCCTGATCGGCGGCCAACTGCTGGCGGTGTCGCTGGTGGTGATCCTGCAACAGTTCCTCAGTGAAGATGAACTGCGTGCCTACGGCTGGCGGATTCCGTTTGTGGTCGGTGCGGTGGCGGCGGTGATTTCACTGTTCCTGCGTCGCTCCCTGAAAGAAACCACCAGCAAGGAAATGCGCGAGAACAAAGACGCCGGCAGCATCCGCGCACTGTTCCGTGATCACAAAGCCGCGTTCATCACCGTGCTGGGTTACACCGCCGGTGGCTCGTTGATTTTCTACACCTTCACCACGTACATGCAGAAGTACCTGGTGAACACGGCCGGCATGCACGCCAAGACTGCCAGCTACATCATGACCGGCGCGCTGTTCCTGTATATGTGCATGCAGCCGTTGTTCGGCATGCTCGCCGACAAGATCGGTCGACGTAATTCGATGCTCTGGTTCGGCGCGCTCGGTACGTTGTTCACCGTGCCGATCCTGCTGAGCCTGAAAAGCATCAGCAGCCCGATTCTGGCCTTCGTGCTGATCACCGTGGCGCTGGCGATCGTGAGTTTCTACACCTCGATCAGCGGCCTGGTGAAAGCCGAAATGTTCCCGCCGGAAGTCCGCGCCCTCGGCGTCGGTCTGGCCTATGCGGTGGCCAACGCGATCTTCGGCGGTTCGGCGGAATACGTGGCCCTGAGCCTGAAAGCCGGGGGCATGGAAAACGCCTTCTACTGGTACGTCACGGTGATGATGGCAGTGGCGTTCCTGTTCAGCCTGCGCCTGCCGAAACAGGCGGCGTACTTGCACCACGATCTGTAAACCGATGTGCGCGGGCCGCATAGGCCCGCGCCGGCAAGGACTGTTTATGACTCAGCGACCGGGCAATCAATTGTTCGATGCCTACTTCACGGCCCGCGACATGCGCGAGGTGTTCTGCGATCAGGGCCGGGTGCAGGCGATGCTCGATTTCGAAGCGGCGCTGGCCCGGGCCGAGGCGCGGGTCGGGGTGATTCCGGCGTCCGCCGTCGCGCCGATTGCCGCCGCTTGCGACGCCGGTCTGTATGACTTCGCGGCGCTGGGCGAGGCGATTGCCACCGCCGGCAACTCGGCGATTCCACTGGTCAAGGCGTTGGGCAAGCAGATCGCCGCGCGCAGTGCCGAGGCCGAGCGTTATGTGCATCTGGGCGCCACCAGTCAGGACGTGATGGATTGCGGGCTGGTCCTGCAATTGCGTCAGGCGCTGGCACTGGTTGAAAGCGACCTGGCAGCGCTCGCCGAATCGCTCGCCACTCAGGCCCAACGGCATGCGGCCACGCCATTGGCCGGGCGCACCTGGCTGCAACACGCCACGCCGGTCACCTTCGGGATGAAAATCGCCGGATGGCTCGGCGCGGTGACCCGCAGCCGTCAGCGTCTGCGCGAACTCAAGCCACGGCTGCTGGTGCTGCAATTCGGCGGTGCTTCCGGCACCCTTGCGGCGCTCGGCGAGCAAGCGCTGCCGATCGCGCAAGCGCTGGCCGAAGAGCTGCAATTGGCCTTGCCTGAACAACCTTGGCACACCCAGCGTGATCGCCTCGTCGAGTTCGGCGCGGTGCTTGGTTTGATCGCTGGCAGCCTCGGCAAGCTCGGGCGCGACGTCAGTCTGTTGATGCAGACCGAAGCGGCGGAGGTGTTCGAGCCGTCGGCGCCGGGCAAAGGCGGTTCGTCGACCATGCCGCACAAGCGCAATCCGGTGGGTGCGGCGGTGTTGATCGGTGCGGCGACGCGGGTGCCGGGGCTGGTCTCGACGTTGTTCAGCGCCATGCCTCAGGAGCACGAACGCAGCCTCGGTCTGTGGCATGCCGAATGGGAAACCCTGCCGGAGATCTGCTGCCTGGTGTCCGGTGCGCTGCAACAGGCGCGCTTGCTGGCCGATGGGCTGGAGGTCGATTCCGAACGCATGACGCGCAATCTCCAATTGACCCAAGGGCTGGTGCTGGCCGAAGCGGTGAGCATCGTCCTCGCCCAGCGGGTCGGCCGCGACACCGCGCATCACTTGCTCGAACAATGCTGCAAACGCGCGGTGGCCGAGCAGCGCCACCTGCGTGCGGTACTTGGTGACGAGCCGCAAGTGACCGCCGAACTGAGCAGCACCGAACTGGATCATCTGCTCGATCCCGCGCATTACCTCGGCCAGGCGCAAACCTGGGTCGAGCGCGCGGTGGCCGAACACAACGCATTGTCTGTCTGAAAGGAGAGGGCTGTGGCTTTCGTTCAACTCGCCGATGGCGAACTGCATTACGTTATTGAAGGCCCGGTCGACGCACCGGTGCTGGTGCTGTCCAACTCGCTGGGCACCGACCTGCACATGTGGGACGCGCAGATGCCGGCGTTCACCGAGCACTTCCGGGTGCTGCGTTTCGACACCCGTGGTCACGGTCAATCGCTGGTGACGCCGGGGCCGTACAGCATTGAGCAATTGGGCCGCGACGTGCTGGGTCTGCTGGATGCGCTGCATATCGAACGCGCACATTTCTGCGGCTTGTCGATGGGCGGGTTGATCGGCCAGTGGCTGGGGATCAATGCCGGTCATCGTCTGCACAAACTGATCGTGTGCAACACCGCCGCGAAGATCGGTGATCCATCGGTGTGGAACCCGCGCATCGAAACCGTGCTGCGTGATGGCCCGGCAGCGATGGTCGCACTGCGTGATGCGTCGATTGCCCGTTGGTTTACCCCGGATTTTTCGGCGGCCAATCCGGCCGCGGCGAAGAAGATCACCGACATGCTCGCGGCGACTTCGCCTGAAGGTTATGCGGCCAATTGCGCAGCGGTGCGCGACGCCGATTTCCGCGAGCAACTGGCCTCGATCAATCTGCCGCTGCTGGTGATTGCCGGCACCGAAGACGCGGTGACGCCACCGTCTGGCGGGCATTTCATTCAAGAGCATGTGCGCGGCGCCGAGTACGCCGAGTTCCCTGCCGCGCACCTGTCCAACGTGCAGGCCGGTGCCGCATTCAGTGATCTTGTGTTGGCGTTTCTGAACGCTCAGTGAGGAAGTTTTTGTGGACGAGAAACAACGTTATGACGAAGGCATGCAAGTACGCCGTGCGGTGCTGGGCGATGCGCATGTCGATCGCAGCCTGACCACACTGACCGAGTTCAACTCGGAATTCCAAGAGATGATCACCCGTCACGCCTGGGGCGACATCTGGACCCGCCCGGGCCTGCCGCGGCATACCCGCAGCCTGATCACCATCGCCATGCTGATCGGGATGAACCGCGAAGGCGAACTGAAACTGCATTTGCGCGCAGCGGCGAACAATGGCGTAAGCCGGGGCGAGATCAAGGAAGTGATCATGCAGAGCGCGATTTATTGCGGGATTCCGGCGGCCAATGCGACGTTCCATCTGGCGGAGTCGGTGTGGGATGAGCTTGGGATTGAGTCTCGGGAGTAAGCATCAGAATCAAAAGATCGCAGCCTGCGGCAGCTCCTACATTGGAATGCACTCCCCTGTAGGAGCTGCCGCAGGCTGCGATCTTTTGATCTTCAAACGTTGGCCACAATGAAAATCCGCTTGAACGGAAACAGCGTCTGCCCGTTTTTCTCCGGCGGATAATACGCATGCACGCGCATCAGGAAGTGGTAGATAAACCGCGCCTGCTCCTGTGACGTCAGCGCCTGCATCACTGGCCGCAACGCCGAGACCTTGATCCAGTCGTACACCGGCGACTTGCCGTCAACCACTTGCAGTTGCTCGGTTTCCCAGATGTCCAGTGACGTGGTCAGCGGCGCCAGCAAGCGGTAGTAATCCTCCAATGCCAACAACGGACGCGCGGCCATGCGCCGGCGCAGTTCTGGTGTGCCGATGGGGGTGTGTCCCGGGCCGGCATCGTCGAGGGTGTCGAGCATCAGTCGATACCACAAGGCATCGCGCCAGTCCGGCATATGTGCTGCCAGACAGCCACCGGGCTTGAGATGACCGAGCAGGCGCGGCAGCAGTTGTTGATGATCGCCAATGAAATGCAGCACCGCCGCCGCGAGCAGCAGGTCGGCGGGTTGCTCGGGGTGCCAGTCGAGCAAGTCGCACTCTTGCCAGCGGGCGTCGATCGGCAGACATCGGGCCTGATCCAGCATCTGCCGTGAGCTGTCGACGCCCAGCAACTGCGCTCGCGGCCAGCGCTCGGCCAGCAACTGCGTGGCAATGCCGGTGCCGCAGCCCAGATCATAAATGCGTTCGGGGTCGTGCAGATCGACACGGTCGAGCAGTTCGTTGACCGGGCGTTGCCTGAGACGGGAGAACTGCTGGTACGCCTTGGCGTCCCAGTGGGTGCAGGCGTTCCCTGCCGTTTCGAGTTTGGCGCTCATGAGGAGGTCCTCTCTGGCGGATTACAGTTGTCGTCCAATGACGTTGAGGGTTTTCAGGACAACGGCCACGCCTTTGCGTGTGTCCTCTTCATTCAGCAGTTTGAGCAACGCCAGAGTGCCCGGCGCCGCTGACTGTGCCGATATCTCGGCTTTGGCCACGCGCACTGCATTACTGACTGCCCAGGTGGCGGCAGTGCTGTTCTCGAACAATTGCGCGAGCTTTTCCACCATGGCCGCGTCGAGCAGATCGGTGATATCGGACACCAGGGAAAGCAGGTCGACAATATTCTCCAGGCGTCCGCCGTCGATTAACGGCTGCAGTTTTGCCATCAGGGCCGTGAACCCGGGCGTGGCTGATATTTCCTCGGGCATGTGCATGAGCAATCACTCCTCCCTGTGCAGGGTCAAAGCATTCCCCGGGCCACCGCCCAGTAAAGACCGCGATTGAAACCGTTTCTGAGCAGGCCGCCCAATTTGGTCGGGGGTGTCGGCAATACATCGTGGGCGTAGTCGTACCACAGGGGCATCCCGGCATTCAGGCCCATTTGTGCTACCGCTTGTACCCGACCGTCGTATACCGAGTTGGGTGCGCCAAGACGGATCTGGGCCGTGATGTTGTTGGCGCTCACTGGTGCCTGGTTATGACAGGCGCCGCCGGCCTTGCTGACCGGCAGGTCGACGGTGTCGCCGATCACGTAGACATTCTCCAGACCGTAGACTTGCAGCGTTTCGTGATTGGTCGGCAGCCATCCTTCATCATTGGCGGCTTGCGAGATGCCGCACTCGCGCACCACCTCGACGGCCTGGATTGGCGGAGTCGCCATCAGGATGTCGAAGGGTTGCGCATCGCCCTCGGCCGAGTAGGCGACTTTTGCATCGGGATCCACACGGCTCAGGGTGAAGCCACGCTGAAACTGAATGTTTTTCCGGGCAAAGATGCTCGGCAGAATTTCACCCGTGGGGCGCTGCAAGAACAGACAATTGCGCAATAGCTGGGCAACTGTCGGGTAGGTGTAGATGATTTCCACTTGCTCGCGAACGCCCCGGCGACGCAACAAATCATCCAGCATCAATGTCGTTTCCACGGGCGCGATGCCGCATTGGTGCGGGACATTGGGTGTCTGCGGGAAGGACACGGTAATGAAAATCCGGCCCTTTTCGATGGTGTTCAGGCGTTGCGCCAGTTGCCGGGCAGGAAGGTATTGATAGAAGTGGTCGCCGGCTTCCTGCAGACCCTCGATGCGTTCCGGCGCCGGCACGCAGCCGGTGGCGATCACCAGAAAATCATAGTCGAAGCGTTTGCCGGTTCGGGTGCGCAATTGCTGCCCGGAAATGTCGAAACGGGTGACTTCTTCAACGTGGAAACTGATTTCCGGGCGCAACAGTGAGCGTTCCGGACGCTTGAGTTCCTCTTCGAAGAACTGGCTGAACGCCACATACATGAACGCAGGTTTGTAGTAATGATCGGGGGAACTGGACAGTAATGTGATCGAGACGTCGCCGCGTAGAACTTCCGGATACAGCTTGCCGACCAGTTGATTGGCCAGCATGGTTCCGCCTACACCGCCACCGACGATAACTATTCGCTTGCTCATACCTGACCTCCGTGGCCAAGGCAGCTTCGCGTACAGCATCCGGAGATAACGGAAGAAAACTAAGGGCTCCTACAGCGGGCTGGAGAGTTTACACACCTCTTTCACTGTATCTGTGCCTCGACAAATCGCCAGTCCGGGCTGACCAGTGGTTGAGGCCGGCGCCACTCATGCAGCGCCGGCGTGGGGATCAGAGCAAGCTGATCGGATAGCTGATGATCAGGCGGTTTTCGTCGAACTCGTTGTTGCTGAAGTCGCGGCGCATGGTCGAGTTGCGCCAGCGCACGTTGAGGTTGCGCAGGGTACCGCTTTGTACGGTGTAGCCCAGTTCCGATTCGCGGCCCCATTCCTTGCCGTCGGTGATGGTGCCAGTGTGCACGTTGTCGCCGCTGATGTAGCGGTTCATCAGGGTCAGGCCGGGAATGCCCAGGGCGGCGAAGTTGTAGTCGTGGCGCACCTGCCAGGAACGTTCCTGAGCATTGTCGTAGCTGGAGTTGTAACTGTCGTTGGCCAGGGTGCCGCCGCTGGTGCCGTTGACGCGCATCCAGGCGCTGTCGCCAGTGAGTTTTTGCAGGCCGACATAGAAGGTGTTGCCGCCGTAGCGGGCCGAGAACATCCCCGACCAGGTCTTGTTGTCGAGTTCGCCGGCGCGGGCGCTGCCGTCATCCTTGCCGTAGAAGAAGCCGAGGTTGGCGCCCAGCGTCCAGTCACCGAGGGGCTGGCTGTGGGTCAGATTGACGTATTGCTGGCTGTAAATGTCTTTGAGTTCGGCGTTCCACAGACCGATCTGTGTCCGTTTTTCGTTGAACTGGTATTCACCGCCCTGGAAGTTGAAGCGATCAGAGGTGAACGCCGCTTTGCCGACCATCGACATGTCGCTCATGCTGCTGTCGTCGCGCGGGCTGTTGGCGCGGAACTGGCCGCCGTAGAGGGTCAGGCCGTTGATCTCCTTCGAGGTGATCTGGCCACCACGGAAGGTTTGCGGCAGCGAACGACCGTCGTCCGAACGCAGGATCGGCAGCACTGGCATCCATTCGCCGACCTTGATTTCGGTCTGCGACAGCTTGGCCTTGAACGCGACGTTGGTGCGGCCGAAGTTGTCCGCCGGACGCCCGTCGTGATCCAGCGGCAGCAGTTGCGTGCCGCCGGTGCCTTTACCGCCATCGAGCTTTACCGAATACAGGCCGAGCACGTCCATGCCGAAACCGACGGTGCCCTGGGTGAAACCGGATTTGGCGTCGAGGATGAAGTTCTGCGTCCACTCTTCAGCCTTGCCCTGCGCCTTGGTCGGGTTGGTGAAGTTGCGGTTGATGTAGAAATTGCGCAGGTTCAGGTTGGCGCTGGCGCCCTCGATAAAACCGGCTTCTTCGGCTGCGGCGGGCAGGGCGGCGCCGGTCAGGGCCAGGGCGATCAGGCCGGGGAGTGCGTACGGCGCAGTGGGATGAGTCATCGCAGGGTCTCTTGTTATTTTTTTGGGGACGAACGGGTTCGCTGCCGCCACTTTGGGGGCGAGCACAACAATGCAGATCAGGAATGAAGCGGCGGCGATCAGCCGGGCGGGACAGGGCGCGGAAGCATGGTATCGAACCTGTTGTTATTGGTTTTGTGGAGCGAATGGTGCGGGGGGCGGATGTGTTGATTCAATTGGTAAAAGCGGGTTCTGGGCGATTATCGAACGCAAGATTCAGTTGGATTTCAGGGTGTCTGTGAAGGCCTCATCGCTGGCAAGCCAGCTCCCACAAGGATCTTCAGTGAACACATATTTTGCGGACCCCTGAAAACCTGTGGGAGCTGGCTCGCCAGCGATGGGGTCAGTGCAGGCACCTAAACTTTTCCTGAGGCAACAAAAAGCCCACCAATCGGTGGGCTTCCTGATTTCACCTGATGATGATCAGAACAGCTTCATCTTCGGTGCTTCTTCTTTCAGCGGTTCGTTCTGCGCGGTCTGCGCATTCCAGCCACCCCCCAGGGCCTTGTACAGGTTGACCGCACTGGTCAGCTGCGCGAGGCGGTCGGTGATCAGGGCCTGTTGCGCGCTGAACAACTGACGCTGGGCGTCGAGGAAGGTCAGGTTGCTGTCGACACCGATGCGGTAACGACGCTCGGCCAGGCGGTAGTAATCCTGGTTGGCCGCGACGAAGTCACGCTGCGCTTGCAACTGCTCGGTGTAGGTCTGGCGGGCGGCCAGGCCGTCGGCGACTTCCTGGAAGGCGGTCTGAATCGACTTCTCGTAGTTCGCCACGCCAATGTCCTTCTGGATCTTGGCGTAGTCGAGGCTGGCACGCAGGCTGCCGGCGTTGAAGATCGGCAGGTTGATCTGCGGCTGGAACAGCCATGTGCCCGAACCACCTTTAAACAGACCGGACAGGTCCGGGCTCAGGCTGCCCGCATTGGCGGTCAGGCTGATGCTCGGGAAGAACGCTGCACGGGCGGCGCCGATGTTGGCGTTGGCCGCTTTCAGGTTGTACTCGGCTTGCAGGATGTCCGGACGACGTTGCAGCAGATCCGAAGGCAGACCGGCCGGTACGTCGCTGAGCAGATCATCCGACAGCGGTTTGGCCGCTTGCAGATTGGCCGGGATGCCGGTGCCGAGCAGCAGGGTCAGGCTGTTCTCGTCCTGAGCCACCTGACGGGTGTACTTGGCCAGTTGCGCCCGGGCGTTTTCCACCGAGGTGCGCGACTGCGCCAGGTCCAGCGCCGAGGCCACACCGACTTCGTTGCTGCGGCTGGTCAGCTTGTAGCTTTCTTCGAAGGCACCGAGGGTGTCTTGCGTCAGCTTGAGCAGTTCCTTGTCGGCCTGCCAGGTCATGTAGGCGTTGGCCACACTGGCCACCAGACTGATCTGGGTGCTGCGACGCGCTTCTTCGGTGGCGAAGTATTGTTGCAGCGCTTGTTCGCTCAGGCTGCGCACCCGTCCGAACAGGTCGAGTTCGTAGGCGCTGATGCCGACGGTCGCGGTGTAGGAACTGGTGATCGTCGAATCACCGGTCTGCGACGCTCGTGCCGGAACCCGCTGACGGCTGCCGCTGGCATTGGCCGATACGGCCGGGAACAGATCCGCTCGCTGGATGCGGTATTGAGCCGCGTAAGCGTCGATGTTCAGCGCCGCGACACGCAGGTCGCGGTTGTTTTCCAGTGCCACCTGGATCAGCTGCTGCAGGGCCGGGTCATGGAAAAACTGCTTCCAGCCCTGCTCGGCAGCGGCTTGCGCCGGCGCCTGGGCCGGCGAATAGGCCGGCCCTTGCGGGTACTGACCTGCGACAGGAGCCTCAGGCTGCTGATAATCGGGGATCAGCGAGCAACCGCTCAGCACGAAGGCGGCGACTGCGATGGAGAGTAGCGACTTGCTCATTGGCCAGCCTCTTTAGGAGTTTCAGTCGTCTCGTCCGGATCGGCGATTTTGCGCTGGCCCATGGACGAAACCGTGACGAAGAACAGTGGGACCCAGAAGATCGCCAGGATCGTGGCCGTGAGCATACCGCCAATCACGCCGGTACCGATCGCATGCTGGCTACCCGAACCTGCGCCCGTGGAGATCGCCAACGGTACTACACCGAGAACGAACGCCAGCGAGGTCATGATGATCGGTCGCAGACGCATGCGGCACGCTTCGATCGCCGCATCGCGCAGACTGCGCCCTTGTTCATGCAGCTCCTTGGCGAATTCGACGATCAGAATGGCGTTTTTAGCTGCCAGACCGATGGTCGTCAACAGACCCACCTGGAAGTACACGTCGTTGGACAGCCCGCGCAGGCTGGTGGCCATCAGCGCGCCGATGATCCCCAGCGGTACCACGAGCATCACGGCGATCGGAATCGACCAGCTCTCGTACAGCGCCGCCAGACACAGGAACACCATCAGCAGCGACAGGGCATACAGCGCTGGCGCCTGCGAGCCGGACAGCCGTTCCTCGTAGGACAGACCGGTCCAGGAGATACCGACACCGGCCGGCAGCTTCTTGGCAATCGCTTCGACTTCGGCCATCGCTTCACCGGTGGAGTAACCCGGCGCCGGAGAACCGAGGATCTCCATCGCTTCCACACCGTTGTAGCGTGCCAGTTTCGGCGAACCGTAGATCCACTCGCCCTTGGCGAATGCGGAGAACGGCACCATGGTCCCGGCGCTGTTGCGTACGTACCACTTCTTCAGGTCTTCCGGGCTCATGCGAGCGCCAGCCTGACCTTGCACGTACACCTTTTTCACCCGACCGCGGTCGATGAAGTCGTTGACGTAGCTACTACCGAAGGAGATCGACAGGGTGCTGTTGATGTCGGAAATGCTCACGCCCAGGGCGCGGGCCTTCGCATCGTCGATTTCCAGGTGGTATTGCGGCTCATCGTTCAGACCGTTCGGACGCACCTGGTAGAGCACCTTGCTCTGCGCGGCCATGCCGAGGAACTGGTTGCGCGCTTCCATCAGTTTTTCGTGACCGATACCGGCGCGGTCCTGCAGGAACACGTCGAAACCGGTGGCGTTACCCAACTCCAGTACCGCTGGCGGGGCGAAGGCAAACACCATCGCGTCGCGGAAGCTGAAGAAGTGCTGCTGGGCGCGCTGGGCCAGGGCAAACACGCTGTTGCTCGAATCACGCTCGTGCCACGGCTTGAGCATGATGAACGCCAGACCCGAGCTCTGCCCACGACCGGCGAAGTTGAAGCCGTTCACGGTGAACACCGAAGACACCGCCCCCGCTTCTTTATCCAGCAGATACGAACGCATTTCGTCGATCACGACCTGGGTTCGTTCGGCACTGGAACCCGCTGGAGTCTGTACCTGGGCGAACAATACGCCCTGGTCTTCTTCCGGCAGGAACGCAGTCGGAATGCGGGTGAACAGCCAGATCATGCCGACCACGATCAACAGGTAGGCCAACAGATACGGCGCCTTGCGCTGCAGGATGTTGCCAACGCCGCGCTCGTAGCTGCGCACGCTGCGGTCGAAGTTGCGGTTGAACCAGCCGAAGAAGCCTTTTTTCGGCGTGCCGTGCTCGCCTTTCGGGATGGCCTTGAGCATGGTCGCGCAGAGCGCCGGGGTGAAGATCAGCGCAACCAGCACCGACAGGGCCATGGCCGAGACGATGGTGATCGAGAACTGACGGTAGATCACACCGGTGGAACCGCTGAAGAACGCCATCGGCAGCAATACTGCCGACAGCACCAGAGCGATACCGACCAGCGCGCCCTGGATCTGCCCCATGGACTTCTTGGTCGCTTCCTTCGGTGACAGGCCTTCTTCGGCCATCACCCGCTCGACGTTTTCCACCACGACGATAGCGTCGTCCACCAGCAAGCCGATGGCCAATACCATACCGAACATGGTCAGGGTGTTGATGCTGAAACCGGCAGCCGCGAGGATGCCGAACGTGCCGAGCAATACCACCGGCACGGTCATCGTGGTGATGACGGTGGCGCGGAAGTTCTGCAGGAACAGGAACATCACCAGGAACACCAGCGCGATCGCCTCGACCAGGGTTTCAACCACACCCTTGATCGACTCGGTCACCACTGGCGTGGTGTCGTACGGGAACACCACTTCCATGCCTTGCGGGAAGAACGGCTTGAGTTCGTCAATCGTCTTGCGCAGCGCCTTGGCGGTGTCGAGGGCGTTGGCGCCGTTGGCCAGTTTGACCGCCAGACCGGACGACGGCTTGCCGTTGAACTGCGCCGAGATGGTCGAGTTTTCACCACCCAGACCGACGTCGGCGACATCGCCGATGTGCACTTGCGAACCGTCCTGGTTGACCTTCAGCAGAATCGCCTTGAACTGCTCGGCAGTCTGCAGACGGGTCTTGCCGATGATCGTGGCGTTCAGTTGCTGGCCTGGCAGCGCCGGCAAACCGCCGAGCTGACCGGAAGACACCTGAACGTTCTGCGCCGAAATCGCGCTGCTGACATCAGCGGGGGTCAGGTTGTACTTGTTCAACTTGGCCGGATCGAGCCAGATGCGCATCGCGTACTGGGCACCGAAGACCTGGAAGTCACCGACACCGGCAGTCCGCGAGATCGGGTCCTGCATGTTCGACACGATGTAGTTGGACAGGTCGTCCTTGGTCATGCTGCCGTCACGCGATACCACGCCGATCACCAGCAGGAAGTTCTTCACTGCCTTGGTCACGCGGATACCCTGTTGCTGCACTTCCTGCGGCAGCAGCGGGGTCGCCAGGTTCAGCTTGTTCTGCACCTGAACCTGCGCGGTGTCGGAGTTGGTGCCTTGCTCGAAGGTCGCGGTGATGGTCATGCTGCCGTCGGAGTTACTTTCCGAAGACACATAACGCAAGTTGTCGATACCGTTGAGCTGTTGCTCGATCACCTGGACCACGGTGTCCTGCACGGTTTGTGCCGAAGCACCCGGGTAGGTCACGGAGATCGCGATGGCCGGAGGCGCAATGCTCGGGTATTGGTTGATCGGCAATTTGAGGATCGAGAGTGCCCCGACCAACATGATCACCAGGGCAATTACCCAGGCGAAAATCGGACGGTCGATAAAAAATTTCGACATGAGTTACTCCCCTTTGCCGCCAGCGGCTTTGTCAGCTGCCTGAGCGGGGGCCGGGTTCTTGGCTACGTTGGTCGCTTCGGTCGGGTTGACCTGAGCACCTGGGCGAACATATTGCAGGCCTTCGGTGATCAGACGATCGCCGGCTTTCAGGCCATCTTCGATCAGCCACTGGCTGCCGACGGTGCGGCTGGCCTTGAGCTGACGCAGCTCGACCTTGTTGTCCGGGCCGACAACCAGTGCGGTCGGGGTGCCCTTGAGGTCACGGGTCACGCCTTGTTGCGGCGCCAGAATGGCGGCGGCGTTGACCCCGGCCTGCAACTGGGCGCGGACGAACATGCCGGGCAGCAGGGTGTGATCCGGGTTCGGGAACACGGCACGCAGGGTCACGGAACCGGTCGTTGGATCAACCGATACTTCGGAGAATTCCAGTTTGCCGTCGAGCTTGTACTGGCTGCCGTCTTCCAGGGTCAACTTGACCGCTGCCGAGTTGTCACCGGCTTTCTGCAGACGACCGCTTTCCAGCTCGCGGCGCAGTTCCAGCAGCTCAACCGAGGACTGGGTGACGTCGACATAGATCGGGTCCAGTTGCTGGATCGTCGCCATCGCGTCGGCCTGACCATTGCTGACCAGCGCGCCTTCGGTCACCGCAGAACGGCCGATACGACCGGAGATCGGCGCGTAGACCTTGGTGTATTTCACATTGATCTGCGCGCTTTGCAGCGACGCTTCCGATTCCATGCGGTTGGCCACGGCGGTGTCGTATTCCTGGCGGCTCACGGCCTGCTCGTCGACCAGTTGCTTGTAGCGGTCGGAGATCGACTTGGTCGAACGCAGATTGGCTTCGGCGCTTTTCAGGGTCGCTTCATAGACTGCCGGATCGATCTGGTACAGCTGCTGACCGGCTTTGACGTCGGCGCCTTCCTTGAACAGACGCTTGAGAATGATGCCGTTGACCTGTGGCCGGACTTCAGCGATGCGGTACGCACTGGTGCGCCCCGGCAGTTCCGACGTGAGGGTGAACGCTTGTGGTTGCAGGGTGACGACGCCGACCTGAGGAGGCGGAGCGGCCGGGGCCGCTTCTTCCTTTTTACATCCGCTGAGCAGCGATGCCAGGGCGACGGCAGTGACCAGAGCGGTAACAGCTGGCTTGAATTGCATGAAGATCCTCGGGTCAGGCGCGCAAAATGCGCACAAGAAGTGTGGAAGGGTAAAAAAATCGGGTCGAGTGGATAAGTAGCTTGCTAAGGAATATACTTACGTTCATGGTTGTTTGTAAATAGCTTGGCGTCGTACCCACCCTGTTACAAAATGCGTCGCAAGGTTTGAAATTGTAGGCCGGGGAGCCGATTCGTGAGAAATCGGCCCCCTCTTTATTCAGCGGATATTCAGCCATCCCTGAAACATCCTGTTTGAGGTTTTACTGCCATGGTCCGTCGTACCAAAGAGGAAGCTCAGGAAACGCGCAGCCAGATTCTCGAAGCGGCCGAGAAAGCGTTTTATGAAAGGGGCGTGGCCCGCACGACCCTGGCGGATATCGCGACAATGGCCGGCGTTACGCGCGGTGCCATTTATTGGCATTTCAGCAACAAGGCCGATCTGGTGCAGGCAATGCTCGACAGCCTGCATGAACCGCTGGATGAATTGGCCAAGGCCAGCGAGAGCGAAGATGAACTCGATCCGCTGGGGTGCATGCGCAAGCTGTTGATCCATCTGTTCCATCAGGTTGCCCTGGATCCGAAGACCCGTCGCATTAACGAGATTCTGTTTCACAAGTGCGAATTCACCGATGAAATGTGCGATCTGCGCCAGCAGCGCCGCACGGCCAGTCTCGATTGCAATCTGCGCATCGGACTGACCCTGCGTAATGCGGTCAATCGCGGCCAGTTGCCGGAAGATCTCGACACTGCCCGCGCGGCCATCAGCATTCATGCGGATATCGATGGCCTCCTGTATGGATGGCTATTGGCGCCGGACAGCTTCGAGCTGCATGCCGAGGCCGAGCGTTGGGTCGATACAGGGTTGGATATGCTGCGCCTGAGCCCCAGCCTGCGCAAATGAAACAAAATGCGTAATTGACACAGGTTATGTCAATTGGCCTGCTTTTACAGACGCCCGAACCGCGAGTTTAAACGTAGCGAGCTACGGATTTTGTAGGGATTTTGTGTCGTCCCTGTGAACGAATGTTAGCTGCCCCGTACCGGACGCCCAAGAAAAAGCCCCCGGCTCTCACGAGTCGGGGGCTTTTGCGTTTCGGCTGCTTTGTACTGAATAACGCTTACAGCGTCGGGTAGTCGATGTAACCGACCGGGCCCTTGCCGTAGAACAGCTCTGGGCGCGGATCGTTCAGCGGGGCATCGGCCTTCAGGCGTGCCGGCAGGTCCGGGTTGGCAATGAACGGTACGCCGAACGCTACGGCGTCAGCCTTGCCTTCAGCCAGCCACGCATTGGCGCTGTCTTTGGTGAAACGCTCGTTAGCGATGTACGCACCGCCGAAGGCTTCTTTGAGCTGTGGACCGAGGCTGTCGGCACCTTCTTTCTCGCGGGAGCAGATGAAGGCGATGCCACGTTTGCCCAGCTCGCGAGCGACATAAGTGAAGGTCTCGGCCAGATTGTCGTCGCCCATGTCATGGGAGTCGGCGCGGGGTGCCAGGTGCACGCCGACACGGCCGGCGCCCCAGACGTCGATCGCCGCGTCAGTCACTTCCAGCAGCAGACGCGCACGGTTCTCCAGGGAGCCGCCGTAGTTGTCGGTGCGCTGGTTGGTGCTGCTTTGCAGGAACTGGTCGAGCAGGTAGCCGTTGGCGCCGTGGATTTCCACGCCATCGAAACCGGCGGCTTTGGCGTTCTCGGCGCCGGTACGGTAGGCCTCGACAATCTCGGCGATTTCAGCGGTTTCCAGCGCGCGCGGGGTCGGGTAGTCGGCCAGTGGTCGCACCAGACTGACGTGACCTTTAGGCTGGATGGCGCTCGGCGCGACCGGAGCTTCACCATTGAGGTACGACGGGTGCGAGATGCGGCCGACGTGCCACAGTTGCAGGACGATCTTGCCGCCGGCAGCGTGCACGGCTTTGGTCACGTTGGTCCAGCCGCGGACCTGATCGTTGGACCAGATGCCCGGGGTGTCCGGGTAGCCAACGCCCATCGGGGTGACCGAGGTGGCTTCGGACAGGATCAGGCCAGCCGACGCGCGCTGTACGTAGTATTCAGCCATCAGCGCATTCGGCACGCGGCCTTCGTCGGCGCGGCAGCGGGTCAGCGGAGCCATGATGATGCGGTTGGACAGCTCGAGGTCGCCCAGTTTGATCGGATCGAAAATAGTTGCCATGTGTACAACCCTCGTCAGTGAAGTGGTTAATCAGTGGGTAGCAGGGGCCAGACCGGCGTCGCCGTTCTGACGGAAAGTGATCAGGGTCACCAGCAGCGCGAGCACGGCCAGCGCGGCGGCGGCCAGGGGCACGCTGGTCAGGCCGAAACCGTGGGCGATGACGCTGCCGCCGACCCAGGCGCCCAGCGCGTTGCCGATGTTGAAAGCGCCGATGTTCAGGGTCGACACCAGGTTCGGAGCCGCCTTGCCGAAGGTCACCACGTTGACTTGCAGCGCCGGAACGGCGGCGAACGAAGCGGTGGCCCAGAGGAACAGGGTGATTTCCGTCGGGATCAGCGCAACGCTGGTCCAGCTCAGCACGGTGGAAACCACCGCCATCGCCACGAACACACCGATCAGAGTGGCGCCGAGACGCTTGTCCGCCAGTTTGCCGCCAATGATGTTGCCCACCGTCAGACCGAGGCCGATCAGCAGCAGGGTCCAGGTCACGCCTTTGGGCGAGACACCGGTGACATCACCGAGCAGCGGCGCGACGTAGGTGAAGAGGGTGAACATCGACGCGGCGAACAGTGCGGTCATGCTCAGCGACAGCCAGATGCCGGCGCCCTTGAGGGCGGCGAGTTCGGCGCGCATGTCGAGTTTTTCTTCGTCACGCTTGGCCGGCAGGAAGCGGATCAGACCGATCAGCGCCACGACGCCAATTACGGTTACCGCCCAGAAGGTCGAACGCCAGCCGGCTTCCTGACCCAGCGCCGTGCCCAGTGGCACGCCAAGCACGTTGGCCAGGGTCAGGCCGGTGAACATCAGTGCCACGGCGGATGCGCGCTTGTTTGGCGCGACCAGCCCGGCAGCTACCACAGAACCGATACCGAAAAACGCACCGTGGCACAGCGCGGTGACGACGCGGGCAAACATCAGCACGTTGTAATCACTGGCGATGGCACACAGCAGGTTACCAACGATGAAAATTCCCATCAGCGCTATCAGTGCGGCCTTGCGCGGCAGTCTGGCGGTGGCCAGCGCCATGAACGGCGCACCGATGGCCACGCCCAGGGCGTAACCGGTCACCAGCCAGCCGGCGCCCGGGATCGACACACCGAGATCGGTCGCCACATCGGGCAGCAGGCCCATGATGACGAACTCAGTGGTGCCGATGGCGAAGGCACTCAAGGCCAGGATGAGTAGCGAGAGGGGCATTTGAATCAATTCCTTGTGGGAGCGCTGAGCTCTTTGACGATGGCGTCGAGGAACGCCTGGATCACGTCCTCGTTGCGTTTGAAAAAGTGCCACTGGCCGGCTTTCTGGCTGCTGATCAGACCTGCACGTTGCAGGGTCGCCAGGTGGGCGGAGACGGTCGACTGCGACAGGCCGCAGCGTTGATCGATCTGCCCGGCACAGATGCCGTACTCGTGGTTGTGAATCTGCTCAGGAAACTGGGCTTTGGGGTCTTTCAGCCAGATGAGGATGTCTCGCCGTACTGGGTGCGCCAGGGCTTTTATTATTTCGTCGAGGTCGAGGTTCATGGCTTTGTGCTCGTGATGTGTAGCGCTATATCGCGATGAGGCGAACTTTAAATCGGTATTTCGCGATATACCAATATGAATTTGATCTGACGACCGCATAAATCGGTATATCGGGTTATAACGATATGTGTGTTGTAACGATGAAAGCGCGCAGTGCTAAGCTGCGCCCATGAACTATCTCGCACATTTACACCTCGGAGGCCAGCTCCCCGAGCAATTACTCGGCAGTCTGTATGGCGATTTCGTCAAAGGACGCCTGCAAGGGCAATTTGCTCCGCAGATTGAAGCGGCGATTCAGCTGCATCGGCGGATTGATGTGTTCACCGATCGCCACCCTGTGGTGGACATCGCCCTCGGACGTTTCACCGCGACCCGGCGGCGCTACGCGGGGATTGTCCTCGATGTGTTTTTCGACCATTGCCTGGCGCGGGACTGGACGCTGTACGCCGATCAGCCGCTGGAGCACTTCACCCGCGACGTGTACCGGGTGCTGTCGAATGAACGGCAATTGCCCGAACGCCTGGCGAAGATCGCACCGCACATGGTTGCCAATGACTGGCTGGGTTCGTATCAGTCGTTTGAAGTGCTGGAGCAGGTGCTGCGCGGGATCTCCCGGCGCCTGACCCGGCCGGAGGAGCTGGCGATGGCGATGCAGGAGTTGCGGCGGTTGTATGAGCCGCTGAGTGAGGACTTCGCGTTGTTCTACCCGCAATTGCAAGACTTCGCACAATCCTCAACAACACCCTGAGTCCCTGTGGGAGCTGGCTTGCCAGCGATGGCATCGGCACATTCAACATTCGTGTCGGCTGGTCTACCGCTATCGCTGGCAAGCCAGCTCCCACAGGGGCCGAGGGTGATTTTAGCGGTTGTATTTCAGGCGGCGATGGCCGGGCGCATCGGTTTTTTTTGCTTTTCCGGAATCGCGCCAAACAACGCCTTCTGCACCGCCTGCTGCGCTTCGAACGCCAGTGCCGCACGCTCGCGGCCCTGACAGGCGATCGGCTTGAGCAGATGCACTTCAACATCGGCGCAATCATGGCTGAACAGACGCATCAGGTGCGACAGCAAATCATCGTCACCAATGAACGGCGCCAGCGCGTCGATTTCGCCATTGCGCAGATAACGGATCGCCACCGGTTGCAGCATCACCTCGGAATCGATGGCCGCCGACAGCAGGCGACCATGAAAGGTGCGCAGCGAACGGCCATCGGTGGTGGTGCCTTCCGGGAACATCAGCAGCGGATGCTGCGTCTGCAAATGGCGGGTCATCTGTTTGCGGATCAATTGGCTGTCACCCGAGCCGCGACGGATGAACAGGCTGCCGGCCTTGGCCGCCAGCCAGCCAGCCACCGGCCAGGTGCGCACTTCGGCCTTGGACAGAAACGACAGCGGCGTGAGCATGCCCAGCAGTGGAATGTCAGTCCATGACACATGATTGCTGACCCACAGCATTGGCTGCTGTGGCAACTCGCCGTGCACCGTTGCGCGAAAGGGCAGGGCATTGCTCAAACGTGCCATGAAGAAACGCGACCAGCGCTGCCGACGTTGCATCGAGTGCGCCAGGCCCAGACGTTCGAATACGCCGAACACGCTGGCCATGGTCAGGCCCAGCGTCACCACCAGCAGCACCCGCGCGATTCGCGCGTACACGCGCAGCCGGCTCATCACACGGCCGCCTTGAAGTGCCTGGCGTAACGCGGGCAGAGTTCGTCGCGTTTGAGCAGGATGAATACGTCGGCGACCTGGAAGTCTTCGTCCCAGCACGGCTCGCCGCAGATCTTCGCGCCCAGGCGCATGTAGGCCTTGAGCAGCGGTGGCATTTCGGCGATCACGTTCGACGGAATGTCTAGCGACGGCAACGGATTCTTCGGTTCGGCGCGCAGGTGTTCGGTGCACAGGTAGCGTTCGCGCAGACGCTGCATGATCGCGTGAGCCTGCACGCCGCCGTCCTGCATCGGAATGCTCGCGCAACCCATCAGGTAGCTGTAGCCACCCTGATTCAACACTTCGGCCAGTTCACCCCAGAGCACAGCGATGGTACCGCCGTTGCGGTAGGCCGGGTCGACACAGGTGCGGCCGATTTCGAGGATCGGTCCTTGCAGATGGGCCAGGCCATGCAGGCTGAATTCTTCTTCGCTGTAGAACTTGCCCAGGCTGCTGGCGGCGGTGTGATCGAGTAAACGAGTGGTGGCGACCAGACGCCCGGTGTTCAGGTCACGCACGCCGATGTGGCTGCAGTGAACATCATAGTCATCCATGTCCAGACCCAGTTCCGCGCCTTTCAGCTTGGCGTTGAATTCGCCGCTGAAGACGCTGAAGCGCAAGGCCTGGGCTTGCTGCAAGGCCTCGGCGCCGATCAGGCGTTCGGCTTGCAGGCGGCGTTCATTGCCGGTGTCGCTGATGCGGGCGATCTGAGTCATTTGAATCTCCGTACGGGCCTTGAACCCGTCGTGGGTTGCAGCCGATCGACTTTCTTTATGCAGCCATGTTGTGCAAAGTCAGGCTATGTAGCCCCGGTGTCATCGCCATGAACGTTTGGTGATGCTTGTATGACAGCCCTCAAGGAGCCTCTTATGCCCTGGCCCAGCCTGCTCGATAGCCCTGAACGCCTGCCCGCCGTGACTGATCTGGCGGAAGGTTTCGCCACTTTGTTGCAGCAAGTGGGCAACGTGACGCGGTTCGAACTGGCGGTGGCCGGAGGGCGGCGCATGGCGACGCCGGGGCTGGCGTTTCTGGTGGGGTATCAGGCGGCGTTGCGCATGCTTTGGCCGAGCGCGCCGCCGAGTCTTGGCGCGTTGTGTGCGACCGAACAGCGCAGCTTGCGCCCGGCGGACATGCAGACCCGTCTCAGTGATTTGCGCTTGAGCGGGCGCAAGGATTTCGTCACCGCTGGGGATGCCGCCGACTGGCTGCTCGTCGCCGCGCGCAGTGAAGAGCCCGGTGAAACGCCGCGCCTGAGCCTGGCGGTGGTCTATCCCGGCGAGCCCGGCGTGCGCGTGGAAAAACTCCCGGCGCTGCCGCTGATGCCGGACATCAGTCACGGTCGGCTGCACCTGGACGGCGCGTTGTGCGAGTTGCTCGCGGGGGATGGCTGGAATGCTTATGTGAAGCCGTTCCGCACCCTGGAAGATGTCTATGTGTTGAGCGCGATGACCGCGTGGCTGTATGGCGTCGGTCAGGACAGTGGCTGGTCGCAGCCGCTGCTGTTGCGTTTGCTGGCGCTGCTGGCCGGCTGTGCGGAAGCGAGTCGCCAGCCGCCGAACAATCCGGCCGGACATGTGTTGCTGGGTGGGTTGTTTGCGCAGTTTGATGCGCTGAAGAGCGAGATCGATCAGGCGTTGGCCGAGGGCAATCCGGAGTGGGCGCAGATGTGGCAGCGTGATCAGTCGGTGATGCAGTTGGCGGCGGGCGCGCGGGCCAAGCGCTTGGCCAAAGCCCTGCACATTCCCCTGTAGGAGCTGCCGCAGGCTGCGATCTTTTGATCTTTAAAAGCACAATCAAAAGATCGCAGCCTGCGGCAGCTCCTGCAGTGATCGGGAGATTGTCATTTTTCTGGGCCATGATCTTTGCACCCGTCCGTTGAGATTTTTCCATGATCAAAGGCCTGTCCCTGTTCCTGCTGCTGATCAGCTTCACGGTCCAGGCCGAGCAATGGCCGGATGAACAATGGCCGACGGGCGCAAAAATCAGCGGCGCAGCAGTCGAGGCATTAGACACCTACGCCTTCCCGCCCCGCGACGACGACACCCGCCAGGGCATCCGCACCGACGCCTTGCTGGTCATTCGCGACGGTCAGGTTATCTACGAACGCTATGCCGGTCCGACCCGTGCCGAAACGCCACACCTGACCTGGTCGATCAGCAAGAGTCTGATGGCCACGGTGCTTGGCGTGGCGTATGGCGAAGGCTTGTTCAAACTGGATGATCCCGTTTCAAAGTTTTATCCGGCGTTGGAAAAACACCCGGCGATCACCATGGCGGACCTGCTGCACTGGGCTTCCGGTCTGGACTGGCAGGAGGATTACGAATACGCCCCGCTGAAATCCTCGGTGGTGGCGATGCTCTACACCCGTGGGCAGCGCGACATGCCCGCGTTCACCGCCGATCACGACGCTTATGCGCCGCCGGGGCAGGCGTTCCGTTATTCCAGTGGTGACAGCAATCTGCTGGCGGCGGCGCTGAAGAACATGGTCGGCCCCGAGCGTTATCCCGACTACCCGTGGACGGCGTTGTTCGAGCCGTTGGGCATTCGCCATGCCGTGTGGGAAACCGATGCCGGCGGCACGTTTGTCGCGTCCTCTTATGCCTACCTCACCGCCCGTGATCTGGCGCGGGTTGGCCTGTTGATGCTGCGCGACGGACGTTGGCGCGACCGGCAATTACTGCCCAAGGACTGGATCGCCTTCAACCGTGAGCCATTTGCCGGCTACAAGGCGCATCAGGACGAAGCGGTGCCCGGCGGCCAGTGGTGGCTCAATCGCCCGGCGGATGGCGCCGCCGCGCCATGGCCCGCCGCGCCGCCCGACACCTTCGCCGCCCTCGGTCATTGGGGGCAGGCGCTGTATGTAATCCCCAGCGAGAAACTGCTGATCGTGCGTTACGCCGATGATCGCGACGGCAGCTATCGCCACAACGAATTGCTCAAGCGCGTGCTCAAGGCGGTGCAGCCATGAAGCTGTTGAAGCGGGTGTTGCTGCTGGCGCTGATCGTGCTGCTCGGCTGGATCTGGCTCGAACGCGACAATCTGTGGGCGTTCCCCGACATCATCAGTGCGTACACGGCCAAGGAATATTGTTCGTGTCGCTACGTGATGAACAACGAGGCTGAATATTGCCGGGGTTATGTGAAACAGTGGCTGCCGACCAGCGGTTTTACCGATGACAGCGCGAGCAAAACCGTCACCGTCAGTGGCATGGGCCGCAGCAACCGCGCGCAGTGGCTGGGTGAACGGCAAGGTTGCCGCCTCAATCCTCAATTCAATAGATAACCCTGTGGGAGCTGGCTTGCCAGCGATGACGGTGTGTCAGTCAACAGAGAGATAGCCTGTCCCGACGCTATCGCTGGCAAGCCAGCTCCCACAGCAGGTTTCCACCAATCGATAGATTTGCGCCGATCAGTTTGCAATAACGGCGTGGGCGGTTAAGGTTCGTGCAGGTTTATCGCCCCCACGAGTATTCAATGTTCAACCGCTCCCTCTATAAAGCCTTCGCCAGTCTGCTGCTGGCCGCCGCCGCGCTGCCGGCGCAGGCCAATTGGTATCTGGATGGCGAGTCGTCGCGGCTGTCGTTCGTCAGCACGAAAAACGCCCACATTTCCGAAGTACAGCGCTTTCTGGTGCTGCACGGCAAGGTCGATCCGGATGGTCGCGCCGAAGTCGAAGTCGAGCTGGATTCGGTCAACAGCGGCATCCCGCTGCGCGACGAGCGCATGCGCAAGGAGCTGTTCCAGATCGAGCAATTCCCCGAAGCGACCATCAGCACCCGGATCGACCTGCGCCCGATCAACGATCTGGCCCCTGGTGCGCAGCTGGAGTTGCGTCTGCCGCTGACCGTCAACCTGCACGGCAAGCAACATGAATACCCGGCGCAGTTGCTGGCCACCCGTCTCGATGACCGGCGTTTTCAAGTGGTGACCCTGGAACCGCTGGTGATCAACGCCGAGGATTTCGATCTGGTGCCGGGCCTGGAAACCCTGCGTAACCTCGCTGGCCTGTCGGCCATCAGTCCGTCGGTGCCGGTGGGTGCGGTGCTGATTTTCACGGCGCGCTGACATGCGCGGCGCGGTGTTCCCGTGGCGGGACGGCAACCGCTTCGAACTGTTGATTGACGGCCCGCAATTCTTCCCGCGCATGCTGGTGGAAATTGCCCGCGCCGAAGAACAGGTCGAACTCGAGTTGTATCTGGTGGAGGCGGGCGCCTGCGCCGAAGCCGTGGTGCAGGCGCTGGTGCAGGCCGCCGAGCGCGGGGTGCGGGTGCGCTGCCTGTTCGATGACTACGGCAGTCTCGCGTTTACCCTGCACCTGCGTCAGCGCCTGATCAAGGCCGGGGTCGAACTGCGTTTTTACAATCGACTGAGCTGGCGGCGTTGGGTGGGCAACTTTTATCGCGATCATCGCAAACTGTTGCTGGTCGATCAGCGTCTGGCGGTGGTTGGCGGCACGGGTGTCACCGATGAGTTCTGGACGCCGGGGCAGGACAGCAGCGAATGGCATGAAGTGATGGTGGAAATCAGCGGTCCGCTGGTGCTCGACTGGCAAGTGCTGTTCGACCGCCAATGGATCGCCAACCGCCATCGCCGGGCCTGGAAACCTTCGGCGCATGTCGGCCTGCCACGCTTGCCCAAGGTTCCGGACATGGGCGAGGGCATGGGCCGCGTGGCTTACGCCGATGCCCGCCAGCATCGCGACATTCTGCAGTCGCTGTTTCGCGCTTTGAACAGCGGGCAGAAACGCATCTGGATGGCCACGCCTTACTTCCTGCCGACCTGGAAAATCCGCCGCTCGCTGCGCAAGGCCGCTGCCCGGGGTGTCGACGTCCGATTACTGCTGACCGGGCCGCGCACCGATCACCCGTCGGTGCGTTACGCCGGGCATCGCTACTACCCGCGCCTGCTCAAGGCCGGAGTGCAGATCTTCGAGTATCAGCCGTGCTTCCTGCACCTGAAAATGGTCCTGGTGGACGAGTGGGTGAGCATTGGATCGTGCAACTTCGATCACTGGAATCTGCGCTTCAATCTGGAGGCGAATCTGGAGGCACTGGATCCGTCGTTGACGGCAGCGGTGGTGCAGAGTTTCGAGAAGGACTTCGGCCTGAGTCAGCAGGTCAGTCTGGAGGAGTGGCAGCGCCGGCCGCTGTGGCGGCGGGTGAAGCAGCGGATCTGGGGCTGGGTGGATCGGCTGGTGGTCAACATTCTCGATCGCCGCGGCTAGCAGTCACACCCGTAACACTGTGGGAGCTGGCAAGCCAGCTCCCACAGGTTTTTGCATAGGGTTTCAGGGATTACAGCAACTCAAAGCTCTGCTGCGTCACATCCTGCGAATCCAGGCCGATCTGCACGTTGAACTTGCCAGGCTCGGCCGCGTACTTGAGCTGGGCGTTGTAGAACTTCAGGTCATCCTCGGTGATGGTGAAGTGCACGACTTTCTGTTCGCCGGCCTTGAGCATGACTTTCTGGAAGTTCTTCAGTTCTTTCACCGGGCGAATCATCGAGCCGGTGACGTCCTGAATGTACAGCTGCACCACGGTTTCGCCGTCACGTTTGCCGGTGTTTTTCAGGGTGACACTGGCGTCGAGCTTGCCGGTGGCGTTCAGCGTGGTTGACGACAGCGCCATGTCGCTCAGGGCGAATTGGGTGTAGCTCAAGCCGTAACCGAACGGGAACAGCGGGCCCGTGGTGTCATCGAAGTACTGCGAGGTGTAGTTGCCCGGTTTGCCCGGCGTGAACGGCCGGCCAATGCTCAGGTGGTTGTAGTAGGTCGGGATCTGGCCCACGGAGCGCGGGAAGGTCACCGGCAGTTTGCCCGACGGGTTGTAGTCGCCAAACAGCACGTCGGCGATGGCGTTGCCGCCCTCGGTGCCGCTGAACCAGGTTTCCAGAATCGCATCAGCCGACTGGTTCTCTTCGAGAATGGTCAGCGGACGGCCGTTCATCAGCACCAGTACCAGCGGTTTGCCGGTGGCTTTCAGGGCACGGATCAACTCGCGCTGGTTTTCCGGGATGTTCAGGTCGGTGCGGCTGGAGGATTCGTGGGACATGCCACGGGATTCGCCAACGGCGGCGACGATCACGTCTGCGTCCTTGGCGGCCTTCACCGCTTCGTCGATCAGCACATTGGCCGGGCGCGGGTCATCGACCACTTCCGGGGCGTCGAAGTTGAGGAAGTTCAGGTAGTCGAGGACCTTCTTGTCGCTGGTGATGTTGGCGCCACGGGCGTAGATCAGGTTGGCCTTGTCGCCGATGACATTGCTCATGCCGTCGAACAGGGTCACCGATTGCGCCGGACGACCGGCGGCAGCCCAACTGCCCATCATGTCGATCGGCGCCTTGGCCAATGGACCGACCAGCATGACTTTCGCGTCTTTCTTCAGCGGCAGGGTGTCGTTCCGGTTCTTCAACAGCACCAGGCTGCGTCGCGCCACGTCACGCGCTTCGGCGCGGTGCAGACGGCTTTCGGCGTAGGTGTCGGCCGGATCATCCTCGGCCTTGCCGATACGCAGGTACGGGTCCTTGAACAGGCCCATGTCGTACTTGGCGGCGAGCACTTCGCGCACCGCGTTGTCGATGTCTTTCTGTTCGATCTCGCCGGACTTGAGCAGCCCCGGCAGCTCTCTGCCGTACAGGGTGTCGTTCATGCTCATGTCGATGCCGGCCTTGATCGCCAGCTTCGCCGCTTCACGACCGTCGGCGGCCACGCCGTGCTTGATCAGTTCGAAGATCGCGCCGTGGTCGCTGACGGCCAGGCCCTTGAAGCCCCAGTCCTTGCGCAGCAAGTCGTTCATCAGCCAAGTGTTGGCGGTGGCCGGGATGCCGTTGATCGAGTTCAGCGCGACCATCACGCCACCGGCGCCGGCGTCAATCGCGGCGCGGTACGGCGGCAGGTAGTCCTGGTACATCTTCACCGGGCTCATGTCCACGGTGTTGTAGTCACGACCGCCCTCGACCGCGCCATACAAGGCGAAGTGTTTGACGCTGGCCATGATGCTGTCGGCGGCGCTCGGGGTATCGCCCTGATAGGCCTTGACCATCACTTTGGCGATGCGCGAAGTCAGATAGGTGTCTTCACCGAAACCCTCGGAGCTGCGACCCCAGCGCGGATCACGGGAGATGTCGACCATCGGTGCGAAGGTGATGTCGAGGCTGTCGGCCGCCGCTTCCCTGGCGGCAATACGCCCGGACTGGCCGATGGCGGCCATGTCCCAGCTCGAGGCCAGGGCCAGCGGAATCGGGAAAATCGTACGATGACCGTGGATCACGTCGTACGCAAAAAACATCGGAATCTTCAGGCGGCTGCGCATTGCCGCGTCCTGCATCGGACGGTTTTCCGGGCGGGTGATCGAGTTGAACGTACCGCCGATATTGCCGGCGGCGATCTCTTTGCGGATCAGTTCGCGAGGCATTTCCGGGCCGATGCTGATCAGGCGCAACTGGCCGATCTTTTCATCGAGGGTCATTTGCTTCATCAGGTTGCTGATGAACGCGTCCTTGTTTTCCAGGGGTACCGGGGTCGTGGCGGCCAATACTTGATGACTGGCCAGGCTGACGAACAGGCCCAGCAAACACAGCTTCTTCATGAATATTTTTCTCGAGGGCCCAAACGGCAATGCAATGCCGGCCAGCCAAAAGTTAGGGAGCGACTATTGTTGTTCGGGTGCAGGCTCAAAATGACCGAGCCAAAAACGCCCGCCGACCGTCGGCAGCGTTTGCGCAGGGCCTCTTTTTAGCCCATCGGCCCGTTGCAATCCAGTGGCGCGGCCGATTATGCCCCAACCGCCGATGCAGAAGGTTTCACGGTCGGTTTTTTATGAAATACGCCAGGGAGCATCACTTTGATGAATGTCAGTCCAACCTACCGCTCGCGTCTGCAGGTCGCCACGTTGCTGGTGCTTGCCACCTTGTTGACCGCGTGCGGCATCAACAATATCCCGACCCTCGACGAACAGGCGAAAGCCGCCTGGGGCCAGGTCCAGAACCAGTATCAGCGCCGTGCCGACCTGATCCCCAATCTGGTGGAAACCGTCCGTGGCTACGCCAAGCATGAAGAAGCGACCCTGACGGCAGTGGTTGAAGCGCGGGCCAAGGCGACGTCGATCCAGGTCGATGCCAGCACCCTCGACAACCCGGAAAAACTCAAGCAGTTCCAGCAAGCCCAGGATCAGTTGAGCGGTGCCCTGAGTCGGCTGATGGTGGTGTCCGAGCGTTATCCGGACCTGAAAGCCAACCAGAACTTCCTCGCCTTGCAGTCGCAGCTCGAAGGTACGGAAAACCGGATTGCCGTGGCGCGGCGCGATTTCATTCTGGCGGTGCAGAAGTACAACACCGAGATCCGCACGTTTCCCGGGCGCCTCTGGCACAGCGTGATGTACAGCGATCTGCCAATTCGCGAAACCTTCGAAGCCACCACCCCCGGCGCGGAAAAGGCCCCGGAAGTGAAGTTCTGACCCGAGGTTATTCATGCGTGTGTTGAAGATAGGCCTGGTGCTGATGCTGTGGCTGTTCGCCGTCAGCGCCCGGGCCGAGTTGACGTTCCCGGCGCTGAGCGGGCGAGTGGTGGACGAGGCGCAGATGCTCGAGCCCGCGGTGCGCGCCCAGTTGAGCCAGCAGTTGCAGGCGCATGAACAGGCGACCGGCGAGCAACTGGTGGTGGTCACGGTGCCTGATCTGCAGGGCACCACCATCGAAGACTACGGCGTGCAACTGGGCCGGCACTGGGGCATCGGCCAGAAGGACAAGAACAACGGTGCGCTGCTGATCGTCGCCCGGGACGAGCGCAAACTGCGCATCGAAGTCGGTTACGGGCTGGAAGATCGACTGACCGATGCACAGAGTTCGGTGATCATTCATCAAGTGATCACTCCCGCGTTCAAGGCCGGCAATTTCAGCAAGGGCATCAGCGACGGCGTCGCGGCGATGCTGGTGGTGCTCGGCGGCAATCCGCTGGACGAGCCGTCGACGGTGTACGAGTCGAGCGGTGATCCGCAAAACGATTTCGTCTCGCGGCATCCGTTGTTGTTCGTTTTTCTGGTGGTGGTGTTCATCCTGACGGTGTTTGTCTGCCAGATGCTCGGTATCCTTCCCGCCGGTCGTGGCGGCTCCGGTGGCGGCGGTTTCGGTGGGGGTGGATTTGGCGGCGGCGGTGGAGGCGGGGGCTTCAGCGGCGGCGGGGGCAGTTTTGGCGGCGGCGGATCGTCCGGCGGCTGGTGAACACACAACAATAATGATCAGGCACTTTTCGACATGGCATTACTGACCGAACACGAACAACGCAAAGTCGCCGAGGCGATTGCCCGGGTCGAGCGCGACACCGACGCCGAACTGGTAACGGTGCTGGCGGCGCGCGCCGATGACTACGCATACATCCCGCTGCTGTGGGCCAGCCTGCTGGCGCTGCTGGTGCCGGGCATCGTTCATTACCTGACTGGCTGGCTGACCATGCGCAGCCTGTTGCTGGTGCAATGGGGGCTGTTTATCGTCCTGTGCCTGCTGTTTCGTCTGCCGAAAGTCACCACCCACCTGATCCCGCGCCGTGTGCGGCACTGGCGCGCGTCGAATCTGGCGCGGCGACAGTTTCTCGAACAAAACCTGCACCACACCGTCGGCAGCACGGGGATGCTGATCTTTGTCTGCGAGGCCGAACGTTACGTGGAGATTCTGGTGGACGAAGGGATTTCCCGGCGGCTGGACAACAAGAGCTGGGACGCGATTGTTGCCGCGTTCACCGAGCAGGTGCGGCAGGGGCGCACGCTCGAGGGGTTCATCACCTGCATCGAGGCCTGCGGCGAATTGCTCAAGGTGCATGTGCCGGTGACGCAGGTGAGGAATGAATTGCCCAATCGGTTGATTGTGTTGGCATAGATCAAAAGATCGCAGCCTGCGGCAGCTCCTACACTGTCTTCTGTAGGAGCTGCCGCAGGTTGCGATCTTTTGATTTTTGCCGTTGGGTAAATAAGAGCGTGTCCCCAACCGCCATCCCCCCTAAAATACCCGCCATTCCCGTTTCGCCCCGCCCGAGGCTGCTTGTTCATGTCCGTTAACGCCCCATCCGCGCCGTCTGCCAAACCGGCGCCCGATCATCACGCCCAGTTCATCGAGCTGCTGCAAACCAGCCTCGAACAGAACGGCTTCATCAAACTGGTGCTGGCCAAATACGTGGGCGAAGAGGCGGAGCTGCAGCGGATCATCATCAAAGCGGTGACGGTCAAGGCGCAGCCCAACCTGTCCTTCGTTTATCGCTACAAGACCCGCGACATCACCAAGAACCTGCCGCTGAGCGAAGGCGTGGCGGTGATTGCCGAGCTGTTGCCGGCGGCGTTCAAGAATGCGCATCTGCTGACCGTGACCGACGAAGCGCAGCTCGAATACAGCAAAAAGGGCAAGCCTTCGCTGTTCAAGAGCAAACCTCAGCAATTGCGGGAAGCGCCGTCCGCCGAGCACAACCGCGAGAAAAACCGTTTTCTGGACTTGAGCCGACCGTTCCTCAAGGACTTGGGTGTGACCAACGCGCAGCATGAGCTGATCCCGGCGATGTCGCGCAAGTGGAAGCAGATCAACAAGTTCATCGAAGTCTTCAGCCACGCCCTGACCTCGTCACCGCTGGCGCTGGACAAACCGGTGCGGGTCGCGGATTTCGGTTCGGGCAAGGGCTACCTGACGTTCGCGATTCACGATTACTTGCGCAACACGCTCAAGGCCGAGGGTGAAGTCACCGGCGTCGAGCTGCGCGAGGAGATGGTCAACCTGTGCAACGCCGCCGCAGCGAAACTGGAACACCCGGGCCTGGTGTTCAAGTGCGGTGACGTGCGCAGCGTGGCGCCGAGCGAACTGGACGTGATGATTGCCTTGCATGCGTGCGACATCGCCACCGACTACGCGATTCACACCGGCATCCGTTCCGGCGCGTCGATCATCATGTGCTCGCCGTGCTGCCACAAACAGATCCGCCTGCAGATCCAGAGCCCGGCACTGCTCAAGCCGATGCTGCAATACGGCCTGCACCTGGGCCAACAGGCGGAAATGGTCACCGACAGCCTGCGTGCGCTGTTCCTCGAAGCCTGTGGTTACGAGACCAAGGTGTTCGAGTTCATCTCACTGGAACATACCAACAAGAACAAGATGATTCTCGCGGTGAAGCGCGCCGAGCCGGTGGACCCGGCCCAACTGCTGGTGAAGATTCAGGAACTCAAGGACTTCTACAACATCAGCGAACACTGTCTGGAAACCCTGCTGCGCGCCGACGGCTTCCTCGCCTGACACCCGATACTGATCCGACACGAAACCCTGTAGGAGCTGCGGCACGCTGCGATCTTTTGATCTTAAAGGCAACATCAAAAGATCGCAGCGTGCCGCAGCTCCTACAGGGGCATGCGCTCGTCATTCGAGGGGCGGTGGTCATGCAGTGGCCGGTTGGGCAGGACGCACAGCGGTCTTGCGCCCGAGCATCACCGTCGCGATGACCCCGCAGGCAAACAGCCAGGTAATCGGTTCCACATGTTCCCCAAAGAACAACGCCGAAAACGCGATGGTGAAGAAAATCTGCAGCAACTGGATCTGACTGACCCGCGCAATCCCGCCCATCGCCAACCCGGCGTACCAGGCGAAGAAGCCGAGAAACTGCGAAAACAGCGCCACATAGCCGAACGCCCACCAGGTCTTGGCTGACACCGCGCCATGATGCTGCAGCGCCAGGTACAACACCGGGCCGATCAGTAGCGGCGTCGACAGCACCAGCGCCCAGCAGATCACCTGCCAGCCGCCCATTTCCTTGGCCAACCGGCCACCCTCGGCATAGCCCAGACCACCCACGGCAATCGCGCCGAGCATCAACAAGTCGCCGGCCTGAATGCTGCCGGCCCCGGTGTACAACGCGTAACCGAGCACCAGCGCACTGCCCAGTGCGGCGCAGGCCCAGAAGGCTTTCGAGGGGCGTTCATGGGACAGCCACGCCGCATACAGCGCCACACACAGTGGTTGCAAACCGTTGACCAGCGCACCGTGGGACGCCGGCAAGGTTTGCATGGCCCATGCCGACAGCACCGGGAAGCCGAGAATCACCCCGGCGATCACCAGGCTCAGGCCTTTGATCTGCTGCCAGGTCGGCCACTTCTCGCGTCGCCAGAGCAACAGCGCCGCCGCCGGAATCGCCGCGAACAGTGCCCGGCCCAAGCCATTGAGCAGCGGATGCAGTTCCTGCACCACGATCCGGGTGAAGGGCAGGGTCAGGCTGAAAATCACAACCCCGAGCAGGCCGAGGGCCATGCCGGTGTTTTCGCGTGAGGACATAGGAACACCGAAATCGAAGGTGGCAGAGAACGACCTTCATCAAGCCATAAACCGTGGACTTCTGGCTGTTACAGCTAGGCAAAGACTTATCCGTACAGTTCGAGATTGCCATCGCTGGCAAGCCAGCTCCCACAGTGATGGCGTTGAGCGCCAAATCGGTGATCGCCTCAGAACCTGTGGGAGCTGGCTTGCCAGCGATGAAGTCAACTCGGTAGTAGCCGGTTGTTACCCGCCCGAACGGATAAGGTCTACCTTGAAGACTCCTGCAAGCCCATTCCCAGAGGAGTCCTCCCCATGGCCGCGAAAAAAATCCTGATGCTGGTCGGCGATTACGTCGAAGACTACGAAGTGATGGTGCCGTTCCAGGCCCTGCAGATGGTCGGCCACACCGTGCACGCCGTGTGCCCGGACAAGGCCGCCGGCAAGACCGTGCGCACCGCGATCCATGACTTCGAAGGCGATCAGACCTACAGCGAGAAACCCGGGCACCTGTTCGCCCTCAACTTCGACTTCGCCAAGGTCGCCGAGGCCGATTACGACGCGCTGCTGATCCCCGGTGGCCGTGCGCCGGAATACCTGCGCCTGAACGATAAAGTCCTGGAACTGGTGCGCGCCTTCGACAAGGCCGGCAAGCCGATTGCCGCGGTCTGCCACGGCGCGCAATTGCTGGCAGCGGCTGGGGTTCTCGAAGGTCGCGAATGCAGCGCTTATCCGGCCTGCGCCCCGGAAGTGCGACTGGCTGGCGGCACGTTCATCGATATCCCGGTGACCGACGGCCACGTTCAAGGCAATCTGGCGACTGCGCCAGCATGGCCGGCGCATCCGAACTGGCTGGCCGGTTTCCTTGGCCTGCTCGGCACCCAAATCACCCTGTAACGAGGATTCGCCGATGTGCGAGCTCTACGTCAAGGCCGACCCGATTCTCTATGAATCCCGCTCGCGCTCACTGCGCATCTGCGGCGTGGTGACAACGCTGCGCCTGGAAAATCAGTTCTGGGACATCCTCAGCGAAATCGCCGAAGTCGATGGCATGACCACCAACCAGTTGATCGCCAAGCTGTATGAAGAGGTGATGGATTATCGCGGCGAGGTGGTGAACTTTGCTTCGTTTCTGCGGGTGAGTTGTACGCGCTATCTGAGTCAGCGGCGGGGGACGGAGCCGCAGTTGTCGGTGGTGCGAGCAGTGGTGAAACAGTCCTGACCGAGTTGACCCCATCGCTGGCAAGCCCGCTCCCACGGGTTTCTCTGGTGCTCACAAATGTTGTGATCGCTGACGAACTCTGTGGGAGCGGGCTTGCCCGCGATGGGGCCGGTACAGGCGACAGAAGTGTTGGGCTGGTCTTTACTCTGAAGCGCGAAACCCCTCAACCGCCAAGGAGAATCGAGCATGTCCGGATGGTACGAAGTGAGCAAAAGCAGCAACGGCCAGTTCAGGTTTGTGCTGAAGGCCGCTAACGCTGAAACCATTCTCACCAGCGAGCTCTACACCACCCGCAGCGCTGTTGAAAATGGCATTGCAGCGGTGCAGACCAACAGCCCGCTGGATGAACGCTACGAGAAAAAGACCACCAAGGATGGTCATCCTTACTTCAACCTCAAGGCTGCCAACCACCAGATCATCGGCAGCAGCGAGTCCTACTCCAACGACGCCGCGTGTGCCAAAGGCATCGCCAGCGTCAAGGCCAACGGGCCGAGCAAAGTGATCAAGGACAAGACCTTGCCGGTACTCTGAATTCCCTCTCAAATTTCACACAGCTCCTGTGGGAGCGGGCTTGCCCGCGATGAGGGCCTATCATTCAGCATTGATGTTGACTGATACACCGCTATCGCTGGCAAGCCAGCTCCCACAGGTAATTGTGTGTGAGATCAACGCAGGGTCTTGAGGATTGCTTTTAGCTGAGCTTGCCCAGCTTCGCTCAACGGAAACACCGGCAACCGCGGATCACCGACTTCCAGCCCCGTCTCGCGCAATCCAGCCTTGATCGTCGCCGGCAAACCGCCCTGGAGGATGAAATCCAGCAGCGGCAACTGGCGATAGAACAGCTTGCGTGCGTGTTCCAGATCACCGGCCAGCGCAGCCGCATACAGATCCAGGTTCAACTGCGGGATCAGGTTCGGCGCGGCGGTGCACCAGCCTTTGGCCCCGGCGGCAAACGCCTCCAGCGCCAATGGGTTGCAGCCGTTGTAGAACGGCACCTGGCCTTCACCGAGCAATTGCAGCTTGTGCATGCGCTGAATGTCGCCAGTGCTCTCCTTGACCATGGTCACGTTTTCCACGCCATTGACGATGCGCAGAATCAGCTCGACCGACATGTCGGTGCCGCTGGTGGCCGGGTTGTTGTAGAGCATGATCGGCACGCCGATGCTGTCGCCGATGGCGCGGTAATGGGCGAGGATTTCCGCTTCTGTGAGCTTCCAGTAGGAGGCGGGCAACACCATTACCACATCGGCGCCGTGGGCTTCGGCGAAGCGCGCGCGGCGCACGGCTTTGGCGGTGGTCAGGTCGGACACGCTGACGATGGTCGGCACCCGTTTGGCGACGTGCTGGATGCTGAACTCGGCGACTTGATCCCATTCGGCGTCGCTCAGATAGGCGCCTTCGCCGGTGCTGCCCAGCGGGGCGATGGCGTGGACGCCGCTGTCGATCAGGCGATCGATGGATTGGCCGAGGGCCGGCAGATCGAGGCCTTCGCCGTTGGCGCTGAACGGGGTGATGGTGTAACCGATGATGCCGTGAATGTTGGACATGCGGTGTCTCCTTGAAGAGCTGAAGTCAGTTCAGGCAATCGGCGTGTTGGCGCAGGTTCTGCCGAGCGTAGTAATTGAAAGCGGCGGCGTGGCGCTTGGGTTTCGACACCCAGTCGTGGGCTTCGCGCCCCAGCGCCGGAATGATCGGTTTGATCGTACCGGCGGCCATTGCCAGCAGTTGAAGTCTGGCGGCGCGCTCGATCAGCTGGGCGATGACACAGGCCTCTTCGATCGTGCTGCCGGTCGACAGCTGGCCGTGGTGCGATAGCAGAATGGCGCGCTTGTCGCCCAGCGCACCGGCGATCAGTTCGCCTTCTTCGTTACCCACCGGCACCCCCGGCCAGCCTTCGAGAAACGCGCAGTCGTCGTACAGCGGGCACAGGTCCATGTGGGAGATTTCCAACGGCACTTCGAGCATCGACAACGCGGCAATGTGCGTCGGGTGGGTGTGGATGATGCAGTTCACGTCCGGCCGGGCGCGGTAGACCCAGCTGTGGAAACGGTTGGCCGGGTTGGCCATGCCGTGACCTTCGAGCACCTCCAGGTCTTCGTTGACCAGCAGCAGATTGCTCGCGGTGATTTCATCGAAACCCAGGCCCAGTTGCTGAGTGTAATAGGTTCCCGGTTGCGGACCGCGAGCGGTGATTTGTCCGGCCAGACCGGAGTCGTGACCGCTCTCGAACAGGATCCGGCAGGTCAGCGCCAGCTTTTGCCGGTCAGTCCACGTATTATCCGCCAGGCTTTTTTGCATTTGGGTCAGCGCTTGCTTGACCAGTTGCTCTTTGGGTAGTGCTAATGTCTTGGCCATGTCTGTGTCCTTTGGGTGATTGCAAATGACACGAAAGAGCCTATATGACACAAAGTGTCATAAGCAAGCATGAATCGTCGCTTCCTTGATGGAATAACCGCTGCGCATGTCTATCCGTTTGAAATTATTGAGAAAAAAACTTGGGGTAACGCTTGAGGCACTGGCCGAAAAATCCGGCATGACCAAGAGTTATCTGTCGAAAGTCGAACGCGGGTTGAACACTCCGTCGATTGCGGCCGCGCTGAAATTGGCGAAGGCGCTGAACGTTAAGGTCGAGGAACTGTTCTCCGAAGACAACGTCAGCCTCGACAGCTACAGCCTGGTGCGCAGCCACGAACGCCAGTCACTGGCGGCCAACGATCAGAGCCCGGGGTATGCGGTGCTGGCGCATCAGGTCAGTGAACGCAACCTGCTGCCGTTCATCATCTACCCGCCGCGCGAATTCACCGACAAGACCTTCAAGGAGCACTTGGGCGAAGAATTTCTATTCGTCCACGAAGGGCAGGTGGAAGTGGATTTCATGAACGAACGGGTGCTGCTGGAACGCGGCGATGCGCTGCATTTCAACGCGCAGAAGCCGCACCGGATCAGATCGGTGGGCGAGGTGCAGGCGCAGTTGCTGGTGGTGGTGCACAGCAGCGAAGAATGAGGTGCCCCCAAAAGCTTCGCGAGCAAGCTCGCTCCCACAGTAGTTCGCGTTCCAATGTGGGAGCGAGCTTGCTCGCGAAGGCGTCAGTCCGGTTACATCAAACCTCGACCGGCACTGAAAGCTTCGGATTGCCCAACGCATGCGTCTTCGCATCAAAGAACCGCAACGCAACGCTGGTCCCTTCGAACACCTTCGCGTAATGGCGCTTCTGATGCTGAATGAACGCCGCACTGCGCGGATAGATCGAGATCGCCACGCTCGCCGGTTTCGCCAGGCGCAGCGCCCGCACGATGTGCGCATCCTGCTCGCCCAAGGCATGACCGAAGATGCACAGGTTATCCGCGTGCCCCAATAACTGTTCATAACAGAACGACAGATAATCCGAACTGCGGATGGTCTTGAGCTTGTCCGCGCTCGGCCCTTCGGTGACGAACAGCGGCACGTCGTCCAGCGTCTTGATCGTGTTGTTGATCGCAAAACTGCCGAGCAGGGTGCCCTCGGTCGAGGTCAGTTTGCGCGCGGTGCCGTCCTGATTGCGCACCAGGTGCAGACCGCCGTGCAGGTACAGCAGACGCGGTTTGGCGCTGGTGCTGTCGCTCAGATCAAAACTGGCGTCGGGGCCGTTGAACAGGTCGTCGATGACCTCGCTGCGGTGCTGGATCGCCCAGTAGTTGAGCAGATCGTAATTGGTGGTGAACACCGTGTGATAACGCGCCAGCTCTTGGTTGAGCGTGGCCAGGGTCGAGGCCTGCACCAGCCGCCACGGAATGTGTACGGCGTGCACGGTATTGATCAGTGCTTCCTTGATCGCGTAATAGCGATTGCGCGGTGCCGCCGAGCTGACGGCCAGCGCTTTGTTGACCCGACTGGTGGTTTTCAGTGCACCGAGCACCTGCTCGAAGCTGCGCGTCTGCATCGCATCGAACACGCTCAGCTCCGACGGGCTCAGCGGTTTCTCTTCCACCGTGCGCGCGTTTTCGAACAGCGAGTCGTAGCCAAAGTCGTCCCACACCGCGCGGCTGGCGCCGTTGCCCACCAGCAGACCGCTGAAGTCAGTGGTGGCACGCAGGGCGCTCCAGTCTTCGAGGGTGGCGTCGACATCCAGAAAATCGGTCATTGCGTGGGCAGTCTCAAAACAAAGGGCGGATGGACGGCGACTTTATCACGAGCGGGCGTTGAGCCAGATCAACATCGGCCGTGACCGATCAGTCGATCCTGTGCACATCCGCCGGATCGGAGCAGTCGATTCGGCCCCAGTCAGGAGACGCGCATGAGCAGCACCTTTTTCATTCCGGCCGTAAACATCATGGGCAATGGATGCCTCGACGAGGCCATGGTTGCGATCCGCAACTATGGGTTTCGCAAGGCGCTGATCGTCACCGACGCGGGGCTGGCCAAGGCTGGCGTGGCGACCATGGTCGCCGAGAAGCTGGCGATGCAGGACATCGACTCGGTGATCTTCGATGGCGCCAGACCGAACCCGAGCATCGCCAACGTAGAATCCGGGCTGGCGCTGCTCAAGGACAGCCGCTGCGATTTCGTGGTGTCGCTGGGCGGCGGCTCGCCCCATGACTGCACCAAGGGCATCGCCCTGTGTGCGACCAACGGCGGGCAGATCCGCGACTACGAAGGCGTTGATCAATCGAGCAAGCCGCAGTTGCCGCTGATCGCCATCAACACCACCGCCGGCACCGCCAGCGAGATGACCCGTTTCTGCATCATCACCGACGAATCGCGTCACGTGAAAATGGCCATTGTCGACCGCAACGTGACGCCGCTGCTGTCAGTCAATGACCCGGCGCTGATGGTCGCCATGCCGAAAAGCCTGACTGCCGCCACCGGCATGGACGCGCTGACCCACGCCATCGAAGCTTACGTTTCGACGGCGGCCAACCCGATCACCGATGCCTGCGCGCTGAAGGCCATGACCCTGATCAGCAACAACCTGCGCCTGGCCGTGCGGGACGGCAGCGACCTCGCGGCGCGGGAGAACATGGCTTACGCGCAGTTCCTCGCCGGCATGGCATTCAACAATGCGTCCCTCGGTTATGTGCACGCGATGGCGCATCAGTTGGGCGGTTTCTACGATCTGCCTCACGGCGTTTGTAACGCGGTGTTGTTGCCGCATGTGCAGACCTTCAACGCACTGGTCTGTGCCGAACGCCTGACCGACGTCGCCCACGCCATGGGCGCGGACATCCGTGGTTTCAGTGCGGAGGAGGGTGCAAAAGCCGCGATTGATGCGATCCGTTGCCTGGCCAGAGACGTCGAAATTCCTGGTGGTCTGCGTGATCTGGGCGCCAAGTGCACCGACATTCCGGTGCTCGCCACCAACGCGCTGAAAGATGCCTGCGGCTTCACCAACCCACGGGCGGCGGATCAGCGGCAGATCGAGGAGATTTTCCGCAACGCGTTTTGATAGGCGTCGTTCTGATATTTTTAGCCGAGCTCTCCGGTCCCTTCGCGAGCAGGCTCGCTCCCACATTTTTGAACGCCTTTGAGTTGAAGAAATGCGATCTCTGTGGGAGCGAGCCTGCTCGCGAAAACTGAATTCCAGGCACTGGGGAACCATGATTCAGAACGTCAGCCAACAGGCAACCCATTGCGCTCAAATACCCCACCAAACTGAATCAACACCACCCCGCCAATCAGCAACAACGCGCCCAACACCCGCGACACCGTCAGCTGTTTTTCCACCAGCCCGAACAACCCGAAGTGATCGAGCAGCATCGACGCAATCACTTGCCCGGCCAACGCCAGCGCCACAAACCCCGACGCGCCGAGTTTCGGCAGCAACATCACTGCCAGCGCCACGAAACACACACCGAACATACCGCCAGCCCACATCCACAACGGTGCCTTGCTGATAAACCCCGGCGACGGCAGCGGCAGGCGCAACGCCAGAATCACCGGCAACAACACCAACACACTGACCAGCAACGAGGCCAGGGTTGCCCACAGCGGATGGCCGAGGTTCCGCGCCAGATTGCTGTTGATCGCACTTTGAAACGGCACCACCGCCCCGGCTAACGCGGCCAGCAGCAACAGGCCGGCCCACTGCAACGCACTCATGATCACACTCCAACAGGTTTTGCTGGACTCTAGAGTATTCGTCGAGCAGATTTAAATTCCGTTTTGTCATCCAGAACATGCACAAGATGAATGATCTGCGCCGTATCGATCTCAACCTGCTGGTGATTCTCGATGCCTTGCTCAGCGAGCAACACGTCACCCGCGCCGCCGAGCGGCTACACCTGAGTCAACCGGCGGTCAGCCATGCGCTGGCGCGTCTGCGCGACGTGCTGGGCGATCCGCTGCTGGTGCGCGCCGGTTCGACGCTGGTGCCCACGGCGCGGGCGCTGGAACTGGTCGCGCCGCTCGCCGAAGCGTTGGCCCAGGTGCAATCGCTGCTGGCGCCGAACACGTTCGTTCCGGCCTCTGCGCGGCGGACCTTTCGCGTGGCGATGTCCGACTACGGCGCGGCCATCATCCTGCCTGGACTGATCCGCACCTTGCGCCGCGAGGCACCGGACATCGATCTGCAGATCAGCCACGCCAGCCGCGAAGGCATGCTCGACGGTGTGCTCAACGGCGACATCGATTTGGCCGCCGGGGTGTTCCCGGAAATGCCCAACGAATTGCGCAGCAGCGTGCTGTTCGAAGAACGCTACGTCTGCCTGCTGGATCGCCGCAGCTTGCCGGCCGACGGCGTACTGGATTTGCCGACCTACCTGTCGCGCCCGCACGTGTTGCTGGAAATGCGCGGCAGCGGCACCCCGGAAATCGAACGGGCCCTGACCGCATTGCGCGAACGCCGCCGCGTCGCCATCAGCCTGCCGCACTGGAACGTCGCGCCACAGTTGATCAAAGGTACGGATCTGATTCTCACCGTGTCGTCGCGCAGCGTGCGCGACATTGATCAACAGCAATTGATTGTGCTGCCACCACCGTTCGAGATTGCACCGTTCACCTTTGTGCTGGCGTGGCATAAGCGCCGGGGTGGGGATCAGGCGTTGAACTGGTTGAATCGCCGGATTGAGGAGGGGATAGTGCGCGGCTGAACACGTTATCAAGGAGTGGGATGTGACAGTGAAGTCTGGATGGATCGGCTGGGTGGCCCTGAGTGGGTGGTTGATGGCGGGGCAGGTGTTGGCTGATTGCGTGCCAACACCGATGGCAGGAGATCTGGATCTTTCTGTCTGCAAGGAGTGGCCTGCATATCCAGGATTAACCATCAACGCCACTGCACAGTTTAAGCGCGGATCCCCATCTGATGACCCTGAGGCGCTGAGTACCTACGATTTCGACTTGTCCGTTCTGGACACTGCTCAATCGAAGCCCATTGCGACGTACTACAAAGCGGCTGCATTCGTATTGGATGGCGTCAGTTTGCGAGAAATAACGCTCGATACGGCTCGCTACACACTGACTACCGATCTTCGTGCCTTTGGCGTACGTGCGTTATCCACTAACGGATCCCGGATCAATCCGATGGAAGAAAACCTGCTTTCGCTCTACGTGAAAGAGGGCGAAAAATTGCGCCCGGTATTGGATAAATTAGTGGTTTATCGGTATGGCGGCGAGTGGGATGGTGACTGCGAAGGCGAGCGATATGAGATTTCAAGAACAGTAGAAATCGCTAAAACGAGCTCTCACGGCTATGCAGATCTGATTGTCAAAACCTTGGAGAAAGACACAACAAGTGTGGGGACGGGAGACGCATGTAAAACTGAAACCACTGACAACCAACCCGTTTTGACAACATTGCACTACGACGGAAAATCCTACGTTTTGCCAAACGGTTTCCAAGGCCTGTAACCCGCCAGCCATACACAACAGCTATCAAGGAAGAACCATGCTCAACCCCACCAGACTCCTGCTCGCCCTCGGTTTGCTGGCCATCACCACCCATGCCCACGCCGCCTGCACCACCCAGAGTTTCGACGGCAAATCCATGTCGCGTTGCAACGTCTGGCCGGCATTTCCGAGTCAGGCGATTTCCGTCAAGTCCACCTACCTCGCCGACTCCGGTGGCGACGATGCCGGGGCGTTCGATCTGGAGCTGGCGCTCCTCAATGCGAGCAACGCCAAACCCATCGCCACTTACCATAAACCGGGCGCGTACAACTCCGATGCCGTGCGTCTGGAGGATGTACGCATCGATACGGCGCGCTACCGGTTGACCCCGGACGTCCGGGCTTTTGGGCTGCGGGCGAAATTCGCGCACAGTTCCCACGCCATCCCCTACGAAAAAACCGATCTGGCGCTGTATGTGCGCGAGGGCGACGAACTGCGTCCGGTGCTCGAAGGGCTGGTGGTGTACAAGCACCACGGTGAATTCACCAGCAAGTGTGAGGGCTATAACCGAAAAATCCGCCGCACCGTCGAGATCGGGCCTGCGATGCACCATGGTTTTGCCGATCTGATCGTCACCACCAGTGGCAGCAAAATGAAAAACACCCAATCTGGCAATCAGTGCGTATCGAAAACCACCGAGTTGAAGAAAAAGCAGGTCACCCTGACGTACGATGGCCAGCAGTACGCCGTCCCCGAAGACCTCAGAGGTTACTGATCCCGATGCTCACCAGCCTCAATCACCTGACCCTTGCCGTCAGCGACTTGCCACGCAGTCTGGCGTTCTACCGTGACGTGCTGAATCTGCGTGTAGAAGCCACGTGGGACGCCGGGGCCTATCTGTCGCTGCCCGGGCTGTGGCTGTGCCTGTCGCTGGATGCGCAGCGCCGCGGCGAGCCGTCCGTCGACTACACGCATTACGCGTTCAGCCTGGCTGAGGCGAATTTTGCGTTGTTCGTGCAAACGCTAAAAGCGGCGAACGTGCGGGAGTGGCGTGACAACCGCAGCGAAGGTGCTTCGTTCTACTTCCTTGATCCTGATGGCCACAAGCTCGAAGCGCACGTCGGCGATCTGGCCTCGCGACTGGCAGCCTGTCGCTTGAAACCGTACTCGGGGATGCGTTTTTACGACGAGTCATGATCAGGCGTCGCAGGCTGATATAGACTGGCCATCATTTGCACTGGCGACAGCAGGTTTTTCATGACTCCATCGCTGCTAATGGCCGTTCTGGCTTCTGGTTTCATTTACGGCATCACACCCGGGCCGGGCGTTCTGGCGGTGTTCGGCATCGGCGCGGCACACGGGCGTCGGGCCGGGGCGGGGTTTCTTTGCGGGCATTTGCTTGGAGATGTGGTCTGGTGCAGTACCGCGCTGATCGCCATCGTCGGTGCCCGGGAAATCGGCAGCACGGCCTTTGACGTGCTCGGCGTACTCAGCGGCTTGTACCTGTTCTGGCTTGGCTGGCGCGCAGTGCGCGCCCAGCGGCGCAGCGATGATCAGCCGCAGGGCGCTGCGCGTCAGCCGTTCTGGCACGGAATCCTGTTTGGTTTGACCAATCCCAAGGCCTACCCGGTGGCGGTGGCAACGTTTACCGCGTTGCTGTCGAGTCGTGCCGAACTGCTCAACTGGTCGATGCTGCCGGCGCTGATCGCCCTGAGCTTCCTTGGCGGTTTGCTGGCCTACGCTATTCTGATCGGCGTGGTTGGCGCCCGTCGCGTACGCACGCTGTATCAGCGCCACGAGCTGATGATCACGCGTTTATGTGGCGTGATGTTTATCGGTTTTGCCATAAACGCACTGATGCACGCACTACCGGGATTGCTGCCGAACAAGGCTTGAAATTGTGTGCAGGGATGCTTGATCAAGGGCAAGGATGGTTGAACAGTGCTGCATTGTCCGGACACCCACGCTGAACCATGGAAAGCCGAAACTCCGCGCCGTTGGCGAGTTATATGGACCTGTTGCTGGATGCCGTCTGTGCGGTAGACAGGCAGGGCCGTTTCGTTTTTGTCAGTGCCGCCTGCGAGCGCATTTTCGGTTATACGCCTGACGAGTTGATCGGCCGGCCGATGATCGAACTGGTGCATCCGGCCGACCGCCAGCGCACCCTGACAGCGGCCAGTGACATCATGGGCGGTGAACCGAAACACAACTTTGAAAACCGCTACGTGCGCAAAGATGGGCGCATCGCGAACATACTGTGGTCGGCGCGCTGGTCGGAGGTCGATCAGCTGCGCATCGCCGTGGCCCGCGACATCACCGAGCGCAAGCAGGCGGAATCGCGTCAGGCTGCGCTGTATGCCATTTCCGAAGCGGCGCATGTCGCCGAAGACTTGCTGGCGCTGTTCAAACGCATTCACTTGATCATCGGTGAATGGCTGCCGGCGCTTAATTTTTCCGTGGCGCTGTACGACGAGCACGGTGCGCAGCTGAATTTTCCCTATCACGTTGATGACCTCGAATCGCAGCCCGAGCAACCGGGCACCGTCACCGGGCGTTTGTGTGCCCAAGTCATCCGCAGCGGTCAGCCGATTCTGCTGACGCCCGACAACCCCGACGCCTCATCCGATTTCGCGGCGCTGGTGGCGGGGCAGGATTCACCGTGCTGGCTTGGTGTGCCGCTGAATTCGAAAAACGGCACCATCGGTGCGTTGATCGTCAAAAGCCTGCCGGGCGGCGAACGTTACACCGAACAGGACAAGGAACTGCTGCAATACGTCTGCGCCCAGGTCGCCACCGCCATCGAGCGCCAGCAACTGTACGCGCGGCTCAAGCGCATGGCGCAGTACGATCAATTGACCCAGTTGCCCAATCGCGGATTACTCAAAGACCGTCTCAAGGCTGCACTGGCCGGCGCCCGGGACGCGTCGGGAAACATGGCGCTGCTGTACGTCGATCTGGATCGCTTCAAACAGGTCAACGACACCTTTGGCCACGCGGTCGGCGACATGCTGTTGCAAACCGTGGCGAGTCGGCTCAAGGGCTGCGTGCGCGATACCGATACCGTGGCGCGCATTGGTGGCGACGAATTCGTGGTACTGCTGCACAGTATCCAAGCCGCTGAAGACGCCGACAGCGTGGCCGAGAAAATCCGCCAGGTGCTTGTGCAACCCATGCGTCTGGACGGTCACAACCTGCATATCGAGCCAAGCATCGGCGTGGCCCGTTATCCCGAACATGGCAGCGAGGAGCAGCAACTGTTCCGGCATGCCGATCAGGCGATGTACGCCGCCAAACGCCTCAATCATCGGCTGGTTGATATCTGAACCGGTGCGCGCCGTTCGTCGCGGCGCAGGCAACTTTTCTAAACCTTTGGCAGCCCGGCAATTCTCAATCTAGGCGGGCACCTGCTCGCCAACGATCTACACCAAGAGGAAGAGAATCATGCCTAATTCAAGAAACTCCAACTCGGGAAACTTCGCCAACGATCGAACGAAGGCCTCTGAAGCCGGTCGCAAAGGTGGGAAAACCACCACCACGACAGTCGACAAAGAGCCTGCGAAAGCCGAAATGGGCCGCAAGCCAGCTCAGAAGTCGAAGTAGTCGGCGAGGTTGTTTTGATTGAGAGGCGGGGGCGCAAGCCCCCGCTTGAATTTGCAAAGATAGGAGGGCGCGACCATGAGCCGGATGGCCACGCAGATACGTCACTTAAGTGTTGCCACCCTGTTGGGTTTGTTCGCTGGCACGGCATTCGCCCAGTCGCCTGCCGACTTCATCAACGATGCGTCTGCCAAAGGCATGGCCGACATTGAAGCCAGCCGCCTGGCGCACCAGAAATCCGAATCCAAAGAGGTCAAGGATTACACCATCGTGGTGATCAATGACCGCACCACGGCCAACCAGCATCTGGCGAAGATCGCCAAGAAACTCGATTTGCCGGTCGCACCCCGTGAAGAAATCGCCGACAAGGCCAAGAGCATGATCCCGCAGGTCAAGGACGGTGAAACCTTTGACCAGGCCTACGCCGCCAGTCAGGTGAAAGCGACCGAAGAGGCCATCCAGCAGATCCAGCAGGAAGCGCAGTCGACCGATGTGCCGGAAATCAAGGCTTTTGCCGACGAGACACTGCCAAAACTGCAAAGCCATCTGCAAATGGCCCGGGCGCTGCAAGCCAGCCGCTGATACCGCCTGTAAAGCAAAAGATCGCAGCCTGCGGCAGTTCCTGCATAGAACGGTGCAGGAGCTGCCGCAGGCTGCGATCTTTTGCTTTTTTAACTGTATTTAGCAGTCATTCAAATCCTGCTTCGGCTTGCTCTTCTCCCCCAGACCCTCAAGATCGAACACCTCGCTTTCCCCCAGGCTGCGGTAATGCTTGCGCAGCGCCTCGAGTTGTTTGAGATCCAGCGATTCCAACCCGAGCATCGCGTTCTGCGCCTCCTTGTTCACCCGCAATAACTCATCAAGCTTCAGATGCAGGATGTCGGTATCACGGTTCTGCGTGTTCTGGATCAGGAACACCATCAGAAAGGTGATGATCGTGGTCGAGGTGTTGATGATCAGTTGCCAGGTGTCATTGAAATCAAAAATCGGCCCACTCAACCCCCACAGAAAAATCAGGATCAACGCGCCCATGAAGGTTTTCGGGCTGCCGGCCCAAAGGGCCAGGGTCTGGGAGATTTTGGCGAATTTCATTGCGATGTTCCTTATTGGGAGTGCATGAAATTCAGACACCCGGGATGCGATGAAAATTCTACTTACAATTGAAACCTGCCAATCATTGCGAGCAACCAGACACTCTTGGCAATAGGCCTCCCTGGAACTGTCCGCAGCACTGCCTGTATGGTGACGAACCGCTGGAATGTCCCGACAGGAGAACGCAATGAGTTGGTCCGCCAGACAATACGTCGCTTTTGAAGATGAACGCACCCGCCCGGCCCGTGATCTGTTGGCGGCGATTCCCACGGTTCAGGCGCGATCGGTGGTCGACATCGGTTGCGGCCCGGGTAACTCCACCGAGCTGCTGGTGCAGCGTTTTGCGCAGGCGCAGGTCCGGGGACTGGACAGCTCGCCGGACATGATTGACGCGGCGCGCAAGCGCTTGCCTGACGTGCAGTTCGAAATCGCGGAAATCGATAGCTGGGCGGATCAAGGGCCGTTCGATGTGATCTTCGCCAATGCCGTGCTGCAATGGGTGCCGGATCACGCGACGTTGCTGCCGGCGTTGGCGGGTAAGCTGTCGGACGGAGGCAGTCTGGCGATCCAGATGCCGGACAACCTCAACGAGCCTTCCCATCGACTGATGCGCGAAGTCGCCGCCAATGGCCCATGGGCCACCAAACTGGCTGGCGCCGCCGGGCAGCGCACCGACATGGCGAGTGCCAGCGATTACTTCTCGATGTTGCGTCCGCACTGTTCGCGGGTAGATGTGTGGCGCACCACCTATCACCATCAACTCGCAGACGGCGCGGCGGGTGTGGTGGAGTGGTTCAAGGGCAGTGGTTTGATTCCGTTCTTGAACCCGCTGACTGAAGAGGAGCGGGCGCAATACCTGCAGCAGTATCTGGCGGCGGTGGCCAAGGCTTATCCGGCGTTGCCGGATGGCTCGGTACTGTTGCCGTTTCCGCGGTTGTTTATCGTCGCGACTCGCTGAAGCCAGCCTTCAGCCGCCTGTAGTGAGGGGATTTATCCCCGATGGACTGCGCAGCAGGCCCTTTAAGCGGGTGCTGCGCACCCATCGGGGATAAATCCCCTCGCCACATATTGTTTGTTCAGATCAGCGCTGCACCGCCACCAACATCATCATCGGCCGCTCCCGTTCTTCCGCCAGCGCCGGTTGCGCCGCCACCTCTGCATCGCTTGGTCCCCATTCGTTGACATGGCGAATGGCAAAGCCCGCCGCGATCAACGCATTCAACAGCGTGCCCATCGTGCGGTGCTGCTTGATTACCCCTTCGGCCAGCCAGTGGGTCACCCGCTCGCCTTCCATCTGATAGCTGTCCAGCGGCCAGCGCTTGTGGCCATCGCTGTCGACCAGCCAGCCTGGATTGCGCGGCGCCATGAAGATCGGATGCTCGATGGAGAACACAAAATGCGAACCCGGTTTCAGCGCCGCGTACAGATGAGCGAACAGCCCTGGCAGATCCTTGATGTAGTGCAGTGCCAGCGAACTGTAGGCCAGATCGAAACGGCAGACCGGCAGGTCGAGATGCTCAAGGTCGGCGCGCTCATAGCGGATGTTCGCCGCCGCAGTGGTTTCGCGCGCGCGCTCGAGCATCTTTTCCGAGACATCCAGCCCCAGTACATGGGCGGCGCCGTGCTCACTGGCCCAACGACTGAACCAGCCATAGCCGCAGCCGAGGTCGACCACATGCAAATCGTGCATTGATGGCAACAACGCCTTGAGCGCCGGCCACTCCGGTGCGGCATCGAGGCCGCCGATGGAGCGGTTCATCTGGCTATAACCCTGGAAAAAATCAGGATCGTCGTAAATATTTTGCGTCATGGGGAAATACTCTTTTGAGTTCGGTCATCAGCGGCACAGGGGCCGCGCCATGGAGTCCCTCGAAAGTCAAAACGCGTATTCGTCGATGGCCGCGCAGGGGAGGGTGGTGGGTGATGGGGAAATGCTAGCGGAGGGCCGGATTTGTATTCAACCTTGCTGCAAGACCTTCAACGCTGCCGAGGCCAGAAACCCCGAACGACTTTTTTCTTCCGGGTGATGAAGCACATATTCATCAATGCGGTTGAGCAGATAGCCGGGCAGTGTGATGTTGAGTTTCTGCGCCTTGCCCAGGTATTTGGTAACGTCGATATCAACCACAGCCCAGGCACAACCGGCGTACTGCGGATTCGCTACGTGCACGCCAAGCTTGCTGGCTGGCGGGATCGGCGCACCGTCCTCTGCCAGAATTTCGAAATGACCCTCAATGGCTTCGCGAGCCATCGCGACGGCATCATCCAGATCATCCCCGGCAGAAAAACAGCCGGGAATATCCGGCACTTCCACTCCCCAGGCATGTTCTTCATCACCTATTGAAATTGCGATCGGGTAAAGCATGTTCGTGGACCTCCTGGACGCTGTCGGTGGCGTGAGTCAAAGCAGCGCCTGTTTCAAAATGCTGATGGCCGTTTTTTTAAGCAGATCCTTCTTTGGATGCGGCACCGTCACCAGACCAGGTTTGATGGGATGTTTGAAGTGATGATGACTGCCCTTGACCCGCACCAGATACCAACCGTCTGCGACGAGTTGACCGATTAAAAAGCGGCTATTCACAACACCTCCTTGTGGTGTGCTTGGTGGGTACTATAACTACTGATTTTTTTTGATCAACACTATAACCACCGAGCGGTCATCGTCATTTAATTGGCTCGCTGGCCAGGTCCAGTCTAGGCTGGGGCTTCGCGTTGAAATGATGGGTGTGTTGCAGGCCTTTACGGGGCAACGCGGACAAATCCTGGACACAAAAAAACCGGCCTTGTAGGCCGGTTTTTTCTGTTCCTGCATCCCCCGTCATAACCACGACGTAAGACCTGATTGAGTGGAGCGGGTAGAGGGAATCGAACCCTCAACTAAAGCTTGGGAAGCTTTCGTTTTGCCACTAAACTATACCCGCTCAGAGCGGCTGACTTTGTACCAGAGTCGGGCGCGAATTTGAAGTTTTTCTTTTCCTCGCAGCGCGTTACATCATTGAAAACGGTCATTCGCGGGCGAATCTGCAGGGCCATCGATACTGGTTTTTCAGCCCCACAGACCCGCTCGCGACGACACTTTTTCAAATGGCCAGTGCATGGTGATCCTGAACGAACGCATAACGCGTTCGGCTCGTTTGCTGTGACGGTTTCAGGAAACCAAGCAGGGCGTTCTGGCTATCGCGGCACGCAGCCTTGTGCTCCATGTCGAGGAAGTGCCCAGTAGCCTGCAGCGTGGTGAAGGTGCTGTGCGCCACGTGGTTGCCGAACAGTCGGGCGTCTTCGGCGGCGGTGTATTCATCCCATTCGCCGTTGAGGAACAGCACCGGCACGTTGATTTTCTTCGCTGCGTTCAGATAGCACTGACGATCACTGTGCAACACGTCGTTGATGTGAAAGTGCATCTGCCCGTATTCGTGCTCGGCCAGGCTGCTGACGTGGCGATAGTTGAAGCGCTTGAACAGTGACGGCAGGTGTTTGCCAATCGTGTTGTTGACCAGGTGCCCGACCCGATCACCATCGCGCTGGCCGAGGTAGTCGACACCGCGCTCCAGGTAATCAAGCATGTGTGCGTTGATCACTGGCGAGAACGAGCTGATCACGGCTTTTTCGATGCGCCGAGGCTGATGGGCGAGGGCGACCATGGTCGCGGCGCCGCCCCAGGAAAACGACAGCACGTGTTCGGCACCGAAATGATCGATCAGCTCCAGCAGGATCTCCCCTTCGACTTCCTTGGTCAGATGTTTCTCGTGACGGTTGTGGATTTTCGACCTGCCCGCGTAGGGCTGGTCATAGCAAACCACGTTGAATTGCGGGTGCAGATTTTTCACGGTTTGAGCAAACGACGCAGTCGTGGCCATCGAGCCGTTGACCAGGATGATGGTCTTTTCTGCGGCGTCTGCGCGATAGAACTCCGTGTAAACCCGATACTGACCCTGTATATCCAGCACAGCGATTTCTGGCCTCATGTCATAAGACTCCTGGCAAGCAAGCGGGTATGCGCGCAAATAGAGATTGCACGAGCTTTGTGACAGGTAGGCATACGCCTGGAATTTGCTTGGCCCATGTCGATCCATGACTGCGGTCGACGGGTGTTGTTATTGGCGGGCAGTCTGCCGGCTGAGGCGCAACCCGGAGGGCTGACGACCGGCAAAAAGTTTCTTGGATGTATGTTGTGACTCGTCGGTCACAATTTGGCCGACGTCCTGATTCAAGCAGTGGGATGGGGATCGCGCAAGTGCCGTTGGTAAATTGTTCGACAACTTCTGCTGAGCGGTCGCCGGCTTAGAACAAATGAATCTCTTCGGTGCGCAAAGCGCGGTACTCGCCCGGTTTTAGCGCGTGATCCAGCGCCAGCGGGCCCATGGATTCGCGGTGCAGGCGCAGCACTTTGTTGTTGAAGTGACCGAACATGCGTTTTACCTGATGGTAGCGACCTTCGACGATGCTCAGCCGCGCAGCTCGTGGGCCGAGCACTTCCAGCTGCGCCGGTTGGGTGGTCAGGTTTTCGAAGGCGAAGTAGAGGCCCTCGGCAAACGTGACCGCGTATTGCGGCCCGATCTCCTGTTCGGTTTCGACGTAATAGACTTTTGGCAGTTTGGTCTGTGGCTGGGTCAGACGTCGTGACCAGCTGCCATCGTTGGTGATCAGCATCAGCCCGGTGGTGTTGAAATCCAGGCGCCCGGCGATGTGCAGGTCGTCCTTGTCCGGTTCATGGATCAGATCGAGTACGGTCGGGTGCTGCGGATCGCGGGTCGCACTGACGCAGCCAGGCGGTTTGTGCAGCATGAAGTAGCGCGCCGGTTTACCGCTTTGCAGCACTTCGTTGTCGACTTCGACGCGGCTGAATTCCAGGACTTCGCTGTGGGGATCGCTGACGACTTTTCCGTCAATGCGCACGCGCTTTTCCACCAGCAACAGGCGAACCTGCTTGCGGTTGAAGCGGGGCAGGTTACTGAGGAAACGGTCGACGCGCATGGTCAGAAATCGGCAGGTAGCGGGGCACGCATCTTACGGGATCGACGGCTTGGCCGCTTGCAGTTGCGCCTCGACCTGGGCGCAACGCGGGCACAGGCAGGACTTGTCACGCAGCTCCGGCGGCAGCGCTTCAAGGACTGCCGGATCGATGGATACGCCGTAGCACCAGCAGGCGCGGTCGGCGGTGCGCGGGTCGGCCAGGGTGCAGTCGTTGCGCGCGCCGCAGGCCGGGCAGAGGTCGGGTTTGGTGTCGGAATCAGGCATAAGTCGGATGAGGCATTTCCACGCAGGTGCGGTTACGGCCGGTTTGCTTGGCCCGTTACATCGCATGATCGGCCCGAGACAGCAGGGTATGCAAGGTGTCATGAGCATGTACGGTGGTGGCACCGATGTATTCCCGGACATTACGCAGGCTAACTGTGGGAGCGAGCCTGCTCGCGAAAGCGGTGGGTCAGCCAACGTAAATGTCGTCTGACACTCCTTCTTCGCGAGCAGGCTCGCTCCCACAGGGGGGCAGTGTGACTGACGCCGCTGATCTGAAGCCTTTCCACGCCCGGCACTTGCCCCGGACCTGACAGTCAAAACTGTGTCGGCTGCGCTGTCTTGCTGCGGCCGCTGGTCTTTCAGGAGGCCGTCATGAGTACTTCAAAACTGTTGCGCCGGGTGCTGCTGGGAGCGGTGCTCGGCCTGGGTCTGTCCGGTTGTTATTACTACGCCGGGCCTTACGACACTTATCCCGCCACTTACTACTACCCCGGCTATTATTCGCCGTATTACTACGGCGGATATTACGGACCGCGTTACTACGGCGGTGCTCATTATTACTACGGCGGTGCTCATTATTACTACGGCGGCTACGGCTATCGCGGTGGTTATGGACGCGGTTACCACGGCGGCGGCTATCACGGTGGGCACCACTGATCGGTGGCTGAATGAAAGCGTTTTCCAAATGAACGGGATTTCATCAATCACATGTTTCAACTTGTTACGAAAGCGCACCAGATTCGGAAAACGCTGTCAGATATTGCGTCAGTCACCGAATGAACGACTGATGCCTGCCAGCGTCGCTGGTGCGGCTACCCGCGGTCCAGGAGGCCGCCATGTATCGACGAATTCTTCTACTTGCTGCGATGATGTTTTCCGTTGCCGGTTGCGCTCCTTACTCCTACGCAGACAGTTACTACAGCTCGGAGGTCTACACGTCACCCGCTCCCGCGTACTACAACACTGGCGGCAGGTATTACAGCGGTGGCAGTACCTACTATTCGGCCCCTCGCTACTACCAGGCGGCCCCGCGTTACTACCAACCGGCTCCGCGTTACTACTCGGCGCCGCGCTACTACCAACCAGCGCCGCGCTACTACGAAAGTCGTCGCTGGCACGACAACGATCGCGGGCGCTGGGACGGCCACCGCGGTGGGGGTTGGGATCGGGATCGTGGTGGCCGTGATCATCACGGTAACCGCGGTGACCACGGCGGGCGAGGCGGTCGCTGGTAATTCACCGCAAACAAAAAAGCGGCGCATTGAGCGCCGCTTTTTTTCTGCCTGCGATTTGCCGGGCCGTCAGTAAACCGTCAAATCCGCCAACGGATGCCGACCTTCCCAGACCTTGTGAAAATGCGCCTCGACCACCGCCTCCGGCACATTGTTGATATCCGGCCAATGCCAGTGCGGTTTCTGATCCTTGTCGATCAATCGCGCCCGCACCCCTTCGCTGAACTCCGGATGCCGGCAGCAATTGAGGCTCAGGGTGTATTCCATCTGAAAGACTTCAGCCAGTGACAGGTAGCGGGCGCGGAGGATCTGTTCCCAGACCAGATGTGCGGTCAGCGGCGAGCCTTCGCTCAGGGTTTTCGCGGCGCGGGCGATCAGCGGGTCGTTGCTGTCGCGTTGCAGGCTGATGGTTTTCCAGGCGCAGATGACGTTGCTGACGTCGAGCAGTTCGTCGATCTGCTCGCGGCGCGGCAACCACTGCGCTTCGGGCATCTGCTCGACGGCTTCCTGTTGCAGGGCCTTGAGCAGACTGTTGAGTTGCATGTCGGTCTGTTCCTGCCAGTTGAGTTGCAGCAGGCCTTCGATGAGTTGCGGTTGCTGCTCTTCAAGCAGAAAGCGGTCGGCCAGATCCAGATCGATCGCATCACGCCCGTTCATGTGCGCACCGGTCAAACCGAGGAACAAGCCGAGCTTGCCCGGCAACCGGGAGAGAAACCAACTGGCGCCGACGTCCGGATACAATCCGATGGTGATCTCCGGCATCGCCAGGCGACTGCTCGGCGTGACGATCCGCGTGCTGGCACCTTGCAACAGGCCCATGCCGCCGCCGAGCACGTAACCGTGGCCCCAGCAGATCAGCGGTTTGGGGTAGGTATGCAGGCTGTAGTCCAGGCGATATTCGGCGGCGAAAAACTGCGCGGCCAGTGGCGGGACTTCGCCGGGATGGGCGCGGCAGGCTTCCACCAGGCTGCGCACTTCGCCGCCGGCGCAGAATGCCTTGGCGCCGTTACCGCGCAGCAGCACGCAGACGATTTGTGGATCCTTGGCCCAGGCGTTGAGCTTGTCGCTCAGGGCGTTGATCATCGGCAAGGACAGCGCGTTGAGCGACTTTTCAGCATCCAGGCTGGCGATACCGAGGCGGGCGCCGTCAGTGCCGGTGAGTTCTTCGAAGTGCAGATTCATCGTGACCTCGATCGGGAATTTGAACGATCAGTATGATCGCTGTGCGGGAAAGTGCCGGATCTGTGTCAGATCAATTGACAAGCGTGGTCGGCTTTCCTAGGGTTCGCCCCATTGTTTTTGCCGGGTATGACCATGACTGCTGACGACCGTATCAAACTCGAACCGAGCTGGAAGGAGGCACTGCGTGCTGAATTCGACCAGCCTTACATGGCAGAGTTGCGCAATTTTCTGCAGCAGGAGCGGGCGGCCGGCAAGGAGATCTATCCGCCGGGGCCGCTGATTTTCAACGCGCTGAATTCGACGCCGCTGGATAAGGTCAAAGTGGTGATCCTTGGCCAGGACCCGTACCACGGCCCGGGCCAGGCCCATGGCTTGTGCTTCTCGGTGCAACCGGGCGTGCCGGCGCCGCCATCGCTGGTCAACATCTACAAGGAGTTGAAACGCGACCTGAACATCGACATCCCCAATCACGGTTACCTGCAGAGCTGGGCCGATCAGGGCGTGTTGATGCTCAACACCACCATGACCGTCGAGCGCGCCAATGCCAACGCGCACAAGGATAAAGGCTGGCAGTTCTTCACCGACCGGATCATTGAGGTGGTCAGCGAACGCCAGCCGCATCTGGTGTTCATGCTGTGGGGCGCGCATGCGCAGAGCAAACAGAAGCTGATTGATGCGACCAAGCACCTGGTGCTGACCTCGGTGCACCCGTCGCCGTTGTCGGCATATCGTGGCTTCCTGGGCTGCGGGCATTTCAGCCGGACCAACAAGTTTCTTGAGCAGAATGGTGAAGTGCCGATCGAGTGGCGGTTGCCGCCGGTTTGATCGGTTGACCGGGCTGGCCCTATCGCTGGCAAGCCAGCTCCCACAAGGTTTCAGGGGTGTACACACGATTTGTGGCAACCACAATCCTGTGGGAGCTGGCTCGCCAGCGATGAAGTCGACTCGGTATCACTCGGGATTACGATTCCAATACTTGAACAACGGCTCCGCCAGAAACAGCACAAACAACAGTCGCATCACTTGCATCGCCGTCACCAGCGGCACCGACAGTTGCAGGGTTTCCGCCGTCAGACTCATTTCGGCAATGCCGCCGGGCATCATGCCCAACGTCAGCGAACGCAGATCCAGATGGGTCAGTGCACTCAAGCCCAGTGCCGCCAGGGTGGCGATCAACATGGTCAACGCCGTGCCGATCAACGTCCGCCCCATGAATGACGGCGCGCGCCGGAAGAACTGTCGATTGAAGTGACAGCCCAGTCCGCTGCCGATCAGCCACTGGCCGATCTGGCTGCCTCCGTCCGGCAGGCCAATGTGCAAATCCCAGGCAATGCTCACCGTGGCACTGACCAGCAACGGGCCGAACAGCCACGGATTGGGCTGACGCAAACGCTGCCAGAGCCAGGCGAGCAGGGCGCCTGTGGGAAACAGAATCGCCAGCCAGCGCCAATCGACGCTGCCGGCGTGGGAAATCGGCGTGCCGTCGCCCAGCAGATATTTGAACGCCGCCGGCACGCACAGCACCACCGCCAGCACCCGCAGACTCTGCCCGGCCGCGACATGGCTGAGCAGCGCACCGTTGCGCGCGCCGAGATTGACCATCTCCCCGGAGCCGCCGGGCATGCTCGAGAAAAACGCCGTGGCGCGATCTTCGCCGGTGCGGCGCATCAGCCACACGCCGACCACCGCCGAGAGGCTGGTAACCAGTGCACCGAAGAAAATCAGACCGAAGTGACTGAGCACCTGCTCCAACACCAGCGGGGTGAAGTGCAGGCCGATGCCGATGCCGACAATCCATTGCCCGCATTTGCGCCCGCCGGGGATTTCCGTAAGTTGCCACGGGGTCAGGCAGCGCACCAGGATGATCGCCAGCAACGAGCCGACCATCCACGGTAGCGGCCAGCCGATCTGGCTGGCGATAAAACCGCCAAGCAGACCGACCAGCGGGGTAGCCCACCAGCTTCTGAGGGACGAACGATCAGACATCGGCGATGGTGCGTTGCGCTGCCGCACGTTTGCGCCAGATGCGGATGATCGGCATCAGCAGCATGATCCCAGTCAGTACCCAGACGCCGAGCGTGATCGGGCTCGACCAGAGGATTTCCAGCGCACCGTTGGAGATCGACAGGGCGCGACGCAGGTTCTGCTCCATCAGTTCGCCAAGGATGAAGCCCAGCAACAGCGGCGACAGCGGGAAGTCCAGCTTGCGCAGGATGTAGCCGAAGATGCCGATACCGATCATCAGGAACAGGTCGAACGTGGTGGCATGCACCGCATACACGCCAATCCCGGTAATGATGGCGATGACGGGCACCAACGCCCAGTTCGGCACGGCGAGGATGCGGGTGAAGATGCGGATCATCGGGATGTTGAGGATCACCAGCATGACGTTGGCGATGAACAACGAAGCGATCAGGCCCCAGACGATGTCCGGTTGCTGTTGGAACAGCAGCGGCCCCGGAGTGATGTTGTACAGCGACAGGGCGCCGATCATCACCGCCGTGGTGCCCGAACCGGGAACGCCGAGGGTCAGCATCGGCACCAGCGCACCGCAGGCGGCACCGCCAATGGCGGTTTCCGGCGCGGCGAGGCCACGGGCATCACCCTCACCGAACTTGCCGCTGGCGCCGGCGATGCGTTTCTCGGTCATGTAGGCCACGGCACTGGCGAGGGTCGCGCCGGCACCCGGCAACACGCCCATGATGAAACCCAGCACGCCGCAGCGAACGTTGACCACGAATACCGAAGCCGCCTCCTTGAAGTTGAACATCATCCGGCCGGTGGCTTTCACCGCTTCCTGGCCGTGGTGGGTTTTTTCCAGCAGCAGGAGAATTTCGCTGATGGAAAACAGGCCCAGCACCAGCACCACGAACTGAATGCCGTCGGTCAGGTGAATGTTGTCGCCAGTGAAACGGTACACGCCGCTGTTGGCGTCGATGCCGACGGTCGACAGGAACAGGCCGATCAGCGCCGCGATAAACGTCTTCAGCGGACGATCACCGGCCATGCCGCCAAGGCAGACAATCGCGAACACCATCAGTACGAAGTATTCCGCCGGGCCGAAAGCAATCGCCCATTTCGCCAGCAGCGGGGCGAACAGCACCATGCCGCAGGTGGCAATGAATGCACCGATGAACGAACTCCATGCCGACAGCGACAGCGCCACACCGGCCAGACCTTTGCGGGCCATCGGGTAACCGTCGAGGGTGGTCATCACGGTGGAGGCTTCGCCTGGAATGTTCAGCAGGATCGAGCTGATCCGCCCGCCGTATTCGCAGCCCAGATACACCGCCGCCAACAGAATCAGCGCCGACTCCGGCGGCAGGCCAAGGGCGAATGCGATCGGGATCAGCAGTGCCACACCGTTGATCGGACCCAGGCCCGGCAACAGGCCGACAACAGTGCCGATCAGTGTGCCGCACAGCGCGGTCACCAGGTTGTAGGGGCTCAGCGCAACGCCAAAACCCTGACCCAAATAGCCAAGAGTATCCATATCAGTTCTCCAGAACGCTGAGCAGGCCAAGGGGCAGCGGAACGTCCATCAAACGGTCGAACAGCAGGTAAAGACCGATGGCCATCAGGCTGATGATCGCCACGCTCGGCAACCAGCGACCGCCGTACAGGCGTGCCATCGGGAAGCCGGTGATGACGCTGGCGATGATGAAACCCAGCGATTCAAATGTGCCGGCGAACACCAACAGCAGGACGACGCAGATGCCGATCTTGATCAGGGTTTCGCGATCCAGCGGCGGTTCGTCCGCGCTGTGTTTGATCGGTGCCGGGCGGAACACCATGTACAGCAGCGCCAGGCCCATCAGGCCGAGCATCAGCAGGGGAAAGGCACGCGGGCCGACCGGTTCATAAGAAAAAGCCGCTTGATACGGCCACGCCATCAGCGCCAGGCCGACGCAGGCCAGCAATAGCACCGAGGCGAAAATGCGTTGTAAGAGCATGGGAAACTCCTGTGCCGAGGCCTCGATGCGCGAGGCCACAGCCGCTAGACAGAGACGATCACTGAATCAGGCCGAACTCTTTGGCCAGCACCTTGTAGTCCGCCACCTGCTTCTTCACGTAGGTGTCCAGCTCCGGGCCGGTCATGGCGAACGGGAACAGTTCACGCTGATCGCGCAGCTTGGCGAAATCGTCCGAGGCCAGCAGTTTGTCGAAGGCGTCTTTCCACCAGGCGTAGTCTTCGTCGCTGACTTTTGGCCCGAGGTAGAAACCGCGAACCACTGGCCAGACGATGTCGTAACCCTGCTCGCGGGCGGTCGGGATGTCTTTCATTTCCGGCTCGTCGAGGCGTTTGTCGGCAAATACTGCCAACAGGCGCATGTCACCGCTCTGGATGTGCGGCATGGAGTCGGAAATGTCGGTGCTGCCGACCTGGATGTGCCCGCCAAGCAGCGCGGTGGCAATTTCGCCGCCACCTTCGAGGGCGACGTAACGCAGGTCACGCGGGTTGATCCCGGCAGCCTTGGCGATCAGGGCGGTTTGCATCCAGTCCTGGCTGCCGACGGTGCCGCCGGAACCAATGACCACCGAGCTCGGATCTTTCTTCAAGGCTTTGACGAGATCGTCGAGGGTCTTGTAGGGCGAATCGCTTTTCACCGCGATGGCGCCGTAGCTGGTGCCGACGGCCGCGAGCCAGCGCACATTGGTTTCATCGAAACGGCCGAACTTGCCTTGCGCCAGGTTCAGCAGCGAACCGCTGGACCACGCCACCAGCGTGCCCGCATCGGCCGGGCGCTGAGCGACGACCGCGTTGTACGCCACCGCGCCGACACCGCCGGGCATGTAAGTCACACGCATCGGTTTGGTCAGCAGTTTTTCGTTGACCAGCGCGCTTTGCGCCAGTTTGCAGGTCAGGTCGAAACCGCCGCCTGGGGAGGCCGGGGCGATGCATTCCGGGCGCTTCGGTTCGGCCATCAGTTGGCCGGCGAACAGCATGACGCCAGCGGCCAGAGCAACTTTACGCAGTGATAAGTTCATTGGTTTCTCCACGGTCTTCTTGTTGTAGGGCTTTTTGCAGGAGCTGCCGCAGGCTGCGATCTTTTGATCTTCCAACCCGCAGCATTTCAATCAATTACCAAAGGGCAACGCTATAGCTCACCAGCAGACGCACTTCATCGGCATCGCGAGCGGAGTAGTTGGAACGGTAGGTGGCATTACGCAGGCGGACGGCAACGTCCTTCAAGGCGCCGCTTTGTACTACATATTTGATCTCGGTGTTGCGTTCCCACTCTTTGCCTTCATCGCCGTTCTTGAGCTTGATGTTGTCACCGCTCAGGTAACGACTCATGAACGACAGGCCGGGGATGCCGAGGCGCGCAAAGTCGAAGTCGTAACGCGCCTGCCAGGAGCGTTCTTCGGCGCCGGCGAAGTCGTTGATCTGCACGAAGTTGACCAGGTACGGATCGCTGCCATCGACATACGGGAAGGCGCTGTCGCCGGACATGTGCTGATAGCCGGCGCTGAACTTGTGGCCGCTCAGGGCATAGCTGACCAGGCCATTGAGCGAGCGGTTGTCGATTTCGCCACCACGGGCCGCGCCCTGATCGTCACTGACCGCAAAACGCAGGTCGGTGGCGAATGTGCCCGGACCCATCGGCCGCGAGGCGACCAGCCCGAAGAAATGCTGGTTGTAGACTTCGTCAAGTTGGGCGAAATGATAGCTGCCGGTGATCTTGTCGGTGAACTTGTAGTCCACGCCGGCAAAATCGAAATGCTTGCCGGCCACGGTGCCAGCGAAACGGCTGTTCTTGTTATTGAGGGCAATGTCCTCGAAATCGGTGCTGTCGCGATCCTTGGCTTTCTCCAGACGCCCGCCGGTGAAGGTCAGGTTCTTGATCTCTTTGGAGGTCAGCAAACCGCCCTCGAAGGTCTGCGGCAGGATGCGCCCGTCGTTCGGTTTGAGGATCGGCAATTCAGGTATCAGGCTGCCGATTTTCAGTTCGGTGGCGGAGATTTTCACTTTGCCGGTCAGGCCGACCTTGGAATATTCATCAGCGGCGCGCCCGTCATCGTGGGTCGGCAACAGGCCGGTGCCGGTGCGATCCGGGCTCGAATCAAGTTTGACCCCCAACATGCCCAGCGCATCGACACCGAACCCCACGGTGCCGTCGGTGTAACCCGATTGCAGGTTGAGCATGAAACCCTGGGCCCATTCATCCCGCTTGCTTTGCTGGGCGCTGGTGCCGTTGCGAAAGTCACGGTTGAAGTACATGTTGCGGGTTTCGAAGGTGGCGGAACTGTCTTTGATGAAGTCGGCGTAGCTCAGCGGTGAAAAACTGGCGAGGGCGGCGGCACTGGCGAGGGCGGTGTGGCTGAAACGCAAAGGGCGAGCGGGCGTGAAAGCCTTGGTCTGCAAGGACGGCATGCGCGGTGTACTCCGTTTATTGTTCTTATTGGTCGAAAACGCTTCGTGGCGTTTTTCGTAGCGCTGTGTGGCAGCAGCGACGGCAGTCGAAACTGTCCGTGACCGGACTCTAACGGCCTAACCTTTCGCTAACCTTTCAGCTGGATTTCGCGGTTTTCGGGCTTCACAGTGGCGGTTGCGGCTGTAAACTCCGCGGCAAAGAATGGCGTCGGCCATCCCTGAATGAGGTAAGGATCCATGCGTGTTCTGCTCGTCGAAGACCATTTGCAGCTGGCCGAAAGCGTCGCCCAGGCGCTCAAGAGCACCGGTCTGACCGTGGACGTGCTGCACGATGGCGTGGCCGCCGACCTGGCGCTGGGCAGCGAGGAATACGCGATGGCGATCCTCGATGTCGGCCTGCCGCGCATGGACGGGTTCGAGGTGCTGGCGCGCCTGCGCGCACGCGGCAAGAACCTGCCGGTGTTGATGCTGACGGCGCGCAGCGATGTGAAGGACCGCGTACACGGCTTGAATCTCGGCGCTGACGATTACCTCGCCAAACCGTTCGAACTGAGCGAACTCGAAGCGCGGGTCAAAGCCCTGCTGCGACGCAGTGTGCTCGGCGGCGAACGCCAGCAGCGTTGCGGCGTGCTGGCCTACGATCTCGACACCCGACGTTTCAGCCTCGGCGAAGAATTGCTGACCCTGACCTCTCGCGAACAGGCCGTGCTCGAAGCATTGATCGCCCGCCCGGGACGGGTGATGAGCAAGGAGCAACTCGCCGCGCAGGTGTTCGGGCTCGACGAAGAAGCCAGCCCCGACGCCATCGAAATCTACGTGCATCGCTTGCGCAAGAAACTCGACGGCCAGCCTGTGGCGATCGTGACTTTCCGTGGCCTCGGTTACCTGCTGGAAAGCCGCGATGCATAAGCCCAGCAGCCTGCGCTGGCGGTTGCTGTGGAACCTCGCGTTGTTGCTGGTGGTATTGATGCTCGCCAGTGGTTTGAGCGCGTACTGGAACGGACGCGAAGCTGCCGACACGGCTTACGACCGAACCCTGCTGGCCTCGGCGCGAACCATCGCCGCCGGCCTCTCGCAACGCGACGGTACGCTCAGCGCCGATGTGCCCTACGTGGCCCTCGATACTTTCGCCTACGACAGTGCCGGGCGGATCTATTACCAGGTCAACGACATCCACCAGAAGCTGATTTCCGGCTACGAAAACCTGCCCGGGCCGCCACCCGGTACGCCAAGAACCGACGATTACCCGGCGCTCGCGCGCTTCTACAACGCGACCTATCGCGGGCAGAACGTGCGCGTGGTCAGCCTGCTCAAAGCGGTCACCGAACCGAACATGAACGGCATGGCGGAAATCCGCGTCGCCGAAACCGATGAGGCGCGCGTCGCCATGGCGCGCAGTCTGGCGGCCGATACGCTGTTGCGTCTGGGCATGCTCGCGATCGGCGCATTGTTGCTGGTGTGGTTCGCGGTGAGTGCTGCGCTGCGCCCGCTGGAACGTCTGCGCACGGCGGTGGAGGAGCGCCAGCCCGATGATTTGCGGCCGCTGCCGCTGGTGGAGGTGCAACATGAATTGTGGCCGCTGGTGCGCGCGCTCAATCACTTCACCGAGCGCCTGCGTGGGCAGTTCGAGCGGCAGGCGCAGTTCATCGCCGATGCCGCCCACGAACTGCGCACGCCACTGGCAGCATTGAAGGCGCGGCTGGAGTTGGGGCTGCGTTCCAGCGAGCCGGAAACCTGGCGCACGACCCTGGAGTCATCGGCGCAAAGCACTGACCGCCTGACCCATCTGGCCAATCAACTGCTGTCGCTGGCACGGGTGGAAAACGGTGCCCGGGCGATTGCCGAGGGCGGCGCGCAATTATTGGATCTGAGTCAGTTGGCCCGCGAACTGGGCATGGCCATGGCGCCTCTCGCCCACGCGCGCGGCGTCGCACTGGCGCTGGAGGCGGATGAACCGGTATGGCTGCGCGGCGAGCCGACGTTGCTCAATGAACTGTTGAGCAATCTGGTGGACAACGCCCTGGCGCATACGCCACCGGGCGGCAACGTGATTCTGCGGGTCGCGGCACCGGCGGTGCTTGAGGTTGAAGATGACGGGCCGGGGATTCCGCTGGAGGAGCGTGATCGGGTGTTTGAACGCTTCTACCGGCGCAATCAACAGGTGGCGGGTTCAGGGTTGGGGCTGGCGATTGTCGGAGAGATCTGCCGGGCGCATCTGGCGCAGATCACCTTGCATGATGGCGAGCAGGCCGGTTTGAAGGTTCGGGTGAGTTTTATTGCCGGATAGCAGCCGAGATGGCTTTTGTGGCGAGGGAGCTTGCTCCCGCTCAGCCGCGCAGCAGTCGTGATTCCTGAGTGCAAGGTTTGCCTGGTGAAGGGAGGCCGCCTGGTTTTGGGGCTGCTTCGCAGCCCAGCGGGAGCAAGCTCCCTCGCCACAGGTCAGTAAAACATCGTCCGCGACTCTTCCAGATCTGCACACAATTGCTTGTTCTCCGGATCGATCCCAAGCTTTCTGAATGCCGGCACACTGAGTGGGTCAATCCGTGAAATCGAATGATCGCTGTCCTTGTGGCAATACAGGCTCGCCACCTGCACCAGATCGACGTAATCGATCTGTGCCGAGTCGCGCTTGAAATCCAGATACAGCCCAGGCAGCTCCACCAATTGCTCGGGAAATTCCCAGACCCGCAACAGCTTGTCGCCCAGCAGCGGGTGAATGTGGTCGATCACATGATTGAGGCTGACCGGATCCGACAGCAGTTCGTAGTGATCTTCGGCGTAAGTCAGGATCGGCAGCACGCCGATCTGATGCACCAGTCCGCCCAGCGCTGCCTGATCAGGTTTGAGTTGGGTGTGGCGGCGGCACAGGGCGTAGCTGACGCCGGCGATTTCCAGGCTCTTGCGCCAGACTTCGCGCATCTTCTGTTCGACCACGTCGGAGCGGGCGTGGAAGATCTGTTCCATCACCAGCCCGATCGCCAGGTTGCTGCTGTAGTTCACCCCCAGCCGGGTGATCGCGGTGTGCAGGTCGGTGACTTCCTGGGTCGCACGCAGCAACGGGCTGTTGACCACTTTGATCAGGCGCGCCGACAGTGCCGTGTCGCGGCCAATGACTTTGCTCAGATCGCTGACGCTGATCTCCGGATCTTCGGCGGCCTTGCGAATTTGCAGGGCCACTTCCGGTAACGTTGGCAGAACCAGGTCATCGTTATCGATGGCCTCAACCAAATCCTGTTGGACCTTATCCGCCAGCTCGCTCATGTAGATTCTCTAGGGTGTTGCAACAAAAGCTGCGATCAGCGCTGGATTTCGCGGTCGCGATCCAGTTCGTAGGGCAGGTCGAGCAAATGCAGCGCTGGGCCTTCGAGGGCACCCAGGTGCAGATCACCCGCTTCGGCAGCTTCGGCCTGCAACACCGCCAGCAGTTCAATCTTTTCTGCGGCGCGGGCGGCAATCACCACTTCGCCGATGGCGCTGCTGTGGCTTGGGGCGAACAGCGGGGTACCCGGCTCAGGCAGTTCGCTCGCGTCCAGTCGCACGCGATAGAGGCGACGCTTGAGCTTGCCCAGGTACTGCATGCGCGCGACGATTTCCTGTCCGGTGTAGCAACCTTTCTTGAAACTCACGCCGCCGACGGCCTGCAGGTTGAGCATCTGCGGGATGAACAACTCGCGGGTGGACGGCATGACCTGACCGATACCGGCGCGAATCTGCCCCAGCAGCCATTGGTTCAACTCGCCTTCCGGCAGGGCGGCGACGAGTTTGGCCTTGATGGCATTGGCTTGATCGGCCGGTGTCCAGAGCTCGGCGCGATCCGCCGAGACGCGAATCGCGATCAGGCCTGCGTTGCGCACCACGGCATCGGTCTCGCGCGGCAGTTCCAGCCCCAGGCTGGCCAATGCGGCGTCGCCGTGCTCCAGGCCAAAACGCACCCAGGCGGCGCTTTCGTCGGTCAACTTGGACTTGGAGAATACGGCGTACTTTTTCAGATCTGCCAGTTGCGGCTCCAGCAGTTCGCTGGCCATCGCCAGCAGCACACCGTCACCTTCGAGCAGAATGCGGAAGCTCGACTGCATCCGGCCTTTTTGCGTGCAGCGTGCGCCAAGGCTGGCCTGGCTGTCGCTGAGGTAATTGATGTTGCAGGTCAACTGGCCTTGCAGGAATTTGCCGGCATCCGCGCCGCGAACCGCGAGTACGCCTTCATGAGACAGGGTGCAGAAAAAAGCAGAATCGGCCATGGTTCATCGCAGGTAAAAAAGTCTGGGGCACATCATAAGGGCGCGTTGTTGAAATGGGTAGTTGATAAAGGATCGGTGGGGCCCGACCAAAGCCGACTGTGCGACCTGCGCCGGGGCTGTATACTGCGCGCCTATTTGAGGAGGGCTCCATGGTCGAACAAGTTGAACTCAATCGCCTCTTCTGGCACAGCCGCCGCGGCATGCTGGAACTTGACGTGCTGCTGGTGCCGTTCGTGCAGGAGGTCTATCCGCACCTCAACCAGGTCGATCGCGACTTGTATGTCCGACTGCTGACCTGTGAAGACCAGGACATGTTCGGCTGGTTCATGGAGCGCAGCGAATCCGAAGATCCGGAACTGCAGCGCATGGTCCGGATGATCCTGGACCGTGTTCAGCCCAAGTAACACCTTCGAATGCCGCTGGCATGCCTCACGGCAGTTGCTGGCGGCGTACCTGTTGGCCCAGGCGTTCGCTGTGGGTGTTTTGTTTCTCCTGTCGATTCCACTCTGGGCCAGTCTGCTCGGAGCTTTCGCCTGTGTGCTGCACGCCGCATGGGTGTTGCCACGGCAGATACTGCTGAAGCATCCGCAGGCCTTTTGCCGATTGCGCCGCGACGCCGATGGCTGGCAGTTGTGGAATCAGGCGGGCGGCTGGCAAGCGGTGCAGTTGCGCCCGGACAGCCTGGCGTTGCCGTTGATCGTGGTGTTGCGCTTTCGTCTGCGTGGGGAGCGGCGAGTGCGTTCGATCTGCGTACCGCGAGACTCGCAGGCAGCGGATGTGCACCGACGCCTGCGAGTGCGGCTCAAATTCAGCCGGCGTAGGTGGGCGGCACCAGAATAGTGTCGAGCGCCTCGGGCAGCAGGTTCGGATAGTCGAGCGTGTAATGCAGGCCGCGACTTTCCTTGCGCTCCATGGCTGAGCAGATCATCAGCTCGGCGACTTGCGCCAGATTACGCAACTCGATCAGGTCGCGGCTGACCTTATAGTTGCTGTAGAACTCGACCCTGTGAGGCTAAACCCAATGGATACAGGGGTTTCAGCCGATGACCGTCAACCACCGCTCCCAAAGTGGGACAAACCTGTTACAAACTGCGCTCGCCAAGCCATACCACTATCGCCGGTCTGGTCGCTATTACCTTCGCCTTCGCCCGCAAGGAACCGTTAAGGGCTTCTTCACGCTGTCACTCAGGACCACCGACAAGGCCACCGCAATGACCATCTCAGACGACATCCTTTCGACCCTCAAGGCCTACCACTTGGACAACCCAGAGGCGTCATGGGATGAACTGCGCGCGCGCCTGACTGACTTCGCTGAGTACAACTTGACGATGGCACACGGTGACAGCTCACTGGTCGCTTACGAGATGATCAACGATGAGCATCACTTGGCGTTGCGTAAGGCGTCCGCAACGTTGCCTCTGAGTGTGAATCAGCAGCGGGCAGTCAGTAAGGCCCTTGAGATCCTTGAGGCCTCTCAGGAGCGTATGCGGGGCCGTTCAGGGAAGCTGGTCGAGATCGTTAAGGACCTCAACGATGAACCTTGTGGCACGCCTGAAGCCCTCTTTCTCTCCCAATCTGTAAATGCTTCTCCGGGTCTGACCTTTAAGTCTCTCTCTGCGCTCTACATGGAGGAACGCAAGGACAGCATTCAGGCCAGCACCATGCGGGACGTGAAGTCATCGTGTGAGGCCATCGGTGCGGTCCTTGGTGACTTGGACATGAAGAGCCACACACGGGAAGACATGAAGGGCCTCAGGGAAAAGCTCCTTGAGGCCCGTAAGCCTTCGACAGTTAAGAAGCTGCTGACCCGGCTATCAACGGTCATGGATTGGGCTGTGAACAATGGCTACCTCGATAAGAGTTTCGATAAGGGCCTGAAGCCAACTAAAGGAGCTGACAGCTCCCGTGAGGCGCTCTCTCAGGATCAGGTAAAGGCCCTGATGGCTCACGCTAAGTCGCTTCCAGTGGACGCTTGGCAGCGCTGGGCGTTGTCCCTTGGAGTGATCACTGGGACCCGTATTGAGGAACTCAGGCAGTTGACCAAGGCTGACGTTAAGCAGGTCGGGACTGTGTGGGTCATCGACATCAATAGGAACGATGGCAAGACAGCCAAGACCAAGAATGCTCTACGTGTCGTACCGCTGACTGACGGGGCCTATGGCTTCGACCTTAAGGCGTTCCTTGAGTTTGTCAGGAAGGCCGACTCTCGGCTGTTCACCTTGGGCGCTGGTCAGTTCTCGAACCTGCTTAATGGTGCGTTACGGGATGTCTTGAGCTTGAACGCTGATCGGACCCAGACTTTCCACTCATTGCGTCACTCACTGGCCGGTGCCTTGAAGGCCGCTGAGGTGCCTGTGGGAACCGCTGAGTCCATCTTGGGTCACGCTTCAGGGTCTATCAGTTATGACCTGTACGGGGCTGGGAGTGCCGTTGAGGTGGGCCGTATGGCGGACGCTCTGGTGAAAGCTTTGAAGCTGGTAAGCTAAGGCTGCATCTATGCTGGTCGCCAACGAGCGCTTAGTATGCGGACATCATGGAACATTAACTAAGTAACGGAGCTGTCAATTGAACAATGGACGTTTCTTCAGTGGCCTCGCTCTTTGTGCAGTGCTTCAAGTCTTTGCGGCTCATGCGCTGGGGCAGGAAAAACTATGGGTCACCACAGATCGTACTGATCGACACACTTGCCCATCTACAGAGTGTGGGGTCGCAGGCCGACTTATGTTCAGGGAAGGCGTTGACATCTTAGAGCGTAAAGGTCAGTGGGTGCGTATTACTAAAACCTATTCTGCATCCTGTACTGGCGGCGTCAGCGAGTACATTAAGTCTGGAAATAAAGCCTGTACGGCCGTTAATGGCATCAAGGACGGGAAGTTTGCTGAATGGGTTCAGAGCAAAGATTTTAGCCGAGATCGCCCTAAGGACCCTTCAGAGGATGCAAGTGGAGATTACTCTCTCGTAAAAGGTTCAGACGATTATAGGATTTATAAGGACCCATTTGCTAAAGCAGCGCGGGCATTGATAGATGACGGCACTTGTACTGAGGATGACTTCAAGGAAATTGGTGGCTGGATGGCCTCAACGAATCGTGGCGAAGGTGTGTACTTCACTTATTGCGGCGGTATGAAAGTCAACAATAAGGTCTACCTTGATGTCACTTCAGGGAAGACCAGCCGTTAGGTTCGATAAGGACATGCGAGCGGTTGTGAGTCCTGACGTGTTAGCTACACGTTCGTCGAAGATTTAAAAACCCTCACCCAAAGAGGGACAGGCTAAATCAGCGTTGCTTTCCTTTCAAGATGCCGCAAGGTCACCTCAAAGGTGGCCCTCTGCGGGCAAGGCGTGTACGTCCAGTGATCAACGTTACCTCTTTCAGGTAGACCAATGTCCAAGACACCACGACCACCAAGCGCAGCCCTAACGGGATCTGCGGGGCCAGCATCAGGTCCACTGTAGCGATTCTGTCTGCGCACTTCGTGTGAATAGACCCTTGATAGGTTTGGGCCTCCTATCTCTGATCGCACAGTATAAAGGGGCCTTTTAACTTAAAGATCTCTACAAGATGACTCTAAGATTAAGTTTTATTAGTTTAGTTCTATAAATAATAAAAACTTAAAGAGAATGCTCTTAGAGTTACCTTAAGGTCGATCATTAAGATCTTGGGTCTACCTTCGATGTCGTGGTTGTAGAAGTGTGACCGTAGCGGCTCGTTGGTGCTCCAGTATGACCAGATTAAAAACCCTCACAAGAACAGGGACAGACCGCTAAGCTAATCGGTCGCTCTGAATTCCTCTACGCCCGTCGCTGGGCTTTTATCAACGTCAAGTCTTTCTGAATGCTTCTTGAGCCATAGTCGATGCCCGTAGTGGGGCCTTGACGGTCGGCCTGTGGGAGCGAACTCAGGGGGCATTCAAAAGGAGTCCACTACTATGCTGGCCAACACCAATAACCAAACTGATCTGCTGCCTATCGTGATTGAGGGGCAGACCTTCAAGCCGAACGAAGATGGAATGTGGAATCTCAACGAGATCGCCAAGACTCTGAATGTTCGGGAACCGGGTCAGTGGCGTAATGCTGTTCAAGCTGCCCTGATCAAAGATGCAAATTTGCATGTCTCCCACGGTAACGGGACCCTTGCAACAGAAGAGGGCGCAATTGCATACGCCATGTGGGTTTCAACCGACTTTTACCTGATGGTCATTCGTGCGTTCATCGCCATGCGTAACAGTGCCGTCCGTGAGCTGCGCCATAAAGATGCCCTTCTGGACGCAAACATGCCCAAGGCTACGACTCTCGACATGAAGGCTCGCGGCGCGGGTCTGACATGGACCGAGGCTTGCCGTGTGGCTGGTATTCAACAGCCTCGACTTGCTCTTGAATTTCTCGCAAAGGGGCCGATGTTCGTTCACGTCTGTGACGATTTTGGTAGCCGTACTGGTCAGATCCGACCGAAGCAGCAAGGTTTCTCATCAGGCGCCTTTGTGGCGATCTCATCGGACTTCGGCAACCGTGAAGGCTGGAGGGTCAAACCCCGTGGCCTTGACTGGTTGCGTGCAAATACTGAGACCATCAACGTCGGCGTAGCTGAAGCCAAGGCCGCTCAGGCCAAAGCTAAGAAGGCCACTCAGGCATCCCGTGTGGATCGCTGGGGCCGTGCATGCAAGGAGGCACAGCTATGAGCAGTTCCTTCCTCGACCAGCTCAATGCCCTGTGCGTCACCCCCGCGTCCCGCGTGAAGTTGCTGACCCTCCGTGGCATCTGGCGTGATCGACGTGCCCGTAACAGCTTCTATTGCGAGTCATCATGCGGGGTCCATTTGGATTCCCTACTGGCCCACCTCGAAGCCAATCACCCCGGTCTGAGCGCCTTCGTTAAGTCGATCATCGGGTCACCATCGCTCCACATCGACGGGGTACTCCGTGCACGCTTAAAGGTCCCTTTAGGGAAAGCTCAACGCATCATCCATCTATTGTAACGCCGTCCGCTATCGGCACCAAGATCACACCCCGCCAAGTTACAGACCCGTGATCGCACCAACCCAAACCCAGAAGATATTGATCATGTCCTTGAGAGGTCCGTGCGGCTACTCCTTGCCATCTGGTCACGTTGCCTCTATGCGGCAGGGCCATGAATCAATGTCTCGAATTTAGGAGACACCTACCATGCAATTGAACATTCAAAACGTAACGCCCGAAACTGTTGAAGTCCAAGGCCAGAGCGTGACCCGTACCTTCGCTGAAGGCGTGATGCTGTCTGGGCTGATCGCTGGTGCAGGTAAGAATGATTCGGCCCGTGAGGCCATCGTTAAGCAATACCTTGACGCTGGTCTGATCGCTGATGCGTTCCCCGCTGTGGTCCGAGCAGTTCGTGCTCGTGAGGCCCATTCAGCAGCCGAGCGTGAGCGCCAGTTAGCTGAGTCTCGTGCCCATGCTGAGCGCGTTGCTTCCTATGCGACCCCTACGGCCCTTGAGGTCGCCCGTCGCCGTGCCAAGCGTGAGGCCCGCGAAGCTGAATACCGTGCACGTGGTGCTGCTATCCGTGCCGCTAATGGCCGGTCCTCATGGTCCTCGTGGGAATGACTCACGGGCAACCTACTGACTCACACCGTCTTGCCTCCGGTGGCGCTGGCTCTTGTTGGCGTCCCGTTGAACCCCTTCAAGTAAACTTTCAGGAGATACTCAATCATGCCTACTCGTAAACAGAACGCTTTCAAATCCGCCGACCACCGCGAGAACACTGACCGTTACAGCGCACCGACTGCCTATGAGCAGGCCGTGTGGGGCAATGGTGGTAACCTTCAGTTCAACACCCAGGCATCCACAAGCGCCCCATGCAGTGACGGCAGCGTCGCCGCTGAAGGTATCGTTGCGGTCCTTGACGACTTCTTTAATGGTGGCGAATGGCACCAGAACGCCGTTGATGCTATCCCGTGTGAGTTTCGACCTAAGGGCACTGAGCCGACCCCTGTGCAACTGGTCAACATGGTCGACCGCAACGTCGAGTTCGACCCACGTAAGTCGATCTACGACACCTCGACCATTACAAAGGGTGAAGCTGTTGCCGGTGACGTGATCTTTACGGAGCCCACTGATACCGCCGCGTTCTTCTCGCACCGTATGACTCTGTTAGATGCTCATGTGGTGGCAGGTTTCACCAGCAACTCCATCGGCCAAATGCTGGATAAGGCCATGCAGGACTTTGAGAAAGCGTGCGGCTCTACCATCGTGGACATTCTCCTGAAGTCCCCAAGTGTCGAGGTCAAGGAAGTCACCATTGCTGGCACTGGACCACGTGATCGTGCTGAGGATTGGATTGACCAACTAACACTGAGCATCAACCACTCAGTGGGCAACTCCCTGAGTGACTTCGTGCTGCTGATGCACATGACCGAACAGGCAATCCTTGAGCGTGCTGCCCAGCGTGCAGGCGTAGATGATATTGAGGACCTGTTGGGCTGCCGTACCCAGTTCTATTCGGATGGCAACCGTGGCGTCTTCATGCTCCCTAAAGGCTTCGCCTCCCTGTCGTTCCGTGAAGGTAACGACGGTGATGTGTGGTCAATCCTCGCCAGCCGTAACGCCTCGGTACAGGGCTGGGACATCGAAATCACCGGTATCGCTGACGTAATGGCTCAGGCCAAGGTCAAGCTGAAGCTGGCAAACCCAGCGGACCCTACTGAGAAACTTCAGGTCGAGACCGTAGACTTTCCGCTGATCACCCGTGTGGTCGTCAAGCCGTAACACCCGCTGTATCCATGAGGTCCGTAATGGGCCTCATGGGCGAGCTGTTTAGTTGCTATGCTTGGGCATCGACCATGTTACGGCAAGGCCAGCCATGAGTTTTACTCTCTGTTATACCTACAAGGACAAACGGGTGGTTACGAAGATACAAGTCGATCACCTGACCCCATATGCAGCCGTTTGCTTTGCCCTGCTCCAGTCAGGGGCCACCAACGACTCAAGTGGTGGAGGCTGGCCTAAATCCTATGAGGGCATCCTTGAGATTGCCACTCAATACGGTCTCACAAACCTGACGGTTCACCGATCCCTTAACTCTTAGGACAACTTCATGGACACGTTTAGCGCGGCCTACGGGCCTGCGTTGGTGTTCATGTGGCCTTCTGGCTGTATGGGTGCCTCAAGGGCACCTCATGAGGATCTGGCACAAAAATCTGAGTGACCACCTGTAACTACTAACCTGCGCGCTTACCCCCATAGGCCCTCGCATGCTCGCTCAGGCGCACGATAAGGACCCTTGCGGGCAGGTGATAAGGACCTCAGCGTTGGGACAAATGTGCGCCAAAGCTGTTACAAACTGGGGCCCCATGGTGCTACGCTATGGCTCCTAACGTGCCTCATTTGTCGGGTGTAAGGATCGTATCCTTCGCCTCTGGCAGCAGCTCTGGATAGTCCAACGTGTAGTGCAGACCCCGAGATTCCTTACGTTTCATGGCAGACCTGATCATCAGTTCCGCTACTTGAGCAAGGTTCCTCAATTCAATCAGGTCTCTGCTTACGCGATAGTTGCTGTAGAACTCGTCGATCTCGTCCAGCAGCAGGCGCACGCGGTGCTGCGCCCGTTGCAGGCGCTTGTTGGTGCGCACGATCCCCACGTAGTCCCACATGAAGCGGCGCAGCTCATCCCAGTTGTGGGCGATGATCACGTCTTCGTCGGAATCGGTTACCTGGCTGGCGTCCCACTCGGGCAGGGCGTTTGGCGCGGTGACGGCATCCAGTTGCGCAAGAATGTCCGCCGCCGCCGAACGCGCATAGACAAAGCATTCGAGCAGCGAGTTGCTGGCCATGCGGTTGGCGCCGTGCAAACCGGTGAAGCTGGTTTCGCCAATCGCGTACAGCCCAGGCACATCGGTGCGACCGTGTTGATCGACCATCACCCCACCACAGGTGTAGTGCGCCGCCGGTACGACCGGGATCGGTTGCCTGGTGATGTCGATGCCGAAACCCAGGCAGCGCTCATAAACAGTCGGGAAGTGGCTTTTGATGAAGGCTTCCGGCTTGTGGCTGATATCGAGATAGACGCAGTCGACGCCCAGGCGCTTCATTTCATGGTCGATGGCACGGGCGACGATGTCGCGTGGTGCCAGTTCGGCACGTTTGTCGAAACGCGGCATGAACCGTTCGCCATTGGGCAGCTTCAGGTGCGCACCTTCGCCGCGCAAGGCTTCAGTGATCAGGAAACTCTTGGCTTGTGGGTGATACAGGCAAGTGGGGTGGAACTGGTTGAATTCCAGGTTGGCCACCCGGCAGCCCGAACGCCAGGCCATGGCGATGCCATCACCGCAGGCGCCATCGGGGTTGCTGGTATAGAGGTAGACCTTGGCCGCGCCGCCGGACGCGAGGATCACGAAGCGTGCGCCGTAGGTGTCGACTTCGCCGGTCGCGCGATTCAGCACGTAGGCACCGAGGCAGCGCTCGCCGTCCAGGCCCAGACGCCGTTCGGTGATCAGATCAACGGCAACCCGTTGTTCCAGCAGCTCTATATTGCTGCGCTCTCTGGCTTGGGCGAGCAGGGTGGTGAAAATCGCTGCGCCGGTTGCGTCGGCGGCGTGGATGATGCGCCGATGACTGTGACCGCCCTCGCGGGTCAGGTGGAATTCGAAGCCGCCGTCTTCGGTGCCGGACTGTTCGTCGCGGGTGAACGGCACGCCCTGGTCGATCAACCACTGGATGGCTTCCCGACTGTGCTCGACAGTGAAACGCACCGCGTCTTCATGGCACAGACCGCCGCCGGCGTTCAGGGTGTCATCGACGTGGGATTCGACAGTGTCGGTATCGTCCAGCACGGCAGCGACGCCGCCCTGGGCCCAATAGGTCGAACCGTTGGCCAGATCACCCTTGCTCAATACGGCAATGCGCAAATGACCCGGCAGGGTCAGCGCGAGACTCAAACCGGCAGCGCCGCTGCCAATCACCAGAACATCGTGTTGAAACTGTTGGCTCATTTCAGGATTCCGCTCAAAGCGACCCGGATCGGGGTTGGCGCAAGACAGCTGGATCGGCGAGTCAAGACAGCCACACAGCCCACTAGTATATAGAGGGGTGGAGCGGCACAATAGCCGGGCTTGTATGGCATTGTGAAACTACTGTGACGACAAAAGCCTGACGTTTCGTCGGAGGTTTTTTTTCATCGTTTTGGAAAAAGGCAACTGTATCGAGGATGAAACAGGCTTTTTCAGCGCACGGTCGCTCAATGTCGCTCCAGCATGGCTATAAATAATTGGAACTTTTGCCAGAGGCCCAAGATCAATAGACAGTTGCCAGAAACACGGGACAGTGTCGGCTTCAATGCAGAACCTGCGATTGGGTTTTTGCCGGCGAACCGATGACAAGATTATTCGCGCAGCCGGTTTATCCCGCGCTGCGTTTTTCGTGCGTGCCAAATCAGAGCCCGCAGGAAACTTGCCTGGAGGGGGAGAACTTTTGCGAAAAGCCCGAGTCTATGTTTGCAAGTCTGGTCGTTTAGTTATGCAAGCCTCCTCCATGCTTATCGAGGAGTGTTCATGCTAACCCAGGAAGAGGATCAGCAGCTGGTCGAGCGCGTTCAGCGTGGCGACAAGCGAGCTTTCGATCTGCTGGTGCTGAAATATCAGCACAAAATTCTCGGGTTGATCGTGCGTTTTGTGCACGACACCCATGAAGCCCAGGATGTGGCTCAGGAAGCCTTTATCAAGGCGTACCGAGCATTAGGAAACTTTCGCGGAGACAGCGCGTTCTATACGTGGCTTTACCGCATTGCCATCAACACGGCAAAAAACTATCTGGTTTCACGCGGCCGCCGGCCGCCGGATAGTGATGTAAGTTCTGAAGACGCAGAGTTCTACGATGGCGATCATGGCCTCAAGGATCTCGAATCACCGGAACGCGCGTTGCTGCGGGATGAGATCGAAGGCACCGTCCATCGAACCATTCAGCAACTGCCAGAGGATTTGCGTACGGCGTTAACTTTACGTGAATTCGATGGTCTGAGTTACGAGGACATTGCGAGTGTCATGCAGTGTCCGGTGGGTACCGTGCGCTCCCGGATTTTCCGCGCTCGGGAGGCCATCGATAAAGCCCTGCAGCCGTTGTTGCAGGAAAACTGAGACAGCGGCGACAGCCAAGAGAGGAACGCCATGAGTCGTGAAGCCCTGCAGGAATCGCTGTCCGCAGTGATGGATAACGAAGCGGACGAATTGGAATTGCGTCGAGTGATCAATGCACTGGACGATGTTGAAACCCGTGAGACCTGGGCTCGTTACCAGATCGCCCGGGCAGCCATGCACAAGGACCTGCTGCTTCCGCGTCTGGACATCGCTGCGGCAGTCTCTGCTGCGCTGGAAGACGAAACGGCTCCAGCCAAAGTATCCCGTGGTCCATGGCGTAACCTCGGTCGTCTGGCCGTTGCCGCTTCGGTGACCGTTGCCGTACTGGCCGGTGTTCGTCTGTACAACCAGGACGAAATCGCGGGTGTCGAGTTGGCTCAGCAGTCCAATCAGCCTTCGCTGGTAGCACCGCAAGCCAAAGGCCCTGCAGTGCTGGCAGGCTATAAGGAAAGCTCGGAAACCACCGGTCCGATGGCCAATGGCGTTCTGCAAGGTCAGCCAGGCTGGCATGATCAGCGTCTGCCAGGTTATCTGCGCCAGCATGCCCAGCAGGCTGCACTGAAAGGTACTGAAAGCGCCTTGCCTTATGCGCGTGCAGCAAGCATGGAAAACCGTTAAGGAGGATCATGCGCGCCATACCTTTACTTTCGCTTCTGCTCAGTGGCTGGTTCGTTGTTCCAGCCCACGCTGATGAGGCCCAGGACTGGTTGAACCGTCTGGGCCAGGCCGAACAGCAGCAAAGCTTTCAAGGCACCTTCGTTTACGAGCGTAACGGTAGTTTTTCTACCCATAACATCTGGCATCGTGTCCAGAACGGTCAGGTTCGCGAGCGCCTGGTTCAGCTGGACGGTTCGGCACAGGAAGTGGTGCGCATTGATGGGCATACTCAATGTGTCAGTGGCACTCTGATTGCGGGGTTGGGAGACTCTTCCAACTCGACCGCTCGTGCGTTTGATCCCCAAAAGCTGAAAAACTGGTATGACCTTGCTGTCATCGGCAAGTCGCGTGTGGCCGGGCGGGATGCGGTTATCGTATCGCTGACGCCGCGAGACCAGCATCGCTATGGTTTCGAACTTCATCTGGACAAACAGACCGCTCTGCCGCTTAAGTCACTGCTGCTCAATGACAAGGGGCAGTTGCTCGAGCGTTTCCAGTTCACCAGCCTTGATACCGCTGATGTCCCGTCGGATAAAGATTTGCAGGCGGGCACCGATTGCAAGGCCATCACCTTGGACAGTGACAAAGCGTCTGCGGTGAAGACGGCTCAGGTCTGGCATTCGGACTGGCTCCCTCCGGGGTTCGTGCTGACCAGCAGTACTTCGCACAAAGATCCGGAAACCAAGACTCAGGTCAACAGCCTGATGTATGACGACGGTCTGGCGCGTTTCTCGGTGTTCCTGGAGCCACTCAACGGTGCGACAGTGACTGACACCCGCACGCAGTTGGGGCCGACTGTTGCCGTTTCTCGCCGCCTCACCACGCCCGAGGGTGAGATGATGGTCACGGTGGTCGGAGAAATTCCAATTGGCACAGCTGAACGCATTGCTTTGTCGATGCGCAATGATGGCGCTGCAACCAGCAAGCAGTGAGCTGATTTCAGTCATTTCCACCTCTTCGTCGAGACGTAGATGAAATGTTTGCTCAGCATTTTCATTTGCAAATCACCCGAAAGTTTTTTATAGGTCAGAGCCTCACGGCTCTGGCCTTGTCTGTTGTTCCCGGAACAAAAATACCGGCCCGCGGTTCCCGGTGTTCCTTGCTCCATATCGCTTAACCCTGCTCGTCGTAACGGGAGCTGTATGTCGATACTTAGCTTGAAGTCTTATCTCTCCATTTTCGCCACCGTGCTGGTGCTGGGTCAGGCTGTCCCCGCTGTCCAGGCGGCCGACTTGCCTGACTTCACCCAACTGGTTGAACAGGCCTCGCCTGCGGTGGTGAACATCAGTACCACGCAGAAACTGCCGGATCGCAAGGTGAACCAGCAGATGCCTGACCTGGAAGGCTTGCCGCCGATGTTGCGCGAGTTCTTCGAGCGTGGCATGCCGCCTCAGCAGCGTTCGCCGCGCGGCGACCGTCAGCGTGAAGCACAATCGCTGGGTTCGGGCTTCATCATTTCTTCGGATGGCTACATCCTGACCAACAACCATGTGATTGCCGATGCCGACGAAATCCTCGTGCGTCTGGCAGATCGCAGTGAAATGAAAGCCAAGCTGATCGGCACCGATCCGCGCTCCGACGTGGCCCTGCTGAAAATCGATGGCAAGGATCTGCCGGTGCTCAAACTCGGCAAGTCCCAGGACCTGAAAGCCGGTCAGTGGGTGGTGGCGATCGGGTCGCCGTTCGGCTTTGACCACACCGTGACCCAAGGCATTGTCAGCGCCGTTGGCCGTAGCCTGCCGAACGAAAACTACGTGCCATTCATCCAGACCGACGTGCCGATCAACCCGGGTAACTCCGGTGGCCCGCTGTTCAACCTGAACGGTGAAGTGGTAGGGATCAACTCGCAGATCTACACCCGTTCCGGTGGCTTCATGGGCGTGTCGTTCGCCATCCCGATCGACGTGGCGATGGACGTTTCCAATCAGCTGAAAAGCGGTGGCAAGGTCAGCCGCGGCTGGCTGGGCGTGGTTATTCAGGAAGTAAACAAGGATCTGGCTGAATCGTTCGGTCTTGATAAGCCGGCCGGAGCGCTGGTTGCGCAGATTCAGGATGACGGTCCGGCAGCCAAGGGTGGCTTGCAAGTGGGTGACGTGATCCTGAGCATGAACGGTCAGCCGATCGTCATGTCCGCTGACTTGCCACATCTGGTTGGTGCACTTAAGGCAGGCGCCAAGGCCAACCTCGAAGTGATTCGTGACGGCAAGCGCAAGAATGTCGAGCTGACTGTCGGCGCGATTCCTGATGAGGACAAAGAGCTGGCAGCACTGCCGAAGTCCGGTGCGGAAAGCAGCAGCAATCGCCTCGGCGTTTCGGTGGCGGAATTGACCGCTGAGCAGAAGAAAACCTACGACCTCAAGGGCGGTGTGGTGATCAAGGAGGTTCAGGATGGTCCTGCGGCGCTGATCGGTCTGCAGCCGGGTGACGTGATCACGCACCTGAACAACCAGGCCATTGGCTCTACCAAAGAGTTCGGCGAGATCGCCAAGGCGCTGCCGAAGAACCGTTCAGTGTCGATGCGCGTTCTGCGCGAAGGTCGCGCGAGTTTCATCACCTTCAAACTGGCTGAATAATCAGGTTGCAGTGAAATAAGAAACCGCCTCGAAAGAGGCGGTTTTTTTCTGCCTGAAACTTTTATGTCGCTGATGAACACTTAGCCCATCATGTCCTTGATCATGCGTTCCTGCTCCATCAGTTCACGCTGGCGCGCATCGATTCGCGAGGACAGCGGGAAGTTGCTGCCCGCCTTGCGTTTGGCAAAATCGAGCTGCTGGATCGCCTGACGATAGTCCCCCACCAGCGCAAAGTATTCGGCGCGAGCCTGATGCAGGCCGATGATATTGCCGGACAGGCCACGAGTTTCAGCGACCTGATACCACACGTCCGGATCGTTCGGACGAGATTTGAGCAAGCTGTCGAGGGCTTTTTCCGCGTCGGCGGTGCGATTCTGTTTCAGCAACAGATCGACACGAACCTGATTCAGCGGGTAATTGCCCGGGTATTGCGTGAGCATCCGGTCAACCCGGGTTTGCGCGTCCGGCAGGCGGTTGTTGGTGATGTCCAGGTCGATCTGCGCGAGGTTGTAGATGATCTCGTTGGGCGACTTGGCCAGCAACTGCTTGAGGTTCTCCCGCGCTTCATTGAGCTGACCACCCTTGATCTGGGCGATTGCCAGGCCATAGCGCGCCACGTCGTTCTTCGGGTTCTCGTCCAGTTGTGCGCGGAAGCGCTTGGCCCCCAGTCCCGGTGTTTCTTCGTAGATCAGCTGAACGCGGGCGCGGATCAACTGATAGCGCATGCTGTCTTCAATGCCGCCGGCTGGCGCTTGTTCTGCGCGGTTACGGGTGTCAGCGATACGCGACTCGGTTACCGGGTGAGTCAGCAGAAATTCCGGCGGCTTGGCGTCGAAGCGGTACTGGCGCATCAGGCGTTCGAACATGGTCGGCATCGAGCGAGGGTCGTATCCGGCCTTTTCCAGGTTGAGGATGCCAATACGGTCGGCTTCCTGTTCGTTCTGGCGCGAGAAGGTACGTTGCGATTGAATGGCTGCTGCTTGACTGCCGGCAATGGTCGCGATCCCGGCATCACCACCACCGGCAGCGGCAATCACGATGCCAGCCAGTAGCGCCGCCATCATCGGTACCTGCATCCGTTGCGAAGCTTCGACGCCGCGAGCAAAGTGACGTTGCGACAAGTGAGCCAGTTCGTGAGCCAGTACCGAGGCATATTCGCCTTCGGTCTGCGCATTGAGGAACAGCCCGCCGTTGACCCCGACCACGCCACCTGGCGCCGCGAAGGCGTTGAGTTGCGGGCTGTTGATCAGGATGAATTCCAGGCGGCGGTCAGTTACCTGGCTGGTTTCCACCAGCTTGTAGACGCTGGACTCGACGTAGTCCTTGAGTTGCGGATCGTTGAGTTGTGCAACCTGACTGCGCAACATCGCCAGCCAGGCGCGGCCCAGCTGGTATTCCTGTTGCGGTGAGACAATGGCAGAACTGGCGTCGCCAAGTGACGGCAGATCGTCGGCAAAGCCCGGTGAGGCGAGCAGGCAAGCGAGCGTCAACAGGGTAGGGCGCAGAAATGTCATGCACAAAGCCTTAGAAGACAAAGACCTTACTGTAGCCGGACACCGGGCCCGCGACCAGATATTCTAGGCCGCTCGACCATCTGAACCGGAGTGACGCAATGACTGACGCTGTAGCCCATGATTGTGAACTGGACGCCAGTGGCCTGAATTGCCCGTTGCCGTTGCTCAAGGCCAAAATGGAGCTCAATAAGCTGCCCAGCGGCGCCATACTCAAGGTAATCGCCACGGACGCGGGCTCGCAGCGCGACTTCCGCACCTTTGCCCGTTTGGCCGGTCATACGCTGCTGCGCGAAGAAGACGAAGCAGGCGTTTACCGTTACTGGTTGAAAAAAGCCTGACCCCCCCCGCGTAAAAGACCTAGGGATTATTGATGTTCAAAGTGTTACGCGACTGGATTCAGCGCTATTTTTCCGACGAAGAAGCGGTGGTGCTGGCAGTGCTGCTGTTTCTCGCCTTCACCGCAGTGCTCACGCTCGGTGGCATGCTCGCGCCGGTACTGGCGGGGATGGTGCTGGCGTACCTGATGCAGGGGCTGGTGCTTGCTCTTGAGCGTATGCGCGTGCCCGGTGCGGCGGCGGTGGGCCTGGTGTTTGCGCTGTTCATGGGCGTGTTGCTGGTGTTTATCGTGGTGGTGTTGCCGCTGCTCTGGCATCAGTTGATCACGTTGTTCAACGAACTGCCGGGCATGCTCGCCAAATGGCAGTCGCTGCTGCTGTTGCTGCCCGAGCGCTATCCGCACCTGGTCTCGGATGAGCAGGTGCTGCAGGCCATCGAAGCCGCGCGTGGTGAAATCGGCAAATTCGGGCAGTGGGCGCTGACCTTTTCGCTGTCGAGCCTGCCGCTGCTGGTCAATATCATGATCTATCTGGTGCTGGTGCCGATCCTGGTGTTTTTCTTTCTCAAGGATCGGGCCATGATCGGCGAGTGGGTGCGCGGCTATCTGCCTCGCGAGCGGGCGCTGATCACCCGGGTCGCGCAGGAGATGAACCGGCAGATTGCCAACTACATTCGTGGCAAGGTTATCGAAATCGTGATCTGCGGCGGCGTGACCTACATCGCCTTCGTCGCCCTCGGCCTTAACTATGCGGCGCTGCTGGCGTTGCTGGTCGGGGTGTCGGTGGTCGTGCCGTACGTCGGTGCGGTGGTGGTGACCGTACCGGTGCTGCTGATCGCGCTATTCCAATGGGGCTGGAGCGATCAGTTCATTTATCTGATGGCGGTCTACGGAATCATTCAGACGCTGGATGGCAACGTGCTGGTGCCTTTGCTGTTTTCCGAGGCGGTCAACCTGCACCCCGTGGCCATCATCTGCGCGGTGCTGTTGTTTGGCGGGTTGTGGGGCTTCTGGGGCGTGTTCTTTGCGATTCCGCTGGCGACGCTGTTCAAGGCCGTGCTGGATGCATGGCCGCGTAAGGAGCCTGTGGTGGCTCCGTTACTATAAAAGCCAAAAGATCGCAGCCTGCGGCAGCTCCTACAGGGAAACACATTCCAATGTAGGAGCTGCCGCAGGCTGCGATCTTTTGATCTTCAGGCTTTATTCAGCGCCTGAGCCGCAGCCAGTACCGCATCCACATGCCCCGGCACTTTCACGCCGCGCCATTCCTGACGCAGCACACCGTTTTTGTCGATCAGAAACGTGCTGCGATCGACGCCCAGGTATTCCTTGCCGTACAGCTTCTTCAACTTGATCACGTCGAACAGCTGGCAGACCGCTTCGTCCTTGTCGCTGATCAGCTCGAACGGAAACTCCTGCTTGCACTTGAAGTTCTCGTGGGACTTCAGGCTGTCGCGGGAAATACCGAAGATCTCCGTGTTGGCAGCCTGAAACGCCGCATACTGGTCACGAAAGCCCTGGCCTTCGGTGGTGCAGCCCGGGGTGCTGTCCTTCGGATAGAAGTAGATCACCACTTGCTTGCCCTTCAAGGCAGACAGGCTGATGGTCTGCCCGCTGGTGGCAGGTGCTTCGAAATCCGCAACCGGTTGGTCGATGACAACGGCCATGAAAGCTTCCTTACATTGGGTTTTGGGGGCGCCAAGGTTCGATCAGCGCGTCCAGGTTCATTGCGTCGGCGAAGTCCAGGAACTGGTCGCGCAGCCAACTGATCTGGGTGCCGGCCGGCAGCGTTACGGTGAACGTGGCGTTGAGCATGGTGCCGCCGGTCTGCGGGGCCTGATAGGTGTCGCAGGTCAGGTTTTCCAGCTCGACGTTGTGGTCCATGAAAAACTGGCACAGCTCATTGATGATGTCCGGGCGATACGCCGAGCTGACATAAGCTACATAAGGCAGTGCTTGCGGACGATTTTCCAGCGCCGCACTGCGTACCACGTTGACGGTGAAGGCGTGGCGCTTGGCCAGGGTCGGCAGGCTGCCTTCAAGGCGGGCCAGCGCGTCCCAGCTACCGGAAACTTCCAGCACCAGGGCACTGCACTCGCCGTGGCGGGTCAGGCGGGACGTGACGACGGCGCAGCGATTTTCATGGCTGGCGCGGCACAGGACGTTAGTCAGCTCCATGGGGTTGGCGCCAAGGGCACTGATGACAAGGAATTGTTCGCGAACTGTGGGGGTGGACATGCAGCATTCCTAAAGCGATGAGCGGTCGGTAGGTCGATGGGCGTTGGCCGTCGGGATGCGTCTGCGCGTGCCCGTTCAGAATGCCCCGGACCCTGGCTCGCAATTCGCTCCAATAAAGGCGGAACGTGCAACTGCGACCCTGGAACGGGGCCTGGGAGGCCGAAAGGGGAGGCTGGAACCCGGCGTACAAGCTGATCTGTACCGATCAAAGTCTGAAGGGTAGCGAAAACCGACGCCAAGGGGAATGGCGGCGCAGTACTTCGCTTGTGCAAGCATCTTGGCGCCAGTACCATTACCGCTCTCTTTTTCCGGCAGGAGCGGTTTCATGATTGCGGGCAGTATGGTGGCACTGGTCACTCCCATGGATGCACAAGGGCGTCTTGACTGGGACAGCCTCAGCAAACTCGTGGACTTCCATCTCAAGAACGGCACCCATGCCATCGTCGCGGTCGGTACTACCGGCGAGTCGGCGACCCTTGATGTAGAAGAACACATCGCCGTCATCAAAGCCGTGGTCAAACAGGTAGCCGGGCGCATTCCGGTGATCGCCGGTACCGGCGCCAACTCGACCCGCGAAGCCGTCGAGCTGACCCGCAATGCCAAGGAAGCCGGCGCCGACGCCTGCCTGCTGGTAGTTCCGTACTACAACAAGCCGACCCAGGAAGGCCTGTACCAGCACTTCAAGCACATTGCCGAAGCCGTCGACATTCCACAGATTCTCTACAACGTTCCCGGCCGCACCTCCTGCGACATGCAGGCCGAGACGGTGATTCGCCTGTCCACCGTGCCGAACATCATCGGCATCAAGGAAGCCACCGGTGACCTGAAACGCGCCAAAGCCATCATCGACGGCGTGAGCAAGGACTTCATCGTGCTGTCCGGCGATGATCCGACCGCGGTCGAGCTGATCCTGCTGGGTGGCAAAGGCAACATCTCCGTAACAGCCAACGTCGCCCCGCGCGAAATGGCTGACCTGTGCGAGGCCGCGTTGAAAGGCGACGCCGATACCGCACGGGCAATCAATGAAAAACTGATGCCGCTGCACAAGGACCTGTTCATCGAAGCCAACCCGATTCCGGTGAAGTGGGCTTTGGTTGAAATGGGCCTGATGCACGAAGGCATCCGCCTGCCGCTGACCTGGCTGAGCGCTCCTTGTCATGAAACGCTTCGCACGGCCCTGCGCCAGTGCAGCGTCCTGGTTTAATTGAGGAAGTACAACGCATGAAGCGAATGGCCGGACTTTCCGCACTTGCCTTGATTATCTCCAGCACCAGTGGCTGCGGATGGGTCTGGGGCCCGGAAGGTTATTTCCGTGACCGTGGTAGCGATTACCTGGAAGCGCAACAGACTGCACCGATGCAATTGCCACCGAATGTCAGCACCTCCAAGCGTCTTGATCCACTGTTGCCGATTCCGCGCAACGTGGCCGATGACACTGCCAAGGGCGAATACGTGGTGCCGCGTCCACAACCGCTGACCGCGATTGCCGATGCAACCGACTACTCGCTGCAGAAGAGCGGTGACTCGCGTTGGGTCGTGGCCCAGCACCCACCGGCCGAAGTCTGGCCAGTGGCGGTGCAGTTCTTCCAGGACAACGGTTTCCGTCTGGATGAACAGCGTCCGCAAACCGGTGAATTCACCACCACCTGGCAGCATTCCGACGAGCTGTCCGCCGCCATGGCCAAGCGCCTGAGCGCAGCGGGTGTCGGCGCCGACAGCGAAACCCGCGTGCGGGTGCGCATCGAGCCAGGCGTGCAGCGCAACACCAGTGAAATCTACGTGGTCAGCGCCGAGCGTCCTGCCGGCAGCACCGCTGACGTCGATTTCACCAACCGTTCGGTCAACACTGGCCTGGACGCAGCGCTGGTCGACGACATGCTGGCGAGCATGAGCCGGACATCCGAGAAGGGTGGTTCGGTGTCGATGCTGGCTTCGCGTGATTTCGATACCCCAAGCCGTGTCAGCCTCAGCGAAGACGGCAGCGGCAACCCGGTGTTGAACGTCGGTCCGGATCTGGATCGTGCCTGGTCGAGCGTCGGTCGTGCGTTGGAGCAAGGTCAATGGCGAGTTGAGGACATCAACCGCAGCCTGGGTCTGTATTACATCAACCTGGCCGAAAAAGCCGAGAAGAAGGACGAGAAGCCTGGTTTCTTCAGCAGCCTGTTCGGCAGTGCGCCGACCAAGGAAGAAGTTGAAGCCCGCGCCGAGCGTTATCAGGTGCGCCTGAGCAAGGTCGGCGAAAACGTTCAGGTAACCGTCGAGAAGAACATCAACACCGTTGCGCCGGCCGATGTGGCCCGCAAAGTGTTGAGCGTGATTCAGGACAACCTGGGCTGATCACATGCGCTTTGCCGTTCTCGGCAGCGGTAGCCAAGGGAACGGCACGCTGATCGCCAGCGCTGATACGTATGTGCTGGTGGATTGTGGTTTTTCCCTGCGGGAAACCGAAAAACGCCTGTTGCGCCTGGGTGTGAATCCGGCGCAGCTGAGCGCGATACTCGTAACCCACGAACATGCCGACCACGTGCATGGCGTGGGTTTGCTGTCTCGGCGCTACAATCTGCCGGTCTACCTCAGTCGCGGCACACTGCGCGGGATGCGCAAACCGATCGAACCCGCAGGCTTTCTCGCCGGCGGCGAGCAGTTGCAGATCGGCGCACTGAACATCGGGGTCATTGCCGTGGCCCATGATGCGCAAGAGCCGACTCAGTATGTATTCAGTGACAACGAGCAGCGGCGCTTCGGCCTGCTGACCGACCTGGGTTCCTACTGCGAACGGGTGCTGGACGGTTATCGGGATCTCGATGCATTGATGATCGAGTCCAACCATTGCCGCGACATGCTGGCACGTGGTCATTACCCGCACTTTCTCAAGCAGCGGGTGGGCGGCGAGCTGGGACATTTGAACAACCATCAGGCGGCATTCCTGGTGGCCGAGTTGGGGTGGCAGGGCTTGCAGCATCTGGTTCTCGCCCACCTGAGCAGCAAGAACAACCTGCCGCAGCTGGCCCGGCAATGTTTTGTCGACACCCTCGGGTGCGACCCGGACTGGCTGCAACTGGCCGATCAAGATTCAGGGCTCGACTGGCGCCATATCGCCTAGCCCATCTACTTAGCAAGCGGAGCCCATCATGGAAAAACGTGAAGAACTCTACCGCGGCAAAGCCAAATCGGTTTACAAGACCGATGACGCTGACCGCTTGATCCTGCTGTTTCGCAACGACACCTCGGCGTTCGACGGCAAGCGCATCGAGCAGCTCGACCGCAAAGGCATGGTGAACAACAAGTTCAACGCCTTCATCATGCAAAAACTCGAAGCGGCCGGCATCCCGACCCAATTCGACAAGCTGCTGGGCGACAACGAGTGCCTGGTGAAGAAGCTGGACATGATCCCGGTCGAGTGCGTCGTGCGTAACTACGCTGCCGGCAGCCTGGTAAAACGTCTGGGCGTCGAAGAGGGCATGAAGCTCAACCCGTACACCTTCGAACTGTTCCTGAAGGACGACGCCAAGGGCGACCCGTTCATCAACGAATCCCACGTCGTGGCATTCGGCTGGGGCACCGCCGAGCAACTGGCGCGCATGAAAGAACTGTCGCTGAAGGTCAACGAAGTCCTGAGCAAACTGTTCGACGACGCAGGCCTCTTGCTGGTGGACTTCAAGCTTGAGTTCGGCGTGTTCAGCGACGGTTCTATCGTCCTGGGCGACGAGTTCAGCCCGGACGGCTGCCGTCTGTGGGACAAGGACACCAAGAAGAAGATGGACAAAGACCGCTTCCGCCAGGGCCTCGGTGACGTCATCGAAGCTTACGAAGAAGTCGCCAATCGTCTGGGTGTACCGCTTTAATCGACGCAAGCATCTGATAGCACGGAGAAAATTTTCGAAAGAGGGTTTGCTTTCGGCAGAAGTGTTGTTATGATGCGCGCCGTTGGAGAGATGCCAGAGTGGCCGAATGGGACGGATTCGAAATCCGTTGTACCTTCACCGGTACCTAGGGTTCGAATCCCTATCTCTCCGCCATTACATAGAAAAAGCCCCGTAGCTGAAGAGCTACGGGGCTTTTTTGTTTCTGCAGGTTTTAGAGACCCCGCCTCAGCTCCTCACGGCTGCGGATGCCCCAGCTTCTGCTTGATCAAGTCATACACTTCCTTGTGTGTCGAGTTACGCAGGGTGTTGTCCTTGCAAGCCGAGGCCAGGAAGGTCTTCACTTCGTCCTTGGCGTGCGGATAGAGGCTGGCGACGTAGTCGGCTTCGTGTGTTTGGGTGCAATTGAAGTGCTTGTCGTCTTTCGCTTTGTCTCTAGCCATGGTGCGGCTCCTTTTTTGAGTTGAACGTCAAATGGCGTAACAGGGCTGGATCGCCCCACACGCTAGAGAGCGTAGGGGCGCGGAAGTGCTTCGCCAGCGCTTCAGGCAAAAAAGGAAGAGGCTGTAGGACGTGGCGCTCTGCCAATCGCGGAGTCAGATCTCCTTCACCGGCGTATCGCTCTGCACACCCTTGATCAACTCGATCACGTGTAAACAGTCAGCCTTGTTCACATAGGACTCGCCACTGGCAACCGTCTCGTGGTTTCCCGCCCGCAGCCGCCAGCGCCATTGGCCTTTGCCGGTGCTCGGGGTGCCTCGGGATTGCCTGTAGATCTCGAAATACATTCAGTTCGCTCCTTGCGATGGTGTTTGCGACAACCTGTGTGTCGCATCGACGCAAGCCTAGCGGAGCGAGTTTTTTTCGCTATCGGGCATTTGTTTCCAATCGTTGGCAGATGTTTCTGAGGAGTGCGGACTAGAGCGTGCGCAATGGCGTCTGGATTGGCCGGAATGTCGCCAATTGCGCCTTGCAAGGCTAACGGCGCTACTGCTTAATACGGGACGGCTCATGGCGTTGAAAATGTTTCGACGACCGACAAACACTATAAAAAGAGCATTCCCTTGACTGAGCATGGAACAGCACAGGCCACACGGGTCACGTTATCGCTGGTTGTCCCGGTTTTTAACGAGGAGGACAGTCTCGACGCGTTCATTCGGCGCATTGATGAAGTCTTCCGGCACCAGACCTCGATTGCTCTGGAACTGGTGTTCGTCAATGACGGCAGTACCGATGCCACGCTTGAGGGGCTGCTGGAACGTCAGCGGCACGATTCGCGGCTGCGTATCGTCGATCTGAGCCGTAACTTTGGCAAAGAGGCCGCCTTGTCCGCTGGCCTGCAGATCGCCACCGGGCAGATCATTGTCCCCATCGATGCCGACCTGCAGGACCCGCCCGAAGTCATTCTGCAAATGATCGAGCGCTGGCGCGAAGGCTATGAAGTCGTGCTCGGCCATCGCATCAGTCGCCGCAGCGACACCTGGGCCAAGCAGACTTCCGCCCACTGGTTCTATCGCCTGCACAACAAGATTGCCGAGCAACCGCTGCCGGAAAACGTCGGTGATTTCCGTCTGATGGACCGTTGCGTGGTCGACGCCTTGCTGACCTTGCCCGAGTCCCGGCGCTTCATGAAGGGCCTGTTTGCCTGGGTGGGGTTTCGCACCACCCATGTGGATTACGAGCGGCCCGAGCGCGTGGCAGGGCAGAGCAAGTTCAACGGCTGGCGGCTGTGGAATTTTGCCCTCGAGGGCATCACCAGTTTCAGTACCGAACCGCTGCGAATCTGGACTTACATCGGCGCGGTGGTCTCGCTGGTATCGTTTGCCTTCGCCATTTTTATTGTGGTGCGCACACTGATCCACGGCATCGACATGCCCGGTTATGCCTCGTTGATGGTAGCCGTGACGTTCCTCGGTGGCCTGCAGTTGATCGGCATCGGCGTACTCGGCGAGTACCTGGGGCGCACTTACATCGAATCCAAACGCCGGCCGGTTTTTCTGGTGCGTCGCGTCTATGACCCCAAGGACTGATACATGGATCTCAAGGAAACCGACATCCTCGGCGACAGCATCGGCGAGCATTGGTATTACTGCTCCAAAGCGGCGGCAACGCGTCGTCTGCTCGGTGAGGCACCGATCACGCGGATTCTCGACGTGGGCGCCGGATCGGGTTTTTTTTCGCATCATCTGTTGACCCAAACCTCGGCGCAGGAGGCGTGGTGCGTCGATATCAGCTACCCAGCCGATTCTGATGCAAGCACTGCCGGCAAACCGGTGCATTATCGTCGCGATATCGAAGCCGTCGACGCGGACCTGGTGCTGCTGATGGACGTGCTGGAGCATGTCGACGACGACCTCGGCCTGCTCAAGGCTTACGTCGATAAAGTGCCGTCCGGCAGCCGTTTCCTGATGACCGTGCCGGCGTTCCAGTTTCTGTGGAGCGGGCATGACGACTTCCTCGAACACAAACGCCGCTACACCCTGGCGCAGTTTGAAGCCCTGGCCCGTGACGCCGGCTTGACTGTGCAGCGCGGTGCCTACTATTTCGGCGCGGTGTTTCCGATCGCGGCGGTCTTGCGTTTGCTGCCCCAAGGCCCGCAGGCCGCCGCGCCGCAGTCTCAACTCAAGCGTCATCATCCGTTGGTCAACGGCGTGCTCAAGACCCTCTGCCGCCTTGAACTGCCGCTGATGCGGATGAACCGTCTGGCTGGTCTGAGCGTGTTTGTGCTGGCGTGCAAACCGTGACTTCAGCCGACCGATCGGCGTTGATCCAGCGCGGTTTGCGCTTTGCCGTGACCGGGCTGTTCGTCACCGCGCTGCATGCGCTGGTGGCGGTGCTGTTCATCAACTTCGTGGCCCCGCAACCGCCGTTGGCCAACGGTGTGGCATTCGCTGTGGCTACGGTGGTGTCCTACGTGATCAACACCACCTGGAGTTTCTCCGCGCAGCTGCATGGCAGAACATTGGTGCGGTTCATGCTGGTGTCCTTCGGCGGGTTCTTGCTGGCGATGTTCGTTGCGTGGGCAGCGCAATTGGCTGGACTGCACTATTTGCTGGGCATCGGTGCCGTGGCACTGATCATTCCGGCGTTCACCTTTGTGCTGCACAATTTCTGGACGTATCGATGAAAGGCTTGAACAAGCATCCGGCCTTGGCGCTGTTGCCGCTCCTGCTGGGAGCGCTGGCGTTTTTTCTGGTAATCGGCCCGCGTGCCCTTGATCCGCAAAACATTGCCTGGCTCAAGGACGGCGACCCGGCGACGCATTACCTGGGCTGGGTGTTCTTCCGCCATTCTCCATGGTCCTTTCCGCTCGGGCTGAATCCGTCCTATGGAATGGAGTTGGGCAGTGCGATCATTTTTTCCGATTCCAATCCGCTGCTGGCGTTGCTGTTCAAGCCGTTCGATGCGTGGCTGCCGGAAACATTCCAGTACTTCGGCATGTGGTTGTTGCTGTGTTTCGTTCTGCAGGCCTGGTTTGCCTGGAAGCTGCTCGGCTTGATCACCGACAACCCCGTGTTGCGCCTGCTCGGCACAGGGCTCCTGGTGTTTTCGCCGCCGATGTTTCTGCGTACCGGTGGACATCTTTCGCTGGTCGGGCACTTCCTGATTCTCGCGGCGTTGTATCTGGCACTCCACCCGGCACTCGAGCGCCGACGTTTGGCGTGGGCAGCATTGCTCGCCGTGACGGCATTGGTTCACGCTTACCTGTTGGGCATGGTGGCGCTGATCTGGGTCGCGGATCTGTTTGGCAAGTTGTGGGCTGGCAAGCTGACGCGCCGTCAGGTCTTTATCGAGCTGGGCGGCTTGTTCGTGCTGGTGAGCGTGTGCTGCTGGCAGGCGGGTTATTTCAGTATTACCGATGGCGCGGCGGGCGGCGGTTTCGGCTTTTATCGAATGAACTTGTTGTCGCTGGTGGATCCAGACGGTTGGTCATTTGTCTTGCCGGGCATCCCCAAGGGCGCAGGCGATTACGAAGGTTTCAACTACCTGGGGCTGGGTGTCCTGTTGCTGCTGCCGCTGGCCGCTATCGGCTGGTACAAAAGTGGTATCTCGTTGAAGGCTTTGTTGTGCAGTCGCCCGTCCTTGTTGCTGGCGTTGATCGGATTAACGCTGTTCGCGCTGTCGAACCAGATCGGATTCGGCCTGCAGACGTTCAGCTATCTGCTGCCAGAATTCGTGCTGCGTGCAGCGAGTATTTTTCGTGCCTCGGGTCGGATGTTCTGGCCGGTGTTTTACGCCATCGTGATATTGCTGACTTATCTGGTGGTGCGCGGCTATCGAACGCGAGTCGCCATGGGGCTGCTGGCGCTGGCGTTAATGGTGCAAGTCACCGACACCCGGATTGCCTGGGCAGGTTTGAGAGCAGCGAAAATGCTGCCCGAAGCGTCGGCCTGGGCCAGCCCGATGCATGATCCGTTCTGGGCCAGTGCGGCGGCGCACTACAAGAGCATCCGTGCCGTGATGCCGAAAAATCAACCGGACCAGTGGCAGGCGATTGCCGATTTCGCCGCCACCCATGGGCTGGAAACCGACGCGGCTTACCTGGGGCGTACGAGCCCCAAGGCGCTGGACAAGCTGTCGCTCACGACGCAAAGCCAACTCGCCAGCGGCCAGTACGACAGCGATTCGCTGTACATCCTCGATGACGACGCGCTGGAGTTGGCGGTCAAGAGCATCCACAGCGAAACCGATCTGTTGACCCGCGTCGACGACTTTGTCGTGCTGGCCCCGGGCTGGAAACACTGTAATGACTGTCTGGCGATGGTCGATCAGGGGCGGGCGCTGTCGGCGATACCCTTGAGCCAGCCGGGGCTGGTGCAGACGTTCAACCGCAGCACTCGGCAACTGGTCAAAGGCTGGTCCACACCGGAAGCCTGGGGCACCTGGAGTGACGGACAGGATGCGCAACTGCTGCTGCGCGTGGCCCCCGGGTCGCATGCGCTGGTGATTGAGGCGCTGGCGTTTGCCATGCCGCCGAACCTCGGTCAGCGGGTGATCGTCAGCATCAATGGCGTCGAGGCGTTGTCGACGCGTCTGACCCAGGTGCAGGGCAATCGGCTGGAAATTCCGCTCAGCGCGGCGCAGGTCGCCGAGGAGTATCTGAATGTCCAGCTGCATCTGCCAGATGCGGTCAGCCCGAAAAAACTCGGTTTCAATGACGATGCGCGAGTCATGGGGCTGGGATTGCAAACCCTGACGGTGCAGTGAAATTGTCGAACAAACCGCCAATCGTCTGATAGACGCCGATCCCAAGGACTTCATACACTGCCAGCAGTCTGGGGATCGGGGGCAATGGATGAATCGAAATGAATTACGCAAGGCCGACATCAACCTGATGGTGGTGTTCGAGACCTTGATGCTCGAACGCAACGTCACCCGGGCGGCAGAGAAGCTGTTTCTCGGCCAGCCGACCATCAGCTCGGCCCTCAATCGCTTGCGCGCGATGTTCAATGACCCGCTGTTCATCCGCGTCGGCCATCGCATGGAACCGACCGCCCGCGCCGAAGAGTTGTTTAGGTATCTGTCGCCGGCGCTCGACTCGCTGTCGGTGGCGCTGAGCCTGACCCACGACTTCGACCCCGCGGTGAGCAACATGACGTTCCGGATCGGCCTGTCCGATGATGTCGAGTTTGGCCTGTTGCCGCCGCTGTTGCGGGCACTGCGCCAGGAGGCGCCGAGCGTGGTGTTCGTGGTGCAACACGTCGACTACTGGCGCATTCCCGATCTGCTGGCGGCCGGCGACATTACCGTCGGCATCAGCCAGACCCGTGGCTTGCCGGCCAATGCCAAACGCAAGCTGCTGCGGCATATCCAGCCGAGCATCCTGCGCGCCGACGCCTCGGATTCGCCGCTGACCCTCGACGAATACTGTTCACGTCCGCACGTACTGGTGTCGCACACGGCCAACATCAGCGGTTATGCCGATGAGTGGCTGGCGGAAATCGGCCGCACCCGGCATGTGGTGCTGTCGGTGCCGCAATACAGTGCGCTGCCGGCGTTGCTCGCCGGTACCGACCTGATCGCCAGCCTGCCGGACTATACCGCCGAAGCCATGGCGGCTTCTGGTCGACTGTTCAAAGAACCGTTCCCGTTCAAGACCCCGATGCTGGACCTGTCGATGGTCTGGCTCAGCCATGTCGACAGCGATCCGGCCGAACGCTGGCTGCGTTCGCGGCTTGAGGCATTCATGAGCGAACGGCCACTGACCGCGCCCTGAATCCCACCACAAATCTCCCCTGTGGGAGCGAGCCTGCTCGCGAAAGCGCAGTATCAGACAACATTGATGTGACTGACACGCCCTCATCGGGAGCAGGCAAAAACCCGCACGGGAGCAGGGCAATGCTGTGGTATATGTACGACCTTTCTGCCGACTGACTGGAGCACCGCATGCCACATCTGCACATGGAATACACCGCCAACCTGCCGCAGCTGAACGCGGATGTGGCGTTGATCCGTCTCAACAACACGCTGGTGGGGTCTGGTCAGTTCGCGGCGGAGTTCGATATCAAGAGCCGGGCGGTGAAGGTCGAGACTTTCAAGGTGGGCACCGGCATGGGCGAACGCGCCTTTGTCCACGTGAAACTGGCGCTGCTCAGCGGTCGTTCGCCGCAAATCAAGAAGCAGCTCTCGGAAAGTCTGTTGGCGGTGTTGCAGGATCTGTGCGAGTGGCCGGCCGGGGTTGAAGTGCAGCTCTGTGTGGAGTTGCTCGATATCGACCGCGATTCCTACACCAAGACCGCCATCGGCGTGTAGGACTCAGGCCGCTTCCAGCTCATTGCAGACCTTGATGACCTGCTCGCGCAGCCAGACGTTGGCGCTGTCCTGATCGGCGTTCTGGCTCCATTGCATGTCGAGGGTGAACCCCGGCAGGCCGTTCGGCGCTTCGCAGTGATTGAACACCGCGTCGTTGGTCAGCAGACGCTGGATGCGCCGGGGCAGGGTGAGGATGAAGTCGGTGCCGGTGATCATTTTCAGGGCCGCGCTGTAGCTGTTGGAACGGGCGACGATTTGCCGTTTCTGCGCCTGACGGGCCAGCCAGCCATCGACCATGTTGGTGCTGGACGTCCACGGTGTCGGGAACACATGGCGCCGCTCGGTGAAGGCCTGCAGGCTCAGGCGCGGTTCCAATGGCGTGGCGCGTTTGTCGAAGACGCAGACCAGATCGTCTTCCAGCAGCATTCGCGACTTGAGGTCGGTGTGGCTGCGGTGGAAGTTGGGGCCGAAACAGATGACCAGATCGAGGCTGCCTTCGCGCAGTTCGTCGGCGGGTACGTCGGTCTCGAACTTGTGCATGTTGACCACCACCGGTAAATCGTCGAAGTCGAAACGCTTCAACAGGCGTGGCAACACCAGTTGCTCGAAGTATTCCGGCGCGCAGATGTTGAAGGTTTTCGCTTGGTGGGTCGGGTCGAAGGCCGGGGCACCGGCATGGCACAGATTGATGCTTTCGAGAATTTTCTGCACATGGCCGTACATGGTGCCGGCCTTGTAGGTGGGGCGCATGCCCGTGCGGGTGTTGATGAACAGATCGTCTTCGAAACTGGTGCGCAATTTTTTCAGGCAGTAGCTGACAGTGGACTGGCTGACGCACAGCGTCTCCGAGACATCCGTGACGCTGCTTTGCTCATACACGGCGATAAACACCATGAGGTCCTGCATGTCGAGCTTTCGAAGCAAGTTACTGTTCAGCATCCGTTCCGTCTCGCTGTGCTCCTTGCGCTGGATCCGCGCAAACGTGTGCGCATGATCGTAACGGAACGATGGTGCCAGGACAAAGCCTTGTAGGACGATTCAATGTCAGTTGTGGGACAGAAAGTTTTAGCAACACGACGTCGCCAGATAAACCGCAAAAAGATGGCAAGAAGCCTCTACCCCGGCGATGGTATCTGGCTTCAGCGGATGTGTCGGGCGTATTGCCGAGGGTCGAAACGCAGCACGATCAGCAACATCACCACCATTACCGCAGTCAGCGACCACCAGGCCCATTCGAAGCTGCCGAGCCGGTCGCGGATGATTCCGGCCAGCAGCGGCGAAAGCCCGGCGATCAAGTAGCCGATACCTTGCACGAATGCGGTCAGGCCGCCGGCGCGCTGCGGGTTGTCGAGGTGATCGAGCGAGACGATCAGGCTCATCGGAAAGAGTCCGCCAATGCCCAGCCCCAACAGGCACGGCCACAGCAGGCTGAGGTGTTGCGGACTGAGGATCAACCCGCAGAAGCCTGCGATGATCAGCAGCAGTAAAGCTGCGAGGACCGCGCGACGATCACGGCTGCGGTTGGCGATAGCTGGCGTCAGCAGCCCGGAAATCACCTCCATGGCGGTCAGAAAACCCAGTAGTAGCCCGGCATCCTGTTCGCTCCAGCCTTGTTCCACGTAGTACGGCGCCAGCCAGGCGAGTACGCAGGTGTAGGACGCCGTGCCGAGGCCGAAAAAGATGGCAAGCAGCCAGGCACGGGTATTACGCGCGAAGGATTCTTTTCCTGCAGCTGTGTTCTGGATGGATGACGAGGGCGACTGCGTCCACCAGACCAGCAACGCGAGCAAAGAAAGTGCCGCCCAGATCGCCAGCCCGGTACGCCAACTGCCGGACTGCACCAGCACCAGCGGCGACAACGAGGCGGCCAGGGCGGCGCCGCCCATGATCGACGTGACATACAGGCCCATGCACAGCGCCACATGGTCGGGGAAGCGTGACTTGATCAGCACCGGCATCAAGGCTTGAATCAAGGCAATGCCAATCCCCGCCAGCACCGCGCTGCCAATTAACGGCGGCGCCGAATCGAGCCACAGCCGCGACAGCGTCGCCAGCCCGATAATCAGCAGCGACAGGATCACCGCGCGTTGCTCGCCCAGACGTCGACTGACGGCAATACCGAAAAACATCGCCAGTCCCATTGCCATCACCGGCAGCATGGTCAGCAGCGAAGCCAGGCTGAAACTCAGTGCAATGTCGCCGCGTATGGCCGACAGCAAGGGACCGACGGCGGCCATGGACGGGCGCAGATTCAGCGCGACGAGGATGATCCCGAACATCAGCCAGACAGCAGGGCGAGTGGTGGTGCGGAGGTTTTCCATCGGCAGACTCTGGATTGCGGAGGCTGCGGATTAGGCGGTGCGGCGCACGTATCGGCAAATCAGATTTCCCCGGTACTATTTAAAAACTAAATATCACTCTCCCCGTGTAGGAGCTGCCGCAGGCTGCGATCTTTTGATCTTGATCTTGAAAAACAAAATCAAAAGATCGCAGACTGCGGCAGCTCCTACAGGGTGAGGTTCGGACTCCTCTTGTTGACCACGCTGTCAGACTATTCTTTATCTCTGGCAGGATATTTCGTTACAGCTCTGGTCCTGCGCAGGCGCGTAAAACGCCGGCGGCGATATATACTGCGCGCCATTCTTCAAGGGAGAGCCGTGTGGCCATCGATATTCACTGGATTCGCGACAACGAAAGCCTCGCGCAGCTTTGCGCCGAGTGGCAGCAACTGCCGTTCGTTGCCCTCGACACCGAATTCATGCGGGTCGACACCTTCTACCCGATTGCCGGTTTGCTGCAGGTCGGTGACGGCAAACGCGCCTGCCTGATTGATCCGCTGACCATCGACGCCTGGCAACCGCTGGCGGCGCTGCTGGAAAACCCGGCGGTGCTTAAAGTCTTGCACGCCTGCAGCGAAGACCTCGAAGTGCTGTTGCGTCTGACCGGCAGCTTGCCGGCGCCGCTGTTCGACACTCAATTGGCCGCGGCCTATCTGAACCTCGGGTTCTCGATGGGCTATTCGCGGCTGGTGCAGGAGGTACTCGGTATCGAGCTGCCGAAGGGCGAGACCCGTTCCGACTGGTTGCAGCGTCCGCTGTCCGACACGCAGATCAGCTACGCCGCCGAAGATGCAGTGCATCTGGCGGAAGTTTTCGTACAGCTGCGGCCGAAACTGTCTGACGACAAATTCGCCTGGGTGCTGGAGGACGGCGCCGAACTGGTGGCTAACCTGCGCCGTGAAACCGACCCGTACGAGGTCTATCGCGAAGCCAAGCTGGCGTGGAAACTGTCCCGCGCGCAACTGGCGGTGCTGCGTGAACTGTGCGCCTGGCGTGAAAAAGAAGCCCGCGCCCGTGATCTGCCGCGCAACCGCATCGTCCGTGAGCACTCGCTGTGGCCGCTGGCCCGCACGCAACCGGACAACCTTGCGGCGTTGGGCAAGATCGAAGACATGCACCCGCGTACCGTGCGTCAGGACGGCCAGTTTCTGCTTGATCTGATCAAGCGCTCTGGCAGTGTGGGGCCTGATCAATGGCCGCCGGCGGTGCCGGAGCCATTGCCGGTCGAAGCCGCTGCGCTGATCAAGCAACTGCGCGCCCTCGGCCAGGTCGAAGCCGAGCGTCTGGGCATCGCGCCGGAACTGATGCTGCGCAAGAAAACCCTCGAAGCGCTGGTTAAAAGCGGCTTCCCCGAGGGCCCTTATCAATTGCCTGAGTCGCTGCGTGGCTGGCGCCGCGAACTCATGGGCCAGAAGCTGCTCGACAGCTTGGCCACCGCCGGAGAACAGCCTTGAAACGTATTTGCTCCATTTACCAAAGTTCGAAGAAACCCGGGATGTATCTTTATGTGCTCAAGAGCGATGCGCTTGAGCGCGTGCCCGAGGCGCTGATGGCGGCCTTCGGCAAGGCGAAGCATTCCTTTGACCTGGTACTGACCCCCGAGCGCACACTGGCGCGCGAGGACATCACCGTGGTTCTGGAAAACCTCGACAAGCAGGGCTATCACCTGCAGATGCCACCGGCCGAGGACGAGTACATCGAACACCTGCCCGAAGAGTTGCTGCGACGCAACGACCCGGTCTGATCTGCGAGGCCCTGTTCTGGGCCTCTTGCCACCCTGGAACTGATTTTACGGCGACGACCGCCACGAAGGAGCACTGCTCTTTCGGCGGTTGCCTGCACGGTTTGCGAAAGGTTTGAAGATGCGCGTTCTGATTGCTGAACACGACCACGCGGTGTACGCCCGGCTGCTGCGCCAGATGGCCCCCGAACTTGAAGTCCTGACCAGTGGCGACTCTGCCGAACTGGCGCGTCAGGCTGCCGATTGCCCGGTGTGGCTGGGGCAGCCGGACCTGTTGGCGACCCTGCTGCGTCAGGGCCACCAGCCGCAATGGCTGCAATCGACCTGGGCCGGCATCACGCCGCTGCTCGCTGATGGTCTGCGCCGCGATTACCGCCTGACCCGCGCAGTGGGAATCTTCGGTCAGGTGATGGCCGAATACGTACTGACCTACATGCTCGGTCACGAACGGGAAGTGCTCGCGCGCCTCGTGAGCCAGGTCGAGCGCAAGTGGGATAACCGCACCGGCCAGAGTCTGGTCGGGCGCAAGGTGCTGATCGTCGGGACCGGCGATATCGGTCAGAGCGTGGCGCAGTTCCTGCTGCCGTTCGGCGTCGAGTTGTACGGCATTGCCAGCAGTGCGCGTGAGCAGGCGCCGTTCATCGAAGTCGGTTCGATGGCCGATCTGCCACGGCTGGTGGGCGCGGTCGATTATGTGGTCAACCTGCTGCCGAACACCGCGCACACCCACGATATCTACGATGCGGCGCTGTTCAAGCAGTTCAAGCCGACCGGGTTGTTCATCAACGTCGGACGCGGCGTGGCGGTGGTGGATGCCGATCTGGTCGAAGCCTTGAAGGAAGGGCATCTGGCCGGTGCGGTGATCGACGTTTGCCGTCAGGAGCCGTTGCCGCAGCGCCATCCGTTCTGGACTGCCTGGGGCCTGCTGCTGACTGGACACAGCTCGGCGCCGACGTCGCCGGCGTTGATGGTGCAGTTGTTCGTCGAGAACCTGAAGGCGTATCAGGCGGGAGAAGCGTTGCGCGGAGAAGTGGACTTCAACCGCGGTTACTGAGGTGTAATCAAAAGATCGCAGCCTTCGGCAGCTCCTACATTGATCCCTGTAGGAGCTGCCGAAGGCTGCGATCTTTTGCGTTTAAAGGGTGAAGTTGCCTTCCGCCGCCAGCTCGCTCAGCGGGCGACGCGGGCTCGGCTCTTCACGGGCCTGCAGGTACTCGGCCAGGGTCGCCTTGTCACCCAGCTTGCCGACAGCGACCGCCGCATGCAGCGCATAACCTTGCGGAATATTCAGCTCCTTGCGGGTCAGCTCCTGATCGAAACCGGCCATGCCGTGGGTGTGCCAGCCGCTGATGCTCGCTTGCAGCGCCAGGTGGCCCCAGGCCGAACCGGTGTCGAAGGTGTGCCACAGCGCCGGGGTCTCTTCGCTGGCACCGGGGGCGGTGAAGGTGGTTTTCGAAATCACGATCACCAGCGCCGACGCGTGTTGCGCCCAGCTGCGGTTGAACTCGTTCAGCAAGCCCAGGAAGCGCTCCCAGTTCGGCGTATCACGACGCGCATACAGAAAACGCCACGGCTGCGAGTTGTACGCCGAAGGCGCCCAGCGTGCGGCTTCGAAAAAACTCAGCAGGGTTTCTTCCGGGATCGCTTCGCCGGTGAAGGCACGAGGCGACCAGCGATCGGTGAACTGCGGGTGAATGGCGTAATCGGCAACGCGAGGGTTGGCACTCATCAAAAGATTCCTTGCTGTGTTTGCGTCATGAATTCGTGGCAAAACCCTACTGGGCGGCGATTCGGCTGACAAGCGCGATTTACCGACAGTCGCCAGCGCTTGGCCCGCAAGGCCTTGGGCACTAGACTGGCGGCCTTTTCACCACCTGATGTTGATGCTTGAGCCATGGCCGCCAAAGTCGAACCGTTCTGGAAACGCAAAACCCTCGATCAACTGGATCACGAGGAATGGGAATCGCTGTGCGACGGTTGCGGTCTGTGCTGCCTGCAGAAACTCGAAGATGAAGAAGACAACAGCGTCTATTACACGCGCATCGCCTGCAAACTGCTGGACCTGAAAACCTGCCAGTGCAGCGACTACCCGAACCGCATCAAGTTTGTCCCGGACTGCATTCAGCTCACTCCGGGCCAGGCCGAAGCTTTCAAATGGCTGCCGCCGACCTGCGGTTATCGGCTGGTCAGCGAAGGCAAGGATCTGCCGCTGTGGCACCACCTGGTGTGTGGCGATCGTGACGCTGTGCACCACGAACGGATTTCCCAGTCCGGACGCATGCTCGCCGAAGGCAGCGTGCCGGAGGATGACTGGGAAGATCATCTGATTTTCCGCGCCGGATAAGTACCCAGGGTTTCCAGGATTGAACAAGGAGTGTGTATGGCTGGGGGATTGCTGCGGGCATCGCTGATCGCCCTGCTGGCGCTAAGCGCACCGGTGTGGGCGGCAAAGAAAGTCGATCTGGATTACCACGTGCGCCTGCTGCCGCAAAGCGATCAGGCCGAAGTGCGCCTGACCGTGGCCAAGGGCGAAGCGGTACGCAGCCTCGATTTTGACCTCGGCGATGGCAGCCACTACAGCGACTTCAAGGCTGATGGTCAGTGGCAATTGTCTCCGGGCAAGCATGCTCGGGGCCTCTGGCGTCCGAGCGGCGACAAGCCCAGCCTGACTTACCGCGTCAGCATCAGCCACGGCCGCAAGAGCGGCAGCTTCGACACGCGCATGACCCCGACCTGGGCGCTACTGCGCGGTGATGATCTGGTGCCGCCGGCCCGGCTCGATCAGCAGGATGGCATCGAGCTGGTGTCACGTCTGCAATTCGAACTGCCCAATGGCTGGCAAAGCGTTGAAACCGCCTGGCCGCGCATCGGCAAAAACACATTTCGCATCGACAACCCATCACGCCTGTTCGACCGTCCGACGGGCTGGATGCTCGCCGGTCACCTCGGCAGCCGCCGCACGCGCCTGGGCGAAACCGAAGTCAGCGTGGCTTCGCCGCAAGGGCAGGGCATGCGCCGCATGGATGTGCTGACCTTGCTGACGTTTGTCTGGCCGCAGGTGCAAGCGGTCTATCCCCGGCATCCGAAAAAACTGCTGATCGTCGGCGCCAACGACCCGATGTGGCGCGGCAGTCTCGGCGCGCATGAGTCGATCTATCTGAATACGCGCTTGCCGCTGGTCAGCGAGAGCGGCAGCAGTGCGCTGGTGCGTGAGCTGGCGCAGGTGTTCGGGCGCATCAACGATGAACATCGCAGCGACTGGATCAGTGAAGGCTTTGCCGAGTATTACGCGATCGAACTGGTGCGCCGTGCCGGCGGCATGAGCGATGAGCGCTATCAGGCGTTGCAGGCGAAGTTGACCCGGGACAGTCAGAAGGTGACGACGTTACGCGGCGAACAGATCAGTGCGGCGCAGCTTGCAAAAACGGTCATTGTCTTGCAGGAACTGGATCGCGAGATTCGCTTGAAGACGCGCAACAAGCGCTCGCTGGATGATGTGTTGCGCGGGGCGATGCATCTGGGGGCGGTGAGTACCAAGGAGTTTGTGCAACTGGCCGAGAGTGTTCTGGGCGAGTCTTCCAAAGTCCTCGATACCGTGTTACTCCAGTAAAGATCAAAAGATCGCAGCCTGTGGCAGCTCCTGCAGGGGAAACGCATTCCACATGTAGGAGCTGCCGCAGGCTGCGATCTTTTGCTTTTAAACCCCGGCCTTCGGCGATTTCACCGAATCATTGCCAGTCACCGTCGCGGTGCTGGTCGCCGCCTCGGCATTGGCCTTGAGCTGGCTCAGCTCTTCACCCGCGCGCTCGATTTTGGCCCGCACGTTGTTCATGTCCTGACGGCTTTTCTCCAGCAGGCTCTTCACCGAGCTGTGCCCGGTGATGCCACGGGCCATCGCCACACCGCCAATCGCCACTTGAATCAGACCGAACACGCCGCCACGGCGCAGGCCCTTGCCGACCATGATCACGCCACCGGCCAGCGAGCCGATGCGCTCCCAGCCTTGGACGTTCTGCTCGGTCGGGCTCTGGAACGGGGTGGAATCGATACGTTGGACACGTTTGAGTTCGGTCATGATCTGTCTCCCAGGCAATGTGCAATAGATAGATAAGCTGACTGCCACAGCGCCCGGCTCGTTCCATCGGATGTGCGACGTTTCAGCGGAATTTCGGCCCGGAGCGGGTATTCAGGCCTTTGGCCATGCGGTCGTAGAGCACCACGTTGACCGTCGCTGCCAGATTCATGCAGCCGGTGGTCGGGATGTACACGACGTCTTCGCACCAGTCGCGGATCTCTTTATCCAGTGAGCCGTCTTCCGGGCCAAAGATGTATAGCGCGCGATCCGGATGGGTGTATTCCGGCAGCGGGCGGGCGCCCTCGACCAGTTCCACGGCGACCGGGACGCAGTTGAGCGGGAGGATCTTTTTCAGGTCGTCGATGCCGATCAGCGGGATGTCGTAGTGCACACGCTTGGTGTCGGTGACGAAGTCGGCGGCGCGTTCATAACGCTTGCCGGTGTAGAACACCGACGCCACGCCGTAACAGCCTGCGGCGCGCATCACCGAACCGACGTTCTCCGGTGACTTGGGGTTGTACAAACCAATGCAGCTGTAACGTTTGTCTGCCACGAGCGGGGTGCCTTCGGGAAAAAGAGGGCGATTATACGGGGATTGGGGGAGGGCGGGCAGATTCGAGATCTGTGGTGTCTGGTCTGGCCTCATCGCTGGCAAGCCAGCTCCCACAGGTATCTCGGGTGTTCACAAAATTTGTGAGCGACCAAAATCATTGTGGGAGCTGGCTTGCCAGCGATGGGGCCAGTAATGGCAATGAAGATCAGTCTTCTTTTTTCATCAGGCCGGCGAGGGCGGCAAACGGGTTATGCGTCGCCTTGGCGATTTTCGGTGTGCTCAGCGAGCCGTCGCCGAAATACTGCTGGTCGGTGTAGCGCGAGTGCTCATTGTCATGGCAATACAGGCACAACAGTTCCCAGTTCGAGCCGTCCTGCGGGTTGTTGTCGTGGTTGTGATCGCGGTGGTGCACGGTCAGTTCGCTCAGGCGCTTGCCGGAAAACTCACGGGCGCAGCGGCCGCAGACGTGCGGGTACATCTTCAGGGCTTTGTCGCGGTAGCCCATTTCCTTGTCGCGCTGGTTGTCGGCCAGGATGCGATCGAGTTTCGACGTGTTGGTCGGAGTGGACGAACTCATGGGTTCACCTTTGTAAAAGACTGATGACGGTTATGTGCAGAGTTTAGCTCAGCCCTTGAGCTTCTCGGCAATCCAGATCGTGTGGCGGGTGCCTTTGTTGCCGTGGGCGAAGACCTGGACTTCTTCGGCCTTGAAACCGGCCTTCTTCAATTTGTCGGAAAACTGCCGGTCAGCGCTGGCCGACCACACCGCCAGCACGCCTTTGGGCCGCAGGGCCTTGGCGCAGGCGTTCAGACCGGCGGCGGAATACAGCCAGCTGTTGGCCTTCTGGGTCAGGCCTTCGGGACCGTTGTCGACGTCGAGCATGATCGCGTCGAAGCCGTTCGGCTCGCTTTGCAGGACCTTGGCCACGTCGTCCTGGCGGATCACCGTGCGCGAATCGAGCAACGGTCGCCCGGACTTTTCACCAAGCGGCCCACGGTTCCACTCGACCACCCCTGGCACCAGTTCGGCGACCACCACTTCGGCGCTCTTGCCCAGATGCTTGAGCGCCGAGGCGAGGGTGAAGCCCATGCCCAGACCGCCAATCAACACCCGTGAATTCGGCCGTCCGGCCACCTTGCGGCAAGGAATCTCGGCCAGCGCATCTTCGGAACCGTGCATGCGCGTGTTCATCAATTGCCCGCCGTCGCCGCCCTGGATCTTGATGACGAAATCCTCGCCATACTCGAACAGGCACAGGGCGCCGCCGCTGTCAGGGATCGGCGTGGTGTCGAGCAGAACGAAACGTTTCATGGAAATCTCTACAAGGGGGGAAGGCAAGCAGGCCCGTTGGGAGTAGCCTGAACGCAGACTAGAGGCCAAACGGAGCCCTTGATGAAGCGCATCATTCTAACGGCCATTGCCCTGGCCGCGCTCGCGATTACTGCAGTGCAGGCGCAGCAGACCATTCCGGTCAGCCCGACGCCGCAACCCGGATCACCGGGTACCGCCACGCCAACGCCGTATCCGCAAATCACCCCGATTAGCGCACCGAAGGCCGGCGCCGGCAGTGGCAGCCCGCCACTGGTGCCAATCGAAATGCCCAGCCCGCCGAGCAAGGATCAACCGGTGCCGGGTATCGAGCCGAGCAGCACCAAGGCCAAATCCCCCGGCGGTTAAACCTGTTGCGCCGCCAGTTGGCCGTCGGCCATGCGCAGGCGTTTGGAAAGGGACACGGCGAGGGCGCGAATGATCTTGGCGGCGATCTTCGGCGCGTCGTTGAGCATTTTTTCCAGTGAGTCCTTGCCCAGGTTGAGCAGTTGGCAGTTGCTCGCCGCGACGCAGGTCGCCGAACGGCGCTCACCATCGAGCACGGCCATTTCCCCGAACGCCCGACCGCTGCGCAGGGTGGCCATGGTGATGACCTGGCCGTCAGGGCCAGTCTTCTGCACCGCGACCTGACCGGTATGGAGGATGCACATGAAACTGCCGGCATCGCCCTCACGGAAAATCGCTTCACCTTCAGCCACGGTGCTGATGCTGAAGTAGCCCGAGGCCGCGGCGAAGTCCGCCAGTTGCAATTGATCGAACAGGCCACAGTCCATCAGCCAGTCGCGGATTTCGTTGTTCAGTAAGGTCGGTTCTGACATGTCGTTGCGGTCTTTATTGTTTTCACATTTTCAAGGCACTACACGATCCCCTGTAGGAGCTGCCGAAGGCTGCGATCTTTTGATTTTGAAAGGCGAGATCAAAAGATCGCAGCCTTCGGCAGCTCCTACACGGGTTCATGAGTATCGGCCTCTTGGGTCTGGAGTTAAGACCCAAGTGACCGATGGAGTTCCTCAGGCCAGGCCCAAAACCTTGAACACAAATGCATATTCGAGCGCTACGTCACGTAATCCCTGATAACGCCCGCTCATTCCGCCATGCCCGGCGCCGAGTTCGGTCTTGAGCAGCAGCAGGTTGTCGTCGGTCTTGGTCGCGCGCAGTTTCGCCACCCACTTGGCGGCTTCCCAGTACTGCACGCGGCTGTCGTTGTAGCCGGCGATCACCAGCATTGCCGGGTAAGCCTGCGCGGTGACGTTTTCGTACGGCGCGTACGCTTTGATCCGCTCGTAGACGTCCGGCTCTGCGGGGTTGCCCCACTCGTCATATTCGGTGACGGTCAGCGGCAAATCAGGGTCGAGCATGGTGTTGAGCACGTCGACGAACGGCACTTCGGCAATCGCCACGCCGAACAGGTCCGGACGCTGGTTCAGCACTGCGCCAATCAACAAGCCGCCAGCGCTGCCGCCGCTGATCGCCAGTTTTTCAGCGGTGGTGATGCCGTTGAGGATCAGAAATTCGGCGCAGGCAATGAAGTCGCTGAAGGTGTTGTGCTTGTGCTCCTGTTTGCCGGCGCGATACCACGCTTCGCCCAGCTCACCGCCGCCACGCACGTGGGCGATGGCGAACGCCATGCCGCGATCCAGCAGGCTCAGGCGCGCGTGGGAGAACCACGGGTCGAGACTGGAGCCGTAGGCGCCATAACCGTACAGGTACAGCGGCACCGGTTTGCCGACCATCTCGCGTTTCATCACCAGGCTGATCGGCACCTGCGTGCCGTCCGGCGCGGTGGCCCACAGGCGTTGGCTGACGTAGGCGTCGGCGTCGAACGGACCGAGCACCGGAGTTTCTTTCAGGACGGTTTGCTCGCCGCTGTCCAGCAGCAACTGCCGCACCTGCGCCGGACGGTTCAACGCCTCGTAACGCAGACGGATGCGGTCGCTCTCGAACTCCAGGCTGTTCTGCACATAGAGGCTGTAGGCCGCGTCCGGCAATTGCACGCGATACGGCGTCTGGCCCTGTGGGTGAACTTCGATGATCGGCAGACCGCCTTCGCGCAGGCTCAGGGTCATGGCCGCCGTGTTCAGCGTTACGCCGTCGAGCATCACCGTGTCGCTGTGCGGAATCAGGTTCTGCCAGTCGGCCTCGCTCGGCACGACACCGGTGTCCGGTGCCTGATACAGGGCGAAGTTGATGCCGTCACGGTTGGTGCGGATGAACCAGGTCCACGCGCCATCCAGCGCGCCGTGGTCGACATCGTATTCGTGATCCTCGACCCGGGGCGCCAGGCAGGTGAAGGGCAGGTGCGGCTGATGCGCGTCCAGGGCCCAGACTTCGCTGGTGGTCTTGCTGCCCAGGGTCAGCAGCAATTGCTGCTCGGAACTAGAGCGGTAGCAATGCAGGAAGAAACGTCCGTCCGGCTCATGGAACACCTCTTCGGCAGCGGTGCCGTCGAGGCGATAGCGAAACAGCTTGTGCGGGCGATGGGTGTCGTCGAGCACGCCGAAGAACAAGGTCAGGCTGTCGTTAGCCCAGGTCATGCTGCCATCGCAGTCCTGGAATTCCAGCTCGCTGACCTTGTCGCTGGCCAGTTCCTTGACGAACAGCGTGTAGATCTCGTCGCCCGAGGCGTCGATGCTGTAGGCCAGACGCTGGTGATCCGGGCTGATGCTGAACGCGCCGAGCGAGAAGAAGCCGCCGTTGGCCAGCTCGTTGGGGTCGAGCAGCAGTTGCTCGCGGCTCTCGTCGAGGGTCAGGCTGTCGTCGGCCGGACGCGGGCAGCGGTAATGCCGGGCGTATTCGTCACCCGCCGTGGTGCGCGTGTAATACAGATACGGCCCCCACGGCGAGGGCAGGGACAGGTCGGTTTCGAGGATCCGGCCCTTGATCTCTTCGAACAGGCTTTCGCGCAGGGCGGCCTGATCGGCGGTCTGTGCTTCCTGATAGGCGTTTTCAGCCTTGAGGTAGTCGAGCACCGCGTCGGTGTCGCGTTCCTGCAGCCAGGCATACGGGTCGGCACCGGCAGCCTTGTGGGCGATCGGGGCGCGGATGACGTGGGCGGATTCGGGCATGGAAGGCTCTCGGACAGTATTCGTAATAATGGTTTTCGCAGCTCTTGAAACCATCGCCCTCTCCTGTGGGAGCGAGCTTGCTCGCGAAGGCGTCCTGTCAGATGACATTTGTTTCACTGACCCGACGCTTTCGCGAGCAAGCTCGCTCCCACAGGGTTTGCTGTTGGCCGTCTGGCATTGGGACAAGCCTGGCGGGCGAAAAGTCGTTACTATAAGCGCCTCTTTGCCTGCCTTGCCATGGACACCATGACCGAGAACGACTATCTGATCGCCTGGGGCCTCTACGCCTTCGCCGCTGTGGGCTGCCTGTTGGTATGGATGCGCCTGACCCGCTGGATGTGGCGCTGGCTGCGCGAGCCGCTGCGGGTGCTGATGGCAGTGTTGCTGTTCAGCCCGACCATCATTGACCCGGTGAAAGCCAAGGTTGCACCGTCGATCGCCATCACTGCGCTGGATCTGGCCTTCAAGGTCGGCAACAACGCCTGGCGGGCGATTTCCGACCTGTTCATGTACGGCATGATTGCGTTCGGCATCTACCTGGTTTTCGTGCTGATCCGCTTCCCGATCGAACGCGCTTCACGCGCCCGTCGCGAGCAGGCCGAAGCCGCCAAGGCAGCGGCGCGTGCCGATGATCGCGACGACGATCAGCCGTTCGGCGCTGCCGGTGATGACCGCTACGGTCGCCCGCCATTGCCAAACAATCCGCAGCGCATGCGCGTCGAGCCGCGTCTGTAACCACGAGAGTCAGCACATGTGTGAACTACTGGGCATGAGTGCCAACGTGCCGACCGATATCGTGTTCAGCTTCACCGGCCTGATGCAGCGCGGCGGGCGTACCGGCCCGCACCGCGACGGCTGGGGCATCGCCTTCTATGAAGGGCGCGGTCTGCGCCTGTTTCAGGACCCGGCCGCCAGCAGCGAGTCGGAAGTCGCCAATCTGGTGCAGCGCTATCCGATCAAAAGCGAGGTGGTCATCGGCCACATCCGCCAGGCCAACGTCGGCAAGGTCTGCCTGTCCAACACCCACCCGTTCGTCCGCGAACTGTGGGGCCGTAACTGGTGTTTCGCGCACAACGGCCAGCTCGCCGATTTCACCCCGATCAAGAGTTTCTACCGCCCGGTGGGCGACACCGACAGCGAAGCGGCGTTCTGCGATTTGCTCAACCGCGTGCGTGCAGCCTTCCCGGAACCGGTCGATATAGAAGTGCTGCTGCCGGATCTGGTCGCCGCGTGTGCTGAATATCGCAGCAAAGGCGTGTTCAACTGCCTGCTCAGTGACGGCGACTGGCTGTTCTGCTATTGCTCGACCAAACTGGCACAGATCACCCGGCGCGCACCGTTCGGCCCGGCGCGGCTCAAGGATGTCGATGTGATCGTCGATTTCCAGGCGGAAACCACGCCCAACGACGTGGTCACGGTGATCGCTACCGAGCCTTTGACCGAAAACGAAACCTGGACCCGTTACCAACCGGGCCAATGGAGCCTGTGGCGACGCGGCGAATGCGTCAGCCAGGGCACGACCGAATAAAGGATCTCTCCTCGATGTTGCTCAGTTATCTACGGCTGGTGTTGTTTGCGGCGGGCCTGTTGATCGGTGTCCAGGTGCCGGGGTTCATCAACGATTATGCCAAACGCGTCGAAGCCCATCTGATCGAAGCGCAGACCGGTCTGCGCGGTTTTCAGGGTACCGCCGAGCAGTTCTTCAAGGGCGATTTGCAGGCGCTGGTCGCGCATTACCGCGCCAGTGACGACCCGGTATTTCGCAGCGATGCCGACAGCCTGAGCACTTTGCTCAACCGCCAGACGGCGCTGGATAAACAGTTCCAGGCGATGCAGGGCCCGTGGTACATCCGCTTCCTGCAAGTGGTGCTGGCCGCCGATCCGGACATTCGCAAGGAAACCTGGAACGGCTACAGCTACCAGATCCTGCTGACCCCGGAAGCGATGATCTGGGGCATGAGCGGCGCGTTGCTGCTGTCGTTCGGCATCGAGTGCCTGATTCGTCTGATTGACTGGGTGGTGCTGGGTGGCCGGCGTTTGCGCCAGAGCCGCCCGATTGAAGATCGCGACGTGCGCGGCCTCTAAAGCTTGCAAAGTTCTCTGTGGCGAGGGGATTTATCCCCGATGGGGCGCGAAGCGGCCCTCAACAGTGTGTCAGATAAACCTGATTGCTCAGGTTTCAGGACTGCTGCGCAGTCCATCGGGGATAAATCCCCTCACCACAGGTGTGATTACTGAGTGAGGGTGATGTACTTTTCACCGACCTTGCGCGCATACCCCGCCAGCACCTGCTGACACAACGTCACCATCTCCTCGACCCACTCAACGCCCACCCGCCACGACACCACCACCTGCAGATTCGGCGGTCGCTGGTCGATGTCGAGCAAAGTCAGTTCACCCCGCGCCAGTTCCTCAGCCACCAGCACCGGCGGCAATACGCCAATGCCGAATCCATCACCTAGCAACCGGGTAATCGCCGACACCGAATTCACGCAGTTCAGGCGCGGCGCCAGCACGCCGTTGGCCTGCATCAACGCCAGCAGGTCCTGGTGCGGTCGGGAGTTTTTCGAATAAGTGATGATCCGTTCCCGCGCCAGCTCACCAAGGTCGGCGTACTCGCGGTTGTAGATCGAATTGCTCGCAACGATCCAGCCCAGCGGATGGCTGGCCAGCTCGAGGCTGCGCACGCTTTCGTGGCGCACCAGATCGGTTTGCAGAACGATGTCGAGAAAGCCTTTTTGCAGCTGATCGCAGAGATTCAGCGAGGTATCGGCCACCAGCTCGATTTCCACCCGCGGATACCGTTCGGTCATCTGCGCCACCAACGGGCTGAGCCAAGTGTGGATCACCGTGTCCATCACGCCGATGCGCACCCGGCCGACCTTGCTCGAGCGGGTCTCGATTGATTGCTTGAGCGCCGACATCGTATCGAGCATCTGCTCGGCATAATCCAGCACTTTCAGGCCTTCGGGCGTCAGGCTGACGCCGCGTGAATCGCGCAGAAACAGCTTTACCCCCAGCTCGCCTTCGAGCACCGCGATGCGGCTGGAAATCGACGCCTGGGTGGTGAACAGCTTGTCGGCGGTCAGGCGAAAACTCTTCAGCCGGGCGACCCAGACAAAGGTCTCGAGAAACTTCAGGTTCATGGCAACGGCTCGGTGACAAATTTTTCTTATGCCTAAGGCGGGTTTTTATTCGTTGGACGCAGCAGGGCCGGGCGACGAAAAATCGGCGCATCCGGTTCCCACGATAGGCGTCGTCGGAACTTCGAACAAGACCAATAAAAGCCTGCGGAGACTTGCCATGCGTGCGCCCGACACCCTCGACCTCCCCAAGAGCACGGCCCGCCCCGGACCGTTCGACTGGTATCGCAACATCAATCAGCAAGAGCGTCGCACCTTCTGGAGCTGCAAGATCGGCTATGGCCTGGACGGTATGGACACGCAGATGCTCAGCTTCGTGGTGCCGACCCTGATCGCCATGTGGGGCATCACCACCGGGCAGGCCGGGCTGATTCACACCAGCACGCTGATCGCCTCGGCCATTGGCGGCTGGGTGGCGGGGATTCTTTCCGACCGCATCGGCCGCGTGCGCACCTTGCAACTGACGGTGCTGTGGTTCGCCTTCTTCACCTTCCTCTGCGGTTTCGCGCAGAACTACGAACAGTTGCTGATCGCCCGCACCCTGATGGGCTTCGGTTTTGGCGGCGAATGGACCGCCGGCGCGGTGCTGATCGGTGAAGTGATTCGCGCCAAGGATCGCGGCAAAGCGGTGGGCATGGTGCAATCCGGCTGGGCCCTGGGCTGGGGGCTGACGGCGATTCTGTACGCGCTGCTGTTCTCGCTGCTGCCGCCGGAAGAGGCCTGGCGGGCGCTGTTCATCCTTGGCATCGTGCCAGCGGTGTTCGTGATTTTCGTGCGTCGGCTGGTGAAAGACCCGGAGATCTACCGCGAAGCCAAGGCGGCGCAAACCCCGGAAAATCCGGCGAAGTTCTATGAGATCTTCGCCCCGGGCATGCTGTTCACCACGTTCCGTGCCTCCTTGCTGACTACCGGTGCGCTCGGCGGTTACTACGCGATCACCTCGTGGCTGCCGACTTTTCTCAAGAACGAACGCGGCTTGAGTGTGCTCGGCACTGGCGGGTATCTGGCGATGGTGATCGTCGGTTCCTACGTCGGCTATGTGATCAGCGCTTATCTGACTGATCTGCTTGGGCGAAAAAAGAACTTCATCCTGTTCGCGGTCGGCTCGTTCACCATCGTCTTGCTATACACGCAGATGCCGGTCAGCAATGGCGTGATGCTGTGGTTGGGCTTTCCCCTGGGCTTCTTCGCCTCGGGGATTTTCAGCGGCATGGGCGCGTTTCTCACCGAGTTGTTTCCGACGCGGATTCGTGGCTCGGGGCAAGGCTTCTGCTACAACATCGGCCGGGCGCTGGCGGCTCTGTTCCCGCTGCTGATTGGCCTGCTCAGCCAGAAGGTACCGCTGAGCGTGGGGATCGGTGCGTTTGCGGCGGTGTCCTACGGCGTGGTGATTCTGGCCGCCTTGAGCCTGCCGGAAACCCGTGGCAAGCAACTGGATGCGCAGTAACTGATAACCTGCCTTGCAAGTGTCCTACAGATAAAAAGACCAGAAGCTACAGGAGTGTTCACCGTGAGCCGCCTGCTATTGAACTGTGACATCGGCGAGAGTTTCGGCAGCTGGACCATGGGTCTGGACGCCGAAGTCATGCCCTTCATCGACTGCGCCAACGTGGCCTGCGGCTTCCATGCCGGTGACCCGGGCATCATGCGCAAGACCGTCAGTCTGGCCCTGAGCCACGGCGTGCAGATCGGCGCGCACCCGGCCTATCAGGATCTGGTCGGTTTCGGCCGGCGTTCCATGGCCTATTCCGCGCAAGAGCTGCAAGACATCCTGCATTACCAGATCGGCGCGCTCGACGGCATTTGCCGCGCGCAGGGCGGGCGAGTCAGCTACGTCAAACCCCACGGCGCGATGTACAACGACATGATGGCCAACCCGGCACAGTTGCGGGCGGTGATTCAGGCCGTCGCCGCTTACGATCGCTCGTTGCCGCTGATGCTGATGGCCACCCGCGACAATGCGGCGGCGCAGCAGCTCGGTGATGAATACGGCGTGACCCTGTGGTTCGAAGCCTTCGCCGACCGTGCCTACGACAGTGCAGGTCGACTGGTGTCGCGGCAACTGGCGGGCGCGGTGCATCACGAACCAGAAACAATCATCGAACAGGCCCTGACTATCGCCCGTGGCGGCGACCTCGTGGCCAGCGACGGCAGTGCGCTGCATCTGCAGGCCAACACCTTGTGCGTGCATGGCGACAACGCCAGTTCGGTGGCCGCCGTGCGGCGCATTCGCGAGGCCCTGAATCAGCAGAGTGCGCCATGAATCCAAGGATTGAAGTGGTGGCGGTGGATTGCCTGATGCTGCGCCTGTTCGATGAAATCGCCGAAGCCAACATGCCGTGGATGCTCGCCGCCAGTGAGCGACTGCGTGCGGTGTTTGGCGCGCAGTTGATCGATCTGGTGCCGTCCTACACCACGTTGATGGTGCATTACGACCTGACCGCGCTGAGCCCGAGTCAGGCCCGTGAATTGATCGCTGAAGCGTTGATCGACCTGTCGCCAAATGCACGAACCCGTGGCCAGTGCCATGTGTTGCCGGTCTGGTACGACCTGAGTGTCGGCCCCGAACTGAGTCTGCTGGCGCAGCGCAGCGGGTTGGCGGTGGAGGAGGTGATCCGCCGTCACAGCTCTCGTGAATATCAGGTGTTCGCCCTCGGCTTCGCACCGGGATTCGCCTTCATGGGACTGGTGGAAGAAATCCTCGCGGCGCCACGTCTGGACACCCCGCGCAAAAAAGTCGCGGCCGGCAGTGTCGGCATCGCCGAACGGCAGACCGCGGCTTATCCGGTGGTGTCCCCCGGCGGCTGGAACCTGATCGGCCGTACCCCGGCGAAACTGTTCGACCGTCATCGCGACGGCTACAGCCTGATGCAACCCGGCGACACCGTGCGTTTCGAAGCGGTGAGCCACGCCGAGTTCATCAACCTGGGCGGTGATGACACACCGCTGGAGGCGCTGGCATGAGCCGACTGACGATTGAAGCCAGCACGCCGCTGTGTTTATTGCAGGACGCCGGGCGTTTTGGCGTGCGCCATTTGGGCGTGACGCAGGGCGGCGCAGCAGATTGGTGTTCGATGAACTGGGCCAACTGGCTGTTGGGTAACCGGCTGGATCTGCCTGCAATCGAAATCACCCTTGGCGGATTTGCCGTAGTGGCGCAGGACGATTGCTTGCTGGCGCTGGCCGGCGCTGATCTCGGTGCGCAGATCGATGGTCAGGCGCTGGCGCCGTGGCGCAGTTTCAAGCTGGGCCAAGGCCAGACATTGAGGTTCACCCAACCGCTGGTCGGCGCCCGGGCTTATCTGGCCGCGCCCGGTGGTTTCGACGCGCCGCAGGTGCTGGGCAGCAGCGCCACGGTGGTGCGCGAAGAGCTGGGTGGACTGGATGGCATGGGGTTGCCGCTGACCAAGGGCGCGACATTGAGTTATCGCGGGGAGGTTCTGCAGGTGCGTGAAGTGCCGCTGGTGCATCGACCTGATTTGCGCCTCAATGCACCGCTGGATCTGGTGCTCGGCGCACAGATCGGCCAGTTCAGCGGGCAGAGTCTGTTTGATGTGTTCAACAGTCCATGGGCACTGGACAGTCGTGCCGACCGCATGGGCATTCGACTGTTGGGCAAGGCGTTGCAGTACCAGGGGCGGCCGATGATTTCCGAGGGCATTCCGCTGGGCGCGGTGCAGGTGCCGCCGGACGGGCAGCCGATTGTCTTGCTCAATGATCGGCAGACGATTGGTGGCTACCCACGGTTGGGAGCGTTGACGCCGTTGGCGCTGGCGCGACTGGCGCAGTGTCTGCCTGGGGCGCAGGTGCGGTTAAGGCCGGTGGTGCAGGAAGTGGCGCACCGGGAGCATGTCGAGTATTTGCAGCGCTTTGGTTGAAGATCAAAAGATCCCAGCCTGCGGCAGCTCCTACAGGGAAACGCGAACTTCCCTGTAGGAGCTGCCGCAGGCTGCGATCTTTTGCTTTTATTTGGACAGGAAGCGCATCCCTTCTTCCAACCCGCGCAACGTCAACGGATACATCTGGTCCTCGATCAAATCGCGCACGATATTGGTCGACGAGGTATAGCCCCAAGTGTCCTTCGGATACGGATTGATCCAGATGAGCTTCTTGTACTTTTCCATGAAGCGCTGCATCCACACGTAACCCGGCTCTTCGTTCCAGTGCTCGACACTGCCGCCGGCCTGGGTGATTTCGTAGGGCGCCATGGCGGCGTCGCCGATGAAGATCACTTTGTAGTCGGCGCCGTACTTGTGCAGCAAGTCCTGCGTCGAGAAGCGCTCGGAAGTGCGGCGCATGTTGTTCTTCCACACCGATTCATAAATGAAGTTGTGGAAGTAGAAGTACTCCAGATGCTTGAACTCGGTCTTGCACGCCGAGAACAACTCCTCGCAGATCTTCACGTGGGCGTCCATCGAGCCGCCGATGTCGAACAGCAGCAACAGCTTCACCGTGTTGCGCCGCTCCGGGCGCATCTGGATGTTCAGCAGGCCGGCATCCTTGGCGGTGTGGTCGATGGTGCCGTCGATGTCGAGTTCTTCCGCTGCCCCCTGACGGGCGAATTTACGCAGGCGACGCAAAGCGACCTTGATGTTGCGGGTGCCCAGTTCCACCGAATCGTCGAGGTTCTTGTACTCGCGCTGATCCCAGACTTTCACCGCTTTGCCCTGGCGCTTGCCGGCATCGCCGACCCGAATGCCTTCCGGGTTGAAGCCGCCGGAGCCAAACGGGCTGGTGCCGCCGGTGCCGATCCATTTGTTGCCGCCGGCGTGGCGCTCCTTCTGTTCTTCCAGACGTTTCTTGAACTCTTCGATCAGCTTGTCCAGGCCGCCGAGGGACTGGATCTGCGCGCGTTCCTCATCGGTCAGCGAGCGCTCGAATTCCTTGCGCAGCCAGTCTTCGGGAATCAATGCCTGCAGGTGATCGTCGAGTTTTTCCAGGCCATTGAAGTAGGCGCCGAACGCACGGTCGAACTTGTCGAAATGCCGTTCGTCCTTGACCAGAATCGCCCGCGACAAGTAATAGAACTCGTCCATGTCGGCGAAGGTCACGCGCTGTTTCAGCGCGTTGATCAGGTCGAGCAGCTCGCGCACCGACACCGGCACCTTGGCGGCACGCATTTCGTTGAACAGGTTGAGCAACATGGCATCAGCCTCTTAGCGAGAACCGCGACGGCTCATGAACGCCAAACGCTCAAGCAACTGCACGTCCTGCTCGTTCTTCACCAGAGCACCGGCCAGTGGCGGAATGGCTTTGGTCGGATCGCGCTCGCGCAGCACCGCTTCGCCGATGTTGTCAGCCATCAGCAGCTTCAGCCAATCGACCAGTTCCGAGGTCGACGGCTTCTTCTTCAGACCCGGCACCTTGCGCACGTCGAAGAACACGTCCAGCGCCTCGCTGACCAGATCCTTCTTGATGTCCGGGTAGTGCACGTCGACGATTTTCTGCAGGGTCGTGCGATCAGGGAAGGCGATGTAGTGGAAGAAGCAGCGGCGCAGGAAGGCGTCCGGCAGCTCTTTCTCGTTGTTCGAGGTAATGATGATGATCGGGCGTTTTTTTGCTTTGATGGTCTCGTCGATCTCGTAAACGTAGAACTCCATCTTGTCGAGTTCTTGCAGCAGGTCGTTGGGGAACTCGATGTCAGCCTTGTCGATTTCGTCGATCAGCAGGATCACCCGCTCTTCGGACTCGAACGCCTCCCACAACTTGCCCTTCTTCAGGTAGTTGCGCACGTCGTGGACTTTTTCGTTGCCCAGTTGCGAGTCGCGCAGACGGCTGACCGCATCGTACTCGTACAGGCCCTGATGGGCCTTGGTGGTGGACTTGATGTGCCAGGTGATCAGCTTGGCGCCGAACGATTCGGCCAGTTGCTCGGCGAGCATGGTCTTGCCGGTGCCCGGTTCGCCCTTGACCAGCAGCGGCCGCTCCAGGGTGATGGCGGCGTTGACCGCCAGCTTCAGGTCATCGGTGGCGACGTAGGCCTGGGTGCCTTCGAACTTCATCTGCTAATCCTCGAACGGTAACGCCGACCTGCACGGGCAGGGCGGGGGTGAAAAAATCGGATGCCCCGACTATAACGCGCAGCCCGGTCGACTGTGAACGCAGACGGCTTATTCAGTCTCTGAATGGGGCGTCACATGTTGACTCGGTTTCGGCCAGAGGCCAGTATTCAGGTATCGCCGATTTGGCGATAGCCTGTCGGGCATGACGACTAAATACCGATTTCGCGACAAATACCGCATTCAGTTACGTGAGAAGGATCACCCGCCACCCCATGTCCACTTGATCGGTGGCGGTGTGGACGTGATGCTGAGCCTTGAAACCGTCGAAGTCATGACGGGCAAGGCACCGCCGCTGATTATCAATGAAGCGCTGGCTTGGGTTGCGGCTCATCAAGTGCAACTGCTGGAGGACTGGAAACGATGTTACCCATGAAAAGGCCTCGTCTGACGGCTGTGCAGGCACTGTCAGGTTTTCGATTGAAACTGACCTTTATTGATGGTCAGGATCTGACCCTTGACCTGAGCCGAGATATCCACGCTTATCCAGGTCTGCAACCATTGCTTGATCCCGAAGTGTTTGCGGCTGCGACCCTTGACGACAATGGCTGGACGGTCGAATGGCTTGAGCCCGATATACAGATTGGCGCAGACACGCTTTATATGGATGCGCTGGCCCAAAACACTGTCGATGAAAACACTCGGATTTTCATCGATTGGCGTGCACGTACCGGACTCTCACTGAATCAGGCAGCCGAGGCGCTGGGTGTCAGTGCCCGCAGCATCAGCCGATACAGTAATGGGCGGGAGGCGGTGCCAAGGTCATTAGCCTTGGCTTGTCTTGGTTGGGACTCATTGCAGCAAAAGTCCACGCTGGCGGCTGAAGAGTCTGGTCGATATGTCGTTAATCGTAAGAATTAGCCCGCATCCGGCTTCGGCCGCTCATACCGCGCATTGAAAGCCTGAATGAAGCCATTACGCAAAATCTGCAAGAACGCTTCGAACGCGCTGATGTTTTGCTGATGCACGTTGCCACTGAGTTCGACCTTGGTGGCGAACTGGTTTTTGGCCTGGTTCTTCAGCACGGTTTCCGTGCCGCCGACGATGGCCTCCCAGACGGAGCGGAAGATGCTCTTGTCCTTGTTTTCCACATCCTGCTGCCAGTTGAACACTTCGACGTCGCGCAGCAAGGGTCTGATGTAGCCGCTGACCTGGGCTTTTTTCGCCTGGGCTTCGATGACGACGTCGCCATGGCCGGCGTTGAAATCGAACTTGCCGTAGGCCGAGGCAAAGTCGTTCATGCTTTTGAGTTCGATGTCGCGGGCGCGCAGGCGGAACTGGAAGTCTTCGAAGTTGCTCAGCGGATCGAAGGTGGCGCTGGTCTCCAGCGGTGCATGGCCGAGCAGCTTGGCCTTGCCTTCGAAACGGGCGTCGCGTTTGCCCTGTTTGTCGACCACGTTGGTCAGGTTGTAGATGCTCGCTTCGACGTTGCTGGCGTTCATGTTGACCGGCGGTCTGGAGTTGAAATTACGAAAACTGATCTTGCCGTCGTGAATCTGTACTTCGTCGAGGGTGATTGGCAGCAACTTGCCCAGCTGCGCGCGCCAGTCGGTGCCTTTACCGGTCTGCGAGTTCTTCTTGTCGGCCCCGCCATCGACGAAGTTGATCTCGGGATTGAAGAACTGCACCTGCGCCACCACGGCATGGTCGTACCACAGCGAGTGCCAACTGACCGCCAGATCAATCACCGGCGCGTTGACGAACGGCACCGGTACTTTGCCGTCGACCTTGACGATTTTCAGGCCGTTGATCTTATAAGCGCCGCGCCAAAGGGCCAGATCGACATCGGTGATCTGACCGCGGTAATCGCCCATGTCGGCGAGCTTGCCGTTCAAGTAATCGCGTACCACGTAGGGCAGGGCGATGTGCAGGGCGATCAGCAGCACGACGATGATGGCGAAAATTCCGATGGGCCAGCTGTAGCGACGCTTCATGGCGGTAGTTCCCGAACGATGTAAGCGATTGACTGTTGCGCGTCGCAGACGTTCGACCCGACTGGACTGCGTCAGGCAACAGGCATACCTTGGAAGGCTGAATTCAACGCTGCATAAGGACCCAGCCATGAGCCGTATTTTCGCTGACAACGCCCATTCCATCGGCAATACGCCGCTGGTGCAGATCAACCGCATCGCGCCGCGTGGCGTGACCATTCTGGCCAAGATCGAGGGACGCAACCCCGGTTATTCGGTCAAATGCCGAATCGGCGCGAACATGATCTGGGACGCCGAGAGCAGCGGCAAACTCAAGCCGGGCATGACCATCGTCGAACCGACGTCGGGCAATACCGGCATCGGTCTGGCCTTCGTTGCCGCCGCCCGTGGTTACAAATTGATGCTGACCATGCCGGCCTCGATGAGCATCGAGCGGCGCAAGGTGCTCAAGGCCCTCGGCGCAGAACTGGTCCTGACCGAGCCGGCCAAAGGCATGAAAGGCGCAATCGAGAAGGCTGCCGAAATTGTTGCCAGCGACACTGGCTCATTCTTCATGCCGTCGCAGTTCGATAATCCGGCCAACCCGGCGATTCACGAAAAAACCACCGGTCCGGAAATCTGGAACGACACTGACGGCGCTGTCGATGTACTGGTCGCAGGTGTCGGGACCGGCGGAACCATCACCGGCGTTTCGCGGTATATCAAGAATACCCAGGGCAAACCGATTCTGTCGGTCGCCGTAGAACCCGTCTCTTCGCCGGTGATCAGCCAGGCCCTGGCGGGGGAAGAGATCAAGCCGAGCCCACACAAGATTCAGGGGATTGGTGCCGGTTTCGTACCAAAGAACCTCGATTTGTCGATGGTCGACCGGGTGGAACAGGTCACCGACGACGAATCCAAAGCCATGGCGCTGCGTCTGATGCAGGAAGAAGGCATCCTGTGCGGTATTTCCTGCGGCGCGGCCATGGCCGTGGCCGTGCGTCTGGCCGAGAAGCCGGAAATGCAGGGCAAGACCATCGTGGTGATTTTGCCGGACTCCGGTGAGCGGTATCTGTCGAGCATGTTGTTCAGCGATCTGTTCACCGAGCAGGAGAATCAGCAATAGTCGAATTGACTCAGATCAGCCGGGGTTCAGGATCGTTATGCTAATAAATGCTTTGTTGCGCAATTCTTAACACTGAATCTTGGGTTCAGCGGGTTTTTCCCGAGGCCGGTAGTGTTTATCATGGCCGGCTGCCATGCCGGGTAAAAGGCATTGCGCAGCGTTGTCTTTATTCAAGGAGTCGTTGATGACCTTTTCGTTAGCCGCCAAGGTGTTGGTGTTGCTGCTGTTTGTGGGCAGCATCCTCTATGTGCATTTGCGCGGCAAGGCGCGTCTGCCGGTCCTGCGTCAGTTCGTCAACCACTCGGCGCTGTTCGCTCCGTACAATGCGCTGATGTACCTGTTCTCCGGCGTTCCGTCCAAACCGTATCTGGATCGCAGCAAGTTTCCGGAACTGGATGTGTTGCGCGATAACTGGGAAACCATTCGCGACGAAGCCATGCACCTGTTCGACGAGGGCTATATCCGCGCCGCGGAGAAGAACAACGACGCTGGTTTCGGCTCGTTCTTCAAGAAGGGCTGGAAGCGTTTCTACCTCAAGTGGTACGACAAACCGCTGCCGTCGGCCGAAACCCTGTGCCCGAAAACCGTGGCGTTGGTCAGTGCGATCCCTAATGTCAAAGGTGCGATGTTCGCGCTGTTGCCCGGTGGCAGTCACCTGAACCCGCACCGTGACCCGTTTGCCGGCTCGCTGCGTTATCACCTGGGCCTGTCGACGCCGAACTCCGACGATTGCCGGATCTTCGTCGACGGTCAGGTGTACGCCTGGCGCGACGGGGAAGACGTGATGTTCGACGAGACTTACGTGCACTGGGTCAAAAACGAAACCGAGCAGACTCGCGTCATCCTGTTCTGCGACGTCGAACGCCCATTGAGCAACCGTCTGATGACCCGCATCAACCGCGCCATCAGCGCCTGGCTGGGACGCGCCACCGCCCCGCAGAACCTTGATGACGAACGTGTCGGCGGCATTAACCAGGCTTATGCCTGGAGCAAGAGCTTCAGCGACAAGTTCAGTGGCGTGGTCAAACAGTGGAAACGCCGCAACCCCAAGGCTTACCGCATCCTGCGTCCGGTTCTGGCGGTGTTGGTGCTGACGTTGCTGGGGTATTGGCTGTTTGGTTGAGGCTGGATGTTGAAATAAAAAAACCGCTCCTGGTGAGCGGTTTTTTGTCTGCTGATAAATCTAAAGTCGGCCAGCGGCGAGTACATTCGGCTCTTCGCTTTCAGTACCCTTTATCAGTAACTGCAGCAGACGCCTCTGACTCGCAGTGAGCGTTATCTCATCGGATTTTTTGCCGAGAGGGGGTATCTCGTTTCTGGAGGACGGCTTCTTTGTTGATTTGCTCATTTCTCCTCCTGAGTTGATCGATAATTGAACAGTTTTCACGATACTAGGTTCTCCAGGGTTTTGACAAGGCGGCCACCAGCGTCGAAGCCGAAGCCAAGCTCTTGATAGTGTGAAATCGCGCCCTTCAAAGGTTCTTGGATCTCGAGAACCTTGCTGCCTATGAGTTGGGCGTATTGTTCAATCACAATCATCGCCAGTGCCCCGATACGTCTTTTTAACGGATGGGATTCGTAGGGGCGTCCCTCCAGACGCACAATTCGTATTCTGTTTTTGCTGGCATTTGGATTTGCGAAACACAGCCCGCACAGTTCCTCTTCAAACCAGATAGCGATGTCCAGAGATAAAGGCTCTCGACCTTTCCACTCAATGACCTCATTCCAGCAAAAGTGCTGGTCTCTCCAGAGAGTTGATGCCTGAAGTGCTTGTTGGTTGATAGGTTCGAAACGTACTTTCGACAAATCGATGGCAGTCGGACCATGGCGTTCCAACTGAAGCTGTAGTTGAAGGGTAACGATAGCAGCCTGCTTCCGCGCCTCTGACCGATAGACCTGATACCGCAAATATGTCCGTTCCCTTGGCATGTGATCCCGAGCATTCCCTGTCTCCCCATCAATGGGCCTATCCCTTGCTCATCAGCCTATTCACCTCGCCGCCAACTGTCCCTGCTGGCCCTTTGGCCAAATCATTGCAATCCATGTCCCGCGCTGGTTATAGTCGGCGCTCGTGAATCAGCTGATTCACATTTCAAATCCTTCAAAAAAGATCAGTCCCAATGCCTGCATCCCTCATCAACGCGGTAGTCGATTCAGCGGTCAACGCTGGCGTCGTGCCGTGCGGGAATCAGCAGCCCGGGCAGATCAGTCATTACCCTCCACCTGTCAGTAGCACGCCGGTGTGCGCCGTCGTATCACCGCCGGGCGTTGGCGTTTCGGGCTGATCGGCATTCTTTGCTGACCCCTGCGCCCCCCAGAAACACCTACTGAATTTCAGCCTCGGCTGAGTTGGCTATTTGCCTGACTACAGGTGGTATTCATGTTTGTCCTTTCGAAACAATCCGCGTTTGCGGCGATGTCCACGAGCCTGTTCGTTCTGCTGTGGAGCAGTGGTGCGATCTTCTCCAAATGGGGCCTGGCCCATGCCTCGCCCTTTGCCTTTCTGCTGATTCGCTTTGTGATCGCCCTGTGCGGGCTGCTGCTGTTGACGCCGCTGCTCAAGTTGAAGCTGCCCAAGGGTGGCAAACCGATGCTGTTCGCGATTGCAACGGGCCTGGTGTTGTTGGGCGCGTATCAGATTTTTTATCTGTTGGCGCTCAACACCAAAGTCACGCCGGGGGTGATGGCGACCATCATGGGCGTACAGCCGATCCTCACTGTGGTGTTGATGGAGCGGCAGCGCTCGGCGAGCCGGATGTTCGGTCTGGCGCTGGGCCTGGCCGGGCTGATCATGGTGGTTTACCAGGGGATCGGTCTGGCGGGGATGTCCTGGGCCGGGATGCTGTTCGGCCTGCTTGCACTGGCGAGCATGACTCTGGGTTCGATCATGCAGAAACGCATCACCGACAATCCCCTCGGCACGCTGCCAGTGCAATACCTGGCCGGACTGTTGTTGTGCGGGATATTTGTGCCGTTTCAACCGTTCCACTTTGAGCACAGCGCCGGTTTCATCGTGCCGGTGTTGTGGATGGGACTGGTGGTGTCGGTGCTGGCGACGCTTTTGCTGTACCGCCTGATCGCTCGGGGCAATCTGGTGAACGTCACCAGTCTGTTCTATCTGGTGCCAGCGGTGACGGCGCTGATGGACTATCTGATTTTCGGCAATCGTCTGGCGGCGCTGAGTGTGCTGGGGATGCTGTTGATCATTGTCGGTCTGGCGTTTGTGTTCCGTAAAACCGGCTGATCCGTAAACTGATGGCGGCTGTTCGGCCGCCTTCGCGAGCAGGCTCGCTCCCACAGGGGAATGCATTCCAAATGTGGGCTTGCTCGCGAAGACTGACTTATCGACGCCGCCAATCAGCGGGCGGTTGCTACCGCCGGCTTCAACACCAACCACAACGCCAGCGCAATCAACACCCCGCCGTACAAGTGAGCCATCGACAGCGGCTCATCCAGCAGTAACGCACCCCACAACACGCCGAACGCCGGGATCATGAAGGTGACGGTCATCGATTTGACCGGGCCGATGGAACTGAGCAAGCGGAAATAGATGATGTAGGCGAACGCGGTGCAACCCAGCCCCAGGCCCAGCAGCGATAGCCATACACTCCAGCCGCCCCAGCTTGCCGGTGGTGCGGTGATCACGCTGTAGCCGAACAGCGGCAAGAGAAACAGCGAAGCGCCGAGCATGCTGCCCACGGCTGAGAGACGACTGTCGAGCCCACCGCTGTGATCCAGCCAGCGTCGCGTGAGAAATCCGGCGAAACCGTAGCAGGTGGTGGCAAGCAGGCAGGCGAGGGCGCCCATGAGCAATGGCAGATCGAAAGCCACCGGCCCTGCACGCGTCAGCACACCGACACCGAACAAGCCGAGAAACACCCCGGTCAGTTTCGCGACAGTGAGTTTTTCACTGAAAAACAGCCCGCCAATCAACACGCCCATCAACGGCGTGGTGGCGTTGAAGATTGCCGAGTAACCGGCCGGCAACACTTGCGCCGCCACCGAATACAGCGTCGCCGGAATCCCCGAGTTGATCACCCCCAGCAACATCACGGTTTTCAGTTTGCCTTTGAAGTCCCAGCTGATGCGCATCAACCCGAGAATCACCAGCAGCCCGACGGCCGCTATCGACACCCGAAAGAACGCGGTCGGAATGGTGCCAATCACCGGCGCAATAATGCGCATGAACAGGAAACTCGCGCCCCAGATGGCTGCCAGCGACAGCATGCGGAAAATATCGACAGCGCTCACGATGGCACTCCTTCCTTGATCGGGACGAGAGTGTTGCCGAGCGTCCCGGCGATGGCAACCGCTAATCGGGCATTTAATTCGCTGCAGCGGGTTGCCTGGTGAAAAATGCCAGCGATGCGCGCTGGCGTTCCGGTTTTGGCAGAAATTGCACTTCACCTGCACCCGGTTCCGTGGCTAAGCTCAGGCACAGATTTCCACTTGTACGCCGAGGTCTCTTCTATGCCGCAGCAATGGCCAGCCACCGACATCGCCCGCATGATCCTCGATGGCTTTGACGATTACCGCGAGCACTTCCGGCGGATTACCGATGGCGCGCGCGAGCGCTTCGAGCAGGCGCGCTGGCAGGAAACGCAGACCGCCTCGGCGGCGCGGATCAATCTCTACGAGGAAAAGGTCGGCGAAACCATCGCCCGCCTGCGCGAGCATTTCGACGACGAGACGTTGATGAATGTCGGCAGCTGGCCGTTGGTGAAAAGTGCCTACATCAGCGTGATCGACCTGCGCTTCGACGATGAGCTGTCCGAGACCTGGTACAACTCGATCTTCTGCGGGCTGTTCAGCCACGACCTGATCAGCGACGGCTGCATGTTCATCCACACCACCCGGCCGAGCCTGCGCCGCGCCCGGGCTGCGCAAACCCGCACCTACAAGCCGCAAGGTCAGCTGTCGTCGATGCTTGCGAGCATCTTTGCCGACTACCGTTTCAGCGAGGATTACGCCGATCTGCCCGGTGATCTGCAGCGCCTCGAAGCGCAACTGCGCGAGAATTTGCCGGACTGGGTGTGCAAGGATCCGGAGCTGAGCGTCGAGCTGTTTTCCTCGGTGCTATACCGCAACAAAGGCGCGTATCTGGTCGGGCGCATCTACACCCCCAACGAGCAGTGGCCGCTGGTGATTCCGCTGCTGCACCGTGAAGGCCGCGGGATTCAGATCGACGCGCTGATCACCGACGAAGCCGATGTGTCGATCATCTTCTCTTTCACCCGTTCGTATTTCATGGTCGATGTGCCGGTGCCGGCGGAGTTCATCGGTTTCCTGCGGCGCATTCTGCCGGGCAAGCACATCGCCGAGCTGTACACCTCGATCGGCTTCTACAAACACGGCAAGTCCGAGTTCTACCGCGCGCTGATCAATCACCTGGCCAACACCGACGATCAATTCATCATGGCGCCGGGCGTGCGCGGCATGGTCATGAGCGTGTTCACCCTGCCGGGCTTCAACACCGTGTTCAAGATCATCAAGGACCGTTTCTCGCCGTCGAAAAACGTCGACCGGGCAACGGTCATCGAAAAATACCGATTGGTGAAAAGTGTCGACCGCGTCGGGCGCATGGCCGATACCCAGGAATTCGCCGACTTCCGTTTTCCACTGAGCAAGTTCGATCCGGCGTGCCTGGAAGAGCTGCTTGACGTCGCGCCGTCGACGGTCTCGGTCGAAGGCGACACGGTGTTGATCCGCCACTGCTGGACCGAGCGCCGCATGACCCCGCTCAACCTCTATCTGGACAACGCCAACGAAGCGCAGGTGCGCGAGGCACTGGAGGATTACGGCCTGGCGATCAAGCAACTGGCGGCGGCCAATATCTTTCCCGGTGACATGCTGCTGAAGAACTTCGGCGTTACCCGGCACGGGCGGGTGGTGTTCTACGACTATGACGAAATCTGCTTCCTGACCGAAGCCAACTTCCGCCACATCCCCGCGCCACGCACCCCCGAGGACGAAATGGCTTCCGAGCCGTGGTATTCGATCGGGCCGCTGGATGTGTTCCCGGAAGAGTTTCCGCCGTTCCTGTTCGCCGATGCCGGGCAGCGCAAACTGTTCGATCAACTGCACGGCGAGTTGTATAACGCCGATTACTGGAAGGGTTTGCAAGAGGCGATTCGCGCCGGGAAAGTCATCGACGTGTTCCCCTACCGCCGTAAAGGCCTCGACAACGAATAACTCCCCCCTGTAGGAGCTGCCGCAGGCTGCGATCTTTTGACTTTGATTTTTAAAAACAAGGTCAAAAGATCGCAGCCTGCGGCAGCTCCTACAGGGGAAGCAGGTCAATCGAGAGCAAATCTGCGACAATCCGCCCCCTGCACATATAGACGACCGAATTGCGTACCCGATGACCGACGAATCGCCCTCCATCGACAAACTGCTGAAAAACCTCGATCACGCCATGCTCGCCGACCGTCACCGGCTGCGGCGGCAGTTGCTCGAGCTGCGCAAGAAACCCGACGAGGCCAAGCTGGCCCAGTGGGTGACGCGCCTGCAGGCGTCCTGTGATCAAGTGCTGGCGCGCCGTGCCAGCCTGCCGGTGATTCGTTACGACGACAGCCTGCCGATTGCCGCCAAGCGCGATGAGATCAAGGCTGCGCTGGAGAAGCATCAGGTCCTGATCATCGCCGGCGAAACCGGTTCGGGTAAAACCACGCAGTTGCCGAAAATCTGCCTGGAAATCGGTCGCGGTCAGCATGGCTTGATCGGCCACACCCAGCCGCGCCGAATCGCGGCGCGCAGTGTGGCCAGTCGGGTCGCCGAAGAACTCGGTACGCCACTGGGCGCGCTGGTCGGTTATCAGGTGCGTTTCGAAGATCAGAGCGATGCCAACACCCTGATCAAACTGATGACCGACGGCATCCTGCTGGCGGAAACCCAGAATGACCGTTATCTGGAACGCTACGACACGATCATCGTCGACGAAGCTCACGAACGCAGCCTGAACATCGACTTCCTGCTCGGTTACCTGAAAACCCTGCTGCCGCGTCGTCCGGACCTGAAAGTCATCATCACTTCGGCGACCATCGATCTGGAGCGCTTCTCCAAGCATTTCGATGACGCGCCGATTGTCGAAGTGTCCGGCCGCACCTTCCCGGTTGAAACCTGGTATCGCCCGTTGACGCTCGAGCAGGACGAAGAGGGCAACCGCGTCGAAGACGACCTGACCGTCGATCAGGCGATCCTCGCCACCCTCGACGAGATCGCCGCCTACGAGCGCAGTGAACGCCGCAGTCCCGGCGATGTGCTGGTGTTCCTGCCCGGCGAGCGCGAGATTCGCGACGCCGCCGACATGCTGCGCAAGGCTCAGCTCAAACACACCGAAATCCTGCCGCTGTACGCGCGCCTGTCGCCGGCTGAACAGCAGCGGATTTTCCAGTCGCATCCGGGACGCCGCGTGGTGCTGGCGACCAACGTCGCCGAGACCTCGTTGACCGTGCCGGGCATCCGGTACGTGATCGACAGCGGCACCGCGCGCATCAGTCGCTACAGCTATCGCGCCAAGGTCCAACGCCTGCCGATCGAGGCGATTTCCCAGGCCAGTGCCAATCAGCGTAAAGGTCGTTGCGGCCGGGTCGAACCGGGGATTTGCGTGCGGCTGTACAGCGAGGAAGATTTCCTCGGTCGCCCGGAATTCACTGACCCGGAAATTCTGCGCACCAACCTTGCCGCCGTGATCTTGCAGATGCTGCACCTGCGCCTCGGTGAGATCACTGCGTTTCCGTTCATCGAGCCGCCGGACGGCAAGGCGATCAGCGACGGTTTCAACCTGCTGCAAGAACTCTCGGCGGTGGATCGCAACAGTCAGCTGACCCCGCTCGGGCGCCAGTTGGCGCGCCTGCCGGTGGACCCGCGCATGGGCCGCATGCTGCTCGAAGCGGCCAGGCTCGGCAGCTTGCAGGAAGTGCTGATCGTCGCCAGTGCGATGTCGATTCAAGACCCGCGCGAGCGTCCGCCGGAGCGTCAGCAAGCGGCGGATCAGGCCCACGCGCAGTGGAAGGACAGCGATTCGGACTTCGCCGGTCTGGTCAATCTGTGGCGTGGTTTTGAAGAACAGCGCCAAGCGCTGACCGCCAGCCCACTGCGTAACTGGTGCCGGAAGAATTTCCTCAATTATCTGCGTCTGCGCGAGTGGCGTGATTCCCATCGCCAGCTGAGTCTGATCTGCCGCGACATGCAGTTGAGCCTCAACAAGGAACCGGCGGATTACCCGAAACTGCACAAAGCGGTGCTGGTCGGATTGCTCAGCCAGATCGGTCAGAAAACCGAAGACGGCGATTACCTTGGCGCCCGTCAGCGGCGCTTCTGGATTCATCCGTCGTCGGGCATCGGCAAGAAACGCCCGCAGTGGCTGATGACCGCCGAACTGGTGGAAACCACCAAGCTTTACGCGCGCATGGTCGCCAAGATCGACGCCGACTGGATCGAGCCGCTGGCCGGGCACCTGATCAAGAAAAACCACTTCGAACCGCACTGGGAGAAGAAGCGCGGCCAGGTTGTGGCCTACGAGCAGATTACCCTGTTCGGGCTGATCGTGGTCGGTCGCCGCCCGGTGCATTACGGCCCGGTGGATCCGGTGGTGTCGCGTGAGCTGTTTATCCGCGAGGGTCTGGTGCGCGGCGAGATTCAGTCGAAAGCCAAGTGCCTGAGCGCCAACAAACAATTGCTCGAACAGCTCGACGAACTGGAAGCCAAGGCCCGGCGCCGCGACATTCTCGCTGACGAAGAAACCCTGTACGCGTTCTACGATGCGCGGTTGCCGGCGGAGATTCACCAGACCGCGACCTTCGACAGTTGGTATCGGGTCAACAGCCAGAAGAACCCACAGCTGCTGATCATGCGCGAAGAGGACGTGCTGGCCCGCGAGGCCAGCGAAGTCACCGCGCGCGACTACCCTGACACGTTGCACATCGGCGATCTGGAGCTGGCGCTCAGCTACCACTTCGAACCCAATCACCCGCGCGACGGCGTGACCCTGCGCGTGCCGGCACCGCTGCTGCCGATGCTGCCGCCGGAGCGTCTGGAATGGCTGGTGCCGGGGCTGATCGAGGCCAAGTGCATTGCGCTGGTGCGCAATCTGCCGAAAGCCCTGCGCAAAAACTTCGTGCCGGTGCCGGATTTCATCAAAGCGGCGTTGCAGCGCATGACCTTCGCTGAGGGCTCGTTGCCGCAATCGCTGGGTCGCGAACTGCTGCGCATGACCGGCGCCCGAGTCAGCGATGAGGCGTGGGCGGAAGCGGCGCAGCAGGTCGAAAGCCATCTGCGGATGAACCTGGAAATCGTCGACGGCCAAGGCAAGTTTCTTGGTGAGGGACGCGATCTGGCCGAGCTCACCGCGCGCTTCGCCGAAGCCAGTCAAGCGGCTTTGGCCGTGCCGCAAAGTGCGAAAAGTCAGCAACCGGTGGAGGCCAAGGTCTTCGCTCCGGTGGCGGAAAAGACTCAGCAGAAGATTGCCGGCCTGTCGATGACGGTCTATCCGGCACTGGTGGAAGAAGGCGGCACGGTCAAGGAAGGGCGGTTTTCGACCCCGGCCGAAGCCGAATTCCAGCATCGCCGCGCCTTGCAGCGGCTGCTGATGCAGCAACTGACGGAACCGGCGAAGTTCCTGCGCAGCAAACTCCCGGGCATCACCGAGCTGGGCCTGCTGTATCGTGAGTTGGGCCGAGTGGACGCGCTGGTGGAAGACATTCTGCTGGCCAGTCTCGACAGCTGCATTCTGGAGGGCGAAGACCCGTTGCCGCGTGACGGTGCCGGGCTGGCGGCATTGGCCGAACGCAAACGCGGCAGCTGGACCCAACACGCCGAGCGCGTGGCGCGGCTGACCCTGGAGATTCTCAAGCTGTGGCACGGCCTGCAAAAGCGCTTCAAGGGCAAGATCGATCTGGCTCAGGCGGTGGCGCTGAATGACATCAAGCAGCAAATCAGCCATCTGGTGTATCCGGGGTTCGTCCGGGAAACACCGATGCAATGGCTCAAGGAGTTGCCGCGCTATCTGAAGGCGGTCGAGCAGCGTTTCGAGAAACTCGGTGCGCAAGTACAGAAGGATCGCGTCTGGAGCGGTGAACTGGCCGGCCTCTGGGCGCAATACCAGGTCCGCGCGGCGAAACATGCCCAGGAAGGCAAACGCGATCCGCAGCTGGAGTTGTACCGCTGGTGGCTGGAGGAATACCGGGTGTCGCTGTTCGCCCAGCAGTTGGGAACGAAAGTGCCGATCTCGGACAAGCGGCTGAGCAAGCAATGGAGTCAGGTCGAGGCTTGATCCCCAACCCTGCATCACCCCTGTAGGAGCTGCCGCAGGCTGCGATCTTTTGATTTTGCTTTTTACAGGAACAGAATCAAAAGATCGCAGCCTTCGGCAGCTCCTACAGTGATTGGGTTTGGCATGAGAAAGGCGCCAAAAGCCAAGGTTTATGGCAAACTTCGCGACCATAAACGCCGGTTTCGTGACCCAGAGCCTTCGGTCGGGTCACGTGGCGGAATAAAGCGATGCCAGGTCAGCGTCCTGCGGACGGGAACAGACCCTTTGTGTGTTGGTACGTCGGTGCCAGCGCTTTCTGCCTGAACAGATTAGAGAAACGACCATGCATAACGTCGTCATCAGCGGCACCGGCCTGTACACCCCGGCCAACAGCATTTCCAACGAAGAGCTGGTGCAGTCTTTCAATACCTATGTCGCGCAATTCAACGCCGACAACGCCGATGCCATCGCCCGTGGTGAAGTCCAGGCGCTGACCGAATCCAGCGCCGCGTTCATCGAAAAGGCCTCCGGCATCAAGAGCCGCTTTGTCATGGACAAGGACGGCATTCTCGATCCGCAACGCATGGCCCCGCGTCTGCCGGAGCGTTCCAACGACGAATGGTCGGTCCTCTGCCAGATGGCCATCGGCGCCGCCGAACAGGCGCTGCAACGTGCCGGCAAGACCGCTGCCGACATCGACGGCGTGATCGTCGCCTGCTCCAACCTGCAGCGCGCCTACCCGGCCATCGCCATCGAAGTCCAGGAAGCACTGGGCATTCAGGGCTTCGGTTTCGACATGAACGTGGCCTGCTCCTCGGCGACCTTCGGCATTCAGGCGGCGGCCAACAGCGTGCAACTGGGTCAGGCCCGGGCGATCCTGATGGTCAACCCGGAAGTCTGCACCGGTCACCTGAACTTCCGCGACCGCGACAGCCACTTCATCTTCGGCGACGCGGCGACGGCGGTCATCATTGAGCGCGCCGACCTGGCGACCTCCAAGTACCAGTTCGATGTGGTCAGCACCAAACTGCTGACCAAGTTCTCCAACAACATTCGCAACAACTTCGGCTTCCTCAACCGTGCGGCGGAGGAGGGCATCGGGGCCCGCGACAAACTGTTCGTGCAGGAAGGCCGCAAGGTGTTCAAGGACGTCTGCCCGATGGTCGCCGAGCTGATCGGTGAGCATCTGGAAGAGAACAAACTCAACGTCGGCGACGTCAAGCGCTTCTGGCTGCACCAGGCCAACCTGAGCATGAACCACCTGATCGTGCGCAAGCTGCTGGGCCGTGAAGCCACTGAAGAAGAAGCCCCGGTGATTCTCGACACCTACGCCAACACCAGTTCGGCGGGCTCGGTCATTGCCTTCCATAAATATCAGGACGATCTGGCCGCCGGTTCGCTGGCCGTGCTGAGCTCGTTCGGCGCCGGTTACTCGATCGGCAGCGTGATTCTGCGCAAGCGCTGAGTGCGCCTGAAAAGATCGCAGCCTGCGGCAGCTCCTACACTGATCTCTGTAGGAGCTGCCGCAGGCTGCGATCTTTTGCTTTCGACCATCTGAAAACGAGGCGCGCATGGCCGCAACGGACGACACCCAACTGCTCGAACGCCTGTTGGCCGGTGAGCAAAAAGCTTTCAAGGAACTGGTCAGCACCTACCAGAGCGCCATGCGTGCTGTGGCTTACGCGATTGTCGGCCAGCGCCATGTCGAAGAAGTGGTGCAGGACGCCTGGCTTTCGGTGGTGCGCCACATCGGTAGCTTCGAGGGCCGTTCCAGTCTCAAGACCTGGCTGCTGACCATCACTGCCAACTCGGCCAAGAGTCGTTACAAACAAAATCGTCGCGAAGTCTTGATGGATGACCTGCCGTCACCCCACGGCACCATCGACGATGACCGCTTTTCTCCCGGTGACGGTCATTGGCTGGTGGCGCCGTTCGCCTGGCATCAGGACACGCCGGAAGCCTTGCTGACGGAAAGCGAATTGCGCGACTGCCTGGAGCACACCTTGCTCAGCCTGTCGGAACTGCAAAGCAGTGTTTTGCTGCTGCGCGAGCGTCAGGGCCTGGAGCTGGAGGAGATCTGTAATCTTCTGGAGATCTCGCTCTCCAATGTCCGTGTGCTGCTGCATCGTGCGCGGCTGAAAGTCTTCGCCACGGTGGAGCATTTTGAGGAGACCGGCGAATGCTGACCTGCAAGGAACAAGTAGCGCGCTCCAGCGATTACCTCGATGGCCAGTTGAGCTTTCGCGAGAGACTGTTGGTGCGCCACCACCTGATGTTCTGCCCCAACTGTCGGCGTTTCATTCGCCAGATGCGTTTGATGCAGGCCACATTGAAGGCGATGCCGGAGAAAACCGAGGCGGGTATTGACGCTTTGGCCGAACGCCTGGCCGAGCAACGCCGCAAAGAAAAATAGAGCCCCCTGTAGGAGCTGCCGGAGGCTGCGATCTTTTGATCCTCAAAAACAAGATCAAAGGATCGCAGCCTCCGGCAGCTCCTACAGTGTTCTTGCATCTTGCAGAAATAGCCCGACGCGGATGAAACGAACGGATGATGGGGATCGTCCCGCCCGCGTCAGGCTACAGGTGACGCTTTTTAGAACTTCGCTTCCGCGTCCAGCTGCAGGGTGTTGGTGTCTGCGTCACGCTGGGTACGGCTGGAGAAGTCGGCCTTGGTCAGGAAGTAGGTGGCGCCGATGGCGAAGTTCTTGTCGATGTCGTAACCGACCTTGAACTTGTGGCCACGGGAACCGGTGGTGCCGTTGGCGAAGTCGGAGTCGGTGAATGCGCCGACCACGGCGTCACGCTGTACGTCACGATAGTTGTAGTCCAGGTTCAGGCCGAAGACTTTCGACTTGGCGCCGACCAGCCACGCAGTGTCGGCATCGGTCACCGCATCGTTGTTCTTCACGTACTGGCCGTAGAACGACAGCGGCATTGGCAAACCACCGATATCGATCTGGCTGAAGCCCTCGTACAGACGGAATTCGTTGTTGGCCGAGTTGCCGTTGACCGACAGTGCGCACGGTGTGGACGTCCCGGTGCAACGGCTGTCCTCGTCGTTCTGGTAGGCGTAGACGCTGCCGCCCAGGGTCAGTTTCAGGTTGTCGGTGATCGCGAAGCGGCTGCCCAACTGGCCTGCGGTCAGGCGCAGGTCGTGGCGAAATTGCACGCCTTCGCCGTCGACGTTGTCCTTGAGGGTGTAGTTACCCAGGCTGCCGAACAGTTCGGCGCTGCTGCCCAGCGGGTATTTGTAGGTCACGGCCAGACCTTCCGGGTTGATGTCGCTGTCCCAGATCACGTCGCCCATGCTGACCCAGGGTTGCAGCATCTTGCCGCCGATCACGTGCAGGTTCTTGATGGCGTCGGGGTGGTAGTCGATGTAACCCAGGTCGAGCCAGATCTGCTTCTTGTCGAAGTAGTTGTCCATGTCCTGGTTGGTCGAACGGGCATCGTCGCCGCCGCCGGTGGCAATACGGATACCGGTGTCGACTTGCGGGTTGATCTCGGTGTAGGCGCCGAGGCGGGCACGGATACGCTGGCGATCCTTGTCGCGACCACCGTTGTTGGATTCGCCGTCGATCTTGACGGTCTCCTGACGGATACGCACATCACCCTTGAACTGGGTCTTGGCGGCCCAGGCAAGCTTCTGGTCGAAGGAGCTCAGCTCATTGGTTTTCTTCGCGGTTGCCGCGATTTGCTCGTTGGTCTCTTGCTGCGCCTGCTGCGCGATTTGCTGAGCCTTCTGATCCTTGGCCAGTTCAGTTTGCAGTTCAATGTACTGCGCCTGGGAAATGGAACCGTTAGCCTTGAGCATGTCGAGCAGTTTGGCGTCGACTGCAGCACTGGCCGGAACGCTCATGGCCAGCAACAGGCCACCGCACAGGGCCGCCGCAGTTTTCGTGGAAGCAAGACGCATAGCAATCTCCGAAGATGAGAGGGATGGCTGAACCATCCTGGGCACACCGACGCGCACGTCGGAAAACAGTGTCCGGGTAGAACCCGGCGCTCTAAAAACAGGAGCGAGTATCGCGATGGTTTATGACAGAGCAGTGGCTAAGTGATGTCATGTCGATGACGATGCAAAGTCCTCGTGAACTATCGAGCCAGAGCACTGTCGCCCGAATGAGCGTGTGCAATGGAAGCTGATCAGCGATACTCGCGGGGCTTTGACGCCAAGATGTGGAGAGCCAGTTGATGCCGTTGCAACGTCTGCAAAACCTGTCAGAAATCGCCCCCGCGACCTGGGATGCGCTGGTGCCCGAGAACCAGCCGTTTCTGCGCCATGCGTTCCTCGGCGCACTGGAAGACAGTGGCAGCGTCGGCCCGCACACCGGCTGGCAACCCGAGCATCTGCTGCATGTTGAAGGCGATCGGTTGATCGCCGCGCTGCCCGGTTATCGCAAATGGCATTCCTACGGTGAGTACGTCTTTGATCACGGTTGGGCTGATGCCTGCGCTCGCGCCGGGATCGATTACTACCCCAAGCTGCTGACCGCGGTGCCGTTCAGTCCAGTCAGTGGCCCGCGCCTGCTGGCGGCGAATGTCGAGGACGGCTTCGAACTGCTCAAAAGCCTGCCGGGTTATCTGGAAATCGAAGAACTTTCCAGCGCCCACATCAATTTCACCGACCCGTTCACCGATGCCGCCATGGCCGAGCAACCGGGCTGGTTGCAACGCATCGGCTGTCAGTACCACTGGCAGAATCGCGGTTACCGGGACTTTCAGGACTTTCTCGACGTGCTCAGCTCGCGCAAGCGCAAGCAGATGCGCAAGGAACGCGAGCAAGTGGCGGGGCAGGGCTTCGAGTTCGAATGGCTGGAAGGGCGTGAGCTGGACGAGGCGCAATGGGATTTTGTCTACGCCTGCTATGCCAACACCTATGCCGTGCGCCGACAGGCGCCGTACCTGACGCGCGAGTTCTTCAGTCTGTTGGCTGCGCGGATGCCGGAGGCGATTCGGGTGGTCTTCGCCAGACAGGGTTCACGGCCGGTGGCGATGGCCTTCAGTCTGGTCGGGGGCGACAGCTTCTATGGACGCTATTGGGGATGTCTGGCCGAGTTTGACCGGCTGCATTTCGAGACGTGTTTCTATCAGGGCATGGATTACGCGATCGCCCACGGCTACCAGCGCTTTGATGCGGGTGCCCAGGGTGAACATAAACTGATTCGCGGCTTTGAACCGGTGATCACGCATTCGTGGCACTACTTGCGCCATCCCGGGTTGAAAGCGGCGGTGAAGGATTTTCTGAAACAGGAACGTGCCGGCATCCTCGCCTATGCCGAAGAAGCAAAAACTGCCTTGCCCTACCGTCAAACCTAGATCCCTGTAGGAGCTGCCGGAGGCTGCGATCTTTTGCTCTTTAAAAGTCAAAAGATCGCAGCCTTCGGCAGCTCCTACAAAGGGAGCTCAGGCATCCTTCAGGTTTCTTCTTTACCCAGCCAGCGATAGATTCCGCCGCCCACCACCGCGCCCAGCAGCGGCGCGACCCAGAACATCCACAACTGTGCGATCGCCCAGCCGCCGACCATCAGCGCCGGCCCGGTGCTGCGCGCCGGGTTGACCGAGGTGTTGGTGACCGGGATCGAGATCAGGTGAATCAACGTCAGACCCAGGCCGATGGCGATCGGTGCAAGGCCCGCCGGAGCGCGTTTGTCGGTAGCGCCGAGGATGATGATCACGAACATGGCGGTCATCACCAACTCGGTGACAAAGCCTGCGGCCATCGAGTATTTGCCCGGTGAGTGTTCGCCATACCCGTTGGAGGCCAGACCTGCGGCAATATCGAAACCCTCCTTGCCGCTGGCAATGTGCGCAATCAGCGCCGCGGCGAGAATCGCGCCGAGCACCTGCGCGATGATATAGGCGGGCAACTCTTTGGCCGGAAACCGGCCGCCAACGAACAGACCGACCGAGACGGCCGGGTTGAGATGACATCCGCTGATGTGGCCAATGGCGAACGCCATGGTCAGCACCGTCAGACCAAACGCCAGGGCCACCCCCAGCACTCCAATGCCCAAGGGCGAAGACGCAGCGAGCACTGCGCTGCCGCATCCACCCAGAACCAGCCAGAACGTACCCAACAACTCAGTAACTGAACGTTTGAACAGAGACATGAGAGAGTCCTTGATAGGCGTGCTATCGAGACTGTATCGAGTTGTGCTTCCTTGCAGATTTACGACAGGTTCCGTGCTGGAACCTTGGCTGAGTACAGCAGGCTTTGGATGGATTGCCAGCAGACATGAAAAAACCGCCAGAGCCCATGGTTGGCGGGCTGGGGCGGTTTTTTGGCGGACAAACATTGCGTGGCGAGGGAGCTTGCTCCCGCTGGACAGCGAAGCTGTCCCAAAACTATCTGCACCGGTAGTGTCAGACTCACACAGTTGGCGGGCTTTGCGCCTGCTGCGCAGTCGAGCGGGAGCAAGCTCCCTCGCCACAAAAGCTCACAAAATCGGGTTTTTTGTGATCAATCGATGCCGACAAATCCTCCGGTCTGGTGCGCCCACAACCGCGCATACAACCCGCGATGGGCGAGCAATTCGGCGTGGGTGCCGCTCTCGGCGATCTTGCCGTTTTCCAGCACCACCAGCCGATCCATGCGGGCGATGGTCGAGAGGCGGTGAGCGATGGCGATCACGGTTTTGCCTTGCATCAGGGTTTCGAGGCTTTCCTGGATCGCTGCTTCGACTTCCGAATCCAGTGCCGAGGTTGCTTCGTCCATGATCAGGATCGGCGCGTCCTTGAGCAGCACCCGGGCAATCGCGATGCGCTGGCGCTGGCCGCCGGACAGTTTCACCCCGCGCTCGCCGACGTGTGCATCGAAACCGGTGCGGCCCTCGGCGTCCGACAGCAACGGAATGAACTCGTCGGCGCGAGCCTTGTGCACCGCATCCCAGAGTTCGGCGTCGGTGGCGTCAGGCTTGCCGTACAGCAAGTTGTCGCGGATCGAGCGGTGCAGCAGGGAGGTGTCCTGCGTGATCATGCCGATCCGTGCGCGCAGGCTTTCCTGGCCGACTTCGGCGATGTTCTGCCCATCGATCAGGATCCGTCCACCCTCGACGTCGTACAGGCGCAGCAGCAGGTTGACCAACGTCGATTTGCCGGCGCCGGACGGCCCGATCAAACCGATTTTCTCGCCGGGTTTGATGGTCAGGTTGAGGTCGCCGATGATGCCTTTCTTCTTTCCGTAGTGAAAATCCACATGCTCGAAACGCACTTCGCCACGGGCCACCGCCAGTGGTTTGGCCTGTTCGCGATCAGTCACGCTGACCGGTTGTGAGATGGTCTGCAGACCGTCCTGCACCATGCCGATGTTTTCGAAGATGCCGGTGACCACCCACATGATCCAGCCGGACATGTTGACGATGCGAATCACCAGACCCGTAGCCAGCGCGATAGCGCCGACCGTGATCAACGACTGCGTCCACAGCCACAGCGCCAGCGCGGTGGTGCCGACGATCAGCAGACCGTTCATGGCGGTGATTGCCACGTCCATGCTGGTCACCACGCGGCCGGCCATCTGCGCCTTGACCGTCTGTTCCTCGATGGCTTCCCTGGCGTAATGCTGTTCAAAGTTGGTGTGGGCAAACAGCTTCAGCGTGGCGATGTTGGTGTAGCCGTCGACGATCCGCCCCATCAGTTTCGAGCGCGCATCGGAGGCCTCCACGGAGCGATCCTTGACCCGTGGCACGAAGTAATACAGGGCGCCGATGTAGGCGGCGATCCAGGTCAGCAGCGGAATCATCAGGCGCCAGTCGGCTTCGGCGAACAGCACCAGCGAACTGATCGCGTAGATCACCACATGCCACAGCGCGTCGACCGCTTGCACGGCGGAGTCACGCAGCGAGTTGCCGGTCTGCATGATGCGTTGGGCGATGCGCCCGGCGAAGTCGTTCTGGAAGAAATTCAGGCTTTGTTTGAGCACATAGCTGTGATTCTGCCAGCGGATCATGCTGGTCATCCCCGGGCTCAGGGTCTGGTGCACCAGCAGGTCGTGCAGGCCGAAAAAGATCGGTCGCAGTACCAGCGCAACCACCACCATCCACGTCAGTTCGAGGGCGTGGTCGCTGAAGAAATTCGGGTTGGGCGTGCCTTGGGCCAGGTCGATGATGCGGCTCAGGTAACTGAACAGCGCCACTTCGATCAACGCAGCAAACAGACCGACCACCAACAGAGCGGCAAAGCTCGGCCAGACCTGTTTCAGGTAATAGGTATAGAAGGGCAGCACGCGATTGGGCGGAGCCGCCGTCGGAGCATCGCGGAATATGTCGATCAGTTGTTCGAAACGGCGATAGAGCATCAGATAACCGCCCGGAGGCCGGGCTCTCCTTTTATCGGTGTGAGCGGCGTGGCGTCAGGCCTGCGCCGCTCGAAACGCCCTGTACAGCTTAGTCGATGACTTTGGCCGACTTGATGATCACAGGGTCGGAAGGCACGTTCTGCATGCCCTGTTTGGTGGTGGTTTGCGAGTTGACGATGATGTCGACCACGTCCATGCCTTTGACCACTTTGGCGAATACCGCGTAACCGGCGTCACGGCCCGGATCGAGGAAGGCGTTGTCGGCCACGTTGATGAAGAACTGGCTGGTGGCCGAATCAGGGTTGGAGGTGCGTGCCATCGACAGCGTGCCGCGAACGTTATGCAGACCGTTGCTGGCTTCGTTCTTGATCGGCGCCTTGGTTTCTTTCTGCTGCATCTGTGGCGTGAAACCGCCGCCCTGGGCCATGAAGCCCGGGATCACGCGGTGGAAAATGGTGTTGGTGTAAAAGCCGCTGTTGACGTAATCCAGAAAGTTTTTGGTACTGATCGGCGCCTTGACCGGGTCCAGTTCGATTTCGATCTGGCCGTTGGTGGTGTCCAGCAGCACGTGCGGCGCTTTTGCCGGCGTGGCAGCCATCAGGTTGGCAGCGAACAGCACAGTGCCGGCGGCGAGGGCGAGTTTTTTCAGCATGGGTCAGTGATCCTGAGATTGAATGTCGGCTGCGGCGAGAAACTCCAGCAGCGTTTGATTGAAACGTTCGGGTTGATCGAGCGGGGTGGCGTGGCGCGAATCGGCGATGACCACCAGCCGCGCATCGGGCAGCAGTTTTACATAGGTTTCTTTCAGCGCCACCGGTGTGTAGTCACGGTCGGCAGTGACGATGAGGGTTGGACAGGTCACCCGGGAAAGTCGTTCCTGAACGCCCCAGCCAACAATCGCATCGAAGCTGGCGAGATAAGCACGTTTGTCGTTTTTTGCCCAGCGCTCGGCCATTTTCTGCCGCAAATCAGCCTGTTCCGGTTTTGGAAAAAGTTTGCCGCCCAGCGCCTTGCCGATGGTTGCCAGGCTCAGCACACGCATCAGGCTCCAGCGTTTGAACCACTGCCAGTAATCGTCGCGGCTGCGGAGTTTGACTTCGGGGGCGCTGTTGACGATGGTCAGGCTTTTGAGCAGGTGAGGGTGATCGACACCGAACTGGAAACCGATCATCCCGCCCATCGACAGCCCGACGTAATGCACCGGACCGAGGTTCAGGTGCTCGATCAACGCCAGCAGGTCAGCGCTGAAACCGGCGATGCTGTAGCGCTCGCGGGGTTTGTCCGAGCGACCGTGACCGCGTATATCCGGGACGATCACCCGGTAATGCGCCGACAGTGCCGGAATCTGCATTTCCCAGTCCAGGGTGCTCGAGCCGAGCCCGTGAACCAGCAGCAACGGCGTACCGTGGCCATATTCCTCGTAGTGCAGGTTGCAACCTTCGTGCTCGAAATACGCCATCGGTGAACTCCGTGTCAGGCTTGTTCGGGGGCGGCGAACGGTGCGTCCAGCGGCAAGGTGTCGAAGGTGCGCAGCAGTTCGATGAGGATTTGTGTCGCCGGGCCCAGCGGTTTGTCCTTGTTCGAGTAGAGATAGAAACTCGGGTTGCGGCTGCCGCCCTGAACCAACGGTAGCAGCTTGAGCGTGCCTTCCTTCAATTCGCGTTCGATCATGTGTCGGGGCAACCAGGCGAAACCCAGGCCGCTGCTGACGAACGTTGCGGCAGTGGCAAGGCTGCCGACCGTCCAGCGCTGTTCGGCACCCAGCCAGCCGACGTCGCGTGGCTGCTGGCGCCCGGAGTCGCGAATCACCACCTGCATCTGGGTTTCCAGATCCTGGAAGCTCAGTTCGCGATTGAGCCGATGCAAGGCGTGGTCCGGGTGGGCGACGGCAACAAACTCGACATCGCTCAATTCCGCACCGAGATAGCCGGGAATGCTCAGACCGGTGATCGCCAGATCGGCCACGCCTTCCAGCAGCACTTCTTCGACCCCCGACAACACCTCCTCGCGCAGGCGCACGCGGCAGCCACGACTTTGCGGCATGAACGCGGTCAGCGCCCGGACGATGCGTGCGCTCGGGTAGGCCGCATCAACCACCAGCCGCACCTCGGCCTCCCAACCTTGCTCCATGTGGTGGGCGAGGTCTTCCAGTTGGCTGGCCTGTTTCACCAGTTGCCGCGAGCGGCGCAACAATACGCCACCGGCTTCGGTGAGTACCGCCTTACGCCCGTCAATGCGCAGCAAGGGCACGCCGAGCTGGTCCTGCATGCGGGCGACGGTGTAACTCACCGACGATTGCGAACGGTGCAGTGCCTCGGCGGCTTGGGCGAAGCCGCCGTGATCGACCACGGCCTGCAATGTTCGCCATTGATCAAGGGTCACGCGGGGCGCTTTCATCAATAGCTCCTCTTGTCCTAAGCTGGCCATCCCTCATGGAGACTGGCGAATGAAAAAATTCTGTTGTGTGTTGCTGGCGCTGCTGCCGCTGCCAGCGTTTGCTTACCCGATCGATGTGCAGAAAAATCTCAATGGCTTGAAGATCGACTACGAAACCTATGACACCGACAAGGACATCGGCTCCATAAAAGTGGTCAACTTCGGTGATGTCGATGCCGTCTGCAAAGCCGTTTTCAACAATGGCCCGGAAGCGCCACGTACGCGCAACATCGAAGTCCCGGCCCGCAAGCATACGAACGCCACGGCCAAGTTCTCTCGCGAGATCATCAGGCTGCGCATCGATTTGAGCTGCAGCCCGAAATAACGGCGATCCCTGTGGGAGCGAGCCTGCTCGCGAAGGCCTAGTGTCAGTCGACACCTTCTCTGGCTGACACGCCGCCTTCGCGAGGAGGATCGCTCCCACAAGGTACAAACTGCATCTAAACGAATTATTCGATGCTTTGCAGCAATTATTTGCGCTTTTTCATCGATACAACCCTGTTTAACCTTCACTCCATCGACCTACAACATTCTCGGATGGAGACTACACACCATGTCCCGCGTTCTGATCATCGAAAGCAGCGCCCGCCAGCAAGACTCGGTTTCCCGTCAACTGACCCAGACCTTCATCAGCCAGTGGAAGTCCGCGCACCCCAACGATCAGATCACCGTGCGTGACCTCGCCGTGAACCCGGTACCCCACCTGGACGCCAATCTGCTGGGCGGCTGGATGAAGTCTGCCGAGCAGCGCAACGCCGACGAACAATCGTCGCTGGACCGCTCCAACGAATTGACCGAGGAGTTGCTGGCCGCCGACGTATTGGTGATGGCGGCGCCGATGTACAACTTCGCTATCCCGAGCACTCTGAAAGCCTGGCTCGACCACGTGCTGCGTGCCGGAGTGACCTTCAAGTACACCGAAACCGGCCCGCAAGGCCTGCTCAGCGGCAAACGTGCCTACGTACTTACCGCTCGCGGCGGGATCTACGCCGGCGGCCCGGCCGACCATCAGGAACCGTACCTGCGTCAGGTCATGGGCTTCATCGGCATCCACGACGTGACCTTCATTCACGCCGAAGGCATGAATCTGGGCGGCGACTTCCAGGAGAAGGGCTTGAATCAGGCCAACGCCAAACTGTCCCAAGTCGCTTGATGGGTTAATCGCCAGATAATCGCCGCTTGTTTAAGTGACCTGGCGCAACCCCTTCAAGGCTCTACGCGCATCGAACCTCCCTTTGCACTTGTTGCTCCTGAGTGCTGTAGCCCGATTGAACGCTTTAGCGAGATCGGGCTTTTTTTTGTCTGGGATTTCTCTGATTCACTGCTCTCCCTGTAGGAGCTGCCGCAGGCTGCGATCTTTTGATGTTGTTTTTTACAATCAAAAGATCGCAGCCTGCGGCAGCTCCTACAGGGGATTTTGTGTTGGTTGCGGAATGTAAAACCGGCTATCGTCGCCGCCATTCGAAACAGAGGCGACCATGGGCTATCTACTTTTTGTCACGCTGATCCAGGCGTTTTCCTTCAGTCTGATCGGCGAGTACCTCGCCGGGCATGTCGACAGCTACTTCGCGGTGCTGGTGCGCGTGGTGCTGGCCGGGCTGGTGTTTATTCCGTTGACCCGCTGGCGTTCGGTGGAACCGGCGTTCATGCGCGGCATGCTGCTGATCGGCGCGTTGCAGTTCGGCATCACCTATGTCTGCCTGTACCTGAGCTTCCGCGTGCTGACGGTGCCGGAGGTGCTGCTGTTCACCATCCTCACACCGTTGCATGTGACGTTGATCGAAGATGCGTTGAACCGACGCTTCAATCCATGGGCGCTGGTCGCTGCATTGGTAGCGGTGGGCGGTGCGGCAGTGATTCGTTTTGATCGGATCAACCCGGATTTCTTCATGGGTTTCCTGTTGCTGCAACTGGCCAACTTCACCTACGCCGCCGGCCAGGTGCTGTACAAGCATCTGGTGGCGAAACACCCGAGTGACCTGCCGCATTACCGGCGTTTCGGCTTCTTCTACCTCGGCGCGCTGGCGGTGGTGCTGCCGGCATTCCTGCTGTTCGGCAAAGCCAACTTCCTGCCCGAAGCGCCGCTGCAATGGGGCGTGTTGCTGTTTCTCGGCCTGGTCTCCACCGCGCTGGGCATGTACTGGTGGAACAAGGGCGCGTGCATGGTCAACGGCGGCACGCTGGCGGTGATGAACAACCTGCATGTGCCGGTGGGGCTGCTGCTGAATCTGCTGATCTGGAATCAGCATGAGGAACTGGGAAGGCTTTTGCTTGGCGGGAGTGTCATTCTGGCGGCCGTATGGATCAGCCGGTTGGGTATCCGCCGCACCGCATGACCCGGTGCAGGAGCTGCCGAAGGCTGCGATCTTTTAATCTTTAAAATCAAAAGATCGCAGCCTGCGGCAGCTCCTACACGGTAATTGTGGGTTACATGAGGTGTTTTTGCGGTTCCGCAATGTGCGCCGAACCCAGCACCGCCGGCAACAACCCCGAACGCAAATCCCCGCCGCTCGGCTGCTGATACAGACTCAAGCCAAACTCTGGCAGCACCGCCAGCAGATAATCGAAAATATCCCCCTGAATCCGCTCGTAATCGGCCCACACCGTGGTAGTCGTGAAGCAGTAGATTTCCAGCGGAATGCCCTGCGCCGTGGTCTGCATCTGGCGCACCATGCAGGTCATGTTCGGCTGGATCTCGGGATGGCTTTTCAGATAAGCCAGTGCATAAGCGCGGAAGGTGCCGATGTTGGTCATGCGCCGACGATTGGCCGCCATTGCCGCTACATTACCCTGCGCCTCGTTCCACGCTTTGAGTTCGGCTTTCTTGCGGCCCATGTAGGCGGTCAGCAGGTGCACCTGAGAGAGCTTTTCTTCTTCATCGTCGCGGATGAAGCGCACGCCGCTGGCGTCGATGAACAGGCTGCGCTTGATCCGTCGTCCACCGGACTGTTGCATGCCGCGCCAGTTGCGGAACGATTCGGACATCAGGCGCCAGGTCGGGATCGAGACGATGGTCTTGTCGAAATTCTGCACCTTGACCGTGTGCAAGGTGATGTCGACCACGTCGCCATCGGCGCCGACTTGCGGCATTTCGATCCAGTCGCCGACCCGCAGCATGTCGTTGCTGGTCAGCTGTACGCTGGCGACGAACGACAACAGGGTGTCCTTGTAGACCAACAGAATCACCGCCGACATCGCACCCAGACCGGACAGCAGCAACAACGGCGAACGGTCGATCAGGGTGGCGACGATGATGATCGCGCCAAACACGTACAAGACCATTTTCGCCAGTTGCACATAGCCCTTGATCGAGCGGGTGCGCGCGTGTTCGGTGCGCGCATAGATGTCCAGCAACGCATTGAGCAGGGCGCTGACCGACAGCAGCAGGAACAGGATGGTGAAGGACAGCGCCACGTTGCCGAGGAAGGTCATCGCGGTTTTGCTCAGTTCCGGCACCAGGTGCAGACCGAACTGGATCACCAGCGATGGCGTCATCTGCGCCACACGCTGAAACACCTTGTTGTGGCGAAAGTCGTTGATCCAGTGTAGCGCCGGCTGGCGCCCGAGCATGCGGCTGGCGTGCAGGATCAGATAGCGTGCCACTCGTCCGAGGATCAGCGCGATCACCAATAGCAGCATCAGCGCCAGGCCGGATTGCAGGAACGGGTGCTTTTCGAGGGCACCCCAGAGGTCTTGGGCGTTGAGCCAGAGCTGTTTGAAATCCATGTGAGCAACGATTCTTCTGTAAGGCGCGATGGGCGATTAGAGCATTTAAGACGCTGTGTATTACCGTTGGAGACAAATCGAGCAACAAAAAAGCCACTGATTACGCCCGTTTGTATAAAGAAACTCGGCCTGAGCGCTCGAAACCGGTAACCTATGCAGCTGTTTTTTTGCATATCTTCGAGGTAGCACCCGTGTTTTCCCAATTCGCCCTGCACGAACGCCTGCTCAAAGCCGTGGCCGAGCTGAAATTTGTCGAGCCAACGCCTGTGCAAGCAGCGGCCATTCCGCTGGCGCTCCAGGGGCGTGACCTGCGGGTGACGGCGCAAACCGGTAGTGGCAAGACCGCCGCTTTTGTCCTGCCGATCCTCAACCGCCTGATCGGCCCGGCGAAGATTCGCGTCAGCATCAAGACCCTGATCCTGCTGCCGACCCGCGAGCTGGCCCAGCAGACTCTGAAAGAAGTCGAGCGCTTCTCGCAGTTCACTTTCATCAAGTCCGGCCTGATCACCGGCGGTGAAGACTTCAAGGTGCAAGCGGCGATGCTGCGCAAGGTGCCGGACATCCTGATCGGTACCCCGGGCCGGATGATCGAGCAACTTAACGCCGGCAACCTTGATTTGAAAGAAGTCGAAGTGCTGGTGCTCGACGAAGCCGACCGCATGCTCGACATGGGTTTTGCCGAAGACGTGCAGCGTCTGGTCGACGAATGCCCGAACCGACAGCAGACCATGCTGTTCTCCGCCACCACCGGCGGTTCCGGCCTGCGCGAGATGATCGCCAAGGTGCTGAACAACCCTGAGCACCTGCAGCTCAACGCGGTCAGCCAGCTGAACTCGACCACTCGTCAGCAGATCATCACTGCCGACCACAACCAGCACAAAGAGCAGATCGTCAACTGGCTACTGGCCAATGAGACTTACCAGAAGGCCATCGTCTTCACCAACACCCGCGCCATGGCCGACCGTATTTACGGCCGCCTCGTGGCTCAGGAATACAAGGCGTTCGTGCTGCACGGCGAGAAAGACCAGAAGGATCGCAAACTGGCGATCGATCGTCTGAAGCAAGGTGGCGTGAAGATTCTGGTTGCCACCGACGTCGCGGCCCGTGGTCTGGACGTGGATGGCCTGGATCTGGTGATCAACTTCGACATGCCACGCAGCGGCGACGAATACGTGCACCGCATCGGTCGTACCGGCCGTGCCGGCAACGACGGTCTGGCGATCTCGCTGATCTGCCATGGCGACTGGAACCTGATGTCGAGCATCGAGCGCTACCTGAAGCAGAGCTTCGAGCGCCGCACCATCAAGGAAGTCAAAGGCACCTACGGCGGGCCGAAAAAGGTCAAGGCCTCGGGCAAAGCTGTCGGCGTGAAGAAGAAAAAGACCGACGCCAAGGGCGACAAGAAGAAAACCGCCGCCAAGACCCCGACCAAGCGCAAGAGCGCCAATCGGCCGAAGCCGGATTCGCTGGTGAGCAGCGATGGCATGGCCCCGCTCAAGCGCCGCAAGCCGGCCGAGCCTGCGGCTGAATAAGTCGCCACAAATGGCCAATAAAAAACCCGGACAGTGTCCGGGTTTTTTTATGCGCGGGGTTTGTCAGTTCCCCAACTGTCCGCTGCTGTCCGCGTCAAAGCGCTGTTTGGCGCGATCTGCCGCCGGTTTGAGCAGCGCGAGCAGCGCGGCTTCGCTGTACAGCCGCGAGTCGCCCAGCTCTTTTGGCGTCGGCTCAATCGGGATCAGCACATCCTCACCGTCCGCATGCAGCCAGATCGCCACGACGTGCAGCGCCGAGACAAACAGCACGCGCAGTTCAACGGTTTTGCCCTGCAATTGCGGCGCCTGTTCCGCCAGTTTCAACGCGCCCACGGTGTCGGCGGCCCGGGTGCCGTGGTTCAGCGAAGCGAACTCGACATGGCCACGCACCTCGGCCAGTTGCGCATCAGCAATGCTCACGCCGCCGGCAAACACCAGGTAATGCCAGTCGCCGATACGTGCGTCTTTCAGACCCTTGCCTTGGCTCAAGTCGTCGAGTGTCAGCGAGTAGCCGCGATAGGCTTCGCTGAGGCTGACTTTGGCCGGTGTCGCGGCGGCGAACTGGCGATTAATGCCGAAACCCTGTGTTTGCAGCGCGGCTTGCAGCACCGGACGCAAAGTCTGTACGCCGTTGGAAGGCGCCTTTGGATAAGTCAGTTGCATGATGTCACCCTCCTAGTTTTTCGCGGTGAAGTAAGTGTGAGTCCAGTTGCCGCCGCCGTTGTACGAACCCGGGAATGAGTTCAGCGCGCGGGTCGAATAACCGTAGATCGAGTCGGCGACCAGCACGTAGTTGCCGTTGGTGCCGTAGATCGCCAGGAAGTGCGCACCGCCACCGTACCAGGCACAGCGCAGGCCGACCGGGCGGCCCATGTTGATCTGGTTCTGAATGGCCGACATCTGCAGCGAACCCTGATTCATCCCGTTATAGCTGCGGGTGGTTTGCAGGGCTGAATCCAGATAGCCGTAGACGTTGCACGGTCCTGGCTGGCTGCAGCAATTGCGATCCAGTTGGGTACTGGCGACGCCGCATTGGGTCCAGTTTCCAGTGCCGTAATAGTTGCCGACCGAAGCGGAAACAGCGGCCCAGCACCAGTTGGTCTGAGTCTGTTTCTGCATGCTGAAGTTGAGGCTGGCAGCGGCCAGTGCAGCGGTTTGCGCAGTGGCTTGAACCTCGACCAGTTGCGGGTCGAGCAGGCGGCCGACAAGGCACCTTGGCAGGCTCTCGCCGGTGAATGATGTGGCTTGAGTGGTTAACATTTTTTCAGTCCTCCATGAATGAAAACAAGCGTCCAGCTTGTGGTGGTGTTGCGGTATTGCCGAGCGATCGGTGGTTAACGGGTTTCATCTGCGATGAACGGTGCCGATCTCCTTGCTCGAGGTAACCTTAGCCTGCCTATGCATTTGTGCAAGTATATAAATGCATTAATGCATTTTTAGGGTCAAAAGATCGCAGCCTTCGGCAGCTCCTACAGGGTTCGGTGTAGGAGCTGCCGAAGGCTGCGATCTTTTGATCTTGCTTTTAGCTGTCGGCTTTTTTCTCAGCCGTCCCCAATTCCTTCAAGCGCTGATCAATCAACTGGCACTTGTCCGGCAAATCTGCACTGGCCGTGCCCAAGTCCATCTTTTGCAACTCGGCATTGATTTCCTTGGCCTTGGCCGGATTCTGTTCGGTGAGCCTGGTCACTTCCTTGGCCAGTTGTTCGCGTTTGGCGGTGGCCTCTTCTGGTGTACAGGCCCAGACCGGCAGGGCGCAGGCGAGGGTGACGGCGAGGGTGAGCATGAGCAGGGTTTTCATGGGGGCAGGCCTCCGTTCCGGTTAAGGCGGGTTATTGGGTGGAGGCCTGGATGCGACGAAAAGTTCAGAGTTGTCGCAAACAGCATGTCGGTCGCTGCGGAAAATGCGGGTGAACGGCTACGATGCGTCCGGGTCACAACCTATGACAGCGCCCCCAATCACGCGCACCGGAGGTTGAATCAGGATGACGACTTATAACTGGGATTTGATTGAACGCCTGCTGCATGAAGTGCAGAACAGTGCAGGCGAAAGTTTCGCGCCGCGTAAATACGCAGAGGATTATGCGGCGCAGAAAGCCAGTGCAGGCGAGCCGATAGAGAATCTGGATCACCTGAAAACGGTGGCCTGCGATTACGAAGGCTTGTTGCTTGATCGTGGATTTATTGAACCGCGTCCGGATCACGCAGGCAGTACCGGCAACAATTTCATTCTGACGCCACGCGGATCAAGCCTGCTGAGCCTGATCGACAGCAGCATTCCCGGCAATGATCATCCTCGGCAAGTACTGGATGAGCAGGAGGATGCGCTGGATGAAGCGACATTCGATGAAGTAGCTTCAAAGGCGCAGATTGCCTGAAAGCAAAAGATCGCAGCCTTCGGCAGCTCCTACACATAACCCTGTAGGAGCTGCCGAAGGCTGCGATCTTTTGATCTTCTATTACTGCTTTACTGCCTTCAGACACTTCAAATCATTGAAGTCCTTACGCACACCCTCGATTTTCTTGAGCAACCGCTGACGCTGCTGCGGCGTACTCTCGGCCATCAGATCCACCGCCAGCGAACGCGCCTGCGCTTCGGTGTTGGCGTAGGCTTTTTGGTAATCCGCTGTCCATAAACGCTCGCGGTTGACCAGAAGTGTCTCGATTCGCTGTGGGAATTCCGGACTTTTGCGTTGGGCAACGGCGTTACTGAACTGTTGCTGCCAGTGGGCGCGGTTGGCGATCCATTGAGTGTTCTGATCGCCCAGGGCAGTCGACCAGGCCATTACCCGTTGTTCCTGAGTGACGCTCAATGGACCCAGCCAATCAGTCAGGCGTTTGTCCATGCGTGCGCCGCGTTCGGCAATCTGTTGCGCCAGCGGCGGTTTGACGTATTCCTTCTCACGTTTGCGCAGATCCTTGGCAAACGCATCGTTCATCTCGGCGACTTGCTTGTCGTCCAGCCCTTGCAGCAATTCGATGGCCGACGGTGTGATCTGGCGTGCGGTTTCGGCAATGGCTTTTTTTGCTTCCTCGGTTCGCGCCTGCAGTGCCGCGTCGGTCACCTGATTGGTTTCAACCATGTTCTGCAAACGGTCCAGCCAATCGAGGTAGCCCGGCAATTGCGTGGTGCAGTGCCAGTTCAGGTGTTCCTTGAGCCGTTCGTTGAACCAGTCCTTCTGCTCGCCGTTCATGTCCAGGTAGTCGCCAAGCGTCCATGGAATGATCACGTCGAGATTGCGGTAGGCCAGGCCGACGCGGCTGCAGGCGCCGAGGGCGAGGGTGAAGATCAGCAGGGTGGCGAGGTGTTTGAACCAGCGAGACATGGGCGAATCCTTGCGAGGCCTGACGTCTGATTCTCATGTGAACGCAGGATGCTCCCGGCAGTTCAGCCGATCAATAGAATGCGCGCTCTGCCTTGAGCGTCACCAGTCCGTCGCACTGACTGTTGTGCCCGGAATACGCCGAGCAATCGCTGCCACTGAGGTTGGAATTGCTGTAGATCAGGTCGAGATCGACACCCATGAACGGCCGGGAAAATTTCACTGACCAATCGGTAAAACTGCTGACATAACCACCGTCCACTGACACCGGCGTGTTCAATTGATGGGTGGTGTATTTCATGCTGATCCCGATGCCGAACGGCTGATTGCCACCCAGATCGGCGAACAGCGTGTTGTTCTGTTTGTCCGGGTCGTTGCTGACGGCTATACCGAAACGGCTGCCGAGCAGGGTCAGGCCGCCGAACAGCTCCTGGCTATCGAGGGTATCGACCTTGGGATAGCTGTAGTGGATCATCCCGACTTCGTAGCCGAGGGTCTGATCGAAAGGTTGTTTAAAGCCGATGTAGGAGTCGATTTCGAGGTTCTTGCCCGGGGTCAGGCCCATGCTCGGTGCGTACTGGCCGACATACAGGCCGCTGTCGTGGCTGAGATCGAGTCCGCCGTGGAACGAGCCGACGGCTGCCGGCTTGACCAGGCCTTGGGCCATGCTGCGGCTGGGCGTGGTGCCGAGTTTGAGGTCGAAGTCGCCGAGCTCGCGCTGGAAAATCTGCGCGTGCACCGACGAGCAGGCCAGTAGGCCCACAAGCAATAAACAGGAATTTGATTTGAGCATGCGTCACTCCATGAACAGCGAGGGCAGGGCTGAGCCTGCTGAAACGCTTGATCCAGACGCGTGCAAGGATACCGGCGAATGCTCGGCAATGATGGCCGTTCGTCGATTTTCAAAAGATTGATTAAACAGGAGTGAGGGTGTTGCGCGGGTGCCTGTCCAGACGCTTCGAAGCTCAAAGCGTCTCAGGACGGGTGTTTTACCGGGTGTTACTTCTTGCCCAGGCTGATCTGCTTGGACGGGCCGAACGTCTGGCCGCTGACGCCTTTGGCAATTTGCTGGATTTCACCGCCGGACTTGAGAAACGCCGCGATCTGATCGTTGATCGATTCGCTGGTTTCAACGGCTGGAGCTGGCTTTGCTTTGCTGGTGGATGCTTTTACACGCATGGCGGCCATTAACCTGTAGAAAAGTAACTCGGCCAGGCATCGTACAGGAATAACTTGACAATTGCTTGGTAAATATCCCCGGGAATAACTGAGGGTGCGGGTGGATTATTCTCGCTTAATTATTCGAAATATCCGCCTAAGCCACTGTTTTAAATAACAACATTTATTGCTCATTACGCAAAAGGTAAGCCGTGAAACGCTGCGCGAGGTGCCGCACTGGCCTGACGAATGGCGAGTCGCTTGCGCCAAATCCGGGAAAATCAAGGTGCCCCGCGGATTTTCTTCGCCCGGCTGCTCGCGCGGCGAACGAGACCGGCAAAACCGGGTAGAATGCCGCCACGCAATGAGGGTTTTGGAAAATGGCTTTAGTCGGGCGCTACAACAGTTTGCAAGTGGTTAAACACACTAACTTCGGTTTATATCTGGACGGCGGTGCCGACGGCGAAATTCTTTTGCCCAACCGTTATATTCCTAAAGATATTCCCAGCGAAGATGAAGACTGGCTCAACGTATTTATTTATCTGGACAGCGAAGACAAACTTCTCGCTACCACTGAAAAACCAAAAGTTCAGGTCGGTGAATTTGCCAGCCTGAAAGTAGTTGAAGTCAACAGCATTGGCGTGTTTCTCGATTGGGGCTTGCCGAAGGATCTGTTGCTGCCGTATTCCGAAGAAAAGCGGCAGATGACCGCTGGCGAGTACTGCGTGGTGCACGTGTACCTCGATAAACACACGCGCCGCATCACCGCGACCGCACGTCTGGATCGCTACCTCGACAAGACCCCGGCCAACTACAGCGCCGGGCAGGAAGTTGATCTGCTGGTGGCTGAAGCCACCGACATGGGCTTCAAGGCGATCATCAACAACAAGCATTGGGGCTTGATCCACAAGAATGAAATCTTCAAGTTCATGCGCTCCGGCATGCGCGAGAAGGGTTTCATCAAGGAAGTGCGCGCCGACGGCAAGATCAGCCTCAGCCTGCAGCCGGTTGGCCAGGAAGCGGCGAGCAGCCTGAGCTCGAAGATCCTCGCCAAGTTGCGTGAAAACAATGGCACGCTGGCCGTCAGCGACAAGAGCGATCCGGCGTTGATCAGCAGTCTGTTCGGTGTCAGCAAGGGCAACTTCAAGAAGGCCATCGGTTCGCTGTACAAGGAAGGCAAGATCGTCATTCATGCCGATCGCATTGAACTAACCTGAGTGACCGCCGGCCCCATGTAGGAGCTGCCGCAGGCTGCGATCTTTTGATCTTCAAAGGCAAAAGATCGCAGCCTGCGGCAGCTCCTACATGAGGGTTTGCAGATGAAGAAAGCGCTGATTGCTTACCTCGCCACACTGGTGGCGTTTCTATTGCTCGACGGTATCTGGCTCGGCGTGCTGATGGCGCCAACCTACCGCGAGCTGCTCGGTTCGCTGATGCTCGAAAAACCGCTGCTGGTTCCGGCAGCGGTTTTTTATTGCCTGTACGTTGTTGGTTGCGTGCAATTTGTGGTGTTGCCGGCGCTGAGCTGGCAACGGGCGGCAAAGATGGGCGCGCTGCTGGGGCTGGTGGCGTACGGCACGTATGACCTGACTAACTGGGCGACATTGCGCGGGTGGTCGGTGCAGGTGAGTTTGATGGATTGGGCTTGGGGGGCGTTTGCCACGGCTGTTGCCTGCTCGGTTGGATTTTTGGTGACGAAACGACTACTGAGTTCAGCTCCCTGATCTGCGTTGATCAAACTGACGTCATCGCTGGCAAGCCAGACTCCCACAGCGTTTTGTGGCGAACAAAGAATCAGTGAGCGACCCGGTCATTGTGGGAGCTGGCTTGCCAGCGAATGGCGGCGCAGCCGATGGCCATTCACCGCTGACGTTACTGACTCAGACAAAGTCTTTTTCAGACGGCTTTTTCTGCCCGAGTGATTGATAATCCCCGGCACAGATTTTCGACCAGTGGACGGCTGCCATGTTGTGTGTGTTTGAGGTGTTGCGGTGAGTGTCGAGCGGCGCAATGCCGACGGGTTTGCCTTGCAGGTGATGATCGGCCTCTGCCTGATCTGGGGCGTGCAGCAAGTGATGATCAAATGGGCCGCGCCGGACATCGCGCCGGTGATGCAGGCGGCCGGGCGCTCGGGGATTTCTGCGCTGCTGGTAGGCCTGTTGCTGTGCTGGAAGGGCGGTTGGGATCAGGTGGGCAACACCTGGCGTGGGGGACTGCTGGCCGGTGCGTTGTTCGGTCTGGAGTTCTTCTTCATTGCCGAAGGCCTGCAACTGACCACCGCCGCGCACATGTCGGTGTTCCTTTACACCGCGCCGATTTTCACCGCGCTGGGCGTGCATTTCCTGCTGGCCAGCGAGCGCCTGCGGCCGCTGCAATGGCTGGGAATTCTGCTCGCGTTCGTCGGTATCGCCATCGCCTTCGCCGGCGGCGTGTCGTGGGATAACCTCGACCGGCGCATGCTGTTGGGCGATGCGTTCGGGGTCATTGCCGGCGCCTGCTGGGGCGCGACCACTGTGGTGGTGCGTGCGTCACGGCTGTCGGAAGCACCGGTGACGTTGACTCTGTTCTATCAGTTGATCGTCGGCTTCGTCGGCCTGCTGTTGATCGCACTGTTCAGCGGCCAGATCAGCCACGTCAGTCTGACCAGCGTGGCGGTGGCCAGCGTGCTGTTCCAGGGCCTGGTGGTGTCGTTCTTCAGTTACCTGACCTGGTTTTGGCTGCTGCGGCGCTATCTGGCGGCCAATCTGGCGGTGTTTTCGTTCATGACGCCGCTGTTTGGCGTCACGTTCGGCGTGCTGCTGCTCGGTGAAGAATTGAGCGTGAACTTCGTCATCGGCGCGGTGCTGGTATTGCTCGGCATCACCTTTGTCAGCGCTGAACAGTGGGTGCGTCGGCGTTTGCGCCAAGCCCTCGGACAGCGCTGACTGACTGCAAGGCCAGCCCGCCGGCAATCAGCAGACCGCTGCCGGCGATCACCAGTGCCGGTTGCAGGCCGCCGCTGAAATGGCTGCTCAGCGCCGCCAGGAGCGGGCCGCTGAGCTGGCCGACGGCAAAGCACGCTGTCAGCAGCCCGGCGTTGCGCTGGGTGCTGTGCGGCGCCAGTTCCCGCGAGCGTTGCATCACCAGTTGCATGCAAGCGAGGAACGGCATGCCGCACAACATTACCCCCAGCGCCAGGCCATAACCGCTGCCCAACAGACAGGCAAAGACCCCGAGCGCTTGCAACCACAGGGTGGCGGTCAGCCAGTGCCGCGTGGTGTTCGGATCGTGGCGACGCAGGCTCACCAGCAACACGCCAATCGCCGCGCCAAGGCCGAAGCACGGCCAGAACAGATCGGCCTGCCATTGCCCGTGAAACTGCGCGTTGGCCATTTGCGAAAGGAACGTGGCCGGAATGATGTAACCCACGCCATACAGCGCATACACCGCCGCCAGTCGCGGGATGCCGCGATTCGAGTGACTGGCATTGAGGGTGGCGACCGGCGTGTGCACGCCCGGTTGCGGCAGGATCCGCACGATCCCCAGCAACATCACCAGCGCCACGGCGGCATAGATCAGCCACAAGGTGGCAGATGTCTGGTTCAGCAGATGTGAGAACAGTGCCAGCAACCCGGTCAGAAAAATTCCCAGTCCGGGGCCGGCAAATACCAGCGCCCCCAGCCGTGGCCGACCTGCCGCCGCTGCCAAGGGCTGACTCAGCGCCGTGATCATCACCAGCACCCAGGCACTCGCCACTCCGGTGCCGAAGCGCAGCAGCAAATGCGCCCAGAAGCCGTTGGCCCAGAACGATGCCAGGGTCAGCAGCACACACAGCCACAAACCGCCATGTAACCGGCGCTGCACTTGCTGCGAACGGTGGGCGAACATCGCGTCCACCGCGCCCAGCAGGTAACCGAGGTAGTTGGCCGCAGCAATCAGACCGGCGGCCGTCAGGTCGACCTGACCTTCGCTGAGCAGGTGCGGCAGTTGCGGGGTGAGGGCGAAACGCCCGATGCCCATGGCCATCATCAGGGCGACGAAACAGGCGGATAAGCGAATCAGTGGCGACATGGTCGGGATTCCTTCAGAGGAGCAATGACCGTCAGGCTAGAACCGATTGACTTTCTTTAAAATTGAATAATAGTGAGCAACTTGTTCTGTTGTGGAGAATGAGCGTGGAATTCAGCCAATTGCGGATCTTTCAGGCGGTGGCCGAGGAGGGTTCGATCACCCGCGCCGCCGAGCGTCTGCACCGAGTGCCGTCCAATCTGTCGACCCGGCTCAAACAGCTGGAAGAGCAATTGGGTGTCGAACTGTTCGTCCGTGAGCGTCAGCGTTTGCAGTTATCGCCTGCGGGAAAAGTCCTGCTGGACTACACCGGCAAGCTGTTCGCCCTGCGCGATCAGGCCAGTGCAGCGGTGATGGGCGGGCAGCCGGCCGGGGATTTCGTTCTCGGCACGCTGTACAGCACCGCGGCGATCCATTTGCCGGCGTTGCTGGCGCGATATCACAAGCAATACCCGGCGGTGAATCTGCAAGTGCAGTCCGGGCCCAGCGGCGAGTTGCTCGAGGGCTTGGTCTCCGGGCGTCTTGATGCGGCGCTGGTGGACGGTCCGCCGCAATTGGCCGGGATCGACGGCGTGCCGCTGTGCGACGAGCGTCTGGTGCTGATCAGCGAAGCCGATCATCCGCCGATCCATAGCGCCAAGGACGTCGAGGGCAGGGCGGTGTTCACCTTCCGTCATGGCTGCGCCTATCGCGCGCGGCTGGAGGCGTGGTTTGTTCACTATCAGGCGGCGATGGGCCGGGCGATGGAGATCGAGTCCTATCAGGGCATGCTTGCTTGTGTGATTGCCGGCAGCGGTGTGGCGCTGATGTCGGAGTCGATGCTGGCCAGTCTGCCGGGGCGTGAAAGCGTCGCGGTGCACCCGTTGGTCGAGCCGTTTGCCAGTGCGACAACATGGCTCATGTGGCGTAAAGGCATGGTCGGGGCCAACCTCAATGCCTGGATTGAACAGCAGCAAGCGCTCTATCCCGTGGCTGCGAATGAAACCCGGCAGACGGCGTGAACCAACTGATCCTAATTCTGTTCAATTCAGTAACAGATCATTGCGGATTTGGCCGAGCATTGCGTAGGACTTCGGACTATTATCAGTGCGAAGCGGCCTCAGAATTCCGGCTGCTCAGCACTACCCTGAAGGGGGCATGACGATGAAAGAGAAAATTCAGAACTGGCTGCACGATTTGGGTGTTGCCCTCGGCTTGATCGAACCGCCTCTGCAACCCGTACCGATCCGCACCGATGACGAACAGCGCCGGCGTCAGCCTCGCCGGCGGTAGTGCTCAAATAAAAGATCAAAAGATCGCAGCCTTCGGCAGCTCCTACACGGGAATGTGTTTCCTGTAGGAGCTGCCGAAGGCTGCGATCTTTTGCTTTTGTGGTGAACTCAAGCGTGCCCGCGCAGCCATGCGTCAATCATCGAACGCAAATGCCCACCGGAAAAACTGCCGAAATGCCCGCCATGCACGGTGCGGATCGGCAGCGCCTGCAAGCGCCGCAGGCTGGCGGCGTAATCCTGCAGATTGGAGTGGTAGGCGTCTTCGATCAGCGGCCCGTCGTAGATGATGTCGCCGCTGAACAAGGTTTCGGTCGCCGCTTCATACAGGCTGATGCCGCCCGGTGAATGCCCCGGCGTGTGCAGCACCTGCAAGGTGCGATTGCCCAGATCCAGCACATCGCCATCCTCGACAAACCCGGTGGCCGGCGCGGCCTTCACCCGGTATTCGGCGTAGCACAGCGGACAGTCCGGATGTGCTTCGAACATGTCGTCGCCGACAAAGGCCCGGCTCAAATCGTTCTCGCCGTCCGGCGCGGCGAGGATGTCGGCCTCGGCGCGATGCACCAGGCGCTCGGCGAATTCGTGATGCCCGGCGATGTGGTCGAAGTGGCAGTGGCTGGCGACGGCCACCAGCGGCCGTTCAGTCAGCCAGGGCAACTGTTCGCGCAGGCTGACCAGTCCCGAACCGCTGTCGAGCAGCAGATCCCTGTCGCGGCCCTGGATGTGCCAGAGGTTGCAGCGGTAGAACGGGCGAATATACGGCTCGTGAATCAGGCGAATGCCATCGCTCAAATTCAGAACTTCGAACCACTGATCGCGCGAAACGATCTTCATAAACCATTTCTCCAGACGTAAAAAAACGGGTGTGGCAAGTGGGCGTGTCCTCCCTTATTTCCTGCACCGCGCCGGATCTGATGTCGTGCAGGGCAAGGCGCGAGGAGCGTAGTTTGGTTTTTCCAAATAAGCTCCGAGCAACGCAGCCCTGCACGACATCAGCTCCGGCCCTCCGGGTTGTGCCTAAAAGCGAGCCAGGCTGCGTTGCAGTCCTTGGCAAGGAAACAACCCTTACCTACGGACTGCGTCTTGCCTGGCTCGCTTTTAGGCGCAACGCGGTGCAGGAAATAAGGGAGGACACGCCCGTGCCACACCCGTCGAAGAAAGCATCAAGTCGTTACATCAAAGTTTAGATCGCACTCGCCACCGTCGCCGGGCGAGGGGAGACCAGGCTGACCACCACAAAACTCACCAGGCCCACGGCCAGGCTGTAGTAGATCGGCGTGTTCGCATCCAGACCGTCCTTGAACATGAACAGCAGCGCGGTGGCGAACCCCAGGCCCATGCTGGCGATGGCGCCGGCGGTGGTCGCGCGTTTCCAGAAGATCGCGCCGATCAGCGGAATCAGCATGCCGCCGACCAGCAGGTTATAGGCCAGGGTCAGGGCGCTGATCACGTCATTCACCACCAGTGCGATACCCAGCACCACCACACCGGTGAGCAGGGTGAACAGGCGGTTGACGCCTAAGCTCGACTGTTTGCCGCCGCGCAGTTTCGGCAGCAGGTCTTCGGTCAGGGTGGTGGCCGCGGCGAGCAGGCCGGCGCTGGCGGTGGACATCATCGCCGCCAGAGCAGCAGCGATCACCAGACCACGGATGCCGTCCGGCAGCGACAGTTTGACGATGGCGGCGAAGGCGTTGTTGACGTTGTCCAGGTCCGGGATCAGCACGTGCGCAGCCATGCCGATCAGCGCGCAGGCCAGCCCGTAGAGGATGCAGTAGATACCGGCGATGCTGCCGGCGTACTGCGCGACTTTGGCGGTCTTGACGGTGAACACCCGTTGCCAGATGTCCTGACCGATCAGGATGCCGAAGAAGTAGATCATGAAGTAGGTGATGATCGTGTCCCAGCCGATGGTGGTGAAGTTGAACGCCGCTGCCGGCAGCTTCAGCACCAGTTCGTCCCAGCCGCCGACGCGGTACAGGCAGATCGGCAACAGGATGAACATCAGGCCCACGGTCTTGATGATGAACTGGACGATGTCGGTCAGGGTCAGCGACCACATGCCGCCGATGGCCGAGTAGATCACCACCACGCCACCGCCGAGCAATACCGATATCCAGAAGGGCAGGCCGAACAGCACTTGCAGCACGGTGCCGATCGCCAGGATCGAGGTCACGCCGATCATCAGTGCGTAGGCCAGCATGATCGCCGCGCTCGCCGAGCGGGCCATCGGGTTGTAGCGTTTTTCCAGGACCTGGGTAACGGTGTAGATCTTCAGTTTCAACAGCGGTTTGGCGAGGAACAGGTTCAGCGCGACGATGCCGCAACCCAGTGCCGCGCACAGCCAGAAACCGGAGATCCCGTGCACGTAACCCAAGCGCACGGTGCCGACGGTGGACGCGCCACCCAACACGGTCGCGGCCATGGTGCCCATGTACAGGCTCGGGCCCAGGTTACGCCCGGCAACCAGAAAATCCTCGTTGGTTTTGGCCTTGCGCATGCCGTAGTAGCCGAGCAACAGCATGCCGGCGGCGTAGATGAGGACGACGAATAAATCCAAAGCCATGATGGCGTGTCTCCGATTGTCTTTTTTATGTGGAAAGCTGAATCGAATGCCTCTCTGTGGCGAGGGAGCTTGCTCCCGCTGGGCTGCGAAGCGGCCCCAACAGCTTCATTGCGACTGCTGCGCAGTCGAGCGGGAGCAAGCTCCCTCGCCACAAGAACTCCAATCCTTCAAATTTTCTGTGTGAATCAGGCCGCCTGGCGCAGTGCCGATTTTGCTTGCGCCGCCGCGCCTTGGCTGCGCGCATCCTTCGGTCCAAACACCTCGCGCGGTTCCGGGAACAGGCTCAGCAACGTCAGATACACCACCGACGCCAGACCCAGCGTTACCGGCAGGCTGATGTCGATGCCGCCGGCCAGCTCGCCCAGCGGGCCGACGAACTGCCCCGGCAGATTGACGAAGCACAGGCCGACCGCCGCGCTCGGGATCCATGCACCCAGACCACGCCAGTTCCAGCCGTGGTTGAACCAGTAGCGTCCGCCTTGCTCGCCACGGGTGAACACCTGCAGGTCATCCGGGCAGTAGAAGCCGCGACGCACCAGCAAGCCGATGATCATGATCACCATCCACGGGGTGGTGCAGGTGATGATCAGCACGGCGAAGGTCGACACGCTCTGCACCAGGTTCGCCGCAAAGCGCCCGATGAAGATGAAGGCAATCGACAGCACGCCGATCAGCAGCGTCGCCTTGACCCGCGACAGCACCCGTGGAAATACGCTGGACATGTCCAGCCCGGTGCCATACAGCGAGGTGGTGCCGGTGGACATGCCGCCGATCACTGCAATCAGGCACACCGGCAGGAAGAACCAGCTCGGCGATACCGCCAGCAGACCACCCACATAATTGTTCGCCGCGATGTAGTCCGGCGCCTTGATCGCGACGATGGTCGCGGTGCTCAGGCCGAACAGGAACGGGATGAACGTGGCGATCTGCGACAGCACCACGGCGGCCATGATCCGCTGCTTGGAGGTGTCACGCGGGATGTAGCGCGACCAGTCGCCGAGGAACGCACCGAACGAGATCGGGTTGCTCATCGCCACCAGCGCCGCGCCGATGAACGCCGCCCAGAAGCCCGGTTGACCGAGGTTCACCGTGCCGGCGTAGTTGACGTCGAAAGGACCGGCGAAGGCGAAGATGCCCAGCAGGAACAACAGGCTGGCGCTCCACACCGCGATCTTGTTCACCCACAGCAGAAAGCGGAAGCCGTAGATGCACACGGTCAGCACCAGAATCGCGAACAGACCGTAGGCCAGGCCCAGGGTCAGGTCGGTTTCCGGCAGACCGATCAGGCGTTTCGCTCCGCCGATCAATGCATCGCCCGAACTCCACACCGAGAGCGAGAAAAACGCGATGGCGGTCAACAGCGACAGGAACGAGCCGACGATCCGCCCGTGCACGCCGAAGTGCGCGCCGGAGGACACGGCATTGTTGGTGCCGTTGAGCGGGCCGAACAGGCCCATCGGTGCGAGGATCAGCGAGCCGAGCAGCACGCCCAGCACGATTGCCCAGACGCCGGCCTGAAACGACAGGCCGAACAGCACCGGGAAACTGCCGAGCACGGCGGTGGCAAAGGTGTTTGAACCACCGAAGATCATCCGGAACAAGTCCGTCGGGCCTGCGGTGCGTTCGTGGTCCGGGATCTGTTCGACCCCGTGGGTTTCAATTTGCGTAAGGCTTTGGTCGTTGTTGTTGTTATTCATGATCTGCTCCGATCATAAAGGCGCGCTCATCGTGCGTGAGCGTCACCTGTCTTGGCTAAGGGGATGGCAGCCCTTCCGGCATTGCGGACAAATGTTCGTGGCAGGCCAGCCAATGGCCTTGTTGTTCTAGGCTCGACGCTTGTTTCCTGAAAACAATCGTCTCGCGCTCCTGGCTGAAGTGTTGCTCCCCTTGCATGCGCAGCTCGGTGGCCACGTCATGGATAAACACCGCCACGTCACCTTGCAGGCTGACGAAAGCGTTGCTTGAAGTGCACGACAGCACTTCAAAGCCATCCTCGGCGCGCCAGCTGTCCCACAACGCCTGATAGGCATCGCGCGACAGCAGCGGCTGTTCGAGGGTGTAAAACACGAAACTTGCATCGGCGCTGAACGCGCCGAAGTAAGCTTCGCGATCGTTACGCGCGAAGGCGGACACCAGATCGGCCGCCGCTTTCAACACCTGATCACGTTCGTTCATGGCCGACCCCTCAGCGGTGGACCACGCCCGGCAGTACGCAGAGCATTTCGTACAGAAGGTTGGCGGCCAGCAGCGAGGTGTTGCCGGTGGTGTCGTAAGCGGGCGAGACTTCTACCAGATCGCAGCCGATCAGGTCGAGGCCCTGACAGCCGCGCACGATTTCAATCGCCTGAATGGTCGTCAGACCACCGATTTCCGGGGTGCCGGTGCCTGGTGCCCAGGCCGGGTCGATACCGTCGATGTCGAAGCTCAGGTACACCGGGCCGCCGCCGACTTTCTCGCGCACTTCGGCCATCAGCGGTGCCAGCGATTTGTGCCAGCACTCTTCGGCCTGCACCACGCGGAAACCCTGATCGCGGCTCCAGTTGAAGTCGTCAGCGGTGTAACCCTGCGCGCGCAAACCAATCTGCACCACGCGGTCGCAGTCCAGCAGACCTTCTTCGACGGCGCGACGGAAGGTCGTGCCGTGGGCAATCTTCTCGCCGAACATGTGATCGTTGACGTCAGCATGGGCATCGATGTGCACCAGACCGACCTTACCGTGCTTTTTATGGATGGCGCGCAGGATCGGCAGGGTGATGGTGTGGTCGCCACCCAGGGTCATCGGGATCACGTTGTGCTCGAGGATGTTGTCGTAGGCTTCTTCGATGATGCGCACGGCGTCGAGCAGGTTGAAGGTGTTGATCGCCACGTCACCGATGTCGGCGACCGACAGCGAGTCGAACGGCGCGGCGCCGGTGGCCATGTTGTACGGACGGATCATCACCGATTCGGTGCGGATGTCGCGCGGCCCGAAGCGGGTGCCGGGGCGCAGCGAAGTACCGATGTCCAGTGGCACGCCAACGAAAGCAGCGTCCAGGCCGGCAGCGGTCGGTACATGGGGGAGTCGGAGCATGGTGGCGATGCCGCCGAAGCGCGGCATTTCGTTGCCGCCCAGTGGTTGGTGAAGAATCTTGTCCACGGGTAGGGCCTCATCGTCTTTGTTTTATTTATGTCGGCGCACCGTCGAGCACAGGTTCGGACGCCGCTGTGGGGCCGATTCTGCGAAATGTAGTGCGGCGGAAGAATCGCTACGGGCAAAAACTTAGTTCAGATTTTTCTAAACTAATGGCGATGCCCGAGCTAGACTTCTCCCGCCGCCGAATCACCCTGTAGGAGCTGCCGAAGGCTGCGATCTTTTGATTTTCGGCGCCTTCGAGGCTGCCAGAAATCAAGATCAAAAGATCGCAGCCTGCGGCAGCTCCTACAGGGATCGGCGAGTTCAAATGGTTTTTGGAGTACCTGATGGCCAACGCTTTACCCGACCTGAAACTATTGCGCATCTTCGTCAGCGTGGTCCGGCATCAAGGTTTTGCCAACGCGCAGCAGGAACTCAACCTGTCGACCTCGGCGATCAGCACCTACATGAGCCAGCTCGAAGCCGCGCTTGGTCTGGTGTTGTGTCATCGCGGGCGGGGCGGGTTCAGCCTGACCAGCAAGGGCGAGCTGTTCCATCAGGAAACCCTGCGCCTGCTGGCCGAACTTGAAGGTTTCGAGCAATACGCTGCTGCACTCAAGGGCGAACTGCGCGGTACGCTCAATCTCGGGGTGATCGACTCCACCGTCAGCGACAAGGCCTTGCCGTTCGCCGAAGCTATCGGCGCTTACAGCCAGGAGCACCCGGCGGTGCATTTGCACTTGTCGGTGATGAGCCCCTACGAACTGCAACTCGGTGTGCAGGACAACCGCCTCGATCTGGCCATCGGCGCGTTCTCCACTCGCATGAGCGGCCTGGTGTACATGCCGCTGTACCGCGAGCAGCACTGGCTGTACTGCAGCAGCCGCCATCCGTTGTTCAACGAGCGGCGGATTCCCGAACAGGTCATCACCCAGCAACGCATGGTCGGCCGTGGTTATTGGAGTCAGGCGGAACTGGCGCGCCACGGTTTCAAACACAGCGCGGCGACTGTGGAAAGTATGGAGGCACAGCTGATTCTGGTGCTGTCCGGCGCCTACATCGGTTACCTGCCGGAACACTACGCTCAGGCCTGGGCCGACAAAGGAGACTTGCGCGTGTTGCTGCCGGCGACCTTCGGTTATCAGGCGCCGTTTTCGATGATCATGCGCCGGGGCCGCAGCCGCGAACCGCTGATCCAGACCTTCCGTGATTTGCTCAAAGCACAGCTCAATCAGGCCTGAAGAACATGTCCAGACCCCAATGCCCGCGCTGCCTGCGCCCACAAACTCACTGCCTGTGCTCGCTGATCCCACGCCTCGACAGCCGCACCCGCATTCTGCTGTTGCAGCATCCGAGCGAGGTTAACCATGCGTTGAATACTGCGCGGCTGGCGGCGCTGGGTCTGCCCAACGCCGAGCTGATTGTCGGCGAGGTCTTCGAGGATCTGCCGGCGCTGCTCAATCGGCCGGGGTATCAGGCCCGGTTGCTGTTTCCCGCCGACGATGCGCAGCCGCTGCAGGCTTACCGTGAGTCCGAAGAACCGTTGTTGCTGGTGGTGCCGGACGGCACCTGGCGCAAGGCGCGCAAGATGCTTCATCTCAATCCGTTGCTGGCGGCGTTGCCGCGGGTGACGCTGGCGGCGGGCGGGGTATCGCGCTACCGGTTGCGCAAAGCGCCGGGGCCGGGGGCGTTGTCGACGATTGAGGCGATCGTGCAGGCGCTGGAAACCCTCGAAGCGCCGACGACGTTTGCGCCGTTGCTCAAGCCGTTCGAAGCGTTGATCGAGGGGCAGATTGCGGCGATGGGGGAGGAGGTTTTTCAGCGCAATCATGGCGACAGATAGTTGATGTCTGGGCTGGCCCCATCGCTGGCAAGCCAGCTCCCACAGGTTCTGATGTGTTCGCAGATTTTGTGTTCGACACGGACACTGTGGGAGCTGGCTTGCCAGCGATGAGGCCAGTCAATTCACCACCAAATCCAGAAACTTCTACCGCTCGCGCATCGCCTCAGTCCGGGCTTTGAGCACCGGTTTCAGCAGGTAATCCAGCACACTTTTCTCCCCGGTAATAATGTCTACCGTCGCCACCATCCCCGGGATGATCAGCAGCGGTTTCACATCGCCGCCCAAATGGTTTTTATCGGTGCGCACCTGAATCAGGTAGAAGCTGTTGCCCTTGTCATCGGTAATCGTGTCGGCGCCAATCAGCTCCAGTTTTGCGCTCAGCCCGCCGTAGATCGTGTAGTCATAGGCACTGAACTTGACCATGGCTTTCTGGCCCGGATGCAGAAACGCGACGTCTTGCGGACGCACCTTGGCTTCGATCAGCAGGTTGTCCTCCAGCGGCACGATTTCGACCATGTCGCTGCCTGGCTGCACCACGCCACCGATGGTGTTGACCTTGAGCTGCTTGATGACCCCGTGCACCGGCGAGGTCACGGTGGTGCGGCTGACGCGGTCGTCGATGGCGATGCTCGAGGCGGTGATTTTCGACAGGTCGGTGCGTTTCTGATTGAGGTCTTTGGCCGCGTCGGAGCGGAAGGTCTGTTCCGATTCGTCGATCTTGCTCTTGATCTCGTTGATTGCCGATTCCGCCCGTGGGATCGCCAGAGTCGTCGCATTCAGCGAACCGCGAATCTCCACCGCGCTGCGTTTGAGTCGCAGGATTTCCACTGGCGATACGGCGCCGGTGCCAACCAGGGGCGACGACATGTTCATCTCTTGTTGCAACAGCGCAAGGCTGGAGCTGTACTGACCTTGCTTGGAACGAAACTCCGCCAGTTCCTGGGTTTTCTGCCGCAGCTGTTCAGTGAGGGTGCGTTGTTCGCTGGCCAGTCGACGCTGGCGCTGGTCGTACAACGCGCGTTCGTCTTCTGCCACTTGCGGCGCCTTGCTGACGACTTCGTCCGAGAGTTTCATCGGCCGCCCTTCAGCTTCAGCCGACAAACGTTCGACCTGCGCCATCAATGCATAACGGTCGGCCTCGCTCTCGCCCTTGTTCGACAGAAACCGCGTGTCATCCAGGCGCAACAGTTTGTCGCCCTTGTTCACCATTTGCCCTTCACGCACGAAAATCTCGGTGACGATCCCGCCCTCAAGGTTCTGGATCACCTGAACCTTGCTCGACGGAATCGCCTTGCCTTCGCCCATGGTCACTTCTTCAAGCACCGCGAACTTGGCCCAGACCAGCGCGCTGATCAACAGCGCTGCCGCCAGCCATACGGTGATCCGCGACCAGCGCGGCGAATCCTGCAGCGTCGCGCCGGCGGTTTCCGGCATGAACTCGGCTTCGGCGCTTTTGCCGAAACTGTCGAAGTAACCGCGTGATTTGCTACCTGAAGATGCAGACATGGGGCGATACCCCTCAGTTAATAAAACATCAAACCGCACTACCCATGCGTCGCCCGTAACACTTACTTGTGGTGAGGGGATTCATCCCCGATAGGGTGCGAAGCGCCCTCAGAGCCTTTGGGGCCGCTGCGCAGCCCATCGGGGATAAATCCCCTCGCCACAGGTTTTGTGAGAGCCATAAAATTATGTGCGCGCATCTAGACCGCCGCCGAACCGACGCGGCCCTTGCGCAGTGCATCGATGACCGCTTCTTTCGGGCCGTCGGCGACGACCCGGCCGTTGTCCAGGACCAGCAACCGGTCCACCAGGCTCAGCATCGAGGTGCGGTGGGTGACCAGCAGCAGGGTCTTGCCTTGCACCCAGCCGTGCAGCTTCTGGCGCAGCAGGTCTTCGCTGCTGTTGTCCATGGCGCTGGTGGGTTCGTCGAGCAGCATGATCGGCGGGTCGAGCAGCAGCGCCCGGGCCAGCAACACTGCCTGGCGCTGGCCACCGGAGAGCAGTTGTCCGCGCTCGCCCACCGGCCGGTCGAAACCTTGCGGATGCTGCCGCGCCAGTTCGGTAACGCCGGTCAGTTCAGCGACTTCGAGCATGCGCGAGTCGCTGATGTAGCGGGCGCCGAGGGTCAGGTTGTCGCGCAGGCTGCCGGCCAACAGCGGCAGGTCATGGGCGACGTAACCGATCTGCTGGCGCAGGTCGGCGACATCCAGTTGCCGCAGGTCGAGGCCGTCGAGCAGCAACTGGCCTTCCTCGGGTTCATAGAAGCCCATCAACAGCCGCGCCAATGTGCTTTTGCCCGAGCCGCTGCGACCGATGATGCCGATCCGCTCGCCGGGTTTCATGCTGAAGCTGACGTTGCCCAGCGCCGGTGCATTCTGACCGTTGTAGTGAAAGGTCACGCCACTGACGTCCAGCGCACCTTGTAGCTGTGTGCGTTCCAGTGGCCGCTGCTTGCCGTCACGCTCCTGCGGCAGGCCCATCAGCGCGTCGGTGCTTTTCATGGTCAGTTGCGCTTGCTGATAGCGGGTGATCAGCCCGGCGATCTGTCCCAGTGGCGCGAGCACACGGCTGCCGAGCATGTAGCTGGCCACCAGCGCACCGACGCTGAGGTTGCCGGCGATGATGCTGTAGACCCCGGCAACAATCGTCGCCATCCCCGAGAACTGTTGGATGAACAGTGTGCCGTTGGTCGCCAGCGCCGAGAGGTTGCGCGCATGGCTGTCGAGGCGGGTGAGGGCGCCGTGGGTGCTTTCCCATTTGTGCTGGCGCTCGCTTTCGGCGCTGCAGGCCTTGAGGGTTTCCAGGCCGCCGAGGGTTTCGATCAGCAGCGCCTGCCGTTCGGCGCCGAGACTCAGGCTTTTTTGCACGGTGTCGCGTAGGCGCACCTGAATCGCCAGGGCAAAAATGATCGTGATCGGAAACGCCAGCAGCGGAATCACCACCAGCCAGCCGCCGAGCAAGCCGATCACCACCAGCATCAATACCACAAAGGGCAGATCAATCAGGCTGGTCAGGGTCACGGCGGTGAGGAATTCGCGCAGGCCCTGAAAGTCATGAATGCTCTGGGCGAAACCGCCGATGGTCGCCGGCCGCGCTTTCATCGACATGCCGGTGATGCGCTCGAATAACGTCGCGGAAAGGATCACATCGGTTTTCTTGCCGGCGGTATCGAGCAGATGCGCGCGCACCACCCGCAGCACCAGTTCGAAACCGGTGCCGATCAGCAGGCCGATCGCCAACACCCACAAGGTCGAGGTGGCCTGATTCGGCACCACGCGGTCGTAGGTCTGCATGACGAACAGCGGCACCATCAGGCCCAGCAAATTGATCAGGAAACTGGCGAGAATTGCATCGCTGTACAGCCATTTCGACAGCTTCAGCGTGTCGCGAAACCAGGCATGCACCCGTGGCACCAGCGGTGAACGCAAGTCTTCGAGTTCGTGGCGCGGACGGGCGAACAAGGCCTGGCCGCTGTAGTGTTCGGCGAGTTCTTCGCGCTCGACCCATTGCTCGCCGCCATCGGCTTCGCTGGGCAGGATCAGCGCCCTGCCGTCATCGCCAAAACGCCGCAGGACGGCGGTGCGCCCATCCTTGAGCAGCAACAGGATCGGCAGATTCAGTGCAGAAATATCCTTCAGTTCACGCCGCAACAGGCGCGCCTGCAAACCGGCCCGGGCGGCTGCACGGGGCAGCAGGTCCAGGCTCAGGCGTTGCTTGTTCAGGGGCAGCCCGGCACTCAGGCTGGCGCGACTGACCGTCGCGCCGTGGAGCTTGCAGAGGATCAACAGACCGTCGAGTAACGGGTCATCGAAGCTCAGCCGCGGATCGATTCCGGTGTGTCCGCCTTCGGCCATGCTGGTCATATTGATCGCCCCTGTTGAACGGACTCGGCTATCGACACATCTCCCCTGTAGGAGCTGCCGCAGGCTGCGATCTTTTGATTTTGCTGTTGCAGATCAAGATCAAAAGATCGCAGCCTTCGGCAGCTCCTACAGGGGTTACTTCATTTCAGCTCAGGCAGGCGCGCTTCGTTTTTGACCTCGGTCGCCGCAATCGCATCCGCCGGCAGCACCACCCGTTGCTTGCTCAGCAACTGGCCCATGTTCGCCAGCACGCGGTACATCGAATATTCCTCGGTGTAACGGATTTCGGTGTAGCGGCGGTTGGCGTTGTAGAGCTCGTTTTCACTGTCGAGCAAGTCGAGCAGGGTGCGTTGGCCGAGGCCGAACTGATCCTGATACGCCGCGCGCACGCGTTTGGTGGTCTCGGCGTATTCACGGGCGGTCGGGGTCTGTTTGTTCGCGTTGACCATGGCGTTCCAGGCCAGGTGAATGTTCTCGTTCAACTGGCGCAGGGCGTTGTTGCGGATGTCCATCGCCTGGTTGATCTGGTGCGCATCGGACGCCAGACGGGCCTTGTCGCTGCCGCCACGGAACAGGTTGTAGTTCATGATCACGCCCACGCGCCATTCGTTGTCGTGGCCCTCATCGCCTTGCACGTTGTTGTTCGCACCCACCGCCGCTTCGGCATCGAAACGAGGATAGAACGGCGACTTGGCAACTTCGTACTGGCTCTCGGCTGACTGCACGTCCGCCTGCGCGGATTTCAGGTACGGGTTGTTCTCGACCATGCTCTGCTGGGCTTCCGGCAGGCTGGTGGGGATTTCGCCGCGGGTCGACGGTGGCGCTTCGAGTTCATCGGGCATGCGTCCGACCACGGCGTAGAAGTTCGATTCGGCGTCGGCCAGATCGACTTCGGCGGTGTCGAGGTTGTTTTGCGCCAGCGCCTTACGGGCGACCGATTGATCGGAGTCGGCGGTACTGCCGATGCCGCGTTGGGTGCGCAGGCCGATCTGATCATTCACGCGCAGGTGCGCTTGCAGGTTGTTCTTGGCCAGGGTCACCAATTCACGCCGCTTGAGCACTTCGAGGTAGACCTCGATGGTACGCAGCGCCAGATCCTGGGCGGTGCCCTGCGCGTAGTAGGCGCGCGAGTTGGACACGCCCTTGGTGCGCTCGACTTCGTTGGCCGTGTTGAAGCCGTCGAAGATCATTTGCCGCAGCCGTAGCTCTGACTGGGTGTAATTGAGAATTTCGGTGTGGTGATTACCGAAGGCCCGGGTGTTGGTGTTGTCGCTGTAACCACGGCCATACGCGGCATTCAAGTCGACGGACGGGTAGAAGCCGCCCTTGGCCACTTTCACTTGCTCATCGGCCGACAGTTTGGCGTCCACACGCGAGGCGAGATCCGGGTGGGTGGCAATGGTGCTCTGGATTGCTTCGGTCAGGTTCATGGCCTGGGCTTGAGAAGTGCAAGCCATGGCCAGCAAAACCGCGCTGCAAAGGGGGGTTAAAACGCGCATGGGGTGCATCTCCCTGGTCCTGATGGTGTGTTACTGTCGCCAAATATTTGACGATAATTTAAGGTGTAAGCGTTTCACTCTTGTAACAACAGAGCTAAGAACATCCTGAAGCGTAGCTAAGAAAAAATTTTCATAAGGCTTATGCCGAAAAAAACTTATGCGCTTGGCCAAAATCGGCACATTGTTCAGGACGAAAGCCTTTGTTTATGCGCTTCATGGAGCACAGAGAGGCTTGAGGAAAGTTCCATTCACTTTGCGACATACGGCGAAGTAATGCTGAAGGGGAGGGACGCGTAGCGGCAGATGGGTGACGGTTTTTTGTCACTCGGGTGATTCACCACCGTTACGTAGCGCTAGTGGGTTTGCGGCATCGATCAGGATTGCGCAGTGCTTGAAAGCACCGACCTTTCCTTGTTTGCGCTACCTGCGAAACGAACTGTCGAGGTGCGAGCGTCACCCCGGCAACCCGCTTGAGCCATGGGCGTGCTTCGCGAACCAGTGCCGACGGTGTTCGGCAGCGGAGGAGTTTCACATGGCAACGCTCATCGGGATCGTCACTAAAGTCATTGGTCAGGTGTTTGCTCAAGGCACCGACGGCACTCGCCGCGCGCTGGTCGAGGGCGACCGCTTGTTTGCCGGTGATCAAGTGATCACCGGCGCAGAAGGCGCTGTCGCCATTCATTTGCAAAATGGCCACGAACTGACCCTGGGTCGCGACAGCAGCATGACCCTGTCCGGGCAACTACTGGCCAATCAGGCGGTGCACATTGATTCCCCTGAAGCGCTGACGCCGAGCGAAGCGCAACTGACCGATGTCGAGCAGATTCAGAAAGCCATCGCTGCCGGTGAGGACCCGACCAAAGCCGCTGAAGCCACCGCTGCGGGCCCGAACGCGCCGACTGGCGTGCCGGGCGAGGCGGGCGGTGGTCACAGCTTTGTGTTGCTGACTGAAGTCGGTGGACGAGTGGATCCGGTGATCGGCTTCCCGACCGCCGGTTTCAATGGCATTCCCGAGTTTCCCGAAGAGCGGCATAACGCGGTGATCGACAATGGCGACAACACGCCGATCGTGCCGCCGCCGGTCAACAATCTGGTGACCCTCAGTGGCCTCGCGGTGCCGGGGGGCGAGCTGACCCTCAACGAAGCCAACCTGCCCGACGGCTCCTCGGCCAACCCCGGCGCGCTGACTCAGAGCGGCAGCTTCACGGTGTCGGCGCCGGACGGCTTGAGCAGTCTGAACATTGGCGGCATCAGCGTGATCAGTGGCGGCGTGGCGGCGGGTTTCCCGCAGTCGATCACCACGCAACTGGGCAACACCCTGACCATCACCGGTTACAACGCTGCGACCGGGGTCGTCAGTTACAGCTACACCCTCAACGGCAATGACGCCCATCCGGCCGGTGACGGCGCCAACAGCCTCAGCGAACATTTCACCGTGACCGCCGGTGACAGCAATGGCGACATTGCCACCGGCTCGCTCGACGTCAACATCATCGATGACGTGCCCAGAGCGGTGAGCGACAGCAACGCCAATACCGCGTCGGAAACCCTGCTGACCCTGACCGGCAACGTGCTGACCAACGACGTGCAAGGTGCCGATCGCGTGCCCACCGGGCCGGTCACTGCCGGTACCTTCACCGGCACTTTCGGTACGCTGGTGTTGAATGCCAATGGCACGTACACCTACACCCTGAACACCGGCGACGCAGATTTCAAAGCGCTGCACGGTGGCGGCAACGGCACAGAGACGTTTACCTACACCATCACCGACTCGGACGGCGATACCAGTACGGCGAATCTGGTTTTGCAGATTCACAACAACGACGATCCGGTGCTGATCAATGGCCTGAACGCTGAGGGCGGCGAGCTGACGGTTTACGAGAAAAACCTCAGCACCGGCAGCGCGCCGGACGCTAATGCACTGACTCAGAGCGGCACGTTCACGATTAGCGCTTTGGACGGCGTCACCACCCTGACTGTCGGTGGTATCGCCGTGGTCACCAACGGCGTGGCAGCCGGCTTCCCGCAATCGGTCACCACGCCGCTCGGCAGCACGTTGACCATCACCGGGTTCAACGCAACGACCGGAGTTGTCAGCTACAGCTACACCCTGGTCGATAACGAAGCCCACCCAACCGCCAACGGCGCCAACAACCTGCCTGAGCAATTCGCCGTCACCGTGGTGGACGACAACGGTACGACTGCCAATGCAACCCTCGATGTGAACGTGATCGATGACCTGCCCAAAGCGCTTGATGACAGCAACACGGGCACGGCGTCGGAAACCACGCTCACGCTGACCGGCAACGTCCTCACCAACGACGTTCAAGGCGCTGACCGCGTACCCACCGGCCCCGTCACCGCCGGTACCTTCACCGGCACCTACGGCACTTTGGAACTGCACACCGACGGTACCTACACCTACACGCTCAACCCGACCGATACCGACTTCAAAAACCTGCACGGCGGCGGTAATGGAACCGAAACCTTCACCTACACCATCACCGACTCGGACGGCGACACCAGCACCGCGAATCTGGTGCTGCAGATCCACAACAACGACGATCCGGTGCTGATCAATGGTTTGAACGCCGAGGGCGGCGAGCTGACGGTTTACGAGAAAAACCTCAGCACCGGCAGCGCGCCGGACGCTAATGCACTGACCCAAAGCGGCACCTTCACCATTACCGCTTTGGACGGCGTCACCACGCTGACTGTCGGCGGTATCGCCGTGGTCACCAACGGTGTGGCCGCAGGCTTCCCGCAATCGGTCACCACGCCGCTCGGTAGCACGCTGACCATCACCGGTTTCAACGCGACTACGGGGGTGGTGAGTTACAGCTACACCCTCGACCACAACGACGCCCACCCAATCGCCAACGGCGCCAACAATCTGCCCGAGCAATTCGCCGTCACCGTGGTCGATGACAACGGCACCACTGCCAATGCAACCCTCGATGTGAACGTGATCGACGACCTGCCCAAAGCGGTGAACGATTCCAACGCCAATACCGCGTCAGAAACCAATCTGACCCTGACTGGCAACGTCCTGACCAACGACGTTCAAGGCGCTGACCGCGTACCCACCGGCCCCGTCACCGCCGGTACCTTCACCGGTACCTACGGCACCCTGGAACTGCACACCGACGGCACTTACACCTACACGCTCAACCCGACCGATGCCGACTTCAAAAACCTGCACGGCGGCGGTAACGGCACCGAAACCTTCACCTACACCATCACCGATTCTGACGGTGACACCAGCACCGCGAATCTGGTGCTGCAGATTCACAACAACGACGATCCGGTGGTCATCAGCGGTCTCGACGTAAACGGTGGCGAGCTGACGGTTTACGAGAAAAACCTCAGCACCGGCAGCGCGCCGGACGCTAATGCACTGACTCAGAGCGGCACGTTCACGATTACCGCTTTGGACGGCGTCACCACCCTGACTGTCGGTGGTATCGCCGTGGTCACCAACGGCGTGGCAGCCGGCTTCCCGCAATCGGTCACCACACCGCTCGGCAGCACCCTGACCATCACCGGTTTCAACGCAACGACCGGAGTTGTCAGCTACAGCTACACCCTGGTCGATAACGAAGCCCACCCAACCGCCAACGGCGCCAACAACCTGCCCGAGCAATTCGCCGTCACCGTCGTGGACGACAACGGTACGACTGCCAATGCAACCCTCGATGTGAACGTGATCGATGACCTGCCCAAAGCGGTGAACGATTCCAACGCCAACACCGCGTCAGAAACCAATCTGACTCTCACCGGCAACGTCCTCACCAACGACGTTCAAGGCGCTGACCGCGTACCCACCGGCCCCGTCACCGCCGGTACCTTCACCGGCACCTATGGCACCCTGGAACTGCACACCGACGGCACTTACACCTACACGCTCAATCCGACCGACGCCGACTTCAAAAACCTGCACGGTGGCGGCAACGGCACCGAAAATTTCACCTACACCCTCACTGATTCCGACGGCGATACCAGCACCGCCAACCTCGTCCTGCAGATCCACAACAACGACGATCCGGTGATCCTCAACGGTCTCGACGTGAATGGTGGCGAACTCACGGTCTATGAGAAAAACCTCAGCGACGGCACCAGTCCCGATGCATCGGCGCTGACTCAGAGCGGTACCTTCACCGTGACCGCGCTCGACGGTCTGCAAACCCTGACCGTGGGCGGCATCAACGTCGTCACCGGTGGTGTGGCCGCAGGTTTCCCGCAATCAACCGTCACGCCGTTGGGCAGCACGCTGACCATCACCGGCTACAACCCGGCGACCGGCGTGGTCAGCTACAGCTACACCCTGGTCGATAACGAAACCCATCCGAACGGCAATGGCGCCAACAGCATCACCGAGAACTTCAACGTGGTGGCGACTGACACTGACGGCAGCACCGCCAGCGGCCAGATCAACGTCAACATCATTGATGATCTGCCGAGCGCGCACGCCGATTCCGCCTCGGTGGCGGAGGGCGGCACCGTCAGCGGCAACGTGCTCGACAATGACATCGGCGGCGCCGACGGCCCGGCGGTGACCGGCGCGGTGGTCGGTGTGCGCGCCGGCTCCGACACCTCGACCTCGGCCATTGGCGGCCTCAACAGCAACATCAATGGCACCTACGGTTACCTGACGCTGGACGCCAACGGCAACGCGGTCTATCACAGCAACCCCAATGCCGTGAACGGCCCCGGTGCGGTGGATGTGTTCACCTACACCGTGCGCGATTCCGATGGCGATGAAAGCACCACCACCATCACCATCGATGTCGCCAACAGCAAGCTGTATGCGACCAGCGACACCGACGTCACCGTCTACGAAAAAGCCCTCGACCTGACCAAGGACGGCGCCGATCTGGCCCCGGGTACGGTCACCGGCAGCGACCCGACCAATACGGGCGAAACCGCCTCCGGCACACTGGTCGGTTCGGTCACCGGTGCGGTCGGCGCCATCAGCTATGCGCTGGTCGGCAGTGCCACCGGCAACTACGGGCAGATCGTGCTCAACCCCAACGGCACTTACACCTACACCCTGACCTCGCCCGCGACCACCACACCGCATGCCGACGACGGGGCCAATACCCTGACTGAAACCTTCACCTATCAGGCCACCGATTCGCTGGGCAATGTGGTCACCAGCACCATCGTCGTCAGCATCGTCGATGACGTGCCCAAAGCCCTCAACGACAGCAACGCCACCAGTGCCTCGGAAACCCAGCTGACCCTGACCGGCAACGTGCTGACTAACGACGTGCAAGGCGCGGACGTGGTCGCCATCGGACCGAATGCCGGGCCGATCACTGCCGGTACGTTCACCGGGACTTACGGCACGCTGGTGCTCAATGCCAACGGCACTTACACCTACACGCTTAACCCGGCTGACGCCGCTTTCAAGGCGCTGCACGGCGGTGGAAACGGCACCGAGACATTCACCTACACGCTCACCGATGCCGACGGCGATACCAGCACCGCCAACCTGGTGCTGAACATCCACAACAACGACGATCCGGTGGTGCTCAACGGCCTCGACGTCAATGGCGGCGAACTCACCGTCTACGAGAAAAACCTCAGTGACGGCACCAGCCCTGACACCCCGGCGCTGACACAGAGCGGTACGTTCACCGTCACGGCCCTGGATGGCCTGCAAACCCTCACTGTCGGTGGCATTGCCGTCGTGACCAACGGGGTCGCCGCAGGCTTCCCGCAATCGGTGGTGTCGCCGCTGGGCAGTACGTTCACCGTCACCGGTTACAACCCGGCGACCGGCGTGGTCAGTTACAGCTACACCCTGGTGGATAACGAAAATCATCCGACCGGCAACGGCGCCAACAGCCTCACCGAAAACTTCAACGTGGTCGCGACTGACATCGACGGCAGCACCGCCAGCGGCCAGATCAACGTCAACATCATCGATGATCTGCCGACCGCCAAGGCCGACACCGGCTCGGTGGTGGAGGGCGGTACGGTGAATGTCAGCGTGTTGGGCAATGATGTCACCGGTGCGGACGGCGCAGCGGCGGGTGGTGCTGTGGTTGGCGTGCGCGCCGGCGGCGACACTTCAAGCTCGGCGATCGGCGGCCTCAACAGCAACATCATCGGCACTTACGGCTACCTGACGCTGGACGCGGCGGGCAACGCCATTTACCACAGCAACCCGAACTCGGTCAGCCCACCGGGCGCCACCGACACGTTCACCTACACCATCCGCGACGGTGACGGCGACGAAAGCACCACCACCCTCACCATTAACGTCGCTGACAGCAAACTGGTGGCCTCGGTCGATCAGGACGTGACGGTCTATGAAAAAGCCCTCGACCTGACCAAGGACGGCCAGGACCTGGCCCCCGGCACGGTCACCGGTAGCGACCCGAGCAACACCGGCGAAACCGCCACCGGTACGCTGGTCGGTGCGGTCACCGGCGGCAGCGGGGCGATCACCTACAGCCTGGTCGGCAGCGCCACCGGCACCTACGGGCAGATCCAGCTCAACGCCGACGGCACTTACACCTACACCCTGACCTCGGCACCGAAAACCACGCCAAACGCCAACGACGGCGCCAACACCCTGAGCGAAAGTTTCACCTACAAAGCCACCGATGCGCTGGGCAACAGCACCACCAGCACAATCGTGGTCAACATCGTCGATGACGTGCCCAAAGCCGTGGCGTCGGACCGCTCGGTGGCGGCGGTGGAGATCGATTCCAATCTGCTGATCGTCCTCGATATTTCCGGCAGCATGGTCGACCCGTCCGGCGTGCCGGGCCTGTCGCGGCTGGATCTGGCGAAACAGGCGATCAGTGCCTTGCTCGACAAATATGACGACCTCGGCGACGTCAAGGTGCAGCTCGTCACCTTCAGCAGCAGCGCCACCGACAGGACCTCGGTGTGGGTTGACGTAGCGACCGCCAAATCGATTCTCGCCGGCCTCACGGCGGGCGGCGGCACCAACTACGATGCGGCGGTGGCGATGATGCAAACCGCCTTCAATACTTCGGGCAAACTCACCGGGGCGCAGAACGTCGGTTACTTCTTCTCCGACGGCAAACCGACCACCGGCCAGGAAATCGGCACCGCCGACGAGACCGCGCTGAAAAACTTCCTCGATGCCAACAACATCAAGAACTATGCGATCGGCCTGGGCAGCGGCGTGAGCAACGCCAACCTCGACCCGCTGGCCTATGACGGCATCAGCCACACCAACACCAACGCAGTGGTGGTCACCGACCTCAATCAGCTCAACTCGGTGCTGTCGGGCACTGTCGAAGGCGCGCCGGTCACTGGCTCGCTGCTAGGCGAGGGCGGTACGTTCGGCGCCGATGGCGGCTTCATCAAATCCATCGTGGTCGACGGCACCACCTACACCTATGACCCGCGCGCCAACAGCGGTCAGGGTTCGCTGACCGCAAGCGGCGGCACCAACCACGGCACGTTCAACACCGTGAACAACACGATCAGCATTGCTACCAACAACAGCGGCACGCTGGTGATCAACCTCGATACCGGCGACTACAGCTACACCTCGCAGAAAACCACGACCACGGTGATCACCGAGAACATCGGTTTCACCCTCAGCGACAATGACGGCGACCTCGCCAGCTCGACGCTGACCGTGAAAGTGATCCCCAATTCGCCACCGGTGGCGGTGGACGACCACGTCATCACCAACGTGCTGTCGAGCAGCGTCACGGTGCCGGGCGAACTGTTGCTGGCCAACGACACCGACCCGGACGGCGACACGCTCAACGCCTCGCCAACCAGCTTCAACACCGGTTGGGTGGCCAAGGGCGCGGACTTCACCGGTACCGGCGCGATCACGTTCAACGGCACCAGCAACACGGCGGCCAACCAGAACCTGGCCGACGTGCGTAACGCGTTCGCGGCGAACACCGCCGCGATGACCGCGGTGCTGGTGGTCAGTGGTTACCTCGGTGCGGTGACCAACGCCAATGCCAACGATGAAGACCTGATCACCGTCAAACTGAAGCAGGGCGAAACCCTCAACCTGGATCACAACCTCGCGGCTGGCCACGTCACCATGGAGTACTCGGTCAACGGCGGCGCGTTCGTCAGCATCGCCGACGGCGACACCATCACCGCCAACGCCGATGGTACCTACCAGATCCACGTGACCAACATCAGCAACACCAGCGGCGGCAACCCCAATGCAGCGGAAAACTATCAACTGACCATGACAGTCAATTACGCCGGCGCCCACGACGTGACGCCGGACTTCAACGGCACCTACACCGCCAACGACAACCATGGCGGCAGCGACACGGCCAGCGTCAGCATCACTTATCAGGATGGCCACACCCTCACCGGCACTGCCGGGGATGACATTCTGGTGGCGGGCAGCGGCAACAACCTCCTCAATGGCGGTGACGGCAACGACGTACTGACCGCCGGGTCCGGCAACAACGAGATGCACGGCGGTGCGGGCAACGACCTGCTCTACAGCGGCCCGGGCAACGACATTCTCGACGGCGGCACCGGCATCGACACGGTCAGCTATGCCCACGCCACCGCCGGGGTTACGGTCAACCTCGGCCTGCTCGGTGCGCAAAACACCATCGGCGCCGGCACTGACACGATCAGCAACATCGAAAACCTCGTCGGCTCGAACTTCAACGACACCCTGACCGGCGACAACAATAACAACGTGATCAACGGCGGGCTGGGCAACGACATCCTCAACGGTGGTGGTGGCGATGACCTGCTGATCGGCGGCATGGGCAACAACACCCTGACCGGTGGAGCGGGAGCGGACACCTTCCAGTACCTCAAGGGCAACACTGGCCACGACACCATCACCGACTTCACCCCCGGCACCGACAAGCTCGATCTGTCGCAACTGCTGCAAGGTGAAAACGGTACCACGGCGTCGCTGGACGACTACCTGCACTTCACCGTCACCGGCAGCGGCGCGTCGGTGCTTACCAGCATCGACGTCAGCGCCCTGGCCGGCGCCACGCCGAACCAGACCATCGACCTGGCCGGCGTCAACCTCGCCAGCCACTACGGCGTGACCCCGGGGGCGGGCGGCGTGGTGGCCGGCGGGCACGACACGGCGACGATCATCAGCGGCATGCTCAATGATCATTCGTTGAAGGTGGATACAGTTTGACTGAGGTCTGAAACGACAAAACCCGCCGTTCCGGTTGGGGAGCGGCGGGTTTTTACACTTGTCGAATGAAGCCTCCGTTTGCCGCGCCTCGCTCAGGGCAATACAACTTTCGCCAACAGACCTGTGTAGGGCGGCAGTGTGTTGAGCGATTCCATCACCCCGCTCAAGCTTGCCCCCTGTTTCTTCAGGCCGATGCCGCGTATGCCGAAATCGTTGCCGATGCCGTAGTCCTGATGATTGACGATATAAAGCCTGATGAGCTGGCGAACGGGGACGGTGAATGGCATCGAGAAGTCATACCAGACCCCGTTCTTCGGTAACTCATAAGCGACTTGCGGGCCATTGGGCAAACTGGTGGAGATCGACAGGAGTGGATTGACCAGATTGGGCGCAGGAGAATCGGGAACGTGAGTCGCCTTCATGCTCAGTATGTAAGTGCCGGGGGACAGTATGAAGTCCTGGTAGAACACGGCTCCCGCGTAGCCTGTAGCAGGGTTTATGTCCGTGAAGTTGAAGAACGCCTTGACGCCCGAATGTACGCGGATGAATCCGGAGCGGGCACCTGTGAAAGGGACCCAGCCATTGTAAGAGTCGTCCTGAAAGTCGGTCGCGTGCACCCGTGAAAGTGTTCTCGCCTGGGAGGCCGGGAACGAAGCATCAGCCGGCTCGACTGTAAAAGCATGGTCGCCAAGTTCCTGCCCGGAGAGCGTATGGCTCCAGTCACCCGTGGCGCCTACGTTGATGCTGGCTGTCACGGCACCATTGTCGCGCAGTACGATCTTCTGACTGGCCGTTCCTTTGCCCGTTAGCACGAACGTCGTGGCAGTGGTGGAAGCACCATCGGGCACTTCCGGGCCGGTGGCGGAATCGGCTTTCACCGAGGTAATGGTGGGTGCCACCGGCGCAATCGCCCGGACGGTGTAAACCTGGTCCGGGAACTTCGTCGCCGTCGCTAAGTTTCCGCTCTTGTCCTCCGACACCCAGAACTCCATCAGCAAACCGGAGCCGTCCGCCAATTGGGACAGAAAGCTGGCTGGCAAGGGCTTGGGCCAGAAACCCTGGCTGACCCAGGTCGCATTCACCCGGCTGGCACCGCCATTCCAGATCTGCAAGGTGACGGCTACCCCGGCACGATTGCGGCCTGTCAGTTTGAGCCACACCTGCTGCCCCGACGCGATGGCCGTCCATGACTGGCCGTGAATCGTGGCGTCTCTGCCCTTCAGCGCCACCACGTCAAGCGTCTTGCCCGGTTCGGCTTCCACGATGATCGGCGGGTTCAGGACGCGCTGATTGGCGTTGATCACAATGGACGTCGTCGGTGACACATTGCTGTTGCTCAACTGATCGACCACCGTGGCGCTTACCGGATGGGTGCCGTCACCGATCTGCTGCAGATCGGCACTGCTCAGGGTGTAGCTGATCGGGTTGGCAGGGTGGGCGTAGGGAATGGTTTTGCTCCACCTCCCCACGGTCAGCGTCACCACGTCATATTCGCGTGGGTAGTTGCGAGTTAACGTGAACGTGGCAGGCTGCCCCGGGGCTACACTGGCCGGATGGCTGGCCGTGATGCCGGAGGCCGGGTTGTTGAACAGCACGTTGAGTACCGGGGTGGAATCGTCGAAGTTGCCGCTGGGTCGGGTTACCCGATAAAACAGGGTGTTGCCGCCATCCACCAGCCCGCCCCACGGCAGTTCCATGTCGATGGGGTCGTTCTCCTCGCCCGGTTTGATGATCTTGATCACAGAGGTCGCCAGGCCGTTGACCCACAACCTAACGGAGTCATTTGCTTGCAGCGTGGTGGCCAGTGTCGTGACTGGGTCGATCACCATGAACAGCGCGGTGGTCGGTGAATGAAGGCTCAGGGGAACACCGAGATGGTAGACCCCAGGCGGAAATACCTTTTGCTCTGCTCCCGGAATGGCCATGGGGAACAACCTAAGCAAGGCCTTAGTCTCTGCCGAGTTGACATTTATGCTCATGCTGCTCTCCTGACGTGCGTTGAGAACCCTCTACGGGAGGACTTCATTACACCGTGAGCGGAGAGGGTCGTCACCTGTCAGATCTGACAGGTGAACGGGTTTCAGGACGAGTGGTTGGCTGGTGAGAGCGGCTTCTTCCGGGGCGGCGGCCCGACAATGCCAGCCCGTCTGGCACATTGACAGGACTAAAACCCGTCCCCAAGGAACACAAGTCGGCGGATTCGGGCGAATGCGCAGTTAAAGGCGCAAGGTTGTGTGGTTTTGCGGATATGTCCTTGAACACGTTTAGCTAATTTCGAAGGCGTTGAAATGACAAAACCCGCACTCCCGGTATTAAGGAAAGCACGGGCTTTGGGTTGGGATGAAAAATAAATGCGTCCCCTTTTGCGGTGCGGACACCTTCCAGTACCTCAAGGGCAACAGCGGCCACGACACCATCACCGACTTCACCCCCCGGCACCGATAAGCTCGACCTGTCGCAACTGCTGCAAGGTGAAAACGGCACCACCGCGTCGCTCGACGACTACCTGCACTTCATCGACCTGGCCGGCGTCAACCTCGCCAGCCACTACGGCGTGACCCCGGGAGCGGGCGGCGTGGTGGCCGGCGGGCACGACACGGCGACGATCATCAGCGGCATGCTCAATGATCATTCGCTGAAGGTGGACACGGTGTGATCAGGGTCTGAAACGACAAAACCCGCCGCCCCGGTTGATCGGGACGGCGGGTTTTTTCTGTTTGAAACATCACAGCCTGGATATCGGGCAATTGCACCGCCAGATTGTCCACCCGTGAACATTCTGGACGAGTGGCAGGGAGCGGTAGTCGTCTTGCTCCCGTGGTCGCACTCCATCTTTACCGTCGCTGCATGGTGAAAAAGTCAAAGGCGATCAGGTCCATTCTTTTTGTGACGATCCGCATGCTCCAGATGTTGTTTTCACTGGACGTGCATGACACCAATTGCGGCTCGGCCTGGTTCAAAAGATATTCATGCTGTATTTGCTGATTTGTCTGGTTGTAAAAATAGACTGAAATGTCGCTGAACTGGGCGAACCTGCAATAGCAACTGACAGCGGAATAACCCCAGTTGAAGTTTATGCGCATGTCTTGCGAGGTACCCGAAGCGTCCACGTGCATTTCAAGAATCTGCCCCGAACTTCTGTTGGCTATGGCGCTGAATGGTCCTCCGTGAGTTGGCTTGATACTCGAAAGAGCGGTGATCCCGAGGCTTCCACTTCCTCCGGAAAATGCAATTGTCATGCTGGGCAAAGTAATCTGTCCGCCAGCCGTTATGGTTCGGGATGGATAACTATCGAAGTTCTCCGAAAGCACGACTTGCACCGTCAGTTTCCTCTGCGCCGAAACGGCGCCCGAGCCATACACGGCTTTTACGGTGAAACTGTGCAGGCCGGCGATGAGTTCGGAAACTGTCTGCGTCCACACTCCCGAAGCGTTCACCTTGATCTGTCCCTTGCGGACACTGCCGTCGTAAATTTCGACCAGCGCATTGGGGCTCGCTGCACCGGTCAAGACGATTTTTTTCTCATAGGTAGACGCACCGTTGGCAATCTCGCTGGTATTGATCGTGCCTTTTACCGAAGTAATCGTCGGCGCCACCTCCTGCCCTACGATCACCGTCCACACTGGCGAAACAGTACTCGACCCGTACAGCGCTTTTGCCGTGAATCCGTGACTGGCTCGGGTCAGACCCGTGAGTGTGAATCTCCATTTACCACTGCCGTCTGCCTTGACCTTGCCTTTGGACGTGGTGCCATCGAAGATTTCGACTTCAAGAAATGCATTGGCCGTGCCCGACAGTGTGACGCTGGTATCGGAGGTCGTGCCGCCATTGGCAATCACAACGCCGCTGGCGTCATGCGCGGCGGTAATGGCCGGTCTTTGGCCGTACACGACGGTGAGTTTTCTCACGTTCGATGACGGATTGGTTGCATATTGGCCGACGGCTTTGATGCTGAGCGGCACGTCCTGCGTGAGGCCGGTGAGCGGGAGGCTCCATGCGCCGTTCGTTGCGGCCTTGGCCTTGCCTTTGGCAAGGCTGCCGACGAAAACCTCCACCTCCTGACCGGCGGGCGCCGTGCCGCTGACGGTCGCTTCCTTATGCACGGTGTAGCCGTTGTCGGGAATTTCCCAGCCGCTCAAGTCCTTCACCGAAGTGATTGTCGGTGCCACCAGGGCGACCGATCGGATGGTGTAGGTGCGAAGTGGAAACACCACCGCGTTGTCTTTGATGTTGCTCTTATCCAGCGCTACCAGGAAGTGGAGGGTCAGGGGAGTATTGTGGCCAAGTTGCTTGAGGAAGCTGTTGGCGAATGTCCGTGGCCAGAACCCTTGGTTCAGCCACGTCGCGTTGACGTAATTGCCGCCGCCATTCCAGACCGTCAGGTTGTGCGCGCTGCCGTCGGCTTTCTTGCCTTCCAGCCGCAGCCATACGTGCTGACCGACGTCGATCAGCGTCCAGAGCAAGCCGTGGATGGTCGCGTCTTTAGTGCCGAGTGCGTTGACGTCGAGCACGTTGTTTGCGTCGGCGTCGATGATTTTTGGAGGAATCAGGGCCGATGCGGGTAGCGGAAGAATGTTCAGTTTCAACGGCGGTGATGTGGTGGATACGCCGTTGCGGATAACGGTGTAGTCCACGGTGATGGGGCTGTTCAGGGAGAAGGCCAGCACTGAGCGCGGCACCGCGATTTCCAGGCCGGCACTGACCAGTCGTTGCGGGCTGGTGTAGGAGCCGTCTGCGGCGGCTGTCGAACCGGTCCAATTCACGAAAACCAAGTCGCTGGGCAACAAGCCTGTGGGGATCATCACGCGGATTTGCGGCTGGGTCGGGCTGAAGTTGTTGCCGGACTGACCGATGACGGTCGGGGCGCGCAGATCAAGGCGGCTGAGGTGTATGTCTATGATTTGTTCAGAAGATCGTGCGCGATTGCCCAACTGATCGATGACGTAGAACTCGGCGACCGCATCGGGGCCGTCGCCTGCCTTTTCGAAGTCTGCCGTGAACAGCGTCAGGGTGATCGGAGCCGGGGCATCCGGGACGTTGAATCTGAAAATGGTATCGCCCAACTTAAACTCGATACGATCAAATGACCGGCGGTTAGTGTAAGTGAACGTGAACACAACGCCCTGCGCAGCCCGATCGGCACTCACGCCATGGGTGACGACGTCGGGTGGAATCGTCAATACCAGACTCGTCGAAGGACGCAGGTTGTACAGCACGGTTAATTTTCTTGATTCTTCAACATTCCCACCCACGCGCGTGACGACGTAGTTAACCGTATTGACCCCTTGGTTGAAAAAATCGGATGGTATGTACAGCGAGAGGCGTTGATTTTCTTCACCTGGAGCAATGGTCTTGCCCGCGGGGGTTTTTTCGCCGTCAACGTAGACGTCGACTCGATCATGGGCGGCCTTGGTCGAGGCAAGCATTTGCAGTTCGACCCAAGGGTCAATCAATACTTCAAGCCCACTTGGATCGGCGGTTACAAGCGCTCTGGACACTCCCACGTCAGCGATGCCATCGGGTTTGACCGGTGTTATCGAGCCTTGGATGATCAACGGGTACAACACGAATAACTGATTCAGAGTTGATGACTGGATATCCATGGCGCGTACCTTGAGTGAAAGAAGTCTGTCCAGACGGACCTGACTCATCTCACATCAGGTGGAGGCGGCTGCCTACTGTCAGATCTGACAGGTGCGGGCAGGTTTAAGACGAGCGGTCACAGAGCTTCGGGCTAAACAACAAAATCCTGCGCGAACGCCGTCCCCCTGTAGAAGCTGCCGAAGGCTGCGATCTTTGATTTTTAAACAACAAGATCAAAAGATCGCAGCCTTCGGCAGCTCCTACAGTGGGAATCAAGGTTTGTGCAGGGTTTTCTGCCGCAGGATATAGACCGTCACCAGCACCGCACTGGTCAGCATGAACCCCCGCGCCCATGGCAGTGGCACCAGATAGCACGAGAACAGAATGCTCGGCCACATCAGGCCGATCGCGTAGACCTTGCCCTTGAGCGGAATGCCATTGCCATCGAGGTAGTCGCGGATCCATGGCCCAAGCTTTGGATGCTCGACCAGCCATTGATAGAAACGTGGAGAGCTGCGCGCGAAGCAGGCCGCTGCGAGCAGAAGGAAGGGAGTGGTGGGCAGCACGGGCAGGAAAATCCCGATCACCCCCAATACCACGCTGATCCAGCCGATGGCCAGCAGCAAGTAGCGCAACATCAGGGGGCGGTTGCCTATGGGGTTGTCCATAGGCCGGATCTTAGTGATGGCGTGGCTTGAGGATCGCCGGTTTTTCGTCCGGGGCCTGGCACAGCAGATACAGCGCGGTCAGGGCTTCCGGGATCTGCACGATCATGTCGTCCATCAGGTTGGCGTCCTTGGCGATGTCTTCGAACTCTGGCTGCTCGTCGAACAGACCCGAACCGACCATGATCGGCAGGAGCATTTCGCTGACTTCTTCTTCAGCGGTTTCGAACCAGGCCGCTTCGCGCAGGAACACACCTTCCATGAAACCGATGCACCAGCCGCGCAGTTCGGAGTCGTCCGGCTCGTCGCCCAGATCCAGATCGCACGGCAGCTCGAATTCTTCGTCGGACGCCAGTTGGCGGGCGATGTGTGCCTTGAGGCCGATCAGCGTGGCTTCGATCTCTTCGCGCTGTGCGTCGCTGCTGTAATGCGGCTCTTCGGCGAACAGGGCGTCGATCCACTCACGCTCCGGTACATCTTCTGCACAGATCGACAGGGCGGTCAGGTAACCGTGGGCGGCCACGTAATCCAGCGCCTCTTCGTGCAGCTCGTCGGCGTCGAGGAAGACTTGCAGGCGGGTCAGTTGCTCAGCGAAGGACATTACGGGGCTACCTTGGGGAATAAACAATGCGGGAATTCTAGGCCTTCTTGCGCGCTCAAGCCAGCCGCATGGCAGATTTGCCCTGCCATGGCCCGCAGATCCACCGAGGATTCCTGTAGGAGCTGCCGAAGGCTGCGATCCTTTGATTTTGTTTTTTCAAGATCAAGATCAAAAGATCGCAGCCTTCGGCAGCTCCTGCAGAGGGGGGCAGGAATGACTCTACTCAGCGGCACCCCTCGTCGGGAAGGGCTCGGGTATACTGCCGCGTTTTGCGCTCCCTGCTTGTCGCGCGGCTGTCATTGCAATGCGCTCTTACGTTTTGTTTAAGCAGCCTTGGCTGTCCTGAACCAGCCTGTGCAGGGATGTTTCGGTAGATTTTTGGAGTTTTTATGCTCGAACAGGCTCAACGCGTCCTCAAGGACATCTTCGGCTACGACAGTTTCCGTGGCCGCCAGGGTGCGATCATTGAGCGCGTGGCCAGCGGCGGTGATGCGCTGGTGCTGATGCCTACCGGTGGCGGCAAATCCCTGTGCTTCCAGGTACCGGCGCTACTGCGCGAAGGCCTGGCGGTGGTGGTGTCGCCGTTGATCGCCCTGATGGACGATCAGGTCGCCACCCTCGAAGAGCTGGGCGTGGCCGCTGCTGCACTGAACTCCACGCTGAGCGCCGAACAGCAGCGCGATCTGGCGGCGCGAATCAAGCGTGGCGAAGTGAAGATGCTCTATCTGGCGCCGGAACGTCTGGTACAGCCGCGCATGCTGTCGTTCCTGCAAGGGCTGAACATTGCGCTGTTTGCCATCGACGAGGCGCATTGCGTATCGCAATGGGGTCATGACTTCCGCCCGGAATACCTGCAACTGGGCCAGTTGGCGGAAATGTTCCCCGATGTGCCGCGCATCGCCCTGACCGCCACGGCCGACAAGCGCACCCGCGAAGAAATCGTCACCCGCCTGCACCTGCAGAACGCCGAGCGCTTTCTGTCGAGTTTCGACCGGCCGAACATCTTCTACCGCATCGTGCCCAAGGAGCAGCCGCGCAAGCAGTTGCTGGCGTTCCTTGCCGAGCGCCGCAGCGATGCCGGCATCGTCTACTGCCTGTCGCGCAAAAAGGTCGAGGAAGTCGCCGCGTTCCTCACCGAGCAGGGCTTCCCGGCGCTGCCGTATCACGCCGGTCTGCCCAACGATTTGCGCGCCTACCACCAGAAACGCTTCCTCAACGAGGAGGGCCTGATCATGGTCGCCACCGTGGCGTTCGGCATGGGCATCGACAAGCCCAACGTGCGCTTCGTCGCGCACCTCGACCTGCCCAAATCCCTTGAGGCCTACTATCAGGAAACCGGGCGCGGCGGTCGTGATGGCCTGCCGGCGGATGCGTGGATGGCCTACGGTCTGCAAGATGTGGTGATGCTCAAGCAGATGCTGCAGAACTCCGAAGGCGACGAGCGCCACAAGCGCCTGGAGCAGCACAAGCTCGACGCCATGCTTTCGCTCTGCGAAGAAACCCGCTGCCGCCGGCAGACGTTGCTGGCCTATTTCGACGAAGACATGCCCGAGCCGTGCGGCCACTGCGACAACTGCGTCGACGGCGTGCAGACCTGGGACGCCACCGAGCCGGCGCGTCAGGCGCTGTCGGCGATCTATCGCACCGGCCAGCGCTATGGCGTCGGCCATCTGGTGGACGTGTTGCTGGGCAAGGATAACGAAAAGGTCCGCAGCTTCGGTCATCAGCATCTGTCGGTGTATGGCGTCGGCAAGGCGCTGAGCGAAAGCGAATGGCGCTCGCTGTTTCGTCAGTTGGTGGCGCGTGGTCTGGCCGACGTCGATCACGAGGGCTATGGCGGTTTGCGCCTGAGCGACACCTGTCGGCCATTGCTCAAGGGCGAGGTGACGCTGGAACTGCGCCGCGACCTCAAGCCGCAGGTCACCGCCAAGACCGCCAGCAAGAGCCCGGCCAGCCAACTGGTGCGCGGCGAAGAGCGCGAACAGTGGGAAGCCCTGCGTGCGCTGCGGCGCAAACTCGCCGAAGAGCATGGTGTGCCACCGTACGTCATCTTCCCCGACTCGACGCTGCTGGAAATGCTCCGCAGCCAGCCAACCTCGCTGGCCGACATGGCGCGGGTCAGCGGCGTGGGTGCGCGCAAGCTGGAGCGTTACGGCGAGGCCTTCCTCGAAGTGCTTGGCGGCGAAGCCGAAGCGCCGAAAGCGGTGGCCGACGTGCGCCACGAACTGATCACCCTGGCCCGCGCCGGCATGACCCCGATGCAGATCGCCGGGCAGTTGCAGTGCTCGGAAAAGAACGTCTACACCATGCTCGCCGAGGCCATTGGCAAGCAGCAATTGTCGCTGGAGCAGGCGCTCGACCTGCCTGAAGAACTGATGGGCGAGGTGCAGGATGCGTTCCTCGACGGCGAAGGCGAGTTGCCGTCGGTCGCCGAAGTGGCCGAGCTGTTCGCCGGTCGGGTTCCGGAAGGCGTTCTTTACTGCGTCAGGGCTGCGTTGCAATCTGAGTTTGAAATGTAAGAGGGCGTTTGCGCCAACCGTCAGGCAGTTGTAACGATTCAGTACAGGTCGGCTCTTGCCTATAGCCAAATGTCATGCTTAGCTGACTAATAATTAGTTTTTCTCTATTTGTCAGTCTACTCATGAGTGTTTTATGCCGTTAACCGATCAACACCGCTTTGGCATGCAATTGGCCCAGATGTCCCGTGGCTGGCGCGCCGAACTGGATCGCCGACTGGCGGGGCTGGGATTGTCCCAGGCGCGCTGGCTGGTGCTGCTGCATCTGGCGCGTTTCGAAGAGGCGCCGACCCAACGCGAGCTGGCGCAAAGTGTCGGCGTCGAGGGGCCGACCCTCGCGCGTTTGCTCGACAGTCTGGAAAGCCAGGGCCTGGTGCAACGCCAGTCGGTGATGGAAGACCGCCGGGCGAAAAAAATCGTGCTCTGCGCACCTGCGCTGCCGCTGATCGAACAAATCGAAACCATTGCCACGCAACTGCGCCATGAATTGTTCGAAGGCGTCGACGAGGCGGATTTGAAGGTGTGCATGCGGGTTCACGGGCACATTCTGGGCAACCTGGAAAAATCTTGAGGCATAACCGCGTGCCGGTTTTTTGAGAGATCGCGCTGAGCAGACTATAAGAACTACTGGGCAATATCGTGTTCGTACCGGATGTGCGAACGCATAGAAACCGGTTTTGCTTATCTAAGGGATGCTCATGCACGCAAGTCGGCACGTGGTACTGCGCAGTGGCGCCAAATGGCTGCTGGTCGCTGGCGTTTTCAGCTATTCGGCCTGGTCGATGGCACTGGGCCTGGGAGACATCACGGTTCACTCGGGTCTCAATCAGCCATTCAAGGCCGACATTGCGCTGGTGGATGCCGCTGGCTTGAGTGCCAGCGATCTCTCGGCCAGCCTGGCTTCGGCAGATGAATTCGGCCGGGCCGGGGTGGAACGGGTGTTCTTCCTCAATGACCTCAAGTTCACCCCGATCCTGCATGGCAATCGTCAGATGATCCGGGTGACCTCGCGCAAGCCGGTCAAGGAACCCTTTCTGAATTTTCTGCTGCAGCTCGATCAGCCCAATGGCCGCCTGCTGCGCGAGTATACGGTGCTGATCGATCCGCCTGGATCGCCCAGTATCGTACCGGCCACGGATGAACCCGATCCCCATCCGCAATCCTCTGAATTTCCCGCCGTCGAGCCTGCCACCGCGGCGCCTCAGGCAGCCCAGGGCAAACGCGATGCACCGTCCTCGGCGCCGACATCTCCAGCGGCGGCTTCGCCCGCCAGCGATGCCCTCGCGGAGCAATTGGCGACCAGCGTATTGCTCAATCAGCAACTGCAAAAGACGGTGGACGAACTCAACGTCAAACTGCAGGCGCAGGATGTGCAGATTGCCGACGGTAAAAAACAGGTCAGTGATCTGCAAACGCGTTTGACTGAATTGCAAAAGCCTCCGGCACCGGTGATTACGCCGCCAACCCCAGCGCCAGCACCCGCCGCGCTGCCAGTCGAGGACAATGATCTCAACTGGCCGCTGTTCGGCGGCTTGCTGCTGTTGTTGGGCCTGCTGGCGGGCGGGCTGTTCGTGCGCCGTCGCCGGCAACTGGCCGAAAATGCAGCGCCGCTGGCGCTTGCCCCGACCGGTCACGAGCCGGATCTGGACGACAGATCCACTGCGCCCTCGATAGGCCTCGGTGCAACACCCGAGCATCGTGAAGAGCCGGCGGCGGGAGATGTGCTGGAGGCGGTGGGAATTTACCTGGCCTACGGACGCCTGAACGAGGCCGTCGGGCTGTTGCGCGATGCCTTGGACAAAGAGCCGGAACGCACCGATCTGGGCGTGCAATTGCTTGAAGTGTTGGGACGTCAGGGCGACAGTGCCGCTTTTGAGCAACAGGAAAACCAATTGCGCGGGGCAGGAGTCGATCCTCTGCAACTGGAGGCAATCCGGGCGCGTCATCCAAAGCTCACCCGTGTTGCAGCGATCACACCGGTGTTGCCTGTCATCGCTGCAGCACCGATTGCGCCAGCACCACCGGCGCCTGAGGACGATTTCGAATTGAACCTGGGGGAGCTGTCGATGGCTTCAAGTTGGGATCTTGAAGACAGTCGGACGGCCGCAGATCAGCCATCCGCGGGCGCCCCCGCGTCGGACTCAAGCCTTGAAGTGCTGCCGGTGGACTTCGAGTTGCCCGAGGTCGCCGCGAGTGACGAGGCGGAGCTGGAGTGGATTCCCGAACCTGACGCGCAGCCACTGGATGATGACTTTCTCAATGAATTTGGTGACCCGCCGCCATCACTGGCGCTGGAGCCACTGACACTGCAGGAGCCGGAACCTGCTGTCGCTTCGGTGAAGCTTGAACAGGCGCAAACCTGTATTGATGACGGGGATATCGACAGCGCCATTGCGCTGCTTAATGAGTTGCTCAAGGAAGGGGACGAGCCTCTCAAGCAAACGGCGCGGACGTTACTCGCGGGTATTCGCTGATGTTGAGTCACCGCAATTGTGCAGTGACTGGACTTTCACCTTCGCGAGCAAGCTCGCTCCCACAGTTGGAATGCGCTCCATTGTGGGAGCGAGCTTGCTCGCGAAGGCCTCAGGGCTGGCAACATCAATCCACCTGAATGATCAGAACGTCTGCCCCAGATTCAGATAAACCGCCTGTTCATTCGCATCATTCAAGCCATAGGTGAAATTCAACGGTCCCAACGGCGTATCGAAACCGATGAACACACTGGCGGCATTGATGTAGCCACTGTCGAATTCGTTGTCGTTGTTCCACGCCCGGCCGCGTTCCAGCGAGGCGCCGGCATACAACGGGAAGTCCAGTGGCAGGTACGAACGCGGGGTCAACCGGCGGTAATACACCGCGCGCATCAGGCTGACGTTTTGCCCGGAGATCGAGTCCTCGCGAAAACCCGACAACTGCCGTGCGCCGCCGAGCAGGAAGCTTGAGGTCACCACGTTGGTGTCATCCAGCGTACGTCCATAGCGTCCACCGAGAATCAGCGTATCCGGACCGCGACTCATGGCCTTGTCCAGCTTGAACTCCCACTGGCGGTAACGGGTGTCCGAACCCAGGCTTGGTTCGAATTGCAGCAAGGTCAGGCTGATGTCTTTGCCGTCGTGGGGGTAGTAAACGTTGTCCAGCGAGTCGAACGAATACTTCAGCGAGTAGAAGCCCTCGTTGAAGTGTTCGCTCGGCAGGTCCTGATCTCCAATGCGCACGTCGGCCTTGCCCCAGGCTTCGCCGACGCCGAAACGCACTTCGCCGTTGTTGCCGATCTGCCGTCCGACATTCAGGGCCATACCGTAGCGTTCGACCCGGTATTGGGCGATCGGATCGTTGTCGAGCACGGCGTCGACGTTCTGCGCCTGGAACACCAGAGAGGGCGCGATGAAGTAGCGCGAGCCGACATCCAGCGGTTGATAGAACTCGGTGTACAGCTCCTGTTTGTCGCCGATCTGCGCCCGGGTCAGCCATTCCGCGCCGAGACGGTTGATGCCGTTGATCCGATAGCTGGCGCCGAGGTTGAAAGCGCTGGCGCCGCGCATGTCGTCCGACAGGTTTAGGCCGACCCGCAGGTAATCGGTACCGCTGCGTTTGCCTCGGGCGCTGATCACCAGCGTGTGATCAGCGCCCTTGTGCACCACGCGGTACTGCACCTGTTCGAAGTAATCGAGGCCGTACAGCGTGCCCATGTCCGAATGCAGTCGACCGAGATCCAATGGTTCACCGATGGGCTGGCGAATGTAGTAGCGGATCACGTCGTCACCGACTTTCGAATTGTTCTCGACCTTGATCGCGGTAATGATCGGCGTGCGCTGGCCCGGGGCGCGAGCCGCATTGAGTTCGGCGTCTTGAGATTCGTGGGGTTTGAGCTGAGCGAGGCGGGCGTCGAGAATCCGCGTGGCGCGGTAACCGGCATCGATCATCTCCTGGGCCTTGCCGAAGTCGGTGACGCCAAACGCCGCCAGCGCTGGCTGGATCAGCACATCGCCGGGTTTGAGGGCGGCCAGTTGTTCTTCGGAATTGCGCCGGGTCATCAGGGTGATCGACTGGTTCAGCACATCAACCACGGTGGCGAGTTGCTTGCGGTTGCGCAGTGGCGTGCCGATGTCGACCACGATTGCCACGTCGACGCCCATCTCCCGCGCTACGTCGAGCGGGATGTTATCGGTCATGCCGCCGTCCACCAGCAGCCGGCCGTCCAGTTCGACCGGGGCGAACACCGCCGGGATCGACATGCTGGCGCGGATTACCTGCGGCAAGTGACCTTTGCGGAACACCACTTTTTCGCCGTTGGCGATGTCGGTGGCGACCGCGCGGAACGGGATTGGCAGCTTGTCGAAGTCGCGGGTGTCGCTGGTATGCGCCAGCAGGCTTTCCAGCATCAGCGCCAGGTTCTGGCCCTGAATCACCCCCAGCGGCAGGCCGAGGCTGCCGTCATCACGAAAACTCAGTTGCTGTTTCACCAGAAAGTCGCGGTCGTCCTGTTTGCGGCGAAACGGCACGTCTTCCCGGGGCGGGGCATCGGACAGCGCCTGTTGCCAGTCGATGTTCAACGCGAGTTTTTCCAGCTCATCGATCTTGTAGCCCGAGGCATACAGGCCACCGACCACCGCGCCCATGCTGGTGCCGGCAATTGCATCGATCTTGATGCCTTGCTCCTCAAGGGCCTTGAGCACGCCAATGTGCGCCAGACCACGGGCAGCACCACCGGACAGCACCAGGCCGACTTTCGGGCGGGGGGCTTCGGTGGCATGCACGCTGACATCAATAAAGAACGGCAGAAAGCCAAGCAACAGGCAGAACAGCAAACGGCACATGGTGAGTCTCGGGGCAAGCGATAAAGCCGGCTATTATAGCGGCGCCCTCTGTCTCAGGAGTTTCAGCGAACATGTCTGCTGCAAAACCGGAAATCGTCATCACGTATTGCACTCAATGCCAGTGGCTGCTGCGCGCCGCGTGGCTGGCGCAGGAACTGCTCAGCACTTTCGGCGACGACCTCGGCAAGGTGTCTCTGGTGCCCGGCACCGGCGGGGTATTTCACATCAGCTGCGACGATGTGCAGATCTGGGAGCGCAAGGCCGACGGCGGCTTTCCCGAGGCCAAGGTGCTCAAGCAGCGAGTCCGCGATCAGATCGACCCTGAGCGCGACCTCGGCCACAACGACCGCACTCAGTGAGACGCGGCTTCGGCCGCGACGGTTTTCTTGTCGGCGCTGCCTGACATCCGCGCCGAGACCACGATGGCGACGATGATCAGCGCGCCGCCGATCAGCATGCGCACGCTCGGGTTTTCATCGAACAGCAGCCAGGCGACGGTGATGCCGTAGACCGGCTCCATGGCGAACACCACGGCGGCGGTGCGCGCCTTGATCACCGCGAGGCTGGCGACAAACAGGCTGTGCGCAACGCCGGTGCAGAACACCCCGAGCAGGCCGATCCACAGCCAGTCCATCGCGCGTACTTCGCTCAGTTGCGGGGCCGCGACCGGCAGCAGACACAGCGCCACCACCACGTTTTGACACAGCGCCGCCTGCACCGCCGGGATACGTCCGGAGCTGGCGCGGTTGGTCAGCGACAGCAGGGCGAACAGCAAGCCCGACAGCACCGCCCAGAGCAATCCGGTGGTGGCGCCGCTGGCCAGATCGAACGCCGGAGTTACAAGCACAAGACCCACGCTGACCAGCACCACCAGCATAATTTCATTGGCGCGGATGCGTTCGCGGAAAATCAGCCCTTCAAGAATCACCGTGAACGCCGGGAAACTCGCGAAGCCCAAGGTCGCAATCGCCACCCCGGCGACTTTCACTGCGATGAAAAAACTCACCCAGTGCCCGGCCAGCAACACGCCGCTGAGTGCCAGGCGGCGCCAGTCGACCGCCTGCAGTTTCTGCCAGCCGTGCTGGCTGGCGAAGCGGGCGAAAAAGGCCAGGGCGAGCACGGCAAACGCCGCACGTCCGAAGACGATCACCGCCGGTGAGGCGGCCGCGAGTTTGCCGAACACACCGGTCAGGCCGAACATCAGAGCGCCGATATGCAGGGCGCCGAGGGCGGTACGCGGAGTCATTGCAATCCTTAATCCGAACACGGTTTCAAATGCAGGAGCTGCCGCAGTCTGCGATCTTTTGATCTTGCTTTTGATCTTGAAAAGCCAAAGTCAAAAGATCGCAGCCTTCGGCAGCTCCTACAGGGAGCATGGGCAAACATTGAAACGTGTTGCGGCGCAGAAGTCTGTCGGCGAACTAGCGTTTTTTGTCGCAGGAATCGCGGCGCAATTGGCCCGGGGACGCGCCAAACTCCCGCAATACTGCCGCCGCGAACGCACTTTGCGAACTGTAGCCGACCCGGCAGGCGATTTCGCCGATGGGCAGCGCCGTGTCGCGCAGCAGGCAAACCGCCTTGTGCAGCCGCCGGCTGCGAATGTAGTCCATCGGCGTCTGCCCGCATTCCGCCATGAACCGTGCGTGCAGGCGGGCGCTGGACAATCCGGCGATCTGCGCCAGATCGGCCACTTGCAGCGGGTAGGCGGCGTATTGTTCGATGTGCGCATCCAGCGCCGCGTAGGGCAGACGCCGCGCCGAGTGTTCGGCAGGTCTGCCGTGATTCAGGCTGGCGAGCAGCAACACCGCGCCTTGCTGGGCGATCAGCGGATCCGTGACCGGGCTGTTCGCCAGCCAATTGACCAATTGGCTTTGCCCGGCATCAAGGGACAACCGCGCAGGCTGGTCGAGCAAGCGCTGACTGGCGTCGGCGTGCTCGCCCAGCGAATCGTTCAGCCATGGCCCGTCGGGCACGTCCAGTACCAGACAACGGCTGCCATCGGGACTGCCGCAGGCATGATGCGCGCCGCCGGGGACGACCACGAAACTCTGCTGACGCACCTGGCTGCCCTGACCCTCGACTTCGAAATCCAGCGCGCCGGACAGACCGAACACCAGTTGCGCGTGGTCGTGGCTGTGGACGATCAGGTCGTGGGTGTATTGGCGCAGAGTCAGGATCGGGCGCATGGCAGAGGTCTCCGAAGTGAGCGCCAGTCTACACCGGGGCAACGGGCTTGCGCGCTGTCACACGACTGACGCCTGTCTGTCATGGTCGATTCACTAGGCGCGTGCACAGTGGCGAAAACATCGCAGAGGGTTGCCCATGACCAGCGCCGAGCTCGCCAGACCCAGCCGTAAACAACGGGTGCGCACCTTGTGGATTTCCGATGTGCATCTGGGCACACGGGACTGCCAGGCCGAGCACTTGTCGCAATTTCTCAAGGGCTACCACGCCGACAAGATCTACCTGGTCGGAGACATCATCGACGGCTGGAAGCTGCGCGGTGGCATGTACTGGCCACAGGCGCACACCAACGTGATCCGCCGCCTGCTGACCATGAGCAAGCGCGGCACCGAGGTGATCTACGTCACCGGCAACCACGACGAATTCCTGCGCCGTTATTCGAAGCTGATCCTCGGCAACATCCAGTTGGTCGACGAGGCGGTGCACGTCACGGCGGATGGCCGGCACTTGCTGGTGATCCATGGCGATCAATTTGACGTGATCACCCGCTATCACCGCTGGCTGGCCTTTCTCGGCGACTCGGCCTACGAATTCACCCTGACCCTCAACCGCTGGCTCAATCACTGGCGTGCCCGTTATGGCTACGGCTACTGGTCGTTGTCGGCGTACCTGAAACACAAGGTGAAGACGGCGGTGAGCTTCATCAGCGACTTCGAAGAAGCGATCGCCCACGAATGTGTGAAACGCGAATTGCACGGCGTGGTCTGCGGGCATATTCACCATGCCGAGATCCGCAAGGTCGGCGAGGTGGACTACCTCAATTGCGGCGACTGGGTGGAGTCGTGCACGGCGTTGATCGAGCATTGGGATGGCACGATCGAGTTGTATCGCCTGGCAGATGCCCAGGCACGGGAGGCGCAGCTCAAGGCGGCCAAGGTCGCTGAACTCGCCTGATTTCTCGGCTATACAAAAGGGCCTCATCGCTGGCAAGCCAGCTCCCACAGTGATCGGGGGCGCTCGCAATACCTGTGGGAGCTGGCTTGCCAGCGATGAGGCCGGTACAGACAACATCAGGCGGGGGCGTGTTCTTCCATCGCCGCCTTGTAGATCGAATGCTTCGGCTGCGCAAACAGCCGTTCCAGCATCGGCTCGAAGAAGCTCAGCGGCAGGGTTTCATAGGCCGGGTCGAACGCCGCCGCATCGTACCTGGCGCAGAATTCCGCCGTCGCCTGGTACTGCGGATGCGCGGCGAATTGCTCGCGCAGGTGCCGATCCATGCCCAGGTGATGGAAGAAGTAGTAACCCTGAAAGATTCCGTGCTTCTCGACCATCCACAGATTTTCGGCGCTGACGAACGGTTTGAGAATCGCCGCCGCGATGTCCGGGTGATTGTAGGAGCCGAGGGTGTCGCCGATGTCATGCAGCAGCGCACAGACCACGTACTCCTCGTCACGGCCATCGCGATAGGCGCGGGTCGCGGTTTGCAGCGAGTGGGTCAGGCGATCCACCGGGAAGCCGCCGAAATCACCTTCCAGCAACTTCAGGTGCGCGACGATCCGCGACGGCAATTGCCGGGCGTAGGCGCTGAAGTCTGCGGCGATGATCGCCCAGTCTTCCGGCGTACCATCCTGCATGTGGGTGAAGCGGGCATTGGCGTTCATCGGCAAGCCTCCAGGTGTGTCGGGTTTCAGAACGCCACGCGGCCGAGGATCATGTCGCGGTACATGACGAAATCGCCGAGCAGGCTGTACAGCGGATGCTGGAAAGTCGCCGGACGGTTCTTCTCAAAGAAGAAGTGCCCGACCCAGGCAAAGCTGTAACCGGCCAGCGGCAGGGCCAGTAACATTAGCCAGGCGCCCTTGGCGAGGGTCATGGCCAGAATGAAAATCACCAGCGTGGTGCCGATAAAATGCAATCGGCGGCAGGTACTGTTGGCGTGTTCGCTGAGGTAATACGGATAGAACTCGGCGAAGCTATTGAATGGCTTGATGTTTTCCACGACTGCGATCTCTGTGGTTATTGTTCTGACGGCAAGTTGTTCGGCGGGTAGCCTATTTGAGTCTAGAGTGAACACTGGTATCAGCCAGTGACAATGGGCGCCACTTTAGTATCCTTCGCAAATCGGGTCGCAACATGTGATCCATCATGTAAAAGAATGACGCCATGAGCGAACGAACGACTTCTGCAAGCTGGGCGATGGGGATTGTCAAAGCATTGGAGATGGACGGCCTGGATTGCCGGGTGCTGTTCAAGCAACTGGGGCTCGATTACGCCGCCCTGGATGATCCGGATGCGCGTTTCCCGCAAGATTCCATGACCCGGCTCTGGCAACGGGCGGTCGAGCTGTCCGGCAACCCGGCGATCGGCTTGAACATGGGCAAAGTGGTGCGTCCGGCCTCGTTCCATGTCGCCGGCTATGCCTTGATGTCGAGCAACACCTTGGCCGAAGGCTTCCAACGGTTGGTGCGTTATCAGCGGATCATCGCCGAAAGTGCCGACCTGAGTTTTCGCCTGCTCGAAGAAGGCTATGCGCTGATTCTGACGGTGCATGGCGATCACCTGCCACCGACCCGACAGAGTGCCGAAGCCTCGCTGGCCTGTGCGTTGGGCCTGTGCAGCTGGTTGACCGGGCGCACGCTGCATCCGGTCAAAGTGCTGTTTCAGGGCGACGAGCCCGCAGACCTGCAACCTTACAGGCAAGCCTTCCATGCGCCGCTGATGTTCAACGCGCCGTACGATGCGTTGATTTTCGAACGGGCCGACATGGAGGCGCCACTGCCCACCGCCAACGAAGCCATGGCGCTGTTGCACGACCGGTTTGCCGGGGAGTACCTGGCGCGATTCTCTGAAAGCCGCGTGACCCACAAGGCTCGGCAGGTGCTATGTCGCTTGTTGCCGCAGGGCGAACCCAAGCGCGATACGGTGGCGCAGACCCTGCATCTGTCGCAGCGCACCTTGCAGCGGCGGTTGCAGGAGGAGGGCACGAGTTTTCAGCAGTTGCTCGACGACACCCGCCGCGAACTCGCCGAGCAATACCTGGCCCAGCCGAGCATGACCCTGCTGGAGATTGCGTATCTGCTGGGGTTTGCCGATCCGAGCAACTTCTTCCGCGCCTTCCGTCGCTGGTTTGACACCACGCCCGGCGATTACCGGGCGCGGCTGTTGCAGGCGCCGGTCAGTGACGCCAAAAGGCCGGAATACACAGCACAAACACCGTAATGATCTCCAGTCGGCCGAGCAGCATGCCGAACGACAGGATCCACTTCGCGGCATCCGGCAGGGTGGCGAAGTTGCCCGCCGGGCCGATGGTCTCACCCAGGCCCGGGCCGACGCCGGACACGGTGCTGGCAGCGCCGGTCAGCGCAGTCATCCAGTCCACGCCGAGCAGCGACAGCAGCAGGGCGATCACGCAAATGGTGATGGCGAAGAAGAACGAAAAAGTCAGAATCGAACGCACGATTTCTTCGTCGAGACGGTGACCGTTGTACTTCTGCTTGATCACCGCGCGCGGGTGAATCAACTGGTTAAGGTTGGCCTTGAGCAGGATGTAGGCGACCTGGAAACGGAAGATCTTGATCCCGCCCGCGGTCGAACCGGAGCAGCCGCCGACAAAGCCCAGATAGAAAAACAGCATCAGCGAGAAGTTGCCCCACAGGCTGTAGTCGCCGAGGGCGAAACCGGTGGTGGTGACCACCGAGGTCACGTTCAGCGCCACGTGCCGCAGGGCCTCCAGCCAATGCAGCTTGGTGGTCCACCAATACCAGGTGCCAAGCACCAGCCAGGTCACCAGCAACATGCCGAGCAGGCCCTGCACCTGCTGATCCTTGATCAATGCCTTGCGATTGCCGCGCATGGTCGCGACATAGAGGGTGAATGGCAGGCTGCCGAGAATCATGATCACCACCGCGACCCAGTGCACCGCCGGTTGTGTCCACTTCGCCAATGACTGGTCGGAGGTCGAGAAGCCGCCGGTGGAGATCGCCGACATCGCGTGGTTGATCGCATCGAACGGGCTCATTCCGGCCCACCAGAATGCCAGGCTGCCGAGGATGGTGATGCCGACGTAGGCGGCCACGATCAGGCGCGCCACCATGTGCGAGCGCGGCATGACCTTTTCTGAACGGTCGGAGGATTCGGTCTGGAACAGGCGCATGCCACCGATGCGCAGCAACGGCAGAATCGCCACCGCCATGCCGATGAAGCCGATGCCGCCGAGCCAGTGCAGCAGCGAGCGCCACATCAGGATTCCCGGCGACATGCTGTCCAGCCCGCTGAGCACGGTTGAGCCGGTGGCGGTGATGCCGGACATGCTTTCAAAGAACGAGTCGGTGTAGCTGATGTGCTGAGTCAGCAGGAATGGCAGCGCGGCGAAAATGCACACCACCAGCCAGCTGCTGACCGTCAACAGGTACATGTCACGCGGGCGCAGATGGATGTGTTCCGGGCGTCCGGGAATCACCAGCGCAAGGCCGGCGAGGAAGGTGATCATGCTCGCCCAGAGGAACGACGGCAGGTCACTGGTGCGCTCGAAAATCACCAGGGTGGCCATGGGCACGACCATGGCGACGGCCAGGGTGATCAGGAAGATGCCGATGATGAAACCAATGATCCGTAAGGTCGGCAACGCCATGAAGTCCGCTCGGGCTGAAGTGGGAAGGGCGCCATTCTACCCGTGAGGCAGGGCATGTAAACCGGCATCCCGTTGGCAGATGAAGCTAGAATAGCCGCACATTTTTCTCAGGAGGTGGCCGATGCAGGCTCTCGACGCGTTGCTCAACCGTGTTTCCGTTCCACGCCTGGTCGAACCGGCCCCCACCGCGCAGCAGCGCGAAGCGCTGTTCGGTGCGGCCCTGCGTGCGCCGGATCACGGCCATCTGCAGCCGTATCGTTTCCTCACCGTCGAAGGTGCGGCGCGCGAGCAAATGGGCGAGTTGCTGGCCGAAGCGGCGCAGATGCAGGAAGGTGAAGTCACTGAAGCGATGATCGACAAGGCGCGCAACGGCCCGCTGCGGGCGCCGCTGGTGGTCGTGGTGATCGCGAAACTGCAGGAGCACGTCAAGTATCCGAAGGCCGAGCAGTTGCTGGCGGCGGGGTGTGCGGCGCACGGAATTCTGCTGGCGGCCTATGCGCAGGGGATTGGTGCGGTGTGGCGTACCGGTGATCTGGCCTATTCGGCGCATGTGGCCAAGGGGCTGGGCCTAGCTGAAGGCGAGCAGGTGATTGCCTTCCTGTACCTCGGCACGCCGCAGAAAGAGCCGCGCGTTGCCGAGAAAGTTGATCTGGCCGAATTCGTCAGCGCCTGGCCGGGCAAGGTTTAAAGTCAAAAGATCGCAGCCTGCGGCAGCTCCTACAGGTGTTTCGGCTCTGTAGGAGCTGCCGCAGGCTCGGGCCGCGATCGGACGATCTTTTTTTTCATCGAAAGTCTAAGGTTGGACGACAGCCCCTGGCACCAGCGGCAATTCCAGGCTGGCAATAAACCCGCCCTCGGGATGATTGGCCAGGGTCAGACTCCCGCCATGCCGCTCCGCCGCCCGCCTGGCAATTGCCAGGCCCAGGCCATGTCCCGCCGCCGTTTGCCCCGGCGCCCGGTAAAACGGTTCGCCCAACTGGCTCAGGTGTTCGGCCTGTACGCCCGGCCCGTGGTCGCGCACGCTCACGACAATCCGCTCGCCCTGACGCGTAGCCTGCATCTCGATCGCCTGGCCCACCGGGTTGAAACGCTGGGCGTTGCGCAACAGGTTGTCGACGGCGCGCTCGATCATGGTCGGCCATCCGGTCAGACTCAGCTGTGGCTCGGCGTTCAGGCGCACGCTCTGCTCGGGTGAGCCGAGCTGGGCATCTTTCTGCAAGGTGCCGAGCAGGGCGTTCAGGTCCACCGCTTCGGCACTGGCGTTGTCGGCATCGACCCGTGCCAGCACCAGAATTTCGCTGATCAACGCTTCCAGCCGATCGCACTCGCGGGTCAGGCGTGGCCAGAGTTTTTCCCGTTCTTCAGGATTGGCCCGTTCCGCCAGCGCCAGCGCGATGCGCAGTCGCGCCAGAGGTGAACGCAGTTCGTGGGACACGTCGCGCAGCAACTGGCGCTGACTGCCGATCAGGCTTTGCAGGCGCGCACCCATGCGGTTGAAGTCGTTGGCCAGCACACCGAATTCGTCGCGACGGTTGGCCAGTTTCGCCAGGCTGTTCTGTTGGTAGGTGGTCTGCCCCAGATCATGCACCGCACCGCGCAAACGGCTGAGCGGGCGGGTGATGGAGAAGGTCACCAGCAGGCTGAACAGGGTCAGTACCACCAGTGCGATACCCAGCGCACTCAGCGGCCAGAGCAGGCTTTCACGGTGCCACGCATCGAGTTCCGGGTGCGGGATGCGGAAGATGAACAGGTAAGTGTCGCCGGTTTTTTCGCTGGTGAATTCGTCGGTCAGGCGGCGCCAGGGCAGACGTCGGTCATCGTTGTTCTGTCTGGCTTCGAAGGCGGCGGCGCGACGCGGGAAGGTGCCACGCACCACCGGGTCGCCGCTTTCGTTCAGCACCTGGACGTCAATGTGGTACTGGCGTTTGCGCTGTTGAAGGATGTCCTGCGCGGCGTCTTCGCCCTGGGCTTCGTAGGTTTGCGTCCATTCGGCGGCCAGCGTGTTGAGGCCCGGATGGCGGCTGAGGATCCACGCGTCCTGATTGAGCATGTGCCCGAGCAGGATCGACAGCCCTGCCACCAGGGCGATGGCCAGCCAGAAGCTCGCGAGAATACGCCAGAACAGTGAACGCACAGAAAATCCTCAAACAAACGCGTAAGCCCTGTAGGAGCTGCCGAAGGCTGCGATCTTTTGATTTTGTTTTTCAAGATCAAGATCAAAAGATCGCAGCCTTCGGCAGCTCCTACCGTTTCGAATGTAAACAGGCCCGACGGTATCAGCCGTCGGGCCTGTGATCAGAACATTATTGCGCCTTTTGCGGCTGTTGCGCTTTCCACGCTTTGAACTCGGCCCATTCGGCGCGGCGTTCAGCCTGTTTCTTCTGGATCTCGTCGAATTTCTTCTGTTGATCCGGTTTCAGCAGGTTGCGTACGTCAGCTTCGGCTTTCTTGTGGTTGGCCGCCATCTCGTCTTTCATGGCTTTCTGGTCAGCCGGCGAGAGTTTTTCCAGGTACTTCTCGACCACCTGGCGACGTTCGTGCATCTGCTCGCCCATGATCTTGCGGATCTGATCGCGCTGTTCGCGGGTCAGGTCGAGTTGGCTGTACGGGCCTTTGCCGTGTTCGCCGTGCATCTGACCGCCGTGGCGTGGGCCGTCGAGTGGGCCACCCATCGGGCCACCATCCTGTGGCATGGCCATGGCGACGGTTGGCAGAGCGGCAGCGAACATCAGAGCGATAAGAGTCTTGCGCATGGTGTATCTCCTTGTCTCGTTCCCGGTACGTTCCGGATGAGTTCAGATTACGGAGATCAAGGTCAGCGGCGGTCAGCGCTGCGTAAAGCTTGGGTAAAGACGCTTTGTCTCCAGCCTTACACATATCCCCTGTAGGAGCTGCGGCACGCTGCGATCTTTTGATCTTTAAAAGCAAAGATCGCTGCCTTCGGCAGCTCCTACAGGGGGATGTCGTTGTGTCGGACGTGGATCAGAGGCTGTAGTAATAACCACGGCTGCGCAGGGCGACGATCCGTGGGCGGCCGTCGGGATGCGGGCCGATCTTCTTGCGCAGGTTGCTCACGTGCATGTCGAGGCTGCGGTCGTACAGGGTCAGCTTGCGACCGAGGGCCAGTTGCGCCAGTTCCTGTTTGTCCAGCGGTTCGCCGGGCTGCTTGAGCAGGGCTTCGAGCAGGCGGCTTTCGGAAACGGTAAGTGTCAGTTCTTTTTCGTCGATGCTGACCACGCCGCGCACCGGGCTGAAGCTCAGGTCGCCGAGTTCGAGTTGGGTGGATACGGCGGCCGGGTGGCTGCGGCGCAGCACGGCGCGCAGGCGCGCGGTGAGTTCACGCGGATCGCAGGGCTTGGCCAGGTAATCGTCGGCCCCCAGCTCCAGACCGAGAATACGGTCCAGCGGTTCGCCCCGGGCCGAGAGCATCAGCACCGGCAGCTCTGCGTGCTCGCTGCGCAATTGCTTGAGCAGTTCCAGACCGCTGCCATCGGGCAGCATCACGTCCAGCACCACCGCCGCCGGGGCCGATTCGGCCAACGCCTTGCGCGCGCTCTGGCCATCGTGGCAGGCACGCACCAGAAAGCCTTCCTGGCTCAGCCAGCTACTCAGGAGTTCACACAACTCCTGGTCATCATCAATCAGTAACAGCTCGCTCATGACTCACTCAATTTAGCCATTGCCGACGTTTTCGGCTTGCTCCACTGGCAAAGATACCGCACAGCAGCGCCAATAGCGCTACCCCGGCGCCCGTAACGAACCATTGCTGCTGTTCGGTCAGCAAACGCGGCAAGGGACTGGCCTGGGCTTCCTTGAGTTGCAGCTTCAGGCGCTGATTCTCTTGGCGCAACCTGGCGAGCACGGCGCTTTCGCGGGTGTTGTCGGCATTTTGCAGTTGTTTGCTCAATTCTTCCCGCTGCTGCTCGCTGGCCTTCAGGCGCTGCTGCAACTCGGTAATCTGGCTGCCGGCACTTAATGACAATGGCGTGGAGCTGCCGCTTTCGGTGGTTTCTTCACCATGGGCGGGCGCCATGATCGTCAACGTGACCCACATCAGACACAACGGACCTTTGCGCATTGCGATTCCTGCTAGCAAATGGATATTGGGCAGGTTGTCGGCAGGCAAACGAGAATAATGAGCGATTGAGAGCAGTGAGAAGCGGGAAGGTTCAGTGCCAGAGGCAATGCAGAGATAAGGCACCTGTTGAAACTGTGGCGAGGGAGCTTGCTCCCGCTGGACTGCGCAGCAGTCCCATTGCCTTTGAAAAGCGGGGCCGCTGCGCGACCCAGCGGGAGCAAGCTCCCTCGCCACAAGATTGCCTCTTTACGGCAGGACTTGCTTGAACGGTTTGACGATCACATTGGCGTACACGCCAGCAGCGATGTACGGATCGGCGTCGGCCCAGGCCTGGGCGGCGCTCAGGGAGTCGAATTCGGCGACGATCAGGCTGCCGGTGAAACCCGCCGCGCCCGGATCATTGCTGTCGATCGCCGGGTGCGGGCCGGCCAGCACGATGCGGCCTTCGCCCTTGAGCACTTGCAGGCGTTCGAGGTGGGCCGGGCGCGCGGCGAGGCGGGCTTCGAGCGAGTTGGCGACGTCGGTGGCAATGATTGCGTAGAGCATGTCAGTCCTCGGTTTTTGGCGTTGTGGTATCGGCGTCGTGCAGATGGCGGGACAGGTAGATGCCCTGACCGACCAGGAACAGCACGGTCATGCCCAGACTGCCGAACACCTTGAAGTCGACCCAGATGCTCTGGAAGGTGAATGCCACGAACAGGTTGGCAGCGCCGCAGAACAGGAAGAAGGCGATCCAGGCGATGTTCAGGCGGGTCCAGACCGGATCCGGCAGGGTCAGCGCGTGGCCCATGATGCGTTTGATCAGCAGGCGGTCACCGATGAAGTGGCTTCCGATGAAGGCCAGGGCGAACAGCCAGTTGACCACCGGGGCTTTCCATTTGAGGAAGGTCTCGCTGTGGAAGGCCAGGGTCAGGCTGCCGAACACCAGGCAGGCGATCAGGGTCAGCCATTGGCTTTTTTCCAGCTTGCGCTGCTTGATGAACAGCGCGCCGTAGACTACGAGGGAGCTGATGATCAGCATCGCCGTGGCGCTGTAAATACCGCCTACAGTCACCTCATGGCCGGCGATGTCGACGACCCGTGGATCCAGTTTGTAAACGATGAAAAACAGCAGAAGCGGGATGAAATCGATGAATTGTTTCACAGTGAGAGCCAGAAGCTGGATGTGGCGGCATAATAACAAACATATGGGCGCGCGATAGCGCCAGCTGATTTGAGGTTACAACTCCCCGTGAATGTTGATTTGCACTGCCACAGCACGGCCTCCGATGGCGCCCTGGCGCCGGCGGTTCTGGTTGCGCGTGCGTTTGAAAACGGCGTGCGAGTCCTGGCGTTGACCGATCATGACACCCTCGAAGGCCTCGCCGAAGCGCGCAGCGCCGCCGAAGAACTGGGCATGCAACTGGTCAATGGCGTCGAACTGTCCTGCACCTGGGGCGGCGCGACCATCCACGTGCTGGGCTACGGTTTCGACGTCAACGCCGCGCCCTTGGTCGAGGCCATCGCCAGATTGCACGATGGCCGCTGGCTGCGGTCGGAAGAAATAAGCCGCAAGCTTGGCCTCAAAGGTATGCCCGGTGCCCTCGAAGGCGCCCGGCAGATCCAGCAGGAACTGGGCGACAGCGGCAACGCGCCGGCCCGCCCGCATTTTGCCGACTGGATGGTGCGTGAAGGTTTCGTAAAGGATCGCGCCGAGGCATTCCGCAAATGGCTCGGCGCCGGCAAGCTGGGTGACGTCAAGCAGCACTGGCCGACGCTGGAAGACACCGTCGGCACCCTGCGCGCCGCCGGGGCGTGGGTCAGTCTGGCGCATCCGTGGCACTACGATTTCACCCGCAGCAAGCGCCGAAAGCTGATTGCCGACTATATTCAAGCGGGCGGGCATGCAATCGAAGTGGTCAATGGCCATCAGCCCGCAGAACAGGTCGGCAGCCTGGCGATCCTTGCCCGTGAGTTCGGTCTGCTGGTCAGTGCCGGCAGTGATTTTCATGGCCCTGGTGGCTGGTCCGAGATTGGCCAGTACCGGCCGGTTCCCGAGGACCTTCCACCCCTGTGGGGTCGGTTCAAACATGACACAGTTATCGCCGCCGTCTGAACAGGTAGAGAATGTGAGTCAATTTTTCCAGATCCATCCGGAAAACCCGCAAGCGCGCCTGATCAAACAGGCGGTCGAGATCATCCGCAAGGGCGGGGTGGTGATTTATCCCACGGACTCTTCCTACGCCATCGGTTGCCAGATCGGCGACAAGACCGCAATCGAGCGCGTGCGCCGTCTGCGTCAGCTCGACGAAAAGCACAACTTTGCGCTGATCTGCAGCGATCTGTCGCAACTGGGCAACTATGCCAAGATCGACACCGGCACCTTCCGCATTCTCAAGGCGCATCTGCCGGGGCCTTACACCTTTATCCTCAATGCCACCCGCGAAGTGCCGCGTTTGCTGCTGCATCCGAAGAAACGCACCATCGGCCTGCGGGTGCCGAGCCATCCGATTGCCTTGGCGTTGCTGGCCGAACTCGGCGAGCCGCTGATGAGTGTGACCCTGATCATGCCCGGCGATGAAGATCCGCTGAGCGATCCGTACGAAATGCGTCAATTGCTGGAACACCAGGTGGATCTGATCATCGACGGCGGTTTCGGCGGGATCAAGGCGTCCACCGTGATCGACCTGACCGGCGACGACCCGGAAGTGATCCGCGTCGGTTGCGGCGACCCCGCGCCGTTCATGGTCGAGGCCTGAATGTCCGCAGTGGAAACCGTTGTCGATCCCCAAGCCGGCGCCCAGCAGGAACTGCCGTTTGCCATGGTCTATGGCCAGGCGGTCACGGAAATGCCGCTGGACCTGTACATCCCGCCGGATGCGCTGGAAGTGTTTCTCGAAGCCTTCGAAGGCCCGCTCGACCTGCTGCTGTACCTGATCCGCAAACAGAACATCAACATTCTCGACATCCCGGTGGCGGAAATCACCCGTCAGTACATGGGCTATGTCGAGTTGATGCAGTCGGTGCGCCTGGAACTGGCCGCCGAGTACCTGGTGATGGCCGCGATGCTGGCCGAAATCAAATCGCGGATGCTCCTGCCGCGGGCCGAAACCGTCGAAGACGAAGAGGACGACCCGCGCGCCGAACTGATCCGCCGCCTGCAGGAATACGAGCGCTTCAAGGCCGCCGCCGAAGGCATCGACGGCCTGAGCCGGGTCGGACGCGATGTTGTGGTGCCCAAGCTCGACGCCCCGGAAGCCCGGGCACGCAAGCTGTTGCCGGATGTCGCGCTGGAAGAAATTCTGATGTCCATGGCCGAAGTGCTGCGCCGGGGCGACATGTTCGAGAGCCATCAGGTCAGCCGCGAGGCATTGTCGACCCGCGAGCGCATGAGCGATGTGCTGGAGCGGCTCAAGGGCGGCGGTTTTGTGCCGTTTGTCGAGCTGTTCACCGCCGAGGAAGGTCGCCTCGGTGTGGTCGTGACCTTTATGGCGATCCTTGAACTGGTCAAGGAATCCTTGGTCGAGCTGGTGCAGAATGAGCCGTTCGCCGCGATCCACGTGCGAGCCCGAGCCGAATAACGAGTCGAAACATGAACCTGACTGAACCCCGCGAGCTGGCGCCCCTGCTTGAAGCCTTTCTGTTGGCCTCGGGAAAACCGCAATCGCTTGAACGCCTCTACGAACTGTTCGAAGAAGGTGAGCGCCCTGAACCGCCGGTCTTCAAGAAAGCCCTGAGCCTGCTGGCCAAGTCCTGCGAGGGCCGCGCGTTCGAGCTCAAGGAAGTCGCCTCCGGCTACCGCCTGCAGATCCGCGAGAAGTTTTCGCCGTGGGTCGGGCGTTTGTGGGAAGAACGGCCACAGCGCTATTCCCGTGCGCTGCTGGAAACCATGGCGCTGATCGCCTATCGCCAGCCGATTACCCGGGGCGAGATCGAAGACGTGCGGGGTGTGGCGGTCAACACCAACATCGTCAAAACGCTGATCGAGCGCGAGTGGATTCGCATCGTCGGGTACCGCGACGTGCCGGGCAAGCCGGCGATGTTCGCCACCACCAAGGCGTTTCTCGATCACTTCAATCTGAAGAACCTTGAAGACCTGCCGCCGCTGGCCGAACTGCGTGAGATGGAAGCCGAGCCCGTCCTCGATTTCGACGACGCACCGGTGCCGCAAGGCCTGCAGGAACAGGCCGACGCCAGCGCCGAGCCGGAAGAGCCGAAGGAAGAAACCAGCTTCCACAGCTTGCTGCTGGAACTGGACAGCATGGAGGAGGGGATCAAGACCGACTTCGATGATTTGTTGCGCGATGCGGCGGACGGGGAGACGTCGACGTCTGAGCCGGAAGCCGAGACCGTCGAGCCGCCGATTGAAGTTGAACTTGAGGCCGAGCCTGAAGCCGAACCGGAAGAGGACATTCTTGGCGTTGCCGAGGCCCGGGAAAAACTTCTCGCTGCCGTCGCTGCCCTCGAACTACCTGCAGCGGAGCCCGAACTGAGTGAAGAAGAAGCCGAGGCGCGCGCCCTGGCCGAAGCCATCGAAGCCGAACGCCGCGAGTTCGAGGACTGATGCGCGCCGAAAAGATCGCAGCCTGCGGCAGCTCCTACAGGGACCGTATTCCAATGTAGGAGCTGCCGCAGGCTGCGATCTTTTGATCTTCAAGGGAGACCCCATGAGCTCGACCAAAGACCCGTGCATCAGCCTCTGCAAGTTCAGCGATGACATCTGCCTCGGCTGTGGCCGCAGCAAGCGCGAAATCCGCGCCTGGAAGAAACTCGACAAGGACGACAAGCGCACAGTGCTGGCGGAAGCCGCGCTGCGCCTGATCAAACTCGGTGGCGCCGGTCGGCGGAAAAAGAAATAACTGTCGATCGATCAGCTAGTCTCTGATGCGCGATGGCGCACATCCGCGTATGATTCGCGACCCTTCGGCGATCCCTTCGCCCGAAAACCAGATTTCAATGCTTCAGGCGCCGCCTGAACAGACCACACCGGGAGGTGCCCAGATGAGTGACATCAATCAGAAAGACGACCAGGAAATCGGCCCGGCAGGCGAAAAACTGCAGAAAGTCCTCGCCCGTATCGGCGTCGGCTCACGCCGTGACGTCGAAGCCTGGATCAGCCAGGGCCGGATCAAGGTCAATGGCAAAGACGCCACCCTCGGCCTGCGCGTCGACATGCACGATGCCATCACCATTGATGGCAAGGTGATCAAGCGCGAAGAGGCGGCCGAGTCGGTGCGCCGCGTGATCATGTACAACAAGCCCGATGGCGAAATCTGCACCCGTGACGACCCGGAAGGCCGTCCGACCGTGTTCGACAAGCTGCCGCGCCCGAAAGAAGGCCGCTGGATCAACATCGGTCGTCTCGACATCAACACCACCGGTCTGCTGATGTTCACCACCGACGGTGAGTTGGCCAACCGTCTGATGCACCCGTCCTACGAGATGGACCGTGAGTACGCCGTGCGTGTCCGCGGTGAAGTCGACGACGAGATGATCGAGCGCCTGAAGGCCGGCGTGGTGCTGGAAGACGGCCCGGCGCGTTTCACCGACATTCAACAGGCGCCGGGCGGCGAAGGCTTCAACCACTGGTATCACTGCGTGGTGATGGAAGGCCGTAACCGTGAGGTTCGTCGCCTGTGGGAATCCCAAGGGCTGGTGGTCAGCCGTCTGAAGCGCGTGCGTTTCGGTCCGGTATTCCTCAACTCCGACCTGCCGATGGGCCGCTGGCGCGAAATGAGCCAGTACGAAGTCGACGTGCTCAGCGCCGAAGTCGGCCTGACGCCGGTGGCGATGCCGCAACTCAACGCCAAGAGCAAGGACAAGCTGGAGCGTATGCAGCGTAAATCGTCGCGGCCGATGGCCAAGACCGAGCGCGTGCGAACTCTGCGTCCCGCCGCTGGTGCGCCGACCGGTCCGCGTCCGAGCCGTGAGCCGCAGATCGAAGGCGAGCGTCCGGGTCGCAAGCCAGTGGCCCGTGACGGCGAGCGCGCACCGCGTCCGGCCAACGGTCGCACCGAGCGTGGCGAAGGTCGTGCGCCGGCCGGTCGTGGTACGCCAGTGGCGGATCGTCCTGCGGACACCACCAACAAGCGTCCGGCCAAGCCTGCACCGAAGCGTCCGGGGATCAAACTGGTCGACGGCGACAAGCCATCAGGCAAGCGCCGTGGCGCACCGGCCGGTTCCGGTCAGCGTCCAGGCTTCGGTCGCAAGAAGCCGGAATAAGGCAGCTGTGAGCTTTGAGCGGCAAGCTTCGAGCTAAAACAAAAACGCCAACCGCAGGGTTGGCGTTTTTTTTGTCTGGCAGAAGTTATGCAGCGACTGATTCGGCCTCTTCGCGAGCAGGCTCGCTCCCACATTGGAGATGCGACAAACACAAATCCCCTGTAGGAGCGAGCCTGCTCGCGAAGGCGTCAGTCGCCTGAAACACAATGCATCCGTCTGGATTATTGGCTGGGTTGCGCGCTGTTCCTGTAGGAGCTGCGGCACGCTGCGATCTTTTGCTCTTCAAAAGCAAGATCAAAAGATCGCAGCCTCGTTTTACTCGACAGCTCCTACAGGGAGCAGTGGTTTCAAAACAGAAATTTCTGCTTAAAAGACGAAGCGTCCGTCAAACACCGGCTTGTCATCCAGCGCCAACACCCCGCCGGAGAAAATCAGGTCCAGATGATGACTGCCCTTGGCCCCGCCGCCGAGGCCCAGGTGCAGGCCGCAATGGCGCTCCTCGAAACCGGCGTTGCGCGCATACAGATCCTTCACGCCTTCGTTGGTACCAATCCCCAATTCCTCAATGCGCCGGTTTGACGGATTGGCATCCAGGTACTTGTTGAAATCATGCTCCAGCCCCGGCACATCAGTGGCGATGCGGCTGATGGTCGAGTTTTCGATCCACAACTCCAGTGGCGACTCCAGCACGCCGTACTTGCGCGCAAACGGGATAGTGCTGAGGAACGTGCCCTTGAATTTCACATGGCCGTTGATGGCTTCGCTGTGGGTGGCGATCTCGCCGGGGGCCAGGTCGAAGTTGCCGACGCCGTTGATGTCGGTCCACTTCTTGATGCTGCTCAGCGGCGTTTCAAACCATGAGCCGTGGTCGTCCTTGAAACTCAGCGTGGTCGCTTGGGACATGCGCTGGATCAAGTGACTGTTGAGCCCGGCGATACGCTGCGGCGTCACGCTGAAGGTGTCGTAAAAATAGTCGCCGTAATCCTTGAACAACAGCGACTTCTTCCAGTTTTCCGCCATCACGCCTTGCAGGGCGCGCACGAACTCCGGGCCGTCGGGGCGCGGATTGGGCAGCGTGGAAGAGTCGTAGAAGAAAATGTACAGATCGCTGTCGGCAATCGCCGCGGTCAGCGTTGCGGTGCTTTCCAGGTCCAGGCGTCTGGCGCTGAAGGTGAAGCGGGGATGATCGCCGGCCTGTTCGGCGATGGCGCCGGTCAGGGCTTCGTAATCGGCGGTGTGGCCGAGCAGTACCTTCGCCGAGTCGAGACCGGCAAGGGCAGGGTGATGTTCGAGGTAGTAAAGGAAATGCGAGATCGCGCGGGGCTTATCCATGAGTCCTCCCTGACTGACCGTGAGAAAGCGGCAGGCACGACCGGCCGGATCGTGCCTGCCCGGGGATGTCTTACAGAGGCCACATCGCCGTGCCGAACGGAACCACCGCGTCGGCTTGCATCATTTCCACGGCGGCCTCATGGGTTGGCGCTTCAAACCATTCGTCCAGTTGCAGTTCGGTGTCCAGGTCTTTTTCCAGTGCTTGCATGGTCGATCTCCTAGATGACATTCACGGTTATGACTGGCCGGTCGAGGTGGCCGGCAAGACGTGAAGAACCTAGTTCAGGGTGTTTTGTAATGCAAAAAATTATTTATTTAAAATTTAAATAAACTTTTTATTCTGTTTTTAAGCGGCGATTTTCTTATTTGAAAACAAAAAACTAAGCCGCCACTTTCATTAGCAAGCTTGCTACCGTCAATTTGCAGACGTCCTACAGAATTTTCCGAAATGGAAAATCTGCGTTACGCCTTGTAAAGAAAAATTTACGAAAACGCCGATGAAGTCCAGTGGATTCACCCCGTTGCCGACGCTGTAAGGAAAACCTGCCGACGCCCGCCTGCAAAGGCCTTGCGCAGGGCTCTGGCGTGCTTGTTTCAGCCTCGTTTGCAGGGTGAGATGCGCCTCATGCCTGTCGTGCAGGTGCATAACAAGAAGGAGGCGCAATGAACGCCGAGATTGATCTTCACTTCTCTCCGTGGGGCGGTTTTTCGCTCGTCCCCGTCGATGGCCTGCAAAGGCCTGACTCAATTTTTGCAGTCGCCCGAGTGTCTCGAGGCGGCCCCATGCAATCCCGGCAGGCGCCACGCTGATCCAGCGGGGTCTGGCAGCAGGGGGTTAGCGGTGTACAATGCGCCGCGTTTTAACTGTGACCCTCTGCGTAATCGCGCAAACCTCAAGGCTATCCGCCTTGTTCACTCCGCCACGTCACAAGCGTGTCGGGTTCGATTTCGTCACAGATAAAAACAAACAGGTGACGCATGACCGTTGTAAAAACGCTGAATTCCTGGTGCTTGCGCTGGGGTTTGATCAGGGTTGTCTGAAATCGCAACCTTGCAGCAACGTCTACTGAACATCATCAAACCTTGCGTGGGACCTTTTTCATGAGTGGACAAAACTCGCAATCAGGCGAGCTGAAACGCGGCCTGAAAAATCGCCATATTCAACTGATCGCCCTCGGTGGCGCGATCGGTACCGGATTGTTCCTTGGCTCGGCCGGGGTCCTGAAATCCGCCGGCCCGTCGATGATCCTCGGCTACGCCATCTGCGGCTTCATCGCCTTCATGATCATGCGCCAGCTCGGCGAGATGATCGTCGAAGAGCCGGTGGCCGGTTCCTTCAGCCATTTCGCACACAAGTACTGGGGCGGTTTTGCCGGTTTCCTGTCGGGCTGGAACTGCTGGATTCTGTACATTCTGGTGGGCATGTCGGAGCTGACAGCGGTCGGCAAGTACATCCACTACTGGGCGCCGGACATCCCGACCTGGGTCACCGCCGCTGCATTCTTCGTGCTGATCAACGCGATCAACCTGGCCAACGTCAAAGTCTTCGGTGAAGCTGAATTCTGGTTCGCGATCATCAAGGTCGTGGCGATCGTCGGCATGATCGCGCTGGGCAGCTACCTGCTGGTCAGCGGCCATGGCGGTCCGCAGGCCTCGGTCAGCAACCTGTGGTCGCACGGCGGGTTCTTCCCCAACGGCGTCAGCGGTCTGGTGATGGCGATGGCGATCATCATGTTCTCCTTCGGCGGTCTGGAAATGCTCGGTTTCACTGCAGCCGAGGCCGACAAGCCGAAAACCGTGATCCCGAAAGCGATCAACCAGGTGATCTACCGGATCCTGATTTTCTACATCGGCGCGCTGGTGATCCTGCTGTCGCTGACCCCGTGGGACAGTCTGCTGGAAACGCTCAATGCGTCCGGCGATTCGTACAGCGGCAGCCCGTTCGTACAGGTGTTCTCGATGCTCGGCAGCAACACCGCCGCGCACATCCTCAACTTTGTGGTACTGACCGCGGCGCTGTCGGTGTACAACAGCGGTACTTACTGCAACAGCCGCATGCTGCTGGGTATGGCCGAGCAGGGTGATGCGCCGAAAGGTCTGGCGAAAATCGACAAACGCGGCGTGCCGGTGCGTTCGATCCTCGCGTCCGCGGCGGTCACGCTGGTGGCGGTGTTGCTTAACTACCTGATGCCGCAACAGGCGCTGGAACTGTTGATGTCGCTGGTGGTGGCCACCCTGGTGATCAACTGGGCGATGATCAGCTTCTCGCACTTCAAGTTCCGTCAGCACATGAACAAGACACAGCAGACGCCGCTGTTCAAGGCGCTGTGGTACCCGTACGGTAACTACGTCTGCCTGGCGTTCGTCGCGTTCATCCTCGGCGTGATGTTGCTGATCCCGGGCATCCAGATATCGGTGTACGCGATTCCGGTGTGGGTCGTGTTCATGTGGGTCTGCTACGTGATCAAGAACAAACGCGGTGCGCAGCAGGCGCTGCACGCGGCCAGTGCTTCCAAGTAAGCGCTGAGGCAAAAACGACAAACCCGGCCAATGCGCCGGGTTTTTTATTGCCCCTTCGGCAGCTCCTACAGGGTTGATGGCGTATCCTGCTGCTTCTGAATACGGACGCTTTTCCATGCTGGTGATTTCCAACAACGTGCATCTGCCGGATGCCGAGATCGAACTGACGGCCATTCGCGCGCAAGGCGCCGGTGGGCAGAATGTCAACAAGGTCTCCAGCGCTGTGCACCTGCGCTTCGACATTCCGGCCTCGTCCTTGCCCGAGTTCTACAAGGAGCGGCTGCTGGCACTGCGTGACAGCCGCATCACCAGCGATGGCGTGCTGATTATCAAGGCTCAGCAATACCGCACGCAGGAAGCCAACCGCGCCGATGTGCGGCAGCGTCTGGTCGAGCTGATTCTCAGCGCCACCAAGGTCGAAAAGAAACGCCGCCCGACCAAACCGACCCTCGGCTCGAAGAAGCGCCGGCTCGAATCCAAGACCAAGCGTGGCAGCATCAAGGCCGGGCGGGGCAAGGTGGATTTCTAATCTTCGAGGTACTTCGCCGTGTGCTTGTAAAGGTACACGCTCAACGCCAGGCCGCTCAGCGCAGCGAGGGCGGCGAACAGGAAGATCGAAGCGAAACCGAAACCCGACGCAATGGCCCCGGCCAACGGCCCGGTAATCCCCAAAGACAAGTCGATGAACAGCGAATAAGCGCCAACGGCCGCGCCTCGGCTGGAGGCCGGCACCAGGTTCACCGCTTCCACGCCCAGCGCCGGGAACACCAGCGAGAAGCCGAAACCGCTCAGCGCCGCCCCGGCCAGTGCCCAATGTGCGTCTGGCGCTAGCCACAGCAGTAACAGGCCGAGGGTTTCCACCGACAGGCAGGCGATCGCCACGCGAAAGCCGCCGAGGCGGTTGATCAGGTTGCCGAACAGCAGACGCGCGCCGATGAAGCTGGCGCCGAACAGGCTCAGGCACAACACCGCGTTATCCCAGTGCCGAGTGGCGTAATACAGGGTGATGAAGGTGGCGATGGTGCCGAAACCGATCGAGCCCAGTGCCAGACCGCAGCCGTGCGGGAACACGCGACCGAGCACATGCATGAACGGCAGACGCTCGCCGGCGACAATCGGCGCTGCGGTTTTCGGCCACGCCAGCAGCAAGCCCAGCGCCGCCAGCAGAATGATGCTGACGCCCATGCTCCACAGCCCCAACTGGCCGACCAGCCACACGCCGAACGGCGCACCCACCGCCAGCGCGCCGTAACTGGCGATGCCGTTCCACGAGATGACTTTGGCGGTATTCGCCGCGCCAACGCGGCCGATGCCCCAGCCGATTGAACCGGAGCCGACCAGGCTTTCCGCGCTGCCCAGCACCAGACGGCCGATCAACAGGCTGATCAGGCTGAGCATCGGCAGGTTCGGTGTCCACGCCGAAATCAGCATGAACACGCCACTCAAGCCGCAACCGGCCAGACCAATCATCACCGCGCGTTTGCTGCCCTGGTTGTCGATGATCTTGCCGGCGTACGGACGGCTGAGCAGGGTGGCGAGGTATTGCACGCTGATCACCAGCCCGGCGATCACCGCGCCAAAGCCCAGATCACTGTGGACGTACCCGGGCAACACCGCGAGCGGAATGCCGATGTTCAGGTAGCCGATGAAAGTGAAGAGGACGATGGAAACGACTTGCAGCGTGACCGCCAGGGGGCGCTGGGGTTGTGGCATAGAGGACGACATGGGGAACGATCCACGGCAAAGCAGGATTAGATAGGCTGCTTATGATACCGGCGCGAACGCATCTGGGGCGGGGAAAAGTAAAACTATTTGCCGGATAGGGGGTATCAGGGTTTGGCCGGGGCGACCAGTTGCGTGGTGACGAGGGCGGCGAGGGCGTTTTCTTCGCTGCCGAAACGGGCGAGCAAGGCAGCCTGTTTTTCCGGAGAAAGGCGCTGCCAGATCTCGATCATTTTCTCGGTAGCGCCGATCAGGACGGCGGCTTGGCTTTCGGAGAATTCGTCGGTCATGGCGGGCTCGGTTTCAGGCAGTGTGGAAAGCGCATCTTAGCGCTTTCCACACGGTCTGTACGGCGGGGTTTTACTCTTCGTTGTCAGCCTGGCGGCGTTCAGCGGCTTCTTTCGGCTCGGGCTGTTGGGCACCGGCTTGTTGCGTGGTCGTCTGCTCAGGTACGTGCAGGCTTGGGAAGGGGAGATTAGGAATCTCGTGCATGGTTGCGCTCCTCGCTAAGTCTGTTGATAGATCTGGTAGATCCGCGCTTCTTGAAAGCCTGCGCAGGATACAGCAGGAAAAATGACAATCAGACTTTTAATTCAAATTAATGCGACAGATGGCCGCAGGGGAGCGCCGCGAACCAATGTAGGAGCTGCCGCAGGCTGCGATCTTTTGATTTTAAAAACAAAGATCAAAAGATCGCAGCCTTCGGCAGCTCCTACAGGGTATTGCCGTGTAGATCGGGAGCGATCAATTGCGGTGGCAGCGTTATTTGCAGACGTCAGCGATGGCGTCGGCCAGTAGTGCCAGGCGCGTGGCATCTATGCCGGCAACGTTCGCCCGTCCCGAGCTGACCATGTACACGCTGTGCTGCTCACGCAGTTGTTTGACCTGCTCCGGCGACAGCCCGGTGTAGGAGAACATGCCGCGTTGCACGCCAATGTGCGCAAAGCGCTCGCGCAGACCGTGCGGTTCCAGTGCTTCGACCAGACCGCTGCGCAACTGCGCGATGCGTAGGCGCATGGCTTCCACTTCGTCGGCCCAGCGTGCTTTCAGCTCCGGATCGGCGAGGATGGTCGCGACCACGGCCGCACCGTGATCCGGTGGCGTTGACCACAGATTGCGGGCGATGTGGGCCAGTTGGCTGCGGAGGTCGATCAGCTTGTCGGCGGTTTTCGCGCAAACAATCAGCGCCCCGGTGCGGTCGCGGTACAAGCCGAAATTTTTTGAGCAGGAGCTGGTGATCAGCAACTCGGGCACTTCGGCGGCGAACAGTCGGGTCGACCATGCGTCCTGCTCCAACCCATCGCCAAAGCCCTGGTAGGCAAAGTCGATCAGCGGCAGCAGGTCACGGCGGCGCACGACGTCGAGCACACGTTGCCAGTCGTCATGGTTCAGGTCGAAACCGGTCGGGTTGTGGCAGCAGGCATGCAGCAGCACCACGTCGCCTTGCGGCACTTCGTTAAGCACGGCGAGCATCGCATCGACGTCGAGGCGGTTGTCGCTGCCCACGTACGGGTAGTGACTGACCTTGACTCCGGCGGCGGCGAAAATCGTCTCGTGGATCGGCCAGGTCGGGTTGCTCAGCCACACGCCCTTGCCCGGCAGGCACTGGGCGATGAAATCGGCGGCCAGACGCAGGGCGCCAGTGCCGCCCGGGGTCTGGGTGGCGCCAGCGCGCTGTTCGGCGATGAGCTTCGAGTCGGCGCCAAGCACCAGCTCATTGATGACCTTGCCGAACAATGGGTTGCCGTGCCCGCCGATGTAGGTCTTGGTGTCCTGGCGTTCGACCAGTCGCGCTTCGGCGATTTTCACCGCTTCGGGGATCGGCGTCAGGCCCTGGGCATCCTTGTAGACGCCAACGCCGAGGTCGAACTTGCGCGGGTTACTGTCCTGCGCATAGGCCTCCATCAAACCGAGGATCGGGTCGCCGGGTACCCGGCCGATGGCGTCAAAGTGCATTACTTGCGTCCTTCTGCGGTCTTGGCCACTTCATCAGTGCGCGCGGCCATGATGAAGTCGTTGCGGTGCAGGCCCTTGATCGAGTGGCTCCACCAGGTCACGGTGACTTTGCCCCACTCGGTCAGCAGACCCGGGTGGTGACCTTCGGCCTCGGAGATCTCGCCGACGGCGTTGGTGAAGGCCAGTGCGTGCTTGAAGTTCTTGAACAGGAAGACTTTCTCCAGTTGCATGATGCTGTCGCGCACTTCGATGTTCCAGTCAGGGATCTGCTTGATCAGGATCGGCAGTTCTTCGTCGCTGACTTGTGGCGCATCGGCACGGCAGGCTTCGCAGTGGGCTTGGTTCAAAGTGGACATGGTGTGATTCCTGAAATCGAGTGTGTTTTTTTTATAGAAACTATCGGCCCGTCAATGCCGTCACGCTAAACCAAAGTGGCGGCGACTGACAGACTCAATTGTCAGCAAAAGTCGCGGATCACGCGGCTTTCGGTTTTGGCGGAAACTTCGGTGCGTGCAACCCCAACTGCATGCCTTGCTTGACCATGCCCATGATGTCTTCGTGGGCCAGGTCGAACAGACGCTTGAGGTTGGGCAGGACAAAATAAAGCGGCTGCAGGATGTCGATGCGATACGGCGTGCGCATGGCTTCCAGCGGATCGAAGGCCTGATGTTCGGGCTCGTCCGACAGCGAATAAACGGTTTCCTTCGGCGAGGACAGGATGCCGCCGCCATAGATGCGTTGGCCTTGCGGGGTGTCGACCAGACCGAACTCGATGGTCATCCAGTACAGGCGCGCCAGGTACACGCGCTCTTCCTTGGTGGCCTGCAGGCCGAGCTTGCCGTAGGTGTGAGTGAATTCGGCGAACCACGGGTTGGTCAGCAGCGGGCAGTGGCCGAAAATCTCGTGGAAAATGTCCGGCTCTTGCAGGTAGTCCAGTTCTTCGCGGGTACGAATGAACGTGGCCACCGGAAACTGTTTGCTGGCGAGCAATTCGAAGAAGGTCTGGAAGGGGATCAGTGCAGGGACGCGGGCAACCTGCCAACCGGTGGTCTCACCGAGCACCTTGTTGATCTCGCCCAGTTGCGGAATGCGGTCATGGGGCAGGCCGAGTTTTTCGATACCGTCCAGGTATTCCTGGCACGCCCGACCCTCGATCACTTTCAGCTGGCGAGTGATCAGCGTGTTCCACACCGCATGTTCTTCGGCGGGGTAGTCGATAAAACCTTGCGCATCGGGCTCGCGGGCCACGTATTGCGTCTGCTTCATACTGCTCTCCTGCTAGGGGAATTCGTTCTTGTTATGTCCAGCGATGGGGTCAGGATTACCCGAGAGTGGGGCGGGATGCAGCAGGTTGAACGCGGTCGTTGTAGGAACAATCACCGTATTTTGTAAATAAATCGTTACGCTTTGGCGGGTATCTCGCGTTTGCGCTGATTTGCAGGTTTGAAAAGGCGTGTGGCTGTCACATAATCTTGACAACTATCTGCGCGCCTCGACAGAAAAGTCAGGCGTTACCCCCTGTGGGAGCGAGCCTGCTCGCGAATGCGGTCTGTCTGACACATCTATGCTGAGTGTGCAGCCGCCTTCGCGAGCAGGCTCGCTCCCACAGGTCTGTGTTCAACCTTATTGCTGGTTTGTCGAGTCATTCATATGCGTATCAAAGTCCACTGTCAGAACCGCATCGGCATCCTGCGCGACATCCTCAACCTGTTGGTGGAGTACGGGATCAACGTGGCGCGCGGTGAGGTCGGCGGCGAGCACGGCAATGCGATCTACCTGCACTGCCCGAACCTGATCAACATTCAGTTCCAGGCGCTGCGGCCGAAGTTCGAAGCGATTGCCGGGGTATTTGGGGTCAAGCGCGTCGGGTTGATGCCCAGTGAGCGTCGGCACATGGAGTTGAACGCGTTGCTTGGCGCGCTGGAATTTCCGGTGCTGTCGATCGACATGGGCGGCTCGATCGTTGCCGCCAACCGCGCGGCCGCGCAGTTGCTCGGGGTGCGCGTGGACGAGGTGCCGGGGATTCCGCTGTCGCGCTACGCCGAGGATTTCGACCTGCCGGAACTGGTGCGCGCCAACAAGTCGCGAATCAACGGCATGCGCGTCAAGGTCAAGGGCGACATCTTTCTCGCCGACATCGCGCCGCTGCAATCGGAGCACGACGACAGCGAAGCCATGGCCGGTGCGGTGCTGACCCTGCACCGCGCCGACCGCGTCGGCGAGCGCATCTATAACGTGCGCAAACAGGAGCTGCGTGGCTTCGACAGTATCTTCCAGAGTTCGAAGGTGATGGCGGCGGTGGTGCGGGAGGCCCGGCGCATGGCGCCACTGGATGCGCCGCTATTGATCGAAGGCGAAACCGGCACCGGCAAAGAATTGCTGGCGCGGGCCTGTCACCTCGCCAGTCCGCGTGGGCAGTCGCCATTGATGGCACTCAACTGCGCGGGGCTGCCGGAGTCGATGGCCGAGACCGAACTGTTCGGCTACGGCCCCGGCGCGTTCGAAGGCGCGCGCGCCGAAGGCAAACTCGGTCTGCTGGAACTGACGGCGGGCGGTACGCTGTTTCTTGATGGCGTCGGCGAAATGAGCCCGCGCTTGCAGGTGAAGTTGCTGCGCTTTCTGCAGGACGGCTGCTTCCGCCGGGTCGGCAGCGATGAAGAGGTGTATCTGGATGTGCGGGTGATCTGCGCCACTCAGGTCGACTTGTCCGAGCTGTGCGCGCGCGGCGAGTTTCGTCAGGATCTGTATCACCGCTTGAATGTGCTGTCGCTGCACATCCCGCCGCTGCGCGAATGCCTCGACGGTTTGACCCCGCTGGTCGAGCACTTCCTCGATCAGGCCAGTCGGCAGATCGGTTGCTCGCTGCCGAAACTGGCGCCGGCGGCGATGGAGCGCCTCAGTCACTATCACTGGCCGGGCAACGTGCGGCAGCTGGAGAACGTGCTGTTTCAGGCGGTTTCGCTGTGTGACGGCGGCACGGTCAAGGCCGAGCATATTCGCTTGCCGGACTACGGCGTGCGTCAGCCGCTTGGCGATTTCTCGCTGGAGGGTGGGCTGGACGAAATCGTCGGGCGTTTTGAAAAAGCGGTGCTGGAGCGCTTGTATTCCGAGCACCCGAGCAGTCGGCAACTGGGTAAGCGGTTGGGGGTTTCGCACACCACCATTGCCAATAAGCTGCGCGAGTATGAAGTTGGTAAAGACCCCGAGAGTTAACAGTAACACTGTGGTGAAAAGAGCTTTTGTGGTGAGGGGATTTATCCCCGATGGGTGGCGAAGCCGCCCCAAACCCGGCAAATGCGGTCCATCCGATACACCATCAATGGATGGATTGGGGCTGCTGCGCAGCCCATCGGGGATAAATCCCCTCACCACAGGTTCTTTTTCCATCTGCAAAAATCGGGATTGCCGCCAAGCGGCATAACACCGCCGGTTTTTCGACTTCGATACATTTCAAATTTCCCCGCAAACCCCCTCAAGTCCTTTGTTTACCGGGCTGCAAGCCGCCAGAAAAAAGTTGGTCTGCAAATTGCTTATGGCTCAGCAGTACAGCGGTGGGCGGCAAACGTCCGGCATGCAGAGGAAAGAGTGTGGACAAGTACCTTTATGTGGCAATGACCGGCGCCAGTCAGAACGCACTGGCGCAAAAGGCCCATGCCAACAACCTGGCGAACATCTCCACCAATGGTTTTCAGCGCGACCTGGAGCAGGCGCGTTCGATGCCGGTGTTCGGTGACAGCTTTCCGGCGCGTGCGTTTGCCATGAGCGAACGGCCCGCCACTGATTTCACCGCCGGTTCGCTGGTGCAGACCGGCCGCGACCTCGACGTCGCCGTGACCGGCAACGGTTTTATCGCCGTGCAGAACCCCAACGGCGGCGAAAGCTACGTGCGCACCGGCAGCCTCAACATCGACGCCCTCGGCGTACTGCGCGCTGGCAACGGCATGCCGGTACTCGGCAACGGCGGTCCGATCGCCGTGCCGCCGGAGCAGCAGGTCGAAGTCGGTGAAGACGGCACCATCAGTATTCGTGCGATGGGCGAAGGCCCGCGCGTCATGGCGGAAGTCGACCGGATCAAACTGGTCAACCCGGACATCAAGAACCTCAACAAAGGCCTCGACGGCTCGATCTACACCAAGGACGGCCAGCCGGCGCCGGCCGACGCCAACGTCAAACTGGTGTCGGGTTTCCTTGAGTCGAGCAACGTCAATGCCGTGGAAGAAATGACCTCGGTGCTGGCCCTGGCCAAGCAGTTCGAGTTGCACGTCAAGATGATGAACACCGCCAAAGACGACGACCAGGCCATGGCTCGGGTCTTGCAGATCAGCTAATTATCAGAACGTCGCGCCGTAAAACAGGCGCACGAGGAGAATCGAATGCTTCCGGCTCTATGGGTTGCCAAAACCGGTCTGTCCGCCCAGGACACCAACCTGACCACCATTTCCAACAACCTGGCGAACGTCTCGACCACGGGTTTCAAGCGTGACCGTGCCGAGTTCCAGGACCTGCTGTATCAGATCAAGCGTCAGCCAGGCGCCCAGTCGACCCAGGACAGCGAACTGCCATCGGGTCTGCAACTGGGTACCGGTGTGCGCATCGTCGGCACCCAGAAAAACTTCACCGCCGGCAGCCTGCAAACCACCGAGCAGCCGCTGGACATGGCCATCGACGGTCGCGGTTTCTTCCAGATCCTGCAGCCGGACGGCACCACGTCCTACACCCGTGACGGTACTTTCCACCTCGACTCCAACGGCCAGATCGTCAACGCCAGCGGTTTCGCCCTGGAGCCGGCCATCGTCATCCCGAACAACGCCCAGAGCTTCACTGTCGGCACCGACGGCACCGTGTCGATCACGGTGCCAGGCAACCCGGCCGCTCAGGTGATCGGCAACCTGCAAACCGCCGACTTCATCAACCCGGCCGGTCTGCAGGCGGTGGGCAACAACCTGTTCCTGGAAACCGCTGCTTCCGGCGCGCCGCAAATCGGCACCCCGGGCCTGAACGGTTTCGGTACCACCCTGCAGAACACCCTGGAAGGTTCCAACGTCAGCACGGTTGAAGAGATGGTCAACATGATCACCACTCAGCGCGCCTACGAGATGAACTCCAAGGTGATCTCCACCGCCGATCAGATGCTCTCGTTCGTAACGCAGAATCTGTAATCAAGTCTATGGGGCGGCCTGAGGCCGCCAGCAACACCGTGAGGTAGGGTCATGAAACGCTTCGTATCTGTTCTGGCATTGGGTGGGGTCGTCTCGCTCGCGGGCTGCGTCGCACCGACGCCCAAGCCCAATGACCCTTACTACGCTCCGGTGTTGCCGCGCACGCCACTGCCGGCGGCGGCCAACAACGGCTCGATCTATCAGGCCGGCTTCGAGCAAAACCTGTACAGCGACCGCAAGGCGTTCCGCGTTGGTGACATCATCACCATCACCCTGAACGAGAAGACTCAGGCGAGCAAGAACGCCAACTCTCAGGTGGCCAAGAACAGCAAGACCGGCATCGGCCTGACCTCGCTGTTCGGCGGCAGTGGCACCACCAACAACCCGTTGGGTGGCAATGACCTGAGCCTCGACGTCGGCTACAGCGGCGACCGCGCGACCAAGGGCGACAGCAAGGCCGCGCAGGGCAACACCCTGACCGGCTCGATCACCGTGACCGTGGCCGATGTGCTGCCCAACGGCATCATCGCCGTGCGCGGCGAGAAGTGGATGACCCTCAACACCGGCGACGAGCTGGTGCGGATCGCAGGTCTCGTGCGTGCCGATGACATCGCCACCGACAACACCGTGTCGTCGACCCGTGTCGCCGATGCGCGCATCACCTACTCGGGCACCGGTTCGTTTGCCGATGCGAGTCAGCCAGGCTGGTTCGACCGTTTCTTCCTCAGCCCGCTGTTCCCTTTCTAGGTGGCGACTTTGAATTTCAAGAGCCTCATGCTGGCTGCGGCCCTGTTGTCCGCAGCCTTTGGTGCCCACGCCGAGCGGCTGAAAGATATCGCCAGCATTTCCGGCGTGCGTTCCAACCAGTTGATCGGTTACGGCCTGGTGGTCGGGCTTAACGGCACTGGCGACCAGACGACGCAGACCCCGTTCACCCTGCAGACCTTCAACAACATGCTCTCGCAGTTCGGCATCAAGGTGCCGCCAGGGTCGGGTAACGTGCAGTTGAAAAACGTCGCGGCGGTGTCGGTGAGTGCCGATCTGCCGGCGTTCGCCAAACCGGGTCAGCAGGTCGACATCACCGTGTCTTCGATCGGTAACTCCAAGAGCCTGCGCGGCGGTACCCTGTTGCTGACCCCGCTCAAAGGTATCGACGGCAACGTCTACGCCATTGCTCAGGGCAACCTGGTGGTCGGCGGTTTCGATGCCGAAGGGCGTGACGGTTCGAAGATCACCGTCAACGTTCCGTCGGCCGGTCGTATTCCGGGCGGTGCTTCGGTAGAACGTTCGGTGCCGAGCGGTTTCAACCAGGGCAACAGCCTGACGCTGAACCTCAACCGCTCCGACTTCACCACTGCCAAGCGCATCGTCGACAAGATCAACGACATGCTCGGCCCTGGCGTGGCGCAAGCCATCGACGGTGGCTCGATTCGTGTGACCGCGCCGCTCGACCCGAGCCAGCGTGTCGACTATCTGTCGATCCTGGAAAACCTTGAAGTCGACCCGGGTCAGGCGGTGGCGAAAGTCATCATCAACTCGCGCACCGGCACCATCGTCATCGGTCAGAACGTGAAAGTTTCGCCGGCCGCCGTGACCCACGGCAGCCTGACCGTGACCATCACCGAAGACCCGATCGTCAGTCAGCCGGGCCCGTTGTCCAATGGGCAGACGGCCGTGGTGCCACGCTCGCGGGTCAACGCCCAGCAGGAAGCCAAGCCGATGTTCAAGTTCGGCCCGGGCACCACCCTCGACGAGATCGTGCGGGCAGTGAACCAGGTGGGCGCGGCACCGGGTGACCTGATGGCCATTCTCGAAGCTCTGAAGCAGGCCGGCGCGTTGCAAGCCGACCTGATCGTGATCTGAGGACGGCGACCATGGATATGCGCAAAGGCAGTCTGGTGGGCACTGGCGATTCGGGTTCTTACTCCGACCTCAATCGCCTGAACCAGCTCAAGGTCGGCGACAAGAACAGCGATGCGAACATGCGCAAGGTGGCGCAGGAATTCGAATCGCTGTTCCTTGGCGAAATGCTCAAGTCGATGCGTTCGGCCACCGAGGCGTTGGGTAAAGACAACCCGATGAACACCCCGGCGGCCAAGCAATATCAGGAAATGTACGACCAGCAACTGGCGGTCTCGCTGTCCCGTGAGGGCGGGGGTATCGGTCTGGCCGACGTGCTGATGAAGCAGATGTCGAGGAACAAACCGCTGGCGCCAGGCGAGGCGGCGGCCGCGTCCGCCGCCAAGCAAGAGGCGGCGAAAGCGGCTGCGGTGCAGACGCCGATTGCCGCCGGCACGACCGCCACCCAGGGGCCGTTATCGCGGCTCAATGGCGAGCGTCCGTTGTGGGCGTCGCGTTCCGGGCGTGTCGCCACGACCGAAGCCTCGCACAGCAATGACATGGCCATGATCAACAAGCGTCGTCTGGCCTTGCCGCCGAAACTGGCCGATCGTTTGCTCGCCGGTCTGGTGCCTTCCGCTACGCCGACCGCCGCCAATGCCTTGCCGCAACGTGCCGCAACGACGGCCACTACCGGCGCCGGTCCGCTGTACAACGGCGACTGGCTGACCCGTGCCGAAGACGCCAAGGCGTCCGGCGGGCAGATGCAGATTTACGGCCGAGCGATGGCGCAGATTCCGCTGGCGCCGGCCAAGCGCGCCTTCAGCTCCGCCGATGAATTCGTCAATACCATGCTGCCGATGGCCAAAGAAGCCGCCGCGCGTATTGGCGTCGATCCGCGTTATCTGGTGGCGCAGGCCGCACTGGAAACCGGCTGGGGCAAATCGGTCATGCGTGCCCAGGATGGCAGCAGCAGCCACAACCTGTTCGGCATCAAGGCCAGCAGCAACTGGACTGGCGATTCGGCCCGGGCGATCACCAGCGAGTTCCGCAACGGGCAGATGGTCAAGGAGACGGCGCAGTTCCGTTCCTATGCCTCGTACAAGGACAGTTTCCACGATCTGGTGACTTTGCTGCAGACCAACAATCGCTATCAAGATGTGGTGAAGTCGGCCGATAACCCAGAACAGTTTGTACGCGAGTTGCAAAAGGCCGGTTACGCGACCGACCCGAACTACGCGACGAAGATTTCGCAGATAGCCAAGCAGATGAACAGTTTCGAAAACTACGCTGCGGCCGGCGTTTCAACGACGCCTCTATAAACACACGGTAAGGTTTGAATCATGAGTTTGCTCAATATCGGGATGTCGGGGTTGTCCGCGAGTTCTTCCTCTCTCGCGACCACAGGTAACAACATTGCCAACGTCGACACCGCCGGGTATTCACGCCAGCAAACCGTGCAGAGCACCAAGTCCTCGCAGCAGTTCGGCAACGTCTTCATCGGGACGGGGACGACCCTGGCCGATGTGCGCCGGGTCTACAACTCTTACCTCGAAAACCAGCTGCATACCGCCACCTCGCTCAATAGCGAAGCGGCTGCGTACGGTGCCCAGGCCACTGCGCTGGATGCCTCGATGTCCGACACCAACACCGGCCTGACCGGTGTGCTGCAGAAATTCTTCACCTCGATGCAGGGCGTGGCGACCTCGGCCACGGACGACACCTCCCGTCAGTCGGTGCTGACCGGTGCGCAGGCGCTGACCAGCCGTTTCAATGCCCTGGCCAAACAGCTGAACGATCAGAACACCACGATCAACGGCAACCTTGCGGACATGACGTCGCAAGTGAACAAACTGGCCACCTCGATTGCCAATCTCAACCAGAAGATCGGCGAGATTTCCACCAGCGGCGGTCAGCCGAACGATTTGCTCGACAGCCGTAACGAAGCCGTGCGCCAGCTCTCCGAGCTGACCGGTGCGCAGGTCGTTGAACGGGGTACCAGTTTTGATGTGTACATCGGTACCGGCCAACCGCTGGTGATCGGCAACACCACCAACACCCTGAGCACCGTGCCGAGCAAGGACGATCCGACGCGCATGGCCATTCAAATGGACCGTGGTTCAAGCGTCATCGACATCACCTCGGCCATGAGCGGTGGCGAAATCGGTGGTCTGCTGACCTATCGCAAAGAAGTGCTCGATCCATCGCTCAACGAGCTGGGTCGTGTCGCGCTGGTGGTGGCCGATCAGGTCAACAGCCAGCAAGCCCAGGGCATCGACAAGAACGGTGACTTCGGTGCAGCGATTTTCAACAACATCAACAGTGCCGCGCTGATCAGCCAGCGCAGCATTGCGCAGGCGGGCAATAGCGCCGGCTCGGGCAACCTCGATGTCACCATCAAGGACACCGGCAAGCTGACCACCAGCGATTATCAGGTGACCTTCACCAGCGCCACCAATTATTCGGTCAAGCGCTCCGATGGCACTGACATGGGCTCGTTCAGCACCACGACCACGCCGCCACCTGTGATTGACGGTTTCACCCTGGCCCTCAACGGCGGCGCCCTGAGCGCGGGCGACACGTTCAAGGTGACCCCGACCCGTAACGCGGCGAGCTCGATTCAGACCGTATTGACCGATCCGAAGAAAGTCGCGGCGGCAGCGCCGTTGACCGGCGTGGCCAGTGCCAACAATTCCGGTACCTACACCCAGCCGACGCTGACCGACACGGTCGACATCTACAACCCGGCGTCGCAGACCGAGTTGCAAAATGCGCTCAAATATTCAACGCCGGTCAAGCTGGTGTTCGGTGCGGTCGCCAGTGGCAGCCAGTCGTACAACATGGTCGACGCCAAGGGCAACACCATCGGTTCGGGCACCATCGTGCCGGGGCAGGCCAACACCTTGAACCTCAAGGTCGGCATGGTCGACTCCACCGGTGCTCCGGTGATGGACACCACGGTCACGCCGAACGTGCAGAAGACTTTCACTGTGCAGACCACCGTGGGGGCGACGCCAAAATCCGGCGAAACCTTCACCATCAACCTGACCGGCGCGGCCTCTTCGGACAACCGCAACGCCCAGGCACTGGTTGGCTTGCAGACCAAACAGACCGTGGACACCGGCAGCGGCAGCAAGGGCATCAGCCTGACCGACGCCTACAACAAACTGGTGACCAACGTCGGTACCAAGGCTGCGCAGAGCAAGTCCGACAACGACGCCACCTCGGTGATCCTCGATCAGGCCAAGGGCGCGCGTGATTCGCTGTCTCAGGTCAACCTCGATGAAGAGACCGGTAACCTGGTCAAGTATCAGCAGTACTACACAGCGTCTTCGCAGATCATCAAAGCTGCGCAGGAAACTTTCGCCACGCTGATCAACAGTCTTTAAGGAGTCGTAATTCATGCGCATTTCCACCGCCCAGTATTACGCGACGCAAGCTGCTCAATATCAGCGCAACTACAGCAAGACGGTCGCGACCGCCAACGAAGCGAGCAGCCTGCAGCGCATCAACACCGCTGCCGACGATCCGATCGGCGCCGGTCGTCTGCTCAAGCTGGGTCAGCAAAGTGCGATGCTCGACCAGTATCAGGGCAACATCGACACCACCAAGAGTGCGCTGACCGTGCAGGAGTCCACTCTGAACTCCATCACTACAGCTTTGCAGCGCGCCAAGGAAATCGGCCTGGCGGCCAACAACGGTATCGCCACCGACGATAACCGCAAGGCCTATGCGGCAGAACTGAGCCAGATCCAGCAACAAGTGCTGGGCCTGATGAACTCCAAGGATGCCAACGGCAACTATCTGTTCTCCGGTTCCAAGACCGATACCGCGCCGTACTCGCAAAACGTCGACGGCACCTACACCTACAACGGTGACCAGACCCAGATCAACCTGGGCATTGGCGACGGCATGTCGGTCGCGACCAACACCACCGGTTGGGATGCGTTCCAGCAGACCATCAACACCAGCCGTACGCAGACCAACATGACCGCTCCGGCGGTGGATGACGGTCGTGTGGTGCTGTCCAACGGTACGGTTGGCACCGCGGCGACCTACAACGCCAAGTTCACGGCGGGCCAGCCATACACCGTGGATTTCATCAGCAGCACGCAGTTGAAAATCACCGATGCCCTGGGCAACGACGTGACGTCCGAGGCCAGCCAGAACGGCCTGATCAGCAACAGCAATGGTGCCAACCAGACGGTCAGCTTCCGTGGCGTCGACATGAAGTTGAACATCAACCTCAAGGCCGGTGACACCAACCCGGACGCGGTAATCGCCGGTCACAGCTTCCAACTGTCGGCCACGCCTGACTCGTTCACCACCGCGCGCAGCCCGGGCAACCCGTCGACTGCCGTCATCACCGGCTCCAGCGTCACCAACCAGGCAGCCTACAGCGCAGCCTTCCCGTCGGGCGGCGGGGCAGTGCTGAAGTTCACCAGCGCCACCGATTTCGATCTGTACGCGGCACCTGTTACCGCCGACAGCAAGCCGGTGTCGTCGGGCACCATGGTCGGCGGTAACGCCACGGCCGCCGGTGTGACCTTCGCCATTGGCGGTACGCCGGGCGCGGGCGATCAGTTCTCGATCCAGTCCAACAACCACCAGACCCAGAACGTGCTCGACACCCTGGGCCAGATGGTCACGGCGCTGAACCTGCCGGTCGACGGTGATCCGGTGGTCAAACAGCAATTCCAGGGGGCCATGGAGTCGGCGTTGAGCAACATCGACAGCGCCTCCAACCAGATTGGCGCCGCCGTGACGTCGATCGGTGCGCGCGGTCAGTCGCTGGATGACCAGGACACCACCAACCAGAGCCTGATCCAGGCCAACACCACGACTCAGGGTTCGATCCGTGATTCGGATCCGGCCGAGGTGATGACCCGCCTGACGTTGCAACAGACCATGCTGCAAGCCTCGCAACTGGCGTTCAGCAAGATCAGTCAGTTGGGTCTGTTCAACAAGATCTGACGTTGGACGGGCGCCTCGGTGCCCGTTTGTCTCGTCCCTCAGTTAATGTTTTTTTGCGGTTTCATGGGCTCGCTTTACCGAGCGGGCTCGTACCGCCTGTGAGCCCGCCGTGAATTCACTTCCTCTCGTCAGTCTGGTCATTCCCGCCTTCAATCCGCGCTTCTTCGAGCGGACGTTGAACAGTGCGGTGAGCCAGACTTATGGCCAACTCGAAATCATCGTTTGCGACGACAGCCGCGGCAGCGAGATTGAAGCCATCGTTGCGGCGGTAGTCGAGCAGTCCGGCGTCGCCGTGCGTTACGTACGCAATCCGCGCACCCTGGGCATGGTCGGCAATCTCAAGGCCTGCCTGGAACAGGCGCAGGGCCAATTGGTCAAATTTCTGTGCGACGACGACCATCTCTACGCCGCCTGTGTTGAACAGCAAGCGCAGGAAATGGTGCGTGAGGAAGTCCGACTGGTGCTGGCTCAGCGTCTGTTCTGGGACGCTGACGACATCATTCTTCCGGCGCGTCTGGAAAACACTTCGCTGTCTCCGCTCAGTGGCTTGTTCAAGGGTGACGACCTGCTGGGTATCTTTGAAAAATTTCCGGTCAATGTGCTGGGTGGGTTCACCAATGCGCTGTTCCGCCGGGAAGATCTTGTCGAGTTGCTGCCGGCGTTGACTCAGGAAGGCCACTGTTTTGTGGCAACCCTGGATTTCGCGCTGTTCGTCTGTCTGATGCGGCGCGGCAATGTGGCGGTGTCCAACAATGTGCTCAGTGCCGAGCGTCTGTACCCGGAGCGCCTGAGCGCCCAGCAGTCGATGAAAGATGCGGTTGAAGTCGAGCGCGAGTGGATTCTGCAAATGCTCAAGGCGCGCAGCGGCGAATCTGCGCCTGCCCCGGGCTGGGTTCGCTACATCCCACTGACCAAGGTTGATGAGGCGCCACGGGTCTGGGAGGAGTTGCCCCTGAGCCGCACCCTGGGTACCAAGCAGAGTCGGCAGGAGTGGTGTGTCGGCATCGACAGCTGGAGTTTTGCCGAGCTTTACGCGCAATGGCTGGAGTGCCGGGTGCTCACCGAGGGCCAGCGCAAGTTGCTGCCGGAGACCCTGGCTGGCTGGTCGCATCAGCCGCGCATCGTACCGATCGTCATCGATCGCGACGGCAGTCGCGACGGCGTCGAGCGCACGCTGGAGGCGCTTGCCGCACAGGATTATCTGCCGGAACTGATTCTGGTGCTGTCCACTGCCTGTTCCGAGGCCGAGCTCGATGGTCGAGTGTTCCGCATGCCGTTGCAGGACGACGGACTGGAGCAGATCAATGCGTTGTTGCCGCAACTGGAAGGGGCCGACTGGTTCTACCTGTTGCAGGCCGGCGATCGTCCGGTGGTGCCGGCGTTGTTGATCATGGCCGAGCGCATCGCCCATTCTGCGGCGCTGACGTGTCTGTACAGCGATGAAGGCAGCCTGCGCAACGGCGAATCGGCGGAGCCTGCGTTCAAGCCGGATTTCAACCTCGACCTGCTGCGCAGTTACCCGTACGTCGGTCGCGCGCTGGCGTTCAAGCGCGAACGCTTTCTGGCGCTGGGCGGGTTCGCGGCGACGTTTGCCGAGTTGGCCCCCCACGACGTGCTGTGGCGCATGGTCGAAAGTGACGGTACGCAGGTGGTCGGACATGTCGCCGAAGTTCTGCTGCAATCGCCATTCGATCTGTCCGCCTGGCTCGCCGCTCCGGCGGTCATCGAGCAAAATCCGCGTGTACTCGAGGCCCATCTGCAGCGCTTGGGGATTGCCCATGAGATCCGCCGTGGCAGTTCCGAGCTGCTCAATCGTGTCGACTATCACCATGTCCGGCGTCCGCTGGTGTCGATCATTATTGTGACCAAGGATCAGACGGCTGCCTTGCAGCGCTGCGTCGAGACGCTGTTGGAGAAGACCGCTTACTCCGAGTACGAGTTGTTGCTGGTCGACAACGGCAGTGAAAGCCACGAGGCGCGGGCCTGGCTGGACGGCATGGCGCAGCTGGGCGGCGAGCGGATTCGTGTCCTGAACTACCCGCAGCAGGGCAACGCGGCGGCGCTGCATAATTTTGCGGTAGGGCAGGCGCGTGGTGAATACGTGCTGCTGCTCAATTCGTTTGCGGTAATTACCCAGGCCGACTGGCTCGACGAACTGCTCAATCATGCGCAGCGCCCGGAAGTCGGCGTGGTCGGCGCCAAGCTGTTCAATCCTGATGGGTGCGTGCTGCACGCGGGTCTGATACTTGGTCTGCAAGGTGCAGTGGGTTTGCCGTTCTATGGTCAGTCGTTGCATTCGGATGGTTACATGTTCCGGCTGCAAGCGGTCCATGACCTGAGTGCCGTCGGTGGCGATTGCCTGATGGTGCGCAAGGCGGTTTACGAGTCTGTCGCCGGTCTTGATGAGCAAGCGCTGAAACAGGCGCTGAATGTCGTGGATCTGTGCCTGCGGATTGGTCAGGAAGGATATCTGGTGGTGTGGACTCCTTATGCCTTGCTGGCGCTGGGCGCACGCCCCAGTGTCCAGGCGACGGCAGAAGAGGAGCAACTGCAGCTTCAGGAGCAGGAAACCTTCTATCAGCGCTGGTTGCCGCGCATTGCCCGTGATCCGGCCTTCAACGTCAATTTGTCGTTGCAGGGTGTCGGTGCGACGAGCTTCAGTCTGGAGCCGGGCCTGCGTACGGGCTGGAGTGCATTTTCCCGGGCGCAGTTGCCGAACGTGCTTGCCGTGCCGATCAACGCCTCGGCCATCGGTCACTACCGCATGAGCCAGCCGCTGATTGAACTGGAAGCGGCCAACCGCGCTGAAGGGCGGATTTGCTATGGCCTGCCGTCGATCATTGATATCGAGCGTCAGGCCCCGGACGTGATTGTTCTGCAAGGGCGTTATTCGCAAAGTGCCATCGATGAAATTCCGCCGCTGAAGAAGTTCTGCCACGCCCGGCGCATTTTTGAACTCGATGATTATGTGATCGACGTTCCCCATCGCAATGCGCATATTCGCAACATGCCCAATAAACAGGAAATGGCGCGGATGGTGCGCAGTGCGATCAACCTGTGTGATCGCGTGGTGGTATCGACCCAGCCACTGGCCAATGCGTTATCGGACATGCACCACGATATTCGCGTCGTCCCCAATATGCTCGCGCGCAACTTGTGGACTGACTTGCGCAGCCAGCGCCGCACGTCGAAAAAACCACGGGTCGGCTGGGGCGGGGGGACCAGTCACCACGGCGACCTGGCGGTGATCGCCGATGTTGTGCGTGAGCTGGCCAATGAAGTCGACTGGGTGTTCTTCGGCATGTGCCCGGATGATCTGCGTCCGTACATGCATGAATTCCACGGGGTAATCCCGTTGGAAGTGTACCCGGCCAAACTGGCAAGCCTGAATCTCGATCTGGCGCTGGCACCACTGGAATTCCACATCTTCAACGACTGCAAGAGCAACCTGCGTCTGCTGGAGTACGGCGCCTGCGGTTACCCGGTGATCTGCACCGATACCGAGGCCTATCGCGGCTACCTGCCGTGCACCCGGGTCAAGACTAACAGCACCGATGAATGGCTGCAGGCGATCCGCATGCACCTGGCCGATCCCGATGCGAGCTATCGCATGGGCGATGAACTGCGAGAAATCGTATTGCGCGACTACGTACTGCGGGGCGACAACCTGCGCTATTGGGAAAACGGCTGGCTGGCGGATTGACCGGCACTGCTGAAAAAGGCGACTTTCGAGTCGCCTTTTTTGCGTCTTCAATATCCTGTTCGTATCAGTATCGACACTTTTTTACCGCAGAGCCTCAAGCATAGCGCTTTTCCTGTCGATACTTCTCTATTCGCTGACCTCGGACGGTTGCTGCTGGCGTGATCGGCTTGTTACCGGGAGGCAGGTTTCCGGATTCAACAACAATGCAAGGAAGAAGCAAATGGCAGTGATTTATGGGACGAGTGAAGCCGATGTCATGAGCGGCAGTGAAGGCAACGACGAGCTCTTCGGACTGGAATCGGATGATCAGATCTGGGGGACTGCCGGAGCCGATCTGTTGGATGGTGGCGAGGGTTTTGATTCTGTGGATTATCGAATCATGTCTTCGGGCGTCAGCGTCGATATCCGCCAAGGGCTTGCCAGCGTCACGAAGGCAGATGGTTCCATTGACACGCTGGTTGCCATCGAAAAAGTGGTCGGCAGCTTCCTCGATGACACCCTTGCCAGTTCGGTTTCCGGCGTCACGCTGGAAGGCAGTGGCGGGGATGACGTTTACATCATCGGCAGTGAGGGCGTGACGATCATCGAAGACGAGCGCGGCGGCTACGACGAGTTGCGCACCAGCGTTAACATCCAGAAGATGGACCCGTTCCTCGACAAAATGACCTTCACCGGAACCGGCGACTTCAAGGGCTACGGCAATGCCGAGCACAACGTGATCATTGCCGGCGCCGGTGATGACTGGCTGTGGGGTGGCGACGGCGGCGATCAGTTCATTGGCGGCGAGGGCTTCGACACCGTCAGCTACACCGACAGCCTTGAAGGCGTCAGTATCGAGCTCTCGAGCATTTGGGGCGCCACTGGTATTGCATTCGGCGATACCTACTCGAGCATCGAGGCCGTGCAGGGTTCGAATTTCAACGATGTGATCTTTGCCGGCGCAAGCGCAATGGTCATGGACGGTGCCGATGGCTTTGACGCCGTCGATTACAGCCGTTCCAACGATGCGGTCAGCATCGAGTTTCGTGATGGCAAGGGCTTCGGTTCCGGCGGTTACGCCGAGGGCGACACCTTGATCAATGTGGAAAAGGTTGTCGGGACTAACCTGGACGATCACTTCACTGCCAACTCGGGCGGCGTGACCTTCGAAGGTGGCTGGGGCAGCGACGTCTACACGATCAACAGCGAGGGTGTGACCATCGTCGAGACAGAATCAGGCATGGGGTTTGACGAGCTGTACACCAGCCTGTCGGTCATGAAGATGGACCCGTTCATCGAGAAAATGACCTACACCGGTACAGCCGATTTCACCGGTTATGGCAATGATTCCGACAACTACATCTTCGGCGGCAGCGGCGATGACCTGTTCTACGGTGGCGCTGGACGGGATGTCTTCGTGGGCGGCGCGGGAACGGACATCGTCAGCTATGAGGACAGCGACACGGGTGTGGTGGCCACGCTGTGGAGAATCGGCCAGAACGGCACGGCTGACGGTGACACGCATTACGATGTCGAAGGCTTGCGTGGCAGTCATTTTAACGATGAGCTGGGTGCCAACAGGGAAGATACGATTCTGGAAGGCAGCAGTGGTGACGATACCCTGAACGGCAACGATGGCAACGATCATCTCTATGGCGGGCTGAAGTCCGGTCTCGACGGCGACGCGGCGCAGGCTGACAAATTGTTCGGCGGCAACGGCGATGACGTCATCGTTAGTGCTGCGAATGACCTGGGCACTGTGGCGGACGGTGGACAAGGCAGTGACACCATCACGGTCCACAACGGCAGTGCCTTTGGTGATGACGGTTTTGACGTGCTCACCGGCACCGGCAACAGTTATCTGTTGTCAGGTGGCAGTGGCAACGACGTGCTGAACCTCAATCTTCAGGGGCAGTCCGGTACTGGCGGCACCGCACTGGGCGGTATGGGTGACGATACCTACATTGTGAACAGCACCGGGCTGGTATCGATTCAGGACGAGGGCTGGGATCTCAACGACACCCTGATCCTGAACACCATCGCCAATATCAGCCAGTTGAACGTCACCCGCATCGGTGACGACGCCTATCTGCATGGTGCCAACGACGGCAGCGCCGGTGTGCCGGACAACGGCGTGAAACTGGCGGGATGGTACGCCGGGTTCAACAACATCGAGCACCTGCAGACTGCCGACGGCCAGGTCTACGACCTGCCGGCGACGGTTGATGGGTTCGCCATGTTCGGCTGATCACTGATCTGTTGATGCAACGCAAGGAAAGGGATGAATCCGCTGCTGGATTCATCCCTTTTTTCATGCCTCACGGCGCACGCGACGTAGCGTTCGCGGAGCTGGCGCGTTTCCTGCAAGTCCCCCTCAAATCGCCATAAAACGAGCGCTCGCGGTCATCGCAGCGGCGCCGCAGGCGGCAAAAGGGTTAGCCAGACGGCCCGCATCGCTCAACAAAGCCATGCGCAGCCCGGTGACGAACGAGAGGGGAGACGATGAAGGCAGTTATTTTGGCGGGTGGCCTCGGCACGCGCATCAGTGAAGAGTCGCACCTCAAGCCCAAGCCCATGATCGAGATCGGCGGCAAGCCAATTCTCTGGCACATCATGAAGCAGTATTCCGCCCACGGAATCCACGACTTCGTGATCTGCCTGGGCTACAAGGGCTATGCGATCAAGGACTTCTTCGCCAATTACTTCCTGCACACCTCCGACGTCACGTTCGACATGCGCAACAACCGCATGGACGTGCACCAGAACTACAGCGAGCCGTGGAGCGTCACCCTGATCGACACCGGCGAGGAAACCATGACCGGTGGTCGACTGCTGCGTGCCGGCCGTTACCTCAAGGATGAAGAGGCGTTCTGCTTCACCTACGGCGACGGCGTTTCCGACATCAACATTGCTCAACTCGTCGATTACCACAAAGCCCACGGTCGCCTGGCCACCGTCACTGCGGTGCAGCCGCCGGGACGTTACGGCGCCCTCGAGCGGCAAGGCGATCAGGTTCTGGGTTTCACCGAGAAACCGCGCGGCGACGGTGGCTGGATCAACGGCGGCTTCTTCGTGCTGTCGCCCAAAGTCCTGTCCTATATCGCTGGCGATGAAACCACTTGGGAAGCCGAGCCGCTGGCGCGTCTGGCTCAGGACGAACAGCTCAACGCCTTCGAACACGAAGGCTTCTGGCATCCGATGGACACCCTGCGCGACAAGAACCACCTCGAAGCGCTGTGGCAGAGCGGGGAGGCCCCATGGAAGCAATGGGCCTGAGCGCGGATTTCTGGCGCGGCAAGCGCGTACTGATTACCGGCCACACCGGTTTCAAAGGCAGTTGGCTGACCCTGTGGCTACAAAGTCTTGGTGCGCAAGTCAGCGGTTTTTCGCTGGATCCGTCGACCGAACCGAGCCTGTATGAACTGGCGCGGGTTCACGAAGGGATCAACGATCAGCGTGGCGATCTGCGCGATCTCGGCGCGCTGCTGGAAATCATCGCCGACACCGAACCGGAAATCGTCCTGCACCTGGCCGCGCAGCCACTGGTGCGTGAAGGTTATCGCGATCCGCTCGGCACTTACTCCAGCAACGTCATGGGCACGCTGAACCTGCTCGAAGCGATTCGTCAGGTCGGTTGCGTGCGCGCCTGCGTGCTGGTGACCACCGACAAGGTTTACGCCAACAAGGAATGGCTGTGGCCGTACCGCGAAGACGAAGCCCTCGGCGGGCACGATCCCTACAGCAGCAGCAAGGCTTGCTGCGAACTGTTGGCGCAGTCTTATGCCGCGTCGTTTTTCCCGGCCGACAAGTACGCCGAACACGGTCTCGCCTTGGCCACCGCGCGCGCCGGCAACGTACTGGGTGGCGGCGATTTTGCCCCTGAACGGCTGATTCCCGATGTACTGAAAGCCTGGACCGCAGACGAGCCGGTCACCCTGCGTTACCCGCAAGCCGTGCGCCCGTGGCAGCACGCGCTGGAACCGCTGGCCGGTTACCTGCAATTGGCTGCCGGCCTCTACGAGCAAGGCCCGGAATACGCCGGGGCGTGGAACTTCGGCCCGGGCGAGGCCGACATGTGCAGCGTCGGCGAAGTGGTCGAACTGCTCGCCAACCGCTGGCCACAGGCACGCGGTTTGCGCATCGAGAAAAGCGAACTGCACGAGGCTGGCCTGTTGCGTCTGGACAGCAGTCGCGCCCGTCAGGTGCTGGGCTGGCAGCCACGCTGGACCTTGCAGCAATGCCTGACCCAGACCCTCGACTGGCACCTGGCGTGGCAGAACGGTGACGACATGCGCAACGTCACTCTCGGCCAACTGAACCTGTACCGAGGCGCGCTGTGAACGAATTCTCCCTGAAGGCGTTGCCGCTGGCCGGGCTGTTCAGCGTCCAGCACAGACGCTTCGAAGATCAGCGCGGGCATTTCGCCCGGCTGTTCTGCGAAGGCAGCCTGAGTGCGTTCGGCCGCGAATTTCATATCCGCCAGATCAACCATTCCTGCACCCGTGAGAAGGGCAGTGTGCGTGGTCTGCATTATCAGAATGCCAATGCCCCGGAAGCCAAGCTGATCACCTGCCTGCGTGGTGAAGTGTGGGATGTGGCGGTGGATCTGCGTCCGGATTCCGAGACCTTTTTGCACTGGCACGCCGAGCATCTCAAGGCAGGCGACGGTCGCAGCCTGTTGATTCCGGCCGGGTTTGCTCACGGCTTCCAGACTCTGACGGAAGACGCCGAACTGCTTTACCTGCACAGCGCTGATTACGCGCCGGAGCACGAAGGCGGCTTGTCGGTGAATGATCCACGGCTGGCGATTGCCTGGCCGTTGCCTGTCAATAATTTGTCAGCGCGGGATTCCAGCCATCCCGCGCTTGATCAACACTTTGCCGGAGTGCGTCTATGAACTGCCGTGGGTGCGCCGCACCGCTGAGCCTGCCGCTGATCGACCTCGGCACCTCGCCACCGTCCAACGCCTACGTGCACGCCGAGCGCCTGGAACAGGCCGAGCAATGGGTGCCGCTGAAGGTTGCGGTGTGCCAGCAATGCTGGCTGGTGCAGACCGAGGATTACACCCGCGCCGACAGCCTCTTCGACGCCGAGTACGCCTACTTCAGTTCGTTCTCCAGCACCTGGCTAGCCCATGCCGAGCGTTATGTCGCTGAGATGGTCGAGCGCTTTGACCTGAACGCCGACAGCCGTGTGGTCGAAGTCGCCGCCAACGACGGTTACCTGCTGCAGTACGTCGCTGCTCGCGGCATTTCGTGTCTGGGTGTCGAGCCGACCCGCAGCACCGCGCAAGCGGCGCGGGAAAAGGGCCTGGAGATTCGTGAAGTGTTCTTCGGTCGCGACAGCGCTGCGCAACTGCACAGCGAAGGCTGGGGCGCCGACCTGATGGCCGCCAACAACGTGCTCGCGCATGTGCCGGACATCAATGATTTCCTCGGTGGTTTTGCCACGCTGCTCAAGCCGACCGGCGTCGCTACCTTCGAATTTCCGCAACTGCTGACGCTGATGGCCGGCGCGCAGTTCGACACGCTGTACCACGAACACTATTCCTATCTGTCGCTGACCGCCGTGCAGACTTTGTGTGAACGCAATGGTCTGGAAGTGTTCGATGTCAGTCAGTTGAGCACCCACGGTGGTTCGCTGCGGGTGTTCGTGCAGCGCCAGGACGGTGAGCGTCGTGCGGTGCAGCCAGCGGTGCAGCAACAGTTGCAGGCCGAACTGGATGCCGGGGTGAAAACCCCTGAGTACTACGCGACCCTCGCGCCGGCTGCCGAACGCATCAAACATGAACTGCTGCGCTTCCTGTTGCAGGCCAAGGCCGAGGGCAAGCGTGTGGTCGGTTATGGCGCGGCAGCCAAGGGCAACACCTTGCTCAACTACGCCGGGGTCAAACCGGATCTGCTGGCGTGGGTGGCCGATGCCAACCCGCACAAGCAGGGCAAGTTTTTGCCGGGCAGTCGTATTCCAATTGTCGCGCCGACGCAGATCGACAGCGAAAAACCGGACTACGTGCTGGTGTTGCCGTGGAACCTGCTGCACGAAGTCAGTCAGCAACTGGCGCAGGTGCGTCAGTGGGACGGGCGCTTCGTGATCGCCGTGCCTGAGATGAAAGTCCTGTGAAAGTCCTGGTCACCGGGGCCACGGGCTTCGTCGGTCGGCATCTGGTCGCGGCGTTGCTCGCGCGTGGCTGCGCCGTGCGCGCGGTGGCGCGCAATACAGATACGGCTGCGACCATGCCATGGATCAACCACGTCGAATTCGTCGCGGCGGATATTCATGCGGCGGAGCTGGACATTGCGGCGCTCACCGACGGCATCGACGTACTTGCCCATCTCGCCTGGCCGGGGTTGCCGAACTATCGGGCGCTGTTTCATTTCGAGCACAACCTGATGGCCGACTACCGCTTTATCAAAGACGCGGTCGAAGCGGGTGTGAAGCAAGTGCTGGTGACCGGCACCTGCTTCGAGTACGGCATGCAAAGCGGCCCGCTCAGCGAAAGCGTCGAGCCGCAGCCGAGCAATCCTTACGGGTTGGCCAAGCACACCTTGCACCTGTTTTTGCAGAACCTTGCGCAAGAACATCCGTTCACTTTGCAGTGGGCGCGCCTGTTCTATTTGCATGGCGAAGGGCAGAACCCCAACAGTCTGCTGGCAGCGCTGGATTGGGCGATCGATAGCGGCGACGCGTCATTCAACATGTCTGGCGGCGAGCAGCTGCGGGACTTTTTGCCGATCGCCAGCGCCGCCGATTACCTCGCCGCGATCGTCCATCAGCGCGATTTCAACGGCGTGATCAATTGCGCCAGTGGCCAACCGGTATCGGTGCGCGCACTGGTTGAACAACGTCTGCGCGAGCGCGGTGCGGCACTGAATCTGAACCTCGGCCATTACCCTTATCCGACCCATGAACCGATGGCGTTCTGGGCCGTGACCGAGCGTTTGCAACAGCTACTGGGAGAGCCGCAATGAGGCACGAGTTGTATCGGGTCACCGACCTGCCGGTATTGCAGAACCGCACCTTTGCCGACCCTGAGTCGGCAAAGGCTTCGGCCAGCGCCGACATGCTGCTGGTGCAGGATGAGCGCAGCGGCCTGATCTTCAACGCCGCGTTCGATGCCGACAAGCTCAGCTATGACGCCGACTATCAGAACGAACAGGCCCATTCGGGCCAGTTCCAGAAGCACCTGAGCGACGTCGAAGGCATCATCGCCAAACACTTCAAGGGCCGGGAGCTGATCGAAGTCGGCTGCGGCAAGGGCTACTTTCTTGAGCTGCTCAAGGGCCTCGGTTATTCGATCACCGGGATTGATCCGGCCTACGAAGGCGAAAACGCCGACGTAATCAAGGCGCCGTTCACCCGAGGTCTCGGCCTGGCCGCGGACGCCATCGTGCTGCGTCATGTGCTGGAACACATCGAAGACCCGGTCAGCTTCCTGTCGGTGATCGCCGAAGCCAACCAAGGCGGGCAGATCTACATCGAAGTGCCGTGCTTCGACTGGATCCTCGAGCACAAAGCGTGGTTCGACCTGTTCTACGAGCACGTCAATTATTTCCGCCTCGATGACCTGCGCCGGATGTTCGGCACCGTGCACGAGGCCGGCCACCTGTTTGGCGGCCAGTACCTGTACATCGTCGCCGACCTTTCGACGTTGCGCCTGACCCCGGAACAACCGGTGCCACGCCTGACGCTGCCGGACGGTTTCACGGCGAGCCTTGAGCGTGCAGTGCAGATCATCCAGTCCGCACCTGAACAGGGTTCGGCGATCTGGGGCGCGTCGTCCAAAGGCGTGATCTATTCGCTGTTCCTGCAGCGCGCGGGTGTCGCGGTGGATCGCGTGGTGGATATCAACCCCGCCAAGCAGGGACGTTATCTGCCACTGAGCGGCGCGCGGGTGTCCTCGCCGCAAGAGGCCATGGACGCCTTGCCCGAAGGCGCCAACCTGTTTGTGATGAACTCCAATTACCTCGAAGAAATCAAGCGGATGACCGGTGGACGTTACGTCTATCACGCCGTTGACAGCGCTTCGTTCCAGTGACCCTTGAGATTTTGAAAATGACCGACAACAGTATCAACAAAGCCTTCGAAGCCGAGTGCCGGGAACAGATCGCCCAGCAGGGTGACGACCAGAAACTGACTGGCCTGGCCCGTGATTTCTTCAACGAATCGGCCAAACACAAGTACAGCTATCACTTCTCGTGGATGGGCCGCCCGATCATCCAGCTGCCGCAGGACATGATGGCAATGCAGGAGATCATCTGGCAGGTCAAGCCGGATCTGGTCATCGAGTGCGGCATCGCCCACGGCGGTTCGATCATCTATTACGCCTCTCTGCTGGAGCTGCAAGGTCACGGCGAAGTGCTGGGCATCGACCTCGACATCCGCCCGCACAACCGTGAAGCGATCGAAAGCCACCCGATGGCCAAGCGCATCAAGATGATCGAAGGCTCGAGCATCGACCCGGCCATCGCTGCTCAGGTGCAGGCTGCGGCCAAGGGCAAGAAGGTCATTCTGGTGCTCGACTCCAACCACACCCACGACCACGTGCTCGAAGAGCTGCGCCTGTATGCGCCGCTGGTCTCGGTCGACAGCTACTGCGTGGTGATGGACACCGTGGTTGAAGACATGCCGGCCGATTTCTTCCCGGATCGCCCATGGGGCCCGGGCGACAACCCGAAAACCGCGGTGTGGAAATACCTGGAAGAAAACCAGGACTTCGAAATCGACCAGCAACTGCAAAACAAGCTGCTGATCACCGTGGCGCCGGACGGCTATCTGCGTCGCGTTCGTTAATTCGCAACATCACCAAAGCGTTATCTCGGCGAGTCGCCGGTTGTGGAGAGAAGTTATGCAAGGCAAGTACAGTTCTGAACTGGCGCTACCGCTCAACGAGCTGTTGACCGTGGTGCTGATTACTCACAATCGGCCGGCGTTCCTGCGTCGGGCGGTGAAGTATTACAGCAGCTTGCCCTGCCGGATCATGGTGCTCGACTCCACACCCGAGCGGCCGGAAGGGGACTTTTCCGCCGTCGATTACCATCACGTGCCGCAGTTCGCCTACTGGGGCATGCAGGCCAAACTGGCGTACGGTGTAGAGCGACTGACCACGCCGTACATGGTGCTGGCGGCTGACGACGATTTCATCCTGCATGATTCGCTGGCCGAGTCCGTCGGTTTCCTTCAGGCAAATCCGGACTATGGCATGTGCCACGGCTATTGCCTGATGTACCTGACGCTGTCGGGTGGAGTGAGCTATTACCGCCGCGACAAGAAAGTCCAGGAAGACTATGCGTCCGAGCGGGCTCAGGATCGGGTTATCGACTACATGAGTCAGTACATCCCGCCGTTCTATGCGGTGACCCGTACTGATCTGATGAAAACCTGGCACTCGGCATTGCCGGCGGGGACCAATTTCCAGTGGCAGGAAATCGGCCACGTGTACTTCCTGCTGGCGAGTGCCAAGGCGCGGATTCTGCCGATGCCCTATGTGGTGCGCGAGATCAACTATGGCAATTCCGAGCACAGCACCGAGGTGTATCACTCGCTGACCTATGTTGATGCCAAATCGGTCGCCGAGCGTGAAGCCTTTGCCGAGTTCCTTGCCTCACTGCCCACCGGCATCAAGGATCTTGATGCGCAACAGGGCAAGGCGTTTGCCCTGCAGAGCTTCGAGGCGATGGTCGACAGTCTGCAAAGCGGCAGGGCACTCACGGCGGAGCTGATTATCCAGTCCACCTGGAATCAGTCGCTCAAGAGGCCTGATCGGCGGTTCGGGCCTTTGCAGTACGTCGAGATGCCGTTCTACAACCAGCCATTTTTTGATCGTCTCGAACAGTTCGAATTCATGCTGCACGCCATGCCCGCCGGGCGCATTCAACTGCGGGACCTGGAGGGTGTGTGGACCCGTCAGGCGCACTTGCTGCAGGCGCGCAACAACGATACCCCGGAAAGTGTTCTGGATCGTTTGTGGCAGGCGCACGACCTGAATGCGTTCAACCGCACCGTGGTCAAGCGTCTGGCGCAACAGCTGGAACTGGCCGGCGAGGACGAAGAAGCGCAGAACATGCGCGACTGGAATGCTCGTCTCGATGCGTTGACGGTGGAAGACCATCATCAGGTATTCGACCAGACGCAGTCGGGTCGACTGCTCAAGTGGCTGGATTCGCGTCAGGCCGATGGCGCTCAGTTGGCATCGATTGCCGAGCACCTGTCGGTCAACGGCGGTGGCCCGCAGTTCGGCATTTTCCTGCTGGATCTGGACAACGACATCGACAAGTTGCAGGTCAGCCTCGACAGCTTGCTTGAAGGTCAATGCAAGGCTTTCAGAATTGTCGTGTTCACCACCGGCGAAGCACCGGCGGCTACCACGGCGCAGAACACTTTGCACTTTGTCCGGGTTACGCCGGCCAACCTGGTCGACAAACTCAATCAGAGTGCCAGTCAGTCGCCGTGCGACTGGGTGCTGCTGGCTGAGGCGGGCGATGAGTTCACCGCCAGTGGTTTGTTGCGCGCCAGTCTGGAGTTGATGTCCGCGGGCGATTGCCGTGCCGTTTCCACCGACGAGATCCAGCGCGGGGAGAAGGGCGCGCTGGTGGATGTGTTCCGTCCCGGCTTCAACCTCGATCTGCTCTTGAGCCTGCCGGGGCTGATGGCACGGCACTGGCTGGTGCGCCGTGACACGTTGGTCGAGGTGGGTGGCTACCGCGCCGATTTCAACAAGGCACTGGAATTTGACGTGCTGCTGCGCATCATCGAAGAGCACGGTTTGAACAGCCTGGCCCACCTCGACGAACCGCTGCTGATCACCGAAGCCGCGTCGCTGGAAGAAAACGCGCATGAGCGTCTGGCGCTGTTGCGCCACCTGGGCAATCGCGGCTACAAGGCCAAGGTCACCTCGGCGGTGCCGGGCATTTATCAGATCGATTACCACCACAGTGATCGTCCGCTGGTATCGATCGTGATTCCGGCCGGCGATGACCTGCCAGCCTTGCAACGCTGTCTCGAAGGGGTGCAGCTGCGCACCCGTTATCAGCATTACGAGATCCTGATCGCCACCACAGCCACGCAGTCGGCCCAGGTCAATGACTGGCTGGGTACTTACCAGCATCCGAAAGTCCAGGTGCTGCGTGCCGAGCAATCGCTGAGCGTACCGGCATTGCTCAACGCTGCCAGCCGCCAGGCGCAGGGCGAGTATCTGGTATTGCTCGCGGCCGACGCGGAAGTGGTCAACCCGAACTGGCTGGACTCGCTGCTCAACCATGCCCTGCGTCCGGAAATCGGCGTGGTCGGGCCGAAGCTGGTTGATCGCGATGGCAAAGTCAGCCAGGCCGGGCTGATCCTCGGTATGCATGGCGGGGTGGGGTCGGCGTTCGTCGGTGAAAAACATGATGCCGACGGCTATCTGTACCGGTTGTCGGTGGAGCAGAACTGCTCAGCGGTATCGAACGTGTGCCTGATGGTGCGCAAAGAACTGTTTGAAGCGCTGGGTGGTCTGGACGACAGCACATTCGGCGACGCTTTCAACGATGTCGATCTGTGTCTGAAAGCAGCTCAGGCCGGTTACCTCACGGTATGGACGCCATCGGTGCAGGTCCTGCATCAAGGCGCGATTGCCCAGGCACCCCGGGCACTGGCCGCGCTACAGGAAAAATGGGCCGCCGCGTTCGCTCAGGATCAGGCGTACAACGCCAACCTGAGCTTGAGCGGCAAAGGGTATGGTCTGAACGACAGTACGTCGCTGGACTGGTCGCAGTTACTCGCCTGAGCCGCGCCCAAGGAACGGAATACAAAATATGTTCAACGGTAAATCGATCTTCATCTCCGGCGGCACCGGCTCGTTCGGGCGCAAGTTCATCGCCCGTCTGCTTGAGCAATACCAGCCCAAGCGCGTGGTGGTGTTCTCCCGCGATGAGCTCAAGCAGTACGAAATGCAGCAGACGTTCAACGCGCCGTGCATGCGTTACTTCCTTGGTGACGTGCGCGACGCCGACCGTCTGCGGCAGGCCATGCGCGGCATCGACTACGTGGTGCATGCGGCGGCGCTCAAGCAGGTGCCGGCGGCGGAGTACAACCCCACCGAGTGCATCCGCACCAACGTCAATGGTGCGGAGAACATCATCGCCGCCGCCATCGATAACGGCGTGAAAAAGGTTGTGGCGCTGTCCACCGACAAGGCGGCCAGCCCGATCAACCTGTACGGCGCGACCAAGCTGCTGTCGGACAAGTTGTTCGTCGCCGCCAACAACATTGCCGGTGAGCAACAAACGCGTTTTGCCGTGGTGCGCTACGGCAACGTGGCCGGATCCCGTGGCTCGGTCGTACCGTTTTTCAGCAAGTTGATTGCCGACGGTGCGCAGGAGTTGCCGATCACCGACGAGCGCATGACCCGATTCTGGATCACTCTGGATCATGGCGTGCAGTTTGTCCTCGACAGCTTTGCGCGGATGCACGGCGGCGAAGTGTTCGTGCCGAAGATCCCGTCGATCCGCATCGTCGATCTGGCGCGGGGCATGGCCGAACATCTGCCGCACAAGAACGTCGGTATTCGTCCTGGGGAAAAACTGCATGAACTGATGGTGCCGCTGGACGATGCGCGGATGACCCTGGAATTCGCAGACCACTACACCATCCAGCCTTCCATCCGCTTTACCAGCGTCGATGTCGATTTCTCCATCGACAAGCTCGGCGAACATGGCCGGCCGGTGAGTGAGGATTTCGAATACCGCTCCGACACCAATCCGCACTACCTCTCGGTCGGGCAGATCGCCGAGCTGCACGCGAAGTTGTCGGCATGATTCCCTACGGTCGGCAGAGCGTTGATCAGGCGGACATCGATGCCGTGGTCGAGGTTTTGCAATCGGACTGGCTGACTCAAGGCCCGACCATCGAGCGTTTCGAGCAGGCGATGGCCGAACGTTGCCAGGCCGACTTCGCCGTGGCGGTGTGCAACGCCACGGCGGCGCTGCACATCGCTTGCCTCGCTGCCGGCCTTGGCCCGGGTGATCGCTTGTGGACCACGCCGAACACCTTTCTGGCTTCGGCCAACTGCGGGCGCTACTGCGGCGCCGAGGTGGATTTCGTTGACATCGATCCGCTGACCTGGAACCTCGATGCCTTCGCCCTCGCCGCTAAACTCGATCAGGCCGAGCAGGACGGCACACTGCCGAAAGTGTTGGTGGCGGTGGCGTTCTCCGGGCAGAGTTGCGATCTGCGCAAGATTGCCGAACTGGCCGAGCGCTACAACTTCACCGTGATCGAAGACGCCTCGCACGCGGTGGGCGCCAGCTACGCCGGGCGCCCCGTGGGGTGCGGGGAATTTGCGGCGATGACTGTGTTCAGTTTCCACCCGGTGAAGATCATCACCAGCGCCGAAGGTGGCATGGTCCTGACCAATCGCCCGCAACTGGCGGAGCGTCTGCAACGCCTGCGCAGCCACGGCATGACCCGCGATCCGCAGCAGATGAACGAACCCAGCCACGGTCCGTGGTATTACCAGCAGATCGAGTTGGGCTTCAATTACCGGATCACCGATTTGCAGGCGGCGCTGGGTCTGTCGCAACTGGCCAAACTGGACGGCTTCATCGCCCGTCGCCGTGAACTGGCGGCGCGTTACGACCGGTTGCTGGCCTACCTGCCACTGACTTTGCCCAGCGCGCAGCCGGAGGCGGAATCGGCGTGGCACCTGTACGTGGTGCGCTTGCAGACCGGGCGTGTCGGCCTGACCCACCGTCAGGTGTTCGAAGGCTTGCGTGCCGCCGGCATCGGCGTGAACCTGCACTATATTCCTGTGCATTTGCAGCCGTACTATCGCGACCTGGGGTTTGCCGAAGGCGACTTCCCCGAAGCCGAGCGTTATTACGCCGAGGCGATCAGCCTGCCGCTGTATCCGTTGCTCACTGACGAGCAGCAGGATCATGTGGTCGAGCAATTGCGCCGGCTGACCGAATAAACCCCGCTGCGGCGGCGAATGAGACTGTGCAATGCGTGATCTGAGTGAGCAGGAAAAATTCTGGCAGGGCGATTTCGGCAACCAGTACGTCGATCGCAACGTCGGTCAGCCGCTGGTCGCGGCCAACCTGGCGTTGTTCGCCAAGGCCCTGAGCCGCGCCGGGCGCATCGACAGTGTGGTTGAGCTGGGCACCAATGCCGGCAACAACCTGCAGGCGCTGCGTCAACTGCTGCCGCACAGTGAACTGTTCGGCGTCGAGATCAATGAAAGCGCCTGTGCTCAAGCGCGGGCACTGGGCATCGCGCAGATCTGGCACGGCTCGCTGTTCGACTTTCCGCGCGAGCGCAGCTACGACCTGACCCTGAGCAAAGGCGTGCTGATCCATCTGGCGCCGGAGCTGCTGCCGACCGCCTATGCGCAGTTGTATGCGTTGAGCCAGCGCTACATCCTGATCGCCGAGTACTACAACCCGGTGCCGGTGGAAGTGTCCTATCGCGGCAACAGCGGCAAGCTGTTCAAGCGCGATTTCGCCGGGGAAATGCTTGATCGTTATGCCGACCTGCAATTGCTCGATTACGGCTTTGGTTATCACCGTGACCCACAATTCCCGGTGGATGACATCACCTGGTTTCTGCTGGAAAAACGTCCTTGAACAGCGTCGCAATCATCCCGGCCCGTGGCGGCAGCAAGCGCATCCCGCGCAAGAATCTGTTGCCGTTCGACGGCGTGCCGATGATTGTCCGCTCGATCCGCACGGCGCTCGACAGTGGCCTGTTCGAACAGGTCGTGGTCAGTACCGATGACGCGGAAATTGCCGAGCTGGCGCTGGCTCATGGTGCTCAAGTGCCGTTCCTGCGCCCGGCTGAACTGGCGGATGATTTCACCGGCACTGCTGCGGTGATCGTGCATGCCTTGCAGCAACTGCCCGCGTTCGATTACGCCTGCTGCGTGTACGCCACGGCGCCGTTGTTGCAGGCGCGATTTCTGCGCGAGGGATTCGAGTTGTTGCAGCAGCATCCGCAGAGGTCGTTTGCTTTTTCGGTGTGCAGCTTTGGTTTCCCCGTACAGCGGGCACTGACGCTGGACGGGCAGGGCGCATTGACCGCGTTGTACCCGGAATTTCGCCAAACCCGCTCGCAGGATCTGCCCGAAGCCTTTCAGGACGCCGGCCAGTTCTACTGGGGCCGCAGTGAGGCATGGTTGCGCGGTGACGTGTTGTATTCGTCCGCGAGTCTGCCGGTCATTCTGCCGCGGCATCTGGTGCAGGACATCGACACCCTGCAAGACTGGAAACGCGCCGAATACCTCTACGCCGCGCTCAAGGCCGGCGGAGAACTGCAATGAAAGTGCTGATCCGCGCTGATGCTTCGCCGACCATTGGCAGTGGCCACATTGCCCGTTGTCTGACGCTGGCGCGGGTGCTGCGCAAACAGGGCAGTCATGTCGCGTTTGCCTGTCGGCGGTTGCCCGGGCATCGGCTCGATGCCCTGGCTGCCGAAGGTTTCGAGATCTTTGCCTTGCCGGACATTTACCCCGGCGAAGACCCGCAACAGGCCATCGAATCGATGCTGCCGTGGCAGGCGGACATCGATGCGCTGGACGCCTTGCTGGCAGGTCACGCCGCATTCGACTGGATTATCGCCGATCACTACGGCCTCGATCATCACTGGCAAACCGCAGCGCGCCGTTGGGCACCTCGGATCGCGGCAGTAGACGATCTCGCCACTCGCCAGTACAGCGTCGATCTGCTGCTCAATCAGAACCTGTCCGGTCTCAGCGCAAACTATGCGCCGCTGCTGCCCGAAGGCTGCCGTACCTTGCTCGGCCCGCGCTACGCCATGCTGCGTGAAGAGTTCGTCTGCCCGGCCATCGCGATCCAACCCAAGGCGCGGCGGGTGCTGGTGAATTTCGGTGGTTTCGATGCGGCGATGCAGACCCACCACGCGATGTTGGCACTGAAGGATTTCGCAGAGCTGGAAGTGGATTTCGTCGCCGGTGCAGACAACCCGGCGTGGGCACAAATGCAGGCACTGGCCGCCACACGGCCACACTGGCGCCTGCACAGTTTCGTCAGCGATTTCCAGCAACGCATGACCGCGGCCGATGTGTTTATCGGCGCTGGCGGCGGCACCAGTTGGGAGCGTGCAGCCCTCGGCCTGCCGACAATCTGCATCGCGGTATCGAACAACCAGCAAGCCAACGGCGAAGTCATGGCGGCGGCGGGGGCGCATGTGTTCATGGGGGCTCGCGAGCAGGTCAGCGTCGAACAACTGCGCGATGCCATCGGTTTTGTCGTCGACAATGCCTATCTGCGCCAGAGTCTGGCCGAGCGTTCACGGCAACTGGTCGATGGGCGCGGTGCGTTGCGCGTGGCGGCAGCGCTGGCCGGTGCAGTGCTCAGGCTGCGCCCGGCGACCCTCGATGATGCGCAATTGCTGTTCGACGGGCGCAATGCCGAGGCTGTGCGCCGGCGGTCACTGGACACGGCTGCAATCGAATGGCCGCAGCACCTGAACTGGCTGAATGCGAGCCTGTGCAATCCGCAACGTCTGCTGTTGATTGCCGAGGCCGATGACGGCCCGGTCGGCGTCTTGCGTTATGACTTGCGTGGATTTGAGGCTGAAGTGTCTCTGTACCTGCTGCACGGGCGTTTTGGTCTGGGTTGGGGCAGGGCGCTGCTGGCGCGAGGTGAGGCGTTCGTCCGCGAGCACTGGCCGCAGATGACCGCCATTACCGCTCAGGTGCTGCCGGGCAATCGTCCGTCTTTGAATGTTTTTCGTGACGCCGGATTCACCCAGAGTGCCTGCGCGTTCACCAAGGTTTTGAAGGATCACCGCGATGAGTAGTTTCAAGATTGGCGAGCGTCTGATCGGTGCCGATGCGCCGCCGTTCATCATTGCCGAGATGAGCGGCAACCATAATCAGTCGCTGGAACTGGCGCTGCAGATTGTCGAAGCTGCCGCCAAAGCTGGGGCGCACGCCTTGAAGTTGCAGACTTACACCGCGCAGACCATGACCCTGGATCTGGCCGAGGGCGAGTTTTTCATCAAGGACCCGAATAGCCTGTGGGCGGGTACTTCGCTGTACGACCTGTATGAGAAGGCCCACACCCCATGGGAGTGGCACGCGCCGATTTTCGCTCGGGCCAAAGAACTGGGCATGCTCGCGTTCTCGACGCCGTTCGATGACACGGCGGTGGACTTTCTCGAAAGCCTCGACGTGCCGGCGTACAAGATCGCCAGTTTCGAAAACACCGACCTGCCGTTGATCCGCCGTGTGGCGGCGACCGGCAAACCGCTGATCATCTCCACCGGCATGGCCAGCATCGCCGAACTCGACGAAACCGTGCGCGCCGCCCGCGAGGCGGGGTGCAAGGATCTGGTGCTGCTCAAATGCACCAGCACTTACCCGGCAACGCCGCTCAACAGCAACGTGCGCACGATCCCGCATCTGCGTGAACTGTTCGGTTGTGAAGTCGGGCTGTCCGATCACTCCATGGGCGTGGGTGTGTCCGTGGCCGCCGTGGCACTCGGGGCAACGGTGGTGGAAAAGCACTTTACCCTCGACCGTTCGGCAGGTGGCGTCGACGCCAGTTTCTCGCTGGAACCTGCGGAGCTGGCCAGTCTGGTGGTCGAAACCGAACGCGCCTGGCAAGCCATGGGTCAGGTGCATTACGGCGTCACCGAGGCCGAGCGCAAGTCGCTGGTCTATCGCCGCTCGCTGTACGTCACTGCCGACATGGCCGCCGGTGAAGCCTTTTCCGGGGACAATCTGCGCGCCATTCGCCCTGGTCTCGGTCTGCCGCCCAAGCACACCGATGCCGTCCTCGGTCGCCGCGCTCGTCAGGCGATCAAACGCGGCACGCCGCTGGACTGGTCGTTGGTCGAATAACCCGATCTGCCACCGATTCGGCAAAATAGCGTGACCTGCGAGTCATAACGCGCATCTTCACTGTATTGTATTGACCGGGGAGATGGCGCCTGGCCGTGTAATCGGTTCCAGTGATAGCCCTTTGCGCTCCCCGTGGCTGCCCTTTGTGGTGGCCGTTTTCTGTTTGTCGGCGCCCCTCGAATCCTTGCGAGCGGTGGTTTTGGGCTGTTTTTTATTGGGAAGCCGTAATGATTGGCATAAAAAGCATTGCGAGCTACGTTCCTGTAGCCGGCGTGGACAATTACGCACAAGGTGCAAAATTCGAGAAGGATGAAGAATTCATCCTCGGTAAAATCGGTTCGGCCTTCCTGCCGCGCAAAGACGCTGAGCAGGAAACCTCCGATCTGTGCGTGGAAGCGGCCAATGCGCTGTTTGCCAGCAACCCTGAACTGAAGCGTGAGTCGATCGACGCGCTGATCGTCGTTACCCAGAACGGTGACGAAGAAGGTCTGCCGCACACCGCTGCGATCGTCCAGGACAAACTCGGTCTGCCGACTAATGTCGCGGCGTTCGATATTTCCCTGGGCTGCTCCGGATACGTCTACGGCATCTACGCGATCAAGGGCTTCATGGAAGCCGCCGGCTTGAAGAACGGCCTGCTGATCACCGCTGACCCGTATTCGAAAATCGTCGACCCGGAAGACCGCAACACCACCATGCTCTTCGGCGATGCCGCCACGGCGACCTGGATGGGCGAAGACCCGGCCTGGGCGCTGGGCAAGGCCAAGTTCGGCACCGACGGTTCCGGCGCGCCACACCTGAAAGTCACCGATGGCGTGTTCTTCATGAACGGGCGTCAGGTGTTCAACTTCGCGCTGCTCAAAGTCCCGGCGCACTTGCACGAATTGCTCGACGACTCTGGCCTCAAGGCTGACGACATCGACGCCTTCTGCATTCACCAGGGCAGTGCGGCGATTGTCGATGCGGTGGCGCGGCGTTTCGAAGGCGAGCCGGAGAAGTTCATCAAGGACATGGTCGAGACCGGCAACACGGTGTCTTCGAGCGTGCCGCTGCTGCTGGAAAAACACGTGCTCGATTCCGACTGGCAGCGCATTGCGATCAGCGGTTTCGGTGTCGGTCTGTCGTGGGGCTCGGCGATCATCTATCGTCCTTGAGTCGGTCAAAAACGGCGGATACAAAAATAGCGTTCAAGGTTACCCTTGAACGCTATTTTTTTGCCTGAATGGAGCGCTAGGCGGCATGAGCGAGTTTTTCCAACCCAATGCCCAGGTCATCCAGCAACGCTGGCCGGCGTTGTTTGAGCGCTTGCAGGCTGAAGACACCTCAGTCGTTCAAGCCGAGCTGGTGCAGGGCTTGGGCTCGACGCTCAGCGTCAATGGCATTCAACTGACCAGTCGCCACGACCGCGTCCACGAAGCCCGCATTCAGGCGGCCAGCCTGGCGGAAAAGCCGCAGTTGCACGTCTATGGCACCGGCCTCGGCGACCTGCCATCGGTTCTGCTGGAGCGCGCCGGCCTTGAGCGGTTGTACGTTCATATCCTCAATGGCGCGTTGTTCGCCCTGGTGCTGCAACTGCTCGATCAACGCCAATGGCTGGAAGATCCGCGTGTGCAGCTTTTCTATGCCGGTGATCTGTCAGACATCTGCACACCGTTTTTCGCGTTGCCGGCGGAGATGCTGCTGGCTGATGACTTCAACGCGAAGATCCGTGATCGGCTGGTCAGCGAAGTGCACCTGAGCTTCAACAATCGCGAGTTCGATCCAAACTTGCCGTTCATTCAACAGCGATTGCAGGACTGCCTGCCGGTGTTGCTGGGCGATGATGATGTGGCGCAGTTGTTCGGCACGGCCAGTGGCCGGGAAATCTATGTGATTGGCACCGGGCCGACGCTCGAAGGACATTTCCAGCGTCTGGCGGCGGTGCGCGCGCAGGCTGAACGTCCGTTGTTGATGTGTGTGGATACCGCTTACCGGCCATTGCGTGAGCACGGGATCGTCCCGGATCTGGTGGTCACCATTGATCAGCGCATCAGCTTCCGGCATCTGCCGTTCGAGGACTCCGCTGGCATCCCGCTGGTGTATCTGCCCATGAGCGATCCTGCGGTGTTGACCGCGTGGAAGGGCAAACGCTACGGCGGTTACTCGGCCAGCCCGGTTTACGCCGCGTTGCGCGAGCAATACCCGCGCGGACAACTGCATGTCGGTGGCAGCGTGATTCATCCGGCGGTGGATCTGGCAGTAAAGATGGGTGCATCGCGCATTACCCTGTTCGGCGCCGACTTCGCCTTCCCGATGAACAAGACCCATGCCGGCTGGAATGACGGTGATCTGGGGCCGGGGGTCGATCAGGCGCGGCATTGGGTGCAGGACGGCCATGGCCGGCGGGTCAGCACGCAGCTGAACTTTCGCGGCTATCTGTGCGTACTCGAGCGTTATATCGCCGCGCATCCGCAGGTGCAGTTCTTCAACAGCAGTCGGGCAGGTGCACTGATCGCCGGGACACAGTTCAATCAGGAGTTTGTGCAATGACGACGATTGAGCAGTGCGTCGACGAGTGCCGTCAGTGCGCCGGGCTGTTTCGTCTGGGGCGTGACGTTGAGGCGGCGCTGGATATGGTCGAGGTGTTCGAGGGTGCGCAGCAGTTGCTGATGTCCGCACTGGCGACGGTACAGCAGGACTGGGCCTTGATACTCACGCAGATGCTCGACTGTCAGGAGCGTCAGGACTGGTTGGGCCTGGCTGACTGGATGGAGTTCGAGTTGATCGAAGTGTTGCAAAAAGCACGATCGGCAAACTGACCGACCGCGCTGGCCCGCGGCTTTGCGCGCGGGTCGGTTTTATGGCGTCATTTTTTCGCAGGCGGGGGCGCTAAGCCCTTGTTTTCTCGGGGGTGGCAGGGTGATGGCAAATTTTTTTCAAAAAGCCCTCAAGCAACCTGCCAACCCGACGATAACTATTACGAAGGTTCTCTAGGCCATTCCAGGCGGTTGCCAGGGCCGGAAGCCGCAGTACCCAACCAACGAGGAATTCGTCATGGCTTTAACAGTAAACACCAACACCACGTCGCTGAACGTTCAAAAGAACCTGAACCGCGCTTCCGACGCTCTGTCGACTTCGATGCAGCGCCTGTCTTCCGGCCTGAAAATCAACAGCGCTAAAGACGACGCTGCTGGCCTGCAGATCTCGAACCGTATGTCTTCGCAGATCCGTGGTAACACCCAAGCCATCCAGAACGCCAACGACGGTATCTCCGTTGCTCAGACCGCTGAAGGCGCTCTGCAAGCTTCGACCGACATCCTGCAGCGTATGCGTGAACTGGCTGTTAAAGCACGTAACGGCACCAACGGCACTGCTGACCAGACCGCAACCAACGCTGAATTCGCTCAGATGTCTGACGAAATCACCCGTATCTCGGCTGCTACCAACCTGAACGGCAAAAACCTGCTGGACGGTTCGGCTGGTACTGTGACCCTGCAAGTCGGCGCAAACACCGGTTCGGCTAACCACATCGACCTGGTACTGAGCTCCAAGTTCGACGCCGTCAGCCTGTCCGTAGGTAGCGGTACTGTAGTTCTGACCGGTACCACCGGTACTGGCGCTGGTTCTGCTTCGCAGAACATCGACAACGCGATCACTGCAATCGACGCCGCTATCGCTGCAATCGGTGCAACTCGTGCCAGCCTGGGTGCTTCGCAAAACCGTCTGACCAGCACCATCCAGAACTTGCAGAACATCACCGAGAACACCACTGCTGCACAAGGTCGCGTACAAGATACCGACTTCGCCGCAGAGACTGCTAACCTGACCAAGCAGCAAACCCTGCAACAGGCTTCGACCTCTGTTCTGGCTCAAGCCAACCAACTGCCTTCCGCTGTACTGAAGCTGCTTCAGTAATTCGGAATGAGTTTGGGCGGGAGGGTGCGCTGGTCGCGCTCTCTCGCTTTTTTACGTTAGGAGGTGATGAGCATGGACATGAGCGTAAAGCTTAACGTGTCTTATCCGGCTCCCAAGCCAGCGACGCCTGTTGCTGACAAGCCGTCGGAGACGCCAAAAGTTGCATCGGCCGACGCTCCGGTCGCTGACAGGAAAAGTCAGCAAACGGATGACGCCAAGTTGAAACTGGCCGTGCAAGAGATCGAGAAGTTCGTTCAATCGATCAAGCGTAACCTGGAGTTCTCGATCGACGAGCACTCTGGCAAGGTCATCGTCAAGGTGATCGCAAGCGAGACGGGTGAGGTCGTACGCCAGATCCCCTCCGCAGAAGCACTCAAGCTCGCAGACAGCCTCGCCAACGCAAGCCATGTGTTGTTCGACGCCAAAGTCTGATAGCTGGCATGAATAGTGTTTGTCTTTCTTGAATGACGCCTGGATGGGTCAAAAGTCTGGCAACAATCTGAAGGGAGATGCACATGGCAAGTCCAATTCTACCGGGTTCCGGACTGGGTTCCGGCCTGGACATCGGCGCGATCGTGACCGCGCTGGTCAACGCCGACAAGTCGCCGAAACAGACGCAGATCGATTCCGCGACCAAGACCAATACCCTGAAGATTTCCGGTGTCGGCACGTTGAAGAGTGCGCTGACCGCGTACCAGACGGCGATGACCAACCTGGGCAGCAAGACCAACCCGGCATTTGCCGGCTTCACGGCGACCTCGAGCAACACAGCGATTCTCGGCGCCACCTCCGATAACACTGCGGTGTCGGGGACTTACAACGTTGTTGTCAACCAATTGGCCACTGGCTCGAAAGTTGCCAGCGCTTCTTTCGCCGGCGGTGCTGCCAGTGCCATTCCGAGTGGTACCCTGAAAATCAGTCAGAATGGCACTGATTACAATGTCACGATCCCGGCCAATGCGACCTTGCAGAGCACGCGTGATGCGATCAACACGGCTCAGGGCGCCAATGGCATTTCTGCCAACATCGTGACTGACAGCAGTGGTGCTTCGCGCCTGGTGATCAGCTCCAACAAGACTGGCGCGGGTACCGATCTCTCTGTCAGCGGGATCGCCGGTCTGGAGATCGACGGTACTCAGTCGATGGGTACTAATCCGGCGGCAGGCGCCTCGGGCAACGTCAATGGCCTTGCACAAGATGCCAAGGTGACCATCGACGGCCTGCAGGTTTCCAGCAAAAGTAACACGGTCAGTGGTGCAATCAGCGGCCTGACCCTGAATCTGACCACTGTCAGCCCTGTCGTTGGTGGCGTTGCCACGCCGACCGTTGTCAGCGTCGATACCAACACCAAAGGGCTGCAGGCTTCGGTTCAGGCGTTTGTTGACGCCTACAACACCCTGAAGACCACCATCGACACCCTGTCCAAGGCAACACCGGACGCCGATGGCAAACTGACGGTGCAGGCCGCTTTCACCGGTGACTCGTTGCCGCGCTCGCTGATCTCCGACATCCGTGGCCAGTTGACTGCTCCTGGTGCTGGTGCAGAGGGTTCTTTGTCCTATCTGTCGGAGATCGGTGTGATGACCGATCGCAACACCGGCAACCTGACGTTTGATACTGCTGCGTTCACCAAAACCATGGCTCAGCCCGGGAAGGCTGGCCAGGTGCAGCAGATGTTCACCGGGACTAACGATACCAACGGTCTGCTGGCGCGCATGAACAAGGCGGTGGACCCGTATCTGAAGGCACCTGCCGGTAGCGCACCTACTGCCGTAGGCCTGCTTGATCAGCGCATGTCCATCCTGAACAACAACACCAAGAGCCTGACCAGTCAGCAATTGGCGCTGGATTTGCGTGTGGCCAACCTGACCAAGACGTTGACGGCCAAGTACAACGCCATGGACTTGCTGGTAGGGCAGATGAAAGCGACGGCCAGTAACATCACGTCGTTCTTCAGCTCGCTGAACGCTCAGCAATCCGCGAAGTAACCTGCAAGAACGACAAAAACCCGGCTACGCTTTATCGGCGTGCGCCGGGTTTTTGTCTTTTGATCTAAAGTTCTGTGATTCGTTGGCGATACACTGGTTATACGAGTCATTGTGGCAATGAGGTAGAACATGAACCCAATGTTAGCCCTTCGGCAATATCAGAAAGTCGGCGCGCACGCCCAGACCTCCGAGGCGAGTCCGCACCGTCTGGTACAAATGTTGATGGAAGGCGGGCTGGCCCGCATCGCTCAGGCCAAGGGTGCCATCGAGCGCAAGGACATTCCTGGCAAGTGCACCTCGATCAGCAAGGCCATTGGCATTGTCAGCGGGCTGCGTGAAGGTCTGGACCTGGAAAAGTGTGCCGATGAACTGGCCGATCTGGACGGGCTGTACATCTACATGATGAAGCGCCTCGCCGAGGCCAACATCAACAGCGATCCGCGCATTCTCGATGAGGTTGCCGGCTTGCTGAGCACGGTCAAAGAAGGCTGGGATGCCATCGCCCCCGAGCCTGCTCCGCAGTTTTGAAGGAGAGCACCATGAGTCTTGTATTGCAGCGAATCGCCGACACCCGTGAAGCGCTGGTCAGTGCGCTGGCCGAACGCAACTGGGAAGCCATTGGCGAGCTGGATCTGGCTTGCCGATCCTGCATGGAAGACGTCATGGCCGAGGCCTCGCTGGATGAGGAGGCCCTGCGCAATAACCTTGAGGAGCTGCTCCACGTCTACAAGGAGCTTCTGGAGGCGGCGATGGGTGAGCGGCAGGCGATAGCCAACGAGATGTCGCAGATCACCCAAGCGCAAAAGGCGGCAAAGGTTTACCATCTGTTTGGTTAATTAACCCCCAGTTAATCCAGACATGTGCGCCATAAATTTGACTGTGCACGGTTTTTTGACTTAACTAGTGGCTGTTTTCAGATTTCAGGCGTCTACAGGCACAAGGTGTCCTGCAAGCGTCTCGCTTGCCCCATTTTTCGGGCATTGAGTTGACTAGGGAAGTTGCTATTGCATGTGGCGTGAAACCAAAATTCTGCTGATCGATGACGATAGCGTCCGCCGCCGCGACCTGGCGGTGATTTTAAATTTTCTCGGCGAAGAAAATTTACCCTGCGGCAGCCATGACTGGCAGCAGGCTGTCGGCTCTTTGTCATCAAGTCGTGAAGTCATCTGTGTACTGATCGGGACGGTAAATGCTCCGGGTGCACTGTTGGGCTTGTTAAAGACACTCTCGACATGGGATGAGTTCCTTCCTGTTTTGCTGATGGGCGATAATTCTTCCGTCGACCTGCCGGAAGACCAGCGCCGCCGGGTGCTTTCGACGCTGGAAATGCCACCCAGCTACAGCAAGCTGCTCGACTCCCTGCACCGTGCCCAGGTCTATCGCGAGATGTACGACCAGGCCCGCGAGCGCGGCCGTCATCGCGAACCCAATCTGTTCCGCAGCCTCGTCGGCACCAGCCGGGCGATCCAGCATGTCCGTCAGATGATGCAGCAAGTGGCCGATACCGACGCCAGTGTGCTGATCCTCGGCGAGTCCGGCACCGGCAAGGAAGTGGTTGCGCGCAACCTGCATTACCACTCCAAACGTCGCGACGCGCCATTCGTGCCAGTCAACTGCGGGGCGATCCCGGCCGAGCTGCTGGAAAGCGAACTGTTCGGCCACGAGAAGGGCGCCTTCACCGGCGCGATCACCAGCCGCGCCGGACGTTTCGAACTGGCCAACGGCGGTACGCTGTTCCTCGATGAAATCGGCGACATGCCGCTGCCGATGCAGGTCAAACTGTTGCGCGTGCTGCAGGAGCGTACCTTCGAGCGTGTGGGCAGCAACAAGACCCAGAGCGTCGATGTACGCATCATTGCCGCGACCCACAAGAACCTCGAAAGCATGATCGAGGTCGGCACCTTCCGCGAAGACCTCTACTATCGCTTGAATGTGTTCCCGATCGAGATGGCGCCGTTGCGTGAGCGCGTTGAAGACATCCCGCTGCTGATGAACGAACTGATCTCGCGCATGGAGCACGAAAAGCGCGGTTCGATCCGTTTCAACTCGGCAGCGATCATGTCGCTGTGCCGTCACGGCTGGCCGGGCAACGTCCGCGAGCTGGCCAACCTGGTGGAGCGCATGGCGATCATGCACCCGTACGGGGTCATCGGTGTGGTCGAGTTGCCGAAGAAGTTCCGCTACGTCGATGATGAAGACGAGCAGATGGTCGACAGTCTGCGCAGCGATCTCGAAGAGCGCGTGGCGATCAACGGTCATACCCCGGACTTCACCGCCAACGCTCTGCTGCCGCCGGAAGGTCTGGACCTCAAAGACTACCTCGGTGGTCTGGAGCAGGGTCTGATCCAGCAGGCGCTGGACGATGCCAATGGCATTGTGGCGCGTGCCGCCGAACGCCTGCGCATTCGTCGAACCACGCTGGTGGAGAAGATGCGCAAGTACGGCATGAGCCGGCGTGAAGGTGATGAACAGGCGGATGATTGACGCCTGTTTTTTAACGTCTTCATTTATAAGCAGTTTTTTTTAGGCACGGGTATTGCTACGTCCCTCGCAACGTTCCGTTTAACTGACGGTCAGCCAAGCGAGAGAACACAATGCCCCACGCCCAGATGTCATCTGCCTCCAATGCCGAGGGGCAATCGTCTTCCGTAGAGCAGGCGAGCCGTCAGGGTCTTGAACAGGCGTTCGCGCTGTTCAATCAGATGTCCAGCCAGTTGACCGACTCCTACAGCATGCTTGAAGCCCGGGTCACTGAGCTCAAAGGCGAGTTGGCGGTGGTCAGTGCCCAGCGCATGCAGGAGCTGGCCGAAAAAGAGCGTTTGGCCAACCGCCTGCAGAACCTCCTTGATCTGTTGCCCGGTGGCGTCATCGTCATTGACGGCCATGGCATGGTTCGCGAGGCCAATCCGGCGGCCATTGAGTTGTTGGGGCTGCCGCTGGAAGGCGAGTTGTGGCGCCACGTGATCGCCCGTTGCTTCGCCCCGCGCGAGGACGACGGTCATGAAATCTCTCTGAAAAACGGTCGGCGACTGTCGATTGCCACCCGCTCGCTGGATGCCGAGCCGGGGCAGTTGGTGCTGCTCAACGACCTGACAGAAACCCGCCACCTTCAAGATCAACTGGCGCGCCATGAGCGTCTGTCATCGCTGGGACGGATGGTCGCCTCGCTGGCTCATCAGATCCGCACGCCGTTGTCCGCCGCTTTGCTCTACGCCAGTCATTTGACTGAGCAGGAATTGCCGGTCGCCACCCAGCAGCGTTTCGCTGGCCGCCTCAAAGAGCGTTTGCACGAGCTGGAGCATCAGGTGCGCGACATGCTGGTGTTCGCCCGGGGCGAGTTGCCGCTGACCGATCGCATCACCCCCAATGCCTTGATGCAATCGCTGCAGGCGGCGGCGCTGACTCATGTGCAGGATTTGCCCATTCGCTGGCAGTGCGACAGTCATGCCGGCGAATTGCTGTGCAACCGCGACACGCTGGTCGGGGCCCTTCTCAATCTGATCGAAAACGCGATTCAGGCCAGTGACGGCAACGTACGCCTGAAAGTGCATTGCTACACCCGCGACAACAGCCTGCGCCTGTGCGTCAGCGACAGCGGCAGCGGTATAGATCCGGTGGTGCTCGAACGTCTCGGCGAGCCATTTTTTACCACCAAAGTCACCGGCACCGGGCTTGGTCTGACCGTGGTCAAGGCTGTGGCCCGGGCACATCAGGGAGAATTGCGGCTGCGTTCGCGCGTCGGGCGCGGCACGTGCGCGCAGGTGATCCTGCCGCTGTTTTCCGCTGTACAGGGAGCTGAGTAAACGTCATGGGCATCAAGGTTTTGCTGGTCGAGGATGACCGCTCGTTGCGCGAAGCGCTGGCCGACACGCTGTTGCTGGCAGGCCACGACTACCACGCGGTCGGCAGCGCCGAAGAGGCGTTGCAAGCGGTTGAGCGCGAAGCGTTCAGTCTGGTGGTCAGTGACGTCAACATGCCCGGCATGGACGGCCATCAACTGCTTGGACTGTTGCGCGCCCGGCAGCCGCAACTACCGGTACTGCTGATGACCGCACATGGCGCGGTGGAGCGAGCGGTCGATGCGATGCGCCAGGGAGCGGCGGATTATCTGGTCAAGCCGTTCGAGCCCAAGGCTCTGCTGGACCTGGTTTCGCGGCATGCGCTGGGCTGTGTCAGTGTGGCTGATAGCGACGGGCCGGTGGCGGTCGAGCCGGCCAGTGCGCAGTTGCTCGACCTGGCGGCGCGGGTGGCGCGCAGCGATTCCACAGTGTTGATCTCCGGCGAGTCCGGTACCGGCAAGGAAGTACTGGCGCGTTACATCCACCAGCAATCTCACCGTGCGAGCCAGCCGTTCATCGCGATCAACTGCGCGGCGATTCCTGACAACATGCTTGAAGCCACGCTGTTCGGTCACGAGAAAGGCTCATTCACCGGCGCCATCGCGGCGCAACCCGGCAAGTTTGAACAAGCCGATGGCGGCACCCTTCTGCTCGACGAGATTTCCGAAATGCCCCTGGGCCTGCAAGCCAAGTTGCTGCGGGTGCTGCAGGAGCGTGAAGTCGAGCGTGTCGGTGCGCGCAAGCCGATCGCGCTGGATATTCGCGTGGTCGCGACCACCAACCGCGATCTGGCTGGCGAAGTGACGGCGGGGCGCTTCCGTGAAGACCTTTTTTACCGTCTGTCGGTTTTTCCTCTGGCGTGGCGTCCACTTCGCGAGCGCACTGCCGATATCTTGCCGCTGGCCGAGCGGTTGCTGAACAAACACGTCAATAAAATGAAGCACGCTCCGGCGAAGCTGTCGCCAGAAGCCCAGGTTTGCCTCACTGGTTATCCGTGGCCGGGCAATGTGCGTGAGCTGGATAACGCCATTCAACGGGCGCTGATTCTGCAGCAGGGCGGTTTGATCCAGCCCCAGGATTTCTGCCTGACGGGCGCGGTGACGTTTGGTACTGCGCCGTCCGTCGTGCCGGTGCAGCCGCTGGTGCGCGAGATCGAAGTCGAGGCTGAATCCGCCGGTGCGCTGGGCGATGACCTGCGGCGCCGGGAGTTTCAGATGATCATCGATACCCTGCGCACCGAACGCGGCCGGCGCAAGGAAGCAGCGGAAAAACTCGGTATCAGCCCGCGAACCCTGCGCTACAAGCTGGCGCAAATGCGCGATGCCGGGATGGACGTCGAAGGCTATCTGTTCGCCACGTGAGCGGTGGAGCGAATGTTTGAAAGTGCTTTTCTGAAAGGCTGCCCGATAGCTGGCACCCTTGTTGCTAATACCTGCATACCCGCCGAGTGAGTGTCAAAAAATTGCGGGCCGCCCAAGAGAGTAGACCATGAGCCAAGGTATTGAATTTAATCGGTTGATGATGGACATGAAGGCCATGAAAATGGACGCCATGGCCACGCCGAAATCGACTGCCGCCGTCCCTGAACTGGCAGGCAGCAGCTTTTCCGACATGCTCGGTCAGGCCATCAACAAAGTCAGCGATACCCAGCAGGCTTCGACTCAGTTGGCCAACGCATTTGAAATCGGCAAAAGCGGCGTTGACCTGACCGACGTGATGATCGCCTCGCAAAAAGCCAGCGTGTCGTTCCAGGCTCTGACCCAGGTGCGCAACAAACTGGTTCAGGCTTATCAAGACATCATGCAGATGCCGGTTTAAGGACGAGATTGAGTCATGGCAGAAGCAGTCGCCGATAACGTTCCGGCCAAGGCCACCCCGATAGACGGCAAACCGCCGCTGTTCGGCCTGTCCTTTCTGGAAAACCTCTCCGAGATGACCATGCTGCGTCAGGTGGGCCTGTTGGTCGGCCTGGCTGCGAGCGTGGCGATTGGCTTTGCCGTGGTGCTGTGGTCGCAGCAGCCGGATTACCGTCCGTTGTACGGCAGCCTTGCCGGCATGGACGCCAAGCAGGTCATGGACACCCTGGCCTCCGCCGACATCCCTTACACCGTCGAGCCGAACTCCGGCGCCTTGCTGGTCAAGGCTGACGATCTGTCCCGTGCGCGGATGAAACTCGCGGCCGCTGGTGTCACTCCCAGCGACGGCAACATCGGTTTCGAAATCCTCGACAAGGAACAGGGGCTGGGCACCAGCCAGTTCATGGAAGCGACCCGTTACCGTCGCGGCCTCGAAGGCGAACTGGCACGCACCATCTCCAGCCTGAACAACGTCAAGGGCGCCCGCGTGCACCTGGCGATTCCGAAGAGCTCGGTGTTCGTGCGCGATGAGCGCAAGCCAAGCGCTTCGGTTCTGGTCGAGTTGTACTCCGGACGTTCGCTGGAGCCGGGTCAGGTGGTGGCGATCATCAACCTGGTGGCGACTTCCGTGCCTGAACTGAGCAAATCGCAGATCACCGTCGTCGATCAGAAGGGCAATCTGCTCTCCGATCAGGCGGAGAACTCCGAAATGACCATGGCCGGCAAGCAGTTCGATTACAGCCGCCGCATGGAAAGCATGCTCACTCAGCGCGTGCACAACATTCTGCAGCCGGTGCTGGGTAACGATCGCTACAAGGCTGAAGTCTCGGCCGACATCGATTTCAGTGCCGTCGAATCGACCGCCGAGCAGTTCAACCCGGACCAGCCTGCGTTGCGCAGCGAGCAGTCGGTCAATGAGCAACGCACCGCCAGCAATGGTCCGCAAGGTGTCCCGGGGGCGCTGAGCAACCAGCCGCCGGCGCCGGCCTCGGCACCGCAAACCACCGGTGGCGCGCAAGGCTCTACCGGCATGGTTCAACCCGGTCAGCCACTGGTGGATGCCAACGGTCAGCAGATCATGGACCCGGCCACCGGCCAGCCAATGCTCGCACCGTACCCGGCGGACAAGCGTCAACAATCCACCAAGAACTTCGAACTGGACCGTTCCATCAGCCACACCAAGCAGCAGCAGGGTCGCCTGAATCGTCTTTCGGTGTCGGTGGTGGTCGATGATCAGGTCAAGGTCAATGCGGCCAACGGGGAAACCACCCGCGCGCCATGGAGCGCCGATGAACTGGCGCGCTTCACCCGTCTGGTGCAGGACGCCGTTGGCTTTGATGCCAGCCGTGGTGACAGCGTCAGCGTGATCAACATGCCGTTCTCCGCCGAACGCGGTGAAGTGGTTGCCGATATTCCGTTCTACTCCCAGCCATGGTTCTGGGACATCGTCAAACAAGTACTGGGTGTGTTGTTCATTCTGGTGCTGGTGTTTGGTGTGCTGCGTCCGGTGTTGAACAACATCACCGGTGGCGGCAAAGGCAAGGAGCTGGCCGGTCTGGGCAGCGACGTGGAACTCGGTGGCATGGGCGGCCTGGACGGCGACCTGGCCAACGACCGCGTGAGCCTCGGTGGTCCGCAGAGCATTCTGTTGCCGAGCCCGAGTGAGGGTTATGACGCACAACTGAATGCAATCAAGAGCTTGGTGGCCGAGGATCCGGGTCGCGTGGCTCAGGTCGTGAAAGAGTGGATTAACGCAGATGAGTGATAACCGAGCCGCAACCGTCAAACTGAACAAGGTCGACAAAGCCGCGATTCTGCTGCTGTCCCTGGGTTCGACCGATGCCGCGCAAGTGCTGCGCCACATGGGCCCGAAAGAGGTTCAGCGGGTGGGTGTGGCCATGGCTCAGATGGGCAACGTCCATCGCGAGCAGGTCGAGCAGGTCATGAGCGAGTTCGTCGACATCGTCGGCGACCAGACCAGCCTCGGCGTCGGCTCCGACGACTACGTGCGCAAAATGCTCACCCAGGCGCTGGGCGAAGACAAGGCCAACGGCCTGATCGACCGCATCCTGCTCGGTGGCAACACCAGCGGCCTCGACAGCCTGAAATGGATGGAGCCGCGCGCCGTTGCCGATGTGATCCGTTACGAACACCCGCAGATCCAGGCCATCGTCGTCGCCTACCTCGACCCGGATCAGGCCGGTGAAGTGCTCGGCAACTTCGACCACAAGGTGCGCCTGGACATCATCCTGCGCGTTTCGTCGCTGAACACCGTGCAGCCGGCTGCGCTGAAAGAGCTGAACCAGATTCTCGAGAAGCAGTTCTCCGGCAACTCGAACGCCTCGCGCACCACCCTGGGTGGCATCAAGCGTGCGGCGGACATCATGAACTTCCTCGACAGCTCGATCGAAGGCCAGCTCATGGACTCGATCCGCGAAGTCGACGAAGACCTGTCCGGTCAGATCGAAGACCTCATGTTCGTGTTCAACAACCTGGCCGACGTCGACGACCGCGGCATCCAGGCGCTGTTGCGCGAAGTGTCCTCGGACGTGCTGGTACTGGCCCTCAAGGGCTCGGACGAAGGCGTCAAAGAGAAGATCTTCAAGAACATGTCCAAACGTGCGGCCGAACTGTTGCGCGACGACCTCGAAGCCAAAGGCCCGGTGCGCGTCAGCGACGTGGAAACCGCGCAGAAAGAAATCCTCACCATTGCCCGTCGTATGGCCGAAGCCGGCGAGATCGTGCTCGGTGGCAAGGGCGGCGAGGAAATGATCTAAGCCCATGGACAAGCATGACGAGTCAGTGACGGACCTGATCCGCGCCCGCGATGTCCGTGGTTTCGAATCCTGGGCGTTGCCCAGCTTCGATCCGCCGAAACCGGAACCCGAGCCGGAACCGGAGCCCGAACCGCCGGAAATGGAAGAAGTGCCGCTGGAGGAAGTCCAGCCACTGACTCTGGAAGAACTCGAAAGCATCCGTCAGGAGGCTTACAACGAGGGCTTTGGCATCGGTGAGAAGGAAGGTTTTCACAGCGCCACGCTCAAAGTGCGTCAGGAAGCCGAAGTGGCGCTGGCGGCAAAACTGGCCAGCCTCGAGCAACTGATGACCCACCTGTTCGAGCCGATTGCCGAGCAAGACACGCAGATCGAAAAGTCGCTGGTTGACCTCGTGCAACACATCACCAGACAGGTGATCAAGCGCGAACTGGCGATCGATTCCAGCCAGATCGAACACGTCATGCGCGATGCGCTCAAGTTGCTGCCGTTGGGCGTGGACAACGTGCGCCTGTACGTCAATCCGCAGGACTTCGAACAGGCCAAGGCCTTGCGCGAACGCCATGAAGAAACCTGGCGCATCGTCGAGGACGAGTCGCTGATGCCCGGTGGCTGCCGGGTTGAAACCGCGCACAGCCGCATCGACGCGAGCATTGAAACCCGCATCACCCAGGTCATGGGCAAGCTGTTTGACCAATTGCACGAACAGTCTCTGCACCCGGCTGCGCCGGATCTGAGTCTGGACATTCCTGAAGAAAGCCCATCAGCGGCTGCGCCGCAAGCGCCGCTCGCGGACACCCCCGATGCGCCTTGAACGCACCAGTTTCGCCAAGCGCCTCAGCACCTACGCCGACGCCACTGACATCGCTGGCGCGCCGATTCTTGAAGGCCGTCTGCTGCGCATGGTCGGCCTCACCCTCGAAGCCGAAGGTCTGCGCGCCGCCATGGGCACACGTTGCCTGGTGATCAATGACGACAGCTATCACCCGTCCCAGGTGGAAGCGGAAGTCATGGGGTTTTCCGGCAGCAAAGTCTTCCTGATGCCGGTCGGCAGCGTCGCCGGCATTGCCCCGGGCGCCCGTGTGGTACCGCTGGCGGAAACCGGTCGTTTGCCGATGGGCATGAGCATGCTCGGTCGCGTACTCGACGGCGCCGGACGCGCGCTGGACGGCAAGGGCGGGATGAAGGCTGAAGACTGGGTGCCGATGGACGGCCCGACAATCAACCCGCTCAACCGCGACCCGATCCACGAACCGCTGGACGTCGGCATCCGTTGCATCAACGGATTGCTGACGGTCGGGCGTGGTCAGCGTCTGGGGCTGTTCGCCGGTACCGGTGTCGGTAAATCGGTGCTGCTGGGCATGATGACCCGCTTCACCGAGGCCGACATTATCGTCGTCGGCCTGATCGGTGAGCGGGGTCGCGAAGTGAAAGAGTTCATCGAGCACATCCTCGGTGAAGAAGGCCTCAAGCGTTCGGTGGTCGTCGCCTCGCCGGCGGACGATGCGCCGCTGATGCGTCTGCGCGCGGCCATGTACTGCACGCGCATCGCCGAGTATTTCCGCGACAAGGGCAAGAACGTCCTGTTGCTGATGGATTCGCTGACCCGTTTCGCCCAGGCCCAGCGGGAAATCGCCCTGGCCATCGGCGAGCCGCCAGCGACCAAGGGTTATCCGCCCTCGGTGTTCGCCAAACTGCCGAAACTGGTGGAGCGCGCCGGTAACGCGGAAAAGGGCGGGGGATCGATCACCGCGTTCTACACCGTGTTGTCCGAAGGCGATGACCAGCAGGACCCGATTGCCGACTCGGCGCGGGGCGTGCTCGACGGCCACATCGTGTTGTCCCGGCGGCTGGCCGAGGAAGGGCACTATCCGGCCATCGACATCGAAGCGTCGATCAGCCGGGTGATGCCGGCGGTGGTTTCGGCGGAACACATGCAGCGTGCGCAGTACTTCAAACAGCTGTGGTCACGCTATCAGCAGAGCCGCGATCTGATCAGCGTCGGCGCTTACGTCGCCGGTGGTGACCGCGAGACCGATCTGGCGATCAATCTGCAGCCGCAATTGACCCGCTACCAGCGGCAGGGGCTGAACGACAAGATCAATATGGGCGAAAGCCAGGCCTATCTGGAAACCCTGTTCGCACCTGCGGCGGGCGGGTAACCGGCCATGGCCGTGAGTCGCGCCGCACGTCTGGCACCGGTGGTGGAAATGGCCGAACAGGCCGAAAAAACTGCCGTCCAGCGTCTGGGATACTTTCAGGGCCAGGTCAAGGTGGCTGAAAGCAAACTCGCCGACCTCGACGCCTTTCGTCTGGATTATCAGGAGCAGTGGATCGTACGTGGCAGCGACGGGGTTTCCGGACAATGGCTGCTGGGGTATCACGGCTTTCTCGCGCAACTGGACACTGCGATCGACCAGCAGCGGCAAAGCCTGGTCTGGCACCAGAACAACCTGATCAAGGCGCGAGACGCTTGGCAGCAGGCGTTCGCCAAGGTCGAAGGCCTGCGCAAACTGGTGCAGCGCTACCGCGAAGAGGCGCAACGCCTCGAAGACAAGCGCGAGCAGAGATTACTGGACGAGTTGTCGCAGCGTTTGCCGCGGCACGATCCTCTTGAATAATGTCAAAAGATCGCAGCCTTCGGCAGCTCCTGCAGGTGATTGATGTAGGAGCTGCCGAAGGCTGCGATCTTTTGATCTGGCTTCCAGCCTTGCCCCAACCCTGTCCAAGTGCTAAACCTTGTACACGTTCGTCAATGACAAGGAAGCCAGTCAATGTCAGTCGTTACAGAAGTCTCTCCGGATGGCCAAAAACTGACGATTTCGGTCAGGGGGCGGTTCGATTTCGGGCGCCATCAGGAATTTCGCGAGGCCTATGAGCGGCTTAACCACAAGCCTGACTCCATCGTGGTCGATCTGAAGGATGCCACCTACCTAGACAGCTCCGCGCTGGGCATGCTGCTCCTGCTGCGCGATCACGCCGGCGGCGACGACTCGGACGTGCGGGTGGTCAACAGCAACTCCGACGTGCGCAAGATTCTCGCCATCTCCAACTTCGACAAACTGTTCGACATCAGTTGACGGTCATGCAGGCACAAGAGCCGCTGACGATCCTGATCGCCGAAGACAGCGCCGCCGACCGGTTACTGTTGTCGACCATCGTCCGGCGTCAGGGGCATGAAGTGCTGACCGCCGCCAATGGCGCCGAAGCGCTGGAAGTGTTTCGGCGCCAGCCGCCGCACCTGGTGCTGATGGACGCAATGATGCCGGTGATGGATGGCTTCGAAGCGGCGCGACAGATCAAGGCGCTGGCGGGGGAAACCCTGGTGCCGATCATCTTCCTGACCTCGCTGACCGAAAGCGAAGCGCTGGCGCGCTGTCTGGAGGCGGGCGGCGACGACTTTCTGGCGAAGCCGTACAACCAGGTAATCCTTGCCGCCAAAATCAAGGCGATGGATCGCTTGCGTCGTTTGCAGGCCACGGTGCTGCAGCAGCGCGACCTGATTGCCAAACATCACGATTACCTGCTCAACGAACAGCGCGTGGCCAAAGCGGTGTTCGACAAGGTCGCGCATTCGGGTTGCCTGAGCGCGCCGAATATTCGCTACCTGCAATCGCCCTATGCATTGTTCAACGGCGACCTGCTGCTGGCGGCCTACACGCCGGCCGGCGACATGCATGTACTGCTCGGTGATTTCACCGGCCACGGTCTGCCGGCGGCGGTGGGGGCGATGCCGTTGGCCGAAGTGTTTTACGGCATGACGGCCAAAGGTTACGGCCTGGCCGAAACCCTGCGCGAGATGAACGCCAAGCTCAAGCGCATCCTGCCGGTGGACATGTTCTGCTGCGCGACCATGCTTTGCCTGAGCTTTCAGCGCCGTACTGTGGAGGTGTGGAACGGCGGCATGCCCGATGGCTATCTGCACCGGATCGCCACGGGCGAACGGCTGCCGCTGCCGGCGCGGCATTTACCGCTGGGGGTGCTCAGCCCGCAGGCATTCGACGATCGCACCGAAGTGCAGGCCATGGCGGCAGGGGACCGAGTGTTCCTGCTGTCAGACGGCGTGATCGATACCACTGACGCCGATGACCGGTTGTTTGGTGTCGAGCGTTTGCAGCAACTGTTTGCCGCCAATCGTGAACCGGACAATCTGTTCGTCGAGATCGAACAGGCCTTGCACGCATTTCGTGGCGAGCCCCGCGACGATGTGAGCATGGTCGAGATCAGTCTGCTGGAGGCGGCGCAGGTGGTGCCGTCGGCGCCGGTGTATTCCGACAGTGGCCAATCCTGTCCGCTGGACTGGTCGGTAAGCTTCGAGTTTCGCGGTGCGACGCTCAAACGCTTCAATCCGTTGCCATATTTGCTGCAATTGTTACTGGAAGTACATGGCTTGCGCACCCAGGGTGGCGCAATCTACAGCGTGCTTGCCGAGCTGTATTCCAACGCACTGGAGCATGGCGTGCTGGGACTCGATTCCAGCCTCAAGCGTGATGCGGCCGGATTCGCTCGCTACTACGAGCAGCGCAATGCACGACTCGAGGCGTTGCAGGACGGTTATGTGCGCGTGCATTTGCAAGTCAGGCCGCAAGGTGCCGGTGGTTGCCTGGTCATCCGCGTCGAGGACAGCGGCAAGGGGTTTGACGTGGCGCGCGTGATGGAGCGACCGCTGGACGGCGTCCGTCTGTCGGGGCGCGGCGTCAGCTTGATCCGGCAATTGGGGCATAACGCCAGTTGGTCGGACGAAGGTCGCAGTGCTTGCGTAGAGTTTTTCTGGGAGGTTAGGGCATAATTCGCCGATTCTTGATCAAGGAGTGAACAAGTGACTGACCAACATGTGGATCGCGAAGTACTCGATGCGTTGCGCGAAGTGATGGAAGACAGCTATCCGGATTTGCTGGATACCTTCCTGACCGATTCTGAAAGTCGCTTGCATCAATTGCAAAAGACCGCCGACGCCAAGGTGTTGGCCGAGGTCGCCCATAGTTTCAAGGGCAGCGCCAGCAACATGGGTGCTGTGCGACTGGCGACGCTCTGTCAGGCGCTCGAGGCGGACGCCAGAAACAAAAGTCCCGCCGAAATCGTCGATCTGGTGGCGGACATCAGCAGCGAATTTGCCGATGTGCGACCTGTATACGAAGACGAACGCCAGCACGCCATCACGCATTGAATCCTGCCGTCCGGCGCTTTTCGCCAGCGCCGGACAAAACTGGCCCGACACTTGCAATAATCCCCGTCAACTGTACCTACGATCCCAGTGCAGCGGAGACCGTGTCATGCCTGCGACCCCCAATGTTCTTCTTCAATCTGCCGCCCAGGCCAAGGCGCAAGCCGCTGCTGCCAAAGCGCCGGTCATGGCCGCAGACACCGGGGACAAGGCCTCAAGCTTCGCTCAGGTGTTCGCCGATCAAGGCCCGAAAAAATCGCTGGCGAGCGCTGACAGTTCGCTGAAACCTTCGCGCGACAAGGTTGCCGACAACAGCGACAAGAAAGATTTCGGCAAGGACAAGTCTGCCGCCACACAACCGGCCGTTGCCGATAGCGGCAATGCCTTGCCTGCCGACAAGACCGCTTCGACTGCATCCGATGATCAGGCGGCCGCTGACAAGGCCGCCACCGATGCGGCCGCTGATAGCGCGCAGACGCCAGTGGCAGACACCACCCCGGTAGATCCGGCGCTGGATCCGGCGCTGGCGCAAACCATGCAACCGCTGGTGACTGCACCGGCGGTGCCCGCGCCAGTCGCTGCAACACCGGAGCCGGTCAAGGCCGAGACGCCGGTCGTGGCTGCAACCGTTGCGCCAGCCGTGGTCAAAGACCCGGCGGCATCGACCGATAGCGCTTTCGACCCGGCGGCCGATCCACTCGATTCGCTGCCGGCGGTGCGCATGGCGATGGAGCAGGGCGGCCACATTTCCGCCAGCAGCCAGGCACAACCCAAAGCTACGCCGGCACAGACCCAGGCCGACGGTGAATTGACTTCAGCGCAGAATTTCGCCGCTGGCATGGCCAGCATGCTCGATGTGCAGGCCGACAAGGACAGCACCAGTCAGAACGGCGAGAAAGCCTTCAGCGGTCTGATCGACGATGGCCTGAAAGATCTGAAGGCTGCCACCAGCGACACCCGTGTCGATGATTTCGCCAACCGTCTGGCGGCGCTGACTCAGGCGGCTACGCCGAAAACCGCGAACGCGGTGCCGGTGAATCAACCGATCGCCATGCACCAGAGCGGCTGGACCGAAGAAATCGTCAACCGCGTCATGTACCTGTCCAGCGCCAATCTGAAGGCGGCGGATATTCAATTGCAGCCGGCAGAGTTGGGACGCCTGGACATCCGCGTGAACATGGTGCCCGACCAACAGACTCAAGTGACCTTCATGAGCGCACATCCAAGTGTGCGTGAAGCGCTGGACGGCCAGATGCATCGCCTGCGTGACATGTTTACCCAGCAGGGCATGGGCCAGGTTGACGTCAACGTCTCTGACCAGAGTCGTGGCTGGCAGGGTCAGCAGGGTCAGGAACAGGCGCAGCACGGTCAGAGCGGCCGTACCAGCGCTGCAGGTGGGCGTCTGGATTCGGCGGAAGAAGAATTGGCGCCTGTGAGCGTGGCCGAAGCCGCTGCACAAACCACCAGCGTGATCGGCAGCAGCGCCGTCGACTATTACGCCTGATTCAAGGTGTTCACAAAAACCTGTGGGAGCTGGCTTGCCAGCGATGGCGGCGGCACATTCAGAACCAATGTGTCAGACCAATCGCTATCGCTGGCAAGCCAGCTCCCACAGGGCTTGTATCGATTCATGCATCCCGCTCCTCCAACGCTCCGACACTTCTGGCATAACACTTGCTCTTGCCTTGCCGTGCGACTGTGAAAACCCGATTAGTGACGGATTATTGGCATGGCGAAGAGCGAAGCAGCAGCTGTAAAAGACCCCGCGACCAAAGGCAAACTCAAGATGATCATCCTGATCGTGGTGGCTCTGCTGCTGGCGATCGGTGTGTCCGTGGGCGCGACCTGGTACTTCATGCACAGTGCTCAGAGCAAGCCTGCCGCCGCGGCCGAGACCGCGCCGGTCGGCAAGCAGCCGGCGATTTTCGAGCCGATGGCGCCGGCGTTTGTCGCCAACTACAACCAGAACGGCCGTCAGCGCTACATGCAGGTGAGCATCACCATGCTGGCGCGTAACCAGGCCGATCTGGACGCGCTCAAAGTGCACATGCCGGTGATCCGCAACAACCTGGTGATGCTCTTCTCCGGTCAGGATTTCGCCACACTGGCGACCCCGGTCGGCCAGGAGATGTTGCGCCAGAAGGCCACAGCCAGCGTCCAGGAAGTGGCGCAGAAAGAGCTGGGCAAAGTGGTGATCGAACAGTTGCTTTTCACTAATTTCGTACTGCAGTAGGAACACGACATGGCCGTGCAGGATCTGCTGTCCCAGGATGAAATCGACGCGCTGTTGCATGGCGTCGACGATGGTCTGGTACAGACCGATAACGCTGCCGAACCCGGCAGTGTCAAAAGCTACGACCTGACCAGCCAGGATCGCATCGTCCGTGGACGCATGCCGACCCTGGAAATGATCAACGAGCGTTTTGCCCGTTACACCCGCATCAGCATGTTCAACATGCTGCGCCGCTCGGCGGACGTTGCCGTCGGTGGCGTGCAGGTGATGAAGTTCGGCGAATACGTGCACTCGCTGTACGTGCCGACCAGCCTCAACCTGGTCAAGATCAAACCGTTGCGTGGTACCGCGCTGTTCATCCTCGACGCCAAACTGGTGTTCAAGCTGGTGGACAACTTCTTCGGCGGCGACGGTCGTCACGCCAAGATCGAAGGGCGTGAATTCACCCCGACCGAACTGCGCGTGGTGCGCATGGTGCTGGAGCAGGCGTTCGTCGATCTGAAGGAAGCCTGGCAGGCGATCATGGAAGTCAATTTCGAGTACATCAACTCGGAAGTGAACCCGGCCATGGCCAACATCGTCGGCCCGAGCGAAGCGATCGTGGTCTCCACCTTCCACATCGAACTCGATGGCGGTGGCGGCGATCTGCACGTGACCATGCCGTACTCGATGATCGAGCCGGTGCGCGAAATGCTCGATGCCGGTTTCCAGTCGGACCTCGACGATCAGGACGAGCGCTGGGTCAACGCCTTGCGTCAGGACGTGCTCGATGTCGACGTGCCGATCGGCGCCACCGTGGCCCGCCGCCAGTTGAAACTGCGCGACATCCTGCATATGCAGCCGGGGGATGTGATCCCGGTGGAGATGCCGGAAGACATGATCATGCGCGCCAACGGCGTACCGGCCTTCAAGGTCAAGATGGGCTCGCACAAAGGCAACCTCGCGTTGCAGGTGATCGAGCCGATCGAGCGGCGCTGAAGCGCCGCTCTCACCCCCACGCATTTAACTGAATTGTTGCCCGCCGAGGACAAATGATGAACGACGAAATGAACGCCCAGGACGATCAGGCACTGGCCGACGAATGGGCTGCGGCCCTGGAAGAGACCGGTGATGGCAGCCAGGCTGACATCGACGCGCTGCTGGCCGCCGACGCTGACGCGGCAAGCTCAAACCGTCTGCCGATGGAAGAGTTCGGCAGCGTGCCGAAGAACAACGATCCAGTGACGCTGGATGGCCCGAACCTCGACGTGATCCTCGACATCCCGGTGTCGATCTCGATGGAAGTGGGCAGCACCGATATCAACATCCGCAACCTGCTGCAACTGAACCAGGGTTCGGTGATCGAGCTCGATCGTCTGGCCGGCGAGCCGCTGGACGTGCTGGTCAACGGCACCCTGATCGCGCACGGCGAAGTGGTGGTGGTCAACGAGAAGTTCGGCATCCGCCTGACCGACGTGATCAGCCCAAGCGAACGCATCAAGAAGCTGCGCTGAGTGAAACGGTTTCTCTGGGCATTGCTGGCATTGCCATTGAGCGTGCTGGCCGCCGAGCCGTCGACGGCGACCACCGTGCCTGCTGCCACCGCGCCGATGGTCAGCAGCGGCGTGGCCGGGCAACTGACGCAACTGGTCTTCGGGCTGTTGCTGGTGCTGGGGTTGATCTTCTTCCTCGCCTGGCTGCTGCGCCGGGTGCAGCAGGCCGGGCCGGCGGGCAAGGGCCAGGTGATCGAACTGATCGGCTCCCGCGCGCTCGGTCCGCGTGACCGCTTGATGCTGGTGCAGGTCGGCAACGAGCAGATTCTGTTGGGCCTCAGTCCTGGCACCATCACCGCGCTGCATGTGCTCAAGGAGCCGGTGCAAGTGCCGAGCAGCGGCGAAAAAGCGACCCCGGAATTTGCCCAGCATCTGTTGAAGATTCTCGGCAAGGATCAGAAGGATAAGAAGTAATGGCTGCGCTACGCATCGTCTTGACGCTGGCCCTGATGCTGGCCGCGCCGTTGGCGTTCGCCGCCGATCCGTTGTCGATTCCGGCGATCACGCTGGGCACCAACGCCAACGGCGCGCAGGAGTATTCGGTCAGCCTGCAGATCCTGCTGATCATGACCGCCCTGAGCTTCATTCCGGCGGCCGTGATTCTGATGACCAGTTTCACCCGGATCATCATCGTCTTCTCGATCCTGCGTCAGGCCCTCGGCTTGCAGCAGACGCCGTCGAACCAGATCCTCACTGGCATGGCGCTGTTCCTCACCATGTTTATCATGGCCCCGGTGTTCGACCGGGTGAACAACGATGCGCTGCAGCCGTACCTGGCGGAAAAGCTCACCGCGCAGCAAGCGGTGGAAAAGGCTCAGGTACCGATCAAGGACTTCATGCTCGCCCAGACCCGCACCAGCGATCTGGAGCTGTTCATGCGTCTGTCCAAGCGCACCGACATCGCCACCCCGGATCAGGCGCCGCTGACCATTCTGGTGCCGGCGTTCGTTACCTCCGAACTGAAAACCGCGTTCCAGATCGGTTTCATGATCTTCATCCCGTTCCTGATCATCGACCTGGTGGTGGCGAGCGTGCTGATGGCGATGGGTATGATGATGCTGTCGCCGCTGATCATTTCGCTGCCGTTCAAGATCATGCTGTTTGTACTGGTGGATGGCTGGGCGCTGATCATCGGCACCCTGGCCAGTAGCTTCGGAGGTGTTTCGCCATGACGCCGGAAGTGGCGGTCGATATCTTTCGTGAAGCGCTGTGGCTGACCACCTTGATGGTCGCGATTCTGGTGGTGCCGAGTCTGTTGGTCGGCTTGTTGGTGGCGATGTTTCAGGCCGCGACGCAGATCAACGAACAGACCCTGAGCTTCCTGCCGCGTCTGTTGGTGATGCTGGTGACGCTGATTGTGGGCGGTCCGTGGATCGTGCAGACGTTCATGGAATACATCATCCAGCTCTACAAAAACATCCCGATGGTCATCGGCTAAGCCATGCAATCGCTGCTTCAGCTGACCGACACCCAGATCAGTACCTGGGTGGCGTCGTTCATGTTGCCCCTGTTTCGTGTCGCCTCGATGCTGATGGTCATGCCGGTGTTCGGCACCACCCTGGTGTCACGCCGTGTGCGGTTGTATTTCGCCGTGGCCATTACCGTGTGCATTGCCCCGGGGCTGCCGCCGATGCCGGCGGTCAATCCGCTGGCGCTCAGTGGCTGGTTACTGATTGGCGAGCAGATTCTGGTCGGCGCGGTGCTGGGGTTTTCCCTGCAACTGTTTTTCCAGGCGTTTGCCGTGGCCGGGCAGATTGTCGCGATCCAGATGGGCATGGGCTTCGCCTCGATGGTCGACCCGGCCAACGGCGTCTCGGTGGCGGTCATCGGCCAGTTCTTCACCATGCTGGTGACGTTGTTGTTCCTGTCGATGAACGGCCATCTGGTGGTCTTCGAAGTGCTCACCGAGAGCTTCACCACGCTGCCGGTCGGCGGCGGCTTGATGACGGCGCAGTACTGGGAACTGGCCGGCAAGCTCGGTTGGGTGCTCGGGGCGGCGTTGTTGCTGGTGTTGCCGGCGGTCACGGCGCTGCTGGTGGTAAACATTGCATTCGGCGTGATGACCCGCGCCGCGCCGCAACTGAACATTTTCTCCATCGGTTTTCCGCTGACGCTGGTGCTCGGTCTGTTCATCGTCTGGGTCGGTCTGGCGGACATCCTCAACCAGTATCAACCGCTGGCCTCCGAGGCCTTGCAGTTGTTACGCGAACTGGCACGGGCGCGCTGAGGCATGGCTGAGAGCGAAAGCGGTCAGGACAAAACAGAAGACCCCACGGAGAAACGCAAAAAGGACTCCCGTGAGAAGGGTGAGATTGCCCGCTCCAAAGAGCTCAACACCCTGGCGGTGATGCTTGCCGGCGCCGGTGGTCTGCTGATCTTTGGCGGCATGCTGGCGCAGGAGTTGATGGACCTGATGCGCCTCAATTTCAACCTTTCGCGGGAAGTGATCATGGACGAGAAATCCATGGGCACCTTCCTGCTGGTTTCGGGCAAGATCGCCCTGGTTGCGATCCAGCCGGTCATGATTACTTTGTTGCTGGCCGCCTTGATCGGGCCGATCTCCCTCGGCGGCTGGCTGTTCGCTGCCGGCTCCATGGCGCCGAAATTCAGCCGGATGAACCCCGCTGCGGGCCTTAAACGCATGTTCTCGATGAAGGCCGTGATCGAACTGGTCAAGGCGCTGGCCAAGTTCATCATCACGCTGTTTGTGGCCCTGATGGTGTTGTCGGCCGACATCGATGACTTCCTGCGGATCGCCCATGAACCGCTTGAGCAGGCAATCATTCACAGCGTGACGCTGGTGGGCTGGAGTTCGCTGTGGCTGGCCTGCGGGCTGATCATCATCGCGGCGGTCGACGTGCCGGTGCAGCTCTGGGAAAGCCACAAGAAACTGCTGATGACCAAGCAGGAAGTGCGCGACGAGCACAAGGATCAGGAAGGCCGGCCGGAGGTCAAACAGCGCATCCGCCAGACCCAGCGCGAGATGTCGCAGCGGCGGATGATGGCGGCGATTCCCGACGCCGACGTGGTCATCACCAACCCGACCCACTACGCCGTGGCGCTCAAGTACGACTCGGAGAAGGGTGGCGCGCCGGTCCTGCTGGCCAAGGGCAGCGATTTCCTCGCGCTGAAGATCCGCGAAATCGCCGTGGCCAACAACGTCATGCTCCTCGAATCGCCCGGGCTGGCACGCTCGATCTATTACTCCACCGAACTGGAGCAGGAAATCCCCGGTGGGCTGTACCTGGCGGTCGCTCAGGTATTGGCCTACGTCTACCAGATCCGCCAGTACCGCGCCGGCAAGGGCAAACGCCCGGATCCGCTCAAGGACGATTTGCCGATTCCGCCGGATCTGCGGCGCGATTCCTGACGTCACTGTGATGAAAAAACCGCCGCCCCGATTTGACGGGGCGGCGGTTTTTTTATGCCTGACCCAATGATATTTTGGTTCCCGTCGCCGTCATTGTGGTGAGGGGATTCATCCCCGACGGGCTGCGCAGCAGCCCCAAAACCTACCGCCACGATCCCCGAAATATCAAGGATTCAGGATTTGCGGCTGCTGCGCAGCCGATCGGGGATGAATCCCCTCGCCACAGGTTCTTGTCTGCCTTCTTAGCCCGCCAACTGCAGATTATTCAACGCCCGATTCACCGCCAGCTCCCCAAGCATGATCAATTGCGCGATGCCCAGCAGCGTTCGTCGCTGCGAGGCGGGTATGAGGTGGGCGAAGTCGTGGGCGATGGTTCTGGCTGACGCGAGTGTTTCGCAGGCATCGGCCAGCAGTTCTTCGTTTTTGAAGTCGGCGGTGACGGCGTACATCCGGCGGGTTCTGCGCGGCGGAGGGGTAGATCCGGAGGCACAGAGGTAGTGGTCGAGTGCGCGGTCGGCCGCTTCGTGGAGTTTTTTTGAATCGAGGGATTCGTAGGGGGAGGTGGGGTCGGTTTCGGGTGGGTTGGGTGTTGGTTTGATCATGGTGAAGCCTCTAGAGTGGTGAGGCCGACACCGTTCGCTGCTAACGAAGGAGGTGGCGGCTGTACGCGGGTTAGCAGACCAGGACTCTAGAACCCGGCGCACCGAAGTGCCCCACGCAAAGCCGCCATAACGGCAACGGACTTTGTGCGTCTAGAGAAAAATCCGGGCTGCTAAACCCGATCACTGAACAATCAGCGACCGACCCACAATAGAACCCGACCTCAAGGCGCACAAGCCGGCAGATTCTGGCTTAGCTGTAGGCAATGGCGCAAGGATGTGTAGCCCAAAAGGCGTGTCTTCAAGTGTCTTAAACACCAGAGTTTAAAGAGCAATTTGCGCTGACTGCACTGACCCCTTCGCGAGCAGGCTCGCTCCCACATTCGGAATGTATTTCACTCCCGGATTTGGAATGCATTTCCACTGTGGGAGCGAGCCTGCTCGCGAAAGCGTCAGTCCAGGCGCCGCAATTTCCCCGATGAATCACCGCACGGCTACAAAATCAAAAGATCGCAGCCTTCGGCAGCTCCTACAAAGATCGGTGTAGGAGCTGCCGAAGGCTGCGATCTTTTGATCTGGCTTTTGAAAAGCGAAAGATCGTCCGGTCGCGGCCCGAGCCCTCGGCAGTTCTTACAGAGGTCAGAGAAGCGTTCTACTGCGGCAACTGCAGATTATCCAGCGCCCGATTCACCGCCAGCTCCCCAAGCATTATCAATTGCGCGATCCCCGGTTGCGTCCTGCGCTGCGACGCCGGTATGAGGTGGGCGCGGTGTCAGTGCCGTTTGTCTGAAATCTGCACGTACCTGTTAGTTCTGACAGTGGTCGAACGTTGTCGTGAAGTTTTCAATGGCCTCTCCAGATCCTTGGCAAGCCGCCACAGATTTTTTCAGGAGCAGGGCAATGATTGGTTTGATGGTGATGCCGATTTCGGATGAAATTGACGATACACAACATGACATTGTCCCTTTTGACTCCAGCGGAGGTCTGGGGCTCTTTTCGCTGTTCCCGCCCAATATCCCCGGGCAGTTCACAGGTATCGATTTTCCCCCGGCGCAAGTGGGGGTCAACCGCCCCTTGCTTTATACGAGTGCCAAGGGACTTCGGGTACTGGTTCAGGCTTATCTGAATATGGCGCAAGAGGACACGATTCGACTGTACGTCGATAAGAATCTGGTTGCCACGTCGGTGTTGCCTGCTGATCACGGTAATCTCGACGTGGTGATGCACATCGCTGCGAATCAGGTTCCGGCCGGCGTGCATACCTTGCGCTACGAGATTCTGCGCAAAAGCGGTCAGCCCCCCGAGGGGGCGCAGATCGAGGTCTGGTTCAAGATCGATCCGCCGGGCGGCAACGATCCCGAGCCGGACTTGCCCGGCCATCAACGACTCAAACCGGCTCGACTTCAGTTGAAGCCCGGGCAGGTCATTGACGAGGAAGTGGCTGCCGAGGGGGTCACGGCGATCATTCCTCCCTGGCCCTTCATGACCAAAGGGGACCAGTTGAAACTCCGTTTCCACGGTATTGCTGTCACGCCCTACACGGTGCTGGAGGGCGAGGTCGGAAAAGAGATCAGTGTTTTCATTTCGCCAGAGAATATCCGGGATGCGAGCCCCGCGAATCCGGCGGTGGTGGTCTATCAGATCGAAGATCAGGTAGAGAACGTCAGCGACTTTTCGGAGCGTACGACCGTCGTCAGCGATCCAGACAACAACTGGCTCGATCCGGTATTCGTTCCTCTCGCCTATGAAGATCGGGTCAGTCTTGATGAGGTTGGATTCGACGACCTGGAGGTTCAGATCATTACGCGCCCCGGCTTTGCGCTGAAAGAGAAACTACTGCTTCGATGGGCAGCTACAACGCAAAGCGGTGAAGTGGTCGAGCACAGTGAAGAGCAATCGATTAGTCGTCTCGGCATTCAGTCTTTTAAAGTTCCCAATTCCGTTGTGCTTGCCAGCGCTTCCGGCCAGGTGCAAGTGGATTACCTGCGGACCAAAGCTGAAGGTGAGCAAAATCGTTCAGAGATCTATGTCTTTACGTTGCAAGGAAAGACCTTGCGCCTGCCGGCGCCGCTGATAACGGATCTGGTGGGCGGCACTCTGGATCCTGCGCTAAGCCGGACTGTGGTGTTGTGCGGTCCCGATGACCGGATAAAAAAGGGCTTCAGAGTCACATTGACGTGGCTGGGAACCAGTGCTTCCGGGCGTCCGCACCTGTATCAGACGTATCGCGACGTCAGTGATCGATTGGTCGGCCAGGCTATTGCCTTTAACGTAACCGGCAAGGACATCGCCCCATTGAATCGAGGGTCGGTCGTTGTCTCTTTTGAAGTCAGTCACGCCACGTTGAATCCTGCGCTGGTTTCCGAGGCGACGAATGCGCGCATCGGTGAACTCAAACCCGTCTTGCCAGCGCCGCAGGTTGGGGGGGCCGTGGACGGTGTGCTCAATCCTGCGCAGGTGCCGTACGGCACGGATATTCAAGTTGCGGCGGCTGCCTATACCCGCTTGGGCGATGTGGTGCACGTGGAAGGTCGTGGGGATGCGGGCGGGGTGGTTTTTCGGGACAAGTTGCCGATTGATCAAACCCAGGCAGGCAAGGACCTTGAGTTCTGGCTGGACGGCGAGGCTATCGAATTCTATCGGGAGCAGTTCTTCAATCTGCTTTGGTGGATCGAGCGGCCAGACGAACTGCCGCAATCATCCTCGTTGCTCGAGTTGTATATCGGCGACCCGGCGCAGTCGTTGCAGCCACCAACTGTTCGGCGCGCGCCTGATGGCGTACTTGACCCGCTGGAAAATAATGGTGGTGCCCGCGCGCGTGTCCATGTGGCCAGCCCGCGCCCGGGTGATCAAGTGCGCTTGCTGGTCAAAGGAGCGCCGGGAGATGGCTCACCGACGTTTGCTCCTCAGCAGTTGAATACTGACAACGTTGCATTCTTTGTGCTGCGGCCTTCATTCATTGCGGAAAATCTGGGAAAACGGGTTGAAGTTCTTTACGAGCTGCTCAGAAATGGCAAGACGGTCCAGTCCAGGCCGTTGAATTTGACGGTCAAGACAATCAGTGACGGTGATCCCGTCCTGACTCGGCCGCATATCGTCGAAGCCGGTGCTGTACCGCTGATCGATCTGAGAATCATCCAGACTGACCTCACATGCGTGGTCAAGCCGCCGCTGCCGATTGCCGAGGTCGGGCAGCGCGTCTGGATCATGGTCAGCGGCGAGGGCGTTGAGCCGTTGGTATTGCGCCCCGGTACCGCGTTGACTGCCGAAGAAGTGACTCAAGGCATCAGCGTCACGGCGGCGCGAAGCTGGTTCTTTGAACTGAAGGATCTCTCTGGCTGTGAGGTGACCTGCAAAATAGCGCTGGGCAGCTCTGATGGTGAGGGCACGGCACTGGTGCTTCCGGTGGCGCGGTATACCGTCAAAGTCACACAGAAATTGGCGATTGATACTCAGCCGATGCTTTTGAATGGCTGGAAACTGTTGGGCGGCGCAGCGTATGGATTACGCGAGCTGGAGGTCGTCAACAACGTGCAAGTGCGCGTGCCAACGGGTGGACGGCCGCCTTACACCTATCGTTCAGCCAATGCCGGCATAGCATCGGTCGATGCCAACGGCAAAGTGTCGGGGCTGAGTAATCAATCAACCACCATCACGGTGACGGATGCCGATGGAAACCAGGTGGCCTATCCGGTGCGGGTGATGAATGTCCACCGGCTGATATTGAACGATACCTTCATGACCGCAGCCCAGGCCGGCGCCTGGTTCATGCAATTCGGTGCCGTCAGCATGGACAACAGTGGACAACCCATGGGATGGGGGATTTTGCAAACCAACTTTGTTGACGTGACGCCTATTTATGGTGGGCGGGGCTTGTATTACGGGCGATTTGTGTCGGTCAATCTTTCATACCCGCACTTGTATGCGATCGAACATTCGTTGCTCGAGAGCGACGGGAGAATGGGCAGTCGCAACGTGCTTTTATCCGATGGGGCGACTCGCTCTCGGGTAATGGGGTATTTCCCGACGTAGTCAGTCAGGCATGTGTCATTTTCATGAGCCTGAGGAAATCGTGACATTTGGCTGTCCTGAGCAAGAGTATGTCGAGGTAGGAGGTAGGCCGGTCCGTAAGGGGCCGCGCTATCTGGTGGGCCGCGACTTGCTTCTTGGTGAAATTAAGCCAGAGCAAATTTTGATTGCCTGATAAATTCGTCAGTGCGCGGTTTTTCTGATTTTTGTTCACTTGCGCTAATGGTGATAGCCGTCCTGCGTCTGTTTTGCGGTCGGCTCCAGGGCGCCCGGCTTCAGGCAAGACAATTCCCCGAAACAAACTTCAATTTCAATCCCCGGCAAAAGTTGGAAGGCTTCTTGCAATAGCCGCCGTGCGCCTGCTTCGGGCGTCAAAAGTTTGCTTTAAAGGAACGGGGAAAACCGGTGGATCGCTCTCAGTTATTCAACACTGCTCGCTCGAATGTTGCCGACCTCAGTCGAGGCAATCTGGGCGTGCCGTTGTTGCTGCTGGTCATGCTGGCCATGATGATGCTGCCGGTGCCGCCGTTCCTGCTGGACGTGTTCTTCACCTTCAACATTGCCCTGTCGATTGTCGTGCTGCTGGTCTGTGTGTACGCGCTGCGGCCGCTGGATTTCGCGGTGTTCCCGACGATTCTGCTGGTGGCGACGCTGTTGCGGCTGGCGTTGAACGTGGCCTCGACGCGGGTGGTGATGCTCCACGGGCAGGACGGCCACGCCGCCGCCGGTAAGGTGATCCAGGCCTTCGGTGAAGTGGTGATCGGTGGTAACTACGTGGTCGGTATCGTGGTGTTCGCGATCCTGATGATCATCAACTTCGTCGTGGTGACCAAGGGTGCCGGGCGGATTTCCGAGGTGAGCGCGCGTTTCACCCTCGATGCGATGCCCGGCAAGCAAATGGCGATCGACGCCGACCTCAACGCCGGTTTGATCGATCAGAACCAGGCCAAGGCGCGCCGTCAGGAAGTCGCGCAAGAGGCGGAGTTCTACGGTTCGATGGACGGTGCCAGCAAGTTCGTGCGGGGTGACGCCATTGCCGGCTTGCTGATCCTGTTCATCAACCTCATCGGTGGCATGGCGGTCGGTATCTTCCAGCACAACATGAACTTCGCTGACGCCGGCAAGGTGTACGCCTTGCTGACCATCGGTGACGGTTTGGTGGCGCAATTGCCATCACTGTTGTTATCGACAGCGGCAGCGATCATGGTGACCCGTGCTTCCGGTTCGGAAGACATGGGCAAGCAGATCAACCGGCAGATGTTCGCCTCGCCCAAAGCCCTGGCGGTGGCGGCAGGTCTGATGGCGGTCATGGGCCTTGTTCCGGGCATGCCGCATTTCTCGTTTCTGAGCATGGCCGCACTGGCCGCCGGTGGCGCGTACCTGTTCTGGAAAAAGCAGAACGTCGCCAAAGTGCAGGCGCTGCAGGAAGTTCAGCGTCAGCAGGAACTGCTGCCGTCGCCGGCCCGCGCCATGGAGACCAAGGAGCTGGGCTGGGATGACGTGACGCCGATCGACATGATCGGCCTGGAAGTCGGCTATCGCCTGATCCCGCTGGTGGATCGCAATCAGGGCGGGCAGTTGCTGGCGCGGATCAAGGGCGTGCGCAAGAAGCTCTCGCAGGACCTGGGCTTCCTGATGCCGACCGTGCACATCCGTGACAACCTCGATCTGGCGCCGAGTGCCTATCGCCTGACCCTGATGGGCGTGATCCTGGCCGAAGCCGAGATCTACCCGGATCGAGAACTGGCGATCAACCCGGGGCAGGTCTACGGCACGCTCAACGGCATTACCGCCAAAGATCCGGCTTTCGGCCTGGAGGCGGTGTGGATCGAAGTCAGCCAGCGCGCGCAGGCGCAATCGCTCGGTTACACCGTGGTCGACGCCAGTACCGTGGTCGCAACCCACTTGAACCAGATTCTGTACAAACACTCCAGTGAGCTGATCGGCCACGAAGAAGTGCAGCAACTCATGCAATTGCTGGCCAAAAGCTCGCCGAAACTGGCTGAAGAGCTGGTGCCGGGTGTGGTGTCGCTGTCGCAATTGCTCAAAGTGCTACAGGCATTGCTGGCCGAACACGTGCCGGTACGCGACATCCGCAGCATTGCCGAAGCCATCGCCAACAACGCCGCCAAGAGTCAAGATACCGCCGCTTTGGTGGCCGCCGTACGCGTCGGCGTATCCCGCGCCATCGTCCAAAGCATTGTAGGCACTGACTCCGAGCTGCCTGTGATCACCTTGGAACCAAGGTTGGAACAAATATTGCTCAATAGTCTGCAGAAGGCAGGACAAGGCTCGGAAGAGGGCGTTCTGCTGGAGCCAAGCATGGCCGAGAAGCTGCAGCGTTCGCTCATCGAAGCGGCGCAGCGCCAGGAAATGCAAGGTCAACCGGTGATCCTGTTGGTAGCAGGCCCGATCCGCGCGATGCTCTCGCGTTTCGGTCGCCTCGCCGTCCCGGGGCTGCACGTGCTGGCCTACCAGGAAATTCCGGACAACAAGCAAGTGACCATCGTTGCGACAGTAGGGCCCAACGGCTGAGGTAGTGGTTTATGCAAGTTAAGCGTTTTTTCGCCGCCGATATGCGTCAGGCCATGAAGCTGGTTCGTGATGAGCTGGGCGCTGATGCCGCCATCATTGGCAACCGCCGCATTGCCGGCGGCGTCGAGCTGACGGCGGCGCTGGATTACAAGTTGTCGGCGCTGGCGCCACGGGTTCCGAACATGGAACTCGAGGACGAACTGCGCAAGACCCAGTCGCGCATCGTCACCGCTCAGGCCGAACTGAGCCTGCGTGGCGAAGCCGATGGCAATAGCAATCGCCAGATCTTTGCCGGGCTGCCGTTGACGGCCGGCCTGCCACTGACCGCTGCCGAGCCGTTGAGCGAACCGACCTACGCCGCCCCGGCGCGTCCGGCGCCGGCACCTGCACCGGCATCGGCGGGTGTCGATCCGCGTGCGCTGGATTCGATGCGTTTCGAATTGAACAGTCTGCGTGAGCTGATGGAAGTACAGCTCGGCACCCTGGCCTGGAACCAGCTGCAAGGCAGCCGTCCGGCACAGGCCAATCTGTATCGCCGCCTGCAGCGCATCGGTCTGTCCGGGCCGTTGTCGCGCGACCTGCTGGCGATGATCACTGACATCGAAGAACCGCGTCAGGCCTGGCGCATGTTGCTCGCGCACCTGGCGCGGATGATTGCCGTACCGGAAGTCGAGCCGCTGGAAGAGGGTGGAGTGATTGCCATGGTCGGCCCGGCCGGCATGGGCAAGACCACCACCCTGGCCAAACTGGCTGCGCGCTACGTGCTCAAGTACGGCGCGCAGAATGTCGCGCTGGTCAGCATGGACAGCTTCCGCATCGGTGCGCAGGAACAACTCAAGACCCTGGGGCGGATTCTCAACGTGCCGGTGACCCACGTCGACCCGGGCCAGTCGCTGGTGCAGGCGCTGGATCCATTGCTGCGCAAGCGCGTGGTGCTGATCGATACCGCCGGCCTGCAGGCCAGCGATCCGGCGCTGCGCATGCAGCTGGAAAGTCTGGCCGGGCGTGGCATCCGTTCAAAAAATTATCTGGTGCTGGCAACCACCAGCCAGAAACAGGTTCTAACCGCCGCTTATCACAGTTACAAGCGTTGCGGGCTTGCCGGCTGCATCCTGACTAAACTGGATGAGACGGCCAGCCTTGGCGAAGTGTTGAGCCTGGCGATCAGTCATGAACTGCCGGTCGCGTACCTGACCGATGGCCCACGGATTCCGGATGATCTGCATCTGCCGCGCCGTCATCAGCTGGTCAGCCGCGCCGTCAGCGTGCAAATGCAGGAAGAACCCAGCGAAGAAGCCATGGCTGACATGTTCGCTGATATCTACCACAGCCCGACCAAGCAGGTTGGCTGAGGTAATGAACAGTTTTTGTACCTACATCGATGGTCTGCCATGCATTGTTCCGGTTGTGAACGCGCAGCCAGTAATGTGGCCTCCGTCTATGCAAGACAAGGTAAAGAAATAACATGGGCAGCATGCATCCCGTACAGGTGATCGCGGTGACCGGCGGCAAAGGTGGCGTCGGCAAGACTAACGTGTCAGTGAACTTGTCTCTGGCGCTGGCAGAGCTTGGCCGTCGGGTCATGCTGCTGGACGCCGACCTGGGGCTGGCGAACGTCGACGTTCTGCTGGGGCTGACCCCCAAACGCACGCTGGCCGATGTCATCGAAGGCCGCTGCGAACTGCGCGACGTGCTGTTGCAGGGCCCCGGCGGGATCCGCATCGTGCCGGCCGCTTCCGGCACCCAAAGCATGGTGCACCTGAGCCCGGCGCAACATGCCGGTCTGATTCAGGCGTTCAGCGACATCGGCGACAATCTCGATGTACTGGTGATCGACACCGCTGCGGGCATTGGTGACTCGGTAGTCAGTTTCGTGCGCGCGGCGCAGGAAGTGTTGCTGGTGGTCTGCGACGAGCCGACCTCGATCACCGACGCCTACGCGCTGATCAAACTGCTCAATCGCGACTACGGCATGAACCGCTTCCGCGTCCTCGCCAACATGGCGCAGAGCCCGCAGGAAGGGCGCAATCTGTTCGCCAAGTTGACCAAGGTCACGGATCGCTTTCTCGACGTCGCCTTACAATACGTCGGCGCGGTGCCGTACGACGAAAGCGTGCGCAAGGCCGTGCAGAAGCAGCGAGCAGTCTATGAAGCCTTTCCGCGTTCCAAGTGCGCGCTGGCGTTCAAGGCGATCGCGCAGAAGGTCGATACCTGGCCGCTGCCTGCCAACCCGCGTGGGCACCTTGAGTTTTTCGTCGAGCGCCTCGTGCAGCAAACGGCAGGGCCAGTGTTATGACCGCCAGCGGTATGAACTACTACAAGAAATCGGCACGTGACGCGCAGTACGAGTTGATCGAGCGTTACGCGCCACTGGTCAAGCGCATTGCCTATCACTTGCTGGCGCGCTTGCCGGCGAGTGTGCAGGTCGAAGACCTGATTCAGGCCGGGATGATCGGCCTGCTCGAAGTCTCGACCAAATATGACGCCAGCAAAGGCGCCAGTTTCGAAACGTACGCGGGCATCCGGATCCGCGGCGCGATGCTCGATGAAGTGCGCAAAGGGGATTGGGCACCTCGCTCGGTTCACCGCAACACCCGTATGGTCAGCGACGCAATTCGCTCAATTGAAGCTAAAACCGGCCGTGATGCTAAAGATCACGAGGTTGCGGCCGAACTCCAATTGAGTCTCGATGATTACTACGGGATTTTGAATGACACCCTGGGCAGCCGGCTGTTCAGTTTCGACGACCTGCTGCAGGACGGCGAACACGAAGGGCTGCACGAGGATGGCGCCAGTGCTCATCTTGAGCCGTCACGCGATCTGGAAGATGAACGCTTCCAGGCTGCGCTGGCGGACGCGATTGCCAATTTGCCGGAGCGTGAGCGACTGGTGTTGGCGCTGTACTACGACGAAGAACTGAACCTCAAGGAAATCGGTGAAGTCCTTGGCGTCAGTGAATCGCGGGTCAGCCAGTTACACAGCCAGTGCGCGGCCCGTTTGCGGGGGCGTTTGGGGGAGTGGCGAGCGCGCTGAAGGCAGTGTGGGGACACTGCGAACGAGGCTGGTGCGGTGATGAACGGCACCGGTCTTGCTCTGTTGTGCTCCAGACAGTCATCGAGTGCTTTGCCGGATTGATTGAAATGGCGCGTCCAGGTGCTGGGCGCGTTTAAGACTGCTTGGAGGTCGAATTGGACAAGAACATGAAAATCCTCATCGTTGATGACTTCTCAACGATGCGGCGGATCATCAAGAACCTGCTGCGTGATCTGGGGTTCACCAACACCGTCGAGGCCGACGATGGCACCACTGCCATTCCGGTGCTCAACAGCGGAAGCATCGACTTTCTGGTAACGGACTGGAACATGCCGGGCATGACCGGTATCGACCTGCTGCGCCACGTGCGTGCCGATGAAAAACTCAAGCACCTGCCCGTGCTGATGGTGACTGCCGAAGCCAAGCGCGAGCAGATCATCGAAGCGGCCCAGGCCGGCGTCAACGGCTACGTGGTCAAACCTTTCACGGCTCAGGCGCTGAAAGAAAAAATCGAGAAGATTTTCGAACGCATCGGCTGATGAACGCGCGGGGGAGCTATGGAGCATAACGAATCTTCACAGGGCGATTTCGAATCGACCCTGAAAAAACACGCGGTCGAACTGGTCGAGAGCCTTGAAAAAGGCAGGTTCGGCGACGCTGTGCAACTGATCCATGAGCTCAATCAGACCCGTGACCGTGGCCTGTATCAGGAAGTGGGCAAGCTCACACGCGAACTGCACAGTGCGATCGTCAACTTCCAGATCGATCCGCACATGCCGCAGGCCGAGGAAGTGTCGCAAATCACCGACGCCACCGAACGCCTGGGCTATGTGGTCAAGCTGACCGAAGCCGCGGCCAACCGCACCATGGATCTGGTGGAAAGCGCGACCCCGGTGGTCAATGGCCTGGCTGAAGAAGCCCAGGCGCTGAGCACCGATTGGGGCCGCTTCATGCGTCGTGAAGTCGGGGCTGAAGAGTTCCGCGAACTGGCGCGCCGGGTCGACGGTTTTCTGTCACGCAGCAGCACGGACAACCGTGCGGTGTCGAGCAACCTGAACGACATCCTGCTGGCTCAGGATTACCAGGACCTCACCGGTCAAGTGATCAAGCGTGTGACCCAGCTGGTCACCGAAGTCGAAAGCAATTTGCTCAAACTCGTCCTCATGGCCAGTCAGGTTGACCGCTTTGCGGGCATCGAACACGACCGTGCCGCGATGCTTGCAGAAAAAGATCCACAAAAACATCTCTCGCAGGGTGAAGGTCCGCAGATTCATGCCGATAAACGAGAAGACGTTGTGTCCGGTCAGGACGATGTGGACGATTTGTTATCCAGCCTCGGATTCTAGAGTTTTGGAATTTTAGGTTTTTTGGGTTTTTAGACCTGTAGGAGCACCCCATTAATGAGCTTCGGCGCCGATGAAGAGATCCTTCAGGATTTCCTGGTTGAGGCCGGCGAGATTCTTGAGCAACTGTCCGAGCAACTGGTCGAGCTGGAAAGCCGCCCGGATGACGCAGATCTGCTCAACGCAATTTTTCGCGGTTTCCACACTGTAAAAGGGGGCGCCGGCTTCCTTCAGCTCAACGAGCTGGTGGAGTGCTGTCACATCGCCGAAAACGTGTTCGACATCCTGCGCAAGGGTGAACGTCGCGTTGATGCAGAACTGATGGACGTGGTGCTTGAAGCATTGGACGCGGTGAACAGCATGTTCAGCGAAGTCCGTGAACGTGCACCGATCACGGCCGCCACTCCGGAACTGCTGGCCGCGCTGGCGCGTCTGGCCGAACCGCAATCGGCCGACGAAGCCCCGGCTTCGCCGGTGGCCGAGATGATCGAAGAGCTGGTCGTCGAAGGCGATTCGAACGATTCGGGCGACATCACCGATAACGAATTTGAACAGCTGCTGGATTCGCTGAACGCCGTCAAGGCCGAAGCCGAAGCCCCGGCCGCTGCTGCGCCTGCGCCGGCTGCCGATGCGGCCGCCAGCGATGAAATCACCGACGCCGAATTCGAGTCGTTGCTCGATCAACTGCACGGCAAAGGCCAGTTCGCGCCAGACGCCGTCGCACCGACTGCGGCTGCTCCAGCGGCACCGGCGGCGGGTGACAGCTCGGACATCACCGACGACGAATTTGAAGCACTGCTCGATCAGTTGCACGGCAAGGGCAACTTCGCCGTCGAAGCACTGGAATCGGCTATTGCTGCGGCACCGGCGGCGCCTGCCGCACCGGCGGCCGCCGCTGCCGGCAGCGATCTGATCAGCGATCACGAGTTCGAATCGCTGCTCGACGAATTGCACGGCAAAGGCAAGTTCACTGACGTTGGCGCCGCTGCTGCGGGCACCGCGTCGACCGTGGCTGCGCCTGCCGCCAAGGCTGCCGCTCCGGCTGCTGCGCCAAAAGCGGCACCCAAGCCTGAACCGAAAGCCGAAACGCCGAAACCGGCTGCCGCTGCTGCACCGGCTCCGGCCCGTGCGCCCGCTGCACCGCCGCCGGAAAAACCGGCCAGCGAAGCCGAGACCACCGTGCGGGTCGATACCGCGCGTCTCGACGAAATCATGAACATGGTCGGCGAACTGGTGCTGGTGCGTAACCGCCTGGTGCGCCTGGGTCTCAACAGCGGCGACGAAGCGATGTCCAAGGCCGTGTCGAACCTCGACGTGGTCACGGCGGACTTGCAGACCGCGGTGATGAAGACCCGGATGCAGCCGATCAAGAAGGTCTTCGGGCGCTTCCCGCGTCTGGTTCGTGACCTGGCGCGTCAGCTCAAGAAAGAGATCAACCTGGAACTGGTGGGTGAAGAAACCGACCTCGACAAAAACCTTGTCGAGGCCTTGGCCGACCCGCTGGTCCACTTGGTGCGCAACGCGGTCGACCATGGCATTGAGTCGCCGGAAGAACGCGAAGCTTCGGGCAAGGCCCGTGGCGGTCGCGTGGTACTGGCGGCCGAGCAGGAAGGCGACCACATCCTGTTGTCGATCTCCGACGACGGCAAGGGCATGGACCCGAACGTCCTGCGTTCGATCGCGGTAAAACGCGGTGTGATGGACAAGGACGCGGCCGATCGCCTGAGCGATACCGAGTGCTACAACCTGATCTTCGCCCCGGGTTTCTCGACCAAGACCGAGATCTCCGACGTGTCCGGCCGTGGTGTCGGCATGGACGTGGTGAAGACCAAGATTTCCCAGCTCAACGGTTCGATCAACATCTACTCGACCAAGGGCCAGGGCTCGAAGATCGTCATCAAGGTGCCGCTGACACTGGCAATCATGCCGACCCTGATGGTGATGCTCGGCAATCAGGCGTTTGCGTTCCCGCTGGTCAACGTCAACGAAATCTTCCACCTCGACCTGTCGACCACCAACGTGGTGGATGGCCAGGAAGTGGTGATCGTGCGGGACAAGGCGCTGCCATTGTTCTACCTCAAGCGCTGGCTGGTCAGCTCCGCCGCTCACGAAGAGCAGCGTGAAGGCCATGTGGTGATCCTGTCGGTGGGCACCCAGCGGATCGGCTTCGTCGTCGATCAACTGGTCGGCCAGGAAGAAGTGGTCATCAAGCCATTGGGCAAAATGCTGCAGGGCACTCCGGGCATGTCCGGCGCCACCATCACCGGTGACGGCCGCATCGCGCTGATCCTCGATGTTCCAAGCATGCTCAAGCGTTACGCGACGAAGCGTATTTGAATCCGGGGCAGCGGGGCGATGACGTCCCGCTGCACCTAATGGAGTGTTTATGGCAGTCAAAGTCCTGGTGGTGGACGATTCGGGTTTTTTCCGCCGCCGCGTCTCGGAAATTCTTTCAGCGGATCCGAGCATCCAGGTGGTCGGCACGGCCACCAACGGTAAAGAGGCGATCGATCAGGCCCTGGCCCTCAAGCCGGACGTGATCACCATGGACTACGAGATGCCGATGATGGATGGCATCACGGCCGTGCGGCACATCATGCAACGCTGCCCGACCCCGGTGTTGATGTTCTCCTCGCTGACCCACGAAGGCGCCCGGGTGACCCTGGATGCGCTGGACGCTGGCGCGGTGGATTTCCTGCCGAAGAATTTCGAAGACATCTCGCGTAACCCGGAGAAGGTCAAACAACTGCTGTGCGAGAAGGTCCATAGCATCTCGCGCAGCAATCGTCGTTTCAGTGCCTACAGTGCGCCGGCTCCGGCCGCTGCACCGACGCCTGCGCCAGCCCCGGCGGCTTCGAGTTTCAGCAGCCACAGCACTGCTGCTCCGACGCGTCCGGCGCCGGCTCCAGCACCTGCTCGCGCGCCAGCCGCCAGCGCGTCGTCGCCGGCTCCGAAACGCAAAGCCTACAAACTGGTTGCCATCGGTACCTCCACGGGCGGTCCGGTTGCGCTGCAACGGGTGCTGACTCAGTTGCCGGCAAACTTCCCGGCGCCGATCGTGCTGATCCAGCACATGCCGGCGGCGTTCACCAAGGCCTTTGCCGAGCGTCTGGACAAGCTGTGCCGCATCAGCGTCAAGGAAGCCGAGGATGGCGACATCCTGCGTCCGGGCCTGGCGCTGCTGGCCCCGGGTGGCAAGCAGATGATGATTGACGGCCGTGGCGCGGTGAAAATCCTGCCGGGCGACGAGCGTCTGAACTACAAGCCGTGCGTGGACATTACCTTCGGTTCGGCGGCCAAGTCCTACGGCGACAAAGTTCTGGCGGTGGTCCTCACCGGCATGGGCGCCGACGGCCGTGAAGGCGCGCGTCTGCTCAAGCAGGGCGGCAGCTCGGTATGGGCCCAAGACGAAGCAAGCTGCGTGATCTACGGCATGCCGATGGCCATCGTCAAAGCCGATCTGGCTGACGCGGTCTACGGCCTGGACGACATCGGCAAGCACATTGTCGAGGCGTGTATCTGATGGATGTTTTAAGCCTTATCGGGATTATCCTGGCGTTCGTCGCCATCATCGGCGGCAACTTCCTTGAAGGCGGTCACCTCGGCGCGCTGGCCAACGGCCCGGCGGCGCTGATTGTTCTCGGGGGCACCATCGGTGCAGCGCTGCTGCAATCGCCGATGAGCGCCTTCAAGCGCGCCATGCAGATTCTCGCCTGGATCCTGTTTCCGCCACGGGTGGATCTGGCTGGCGGCATCGACCGCGTGGTCAACTGGAGCCTCACCGCGCGCAAGGAAGGCCTGCTCGGCCTGGAAGGCGTCGCCGATGCTGAACCCGACAACTACTCGCGCAAGGGCCTGCAACTGCTGGTCGACGGCGCCGAGCCGGAAGCGATCCGCAGCATCCTCGAAGTGGACTTCTACACCCAGGAAGCCCGCGACATCGAAGCGGCCAAAGTTTTCGAAAGCATGGGCGGCTACGCGCCGACCATCGGCATCATCGGTGCGGTGATGGGCCTGATCCATGTGATGGGCAACCTCGCTGATCCGACGCAATTGGGCAGCGGTATTGCCGTGGCATTCGTCGCGACCATCTACGGCGTGGCCAGTGCCAACCTGGTGTTGCTGCCGGTGGCGGCCAAGCTCAAGTCAATCGCGTTGCGGCAGTCGCGTTATCGCGAAATGTTGTTGGAAGGTATTTTGTCGATCGCCGAAGGTGAAAACCCTCGCTCTATCGAGCTGAAGCTTCAGGGCTTCATGGATTGATGGGGGTAATGGACTATGGCTCGCCGCAGGCATCAGGAAGAACACGTTAATCACGAGCGCTGGCTTGTGTCCTACGCGGATTTCATCACGCTGTTGTTCGCGTTCTTTGTGGTGATGTATTCCATCTCGTCGATCAACGAAGGCAAATACAAAGTCATTTCCGAAGCGCTGATCGGGGTTTTCACCGACTCCGATCGTTCGCTCAAGCCGATTCCGATTGGTGAGGAACGACCGAAAACCGTGACCCCGGCCAAGCCGCTGGTCAAGGACAGCGAGCAGGTCGATGCCGGTATCGCCGGGGCCAGCGATCCGCTGAAAAGCATTGCCGATGACATCAGTGCCGCGTTCGGCGACCTGATTGCTTCCAACCAGATGACCGTGCGCGGCAATGAGTTGTGGGTCGAGATCGAACTCAACTCCAGCCTGTTGTTCGGCAGTGGCGACGCGATGCCGAGCGACATCGCCTTCAACATCATCGACAAGGTCGCGGCGATCCTCAAACCGTTCGACAACCCGATCCACGTCGAAGGTTTCACCGACGATCAGCCGATCCGCACCGCGCAATACCCGACCAACTGGGAACTGTCCTCGGCGCGTTCGGCGAGCATCGTGCGCATGCTGGCGATGCAGGGCGTGAACCCCGGGCGTCTGGCCTCGGTGGGTTACGGTGAGTTTCAGCCGGTAGCCAATAACGCCACCGCCGAAGGCCGGGCGAAAAACCGTCGCGTGGTGCTGGTGGTGTCGCGCAACCTCGATGTGCGCCGCAGTCTGACGGGGACCGGAACCGCCAATGCGCAACCGGACGCGGCATTGAAGCGTGCTGGCACACAAACTGCACCGACCCCGGTCAAGACGCCGGGACGCGAGAGTGCCGTCAATTCTCCGTCGCCCGCATTAATACGCTGAGCCATGTCTCGGTCGAGGATCTCGGCCGGGAGGAACGAACCGAATGAGAGTCTGGGCAGTCGCCAATCAAAAGGGTGGTGTCGGTAAAACCACATCTTCCATCGCTTTAGCCGGGTTGCTGGCGGAGGCGGGCAAGCGCGTGGTTGTGGTCGATCTCGACCCGCACGGCTCGATGACCAGCTATTTCGGCTACGACCCCGACAGCCTGGAACACAGCAACTACGACCTGTTTCTGCACAAGGGCAGCGTGCCGCAGGGTTTGCCCGGGCAGTTGCTGTTGTCGACCAGCGACGAACGCATTTCTCTGTTGCCGTCGAGTACCGCACTGGCCACCCTCGAGCGCCAGTCGCCGGGGCAAAGCGGTCTGGGCCTGGTGATCGCCAAGAGTCTGGCGCAACTGTGGCAGGACTTCGATTACGCGATCATCGACAGCCCGCCGTTGCTCGGCGTGCTGATGGTCAACGCCCTGGCCGCGAGCCAACAACTGGTGATCCCGGTGCAGACCGAGCACCTGGCCGTCAAAGGCCTGGAGCGCATGGTCAACACCCTGGCGATGATCAACCGCTCGCGCAAACAGGCGCTGCCGTTCAGCATCGTGCCAACCCTGTTCGACCGCCGCACCCAGGCGTCGCTGGGCACCTTGCGCGTGCTGCGCGACAAATTCCCCGACGAAATCTGGCAGGGTTACATCCCGGTCGATACCCGTTTGCGCGACGCCAGCCGGGCCGGGGTCACGCCTTCGCAATTTGACGGCAAGAGTCGTGGTGTGCTGGCGTACCGCGCCTTGCTCAAGCACCTGCTGGCGCAACAACTTGTTCCGCAGGTGGCTTGAGCATGATCTCTCTTCGTGTAGGAGCTGCCGCAGGCTGTGATCTTTTGATCTTGCTTTGTGGTGCTTCTGAAAAGATCAAAAGATCGCAGCGTTCCGCAGCTCCTACAGGGGGGGGCGTATGAATCGGCCGCTGAAGTTGACGTCGAAGCCGCAACTGGCGCTGCAGTCCTATCTGGACAGCTTGCTGCAGGATGTTCCTGACGAGTTGCCGCCACTCGAGGCGCCGGTCGAGGTGATCGAAAGCTCTGAGGCGCTGGACGAGTTCCAGGCCGCGGTACTGGAAGAGCAAGCGCGTGATGCGCAGAAAGCCGCCAAACCTGCCGCCCCGGTTGTCGCGCCTGTCGCCGCACCGATCGCCAAGGCGCCGGTGGCGCTGATCGAACAAGCCGAGCCGCCGCGCGCGCCGGTTTCGACGCTCGCCCCGCTGCTGCAAACCCAATTGCTGAAAACCGCGCCGGAACCGGTTGTGACCGAACCTGCGCCGGTTGCGCCGGCACCCGTCGAGCAGACGCGGGTGCCGCCGGTGGTGGAAGTTCACCTGCCACCGAGCAATACGCCGCCCCCGGTGGACACCGATGGCCGTCCGGCCTGGGCTGCCGAAGCGTTCGAGTGCCTGTTGTTCGATGTCGCCGGGCTGACGCTGGCGGTGCCGCTGGTGTGCCTGGGCTCGATCTATTCGCTGGCCGGCCACGAGTTGACGCCGCTGTTCGGGCAGCCGGAATGGTTCCTCGGGATTCTGCCGAGCCAGGCCGGCAATCTGAAAGTCTTGGACACCGCGCGTTGGGTCATGCCGGATCGCTATCGCGATGACTTCCGTCAGGGCCTGCAGTACGTGATTTCGGTACAAGGTTACGAATGGGGCCTGGCGGTGCATCAGGTCAGCCGTTCGTTGCGTCTGGATCCGAATGAAATCAAATGGAGAAGTCACCGGGGTCAGCGGCCATGGCTCGCCGGCACGGTGATAGAGCACATGTGTGCATTACTTGATGTAGCCGCGCTGGCCGAGTTGATCGCCAGCGGCGGGGCAAAGCACATGGGCGGCCACAAGCCGCTACATAAATCGACATAGCAGCCGACATAACAATCAGGCGATGGCATTTTTCAATGCCTCCACACAGAACACACACCGCCCAGTGCGGTTTTTTCGAGGGGTCAGGGTATGAGTAGTCAGGCGACGAATGCAAAAGGTTCTGAAGATCCGATCCTGCAATGGGTGACCTTCAAGCTGGACAACGAAACCTACGGCATCAACGTGATGCGCGTGCAGGAAGTCCTGCGGTACACCGAAATCGCTCCGGTACCGGGTGCGCCAAGCTACGTGCTGGGCATCATCAACCTGCGCGGTAACGTGGTCACCGTGATCGACACCCGTCAGCGCTTCGGCCTGAACAGTGGCGAGATCAGCGACAACACCCGTATCGTCATCATCGAAGCCGACAAGCAAGTGGTCGGGATCATGGTCGACAGCGTGGCCGAAGTGGTTTACCTGCGTCAGTCGGAAATCGAGACCGCGCCGAACGTCGGCAACGAAGAGTCGGCCAAGTTCATCCAGGGCGTGTGCAACAAGAACAACGAGTTGCTGATCCTGGTCGAGCTGGACAAGATGATGAGCGAAGAAGAATGGTCGGAACTGGAGAGCATCTGATTGATTCTCGAAGTTGCGGTCATTGTCGTGTTTCTGTTCTGGGCAGGCACGCTGGCAATGTTTCTGGCGTACATCAAGGCCCAGCGGGTGATCGCGGCGCAACAGGCTCAGGGCGATGCGCTGCGTGATCAGCGCATCAAGGACCTGGCCAAGCGCGTCGACGACTACCAGAACGGCAACGTGCGCATGGGCGAAGCCCTGCACGAGCTGCGCTCGGTCGTTGGTCCGTTGCCGGACAAGATTGTGGCGCTGGAACAGCGCGACCCGTCGAGCCTGTCGTTCGCCCAGGCGGCGAAACTGGTGGGCATGGGCGCGAGTGTCGATGAGCTGACTCAGTCCTGTGGCTTGACCCAGGCTGAGGCGGAGTTGATGCGCAAGCTACACAGAAGCTGAAGCTGAAGATCAAAAGATCGCAGCCTGCGGCAGCTCCTGCATTGGAACGCGTTTCCCTGTAGAAGCTGCCGAAGGCTGCGATCTTTTGCTTTCAAGGCTCAATAATCATCCCCGCGTGCGGTGATATCCTTCTCGACCATCGGCGCATCCGGGTCGTGCCCCTCGGGGAATTTCCCCTTCAGATTCCACGCAAACGCGATGATCTCGGCGATCGTGCGGTACAGCTCTTCGGGGATGCTGTCGCCCAGCTCCATTCGCGCCAACAGCCGCACCAGCTCGGCGTTTTCATAGATCGGCACTTCACAGTCGCGGGCAATGCGCAGGATTTCTTCGGCCAGTTCCTCGTCGCCCTTGGCGGTGAGGGTCGGGGCGTGGTTGCCGTCGTATTTGAGGGCGATGGCCTGACGTGGAGCAGTGGAATCGTTCATGCGGTTTCGTCGACCCAGCGGTGTTCGAGGCGGGTTTGATTGCCTTGCGGCGGGGTGCCGAGGTGGCAGTCGAGATCACCGACGTTCAGCCCGCGATCAAGCAGGCGCTGGCGCAGCGCGAACAGGTTGGTTTCGATCAGGTCGGCGGTGTATGGGCGTTCGGCCCAGAGCTGACTCGACAGGCTGCCGTCAATCAGCTGCGCCTGAATCTGCATCGGCCCCAACGGCTCCATGTCGAACGCCAGATCGACGCGCCACAGTTGTTGTCTGGGTTCGCGCTCGTCGCGGCGTTCGTTGGGTTGCGGTTCTCTTTCCGGCGCTTCTTCGCGCTGGAACTTGACCTGCAACGGCACGATGTCCTGCAGGTTACGCATGGGGATTTCCAGCTGCCAGGTGCTGAGCAGGCGGCCGTCATCGGTGACCCCGGTCTGTTCCAGACTCGACAACTGATGGCTTTGCAGGCGCGACACGGCGGCGGCGGCGAGGCGCAGCAGATGTTCCAGATCGCCTTCGCCGTCCAGGCTTTGCAGCAGGCGGTCGGGCAGCGGGAAACTGCTCGGCACGGGTTTGGCGCTGACCTGACCCAGGGTGCCGAGGGCGTTGCGCACGAAACTCGGTAGCGCTTGCGCCAAGGTGTTGGCGGCGATGATCGCGTTGAAACTGGCATTGCCTGGCACACCCGGCGACAGCTGCGCGATCAGCTTGAGCAGGTCGGCCTTCATGTCCGGGGCCAGCGCCGGATTCTGTCCGCTGAGCAATTTAGCTTCGAGGAAGGCACCGCTGTTGGCCAGGGCCAGGGCCACGCCTTTGGCGCTGCTCATCTGCTGTACATCGGGCAGATTGGCAAGCAGGCGCACGACGGCAGCGCGCAGATCCTGCGAGGTCTGATCGTCGTCGGCCGGCAAGTTCTGCAAGGCGTTGAGCAAACCGTCCAGCGAGCCTTGGCGACTCTGCTGGCCGAGCAGTTGCTGGCTCACCGCCAATTGCTCCTGGCGGCTGCTCAGCGGCACGAACTTGAGGGTTTGCGAATCCTCGACCAGTGCCGAGAGCAGGGTGCCGATGCGCAGCGGCGTCGGGCTGTCGATGTCCAGCGTGGCGCCACGTTGCGCGGTGTTGAGCAGACTGACCAGCGAGCGGTACACCGTCGGCTGCCCCGGCACTTGCGGCAGTGTCTGCGATGTCAGCACCTTGCCTTGCAGCAGTGTGCCGACCGGCAACTGCGCGGTATCGATGCGGGTGAGGGCGGCGACGCTGCTGGCAATCGCCTGTTGCACGGTGATCGCCAGATTGCCCGCCGATGGCTGAGTAACCGCCAGGTTGGTGCCGGTCGGCAACGGCAGGTTGCTGCTGGCTTGCACGGTGGTCTGGCGGCCGCCGTCGACGGTCACCTTGAGCAGCAGTTGGAAAGTCTGATCCGCCTGCTTGAGTGACAACACCTCGGCCTGAGCGCTTTGCCCGGCACCGATCAAGCCTTCGACCGGGGTCAGCAGCTTGAGCAACTCACCGCTCATCACCAGCGGGCGCGTGTTCGCCGGGGTGGTGGGCGGAAGCGGGAGGATGTTCATTTCGCCTGTCATACGCGGACACAACCTGAGGAAATTGCGCTCTTGGGAGTAAGGCACGCCATGTATAATGCCGCGCGTCTTGCGCTTCGTTCAGAAAACATAGCAATTGTTTGATCCAGCTCTCTGGTTCGCACCGTCATTGCATTTATCCTGCATCTCTTTAACGGCCGCGCCAGAGCCGACTTGAACCGTATAAGGCCCGTGATCCCTTGACCAGTCCTGTCCTGCAAACCGTTGCCCTTGCCTGCGAGCGAGACCTGCGGCTGCTCTTCGAAAATCTCGAATTAAGACTGGCCAGTGGCGATATGGTGCAGATCAGCGGCCCCAACGGCAGCGGCAAGACCAGCCTGCTGCGCCTGTTGTCCGGGCTGATGCAGCCGACCAGTGGTCAGGTGCTGCTCAACGGTCAGCCTTTGACCGCACAACCGAGCGAACTGGCGCGCAACCTGTTGTGGATCGGCCACGCCGCCGGGATCAAAGACCTGCTGACCCCGGAAGAGAACCTGTCCTGGCTCTGCGCCCTGCATCGACCCGCCGCGCGCGAGGCGATCTGGCAAGCATTGGCTGCCGTAGGATTGCGCGGTTTCGAAGATGTTCCCTGTCACACCCTGTCCGCCGGTCAGCAACGCCGCGTGGCACTGGCGCGGCTGTATCTGGACAGCCCGCCGCTGTGGATTCTCGACGAGCCGTTCACTGCGCTCGACAAACAGGGCGTGGCGCAACTTGAAGAGCACCTGGCCGGGCACTGTGAACGCGGCGGTCTGGTGGTGCTGACCACGCACCACACGCTGAGCCGGATGCCGGCCGGTTATCGCGATATCGATCTGGGGAACTGGGCAGTATGAGTGTGTTCGGCCTACTGGTTGCCCGTGAGTCCCGCCTGCTGTTTCGCCGCCCGGCAGAACTGGCCAATCCGCTGATTTTCTTCGCCATCGTCATCGCATTGTTCCCGCTGGCCGTCGGCCCGGAAACTCAAGTCTTGCAAAACCTGTCCCCGGGGTTAGTCTGGGTGGCCGCGCTGTTGTCGGTCCTGCTGTCGCTGGACGGATTGTTTCGCAGTGATTTCGAAGATGGCTCCCTGGAACAGTGGGTCCTTTCGCCGCACCCGCTGCCCCTACTGGTGCTGGCCAAGGTGCTGGCACACTGGCTGTTCTCGGGACTGGCACTGGTTCTGCTCTCGCCGTTGCTGGCGTTGATGCTCGGTTTGCCGGTCGCCTGCCTGCCGGTGTTGCTGTTGTCGTTACTGCTGGGTACCCCGGTGCTGAGCTTGCTCGGCGCGGTGGGCGCGGCGCTGACGGTCGGTCTGAAACGCGGCGGCCTGTTGCTGGCGTTGCTGATTCTGCCGTTGTACATCCCGGTGTTGATCCTTGGCAGTGGTGCCTTGCAGGCCGCCTTGCAAGGCATGCCGGCGACCGGGTATCTGCTGTGGCTGGGTAGCCTGACTGCCCTGGCGATCACCCTGACACCTTTTGCAATAGCGGCTGGCCTGAAGATCAGCGTCGGCGAATAATGAGGTCTGGTTAAAATTTAACCAGCAAAGACCCTGAGACCGCTCACATCGATGAGCGGCACCGTGATGGAAACAGTATGAACTGGACCTGGTTTCACAAGCTCGGCTCGCCCAAGTGGTTCTACGGCATCAGCAGCAAGTTCCTGCCGTGGTTGAGCATCGCAGCGTTGCTGCTGATCAGCATTGGCGTGGTCTGGGGCCTGGCCTTCGCGCCGCCGGACTATCAGCAGGGCAACAGCTTTCGCATCATCTATATTCACGTGCCGGCGGCGATGCTCGCGCAGTCGATTTACGTGATGCTGGCGGTGTGCGGCGTGGTCGGCCTGGTATGGAAGATGAAACTGGCCGACGTCGCCCTGCAATGCGCCGCGCCGATCGGCGCGTGGATGACCGCCGTGGCGCTGGTCACCGGGGCGATCTGGGGCAAGCCGACCTGGGGCTCGTGGTGGGTCTGGGATGCGCGGCTGACGTCGATGCTGATTCTGCTGTTCCTGTATTTCGGGATTATTGCGCTGGGCAACGCCATCAGCAATCGCGACAGCGCCGCCAAGGCCTGCGCGGTGCTGGCGATTGTCGGAGTGATCAACATTCCGATCATCAAGTACTCGGTGGAGTGGTGGAACACCCTGCACCAGGGCGCGACCTTCACCCTCACGGAAAAACCGGCGATGCCCGCTGAAATGTGGCTGCCGCTGTTGCTGACGGTGCTGGGGTTCTACTGCTTCTTCGGTGCCGTGCTGTTGCTGCGCATGCGCCTTGAAGTGCTCAAGCGCGAAGCGCGCGCCAGTTGGGTGAAAGAAGAAGTGCAGAACAGCCTGGAGGCCGTGCGATGAGTTTCGCTTCATTTGGCGACTTCCTCGCCATGGGCCACCACGGCCTGTATGTCTGGTCGGCCTACGGCATCTGTCTGGCGGTGCTGATCCTCAACGTGGTCGCACCGATTGCGGCCCGCAAGCGCTATCTGCAACAAGAGGCGCGTCGTCTGCGCCGGGAGAACGGCAAGTGAATCCGCTGCGCAAAAAACGTCTGACCCTCATTCTGGCGATTCTGGTCGGGGTCGGCGCTGCCGTCGGCCTGGCCCTCAGCGCCCTGCAGGAAAACATCAACCTGTTTTACACGCCGACCCAGATTGCCAACGGCGAAGCGCCCCACGACACGCGCATCCGCGCCGGCGGCATGGTCGAGAAGGGCTCGCTGCAACGTTCGCCGGACTCGCTGGACGTCAAATTCGTCGTCACCGACTTCAACAAAGCCGTGACTATCACCTACCGCGGGATCCTCCCGGATCTGTTCCGCGAAGGGCAGGGCATCGTCGCCCTGGGCAAACTCAACGCCGACGGCGTGGTGGTGGCCGATGAAGTGCTGGCCAAGCACGACGAGAAGTACATGCCGCCGGAAGTGACCAAAGCGCTGAAAGACAGTGGTCAATCGGCACCGACCCCAGCGAAGGAGGGTTGATTGATGACGTCTGCACTGTTTATTCCCGAACTCGGCCATCTGGCGATGATTCTGGCGCTGTGTTTCGCGCTGGTGCAGGCCGTGGTGCCGCTGCTCGGTGCGTGGCGCGGCGACCGTCTGTGGATGGGCCTGGCCCAGCCGGCGGCGTGGGGGCAGTTCGCGTTCCTGCTGTTTGCCTTCGGTTGCCTGACCTACGCATTCATGACCGACGATTTTTCGGTCGGCTACGTGGCCATGAACTCCAACAGCGCCTTGCCGTGGTACTACAAGTTCAGCGCGGTGTGGGGCGCCCACGAAGGGTCGCTGCTGCTGTGGGCGTTGATCCTCGGTGGCTGGACCTTCGCCGTATCGGTGTTTTCCCGGCAGTTGCCGCAAGTCATGCTCGCTCGCGTGCTGGCGGTAATGGGCATGATCAGCACCGGTTTCCTCTTGTTTCTGATCCTCACCTCCAACCCGTTTTCGCGGATCCTGCCGCAGATTCCGGCCGACGGTCGTGACCTCAATCCGCTGCTGCAAGACATCGGCCTGATCGTGCATCCGCCGATGCTTTATATGGGGTATGTGGGTTTCTCGGTAGCGTTTGCCTTCGCCATCGCCGCACTGCTCGGTGGTCGTCTCGACGCCGCGTGGGCACGCTGGTCGCGGCCGTGGACGATTGTCGCCTGGGCTTTCCTCGGCATCGGCATCACCCTCGGTTCGTGGTGGGCCTACTACGAACTCGGCTGGGGCGGCTGGTGGTTCTGGGACCCGGTGGAAAACGCCTCGTTCATGCCCTGGCTGGTCGGCACCGCGTTGATCCACTCGCTGGCCGTCACGGAAAAACGTGGGGTGTTCAAGAGCTGGACGGTGTTGCTGGCGATTGCCGCATTTTCGTTGAGCCTGCTCGGTACATTCCTCGTGCGTTCCGGCGTGCTGACCTCGGTGCACGCGTTTGCTTCCGACCCTGAGCGCGGCGTGTTCATCCTGATCTTCCTGCTGTTCGTGGTCGGTGGTTCGCTGACGCTGTTTGCGTTGCGCGCGCCAGTGGTCAAGAGCCAGGTCGGCTTCAACCTGTGGTCGCGGGAAACCCTGCTGCTGGGCAACAATCTGGTGCTGGTGGTGGCGGCGTCGATGATCCTGCTCGGCACCCTGTATCCGCTGATTCTCGATGCCTTGAGCGGCGCCAAGCTGTCGGTCGGCCCGCCTTACTTCAATGCGCTGTTCATCCCGCTGATGGCGTTGCTGATGCTGGTGATGGCGGTCGGCGTGATCGTGCGCTGGAAAGACACGCCGGTGAAGTGGCTGGCGAACATGCTGACCCCGGTGCTGCTGGGCAGCGTTGCACTGGCCGTGGTGGCCGGTGTCGCCTACGGCGATTTCAACTGGGCGGTGATCGCGACGTTCCTGCTTGCTGCGTGGGTGCTGCTCGCCGGTGTGCGCGACATCTTCGACAAGACTCGCCACAAGGGCCTGATCAAAGGCCTGCCAACCTTGACCCGCAGCTACTGGGGCATGCAGATCGCGCACCTGGGCATCGCCGTGTGCGCCCTCGGTGTGGTGCTGTCGAGCCAGAACAGTGCCGAACGCGACCTGCGTCTGGCGCCGGGCGAGTCGATGGACCTGGCCGGTTATCACTTTATCTTCGAAGGCGCCAAGCACTTCGAGGGGCCGAACTTCACCTCCGACAAGGGCACCATCCGGGTGATCCGCGACGGCAAGGAAGTCAGCGTGCTGCACCCGGAAAAACGTCTGTACACCGTGCAGAGTTCGATGATGACCGAGGCCGGGATCGACGCCGGTTTCACTCGCGATCTCTATGTCGCCCTGGGCGAGCCGCTGGAAAACGGCGCGTGGGCGGTGCGGGTTCACGTCAAACCGTTCGTGCGCTGGATCTGGTTCGGCGGTCTGCTGACCGGTCTGGGCGGATTGCTGGCGGCGCTGGATCGGCGTTATCGAGTCAAGGTCAAAGCCAAGGTGCGTGAAGCCCTCGGCCTGCAAGGAGCGGCTGCATGAGACGTTGGTTGATGCTGGTACCCCTGGCGATTTTCCTGCTGGTGGCGGTGTTTCTTTATCGCGGTCTGTACCTCGATCCGGCGGAACTGCCGTCGGCGATGATCAACAAGCCCTTCCCGGAATTCAGCCTGCCGAATGTGCAGGGCGACAAGACCCTGACCAAGGCCGACATCCTCGGCAAACCGGCACTGGTCAACGTCTGGGGCACCTGGTGCATTTCCTGCCGGGTCGAGCACCCGGTACTGAACAAACTGGCCGAGCGCGGCGTGGTGATCTACGGCATCAACTACAAGGACACCAACGCCGATGCGTTGAAGTGGCTGGCCGAATTCCACAACCCGTACCTGCTGGACATCCGTGACGACGAAGGTTCGCTGGGTCTGAACCTCGGCGTGTACGGCGCGCCGGAAACTTTCTTCATCGACGCCAAGGGCATCATCCGCGACAAGTACGTCGGGGTGATCGACGAACAGGTCTGGCGCGAAAAACTCGCAGCCAAATACCAGGCACTGGTCGATGAGGCCAAGCCATGAAGCGTTTTATGGCTGCCGTGGTCTTGGGTTTGAGTCTGGCTGGTGTGGCCCACGCCGCGATTGACACCTACGAGTTCGCCAAGGAAGGCGATCGCGAGCGTTTCCGCGAGTTGACCAAGGAACTGCGCTGTCCCAAGTGCCAGAACCAGGACATCGCCGACTCCAACGCACCGATTGCCGCCGACCTGCGCAAAGAGATTTTCCGCATGCTCGGCGAGGGCAAGGACAATCAGCAGATCATCGATTTCATGGTTGATCGCTACGGTGATTTCGTCCGCTACAAACCGGCGCTCAACGCCAAGACTGCACTGCTGTGGTTCGGCCCGGCCGGGCTGCTGCTTGGCGGTCTGGTGGTGATTGTCCTGATCGTGCGCCGTCGTCGCGGTCAGCGCGCCGAAACCCCGTCATCGCTGTCCACCGAAGAACGTCAGCGCCTCGACCAACTGTTGGATAAAAACCAAGAATGATTGATTTCTGGCTTGCCGCAGGGCTGTTGCTTCTGGTCGCCCTGAGTTTTCTGCTGATCCCGGTTTTGCGTGGCCGTCGCGCCCAGCGTGAAGAGGATCGGACTGCTCTGAACGTCGCGCTGTATCAGGAACGCGTCGCCGAGCTGCAAGCGCAGCAGGCCGAAGGCGTGCTCGATGCGGCGCAAATGGACAGCGGTCGTGCGGAAGCGGCGCGTGAACTGCTCGCCGATACCGAGGGCGTTGCCGCACCGCGTGTGTCGAAACTGGGCAAGCCTTTGCCGTTGTTGGCAGCGGTGCTGGTGCCGGTGTTGGGCCTGGGGCTGTACCTGCATTTCGGTGCTGCGGACAAGGTCGAGCTGACCCGCGAGTTCGCCCAGGCGCCGCAGTCGATGGAAGAGATGACCCGGCGTCTGGAACGAGCCGTCGCCGCGCAACCGGATTCGGCGGAAGGTCTGTACTTCCTCGGTCGCACCTACATGGCCCAGGATCGCCCGGCGGACGCGGCGAAGATGTTCGAACGCGCCGCCAACCTTGCCGGTCGCCAGCCGGAGCTGCTCGGTCAGTGGGCACAGGCGCAGTATTTTGCCGACGGTAAAAAATGGTCGGACAAGCTCCAGGCCCTGACCGACGAAGCGCTGAAAGCCGACCCGAAAGAAGTCACCAGCCTCGGCCTGCTCGGCATCGCCGCGTTCGAAGGCGAGCGTTATCAGCAAGCCATCGACTATTGGAATCGCCTGCTGGCGCAATTGCCAGAGGACGACAAGTCCCGCGAAGCCCTGCAGGGCGGCATCAACCGCGCCACCGAACGGCTTGAAGCCAGCGGCGGCAAGGTCGCCGCCGCACCGGCTGCCAAGGTTGCCGCGCTGCTCAAGGTGCGCGTCGATCTGGCCAGCGAACTCAAAGGCAAGGTGCAACCGGGCGACAGCGTGTTCATCTTCGCCCGCGCCGTTTCAGGCCCACCGGCACCGTTGGCGGCCAAGCGTCTGACCGTGGCGGACCTGCCGGTGACCGTCGAACTGGGCGATGCCGACGCGATGATGCCGCAGTTGAAACTGTCGAACTTTCCTGAAGTCCAACTGGTTGCGCGCATCTCCCGCGCCGGTCAACCGACCGCCGGGGAGTGGGTGGGTCGCAGCGGCCCGCTGGCCAGCAGCACCACCGCGCCGCAAACACTGACCATTGACAGCCCGGACCAATAACCCCGGAACCCACAGGAAAGCACCGCCATGCACAGCCTCGCCCGCATCACCGTCATTACATTGGCCTTGAGCATGAGCGCATGTGCGGTGCACCGACCGGAACCGACCACCAACCTGCCACCCATCCCGCCGTCACAACCGAGCCCGACCCCGTCGACCTCGCCGGCACCCGGAAAAAGCATCCCGGCCAAACCGTCCAAGCCAGTCCCGCGCACCTCAGCCAGTTTCGCCCCGCCACCGGGCGGCAACAGCCACTGGGACCAGAAGCTCGGCGTCTACGTCCTCGACGATCAGCCCAACACCTTCTACCGCCAGCGCACGTACTTCCGCTGGAACAACGGCTGGACCCGCTCGATCAGCCCCAACGGCCCGTGGGAAGACACCGACATCCACGGCGTGCCGCCGGGGTTGGGCAAACAGTTCGGGCAGTGATGAGCACGCGGCGATCTTTGGATCGCCGTTTGTTTGTCTGGTGTTCCAAAACGAGTATTCAGAGCATCGCACGGTAGGCGCTTAGCGCCCGAACTGACTCGACCAATCCCTGGCGCCGCAAAAGGTCAAGGAACGGCTCGATCTCCATTGGCGGAAATTTCAGTTGTTGGCGCTGTCGTTGCGCCGCCGCGATAACAGCTGCCGGATCAAGGTGAAACAGGTTCTCGACAAACTCATCTGGGTGTTGGGCCTCGACGCCATAGGGGGCGAGGCAGGTATCGGGAAAATCTTTCAGGTTGAATGTCACGATCACCCCAGCGCCGCAGCGTATGGCTGCAGCCAATACATGGCGGTCGTTGGGATCGGGCAGGGAAAGTCCGGTGATCAGCGCTTCATAGTCACAGACACAGGCATCGGGTATCGCACGATCCATAAGCTCGGACGTGCGATCCAGTTGCTCCATCGTCAGATCGGTTCGGTTCTTCAATAAATTGCGTTTCCATTCGCCGTGAATCTCCTGGGTCCATCGGGCTCGAAATCGCCCCGAAAGCGCGAGCCACATCAGCAAGTCTCTAAGCGGGGCGGGGTACAAAACACATGCATCGTATACAGCGGTGAAAGGGGAATGCCTCACTCGTATCCTGTCCTTAAAGCCTGTGCCTGCTCCGCGAGAAGCGCCATTGCCTGCTCGCTGGCGGTATCGCGCCGGGTTTTATAGTCCATCAAATCGGCGAAACGCACACGTCGGTGCTTGCCGGTTTTGTGGTAGGACAACTCGCCGCTTTCCAGCAGTTTTATCAGGTGCGGGCGTGAGACATTGAGCAGGTCGGCGGCCTCCTGAGTGGTCAGTTCGGCATGCACCGGTACGACTTTGACGGCGTTTCCTTCAGCCAGCTCCGCCAGAATATCCATCAGTAGCCGCAGTGCCGACGTCGGAAGCTCGACCTGATGCGCCTGGTTCTGTTCGTCGAAAATCTGGATGTGCTGTGTTTCGAATTGGGTCGCCAGATAGGCGGCGAGCGCGCGTTTGCCTTCGATGGCGGCTTTGACTTCGCGCTCCACCGGGAGGTTGAGAGAGGGGTGGAGGACAATCGACATAATGGATTCCAGCATTCTGAATAAGATGCCTGAACGTTATTCGAATTAAACGAAAACCGCAATAAACGAAACAGGCGCTGGTTCAGTTCAGGTGTGTCAGCAAGTTTTCCATGTACTCCACAAATGCCCGCGCCTTCGCACTGACCATCCGTCCCGTGGGGAACACCGCCCACAAATCCTGATCCGGCAATGCCCAATCACTCATCACCGCCCTGACCGCGCCGCTTGCCAGCTCCGGGGCGAACATCCATTGCGAGGCAATCGCCAGGCCCTGATCGGCCAGCACGGCTGCGCGCAAACCTTCGGCGGCGCTGACGCGCAGGCGGCCGGTCAAGGTTTGTGTCTGCTGTTCGCTGCCTTTGGTGAAGGTCCAGGTGGCGCCGCCGCTGAGGTTGTAGACAATGCCTTGATGCTGATCCAGATCGGTCGGGCAGCACGGCTCACCGTGGCGGGCGAAGTAGGCCGGGCTGCCGAGCACCACGCGGCGGCAGTCGGCGATTTTGCGCGCGGTGAGGCTGGAGTCACTGAGCGGGCCCATGCGCAGGGCGACGTCGATGCCTTCTTCGACCAGATTGATGTTGCGGTCATCGAGCATCAGGTCGATGTTCAGGTGCGGATGCTGAGCGAGAAACGCCCCCATTTGCGGCACGACGTGCAGGCGACCGAACGTCACCGCCGCGCTGATCCGCAGGTTGCCGCGCAAACCGCCGGCGCTGCCACGGGCGGCGTTATCGGCTTCGTTGGCTTCATCGATGGCGCGTCTGGCTCGCTCGAAAAACGCCAGGCCGGCTTCGGTTGGCGTCAGGCCACGGGTCGAGCGCAGCAACAGGCTGACCGCCAGGCGCTTTTCCAGCTGAGCGATGGTTTTCGACACGGCGGGCTGGCCGATATTCAAGCGTCGCGCGGCGGCGGAAAACGAGCCGGTTTCGACAACGCAGACGAAGGTTTCCATGGCGGCGAGGCGGTCCATCTCAGGTCCTTGTGCAATCTTCAAGCATTCAGACGAGCCCTGTGGGAGCGAGCTTGCTGGCGAAGGCGTCGGATCAGCCAGTACATTTGTTGAATATCAGACCGCTTTCGCGAGCAGGCTCGCTCCCACAGGGGAACAGGGTGTTGGCCAGGATGTAGCTTTGCGAGTCGCTGAGTTTAATCCGTGGACAAGACTGTGCCATCGATCACATGCGGTAAAACAACCGAACGTCGTTCAGCAGATTCATGTGCTTGAGTAAAGATGACTCTAGAGTTACTTTTATTCGGCCGGAGCAAGGAGGCGGTAGGTGCAAAGCAGGCTATTGATCAAGGAGCTGGAGGAGGCAGGCTGGACGCTGGATCGAGTCACCGGCAGTCATCACATCTTCAGGCATCGTTACAACCCGTACACCATTCCCGTTCCCCACCCGAAGAAGGATTTGCCGCTGGGGACGGTCAAAAGCATCAGGAGGCGTGCCGGGTTGTACCACCCGCCAGCCAGCTGCAAGGGAGATCCATAATGCAATATCCGATCTGCATCGAATGGGGTGACGACAACACCGCCATCGGTATTCAGATACCTGACATTCCCGGCGCCGTCACGGCCGGGGACACTTTCGAGGACGCCTATAACGCAGCCGTTGAAGTCGCCCATCTCATGCTGCAGGAGATGGCGGCGGACGGCGAATCGATTCCGATGCCGACGTCGGCAGCGGCGCATCGCAATAATCCGGAGTTTGCCGACATGGGCTGGGGCATGCTTGAACTGGATATCTCGCCGTACATGGGCAAGACCGAGAAGGTCAACGTGACGTTGCCAGGCTATGTGATCCAGCGCATCGATCGCTATGTGCGTGAACACAATGTCAAAAGCCGTTCTTCGTTTCTGGCGGATGCGGCGATGGAGAAACTGGTTCGGTATTGAGCGTCATCGCTCCCATGGGCCCGGTGAACAACCTGTGGGAGCGAACCTGCTTGCGATGCTTTTGACGTCTTAAGCGGTTGCCAATGAACCACGTTGCGAAGCACTCAAAAACCGCACCAGCGCCAGCAGCGGGAACGCGCTGCCGACAATCACGATCCACAACCAGCCGCCGTGCTCATATACCGCACTGGCGACCGACGAGCCGAAGGCGCCGCCGATGAAGATGCTGGTCATGTACAGCGCATTCAGGCGACCACGGCTTTTGGCGTCCAGCGAGTAGACCGCGCGCTGGCCGAGAACCATGTTCATCTGCACGCAGAAATCCAGTACTACGCCGGTCACGGCCAGGCCGATGACGCTGTAGGCCGGGTGGATGAAGGCGGGCAGGAAGCTCAGGCTGGCGAACAGCATGGCCAGCAGCGAGGCGATTCGGGTGTGGCCGGCGTCCGCCAGGCGTCCGCTGATCGGCGCGGCGATGGCACCGATGGCGCCGACCAGGGCGAAGATCGCGATCTCGCTCTGCGACAGGCCATGGTTACGCGCCAGCTCCAGTGGCACGGCGGTCCAGAACAGGCTGAAGGTGGCGAACATGCAACCCTGATAAAACGCGCGCTGACGCAGCACCGGTTGCTGGCGCAGCAATGTCCACAATGAGCCGATCAGTTGGCCGTATGTGGCGCTGTGATCCGGTTGACGCTTGGGCACGGTCAGCGCCAGCACCACGCTGATCGCTGCCATCAACGCCGCAGCAATCATGAACATCGCGCGCCAGCCGAAATGGTCAGCGACGACGCTCGATACCGGTCTTGCCAGCAGGATGCCCAACAGCAAGCCACCCATGATCCCGCCGACCACCCGGCCACGGGATTCTTCCGGCGCCAGATGTGCAGCCAGCGGAATCAGGATCTGCACCGACACCGAACTGAAGCCCACCAGCAACGAGATCAGCAGGAACACGTTCGGCTGACTGGTGAACGCCGCGCCGAGCAGGCTGGCAATGGCCACCACGGTGGTGATGATCATCAGTCGGCGGTTTTCCAGCAGGTCGCCCAGCGGCACCAGGAAAAACAGACCCAGCGCATAACCGATCTGTGTCAGCGAGACGATGAAGCTGGCCATGGTGTCGGAGAGGCCGATGTCCGGTGCGATCAGACCAATGATCGGTTGCGCGTAGTAGATGTTGGCGACGATGGCACCGCAGCAGAAGGCGAACAGCAGCACCATGCCTCGGGTCATTGCGTGAGTTGTAGCGTTCATAAGGTTTCTCGATCCAGCGAAAGGGAATGCGGTGAGGCTAAGGGACGCACCGACGTGGCGGTAGAAGCCTTGTATCGATATCAGTTATTCCGTTGCGGAATGATTGGCTTCAAGCGCGGTGTCGTCCATCGGCGAACCTTGCGTCCGGCCGGAGAGCGTCGATGATACATTCACTTACATCTTCTTCGATAGCGTGCTTATGTTTACCGCTGCTGTTCAACTGTTTACCAACGGAGGATTGCCATGTTGCGTCGGCTGCTGCGTCACATCACCACGATTGTCCTGATCGGTCTGCTTGGCGCCAGCGCAGTACAGGCTGCGGATGCCCCGGGGATGCGGATCGGCGTACGCGGCGAGATCACCGGAGTCAGCGCTGACTCGTTGAAAGTCCACGTCAATAGCGGCGAGAACGTGGTGATTCAATTGACCGCTGACACCAAAGTGCGCGCCGTCACCCTGGCCAATATCGAGGACATCAAACCCGGCAGTTACATCGGCTCGGCGGCCATGCCGCAAGAGGACGGTACGCTCAAGGCGCTGGAAGTGCATGTATTCCCACCAGAACTGGCCGGCAGCGGCGACGGCCATCGGCGGTTCGACCTGGCCAAGGGCAGCAGCATGACCAATGGCAGCGTCGGTGATCTGGTGGTGAGCAATGGCCGGGTGCTGACCGTCAACTACAAGGGCGGGCAGCAGAAGATTCTGGTGCCGGAGGATGTGCCGATCGTCAACCTGATGCCAGGGGATCGGAGTTTGCTCAAGGTTGGGGTGAAGATCGTGACGTTCGTCACGCAAGGCGCGGACGGCACGCTGACCGCCCAATCGATTTCCGCCGGCAAGGATGGCGTCACGCCGCCGATGTAACTGTAGGAGCTGCCGGGCTGCGATCTTTTGATCTTGGTTTTTAAAATCCAAGTCAAAAGATCGCAGCCTGCGGCAGCTCCTACAGGGGTTCGCCACAAAAAAGGCGACCTGTTGAGGTCGCCTTTTTCATTTCAGTTCACGCCTTACTGACCGGTATAAATCTGATCAAAGATCCCGCCATCATTGAAGTGGGTCTTCTGCACCGAACGCCAGTCGCCGAAGGTCTTCTCAACCGACAGGAAGTCGACTTTCGGGAAACGATCGGTGTACTTCGCCAGCACTGCCGGGTCCCGTGGACGCAGGTAGTTGGCGGCGGCGATTTCCTGGCCTTGCGGCGACCACAGGTACTTCAGGTATTCATCGGCGGCAGCACGGGTGCCTTTCTTGTCGACCACTTTGTCGACCACCGACACCGGTGGCTCGGCTTCGGCGGAGACGCTTGGGTAGATCACTTCAAACTGATCGCGACCGAATTCGCGAGCGATCATCTCGGCTTCGTTCTCGAAAGTCACCAGCACGTCGCCGATCTGGTTGGTCATGAACGTGGTGGTCGCGGCGCGGCCACCGGTGTCGAGCACCGGCGCTTGCTTGAACAGTTTGCCGACGAAGTCCTTGGCCTTGTTCTCGTCACCGCCATTTTTCAGCACGTAGCCCCAGGCCGAGAGGTAGGTGTAGCGGCCGTTGCCCGAGGTTTTCGGGTTCGGCACGATCACCTGCACGCCGTCCTTTAACAGGTCCGGCCAGTCTTTCAGGGCTTTCGGGTTGCCTTTACGGACGATGAAGACGGTGGCCGAGGTGAACGGTGCACTGTTGTTCGGCAGGCGGGTGACCCAGTTGTCCGGCACCAGTTTGCCGTTGTCGGCGAGGGCATTGATGTCGGTCGCCATGTTCATGGTGATGACGTCAGCCGGCAGGCCATCGATCACCGAGCGCGCCTGCTTGCTCGAACCGCCGAAGGACATCTGCACGGTGATGTTTTCGTTGTGCTCGGCCTGCCAGTGTTTCTGGAACGCCGTGTTGTAGTCCTTGTAGAAATCGCGCATCACGTCATAGGAGACGTTGAGCAGGGTCGGTGCGGCTTGAGCCACGCTGCCAAAGGCAAGACCGGCGGCGAGAAGTGAGGCGCCAAAGAGTTTTTTCACTGCGCATTCCTTGTTGTTTATGTGTAGGAGCTGCCAAAGGCTGCGATCTTTCGACTTTGATTTTAAAAACAAGATCAAAAGATCGCAGCCTTCGGCAGCTCCTACAGGGATTGTGGGTGATGCCAATTTGCTAGTGACTATAACGGGGCATGCATAGTCGTTTAAAGATTAAAAAGATCTGTGCTTATTCCAGTTTCTTGAACAGCGCATTACCGCAACGGGAGCAGAACGCCGCGCCATGTTCATGGCTGTTTTTCTTGCACACCGGGCAGTCGTGTTGCAGCTGTTCGCCGCGCATGGCGTTGGCCAGTTCTGCGGTGAAGATCCCGGTGGGCACGGCGATGATCGAGTAACCGGTGATCATCACCAGCGAGGAAATTACCTGGCCCAGCGGGGTTTTCGGGACGATGTCGCCGAAGCCGACGGTGGTCAGGGTCACGATAGCCCAATAGATGCCTTTGGGGATGCTGGTGAAGCCGTGTTCCGGGCCTTCGATCACGTACATCAGGGTGCCGAACACCGTCACCAGGGTGCAGACGCTGACCAGGAACACCACGATCTTCTGCTTGCTGCCGCGCAGCGCCGACATCAAATAGTTGGCTTGCTTGAGGTATGGGCTGAGCTTGAGTACGCGGAAGATCCGCAGCATCCGGATGATCCGGATGATCAGCAGGTACTGCGCATCGCTGTAATACAGCGCGAGGATCCCCGGCACGATCGCCAGCAGATCCACCAGTCCGTAGAAACTGAAGGCGTAGCGCAACGGCTTCGGTGAGCAATACAGGCGCAGGATGTACTCGCCGAGAAAAATGACGGTGAAGCCCCACTCAATGTAGGCCAGCACATCGGCGTAGTTCTGGTGAATGCTGTCGATGCTGTCGAGCATCACCACCACCAGGCTGGCAAGGATGATCAACAGCAAGGTGCCGTCAAAGCGCCGCCCGGCGAGGGTGTCGCTCTGGAAAATCATCACGTAAAGCCGTTCACGCCAACTGTTGCTGCTGTCCATGGATAACGCCTGAATTGAAGATCAGCGCAGCCTAGGTTGATTGTCCCCCTGTGCGCAAGGCGTGGCGTCGACGGCCGCTTTGCCGAGCATCTGGATCCCGGCGCGGATCAGCCAGCCGGCGAGGATGAACGGCGCGGTCAGCGTCGCCAGACCAAGGGCGGCGAACAGCGGGGTGACCAGCAGCGCCAGGACGATGCCCAGCAGCGGTAGCCACGGTTGTTGACGCTGTGAACTGAAGGCGAGGGCGGCGAGCACCGCGTTGTAACTGCCCAGTCCCAGCAACGCTGCAGCGGTTTCGTGGTGCAGCAGGCTGGATGCCAGGCCGATGCCGGAAGCCAGCAGCGCCCAGCAGAACGCGCGGCGATCGGCGATCAACAGACCGATGCCGATCAACGCGCCGGCCAGCGGATGACCGAGGAACATCACCTGACCCAGTCCACGCAGTTCAGCGGCGAGCAGGTTCAGCGTGGTCATCTCGATGTGAGTCATCGGCGCAGACGGTTCGGCGAACAACAGTAACACCCAGCTCATTGCTACAAACGGTGAGGTGTAGGCCGGTATCGATCGGCTGCGGTAGACGTGTTTGAGCCATTGCTGAGTGACCATCGCACTGAGGCCACCGGCCGCCAGAATCAGCGGCGGCAGCATCGGCGACCACGGGAAATACAGGCTCAGCACCAAGCCAAGCAGCACCCCGTTGTAACTGAACAACCCGGCCTGACGATCCGCCTTGGCATAGTTGCGTCGTTGCGCGGTGAGCAGTCCGGCGACTGCACCGAGCAGCGCGCCGGCAAACAGCACCGGCGCAGTGAGCAGGATCGCCAGCAGGCACAACAGGCCGCACAGCGGATGGCGCTGGAGGAAAATCTGACTGAAACCGTTGAGCAAAGCCTCGGCCCAGTCGGGGCAGTGGGTGTTGAAATGATTGGCAGGCATGTTGAAAAAATCTGGGCAGTTGGACAATCAAAAGGTCTTGCTTACCTGTGGTGAGGGGATTTATCCCCGATGGCTGCGAAGCAGCCCCAAATCGGTGAATGCGGTTTTTCTGTGAAAACCGTCACTCTCTTGAAGCGGTGACTGCTGCGCAGTCAATCGGGGATGAATCCCCTCACCACAGGTTTTGTATTCACATCAAAAATATGGGTCAGATCAGCGTTTCGATCCGCAGTGAGTTGGTCGATCCCGGCTGCCCGAACGGCACACCGGCGGTGATCAGCAAGGTATCGCCACGCTCGGCCATGCCTTGCGCCTGGGCGATTTCCAGCGCGGTGGAGCACACTTCATCGACCTGACGCAGACGATCGTTGACCACCGAATGAATACCCCACGCCACGCTCAAGCGCCGCGCGGTCTGCAGGTTCGGCGTCAGGTTGAGGATCGGCGCTTTCGGTCGTTCCCGTGCCGCGCGCAACGTCGAAGCGCCCGATTCGCTGTAGTTGACCAGCACCGCCACTGGCAGCACGTTGCTGATGCGGCGGATCGCGCAACTGATCGCATCGGACACCGTTGCCTCGGCTTTCGGTCGGCTGACGTCGAGTTGGGTCTGATAGTCCGGACCGTTTTCCACTTGGCGAATGATCTTGCTCATCATCTGCACCGCTTCCAGTGGGTATTCACCGGAGGCGGTTTCGGCCGACAGCATCACCGCATCTGCGCCTTCAGCCACGGCGTTGGCCACGTCGGTGACTTCCGCGCGGGTCGGGGCCGGGGAGAAACGCATCGATTCGAGCATCTGCGTCGCCACCACCACCGGTTTGCCCAGTTCGCGGCAGGTGCTGATGATGTTTTTCTGGATCTGCGGCACGCTTTCTGCCGGCACTTCCACGCCGAGGTCGCCGCGAGCGACCATGATCGCGTCGCTCAGTTGGGCGATTTCGCGCAGTTGCTCAACCGCCGACGGCTTCTCGATTTTCGCCATCAGGAAGGCCTTGTCGCCGATCAGCTCGCGGGCTTCGAGAATGTCCTGCGGGCGTTGCACGAACGACAGCGCCACCCAGTCCACGCCCAGTTCCAGACCGAAGCTCAGGTCGCGGCGATCCTTGGCGGTCAGTGGGCTGAGGTCGAGCACCGCTTGCGGCACGTTCACGCCTTTGCGGTCCGACAGTTCGCCGCCAGCGAGCACGGTAGTGTCGATCGCGTCGGAGTATTTGCTGACCACGCGCAGGCGCAGTTTGCCGTCATCCAGCAGCAGATCCATGCCGGCTTCGAGCGCGGCGATGATCTCCGGGTGCGGCAGGTTCACCCGGCGTTCATCGCCCGGGGTCGCGTCCAGATCGAGGCGGAACGCCTGACCGCGATGCAGCTGCACCTTGCCGTCGGCGAACTTGCCGACGCGCAGTTTCGGCCCCTGCAAATCCATCAGAATGCCCAGCGGATAGTTGAGCTGGCGCTCGACTTCGCGGATCCACTGATAGCGCTTGGCGTGGTCGGCGTGATCGCCGTGGCTGAAGTTCAGGCGGAAGATGTTGACCCCGGCCTCGACCAGTTCACGGATGTCTTCGATGCCGTCGACGGCAGGCCCGAGGGTGGCGAGGATTTTGACCTTTTTATCAGGCGTCATGATTTGCAGTTCTCAAGGATCAGGATGGCGCGGAAGTCGTTGACGTTGGTGCGGGTCGGTTCGGTGACGATCAGCGCGTCGAGCGCCTCGAAGTAGCCGTAACCGTTGTTGTTATCCAGCTCGTCGCTGGCGCTCAAACCGAGGGCGGCGGCGCGGGCGTAGCTGTCCGGGGTCATGATCGCGCCGGCGTTGTCTTCCGAACCGTCGATGCCGTCGGTGTCACCGGCCAGCGCGTAGACGCCGGGCTGGCCTTTGAGGCTGTCGGTGAGGCTGAGGAGGAATTCGGCGTTGCGCCCGCCACGGCCATTGCCGCGTACGGTCACGGTGGTTTCGCCGCCGGAGAGAATCACGCACGGCGCTGCCAGTGGCTGCCCGTGATTGATGATCTGCCGGGCGATGCCGGCGTGGACCTTCGCCACTTCGCGGGATTCACCTTCCAGGTCGCCAAGGATCAGCGTGCTGAAACCGGCCTGGCGGCATTTCACCGCCGCGGCATCCAGCGATTGCTGCGGGCGCGCGATCAACTGGAAATGGCTGCGGGTCAGGCTTGGATCGCCGGGTTTGACGGTTTCCGATTCCGGGCTTTGCAGCCAGGTGCGCACGGACGCCGGGACTTCGATGCCGTAGCGCTTAAGGATCGCCAGCGCTTCGGCGGAAGTGCTCGGGTCGGCCACGGTCGGGCCGGAGGCGATGACCGTGGCGAGGTCGCCCGGCACATCGGAAATTGCGTAGGTGTAGACGGTGGCAGGCCAGCAAGCCTTGCCGAGGCGGCCGCCCTTGATCGCCGAAAGGTGCTTGCGCACGCAGTTCATTTCGCCGATGGTCGCGCCGGATTTGAGCAGGGCTTTGTTGATCGACTGCTTGTCGGCCAGGGTGATGCCTTCGGCCGGCAGGGCGAGCAGGGCAGAGCCGCCACCGGATAGCAGGAAGATCACGCGGTCGTCTTCAGTCAGATTGCTGACCAGTTCCAGCACGCGTTTGGCCACGGCCAGGCCGGCAGCGTCCGGTACCGGATGCGCGGCTTCGACCACTTCGATTTTTTCGCACGGGGCGCCGTGACCGTAACGGGTCACTACCAGGCCCGAGACTTCGCCCTGCCAGCTGCGCTCGACCACTTGTGCCATGGCAGCGGCGGCTTTGCCGGCGCCGATGACGATCACCCGACCCGTGCGATCGGCAGGCAGATGGGCTTCGAGGACCTGGTTCGGATGGGCCGCGTCGATGGCTGTGGCAAACAGCTCACGCAGCAGTTGTTGCGGATCGACCGACATGGCGGGCTCCCGGAATTCTTGTTATTGGGATGGAACGACAACGGTGCAGCGACGCGATCCTTGTGGGAGCTGGCTTGCCAGCGATTCAGGCGCCGCGGTCATTCAGGCGGACCGAGTCGATGCCATCGCGGGCAAGCCCGCTCCCACAGGGAGCGAGCCAGAAGCGCAGATTACTTCTTGTCGCGAATCGAGAAGTTGGCCATGTGTTCCAGGCCCTTGATCAGCGCCGAGTGGTCCCAGTTGCTGCCACCGATCGCCGCGCAGGTGCTGAACACTTGCTGGGCGTTGGCGGTGTTCGGCAGGTTGATGTTCAGTTCCTTGGCGCCTTGCAGGGCCAGGTTCAGGTCCTTCTGGTGCAGGCTGATGCGGAAGCCCGGGTCGAAGGTGCCTTTGATCATGCGCTCGCCGTGTACTTCGAGGATCTTCGACGAAGCGAAACCGCCCATCAGCGCTTCACGCACCTTGGCTGGATCGGCACCGTTTTTCGAAGCGAACAGCAGGGCTTCGGCCACGGCCTGAATGTTCAGCGCGACGATGATCTGGTTCGCCACCTTGGCGGTCTGACCGTCGCCATTGCCACCGACCAGGGTGATGTTCTTGCCCATGGCCTGAAACAGCGGCAGGGCGCGTTCGAAGGCATCGGCGTCGCCACCGACCATGATGCTCAGAGTCGCGGCCTTGGCGCCGACTTCACCGCCGGATACCGGGGCGTCGAGGTACTGCGCGCCTTTTTCGTTGATCTTCGCGGCGAAGGCCTTGGTGGCGGTCGGCGAGATCGAGCTCATGTCGATCACTACTTTGCCTTTGCCGATGCCAGCCGCGACGCCATCGGCGCGGAACAGCACGTCATCGACCTGCGGGGTATCCGGCACCATGACGATGATGAATTCGGCTTCCTGCGCCACTTCGCGCGGGTTGGCCAGGGCGACGGCGCCAGCAGCCACCAGGTCGGCCGGAGCGGCGTCGTGGTGCGCCGACAGGAACAGGCTGTGACCGGCTTTCTGCAGGTTCGAAGCCATTGGGTGGCCCATGATGCCGGTGCCGATAAATCCGATTTTAGCCATGAGAAAATCCTCTTGTTTTTGTGTGGCTCTCTGTAGGAGCTGGCGAAGCCTGCGATCTTTTGATCTTGATCTTGAAAAGCAAAGTCAAAAGATCGCAGCCTTCGGCAGCTCCTACAGGAATGACCGTGTTCGATCAGATTGCGTTATGCGTTTTGAGCCAGCCCAGACCGGCTTCAGTGGTAGTCAGCGGCTTGTATTCACAGCCGACCCAACCCTGATAACCAATCCGATCCAGGTGTTCGAACAGGAAGCGGTAGTTGATCTCGCCAGTGCCCGGCTCGTTGCGACCCGGGTTGTCCGCGAGCTGCACATGGTTGATCTCGGCCAGGTGCGATTGCAGGGTGCGGGCCAGATCGCCTTCCATGATTTGCATGTGGTAGATGTCGTATTGCAGGAAGAGGTTGGCGCTGCCGACCTGCTCGCGAATCGACAGGGCTTGCGCCGTGTTGTTCAGGTAGAAGCCCGGGATGTCGCGGGTGTTGATCGCTTCCATCACCAGTTTGATGCCCGCCGCCTGCAGCTTGTCGGCCGCGTACTTGAGGTTGGCGACGAAGGTCTTTTCCACGGTGGCATCGTCGACGCCTTGCGGGCGGATACCGGCCAGGCAGTTGACCTGGGTGTTGCCCAGCACCTGCGCGTAGGCAATCGCCAGATCGACCCCGGCGCGGAACTCTTCAACGCGATCCGGCAGGCAGGCGATACCGCGCTCACCCTTGGCCCAGTCACCGGCCGGCAGATTGAACAGCACTTGGGTCAGCCCGTTGGCATCGAGCTTTGCCTTGATTTCGGCAGAGCTGAAGTCGTACGGGAACAGGTATTCCACACCACTGAAACCGGCCTTGGCGGCGGCGTCGAAACGGGCAAGGAAATCCTGTTCGGTGAACAGCATGGACAGGTTGGCTGCGAAACGCGGCATGGTGGTCTCCTGTTGCGAATTAATGATGATGGCTTTGTGTAGGTTCTGCCGCAGGCTGCGATCTTTTGATCTTGATCCTGAAAAACAAGATCAAAAGATCGCAGCCTGCGACAGCTCCTACAGGGGAGTAACCGCGGCCATCAAATCCCGGCAGATCAGTCGAGCAGCGAAATCGCCGTTGGCGCGTCGTTGCCGACCAGCGCCAGGTCTTCGAATTCGTTGACGGCGTTGATCTCGGTCCCCATGGAGATGTTGGTCACACGCTCCAGGATGATTTCGACGATCACCGGCACCTTGAACTCTTCGATCAGCTCTTCGGCCTTGCGCAGGGCAGGGGCGATGTCCGCCGGTTCGAACACACGCAGCGCTTTACAGCCCAGGCCTTCGGCGACGGCGACGTGGTCGACACCGTAACCGTTGAGTTCCGGCGCGTTCAGGTTATCGAAGGACAGCTGCACGCAGTAGTCCATTTCGAACCCGCGCTGAGCCTGACGGATCAGGCCCAGGTACGAGTTGTTCACCACGACGTGGATGTAAGGCAGTTTGAACTGAGCGCCGACCGCCAGCTCCTCGATCATGAACTGGAAGTCATAGTCCCCCGACAGGGCCACGACTTTACGGTTCGGATCGGCCTTGACCACGCCCAGCGCTGCCGGAATGGTCCAGCCCAACGGGCCGGCCTGACCGCAGTTGATCCAGTGGCGCGGCTTGTAGACGTGCAGGAACTGCGCGCCGGCAATCTGCGACAGACCAATGGTGCTGACGTAGCAGGTGTCTTTGCCGAACACCTGGTTCATTTCTTCGTAAACGCGCTGTGGCTTGACCGGCACGTTGTCGAAGTGGGTCTTGCGCTGCAGGCTGGCCTTGCGCTGCTGGCAATCCTGCAGCCAGGCACTGCGGTTTTTCAGCTTGCCGGCGGCTTGCCATTCGCGGGCGACTTCGATGAACACGGTCAGCGCGGCAGCAGCGTCGGAGACGATACCCAGGTCCGGGGTGAACACACGGCCGATCTGCGTGCCTTCGATGTCGACGTGAATGAACTTGCGACCTTCGGTGTAGACGTCGACCGAACCGGTGTGACGGTTGGCCCAACGGTTACCGATGCCCAGCACCACATCGGATTTGAGCATCGTCGCATTGCCGTAACGGTGCGACGTCTGCAGACCGACCATGCCGACCATCAGCGGGTGATCGTCAGGAATGGTGCCCCAGCCCATCAGGGTCGGGATCACCGGAATACCGGTCAGCTCGGCGAACTCCACCAGCAGATCGCTGGCATCGGCGTTGATGATGCCGCCACCGGCTACCAGCAATGGACGCTCGGCCTGATCCAGCAGCGCCAGCGCCTTTTCGACCTGAACGCGGCTCGCGGTCGGTTTGGCCAGCGGCAGTGGCTGGTAAGCGTCAATGTCGAATTCGATTTCAGCCATCTGCACGTCGAACGGCAGGTCGATCAGCACCGGGCCTGGACGGCCGGAGCGCATTTCGTAGAAGGCTTTCTGGAACGCGTAAGGTACCTGGCCCGGCTCCAGAACGGTGGTCGCCCACTTGGTGACGGGCTTGACGATGCTGGTGATGTCGACCGCCTGGAAGTCTTCCTTGTGCATACGGGCGCGGGGTGCCTGGCCGGTAATGCAGAGGATCGGAATCGAGTCGGCCGAGGCGCTGTAGAGCCCGGTGACCATGTCGGTGCCGGCCGGGCCGGACGTACCGAAGCACACGCCGATGTTGCCGGCCTTTGTGCGGGTGTACCCCTCGGCCATGTGCGACGCGCCTTCGACGTGGCGAGCGAGGACGTGATCGATGCCACCGACTTTTTTCAGTGCGGAGTACAGCGGGTTGATCGCTGCACCCGGAATGCCAAAAGCGGTATCAACCCCTTCACGGCGCATCACCAGAACGGCGGCTTCGATTGCTCTCATTTTGCTCATGGTTTTGTGCCTCTTTACGTTTTGTAATTGTATACAAGTGGCTTTGCGCAGAGTGTATTCACGGCGGACGGCGCAGGTCAATCCATTTTCTCAAGCGTCTGTTTCATTCGTCGGAAGCCATTTTTACTGTGGCTTTTCGTCGCATGTGGCGCTTTTCGAGAATTATTGTATACAAAAAAATAATTCATTGTGTTCTATTTGTGGCATCGGGCTGCGGCACAAACGCGCAGTTCCACGACTTTCCCAATAACAAAATGAGGACGGCACCATGAGCGCTTTAACCTTGAAAGTCGCAGTCAACCTGGTCGAACAGGCCATCACTACCGGGCGCGGGATCAACGCCGCGCCGCTGACCATCGCGGTACTCGACACCGGCGGCCACCTGATCACCCTGCAACGCGAAGACGGTGCCAGCCTGCTGCGCCCGAACATCGCCATCGGCAAAGCCTGGGGCGCCATCGCCCTGGGCAAGGGCTCACGCCTGCTGGCACTGGATGCGCAACAACGCCCGGCGTTCATCGCCGCACTCAACAGCATGGGCCAGGGCAGCGTCGTGCCTGCGCCGGGCGGAGTGTTGATTCGTGATCAGGCGGGAAATGTGCTGGGCGCGATCGGGATCAGCGGTGATCTGTCGGATATTGACGAGCAGGTCGCGATCAGGGCTGTGGAGGCGTTGGAGTTGAGGGCGGATGCGGGGGTGGCTGCTTGATTTTGTAGCGTCTGAACTGAAGTTTTCGCGAGCAAGCTCGCTCCCACAGGTTTGTGTTCTGACACATAAAGTGTGAACACCTCAAATCTCCTGTGGGAGCGAGCTTGCTCGCGAAGGCGATTCAACGGACACATCTGGCTAACAGTCTTGACGCTTCCTCCCCGTGTGCAGATCTAACCTTTCAAGTCATCTCTTGAAAGGGGCAAAGGAATGCCGAAACTGTCCGCTTCACATCGCTTGCGCTTTGGTCGTTACGACGAGCTCAACCGAATTTATCTGCTGACTGCCAATACGCTAAATCGCGAACCCGTTTTCCGCGATTTTGCGTTAGGCAGGTTGGTCGTTGCCCAATTTCGAAGCGCCCAAGAGCAGGGCTTTGCCAACTCTTTGGCGTGGGTGGTTATGCCTGACCACTTCCATTGGTTGATCGATTTGAAGCGAGGTTCCTTGAGTGACCTGATGCAACGGACAAAATCCTTAAGCGCGCGGGCAGTGAATCTGGCTGCGAATAGAGAAGGCAGCCTATGGCAGCAGGGATTTCACGATAGGGCACTACGGCGAGAGGAGGATCTGGTGAAAATAGCGCGATATGTCGTGGCCAACCCATTGCGGGCAGGTTTAGTGCAGAAGCTTGGCGACTATCCGCTGTGGGATGCCATTTGGGTCTGACAGTCAAACCTGGTCGCTCCATTCGCGAGCAAGCTCGCTCCCACATTGGATCTGCGGCGTTCACAAATCCCTGTGGGAGCGAGCTTGCTCGCGAAGCAGTCACCGCGGTCTATCAGTCCGGCTCGCACCCCTTCAACACCAACCGGATAATTGTCTGCGCCGCCGCCTCGTAATCCGCCTCGTCCAGCTTGTCCTTTCCCGTCACCGCAGAAATCTGCCAGTCGAAGTCGGCGTAGGTCTGGGTCGCGGCCCAGATGCTGAACATCAGGTGGTTGGGGTCGAGCGGGGCGATCTGGCCGCGGTCGATCCAGCTCTGGATGCAGTCGATGTTGTGCTTGGCCTGGCTGTTGAGCTGCTCGACCAGGTCGGCGCTCAGGTGCGGGGCGCCGTGCATGATTTCGCTGGCGAACACTTTGGAGGCGAAGGGCAGGTCGCGGGAGATGCGGATCTTCGAGCGGATGTAGCCGCTGAGCACTTCGCTCGGCACGCCGTCCGGGTTGAACGGGGTCGAGGCCTGCAGGATCGGCACGATGATGCTTTCCAGCACCTCGCGGTAGAGGTTTTCCTTGGACTTGAAGTAGTAGTAGACGTTGGGCTTGGGCAATCCTGCCTTGGCGGCGATGTCGCTGGTTTTGGTCGCAGCGAAGCCCTTGTCGGCGAATTCCTCACTGGCGGCACGCAGGATCAGTTCTTTGTTGCGCTCGCGGATTGTGCTCATAAACCCGGTGGTTCCTTGCCTGTTCTGGCGGTTGCGCATGGTAGCACCGGCCTCGCGCATGGCTCAAGAATGCCCCGTGTGGCCCGCAGTCGCGGTATGCTGCGCGGCATTATTCACATAAGGAAACACGATTCATGGCAGGAAGCAGTTTGCTGGTGCTGATCGACGATATTGCCACCGTTCTGGATGACGTGGCGTTGATGAGCAAAATGGCCGCGAAGAAGACCGCCGGGGTACTCGGCGATGATCTGGCGCTCAATGCCCAGCAAGTCTCCGGGGTTCGCGCCGAGCGGGAAATTCCCGTGGTCTGGGCGGTGGCCAAGGGCTCGTTCGTCAACAAACTGATTCTGGTGCCGTCGGCGCTGGCGATCAGCGCATTTGTGCCGTGGCTGGTGACGCCGCTGCTGATGGTCGGCGGCGCGTACCTGTGTTTCGAAGGCTTCGAGAAACTCGCGCACAAGTTCCTGCACAGCAAGGCCGAAGATGACGCCGAGCATGCGCAACTGAGCGCGGCAGTGGCCGAGCCGAGCACCGATCTGGTGGCCTACGAGAAGGACAAGATCAAAGGCGCAATCCGCACCGACTTTATCCTCTCCGCAGAAATCATCGCCATTACCCTCGGCACCGTGGCCGACGCTTCGCTGACCCAGCAAGTGATCGTGATGTCGGGCATCGCCATCGTCATGACCGTGGGCGTTTATGGTCTGGTGGCCGGCATCGTCAAACTCGACGACCTCGGTCTGTGGCTGACGCAGAAATCCGGCTCGGCAGCAAAAAGCATCGGCAATGCGATCCTGCGCGCCGCGCCGTACATGATGAAAGGCCTGTCGGTGATCGGTACAGCGGCGATGTTCCTCGTCGGTGGCGGCATCCTGACCCACGGCATCCCGGTGGTTCATCACTGGATTGAAAGTGTCGGCGCAGCGGCTGGCAGTGCCGGGTTTGCCGTGCCTGTGTTGCTCAATGGCGTAGCGGGGATTATCGCGGGCGCGGCAGTGCTGGCGGTGGTGTCGGTCGTGGGCAAAATCTGGCGTGCGATCAAGGGATAAACCCATCACCCCTGCTCGCGAAGGCGTCGAGTCAGTCACCCCTTTCGGGTCTGATGCACCGCATTCGCGAGCAGGCTCGCTCCCACACTGGATTTCAGTGATCCATGAAAAAGGGCCATTCGACTCGCATCGAATGGCCCTTTTTTGTTGCCGCTGAAGTTACTCGGCAATCTGCAGCTTGCGCGACTCGGTGTAGACGTAGCGCACTTTCTCGTACTCGAACGGCGAGTTCATCTGGCCGTAGCGGAAGTTGGTCTGGTAGCGCTTGTCGACTGCACGCAGGGCCCAGATTTCCGGGTGGTTTTCGCTGACTTTCGACACGTTCAGGTAGTTGATCGCCGATTCGGCGGTGTAGTCCACGGCCAGGCCGGCGGTGTCGCGGATGTTCGACGGGCCGAGAATCGGCAAGACGAAGTAGGCGCCGCCCGGTACGCCGTAGAAACCCAGGGTCTGACCGAAGTCTTCGCTCTGGCGCGGCAGGCCCATGGCGGTCGCCGGGTCCCACAGGCCGGCAATGCCGATGGTGGTGTTGAGCAACAGGCGCGCGGTGGTTTCCATCGAACGCTTGCCCTTGAACTGCAGCAGGCTGTTGACCAGGTTTGGCACATCGCCGAGGTTGTTGAAGAAGTTGCTCACCCCGGTGCGCAGGAAGCTCGGCGTCACATAGCGATAACCGTCGACCACCGGCAGGAACACCCATTGGTCGAAGCGGTAATTGAAGTGGTAGACGCGGCGGTTCCACGACTCCAGCGGGTCATAGACGTTGAGCGCGTTGAGTGTCGAGCGTTCGAACTCGCGTTGGTCCAGCCCCGGGTTGAACTTGAGTTTGGACAGCGGCTCCTTGAAGCCGTCGCTGTCGACCACCACTGGCGCGTTGGCTTTGCTGTTGTCGGCCTGGGCCACGCCTGCACTGAGGAGCGCTGCAATCAGCAGGAGATATTTAGCCACGGAAGAACTCCAGCATGGCGTCGCTGTTGACGCGGTAGTTAAGGTTGCCGCAATGGCCGCCCAGTGGGTAAACAGTCAGGCGATCGCCGAAGGTCTTGCGCAGGAAACCCAGGTCGCCAGGGCCGAGGATCACGTCGTCAGCGTTGTGCATGACGGCGATTTTCGGGCTGTCATGCAGGTAATCCTTGAGTGCGTACAGGCTGACCTGGTCGATCAGTTGCAGCAGGCTGCCGCCGTCGGTACGGGCGCGCCACATCGGGATCACCTGTTCGGTCAGGTAGCAGTCGAAGTCGCATTGCAGCGCACGCTTGAGAAACGGCGTGAGGCTGGTGCCCTCGGTGATCGGGAATTTCGGCGGAGTGATCAGGCCCCGACGGTTGATCAGGTCGGAGGTGAAGGCAATGTCGGCGGCCGAGAAGCGGAACGAGGTGCCGATCAGCATCGCCATCTGCTCGTTGGTCAGGTGCTGTTTGGACTGCTGGAAGTCGTAGAGCAGGGCGTCGTTGAGGTCGATGTAGCCTTTCTGCTGGAAGTAGCGGGTCAGCTTGTTCAGCACCAGTTCATAGAAAGTGGTGCTGTTGTTGATGCCCTTCACCTCGGTCTGTACCAGCTTGTCGAGGTTGCTGATGGACGTGTAGAGGTTGACCGGCGGGTTGAGCAGCAAGACTTTCTTGAAGTTGAAACTGCGTCGGGTCTCGTCCAGGTGCGCGACGAACGCGGCATCCAGCGCGCCAAGGCTGTAGCCGCTGAGGTAGTACTCGGTGACCGGCAGTTTCGGATGTTGCGCGCGCACGGCCTGCATCACCCGGTACATGTCTTCGGCGTCTTCCTTGGTGATGCCCGGGGTGGCGAAGCGTGAAGCGGCGCTGATGAAGTCGAAGCTGGTTGGCGACGACAACTGCACGACGTTGTAGCCGGCCTTGTAATAAAGCTTCTTCAGGTACTCATTGAGCGAACTGTCATAACGCGCACCGGTGCCGGCGATCAGGAAGATCAGCGGCGCCGGTTTGTCCTGCTCGGCGATACGGTAGGTGAGTTTTTTCACCGGCCAGAAGTTGTCCGGGAGGATGAAGGCCCGTTCCGGGCGCAGGGTGATGCTGTGGTCGGACTGATTGATCTCGTCGTTCGACGGCAATTCCGGACGCAGGTCCGGCGGCGTCGTGGCGATGGTCGCCTCGAACGGGTTGGTCAGGGGATAGCCATAACTGGCGGCATCGATATCCACCGCCAGTGCGGACGCACTCAGAATAAGGCCGCTGAACAGCGCGGCGAAGCGCAAGGAACGGAGCATGACTGGATCCCTTAAAGGAAGGTGCCGAATGAAGTTCGCAGGCTATGACCACCGGGCTTGCGCCAAAGTGCCATGCCTCGGCACCAAACAGGCAGAATTCGGAGTAATAGTAGCTGGACGATACACTCTGCAAGGCGCGGATGACCAGTTAACAGTTGTTAGTGCTTGCCAATGCGTGCGGGCAGATTAAGCTGGCCGCCGATTTCGTTGATTGGAGAGATTCATGTCCCGCCGCTTGCCCGTGATTCTATTGCTCGTGCTGTTGCCGCTGTGGCTGGCCGCCAGTTATGGCGCGCGTTATGGCTTCATGGAGGATGGGCAGTGGGTCGGCATCTGCGTCGATGAGGCGAGCCGCTGGGAATGCGCGGTGCGCTCGAACCTGGGACTGATGATTCACTTCAAGGTGTTGGGCTGGACCGCGCTGGGTGCAGCGCTGCTGGGTTTTGTGCTGCCGGGGCGGGCAGGGTGGTGGCTGGCGGTGCTGGCGCTGGTGTTCGGGTTGCCGGCGCTGGCGTTGTACAACACGACGCTGGCGGTGTTTGCGGTGGTGATTGCCGGATTGCGGCTGGTCCGGGCATCCCGCAGCGCCTGACAGAAAAAGATCGCAGCCTTCGGCAGCTCCTGCAAGGGGCAGTGAACCCTGTAGGAGCTGCCGAAGGCTGCGATCTTTTGATCTTGCTGTCTAATCAGCGACCGCGAACCCGCAGACAGCGCCACAACGCAGCGACCATCAACCCGCTGACCAGCGCCCAGCCCCACGCCTGCTGATTCAACAAGCCTTCTTCATACAGCTGCGGCGCAATGCCGGCGCCGATGATAAAGGTCAGCAGGGCGATTTCCCGGCGCGGCACGCTGACCGGGCGGCACACATACACCAGCGCCGGCAGAATGAACGCCATGCTGGCAAAGCTGCGATAGCGTGCGTCAAAAACCATCTCCAGCATCATCACCGCTGCCGCAAAACCGGCCACGGCAACCAGCCATCCGGCGCGGCGTTCCAGCAGACTGAACGCGCGTTCACGCCAACCCTGGCGGGCGCTCAGGCTCAGCGCGGCATGTGCCAGCACCAACAGATTCAATACGGTCAGCAAGCCGACCCACAGCCATTCGCTGGCAAACCGCGTGGTCACTCGCGCCAGATCGCCCCAGGCGCCGATCGAACAGGCGGCCAGCGCACCGAGCAGCGGCAGGATCAATGCCGATCGGGTGGTGCGCACTCGGCCGCCGAGTAGCAGGGTGCCGAGGAAAATCAGTCCGCCGACGCCCAGCCATGCTTTCCAGTACGGCACATTGCTCACCGGCCCGGCGAGCACGCCCTTGTCCTGGCGATCGGCATCGAACAGGCCCCAGTAACCGCCGACTGCACCTTCGCTGCCACGCTTCCATGGCTGGTCGAACGCTTCGATCAAGTTGTAGTGCCAGCCTTCCTTTTCGGCCATCGCGACAAAACCACGAATGAACTTGGCCTCGTTGACCCGGCTCGGCAGGGCGGTTTCGCGCTGGCGACCTTCGCTGGGCCAGCCGGTCTCGCCGATCATCACGTCTTTGGGCGCGAATTTGTTGCCGAACACCTGACGTACATCCGCCACATGTTGCAGGGCGACGTCGATGTTCGACGGATCGTCTTCCCAGTACGGCAGCAAGTGAATGGTCAGGAAATCCACCGCCGGCGCGACTTCCGGGTGCTTGAGCCAGAACTCCCAGACATCGGCATAGGTGACCGGTTGCTTGACCTGGCTTTTGACCTTGTTGATCAGCTTCGCCAGTTGCGCGCCGGTGACTTCCTTGCGCAGCAAGGCTTCGTTGCCGACGATGACTGCGCTGATCACATCCGGGTTGGCGTTGGCCGAAGCAATCAGCAGGTCGACTTCTTTTGCGGTGTCCACCGGGTTGCTGTTGACCCAGGCGCCGATCATCAGCTTCAAACCGTGCTTGCGCGCCAGATCCGGCAGGGCTTCGAGGCCGGTCATCGAGTAGGTGCGGATGCATTCGAAACGCGTCGCCAGCAGGGCGAGGTCGGCATCCATGCGCTCCGGGCGCAGTTTGAACGGCACGTCGAACGGCGACTGATCCTTGTCGAACGGCGTGTAGGAGGCGCATTGCAACTTGTGCGTCGGGGTCGCGGCATCCGGCAGAATCACCGGTTTGCCGAGGCCGTACCAGAAGCCACCGAGGGCCGACAGGCCGAGCAGGCAGGCAAAGAGATAAGGAACAAGCGGGAAGCGGGAGGTTGCGGACATGGTCAGGCCGAGTGGCTGCAAAGCGACGCATGTTACCTGCATTTATCCGCGGGTTGGTGGCCTGCATGATTTGCACATGCAAAGTTCGGGCGGATTGTCTGGCGCCAATTATTCAGTGGTGATTAATGGCCTTCTGATGTCGTTTCTCGGTGTATTGAGGTCGCTGACAGAGCAGGTCGCGTTTGGCGTCAGGCCGATGATCGAAAGCGTCAGTACCCTTATAGAAAAGACGACTGATGTTCGGACGAGTTTACGGTCAGGCGTGATGGGGGCGCTGTGCACCATAACAATACGTTGACGATGCCCGGCATCCGTCGGGCGCAGCATTTCGGGGAAGTAAACGATGAAGATGCGACGACTTTTAGGCGCAGGTGCCGCTCTGGTGCTTGCGATGAGTTCCACATTCGCCAGCGCTGAAAAACAGACCCTGAACATCGGTTACGTTGACGGCTGGTCCGACAGCGTCGCGACCACCCACGTGGCGGCCGAGGTGATCAAGCAGAAACTCGGCTATGACGTGAAGCTGCAAGCCGTCGCCACCGGGATCATGTGGCAGGGCGTGGCCACCGGCAAACTCGATGCGATGCTCTCGGCCTGGTTGCCGGTGACCCATGGCGAATACTGGGCGAAGAACAAGGATCTGGTCGTCGATTACGGCCCGAACTTCAAGGATGCGAAAATCGGCCTGATCGTGCCGGAGTACGTCAAGGCGAAATCGATCGAAGACCTCAAGACCGATGACAGCTTCAAGAACCGCATCGTCGGCATCGATGCCGGCTCGGGCGTGATGCTCAAGACCGATCAGGCGATCAAGGATTACGGTCTGGACAAATACACCCTCAAGGCCAGTTCCGGCGCCGGCATGATTGCCGAGCTGACCCGTGCCGAGAAGAAGAACGAATCGATTGCCGTCACCGGTTGGGTGCCGCACTGGATGTTCGCCAAGTGGAAACTGCGCTTCCTTGACGACCCGAAAGGCGTGTATGGCGCGGCTGAAACCGTAAACAGCATCGGTAGCAAAGAATTGGCTACCAAGGCACCGGAAGTGGCCAAGTTCTTGAAAAACTTCCAGTGGGCGTCGAAAGACGAGATCGGCGAAGTCATGCTGGCCATTCAGGATGGCGCCAAGCCTGACGCGGCGGCCAAGGATTGGGTCGCCAAGCACCCGGACCGCGTGGCTGACTGGACCAAATAAAAGTACCAACAACGCCTGACCCCTGTGGGAGCGAGCTTGCTCGCGAAAGCGGTGTAACAGTTGACAGAAATGTTGACTGATACGACGCCTTCGCGAGCAAGCTCGCTCCCACATTTATTTCCAGCGACAAGTCCCGTCTTGCAGGGTTTACGGCTGTTTCAAAGCCGCTTTCCAATTCTTTCGGCTAATTAGCGTCCGAAAATTGGCGAAAACGTCATGTCGTTCTAATACTAAGGTCGTCTGGAAGCCGTTCCGCAGCCGCATACAGTGGATACGTTCCAACAATAATCTGTGCTGCGAGGATAAAAACAATGAACGACAGCATTTACCTCTCGATTCAAAACAGCCCGCGCTTCAAGGAGCTGGTGAGAAAAAGAGAAAAATTCGCCTGGATACTCTCGGCGATCATGCTCGGGCTGTATTCCGGATTCATCCTGTTGATTGCTTACGGGCCGCAAGTGCTCGGCGCGAAACTCAGCCCCGGGTCTTCGATTACCTGGGGCATTCCGATCGGTGTCGGGCTGATTGTCTCGGCCTTCGTCCTGACCGGTATCTACGTGCGACGCGCCAATGGCGAGTTTGACGACCTGAACAATGCGATTCTCAAGGAGGCTCAGCAATGATCCGGTGTCTACTGGCTCTTTTGAGCATCGCAGCATTCGCTCCGGCTGTCTGGGCTGCTGACGCCTTGACCGGCGAAGTCCACAAACAACCGCTCAACGTTTCCGCGATCGCCATGTTCGTGGTGTTCGTCGGTGCGACCCTGTGCATCACCTACTGGGCGTCCAAGCGCAACAAGTCGGCTGCCGACTACTACGCCGCGGGCGGCAAGATCACCGGCTTTCAGAATGGTCTGGCGATTGCCGGCGACTACATGTCGGCGGCGTCCTTCCTGGGGATTTCCGCGCTGGTGTTCACCTCTGGCTACGATGGCCTGATCTACTCGATCGGCTTCCTGGTGGGCTGGCCGATCATTCTGTTCCTGATCGCCGAGCGTCTGCGTAACCTGGGTAAATACACCTTTGCCGACGTGGCGTCCTACCGCCTCGGGCAAACCCAGATCCGCACGCTGTCTGCCTGCGGTTCGCTGGTGGTGGTGGCGTTCTACCTGATCGCGCAAATGGTCGGTGCCGGCAAGCTGATCCAGCTGCTGTTCGGCCTCGACTACTACGTGGCGGTGATTCTGGTCGGTATCCTGATGTGCCTCTACGTGCTGTTCGGCGGCATGCTGGCGACCACCTGGGTGCAGATCATCAAGGCGGTGCTGTTGCTGTCCGGTGCTTCGTTCATGGCGCTGATGGTGATGAAGCACGTCAACTTCGACTTCAACATGCTGTTCTCCGAGGCGATCAAGGTTCACCCCAAAGGTGAGGCGATCATGAGCCCGGGCGGTCTGGTGAAAGACCCGATTTCGGCGTTCTCCCTGGGCCTGGCACTGATGTTCGGTACTGCTGGCCTGCCACACATCCTGATGCGCTTCTTCACCGTGAGTGACGCGAAAGAAGCGCGCAAGAGCGTGCTGTATGCCACCGGCTTCATTGGCTACTTCTACATCCTGACCTTCATCATCGGCTTCGGCGCGATCCTGCTGGTCAGCACCAACCCGGCCTTCAAGGATGCAGCGGGCGCTCTGCTCGGCGGCAACAACATGGCGGCGGTGCACCTGGCTGACGCAGTGGGTGGCAGTATTTTCCTCGGCTTCATCTCGGCGGTGGCGTTCGCGACCATTCTGGCGGTGGTGGCCGGTCTGACCCTGGCCGGTGCTTCGGCGGTGTCTCACGACCTGTATGCCAGTGTGATCAAGAAGGGCAAGGCCAACGACAAGGATGAGATTCGCGTGTCGAAGATCACCACCATCGCCCTGGGTGTGCTGGCGATTGGTCTGGGCATCCTGTTCGAAAGCCAGAACATCGCGTTCATGGTCGGCCTGGCGTTCTCGATTGCGGCGAGCTGCAACTTCCCGGTGCTGTTGCTTTCGATGTACTGGAAGAAGCTGACGACCCGCGGCGCGATGGTCGGTGGCTGGTTGGGGCTGGTGAGTGCGGTGGGTCTGATGATCCTCGGCCCGACCATCTGGGTGCAGATTCTGCATCACGAGAAGGCGATCTTCCCTTACGAGTACCCGGCGTTGTTTTCGATGATCATTGCGTTCATCGGTATCTGGTTCTTCTCGATCACCGACAAGTCGGCGGCGGCCGAGAACGAGCGGGCGCTGTTCTTCCCGCAATTTGTGCGTTCGCAGACGGGGTTGGGGGCGAGTGGGGCGGTTTCGCACTAAGATCTGGTCACATGGTTTGAGTGGAATGCCCTGGTTGAGAGATCGGGGCATTTTTTGTGGGCGGTTATCGGACTTGGGCCTTCGTGGTTGGTGGTTATGAGTACATATCCGTTGCTGCGGTAACGGCGGCTTAGGGTTCCGCCCTTACGGCGGGTCACTTTTGACAAACGCCTCAAAAGTAACCAAAAAGGCTTTACCCTGACGTTCGGCCCTCGCTTAGGCTCGGGTTCCTTCGCTGCGGGATTCATCCGGGGGGCAGCGCCTACGGTTTGCTTCGCTGCACCTCCTCTCGCTGTGTTTGGCTGCGCCAAACGGTCGCTGCGCTCCCACCCCCGAATAAACCCCTCCACTCAGCCTGCCGACGGGCCCTCAGATCAAGAGCGGTACTCGAGCTAACGCTCATCGTGTTGAGTGGTGAAAAGCGGGTGCGGTCTGCTGTGACTTTTGTGGGAGCTGGCTTGCCAGCGATGGCGGCCTGACAGCCGACCAAATTTTTAACTGAATACACCCAATCCCCTGTAGGAACTGCCGAAGGCTGTGATCTTTTGATCTGGCTCTGGCTCTGGCTCTGGCTCTGGCTCTGGCTCTGGCTCTGGCTCTGGCTCTGGCTCTGGCTCTGGCTCTGGCTCTGGCTCTGGCTTTTGATCTTGACTTGGCTTTTGATTTTTTGCCCCTTCGGCAGGCCGAGCGAAGGTGTCCATCAGGGGGAAGGCGCGCAGCGCCATGCGGCGAAGCCGCATACATCGAGAGGAGGTGCAGCGAAGCAAACCGTAGGCGATGCCCCCTGATGGACACCGTAGCGAGGGAACACTGAGCCTCAGCGAAGTGCCGTACGCCGGGGGGAAGCCTTTTTGGTTACTTTTTCGGCGTTTGGAAAAAGTGACCCGCCGTAAGGGCGGAACCGTAATCAGCAACACCCGAAGCAACGGATATACACCCAAAACCCCAAAACCCAGTCGGCCCACAGGCCGCTGCGACCAGACAAACAAAAACGGCCTCTATATAAGAGGCCGTTCCCGATACAACTTCAAGACATTATCGCAAGACAAGCCTTATTTGCGGTCTTCCAGCTTGGTGATGTCACGCGACTCGTAGCCAGTGTACAACTGGCGCGGACGGCCAATCTTGTACGGGCTGGAGAGCATTTCTTTCCAGTGCGAAATCCAGCCGACAGTACGTGCCAGGGCGAAGATCACGGTGAACATGCTGGTTGGAATGCCGATCGCCTTGAGGATGATCCCCGAGTAGAAGTCGACGTTCGGGTACAGCGAGCGTTCGATGAAGTACGGGTCGGTCAGCGCGATCTCTTCCAGGCGCATGGCCAGTTCGAGTTGCGGATCGTTGTTGATACCCAGCTCCTTCAGTACTTCGTCGCAGGTCTGCTTCATGACCGTCGCGCGAGGATCGCGGTTCTTGTAAACGCGGTGACCGAAGCCCATCAGCTTGAACGGGTCGTTCTTGTCCTTGGCCTTGGCGATGAACTTGTCGATGTTGGAAACATCGCCAATCTCGTCAAGCATGGTCAGAACGGCTTCGTTCGCACCGCCGTGGGCAGGGCCCCACAGTGCGGCGATGCCGGCGGCGATACAGGCGAACGGGTTGGCACCCGAAGATCCTGCCAGGCGCACGGTGGAGGTCGATGCGTTCTGCTCGTGGTCGGCGTGGAGGATGAAGATCCGGTCCATGGCCTTGGCAAGTACCGGGCTGATCGGTTTGATCTCGCACGGGGTGTTGAACATCATGTGCAGGAAGTTTTCCGCGTACGTCAGGTCGTTGCGCGGGTACATCATGGGTTGGCCCATGGAGTACTTGTAAACCATCGCTGCCAGGGTTGGCATCTTGGCAACCAGACGGATCGCGGAGATTTCGCGATGCTGCGGGTTATTGATGTCCAGGGAGTCGTGGTAGAAGGCCGAGAGGGCGCCGACTACGCCGCACATGACGGCCATCGGGTGGGCGTCGCGACGGAAGCCGTTGAAGAAGGTTTTCAGCTGCTCGTGAACCATGGTGTGGTTTTTCACGGTGCTGACGAACTGGGCCTTCTGTTCTGCAGTCGGCAATTCGCCGTTGAGCAGCAGGTAGCAGGTTTCCAGGTAGTCCGACTTTTCAGCCAGCTGTTCGATCGGGTAGCCGCGGTGCAACAGAATGCCGTTGTCGCCGTCGATATAGGTGATCTTCGATTCGCACGAGGCGGTCGACATGAAACCCGGGTCGAAAGTGAAGCGGCCCGTGGCCGTCAGGCCCCGAACATCGATTACATCGGGACCAACGGTGCCGGTTAAAATGGGCAGCTCGACGGGGGCTGCGCCCTCGATGATCAACTGCGCTTTTTTGTCAGCCATGTGGCCTCCTATTTATGCTTGAACCATCAGACAGACCCCCCACGCAGGGCCCGCACCACTATAGTGAGATAAATTCGAATGTCAATTTGCCTAAAGTCTTGCTCCAGAAGGCTTTAAGCGCACTTTTTCCTCGAAATTGACTGCCATTTACGCCTTTTATACGACTTGTGCAATCAGCTATTTGGGGTAGGTGATTGCGTTGTCATTAGTAGCCTAACTGTCTATACTCGGCCACCGACCGCCAAGGGCTTTTGGGCCTGCTTTATTGGGGGTCGCATCCCTGGGTGGTGGTTACCTGACCAGTGCACTCCCCAACAACTTTGCCCTGATTGTTAGGGGCTCTTCAGTGTGAAAAAAAAGCCGTGAAAAGCCAACGACCTGTAAACCTAGACCTAAGGACCATCAAACTCCCCATCACCGGCGTTACGTCGTTTCTTCACCGTGTTTCCGGCATCATCCTCTTCCTGGGTATCGGCTTCATGCTTTATGCATTGGGCAAGTCTCTGGGTTCCGAGGAAGGTTTTGCCGACGTGAAGGCATGCTTGACCAGCCCGCTGGCCAAGTTCGTAGCATGGGGCCTCCTGTCCGCTCTGCTGTATCACCTGGTAGCCGGTGTGCGCCACTTGATCATGGATATGGGCATCGGTGAGACGCTGGAAGGCGGCCGCCTGGGCTCGAAAATTATCATCGCGGTTTCCGTGGTGCTGATCGTTCTGGCAGGAGTTTGGATATGGTAACCAGCGTTACGAACCTTTCGCGATCGGGCCTCTATGACTGGATGGCGCAACGTGTGTCTGCGGTTGTTCTCGCGGCTTATTTCATCTTTCTGATCGGATACCTTGCAGTGAATCCGGGCATTGGCTACGACCAGTGGCACGGCCTGTTCGCTCACAACGGGATGCGTATCTTCAGTCTGCTGGCCCTCGTTGCCCTTGGCGCTCACGCCTGGGTCGGCATGTGGACCATCGCGACCGACTACCTGACGCCAATGGCGCTGGGCAAGTCCGCGACCGCAGTACGTTTCCTTTTCCAGGCAGTATGCGGCGTTGCGATGTTCGCTTACTTCGTCTGGGGTGTGCAGATTCTCTGGGGTATCTGAGTCATGGCTAACATTCCAACGATTTCTTTCGACGCCATCATTATTGGTGGTGGCGGTGCCGGCATGCGCGCTGCGCTGCAACTGGCACAAGGCGGTCACAAGACTGCGGTGATCACCAAGGTTTTCCCGACCCGTTCGCACACTGTATCCGCCCAGGGCGGCATCACCTGCGCGATCGCGTCCGCTGACCCGAACGATGACTGGCGCTGGCACATGTACGATACCGTCAAGGGTTCCGACTACATCGGTGACCAGGACGCTATCGAATACATGTGTCAGGAAGGCCCGGCTGCCGTTTTCGAGCTGGACCACATGGGTCTGCCGTTCTCGCGTACCGAGCAAGGCCGTATCTACCAGCGTCCATTCGGTGGTCAGTCCAAGGACTACGGCAAAGGCGGCCAGGCTGCTCGCACCTGCGCAGCATCCGACCGTACCGGTCACGCGCTGCTGCACACCCTTTATCAGGGCAACCTGAAAGCCGGTACCACGTTCCTGAACGAGTACTACGCTGTCGACCTGGTGAAAAACCAGGAAGGCGAGTTTGTCGGTGTGATCGCGATCTGCATCGAAACCGGCGAAACTTCGTACATCCGCGCCAAGGCCACCGTACTGGCCACTGGTGGTGCCGGTCGTATCTACGCCTCCACCACCAACGCCCTGATCAACACCGGTGACGGCGTTGGCATGGCGCTGCGTGCTGGTGTACCGGTACAAGACATCGAAATGTGGCAGTTCCACCCGACCGGCATCGCCGGCGCCGGTGTACTGGTTACAGAAGGCTGCCGTGGTGAAGGTGGTTACCTGATCAACAAGCACGGCGAGCGTTTCATGGAGCGTTATGCTCCGAACGCGAAAGACCTGGCTGGTCGTGACGTGGTTGCCCGTTCGATGGTTAAAGAAATCATCGCCGGCAACGGTTGCGGTCCGAATGGCGACCACGTAATGCTCAAACTCGACCACTTGGGCGAGGAAGTGCTGCACAGCCGTCTGCCAGGTATCTGCGAGCTGTCGAAGACTTTCGCCCACGTTGACCCGGTGGTTGCTCCGGTTCCGGTGGTTCCGACCTGCCACTATATGATGGGCGGCGTTGCCACCAACATTCATGGTCAGGCAATCACCCAGAACGCCGAAGGCGTGGATCAGATCATTCCTGGTCTGTTCGCCGTAGGTGAAGTGGCTTGCGTATCGGTACACGGTGCCAACCGTCTGGGCGGCAACTCGCTGCTCGACCTGGTGGTATTCGGCCGCGCTGCCGGCCTGCACCTGGAGAAGGCGCTGACCGACGGCATCGAATACGACGACGCTACCGAAGCCGACATCGAAGCAGCCCTGTCGCGTCTGAACGCGCTGAACGGCCGTTCCGATGGCGAAGACGTGGCAACCCTGCGTCGCGAGCTGCAAAGCTGCATGCAGAACTACTTCGGCGTATTCCGTACTGGCGAATACATGCAGAAGGGTATCGCTCAGCTGGCCGATCTGCGCAAGCGCATCGCCAACGTGAAGATCAACGATAAGTCGCAAGCGTTCAACACTGCGCGTATCGAAGCTCTGGAACTGCAAAACCTGCTGGAAGTGGCTGAAGCTACCGCCATCGCGGCCGAAGTACGTAAAGAGTCCCGCGGCGCTCACGCCCGTGAAGACTTCGAAGACCGTGACGACGAAAACTGGCTGTGCCACACCCTGTACTTCCCGGGTGAGAAACGCGTCGCCAAGCGTGCCGTAAACTTCTCGCCGAAGACTGTTCCGACTTTCGAACCTAAAGTCCGGACTTATTAAGGGTGATCGCCATGTTGCAAGTCAGTGTTTATCGCTACAACCCTGATCAGGACGCTGCGCCGTTCATGCAGGAATTCCAGGTCGATACCGGTGGTAAAGACCTGATGGTGCTGGACGTGCTGGCCCTGATCAAAGAGCAGGACGAGGGTTTCTCCTATCGTCGCTCTTGCCGTGAAGGCGTCTGCGGCTCCGACGGCATGAACATCAACGGCAAGAACGGTCTGGCGTGCATCACGCCGCTGTCCGCTGTCGTAAAAGGCAACAAGTTGATCGTTCGTCCGCTGCCAGGTTTGCCGGTTATCCGTGACCTGGTTGTCGATATGAGCATCTTCTACAAGCAATACGAGAAGGTTAAGCCTTACCTGCAGAACGACACTCCGGCTCCGGCCATCGAGCGTCTGCAGTCCCCTGAAGAGCGTGAAAAGCTCGACGGTCTGTACGAGTGCATCCTGTGCGCCTGCTGCTCGACCTCGTGCCCGTCCTTCTGGTGGAACCCGGACAAATTCCTGGGTCCAGCTGCCCTGCTGCAAGCGTACCGCTTCCTGGCAGACAGCCGTGACACCAAGACGTCCGAGCGTCTGGCTTCGCTCGATGACCCGTTCAGCGTCTTCCGCTGCCGGGGCATCATGAACTGCGTCAACGTATGTCCGAAAGGCCTGAACCCGACTAAGGCCATCGGTCACATCCGTAACATGCTGCTTTCGAGCGGCGTGTGATTCAGCTGCTGTAACCGTAGAACCGCTGTAACGAAGAGGCTGTGGCGCGGGCTTCAACCCGCGTCATGGCTATAACCAGAGCAGTAGCCACAAGCTGCAGCTCTTATTTTGAAGAAATGAGACAAGCAGGGGCATCCGGGCTGGTACCCGGACTATCAGCGTGATCCTAAGTGGCTTGTTTTGGTCGCTGCATTCGGACTTCTGCAAGTTTGCTCGGTATTGACGCCGATGGTGTTCCCCTAACCGAGGGTGACCAAGCATGCAAGAAAGCGTGATGCAGCGCATGTGGAACAGCGCCTACCTTTCAGGTGGAAACGCTGCCTATGTGGAAGAGCTTTATGAGCTCTACCTGCACGACCCTAACGCTGTGCCAGAAGAGTGGCGCACCTACTTTCAGAAGCTGCCTGCCGACGGCAGCTCTGCCACTGATGTTTCGCACTCCACAATTCGCGATCATTTCGTGCTGCTGGCAAAGAACCAGCGCCGCGCTCAACCGGTTTCCGCCGGGAGCGTGAGCAGTGAGCACGAGAAGAAGCAAGTTGAAGTGCTGCGATTGATCCAGGCCTACCGTATGCGTGGCCACCAGGCAGCCCAGCTTGACCCGCTGGGGCTGTGGCAGCGTCCTGCACCTGCAGACCTGTCGATCAATCATTACGGCTTGACCAATGCCGATCTTGATACGACCTTCCGTGCCGGCGACCTGTTCATCGGCAAAGAGGAAGCGAGCCTACGCGAAATTCACGAAGCGTTGCAGCAGACATATTGCCGCACCATCGGCGCTGAATTTACGCACATCACCGATTCCGAGCAGCGCCAGTGGTTCCAGCAGCGTCTGGAAAGCGTGCGCGGTCGTCCGACGTACTCCGCCGATATCAAGAGCCACCTGCTTGAGCGCGTGACTGCCGGTGAAGGCCTGGAAAAATACCTGGGCACCAAATACCCGGGCACCAAGCGTTTCGGTCTGGAAGGCGGCGAAAGCCTGATTCCGATGCTCGACGAACTGATCCAGCGTTCCGGTTCCTACGGCACCAAGGAAGTCGTCATCGGCATGGCCCACCGTGGCCGTCTGAACGTGCTGGTCAATACCTTCGGCAAGAACCCGCGCGAGCTGTTCGACGAGTTCGAAGGCAAGAAGAAGGTCGAGCTGGGTTCCGGTGACGTTAAATACCACCAGGGCTTCTCGTCCAACGTGATGACCGCCGGCGGTGAAGTTCACCTGGCCATGGCGTTCAACCCGTCCCACCTGGAAATCGTTTCCCCGGTGGTAGAAGGTTCGGTTCGCGCCCGTCAGGATCGTCGTAACGACCCGACCGGTGAGAAGGTTCTGCCGATCTCCATCCACGGTGACGCTGCATTCGCAGGTCAGGGCGTGGTCATGGAAACCTTCCAGATGTCGCAGACCCGCGGTTTCAAGACCGGCGGTACCGTGCACATCGTGATCAACAACCAGGTCGGTTTCACCATCAGCAACCCGCTGGACTCGCGTTCCACCGAGTACGCCACCGACGTTGCGAAGATGATCCAGGCGCCGATCCTCCATGTGAATGGTGATGATCCGGAAGCCGTGCTGTTCGTGACCCAGCTGGCCATCGACTATCGCATGCAGTTCAAGCGTGACGTGGTGATCGACCTGGTCTGCTACCGTCGTCGCGGCCACAACGAGGCCGACGAGCCAAGCGGCACCCAGCCGCTGATGTATCAGCAGATCACCAAGCAGCGCACCACCCGTGAGCTGTACGCTGATCGTCTGACTCAGGCCGGTGTGCTCGACGCAGAGCGTGTACAGGCGAAAGTCGACGAGTACCGCAACGCGCTGGACAACGGTCTGCACGTGGTGAAATCGCTGGTCAAAGAGCCGAACAAAGAGCTGTTCGTGGATTGGCGTCCGTATCTGGGCCACGCCTGGACTGCGCGTCACGACACACGCTTCGATCTCAAGACCCTGCAGGAACTGTCTGCCAAGCTGCTGGAAATTCCGGAAGGCTTCGTGGTTCAGCGTCAGGTTGCGAAGATCTACGAAGACCGTCAGAAGATGCAAGCCGGCGGCCTGCCGATCAACTGGGGTTACGCCGAAACCATGGCGTACGCGACCCTGGCGTTCGAAGGTCACCCGATCCGCATGACCGGTCAGGACATCGGCCGCGGTACGTTCTCGCACCGTCACGCTGTGCTGCACAACCAGAAAGATGCCGGCACCTACATTCCGCTGAAACACCTGTACGAAGGTCAGCCACGTTTTGACCTGTATGACTCGTTCCTGTCGGAAGAAGCGGTACTGGCCTTCGAATACGGCTACTCGACCACCACGCCAAACGCGCTGGTGATCTGGGAAGCCCAGTTCGGCGACTTCGCCAACGGTGCACAGGTTGTTATCGACCAGTTCATCACCAGCGGCGAGCACAAGTGGGGCCGTCTCTGCGGTCTGACCATGCTGTTGCCGCACGGCTACGAAGGTCAGGGTCCTGAGCACAGCTCGGCACGTCTTGAGCGTTACCTGCAACTGTGCGCCGAGCACAACATTCAGGTGTGCATGCCGACCACGCCGGCGCAGATCTACCACTTGCTGCGCCGTCAGGTGATTCGCCCGCTGCGCAAGCCATTGGTCGTTCTGACTCCAAAGTCGTTGCTGCGCCACAAGCTGGCCGTCTCGACTCTGGAAGATCTGGCCGAAGGTTCGTTCCAGACCGTGATCCCGGAAATCGACGCCCTGGACCCGAAAAAGGTCGAGCGTGTTGTTCTGTGTAGCGGCAAGGTCTACTACGACCTGCTGGAAAAACGTCGTGCCGAAGGCCGTGACGATATCGCCATCGTGCGTATCGAGCAGCTGTATCCATTCCCTGAGGACGACTTGAAAGAAGTCCTGGCGCCTTACACCAACGCCAAAGCGGCCGTCTGGTGTCAGGAAGAGCCAATGAACCAGGGCGCCTGGTACTGCAGCCAGCACCACCTGCGTCGCAGCATCGGTAACCTCAACAAATCTCTCGTACTCGAGTACGCGGGCCGTGAGGCTTCTGCTGCACCTGCATGTGGTTACGCATCGATGCACGCCGAGCAGCAGGAAAAACTGCTGCAAGACGCGTTTACCGTTTAACGCCTTCGCGCACCTGAAACCGAATTTAAGGAACCACAGATAATGGCTATCGAGATCAAAGCCCCCACTTTCCCGGAATCGGTTGCCGATGGCACCGTTGCCACCTGGCACAAACAACCGGGCGACGCCGTCAAGCGTGACGAACTGATCGTCGACATCGAAACCGACAAAGTCGTACTGGAAGTGCTGGCTACCGCCGACGGCGTGCTGGGCGCAATCGTCAAGAACGAAGGCGACACCGTTCTGTCCGACGAAGTCCTGGGCTCCATCACTGAAGGTGGCGCTGCTGCCGCTGCTCCAGCCGCCGCTGCTGCTCCGGCCGCTGCTGCCGCTGCCCCGGCTGCTGCCGAAGGCGAAGACGATCCTGTTGCTGCTCCGGCTGCGCGCAAGCTGGCTGAAGAAAACGGCATCAACATCGCCTCCGTTGCCGGCACCGGCAAAGGCGGTCGTGTGACCAAGGAAGACGTGGTGGCTGCTGTTGCCGCGAAGAAAGCCGCTCCGGCTGCCGCTCCTGCGAAAGCTGCTGCTCCGGCCGCTGCTGCCCCGGTATTCGCTGCCGGTGACCGCGTTGAAAAACGTGTGCCGATGACCCGTCTGCGTGCCAAGGTTGCCGAGCGTCTGGTTGAAGCCCAGTCGAACATGGCCATGCTGACCACGTTCAACGAAGTCGACATGACCGAAGTCATGGCCCTGCGTTCGAAGTACAAGGACCTGTTCGAGAAGTCCCACAACGGCGTACGCCTGGGCTTCATGTCGTTCTTCGTCAAGGCGGCCACCGAAGCGCTGAAACGCTTCCCGGCGGTCAACGCTTCGATCGACGGCGCGGACATCGTTTACCACGGCTACGCCGACATTGGTGTTGCCGTTTCCAGCGACCGTGGTCTGGTTGTTCCGGTTCTGCGTAACGCCGAGCTGATGAGCCTGGCTGAAATCGAAGGCGGCATCGCCACATTCGGCAAAAAAGCCCGTGACGGCAAACTGTCGATGGAAGAGATGACCGGTGGTACCTTCACCATCACCAACGGTGGTACCTTCGGTTCGATGATGTCGACCCCGATTGTCAACCCGCCGCAGGCAGCGATTCTGGGCATGCACAACATCATCCAGCGTCCTATGGCCATCAACGGTCAGGTCGTGATCCGTCCGATGATGTACCTGGCGCTGTCCTACGATCACCGTCTGATCGATGGCAAAGAAGCTGTAACCTTCCTGGTGACCATCAAGAACCTGCTGGAAGATCCGGCTCGTCTGTTGCTGGATATCTGATAGAAGCAGCCATGCGCTGCGGGTGGCGTACCGTCGGCAACGGCGGTACGGCCCGCAGCGCGCGGCTTGAAGCTTTTCGCTAAAGAGGATTTTTTGAATGTCGCAGAAATTTGACGTAGTAGTGATCGGTGCCGGCCCTGGCGGCTATGTTGCTGCCATCAAGGCCGCGCAGCTGGGTCTCACCACTGCCTGCATCGAGAAGTACACCGACGCTGAAGGCAAACAGGCCCTCGGCGGTACTTGCCTGAACGTCGGCTGCATTCCGTCCAAGGCGCTGCTGGACAGCTCCTGGAAGTACAAGGAAGCCAAAGAGAGCTTCAACGTTCACGGTATCTCGACCGGCGAAGTCAAAATGGACGTCGCTGCGATGGTTGGCCGCAAGGCTGGCATCGTCAAGAACCTGACTGGCGGCGTTGCCACCCTGTTCAAGGCCAACGGCGTTACTTCGATCCAGGGCCACGGCAAGCTGCTGGCTGGCAAGAAAGTCGAAGTCACCAAGCCGGACGGTTCGGTTGAAGTCATCGAAGCCGAAAACGTCATCCTGGCCCCAGGTTCGCGTCCGATCGACATTCCACCGGCTCCGGTCGATCAGAAAGTCATCGTCGATTCGACGGGTGCTCTGGAATTCCAGGCCGTCCCTAAACGTCTGGGCGTGATCGGCGCTGGCGTGATCGGTCTGGAACTGGGTTCGGTGTGGTCGCGTCTGGGTGCAGAAGTGACAGTCCTGGAAGCCCTGGACACTTTCCTGATGGCAGCCGACACCGCTGTTTCCAAGGAAGCGCTGAAAACCCTGACCAAACAGGGCCTGGACATCAAGCTGGGCGCTCGCGTGACCGGTTCGAAAGTGAACGGCGACGAAGTCGTTGTTAACTACACCGATGCCAACGGCGAACAGACCATCACTTTCGACAAACTGATCGTAGCCGTTGGTCGCCGTCCGGTGACCACTGATCTGCTGGCTGCCGACAGCGGCGTGACCCTGGATGAGCGCGGTTTCGTGCACGTTGACGATCACTGCGCCACCACCGTACCGGGCGTTTACGCCATCGGTGACGTGGTTCGCGGCATGATGCTGGCGCACAAGGCCTCGGAAGAGGGCATCATGGTTGTCGAGCGCATCAAGGGCCACAAGGCCCAGATGAACTATGACCTGATCCCTTCGGTTATTTATACTCACCCGGAAATCGCGTGGGTTGGCAAAACCGAGCAGGCCTTGAAAGCCGAAGGCGTTGAAGTTAACGTCGGCACCTTCCCGTTCGCCGCTTCCGGCCGTGCCATGGCCGCCAACGATACCGGTGGTTTCGTCAAGGTCATCGCTGATGCCAAGACCGACCGCGTATTGGGCGTGCACGTGATTGGCCCGAGCGCTGCAGAACTGGTTCAGCAGGGCGCGATCGGTATGGAATTCGGCACCAGCGCTGAAGACCTGGGCATGATGGTTTTCTCCCATCCGACCCTGTCTGAAGCCTTGCACGAAGCTGCTCTGGCGGTGAATGGCGGCGCCATCCACATTGCCAACCGCAAGAAGCGTTAAGACACAAAATAAGAAACCACGGCGGTAACGGCCCGTCGTGAGCCTTGCGAGCAAGTCTCACCGCGGAATGTCCGCTGGACGCAGTCTTGCGTAGCTGAACCGGGTAACCGGAAGGCTGCGCAAGCAGCAGTCACAGGTGGCGCGGCACTCATCAAGAGCGCAGCGCCGAATGCGCAGTACCTAACGAAGACGGTAAAAAGCATGAATCTTCACGAGTATCAGGGTAAGCAGCTGTTCGCTGAATACGGCCTGCCAGTTTCCACTGGTTACGCAGTAGACACCCCGGAAGCAGCAGCAGAAGCTTGCGACAAAATCGGCGGCAGCGAGTGGGTTGTCAAAGCCCAGGTCCACGCCGGTGGTCGCGGTAAAGCGGGCGGCGTCAAGCTGGTTCGCAACAAAGAAGACGCCAAGGCCTTCGCACAGCAGTGGCTGGGCAAGCGTCTGGTGACTTACCAGACTGACGCCAATGGTCAGCCAGTCACCAAGATCCTGGTTGAATCGTGCACTGATATCGCTAAAGAGCTGTACCTGGGCGCTGTCGTTGACCGTTCGAGCCGTCGCATCGTGTTCATGGCCTCCACCGAAGGTGGCGTGGACATCGAGAAAATCGCTCACGACACGCCAGAAAAAATTCTGAAAGCCACTATCGATCCACTGGTTGGCGCTCAGCCATTCCAGGGTCGCGAGCTGGCGTTCCAACTGGGTCTGGAAGGCAAGCAAGTTGCCCAGTTCGCCAAGATCTTCGTCGGTCTGGCCAAACTGTTCCAGGATCACGATCTGGCCCTGCTGGAAGTGAACCCGCTGGTGATCAAGGCTGACGGCGATCTGCACTGCCTGGACGCCAAGATCAACATCGACGCCAACGCCATGTACCGTCAGCCTAAGCTGAAGACTTTCCACGATCCGTCGCAAGACGATCCGCGCGAAGCGCACGCTGCCAAGTTCGAACTGAACTACGTAGCTCTGGAAGGCAACATCGGCTGCATGGTCAACGGTGCCGGCCTGGCCATGGGTACCATGGACATCGTCAACCTGCACGGCGGCAAGCCAGCCAACTTCCTCGACGTAGGTGGTGGTGCTACCAAAGAGCGCGTGACCGAAGCCTTCAAGATCATCCTGTCCGACACCAACGTCGCTGCAGTACTGGTCAACATCTTCGGCGGCATCGTTCGCTGCGACATGATTGCCGAAGGCATCATCGGCGCCGTGAAAGAAGTCGGCGTGAAAATCCCGGTTGTTGTTCGCCTTGAAGGCAACAACGCTGAGCTGGGCGCTAAAGTACTGGCAGAAAGCGGTTTGAACATCATCGCTGCTACCAGCCTGACCGACGCTGCTCAACAAGTTGTCAAAGCTGCGGAGGGCAAATAATGAGCGTCCTGATCAATAAAGACACCAAAGTTATCTGCCAGGGTATTACCGGTTCGCAAGGTAGTTTCCACACCCAGCAAGCCATCGAATACGGCACCAAGATGGTTGGTGGCGTAACTCCGGGCAAAGGCGGCACCGAGCACCTGGGTCTGCCAGTGTTCAACACCGTTAAAGACGCAGTCGCAGCCACTGGCGCTACCGCCAGCGTGATCTACGTTCCGGCTCCTTTCTGCAAGGACTCGATCCTGGAAGCGGCATTCGGCGGCATCAAGCTGATCGTCTGCATCACCGAAGGCATTCCTACCCTGGACATGCTGGACGCTAAAGTTAAGTGCGACGAGCTGGGTGTTACCCTGATCGGCCCTAACTGCCCAGGCGTGATCACTCCAGGCGAATGCAAGATCGGCATCATGCCAGGTCACATTCACTTGCCAGGCAAGGTCGGTATCGTTTCGCGTTCCGGCACCCTGACCTACGAAGCTGTGAAGCAGACCACTGACGCCGGTTTCGGTCAGTCGACTTGCGTCGGCATCGGTGGTGACCCGATCCCGGGTTCGAACTTCATCGACATCCTGAAGCTGTTCCAGGAAGACCCGAAGACCGAAGCGATCGTGATGATCGGCGAGATCGGCGGTTCGGCTGAAGAAGAAGCGGCTGCCTACATCAAGGCACACGTGACCAAGCCGGTTGTTTCCTACATCGCGGGTGTGACTGCTCCTCCGGGCAAGCGCATGGGCCATGCGGGCGCAATCATCTCTGGCGGCAAAGGCACTGCAGACGAGAAATTCGCTGCGCTGCAAGACGCAGGCGTAAAAACCGTGCGTTCGCTGGCAGACATCGGCAAGGCCCTGGCCGAGCTGACCGGTTGGGCTGTCAAGTAAGCCTCGTGCTTGACTGACGCTTCACCAGACAAAGGCCACCTTCGGGTGGCCTTTGTTGTTTCTGAAAATCAAAAGATCGCAGCCTGCGGCAGCTCCTACACAGGATTATCTGTAGGAGCTGCCGCAGGCTGCGATCTTTTGATCTTTGCGTTCTTTATGAAATTTAGATGCGTAAACGCGACACCGACACGTCGTGTATCGGATAGTTCGCCCTCAAACAGTGCGTTTGTCAGACAAATTCGTTAGGCTAGCAGCCATTTTTGCGTCTGCCGCCCACAAGGCATGCAACGCGCTAAACGGGTCAGCCCCATACGGACTGACAGCATTTCCCTAACCCCACAGGGAAATCCCCCTCTAAATTCCGATTCAGTAGTGTGGTATTTCCTTAATGAAAGTTTTGAAAGGTCAGGACATCCTGGCACTGGGCTTTATGACATTTGCCCTGTTCGTCGGGGCCGGCAACATCATTTTCCCGCCTATCGTCGGCCTGCAGTCCGGACCTAACGTCTGGATGGCGGCGCTGGGCTTTTTGATCACGGCAGTCGGTCTGCCGGTGGTCACCGTTGTCGCTCTGGCCAAGGTCGGTGGTGCGATGGATGCGCTGAGCAGCCCGATCGGCAAGATCGCCGGTGGTGTGCTCGCCGCGGCGTGCTACCTGGCGGTCGGCCCGTTGTTCGCCACCCCGCGGACCGCGACCGTGTCGTTCGAAGTGGGTCTGGCGCCACTGACCGGCGAAAGCCCGCTGGCGCTGTTCCTCTACAGCTCGGTGTACTTCTTGCTGGTGTTCTTCATCTCGCTGTATCCGGGCCGTCTGCTCGATACCGTGGGGCGATTCCTCGCGCCGCTGAAAATCATCGCCCTGGCGGTACTCGGCATCGCCGCGTTCGCTTTGCCGGCCGGTGATATTGGCCAGGCCACGCCTGAATACGTCGCGGCACCGTTCTCCCAGGGCTTCATCAATGGTTACCTGACCATGGATACCCTCGGCGCGCTGGTGTTCGGCATCGTCATCGTCAACGCAATCCGCTCCCGTGGCGTCGAGTCGCCTGCGCTGATCACCCGTTACGCGATCATTGCCGGCCTCATCGCCGGTGTCGGTCTGGCGCTGGTGTACATCAGCCTGTTCCGTCTCGGTTCCGGCAGCCATGAAGTCGCGGTCGGTGCCACCAACGGCGCGGCGGTGCTGCATGCTTACGTGCAGCACACCTTCGGTTCGCTGGGCAGCGGTTTCCTTGCGGTGCTGATCTCGCTGGCGTGCCTGGTGACCGCGGTCGGTCTGACCTGCGCCTGCGCTGAATACTTCAGCCGCGTGCTGCCGCTGTCCTACAAGACCCTGGTGATCATCCTCGCCGCGTTCTCGCTGCTGGTGTCCAACCTGGGCCTGACCAAGCTGATCGCGTTCTCGATCCCGGTACTGACCGCAATCTACCCGCCGTGCATCGTTCTGGTGGCCCTGAGCTTCTGCAAGGACTTCTGGCATGAACACGGGCGGATCCTCGGCCCGGTCATGCTGGTGTCGTTCCTGTTCGGCACCATCGACGCGCTCAAGGGCGCCGGTCTGGCTGACTGGATGCCGTCGCAGCTGGCGCACCTGCCGCTGAGCGAGCAGGGGTTGGCCTGGCTGGTGCCATGCGTGATGACCCTGGTGGTCGCCGTGGTCTGCGATCGCCTGCTGGGCAAGCGCAGCGAAGCCGTTGCCTGACGTTGTCTGACCCGCCACAAGCGGGTCTTCAGCGCTTAAACGGAAATGCCCCGTATCAATCGATACGGGGCATTTTTTATGGGCGTCTGGCAGTGTCTTTTTTCGCGAGCTAACGTCGAAAGGTTGCCGAAGTCTTAATGTGAGAGCGAGCCTGCTCGCGAAAGCGTTGTGTCAGCCGCCATCAATGTTGTGCGATACGCCGCTTTCGCGAGCAGGCTCGCTCCCACAGGTAGCATCCATACTTCACAGGGAATTGCATGTCGTTCATCCAAGCCAACCTGATCCACCTGCTGGCCGCGCTCTGGTTTGTCATCTGCTGGGGCGGCTACACCCGTTATGCGTCGTGGAAGGCCCGCGATACCGCGTGCCTGGCCAGTGTGTTGCACCTGTACCGCGAAGACTGGATGCGCCGCATGCTCCTGCGTGACAACCGCATCGCCGACGCCAGCGTGATTGGCAATCTGGAACGCAACGCCTCGTTCTTCGCCTCCAGCACCCTGATTATTCTTGCCGGTATTCTGACCGTGCTCGGTGCATCCGAACGCGCCGTGTCGTTGCTGGCGGATATCCCGATGGTGCAACAGGCATCGCAGGGCATGTCGGAGATCAAGTTGCTGTGCCTGGCGCTGGTGTTCGTCTATGCGTTCTTCACGTTCAGCTGGTGCATGCGTCAGTACAACTTTGCCGCGGTACTGGTCGGCTCAGCGCCAATGATCGGCGAGCGCCAGGTGTCCGAGCAGGAGCGCAAGGCGTTCGCACTGCGGGCGGCACGGGTGATTTCGATGGCGGCCAACCAGTTCAACTTCGGTCTGCGTTCCTACTACTTCGGCATGAGCATGCTGGCGTGGTTTGTCAGCCCGTGGTTGTTCATGTTGATGAGTGCCGGTGTGGTTCTAGTGTTGTACCGTCGCGAGTTTCATTCCGACGTGCTCGATGTGATGGTCTATACCCCTACAGAGGCGCCATTGCCCGAAACCAATAAAGAGGCTGTTTGATGAGTATTCCGTTCTGGTGTGTGTTTATCAGTGCATTGTTGATCTACATCGCGCGTATGCCGGTGGCTAAAGCCATGAAAGAGCAGGGCGGTTACAACAACCACCTGCCGCGCCAACAACAGGCGCAACTCACTGGTTACGGCGCGCGGGCGCTGGCGGCGCATCAGAACTGCATCGAAGCGTTCATCCTGTTCGCCGTGGGTGTGCTGATGGCGCACACCACGCAAACCCAAGGCTGGTTGATTGATGCTCTGGCAATCATCTTTGTGATCGCGCGGGTTCTTTACGTGTGGTTGTATCTGGCGGATAAACCATCCCTGCGCAGCCTGGTGTGGCTGGTCGGCCTGCTCTGCAGTTTGTTGCTGATGATTAGTCCGACTTTTAGAACCGTATTGCTCTAAGAAAGCCTCTAAGCCAAGACTGACCAAAAATCACAGGCAAAAGAAAACCCGCACTTGGCGGGTTTTCTTTTTCTGCATCAAGTCGCAATTATTGCTTCTTGGCAGCTTCTTCCTGAGCAGCTTGATTCGATTCAGCCTGAGCTTTGGCAGCTTCGGCGTTTTCTTTTGCTGCGTCGTTCACTTTATCCTGAGCTTTGTTCATGTCTTGCTGAGCTTGCTCAGCATGTTGGTTGGCATCTTGAGCTTTGTCCTCGGATTTTTTATCGCAGGCAGCGAGACCGAGGGAAGCGGTCAACATCAAGGCAATAGCTAAAGTCTTACGCATGGGGTGTTTCTCCTTATGGAAAATAACTACTGGCCTTAAGAGCGCAGCGCCAAAGGTTAAGTTCCTCATTTTGTTCAGATATATAAGTTTGTTTTTCAGTGGAACTTTTGCCGTATTGCTTACTACTGGCAAAAGGCTCTAACGAGAGTAATTATCAAATGGCTGAAAACCCCGTTTTTGAGCGCGCGACACGCTTTCTCTCCGCCCTGCGCCATTGTCAGGTGCTCGGTTTGACGGTGCACAGCGCCAGCAGCGAAGGGCTGACAGTGAAGCTGCCGTACAGCGCGCAAATCGTTGGCAATCCGCAAACCGGGGTCATCCACGGCGGTGCGATTACTTCGCTGATGGACACCGCATGCGGCATGTCCACGTTGTGCGTTTTGCCGGAATTCGAAGTCTGCCCGACCCTGGACCTGCGCATCGACTACATGCACGCCGCAGAGCCGAACAAGGACGTCTACGGTTTCGCCGAGTGTTATCGGGTCACCACCGATGTGATCTTCGCCCGCGGTTTTGCCTATCAGGACGACCCGCAGCAACCCATAGCCCATGTTGTTGGCACCTTCATGCGCATGGGCAAGGGGCTGAAAGGCACCCAGGGATTTGGCGGCAGGATCAAAGGAGAACTTCGATGAGCGATGACTGGAAGCAACAACTGCTGCTGGCTCACGCTCAGGGCGATTACGCGCCTTTGCTGCAGATGATTCCCTACGCCGGGCTGATCGGCGTCGAATGCTCGCGAGTCGGTGATGACCTGCTGTTCAAGCTGCCGGCGAACAAGGACAACATTGGTAACCCTTTATTGCCTGCGATCCATGGCGGGGTGATCGCCGGATTCATGGAGCTGGCAGCCGCGTTGCATTTGCTGATCTTCACCGGAGCGCCCGGGGTGCCGAAGATCATCGATTTTTCCCTGGATTACCTGCGCGCCGGGCAGTTTCGCGACACCTGGGCCAAATGTCAGGTCTGCCGCCAGGGCCGGCGTGTGGCCAACGTCGCGATTACGGCATGGCAAAGTACCGAAAGCGAACCGATCGCCACCGCCCGTGCACACTTCAAAATCGATGAGCCCTTGAAATCCTGAACGCTGCCCCCAACTCAGTGAACAACCCGCCGCCGACCCTCCGGGTCGCGGCCACTGCCATCTGATTGGAGTTTGATGACCATGAGTGTGGAAACTCAAAAGGAAACCCTGGGCTTCCAGACCGAGGTAAAGCAACTGCTGCACCTCATGATCCATTCGCTGTATTCCAACAAGGAAATCTTCCTTCGCGAATTGATCTCGAACGCCTCTGACGCTGTCGACAAGCTGCGCTTCGAAGCTCTGGCCAAGCCGGAATTGCTCGAAGGTGGCGCTGAACTGAAAATCCGTGTGAGCTTCGACAAGGACGCCAAGACCGTCACCCTCGAAGACAACGGTATCGGCATGAACCGTGACGATGTGATCACCCACCTGGGGACCATCGCCAAATCCGGTACCGCCGATTTCATGAAGAATCTCTCGGGCGATCAGAAGAAAGATTCGCACCTGATCGGCCAGTTTGGTGTCGGCTTCTACTCCGCCTTCATCGTGGCGGACAAAGTCGATGTGTACAGCCGTCGCGCCGGCACTCCTGCCAGCGAAGGCGTGCACTGGTCGTCGAAAGGCGAGGGCGAGTTCGAAGTCGCCACCATCGACAAACCAGAGCGCGGTACCCGCATCGTCCTGCACCTGAAGTCTGGTGAAGACGAGTTCGCCGATGGCTGGCGTCTGCGCAACATCATCAAGAAATACTCCGACCACATCGCGCTGCCGATCGAGCTGCCGAAAGAAGTGGCTGCTGCCGAGGGCGAAGAGAAACCAGCCGTTGAATGGGAAACCGTCAACCGCGCCAGCGCCCTGTGGACCCGTCCGCGCACTGAAGTGAAGGACGAGGAATACCAGGAGTTCTACAAACACATCGCCCACGACTTTGAAAACCCGCTGGCCTGGAGCCACAACAAAGTCGAAGGCAAGCTCGAGTACAGCTCGTTGCTGTACGTGCCGGCCCGCGCGCCGTTCGACCTGTACCAGCGGGAAGCGCCGAAAGGCCTGAAGCTCTACGTGCAGCGCGTGTTCGTGATGGATCAGGCCGAGTCGTTCCTGCCCCTGTACCTGCGCTTCATCAAAGGCGTGGTCGATTCCAACGACCTGTCGCTGAACGTGTCGCGGGAAATCCTGCAGAAAGACCCGATCATCGATTCGATGAAGTCGGCGCTGACCAAGCGCGTGCTGGACATGCTGGAAAAACTGGCGAAGAACGAGCCTGAGCAATACAAGGGCTTCTGGAAAAACTTCGGTCAGGTCATGAAAGAAGGCCCGGCAGAAGATTTCGCCAACAAGGAAAAAATTGCTGGTCTGCTGCGCTTCGCATCGACCACCGAAGGTGACGGCGAGCAGATCGTCGGTCTGGCGGACTACCTGGCGCGCGCCAAGGAAGGTCAGGACAAGATCTACTACCTCACCGGTGAAACCTATGCGCAGGTCAAGAACAGCCCGCACCTGGAAGTCTTCCGCAAGAAAGGCATCGAAGTGCTGCTGCTGACCGATCGTATCGACGAGTGGCTGATGAGCTACCTCAGCGAGTTCGACGGCAAGACCTTTGTCGACGTAGCACGCGGTGACCTCGATCTGGGCAACCTGGACTCGGAAGAGGACAAGAAAGCTGCAGAAGAAGTCGCCAAGTCCAAAGAAGGTCTGGTCGAGCGCCTGAAAACCGCGCTGGGCGATTCCGTTGCCGAGGTTCGCGTCTCTCACCGCCTGACCGACTCGCCAGCCATTCTGGCCATCGGCGAACAGGACCTGGGCCTGCAAATGCGCCAGATCCTCGAAGCCAGCGGGCAAAAAGTGCCGGAGTCGAAGCCGATCTTCGAATTCAACCCGAGCCACCCGCTGATCGAGAAACTCGATGGCGAGCAGAACGAAGCGCGTTTTGGCGACCTGTCGCACATCCTCTTCGATCAGGCCGCTCTGGCGGCTGGCGAAAGCTTGAAAGACCCGGCCGCTTATGTGACCCGTCTGAACAAGCTGCTGGTTGAGCTGTCAGCCTAATCACGATGTAGAAAAACCCGCTTCGGCGGGTTTTTTCATTCTGGTGTTTAACTAATCAGGAGTCAGAAATGAGCCAAGTTACTGTTCGTTCCGTGGTCTATCAGTTGGATGGTCAGCCCTATGAAGGTCGTCTGGCGTTCGACGCCGAGCACAAGGGCGCGCGCCCGGGTCTGTTGATGGCGCCGAACTGGATGGGCGTCAGCGCCGGTGCCGAGGAGATCGCCAAGTCGGTCGCGGCCAAGGGTTACGTGGTATTGATTGCTGACGTGTACGGGCAAACAGTACGTCCGCAGAATGCTGACGAGGCCGGCGCGGCGATGATGCCGCTGAAGAACGACCGCGCACTGCTGCGCAAGCGCATGCAGGCGGCGTTCGAGCAGTTGCAGAAGCAGGGTGAGGCGGCGGTTGATACCTCAAAACTGGCGGTGTTCGGGTTCTGCTTCGGTGGTTGCTGCGCGCTGGATCTGGCGCGGACCGGTGCGCCGGTGAAGGCGGCGGTGTCGTTCCATGGCACGCTGGATTCGCCGAATCCGGCGGATGCCAAGAACATCAAGGGCTCGGTGCTGGTGCTGCACGGTGCTTCCGACCCGTTGGTGCCGAAAGAGCAATTGCCGGCGTTCGAAGATGAAATGAACGCGGCGAAGGTCGATTGGCAGTTGCTGAGTTACGGCGGTGCGGTGCACTCATTTACCGATCCGCATGCCAATGTGCCAGGCAAGATGATGTACGACGCGAAGACCGCCAAGCGTGCGTTCAAGTCGATGCATGATTTGCTGGAAGAAGTGTTCAACGGCTGATTGTGCAGTCAGGCATTGACTCGGTCGGTGCCTGATCTGGCCTCATCGCTGGCAAGCCAGCTCCCACAGTGTTCGATTCGTTTGCTGGATATTTGTCCGGCGCTAAACCTGTGGGAGCTGGCTTGCCAGCGATGGCTGACTAACAGGCGACACAGAGCTAAGGCAATTCAATCCGCTCAACTTCCCCCGGCACCGTCGGCCAATCCCCGACCGCCCACTTTCGTCGCGCCTCATCGATCGCCGCCGGATCGCTCGCGACAAAATTCCAGTTGATCCGCCGTGGCCCGTCCAGTGCGGCGCCGCCAAACACCACCGCGTGCACACCGCTTTCGGCAAACAGACTCATCGCTTCCCCGCCCGGCAACACCGCCAGTGCGTGGGGCTCGAGGGGTTCGCCATTCAACTGCGCATCGCCACTCAGCACATACACCGCGCGTTCTTCGTGCTCGGTCGGGATCAGCAGTGTAGTCGCGGTCTGCATTTTTATTTCGGCATACAGCGTAGGAGAAAGCACCGGTACCGGTGATTCCAGGCAAAAGCCTGACCCGGCAATCATCCGAATCTGCACGCCAAGGTTGTCGCTGACCGGCAGGGTTGCGGCCGGGTGATGGCTGTAATGCCCAGGGCCTTGCTCATGATCCTTGGGCGAAGCCAGCCAGATCTGCAAGCCGTGCATCGTGAAGCTTTGCGCCCACAACGGCTCGGGCGTGCGCTCGACGTGGGCAATCGCACTGCCGGCGGTCATCCAGCTGACATCGCCGGCGCTGACCACCTGATTGGAGCCAAGGCTGTCCTTGTGCTGGATCTGCCCTTCGAAGAGGTAGGTCAAGGTCGACAGACCAATGTGCGGATGCTGTCGGATGTTCATGCCTTTGCCCGTCGGATAAACCGTCTCGAGCATGTGGTCGAAAAATACAAATGGCCCGACGCTGCGGCATTTGGCTGACGGCAGCGGGCGCAGGATCGGCTGGCCTTCGACGTCTTCGGCGCGCGGGCGGATGATCAGTGGTTGCGTGTCCATGGTGCATTCCAGGCTGAGCGGGTGATGCCAGAAGCATAACCCGCCGCTGGCAAGAGGGTGATTACTGGCTGTCGAAGCCTTGTGGAGCGTGGGTTTCAATGCTGACGTCGCTGGTGGTCATCAGTTTGTGAATCGGGCAGCGATCGGCGACGCGCAGCAGTTCTTCACGCTGGGCATCGGTGAGGACGCCCTTGAGGGTAAGCGTCACATGCAGGGCGTATTTGCCTTTCTGCTCTTCGCTGTTGTCGCGCTTGACCTCGACACCCACGCCGGTCAGCGGGATGTCTTTCTTCTTCGCGTACATTTTCAGGGTCAGGGCCTTGCAGGCACCGAGCGCGGCATCGAAGTAGTCGTGTGGCTCGGGGGCCGAGCCTTCGCCGCCGGCAGACTTCGGCACGTCGGCAAACAATTCGTGGTCATCGATCTGTACGGTGTGACGAAAACCTTCGGCGGAGACGGTATTGACGGTAACAGTCATGGCAACCTCACTGGCAGTAGGAAAAAGTCGTGCGATCAAAAAAGACCTTGCAGTTATAGAGCATTCCTAAGGAGGCGCGTTCCACTTTCCTGCAGGATGAACCCTTGTGTCCGGCTCAGGGTCTAGGCTATGCCTACCTGTCGGAGATTACTTGTGTCCTTGTTTCGTTTGAGTCTTGCCTGCCTGCTGGCATCTGCCGGTAGCGCCAGCGCCCGTGATTACACTTACAGCGATGCGCACCTGCACTACGTGGATTTTTTCCAGGAAACCGCCGGCATGGCGAAATTGCTCACGGCCATGCAGGACAATTCCATCGACCACGTGATGATTTCCGGCATTCCCGTGGCGAAGAAATGGCATGAAGACGAACCCAAACGTCCGCGCTATTACGCCGGTGATGACGCCGACGCCTACTGGTACAGCGCCACCGACATGATCGTTGCCGATGCCGTGCAGAAACTGACGCCGGAGCAGCGTCTGCACTTTCACCCATTCCTCTCGGGCTTCAACCCTAACGACAAGAACTCCGCCGCACACATCCAGCGCCTGCTCGATCTGTATCCGGGGCTGTGGCAGGGTATCGGCGAAGTGTTCACCCGCCATGATGACCTGACGGCACTGACCGCTGGCGATACCCCTCGGGCCAATAACGAAGCGATGAAGCGGATATATCACCTGGCTGCCGAAAACGATCTGCCGGTGATGCTGCATTCCAACATCACCTCCAAGCGTGAGAAAAATCCGCTGTACCTGAAGGAAGTCGAAGAACCGCTGCGAAATCACCCGCACACCCGGTTCATCTGGGCGCACGCCGGCACCAGTGCGGAGATCCATCGGCACCAGACGCAGCTGGAATTCCTTCTGCCCACCGTCAGCCGGATGTTGGAGGCTTACCCGAATCTGTTCATCGATCTGTCGTGGAGCATGCTCACGCCGTATCTGCTGGATGAGCAGGGCAAGCCGCGTGCGCAATGGCTGGCATTGGTGGAGAAATACCCTGAGCGCTTCATGCTGGGTTCGGATGTTGTAGGCCGATTCAACAAGCTCGGTGAGGAAATGCGCAGTTTCACGCCGTTCCTTGATGCCTTGCCCGAAGACGTGGCGCGTAAAGTCGCCCGGGATAACTTCCTGGCGATATTGCCGCGAACAGCAGCAAAGTCCGGTCAACCGCGCTGAATCGTTAATGCCGAGGGTTCGAAGTATCAAGGCCTTTTGATATCACCTTTTGGTCTTACGCAAATTTGCGCCGGGCCGATACCTTCTAGAGCAACCAGCTGCAGGGTTGATGCAGCGCTTTTGGAAGGAACCAGAGTAATGAGCATCCGTAGTCTCAATATCGCGCCGCGTGCCGGCCTGGGTTTTGGTGTGTTGGCCTTGATGGTGTTTGCCTTGGGGGCGTTCGCCTTGCTGCAAATGGCGAACATGCGCGCCCAGTCGGATGAGGTCGACAACAACTGGCTGCCGAGTGTGATGGCGGTTGGCGAGATGAGTCAGGACATGCTGCGCCTGCGTGCGCTGACCATGCGTCTGTTGCTCAATCGGGATCCGCAGGCGCTGGCGCAGAATGTCGCCAAGCTCAATGACCTGCGCGGCGTGTTGAGCGAAGCCCAGCAACGCTATGACGTGTTGATCGTGCTGCCCGAAGAGCGCAAGTTGTTCGACCGCTTCAAAGTCGCCGAGCACCAGTATCTGGAGTTTCAGGCGCAAGTCATGCAGTTGTCCGCGCAGAATCGGGTGGAGGAGGCGGCGGCGATTCTCAACGGTGAGATGAGCCCGTTGGCCGACGACATGGCGGTCACTCTGAAAGAGTTGGTCGAGCTGAACAAGCACAACGCCAACCTTGCCACCGAAGCGGCGCGCCTGGTCTTCATCAATTCTCGGGTGTGGGTCGGGGTGATGATCGGCATCACTGCACTGATCACCATCGGTCTGGCGCTGTTGCTGACCCGCAGCATCGTGCTGCCTCTGACGCAGTCGCTGGGCGTGGCGGAAGTGGTGGCCGGTGGCGATCTGACGGGCGATATCAATATCTCCGGCAAGGACGAACCGGCGCGGCTGCTGCAGGCGCTGAAAAGCATGCAGCACAACCTGCGCGACACCATCCGGCAGATTTCCGAGTCGTCCAGTCAGTTGGCTTCGGCTTCGGAGGAGCTGAGTTGCGTCACCGAAGACGCCACACGTGGGCTGCACCAGCAGAGCCTGGAGATTGAACAGGCCGCCACGGCGGTCAATCAGATGACGGCTGCCGTTGAGGAAGTGGCGAGCAATGCGGTGGCGACGTCCGAGGCGTCACGCGAGTCTGATCGCATCGCCCAGCGTGGTCGCGAGCAGGTGCGGCAGACCGTGACGTCAATCGAATCCCTGGCAGATGACGTCACGTCGAATGCCACGCAGGTGGAGGATCTGGCGCAGAAGGTTCACGGCATCAGCAAGGTGCTGGATGTGATCCGCTCGATTGCCGAGCAGACCAACCTGCTCGCGCTAAACGCTGCGATCGAGGCAGCGCGGGCCGGCGATGCCGGTCGCGGCTTCGCGGTGGTGGCCGATGAAGTGCGCGCGTTGGCGCACCGCACCCAACAATCGACCCAGGAAATCGAGCAGATGATCGGCGGTATCCAGCAGGGTACCGATTCGGCGGTCAATTCGATGCAGCAGAGCAGCCTTCGCGCCAATTCAACGCTGGAACTGGCGAAGGCGGCGGGTGAGGCACTGGAGGAAATCGCCTCGGCGTTCACCTTGATCAACGAGCGCAACCTGGTGATTGCCAGTGCCTCGGAGGAGCAGGCGGCAGTGGCGCGTGAGGTGGACCGCAATCTGATGAATATTCGCGATCTGGCGACGCAGACTTCTGCCGGGGCTAATCAGACCAGTGCGGCGAGCCAGGAGTTGTCGCGGCTGGCGGTGGATTTGAACAATATGGTGGCCAGATTTTCGGTCTGATCTGACCCTTGATGATCGAGCTGAACCCTGTGGGAGAGCCTGCTCGCGAAAGCGGTGTATCCGCCACAAACATGTCGGCTGAACTGACGCCTTCGCGAGCAGGCTCGCTCCCACAGGGGATATGTGTCGTCGCGAAAACTGCAGGCACAAAAAAGCCCCGCATCTGCGGGGCTTTTTGTTGTAGCGGCGGATCAGCTGCCCTTAACGGTTTTGCCGTTGACCGTGCCGTCCTGGAGCATGATGTTGTACTCCTTGCCGTCGGTTTCAACCTGTTGCAGGCGGACCAGCAGGTAATCCCAATCCTTGGCGAACCACAGCACGGTGGTGCGCTTGCTTTGTGTCGGATCGCGCACGCGCTCGACCTTGATCGCATCGATCTTGCCGGCCTTGGTGTCGACTTTCTCGGCACCCAGTACACGGAAGTCATAGGTATCGACTTCACCGTCATCGACCACCTGGTAGCTCATGGTCTTCTTGCCGGAGGCGACGTCGTGTTGCAGCGCCAGTTGATAGGTCGACTTGTCGACCATGCCACGGTTCAGCGGGATTTTCACCGCGTCGCCACGGTCGGTGCCGGTGACCATCTTGCTGTTCCAGTCGAAGTCCAGGTCAGCCTTTTTCGCCTTGCCCAGACCGCCACGTTCGAAGTGGTAGGACTGCGGCAGCAGGGTGTCCTTGTCCAGGGTCAGGGTGCTTTCTTCAGTCAGGCTGGCGATCATCATCGACGCCTTGAAGCTGAGTTTCCAGACGCCGTTGGCTTCCTTGGTCAGGCTGCGTTCAGCGGTGCCACTCATGGGCAACTGTTTCCAGTCGGCGGTGTAGCTCGCGGAGAACGGTTGAAGGTCTGCCGCCTGCGCGAAGGGCAGGGCGAGCAGAGCACAAGCGAAGAGCAGGGCGCGACGCATAAAATCTCCTAGTGTCGAATCAAGTGGCCGCTGGCCGCGAGTAACTGGCCATCCAGTAAAGCACCTTGCTCACCGAGTGCCAGTCGGCCTTCGGCAAACCAGCGTACAGCCATCGGGTAGATCAGGTGTTCCTGGACATGCACTCGCTGCGCAAGTGTCTGCGGCGTGTCGTGCAACTCTACCGGTATTACTGCCTGTACGACCAGTGGTCCACCATCGAGTTCCTCGGTGACGAAGTGCACGGAGCAGCCGTGTTCCGCGTCGCCGGCCTCGAGCGCCCGCTGATGAGTGTGTAACCCTTTGTATTTGGGCAGCAGCGACGGGTGGATATTGAGCAGGCGACCCTGGTAGTGACGCACGAAATCAGCGCTGAGAATGCGCATGAAGCCGGCCAGCACCACGAGTTTCGGGTTGAATTCGTCGATCAGTTCGATCAGGGCCGCATCGAAGGCCTCGCGACCTTCGAAGGCCTTGTGATCCAGCGAGCGGGTGGCGATACCCGCGTCACTGGCGCGTTGCAGGCCGTAGGCGTCGGCGCAGTTGGAAATCACCGCGGCGATGCGGACCGGGCTGTCGCCGGTCCGCGTGCTGTCGATCAGAGCCTGCAAGTTACTGCCGGTGCCGGACAACAGCACCACGACATCACAGGTCTGGGACATCAGTGAGCCTTGAGGTTTTTCAGCTCGACTTGAGCAGCGCCTTCGGCAGCGGCAGCGATCTGGCCGATGACCCAAGGCTGCTCACCAGCGTCACGCAAGGTGTTGAGGGCGACTTCAACGTGTTCCTGAGCCACGCAGATGACCATGCCAACGCCGCAGTTCAATACGCGGTGCATCTCGGTCTCGTCAACGTTGCCTTTCTCCTGCAGCCAGTCGAAGACCGCCGGGCGAGTCCAGCTGGCCACGTCAACCACGGCCTGAGCGCCTTTTGGCAGAACACGCGGGATGTTGTCCAGCAGGCCGCCACCGGTGATGTGGGCCATGGCCTTGACTGCGCCGGTGTCCTTGATCAGCTTGAGCAGCGGCTTCACGTAGATGCGGGTCGGGGCCATCAGCAGGTCGGTCAGCGGCTTGCCGTCGAGCTGAACGGTTTCGATGTCGGCGCCGGACACTTCGATGATCTTGCGGATCAGCGAGTAGCCGTTGGAGTGCGGGCCGGACGATGGCAGGGCGATCAGCGCGTCGCCGGTGGCGACTTTCGAGCCGTCGATGATGTCGGCTTTTTCCACGACGCCGACGCAGAAGCCGGCCAGGTCGTAGTCTTCGCCTTCATACATGCCAGGCATTTCAGCGGTTTCGCCGCCAACCAGAGAGCAACCAGCCAGTTCGCAGCCTGCACCGATACCGGTGACGACGGTGGCGGCCACGTCTACGTTCAGCTTGCCGGTGGCGTAGTAGTCGAGAAAGAACAGCGGTTCAGCGCCGCACACCACCAGATCGTTGACGCACATGGCGACCAGGTCCTGGCCGATGCTGTCGTGCTTGTTCAGGTTCAGCGCCAGGCGCAGCTTGGTGCCAACGCCATCGGTGCCGGAAACCAGCACAGGCTGCTTGTAGCCGGCCGGGATTTCGCAGAGGGCGCCGAAACCGCCCAGGCCGCCCATGACTTCCGGGCGCGCAGTGCGCTTGGCGACGCTCTTGATGCGTTCGACCAATGCTTCACCGGCGTCGATGTCTACACCGGCGTCCTTGTAGCTCAGGGAGGGTTGCTTGCTCATGATCCAGGCCTTTAGGGGAGGGGATTCAGGGGTAACGACCGAGTTCAGCGGGAACATCGAAATCGAGAGGGCGATGGCCTCACGCGAATTTCGGGGTGCCCGGCTGTTGCCGGTCTGCGAAGGCGCGCGATTTTATCAGGCTTGAGGGGCAGCGGCCATCCTCGCGCCGACGGGCAGGGGCATAATCAGCGGAAATTTTTTGCAATTGTGCCGGGTGGCTGCCTGTATAAGGTGTACCGATTAACCGTCTATCGTTATCCCTGTGCAAAAACTTACCGCCGCCGTGTGAATGTTTTGCGATGGCAGATTGTCACAGCCTTGCTTAACCGGTTCACGCGGCCTGTTCCAGCCGCTCCTGTCGACGGGAATTTTCCATGCGTTTTTGTAAATTGTTGGTTGTGGGTTGTTTGTCCGTGGTCAGCCTGGCGAGTCATGCCGAAAACCTCAAAGGTCTCTATCAAGTGCGTCAGCCGGTCAGCAGCCAGGCGCCGGAAGAGCGCGATCGCGCCACGCAGGCGGCGCTGGATACGCTGGTATTGCGCCTGACCGGCGACCCGAAGGCGGTGCAAAATCCAGGGTTGGCAACGATTCGCAAAGACCCGCAGCAGATCATCAGCCAGTTCGGTTTTGATGCCGGGCCACCGGAAGTGCTGAAAGTCGATTTCGACCCGGCCACCACTGAGCAGGCGCTGCGTCGTGCGGGATTGTCGCTGTGGGGCGCGAGCCGGCCGTCGATCCTGAGTTGGTGGCTGAACGATTCGACTGAAGGTTCGAGCCTGGTCGGCGACGGTCAGGCAGCGGCGGCACCACTGCGTGCGGCGGCTCAGCATCGTGGTTTGCCCTTGCGTTTGCCGCTGGCGGATCTGAGTGAGCAACTGGTGGCCACCGCGCCGGTGCTGGATGGCACCGATCCCGCGCCATTGCGCGGGGCTTCGGAGCGTTACGGCGCAGATGCCTTGCTGGCGGTGCATGCGCACGAAGAGGGCGGGCAGTGGCAGGCCAAGTGGCATCTGTGGCTGGGCGATCAGAAAGAGGCCGGCAGTGTGCAGGGCGCCGATCAGGCTGCCGTGGCCGATGCGGTGATGCTGGCGGTAGCGGAGCGTCTGGCGCCGCGCTTTGTCGCCAGGCCTGGCGCTTCGGGTCAACAGACTCTGGAAGTGCAGGGTATGAATCTTGAGCATTACGCCTCGCTGCTGCGGTTACTCGAACCGTTCGGTGTGCGTCTGCAAAGTGTCGATGGTGATCGCATCGTGTATCGGGTCAACGGCAGTGCCGATCAGTTGCGCGCGCAATTGTCGCTGGCGAAGTTGCAGGAGTTGCCGGCCGAAGCTCCGACGCCAGTGCCAGTGCCAGTGCCAGTGCCGCAGCCAGCCGTCGCAGGTGCGGCGCCTGTTGCGGCTCCAGCGCCTGCACCGATAGCGCCTTCGTTGCGGTTTCGCTGGTAAGTCTTTCCTTATATAGAAGCAGGAGTGATACATGGCCGATACGCGGCGTTGGTTCTGGCTCGGTGGGGTAGTCCTGCTTTGCGCGTTTGTCTGGTTGCTGCACCCGATCCTCACGCCGTTTCTGGTGGCGTTGCTGCTGGCGTACCTGTTCGATCCGCTGGTGGATCGTCTGGAACGGCTGGGTCTGTCGCGAACCTGGGGCGTGATCGCGGTGTTTGCCTTGTTCACCCTGATTGTCACCACGTTGTTGCTGGTGTTGGTACCGATGCTCGCCAAGCAGTTGCTGCGCTTGTACGAACTGGCGCCGCAGATGCTTGATTGGCTGCAACACACGGCGTTGCCGTGGGCGCAGTCGAAACTGGGGCTGTCGGATGGCTTCTGGAAGTTCGACAAGGTCAAGGCCGCGATCAGCGAGCACATGGGGCAGACCACCGACATCGTCGGTGTGGTGCTGAGTCAGGCCACGGCCTCGAGCCTGGCGCTGATCGGCTGGCTGGCGAATCTGGTGTTGATCCCGGTGGTGAGTTTTTATCTGCTGCGCGACTGGGACGTGATGATGGCCAAGATCCGCAGCCTGTTGCCGCGTGATCGTGAAGAAACCATCGTCTCGCTTGCGGGGGAGTGCCACGAGGTGCTCGGCGCGTTCGTGCGCGGGCAGTTGCTGGTGATGCTGGCGCTGGGCGTAATCTACGCAGCAGGTCTGATGATCGTTGGGCTGGAACTGGGGCTGTTGATCGGCCTGATCGCCGGTCTGGCGGCCATCGTGCCGTACATGGGCTTCGTGATCGGGATTGGCGCGGCGCTGATTGCCGGCTTGTTCCAGTTCGGTGGTGATCTGTATCCGATGATCGGGATTGTGGCGGTGTTCATGGTCGGACAGGCGCTCGAAGGCATGGTGCTGACGCCTTTGCTGGTGGGTGACCGGATCGGTCTGCATCCGGTGGCGGTGATTTTCGCGATTCTGGCCGGCGGCGAGCTGTTCGGCTTTACCGGTGTGCTGCTGGCACTACCGGTGGCGGCGGTGATCATGGTGCTGGTGCGTCACGTGCACGATTTGTACAAGGACTCGGATATTTACAGCGGGACCGATGAGCCCGAGCTGTGATCCGATCACGGGTGGCCCGGCATTGCGCCGGGTTGGCCCGTGTTTTGCGGTGAGTTCGTTCGGCGCCGCGTCAGAGAAACTGTCATAAAACCAGCGTGTTAACGCAAACCTTTGATTTTGCTTGAGGTCTGTCGCATTGTGCGCTCAGCTTCACGGGTATAAACTTCGCAAACTTTACACAGAGGCCACTAACGGTTCCTTGAGAACTGTTCAGTCAGCATGAAACCGATTCAGCTGCCCCTAGGTGTGCGTCTGCGTGACGACGCCACCTTCATCAACTACTACCCAGGCGCCAATGCCGCTGCACTCGGCTATGTCGAGCGCCTATGCGAAGCCGACGCCGGCTGGACCGAAAGCCTGATCTACCTGTGGGGCAAGCATGGGGTAGGGCGTACGCATCTGTTGCAGGCGGCTTGCCTGCGTTTTGAGCAGATGGGTGAGCCGGCGGTGTACCTGCCGCTGGCCGAATTGATGGATCGCGGCATCGAAATTCTCGACAACCTTGAACAATATGAACTGGTCTGTCTCGATGACTTGCAGGTGATTGCCGGCAAGCCGGACTGGGAAGAGGCTATGTTTCATCTGTTCAATCGTCTGCGCGACAGCGGTCGACGCTTGCTGATTGCCGCTTCAACCTCGCCTCGCGAGCTGCCGGTGAAACTGGCAGACCTCAAATCGCGTCTGACGCTGGCGCTGATTTTCCAGATGCGCCCGCTTTCCGATGAAGACAAATTGCGTGCCCTGCAATTGCGTGCTTCGCGACGCGGCCTGCACCTGACCGATGAAGTCGGACACTTTATTCTGACCCGTGGCACCCGCAGCATGAGTGCATTGTTCGACCTGCTCGAACAGCTGGATCAGGCTTCGTTGCAGGCGCAACGCAAGCTGACCATTCCGTTCCTGAAGGAAACCCTCGGCTGGTAGTGCAGCCCTTGAAATCCGCAGGTTTCAGGCGGTTTCGACGTATTTCAGGCGCCAGAAAATCCGCTTTTCCGCACGGGGTGCAGACTGCGTATCGAGTCAAATGGGCTTAAGCGCTTAGATGTAAACGAGAAACCGGGAAGTCACAAAAAGATCGATTGAATTTGCAAATGAGGCCGATAGCGGGCATAGTCTCGGCTTCTTTACAACTTCAGCCACGGTCGTGCCCATGCTAAATCGCTTCGCACCCCTCGTGCCTCTCGCACTCGTCACCCTGTTGTTCGGTTGCGCTGCTCATTCTCCAGTTCAAGAGCAGCCTCAACAGGTTAAAAATTCTGCCACTGCCCAGTCTTCCGTTATTTACCAGGAAGAGCTGGCCACCGAAAAAGAACTCGCCGATTTCAACGGCAAGAAGCCCTACGAGCTTCCGGTTCTGGCCGACAGCATCCTCGAACGCGGCATGTCCCTGATCGGTACCCGTTACCGTTTCGGCGGTACCTCTGAAGCCGGTTTTGACTGCAGCGGTTTCATCGGTTATCTGTTCCGCGAAGAAGCCGGCATGAATCTGCCGCGCTCCACCCGCGAAATGATCAACGTGGATGCGCCTCTGGTCTCGCGCGGTAATCTTGAGCCGGGCGATCTGCTGTTCTTCGCCACCAATGGTCGTCGCGGTCGTGTAAGCCACGCCGGGATCTACCTGGGTGACAACCAGTTCATTCACTCCAGCAGCCGTCGCAGCGGCGGTGTCCGCATCGACAGCCTGGGTGACAGCTACTGGAGCAAGACCTTCATCGAAGCCAAGCGCGCCCTCGCGATGGCACCGACCGTGGTCACCGCTCGCAAGTAATTCCCCGTTGTCGCCACGTCCGTGGCGACAAAAACGGATCCCGGCAAGGGAGTAGACCTAGACTTTACAAGGTGAAGTTAAAGTCTTACTTGAAGTTTGCCGTGTAGCCGCTAGAATCCTGTATCTATATTGATGGCAAACCGCCTGCGTGCTCCGCAGGCGGTTTTGTTTCTGTCCATTCGGCAGAGAAAGCCGCAGCCAGATCAGGATGTTCTGCTTATGACGATGTCGGCCCGCCTCACATTGATTTTCTTTGCAGCGCTGCTCAGCGCCTGCGCCAGCCGCACCCCGCCGCCTGCGCCCGTGGTACGCGCTCCGGTGGTGTTCGGGCCCTCCCAAGCTTTTTCGCCCGCTGCTGAGGATGTGCTGTTTCGCGCGCTGGGCTTGGTTGGCACGCCCTATCGCTGGGGCGGCAACACGCCAGACTCCGGGTTTGATTGCAGCGGTCTGATCGGTTTCGTCTACCGCGATGCCGCCGGCATCTCCCTGCCGCGCTCCACCCGCGAGATGATCGTGATGCAGGCGCCGAATGTGGGTAAGGAAGGGTTGCAGACCGGCGACCTGATCTTCTTCGCCACCAACGGCGGCTCTCAGGTCAGCCATGCGGGGATCTACGTGGGGGAAGGTCGCTTCGTGCATGCGCCAGCCACCGGCGGCACAGTGAAGCTGGACAGCCTGTCGAAGGCGTATTGGCAGAAGGCGTATCTGAGTGCCAAGCGGGTGTTGCAGCCGGAGCATCTGGCGCATAACCCCTAGTAAAAAATCGCAGCAATCCTAATGTGGGAGCGAGCCTGCTCGCGAAAGCGGTGTATCAGTCAACTCAATGGATGCTGACACTCCGCATTCGCGAGCAGGCTCGCTCCCACAGTTGTTTTGTGGCGAGCCCAAGTTACTTGGCGGACGACACCCGCCACACCTTGTTCCCCACATCATCGGCCACCAGCAAACCACCTTGCTGGTCAATCACTACGCCAACCGGGCGGCCCAATGCGTTCTCGTCCTTGTCGAGGAAGCCGGTCAGCACATCCACCGGTGCTCCGTTCGGCTTGCCGGCGGTGAATGGTACAAAAATCACCTTATAGCCACTGTGCGGTTTGCGGTTCCATGAGCCGTGCTGGCCGATAAACGCGCCTTCCTTGAACTGCGCGGGCAAGTTGTTGCCCTCGGCGAAGGTCAGGCCCAACGAGGCGGTGTGCGGGCCGACGGCATAATCCGGAGCGATGGCCTTGGCCACCAGATCCAGATTCTGCGGCTTCACCCGCACATCCACGTGCTGACCGTAATAGCTGAAAGGCCAGCCATAGAAGCCACCGTCCTTGACCGAGGTGATGTAGTCCGGCACCAAGTCGCTGCCGATTTCGTCACGTTCGTTGACCGCTGTCCACAGCGCGCCTGTGGTGGGCTCCCACGCCAGGCCGTTGGGGTTACGAATGCCCGAGGCGAAGATCCGGTGATTGCCCGTGGCGCGATCCACTTCCCAGATCGCGGCGCGACCTTCCTCTTTATCCAGACCATTCTCGCCGACATTGCTGTTCGAGCCGACGGTGACATAGAGCTTGCTACCGTCCTTGCTGGCGATGACGTTCTTGGTCCAGTGATGGTTCAGCGTACCGCCCGGCAGGTCGGTAACCTTGATCGGCTGTGTGTTGATCTCCGTCGCACCGGGTTCGTAGTGGAAGCGCAGCAGGCGATCAGTGTCAGCGACGTACAAATCGTTGCCGACCAGGGTCATGCCGAACGGCGAGTTGAGGTTCTGCAGAAACACCGTGCGGGTCTCGGCCACGCCGTCGTGATCGGCGTCGCGCAGCAGGGTGATGCGGTTCGGGCTTGGCACGCCGGCACCGGCTTTGCCCATGACTTTCTTCATCACCCAGCCGCGAATACCGCTGCTGTCATCCGGTTTCGGTGGCGCGTTGGTTTCCGCCACCAATACGTCACCGTTGGGCAGCACGTAGAGCCAGCGTGGGTGATCGAGGCCTTCGGCAAATGCAGCCACTTGCGTACCGGCTGCGGCGGTCGGTTTGCCACCTGCAGGCCAGCCGACCGCTGGGGCGATGTTCACCGTCGGGATCAGGGTTTTGTTCGGTTCAGGCAGTTTCGGTGACGGTCCAGTGCCGTCGGAAACTTGCAGGCTGGAGGATTCACCGCAGGCGGCGAGCCCTCCGGCGAGAGCGATGACGAGAGCGAGTCGGGTTTTGCGCATTGCTGATCTTCCCTATGAATGCATGCTTAATCATAGAGAACCCTGCGCACCCGATGGTTCAACCGCTATCCGCGGGCCTCTTTGAACAGCACGGCGATGCCCGGGTGATAATTGCCCGCTTCGCTGCGCAACTTGCGGTAGGCGTAGGGGAAATACCAGGCCACGGCGCAGCAATGCTCCTTTTGCAGGTCGTCGACCATGTCCTGCAACTCTTCGGGGCTGGCGCTGTGCTGGGCCTTCTGCGGGGCGACGAACAGGCAGCCGAGCTTGAGGTCGCTGGCGAAGCTGATGCGTTTGGCATCGCTGGTGATGTCCAGCAGGGCCTGGGTCAGATTGAGGTTGTTGACCCGTGGCCAGCGCTGGGTCGCCTGGAGGTAGGCGCGGTCTTCGGCCCCGGCGATGAACAGGTCGGCGCGGGCATTGCGCTCGCCGTCCTCGTTCTGTTTGCGGGTGGTGGTATCGCAGAGGGTCACCAGTTCGGCCATCCAGGCCGCAGCGGAAAGCAAGCCGAGATTGGCTTTCTCGTCATGCCAATAGGGCGTGTCGTTGTCACCGCGTACCGCGTTGTAACGGTCAATACAGTCAAACCAGCGTTCAAGCACCGGGCGCAGGAATTCCAGGCGCGGGTTGCTGATGATCATGCCTTGCATCGTCATCATCCTTATTGTTGTGGTGTGCTTTTTCAATCAAAAGCATGGCTCTTTGATATCACTTGTCTCAGTGTGGCACAAGATTGGCGTCAGATAATTGATCGGCGGCAGTTATTCGCCCGACGGCCCCCTCTTTAATTGACGCTCCACCCCCAACCCTCTAACCTTCGCGGCTTGTTTCAGGTGCTCTGTGACGCGTGTCGACAGAGTGAAACAGGGAAGCCGGTGAGGGTTGTCTTCAGGTGAAGCACGATCACGATCCCGGCGCTGCCCCCGCAACGGTAAATGAGTGAAAACTGCGCATTGAGCCACTGTGTCGACCGACGCGGGAAGGCGCGCAGTCGGGCGATTCGCCGCTCATGAGCCCGGAGACCGGCCTGATCCATCCAGCGGCATCACGGTGGGCGATGCCAGGCTTTTTGCCGTCTGTTCTTGTGCCTGCCCGCCGTTATCCAGCCTCAACGGAGAGCTCCCCCATGACCGATTCCCCCGAGCGCGACGAACGCCATCTGGCGCGTATGCAGCGCAAAAAAGCCGTGATCGACGAACGCATCGCCAATTCCCCTGACGAGTGCGGCCTGGTGCTGGTGTTGACCGGCAATGGCAAAGGCAAAAGCAGCTCGGCGTTCGGCATGCTTGCCCGTGCCATGGGCCACGGCATGCAGTGTGGCGTGGTGCAATTCATCAAGGGCCGCAATAGCACTGGTGAAGAGTTGTTCTTCCGCCGCTTCCCCGAGCAAGTGCGTTTTCACGTGATGGGCGAGGGTTTCACCTGGGAAACCCAGGATCGCCAGCGTGACATCGCCGCCGCTGAAGCTGCGTGGGCAGTGTCCCGCGAGCTGCTGCGTGATCCGTCGATCGGCCTGGTGGTGCTGGATGAACTGAACATCGCCCTGAAACACGGCTACCTCGATCTGGATCGAGTGCTCAGCGACCTGCAGGCGCGTCCGCCGATGCAGCACGTGATCGTCACCGGTCGCGCGGCCAAGCCGGAAATGATCGAAATGGGCGATACCGTCACCGAAATGGGCATGCTCAAGCACGCCTTCCAGGCCGGCATCAAAGCGCAGAAAGGCGTCGAACTTTGAATCAACCACGTCACTGCCCGGCGGTACTGATCGCCGCGCCGGCCTCCGGTCAGGGCAAGACCACTGTCACCGCCGCGCTCGCTCGCTTGCATCGCAACCAGGGGCGCAAGGTGCGCGTGTTCAAGTGCGGCCCGGACTTCCTCGACCCGATGATTCTCGAGCGCGCCAGCGGTGCGCCGGTGTATCAACTGGACATGTGGATGGTTGGCGAGCAGGAAAGCCGCCGCCTGTTGTGGGAAGCCGCCGCCGAAGCCGATCTGATCCTGATTGAAGGCGTGATGGGCCTGTTCGACGGCACGCCGTCCAGCGCTGATCTGGCGCGCCATTTTGGTGTGCCGGTGCTTGGTGTGATCGATGGCACCGCCATGGCCCAGACCTTTGGTGCCCTGGCGCTGGGGTTGGCGCGCTATCAGCCGGACCTGCCGTTTGCCGGGGTGCTGGCCAACCGAGTCGGCACCTTGCGTCATGCGCAATTGCTCGAAGGCAGTCTCACCGAAGGTCTGCGTTGGTACGGCGCGCTGTCGCGGGAAACCGGGATCGAGTTGCCGAGTCGCCATCTCGGTCTGGTGCAGGCCAGCGAATTGAATGATCTGGACCTGCGTCTCGACGCGGCCGCCCAAGCGTTGGCCAGCAGTTGCGAGGTAGCGCTGCCACCGGCCGTGGAGTTCGCCGCGCCTGAAGTGATCCCTGCCGAACCGCTGCTCGACGGCGTGCGCATTGCCGTCGCTCGTGACGAAGCCTTTGCCTTCACCTACGGCGCCAGCCTCGATCTGCTGCGGGCGATGGGCGCCGAGTTGAGTTTCTTCTCGCCGATCCGCGATACGCAGTTGCCCGACGCCGACAGTCTGTATCTGCCCGGTGGCTACCCGGAATTGCACCATGTGGCGCTGGGGCAAAACACCGCGATGCTGGATGCGATTCGCGCGCACCACGCTGCCGGCAAACCGCTGCTTGCCGAGTGCGGCGGCATGCTCTATCTGCTCGACGCGTTGACCGATGTCGAAGGCACCCGCGCCAAACTGGTCGGGCTGCTGCGCGGTGAGGCGGTGATGCAAAAACGTCTGGCGGCACTGGCACTGCAAGCGGTGGATTTGCCAGAAGGTTCGTTGCGCGGCCACACCTATCACCATTCCCTGACCAGCACCGAACTGACGCCGATTGCCCGGGGAGTCAGCCCGAATGGCGGGCGCGGGGCGGAGGCGGTTTATCGGGAGGGGCGGATGACGGCGTCGTACGTGCATTTTTACTTTCCGTCGAATCCGGCGGCGATTGCCGCATTGTTTGCGCCAGATCTCAAGGCCGCCATCGCTGGCAAGCCAGCTCCCACAGTGGCCGGTGTCATGCCTGAAGAAACGCGATTCCCTGTGGGAGCTGGCTTGCCAGCGATGGGGCCATGATCGACAACGCCTATTCCGAGGCCGAACGCGCAGCCGTCTACCGAGCCATCGCCGAGCGCCGCGACATGCGCCACTTCACCGGCGGCACGGTCGAGCCGGAGCTGCTGCGCCGTCTGCTCGAAGCCGCGCATCAGGCGCCCAGCGTCGGTCTGATGCAGCCATGGCGCTTTATCCGCATCAGCGATCGCGCCCTGCGTGGGCAGATCCAGAACCTCGTCGAAGAAGAACGCGTGCGTACCGCCGAAGCCCTCGGCGAGCGCAGTGACGAGTTCATGAAGCTCAAGGTCGAAGGCATCAACGACTGCGCCGAAGTGCTGGTCGCGGCGCTGATGGACGATCGTGAAAAACACATTTTCGGCCGTCGTACGCTGCCGGAAATGGACATGGCCTCGCTGTCCTGCGCGATTCAGAATCTGTGGCTGGCGTCCCGTGCCGAGGGGCTGGGCATGGGCTGGGTGTCGCTGTTCGAACCGCAGGCGCTGGCCGATCTGCTGCAGTTGCCGGCCGGGGCCAAGCCATTGGCAGTGTTGTGCCTGGGGCCGGTCAAGGCATTCTATCCGGCGCCGATGCTGGTACTCGAAGGGTGGGCGCAGGCGCGGCCGCTCAATGAGTTGCTGTACGAAAATTATTGGGGAGTGAGTCAATGAGTGTGGCGTTGTTGAGTGTCGCCGCAGTCACGCTGGATGCGCTGCTGGGTGAACCGAAACGCTGGCATCCGCTGGTGGCGTTCGGCAATTTTGCCGGGCGCATCGAGCGCCGATTCAATGCGGGCGGACGCGGCTGGCGCAGTCACGGGGTCACCGCGTGGGTGATCGCGGTGCTGCCGCTGACCTTGCTCGCCACCGCGTTTTCCTGGGCGCCGTACGTGGGCTGGATCGTCGAGATTCTGGCGCTGTATTGTGCCCTCGGCATGCGCAGCCTCGGTGAGCATGTCGCGCCGGTAGCCTGCGCCTTGCGCGCTGATGATCTGGAAGAAGCACGCAAACGCGTCGGTTATCTGGTCAGCCGTCAGACCAGCGAACTGGACAGCACCGCCGTCGCCCGCGCCGCCACTGAATCGGTGCTGGAAAACGGCAGTGACGCGGTGTTCGCCGCGCTGTTCTGGTTTGTCGTGGCCGGTGCGCCGGGCGTGGTGCTCTATCGCCTGAGCAATACGCTCGACGCAATGTGGGGCTATCGCAACGAACGCTTCGAGCGCTTCGGCTGGTGCGCGGCAAAAATCGACGACGTACTCAACTACATTCCGGCCCGACTGGTGGCGCTGACCTACGCGCTGCTGGGCAACACCCGGCTCGCCTGGAAATGCTGGCGCAGCCAGGGCCCGCAATGGGACAGCCCCAACGCCGGTCCGGTGATGGCGGCTGGCGCCGGTGCGTTAGGCGTCGAACTGGGCGGCCCGGCGATCTATCACGGTGAACTGCATGAGCGTCCGCAACTGGGCGAAGGTGCGCCGGCGGATGCCGATTCGATTGATCGCGGCTGGCAATTGGTCCAGCGCGGGGTATGGTTATGGCTGCTGATTCTCTGCGTGGGGGCTGAATTCTATGCTTGAGCACGGTGGCCGGCTGCGCAAGGCTGCACTCGATTACGGGATTGCCGAGGCCGACTGGCTCGACCTGTCCAGCGGGCTTGCGCCGTGGCCATTTGCGGTGCCGCAGATTCCGTTGCGCGCCTGGGCACGCTTGCCGGAAACCGACGACGGCCTGGAGCAGGCCGCGTGTGATTACTACGGTGCTTCGCAGGTGCTGCCGGTGGCCGGTTCGCAAATGGCGATCCAGCTGCTGCCGCGTTTGCGCCGTGCCGGCAAGGTCGGTGTGTTGTCGCCGTGTTATGCCGAGCACGCCGAAGCCTGGCGTCGCAGTGGTTATATCGTGCGCGAAGTGCTGGAGCAGGAAGTGGAATTCTTTCTCGACAGCCTCGACGTGCTGGTGGTGGTCAATCCGAACAATCCCACTGGCCTGAGCCTGACCCCGGCGCGGCTGCTCGACTGGCATGCGCGGCTGGCCCAGCGCGGCGGCTGGCTGGTGGTCGATGAAGCGTTCATGGATAACACGCCGCAGCTGAGCCTGGCCTCGCACACTCATCAAGTTGGCCTGATCGTGTTGCGCTCGTTCGGCAAGTTTTTTGGTCTGGCGGGGGTGCGTCTGGGGTTTGTGCTGGCCGAGCGCAAGTTGCTCAGGTTGCTCGCGGAACAGGTCGGACCGTGGGCGGTGAGCGGGCCGACACGGGTGCTCGGTCAGGCCTGTCTGCAGGACACTGAAGCGCACACTCGGCAACGTATTCGCAGCGATGAGGCCAGTGAACGTCTGGCGCTGCTGCTGGAGCGTTATGGCTTCAAACCCCATGGGGGTTGTGCGTTGTTTCAGTGGCTGATCACCGAGCACGCGCAAGCGCTACACGAATTCATGGCGCGACGCGGGATCCTTCTGCGCATCTTCACCCACAACAGCAGTTTGCGTTTTGGCCTGCCCGCCAACGCCGCTGAAGAAGCGCGCCTCGAACAAGCGCTGCAAGCCTTTGCCAAGGAATCGAAATGACCACCCTGATGGTGCAAGGCACCACCTCCGACGCCGGTAAAAGCACACTGGTGACGGCGCTGTGCCGCTGGGCCACCCGTCAGGGCGTGGCGGTGGTGCCGTTCAAACCGCAGAACATGGCGCTCAACAGTGCGGTGACCGCCGACGGCGGCGAGATTGGCCGGGCGCAAGCGGTGCAGGCGCAAGCCGCGCATCTCGAACCGCACACCGACATGAACCCGGTGCTGCTCAAGCCCAACAGCGACACGGGCGCGCAGGTGATCATCCATGGCCGCGCGGTCACCAGCATGAACGCAGTGGCGTATCACGACTACAAAGCCATCGCCATGCAAGCGGTGCTCGCGTCGCACGAGCGGCTGAGCACGGCCTATCCGCTGGTGATGGTTGAAGGCGCTGGCTCGCCGGCCGAAATCAATCTGCGTGCCGGTGACATCGCCAACATGGGCTTCGCCGAAGCGGTGGATTGCCCGGTGCTGCTGATCGCCGACATCAATCGCGGCGGGGTGTTTGCGCATCTGGTCGGCACGCTGGAGTTGCTGTCGCCGAGCGAGCAGGCACGGGTCAAAGGTTTCATCATCAATCGTTTTCGCGGTGACATCGCCTTGCTGCAACCGGGCCTCGACTGGCTGGAACAACGCACTGGCAAACCGGTGGTCGGCGTGCTGCCGTACGTGATGGATCTGCATCTGGAGGCTGAGGACGGTATCGACCAGCGTCAGACCGACAAGGCCGAGCAAGTGCTGAAAGTGGTGGTGCCGGTGCTGCCGCGTATCAGCAATCATACCGACTTCGATCCGCTGCGTTTGCATCCGCAGGTCGATCTGCAATTCATCGGCCCGGGGCAGGCGATCCCTGCCGCCGACCTGATCATCCTGCCCGGCTCGAAAAGCGTGCGCAGCGATCTTGCCTATTTACGTGCCAATGGCTGGGACGCGGCGATCAATCGGCACTTGCGCTATGGCGGCAAGTTGCTGGGGATCTGCGGCGGTCTGCAAATGCTCGGCGAGCAGGTGCACGATCCGCTGGGCCTGGAAGGCGCGCCGGGCTCCAGTGCCGGCCTGGGTTTGCTGGCGTTCGAAACCACGCTGGAAGCCGAGAAGCAATTGCGCAATGTGCGCGGGCATCTGGCGCTGGAAAACGCCGAGGTCAGTGGCTATGAAATCCATGCGGGCGTGACGGTGGGGCCGGCGCTGGAGAATGCGGCGGTGCATCTGGATGATGGTCGTTGCGATGGCGCGCAGAGTCTGGACGGGCAGGTTTTTGGCACTTATCTGCATGGCTTGTTCGAATCACCGCAAGCCAGTGTCGCGTTACTGCGCTGGGCCGGGTTGAGTGATGTGCAGACGGTGGATTACCACGGCTTGCGCGAGCGCGATATCGAGCGGTTGGCGGATCTGGTGGAGCGGCATCTGGATACCGATTTGTTGCGTGAGCTCTGCGGGATTTGAGTGGCCTGCCCAGGCCCCATCGCTGGCAAGCCAGCTCCCACAGGGGAGTGAGGTGTTTCAGCCACTGCGATCACTGTGGGAGCGGGCTTGCTCGCGAAGGGGCCGGTGGCCTCAACACATAATTTTCAGGATGTCCCCATGCTCCAACTGATCCTCGGCGGTGCCCGCTCCGGCAAAAGTCGCCTGGCGGAAAAACTCGCCAGCGACAGCCAGCTGGCGGTCACTTACATCGCCACCAGCCAGCCGCTGGACGGCGAAATGAACGAGCGCGTCGCTCATCACCGCGCCCGGCGTCCGGCCGAATGGGCACTGATCGAAGAACCCGTAGAACTGGCCCGCGTCCTGCGTGAAAACGCCGGCGCCGAGCGTTGCCTGCTGGTGGACTGCCTGACCCTGTGGCTGACCAATCTGCTGATGCTCGATGACGCCGCGCGTCTCGCCGCCGAGCGCGAAGCCCTGCTGGACGGCCTGGCGTCATTGCCGGGAGAAATCATTTTTGTCAGCAACGAGACCGGAATGGGTGTCGTGCCGCTGGGCGAATTGACTCGCCGCTACGTCGATGAAGCCGGTTGGCTGCATCAAGCTCTGGCCGAGCGTTGTCAGCGAGTCGTCCTGACAGTCGCCGGCCTGCCCCTGACCCTGAAAGGACCTGCGTTATGACTCAAGCGTGGTGGTTGAACCCGTGCCAATCCGTAAATACCGAGATCGTTGAACAAGCGGCGGCGCGCCAGCAGCAACTGACCAAACCGGCCGGCTCCCTTGGTCGCCTCGAAAGCGTGGCGGTGCAATTGGCCGGGTTGCAGGGGCAGATCAAACCGACGCTGGAGCAGGTCTGGATCGCGATTTTTGCCGGTGATCACGGTGTGGTCGCGGAAGGTGTTTCCGCCTTTCCGCAGGAAGTCACCGGGCAGATGCTGCTCAACTTCGTCAGCGGCGGTGCGGCGATCAGCGTGCTGGCGCGCCAGCTCGATGCGCAGCTGGAAGTAGTCGATCTGGGCACCGTGACACCGACGTTGAATCTGCCGGGCGTGCGTCATCTGAACATCGGCCCGGGCACGGCGAACTTCGCCAAAGGCGCGGCGATGACCCAGGCGCAGGGCGAACTCGCCTTGCAGGCCGGTCGTGACAGTGTGCTGCGAGCCAAAGCGGCCGGCGCACAGTTGTTCATCGGCGGCGAAATGGGCATCGGCAACACCACTGCCGCCAGTGCGCTGGCGTGTGCCTTGCTCGATTGCCCGGTGGCGCACCTGACCGGTCCCGGCACCGGGTTGAACGCCGAAGGCGTCAGCCATAAAGCACAAGTGATCGAGCGCGCACTGGCGCTGCACGCGGCGCAACGTGGCGATGCGCTGCAAACCCTGTTCAACCTCGGCGGTTTTGAAATTGCCGCACTGGTCGGCGCGTACCTGGCGTGTGCGCAGGAAGGCGTCGCGGTGCTGGTCGACGGCTTTATCTGCACGGTCGCCGCGTTGGTCGCGGTGCGGCTGAATCCGGCCTGCCGCGAGTGGCTGCTGTTCGGCCATCGTGGCGCCGAGCCGGGCCATCGTCACGTGCTGGAAACCCTCAATGCCGAACCGCTGCTGGAACTCGGTTTGCGTCTGGGCGAGGGCAGCGGGGCGGCGTTGGCTGTGCCGCTGTTGCGTCTGGCCTGCGACCTGCACGGGCAGATGGCGACGTTCGCCGAAGCGGCGGTGGCGGATCGTCCGGCATGACGTTGCGTCTGGACCTGCTGCGCCACGGTGAGACTGAGCTGGGCGGCGGTTTGCGCGGCAGTCTCGATGATGCGCTCACCGAAAAAGGTTGGGCGCAGATGCGTGCCGCCGTGATCGCCGGAGGGCCGTGGGATCGCTTGATCAGCTCGCCGTTGCAGCGTTGTGCGCGGTTTGCCGCCGACCTGGGCGAGCAGTTGGGGCTGCCGGTTCATTTGGATAAAGATCTGCAAGAACTGCATTTCGGTGCCTGGGAAGGGCAGAGCGCAGTGGCACTGATGGAGACCGATGCCGAGGCGCTGGGGTTGTTCTGGGCCGATCCGTATGCGTTCACGCCGCCACAGGGTGAGCCGGTCAGTGATTTTGCGGCGCGCGTGCTGGGCGCGGTTGCGCGGTTGCATCAGGCCTATGCCGGTGAACGCGTTCTGCTGATCAGTCATGGCGGCGTGATGCGTCTGTTGCTGGCGCAGGCGCGAGGTTTGCCGCGTGAGCAGTTGCTCAATGTCGAAGTCGCGCATGCTTCGCTGTTCGCGCTCAGCGTCGAGGCCGATGGCGTGCTCAAGGAAGGTCACTGAGATGCTGCCACTGTGGATCGCCTTGCAATTTCTCAGCAGCTTGCCGATTCGTCTGCCGGGGATGCCGGAGCCGCAACAACTCGGGCGTTCGCTGTTGTTTTATCCGCTGGTGGGGTTGCTGTTCGGGGTGATCCTCTGGGTATTCAACCTGGTATTGGCCGGCGCGCCGTTGTTGTTGCATGCGGCGCTGTTGCTGACGGTGTGGGTGCTGCTCAGCGGCGCGCTGCATCTGGATGGTCTGGCTGACAGCGCCGACGCCTGGCTTGGTGGTTTCGGTGATCGCGAGCGCACGCTGACGATCATGAAGGACCCGCGCAGCGGGCCGATTGCCGTGGTGACGCTGGTGTTGGTGTTGCTGCTGAAGTTTTGCGCGTTGTTGGCGCTGGTCGAGCAAGGGCACGCGGTGATGTTGATCATCGTGCCGCTGCTGGGGCGCGCGGCGTTGCTGGGGCTGTTTCTGACCACACCGTATGTTCGCGCGGGTGGGTTGGGGCAGGCGTTGGCTGATCATCTGCCGCGCCGGGCCGGTTGGTGGGTGCTGGGGGCAAGTGCGCTGGCCTGCTTGCTGATTGCCGGGGTGAAAGCGATTGTTGCACTGGTTGTCGCGTTCGTCGGGTTTGTCTGGCTGCGGCAGGTGATGATGCGGCGGTTGGGCGGGACCACGGGCGATACGGCGGGAGCGTTGCTGGAATTGCTGGAGGTGGCGGTGCTGGTTGGGGTTGTGTTGGTCTGACAGGTGCCTGTTGCCTGTTCGGACCTCATCGCTGGCAAGCCAGCTCCCACAGGTATTGAGGCGTTTGCAGATTTTTTGAACACTTGCAAAAAACTGTGGGAGCTGGCTTGCCAGCGATGGGGAAGTGTCAGACGCCACAATCCTTATTGATAAACTCATGTGTAACTTGATTTAACACAGTCGCGGGTATATACACGCATCATGCTTCCTTCTCAGTGTTTGTGCACCAACCTGCGTCGCGCCGCTCGTGGCGTCAGCAGGCATTACGACGGCGCTCTCGACGGCTTCGGGATCAACGTTGCCCAGTATTCTTTGCTGTGCAACCTGCAGCGTCTGGATCAGCCGAGCATCTCGGAACTGGCCGAAGCCATGGGCCTGGATCGCAGCACTTTGGGGCGCAACCTGCGGGTACTCGAAGGCGAGGGCCTGGTGGCGCTGGCCGAGGGCGAGGACATGCGCAACCGCATCGTCCGGCTCACCGAAACCGGTGCACAGCGCCTTGCGGCAGCGCTGCCGGCCTGGGAAGCGGCGCAACAGCGATTGATCGATCGCCTGGGCGCCGAGAAGCGTGAAACCTTGCTGCGACTGTTGGACGAACTGGCCTGAAGGCCGGTTTTTCCGGATTTAAGCGGGTATATACCCGCGAACGGAGAATAACAATGACATCGATGTGGCGTACGTGCGGTTGGGTGTTGCTGGGAAGTGCGCTGATTCTGGCGTTGTCATTGGGCGTGCGGCACGGCTTCGGCCTGTTCCTGTCGCCGATGAGTGCACAGTTCGGCTGGGGGCGCGAAGTGTTTGCCTTCGCCATCGCTTTGCAAAACCTGATCTGGGGGCTGGCGCAGCCGTTCACTGGCGCGCTGGCTGACCGATTCGGTGCGGCCAAAGTGGTGCTGGTCGGCGGCGTACTCTACGCTCTGGGCTTGGTGTGCATGGGTCTGTCCGATTCGGCGCTGACCTTGTCGCTGAGTGCGGGTCTATTGATCGGTATCGGCCTGTCCGGCACCTCGTTTTCGGTGATCCTCGGCGTGGTCGGGCGTGCGGTGCCACCGGAAAAACGCAGCATGGGCATGGGCATTGCCAGTGCCGCCGGCTCCTTCGGTCAATTTGCGATGTTGCCGGGCACACTGGGTTTGATCGGCTGGCTCGGCTGGTCGGCGGCGTTGCTGGTGCTGGGCCTGCTGGTGGCGCTGATCGTGCCGCTGGTGAGCATGCTCAAGGACAAGCCGCTGCCGGTGCTGGGCCATGAGCAGTCCTTGTCTGAAGCACTGCGCGAAGCCTGTTCGCACTCGGGGTTCTGGCTGTTGGCATTCGGCTTTTTCGTCTGCGGCTTTCAGGTGGTGTTCATCGGTGTGCATCTGCCGACCTATCTGGTTGATCAGCATCTGCCGGCCACGGTCGGGACCACGGTGCTGGCGCTGATCGGGCTGTTCAATATCTTCGGCACTTACACTGCTGGCTGGCTCGGCGGGCGCATGTCCAAACCGCGTCTGCTGACGGCGTTGTACCTGTTGCGTGCAGTGGTGATCGTGCTGTTCCTGTGGCTGCCGGTGACGACGACTTCGGCGTACCTGTTCGGCATGACCATGGGCTTCCTGTGGCTGTCGACGGTGCCGTTGACCAACGGCACCGTGGCGACCTTGTTTGGTGTGCGCAATCTGTCCATGCTCGGCGGTATCGTGTTCCTCTTTCATCAACTTGGCTCGTTCCTCGGCGGCTGGCTGGGTGGCGTGGTGTATGACCGTACCGGGAGTTATGACTTGATCTGGCAAGTGGCGATTCTCTTGAGTCTGCTGGCGGCCGCGCTGAACTGGCCGGTACGCGAGCGTCCGGTGGCGCGTCTGCAGCCGGCGGTCGGTGCCGTATGAAGCGTTCCTGGCCGCGCATCGCCTTTACCGCACTCGGCGCGCTGTTGCTGGCGCTGGTGTGGTGGGGCTGGCATCAGGGCGGCCTGGCGTTGATGCAGTTGGGCCTGGGCGCTTGCTTGTAGGCTTGGATGGCGAGTAACGTCGGGAGTCTGATGACTGCTCAAAGGATGCCCGACATGCTCATGCGCTGGTGTGCTGTACCTGCGTTGCTGATGGCGTTGACCGGATTGGCCCAAGCGGCCGATTGCCCGGAGGCGCTGCAAGGTTCGTTGCCCAAGTTGCGCGCCAAGGAATCCGTCGATTTGTGCCAGCGCTACGCCGGCAAACCGCTGGTGGTGATCAATACCGCCAGTTTCTGTGGCTTCGCCCCTCAGTTCGAGGGCCTCGAAGCGCTCAATCAGCATTACAAGGCGCAAGGCCTGGAAATGCTCGGTGTGCCGTCCAATGACTTCAAGCAGGAGTCCAAGGACAGCGCCGAAACCGCCAAGGTCTGCTACGCCAACTACGGCGTGACGTTCACCATGACCGAGCCGCAGAAGGTCCGAGGCGACGATGCGACTCATCTGTTCAAGGTGCTGGCCGAACAGAGCAGTGCGCCGAAGTGGAATTTCTACAAGTACGTGATCGATCGGCAAGGCAAGGTGATTGCCAATTTCTCCAGCCTGACCAAGCCGGATGATCCGGAGTTTATCGCGGCAGTTGAAAAGGCCATTGCCTCAAAACCACTGCAACCCTGACCCTGTAGGAGCTGCGGAACGCTGCGATCTTTTGATCTTAAAAAACAAGATCAAAAGATCGCAGCCTCGTTTCACTCGACAGCTCCTACAGGTTGTAAATCTCAGGCACAAAAAAGCCCCGCTTTCTGCAAAGAGAGCGGGGCTTTTCTGTGGGCGAGGGTTTAGCCTCGCCGTGCAGCATCAGAAGCGGTAAGTAGCGCCAACACCGAAACCGTTTGCCGAGTTTTCATACTTGGCGTCGTAGGTCTGGCCACGATCGTTCTGGTTGTGGACCTTGACCGACTCTTCTTTCAGGTACGAGTAAGCCACGTCGATGGTCAGGTCTTCGGTCGGGCTCCAGCCGGCACCGATGCTGAAGATTGTGCGGTCGCCAGTAGGGATGCGTGGCGAGCGGTCGACGTTGTTGGTCGGCGACTGGTCGAAGGTCAGACCGGTACGCAGTACCCATTCCTTGTTCAGCTGGTACGAAGTACCCACGGCGTAAGCCCAGGAGTCGTGCCAGTTCTGGTCTTCGGTGATCTCGCCGAACTGACCCGCCAACAGCGGCTGCACGCCGGAGTTCTTGACGGTGATCTTTTCCAGCTGGCTCCAGCGGGTCCAGGTGCTACCGGCGTAGACGTTCCAGCGATCGTTGATCGCTTGAGTGATGGAGAAGTCCACCGATTCAGGCGTGGTGATCTTCAGCGAAGCGTCGTACTTCTGCTCGGCGCCCAGACCGACTGCGCCCAACACGCTGTAATTGACCTTGGTGTTGCCTTCGAGCTTGTAATCGACTTTCGAGTGGTAGGTCAGACCCAGACGCGTGGTGTCGGTGGCTTGTACCAGCACGCCGATGTTGTAGCCCAGCGCGGTGTCGTCACCCTTGATCTTGACCTTGCCGTCCGGCGCGGCCTGGGTGATCGACAGGTTGGATTCCAGCGTACCGTCGATACGGTTGATGGTCGGACCGAAACCGATCGACACCACATCGTTGAACTTGTAGCTGACAGTTGGCTGGAAAGTGATGACTTGTACTTCGGACTTGCTGCCGAAGTAACGGCCGCCAAAGCCTTTTTCATAGTCGGTAATCAGGCCGAACGGCACATAAACGCCGAGGCCGAATGCCCAATGCTCGTCGATCGGTTTGACGTAGAAGCCCATAGGTACGGAGGTGAAGGGCACCATGTCGCCTTTGTTGCTGCCGCCGTTAGGGCTGGAGCTGGCGTCGCTGATATCGGTCTTGGCATCGAGGAATGCAACACCGCCGGTGACTTGTTCACGCGTGAGGCGCGACATGCCGGCAGGGTTGCCATAAACAGTGCTTGCGTCGTCGGCAGAAGAGGATCGCCCAGCGTAACCAGTACCCATCCCGCTGATGCTGTGTTCGTTGATGGCAAAGCCAGCTGCGAAGATCTGGGTGGATGCCATGGTAACGGCGAGGCTAAGGGTGGTTTTGAGCATGACTTTTTTCATTATTAGAACTCCTGGTGATCACCGGGGCGAAAATTACCAACATTTTCGTTCCAGCGCTATAGTCCCTATGCCTTGAGTTAGAGCGGTTTTGTAGGACAATCCGACCAGATTCGCGACCTGTTGAGCGATCTTTCAAAACTCGCCAGTCAACAAGCGACCTGATTCACCGGTGAAACACAGGTTTGCCAGGCGTAGGTGAAGTCGCGCAGACGGCCTTGCGGCTGGAAGGTCTGACGCCAGATTCGCGCCATGCCCAGCAGATCGCCCGGGGCGGGGAGGGTGGGGTGTTGTTCTTCTACCAGCAGCCAGGCGATGGCGGTGGCGTAACGCAGATTGACGGTCAATTCCAAGTGCGGGCCGCTAAGAAAAGCATGCTGGCTGGCGAGACCGCGAACAAGGCTCGCGCGCTCCGGATCCAGAGCCAGGTAGTGATCCCAAAGGGCTTGGTGGCGATGCTCGGCTATCCGGTAGAGGCCGTGGCCACGGCGGTCATGCAGGGCGGAGCCGAGGGCGGACTGGCTGGCGGCGATTCCCAGCAGCAGGGATTCGGCGGTTGCGCAATGACGTCCCAGATAAATCAATGTGGGACGGATCACGTAGCGACACAGTTCGCTGGCAGCGATACCCATAATGCCCTCGATTCTTGTAATGGGGCGGCGAAACCTGAAGGGGCTTTGGCAGCGGTGGATCGACTCAGGCTCGCCGGAAGCGGATCAAGCCGCTTGAGTTGAAGTGTAGTGTCATATTCACGACGTAAAGGCCTGTTTTTAAAATATTTCCAGCAGCGAGCGAAAAGCGTTATATCCGATGGTGCTTAGGCACCAGCGGCTAAAAGCGAAACATCGGGCAATAAAAAACCCCGCATTGTGTGCGGGGTTTTTGCTTTTGCAGCCTTTTCGGCTCTCAGGCAATCAACGCCTGACGCGTACGATCAATAATGGCCTGCAGCGGCTCGGCGCTGGAGTATTGATCGGGGTACAGACGCTCGCTGTGGCGGGCGATTCCGTGTTCATTGACCACGGTGAAGCTGAAGCAGCCTTTGCGAGCGGCCATGATCAGGCAGTTCATTGGGGCAAAAGCGTTGGTTAGGGTGCGAATGGCATCCTGAGTCTGGATTTGAGTAGACATAGTTATTAGGTGTTCCTACAAATGACACGGATAAGAACCGTGCAACGTTAAAACGTTCCAGTAATGTCGACCACCATTGGTCGAACAAAGAACCCGACTGGAACAAAGCAGCCAGTTTGAAGCGCTATTAAGTTGGCGCGCTTGGGCTGGCAGGTAGGTACTTAGGAGGACAGGCAACACATCGAGGGCAGAGGTTCTGGGCCCGGGGTGAAGATCCTGATCAATTTGCAGGTTGGTTCGGTCAGAGTAAGTGGTCTTCGCAGCACCCTTTGCATTCATTCAAAGGCTGTGCTGGCGCAAGATTTACCTGGAAACCATCGAGGGGTCGTTCCCGCTTTTTTCGGTGAAGGGCTTCTGGGAAGAAGGTTGACCGTGGGGATGTGTTCGACCGGAATTGACTTTCAGCTTGGTACTAACGCCGCGGATAGTAACGGAACGTCCTGGGCAATGCAAACCCTGCGGCAAAAAAGATTTCGGTCGGTGGCGCGGATCGTGGGTGACAGGGCTGGCCCTTTCGCGAGCAGGCTCGCTCCCGCAGGAGACAGGGATCCGAATGTGGGAGCGCGCCTGCTCGCGAAGGAGCCGTCCGTCGCCACAAAAGCGTGCAGTCATGCCCATCGCCAACCCGCTTATCCACTGCTCAGGGTGCAAAACGACCCGAAAAAGCGCATCGATATAACCGGGTAACAGGTACTTGTGCACATTAGTTGCGCAGACGGTAACCTCACTGTCATATCAATCCTGACCCCGATGGCTGCCTGCATCAAAAGTTTAAGTCAATGAAAAATATCGTCTTTTTTTGTTGGTGAAAAAATCGTCAGTTTGACTGCGAGCCCCATTCCACAAGGCTTTGCGCGAGTTCGGAAGCGGTTGTCCACTGAGTTATCCACAGCTTCTGTGGATTGTCCCTAGCGCTTGCTCTAGCACGGGCGTGCCGGGTTTTTTTCGACTTTACCTGTACGAAAAAGAGAGTAGAGTGGCGCGCCTTCCGATCTGTCCCACAGTGTTTTATGAAGTTTCGCTCAGTATCAGACTCTGTTACCTCCGAACACCCTCGTGTTACCTCTCCCAAGCGATTTTCCGTGCGTGTGGCCGAATGGCTGCTCGACAGCCCGCGGCTGGGCGATAGCCGTAATGCCAAGCATCTGGCGGGGCGCCTGCTCAAGCAACCGGCACGCGAAGGCGTAGTCACGGCGCAAAGTCGCCTCGGCCAATTGATGTGCCGCGAGTGTGGCAATGCCCGGGATCGGCGCATCGGCCAGGATCTGCTGCGCCAGGCCGCTCGCGCCGGCGACCGTCGTGCACAACGGGAACTCGGTCTGCTCGAAGACTGAGCTGTCCAACACCCCACGCCTTGGTTAACCTTCAGGCTTTATCGGATCGGCAGGAGTGGCTATGGCTATGGACTTGACCAGCGTGTTGCTCGGTCTGGCGGGCGCGGGATTGCCGCTGCTGGCGCTGGCCTGGCAACTGCAGCGGCGGGCCAGCGACCGGCAAGCCGAGGCCGCCTTGCTCGAAGAGCGCCTGGCCATGGCGCAACTGGCGCAGGACGGGCTTAACGCGCAGTTGGAAGCCAGTCGCGATGAAATCGTCGACCTCGGCCAGGCCAATGCCGCCAGGCAGGCGGAGTTGGCGGCCCTGCGTCGCGAAGTCGAGTTGCTGCAGATCGAGCGCGATGACGCCCGTGACGCGTCCCACGCCTGGAACATCGAGCGCGCCAACAAAGAGGCCGAATTGCGTCGTCTCGACGCCCAGGCCGCGTCGCTGAACGCCGAACTGCGCGAGCAACAGGAAAGCCATCAACAACGCCTCAACGACCTGCAAGGCTCACGCGATGAGTTGCGCGCGCAGTTCGCCGAGCTGGCGGGGAAGATCTTCGATGAGCGTGAACAGCGCTTTGCCGAGACCAGTCAACAGCGTCTCGGCCAGTTGCTCGATCCACTGAAAGAGCGCATCCAGTCCTTCGAAAAACGCGTGGAAGAGAGCTATCAGGCCGAAGCCCGCGAGCGCTTCTCGCTGGCCAAAGAGCTGGAGCGTCTACAGCAATTGAACCTGCGTCTGAGTGACGAAGCGACCAACCTGACCCGCGCCCTCAAAGGCCAGAAAACCCAAGGCAATTGGGGTGAGTTGATTCTTGAACGGGTGCTGGAGCACGCCGGTCTGGAGAAGGGGCGCGAGTACCAGACCCAGGTCAACCTCAAGGGGCCGGACGGCGAGCGCTTCCAGCCGGACGTGATCATTTACCTGCCGGGCGACAAACAGGTGGTGGTCGACTCCAAGGTCAGCCTCACGGCGTATCAGCAGTATGTCGCCGCTGAAGACGACACCCTCGGCCAGGTCGCGATCAAGCAGCACGTGCTGTCGCTGCGCAGTCACGTCAAAGGCCTGGCCGGAAAGGATTACAAGCGTCTGGAAGGCCTGCACAGCCTCGATTTCGTGTTGCTGTTCGTGCCGATCGAAGCGGCATTTTCCGCCGCTTTGCAAGCCGAGCCGACGTTGTTCCAGGAGGCATTCGACCGCAACATCGTGATCGTCAGCCCGACGACGTTGCTGGCGACGTTACGGGTGATCGACAGCCTGTGGAAGCAGGAGCGGCAGAGCCAGAACGCCCGGGAAATCGCCGAGCGTGCCGGCTGGCTGTACGACAAATTCGTGCTGTTCATTCAGGATCTGGACGAGGTCGGCAATCGCCTGCAACAGCTGGACAAGGCTTACAGCTCGGCGCGCAACAAGCTCACGGAAGGGCGCGGCAACCTGGTCAGCCGCAGTGAGCAGCTCAAACTGCTCGGCGCGCGGGCCAGCAAGAGTCTGCCGGCGGATTTGCTGGAACGGGCGATGACCGATGTCGATGGGCTGGTCGAACTGCCAGAGTAAAGAGCAAAAGATCGCAGCCTGCGGCAGCTCCTACAGGATGAATGCAAATCCCATGTAGGAGCTGCCGCAGGCTGCGATCTTTTGCTTTTACAGCGGCACATACCGACTCAACAACGCCCGCAACGCCGCCGGTTTCACCGGTTTGGCCAGATAATCCAGCCCTGCCGCATGCACCTGCGCCACCGTCTCCGGGCGGCCATCGGCGCTGATCACCACCCCCGGCACCGGCTCGCCTAACGTGGTGCGCAGCCACGCCATCAACTCGGTCCCGGTATCGCCGTTGTCGAGGTGATAGTCGACCAATGCCAGTTGCGGCCGCACACCCTCGTTGAGCAACGCCGCGCATTCTTCGCGATTGCGCGCCGTCCACACCTGACAGCCCCAGCGGGTCAGCAGGCTGTTCATGCCAATCAGAATGCTGTCTTCGTTGTCGATGCACAGCACTTGCGCGCCGCTGAGCAACTTGCCGTTCAACTCCACCGCGGCGCTTTGCGGCAGCGCTTGCGCCCGGGCCAATGGCACGCTGACACTGAACACGCTACCGCGTCCCGGCCACGAACGTACGCGCAAGGTATGGCCGAGCACGCGACACAAACCGTCGGCAATCGCCAGGCCCAGGCCGAGGCCTTTTTCGGCGCGGGTCTGATGGCTGTCGAGGCGTTTGAACTCCTCGAAAATCACCTGTTGCTTGTCTTCCGGAATCCCCGGTCCGCGATCCCACACTTCCAGACACAGTTCACTGCCGCGTCGACGCACGCCCAGCAACACCGGCCCTTTGGCGTAGCGGAACGCGTTGGTCAGGAAGTTCTGCAAGATCCGCCGCAGCAGCTTGATGTCGCTGTCGATACGCAACTGGCTGCCGCGCACCCGGAACGTCAGCCCTTGTTCCTGTGCCAGCGCCTTGAATTCGGCGCCGAGGGTGTCGAACAGCTCGTTGACCGCGAACGGCTTGCGATCGGGGTTGATCTTGCCGTTCTCCAGGCGGGAAATATCCAGCAGGTCGCTGATCAGGTCTTCTGCCGAACGCAGCGAACTGTCGAGGTGTTGCACCAGTTTCTGCGCCTCGCTGCTCAAGCCGTCGTCCTGGTGGGATAGGGCGGCAGAGAACAGGCGCGCGGCGTTTAGCGGCTGCATCAGGTCATGGCTGACGGCGGCGAGGAAACGGGTTTTCGACTGATTCGCGGCCTCGGCATGGCCCTTGGCTTCAGTCAGTGCAACGTTGAGCTGCGACAGCTCTTGGGTGCGCTCGCTGACCCGTTGCTCCAAACCTTCGTTGGCCTCGGTCAACGCCTGCTCGGCCTCGCGGAACGCAGTGATGTCGGTGAAACTCATGACGAAGCCGCCGCCGGGCATCGGGTTGCCGATCAGCTCGATCACCCGGCCGTTGGGGAACAAGCGTTCGGAGGTATGTGCACGGCCCTGACGCATCCAGTGCAGGCGCCGGGCAACGTGGACTTCCGCCTCGCCGGGGCCGCACAAGCCGCGTTCGGCGTTGTAGCGAATGATGTCGGCAATCGGCCGGCCGACGCTGATCAAACCGTCCGGGTAGTTGAACAGCTCCAGATAGCGCCGGTTCCACGCCACCAGTTTCAGCGACTGGTCGACCACGCTGATGCCTTGAGTGATGTTTTCGATCGCGCCTTGCAGCAAGGCGCGGTTGAATTGCAGGACTTCCGAAGCTTCGTCAGCGATTCGGACGACGTCCTCCAGCTGCATTTCCCGACCTTCAATTGCGGCTTTTACCACCGCCCGTGTCGAAGAAGCGCCGAGTACGCCGGCCAACAAGCGTTCGGTGTGGGCGATCCATTCGCCGTCAGCATTCTGGTTCGGGTTGAAGCCCTTGCCCTGGCGGTAAGCGAAACGAATGAAGCTCTGTCGCGCGCGTTCTTCACCGACAAAGCGTGCCGCCAGTTGCAGCAAATCATCAATCTGCACCGCGAGCATCGAGCGCGCACTCGGCCGAGCACTGATTTCCTGGCCGATGAAGCGCCCGGCCTGCCAGTGCTCCGAGACCCGCGTGCGCGACAACACCGAGACCCATGCAAACAGCGTGAAGTTGCCCGCCAGCGACAACACCACACCTTGGGTCAACGGGGTGATCGGCAGGTTCAGCGGGTTACTGTGCAGCCACGAAAGGCCGGGGAACGTGCTCAGCGACCAGCCGAGGCTGTGGGCGGCAATCGGCAGGATCAGCGTGTAAAACCAGAGGAATGTACCGGCGGCCAGACCGGCGAATACCCCACGGCGGTTGGCCTGTTTCCAGTACAGCGCGCCAAGCATCGCCGGTGCCAGTTGGGTGACGGCGGCGAAGGCGATCTGGCCGATGGTCGCCAGGCTCGCGGTGGAGCCGAGCAAACGGTAGCTGACGTAGGCCAGCAACAGAATCAGCACAATGCTCACGCGGCGCACCGAAAGCATCCACTGGCGGAACACTTCGAACGGGCGCTCGGCGTTGTTACGGCGCAGCAACCACGGCAAGAGCATGTCGTTGGAAACCATGGTCGACAGCGCCACACTGGCCACAATCACCATGCCGGTGGCCGCTGACGCACCGCCGATGAACGCCAGCAACGCCAAGGCCGGATGGGCCTGGGCCAGTGGCAGGCTGATCACGAAGGAGTCGGGCAGTACGTGGCTCGGCAGCATCATCTGCCCGGCGAGGGCGATCGGCACCACGAACAGCGCGGCCAGCGCCAGATAGGCCGGGAACACCCACTTGGCCAGACGCAGGTCCTGCGGGTCGATATTCTCCACCACCGTGACGTGAAACTGTCGTGGCAGGCAGATGATCGCCATCATCGCCACACCGGTCTGCACCACCATCGACGGCCAGTTGATGGTTTCTTTCCAGTATTGCTCCAGTCGTGGCGCGAGCATGGCCTGATTGAACAGGTCGTCGAAACCGTCATACAGGCCAAAGGTGACGAAGGCGCCAACGGCGAGAAAGGCGAACAGCTTGACCAGTGATTCAAAGGCAATCGCCAGCACCATGCCGCGGTGGTGCTCGGTGGCGTCGAGGTTGCGCGTACCGAAGACGATGGTGAACAGCGCCAGCACCAGCGACACGATCAGCGCGGTGTCCTGGGCGCGGGTGCCCATGGCGTCGGCACCGGCGCCGATCAACAGGTTCACGCCGAGCACGATGCCTTTGAGTTGCAGGGCGATATAAGGGAGGACGCCGACCAGGCAGATCAGCGCGACCACCACTGCCAGCGATTGCGATTTGCCGTAGCGCGCGGCGATGAAGTCGGCAATCGAGGTGATGTTCTCCTGTTTACTGATCATCACCATTTTCTGCAGGACCCACGGCGCGCCCAGCAGCAACAGGATCGGTCCGAGGTAGATCGGCAGGAATGACCACAGCTGTTCGGCGGCTTGGCCGACCGCGCCGAAGAACGTCCAACTGGTGCAATAAACCGCCAGCGACAGGCTGTACACCCACGCGCGCATCCGCGGCGGCAACGGCGTGCTGCGACGGTCGCCGTAGAAGGCGATGGCGAACATGATGGCCATATAGGCCAGGGCGACGGCGGCGATCAGCCCGGTGGACAACGACATGCAACACTCCCGACAAAAGACTCCCCGGCAATCCTGCCCGGGCGGACAGTCTCGCATGAGTGCGGCGGTTAGTCAGTGTCGACCAAGGTCGTGGCGTGGCGGGGTGTCGCAGGTTTGAAACCGGGTGGTTTCTCGGGTGACCGGTCAGGCCCCATCGCTGGCAAGTCAGCTCCCACAAGGAACTCCAGTGGGCACATATTTTGTGAACATCACAGACCCTGTGGGAGCTGGCTTGCCAGCGAAAGCGTCAGTCCTGTCGCAGTGCGATATCGATCAACCGATGCAGCTCATCCACCTCCAGCGCCGCCGCCGAAAACAGAATGCGGAACACCACCGGGGCCACCACCAGATTGATCAGATGATCAACGCTCGGCGCCGGCTCGTCAGGGTGACGCTCGATGATGGTCTGCAACTGCGCGCCAATGATCGTCACGCAATACCCGGGCGTGGCGCTGGCCTGCACGTCGCGCATCATGTTACGCCCCGGCTCCGAACTCATTTCGTCCAGATATTGCTCGGCCCAGGCGCGGATATCACCGCGCAGGTCACCGGTCACCGCCGGTTCACTGTCCGGGCGCATGCGGGCGAGGGCGACATCGGCGAGCAATGCTGCCAGATCACCCCAGCGCCGATAGATCGTCGACGGCGTGACCCCGGCGCGCGCCGCGATTTGCGGGACGGTCACGGTGCTGCGCTCCTGTTCTTGCAGAAGTGCGCGGACTGCCGAATGAATCGACTCTTGCACCCGGGCACTGCGGCCACCGGGGCGTAAACCTTCTTTAATAGCCATGCGCCAGACCTTAACACAAAGAATTTGCTTTAAGCCAAAGTCGAGCGCACACTCCGCAAAAGCAAAAAATTAGCTTTTGCGGAGTGTGCGCATGACCAGCCTTGCTTCCAACCGTGGCAGCCTGATTTTCCTGGCGATCACCTTACTCAGTTTCCTCGCCGCTTCCACAGCGCCGACGCCGTTGTATCACCTGTATCAGGATCAACTGCACTTCTCGGCAGCGGTGCTGACCCTGATTTTCGGCGTGTATGCGCTGAGTCTGCTGGCGGCGTTGTTGACGGTCGGATCGCTGTCCGATCACCTGGGGCGCAAGCCGGTGATTTTCACTGCCGTGCTGCTCAACGCGCTGGCGATGCTGCTGTTCATCAGCGCCGACAGTGTTGCCTGGCTGATCAGCGCCCGTGTGCTGCAGGGTTTTGCCACCGGCATGGCCACCGCTGTTTTGAGCGCCACACTGCTCGACACCGACCGCCAGCAAGGGCCGTTGATCAACAGCGTCGCACCGTTGCTCGGCATGGCGCTGGGCAGCATGGGCTGTGGCCTGCTGGCCGAATTCGCCCCGGCGCCGTTGCAACTGACTTACGGGTTGTTGCTGGCGCTGTTTGTGTTGCAAGCGGTGTTTCTCTGGCGTCTGCCGGAAAGCGTCACCCCGCAAGCCGGGGCCTGGGCTTCGTTGCGGCCAACCCTGCATGTGCCGGTTCAGGCGCGTTCGACCTTATGGCGTGTGCTACCGCTGAACACCGCAACCTGGGCCCTCGGCGGCTTTTTTGCCTCGCTGGCGCCGTCGCTGGTGCGCACCGCCACGGGCTCGACGTCGAACCTGATCGGCGGTGCGACCGTCTCGGCGCTGACCGTGACCGGTGCCGTGATGATTTTCACTTTGCGCAATCGTCCCGCCGGCAAAGCCCTGCAAGTCGGCGCCAGTCTGCTGCCCGTCGGCGTGCTGCTGATTCTGCTTGGCGTGCACAGCGCCAGTCTGGCGCTGTTTTTCCTCGGCACACTGATCGCCGGGTGCGGCTTTGGTTCGGGTTTCCTCGGCGCGGTGCGCAGCCTGGTGCCGTTGGCTTCGCCGCATGAAAGGGCCGGTTTGATGTCGGCGTACTACGCGCTGAGTTATCTGGCGTTCTGCCTGCCGGCCTTGTTGGCCGGGCATTTGACCCGCGCCTATGGATTGCTGACGACCACCGACGGCTACGGCGCCGGATTGATCGTCCTGGCCGTCGCCGCGCTGTTGCTCAGCCTGCGCCCGCAAGCAGTCAAGGCTTGCAGCACTCCATAAACGCGGTGGTTTCAGTTACCTTTGTCCGGCCTTCTTTTCACGGATCGACAGATGAAGATTATCCGCAGCAAGTCGTTCACCGCCGAGCGTGCCTGGGGCGCGCTGGACATCGCCAGCATGAACGGCATCACCACGCGCCTGCACTGGACCGATCAGCCGTACAAATGGCACATCAACGACGGTGAGGAAGTGTTCGTGGTGCTCGATGGGCGGGTGCAGATGCACTATCGCCAACAGGGCGAGGAAAAGCAGGTGCTGCTGGAGGTCGGCGACATTTTCTACGCTTCGGTCGGCACCGAGCACGTGGCACATCCGCAGGGCGCGGCGCGGATTCTGGTGATCGAAAGCGAAGGCAGTGTCTAGACGCTTATCTGCAAAGTAGATAACAGATAGAGAAATTACCCGTTATATAGATATTCGATTCGGTTCTACCATGGACTCAACCTCACCTGAGGACAGGAGTTCATGATGATTTGCCCCAGCACCGCCAAACCCGGTATCAAGCCGTTCAGCCAGCTTCAGCATCCGCGTGAAGCGATCCGACAATTCACCCCGAACTGGTTCGCCGCAACCATGGGCACCGGCGTGCTGGCCCTGGCGCTGGCGCAACTGCCGGTGGCGATCCCCGTGTTGCACGCGGTGGCCGAAGGGTTGTGGCTGTTCAACATTCTGTTGTTCACCCTGTTTACCTTTGCCTATGCCGCGCGCTGGGTTCTCTTCTTCGATGAAGCGCGGCGGATCTTCGGCCATTCCACTGTTTCGATGTTCTTCGGCACCATCCCCATGGGCCTGGCGACCATCATCAACGGTTTTCTGGTGTTTGGTCTGCCACGCTGGGGCGATGGGGTGATTCATCTTGCCGAAGTGCTGTGGTGGCTCGATGTGGCGATGTCGCTGGCCTGCGGTGTGTTGATTCCGTACATGATGTTTACCCGTCAGGAACACAGCATCGACCAGATGACCGCCGTCTGGCTGTTGCCGGTGGTGGCGGCGGAAGTGGCGGCGGCCAGCGGCGGTTTGCTCGCGCCGCATCTGGCCGATGCTCACGCGCAACTGGTGGTGCTGATCACCAGCTACGTGCTTTGGGCATTCTCCCTGCCGGTGGCGTTCAGCATTCTGACCATCCTGTTGCTGCGCATGGCCTTGCATAAACTGCCGCATGAAAACATGGCCGCCTCGAGCTGGCTGGCCCTCGGCCCGATCGGTACCGGTGCATTGGGCATGTTGCTGCTGGGTAGCGATGCACCGGCGATCTTCGCCGCCAACGGCCTGCCGGGCATCGGTGAAATCGCTGCGGGCCTCGGGCTGATTGCCGGGATTACCCTGTGGGGCTTCGGCTTGTGGTGGATGTTGATGGCACTGCTGATCACCGCGCGTTACCTGCGTGACGGCATCCCGTTCAACCTCGGCTGGTGGGGCTTCACCTTCCCGCTGGGCGTGTATTCGCTGGCAACCCTCAAGCTTGCCAGCACGCTAAACCTGGGTTTTTTCAGTGTGGTGGACTGCGTGCTGGTAGCGTTGCTGGCAGTGATGTGGCTGATCGTCGGTAAACGCACCGTGCAAGGCGCGTGGCGCGGTGAGTTGTTTGTCTCGCCGTGTATTGCAGGTTTGAAGAAATAACCTGAAAAGTTTAGGTAAGGTGTGGCCTGGAGCGCCGATCGAGATTCCAATAAGCAGATCCAGGCCATTCTCTACCGACCTCAGGGAAACACGGAAGATGAGTCACCCCTCACAGTTCAACCTGCTTCGCACCCGGCGCTTCCTGCCGTTTTTCATCACGCAGTCGCTGGGCGCGTTCAATGACAACGTGTTCAAGCAGTCGCTGATTCTCGCCATTCTGTATCGGCTGACCATCGAGGGTGACCGTTCGATCTGGGTCAACCTGTGTGCGCTGCTGTTTATCCTGCCGTTCTTCCTGTTCTCGGCGCTGGCCGGGCAGTTCGGGGAAAAATTCGCCAAGGACGCGCTGATCCGTCTGATCAAACTCGCGGAAATCGCGATCATGGCCGTAGGATCGGTCGGTTTCCTCTTCGATCACCTGTCGCTGATGCTGGTCGCGCTGTTCGCCATGGGCACGCATTCGGCGCTGTTCGGGCCGGTGAAGTATTCGATCCTGCCGCAGGCATTGCGTGAGGATGAACTGGTTGGCGGCAACGGGCTGGTGGAGATGGGCACGTTTCTGGCGATTCTCGCCGGGACCATCGGCGCCGGCATCATTATGTCCTCGACCCATTACGCGCCACTGGTGTCGACCGCGATTGTCGGCATTGCCGTGCTGGGTTATCTCGCCAGTCGCGGCATTCCACGCGCTGCCGCGGCATCGCCGGAAATGCGCCTGAACTGGAACATCTTCAGCCAGTCCTGGGCCACCCTCAAACTCGGTCTGGGCCAGACCCCTGCAGTGTCGCGCTCGATTGTCGGCAACTCGTGGTTCTGGTTTGTCGGGGCGATTTACCTGACGCAGATCCCGGCCTACGCCAAGGAATGGATGCACGGCGACGAAACCGTGGTGACGCTGATTCTCACGGTGTTCTCGGTAGGCATTGCGTTGGGTTCGATGCTGTGCGAGAAGCTCTCCGGGCGCAAGGTCGAGATCGGTCTGGTGCCGTTCGGTTCGTTCGGCCTGACCGTGTTTGGCCTGTTGCTGTGGTGGCATTCCGGTGGAATCCCGGAAAGCGTCACCGGCCACAGCTGGATCGAAGTGCTGGGCTTTGCGCATACCTGGGCGGTGCTGGTCGATATTCTCGGACTCGGGATTTTTGGCGGCTTCTATATTGTGCCGCTGTACGCCTTGATCCAGTCGCGCACCGCCGAGAACGAGCGGGCGCGGGTGATTGCCGCCAACAATATTCTCAACGCCCTGTTCATGGTGGTGTCGGCGATCGTTTCGATCGTGTTGCTGAGTGTGGTCAAACTGTCGATTCCGCAATTGTTCCTGGTGGTGTCGCTGCTGAACATCGGCGTCAACGCCTACATCTTCAAGATCGTCCCCGAGTTCAGCATGCGTTTCATGATCTGGCTGCTCAGCCATTCCATGTACCGCGTCGAGCACCGCAACCTCGAGGCGATCCCGGACGAGGGCGCGGCATTGCTGGTGTGCAACCACGTGTCGTTCGTCGATGCCTTGCTGATTGGCGGCGCGGTGCGTCGGCCGATTCGCTTTGTCATGTACTACAAGATCTACAACCTGCCGGTACTGAACTTTATCTTCCGCACGGCGGGGACGATTCCGATTGCCGGACGCAACGAAGACATCCAGATCTACGAAAAGGCCTTCACCCGGATCGCCCAGTATCTGAAGGACGGTGAGCTGGTGTGCATCTTCCCGGAAGGCAAGTTGACCACTGACGGCGAGATCAACGAGTTCAAGGGCGGGCTGACGCGGATTCTCGAAGAAACCCCGGTGCCGGTGATTCCGCTGGCGTTGCAGGGGTTGTGGGGCAGTTTCTTCAGTCGCGATCCGAACAAGGGGCTGTTCAAGCGGTTGTGGTCGCGGGTGACGTTGGTGGCTGGTTCGGCGGTGGCGGTGGATGCGGCGGAGCCGGCGAAATTGCAGGGGTTGGTGGGGGCGTTGCGCGGGGCCGTCAGGTAATCGGTGATAGTGCTGGCCCCATCGCTGGCTTGCCAGCGATGGGGCCATTGGCTTAAGCGCTTACTTTAAGGCCAATCAACCCGGTAATGATCAACGCCACACTGGCCAGCCGAATCAACGCCATCGACTCGCCAAACAGCATGATCCCGGCAATCACCGTGCCGACAGCGCCGACTCCGGTCCAGATCGCATAAGCTGTACCCAGCGGCAATTCCTTCATCGCCAGGCCCAGCAGGCCGAGGCTGATGGCCATGGCCGCCACGGTCAGGACGGTGGGGAGCGGGCGGGTGAAGCCGTCGGTGTATTTCAGGCCGACGGCCCAGCCGACTTCGAACAGGCCGGCGAAAAACAGAATGATCCAGGACATGAGAGACCTCCATCGATTGACGGGGCCGTCCCCAGATTGATAACTCGATCGAGCCGCAGGGTCGTCCCCGCGTAGCGCAACAGTCTGCCGAGCATTAATCCGGGGATCAAGTTTCCCGGTCAGTCGGCCGGCTGTTGCGCCAGCGCCTCACGGTCTTGCTTCTCGCTCATGCGCCGGAACCAGGTCGAGAGCAGTGCCCCGGAAATGTTGTGCCAGACGCTGAACAGCGCGCTCGGCACCGCCGCCAGCGGCGAGAAGTGCGCACTGGCCAACGCCGCGCCCAACCCCGAGTTCTGCATGCCGACTTCCAGTGCCAGCGACTTGCGCTGCGCCAGTGGCAGCTTGAACAGGCGTCCGGTGAAGTAACCCAGCAGGTAGCCGAAGCTGTTGTGCAGCATCACCACGGCCATGATCAGCAGCCCGGACTCGGCGATCTTCGCCTGGCTGGCGGCCACCACGGCGGTGACGATGATCACGATGCTGACCACCGACACCAGTGGCAACACGTCCACCGCGTGGCGCACCTTGTCGCCGAGCACGCGTTGCGCGACCACGCCGAGCACGATCGGCAGCAACACTACTTGCAGGATTGACCAGAACAACTCCATGAACGACACCGGCAACCACGCCGAAGCCAGCAGCCAGATCAGCGCCGGGGTCAGCAGCGGGGCGAGCAGGGTGGTGACGGCAGCAATCGCCACCGACAGCGCCAGATCGCCGCGGGCCAGCCAGGTCATGACGTTGGAGGAGGTGCCGCTTGGGCAGCAGCCCACCAGAATCACCCCGACGGCGATTTCCGGTGGCAGATGGAAGATCTGGCAGAGCAACCACGCCACACCGGGCATGATCACGAAATGTGCGACCACGCCCAGAGCCACACGCCACGGATGGCGGGCGACGGCAGCAAAGTCGTCAAGTTTGAGGGTCAGACCCATGCCGAACATCACCAGCCCCAGCAGCGGCACGATCGCACCCTTGAGACCGAGAAACCACGCCGGTTGCAGGAATGCGATCACGGCGAAAATCAGAACCCAGTAAGCGAAAGTGTTGCCGACAAAGCGGCTCAGTGCAGCCAGTGCTCGCATGGCGTGTTCCTTATTATGTGAAAGCGTTAGGACGCTAAGCATACGGTGCCAGCAAAAAGATCGCAGCCTTCGGCAGCTCATACAGGAAAACACATTCCAAATGTAGGAGCTGCCGAAGGCTGCGATCTTTGCTTTTTCAGGCGCCCTCAATAAAGGAGGGCGCCGGAGAGAGGTTTAGATCCCCTGCGGAGTCTCTTCCCCGCCCAACGCTTCCACCAGCGCCGGCAGGAAGTCGCCAAAAGTCAGCATCATCAGGGTGAAGCTGGCGTCCAGTTGGCCCAGGGCCTCGTCGCCACCGTCCTGTTCTGCCTGATCCTGCAGCAGGTCTTCGAACTTCAGGCGTTTGACGGTCATCTTGTCATCGAGCATGAACGACAGCTTGTCTTGCCAGGCCAGCGACAGCTGAGTGACGACTTTGCCGGTGCTCAAGTGCAACTGAATTTCTTCGCTGGTCAGGTCCTGACGCTTGCAACGCACGATGCCACCGTCTTCGTGGGTGTCGCGCAGCTCGCATTCGTCCAGCACGAAGAAGTCCGGTGCTGCTTGCTGGGTGGTGACCCACTCGGTCATCACCGCGGTCGGCGCGGTTTTCACGGTCAGCGGACGCACGGGCAGGGTGCCGAGCACTTCACGCATTGTGGAGAGCAGGTCTTCGGCGCGTTTCGGGCTGGCCGAGTTCACCAGGATCAGGCCCTGTTTCGGTGCGATGGCAGCGAAGGTCGACGAACGACGGATAAAGGCACGCGGCAGGAACGCCTGGATGATTTCATCCTTGATCTGATCGCGTTCTTTCTTATAGACCTTGCGCATTTGCTCGGCTTCGATCTCTTCGACCTTTTCCTTGACCGCGTCGCGCACGACGCTGCCCGGCAGAATACGTTCTTCCTTACGTGCAGCGATCAGCAGGAAGTCGCCGCTGACGTGCACCAGTGGCGCATCTTCGCCCTTGCCGAACGGCGCGACGAAACCGTAGGTGGTCAACTCCTGGCTTGCACATGGACGCGCCAGTTTGGTGGCCAGTGCAGTTTCCAGCGCCTCGGCATCGACAGGCAGGTCTTGGGTCAGGCGATAGATCAGCAGGTTTTTGAACCACATGGGGTGAGTCTCTCCTTTATACAAAGGGGGGCATTATTGTCTTCGCCGTGGCATAGGCCAACCCTTCTCTAAGCCTTTGGAAGGCCTGAGAAAATTAATTAAAAAAGTGCTTGCCAGAGGTTGGGTCGCTCCGTAGAATGCGCGCCACACCGAAGCGAAGGGTGATTAGCTCAGCTGGGAGAGCGTCTGCCTTACAAGCAGAATGTCGGCGGTTCGATCCCGTCATCACCCACCATTCGTTTCAAGTGTTTAGCGCAGCGGTAGTTCAGTCGGTTAGAATACCGGCCTGTCACGCCGGGGGTCGCGGGTTCGAGTCCCGTCCGCTGCGCCATATTCGGTAACCTGGACCACTGAACGCCAGGTCACCACGGAAAAACCCGCTGAAGCGGGTTTTTTTCTGTCTCACGTTTGTACCTTGTTCCATCGGGTTTGTGTCGTTTCACCGGTTTTCGGATTTATTTGAAAAAAACTTCAATTAAATCAACACATTACGAAAACTTGTGGCATAATGCGCCCCGTAACGAAGCGAAGGGTGATTAGCTCAGCTGGGAGAGCGTCTGCCTTACAAGCAGAATGTCGGCGGTTCGATCCCGTCATCACCCACCATTCGTTTCAAGCGTTTCGCGCAGCGGTAGTTCAGTCGGTTAGAATACCGGCCTGTCACGCCGGGGGTCGCGGGTTCGAGTCCCGTCCGCTGCGCCATATTCGGTCACCTGGACCCACTGAACGCCAGGTCACCACAGAAAGCCCGCCGAGTGCGGGCTTTTTGCTGTCTGCGATTTGAGAATTTCTGCAATGCCTGTGTGGTGAGGGGATTTATCCCCGATGGCCTGCGCAGCAGGCCCATAGTCTTGAAGCTGGGGCTGCTTCGCATCCCATCGGGGATAAATCCCCTCACCACAAATCATCTCCTCGTCTTCTCACTATTCGGCATTGCGACTGTGCCGATAATCGCTCACCGCCTCATACACCGCTTTACGCAAGCGATTGATCCCGCCAATCGGCCGATGCGCCTCGATACCAAACCACGGATTGAACGACAGGTTGTCGCATGCCAGATTCAGCGCTGGCGTGTCGAAGTCCTGCGCCGGCAGGGTGATCCGTGCCACTGTTTCGAACGCTGAATCCTGCTCGCGCCACTCGATGCTGGTGTCCTCGATCGGCATGTACTTGTTCGCATCCTGGCGCTGAATCTGCAGCACGAAACACGCCGGTACCCGATCTGTCGACAGTTGTTGGTTCAAGGCGCTGCGCAGGAAATTCGGCAGGTCGTGATTTTGTGCGGGCAGGGTGTAGGTCGGGCAGTTGTCCGGATCCGGCGCAACGCGAAACTTGGCATTGGCCTCGCCAAATTTGTAAGGCGATACCGAAAAGTAGGTGGTCGCGGTCGGGCTGTCCGGCGGCGGTGACAGAGTCGCCAAGGCGATGAGCAGGTGACGGATCTGCCAGGTGCGCGGATCCCAACCGGGGAAAAACGCCATGATTTTTTTGCCGTCAGCCTGAGCAGCCACATTTTGACGGTACTCGGCGACATCGCTGACGAAGAAGTTCGGATGGCTGAACATCACGAAGTCTTGTTCACGGCGCACCGGAAGGTCGCCGAGCAGCTGCTTGCCGGGGACATCGAGCAGCTTGATTGCCATTCCCCGGGCGTCGCGGATGCTGTCGAATTGCGGGTAGGCGTTGCCATTGGACAAGCGAATCAGCGCCTGCCAGGTTTTGCCCGGTTCGCCGAAAACACCCTGGCGCAGCGCTGGCGTCAGTTCTGGCAACACCGTGACCTCGGCTTTTACGCAACCGTGTGCCTTGGCATGCGCATCGCGCAAGTAGCGTGTGCCTTCGCGGTGTTGATCGACGATACGCACGGCGGTCTGGATCACGTCCTCGGTCATGGCCGCTTCACCGGCGGGAATCTGTTCCTGCGCCGACACCGGACCTCTGTATTGCCAGATGAACCACGCGCTCGCGATCGCCCAGCCCAGCAGGCCGACAATCAGCAGGGCCAGCAGGGTTTTGCCCAGCAGTCGCCCCAGCCACAGCCAGAAGCGGGCGAGAAGGGAGGGTTTTTTGTACGAGTTGATCATCATGGCAGTTGCGCCTCCAATGGCCCGCCCAATACTTTCAGGTACTCCAGCAAGGCCCAGCGTTCTTCCGGTTGCAGCAGGCGGCCGATAACCCCATTGCCGCGCTCGCCAGCGCGGAACTCGTGGCCGCTGTTGTGGTTGCCGGTGATTCGCGTATCGAACAAAAAGCCGTTGGTGAAGGCTTCGGTGCGATAACCCAGATGGCGCGGGTCATACTCGAACGAACCCTTATAGAAAGTCGTCGCGCGCTCATCCTGCGGCGACAGCAACTGATAAAGGCTTGGCACCGAACCGTTGTGCAGGAACGGCGCGGTGGCCCAGACGCCGGCCAGTGGCCTGGCCTTGTAGGCAACCTTTTCACGCACACCGATCGGCAGGCCGAAGCCGTCGAGTTGTGGCTTTTCCTCAGCGGTGACGCCGGCCTCGCGATAGGCACGGTTCTCGACGAACGCGGTGACGTAGGCCAGGCCCTTGGCCACCGACAGCTGGCTCAGATCCAGTGGTTCGGTGGGCGTCGGATGCAACTTCACATCCATCTGTTCGAGTTCTTTCGGGTCCCATTGCAGCGGGGTCAGGTCGAAACGGTGGGTGGCAATATTGGTCGCGGCATTCGGGTCGGTGCCGATCACCTCCACCGGCAACATGTGCAAGTGCTGCACCCAGCGCTCGCCTTCCTGAGTCTTGCGCGGCACGTGGCAACCGGCGCAGTTCTCGGCAAACAGCGTGCGGCCCTTGGCGGCCAGCGGTTTGTCGATGGCGCCCAGGACATCTTCCGGCCAGGCTGGTGGTTGCAGGCGTTGCAGGGTTTCCTCGATTGTGTGCAGATCGCGTACGCGCACACTCGAGGCATAACGCGCATCGCCTTGCAGCGGCTGGCCGTTGCTGTCGAAGAAATTCAGCGTGGCGCCGACGCCCAACGCTTCACCGATGTTGCGCGCCATCGGTTGCTGCGCCGAGCCGTTCCACTGCACCCAGTCGAAGGTCCACATGTCCCACAGTTGCGGGTAGTCGACCGGGGCGTTCGCCACGCGGTAGTTGGCGGGGGAAATCGCGTCGCCGAAGGTGGCGTTGGCAATGCGGCCGAACGCATCGGTGCGTCCAGGGCCTTCCTCGGTCGGGTAGAGGCCGCGATGGGTATCGTTCCAGGCGACTTTGAGGAAGGTGTTCAGCGATTGCTTGACGTCTTTGCGCAGTTGCTCGCGGCGCGGCTCGTAGTCATCGCCCAGAACATTTCTGGCGAAGCGTTCGAATTTCCACGGGTTGTAGTAAGTCGACGTCAGACTGGCGACCAATGCCTGCCCGAAACTGCCACCGCGCAATGTAGGAACGCTGGAAGGCAAAACATGCTGCGCCGACCCGCCGTCGATCCGCACGGCCTGGCCGTTGAAGCGCAGTTCGCCGGTGTGGCAGGCGGCGCAGGTGATATCGAGGTATTGCTCGGTACCGCCGGGGTTCTGATGGCGCGCGAAACCGACCGGCAGATTGCCCGGATTGTTCGGCGTGGCTTTCTGCTGCGGATCAACCAGAAAACCGAAGCGTGCGAGGTATTCCGGGGACGCGAAACGCTGCTGCGAGAAGGGCAGCTCCAGCGCCTGGAACCATTCATAGCGCAGGCCTTTGACCTGCGTCCCTTGCGGGGTGAAATAGTAAGTCTGGCGCTCCTCCTCACTCCACTGTTGCAGGTAATGCACCTGTTGGGCGGGGGTATAGAAGGGCAGTTTCGGGTTGGCGACGTAGTACAGAATCACGGCCAGGACCAGGCCCAGCAGTACCACGATCAGAGTCAGCAAACGGAATAAGAGGCGCAAGATAAACATCCTTGTCGAGTTGTTGCGCTGTTATGCCTCAGCTGCTGCAGGTGCGGCAAGTGGCCATTACGCCAACTGTCGTAGGAAGTCTCGTCAGTCCTTGTCAGGCCCAGATGACAGAAGCTTCATCGTCGCTTTGCTCGAATGCGTTTTAATCCCTGAACTTATCGGACGTTTCCTGCTCTCATGCCGGTAGCCATTGGTCGTGGCGGCCTGATAAGCTCGCGGCTTTACTCGATTGCCCTTTCGGCGCATGAACAAGGAAATAGCATGAAACAGCATCGGTTGGCGGCGGCGGTAGCCCTGGTTAGCCTGGTCCTCGCGGGTTGTGATTCGCAGACCAGCGTAGAGCTGAAAACCCCGGCGCAAAAAGCTTCCTACGGTATCGGCCTGAACATGGGCAAGAGCCTTGCTCAGGAAGGCATGGATGATCTGGACTCCAAAGCGGTAGCCCAGGGCATCGAAGATGCCGTCGGCAAGAAAGAACAGAAGCTGAAAGACGAAGAACTGGTCGAAGCTTTCGCCGCGCTGCAAAAGCGTGCCGAAGAGCGTATGGCCAAGATGAGCGAAGAGTCGGCAGCCGCCGGCAAGAAATTCCTCGAAGAAAACGGCAAAAAGCCTGGCGTTACCACCACCGCTTCCGGTCTGCAGTACGAAGTGGTCAAGAAAGCCGACGGCCCGCAGCCCAAGCCGACCGACGTAGTGACTGTTCATTACACCGGCAAGCTGACCAACGGCACCGTGTTCGACAGCTCCGTGGAACGTGGCAGCCCGATCGATCTGCCGGTCAGCGGCGTGATCCCGGGTTGGGTTGAAGGTCTGCAACTGATGCACGTTGGCGAGAAGTACAAACTGTACATCCCTAGCGATCTGGCTTACGGCGCGCAATCGCCAAGCCCGGCAATCCCGGCCAACTCGGTTCTGGTCTTCGACCTGGAACTGCTGGCCATCAAGGATCCAGCCAAAGAAGACGCCGCTGCCAAGTAACAGGCATCGGTAACGGCTTCGCCAACAACGCCTCGCTTATGCGGGGCGTTGTTGCATCTGAAGGATGGCGCAGGTAAACAGAGCGAACGGATGCCGCTGACAGCAGTCCTAGAGATTGAGGCCACCGTGGGTAGACGTCCTGAGCCGCCAAGTCAATGAAATATTGGGTTTTTTATGTGAGTAAAAAACGCCCGATCTGAGCGAAGCCCTTATGAAACGGGGCTCTCAGCGCTGAAATGCAGCTCTGTTCACAAGGTTATCCACAATTTGTGTGGATAACATTTCAACGGGAGAAATAGATGAAAGCGCCGTGGAATTTCGCCCGGTTTCTGCCTCTGGCGGGACGCCTGCTGGCCCGTGGCCGGCTGCCGACTCTGCTGTTCGCCGTGGCGAGCAAGGGCGCTGCGCAAGGTAATCGCCTGGGCAAGCTCAAGGATGATCTGCGCTTGCTCCAGGCCTTGTGTCTGGCTTACTGGCGCGGCGAGTACCGGGCGATCAGTCCGAAAGCCATCGTTTCGGTGGTGGCAGGGTTGATGTATTTCCTCAGCCCGGTGGACGCGATCCCGGATTTCATCCCCGTCTTCGGCATGCTCGATGACATTGCTGTTCTCGCCTGGCTGATGAAAACCCTCGACGACGAACTCGCTGTCTTCCGGCTCTGGCGCAATCGACAACAGCCGGAAAAACTCGCAGTGGTCGAACGTTTGCCCGATACCCCCGAGCAACTTCAACTGCAGGGCCCGAAAAAAACCTGATTCACCTCGCCTGCAGGCAGATTGATACCCCCCGCGACCTTGGCCGCTGTTAGGATTACACTTCTAGGGAAAAGTGCCGACTCGCTAAGTGTTGTTGTCCTACGGGGTAGTCATGGATATTCAGATAATTGCACGCGATGGCGAACCCGAATACGCGGTTCTGCCATGGGGCCAGTATCAGGCTCTACTGAAAGCAGCAGGCATCAACGACATACCGCAGCAGCAGGCGCCAGCGCCGGCCGCCGCAGCGCCAGACCCGATTCTTCCAGGTCTGGATCAACTACGCAGTTTGCGCGAAGGGAAGGGCATCGCCATCGAGGCGCTGGCCCGCACGGTAGGCATCAGCCCGTCTTATCTGGCCATGATCGAAAGCGGCGAGCGTCAACCTGACGCCGCGATTCGCCGCAGCCTGGCCTGGGAACTGACGGTGCCGGGTTGGAGGGATGAATCGTGAGCGTACGCATCAGTCGTCAACATTGGGACGGATTGCTGGGGGAGCTGGATCAGGCGCGCAGGCAGCGCCATCTGTTGACCTATCGAGCCTTGCTCGAACGTTTGCAACTGCCGACGCCGGCGATGCAGACGCTGACCGCGGCACTTGAGCATCTGGCCGCACTCGACGCCAAGGCCGAGCAGCCATTGCGCAGTTCGCTGGTGATCAGCCAAGGGGCCAGCCGTTTGCCCCGAACCGGTTTTTTTGAATGCGTTGAACGTCTGGGACGTTTCTCCGGGCCATCCGATGGCGTTGCGGCTGCCTCTTGGCATGCGTCGGAAGTGGTCAGGGTCTTCGAATACGAGTACCCGGAATCGGCGGAGGCCTGAGTGTTCTTTCGACTCAAGGCGTCGGCCAGTTACTGGTTGGCCCGCAGGCTGTTTCACTGGTCGTGGTTCGTCCGCCAGCCCAGAGGCTGGCGCTGGCTCGAAGGGCAGTTTGCGCGCATGGCCAATCTTGGCGATGTCGGCGCGCAAAGCTTTTATGGGCACATTCTGACGTTTCGCGGTGTTGGCCTGGGCGCCCGCGAAGAAGGTGTGCGGCTGTTGCGTCTGGCGGCGCTCGCCGGCGATGGCAAAGCGGCTTATCAGGTCGGCGTGATCAGCCTGGCCGGTACTCCGAGCAAAGCGCCGGATCCGACAGAAGCGGCGCGCTGGTGGACGCTGGCCGCCAAGGCCGGCCACCCGTTGGCCGAGCTCAAACTCCAAGAGTTGAGCGCTCGGGATTAAACCCAGTAAATCATTTTGTATCGACCGATAAACGTGGCGTGAGGGAAACCTCACGCCACGTTTGCGTTTATCGCCATACGTTTTGTAGTAATCAGTCCTTTGCAGATTTGTCCTACAGCAAAAGCCTACTCGCCTGACTTCTTTCCTGATTGATCCCCCGCAAAGTCCCCGCGCCTAATTTTTGCGCGAGGGAACGCTCATGTTTGACCCGGTTTTTCATTCCACCCCGCATCGTTGCGTGCGCTGATGGAAGCCGTCAGCCGTATCGAGCAGGAACTCGACAGCTTTCCCGACACCCTCAGCCTCTATCGCCAGCAGCTTGAACACTGGTTCAGCAGCGCGGCGGATCAGGTCAGCCACGCGGCGGATCTGCCGTCGCTGATGGGCATGGAGCGGATCATCCGTTTCGGTGATCGCATCACCGCTGTCAGCACAGGAGACAGTGAGTTTGCCTCCGGCGTCGTGCAGTGCCCGAAAAGCGGGGTGCTGACGATCGAGAGCAAATTCGAGTCGGTGTACGACATTCCGCTGGGCGACATCGTGGTCGATGTGGTGGCGGTGGATGATGGCCAAATCTTCCCCGTCGGACTTGATGCGCAAGGCCGGGGAACATTCACCGGGACGCCCGGCAAGTTCTATCGCGTGCAGGTGCACAGCGAGGTTACCTCGGAGCAGATCGAGGCGCTGTTCAAGTCCTACGACGGCTTGACCGGTAATCTGGAGGGCTGGCTGCGCAGCGAGTGGCAGGGGTTCAAGCCGCAGTGGTCGCAGTCGGTGGCGACAGCGGCAGGCAACGGCATGCTCGCCGGGAGCTGGGCGGCGATCGAGGGGGTGTGGGACAGCCTCGGCATGCTGTCGGAAATTCTGCAGGATCCAGGCGCGTTTGCCGATCGCCTTGGAAGCGGCGCGGCCGATCTGATCCGCCTCGCAGAATCAGCTCCGGATGTCATGCAAAAGCTGCAGTTGCTGGTCAGCGATGAGGCGGCGCTGTGTTTGCTGCTGCGCAGTGCGAGTCTCTGGCTGGAGATGCTGCCGCCCAGCCAGATCGCCGGCAAAACCGCTGAAATGGCGTCGATGATGATCGTGCAGGTGCTGCTCGATGTGCTGATCGGCGTTGTGTTGACATTCGTCGGGGCTGGCGCAGGGATCGCTTATCTGACGCTACGTCTGGCGGATCGCGCCGCCCAGCTGCTCACGGTTGTGAAACGTCTGGTCAAGGCGATGTTCGGCATCGTCAACACGTTCATCCATTACGTCGACCAGTACAAAACTGTCGCCGCGCGGGGCATTGCCGCCGGCGTTAAAAAGGGCCGCATGCAGTTGCGCTGGGATGCGAAGCGCAATGCCGCCCTGAAGAAAAACGAGCATCACGACGACTCGCCGGAACAAGCGAAAAACCCCAACGGCGACAGCGCCGATTGCGCGCCGCTGACCTGCACCAACGGCTGCCCGGTGTCGATGGTCACCGGCGAAGAACTGCTGACCCTGACCGATGGCACGCTCGATGGCTTGCTGCCGTTCGAGTTCACCCGGTTGTACCGCACCAGCGCGGTGGAGATCGATGTCGGGCTGGGGTTTGGCTGGAGCCATTCGCTGGCGCATCGGCTGGAGTTCGATGGCGAGGCGGTGGTCTGGGTCGATCACGAGAACCGGCGCACGCGGTTCCCATTGCCCAGTGTTGAACGGCCGCAGATCCACAACAGCCTGTCACGGGCGGCGATTTTTCTCGGCGATGAGCCCGAGGAACTGATCCTCGCGCTGGCGGGGGATGCGGCGCGGTTTTATCACTTTCGTGCCGGGCGACTGACGGCGGTCAGTGATGCATATGGCAATCGTCTGACGGTGCATCGCGATCATTCCGAGCGTGTGCAGCGTCTGGATAGCGGGGCCGGGCGCTCGCTGCTGTTGCGCTACGACCGGGCGCATCTGGTGGCAGTTGATTACCAGGTGTTTGAGGCGGGTGGCTGGCGCACCGAGCAAACGCTGGTCAGTTATTGCTACGACGCCCGTCAGCGATTGTTGGCCGCGACCAATGCCGTCGGGGACAGCGAGCGTTACGACTACGACGATCAGCACGTCATCCTGCAGCGGCAACTGAGCGGCGGCGCGAGCTTTTTCTGGGAGTGGGAGCGTTCCGGCAAAGCCGCGCGTTGCGTGCGCCATTGGGCCTCGTTCGCGCAGATGAATACGCGGTATGTCTGGGACGACAGCGACCGCGTCACGGTGCATTACGTTGATGGCACCGAGGAAACCTACGTCCACGATGACAGCGCACGGCTGGTGCGCAAGGTCGAGGCCGATGGCGGTGAGCATCTCAAGGCGTATGACGCTGCGGGCCGGTTGATCGCCGAGCAGGATCCGCTGGGTGCGGTCACCGAATACCGCTACGACGACGTCGGACGGCTGATCGCGCTGCTTCCGCCGGACAATGAGCCAACGTCCTACGAGTATCGCAACGGTTTCCTGCACAGCCGTTCTCGTGGTGACGCGGTCTGGACGTATCGGCGCAACGCCGAAGGGGATGTCACCGAGGCGGTCGATCCTGACGGCCAGGTCACCCATTACTACTACGACACGCGCGGGCAGTTGCTGTCGATCCGCTATCCGGACAGCAGCCGGCACAAGTTGTCGTGGAATGACCTCGGCCAACTGATCGAGGAAACCCTGCCTGACGGCGGTGTACGGCGTTTTTCCTACGATACGCTGGGGCGACGGACGACCACTTGCGACGAACACGGTGCCGTTACTCGCCAGCAGTGGGATGCCATTGGCCGACTGGTTCAGATGACTTTGCCTACAGGCGCCACCCGCGCCTACAGCTACGGCGCGTACGGCCAGGTCACGGCCGAGCGCGACGAGCTCGGGCGCATCACCCGTTACGAGTATGACGACGACCTGCATCTGGTCTCGCGCAGGATCAATCCCGACGGCACGCGGGTGCAGTATCGCTACGACCATGCGCAACTGCTGCTGACTGAAATCGAGAACGAATCCGGCGAAAAGTACCGACTGGACTACACGCCTAGCGGATTGATCCGACAGGAAACCGGCTTCGACGGCCGGCGCACCGCATACGCCTACGACCGTAACGGGCACCTGCTGGAGAAGACCGAGTTCGGCGACGACGGCTCGACGCTGGTCACTGCCTACGCGCGTGATGCGGCCGGGCGTCTGCTGCTGAAAACCCTGCCCGACGGAGTTCAGGTCGAGTATCGCTATGACCGCCTGGGCCGGTTGATCGGCGTCGATGACGGCCAGCAACATCCACTGGCCTTTGAATACGACCTGCAGGACCGACTGATCACCGAGCATCAGGGCTGGGGCACCCTGCGTTATGCCTATGACGCCTGCGGTCAGCTCAAACGCCAGCGTCTGCCGGACAACAGCAAGCTCGACTATCACTACGCCAAGGGCGGTGCGCTGACCGCCATCGACCTTAATGGCACACGGCTGACCAGCCACATCTATCAATCGGGTCGTGAACAACAACGCCAGCAAGGCCTGCTGCTCAGCGAATACGCCTATGACGACCAGGGCCGTTTGCTGGCCCACGCTGTAGGTCATCAGCACGCTTCGCTGTATCGCCGCGATTATGCCTACAGCGCCAACGGCAATCTGGAACACATTGCCGACAGCCGTCACGGTCAGCGCACCTACGGCTACGACGCCCTCGACCGCTTGATCCGCGTACGTCATTCGCGCGACGAACTGCCGGAAGCCTTCGCCCACAACCCGGCCGGCAACCTGCTGATGCAGGACCGTCCCGGCCCCACGCGGATCAAGGGCAACCGCCTGCTGATGCAGGGCGACCGGCATTACGACTATGACGCCTTCGGCAACCTGATCCGCGAGCGTCGCGGCCGCGATCAACTGCTGATCACCGAATACCGCTACGACTGCCAGCACCGCCTGATCGGCCTGACCCGCCCGGACGGCCAAACCGCGACCTACCAATATGACGCTTTTGGTCGACGCATCCGCAAGACCGTCGACGGCCACAGCACCGAGTTCTTCTGGCAAGGCGACCATCTCGTCGCCGAAAGCAGCAAGGTCCAATACCGCAGCTACGTCTACGAACCCGGCACCTTCCGCCCGCTGGCGCTGCTCGACGGTAAAGGCGCGAAACGCGCCTGCCCGTTCTACTACCAGCTCGACCACCTCGGCACCCCGCAGGAACTGACCGATTACAGCGGCGAAATCGTCTGGTCGGCGCAATACGACGCCTACGGCAAAGTCGCCGCGATCACCCTGGCGGGCGAGGACTACCTGGACCAGCCACTGCGCTTTCAGGGGCAGTATTTCGACGCGGAGAGTGGGCTGCATTACAACCGGCATCGGTTTTACGACCCGAGGTTGGGACGGTATCTGACGCCGGATCCGATCAAGTTGGCGGGTGGACTCAACCAATACCAGTACGTGCCGAATCCGACGGGGTGGGTGGATCCGTTGGGGTTGAGCTGCAGTTGTCCGCCGACGAATCCGCGTCGCCCGATGCGATACGAGGCAGGCCGCGTAGTTGTTGAAGAGGGCTCTCCTTCGCTGCCAAAGATGACAACGCAGGAGCGGCGGGCGAGGCTTGATGAGGTGGCTGAGGAGAACGCGAAGCGTCGGGTATATGAATATGAAAATCTTTATGGCATGCACACTGTGAAAAAACATAGTTCGGAAATATCCGATCCAGCACTGAAGCAACGTGGCATCAATGGAGCAGATCCTCATACAGGTATAGTCCCAAGAGGTGCCAGAGGAAATCTTAGCTCTCAGTTCCATAACTGGCGAATGCATTTGGGTGCACTGAATAAAGCGATGACGAAGGACAAAAATGGCCGAATAATGCACACAGGGAAGGACCAGAACCATGCTCCAATAGTTAGATTGGAACTACCCGGTGCGGGGCGCGGATATAGACCGAATAAACGAGATGAGCAAAATCCAACTCTTAATGAGAATTTGAACTGGTTTGAAGTGAAATTTGATCAGATAAATACGCAGGAACCATTCACGGGCTTCCCGGCGGAGGGTAGGTAATGTTGAAGGATCCGTTTTTGAATGAGCCGTTTGAACCGAGTTTGACTTGGTTTGTTAGTAGGTTTGATGTTTATGATCGAGAGGAAACTCGAGGCGTAGAGCTTGGTGTTTATAATCCGGATGATCCAGTTGATAGGGAGGTTCTTATAAGAAAATATTGTTTGGTGTTGCCTTATCTTTCTTATAGGCATAAATGCGTACTATTTGAATTTCTAGAGCGAGCGCTCGAAGATCCGAAATTTGACTTTCAAAGACCCTTTGAAATCGATGAGTGTGAAGCGAATAGCTGGCCACGGGAGGAATGGTATTCCTTAAACGAACCGCGCAGTTTTTTTCAGAGTGTCTATCAATTAGCACAGGAAGTTTGGAAAGAAGATCTCTCAAGGGCTGCAGGCGAAGAAAAAACTACGTGGTGATGTTTTTGATAATGTGCGCGAAAGCTTTGTGAAATTGGCTCGGGGTTAGATATGAGCTGTATGGACTGACCCCTTCGCGAGCAAGCCCGCTCCCACAGGGATCTCTGTCGTGCGGGGAGTCAGCGCTGGCCAATCAGTTGCGGCGGTTGCAGGTCGGCAGCAGTGAGACTATCAATCACATGCACGCTATACCCCGGAACATTCTTCGCATGATGCTTCGCCTGCGAAGCCATTTCCGCGAGTTGGCTGGCATCCAGTTCTGCGCAGGCCTCGGGTTGCAGGTGGACGACGCCGATCGATAACGAGAGCAGCGAAAACTCCTGCCGCACACCCTGGCGATTCGGCGCGATGAAGCAGCCAGCTTCAAGGTGCTCCGGGCGATAGAAACGGCGGCATTGGCTCTGGAAGTCGTCGAGCAGTTGATTGAGGCGTTTGCGCCAGTCTTCCGGGCCGAGCACCAGCAGGAAGTCGTCGCCGCCGATGTGGCCGACGAAGTCGCGGGACGGGTCGACGCGTTCGTTCAGGCATTGCGCCAGGCACAGCAGGACTTCGTCGCCACGGCCGTAGCCGTAGATGTCGTTGAAGGGTTTGAAGCTGTCGATGTCGACGTAGCAGATGATCGACTCGCGGCCCTGTTGCAGCAGGCGGGTCAGGCATTGCTGGATCGGCACGTTGCCGGGCAGCAGGGTCAACGGGTTGGCGTAGCGCGCCTGCTGGATTTTCAGTTCGGTGATCAGTTTGAGCACGTCGATCACCCGACCGAGGCCGAGATAGCCGCCATTGAGGGTGATGATGAAATCTTCTTCGATGCGCTGTCGGGCGCGGCTGGTGATCAGGCGGCTGACCTGTTGCAGCGACTGGCTCATTTCCACGGCAAGGAAGTCGTCGTTCATCAGGCGGCTGATCGGTTTGCGCGCGAACAGGCCGGTGGCGAACGGTTTCAGCAGTGCGTCGGACAGCGAATGGCGATGGACGATGCCGCATGGCTGGCCCTGTTCGTCGAGCACTGCCAGTGAATTCAGATTGGCCTGGCGGCGGAAGGCCTCCAACACCGTGGCAGTCGGCGTGTCGCGATGCACCGCCGGTTGGTCGTTGAGCAGGGCGCTGAGGTCGCTGCCTTCGTCATTCAACGCCACGGCGCTGCTGTCGTGTTTCGGCATCAAGGCCCGGGCATCGCGAGATGGATGTTCCTGTGGGCGACCGAGCAGGTAGCCCTGCACCAGATCGACACCCATTTCGGTCAGCACCGCCAATTCTTCCGGCAACTCGATCCCCTCGGCGATCACCTGCGCGCGCGAGGCCTTGGCGATTTGCAGGATCGAGCCGACGAACTCTCGTTTCAACGCGTCCTGATGAATGCCGTCGATAAAGTGCCGGTCGATCTTCACGTAGTCCGGGCGCAGCTCCGACCACAGACGCAGGCTCGAATAGCCGGCACCCAAGTCATCCAGTGCAATCGAAAAGCCCATCGCCCGATAGTGATGCAGCGCGGTTTGCAGCAACTGGAAATCGTCGATCGGCGTCTGTTCGGTGAGTTCGATGACCACTTGGCTCGGCGGAATGCCGAAGTCCTGCAGCAGTTGCAGGGTTCGTCCCGGTTGGTGCGCGGCTTCGAGCAGGGACTCCGGCGAGACGTTGAGGAACAGCTTGCCCGGCAGTTGCTGCTCGTTGAAACGACGGCAGGCCGACTGGCGGCAGGCGATCTCCAGTTCGCTCAAGCGGCCAGCCTGACGCGCCACGGCGAACAGCGCGATAGGCGAGTGTAGCGGGCTGTTGGACGGGCCTCGGGTAAGGGCTTCGTAGCCGAGAATGCGACGCTCGGAGAGACAGATGATCGGCTGGAACAGGCTGTGCAAACCGCTTTGAGTCAGGATCGAGCTCAAGGCACTCAGCTGTTCGGTCGTGGTCATGGCAATCTCTGGCGATAAAAAAAGGACTGGGAGCGCTCTTGTTTGAAGAGGCGCTCCCAGTCCTTTATTTCACGACAGAATGATGACTGTTTGATGACGCTCCGGGGAGCGTCACCACTAAATTGCCATCATCTTACTTCTTGGCCACCTGATTGCTCAGCTTCAGGTAATCCAGCAGCACGCGCCCGGTTTCGCTCAGGTAGGCGTCGTCTTCTGGTTTGACCTTGTCCGGCTCGGCTGCGGCCAGCGCGTCTTCATCTTCTTTCTTCAGCTCTTTGAGCGGCTCTTCGCCTTTGGCTTTGCGACGGATGTTTTCCATCGCCAGTTGCTTGGCATCGATGTCCGCGTGCTGGGCACGACGATCGGCTTCGTTGAGGCTGACGGTTTTTTCTTCCATCAGCTTCTGCGCCAGGGCCAGCTTGTCGCGGATGAACACGAACTCGGCGTCTTTGGCGCTGCGTGCGTCGTGCTCGGACTTGAGCTGCGCGAGGAACGGTTTGAACGGATCGGAGGCCGGCCTGATCGCCGCCTTGATGGTGTCCCACGGCATGGCTTCCGGCAGGGCACTTTCGCCGATTTCCTTGGTGTCGATGATCGACGGGTAGTCGATGTCCGGCAGCACGCCCTGATGCTGGGTACTCTGCCCGGACACCCGGTAGAACTTGGCCAGCGTCAGTTTCAGTTCGCCATGGTTCAGCGGCTGAATGGTCTGTACGGTGCCTTTGCCGAAGGTCTGGCCACCGATGATCAGTGCGCGATGGTAGTCCTGCATGGCGCCGGCAAAAATCTCCGAAGCCGAAGCGGACAGGCGGTTGACCAGCAGTGCCATCGGGCCTTTGTAGAACGCGCCCGGGTTTTCATCTTCGAGGACATCGACGCGGCCATCGGCATTACGCACGAGGACGGTTGGGCCCTTGTCGATGAACAGGCTGGTCAGTTCGGTGGCTTCCTGCAGGGAGCCGCCGCCGTTGTTGCGCAGGTCGATGACCACGCCGTCGACTTTCTCTTTCTGCAGTTCGGTCAGCAGTTTCTTGACGTCACGGGTGGTGCTCTTGTAATCCGGATCACCGGCACGGAACGCCTTGAAGTCGAGGTAGAAGGCCGGGATCTCAATGACGCCGAGCTTGTAGTCCTTGCCGTCCTGTTTCAGGTTCAGCACGGACTTTTTCACCGCCTGGTCTTCAAGCTTCACCGCTTCGCGAGTGATCGGCACGATCTTGCTGGTCTGGTCGTTCGGCGCATTGCTCGCCGGAATCACTTCCAGGCGCACCACGGTGCCTTTCGGGCCGCGGATCAGCTTGACCACTTCGTCCAGACGCCAGCCCACCACGTCGACCATCTCTTTGTTGCCCTGGGCAACGCCGATGATCTTGTCGGCCGGTGCGACCTGCTTGGTCTTGTCGGCCGGGCCTGCCGGCACCAGACGCACGACTTTCACTTGATCGTTATCGCTCTGCAACACGGCGCCGATGCCCTCCAGGGACAGGCTCATGTTGATGTCGAAGTTCTCCGCGTTATCTGGCGACAGATAATTGGTGTGCGGGTCGTAGGACATGGCGAAGGTGTTGATGTACGCCTGGAAGATGTCTTCCGCGCGGGTCTGATCGAGGCGCGCCAACTGATTCTTGTAGCGCTTGGTCAGGGTTTCCTGGATCTGCTTGGAATCCTTGCCGGCAATCTTCTGCCGCAGCACTTCGTCCTTGACGCGTTTGCGCCACAGGTCGTCGAGTTCAGCGGTGGATTTGAGCCAAGGGGCGTCCTTGCGATCGATCAGCAAGGTCTCCTTGGTGGTGAAGTCCATCTTGTCGACGCCCTTGTTCAGCTCCGCAATAGCGAAGTCCAGACGCGCCTTGACGCGGTCCAGATAGCGCTTGTAGATGGTGAACCCGGCGTTGAGGTCGCCGCTTTTGAGGAAGTCGTCGAACTGGGTCTTCCACTTGTCGAATTCGGCGATGTCGCTGGCCATGAAATAGCTGCGCGACGGGTCCAGCAGCTTGATGTAGCTGTCGTAGATGATCACCGAGCGCGCATCGTCGAGCGGCGGCTTGCTGTAGTGGTGACGCTTGAGCAACTCGACGACGTTGAGACTGGCGATCACTTCGTCGCGATCAGGCTGCAAGTTGTCCCAGCTGTTGGCTGCGAAGGTTTTGCCCGACATCGGCAACAAGCCGATACCGATGAAAAGAGCGAGGGCGGTGCTGGGGAGCAAATGCTTCATGCTGATTCGACGCGGGGACAATTGATAACGCATATTAGGCCGTCTTTGAAGTCGCCGGTTCTACGAGAGCCGGTCGCATAATGCAAAAAGCCCGGCGCTACAGCTTCGGGCTCAGTCCAGACTCACTATGGAGGCACTGTGAAGGCATTGCAAGGCGTTGAAGGTCAAGTGGCATGGGTTGAAGAGTCGAGTCCGGCATGTGATGTAGGACAAGTGCGCATTCGTGTGGCGGCAGCCGGCCTCAATCGCGCCGATTTATTACAGAAAGCCGGGCTTTATCCACCGCCGCCCGGTGCCAGTCAGGTGCTCGGTCTTGAGTGCTCCGGGGTGATCAGCGAAGTCGGCGCCGGCTCGTCCTGGCAGGTCGGCGACCGGGTCTGCGCGTTGCTGGCCGGGGGCGGAATGGCTGAAGAGGTGGTCGTCGACGGACGGCACGTGCTGCCGGTGCCCGAAGGTGTTTCGTTGATCGAGGCCGCGGCATTACCCGAGGTTTATGCAACGGTCTGGCTCAACGTGTTTCAACTGGCGGCGTTGAAACCGGGCGAGAAGGTTCTGCTGCATGCTGGCGCGAGTGGAATTGGTTCAGCCGCCATTCAGCTGTGCAAGGCGTTTGGCAATCCCTGTTGGGTCAGCGTTGGCTCGCCCGAGCGTCTGGCCTACTGTGAAGCGCTGGGCGCCCAGGGCGGGGTGGTGCGCAGCGATGACCTGGAGAGTCTGCGCGACTTCGGTCCGTTTGACGTGATCCTCGATCCGGTCGGCGGCAATTATGCGGCGCTGAACCTCAAGCTGACGGCGCTGGATGGACGCTGGGTGCTGATTGGTCTGATGGGCGGGCGTGAGGCGAAACTGGACCTGGCACAGGTACTGGCCAAACGTGTGCAGTTGCTCGGTTCGACGTTGCGCAGTCGCGATGATCAGTTCAAGGCCGACCTGTTCAGCGACTTGAGCCTGCATGTGTGGCCGCTGTTTGCCGAAGGACGGTTGAGTCCGCAACTGGCGAAAACCTTTCCGGTGAAAGACGCCGAGGCGGCGTTTGCCGAGCTGGCGAGCAATACGGTTTCGGGGAAAGTGGTGCTGGTGATTGACGACAGTCTGAGCTGATTGGAAGGGCAAGATCAAAAGATCGCAGCCTGCGGCAGCTCCTACAGTGGGAGGGTGTACACCCTGTAGGAGCTGCCGCAGGCTGCGATCTTTGTTTTTACTTCCAGAGATGGATCGGCCAGCCTGCTTTTTCGGCATGCTCCAGCAGCACCGGATCCGGATTCACCACATGCGGGAAATCCACCTTCAGTAGCAACGGCAAGTCATTGCGTGAGTCGGAGTAGAAACTCGCGCCTTCCAGGTTCTCTTCCTCGGCGTCCAGCCATTCCAGCAGGCGGGTGATCTTGCCTTCGCGGTAGGTCAGCGTGCCGACGGTCTGGCCGCTGTAAACACCGTGTGCGACATCCAGTTCGATGCCGAGAATTTCGTCGATGCCCAGGCGGTCGGCGATCGGTTTGACCAGGTGCGTGCCCGAGGCCGAGATCACCAGGATCCGGTCGCCGGCCTTGCGATGGGCGGCGATGGTTTTGGTCGCGTCGCTGAAGATGATCGGTTCGATAAAGTCTTCGACCCATGGGCCGACCAGGTGCTCGAGCTCTTCCGGGGTACGGCCGATCAGCGGTTCGAGGCTGAACGCCATGAATTCTTCCATGCGCAATTTGCCATGGCTGTAGGCGTCCATCAGCTCGTTGTTCTTGCGCATGAACGACTCGGGATCGACCCAGCCCAGGCGCCCCATCTGCTCACTCCAGAGGGTGGCGCAGTCGCCGTGGATCAGGGTTTCGTCCAGATCAAAAATTGCCAGGGCCATCAGTGCAGTTCTCTCTTCAACGTCAGCAAAGTCATCAGGCTACCTCACACAGGGCCGTCGGATCGATGGAAAGCGCCAGACGCTGACCGTCGGGATGCAGATCCGCCGCCGAGCGGTTGAGCACATCCACCACCAGTTCTACGCCGCGCGCCTCGACCCGATAGCGGATCACGTTGCCGAGCAGGCTGTGGCTGCGGATCTGCGCATCGAGTTCGCCATTGAGGCTCAGTTCGATGGCTTCCGGACGTATGGCGATGCGGTGGTTGATCGGCCGTTGCAACAGCTTTGAGGCACTGTCGGCGTCGAGCAGGTTGTAGTTGCCGATGAAGCCGGCGGCGAACACATCGACCGGTGCGGTGTAGAGGGTTTCGGCGTCTCCGCTTTGCACGATCTTTCCCTGGTTCATCAGGAAAATCCGGTCGGACATGGTCAGCGCTTCTTCCTGGTCGTGTGTGACGAAGATGGTGGTCAGGCCGAGTTCGCGCTGGATCTGGCGGATCTGTTCGCGCAGGTGTTTGCGGATTCGCGCATCCAGCGCCGACAGCGGTTCATCCAGCAACAACAGGCGTGGGCGGGTGACCAAGGAGCGGGCGAGGGCGACACGCTGGCATTGGCCACCGGACAACTGATGCGGATAGCGGCTGGCGAAGTCGTGCAGTTCAACCAGTTTCAACACTTCGCTGACGCGTTTGTGACTGTCGTCAGGATTCACCTTCTGCATGCGCAGACCGAAGGCAACGTTCTGCTCGACGGTCATGTTGGGGAACAGCGCGTAGCTCTGGAATACCATGCCGATCCCGCGTTTCTGCGGGCTCAGCGGCACGATGTCGACGCCATCGAGCAGGATCTTGCCGCCATCCACCGGCGTCAGCCCGGCGATACAACGCAGCAGGGTGGACTTGCCGCAACCGGACGGGCCGAGCAGGGTGACGAATTCGCCCTTGTTGATCTCGCAGTTGATGTCGCTGAACACCGTGGTGCCCGCGTAGTTTTTCTGCAGGTGTTGGACGCTGACGTAGCTCATTCGTTTTTGTCCTTGTTCAAGATGTTGGCGATCCAGGTCAGGACCAGCACGAAAAAGAAGTACGAGATCACCAGCGCACTGGTGAAGTGGCCGCTGCTGTTGCGCATGTTGTTCAGGTATACCTGCAGGGTTTCGTAGCGCGTGCCGACGAGGATGTTGGCGAACACGAATTCCCCGAACAGGAACGAGAACGACAGCAACAACGCGACCATCAGGCCTTTGCGCAGGTTCGGCAGTACCACCAGAAACGCGGCCTGAAAGGTGCTGGCGCCGAGCAGTTGCGCGGCGTCCATCAGGTCGCGCAGGTTGATCGCCTGCAGGTTGTTGGTGATCGCCCGGTACATGAACGGCAGCGCCACGGTGAAGTAGCAACCGATCAGGATCCACGGCGTACCGACCATCGCCAGCGGCCCCGAACCGTACAGTTGCAACAGGCCTACCGACGACACCACTGGCGGCACCGCGAAGGGCAGCAGGATCAGGATGTTCATCAGCGCATCGAGCTTCGGGAAGTGGTAATGCACCACGAACAGCAACGGCAGGATCAGCACCACCGACAGCACCAGCGCGCCCACGCACACCAGCAGCGACTGGCCGAAAGCATGCAGAAAGCGTGGATCGCTCCACAGCTGGAGGTACCACTTGAAGGTGAAGCCGCTGGGCAGGATGGTCGCCGACCAGCTGCTGGCGATCGAATAGATCAGCGTACCCACCAGCGGCAGCAGCAGGATCGCGAACAGCAAATAAACCACGACGCGGTGGTAGACGCCGGCCGGGCCGGATTCAGCGCGAGACATGGTAGCTCCTCTTCAGCAGCAATTGATGCGCGACGGTGACGATAGTCATCAACGCCACCAGCACCACGGCCAGGGCACTGGCGAGATTCGGGTCGAGGGAAATGTCCCCGGAAACCATTGCCGCGATGCGGATCGGCAGCACGTTGAAGTTACCGGTGGTCAAGGCGTACACCGTGGCGTAGGCGCCGAGAGCGTTGGCCAGCAGGATCACAAACGTACCGAGCAGTGCCGGGGTCAGCACCGGCAGACCAATATGCCGCCAGAACTGCCAGCCGTTGGCGCCGAGCAGCGCAGCGGATTCGCGCCAGTCTTCACGCAAGGCGTCGAAGGCCGGGTAGAGCAGCAGCACGCCGAGGGGAATCTGGAAGTAGGTATAGAGAATGATCAGACCGGTTTTCGAGTACAGGTTGAAGTCCTGAATGATCCCGGCCTGCTTGAGCATGATGGTGATGCTGCCGTTGAAACCGAGCAGGATGATGAACGCGAAGGCCAGGGGCACGCCGGCGAAGTTGCTGGTCATGTTGGCGAAGGCATTCACGAAGTTGCGCAGTTTCGAGTCGACCCGGCGCAGGGAATACGCACCGAGCACGGCGATGATGATGCCGAACACACTCGACCAGAAACTGATCTCCAGGCTGTACTGAATCGCCTGCAGATAGAACTTGGAACTGAAGATCTTGCTGAAGTTGGCGAAGCCCCAGCCGAATTCTTCCGATTGCAGGCTGTTGATCATCACCCAGACCAGCGGGGCGATTTCGAACACGATAAAGAACAGGGCGAACGGCACCAGGCACAGGGCTGCCAGCCATTTGCCGCGAGTCATGGCATTCACTTGAGCAGCTCCCGGCATACAGGTTTGTCGTGGGGGGCGCCGAGCAGTTCACAGACGGTGCCGCAGATCTCGGTTTGTTTCGGCGCGGCATCAATATTGAAGCTGAAGGCGTCACCGAAAACGAACAGCGGCACCTGGCGTTCTTCCGGCAACAGGCCGTTGTGCGAGCGGTCGTTGTTCATGCCGTGGTCGGCGGTGACCAGCACCTGATAGCCCGCATCGAGCCAGCCTTGCAGGTAGTCGGCGAGGATGATGTCCGCCGAGCGTGCGCTGTTGCGGTATTGCGTGGAGTCGAGGCCGTGCTTGTGGCCGGCGTCGTCGATGTTCATCGGGTGAATCAGCAGAAAGTTCGGCGCATGGCGCAGACGCAGGTTTTCCGCATCGGCAAACAGGTGCGAATCCGGGTAGTGATCGCTCCAGTAGAAGTGGCCGTGCTGGATCGGCAATGACAGGTTTTCGGTGTGCCGGTCGCGGGCCACGACGAACGGCGAGCGGTTATACAGCTCGCTGACCCAGTGATAGGCCGCTGCGGCGGTTTTCAGACCGGCGTCGCGGGCGTAGTGATAGATGCTGCGCTGGTTGGACAGACGCGCGACGTTGTTGTGGACGATGCCACTGTCGATCGGCGGCACGCCAGTAAGGATGCATTCGTAAAGCGGTCGGGACAGGGCCGGCAACTCGCACTCCAACTGATAGAGCGCGGCGCGTCCTGCGCCAACGTAAGCCTGCAGATGCCCCATGGCGTGCCGCGCGACCTCGTAGTTGAGACCGTCGAGCACGACAAGGATGACGTTGTGCTTCATAGGGGCAAAAACTCCGAAAACAAAACTTGGATCGTTCAATGTAGGAGCTGCCGCAGGCTGCGATCTTTTGACTCTGCCTTTTAAAAGCAAGATCAAAAGATCGCAGCCTGCGGCAGCTCCTACAGATGAAGGATTACTTCATCTCGACGATGACTTCTTCGTTCCACTTCTGCGGCAGGGCCTTGGAGGTTTTTTCCCACGCGTCGGCGTCCTTGATTGGCGTGACCTTCTTGTACTGCTCGTTTGGCAGCAGCTTGGCTTTCACGTCTTCCGGCAGTTGCAGATGTTCGGCACGGATCGGACGGGCGTTGCCGCGCGCCAGGTTGGTCTGGCCGGCGTCGCTGAAGATGTATTCGCGGGTCAGCTTGGCGGCGTTCGGGTTTTTTGCGTACTTGTTGATGATGGTGGTGTAGCCGGAAATCACCGAGCCGTCGGACGGGATCAGCACCACGTAGTCATCCGGGTTGGCCATCTTGGCCTTGTAGCTCAGACCATTGAAGTCCCAGACCACGCCGACTTCGATCTCGCCTTTTTCCATGGTGGCGATGGTCGGGTTGGCCATCGACAGGCGACCTTGCCTGGCGATGTCTGCAAACAGCAGCAGGGCCGGCTGGAGGTTTTTCTCGTCGCCACCGTTGGCCAGGGCCGCGGCGAGTACGCCGTTGGCGGCTTGCGCGGCGGTGCTCACGTCACCGATGGAAACCTTGTATTTGCCGCCCTTGAGGTCAGCCCATTTGGTCGGTACTTCGGAACCGTGCAGCAGCTTCTTGTTGACGATGAAGGCGATGGTGCCGGTGTAGGCCAATGCCCAGTTGCCGTCCTTGTCCTTGGCCCAGGCCGGCACCTGATCCCAGGTGCTCGGTTTGTACGGTTGCACCACGCCCTGCTTGACCGCGATCGGGCCGAAGGCGGCGCCGACGTCGCCGATGTCGGCGGTGGCGTTGTCTTTTTCAGCGGCGAACTTGGCGATTTCCTGGGCCGAGCTCATGTCGGTATCAATGTGTTTCAGGCCGTAGGTCTTGGCCAGGTCTTCCCAGGTGCCTTTCCAGTTTGCCCAGTCATCGGGCATGCCGACGCTGTTGACGGCGCCTTCCGCTTTCGCAGCGGCTTCGAGGGTTTTCAGATCGGTGTCGGCCGCCATGGCGGCGGTGCACATTGCAATGGTCGAGCCTAACAGTGTTGCCAGGAAAAGCTGTTTCATTCCGAAGCTCCTTGGTCGTGTTCAACGCTGCGATTGCGGTTTGTGTTGGTCTAGGTCAGCAATACCTGAGCCAATTTAAGGGGGCTGGATGACACTTTGATGTCGGCGGTCGCCCGGCAGGCCTTTTATTGGCCCGGTTTCGGCGCTTGCCCGCTAAGCGTAGACCAAGGTCAAAGCCCCGGCTGGCAAGGGACTTGGCCGAGGTATTGCAAGTCATGAGGGCGACCGTCGGGCGGGTTTGTCATCTCTCGGTCATCTGCACTGCCTAGGCTTGCAAGACATGGAAACGGCTTGCAGGCCGTACGGTTTTTGCCCCGAAACAGTGCTGGTCTAGTCCAGATAGGTAACGTTGATGCGCGATGAGGCAACAAAAGCGGTGACAGCCATCGGCCAGGTGCTGCAGGAGCAGCTCGATCACGGCCTGTTGGCGCCGGGCAGCAAGCTGCCGGCCGAGCGCAAGCTCAGTGAGTTGTTCGGCACTACGCGCATTACGGTGCGTGAGGCGTTGTTGCAACTGGAGGCACAGGGGCAGATCTATCGCGAGGAGCGCCGAGGCTGGTTCGTTTCGCCGCCGCGTCTGGCGTACAACCTGATGCAGCGCAGTCACTTTCACGCGATGGTGAGTGCGCAGGGCCGGGTGCCGTCGACCGAGGTGATTTCCGCGCGTCTGCAGCCGGCTTCGGCGGCGGTGTGTGCCTGGTTGCAGTTGCCGGCGTTGTCCAGCGTGATCCAGATTTGCCGGTCGCGGCGGATTGACGGGCGGCTGGTGCTGTATGTGGAGCATTATCTGAATCCGCAGTATTTTCCGGGGATTCTGGGGTTCGATTTGAATCAGTCGATGACCGAGTTGTATGCGCGGCATTACGATTTGCACTATGGGCGGGTGCGGTTCGAGATTGTGCCGACGTCGTTGGCGGTGGATGCGGCGGCGGCTTTGCGGGTTTCTGTGGGGAGTCCGGGGTTACGGATTGCTCGGGTCAATTATGATCAGCATGAGCGGTTGATTGATTGTGATCTGGAGTTTTGGCGGCATGATGCGATTCATGTGGGGGTTGATGTGGTTTGATCGTTTTGGGTGAATATCCGTTGCTGCGGTAACGGCGGCTTAGGGTTCCGCCCTTACGGCGGGTCACTTTTGACAAACGCCTCAAAAGTAACCAAAAACGCTTGCTCCTGCGTTCGGCCCGCTCGCTGGGGCTCGGGGTTCCTTCGCTCCGGGATTGTTCCGGGGGCAGCGCCTACGGTTTGCTTCGCTGCACCTCCTCTCGCTGTGTTTGGCTGCGCCAAACGGTCGCTGCGCTCCCACCCCGGATCAATCCCTCCACTCAGCCTTCCGACGTCGCCCGTGGATCAAGATCAAGAGCTGCAGCCGAGCTAACGCTCATCCTGTGTAGGAGCTGCCGAAGGCTGCGATCTTTTGATCTTGATCTTCAGCACACTAAAAGATCGCAGCCTCGTTGCACTCGTCAGCTCCTTCAGGTTAGTGGGTGTTGGTGTAGAGGTAGTCTGTTGCCAGTGAGGCCAGTGTGCGTACGCCCACCACCAGCGCCGACTCATCCACAAAGAACCCCGGATTGTGATTCGGCGCGGCCTTGCTCATGTCCTGATCCCGTGGTGTGACGCCGAGAAATACGAACAACCCCGGTACTTCCTTGGCGAAGAACGAGAAGTCTTCCGCGCCGCCCACCAGCGGCGCATTGACCACGTCATCCTTGGCTGCCCACTTCAACGTCGGCAGCATTTTTTCCGTCAGTGCCGGGTTGTTGATCGTGGGGTCGTATTTTTCGATGATGGTCACGTCGGCTTTCGCGCCGCCGCTTTCGGCGATGTTTTCGATGGTCTGGCGTACGTCGGCGTGGAGTTTCTGGCGGATGCCGTAGTCGTAGGAGCGGATGGTGCCGCTCATGTCCACGGACTCGGGAATGATGTTGTAGCGGGTGCCACCATTGATGGTGCCGATGCTGACCACCGACGGGTAAGACGAAATATCGGTGCGCCGACTGACCACGGTTTGCAGGCCGACGATGGTTTGTGCGCCGACGGTGATCGGGTCGATGCCGTCCCACGGGCGGCCGGCGTGGGTTTGTTTGCCGAGGATTTTGATGCGCAGGTCGTCGGAGCTGGCCAGGGTGGCGCCGGGGCGGTAGGCAATCTGTCCGGCGGGAACGCCGGCCCAGACGTGCAGACCGAATACGGCGTCGGGTTTGGGTGATTTCATCACGCCTTCCTGCACCATCATTTTTGCGCCCCAGGTGTTCTTGCCGTCGGGGATGAAGTCGCTCGGGCCTTCTTCGGCGGGCTGGAAGTAGAACACCACGGTGCCGGGCAGGGTGTCGCGCAGACCGGTGAGGATTTTCGCCGTGCTCAACAGGATCGCGGTGTGGGCGTCGTGGCCGCAGGCGTGCATCACGTCGACTTCTTTGCCGAGGTAGGTGCCTTTGGCTTTCGAGGCGAAGGGCAGGTCGGCGACTTCCTTGACCGGCAGTGCGTCCATGTCGGCGCGCAAGGCCACGGTCGGGCCGGGCAGGGCGCCTTTGAGGATGGCGACCACGCCGGTGCGGGCGACGTTGGTTTTCACTTCCAGGCCCATGGCCTTGAGCTGTTTGGCGACCAGTTCAGAGGTGCGTGTTTCGGTGTTGCCCAGTTCCGGGTGGGCGTGGATGTCGCGGCGGGTTTCCAGCAGCTCCGGTTCAAGTGCCTTGGCTTGCGTGGCGATCTGTTCGCGGGTGCTGTCCAGGGTGGCGGCGCTGGCGGTGCCGGCCAGCAGGGTGAGCAGAACGGTCTGGGTGATACGTGTCAGCTGCATCGGGTTTTCTCCATGGTTATTGTTTTTCTGGCTTCCCTGCCTGTGACCCGAGTGTCTGCGCGAAGTGCTATTCCTTCGGCTGGCCACCACCGGCAGTGATGACCTGCACGCTCATGCGTGGCGTCGCCAGATCGAGCCCGGCCTCGTCCAGATGGCGTTTGAGCGACAGGTTGAAGGCCCGGGAAACTTCCCATTGCTTGATTGGCGCGGTCTTGAAGCGCGCACGCAAAATTGCGCTGCCGGACTCGAAACTCTCCACGCCCTGGATCTCCAGTGGCGACCAGATGTTGCGCCGTTGCAGCGGGTCGGTGCGCATTTTCTGGCCGACTTCGCGCATCAGTTTGATCGCGTCGTCGATTTCCATGTTGTACGGCACCGCCACGCGGAAGATCGCGTAGCCGAATTCCCGTGAGTAGTTCTTGATGCTTTTGATTTCGCTGAACGGGATGGTGTGAACGATGCCGTCGATATCGCGCAGGCGCACGGTGCGGATGGTCAGGCCTTCGACAGTGCCCAGATGCCCGCCGACATCGACGTAGTCATCAATGGCCAGCGAGTCTTCGATGATGATGAACAGGCCGGTGATCAAATCCGCCACCAGCGATTGCGCACCGAAACCGATGGCCAGGCCGATCACACCGGCACCGGCCAGCAGTGGCGTGACGTTCATGCCCATGTTCGCCAGGGCGACGATCAGCGCAATGATGAAAATCGCCACGAACAGCACGTTGCGGATCAGCGGCATCATCGTCTGCGCGCGGGCATTCGCCAGGCCTTTGCGCGAGCGGGTGAGGGCGTGATGCACGGCGGTGTCGGCGAGGATCCAGATCAGCCAGGAGAAAATCAGCGTGCCGATCAGGCTGAACAGTTTGACGCTGACGTCGTGGCCTTCGCCCTCGGCAAAGCCGATCAGCGATTTGCCCCATACGCGCAGGCCGAGTTCGATGAAGATCAGCCACACCAGCAGGTGGGCGAGGGTGTAGAAGAAGCTTTTCAGGCGTTCCGAGTACAAGGCATGGCGCTTCGGCCCGCGTTGCGGTTTGAGTGAGTGCCGGCGCACGAGACCGTTGATCACCATGCACATCACCAGCAGCACCGTGCAGATCAGTGACTGGCGCAGGGCGGTGCTGGTGTCGCCGGCAGAGACGAAGGTGGCGAACAGCGAAATCCCGACCAGCACCAGCGCCGGCACGTACCAGAAGGTGCCGAGGATATCGATGGTGTCGCTGAGGGCGCGGCGGGTCAGGCGACGGGACAATGGCTGGTTGCGGATCAGATGGGCGATTGGCCGGCGGAAACGCAGGATGAACAGCCCGGTGAACAGCGCCGCGAGGACATTGGTGACGGTCGCGGTGGTGTGCGCCAAATGCACGCCGAGGCTTTCCACCAGGCGCGGGTCGTTGAGCGCTTCACCGAACGCGGCGAAGCTGCCGATCAGCCATAACGGACGGAACGCCTGATGCCGCAGGATGTACAGCGCCCGGTGCCGGTGCGGGCCGTCGAGCAGCGAGAAGGCGATCACGCAGATCGCCGAGAAACAGGTGCCGACCACCAGCGCATACGCCAGCACCATCGCCAGGCTCTTGCCCAATGACGACGGCAGCGCGTAGCTCATGTAAACGGTGATGACCAACGCGATCAGCCATGGCCCGAGCTTGCGCAGGGCGAAGCGCAGCATGTCGAGGGCCTTGGGGTGCTGCGGCAGTTCTTCGGTCAGGCCGAAGCGCATGCGCACCCGGTGACCGAGCCAGATCAGCGCGGCGGCGAGCAGGCTCCAGACCATCAGGATCACCGCGAAGCCGAAGATGATCGGCAGCCACTCGCTGGCTGGCAACATCAGGTTATCGAGTTCGTCCTTGGCCAGGTCGAACTCGTCGGACCAGCGGGTCAGCGGACTGTCGTCGCCGGAGAACTGCTTCTCGAAACTGGCCAGCGTGCCGCCAATCAGGCCCAGCACGCCTTCTTCCGGTGAAACCTGGGCTTTCTTTGTGGCGTCGCGCAGCTTTTTCAGATCGCTCAGCAACTGTGCGCGTTGCTTGTCGTTTTCCAGCGACTTGATGACTTCATCCAGCGACTGGCCCAACGGTTCCTGCGCCTCGGGCTGCGCCTTGGTGGAGTTGAGCAGTCCCGGCAAGCCGACCGCGTGGGCAGGGGCCAGCGGCAGCAGCGTCATCAGGCAGACAAGGAACAGGCAGGGCAGAGCAAACAGACGAGCGAACACTAGGCGGTCAACCTCGCAAAGGGGCGAATTGAGCGAGTGTACGAGGCAGTCAGAATCAATGCGAGCCGGGCGCGGATTTATTCGTTGAGTTTGGCGAGGATCTTGTAGACCACGGTCGCCAGGATCATCAGCATGCCGATCCACATGGCGAAGACGCCGGCGTTCTTGTCGCGGAAGTTGAAGCCGATGGCCAGCAGGATCATCCCGCTCAGGATCGGGACGAGCATGGCATGGAACGAAGACATCGAGATCATGGAGACTGCCTTGTCGAAGGGGATGATGTAAGTCTAGGTCGGTTTCATTGAAGCTGTATTGATCTGTGTAGGAGCTGCCGCAGGCTGCGATCTTTTGATCTTGCTTTTGAACTGCAAAAAACAAGATCAAAAGATCGCAGCCTGCGGCAGCCCCTGCAGAGATTTGTGATCACCCCGAGAGATGATCGTTTAGCGATTACGGCAATTCACGGGAGGCGTAGAACGCGCTCAGCACTTTGACCAGGTGTGCCAGGTCATGGCTGCCGCACAGTTCGCGGATCGAGTGCATGGCGAAGGTCGGCAGGCCGATATCGACGGTGCGCACGCCCAGGTGGCTGGCGGTGATCGGGCCGATGGTCGAACCGCAACCCATGTCGCTGCGTACCACGAAGCTCTGCACCGGCACTTCTTCGGCCATGCACAGGTGGCGGAAAAATCCGGCGGTTTCGCTGTTGGTGGCGTAGCGCTGGTTGCTGTTGACCTTGATCACCGGGCCGGCGTTGAGTTTCGGGCCGTGGTTGGCGTCGTGCTTCTCGGCGTAGTTGGGGTGTACGCCGTGGGCGTTGTCGGCCGAGACCAGCAGCGATTTCTGAATGGTGCGCACGAACTCGTCGCCTTCCGGCAGCAGGCGGCGCAGGGTCTGTTCGAGCATCGGGCCATCGGCGCCGCACGCCGAGCAGGAGCCGACTTCTTCGTGATCGTTGCACACCAGCACGCAGGTCTCTTCGGTGTCGGCGCTGAGCAGGGCTTGCAGGCCGGCGTAGCAGGACAGCAAGTTGTCCAGGCGCGCGCCGGCGATGAAGTCGCCATGCAGGCCGATGATCGCCGCGCTTTGGGTGTCGTAGAAACTCAGCTCATAATCCAGCACCACGTCGGCGTTCAGGCCGTGTTCGCGAGCCAGTTGATCGGTCAGTACCGCACGGAAGTCGACGCGCTCGTCACCGGCGAACTGCGCGAGTATCGGCGGCAGCTCGGTCTGTGCGTTGATCGCCCAGCCTTGGTTGGCTTCACGGTTGAGGTGAATCGCCAGGTTGGGAATGATCGCGATCGGTGCCTTGAAGTCGATCAACTGGCTTTCGACCTTGCCGTCGCGACGGAAGGTGACGCGGCCGGCCAGCGACAGGTCGCGGTCGAACCACGGCGCCAGCAGTGCGCCGCCGTACACTTCAACGCCCAGTTGCCAGAAGCCCTGACGTTGCAGTTCCGGTTGCGGCTTGACCCGCAGGCACGGGCTGTCGGTGTGGGCGCCGACCAGGCGGATACCGTCGTGCAGCGGCGAGTTGCGGCCCATTTTGATCGCGACGATCGAGGAGTCGTTACGGGTGACGTAATAGCGGCCGTTGGCCTCGGTGGTCCATGGCTCGCGCTCGTCGAGGCGCACGTAACCGGCGGCCTCCAGACGCTGAACAAGGCTGGCGGTGGCGTGGAACGGGGTAGGGGAGGCCTTGAGGAAGTCGATCAGGCCTTGGTTCAACTCTTCGCGCATAAGAAGCTCCAGACAGCAATGGGCGCGAGTTTAACGCATCGGCCGGGGAATTGAATCCGGACCGGATCCCTGTGGGAGCGAGCCTGTTCGCGAAAGCGCTATGACATTCAACATTGATGCTGACTGATCAATTGCTTTCGCGAGCAGGCTCGCTCCCACATGGGTTCGGTGGTGCTTGTCAGAACGGTGCCGGGCATTCGAAGCGCAGACGTTCGCCGGTTTGCGGGTGGGTGAAGCTGAGCATGCTGGCGTGCAGGCACAGGCGCGGCCAGGCGGCGAGGGCCTGTTCGTGGGCGTAGAGCCCGTCGCCCAGCAACGGGTGCCCGATGGACAGCATGTGCACGCGCAACTGGTGCGAGCGCCCGGTGATTGGCGTCAGTTCGACGCGGCACCAGTCGCCGCAACGTTCCAGTACGCGCCAGAAGGTCAGTGCGTGTTTGCCGAATTCGTGGTCGACCACGTGGCGCGGTTTGGTCGGTGGGTCGTAGCGCAGCGGCAAATCGATGCTGCCGCTGTCCAGTTCCGGCTGACCCCAGGCCAGGGCGGTGTAGGCCTTTTCGGTTTCGCGGTCGTGAAACTGTCGCGACAGTTCGCGGTGGGTGTCGGCGTCACGGGCCAGCAGAATGATGCCGGAGGTTTCCCAGTCCAGGCGATGGACGATACGCGCCTCCGGGTAGCCGTTTTCCTGCAGGCGGGTGATCAGGCAGTCCTTGTTGTCGTCGGCGCGACCGGGCACCGAGAGCAGCAAGGTCGGCTTGTCGACCACCAGTACAGCGGCGTCCTGATGGATGATGCGGATGTTGGACAACGGCATTAAAACAGCCTCGTAACAAATGCCAACGGCGGCTCAGACTGTTGATAACCCTGTAGGCGCAGCCTTCGGCAGCGCCTACAGGGTTATCAACAGCCCGAGCCGCCGTAGCGACTGCCGGATCGACTCAGCGATCAGGCAGGGTGATGTTGAGTTCCAGAATCGAGCAACTGCCCTGGCTTTCCAGTGCAACATGTACGTCGTCGTTGCCGATGTTGACGTACTTGCGGATCACGTCGACCAGTTCCTTCTGCAAGGCTGGCAGGTAATCCGGCGTGCTGCGCTGGCCGCGCTCATGCGCCACGATGATCTGTAGACGCTCTTTCGCTACCGAGGCGGTACTTGGCTTTTTGTTGGCACGAAAGAAGTCAAAAAGGTTCATTACCTACCTCCAAACAGGCGCTCGAAGAATCCCTTCTTCGTAACATCGAGGAAACGATGTTCTTTTTCTTTGCCCAGCAGACGATCAACGGCATCGCTGTAGGCCTGACCGGCATCGCTCTGGTCGTCGAGAATCACCGGGACACCCGAGTTGGAAGCCTTCAGGACTGCCTGCGACTCAGGGATGACGCCCAGCAGGGTCACGGCCAGGATTTCCTTCACGTCTTCGACGCCCAGCATTTCGCCATCGCTGACACGCTGCGGGTTGTAACGGGTCAGCAGGAGGTGTTCCTTGATCGGCTCTTCGCCGAGTTCGGCACGCCGCGATTTGCTGGCCAGCAGGCCGAGCATGCGGTCCGAGTCACGTACCGAGGACACTTCCGGGTTGGTCACGATGATCGCTTCATCGGCGAAGTACATCGCCAGGTGTGCGCCTTTCTCGATGCCTGCCGGGGAGTCGCAGACCACGAAGTCGAAGTCTTCCTTCAACTGCATCAGGACTTTTTCCACGCCTTCCTGGGTCAGCGCGTCTTTGTCGCGGGTCTGGCTGGCGGCCAGTACGTAGAGGTTTTCCAGGCGCTTGTCTTTGATCAGGGCCTGCTGCAGGTTGGCTTCGCCGTTGACCACGTTGACGAAGTCGTACACCACGCGACGCTCGCAACCCATGATCAGGTCGAGGTTACGCAGGCCCACGTCGAAGTCGACGATCACTGTTTTGTGGCCGCGCAGAGCGAGGCCGGTACCGATAGCGGCGCTGGTGGTGGTCTTACCCACACCACCCTTGCCGGATGTAACCACGAGAATCTTGGCCAAGGTGTTTCACCCCTAAGGAAGAAGGACTGTTTAGCCCCTGAAAAACATCTCTTGAAAACTACTGCAGTCGGACAGCCTTGGCTGGAATTCGGCGCAAGTCGCACTTGCCGGGGGCAAACGCTCCTTGATCCTTTTTCCTACTTCGTTTGAGCCGTTTTCGCTACGTTTTAGAGATGCTTGGAAAATGCGGCAGTATCCGTTAAAGCCGAATGATGTTCAACACGTCGGCCGACAGGCTGACCTGTACACCGGAGCCCCACAGTGGATCGCGGCGCAAATCTTCGGAAACCTTGTAATGCCCGGCGATGGAGATCAGTTCAGCGCTCAATTGCTGACAGAAAATCCGCGCCTTGGTGTCGCCTTTGACGCCGGCCAGGGCGCGACCGCGCATCGGGCCGTATACATGGATGTTGCCATCGGCCAGAAGTTCCGCCCCCGGACTGACCGAGGACACCACGACCAGATCGCCACCCTGGGCGTATATCTGTTGGCCACCACGTACTGGCGTGGTGATGACGCGGGTCGGTTTGACCGTCGGCTCCGGCGGCTTTTCCGGCTTCTTTTTGACTTCCGGTTCCGGGGCTTCCAGCGGCCGCTCACGGGCGCCGGACGGCGGCAGCACCGGGATGTCGATGGCGATGGCGGCGGCGATGTCTTCGATACGGCTGGCGCGGATCGCCAGGGTGCGCAGACCATGTTGGCGGCACACGCGCATCAGACCGGGCAGATCGACCGCGCCTTCGCCGGGCGGCAGTTTGTCCAGCGCCAGGACCAGCGGCGCATTGCTGAAGAAATTCGGCGCCTGGGCGACTTTGGCGGCCAATTGCCGATCAAGGCTGTCGAGGTCGTTGCGGGACAGTTCCAGCACCGTAATGGCCAGCATGCTGCCCTTCAACTGGAACACGGGATCTCGGTCTGGCGATTCGTTTTGGCTCATATCGGCATACAACGGCTTGTCACTAAAAGTGCCGAGACTTATAACGAGAACGCCCGCGAGCCGCAAGCCGGGTCGAACGATGTAGAATGCGCGGCCACTGAATTTACGGAAGCTTTAATGGATCGCCCGCGTTTTCGAAGAGCCTATCTTTCTCCCCGCTTCTGGCCGCTCTGGTGCGGTCTGGGGCTGTTGTGGCTGGTCGTGCAGTTGCCCTATGCGGTGTTACTGACGATCGGTCGTGTGCTGGGCGCAGTGATGTATCGCGTGGCCGGCGACCGGCGGCGCATCGCCAAACGCAATCTGGAGCTGTGCTTCCCGGAAAAATCCGCCGCCGAGCGCAAGCGTCTGCTCAAGGAAAACTTCGCCTCCACCGGCATCGCGTTTTTTGAAATGGCGATGAGCTGGTGGTGGTCCCGTGAGCGTCTGGCCAAACTGGCTCACGTCGAAGGCCTGGAGCATTTGCAAAAGGCTCAGCGCGAAGGCAAAGGCGTGATCCTCATGGCCGCGCACTTCACTACCCTGGAAATCGGTGCGGCACTGCTCGGCCAGCAGCACACCATCGACGGCATGTACCGCGAGCACAAGAACCCGTTGTTCGACTTCGTCCAGCGTCGCGGCCGCGAGCGGCACAACCTCGATTCGCTGGCGGTGGAGCGTGACGACGTGCGCGGCATGCTCAAGCTGCTGCGTTCGGGCAGGGCGATCTGGTACGCGCCGGATCAGGACTATGGCGCCAAGCAGAGTATCTTTGTGCCGCTGTTCGGCATTCAGGCAGCGACCGTGACCGCGACCACCAAATTCGCCCGGTTGGGTAAAGCGCTGGTGGTGCCGTTCACTCAGGAGCGTCTGGCCGACGGCAGCGGTTACAAGCTGGTGATTCATCCGCCGCTGGAAGACTTTCCGGGTGAAACTGAAGAGGCCGACTGCATCCGCATCAACCAGTGGGTGGAAAGCGCCTTGCGCGCCTGCCCTGAGCAATACTTGTGGGCGCATCGCCGCTTCAAGAGCCGTCCACCGGGCGAGCCGAAGCTTTACCCGAAACGGCGCGGCTGATTCACTCACCCTTTCAAGCACCACGGAGCGTTGCGATGAGCCCAGCTGAACCGGTTACAGGTTTGATTCTTTCCGGCGGCGGGGCTCGGGCGGCATATCAGGTGGGGGTGCTGGCGGCGATTGCCGAATTGCTGCCGCTGGGCGCGGACAATCCGTTTCCGGTGATCGTCGGCACCTCGGCCGGGGCGATCAATGCGGTCAGCCTGGCCAGTGGCGCCACTGATTTTCGCGCGGCCATCGAACGCCTCACGCTGTTCTGGCAAGGTTTTCGCAGCCATCGGGTGCTGCGCAGCGACTGGCCGGGGGTGATCCGTCAGGCCAGCCGCTTTGTCAGTCACAGCCTGCTGGGTATGGGGCGACACCTGCCGGTGGCGCTGCTCAACAGTTCGCCGCTGCGCGACCTGCTCAATGAAAAACTGCACATGCCCGGCATCGCCGAATCCATCGCCCGCAAGCAGTTGCATGCGGTGGCGGTAACCGCGTTCGGCTACGAGTCGGGGCAGGCGGTGACCTTTTATCAGGGCGGCGGCACGATCGATGCGTGGTTGCGCCATCGACGGATCGGCGTGCCGGCGCAATTGTCGGTGGACCATTTGCTGGCCAGTTCGGCGATCCCGTTGCTGTTTGCCCCGGTGAAAATCGGTGAGGAATATTTCGGCGACGGCGCAGTCCGCCAATCGGCACCGATCAGCCCGGCGCTGCACCTAGGCGCGAGTCGGGTGCTGGTGGTGGGGGTGAGCGGCAACCCGCGCGGTTTTGATCCGCAGCAGCCGTTGGAACGCGCCTACACCGGTCAGCAACCCACCCTGGCGCAGATCGGCGGGCACATGCTCAACAGCACGTTCATTGACAGTCTGGAAAGCGACATCGAGTTGCTCCAGCGTCTGAACCAGTTCAGTCGACTGATGCCCGATGGCGTGCCGACTCGCGAACTGGGGGTAGCGCCAGTGGACGTGCTGGTGATTGCGCCGAGTCAGCCGATCGACGAGATCGCCGCGCGGCATCGCCAGGAGTTACCGGCGGCGTTGCGTCTGTTCCTGCGCGGCCCGGGGGCGACCAAGACCAGTGGGGCAGGGGTGCTGAGTTATCTGCTGTTCGAGGCGGGATATTGCAGCGAGCTGATCGACCTGGGACGGCGCGATGCGTTGGCCAAGCGCGAGGAGTTGTGCCGGTTTCTGGGGATCACCGAGTCGGTGGTTCCGGCCTGAGATTTGCGGTACGGCGAATCGCTGGCAAGCCAGCTCCCACAGGTTTTTGGATGGGTACAAAAAAGTGAACGACACATAACCTTGTGGGAGCTGGCTTGCCAGCGCAGGCGTCCTTGCAGACGCCAGCGATACCAGGATCAGAAGTGGAACTTCACCAGGAAGCTGGTCACGTTCTGATTGGTGGTGAAGCCACGGGTGTCGTCGATCCCGTACTTGTCTTTCCAGTAGTCGTATTCAACACCGACGTACAGTTGCTTCTCGCCGAAATGCAGCGCCTTGCCCAGGTCGTATTTGACCTGCGGGTTGAAGTGCAGGTTGGCGTGGTATTCGCCTTTGCTGTTGACGTCGTTGTCGACCACCCAGTCCATGTAACCGTCGATCAGCACGTTCGAGCTGCCGACCGGGATGGTGTAGGACCAGACCGGGGTGATCTGCCAGACGTTGTCACCCGGACGCGAGCCGTCGGTGTGGCGCTGGTAGAAGTTCAGCTGGAAGTAGTCGAAACCCGGGATCGCCAGGTCGAAGCCAGGACCGATCAGGTACGACTCGACGTCGCCTTCACCGAACTCGTAAGTCATCGCCAGCAGCACGTCTTTGATCGGACCGAACTCGAGCTTCTGGTCGAGGACTTTGCCCAGCGAGATGCGCGGCTGGAACTCACCGTAATAGGTGTTGTTGCCGACGCCGCCGTCTGGTTTGCCGTTGTAGAAGATCTTGTCGATGAACAGGAAGTTATCCCCGTACTTCCAGGCATCGGCGTGCTCGAAGGTGACGGTCTGCTGGATCGCCGGGTTGACCTTGAAGTCTTTGCCGTAGAGATAGGTCAGGCTGTTGTTCTGCCATTGCAGCAGGCCATCGGCCATGGCCTGGCCGCCGGCCAGCATCGATCCCGCGAGCATCAGGCTGGTGCACATACGTTTCATTCGGTTGCTCCCAAAGTAGGTGTTCCACGTTTATTTTTTTAAGATCGGCGCTCTGGTGTGGCGCCTTTTTTCGTTGCTGCAAAAGTCATCCGATCGGTCAGCTTCGCTGGTGATAGCAAGAGCTGGGCCAACGCTTTCGAAAAGCAAAAAAACGCCCGTTCGGCTGCTGAAAAACAGTCGATTGCGCGTGTTTTCGGGATGCCTCGGTACTGGCCGGGGCCGGGATAAGTTGGCCTGTCGGTCAGGAATTAAATCCGGGCTTTTTTTTAGACCGAATTCAAGAGGCCGCGGAGAATACTGACTCCTCGGCCAGCTCTCAAGTGCCCCGCAACAGAGCACCGACGACAGGTATGGGGCACGGTTGCGGGCCATCTCAGAAGTGCACCTTCACCAGCAGGCTGGCGGTGTTCTGGTTGGTGTCGAGGTTGTGACTGCTTTCGACGCCATATTTGTTCTTCCAGTAGCTGTATTCGGTGCCGACGTACAGCTGCTTCTGGCTCCAGCCCAAGGCTTTGCCGAGGTCGTATTTGATCTGCGGATTGATGTGCAGGTTGGCGTGGTAAGTGCCGCGCGAGTTCTGATCGTTGTCGACCACCCAGTCCAGATAGCCGTCGATCAGCAGGTCGGAGTTGCCCAGCGGCACGCTGTACGACCAGCCCGGGGTGATCTGCCAGACGCCGTCGCCGGGGCGCGGGCCTTCGGTCTGGCGGCGGAAAATGTTCAGGGTCACGTAGTTGAAGCCGGGCACTTTCAGGTCGAAGCCGGGGCCGATCAGGTAGGCTTCGCTGTCGCCTTCGCCGTACTCGTAGGTCATCGCCAGTAGCACGTCCTTGATCGGGCCGAATTCGATTCTCCGGTCGAAGATCTTGCCGAACGAGAAGCGTGGGGTGAATTCGCCGTAGAAGGTGTGCGGGCCTTTGTTGCGGTCTTCCTGGCCGTTGTAGAAGATCTTGTCGACAAACAGGAAGTTGTCGCCGTACTTCCACTTGTCGGCGTGCTCGAACGTCACCGTCTGCTGGATCGACGGGTTGATCGCGAAGTTCTTGCCGTACAGGTAGCTCAGGCTGTTGGTCTGCCACAGCAGTAAATCGCCGGCCATGGCCTGACTCGCGGCCAGCAGGCCGCCACTCAACAGAACGTTGGTTTGCGTGCGAATCATCGGTTGCTCCCTCTTGTTTTTATTGTTGAGGCAGGGTGTTGCACGTCCCCTGTGGGTGCGAGCCTGCTCGCGAAGAGGGCGTGTCAGTCGCCATCACTGTTGAATGACACAACGCTTTCGCGAGCAGGCTCGCTCCCACAAGGTTTTGTGGTGACTTGGTTAATGCTGATGTGCGTGGCAGTCGTTGATCGCGGCGCGTTCGGCGCCGCCGAGGATGTTGAACAGCAGGTTCAGGGTCAGTGCGCTGAGCGTGGCCATGGCGATACCGCTGTGAGTGATCGGGCTCATCCACAGCGGCAGATGCGCGAAGAACTCCGGACGCACCACCGGGATCAGGCCCATGCCGATGCTCACTGCCACCAGCAACTGGTTGCGACGGTCACCGATGTCGGCTTCCTGAAGAATCTTGATCCCGGTGGCAGCGACCATGCCGAACATCGCAATCGCCGCGCCACCCAGCACTGCCGGTGGAATAGACGCGACGAGGAACGCCGCTTTCGGCAGCAGGCTCAGCACGATCAGCAGGCCACCGGCGACGATGGTCACCGAGCGGCAGCGCACGCCAGTCATCTGCACCAGGCCGATGTTCTGTGCGAACGAGGAGTGGGTAAAGGTGTTGAAGAAACCGGCGACGAACGAGGCGCCGGCATCGCACAGCAGGCCGCGACGCAGCATGCGTGGGCAGACTTCCTGACCGGTGATCTTGCCCAGCGCGAGGAACATCCCGGTGGACTCGACGAAGATGATCACCACCACCAGACACATCGACAGGATCGGCGCCAATTCGAATTTCGGCATGCCGAAGTGCAGCGGGGTGACGAACTGAACCCATGGCGCGTTGGCCATGCCGCTCAGGTCGACCATGCCGATGGCGCCGCAGAGCACGTAGCCCAGGCACATGCCGATCAGCACGGAAATATTGACCCAGAAACCGCGCATGAAGCGGTGGATCAGCAAAATGGTCGCCAGCACCAGCGCGGCGATGGCCAGATAAATCGGTGAACCGAATTGCGCCGCGGCGGCTCCGCCACCGGCCCAATTCACGGCCACGGGGAACAGCGACAAACCGATCGAAGTGATGACCGTGCCAGTCACCAGCGGCGGGAAGAAACGCACGACTTTGGACATGAACGGCGCGATCAGCATGCCGAAGAAACCGGCGGCGATGGTCGCACCGAAGATCCCTTGCAGACCGATACCGGGCATGCCGGCCATGGCGACCATACTGCCGACCGCCGCGAAACTGGCGCCCATCATCACCGGCATGCGGATGCCCATCGGGCCGATCCCGAGCGACTGGACGATGGTGGCGATACCGGCGACCAGCAGGTCGGCGTTGATCAGGAAGGCGATTTCTTCACGACTCAGGCCAGCGGCCTGTCCGATGATCAACGGCACCGCGATGGCACCGCCGTACATCAGCAGAACATGTTGCAAACCGACCAGGATCAGTTGCAAAAGGGGCAAACGCTGAATGGCGGGTGCGTCGGGGATGCGCGCTTTGGACAGCTCGGACATGCAACACCTCGGATCTTTTTTATTCTTGTGATTAACAGCTGTCGGGTTGCTCACAGCTGTTTCTTTGCATCAGGTCTGTGGCGAGGGAGCTTGCTCCCGCTGGACTGCGTAGCAGTCCCTGCTCTTCAGGCAAAGAGAGGGGCCGCTTCGCGACCCAGCGGGAGCAAGCTCCCTCGCCACAATTTGTGTTGCTTAGTTGGTCTGGGCTCCCTGCGCGATCCATGCACCGATCAGGTCACGTTCCTGCTGGGTCATCTGTGTGATGTTGCCCAGTGGCATGATCTGCGTGGTGATGGCTTGCGCCTGGATCCGCGCCGCGTTCTGACGGATCTGCTCGGGGGTGTCGAACATCACACCGGCCGGTGCCGCGCTGAACAACGGGCTGGTCGGTTTGGCCGAGTGGCAAACCGCGCAGCGTTCCTGGATCACGTTGTGCACCTTGTCGAAGGCCGGACCGGCGTTGGACGCTTGCGCCGGTGCCGCAGCCGGGGCTGCTGCTGGCGCCGCAGGTGCCGCCGCTTCAGCCGGTTTCGCGCCACCGCCCAGTGCCGTTTCCGGCAGCGGTTGGTACTCGATTTTCGCGGGTGCCTTGGCCACGTCCGGTGCGGTCGGCATCGGCGCCGGGCCGGTGACGTACGCCAGGGTGATCATGCCCACCGCTGCCACGGGCAGGGTCCAGGCAAACTTGTGGCTGTCGTGACGGGTGTTGAAATAGTGACGTACCAACACCGCCAACACCGCGATCCCGGCCAGGATCAACCAGTTGTACTGGCTGCCATAAGTGCTCGGGAAGTGGTTGCTGATCATGATGAACAGCACCGGCAGGGTGAAGTAGTTGTTGTGACGCGAACGCAGCAGGCCTTTGGCGGGCAGCGCCGGGTCCGGCGTGCGGTTCTCGGCAATCGCCGCCACCAGTGCACGCTGCGCCGGCATGATGATGCGGAACACGTTGCCGACCATGATGGTGCCGATGATCGCGCCGACGTGCAGGTACGCTCCACGACCGCTGAACACTTTGCTGAAGCCATACGCCGCGCCGATGATCAGCACGAACAGGATGAAGCCGAGCAGGGCCGGTTTCTTGCCAAGGGCCGAATCGCAAAGGAAGTCGTAGATGAACCAGCCGGCGATCAGCGAACCGATGCCGATGGCCACGCCTTCAGGGCCGGTCAGGCCGCTGCCGGGTGCCACGAGGTAGAGCACGGGGTTGGAGTAGAACACCACGCACAGCAGCGCGATCCCCGACATCCAGGTGAAGTAGGCTTCCCATTTGAACCAGTGCAGGTTCTCCGGCATCGACGGTGGGGCCAGTTTGTATTTTTCCAGGTGATAGATACCGCCGCCGTGGATCGCCCACAGATCGCCGGCCAGACCGGTTTTCGGGTTGACGCGGTTGAGGTTGTTCTCCAGCCAGACGAAGTAGAACGACGCGCCGATCCAGGCCACGCCAGTGATCATGTGAACCCAGCGCACGCTCAGGTTCAGCCATTCCAACAGATGTGCTTCCACAGTCTTTACCTCTCGCCTGTCACTCTTGTTGTCGAGTGATCAGACCTTCTCTTATTGGTGGGGGGCGAGGATCAACCGCTCATCCTCTTTGAAAAAATGCTCATCGCAGTTATTGCCTGTGCCACTGCGATCAACCACCAGGAAGTCATCCCGCTTTTCGATCGTCAGCACCGGGTGGTGCCAGACGCCGCGATGGTAATTGATGCCCTGCCTGCCGTTGGTGACGAAGGCGCGGACCAAGCCTGATACAGGTACATCGCCAAGTGGCGCGACCACGATCAGAAAGGGGTTGCCGAGCAGCGGAATGAAAGCCTGGCTGCCCAGCGGATGGCGTTCCAGCATGCTCACGGTCAACGGCATGTCCTGCGCGTCGGCGCGGAAGATGCTGATGATCGCGTTGTCCTCAGGCGTAGCGGTTTCGACCGTCGCCAGTTTGTGGAAGCGCATGGTCGAACCGTTATTGATCATGAAGTGGTCGCTGCCGTCGGTTTCGATCACGTCACCGAAGGGGGCGAAGGCTTCTTTGGTCAGCGGTTCAATCTGTAGTGTGCGCATGCTGTTCTTATCCGAATTCTGTGTTGTTCAACTTGTCAGTGCGTCTTGCGCGATCCCTGTAGGAGCTGGCGAAGCCTGCGATCTTTTGACTTTGTTTTTTAAGATCAAGATCAAGATCAAGAGATCGCAGCCTGCGGCAGCTCCTACAGGCTCAGCATTACTTCGCGACCTTGCCCAAAACGCGCAGGCGACTCACACCACCATCCGGGAACACGTTCAGACGGATGTGGGTGATCGGGCCCAGTGCCTTGATCTGCTCGACGAAGGTGTGCTCGGCGTGCATTTCCAGTTTCTGGCTCGGCAGCAGTTCGCGCCAGAACAGGGACTGGGTTTCGATCTGGCTGTCGGTGCCGCCCTTGACGAACGCGCCCTGGATCGAGCAGGTGTCCGGGTAGTTGCCCTTGAAATGCAGGGTGTCGACGATGATTTTTTCGATCTCGCCCGGGTGGCCCAGCGCGACGATCACCCAGTCATTGCCTGGCGTGCGACGACGTGCGGTTTCCCAGCCGTCGCCCATGTTGATGCCACGGCCCGGGTTGAGGATGTTGCTCATGCGGCCGAAGTGTTCGTCGGAGCAGGCGAGGGCGCGGCCACCGTTGAGGGCTGCTGCCAGGTCGACTTGCTCGTTGTCGCCAACTGCGGACCAGTCGCGGAACGGAATACCGTACACGCGCAGACGGGCGACACCGCCGTCCGGGTAGATGTTAAAGCGCAGGTGGCTGAACGCTTTGTCGTTGCTGATTTCATGGTAGTGGTGGCTGTTGCCCTGCAGCTCGACGGCCGACAGCACTTCAGTCCACTGGGTGTTTTCGTCCGGCTCGCCGGAGGCCAGGAAGCACGCTTCCAGCGAGGCCGATGGCGGGAAGTTGCCGGTGAAGAATGAAGTGTCGATGTCCACGCCTTTGATCGAACCTGGTACGCCCAGGCGGATTACCGCGCTGTCGTAGCCTTCGAAGCGCTTGCGGCGCGATTCCCAGCCATCCATCCACTTGCCGTTGTCGTCGAACACACCCTCCTTCCACACGGCCGGGGTCGGCTGAAACAGACGATTGGCGTCTGCGAACCAGTCATCGGTGACCGAGATGATTTTGGTGCCCAGACGGGCATCGGCCAGGTTGACGAACTTCTCGAAAGGTACGGCGTAAGCTTTCATTCTTCTTGTCTGCCTTTAATAAGTTGGCTGGGGATGCTTGCAAGGCCCTGGGTGCTCTCCGCGTTTGACGCACTCGGGCCAGGCTTCGCTAGAGAGTCAGTAAACGGAACAGGGCGATCTTGTTGATCTCCGCCAGCGCGCATTTGAATTCGGTGTCGACCGAGTTGTGAATGCGCGTTTCGAACGCCGCGAGGATCTGATGCCGGTTGCTGCCTTTTACCGCCATGATGAAGGGAAACTTGAACTTGGCCTTGTAGGCGTCGTTCAGCTCGGTGAAGCGCTGGAACTCTTCGGCCGTGCATTGGTGAATACCGGCGCCAGCCTGTTCATTGGTGCTGGCTTCGGTCAGTTGGCCCTGGACGGCGGCTTTGCCGGCCAGGTCCGGGTGAGCGTTGATCAGCGCAAGCTGGCTGGCGTGATCGGCGCTCAACAGGATGTCGCTCATGCGCTGGTGCAGGGTTTCGATCTCGTCGATCGAAGCGTCCGCGCCCAGGTCGTAGGCCTTCTCGGCCACCCATGGCGAATGTTCGTAGATGTCGGCGAAAGCGTTGACGAAAGCGTCGCGGCTCAGGGTCGACGGTTGCAGGGTTTGAAAGCGGCTCATTTTGTGGCCCCTTGATACGGATGGGTTTCGTGCCAGTGGCGCGCAATATCGACGCGACGGCTGAACCACACCTGTTCATGACTTTTGGCGTATTCGATGAAGCGCTTGAGCGACGCCAGACGCGCCGGACGACCGATCAGGCGGCAGTGCAGACCGATCGAAAGCATCTTCGGCGCTTCGGCGCCCTCGGCGTAGAGCACGTCGAACGCGTCTTTGAGGTATTCGAAGAAATCGTCGCCCTTGTTGAAACCCTGCACCTGGGTGAAGCGCATGTCGTTGGTGTCGAGGGTGTACGGGATCACCAGGTGCGGCTTGCCGGTCGGGTTGTTCGGTTCCCAGTAGGGCAGGTCGTCGTCGTAGGTGTCGCAGTCGTAAAGGAAACCGCCTTCTTCCATCACCAGGCGCCGGGTGTTCGGGCCGGTGCGGCCGGTGTACCAGCCCAGTGGGCGTTCGCCGGTGAGTTCGGTGAGGATGCGGATCGCTTCGAGCATGTGCTCGCGCTCCTGCGCCTCATCCATGTACTGGTAGTCGATCCAGCGGTAGCCGTGGCTGCAGATCTCGTGGCCGGCTTCGACCATCGCGCGGATCACATCCGGGTGGCGCTGGGCGGCCATGGCCACGGCGAAAATGGTCAGCGGAATGTCGAATTCCTTGAACAGTTTCAGGATCCGCCAGACGCCGGCACGGCTGCCATACTCGTAAAGCGATTCCATGCTCATGTTGCGCGCGCCTTGCAGCGGCTGGGCAGCAACCATTTCCGAGAGGAAGGCTTCGGATTCTTTGTCGCCATGCAGGATGTTGCGCTCGCCGCCTTCTTCGTAGTTGAGCACGAAGGACAGCGCGATGCGCGCGTTGCCCGGCCAGTGTGGGTGAGGAGGGTTACTGCCGTAACCGATCAGGTCGCGTGGGTAGTCAGCGCTCACTGCAGTCTTCCTTCTTATTCGTTGACAGGTTTGTGTAACGGCCTGCGCAGGCTGGCGTCACAGCGATGGGCTGATTGTATACAACTTTATTCGCAATTTGTAAGCCTGAATTTTTGCATTTTTCACCGACTGTCATCTTTTGCTGCTAATGGCGTGAGCCTGCAAGAAACCTGCCTGATCAGTCAGCTAATGGCTGTGAGGTTCAATACTCTGGCGCTTGAGGGGCAGATCAAGGTGAAACACCCGAATGGCGGGGGTGGTGCGAAAAATGTCGTTTTTATTGTGTACAATTTTTTTGAAAAGTGTCTTAATCAGTCGCTCGCCGCAGCTTTTCGTGCTCCGAATCGGTGCGGTCTCCTTTTACCTGACTTCGGGAGGCGCGAAGTCTGACTGCTCTTTGCGGCCAGGCGCGCAGAATCAATGGGACGTTTGACAACACACGTTTTGGACGCTGCACACGGTTGCCCGGGCAGTTCGATCAAGGTCGAGCTGTACCGCGTTGAAGGTTCGCATCTGGAATTGGTCGCCAGTGCCGTTACCAACAGCGATGGCCGGGTCGATGCGCCGCTGCTGCAAGGCGATGACTACCGCACCGGGGTCTATCAGGTGCAGTTCCACGCCGGCGATTACTACCGCGCCCGTGGCGTGCAACTGCCGGAACCGGCGTTCCTCGACGTGGTGGTGCTGCGTTTCGGCATCTCTGCCGAACAGGATCACTACCACGTGCCACTGCTGATCTCGCCTTACAGCTATTCCACCTACCGGGGCAGCTGACCCCCAAGCAGCTGCCCCCACCGGGAAGCGACTGCGCATATAGCTTCTTTGGTCTTTCGCCCGCTCACACTGCGGGCTTTTTTTTGTCTGCCTTAAAGTCAAAAGATCGCAGCCTGCGGCAGCTCCTACAGAGGATTGCATTCCAAACTGTAGGAGCTGCCGCAGGCTGCGATCTTTTGCTCTTTAACGGCTCAACAGCGACGCAGCGCCCGCACCACTGAACAACCCGGCACTCACCCGGTTGAACCAGCTCTGCCCCTTGCCGCTACGCAAATAGCGCGCCGCACCATGCGCACCCAGCCCGTAAGCCAGTTTGCAGCACAGGTCGAGCACCACCCAGGTCGCGATCATGATCAGTAACTGCGGCAAGAACGGTTGTTGCGCGCTGAGGAACTGCGGCAGAAACGCAGCGAAAAACAGAATGTCCTTCGGATTGCTCGCGCCCAGCACAAACGCGCGGCCGAATAGGGTGCGGAAACGTGGCACCGGTGCGGCCTGCGGCACTTCGGCGCCCACCGCTGGCTGACGCGATTGCTGCCAGCTCTGCCAGGCGAGGTAGAACAGGTACAGCGCGCCGACGATTTTCAGGGCGCTGAACAACTGTTCTGACGCCAGCAGCAGAGCGCCAAGCCCCAGCGCCGACGCGCTGAGCAGGCAGATCGAGGCGATCACGCCGCCGAGAAACGCCGGGTAAGAGCGGCGCAAGCCGTAGTTCAGACTGTTGCTGATCATCAGCAAAGACAGCGGCCCCGGAATCAGGATCACCACCAATGCAGCGCCGCTGAACAGCAGCCAGGTTTCCAGACTCATCACTTTGCTCCTTTTTTTGTTGTACTCAAGAATGTGCAAAAGCCCCACCCGTGAGGGTGAGGCTGGTTTGACGCTTGAACCGCGTGACGCTTACAAGAAGATGAACTTGGCGATGAAGATCGCGCAGAGCACCCACAGGCTGACGGAAATTTCCTTGTACTTGCCGGTACCGGCCTTCAACGCCACGTAGGTGATGAAGCCCAGCGCAATGCCGTCGGCGACCGAGAAGGTCAGCGGCATCATGATTGCGGTGACGATCGCCGGAATCGCATCGGTGGCTTCGTCCCACTCAATGTGGGCCATGCCGCCCATCATCAGCATCGCGACGTAAATCAGCGCACCGGCGGTGGCGTAAGCCGGAATCATCCCAGCGAGTGGTGCGAAAAACATCGCGGCTATAAATAGCACACCCACGGTGACTGCGGTAAGACCAGTCCGACCACCAGCGGCTACGCCAGCGGCACTTTCCACATAGCTGGTAACAGGAGGAACACCGACCACCGCGCCGAAAACACTGGAGGCACTGTCGGCTTTCATCGCGCGGGAGAGGTTTTCGATACGCCCGTCAGCGTTGACCAGATTGGCCCGCTGGGCGACGCCCATCAGCGTGCCGGCGGTGTCGAACATGTGTACGAAGAGGAAAGCCAGGACCACGCTGATCATGCTGACGTTGAACACGCCCGCGACGTTCATTGCCATGAAGGTCGGCGCCAGGCTTGGCGGGGTCGACATGATTCCTTCGTAGTGCACGATGCCCAGGCCCCAACCGGCGAGGGTCACGGTGATAATGCTGATGAGGATCGCGCCGAATACTTTGTGGTAGCTGAGGATCGCAATCATCAGGAAGCAGATCGCCGCCAGCAGCGGGCCGGGTTCACGCAGGGAGCCGAGCTTGATCAGAGTCGCCGGGCTGTCGACGACGATACCGGCGGTTTTCAGTCCGATCAGCCCGAGGAACAGACCGACACCGGCGCCCATCGCAAAGCGCAGGCTGACCGGGATGCTGTTGAGCAGCCATTCGCGAATCCGCGAGAAGGTCAGGATCATGAACAGCACGCCGGAAACGAACACTGCACCCAGCGCGGTTTCCCAGTTGTAGCCCATGGTGCCGACCACGGTGTAAGTGAAGAAGGCGTTGAGGCCCATGCCCGGTGCCAGGCCCACCGGCCAGTTGGCGTACAGGCCCATCAGCAGGCAGCCGAGTGCGGCGGCGATGCAGGTGGCGACGAAGGCTGCACCGTGATCGATCCCGGCATCGGCCATGATGTTCGGGTTGACGAAGATGATGTAAGCCATGGTGATGAAGGTTGTCAGACCGGCAATCAGCTCGGTCTTCACCGTGGTGCCATGCAAGCTGAGTTTGAAGATGCGCTCCAGCACGCCTGTGCGTAATGGCGGCGAGAGTTCCAGCGTCGATGCTTCGGATTTGCGGCTTTCCACAGCGAGTACTCCTCAAGAGTTTTATTGTTATTTCCAGGGCCGGACCCATGAGGGGTGGCAGCAGCCCTTTGAGGCATACGCGAATTTGTTGACCATGCGGTCAGGAACTCGCACGCAGTGGATTATGCTTTTGTGTACAAATAAAGCAAATATTGTTTTTGGTTTTGTTTACGAAAGGTCAGGCGATAGGGATATATCGCCCTCAGAGGCCCCATCGCTGGCAAGCCAGCTCCCACAGGTTTTGTGTACGCTGCCGATCATTGTGGGAGCTGGCTTGCCAGCGATCAGGCCGGATCAGTCAATCAAGATGTGACTGAGTGCTCCCAAGCGCCATGTTCACCGCCAACCACCCATTCACCGCCGCTTCCCCAGCCTCGGCAAACACCCGCTCGAGCAACTTCACCTGCTCACGGCGCAACGCCTGCTCGAACTTCGCACCCTCTACGGTCAGCTCCAGCAGGCGCTTACGCTTGTCCGCCTCCGACGCCACGCTGTCTACCAAGTGCATTTCCTGCAGCTGGCGCAACGGCATGTTCAGCGCCTGCTTACTCACGCCGAGCAATCCCAGCAACTCCTTCACGCTCAAATTCGGATAACGCGCGATGAAAAACACAATCCGCTGATGCACCCGGGACAGGCCGCGACGTTCGAGCATTTCGTCGGCCTTGGCGGTGAACGCCTGATAGCCGAAGAAAAACGCTTCCATCGCCTGCTGCTGGCTGGCGGGGTTTTTAAGGTCAAGCATGTTGACGTACTCGCTCAAGCTGTCGTAGTTTCAGTCAACCAGTTTGACTCATTTTCTCCAGCCCTCGCTACCGGTGACTCCCATGGCTTTTTCCGAACGTGTTTCGCGCCTTAAAAGTTCTCTGATCCGTGAAATCCTCGCCGCCGCCCAGCGCCCGGAGGTGATGTCGTTTGCCGGTGGCTTGCCTGCTGAAGCCATGCTGCCGAAAGTCGAATGGGCCGACATGCCGCTGTCCCTCGGCCAATACGGCATGAGCGAAGGCGAGCCGGTGCTGCGTGAAGCGCTGGCGGCGCAGGCGCAAGCTTTGGGTCTGGCGTGCACGGCGAGTCAGGTGCTGGTGGTCAGCGGTTCCCAGCAGACTCTCGATCTGGCCGCCAAGTTGTACATCGACAAGGGCACCGAAATTCTTCTGGAAGCCCCGACCTACCTGGCCGCGTTGCAGATCTTCCAGCTGTTCGGCGCCGATTGCCTGACCGTGCCGCAAGAGGCCGATGGCCCGAACCTGGCTCAACTGCGCAGTCGACTTGAGCAACACCGCCCGGCATTCATCTATCTGATCCCGACATTTCAGAATCCATCCGCCGTGCGCTACAGCGAAGCCAAGCGCGCTGCCGTCGCCGCGCTGCTGGACGAATTCGGCGTGACCCTGATCGAAGACGAGCCGTATCGCGAACTGACGTTCGATGGCGGCAGCGCCAAACCGATTGCCGGGCGTTTGAAGAAAGCCAGCTGGATCTACACCGGCACCGTGTCGAAAACCTTGCTCCCGGGTTTGCGCGTCGGCTACCTGATCGCCAGCCCGGACCTGTTTCCGCACCTGCTCAAGCTCAAGCAATCGGCGGATCTGCACACCAACCGCATCGGCCAGTGGCAGGCATTGCAATGGATCGGCAGTGAAAAATATCAGCAGCACCTGGGTGAGTTGCGCGGCTTCTACCGGCAGCGCCGCGATGCGTTTCAAGCGGTGCTGGAAACGCATTTCTCTGATCTGGCGGACTGGAACATGCCGCAGGGCGGGCTGTTTTTCTGGCTGACGCTCAAGCAACCGCTGGATACGCGAACGCTGCTCAACGAGGCGCTGGCCAATGACGTGGCGTTCATGCCGGGCGAACCGTTTTTTCCCGAACCGGATAAAAACCTTGGGCACCTGCGTTTGAACTTCAGCCACATCGACCCGGCGCGACTGGATGAAGGGCTCAAGCGACTGGCGGCGGTGGTGCGTCAGGCGCAGATAAATAAAGCGGCGTGAAAAATAAATAAACCGGCTCGAGGGCCGGTTTATTTTTGTCTGAGTAATGTGTTGCTCTTGCGGGCCGCATCGCTGGCAAGCCAGCTCCCACAGGTTTGTGAACGCCACAGATCACTGTGGGAGCTGGCTTGCCAGCGATGGGGCCATAAGCAACACAACATCAATATCAGACCGCAGCAAACCGCTTATCCAGATAATCAATGATCACCTTGGACTCATACATCCACGTCGTCTGCCCATTCTCTTCAATGCGCAGGCACGGCACCTTGATCTTGCCGCCCTGGTCCAGCAGGGTCTGGCGATCCTGTTCGTTGTTCTTCGCGTCCTTCAGTGCGACCGGCACATTCAGGCGACGCAGGGTGCGGCGGGTTTTCACGCAGAACGGGCAGGCGTGGAACTGATACAGGGTCAGGCCTTTGGCGGCCGCGTTGACTTGCGCCTGTACCTCGGCGGGGCGCTGTTTCTTGCCCGGGCGGGTGATGAAGTCGATGAAGATGATCAGTTGGCCAAGGCCGACACGAAGCGCTTTTACGAACACGTTGAAAGCCTCACGGTGCAAAGAGAGAAGGGCGCGCAGCTTACCCGATTTTTCACGGACGAAAAAAAACCGGCGATCAACGCCGGTTTTTTCTGCAGCCGATTATTTGATCAGGCTGAGGAACTCGCTGCGAGTCGCCGCGTTTTCGCGGAACTCACCGAGCATCACCGAAGTGATCATCGACGAATTCTGTTTCTCGACACCGCGCATCATCATGCACATGTGCTTGGCCTCGATCACTACGGCCACGCCCAGCGCACCGGTGACTTGCATCACTGCATCGGCGATCTGGCGGCTGAGGTTTTCCTGGATCTGCAGGCGGCGGGCGTACATGTCGACGATCCGCGCGACCTTCGACAGGCCCAGCACCTTGCCGCTCGGGATGTAGGCGACGTGCGCCTTGCCGATGAACGGCAGCAGGTGGTGTTCGCACAACGAGTACAGCTCGATGTCCTTGACCAGCACCATTTCGCTGTTGTCGGAGCTGAACAGGGCACCGTTGGTGACCTCTTCGAGCGTCTGTTCATAACCGCGGCAGAGGTACTGCATGGCTTTGGCGGCACGCTTTGGCGTGTCGAGCAGGCCCTCGCGGGAGACGTCCTCGCCCAGTTGGCCGAGAATCGCGGTGTAATTCTGTTCCAGGGACATGAAACTACCTGTGGGGATTTTCGCAAAGGGCAAGGGTACGGTGGCGGACACAACCCTGCAAGTTCGGTGTTACGCGATTATTCGTCGCGGCCTTCCATCATGGTGCGTTTGAGCATCACATACACCGCACCGGCACCGCCGTGTTTTGCCTGACATGAGCAGAAACCGAGCACTTGCGGATGCTGGCGCAGCCAGGTGTTGACGTGGCTTTTGATCATCGGCCGCTTGCCGTCCAGGCGCACGGCCTTGCCGTGGGTGACGCGCACGCAGCGGATTTCGAATTTGGTCGCCTCGGCGAGAAACGCCCAAAGCGTCTCGCGGGCCTTTTCCACGTTCATGCCGTGCAGGTCGAGGCTGCCTTCGAACGGGATCTGCCCGATCTTGAGCTTGCGCATCTGGCTTTCCTGCACCCCGTCGCGCGCCCACATCAACTCGTCTTCGGGGCCGACGTCGATCACGAACTGATCGGACAGGCCATCCACGGTGGTGGTGTCGGTGCGCACGGTGGCGGACTGGCGCAGCTTGGCAATCTGCGCGCGGTCAGCCTTGGGTTTGCCGGTGTCGGCGCGGTCGTGCTTGATCGGCTTGACGCCTTGGATCGCATTTTTGAACAGGGAAAAATCGTCGTCTTGCATGTCAGCCTCCGCGAAGGGCGGCCAGTTTACCCAAGTCGAAACAAAACGGCCCGGCAAAAAGCCAGGCCGTGCAGTCAGTCGTGTTTTTTCATCAGGTGCGGGGACATGTTCAGTTCCCGCGATTGCCGGGCGCGACGCCGGCATCGACGCCACAGGGCCACGCCGAAGTACAGGAACAACAAGCCGACCGCGAGAATGATCGCCGAACCCATCGGCGTGGCATTCAAGTCGCCGAGCGCCGGCGGGCGTCCCAGCAGGCTGGCGGCACCGGCCATCGCCAGCAGCACACCGAACGTCGCCAGCATGGCGGCGATCGCTGCGCCGAATCGAAAACGCCAGTTGCTTTGGCCTTTGGGCCGCAAGCGGCGTGCGTCAAATCCATCGGATAACTTCATTCCGACCTTCCTCAATGGGTATCGGCCCTTCGACCGGGAGTTGACCGGGTTGTTCCTGAGGCTAAGGCAATTGAAGCAAATGCGAGGCTTTTGCGGATGAGCGGCGCGGTGAGCCGCTCATCAGAGCAGATCAGATCAGATCCTGAGTCAGGGCAAGGGTGGCGAAGTTGTCGGCCATGATCGCCATTTCCGCTTCCTGCACCACGGCGGCGCTGAGCACGCGGCCCTTGAACGGCAGGTCACGGGTGGCGCAGGCGTCTTCGACCAGCGTGCAACGGAAGCCCAGGTTCTTCGCCGCGCGTACGGTGGTGCTGACGCTGGAGTGGCTCATGAAACCGCAGACGATCAGGTCCAGCGAGCCAAGATTCTGCAAACGGTCGAGCAGTTCGGTGCCGTGGAACGCGCTCGGCAGCAGTTTGCCGATGATGGTTTCGTCACCTTGTGGCTCAAGGCCGGGGATGAATTCGCCGCGTTCGCCCTGCGGGTCGAACAGGCCACCGACGGTGCCGAGATGACGCACGTGCACGATCGGCCGACCGGCTGCACGGGCCGCAGCGACCAGTTGTTTGATGTTCGCGACGGCCGCGTCCATGCCGCTCAGGGCCAGCGGGCCACTGAGGTACTCTTTCTGGGCATCGATGATGACCACGGTGGCATGGCTCAGTGTGGCCGCTGCATAACCGCGGCCGCTGAGTTGAAACATCGTTTTTGGAACGGACATTCTGGGGCTCCTTGGGGTGGGGCTTTTGCGGCATTGTCCTCTGGCTGAGCGCTTCTGTGAACCGCTACCATCGTAGACGCCGTCGTTACTGGCCTGCAGCCTTGTCAAGTTACACGTTCTGTTCAATAGCTGATGCAAAAAACAGAAAGGTCCTACTGTCGCTCCGCGGATTTTCCTGCGTCGTCGGCGCGCGATTTGGCTGGTAGAATCGCCAGTCGTTTTTTCTGGAGTTCTGCCCCGTGATCACTTCCCGACTTCGTACCCTGCGCGACCACATCCGTTGGGCCGTCAGCCGCTTCCATGGGGAGGATCTGTTTTTCGGCCATGGCACCGACAATGCCTGGGATGAAGCCCGGCAGTTGGTCCTCGGTGCCTTGCACCTGCCGTGGGAGATCGCCGACAGCTACCTCGACTGCGCGCTGGAAGACGACGAGCTGGTCAACCTGCAACGCCTGCTCAAGCGCCGCATCGAAGAGCGCATCCCGACTGCCTACCTGCTGGGCGAGGCGTGGTTCTGCGGCATGTCGTTCATCGTCGATGAGCGCGTGCTGATCCCGCGTTCACCGATTGGCGAGCTGATCGAAAACCGTTTTGCCCCATGGATCGGTGACGAACCTGCGCGGATTCTCGACCTGTGCACCGGCTCCGGTTGCATCGGCATCGCCTGCGCCTACGAGTTCCAGAACGCTGAAGTGGTGCTGGCCGATCTGTCGTTCGAAGCGCTGGAAGTGGCCAACCAGAACATTGAGCGCCACGGCGTCGATGAGCGCGTGTACACCGTGCAGGGCGATGGTTTCGATGGTCTGCCGGGGCAGCGTTTCGATCTGATCGTGTCGAACCCGCCGTACGTTGACGCAGAAGATTTCGCCGACATGCCGGACGAATACCAGCACGAACCGGAGCTGGGTCTGGCCTGTGGTGATGACGGCTTGAACCTGGTGCGACGGATGCTCGCCGAAGCGGCGGATCACCTGACCGAGAAGGGTTTGCTGATCGTGGAAGTGGGCAACAGCCAGGTGCACGTCGAAGCGTTGTACCCGGAAGTCGATTTCGCCTGGCTCGATTTCGAGCGCGGCGGGCATGGCGTGTTCATGCTGACCGCAGAGCAGTGCCGCGCTCATCAGGCCCTGTTCGCCTCCCGCGTTTGACCTGACTGACTTCTGTGGCGAGGGAGCTTGCTCCCGCTGGTCTGCGAAGCAGACCCAAAATATGCAATGACGGTGCACCAGACATACTGCATGTGCATGTTTTACGACTGCTTCGCAGCCGAGCGGGACCAAGCTCCCTCGCCACAGGTCATCGCTGATTTCAGCGGTGTGTGGCAATCCAGATCAACAACCCCGCCTGAAACACCGCAAACGCCACCAGACAGGTAATGGTGAAGCGCAAGCCAGCGTCTTCACGCTTGAACTTGCTGACCTTCTCTTCCTGCTTCTTCAGCTTTACTTCCTGCTCGGCCAGGTTCTGCTCGGCCTGCTGCAGCATCTGCGCCGCTTCGAGAATCTCGACGATCTGCAGCTTCTCGCTGTTCCAGTCGCCCAGCAAGTCACCGACCTGCACCTCTTTGACGCTGCCCTTCAAATGTTGGGCGTCGGCGTAGACCACGTCAAACCCATGCACGCGCAAGAAGTGATCGCGACGCAGGCGGGTGTCTTCATTCAGCGCGTCTTTGTTGTTCAGGTCCATGCCGTCGACGGTGTAGGCGGGCCAGCGTTTTTTCGCCCAATTGATGCCTTGCGCGGCCAGGAAGCGACCGATGCCACGGTTCAGCGGTTCGATCTGCAAGCCGCTGTCGGGGCCGAAATGTACACGCTTGCTGGTGTGATTGACCCACACATCGAGATGGTTCTGTTCTTTGCGCACGCGCTGGCCGGGCAGTTTGATTGCCATGCGCATCAGGCTGTGCTCTTTGCTGTTGCGCTCGGCATAGCCGAATTCGACAAAACGCAACGGCCGGCCACCGGTGTGACGGTCAGTCTGCAGCGGAGCCAGGCGGAGCATCTTGTGGTGCTCGACGCTGACGTCCGCCCATGGCAGCTCGACCGCTGGCGGTGCGTCTTTTTCAGCGGTGGTGTCGGGTGAAGTCTGGGTATCAGTCATAACGGCGAGATCCTGTCCAAGCCCTGCTTGTCGCCAGCCGGTACGCTGGCGACAAAGGCTTATCGGCCGTTTTTTTCAGGACTGGAGGGTAAACACCGTTTAACGGCTGCGAAGTCCGTCAATAAATTCGATGAGTTTGCCGCCCAGCTCCGCCGCCAGTGGCAAATTCGGGTCCTTGTAGGAGGCCAATTGCCGCTTCACATCGGCGGCGACGATGCGCATGACGTGGTTCATGCCGTCGATCACCACCAGTTCGGCATTGGGATTGGCCGCTTTGAGCGCCTGTGCATCGCCGACGCCGACCTGCATGTCGTTGCTGCCCTGAACGATCAGCGCCGGCATCTTCAACTGTGCAAACGCCTTGGCCGGATCCTGACGGAACAGCGAAATCAGGTACGGCTGCACGCTCGGGCGAAAAATCGGTTGCAGTGGCGCCGGCACGTTGGCGTCGGTATGGCCGGCCTTGAGGCTGTCGAGCAGCTGATTGCTGCGCAGCATCAACGGTGGTGGCAGGCTGCGCGCCAGTTGTTCGCGAATCACTTGATCCACTGGCCTTGCGCTGCCGGACAGGGAAATCAGCGCAGCAGCCTCCGTGCGCGGGGCAGCGAGGGTGGCGATGAGGGCGCCTTCGCTGTGACCGAGCAGAATCAGCGGGCCGAAGCGCGGATCACTTTTCAGCTTCTGGCTCCAGGCCACAGCATCGTTAACGTAGGCCTCCACCGACAGATTGCGCTCGTCGGGCGTGGCCGCGAAGCTCGCAGCGACCCCGCGCTTGTCGTAGCGCACGCTGGCAATGTTGTGTTTGGCCAGCACCCAGGCCAGCCGTTTCAGGCTGTCATTACGCCCGCCATCGGGGTTGTTGCCGTCACGATCCGTAGGACCGGAACCGGCAAGGATCAGGACAACCGGTACCGGGGTGTCGGATTTTGGCAGCAACAGCGAGCCGAAAAGCTCACCGTTGCCGGTGTCCAGAGAGATCGGGCGCTGCAGGACAGTCGCATGGGCAAAACCGGTCAACAGGGTAAGACTCAAGATCAGAACTCGCAGCATCATCACGCCATCATTCGCCAAGGTGCCGGTTGGACTCACCAACACCACTAAGGTTCGAGGATGAACTACTCGGTTAGCCTGCGTATACTGGCGCGCATCACGAATTCGGGTTTGATTTCACGGAGCGTCCTGCATGTCCGGCAATACCTACGGCAAGTTGTTCACTGTCACCACCGCTGGCGAGAGCCATGGTCCGGCGTTGGTCGCCATTGTCGACGGCTGCCCGCCGGGCCTGGAGATCTCCCTTGAAGACCTGCAGCGCGACCTCGATCGGCGCAAGCCGGGCACCAGCCGCCACACCACCCAGCGTCAGGAAGCCGACGAAGTCGAAATCCTCTCCGGCGTGTTCGAAGGGCGCACCACCGGTTGCTCGATCGGCCTGTTGATCCGCAACACCGACCAGAAGTCCAAGGACTATTCGGCGATCAAGGATCTGTTCCGTCCGGCGCACGCCGACTACACCTACCACCACAAATACGGTGAGCGCGATTATCGCGGCGGTGGACGCAGCTCGGCGCGCGAAACGGCCATGCGCGTGGCGGCCGGGGCGATTGCGAAGAAATTCCTCGCCACCCAAGGCATTGTCATTCGTGGCTACATGAGCCAGCTCGGCCCGATCGAAATTCCGTTCAAGACCTGGGATTCCGTGGAACAGAACGCCTTCTTCAGCCCGGACCCGGACAAGGTGCCGGAGCTGGAAGCCTACATGGACCAGTTGCGCCGCGATCAGGACTCGGTCGGGGCGAAGATCACCGTGGTTGCGGAGGGCGTGATGCCGGGCCTGGGCGAGCCGATTTTCGATCGCCTCGACGCTGAACTGGCGCACGCGCTGATGAGCATCAACGCGGTGAAAGGCGTGGAAATCGGCGCCGGTTTCGCCTGCGTCGCCCAGCGTGGCACCGAGCATCGCGATGAACTGACCCCGGAAGGTTTCCTCAGCAACAACGCTGGTGGCATTCTTGGCGGGATCTCGTCCGGTCAGCCGATTGTTGCGCACCTGGCGTTGAAGCCAACGTCGAGCATCACCACCCCGGGTCGTTCGATCGACATTCATGGCAACCCGGTGGACGTGATCACCAAGGGCCGCCATGACCCGTGCGTCGGCATCCGCGCCACGCCGATTGCCGAAGCAATGATGGCCATCGTGCTGATGGACCACCTGCTGCGTCACCGTGGGCAGAACGCCGACGTGCGCGTCAGCACGCCGGTGCTGGGTCAGCTTTGATGGTTGATCGCCAAGCCGTCGCGGTCTGACCGTGGCGGCGCTCCCATACTGGCGGCTGTCCAGTTTCTATCTGTTCTATTTCGCCTTGCTCGGTTCGACAGCGCCGTTTCTGGCGCTGTATTTCAATCACCTCGGCTTCAGCCCCGCGCGCATCGGCGAACTGGTGGCGATCCCGATGCTGATGCGCTGTGTGGCGCCGAACATCTGGGGCTGGCTCGGCGACTACACCGGCAAACGCCTGGCCATCGTGCGCTTCGGCGCAGTGTGCACGCTGCTGACGTTCTCGCTGATTTTCGTCAGCAAGACCTACGCCTGGCTGGCGATGGTCATGGCGCTGCATGCGTTCTTCTGGCACGCGGTATTGCCGCAATTCGAAGTCATCACTCTCGCGCATTTGCAGGGACAAACCTCGCGCTACAGCCAGATTCGCTTGTGGGGTTCGATCGGTTTCATCATCACCGTGGTCGCGCTGGGGCGCTTGTTCGAATGGCTCAGTCTCGATATCTACCCGGCGGCGCTGGTGCTGATCATGGCCGGTATCGTCCTCAGTAGCCTGTGGGTGCCGAATGCGCAACCGCCGCAGGGTAACCGGCCAAACGGCGAAGGCTTCCTCAAGCAACTGCGCAGCCCCGGTGTGCTGGCGTTTTACGTCTGCGTCGCGCTGATGCAGATGAGCCACGGCCCGTATTACACCTTTCTGACCTTGCACCTTGAACGACTCGGTTACAGCCGAGGCGTGATCGGCATGTTGTGGGCCGTCGGCGTAGTGGCGGAAGTGCTGATGTTCATGGCGATGAGCCGGATTCTCGCGCGGTTTTCCTTGCGTCGGGTGCTGATGGTGAGTTTTCTGCTGGCGGCGCTGCGCTGGTTGCTGCTAGGTTCGTTCGCCGAATTCCTGTGGCTGCTGTTGTTTGCGCAGGTGCTGCACGCGGCGACTTTCGGCAGCTTTCATGCGGCTGCCATCGCTTTCGTGCAACGTAGCTTCGGTGCGCGCCAGCAAGGTCAGGGCCAGGCGCTTTACGCCGCGCTGGCCGGCACCGGTGGCGCGCTCGGTGCGTTGTATTCCGGTTACAGCTGGAATGCCCTCGGCGCGACATTGACCTTTAGTATTGCCAGTCTCGCGGCGCTCGCTGCTGCCGTTATCATTGCCACACGTATGCAAGAGGACAGGCCATGAGCCTTACGCGTGAACAGCTCGCCCAGCAAATCGTCGACGCCGGGCGTTTTCTTTATGGTCGCGGCTGGTCGCCGGCCACCAGCAGCAATTACTCGACGCGCCTGTCGCCGAGCCAAGCGCTGCTGACCGTGTCCGGTAAACACAAGGGCCAGTTGGGGCTGGACGATGTGCTCGCCACGGATCTGTCCGGCAACAGCCTGGAACCGGGCAAAAAACCGTCCGCCGAAACCCTGCTGCACACCCAGCTCTATAGCTGGCGCACGGAAATCGGTGCGGTGCTGCACACCCATTCGGTGAACGCCACGGTCCTGTCGCGGCTGACACCGCAAGACTTTATCGAGTTCGAAGACTACGAACTGCAAAAAGCCTTCAGCGGCATCTCCACCCACGAATCCCGGGTGCGCGTGCCGATCTTCGACAACGATCAGGACATTGCGCGCCTCGCCGCCAAGGTGCAGCCTTGGCTCGACGCCCATCCCGATTGCGTCGGTTACCTGATTCGCGGCCACGGCCTCTACACCTGGGGTGCGCAGATGAGCGACGCCCTGCGGCAGATCGAGGCTTTTGAATTTCTGTTTGAATGCGAGTTGAAAACCCGCAGCGTCATGAACCGCCAAGGCTGACTTCACCAGAAGCCGCCCGTTTGCCTGATCAAATGCACTGCCCGACCGGTCTGCAAGAACCGGACGGCAAGGCCGTTACCGAGGAATTGCCCATGAGCAGCCTGTCCGTTTATCACGTATCCAGTCCCGAGATTCCGAACAAGGTGCTGACCCATTTCGAAGACATCGCCTCGACGCTCGCCGAGCAGGGCGTACGCTTCGACCGCTGGCAAGCCGCGACGAAAATCCAGCCCGGCGCCAGCCAGGAAGAGGTGATCAGCGCCTATCAGGAGCAGATCGACAAACTGATGACCGAGCGCGGTTACATCACCGTCGATGTGATCAGCCTCAACAGCGATCACCCGCAAAAAGCCGAGCTGCGCGCCAAGTTCCTTGAAGAGCACCGCCATGGCGAGGACGAAGTGCGCTTTTTCGTCGCCGGTCGTGGCTTGTTTACTTTGCACATCGACGATTACGTCTACGCGGTGCTGTGCGAGAAGAACGACCTGATCTCGGTGCCGGCCGGCACCAAACACTGGTTCGACATGGGCGAGCACCCGCACTTCGTGGCGATTCGCCTGTTCAACAATCCGGAAGGCTGGGTCGCCAACTTCACCGGCGAAGACATCGCCGGGCGCTTCCCGCGTCTGGAGGACTGAGCCGATGTCGATCAAAGTCATCCTCACCGACATTGAAGGCACCACCAGCGCGGTGAGTTTCGTCTTCGACGTGCTGTTCCCGTATGCCGCCAGACACCTGCCGGACTTCGTGCGGCAGAATGTCGAGCGCGCCGATGTCGCCGAGCAGATCGCCGCCGTGCGCCGCGACAGCAACGAGCCGCAGGCCGATGTTGAACGGGTGGTGGAAATCCTCCTGAGCTGGATCGCCGAAGACCGCAAGGCCACGCCGCTCAAAGCGCTGCAAGGCATGGTCTGGGCGCAGGGCTATCAGGCCGGGCAGTTGAAAGGCCACGTTTACCCGGACGCCGTTGAAGCGCTCAAGCGCTGGCATCAGGCTGGTTATCAACTGTTTGTGTATTCGTCCGGTTCGATCCAGGCGCAGAAACTGATCTTTGGTTGTTCCGAAGCGGGGGATCTGACGCCGCTGTTCAGCGGGTATTTCGACACCACGTCGGGGCCTAAACGCGAAGAACAGTCCTATCGCAACATCCAACAGGCAATTGGCGTCGAGCCGGGGGAGATTCTGTTTCTGTCGGATATCGTCGAGGAACTGGATGCCGCGCAGGCTGCCGGTTTGCAGACCTGTGGCCTGGCCCGCGAGGGTGGAGAACTGGCAAGCCATATCACCGTCGACAGCTTCACCGGCATCGAACCCGAAGCCTTCTAACCACACAAGTCCCTGTAGGAGCTGCGGAACGCTGCGATCTTTTGACTTTGATTTAAAAGATCAAGATCAAAAGATCGCAGCCTTCGGCAGCTTCTACATAAGAATCGCGTACAAACAAAAGGCCGTGGAGCATCTGCTCCACGGCCTTTTTTGTTTAATGCGTTTACGTTTTTACAGCGAGTGATACGTCGGCAGGGCAAAACGCTGCTGGCTTTGCAGCATTGCAATCTGCGGCAGTTCACTGGCTTCTTCTGCCAGGTCACGACGGATGGCGCTGATTGCCCACGACAGTTGGTCGGCGTTGTGCATTTGCTGGTAGGTCAAGGCGCGCTTGAACACTTTGCCTTCGCTGCTGCGCAAGGTCAGCAAAATCCCGCCATCAGGACGCGGTGCAGTGGTGACGTTGAAGTTGGAGAACAGGGAGGTAAATTTTTCTTGAATCAGGCTCATGTCTTTCAGCTCCGTATGCACTTGAAGGGCAAGCATGCACAGGAGGTTGCAGCGATTGTGCCAGCATTTGAAAAATAAAAAATCCTTTAAAATCAATTGCTTAAAAATCATGAAATTTGCACGGGTCGTGCAAACTGCATGAATGGCCATCGTGCATCCTGCATTTTGCGGGATTCTCTTCAGTTGGACGGAACCAAATGGCAAAGGCGCAATCTCCGCTGCCAGGCATGAGCGGGCGGATACAAAACATTGCAAAAACCGCGTGTACAGCTTGAGAAGCGCTGTCGTATTTTCGATCCCGACCTTGCCCGCAACGCAGGTCATGCCACGGCCCGAACAATAAGAAACCGGCCAGTCAGGTCGAACGGGGAACTGCCATGCGTCACGCGCCGAGCGACACGATTACCTGGAGCATGATGCTCCGCAAACTGCCGACAATCGCCAAAGCCATCCCGCGGGTGGTCAAGGGCATGAAAGTCGCCAACGTCACGGATCCGACCCAAACGTGTGGCCTCGGCTGGACCTTCGAGCAGGCAACCCTGCGTAACCCTGAAGGCCTGGCGATCCTGCAGGACAACGTCTTGCTGACCTACGCGCAGGTCAACCAGTGGGCCAATCGCATCGCCCACTATTTGAGTACGCAGGGCATCGGCAAGGGCGATGTGGTCGCGGTGTTCATCGAAAACCGCCCGGAACTGCTGGTGACCATTCTGGCCTTGGCCAAACTCGGCGCGGTCAGTGCGCTGCTCAATACTTCGCAGACCCGCGACACGCTGATTCACAGCATCAATCTGGTAGCGCCGGTGGCGATCGTGCTCGGTGAAGAACTGCAACCGGCGTTTGCCGCGATCCGCGAGCAGGTGTCGATCCCGGCGCAGCGCACCTGGTTTATCGCTGACCGCGACACCTACAGCCACCCGGGCATTGCGCCCGAGGGCTACATCAACCTGATCAGTGCCAGCGCCGATGCGCGCGGTGACAACCCGCCCAGCAGCGGCGAAGTGTTCTTCAACGACCCGTGTTTTTACATCTACACCTCCGGCACCACCGGCCTGCCCAAGGCCGGGGTGTTCAAGCACGGCCGCTGGATGCGCAGCTCGGCCAGCTTCGGCATGATCGCTCTGAACATGACGCCCGACGACGTCGTCTATTGCACCTTGCCGCTGTACCATGCCACCGGCCTCTGCGTGTGCTGGGGCTCGGCGATCAATGGCGCTTCCGGGTTCGCCATCCGCCGCAAGTTCAGCGCCAGCCAGTTCTGGCCGGACGTGCGTCGCTATAACGCGACCACGCTCGGGTATGTCGGCGAATTGTGCCGCTACCTGGTCGATCAGCCGCCCAGCGCCGATGACAGCCGTCACGCCGTGCGCAAGATGATCGGCAACGGCTTGCGTCCCGGCGCCTGGGCCGAGTTCAAGACCCGGTTTGCCGTCGAGCACATCTGCGAACTGTACGCGGCGAGTGATGGCAATATCGGCTTCAGCAACATTCTCAACTTCGACAACACCATTGGTTTCTCGCTGATGGCCTGGGAACTGGTGGCTTACGACCACGACAGCGGGCAGCCGCTGCGCAGCGCCAACGGCTTCATGCGCAAGGTCGGCAAGGGCGAGCAGGGCTTGCTACTGGCACGGATCGACGAAAAGGCCCCGCTGGACGGCTACACCGACCCAGAGAAAACCGCCAAAGTGGTGCTGCACGATGTGTTCAGCAAGGGCGACCGCTTCTTCAATACCGGCGACTTGCTGCGCAATATCGGTTTCGGCCATGCGCAGTTTGTCGATCGCCTCGGCGATACCTACCGCTGGAAGGGCGAAAACGTCTCGACCACGGAAGTGGAAAACCTGTTGTTGCAGCATCCGCACATTTCCGAGGCGGTGGCCTACGGTGTAGAAGTGCGCAACACCAACGGTCGCGCCGGCATGGCCGCCATTACGCCCGCCGAGTCACTGGCGACCCTGGATTTCACTGAATTGCTCGCGTTCGCCCGTCAGCGTATGCCGGCGTATGCGGTACCGCTGTTCCTGCGGGTGAAGGTGAAAATGGAGACCACCGGGACGTTCAAATACCAGAAGACCCGTTTGAAAAACGAAGGCTTCGACCCCGCCCAGACGGGGGATGACCCAATCTATGCCTGGTTGCCCGGCACCCAGACTTACGTGCAGGTGACGGATCAGGTGCTGGCCGATATTCATCAGGGCAAGTACCGCTATTGAGATTGGCTATGGCAGGACTTGAGAAAAAGGGGGTGACAGCTATCGTCGCGCTCGGGAAACTGTCGGCTTTGCGAATAACCGAAAGTGGAGTTGCCCCATGTCTGACCAAAGCCGCCAGATGACCCCTGAAGAAGCTGCCGAATTCACCGAGCAGGTGTTCAACAAGGCGCGCGAAGGTGATGCGCTGATGCTTGATCGGCTGATCAGCGCCGGTTTGCCGGTGAACCTGAAAAACAGCAAGGGCGATACGCTCTTGATGCTCGCCAGTTACTACGGCCACGTCGACGCGGTGCAGGTGCTGCTCAAGCACAAGGCCGACCCGGAAATGCGTAACGGCAACGGCCAGAGCCCGATTGCCGGCGCCGCGTTCAAGGGCGATCTGGCGGTGGTCAAGGCGCTGGTGGAAGCGGGTGCCGAGATCGAAGGTTCGTCCTTCGACGGGCGCACGGCGTTGATGATGGCGGCGATGTTCAACCGCGTTGAAATCGTTGAATACCTGATCAGCAAGGGCGCCAACCCGCAAGCCAAGGATGCCAACGGCATCACCGCGCTGGACGCGGCCCGCACCATGGGCGCAGTCGATACCACGGCGCAGCTGGAAAAACTGCTGGCCTGAGGACTGTCGAGATGTTGTGGCGAGGGAGCTTGCTCCCGCTCCAGTGCGCAGCGCTGGTAAAAATGGTGAATTCACTGTTTGGGGGCCGCTTCGCGCCCCAGCGGGAGCAAGCTCCCTCGCCACATTGTTCTGTGTGCAGCCGGAGGTCGCAATGCGCTATCCTTCGCGCCCTCGAAATTCACCTTCGCCACAGGATCCGCCCCCATGAAAGCCGCACTCGTCGAACTCATCAGCAAAATCAGCTCCGGCTGCATGGGCGAGGACGAGATCCTGAACGTGGCCGACGAAGCGGCGCAGGCTTACGCCGATGCCGATGCGTTCCTCGCGGCCAACCCGGACATCAACTACGACGACACCTTCCCGATTCCGCTGGGTGAGTGGGTGGTGGTCGGCAGCCTGCCGGACACCGTGCTGTTCCAGGCCGACACCTACGTTGACCTGTTCGCACAGATCGTCGCCTCGTTTGGCCCGGGCGTCGAATTCAACCTCAAGCCCAAGCAACTGGCCAAGACCGAGGCACTGACCGCACTCAACCGCATTCAGGTGCAGATGAGCAGCCTGAACAAGGAAAACGGCGGTTACACGCTGATGAACTTCAGTCAGCTGCTCGATGACGAGCTGCAAGTGGTGCTGGTCTACGGCAACGACGTGCCACGAGTGCTGGAGCTGTGTGCCGAAGTCGGCATCGCGGCGGCGCCGTCGCTGGAAGCGCTGAAAGTCGCCGTTCACGTCTGAACGCAATAAAAGGGAACCCTGCGCGCGACCGTCTATCCTAAAAGTGCATGCCACTAATCTGGAGTGACACCATGGGTTCCACGTTCAACGGGCTGATTGGCCTGATCATTCTTGCCCTCGACATCTGGGCCATTATCAACGTACTGAAAAGCGGTGCCGAGACCGGGATGAAAATCCTCTGGGTCCTGCTGATCATCCTCCTGCCGGTGCTGGGCCTGATCATCTGGGCGATTGCCGGACCGCGGGGCAATGTGCGGGTCTGAAGAACACTGTAATACCCCTGTAGGAGCTGCCGAAGGCTGCGATCTTTTGACTTTGTTTTTTTTAAAACAGAGATCAAAAGATCGCAGCCTTCGGCAGCTCCTACAGGGATTGTGGATTGTCGATGAACAGAGGTTCGACCTGTCATCTTCGGCAACGTAGAATGCGCGCCTTTCCCGGGCAATCGTCCCCACGATCGACGCCCGCGCATTCATCGGAGCACTTGACCATGACCGTCACCAAGACCAGCGAGTACCTGGAAACCCTTTACGAAGGCTACGGCCAGCGTTTTCGCATGGAAAAACTGCTGCACGAAGTGCGCACCGAACACCAACACCTGGTGATCTTCCAGAACCCGCGCATGGGGCGGGTGATGGCGCTGGACGGCGTGATCCAGACCACCGAAGCCGACGAATTCATCTACCACGAAATGCTCACCCACGTGCCGATCCTCGCCCACGGCACCGCCAAGCGCGTGCTGATCATCGGCGGCGGTGACGGTGGCATGCTGCGCGAAGTGACCAAACACGCCAGCGTCGAGCACATCACCATGGTCGAGATCGACGGCACCGTGGTCGACATGTGCAAGGAATTCCTGCCGAACCACTCCAAGGGCGCCTATGACGATCCACGCCTGAACCTGGTGATCGACGACGGCATGCGTTTCGTTGCCACCACCACAGAAAAATTCGACGTGATCATCTCCGACTCCACCGACCCGATCGGTCCGGGCGAAGTGCTGTTCTCGGAGAACTTCTACCAGGCCTGTCACCGTTGCCTGAACGAAGGCGGGATCCTCGTGACCCAGAACGGCACGCCGTTCATGCAGATCGACGAAGTCAAAACCACCGCCGGTCGCCTGCGCAGCCTGTTCCCGGACTGGCACTTCTATCAAGCGGCCGTGCCGACCTACATTGGCGGTTCGATGACCTTCGCCTGGGGTTCTACCAACCCGGCTTACCGCAAGCTGAGCCGTGAAACCCTGCAGCAGCGCTTCATCGGCAGCGGCATCGTCACCCGCTACTACAACCCGGAAATCCACATCGGCGCGTTCGCGCTGCCACAGTACGTGCTGCAGGCGATCAACAAGCCAAGCAACGACTGACGCACTATTCCCGGATCGGTGATAGATCCCCTGTGGTGAGGGGATTTATCCCCGACCGGCTGCGCAGCAGTCGTAAAATCGGCAGACGCGTTGGAACTGACACTATGCGTTCGCTGAATTCAGGGACGCTTCGCGCCCATCGGGGATGAATCCCCTCGCCACACAAGCCTGTTTCCCCATCGGTTAATTTTTTTTCATGTTCGTGCGCCGCAATCCTTTTGAACGATCAATCTCGCCAAAAGTCGAGATACTAGTAAGCCCATTTGCGGGTTTGATCGAGGAGGCACCGATGCAAAAGTGGAAAGTCACTTTCGTGGACGATCATGGTGAAATTGTCGATGAGGTGTTCGAGCGCGCGGAATGCCCCAGTGATGACGAGGCTGCACGCCTGATCAAGGAACGGCTCCTGCCGGTGGCCGCCAAACTGGATCTGAACGATCTGGAAGGGCGAACCCCTGATGCGGGCGTCAAAAGCCTCGAAACCCAGAACAGCATCAAGATCCGCAGCATCACTCCAATCTGAAAATCTTCCTTTCATCCGAAACAACCAGGCCTTGGCAGCAGCTCTATCTTGGGGCTACTCTGCAAGCGAGATCAGCGAACGAATCGCTAAGGTCTGGTCTTGTCAGCTACATGCTTGTTTCCCGCCGGCAACCGGGTTGCCGATGTACTTCTGGCCTGTAAGGCCCGGGGCGGGAATACGGAAAGTCTATCCATCTATCCGAGGGGGACGTTTCATGAGCACAGCCTATCAAGAAGACATCAGCAGCAACGTACTGCGCCGCATGAAAGAAGGCGGTTTCGACTTTTCCCGGTTCCATCCCATCGAGTTCTACGCCATTTTCCCGGACGAGGAGCGGGCGCGCAGGGCGGCGGGCAAATTTCGTGGTGAATCCATCAATGCCCAGGTCAGTGCGCGCGAAGATGGCGCCTGGTCACTGGAACTGAGCAAAGTGATGCACGCGACCTATGACGACATTGGCGATTTCGAGCAGGGCTTTTCTGCCGTGGTCGAGCCGCTGGGCGGCATCATCGAGGGCTGGGGCGTCAAGCAGGAGGTGCGCAACCGCCATCGTCTGAACTGATCTCTGGTTTCAGGTATTGAGCAACGGCTGACCTTCGGGTTGGCCGTTGTCGTTTTCAAAGATCAAAAGATCGCAGCCTCCAGCAGCCCCTGCACCAATCACCTGCAGGAGCTGCCGGAGGCTGCGATCTTTTGCTTTTTACTTTCAAAACATTTCAGAAAGGCAAAAAAAAGCCACCGGAGAGGGTGGCTAAAAGGGAAGACCGATAAGGAGAGGAAACCGGTCAGGGTTACGGCCTGCGGGGACTGCGTGGGCAGTCCGGATCAGTGGAGCTGAAGCCTTCAGTGGGGAAGTTTTCAGCGGATGCGCCGATTATCCGCAGCCCGACGCAAGCAGTGAAATCAACTCTGACTATGCTGGTGATAGGCGATGCAGTGCGTCGCAATGAAGCGGGGGCAATCCTGTTGGAGCATTTGCCGCACAGGAATGGTGCGGTGTTTGCGGCTTGATTATCCAACCGATTGAAATCAAAGCGTTTATGCCGATGGCACGGGCCTTGCGAAGGCCTGTAGGTCCGGGTGACAAGGAGTACGGCATGATCCGCACCTATTTTGATGAAATGTACGATGCCGGCGGCCAGGTCCGCCCGCATTACCGGGAGTTCGCCCGCTGGCTTGCCGACACGCCTGACGAGTTGCTGGCGCAACGGCGGCGCGAGGCCGACCTGCTGTTCCACCGGGCCGGGATCACCTTCACGCTCTATGGCGACGAGCAGGGCACCGAGCGCCTGATTCCCTTCGACACCATTCCGCGCAGCATCCCCGCCAGCGAGTGGCGGACCGTCGAGCGCGGCTGCATCCAGCGGGTCAAGGCGCTGAACATGTTCCTCGCCGACCTCTATCACGAACAGCGCATCATCAAGGCCGGGATCATCCCCGCCGAACAGGTGCTGGCCAACGAGCAGTACCAGTTGGCGATGCAGGGCCTGGACCTGCACCGCGATATCTATTCGCATATCTCCGGCGTTGATCTGGTGCGCGACGGCGACGGCACCTACTACGTGCTCGAAGACAACCTGCGTACCCCGAGCGGCGTCAGCTACATGCTTGAAGACCGCAAGATGATGATGCGCCTGTTTCCGGAGCTGTTCGCTGCCCAGCGCATCGCGCCCATCGATCACTACCCGAACCTGTTGCTCGACACCCTGAAAAGCTCCAGCCCGATCGACGACCCGAGCGTGGTGGTACTGACGCCGGGGCGCTTCAACAGTGCGTTCTTCGAACACGCCTTTCTGGCACGGGAAATGGGCGTCGAGTTGGTGGAGGGCGCGGATCTGTTCGTGCGTGACGACAAGGTCTTCATGCGCACCACCGACGGGCCGAAAGCGGTGGACGTGATCTACCGGCGTCTCGACGACGCTTTCCTCGACCCGCTGGCGTTCCGCCCGGACTCAATGCTCGGCGTGCCGGGACTGTTGTCTTCCTATCGCTCGGGCAACGTGGTGCTGGCCAACGCCATTGGCACCGGCGTGGCGGACGACAAGTCGGTGTACCCGTTTGTCACCGACATGATCCGCTTTTACCTCGACGAAGAGCCGATCCTGAAGAACGTGCCGACCTGGCAGTGCCGCAACCCTTCGGAACTTTCCCACGTCCTGGCCAATCTGCCGGATCTGGTGGTCAAGGAAACCCAAGGCTCCGGCGGTTACGGAATGCTGGTGGGGCCGGCGGCGACGGCGGCGGAAATCGATGCATTCCGCGAGCGGATCAAAGCCAAACCCCACGCGTACATCGCGCAGCCGACGTTGTCACTGTCGACCTGTCCGACCTTTGTCGAAAACGGCATTGCACCACGCCATATCGACCTGCGTCCGTTTGTACTGTCTGGCCGCGAAACCCGGGTCGTGCCCGGCGGTTTGACCCGTGTCGCCCTGCGTGAAGGCTCCCTGGTGGTGAATTCCTCCCAGGGTGGCGGAACCAAGGACACCTGGGTGGTCGAGGATTGAAGGAAGCTTGCCATGTTAAGTAGAACTGCCTCGGATCTGTACTGGATGTCGCGTTACCTGGAGCGGGCGGAAAACCTCGCGCGGATGCTCGATGTCAGTTATTCGCTGTCGCTGATGCCGCAGGACGGTCGCGGCGACGGTCTGCACGAGCTGGCCATGCCGCTGCTGATTACCGGCACCCTCGACGATTACCTGGAGCGTCATGGCGAACTGCATGCCGAACGCCTGCTGCACTTTTTCGCCCTCGATGCGGCCAACCCGGCGAGCATCTACAGCTGTCTCGGCGCGGCGCGGGCCAGTGCGCACGCGGTGCGTGGACGAATCACCGCAGACATGTGGGAGAACATCAACGCCACCTGGCTGGAGATTCGCGGCATTGCCGAGCAGGGCCTCAGCCGATACGGAATGAGCCGTTTCTGCGAGTGGATCAAGGAGCGCTCGCACCTGTTCCGGGGCGCGTCCTACGGCACGATCATGCGCAACGATGCATTCCGCTTCATTCGCCTGGGCACCTTCATCGAGCGTGCAGACAACACGCTGCGCCTGCTCGATGCGCGCTACGAAATGGCTGGCGATCAGGCCGAGGCCGTCAGTGACGGCACCGCCCACGCTTACTATCAATGGAGTGCGCTGTTGCGGGCGCTGTCGTCTTTCGAGGCCTACACCGAGATCTACCGCGACGCCCCCGGCGCCCGGCATGTCGCCGAGCTGCTGCTGTTGCGCGCCGATGTCCCGCGTTCGTTGCGTGCCTGCACCGAGGAAATCGACCAGATTCTCGCCCAGTTGCCGGGGGCCAACGGCCGTCCGGCGCAACGTCTGGCCGCTGAGATGGACGCGCGTCTGCGCTACACCGGCATCAACGAAATCCTTGCCGAAGGCCTGCACGCCTGGCTCACCGAATTCATCCCGCTGGTGCGCCAGTTGGGCAATGCGATTCACAGTTCATACCTGGAGGCTGCATGAGACTTTCCATTAGCCACGAGACCACCTATCACTATGAAGATCAGGTGCGGGCGAGCATCCAGTATCTGCGCCTGACCCCGCACGACAGCGAGCGTCAGCACGTATTGAGCTGGCAGCTTGACCTGCCGCGACCGGTGCGCGCGCAGCTCGATCCGTTCGGCAACATCTTGCATGTGCTGACCATGGACGAACCGCACGAAGCGATCATTATCGGCGCCCGCGGCCAAGTGGATATCGACGAGTTGCGTGAGGCCGAGCATGAGAGTCAGTCGGCGCTGCCGTTCCTGCGTTTCACTCGCCTGACCGAGGCGGACGAAGCGTTACGTACGTTTGCCGAAAAATCCTGCAAGCAGCGACGTGACCGCACCGCCCTGATCGATCTGATGCACGGCTTGAATCAGCACATGACCTACACGCCGGGCTCCACCGAAGTCGACACCAGTGCCGCCGAAGCCTTTGCCGGGCGCGCCGGGGTTTGCCAGGATCACACTCATGCCTTTCTCGCCTGTGCACGCAGCCTGGGGATCCCGTCACGCTACGTTTCCGGCTATCTGTACAGCGAGGACGCCGAGCATCTGGCCAGCCATGCCTGGGCCGAAGCATGGCTGGATGACGCCTGGTACAGCTTTGACGTGACCAACCAATTGGCCCGCCCGGAGCGGCACTTGAAACTGGCGGTGGGCCTGGATTATCTGGATGCCTGCCCGGTGCGCGGCATGCGCCGGGGCGGGGGGAGCGAGCAGATGCATGCGAAGGTGTTGGTGTCGCCGACGCCAGTCATTTCCGTGCAGCAACAGTAGATCCGGGATACCGCTATCGCTGGCAAGCCAGCTCCCACAGGTTATGCGCTGACTCTGAAGCCGCGGTAATCCTGTGGGAGCTGGCTTGCCAGCGAAGAGGCTGGTGATATCACCGCAACGCTTATGGCTTGATCTTGCGCCCAGCCATGTGCTGCAAATAGCCAATCAACAACTGCAAATCCGCCTCCGGCAACACCTCCGCCGAAAACCCCGGCATCTTCGCCTGCGGCCACTGGCGCAAACTCTGTGGATCACGAATGTAGCGCTTGAGGAAGTCCGCGTCGAAATACTCGGTTGGGTTGTACGGGATGTTCAGGTCCGGTCCGAACTGCGCATCGCCCGCACCGTTCAAGCGGTGGCAGGCCAGGCAGTTCTTCTGGAACAGCGCAAAACCCTGATTCACCGGGTCATTCGCTTTCAGCGCGGGATCCGGCAACAGGGCAGGGAAGCGCTCGGCCACTGGCGCCATGCGCTTGATGCTTGCCACCTGGAACGGCCATTGTTCCGGGCTGATATTGCCGGCCTGCGCGTCGGTCCATACCAGATAGAACGGCCCTGCGCTGTGCTTGCCTTCGGACAGCGGCGGCCACGGCTGCGCCGGGTCTTCGATCGCCAGCCAGGCCCGTGCGCCTTTGGTATTGAGCAACGGTGCAGCGCTGAGCTCGGCGGCAAAGCCGTCCAGCGCCACCGCTTGCAGATGATCGCCCGGTTTGATGCCCGTGAGCAGCGCCGCGACCGGGACGGCGCGATAAGTCATGTCCTTCTTGTAAGACACATCATTTTTGATGGTCAGGGTTTGTACCTGAGGGTGCTTGAGCAATTCCTCGGTCTGCCAGGTGTGATGGGTTGCGCCGAGCTGCAGATCCAGCTGTGCGGCAGACAAGGGCATGCTCAGCAGCAAGGCCCAGAACACAATGAGCGTTTTCAAATGATCGCCTTCCATGTCGTAGGAGTGCGCAAAGGTTGGCACAGCCACGCTGGCCCGGGAAGCGGGCCAGTCACATTGTTGATGGCAATGAAATGCACCCGGCCGTTGAGTCAGCCAATGACCTTGGTCAGGTTCGGCAAAATCAGCAACAGCGTGGTGGCGAAAAGAATGAGCCCGGCTTGACGAACTTTCGGTTGTTTGAACATGGCTTGACCGCCTTTATTGTTATTTCCTGATGTTTGCCTGCATATCCATGACGGCAAACGCTGCACTTCCTGTAGAAGAACGTCGGCCCCGGCAAAACCCGACGACCCTGACGTACATGTACTACCTTAGAGCCCGCGTCACGCGCGGCTTAGATCCATTTCGTATGTATTTACTGCTGCTGGCAATAAAAAAGACATGAGGCGTATTGCCAGCTTCTGCGCCGACCGCTTGCTAGACAACTCGCTGACCTGAACCGGTTCACCTGAAGGTGGATGACCGTCCGTCTGAGCGTGCGCGTCAACATCATTGAGCGCTGTGGTCATTGAATCCTCGACGGCGCGGGATAACAGTGAAACCACGAAATTCACTCACCGCACAGGTTCGAGGACGTCATGACCCAAGCTTTGATTTTCGATGCGCTGCGTACGCCCCGCGGCAAAGGCAAGGCCGATGGCGCGCTGCACAGCGTCAAACCGGTGAATCTGGTCGCGGGGCTGTTGACCGCACTGCAGAGCCGTACCGCGCTGGACACCAGCCAAGTCGATGACGTGGTACTCGGTTGCGTCACGCCGATTGGCGATCAGGGTTCCGATATCGCCAAAACCTCGGTGCAGGTGGCGGACTGGGACGTCAGCGTTGCCGGTGTACAGATCAACCGCTTCTGCGCTTCCGGTCTGGAAGCGGTGAATCTCGGCGCCATGAAAGTCCGCTCCGGTTTCGAGGATCTGGTGGTGGTCGGTGGCGTCGAGTCGATGTCGCGGGTGCCGATGGGCAGCGACGGCGGCGCCTGGGCGCTGGACCCGCAGACCAACCTGCACAGCCACTTCACCCCGCAGGGCGTTGGCGCGGATCTGATCGCTACCCTTGAGGGCTTCAGCCGTGAGGATGTCGATACCTATGCGTTGCACTCGCAGCAGAAAGCTGCGCGGGCACGGGCCGACGGTTCGTTCAACAAGTCGTTGGTGCCGGTGCAGGACCAGAACGGCATTATCCTGCTCGACCACGACGAATTCATTCGCGCCGAATCGACGATGGAAGGCCTGGGCAAACTCAAGCCAAGTTTCGAAATGATCGGTCAGATGGGGTTTGATGCCACCGCGCTGCGGGTTTACAGCCACGTCGAGCGAATCAACCACGTACACACGCCGGGCAACAGCTCCGGGATCGTCGACGGTGCGGCGCTGATGTTGATCGGCTCCGAAGCCAAGGGCCGTGCGCTGGGTTTGCAGCCTCGGGCGCGTATCGTCGCCACGGCGGTGACCAGTACTGACCCGACGATCATGCTCACCGGCCCGGCGCCGGCCACCCGCAAGGCACTGGCCAAGGCCGGTTTGCGCGTGGAAGACATCGACCTGTTCGAGGTCAACGAGGCGTTTGCTTCGGTGGTACTCAAGTTCATCAAGGACATGGCGGTCGACCCGGACAAGGTCAACGTCAACGGCGGCTCGATCGCCATGGGCCATCCGCTGGGCGCCACCGGTTGCGCGATCCTCGGCACCTTGCTCGATGAGCTGGAAACCCGGGGTCTGCGTTACGGCCTGGCGACGCTGTGCGTCGGCGGCGGCATGGGCATTGCCACCATCATCGAACGCCTTTGAGCCCCGAATTCAAGGAATCTTGTTATGAGCGAAGCCATTCGTTACGAAAAAGGTCAGGACGCCATCGTCGTGCTGACCATCGACATGCCGGGCCAGAGCGCCAACACCATGAACGCCGTATACCGCCAGGCCATGGGCGCCTGCGTCGCGCGGCTGGTGGCGGAAAAAGACAGCATTGCCGGGGTCATCATCACCTCGGCGAAGAAAACCTTCTTTGCCGGCGGCGATCTCAATGAGCTGATCAAGGTCGGTAAACCCGAGGCCAAAGCGTTCTATGACATGGTGCTGGGCCTCAAGGGGCAATTGCGCACCCTGGAAACCCTCGGCAAACCGGTGGTCGCAGCGATCAACGGTGCGGCGCTCGGCGGAGGCTGGGAAATCTGCCTGGCGTGCCATCACCGGGTGGCGCTGGACGATGCGGCGGTGCAACTCGGTCTGCCGGAAGTAACCCTCGGACTGTTGCCGGGCGGCGGCGGGGTGGTGCGTATGGTGCGTATGCTGGGGATCGAAAAGGCGCTGCCGTATCTGCTCGAAGGCAAGAAGATCCGCCCACAGCAGGCGTTGCAGGCCGGTCTGATCGATGAGCTGGCGGCGGATCGTGACGAGTTGCTGGCCAAGGCGCGCGCCTGGATTGTCGCCAACCCGAGTGCGGTGCAGCGCTGGGATGTGAAGGGCTACCAGATTCCCGGCGGCACGCCGTCGAATCCGAAGGTCGCGCAGATGCTGGCGATTGCGCCGTCAATCCTGCGCAGCAAGACTCAGGGCACGCTGCCCGCGCCGGAGAAAATCCTCTGCGCGGCGGTGGAGGGCGCGCAGGTCGACTTCGACACCGCGCACCTGATCGAAACGCGTTACTTCACCGAACTGACCACCGGGCAGATTTCGAAAAACCTGATCGGCACCTTCTGGTTTCAGCTCAACGAAATCAATGCCGGCGGTTCGCGGCCGCAGGGCTTTGAGCCCTATGTCACGCGCAAGGTCGGTGTGCTCGGCGCAGGCATGATGGGCGCCGGTATCGCCTTCGTCAGTGCTTCGGCCGGTATCGACGTGGTGCTCAAGGACATCAACCTGGCGGCGGCCGAGAAGGGCAAGGCCCACTCGGCGGCATTGCTGGACAAGAAAGTCGCCCGTGGGCAGATGACGGCTGAAAAACGCGAGGCGGTGCTGGCACGGATCCAGGCCAGCGAGAGCGATGCCGATCTGGCGGGTTGCGATCTGATCATCGAGGCGGTGTTCGAAGACCGTGAACTGAAGGCCAACGTTTCCTCTGCAGCGCAAAAGATTGTCGGTCCTGACGCGGTGATTGCCTCCAACACATCAACGTTGCCGATCACCGGACTGGCGACGGCAGTACCCGATCAGAGCAAGTTCATCGGTCTGCATTTCTTCAGCCCGGTGGACAAAATGCCGCTGGTGGAAATCATCAAGGGTGCGCAGACCAGTGCTGAAACCCTGGCGCGTGGTTTCGACTTCGTCCTGCAGATCAAGAAAACCCCGATCGTGGTCAACGACAGTCGTGGCTTCTTTACCTCGCGGGTGTTCGGCACTTTCACCAACGAAGGTATCGCCATGCTCGGCGAGGGTGTGAGTGCGCCGATGATCGAGACCGAAGCGCGCAAGGCCGGGATGCCGGTCGGGCCGCTGGCGATCTCCGACGAAGTTTCCCTCAGCCTGATGAGCCATATCCGTCAGCAAACGGCCAAGGACCTGCAAGCGGAAGGGAAACCGCTGACAGAGCATCCGGCGTTCGCTGTGATTGACTTGCTGCTCAACGAATACAAGCGCCCGGGCAAAGCTGCCGGCGGGGGCTTCTACGATTACCCGGCGGGTGGTCAGAAGCATCTGTGGCCGGAGCTGAAGACGCGTTTCGAGAAGGCTGACGGGCAGATTTCGCCGAAGGATGTGCGTGATCGTCTGCTGTTCGTGCAGGCCCTGGAAACCGTGCGCTGTGTGGAGGAGGGCGTGCTGACTTCGACGGCGGATGCCAACGTCGGCTCGATCTTCGGCATTGGATTTGCCCCATGGACCGGCGGCGCATTGCAATTTATCAATCAGTACGGCGTGCAGGACTTCGTCGCACGCGCGCAGTATCTGGCCGAGCAGTACGGCGAGCGCTTTGCGCCACCGGCGTTGTTGCTGGAAAAAGCCGCGAAAGGCGAGTTGTTTTAAGTGATCGGCTGAGCGCTGCGGGGCTTGCCTTGCCGGGGTGTTTCAAGGCAGGCTCTGGGTGTTCATTATTCCCATCACGTGTCAGGTATTTTTTATGTCGCTACGCATCTGCATTCTGGAAACCGACATCCTGCGTCCGGAACTGGTCGATCAATATCAGGGTTACGGGCAGATGTTCCAGCGCCTGTTCTCGCAGCAACCGATTGCCGCCGAGTTCACCGTGTACAACGTGATGCAGGGTGAATACCCAAGCGACGATCTGACCTTCGATGCGTACCTGATCACTGGCAGCAAGGCCGATTCGTTCGGCACCGACCCGTGGATCCAGACTCTCAAGCAATACCTGCTGACCCGTTACGAGCGTGGCGACAAGCTGCTCGGCGTGTGCTTTGGCCATCAACTGCTGGCGCTGTTGCTGGGCGGCAAGAGTGAGCGCGCCACTCAGGGCTGGGGTGTCGGCACCCACAACTACAAACTGGCGGCCAAGGCGCCGTGGATGAGCCCGGTGCGGGAAGAGCTGACGTTGCTGATCAGCCACCAGGATCAGGTCACGGCGTTGCCGGAAAACGCCACGGTCATTGCCTCCAGCGATTTCTGCCCGTTTGCCGCGTACCACATCAACGATCAGGTGCTGTGCTTCCAGGGCCACCCGGAATTCATCCACGACTATTCGCGGGCACTGCTGGATCTGCGCCAGGACGCGCTGGGGTCACAGATCTATTCCCAAGGCGTGGCCAGCCTGGAGCAGGAGCACCATGGCACCACCGTGGCGGAATGGATGATGCGGTTTGTGGCGCACAAGCCAGAAGCTGCTTGATAGCAGATCAAAAGATCGCAGCCTGCGGCAGCTCCTACAGGGTGTACACCATCCCAATGTAGGAGCTGCCGCAGGCTGCGATCTTTTGCATTTGCTTCCCTATAACCACCCCGACCTCTTGAAACTCGCCCACAAACTCACGCACCCCACCGTGATAAACCCCAGCACAGCGAAATAGCCGTAATGCCAGCTCAGCTCCGGCATGTTCTGGAAGTTCATCCCGTAAATCCCCGCCACCGCCGTCGGGAACGCCAGAATCGCCGCCCACGCGGCAAACTTGCGTTGCACCACACTTTGCCGTGACGCCTCCAGCAACACGCCGATCTCGATGGTCTGGCTGGCAATGTCCGCCAGCGTTGTCAGGTCTTCCATCTGCCGCGTGACGTGAATCTGCACGTCGCGGAAGTACGGGCGCATGTTCTTGTCGATGAACGGGAAACTCAGTTTCTGCAGCTCCTCGCCAATCTCCACCATCGGCGCTGCATAACGGCGCAGGCGCAACACATCGCGGCGCAGGCCGTGAAGTTTCTGGATGTCATGCTCGTTCAACGCACTGCACAGCACGTTGCGCTCCAGTTCATCAATCTCGGCATGAATCGCTTCGCCGACTGGCTGGTAGTTTTCGATCACGAAATCCAGCAGTGCATAGAGGACGAAATCTTCGCCGTGCTCGAGCAACAGCGGCCGCGCCTCACAGCGCTGGCGGACATGCGCATAGGACGCCGAGTGGCCGTTGCGGGCGGTGATGATGTAGCCCTTGCCGGCGAAGATATGCGTTTCGATGAACTGCAAAATCCCATGCTCGCGGATCGGCGAGTAGGTGACGATAAACAAGGCGTCACCAAAGGTTTCCAGCTTTGGCCGGCTGTGTTTTTCCAGGGCGTCTTCGATGGCCAGTTCGTGCAGGTTGAACTGGCGTTGCAGATTGGCCAGCTCCTGAGCGTCCGGCTCTTCCAGACCGATCCAGACAAAATGCCCGGTTTTTGCGGCCCAGGCGGCGCCTTCGTCAAGCGTGATATTGGTGACTTTCTTACCGGCGCTGTAAACCGCAGCAGCAACAACTCGACCCATGGTGGTGATTCACTTCTTCTTGGCAGATGGCAGGGAATACAAGGCTTCAGCTTAGCCGTGTCGCTGCTTGAGAGTCAGTGAAATCTGCACAGTTCACCCGGCAAAAGAAAACCCGCACGAGGCGGGTTGGTTTTTCACGCAGCTTGCAGCTGCTGATCCATCGCGGCGATGCATTCCCGCATCTGTTCACGGCACTGGGACATGAGCATGGGCATGTCATCCATGGTCAGCCCGGCTGTAGGAATCGCCGGCAGCGAGCGTATGAGAATTTTCCCGCTGCGCCAGCGGTTCAGGCGCATGTGCTTGATGTAGCTGCTGACGCATACCGGCACAATCGGCACACCGGCGGCGATCGCCATCTGGAACGCGCCTTTCTTGAATGGCAGCAGTTCTTCACCGAGGTTGCGCGTGCCTTCCGGGAACACCCAGATCGACGTGTCTTCGTGTTGCAAGGTGTGGGTGGTGGTGAGCATCGACTTGCGCGCCTTGTGCGCGTTCCCACGATCAATCAACACGTTGCCTGCCAGCCAGAACAGTTGCCCGAACAGCGGCACCCATTTCAGGCTTTTCTTGCCGATGCACACAGTCCGCCGGGGCACCACGTTGCCGAACACGAACAGGTCGTAGTTGGACTGATGGTTGGCAACGATCACGCAGCTGTCGGGCTTGTTCATCAACGGGCCGACATCAGCCTTCACACGCAAACGCAAAATACACATGGCAGGTAGCGCGTAGAGGCGGGCGCACAGTCGGCTGTTGTCCGGGTTGAACGGACGGCACAGCCCGAGGATCACGCCCAGCACGCCGGCCAGAATAAAGTGCAGGCCCATCAATAACATACGAAACACAAACAGCATTTTCAGGCCCCACCGGGACAAAAGGTGGCGCAGTGTACGGATGTGCACTGTTTTCGGCAATTGCTGCTATAGAGTGCGGAGATAGGCGATGTTTAAGCGCATGTTTCCGAGTTGACCGTCAGACCCGTCCTAGAGCCGTTGATGCTTGATCAACCGAACGCGCAAGAAAAAGCCCGACACGACGGTCGGGCTTTTCTTCGGCTCGCGAAGCGTGGGTTTAACCCAGATGCTCCTGATCCTGAATGATCGCGTTGTCGAGGGCTTCGAGCAGTGCCTTGCGCACTTTGAGCTTGGTGTTCTTGTGCGCGTTCATGTTGATCTTCTTCAACTGACGCGCTGCTGCCAGGGCTGCGCCTTGCAGCTCTTCGGCAGTCACCACCTTGTCGAGGAAACCGGCATCCACCGCGCTTTTCGGATCAAACATCTCGCCGTTGATCACCGAACGGTGGAACGCCGAGCGACGCAAGCGGTCACGGGCCAGCTCGATGCCGGCGTGGTGCATGGTCATGCCGATCTGCACTTCGTTCAGGCCGATGCTGAACGGGCCATCGACGCCGATGCGGTAATCGGCAGACAACAGCAGGAACGCGCCTTTGGCCACCGCGTGACCAGGGCAGGCGACGATCACCGGGAACGGATGAGAGAGCAGGCGGCGGGCGAGGGTCGAGCCAGCGGTGACCAGCGCCACGGCTTCTTTAGGCCCGGCGGTCATCACCTTCAAGTCATAGCCGCCCGACAGAATTCCCGGCTGACCGGTAATGATCACGATGGCACGATCAGTCTTCGCCTGATCCAGCGCCGCGTTGAACGCCGCAATCACGTCCGGGGAAATGGCATTGACCTTGCCGTTGTTCAAGGTCAGGGTCGCGATACCGTCTTCGAGGTGGTAGGCAATCAACTCACTCATGACGCTATTCCTTGTAAGAAAGATGGGCAGACGTTACCCACCACCGCAGGCCAGGTAAAGCGCCGTGACTGACCCGCCAGTCACCGTTTCCGGCCGCGCCCGGCGTAGCACGCCGTTCTGCTTCTATATAAAAGGGTGGCCGTCACCAGAGATTGTCCGGTTTGCCATCGCCCAAGGTGGGACGAAACGCCTTTATGCCTTAAGCGCATGAAAATTCTGAAAAAAAGTTTGCCATCAGAAAAGCTTTCGACTACATTAGCGCGCCTCGACAGACAGAACATGTTTGAAGAGATACGGTGAAGTGTCCGAGTGGCTTAAGGAGCACGCCTGGAAAGTGTGTATACAGGAAACTGTATCGAGAGTTCGAATCTCTCCTTCACCGCCAAATTCAATACACAAAACCCCTGATTTCGAAAGAGATCAGGGGTTTTGTGGTTTCTGGCGTCTGGATTTTAATCCGCTGCGCAAGTCATGCGCGCAAGTGCTCGGTCTGATGTGCCATCGCACATTACAATCGCCACTTTATCCGCAGAAAAAGGACGGTTCCCATGATCATCTCCACCACCCACGCCATCGAAGGCCGCCAGATCACCGCGTACCTGGACATTGTCAGCGCGGAGTCGGTGCAGGGCGTCAATGTGATTCGTGATCTGTTTGCCGGTATGCGCGACTTTTTCGGTGGGCGCTCGCAGACGCTGGAGCGGGCCTTGAAAGAGGCGCGGGTTCAGGCGACGGACGAGATCAAGGAGCGGGCTCGAGCGTTGCAGGCGGATGCGGTGGTCGGGCTGGATTTCGAGATCAGTATGCCGGCGGGCAAGGGCGGCATGGTTGTGGTGTTCGCGACCGGCACAGCGGTCAAGTTGCGTTGATGTTGTGCAGGTCAGCGCCATGGCTTGGATCCCTTAAGCTTCAGGGCGCCTTCGGGTAACGGGATGTTGAAGAGGTGTAGGCCATTCGTCGGGCATCGGTCGAGCTGAACCGCAAGTCCAGTAATGACCGGCTAGTCTCAAAAGCCTTGGAGGTCGATATTTTTTCAGGCAAAAGGGCTTTGCCGGTGTCGATCTATTGCAAAGGGGAGAGGCTATGACTGATCCGTATATCGAAGACGATGGAGCCGAGTTTTCATTCAACAACTGTGTCCGTTGCGGCCAGACGGAGTACCAATCGGGCTTTGGCGAGGACCCGGTGCAGACCGGCAAGATCAAGTCCACCACGCCCAAGGGGCCGAAAGCCAAATTCCTTCCGAAGGTTTCGGCCCGTTCAAGAAAGTAAGGTGAGACCAAACAACCCCGTCTATGAACGGGGTTTTTTATGCCTGATGTTTATGAAAGGAAATCTCCTACAAGTGATAGGGCAGATTCGGTTTTTTTTTCACAAACTTTTCACGTCCACGGACGTAGGGTGAAGCCATCCGTTAGAAAGCAAGTCTCCAGCCCGTCTCCCCAGCGGGCTTTTTTTTGCCTGCAATAAAACCTTTTGCAAAAACGCTGTCCAATCGGCGCCTAGTGCTCGGCGGCAGCTGATTTTTCTGGACTTCAGCGCGTCGGCAGCTTTCAATCTCGGCCCCTTTTTGGTCTCCCTATTTTTGAGGTTTTTGTCATGCGTCTAACATTGCCCGCTCTGGTTCTGGGGCTTCTGGTTGCTCAAGGTGCGGTGGCTGGTGAAGGCACTGCGGCACTCGGCGGCGGTCTGGGTGGTGCGCTGGGTAATGTGGTCGGCCAGAAAATGGGCGGCAGCACCGGCGCGGCGATTGGTGCCGGTGTTGCAGGCGCGGCCGGCAGTGCGATGGCCGCCGGCAAAGGCAGCCGCACCAAGGCGGCTATCGGCGGTGGTGTCGGCGCGGCCGGTGGTTCGGTGATCGGCAACAGCCTGGGCGGCCGAAATGGCGCGACCATTGGCGCCGGCCTGGGTGGCGCTGCCGGTGGTGCCGTCGGCGCCAACCTGTCCAAAGGTCACAAGCGTCACTGATTGCGAACGTTTGTCAGAAAAAGCCCGGCTCGACGCCGGGCTTTTTCATGGCTGAACGTTTTTCCGAAAAATGTCTCCAATCTGACATAGGCCCTGTGGGCATACCGTCCCGATTCGGGAACTGTGAGGTTCAAATGCGTTTGTCATTATCTGCACTGTTTTTCGGATTACTGGTCGCCCAAGGTGCGATGGCCGCCGGCGATGGTAGCGCCGCCGTCGGTGGCGGACTGGGCGGTGTGCTCGGTAACGTGGTCGGTGGCCAGCTCGGCGGCAGCACTGGTGCCGCGGTTGGCGCAGGCGTCGGTGGCGCAGCAGGCAGCGCGGTCGGAGCGAATAAACACAATCGCACCGAAGCCGCCATCGGCGGTGGTCTCGGCGCTGCCGGCGGCTCGGTGGTTGGCAATAGCCTGGGCGGCTCCACCGGCTCCGCTATCGGTGCCGGTTTGGGCGGTGCAGCCGGTGGTGCGGTGGGCAACAACCTGGGTGACGACGGCGGAAGCGGGCATTCCGGCGGTGGTCACAAGCACAACAAGTACAAACATAAAAACCGCCATCATTGATTGAATATTCGAAAGCAAACCCGGCCTGGTGCCGGGTTTTTCATGTCTGGCGGTCGGACACTGGAACGATTGGCTGTAGGGCTTTTCGAACGTTATACAACCCACCAGACGTAGAGGTTTGCCATGACGCCCGAAACCGAAGGCAAGGAAGAAAAAGGCCCGAGCGGTTTGCCGTTTATCAATGATCCGGGCAACGAGGATCCGGGGTCGCTGATGGATGATGCGACGGTGCCGTTGAATGATGCGGATGAAGCAGACATGGAGTATCAAGAGGATGAGGATGAGCAGTAATTGCTTGTTCTTTTGATCCTGATCGGTGGTGATGCGAGTCTTTAGGGCCTGGGGTTCTGTCAGGCCCTTGGGAGGTGTGAGATGGGTGGTGAGCAGAAAGATGACGATGTCGATCAAACGCCGGAGTATCCGCTGCCTTCTCCTACGGATCCTTTAGGGCGGGATGAGTTGCCGTTGGAGGATGAGGAGGAGTAGCGCCTCTGGTGTGACTCTGAAGGTCTCGCCAGCACCTAGGTAAAAATGTCGGGAAATCAGGCGTTATCTGTAGGGCATTTCGCTAAACATCAGCGAGTCATTCCACGGCCGATAAACATTGCCCGTTGCTCAATGTCTGCTGGCCTCGCTATGCTGCTGAACCCATTAATCAGATCCAAGCAGCGGCGCCAGCTGGGCCGCCCGGGATGTTTTTGATAACGGATCCGATGATGAATGCACCGATGAAGACGTTTGGCCCGATCAAGGCCGTGATTTTCGACATGGACGGTTTGCTGCTGGACACCGAAGGCATCTACACCGAGGTCACCTCGCTCATTGCCGAGCGCTATGGGCGGACCTTCGACTGGAGCGTTAAACAGAACATCATCGGTCGCGGCGCCAATGACTTGGCGAACTACGTGGTGCAGGCGCTGGATCTGCCGATCAGCGCTGAAGAGTTTCTGGTGATCCGCGAGCCGCTGATGCGTGAACGCTTTCCCAATGCTCAGGCGATGCCGGGCGCGGAGGAGCTGATTCGCCACCTCAAGGCACACAACATCCCGATCGCCGTGGGCACCAGTTCGTCGCGACAGTCGTTCGGCCAGAAAACCACCTTGCACCGCGACTGGTTTGCGCTGTTCGACTTCATTGTCACGGCGGACGACCCGGAAGTCGGCGCAGCCAAGCCGGCGCCGGACATCTTCCTCACTGCGGCCCGGCGTCTGGGTGTCGCGCCTGAGGATTGCCTGGTGTTCGAGGATTCGCCGTTTGGCGTTACCGCGGCGAAAGCGGCGGGGATGACTGCCATCGCGATTCCCGACGCGGCCATGGCTGATGAAAAATACACTCACGCCGACGGGATTCTGCGCACGCTCAAGGCATTCACCCCGAGTGCCTGCGGTTTGCCAGCGCTGGAGTGGACTTGAGCCCCCAGTAACGCGCCCATAAAAAACGCCGCTCTCTGTAAAGAGGTGCGGCGTTTTTTGTACCCGGGATTCAGCGCAATCAGGCGCCGAAACCACCGTCGATGGTCAGGCTGGCACCGGTGATGTAACCGGCTTCCGGGCCCACCAGATAGGCGACGAAACCGGCGATTTCATCGGCAGTGCCGTAACGGCCCACCGCCATCAGCGGGATCAGGCTTTCAGCGAAATCACCGTGCGCGGGGTTCATGTCGGTGTCGACCGGGCCGGGTTGCACGTTGTTGATGGTGATGCCGCGCGGGCCGAGGTCGCGGGCCAGGCCTTTGGTCAGACCGACCAGTGCTGATTTGCTCATCGCGTACACACCGCCACCGCCGAAGGGCATGCGGTCGGCGTTGGTACTGCCGATGTTGACGATGCGCGAACCTTCGCCCATGTGCTTGGCGGCTTCCTGAGACGCGATGAACACGCTGCGTACGTTGATCGCCAGCGTCTGGTCGAAGTCTTCCAGTTTGAAGTCTTCCAGCGGCGCGATGGCCAGGACGCCGGCGTTGTTCACCAGAATATCCAGGCGGCCAAAGGCGTCGACGGTGGCGCTGACGGCGTTGCGGATAGCGCCTTCGTCGGCGCTGTCGGCCTTGATCGCCAACGCTTTGCCGCCGTTGGCGGTGATGCTGTTTTGCAATTCTTCGGCCTTGGCGGTGGAGCTGACGTAGGTGAAGGCGACCGCGGCGCCTTCGGCGGCCAGACGTTTGACGATGGCGGCGCCGATACCACGGGAACCGCCTTGAATCAGAGCGACTTTGCCGCTGAGGTGTTGAGTGGTCATGTTCGATCTCCAGAAAATTCAAGGCGGGGTGCCTTGTTGTTGGAGCCGAGTATCGGCCTCGCATCGACAACCGTGTAGACCATGATTGCTATAGTCTGTGTAAACCAGAAGTTTATAGTGGCGATCATGGAAACTTTCAGCAGTATCGAATGCTTCGTGCGCAGCGCCGAAGTCGGCAGCTTTGCCGAGGCCGCCCGGCGCTTGAGCCTGACCCCGGCCGCCGTCGGCAAGAGTGTGGCGAAGCTTGAGGTGCGGCTCGGTGTACGGCTGTTCCAGCGTAGTACACGCAGCCTGACCCTGACCGAGGCCGGCAAGCTGTTTTTGAGTCAGGTCAGTGGCAGTTTGACGACGATTCAGAATGCGGTGGCCAATCTGTCGAGTGTGGAAGGACTGCCGGCGGGGACGTTGAAAGTCAGCATGGGCACGGTGTTCGGGCGTTTGTACATCGTGCCGTTGCTGCAAGAGTTTTTACGTCGGTTTCCGGCGATCAACCCGGACTGGCATTTTGATAACCGTCAGGTCGACTTGATTGGGCAGGGTTTCGATGCGGCGATTGGCGGGGGCTTTGAATTGCCCCAAGGCGTGGTCGCACGCAAGTTGGCACCCGCGCATCGTGTGTTGGTGGCGTCTGCTGACTACCTGCAAAAGCACGAGGCGATTGCCGAACCGGACGACCTGCAACGTCACGATGGCATCCTGATTCGTTCGCCGCAAACCGGTCGTGTGCGCTCCTGGCAGTTGATCAGCAGCGGCAGTCAGCTCTGTCAGCCCTTGACCCTGAAGACGCGAATGACCATGAGCGACTCCGAAGCCGCCTGCGCCACGGCAGCGCAGGGGCTGGGGATCGCGCTGGTCAGCATGCCGTTTGCCGTGGGGTATCTGGAGGCTGGCACATTGCAGCGCGTACTGCCGGACTGGTACATCGATGACGGCAACATTTCGATCTACTACGCCGAGCATAAATTGTTGCCAGGCAAGACTCGGGCGTTTGTCGATTTTGTGATTGAGCAGTTTGCAGAGCGGGGGTTGGCTCGGCGGTTCAGTGCTGTTTGAGCAGGACTTTGGGACCGAGGTGTGGCCATCGCGGGCAAGCCACGCTCCCACAGGTTCTTCGTCGTTCACATGATGGTGATACAACGCGAAACCTGAGGGAGCGAGGCTTGCCCGCGATGAACGATAACCCGGTCTAACGGGCAAACCGCTCCGCCCAGCCAATGATCTGTTTCGGCCGCGGCGTCGCATAAGTCCGCACTTTGGACGTCGACAACCCCAGCCGCACCAGCGATTCAGCAATGGTCACCGCCGCCGTCACGCCGTCCACCACCGGCACCCCGGTACGGCGGCGGATCTGTTCGTCCAGCCCGGCCATGCCGCCGCAGCCCAGACAGATCACTTCGGCCTTGTCCTGGGTGACTGCCAGTTCCGCCTGTTGCACGATGGCTTCCAGCGCCCGTTGTGGCTCGTGCTCCAGTTCCAGCACCGCCAGACCGCTGGCCCGCACCGATGCACAGCGATCCCACAAGCCGGACAGTTTCAGCCGATCCTCGATCAGCGGCACGGTGCGATCCAGCGTCGTGACCACCGAATAGGCGTGGCCGAGAAACATCGCAGTGCTGGCGGCGGCGTCGGTGATGTCCACCACAGGCACGTTCAGCAGTTCCTGCAAACCTTCGCGACCGTGTTCGCCGTAACCCGCCTGAATCACCGCGTCGAACGGTTGGTCGTAGGACATCACCCGATCCATCACGGCGATGGCCGCCAGATAACTTTCGAAATTGCCTTCCACCGAGTCGGCGCCGAAGAACGGCGTCAGACCGACGATTTCCGTACCGGGGGCAGCGACCGCTTGCGCCGAGCGGGCGATGGCCTGGGTGATGGATTCGGTGGTGTTGACGTTGACCACAAGAATACGCATGAGAAGTCCTTATTGCGGGCAGTTCGGCGGCCCGAAGTCCGGGCCGCGAGGAAATTAATGGCTGACGTTATCGACGGCGATGGATTCGCCGCTGACGTCGGCGTAGTGCGGCTGACGCTTGGCGATGATCAGGTAGAGCAGGGCGGCGATGCCGGCACCCACTAGCCAGGAGAACGGCGAAATGCTGTGGAAACCCGGGACCAGCGCCAGGACGATGGCAATCAGCGCTGCCGGAATGAACGCCGCCACCGCGCGGAAATTCACCCCGCGGCTGTAGTAATAGGCACCGTCGGGATCTTCGCTGTACAACTGCGGGACGTGGATCCGGCCTTTGCGGATCAGCCAGTAGTCGACCATGATCACGCCGTACAACGGGCCGAGCAGGGCGCCGAGGCCTGAGAGGAAATACACGATTACCAGTGGGCTGTTGTAGAGGTTCCACGGCAGGATCAGCACGGCGATGGTCGCGCTGATGAGCCCGGCGCGGCGGAAGGTCAGGTATTTCGGCGCCAGGTTGCTGAGCACGAAGGCCGGGGCGACGAAGTTGGCCATGATGTTCACCGCCACGGTGACGATCAGGAACGCCAGGCAACCGAGCACCAGAAAGAATGTGTTGGGAATCGAAGCGATGATTTCGGTCGGGCTTTCGATGACCCGCCCGTTGATCTGAAATTGCGCGCCGCAGAGCAGGACGGTGATGGCAGCGAACACCAGAATATTTACCGGCAGGCCCCAGAAATTGCCGACCTTGATGGTTTTGCGGCATGGCGAGGAGCGGGCGAAGTCGCAGAAATTCAGGATCAGCGTGCCGTAGATCGCCAGCCACAGCGCGCCGCCGGCAAAGATGTTGCGCCACATCTCGCCACCGGTCAGCGGGTCGCGGATCGACCAGGCGATGGTCGCATTGGCCTGGGTGTACATCCACGCGGCGAGCGCGGCGACGGTCAGCAGAATCACCGGCCCGGCAAAGGCTTCGTAACGGCGGACCATTTCCATGCCATAGGCGAGGATCGCCAGTTGCACGAACCAGATCACCACGAAGCACACCCAGCCCAGCGTTGACAGGCCGAGAATCGAGTTGTGGTCGTAGTCGGCGAAGCCGGGGTGAATCGCCGTCAGCAGCACGCGAAATACCACCGACGCCAGATACGTCTGAATGCCGAACCAGGCGATGGCGATCACCGCGCGAATCAACGCCGGAATCTGCGCGCCGTGAATGCCGAAACTGATCCGGCTGATCACCGGAAACGGCACCCCGGTTTTCTGCCCCATGTAGCCGGACAGGTTCATGAAGAAGTACACCAGCGCCGCACCGATCCCCAGCGATAGCAGAATCTGCCAGCCGCCCAGGCCCAACGCATACAGGCCGATGGCGAACGAGTAGTTGGCGATGTTGTGCACATCGTTGGTCCACAGCGCGAAGATGCTGTATTTGCCCCAGCGCCGACCTTCGGCCCGGGTCGGTGCGAGGTCACTGTTGTGCAGGCGTGGGCTCAGTTGTAGCGGGGCGGCCAGAGCCGCGTCGGGCGATGGTTGGTCGAGGGCAGAGGCGGGCAGATTCAACGCGATGTTGTTGGAGAGACTTGTACGCATTCCGGCAGGCTCCTGATGGGCGGGGCCGCGATGACTGTGCATGAGCTCAGGGCTCGACAAATCTTCGTCGCGGCCAGCAAACATCACTGGTTACGGGGCATCTGCAGCCTGTACGGGATAGGGCGCTTCAGGCTTGCGGATCGAAAGTGTGGATAGATGTTTTGCAGTTTTGTATACAAAACATGTATGCACCAAAGCCAGATCTGTGCCAATTAGCGATCTATGGAGCGCTGCGCTCATTTCGAAAAGTTATCAATGAACGCTAAGTGGTTGAAAATATTTGGTTATAAATTGACCGATTGAACAGGTATTTATTTTTTGCGGGGGATTTTGCGGAGGTGGCAAGACAGAGGCGTTTTGCCAAGGGATGTAACTTTTCAGGGCGTGAAAACAAAAAGTGCACACATAAATGGCACCGATGGTGACATTCGTGTGTACACATTTTTAAGGTCGCGCAGGTGCAAAAAAGTGGGAGCGAGCCTGCTCGCGAATGCGTTGGATCAGTCAGCGAAGATGTCGACTGAGATTCCGCATTCGCGAGCAGGCTCGCTCCCACAGGGATGTCAATGGATTTGGAAATCAGGCCTTGCTGATGATATTCCCCGCATGCAGCCCGCACTCTTTCTGCGTGGCTTCTTCCCACCACCAGCGGCCTTCGCGTTCGTGCTGGTTCGGCAGGACCGGGCGGGTGCAGGGTTCGCAGCCGATGCTGATGAAGCCGCGCTCATGCAGGCTGTTGTAGGGCAGCTCGAGCATGCGGATGTAGCCCCAGATCTCTTCGCTGGTCATTTGCGCCAGCGGGTTGAATTTGTACAGGGTGCGTTCCGGGGTTGAGAACGCGGTGTCGATTTCCAGCACCGCCACGGCGCTGCGGGTGCCCGGGCTCTGGTCGCGGCGCTGGCCGGTGGCCCAGGCTTTGACGCCAGACAGTTTGCGGCGCAGTGGCTCGATCTTGCGGATGCCGCAGCATTCGCCATGACCGTCCCTGTAGAAGCTGAACAGGCCTTTTTCCTTCACGAAAGGTTCGAGTTTCGTGTAGTCCGGCGACACCAGTTCGATATCGATCTTGTAGTGCTCGCGCACCTGATCGATGAAGCGATAGGTTTCCGGATGCAGGCGGCCGGTGTCGAGGCTGAACACCTTGACGTTCTTGTTCAGCTTCCAGGCCATGTCCACCAGCACCACATCCTCGGCGCCACTGAAAGAGATCCACAGTTCATCACCGAACTCGGCGAACGCGAGTTTCAGGATGTCCTGGGCGGATTTGTTGGCATAGGTCGTGGCGAGTTCCACGACATCGAACGTTGGGCTCATCAGGGCGGCTTCCTACAGGTCGGTGGCGCTGGGCGCTCTATATGGCGCCGATGGTAACAAAAAGCGGCGGAGTAAGGGGCGCCCGCTGCGTTGCGCGGTCGCGGGGGAGTCGCTAGAGTTCGGGCTCGCTCGACTCGATAATCACTACAAACGGGAGTGTCTTGTGGAAATTGCTTGCCTGGATCTTGAAGGGGTACTGGTACCGGAAATCTGGATCGCCTTCGCCGAAAAAACCGGAATCGAATCCCTCAAGGCCACGACCCGGGACATTCCCGATTACGACGTGCTGATGAAGCAGCGTCTGCGCATCCTCGACGAGCACGGCCTGAAGCTCTCGGACATTCAGGAAGTGATCGCCACCCTCAAGCCGCTGGACGGCGCGGTGGAGTTCGTTGACTGGCTGCGCGAGCGCTTCCAGGTGGTGATTCTCTCGGACACCTTCTACGAATTCTCCCAGCCGCTGATGCGCCAACTGGGCTTCCCGACCTTGCTCTGCCATCGCCTGATCACTGACGACAGTGGGCGGGTGACCAGTTATCAACTGCGTCAGAAAGACCCCAAGCGTCAGTCGGTACTGGCATTCAAGAGCCTGTACTACCGAGTGATTGCGGCGGGCGATTCGTACAACGATACGAGCATGCTCGGCGAGGCGGACGCGGGGATTCTGTTCCATGCGCCGGACAACGTGATTCGCGAGTTCCCGCAGTTCCCGGCGGTGCATACGTTTGCCGAGCTGAAGCAGGAGTTCCTCAAGGCTTCGAACCGCGACCTGTCCTTGTAACCCTCAATCCCTCTGTAGGAGCTGCCGAAGGCTGCGATCTTTTGATCTTGATCTTGATTGTTTAAAAACAGGATCAAAAGATCGCAGCCTTCGGCAGCTCCTACAGGGGTTGCGTCATTCAGAGGTTTTGCAGGGTTTCGAGGAGGATTCGGACCTTGGTAATCGACTCCTGATACTCCGCCTGCCAATCCGAATCAGCCACGATCCCGCCACCCCCCCAGCAACACACCTGCCCATCCTTGACCAACAGACTGCGAATCGCGATGGAGCTGTCCATCTCGCCGCGTACGTCCAGGTACAGCAGCGAGCCGCAATACAACCCGCGTCGCGTCGGCTCCAGTTCGTCGATGATCTGCATCGCGCGGATCTTCGGGGCGCCGGTGATCGAGCCGCCGGGGAAGCTGCCGGCGATCAGGTCGAGTGCGTCGCGGTCATCCGCCAGTTCCCCGGTCACGCTGCTGACCAGGTGATGCACGTTCGGATAGCTTTCCAGGCTGAACAGCTCCGGTACCCGCACCGAGCCGATGCGGCAGGTGCGGCCGAGGTCGTTGCGCAGCAGGTCGACGATCATCAGGTTTTCCGCGCGATCCTTGGGGCTGGCCAGCAGTTCGGCGGCGTTGGCCGCGTCTTCGGCAGGCGTCAGGCCGCGCGGGCGAGTGCCTTTGATCGGGCGGGTTTCCACCTGGCGCTGGCTGACTTTGACGAAGCGCTCTGGCGACAGGCTCAACACCGCGTCGCCGTCGGGCAGGCTTTGGAAACCGGAAAACGGTGTCGGGCAAGCCTCGCGCAACGCGCAGTAGGCCAGCCATGGATCGCCTTGGCAGGTTGCGCGGAAACGCTGGGCGAAGTTGACCTGATAGCAGTCGCCGGCCTGGATGTACTGGTGAATGCGCTCCAGTGCCTGGCGATAGTCGTCCGGCGAAAGATCGGCAGTCATCGGCGTGTGCAGCTTGAACGGCGTCAGCGGCGCTGAGATTGGTTGGCTGAACAGCGCAATCAGCCGTTGCCGCTCGCTGTCGGCCAGTGACGGGTGAAACACCAATTGACTGGTGGCGGTCTGGTGATCGCTGATCAGCGCCCAGTCGTACAGGCCGAACCGCGCGTCGGGCAGTTGCAGATCGTCCCGGGCCAGGCTCGGCAGATTCTCGAGATGTCGGCCGAAGTCGTAGCTCAGATAGCCGATCAGGCCGCCGGCGAAAGGCAGGTCATATTCGGCAGGCAGTTGCGCTTCGCCCAGGCGAGTCAGATTATCCCGCAGGCGTTGCAGGAATACGTCGCCGCTTTCATCGGGCAACACCGCCAGTTGTGCCAGCGGCCAGGCGCTGAGCAGGTCATAACGGCCACGGTCGGCACTTGGCCGGCCGCTGTCGAGCAGCACGGCGCCGGGTGCATGGCGGATGGCCGCGAAGTAGTCGGCGGGGTTGGCACGGTAGGGCAGCGGGTGTACGGAACAGGTCAACATGGGCGGGGCAGATCGGCCATCGAGGCGGGGTGGGGATTGTAGTCCTCTGCGGGAATTGCTCCTAGAGGGGATGTCGGGGATTGGCAGATCCGCAGCGGCTGACGAGCAACCTGTGGCGAGGGAGCTTGCTCCCGTTGGAGTGCGAAGCGCTCCCCAAAAATCTTACGACTGCTGCGCAGCCGAGGGGGAGCAAGCTCCCTCGCCACAGGGATCAGCCCTCGACCGCCGGAATATGCCCAAACATCTCCTGAGTAAACGCCACCCGTTCCTCGACCGACTCGGTCACGCCACGCGCCTTCAGCTCCTCCAGATGCGCTTCGACTGCATGCGTACGCTGAGTCAGCCCGCAGTCGTTGGCTATCTGGATATTCAGCCCCGGCCGCGCATTCAGTTCGAGAATCAGCGGGCCTTTTTCCTGGTCCAGCACCATGTCCACACCGATGTAGCCCAGGCCGCACAGTTCATAACAGCCGGCGGCGAGTTTCATGAAACCGTCCCAGTAGGGCAGTTGCACGCCGTCCACCGCGTTGGTGGTGTCGGGGTGTTTGTTGATGATGTTGTTCAGCCAGGTGCCGCGCAGGGTCAGGCCGGTGGCGAGATCGACACCGACGCCGATGGCGCCCTGGTGCAGGTTGGCCTTGCCGCCGGACTGACGGGTTGGCAGGCGTAGCATGGCCATCACCGGATAGCCCATCAACACGATGATGCGGATGTCCGGCACGCCTTCGTAGCTGATGCTCTTGAAGATCTGATCCGGGGTCACCCGGTATTCGATCAGCGCGCGGTCGCGGTGGCCGCCCAGCGAATACAGGCCGGTGAGAATGCTCGAGATGTGGTGCTCGAGTTCTTCGTGGGCAAGGATCTTGCCCGAGACCGTGCGATAGCGGCCTTCGAAGCGGTCGGCGATGACGATGATGCCGTCACCGCCCGCACCTTGAGCCGGCTTGATCACGAAATCGTTGCGCCCGCCGATGATCGCGTCGAGCTTGTCGATTTCCTTCTCCGTGGAGATCACGCCATACAGCTCCGGCACATGAATGCCGGCCTCGATCGCGCGCTCCTTGGTGATGATCTTGTCATCGACGATCGGGTACAGGCTGCGCTTGTTGTACTTGAGCACGTAGTCGGCGTTACGCCGATTGATGCCCATGATGCCCCGCGCCTCCAGAGCCTTCCAGGTCTTCCAGAAACCGAACATCAGGCGTCAGCCTTCTTCAGGAAAGCCTTGAAGCGCACCAGTTCGGTCAGGCGGTAACCGCGATAGCGACCCATCGCCAGCATGAAACCGACCAGAATCAGCAGGATCGCCGGGAAGGTAAACACGAAGTACACCAGCTCCGGCACGGTCATGATCAGGTGGGCCAGCGAGGCGGCGAACAGGGTGCCGATCGCCACTTTCATGGCATGGCTGGCGCCGCGTTCTTCCCAGGTGATCGACAGGCGTTCGATGGTCATGGTCAGAATCACCATCGGGAACAGCGCCACCGACAAGCCACGCTCCAGCCCCAGCTTGTGGCTGAACAGGCTGATGGCGGCAATCAGGACTACCACGAAGGTCAACACCACCGACAGGCGCGGCAGCATCTGCAGCTTCAGGTGTTCCAGGTACGACCGTAAGGACAGGCCCAGCGCGGTGATCACGGTAAACAGCAGGATGCCGAAGCCCAGTTGCGTTTCGCGGAAGGCCAGGGCGATCAGCACCGGGGTAAAGGTGCCGAGGGTCTGCAGGCCGATCAGGTTGCGCAGGATCAGGATCACCAGCACGCCGATCGGGATCATCACCATGATCATGAACGTCTGCTGGGTCTGCAGCGGCAGGCCGTACAACGAGTATTCGAGGAAGTTGGCATCGGTGTTTTCGTCGGTCAGCTTGGCCAGACGAATCGCGTTCATCTCGCTGTTGTTCAGGCTGAAGGTCACGTTGGCTTTCTTCGCGCCGTCGACGGTGATCAGGTTTTCATCACCGGTCCACCACAGCAGACGGTCGGTCGGCAGGCCTTGCTCACCGGTTTCCGGATTGAAGTACAGCCAGTCGTTGCCATTGAAGCTGCGCAGCCACAGCTCCGGGGTTTGCGGTTGATCGGCAACGAGGCGGATGGTATGGACTTTTTCTACCGGCACGTGGGCGATCGACAACAGCAGTTCGACGATCTTCGCCTTGTGCGGCGTTGACGGGTCGCCGGCCAGCAGCAGTTTGACGTTATCGTCGTTGACGTTGTTGACGCGTTTGATCGCTTCGCCGATGAAGGTCTCGACGTCGGCCGAGTGCTGGCGGATCGGTGCGAGCAGGGCTTCTGCGGCGATTTTTTCCGGGCCTTCGATGGCGATGCTGTCGCGGAAGGTCGGGCCTTTGATCTTGGATTTTTCTGCGGTATAGCGTTTGGTCAGCACCAGACGGTAATAAAGGGTCTGGTTGCCCTTGGCCCGGCGCGCGGACCAGGTGACCTTGCGGTTGCCGTCGACGCGGTTGACCGCCACGCCGTAATTATTGGAGATAAAGCTTTCGTTGAGGCTGACGTAATCGCGGCTCAGCGGCGGCACGAACATCTGGACTTTCACCGGATCCTTGGTGCTGGCGATGAACTCGACTTTGGCGTCGATGTTCCACAGGTCGTCGGTAGCGTCTTCGGTCACCGGGATGCCGAGCACGAAAATCTGATAGGCCGTAACCGAAACGCCCAGGAGCACCAGAATGGTGATCAGGATTTTCAGGTGGAAGGTTAGAGAACGCATGGAAATTACTCGGCGGTATGAGCGGCGATGGTGCAGGCGGGTTTGCCGGCAGCGTATTTAAGACTGGGGTCGACCAGCGCGTCGAAGCGTTTCAGCGCTTCGGAGCCGATCAAAAGCGGGTATTGGAACGCACTACGGTCGGTCAGGTTCACTTCGATGCTGCGCAGCGCCGTGCCCATGCAGATGTCCAGCTCGATCACCGGACGCGCGGTGTACTTCTTGCCTTCTTCCGGGTCGTAGTCGCCAGCGCGGCGCTTGATCTTGCTGACCCGGGCCAGCGGCCGTTCGATCGGGTGCGAATGCGCAGCGTCGATCGCCAGGTAGAAACGTACCCACGACTCGCCATTGCGTTTGAAGCGTTTAATGTCGCGGGCACTCAGTGAGGCGGTTTTGGCGCCGGTGTCGAGTTTGGCCGCGACTTGCAGATTGATGCCGTCAAGCGATGCATATTCGTTGAGGCCGTACACGGTTTTTTCCCCCGCCGCGGCGAGGCCGGGCAGGCAAAACAGCGCAAAAAATGTGGGGAAGGGCTTGAGTCTCATAAATCCTGGTGCGCAGCGTTCCGTTTACGGTTCAGGTTCCTGGCAAAACTTGCGCAAGCGCCTGCGTGTGCCTATCAGCTTTTTATGACAAGCCGTACAAATGGCCAGCAAATGCGGGCGGCATTCTAGCACGGTGGTTTTATGGCGCCAGCGCTCGCGCCGGTCTATAACCCTTGGGGTTGTTGGAGAGGGTTATTAGACGATTGTCGACAATGTGGATTTATCCTTTGACTGGTGCGGGCTAATTGGCTAGTTTTTGCCGCATTGGATTTGAAGGTGTCGACAATCATGCTGGATCAACTCGATCCCCCGGTCATCAGCGGCGACGATTCCGAGACGCTCTCGGAAAACGTCTTCCGGCGCATCCAGGCGGCCATCGTCAAAGGTGAGATCGCCCCCGGCAGCAAGATCTCCGAGCCGGAGCTGGCGCGCACCTACGGCATCAGCCGCGGGCCGCTGCGCGAGGCCATTCATCGGCTCGAAGGTCAACGCCTGCTGGTGCGCGTACCGCATGTCGGCGCGCGAGTGGTGTCGCTCAGCCATGCCGAATTGCTCGAACTCTACGAAATCCGCGAATCCCTTGAAGGCATGGCCTGCCGTCTGGCGGCCGAGCGCATGAGCGTCGAAGACATCGACGAACTGCGCCGGGTGCTGGAAACCCACGAGCGCGACGCGGCGTTTCAGGCCGGCGTCGGCTATTACCAGCAGGAAGGCGATTTCGACTTTCACTATCGAATCATTCAGGGCAGCGGCAATCGCACCCTGACCCAGATGCTCTGCGGCGAGTTGTATCAACTGGTGCGCATGTACCGCATCCAGTTTTCCACCACGCCCAATCGGCCACGTCAGGCGTTTGCCGAACACCACCGGATTCTCGATGCCATCGCCGACCGTGACGGCGAGCTCGCGGAATTGTTGATGCGCCGCCACATCGGCGCCTCGAAACGCAACATCGCCCGTCATTACCAGGACGGCGCCGACAATAAGACAGCCACTGAACGAGGTGAGTCATGAGTTCCAAGCAGAACACTCCAGGCCAGCGTTTCCGCGATGCAGTCGCCAGCGAGCATCCATTGCAGGTGGTCGGCGCGATCAACGCCAACCATGCGCTGCTGGCCAAGCGTGCCGGTTTCAAGGCGATCTACCTGTCCGGTGGCGGGGTGGCCGCAGGCTCGCTCGGCGTGCCGGACCTGGGCATCACCGGCCTGGATGACGTGCTGACTGACGTGCGGCGCATTACCGACGTCTGCGACTTGCCGCTGCTGGTGGACGTCGACACCGGTTTCGGCGCCTCGGCGTTCAACGTGGCGCGCACCGTGAAGTCGATGATCAAGTTCGGCGCGGCGGCGATTCACATCGAAGACCAGGTCGGCGCCAAGCGCTGCGGCCACCGTCCGAACAAGGAAATCGTCACCCAGCAGGAAATGGTCGACCGCATCAAGGCAGCGGTCGATGCCCGTACCGATGACAGCTTTGTGATCATGGCGCGCACTGACGCGCTGGCGGTTGAAGGCCTGGAGTCGGCACTGGATCGCGCCGCCGCGTGCATCGAGGCCGGCGCCGACATGATCTTCCCGGAAGCCATCACCGAACTTGAGATGTACAAGCTGTTCGCCAACCGCGTGAAGGCACCGATCCTCGCCAACATCACCGAGTTCGGCTCGACACCGCTGTACACCACCGAGCAACTGGCTGGCGCCGATGTGTCGCTGGTGCTGTACCCGCTGTCGGCGTTCCGCGCGATGAACAAGGCCGCGGAAAACGTCTACACCGCGATCCGCCGCGACGGCACCCAGCAGAATGTCATCGACACCATGCAGACACGCATGGAGCTTTACGATCGCATCGACTACCACACCTTCGAGCAGAAGCTCGATGCGTTGTTTGCCGCTAAAAAATAAAGGCGAAGATCAAAAGATCGCAGCCTCGTTTCACTCGACAGCTCCTACAGGAACGCGGTCGATGCAGGAGCTGCCGAAGGCTGCGATCTTTTGCCAACAACACCGTAATTGCAGATTCCCTAACAAATTCAAGATTGGAGACAGCAATGGCCGAAGCAAAAGTACTCAGTGGCGCCGGGCTCCGGGGCCAGGTTGCCGGGCAAACCGCACTGTCCACCGTGGGCCAGGCCGGTGCCGGGCTGACTTATCGCGGCTACGACGTGCGTGAACTGGCAGCCGACGCGCAGTTCGAAGAAGTGGCGTACCTGCTGCTGTACGGCGAACTGCCGACCCAGGCGCAACTCGACGCCTACCAGCAAAAGCTGAGCAAGCTGCGCGATCTGCCGCCAGCACTGAAAGAAGTGCTCGAACGCATCCCTGCCGACGCTCACCCGATGGACGTCATGCGCACCGGTTGTTCGTTCCTCGGCAACCTCGAACCGGAGAAAGATTTCTCCGAGCAGCGCGACAAGACCGATCGTCTGCTCGCCGCTTTCCCGGCGATCATGTGCTACTGGTATCGCTTCAGTCACGACGGCAAACGCATCAACTGCGTCAGTGATGAGCCATCGATTGGCGGCCACTTCCTGCACCTGTTGCACGACAAGAAACCGAGCGAACTGCACGTCAAAGTGATGAACGTGTCGCTGATCCTCTACGCCGAACACGAATTCAACGCTTCGACGTTTACCGCTCGTGTTTGCGCATCGACCCTGTCCGACCTGTATTCCTGCGTCACCGCGGCCATCGGTTCGTTGCGCGGCCCGCTGCACGGCGGCGCCAACGAAGCGGCGATGGAAATGATCGAGCGCTTCTCGTCGCCGGAAGAGGCGATCAAGGGCACCCTCGGCATGCTGGAGCGCAAGGACAAGATCATGGGCTTCGGCCACGCGATCTATAAGGACAGCGATCCGCGCAACGAGGTGATCAAGGGCTGGTCGAAAAAACTCGCTGACGAAGTCGGTGACAAGGTGTTGTTCGCGGTTTCCGAAGCCATCGACAAGACCATGTGGGAGCAGAAGAAACTGTTCCCCAATGCCGACTTCTACCATGCCTCGGCGTATCACTTCATGGGCATCCCGACCAAGCTGTTCACGCCGATTTTCGTCTGCTCGCGCCTGACCGGCTGGGCCGCGCACGTGTTCGAACAGCGTGCCAACAACCGCATCATCCGTCCGAGCGCCGAGTACGTCGGCGTTGAACAGCGCAAGTTCGTGCCAATCGAACGTCGCTGAATGGTGAGGGCCAGCCACAAAGCGCAACCCCTGTAGGAGCTGCCGAAGGCTGCGATCTTTTGATTTTGTTTTTCAAGATCAAGATCAAAAGATCGCAGCCTTCGGCAGCTCCTACAGGGGGGCGGTGTGGAGGGCTCTCCCTTTGAAACCACCGTGACCCGAGTCCTGACCCGATGAACACAGCATTCCGCAAAAACCTGCCCGGCAGTTCCCTGGATTATTTCGACGTCCGTACGGCGGTCGAGGCGATTCAGCCCGGCAGCTACGACACCCTGCCGTACACCTCCCGCGTGCTGGCGGAGAACCTGGTGCGTCGCTGCGACCCGGCCACGCTCACCGACTCCCTCAAGCAACTGATCGAACGCAAGCGCGACCTCGACTTCCCGTGGTTCCCGGCGCGCGTGGTCTGCCACGACATTCTCGGCCAGACCGCGCTCGTGGACCTCGCTGGCCTGCGTGACGCGATTGCCCAGCAGGGTGGCGACCCGGCGCAAGTCAACCCGGTGGTGCCGACGCAACTGATCGTCGACCACTCGCTGGCGGTGGAAGCGGGCGGTTTCGACAAGCAGGCGTTCGAGAAGAACCGCGCCATCGAAGACCGGCGCAACGAAGACCGTTTCCACTTCATCAACTGGACCAAAAAGGCCTTCAAGAACGTCGACGTGATCCCGCCGGGCAACGGCATCATGCACCAGATCAACCTGGAGAAAATGTCTCCGGTGATCCAGGTGCGCGACGGCGTGGCGTTCCCCGACACCTGCGTCGGCACCGACAGCCACACCCCGCACGTCGATGCACTGGGCGTGATCGCCATCGGCGTCGGTGGCCTCGAAGCCGAGAGCGTGATGCTCGGCCGCGCCTCGTGGATGCGCCTGCCGGAAAGCGTCGGCGTTGAACTGACCGGCAAGCTGCAACCGGGCATCACCGCCACCGACATGGTGCTGGCCCTGACCGAGTACCTGCGCAAACAGAAAGTCGTTGGCGCCTGGCTGGAGTTCTTCGGCGAAGGTGCCTCCGCGCTGACCCTTGGCGACCGTGCGACCATCTCCAACATGGCCCCGGAATACGGCGCCACGGCGGCGATGTTCTACATCGACCAGCAGACCATCGACTACCTGAAACTCACCGGGCGTGAAGACCAGCAAGTGCAGTTGGTCGAGCAGTACGCCAGACTCAACGGCTTGTGGGCCGACAGCCTGAAAGGCGCGCAATATGAGCGTGGCCTGAGTTTCGATCTGTCTTCGGTGGTGCGCAACATGGCCGGCCCGAGCAACCCGCACGCCCGTGTGGCGGTAGCGGATCTGGCGGCCAAAGGCATCTCCGGGCAGTGGGACGACGTGCCGGGGCAAATGCCTGACGGCGCGGTGATCATCGCCGCGATCACCAGCTGCACCAATACCAGCAACCCGCGCAACGTGATCGCCGCCGGCCTCTTGGCGCGTAACGCCAACAAGCTGGGGCTGACGCGCAAGCCATGGGTCAAATCCTCGCTGGCGCCGGGTTCGAAAACCGTAGCGCTGTACCTCGACGAAGCGGGGCTGACCACGGAGCTGGAACAACTCGGTTTCGGCGTCGTCGCGTTTGCCTGTACCACCTGCAACGGCATGTCCGGCGCACTCGATCCGGTGATCCAGCAAGAGATCATCGACCGCGATCTGTATGCGACTGCTGTGCTCTCCGGCAACCGCAACTTCGACGGCCGCATTCACCCGTACGCCAAACAGGCGTTCCTCGCGTCGCCGCCGCTGGTGGTCGCTTACGCCATCGCCGGGACCATCCGTTTCGACATTGAAAAAGACGTGCTCGGCGTGGTCGATGGCAAGGAAATCCGCCTGAAAGACATCTGGCCGAGCGACGAAGAAATCGACGCCGTGGTGAAATCTTCGGTCAAGCCTGAGCAGTTCCGGCAGGTCTACATACCGATGTTCGCCATCCACGAAGACACCGGCCCGAAAGTCGCGCCGCTGTATGACTGGCGCGAGATGAGCACCTACATCCGTCGGCCGCCGTACTGGGAAGGCGCACTGGCCGGGGCGCGTCCGCTGAAGGGCATGCGCCCGCTGGCGGTGCTGCCGGACAACATCACCACCGACCACCTGTCGCCCTCCAACGCGATCATGCTCGACAGCGCCGCCGGCGAATACCTGGCGAAGATGGGTCTGCCGGAAGAAGACTTCAACTCCTACGCCACGCACCGTGGCGACCACTTGACCGCGCAACGCGCAACCTTCGCCAACCCGAAACTGTTCAACGAAATGGTCCAGGAAAACGGCAAGGTCAAGCAGGGTTCGCTGGCGCGGGTCGAGCCGGAAGGCAAGGTGATGCGCATGTGGGAAGCCATCGAAACCTACATGGAGCGCAAGCAGCCGCTGATCATCATTGCCGGCGCCGATTACGGTCAGGGTTCGTCCCGCGACTGGGCGGCGAAGGGCGTGCGTCTGGCGGGTGTCGAAGCGATCGTCGCCGAAGGCTTCGAGCGTATCCACCGCACCAACCTGGTGGGCATGGGCGTGTTGCCGCTGGAGTTCAAACCGGGCACCGACCGTCACACGCTGGCCATCGACGGCAGCGAAACCTACGACGTGATCGGCGCCCGCACCCCGCGTGCCGACCTGACGCTGGTAATCCACCGCAAGAATGGCGAGCACGTTGAAGTGCCGGTGACCTGCCGCCTCGACACCGCAGAAGAAGTGTCGATCTACGAGGCCGGCGGCGTGTTGCAACGCTTCGCCCAGGACTTCCTTGAAGAGTCGGCGGTTGCCGTTTAAAACAAGTTAAGCGACCAAGGGATGATGAATCCCTTGGTCCTTTGAGGAACAACCATGGCTCACGCAGCTAATTTCGCACCGCAGATCAAAATACCCGCCACCTACATGCGCGGCGGCACCAGCAAAGGCGTGTTTTTCAGCCTCAAGGATCTTCCCGAAGCCGCGCAGATTCCCGGCCCGGCCCGCGATGCCTTGCTGCTGCGGGTAATCGGCAGCCCCGACCCTTACGACAAACAGATCGACGGCATGGGCGGCGCCACCTCGAGCACCAGCAAAACCGTGATCCTGTCGAAAAGCATCAAGGCTGATCACGACGTCGATTACCTGTTCGGTCAGGTCTCCATCGACAAACCGTTCGTGGACTGGAGCGGCAACTGCGGCAACCTCTCGGCAGCGGTCGGTTCGTTCGCCATCAGCAACGGTCTGGTGGAGGCCAGCCGCATTCCGCACAACGGTGTCGCGGTGGTGCGCGTGTGGCAGGCCAACATCGGCAAGACCATCATCGCCCATGTGCCGATCACCAACGGCGAAGTGCAGGAGACCGGTGATTTCGAACTCGACGGCGTGACCTTTCCGGCCGCCGAAGTGCAGGTCGAATTCATGGACCCGGCGGCGGAAGAAGAGGGCGGCGGCGGTTCGATGTTCCCCACCGGCAACCTGATCGATCAGCTGGAGGTGCCGGGTGTCGGGACGTTCCAGGCGACCATGATCAACGCCGGGATCCCGACGATTTTCGTCAACGCCGCAGACATCGGCTACACCGGCACCGAGCTGCAAGGCGCGATCAACAGCGACCCGAAAGCGCTGCAGATGTTCGAAACCATCCGCGCCTACGGTGCGTTGCGCATGGGCCTGATTTCGACTCTGGATGAAGCAGCGAAGCGGCAGCACACGCCGAAAGTCGCGTTCGTCGCCAAACCTGCGGATTACGTCGCGTCCAGCGGCAAATCGATTGCTGCCGCTGATGTCGATCTGCTGGTGCGTGCATTGTCGATGGGCAAACTGCACCACGCGATGATGGGCACGGCAGCGGTGGCGATCGGCACGGCGGCGGCGATTTCCGGGACGCTGGTGAATCTTGCGGCGGGCGGTATCGAACGCAATGCCGTGCGCTTCGGCCACCCGTCCGGGACCTTGCGCGTCGGTGCCGAAGCCAGCCTGGAAAACGGTGAGTGGGTGGTGAAAAAAGCCATCATGAGTCGCAGTGCGCGCGTCCTCATGGAAGGCTACGTGCGCATCCCTGGCGACTCCTTCTGAATCCAACACCGAACAGAACTGTAGGAGCTGCCGCAGGCTGCGATCTTTTGATCTTGATCTTGAAAAGCAAAATCAAAAGATCGCAGCCTTCGGCAGCTCCTACAGAGATTGCTTTTCAAAAATAAAAATCCATCGCCTGAACCGAGGTCCCATCAACGAACCACTGCCAGAGTGAATCGAACATGAGCGCCAACGTCGACCTGAACAACCGCCCCGACTACGACCGTGTCCTGCAGGACATCGCCGATTACGTCCTCACCTTCAACATCGAATCTGCCGAAGCCCTCGACACCGCCCGCAACTGCCTGATGGACACGTTGGGCTGTGGCCTGCTGGCGCTGCGGTTCCCCGAATGCACGAAACACCTCGGCCCCATTGTCGAGGGCACTGTCGTGCCGTTCGGGGCGCGGGTGCCTGGCACTCCCTATCGCCTGGATCCGGTGAAAGCCGCGTGGGACATCGGCTGCATCGTGCGCTGGCTCGATTACAACGACACCTGGCTCGCGGCCGAATGGGGGCATCCGTCGGACAACCTCGGCGGGATTCTCGCGGTGGCCGATCACCTGTCGCAGAAGCGTGTCGCCAACGGCGAAGCGCCACTGACCGTGCGCGACGTGCTCGAAGCAATGATCATGGCCCACGAGATTCAAGGCGTGATAGCCCTGGAAAATTCCTTCAACCGCGTCGGCCTCGACCATGTGTTGCTGGTGAAAGTCGCCTCCACAGCCGTCACCGCGAAACTGATGGGCGCCAATCGCGAGCAGCTGCTGTCGGCGTTGTCCCATGCCTTCGCCGATGGTCAGGCCTTGCGCACTTATCGTCATGCGCCGAACGCCGGGTCGCGCAAGTCCTGGGCGGCGGGGGATGCGACCAGCCGCGGCGTGCGTCTGGCCGACATCGCCCTGCGTGGCGAGATGGGCGTTCCCGGGGTGTTGACGGCCAAACAGTGGGGCTTCTATGACGTGTCGTTCAGCCACACCAACAACGATCTGGCGCTCAAGCCGGAGGGCAAACGCACCTTCAGTTTTTCGCGGCCCTACGGCAGTTACGTGATGGAAAACGTGCTGTTCAAGATCAGCTTCCCCGCCGAATTCCACGCGCAAACGGCCTGCGAAGCGGCGGTGACCTTGCATCCGTTGGTGCGCAACCGCTTGCATGAGATCGACCGCATCGTCATCACCACCCATGAGTCAGCGATTCGCATCATCTCCAAGGTCGGACCGCTGGCCAACGCCGCCGACCGCGATCACTGCCTGCAGTACATGACCGCCGTGCCGCTGGCGTTCGGCAATCTGCTGGCCGAGCAGTACGAGGACGACTTCCACGCCGCGCACCCGATCATCGATGTGCTGCGCGAGAAAATGGTCATCGTCGAAGACCCGCGTTTCACCCGCGAATACCTGGAGGCTGACAAGCGCTCGATCGCCAACGCGGTGCAGGTGTTTTTCAAGGATGGATCGAGCACCGAGAACGTGGTGGTCGAATACCCGATCGGCCACCGTCGGCGCCGGGTCGAAGGTATTCCATTGCTGGAGGACAAGTTCAAGGCGAATCTGCTGACCCGATTCACTGCGCAGCGCAGCGGCGAGATCTTCGCATTGTGCAAGAATCAGGCGCAGCTTGAAGCGACCCCCGTGAATCGTTTCATCGACCTGTTCGTCATTTGAAGCCAAACACTGTAGGAGCTGCCGCAGGCTGCGATCTTTTGATTTTTTCAGATCAACATCAAAAGATCGCCGCCTGCGGCAGCTCCTACAGGAGGCGAGTGGTGTTACTTGAAACGCCGCTCGACGCCTTTCTCCACCAGAATCTTCGCCGAAATCTCTTCCACCGAAAAATGCGTGGAGTTGATGTGCGGGATGTTTTCGCGGCGGAACAGGTTTTCCACTTCGCGCACTTCGAATTCGCACTGGGCGTAGCTCGAATAACGACTGTTGGGCTTGCGCTCGTTACGGATCGCGGTGAGGCGATCGGGGTCGATGGTCAAGCCGAACAGCTTGTGCTGATGGGCGCGCAGGGCGGTTGGCAGGGTCAGGCGCTCCATGTCGTCTTCGGTCAACGGGTAGTTGGCCGCGCGAATGCCGAATTGCATCGCCATGTACAGGCACGTCGGCGTCTTACCACATCGCGACACGCCCACTAGTATCAGGTCGGCCTTGTCGTAATAGTGGGTGCGTGCGCCGTCATCGTTGTCGAGAGCGAAGTTCACCGCTTCGATGCGCTCCATGTAATTGGAGTTGTGGCCGATCGAATGCGACTTGCCGACGGTGTAGGAGGAATGTTCGGTCAGCTCCTGTTCGAGCGGGGCGAGGAAGGTCGAGAAAATGTCGATCATGAAACCATTGGACGTTGCGAGAATCTCACGGATGTCCTGATTGACGATGGTGTCGAAGATGATCGGGCGAAAGCCGTCGGTTTCAGCGGCTTTGTTGATTTGTTGTACCATGGCCCGCGCTTTGTCCGCGTTGTCGATATACGGCCGCGTGAGCTTGGTGAAGGTAATGTTTTCGAACTGCGCCAGAAGGCTTTGACCCAGGGTTTCGGCGGTAATGCCGGTGCCATCGGAGATAAAGAAAGCAGATCGTTTCATTTGCACCTTGGGCCTTAAGCTAATGAGCATTCTTGGATATGATAGGCGCGATTTGCCGGCCGCCATTGGCCCGCATTCTCACTTATTTTCCAGGTCCAGGCCATACAGCCGGCCAACGCTCCCCCGAGCTGCCGGTTTCTGAGCTTTTCCAACACAGTTAGTGGAGAGATCACCTTGGTAGAGTACGTAGTTTCCCTCGATAAGCTCGGCAAACACGATGTTGAGCATGTGGGGGGCAAGAACGCATCCCTGGGCGAGATGATCAGCAACCTGGCGGGTGCCGGTGTGTCGGTCCCCGGCGGCTTTGCCACCACCGCGCAGGCCTATCGCGACTTTCTCGAACTGAGCGGCCTCAACGACCAGATCCACAAGGCTCTCGACGCCCTGGACGTCGATGACGTCAACGCGCTGGCCAAGACCGGTGCACAGATCCGTCAATGGATCATGGAAGCCGAATTCCCCGAAAAACTGAATACCGAGATCCGCACCGCGTTCGCCGCGCTGTCGGCCGGTAATCCTGACGTGGCCGTGGCCGTGCGCTCTTCCGCCACCGCCGAAGACTTGCCGGACGCCTCGTTCGCCGGTCAGCAGGAAACCTTCCTGAACATCCGTGGCGTGGAAAACGTTATCCGCGCCGCCAAAGAGGTGTTCGCTTCGCTGTTCAACGACCGCGCCATCTCCTACCGCGTGCACCAGGGCTTCGACCACAAACTGGTCGCCCTGTCGGCTGGCGTGCAGCGCATGGTGCGTTCGGAAACCGGCACCGCCGGCGTGATGTTCACCCTCGATACCGAATCCGGTTTCCGTGACGTGGTGTTCATCACCGGCGCCTACGGTCTGGGCGAAACCGTCGTCCAAGGCGCGGTCAACCCGGATGAGTTCTACGTGCACAAAGGCACGCTGGAGGCGGGTCGCCCGGCGATCCTGCGTCGCAACCTGGGCAGCAAAGCCATCAAAATGATCTACGGCGACGAGGCCAAGGCCGGTCGTTCGGTGAAGACCGTCGATGTCGACAAGGCTGAGCGCGCACGTTTCTGCCTGACCGACGCTGAAGTCAGCGAGCTGGCCAAGCAGGCGATGATCATCGAGAAGCACTACGGCTGCCCGATGGACATCGAGTGGGCCAAGGACGGTGACGACGGCAAGCTGTACATCGTGCAGGCCCGCCCGGAAACCGTGAAAAGCCGCACCCAGGCCAACGTCATGGAACGTTACCTGCTGAAAGAAACCGGCACTGTGCTGGTGGAAGGTCGTGCCATTGGCCAGCGCATCGGCGCCGGTAAAGTGCGGATCATCAAGGACGTCTCGGAAATGGACAAAGTCCAGGCCGGTGACGTGCTGGTCTCCGACATGACCGACCCGGACTGGGAACCGGTGATGAAGCGCGCCAGCGCCATCGTCACCAACCGTGGCGGCCGTACCTGTCACGCGGCGATCATCGCCCGTGAACTGGGGATTCCGGCGGTGGTGGGTTGCGGCAACGCCACCCAACTGCTGAAGGATGGCCAGGGCGTGACCGTGTCCTGCGCCGAAGGCGACACCGGTTACATCTTCGAAGGCGAACTGGGCTTCGACGTCAAGAAAAACTCCGTGGACGCCATGCCGGAGCTGCCGTTCAAAATCATGATGAACGTCGGCAACCCGGACCGCGCCTTCGACTTCGCGCAGTTGCCGAACGCCGGTGTCGGCCTGGCGCGTCTGGAGTTCATCATCAACCGCATGATCGGCGTACACCCGAAAGCGCTGTTGAACTACGACGGCCTGCCGCAGGAAATCAAGGACAGCGTCGACAAGCGCATCGCCGGTTACCACGATCCGGTCGGTTTCTACGTCGAAAAACTGGTGGAAGGCATCAGCACCCTCGCGGCCGCGTTCTGGCCGAAAAAGGTCATCGTGCGTCTGTCGGACTTCAAGTCCAACGAGTACGCCAACCTGATCGGCGGCAAGCTGTACGAGCCGGAAGAAGAAAACCCGATGCTCGGCTTCCGTGGCGCTTCGCGTTACATCAGCGAATCGTTCCGTGACTGCTTCGAACTCGAATGCCGCGCGCTGAAACGCGTGCGCAACGAGATGGGCCTGACCAACGTCGAAATCATGGTGCCGTTCGTCCGTACCCTGGGCGAAGCCAGCCAGGTGGTCGATCTGCTCGCCGAAAACGGCCTGGCCCGTGGCGATAACGGCTTGCGCGTGATCATGATGTGCGAACTGCCATCCAACGCGATTCTCGCTGAAGAATTCCTCGAATTCTTTGACGGTTTCTCCATCGGTTCCAACGACCTGACCCAGTTGACCCTGGGCCTTGACCGTGACTCCGGGATCATCGCGCACCTGTTCGACGAGCGTAATCCGGCGGTGAAGAAGCTGCTGGCCAATGCGATTGCCGCGTGCAACAAGGCCGGCAAGTACATCGGCATTTGCGGTCAGGGCCCTTCGGATCACCCGGACCTGGCCAAATGGCTGATGGAGCAGGGCATCGAAAGCGTGTCGCTGAACCCGGACTCCGTACTGGAAACCTGGTTCTTCCTCGCTGAAGGCCAAGCGCAGGCGTAAGCAGATGTGAACGGCCCGTTCCCTTGTGGGAGCGCGCCTGCTCGCGAAGACGGAGCAACATTCATCAGTGATGTTGGCTGACACTCCGCTTTCGTGAGCAGGCTCGCTCCCACAGGAGGCGGGTTTGAGATTTGAGTAGGGCGGGCTCCTGTAGATGCCGCCCTTTTTTGTGCAAGAGCATTATGCAAAGCAGCAGCAACCTGTTTCCTGTCGCCCTGATCAGCGCCGAACGTCGCGGTGATCTGAGCGAAGATGTCTATCGACTCAAACCCGGCAACAGTCCCGACTGGTCCGTGGAAATCGCCGTGACCCGCTTGGGCATGGCGGATGACACGGCGCCGCGCGGCGTGCCGGTGATTTTGCTGCATGGCAGTTTTTCCAACCGGCGCTTCTGGTTTTCCCCCAAAGGCCTGGGCCTGGGCGCTTACCTGACGCGTCTGGGCTTCGACGTGTGGATCCCGGAAATGCGTGGTCACGGCCTGTCGCAGCGCAACGAGGATTACCGGCGCAACCGCGTGGCTGACTACGCCCGTTACGATCTGCCGGCGATTGCCGCGTTCGTCCGTGAGCAGAGCGAGCAGGTCCCGCACTGGATCGGCCATTCGCTGGGTGGCATTACCCTGGCGGCGGCGCTCGGTGGCGAATACCTCGGCGAGCCGGCGGTGGCCTCGGCGGCGTTTTTCGGCACGCAGGTCAGCCGCACTTACTGGCCGTTGAAGATCCCGCCAGTGGAGTGGAGCGGGCGCTTCATTCTCAAGCGCTTCGCGCAGTTGTCGGGCTCACGCCTCAAGCGCGGACCGGAAGACGAACCCATCGGTCTGGCGCTGGAAAGCATGCGCTGGTACGGCCTGTTCGGGCGGTTTGGCGACAAGGACAAGGATTGGTGGGCGGGACTTGCCGAGGTGCAGGTGCCGGTGCTGGCCGTGACGGCAGCGGGGGATCACCAGGATCCGGCGTGGGCCTGTCGCAAACTGTTCGAGCAGATCGGCTCCGAGCACAAACAGTTCGTCAATCTGGGGCGCGAGCAGGGCTTCAGCGACAACTTCGGGCATGTCGAGATGCTGGTGAGCAAAGCGGCGCAGGCCGAGGTCTGGCCACTGGTGGCGCGCTGGTTGAGCGATCAGCAGACGCCGTTGCTCGGCGACAAGCCGGATCTTGCTGCTGCGGTCTGAGCCGGGGGCTCTGAAAAGGGCATTTCGTTCAGGTCGGCTTGCGGCTAAGATATGACGCATTGTGCGGTTCTGGTCATATTTGGTGGCTGTTTAGCTATTACGTTTCAGCGTTTGTTCAGGTTCGTTCAGCGACCATGGCATGAACTAAGGTAAACAGCGACCGCCGGGACTCGTTTCAACAGAGTGCGACATCCTAGATCGTCTTCCTTTTTACAGGAGTTTTTCGATGAACCATTACCTTACGCCTGACCTGTGCGACGCCTATCCGGAGCTGGTGCAGGTGCTGGAACCGATGTTCAGCAATTTCGGCGGCCGTGATTCCTTCGGCGGCGAAATCGTGACCATCAAATGTTTCGAAGACAACTCGCTGGTCAAGGAGCAAGCCGAACTCAAGGGTAACGGCAAGGTGCTGGTGGTCGATGGCGGCGGTTCGCTGCGTCGCGCGCTGCTGGGCGACATGATCGCCGAGAAAGCCGCGAAAAACGGCTGGGAAGGGATGGTCATCTACGGTTGCATCCGTGATGTCGACGTTATTGCCCAGACCGATCTCGGCGTTCAGGCGTTGGCCAGCCATCCGATGAAGACCGAAAAACGTGGCATCGGTGATCTCAACGTAGCGGTGACTTTCGCTGGCGTGACGTTCCATCCGGGCCATTACATCTATGCGGACAACAACGGCGTGATCGTTTCGCCGAGCCCGCTGCAGATGCCTGAATAAAGTTTTCGACAAAGGGATGCGGATGTTCGAGGAAGAAAACGCGCAGTGGGGGCTGGTGCATGCCCTGGTGCTGGACGGTAAAGGCGGTGCGCGTTCGATTGCCCGGACTGAGCTCGACGATCTGCAACTGCAGGCCCATGAGAGCCTGTGGCTGCATTGGGATCGCAGTCATCCGCAAACCCAGACCTGGCTGCGCAAATCCAGCGGCCTGAATGAATTCGCCTGCGACCTGCTGCTGGAGGAGAACACTCGGCCGCGCCTCCTGCCGTTGCCGGATGCCGAGTTGCTGCTGTTTCTGCGCGGGGTCAACCTCAACCCGGGGGCCGAGCCGGAAGACATGGTCTCGGTGCGGATTTTCGCCTCCGCCCAGCGCGTCATCTCGCTGCGTCTGCGCCCGTTGCGTGCCACCGATGAACTGCTGGCGCTGCTGAGCGAAGGCAAAGGCCCGAAAACCTCTTCTGAACTGATCCTGTATCTGGCGCAATTCCTCACCCACAAGGTGCAGGATCTGGTCACCTGCCTGTCGGAGCTGGTCGATGAAGAGGAAGAAAAGCTGGATACCGACGAACGGTATACCCCCGAACATGGCTCGATTTTGCACATCCGTCGCAGAGCGGCCGGATTGAAACGTTTTCTGGCGCCGCAGCGGGATATTTTCGGACAACTGACGCGGATAAAACTGCCATGGTTTGTCGATGATGACGCCGACTACTGGAACGAATTGAACAACAGCCTGACCCGCTATCTCGAAGAGCTGGAACTGACCCGAGAGCGCATGGGGCTTGTGCTGGAGGCCGAAGACCGGCGTTTGAACGTGCGCATGAATCGCACGATGTACCGCTTCGGCATCATCACCTGCATCTTTTTGCCGATGAGTTTTCTCACCGGTCTATTGGGTATCAACGTGGGCGGCATTCCGTTCTCGAGCAGCCCTTATGGTTTCCTGATTGCCTGTCTGACAGTGCTGGCGATGGCCTTCGGTCAATGGTGGTTATTCCGCCGTTTGCGCTGGGTGTGAATATGCAACATGTGACCCGACCAAATTTGCCCGCGTCTTTCACAGACATCACGAGAGGTGCGTATGCACGATCCGTTTGAACAGTCTTTGCGCGACATGCTCAACGCTTCGCCGTCCAGCCGCGACGACGATGCCTGCCTGGGTCGCGTACTCAAAACCGCCAACCGCCAGGTGGGCGCCGGTGATCTGTTCAGCCTGCTGGGCCGCTGGTTGCCCGCGCTGATGATCGCCCTGAATAACGGATCGGCCCACGTTTCGCCGGTTTCCCGTCTTCGTAAAACTACTGCACGCACTGCTGATAAGGCTGATTGAATATGGAACTTGATCTCTGGACTCAGAGCCTCGTCACTGCAATGACTGCGTTGTGGACCAAAGTCGCCAATTTCATCCCGAACCTGTTCGGCGCACTGGTCGTGCTGCTGTTGGGCTTCGTGGTGGCCAAGTTGCTCGATACCTTGCTGTCCAAGCTGCTGGCCAAGCTGGGCCTTGATCGCCTGATGGGCGGCACCGGTCTGACCAAATTGATGTCGCGAGCCGGCCTGCAAGTGCCGATCTCGACCTTGATCGGCAAGATCGTTTACTGGTTCGTTCTGCTGATTTTTCTGGTTTCTGCAGCAGAGTCCCTTGGACTTGAGCGAGTTTCAGCTACGCTGGACATGCTGGCGTTGTATTTGCCGAAAGTTTTCGGCGCCGCGCTGGTGTTGCTGGTGGGTGTTTTGCTCGCGCAATTGGCCAATGGCCTCGTGCGCGGGGCGGCAGAAGGCGTAGGGCTGGACTACGCTTCGGGTTTGGGCCGCATTGCCCAGGGACTCGTGATCATCATCAGCATCTCGGTCGCGATCAGTCAGCTTGAGGTCAAGACCGACCTGCTGAACCATGTGATTGTCATCGTATTGATTACCGTTGGTCTGGCCGTAGCGCTGGCCATGGGGTTGGGAAGCCGGGAAATTGCCGGTCAGATTCTTGCGGGAATCTATGTGCGTGAGTTGTACCAGGTTGGGCAACAAGTGCGTGTTGGTGAGGTCGAAGGCCAGATCGAAGAGATCGGCACGGTTAAAACCACATTGCTGACCGATGAGGGTGAGCTAGTCTCACTTTCCAATCGGATCCTGCTGGAACAGCATGTGAGTAGCCGCTAACCCGGCAAACCCTGCTAATGTATGCCGCCGCAAAATGCCCTGAGAGGGGTGCGGCGGACATTGACCTGACTGTCGGCACGACTTGTTTTGAATAAAGCCCAAACGCTATCCACGCGCTACGACCCCCGTGAGCTCTCTGATGAGGAGCTGGTCGCGCGCTCGCATACCGAGCTGTTTCACGTGACGCGCGCCTATGAAGAGCTGATGCGGCGTTACCAGAGAACATTATTTAACGTTTGTGCGAGATATCTTGGGAACGATCGCGACGCAGACGATGTCTGTCAGGAAGTGATGCTTAAGGTGTTGTATGGCCTGAAGAACTTCGAGGGGAAATCGAAGTTCAAAACCTGGCTCTACAGCATCACGTATAACGAATGCATCACGCAGTATCGGAAGGAACGGCGAAAGCGTCGCTTGATGGACGCCTTGAGTCTGGACCCGCTGGAAGAAGCGTCGGAAGAAAAGGCGCCGAAACCCGAGGAGAAGGGCGGACTTGATCGCTGGCTGGTGTATGTGAACCCGATTGACCGTGAAATTCTGGTGCTACGATTTGTCGCAGAGCTGGAGTTTCAGGAGATCGCAGACATCATGCACATGGGTTTGAGTGCGACAAAAATGCGGTACAAACGTGCTCTAGACAAATTGCGTGAGAAATTTGCAGGCATTGCTGAAACTTAGTTCAGCGCAAATATCTCTTACGTGTAGGCAAGTTCTGATAGACTTGCCGCCGAGTTGTCCCCCGGTTTGCGGGACTGCTTCACAATCACCAGATGGGGATTTAACGGATGAAACTGAAAAACACCTTGGGCTTGGCCATTGGTTCTCTTATTGCCGCTACTTCGTTCGGCGCACTGGCACAAGGCCAAGGCGCAGTTGAAGGCGAGATCAACTACAAGAAGCAGTACAACGACAGCATTGATCATGTCGAAGACGGCTTCAACCCAGGCGCCAAAATCGGTTACTTCCTGACCGATGACGTCTCGATCAACTTCGGCTGGGATCGTAACAACCACACCCGTTCGAACGACGGTACCGGCAGCCAGAAACTGCGTGGTGACAACTTCGGTCTGACCGCTCAATACCACTTCAACAACGCTGGCGACGCTCTGCGTCCATACGTTGAAGGTGGCGTTAAGCACGGCAACCTGACCAACGTAGCTGCTGACGGCCACACCGGTCGCGACCAGTCGACTTTCCTGACTGCTGGCGCTGGCGTTAAGTACTACTTCGCCGAAAACTTCTTCGCCCGTGCTGGCGTAGAAGCTGACTACAAACTGGACAACGGCCGTTGGGACTACGCTCCATCGGTTGGTCTGGGTGTGAACTTCGGTGGCGGCGGCAAGCCAGCTGCTGCTCCAGTTCCAGCTCCAGCTGAAGTCTGCTCCGACAGCGACAACGACGGCGTTTGCGACAACGTTGACAAGTGCCCGGACACCCCAGCCAACGTAACTGTTGACGCTGATGGCTGCCCGGCAGTTGCTGAAGTTGTTCGTGTAGAGCTGGACGTGAAGTTCGACTTCGACAAGTCGGTCGTCAAGCCAAACAGCTACGCTGACATCAAGAACCTGGCTGACTTCATGAAGCAGTATCCAGCCACTCACACCACTGTTGAAGGTCACACTGACTCCGTCGGTCCTGACGCTTACAACCAGAAACTGTCCGAGCGTCGTGCAAACGCCGTTAAGCAAGTTCTGACCCAGCAGTACGGTGTTGAGTCGTCCCGCGTTCAGTCGATCGGCTACGGCGAATCCCGCCCAGTTGCTGACAACAAAACTGAAGCTGGCCGTGCTGTTAACCGTCGCGTAGAAGCGCAGGTTGAAGCTCAAGCTAAGTAATTAGCTGCCGCTACGAGAAAAGCCCGGCTCAGGCCGGGCTTTTCTTTGCCTGCGATTTGGCGTTGAAGCGCTACAGATCGCAACCTGCGGCAGCTCCTGCACAGGGGCTGCTCCTGTAGGCGCTGCCGAAGGCTGCGCTCCTCTGATTTTCAACAACTGCGGCCACCGCGCCAATGACCAGAATGGCCGGGCTTTTCAGTCCAAACCTGCAGGCGTCGTCACCCATGCTCATCAGATCACTGCGGCACTCGCGCTGTTCTGGCAGAGAGGCATTCTCGATCATCGCCACTGGCATATCCGCCGCCATCCCGCCGGCCAGCAGTTGATCGCGGATCTCGTCCAGTTTGGCCACCCCCATGTAGATCACCAGTGTCGTCCCGCCTTGCGCCAGCGCCTGCCAGTTCAATTGGCTATCGTCCTGGGTATGCGCGGTCACCAGCGTCACCCCGCGCGCCACGCCACGCAACGTCAGCGGAATATCGCACTGTGTCGCGCCAGCAAGTCCGGCGGTAATGCCGTTGACCAGCTCGACCTCAACCCCGCGTTCGCGTAACCACTGCGCCTCCTCGCCACCACGGCCGAAAATGCACGGGTCACCGCCCTTGAGCCGCACCACGCATTGGCCCTGGCGGGCATAACGCAGCATCAGCCGGTGGATGAAGGCCTGCGGCGTCGAGCGACAGCCACCGCGCTTGCCCACGGCAATGATTCGCGCCGTAGGGCAATGCTCCAGCACGGCGTCATTGACCAGATCGTCAATCAACACCACCTCTGCTTCGCGCAACGCGCGTACCGCTTTGAGCGTCAGTAACTCGGGATCACCGGGGCCTGCGCCCACCAGCCAGACTTTTGCATTCATGGTGTTTTCCTTCAGATGACCGATACCGGCTGCAGATCAGCGGCCAGCAAACGCTTGATTTCGGGGACACACGAGCCGCATTGCGTGCCGCACCCCAGTTGTTGTTTGAGACCTTGCAGATCCAGGCCCTGGCGAATTCCGGCACATACCGCGCTGTGACTGACGTTTTTGCAGTTGCACAGGGTTTTGCCGGGATTGGCCTGAGCGCCGGCATTGCCGGGTGGTGCACTCATCGGCGCCAGAAGCCAGCGGCGCAGTTGTTCATCGGCGCGACCCTCCAGCCACAAGCCTTGCAGCCAGTGCTGAGCCAGGGTTTCGCCCGCGAGGCGGATTGCGGTGATACGGCCGTTTTCAATGCGTACCCGTTTGCCAATGGCGCGGCGCGGGTCGTCGTAGGCCAGCACTGGGCCGTCGAGCAGCGCCAGGCACTGGTCGATATCGCGCAGCCGTTGCGGCTCTGGCGGCGTGACGCTGGCAGCGCGTATCAGCAGCGCGGGCCGCTCACGTCCGACAAGGCTGAGGCTCACGTAGGAAAACGCCTCGCAGAGGGGGCGTAGCGTCTCGAAATGCCGTTGAACATCGCCCTCGATCAGGGCGAACAAGTGCCATGGCAGATTTACCGCTTCCAGACGCACGCCGCTGTGTTTGAGTTCGGGCTGCTTCGACAGAGGATCGAAGGCCGGCAAGGTCAGACTGTTGACCCCGCCCTTGAGAAACCGGTCGCCCCAATGCATCGGCAGAAACGCCTGGCCGGGGCGCACGCTGTCATCGCTGGCGACCGCGACGATAACGGCACCGCGCCGACTCTTCAGGTTGACCAGATCCCCCGGCTGCAAGCGCTGCCGGCGTAGCTCGTCCGGATGCAGGCTTAACACGGCTTCGCTGACATGCCCGAACAATTGCGCCGCCGTGCCGGTGCGGCTCATGCCGTGCCATTGATCGCGCAGCCGGCCGGTGATCAGCGTCAGTGGGAACCGTGCATCGCGTTGTTCTTTGGCGGCGCGATAGGGATCGGCGACGAACTGCGCACGACCGTTAGCCGTGGGAAAAATCCCGTCGCCATACAAGCGTGCCGTGCCTTGCCGGGCGCCGGCGGGGAAGGGCCATTGCTGCGGTCCCAGTTCATCGATCAATTGATGGCTGAGGCCCGACAAGTCCAGATCCCGTCCACGGGTCAGTTGTTTATATTCGTCGAACAACTGCGCCGGCTGTTCGAAAGCAAACAGGCTCGGCTGAAGTGGGCGCAGACGTTTCTCCAGCCGCTGTGCGAAATCCACGGTGATCGCCCAGTCCGGCCGTGCTTCGCCCGGTGGGAGAATGGCCTGTCGTACGTGGGAAATGCGCCGTTCGGAGTTGGTCACCGAACCTTCCTTCTCGCCCCAACTGGCAGCGGGTAACAACAGGTCGGCGAAGGCGGCGGTTTCGGTGGTGCGGAAGGCTTCCTGCAACACCACGAACGGGCAGGTCTGCAGCGCCTCGCGCACCGCCTGCTGATCAGGCATGGACTGTGCGGGATTGGTGCAGGCAATCCACAGCGCCTTGATCTGGCCGCTGCGCATCCGCTGGAACAGCTCTACAGCGCTGAGGCCACTGGTTTGAGGCAGTTGATCGACACCCCAACAGGCTGCCACTTCGTCGCGATGCTCGGGATTGGCCGCTTCACGATGACCGGGCAGCAAATTGGACAGGCTGCCGGTTTCCCGCCCGCCCATGGCATTTGGCTGACCGGTCAAAGAGAAAGGTCCTGCACCCGGGCGGCCGATTTGCCCGGTGGCCAGGTGCAGATTGATCAGCGCGCTGTTTTTTGCGCTGCCAGCGGTGGACTGATTCAGGCCCATGCACCATAGCGACAGGAAGCTTGGCGCGGTGCCCACCCATTCCGCGCACTGCTGCAAATCTTCGACACTGATCCCGCAGAGTTGCGCAACCATTTGCGGGGTGTAGTCGCGCACCAGATTTTTCAGCTCGGGCAAACCGTCGGTGTGCGCCTGGATGAAGTCGCGGTCGATCCGGTCTTCCCACAGCAGCAAATGCAAAATCCCATGGAACAGCGCGACATCGGTGCCGGGCAGAATCGCCAGATGTAGGTCCGCCAGCTCACAGGTGTCGGTGCGCCGGGGATCGATGACGATGACCTTCATCTGCGGCCGGCGCGATTTTGCCTCTTCCAGGCGTCGGAATAGGACTGGATGGGCGTAGGCCATGTTACTGCCGGCGATCATCACGCAATCGCTCAGCTCCAGATCCTCGTAACTGCACGGCGGCGCATCGGCGCCGAGGCTGCGCTTGTAACCGACCACCGCCGACGACATGCACAGCCGGGAATTGCTGTCGATGTTGTTGGTGCCGACCAGTGCTCGTGCCAATTTGTTGAAGACGTAATAGTCCTCGGTCAGCAACTGCCCGGAAATGTAAAACGCCACGCTGTCCGGGCCGTGTTCGACGATGGTCTCGGCAAAAACCTGGGTCGCGTGATCCAGCGCCGTGTCCCAGTCGCAACGGCTGCGCGCCAGGCCTTTGCCCAAGCGCAGCTCCGGGTACAGCGCCCGGGCAGCCAGATCGCCGGTCAAGTGCAGGGTCGAGCCTTTGCTGCACAGTTTGCCGAAGTTGGCCGGATGCGCCGGATCGCCGCTGACGCCGAGAATGCGCTCGCCGTCATGCTCGATCAGCACGCCGCAGCCGACGCCGCAGTAGCAGCAGGTCGAGGCGGTCGTCTGGCGGTTCATCAGACCGCTTCCCGCAGGGCCAATTGCACGCGGCCGTTTTCGACCCGGGCCGGATGATGGTGCGCGCAGCCGATGTCCGGAGCCTGGGCCTCGCCGGTTTGCAGGTCGATTTGCCAGTTGTGCAGCGGGCAGGCCACGCGTTTGCCGTAGATCAAACCTTGTGACAGCGGACCGCCCTTGTGCGGGCAGCGGTCGTCGAGGGCGAAAACTTCATCATCACTCGTCCGAAAAATCGCGATGTCGCCTTTCGGCCCGGCAATGATTCGCGAACCGAGGGCATTGATCTCTTCCAGGGCACAGATATCGAGCCAGTTCATGCCGACACCTCCAGGTTTTTCACGGGGATCACGTCGAATTCTTTCTTCAGTTGCGGCTGCGCGAGGCGCTCTTTCCACGGGTCTTGTTCGAACGACAGGGAGAACTGCAGGCGCTCATTCAGGGCCTTGCGACGCTCGGGGTCTTCCAGCACGGCTTTCTTGATGTGCTCCATGCCGACCCGTTGCAGGTAGTGCACGGTACGTTCGAGGTAGAAGGCTTCTTCGCGGTACAGCTGCAGAAACGCGCCGTTGTATTCGCGGACTTCCTCGGCGGTTTTCAGCTTGACGAAGAACTCGGCGACTTCGGTCTTGATCCCGCCGTTGCCGCCGATGTACATCTCCCAACCGGAGTCGACGCCGATGATTCCTACGTCCTTGATCCCCGCTTCCGAGCAGTTGCGTGGGCACCCGGAGACAGCGAGTTTCACTTTGTGCGGTGACCACATGTTGAAGAGGTCGTGTTCCAGCTCGATGCCCAGCTGCGTCGAATTCTGCGTGCCGAAACGGCAGAACTCGCTGCCGACGCAGGTTTTCACGGTGCGGATGGATTTGCCGTAGGCGTGGCCGGAGGGCATGTCGAGGTCCTTCCAGACGCCGGGCAAGTCCTGTTTCTTGATCCCCAGCAGGTCGATGCGCTGACCGCCGGTGACCTTGACCATGGGTACGTTGTATTTGTCCGCCACGTCGGCAATCCGGCGCAGTTCCGAAGGGTTGGTCACGCCGCCCCACATCCGTGGCACCACCGAATAGGTGCCGTCCTTCTGAATGTTGGCGTGGGCACGTTCGTTGATCAGGCGCGATTGCGGATCGTCTTTGGCTTCGCCGGGCCAGGTGGAAATCAGGTAGTAGTTCAGCGCCGGACGGCAGGTGGCGCAGCCATTCGGGGTGCGCCAGTTGAGGTAGCTCATGGTGCCGGCGATGGTCAGCAGATGCTGTTCGCGGATCGCCTGGCGGATCTGTCCGTGGTTGAGGTCGCTGCAACCACAGATGGCTTTTTCGCTTTTCGGTTTGACGTCCGCCGCGCCGCCGACGGTGTTGATCAGGATCTGCTCGACCAGCCCGGCGCAGGAGCCGCACGAGCTTGCAGCTTTGGTGTGCTTCTTCACTTCATCGACGCTGAACAGACCGTGTTCCTGAATCGCCTTGACGATGGTGCCCTTGCACACGCCATTGCAGCCGCAGACTTCGGCGGTGTCGGCCATGGTCATGGCTTTGTCCTGGCCCTGATGTCCTACGTCGCCGATAGAATTTTCACCAAACATCAGGTGATCGCGGATCTCGCCGATGGCGTGATTCTCACGAATCTGTCGGAAATACCAACCGCCATCTGCCGTATCGCCGTACAGACAGGCGCCGACCAGCACGTCATCCTTGATCACCAGTTTTTTGTACACGCCTCCGATCGGGTCGGAGAGGGTGATGGTTTCGGTGCCTTCGCCGCCCATGAAATCGCCGGCGGAAAACAGGTCGATGCCGGTGACTTTCAATTTGGTCGAGGTGACCGAACCCTGATACCGGGCGAAACCCAGTTGCGCGAGATGGTTGGCGCACACCTTGGCCTGTTCGAACAGCGGCGCCACCAGGCCATACGCGATGCCGCGATGGCTGGCGCACTCGCCAATGGCATAGATGCGCGGATCGTAGGTTTGCAGGGTGTCGTTGACCAGAATCCCGCGATTGCACGGGATGCCGGCGCGTTCCGCCAGTTCGGTGTTGGGGCGGATGCCGGCCGCCATCACTACCAGATCGGCAGGGATGATCTCGCCGTTCTTGAACTGCACCGAGCCGACCCGGCCATTGCCCGCGTCGTGCAGGGCCTGGGTCTGCTCGCACAGACGAAAGTGCAGGCCACGGGCTTCGAGGGCGCTTTGCAGCAGTTGCCCGCTGGTCTTGTCCAGTTGCCGCTCCAGCAGCCATTCGCCGATGTGCACCACCGTGACGTGCATGCCGCGCAGCATCAGGCCGTTGGCGGCTTCGAGGCCGAGCAGGCCGCCGCCGATGACCACCGCGTGCTTGTGGGTTCTGGCGGTGTCGATCATGGCCTGGGTGTCGGCGATGTCGCGGTAGCCGATCACCCCCTGCAAGTCATTGCCCGGGATCGGCAGGATGAACGGTGTCGAGCCGGTGGCAATCAGCAGGCGATCATATTCGGCTTCAGTGCCGTCTTCGGCGATCACCCGGCGTTTGACCCGGTCGATCTGCACCACCTTGCGGTTGAGCAGCAACTTGATGTGGTTTTCCAGGTACCAGTCGAGGTCGTTGAGCACGATCTCTTCGAAGGTCTGTTCACCGGCCAGCACCGGCGACAGCAGGATGCGGTTGTAGTTGGTGTGCGGTTCGGCACCGAAGACCGTGATGTCGTACAGCTCTTTGCTCAGCTTGAGCAGTTCTTCCAGGGTGCGAACCCCGGCCATGCCATTGCCGATCATCACCAGTTTGAGTTTTTTCATCAGGTTCTCCGGGGAGCGGTGGCTGGCCTCTTGTGGGCAGTCAGGCCGTGCTCGACAAAAGTTGCGCAAACAAAAAAAGGCGTCCCGCTAGTTGCCTAGCGAGGACGCCTTTGTCCTGGTCCCGTTCTCTCGGGAAGCGCAACCTTCGTCGTTGAAGGTTGGGCTTTATGTATGGTGAAACGGGTAATGCAGTGGTTGTGCCAAGTGGGAGAGTGGCGTGTTTATTAGGCGAAAGCGGTTATAGACGGGGATTTTTTGCACCGAATCGACGCGGGTTGCTCGTTCGCGGGGCATTCAGGCAGACAGAATTGCTGTGATTGGGCTGGCCTGTTCGCGAATGACGCGACGCGGTCTCAGCCGTGAAACAACACAACTAGCAGCACCAGATTCCCCAGCAGGGCCAGCAACGCCACCGTCCGCCAGACCTTCAACGGCTCGCGCTCCAATAAAGGCCTGGGCCGCACACTCAAACTGCGTCGTTCGCCTTGCTCCAGCACCAGCAACCATTCTTCAGCCGTTTCAAAGCGCTGTTGCGGATCGGCAGCCACGCCTCGCTCCAGACTCTGCGCAAGCCATTCCGGCACGTCCGGGCGGTAGCGACCGGCACTCACCGGCACACCGAAGCGCGGCCGTTGAAAGGCTTCGATTTCGCCATAGGGAAAATGCCCCGTGAGCAGGAAATACAAGGTCACGCCCACCGCGTACAGATCCTGTTGCGCACTCGGTGGCTCGCCGCGAAACGCTTCCGGGGCGATATAACTCGGGGTTCCCGGCAGCGTTGACGGTGCGTCTTCGGACAGGCCGGGGCAATACGCCAGACCGAAATCCAGCAGGCGCAACTCGCCATCGTCGCCCAGGTGTAGATTCTCCGGTTTGATGTCGCGGTGCAGAATCTGCCGTCGATGCAGCAGGCCCACCGCCCGCAGCAGACGCTCGGCAATGTCCTGCCACTGTGCCAACGGTAACGGGCTGCTGTGTTGAAACAGCCGCGCCAGGGTCATCCCGGAATATTCGCGCATCACGTAGTACAAATGCTGACGCTGCGTGCCGCTGTGGACTTCAGGAAAATGCCGCCCGGCGACACGCCTGAGGAACCATTCTTCCGACAACAAGGCTTGCCCGGCCTGTGGATCATCGGCCAGCCGTGGCGGCAGGGTTTTCAACAACCAGCTCCGACCTTGCCCGTCCAGCACGCGATACAGCAGCGATTGCTGGCTCTGGGCGACAACGCCCTGCACCTGCCAGCCTTCGAACATCTGCGCGGTTTTCAACGCTGGCGGCAGTGGCCATTGCTGCAAATGGATCAGCGCGTCGCCAATACTCGCTTCACCCAGCGCATCGACCCGCACCAGCAGAGCACTGGCGTTGTCCTGGCTGCCGGCCAGATGCGCGGCGTTGACCAGCGTGTGTGCGGCGCTGTCGAGATCCGGTTGATCGCGCAGGATCGCTGCAATCGCGGTATCGCCCACAGTCGACCACACGCCGTCGCTGACCAGCACGAAGCATTCACCCTCGCGCAATTCGCCGTCGAGAAAGTCCAGCACCAGATGCTGATCCAGCCCCAGCGCACGCTTGAGCACGTGCTGCATGCCCGGCTGCTCCCAGACATGGTCCTGCGAAATCCGCTGCAAAGCGTCGGCGTGCCAGCGATAGACCCGGCAATCGCCGACGTGGGCCAGGGTGAAACGCTGGCCGCGCAGGATGAGCGCGCTGACGGTGGTGAGCAGTGGCTGTCCGCCGCCGTTGGCCTGTAACCAGCGGTTTTGTGCGAGCAGCAGGCGATCCAGTGCCTGGGCCACGCTCCAGGTTTGCGGCGTGGCGTAGTAGTCCAGCGCCAGTGCTTGCAGGGTTGAGCGTGCGGCCAGGCCGCCGTCGGCGCACTGGCTGACCCCATCGGCAATGGCGACCAGATAGCCTTTGCTCGCGGCCAGCGCCGGGGCGGGTGTCACCAGGCGCAGGGCGTCCTGGTTTTCCGCGCGCGGGCCGGTGGCGCTGGCCTGGGCAAAGCTCAGTTGCAGGGGCATTGCCGCCTCACACGCGTGCAGCAGTGACCGCCGCCGAACCCCAGGTGGTTCTCCAGCGCCGCTTGACCCCGTGCAGGCCGAACCACGCCAACACGCCGAGGCTGGCGAACAACCACAGCGCCAGTTGATAGCTGCCGGTGCTTTGCTTGATCGCGCCCATGCCGGCCGCCAGGGCAAAGCCGCCAATGCCACCGGCCATGCCGATCAGTCCGGTCATCACGCCGATCTCCAGACGGAAGCGTTGCGGCACCAACTGGAACACCGCGCCATTGCCGGCGCCGAGCCCGAGCATGGTGCAGACGAATAGCGCCAGGGCGGCGTAGGAACTGGGCAGGTTGAAACCGACGGCGGCGATGCAGATCGCCGCCACGGTGTACATCGCCAGCAAGGTGCGGATGCCGCCGAAACGATCCGCCAGCGCACCACCCAGCGGGCGCATCAGGCTGCCACCGAACACGCAGGCCGCGGTGTAGTAACCGGCGGTCACCGGGCTCAGGCCGTACTGATCGTTAAAGTAGCCGGGCAGGGCGCTGGCCAGGCCGATGAAGCCGCCGAAGGTCACACTGTAGAAAAACATGAACCACCAACTGTCGCGGTCGCCGAGGGCCTTGAAGTAGTCGGCCATGGCTTTGGCCTTGGGCCGCTGCGGGGCGTTTTTCGCCAGCCAGGCGAACAGCACCAGCGTCAGGATCAACGGAATCAGGGCGAAACCGAACACGTTGCTCCAGCCGAACGACGCGGCCAGCACCGGGGCGATCAGCGCGGCGAACACGGTGCCGGAGTTACCGGCGCCAGCGATGCCCATCGCCTTGCCTTGATGTTGTGGCGGATACCATTGCGAGGCCAGCGGCAGGGCCACAGCAAACGAGGCACCGGCCATGCCGAGGAACAGTCCCAGCAGCAGCGCCTGTTCATAACTGTGGATACCGAGTTTCCACGCGCCGAACAGCGCGCAGATCACGATCACCTGGCCGATCAGCCCGGCGATCTTCGGCGACAGACGATCGGCCAGCATGCCCATCACAAAGCGCAGCACCGCACCGGCGAGTATCGGCGTCGCCACCACCAGCCCGCGTTGTTGGGTGCTCAGGTGCAGGTCGGCGGCGATCTGCACCGCCAATGGGCCGAGCAGGTACCAGACCATGAAGCTCAGGTCGAAATACAGGAACGCTGCGAACAGGGTCGGGGTGTGGCCGGATTTCCAGAAGCTTGAATTCATCGCGCACCTCAGCTGAAAAGAGTCTCGAAAGGAGTCACAGCAGGTGGAGCGCCGCCACGGCCGCACCACCGGCCCCGGGCTGTGGGGCCAAAACGCAAAAACGCCGCTACCTGGTTCGCCGATGGGGCGAGCGGGGTGAGCGACGTCTTTGTCGTGGGTGGGGCAACCGCCGTTGGTTACCTGTGCTGAATGCTTAGCCAGATTTGTGCCAAGGATCAAAAGATCGCAGCCTTCGGCAGCTCCTACAGGAAATTGCGTGCCTTTGTAGGAGCTGCCGAAGGCTGCGATCTTTTGCTCTTCAATCAGCCGAGCAACTCACTCATGGCAATGATCTGCTCCGCCACCTGAATCAGTTTCTGCTGACGGCTCATGGCCTGGCGGCGCATCAGGGTGTAGGCCTCTTCTTCGTTGCAGTCCTTCATTTTCATCAGCAGCCCTTTGGCCAGCTCGATGCGTTTGCGCTCGGCCAGTTGCTGGTCGCGGGCCAGCAGTTGCGCGCGCAAGGCCTGATCGCTTTCGAAGCGGGCCATGGCCACATCAAGAATCGGCTGCAGGCGCTGGGCGTGGATGCCTTCGACGATGTAGGCGCTGACCCCGGATTTGATCGCCTGACGCATCACCCCCGGGTCGTGTTCGTCGGTGAACATCACGATCGGCCGGGGCTGGTCGCGGCTGACCAGCACCACTTGCTCCATCACATCGCGGCCCGGTGACTCGGTATCGATCAGGATCACGTCCGGGCGCACCGTTTCGACGCGCGCTGGCAGGTCGATGGTCAGACCGGACTCATCGATGACCTCGAAACCCGCCTCGGTCAGCGCGGCCTTCAGGCGCCCGACTTTTTTCGCGGTGTCGTTGATCAGCAGAATGCGCAGCATATTGGCGGTCTCCTGTCAGCGGCGGGCGAGCAGAGGAGCGGCGTCGCTCAGGGCGTGCAGCTTGAAACTGCGGGCGTAAGCGGCCGGATCGCTGCCGTCCCAGACTTTGCCATCGAGCAACTGGCTGCTGCGCATCTCCTTGCCCCACGCGGCGACACCAACGGCGGTGGCGGCTTCGCGGTAGATGTCCAGTTGCTGAACCTGGCGGGCCACCGCGAGGTAGTCGGGATCCTCGCGCAACAGGCCCCAGCGACGGAATTGGGTCATGAACCACATGCCGTCGGACAGATACGGCAAATTCACCTCGCCGTTGCCGTGAAAACGCAAGGCGTGCGGGTCCTGCCAGCGATTGCCGAGGCCGTCGGCGTAATCCCCGAGAAAACGCGGTTCGATGCAGGACAGCGGGGCGTCGAGATATTCCGGGGCGCTCAGTAACTGCGCGGTGCTGCGGCGGTTTTCCGCGCTTTGTTCAATGAAACGGCTGGCCTCGAGAATCGCCATTACCAGCGCCCGGGCGCTGTTGGGGTATTGCTCGACGAACGCGCGGGTGCAGCCGAGGACTTTCTCCGGATGATCGGGCCAGATGCTCTGGCTGGTCGCCAGGGTGAACCCCAGATCCTGTTGCACGGCGGCCGCCGCCCACGGCTCACCGACGCAGAAACCATCGATGCGCCCGGCTTGCAGGTGCGCGACCATTTGCGGCGGCGGCACCACCACGCTGTCGACGTCCTGCAACGGATGAATGCCCTGACTCGCCAGCCAGTAATACAGCCACATCGCGTGGGTACCGGTGGGGAAAGTCTGGGCGAAGGTCAGTTTTGCGCGGGTTTGGTGCGCGTGCCGATCCAGCGCTTCAGGACTGGTCACGCCCAGTTGCTGCAAACCGTGGGACAGGTTGAGGCTCTGGCCGTTCTGGTTCAGCCCCATCAGCACCGCCATGTCGCTCGGCGCCACGCCACCGAAACCCAGATGCACCGCGTAAATCAGCCCGTACAGGCTGTGGGCGACATCCAGTTCACCGCTGACCAGTTTGTCGCGCAAGGTCGCCCAGGACGCCTGACGCTTGAGGTTGATTGTCAGGCCGTAAGGCTGGGCGAAGCCTTGTGTGGCGGCCACGATCACCGAGGCGCAGTCGCTCAAGGCCATGAAACCGAGATTGACCACGCTTTTTTCCGGGGCATCACTGCCATTGACCCAGGCCAGTGGCCCGACGGACGAATCATTCATATAAAACCACCTTGAAAAAAAAGCGCCGTCCCAGGCTTTGCCCGAGCAAACCTGAGGACGACGCCATTGTCCGTGCCCGCACGCCGCCATTGGCCTGTGGGCTGATACCCTGAAAGTGCAAGGCATATGCCAGTCAGGCTGATTTGCCCGTGCGCCTCGCGCCGGGGGGCGATGCCCGGCTATAATCGCCGCCTCTTTTCGCCGCCCGAGTCATCGCCGCCCATGTACACCCTGGCCCGTCAGCTGTTGTTCAAACTTTCCCCGGAAACCTCCCACGATCTGTCGCTGGATCTGATCGGCGCGGGTGGGCGTTTGGGCCTCAACGGCTTGCTGTGCAAGAAGCCGGCTAACCTGCCGGTGACGGTCATGGGTCTGGACTTCCCGAATCCGGTCGGTCTGGCGGCCGGTCTGGACAAGAATGGCGCGGCCATCGACGGTTTCTCGCAACTGGGTTTCGGCTTTGTCGAAATCGGCACCGTGACCCCGCGTCCGCAGCCGGGCAACCCGAAACCACGGATCTTCCGCCTGCCGGAGGCCGAGGCGATCATCAATCGCATGGGCTTCAACAACCTCGGTGTGGATAACCTGCTGGCGCGGGTCGCTGCAGCCAAATACAAGGGCGTGCTGGGGATCAACATCGGCAAGAACTTCGACACTCCGGTCGAGCGCGCCGTGGATGACTACCTGATTTGCCTGGACAAGGTGTATGCCCACGCCAGCTATGTCACGGTCAACGTCAGCTCGCCGAACACCCCGGGCCTGCGCAGTCTGCAGTTCGGTGATTCGCTCAAGCAGTTGCTGGCGGACCTGGCCACGCGCCGCGCCGAACTGGCCCTGCGCCACGGCAAACATGTACCGCTGGCGATCAAGATCGCCCCGGACATGACCGACGAAGAGACCGCGCAAGTGGCTCAGGCATTGATCGAAACCGGGATGGACGCAGTGATCGCCACTAACACCACCCTGAGTCGCGTCGGCGTCGAAGGCATGGAGCACGGTGACGAAGCGGGCGGTCTGTCCGGCGCCCCGGTGCGCGACAAGAGCACCCATACCGTGAAGGTGTTGGCGGCTGAGCTGGGGGGGCGCTTGCCGATCATTGCCGCTGGCGGCATCACCGAGGGCAAGCATGCGGCCGAGAAGATCGTGGCGGGTGCGAGCCTGGTGCAGGTTTACTCGGGCTTCATCTATAAGGGCCCGGCCTTGATTCGTGAAGCGGTAGACGCGATCGCCGCGCTGCGCAAATAACCCAGGCTGACCCGGTCAATGTAGGAGCCGCCGAAGGCTGCGATCTTTTGATGTTGTTTTTTAATATCAAAAGCAAGATCAAAAGATCGCAGCCTTCGGCAGCTCCTACATGAGATGTGTGTCATTTCAGGCAAGCATAAAAAAGGGCTCCTCGAAGGAGCCCCTGGGCCGTAGCCCGCCGTCCGGGAAGGACGTGCATGGTAAGTCGCTAGAAATTCAGATTGTCGTGTTGCAATAAGTGCCCTGTGTCAGCCGACGGCGTGAAGTTCGTTGAGTCTGTGGATCCCCGCAGTGCCGGTCATACCGTCCCAGTTGTCGCCGCGTCCTTCTCGCCAGCCGTTGATCCAGGCTTGACGTACCGACGGTAGAGTAAATGGGCAAAGCTCGCGGGATTTGCCACCAACGCCATATTGATATCCGCGCAAAAATGCTCTTTCCAACGGATCACGCTTAAGTCTTCTCATAGGGTGTTTCCCTCACTTGTTGACTGTTTTCGTCGCGTTGACCTCAATCGAGGTCTGGCAGAAAAAACTCTGCCGTTGGGCGGCTCGCTGCCGGCGTGGCGAGCCAAGGTGTTGACGCCGTTGCGACGTCAACCTGTGGTCAGTTCTAACCAATGAGTCACAGCGAGGGAATGATCGTTTTGTCATAAGGACGTAACGAAAGTAGTGCTACAGCCATAAGTAACGACGGGTTTCATGAAGGTTTCTGCAGCAAACCCCGGTATGATCAGCCCCGCGCTGGATGATGGGGTTAATCCTTTAGTGAGAATGACCCACGTTTGCGCTTGGGTAATATGCGACGAAGGGTCGCTTTAAGACTTTTTGTTTCATCAACTTTTTTATCTGTCCCGGCATCTAAGCTCTTTTAACCCGAGCAGCGGGGATGGAACGGCACACCTTCGTGCCACGCGGGCGTTCTTGTGGAAAAGCGCCTGATTGAAAACCGGATCGGCAATGCGTTGCCGGTTCACTAGCCAAAGGCTCTGGAAATACCATGTCCGATCGTTTCGAACTCTTCCTCACTTGCCCCAAAGGCCTTGAAGGCCTGCTCATCGAGGAAGCCGTCGGGCTTGGCCTTGAAGAGGCCCGCGAGCACACCTCCGCCGTGCGTGGCATGGCGACCATGGAAACCGCTTATCGCCTGTGCCTGTGGTCACGTCTGGCCAACCGGGTGCTGCTGGTGCTCAAGCGCTTCCCGATGAAAGACGCTGAAGACCTGTACCACGGCGTGCTTGACGTCGAGTGGCAGGATCACATGCTCGCCGACGGCACTCTGGCCGTCGAATTCAGCGGCCACGGCTCGGGCATCGACAACACCCACTTCGGCGCGCTGAAAGTCAAAGACGCCATTGTTGACAAACTGCGTACCCCGCAAGGCGACCGTCCGTCGATCGACAAGCTCAACCCGGACCTGCGCATTCACCTGCGCCTGGATCGCGGCGAAGCTATTTTGTCCCTCGACCTGTCCGGTCACAGCTTGCACCAGCGCGGTTACCGCCTGCAGCAGGGCGCGGCACCGCTGAAGGAAAACCTCGCCGCAGCGATCCTGATCCGTTCCGGCTGGCCGCGCATTGCGGCCGAAGGCGGCGCGCTGGCTGACCCGATGTGCGGTGTCGGTACGTTCCTCGTCGAAGCGGGGATGATCGCCGCCGACATGGCGCCGAACCTGCGCCGTGAGCAGTGGGGCTTCACCGCCTGGCTGGGGCACGTTCCGGCGCTGTGGAAAAAACTCCATGAAGAAGCCGTCGAGCGTGCCGCTGCCGGTCTGGCCAAGCCGCCGCTGTGGATTCGCGGTTACGAAGCCGACCCGCGCCTGATTCAACCGGGTCGCAACAACGTCGAGCGTGCCGGTCTGAGCGAGTGGATCAAGATCTATCAGGGCGAAGTCGCGACCTTCGAGCCGCGTCCGGACCAGAACCAGAAAGGTCTGGTGATCTGCAACCCGCCGTACGGCGAGCGTCTGGGCGACGAAGCCAGCCTGCTTTACCTCTATCAGAACCTTGGCGAGCGCCTGCGTCAGGCCTGCCTGAACTGGGAAGCGGCGGTGTTCACCGGCGCGCCGGATCTGGGCAAACGCATGGGCATTCGCAGCCACAAACAGTATTCGTTCTGGAACGGCGCGTTGCCGTGCAAACTGCTGTTGATCAAAGTGCTGCCGGATCAGTTTGTCACCGGCGAGCGGCGGACCCCGGAACAGCGTCAGGCCGAGCGTGAGCAAGCCGCTTACGATCAAACCCCGAACGAGCCGCAAGAGCGCAAGTTCAACAAGAACGGCAACCCGATCAAACCGACGCCAGCCCCGGCCCCGGTGATCGAGCAGCCGCGCCTGAGCGAAGGCGGGCAGATGTTTGCCAACCGCCTGCAGAAAAACCTCAAGGCAATGAGCAAGTGGGTCAAGCGCGAAGGCATCGACTGCTACCGCGTCTACGATGCTGACATGCCGGAATACGCCATGGCCATCGACCTGTATCACGACTGGGTGCACGTGCAGGAATACGCCGCGCCGAAGTCGATCGATCCGGAAAAGGCCTCGGCACGCATGTTCGACGCCCTGGCCGCGATCCCGCAGGCGCTGAACGTCGACAAGAGCCGCGTGGTGGTCAAACGCCGCGAGCGCCAGAGCGGCACCAAGCAGTACGAGCGTCAGGCCGCGCAGGGCAAGTTCAATGAGGTCAGCGAAGGCGGCGTCAAGCTGCTGGTGAACCTCACCGACTACCTCGACACCGGGCTGTTCCTCGATCACCGGCCGATGCGCATGCGCATTCAGAAAGAGGCGGCCGGCAAGCGCTTCCTCAATCTGTTCTGCTACACCGCGACCGCCAGTGTGCACGCGGCCAAGGGCGGTGCGCGCAGCACCACCAGCGTCGACCTGTCGAAGACTTATCTGGACTGGGCGCGGCGCAACCTGTCGCTGAACGGCTTCTCCGACAAGAACCGTCTGGAGCAGGGCGACGTGATGGCATGGCTGGAAAGCAGCCGCGACGAGTACGACCTGATCTTCATCGACCCGCCGACCTTCTCCAACTCCAAGCGCATGGAAGGCATCTTTGACGTGCAGCGTGACCAGGTGCAGTTGATCGACCTGGCCATGGCGCGCCTGGCCCCGGGCGGTGTGCTGTACTTCTCCAACAACTTCCGCAAGTTCCAGCTGGAGGAGAACCTTGCCGAGCGTTACGCGGTCGAGGAAATCAGCGCGCAGACCATTGATCCGGATTTCGCCCGCAATACCAGGATTCACCGCGCCTGGAAAATCACGGCGCGTTGACACTTGTCGTGGTTGGATCCACAGAGCCTTGATTTTTAAAGGCTCTTGGATCCGATCAGTGCTAGCCAAATTAATGGCTAATAGCTATAACTCAACGCATGGCCAATGGGTTTTCCCCCGAAACAATGGCGTCGTGAGTTGCCCCTATGTCGTTGCACCCCGTGCGCCCAAAGATTCTGGGTTTTATCAGTGAAGACGTCTCGGCCTGGCTGGTCGCGATACTGGTATTGCTCGCCGGCGGGATTCTCACGGGGCTGCTCGCCTGGGCCACCCTCAATCAGTTTCACCATCAACTGCGCCAACGCTTTCAGCTGCTGGCCAATGAGCGTTACAGCCGCATTGAAGAACGTTTCCAGGATCAGGAACAACGTCTCGACGGCCTGCGCCGTTTTTTCGCCAATTCCGATTCGGTTTCGCGCAGCGAATTCGACGGCTATGCCAAACCGCTTCTATTACGCACCCAGGCCTATTCTTATGCGCCGCGGGTCAGCCGTGCCGAGCGTCCGGCGATCGAACAAGCGGTGCGTAACGAAGGGTTCAGCACCTTCACCTTTCGCGAGCTGAATGCTGACGGCCAGTTGCAGACGGCCGGTGATCGTCCCGAATACGTTCCGGTGATCTACACCCAGAGCCAGAGCCGCTTGCCCACCCCGCTGGGCTATGACCTGCTGGCGCAACCGTTGCGCCGGGCGACGCTGGAGCGCGCCGACCGCAGCGGGCACATGGCGGTGTCGCAGCCGTTGCATCTGGTGGGAATTGATCCGGCCTATGCCCGGGGCGTCTTGCTGCTGGCGCCGGTCACCGAGGAGGGCGCGGCGAAAGGTTCTGCGCAAGGGTACGTGATGGCGGTGATCAGCATGCAGCAGTTGCTGGCCGACGGACTGCCGGAGGAAACCCAGGATTTCCTCACGGTGCGTATTCTCGACCTGTCCACCGACGATCAGCATGAAGTGCTCTACGAGTCCGCCAACAAGGCCGGGGCCAGCGACCTGTCGGCCACACGTTTGGTTCGCATGGCCGACCATGATTATCAAGTGGACATTCAGCCCAGCGAGGCATTTTTACAGGCCAACCATTCTTCCATCAGCAGCCTGGTGGTGCTGGGCGCGCTGCTGAGCTTGTTGCTCAGCGCGTTGCTGTATGTGCTGGTCAGTCAACGCCAGCGCGCCCTGCGCATGGTCGAACTGCGCACGCAGGAGCTGCACGCCCGCGAGCAGGAATTGCGCGGCACCCACGGTCAGTTGCGCGGCGTGCTGAATGCCGCGACCCAGGTGGCGATCATTGCCACGGATCTGCGCGGGGTGATCAACACCTTCAACCCCGGCGCGGAACAAATGCTCGGCTATAGCAGCGCCGATGTGGTCGGCCACATGACCCTGGAAAACCTGCATCTGCCGCGAGAACTGGCCGCGCGTTCGGCGGAGTTGAGTGCGCGTTACGGCAAGAGCATTCCGACCTGCCACGCGATGCTGGTCGAGGGCGGCGAGGTCGGCGGTCATGAGGCGCGCGAATGGACGCTGGTACGCCGCGACGGCAGTCATCTGCCGGTGAACATGCTCGCCACCCCGGTACTGGATGAGCAGGGGTTGTGGGTCGGCCATCTGGCGATCTGCATCGACATCACCGAGCGCAAGCGCGTGCACGAGGCGCTGGCGGCGCGGGATGTATTGCTGAAAAAGCTCAGCGCCCACGTGCCCGGCGGCATCTACCAGTTCAAGATGGAATTCGACGGGCGCTTCAGCGTGATTTATGCCAGCGACGGCATCCGCGAGATCTACGAGCTGGAGCCCGACGTGTTGCTGCTCAATGCCGAGGCGATTTTCACCCGCATTCATCCGCAGGACGTTTCGCGGGTGCGCAGCTCGATCCGTACTTCGGCGGACAGCCTCAGCCCATGGCGCGAGGAATACCGTGTGCAGTTGCCCGAGCGTGGCCTGCGCTGGGTACGCGGCGAGGCGACGCCGGAGGAACTGCCGGGCGGCGGCGTGCTGTGGCACGGCTACATCTCGGACATTTCCGACTTGAAACGAGTGGAAGAGGAACTGCGGGCGCTGTCGGTCACCGACTCACTGACCGGCATCCACAACCGCCGCTACTTCCAGGAGCGCTTGACCACCGAAATGGCCCGGGTCGAGCGCGGCGGCGGTGAGCTGTCGGTGATCATGCTCGACATCGATCACTTCAAACGCATCAACGACCAGTACGGCCATGCCGTCGGCGATCGGGTGCTGCAGGCGGTGTGCGAGCGCATCGGCCATCGCTTGCGGCGGACCGATGTGTTCTGTCGTCTCGGTGGCGAGGAATTCATGGTGCTGTGCCCGGACATCGACGGCGAGCACGCGTACATGCTGGCGGTGGAATTGTGGCAAGGCCTGCGCAGCGCGCCGGTGGACGTGGTCGGGGTGGTGACGGCCAGTTTCGGCATCGCCAGCTGGCGTCCGGGGGAAGGCGCGGATGCGCTGCTGCTGCGGGCGGATTCGGGGGTGTATGCGGCGAAGCAGGGTGGTAGGGATCGGGTGGAGCAGATGAGCTGAGATTCAATACACCACAATCCTGTGGGAGCTGGCTTGCCAGCGATAGGGGCGTTTCAGTCAGCATCTTTGGTGGCTGACATTCCGCTATCGCTGGCAAGCCAGCTCCCACAGGGTTTGGTGGTGTTCGCAGGATCGTATTACAGCGCTGAAGCGGTCTGCGGCAAACGCGGCTGCTTGTACAGGTCCAGCAGCACCTGATCCAGCACCGACGACGCGCCGAACGGGGCCTTGTCGTTCAGGATCGCCACCACCGCCCAGGTGTTGCCGTTGACGTCGCGGCTGAAGCCGGCGATGGCGCGCACGGTGTTCAGGGTGCCGGTCTTTACGTGGGCTTCGCCACGCATCGCGGTGGTTTTCAGGCGTTTGCGCATGGTGCCGTCGGTGCCGGCAATTGGCAGCGAGCTGATGTACTCGGCAGCGTATGGGCTGTGCCAGGCGGCTTGCAGCATGTTGGCCATCTCGCGGGCGCTGACGCGTTCGGCGCGCGACAGCCCGGAGCCGTTTTCCATCACCAGGTGCGGCGCGGTGATGCCTTTCTTCGCCAGCCACTGGCGGACTACGCGTTGTGCGGCCTTGGCGTCGTCACCGTCGGCTTCGTTGCGATACTTCTGACCGAGGCTCAGGAACAGCTGCTGGGCCATGGTGTTGTTACTGTATTTGTTGATGTCGCGGATGATTTCCGCCAGATCCGGCGAGTAGGCGCGGGCCAGCAGCTTGGCGCTGCTCGGGGTCGCGGCGAGGCGATCCTTGCCCTGGATGCTGCCGCCCAGTTCTTTCCAGATCGCGCGCACGGCGCCAGCGGTGTAGGTCGCGTGGTCGAGCAGCGACAGATAAGTCTGCGAGCTGCAGCCATCGCCCAACTGGCCGGCGACGGTCACGGTCACGCTGCCATCAGGCTGGGTCACCGGGTTGTAGCGCACGCCACCGGTGCACTGCTTGGAATTGAGCGCCTTAACCGTGTTTTCGATGCGCACGCTGGCAATCGGCGGTTCCACCGAGATCAGCACCCGGCCACCGTCATTGCGCGCGACGAAGCGCAGGGCCTTGAGGTTGACCAGCAGCGAGTCGGGTTTGACCAGAAACGGCTTGTTCTCGTCGTTGCCGTCGTCGTTGAATTCCGGCAGTTGCGGCTGGATGAAGAAGCTGCGGTCGAGGATCAGGTCGCCGGTGACCTGGGTCACGCCGTTGGCGCGCAGGTCGCGCATCAGCAGCCAGAGTTTTTCCATGTTCAGCTTCGGATCGCCGCCACCCTTGAGGTAGAGGTTGCCGTTGAGGATGCCGCCGCTCAGGTCGCCGTCGGTGTAGAACTCGGTTTTCCACTGATGGTTGGGGCCGAGCATTTCCAGCGAGGCGTAGGTGGTGACCAGTTTCATGGTCGAGGCCGGGTTGACCGAGACATCGGCGTTGTACACGGTCGGATTGCCCGGGCCGTCGAGCGGAATCATCACCAGCGACAGCGCGGTCGGCTGCAGCTTGCTGGCCTTGAGGGCTTTTTCGACGTTGGGGGTGAGGGCGGTGTTGATGGTGGCAGCGGCAACCGGCAGGGCCAGGGGCAGAATAAGGCCGGCAAGAAAGAGAGGACGCAACGATTTGATCATATGAAATAAAACCCTGCAGAAGAGGGGAAAAATAACGAGGGCATGGATGAAAAAACCCTCAGTGGTCATGAAAGTGTCGGCATTATGCCCCAAGGTGTAACAGCTTGTGCCTTGCCCGGGGCGGCCATTTCGTTATTTTTTTTACAGGCGGTCGGCCATAGCGCCCAGAGAGTCGGGCAATTGACGGCTTAAACTGGTAAAGTGCCGGCCGTTATTACTTAAGAGGATTGTTCCAATGGCGACTAACCGTTCCCAGCGTCTGCGCAAAAAACTGTGCGTTGATGAATTTCAAGAGCTGGGTTTCGAACTGAACCTGGACTTCAAAGAAGACTTGTCCGAAGAAGCCATTGACGCTTTCCTCGAAGCATTCATCAAAGAAGCCATGGAAGCCAACGGTCTGGGTTATGTTGGCGGCGATGACTTCGGTCTGGTATGCCTGCAGAAGCGTGGCTCGGTCAACGAAGAGCAGCGCGCTGCCGTTGAAGCCTGGCTGAAAAACCGTAGCGAACTGACCGGCATGACCGTCAGCCCGCTGCTGGACGTCTGGTATCCGGAAAAGCCGATCAACGCGGCCAAGTGATACTGAAAAAAACGGCGACCTTCGGGTCGCCGTTTTTTTTGGGAAGATCAAAAGATCGCAGCCTGCGGCAGCTCCTGCACCGATCGCTGTAGGAGCTGCCGCAGGCTGCGATCTTTTGCTTTAAGCTTTACGCCAGTTGAGTATCAGCAAGGTCAGCACCCCCGCGACAATCCCCCAGAACGCCGAACCGATGGAAAACAGCGTCAACCCCGACGCCGTGACCATGAACGTGATCAGCGCCGCCTCGCGTTCTTTCACCTCGGTCATGGCAATGCTCAAACCGTTGATGATCGAACCGAACAGCGCCAATGCGGCAATCGACAGCACCAGTTCTTTCGGCAACGCGGCAAACAGCGCCGCCAATGTCGCGCCGAACACCCCGGCAATCCCGTAGAAAATCCCGCACCAGACCGCGGCGGTGTAGCGTTTGTTGCGGTCTTCATGGGCGTGCGGCCCGGTACAGATGGCTGCGCTGATCGCCGCGAGGTTGATGCCGTGGGAACCGAACGGCGCCAGCAACAGCGAGGCGATGCCGGTGGTAGTGATCAGTGGCGAGGCCGGGACGTTGTAGCCATCGGCGCGCAGCACGGCGATGCCGGGCATGTTCTGCGAGGTCATCGCCACCACGAACAGCGGAATGCCGATGCTGATGGTCGCCGCGAGGGAGAAGTGCGGCGTGGTCCAGACTGGCGTCGCCACTTCCAGGTGAAAACCGCTGAAATCCAGCAGCCCCATGAAGCCCGACAGCGCGGTACCGATCAGCAATGCAGCGAGCACGGCGTAACGCGGCGACAGGCGCTTGACCAGCAGATAGGTGAAAAACATCCCCAGCACCAGCCCGGTACGGTGCTGTGCGGCGACGAAGATTTCGCTGCCGATCTTGAACAGAATCCCCGCCAGCAACGCCGCCGCCAGCGATGCCGGGATTTTTTTCACCAAACGTTCGAAGCTGCCGGTCAGCCCACAAATGGTCACCAGTACTGCGCAAGTGATGTAGGCGCCGATGGCCTCACCGTAGCTGACACCGCCCAGACTGGTGATCAGCAGGGCTGCACCGGGGGTCGACCAGGTGATGGTGATCGGTGTGCGATAGCGCAGCGACAAGCCAATCGAGCACACCGCCATGCCGATTGAGATCGCCCAGATCCACGAGGAAATCTGTCCGCTGCTCAGGCCCGCCGCTTGCCCGGCCTGGAACATCAGCACCAGCGAACTGGTGTAGCCGGTCATCATCGCAATGAACCCGGCGACGATCGCCGAGGGCGAAGTGTCGGCGAGAGGGCGCAGGCGGGTGTAGGTGGCGTCGTTCATGACGGCGGTGTTCCTTATACAGATGGAGATCCCCGCATTTACGCTGAACCTGTGTAGGAGCTGCCGAAGGCTGCGATCTTTTGATTTTGATGTTTGGAAGCAAGATCAAGAGATCGCAGCCTTCGGCAGCTCCTACATAAGAGCAGGTGTGCGCAAAAGCGGATTCTGCGATCAAGCCTAAACTCAATCGTAACGGATCGTTGCAATACAGCCGTGGTCACAAACAGCCATACAGTCGTGTTGCCACCATCCATTGTGTACAATCGCGCTGTTTTTTACGCGATACTTGCCAGCGACCTACTGTGCCGTATTACAGTCACGGTCTATTCGCCGCAGTTCTCCCGACTCGAGTGCCCATGAACGAACAGTTGCAACCCCTCAAGAAACAACCGCGAGCAGGCAAAGCCGGCCGCAGCGGAACCCAGGACGATATTGTCTACGCGCACATTTTCGAGGCGATCCTCGAACAGCGTCTGGCGCCCGGTACAAAATTGAGCGAAGAAGCGCTGGGGGAAATCTTCGGGGTCAGCCGCACCATCATTCGCCGCGCGCTGTCGCGTCTGGCCCATGAAGGCGTGGTGCTGTTGCGGCCGAACCGTGGCGCCGTCGTCGCTAGCCCGAGCGTAGAAGAAGCGCGGCAGGTGTTCATGGCCCGCCGTCTGGTGGAGCGTGCGATCACCGAGCTGGCCGTGCAGCACGCCACCGCCGAGCAGATCGCCGAACTGCGCCAGATGGTCAACGACGAGCGCGACAGCTTCTCCCGTGGCGATCGCGGCGCCGGTATCCGTCTGTCCGGCGAATTTCACCTGAAACTCGCCGAAGCGGCGAAAAATGCGCCACTGATCAGCTTTCAGCGCAGCCTGGTCTCGCAGACCTCGCTGATCATCGCCCAGTACGAAAGCGGCAACCGCTCGCATTGCTCCTACGACGAGCACACCCAGTTGATCGACGCCATCGAAGCGCGCAACGGTGAGCTGGCGGTGGACCTGATGATGCACCACATGGACCACATCGACAGCAAGCTCAACCTCGATGAGGAAAGTGCGTCGGATGACCTGCATGCGGTGTTCTCGCATTTGTTGCAGACCAAGAAGCCTGGGCGCCCTGCGGCCAAGCTTTAAAAGATCGCAGCCTTCGGCAGCTCCTACAGGGGAGTGCGATCCAATGTAGGAGCTGCCGCAGGCTGCGATCTTTTGATCTTCCTACAGGCAACAAAAAATCCCCCGGGGTGAACACCACCGGGGGATTTTTTATGCCTGGAGAAAACTCAGCGCTGATGCACCAGTGCACCCGCCGCATACGTCTGCTGCACCGTGCGGTCATCCCCGAGCGTCATCAGCACAAACAACGTCTCGGCAATGTTGTTGGCCTGCTTCAAGCGATAGCTCAGCAGCGGCGTGGCGTTGTAGTCCAGCACCAGGAAGTCGGCGTCGGAACCCGGTTGCAGGTTGCCGATCTTGTCTTCCAGGCGCAGTGCCCGCGCACCGCCGAGGGTCGCCAGGTACAGCGACTTGAACGGACTCAGGCGCGCCCCCTGCAACTGCATGACTTTGTAGGCTTCGTTCAGGGTTTGCAGCAGCGAGAAACTGGTGCCGCCACCGACGTCGGTGCCCAGACCGACATTCAGCTTGTGCTTCTCGGCCATCGGCAGGTTGAACAGGCCGCTGCCGAGGAAGAAGTTCGAGGTCGGGCAGAACGAGATCGCCGAGCCGGTTTCCGCCAGTCGCGCGCATTCGTCGTCACACAGGTGCACGCCGTGGGCGAACACCGAGCGCTCGCCGAGCAGCTGGTAGTGATCGTAAACGTCCAGATAGCCCTTGCGCTCCGGGAACAATTCCTTGACCCACTCGATTTCCTTGAGGTTCTCGCTGATGTGGGTCTGCATGTACAGATCCGGGTATTCGGTCAGCAACTGGCCGGCGAGGGTCAGTTGTTCCGGGGTGCTGGTCGGGGCGAAACGCGGGGTGACCGCGTAGTGCAAACGACCCTTGCCATGCCAGCGTTCGATCAGCGCCTTGCTCTCGACGTAGCTCGATTCGGCGGTGTCGGTCAGGTAGTCCGGCGCATTGCGGTCCATCATCACCTTGCCGGCGATCATCCGCAGGTCGAGCTTCTCGGCCGCTTCGAAGAACGAGTTCACCGACTGCGGGTGCACGCTGCCGAACACCAGTGCGGTGGTGGTGCCGTTGCGCAGCAGTTCCTTGATGAAGATATCGGCCACGTCGTCGGCGTGGGCTTTGTCACCGAACTGGCTTTCGCACGGGAAGGTGTAGGTGTTGAGCCAGTCCAGCAGTTGCTCGCCGTAGGCCCCGACCATGCCGGTTTGCGGCAGGTGGATGTGGGTGTCGATGAAGCCCGGGGTGATCAGCGCATCCTGATAGTGGGTGATCTCGATGTCCGCCGGCAGGGTCGGCAGCAGTTCGCTGGCGTGGCCGAGGGCGCTGATCTTGCCGCCATCGACCACCAGCAGGCCGTCCTCGAAATATTCGTAGGAGGCTTCGATACCGACCTCGGCGGGGTCGGCGATGCTGTGCAGGATGGCGGCGCGGTAGGCTTTGCGAGTCAGAGGCATGAGGGTTCTCTAATCAGTTTGAGGCTTTGAGTGTGGCGGCCTGACTGCGCCGGGAAACCGGCAGCAGTTTGGCAATCGGTTCGGCGCTGGCGCTGTGCTGGCCGAAATTGGCGTTATAGGTGGCGATGATTTCGCCGGCGATGGAGATGGCGATTTCCACGGGCAGTTTGCCTTTGACTTCGCCGATGCCCATCGGGCAGCGCATGCGTTGCACGACGCTGCTGTCGAAACCGCGATCACGCAGGCGATGTTCGAATTTGACGCGTTTGGTCTTCGAACCGATCAGGCCGAAGTAAGCGAAGTCGTTGCGCTTGAGGAGCGCGGCCGTCAGTTCCAGGTCGAGCTGATGGTTGTGGGTCATGACGATGCAGTAGCTGCCGGCGGGCAGGTCATCAATTTCATCCAAAGGCTCTTCGGCGACGATTTTACGCACGCCGTGGGGAATCTGGTCGGGGAATTCCTCTTCCCGCGAATCGATCCAGCGTACCCGGCACGGCAGGCTGGCGAGCAGCGGCACCAACGCGCGGCCGACATGTCCGGCGCCGAACACGGCAATTTGCGCCTGCACCTGGCCCATCGGTTCGAACAGCAACACGGTGGCGCCACCGCAGCACTGGCCGAGGCTGGCGCCGAGGCTGAAGCGCTCCAGATGGGTGTCCTGCTTGCCGCTGGCGAGCATCTCGCGGGCGATCTGCATGGCTTTGTATTCCAGATGCCCGCCACCGATGGTGTCGAAGGTCTGTTTCGCGCTGACGACCATCTTCGAACCGGCGTTGCGCGGGGTCGAGCCGAGTTCTTCGATGATTGTCACCAGAACACAGGGTTCGCCCTGGTTCTGCAGGTCGGCGAGGGCGTCGATCCAGTTGTACATGTTCACCTCGACATCTGTCGTTGTCTGTTCGGGCCGCATCGCTGGCAAGCCAGCTCCCACAGGTTTTGTGGTGTACCGCAAATCGTGAAATCACCACGGATCACTGTGGGAGCTGGCTTGCCAGCGATTGGCCGCGCCTCGGTCTAGAGCGGAGCCAACTCGGTTTCAGCTTCGACCGCTTTCACCGTCTTGAGCTGGCGCATCTGCTCACACCCCCACAACACCCGCTCCGGGGTCGCCGGTGCATCGATCTGCGGTTGATGCTTGTAGTCACCGAGGCTTGCCACCGCGTCCTTGATCGCGCACCACGCGGCAATCCCGAGCATGAACGGCGGCTCACCGACGGCCTTGGAATGGAACACCGTGTCTTCCGGGTTCTTGCGGTTTTCCACCAGTTTCACCCGCAGGTCCAGCGGCATGTCCGCCACGGCCGGGATCTTGTAGCTGGCCGGGCCGTTGGTCATCAGCTTGCCCTTGTTGTTCCAGACCAGCTCTTCCATGGTCAGCCAGCCCATGCCCTGGATAAAACCGCCCTCGACCTGACCGATGTCGATGGCCGGGTTCAGCGAGGCGCCGACGTCGTGGAGGATGTCGGTACGCAGCATCTTGTACTCGCCGGTCAGGGTGTCGACGATCACCTCGCAGCACGCTGCGCCGAAGGCGAAGTAGTAGAACGGCCGGCCCCGGGCCTGGCTGCGGTCGTAGTAGATTTTCGGGGTCTTGTAGAAACCGGTGCTCGACAGCGAGACCTGATTGAAATACGCCAGTTGGATCAGCGCCTCGAAGGTCATGATGTGGTCACGCACGCGCACATGGCCGTTGTGGAATTCCACGTCTTCTTCGCTGACCTTGTAGTGCCGCGCGGCGAATTCCACCAGCCGCTGCTTGATGATCTCGGCGGCGTTCTGTGCGGCCTTGCCGTTGAGGTCGGCGCCGCTGGAGGCAGCGGTCGGCGAGGTGTTTGGCACTTTGTCGGTGTTGGTTGCGGTGATCTGCACGCGATCCATTTCCACCTGGAACACTTCGGCCACCACCTGCGCGACTTTGGTGTTGAGGCCCTGGCCCATTTCCGTGCCGCCGTGGTTCAGGTGGATGCTGCCGTCGGTGTAAACGTGGATCAGCGCGCCGGCCTGGTTGAGGAAACTGGCGGTGAAGGAGATGCCGAATTTCACCGGGGTCAGCGCCAGGCCTTTTTTCAGGATCGGGCTGTTGGCGTTGTAGCGGCGGATCGCCTCGCGGCGCTCGGCGTACTGGCTGCTTTCTTCCAGCTCGGCGGTCATCTCTTCGAGCATGTTGTGCTCGACGGTCTGGTAATAGTGAGTGACGTTGCGCTCGGTCTTGCCGTAGTAGTTGGCCTTGCGCACGGCCAGTGGATCGAGGTTGAGATGGCGGGCAATCGCGTCCATCACTTCTTCGATGGCGACCATCCCTTGCGGGCCGCCGAAACCCCGGTAAGCAGTGTTCGACGCGGTGTTGGTCTTGCAGCGGTGGCCGTTGATGGTCGCGTCACCGAGGTAATAAGAGTTGTCCGAGTGGAACATCGCCCGGTCGACAATCGAAGCGGAAAGGTCCGGCGAACAGCCGCAGTTGCCGGCCAGGTCCATGGCGATGCCGTGCAGGCGCCCGGTGCTGTCGAAGCCGACGTCGTACTCGACATAGAACGGGTGGCGCTTGCCGGTCATCAGCATGTCTTCGACCCGTGGCAGGCGCATCTTGGTCGGCTGGCCGGTGAGGTGCGCGATCACCGCGCACAGGCACGCCGGGCTGGCGGCCTGGGTTTCCTTGCCGCCGAAACCACCGCCCATGCGGCGCATGTCGACGACGATCTTGTTCATCGACACGTCGAGCACTTCGGCCACCAGTTTCTGCACTTCGGTGGGGTTCTGCGTCGAGCAGTAAACGATCATGCCGCCGTCTTCGGTGGGCATTACCGAGGAGATCTGCGTCTCCAGATAAAAGTGTTCCTGGCCGCCGATGTGCAGCGTGCCTTGAATGCGGTGTTCAGCGGTGGCCAATGCCGAAGCCGAATCGCCACGCTGATGGGTGTGGCTGTCGAGCACGAAATGGCGTTTGCGCAGGGCTTCGACCACGTCCAGCACCGGCTCCAGATCTTCGTATTCGATGATCGCGGCCATCGCGGCTTTACGCGCGGTTTCCAGATCTTTCGCGGCCACGGCCAGCACCGGTTGACCGACGAACTGCACGTCATCGATCGCCAGCAGCGGATCGCCCGGCAGCAGCGGGCCGATGTCTTTCAGGCCCGGCACGTCTTCGTGGGTGATCGCAATGCGCACGCCTTCGAAGGCGTAGCAGGGCTTGGTGTCAATGCGGATGATTTTCGCGTGGGCGCGGTCCGACAGCCGTGCGTAAACGTGCAGTTGATTGGGGAATTCCAGGCGATCATCGATGTACTGCGCTTCACCGGACACATGCTTGGCGGCGCTGTCGTGCTTGACGCTGCGGCCGACGCCGGTGGTCAGGTCCCTGGCGAACAGTTCTGCCAGTTCGGCTTGAGTCTTCTCTACGGCGTGATGGTTAGACATAAGCGGTCACCCGAGTCTCGATGTGCGGTGTTTGCAGTTCGATGAAGTATTTGCGCAGCAGGTTCTGCGCGCTGAGCAGGCGATATTCCTTGCTGGCGCGGAAGTCCGAGAGCGGCGTGAAGTCTTCGCCCAGTGCGGCGCAGGCGCGTTCGATCACAGCGTTGCTGAATGGCTGGCCGAGCAGTACGGCTTCGCAATGCGCGGCGCGTTTGGGGATCGCGGCCATGCCGCCGAACGCTACGCGTGCGTCAGTGATCACGCCGTTCTCGACACGCAGATTGAAGGCGGCGCAGACGGCGGAAATGTCATCGTCCAGGCGCTTGGAGACCTTGTAGGCGCGGAAACGCTGCTCGGCCGTGGCACGCGGGACGATGATCTTCTCGATGAACTCGCTTTCCTGACGGGCGGTGACCTTGTAGTCGATGAAGTAATCTTCCAGGTTCAGGGTGCGCCGGGTTTCACCCTTGCACAGCACCACCTGCGCGCCGAGGGCGATCAGCAGCGGTGGCGAATCACCGATCGGCGAGGCGTTGCCGATGTTGCCGCCCAGGGTGCCCTGGTTGCGGATCTGCAGCGAGGCGAAGCGGTGCAGCAGTTCGCCGAAGTCCGGGTATTCGGCAGTCAGCGCTTCGTAGCAGTCGGAGAGGGCGGTGGCGGCGCCGATTTCGAGGCGGTCATCGAAGCTTTCGATGCGCTTCATTTCGGCGACGTTGCCGACGTAGATCATCACCGGCAAGGTGCGGTGAAACTGGGTGACTTCCAGCGCCAGATCGGTACCGCCGGCCAGCAGCCGCGCTTGTGGGTAAGCGTCATACAGATCAGCCAGATCGGCCACGGTCAGCGGCACCAGGCAGCGCTTGTCGCCACTGTTGAGTTCACCGATATCGGTCGGGGCGATGGCTTTGAGGCGGGCGATGGTCTCGGCTTCGCGGGCATCGAACTGGTCCGGCTGTTTGCCGCAGCAGGATTGCTCGGCGGCGGCGAGAATCGGCCGGTAGCCGGTGCAGCGGCAGAGATTGCCGGCCAGCGCTTCGTGCGCCTTGGCCTGATCCGGTGCATCGCTGTTCTTTTGCAGGGCGAACAGCGACATGACGAAACCGGGGGTGCAGAAGCCGCACTGCGAGCCGTGGCACTCGACCATGGCTTGCTGCACGCTGTGCAGTTCGCCCTGGTGTTTGAGGTCTTCGACGCTGATCAGTTGTTTGCCGTGCAGCGACGACACAAAGGTCAGGCACGAGTTGAGGCTGCGATAGCGAATGTGTTCGCGGCCGGCGTCATCGGTTTGCAACTCGCCGACTACTACGGTGCAGGCGCCACAGTCGCCGCTGGCGCAGCCTTCTTTGGTGCCGGATTTGCCTACATGCTCACGCAGGTAATTGAGCACGGTCAGATTCGGGTCCAGGGCGTGCTCGCTACGGAGTTCCTGGTTAAGTAAAAACTGGATCACGGAAGGCCTCGCAGACTCATTATTGTTGTTAACCGACGTGAGCCGAATTTAGCAGGTCTGACTTTTCGGTCAATGGTTTTCTGACTTAAAGGTCAGGAAAATCGGTTTTGTCGATTAACGCGTGCTCTATTGAGTATTGACCCTGAGCGGAACCCCTGCTTTTTTGCTTGAATCGTGCCAAAAAGCGCCGTGCGGGCACTCCGCCATGCACGTGCATTTGCGCTACACTGCGCCGCTTGTGCAGATCGAAGAGTTTGAAGGACAACCATGACGTTCAAGGCGCCGGACAGCCTCGCCGAGCAAATCGCTCACCACCTCGCCGAACGCATCATTCGCGGCGAAATGAAGCCGGGAGAGCGCATTCAGGAACAGAAGGTCACGCTGGCCCTCAATGTCAGCCGCGGATCGGTCCGCGAAGCCCTGCTGATCCTCGAACGCCGTCACCTGATCGCGATCCTGCCGCGACGTGGCGCCCATGTCACCGAACTTACCGCACACAAGGTGCAGAGCCTGTGCACGCTGATGAGCGAGCTGTACATCCTGCTCGGCAATGCGGTCGCCAATGGCTGGCAGACCCAGGCCGACATGGCGCCGTTCGTGCAGATCCAGCAGCGCCTCACCGCCAGCTATGAGCGTCAGGACATCCGCACCTTCGTCGATGACAGCTTCGCCGTGATGCGCGCGGCGTACCCGTTTGCCAACAACCCGTACCTGCAAGAGACCGTCGAGAACCTGCAGCCGGCCATGAGCCGTGCGTATTTCCTCGCCCTCGAACAGCGCAAGGCCGAAATGAGCGAGTTCCTCGAACTGTTCGAACGCCTGCTGGCCGCTGTCCTCGCCCGTGATTTGCCGCAGATCCGCATCGTGCTGACGGCTTATGCCCAGCGCAGCTGCGATCTGGTGGTCTCCGCCCTGACGGGTGCCTGAGCGTGCGGCTAAAGTGCATCAAACTGGCGGGGTTCAAGTCCTTCGTCGACCCGACCACGGTGAACTTCCCCAGTAACATGGCGGCAGTCGTCGGGCCGAACGGTTGCGGCAAGTCGAACATCATCGACGCCGTTCGCTGGGTGATGGGCGAGAGTTCGGCGAAGAACCTGCGTGGCGAGTCGATGACCGACGTCATCTTCAACGGCTCGACCAGTCGTAAGCCGGTGAGTCAGGCGAGCATCGAACTGGTGTTCGACAACTCCGACGGCACGCTGGTCGGCGAATACGCGGCGTACGCCGAGATTTCCATTCGCCGCAAAGTCACCCGCGACAGCCAGAACAGCTATTTCCTCAACGGCGCCAAGTGCCGCCGTCGCGACATCACCGACATCTTCCTCGGCACCGGCCTCGGCCCGCGCAGCTACTCGATCATCGAGCAGGGGATGATCTCCAAGCTGATCGAAGCCAAGCCGGAAGACCTGCGCAACTTTATCGAAGAAGCGGCGGGCATCTCCAAGTACAAGGAGCGTCGGCGCGAAACCGAAAACCGCATCCGCCGCACCCACGAAAACCTTGCGCGTCTGACCGACCTGCGCGAAGAGCTGGAGCGCCAGCTCGAACGCCTGCACCGGCAGGCCGAGTCCGCCAAGAAGTATCAGGAATACAAAGCCGAAGAGCGCCAGCTCAAGGCGCAACTGTCGGCCCTGCGCTGGCAGGATCTGAACGATCAGGTCGGCCAGCGCGAATCGATCATCGGCAACCAGGAAGTCAGTTTCGAAGCGCTGGTCGCCGAGCAGCGCAATGCCGATGCCGCCATCGAGCGCCTGCGCGACGGGCACCATGAACTGTCCGAACGCTTCAATCTGGTGCAGGGACGCTTCTATTCGGTCGGCGGCGACATCGCCCGGGTCGAGCAGAGCATTCAGCACGGCCAGCAGCGCTTGCGTCAGTTGCAGGACGATCTGAAAGAAGCCGAGCGCGCGCGCCTGGAAACCGAATCGCACCTGGGTCATGACCGTACGTTGCTGCTGACCCTCGGCGAAGAGCTGGACATGCTCATCCCCGAGCAGGAAGTCACCAGCGCCGCCGCCGAAGAAGCCGCCGCCGCACTGGAAGATTCCGAAAGCGTCATGCACGGCTGGCAGGAGCAGTGGGACACCTTCAACCTGACTGCCGCCGAACCCCGGCGCCAGGCCGAAGTGCAGCAGTCGCGGATCCAGCAACTGGAAACCAGCATGGAACGGCTGGCCGATCGGCAAAAGCGTCTCGCCGAGGAGCGCGACTTGCTCTCCGCCGACCCGGAAGACGCGGCGATCATGGCGCTCAACGAGCAGCTCGCCGAATCCGAAGCGACCCTCGAAGATTTGCAGACCAGCGAAGAAGCGCAGGTCGAAAAACTTGAACAACTGCGTCAGGAATTGCAGCAGGCACTGACCGCGCAACAACAGGCGCAGGGCGATCTGCAACGGCTCAACGGGCGACTGGCGTCGCTGGAAGCCTTGCAGCAAGCTGCGCTCGATCCGGGCACCGGCACCGCCGAATGGCTGAAAGAACACAACCTCGCCGAACGGCCGCGTCTGGCCGAAGGCCTGAAGGTCGAGGCTGGTTGGGAGCTGGCGGTGGAAACCGTGCTCGGCGCCGATCTGCAAGCGGTGCTGGTGGATGACTTCAGCGGCTTCGATCTGTCCGGTTTCACCCAAGGCGATTTGCGCCTGCTCAGCCCCGCCAGTGATGGCGTGCGCGTCGCGGGCAGTTTGCTGGATAAAGTCGAGGCGCAGATCGATCTGTCGCCATGGCTCGGCCAGGTCAAACCGGTCGACAGCCTCGAACAGGCGCTGGCCCTGCGCGGGCAGTTGAGTGCCGGGCAGAGCCTGATCAGTCGCGACGGTTACTGGGTTGGTCGACACTTTCTGCGCGTACGTCGCGCCAGTGAAGCCGAGAGCGGCATGCTCGCCCGTGGCCAGGAAATCGAGGCGTTGCAGGCCGAACGCGAAGAGCGTGAAGCCACGGTCGAAGCCATGGAAACCCGCTTGCAGACCTTGCGTGCGCAACAGCGGCAGCAGGAAAACGGCCGCGAACACTTGCGCCGTTTGCTGCAGGACGAAGCCCGTTCCCAAGGTGAATTGAAAGCCCAGTTGTCTGCCGGTAAAGCCAAGGCAGAACAACTGACGCTGCGCCGCACGCGGCTTGACGAAGAGCTGATCGAGCTCGCCGAGCAGCGCGAGCTTGAGCACGAACAAGTCGGCGAAGCGCGCATGCAATTGCAGGAAGCGCTCGATGCCATGGCGCTGGACACCGAGCAGCGCGAATTGCTGCTGGCCCAGCGTGACAGCTTGCGCGAACGCCTTGATCGCGTGCGCCAGGAAGCTCGCCAGCACAAGGATCACGCCCATCAACTGGCGGTGCGTCTCGGTTCGCTGCGTGCGCAGCACGATTCCACGCGCCAGGCGCTGGAGCGTCTGGAAATGCAGGCCGAGCGCCTGAGCGAAAAACGCGAACAGTTGAGTCTGAATCTGGAGGAGGGCGAGGCGCCGCTGGAAGAGCTGCGCCTGAAACTCGAAGAACTGCTCGACAAGCGCATGACCGTCGACGAAGAACTGAAGACCGCGCAGATCGCGCTGGAAGACGCTGACCGCGAATTGCGCGAGGCGGAAAAGCGCCGGACCCAGGCCGAGCAGCAATCGCAACTGATCCGTGGTCAGCTCGAACAGCAGCGCATGGAATGGCAGGCGCTGACCGTGCGGCGCAAGGCGTTGCAGGATCAATTGCTTGAAGACGGCTACGATCTCAATGGCGTGCTCGCGACATTGACGCCTGAGGCCAGTGAACGCGCCGCCGAAGAAGAACTCGAACGGATCAATGCGCGGATTCAGCGCCTGGGCGCGATCAACCTCGCGGCCATCGACGAATACACGCAACAATCCGAGCGTAAACGTTATCTGGATGCGCAGGACGCCGATCTGGTCGAAGCATTGGAGACCCTGGAAAACGTCATTCGCAAGATCGACAAGGAAACCCGTAACCGTTTCAAAGATACCTTTGATCAGATCAATGGCGGTTTACAGGCGCTTTTCCCGAAAGTTTTCGGTGGCGGCAGCGCGTATTTGGAACTGACGGGCGAAGATCTACTCGATACAGGGGTGACGATCATGGCGCGGCCGCCAGGAAAGAAGAACAGCACCATCCATTTGCTCTCCGGCGGGGAAAAAGCCCTGACCGCGCTGGCACTGGTTTTTGCGATCTTCAAATTGAATCCGGCGCCGTTCTGCATGCTCGATGAAGTTGACGCGCCACTGGATGACGCTAACGTTGGACGCTACGCACGATTGGTTAAAGAGATGTCGCAGACCGTGCAGTTCATCTATATCACCCACAACAAGATCGCCATGGAAATGGCCGATCAACTGATGGGCGTGACGATGCACGAGCCGGGTTGTTCGCGACTGGTTGCAGTGGATGTCGAGGAGGCGATGGCGATGGTGGACGCCTGAGTCAGCGTGGTGTCGGAAGGGTATGAATAGCCTGTAGGACTTTTTTACCGACTTCGACTTGCTGGCCAATCGACATATTCGCGCAAGCCAACGTGACAGACGGTGTAAAGTTGTCTTTGGTCGTGCTAGTTTAATGTCAATTTTTCGTATACGTGGGCAAAACGCCTGTCAGAACATAGAGTTGGCGCCACGTTTTAAAGCGGTTTGCACAATGTAAACCCCTTATTTTTCAGCATTTTTTATAGAGGCACGGGATTACATGGAAATCGGTCTGCGCGAGTGGCTGATCGTCATCGGCATCATTGTGATAGCCGGTATTCTTTTCGATGGCTGGCGCCGTATGCGCGGCGGCAAGGGAAAACTGAAATTCCGTCTTGACCGAAGTCTGTCCAACCTGCCGGACGAGGACACCAGCGCTGAGCTGTTGGGCCCGGCCCGCGTGCTGGATACGCACAAAGAGCCACAACTGGACGAACACGATCTGCCATCGGTGAGCATGCCGGCCCGCGAAGCACGCGAGCCTCGCGAATCCGGTTCGAAACGTGGCAAGCGCGGCAGCAACGGTCCGGCCCAGGGCGACTTGAACCTCGACCTGGATCTGGACGGCGGTCCGAGCTTCAGCAGCCGTGATGACGACTTCGTCGAAGACAGCAAGCCTGCGCCGGCCGTGGCCGACAAGGATCAGCCGCAAGCCGAAGAAGTCCTGGTGATCAGCGTGATCTGCCGTGACGCCGCCGGCTTCAAAGGCCCGGCCTTGCTGCAGAACATTCTCGAAAGCGGTCTGCGTTTTGGCGAGATGGATATTTTCCACCGCCACGAAAGCATGGCCGGCAACGGTGAAGTGCTGTTCTCCATGGCCAACGCGGTCAAGCCGGGGATCTTTGATCTGGACGACATCGACCATTTCAGCACGCCGGCGGTGAGTTTCTTCCTCGGTCTGCCAGGCCCGCGTCATCCGAAGCAGGCCTTTGACGTGATGGTGGCGGCAGCGCGCAAGCTGTCCCAGGAGCTGAACGGCGAGCTGAAAGACGACCAGCGCAGCGTGCTGACCGCGCAGACTATCGAGCACTACCGTCAGCGCATCGTCGAATTCGAGCGCCGCGCCCTGACCCAGAAGCGCTAAGGCCAGAGCGCAGTTGTGGCGAGGGAGCTTGCTCCCGCTCGGTGGCGAAGCCGCCGTGATTTTGGGGCTGCTGCGCAGCCCGGCGGGAGCAAGCTCCCTCGCCACAATGTCCATAGCCCTGAGCCACTGTGATTTAGAGATTGAGCAGCCTCGGCTGCTCTTTTGCTTTATGAGAGAACACCCATGACCGCCGCCAAAAACCGCATTCTAGAGCTGCGCGCTGAACTCGATCAGCACAACTACCGGTACCACGTCCTCGACGAGCCGAGCATTCCGGACGCCGAGTACGATCGGTTGTTCCACGAGCTCAAGGCGCTGGAGGCGGCCAATCCCGAACTGATCACCAGCGACTCGCCGACCCAGCGTGTCGGCAGCGTGGCGTTGACTGCCTTCACCCAGGTGCGTCACGAAGTGCCGATGCTCAGTCTCGGCAACGCCTTCGAAGAAACCGACATGCGCGAATTCGACCGCCGGGTGACCGAAGGTCTGGATCTGCCGGCCGGTGATCTGTTCGGTGGCGGTGCGGCGGTGGAATACAGCTGTGAGCCGAAACTCGATGGACTGGCGGTCAGCCTGCTGTATCAGGACGGTGTGCTGGTACGCGGCGCCACCCGTGGCGATGGCACCACCGGTGAAGACATCAGCGTCAACGTGCGCACGGTGCGCAACATTCCGTTGAAGCTGCATGGCGAAGGCTGGCCGGCGACTCTGGAAGTGCGTGGTGAAGTATTTATGTCCAAGGCCGGTTTCGAGCGCCTTAACGCTTCGCAACTGGAAGTCGGCGGCAAGACCTTCGCCAACCCACGCAATGCCGCGGCCGGCAGCCTGCGCCAGCTGGATTCGAAGATCACCGCCAACCGCCCGCTGGAATTCTGCTGTTACGGCATCGGCCAGGTCTCCCACGATATCTCCGATACCCACATCGGCAACCTCAAGCAGTTGCAGAAGTGGGGCCTGCCGATCAGTCACGAGTTGAAACTGGCCAAAGGCATCGGCGAGTGCCTGGATTATTACCGCGACATCGGCGAACGGCGTAACGCGCTGGCCTACGAAATCGACGGTGTGGTGTTCAAGGTCAACAGCATCGCCGATCAGCGCGAGCTGGGCTTCCGTGCCCGCGAACCGCGCTGGGCGATTGCGCACAAATTCCCGGCCATGGAAGAGCTCACCGAACTGCTCGACGTGGAATTCCAGGTCGGCCGCACCGGCGCCGTCACCCCGGTGGCGCGGCTGAAACCGGTCAAGGTCGCGGGCGTCACCGTGGCCAACGCCACCCTGCACAACATGGACGAAGTGGCGCGTCTGGGCCTGATGATCGGCGACACGGTGATCATCCGCCGTGCCGGAGACGTGATTCCGCAGGTGGTGCAAGTGGTCACCGAACGTCGCCCCGAGAATGCGCGTCCTGTAGCGATTCCAGAGAACTGCCCGGTCTGCGGCTCCCATGTCGAGCGCACGCAACTGGTCAAGCGCAGCAAAGGCAAGGAAACCATCAGCGAAGGTGCGGTGTACCGTTGCGTTGGCCGTCTGGCCTGTGGTGCGCAGCTGAAGCAGGCGATCATTCACTTCGTCTCGCGTCGGGCGATGGACATCGAAGGCCTTGGCGACAAGAGCGTCGAGCAACTGGTCGACGAAGGTCTGGTCAGTTCGCCGGCCGATCTGTATGCGCTGAAGTTCGACGACATTGTCGATCTGGAAGGCTTCGCTGAAGTCTCCAGCAACAAGCTGCTGGCGGCGATTGAAGACAGCAAGCAGCCGGGGCTGGCGCGGTTCATTTATGCGCTGGGCATTCCCGACGTCGGTGAGGAAACGGCCAAGGTGTTGGCGCGCTCGCTCGGTTCGCTGGAGCGCGTGCAGCAGGCGTTGCCGCAAGTGCTGACCTACCTGCCGGACATCGGTCTGGAAGTGGCGCACGAGATTCACAGCTTCTTTGAAGATGCGCACAACCAGCAGGTGATCAGCGAGTTGCTGGGGCATGGCTTGCAGATTCAGGATCAGGGCGAGTTGGGCGCCGAGTTCGCCGCCAGCACCACGCTCGGCGGTCTGCTCGACAAGTTGCACATTCCCTTTGTCGGCCCGGGCGGCGCGCAAAAACTGGCGGACAAATTCGGTTCGCTGGAAGCGGTAATGAATGCCGACTGGCTGGACATGCGCCAGGCGCTGCCGGAGAAGCAGGCCAATTCGGTGCGTGAGTTTTTTGCTGTGGCCGAGCACCGGCAGATTGCCGAAGCGGCGGAGAAACAGCTGCGTGATTTCGGCATGCACTGGCTCAGCGAGAAGAAAGTCGTCGAAGGCCTGCCGTTGTCCGGCGAAACCTGGGTGCTGACCGGCAAGGTCGAGCTGATGAGCCGTGATGTGGCCAAGGAACATCTGGAAAGCCTTGGCGCCAAGGTCGCCGGTTCGGTATCGGCCAAGACCCACTGCGTAGTGGCGGGGCCCGGAGCCGGTTCGAAATTGACCAAGGCCAATGAGCTGGGGGTGAAGGTGATGGACGAAGAGGCGTTTATCGCTTTCCTGAAGGGACACGGTCTGTCCGTTTAAGAACAAAAGATCGCAGCCTTCGGCAGCTCCTACAGGGGATCAATGTGGCAAGACACTAATTCTGTAGGAGCTGCCGCAGGCTGCGATCTTTTGCTTTTCCCCACACAAAGCGTGGGAACGATCAGCGCACGAGGATGATCTAGTCTTGGCAAGCCCCAGGGAGAGATCGCCATGTACCGCTTTTTCGAGCAGCTCAGTTCTCGCATCGTCGCGCCGTTCATGGGCGAGTCTTCACGCAACAGCAAAATCTGGCCGTGCCGCTGCGGCCAGTCGCTGTTCTTTCGCAACAGCCAGTGCCTGGCTTGCAGCGCCATGCTCGGCTATCAGCCTGAAGCAAGTCGCCTGACCTCGCTGCAGCCCGGGCCGCAGGACGGTAGCTGGACACTCGATGCCGATCCCGATGCCGGATTGTTCCGCCGCTGCGCCAATCTCGACACTCCCGCCGCCTGCAATTGGCTGCTGCCGGATAACGGCCGCGACAGCCTGTGCGTCGCCTGCAGCCTCAATCGCACCATCCCCGACCTCTCGGTGCCGGAAAACCCTGAGCGCTGGCGCAAAGTGGAAATCGCCAAGCGCCGGCTGGTGGCGCAACTGATCACCCTCGGGCTGCCGGTCATCCCGAAAACCGTGGATGAAGAGCGCGGCCTGGCCTTTGATTTCATCGGCGTCGACCTCGAAGGCAACGCGCCAATGACCGGCCACGCCAACGGCCTGATCACCCTCGACATCAAAGAAGCCGACGACGCCCATCGCGAGCAGGTGCGGGCGGCGATGCATGAACCTTATCGCACGCTACTCGGGCATTTCCGGCATGAGGTCGGGCATTATTACTGGGATCGTCTGATCGCCAACGGCCCGTGGCTCGAAGCCTTCCGCAACCTGTTCGGCGACGAGCGCGCCAGTTACGCCGAAGCGCTCGACCGTCACTATCAACAAGGCGCGCCGCTGGACTGGCCACAACACTACGTCAGCGCCTACGCGACCATGCACCCGTGGGAAGACTGGGCGGAAACCTGGGCGCATTACCTGCACATGATGGACGCGGTGGACACCGCACTGGGTTTCGGCATGAGTGCACGGGAGATGGACTTCGACTATCAGCCGTTTCCACCCAGCACACTGTATGACCCAGAGCATCCCGGCGGCGCGGCGTTCCTGTCGTTCGTCAACGCCTGGATCGAACTGGCGGGCATGCTCAACGAACTGTCGCGCAGCATGGGCCAGCCGGATTTCTACCCGTTCGTGCTGCCGGCGGCGGCGATTGCCAAGCTGCACTTCATTCATCTGGTGATCCAGCAGGCGGGCGGCAAAGCGGACGAGGTGCTGACCCTGTAGGCGCTGCCGCAGGCTGCGATCTTTTCGGGCTCAGCGCATGTCCTTGAACCCGTTCATATTTTTATCTGCAACCAACGGTTGTAACTTCATCTCAGACAGGTACAATGGCGCGGCTCGCCGACAGGTGAGTGTCGTTATGGTGACCCCATCGGTCCCCCCGCAACGATTACCCGTGAACCTGGTCAGATCCGGAAGGAAGCAGCCACAGCGGGAACATTGTGTGCCGGGGTGTGGCTGGTGGGGTTACCACCTTAACGAACAAAGAACGCTTCAACAGAACTGCATGGGTTTCGCCCACTGCGGTTTTTTTATGCCCGCGATTTGGGCTTTCACGCCAGCCCCTGTGGGAGCGAGCCTGCTCGCGAAGGCTGCCCCCCGATGCCTGTTCAGCCACCAAGGTTGAACAGTGGCATACTCCACCGTCTTGCTGCGCGCGTCGTTGACAAGTTCGCGCCCTGGCTACGAGGTTGTATGCACCCGGAACATCACGATTTATCCACCGCCGTTTACTTGCCCGTGACGGACGAGACCTGCGCGAGCCTGTTGCAGCCCGATGGCGTGACAATCCTCGACACGCTGACCGATGCGCAGCTCGCCGCCGTGCTGGTCATCCAGAATCTGGCTCAGGCCGCCGAGAAGGATCTCACTGCCGCTGCGGCGGAGAAGGTGCTGGCGCGGCTGATTGCGTGGGCGGTCGATGGCCGGACAGGGTTGCTGTCCGAGGCGCAACGACTGTTCGATCCGCGTCAGCTGTATTTCGGCCTGAACGCCATCAGGGGATTGAATCTGCGTTTGCTGTTGGCTGACGAGGTGTCGGCGCAGGATTACTTGCTGCCCGATGGCAAGTGGGATGATGAGTTCAAAACGCGCCACCACGCGGCCAATAATCCGTTCAGCCAGCAGATGATCAGCCCGGCACACCGCGAGCGCTGGCTCAGCGCTGCGCAAGACAAACTGGTCAGAACCTTCCGCGCCAACCTCGATGAAGACCTGCACGTCCAAGGCTACGCCGGGATCGGCAAGAGTCACCTGATCGGCGCCTTGACCGAGTGTCTGGATCCCGCGAAAACCCTGCTGCTGGCACGCACGCCGGAAAAACTCGCGACGCTCCGCCAACGCATGGGCGTTACCGGTGACCGCAAACCCGGCATCACCTTTGAAGCGTTCGCACGCGGGCTGATTTATGGGCGCAAGCTGCCACCCGCAGGCGCCGCCGGCCGGGTCGCGAGCAAACAGAGTCTGGCGCAGGCGCTGAATATCCTGGGCTTTCGCGAGCACGACGCGCAACGCACCCTGAGCGTTTGTCTGGAAACCCTCGAGCGCTATTGCCACTCCCGGGACTACAGCCTGTCGGCGCATCATCTGCCGCATTTCAAACTGTCCTTGTCCAGCCTTGAGTCCAAGGTGTTGCTGGAGTATTCGAGCCGCGTCTGGACTTACCTCGAGGCCAACCCGGCATGGGGCCGGCAGAGCGGCTTCGAAGCCTTGTTGCTGATCAAGCGGGCAAGCCTCGCGGGCTGCGTGGTGCCGCCGCGGTATACCCATGTGCTGATCGACGAGAGTCAGGACATTCCCGCGTCGCTGCTGCAGATTATCGAGCGCGGCCGGCAGGTGCTGATCACGCTGGGCGATGAGTACCAGCACGCCGAGCGCGATCTGGTGAAAAGAAAGCGTGAAGTGCGCCAGAGCGATATCACTTATTCAGTGCGTTCGGGGTGCAACGTCGAGCGTCTGGTCAATCCGCTGATTTCCCGGCACTCGGAAAAGAGCAAGATACCCTTCGAAGGCGCGCGTGAGGCGGACGTCGGCATCGAGTTTTATCCACAGGGCTTTGTCCCGCCGCAAGGTTGTGTGGTGCTGACGGCGTCACCGTGGGACACCATGAAGTGGGCGATGCAGCTGCACGATGCCAATTGCCCGTTCAGCTTTGCCGACATGAAAGCGCAGCGCGACCTCGAACACTTCATGACCAGTGCCATCGAGTTGTTCAGGGTCGATTACTACAGTTCCACGCACAGCGAGAAGGGCGCGCATCGCTATTTCAGCGACGTGCCGAAGTGGCAGCAGGTGCGCGAGGCCAACCAATACGACGAGGCGTTTCTGTGGGTCGAGGCCGAGCTGGAGAAGGGCTTCAAGGTCGCTGACCTGACCCGGCTCAACCGGATGATCGGCAGCCCCGGCAAAAGCTGCCTGCTGATGCCGGCGCAGGAGGCGGGCGGCATGGAGTTCGACCGCGTTCTGCTGACGCCCGAACTGCTGACCAACGTGCAGTTCAAGGACGCCTACGCGTTCGATCAGCGGATCTGCGCCGTGTACATCGCCATCTCCCGCGCCCGCCAGCAGCTTTATCTGCCGTACGATGTGGTCGAGTGGATCGAGTTTCACGACTACCAGAAATTCCGTGAGTCGCACGGTTACTGAATAATCCTCTGTGGGAAATATCCCCCCCCATAAAAAGGGGTTATGGGGTGGTTTCCGAGGAACCGGTATACAGCCGGATGATGTCATCAATCTCCCCCGACATTTTCATCCGCAGCAACGTGCGCAGGATCCGCTGCACCGGCACCTGCGGATCATTCCTCACATAGCAGCCGACATGCTGCTCCTGCAGCACCGCCACCCCTCGCAGTTGCTGTTCGGGCAGCAGGCGCTGATTGAACCAGTCCAGTGTCCATTGATTGCTCACCGCATAGCGATAACGCCCGGCCAGGAGTTTTTCCAGCACTTGTTCCTGATTGCGCGCGTCGTCGCGTTGCAGGTGGTCGGCGTCGAACAGCGGCTGCAGAGTCGGGTAGGTGTAGCCGAGCACGGTGCCGATCGATTGCCGGGGCAGGCGGGCGGGATCGATGTGGAGCGGTTGATTGTCGCGGCTGATCAGCAGATCGCGCTGGAACAGCAGCGGGAGGCTCCAGATGTAGTCTCCGGACTGATTCGGTAGCCACGATTGTGCGGCATAGCAGCGCACGTCGACTTCACCGTGTTCCATGGCGTTCTGCACCCGGGCGCGCGGCAGCACATGGAATTCGGCGGGTACGCCGACCTGTGTCGCCAGGCTGAGCATGATGTCGTGGAGAATGCCCTGGGTGGGGCGGCCGTGCTCGATTTGCACCATGGGCATCGCCCAGCTGTCGGCCACGACGAAGCGCAGCGGCGGTTCGGCGGCGTTCACGCTCAGACTGATCCCCAACAAAGCTCCCAAGGCCCAACGCATAAATGCTCCGATGAGTCCCGACCACGAGCGAAATTTCCTCGCCAACAGCAGCTTAGCCAGATTAGACGAGCACACCGGATGCAATTTTGCCCTTGCTCCGCTAGCATTAGCCGCTTCAGCTTCCTTCGTTGCGACGGTTTTCGATGAGTTATCAGGTTCTTGCACGTAAATGGCGTCCGCGCTCGTTCCGCGAAATGGTCGGCCAGACCCATGTGCTCAAGGCTCTGATCAATGCCTTGGACAGCCAGCGGCTGCACCACGCGTACCTGTTCACCGGTACTCGCGGGGTCGGCAAGACCACCATTGCGCGGATCATTGCCAAATGCCTGAACTGTGAGACAGGTATCACTTCCAGCCCCTGCGGCGAGTGTTCGGTGTGCCGCGAGATCGATGAAGGGCGCTTCGTCGACCTGATCGAGATCGACGCCGCGAGCCGGACCAAGGTCGAGGACACCCGCGAACTGCTCGATAACGTGCAGTACGCGCCGAGCCGTGGGCGTTTCAAGGTCTACCTGATCGACGAAGTGCACATGCTCTCCAGCCATTCCTTCAATGCGCTGCTGAAAACCCTCGAAGAGCCGCCGCCGTACGTCAAGTTCATCCTCGCGACCACGGATCCGCAGAAACTTCCGGCAACGATTTTGTCGCGTTGCCTGCAGTTCTCGCTGAAGAACATGACGCCCGAGCGCGTGGTCGAGCATCTGACCCACGTGCTCGGCGCCGAAAACGTGCCGTTCGAAGACGACGCGCTGTGGCTGCTGGGCCGCGCCGCTGACGGCTCGATGCGTGACGCCATGAGTCTGACCGACCAGGCCATCGCCTTCGGTGAAGGCAAGGTATTGGCCGCCGATGTGCGGGCGATGCTCGGCACGCTGGATCACGGCCAGGTCTTCGACGTGCTGCACGCACTGATCGAAGGCGACGCCAAGGCGTTGCTCGAAGCCGTGCGCCACCTGGCCGAGCAAGGCCCGGACTGGAATGGCGTGCTCTCGGAAATGCTCAACGTGCTGCACCGTGTCGCCATTGCCCAGGCCTTGCCTGAAGGTGTCGACAACGGTCATGGCGACCGTGACCGCGTATTGGCTTTGGCTCAGGCGCTGCCGGCCGAAGACGTGCAGTTCTATTACCAGATGGGCCTGATCGGCCGCCGCGACTTGCCGCTGGCGCCGGACCCGCGTGGCGGTTTCGAGATGGTGCTGCTGCGGATGCTGGCCTTCCGGCCCGCCGACACCGCGGACGCCCCGAGGCAACCGCTAAAGCCAGTGGGGATCAGCCAGGCCACAGTTGATTCCGCAAACTCCGTGGCTGCCGCGCCCAAGCCTGCGCCGGTAGTCGCTGCGGCCGTTGCGCCAACGCCAGCGGCGGTTGCTGCGCCGGTTCCGGAGGCAGCGCCTGTGGTGACCGCCGCGCCGGCACCTGCGCCGGAAGCAGAACCAGAGCCAGTCGCCGAAGCAATGGTCGACCTGCCGTGGAACGATCCGGTCGAACCTGAGCCGGAACCCGCGCCTGTGCAGCAGCCGGCCGTCGAGCCAGTACTGGAAACCGCCAGCGAGCAGCCCGAATTGCCGCCGATGCCGTTGCCGACCCCGGACAGCGTGGTGCCGGATGCGCCGGAGTGGGCCGCTGCGCCGATTCCCGAACCGTCGGTCGCCGACGTTGATGCCGCTACACCCGGTATGGATCTGGACGACGAGCCGCCCCTGGACGAAGACTACATCGAGCCGGACATGGATTCGGCCTACAGCTACCTCGACGACCTGGCCAGCGAACACACCGCCGAGCCGGCCCCGGAACCTGAGCCAGAGCCTGCCGCCGCGCCGGCCACCGGTCTGGCGTTGCAATGGCTGGAGCTGTTCCCGCAACTGCCGATCTCCGGCATGACCGGCAGCATCGCCGCCAACTGCACGCTGATTGCGGTCGATGGCGACCATTGGCTGATGCACCTGGACCCGGCGCACAGCGCACTGTTCAACGCCACGCAACAGCGGCGCCTGAACGATGCGTTGAACCAGTTCCACGGTCGCACGCTGAGCCTGACCATCGAGCTGATCAAGCCCGAGCAGGAAACCCCGGCGCAAGCTGCTTCGCGGCGTCGGGCCAACCGTCAGCGCGAGGCGGAGGAATCGATCCACGGCGATCCGTTCATCCAGCAGATGGTCCAGCAGTTCGGTGCGGTGGTGCGACACGATACTATTGAACCTGTCGATGCCTTGGTCGCCCAAGGCTAATAACTGAGGGCGTTCGGCGTTAAGCGCCGGGCGCTGTTTTGATCCAAGTACTTTTGAGGTGATTCCCATGATGAAAGGTGGCATGGCCGGCCTGATGAAGCAGGCGCAGCAGATGCAGGAAAAAATGGCCAAGATGCAGGAAGAACTGGCCAACGCCGAAGTCACTGGCAAGGCCGGTGGCGATATGGTCACCGTGGTCATGACCGGTCGTCACGACGTGAAAAGCGTCAGCATCGACCCAAGCCTGGTTGAAGGCCTGAGCGAAGACGACAAGGAAATGCTCGAAGCCGTGGTCGCCGCCGCCGTCAACGACGCCGTGCGCAAGATCGAAGCCAACAGCCAGGAAAAAATGGGCAGCATGACCGCCGGCATGAACCTGCCAGCGGGGATGAAACTGCCATTCTGATTCGCCAACGCGGGTTGGATGAGCTACACAAAATGCCAGGCATCGCGCCTGGCATTTTTTTTTCCGTTTCTGGGGCGTTCGGTATTCGTTTGTGGCGAGGGAGCTTGCTCCCGCTCGGCGACGAAGTCGTCGTAAACCCTGAAAACCCGGTATACCTGAAAGGAAGCAGGGGAGCGCTTCGCACTCCAGCGGGAGCAAGCTCCCTCGCCACAGGCGTCTAGTAGAAACATCGAACGCTGTGATGCCACCAAGGTCTGCTCCCTATACCCCCGAATTCATCATTCACAGGAGACGCTGACATGTCCGACCCTCTGACCCTCAATCAACGCTTTGTCCTCGCCTCGCGCCCGGTCGGTGCGCCAACCCCGGAAAACTTCCGTCTGGAGCGCGAAGCGTTGCCTGACCTGGAAGACGGCCAGGTGCTACTCAAGACCCTGTACCTGTCGCTGGACCCCTACATGCGCGGACGCATGAGTGACGCACCGTCCTACGCCGCGCCGGTACAAATCGGCGAAGTGATGACCGGTGGTGCTATCAGCCGAGTCGAGGATTCGCGTCATCCGAAATTCCACCAAGGCGATCTGGTGGTCGGCCTCACCGGCTGGCAGAGCCACAGCATCAGCGATGGGCGCAACATCATGCCGATCCCGTCCGGCCTGCCGAGTCCGTCGATGGCGCTTGGCGTGTTGGGCATGCCGGGTATGACTGCGTATATGGGGCTGATCGACATCGGTCAGCCGAAAGAAGGTGAAACGCTTGTCGTGGCTGCTGCGTCCGGCGCCGTCGGCTCGGTGGTGGGTCAAGTGGCAAAAATCAAAGGCCTGCGCGCCGTGGGTGTGGCCGGTGGTGCCGACAAATGCCAATACGTGGTCGAGGAGCTGGGTTTCGATGCCTGCATCGATCACAAGGCGCCGGACTTTGCCGAGCAACTGGCCAAAGCCTGCCCGAACGGCATCGATATCTATTATGAAAACGTGGGCGGGCATGTGTTCGATGCGGTGGTGCCGCTGCTCAATCCCAAGGCACGCATTCCGCTGTGCGGGCTGATTGCCGGTTACAACGCCACTGAAGCGCCGCAAGGTCCGGATCGCCTGCCGATGCTGCAGCGTACGTTGCTGACCAAGCGTGTGCGGATTCAGGGCTTTATCGTGTTTGATGACTACGGCGACCGTCAGCCGGAGTTCATCAGCCACATGGTGCCGTGGGTGCGTGACGGCAAGGTGAAATTCCGCGAAGACGTGGTGGAAGGTCTGGAGCAAGCGCCCGAGGCGTTTATCGGTCTGCTGGAGGGGCGCAACTTCGGCAAACTGGTGGTGAAGGTCGCCCAGGACTGAGCATTTGACGCTGGCCGGAGGCGCGGGTATAAACCGCGTCTCGTTGTTTTGTCGGACTTTTTACCCATGAGCTTCAGCCCTTTGATTCGCCAACTGATCGACGCCCTGCGCACCTTGCCCGGCGTGGGTCAGAAAACCGCCCAGCGCATGGCGTTGCAGTTGCTCGAACGTGACCGCAGCGGCGGCACGCGCCTGGCCCAGGCTCTGAGCCAAGCCATGGAAGGGGTGGGTCACTGCCGTCAGTGCCGCACGCTGACCGAAGACGATCTGTGCCCGCAATGCGCCGACACGCGCCGCGACGACACACTGCTGTGCGTGGTGGAAGGGCCGATGGACGTCTATGCGGTGGAGCAGACCGGTTTCCGTGGACGCTACTTCGTGCTCAAGGGCCACCTGTCGCCGCTCGACGGTCTGGGGCCGGAAGCTATCGGTATTCCGCAGTTGATGGCGCGCATTGAAGAGGCGGGCACGTTTACCGAAGTCATCCTCGCCACCAACCCGACGGTGGAAGGTGAAGCTACTGCGCATTACATCGCTCAACTTCTGGCCAACAAAGGCCTGATCGCCTCGCGGATTGCCCACGGTGTGCCGTTGGGTGGGGAGCTGGAGTTGGTGGATGGCGGGACTCTGGCGCATTCGTTTGCCGGGCGTAAACCGATTTCCCTCTGACAGGTGTATCGCCTGATCTGGCCCCATCGCTGGCAAGCCAGCTCCCACAGTGATTTCGGTCGTTCACAAATGTTGTGCACACTAAAGAAACCTGTGGGAGCTGGCTTGCCAGCGATGGGCGCACCTCGATTTGGCTGATTCACACAATTGTGTTGAAAACCAAGCAAGCGCTCGGTTAACGTCGGCCAACCCTTCGATGGAGTTCGCCGATGCCTGCCTTCCAGGAATACTTCGACCCCAGCCACCAAATGGTTCGCGACAGCGTCAGACGTTTCGTCGAGCGCGAGATCCTGCCGGACATCGACGCGTGGGAAGAAGCCGAAGGCTTTCCCCGTGAGCTGTACATGAAGGCCGGGGCGGCGGGGATTCTTGGCATCGGTTATCCCGAAGCGCTGGGTGGCAGCCACGAAGGTGATCTGTTCGCCAAGGTTGCCGCCAGCGAAGAACTGATGCGCTGCGGTTCCGGTGGTCTGGTCGCCGGCCTCGGTTCGCTGGATATCGGCCTGCCACCGATCGTCAAATGGGCCCGGCCCGAGGTGCGCGAGCGCGTCGTGCCGCAAGTGCTCAGCGGCGAGAAAATCAGTGCGTTGGCGATTACCGAGCCCGGCGGGGGTTCCGACGTCGCCAACCTGCAAACCCGCGCCGTGCGTGACGGCGACGTCTACCGGGTCAGCGGCAGCAAGACCTTCATTACCAGTGGCGTACGCGCCGACTTCTATACCGTCGCCGTGCGCACCGGAGCGCCGGGTTTCGGCGGCGTCAGCCTGCTGTTGATCGAGAAGGGCACCCCCGGCTTCACCGTCGGCCGCCAGTTGAAAAAAATGGGCTGGTGGGCCTCGGACACCGCTGAGCTGTTCTTCGACGATTGCCGGGTGCCTGTGGGCAATCTGATTGGCGCCGAGAACATGGGTTTTGCCTGCATCATGGGCAATTTCCAGAGCGAACGGCTGGCGCTGGCGTTGATGGCCAACATGACCTCGCAGCTCGCCCTCGAAGAAGCGCTGAAATGGGCGCGCGAGCGTGAAGCATTCGGCAAGCCGATCGGCAAGTTTCAGGTGATCAAACATCGGTTGGCCGAAATGGCCACGGCGCTGGAAGTGTCACGCGAGTTCACCTATCGGCAAGCGGCGAAAATGGCGGCGGGGCAGAGCGTGATCAAGGAGATTTCCATGGCCAAGAACGTCGCCACGGACACCTCGGACCGGATCACCCGCGAAGCGGTGCAGATCCTCGGTGGCCTGGGTTACATGCGCGAGAGCCTGGTGGAGCGGCTGTATCGGGATAACCGCATTCTGTCGATCGGCGGCGGGACGCGGGAAGTGATGAACGAAATCATCAGCAAGCAGATGGGGCTTTAAAAGCAAAAGATCGCAGCCTTCGGCAGCTCCTACAGGGAAACGCATCCCTTGTAGGAGCTGCCGAAGGCTGCGATCTTTTGATCTTTACTATTTATCGGTCAAAGCAAACTGCGTCAGACAGAAAGTAGGGATGCCCATGTCTTCCAGACGCTGCGAACCGCCAAGCTCTGGCAGATCGATAATCGCCGCCGCCTCATGCACCCGCGCGCCCATGCGGCGGATCAGGTTGGCCGCTGCGATCAGCGTGCCACCGGTGGCAATCAGATCATCGAACATCACCACCGAATCACCTTCGCACAGGCTGTCGGCGTGGACTTCGAGGAACGCTTCGCCGTATTCGGTCGCGTAACCTTCGGCCAACACGTCCGCCGGCAGTTTGCCCTGCTTGCGGAACAGCACCAGCGGCTTGTTCAACTGGTAGGCCAGCACCGAACCGATCAGGAAGCCGCGCGCATCCATCGCGCCGATGTGGGTGAAGTCGGCTTCCACATAGCGGTGGGCGAAGCTGTCCATCACCAGGCGCAGGGCCTTGGGCGACTGGAACAGCGGGGTGATGTCGCGAAAGATCACGCCCGGTTTCGGGAAGTCGATCACGGGGCGGATCAGGGATTTGATGTCGAAGGAGTCGAAGACCATCGTCGAGGTGTCCTGGCAGGGCTGCAAACGGCGCAGTATACCCGCGGCTGAAACGCTTCGCTCAACCGCGGATCGAGATCAGCCTTCGAGCGAGCCGCCGGCCAGGGCGCAGAGCTGGATCGGGTCGAGGATGTGGATCTCCTTGCCCTCGGCGGCGATCAGTTCGTTCTGCTGAAAGCGCGTGAACACCCGCGACACGGTTTCCACCGCCAGGCCCAGGTAATTGCCGATTTCGTTGCGCGACATGCTCAGGCGGAACTGGTTGGCCGAGAACCCGCGAGCGCGGAAGCGGGCCGACAGGTTGACCAGGAACGTGGCGATGCGCTCGTCGGCGGTTTTCTTCGACAGCAACAGCATCATTTGCTGATCGTCACGGATCTCGCGGCTCATCACCCGCATCAGTTGCCGGCGCAGCTGCGGCAGTTGCAGGGCCAGTTCGTCGAGGCGTTCGAAAGGGATTTCACAGACCGAGGTGGTTTCCAGCGCTTGGGCCGACACTGGATGTTTCTCGGTGTCCATGCCGGACAGACCGACCAGTTCGCTCGGCAGGTGGAAACCGGTGAGCTGTTCTTCGCCGGTGTCGCTCAGGCTGAAGGTCTTCAGGGCGCCGGAGCGTACTGCATAAACGGAATCGAAGGTGTCACCCTGGCGGAACAGGAACTCACCCTTTTTCAACGGGCGACCACGTTTAACGATTTCGTCCAGCGCATCCATGTCTTCCAGATTCAGAGAAAGTGGCAGGCAGAGAGGAGCCAGGCTGCAATCCTTGCAATGGGCCTGGTTGTGAGCGCGCAGTTTGACTGGCTCGGACATTTCTTAAATCCTTGTGGGAAAACACACATAAGCCGTAAGGGTAACCCACGGGAGGACATTCAGGCCAGTCTGGGGCGAGATTGCCCTGCGGGCATAAGGCCGCAGGGCAAACAAAGACACGGGGCGTTCGCGATACATCGGTTTCATGAGCAGGGTGTTTCAGATCACCCGCGAGAAACGCTGACGGTTCTGTTGTTCCAGGTACGCGTCGAACACCATGCACACCGAGCGCACCAGCAGGCGTCCGGCCGGCAACACTTCGATGCGCTCGCGCTCCAGCTTGATCAGCCCGTCGTTGGCCATGCCCTGCAGTTGCGGCCACAGTGCGCCAAAATAGCCCTGAAAGTCGATGTTGAACGCTTGCTCGATTTCGGCGAATTCCAGGCTGAAATTGCAGATCAGTTGCTGGATCACCGCGCGGCGCAGGCGATCATCGGCATTGCACACTAGGCCCCGGCTGGTCGCCAGTTGCGCGGCGGCGAGGGTGTTCTGGTACTGGTTCAGATCGCTGTTGTTCTGGCAGTAAAGATCGCCGATCTGACTGATCGCCGACACCCCCAGACCAATCAGGTCGCAATGGCCATGAGTGGTGTAGCCCTGGAAATTGCGCTGCAGGGTCTGTTCTTCCTGGGCAATCGCCAACTCATCGTCGGGCAGGGCAAAGTGATCCATGCCGATGTAGCGATAACCGGCGGCGGTCAGTTGTTCGATGGTGCGCTGGAGCATTTGCAGTTTTTGCGCAGGGCTTGGCAGCTCCTGGCTGTTGATTCGCCGCTGTGGCATGAAGCGCTCCGGCAGGTGCGCATAGTTGAATACCGAGAGCCGGTCCGGTTGCAGGCTGATGACTTCCTCGACGGTTCGCGCGAAATTTTCCGGAGTCTGCTTCGGCAGGCCGTAGATCAGGTCGATGTTGATCGAGCGAAACTGCAGGGTGCGCGCCGCGTCGATCACTGCGCGGGTTTCTTCCAGGCTCTGCAGGCGATTGACCGCCCGTTGCACCGCCGGGTCGAGGTCTTGCAGGCCGATGCTGACCCGGTTGAAGCCGAGTTCGCGCAACAGGCCCATGGTCGACCAGTCGGCCTCGCGCGGATCGATCTCGATGCCGTAGTCGCCGGAGTCATCATCCAGCAGATTGAAGTGTTTGCGCAGGTGCGCCATCAACTGCCGCAGCTCGTCATGGCTGAGGAAGGTCGGGGTGCCGCCGCCGAAGTGCAACTGCTCGACTTTCTGCGCCGGTTCCAGGTGACAGGCAATCAACTGGATTTCCTGTTCCAGGCGTTGCAGATACGGCTGTGCCCGCCCGCGATCCTTGGTGATGACCTTGTTGCAGGCGCAGTAGTAGCAAATATTTGCGCAGAACGGCACGTGCACGTACAGCGACAAGGGGCGCAGCGCCTTGCGACTTTCGCGCAGGGCGTGAAACAGGTCGAAGGTGCCGACCTGACTGTTGAATTGCACGGCCGTCGGGTACGAGGTGTAGCGCGGCCCCGCCAGGTCGTAGCGGCGGATCAGATCAGTGTCCCAACGAATGGCGTCGAGCATGCGGGCATTCCCCCGGATAGGCTGGCAGTGTGGCGAGTCTATCGGGGTGCGGCGACGGGGCTGTTGATTTGCATCAACGGCGGATTGGTAGTGACTGCTTTGTGGTGAGGGGATTTATCCCCGATCGACTGCGAAGCAGTCGTAAACCTGTTTGCAATGTATGAATGGAAGAATGCAGGGGCGCCTCGCACCCCATCGGGGATAAATCCCCTCACCACAATGGATCTTCTCAGGGCTTTGATCGGATCAGTGACCCATCAGCCAATGTTGGTGGGGGCCGGGAAGGGTCCAGATCCCGAACAGAATCACCAGCAAGCCCCCGGCCACGCGCACACTGCGTTTGCGCAGCAACGCCGTCACCCGCTCGGCAGCCAGCCCTGTCGCGAGCAGCACCGGCCACGTGCCCAGCCCGAACGCCAGCATCAGCAACGCACTGTCCAGCGCATTGCCCTGGCTCGCCGACCACAGCAGCGTGCTGTAAACCAGTCCACACGGTAGCCAGCCCCACAGTGCGCCGAGCAGCAGGGCGCGGGGCAAACTCGACACCGGCAGCAAGCGGTTGGCCACCGGCTGAATGTAACGCCACAAGCCACGGCCAAGGCTTTCGATACGGGTCAGGCCGCTCCACCAGCCGGCCAGATACAGGCCCATGGCAATCAACAGCAACCCGGCGAGAATACGCATGAACATCGCCGCCGGACTGTTCGCCACCGCCCAGCCAGCCAGCCCGATCAGCAGCCCGGCCGTCGCGTAACTGAGGATCCGTCCGAGGTTGTACGCCAGCAGCAGGCGAAAGCGCCGGCTGCGCTGTTCCTTGGGAATCGCCAGAGTCAGCGCGCCCATCAGGCCGCCGCACATGCCCAGGCAATGCCCGCCACCGAGCAGGCCGAGGATCAGCGCAGACACCAGGAGAGGCGCCAGCTCAAGCATGGGGTGGCGCCTTGTCCTGCGGTTTGTCGGATTTGGCTTCGTCGACGGCGGCGGTGTGGTTCGGGTCCTGATCATCGAACAGGATGCTGTGGGCCGGGCCATCAAGGTCGTCGTACTGGCCGCTGTCCACCGCCCAGAAGAAGATGTACACAGCGATGGCCACGATCAGCAGGGCGGCGGGGATCATCACGTAAAGAGCTGGCATCGGTACTCCAGGCCCGCACGGCTCAAGCCGGCAGCGGGCGGGTTTCTGAACGCGTGCCGACAACCGGCGCGCTCGGCAGGCGAGTCAGGCGCAGGGCGTTGAGCACCACGGTCAACGAACTGATCGACATGCCGACGGCGGCCCACACCGGGGTGATCCAGCCGAGGGCGGCGAACGGCAACATGAGGCCATTGTACAGCGCCGCCCACAGCAGGTTCTCGATGATTACCCGACGGGTTCTGCGCGCTAACGTGAAGGCGTGCACCAGCGCGTCGAGGCGGTTGGACAGCAGCACCGCGTCGGCACTGGTTTTCGCCAGATCGGTGGCCGAACCCATGGCCACGCTGATGTCGGCAGCGGCCAGCACCGGCACGTCGTTGACCCCGTCACCGAGCATCAACACCTTGCGTCCTTCCTGATGAAGTTGTTGCAGCACGCGCAGTTTGTCATCCGGACGCAGACCGCCACGGGCGTCGTCGATACCCAGTTCGGCGGCGACGCTGGCGACCATCGGCGAGCTGTCGCCGGACAGCAGCAATGTGCGCCAGCCACGCGCCTTGCAGGCGGCGAGCAGGGCGGGCGCATCGTCGCGCAGGCGATCGTCGAGGACGAACCACGCCAGCGCTGCCGAGTCATCACCGAGCAGCAGCCACTGACCCGGCTCATCCGGCATCGCCGGCAGTGGCGAACCGCTGAGGGCGCAGACAAACTCCGCCTGACCAATGCGCAAGCGCTGTGTACCTACCCGTCCTTCGAGACCGAGTCCCGGCGTGCTGTGCACATCTTCAGCGGCCAGTGGCGCACGACCGAAGGCGCGGGCAATCGGGTGTTCCGAACGGTTTTCCAGGGCGGCGGCAAGGCTCAGGCACTGGTCGCTGCTGAGTGTGCCCAGCGGGCGAATCGAGCGCAGGACCAGGCGGCCTTCGGTGAGTGTGCCGGTCTTGTCGAAGATCACCGTGTCGATCTGGTTCAGGCCTTCCAGCACATGCCCGCGCGTCAGCAACAGGCCGAGTTTGTGCAGGGTGCCGGTGGCGGCGGTCAACGCCGTCGGGGTTGCCAGCGACAGCGCGCAAGGGCAGGTCGCGACCAGCATCGCCAGGACGATCCAGAACGCCCGCGACGCATCCAGTTCCCACCACAACAGGCCGATGGCCGCCGCCGCAATCAGCGACAACAGCAGGAACCACTGCGCCGCGCGGTCGGCGATTTCCGCCAGGCGCGGTTTCTCGGCCTGGGCGCGATCAAGCAGGCGGACGATGGCCGACAGGCGCGTGTCCTGACCCAGCGCCAATACCTCGACGGTGAGCGCGCCTTCGACATTCAGCGTGCCCGCGGTGACCGCATCGCCCAGCGTGCGCGGTTGCGGCAGGTATTCGCCGGTCAGCAGCGATTCGTCGATGCTTGACTGGCCATCGAGAATCCTGCCATCCGCCGGCAGGATCGAACCTGGTTGCACCAGCACCCGGTCACCCAGGCGCAGTTCGCTGAGCAGGATGCGTTCGCTCTGGCCGTCGGTGTCGAGACGCAGGCACGAGGCCGGCAGCAGGTTTACAAGCTGCGCGGTGGCAGCGGCGGTGCGCTCGCGGGCACGGCGTTCCAGATATCGCCCGGCGAGCAGGAACAGCGCAAACATCCCGACCGCATCGAAATACAGTTCGCCGACCCCGGTGATCGAGGTCCAGATCCCGGCGATGTAGGCGCTGCCGATGGCCAGCGACACCGAGACGTCCATGGTCAGGTGGCGGGTGCGCAGATCGCGCATCGCGCCCTTGAAGAACGGCGCGCAGCTATAGAACACGATCGGTGTTGTGAGAAATAGCGCGACCCAGCGCAGGATCGTGTGCAATTCGGGGCTGAGATCGATGTTGAATTCCGGCCAGGTGGCCATGGTCGCCATCATTGCCTGAAACCACAGCAATCCGGCGACGCCAAGCTGGCGCAGGGCCAGGCGATTTTCGCTGGCCAGTTGTTCGCTGGCGCGGTCGGCCTGATACGGGTGGGCGACGTAACCGATGTGGCGCAGCTCGGTGAGGATCTGGCTCAGCGGCAATTGCGCGTCGACCCATTGCACATGCAGGCGATGGTTGGACAGATTCAGTCGTGCCTCAGCCACTGCCGGCAAGGTGCGCAGGTGTTTCTCGATCAGCCAGCCGCAGGCGGCGCAACTGATGCCTTCCATCAATAGCGTGGTTTCGGCGAGTTCGCCTGCGTGACGGACGAAGGGTTTTTGCACGTCGGCGCGGTCGTACAGCGCCAGTTCATCGGTCAATTGCACCGGCAAGGCTTCGGGGTTGGCCGAGGCTTCGCTGCGATGCTGGTAGTAACTTTCCAGACCGCCGGCGACGATGGCTTCGGCCACGGCCTGACAGCCGGGACAGCAGAACTCGCGGGACTCCCCGAGCACGACGGCGGTGAAGCGACTGCCCGACGGAACGGGCAGGGCGCAGTGGTAGCAGGGGAGTGGGGTGGTCATCGAATATTCGCTAATACTGCTGAATCAACACCATCCTTGTAGGAGCTGCCGCAGGCTGCGATCTTTTGATTTTGTTTTTCAAAGCAAGATCAAAAGATCGCAGCCTGCGGCAGCTCCTACAGGGTTCGGTTTACTTCTTCTGGTCTTCAGCGCCCTGCAACGGTTCGTCACCGAGCAGCAGATCCTTGTCATGGCTGACCTGTTCTTCTTCGAACATGCGCCACACGTGGTCGTCCTGAGTACCCAGCAATTCGACAAAACGCCGACCTTGGACCTTGTCGCCCAACTGGCCGATGTAACGGCCGGCTTCGGTTTCACTGCGGGTCAGGACAATCTTGCGATCCTTCTCCGGCTGGGTCGGCGAGATCAGGTTCAGTTCCAGGGTTTTCGGCTGGCTGGCACCGCTCAGGCGCAGGTCGACTTCGCCGGTGAGTTCATCCAGATGGACGTTGGCGCGCATCTTCAACTCCTGCGCCAACAGTTCGCGATCCAGCGAGCGGTTGATGCCTTTGCCGGCCTCGTAGTAGTTGTCGTTGACCAGATTGTCCGGGTTGTTCACCGCAATGGTCACCATTGACAGGGTCAACGTCACCGAGCAGGCCAGGATCCCGATGATGATCCATGGCCAGAGGTGCTTGTACCAAGGGCTTGCGGCGTTTGCGGCGGGCATGTTCAGTTCTCTCAACGGGTTTGTGGGCCGATGAATCGGCTCTTGGCTTCAACGTGGACGCTGTCGTCGTCGGCGTCCTTGAGGATGAATTTCACCTCGTTGGTGCTCGACGGCAATTGTTCCGGTGCGCTCGACAACTCCACCGGCATGCTGAAGATTTCGCCGGCCGGGACCGTGATCTCGCGTTTGCCTTGCAGGCGCAGATCCGGCAGGCCGGCGGCCTCCAGCACGTAGGTGTGGTCGCGCTGATCCTTGTTCATGATCTTCAGGCTGTAGACGTTTTCGATCCGGCCTTCGGCGTTCTCGCGGTACAGCACGCGGTCCTTGCTGACGTCGAAGCCGACCAGCGAGCGCATGAAGAATGCGGTCACCAGCAGGCTGATCATCGCCAGCAGCACCACCGCATAGCCGATCAGGCGCGGCCGCAGTTTATGGGTTTTCTGGCCCGAGAGGTTGTGTTCGGTGGTGTAGCTGATGAGGCCGCGCGGGTAGTCCATCTTGTCCATGATCGCGTCGCAAGCATCGATGCACGCGGCGCAACCGATGCACTCGATCTGCAGTCCGTCGCGGATGTCGATACCGGTCGGGCACACCTGGACGCACATGGTGCAGTCAATGCAATCGCCCAGGCCCATGGCTTTGTAATCGACACCTTTCTTGCGCGGGCCACGGCTTTCGCCGCGACGCGGGTCGTAGGACACGATCAGGGTGTCCTTGTCGAACATCACGCTCTGGAAGCGTGCATACGGACACATGTAGATGCACACCTGTTCGCGCAGCCAGCCAGCGTTGCCGTAGGTGGCGAGGGTGAAGAAGCCGACCCAGAAATACGACCAGCCATCGGCCTGGCCAGTGAAGAAATCGAATACCAGTTCGCGGATCGGCGAGAAGTAGCCGACGAAGGTCATGCCTGTGACGAAACCGATCAGTAGCCACAGCGAATGTTTGGCGAGCTTGCGCAGAAACTTGTTGCCGCTCATTGGCGCTTTATCGAGCTTGATACGCTGGTTGCGATCGCCTTCGGTGACCTTCTCGCACCACATGAAAATCCACGTCCACACGCTTTGCGGACAGGTGTAGCCACACCAGACGCGGCCGGCGTAAACGGTGATGAAGAACAGGCCGAACGCGGCAATGATCAGCAGGCCGGACAGCAGGATGAAGTCCTGCGGCCAGAACGTGGCGCCGAAGATGAAGAACTTGCGCTCCGGCAAGTTCCACCACACCGCCTGATGCCCGCCCCAGTTCAGCCACACCGTACCGAAATACAACAGGAACAGCGCAGCGCCGCCCATCATCCGCAGATTGCGGAACAGGCCAGTGAAAGCACGGGTGTAGATTTTTTCTCGAGAGGCGTAAAGGTCGACGCTGTTGTTCGCGTTTTTGCTCGGTGGTGTGACGTCGTGTACCGGAATCTGGTTGCTCATCATTGCATCCCACGGCAGTGGACAAATGCCTCGGTCGATACGTGCCGACCGCGGTCAGAAAGGGGTGTTGCAGTGGCGCAATGATACGCCTGTCGCTCTAACTCAAGGGTGCGACCTTTGGTCGCGTTGGGAAAAAAGCATTATTGGTGTAGCGAATGCAGAAAAGCCTGATGCAGATCAATTGACTTGTTGAGTATGGACGGTTTTGCAGTGGCAGCTAATTCATTGTTCCCACGGATTGATCACGGCGACGCCGCTCGAGCGGAAATCATCGACATTACGCGTGACCACCGTGAGTCCATGCACCAGGGCCGTGGCAGCGATCAATGCATCGCTTTCATTGGTCTGGTCGGGCACATGCAGGCTGGCACAACGTAGCGCTACTGCAGCATCAACCGGCAGGATTCGAGCTTCGAATGCCGGCATGACGTGACGCGTCAGCCAACTGCGCAACAGCTTTCCTTGAGCAGGATCACGCCGTTCCGTTCGCAGGACTCCGGTTTCCAGTTCTTTCAGAGTAATGGCGGAAATGTACACACACGGGGCGATGACGCCTTTGGCCCAACTGACCACATTGGCATCGGCTTGCGGCTTGCGAAGTTCGGAAATCACATGGGTGTCGAGTAAATACATCAGGACAGGTCCACGGGACGATGAATGATGACTGCGCGCTCGGTTTCGAAATCGATGTCGGCAGCCTCCGGCATGACCAACCAATCGACAATGCTTGTGTTTGCGCCGCTCAGTTTCTGATATTCCTCAATGCTCAAAAGAACATGAGAAGCCTTACCACGGTCTGTGATGATCACTGGACCCAGACGCGCAGCCTTTTTGGCGCTGCTGGTGTCCTGATTGAATTCACGGCTGGAGATGGTGGTGATTGCCATCATGGTTGACCTCTCGCTACTCCGCCTTTAGGGCGGCAATCGAGGAAGACAGGACTCAGCCGTCCGTTGGTCGGTCCATGGCTGGCATTAGTCGAGCCAGCCCCGCACAAGGCGCAGGCCGGCTCAGGTTGATTCACACGTGGCTTCAAGACTCAGGGCAGCCTGCCGCCGCCCAGGCTGTCGAGACTGCCGGTATTTCGATGGCGTTTTGTGGTGCTCTTGGAATCGGGTTGTGACGGATTGTCGAATGTCACGGTAATGGTTTCTACAGTTGTTTCCAATGATTCAATTGGTTGATCAGATTCAGTCAGCGGCTGATCAACCGGAAGACAATGTTTGTCGTTATTCAACATAGCGGCTTCATCCTTGAAGTGGCTCCGGTGCGGGTCACCGGGCTGTGGCAGACCCTACAGAGCATGCTGAAACGCGTCCACCGCACATGTGTCTCAAAGTATTAATTTCAACGGCTATGCCAATAACGTAGAAATATAATTAGTTAATTGAGGGCTTTTAATTTTTTATTATTTTCGAATAGCTTGGTGGCTGTTCTGCAGCGTGCTAGTTGCATGTTCGTGTTTTGAAAGTTAACGCAATAATGGAATGTTATGAAAATCAAGGAAGTTAAAAAGCTGTTCGCTTGTCTGTACCTGTTATCGCTGACCTCTCTCGCCAGTGCCAATGAGGGTGTTCCGCAGCACATGGTATTTGCCTCGGACCCGCAATACCCGTGGACGGAAAAATCGGACAGTGGTGAAGATGAGCCGAGCGCGGATTTTGAAAAACGCTCGAAATGGCTGGTGGAGAATCAGTTCGCGAGTATTGCGCAGTTTCGCAACGAGATGGGCGGCCAGGCCAGCGTACCGTTGATGATCAACGGCGACATCACTGCGTTCGGCCATGGCTGGCAGCGCTCCTTCATGAGGACGATGCTGAGCAAATACTTTGGCGATCACTTTCTCTATGGGTTGGGCAATCATGATTACCAGAACAACGTGAATGATTGTTTTAGTGAGAGTTGTGCGGCGGGCAGCATTGTCGATTATCGCGATCATCACGTGGATAAAGTCGATGAGTTTGATCTTGAAGTGAGCGGCAGCTTTTTGAATAAGCACTATCTCGGCAGTCTGGCGTATTCAAAGAATATCGGTGAAGTCCACCTGGTGCAGTTGAACAATGAACCGACTTACCAGGTGAAGATTTCCCATGCGCTGAATCCGACTTCGTTCGACATCAAAGAGTCGCTGGACTGGCTGGAAAATGATTTGCGAATAGCGCGAGCGCAAGGCTACGCGATCATTATCAACATGCACAAACCCTATGACTGGGCAGGCAGTTGGGAGCAACAGAAGCGCTTTCGCGACATGATTGAAAAGTATCAGGTGACGGCGATGTTTGCTGGCCATTATCACGGCGAGGGTGGCAGCCAGACCTACATGGGCAGTGTGCCGATGTTTCTCAGCGGTGCCGCTTCTCAACAGACGTACCTGACGGCGAGCTTTTCCAAAGACCGCAAACAACTGGAGGTGAGTCTGGTCGAGGGTAATCAGTGGCGCAATCGTCAGCCGGTGGCCACAGTGCCGGTGAAATCGATCTGGGCCAGTCGCCCATGAAAAAGCCCCCGCCAGAGCACTGGCGGGGGCTTTATTTTGCGTCAGGCGTTGGCCTTATTGGGCCTCGGCTTCAGCGGGTTTTTCACCGTGGGACAGGCTGTAAACATACGCCGCCAGCAAGTGCACCTTATCGTTGCCTTGCAGTTGTTCCTGCGCAGGCATCTGGCCCTGACGGCCGTAACGGATGGTCTGTTGCAGTTGGGCGAAGCTTGAACCGTAGATGAACGCGGCCGGGTGGGTCAGGTTCGGTGCGCCCATCGCCGGGGTGCCTTTGCCTTCCGGTCCGTGGCAGGCCACGCAGTTGGCGGCGAACAGTTTCTGGCCGTTGGCCGGGTCAGCCTTGGTGCCTTCCGGCAGTTTGCGGCCATCAAGTTGAGTGACCACGAAGGCTGCGACGTCGGCGACGCCTTGCTCGCCAATGACGTCGGCCCAGGCCGGCATCACCGCGTGACGACCGCCCATGATGGTGGTCTTGATGGTTTCCGGCTCGCCGCCCCAGCGCCAGTCGGCGTCGGTCAGGTTCGGGAAGCCATAGGCGCCTTTGGCGTCGGAACCGTGGCACACCGAGCAGTTGGAGGCGAACAGACGGCCGCCCATCTTCAGTGCCTGTGGATCCTTGGCGACTTCCTCGATCGGCATCGCCGCGAACTTGGCGAAGATCGGACCGAACTTGGCGTCCGAGCGGGCCATTTCCTTTTCCCACTCGTGCACGCCGGTCCAGCCGGTCTGGCCGTTGGCGAACGCGGTCTGCTTGTCGTTATCAAGGTAGTTGTAGCCCGGCAACAGGCCTTTCCAGTTGCCCAGACCCGGGTACAGCACCAGATAACCGAGGGCGAAGACGATGGTGCCCACGAACAGCATGAACCACCATTTCGGCAGTGGGTTGTCGTACTCCTCGATCCCGTCGAAGGAGTGGCCCACGGTCTCTTCCGTCTGCTCGCTGCGCTGGCCCTTGCGGGTCGACAGCAGCAGCCAGGTCAGGGAAAAGATCGTACCGAGACTGAGGACTGTGACGTACAGACTCCAGAATGTAGTCATTCTTTGTTACTCCTAGAAGCTTGCTCGACGTGCTTGATGGCTTCGGGATCATCCGCAAAAGGCAGCAAGGTTGCGTCTTCAAACTCCGACTTGCGCTTGGGGCTGAATACCCACAACGCCAAACCGATGAAGGCCACCATCACGACAACGGTGCCCAGGCCGCGAATCATCCCGATATCCATAAAGAATCACCGTTTGCTTTTGATGATGGTGCCCAGGCCTTGAAGGTAGGCCACCAGCGCGTCCATTTCGGTTTTGCCCTTCACGGCCTCTTTTGCACCGGCGATGTCTTCGTCGGTGTAAGGGACGCCGAGCGTGCGCAACACTTCCATTTTCCTGGCCGTGTCTTTGCCGTCGAGCTTGTTTTCCACGAGGAACGGGTAAGCCGGCATTTTCGACTCAGGCACCACGTTGCGCGGGTTGTACAGGTGCGCACGCTGCCAGTCATCGGAGTAACGACCGCCCACGCGAGCCAGATCCGGACCGGTACGTTTGGAACCCCACAGGAACGGGTGGTCCCAGACGCTTTCACCGGCGACCGAGTAGTGGCCGTAGCGTTCGGTTTCGGCACGGAACGGACGGATCATCTGCGAGTGGCAGCCGACACAACCGTTGGCGATATAGACGTCGCGGCCTTCCAGTTCCAGTGCCGAGCGCGGCTTCATGCCTTCGACCGGCTTGTTGGTGACGTCCTGGAAGAACAGCGGAACGATTTGGGTCAGGCCGCCAATGCTGACGGCGATAACCATGAAGAAGGCCAGCAGGCCAATATTCTTCTCGACAGCTTCATGCTTCATCAGTGAGCTCCAACGACAGCGATCTGGGCGGCGGCTTCGGCTTCAACCGGGTTCGAGGCGCGCACGGTGCGCCAGACGTTGTAAGCCATCAGGAACATGCCGCTGGCGAAGAATGCACCGCCCAAGGCACGGACGATGTAGCCCGGGTGGCTGGCCTGCAGCGCTTCGACGAACGAGTAGGTGAGGGTGCCGTCATCGTTGATTGCACGCCACATCAGGCCCTGAGTGATGCCGTTGACCCACATCGAGGCGATGTACAGCACGGTACCGATGGTCGCGAGCCAGAAGTGCGCGTTGATCAGGCCGACGCTGTGCATCTGCGCGCGGCCGAACAGTTTCGGGATCATGTGGTAGATCGCGCCGATCGAGATCATCGCTACCCAGCCGAGCGCGCCGGCGTGTACGTGGCCAATGGTCCAGTCGGTGTAGTGCGAGAGCGAGTTGACGGTCTTGATCGCCATCATCGGACCTTCGAAGGTCGACATGCCGTAGAACGCCAGCGACACCACGAGGAAGCGCAGGATCGGGTCGGTGCGCAGCTTATGCCAGGCGCCCGACAGGGTCATCATGCCGTTGATCATGCCGCCCCAGCTCGGTGCCAGCAGGATGATCGACATCGCCATGCCCAGCGATTGCGCCCAGTCCGGCAATGCGGTGTAGTGCAGGTGGTGCGGGCCGGCCCAGATGTACAGGGTGATCAGGGCCCAGAAGTGCACGATCGACAGGCGATAGGAGTAGATCGGACGTTCGGCCTGTTTCGGCACGAAGTAGTACATCATCCCGAGGAAGCCGGTGGTCAGGAAGAAGCCCACGGCGTTGTGGCCGTACCACCACTGGATCATCGCGTCGGTCGCGCCCGAGTAGGCGGAGTAGGACTTGAAGAAACTCACCGGCAAGGAGGCGTGGTTGACGATGTGCAGCATTGCGGTCACGACGATGAACGCGCCGTAGAACCAGTTACCGACATAGATATGCTTGGTCTTGCGCTTGGTGATGGTGCCGAAGAACACCAGCCCGTAGGAGACCCAGACAATGGCCAGCAAAATGGCGAGCGGCCATTCCAGTTCGGCGTATTCCTTGGTGGTGGTGTAGCCCAGCGGCAAGGTAATGATTGCGCCGACGATAACTGCCTGCCAGCCCCAGAAGGTGAAGGCGGCGAGGCTGTCGGAGATCAGTCGCGTCTGGCAGGTTCGCTGCACGACATAGTAGGAAGTGGCAAACAGTGCACAACCACCAAAGGCGAAAATCACCAGGTTTGTGTGCAACGGGCGCAGGCGTCCAAAGCTCGTCCACGGCAGACCGAAGTTCAATTCCGGCCAGACCAGTTGCGAGGCGATGAAGACACCGAGCCCCATGCCAAGGATCCCCCAGACCACCGTCATGATGGCGAACTGGCGGACTACCTTATAGTTATAAGCAGTCGGACTGATTGCTGTGCTCATTCTAAGGTTCCACGGTTTGGGTGTTTTATTAGGATTAAAATCGGCCGCAAGTATGCAGAGAGCAGGGGGTCATTGCAACGCGCCATGACCTGGGTCAATGCTTTCCAACGCTGATTCTGCGGCCTTTCCATACGCCGCGTAAGGACAAAATCGGCCTCGGACAAAATGTCGCAGCGGACGAAAAAAGCGAGGGGTTCAGGTCGGTTGTAACGAGGTGTGTTCGAACGCAGTGATCGGGTGACGGACGGTCATCGACGCGACAGCCGGTATGTACCGGGCTTTGCGCCCTGTCAGTCAGGCGATTTGTCGAACACATCGCTCAAGGTCGACCTGGAACCGGCACGGGCCAGTCCGCATCGAGCAAGCGTAGACCCGTTTCGGAGGATTCGAAAGGAGAGGGTGTGACGGGGTGCGACAATGCGTCGCAAAGGGGCGGGATGCTGCCGCATCGAGAACGATGCGGCAGAGGTGTACGCAATGCTTATTGCTTTTTGTCTTCAGTAATAAGTTTTTCTGTATTCAATCGGTGAGACAGGCTGTACACATAAGCGGCCAACAATTGCACTTTATCGTTGCCCAGCAGTTCGTTCTGCGCCGGCATGTGGCCTTGGCGACCATGGCGAATGGTCTGCTCAAGCTGCGTCAGGCTGGTGCCGTAGATAAATCCGGCCGGGTGCGTCAGGTTCGGCGCACCCATGGCTTCAGTGCCTTGGCCGGTTGCCCCATGACAGGCTACGCAGGTGGTGCTGAACGCTTGCTGTCCGGCCTGCAGGTCAGCCTTGCTGTCGGCCGGCAGCGGCAGGCCGGCCAGTTCGTGACGCACATACGCCGCGACGTTCTTCACCCCGGTCTCGCCGAGCACTTCGCCCCAGGCCGGCATCGCCGCCATCCGCCCACCCATGATGGTGGCCTTGATGGTCTCGGCACTGCCGCCCCAGCGCCAGTCCTTGTCCGCCAGGTTGGGGAAACCGAACGCGCCCTTGGCGTCGGAACCGTGGCACACCGAGCAGTTGGAGGCGAACAGTCGGCCACCCATTTTCAGCGCCTGCGGATCCTTCGCCACTTCTTCCACCGGCATGGCGGCGAACTTGGCGAAGATCGGCCCGAATTTGGCGTCGGCCTTGCTCATTTCCTTTTCCCACTCGTGGACACCGGTCCAGCCGTCCTCGTAGCCGGGCAGGATGCCTTTCCAGTTGCCCAGACCCGGATAGAGGATCAGATAGCCCACGGAAAACACCAGCGTGCCGGCGAACAGCATGAACCACCACTGCGGCAGCGGGTTGTCGTACTCCTCGATGCCGTCGAAGCTGTGGCCCATGGTCTGGTCGACGCTGCCCTTGGTCTCGCCCCGACGCGTGCCGATCAGCAGCCAGGTCAGGCCGATCAGGCTGCCGATGGTCAGTACGCAGATCCACGTACTCCAGAAGGTGGTCATGGCCGGGTACTCCTTGTTTCAGATGCGGGGGTAGTGTCGGGTTGCGGCTCGTCGGCGAACGGCAGCAGACGTGCTTCGGCAAACTCCGGGGTGCGCTTGCGATTGAATACCCACAAGGTCAGACCGACGAAGGCGACGAACACCACGACCGTGCCGAGGCCACGTATGAGGCCTGTGCTCATTTCAATGACCATGGCTCACCTCTTGCTCTTGATCGCAGTGCCAAGCACTTGCAGGTAGGAGACGAGGGCGTCCATCTCGGTCTTGCCCTTGAGGCTGGCAACCGCGCCGCTGATGTCATCGTCGGTGTACGGCACGCCGAGGGTGCGCATGGTCTTGAGCTTGGTTTCGGTGTGGCTGCTGTCGACCGCTTGCGTCACCAGCCACGGGTAGGCCGGCATTTTCGACTCGGGTACCACGTTGCGCGGGTTGTACAAGTGCGCACGGTGCCAGTCATCCGAGTAACGCGCGCCGACCCGGGCCAGGTCCGGACCGGTACGCTTGGAGCCCCACAGGAACGGGTGATCCCACACGCTCTCACCGGCCACCGAGTAGTGCCCGTAGCGTTCGGTTTCGGCGCGGAACGGGCGAATCATCTGCGAATGGCAACCGACGCAGCCTTCGCGGATGTAGATGTCGCGGCCTTCCAGTTGCAGCGCGGTGTAGGGCTTCATGCCCTCCACCGGTTTGTTGGTGACGTCCTGGAAGAACAGCGGGACGATCTGGGTCAGGCCGCCGATGCTCACGGCAAACACCATCAGCAGCATCAGCAGGCCGACGTTCTTTTCAATCGTTTCGTGTTTCATGGCGGACTCCTCAGGCCATCTGCGCGGCAGCAACGACGTCAGCAGGCTGCGAGGCCCGCACGGTGCGCCAGGTGTTGTAAGCCATCAGGAACATGCCGCTGAGGAAGATCGCCCCACCCACCAGACGCACGATGAAGCCTGGGTGGCTGGCCACCAGGGTTTCGACGAAGGAGTAGGTCAGCGTGCCGTCCTCGTTGACTGCGCGCCACATCAGGCCCTGGGCGATGCCGTTGACCCACATCGAGGCGATGTAGAGCACGGTGCCGATGGTCGCGAGCCAGAAATGCGCGTTGATCAGGCCGATGCTGTGCATCTGCTCTTTGCCGAAGACTTTCGGGATCATGTGGTACAGCGCGCCGATGGAAATCATCGCCACCCAGCCGAGCGCGCCGGCGTGTACGTGGCCGATGGTCCAGTCGGTGTAGTGGGAGAGGGCGTTGACGGTCTTGATCGCCATCATCGGACCTTCGAAGGTCGACATGCCGTAGAACGCCAGCGACACCACGAGGAAGCGCAGGATCGGGTCGCTGCGCAACTTATGCCAGGCGCCCGAGAGGGTCATCATGCCGTTGATCATGCCGCCCCAGCTCGGTGCCAGCAGAATCAGCGACATCACCATGCCCAGCGACTGCGCCCAGTCTGGCAGCGCGGTGTAGTGCAGGTGGTGCGGGCCGGCCCAGATGTACAGGGTGATCAGCGCCCAGAAGTGCACGATCGACAGGCGATACGAATACACCGGACGTTCGGCCTGTTTCGGCACGAAGTAGTACATCATCCCGAGAAAACCGGCGGTGAGGAAAAAGCCTACGGCGTTGTGGCCGTACCACCATTGCACCATCGCGTCGGTCGCACCGGCGTACACCGAGTAGGACTTGGTCAGGCTCACCGGCAACTCAAGGTTGTTGACGATATGCAGAATCGCCACGGTGATGATGAACGCGCCGAAGAACCAGTTGCCGACGTAGATGTGCTTGGTTTTGCGCTGCATGATCGTGCCGAAGAACACGATGGCGTAGGCGACCCAGACGATGGTGATCAGGATGTCGATCGGCCATTCCAGCTCGGCGTATTCCTTGGAGCTGGTGTAACCCAGCGGCAGGCTGATGGCTGCCAGCAGGATCACCAGTTGCCAGCCCCAGAAGCAGAACGCGGCGATTTTCGGCGCGAACAATTGCGTCTGGCAGGTGCGCTGCACCGAATAGAACGAACTGGCGAACAGCGCACAACCACCGAAGGCGAAGATCACCGCGTTGGTGTGCAGCGGGCGCAGACGGCCGAAACTGGTCCAGGGCAAATTGAAGTTGAGTTCCGGCCAGACCAATTGGGCCGCGAGAAAAACCCCGAGGCCCATGCCGACGATGCCCCACACCACCGTCATAATGGCGAATTGGCGGACCACCTTGTAGTTGTAGGCGGTACTGATAGAAGTGTTCATGGTTCCCCATCCACGGTTCAGCCGAAGTGAGCGCGCGCAGAAAACGCCGCGAATCCTTCGTCTGGAGTTATAGGCAGACTAAAAGCGAGGCAAGCATGGACAAACAGCACAAGGCCAGTATTGACGGGGATCAATGGGCGCAGTGCGTGCGGGATCACGGGTGGCTTTGGGATGCAGCGTCGGGCGAGGCTTCGGCGACATTGATCCTGGCCCATGGGGCGGGTGCGCCGATGGACAGTGACTGGATGACGGATATGGCTGGGCGCCTTGCTGGGTTGGGCGTGAACGTGTTGCGGTTTGAGTTTCCTTATATGGCGCAGCGGCGTATCGACGGTAGTAAACGGCCGCCTAATCCGGCGCCGAAACTGCTTGAGTGCTGGCGCGAAGTGTTCGCTGAAGTGCGACGTCATGTCGCTGGGGTTTTGGCGGTTGGCGGGAAGTCGATGGGGGGGCGGATGGCCAGTCTCTTGGCCGATGAGTTGGGGGCTGATGCGTTGGTTTGTCTGGGTTACCCGTTTTATGCGGTGGGGAAACCGGAGAAGCCGCGGGTTGAGCATTTGGCTTGTTTGCGGACTCGGACGTTGATTCTTCAGGGGGAGCGGGATGCGCTTGGCAATCGGGAGGCTGTCGAGGCTTACGATCTATCGCCGAGTATTGAGGTGTTTTGGCTGGCCTCTGGGGATCATGATTTGAAGCCGCTGAAGGTTTCCGGGTTTACGCATTCGGATCATTTGGCTTCGGCGGTGGAGAAGGTTGCCGGGTTTCTTCGTTGAGGTTTGGTTTTGGGGTGTATATCCGTTGCTGCGGTTATGGCTGCTTAGGGTTCCGCCCTTACGGCGGGTCACTTTTGGCAAACGCCCCAAAAGTAACCAAAAGGTCTTGCTCCTACGTCCGGCCCGCTCGCTGAGGCTCGGGGTTCCTTCGCTGCGGGATCGATCCGGGGCGCAGCGCCTACGGTTTGCTTCGCTGCACCTCCTCTCGCTGTGTTTGGCTGCGCCAAACGGTCGCTGCGCTCCCACCCCCGGATCAATCCCTCCACTCAGCCTTCCGATGTCGCCCGTGGATCAAGATCAAAAGCGTGTGTCGGAAAAACTCAATCATGTACTTGAAGCAATCAAGGAAGATGTGATGTGGCCCGGGCATAAAGAAAATATCGGGAATGATTTTAACTATATGCTTGAGTCGATGAATTCAATTCACGTTTCACTGGATAAGCTTAAAGGAGTGTTTCAATCTAAGTCGAGGTTCGGCAAGGGCAAATAGCAGGCTGGGGTTGCAGCTAATTGCCGTCATGCTGGTTTTAATAGAGCAGGCAAAGTGCGTGCTCTATTTGTGAGGGCTAACATGAATTAATCAATGAGCCCCGAGGAACATCCTTTAACAAGGGTGACCAATCTCGTTCCGAATATCATATTTGAATTGTAAAAGTCATTTGTCGTGAGAGGCCCTTCCTTTGGAAGAGCTTTAGAAATATTCAGGCCGCCTTTTAATATGATTGAATATACGCTCTCGCCGGTGCTTCCTGGATTTATTATTTTATAAATGGCGTGCTGAAGGCCAAGATTTTTACAAGCTAAATCTTCCTTCGTGAACTGTTCACCAAACGCATTCATGAGGAAAAAATCTTCTAGTGAACCGTATGAGTTCTCCACCCATTCATGAGCACTGGTGTTTACTATCTCGCCATTCCAAGATAGCTGCCCCAGATACATGGTTGTTTGCTTTTCTCCGGAAATGATCAGTTGAAAACTTGGTAGGTATCTGAAGTCTCTTTCTCCAAATGCCTTGCAAAGGCCAAATAATATATTTCCTGGATTGTAGATATTGATTGATACTGTGGGGTAAGAAGGATCAGCCTCGATCTCACTCGCTAATGCATTGAAAAAGGATACCCATTTTTTACTTCCCATGAGTACCAGTAATACATCATTTTTGAATTTGCTCCAGCTAGGTAGGTATTTGGGTGAGGATGTGCTTTGTAAGTAATAATTAGCTCCTCCTTCAGTTTTTGCGAACTCGGATATAAGCTGGTAATCAGATAAAAGCTCAATATTTTTTTGATAGCGACCACTGCGAAATGCTACTGAAATTGACCATCCAGATTCCTCCATTAGCTTGAGCTTTTCAGGGTGGCCTATTTCCACAGTGTCATGTCCTCGAATTTCCTCCATCATTGCACAGAGAAAATTTTCATCAGGGTCATCTAAGTATTCATCCCAGTTCAGAGTCTGCATGATACGTTTTGCTTCTTCACTTTCAAGATTTGAAATTGGTGAGGAAAAACCAAAATATAGACCATACGGATAGATGACTTTATTATTTTTTTCTTTGTGGTCTGCTGTCAATATTACAAAGTCTGATAATTGTGAATGACACGCAGCTTTTGCAACAATTTTGATTCCATCATTTCTTTTTTCGATATTTTCATAAAGTATAAGGCTTTGTTGTCTGCTGATAGAGAGTCCCTGTTCTACATGAATTGGGGTGAATATAGTGCAGCTAACAACCTCGCCAGAGTCAGTTGCTGATATTGTATATCCCGTCGTAGGGACTTCGCATATTTTCTGGTACTCGGAAAATGGAATGGATAACTCGTTCCATTCTGTTGATACTAGCAGGGCTCGTATTTTTTCAGATGGAATTCCCAAGGACGATCGAAGTAAGGCCACGTATTTTGTAAGTTCGTGCAAAGCTGCTCTAGCAGCTTGATCGCTTCTTTTGATCTCTATTATTACGTAGTGGCCAAAGTTATCCTTTGCTAGTATGTCGATGCTTCCGTTTGAGCCGAAGTCATTTGTCAATCTATACTCCTTGCGGATAATAGTTAGGTTCGGTTCAATGATGTTGAGATTTAGTGCTAGATAATCCCTGATTCTCTCCTCAAGTCTATTCATTTTTTGCTGCCTCTGTTTACTATTGATAATGCCTTGGGTTTGTTGAGATGTAGATGGTTTTCAGAAGCTGTTGGTGGTCGATGCATAAAAACTCCTCAGGTGAGTGCGGATGTTCATGAGGTGTGAAAAGTTCGCAATATTTCAGGTTGGTTAACGTTCGTCCACTCTGGATATCTAAGATAGATCATTTATTTTTCTGTTTGAAACAAACGAATTTTAAACTAATTTTATACGAAAGGCAGAACCTGATTCACTCTGCTTCATCGGCAAAAAACAGATCGATGATCAAAAATGACTCCCTTTTCGCGAACTTCGACTACCGCTTTTTTCATATTAGATGGCTACGGTCCGTATTGCATACACAAGCTTTAGCTTCAGCAGGAGTCGTTCTGGCTCAGGTTGCAATGTTCCTTTTGCCTGCATCGGTAGATATGGCTCTACCAGAATATCGTCCCTCAGTTGCGGAAAATCTACCTGCCGCCCACTAAATTGCATCGTCGCCGCATACGGTTAGTTACTGCCGACGATGGCGAATTGTCGGTCTCCGTCGCCGTAGTGAGGCTGCAGGGCCGGCTTCGCTGAACTGTCAAATCTGTCCTGGCCAGTGACCGTGGTTGGTGTGGTACTCACTGGTGATATCGGAGAGTTCTGGCCATTCGGGGCGACTATTGTGTTCTACGTCTTCTTCGGTTTGGCTGGCGAGTTCGGTGGTGACGATTTGCATGGATGGTTTTAGGTTAATTGCGGCCGATTTTACTTGGCTGATTGTGTCGAACGAGCTGCTGGTGAATCGATTGCTGGACAGGCTCCATTTACAGCAGTATTCGTTGAGAGCTGCGAATAACGCCAAATCAAAAAAACCGGATAGCTCTCACCATCCGGTTTTTTGTTACCACCCATCCAATCAACGGTTAACCCGCCCGCCAGCGAGAAATGAGCCTGGGGAACTCAGCAATGCCGAATTGTGCTGCTCCGCAACAGGCAACTCGCCAGAGATCACAAATTCATCGAACGCTTTCTGTCCATCAACCACGGCTTGCCGGACATCAAGAAAACTCAGTTCATCGTGAACAGGTTTTTTGTCGTTCTTTCTGGTGGTGGTCATTGGTGTTTCCCGATTTTGAATTCTTAATGAGTGCGAACGATGGGGCCTGCTCCTTTGGTGCACAAGTCAGTCGATTCCGGTTTTGCTGTAGGTCGGGGAGGGCATAAACGCAATTTTGCGAGCGCGTTTAAAGTACACGAACCGTTACGCCATAAGGGCTACAACACCTTGCGTCGTTGCCTACGCGTACGCCAGAATCCGCCGGCTTACGCAGCTTGGAGAGGGCTATATCGTTTCCCTGTCACTGAGAAGTGACTGGGTTTGGTAGCCCGATTCGAGTTGTGGTTATTGCGACACCTTCAATGCTGTCTCTTTTTTGAGGTTCAGCATTTTATGGTGGGCATGCGTGGGGCTCATTCGTGAGCGCCGGGTTTCCCAATTCGACCGGTCTACCAACCCGCGCATGGCCGCCACCCGCCGTTTGGTAGCGAGGGTGATGGCTCCTATTTTTTCGAATTGGAGTTTTATTCATGTTCAAAGCCACACCCAATCCGCCAGAAACCGATCCAACCTCCAACGACCCCGCGCTAGAGTCCCAAAAGACAAAAGAAGCCGCCGACCGCGCACTCGACTTTTATCTCGGCCCCGAAATCCCGAAGTACTTCCCACCCAAGGCCCGCCCCATCTACATGGTCGATCCCACGCTCGATGACGAAACACTGCTCGTCGAAGCCTGCGAATCGCTGTCGTCAGCCAACGCCATGGCCGGCAATATCGCCAACTCGGTAAAAGGCCCGGAGCGCAAACCGCTGCTGGCGCTGCAACAGCTGATCATGTTGAACGAGTTGCTGGTGAATCGGCTGCTGGACAAGCTTCGGTTGCCGCAATAGTCGTCAATCGTAGGAATCAACAAACAAAAACCCCGGAAGCTTTCGCTGTCCGGGGTTTCTTTATTACCAATCCAATCAGCGGTTAAACCGCTCCACCAACGAATACTGCGTATTAGCCGTCTTCGTCAGCTCTTCACTCAACAGCGCCGAGTTATGCGCCTGTTCCGAGGTCTGGTCCGCCAGTTCCGAAATGTTGCTGATGTTGCGGCTGATCTCTTCAGCCACGGCACTTTGCTCTTCGGTCGCGGCGGCGATCTGGGTGGTCATGTCGGTGATGTTGGCCACCGCTTCGCTGATGCCTACCAGGGCCTGATCCGCTTCCAGTACCCGCGCGACACCTTCTTCCGCCTGGCGATGGCCGGCTTCCATGGTTTGCACAGCGCTGGATGCAGTCTGCTGCAGCTTGGCGATCAGGGCGTGGATCTGCCCGGTGGATTCGCTGGTGCGTTGTGCCAGTTGGCGGACTTCGTCGGCGACCACAGCAAAACCACGGCCCATCTCGCCGGCACGTGCGGCTTCAATCGCAGCGTTGAGCGCGAGCAGGTTGGTCTGGTCGGCGATGCCTTTGATCACGTCGACCACGCCGCCGATTTCGTCGCTGTCCTTGGCCAATTGGGTGACGGTCAGGCCGGTTTCCCCGACGACAACCGACAGGCGCTGGATGGCTTCGCGGGTTTCCCCGGCGATGTCGCGACCGCGACCGGTCAGGCGGTTGGCTTCTTGCGTCGCGTCAGCAGTGCGCTGTACGTGGCTGGCCACTTCCTGGGTGGTGGCGGCCATCTGGTTGACGGCGGTGGCGACCTGTTCGGTTTCCACGCGCTGGCGCTCCAGACCGCTGGAGCTGTTGTGCGCCAGGGCGTCGGACTGTTTGGCCTGATCGGTCAGGTGCTCGGCGGTGTCCTGCAGACGGGTCAGGCAGGTTTTCAGGCGCGCTTCCTGGCTGAGGATCGACATTTCCAGACGCGCCTGCGCGCCACGGCTGTCGGTGTACATCTGCGCGATCAGCGGGTCGGAGGTGGTCTGCTCGGCCAGGCGCAGCAGGCGCTTGAGCCCGCGTTGCTGCCATTGCAGGCCCATCAGGCCCAGTGGTACCGACAAACCGGCCGCGAGGGCAAAGCCCCAGTGCGAGTTCAGCGTCGCGCCGATCACGAAGCTCAGCTGGCTGACCAGAATGAACGGCAGCCAGTCCTGCAGCACCGGCAGCCATTTGTCGCTGGAAGGGATCGCCGACTTGCCCTGGTTGATGCGTTGGTAGAGCGCTTCGGCACGGCGGATCTGTTCGGCGGTGGGTTTGATCCGCACCGACTCGTAACCGACCACCTGATTACCGTCGAACACCGGTGTCACATAGGCGTTCACCCAGTAATGGTCACCGGATTTGCAGCGATTCTTGACAATGCCCATCCATGGCAAGCCTTGTTTCAGTGTGCCCCACATGTGCGAAAACACCGCGGCCGGCACGTCAGGATGACGGACCAGGTTGTGCGGCGCACGGATCAGTTCTTCACGCGAAAACCCGCTGATTTCGACGAAAGCGTCGTTGCAGTAGGTGATCACGCCCTTGGCGTCGGTTGTGGAAATCAACCGCTGCTGAGCCGGGAAAGTCCGTTCGCGTTGTGTAATGGGCTGGTTGTTACGCATGGTTTTTCAATCCGCAAGGCTTTGAAAGGTTGTCGGCGCTGACAGGAAATTATTGAAGTTTTTTTTCAGATATAAGTACGGCGTCGCAAAACCGCCCTTGCTTCAACCGGCCAGCATCGGATAGGTGAACAGCGCAAAATGCAGCAGGTTAAGCCCGAAATGCGTGGCGATCGCCGCCGCCAGCCCACCAAAACGGTAGGCCAGACCATAGCCGACCCCCGCCAGACCTGCCAGCAGCACCCAGTGCCAGCCTGCGCCCACATGCGCCAGGGCAAAGATCAGCGAGGCCAGCAGCAGGGCGAGGTTTTCGCCGTAAGGCAGGTGCTTGAACAGCCGGCTCAAACCGCCCTGTATATAGCCGCGAAACAGCGCTTCCTCGACCAGCGTCACCAACAGCAGATTGTTCAGCAGCCACAGCCACGCCTGATCGGGCCACTTCGGCGCCCAGGCAATCATGCCGAACAGAAGCGCTCCACCCAGCGCCATTACGGCGCTCAACGTCAGCCCTAGGACGCTGGCGAACACTGTCAGACGCAGCGAGCGTGCCGCGACAATCCACGGGCAGGCGAGCAACAGCCAGAAGCCGATCAGGGGTTTGTCCAGATTCAGGTACATCGAAAACGGCACGGCGTTGTCGGTGAAACGCAGCGGGGCGATGGCCCGGCCGTTGGCGAATCCTGGCAACCAGTGCAGCGCCAGCGACAGCGCGAGGAAGATGAACACGGCATGCCCCAATAGGCGCGCCACCGGCACCTGTTGTTGGCGCACGGCGAAACCGGCCACCAGCAACAGTCCGAAGGAGATCAGCGCCAGCCAGCCGAGTTGGCCAAAGCTCAGCGCCAGTCCATAACCGAGGCTGAGAAGTCCGAGATAGAGCCATGGCAAAGCTGTCATGGAAAGTCCTTGTGCACGATTCGTGGACTGGCTTTCTACACGGGTGGGGGCGAGGGTACAAGTGAAGTTGAGGCGAGAAACCGGGACAACATGCAGACCTGTGGCTGACGCAAAAAAATGTGGGAGCTGGCTTGCCAGCGATGAGGCTTGTACAGCCGACATCTTCATCGCCTGATGTACCGCCATCGCTGGCAAGCCAGCTCCCACAGGGATTCGTGCAAGGCTGAAAGATCAGCGCAGGTTCAATTTCACCGCCGCGCGCTCGGTGATTTCAGTGCGCAACTTCAACGACGGAGCTGCACGCTTGCGGGCTTCTTCAACAACTGCACTCGGCGCCGTCTCCGGGCTTCCGGAGCTGAACGGCGGCGCCGGCGCATATTCCAGTTGCAACTGAATCAACTGCGCCGCCTCGGCCCCCACCAGTTCAGCCGCCAGCACCAGCGCAAAGTCGATGCCTGCGGTAATCCCGCCACCGGTAAACAGATTGCCGTCGCGCACCACCCGGTCCTGCACCGCAATTGCGCCGAGTTTTGGCAGCAGCTCGTGATAAGCCCAGTGCGTGGTGGCGCGTTTGCCTTGCAGCAGTCCCGCCGCGCCCAGCACCAGCGAACCGGTGCACACCGACGTCACATACCTGGCCTGCGCCGCCTGACGCTTGATGAACCCCAGCGTCTGTTCATCCTCCATCAACGGCCCGACCCCGGCGCCGCCGGGTACGCAGATCACATCCAGATCCGGGCAGTCCTCGAAGGTTGTGGTCGGTTTCAGCACCAGCCCGGTGCTGGCGGTGACCGGGACCAGATCCTTCCAGACCAGATGCACCTGCACGTCCGGCAACGAGGCCAGCACATCATAGGGGCCGGTCAGGTCGAGTTGCTGCACCTGTGGAAACAACAGAAAACCGATCTGCAACGCCATGATTCTTCTCCGTGAAAAGGGGTAGACGGCTTCACTGTAGGCGCGTAGGTTTTGGCGCATACGCCAATCAGCCCACGAATTACGCCAAATGTCGAAAACCATCCACGTTCTCGCGTTCGCCAATGTGCAATTGCTCGATGTTACGGGCCCGTTGCAAGTATTCGCCTCGGCCAACGATATCGCCCGCCAGCAGGGTTTGCCTGCGCCGTACGCGCCAACAGTCATCGCCAGCGGCGGCGGCGCGGTGAACGCTTCCGCCGGGTTGGCGATGCTGGCCGAGCCGCTGCCGAAGCAGCCCAGCGATACCCTGATCATCGCCGGTGGCTGGGGTGTTTACGCGGCTGCCGAAGACGCTGAATTGGTGAGCTGGGTGCGTGAACATGCCGGTGGATGCCGGCGGGTTGCCTCGGTCTGCACCGGCGCGTTTCTGCTGGCGGCCAGCGGCTGGCTCGACGGTCGCCGGGTCGTCACCCACTGGACACGCTGCGAACAACTGGCGCGGCAGCACCCGCAATTGCAAGTCGAGCCCAATCCGATCTTCATCAACGACGGCCCGGTCTGGACCTCGGCGGGCGTCACCGCCGGCATCGACCTCGCGCTGGCCATGGTCGAAGACGACCTCGGTCGCGACATGGCCCTGGACGTCGCCCGACAATTGGTGGTGTTCCTCAAGCGTCCGGGCGGGCAGTCGCAATTCAGCGTGACGTTATCACTGCAAAAACAAGGCAACCGTTTCGATGATTTGCACGCCTGGATCGCCGAAAACCTCACCTGCGACCTCGGCGTCCCGACCCTGGCCGAACAGGCTGGCATGAGCGAACGCAGTTTCGTCCGCCACTACCGCGCCGACACCGGCCAGACCCCGGCCCGCGCCATCGAACTGATCCGCGTCGAAACCGCGCGGCGTCTGCTCAGCGACACCGGGCTGCCGGTGAAACGCATCGCCGCCAATTGCGGGTTTGGCAGTGAAGAAACCTTGCGCCGCAGTTTTCTGCGGACCATGGGCGTGACGCCGCAGGCGTATCGGGAGCGGTTTTCGGTCAGTGCTGGAGCAGATCCAGTAATGCCTTGAGGGTTTGCTGGGGCGCCTCTTCGGGAATGTTGTGGCCGACACCGGGCAGCACGCGCCTTTCGTACAGCCCGGTGAAGTGCGCAATGTCTTCATCGACTTCCGGCGCCGGACCGACCCCGTCGTCGGCACCGCACAGGGAGATAGTCGGCACGCTGATCGGCGGTTGTCTGATCAACGCGTCTTCCATCCATTGCAGTGCCGGATCGCCTGCGGCGTACATGAAGCGATGACGGTAGGAATGAATCACCACGTCCACGAAGTCCGGGTTATCGAAGGCCGGAGCGCTCAGCGGATAACGTTCGGCGTTGCGTGTCCAGGTCGGTGACCACAAGCTCCAGAGCAATTCACATAGCGCCCGCCGGTTTTGCGTCAGGCCCGCGACGCCTCGAGGCGTGTGGAAATAGTACTGGTACCAATAACGGTGCTCGGTCTCGGGATCCAGAGGCCGGGTCGAATTGGCGATGTCCTGCACGTTATAGCCATCCCCCGTCACCAACCCGCGCACCCGCTCGGGAAACAACGCCGCAACGATGCACGCTGCCCGACCGCCCCAGTCGTAACCGCAAAGCGTGGCGTGTTCGATACCCAGTGCGTTCATCAACTCCAGCAAATCCTGGGCGAGGGCTGCTTGCTGGCCGGAGCGCAGTGTTTCGGGGTGGTTGAAGCGGGTCGGCCCGTAACCGCGCAGATAAGGGACGATCACCCGATAACCGTGGGCGGCGAGGGCGGGGGTGATTTCATCGTACGCCCTGGGCGAGTAGGGGAAGCCATGCAGCAATACGACCGCGTCGCCGTTGGACGGGCCGTGCTGTTCAAAGGCAACGGTCAGGTTCGGTGTCAGTATGCGTTGAATGTCAGACACGGCAGACTCCACAGCAATTGGGCGTCAGGCAACACTAGACCATTCCGTTGTGGCGAGGGAGCTTGCTCCCGCCGGGTTGCGAAGCGACCCCATACTTAAATGCACTGCTGCGCAGGCCTGCGGGAGCAAGCTCCCTCGCCACAGGGGAAGCGTCACTTGTCGGCGTTGCTTCTTAAGCCTCGGCTTCCGCCACCTGATTGAAATACTTCGTCCGATCCGGGGTAAACGTCACCCGCATCTTTGTCCGTGAGCAGGTCAGCGAGCGCTCTTCAGCCAGATCAATATCCAGATCCTCGCCCCGCAAGCCCTGCCACTGAGCGAGGTATTTCAGCGAGCCGTATTTCTCGTTTTTCTTCAGGCTGCGGCTGACGCCACCTTTCCAGCCGAGTACCGGCAGTTCGCCGGCGAGGCATTGTTGCGCAAGGTCGGGGAAGCGGCTGGCGCGCTGGCGGCCGATTTCCCAGCACTTGATCAGGCCTTTGTCGGCGGCTTCCCAGAGTTGGGTGCGGGTCAGGCCGGTGCGCAGGGGCGTGGCGATGGGGCGGTGGACGTGCTGGGTCATTCTGGTTCCTTGAATTCGGGTTTTATTGGACAGCTCCGCTGTGCCCGTTGCGGTGGATGGTAGGGGGGGATGTAACAGCTGGCAACAGGGTATTTCAGGGTGTAAGTGCAGGTTGCGGGGGAGGGATTTGCCTGGGTGTTGTTTACAAGAAGCAGGAACAAATTACCCAAACTGTGGCGAGGGGATTTATCCCCGATCGACTGCGCAGCAGTCGCAAAGCCATGCAATGCGGTACTGCTGAACAAATAAGCAGGCAAAGAGCGGGGCCGCTGCGCAGCCCATCGGGGATAAATCCCCTCACCACAGGAGATCTGATCTGTTTATTTCTGTGTAGGGGTTAGCCCAGCGAAGCGTGCTGATGCGGCATATTTCCTACAGATACTGGCGAAATTACGGCTGCCACTCACCCTTTTCCCCACTCAAACGCCGATCAAGAAAACTCGCCGCACTGATCAACGCCAGATGCGTCAGCGCCTGCGGGGTGTTGCCCAGGTGCCGGCCATGGCTGTCGAACTCTTCGGCGTATAACCCTAGCGGGTTCGCATAACGCAGCAGTTGTTCGAACTCCAGATGCGCCTTTTCCACCTGACCGGCCCGGGCCAGGCATTCGACGTACCAGAACGAGCAGGCGGCAAAGGCGCCTTCGGTGCCGGTCAAGCCGTCGATGTTGGCGTCATCATTGCGATAGCGGTAAACCATGCCGTCGCGCACCAGCGTCTTTTCGATCGCTTCAAGGGTCGACAGCCAGCGCGGGTCCTTGGCGCTGACGAAGCGCACCAGCGGCATCAGCAGCATCGAACCGTCGAGCGCGGTGCCGCCCTTGTACTGGACGAAATGCCCGCGCTCCTCGTCCCAGAAGTTGTCCCAGATGTCAGCATAGATCGCCTGGCGAGTCTGATCCCACTGGGCGAACGGCGCCGGCAGCGAGCGTTTTGAAGCGAGCCGTATCGCCCGGTCCAGGGCCACCCAGCACATCAGTCGCGAGTGCAAGAAGTGATGCTGCTCACCGCGCATTTCCCAAATGCCGACATCCTTGGTCTGCCAGGTCTCACACACCTGATCAACCACTTCGCGCACGTGTTTCCAGCCTTGGTGGGAAATCGCGTCGCCGTATTTGTTGACCAGGTACACCGCGTCCATCAGCTCGCCGAAGATGTCGAGTTGAATCTGGTCATACGCGCCATTGCCGATGCGCACCGGTTGCGCGCCGCCATGGCCGCAGAGGTGCGAGAGTTCGGTTTCCGGCAGTTGCTGGCGACCGTCGATGGCATACAGGATATTGAGTTTGGTTGAATGACCATGGCAATCGCTGACCCGTCCGCGCAGCCAGCCCATGTAGGCGTTGGCCTCATCGACAAAGCCCAGGCGCATGAACGCGTAGACGGTGAACGAGGCGTCGCGGATCCAGGTGTAGCGGTAGTCCCAGTTGCGCTCGCCGCCGGGGGTTTCCGGCAGGCCGAACGTGGCGGCGGCGAGAATCGCGCCGTGCTTGCGCGAGGTCAGCAGCTTGAGCGCCAGGGCCGAACGATTGACCATCTCCCGCCAGCGCCCGCGGTAGTTGGACTGGCCGATCCAGTCGCGCCAGAACTTCAGCGTGCGCTCCAGGCACATTTTCGCACCGTCATCCTTGAAGCGCGGATCGTCGGCGCCACCGAGGACGAACTCGGCGTGTTGATTCTGTTGCAAACTGAAGGAAGCAACGGCCGATTCGCCATCAATGCGCAACGCCTGATCCGCCACCAGCCGCAACGACGGCTGACCCTCGGCGCTGAAAATCACCGATTGTTCATCCATCTGCGCCCGGGTGTTGGCGCGCGCGTAGTCATGGCGCACCGCGCAGCGCATGTGAAACGTCGCTTCACCGCTGACCACGCGCACCCGGCGCATCAGCAGCGGCAGATCATCGACGCTGTCGCCGATCGGCAGCAGGTCGGTGATTTCCACAACGGCCTGTTCGCTGAGCCAGCGGGTCTGCAGAACGTTGGTGTCCGGCAGATAGATTTGCTCGCGCCGCGCATCGGGCAAGTCCGGGGCGAGCTGGAAAATCCCCGCTTCTGGGGTATCGAGCAGCGAACAGAAGATCGACGGGCTGTCGAATTCCGGCCAGCAGAAAAAATCCACGCTGCCCTTGTCGTTGACCAGCGCGGCACTGCGCAGGTCGCCGATGATGCCGTGGGCGTCAATCGGGCTTTGTCGTTCAGAATGATGCTCAGCCATTGCCGCGAAACTCCGGATAAAGACTCATGCCGCCGTCGATGAACAGGGTGGTGCCGACGATGTAGTCGGCGGCGTCGGAAGCGAGAAACACCACCGCGTTGGCGATGTCCTCGACGTCGCCGATGCGCCCGTAGGGAATCAGCTCCAGCAGTTTGTCAGCGGCGGCGCCTTCGGTGGCTTGCTGATTGATCGCCGTGCGAATCGCCCCCGGCGCGATGCCGTTGATGCGAATGCGCTGCTGGCTGACTTCCTGGGCGAGGGTCTGCATCAACTGATCGACGCCGCCCTTGGACGCCGCATAGTTGACATGCCCGGCCCACGGAATGCGCTGATGCACCGAACTCATGTGAATGATCTTGCCGGCCGCGCGGGACACGCCTTCACGCACGCCCTGACGGTTGAAAATCCGCAGCGCGGCACGGGCGCAGAGAAACTGCCCGGTGAGGTTGACGCCGATCACCGTGTTCCAGTCTTCCAGAGTCATGTCCACCGCCGCGGCATCCTTTTGCAGGCCGGAATTGGCCACCAGAATGTCCAGCGCACCAAAGGCCTCGAGGGTCTCGGCGAACAGCCGTTCGACTTCATCTTCCTTGGAAATATCGGCGCCGATGGCCAGTGCCTGACCGCCGTCGGCGATGATTTGCTGCGCCAGCGCTTGAGCAGGTTCGGCTTGGCTGTGGTAATTGATGACGACGGCGGCGCCGGCAGCGGCCAGCGCTTTGGCGGCGGCATAGCCAATGCCGGAGCTGGCGCCGGTGACCAGTGCTACTTGGCGGGCGAGGGAAATCTGCATGCTCGAAATGCCTGGGTTAAGGGCTCAGTCAGCTGACCCATGGCGAGCTGCGAGAGTTCATCCGCATGCATGAAAAGATCGACACATTCAGACGTGATAGCGGCCACTGTGCCGGTGCCATTCAAGACTGCCGGAGACCCAGCTTTTTATGCCGGTCAGAAAACGCTGCAGCAGCGGCGATGCATCCGGCAGCACGGCTTGTTCCGCCGCTTCATACAGGTGCACGATTTCGTCATGAACGTGCGCACACTTGATCATCGCTTGTCGGGGCGTGCAATTGTGTTCGCGAGCCAGTAACAGCGGCAGATTGAAATCGCCGATTGCGGTCTGATTTTCCTTGTGTGCGGAATACAGATCGTTGGCGACGATCGTGGCGCTGGCGGCCAGCGTGGTCACGCGCCGCACCGCAGGGGCGCTATAAATGTGTGCTGGCAGTTCGTATCCGCCGATCACGTCGATCAATGACATGCAGGGTAGAAAACTGTTGGTCTGGCGTTGCGCGAGGTATTCCCAGATGGGTGGGGTCAATCCTTCCAGACGCCAGGCCGCTTCGGCAGTCATGGTGACAAACATGGCGATGATTTCGTGGCGTACCCTGGCCACTTGTACGGAAGATGCGAATGCCTGAACGCGGTCCATATAGGCGCGAAGCGCAACCAGTACCGGGTCACTGTTCAGCGCCTGATCAAGACCGCAACGAAAGCGAGAGGGCAGGTGCGCCGGCTCCAGTGCGGCCAGCGCCAGCGAAAGTCGGGGCCCTACCAGGCGCGGTTCGGAGCCGGTTCGCTCGTCATCGCAGTAGTAATCATCCACGGCAAACAGGGCGGCGATGCACTGTGCCGAAAGCAGCAGGCGATCGGGATCGTGAGTGTCGGTATGGCAAAGCATGGCGAAGCGACCGAACCCCATGGCGCGGACCTTTTCGAGTTGTCCCGCAAATATGCCGACCTCCTTGATCCATGGCATAAGCCGATCTTCGACAGCCTCGGCCAGCGCCGTATCAATCCGGAACGGCGCCGGACAATACAACGGCGGGACGGCCCAGGGTGATCTTGCGTTTTTCCCAAAAGCATCAGGCATTGATCGTGCCGCTGACGCATCGCGGGCGGCCTCGAACCATTGCCTTACACCCCCTGTCCCGAACTGCTCGAACATCCGGCGAAACCAGATCGTGAACTGCTCGGGTGTCTGTTCGATCCGTTCGGTGATCTCCTCCAGCGACAGCCACTCCCAACTTTCGACTTCCTCCGGATTGGCTACCGGATCGAGCTGGCTGAGGCCGGCAAACACGTGGTCAAATTCATGCTCGATCAGTTGATTGGACATTTGCTCGTAATAGAGCATCGAGGCGACTTTCTGCAGTTTGCACGTCGTGCCCATTTCCTCCTGCAGTCGGCGCAGGGCTGCGGCGGCCGTGCGTTCGCCAGGTCGAGGATGCCCGCAGCACGTGTTGGTCCATAATCCGCCAGAATGATATTTGCCCAACGCGCATTGCTGCATCAGCATCCGACCTTGTGAGTCAAAGAGCAGAATCGAAAATGCGCGATGGCGCAGTCCCTGGTGATGCACTTCCATCTTTGAGGCTACACCGGTCTGGCGATCCTTGGGCGATACCAGAATAAGCTGTTCTTCCATGGCAAGGCTCCTTGGCGCGTGCGCTACGGGATAGGCTCAAGAGCAGTTGCCCGTTCATTCAGGAGCGGTATGCCATTGAGTCAAGGCCTCATGAGAACTGCAATCGCATGCAAAGGCACCTGTAAAACCTGACAGGTGTGCGCGATTTTCGATTATTGGTTATGTGATTCCAGACGTCGGCGGCAATGCCATTGGTCTTGGGGAGAGATCCTCGGAGAGTGCCTGGAATCGCAAGGTGTCGAGTTTCGCGCCTTCACATTCCACCAACAATTCCCCGCTTCCACGCTCATCAACCTTTATGGCAACTTGGCGGCCCCTGATGAGGCTGTACCCATGGCAAACCCCTACCGCGAATTATTCACCGCCCCCGGCGCCCGTGCCTTTGTTCTGGCCGGGATGATCGCGCGCATGCCGATTTCCATGACCGGCATCGGCGTGATCACCATGCTCTCGCAACTCAAGGGCGGGTACGCACTGGCCGGTGCAGTGGCGGCGACGTTTGCCCTGGCCACGGCGTTTTGTGCACCGCAGGTCTCGCGGCTGGTGGATCGTTACGGCCAGGGCAACGTGCTGCCGCTGTCGGCGTTGATCGGTGGCGGGGCGCTGTTGATGTTGCTGTTGTGCACGCGTTTGCAGGCGCCGACCTGGACGTTGTTCATCTTCGCCGCGCTGGCCGGGTGCATGCCGAGCATGTCGGCGATGGTGCGCGCACGCTGGACCGAGATCTATCGTGGCCAGCCGCAATTGCAGACCGCCTATGCGCTGGAATCGGTACTCGATGAGGTTTGTTTCATCGTTGGCCCGCCACTGTCAGTGGGCTTGTGCGTGGTGGCGTTTCCCGAGGCCGGGCCGTTGGCCGCGCTGCTGGCGCTGGCAATCGGGGTGACCGCGTTTGTCGCCCAGCGCAGCACCGAGCCGGCGGTGCACCCGCAGGAATCACAGCAGCAAGGTTCGATCATTCGCTCGACCGACGTGCAATGGCTGCTGGCGCTGATGCTCGCCATGGGCATCATCGTTGGCGTGGTCGATGTGGTCAGCGTCGCCTTCGCCCAGCAGCAGGGCCAGCCGGCGGCGGCGAGCATCGTGTTGTCGGTGTACGCCATCGGTTCGTGTCTGGCGGGTATCGCTTTCGGCGCGATGCGTTCGACACTGCCGTTGCCGAGGCTGTTTCTGTACGGCGGCGTGGCGACGGCGGTGACCACGCTGCCGTTGTTGCTGGCGAGCAATATTGTCAGCTTGTCGCTGGCAGTGTTTGTCGCGGGATTGTTCTTTTCGCCGACGCTGATTGTTGCCATGGCGTTGATCGAGCGTATTGTGCCGCCAGCCAAACTGACTGAAGGGCTGACCTGGCTGGTGACCGGATTGAGTATCGGCGTGGCGATTGGCGCCGCCGGCTCCGGCGCGCTGGTGGACGCGTTTGGCGCGCGTAGCGGTTTCTGGCTGGCGATTGTGGCGGGGGCGGTGGTGTTGGCGTCGGCGTTTCAGAGCTATCGGCACCTGAAATAAGCCGGCATTGATGAGCTGTTGGGGTGAGGGAGCTTGCTCCCGCTCGATTGCGCAGCAATCGCAAGCCAGTCGGCCAGATTTCAGAAATCATTGAGACTCAGAGCTTGGGACCGCTTCGCAGTCCAGCGGGAGCAAACTCCCTCGCCACAGTTATCGATACCTTCAGGCGTTTGGTGGTGTCGGTCACCAACCCCGTCCCGAATTCACCCAGAAATTCACCGACAGTGACGTTGACACCGACTCCACCTGATGGAACCAGCCCTCCGGCAAAAACAGCAGATCCCCGGCTTCCAGCGTCACGCGCAGGAACGTCACATCGCGTGCTGCGGGAAAGCGCTCATAGTCCGGCGCGTCGGGGTTGAAGTCGCAGCCATCCAGGCCACCCTTTGGCGCCGTCGACCAGGTGCCCAGTGCTTCGCGGTGATGTGGGGCGGCGAGGGTGAACTGCTTCTGGCCCCAGACCTGCGCGAACAAATTATCGGTGTCGTCGCGATGCAGCGGCGTCAGCGTGCCTTTGGGGCCGATCCAGATCCGAGGCGGGATGAACAGCGAGGCATCGAAGTAGGGCGGGTACTTGATCTGCTGCAGCAATTGCGCCGGCAGGATGTTGTTGCCCATGTAGGCTGGCGGTTCGCCGTCAGCCCGTTTGACTGCCGGTTGGTCGAGTGAGGCAATGAACTCGGCCATCGACGTCGAGCGGAAATCACGTTCGGTGGAAAAGGTCTTCTTCACGTAATCGCCGTGGCGGGTGATGCCCTGCAATTCGGCGAAATGCACCAGCGACTCTTCACGACTGAGCTTGAACAGCGGCCAGTCCTGCAGGGCATTGCTGATCACCACCGGGATGCCGTTGGGCAAGTATTGGCTTTTGAATTCGCTGACCGACAACTCACTGCGGGCAACACGCTCGACGCGGGTCTGGACCGGTAACCCGGCGGTGAGTTGTTCACTGAAGCGCGGTGGGGTCGGGTAGCGCTTGTTCATGTCGATTTTTTGCGCCACGGCGCCACCGTGCATCGCGTGCTCGATGATCTGCGGCAGCAGCGTCGCCAGGCCCATGTTGCCGCCGATTTTCAGACGGCCGCTGGCGAACAGTTCTTCGACATTGACCCGGCCGCCCATGATCCCGAGAAAATCGCTCTCGGCGACTTCAATGGTCACGTCGGGGCTGGGGTGGCGTCCGGGCGCGGTGCGACTGCTGGCCTTGACCTCCGACCAGTAGGCCTGCTGCGGGCCAAACACGAATTGGAAAACGCCTTCGATGCCGACGGCACCGGCGTTGGCGAACAACTTGCCCAGGATGCTCTGCAGGTCCACGGTGAATCCTCGTTATTGGTTTTGGCCTGAACAGTTAACGAGCGCCTGTAGGCGCGATTTACCGGCGCGCGACTAATTTGCCGAGGGCGTAATCCGTTTCTCACTACAGACACATTTTTCGAGGAAAGCCGGGTGAACAAGCTGACCCTGCTGTGCCTGCCGTACTCCGGCGCCAGCGCCATGGTCTATAGCCGCTGGCGGCCTAAACTGCCGCAATGGTTGCAATTGCAACCGGTGGAACTGCCGGGGCGCGGTGCGCGTTTCGACGAGCCGCTGCACACGGATATGCGTGCGCTGGCGATGCAACTGGCCAAGGAATTGCGGCCCAATCTCAAGGCGCCGTATGCGGTGTTCGGCCATAGCCTGGGCGCGCTGCTGGCCTGCGAAATCGCTCACGCGCTGCGCGCATTGGGCTGTCCGGAACCGGTGGCGCTGTTTGCCTCGGGCACGGCGGCGCCGACGATGCGCGCCGATTACGATCGCGGTTTTGCCGAGCCGAAAACCGACGCCGAACTGATCGATCAATTGCGCACACTCAACGGCACCAGTGAAGAGGTATTGGCCAATGCCGAGCTGATGAGCCTGACCCTGCCGATCCTGCGCGCCGACTTCCTGCTCTGCGGCAAATTTGAACCGTTGCAACGGCCGTTGCTCAACTGCCCGGTGCATGTGCTGGGCGGCAAGGCGGATCGCGCGACCACCGAGCAACTGATCGGCTGGAGCAAGGAAACCCGCGGCAGCTTTTCGGTGGACATGCTCGCCGGCGGGCACTTTTTCATTCATGAGCATGAAGCCAAAGTGCTGAAGGTGATCAAGGATCAACTGGAAGGACATCATCGCCGGCATATCATGGCCGCAATCGCCTGAACGCCGTAGAACCTGTGGGAGCGAGCTTGCTCGCGAAGACGCAATATCAGTCAACATCTGTATTGGCAGACATGCCGCTTTCGCGAGCAAGCTCGCTCCCACAGGGTATTTCGCAGATCTGAAATTCCCTGCTCTACCTCCCGCCTGACACTTGTTCTCATTCGCTAATTTTTCCGGTCTGCATTCGTTTTATAGGGACGACGTGCCTTTGTGCTTCCTGCCTACTGATCCGGATGCTGAGAAATGAATGCTGAAGACTCCTTGAAACTTGCTCGCCGGTTTATCGGGTTGCCCCTGGAAAAGCGCCAGATGTTCCTCGCGGCCCTGCACAAGGAGGGCGTGGATTTCGCGCGGTTCCCGATACCCGCCGGCATAGAAGCCGAGGATCGTCAGGCGCTGTCCTACGCGCAGCGCCGTATGTGGTTCCTGTGGCAACTCGATCCGCAGAGCGGCGCCTACAACTTGCCCGGTGCGGTGCGGCTCAACGGGCGGCTGAACCTGACAGCGCTGGAGCAAGCCTTCGCCAGCCTCGTGGAGCGTCACGAAACCCTGCGCACAGTGTTCCAGCGCCAGGCCGATGACAGCCTGCTGCAAGTGCCGGCCACCGCGCCGCTGCTGATTAGCCGGGAAGACTTCAGCGCTCTGTCGGCCAGTGAGCGCGAACAGGCGGTGATCGATGCCGCCGAACAGCAGTCGCTGCTGCCATTCGATCTGGCGGTCGGCCCGTTGCTGCGAGTGACCTTGCTCAAGCTGGCCGAGCAGGAACACGTGCTGCTGCTGACCTTGCACCACATCGTGTCCGATGGCTGGTCGATGAACGTGTTGATCGACGAGTTCATCCGTTGCTACGACGCGTTCGACGCGGGTCAGGCGCCGCAATTGCCGCCACTGCCGATCCAGTACAGCGACTACGCGCTGTGGCAACGCCGCTGGCTGGAGGCCGGTGAGCAGGCGCGCCAGCTCGACTATTGGCAGGCGCAACTGGGTGACGAACACCCGGTGCTGGAATTGCCACTGGATCATTCGCGCCCGGCGATGCCGAGCTATCGCGGCACCCGTTACGAATTCGCGGTCGATGGCCAACTGGCCGAGCAACTGCGCAGCACGGCGCAACAGCATCAGGTCACCGTGTTCATGTTCCTGCTCGGCGCCTTCAATGCGCTGCTGCACCGTTACACCGGGCAGACCGACCTGCGTGTCGGCGTGCCGATCGCCAACCGCAATCGCGGCGAGATCGAGGGCCTGATCGGCTTCTTCGTCAACACCCAGGTGCTGCGCACGCAAGTCGACGGCCAGACCCGGGTCGACGAGTTGCTGCGGGCGGTCAAGGAAACCGCACTGGGTGCGCAGGCGCATCAGGATCTGCCGTTCGAGCAACTGGTCGAAGCGCTGAAGCTGGAACGCAGCCTCAGCCACACGCCGCTGTTCCAGGTGATGTACAACCACCAGCCGCACGTGGCCGATATCGCCACCCTCCGCACCGCATCCGGCCTGCAACTCGACAGCCTCGACTGGCAGAGCCGCACCACCCAGTTCGACCTGACGCTGGACACCTGGGAGCAGGGCGGCAAGCTGCACGCCGCGCTGACCTACGCCAGCGACCTGTTCTCTGCACCGACCATCGAACGCATGGCGCGGCACTGGCTACGCTTGTTGACGGCGATGGTCGCCGATCCATCGCAGCGCATTGGTGAGTTGCCGCTGCTGGAAGCTGACGAGCAGCGTACGCTGGTGCATGACTGGAACAACGTCCACGCGCAGTACCCGAGCGACACGCCGATTCACCAGTTGATCGAAGCGCAGGTCGCGCGTACGCCGCAGGCACCGGCACTGCTGTTCGGCGAACAGACCCTGAGTTACGCCGAACTGGATGCCCGGGCCAATCGCCTGGCGCATCTGCTGCGCGAACAGGGCGTGCAAGCGGACAGTCTGGTCGGCATCTGCGCCCTGCGTTCGGTGGAAATGGTCGTCGCGCTGCTGGCGATTCTCAAGGCCGGTGGCGCCTACGTGCCGCTCGATCCGGAGTACCCGCAGGAACGTCTGGCCTACATGATCGAGGACAGCGGCATTACGTTGCTGCTGACGCAAGAAGCCCTGCTGGCAACGCTGCCGACTGACGGCGTGAACGTCATCACCCTGGATCAGCCGGGGCTGCTCGACCGCTACAGTGCCAGCCGTCCCGACATCAGTGTCGATCCGCTGAATCTGGCGTATGTGATTTACACCTCCGGTTCCACCGGCAAGCCGAAGGGCGCCGGCAACAGCCACGCGGCGCTGGTCAACCGTTTGTGCTGGATGCAGCAAGCCTATGCGCTGGACGCCCGTGATTCGGTGTTGCAGAAAACCCCGTTCAGCTTCGACGTGTCGGTGTGGGAGTTCTTCTGGCCGCTGCTGACCGGCGCGCGCCTTGTGGTGGCCGCGCCGGGCGCGCACCGTGATCCGCTGCAACTGATCGATAGCATCAACCGCCACGGCATCAGCACGCTGCACTTCGTGCCGTCGATGTTGCAGGCGTTCATCCACGAACCGGGCGTGGAAAGCTGTAGCAGTCTCAAGCGGATTGTCTGCAGCGGTGAAGCGTTGCCGCTGGATGCGCAGCTGCAAGTCTTCGCCAAGCTGCCGAGCGCCAGCCTCTACAACTTGTATGGCCCGACCGAAGCGGCCATCGACGTCACCCACTGGACCTGTGTCGATGAAGGCGCCGACAGCGTGCCGATCGGCCGGCCGATCGCCAACCTGCGCACCCATGTCCTCGATGCCGAATTGCTGCCGGTGCCGAGCGGTGTCGCCGGTGAACTGTATCTGGGTGGCGCCGGGCTGGCGCGCAGTTATCACCAGCGTCCGGCGCTGACGGCCGAACGTTTTGTGCCGTGCCCGTTCCATGACGGCGCGCGCCTGTACCGCACCGGCGACCGTGTGCGGCAGCGCGCCGACGGGGTGATCGAATACCTCGGTCGTCTCGACCATCAGGTGAAGTTGCGCGGCCTGCGCATCGAGCTGGGTGAAATCGAGACCCGCCTGATGCAGCACTCGCGGGTGCGTGAGGCGGTGGTGCTGGTGCAGGGCGGCAAGCATCTGGTGGCTTACCTTGTGCTGGAACAGGCGCAAGCGGACGAACAGTGGCAGCAAGAGGTCAAGGTGTGGCTGCTCGGCAGCCTGCCGGAATTCATGGTGCCGACCTACCTGATCACCCTCGACAAATTGCCGGTCACCGCCAACGGCAAACTCGACCGCAAGGCCTTGCCGCAACCGGATGCCGCGCCACAACAGGCATTCGTGGCGCCACAGGACGCCATGCAGAAAGCCCTCGCGGCGATCTGGGAAGCTGTGCTCGGCCTTGAACGTGTTGGCCTCGAAGACAATTTCTTCGAGCTGGGCGGCGATTCGATCATCTCAATTCAAGTGGTCAGCCGCGCGCGGCAGGCCGGGATCCGTATCAGCCCGCGTGACCTGTTCCAGTACCAGACCGTGCGCAGTCTGGCGCTGGTCGCGAGCCACGATCATCTGTCCTCGGTGGATCAGGGACCGGTGAGCGGCGATGCCGTACTCGGGCCGATCCAGCAGGATTTCTTCAGCCGCGCGATGCCGGTGCGTGAGCACTGGAACCAGTCGTTGCTGCTGACTCCGCGTGAGGCATTGAATGCGCACTGGCTCGATGTTGCGCTGACCCACCTGATCAATCACCACGACGCCTTGCGCCTGCGTTTTGTCGAAGGCAGCGAAGGCTGGCAGCAAAGCCACGGCCCGCTGCTGACCGGCGCCGAGCTGTGGCAACGCGATGCCGAATCTGCCGAACAATTGCAGGCGCTGTGCAACGAAGCCCAGCGCAGCCTCGACCTGCAAAACGGCCCGCTGTTGCGCGCGTTGTTGGTGACGATGGCTGACGGCTCGCAGCGACTGGCACTGATCATTCATCACCTCGCGGTCGATGGCGTTTCCTGGCGGGTGCTGCTGGAAGATCTGCAGCAGGCCTACGAGCAACTCGCGGCGGGTGGCGGCATTCAGTTGCCGGTCAAGACCAGCGCCTTCCAGAGCTGGACCGCGCGTCTGGCGCAGGATGCGTCGCGCTTCGATGAACAATTGGGTTATTGGAAAGCCCAGCATCAGGGCGCCAAGGATCTGCCGTGCGACCGCCCGGATGGCAGCCTGCACAATTTGCATGGCGAGAAAATCGAATGGCGCCTCGACGCCGAGCGCACCCGCCAGTTGCTGCAACAGGCGCCGGCCGCGTATCGCACCCAGGTCAACGATCTGTTGCTTACTGCACTGGCGCGCACCATCAGTCGCTGGAGCCAGCAGCCGGGCACGCTGATCGAGCTGGAAGGCCACGGCCGCGAAGACCTGTTCGATGACGTCGACCTGACCCGCACCGTGGGCTGGTTCACCAGCCTGTTCGCGGTCAACCTGACTGCGAGCGAGGATCTCGACGGTTCGATCAAGGCGATCAAGGAGCAACTGCGCGCGGTGCCGGACAAAGGTCTGGGTTACGGCGTGCTACGGCATCTGGCCGCGCCGTCGGTGCGTGCTGAATTGGCCGGGTTGCCGCAACCGCGTATCACCTTCAATTATCTGGGCCAGTTCGACCGTCAGTTCGACGAGGCGGCGCTGTTCGTGCCGTCGGTTGAAACCAGCGGCGTGGCGCAGGATCCGTCGGCGCCTCTGGGCAACTGGCTGACCGTGGAAGGTCAGGTGTATGGCGGCGAACTGTCGATGAGCTGGGGCTTCAGCCGCGAGATGTTCGACAGCGCCACGGTGCAGCACTTGGTCGATCAATACGCCAGCGAATTGCAGGCGCTGATCGAACACTGCTGCACGCTACCCATTGCGCAAGCGACGCCGTCGGACTTCCCGCTGGCTCGGGTGACCCAGGCGCAACTGGATGCGCTGCCGGTGCCGGCCGGTCAGCTCGATGATGTCTATCCGCTGTCGCCGATGCAGCAGGGGTTGCTGTTCCACACCCTCTACGAGCAAGCGGCGGGGGAGTACATCAACCAGTTGCGCGTGGATGTGCAAGGTCTTGACCCTGAGCGCTTCCGCGCTGCATGGCAGGCCACCGTCGCTGCGCAGGACATTCTGCGCAGCGGTTTCGTCTGGCAGGGCGAACTGGCGCAACCGCTGCAGATCGTCCATAAGCAGGTGCAGTTGCCATTCAGCATCCTCGACTGGCGCGAGCGCGACGATCAGCCGGCAGCGCTCGCGGCGCTGGCTGATGCCGAGCGTCAGCAAGGATTTGATCTGAGCTATGCACCGTTGCTGCGTCTGGTGCTGGTGCAGACCGCTGCCGAGGAATGGCACCTGATCTACACCCATCACCACATTCTGATGGACGGCTGGAGCAACTCGCAGTTGCTCGGCGAAGTCTTGCAGCGCTACAGCGGTCGCACCCCGGCCCATGGCGGCGGACGTTATCGCGATTACATCGCCTGGCTGCAGCGTCAAGACGCGCAACTGAGTCAGGACTTCTGGAGCGCTCAGTTGGCCACGCTGCAAGAGCCGACCCGACTGGCCCGCGCCGCTACCGGCGGCGAGCGCGACAGTGGCCACGGTGACCATTACCTGATCCTGGACGTGCCGCGCACTCAGGCGCTGGAAGCGTTTGCCCGGCAGCAGAAAGTCACCGTCAACACCCTCGTGCAAGCTGCGTGGCTGCTGTTGCTGCAGCGCTACACCGGTCATGAAGCGGTGGCATTCGGAGCGACCGTGGCCGGGCGTCCGGCGGATTTGCCGGGCATCGAGCAGCAGGTCGGCCTGTTCATCAACACTCTGCCGGTTATCGGCGCGCCGCGTCCGGACCAAAGCGTGGGCCAGTGGCTGCAAGCGGTGCAGGCGCAAAACCTCAGCCTGCGCGACTTCGAACACACGCCGCTGGCGGATATCCAGCGCTGGGCCGGGCAGGGCGGGGAAGCGCTGTTCGACAACATTCTGGTGTTCGAAAACTACCCGGTTGCCCAGGCGCTGAGCGAGGCCGGGCAGGGCCTGACATTCGGTGAGGTCGGCAACCTGGAGCAGACCCACTACGCCCTGAGCGTGGCGGTCACCCTCGGTCAGCAATTGGCGCTGCACTACAGCTTCGACCGCAGCCAGTTTGCCGGTGAAGTGATCGAAGGCATCAGTGCCCATCTGTTGCAATTGCTTGAGCAGTTTGCGCTGTCGGCCGAACGCAACCTCGGCGAAATCGCTCTGGCCAGCGCTGACGAGCATGCCCGCCAGCAAGCCGAAAACCAGCCGCAGCCGTACCCGCTGGACATCGCTGTGCATCAGCGCATTGCCACGCTGGCGGTCGAGCGTCCGCAGCGCACCGCGGTGATCTTCAACGGTCAGCACTTCAGTTATGGCGAGATCGAGCAGCGTGCCAATCAACTGGCTCACGCGCTGATCGCCCGTGGCGTCGGCGCCGAGACCCGGGTCGGTGTGGCCCTGCCACGCAGCGAGGCGGTGATCGTCGCGCTGCTGGCGGTGCTCAAGGCCGGCGGTGCCTATGTGCCGCTGGACACCAGTTACCCGCGTGAACGCCTGGCCTATCTGATCGAGGATTCAGGGCTGGCGCTGCTGATCAGCGATTCGTCGGTGTCGGCGCAATTGCCGGTCGGCGAATCGGTGCCGTTGCTGGAGCTGGATCGTCTCGACCTGCGCGAGTTGCCGAGCACGGCGCCACAGGTCGCAGTCGATCCGCACAACCTCGCGTACGTGATCTACACCTCCGGTTCCACCGGCAATCCGAAAGGCGTCAGCGTTGCCCACGGCCCATTGGCGATGCATTGCCAAGCCATCGGTCAGCGCTACGAAATGCGCGACAGCGACTGCGAATTCCACTTCATGTCGTTCGCCTTCGACGGCGCCCACGAACGCTGGCTGACCAGCCTGACCCACGGGGCTTCGCTGCTGATTCGCGACGACACGCTGTGGACGCCGGAGCAGACCTACAACGCGATGATCGAACACGGCGTGAGCGTGGTCGCGTTCCCGCCGGTGTACCTGCAACAACTGGCCGAACACGCCGAGCGTGTCGGCCACCCGCCGAAGGTGCGGATCTATTGCTTCGGTGGCGATGCGGTGCCGAACGCCAGTTTCGAGCGGGTCAAACGCGCGCTCGATCCGGACTACATCATCAACGGCTACGGCCCGACCGAAACCGTGGTCACCCCATTGATCTGGAAGGCTGGCCGTGAAGAACCGTGCGGCGCCGCTTACGCACCAATCGGCAGCCGGATCGGCGACCGCAGCGCCTACGTGCTCGACGCCGATCTGAACCTGTTGCCACAAGGTATGGCCGGTGAGTTGTACCTTGGTGGTACCGGGTTGGCGCGGGGTTATCTGAACCGTCCGGGGCTGACCGCCGAGCGTTTTGTCGCCGACCCGTTCAGCGCAAATGGCGGCTTGCTCTATCGCACCGGTGACCTGGTGCGCCAGCGTGTCGACGGCACCTTTGACTATCTGGATCGCATCGACAATCAGGTGAAGATTCGCGGTTTCCGCATCGAACTGGGCGAAGTCGAAGCGGCGCTGCAAGCCCTCGACGGCGTGCGTGAAGCGGTGGTCGTGGCGCAGGAAGGCAGCGCCGGCAGTGGCAAGCGTCTGGTGGCCTACGTGGTCGGTGATTCAGTGAGTGCCGAGTTCACCGACCACCTGCGCGCGCAGCTCAAGGCCAGCCTGCCGGCGCACATGGTGCCGGCGTATGTCCTGCGTCTTGAGCGCATGCCGCTGACGCCGAACGGCAAGCTCGATCGCAAGAACCTGCCAAAACCGGACGTCAGCCAACTGCAACAGACCTACCTCGCGCCACACACGGCGCTGGAGCAGCAACTGGCGGCGATCTGGCAAGACGTGCTCAAGCTTGAGCAGGTCGGCGTCAGCGACAACTTCTTCGAACTGGGTGGCGACTCGATCATCTCGATTCAAGTGGTCAGCCGGGCGCGGCAGGCCGGGATTCGCTTCAGCCCCAAAGACCTGTTCCAGCACCAGACCATTCAGGCCCTGGCCACGGTGGCGCAGACCGGCGAGGCGGTGCAGCCCATCGATCAGCACGCGCAAACCGGCGAAACCGCGCTGCTGCCGATTCATCAGGCTTTTTTTGCCGAGGCGATTCCCGACCGTCACCACTGGAACCAGTCGGTGATGCTCAAGCCGACGCAGGCGTTGGATGCTCAGGTACTGGAGCAGGCGCTGGATGCGTTGGTGGTGCAGCACGACAGCTTGCGTCTGGAGTTTGTCGAGCAAGCCACGGGTTGGTCGGCGCATTACCGCGACGTCGCCACGCAAGCGGGGGAAATCATTCTCTGGCAGGTCGAGGTCGCTGATCTCGCCGCCCTTGAGGCACTGGGCGACAAGGCCCAGCGCAGCCTGCAACTGAGTGGCGGCTCACTGATCCGTGCGGTGCTGGCGAACCTGGCCGATGGTACTCAACGTCTGCTGTTGATCGTCCATCACCTGGTGGTCGATGGCGTGTCGTGGCGGATTCTGTTCGAAGATCTGCAAAACGCCTATCGCCAGCTCCTCGCAGGCAAGCCCGTGCAATTGCCGGCGAAAACCAGCGCAGTCAAAGCTTGGGCGGCAGCGTTGCAGGACTACGCCCAAACCCCAGCGTTGCAGGCCGAACTGGGCTTCTGGCAGCAGCAGCTGCAGGGCGCTTCGGCGGCTTTGCCTTACGACCATCCGAACGGTGGGCAGCAACACGATCAGGCGCTGACCCTGCGCCGCAAACTCGATCAGACCCTGACCCGTCAGCTGTTGCAGGAAGCCCCGGCGGCCTATCGCACCCAGGTCAACGACCTGTTGCTGACCGCGCTGGCGCGGGTGCTGGTGCGCTGGACCGGGGACGGCAATGCGTTGGTATTGCTTGAGGGCCATGGTCGCGAAGACCTGTTCGAACACATTGATCTGACCCGCACCGTGGGCTGGTTCACCAGCGTATTCCCTGCACGCCTGGCACCGGCTGCGGAACTCGGCGCGTCGCTCAAGCAGATCAAGGAACAGCTGCGGGCGATCCCCCACAAGGGCATCGGCTTCGGCGCACTCGCGCACCTCGGTGATGAGCCGACACGTACCGCCCTGCAAGCCTTGCCGGCGCCGCGCCTGACCTTCAACTATCTTGGCCAGTTCGACGGTAGCTTCGATGCTGCCAGCGATGCTCTGTTCGTGCCGACCAGCGAGTCCGGCGGCGCAGAGGTCAATCTGCAAGGGCCGCTGGGCAATCCGCTGGCGCTCAACAGCAAGGTGTTCGGCGGCGAGCTGGACCTGAGCTGGACCTACAGCGGTGCGATGTTCGACACCGCCACCATTCAGCGTCTGGCCGACGACTATGTGCAGGAACTGACGGCGCTGATCGGCCACTGCTGCGACACTGCCAACCGTGGTGTGACGCCGTCGGACTTCCCGTTGGCGCAACTGTCGCAAGCGCAACTCGACGCGCTGGTACTGGAGCCGCAAGGCATCGACGACATCTATCCGCTGTCGCCGATGCAGCAGGGCATGCTGTTCCACACCTTGCTCGAACACGGCAATGGCGACTACATCAACCAGATGCGCCTGGACGTCGACGGCGTCGATCCGCAACGCTTCCGCGCAGCGTGGCAGGCGGCGGTAGATGCCCACGACATCCTGCGCAGCGGCTTCTTCTGGCAAGGCGATCTGCCGCAACCGGTGCAAGTGGTGCAGCGTCAGGTCGAGGTGCCGTTCAGCGTGCTCGACTGGCACGACAGGACTGATCTGGAGGCAGCGCTGCAAACCCTCGCCGATGAGGAGCGCGCACTGGGTCTGGACCTGAGCTGCGCACCGCTGATGCGTCTGGTGCTGGTGCGCACTGCAGCCGAGCGTTATCACCTGATCTACACCAACCATCACATCCTGATGGACGGCTGGAGCAGCGCGCAGTTGCTCGGCGAAGTGTTGCAGCACTACAGCGGCGAAGCGGTCGCCCGTGGTGCGGGTCGCTATCGCGATTACATCGCCTGGCTGCAACGTCAGGATGGCGCGGCGGCTGAAGCTTACTGGCGGGCGACGCTGGGCAATCTGCAGGAACCGACGCGCCTGGCCAATGCCATCGCACGGCCGCAGGCCGGTTTGCCGAGCGTGGGTTACGGCGATCATTACCAGGTGCTGGACGCTGAGCTGAGCCAGCGCCTGGGCGAGTTTGCCCGGGCCGCGAAAGTGACCGTCAACACCGTGGTGCAAGCGGCGTGGCTGCTGCTGTTGCAGCGCTACACCGGCAAGGATTGCGTGGCGTTCGGCGCCACCGTCGCCGGGCGCCCGGCGGACCTGCCGGGTGCCGAAGCGCAGATCGGCCTTTTCATCAACACGCTGCCGGTGATCGCTGCGCCGTCCGCGCAGCAGAGCGTGATCGCCTGGCTGCAAGCGGTGCAGGCGCAGAACCTCGCCTCACGCGAGTTCGAACACACGCCGCTGGCGGACATTCAGCGCTGGGCCGGGCAGGGCGGTGACGCGCTGTTCGACAGCCTGATGGTGTTCGAGAACTACCCGATCGGCGAAGCACTGGAGCGTGGTGCGCCGCAAGGTCTGCGCTTCGGTGCGGTGGCCAATCAGGAACAGACCAACTATCCGCTGACCCTGCTGGTGAACATGGGCGCGCAACTGTCGGTGCATTTCAGTTATCAGCGCGACAGCTTCGCGGCAGCCAGCGTGGCGCAGTTGGGCGCGCATCTGCAGCGTCTGCTGAGCCAGATGGCGGATGGCGGTGAGCGTTCGCTCAGCGAACTGAACCTGATCGAACACCGCCCGCCGGTGAACAGCGATTTCGTTACCGAGCAGTGCATCCATCAAGCCATCGCCCGCCAAGTGGCAGCTAACCCGGATGCCTTGGCGGCAACCTTTGCCCTTACGCAACTGAGCTACGCCGCACTGGACGCCCAGGCCAACCGTCTGGCGCACAAACTGCTCGAGCTGGGCGTCGGCCCGGAAGTGCGGGTGGGCGTGGCGATGCCGCGTTCCGAGCAGTTGCTGGTCGCCTTGCTCGCGGTGCTCAAGGCTGGTGGCGCTTACGTGCCGCTGGACCCGGACTACCCGGCGGATCGCGTGGCTTACATGCTCGAGGATAGCCGCGCGCGGGTGTTGCTCACCGAGCAGGCCGTTGCCGCGACGCTGAGCGTACCGGGCGATACGCAGGTGCTGCTGTTGGATCAGGTTTCCTTGAGCGATTATCCGAGCTGCGCGCCTGAAACATCGGTCGCTCCAGACAACCTCGCCTACGTGATCTACACCTCCGGCTCCACCGGCAAACCGAAAGGCGTAGCGATTGCCCATCGCAACGTCATGGCGCTGATCGACTGGTCGGCCAAGGTCTACAGCCGTAACGACATTCAAGGCGTACTGGCCTCGACGTCGGTGTGCTTCGACCTGTCGGTGTGGGAGCTGTTCGTCACTCTGGCTAACGGTGGCTCGCTGATCATCGCCCGTAATGCCTTGGAGCTGCCGCACCTGCCGGCGCGCGATCAGGTGCGCCTGATCAACACTGTGCCGTCGGCGATTGCTGCGCTACAGCGTGCCGGGCAGATTCCGCCGAGCGTGCGCATCATCAATCTGGCGGGTGAACCGCTGAAACAAGCGCTGGTGGAGGCGTTGTATCAGCAGTCGACCGTCGAGCATGTTTACGACCTGTACGGCCCGTCGGAAGACACCACTTATTCGACCTGGACCCGCCGCAGTGCTGGCGGTCAGGCGCGGATCGGGCGTGCCCTTGATCACAGCGCCAGCCATCTGCTGGATGCCGATCTGCACGCGGTGCCGCAGGGCGTTTCGGCCGAGCTGTACCTGTCCGGCGCCGGCATCACGCGCGGTTATCTGGGGCGTGCGGCAATGACCGCCGAGCGCTTCGTGCCGAATCCTTTCGGCGGCAACGGCGAGCGCCTGTACCGCACCGGCGACCTGATTCGTCAGCGCGAGGAGGGCGAGCTGGAGTACATGGGCCGGATCGACCATCAGGTGAAAATTCGTGGATTCCGCATCGAACTGGGGGAAATCGAGGCGCGATTGCTCGCCCAGCCGACGGTCAGCGAAGCGGCGGTGCTGGCCGTCGACAGCGACACCGGGGCGCAACTGGTGGCGTATGTGGTCGCCCCGCAATTGAACATGCACGACGGCGACGCGCAGCGGCAACTGCGCGAGGGACTAAAGACTGGCCTCAAGTCTTCGTTACCTGACTACATGATTCCCGCGCACCTGCTGTTCCTTGAGCAGTTGCCACTGACCCCCAACGGCAAACTCGACCGCAAGGCCCTGCCGGCGGTCGATGCCAGCCAGATGCAGGCCGCGTATGTCGCGCCGCACAGTGAGCTTGAGCAACAGGTCGCGGCGATCTGGCAGCAAGTGCTCGAAGTGCAACGCATCGGCTTGAACGATCACTTCTTCGAACTCGGCGGGCACTCGCTGCTGGCGGTCAACGTGGTGTCGCGCATGGCTCTGGAACTGGGCCTGACGCTGACCCCGCAACTGTTATTCCAGCACCCCGTCCTGAGCGATTTTGTCGCTCGACTCGATACAGGAGGCGGGGCAATCAACGAACAGAAACTGAGCAAGCTGGAAGCCCTGCTTGACGATATGGAGGAAGTCTGATGGACAAGAGTGTTGCTTTGAGGGTAGCCAAGCGCTTTATCACTCTGCCGCTGGACAAACGTAAGCTGTACCTGGAAAAGATGCTCGAAGAGGGTGTCTCTCCGGCCAACCTGCCGATCCCGGAAACACGTTCCGGGTTTGCGGCGATTCCTCTGTCGTACGCTCAGGAACGTCAACTGTTCCTCTGGCAAATGGACCCGCACAGCACCGCGTATCACATCCCCAGCGCCCTGCGCCTCAAGGGGCGGCTGGATGTGGCGGCACTGGAACGCAGCTTCAACGCCGTGGCGGCGCGCCATGAAAGCCTGCGCACCACTTTTGCCGAACAGGGTGAAAGCTTTTGCCAGGTGATTCACCCGCAGTTGCCGCTGAGCATCAGCCTGACGCCATTGCCGGAGGGCCTCGACGCCGCCGGGGAAGACGCCGCGATCAAGGCCTTCGTCGAGAGCGAAACCGCACGCCCGTTCAATTTGCAGCAGGGCCCGCTGCTGCGGGTGGCGCTGCTGAAAGTGGCGGAAGACGACCATGTGCTGGTGCTGATCCAGCACCACATCATCGCCGATGGCTGGTCGATCAAAGTCCTGGTCAACGAGCTGATCCAGCATTACGCCGCCGACACCGCCGGGCATACGCTGAGCCTGCCGGAACTGGAAATACAGTACGCCGACTACGCGATCTGGCAGCGCCACTGGCTGGAAGCGGGCGAGCGTGAGCGCCAGTTGGCCTACTGGGTCAATACCCTGGACGGCGAGCAGCCGGTGCTGGAACTGCCGATCGATTTCCCGCGTCCGGCCGTGCAAAGCCTGCGCGGTGCGCGGCTGGAACTGAACCTGCCGGCAGACCTCGGTAATGCCCTCAAACAGCTGGCGCAGCGCGAAGGTGCGAGCCTGTTCATGCTGCTGCTGGCGTCGTTTCAGGCGCTGCTGCATCGCTACAGCGGTCAGGCGCAGATTCGCGTCGGGGTGCCGACCGCCAACCGTAACCGGGTCGAGACCGAAGGCCTGATCGGCTTCTTCGTCAACACGCAGGTGCTGAGTGCCGAGGTCAGCGGGCAGTTGCCGTTCAACCAGTTGCTGGCTCAGGTCAAGCAGGCGGCGATGGCTGCGCAGGCGCATCAGGATCTGCCGTTCGAGCAACTGATCGAAGCCTTGCAACCGGAGCGCAGCCTGAGCCACAGCCCGGTGTTCCAGGTGATGTTCAACCACCAGACCAGCCGAGACCAAGGCCGCAGCGCGGCGCAGTTGCCGCAACTGAGTGTCGAGGATGTGCAGTGGGAAGGGCGCACCGCGCAGTTCGATCTGACGCTGAATACCTACGAGTCCAGCGACGGCTTTGCCGCCGAGCTGATCTACGCCACTGATCTGTTCAAAGCTGATACCGTCGAGCGTCTGGCGCGTCACTGGCAGAACTTGCTGCGCGGCATCGTCGCCGCACCGAACCAGCGCGTCGGCGAATTGCCGTTGCTGGAAAGCGCCGAACACGGCGTGCTGTTGCAGGATTGGCTGCGCATCGCTGACCGCAGCACGCAAGCCGAATGCGTGCAGCAGGATTTCTCCCGACGTGCGCAGCAAACGCCGCAAGCCACTGCATTGATCATCGGCGAACACGTGCTGAGCTACGCCGAGCTGGATGCCCGCTCCAGTCAACTGGCACACAAGCTGATCGAGGCCGGTGTCGGCCCGGATCAATTGGTCGGTATCGCCGTCGAGCGCAGCGTGGAAATGCTCGTCGGCCTGCTGGCGATCCTCAAGGCCGGCGGCGCTTATGTGCCGCTGGACCCTGCGTATCCACAGGATCGCCTGGCCTACATGATCGAGGACAGCGGCCTGCCATTGCTGCTGACCCAAAGCCACTTGCAGGCGCAGTTGCCGATCCCGCCGGGCGTGCAAACGCTGCTGCTGGATCAACCTCGCGAGTGGCTGGCGGCTTATCCACAGAGCGCGCCGGACGTTGCAGTTAATGGCGAGCATCTGGCCTACACGATTTACACCTCCGGTTCCACCGGCAAACCGAAAGGCGTGATGGTGCGCCACGCGGCGCTGAGCAACTTTGTCGCGAGCATGATCAAGCAGCCGGGCATCGTGGCCACGGATCGCGTGCTGTCGCTGACCACCTTCTCGTTCGATATTTTCGGCCTGGAAATCTACGCTCCATTGCTGGCCGGCGCTTGTGTGGTACTGACTGGCAAGGACGTGCATCAAGACCCGCAAGCGGTGCTCGAACTGATCGCGCGTCACGCCGTGACGACGCTGCAAGCCACACCTTCGACCTGGCGCATGCTGCTGGACAGCGAACAGGCGCCCATCCTTTCGGGCCGCACGTTCCTCTGTGGCGGTGAAGCGCTGCCGCAGGAACTGGCGCAACGCATGCTCGCACTGACGCCGAGGGTGTGGAACCTCTACGGGCCGACCGAAACCACCATCTGGTCGGCGCAGCACGCCTTGAGTGCGGACAACAGCCGTCCATTCCTCGGCACGCCGATCGACAACACCGCGTTGTACATCCTCGGCAGCGACCTGGAGCTCAATCCGCTCGGCGCCCCGGGGGAGCTGTTGATCGGCGGCGACGGCCTCGCGCGTGGTTACTTCCAGCGCCCGAGCCTGACTGCCGAACGTTTTGTCCCGGATCCCTTTTCGACAACCGGCGCGCGCCTGTACCGCACCGGCGATCTGACCCGTTACCGCGCCGAAGGCGTGATCGAGTACATCGGGCGGATTGACCATCAGGTGAAAATCCGTGGTTTCCGGATTGAACTCGGCGAGATCGAAGCGCGTTTGCTCGCCCTCGACAGCGTGCGCGAAACCGTCGTAGTCGCTCAGGACGGCCCGACCGGCCCGCAACTGGTCGGCTATGTGGTGCCCACCGCCGGCGCTTTTGATGAAGTCGAACTGCGTGCTGCATTGAAAGCCAGCCTCAAGGCCGAACTGCCGGAATACATGGTGCCGGCGCACCTGTTGTTCCTCGCGCAACTGCCACTGACGCCGAACGGCAAAGTCGACCGCAAAGCCTTGCCAGCACCTGACGCCAGCCAACTGCAATCGACTTACATCGCCCCGCAAACCGCCACTCAACACAGTGTCGCCGAGATCTGGCAAGCGGTACTTAAGCTTGATCGCGTGGGCTTGAGCGACAACTTCTTCGAACTGGGCGGGCACTCGTTGCTGGTCACGCAAGTGGTCTCGCGCGTCCGTCAGGCGCTGAACGTGCAGGTGCCGCTGCGCACGTTGTTCGAACACAGCACGCTGGAAGATTTTGTCGCCGCGCTGGGTGTCGATCAGGCGCATCAGGAGCCGCCGATTGTTGCGTTGCCACGTCTGCAACCGCTAGCGCTGTCCTATGCCCAGGAACGTCAATGGTTCCTCTGGCAACTGCAACCGACCAGCACCGCTTATCACGTGCCGGCGGCGTTGCGTCTGCGCGGTGAGCTGGATCTGCCGGCGTTGCAGCGCAGCTTCGACGCGCTGATCGAACGCCACGAATCGCTGCGCACCTGCTTTGTCGAACAGCAGGGTCAGACCCTGCAAGTGATCCAGGCTCACGGCACGCTCGATATGCAGGTGCAGGACGTGGCGGCGGATCTCGACGAGGCGGCGCTGCAAGCGCTGGTCGCCGCCGAAACCTTGCACCTGTTCAATCTGCAGCAAGGCCCGTTGCTGCGGGTCAAACTGCTGCGTCTGGCCGCCGATGACCACGCACTGGTCATCACTCTGCATCACATCGTCGCCGATGGCTGGTCGATGAATGTCATGGTTGATGAACTGGTGGCGTTGTATGCCGCCTACAGCCAGGGCCAGCGCGTGCAATTGCCGGCGCTGCCGGTGCAATACGCCGACTACGCCGTGTGGCAGAAACAGTGGATGGACGCCGGTGAACGCGAGCGTCAATTGAGCTACTGGACCGCACAACTCGGCGCTGGCGATCAACCGCTGCTGGAGTTGCCGATCGACCGTCCGCGTCCAGCCGAGCAGAGCTATCGTGGCGCCCGTCGCGATATCCCGCTGAGCCGCGAACTGGCCACCGCGCTCAAGCAACTGGCGCAGCGCGAGAACGTTACGCTGTTTGCGCTGTTGCTGGCGTCGTTCCAGACCTTGCTGCATCGCTACAGCGGTCAGGCCGATATCCGCGTCGGAGTGCCGGTGGCCAACCGCAACCGGGTCGAGACCGAAGGCCTGATCGGTTTCTTCGTCAACACCCAGGTTCTGAAGGCCGAGTTCGACAGTCGGCAGACGTTCCGCAGCCTGCTGCAACAAGTGAAAAATACGGTGCTCGGCGCGCAGGCGCATCAGGATCTGCCGTTTGAACAACTGGTCGACGCGCTGCAACCGGAGCGCAGCCTCAGCCACAGCCCGCTGTTCCAGGTGATGCACAACCACCAGAGCCAGGTGCGTCAGGCGCAGGGCGCCACACGTCTGCCAAAGCTGGCGATTGAAGGCTTGCCTTGGGCGTCCAGTACCGCGCAGTTCGACCTGACCCTGAACACCTTTGAATCGAGCGACAACGTCTGGGCCGAGCTGACCTATGCCACCGATCTGTTCGACGTCGAAACCATCGAACGTCTGGCGCAGCACTGGACCCGTCTGCTGCAAGGCATCGTCGCCGACTGCGCTCAGCGCATCGCCGAACTGCCGCTGCATGACGCCGCCGAACACGCGGCGACCTTGCAGCAGTGGAACCCGGCCATCCGCGATTTCCCGAGCGAGCAGTGCCTGCATCAGCGCATCGAACAACAAGCCGCCCGCGCCCCGCAAGCGATTGCCGTGAGCTGTGCCGGGCAGTCCCTGAGCTACGGCGAGCTGAACAGCCGCGCCAACCAGTTGGCCCACAAGCTGATTGCCAGCGGTGTCGGCCCGGATGTGCGCGTCGGTCTGGCGGTGGAGCGCAGCCTCGACATGCTGGTCGGCCTGTTGGCGATTCTCAAGGCCGGCGGCGCCTATGTGCCGCTGGACCCGACCTACCCGGAAGAACGCCTGAGCTACATGATCGGCGACAGCGGCATCGCCTTGCTGCTGACCCAGAGTCATCTGCTGGGACGTCTGCCAGTACCCGATTCGCTGCGCAGCCTGATGCTCGATCAGGAACGCGACGGTCTCGATGGCTACAGCGACAGCAATCCGCACGTACACATGAGCCCGGATAACCTGGCTTACGTGATCTACACCTCCGGTTCTACCGGTCAACCGAAGGGCACGTTGCTGGCCCATCGCAACGTGTTGCGCCTGTTCGAGGCCACCGATGCGTGGTTCGGTTTTGGCGCCACGGATGTCTGGAGCCTGTTCCATTCCTACGCGTTCGATTTCTCGGTGTGGGAGATTTTCGGGGCGCTGCTGTACGGCGGCAAACTGCTGGTGGTGCCTTACGAGGTCAGCCGCTCGCCGGAAGATTTCTTCGCCTTGCTTTGCCGCGAAGGCGTCACCGTGCTCAACCAGACGCCGTCGGCGTTCAAGCAATTGATGCAAGTGGCCTGCGCCCCGGAGCACGCGGCGCAAGCACTGGCGCTGCGTTACGTGGTGTTCGGCGGCGAGGCGCTGGAGGTCAAGAGCCTGCGTCCGTGGTTCGAGCGTTTCGGCGATCAGGCACCGCAACTGATCAACATGTATGGCATCACCGAAACCACCGTGCACGTGACCTACCGGCCGATTTCGCTGGCCGACTTGCAGCGTGATGCCAGCAGTCCGATCGGCGAGCCGATCCCGGACCTGTCCTGGTACTTGCTCGACGGAGATCTGAACCCGGTCGCCAAAGGTTGCATCGGTGAGCTGTACGTCGGTCGTGCCGGCCTGGCTCGCGGTTATTTGAACCGTGCGGATCTGACCAGCCTGCGCTTCATTCCCGACCCGTTCGCCGCCGATGGCGGGCGTCTGTACCGTACCGGTGACCTGGCGCGCTACCGCGCCGACGGCGTGATCGAATACATCGGGCGCATCGATCATCAGGTGAAGATTCGCGGTTTCCGTATCGAACTCGGCGAGATCGAAGCGCAACTGCTGGAACAGGCTGCCGTGCGCCAGACCGTGGTGCTGGCGCAACCAGGGCTCAGCGGTCAGCAATTGGTGGCGTATCTGGTGCCAGGCGACGCCGCGCTGCTCGACGCAAGCCCGGCCGAACAGGCGCTGTGGCGCGACAGCGTGCGCGCCGAACTCAAGGCCAATCTTCCGGCTCACATGGTTCCGGCGCACCTGTTGCTGCTGGCACAATTGCCGTTGACCGCCAACGGCAAACTCAATCGCAACGCCTTGCCGTCACCGGACGCCAGCCAGGCGCAGCAGGCCTATCAGGCGCCGCAAAGCGCGATGGAGCAGGGGCTGGTCGCGATCTGGCAGGACGTACTGAAGCTGTCGCAAGTCGGCATCCACGACAACTTCTTCGAACTGGGCGGCGACTCGATCATCTCGATTCAGGTGGTCAGCCGCGCCCGTCAGGCCGGCATTCGCCTCAATCCCAAAGACCTGTTCCAGCACCAGACCGTGCAGCGTCTGGCGCTGGTTGCGCAGTGGGGTGGCGAAGAATCGAGCATTGATCAGCGAGCCGCGAGCGGTGCGGCGTTGTTGCTGCCGATCCAGCAGCAGTTCTTCGCCGACGAGATTCCGCAGCGTCACCACTGGAACCAGTCGGTGCTGCTGCAACCGCGGCAGACGCTGGACGCTGAGAAAATCGAGCAAGTGTTGCGCGCCCTGGTGGCCCATCACGATGCCTTGCGCCTGAGCTTCACCCAGCACGATGGCGTGTGGCAGGCCGAGCACCGCGCGGTCGAGGCGCTGCCACAGAACCTGCTCTGGCAGGAAGACGTTGCTGATGCCGCCGCCCTTGAAGCCTTGGGTAATCGCGCCCAGCGCAGCCTCGATCTGCAACACGGGCCGTTGCTGCGTGCGGTGCTGGCAACTCTGGCCGATGGCACGCAGCGTTTGCAGTTGGTGATTCATCACCTGGCGGTGGACGGCGTGTCGTGGCGGATTCTGCTGGAAGACCTGCAAAACGCTTATCAGCAATTGCTGAATGATCAGCCGTTGAGCCTGCCGTCCCGGACCAGCGCCTTCAAGGACTGGGGTGAGCACTTGCAGCGCTACGCCAACAGCCCGGCGTTGCAGGCCGAACTGGATTATTGGCAGGCCTGCCTGAGCGATGTGAGCACCGATCTGCCGTGCAAACGCGTTGACGCCAGCCAGGACAATCGTCTGGCCCAGACCGTACAAACCCGCCTCGGCACCGAGCTGACCCGGCAACTGCTGCAAGAGGCCCCGGCGGCGTACCGCACCCAGGTCAACGATCTGTTGCTGACGGCATTGGCGCGGGTCATCGGCCGCTGGAGCGGGCAGGCGTCGACGCTGATCCAGCTCGAAGGCCATGGTCGCGAAGCACTGTTCGACGGCGTCGATCTGACCCGCACGGTGGGCTGGTTCACCAGCCTGTTCCCGGTGCGCCTGACACCGGCAGACACGCTTGGCGAGTCGATCAAGCAGATCAAGGAACAACTGCGCTCGATCCCCGACAAGGGTATCGGTTTCGGTGCCTTGCGTTACCTCGGTGATGCCGGAGCGCAGCAGCGCCTGCAGGCCTTGCCGAGCCCGCGCATCACCTTCAACTACCTCGGGCAGTTCGACGGCAGTTTCGCCGGCGATCACGCTGCGCTGTTCGTGCCGTCGCCGGACAACGCCGGCCTTGATCAGAGCCCGGAGGCGCCGCTGGGCAACTGGTTGACCCTCAACGGTCAAGTGTATGGCGGCGAGCTGCGGGTCGGCTGGACGTTCAGCCGCGAGCGTTTCGACAGCGCGGTGATCGAAGCCCTGGCCGCAGATTACGCCGCAGAACTCGCGGCACTGATCGGCCATTGCCTGACCCCGGGCGTCGAAGGTCTGACCCCGTCGGACTTCCCGCTGGCTGGCCTGACGCAGGCGCAGCTCGATCAGTTCCCGCTGGCGCCACGCCAGGTCGCCGATGTGTATCCGCTGTCGGCGATGCAGCAGGGCATGTTGTTCCACAGCCTCTACGAGCAGGCCACCGGCGATTACATCAACCAGGTCCGGCTCGATGTCGAAGGCCTCGATCCGCAACGCTTTCAGCAGGCCTGGCAAGCGGCGGTGGACAACCACGACATCCTGCGCAGCAGCTTTGTCTGGCAGGGTGAACTGGCGCGTCCAGTGCAGGTGGTGCACAAGCAACTGGATATGCCGTTCCGCGTCCTCGACTGGCGTGATCGCGACGCTTGCCAGAGCGATCTGAATGCGCTGGCCGCAGCCGAACAGGCGCAAGGTTTCGACCTGAGCCAGGGGCCGCTGTTGCGTATGGTCGTGGTGCGTCTGGACGAGCAGCGTTGCCATTTGATCTACACCAACCACCACATCCTGATGGACGGCTGGAGCAACTCGCAGTTGCTTGGCGAAGTCCTGCAACGCTACAGCGGAGTTGCCCAATCGCCACTGGCCGGGCGTTATCGCGATTACATCGAATGGCTGCAGCGCCAGGACGTGCAGGCCAGCGAACGTTACTGGACCGCGCAACTGGCTGACCTGCAAGCGCCGACCTTGCTCGCGCAAGCGTTGCAGGCGCAGCACGGCGATGCACCGCGCGACGGCCATGGTGAGCATTTCTGCGTGCTCGACGCTGAGCAGACGCGGCGTCTGGGCGAGTTCGCGCGCCAGCAGAAAGTCACCCTCAACACGCTGATTCAAGCGGCATGGCTGCTGCTGTTGCAGCGCCTGACCGGCCAGCCGTGTGTGGCGTTCGGTGCCACGGTGGCGGGGCGTCCGGCTGAACTCAAAGGGGTCGAGCAGCAGATCGGTCTGTTCATCAACACCTTGCCGGTCATCGCCAGCCCGCAGTCCTCATCGAGCGTTGGCGAATGGTTGCAGAGCGTGCAGGCGCAGAACCTCGCCTTGCGTGAACATGAACACACCCCGCTGTTCGATATTCAGCGTTGGGCCGAGCGCAACGGTGAGGCGCTGTTCGACAACATTCTGGTGTTCGAGAACTACCCGGTGTCCGAGGCGCTGGCGCAGGGCGCACCACAAGAACTGCGCTTCGGTGAAATCCACAATCATGAGCAGACCAACTACCCGCTGACACTGCTGGTGCACTTGAGCGACGAATTGTCGATGCACTTCAGCTACCAGTGCGAAAGCTTTGCCGCGCACAGCGTGATGCAACTGGCCGGGTATCTGCAGCGCTTGCTCGGGCAGATGAGCGAGTCGGGGGAGCGTTCGCTCAGCGAGCTGAACCTGATTGAGCACAGCCCGCAGGCGAACACCGACTTCTCCACCGATCTATGCATCCATCAAGCCATTGCCCATCAAGTGGCGGCGACCCCGGATGCCTTGGCGGTGACCTTCGCCCATACGCAACTGACCTACGCCGCACTGGACGCCCAGGCCAATCGCCTGGCGCACAAACTGCTTGAGTTGGGTGTCGGCCCGGAAGTGCGCGTGGGCGTGGCAATGCCGCGTTCCGAGCAGTTGCTGGTCGCCTTGCTCGCGGTGCTCAAGGCTGGTGGCGCTTACGTGCCGCTGGACCCGGACTACCCGGCGGATCGCGTGGCTTACATGCTCGAAGACAGTCGGGCGCGGGTGTTGCTCACCGAGCAGGCGGTTGCCGCGACCCTGAGCGTGCCGGGCGATACCCAAGTGCTGCTGGATCAGCTTTCGTTGAGCGATTATCCGAGCAGCGCGCCGCAAACATCGGTCGCTCCGGACAACCTCGCCTACGTGATCTACACCTCCGGCTCCACCGGCAAACCCAAAGGCGTGGCGATTGCCCATCGCAACGTCATGGCGCTGATCGACTGGTCGGCCAAGGTCTACCGCCGCGAGGACATTCAAGGCGTACTGGCCTCGACGTCGGTGTGCTTCGACCTGTCGGTGTGGGAGCTGTTTGTCACTCTGGCTAACGGTGGCTCGCTGATCATCGCCCGTAATGCCTTGGAGCTGCCGCACTTGCCGGCTCGCGATCAAGTTCGTTTGATCAACACTGTGCCGTCGGCGATTGCCGCGCTGCAGCGTGCCGGGCAGATTCCGTCGAACGTGCGCATCATCAACCTCGCTGGCGAGCCGCTGAAGCAAGCGCTGGTGGAGGCGCTGTACCAGCAGTCGACGGTCGAACACGTTTACGACCTGTATGGCCCGTCGGAAGACACCACCTATTCGACCTGGACCCGCCGCGGTGCTGGCGGTCAGGCGCGGATCGGGCGTGCCCTTGATCACAGCGCCAGTCATCTGCTGGATGCCGATCTGCACGCGGTGCCGCAGGGCGTTTCGGCGGAGCTGTACCTGTCCGGCGCCGGCATCACGCGCGGTTATCTGGGACGTGCGGCGATGACCGCCGAGCGTTTCGTGCCGAATCCTTTCGGCGGCAACGGCGAGCGCCTGTACCGTACCGGCGACCTGATTCGTCAGCGCGAGGAGGGCGATCTGGAGTACATGGGCCGGATCGACCATCAGGTGAAGATTCGCGGCTTGCGTATCGAGCTGGGCGAAATCGAAGCACGCCTGCTGGCGCATGCATCCGTGCGTGAAGCGGTGGTCGTCGCCAGCGAAGTGTCGGGCAGCCAGCAACTGATTGCCTATCTGGTGCCGAGCGATCCGGCGATCATCGACGCCAACGCCGAACAACAGGCCGAACTGCAGCAAAGCCTCGGCAACTGGCTGGGCACAACCCTGCCGGATTACATGGTGCCGAGCCATCGCCTGTGGCTGGCGCAGTTGCCGCTGACCCCCAACGGCAAGATCGATCGCAAGCGCCTGCCGGCACTGGAACTCAGCGCCGCGCAGTTGCATGTCGAACCGGCGAATGCCATTGAGCAGGCGCTGGTGCAGATCTGGAAAGAGGTATTGGGCCTTGAGCAGGTCAGCACCCACGACAGTTTCTTTGCCTTGGGCGGCGATTCGATCATCTCGATTCAGGTGGTCAGTCGCGCCCGTCAGCAAGGGCTGGAGCTGAGCCCGAAAGACCTGTTCCAGCAACCGACCATTCAGCAACTGGCCCTGTGCGTGCAGGCTGCCGAGGGGCGTGTGGCGCCGGAGCCGGCGCTGATCGACCTGCCGCTGCACGGCTTGAGCGAGGCGCAAGTCGCGCAACTACCACTGCCGGCCGGGCAACTGGACGGGCTCTATCGCTTGTCGCCGATGCAACAGGGCATGCTGTTTCTCGGCCTGAATTCGCCGGAATCGGACCTGTACGTCAACCAGTTGAGCGTTCCGGTGCAGGGCCTTGAGCCGTTGCGTTTGCAAGCCGCGTGGGAAAGCGTCAGCCGTCGCCACGACATTCTGCGCACCGGCTTCCTCTGGCAGGACATGGCCGAGCCGCTGCAATTTGTGCTCGCCGATCCGCAGTTGCCGTTCAGTCTGCTCGACTGGCGTGAGCGGGATCATTCGGCCGAAGCCTTGCAAGGTCTGGCGGATGCCGAGCGGGCCAAGGGCTTCGACCTTGACCAGCCACCGCTGCAACGCCTGACGCTGGTGCAAGTCGGCGAGCACAGCTATCAGTTGATCTGGACCTACCATCACATTCTGATCGACGGCTGGAGCAGTTCGCAGTTGATCGGTGAGGTGCTGAGCCAGTATTCCGGACGACCACTGGCCGACGCGGTGCCGTATCGCGGTTACATCAACTGGCTGCAACAGCAGGACGCGAACGCCAGCGAAGGTTTCTGGCGTCAGCACCTGAGCCTGCTCGACGAACCGACCTATCTGGCGGACGCGGTGACGCGTACCGGCAGCGGTCGCGGTCACCAGGCGCTGTACAGCCGTCTGGGCGAGGCCCGCACCGAACAGTTGAAAGCCTTTGCCCAGGCGCAGCAGGTCACCCTCAATACCTTGGTGCAAGGCGCGTGGCTGGTGCTGCTCAGCCGTTACAGCGGCCAGCGTTGCGTGGCGTTCGGCGCCACGGTGGCGGGGCGTCCGGCGAGCCTGCCGGCTTCGGAATCGATACTGGGCCTGTTCATCAACACCTTGCCAGTGATCAAGGACGTGCCGGCCGAGCAGGCCGTGGGCGCCTGGTTGCGCGAGTTGCAGGATTTCAACCTGGAGATGCGCGAGCGCGAGTACACCCCGCTGACCGACGTCCAGCGTTGGGGCGGGCGTGCCGGGCAGTCGCTGTTCGACAGCATCATTGTGTTCGAAAACCACCCGATCGATCAGGCGCTGCGCGAGTGGCGCGATGATTCGCTGACGTTTGGCGAGATCAACAACTCGGGCCTGACCAACTTCCCGATGGACCTGATGGTCACCCTCGAAGACGGGTTGGTGATCGAGTACATGTTCCTGCGCGAACATTTTGATCTGGCGACCGTGGAAGGCATCCGCAGCAACATGGAAGGCCTACTCACCGCGCTGGTTCAGGACGCCGGGCAGGCGCTGGGACGCATCGGTCTGCCGACCGGGCACGTCGCGCCTGCGCCGCACGTTGTCGCGCAAGCGCAGACCACGCTGGTGCACCAGCGCATTGCCGGGTGGGCCGCGCAGCGGGCCGAACAAACCGCCGTGATCTTCAATGAGCAAGCCTTCAGCTACGGCGTGATCGACGCGCGGGCCAATCGTCTGGCGCATGCGCTGATCGCCGAAGGTGTCGGTCCGGAAGTGCGGGTCGGTGTGGCCCTGCCACGCAGCGAAAACATGATCGTCGCGCTGTTGGCGGTGCTCAAGGCCGGTGGCGCCTATGTGCCGCTGGACGCGACCTATCCCCGCGAGCGCTTGAGTTATCTGATGCACGATTCGGGCATCGCCTTGCTGCTCAGCGATTCGAGTCTGCGTCAGGTGCTGCCGACCCAGGCCAACCTGCAGGTGCTGGAACTCGATCAGCTGGATCTGCGTGCTCAGCCGGATTCGGCGCCGCAGGTCACGGTGCAGCCGGGCAACCTGGCCTACGTGATCTACACCTCCGGCTCCACCGGTCAGCCGAAAGGTGTCGGCGTGGCGCACGGGCCGTTGGCGATGCACTGTCAGGCGATCGGCCAGCGATATGAAATGAGTGCGGCCGATTGCGAATTGCATTTCATGTCGTTCGCTTTCGACGGCGCGCATGAGCGCTGGCTGACCACCCTCACGCACGGCGCTCGTTTGCTGATTCGCGACGATAATCTGTGGACGGCCGAACAAACCTTTGACGCCTTGCATCAGCATGGCGTGACTGTGGCCGCGTTCCCGCCGGTGTATCTGCAACAACTGGCTGAACACGCTGAGCAGCACGGCAATCCGCCGCCGGTACGGATCTACTGCTTCGGCGGGGATGCGGTGCCGGTGGCGAGTTTCGAACTGGCCAAACGCGCACTGCAACCGCAGTACATCATCAACGGCTATGGCCCGACCGAAACGGTGGTCACGCCGCTGATCTGGAAGGCCGCGGTCGACGATCAATGCGGCGCGGCCTATGCGCCAATCGGCAGCGTGGTCGGCGAGCGCACGGGTTATATACTCGACAGCGACCTCAATCCGCTGCCGGCCGGCATTGCCGGTGAGTTGTACCTGGGCGGTGCGTTGGCGCGCGGTTATCTGGGACGCGCCGGTGGCACCGCCGAACGTTTCGTTGCCAACCCGTTCAGCGCCGACGGCAGTCGCCTGTACCGCACCGGCGACTTGGTGCGCCGGCGTGCCGACGGCACCGTCGACTACCTCGGGCGGATCGACCATCAGGTGAAGATCCGTGGTTTCCGCATCGAACTGGGTGAAATCGAAGCGCGCCTCAAGCAGCAGCCGGGCGTGCGTGACGCCGCCGTGGTGGCCCGCGAGGGTGTCAGCGGCAAGCAACTGCTCGGCTATGTATTGGCCGCTACCGACACGCCGGCCGACGGTTTGGGCGAGCGTCTGCGCGAGCAACTCAAGGCCAGCTTGCCGGATTACATGGTGCCGGCACACTTGATGGTACTTGAGCGCATGCCGCTGACGCCGAACGGCAAGCTCGACCGCAAGGCCTTGCCGAATCCGGACGCCGAACAGCGTCTGGCCTATGTCGAACCGCGCACCGAGCTGGAAAAAGCCCTGGCGAAGATCTGGCAGGAAGTGCTGAAAATCGAACGGGTCGGGCTCACCGACAACTTCTTTGAGCTGGGTGGCGATTCGATCCTCAGCCTGCAAGTGGTGGCCCGCAGCCGCGCGCTCAAGGCTCAGGGCCTGAGCCTGAAACTGCGCGATCTGATGCAGAAACCGAGCATCGGCGAACTAGTGGCCAGCGTTCAGGGCACGGCGGAAAAAGCCTCCGGGTTGCTGGCGATGAATGCCGAGGTCAAGGGCGTGGCGCCGCTGTTCTGCCTGCACGCCGGATTCGGCACGGTGTTCGACTACGAGCCGCTGGCGCGCCGTTTGAGCGGTCGGCGTCAGGTGTTGGCGATTCAGTCGCGGATGCTGCTGGATCCGGCGTTCAACGACACCTCGCTGCAGGAAATGGCCAGTGAGTATCTGGCGCAGATTCGCCAGAAACAGCCGCAGGGGCCGTATCACCTGCTGGGCTGGTCGCTGGGCGGTACGCTGGCGATGTTGATCGCCGCGCAACTGGAGCAGGCCGGGCAACAGGTCAAGTTTGTCGGGCTGGTCGACAGCTTCGTGCCGTCGGCGGCGGTCGACGCCGGGGCGGTCGATGACTGGCAAACCGACCTGCGCGACTTCCTGCAAGTGACGTTGCCGGACGCCGTACCGGGCTTGTCCATCGACGGTGAAGAAGCGCCGCACAACCTGCGCGCGCTGTTCCAGCGTGCCATGAGTGCCGAGCGCGGGGCGTCGACTTACGTGGCACTGGGTGCCGATGAACTGGCGCATGTGTTCAGCGTGGCGCGCCGGCTCAAGCAGTTGTCGCTCAAGCTTGAGCGCTGTGCGCCGCTGACCGTCAACCCGGTGTGCTGGTGGACCTTGGGTCGCGAAGCCGAGGCACTGGAGCTGGCGGCGCAACTGGGTCAGCCGGGCATGGGCGGCGAATGGCTGGATTGCGGGCACTTCCAGATCCCGCGCGATGAAACTTTCCTGTCCGAGGCTGAAGAAATGCTCGGCCAGATCGTTGAATCAGTAGTCATGTCCTGAAACCTGCTGTGAAACCCAAGTAAAACCGATCGGGCGCTGATGGCGCCCGATCGCTTTGGAGATTTGAATGTCATTGAATCCTGATATCGCCGCATTTCTGCAACTGGTCGGCAACGGCCGGGCCAGTGGCAAACGCGTCGGCATGCATGAGTTGAGCCCGACCGAAGCCCGCGAACAATTCGATCAGTCATCGTTGCTGATGGACGCCGGCGGTGAAGAACTGGCCGTGGTGGATGAGCTGCAATTGCCGGTGCGTGACGGCGCACTGTTGCACGCGCGGATCTACAGCAATCATCCGTTGCAGGCGGGCGCCGGTCGTCCGGCGCTGTTGTATTTCCATGGTGGCGGCTATGTGGTCGGCAGCCTCGACTCGCATGATTCGCTGTGCCGCGCGCTGGCCTCGCTGGCCGATTGCGTGGTGCTGTCGGTGGCGTACCGACTGGCGCCGGAACATCGTTTTCCGACAGCGGCCGATGACGCCCGCGATGCCTGGGACTGGCTGGTGGCGAGTGCTGCAGATCTGGGCATCGACACGGCGCGACTGGCGATTGCCGGTGACAGCGTCGGTGGCAGTCTGGCCACGGTGCTGGCTGCGCAACTGACGGCTGCCGCTGAGCAGCCGCGCTTGCAGGTGCTGATTTATCCGGTCACCGATGCCAGTCGCAGCACGCCGTCGATCGAGCGTTTCGCCGAAGGCTATCTGCTGGAGAAGGCTTCGCTGCAGTGGTTTTACGAGCACTATCAGCGTGATGCCAGCGATCGTCTCGATCCGCGTTTCTCGCCGTTGCTCGGCGAAGTTCCGGCCAATGTCGCGCCGGTGCTGATGGTGTTGGCCGAGTGTGATCCGTTGCACGATGAGGGGGTGGCTTATGCGCGGCGTTTGCAGGCGGCGGGGGTTGCTGTGGCGCTGAAGGTTTATGAGGGGATGACCCACGACTTTATGCGTATGGGGGCGATTGTTGATGAGGCTGAGGAGGCGCTGGGGTTGATTGCTGGGCGCTTGGTGGAGGTGTTTGCTTTGGCTTGACCGGGGTGGGGGGGAATATCCGTTGCTGCGGTAACGGCCACCTAGGGTTCCGCCCTGACGGCGGGTCACTTTTGGCAAACGCCCCAAAAGTAACCAAAAGGTCTATGCCCTGACGTTCGGCCCTCGCTTAGGCTCGGGTTCCTTCGCTGCGGGATTCATCCGGGGGGCAGCGCCTACGGTTTGCTTCGCTGCACCTCCTCTCGCTGTGTTTGGCTGCGCCAAACGGTCGCTGCGCTCCCACCCCCGGATAAATCCCTCCACTCAGCCTGCCGACGGGCCCTCAGATCAAGAGCGGTACTCGAGCTAACGCTCATCGTGTTGAGTGGTGAAAAGCGGGTGCGGTCTGCTGTGACTTTTGTGGGAGCTGGCTTGCCAGCGATGGCGGCCTGACAGCCGACCAATTTCTAACTGAAAACACCCGATCCCACTGTGGGAGCTGGCTTGCCAGCGATGGCGGCCTGACAGCCGACCAATCTCTAACTGAAAACACCCAATCCCCTGTAGGAGCTGCCGAAGGCTGCGATCTTTTGATCTGCTTTGGCTTTGGCTTTGGCTCTTGATCTGGCTTTTGATCTTCAGCCCCTTCGGCAGGCCGAGCGAAGGTGTCCATCCGGGGGGTAGGCGCGTAGCGCCATGCGGCGAAGCCGCATACATCGAGAGGAGGTGCAGCGAAGCAAACCGTAGGCGATGCCCCCGGATGGACACCGTAGCGAGGGAACACTGAGCCTCAGCGAAGTGCCGTACGCTGGGGGAAGCCTTTTTGGTTACTTTTTCGGCGTTTGGAAAAAGTGACCCGCCGTAAGGGCGGAACCCTAAGCGGCCATAACCGCAGCAACGGATATGCCCCCAAAACCCCAAGAGCCTGGTCGGCCCAAAGGCCGCCAAGCCCCAATCAGCCCCCAAAAAAAACGCCAGCAAATGCCGGCGTTTCAGTGAGCGCTAAACGTATTACCAGTTGTAGGTCACGTCAGCAGTCATGGTCCGGCCTTCGCCGTAGTAGCAATCGAGGGTACCGTTGCACGCTGCCACATATTTCTCGTCGGTGAGGTTTTGCAGGTTGGCTTGCAGCTTCACGCCTTTGACGTGCAGCGGCGATTTCTCCAGGTCGTAAGAGACCATGGCGTCATACACGGTGTAGGACGGAATCTGGAACGAGTCCGACTCGTAATCCGAACCGTAGCTGCTGCGCACGTAGCGGGCGCCCAGGCCCATGCCGAAACCGGCGAGGGCGGTGGAGATGTCGAAGTCGTAGTTGACCCACGCGGAGGCGGTCAGTGGTGGACGCATGGCCAGGGTGCGACCTTCGCGACCGTCGTTGTCTTTCTCCCACTTGGTCTGGTTACGCGACACCGCCGCCAGCACGCGCAGGTTGCGGGTGACGTTGACCTTGCCTTCCAGCTCGATACCGCGCGAACGCACGGAGCCGCTCTGGGTGCTGAAGCCCGGGTTGTTGAGGTCGGTGGTGAGCATGTTGTCCTGGTCGATCTGGTACGCCGACAGCTGAATGAAGCCGTCGATCGACTTCGGCTCGTACTTGACGCCGACTTCGTACTGCTTGCCGGTGGTCGGTTCGAAGGCGCTGCCGCTCATGTCGGTACCGGTTTGCGGCAGGAACGATTCGGCGTAGCTGACGTACGGTGTGATGCCGTTGTCGAACTCGTAGCCCAGGCCGGCACGCCCGGTGAACTTCTCGTCCTTCTGGTTGCTGTGGCCGCCGCTCAGCGGTTGCTTGTTGTCGGTTTCGGCGAAGTCATAACGACCGCCGAGGGTCAGGAACCACTGGTTCCAGCGCAGTTGATCCTGAGCGTACAGGCCGGTCTGGGTGATGGTGTTGTCCCACTTGTACGGCTGGCGGAAATTGATCTGGCTGCCATACACCGGGTTGTACAGATCCAGACCTGGAGCGGTGCGGTCGTACAGGCCGAGGAATCTCGAATTGTAGTGGTAGTAGTCCACGCCCAGCAGCACGGTGTGCTCGACGTCGGCGGTGTTGAACTTGGCCTGGGCGATGTTATCGATGCCGTAGACCTTGTTGTGCTGCGACCAGTCCACCGCATAACGGCTCTGGTAGCTGCCGTCGTTGAGGCCGGTGACCGGGTTGGTCGGGAACGCATAACCGTGCAGCGGCGCCACGTACTGGTCGTTGATGTCGGCGTAACGCGCGTTCTGCTTCAGGGTCCAGACGTCGTTGAGTTCGTGGGCAATCTCGTAACCGACCACGAACTGCTCGCGGTGGTACTTGTTCACGTCCGGCTCACCGAGGAACAGGCTGCGGCTGATGCGCCCGGCCTGGCTGCGATGCACGGTGCCGTTGGCCGGCAGGCCCTGGGCTTCCGGTACGTCGTGGTCTTTCTGGTACTGACCGAACACGGTGATGGTGGTCTGATCGTTAGGCAGCCAGGTCAGGCTTGGCGCCAGCAGCATGCGGTTCTGGCTGGCGTAGTCGATGGCCGAGCCGCTGTCGTTGACCACGCCGGTCAGGCGATAGAGGAATTCGCCCTGATCATCGATCGGGCCGCCGAGGTCGAAGGCACCGTACTTGCGGTCATAGCTGCCGCCACCGAGCTTCACTTCGTGCAGCGGGGTCGCGGTCGGACGCTTGCTGACCATGTTGACGATACCGCCAGGCTGGTTCTGGCCGTACAGCACCGAGGCCGGGCCCTTGAGCACTTCGACGCGCTCCAGGGTGTACGGGTCGATCTGCAGCGAACCGCCGGTGCTGCCGCCGCCGTAAGGCATGTGCAGGCCGTCGAGGTACAGCGGAGTAGGGGAGAAGCCACGGGATGTCGGTTCGTCGAAGATCTTCACCCGGTCCGAGAAACCGCCGCCGGTCATGCCCGGCGTGTATTGCAGAGCTTCGGTGACGGTCTTCGAGCCGCGCATCTTGATTTCGTCTTGAGTGACGACGTTGATGGTCTGCGGGATTTCCTTGAGCGACGAATCGGTCTTCGAACCGGTGGCGCTGCGTTTGGCGACGATCCCGTCGACCGGGCCCCAAGCCGATTCTGCCGTGGCGGAAATGCTGGTCGGGGCCAGATCGAGGCTGGCGCCACCGCTGCTGCGCGAACGCAAGGCGACGTTGTTGCCCTCGACGCTGTAGGCGATGTTCGTGCCTTGCAGCAGTTGCGCGATGGCGGCGGTCGGTTCCAGGTTGCCACTGACCGTGCTGCTGCGCAGACCGCTGACCTCATCCGGGCTGTACAGCACTTGGAGGTTGGTCTGGCGACCGAATTCCTGCAGCGCGCTCCCCAGCGACTGTGCAGGAATATTGATCGCCACGGCAGCGGCCTGGGCCTGGCCGGCCATCGGTACGGTCAGGGCCATGGCGCAGAACGCTGGCAAGGTGCAACGGAAGGAGCGGCGGATCAGCAGAGCCTTGGCGAGCGGGTGGAGTCCGTGCGGTGCGGGCATTGTTCTTCTACTCTTCAAAGTTTTGACTGAGAACTATTTCTATTAACTGTTAGTAAGACGTTGAGCCTTCCGAAAACCGGAAAGCTCACTGCCATTTTTTTTACAAATTTTTCACAGTCAGGCGGGTTGCAGCTCAGTGACCACTTTGCCGGCGCTCATGCGCACCAGTTGGTCGGCGACATCGAAGTAACGATCGTCGTGGGAAATGACGATGATGGTCTTGCCCAGACGCTTCAGGTCCGGCAGCAGCTCGGTGTAGAAAATCCGCCGGAAAGTCGGGTCCTGATCGGCGGCCCACTCGTCGAACACCAGCACCGGACGTTCCTCCAGCCAGGCGTTGATCAGGGCCAGACGCTTGCGCTGGCCGGTGGACAGATCGGTGGTGGTGAACGAGCCGTCACGCACACTGACCTTGTGCGCAATTTCCAGGCGCTCCAGGTATTGGTTGGCGTCTTCCGGGATATGGGTGTCGCCCTGAACCACGTCGTCGAACAGGTAATAGTCGGCGAAAATCGTGGTGAACAACTGGCGGTAATCGTCGCGGTTGCTGGCGTCGACGAGCTGCTGGTTGAGGCGGATTTCGCCTTGCTGTGGCGCGTACAGACCCAGCAGCAATTTGATCAGCGTGGTCTTGCCGCAGCCGTTTTCGCCGACGATGAAAATGATGTCGCCCTGTTCGATTTTCAGGTTTACCGGCCCCAGCCGGAACGGCTTGGCGCCTTCTACCGTCGGGAAACTGTACGAGACATCGGTCAGTTCCAAACTGTGCACCGGGGTCTTTTGATGGCCCTGATCGCTGAGCAACAGGTGCGGTTCGGGCGAGGAAAACTGCTCGGACAGATCGGCAATGCGGCGGAACGCAATCTGCGCGCGACTGACGATTGGCAAGGTGCCGATGATGTGTTCCAGCGGCCCTTTCATGTACAGCAGCACCAGCACGAAGCCGCTCATCACCGCTTTGTCGGCGCTCGGCCACAGCGATTGCAGGCCCAGCGCCAGGCCGATCACCACGAAGAACAGCATCGAGCCCAAAGTCTTGGCGACCACGAAAATGTTTACCGAACGCACCTGCGTCGCGCAGATCTTGTCGGCCGTGCCTTCGATGCCCGAGACAAACATGCGATGCCGGCGCGGGCGGTGGATGCGCAGTTCCTTGGCGCCCTCGGCGACCGCGTGGTAGTGCTTCTGCAACTCGTCCTCGTAGTCGCGGGCCTTGAGGAAACCCTGCATGCCGCGCCCGCGCGCGATGTACTGAATGACCGTGCCGATCAGGATCGCCACCGCCATCATCAGGAACATCGGCCACGACAGCATCGCCAGGTAGCCCATGCAACCGAGGGTCACGGTCAGGGAAATCGCCAGCGGCGCAAAGGCGAAAGCGAAGTCGCTGATGGTGTCGACGTCGTGGGTCAGCACCGGAATCAGCCGATGGCTGCGGTAGCGCTCGATCTGCTCGATCGGCGCCGAGAGGACTTTCTCGCCGAGCTCTTTGCGCAATGTAGCGATGATGTGCTGGCCGACGAAATTGGTGCCGATGTCGGAAAAGATCGAGCTGGTCAGCGCCAGCAGGCACAGGCCGGCGAACACCGCGACCATGGTGCTGGTCAGTGCGCCCTCGGCGTGCAGCACATTGTTGATGGTCGCCAGCAACGCGGTGACACTCAGGCCACCGACCATGCCGAGCAGGATCGACACGCTGACGATCAGTCGAAAGGGTTTGAGCAGGGCGAACAATTCATTGATCACCCCGCGTGTTGGTTTGCTCATGGAGGTTCCCTGCTTGAAGGAGCGGCGAACACCGGCACTGCGCGTGGGGTTCGCCTGGATGACGTAGAGGGCGGTGGGCGCACCGTGGAGATCGCGCCCACCTGTAGAACGACTGGCAGGACGGCTAATTTAGCCGGGCGATGGCCTTACAGATCGCGGGCGACCCTGAAGCCGATCCAGTCGCCACGGGTGTCGGTGTAGGTGGCGTTGCGGTTGCCCGAACGCGAGAACACCGGTGCCTCGCCCCAGTCGTTGCCACGGATGCGCCGCACGTCGCACTTGCCGCTTAACCAGGCACTGCCATCGCTTGGCGCGCCGACGTAGTTGTCGTTGTAGCAATCGGCGGTCCACTCATAAATATTGCCGTGCATGTCGTAGACGCCGAAGGCATTGGCCGGGAAGCTGCCGGCCGGCGCGGTGAAGTTGTAGCCATCGGCGGCGCCGTAGGTGTTGGCGTGTTTGGCGATGCTGTATTCCTTGCCTTCGTCAAACGGGAAAGGGAACGGCCCCGTGCTGCCGGCGCGGGCGGCGTATTCACGCAGCGATTCGCTGACCAGTCGATAGGGCTGGCCGGTCTTCTTCGACAGCCAGGCCACGTAAGCTTCGGCCTCCGGGAAATCCATGCACACCGCCGGGTGCTTGTCGGTGTACTGCTTGCGCGGGTCGCTGCCCTGATAATCCGGGATGCCCGCCTTGCACGCGCGACCGGGGCGCGTGTCGCCGTCGGGCATCTTGTAGCCGCTGTCCTTGAGGTAGGCGTCCCACTCGCCGCGCAGAATCTGGAAACGGCTGATCGCCAGCGGTTTGGCAAACGTCACCGGGTGCATCGGCCCTTCATCCGGTTCGCGGCCAACCTCATCCTCCGGCGTGCCCATGGTAAACGTGCCGGTGGGCAGCACGACCATTTCCGGGCAGTCCTTGCAGTCCTTGAACACCTTGCCCGGCGCAGGCGGGGTGGCGGCCTGCGCGGCACCCGGCAGCAGGCCGGCGGCGAGGGCGGTGAGCATCAGCGCCGGCAGCGCCTTCAAGGAAAATCGACGCAGTTCACTGTTCATTGCGAGTCTCGCTAAAAGGGAAAAAGGGAGCGTCCGGGTCAAAGGGCCTGATCGAGCACGGCCAGCAAACGGTCGATTTGCTCTTCGTCGTTGAGCAGACCTGGCGCGGTGCGGATCACCGGGCCGACGTCGCGGTGCACGGCATCGGCCACCACCCGCTTGGCCATCAGGTGCGCGGCGATCTTGTCGCTGTCCTTGCCCTTGACCCGGAAGAAGGTGAAACCGGCGGACAGCTCAGGGCTCAGCGGCGTGACCAGTTCGATCTGCGGACGTTGCTGCAGGCGTTGTTTCAGGTAGCTGTTGAGCGCGTGAATGCGCGCCTCGACCTCGGCCTTGCCCAGCTCAAGATGCAATTTGAACGCTTCGTCCAGCGCCCAGCGGTGTTCGAACGAGTGATAGCCGCCAGGCGTCATGGTGGTGGAAAACGCCGTGGCTTCGGAGAACGTCGGAATGATCGGGGTCACGTACCTGACTTCGGCGAAGCGGCTGCAGACGATGCCGGTGCCGCGTGGGCCGAACATCCACTTGTGGGTGCCGGCGATGAAGAAGTCGCAGTTCATTTGCGCGAAGTTCAGGTTGTCTACGCCGAAGCCATGCACCCCGTCGACCACGTAAACGATGCGCTCGGCGTCGCTGCGCCCACGGTTGTGCCGGTCGACGATGGCGCCGATTTCACCGATGGGCAGTTTCATGCCGCTGCCCGAATGCACCCAGCACATGCCCAACACCCGGGTTTCGGGACGGATGGCGCTGTCGATGGCAGCAAGGATTTCTGCTTTGCTCGCGTTGTACGGATCCTTGAACAGGCGAATCTTGCGCACCCGGGTGCCGTCGCGTTCGGTGCGCAGGGCGAGGATGGTGTGGGTCGCGTAGTGCTCGTGTTCGGTGGTGAGGATTTCCTGATCGGGGCGCACGTGTACGCCGCCGTAGATCGTCGCCAGACCTTCGGTGGTGCTGCCGGTCAGGGCGATCTGTTTTGCATCGGCTTGCAGATAGCGACCGGCCCAGACCCGCACGTTCTCTTCGCGCTGTTCGATCACGCCGTGGTCCCAATCCATGGCCAGGCCGGGATTGTTGTCGAGGGCGGCGCGGTGCCGCTCAATCGCCTCGCGCACCGGTTTCGGGTGTGAGGTGATCAGAAAGTTGGAGAAGTGCAGATACGCCGGATCCTGATCGAACAGCTGCTGCAACTGCGCCCACTTGTTGCCAGTCACGGGCGCAGCGCTCGCGGCACCGGCGACATTCGGCAGGCTCGCGCCCAGTGGCAGCGCCGCCGCGAGAATCCCCGCCTGCTTCAAGAACTCACGACGATTGCTCATGGCTTGGCAGTTCCCGGCGCAGCGGCCAGGGCCGGTTTCGCGGCTTTCTCGACCTGATCCCAAACCCGCAGGAAGTTGCCGCCCCAGAGCTTGGCGATGTCCGCTTCGGAGTAACCGCGCGAGATCAGCTCGGCGGTGACGTTGCGAATTTCGCCGACGTTCTCGAAGCCTTTGACGCCGCCACCTTCGTTGAAGTCGGAGCTGATGCCGACATGGTCGATGCCGATCTTGCGCACCGCGTAATCGATGGCATCGCCCAGATCCTTGAGGCTGGCTTTCGGTTCCTCTTCGAGGATCGCGTACAGGCGACTGGCGTACTGGCCGAACTTCTGCTCCGACCACGCGGCAATGATCGGGTCGCCCGGCATCAACGCCATCGCCAGGTTCGGCAGCGGCGGCAGGTCGAAGTCCTTGCGCATCGCGTTGAGCTTGTCCTGGGTTTGCTGGGTGAGCGGACGCAGGTACTGCGAAAACGCAACGATCTGCACCACGCCGCCGCTGTTTTTGATCAGCTGCATTTCCTTGTCGCTGAGGTTGCGCGGAATATCGACCATCGCACGCGGCGCCGAATGCGAGGCCACCAAAGGCGTGCGGCTCAGTTGCGCAACTTGTTCGAGGGCCTTGGTCGACATTTGCGAGACGTCGATGATCACGCCCAGATCGTTGAGACGCTTGACCGCTTGCTTGCCCAGATCCGAGAGACCGTCGAGGGCGTCCGGCGAATCATTGAGGAATGGCAACGGTCGCGACGAATCCGCCCAGTCGTTGTTACCGATGTAGCTGAAGCCGAACATGCGCATGCCGCGCGCCGTCCACAGGTCCAGCAGGTTGAGGTCGTGGCCCAGCGGATAGGCGTTGAGCATGCTGATGAAAATCGCGAATTTGCCTTCGCCGTGCAAGCGCCGGAAGTCGTCGGGGGTGTAGGCGATGGCGACCTGATTGGGGTAATCGCGAACCATGCCGGAGATGATCTTGAAGCGGATCTCCTGCTGGTTGCGTGCCTCGTCGACGAAGCCGGGGGTCGGCTTGTGCGGGGCGTTCGGGCCGTTCCACATTTCCGGCCAGCCGAAGATGGTCAGCGCGGCGCCGGACAGGCGTCCACGGCTGGCCTTGGCCAGGTCGAACTGGCCGTCGCCGTCCTTGTCGGCCTCGTGGCCGTCGGTGCCGAAATTTTGCGTCAGGCTGACATGGCTGTCGAAAGACAGCATGCGTTCGTGCAGCTCATCGGCCTGCTTCATGACTTTGGCCGGGTAGCCGAGGTCGTCCTTGAACCAGTGGTGCCACACGGCAAAGCCTGCACCGGCGCTGATCGCCAGGGCCAACGGCAGGCCGATGAATAGAGCCTTTTTCGAACGTGGTTTTGTCATTGCCATCTCAGTCAGGTTCGCCATCGAGGTGCAGGCGCGGGGGCCTTCGCTATCTGGGAAGAACGAGTGGTTGGCCGTGGAATTTAGGTTGCCAGGTTAAAAGATCGCAGCCTGCGGCAGCTCCTACATTGGAACGCGATCACTGTAGGAGCTGCCGAAGGCTGCGATCTTTTCAAACCCACATAAATTTACCCGCGCAACAAACGTTCTAGCTTGGATAAAGCCTGCTTCATGGCTGACACAGGTAGGGCAATGAAGATTTCTCGACGATGGTTCATGGCGGGCCTGGCGCTGACCGGCGCTGCCGTGCCTGCGGCGTATTTCGGGCATCGTGAATGGACGAAGCCGGACCCGACGATCACCCCGGGCGAAGCGTCTTTCGACGTCGCGGACAGGGCCGGGCAGCGCTTGGCAAATGCGTTGCGCGGGGTGTGGGATATCCGTTTCGAAGGTGCCGATGCCGGTCTCGAAGGCTTGCCACCCAAGGGTCTGCAAGTGTTTCTCGACATCGGCCAGAAGGGGCGCGGGGTGTGCGGTTTTCTCGACACGCCCGAGCGCCTGCGTTCCGCTGAAACCCCGCGTTACCGGATTCTTGGCGACCTCGCGAAAGCCGATGCGGCGAAGTTGAGTTGGCGCCTGATCGGTGCCGATGGCCAGATCAGCTATGAGCTGGAGATGATCCTCGATGAGGTCTGGGCCGACTTCGGCAATGCCGGCAGTGGCACCCTCAGCGGCAAGGCCTTGCGCCTGGACCGGTCGCTGGCCTTGCCGGCGCAGGACAACCGCTTTGTCGCCGTCAAGCGGCTGTTTCCCGAAGCGCGCGAGCGCACGCCGCTCAACCCGACGTTGCTGGCGTGGTTGATCTCGCCCGAGCATCGCCTGTTTCACCAGTTGTGGCATGCGACCCGGGACAAGTGGCACAAGCTGCCCGAGGACAAACGCGAAGCCTTGCGCGGTATCGGCTGGCAGCCCGGCCCGCGCGACAAGGAGCGCGATGCCCGAGGCCCGCGCAAGGATCGCAATGGTTCGGGCGTGGACTTTTTCTTCATGCACCGGCACATGCTCGGGACGGCGCGGTCGATGCAGGATCTGCCGTCGTGGGAATTCTTCCCGCTGCCGCAGCCGGAGCTGATCCGCGACCGCGTCGGCTTCGCCCGCTATTTCGACAACCACGACGGCTCAGCCTTGCCACCCACCTGGACGGCGGCGGGCGATGACGAATTCAGCCAATGGGTCAGCGACATCAAGACCGCCGAAACCTACGAAAGCAACTTCCAGGTCTGGGAGTCGCAGTACCGCGATCCGGCGTATCTGGCCCGGCTCACCCTCGGCCAGTTTGGCTCCGAAGTCGAACTGGGCCTGCACGACTGGCTGCACATGCGCTGGGCCTCCGTGCCGCGCGATCCGTCCAACGGTCAGCCGGTGCCATTTGCCCGCGATCCGGCGGACTTCGCGGCCCGCTGGTACAACGCCGAAAACGACTTCCTTGGCGATCCGTTTTCTTCCCACGTCAACCCGACGTTCTGGCATTTCCATGGCTGGATCGATGATCGCATCGAGGACTGGTTCCGCGCCCACGAGCGTTTTCACCCGGGCGAAGTCACGCGGCTGCAGGTCAATGGCGTGCCATGGTTTGCCCCGGGGCGCTGGGTGGAAGTCGATGACCCGTGGCTCGGGCCGATCACCCATGGTTGCAGTACCACGCCGGGATTGCAGGTGGGCAAGTCGGTGGAGATGGATCCGGAAACCATGAAGCTGGCGCTGCGCATCACCTTCATCACCGACGAGGAAAAACTCGCCGGCCTGTTCCGTCGCGTGCCGCAACGGCCATGGTATGCGCGCAATCTGAAGGCTAAAACCAGCCCGGCTTGAGGGCTGCGTCATCGATCATGCGCGAGCAGGCTCGCTCCCACAGGTTCAGGTGTCAGCCCGAGAGAGCGGCAACACCGCCAATCGATGTGGGAGCTGGCTTGCCAGCGATAGCATCGGGTCAGGCAACGTTGATGTTGGCAGTGCTGGCCTCATCGCTGGCAAGCCAGCTCCCACAGGGTTATGTGTCAGCCCGAGAGAGCGGCAACACCGTCAATCAATGTGGGAGCTGGCTTGCCAGCGATAGCATCGGGTCAGGCAACGTTGATGTCGGGAGTGCTGGCCTCATCGCTGGCAAGCCAGCTCCCACAGGGTTGTTGTGTTGATTCGATTACAGCGTCTGCCACCCGCCGCCAAGTGCCTTGTACAGCGCAATGCTCGCCTGCACTCGTGACAGCCGTAGTTGTGCATGCTGATCCTGGGCCGCGTACAGCGTGCGCTGGGTTTCCAACACGGTCAGCAAGTCTTCGGCGCCGGCTTGGTAGCGGCTCTGGGCGATGTCGAACGCGGTCTGCGCCTGATTCAGTTCTTCGTTCTGCCACAGCCGCTGCTCATCCAGGCGACGAATGCTATTGAGCGCTTTTTCCACATCGGCGAACCCGTTGATGATCGCCCCACGGTAGGTTTCCAGCAGCTCTTGCTGGCGCGCCGTGGCCTTGTCGCGCTCAGCGCCGAGGCGACCGTTATTGAAAATCGGTGCGACCAGTCCGGCGGTCAGGTTGTAGAAAGGGCTGCGAATCAAATCGTCGAACTGATTGGCGCCTGAGCCGAGTTGGGCGGTCAGGGTCAGTGCCGGCAACATGGCCGAGCGAGCGACTTTGACGTCAGCTTCGGCGGCGGCCAGTTGTGCTTCGGCGCGGGCGATGTCCGGACGCTGGGTGAGCAACTCGCTGGGGACGCCGGCGGCGATATCTGGCCATTGCAGGTGATCGAAGGACTCTGTCGCCGACAGTTGCTGCACCGGTCGGCCAAGCAGGGCGGCGAGGCTGATCAACGCCTCCTGGGCTTGCTGTTGCACGCGCGGCAAGTGCCATTGCTGGGCGGCGACCAGGCTTTTCTGCTGGGCCAGTTCCAGTGCGGTGGCGGAGCCTGAATCAAACCGCGTCTGCACCAGTTTCAGCACGCTTTGTGCGTTGGCCAGATTGAGTTCGGCGATGCGACTCTGCTCGCGCAGCGACAAGGTTTGCGCATACGTACTGGCAACGCTGCTGAGCACTGTCAGCTCGACCGTCGCCCGGTCGAATTCGCTGGCCTGCAGGGCGAACTGGGCACTGTCGCGCGACGCGCGTTTGCCGCCCCAGAAATCGATTTCGTAGGTGGCGCTGAGGTTGGTATCGAAATAGTCCACAGCCTTGTTGCTGCTGTTGGCATCGAGTTGGCTGTAGCCATTACCGCGCAGCAGTTTCTGCCGATTGGCATTCAGGCCGGCCTTGACCTCCGGCAGCTGTGAGCCGCCAGCGATGACGGTACCCGCCTGCGCCTGACGCACGCGAGCAACGGCGGCCGCGAGGTCGAAACTGCCGACGCGCGCCTGTTCGATCAGGCGATCCAGTTCCGGGCTGCCAAATTGCGTCCACCATTGCGGGTTGTTGCGCGCAAGGCTGGCCGCCGGCGCCGATTGCCAGGCGGCGGGCGGCTGCACGCCGCTGTCGGGACGCTGGACGGGACTGCCGCAGGCGCTGAGCAACAGGCACACGGTCAACAGGCTGAGGCGCGGTTTCATAGATCGATCATTCACTGGTAAGGGCCGTGACCGGGTCGAGCCGGGCAGCTTTGCGGGCAGGCATGAAGCCGAAGACAACACCGGTGACCAGGGCGCAACCGAAGGCACCGAGCACCGCCATCATGGAAAAAGCCACGGCCACTTCGCTGAGGATCAGCACGCCGCCGACGAGCAGCGCCAGGGCGATGCCGGCAAGGCCGCCGACCACCGAGAGCATCACCGCTTCGGTGAGGAACTGCCGGAGGATGTCGCGCTGGCGGGCGCCGGTGGCCATGCGAATGCCGATCTCGCGAGTCCGCTCACGCACGGTCATCAGCATGATGTTCATCACCCCGATCCCGCCGACCAGCAGCGAGATCGCGGCAATCGAGCCGAGCATCAGCGACAGGGTGTTCTGGGTGCGCGCCTCGGCCTGAATCATCGCGGCGTTATTGGTCAGTTCGAAGTCCTTCTTGCCGTTGTGCAGGCGCAGCATCAGTTGCTCGATGGCCTGCTCGGTGTCCTTGACCTTGCGCGCGTCGGCGGCGGCGATGGCCACGTATTCCGGATTGCGCGTGCCGAACAGCCGGACGCTGGCCGCCGAATAGGGAATGGCGATGCGATTGTCGCTGTCGGAGTCGCCGGAACTGGCGCCTTTTTCCGCGAGCACGCCGACCACCTGGAACGGCACATTCTCGATCAGGATGAATTGGCCGATCGGGTTCGGCACATCCTTGAGCAGTTTGCTGCGGACCTTGTGGCCGATCACCGCGACGGCTGCAGCGTTCTGCTCATCGGCCTCGGTGAAGTAACTGCCTTGCACCACCGGCCAGTTGAAGATCGCCGGAAAGTGGGTGTCGTTGCCACCGACGTAACTCAGGTGGTCGGCATTACCGTAACGTACGCCGGCCTCGGCGCCGTTGACCGGCATGATCCGCTGCACTTGCGGCAGGCTGGCCAGGGCGTGCACCTCGTCGAGGGTGATGATCCCCGGCGGCGTGCGCGGGTTGGGCGCCGAGCCGCTCAGGTAAATGATGTTCGAACCGAACGCGCCCATCTGCGCCATCACCTGGCGTTTGCTGCCTTCGCCGACCGCCAGCATGACCACCACCGACGCCACGCCGATGATGATCCCGAGCAGGGTCAGCGCTGTGCGAAAGCGGTTGATCCACATCATTCGCCACGCGGCGTGCAGGGCATCGACCAGTTCGCCTTTCCAGGCGCCGGTGGCTTCGGCGCCGTCGGCCAGACGCTGGCGCAGATCCACCGCTTGCAGGGCGCCGGGGTTGGCGCTGGTCTGAGCTTCTGGGTTGTCGCGGGCGCTGTCGCTGATGATCAGGCCGTCGCGGATTTCGATGATGCGTTTGGCCCGGGCCGCGACTTCGCGGTCGTGGGTGATGAGGATCACCACGTGGCCCTGGCTCGCCAGTTCATCGAGCAGCGCCATCACCTCTTTGCCGCTGTGGCTGTCGAGGGCGCCGGTGGGTTCGTCGGCGAGGATGATGTGGCCACCGTTCATCAACGCCCGGGCAATCGACACCCGTTGCTGTTGGCCACCGGACAACTGATGCGGACGATTGCCGGTGCGCGAGGCGAGGCCGAGGCGGTCGAGCAGGGCGGCGGCGCGGGCGTGACGCTCGGCAGCCGGGGTGCCGGCATAGATCGCCGGCATCTCGACGTTTTCCTGGGCCGAGCCGGAGGGAATCAGGTGGTAGCCCTGGAACACGAAGCCGAAGGCTTCGCGGCGCAGCCAGGCCAGCTCGTCGTTGTCGAGGCCGGCAACGTTTTCCCCGGCGAAGCGGTACTCGCCGGAGGTCGGGCGGTCGAGGCAGCCGAGGATATTCATCAAGGTCGATTTGCCGGAGCCGGAAGCGCCGACAATCGCCACAAATTCACCGGCGTGGATCGACAGGTCGATGCCGCGCAGCACGTGAACCTCCGGAGCGTCACCGCCACCGTAGGATTTGCGAATGTCCTGCAGGTCGATCAGAGGCGTTTGCATTCAGCCTCCGTTGCCGTCGACCGGGCCAATCAACAAGTGATCGCCTTCGTTGAGGCCGTCGACAATCTGCACCTTGAGCCGGTCGCTGATGCCGGTGCGCACCTCGCGTTGCTGGATGTCGCCGTTGGCCGCGACCACCTGTGCGGTCTGCAGGTTGGCGCTAGTGCTGCCCTGCAACGCGGCGACCGGTGCGGTAAGCACGCCTTTGGCCTGATTGGCGACGAAAAACACTTGGGTGGTCATCTCGGCCATCAAGGCGTTGTCGGCGTTATCAACGTCAAGCAAAACCGTGTACAGCACAACGCGGGCGCTGCCGCTTTTACTGCTGCTGGCCGGGCTGCCACCGCCCTGGCTGGTCTGATCCAGCGGCTTGGGCGGCACCGGCAGAATCTGCCGTACGGTGCTGCTCCAGCGCCGCTGACCGCCGCTGAGGGTGGTGAAGTAGGCGGTCATGCCCGGTTTGACATGACCGATGTCGGCCTCGGAAACCTCGGCCCACACGGTCATCGGTGACAGTTTGGCGATGCGCAGGATCAGCGGCGTCTGCTGTTGCGCGTTGAGGGTCTGGCCTTCGCGGGCGTCGAGGGCGACCACGGTGCCGGCCATCGGCGCGTAGATCCGCGTGTAGCCGAGCTCAGCCTGATCGCTGCGCAGGCTGGCTTCAGCCTGGCGGATCTGTGCCTGGAACATGTCGACGCGGGCCTGAGTGGCTTTCAGTTCGGCGCGGGCGGTCTGCACGTCTTCTTCACGGGTGGCGCCGCCGGCGGCGAGATGCCGCTGCCGCTGATACTTCTGCTGCGCCAGCTCATGCTGGGCGCGCTGCTCCTGCAATTGCGCCTTGAGGTTTTCGATGGAGAAGCGCCCGGCGTCGAGTTTGGCCTTCTGCGTGGACGGATCGATCTCCACCAACAGTTGACCTTCCTTGACCACGTCACCGACTTCGACATGGATTTTCTGGATCTGCCCGGAGGCCTGCGCGCCAACATCGACATAACGGCGCGGTTGCAGGGTGCCCAGTGCGGTGACGCTGCTTTCGATGTCGCCACGGCTGACTTGAACGGTGGCGAAGCGCTCGCGGCCCGGCGGCATGATTTGCCACGCGGCGTAGGCAACAACGGGAATCAGACACAGGGCTGCGAGCAGGGCGCGTCGGGCGGGGCGGGGACGTTTCATGCAGGGTTCCGGCCAGTGGAATTCGGCCCGTCGTTCGGCTGCACGCCACAGCGCGCAGCCGCTGAACGCTGTCGCAGGGCACGACAGACACGGGGAGCTGTCCTGTAAACGATGAATGCGCAGGGGAATTTAAGCGAAGACACAGGATGTTACAGGTATAGAACGGCACTATTTGGCGGGCAACGACAAACGCCACTTTAAATCTATATGAGAATTACTATAAATTACGCACCTCAAGTTGCCACTATCTTGCTACCCGTGTTTGCGGGGCCGTCGATCAGTGTGCTCAAGGATCGAATCCGCATCGAAGCGGCCGGGAGTCATGTTGGAAAACTACTATCGCGAGCTGGTGTGTTTCCTGAACGCCAAGCTCGGCAACCGTCAGGTCGCCGAAGATGTGGTGCATGACGCTTATGTGCGCGTACTGGAACGCTCCAGCGACACGCCCATCGAGCAGCCCCGGGCGTTTCTCTATCGCACTGCGCTGAATCTGGTGATCGACGATCATCGGCGCAACGCCTTGCGTCAGGTCGAGCCGCTGGAAGTGCTCGACAGCGAAGAGCGTTATTTCACCCCGTCGCCCCACGGCACCCTCGATCACGGCCAGCGTCTGGAGATGCTCCAGCGCGCCCTGGCAGAATTGCCGCCGCTGTGCCGCGACAGTTTTCTGCTGCGCAAGATCGAAGGCCTGTCGCACCCGCAGATCGCCGAACAGCTGGGGATTTCCAAGGCACTGGTGGAAAAACACATCGTCAATGCGATGAAGCATTGCCGCCTGCGCATCAAGCAATGGGATGCCCATTGAGCCGCCGTCGCTAAATTTTATTTCCCTGTCCTCGTTCCTACTCAACAGACGACCTGCTGTCCTGCTCAAGGCCAGTCGGGTCACTTAGGCTCTCCTTTCCCCTTGTTGAGGGGTTCATCCAGAGGACACTGGAAATGACTCAGGCAATTGCATCGCCCATCGTTCACGACCTGATCGGCGTCGGTTTCGGCCCTTCGAACCTGGCGCTGGCCATCGCTCTGCAAGAGCGCGGCCCGACCCACGGCGAGCTGGATGTGCTGTTCCTCGACAAGCAGGCCGACTACAGCTGGCACGGCAACACCCTGTCGACCCAAAGCGAATTGCAGATTTCCTTCCTCAAGGATCTGGTGACCCTGCGCAACCCGACCAGTCCGTACTCGTTCGTCAATTACCTGAAGGCTCACGGCCGCCTGGTGGACTTCATCAACCTCGGCACCTTCTATCCGTGCCGCATGGAGTACAACGATTACCTGCGCTGGGTCGCCGGGCAGTTCACTGAGCAGAGCCGCTATGGCGAAGAAGTGCTGACCATCGAACCGGTGCTGCACAACCATCAGGTTGAAGCGTTGCGCGTGATCTCCCGCGACAGCGAAGGCCAGCAGTTCGTGCGCACCGCGCGTTCGGTGGTGGTCAGTGCCGGTGGCACGCCGCGTATTCCGGAGGCGTTCAAGGCGCTGAAGGGTGACAGCCGCGTATTCCACCACTCGCAGTATCTGTCGCAGATGGCCAAGCAGCCTTGCATCAACAATCAACCGATGAGCATCGCGATCATCGGCGGCGGGCAGAGCGCGGCGGAAGCCTTCATCGATCTGAACGATTCGTTCCCGTCGGTGCAAGTGGACATGATTCTGCGCGGCTCGGCGCTCAAGCCTGCGGACGACAGCCCGTTCGTCAACGAAGTGTTCTCGCCGGAGTTCACCGATCTGGTGTTCCAGCAAAACAGCGCCGAGCGTGAGCGCCTGGTCAACGAGTACCACAACACCAACTACTCGGTGGTGGACATCGACCTGATCGAACGCATCTACGGCATCTTCTATCGGCAGAAAGTCTCGGGCATCGCCCGCCATGCGTTCCGCACCCTGACCACCGTCGAGAGCGCCAGCGCCACCGAACGCGGCATCGAACTGGCGGTGCGCAACAACGCTACCGGCGAAGTCAGCGTGCGTATCTATGACGCCGTGGTCCTGGCCACCGGTTACGAGCGGCAGATGCACCGCAAACTGTTGGCACCGCTGGAAGAATACCTCGGTGACTTCGAGGTCGATCGCAACTACAAACTGATCACCGACGAACGCTGCAAGGCCGGCATCTACATGCAGGGCTTCTGCCAGGCCAGCCATGGTCTGAGCGACACCTTGCTGTCGGTGTTGCCGGTGCGTGCCGACGAGATTGCCGGTTCGCTGTATGAGCATGACAAGAACCGTGGGCATCGTTCGATGGCGGATCTGTTGTTGGCGACGGCCAGCTGAATCTGCTTTGCCTGATACACCGCAATCGCTGGCAAGCCAGCTCCCACAGGATCTGTGTCGGATGCAAAACTTGTATTCACTGGAGATTCTTGTGGGAGCGGGCTTGCCCGCGATAGGGCCCTGGAGGCCAGCGAAAAATCTGAATCCTGAACCCTTCCTGAACACCCGCCACATTCCCCGACACACTTCCTTTTGCGGGTTTACTCTCCAATCATCGAGGCGTAAGCTTCGCGCGTTTTCATCAATAGCGGAGACCCACAGTGGGTACTTGTTCGAGTGACAGTTGTCGGCCGGTCTCGGTAACCGGCAGATTCTCGGCAAGATAACGCGCAGCCTTTCTCTGCCGTTGTCTCGCCGTAAAGCGAGCAGCGGCATCCCGATCATGGTCAGTTGAGACCATGTCCCGACGTCCTTCTCATCGACACTGAAAGTATGTGATTGCGACCGTGTGGTCGCGATCGCAAACCTATCGACACGCCTGTCTTTTCTGACCGGCGCGCCAAGCCTTGCCGTGCCGGATTTTCCGGTCAACGAGGCATGGTCGTACCTGCTCGACGGTTTCCCGGCTGACCATAGGGGCAACAGCCATGAAACTTACGCTCAAGGAATTTTTCGCAGGCTTCCTGCGCACACGCCACATCGCCCGGCACTTCCGCCGTCTGGCGCTGCTGGAATCGATCAACGACACCACGGTCAGCCGTGAAGTCCCGCCCACGCTGGCCAACACCCTGGTCGATGCGGCCCATCGCGACAGCGGCGAACTGCTCTCGTCGCTGGGCACTCACACCGACGGCCTGACCGATTTTGAAGTCGACGCACTGCGCGCGCAGTACGGCCTCAACGAAGTCGAACACGAGCAGCCGCTGCCATGGTGGACCCACCTGTGGCACTGCTACAAAAACCCGTTCAACCTGCTGCTGACCCTGTTGGCGGTGATCTCCTGGCTGACCGAAGACCTGAAAGCCGCCACGGTGATTTTCTCCATGGTGGTGCTGTCGACGCTGCTGCGCTTCTGGCAGGAAAGCAAATCCAACCAGGCCGCCGACGCGCTCAAGGCGATGGTCAGCAACACCGCCACGGTAATGCGCCGCGACGAGCCGCGCATCGAACTGCCGATCAAGCAGCTGGTGCCGGGCGACCTGATTGTGCTGTCCGCCGGCGACATGATTCCCGCTGACTGTCGGGTGCTCAGCGCCAAGGATCTGTTCGTCAGCCAGGCGGCGATGACCGGCGAATCGATGCCGGTGGAAAAGTTTGCCCGTCAGGCCGACCGCGACACGCGCAATCCGCTGGAGCTGGAGAACATTCTGTTCATGGGCACCAACGTGGTGTCCGGCACGGCGGTGGCGGTGATTCTCACCACGGGCAACAGCACCTATTTCGGCGCGTTGGCACAGCGTGTGGGCGCAACTGACCGCGCGGTGACCTCGTTCCAGCTGGGCGTGAACAAAGTCAGCTGGCTGCTGATCCGCTTCATGTTCGTCATGGCGCCGCTGGTGCTGTTCATCAACGGTTTCACCAAGGGCGACTGGACCGAAGCGCTGCTGTTCGCGCTGTCGATTGCCGTGGGCCTGACCCCGGAAATGCTGCCGATGATCGTCACCTCGACGCTGGCCAAAGGTGCGGTGTTCCTGTCGCGCAAAAAGGTCATCGTCAAACGTCTGGACGCGATCCAGAACTTCGGCGCCATGGATGTGCTGTGCACCGACAAGACCGGCACCCTGACCCAGGACAAGATCTTCCTCGCGCGCAATGTCGACGTCTGGGGTGAAGACTCCGACGATGTGCTGGAAAAGGCCTACCTCAACAGCTACTACCAGACCGGGCTGAAAAACCTGCTCGACGTGGCGGTGCTGGAACACGTGGAAATCCATCGCGAACTGAAGGTTGGCACGGCGTTTCGCAAGGTTGATGAGATCCCGTTCGACTTCAATCGCCGGCGCATGTCGGTGGTGGTCGAAGGGCGTGGTGAACCGCATCTGCTGATCTGCAAAGGCGCAGTGGAAGAAGTGTTGGCGGTGTGCACCCGTGTGCAGCACGGCGAAGTCGAAGAAGCCTTGAGCGATGAATTGCTGACCCGGATTCGTCAGGTCACCGCAGCATTCAACGCTGAAGGCTTGCGCGTGGTGGCGGTGGCTGCCCGTTCGATGCCGGAAGGTCGCGACACTTACAGCCTGGCGGATGAGCAGGAACTGACGCTGATCGGTTACGTGGCGTTCCTCGATCCACCCAAGGAAAGCACTGCGCCGGCGCTCAAGGCGCTGGCCGAGCACGGCGTCGCGGTCAAAGTGCTGACCGGTGACAACGAACTGGTGACCGCGAAGATTTGCCGCGAAGTCGGCCTCGCGCAACAGGGCTTGCTGATGGGCAACGACATCGAGCGCATGAGCGATGCCGAACTGGCCGTGGCGGTGGAGAAAACCAACGTCTTCGCCAAGCTCACGCCCTCGCACAAGGAGCGCATCGTGCGCATCCTCAAAGGCAACGGCCATGTGGTCGGTTTCATGGGCGACGGCATCAACGATGCCCCGGCGCTGCGTACCGCCGACATCGGTATTTCGGTGGACAGCGCGGTGGACATCGCCAAGGAAGCCGCTGACATCATCCTCCTGGAAAAGAGCCTGATGGTGTTGGAGGAGGGCGTGCTCGAAGGGCGCCGCACCTTCGCCAACATGCTCAAGTACATCAAGATGACGGCCAGCTCCAACTTCGGCAACGTGTTCTCGGTGCTGGTGGCGAGTGCGTTCATTCCGTTCCTGCCGATGTTGCCGATGCACCTGCTGGTACAGAACCTGCTCTACGACATTTCGCAGATCGCCATTCCGTTCGACAACGTCGATGACGAGATGCTGAAAAAGCCACAGCGCTGGCAGCCGGCGGATGTCGGGCGCTTCATGCTGTTCTTCGGGCCGATCAGTTCGATCTTTGACATCACCACGTTCGCCTTGATGTGGTACGTGTTCGATGCCAACACCCCGGATCACCAGACGCTGTTCCAGTCCGGCTGGTTCGTGGTGGGGCTGCTGACCCAGACGCTGATCGTGCACATGATCCGCACGCCGAAGATTCCGTTCCTGCAAAGCCGTGCAGCCATGCCGCTGCTGGTGATGACCGGGATCATCATGGCGGTCGGGATCTTCCTGCCGATGGGGCCTCTGGCGAACTACTTCAAACTGCAGGCACTGCCGTCGCTGTACTTCGTGTTCCTGCCGATGATCCTGCTGGCGTACATGGCGTTGACCCAGGCGGTGAAAGGCTTCTACATCCGCCGGTTCGGCTGGCAGTAATGCTGCCCCTGTAGGAGCTGCCGCAGGCTGCGATCTGTTGATCTTGTCTTTTAAAAACAAAATCAACAGATCGCAGCCTGCGGCAGCTCCTACAGGGAACGGGTATTTCAAGTGAATTGGCAGCAAGCCCGACAAAGGGACTGTGGACTATTCAAGGAGCTTCATCATGCAAGCCATCAACAACCTCAACCTCACCTCGCTGCTCGACACCCTCGTCAGCCTCAGCGCGGCGTTCATCCTCGGTGGCCTGATCGGTTTCGAGCGCCAGTACCGGCAACGCACCGCCGGCCTGCGCACCAACGTGCTGGTGGCGGTCGGTGCGGCGATTTTTGTCGACATGGCCAACCGTCTCGGCGGCGCAGAAGGCGCGGTGCGGGTGGTCGCGTACGTGGTTTCTGGCATCGGCTTTCTCGGCGCAGGCGTGATCATGCGCGAGGAAGGTAACGTCCGTGGCCTCAACACCGCCGCAACCTTGTGGACTTCCGCCGCCGTCGGCGCTTGCGCCGGGGCTGATCTGTTGGCCGAAGCGGTGCTCGGCACGCTGTTCATCCTCGCCGCCAACACCTTGCTGCGGCCGATCGTCAACAACATCAACCGCCAGCCACTGGACGTGGTCTCGGCCGAAGTCACCAACATCGTTTACGTGATCGCCCGGCGCTCGCAGCAGAAAGCCGTGTTCGCCCTGCTCGAAGCCGAGCTGGAACGCAGCAATTACCCGGCCAGCGACGTCGATGTACATGCCTTCGGTGCCGACGAAATCGAGATCGAAGCGACGCTGGCGACCACCTCGGTGGACGGTGACGAGCTGGACGCACTGGTGGCGCGAATCTCGACTTCAGCGCTGGTGGTGCAGGCGTTCTGGAGTCCGAGTACCACCGAATAAGGCAACCATATCGGGCTGCCATTCGGCGTGGCTCTCGGCGATTACAATCGCCGCCGCTGTCATGAACTCGGTGGACACCGCCCTGTGCGACTTGCAGATGCAGCGCAGCGCCCGGGCGCACGGTTGTGTCCTGAACGTGGCGTTCAACCTGCAAACCGTGCAACTGGCCAATGCGCAACTGACGTCGACGTTGAACAGCCTGCTGGCCGAACAGGCAAGCAGCGGTTCGGGCCTGACCTTCGAGCTGACCGAAAGCGGCCTGCCCGAAGCACCGGCCACCAGCCTGGAGACGCTGGTGCGGTTGCGGATGATGGGCTGTCGCTTGTCGATCGATGACTTCGGCGCCGGATTCTCTTCGTTGCAGCGCCTGTGTCAGTTGCCCTTCAACGAGATCAAGCTCGACGCCGATTTCATTCGCAACCTTGCGCATGAACCCCGTTGTCGCGCGGCCATCAGCAGCACTCTGGCGTTAGGCGAAGCCCTGGGCATGAGCGTGGTCATCGAAGGCATCGAAACCGCCGCGCAACGTCGCGAACTGCTGGCGCCGGGCTGCACGCAAGGGCAGGGCTACTGGTACGCACGGCCGATGGCCGGGGTCGATCTGTTGAACTGGCTGCAACGGCGCAACCACGGCAAAGGAACAGACGAATGAGCGGATTTTTAGGAAAGGTCCTACAGAGCTGTTCCGGCGAGATGCGTAGTCTTGGCGCGCCACCTCCGAGCTTCGGGACATCGAGCATGATCAATAAAACCCTGCGCATCCTGATTGCCGATCCGCAGCATTTTCACCGAATGAAAATCGAGCGGCTGTTCAACCATCTCGAATACTTCCGCGTCGCTCCGGTGCAGAGTCTGCTGGAGTTGCTGACGCTGGTGGAGTACGGCTGCGACCCCTTCGATGCCGTGGTCATCAATGCCGAACTGGCGGCCGGGTCGCTGGATCTGTCGGGCTTTTTCCTGAACAACCCGCATGTCCGTCATGTGCTGATCTACAACGAACCTTCGGCCCCGGTGCAGACGCCGGCAGGTTTTGCTCAGGAGAACATGCAGATCAGCCATGTCGCACTGCCCGACTTGGCGGCGATCAAGCACCTGATGGATCGGGCCGATGGTTCGCCGGTGTGCGCAGCGAATGCCTGGAACCCGGCATCGGCCCCGCAGCGCCGGGCTTGAGCACGGTTTGGCGTTTGCTGCAACTGTCAGATCTGACAGGTAGATCCCGCGTGATTCCCGTGTAACAGTCTTTGCACAGCAACGGCGTCCGCAGCATCCGACGCTGTGGCGCCTTTGTCAGGTAGTTGCACGGGGAGCCGTCATGAAGTCAGCGCTGATCGTCGACGATCATCCGGTGGTGCGCGCAGCCGTGAGACTCGTACTCCAGACCGAGCGATTCAAGGAGATTCACGAGGCCGCGAGCGCCAGCGAGGCCTTGGCCCTGAATCGTGAGCACAAACCCAACCTGGTGGTGCTCGACCTCAAGTTGCCGGGGATCGGTGGCCTGGAGCTGCTGGAACGGCTGAAGACCATTGACCCCAAATGCAAGGTGCTGATCTTCACCTCTCAAGACCCGCAGTATTATCAGGACCGCTGCTTGCGTGCCGGTGCCTTGGGCTTCGTGGCCAAAACCAACCAGTTGCTGCAATTGCACAAGGCAATTCAGGCGTTGATGTCAGGCTATGCCTATTTTGCGGCGTCGTCTGACAAGGACTATACGTCGACCCCTTTGCACCGCAGCGAAAAACAGATGATCGACGACCTGTCCAATCGTGAGTTGAATATCCTTGTGCAATTGGCGCATGGCAAAGCCAACAAAATGATCGCCGCAGACACGCACCTGAGCCATAAAACCGTCAGCACCTACAAAACCCGTTTGATGAAAAAACTCGGGATCACCTCGACGGTGCACTTGCGTGAACTCGCCAAACGCAATCATCTGCTCTGAGTGACCTGATGAATCTGCAAGGCTGGTGCTGTGTCCTGTGGTTGAGCATCACGGCCACCTCTTGGGCCAGTGAGCCGGCGCAGCACCTGGAACTGTTGGCCCAGGCCGAACTGGACAATATCCCTGTCGCGCTCGATGAGCGTGACCGTCAGTGGTTACGCCAGCATCCGGTCTTGCGCATGGGCATTTCCGGTGCGGACTATCCGCCGTTCGAAATCACCCGCAATCAACACGAGCTGGAAGGGCTCACCGCCGATTACGCCGACCTGCTGGCGCAACTGCTCGGGGTGCGCATCGATGTGCAACGTTTCGCCAATCGCGAGCAAGTCATGGCTGCGCTCAAACAGGGCGAACTCGACCTGCTGGGCACCTCCAACAGCTTTGAACTCGCCGACCCCGACTTTGTGCTGTCGCGAACTTACGCCGACGATCAGCCGATGCTGGTGACCCGGTTAGACGAAACGTTGCCGGCGGACCTGGCCGGCAAACGCATCGCCATGGTCGAGGACTATCTGCCGCTGGCCAGTGTGCAGGCGTTCTATCCCAAGGCGCAGGTGCTGCGCTATCCCTCGGCGATGGACGCACTGGGGGCAGTGGCTTTCGGTGTCGATGATGGCTACCTAGGCGATCTGATCAGCACCAATTACCTGATCAACACCAATTATCGCAATGACCTGCAATTGGCCGGGCCGTCGGGGCTGGATGCCAACGCCTTCGGTTTCGCCCTGCGGCGCAGTGAAGTACGCCTCAAACGCATCATCGACAAGGCACTGGCGGCGATTCCCATGGAACGTCGTCAGCTTATCGAGCAACGCTGGAGCGCAGGGCGCGCGCAGATGGCCGCGCAGTCGCGGGTACGTCTGAGTGCCAGTGAGCAGGATTGGTTGGCGCAGCACCCGGTGGTGCGGGTGGGGGTGATCGAGGACTTTGCGCCGCTGAGTTTTTTTGATGCCGAGGGCCGTTTCAGTGGTCTGTCGGCACAGCTGCTCAACCTGATCAGCCAGCGCACCGGTTTGCAATTCGACGTGGTTCGGGGGCGTTCGCTGGACCGCCAGATCGAACAGCTCCAGGCCGGTGAGCTCGACGTGTTGCCGGTGGTGACGCCGAGCAGCGAGCGTGAAGCCGAGCTGCAGTTCACCCGCGCGTATCTGAACAACCCGTTTGTGCTGATCAGTGCGACAACGGCCGGCAGCCCGCGCAGCCGCGACGATTTACAGGGTAAACGACTGGCCATTTATCGCGGGCATCCGTTGCGCGCATACCTGGAGCGGCGCGTGCCACGATTAACTCTGGTGGAGGTGCGCAGTCCCGCTGAGGGCATGGAACTGATCGTCAAGGGCCAGGCCGATGCGACGGTCAGTTCCCTGCTGGTGGCGCGCTTTCTGCTTGCCCGCCAGTACCGCGAGCGTTTGCGCATCACCAACACCGTTGGCGATCAACCGGCACGCATCGCGTTGGCGACCGCACCGCAGGCCACGGCGCTGCACACATTGCTGAACAAGGCACTGCTGAGCATCGCACCTCAGCAGATGGACGAGTTGGTCGAGCGCTGGAGCCATGATGTGGTGGTGGAGGAGAGCTATTGGGTGCGCCACCGCCGCGAGATTGTTCTGGGGTTTGTCACCGCGGCGGGGTTGCTGGTGTTGGCATTGGCCTGGATCGGTTTTCAGCGTCGGCAGTTACGTCAGCGTCAGCAATGGTTGCATCAGTTGCAGCAAGCCAAGGAGGCGGCTGACGATGCCAACCGCGCCAAGACGACTTTCCTGGCGACCATGAGCCATGAAATCCGCACGCCGATGAACGCGTTGATCGGCATGCTCGAACTGGCGCTCAAACGTGCCGAGGAGGGTGTCACTGACCGGTTGGCGATTCAGGTTGCGTCGGGCGCCGGTCAGCAACTGCTTGCGCTGATCGGCGACATTCTCGATATCGCGCGCATCGAATCCGGGCAGTTGTCCCTCGCGCCGCAGCGGGCCAACCTGCGCGAACTGGTGGCTTCGGTGTGCCGGGTATTCGAAGGGCTGGCGCGACAAAAGTGCCTGTTATGGCACATCGAGCTGGGGGCGGGCAGCGACGTTGACGTGTTGATTGATCCGGTGCGCTTCAAGCAAGTGCTGTCGAACCTGTTGAGCAATGCGATCAAGTTCACCGAGCAAGGCGAGGTCAGCGTGCGGCTGTCAGTGCACGCGATGCCGCTCGCAAGCGTGGGCGTGACGGTGGTGATCGAAGACAGTGGCATCGGCATCAGCGAGCATGACCGCCAGCGCCTGTTCAGCCCGTTTGTGCAGGCCGGCAACCCCGGGCAGTCCGCGCGCAGTGGTTCGGGGCTGGGCTTGGTGATCAGCCGTGAGCTCTGCGAAATGATGGGCGGTACGCTGCGCCTTGCCAGCGAGCCGGGGCATGGAACACAGATCGAGATCAGTCTGCAATTGCAATCGTTGGCCGCGCTTGCCGCCGAGGCTGCAAGCACCGCGGTGGCGGACACGCCGGCGCGCTCGCTGAGCGTGCTGGTGGTGGATGATCATCCGCTCAACCGGCTGCTGCTCTGTTGGCAGTTGAGTGAACTCGGCCACCGCACCGTCGATATCGAAGACGGTGAACAGGGGCTGCAACGCTGGCGGGCACAAGCGTTTGACGTGCTGATCACCGACTGCAACATGCCCCGGCGCAACGGCTACGAACTCGCGCGGGCCATCCGTGGCGAAGAGGCGGCGAGCGGCCGGGCACGGTGTCTGATTCTCGGCTTTACCGCCAATGCGCAGATCGAGGAAAAGGCGCGGTGTCTTGAGGCCGGTATGGATGACTGCCTGTTCAAACCGATCCGCCTGGCTGATCTGGCGCTGGCATTGCAGGGCGCCGGACACAGCGAAAATGCAGGCGAGCCAAAGCCGCCACTGCCCTTGACCGAACTCGACCTGAGCGCGCTGGAGCAAATGGCCGGTAACGATCATGCGCTGATGCAACGATTGCGAGAGCAAGTCTTGTGCAGTCTGCTGGACGACCTGCAACGGCTGGACGTCGCATGCCGGCCCCTCAATCTGAGCGAATTGCGTACGCTGGCGCATCACATCAAGGGCGGTGCGCAGATGGTCGGTGCCGCGCGAGTGGCGGCAGCCTGTGCGGACCTTGAGCAGGCCTGCCGAGACGCCGAAACTCAGGTGGTCGAGCGCTCGGTCGAGATGCTGCGCGAGACCATGCTCAGTCTCGCGCAGCGCCTTCAGACTTGAACGATCAGTCCCACTGCGGGGCAATGCCTTTCGGGTTGGTCAGGCGCTGGCCACGCTCCAGTGTGGCGATCAACGCCATGTCGGCGTCGCTCAGGGTCAGCGCCGTAGCACCGAGGTTACTTTGCAGATTGGCGCGACGGGTCGACGATGGAATCACCGCGTAGCCCTGTTGCATCGCCCAGGCCAGAGTGACTTGCGCCGGGGTCGCTTGCAGGCGTGTGGCGATCTGCTGGATCAGCGGGTCCTTGAGCACTTCGCCATAGGCCAGGGTCATGTACGAGGTGATCTGGATGCCTTGGCTTTGCGCGAACTCGACCACTTTGCGGTTTTGCAGGTACGGGTGCAGTTCGATCTGGTTGGTGGCGATGTTGTCTGCGCCGACCGCTGCAATCGCCTGTTGCATCAGCTCGATGGTGAAGTTGGAAACGCCGATCTGCCGGGTCAGGCCCAGACGTTTGGCTTCGAGCAGTGCGCCCATGAACTCGGCGACCGGCACTTGATCTTCCGGCGATGGCCAGTGGATCAGCGTCAGGTCGAGGTAGTCGGTCTGCAGCTTGCGCAGGCTTTCCTTGAGGCTGTCGATCAAGCGATCCCTGGCGAAGTTGGCGATCCAGATCTTGCTGGTGATGAACAGATCCTGGCGAGCAATGCCGCTGGCGGCGATGGCCTGACCGACCTCGGCTTCGTTCTCGTAGATCTGCGCGGTGTCGATGACGCGGTAACCGAGATCCAGCGCATTGCGCACCGAATCGATGACCACCTGGCCTTGCAGGCGAAACGTACCCAGACCAAAAGCGGGAACAGACATTGATGACTCCAGGGTTGCAGTGAGAATGGGCGGGAGTATCCGCGTCTGCGTCCTTGAGAAAAACCGCTGGTGGGGCAAAGCACTGTTGAGCAGAAGTCACGAATCTTGCAGGCGCTGCGGCACGCTGCGATCTTTTGATTTTAAACAACAAGATCAAAAGATCGCAGCGTGCCGCAGCACCTACAGGGGGTTGTGAATGGCTCGCGAAAGGTGCACTACTGTCCTGCAGATGGAACACTTAAGCTGATTTTTGCCGTCTAGTCCTCCGACCGTCATGGATTTAAGCTTAATCCATTGCGTCACCCACTTTTCTGGAGGCAACCATGAAAAACATCATCGGTATCTACACCAGCCCTCGCGGCCATTGGGTCGGCGATGGTTTCCCGGTGCGCACCCTGTTTTCCTACGACAACCTGGGCAAGCACATCAGCCCGTTCCTGCTGCTCGATCACCCAGGACCCGCGCAATTCACCCCGACCACCGAGCGCCGCGGTGTTGGCCAGCATCCGCATCGTGGTTTTGAAACCGTGACCATCGTCTACGACGGCGAGGTGCAGCACCGTGACTCCACCGGCAGCGGCGGCACCATCGGCCCGGGCGACGTGCAGTGGATGACGGCTGCGTCCGGGATCCTGCATGAAGAGTTTCACTCGGATGATTTCGCCAGAACCGGCGGCAATCTGGAAATGGTGCAGCTGTGGGTCAACCTGCCGGCCAAGGACAAAATGGCCGCGCCCGGCTACCAGACCATACTCGACGGCGATATTCCGAATATCGCGCTGAAGGACGACGCCGGCAGCCTGCGGCTGATCGCTGGTGAGTTCGAGGGGCATACAGGCCCATCGCGCACGTTCACGCCGATCGACGTCTGGGACCTGCGGCTCAATGCCGGCAAGTTGCTGAGCCTGGATCTGCACGAAGGGCGCAACACTGCGCTGGTGCTGTTGAAAGGGTCGGTGCAGATCAACGGTGCGCAAACGGCGGGTGTCGGGCAATTGGTGCTGTTTGAACGTGAGGGGCGTCAGTTGACCCTTGAGGCCGGTGAAGACGCGGTGGTGCTGCTGCTCAGCGGCGAGCCGATCGACGAACCGATTGTCGGCCATGGCCCGTTCGTGATGAACACCGAGCAGGAAATTCATCAGGCATTCGCCGACTTCCAGTCCGGGCGTTTTGGCCAAATGCACGGGTAAATTTCATCCCTGTGGGAGCGGGCTTGCTCGCGAAAGCGGACTTACAGTCGATGCGTGTCTGACGGATCCACCGCCTTCGCGAGCAGGCTCGCTCCCACAGGGGATTTTCGGTGTTTTTGCGCGGGTGTTCTGCCTCTGAAATCAATTGCTCCTACACTTGCCCAATCTGTGCGATCTTCTCGCGATTGGCCCGTATCGGAGTGGTTTGATGCTGTCTTTCTTGACCGAACATCCGTTGTTTTGCGCGTTGATTCTGATCCTGCTCGATCTGGGCCTGTGGCGCCTGATCAGTGCCCGTGGCAGCGAGTGGAAGCTGCTGGTGCGGGTGCTGATTTTCAGCCTGTTCAGCGCGGTGCTGTTCAACGAAGGCCTCAACCCGATGGAGCCGGCGCCGTGGGCGGACAATGTGCCGTTGCATCTGGCGGCGACCGGGTTGCAGATCGGCTGGTGGCTGTTCGGCGCGCGCACCCTGACCGTGTTGATCGGCGCGGTGATGATGCAGCGGGTCGGGCACACCGGGCGGCTGTTGCAGGATCTGCTCGGGGCGGTGATTTTCCTGATCGCCATTATCGCCGCTCTGGCCTACGTGCTCGATCTACCGGTCAAAGGCGTGCTGGCGACGTCCGGGGCCTTGGCGATCATTGTCGGTCTGGCGTTGCAGAGCACCCTCAGTGATGTGTTTTCCGGGATCGTGCTCAACACCACCAAGCCGTATCAGATCGATGACTGGATCTCCATCGACGGCACCGAAGGCCGGGTCATCGACATCGATTGGCGCGCTACGCGTCTGCAGACCAGCCAGGGCAGCATGGCGGTGATTCCCAACTCGCTGGCGGCCAAGGCCAAGATCATCAACTTCAGCCGGCCGAGCAACATGTTCGGCCTGGCCGTCAGTGTCCAGGTCAGCCCGCATGCCCGGCCCAATACGGTGATCGATGCGCTGGAGCGGGCGATGCAGGGCTGCCGTCCGCTGCTGGACAATCCCGCGCCGAGCGTCGCGCTGAAAAGCGCCAGCAGCACCGGTGTCGAATACGAAATCAGCGGCTTTGTGTCGTCGATGGACCAGAAACGTCCGGTGCGCAATCAGTTGTTCGATCTGGCTTACCGGCATCTGCAGGCGTCCGGGGTCAATCTGTTGTCGAGTGTCGAACCGATCGTCACCGGCAACCTTTCGCGGCCGCGGGCGCTGCTCGACAGCTCACCGATTTTCTCCACCCTGCGCCAGGAAGAGAAAGACACCTTCAGCCAGAACATGACCCTGCAAACCTTCCGCGCCGGGGAAACGATCCTCGAGGCCGGGGAGGTCAGCGATCATTTGTTCATCATCGAATCCGGCGTGGTCAGCGTGACCCTGACCCGCCATGGCAGCCCGTTCGAATCCGGGCGCATGGGGCCGGGCGAAGTGATCGGCGAGGCCGGGATTCTGTCCGATTCTTCAGTACCGGCGACCTTCGCGGCGAAAACCTTCTGCGCGCTGTATCGCATCGAGAAGACCTACCTGAAGCCGTGCCTGGATGCCCGCCACGACATCAACGAGGCGATGAAAGCCTTGCTCGATTATCGCCTGCACAAGGCTCAGACCCTGACCCAGGACGTGCCGACCGTGGTGGCGAAAACCGGGTTCCTGCACTGGTTGCGCCAGCGCGTGTGACGCGGTGGTCTACTCGTCTTCCGGGAGATTGGCTATTTGTCCGGGGCAGTGGCGGGACTACCTTAGTCACACATTCACTGGCCCCCGGAAACTCCACCATGAAAGCTCGTACCGATTTCTACACTGCTTCCCCAGACGCCCTGAAAGCGATGATGGCCCTGGAAACTGCGGTCTCGAAACTGCCGCTGGAAAAGACCCTGATCGAGCTGGTCAAGCTGCGTGCATCGCAGATCAACGGCTGCGCATTCTGCATTGACATGCACACCGCTGACGCGATCAAGGGCGGTGAGACCCCGCGCCGGTTGTTCGCGGTGACTGCCTGGCGGGAAGCGCCATTCTTCACCGAGCGCGAACGTGCTGCACTGCTGTGGACCGAGTCGCTGACCCAACTGAGCCTGACCCACGCCCCGGACGAAGACTACGACATCGTCGCCGCGCAATTCACGCCCAAGGAAATGGTCGACCTGAGCGTGGCGATCAACACCATCAACAGCTGGAACCGCCTGGCCGTGGGTTTCCGCAAAACCCCGCAGCTCTAAGCCGCAACCCATAACCCTGTAGGAGCTGTCGAGTGAAACGAGGCTGCGATCTTTTAAAGACAAGATCAAAAGATCGCAGCCTGCGGCAGCTCCTACACGGGCGAGGCATCAATGCGCATCTGCACTCGGCGCAGCCGGTGGTTGCACCTTGCGCATCAAGGGCACCATCGCCGTGGCGATGATGAAGCACAGCATGATCATCAAAAAGGTATCGCCGTAGGTCTGGGTCTGCGCCTCGCGGTAAGTCAGCAGCCACAGCTGACGCAGACCGGCGGTGATCCCGACGTCACCACTCTGACCCAGTGTTTCCAGGTTGCCACCGACCTGCGCCAGCCACTGATTCAGCGCCTCGTTGCTGCTGTTCAAATGCTCGGCCAGGCGGGTGAAGTGCAGGTTGGTGCGGTCATTGAGAATGGTCGCGCAGGCGGCAATGCCGATGGCCCCGCCCAGATTGCGCATCAGGTTGAACAGCCCCGAAGCGTGCTTCAAGCGTGCCGGTGCCAAGCCTCCCAAGGTCAGCGTCACTGCCGGCGGCACCGCCAGTTGCTGGGCGATCCCGCGCAGCGCTTGCGGCAACATCAACTCAGCGGAACCCCAGTCGTGGGTGATCGGACTGAACTCCCACATCGACACCGCAAACAAGCCCAGCCCAAGCATCATGATCCAGCGCAAATCCACGCGATTGGCGAGAAAGGCGTACAACGGAATCGCCATGATCTGGAACACCCCGGTGGAAAAAACCGCCAGACCAATGTCCAGCGCGCTGTAGCCTCGCACCCGGCCGAGAAACAGCGGCGTCAGGTAAATCGTCGCGAACAGACCAATCCCGGTGACGAAGGAAAAGAAGCAGCCGAGGGCGAAATTGCGATCCTTGAGTGCGCGCAAATCAACGATCGGATTGGCCACGTGCAAGGTGCGCCCGATAAAGGCCAGACCCGCCAGACCGCTGATCCACGCCGTGGTCAGAATCGTTTGATCGCTGAACCAGTTCCAGCGCGGGCCCTCTTCGAGGGTGTATTCCAGGCAGCCGAGAAACAGCGCGAGAAATACCATGCTCAAGTAGTCCGCGCCCTTGAGCAGCGCCAGTTCCGGCTGGTCGATCTTTACCAGCATCGGCACGGCCACGGCGACGAAAATTCCCGGCACCAGGTTGATGTAGAACAGCCAGTGCCATGAGGAAATGTCGGTAATCCAGCCACCGATTACCGGACCCAGGGTCGGCGCCAGTGACGCCACGGCGCCGATGGTTGCGGCGGCAATCACCCGTTGTTTGCCGGTGAAGAAAAAGAACGCGGTGGTGAATACCAGCGGGATCATCGAGCCGCCGAGAAAGCCCTGCAGCGCCCGAAAGGCGATCATGCTCTGGATGTTCCACGCCACACCGCAAAGCAAACTGGCCAGGGTGAAGCCGACCGCCGAAGCACAGAACAGCCAGCGGGTGGAGAACACCCGCGACAGCCAGCCCGACAGCGGGATCACGATGATTTCGGCGATCAGGTAACTGGTCTGCACCCACGCGGTTTCGTCGGTGCCGGCCGAGAGTCCGCCGCCGATGTCACGCAGCGAGGCCGAGACGATCTGGATGTCCAGCAGCGCAATGAACATGCCGATGCACATCGTGGCGAAGGCGAATACTTTGGTCGCGGTGGCCATGTCGGCGGCGTTGAACGGTTGCGCCGGGGCGGTGAGGGTGGTGCTCATGGTGCGACGGCCACGGCGCTGGATTCAGCAGGCGCGCGGGTGTCGACTTCAGCGGTGACCGACAAGCCTGGCCGCAGATGCCCGAGCACGCCGTCGGCCGGATCGAGCAGAATTCGCACCGGCACCCGCTGGACGATTTTGGTGAAGTTGCCGGTGGCGTTCTCTGGCGGCAGCACGCTGAATTGCGAGCCGGTGGCGGGGGCGAGGCTGTCGAGGCGGCCGTGGAACTCCTGGCCGGAAAGCACGTCGGCGCGGATGCTCACCCGTTGCCCGGGTTTCATCCGCGCCAGTTGGTCCTCCTTGAAATTGGCATCCACCCACAGACCGCTGGCCGGCACCACCGACAATTGTTGCGACCCGGCCTGGGCATAGGCGCCGACCCGTGCGCGGCGATTGCCGATCACGCCATCAACCGGCGCGCGCAGTTCGGTGTAGCCGAGGTTCAACTGCGCCAGATCACGCTCGGCCCGGGCTTGTTGCAGGGCGGCACGGGCCTGTTGTTTCTGGGTGTCGATCACCGCCAGTTGGCGCTGGGCGGCGAGCAGTTCGGCCTGGGCGCGGGCACTCAGGGCCTGGGCGGTCTTGAAGCTGGCGTCGGCGCGTTGGGCGCTTTCCACCGACACGGCATTGCTGCTGACCAGGCGTTTATAGCGCGCGTTGTCGTCCCGCGAACGGGCGGTTTCGGCACCAGCGGCATCGATGCCGGCGCGGGCTTGGCCGATCACGGCGTGCTGCAGTTGTTCAGTGGCATCGAGGTTGGCCAGCAGTGCCTCTTCGGCGGCTACTGCGCCTTCGGCTTTGGCGAGGTTGGCGCGATAGTCGCGCGCATCAAGTCGGATCAACACATCGCCGGTCTTGACCGACTGGTTGTCGCTGACCAGCACTTCTTCGATGTAGCCGGCAACCTTCGGCCCGATCACCGTGACGTCGCCACCGATGTAGGCATCGTCAGTCTCCTCGAGAAAACGCCCGGTGCTCCACCAATGACTGGCGTACACGCCGACCATGACCAGCGCGATCAGGCCAGAGCCGGTCAGCAGCAAGCGCTTGCGCAACGGCGGTTTGGCGGGGGTGACCGGGGATGACAGGTCGGGCTCGAGGGTGGACATGGCGGTCATAGCGTAATACCTGCGGGAACGATTGGTTATTACAGTCGTAATATGACGCAAGTAATATTTTGTGGCAATTATGTTTTTGTGCCGATCGTCAGTTGCTTACCCGGCCTCGGGGTTTGGAGCGGTTTCGAGAAATGTCAGTCCCGGTAATGCGGGGCAGGTCTTTGAGAACTCGATGAGAGCCCTCGGGGAAACCCTGATGGCCTAGCGTTGAACGCAGCAAAATCAAATGTTTAAGAAATGTAAGCGCTGTAGGAAGCGTCTTGCATTTGTGTAGGAAGGCTCTGACTATCACTCGCATTGATGAAGTGGCATTACGCCATTTCATGCTTGCAAGGATGTTGCGTGCCGTATTTGCTTTGCGCTGTTTCTCGTCGTCGCTTCACGCTTTGCCCGCTGTTGTCGGCCTTTGTGTTGAGTGTGTGTGCCTCCTCGATTCAAGCGGCTGACTCTGTTGCGCCGGGCCAGGAAGTGCTGCGCCAGCAGCAACAGCAACAGCGCGATCTGCAACAACTGCAGATGGAACAACGCAAGCGCCAACTGGAGCGCGGTGCGTTCGGCCCGGCGCCGGCCACACCAGCGCTCCCGCAGACAGTCGCCCCCGATGAACGTTGCTGGCCGCTAAGTGGTACGCGCATCGGCGGTGTCACGCTGATCGACAGCGACAAACTCAACGCCCGGATCAAACCGCTGCTGGCGCCGTGCATGGGCGTCGGCCAGATCAATCATTTGCTGGCGACCATCACCGCGATCTATGTCGAGCATGGCTACATCGCCAGCCGCCCGTACCTGTTGAGCGCGCCGGCGGCGGGGCAGCCTCTGGACATCATGATCGACGAAGGCTACATCGAGTCGATCGAACTGGCCGATCAGAGCCTGCCCGTTTCGCTGGGGGGCGCGTTCCCGCATATGCTCGGCCAACCGCTGAACCTGCGCGATCTGGAGCAAGGCCTCGATCAGTTGAACCGCTTGCGCTCGCTTGACCTGACCGCCGACATCGCCCCCGGCAGCCAGCCTGGCGCGTCGCGAATCATCCTGCGCTCGCGCACTTCTGGACAGTCGCGCTGGGCGTTGGGGCTGGGCATGGACAACCTCGGCAGCGCCAGCACCGGGCGGGATCGCAACAGCGTCAGCCTGAGCTTCGACAGTCCGTTGCAACTCAACGACCTGCTGAGCCTCAGCGCCAGCGACACGTTGAATCAGGGCGACCGCTACAGTCGCAACGCCAGCCTGTATTACGCGATTCCCTACGGCTACTGGACCTATAGCGCGTTCGCCAGCCACGCCGAGTATCGTGCGCCGTTCAAACTGCCCAGCGCGACCTTGTACAGCACCGGCATCACCGATCAACTGAGCCTGCGCGCCTACCGCGTGTTGTGGCGCGACCAGAGCCGCCAGCTCAGCGCCAACCTGCAACTGGCGCACAAGGACGTCGACAGCTATCTGGAAAATGTCCGTCTGGGCATTCAAAGCCCGACCCTGACCGTGGCCGAAGCCGGACTCAATCTGTTCTGGCTCGACCGTGCGGTGTGGAACCTCGACTTCACCTACTCGCAAGGCCTGCGCTGGCTGGGCGCCGATGACGACGCCCATCACGCGGTCAACAATCTGCCCAAAGCGCAATTTCACAAGTACCGCGCTGGCCTCAGCCAATGGCGCAACGGCCAGTTCGGCGCGCAAGCGTGGCAGTGGCAAAGCCAGCTCAATTTGCAATACAGCCCCGACCCGTTGCCAGCCATCGAACAGTTGCTCGGCACCGACGATTCGGCAGTGCGCGGCTATCGGGTCAACAGCGCATCTGCTGCCAGCGGCGCGATCTGGCGCAACACCTTGCGTCTGCCCCTGCGCAACGACTGGCCGCTGCAGATCACCCCGCGCGTGGCGCTGGACAACGGCTGGCTCAAGGCCGATCACGGTGCCCAGGGCCAACGCCTGAGCGGCGCCAGCGTCGGGCTGAATCTGGGCTGGAAGAATCTGCAAGTGGACGTCGATTACCAGCGCGCCCTCAACACCCCCAACGGATTGCAGCACGAGCCAGAGACCTGGCTGATGCGCGTAGGGTTGCAGATATGAGCACCACCGAGACTCATCAAGCAGTGAACAAACAGCCGTCGGATCTGAGCGCGACAGCCACGGCCAACACTCAATCGCGCGCCGTGATGCCGTACTTACATGGAGACGTTTTTATGCCAGCACACACCTTTGCATTTCATCTTTCTCCTCGGGGCAAACTGCGCTGGGCGATCGCCAGCCTGTTCTTCGCCGTGCACCTGCCGACCGCTATCGCCGGCGGTGTGGTGGTCGCACCCGGCCCCGGCGGCACCGCGCAATTGCAGACTCAGGGCGGCGTGCCCATCGTCAATATCGTCGCGCCCAACGGCTCGGGCCTGTCGCACAACCAGTTCCTCGACTACAACGTCGACCGTCAGGGTCTGGTGCTGAACAACGCCTTGCAGGCCGGGCAATCGCAGCTCGCCGGGCAACTGGCGGCCAACCCGCAACTGCAGGGGCAGGCGGCGAGCGTGATCCTCAACGAGGTGATCAGCCGTAACCCTTCGGCGATCAATGGCGCCCAGGAAATCTTCGGCCGCGCTGCCGATTACGTGCTGGCCAACCCCAACGGCATCTCGGTGAACGGCGGCAGTTTCATCAACACGCCGAACGCCAGTCTGCTGGTCGGTCGTCCTGAATTGAACGACGGCAAACTGCAAGCGCTGAACACCCGCGACGCCAGTGGTCAGTTGCAGATTCAGAGTGGCGGCCTGCGTAATGCCGAGGGTTCGGTCAACCTGATTGCCCCGCGTATCGACAGCCAGGGCCGCATTGACGCCCGCGATCAACTCAACCTCACGGCGGGGCGCAATCAGGTGGACTACGCCAGCGGTCAGGTGAAAACCGTGGACCCGGCGGGCAACACCACCGATCAACGCATCGACGCCAGCCTGTTCGGGGCGATGCAGGCCGGGCGCATCAATATCGTCAGCACCGCCGAAGGCGCGGGCGTGCGTGTGGGCGCGGTACAAGTGGCCGGGCGTGACGGCGTGCAGATCCGTTCGGCTGGCGACCTCAGCGTCAGCGGTGCGGCTATCTCCAATAGCCTCGACGTGACCCGTGCCGGCATTCGCAGCAGTCAGGGCGATGTCGGCCTGCACAGCGGCAACGATCTGACATTGGCCGCCACCGACGTCAGTGGTCGCGATGTCAGCGTCAATGCCAAGCGCAACCTGACCTTGAGTACCGTCGAAAGCCGCAAGCTTCAGGAAAAACGCGAAAACTGGAGCAACAGCACCATCGGCATCACTTGGGAAACCTACGACCGCACCCAGACCGACAGTGAAACTCGCCAGCACGGCAGCCAGATCGTCGCCAGCCGCGATGCGAAATTGTCTTCCGGCAAAGACACCGAACTCAAAGCCGCCAAGGTTGAAGCGGCGAAAAATCTCGATGTGCACAGCGGCGGTGATCTGCGCCTGACTGCAGCCACCGAAAGCCATACTCAGACCGATCAGGGCAACCATCGCAAGCATTTGTGGAAGGCTGACTGGAACAGCAGCAGCGAAGAGCAGCGCAGCCTTGGCAGCCAGTTGAAGGGTGGCAATATCGCGCTGCAAACCGCCGCGTTGTTGCGTTCCGAAGGCGCCGAACTGAACAGCGCCGGCGATGTGAAACTGGCGGGCAAGCAAGTGGACGTCACCACCGCCACGCGCACCAGTCGCAGTAATAACAACAGCTACTCCGGCGACCTGGTCGGCGGCGGATTTTTCGGCAAGACCGGTGACGCCGACAAGGGCCAGACCCGGCATCAGGGCAGCAAAATCAATGCGGCCGGCAAACTGATCGTCAAGGCTGATGACGTGCGCATCAGCGGCAGCCAGGTCCGTGGTGGCACCGAGGCCAGCGTGATCAGCGATCAGGGTTCGCTGGTGATCGACGGCGTGCAGGACACCTCGCACAGTAACAACCACGACAAGGACAGCAAGTTCTTCGGCATCAGCAAGGACGAATCGCGGCAGAACGCCAGGGACAGCACCACGGTGCGCAGCGAGCTGGTTTCCGACAGCAACCTCAAGCTCAAAAGCGCCAAGGACATCGAAGTGGCCGGCTCCACGGTCAAGGCTGGCGGCGCGCTGACGGCGGACGCAGCGGGTGATGTGAACGTGCATTCCACGCAGAACAGCCACGACAGCAGCTCTACCACCGAGACCCGTGGCTTCGATGCCTACGCCAAAGAGCAAACGCCGGAGCAATACCGCGCCGGGGTGCACTACGAAGACAAGCAGCAGACCGTCACCCGCAACGACGTCAACCAGCAAGGCTCCAGCCTCAGCGGCGCCAGCGTGCAGGTAAAGGCCGGCGGCGATCTGACCATCAAGGGCGGTGAAGTCAAATCCACGGCCGGCGACACCACACTGAGCGGCAATAATGTGTCGTTGCTGGCCGAACAGGACAGCCACAAAACTTCGACCGATACCTCCAGCACCGGCGGTGGTTTCTACTACACCGGTGGCCTCGACCGCGCCGGCAGTGGTGTCGATTTTGCCCACAGCACCACGCAAGACAGCAGCAGCAAAACCACCGCGCAAACCACCCACGTGCAAAGCAGCGGCAGCCTGAACATCAATGCCGACAAGCTGGTGACCGAAGGCGCGCAGGTCAAGGCTGGCAACGGTCTGAACGTCGCGGCCAACGAAATCGACAACCGCGCCGCCAGCAACACCGAAAGCAGCAGCCATAACCAGAGCAACTGGTCGGCGGACATCGGCGCCAATGTCGAGTACAAGGACATCGCCCGCCCGATTGCCGGTGCGGTCAAGGATGTGCTCAACGGCAAGGTGCCGGACAAGGAAGCCCTGAGCAATCTCGGCCAGCCAAACGTCGGCCTCGACGTGGCGATCGGTCACGGCAGCGCTGACAAGACCGAGCACAACAGCAACGCCGTGGTCAGTCGTTTCGACGGCGGCAGTGTCGAGGTGAAAACCGCCGGCACCCTGCACGACCAGGGCACTCAGTACAGCGCGAGCAACGGCAAGGTCAACATCAACGCCGACACACTGGTTGCCGATGCCGCGAGCAACACTCACGGCAGCACCGATAACTCAGTCGATGCCAAGGTCGACGTGCGCGTTTACACCAAGACCGGCGAAGACGTGAACGTCGCCGGCAGCGGTGCGGGCGGCAACAGCTACAGCAGCAAGGACAGCAGCACGGCGGTAGTCGGCGGGTATGCCGGCAATCAGGGCGTGAACATCAACGTTGGCGCAGATGCGCAGTTCGCTGGCAGCCGTTTCGACGGCGGGCAGGGCGGTGTGAGCATCAAGACCGGCGGCGATCTGGCGCTGAATCAGGCCAGTGACCGCCAGAGCAGCAGCGACTCCAGCCTGCGCGGCAACGGCTCGCTGACGGTCGGCACCTTGCCGGGCACCGACGGCACCAACGTTGACCTCGGCGCAGGCTTCCAGCTCGATCACACCGGCAAGCAGACCACTGACACTCAGGCTCACGTCGCGAGCATCAGCGGTAATGGCCCGGTGCAACTGAGCAGCGGTGGCAATCAGGTTCACCAGGGCACGAAGATCGACAGCGCCGGCGGCATCGATCTGCACGCTGACGGCAAGCTTGATCTGCAAGCGGCCACCGATACGCACAGCGTGACCGGCAGCAATCTCGGCGGCGGCTTGAAAGGCGGCGGCAGCAAATCCAGCAGCGAGAAGAGTCGCGATCAGGGCGGTAATCTGATCGGCAACTTCAACATCGGTCGGGTCAACGAACACTCGCAAACCCTGACCGGTGGCCAGCTCAACAGCCAGAGTAACGTCGTGTTGAGCGGTGATGCGGTGCACCTGCAAGGCACGCAAGTCAGCGCGCCGAACGTCAGCATCAATGCGCAGAAGGGCGGTTTGGTTCAGGAGTCGGCGCAATCCACCGAGACGCGAAACAACTGGAACGTCGCGCTGAATGCCGGTGGCAACCTGAGCAGCAAGACTCCGACCGCTGCCGATGAGAAGGCCAGCAGCGACCACGGCTTCAACGCCGGGGCCAAGGTCGGCGTCGATTACCTGCAAGGCACCACTCAGCAGGACAGCCAGATCAAGGCTGACAGCGTGGTCCTCAACAGCGCAGGCGATGCACAACTGTCGGGCGCGCGGATCGACGCGAACACTGTCAGTGGCAAGGTTGCCGGTGACCTGACCGTCGACAGCCGTCAGGACTCGAAGACGCAAGCCAGGGTCGATGTCGATCTGGGCCTGACCGCGAAGAAGAATCCGCCGAGTGACAAGGAAAAACTCGCCGGCACCGACTACAAACCAACGCTGAAGGCGCAGGGCGAATACGCGCACAAGGACAGCGTGGCGCAGGCGTCCGGCATCAGTGGCAATCAGGGGGTGAACCTTGCGGTGGACGGCGCGACACAGCTGACCGGCGCGCGGATTTCATCGGCTGAAGGCAAGGTCGATCTGGGCGGTTCAAAGGTCGGTAGCCGTGACTTGGTCAACCGTGAATACGGCGTGAAAGCCGGACTGGACCTGCCGCAGAAAACCGAGGAGAACGCACCGAAGGTATCGTTCGATAACGGCAATCTGAAAGTCGGTCCGGTGACCCTGAGTGGCAATCTGGACAGCCAGACCCTGCAGGCCGGGATTGACGAAAAAGGCTGAGCAGCACTGCTATAAAAACTGTGGGAGTGAGCCTGCTCGCGATAGCGTCAGTTCAGTCAGCGAAGCTGTTGACTGAACCGGTGCCTTCGCGAGCAGGCTCGCTCCCACATTGTTTTTTGTTTCGATGAGACCTTGAAGTCAGCTCGAAGCCTTCGCCTTACCCGCATTCATCAGCACGACCACCGCCAGCAGCGCCGACAGGATCGAACCCAGCAACACACCGACCTTCACCGAATCGACCAAATGCGGCGCGCCCGGAAAGGCCAGTGCGCCAATGAACAGGCTCATGGTGAAGCCGATCCCGCAGAGCAGGGCGACGCCGTACAGTTGCAGCCAGCTCGCGCCTTGCGGCAGTTGCGCCAGACCACTGCGAATCGCCAGGGCGCCGAGGCCGAGGATGCCGATCTGCTTGCCGAACAACAGGCCCAACGCGACGCCCAGCGGCACCGGCTCAAGCAGGTTGCTCGGGGAAATGCCGCTCAATGACACGCCCGCGTTGGCGAAGCCGAAGATCGGCACCACGGCGAACGCCACCCACGGATGCATTTTTTCTTCGAGGTAGAGCAGCGGCGAGTTGTGCTCGTCTTCCGGGTTACCCAGCGGAATGCACAGGGCCAGAATCACCCCGGCGAGGGTCGCGTGGATCCCCGATTGCAGCATGAAGAACCACAGCAGGGCGCCAGCGATCAGGTACGGCCACAGCTTTCTGACGCCGCAGCGGTTGAGGATCACCAGCAATGCGATCACCGCCAACGAGGCCAACAGCATGCTTATCGACAGGCCGCTGGTGTAGAAAATCGCGATGATCACCACTGCACCCAGATCATCAAGAATGGCCAGCGCGGAGAGGAAAATTTTCAGCGACACTGGCACCCGTTTGCCCAGCAGCGACAGTACGCCCAGAGCGAAAGCAATGTCGGTGGCTGCGGGGATCGCCCAGCCGCTGAGGGTCTGCGGATTGCCCCAGTTGATCGCGACGTAGATCAGGGCGGGCACCAGCATCCCGCCCAGTGCGGCAAAGCCCGGCAGCGCGCGCTGCCCCCAGGTCGACAACTGACCGGCGAGCATTTCTCGCTTGATCTCCAGGCCCACCAGCATGAAGAAGATCGCCATCAGGCCATCATTCACCCAATGTTCGATCGACAGCCCAGCGACTTTGATGTGCAGGGTCGAGAAGTAGGTGGTCGCCCAAGGCGAGTTGGCGACCAGCAGCGCGGCGAGGGCGGCGGCCATCAGGATCAGGCCACCGGCGGACTCGGCGGCGAAAAATCGGGAAAGAAAGGCCAAAGCAGACGGCGACTGCTGACGGGCAGGGGCAGCCTGCAGGCGTGACGGATCGTGGCTCATAGGCACGGGAACTCCGCGCGGCGGCCCGACCTGCGCTGAATTAAACCTGCCCTGCCGCGTTGTTGCGGTGGCACCCGGGCGGCATTTTACACAATAGGTGGGAGAAGGCGCGTTTTTACTGACGATTACCCTTGAATCGAGCGTCTCCAAGGAATGAATTGCCGGGCTTAATAGGAAGCATTACTATTCACGCCTCTTTCCCCCAGCACGCTGTCATGAACCCCATGCTGCCCCGCAGACCCGGCTTTTTCGAGCATTACGAAGAGTTGATCGGCACCTGGACCCGGCGCCTGCGCAATCGCGCGCAGGCCGAGGATCTGGCGCACGACACCTTTGTGCGGGTGCTCGAATCCGATTCGGCAGCGGTGCAGCAGCCACGGGCGTATCTGCACCAGACCGCACGCAATATCGCGGTCGACGGTTATCGGCGTGAGGATCGGCGGGAAGCCATGGAGTCGCAGGCGATCGATCACAGTGTGTCGTCAACCGGCGACCCGGAGCATTACATGCAGGCGATCCAGTTGGCCGACTCCATCGAACGGGCGCTGCAGGAACTGCCGCTCAATTGCCGGAGGATTTTCGTCTGGCAGAAGATCGAAGGGCTGACTCAGGCAGAAATCGCCGAACGCCTGGGACTGTCCAGGAACATGGTCGAAAAATATATGATTCGCACCCTGCGGCACCTGCGCGACCGTCTCGATGGCATGCAGTCATGAGCGGCCGCCGCTTTTCATCCCCAGCCCGACAGGACATTCCATGATGGATACCCGTGATTGCGCGTGCGGGCAAACAACGGTGCGCGATGAGGCGGCACGCTGGTTTGTGCGTTTGCAGGAACCGCTGATCAGTGCCGACGAGCAGCAGCGCTTCGACGCCTGGCTGAACCAGCATCCGCAGCACCGTGATGAATTCCAGTTGCTGCAAGGTCTGTGGACCGCCGCCGATCTGTTACCGTCGCCACGCCTCAAGGCGCTTGTTGAAACACCGTCAACCCGCCGCGAGCGACGTCCTTTACTGCGTTATGCCGTGGCCGCCAGCGTGTTGGCGGTGGCGCTCGGGCTCGGTCTGTTCAGTGGTTTGAATCATCCGGGCGGCTATCACGCCGAGTTCGCCACGGCGCTGGGCGAACGCAAGCATGTGGCGTTGCCGGACGGTTCAGTGATTGATCTGAACAGCCGCAGCCGTCTGCAGGTGCGTTTTGAGCAGGATCGGCGCCTCATCGAATTGAGTGAAGGTGAAGCGATGTTCAGCGTTCAGCACGACACCGCGCGACCGTTCGTGGTCGAGACCGGTAGTGGCAAGGTCACGGTCACCGGGACCCGTTTCGATGTGCGCCGCGATGCCACGCAAACCCGGGTTGCGGTGGAGCAGGGCACGGTCAAGGTGCAGGGGCGCAATGCACCGGACAATGCTTTCATCAACCTGACCGCAGGCTTCGGCACCCATGTCGACGCCGAGGGCAAAGTCGCTGCGGCCTATGCGGTCAACCCCGTCGAACTGACGGCATGGCGCAGCGGCAGACTGGTGTTCAACAACGCCAGCCTCAGCGAAGTGGTGGCGGAGGTTTCGCGTTATCGCGACAAACCGCTGAAGGTCGCCAACACGACGGTGGCCAACCTGCGCCTGACCAGCGTGTTCAAATCCGACAATACCGACGCCTTGCTCAAGGCCCTGCCAAACATCCTGCCGGTGGCCGTACGCACCCTGGCCGATGGCAGTCAGGAAATAATTTCCAAATAACATTCAGGTTTTTTTCGAGTTCATCGTCTTCCTGTTCAACTGCAACTGGTTTGCATTAACAGACGCACACTCTTGCGATCCACAGGACTACGTTCGACGTGAAAAACACCTCAGCCCACAACAAAAAATCCCCTTGGCTGCCGCTGGCTCTCGCGCTGGCGGTCAATGCCGCCGTACCGCTGGCCTTCGCCGCTGAAGCCATTCACATCCGCGCCCAGCCGCTGGGCCAGGCCCTGAGCGAACTCGGCCAGCAAACTTCGCTGCAGGTTTTCTTCAGCCCGGAGCTGGTTGCTGGCAAACAGGCACCGGCGGTCGACGGCAACCTTTCTCCCGAGCAGGCGCTGCGTCAGTTGTTGCAGGGCAGCGGCCTGGAGTATCAGATCAATGAGGGCTCGGTGACCCTTGCACCGGCCGCGACCGCTGCCAGCAATGGCCCGCTGGAACTGGGTGTGACCGACATCAAAGTGGTCGGCGACTGGCTCGGTGACGCTGATGCCGCAGTGGTGCAGAACCACCCGGGTGCGCGTACGGTGATCCGCCGCGAAGCCATGGTCGAGCAGGGCGCGATGAACGTCAGTGATGTGCTCAAGCGCGTGCCCGGCGTGCAGGTGCAGGACTCCAACGGCACCGGCGGCAGCGACATCGCGCTGAACGTTGGCGTGCGTGGTCTGACTTCACGACTGTCGCCACGCTCCACGGTGTTGATCGACGGCGTGCCGGCCGCGTTCGCACCGTATGGCCAGCCGCAACTGTCGATGGCACCGATCTCTTCCGGCAATCTCGACAGCATCGATGTGGTGCGTGGCGCCGGTTCCGTGCGTTATGGGCCGCAGAACGTCGGCGGCGTGATCAACTTCGTCACCCGCGCCATCCCGGAAAAAGCCACCGGGGAAATCGGCACCACCCTGGAAACCTCCCGTTACGGCGGCTGGAAACACATCGACACGGCGTTCCTCGGCGGCACCGCCGACAATGGCATGGGTGTGGCGTTGTTGTATTCCGGGGTCAACGGCAACGGTTACCGCGAGCGCAACAACGGTAACGACATCGACGATGTGCTGCTCAAGACGCACTGGGCGCCGACCGATCAGGACGATTTCAGCCTCAACTTCCATTACTACGACGCCAGCGCCAACATGCCCGGCGGTCTGACGCAGAAACAGTACGACGACAAGCCGTACGACTCGGTGCGCGATTACGACAACTTCAGCGGTCGGCGCAAGGACGTATCGTTCAAGTGGATTCGCCAGATCGACGAGCGTACCCAGGCAGAAATCCTGACCTATTACACCGACAGCTTTCGCGGCAGCACCATCGCCGCCCGCGACCAGAAAACCCTCAGTTCGTACCCGCGTTCCTACTACACCCTCGGTGTCGAGCCGCGTGTGTCGCGGGTGTTTGATGTCGGCCCGACCACTCAGGAAGTCAGCGTCGGTTATCGCTACCTGAAAGAGGCGATGCACGAGCAGTCGAGCCGTCTGGCGCTGGTCAACAATCAGCCGGTGGTCACCCCGACCTCCGATGGCCATGTGTTCCAGGACCGCACCGGTGGCACCGAAGCCAACTCGGTGTACGTCGACAACAAGATCGACGTCGGCAACTGGACCATCACCCCGGGCATTCGCTTCGAACACATCAGCACCGACTGGCATGACCGCGCCGTGCTCGACACCGCAGGCAAGCGCGTGCCGGAGAAAAACCGCAGCATCGAAAGCAACGAACCGCTGCCGGCACTGAGCGTGATGTATCACCTGTCGGATGCATGGAAACTGTTCGCCAACTACGAAACCTCGTTTGGCAGCCTGCAGTATTTCCAGCTCGGCCAGGGCGGCTCGGGTGACCAGACCGCCAACGGCCTGGAGCCGGAAAAGGCCAAGACCTACGAGATCGGCACACGCTACAACGATGATGTGTGGGGCGGGGAAGTGACGCTGTTCTACATCGACTTCGATGACGAACTGCAATACATCAGCAACGATGTCGGCTGGACCAACCTCGGCGCGACCAAGCATCAGGGCATCGAAGCGTCGGTGCATTACGACATGGCCGCGCTCGATCCACGCCTTGACGGGCTGACCGCCAACGCTGGTTTCACTTACACCCGCGCGACCTACGAGGGTGAGATTCCGGGCTTCAAGGGCCGTGATCTGCCGTTCTATTCGCGGCAGGTGGCGACCGTGGGGCTGCGTTACGACATCAACCGCTGGACCTACAACATCGACGGTTTCGCCCAGTCCAAACAGCGCGCCCCTGGCACCGGCATGAACGCCGACGGCAGCTTCAACGGCAATTACATCACCGAAGGCTCGGCAGACGGGCAGTACGGCGATATTCCCGGCTACATGACGTGGAACGTGCGCGGCGGGTATGACTTCGGGCCGCAGGTGTCGAACCTGAAGCTCGGCGCCGGGGTGAAAAACGTCTTCGACAAGCAGTATTTCACCCGTTCCAGCGACAACAACTCGGGGATGTATGTCGGTGCGCCACGCACATTCTTTGTACAGGCCAGTGTCGGTTTCTGATAACGCCTGACCCTGTGGCGAGGGAGCTTGCTGCCGCTGGACTGCGCAGCAGGCCCGATTTTTTCGGGGCGCTCCGCAACCCGGCGGGAGCAAGCTCCCTCGCCACAATGATGGGGTTCAGACCTTGAGGACTTTGCCGCCGATGGCGACGGCCACCAACAGCAGCGCCATCAACCCGAAGGCAAAACTCAGACTGCTGGCATGCGCGACAAAGCCGATCACCGCCGGTCCCGCCAGAATCCCTGCGTAGCCCAGGGTGGTAATGGCTGGCACCGCGATGCTCTCCGGCATCACCGTCTGCTTGCCCACCGCCGTGTACAGCACGGGCACGATGTTCGAACAACCCGCACCCACCAGTGCGTAACCGACCAATGCCGCTTCCCAGCTCGGCGCGAATGTCGCGAGAAACAGACCTGCAGCTGCCAACAGACCACCAAACAGAATGATCCGCGTTGCACCGACAGTCCGCACGATCCGGTCACCCATCAAACGTCCGGCCGTCATGGTCAATGCAAACGCCGCATAACCCAATCCCGCGTACGCCGTGTCGATCCCGCGCTCCTGCGCAAGAAACACCGCACTCCAGTCCAGCGCCGCGCCTTCGGTGAGGAACACGATGAAGCACATGCCGCCGATGAACAGCACAATGCCGTGGGGAATGGCGAAGGCGGGTCCCGAGCTTTCACTGCCGTACGGCAACATGTGCGGTACACACTTGAACAGCGCGCCGGCCAACACCGCTACCACTACCAGCATCGCTGCCAGCGGCGTCAGACCGAGGCCGAGCAGGGCACTGACCCCCGCTGCGCCGACAATCCCGCCAAGGCTGAACAGGCCATGAAAGCCCGACATCATGTGCTTGCCGCTGGCCCTTTCGACGATCACCGCTTGCAGGTTGACGGTCGAATCCACCGTGCCCAGACCGGCACCGAACATGAACAGCGTGGCGATCAGCGCCGGAACCGACGATACCGTCGCCAGCAACGGCAGCGCCGCGCAGATCAGCAGGGTGCCGCCGGTGGCGACTTTGCGGCAGCCGAAGCGCGTGGCGAGAATCCCCGCCAGTGGCATTGCGAGAATCGAGCCGACGCCGAGGCATAACAGCAGCAGGCCCAACGTACCTTCGTCGAGCCCGGCGCGGGCCTTGGCGTACGGCACCAATGGCGCCCACGCGGCAATGCCCAGGCCGGCGATGAAGAAAGCGATGCGCGTCGACATCTGCTGCAGGCGTCCGGGGACAAAAGTGTCTTGGGGGTTGAGGCTGGTCATATCGATCCTTGGCAAAAAACGTCGCGTCCCCCGAATGACAGTCATCGCGCGGCGAGGTTCGATCGCAGGTCTCGGGGCGGGGCAGCCGACATCCTAACCTGTAGGCATGAGACTGTTCGCGATAGCGGTGGATCAGGCAATGAACAGGGCGCCTGACAGCCCGTTATCGCGAGCAGGCTCACGCCGACAGGGGATCGCGGTTTAAAGTGAGTGCTTCCACAAGACGAACAGGGGCGGTGATGACGCAGTTCTACGATGCGCGGGGCAATATATACGGGGTGATTTCGCCGCAGGCACTTCGTGAGTCGGGGATCGATTTGCCGATGGGAGCCGCGCAGTGTGCGGTGTCGAGACCGTCCTGGAGTCAGGCGGCCATTGCCCTGTGTTGCGACTGGCCCGAGGGCCAGCGTCCGGTGGGGAGCAAGTCGCACCGCAGCGACGGTCTGTTGATCGGCCCGTTCCAGTCAGCGCCGCCGTTCGACGTGCTGATCGTCAACACTGACGGCACCTTGGCCGAGCGCAGTGGCAATGGCCTGACAATTTTTTCCCAGTCGTTGCTGGAGCAAGGGCTGATGCCGCCGGAAGGGGCGTCGCTGCGAGTGCATCACGACAAGGGTGTTGCCGTGGAAACCTCGGTGAAACCGGCCGTAGTCGAAGGCGTGAACGGTTTCTGGCTGGACCTTGGTCAACCGGGCTTCGGGCCTTCAGCGGTGGGTGCGCAGCAGGTTGAAAAGTGCATGTTCAATGGTCATGAGGTGAGCCACGTAGCACCGTTGGCACAACTCGATTCCGCGTGGCAGCACAGTCAGTTCGTGCGCATCGGCAATCCGCATTGCGTAACGTTGTTGACCGACATCGCCGAATTGCCGAACAACTCACAAATGCGCCAATCGCCATGGGCCGAAGGCCTGACCCGAATCGCCTACGCGATGCCGACGGGCGCCGGCCAGCCATGCCCGGCGGGCGTCAATCTGCAATGGGCCGCGCTTGAGTCAGCGCAGCGCATCGTCGCCCGAGTGTTCGAGCGTGGTGAAGGACCGACGGCGTCTTCCGGCACCAGCGCCAGTGCAGTGGCCTGTGCCGCATGGGCAGTGGGTTGGGTGGCGAGCGGGGAGGTGCACGTCGTCATGCCGGGCGGGACGGCGCCGGTGTTGCTTGAAGAAGAGCGGGGCGAATTGATGCGGGTCAGGTTGTTTGGCACGGCTCGCTTGATCGGTTGAAGCGGTGATTGCCTTCGCTGGCAAGCCAGCTCCCACAGGGCAATGCATAGCCATGCAGGATCGCGAGCATTCTGTAGGAGCTGCCGCAGGCTGCGATCTTTTGATCTTGTTTTTAGAATCAAAAACAAAGATCGCAGCCTGCGGCAGCTCCTACAGGAAATGGCGGTCAATCAAGAGGGCTGCTGAACTCCACCACCGGCATTTTTCGCTGCATCAGCACTTTTCCGTCACGAATCGAATACAGCGGCAGCCCCTGGCTGCGGATCACTTCGTAATCGCTGTCCGCCGACAGAATCAGCAGGTTGGCCGGGCGCCCCTGTTCCAGTCCATAACGTTCGCCCAGATGCATGGCTTTGGCGCTGTTGTCGGTGACCAGGTCCAGCGCATTCTGCAGATTCCGGTAGCCGAGCATATGGCAGATGTGCAACCCGGCTTCGAGTACGCGCAGGATGTTGCCATTGCCCAGCGGGTACCACGGATCGACGATTGAATCCTGGCCAAAACACACGTTCATCCCGGCCTCCAGCAGCTCGTTGACCCGGGTCACGCCCCGGCGTTTCGGGAAGTTGTCGAAACGCCCCTGCAAGTGAATGCTTTCGGTCGGGCACGAGACGAAACTGATCCCGGAATGACCGAGCAAACGGAACAATTTCGCGCAGTAAGCGTTGTCGTAAGAGCCCATCGCCGTGGTGTGGCTGGCCGTGACCCGCGCGCCCATGTCGCGGCTGCGGGCCTCTTCGGCGAGTACCTCAAGAAAGCGCGAATGGGGGTCATCGGTTTCGTCGCAATGCACATCGACCAGGCAACCGGTGCGTTCGGCCAGGTCCATCAGAAACTTCACCGAACTGACGCCCTGATCGCGGGTGTACTCGAAATGCGGAATGCCGCCAACCACATCGGCGCCCATGCGAATCGCTTCTTCCATCAGCTCGCGACCGTTGCGGTACGACTCGATGCCTTCCTGTGGGAACGCGACGATTTGCAGGTCGATCAGATGCCGGGTTTCTTCGCGCACTTCGAGCATCGCCTTGAGCGCGGTGAGCTGCGGGTCGGTGACGTCGACGTGGGTGCGCACGTGCTGAATGCCGTGAGCGGCCAAGGCTTGAATGGTCTTCCTGGCGCGGGTTTTGGTGTCTTCTTCGGTGATGGTGACCTTGCGTTCGCCCCAGCACTCGATGCCTTCAAACAGTGTGCCACTCATGTTCCAGCGCGGCTCCCCGGCCGTCAGCGTGGCGTCGAGGTGGATGTGTGGCTCGACAAAGGGCGGCACCACCAGATTGCCGCCGGCGTCGAGGTCGCCGGGGTTGAGGCTCGGGGCTTCGGTCTGGCGGCCGATGCTGCGGATCAGGCCGTCTTCCAGGTGCAATTCGTGCAAACCTTCCTGGTTGCGCAGCCGGGCGTTGATGATATGCATCAGGCGAATCCTTCTTATAGGTCTGGTAGTGGCGCACTGGCGCGACGGGCGCCGAGCAGGCCGGTAACGATGACATACGTTAGCGCGGCGGCGGCAATCCCTACCAGCGGTGCGACCCACGGCGAGTGGAACGCGGCGAGCGTACCGACCGCGTAAGCCCCCAGCCCCGGCCAGTTGAACGCCGGCAGCCGTGTGTCGGCCAGACGCGGATAGCGCCCGCGCCAGCGGAAGAAAAAGTCGGCCATGATCACCCCGCCAATCGGTGGAATCACCGTGCCCAGCAGGATCAGGTACGGCACCAGCATGTCGTACATGCCCAGCAGCGCGAGCAGGGTGCCGATCACCGCGCCGGCCAGGGTCACAGTCTTGCGCCGCCCGGTGCGCAGCAGGTTGCAACCGGCGACGGCGAAGTTATAGATGGTGTTGTCCTGGGTGCTCCAGATATTCAGCAAGAGCATGGCCATTGCGGCCATGGCGAAGCCTTGCAGCAGCAACACTTCAACCACGTCGGGCTGCTGATAGACGATTGCGCCGTAGGCACCAATCAGCACCATCAGGCCATTGCCGATGAAAAATCCGATCAGGCTCGCCAGCACGGCAACCCGTGCCGAGCGCGAGAAACGTGTCCAGTTGGTAGCCTGCGTCGCGCCGCTGACGAAGGTGCCGAACACCAGCGTGATCGCGGTCGACCAGTCCAGCGAACCGCTCGGCACCACCGCCAGCAAACCATCGAGGCCACCGACTTTCACGGTCGCCACCCACATCGACAGCATCAGCAGCAGCATCATCGCCGGCACCGCGATGTACGAGAGGATCTCCAGGCCGCGATAACCGACATACGCCGTGGCGCAGAACACCAGGCCGAACAGCACCATCAGGCCCAGCACCGTGCCTTGCTCCAGCGCGAAGTATTTGCCAATCACCACCGCGGCGGTTGCAGTGCCCCAGGCGTACCAGCCGATCTGGGTAAATCCCAGGATCAGGTCACTGAGTTTGCTGCCGACCTCACCAAAACAGAAACGCCCCATCAGCACCGAATTAAGCCCGCTCTTGAAGGCGATATAACCCAGCCCCGCCGCGTACAGCCCGAGCAGCAGGTTACCGACGATGATCACCGCCATCATCTCGCCAAAATTGAAGGCCACGCCGAGCTTGCCGCCGGCAAACATGGTTGCGGTGAAAAATGTGAATCCCAGTAACACCATGGCGGTCGAGGCCAGGCCTTTTCGCGCATGCATCGGGACTTCGCTGAGGGGGTAGTCGTTGCCGGGATCGTTCTGCGTCATGGGGCGTTCCTTGCTGAAGAGGGGGGGACGCGAAGCAGGTTGCAGTGGTCGTGCCAAATCCGGTTGGCGCGGGTTATGTATAGACGAGACACGTGGATTGGCGCGAAAGCGGTGCAACTGAATGCACCCGGGCCCAATGTGGGAGCGAGCCTGCTCGCTAAGGCGGCGTGTCAGGCGACATCTGCAATGGCTGATATTCCGCTTTCGCGAGCAGGCTCGCTCCCACAAGGGCTGGGTGTTGGGTCAGAGGAATCTGAGCAGGGCGGCGATGACCGCTTCCGGGGCGTTTTCCTGGACAAGGTGTCCTCTTGGCGGGTTTGAGCCAAAAAGCATAGGCATAAAAAAACAGCCGCGAAGGCTGTTTTCTATTTCCCTGACAACACACTCTTCCCTGTAGGAGCTGCCGCAGGCTGCGATCTTTTGATCTTGTTTTTAAAGATCAAGATCAAAAGATCGCAGCCTGCGGCAGCTCCTGCAGGGGGATTTGTGTTCAATCATTCACCGCGATAGATGCAACCGCTGGTGCAGGTCTCGTGAATGCGGATCGCGCTGAGTTCCGGCAGCAGAGGCTTCATTTCATTCCAGATGAATTTGGCCAGCACTTCGCTGGTCGGGTTTTCCAGGCCAGGAATGTCGTTCAGGTAGTTGTGATCCAGACGCTCGTACAGCGGCTTGAAAATCGCCTTGATCTCGGAGAAATCGCGGATCCAGCCGGTGTGCGGATCGAGGTCGCCGCTCAGGTGAATCGCCACCTTGAACGAGTGGCCGTGCAGGCGTCCGCACTTGTGGCCGTCCGGGACGTGCGGCAGGCGGTGGGCGGATTCGAAAGTAAATTCCTTGAAGATTTCCACAGTATTTTCGGCTCTGTTCAGGTGGCGTTCGCCGCAGCGATTCGGGCAGGCGGCGAGTTTACCAGCTTGTGTTTGGCGATGCGGGAAAACACTGACTAAAGGGTCAGCAAGCGCTCGGCGAGGCGACCGCTGGCGGTCAATTCGAGAAACTCGTCGCCCAGGCGGCGGCTTTCGTCCATCGCCGCGTGCCAGTATTTCTGCCGGCTCGGCGCATCGCCCATGAAGCGCTTGAAGTCGTTACGATCCGGCAGTTTGCCGTAGGGCAGGCGCGCCAGATAGTCCTTCGAAGGCGCCAGTAACAGCACGTCCTGCAAGCGCTCGACCGAGGCGCGGCGCCAAGGCAGGGTCTTGTCGAACCAACCCGGGATCACCCGGTCGGTGAAGTGTGGATAGAGCACGATGCCATCGCCGCTGTAGGGCAGGTCGAGGTGATAATCGAGCAGACCGCCATCGCGGAAGGTGCCGGCACCGGCACCCGGCAGGTCGCGCACGCCTTCCATGACCATCGGGATCGAACCGGACGCCAGCAGCGCCTGGCGCAGGTTGCCCGCATTGAGAGCGACGAAGCGCGACGGAAAGTCATTCAACGCATTCACCGGTGGGGCGAGGCGCGGGTCGTGAACGATCAGGCGCTCGAAGTGCCGCGACAGCCGTGCGCGACCGCGCAGGTTATCGGCGATCACCGAGCCCAGCGCCAGGCCGAGGCGTCCGCGGTGATCATCGGCCAGGCGCCCGTGGCTTTTCACGACCATGATGTTCAGGCGGTAGTCGGCATTGTTGAGGATGCTGGCGTCGCGGCCGTCGAGCAGGTCATTGAGCATGCGCTGCGAGCTCGCGCTGATCTCGGCCATGGTCACGCCTTTGTTGAAATTCTGCTCGGCGTACAACTGACCGAGGCGGCGGATGCCTTCAGCGGCGTCCGGCAGGCAGGCGCTGGCGAAGCGCCAGGAACCGACCGAGGCACCGATCAGCGAGCGCTCACGCGGCGCGCTCGGCAGCCATTCGCCGAACAACGCCAGGTCCAGCCCCTGAATCCCCAGCGCCTTCGGCCCTCCGGCCGCACCGGGCAGGGTGCCGACGTCGGCGGCGTTCAGGCCTTCGGCACGAATGCGCGCCATGGCCCGAGGGCCGGCCTTGAGGGTGAGGGCGGGGAACTTGATGTGAATGGCAGTCATACCGGTCTCGATCGTTAGCACGCGAACAATTATAAGCACATGTTACCGATCTCTGTAGGAGCTGCCGCAGGCTGCGATCTTTTGATTTTTAAAGGCAAGATCAAAGATCGCAGCCTGCGGCAGCTCCTTCAGGGGCAATGATGGCAATTCAGTTTCAGTTAAGTTGATCCCGCTAAGGTGCTCACCGTAGCTGCACATAAAAATACGGAGACATCCATGAAAACCCTGACTGCCCTGTCCATTGCCGCGATCATCGGTCTGACCGCCAGCCTCGCCCATGCCCGCGATCTTGGCCCCGACGAAGCCCTGCGCCTGCGCGACGCTGGTACTATCGTCTCCTTCGAGAAGCTCAACGCCACGGCGCTGACCAGACATCCGGGGTCGACCATCACCGATACCGAGCTGGAAGAGCAGTACGGCAAGTACGTCTACCAGGTCGAAATGCGTGATCCACAAGGGCTGGAGTGGGATCTGGAATTAGACGCGGTGACTGGGCAGGTTCTCAAGGATCATCAGGATACGTAATGAAGGTTAATGTTCGCGCCACCAGCCGCACGGCGTTGGCGCTTGTGATTGTTTGCTCGGCGGCGATGGCCCGCGATCTCGATCAGGACGAGGCGCTGCGGCTGCGGCAGCAGGGGGTGATCCTGCCGCTGGAGCAGGTGCTGCAACAGGCGCTGGATCGCTACCCCGGCGCGAAACTGCTGGAAGTCGAGCTGGAGGAAAAGCACGACGTCTACGTGTATGAAGTCGAGCTGCTGACCGTCGAGGGCGTGGCGCGCGAGCTGCACCTGAAGGCCGATACTGGCGAATTAGTTAAAGACAAGGAAGATTGACCGATGCGTTTGCTTCTGGTGGAAGACCACGTGCCGCTGGCTGACGAATTGATCGCCGGCTTGCAGCGCCAAGGCTACGCGGTGGACTGGCTGGCGGACGGACGCGATGCGGTGTATCAGGGCAGCAGCGAGCCGTATGACCTGATCATTCTCGACCTTGGTCTGCCTGGCGTTCCCGGGCTGGAGGTGCTGGCGCAATGGCGCGCCGGTGGCCTGTCGACTCCGGTGCTGATCCTTACCGCCCGCGATTCCTGGGCCGAGCGCATCGAAGGCCTGAAGGCCGGCGCCGATGATTACCTGACCAAACCGTTTCACCCTGAAGAGCTGCACCTGCGCGTGCAGTCGTTGCTGCGCCGCTCCAAGGGCCAGGCCAACCAGCCGACGCTCAAGGCCGCCGGCCTGCATCTGGACGAAGGTCGCCAGTGCGTGATTCGTGACGGCAGCGAGATTCAGCTGACCGCCGCCGAATTCCGCCTGCTGCGTTATTTCATGCTGCACCCGGAACAGATCCTGTCGAAAACCCACCTCGCCGAGCACCTCTACGACGGCGAGACCGAGCGTGACTCCAACGTCCTCGAAGTCCACGTCAACCACCTGCGGCGCAAGCTCGGCAAATCGGTGATCGAAACCCGTCGCGGCCAGGGTTACCTGTTCGGCGGGCAGGCTTCGTGAGGTCGATCCAGCGCCGTTTGAGCCTGGGTTTGATCAGCGTGATGGTGATCGTCGGCCTGGTACTGGCGCAAACCAGCCTGTGGTTGTTCGAAGTCGGTTTGCAGCGTTATCTCGAAGCCGGCCTGCGCAACGACAGCGAAAGCCTGCTGGTGGCGCTGGTGCGTGGCCCGCAAGGTTTGCAACTGGATGAGCGGCACCTGTCGCCGGCCTATCAGCGACCGTTTTCCGGGCATTACTTCCGCATCGATTTTGCCGACAGCCACTGGCGCTCGCGTTCGCTGTGGGATCAGGATCTGCCACTGCTGGAGCACCCGGGTTTGCACAGCAATTTGCAACTGGGGCCGGACGGTCAGCAGTTGCTGGTGTTGCGTTCGGATTATCGGCGTTTGGGGCAGTCAATCTCCATCAGCGTCGCCCAGGATTACACCCCGGTGCGCGAGAGTTTCCAGCGTATGCGCCAGATCGGCCTCGGGCTGGGCCTGGCCGGCTTGCTGCTGATTCTGCTGCTGCAACGGTTGACGGTGCGTCGCGCGCTCAAGCCGCTGGAACGCGCGCGCGAGCAGATCGCCCAGTTGCAACAGGGCCAGCGCTCGCAACTGGACGATCAGGTGCCGGTCGAGCTCGAGCCGTTGGTGGCGCAGATCAACCATTTGCTGGCGCACACCGAAGACAGTCTCAAGCGCTCGCGCAATGCGTTGGGCAATCTGGGACATGCGCTGAAGACCCCGCTGGCGGTGCTGCTGAGTCTGGCTTCGAACGAAAAACTCGACGCCCATCCGGAGCTGCGCAAGATCCTCAAGGAGCAACTGGAGCAAGTGCAGCAGCGGCTCAATCGTGAACTCAATCGCGCGCGTTTATCCGGTGATGCACTGCCCGGCGCGCTGTTTGATTGTGATGCGGAACTGCCGGGGCTGCTGGCGACGTTGAACATGATTCACGGCGAGCATCTGACGTTGAGCTACGTCGCGCCGCCGGGGCTGCTATTGCCTTGGGATCGCGAGGATTTGCTGGAGCTGCTCGGCAACCTGTTGGACAACGCCTGCAAATGGGCGGATGCCGAGGTGCGGCTGAGCGTGATCGAACGAGCGGACGGCTTCGCCCTGAGCGTGGAAGACGATGGCCCGGGGATTCCCGAAGAACAGCGCACTCAGGTGTTCAGCCGTGGCACGCGGCTCGACGAGCAGACTGACGGGCATGGTCTGGGGCTGGGGATTGTCCGGGATATTGTCGAGACGTGGGGCGGGTTGCTGGTGCTGGGCGAGAGCGAGTGGGGCGGGTTGAAGGTGGTGATCGAGTTGCCCAAACGCTAACCCCGGTTCCCCACAAACCCCCTGTAGGAGCTGCCGAAGGCTGCGATCTTTTGATCTTGGTTTTTAAAAAATCAAAGTCAAAAGATCGCAGCCTTCGGCAGCTCCTACAGGCGAGGGTGATGCAGTCAGACCCGGAACTGATCCATCAGACTCTGCTGCTGATTCGCCAGGCTGTTCAGCGACTGGCTGACCCGCGCCGACTCATTGGCCTGTCCGGACAGCGACTCGGTGACGTCGCGAATGGTCGCCACGTTGTTGTTGATCTCCTCGGCCACCGCGCTCTGTTCTTCCGCCGCGCTGGCGATCTGCAGGTTCATGTCGCTGATCACCGTCACCGCATCACCGATCTGGCGCAGTGCGGTCACCGCTTGACCGACCTGCTCGACACTGCCCTGCGCCTGACGATGGCTGTTGCCCATCGAACCGACCACATCCTGGGTACCGGTCTGCAGTTGCTCGATCACCTGACGGGTTTCTTCCACCGACTCTTGCGTGCGGCGGGCGAGGTTGCGCACTTCGTCGGCGACTACGGCAAAACCGCGCCCGGCTTCACCGGCACGCGCCGCTTCGATTGCCGCGTTGAGCGCCAGCAGGTTGGTCTGTTCGGCGATGGCGCGGATGGTCTCCAGCACGGTACCGATCTTCTCGCTGTTGGCGGCCAGGCCTTCGACCTGCACCATCGCTGCGCTCATGTCGGCGGCGAGGGTGTCGATGCTCGCGGTGGTGCGGTCGATCACGGTCAGGCCCTGACGGGTGGCGCGGTCGGCGTCTTTGGCCGCTTCGGCGGCTTGCGCAGCACTGCGCGCTACATCCTGCGCGGTAGCGCTCATTTCGTGGGATGCGGTGGCGACCTGATCGACCTGACGGTATTGCTGCTCCATGCCGGCGCTGGTCTGAGTCGCGATGGCCGAGGACTGGTCGGCGGTGTTGCGCGCGTCCTGCACCGAGCGTTTCACTTCGGCGATGATCGGTTGCAACTTGTCGAGGAATTTGTTGAACCAGCCGGCCAATTGGCCGAGTTCATCTTTTTTGTCGTAGGCCAGGCGGCGGGTCAGATCGCCTTCGCCACTGGCAATGTCTTCAAGCATGTTGGCCACGCCGAGGATCGGTCTGGTCACACTGCGTGCCATCAGCCACACCAGCAACAGGCCGATCAGCGCCGCAAGCACGCCGAGGCTCAGTTCGATCAGGGTGCCGGAGTGGTTGCTCGCATCCAGTTGCTGCTTGAGTGCTTCGGCGCGGCTGACCAGCACCTTTTCCGGCACGTCGAGCAACACGCCCCACGACGGGCCGCCGGGGATCGGCTGGAACGGCGACAGCACTTTCAACTGGCCGTTGCTGTGCAGGCTGCTGACGCTGCTGCTGGCGCCGAGTTGACGCAGCAGTTCGGCGCCACTGACGGTGTCCACGGCATCCAGACGTTTGCTCAGCTTGCTGGCGTCCGGGCTGTAACCGGCGAGCAGGCCGGTGGGGCTGATGATGCTCACGGCGGTCTGGCCGTCGTAGAGTTTTTTGCTCGCGCCCTGACTGATCGCCTGCAGGCTGTTGAGATTGATGTCCACCGACAGCGAGGCGATGACTTTGCCGTTGACCATCAGCGGAAAGACGATGCTGGTCATCAGCACGTTCTGGCCGTCGATCACATAAAAGTACGGTTCGATCACGCACGGTTTGAGCGTGGTGCGCGGGCAGGTGAACCAGGCATTGGCCGCCTGACCGCTGGGGCCTGTGCTGGTGTCGGTCATGTCGCTTTCCGGCAGAGCCATCGAGGTGACTTTGCCGGGAGTCGGCTGCGACCAGTAGAGGGCGAAGCGGCCCTTGTCGTTGCTGCCCAGCTCGGCCTGACCGGCGAACAGCTCATCCTTGCCGTCCAGCGCGTTGGCTTCGAACACCAGCGACAGGCCGAGCAGGTCCGGATTGGCCTGCAGCGCGGACTTGACTTGGCGGGTCATGTCTTCGCGCAGGTCAAAAGCATCGAGGAAGCGCTTCTCGGCCTGCTCGCGCAGGAACAGCACCTGCCGCGAAAAACCGTGGCCATATTGATAGGCGTCCATGAACTGCTGGCGAATCCCGGCAGCCTGCACTTCGCCTTGCGATTCAATGCGCGCCTGGGCCGACTCGGTCAGCATCTCCATGCTCGAAGCCTTCACCAGCTCGGAGCTGTGCTCCATGCGGTACAGCGAAAGACCCACCAGCAGGGTCACGATGCCCGCCAGGCACAGGCCGGCGAGCAGGGTGATTTTCCATTGAATGGAAAGTTGTCTGAGCGACATGGAGACGTCCTTATTCGATAAATATCTGAGACTTTGCACTGTAACGGCCGCGTTTCGGCTTTCTTTATTGTTCAAGCGCAATATGACCGATTGCCGCATGCAACCAATCCCCTGTAGGAGCTGCCGAAGGCTGCGATCTTTTGATTTTGATTTTTAAAAACAAGATCAAAAGATCGCAGCCTTCGGCAGCTCCTACAGGGTGGTTCATCGGTTGTTGCATTCGGTTGCTTTGACACCATCGCCACTCTGCGGCACAGTGCGCGCCCTTCTAATAAGACCCTCTTTGCCAATCCGCCGGTTAACCGTTGGCGGACTCATCCTGTCTGGCGGTGATGATGTCATCGCCGTGTTTTTGAGGTAATGAAATGAATGCAGTGATTGCTGCGGTCGGCATCATGCTGATCCTCAGCCTGTCCCGTGTGCACGTGGTGATCGCCCTGATCGTCGGTGCGCTGGTCGGTGGTCTGACCGGTGGTTTGGGCATCGATGCCACGCTCAAGGCGTTCAACAGCGGTCTGGGTGGCGGCGCAACCGTGGCCTTGTCCTACGCATTGCTGGGTGCGTTCGCCGTGGCGATTGCCAAGTCCGGCCTGGCCCATGCGCTGGCCGACAAGGCGCTGGCGATGGTCGATCGGCAACACGCGACCGGGGGCGGCAACGTCAAATGGCTGCTGATCGGCCTGCTCTGGGTGGTGGCGATTGCCTCGCAGAACATTCTGCCGATCCACATTGCGTTCATTCCGTTGCTGGTGCCGCCACTGTTATATGTGTTGACCAAGCTGCAACTCGATCGCCGGTTGATCGCCTGCGTCATGACGTTTGGCCTGATCACTCCGTACATGTTCCTGCCGGTGGGCTTCGGCAACATCTTCCTCAATGAAATCCTGCTGGCCAACGTCGCGCGCAGCGGCGTCGACATCAGTGGCATCAACGTCACCCACGCCATGGGCATTCCGGCGCTGGGCATGCTGTTCGGCCTGGCCATGGCGTTCATCAGCTACCGCAAGAAGCGCGTCTATGATCTGCAGAAAATCGAGCAGGTCGAGCAAGTGGCCGTGCAGTACAACCCGCTGAGCCTGATGATCGCCGGTGTGGCGATTGCGGCGGCGTTCATTGTGCAACTGCTGTTGGACTCGATGATTATCGGGGCGCTGGTCGGTTTCCTGATTTTCTCGGTGTCCGGCATCGTCAAGTGGCGTGAGACCGATGACCTGTTCACCGAAGGCATGAAGATGATGGCGATGATCGGTTTCATCATGATTGCCGCGTCCGGGTTCGCCGAAGTGATGAAGGCCACCGGACAAGTGCAGACCCTGGTCGAATCGTCGGCGTCGTGGATCAATCACAGCAAGGGCATCGGCGCGCTGTTGATGTTGCTGGTGGGGCTGCTGGTGACCATGGGCATCGGTTCGTCGTTCTCCACCGTGCCGATTCTGGCGGCGATTTTCGTGCCGCTGTGCGTGCAACTGGGTTTCAGCCCGCTGGCGATTGTCTGCATCGTCGGCACCGCCGGAGCCCTGGGTGACGCCGGTTCGCCCGCCTCGGACTCGACGCTGGGCCCGACTTCCGGCCTGAACATCGACGGTCAGCATCACCACATCTGGGACACCGTGGTCCCGACCTTCCTGCACTACAACCTGCCGCTGCTGGCGTTCGGCTGGGTGGCGGCGATGGTCCTCTGATTAAAAGCTGAAGATCAAAAGATCGCAGCCTTCGGCAGCTCCTACATCAATATCTGTAGGAGCTGCCGAAGGCTGCGATCTTTTTTTGGGTTCAACTTTTGCTCGCGCGTGCCGTTAACGCCTTTAACCACGCCAATAAAACCAAAAGAGTGAGCCCCCCCAATGCGCTTGAGTCTCAAGGCTAAAGTCCTGTCCCTTGCCGTCCTGCCGGTGCTGCTCTTTGCGCTGGTCATCAGTCTGACCACGCTGTTCATCCTCCAGCAGCAGGCGCACACCGAGGTCGAGCAGACCCGCGAACGCCTGCTCGCCGACGCCAAGGCCACGCTGCAAAGTTACGTCGCCGTGGCGATGACCACGATCAAACCGCTGTACGACGCGGCCGCCCCCGGGGATAACGCGGCGCGGGCGCAGGCGATCAAATTGCTGTCGGGCATCCGCTACGGCAAGGACGGCTACTTCTTCGGCTACGACTCCGAGACCGTACGCCTGTTCAAGGCCAACGACCCGGAAGGTGTGGGCAAAAGCTTCAAGGACAACCGCGACCCCAACGGGGTTTACGTCAATCGCGGCCTGGTGAGCGTAGCCAAGGACGGCACCCACTATCTGCAATACAGCTCGCCACTGCCGGGCAATGCCAACGTGCTGGTGCCGAAACTCGGCTACACCGAATACCTGGCGAAGTGGGACATGGCGGTGGGCACGTCGGTCAACCTCGACGGCATTGAAGCGCAAGTGGCGGTGGTCGAGGCGCAAGTGCAGGAGCGTATGCAAGGCGTGATTCTCAGCATCGTCGGCGTGGCCGTGCTGGTGCTGTTGGTGATCGCCGCAGCGGGCATGCTGTTGGCCAACACCATTTTGCGGCCGCTGAACCTGATGAAAGCCAACCTCGACGACATCGCCGCAGGCGAGGGCGATCTGACCCGCCGGCTGAACATCAGCAGCCAGGATGAACTCGGCGAACTGGCCGGCTCGTTCAACCGCTTCGTCGACAAGATCCACGGCCTGGTGCGACAGATCACCGAGATGACCACGCAACTGACCGGCCTGGTGACCCAAGTATCGGATCAGGCCCAGCGTTCCGATCAGGCGATGGAGCGTCAGCGTCACGAGACCGATCAGGTTGCCACGGCGATCAACGAAATGTCCGCCGCCGCCCAGGACGTCGCCAAAAGCGCGCAGAACGCCGCGGTGGCCGCGCAGCAGACCGACGAGGAGGGCCAGAGCGCCAAGCGCGTGGTGGCTGGCAGCATCAAACAGATTCATGCGCTGGTGGATGACATTCGCAGCAGCGGCGTATCGCTCGACAGCCTGCAGCAAGACGTGTCGTCGATTGTAGGCGTGCTCGGAGTGATCCGCTCGATTGCCGAACAGACCAACCTGCTGGCACTGAACGCGGCAATTGAGGCGGCGCGGGCCGGGGAGGCCGGGCGTGGCTTTGCGGTGGTGGCGGACGAAGTGCGGGCACTGGCCAGCCGCACGCAGATCAGCACCCAGGAAATTCAGGGCATGATCGATCGTTTGCAGGCGGGCACGCAGTCGGCGGTCGAGGCGATGCGCCGCTCCAGCGAGGCGGGCGATGGCACCTCGGCGCAAGCCAATCAGGCTGGCGCGTCGCTGGATGCGATGGCCGAGCTGATTGCGACCATCAATTCGATGAACGCGCAGATCGCCAGTGCGGCGGAGGAGCAGACGGCGGTGGCCGAAGAGATCAACCGCAGCGTGCATCAGATCGCCGTGGCGGTTGACAGCGTGGCGGATGAGACCCAGTTGGGCGCGCAGACTTCGCGCAGTCTGGCGGAGCTGGGGCAGCGGTTGGGCAGACTGGTGGGGCAGTTCCGAATTTAACGTTTTAGCCGAACCGTGTAGGAGCTGCCGGAGGCTGCGATCTTTTGATCTTGCTTTAAAAGATCAAAGTCAAAAGATCGCAGCCTCCGGCAGCTCCTACAGGGGCGGTGTAAGGCTCAGGGTCTGTCCCAGTAGGGGATTTCGCCGAAACATTCGATGAAGAAGTCGATCACCGTACGCACCTTCACCGACAGTCGCCGGCTACCCGGCCACAGCACCGCAATCTGCTGCGGCTCCAGACTGTTGGACACCTGATATTCGCGCAACACCGGCACCAGCGTGCCTTCACGCACCGCCTCACCAATCAGCCATGACGGAAACATCACCAGGCCCAGGCCTTGTTCGGCGGCCTGGGTGAGAGTGTCGGCGTGGTTGCCGGTGATCGGGCCTTTGACCGAGTACGGCGTCCAGTCGCCCTGACCTTGACGAAAGAACCAGCGCTGCTGACCGGTTGCGCCTTTGTAGGCAAGACACTGGTGCTGCGCCAGATCTTCCGGGTGTTGCGGGGTGCCGTGGCGCTGCAGATAGGCCGGACTGGCGGCGACCTGAAAACTGTGCGGTGCCAGTATCCGCGCCTGCATGCTTGAATCGTGCAGCGGGCCGATGCGAAACAGCAGGTCGGCACCTTCCTGCAGCGGGTCGACGTAATGGTCGGTCTGCTGGATGTCCAGTTGCAGCTTCGGATAGCGCGCGCACAATTTCCCCAGCCACGGCGTCAGGTGACGCTGGCCGAACACCACCGGCGCATTGATGCGCACCAGCCCGGTGGGTTCGCTTTGCTGCTCCTGCAGCGCCTGTTCGGCTTCTTCCAGTTGCACCAGCACCAGCCGCGCATGGTGGCCGAGCATGCGCCCGGCCTCGGTCGGCGTCACGGCACGGGTGTGGCGGTAGAGCAATTGCTGGTTCAGCGCCTGCTCCATCAACTGGATCTGCCGCGAGATCGAAGAGGGCGCCACGCCCTCGCGACGGGCGACTTCAGAGAAACTGCCGTGGTCGAGTACCGCCACAAACAGCCTCAATGTCTTGAACCCCAGTTCGTTCAGCCCGTGCATGAATCTGTCCTGTTGTGCGAGTTGCGCAAAAGTGTTGTCTGGATGCTCCCATTTATCGCACAGCGGCGCCAGCCGATAATCCGCGCCATCGTTTACTTGCAGGGGAATTTGAATATGCAAACGCTGGATGAAGTAAGTGGGGCGGCACCGGTTACCCGGTCGGGGCTGCGCCTGTTGTTGCTGCCGCTGGTGATTCTGGCCGGCATGGGCCTGTCGGTGGAGGCCGGATTGCTTGGGCCATTGGGTGAGCAAGTCGGGCATCTGTGGGCGACCTTGAGCATCTTCGGTGTGGGTTCGGCGATTCTGTTTTTGCTGCTGTTGTTCGCAGGGCCGCAAAAGGGCCCGGCGCTGACCGAGCTGCCACGCTGGCAGTTGATCGGAGGATTTCTGGGGCCGATGTACGTGGTGGTGCTGACCCTGGCGACGCCGCATATCGGGATTGCGATGACGATGATCGCGATTCTCTCGGGGCAGGTCGGCAAGAGCGTACTGATCGACCATTTCGGCTGGTTCGGCGCGACGCGCAAGAAGGTCAATGCCGAGCGCTGGCTGGCGTTGGTGTTGATTGTGGTGGCATTGGTTCTGATTGCGCGGGGTTGAAGAGATGAGTCTGGTTATTTTGTTGGCAGTGGTGGTGTTGGCTGGTGCGGTGTTGAGTGTGCAGGCGGCGATCAATGGGCGCTTGGGCGAGACCGTCGGGGTGTTGCGCAGTAGTCTGCTGACGTTTGTCGTTGGGGCTGTGACCACCGGATTGTTGATTGTGTTTTTTGAGCCGGCGCAGGCGGTCAGCCTCTTGGACGTGCCGAAGTGGCAGCTCACCGGGGCGCTGTTTGGTGTGGTTTACATGATGGTCATGGTCGGTGCTGTGCCTGTCGTGGGTACGGCGGTGGCGACTGTTGCGGTGATCGTCGGGCAATTGGGGATGGGGATGTTGATCGATAATTTTGGCTGGCTGGGGAATCCGGCGATCGAGCTTTCGTCTTCACGGGTGTTGGCGATGGTTTGTCTGGGGTTGGCTTTGGTTTTTATGTATCGCAGCAGTGTTCGTCGTTCTGATTGAGATTTGGGTGAATATCCGTTGCTGTGGTAACGGCCACCTAGGGTTCCGCCCTGACGGCGGGTCACTTTGGCAAACGCCCCAAAGTAACCAAAGGGCTTTACCCTGACGTTCGGCCCTCGCTTGGGCTCGGGTTCCTTCGCTGCGGGATTCATCCGGGGGGCAGCGCCTACGGTTTGCTTCGCTGCACCTCCTCTCGCTGTGTTTGGCTGCGCCAAACGGTCGCTGCGCTCCCACCCCCGGATAAATCCCTCCACTCAGCCGGCCGACGGGCCCTCAGATCAAGAGCGGTACTCGAGCTAACGCTCATCGTGTTGAGTGGGGCGGCTTCGCCGCATGGGGTGTGCACGAATAAAGTTGTGGGAGCTGGCTTGCCAGCGATGGCGGCCTGACAGCCGACCAATTTCTAACTGAAAACACCCGATCCCACTGTGGGAGCTGGCTTGCCAGCGAAGGCGGCCTGACAGCGACCAATTTCTATCTGAATACACCCAATCCCCTGTAGGAGCTGCCGAAGGCTGCGATCTTTTGATCTGCTTTGGCTTTGGCTTTGGCTTTGGCTCTTGATCTGGCTTTTGATCTTCAGCCCCTTCGGCAGGCCGAGCGAAGGTGTCCATCCGGGGGGGAGGCGCGTAGCGCCATGCGGCGAAGCCGCATACATCGAGAGGAGGTGCAGCGAAGCAAACCGTAGGCGATGCCCCCGGATGGGCACCGTAGCGAGGGAACACTGAGCCTCGGCGAAGTGCCGTACGCTGGGGGAAGCCTTTTTGGTTACTTTTTCGGCGTTTGGAAAAAGTGACCCGCCGTAAGGGCGGAACCGTAATCAGCAACACCCGAAGCAACGGATATTCACCCGATATCGCTAGCACCCGAAAAAACGGATATACACCCAATCCCGCAAAAAACACCAGATCAAAAAGATCGCAGCCTTCGGCAGCTCCTACACTGCTATTTACGGCTTATCCCACAAGCCCAGACAACCACCCAAAAAGGAGTCTGCCCCCATGCCCGATAGAAAATGCGACTGCCCCAACTGCAAATGCACCATCAAGGAAGGCGAACACGCCTACGCCGTGCACGGCAAACACTATTGCTGCGAGGCTTGCGCGCACCACCACAAGGGCGGTGAAGAGTGTTCAAGCAAAGGCTGTCATTGCGCCCACCCCAAATAACCGCGCGCAAAAAAAGTGGAGCCTAATCAGGCTCCACTTGCAGTTTCAGGCTTTCATCATCCAGCCGTTCGGTTTGGCGAACCGTGCCTTGCAGACGCCGGCCTTCGACCCTGACCACCACGGTTTTCGCCTGGTCGAGGTCCTCCGGTAACGGCGCCGGTACGCGCAGGGCGAAGCGATAGGGGTCGTCTTCGACAGCTTCAAGACCCACCTGACAGTCCACGCTTCTGGTGATACGTCCGAAAAGGGTGTCCAGGCCATAATCCAGATGCGCCGGGCTGAAGATGCTGGTCATTGTGTACGCCCCCGAAGAGTCCCCATTGCCTGGCGAGAGTCTAGCTCGCCGGTCGCCATGTGACGTTTTCCACGCCGAATTTCTCCGCCATCGGTTTGCTGGTCTTTTGCACTTTTTCCCGGCCGAAACGCGGGATGCGACCCACGCCGGCATCACAGCTTGCCCAGTGCCACGCCTCGGCGTTGTCCATTTTGTCCGAGCGGATAATGAACGATTTGGGCGTGCCGTGAAGGGTGTAATCGATGACAAACAGTTTTGCGTTGTTCATAAAGCCCGTATTCCTCCCTGTGGTATTAGAAGGATCGCGGCGCGTCGGGAAAATTCACTCGGATTGTCCGACGGTATCTATCGTTGGCGACGCTGTGACCGACTGGTTGCCATGCGCCTTTCGGCAACCCCAATGAATACTCGCCATGGCCCTCGCCGCACCCCCCGATCTGACGGATACCGATGTGCCGGTGCAACCGCTGGCGCGTACCTATCCGCGTGGTTTGTTTATTGAGCCGCATGAGCATGTCTGGGGGCAGTTGCTGTATGCGATGAGCGGGGTGATGTGGGTCGAGACCCCGCATGAGGCGCTGGTGGTGCCGCCGCAGCGCGCGGTGTGGTTGCCGCCCGGAGTGCCGCACGGAATTCGCGTGGTCTCGGACTTGCAGATGCGCAACATCTACCTGCGCCCGGCGCTGGCGGCGACGCTGGATGCGACCGTGCAGGTGATCGAGGTCGGTGGTTTGTTGCGCGAGTTGATCGTCGGTTTGGTGGCGCAGGGTGACAGCGGCGAGCCGGCTTATTACGACGCCCTGGTCGGGCTGGCGCTGCTGGAGCTCAAGCGTGCCCGGCGCTCGGCATTGAAGATCCCGCTGCCCGACGATTCCGACCGGCGCCTGATGAACCTGTGTCAGGCGGTGATGGCGGCGCCGTCGCTGGACATTCCGTTCGAGCAGCACGCGGAAAACGCCGGGGCCAGCGTGCGCACGCTGGCGCGGTTGTTCAAGGACAGCCTTGGCATGGGCTTCGCCGAATGGCGGCGGCAGGTGCAACTGGCGACGGCGGTGGCCGAGTTGATTCAGGGCGTGCCGGTGAATGCGATCGCTCGGGAGCTGGGGTATTCGCCGAGCAGTTTCAGTGACATGTTCCGGCGTGAACTGGGTGTGGCGCCTTCGCAATTCTCCACGGCCTGAACCCGATCCCTGTAGGAGCTGCCGCAGGCTGCGATCTTTTGACTTTGATTTTGAAAACAAGATCAAAAGATCGCAGCCTGCGGCAGCTCCTACAGGGGGATGTCGGTCTTTTGGCCGAAATTCAGAAGTCCTTGGCCGACACCTCTGCCGATCCTTCCCTAGACTCTGCCCATTCCTTTCACGCGGCGGAGTTTTCCATGAACTACCTGATTTCGCTGGCCATCGGTCTGGGCGTCGGCCTGCTCTATGGCGCGCTGGATTTTCGTTCCCCGGCGCCACCGGCCATCGCGCTGGTGGGGCTGCTGGGCATGCTCGCGGGTGAGCAGCTGTGGCCGCTGGGCCGGCAACTGGTCGCCGGTTGGTTGTCCTGAATGTCTTTTTTTCCCCTTGGTGGATGTCCTCATGAAAGCACTGCAATTTGATAAAACCGGCGATCTGTCCTCCCTGCGTTTCGTCGACGTACCGACCCCAATGCCCGGCGCTGATGACGTGCTGGTCGAGATCAAGGCCGCCGGCCTGAACCCCAGCGATGTGAAGAACGTGCTCGGGCGTTTTCCCTACACCACGTTGCCGCGGATTCCCGGGCGCGATTTCGCCGGTGTCGTGGTCGAAGGCCCGCAGGCGTTGCTCGGTCAGGAAGTCTGGGGCACCGGGCGCGAGTTGGGCTTTTTTGCCGATGGTTCGCACGCGCAATTCGTCAAATTGCCGGCCAACGGCGTGGCGCATAAACCGTCGCACTTGAGCTTCGCTCAGGCAGCCAGCCTCGGCGTGCCTTACACCACCGCTTGGGATGCACTGGAGCGCAGCCTGGTGAGCGCTGAAACCCGTTTGCTGGTGATCGGCGGTGGTGCGGTGGCGACCGCGGCGTTGGCATTGGCCAAGGTGCGCGGCGCGCAGATCCTCGCGGCTGCGCGGCGGCCGGAGCAGGTCAAGGCGTTGCAGGCGCAGGGCTATCCGACGATTCAGCTGGATAAGCCCGAAGACCTCGGCGCGCAGGTCAACGCGGTGTACAGCGGCGGCGCTGACGTAATCTTCGACACCACCGGTTTCTGGCTGCCGGCCTCGGTGGCGGCATTGGCAGCGTTCGGCCGCATCGCGATCATCGCCGCGCCGGTCGACGGCCATGTGCAATTGCCAGCGCTGGCGTTGTACCGCAAGGGCGGTTCGGTGGTCGGGATCAACTCGCTGCTGTACGGCGTGCAAGCCTGTGCGGCGATGCTCGAGCAGTTCGGGCGGTTCTTCGATGAGGGACTGTTGCCGTTGCCGCAGGCGTGGGTGGAAGTGCCTCTGGCGCAGGGAGTGCAGAGCTATGCAGAGGTGAATCATGGGAGTGGGGACAAGGTCATCCTCATCCCCTGATCTTCCAGACACCGCATAACCTGTGGGAGCTGGCTTGCCAGCGATAGCGGTAGAACAGTCGATCAAGATATTGACTGAACTGGCGCCATCGCTGGCAAGCTAGCTCCCACAGGGCTCGTTTTGTGCTCAGGATTGTGGAACGCCGTTTTCCCACGCCGACCAGTTTTTCAGAATGTCCTGCACCAGCGGATTACCCGCGCGATAGAGGTTTTCCAGCGCCGGCACGAACCCGCCCTGATCGGCGTACTTCAGCAGATTGTCCACTTCACTGCCGCCCGGCGCCGGGCGGTCGAAGTCGGAGCCAGCACGCACCACGGCCAGACGCTGCACATCCACCAGGCCTTCGCGACTGGCGCGCAACAGGGCTTCGTAAGTGGAGTTGTCTTCCTGTTGCGTGGTGCAGTACTCACCCTTGTTGTCGGTCAGCAATTGGGTCCAGACCTCCGCGCGTTCGCTCAGGCGCGTACCGGAAAACCAGGTGTTGCCTGCCAGCGTGTCGCAGCGCGTAACCACTGGCGGCTGGTTGGCCGGGGCTGACGGGTATTTCCGGCGCCACGCCGCCGATTCCTTGCTCTCGCTCAGTTCGACCTTGTGGCTCAGGGCGAAGGCCTTGGCCTGCAATTTCGGGTTGAGTTCGAAGACTTCGGTCTTGTAGTCCAGCGGTGGTTTTTCGTTCGGTCCCTTGGTGTTGATGCCCAGGTAGCCGGTCGGCCAGCTCGCCGGCGCATCGCGCGAATCCAGCTCCCATTGCGTACCGAACTCCACCAGGTAATGCGCCCACGCGGCGGTGCCGAGGGTCCCGTGTTTCGGGCTGATGCCGGCGATCCCGGCAATCAGGAACCAGCTTTTGCGCAGGTCGAATTTCGGCGACAGGGCCAGTGCCAGGGTTGAAGCAGCGGCGTTGGTCTGACCCATGCCGGTGGTCAGCAGGCACACCTGTTGTGCGTTGCAGCGCACGGTCGGGTACTCGGCGGACAGGCCCGGCACGCGGATTTCCTGTTGCAGATCGAGGCGCTCGATCCAGTGCTGCGCCTCGGGGGCGAACATGGTGATCAGCACCACTTTCGGCTGGATCGGCGCTTGCGCCGCCCACGCCGTGGAAGAGAGCAGGGCCGCAGCGGCCAAAGTCAGACGCGTCATTGCTTGCATGAAAATCTCCTGAATTCAGAACTGGTAGCCGATGCCGGCGTAGTAACCCCAACCGTTGGAACGCGCGCGGAAATTGCCGTCGCCGAAGTTCAGCTCGCTGCCATCCTCCCAGTTGCCGCCGTTGTGGAAATAACGGCCGACCAGGGTGAAACGCAAGTGGGTGAACGAGTACAGCAGCACGTTGGTCGCCACCGTGGCGTTGGCGGTGCGCGCCGGGTTGTCCTTGTGGATGTCGGAGCCGAAGTCGAAGTTGGTGAAACCGATGTAGGTCAGCGACGCGCCGTTGCTGAACTTGTCGATGGGCACGATGTATTTGAGCTGCGCGCGGTAGCCGTCCCACGAATACTCATTGCTCGCACCGTAGTTTTCCCACTGGTAGCGCCCGTACAGGTTGGCCGACAGGTTGACCCGCGAATGGGTGTCGATGTCGGTGCCGAAGCCGCTGTACAGGGTGTTGGCGCGGTTCTCTTTACGGCTGCCGTGATCGTAGATCCAGTCGAACGCCACGTACCATTCCTTGAACGGGCCGATGGCCAGGCTGCGGCCGGCGAGGTAGTCGATGGAGATGCGCGGCTCGTGCTCCATGAACACCGGTGAGCCATGGTCCCACACGCCTTTGTCGTGGCTGTTGCCGATGTTGAAAATCTTCGGAATGTCGATGTAGCCGTACAGCTCGAACGGCCCCTTGCGCCCGAAGTACTCGTATTCCAGATAGATGTCATCGGCCGGTTGCGGGCCGAAGCTGATGTCCTTGCTGCCGATCAACGTCAGGTCCTGGTTGTACCAGTCCGACAGATACGCGCCTTTTTTCGCCGGGGCAGCTTCCGGGCTGAGGGCTTCGCCCTGGGCCGATTCGTCGGGCAGCGCCTGTTGTGCCGGTTGCGCCAATGCGCTGTGGCTGAGAACTCCGGTAACGCCGGTCAGTAGCAGGGAAACAGCAAACGTGCGCGCAAACGGGGCGCGAAGAAGGGAAGCAGCGTGCATTCAAAGTCCTTTTTTTGCGGATCAAGGCCCGGGTTCTGCGGGTCTGTACGGTTTTGTTACGAAAAAGCCGATATAGGCAGGTCGCAAACGTTTGCACAACACGTACCAAGTCGCACCGTTCGCCCCTGTAGGAGCTGCGGCACGCTGCGATCTTTTGATTTTGTTTTTAACGATCAAGATCAAAAGATCGCAGCGTGCCGCAGCTCCTACAGGGGGATGTCGTTTAGGCAAAGTCCTGTGTTTAGGGGCCGAAACCCGCGGTTTAGACGGCCCTAGTATTAAAGTATTAACACCATTTAATCAGTGCCCCATTGCGGGGCGTCTACTAGCTTGTCAGCCATGACGCGGTTTTGTGATGACCGTCGCAGTCTTGATTCGCGTGTGGAATAAGCCCGACGTGCACGCCTTCAAGGAAGAATTTGGCCACGACAAGGAGTAGCCCGTGGAAGCAAGGTTTGGTGTCGCCCTCGTTTCGCGTTTTTCCCCTCTTTCCCTTGCCGTGCACCTGAGCGTTGCCGGACTTTTGTTCGGTGGGGTCAGCGAGCAGGCGCTCGCGACGTGCTCGGCGGCAGGTTCGACGATTACCTGTTCGGGCGTCCCGACGCTGCCGCTGTTTCTCAATGACTACAGCAGCGCCACCAGCGGCTTGACGGTCAACGTCAACTCCGGGGCGCAGATGAACGCGACCCTGGGTGGCAAGGTCATCAACCTGACCGGGGCCAACATCAACCTGAACAACTCCGGCACCCTCGACCCGGCCTTGCTGGGCCTGGTGTCGATCCTCAGTGGCGGTGCGTTCATCGGTACCGGCGCGACCAGCACGGTGAGCATCGTCAACAACGCCACCGGGATCATTCGCGGTACCGGCATGCTGCTCGGGCTCAACCTGACCAGCATCGACGGGCTGGGGATTGGCGTGAACAACTCGGTGTCGGGCACCACGACCATCACCAACGACGGCACCATCACTTCCACCGGGCTGTCGGTCGGCGGCATCACCCTGGCCGATACCCCGGTGGTCGGGGTGTATGGCGGTTCGCAAGTCAACATGACCAACAGCGCCAGCGGCACCATCAACGGTCGGATTGCGTTCGAGACGTCGGTTGCGGGCAACACCTTCACCAACGCCGGCAACATCACCGGCGGTGTGTCGATGGGGGCGGGCAGCACCAACACCTTCTACGCGATCACCGGTTCCAGCGTTAACGTCGGCGACGGTGTGCAAGTCTCCGTCGGCCTCGGGGGCCTGATCGGCATCAACCTGACCTTCGCCCCGACCGGGACGATCGATGGCGGCGCGGCCGGCACCAACACGCTGATCCTGCAAAACCCGATCGGCCTCGGCGGTGGCACCACCGGGACCGGCACGGCGTCCAGCGCGACCTACGTCAACTTCAACAACCTGACCCTCAACAGCGGCACCTGGACCTTGCAAGGGCCGTTGGTCAGCGGTGCGACCACGCTTAATGGCGGTGTCGCGCAGTTCAACGACAACGCGGCGTTCGGCAGTGGCGTGCTGACGTCCAACGGCGGGATTCTGCAGGCCAGCAATGCCGGTTTGACGCTGGCCAACCAGATCAACCTGGGCGCCGGCGGCCTGACCCTGCAGGGCATCAACGGCACGACCCTCAACGGTGTGATTTCCGGCACGGGCGGCCTGACCAAGATCGGCAGCGGCCAGCTCAATCTCAACGGCATCAACACTTACACCGGCAACACCGTGCTCAATGGCGGCGTGGTGCTGGTGGGCAACAACCAGTCGTTCAGTACCGGTGGCATCACGGTTGGCGGCTCTTCGAGTATCTCGGCAACGACGCCCATTTCGCTGGCGAACGCGATCACGCTCAACAGCACCCTGACCGCAACCGGCACCGGTGCGCTGACCCTGGGCGGGGTGATCAGCGGCGCCGCCAACCTCACCAAAACCGGCAGCGGCAGCCTGACCCTCAACGGCAGCAACACCTACACCGGGATCACCAGTCTCAGTGCCGGGACCTTGCGCGTCGGCAACAACAACGCACTGGGTACCGGGGTGCTCAACACCAGCAACGGCACCAGCCTCGACAGCACCGGCAACGTGACCCTGGGCAACAACGTCGGCATCACCGGTGCGCTGAACGTGCTCGGCAGCAATGCGCTGACCCTGGGCGGCATCGTCTCCGGCACTGGTGCGATCACCAAGAGCGGCACTGCTAGTCTGACTTTGGCCGGCAACAACACCAACAGCGGCACCACCGCGCTCAACGGCGGCACCTTGTTCGTCGGCAGCAACACTGCCCTCGGCACAGGCGCATTGAACGCTGCGGCCGGCACAACACTGGATGCAACCACGGCGGTGACGCTGGCCAACGCTGTGGCGCTGGCGGGCGGGCTGACCATCGGTGGCACTCAGGCGCTTGGCTTGAGTGGCGTCATCAGCGGCGCCGGCAACCTGATCAAGGACGGCACTGCGAACCTGACCCTCAGCGGCAACAACACCTTCTCCGGCGGCACGGCGCTCAATGCCGGTACGCTGATCGTCGGCAGCAACACCGCGCTCGGCACCGGCGCACTGACCACGGCGGCGGGCACTACCCTCGACGCCAGCACCACCGTGGCGCTGAGCAATGCGGTCGCCCTTGGCGGTAACCTGAACATTGCCGGCAACGCCAACCTGACCCTCGGTGGTGTGGTCAGCGGCAGCGGCGGGCTGACCAAGAACGGCGCGGCCAACCTGATTCTCAACGGCGCCAATACTTTCCTCGGTGCTGTTGCGTTGAACGCAGGCACCATCACCGCGGGTGCCAATGCTGCGCTCGGCAGCGGCGATATCACCGTCGGCGGCGCTGCGACTCTCGACAGCAATACAGCGGTGACGCTGAACAACAACGTCATTCTCAACAACAATCTGGGGATCGGCGGCAGCAACGCGCTGACCCTCGGTGGCGTGATCAGTGGCGCCAGCCAGTTGATCAAGAACGGCACCGCCAACCTGACCCTCAACGGCGCCAACACCTTCACCGGTGGCACCGCGCTCAACGCCGGCAGTCTGACCGTCGGCAACGGCGCGGCACTCGGCACCGGCACGCTTACCGTGGGCGGTGCGGGCGCAACGCTCAACAGCAGCACCAACGTGACGCTGAACAACGCGATTGCCCTGAACGCCAACCTGACTGCCGGCGGCGCCAACCCGCTGACCCTCGGTGGCGTGATCAGCGGCGGCAGCAATCTGATCAAGACTGGCTCTTCGACCCTGACCCTCACCGGCAACAACACCTACACCGGCTCTACGTCGCTGAACGCCGGGACACTGGTCGTCGGCTCTAACACTGCCCTCGGCACCGGCGTGCTCAACGCTGGCAACAACACCACGCTGGACGCCAGCACCGCGACCAGCCTGACCAACAACGTCAACCTCGGCGGCAACGTGACCGTCGGCGGCAGCAACGCGCTGACCCTCGCGGGCGTGGTTTCCGGCGTCGGTGGGTTGACCAAAAGCGGCCCCGCCGACCTGATTCTCAACGGCGCCAACACCTACTTCGGCAACACCGCACTCAACGTCGGAAAGCTGATTGTCGGCAGCAATACCGCGCTGGGCAGCGGCGCATTGAACGCCGCGGCGGGCACCACGCTGGATACCAACACTGCCGTTACGCTGGGCAATCAGGTCAATCTGGCCGGTGCGATGAGCGTGGGTGGCAGCGCAGACCTGACCCTCACCGGAACTGTCGCCGGAGCCGGCAGCCTGGTGAAAAACGGCGCGGCCAATCTGAGCCTCAACGGCACCAACAGCTACGTCGGTGGCACCACACTGAATGCCGGTACGGTGACCGTCGGCAATAGCTCGGCTCTCGGCACCGGTGTCTTGACCGTTGGCGGTGCGGCAACCCTCGACAGCAGTTCGCCGCTGGTCAGCCTGGCCAACGCGGTCGTGCTGAATGCGGCGTTGAGCGTGGGCGGAACGCAGAACCTGACCCTCGGCGGCGTGATCAGCGGCGCCGGCCAGTTGATCAAGAACGGCGCGGCCAACCTGACCGTCAACGGCACCAACACCTACAGCGGCGGCAGCACCCTCAATGCCGGCACCCTCACCGTCGGTGCGCCCGGCGCCTTGGGCAGTGGCACCCTGACCGTCGGTGGCGCCGCGACGCTGGACAACAGCAGCGCTTTCACCCTCGGCAACAACATCACCCTCGATGCCGGGCTGACCCTGGCCGGCAACAACGGGCTGACCCTCAGCGGTGTGATCGACGGTGCGGGCAGCCTGACCAAAACCGGCCTGGATGACCTGGCTCTCAGCGGCACCAACACCTTCACCGGCGCGCTGAACATTGCCGCCGGCAGCGTCACCACCCTGAGTAGCGGAGCCCTGGGCAACACCTCCGGCGCGACTATCAGCGCCGGCGCCAGCCTCAACCTCGGCAGCGACGCCAGCCTCGACGGCTTGAGCGGCAGCGGTAGCGTGCAGATCGCCGGCGGCAACACATTGACTGTGGGCGGCGTCAGCAGCACCAGCACCTTCGACGGCGACCTCAGTGGCAACGGCGGCCTGACCAAGGTCGGCACCGGCACCCTGAACCTGACCGGGATCAACGGCATTGTTGGTAACACCGCCGTCGACGGCGGCACCCTGAACCTCAGCGGGTCGCTGGCCAGTACCCAGGTCAATGTCAATACCGGCGCGAGCGTAACCGGCAGCGGTTCGCTGCTCGGCACTCTCAACATCAACAACGGCGGCCACCTGGCGTTGTCCTCGGGTACCACCCTGTCTGCCGCGTCACTGGTGCTGGCCGCCAACAGCAATATCGATGCGAACCTCGCCACGCCATCGACCACTTCGCTGATGAACGTCGGCGGCAACCTGACCCTCGACGGTAACCTCAACGTCACCGATGCCGGCGGCTTCGGCGTCGGTGTCTATCGCCTGTTCAACTACGTCGGCGCACTGACCGACAACGGCCTGACCGTGGCCGGTGTACCGGTGGGTTACGGCCTCGGCGACATCCTTGTGCAGACCCTTGGCAATCAGGTGAATCTGGTGGTGTCGGCGCCTAACACCAACCTGCGCTTCTGGGACGGCAGCCAGACCATCCCGAACGGTAATGTGGACGGCGGCACCGGCACATGGACTGCCGGCGGCACCAACTGGACCAATTCCAACGGTACGCTAAACCAGACCTGGGCCGGCGACTTTGCGGTGTTCCAGGGCACGGCCGGTACAGTGTCGGTCAACGGCACGCAACTGTTCACCGGGATGCAATTCCTCACCGATGGCTACAACGTGATCAACGGCGCGTCGGGCCTGTTGACCGCCGTCAATGGCAGCGGTGGCACCACGGCGGTGCGGGTCGACCCGGGCGTGACCGCCACGGTCGGCGTGAACATCAACGGCAGCGGCATCCTCAACAAACTCGATGCCGGCACCCTGGTACTCAACGGCGCCAACAGCTACACCGGCGGCACGCAACTGGACGGCGGCACCCTGGTGGTCGGCAGCAACACCGCCCTGGGCAGCGGCGCGTTAATTGCCAATGCCGGCACGCAACTCGACAGCAACACCGCCGTGACCCTGGCCAACGCGGCCACGCTCAATGGCAATCTCACCCTGCTGGGCAGTAATGCCCTGACCCTCAACGGTGTCATTTCCGGCACCGGCGGCTTGATCAAGAACGGTTCGGCCAGCCTGACCCTCGGTGGCAACAACGCTTTCCTCGGGCCGGTGGCGCTGAATGCGGGCGGTCTGATTCTGGCGTCGAACAGCGCGCTGGGCTCGGCGACCCTGAACGCGGCGAACGGCACCACCCTGGATGCCAGCGGCGCCTTCACGGCAGGTAACGCGATCAACCTGGCGGGCAACCTCGGCATCGTCGGCAGCAACGATCTGACGCTGAGCGGCGCGATCAACGGCGCCGGCAGCCTGACCAAGAACGGCGCGGCCAACCTGATCCTGAGCGGGGCCAACAACTTCCTCGGTGGCGTCACCCTCAACGCCGGCACCCTGACCACCGGCAGCAACGGCGCCCTCGGTCTGGGCAACCTGACCGTGGCCGGTGCCTCGGCGCTGGACAGCAACACCTCGGTGTCGCTGGGCAACAACGTGGTGCTCAACGCCAATCTGACCAACACCGGCAACAGCGACGTGGCCCTCAGCGGCGTGGTCAGCGGTACCGGCGGTCTGATCAAGAACGGCGCGTCCAACCTGACCCTCAACGGTATTAACACTTACAGCGGCGGCACCACGCTGAACGCCGGCACCGTGACCCTGGGCACCTCGGCGGGCCTGGGCTCCGGCGCGGTCACCGTGGCGGGTGCGTCGACCCTCGACACCACCGCGCCGCTGGTGCTGGCGAACAACGTCAACGTCAATGCCAACCTGAGCGTGGCCGGCAACAACAACCTGACCCTCGGTGGTGTGATTGCCGGGGCGGGCACCCTGACCAAGAATGGCCTGGCCGACCTGACGCTGACCGGCAACAACACCTTCAGCGGCACCTTTGATGTGCAGTCCGGCAGCCTGACCACGCTGGGCAACTCGGCACTGGGCAGCAACGCCGGGGTCAATCTCGGCGCTGCGGCGACGCTGAATCTCGGCGGCTCCGGTAGCCTCGCCAGCCTGACCGGCAGCGGCACCGCACTGATCGGCGGCGGCAACACCTTGAGCATCGGCGGCAGCAACGCCAGCAGCCTTTTCGCCGGTGTACTCACCGGCACTGGCGAATTGAGCAAACTCGGTACCGGCACGCTGACCCTGGCCGGCCTCAACAGCCTGACCGGCAACACCACGGTCAACGCCGGCACCTTGAACGTCAGCGGCTCGCTGGACAGCGCCAGCGTGCTGGTCAGCAGCGGCGGCACCCTGACTGGCGGCGGCTCACTGACCGGTGCCGTGACCGTGGCCGATGGCGGTCATCTGGCCGGCGCCACCGGCAGCACCCTGTCGGTAAACTCGCTGGTGTTCAACGCCAATTCCAACTTCGATGTCGGCCTCGGTGTGCCGGTTTCCGGTGGCGGCAATGCGCTGGTCAACGTCGGTGGCAACCTGACCCTCGACGGCACCCTCAACGTCAGCGACATCGGCGGTTTTGGCAGCGGCGTGTACCGGTTGATCAACTACACCGGCGGCCTGACCGACAACGGCATGTTGATCGGCACGGTGCCGGGCAGCGTCACCCCGGGGGATCTGACCCTGCAAACCGCGCTGGCCAACCAGATCAATCTGCTGGTCACCGCACCGGGCGTCACCGTGCAGTTCTGGGACGGCAACCAACTCGTCGCCAACGGTTCGGTCGATGGCGGCAGCGGCACTTGGGGCACCGGCACCACCAACTGGACCGACGTCAACGGCACCACCAATCAGGCCTGGACCAACAGCTTCGCGGTGTTCCAGGGCACAGCCGGCACGGTCACCGTCAACGGCGCACAAACCATCACCGGCCTGCAGTTCGTCACTGATGGCTACAACCTGCAGAACGGCACGGCCGGTGCGCTGAACCTGGTCAACGGTTCGCTGGGTAACGCCACCGTGCGAGTCGATCCGAACGCCACCGCGACCCTTGGCGTCGCGCTCAACGGCAGCGGCACCCTCGGCAAATATGACAGCGGTACGCTGGTGCTCAATGCCGCCAACGGCTACACCGGTGGCACCGCGCTCAACGGCGGCAAGATTGTCGTCGGTAATAACACGGCGCTGGGCACTGGCGTCTTGACTGCCGCTGACGGCACCGCACTGGACAGCAACGCGGTCGTCACGCTGGGCAACGATGTGGTGGTGAACGGTGGCCTGAGCGTCGCTGGCAGCAACGCCTTGACCCTCGACGGTGTAGTCAGTGGGGCGGGCAACCTGATCAAGTCCGGCGCTTCGAGCCTGACCCTCAACGGCAGCAACACTTACAGCGGCGGCACTCAGCTCGCTGGCGGTACGCTGGTGCTGGGCAACAACAGCGCAATCAGCAGCGGTGCATTGAGCGTGACCGGCAACGGCAGCCTCGACAGCAGCTCGGCGCTGCAACTGGCCAATGCCGTCAACCTTGGTGCGCAACTGACCTTGGCCGGCACCCAGAACACCGCGCTGATCGGGGCGATTACAGGCACCGGCAGTCTGGTGAAAAACGGCAGCGGTGATCTCCTGCTCAGCGGCGCCAACACCTACAGCGGCGGCACCACGCTGAACGCTGGCACGACCACTGGCGACACCAGCAGCCTGCAAGGCGCCATCGTCAACAACGCGGCGCTGACTTTCGAACAGAACGCCGACGGCAGCTACACCGGCAACCTCACCGGCAGCGGTACGCTGAACAAAACCGGTACCGGCCAGTTGCTCCTGACCGGCAACAATACCTTTACCGGCAACACCTCGGTGCAGGCCGGCAATCTGATCGTCAACGGCGTGCTCAACAGCGCCAACGTCAACGTCGCCAGCGGTGCGCAAATCGGCGGCAGCGGGCAACTGGGTGGCAACGTGCAACTGGCCAGCGGTGCAACGCTGAGCGGTGGCGGCTCGGCCACGCCGTTGTCGGTCGGTGCGCTGGCGCTGTCCTCGGGGACCAACCTGGACTTCAGCCTCGGCTCGGCGGCCAGTTCGACCACGGTGGTCAACGTCGCCGGCAACCTGACCCTCGACGGTACGCTGAATATCAGCAACGCCGGCGGCTTCGGCACTGGGGTCTATCAACTGTTTCGCTACGGTGGCAGCCTGACCGACAACGGTCTGGTCTACGGCAGCCTGCCGGTGTCGGCGGCCAACCTGACTCTGCAAACCGCGATCGCCAATCAGGTCAACCTGCTGGTGCAGGGCACGCCGGGTGAAGTGCAGTTCTGGAACGGCGGCACCACCAACCCTGACGGCAGCATCGGTGGCGGCAGTGGCGTGTGGGGCCCGGGCACCAACTGGACCGATCCGAGCGGCACGCAGGCACTGGCGGCCAATGGTCAGTTCGCGGTGTTTGGTGGCCAGGCCGGTACTGTCACTGTGCAGGGCAATCAGAACTTCACCGGTCTGCAGTTCCTCACCGGGGGTTACAGCCTGGTTCCAGGGGCTGGCGGCACGCTGACGCCGGTCAACGGTGCCGACGGCAGTCTGGCGCCGGTGCGGGTCAATGCCGGGGCGAGTGCGGAAATTTCCGTACCGCTGGTGGGGACGGGGGGGATCGAGAAACTTGACTCCGGCACGCTGGTGCTCAGTGGCGCCAACACCTATAGCGGTGGCACAACCGTCAGTGGCGGTACGCTGATCGGTAACACCACGAGCCTGCAAGGCAACATCACCGACAACGCCACACTGGTGTTCCAGCAGAATGCCAATGGCCAGTTCAACGGCTTCCTCAGCGGACTCGGGGCGATGGCCAAACGCGGCGCCGGCACGTTGCTGCTGACCGGCAATCAGCCGTTCAGTGGCACCGTCTCGGTTGATCAGGGCGTGCTGCAAGTCGGCAGCCGTGCGGCCCGGGCTTCGTTGGGCGCACAAGTCACGGTCGCCAACGGCGCAGGCCTGAGCGGTAATGGCAGCGTCGGTTCGGTGGTCAACCACGGTGTGGTGGCTTCCGGTGGTGCTGACGGCACCTTGAGCGTGGCCGGCAACCTGACCAACAGCAGTGATGGTGTGCTGGCGCTGACGGTCAGCTCGCCAACCGCAACACCGTTGGCGGTGGGCGGTACGGCGGCATTGGGCGGCGGTCTGGTGGTCAACAGCCTCGCGCCATTCACCGGCAATACCACTTACTCGCTGATCACCGCCGGTGGCGGCGTGACTGGCACTTTCAGTGCAGCCGATCTGCCGCAGTACGCGTTCCTCGACAGCTCGCTGGTCTACGGCGCCGATTCGGTCACCCTGGCCGTCAGCCGCAACGGCAACTCGTTCGCCGACGTCGCCGCCACGGGCAACCAGCGCGGCACCGCCACGGCGCTCTCCAATAACGGTGCGGCTGGCGCAGCGTTGCAGAACCAGATCGTCAACCTCAGCGTGGCCGGTGCGCGCAATGCGTTCGACAGCCTCTCCGGGGAAATCCACGCCAGCACCGCCAGCGCCATGCTTGAAGACTCGCGCTTCATTCGCGAGGCGGTCAACGACCGCATGCGCCAGCCATCGTGCAGCGCTGCGGATGATCCGCGTCGTACCCTGGCACCGAGCGACACGCAACTGAGCAGCAACGGTTGCCACGGTGAAATGGTCGGCTGGATCCGGGCCATCGGTGCCTGGGGCGACATGGGCGGCGACAGCAACACAGCCAAAGTCGATCGCAACCTCGGCGGTTTCATGCTCGGTACCGACAAGGCGCTGGATGACAACTGGCGTGCCGGGATGGCGGCCGGCTACACCCGCAGCAACCTCAACGCGCATGATCGCAACTCGGACGCCAAGGTCGACAGCTACCACTTGGCCGGTTATCTGAACTCGCAATTCGATGCACTGGCGGTGCGCCTCGGCGCGGCTTACAGCTGGCACAGCATCGAGACCAAACGCGACGTCAGCGTCGGCAGCTACAAGGATCGCCTGAAGGCCGATTACGACGCGCGCAGTGCGCAGGTGTTCGGTGAAGTGGGTTACGCGATCAACGCCGCCGGTGTTGCCATCGAACCGTTTGCGGGTCTGGCCTACGTCAATTACGACAGCGATACCGCCAAGGAAAAAGGCGGAGTGGGGCGCCTGAAGGCCGACGCCGATCAGGACATCACTTACTCGACCCTCGGCGTGCGCATCGGCAAGTTGGTGACCCTGGCCAACGGCAGTCAACTGACGCCACGCGCAGCCATCGGCTGGCGGCACGCCTACGGCGACACCAAACCTGACGCCGACCTGACCTTCATCGACGGCGGCGCCTCGTTCAGCACCCAGGGCGTGCCGATTGCCAAGGACAGCGCATTGCTTGAAGCCGGCATCGACTTCCAGGTCACCCCGACCGGCAAGCTGGGCATCGGCTACTCGGGCCAGGTGTCGAGCGACAACAACGACAGCGCGTTCAACATCAGCTTCAGTCAAAGCTTCTGAATCATGGTCGAAGTACTTTAGCCGCCCGAAAGGGCGGTTTTTTTTGCACAATCGAAAGTCTTTGTGGCGAGTGATTTCTGCATTGAGGTAGGAACGAGATGGATCTGTCGAAGCATTTGTTACATCTGGAAAACCGCCTGCTGTCGCGCGCCGTGCGCGAGGATGCCGCAGAACTGGCGAGATTGATCGCGGACGACTTTGTCGAATTCGGCGCCAGCGGCGGCATCTGGAACAAATTTGATGTGCTGGAAGCGCTGCCGCAGCAAGCTTTCGCACAACGTAACGTCAGTCAGTTCACGCTCAAGCAATTGTCGGAAGATTCGGCGCTGGTGACATATCACTGCCATACCGTCGCTGGCGGCCAGCGGGTGCCGGCGGACAGTCTGCGCAGTTCGGTGTGGCGGCGGCAGGGGGAGCAGTGGCAGATGGTTTTTCATCAGGGCACCTTTTGTGCCCGGCCGTGAAACCGTGGAGACCCGTCGATAGCTTTCGCGAGCAAGCTCGCTCCCACACGGATCTTCAGTGAACACAGGATTTGTGGATGACAGCGATCCCCTGTGGGAGCGAGCTTGCTCGCGAAGGGGGCCGGACATTCAGCGCAAAAATCTGCCGGCCCGCGCTCTGCTAGAATCCGCCCCATCAACTGCCAGAGACTCTCCCATGAGCGAGCCGATTCGCCTGACCCAATACAGCCACGGTGCCGGTTGTGGCTGCAAGATTTCCCCGCAGGTGCTGGAAGTGATTCTGGCCGGCAGCGGTGCGCAGAACCTTGACCCGAAACTGTGGGTCGGCAATGCCTCGCGTGATGACGCGGCGGTGTACGAGATCGATGCCGAGCGTGGTGTGGTGTCGACTACGGACTTCTTCATGCCGATTGTCGACGACCCGTTCGATTTCGGCCGGATCGCCGCGACCAACGCGATCAGCGACATCTATGCCATGGGCGGCGATCCGCTGATGGCGATTGCGATCCTCGGCTGGCCGGTCAATGTGCTGGCGCCGGAAGTGGCGCGGGAAGTGATTCGCGGCGGGCGTGCGGTGTGCGACGCCGCTGGCATTCCGCTGGCCGGCGGGCATTCGATCGATGCGCCGGAGCCGATCTTCGGCCTGGCGGTGACCGGTCTGGTGGAAAAGCGCCACATGAAGCGCAACGACACTGCCACCGCCGGTTGCCTGCTGTACCTGACCAAGCCGCTGGGCATCGGCATCCTTACCACCGCCGAGAAGAAGGGCAAATTGCGCCCCGGCGACATTGGTGTGGCCCGCGACTGGATGTGCACCCTGAACAAACCCGGCAGCCGCTTCGGCAAACTGGCCGGCGTCACCGCAATGACCGACGTCACCGGTTTCGGCCTGCTCGGGCACCTGGTGGAAATGGCCGATGGCAGCCACCTGACCGCTCGCATCAGCTACAACCACGTGCCGCGTCTGGACAGCGTCGAGTACTACCTCGAACAAGGCTGCGTGCCTGGTGGCACCCTGCGTAACTTTGACAGCTATTCGAGCAAGCTTGGCCGTCTGCAGGAACTGCACAAGCGCGTGCTGTGCGACCCGCAGACCAGCGGTGGTCTGCTGATTGCGGTCACCCCTGAAGGCAACGACGAGTTCCTCGCCGTGGCCACCGAACTGGGCCTGGACCTGGCGCCGATTGGCGAACTGGTTGAGCGACAGACCCACGCAGTCGAGGTGATCTGATGTACCGCGACTGCACCGATTACCGCGACATTTTCCTCAACGATCGGCCGCTGATGGACGCCCGCGCGCCGGTCGAGTTTCACAAAGGTGCGTTTCCCGGTGTGGTCAACCTGCCGCTGATGAACGACATCGAACGGCAGAAGATCGGTACCTGTTACAAACAGCACGGTCAGCAAGCCGCCATCGAACTGGGTCATCAGCTGGTGTCCGGCGCGATCAAGGCCGAACGCATTCAGGCCTGGGCTGATTTCGCCCGGGCCCATCCTGATGGTTATCTCTATTGTTTTCGTGGCGGCCTGCGTTCGCAGATCACGCAGCAGTGGCTGCGTGACGAGGCCGGTATCGACTATCCGCGCGTTGGCGGCGGCTATAAGGCTATGCGCAGCTTCCTGCTTGATACGCTTGAGCAGGCGATCGGCCAGTGTGATTTCGTGTTGCTGGGTGGCATGACCGGGACCGGCAAGACCGAGGTCCTGGTGCAGTTGCGCAACGGTGTGGATCTGGAGGGGCACGCCAATCACCGTGGCTCGAGCTTTGGCAAACGTGCTACCGGTCAACCGTCGAACATTGATTTCGAGAACCGTCTGGCCATCGATATCCTCAAGAAGCGCGATGCCGGTATCGAACAGTTTGTTCTGGAAGACGAGAGTCGGGTAGTTGGCAGTTGTGCGCTGCCGCTACCGCTGTATCAGGGCATGCAGCAGTACCCGATGGTCTGGCTGGAAGACAGTTTCGAAGATCGGGTCGAGCGGATCCTGCGCGACTACGTGGTGGATCTGTCGGCCGAGTTTTGCGCAGTGCATGGCGAGGAAGGTTTTGCTTTGTTCTCCGAGCGCTTGCTGGAGAGCCTGAACAAAGTTCAGAAGCGGCTGGGTGGTGAGCGTCATCGGCGGATGTTGCTGCTGATGGAAGACGCACTGGCCGAACAGGCACGCAGCGGGTCGGTGGATTTGCACCGTAGCTGGATCGAAGGGTTGCTGCGCGAATACTACGACCCGATGTATGCGTTCCAGCGGGAGAAGAAAGGCGGGCGGATCGAGTTCGCCGGGGAGCGCGGGGCGGTGCTGGAGTATTTGCGCGAGCGAGTGAATCAGCGGGTGTGAGGGTGGCTTGGCTGGCCCAATCGCTGGCAAGCCAGCTCCCACAGTGTTTTGGGGATGCTGTAAATGTAAGCATCACCCAAACCCTGTGGGAGCTGGCTTGCCAGCGATGAGGAACCGACAGACAGCCAATCACTCAAGTCGGGCACGTCGCCTTGCCGTTATCCAGCCCCTGCTTGTAGCTGTGACTCTGCAGGCTGGCTTTGCCGTTGTGCCAGGTCAGGGTCAGCACATACAGCGAATCGAAATCGCCTGAGGCCCAGTCGTCGGTGATGGTCTGCTTTTCGCCGACCGCGTTGCCCGCGACCTTGTTGATCAGCTCCGGCAGATAACCGTGGGACCACGCGGTGTAGATCGTCGCGTTGTGGTACTTGTCTTCGGTCAGTTCCCGCGCCAGGTCGCTGGTATCGTTGGCAGAGAATTCGATGTTCACCGGCAGGCCGAGCTTGATCGCGGCGGGGCTGATGGTCATCAGCGGGCGAATGTAGCTGTAGGAGTTGTCCAGCTCGCCTTCCTCGACATTGCGTGTCGGGTCGGCAGCGAACACGTAATCGGCCTTGCCGAATTTTTCCGGCAGCAGGGTCGACAGCTCGATCGCCCGGTTCAGACCCTGACAGTTGAGCTGGCCGAGACCGCCCTCGGGTTTTTCCGCGTGGCGCAGGAAGATCAGCGTCTGCGTACCGTCCACCGGTTGCGCGCGAATCTGGCTCGATTCGAGCGACAAGGTCAGCGCACTGACCGCCAACAGGGAGGGCAGGGCCACGCAGGCGCGATGTTTGAAGCGTTTGGCGAAACTCATGAGGTTCGTCATTGAGTACAGGATTCTTCAGCAAATTCGGTTGGGGCTGACCAACGCTTGCACCACGGGCTCCCTGCACCGGGTGTTGTCCATGTCGTGTGTCGCGCTTCCGTTACGAAGGGCATAGCTCAGAGTCCTCTGAGACCGGTTTGGTTCATGCACATTACCCGCAGGATGTTACGGTTCGTGTAGCTCCTACATTATGATCAGTGCTTTCCATGTGACTGGATGTTTCCCATGACCGATCTGTCCGCGTTCCCGATCACCCAGAAATGGCCGGCGCAGTACCCCGACTGGATTCAGCTCTATTCCCTGCCGACCCCCAACGGCGTCAAGGTCTCGATCATGCTCGAAGAGATCGGCCTGCCGTACGAGCCGCACCGTGTGGGCTTCGACACGCAGGATCAGATGTCACCGGAATTCCTCTCGCTGAACCCCAACAACAAGATCCCGGCGATCCTCGATCCGCACGGCCCCGAGGACCAACCGCTGGCGCTGTTCGAGTCCGGCGCGATCCTGATCTACCTCGCCGACAAGAGCGGCCAGTTGCTGGCCCAGGAGGGCGCGCTGCGTTACGAGACGATTCAGTGGCTGATGTTCCAGATGGGCGGTATCGGCCCGATGTTCGGCCAGCTCGGTTTCTTCAACAAATTCGCCGGCAAGGACTACGAGGACAAGCGTCCGCGTGACCGTTATGTCGAGGAGAGCAGACGCCTGCTCAACGTGCTCGACAAACGTCTGCAAGGTCGCGACTGGATCATGGGCGAGCGCTACACCATCGCCGACATCGCCACGTTCCCGTGGGTGCGCAACCTGATCGGCTTCTATGAGGCGGGCGATCTGGTCGGGATCAGCAATTTCCCGAATGTGACCCGGGTGCTGGAGCGGTTTCTGGCGCGGCCGGCGGTTGTTCGCGGGCTGACCATACCTTCCTGACCTTCACCCGACCCTGTGGGAGCTGGCTTGCCAGCGATGAAGCCGGCACGGTCAATATCTATGTTGCCTGACCCACCGCTATCGCTGGCAAGCCAGCTCCCACAGGTAATCGGATTGTTCCGAGGATTATTGCACCGCCGGTAATGCTGTCTTGATTGATCCAGGTTTGTACCTGCGCCCGGCGAAGGCATAAGCTTCGCCCCCTACGACTTTCGTCTCATCTTCCGATTTCAGGAAAGCCTCATGTCCAGCCAGTTCCCCGAAGCACGTCCCCGCCGTCTGCGCCGCAATGCGAGCCTGCGCAGCCTGTTCCAGGAAACCGAGTTCAGCCTGAATGATCTGGTGTTGCCGATTTTCGTTGAAGAAGAAATCGATGACTTCGTGCCGATCAAGAGCATGCCCGGGGTGATGCGCATTCCCGAGCGCAAGCTGGCCGGCGAAATCGAGCGTTACGCCCGTGCCGGGATCAAGTCGGTGATGACGTTTGGCGTGTCCCATCATCTGGACGCCAATGGCAGCGACACCTGGCGTGAAGACGGCCTGGTCTCGCGCATGTCGCGGATTGCCAAGGACGCAGTGCCGGAAATGATCGTGATGTCCGACACCTGCTTCTGTGAATACACCGATCACGGCCACTGCGGCGTGATGCACAACCACGAAGTCGACAACGACCAGACCCTGATCAACCTCGGCAAGCAAGCCGTGGCGGCGGCGCGTGCCGGTGCTGACGTGATCGCGCCGTCGGCAGCGATGGACGGTCAGGTGCGGGCGATCCGCCAGGCGCTGGACGCCGCCGGGTTCACCCAGATTCCGATCATGGCCTACTCGACCAAATTCGCCTCGGCGCTGTACGGCCCGTTCCGTGAAGCCGGCGGCAGTGCGCTGAAGGGTGACCGCAAAAGCTATCAGATGAACCCGATGAACCGCCGTGAAGCCCTGCGCGAATCGCTGCTCGACGAGCAGGAAGGCGCCGATGCGCTGATGGTCAAACCGGCCGGAGCGTACCTCGACATCATCCGCGACATCCGTGAAGCCTCGAACCTGCCACTGTCGGCGTATCAGGTCAGCGGTGAGTACGCGATGATCAAGTTCGGCGCACAGGCCGGTGCAATTGACGAGGATCGCGTGGTGCGCGAGAGCCTGGGCGCAATCAAGCGCGCGGGTGCGGACCTGATCTTCACTTACTTTGCGATGGATCTGGCGCTGGCCGGGATCTGACGAATACCGCAGAACCCTTGTGGGAGCTGGCTTGCCAGCGATTGCGTCGGTGCAGTCAAAATCAATGTTGGCTGATCCATCGCTATCGCTGGCAAGCCAGCTCCCACAGGTATTCAGGGTGTTCTTGGGTCAGGGGCCGTTGAAGTAGGGCCGGATGCCGTGATCGCGGAAATACCGCTCGATCACCTTCGGATCCGCACTGTTGTCGGCAATCGCCACATAGGTATCCGGGCGCAGCAGATAAAACCCGTTACGCCCCAACCCCGCCGTGTCAAACGCCGGGCGCCAATCGAACACGTGCAGCGGCAAATGATGTTCGTGGCACCAGGCGATCATCTCGTCGCTGGTGTCGCCGTACACATGCACCTGCCAGCAGGGCTGGCGTAGCGGCTCGTAATTATCGCCCTCACCATCATGCGCCCACGGCAAGCGGTCGCCGCCGTGGACGTGGCCGGCGCTGCCCTGGCTCAGCGGCATGCCGCGATAGTTGAGGGTGACTTGCGAGACGGTGCGAAAGAGGAATTCGCGGCTGGCGTCGAACGTGGCCATTTTCGGGATCAGAAACGGTGCGAGGCGCGTGCGCAGCAGATCGGCGATGCGCCCCTCGGCGGTGACGAACGTGAATACTTTGTCGGTGGTCGACACCAATCGGCGGGCGAACGCGATACGCTCGGTTTCGTAAGTGTCGAGCAGTTGCGCCGTGGCGCTGCCGTTGAGCACGGCGGCGAGTTTCCACGCCAGGTTGATCGCATCGCCAATCCCGGTGTTCATGCCCTGGCCGCCGGCGGGGCTGTGCACGTGCGCCGCGTCACCGAGCAGAAACGCCCGACCGCTGCGAAAATGCTCGGCCACGCGGTGATGCACACGGTAGGTGGAGAACCAGTTGACCTCGTCGATGTGTACGTTCAGGTGTTCGATGGCGCGGCGGCTGACGTCGGCGAATTGCAGGGTTTCGGCGCGGTCGGCACGCTCATCGCGCACCGTGCCGATCAATCGCGCACGGCCTTCGCCGGCCAACGGGAAGACGGCGAGAAAATCCGCTTCGTCCAGATCCAGGTGCAAATCACCGTTAAGCGCCGGGCCGCTGGCCTGCACATCCGCGACGTAAAAAATCTGCTGATAGGTGCCGCCCGGGAAACCGGTGTCGAGGGTTTTGCGCACCACCGAACGCGCGCCATCGCAGCCCGCGAGAAAGCATGCCTGACATATTTCCTGCTGCCCGTCGGGCAAGCGCAGATGCGCGGTGAGGCCGTCGCCGAGTTCTTCAAAACTTTCGAGTTCGGTGTTGCGCTCAACCACCACGTCATAGTCTTCGAGGCGTTCGAGCAGCAGCCGTTCGTGCTGGTCCTGGGGAAAGATTTCGATGAACGAGTAGGGCGTCAGGCCTTCGCCGATGCGCTGCAGCGGCAACTGCGCAACCGGTTTGCCCTTGACCCAGAAGTGCGCCGCCGCGACCTTGTGCCCGTTGCGCACCACGGTGTCGGCCAGATCCAGCTGACGATACAACTCCAGCGTGCGCGCCTGCACCGCCAGCGCCCGCGAGGTGGTGCCGGGCGTGGAGGTCTTGTCGATGATGCGCACGCGCACGCCCAGTTTGCTCAGCCACAGAGCCAGCACCAGACCGGTCGGGCCGGCGCCGATGATCAGAACGTCGCTGCGGTGCATGAGCCTGTCCTCCGTTGGCTGTGGAGCAAGTATGGATCAGATGGAAAGGCTAGCCAGTGCCGGCCTCTTCGCGAGCAGGCTCGCTCCCACAGTCGAACGCATTCCAATGTGGGAGCGAGCTTGCTCGCGAAGGGGGCTTGCCTCCCGCCACAAAAACAAAAAAAGGCCCCGCAACGGTCAAGCTGCGGGGCCTTTGTTACGACGGGATGACGCTTAGAAGTCGATGGTGCCCGACAACTTCGCCACCCGTGGCTCACCCTGGGTCAGATAGCCGCCCTGCGCCGATTCCCAGTACTTCTTGTTGGCCAGGTTTTCGACGCCCAGACGCAGGGTCACGTCTTTCTGCGCGACCTTGAAGGCGTAACGCGCACCGGCATCGAAGCGGTTCCAGGTTGGCAGGCTGAGGTTGTTGGCCGCATCGGCATATTGGCCGCCGGTGCGCAGCATCCGCGCATTCAGCGCCACGCCTTGCAGGCCCGGTACATCCCAGTCGGCGCCGGCGTTGAACTGGAAGCTCGGCACGCCGATGGCGCGGTTGCCGTCGTTGGCACCGTTCTGGGTGTTGCGCAGTTCGGTGTCCATCAGCGTCAGGCCGCTGATCAGGCGCAGGCCGTTGATCGGCTCGCCGAACACGTTCATCTCTACGCCTTTGTTGATCTGCTCGCCTTCACGCACGTAGGTGCAGGTGGTGGCGCTGTTGATTTCGCAGTAACCGTCGCTCGGCTGTTCGATGCGATACACGCCAAGGCTCGCGCCGTAAGTGCCCATGTCGACCTTGACCCCGGCCTCGGTCTGCTTGGAGCGCGCCGGTGCGTAGACTTCGTTGCCGTTGGTCACGCGCAAACCGCCGGTGCTGGTCGGCGAAGTCGGGCCTTGCGCCAGACCTTCGATGTGGTTGGCGTAGAACGACACGTGCTCCCACGGTTTGAAGACAATGCCGTAGACCGGCGTGGTGATCGATTCGTCGTAGCTCGACTTGCGGCTACCGCTGCCGTAACTGGCGTAGTTGTAGCCTTGCACCACCAGTTGCTGACGACGCAGCCCGGCGGTGATCAGCAGGCGGTCATCGAAGAAACCGAGGGTGTCGGAGAGCGCGAGGCTGCGGTTGAAGGTCTTGCCGACGATGCCCGGATCGCTGAGGTCTCCGCCGGAAAAATTACCGACCGGCGACGGCGTTTCCACCGGGTGGTAGATATTGTTGGCGTACTGGGTCAGGTCGAAATCATAGGCGCTGCGCTGTTCGGCCCACAGGCCGCTCAAACCGAAATTGAGCTTGTGGCTAACCGCGCCGGTGTTGAATTTGCCGTTGAGGCCGGCCATCAGGCTGGTGTTGTCCTCGTCGTGGGGGATGAACGAGCCGGTGGTGTACGAGGCGCCGTTGTTGCCCACCAGCGTGGTCGAGTTGTAGCGGCCGACTTCGCGGGTGTGCTTGGCGCCGCCGGCGACATAAGCGGTCCAGTTGTCGTTCAAATCGTATTCGGCGCGGAGCATGCCGAAAGTGTCTTCGATGTCGGTGTAGCCCCACTTTGGCGCGTAGTTGGTGTCGGCCGACGGCGCGTCCGGAATGTGCGTGGCGGTGCCGAGGTTGACCGAGTTGCGGCCACCGTTGACGCGTTCTTTCTGGTAGGCGAAGTCACCGGAAATACGCAGCGCGTCACCGCGATAATCGAGGCCGATGGCGAACAGTTTCGAGCGCTGGTTTTCGTGATCGATGCCGGTGTCGCCTTCGCGCTGGGACAGGTTGACCCGCGCGCCAAAGCGGTTGTCTTCGCCGAAACGCTGGCCGATATCGAGGTGCTGACCGATCCGGCCTTCACTGTTGATGTCGGTGGTGTAGCGGCGCAGCGGCTCGTCGCCGGCACGCTTGGGCTGCAGGTTGACGCCACCGCCGATGCCGGAGCCGGTCGGGGTCACGCCATTGATGAAGGCGTTCGGCCCTTTGAACACTTCCACGCGCTCCAGGGCGTCGCTGGAAATGATCTGCCGGGGCAGCACGCCGTAGAGACCGTTATAGGAAATGTCGTCACCGTTCAGCGGCAGGCCGCGAATCATGAACACCTGCGCCTGGTTGGAGAAGCCCGAAGCCTGACGCACGGAGGCATCGTTAAGCAGGACGTCGGCGACGTTTTCCGCCTGTTGGTCCTGAATCAGCTGTTCGGTGTACGACGCGGCGCTGAACGGCACGTCCATCATGTCCTGATTGCCGAGCACGCCGAGTTGACCACCACGGGCGACCTGACCGCCGGAGTAGACCGGGGGCAGGGCGTTGGGCGTCGGTGCCTGGGCGTTGACGTTGACATTGTCGAGCACCAGCGCCTTGCCGTTTTCATCGGCAGCGTGGGCGGTGACGGTCAAGGAGCACAGCAGGGCGAGAAGCGTCGGGCGGAACGGGACAGCGAGTCGAGTTGAAGCGGGCATGTCGATACCTGGAGGCGTACGGCCGGTGAGAAAATTAGAACTGCGCGGGGAACTCCTTGCGCAAATACGACTCCAGGCGCAAATGATAGGAGTTCGCAGTAACGTTTTGCAATCAGTTTGTCATCAATCCGGAAAACACATTCACCTGTAGGAGCTGCCGCAGGCTGCGATCTTTTGATCTTGTCTTTTAGAAACCAAGGCAAAAGATCGCAGCCTGCGGCAGCTCCTACACGGATTGTGTATGGTGTTTCTGGCTTATTGGACTGGATGGAGCAACATGCGATTACTCATTACCCTCGCTGCGCTGCTGGCGCTCGCCGGTTGTGCCGGCCAGCGCAGTCAGGAGCCGGCGCCGCGTGCGCCCGCCGAAGTGAAGGCCGAAATAGTGCGGCTGATGCCGGCCAAAGTGCCCGACCGCGAGGGCTGGGCCACCGACATCTACGCCGCGTTCGCCGCTCAGCACATCAGCCCGACCACACAGAATCTCTGTTCAGTGCTGGCCGTGGCCGAGCAGGAATCGACCTATCAGGTCGACCCGACGGTGCCGGGGCTGGGCAAGATCGCTCGCGACGAAATCGACCGTCGTGCCGCCAAAGTGCATATCCCCGGCCTGTTGGTCAGCGGCGCACTGCAAGTGCGCTCCACCAACGGCAAGACCTACAGCGAACGCTTGAACGCGGCGCGCAGTGAAAAAGAACTCAGCGCCATTTTTGACGACTTCATCGGCAGGGTGCCGATGGGCCGCACCTTGTTCGGCGGCTTCAACCCGGTACACACCGCCGGACCGATGCAGGTCAGTATCGAATTCGCCGAGCAGCACGCCAAGGAGTATCCGTACCCGGTAGACGGCACGATCCGCCACGAAGTGTTCACCCGCCGAGGCGGAATGTACTTCGGCATCGCGCATTTGCTTGGCTACCCGGTGAGTTACCGCGAGCCGCTGTATCGCTTCGCCGACTTCAACGCCGGCTGGTACGCCAGCCGCAATGCCGCGTTCCAGAACGCCGTCAGCCGAGCCTCGGGCATCCCGCTGGCGCTGGATGGCGACTTGATCCGCTACGACTCGATCATGCCCGGCAGCACCGAACTGGCGGTGCGCACCCTCGGCAAAGCGCTGGGCCTGCGTAACCCGACGATTCGCGATCAACTGGAGAAAGGCAAGACCCTGGAGTTCGACGAGACTCAACTCTACCAGCGCGTGTTTGAACTGGCCGAGAAGGCGGAAGGCAAGTCCTTGCCGCGCGCGGTATTGCCAGGGATCGTCCTGCAGAGCCCGAAAATCACCCGCAAACTGACCACGGCGTGGTTCGCCAAACGCGTGGATGAGCGCTACAAGCGCTGCATGGCCAAGGCCGGTTAACGCGGGTTCAAAGCACTTTGACGGCGCGGCCGATCGCCTGAATCGGCCCGGTCGGTTTACCGATCGGCGAGCCATTGGCGCCTTCCAGCGTCAGCTCGAACAGCTGATTCGGTTGCAGCGGCGGCAGCTTGTCCAGCGGCACCGACAGCGCCTGGCCCGGCTTGACCAGCCCCAGCGACACCGGCCCTTGCCAGCCGTCAGCCTTGGTCCAGAACTCCAGCGCCTTGTCCGCCGGCACTTCGACCACGCCCAGCGGGATCAGCTGAATTTCCCGGGCGTTGCTGGCCTGAATCACCCAGCCCGGCGCCTTGTCCTGCGGCGCGACCAGCACCACCAGATAACTGGGTTTCGGCGTGGTCTGGGTCAGCAGAATCGAGCCCAGGATCAGCGTCGCAGCCAGTCCGAACGCACTCAGCCCACGCCACAGCGGCAGCAGATTCCACCATGAGGTGGGCGCCGGAGCCGGTGTTTTTCGTGAGCGTTGCTCGACACTGCGCTCGATACGCGGCCACAAGTGCGGCGATGGCTGCTGCGTCCCGGCGAGATCGGTCAGGTCGAGCAAGCGCCGCTCCCACGCGTCCACCGCCGCTTGCAGTTCGGGCTCGTGGGGCAAGCGTCGTTGCACCGCTTCACGCTCCGGCGCCGACAGGGTGCCGAGCACGTATTCACTGGCCAGTTCATCGCGTTCCTGCGCCGCTTCAGTGGTCATCCCATGCACTCCCGCAAAGCGTTGAGGCTGCGTTTGATCCAGGCTTTGACCGTGCCCAGCGGCGTGCCCAATCGTTGGGAAATCTGCGCGTGGCTGTAGCCATCGACATAGGCGTGGAGGATGCAGCTTCGGCGTTGTGGGTCGAGTTGTTCCAGGCAGCGATGGATGCGCCCCGAATGCGCCTGGGCATAGAAGCCGTCATCTTCTTCGGCAGGCATTTCATGATCTTCGCTGAACGGCGTCTCCCGAGCCTGATTGCGCAGCAGATTCAGCGCCAGATGCCGGGTCACGCTGAACATCCAGCCCCGCGCCGAGCCGCGCGCCGGATCGAACTGCGCCGCACCGTTCCAGATCTTGATGAATGCTTCATGCACGATGTCTTCGGCCAGCGCCGTGTCACGTAGCAGCCGCTTGGCCACGCCGAGCAGGCGCGGGCCTTCCTGCACATATAAATCGCGCAGGGCCGAGTGCTCGCCGCGGGCGCAGGCCGTGAGACGGGCTTCGTAATCGAACAGCGGTTCAGGCAAAGACATGGGGTGCAATCTAGCTCACATTCTTCAAACATCCAGCCAACAGTCTTCTACTGTGGGAGCGAGCCTTTGTGGTGAGGGGATTCATCCCCGACCGGCTGCACAGCAGCCGTAACCGTTGGTTGCGATGAATTCCTGCTTCCGCAGTTGCCGGATTTTGGGGCGCTTCGCGCCCCATCGGGGATGAATCCCCTCGCCACCAGTTCGCTCCCATAGAAGCATCAAGGAGCTAGTTCGCCGCCCAGAAAATGTAGTCGGCCTGATATTTCACCACTTCCTGTTTGCCCTTGTTCGCCACCGTGCATTCGCTGCCCGGGGCCACGCCGCCCTTGAGCGCGACACGCTGGATGTAACTCACGCCACTCATCGCGCCTTTGCCTTCGGCGGGGTTGGCCTTGACCAGTTGATAGGGCAGGTTGCCCGGGCTCGACGGGGCGACGGCCAATTGCGTACCGGTGACTTTCGAACCGTCCTTGGCCTGCCAGGTGGCGGGCGGGCCGAAGTAGGTGCCGACTTGCTGGCCGCTGCGATCATTGAGCACCGCTTTCGGGCCGACGAAGGTCCACTCGGTTTGTCCGACCGCGTTGGGCTTGTCGCGGCATTCATAGGTGATCTCGCCGACGCCGGTGGTTTCCATGGCGATCTTGTGGCCTTCCGGGACTTTGATCGCGTCGGGATAGCTGCTCTGGGCGAAGGTTGTCGAGGACAGGGCGAGCAAACCGGTGAGGCCAATCAGTTGAGTGATGTTCATCTGTGTTATCTCCGAAAGGGGTAAACCGCTGACAGCCGAAGAGGGCTGCTACTGGAACTACCCGTGACGGAGGCGTTTGGATGCAGTGCCCGAAAAATATTCTCCAGGCCCCACCAATCCCCTGTAGGAGCTGCCGCAGGCTGCGATCTTTCGCTCTTGAAAAAACAACATCAAAAGATCGCAGCCTGCGTCAGCTCCTACACAAGCTCGGCAGTTTTACGCGGGACGCTCAGGCCGGAGGCTTTCAGCAGTTCCTGGGTGTAGGGATGCTGCGGCGCAGCAAATATCTCCCGCGACGCCCCTTGCTCGACCACCTGGCCGTCCTTGATCACCAGCAAGTCATGAGCCAGTGCCTGCACCACCGCCAGGTCATGGCTGATGAACAGATAGGTCAGCCCATGCTTGATCTGCAATTGTCGCAACAGCTCCACCACTTGTTTCTGCACCGTGCGATCCAGCGCCGAGGTCGGTTCGTCGAGCAGGATTAGCGCCGGCTCCAGCACCAGTGCGCGGGCGATGGAGATGCGCTGGCGCTGGCCGCCGGAAAATTCGTGGGGGTAGCGATGGCGACTCTTCGGGTCGAGGCCGACTTCCTCCAGTACGCGAATCACCGCCGCCTCGCGCTCGGCCTCGGTGCCGATGCCGTGAGTCAGCAGACCTTCGGCAATGATCTGCTGCACCGACATGCGCGGGCTCAGGCTGCCGAACGGGTCCTGGAACACCACTTGAATCTGCCGCCGCAACGGGCGCATCAAACGCTGATTGAGCAGGCTCAGTTGCTTGTTGCCGAAGCGGATCTCGCCCTCGGATTCCACCAGCCGCAGGATCGCCTGGCCCAGCGTGGATTTGCCCGAACCGGATTCGCCGACAATCCCCAACGTTTTGCCGCGTTGCAGGCGGAAGCTGACGCCGTCCACCGCTTTGATGTACGCCTGCGAACGACTGAACAGTGCCTTGGGCAGTGGAAACCAGACCTTCAGATCATCGACTTCCAGCAGATTGTGTTGATACGCACTTGGCACCGGAGCACCGCTGGGTTCGGCTTCGATCAACAAGCGACTGTAAGGATGTTGCGGGGTGCGAAACAGTGTCTCGCAGTCGGCCTGTTCGACGATTTCGCCGTGGCGCATCACGCACACCCGTTGCGCGATGCGTCGCACCAGATTCAGATCGTGACTGATCAGCAACAGTGACATGCCCAGGCGTTGTTGCAGTTCGATCAACAGCTCAAGAATCTTCTGCTGCACGGTCACGTCCAGCGCGGTGGTCGGTTCATCGGCGATCAGCAGTTCCGGCTCGTTGGCCAGCGCCATGGCGATCATCACCCGTTGCCGTTGTCCGCCCGACAGCTGATGCGGATAGGCTTTCAAGCGCTGCAAAGGCTGGCGAATACCGACCAGTTCCAGCAGCTCCAGCGTCCGCTCACGTGCCGCGCGACCCTTCAGGCCTTTATGAATCTCCAGCACTTCACTGACTTGCTTTTCCACCGTGTGCAACGGGTTCAGCGAGGTCATCGGCTCCTGGAAAATCATCGCAATCCGGTTGCCGCGTAAACCGCGCAGGTGTTGCTCACTGGCCTGCAGCAAGTTCACTCCGCTGTAAGTTATCGAACCGCTGCTGCTGACGCTTTTACCTGGCAATAAACGCAGGATCGAATGCGCCGTGACCGACTTGCCCGAGCCGGACTCACCGACCAGCGCCAGACATTCACCACGGCGAATGTCGAGGTTCAAACCGTGCACCACGGCCTGCTCGCCAAAGGCTACACGCAGGTCGCGAATCTCGATCAAATGGTTTTGCATGTCAGCTCCTCGGATCAAACGCGTCTCGGCAAGCCTCACCGATGAACACCAACAACGACAGAATCAGCGCCAAGGCAAAAAATGCCGTCAGGCCCAGCCACGGCGCCTGCAGATTGCGTTTGGCCTGGCCAATCAGTTCGCCCAGTGAGGCGGTGCCCGCCGGCATGCCGAAGCCAAGAAAATCCAGCGCGGTGAGGGTGGCGATGGCGCCGGTCAGAATGAATGGCAAATAGGTCAGGGTAGAGGTCATTGCGTTGGGCAGGATGTGCCGCCACATCAGCTCACTGTCGGTCAGCCCCAGCGCCCGCGCGGCTTTGACGTATTCCAGATTGCGTCCACGGAGGAACTCGGCGCGCACCACATCCACCAGCGCCAGCCAGGAAAACAGCGCCATGATCCCCAGCAGCCACCAGAAACTCGGCGAGACAAACCCGGACAGAATAATCAGCAGGTACAGCACCGGCAGTCCCGACCAGATCTCCAGCAGCCGTTGCCCGAGCAAATCCACCCAACCGCCGTAATAACCCTGCAACGCGCCGGCAACGATACCGACCAACGCACTGATGCCGGTGAGGATCAGCGCAAACAGGATCGAAATTCGTGTGCCGAAAATCACTCGCGCCAACACGTCCCGCGCCTGATCGTCGGTGCCCAGCCAGTTGCTCGCCGAGGGCGGGCTTGGCGCCGGTTCGGTGAGGTCGTAGTTGACGGTGTCGTAGCTGAACGGAATCGGCGGAAACAGCATCCAGCCGCCCTGATCCTCGATCAGCGAGTGCACGTAAGCGCTGGCGTAATCCGGCTGGAACGGCAGCTCGCCGCCGAAATCGGTTTCCAGGTAATCGCTGAGGATCGGGAAGTACAAAGCGCCGTGGTAGCGGATCACCAACGGTTTGTCGTTGGCAATCAGTTCGCCGCCAAGGCAGATCAGGCACAGGCCAATGAACAGCCACAGCGACCAGCGTCCACGACGGTTGGCCTTGAACTGCGCGACCCGGCGCTGACCCAGAGGAGAGAGTGTGAACATCAGGCAGTCCTCGCCGAGAAGTCGATGCGCGGGTCGAGCAGGGTGTAGCTGAGGTCGCCGATCAGCTTGATCAACAGGCCGAACAAGGTGAACAGGAACAGCGCGCCGAACACCACCGGATAGTCCCGCGACACCGCCGCTTCGTAACTCATGCGCCCGAGGCCATCGAGGTTGAAAAGGGTTTCGATCAGCAAGGAGCCAGCGAAAAACACTTCGATCAGCGCCGACGGCACACCCGCCACCACCAGCAGCATGGCGTTGCGAAACACGTGGCCGTAAAGCACGCGGCGTTCGGTCAGCCCCTTGGCCCGTGCGGTAATCACGTACTGGCGGCTGATCTCGTTGAGGAAGCTGTTTTTGGTGAGGATGGTCAGGGTGGCGAAGCCACCGATGACCAGCGCCGTGACCGGCAACACCAGGTGCCAGAGGTAGTCGCCGACCTTGCCCAAGGTGCTGAGGCTGTCGAAGTTATCCGACACCAGCCCTTGCACCGGGAACCAGTTGACGTAGCTGCCGCCGGCGAACACCACGATCAGCAGAATCGCAAACAGAAACGCCGGCATCGCGTAGCCGATGATGATCGCGGTGCTGCTCCAGACATCGAATGCGCTGCCGTTCCTGATCGCTTTGCGAATGCCCAGCGGGATCGAAATCAGGTAGGTGATCAGCGTCGCCCACACGCCGAGCGACAACGACACCGGCAGTTTCTGCAGGATCAGATCGGTGACCTTGGCACCGCGAAAGAAACTGCTGCCCAGGTCCAGCTGCGCGTAGTTTTTCAGCATCAGCCACAGGCGTTCGTGCATCGGCTTGTCGAAACCGTAGTGGTGTTTGATTTCCTCGATCAGCGCCGGGTCGAGGCCACGGCTGCTGCGCCCGGCACCGCCCGTCGCAGCGACTTCGCCACCACCGCCCATGCTGTGCCCGCCGAAACCTTGCAGACGCGCGATGGCTTGTTCCACCGGGCCGCCCGGCGCGGCCTGCACGATGAGGAAATTGACCACCAGAATGCACAGCAGCGTAGGGATGATCAGCAGTAAACGTCGACTCAGATAACGCAGCATGTCACTGGCCCCCCGCAAGCTGGGCGTGCATCTGTTGCGTGGTCAACGGCTTGGCCGAGACCTCCCACCAGGTGTTGAGGCCTTCGTCGTAGGCCGGTTGCACCGGAGGCCTGCCGAAGCGGTTCTGATACACCGTCGGCGTGCCTTTGGAGTAGTAGTTGGGAATCATGTAGTAACCCCATTGCAGCACCCGGTCGAGGGCGCGGGCGTAATGCACCATGGCGTCGCGGGTGTCGGCCTTGACCAGCCCGTCGATCAGTTGATCGACCGCCGGGTTGGCCAGCACCATTGAGTTGGAACTGCCGACCTGCGTGGCACTTTGCGAGGCATACAGGCTGTACAGTTCGCGGCCGGGGGAGACGATCGGATCGCCACTGCGCGGGAAACTGGTGACGATCATGTCGTAGTCGCGGGCGTTGAGCCGATTGACGTATTGCGCCGAATCGATCCGCCGTAGATTCAGGGTGATGCCGATCTGCGCGAGGGTGCGTTTGAATGGCAACAGCATGCGGTCGAAGCCGCCCTGACCGTCGAGGAAGGTGAACGCCAGCGGCTCGCCAGCGGCGTTGACCAATCGGCTGTGTTGCGGCGTCCAGCCCGCCTCGGCGAGCAGTTTCAGCGCCTGCAACTGCTTGTCGCGTATGTAACCGCTGCCGTCGGTTTTCGGCGCCTGATAGACCTCGGTGAACACTTCGTCCGGGATCTGCCCGCGCAACGGTTCGAGGATCTTCAATTCCTCGGCGTCGGGCAGGGCGGTGGCGGCCATTTCACTCTTCGGCCAGAAGCTGTTCTGACGCACGTAGAAGCCGCGCATCATCTGCTTGTTGGTCCACTCGAAATCCCACAGCAGACTGATCGCCTGACGCACGCGGCGATCCTGAAAAATCGGGTTTTGCAGGTTGAACACGAAGCCTTGCGCCGCCGTGGGTTTTTCCGGGGCGAGAATCGCCTGTTGCAAACGCCCGTCACGCAATGCCGGGCTGTCGTAGCCGACCACGTAACCGGACGAAGAAAACTCGCGGTTGTAATCGAACGCACCGGCCTGCAGCAGTTGGCGAGCGACGTCGGTGTCGCCGTAGAAATTCACCGTGAGCGTGTCGAAGTTGTACATTCCGCGACTGACCGGCAAGTCCTTGCCCCACCAGTCCGGGTCGCGCTGGAAACTGATGCTGCGCCCGGCGTCGACCTTGCTCACGCGATACGGGCCGCTGCCCAGCGGCGGTTCGAAGCCGCCGCCGTTGGCGAAATCGCGCGTCTTCCACCAGTGTTCGGGCACCACGCGCAGCGTCGCCAGGTCCAGCGCCAGGGTGCGGTTGAGGTTGTTCTTGAAGGTGAAACGCACCTGCCGTGGACCTTCGATCAGCACGTCCTGCACGTCGGCGTACTGCTGGCGATAACTGAGGCTGCCCTTGGTCATCAGCAGGTTGAAGGTGTAGCGCACGTCTTCGGCGGTGATCGGCGTACCGTCGGCGAAGCGGGCCTTGGGGTTGAGGGTGAAGCGCACCCAGAGCCCCTCGGGATCGCGTTCCATTTGTTGCGCGACCAGTGCGTAAACGGTGTAGGGCTCGTCCAGCGAACGGAACGCCAGCGGCGCATACACCCAGTCGTTGACCTGCACCACGGAAATGCCCTGATCGGCATACGGGGTGATGTAGTTGTACTGGCCGATTTCCATCGACGCCCGGCTGAGCGAACCGCCCTTGGGCGCGTCGGGATCGACGAAATCGAAATGCTGGAAACCCGCCGGATACTTCGGCGCTTCGCCGTACACCGTCAGTGCATAGCTGCCGGCGGCCATTGCTGGCACAGCGGCGCAGAGCAAGGCGCCGCCGAGCAGCAGGCCTGCCATGTTGCGCAAAAAACTCATGAGGTCACCCTGAAAATCCCTGAAGAAACCCGGTTCCCATGTGGGAGCTGGCTTGCCAGCGATAGCGGTATGTCAGTGAAGTAAATGTCGACTGATACGACGCTATCGCTGGCAAGCCAGCTCCCACAGGGTTTTTTGGCGCTCGTTCTTTAGAAGTGATACGTCATGCGCGCAAACAGCGTGCGGCCCAGCGGGTCGGTGTAGCGCGGGTCATAGCCGCTCTGGAAGTTGTAGGCCTGGTTGGAGAACGGTGGGTTGCGGTCGAACATGTTCTTCATCCCGGCATCGACATCCAGCACCTTGTTGAAGGTGTAGCCGGCCGACAGGTCCCACACCGAATACGACGCCACGCGTGCGTGGGTATCGCGGTCGTAGTCGTTGTAACCGGTGGTGAAGCGGTTGGTCAGCGACGCCCTTGCGGCGCCGAAGGTCCAGCTGCCGGTGAGGTTGTGTTTCCAGCGCGCGATCACGCCGTCCCCTTCGAAGTCGCCAACCTTGTCGGTGAACGGGCCTTTGATGGTGCTCTGGAAGTCGTACTCGTCCACGTAAGTGCCTTGCAGCCCCAGACCGAACTGGCCGTAAGGGGTGTTCGGGAAGCGGTAGTCCAGCGACACATCGACGCCGTTGGTTTCGACGATGCCGAGGTTGGCATTGCCGGTGACGATGTAGTTAAGCGTGCCGTCGGCGTTGCGCACGAAGCGATCCGGGTAGCTGCCGGCCTGATCGAACACGGTGGACTCGGGGAACGGCTGGATCTGGTTGGAAATATGAATCCACCAGAAATCCAGGCCCACGGAAAGGTTGCTGACCGGTTGATAGACGAAGCCCAGCGTCACGTTGCGCGCCTTCTCCGGAGCCAGATCTTCATTGCCGCCGATCTGATTGAGGAACTGCTGACCGCAATCGCGCCCGCCGTTGCCGCCCGGTTGCACCACGCCGCCGGTACACAGCACCGGATCGTTGTAGTAGCCCTGGGTGTAGGTGATGCTGCGCGGCGAATACAGCTCGTAGAGCGACGGCGCCCGGAAGCCTTCGCTGTACGCGCCACGCACCACCAGCTCTTTGAGCGGCTGATAACGGAACGAGTATTTCGGGTTGGTGGTGCTGCCGAAGTCGCTGTATTTGTCGTGACGCACAGCGGCGGACAGTTCGAGGCTGTCGAGCACCGGCACATTGATTTCGGCGTACGCGGCTTTCACGCTGCGGTCGCCCTCGACGCTGCCGGCCGGGTCGATACCGAGGCTCTGGATGTCACCGGCAAACGACTCGAAATCCTGATGGAATTTCTCTTTGCGGTACTCGCCTCCCAGCGCCAGACCGGCCGGCCCGGCACCGAACCAGTCTCCGATCTCGCGACTGACCCGCCCGTCGAAACCGGCCACGCGGCCGACGGCGGTGGAGTAGGCGCCGTGGTACATCGCTTGATCGATGTATTGCTGACCGGCGCTGGTCTGCGGGCCGAACGGGTTGAGCAGACCACTGGCCAGACCGTTGATCATCGCCTGATCGCTGATATAGCCGCTGGTGACGCTGGAGACGATTTTGTTCTGGTTGTACGAGGCGCCGACGTTGTAATCCCAGCCGCCGACCAGACCGTCGAAGCTCAACAGAAAGCGCTGGCTGGTGTTCTGGTCTTTCGATTCCCGTGGGCCGGCGGCGGTTTCGCGCCAGTTCACATCGACCGGTTGCGTCGGGTCGAGGGCGAAGCCCGTGGGGCCAGGCGTGATGCCGTTGCCGGGGTAGTACGGCGACGAGGAATCCAGGCTCAGGCCGGTGAGCGGGGCCGGGCCGACCGCGGTGGCGTTGTTGTTGCGTGACCAGAAGTATTCGAGGTTGACGTTGTGATCGTCGCCGAGTTTGCCGGTGGTCTTGCCGAAGAACGAGGTCTTCTCGGTTTGCGGAATCAGGTCGATGTATTCGCGGGTGCTGAAGCGGCACAGCCCATCGCGCGCGACCAGGTTCGGACCATTGCAATTGCTGTTGGCCAACGGGTTGGTGGCGTTGCCGTTCTGGCTGTAGTTGCCGGGGAACGCGGTGCCGGAGGTCTGGTCCAGGCCACGACCAGGGTCGTAGTCGCGGGCGAAGGAGCGGTCGTTGGCGTCGAGGTTCTGTTGCTTGTTGTAGTTGAACACGCCGAGCACGTTGAAGCGGTCTTCTTCCAGATCGCCATAGCCCCAACTGGCGCTCATGTCTTTGGTGGCACCGCCGCCGCTGTGGGTCGGGGTTTCGCCACCGAGGGTGAGCTGGCCGTCGGTCAGGGATTTTTTGGTGATGAAGTTGATCACGCCGCCGATGGCGTCGGTGCCGTACAGGGCTGATGCGCCGTCGCGCAGAACCTCCACGCGCTCGATGGCGGCAAACGGGATCATGTTCAGATCCACCGCGCCGCCGGCCGAGTTGGTGCCGGACAAGGCGTTGTTGGCCAGGCGCCGACCGTTGAGCAGCACCAGGGTCTTGTTCGCGCCGATGCCGCGCATGTCGGCAAACGAGGCGCCACCGGTGGCGGCGCCGACTGAGCCGGCGCTGTTGTTGATCGACTGGCTGCCGGTGATCCGCTGCACCAGTTCGGCGGTAGTGGTCACGCCCTGTTTGCGCAGCTCATCGGCTTTCAGAATGGTGATCGGCACGGCCGTTTCCGCATCGACCCGGCGAATCGCCGAGCCGGTCACTTCCACCCGTTGCAATTGTGTGGTCGGTGCCACCACTGCGGCTGCAGCGGGAACGGCGACGTTGTCGTCCTCGGCGGCTTGCACGGTCCCGGCGCCCATCCCCATGGCCACCAGGTACAACGGAACAAAACGGTGACGAGAAATCGTTGCCACCAAAGGTTTGAGCGTGAAGCGTGGAGTGTTCATCAGCATGGTTGTTTCCGACTTGATCAGACGTTATCGAATTGGCCTTGTGAGCCCCTCATTGCTCCGCTTTCGGTGATACCGCATGCGGAAAGCCACTTTCTTCAAGCAAGCCGATCCCCTCCGAAGACGTCTGGCGTTTTTCGGTCGGCTGATTGCGACGGGAAGCGGTTCGCGGTGTCGGGCGCGTTTCTCAACGCGCGCCCGACACCGCACTCAGTGGGTGGTCATCACCGAAATCTTGCTGATGCCCGAGCGTTCGATGGACGCCATGGCCTTGGCCACTTGGCCGTAATTGACGTTGGCGTCGGCCTGCAGCTGCACGCGCACTTCGGCGTCCTTGGCCTTGACCTCCTTGAGGCTGGCCTCCAGAGATTCCGGTGCCAGTTCGGTTTTCGCCAGGTAGAACTTGCCGTCCTGATCGACGCTGACCACCACCGGGTCTTTCTTCTCGGCGGGGGCGACGGCGTCGGTTTTCGGCAGGTTGACCTTGATCGCGTTGGTCATCAGCGGTGCGGTGACGATGAACACCACCAGCAGCACGAGCATCACGTCCACCAGCGGCGTGACGTTCATTTCGCTGAGTACTTCATCGCTGTCTTGGGTGGAAAAGGACATCAGCTGGCCTCCCGCACGGCGGCAGTGGTTTTGCTGGCGATGGCCTGGCGGCTGATGGAGAACGCGCTGCGCGAGGCGAGGGCATCGAAGTCGTGGGCGAAATCATCCATGTCCGCCGAGGCCAGTTTCAGGCGGCGCAAAAAGAAGTTGTAAATCAGCACCGCCGGGACCGCGACGGCGATCCCGACGCCGGTGGCGATCAGCGCGTGACCGATCGGGCCGGCGACCGCTTCAAGGCTCGCCGAACCGGTTTCGCCGATGCTTTGCAGGGCTTCCATGATCCCCCACACGGTACCGAACAGGCCAATGAACGGCGCGGTGCTGCCGATACTGGCGAGGATTGCCTGGCCGTTTTCCAGCGAGCGGCGTTCCTTCTGAATCTGCTGGCGCAGGTTGCGCTCCAGGCGATCGGAACGGTTGATGGTGTGCGCCAGTTGTTGCGTGGTCCGTGGCGATTCTTCCACCAGCAAGGCTTCGAAACCGCTGCTGGCGATGCGCGCCAGCGAGCCCGGATACTGGCTGGCGTGCTCGGCCGCGGTGAGCAGATCCGGCGCGCCCCAGAAGGCTTTGCTGAACTGTTTGTTCTGGGCTTTCTGGCGCAGGTATTGCGCCGACTTGACCAGCAGGATCGCCCAGCTGACCACGGAAAACAGCACCAGGCCCCAGAGCACACCGGGGACAATCATCGAAGACAGTGAATTGTTCATCGCTACACCTCGCTTGCATTAAGTCGGTTGTGAGTTGGGTTTGCCGTTATTGCGGCAATTTGAAATCGATGGTCTGGGTGGCAAAGCCGTCAATCGGCGTGTCACCGCGTTTGGCCGGAATGAACTTCCAGTTCTTTACCGCCGCGACGGCGGCGTCATCCAGTTGCGGTTTGCCGCTGGACTTGGTCACTGTCACCGAACCAGCACGTCCGTTGGCCAACACCTGAATGCGCAGCACCACGCTGCCTTCCCAGTTGCGCCGCAGCGCCAGTGACGGGTACTCCGGCGGCGGGTTGCCAAGGCTGGCAAGGCCGGAAATCGCGGCCGATTCCTTGACCGGGCCCGGCGCGGCGGCCGGGGCCGGTGGCGCGCTCGGTGTCGCCGGCGCAGCGGGAGCGGCCGGTTGTGCCGGGGCGGGCGGGGCTTTTGGCGGCTCGACCTTCTTCACCGGTTTGGGCTTCTCGAGCGGTTTCGGTTTTTCGATCGGCTTGGGTTTCTCCACCGGTTTGGGCGGTGGCTTGACCGCGTCTTCGTCCTCCACCGGTTGTTCCGGCTCCGGAGGTGGAGGGGGCGGTGGTGGCGGTGGTGGTTCCGGTGTGGGCGGTGCCGGTGGCGTCGGGCTGCTCAGCTCGACGGTCATTTCCGGAATCTGCGGCGGCGTCGGCAGGGGCTCGGGCCGGGTCTGCTGGAAAAACCACCAGGCACCGCCGTGTATCAGTGCCGATACCGCCACCAGCAACAGCATCTGCTGCTTGTTCAACCCGCCGGGCTGCGAAGTGTTGGCCGTGAAGGCCGGTCTGCCCGGTGGTGGCGGGACTGGCGCGTCCCGTAACGGCCCCGGCAGGGTTCTGTGCTTTACCGCATCGTTCATTAAAGCTCCCTCGGGTTGATGAAGGGCAATAAGGTGCCGTCCGAACATTTCGTTGATGTTCGAGTGGGTGGGTGTAACTTTCTTTTGGGTGTACGCAAGCCGATAGTTGAACTATCTATTGAATAGGCTTGTGCAGGCTTACTGGCTTAACGCCAATGACTTCGTTTGTTCATTCGCCATTCCCTGGTGTTGTTCTGTATCGGTATGGATTGTTTCAATGGTCGTGATTCATTTTGCAACCGCTGTGCCAAATATTGCTGAAATGTAGCGCGGTTATTTCATGGCTGTTACCCATGTCGCATTTATATAAATTTTACAGACAGTCCCCATTTTATTTAGTGCATGACTGTCCGCGGCCCCGAACGCCGGGGCTTTTTTGCAGGCGAGTCAGACCGGGCGCTGTATCGGCCGGATTAGCCAGATAGAGCCGCTGAGCTCGGGTCCTCCAGGGCGCTTGATGGTGCGCGACGGACTGATTTGGTGCGGGTCAATGTTTTAGCGGGTCACGGCGCATGTTCCTTGTTTTTGTTTAAATGAAATCAGTATTCCGGATCTGCGTTAGTTGCGTGTGCAGGAACGCTTTTGGTGCAATTAAAAAATCAATTGAAGTTATTGTTCGACAATTTGGCAGTCGCTGATTAACTCAGTGCTGGCTCAACAACTTCATGGGTCTTATTTAAAAAATAAATATCACGCTGCCGTCGGCGCATTATTCAGCGCCAGCAGAGTGGTCGGTTATCAGGTTCAGGTAATGACGTAAATGCGCGGGTGGCCGGTGCTGTTCAGGTGAACTCGACATTGCGCGGATGGGTATAAACAGGCCGTGAAACGGCAGAACGATTGAAGATTCACGCAGTGACCTCCTTGTTGCCAGTTCGGATACGCGAACTTTTGGTCCGGTATCGCACCTTACAAGAACGCGGATAGCGTTCGATGATTGCTCTTGGTGCGGGATGGGCACCGCCAGCGCAGTTTTGCGGGGTTTGAATTCGCAAGTCGCGAATGCATGGGAAAAACGTGCCAAAGCCGATACACCCGCTATAAATAGGGCTACACAGATCCGTCGAGATCGAGGAGGGGGCATGTATCAACTGTACGGACATCGCAATTCGGGTGCTGCAGCCATCGAAGCAGCGCTGGAGTTATGCCAGATCGCCTATCGCTTCATCGATATCGAAGCTTCGAGCGAGGCGGCCGAAGCCCTGGCGCGCCTCAATCCACTGAAACAGGTGCCGACCCTGCAGTTGCCCGATGGCAGTGCGATCACCGAGAGTGTGGCGATTCTGATTCATCTGGGCTTGAGTTTTCCCGAGTCCGGTCTGTTGCCGGCCAAGGCGGCTGATCGCGATCAGGCGATTCGCGGCATGGTCTACATCGCGAGCAATTGCTACGCGGCCATCGGCGTCATCGATTACCCCGAGCGCTGGCTGGTGATGCCGGACGAAGCCTCACGACAGAATCTGATGGCCGGTGCCCGCGAGCGCTTGCACTGGAGTTGGGAAGTATTTGCCGACCAGTTTTCCGCCGAGTTGTACCTGGACGACGAGACGCCCGGCGCCCTGGACGTGCTGGCAGCGGTGGTGACGCGCTGGTCGGGGAGTCGCGAGCACCTGCGCCAGACCCGCCCCGGGTTCTACGCATGGTTGCAGCGCATTGACCGGCACCCGGTGCTGGCGCCTGTCTTCGCCCGGCATTGGCCGGTTTAAGAGTGTAAAGATCAAAAGATCGCAGCCTCTGGCAGCTCCTACACTGTTCTCTGTAGGAGCTGCCGGAGGCTGCGATCTTTTGATCTTGCGGATTATTCCCCGCGAATGTACTGCTCCAGCTGCTTGATCAGCTCGGCCTGTTCGGCAATCGCCTCTTTCACCAGGTCGCCGATCGACAGCAGGCCGATCAGCTTGCCGTTCTCCACCACCGGCAAGTGGCGCAGGCGTTTGTCGGACATGATGCCCAGGCAGGTGTCGACGGTCTGGTGGGTGTCCACGGTGATGACGTCCTTGACCATGATGTCGCGCACCGGTGTGCCCACTGACGAGCGCCCGTGCAGCACCAGTTTGCGCGCGTAATCACGCTCACTGATGATGCCGACCACTTTGTCATCTTCCATCACCACCAAGGCCCCGACGTTTTTCTCGGCCATTTTCATCAGCGCTTCGAGCACCATGTGACCGGGATCGATATGGTGCACTTCCTGATTTTTCTGATCTTTGAGCTTGAGCAGTTGGGCGACGGTCTTCATGGTGGTTACTCAGGTGTTGTCGTTGTTCTCCAAGCATCGTAGACGCTGGCGCGCAGGGCAAGGTGGCAAAGCGGCAGATAGCACGCAAAAAACGTCATTTGCCGGTTTTTCGGGCTTACCGCTAACCCTGTGGCGAGGGAGCTTGCTCCCGCTGGACTGCGTAGCAGGCCCAAACCTTGAGAATTCGGTTTGCCTGATGCACGGCATTGCCTGGTTTTGCGACTGCTGCGCAGCCGAGCGGGAGCAAGCTCCCTCGCCACAGGGTATGGGGTTATCCCCTGAATGGCAGCGTAGAATGCCCCTCTGATTCAATTCCTGAGGTTGCAGTGGTGGATTTACAGCAGGGCTTCGTCCTGACCCGGCATTGGCGCGACACCCCGGCCGGCACCGAAGTCGAGTTCTGGCTGGCGACCGACGCCGGACCGCGCCGTGTGCGTCTGGCGCCGCAGACGTCAGTGGCGTTTATCCCCGCTGCACAACGCGAAGCGGCCGAACGTCTGCTGCACGATGAAAAGAATGTCGAGCTGCGCCCGCTGGCCCTGCAGGATTTCGAGCATCGCCCGGTGCTGGGCCTGTATTGCCAGCAACACGGTCAATTGATGCGCCTGGAAACCGCGCTCAACCGCGCCGGGGTCGACGTCTTTGAAGCCGACGTGCGCCCGCCGGAACGCTACCTGATGGAGCGCTTCATCACCGCGCCGGTGCTGTTCAGTGGCAGTGCCGATGACGACGGCGTCTTGCTCAATGCCCAACTGAAACCCGACCCCTACTACCGACCGCAACTGCGGCTGGTATCGCTGGACATCGAAACTACCGAAACCGGCGAGCTGTATTCCATTGCCCTGGAAGGCTGCGGCCAGCGTCAGGTGTACATGCTCGGCGCACCGAACGGTGATGCGAGCATTGTCGACTTCGATCTCGAATACTGCGATTCGCGCACCGTCCTTCTCAAAAAGCTCAACGACTGGTTCGCCCTCCACGACCCCGACGCGATCATCGGCTGGAACGTCGTGCAGTTCGACCTGCGCGTCCTCCACGAACACGCGCGGCGCCTCGGCGTGCCGCTGAAAATCGGTCGTGGCGGTGAAGAGATGCAATGGCGCGAACACGGCAGTCGCACGCATTTCTTTGCTTCGGCGGCGGGGCGGCTGATCATCGATGGCATTGAATCGCTGCGTTCGGCGACCTGGAGTTTCCCTTCGTTCAGCCTGGAAAACGTCGCCCAGACCTTGCTTGGCGAAGGCAAGGCGATCGACAACCCATACCAGCGCATGGACGAAATCAACCGCATGTTCGCCGAGGACAAACCGGCGCTGGCCAAGTACAACCTCAAGGACTGCGAACTGGTCACGCGGATCTTCGCCAAAACCGAACTGCTGACGTTTTTGCTCGAACGCGCCAGCGTCACTGGCCTGCCGGCGGACCGCAGCGGCGGCTCGGTGGCGGCGTTTACCCATTTGTACATGCCGCTGATGCACCGTCAGGGTTTCGTAGCGCCGAATCTGGGCACCAATCCGCCACAGGCCAGCCCGGGCGGCTTCGTCATGGATTCACAGCCGGGGCTGTACGAGTCGGTGCTGGTGCTTGATTACAAGAGCCTGTATCCGTCGATCATCCGCACCTTTCTGATCGACCCGGTGGGGCTGATCGAAGGTTTGCAGCACCCGGACGATGCCGATTCGGTTCCGGGTTTTCGCGGCGCGCGTTTCTCGCGCACCCGGCATTGCCTGCCGTCGATTGTCGCGCGGGTCGCCGAAGGTCGCGAGACCGCCAAACGCGAGCACAACGCGCCACTGTCGCAGGCGCTGAAGATCATCATGAACGCGTTCTACGGCGTGCTCGGTTCCAGCGGCTGCCGTTTTTTCGATACGCGTCTGGCGTCGTCGATTACTCTGCGCGGCCACGAGATCATGCTGCGCACGCGCCAGCTCATCGAAGCGCAGGGCCATGCGGTGATCTACGGCGACACCGATTCGACCTTCGTCTGGCTGCGCCGGCCTCACGGTCAGGAGGAGGCGGCGCAGATCGGCCAAGCGCTGGTCAAGCACGTCAACGACTGGTGGCGCGAGCACGTGCGGGAAGCATACGGCCTGCAAAGCGCCCTCGAATTGCAGTACGAAACCCACTACAAACGCTTTCTGATGCCGACCATTCGCGGCGCCGAGGAGGGCAGCAAGAAGCGCTACGCCGGACTGGTGACCCGCGCCGACGGCAGTGAAGAAATGGTCTACAAAGGCCTGGAAACCGTGCGCACCGACTGGTCGCTGCTGGCCCGGCAATTTCAGCAGGAGCTCTACGAACGGATCTTCCAGCGCAAGCCGTATCAGGATTACGTGCGCGATTACGTGCGCAAGACTCTGGCCGGCGAGTTCGATGAACGACTGGTCTACCGCAAGCGCCTGCGCCGCACTCTTGATGACTACGAACGCAACGTGCCGCCGCATGTGCGGGCGGCGCGGCTGGCCGATGATTACAACGCGCAGCACGGGCGTCCACGGCAGTACCAGAATGGCGGCTGGATCAGTTACGTCATCACCCTGGCCGGGCCGGAACCGCTGGAAGTGCGCCGCGCCGCGATCGACTACGACCACTACATCACTCGCCAACTGCAACCGGTGGCGGATGCGATTCTGCCGTTCGTCGATGACGATTTTTCAACCCTGATCGGGGGGCAACTGGGCCTGTTTTGAGTCCAGTAGCTGCAACGTCCATTCGTCAAGGATGCCATGGAAGTAGCGCTCCAGTGCCTGAGCGAACGGGCAGTCGTCGGCGCTGAACTGCGCAAACAGGGTCATCGAGGAGTGGAATTTCAGGTCGTCGGGGTGGCCGAAAATTTCGGCTATCGAGCGCTGACGGATGTTCAGCACCAGTTGCGTGCAGGTGCGCAGCCGTGCGCCAAGCAGATCGTGGGCCAGATAGGCCTGCGCCTCTTCGGCGGATTGAATGGCGTAACGCCGGGACATTTCGCTGCCGCCCAGCCCGGCGAACTGCGGGAACACAAACCACATCAAGTGACTGCGTTTGCGCCCCTCATCGAGTTCGCGCTGAACCCGTTCGAACACCGGGTCCTGCGCCTGGACGAAACGCTGCAGATTGAACGGATCGTACTGATCAGTGCTTCTCATGACGAAGCCCTCGCCAACGGCCAGCGACTCAGACCATCGCCAGCCGTTGCTTGCGTTGTGGCGCTTTGAATACCTGATCCAGCGCCGCCAGATCCCCGGCATCCAGTTGCAACTGCGCCGCTTGTGCATTGAGTTGCACGTGTTCCGGTCGCACAGCCTTGGGAATCGCAATCACACCATCCTGACGCAGAATCCACGCCAGTGAAACCTGTGCCGGGCTAACGTTGTGACGAGTGGCAATCGTGTTCAGCACCGGTTCAGCCAGCATCGCACCGCCCTGACCGATCGGGCAGTACGCCATCAATGGCATGCGTTGCTGCTGGCACCATGGCAGCAGATCGAATTCGACGCCGCGCTCTTTCAGGTTGTACAGCACCTGATTGGTCGCACAGGCCGGGGAAGACAATTCTTCGAGATCATCGACATCAAAATTCGACACGCCCCAACGGCCAATCTTGCCGTCCTCGCGCAGGCGTTCGAAGGCTTCGACGGTTTCTTCCAGCGGATACTGGCCGCGCCAATGCAGCAGATAGAGGTCGATGTAATCGGTGCCGAGCCGGCGCAGACTGCGTTCGCAGGCTTGCGGGATACCTTTGCGGCTGGCGTTGTGCGGATAGACCTTGCTCACCAGAAACACCTGATCGCGCAGGCCCGCGATGGCTTCGCCGACGACAGCTTCGGCACCGCCTTCGGCGTACATTTCTGCGGTGTCGATAAGGGTCATGCCGAGTTCGATGCCTTGGCGCAGCGCGGACACTTCACGCGAGTGCGCCGAGCGGTCTTCGCCCATGCGCCAGGTGCCTTGGCCGATCACTGGAACCTGCACGCCTGCCAGTTCGAGGGTACGCATTCAAACCTCCTGTGCTGATGGTCATACCTTAGTGGGCAGCAGGATAGCGCAGGGGTTCCAATGGAGGGCGATGAACCTGTGGCGAGGGGATTTATCCCCGATGGGCGCGTAGCGCCCCCAAGAAGCAGGGTTGCTGCGCAACCCATCGGGGATAAATCCCCTCACCACAAGGCCGGTGCTATTTCGCGGAGAACTTCAACACCACGCTATGGCTGTAAGTCTGCCCCGGATCCAGCCGCGTGCTCGGGAAGTCCGGCTGATTCGGCGCATCCGGATAGTGCTGCGTTTCCAGGGTAAACGCGCCCCAGTGCGGATAGACCTTGCCGCCCTTGCCCTTGACCGTACCGTCGAGGAAGTTGCTGGTGTAGAACTGCACGCCCGGCTCGCTGGTGAACAGCTGCAGATGCCGTCCGGATTGCGGATCGCTGACCTCGGCGGCGACTTTGCTCACATCACCTTTGGTATCCAGCACCCAGTTGAAATCAAAGCCGCCCTGTTTCGGTTCGGCGAATTTCAGCTGCGGGTGTTCAGCCTTGATGTGGGTGCCGATGGCAGTGGGCTGGGTGAAGTCCATCGGCGTGCCGGCCACGGGCGCCAGTTCGCCGGTCGGGATCAGTTTGCCGGTGACCGGGGTGTAATGGCTGGCGTGCAAGGTGGCCACCTGCTTGAGGATGTCGCCATTGCCGGCACCGGCGAGGTTGAAGTAGCTGTGGTTGGTCAGGTTGAGCACCGTCGGTTTATCGGTGCTGGCCTTGTAGTCGATGCGCAACTCGTTGTTGTCGGTCAGGCGGTAGGTCACTTCGGTGGTGAGATTGCCGGGGAAGCCCATTTCACCGTCCGCCGATAGATAGGTGAGGGTCACGCCGACTGAATCCTTGTCCTTGGTTTCCTGCGCTTTCCAGACTTTCTTGTCGAAACCCTGGGTGCCGCCATGCAAGGCGTTGGACTTGTCGTTCTGCGGCACTTGATAGCGCTTGCCGTCGAGTTCAAATGCACCCTCGGCCAGGCGATTGCCGAAACGGCCGATGGTCGCGCCGAAATACGCCGTGCCTTTCTGGTAACCCTGAACATCGTCGAAACCGAGCACCACGTCAGCAGCTTTGCCGTGTTTGTCCGGTACTAGCAGCGATTGCAAGGTGGCGCCGTAGGTGATGACGGTCGCCTGCATGCCGTGGCTGTTGCGCAGGATGTATTGCTCGACGGGCGTGCCGTCATTGGTTTTGCCAAAGGCTTTGTGTTCGGCGCTCAGGCCGGCTGCGTTGGCGGAGAGGGTGGCGATCATCAGGGACAGTCCGAGGCCGGAAAGCAGGTGACGGGATTGAAGCATGGTTGACCTTCCTTTTTGTTGTTGTTTTGAAAACACCACAATTCCCCTGTAGGAGCTGCCGCAGGCTCGGGCCGCGTTCGGACGATCTTTTGATCTTGATTCTAAAAACGAAGGTCAAAAGATCGCAGCCTTCGGCAGCTCCTACACGCAACTAGTCAATCTATTTTGGTTGTTGAAGAAGATTTATAGCTGATCGATCATGTATTTCAACAATAAAGACTGACTAATTAGCTTGGCGCTCATTCGCCGCCAATCAACCGGGCAGATCCGCCACTGCACTTTTTTGCAATTGCCGGCTCTATCCTTGGCCAGGATGCGGCGACGCCCGCCGCGCAGGAATGTGCCCGTTCGAGAATTCATGCCGAGAGCTTTTCACCCGATCATCCGATTTGTTCGCCGCCCGTGTCTGCTGCTGGCCTGTTTGTCATCGCTGTTTGTCAGCGGTTGCACGCACCAGACCGGCAACGGCTTCATCGCTCAGATGCGTGACGGTCAACCGCAGGAATTCCTGCAGACCAGCGTCGACCGCATGGCCACATTGGCGATGCGCGACAACCTCAACAGTCTTTATCGATTGATGGGCAAGCTGTATTTGCGCAACCCGGAAGAACTGCGCAAGTCGGGGTTCCTCGACATCAACACGGCGGTGAAACAGGTGCGCCTGGCGGTCGAGCAGCAGCAACCGTTGCCGGTTTTGGGCGGGCGCAAGGATCTGGCGGCGCTCAGCTATGCGATGAGTCCGGAGTTTCTCGGGGATCGGGTCGGCGCCTTCATCTATGCCATCGGCAGCATGCTGGTCACCGCTCATGGCAACCGTGTCGAGTTCTACATGACCGACGCAATCAACCCGACCTTCGTCCACAACGCCGCGCGTAACATCGAGAAAGCCACGTGGATCCTGGCCCAGCGCCAGAACAAGGAAGGCCAGCCGCTGCTGTTCTCCAATGAAATCTCGGAGGAGGGCAGCAACCTGAGCTTCGCCACCGAATTCGGCAAGATCGTCGCGCGACTCGACTTGCTGACGCAGATGCTCGATGAGCGTTACCGGCGTATTGGCCTGAATTACGCGCAGAGCCTGCTGTTCCTGAATTTCCTCCCGGTGCAGTGAACCCTGTAGGAGCTGCCGCAGGCTGCGATCTTTTGACCTGGATCTTAAAAAACCAAGTCAAAAGATTCCAGCCTGCGGCAGCTCCTACAGGGGTTGGTGGTGTAAGTTGTATACAGTTTCAAATAAAAATTAGCTCAAAAGGGAGCTGCACCTGTCATGACCGACTCCGCAAGCACCGACTTCAACCGCATCGACCGCGTCGCCCGTACAGAAAAACTGCCGTACGCCGCGTTACTGGCGTTCGCCATGACCGGCTTCATCGCCATCCTCACCGAAACTCTGCCGGCCGGGCTGCTGCCGCAGATCGGCGCCGGGCTCGGAGTCAGTGAAGTGCTCGCCGGGCAACTGGTGACGCTGTATGCGCTGGGTTCGATTGTCGCGGCGATTCCGTTGACCGTGGCCACCCGGGGCTGGCCACGGCGCCGGGTGCTGCTGATGACGGTCGGTGGTTTCCTGCTGTTCAACACTGTGACCACGTTCTCCAGCCATTACGGCCTGACCCTCGCGTCGCGCTTTCTCGCCGGGATGGCCGCAGGACTGTCGTGGGGCATCATGGCCGGGTACGCCCGCGGGATCGTGCCGGTGCACCAGCAGGGGCGGGCGCTGGCAATCGCGATGCTGGGTACCCCGGTGGCGCTGTCGCTGGGTACCCCGGCGGGGACGTGGCTGGGTAACCTGATCGGCTGGCGTGCGTCGTTCGGGATCATGTCGGCGCTGGCATTGGTGCTGGCTGCGTGGATTGTGCTGGCGGTGCCTGATCGTCCGGGCCAGGCCAGCGCCGAGCGCCTGCCGTTGCTGCAGTCATTGCGCCTGCCGGGCGTGCGGCCGGTGCTGTTCGTGGTGCTGACCTGGATGCTCGGGCACAACATTCTCTACACCTACATTGCGCCTTTCCTGATGCAAGCCGGATTGGCCGAGCGCGTCGATCTGGTGCTGCTGGTGTTCGGCCTGTGTTCGCTGGTCGGGATCTGGATTATCGGTTTGCTGGTGGATCGCTGGCTGCGCTGGCTGACCCTGATCAGCCTCGCGGCATTTGCCGTGACTGCACTGGTGCTGGCGCTGATGTCTGCGTCGCCGTGGCTGATCTACACCTGCACGGCCGTGTGGGGCCTGTCATTTGGCGGCTCGGCAACGTTGCTGCTGACGGCTGCGGCGGATTCGGCTGGCGAGCATGTGGACGTGGTGCAGGCGATGCTCACCACGTCCTGGAACGTGGCAATTGCCGGCGGCGGCCTGTTTGGCGGGTTGCTGCTGGATCAGGCGGGGGCAATGTCGTTTCCGTGGGCGCTGTTGATCCTGTCGCTGATTGCGCTGGCAACGGTGTGGATCAACCGGCATCACAGTTTCAAGCCGGGCCGGCGCGTGCACTGAACCACACCTCCAGTGTAGGAGCTGCCGGAGGCTGCGATCTTTTGATTTTGTCTTTTAATCAAGATCAAAAGATCGAAGCCTCCGGCAGCTCCTACAGTGTTAGATGTAGGAATCGGGCATAACGATAGACCGCATCGATATATGTGGTTATATGAAAAATCGCTATGCTGCGGGCCAGATTTTTCCTGTCGTTTTTCTGGACGTCTTAATGGAATTGGCAAATTTCGGCCTGGTCATCGCCGGGCTGGTGGTGGGTTTTATTGTCGGCATGACCGGTGTCGGCGGCGGTTCGTTGATGACGCCGATCCTGCTGTGGTTCGGTATCAACCCGGCAACCGCGGTGGGCACTGACCTGCTGTACGCGGCCATCACCAAATCCAGTGGCGTGCTGGTTCACAAGAAGAACAACAACATCGATTGGGCGATCACCGGTTGGCTGACCCTTGGCAGCGTGCCGGCAGTCGCCCTGACCTTGTGGTTTCTCAGCAGTCTGCACACCGCGCCCGAGGCGATGAACGCGATCATCAAGCAAGCCTTGGGCTGGGTGTTGTTCGCCACCGCGCTGGCGATTCTGTTCAAGAAGCGCCTGCTCGAATTCGCCCATAACCGCGCGGGCGGCAACTACAACCCGAGCGGCGCGCGCCTGAACGTAATGACCGTGGTCACCGGTCTGATCCTCGGCACCATGGTAGCCCTGACCTCGATCGGCGCCGGCGCCCTCGGCACGGTCGCGTTGTTCATTCTCTATCCACTGCTGCCAACCCGCCGTCTGGTCGGCACCGAAATTGCCCATGCCGTGCCGCTGACCCTGGTTGCGGGTCTTGGCCACGCGAGCATGGGCAACATGGATTGGGGCGTGCTGGGTTTCCTGCTGATGGGTTCGCTGCCGGGCATCTGGCTGGGCAGCCACCTGACCGGGCGCATTTCCGATGAATTGCTGCGCCCGTGTCTGGCGACCATGTTGCTGTTGATCGGCTATAAACTGGCGTTCTGATGTAGGAGCTGCCGCAGGCTGCGATCTTTTGATCTTCGTTTTTACAATCAAGATCAAAAGATCGCAGCCTGCGGCAGCTCCTGCACTGGGGTATGAAGGATGTTGAATTTCATGACGGTCACCGGCAAATCCTCGTAGACCAGATCCTCGACCACCTCCCAACCCAACCGCGCATACAGTGCTTGCGCCGCATCGGTGTACAGATACAACGTCTGTACACCCAACGCTCTGGCTTCTTCAACAATACGTTTGACCAGTTGCGTAGCAATCCCGCGTCCACGCTCCTCGGCCTTCACATAAACCCCCGCCAGCCACGGCGTCAGTTGCGGGCGGATCTTCATGTCGCTGTCGATCAGCAGCGCGCCACCGAGCAATCTGTCGTCTTCAATGGCCACCACCACGCTGGGAACCGCACCCTTGCCGCAGGCGGCGCGCATCCGCTCGGTACGAGCCTCAAGGGTATCGCCGTCACGGAATTCGCCCCATTCCTTGAAATTGAGTTCGGCCAGTTCCTCAATCAAATGCGGGTGATCGCACAGGTAGTCGATGTGCATGGGCTGAACTCCTTTTCATGGGCGGAACAGCCAGCCTAATGCGCTCACAAAACGTAATCAAATCTGCGTCACGATTACGCCGATGCGGTTGCGCAATGACGCGGCTGACCTAAGCTTCTGACAAGGCGAAACATATTTGCCGGGCACAGGTTCGGAACAATCGCCGCGATGCGCAATCATTAGAGCGTGGATATCAAAAGGAGATGCGCATGCTCATCAGGTCTCTGACCCTGACACTCTTGCTGGCGATTGCCGGCCCCTTGTTCGCCGCTGACAACGATTCGCCCATAGCCGGGGATATGGGACGGGCTCGACCGTTGATCGTGATCGCACAAAGCACCGTCGACCCCGTGTGGGTGGGGTTGAAAAAGTCGCTGGAAGATCCGGCGAACAAGAAAGGTGTGACTGACCGCAACATCAAGGTCTACACCATCCTCAATATGGCCGGTCAGCTCGACGGCAAAGATCTCGGCCAGCAGGACACCATGGCCCTGTTGCGCTCGCTGAAGCTGGGCGCCGGGGCGTACCCGAAAGTGTTCCTGCTGGGCAAGGACGGCGAGACCAAACTCTCGGCCTCGGGCGATGAAGCGAAGTCGGTGGACCTGAAAAAAATCTTCGACACCGTTGATGCGCTGCCGGCCAGCGAAAAGGAAATCAGCGCACCGACGGTCGCTGAAACCAAGGCCACCGCCGCCGAACCGGCAGCCAAGAAAGGCGAGAAGGGCGCGAAGGCGAGCAAACCGGCGAAACCGAGCAAACCACCGGAAATGCCGGATGATTGATGGCATGGCCTGAATTAAAAAAATGGGCGACCTCTACAGGCGCCCATTTTTATTGCCCGCCAAAAAGATCGCCGCCTGCGGCAGCTCCTGCATGGGGCCGGTGCAGGCGCTGCCGCAGGCGGCGATCATTTGATTTTCAGTCGGTCAAAGCGCTGAGGATCGTGTGAGCAATCTTCACCCGCTCCGGAATCGGAAAGTTCTTGTTAGCCAGAATCACCACGCCGACATCCTTCGACGGCACAAACGCCACGTAACTGCCAAAGCCACCCGTAGACCCGGTTTTGTTCAGCAGCACATTATCCGCCTGCGGTTGCGGCGGGTTGAGCCACTTCACCTTGTGCGGTTGCATGGCCATTTCTGTACTGTTACCGGCCAGCAAGCGGTCGAGGCTGATCGGGTAACGGTACATTTCCCAACCCAGGCCTTGGGTCATGTCGCCGACGGTGTAGTAACCGTTGTGGGTGTTGGCGATGGCTTGTTGCAGTGGGGCTTCCAGGCTTGTCGGTTTCAGGTTGGCCTGAACGTAACGCAGCAGGTCGGCGGCGCTGGTTTTCACGCCATAGGCTTGCGCATCCATCGCGCCCGGGGTGACGCGCACCGGTTGGTTGTTCTTGTCGTAGCCCTGCGCGTACAGGCTCATTTGCGCTTTCGGCACTTGTAGGTAAGTGTGTTGCAGGCCGAGTTTCGGCAGCAGGGTTTCACTCATCGCCTGATCATAGGGCTGGCCAAGAGTCTTGGCGGCCAGATAGCCGAACAGGCCCAGGCTCGGGTTAGAGTACAGACGCTGGCTACCGGCCGGGAAGCTCGGTTTCCACTGTTGGTAATAGCCGAGCATCTTGTCTGCCGAATCCCACGGGTCAGGGAATTGCAGCGGCAGGCCACCAGCGCTGTAGGTGCCCAGTTGCAGTACGCTGATGTTGTCGAAAGCGCTGCCTTTCAGTTCCGGCCAGAGCTGGCTGGCTTTGGTCGACAGGTCCAGTTTGCCGGTGGCCTGCGCGTAGCCCGCCAGGGTCGCGGCAAAGGTTTTACTCACCGAGCCGATTTCGAACAGGGTGTTTTCGCTGACTTTCTGTCCGGTATCCTTGGCGGCGACGCCGTAATTAAAGTAATGCGGTTGGCCGTGGACGGTGACAGCCACGGCCAGGCCCGGAACCTGTTGTTGCTGCATCACCGGGGTGACGGCTTTATTTACCAAGGCTTGCAATTGCTCGTCGCTGGGGGGGGCGGCCATGCACGTGGTAGCAGCGAAAATCACGCCAAATGCGCTGCAGATATTGACTTTTCTCGGGTTGATGAAGGACATGTGTGACCCACTCTCCATGAGTGTTGAGGGTGATATCCCGCTACACTGCGGGCGATCTTCTTGTTGGGCGACTGATCAGCGCCGTCAATTTAGGCAGTCCGGCGGCGATCGACAAACGATGAAAATTCGGACGAGCCATTAGAAAAATTTGGGACTGGGCATGATTCGACCTCAATTGCCGCTCAATGCACTGCGCGCTTTCGAAGCTTCTGCGCGTCATTTGAGCTTCACCCGCGCCGCCGTGGAGTTATGCGTGACTCAGGCGGCGGTGAGCCATCAGGTGAAAAGCCTTGAGGCGCAACTCAACGTCACCCTGTTCAAACGCCTGCCCCGTGGGCTGATGCTGACCAGTGAAGGCGAGACCCTGTTGCCCGTGCTGACCACGTCGTTCGATCACATCGCGCAGATGCTTGAGCGGCTGGCGGGCGGTCAGTATCGGGAAATGTTGACCGTGGGTGCCGTGGGAACCTTTGCGGTCGGTTGGCTGCTGCCACGGCTGGCAGACTTCCAGGCGAAACATCCGCTCATAGATTTGCGGCTGTCGACTCACAACAACCGGGTCGATGTCGCCGCCGAAGGCCTGGATTACGCGATTCGCTTCGGTGCCGGGGCGTGGCATGGCATCGAGGCCACGCGCTTGCTCGATGCGCCACTGTCGGTGTTGTGCGTGCCGGAAATTGCCCGGCAGTTGCAATCCCCGGGTGACCTGTTGCAGCAGCGTTTGCTGCGCTCGTATCGTACCGATGAATGGCCACAATGGTTTCACGCCGCCGGTCTGGCGACCCACGCCGCGCCGCCGCAGAGCATCGTGTTCGACTCGTCGCTGGCGATGATGGAGGCCGCGCTGCAGGGCAGCGGCGTAGCGCTGGCACCGCCGCTGATGTTCGCCCGGCAATTGGCGGCGGATGTGATTCGTCAGCCGTTTGCGATTGAAATCACCACCGGCAGTTATTGGCTGACGCGTTTGCAGTCGCGGCCGGAGACGGTGGCGATGAGTGCGTTCAAAAACTGGTTGCTGCAAATCTCTGCCTGACACAAATCCTTTGCAGGAGCTGCCGCAGGCTGCGATCATTTGACTTTGATTTTTGAAGATCAAGACCAAAAGATCGCAGCCTGCGGCAGCTCCTACAGGGCAAATGTCAACGCACCAGGCACGGCCGCTTGTTATCGAACGTCCACCCCGGAATCAAAAACTGCATCGCCACGCTGTCATCCCGCGCACCGAGGCCCATGCCTTTATACAGCTCATGAGCCTTGGCCACTTGGTCCATGTCCAGCTCCACGCCCAGCCCCGGTTTCTGCGGCACTTGCACGCAACCGTCGACAATTTGCAGCGGCGTCTGGGTCAGGCGCTGGCCGTCCTGCCAGATCCAGTGCGTATCGATGGCGGTGATGTCGCCCGGTGCTGCGGCCGCGACATGGGTGAACATCGCCAAAGAGATATCGAAGTGGTTGTTGGAGTGCGAGCCCCAGGTCAGGCCCCACTCGTGGCACAGTTGCGCGACACGTACCGAGCCTTGCATGGTCCAGAAGTGCGGGTCGGCCAGCGGGATGTCCACCGACTGCAACTGAATGGCGTGGCCCATTTCACGCCAGTCGGTGGCGATCATGTTGGTCGCCGTCTTCAATCCGGTGGCGCGGCGAAATTCGGCCATGACTTCACGCCCGGAGTAACCGTTTTCCGCACCGCAAGGGTCTTCGGCATAAGCCAGCACGTGATGCTGATCGCGGCACAGGCGGATCGCTTCCTTCAGTGACCAGGCACCGTTCGGATCGAGGGTGATACGCGCCTCGGGAAATCGTTCGGCCAGTGCCGTCACGGCTTCGATTTCCGCATCACCGCTGAGCACGCCGCCCTTGAGTTTGAAATCCTGGAAACCGTATTTTGCGTGGGCCGCTTCGGCCAGACGCACCACCGCTTCGGCGCTCATGGCCTTCTCGTGACGGACGCGGAACCAGTCGTTATCGGCGTCCGGTTCGCTGCGGTAGGCGAGGCTGGTTTCGCGCTGGTCACCGACGTAAAACAGATAGCCGAGCATCTTCACTTGGTCGCGCTGCTGGCCTTCGCCGAGCAGCGCCGCGACCGGTACGTCGAGGTGTTGGCCGAGCAAGTCGAGCAGGGCGGCTTCGAGTCCGGTCACTGCGTGAATGGTGATGCGCAGGTCGAACGTCTGCAGGCCACGGCCGCCGGCGTCACGCTCGGCGAAGGTCTGGCGCACCTGATTGAGGATTTTCTGATAGTTGCCGATCGGGTTGCCGAGCACCAGGCTGCGAGCATCCTCCAGCGTCTGGCGGATGCGCTCGCCACCGGGCACTTCACCGACGCCGGTGTGCCCGGCGTTGTCCTTGAGAATAACGATGTTGCGGGTAAAAAACGGCCCGTGGGCGCCACTCAAGTTGAGCAACATGCCATCGTGGCCGGCCACTGGAATCACTTGCATGGCGGTGATGATCGGCGCTTTGGCGGTGTCGTGTGCAGTCATGGTTTTGATCCTAATCAGACAGAGTTCAGGCGTGCTTCGGCGCGGCTTCGGCCACGGCAAGGTCAGCAGCCGGTTTCGGTGTGGTGCGGGCCGCGAAGACGATGATCGCGGCGATGATCGAGGTCGCGGCCAGACCGTAGAGGCCGCCCTGAATCGAGCCGGTGTGTTGTTCCAGCAGGCCGAAGGTGGTGGGCGCGACGAAGCCGCCGAGGTTGCCCACCGAGTTGATCAGCGCAATCACCGCTGCGGCGATTCGCGCATCCAGATACGCCTGCGGAATCGGCCAGAACAACGAGGAGGCGGACTTGAAGCCGAGCGCGGCAAAACAGATCGCGACAAAGGCAAAAATCGGCCCGCCAGTGGTGGACATGAACATCCCCGCCGCGGCGATCAACAACGCGGTGGCGACCCAGGCTTGCTGATGCTTCCACTTGGCCGAGAAGGCAGCGAAGGCGTACATGCCGATGATCGACAGCAGCCACGGAATCGAGTTGAACAGCCCGACCTGGAAATCGCTCATCTCGCCCATTTTCTTGATGATGCTTGGCAACCAGAACGTCGCGGCGTAGATGGTCAGCTGGATAAAAAAGTAGATCAGGCAGAACAGGATGATCTGCCGGTCCTTGAGCAATTTGGCCATTGAAGGTCGGATCGGCGTCGCCGCTTCGCGGGCCTTCTGTTCGTCATCGATGGCGCTGACCAGTGCGTCCTGTTCGGCGCGGGTCAGCCAATTCGCGTCGTGAGGTTTGGCGTCGAGCCAGAACCAGACGAACACGCACAGCCCGACCGAGAACATCCCCTCGATGAAGTACATCCATTGCCAGCCGTGCATGCCCAGGCCGTTGATCTGCAACAACAGGCCGGACAATGGGCCGGAGATCAGCGAGGCCACCGCCGAACCACTGAGGAAAATCGCGATGGCCTTGCCGCGTTCGGCGCCGGGTAGCCAGCGAGTGAAGTAGTAGATCACCCCGGGAAAGAATCCGGCCTCGGCCACGCCAAGCAGAAAGCGCAGGATGTAAAAGTGCGTTTCGTTCTGGATGAATGCCATGCCGGCGGCGACCAGGCCCCAGGTGAGCATGATGCGGGTCAGCCAGATACGCGCGCCGACTTTCTGCAGGAGCATGTTGGAGGGTACTTCGAATAGCGCGTACCCGATGAAGAACAGACCGGCGCCGAAGCCGTAGGCGGCCGCCCCGATGCCCAGGTCATGTTCCATGTGAGTGCGGACGAAACCGATGTTCACCCGGTCAATGTAATTGACGATGAACATGATCACGAAGAGCGGCAGGACGTGGCGTTTCACTTTCGAGATGGCGGACGCGAGTGTCGAATCGACGCCCTCGTTGATCCCGGAGACGGAGGTTTTCACTTGGTTTTCTCCCACTGATTATTTTTATGCGGGGGTAGGGCTGGTGCTGCGTTGTTGATAGACATCATACAACTTGGATTTTTTGTCCTACAAGTGGGGTGCGGTGATTAATTTTTTCTGGCGGGCTGGTTTTTTATTGCTTTTTTGTCAATTCATCCCTGTTTATTGGGATTGTATGGAGGTTTAGCTGGTTGTCGGTGTTAAGGAAACTGCTATTCGCCATTGTTCCTGGGTCTGTCGCGAATCCCGTATTTCCGGTTTTCTTGAGTGTTGTCATACAAGTCGACGCTTGTTCCAGGACTAAAATCAATCTTGTCAGCCACCGTGCAGTGCTACGATCCGCAAGCCCCGATGACCGGAATCGATCATGCAAGAAAATCTTGACGCTCCCGCGCCCAAACGTGCGCATAACCTCGCCCATGATCTGGTGGAGAAACTCACCCAGAGCATCCTGCTTGGTCAGATGTCGCCCGGCGACAAGCTGCCGTCGGAGAACGCCATCGTTCAGGAGCACGGCGTCAGTCGCACGGTGGTGCGCGAGGCGATTTCCAAGTTGCAGGCATCAGGGTTGGTGGAGACGCGGCACGGCATTGGCACTTTTGTCATCGAACGCGCCGCCGAGCAGGGTTTGCGCCTGAATGTCGACACCGCGCTCGGCGTGCGCAGCATTCTTGAATTGCGCATGGGCCTGGAAACTCAGGCCGCCGCATTGGCCGCACAACGGCGCAGCGAACAACAATTGCTGCAGATGCGCCAGGCGCTGGATGACTATCAGCGTCTGCTGGACAGCAACGACAGTTGCGTCGAGGCGGATCGGCGTTTTCATCTGCTGATCGCCGAAGCCACCGGCAACGTCTGCTTCAGCGAAATCATGCAGCATCTGGGCAGCGCGATGATTCCGCGTCAGCGGCTCAACGCGGCCGAGCGTGGGGCGGCGGATTTGAGCAAGCTGGGGCAGTTGGCGCATCTGGAGCACGAAGCGATCCTGAATGCGATCAAGCGCCAGGACCCGGACGCAGCGCGCGCGGCAATGTGGCTGCACCTGACCAACAGCCGCGACCGCTTCGGTGCGCAGGGCTGATTGCCGTTGGTCTGCTCGATGGCACGGCCTGCGCAGGCCTGCTTCCAAGCGGTATGGCCCGGGTTTTCCGGACCTCCTTGGTGAGGTGTGTCATGGCGAATGATTTGCTGTTTCAGGGTGGTGTGCTGCCGACCGATCCGACCCGTCCGGTGCCCGGCACGGATGAGCCGACACTGGCCGATCACGATGCGCCACCGGGCATGAGTCCCGGGCGCGATCCGTTGAGTGATGCCGATCGGCCGGAAGACTTGAAGGACCCGGCGACAGACGATGATGTGCCGCCGGCGGATGAGCCGACGCCGTTGTCGGATGATCGCCGGTAGAGAAAAACCCGGCTCTGGTGCCGGGTTTTTTTGGTCGGTCAGTGGCGGGGTGTTTTGTTCATGCCGGCCTCTTGGCGGGCAAGCCTGCTCCCACAGTGGTTGTTGGTGGCATGGGATTTTGTGTTCAACACAACCCCTGTGGGAGCTGGCTTGCCAGCGATGGCGGCCGCAATGTCGCTGAAGATCAGTGACGCCTGCAAGGTGTTGCGTATCCTTATACCGGATTGGCAGCTAGATCACGCATCAGCAACCCAAAGCGCAAATCCACTGCATCCGGAATCGGCAGATACACCGTGTGCCCATCCCCTGGCGCCACCTCGATCGCCTCTCCCTTGGCGCTCTGCAACTGGTGCAGATCAAAGTGGAAATTGCCCTTGGGCGTCATCAGTTCCAGGTGGTCGCCCAGTGCAAACCGGTTTTTCACCTTGACCTCGGCCAACCGGTCACGGCGCTCACCAGTGAGTTCGCCGACGAATTGCTGACGTTCCGACACCGAGCTGCCGTTCTGATAATTCTGGTATTCGTCATGCACATGCCGGCGCAGGAAACCTTCGGTGTAGCCGCGCTGGGCCAGTGATTCGAGGTCGGTCATCAGGCTGCGATCGAACTCGCGTCCGGCTACGGCATCGTCGATTGCCCGGCGATAAACCTGGGTAGTACGTGCGCAATAGAAGTGCGACTTGGTGCGACCCTCGATCTTCAGCGAATGCACGCCCATGCGCGTCAGCCGTTCGACGTGCTGCACCGCGCGCAGATCCTTGGCGTTCATGATGTAGGTGCCGTGCTCGTCTTCAAACGCCGGCATCAACTCATCGGGACGATTGGCTTCCTGCAGCAGGAACACTTGATCGGTCGGCGTGCCGATGCCCAGGGTCGGCTCGGACTGGAAGCTCTGCACGATCTCGCCGAGCTGGTTTCCCGTGGCTTCCTGCGCCGAGTATTTCCAGCGGCAGGCGTTGGTGCAGGTGCCTTGGTTGGCGTCGCGCTTGTTCATATAGCCCGACAACAGGCAGCGCCCGGAGTAAGCCATGCACAGCGCGCCGTGGACGAACACTTCCAGTTCCATGCCCGGCACCTGTTCGCGGATTTCAGCGATTTCCTCCAGTGACAATTCCCGCGACAGGATGATCCGGCTCAGGCCTTGTTGCTGCCAGAACTCGACGCTCGCCCAGTTCACCGTGTTGGCCTGCACCGAAAGGTGGATCGGCATCTGCGGAAAATGCCGGCGCACCAGCATGATCAGGCCCGGGTCAGACATGATCAGGGCATCCGGCGCCATCTCGATCACCGGCGCCAGGTCCTTGAGGAAGGTCTTCAGCTTGGCATTGTGCGGGGCGATGTTGACCACCACGTAGAAGCGCTTGCCCTGGGCCTGCGCTTCGCGAATACCGAGGGCGAGGTTGGCGTGGTCGAACTCGTTGTTACGCACCCGCAGACTGTAGCGCGGCTGGCCGGCGTAGACCGCATCGGCGCCGTAGGCGAAGGCATAACGCATGTTCTTCAAGGTGCCGGCGGGGGCCAGCAGCTCCGGGGCGGCGAGGGGGAGGTCAGGGATCATGGCGGCATCGGTCGCAAAAGCGCGGCAGGGTAGTGCAGCGGCAACTGCGGTTTATTGATCTGGATCTATCTTTGCGCGGGTGCCGCTGATCTGTGCCGCGCCGGCACCATGACAAGGTCCCGCTGCATCAGGTGCAGCGAGCTGCTTCTACCAGGCGATCTATGCTCCATGAACAAAGATGGCACTCGTGCACGCCCCGGTGGACTAAGGTTCGAGGCGTGCGTGACGCCTGACTGACATGGATCGGACATGAACGAAAAAACGCTGCAATTCAAATCCCTCACCGTGCTGTTGCTGTTGGTGACGGTCGCCTTCATCTGGATCCTGCTGCCGTTCTACGGTGCGGTGTTCTGGGCGGTGATTCTCGGCATTCTGTTTGCGCCGATGCAGCGCAAGTTACAGCTCAAATTCGGCTGGCAGCGCAACCTGACCGCGCTTTGCACGCTGGGCATTTGCCTGGTGATCGCGATTCTCCCGGTGATCATTCTCAGCGTCCTGTTGGTGCAGGAAGGCGCGACGGTGTACAACAACATCGAAAGCGGTCAACTGGACATCGGTGCCTACCTGGCACAGTTCAAACACAGCTTGCCCCCTTACTTTCAGCATTTGCTCGATCGCTTCGGCATGGGCGAACTCAACGGTCTGCGCGAGAAAATCGTCAAGGCGTCGATGCAGGGCAGTCAGGTGCTGGCCAGTCAGGCCTTCAGTTTCGGCCAGGGCACATTCGAGTTTGTGGTCAGCTTCGGCATCATGCTGTACCTGCTGTTTTTCTTTCTGCGCGATGGCGCCGAACTGGTACGCAAGGTACGCACCGCAGTGCCGCTGGAAGAGACCCACAAACGTCGTTTGCAGTTGAAGTTCAACCGGGTGGTACGGGCGACGGTGAAGGGCAACCTGGTGGTGGCGGTCACTCAGGGCGCATTGGGCGGGGCGATTTTCTGGTTTCTCGACATCCCCAGCGCGTTGCTCTGGGCGGTGCTGATGGGCTTTCTGTCGCTGTTGCCGGCGGTAGGCGCGGGAATCGTCTGGGCGCCAGTGGCGGTGTACTTCCTGCTCAGCGGGATGATCTGGCAGGGCGTGGTGTTGGCGCTGTTCGGGGTATTTGTGATCGGTCTGGTGGACAACGTGCTGCGCCCGATTCTGGTCGGCAAAGACACGCGCATGCCCGACTACATGATCCTGATCTCGACCCTCGGCGGCCTCGCAGTGTTCGGCCTCAACGGTTTCGTGATCGGGCCGCTGATCGCGGCACTCTTCATGTCGAGCTGGGCGCTGTTTATCGAGACCAAACCGAAAGTCCAGTTGCCTTAAGCATGGAACGGCGCGCTGACGATTTTCTGCGACAGTGCCTGCGCTGCCGGGAGCGAAGTCAGCGGGCCGCTGATGGGCTCACCGTCGCGCACCAGATACCAGCAGGCGAGCAATCCCGACGCTCTGAGCGATGCGGGAACAGCGCTGCCGATGACCGACATGATTTGAACCTGAGCCATGACCAGTACCTCCATCAATCTGTGGAGCTACCTTAGGGATTCGCTGTGCTCAGGGACAATCAACGCTCTCGATAGTGGTCATTGATAACAGTGAGGACGGGTTCAGTCGACAACCTGGTCGAGCATGTGCACCACTTCGCGCTCGTTGAGCAAGCCCTTGTGCACCAGGTTCTCCGCCAGCAGCGAAAGGAACTTGGCGCAGCGGTGGCCCTCCAGGTGTTTGAGTTCGGTCAGCGCGCTGTACACCTTGCTTGAAGTGCACAGGCCGACGATGCGGTGCGGATTCTGAGTAGGCATGGGTCGTCCTTGTTGTTATCAACCTGTTGTTTACGGACGGATTCAGATTGCGGTTCCGTCATGACAAATCGATGACCGTTCTGTGTTTTGCCCCCAACGGTCAAGTCCATCATGCCGACTTTAGCCGCTGGAACTGTCCTCACAGCGACCTTGGCAAGATTTTTTCAGACGTTGCCCGACCGACGGTCATAAAAAAGCCCCGCTATAAAGCAGGGCTGATTGTTGGCGATTACCAGCGCGGGCCACCGTAGTAGCCGTGTGGCCGGCCGTAATAGCCGCGTGGTGGGCCGTAGTAGACCGGGCCAGGCACGTAGACCGGTTGTTGCACGTAAACCGGGGCCGGCTGGTAATAGACCGGTGGCGGCGGTTGTTGCACATAAACCGGTGCCGGTTGAGCGTAAACAGGCTGTTGTACGTAGACTGGCCGGTCCTGGTTGATCAGCGCCGAGCCGATGATGGCCGAGCCGACGATCGCACCAAACACGGCCGGACCCTGCCAGCCACCGCCGTGGGCTTCTGCCTGACCTGTGATCGCGAATGCACCAATCAACAAGGCCACGATGGGGAGTTTACGAATCATGATAATTCCTCGGTTCTTCGACCCGGCGTCCGGGCCTGCACCAGGCCCAACGTTGTCGCGGGGATACTTCTATGACAGCGAAATTCTGAAAATCAGCACAGCCGCTGGGTAAATTTTGTGTAAGGTCTGTACCGGCTTCTTTACCGGTGGGTCAAAGGGGCACGCGGCCCGTTGCAGACAGGCGCTTATGATCGTTCAGAACCCGATGGAATGGCTAACTCCGTCCATCCGAAAGTCCGTTTGAAGGAGAAGTTTCATGCAGATGAATCCCAACAAAGACACCCAGCTGTGCATGTCCCTGTCCGGGCGCCCGGGGAATTTCGGTCTGCGTTTTCATAACCATTTGTACGAGCAGTTGGGCCTGAACTTCTATTACAAGGCGTTCAGCAGTCAGGATCTGCCGGGGGCTGTCGGCGGGATTCGTGCGCTGGGGATTCGCGGTTGCGGCGTGTCGATGCCTTTCAAGGAAGCGTGTATCGCGCTGGTTGATGAGCTGGATGTATCGGCGGCAGCGATCCAGTCGATCAACACCATCGTCAACACCAAGGGTCATCTCAAGGCCTATAACACCGATTACATCGCTATCGCCCAGCTGCTGGAAACCCACGCGGTGCCAAAGGATACGACGTTCGCCCTGCGCGGCAGCGGCGGCATGGCCAAAGCGGTGGCCAGCGCCTTGCGCGATGGTGGTTACAAAAATGGCTTGATCGTTGCGCGTAACGAGCGCGCCGGGCAGGCGCTGGCGGACTCGCTGGGTTACCGCTGGCGGGCCGAGTTGGGTGAAGAACGTCCGCAGATGCTGATCAACGTCACCCCGGTGGGCATGGACGGCGGGCCGGAGGCGGGGCAACTGGCGTTCGAGCCTGAAGTGATCCAGGCAGCCGGGATCGTGTTCGATGTGGTAGCGATTCCGTCGGAAACACCGCTGATCGTGCGCGGCCGGGCCGAGGGCAAAAAAGTGATTACCGGACTGGAGGTGATTGCGATCCAGGCGCTGGAGCAGTTTGTGTTGTACACCGGGGTGCGGCCGAGCGAAGAGCAGTTTGCGGCGGCGGTGAATTTCGCCCGCAGCTGATGTTCTGGATTATGTGTCGGATGAGTTGGCCCCATCGCTGGCAAGCCAGCTCCCACAGGTGTCAGGTTGCAACACAACCAGGTGAGCAACCACAAATCCTGTGGAAGCTGGCTTGCCAGCGATGAATTCAACTTGGTTTATCGGGTTGCCTATACTGCGGCCTCAGCAAGCCAAGACTTGTCCCTCATAAAAACCTGATCGAGGCACCCCATGCATCCGCCCATCCTCAACCTGCACCAGGTCGAACTCGAACCCCTGCCTGAAGCCCTTGCCCCGGAAGGTGAAACCGCGGGTCGCTACCAGCAAAGCATGGCGCGCATCGGCCAGCAGCTCGGCGCGCAGAAACTCGGCTATCGGTTGTACGCCTTGCCGCCAGGCATGCGCGGTAGTCCGTTTCACAGCCACCGGGTCAATGAAGAGATGTTCTATGTAGTGGCCGGGGAGGGCGAAGTGCGCTTGGGTGCCGAACGCTTTCCGATCCGCGCGGGCGACGTGATCGCCTGCCCGCCGGGCGGCCCGGAAACGGCGCATCAGATCATCAATACCAGCGACGCGGAACTGCGTTACCTGGCGGTCAGCACCCAGCAGCAACCGGATATCTGCGAATACCCGGACTCCAACAAATACGCAGTGATGGACAACTTCAAGGTTGATGCCGAGGGCAATGCGTCAGGTTTTGTCGCCGTGGCGCGGCAGGCGGACGGGGTGGATTACTGGGATGGTGAGTAAATAGAGACCTTCGGCTTGGTGCAGCCCCAGTGGGAGCGAGCGTGCTCGCGAATGCAATGTGTCATTCACATCATTGCTAAATGACACACCGCATTCGCGAGCAAGCTCGCTCCCACAGTAGGATTTCGGGGGTTATTCGAGGCGCGCCAGGCGCTCTTCCAGCGCGGCAATCCGTGCTTCCAGCTCTTCGATGCGCTCGACCGAAACGCCGCTGGTCGCGCGCTCCCCAGGATTCTGTCGCGCTGCCAGGATCGCCTCGATGTCCGCCGGATCGCCCAACGCATGGGTGTAGCGGTCTTCGCGTTGTCCGGCCTGACGCGGTATCAACACCGCCAGCCCACGGGCGATCAGGCGCTCAAGCTGATGCACCACTTGCTCGGCATCTTCGAAATCGTGCATGCGGCCGCTGCGGGTCAGCAACTCATTCACTGTCTGCGGGCCACGCAAGAACATCAAACCGGTGAGAATCACCTGGGCCGGCACCAGTTCCAGCGCCTTGTCCAGCTTATGCTCCCAGCGATCAGCGCGACTGCCCATGACCAGTTTGGTGTAACCGTGGCTTTCCAGCGCCCGCAGGCTCTGGCCGACCTGGCCTTGAGTCAGGTTCATCACCGGCTCGCGGCTGGTCTTCTGATTGCAGGCCAGCACCAATGCATTGAGGGTCAACGGATAGGTTTCCGGGCTGGTGGCCTGTTTTTCGATCAACGAACCCAGAATGCGGATTTCCGTGGCGTTGAGCCGTGGTTCGTCGGTGGTGGTTGCAAGTTCGGTGGTCATCGCGCGTTCCCTCAGCAGTCGAAGGCGCCTAGCCTAATCCTTGGCTAACAAAAGGCAAGCCGTGTGGTCATCAAGCATGGCTATAATCGCCTCCACGTTCCACCCAGCCACCACACGAGACTGCCATGACCATTTCCCTTTACGCCGCATCCGTCCCGGTTTTTCAACAAATGCTCAATGCCCTGAGCGATGTCCTGAAAAAGGCTGAAGCCCACGCCACCGAAAAAAACATCGACCCGAACGCCTTCCTGCAAGCGCGCCTGTACCCGGACATGTTCCCGCTGGTGCGTCAGGTGCAGATCGCCGTCGACTTCGCCAAGGGCGTTTCCTCGCGTCTGGCCGAAGTCGAAATCCCGAAGTATGACGACACTGAAACCACGTTCGCCGAACTGCAGGCGCTGATCGCCAAGGTGCTGGCCTACATCGGCGAGATCAAGCCGGAGCAGATCAACGGCAAGGAAGGCATCGAGATCGTGACCCGTCCGGGCACGCCGAAGGAGAAGCGCTTCAGCGGTCAGGCTTACCTGCTGAGCTACGGTCTGCCGCAGTTCTTCTTCCACGTCACCACTGCCTATGCGCTGCTGCGCCACAACGGTGTTGAAGTGGGTAAGCGCGATTACATGGGCGCGTACTAAAACACCCCGTAACAAAAAAGCCCGCCAAGGTTCACGCCTTGGCGGGCTTTTTATTGGATAACGCAAAAGATCGCAGCCTGCGGCAGCTCCTACAGGGAAATGCATTCCTAATGTAAGAGCTGCCGCAGGCTGCGATCTTTTGATCTTCAGACTGAACGCTGAATTTTCGCCTCTTCACCGAGGCAAGCCGCCGCGGTGAACAGCACATCGGTGGACGAATTCAGCGCTGTTTCCGCCGAGTCCTGCAGCACACCAATGATGAAACCCACCGCTACCACCTGCATGGCAATCTCGCTGGGAATGCCGAACAGGCTGCACGCCAGCGGAATCAGCAGCAGCGAGCCACCGGCCACGCCCGAGGCGCCACAGGCACAGATCGCCGCGACGACACTGAGCAGGATCGCGGTCGGAATGTCCACGGCAATCCCCAGCGTGTGCACGGCAGCCAGGCTCAGCACGGTGATGGTGATCGCTGCGCCGGCCATGTTGATGGTGGCGCCCAGCGGGATCGATACCGAGTAGGTGTCTTCATGCAGGCCCAGGCGCTTGCTCAGTTCCAGGTTGACCGGAATGTTCGCTGCCGAGCTGCGGGTGAAGAAGGCAGTGATGCCGCTTTCGCGCAGGCACTTGAGGGTCAGCGGGTACGGGTTGCGGCGCAGCTTCCAGAACACAATCAGCGGGTTCATTACCAGCGCCACAAACAGCATGCAGCCCAGCAGCACGGCCAGCAGGTGCGCATAACCGATCAACGCGCCGAAGCCCGAGGTGGCGAGGGTAGACGCCACCAGACCGAAAATACCCAGCGGGGCGAAACGAATCACTACACGCACGATCACGGTCACGCCGTTGGACAGGTCGCCCAGCACCTCGCGTGTGGTGTCGCCGGCATGGCGAATCGCGACGCCCATGCCGATCGCCCAGGCCAGAATACCGATGAAGTTGGCATTCATCAGCGCGCTGACCGGGTTGTCGACCACGCTCAACAACAGGCTTTGCAGCACTTCGGCAATGCCGCCCGGCGCGGTGACCGACACGTTGTCGGTGGACAGCACCAGATGCGAGGGAAACGCCATGCTGGCAATCACCGCGACCACGGCTGCGGCGAAAGTACCGAGCAGGTACAGGAACAGGATGGGCCTGATGTGGGTTTCCTGACCGTGCTTGTGGTTGGCAATCGACGCCATTACCAGCACGAACACCAGAATCGGTGCCACGGCTTTCAGCGCCGAGACAAATACTTTGCCGATGAACGCCGAGCCTTTTGCCGCTTCCGGGGCGAACAACGCCAGAGCGATACCGGCGATCAGGCCGATCAAGATCTGCGTGACCAGACTGAGGTTTTTCAGGCGTTGCAATAGAGAAGGGGATGAAGCGGTCATAACGGCATCTCTGATTTTTTATAGGGTGCAAGGTTGCGTGAAACCGGTGATACATCAAGGGGGCAGGTCACCGGCACGAACCGAAAGGGCTGACGCGCGATCAACGCTGTTAAACGGGCGCTGAACAGGGTGTACGTTTTTCAGGGCGCGGACTTTATCACAGCGTAGGCGTTATCCTTCAGGCCTGTGACGATCTGCCACCGGATTGATCGCCAAGTCGGCAGGTTTATGCAAGTCACTGCTGAAACACTCTGTTAAGATTCGCCATCCTCATTTTAATCATTGCCAGCGGGCCTTCCGGTCATCGCTGGTGTCGTCGTTTTGCTGGAGTTGCTCATGCTGTTGCCCATTCTTCTGTTGTCTGCTGCCGGATTCACGGTGCTGACCACGGAATTCGTCATCGTCGGCCTGTTGCCGGCCATTGCCCGAGACCTGGCGGTAACCATTCCGCAGGCGGGTCTGCTGGTGACGCTGTTCGCTTTCACGGTGGCGATGTTCGGCCCGTTTTTGACCGCCTATTTCGCCCGCTTCGAGCGGCGCAAGTTGTTCATCACCATTTTGATCATGTTCGGCCTGGCCAACACCGTTGCCGCGCTGGCGCCGAACATCTGGGTCATGGCCATTGCGCGCTTGATCCCGGCCCTCGGCCTGCCGGTGTTCTGGGCCTTGGCCAGCGAGACAGCGGTGGACATCGTCGGCCCGGATCACGCCGGCCGTGCGATTGCCAAGATCGGCTTCGGCATCGTCTGCGCCACGGTATTCGGCATCCCGGTGGGCACGTTGATTTCCGATGCGTTCGGCTGGCGCAGTGCATTCGCGATTCTGGCGGTGATCGCTTTTGCCAAGGCCTTGCTGCTGTTTGTTTATCTGCCGAAAACCAGCCTGCATCAGCACCAGGTCAGCTTCAGCTCGCAGTTCAAGATCCTGCGCAGCCCGCTGATGCTCGGCCATGTACTGTTGTCGATTCTGGTGTTCAGCGGCATGTTCACCGCCTACACCTATCTGGCCGACATTCTCGAGCGTCTGGCGGGTTTTAACGGCACCGTGGTTGGCTGGTGCCTGATGGGCTTCGGTGCGGTCGGGCTGATCGGCAATTCGCTGGGCGGGCGTGCAGTGGATCGTCATCCGTTGGGGGCGTCCGTGCTGTTCTGCGCGTTCATGATTGCCGGCATGGTCTCGCTGGTGCCGAATATCCACTCGACGCTGGGCCTGGCGGTGGCCATGGGCATCTGGGGAATCACCCAGGCGGCGCTGTTTCTGGTCAGCCATGTGCGCCTGATGAAAGCCGCGCCGCAAGCGCCCGCGTTTGCCGCGTCGCTGAACATCGCCGGCGCCAACCTCGGTATCGGCCTGGGCGCGATGATCGGCGGGCGGGTGATCGACAGTGCTGGCCTGAGCTTTCTCGGCTTCGCCGCTGCCGGGTTCATTCTGTTGTCGGTATTCCTCGCCATGGTCTTGATGACGCTCAAGCCGCGCGAAGAGTGCGCCCAGACCTCATAACGCGGTAAACAGCTCGCGTCGGGCACCTTCGGTAATCGCCACGATGCCGGGGTGCTTGACCTTGCGTTCCACGGAAATGGCATAGAACGACTCGGTCACCGCGTCGGTCTGGCCAATCACCTCAACGCCGTACTGGCGTTTGACTTCATCGGCAATCACGCTCGGACCGATGAAAATCCCGCTGCCCGATTGGCCGAAGGCCTGCATCAGGGCGCTGTCATCGAATTCCCCAACGATTTGTGGCTGGATCTGCTGCTCGGCAAACCAGCGCTGCAGACGGCTGCGCACCACGGTTTCTGCGCCGGGAATCAGCAGCGGTGCGCCGTTGAGGCTGCGCGGAAAGTCTTGCCCATATTGCGCCGCCAAATGTGCGGTGGCGAAAAAACTGATCCCGCATTCGCCGAGTTTCTGGCTGTAGCCCTTGATGTCGAGGTGCGACGGCATCGGGCTGTCGGAAATCACCATGTCCAGACGCTGGATCGCCAGGTCCGCCAACAGGCGTTCGAGTTTGTCTTCGCGGCAGGTGATGCGCAGCGGTTCGTGCAACTCCATGGTCGGCGCGATCAGCCGATAGACGATGGACTTGGGTACCACGTCGGCCACGCCGACGCGAAACAGGATCTGCTGTTCGTTGGGCTGGGCACGCAGCATCAACTCCAGTTCGCCGCCCAACTGGAACATCTGCTCAGCGTAGGGCAGGGCCTGGCGTCCGGCTTCGGTCAGCTCCAGCTGGCGGCCGACCCGTTGAAACAGTTCAATACCGTAGGTTTGTTCGAGCAGCGAAATCTGCCCGCTGATGGTTTGCGGAGTGAGGTTGAGTTGCTCGCAGGCACGCACGATGCTGCCGGTCTTGGCGACCACCCAGAAGTAATGCAGTTGTCGGTAATTGAGCACTCTAAGGTTCCCCCTCCCTGTAGGAGCTGCCGCAGGCTGCGATCTTTTGATCTTGCTAAAAAAATCAAAAGATCGCAGCCTTCGACAGCTCCTGCACTGATGGTCATAGTTCGTTAAAGCCGAAGTATAGCCGCTAAAAATACGAATTTTCCTGAAGTGTTTGTCTCCCTAGAATGCCCAGCCATCGACGGGTGGTCTGTGACCCTGTCTGTTCATTCGAAGGAAGTCTCATGAAATACACAATCCCTGCATTGATGTTTACGTCTTTACTGCTCATGGCCGGTTGCGATCAGGCCGAGAAAAGTGCCCAGCAGTTGATGGGCAAGGCGGCCGAAAGCGCCAAACAGGCGATCGACGATACGCACAAAGCTGCTGAACAAGCGCTCAGCGACGCCACCGGCGGCTTGATCGAGAAAAAAGAAGCGCCGGAAAAAGATGCGGAACAATCCGAATCTTCCTCCAAGACCATCTAAAACCGTCATACAAGAGTCAGGACTGACCCATGGAATATCTGTTAGAACTCGCCGCCAGCCCCGCCGCCTGGGTTGCTTTGGCCACACTGGTGGTGATGGAAATCGTGCTCGGCATCGATAACCTGATCTTTATTTCGATCCTGACCAACAAGTTGCCTGTGCAGCATCGGCAGAAGGCGCGCCGCATCGGTATCGGCATGGCGCTGATTCTGCGTCTGGCCCTGTTGAGCACCATCGCTTTCATCGTGCAGTTGACCGAACCCGTAATCGAAATCATGGGCCAGGCGTTCTCCTGGAAGGACATGATCCTGATTGCCGGTGGTCTGTTCCTGGTGTGGAAAGCCACGACCGAGATCCATCACAGCATGGACCCGGCCCCGGAAGACCCGAAAACGGTGACTTCGACCGTGACCCTGGGCTTCGCTGCCGCAATCGGTCAGATCCTGATGCTGGACATGGTGTTCTCCATCGACAGCATCATTACTGCGGTGGGCATGACGGAACACTTGCCGATCATGGTGATCGCGGTGGTGGTGTCGGTGATGGTGATGCTGTTCGCAGCGGAGCCGCTGGCCAAGTTCATCAACGACAATCCGACAGTGGTGATGCTGGCCCTGGGCTTCCTGATCATGATCGGCATGACGCTGATCGCCGAAGGCTTCGGTGCCCATGTACCGAAAGGTTATGTGTACGCGGCCATGGCCTTCTCGGCAGCGATTGAAGTGCTGAACATGATGTCGCGCCGGGCGAAGCAGAAGAAGCTGGCTCAGCAGGCTTAACCTGCAGTAAACCAAAAGGCCGGCTGGACTCGTCGAGTTCAGCCGGCCTTTTTGCTTATGCTTCATGCCGTACGGCTTGTGCCTTATGTAGGAGCTGCCGAAGGCTGCGATCTTTTGATCTTCAAAGTCAAAAGATCGCAGCCTTCGGCAGCTCCTACAGAGGTCTTACATCAACTGACCGGTCAGTGCGCGGTCGCGTGGCGGGTACGGTGCTTTTCAGGCTTGTGAGCCGAGGCGGATTCGACCGGGTGGTGATGCCGCCGCGCAATGCGCAGCACGCCCCACAACATGGCGCTGGCAACGGCCAGCCAGCCGGCTATCAACATTACGATGGTCATGGTCAGGCTCATCAGTGCCTCCTCTTTGCCCTGCATCGGGCACACACTTTTTCAATTCGCTCTGTTTCAGTGACAGTCTAGACAATGGGGTGTTTCAGACTATTGACCAAAGGTCGGTGATGACCAATCAGTTCGCTCTATGCAATCGATCGGTCTGCGGGTTAAGGCTATACCGCAGCCGTGCGTCGCCCTATGATCGCAGGCGTTGCCGGAACACGATGACCGGCGTCTGATCAGAGAGTGACAATGGTGCAGGTATTGACTCGATTGCGAGGGGCGTTGCTGGTGGCCGGTTGCGCGGCTGTATTGGCGGGGTGTGCGGGCACTGTCGCGCCGCAGGTCAAGCGCCTGCCGGAGCGGGTCGAACTCAGCGGTACATTCTATCGCGGTGAAGCCAATCAGAGTGGTCCGCAGGTGCTGGCCAGCCTGTTGTCGCAACAGGGCATCATGATCACGCCGGGGCTGCTGGAAAAACCGTTGCATCTGCCGGGGGCACAGGATCAGTTGCAGCAGAATCTGCAGAACCTGGCCCGGGATTACGGCATGGTGGTCTATCCGCTGGACAAGAACCTGCCAGCCTTGTTGACCCAGGTGGCGGCCGGTTATCCGGTAATGGTGCGTTTCAGTGAAGGCTCGGCGTTCTGGGCTGAACCGCGTTACGCCATTCTTTCCGGTTACGACCGCTTGAAACAGAAAGTACTGTTGCGCGCCGGAATGAATCGCCGCGAACTCATGAGTTTCAGTTCCTTCGAGTCGGCGTTCGAAAAGTCGGGCGGTTGGGCCGTGCTGATCCAGAAGCCGTCGCAGATTCCTGCCGAGGTTGATCGTCAGCGCTGGCTGAAGGCCGCCGATGAGTTGGCGCAGGCCGGGCAGGAACGTGAAGCGGAGCAAGCCAAAAAGGCACTGGCTGCACATTAAGCCTCCGTTCGTCATTTGCCGGGCACCCTCACGCCCGGCACGCCTCTTAACGATAGAGCCCGAATGTGCGGGTGAATCAGGAGGCGAGCATGGCAGATTCCCCATCCCCGAAAGGCCCACACTCAAGCGAGCATTCGTCCGGTCATGATCTGGGTTTCGATCCGGATTCCCCGGATCTCGACGACCCGCAGGTTGATCCGGTCGGCCCTGCCAAGGCGCCAAAGGACGTGGAAACCGGCGAAGACAGCAAGCGTCCGGCCAAGCCTTACGATCCGTTGGCTGACCTGAAACCCTAAGTGAGGTGCGTATGAGTACCGATTCCAGCTTTGATGATAAAAAACCGGACAGCGTGCCGACCACGCCTGAGGATGACGTGGATCCCGTGCTGGATCCGGACAGTCCGCTGCGTGATCCGTTGGCCCGGCCTAATGTGCTGACGCCAGATCCGAGCGCTGGCGATGGCATTCCGGACGACGACAAAATGCCGTTACCCAATGATTGAATAACGGGTATTTAACCACTGGCTGAATAACTCTGTGGCGAGGGAGCTTGCTCCCGCTGGACTGCGCAGCAGGCCTTTTCTTATTAAAAAAGAAGGTCCGCTACGCGCCCCAGCGGGAGCAAGCGCCCTCGCCACAGTTGGTCTTTCCGGTTACTTGGAGGCTTCGACCACGCCGCTCTGGCGCGCCTTGAGGTTCTTTTCGGCCTTGTATTGTTGGGCCACTGCCGGAACGTTGGTGCTGCGTCCGGTTTCCATCCAGCTGCGGATACGGCTGGCATCGGCGAAGTGTGTGTACTTGCCGAATGCATCGAGAATCACCAGGGCAACCGGGCGGTTGCTCATCCGTGTCACCAGCACCAGACAATGACCCGCCGGGTTGGTGAAGCCGGTTTTAGTGATTTTGATGTCCCAGTCGGCCTTGTTCACCAAGTGATCGGTGTTGCGGAAGCCCAAGGTGTAGTTGGGTTTGCGGAATGACACCGTTTTTTCCTTGGTGGTCGTCAGTTCAGTGAGGATCGGGTGCTTGCTCGCGGCCACCAACAGTTTGCTCAGATCGCGGGCGGTGGAAACGTTACGTTCCGACAAGCCGGTCGGTTCGACATAGTGGGTGTTGGTCATGCCCAGTGCCTTGGCCTTGGCATTCATCGCCGCGATGAATGCTGCATAACCGCCCGGGTAGTGATGCGCAAGGCTGGCGGCTGCACGGTTTTCCGAGGACATCAGGGCAATCAGCAACATTTCCCGGCGCGGCAGTTCGCTCTTCAGTTTGACTCGGGAGAACACGCCTTTCATTTCTGGCGTGTGGCTGATGTCGACGTCGATCCATTCGTCCATGTTCTGGTGCGCTTCAACGACCACCAGCCCGGTCATCAGCTTGCTGACCGACGCGATGGGTACGATCACATCCGGGTTGCTCGAATAGATGACTTTATTGGTCTGCAAATCCATGAGCAGGGCGCTGCCGGAGGCGATCTTCAGTTGCGAAGCATCGCGTGGCGCAGCAGTGGTTTCAGCGGCGTTGACGGTTGGCGTGACGAATGTGCCTGAAAAAGCAAAAACCAGGCTCAGGATCGAAAGACGAATTTTCACGCGGGCGAACTCATAAAGGTTGGATATTCCGTTAGTTTGTAACGGGTTATTTCTTCAAAGCGTCGCATTCTAGGAGTATGGCTGAAGATCTGTCGATGGTTGTTTGAATGACCTGAAAATCTCGTGAAAAGGCCTGTAAAAAGAGGGGTTTCCGGCGAACGGTTAGTGTTTTTTCTCAGATACAAAAAACCCCGCACAAAGCGGGGTTCTTTTATTGCGGAAAAACCTCTCAGGCGTGCAGGGTTTCTGCCGCGTAGAGGGTGTTTTCCAGCAGGCAGGCGCGGGTCATCGGGCCAACACCGCCCGGCACCGGAGTGATCCAGCCGGCGCGGGGCAGAGCGGTTTCGTACACCACGTCACCGACCAGCTTGCCATCGTCCTGGCGGTTGATGCCGACGTCGATCACGATCGCGCCTTCCTTGATCCACTCGCCCTTGACCAGGCCCGGCTTGCCGGCGGCGACCACCACCAGATCGGCGCGACCGACGTGGCCGGCCAGATCCTTGGTAAAGCGGTGGGTGACGGTCACGGTGCAACCGGCCAGCAGCAGTTCCATTGCCATCGGGCGACCGACGATGTTGGAGGCGCCCACCACTACCGCGTCGAGGCCATAAAGGTCCACGCCAGTACTTTCCAGCAAGGTCATGATGCCTTTTGGCGTGCACGGACGCAGCAGCGGGATGCGCTGTGCCAGGCGACCGACGTTATAAGGATGAAAGCCATCGACGTCTTTGTCCGGGCGGATGCGCTCCAGCAGTTTGGAGGCGTCCAGGTGCTCGGGCAGGGGCAGTTGCAGCAGCACGCCGTCGATGGCCGGGTCGTCGTTGAGGCGATCGATCAGATCGGTCAGCGCTTCTTGAGTGGTGTCGGAGGGCAGGTCGTAGGCTTGAGAGAGGAAGCCTACCTCTTCACAGTCTTTACGCTTGTGCGAGACATAAACCTGAGAGGCAGGATCGCTGCCGACCAGGATCACCGCGAGGCCGGGAGTGCGCAGACCTTGCTGGCGACGCTCGGCAACTCGTTGGGCGATCTGCTGGCGCAGGCTGGCGGCGATCGATTTGCCGTCGATTAGTTGTGCAGTCATTGCGCGTGATTAACCATCGAGAGGGGAAAAAAAGAGAACGCATTCTCGCATGTCAGACGGTGAGGGCAAAGGCGCTTGGTCAGCAAATTCCCCTAACTCCTTTAATTAAATGAATTTTTTTCAAAAAGGATTTGACGACCTTGGGAGCGCTCTATACTATTCGTCGCACTTGTCGGGCACAGCCTAGCACTGGTTAAGAAGGTTGAGCGGAATTAGCGTTCTGCGAAGCTGGAAAGCATTTAGTTTGTAGTCCTCCAAGGTTACAGATTAATAAGGCGCCCGTAGCTCAGCTGGATAGAGCATCCGCCTTCTAAGCGGATGGTCGCAGGTTCGAGTCCTGCCGGGTGCGCCATTAGGCAGCTTTGGCACAAGTAGCGCGATATGGTGGGCGTAGCTCAGTTGGTAGAGCACGGGATTGTGACTCCCGTTGTCGTGGGTTCGATCCCCATCGTCCACCCCATATTTCGAAAGGCGCCAGATGTAACAGTCTGGCGCCTTTGCTTTAAAAGCTTCATCTGCGGATGTGGTGGAATTGGTAGACACACTGGATTTAGGTTCCAGCGCCGCGAGGCGTAAGAGTTCGAGTCTCTTCATCCGCACCAATTAAAGCTTCATTCTTGCCGCAGGCCTGATGAAGTTCAGCAAAGAAGTTGAATGGCTTTTTTGTGACGCAATATGGTGGGCGTAGCTCAGTTGGTAGAGCACGGGATTGTGACTCCCGTTGTCGTGGGTTCGATCCCCATCGTCCACCCCATATTTCGAAAAGGCGCCAGATTTAACAGTCTGGCGCCTTTTTTGTTTTACGGTTTGTGGTTTATTGCGCCGGGTTTCGGGTCGACGGGCAGGGCGTTTCGTCGTGTTTACGGGCTTGCAGCCTGCGTGTCGACCACCGGCCATGTTCGCCGGATCGGCCGTCAGGGAGATGGCTCGCAGTCTCTTCTATATATAGAAGCGGTTGAAGCAGAGCCCTGGCGTGATGGTCTTTATTCGTCTTCGGGGTGGAATGCATTGCTGCATTCACACCTATAAATGGCCTGCTGTTTTTTTACCCGTTTTCAGTAGGGTGACTTCTTGAGTTTGACCCACTAGAATGCATGCCCTTGATTCTGGGGTCGGAAACGGCCGGCTAACGTCTGTGCAACGAGGAATATCCATGCAAGTTTCTGTTGAAAATACTACTGCTCTTGAGCGCCGCATGAGCGTCACCGTGCCGGCTGAGCGCATTGAGAGCCAGGTCAACAAGCGTCTGCAGCAGACTGCCCAAAAGGCCAAGATTGCTGGCTTCCGTCCAGGCAAAGTGCCAATGAGCGAAATCAAGCGCCGTTTCGGTGCTGACGCTCGTCAGGAAGCTGTTGGTGATGTCATCCAGTCCTCCTTCTATGAAGCCGTGGTTGAGCAGAAGCTGAACCCTGCCGGTTCGCCTTCGATCGAGCCGAAGTCGCTGGAAGCTGGCAAGGACCTGGAATACGTTGCCGTATTCGAAGTGTTCCCTGAGTTCACCGTTGCCGGTTTCGACGGCATCACTGTCGAGCGCCTGAGCGCTGACGTGGCTGACGCCGATCTGGACAAGATGCTGGACATCCTGCGCAAGCAGAACACCCGTTTTGAAGTGGCCGACCGCGCTGCCCAGAACGAAGACCAGCTGAACATCGATTTCGTTGGCAAGGTTGACGGCGAAGCATTCGCCGGCGGCTCCGCCAAAGGTACTCAGCTGGTGCTGGGTTCCGGTCGCATGATTCCGGGCTTCGAAGAAGGCCTGGTTGGCGCCAAGGCAGGCGAAGAGCGCGTTCTGAACCTGACCTTCCCTGAGGACTATCAGAACCTGGACCTGGCTGGCAAAACCGCCGAGTTCACCGTGACTGTAAACACCGTTTCCGAACCTAAGCTGCCAGAGCTGAACGAAGAATTCTTCGCTCAATTCGGCATCAAGGAAACCGGTCTGGAAGGCTTCCGCACCGAAGTTCGCAAGAACATGGAGCGTGAGCTGCGTCAGGCCATCAAGTCCAAGGTAAAAAATCAGGTCATGGACGGTCTGCTGGCCACCAACCCGATCGAAGTGCCAAAGGCTCTGCTGTCCAACGAAGTTGACCGTCTGCGCGTGCAGGCTGTTCAGCAGTTCGGCGGCAACATCAAGCCTGATCAACTGCCGGCCGAGCTGTTTGAAGAGCAAGCCAAGCGCCGTGTAGTGCTGGGTCTGATCGTGGCTGAAGTGGTCAAGCAGTTCGACCTGAAGCCTGACGAAGCCCGCGTTCGTGAAATGATTCAGGAAATGGCTTCGGCTTACCAGGAACCTGAGCAGGTCGTGTCCTGGTACTACAAGAACGAGCAGCAACTGAACGAAGTCCGTTCGGTTGTGCTGGAAGAACAAGTTGTGGATACTGTTCTGCAGAAAGCTAGCGTGACCGACAAATCGGTCTCTTACGAAGAAGCGGTCAAGCCGGTAGAAGCTCCAAAAGCCGACTGATTGTTTTTGCGTTAGGAAGTACACACATAAGCCAGCCTTCGAGCTGGCTTATGCGTATTCAAGACATAACTATTTGGGAGTGACTGCAGAGCATGTTCCGTAATTCGTATATTCAGCAGAACTCTGATATCCAGGCCGCCGGCGGCCTGGTCCCGATGGTTGTCGAGCAATCTGCTCGTGGCGAGCGCGCCTATGACATCTACTCGCGCCTTCTGAAGGAGCGCGTAATCTTTCTGGTGGGTCCTGTAGAGGACTACATGGCCAACCTGATCTGTGCGCAATTGCTGTTCCTTGAAGCGGAAAACCCGGACAAGGACATCCATCTCTATATCAACTCCCCGGGCGGTTCGGTGACAGCGGGCATGTCGATCTACGACACCATGCAGTTCATCAAGCCAAACGTATCGACGACGTGCATTGGTCAGGCGTGCAGCATGGGTGCATTCCTGCTGACGGCCGGTGCTCCAGGCAAGCGTTTCTGCCTGCCGAACTCGCGTGTGATGATTCACCAGCCGCTGGGCGGTTTCCAGGGTCAGGCCTCGGATATCGAAATCCATGCCAAGGAAATCCTCTTCATCCGCGAGCGTCTGAACACGCTGATGGCCAAGCACAGCGGTCGTACGCTTGAAGAAATCGAGCGCGATACCAACCGCGACAACTTCATGAGTGCAGAAGCTGCGAAGGAATACGGTCTGATCGACGAAGTCATCAACCAGCGTCCTGCGTAAAATAAGCAGCTCAAAATAAGGTGGGTCGGCAGGTCCGACCACCAGCGGGCTTGAAAAAGCCCGCAATAGCCTTCATCTTGTGTTGCAAGCCTATCGGATTTGGATCGAACGAATGACTGACACCCGCAACGGCGAGGACAACGGCAAGCTGCTCTATTGCTCCTTCTGTGGCAAAAGCCAGCATGAAGTACGCAAATTGATTGCCGGCCCCTCGGTCTTTATCTGCGACGAGTGCGTCGACTTGTGCAATGACATCATCCGCGAGGAGGTGGAGGAAGCACAGGCCGAAAGCAGCGCGCATAAATTGCCTTCGCCTAAAGAAATCAGCGGCATCCTTGACCAGTATGTAATCGGTCAGGAGCGTGCGAAAAAGGTTCTGGCCGTAGCGGTGTACAACCACTACAAGCGTCTGAACCAGCGTGACAAGAAGGCTGACGACGTCGAACTCGGCAAGAGCAACATCCTGCTGATCGGCCCGACAGGCTCCGGTAAAACCCTGCTGGCCGAAACACTGGCCCGCTTGCTGAACGTTCCATTCACCATCGCCGACGCCACCACCCTCACCGAGGCTGGCTACGTAGGTGAAGATGTCGAGAACATCATTCAGAAACTGCTGCAAAAGTGCGATTACGACGTGGAAAAGGCCCAGATGGGCATTGTCTACATCGACGAAATCGACAAGATTTCCCGCAAGTCCGACAATCCGTCGATCACCCGCGATGTTTCCGGTGAAGGCGTGCAACAGGCCTTGCTCAAGTTGATCGAAGGCACGGTCGCTTCCGTCCCGCCGCAAGGTGGCCGCAAGCATCCGCAGCAGGAATTCCTGCAAGTCGACACCCGTAACATCCTGTTCATCTGCGGTGGTGCGTTCTCCGGTCTGGAGAAGGTTATTCAAAACCGTTCCACCAAGGGCGGCATCGGGTTCAACGCAGAAGTGCGCAGCAAGGAAGAAGGCAAGAAAGTCGGTGAATCCCTGCGTGAAGTCGAGCCTGACGATCTGGTCAAGTTCGGTCTGATCCCGGAATTCGTCGGTCGTCTGCCGGTTCTTGCGACGCTGGACGAGCTCGACGAGGCTGCGCTGATGCAGATCCTCACCGAGCCGAAAAATGCTCTGACCAAGCAGTATGCCAAGCTGTTCGAGATGGAAGGCGTGGATCTGGAGTTCCGGACCGACGCACTGAAATCGGTTGCCAAGCGAGCTCTGGAGCGTAAAACCGGTGCCCGTGGCCTGCGGTCGATTCTTGAGGGTGTGCTGCTCGACACGATGTACGAAATCCCTTCGCAGTCCGAAGTGAGCAAAGTCGTCATCGATGAAAGCGTGATTGAAGGCAAGTCCAAGCCACTGTATATCTACGAAAACAGTGAGCCGACGGCCAAGGCAGCGCCGGACGCGTAAGCGTCCACACTGCCGGAACAAAGAAGGGGCCTTCGGGCCTCTTTTTTTTTATGGCGTTTTTTACATCCGCTTTGCGCTTGTTTTTTTTCAAGGCAGCCCCCATCTTGGTTTCAAGCTTAATTCCATCTGATTACGGCCATATGGCCGCCGTAGAGGCGAAATCATGAAGACAACCATCGAATTGCCTCTCCTGCCATTGCGTGATGTCGTGGTTTATCCGCACATGGTTATCCCGCTGTTCGTGGGGCGCGAGAAATCCATCGAAGCCCTCGAGGCCGCGATGACGGGCGACAAGCAGATCCTGCTGCTGGCCCAGAGAAACCCGGCTGATGATGATCCCGGTGAAGACGCTCTCTATCGCGTAGGTACGATTGCGACGGTGCTGCAGCTGCTGAAGCTGCCAGACGGCACCGTCAAGGTTCTGGTCGAAGGTGAGCAGCGCGGCGCTGTAGAGCGCTTCAGCGAAGTCGACGGGCATTGCCGCGCCGAAGTTTCGCTGATCGACGAAGTCGACGCCGCCGAGCGCGAATCCGAAGTGTTCGTGCGCAGCCTGCTGTCGCAGTTCGAACAATATGTGCAGTTGGGCAAGAAAGTCCCGGCTGAAGTCCTGTCGTCGCTCAACAGCATTGATGAGCCTGGCCGCCTGGTTGACACCATGGCTGCGCACATGGCGCTGAAAATCGAGCAGAAGCAGGAAATCCTCGAAATCATCGATTTGTCGGCCCGTGTCGAGCACGTGCTCGCCTTGCTGGATGCCGAGATCGATCTGCTGCAAGTCGAAAAACGCATTCGCGGCCGCGTCAAAAAGCAAATGGAACGCAGCCAGCGCGAGTACTACCTGAATGAGCAGATGAAGGCCATTCAGAAAGAGCTGGGTGACGGTGACGAAGGTCACAACGAAATCGAAGAGCTGAAAAAGCGCATCGATGCGGCCGGCCTGCCGAAGGATGCCCTGGCCAAAGCCACTGCCGAGCTGAACAAGCTCAAGCAGATGTCGCCGATGTCCGCTGAAGCCACCGTGGTGCGCTCCTACATCGACTGGCTGGTGCAGGTGCCGTGGAAGGCGCAGAGCAAGGTACGCCTCGACCTCGCGCGTGCGGAAGACATTCTCGATGCCGATCATTACGGCCTTGAAGAGGTCAAGGAACGCATCCTTGAATACCTCGCCGTGCAAAAACGTGTGAAGAAGATCCGTGGCCCGGTGTTGTGCCTGGTCGGTCCGCCTGGCGTGGGTAAAACCTCGCTGGCGGAGTCGATTGCTCACGCCACCAACCGCAAATTCGTGCGCATGGCCTTGGGTGGCGTGCGTGACGAGGCGGAAATTCGTGGTCACCGTCGAACCTACATCGGTTCGATGCCAGGAAGATTGATTCAAAAGATGACAAAAGTGGGCGTGCGCAACCCGCTGTTCCTGCTCGATGAAATCGACAAGATGGGCAGCGACATGCGCGGCGACCCGGCGTCGGCATTGCTGGAAGTGCTCGATCCGGAGCAGAACCACAACTTCAACGATCACTACCTGGAAGTCGATTACGACCTGTCGGATGTGATGTTCCTGTGCACCTCGAACTCGATGAACATCCCGCCAGCACTGCTGGATCGAATGGAAGTCATTCGTCTGCCGGGTTACACCGAAGACGAAAAGATCAACATCGCCGTCAAGTACCTGTCACCGAAGCAGATCGCCGCCAACGGTCTGAAGAAGGGTGAGCTGGAGTTCGACGAGGAAGCGATCCGCGACATCATCCGTTACTACACCCGGGAAGCCGGTGTGCGTGGCCTCGAGCGTCAGATTGCCAAGGTCTGCCGCAAGGCTGTGAAAGAGCATGCGCTGGAAAAACGCTTCTCGGTAAAAGTGACAGCTGATCTGCTGGAGCATTTCCTGGGTGTGCGTAAATTCCGCTACGGTCTGGCCGAGCAGCAGGATCAGATCGGACAGGTAACTGGCCTGGCGTGGACGCAGGTGGGCGGCGAATTGCTGACCATCGAAGCGGCTGTGGTTCCGGGCAAAGGTCAACTGATCAAGACCGGTTCGTTGGGTGATGTAATGGTCGAATCGATCACTGCAGCCCTGACCGTTGTGCGCAGCCGTGCGAAGAGCCTGGGCATTCCGCTGGACTTCCATGAGAAGCGCGATACCCACATTCACATGCCGGAAGGCGCGACGCCGAAAGACGGTCCAAGCGCAGGTGTCGGCATGTGCACGGCATTGGTATCGGCATTGACCGGGATTCCGGTGCGCGCCGATGTCGCCATGACTGGCGAAATCACCCTGCGTGGTCAAGTGCTGGCAATCGGTGGTCTGAAGGAAAAACTGCTTGCCGCTCACCGCGGTGGAATCAAGATCGTGATTATTCCGGAAGAGAACGTGCGCGATCTGAAGGAGATTCCTGACAATATCAAGCAGGATCTGCAGATTAAACCGGTTAAATGGATTGACGAGGTCCTGCAAATTGCGCTGCAATACGCGCCGGAGCCCTTGCCGGATGTGGCTCCGGAGATAGTTTCCAAGGACGAAAAACGTGAGTCTGATTCAAAGGAAAGAATTAGCACGCATTAATACGTTTTTGCCTGGGGGGCTTCCTTGACAGCTTTTTAGAGCCCTTGTTATAAAGCGGCTCTTAAGTGTCTGTAGGCCATTCAGCACTCGTTTTTGCTTTCACCAAAAAACTTAGAATCATCTCAAAATAGATATAAGGGGACTTAGAGTGAACAAGTCGGAACTGATTGATGCTATCGCTGCATCCGCTGATATCCCGAAAGCTGCTGCTGGCCGTGCGCTGGACGCTGTTATCGAATCCGTCACTGGCGCTCTGAAGGCCGGCGACTCCGTTGTTCTGGTTGGTTTCGGCACTTTCTCCGTGACTGATCGTCCAGCTCGCGTTGGTCGTAACCCACAGACCGGCAAGACGCTGCAAATCGCGGCTGCTAAAAAGCCAGGTTTCAAAGCCGGTAAAGCACTGAAAGAAGCTGTTAACTAAGTTAGTTTGTTTCAGGTTTTTACCCATCCGGGTCGGGGTCATGCCTGACTTGGCAGCGGAGCGGTAGAGCAGGTCGCTGGAACAGCTGCCTGTAACGCCGGGATCGAGGGTTCGAGCCCTGTCCGCTCCGCCAGTTACGAGAAGGCGCATCCTCGGATGCGCCTTTCTTCTATCCGGATTCTACCCACGCTCCACGGTTGCCAAATTTTTGAAGTTCAACCGTTTCTGGGGGACGCATGCTGCAGAATATCAGGGACAATTCACAAGGCTGGATTGCCAAGACCATTATCGGGGTCATCGTTGCACTGATGGCTCTGACCGGTTTCGACGCTATTTTCAAGGCCACGACGCACACCAACGATGCGGCCAAGGTCAATGGTGAAGAAATCAGCCAGAACGAGCTGAGCCAGGCCGTTGACATGCAACGCCGTCAGCTGATGCAACAGCTGGGCAAGGATTTCGATGCATCCTTGCTTGACGAAAAAATGCTCCGCGAATCGGCCCTCAAGGGCCTGATCGATCGCAAGCTGCTGTTGCAAGGCGCAGAACAATCGAAATTCGCTTTCTCCGAAGGTGCACTGGATCAGGTGATCCTGCAGACCCCTGAATTCCAGGTGGACGGCAAGTTCAGCTCCGAGCGCTTTGATCAGGTGATCCGTCAACTGGGCTACACCCGCATGCAATTCCGCCAGATGCTGGCTCAGGAAATGCTGATCGGTCAGTTGCGTGCCGGTGTTGCCGGCAGCGGTTTCGTCACCGACGCTGAAGTGCTGGCATTCGCCCGTCTGGAAAAACAGACCCGCGATTTCGCTTCGCTGAACGTCAAGGCCGACCCGGCCGCGGTCAAGCTGACCGACGATGAGGTCAAGGCTTATTACGACGAGCACGCCAAGGAGTTCATGACCCCAGAGCAGGTGGTTGTCGATTACGTCGAGCTGAAGAAGTCTTCGTTCTTCGACCAGGTTGCGGTCAAGGACGAAGACCTGCAGGCGGCGTATCAGAAAGAGATCGCCAACCTGTCGGAACAGCGCCGCGCCGCGCATATCCTGATCGAAGTCAACGACAAGACCACCGACGCTCAGGCCAAGGCCAAGATCGAAGAAGTCCAGGCGCGTCTGGCCAAGGGCGAGAAATTCGAAGCGCTGGCCAAGGAGTTCTCGCAGGATCCGGGCTCGGCCAACAATGGCGGTGATCTCGGTTTCGCCGGTCCTGGCGTCTATGACCCAGCCTTCGAAAAAGCCCTGTACGCGTTGAACAAGGACCAGGTGTCCGAGCCGGTGCGTACCGACTTCGGTTACCACCTGATCAAGCTGCTGGGTGTTGAAGCGCCAGAAGTTCCGACCCTGGCCAGCCTGAAAGACAAGCTGACCCGCGAGCTGAAGACTCAACAGGTCGAGCAGCGTTTTGTCGAGGCGACCAAGCAACTGGAAGACTCGGCGTTCGAAGCGTCTGACCTGGCCCAGCCAGCGGCAGATCTGAAACTGACTGTGCACACTTCCAAGCCGTTCGGCCGTGAAGGTGGCGAAGGCATTGCGGCCAACCGTGCTGTGGTGAGCGCTGCATTCAGCCAGGAAGTGCTGGAAGAAAACGCCAACAGCACCGGCATCGAGCTGGACCCGGAAACCGTGGTCGTGCTGCGTGCCAAGGAACACCTGAAGCCTGAGCAGTTGCCTCTGGAAGCCGTCAACACGGCGATCCGCGCGCAGTTGACCAAAGAGCATGCCAGTGCTGCGGCCAAGACCAAGGCCGACCAGCTGATCGCCAGTCTGCGCGATGGCAAGACTCCGCTGGACAAGGCTGTCGAGGGTCAGAACTGGAAGGTTGTCACGGCGGCCACTCGCGCTCAGGAAGGGGTTGATCCGACTGTGCTGCAGGCGTTGTTCCGTATGCCGAAACCGGCGGCCAAGGGCAAGCCGACATTCAGCAGCGTGACCTTGCAGGACGGTAGCCTGATGATCGTGCGCCTGGACGGTGTGAATGAAGCAGTGGCGCCGACTGATGAAGAGAAGGCGCAGTATCGTCGCTTCCTTGCTTCGCGTGAAGGTCAGCAGGATTTCGCGGCGTTCCGCAAGCAGTTGGAAAGTCAGGCGGATATCAAGCGCTATTGATGTTTGACTGAGTGGTAACAGGAAAGCCCCGATCTGATGGTCGGGGCTTTTTTATGCTTGGGATTTGGCTGGTTCCGTTGCTTCGGGTGTGGCGGCTGGCCGTTTTGCCCTTGCGGCGAGTGGCTGCGACTTTTTCCGGCAAACCATGGTCAATAAGGTTGTAACGGCTTTAAGACACAATCCATGCGCCGCAGGGCCAAGTTCTGTTGCACAATACGCCCCGGACTGTTTTCCCTCAGGATGTTCAATGTTGATTTCAACTCCCATGCGTGTCGTTGGGTTGGCGCTGTTGTTGACCGCTGTTGCTGGCTGTTCGAAGGACAAGCCGATCTATGAGCATGAGAACTTCGATGATTCCGGCACGTTCTCGCGCAATTATCCGGTGGCTGACACCGCGAGCTGCGAGGCGGCCCGTCGTGCGTTGCTCAGCCAGGGCTATATCATCACCAGCAGTGACCCGAAACTGATCAGTGGCCACAAAAGCTTCCAGCAAACCGGTGAAACCCACATGGAGATCAGCTTCAACGTGGTGTGTACCGAAGACGGCAGTTCCAAACACCATGCCACGGTGTTCGCCAATGCCTTGCAGGATCGCTACGCGTTGAAGAAGACCAACAACTCCGCCAGCCTCGGGGTCGGCGTGTTGGGTTCGGTGTCGATGCCGATCGGCTCGTCCGATGATTCGATGGTCAAGGTGGCCAGTGAGACTGTGACGTCGCAGAAGTTCTACGAGCGTTTCTTCACCCTGGTTGAGCTGTTCCTGCCAGCCGATGCGAAGAAAGCCGCACACATCGAAGAAAAACCCAAGACTGATCTGGGTGTTCCGGAGCCGAAGCCTGCGGCTGTAGCGCCGACAACACCTGCCCCGGCAGTCGAGACAGCGCCAGCGCCACCGCCACCCGGCATTGTCGAGCCAGCCCAGACCATGACGCCGGCCACTCCTGCAGTGACGCCTGCGCCGGCCACGGTTGCACCGACGCCAGCGGGTTCCGAACCCGTGGTGCCGCCTGCGGAATCCGCGCCGATCACCCCGGCACCGAGTGCAGATCCTGCACCGGCTGCCGAAACGATCACACCGCCGGCCAATCCGACCAATATCCCGCCGCCATCGGAGCCGATTCCGGCGATGCAGTGAGCCGCGCGGGGCTCTGCTGTGGGAGCGGGGGTGCTCGCTCCCACATTTGTTTTGTGGCGCACTCAAATCCCGTTACATTCTCCGGACAAAATTCCAGCGATAAATTCCTGACCACCTGCTACGTTTTATTCATGAAGGCGGGATGTCACTTTCCCTTCATACGGGCACGATACGCTCGAGGCACTGGTCATTTGACCGGGCTGTTTTTTAGCGGGCAGTAGGGGGATGAGACGATGGACGATTATCAAGAAGAACTGCTCGAATATCAGGCGTATGAACTCGATCAGCCAGAACCGGCCGAAGACGCCACCGAGTTGTAAGGCGTCAGGCGGTTTTGCGGTGACTGCGGCGAAACTCGCCCGGGGTCTGGCCGCTCCAGCGCTTGAAGGCACGTTGAAACGCCTCGGCTGAAGCAAAGCCCAGCAGATAGGCGATCTCGCCGAACGCCAGTTCGGTATCGCGGATGTAGGTCATTGCCAGGTCGCGGCGGGTGTCGTTGAGTATGGCGCGAAACTGTGTGCCTTCCTCGGCCAGTTTGCGCCGCAAGGTCCAGGTCGGCAGCTTCAGACGCGCCGCCACTTCTTCCAGGTCGGGTTCCCGGCCACCATTGAGCAATGGCCCCAACAGCTGAGTGATGCGTTCGCGCAGGCTGCGGGTGCGGGTCAATTGCTCCAGTTCCCGTTCACACAACGCAAGCAAGTGTTTCCAGGTGCTTGGGCAGTGTTCCGGGTTGCGCAGAGCGAGGCTGGCGAGGCTCAAGCGCAGTCGATTGCGTTCGGCGCCAAACTGGATCGGGCAATCGCCCAGCACGCTATAGGCGTCGCGATAGTCCGGCTCGTCAAATTCGATGTCGATGCGCTCGGCGCGCAACGGCTCGCGGCTGACGCTGGACAGCTGATGCAGCCAGCCGGCGATGATCGAATCCACCACAAAGCGGTTATAGGCGTTGTACGGGCTGATCGAGTAGAAGCGCAGCCACGCGCCATGGGCATCCTCGTGAAAGCTCGACTGTCCGCGATAGTTGGAACCGTACAGCGGCTCGAAGCGGATCAGGCAACGGGCCGCTTCGCGCACGGTCGGTGCCTGTGCGGCGGTGACCCCGGCGAGCCCGGCCTGACTCAAGCGGCTGAGCTGGCCCATGCGCAGACCCAACGCCGAATCGCCAGTCAACTGAATCGCGCTGTGCCCCAGCCGCATGTAGCGCGGGATCGACAGCCGCGCACCGGCTTCGGCCAGTCGCGCCGCGTCCAGGCCGTATTGTTCGAGCAGCGGTTGCGGATCGACGCCATGGCTGCGCACGGCATCGGCCAGGCTGTGCACGAAACCTACCGACAGATCCCCAAGGCGCATCGGCAGCGGTTTCATGGCTTACAACCAGATGTTCAGCAGATGTGCGCCGCGGGCTTCGCCATCGGCGAATTGCTGGCCGTTGCTGCTGAGGAAACTTTGCCCCGAGCCGGGCTTGTCCCAGAACTGCCCACGCAGGAACACGCTCATGCCGGCGATCGCACGGCTGCTCGGCGGCTGTGCGGTGAGCGTCAGGCGATGCCAGGCCTGACCTTCACTGATTTCCCCGGGCTTGAGGCTGACCGAACCCGGTGTACTTGAGCCCTTATAACCGGCCCACGGCTGATTCCACGCACCGTGACCCACGACGAAGGCCGGCACCGCTACCAGTTGCGCGCCTTGCTCGTCGAGTTGGCGATAGTTGTCCGGGTACCAGCTGTCGCTGCCGATCAGCACGCCCAGGCGTCCGGCCGGCGTGTCGACCACGTTGATCGCGTGGGCATCTTCGCCCTCGATCACATCGCGCTGTTCGAAGATCGGGTGCATTTGCCGCTGGGGCTGGCCCAGCGGTACACCATCCCGGCCAAACACCACGCTGCTGTTGAACAGCGCGCCGCTACCGGGCTTGAGCTGGCCATCACGAATGCTGGGTTCGGGCAGGACGATGGAGCCGGCCACCAGCGTCACGTGGAATTCCTTGGCCAGCCCACCAAACAGTGCCTGGTAATCCTTGGCCATGGCTTTGGACTTCATCCGCAAGTGCGCGTCGTCGAGGCGATTGTCGCCCTTGGCAGTAAGCCAGGCGCGGGCGAACAGCAACGGATTGCTCGCCGCCAGCCAGTTCATCGCTTCGACCAGGGTCGGCGCCTGGTACAGCTCGTCTTTCTCGCCGCTGATCATCAGCCAGGTACCGACATGCTCAGGCAGCACCACCACGGTTTTTTCATTCAGCAGGCCCTGATCCTGCGCTTGCTGCAGATAGGCCGCGAGTTTGCGGTGCAGGCGCTCCGGGCTTTGGTAGTCGGTGGGGAACAGTTCCGGCTGGATACCCAGCAAGTTGCCACGGTCGCCGGGCGTGCCCTGATCGACCGCCAGTTTGATGCGCAGGTCCGACAGGTAATGTCCCGCCGGCCGGTCCGCCGCCCACATGGCGTAGGTGGTCAGGGCGGCAACGATGGCCATGGAGAAAAACAGGTACAGAAGTTTGCGCATGAAAACCAACAACAACCGGATACAGGGTGTGGCGACTAGGGTAGGGCGCATGCCTGCGCTTGCCAAGGGGCGCTGCGCATTTGGATCAATAAGTTGTCAGTTTCGGTCATTGAGTGACAGCAGTGCGACTCTTAGTCTGTCGAACATGACTGACGGGGGACGCAGAGCTCCCGCAATTTCCGTGATCGCTCGTTGTGGAGTTACCGATGACCGCCGCTCATTACCCGCACCTGTTGGCCCCGCTGGACCTGGGATTCACCACACTGCGCAACCGCACCCTGATGGGCTCGATGCACACTGGCCTTGAAGAGAAACCGGGTGGCTTCGAACGCATGGCGGCGTACTTCGCCGAACGTGCTCGTGGCGGCGTCGGCCTGATGGTCACCGGCGGTATCGGCCCGAACGACGAGGGTGGCGTGTACTCCGGCGCAGCCAAGCTGACCACCGAGGAAGAAGCGCTCAAGCACCGCATCGTCACCCGCGCGGTGCACGAGGCTGGCGGCAAGATCTGCATGCAGATCCTCCACGCCGGGCGCTATGCCTACAGTCCGAAACAGGTTGCACCAAGCGCGATTCAGGCGCCGATCAACCCGTTCAAGCCCAAAGAGCTGGACGAGGACGGCATCGAGAAACAGATCAGCGATTTCGTCACCTGCTCGGTACTGGCGCAAACCGCCGAGTACGACGGCGTGGAAATCATGGGCTCGGAAGGTTACTTCATTAACCAGTTCCTCGCCGCCCACACCAACCACCGCACCGACCGCTGGGGCGGCAGCTACGAAAACCGTATGCGCCTGCCGGTGGAAATCGTCCGTCGGGTGCGTGAAGCGGTCGGCCCGAACTTCATCATCATCTTCCGTTTGTCGATGCTCGATCTGGTCGAGGGCGGCAGCACCTGGGATGAGATCGTGACCCTGGCCAAAGCCATCGAGCAGGCTGGCGCAACCCTCATCAACACCGGCATCGGCTGGCACGAAGCGCGGATCCCGACCATCGCCACCAAGGTGCCGCGCGCGGCGTTCAGCAAGGTCACCGCCAAACTGCGCGGGTCGGTGAACATTCCGCTGATCACCACCAACCGTATCAACACCCCGGAAATCGCCGAGCAGATCCTCGCTGAAGGCGATGCCGACATGGTCTCGATGGCGCGGCCGTTCCTCGCCGATCCTGACTTCGTCAACAAGGCTGCAGAAGGCCGCGCCGACGAAATCAACACCTGCATCGGTTGCAACCAGGCGTGCCTCGACCACACCTTTGGCGGCAAGCTCACCAGTTGCCTGGTCAACCCGCGTGCCTGCCATGAAACCGAGCTCAACTATCTGCCGGTACAGCAGATCAAGAAGATCGCTGTGGTCGGTGCCGGCCCTGCCGGTCTGTCCGCTGCAACCGTGGCCGCCGAGCGCGGACATCAGGTGACGTTGTTCGATTCGGCCAGCGAAATTGGCGGCCAGTTCAACATCGCCAAACGGGTGCCGGGCAAGGAAGAGTTCTTCGAAACCCTGCGTTACTTCAAGCGCAAGTTGCAGACGACGAATGTCGAGGTGTGCCTGAACACCCGCGTCGACGTGGCGAAACTGGTTGAAGGCGGTTACGACGAAATCATCCTCGCCACCGGCATCGCGCCGCGAGTGCCGGCAATTCCTGGCGTCGACAACGCCAAGGTGCTGAGTTACCTGGACGTGATTCTTGAGCGCAAACCGGTGGGCAAGCGCGTGGCGGTGATCGGCGCGGGCGGCATCGGTTTCGATGTCTCGGAATTCCTTGTGCACCAAGGCGTGGCCACCAGTCTGGATCGCACCGCGTTCTGGAAAGAGTGGGGCATCGACACGAACCTGGAAGCGCGCGGTGGCGTGGCCGGGATCAAGGCGGCGCCGCACGCTCCGGCTCGTGAAGTGTTCCTGTTGCAGCGCAAGAAATCCAAGGTTGGTGATGGTCTGGGTAAAACCACCGGCTGGATCCACCGCACCGGTCTGAAGAACAAGCAGGTGCAGATGCTCAACAGCGTCGAATACCTGAAGATCGACGACGAAGGCCTGCACATCCGCATCGGCGAAACCGGCGAGCCGCAAGTGCTGGCGGTGGACAACATCGTGATCTGCGCCGGCCAGGATCCACTGCGCGATCTGCAGGAAGGTCTGGTCGCGGCGGGGCAGAATGTGCACCTGATCGGCGGCGCCGACGTGGCGGCGGAGCTGGATGCCAAGCGCGCGATCAATCAGGGGGCGCGTCTGGCCGCTGAGCTCTAAGCTACGCCGCTTAACCTGTGGGAGCGAGCTTGCTCGCGAAGGCGTGGTGTCAGTCGACATATATATTGGCTGACACTCCGCTTTCGCGAGCAAGCTCGCTCCCACAGTGTTTGTGTTGTTCACTGATTCGGTGAGCACCATCGAACCCATGCAGGCGTGAGCCTGCTCGCGATGGCTGCTTATGAGCGACTAGAATGCGGGCCTCAGCCCAGAACGATCAGTCGCCCATGCTTCTTCCTCCCGCCCACTGGCTGCCCCAAGCCTCCCTCGAATTGCTTGAACTCGACTGGCTCACCCGCGCCGGAATCGAGGTCGCGATCCTGCGTCTGGACCAGATCGACCCGCTGATCAGCGGCAACAAATGGTTCAAACTCGTCGAGCATCTCAAGGCCGCCGACCGCGCTGGCGCGCAGGGCGTCATCAGCCTCGGTGGCGCGCATTCCAATCATCTGCATGCGCTCGCGGCGGCGGGCAAGCGTCTTGGCTTCGAAACGGTTGGCCTGTTGCGCGGCCATCCACAGCAAACGCCGACGGTCAGCGATCTGCAAGCGTTCGGCATGCAACTGCACTGGCTTGGTTTCGGCGGCTATCGGGCGCGGCATGAGCCGGGGTTCTGGGAGCCGTGGCGGGCGCAGTATCCAGATTTTCATGCGGTGCCGGAGGGCGGTGGCGGATTGGCGGGCGCATTGGGCTGCAAGGTGTTGAAGGAGCAGGTGATCGCGCAACTGGGCAACCTGGGCTGGAGCAATTATCACGGCTGGTGGCTGGCCTGCGGCACCGGGACGACGCTGGCAGGGCTGGTGCTCGCCGAGGCCGGTGCGCATCCCGTGTATGGCGCACTGGCGGTGCCCGAGGATCATGGCGTGGCGCCGCAGGTGGCGGCGATTATGCAGGAGGCAGGTGTCGCTGCTGCCGACTACGAGCTGCTCGACGCCAGTCGCGGCGGCTTCGCCAAGGTTGACGCGCAGCTACTTGCATTCATCGAGAGCATTGAACGCTGTAGCGGCGTTGCGCTGGAGCCGCTGTACACCGGCAAGGCGTTGCTGGCGCTCAAGGAGCGGATCGAGGCGGGCGGATTCGCGTCAGGTACACGGTTGATCTTCGTGCACACGGGTGGGTTGCAAGGGCGGCGAGGATTTACCACAGGATGAATGAGTAACCCTGTGGTGAGGGGATTTATCCCCGATGGGCTGCGCAGCGGCCCCTCATTGAGCACGCATTGAGTCTGATCCACCGCGTGCACAGGTTTTGGGGCCGCTTCGCAGCCCATCGGGGATGAATCCCCTCACTACAATGGTCAAAACCGGGCCTCAGCGTGGCGCGCGCTTGGGCATCATCCGCAACAAGGTGTTATCACCCACCACATAATGGTGATACAGCCCCGCCAGCGCGTGCAGGCCGATCAGCCAATAGCCGATGTTGCCGATCAGTACGTGCCAGTGCTCCACCTGTTTGGCCAGTGCCTTGTCTTCGTGGACCAGCAGCGGCAGATCGAAGCCGTAGAACATCACCTGGTGCCCCTCGGCGCTGGTGATCAGCCAGCCGAGGATCGGCATGCTGATCATGAACAGGTACAACAGCCAGTGCATCACCCGCGCCAGCAGGGTTTGCCACTGCGGCGAGGCCGGGAAGATTTTTGGTGCCGGGCCGATGCTGCGGGCGACTAGGCGAAACCACACCAGCACGAACACGGTCAGGCCGAGCATGTAATGCACTTCGCGAATCAGCGCGCGGCCGCCACTGCCTTTGGGAAAGATCCCGCGCAATTCCATGCTGGCATAGACCAGGATCAACAGGATCAGCATCAGCCAGTGCAGCAGCACGGACACGGTGCTGTAGCGCGATTCGGAACTTGTCCACGGCATACGGTGTTTCCTCACAGATCAGAGTCGCCACGTGCCGTTCTTGTGCGACGGCATGCTTTAACTGTAATCCGCTTTGGCGGATTTGCCTGAGGCTGATCGGAGTTTCAAAGCGCTGACTCAAGGCCGCAGCCATAAAAAAAACGCCAGTGTCGCGAAGACCCTGGCGTTTTTTGTTGTTTTGACAAAAGACGTAATCAGCTCGATTGCGGCATCTCGCCGTTGGCCAGGCGCTTGTTGATGTCGGCAATCACTTCCGGCAGGTCGCTGATGGTGTCGATCATGTAGTGCGGACGGGAACCGGCGAACAATGCGTGGATGCGTTTGCGTTCGCTGGCCAGTTCGTCGCTGCCCAGCGCACGGTAGCCGGCGTAGTCCAGGCCCAGCGCGTTGCCCGAACAGATCAGCGCGACAGTCCACATCCCGGCGCGACGACCTTCGAGAATGCCCGGCACGGTGTCGTCGATCTTCACGCAGGCCGCGACGTCATCGATACCCAGCGCAATCACGTTGGCCAGCGCCTGAGCCGGCCATGGACGGCCATTTGGCACTTCGTCGGTGGCGACCACGTGGTCGGCAACGTAGCCGTTGGTGGCGGCCAGCGCCACGACCTTGTCCATCACCTGTTTCGGGTAACCGGAGCAGGAACCGATCTTGATCCCTTGCTGACGCAGGTGGGCGATAGTTTCCAGTGCGCCGGGAATCAGCGCCGAGTGTTCGGCGATCTTTTCGATCTGCAGCGGCATGAAGCGGTTGTAGATGGCGGTCACGTCATCGTCGGTCGGGGTGCGGCCGAATGCTTTGCGATAGCGCTCGGCGACCTGCGGTTGATCGCACAGGGTGCGAATGTGGTCCCATTTGCCCATGCCCATCGGGCCACGGGCTTCGTCGATGGACACCTGAACGTCGAACTCGGCGAAGGCTTCGACGAAGATCTGCGTTGGCGCGAACGAGCCGAAATCGACCACGGTGCCGGCCCAGTCGAGGATCGCGGCTTGCAGCTTGCTTGGGTTTACGTAGTTCATGGCAATAAGAATCCTGTGTTGGCAATGCAATTCAAAAGGTTCGGCGATCCTGTGGGAGCGGGCTTGCCCGCGATGGGGCCCTTTCAGTCGACATCTATGCTGATGGTCAGACCGCTATCGCGGGCAAGCCCGCTCCCACAGGTATCGTGGTGATTCAGATCTCCAGCACTTCCATTTCGCGCAGCACTTCACCCACCGCCGCCACGGCCTGGCGCATTTCATCCGGGCTGACGTGGCCGATGCAGCCGACGCGGAAGGTTTCCACTTGGGTCAGTTTGCCGGGGTAGAGAATGTAACCCTTGGCCTTGACCCGTTCGTAGAAGTCCTTGAACTGGTAGCGCGGGTCTCGCGGGGCATGGAAGGTGGCGATGATCGGCGCCTGGATCGCCGCCGGCAGGAAGCTGCGCAGGCCGAGTTTGCCCATCTCGTCCATCAGTGCCTGACAGTTGGCGGCGTAGCGCGCATGGCGAGCGGGCAGGCCACCTTCTTCGTTGTATTGCAGCAACGCTTCGTGCAGCGCCGCGACCACGTGGGTCGGCGGGGTGAAGCGCCATTGACCGGTCTTCTGCATATAGGTGTGCTGGTCATACAGGTCCATCGCCAGCGAGTGCGAGTTGCCAGCGGCTGCGGCCAGCGATTCCTTGCGAGCGAACACAAAACCCATCCCCGGCACGCCTTCCAGGCACTTGCCAGAAGCGGCGATCAACGCATCGAACGGGACGTTTTGCGCGTCCACCGGCAGCGCACCGAACGAGCTCATGGCATCGATGATCAGGCGCTTGCCGTGCTGCTGCACGACGTCAGCGATTTCCGGCAGCGGGTTGAGGATGCCGGTGCTGGTTTCGCAGTGGATCAGCGCGACATGGGTGATGTCGCCATCGGCGCGCAGCAGGCGGTCGACGTCGGCTGCGGTGGTCGGTTCGTCTTCGGCGGATTCGAAGGTGCTGAACGAGCGGCCGAGCACTTCGCAGATTTTCGCCAGACGCTTGCCGTAGGCGCCGTTGATCAGCACCAGTACCTTGCCGTCACGTGGCACCAGGGTGCCGATGGCGGCTTCGACGGCAAAGGTGCCGCTGCCCTGCAATGGCACGCAATGGTGAGTGGCGGCGCCGTTGAGGATCGCCAGCAATTGCTCGCAGAGGCTGGCGGTCAGTTGATTGAAGCGGTCATCCCATGACCCCCAGTCGACCAGCATTGCCTGGCGGGTGCGGGCCGAGGTGGTCAACGGGCCGGGAGTGAGCAGGATGGGTGCGGCAGTACTCATTCGTGTGTCCTCGCGATAGCGCTGTGGGATGAAGCTACGGGGCATACGTTGCAATTCGCCGAGTCATCAATCAAATTGTTTGTTGTTATGCCAGCCATCAGTGAGGGTTATCCATGAATCTGTTCCAGCTGCGCGCTTTCGACGCTGTGGCCCGGGAAGGCAGCTTCACCCGCGCCGCCGTGCGCCTGTTCATCAGCCAGCCAGCGGTGACCGGGCACATCAAGGCGCTGGAGGAGCATTACCAGATCACCTTGTTGCGCCGTACCGCGCGCCGGGTCGAGCTGACCGAGGAGGGCACCAAACTGGCGGCGATTACCCGCGCCATGTTCGGCCTGGCCGAAGAAGCGCAGACCCTGCTCGAGGCCAACCGTCAGTTGCTCACCGGGCGTCTGGAAGTGGCGGCGGACGGTCCGCACATGGTCATGCCGATGCTTGCCAGCCTGCGCGCGCGGTATCCGGGGATCACGGTGAATCTGCGTCTGGGCAATGCCCAGGAAACCCTCGCCGCGCTGTTATCGGAACACGCGGACGTGGCGGTGCTGACCGAGGTCGAACCGCGCAAGGGCCTGCATCTGCAAGCCTTGAGCGAATCGCGGATCTGCGCGCTGGTGCCCGCCGGGCATGCGTGGGCGCAGCGTAGCGGCGAGGTGCGGCTCAAGGAGCTGGATCAGGTGATCATGGTGTTGCGCGAGCCGAGTTCGATCACCCGGCGCACCTTCGATCAGGCGTGTGCGCAGGCGGCGGTCAATCCAAGGGTGCTGCTGGAACTCGACAGCCGTGAGGCGGTAACTGAAGCGGTGGCGGCAGAACTGGGGGTGGGCGTGGTGTCGTCGGTAGAGGTCAGTCATGACCCGCGGGTGGTGGCGATTCCGATTGTCGGGGACGGGCTGGTGAACCGGCACATGATCGGCTGCATGGAGCGGCGGCGGGAGTTGCGCCTGATTCAGGCGTTCTTCGCTCTGGCGCCGGCCTGATACACCGCGTTATGGCCCTTCGCGAGCAGGTATTGCGCCATGCCCATAACTCCCTGTAGGAGCTGCCGCAGGCTGCGATCTTTTGATCTTGTTTTTAAAAGCAAAATCAAAAGATCGCAGCCTGCGGCAGCTCCTACAGGAGGTGGGTCAGGTCAGGCTCTCGCGCACCATATCGAGAAACGTTGCCACCACCCGCCGCGAACTCTGCTCGCGCAAGCACACCAGGGTCTCGGTCAATCGCCGGGTGCAGTCGGTAATCGGCAACGCACACACCCGCGAATCCGCGCCGAACTCCGCCGCCGAAACAACCCCCACACCAATTCCCACCACCACCGCCTCGCGCGCCGCTTCCCGGCCTTCGACCTGAATCGCCGGACGGATGCGAAACCCGGCGCCGGCCATTTCTTCTTCCAGGGTCTGGCGGGTCACCGAGCCGTGCTCGCGCAGCACCAGCGGCGTGTCATCCAGATCCGCCAGGCAGATCGACTCACGCTCGGCCCATGGATGATGGCGCGAAACGAACGCCACCATTGGATCATTGCGCAGCGGCACGCACAGCAGACGTTCATCGCTGACATCACGCCCAAGCAGCGCCAGATCGGCCTGATAGTTGAACAGGCGAAACAGCGATTCATCGGTGTTGCCGGTCTCGATCTTCACGCTGATCCCCGGGTAGCGCTCGCAGAACCGCGCAATCAGCGGCAGCACATGTATCGGGGCATCCACTGCGAGAATCAGGCTGCCGGTCTGCAACGCCTGGGATTCCTGCAGCAGCTCCTGGGCTTCAGCCTCAATCACAAACAGCCGCTGGGTGATCGCCAGCAGGCGCTCGCCCAGATCGGTCAGGCGCACCGAACGCTTGTTGCGATGAAACAGCAACACACCGAAGCGCTCCTCCAGTTTGCGCACTTGGTCGGAAATCGCCGGTTGCGTGAGAAAAAGCCGTTCGGCCGCTTTAGTAAAGCTTCCGTGTACAGCCACGGCGTGAAAGGCTTTGAGCTGGGCGTGGGACACCGACATATAGCCTCCATAAAAAAGCTGAGCTTATGTGTGAAATACGATAAATCGATTTTATTTATTAAACAGTAATTGCTTTGATCCGCTCACGCCAGCGCTGACTGCCCGCTCGGGCAGCAACGCTGGCGATGAGCCTGTGCGTGCAATAACAGGACTCATCTGACCGCTATCGCCATAGGGACGGGGCGCTGGCGCAGTGCTCAACAATAAAAAACACAGGCGTTTACTTAACGATTCTGCCGGCACACTCACACCCTGAGGTCAGAACCACAATGAACAAGCACATCGGCACCCTTGCGCGTTGGCGCATGCAGATTTTCGCTATCACCTGGCTCGCGTACGCCGCTTTCTACTTCACCCGCAAAGCGTTTTCCGTGGCCAAACTGGGCATCGCGGAAGACCCGACCTTCATGCTCGACAAGATGGCCATGGCCAACCTTGATGCGATCTATCTGGCGGCCTACGCCATCGGCCAATTCACCTGGGGCATGCTCGCCGACCGCTTCGGCCCAAGGGTCGTGGTGCTCGGCGGGCTGTTGATTTCCGCTGCGGCGGCGTTAGTGATGGGCAGTTTTGCCACGCTACCGATCTTCGCCACTTGCATGCTGATTCAGGGCCTGGCGCAGTCCACCGGCTGGTCGGGATTGTGCAAGAACCTCGGCAGTTTCTTCCCGGCGCAGCAGCGCGGGCGGGTGCTCGGATTGTGGAGCTCCTGCTATGCGTTTGGCGGTCTGGTGGCCTCGCCGTTTGCCGGCTGGTGGGCGTATACGCTGATCGGCACCTGGCACGCGGCGTTCATATCCAGCGCCGCGGTAGTCGCGGCGGTGGCGCTGCTGTTCTTCATTTTTCAGCGCAACAAACCGGAAGACGTCGGCCTGCCGGCCGTGGAGCCGGAGCCGGAACTGAGCGCTGAAGAAACCGAGGCCAACAGCAAGCTCAGCGTCTGGGAGCCGTTGAAGGAAATCCTGCGCAACCGCACGGTGCTGGTGCTGGGTCTGGCGTACTTCATGTTGAAACCGGCGCGTTACGCGATTCTGTTGTGGGGGCCAGTGATTGTCTTCGAGCAGATGCCGAGTGTCGGCAAGGTCGGCGCGGCGATCATTCCCACCTCGTTTGAACTGGCCGGTCTGCTCGGGCCGATCATGATCGGCCTGGCCTCGGACAAGCTGTTCGGCGCCCGGCGCATGCCGGCCTGTGTCCTCAGCCTGCTGGCGCTGACCGTGACCCTGGCGTTGTTCATGGGCGCGTTGCACACCGGCAGCGTGATGCTGGTGGTGGCGCTGCTGTTTGTCATGGGACTTACCCTGTACGGACCGGATTCGATGATCAGCGGCGCGGCGGCGATTGACTTCGGCAAGGCCAAGGCCGGTGCCACCGCGGCCGGTTTCGTCAACGGTTGTGGCTCGGTTGGCGCGGTGCTCGGCGGATTGCTGCCGGGTTACTTCGATTCGGTGACGGTGTTCATTGTCTTCGCCGGCTGCGCCCTGTTTTCGGCGCTGGTGCTGATTCCGCACTGGAATAGCCGCCCGGTCGGAGTGATGGAACCGCGCGCGTCTGTGCCCAATTGCCCGCTGACCATCAAACCCCTGCGTAACTGAAAACCCTCGCCTCGCGGCCTGCTGCGGTACTCGCGGCAGGCTGTGTCGTGGCCATCTGACTGGAGAATCCCATGCGACCTTTTTGGCTCGAACAAGCCTTGCAGGCCGACCCATCCCCGACGTGCCCGCCGCTGCAAGGCGAAGTGCGCACCGACGTGTGCATCGTCGGCGGTGGCTACACCGGGTTGTGGACGGCGATCATGCTCAAGCAGCAGAACCCTGAGCTCGACGTGTTGATGATCGAAGCCGACATCTGCGGCGCCGGTGCCAGTGGGCGCAACGGTGGTTGCGCGTTGTCGTGGTCGGCCAAGTATTTCACCCTCGAGCGCCTGTTCGGTGTCGAGGAGGCGGTGCGCCTGGTCAAGGAATCCGAGCGCAGCATCCACGCCATCGGCGAATTCTGCGAACAGTACGGCGTCGATGCCGATTACCGCCTCGACGGCACGTTGTACACCGCCACCAACAAGGCGCAGGTCGGTTCGACCGACGCCGTGATCGCGGCGCTGGAGCGTAACGGCATCAACTCGTTCACCCAGCGTCCCGTGGCCGACGTACAGCGCATGGCCGGTTCCAGCCAACATCTGGAAGGCTGGTTCTCGCCAGCAGCCGCCAGTGTGCAACCGGGCAAACTGGTGCGCGGCTTGCGCCGGGTGGCGTTGCAGCTGGGCGTGAAGATCCACGAAAACACCGCGATGACCGGTCTGGAAGAGGGCCGCCCGGCGCGAATCCACACCGCCCATGGGCGCGTGATTGCCGACCGCGTGGTGCTGGCGATGAACGCGTGGATGGCCCGCGCGTTCCCACAATTCGAACGCAGCGTGGCGATCGTTTCCAGCGACATGCTGATCACCGAACCGCGCCCGGATCTGTTGCAGGAAATCGGTTTGACCAGCGGCGTCACTGTGCTCGACTCGCGGATTTTCGTGCACTACTACCACAACACCCCGGATGGCCGGATCATGCTTGGCAAGGGTGGCAACACGTTTGCGTTTGGCGGGCGGATGCTGCCGGTGTTCGATCAGCCATCGCCCTATGCGGATTTGCTCAGGCGCAGCCTTGGGGCGTTTTTTCCGACGTTTGCCGAGGTCAAGGTGGAAGCGACCTGGAACGGGCCGTCGGATCGTTCGGTGACCGGGTTGCCGTTTTTTGGGCAGATGAGCGCTAGTGGCAATGTGTTCTATGGCTTTGGTTATTCCGGCAGTGGCGTCGGGCCGTGTCACATGGGCGGGCAGATTCTTGCCTCGTTGGTGCAGGGGCTCGATAACCCGTGGACCCGTTCGCCCTTGGTGAACGGGCCGTTGGGGTATTTTCCGCCGGAGCCGATTCGGTATCTGGGGTCGTTGATGGTGCGTAATGCGATTCGGCGCAAGGAGCGGGCTGAGGACCATGGGCGGCGGCCGCGGCATCTGGATGTGCGGTTGGCGAAGTTTGCGGCGGCGGCGGGGAAGGCTGACAAGGGGTGATTGGGGGCTGGCGAGCGCTGCGTTCTTTTGGGTTACCGAGTACATATCCGTTTCTGCGGTAACGGCTTCTTATGGTTTCGCTCTTACAGCGACTCACTTTTCCAGACGCCGAAAAGTAAGCAAAAGGCTTGGCCCCGGCGTACGGCCCTCGCTTAGGCTCGGGTTCCTTCGTTACGGGGTTCATCCGGGGGCATCGCCTACGGTTTGCTTCGCTGCACCTCCTCTCGATGCGTTTGGCTACGCCAAACGGTCGCTGCGCTCCCACCCCCGGATAAACCCCTCCACTCAGCCTGCCGATGGGGCCGGCACGGCAAGATCAAGAGCTACAGCCGAGCTAACGCTCATCCTGTTGAGTGGTGAAAAGCATGCGGTCTGCCTGGACTGCTTTGCTTTTCTGTGGAAACGAGCCTGCCAGCGAAGGCGGCCTATGGGCCGACCAGTTTCCAACAGACCGCACCCAATCCACCTGTGGGAGCTGGCTTGCCAGCGAAGACGGCCTGACAGCCGACCAAATCTCCAACTGAACACACCCAATCCACCTGTGGGAGCTGGCTTGCCAGCGATGGCGGCCTGACAGCCGACCAGTCTCCAGCTGCCAACACCCATTCCCACTGTGGGAGCGAGCCTGCTCGCGAAGACGGCCTGACAGCGACCAAATCTCCAACTGAACACACCCAATCCACCTGTGGGAGCTGGCTTGCCAGCGATGGCGGCCTGACAGCCGACCAACCTCCCACTGCTCACACCCAATCCAACTGCAGGAGTTAGCCTGCTCGTGATAGCAACCTCCCGGCCAACCACTTTCCGGCAGCTGTACTCAATTCCAATGTCTGCGGTGCTTACGGATCGGCCCCGTGGAGCAGCCAGTCGAGCAACAGGCTGTCGTCGCGCGGGGGTGGCGTTTCGTTCGGTGGCGCCGGGCGTGGATGGGCGAGGCAGAGGATCGGTCGATCAGGGTCGCTGTCGAGGAAGCTCACCCACACCTCACTGTCGGCGCGGGGCAGTTGGTGGGGGGCGAGGCGGCCGGCGCCGGTCAGCGCGATCGGCAGCCACAGGCATGCAGACTCGGCTGTCTGCGTCGGCCACAGGCTGACGCCGATGCGCCCGCGATCATCCAGTGGCGCTGGCTGGCCAGGCGAACCCAGCACTCGTGCCAGGTGATAGCCGCCGATGTTCAGGCGCGGCTGCGCCAAGGGCGGGCGAAAATCGGTCGACCAGGGCAGGGCGGTGAAATCGTTTTGATAGCGATGCGCGTCCGTTGTCGGATCGAGGATCGAGGGGTGCTGGCCTTGATGCTGCAATTCGGTGATCAGCCATTGCTCGTTGAACGCGTTGATCGGATGCTCGCTGATCTGCAGCAGATGTCCGCTGCGCAGTGCGCTGCAATCGCTGCGCCCGCGAATCGTGCGCGACTGGCAGCGCTGACGCTGCAGATGGCGCCGGCTGCGTTGTTCGGTGTGACGCTGCTCGCTCGACAGGTTCAGCGGTGTGAGCGCAGGTACGGGGTGGTTGGCCGCGTCGGCGCTGATGACTGCCTGGCCCCGGTTTCGAATGCCGGGCGCGGCCATGACCGGTGTTGCGTCATGGCGCTGTAACAGCGTGCTGATGCGCGGTGATGGCGTGTCGTCGGTCACGGCAAACGGCACTGCCAGCGGTTCTTGCGGCAGGCTCAGGTTGTCATCGGCAAATACCACCACATGCCCGTCCGGGCGATGTTCGAAGTGATAGTGAATGCCTTCCTGCTCACACAGACGGTGAAGGAAGGCCAGGTCGCTCTCCTCGTATTGCAGGCAAAATTCCCGTGGTGGGTAGTGGCCGACGCTCATTTCGATCCGGTAACTGTCGGCTGGCAGTTCATGCTCTTCGAGCAGTTGCGCAAGGATCGCCGGCACGCTCGCTTGCACGAAGACCCGACGCTGCGGCGACTGTGCCAGACGTTGCAGGTGCGGCACCAGCGTCAATCGGTAGCCAATGCGGTGGCTGGCGCGATGCTCACAACTGACACTGTGGATCAGGCCGTGAATGCCGTGAGCGTCGCCCAGACGCAGGAACGCCGGTTGCCGCAGCAGGCTGCCCGGCGCCAAGGCCGGGGCCAGGGCGATCACTTCAATCTCGAAACGAAACGGCTGATTGAGTGCTTCCTTGCCACTGAAACGCAGGACCGGCAGGCACAGTGGGCCATCGGTCAGGGTCAGGGTGAACGGGCTTTGCTGGTCATTGAGCATTCATACGGGCTCTGTGGGGCAATACGGACGGCAGAGGGTACGAAAACCCGAGCATCAATGGTCGTGGCTGGTGGGCTTTTCAGAATCGCCCTACAAGTCGCGGTGAAGATGTCGATTCAACAAAGAATTTTTTTGGTCGATTGCCGACTTTAGGCCGTATAAACTTGGCGCCACGCGTCGGCCAATAGATGTCTCGGCGCCACAGATCAAGAGAGTGAGTAATGGGCGCACAGTGGAAGGTTAAACACAAAGAAGCGGCAGCCAACGCCAAGGGCAAGATCTTCGGCAAACTGGTGAAAGAAATCACCATCGCTGCCCGCAACGGTGCCGATACCGCCACCAACGCACACCTGCGTCTGGTGGTCGAACAGGCCAAGAAAGCCTCGATGCCCAAGGAAACCCTGGACCGTGCCATCAAGAAAGGCGCTGGCTTGCTGGGCGAAACCGTGCAATACCACCGTGTGACGTACGAAGGTTTCGCACCGCATCAGGTTCCGTTGATCGTCGAGTGCGTGACCGACAACATCAACCGCACCGTCGCGGAAATCCGCGTGGCGTTCCGCAAGGGCCAACTGGGCGCATCCGGTTCGGTGGCCTGGGACTTCAACCACGTCGGCATGATCGAAGCTTCGCCGGACACCCCGGACGCCGACCCGGAAATGGCCGCGATCGAGGCCGGTGCCCAGGACTTCGAGCCGGGTGAAGAGGGCGCGACCCTGTTCCTGACCGATCCGACTGACCTCGATGCCGTCCAGAAAGCCCTGCCTGAGCAAGGTTTCACGGTGTTGTCGGCGAAACTCGGCTACCAGCCGAAGAACCCGGTCAGCGGCCTGAGCGCCGAGCAGATGGCCGAAGTTGAAGCGTTCCTGGAAGGTCTCGACAACCACGATGACGTGCAGGACATGTTTGTCGGTCTGGCGGGCTGATTTGTTACAAAGATAAGCTGTGGCGAGGGAGCTTGCTCCCGCTCGGCTGCGCAGCAGTCGTTGTTTTTGGGACGGCTTTGCCGTCCAGCGGGAGCAAGCTCCCTCGCCACAGGATTTGTGTCAGTCACAGCTTTTCCAGCACCTCGATCACTTCGCCAAACCCCGGCCGCGTCAGCACATCCGGCTGACAGCAACGCTGTTCCAGCGCTTGCAACACCTCGCGCCGCTCGGCACTCAGCCCTGAGTCGATGCGCGCCAGCAATTCCCCCAGCAAAACCCCGAACGCCCGCACTTCGATGCGTTGCAGCGCCCGGGTTTCCAGATTGTCCGTGGTGGCATGGAACGATGCCGCGCCAAAATCCCCCAGCAAGCAATCGCCCTGATCGTTCAACAGAATGTTGTGGCCGTAGAGGTCGCCGTGGGTGATGCCCTGTTGATGCAAGTGTTCGGCTGCCGAAGCGATGCCCTTGGCAATGTTCAGCGCCACTTCGGCACTGAAGCGGCAATCGTCGGCATACACATCCCGCGAGCAGCTCACCAGGCTCGGCAATGCCGCCAGATTGCAAAAGCTCGGGTCGATCAGTTGCATCACCAACCCGTGTTGCCCGTCAGGATGACCGTGAATACGGCCTTCCACGCGGATCAGGTTCGGGTGCAGGCCGGCGGTGATGCAGGCGTTCATCTCGTGCAGCGGCGAACCGTCGCTGGTCATCTCGCCTTTGTATAGCTTCACCGCGACCGGCACCGACGAGTCTGCGCTACGTTGCCACTGTGCCCGGGAAATAACCCCGGAAGCGCCTTCGCCCAAACGCTGTTGCAGACGCAGCGTCGACCAGTCGATCAGCGGCGTGGCCTCCAGCGCGGCGGCGTCGGCTTCGGTTTCCAGCGGATTGCCGGCATACGCCAGCCAGGTCAGGCTCGGCAGGGTCAGCAGCCACTGCGGCAGTTCACGCAACTGGTTGGCCGCGATGCGGATCAGCTCCAGACGGTGGCACTGGCTCATCGACGTCGGCAGCGCTTGCAGGCGATTGCCGGCCAGCAGCAATTTTTGCAGGTACGGGCGCTCGCCCAGTTCGCTGGGCAGGGTGTCGATGCAGTTGTCGGTCAGGATCAACCAGCGCAGCAGCGGCGGCAATGCAGCGCCCGACACGTGGCGGATGCGATTGGCCTTGAAGCCGATCATCGTCAGCGCTGCACACTGGCCGACGCACTCCGGCACCTCGGTAAAGTGGTTGTCCGAGCAGAACAGAATGCGCATGCGGGTCAGCCGATGCAGGTCGTCCGGCAGGCTGCTCAAGGCATTGCCGCTGAGGTTGAGCACCTCCAGCGTATCGGCCAGCTCGAAAATTTCCCGGGGGAACTCGGTCAGGCCGCAGGACAGGTCCAGCCGGGTAATGCCCGACAACTCGCCGGCGCGCAATTGAGCAAGGGTGTGCATGGGGAGGTTCACTATCAAATGAAGAAGCGCCGGGCGCTCGGAATGGGCGACATGATAACGGCAAAGCCGGGATTTGCACTGAAGAACACTCTGATCCACTGTGGGAGCGAGCTTGCTCGCGAAGGCGTCCTGTCAGTCAGTGATTCGTCACTGACACTCCGCTTTCGCGAGCAAGCTCGCTCCCACAGTGGTAATCGGTGGTGATTAATGGGATCAGTGGATTTCCTGCAACTGCCCCAGACGGCTGCGGGTGCGGGCCAGATCGATGGCGTCGCCGCTCAGGGTCTCGCGCAGCGGCAGGCGGCTGAGCAGGGTCAGGTGTTTGTCCTGGTCGTAGAGCACGTCGATCAGGTTGATGAAGCGCTGTTGCGCGGCGATCGAGCGTTCGTCCAGTTCCGGCAGGTCGTCGATGATCCACTGGTCGAAACGCCGACACAGTTCCAGGTAATCCATCACCGCCGTCGGTTGCTCGCACAAATCGTTGAAACTGAAAGCCACCCGGCGAGCCTCGCACAGGCGCGCCTGAATGTGGCGGCTGCCCACCGGCAGAGCCATGGCTGGCGCATCTTCGGGCGGCAGATTCAGCGCCAGGCGCTGGGTCGCTGTGGCCGGCCACACATAATGGCCTTGAGTGAAGATCTGGTGCGCATGATTGCTCGCCTGACTGCGGTAATCGTGGGGGCCGCCGACCTCCATCACGTGCATGCGTGCGTTGATCAAGTCGATCACTGGTTTGAAACGCGCGTGATAGAGCGGGTTAGGCAGCAAGCCCTCCGGCGGATAATTGGAGGTCACCAGCAACACAATGCCGCGCTGAAACAAGGCCTTGAACAGCCGGGTGATGAGCATGGCATCGCCGATGTCATGCACATGAAATTCGTCGAAACACAGCACCCGGCAGTCGTGTAACAGTTCATCGAGGGTGACGCCGAGGGCATCGTCCTGTTCGCGATGCTCGAACATGCCCTGATGCAATCGGGCGAAGAATTCATGGAAATGCACGCGCTGTTTCTGCGCGGTGGGCAGGGCCTGAAAAAAGCCTTCGAGCAGCCAGCTCTTGCCGCGTCCGACCGCACCATGCAGGTACAGACTCGGCGGCGTTTGCGGCCTGGCACCGAACAACAGGCTGGCCTGTTGTGCCATGCAATCGATCACCCGCTGCTGGCTGTGGCTGAGGGTGTAACCCTGGCTGTGAGCCTTGAGCCGGAAGTATTCGTGGATCGAGCGGGCAGTGGCGTCATGCCCGGCACTGGCTGGCCGGCCCTTGGCGAACCAGCGGCGCAGCGCCGACCAGCGTTGGGTCATTGGCGATCGTTTGGGCGCTCGAGAGGGCACAGTGCAGTCACTCCGTAGTCATCAGGCCGGCGCCCGGGAGCGCGGCGCCGTAGTGTAACCAGAGGCGGCGTCAGGCTCCATGGCGGCTTGTCGACAATGGGCGATTACTGAACAACATTGTGTGGAACGTACAGCTATTTGCAGCGATGTAATTCGTCGTATTGCCAACCTTTCGAAACATATCCCGGAAGATCCATGGATCCAATCGACTGGCGGATTCGTCGACTGTTGCTAACCTGAAACACAGTAACGTCATCCGAATGTTCCCTGCCAAGGAATGGGACCGTGATTGCACGTGTGGTGGTGGGCCTGCTCGGGGTGCTTGGGAGCGCGGTATATGCGGCGGATCTGCAGGTTGAAGTCCGCGTTGACGTGATGCGTGGTTGCCAATTGATCGGGCAGCAGCGCGAGGCGGGTATGGAACAACTGGGCGTGCTGGATTTCGGCAGCACCGCGCGCCTTGATGATCCGGCCGGGCCCTTGGGTGCGGCGCTGACCAACCACCGGTTGCCACGCCTGGAGTGCAACCCCGACACACCCTATCAGCTGCGTGTCGACGGTGGCCTGCACGGCGGCGTCGGTGAGGTTCGCTACATGGCGGGAGCGGCCGGGAGCAAGCCTATTCCGTACCACCTGTATCAGGACGCGGCGCGCCGTGTGCCGTTGGTGGTGGACGTACCGGTCAGCGGTCGGGTGCCGGACAGCGGCACCGTGGAGCTGCCGCTGTATGCGCGGATCGAGCGTCTGGCCCAGGTGCCACAGGTCGGGCGTTATTCGGATCTGGTGAAGGTCACCGTGACCTGGTGAGTGCAGGATTTCAGGCAATCCGCTGGAGGCGGGCTGCGCAGGGAAGGGGCGTTCAATGCTGAACGCGGGAGACGCAAGCATCCTGAAGGAGTAGGGACGGACGCAATGACAGGCAAGCACTGGATGGTCATCGCCACGGGTACGCTGCTGTTGCTTGCTGACGACGCACAGGCGGCGATCAGTGGGCAGATCAACGCGCGACTGATCCTGATCGCCGGGTGCGAAGTCACCAACAGCGCCACGCCGGCGATCCCGGTGAGCAATCTGGGCACCCTTGATTTCGGTCAGCAGGGGCCGACCTGGACTTCGCCCATCAAGGCCAGTCTCGACGGCGACAGCAGCGGCAAGCTGAATGTGGCCTGCAATCCCTCGGTCACCGGTTTCACGGTCACCATCGATGGCGGTACCCACGGCGACGGCACCACCCGCCGCCTGAGCAACGGACGCCAGACCCTGCCTTATCAACTGTTCCTGGATGCCTCCGGCAGCCAACGCTACAGCATCGGCCAACAACACAATTTCGCTGTCACCAGCGGTGCGCAGATACCGATTCCGGTCTTTGGCACGGTGGTGGCGAATACCCGCGCGGTACCGGCAGGTGTCTATACCGACACGCTGACGGTGACGCTCGACTGGTAACCCGTAGAGGACGGACACCATGCGCACGTTTGCATCAAGGATAGGTTTGTCGTTGCTCGGCCTGACGCTGGTTTCCAGTGCCCACGCCGCCACCACGGTCACCGGCCAGATCACCGCCAGCCTGACCCTGATCAGCAGTTGTCAGGTCAATGGCGCCGGTGGCTCCACCGGGCTGAACTTCGGTGCACTGAACTTCGGTACTGCCAACAGCCTGTTTACCACTGCCAGCGGGCAGGTGTTGGGCGGTGGCGGCGGGGCGCTGTCGATTCTTTGCTCCAGCGGCACCACGCCGGTGGTCAAGGTGCGCGCCGGTGCCCACGATGGTCAATCGCCGGGCGGTGCACGTGCGTTGTACGACGGTGTCGCCAACTACGTGCCGTACGATTTCTATACCGATGCCGGGCATTCGCAGCTGCTGCCGATTGACGGCACGATCAACCTGGCGACCAGCACCGGCGTGGCGCAGACGGTGAATATTTATGGTCAGGCGGTGGGCAAGGCCGGGTTGCCGGCGGGGACGTACACCGACACCGTCGCTGTCGAACTGACGTTCTGATGCCATGCGCCGTCAGGGCTGTGCTGCGCTGCTCCTGCTCTGTGCGGGCAGTGTGCCGCTGCCGCTGGGGGCCGCCACCAGTCAGAGCTTTCAGGTCAGCGCCACCATCACCCCGGGGTGCCTGGTGGTGGGCGGTGTCTCGAATTACGGTGGGCTGAATTTCGGTACCAGTTCGGCTCTGGGCACCGGCACGGTGCAAGTGGCGCTGACCGGTGGCGTGCAGTTGCAATGCACACCGGGCGTGACGCTGAACATGAGCGTCGATGGCGGCCAGTACAACAGCAGTGGTCGGCATATGCAGCTCAACAGCGGCAGTGCGCGGGTGGCGTACGCGCTGTTTCGCGATGCGGCTTACAGCCAGAGCCTGGGCATCAGTCAGAGCGTGGCGGTGGCTTACAGCGATGCGAACAACATCAGCCTGCCGATTTACGGGCAGGTGCAGTTGCCGGGCAATCAGCCTGGGGGGACGTACAGCGACGTGTTGCAGGTGCAACTGTCGTGGTGAGGCGACGTTTGAATGGCCGACAAGGAGCAGGTTCATGGGGGCAGTGACTTCACGGCATTCGGTTGCGCAGCGCGTGATGCTGGCGCTGGTGATGCTTGGGGCTGGCAATGCGCAGGCCGCCAGTTCGGTGCTGATCTGGCCGATCGATCCGGTGCTGGAGGCCGATCAACAGGCCAGTGCGTTGTGGCTGGAGAACCGCGGCACGGAAACCGCCAACCTGCAGATCCGAGTGTTCGGCTGGAGCCAGAGCGGCTTTGAAGAGCAATACCAGAACCAGCGCGACGTGATCGGCAGCCCGCCGGTGGCGAAGATCGAACCGGGCCAGAAACAACTGGTGCGCCTGACCCGAACCAAGGATGTGCCGCCGGGACAGGAACTGGCTTACCGGATCATCATCGACGAAATACCTGGCGCTCAGCCACCGGCTGCCGAGGGCGGCAAAACGGCGGCGGCGATTCGCTTCCAGATGCGTTATTCGGTGCCGTTGTTTGCCTACGGCGCGGGGCTGTGGAGCAAGGAGGACAGCACGCGGCCGCGCGATCCCAAAGGCGTGGGGCTGCCGCAATTGAGCTGGCGCACGGTGGCGGTGGACGGCCGGCCGTATGTCGAAGTGCGCAATCAGGGCGCGGTGCATGCGCGGCTGACTGACGTGGCGATCAAACAGGGCGGGCAAAACAAGCCGTTGGCCGAGGGCCTGTTGGGTTACGTGCTGCCGGGGGCGGTGATGCGCTGGCCGGCACCGGGCCCCTTGGCGAGCGAGTCGGCGCTGCAGGTGCGGGTCAATGGCGGGGCGCAGGTGCAGAGCATTGCGCCGGAGCGCTGAAAAAGGAGCCATGCCGAGTGGACTTTTGTGGCGAGGGAGCTTGCTCCCGCTGGGTTGCGAAGCAGCCCCCAAGCCGTGTCAGGTAGTCCGCTCAAACAGTTCTGACGACGGCTGCGCCGCCGAGCGGGAGCAAGCTCCCTCGCCACAATGATTACATCGTGTCGCCAAAATTCCAGAGAAAGATAACTGGCTTTGGCAATAGTGGCATCAGGAGGACTCAGTCCATTGACGGACGTAAAGCGTGTATGAGCTCAGGATGGGCTCGTCGTATTCAGCGTCCGTTGTGGCTGATGACTGGCGCGTGGTGCCTGATGGTCGTGCAACCCTCCGGGGCCGGCGAATTGCCGCCGCCTCCCAGCGGCATGGAGGCCGTCAGTGATGCACAGTTGTTTCTGGAGTTGGTGGTCAATCAGATGAACACCGGGCGGGTGGTGGCGGTACAGCAGCGTGACGGGCATCTGTTTCTGCCGGCCAGCGCATTACGCGAAGCCGGGATGAAACTGCCTGACGGTAGTGCTGACGAAGTCGATCTTGACGGCTTGCCGGGACTGCACAGCGAGTACGACAGTGTCGGTCAGCGCCTGCTGCTGGATGTTCCGCCGCAGTGGCTGCCGGACCAGTTCATTGGCAATCGCGAGAACTATCCGCGCACTCCGGCGCTGAGCAGCTTCGGTGCGCTGTTCAATTATGACCTGTACCTCAATGACACCGATGACGCCGGCACCTATCTGGCGGCCTGGAACGAGCTGCGGCTGTTCGACGGCTGGGGCACCCTGTCCAACACCGGGCAGTACCGGCGCACCTTGTCCGGCGATTCGCTCAGTACGCTGGACAACGGCTACCTGCGCTACGACACCACCTGGCGATACTCGGATGACGAGCGAATGCTCACCTACGAAGGCGGCGACGTGATCAGCGGCGCCTTGCCCTGGAGCAACTCCGTGCGTCTGGGCGGTGTGCAGTTCTCGCGGGACTTTGCCGTGCGTCCGGATCTGGTCACCTATCCGTTGCCGCAGTTCGCTGGGGAAGCGGCGGTGCCGTCCTCGGTAGATCTGTTTATCAACGGCTACAAGTCCAGCAGCAACGACCTGCAACCGGGGCCGTATACCCTGACCAACATTCCGTTCATCAACGGCGCCGGTGAGGCGGTGGTGGTGACCACCGATGCGCTGGGGCGGCAGGTCTCGACGACGGTGCCGTTCTATGTCACCAGCAGTTTGCTGCAAAAAGGCCTGAGCGATTTTTCCGTGGCTGCCGGTACGTTGCGCCGCGATTATGGTTTGAAGGACTTCAGCTACGGCACCGGTGTCACCTCCGGCAGCCTGCGCTACGGCGTCAGTGACAGCTTTACCCTGGAAAGCCATGCCGAAGCGGCGGATTCGCTGACCCTCGGCGGCATCGGCGGCAACCTGCGCCTGGGCAATTTCGGCGTGCTCAACAGCGCCATCAGTCAGAGCCGTTTCGAAGGTGAGGGGGGCAACCAGTTCAGCCTCGGTTATCAGTACAGCAGCCAGCGCTACAGTTTTTCCTGGCAACGCTTGCAACGCCGCGACCAATACGCCGACCTGAGTGTGATCGACACGCCTTACATCAGCCTCAGCCGGCGCAGCGAGCAGGCGACCCTGAGTGTCAACCTCGACCGTTGGGGCAGCCTCGGTGCCGGCTATTTCGACGTGCGCGCGGCGGACGATTCGCGCACGCGCCTGCTCAACCTGAGCTGGAGCAAGCCGTTGTGGCGCAACAGCAGTTTCTACCTTTCGGCCAACCGCGAGATCGGCGACAGCCACTGGGCGGTGCAGGCGCAACTGGTGATTCCGTTCGATCTGCGCGGCAGCCTGGCAATCAGCAGCGAGCGCAGCAAGACCGGGCAGAGTCAGCAGCGGGTCAATTACAGTCGTTCGGTGCCGACCGAGGGCGGGGTCGGTTTCAATCTGGGCTACGCCGAGGGTGATGGCCCCGATTATCGTCAGGCCGACCTGACCTGGCGCCTGCAATCGGTGCAATTGCAGGCCGGGGTCTACGGCACTTCAGACGCCGAAACCCGTTGGGCCGATGCCAGTGGCTCGCTGGTGTGGATGGATCGCCAGGTGTTCGCGGCCAATCGTATCGACGATGCGTTTGTGGTGGTCAGTACCGACGGCTTTGCCGACATTCCAGTGCGCTACGAAAACCAGCAGGTCGGGCAAACCGACAAGAACGGCCATCTGCTGGTGCCTTGGAGCAGCGCCTATTACCGCGGCAAATATGAAATCGATCCGCTGAACCTGCCCGCCAACGTGCGCAGCCCCAACGTCGAGCAGCGCATCGCCGTGCGCCGGGGCAGCGGGTATTTGCTGGAGTTTCCACTGAGTCGGGTGATCGCTGCGAGTATCGTGCTGGTGGACGCGCAGCAACGTGAACTGCCATTGGGCGCGGGCGTGTTGCACGAGCAAAGCGGGGCGCGCACGGTGGTTGGCTGGGATGGCCTGGTCTACCTGGAAAACCTGCAGGCACAGAACTCGTTGTTGGTGACGCTGGCAGACGGCAAGACCTGCAAGACGCGATTCGACGTGGATATGCAGCAAAGCCAGGTGCCGCTGATCGGCCCGTTGGTGTGTCAATGAGCGCGGCGCGGATTTGCCTGTGTCTGGCGCTGTTGCTGCCTGGGGCGGCACAGGCCGTGTGTTCGGTGGTCAGTACCACTGCGGCGGCGTTTGGTTCGATCAGTTCGATTGCCGTGCGCACCACGACGCAGCCCAGTTCCACGCTCAACGCCGGGTTGAGTTGTACGGGTTCGCTGCTGACCCTGCTGACCAGCAATGATCACTTTTACGCCACCATTACCTCGACCCAGAGCGGCTTGCTCGGGCCAACCGGCGATGTCATCGGCTACACGATCTACGCCAATAACAGCACCAGCTACCCGGTGACCCGTGGCACCGCCTTCGACTTCGCCCGCAACGGCATCATCGACGCCTTGGGGCTGCTCAACGGCACCACCCCGAAAACCGTGCCGCTGTACCTGAGCACGACCATTGGCAGCAACGTTGCCGCCGGGGTCTACACGGAAACCCTGAGTATTTTCTGGAACTGGAATTACTGCTCCGGGATCGGTGCCGGCAGTATTTGCCTGGGGCGCGACATCAACAGCGGTACGGCGACGTTGACGGTGAACCTGACCGTGTCCAACGACTGCACGATTACCGCGCCAAACATTGCCTTTGGCAGCGCGCCGGTGATCAGCGCCTTTACTCCGGTGACCGGGCAGACGATCAATCTGGCCTGCACCAAGGGCAGCGCCTACACCGTCGGTTTGAGCGACGGGCAGAACCCGGTCAGTGTCGGCGGTCGACGGCGGATGATTTCCGGGAGCAATTATCTGGCCTACGACATCTTCAAAAGCGCCGGGACTACTCGTTGGGGCAGTGTCGGCAGTGCGCGCCGGTCGAGCACTGACGCCGAGGTCAATCCAGGAAATGGTCTGGGCACCGGGAGCCAGATCTTCAATTACAACGCGAAAATCTACACCGACCAGACCACGCCGCCGGCGGGGACGTATCTGGACAATGTGGTGCTGGACGTGGGTTTCTGACCCATGCGATGACCCCCTGTGGGAGCGAGCTTGCTCGCGAAAGCGGTAGATCAGCCACCATGATTGTTGAATGGCACACCGTATTCGCGAGCAAGCTCGCTCCCACAGGGGATTTGTGGGCTTTCAGAATTGTAGTGATTGTCTCAATTGCTGCGCCGCCGGAGAGTCTGTCGGGCTGACCATCGCATAGTTGTACCCGCCGCCGGACCAGTAATCGGCCTGCAGATCGCCGTCGCTGCGGCTGCCGCGTGGCAGGAAGGTGTTTTTCGGCCCCGGTGGCCGCACGTAGAAACTGACCTTGTGACCGCTGCGATCCTCATACATCACCATCGCCGCCGGACCTTCGTCGGTGCTGAGCAGACGGCCGCTGACCGGTTCGAAGCCGGCGGATTTCAGATCCGGCAAGCGACTGGCCTGAGTGAAATACCGATCGAGCCAATGCTGCATGTCGCCGTCACTGTCGACTTTATAGTCCGCCGGCAATATTCCCTGCTGTGCAATCAGTCGATAGGCCTGCAAGGCATCGGTCATTGGCAGCACAGAGGCGCGCGCGAGGGTCATTTCCCGCGCCTGCCAGCCACTGAAACCACCGAGGCCGACCGCGATCAGCAACACTGCCGCGCTGGCCAGATGACGCCGTGATTGACGCTTGAGACGCTGGCGAATCTGCGCCGGATCCAACTGCGGATTCGTCGGTTGCTGCAACGCACCGCCCAGCGCAGCGCGCAATTGTTGGGCATCCTGCTGCCAGGCGCGAACCTGTGCGGCGGTGTCCGGATGATTGGCCAGCCAGGTGTCGAGGATGCGCCGATCGGCCTCGCTGAGTTGATGGTCGACGTACGCGTGCAGGTCGCGTTCGCTGGGGGGCATGCTGATCATTTGAGTATCCGCAAGGAAGGGCTGCTGATTTCGCCTTCGCTGAGCTGGCGCAAGGCCTGACGAGCGCGGGACAGACGCGACATCACCGTGCCGCTGGGGACGTTAAGGATTTGCGCGACCTCCTTGTAGCTCAAGCCTTCCACCGAAACCATCAACAGCAGGGCTCGCTGTTCAGCAGGCAGGCGATCGAAGGCTTGCAGGGTCGATTGGGCGATCACCGTGCGCTCGGTCGAGGGCTCGGCGTCATCGCGACCGGTGAAGAATTCGAGCATCCGCGCATAACGACGGGAGCGCCGATGGGCGTCGAGAAACTGCCGATAGAGAATTGCGAACAGCCATGCACGCACGTCACCCTCGGCGCGTTTGCTGCTCCAGCCGGACAAGGCCCGTTCAAGGCTGGCCTGCACCAGATCGTCGGCGCTGGCGCCATTGTGCGTCAGAGACAGGGCGAAGCGCCTCAGACGGGGAATCAACTCACGCAGGTGTTCGTCGAGTGTGTTCATGGAAAGCGGCATGCCTGGGGTAGAAACGGCGGTATTGATTAGCAAGACGCCGCTTGCTGCAGGTTATTCCATGAATCTGCGTGAAAGTTTTTTTTCTTAATTGAGTAGGAAAGTTCGTCGCGTTTTGTAGTCAGCGTAATAATGTTGCATGTCCCGGCTCAACGGGTTCGACATGCGCAGGCAGGCAACCTCGCCGAATGCGCTTTGTCGCCCGATGAGATAAAGGGGGACCTTTTTTATGCAAGCTTTCGCAATTTCCAACCAGCCGCAATCCCGTGCGGGAATTGATAGTTCATGGCAACGTTTTGGGTGTGGCCCGAAAGCCACACCGGCATTTGCTCTGATTCACCACGCCATTGAGGCGCAAGCGGTGCGCATGCCCGAGGGCATCGCGGCTCACTGTCGGGGCGAGACAATCACCTATGGCGAATTGAACCGGCAGGCCAATCGCCTCGCCAGGCATCTGCTTGAGCAAGGGGTGGCCGCTGGCGATCATGTCGCGCTGTTTGTCGAGCGCTCGATTCCTATGCTGGTGGGGATGCTGGCAACACTGAAAATCGGCGCTGCCTACATTCCTCAGCATGTGGGGATCACACCGACGCACCAGTTGCAGCACATCATGAAGGTCGCCCGCACGCGCATCGTACTGACGCTCTCGGAGCTGGCGTGCGCAATCCCGCTGACGGCACTGCAGCACTGCATACCCCTCGATACCTTTATCAAGACGCCGTCATCGCAAGCTGATGAGCACAACCCCGCCGGTCAACAGATTTCGGCCGATTCGCTGTGCTTCGTGCTGTTCACCTCGGGTACGACCGGCGTACCCAATGGCGTACGTGTCACGCAACGTAATGTCTGCAATATTCTGCTGACCGCCCCGGGCAACCTCGGTATAGAGCCGGGATGCAAGGTCGGACAAATCCTCAACATTGCCTTCGACATGGCGGCTTGGGAGATTTTCGGGTGTCTGGCCCATGGCGCAACGTTGCTGATTCGCGGCAAGAACATCGCCGCGACAGCCGAGCAGTGTGATGTGCTGATCGCCACGCCGTCGATTCTTGCCACGCTGGAGCCGGAACGTTGCACCCGCGTGAGGGTGGTGGCGCTGGCGGGTGAGCCTTGTCCGCAACCCCTGGCAGATCGCTGGGCATCGTTTTGCCAGTTCTATAACGCCTGCGGACCGACCGAAACCACCATCGTCAACACCATGCAGCGCTACCGGCAACCAGGCGCCTTGACCATTGGCAAGCCGACGCCGAACAACACCGTGTATGTGCTGGATGAGGCAGGGCAGTTATGCACGCCCGGTGAGCCGGGCGAAATGTGGGCGGGCGGGGATTGTGTGACGGCAGGTTATCTGGGCAATCCGCAATTGACCGCTGAACGCTATCGCGCTGACCCCTTTCTCGGTGAAGGCCGCATGATGTTCCGCACCCGAGACCTGGGCCGCTGGACGCAGGACGGTGAGTTGGAGCACCTGGGACGGGTCGATGACCAGGTCAAGATTCGCGGTTTCCGTGTGGAACTTGACTCGGTTTCCACTGCGCTTGAGGCATCCCCGAGCTGCGAGCGGGCGGTTACGTTGAAACTCGACAATCGCAACCTGGTGGCGTTTGTCTATCCGCGCACCACGGACATCGTCGCTGCCCGCCATTGCTGCGAACAGCGCTTGGCCTATTACTGCGTGCCGACTCTCATTCTGGCGGTGGACAACATTCCGCTCACTTCCCGAGGCAAAGTCGACAAGCGTCTGTTACTCGAATGGGCCATGGCGCATCAACTGCAGCAGAGCAACGCTCAGGAGACGGGGCAATGAGTCGGCTGGATGCGGGCCTGGTCTTGCCCCCCCGGCGGGCACTTTGGCGGCGGTTGGGCTCGCTGCCGGTGTTTTCCCACTACAACCGTTTGTTTGCGCTGGTGCTGATCGTCAATGTCGCAGCGTTGGGCCATGGTCTGACCGCTGGGCAATGGTGGACAGGCGACAGTCTCGCATTGCCGACGCTGTCTGGCTGGGTCACGGCGAATCTGTCATTGGCGATTCTGGTTCGCCAGCAGTACCTGATCAATCTGCTGTTCTGGCTCGCAACCCGCGTCCCCACGAGTTGGCCGCTGGCAATTCGGCGCTCGCTGGCCAAGGTTTATCATTTTGGTGGTCTGCACAGCGGTGGTGCGGTTGCCGCGATCGTCTGGTTTGCGCTGTTGATGGCGGTGATGCTCCAGGATCGATTCGCGGGGCCGGGTACCGTCTCGATGACGCTGTTGGCTGTCAGTGGCAGCCTGCTCGGCGTGCTGTTGTTGATGGTGATCATGGCACTGCCGCGCATTCGCTCGACGTTCCATAACGCGTTTGAACGAACCCATCGTTTTGGCGGCTGGACGGCACTCGGGCTGTTCTGGGTGATGACACTGATCGCCGCCCGTGATCAGAACCCGAAGGCGAGCCTGCTGCAGATGCTCGGCGACTCGACCTCGTTCTGGATGCTGCTATTACTGACTTTCAGCATCGTCCTGCCGTGGCTGCGCCTGCGCAGGGTGCCGATGACACAGGTAAAGCCGTCGTCGCATGTGCTGATTGCAGGGTTCGAGCATCTGACGCCGTTCGCCGGATCGTCCACGGCCATCAGCCTCAATCCGCTGTGGGAATGGCATTCATTTGCCAATATTCCTGCGCCGGGCCAGCCTGGTTTTCGCTTGATCATTTCCCGCGCGGGCGACTGGACGGGGCGCTTGATTGACCAGCCATCGACTCATGTCTGGGTCAAGGGCATCACTACCGCAGGTGTTGCCCACATTGAAACGCTGTTCAAGTCGGTGGTGTATGTCGCGACCGGCAGTGGCATCGGTCCGGTGTTGCCGCACCTGCTGGCACAACAAGTGCCGATCCACCTGATCTGGTCAACCCGCAGCCCGCGCAAGACCTATGGCGATGAACTGGTGGACGAAATTCTTCGGGCGCAACCCGGTGCGCATATCTGGGATACCGACCTATCGGGTAAGCCGGATCTGGTGGCGTTGGCCTACGCGGCCGTCCAGGCAACCGGTGCCGAGGCGGTGATCTGCATTTCCAATCAGACACTGACTGAACGTGTTGTCGAGGAAATGGAGGCGCGAGGCATTGCGGCCTACGGCGCCCTCTGGGACTCCTGACAACCGCGCCTGTGACGTACTGAAATTTTCCCTTGTTTGAAGAGATTGTCATGAACCTGTTGATTGAACGACATGGGCGAGTTGCCCTGATTCGACTGAACCGCCCCCAAGCCCGAAATGCGCTGAGCACGTCACTGATGCAGGAGTTGCTGGCGACGTTGCAGTCGCTGGACAGCGATCCGCAGGTGGGCTGTTTCGTCATCACTGGGACGAAGGACTACTTCGCTGCGGGCGCGGATATTCGTGAAATGTACGACAAGAGTTGTGCTGACATGATCCGCGAAGACTATTTCGCCGATTGGGAGGCCTTTTCGCGGCTACGCACACCGAAAGTCGCAGCGGTTAGCGGTTACGCATTCGGCGGTGGCTGCGAGCTTGCCATGATGTGTGATGTGATCATTGCGGCGGACACCGCGCAGTTCGGGTTGCCGGAAATCAGGCTCGGGGTCATGCCTGGAATGGGCGGCACCCAGCGTTTGACCCGCTTGATTGGTCGTGCCAAAGCCATGGACATGATTCTGACCGGACGCTCGCTTGGCGCCGCGCAAGCTGAGCAGGCCGGTCTGGTATCGCGGGTGACCGATTCCGCCGAGGTGTTGCCGCAAGCATTGGCCGTCGCGCAACAGATCAGTGGTTTTCCGCGCACGGCGGTGCGTGCGGCACGGGAGGCCGTAGACCGCGTTGATGAATCGGGCTTGCGCGAGGGCATTGTGTTCGAGCGCCGTTCCTTCCATGGCTTGTTCGCGACGCCGGGGCAACGGGAAGGCATGCGGGCATTTCTGGAGAAGCGTGCGCCTCGATTTGAGCTGGACCGCTAGTGGTTTGAATACGTCGCTCGCGATCAGATGAAAGAAACTACAGTTCAAAGGGAATAACCCTGCGAGACGAACGTCTCATAGCACCTTTCCCTATGGCCGATGGCCCTGGAGTCTTTCATGGTTGATCGCACCTCACCCCCGGGCGGGCCGCAGCGTCCGCCCTTGAGTGGCGCAAGCCTGGTACTGCGTCTTGGCGGCATCGCGATAGTTGTCGCGGCTGTCGCCGGGGCGTTTGCCTACGTCCACGGTAACCTTGACCCACAACGTCTGACGCCCAAGGCGCTGGTCGATGTGCTAGAGAAAAACAACGGCGTGCATCCCGGGTTCCGTCGCAACCACGCCAAAGGCGTGTGCGTGATCGGGCATTTCGAGAGCAGCGGCGAGGCGCGGGCGTTTTCTGCCGCGCAGGTGTTCAACGAGGCGCGGACTCCGGTGGTCGGGCGCTTCGCATTGCCGGCGGGCAATCCCTACGCCCCGGACAGCAGCGTGCCGATCCGCAGTCTGGCATTGCGTTTCAGTCAGGCCAACGGTCAGCAATGGCGCACCGGGATGAACAGCATGCCGGTGTTCCCGGTCGGCACGCCTGAGGCGTTCTATCAATTGCAGCAGGCGCAGTCGCCGGATCCGGTCACGGGCAAACCGGACCCGTCGAAGGTGCCGGCATTCTTCGCCGCGCACCCGGAAGCCGTGCCGTTCCTGACGTGGGTGAAGACCGCCAAACCCTCGGCCAGCTATGCCACCGAAACCTACAACAGCGTGAATGCGTTCTATCTGGTCAGCGCCAGTGGGCAGAAGCAGGCGGTGCGCTGGAGCGTCACGCCACTGGCGCGCGATGCCGCCGGAGCAACAGTGCCGGAGGGCGCGGATTTTCTGGAAAAGGATTTGGTGCAGCGACTGGCCGAAGGGCCGTTGCGCTGGCAGTTGAACATCACCTTGGCCAACCCCGGTGACCCAGTGAACGATGCAAGCAAAACCTGGCCCGACGGCCGCAAGGTGATCAACGCCGGCACGCTGGTACTGGAGAAGACCCAGCCGCAGCTCAGCGGTGAATGCCGTGACATCAATTATGATCCGCTGGTGCTGCCCGCCGGTATCGAAGGCTCCGACGACCCATTGCTCGCTGCGCGTTCCGCCGGTTACGCCGATTCCTACCTGCGGCGTACCAGTGAAGTCGGCCAACTGCCCGCCGCCAAACAGGAGGCTCGCCCATGAGCACGCAACCGACTCATTTCGCGCTGTTGGCGCGGCTCCTGCACTGGCTGATGGCGGTCATGATCATCGCCATGTTGTTCATTGGCGCCGGCATGGTCACTTCGGTCTCACAGCGGCATGAATGGCTGATTCACCTGCATAAACCGCTGGGGATTGCGATTCTGCTGCTGGTAGTGGTGCGCCTGTTGGTGCGCTTTTCCACCCGACAGCCCCCGCTGCCCGCGGATCTGCCGGGTTGGCAAGTGATGGCGGCCAAGGCGTCGCATGTGTTGTTGTACGCTTTGATGCTGGTGCTACCGGTGCTCGGTTGGGCGATGATCAGTGCGTCGGGGGAGCCGGTGATGCTCAGCAATACCTTGCAATTGCCGTCGATCCTGCCGGCCGATGCGCAGGTGTTTGCCATGTTGCGCAAGGCGCATGGTTATCTGGCGTACCTGTTGTTCCTGACCGTGCTGTTACACCTGGCGGCGGCGCTGTTCCACGGTTGGGTGCGCCGCGACGAGGTGCTCGACAGCATGTTGCGTGGTCGCGAGCGCGATTAACCGGCCTGTGTGGCGCACCGCTGCGGCGCGCCACTTTTCAGGGTCAGCCACCAGTAACCCAGCGCCAGCGCATTGATAGCGGCGCCGAGCAGGCACACGCCGCTCCAGCCGGCCCACGCGTATGTCGCCGTGGAAAGGATTGAACCCACGGCGCTGCCAATCGAGTAGAACAGCATGTAGCCGGCAGTGAGGCGGCTTTGCGCTTCGGGGCGCACGCTGTAGATCATGCTCTGGCTGGTGACGTGTACGGCCTGCAAGCCCAGATCCAGAGTGATCACCCCCAGCAACAGCGCCCATAACGAGGACTGGGTGAGGGCGATTGGCAGCCACGAGGCGAGCATCAGCAGCAGCGACACACCACTGACCCATTGGCCCAGACCGCGATCGGCGAGATGTCCGGCGCGTGCTGCAGCCAGTGCCCCGGCGGCGCCGGCCAGTCCGAACAGGCCGATTTCGCTGTGGGACAACGACAGCGGCGGGGTGGCCAGCGGCAGTACCATCGGCGTCCACAGGACCATGGCGCTGGCGAAGGTCAGCAGGGCGAGGATTGCCCGTTGTCGCAGCACCGGCTCTTGTTTGAACAGGCGGAACACCGAGACGATCAGCGCCCCGTAAGCGCTGGACGGTCGCGCGGACTCATGCCTGGGCAGGACGCGTAACAGTAGAATGGCCATCAGCAGCGTCAGCCCCGCCGACAACAGATAAATCGCCCGCCAGCCGGCCAGATCAGCCATGGCACCGGCCACGGTACGGGCGAGCAGAATACCGACGACGATGCCGCTGGTGACCACGCCGACCACGCGACCGCGTTGCGCCGGGATGGCCAATGTCGCGGCGTAGGCCACCAGCACTTGCGTCACCACGGCGAGCAAACCGGTCAACGTCATGCCGAGCAGCAACCACAGACTGTTGGGTGCCAGCGCAATCATCAGCAGGGCGACTGCCGAGAGCAGGGTCTGGGTGACGATCAGTCGGCGTCGGTTGAGCAGATCGCCGAGGGGCACCAGCAATACCAGACCGATGCCGTAACCGATCTGCGTCAGGGTAATGACGATGCCGATGCTTGCCGGTGACATGGCGAAGGCCTCGGCCATGGCGTCCAGTAGCGGTTGCGCGTAATACACGTTGCCCACGGCCAGACCACAGGCAATGGCGAACAGCAGCACCACGCTGCTTTTGAGCGGTTGAGGTTGCATGCCCTGATTCCTTTTTGGGTTTCAAATTAAAACCAGAATCAAAGTAAGCATTCTGGTTTTAATTTGCAACCTTGTCGGTCATGGCATTTGATCGCGCAAAAAAAAGATCGCAGACAATGCTGCGATCTTCGGGTGGAGCGGGGAGGGATCAGCGCAGGGTGTCGACCATATCGGCGATGGTGGTCAGCACGTCTTTGCCCAATTGTTTCGAGCGTTTGCCCGACCAGCCCGTTTCTTTGTTCGGATGATCGTCGTGATCCTTGAACGGCATTTCCAGGGTCAGCGACAGGCAGTCGTATTTCTGACCGACCGCGTTGCAGGCCAACGTCATGTTGGCCTGGCCCGGTTCGTCGCGGGTGTAGCCGTACTGGGTCTGGAAGTCCTTGGTGGTGTGCTTGAGGTGCGTGCGGAAATGCTCTTCGAGCTTCTCGATGCGCGGTGTGTAACCCGGGTTGCCTTCACAACCGGCAGTGAACACGTGGGGGATTTCCTCGTCACCGTGTACGTCCAGGAACAGATCGACGCCATACTTTTCCATCTGCTGTTGTACGAAAAGTACCTCGGGGCTGACGTCCTGACTGGCGCTCTGCCAGGCGCGATTTAAATCCTGGCCCATGGCGTTGGTGCGCAGGTGACCGTGGAAGGCGCCGTCCGGGTTCATGTTCGGCACCAGATACAAATCGGCGCTGGCCAGCAATCTGTTCAGCACCGGATCGTCGTGGGGTTCCAGGCGCTCGATCACGCCTTCCATGAACCATTCGGCCATGTGCTCGCCCGGGTGCTGTTGCGCGATGATCCAGATTTTGCGCTGGCTCTCGGCGCCGCTGCCCTTGCGCAGCAACTGAATGTCACGCCCTTCGACGCTCTTGCCGGTGGCCAGCAGTTCGGTGCCGGCCTTGGTCAGCGCCTGCTCGATCAACCAGTCATGACGACCGCGGCTGTAGGGTTCGAAGTAGGCGAACCAGGCGTGGGTTTGTTCGGCTTCAAGGCAAAAACGCAGGCTGTCACCCTCGAAACTGGTGGGAATGCGGAACCAGTTGACGTGGTCGTAGGAAGCGACAGCCTGATAGCCGGTCCAGGCCTTGTTGTAGGAGGATTGGCTGGCGTTGACCAGGCGAAACCAGTGCTCTTGATGAACATGCAGGCCGCTGGCCTTGAAGTGGAACCACTGAAAATGCGCGCTGCGGGTATCCGGGCGGATGGCCAGAACCGGGTTGAGCGGATTGGAGATGTCGATGACTTGGATGTTGCCGCTGTCGAAGTTGGCGCTGATGTCGAACGAAGATTTGGCCACGGTCATAATCGATTCCTGAATATGATTTTTATGGCGGCTACTTTACACGCAAGACTGAGCTGAGACCGAGGGAAATTGCGGCTTGCGGTAGGGGGGCGTCTTCCGTGACGCGCAAGCAGCTTAGAGACTGTGCGATTGATTCTCAAGTGCTAATTGTCATTGGTTTGCGCCAATCTGGCCGGGCCAAGCTTGCCAAGCGATATTCTTTTGATATTATCCGCGCCATCGAATTTGCAGCACCCAACGACTTCATTAGCCTGAAGCCATAAGCCCGAAAAACGGGCAAAAAAAGACCCGGCAAAAAGCCGGGTCAAAAACCGTGATTAGCCTGATGAGGAGATAGTCCAGAAGACCGACCTAAGGTCTCTGGTCCATCGACTGATCTCGCGATCAGCTGCTTGCAATAATAATCATTATCATTTGCAAGTCAAACGTTTTTATCTGCGCGATTGGAAAATTCTTTCCTGTCCGCTCACTTCCCGTGTTCGTCAGAGCTGCTCGCCATCAATCGAATGGTCGACCATCGCTCGCGCCATATCCACCATATGCACCACCGAAAAGGCCAGGTCACGGCTCGCGCCCTGCAGGTTCTCGGCTGCCTTGAAGGCGGTGGCCGCTGCGCAACGCAGCAGATCCGACGCATGCACCAGCGCCTCCTCGCCGCTGAGATGGCGTTTCACATCAAAAAAACGCTCATCGACCTCGGGTTCTGACACAGCTGGTTTCAAGTAATAGTCCAGCGCTCGCTGCGCTGCCGCGTTGCCTTGAGGGGAGGTGAACGTGGTGTCCATTTGCAGATCGGGCAAGTCTTTGCTGCTGATATTCATGGTGAAGGGTCACTCCTTGTTCGATTGAAAGTCCGTGCTTTCAGGATAGTACGATGCGTAGTTGTGACCAGAATTTAAATACTACAATATGTGTTTTGCCGGCCGAAGGCGGGGCAAGTAAGGTGCCGCACATGGATAAATGGATTGAGTTGGTCAAGGCCAAGATGAGTGAACTCAAAATCACTCAAACAGAGCTCGGAGAGCGCGTCGGCATGTCCCAGGGCGGCATCGGCCATTGGCTGAACAAACGCCGCGAACCGGGCATCACCCAAATGAACCGCGTGTTGCAGGCGCTGGGCATGGACTTCCTCGAAGTCGTGCTGGTGATCCGTGAACCGCAGGAAGCGGCGGATGACGAAATGCCATTGGCACAGAAGTACAACCCGTACTTCCGCTACCCGGTCAGTGACTGGTCCACCTCGTGCGAAATCCGCGAGAGTGCAGCCACAACCTATGCTCCGACGCAGGACAAGCAGCGCTTCGAACTGACGGATTATCACGCCCGTGGTGCGGCGTTCTGGCTGACGGTGGCGGGGGATTCCATGACCGCACCGACCGGCCAGAGCATTGCCGAGGGCATGCTGATTCTGGTTGATCCGGAGGTGGAAGCGCTGCCAGGCAAACTGGTGATCGCCCAGTGGCAAGGCTGCGCTGAAGCGATCTTTCGCAAGCTGGACGAAGAGGGCGGCCAGCGTTATCTGGTACCGCTCAATCCGACCTGGCCCAAAGCCTTGTTCACCGATGAGTGTCGAATCATTGGCGTGGTGGTTCAGGCCACAGCGCGGTTCTAGCCAGATCGATCCTCGCTCGGCGCAGGATCGATCCTCTGGCTACACGGCTTCCAGTTCAACCAAAGCGCTGCCTTCACTGACCATTTCGCCTTCCTGGCAATACAGCGCTTTGATCACGCCAGCATGGGGCGCGCGAATGCTGTGCTCCATCTTCATCGCCTCCAGCACCACCAGTTGCGCGCCGGCCTCGACCGATTGCCCGGCCTCCACCAACACCCGCACGATGCTGCCGTTCATGGGCGCAGTCAGACCGCCCTGATGGCTGTGGCTGGCGTCGACGGCGCTGATCGGGTCATACGTCTGAATACGCCGTAACTCGCCGTCCCATTGCAGGTACAGCGAATCGCCCTGGCGAATGGCACGCAAGGTGCGGCGCACGCCGTCGCGCTCGACCACCAGCGCTTCATCGGACAGCGTAGCGTTGCTGGCGCTATTCAGCGTCAGTGCCCGATTCTGACCCTCGCAGCTCAAGTGCAGAGTGATTTCCGCCGGCAGACCCGCACGCAAACCTCGGTTCAAGGCCCACGGCGACCCCGGATCATCTTCCCGAACAGCGCTCGGCAAACCCTGTGCGAAAGCCCGTGCTGCGGTCTGCCAGAATTCATCGCTCAGTTCACCCGCAGCAGGCAGCAGCGTTTCCTGATACCGCGGAATAAACCCGGTATCCAGCTCCGCAGCAGCAAATGCCGGATGCGCGATGATCCGCCGCAGGAAGTTGATGTTGGTCTTCAAACCGCCGATCGCGAACTCGTCGAGCATGCTCAACAGCCGCAACCGCGCCTGCTCGCGATCTTCGCCCCAGGCGATCAGCTTGCCGAGCATCGGGTCGTAGAACGGCGAAATTTCATCGCCTTGCTCAACACCGCTATCGACCCGACGCCCTGGTCCCGCAGCCGATTCACGATACAAATCCAGGCGACCGGTGGCGGGCAGGAAATCATTCGACGGGTCTTCGGCATACAGGCGCACTTCAAGCGCATGGCCATTGAGCGGCACTTGATCCTGCGTGATCGGTAACGCTTCGCCGCGAGCCACACGGATCTGCCACGCTACCAGATCGAGTCCGGTGATCGCTTCGGTGACCGGGTGCTCGACCTGCAAACGCGTGTTCATCTCCATGAAGAAGAATTCGCCGCGCGCATCCAGCAGGAACTCCACGGTCCCCGCGCCGACGTAACCAATCGCCTGCGCCGAACGCACCGCCGCTTCGCCCATGGCGCGGCGCAGCTCCGGGGTCAGGCCCGGAGCCGGGGCTTCTTCGACGACTTTTTGGTGCCGGCGCTGAATCGAGCAATCACGCTCGTTGAGGTACAGGCAATGACCATGCTGATCGGCGAACACCTGAATTTCCACATGGCGTGGTTTGAGCAGGTATTTCTCCACCAGCATCCGCGAATCGCCGAATGACGACTGCGCCTCACGCTGCGCCGAGGCCAGGGCTTCGGCCAATTGGCTGACGTCCTCGACCACTTTCATGCCTTTGCCACCGCCACCGGCCGTGGCCTTGAGCAGCACCGGATAGCCAATACGTGCGCAGGCATCGCGGAAGGTATCGAGATCCTGCGCCTCGCCGTGATAGCCCGGCACCAGCGGCACACCGGCGGTTTCCATCAACGCCTTGGCCGCCGATTTGCTGCCCATCGCGTCGATGGCCGAGGCGGGCGGGCCAAGGAAGATCAGCCCGGCCTGTTCAATGGCACGGGCGAAACCAGCGTTCTCCGACAGAAAGCCATAACCCGGATGAATCGCCTGCGCGCCGCTGGCTTTGGCTGCTGCGATCAGTTTGTCGATTTGCAGATAGCTGTCAGCGGCTTTGCTGCCGCCGAGATCAACGCGGATATCTGCTTCCCGGGTGTGCCGCGCTTCGCGGTCGGTGGCGCTGTGCACGGCGACGGTGGTCAGGCCCAGCGCCTTGGCGGTACGCATGACCCGGCAAGCGATTTCGCCACGGTTGGCCACCAACAGGGTGGTGAGAACAGGTGCGCTCATCAACGCGGCTCCTTGGGGGTGGTTGCAGCCTGCCAGCTTGGCGGACGTTTTTGCAGAAAGGCGCGCAAGCCTTCCTGGCCTTCAGGGCTGACGCGGATACGTGCGATGGCGTTTTCGGTGTAACGGCGCAACGCCGGGGTCAGCGCACCGTTACCGACTTCGCGCAGCAGATCCTTGCTGGCGCGCATCGCGGCGGGACTGTTGAGCAGCAGGTTGTCGATCCATTGTTCGACCGCTTGATCAAGCTCGGCGGCCGGGTAGCTCTCGGACAACAAACCGATTTCCCGCGCACGCTGTCCGCCGAAACGTTCAGCGGTCAGGGCGTAGCGACGCGCAGCCCGTTCGCCGATGGCCTGCACCACGAACGGACTGATCACCGCCGGGGCCAGGCCGATGCGCACTTCCGACAGACAGAACTGCGCGTCATCGCTGCCAATCGCCATGTCGCAGCAACTGATCAGACCCAGCGCGCCGCCGAACGCCGCCCCTTGCACCACGGCCAGGGTCGGGATTTTCAGCTTGGCGAGGTTGTACATCAGTTCCGCCAGCTCGCGGGCGTCGTCGAGGTTGGTGTGGTAATCGAGCTCGGCTGATTGCTGCATCCACGCCAGATCGGCGCCGGCGCTGAAGTGCCTGCCACGCCCGCGCACCAGCAGGAAACGCAGGCTGGCATCGCTGGCGACCTTGTCCAGCGCCAGAATCAGTTCGCGGATCATCTCTGCGTTGAACGCGTTGTTCTTTTCTTCGCGGCTCAGCCACAGGGTCGCGAAACCCCGTGGATCGCTCTGCAATTCGAGGGTGTTGAAGTCGCTCATATTCTTCCGTCTCCACGGTTCTTGTGGGAGCGAGCCTGCTCGCGAAAGCGGTGTATCAGTCGAAGTATCCGGAGCTGACAGACCGTCTTCGCGAGCAGGCTCGCTCCTACAAAAAAAGCATCACATCCGGAACACGCCGAAGCGGCTCGGTTCGATAGGCGCGTTCAGCGACGCAGACAAGGCCAGAGCCAGCACGTCACGAGTCTGCGCCGGGTCGATGACGCCGTCGTCCCACAGTCGTGCGCTGGAATAGTAGGGGTGACCCTGCTCTTCGTACTGATCGAGAATCGGTTGCTTGATCTCGCTTTCCTGCTCGGCGCTGAAGGCCTGGCCGCTGCGTTCGGCCTGCTCGCGTTTGACCTGTACCAGCACGCCCGCGGCCTGCTCGGCACCCATCACGCCGATGCGCGCATTCGGCCACATCCACAGGAAACGCGGATCGTAAGCGCGCCCGCACATGCCGTAGTTACCGGCACCGAAGCTGCCGCCGATGATCACGGTGAATTTCGGCACCTTGGCGCAGGCCACCGCCGTCACCAGTTTCGCGCCATGCTTGGCGATGCCGCCGGCCTCGTATTTCTGCCCGACCATGAAGCCGGTAATGTTCTGCAGGAACAGCAGCGGAATGCCGCGCTGGCAGGCCAGTTCGATAAAGTGCGCGCCTTTCTGCGCGGCTTCGGCAAAGAGAATGCCGTTGTTGGCGAGGATCGCGATCGGGTAGCCGTGCAGGTGAGCGAAGCCGCACACCAGCGTGGTACCGAACAAGGCTTTGAATTCATCGAACACCGAGCCGTCGACCAGCCGCGCAATCACTTCGCGCACGTCGAACGGCTGTTTGGCGTCGGCGGAAACCACACCGTACAACTCATCGCTGGCGTACAGCGGCGCAATCGGCGTGCGCTGTTGCACTTCACCGAGCTTGCGCCAGTTGAGGTTGGCGACGCTGCGGCGAGCGAGGGCGAGGGCGTGTTCGTCGCTCTCGGCGTAATGGTCGGCGACCCCGGAAATCTTGCAGTGCACATCGGCACCGCCGAGGTCTTCAGCGCTGACCACTTCACCGGTCGCGGCTTTCACCAGCGGCGGGCCGGCGAGGAAGATGGTTGCCTGATTGCGCACCATGATCGCTTCATCCGCCATCGCCGGCACATAAGCGCCGCCAGCGGTGCATGAGCCCATGACCACGGCGATCTGCGGAATGCCCATCGCGCTCATGTTGGCCTGGTTGAAGAAGATCCGGCCGAAGTGCTCGCGATCCGGGAACACCTCGTCCTGACGCGGCAGGTTGGCGCCGCCCGAGTCCACCAGATAGATGCACGGCAAGCGGTTCTGCTGGGCAATGGTCTGCGCGCGCAGGTGTTTTTTCACGGTCAGCGGGTAGTACGAGCCACCTTTCACCGTCGCGTCGTTGGCGACGATCATGCACTCGACGCCTTCGACCCGGCCGATCCCGGCGATTACGCCGGCGGCGGGAACGTCTTCGCCATACACCGCGTGCGCGGCGAGCTGGCTGATTTCCAGAAACGGCGAGCCCGGGTCCAGCAGGCGATTGATCCGCTCTCGCGGCAGCAGTTTACCGCGCGAGGTGTGGCGTTCCTGGGCTTTCGCGCCGCCACCCTGCGCCACATGGGCGAGCAGGGTGTGCAGGGCGTCGACCTGTTCGAGCATCGCCGCGCTGTTGGCGGCGAACTCCGCTGAACGGGGGTTGAGCTGGGTATGCAGGATAGCCATGGACAGCTCCGTTTAGCGGGTTTCGTTGAACAGTTCGCGGCCGATCAGCATGCGCCGGATCTCACTGGTGCCAGCGCCGATTTCGTAGAGCTTGGCGTCACGCAGCAGGCGCCCGGCCGGGAATTCGTTGATGTAGCCGTTGCCGCCGAGAATCTGGATCGCGTCGAGGGCCATTTGCGTCGCGCGTTCGGCGGTGTAGAGGATCACCCCGGCGGCGTCCTTGCGCGTGGTTTCGTTGCGCTCGCAGGCCTGGGCCACGGCGTAGAGGTAGGCGCGGCTGGCGTTGAGCTGGGTGTACATGTCGGCGACTTTGCCCTGGATCAGCTGGAATTCGCCGATGCTCTGACCGAACTGCTTGCGGTCGTGGATGTACGGCACGATCAGGTCCATGCACGACTGCATGATCCCGGTCGGGCCGCCGGACAGCACGACGCGCTCGTAATCGAGACCACTCATCAGCACTTTCACGCCGCCGTTGAGCACGCCGAGGATGTTTTCTTCCGGCACTTCGACGTCATCGAAAAACAGCTCGCAAGTGTTGGAGCCGCGCATGCCGAGCTTGTCGAACTTGTTGCTGCGGCTGAAGCCTTTCCAGTCGCGTTCGACGATGAACGCAGTGATGCCGTGCGGGCCTTTTTCCAGGTCGGTCTTGGCGTAGATCACGTAGGTGTTGGCGTCGGGGCCGTTGGTGATCCAGGTCTTGCTGCCGTTGAGCACGAAGCGGTCGCCGCGTTTATCGGCGCGCAGTTTCATCGAGACCACGTCGGAACCGGCGTTCGGCTCGCTCATGGCGAGGGCGCCGACATGTTCGCCGCTGATCAGCTTGGGCAGGTATTTGCTTTTTTGTTCGTGGTTGCCGTTGCGGTTGATCTGGTTGACGCAAAGGTTGGAATGCGCGCCGTAGGACAGTGCCACTGAGGCCGAACCGCGGCTGATTTCTTCCATTGCCACCACGTGCGCCAGATAGCCCAGGCCCGCACCGCCGTACTCTTCCGGTACGGTGATACCCAGCAGGCCCATGTCGCCGAACTTGCGCCACAGGTCGGCCGGGAACAGGTTGTCGTGGTCGATCTGCGCGGCACGTGGCGCGATCTGATCGGCGACGAAGGACTGAACCTGATCGCGCAGCATGTCGATGGTTTCACCGAGGGCGAAGTTCAGGGATGGGTAGCTCATGGGTCACCTTTTGGCTTTTTTGTAGGGTGGGGAGGGCAGTCGAACGGCTCTCACCTTTACGTTAACGTAAGCCTGCGCTGATTGGCTGTCAATCACCCTTTACGTTAACGTCAACTTGAGCGAGAGTAGGGGCACCTCAGGAATGAAAGCGGACTGCTTTTTTATGGGCGAGAGCTTGTGTGGCGAGGGGACTTATCCCCGATGGTTGGCGAAGCCGACCCAAAACCTGTGAATGCGGTTCGACAGGAAAAGCTGAGGGTGCGCTTCGCACACCGTCGGGGATAAATCCCCTCGCCACAAAGGCCACCCGCAAAAAAGTGAGCTCCAGTAAACCCACTAATAAAGACAATAGGGGTCGTCATGGATCAACCCAGTGCAAACCCGCAGCGCAGCTACACCCGTGGTTCCCAGAGCAAAGCCTTGCTGGCGATGACCATCGGGCAGAAGTTCGACGAAACCGTCGCGCAGTACCCGGACGGCGAGGCGCTGGTGGTGCGCCACCAGCAGCTGCGTTACACCTGGCGGCAACTGGCCGACGCGGTGAACGTGCATGCCAGAGCGCTGCTGGCGTTGGGTTTGCAGGCCGGTGACCGGCTCGGCATCTGGGCGCCGAATGGCGCGCAGTGGTGCATCACTCAGTTCGCCACCGCGAAGATCGGCGTGATCCTGGTCAACATCAATCCGGCTTATCGCAGTTCCGAGCTCGAATACGTACTCAAGCAATCCGGTTGTCAGTGGCTGGTCTGTGCGGGAGCGTTCAAGAGCTCCAACTATCACGGCATGTTGCAAGGCTTGCTGCCGGAACTGGCCGAGCAATCCATCGGCGAACTGCGCAGCGAGCGCCTGCCGGAATTGCGCGGGTTGATCAGCCTTGATGCACAGCCGCCTTCGGGTTTTCTCCCGTGGTCGCAACTGGCAGATCTGGCCTCCAGTGTCTCTGCCGAACAATTGCGTGAACGCAGCGACAGCCTGCACTTCGACCAACCCGTCAACATCCAGTACACCTCCGGCACCACCGGTTTCCCCAAGGGCGCGACCCTCAGTCACTACAACATCCTCAACAACGGTTACATGGTCGGCGAGAGCATCGGTCTGACCCCGGACGATCGCTTGGTGATCCCGGTGCCGCTGTATCACTGCTTCGGCATGGTCATGGGCAACCTTGGCTGCATCACTCACGCCAGTACGATGATTTACCCCAATGACGCGTTCGATCCGCTACTGACCCTGCAAACCGTCGCCGAAGAAAAGGCCACCGGGCTGTACGGCGTGCCGACCATGTTCATCGCCATGCTTGATCAGCCGCAGCGCGCCGAGTTCGATCTGTCGACCCTGCGCACCGGGATCATGGCCGGCGCCACTTGCCCGATCGAGGTGATGCGCCGGGTCATCAGTGAAATGCACATGAGCGAGGTGCAGATCGCCTACGGCATGACCGAAACCAGCCCTGTCTCCCTGCAGACCGGGCCATCGGACGAGCTGGAACTGCGCGTGACCACCGTCGGCCGCACCCAGCCGCAACTCGAAAGCAAAATCATCGACGAGGCCGGCAACCTGGTTCCGCGCGGCACCATCGGCGAACTCTGCACCCGTGGTTACAGCGTGATGCTCGGTTACTGGAGCAACCCGCAAGCCACCGCCGAAGCCATCGATGAGGCGGGCTGGATGCACACCGGCGACCTGGCGAGCATGAACGATGAGGGTTACGTGAATATCGCGGGGCGTAACAAAGACATGATTATTCGCGGGGGCGAGAACATTTACCCGCGTGAGCTGGAAGAGTTTTTCTTCACTCACCCGGCGGTGGCAGACGTACAGGTGATCGGCATCCCGTGCTCGCGTTACGGTGAGGAGATCGTTGCCTGGATCAAATTCCACCCCGGCCATCATGCCTCCGAACTGGAACTGCAAACCTGGTGCAAGGAGCGCATCGCGCACTTCAAGACGCCGCGTCATTTCAAGTTTGTGGAGGAGTTTCCGATGACGGTGACGGGCAAGATCCAGAAATTCCGGATGCGTGAGATCAGTATCGAGGAGTTAAAAACAATCGAACGGTAACCACCACCCCTGTGGGAGCTGGCTTGCCAGCGATTGCGGTAGATCATTCAACATTGATGCTGGCTGACCTGACGCTATCGCTGGCAAGCCAGCTCCCACAGGGATGTTCGGGAATTCGGGAATTGCAGAAAGCACAAAGGGGAGCCGAAGCTCCCCTTTAATTTTGTCGTCGCGTGCTCTTTTTTATTATTGAGGGGCGGTCTGTTGTTGTTTTTGGCAACCGTGGCCCTTTACCGCTGTTTTTGGCGACCCCCATCCGGGGTCAAGAGCAAACGTATTTTTTTGAGCGCTGATCTGCTTTCTCGTTAAACGATCCAACCGATTCGGGCGCTACCTGAAGGTAGTTTTATTATTCTCTGCCCGGTTGCGGGTCACTCCTGAGAGCACCCTGAAAAGCACACCTTCTCCAAAAAAATCTGTTAGCTGCGTCTCTGCCGTGTTGTTTTTGTTATGTCAGAGTCGGTACGTCTTATTTTTATTGGTTTGCTGCTTTTTATTCTTGTTATGCCATAGAGATAGCAGAAGCCGTGCCAACTTTTTAAAACTCTTTTAAATCAATGGCTTGAGATTTTTGAAGGATTTTTCCTTCAGGCAAAACCAGACAATTTGTTTCCGTGTTACTCGACTATGCCCACGTTTCAGACACCGCGGTAACACCTTCGCCCTCACTGGGCGTTACGGGCCTTGGCCACACGCGAACCGCTCGGGCGACCGAGCACCGCACTGATCTGCTGACCCGCCGCAATCAGGGCGTCGAGGTCGATACCGGTCTTGATACCCAGGCCGTTGAGCAGGTACACCACGTCTTCGGTGGCGACGTTACCGCTCGCGCCTTTGGCGTACGGGCAGCCGCCGAGACCGGCAATAGAGCTGTCGAACACGGCAATGCCTTCCAGCAGGCTGGCATAGATGTTGGCCATCGCCTGGCCGTAGGTGTCGTGGAAGTGCCCGGCGAGTTTGTCCCGTGGGACTTGCGCCGAGACCACTTCGAATAACCGACGGGTTGCGCCGGCAGTGCCGGTGCCAATGGTGTCGCCGAGGGACACTTCGTAGCAGCCCATCGCGTACAGTTCACGCGCAACCATCGCCACTTGTTCCGGCGCGACCTCGCCTTCATAAGGGCAACCCAGCACGCAGGAGACGTAACCGCGCACGGTAACGCCGTGCTGTTTCGCGGCTTCCATGATCGGTGCAAAGCGCGCCAGGCTTTCGCTGATCGAGCAATTGATGTTGCGCTGCGAGAACGCCTCGGATGCGGCGGCGAATACCGCAACTTCTTTCACACCCGCCGCCAGCGCATCTTCAAAACCGCGCAGATTGGGCGCCAGTGCACCGTAGATGACGCCGGGTTTGCGCTGGATCTGCGCGAACACCTCGGCCGAACCGGCCATTTGCGGCACCCATTTCGGCGAGACAAAACTGCCGACTTCTATATAGCCGAGGCCGGCGGCGCTCAGGGCGTCGACCAGTTGTACCTTGTCAGCCACGCTGATCGGTTGGGCTTCGTTCTGCAGACCATCGCGCGGGCCGACTTCGATCAGGCGTACTTGGGAGGGGAGGGACATGGGATTGACCTGTTGTAAATGTCTGAAGTCTTCGAAGATGCCCCTGTGGGAGCGAGCCTGCTCGCGAGCGATCTGTCATTCAACATCTTTGGCGATTGACCTGGTGCATTCGCGAGCAGGCTCGCTCCCACAAGAGATTTATTTGGATTACTGAACTGATTGCTGGCCTTTGAGCGTCTGTTCCAACGCCTGCACGCAGCGTTCTTCCGCGGTATCGAGTTCCAGCTTCATCTGTTCGATGTCGAGTAACTGCTGTTCGAGCTGTGCCCGGCGCTCGCTGATTTTCGCCAGCATGCTGTTGAGTTGTTTGGTGTTACCGCTGGAGGGGTCGTAGAGCTCGATCAATTCGCGGCATTCGGCGAGCGAGAAACCAATGCGCTTGCCGCGCAGGATCAGCTTCAGACTGACCTTGTCGCGCGGTGAATAGATGCGTTCCTGGCCACGGCGCTCAGGGCTGAGCAGGCCTTGCTCTTCATAAAAGCGGATCGCCCGGGTGGTGATGTCCAGCTCGCGGGCGAGGTCGGAAATGCTGTAGGTCTGGCTGCTCATGAAAGCGCTCGAAAGAAGGTCTTGGCGCTAAGCTAATGGCGAGTTGACGTTTACGTCAAGGTGCAAAATGTGTGGCGCCAGTGCTGGCCTCTTCGCGAGCAGGCTCGCTCCCACATTCGGTCGTGTTTCTTCAGATGGAACGCGATCAACTGTGGGCGCGAGCCTGCTCGCGAAGAACGAAAACGCGGTAGCCAGCCTTACACCTTATCGAGCTTCTTCTCCTGCGCCGCCACCTGCTGGCACAACTCGATGATCTGCTCGCGCATCCAACGGTTGGCCGGATCCTGGTCGGTGCTCTCATGCCAGTAAAGGTGAGTCTCCACCGGCGGCACGTCGTTGACTGGAAGGTTGAACGCATGCAAATCGTTGCGCCGGGCAAAACGCTCGGGCACGGTCATGACCATATCGGTCTGCTGCATGACCTGCGATGCCATCAAATAATGCTGCGAGCGCAGGGCGATCTTGCGCTGAATGCCCATTTTCCCCAGGGACAGATCGACATAGCCCAGACCGCTGCGGCGGCTGGAGATGTGGATATGCGTCAGCGACAGGTAGTCGTCGAGGCTGAGTTTTTCCTTGCCCGCCAGCGGATGGCCCTTGCGCATCGCACAGACGTAACGGTCTTCCATCAGCTTGACGTGGCGCACTTGCGGATCGGTATTGAGTGGCGCATCGACGGCAAAATCCAGGCGTCCGGCCGCCAGTTCCTTGGTGGTCTCACGGCGTTTGGACAGGAAACTTTCGATGATCACCGTCGGCGCCAGACGCCGCAAACGCTGGAACAGCGGCGGCAGAATCACCGCCTCAGTGAGGTCGGTCATGCTGATGCGGTAAGTCTTCACCGCCTGCGCCGGATTGAAAATCCGGCTCTCCTGCACCGACACCCGCAGCAGCGACAGCGCGTTGCGCACCGGGCCGATGATGTTCTGCGCCATCGGCGTCGGCACCATGCCCTGCGCGGTGCGCACGAACAGCGGGTCATTGAAGGTTTCGCGCAACCGCGCCAGTGCGTTGGACACCGCCGGCTGGGTGATGCCGACAATCTGCCCGGCGCGGGTCAGGTTGGCTTCGGTGTAGATCGCGTCGAAGACGATGAAAAGGTTGAGGTCGACCTTACTCAGATTCATTACGCGGCTTCTCTTGTTCTAGGGGCTGACGATCAGCGGATCATATATCGGTGATGAATGTTTATACACGCCGAGAATAGGCTAGGTAAATTATCAGCGCTGTTCTAGCATCGATTGCATGATCTGAACAACCTCTGCCCATAGAAGGTAATTGCTCATGGATTTCGCTTATTCGCCCAAGGTGCAAGAACTGCGTGAGCGCGTGACCGCGTTCATGGACACTTACGTTTACCCGGCCGAAGCCGTGTTCGAACGCCAGGTTGCCGAGGGCGATCGCTGGCAGCCGACCGCGATCATGGAAGAACTCAAAGCCAAGGCCAAGGCTGAAGGTCTGTGGAACCTGTTCCTGCCGGAGTCGGAACTTGGCGCCGGGCTGACCAACCTGGAATATGCACCGCTGGCTGAGATCATGGGCCGTTCGCTGCTCGGGCCGGAGCCGTTCAACTGCTCGGCGCCGGACACCGGCAACATGGAAGTGCTGGTGCGCTACGCCAACGAAGAACAGAAACAGCGCTGGCTCGAACCGCTGCTGCGCGGCGAGATCCGCTCGGCGTTCGCCATGACCGAACCGGACGTGGCCTCGTCCGACGCCACCAACATGGCCGCCCGCGCTGTGCGTGATGGTGACGAGTGGGTGATCAACGGCAAGAAGTGGTGGACCTCCGGCGCTTGCGATCCACGTTGCAAGATCCTGATCTTCATGGGCCTGAGTAACCCCGACGCACCGCGCCATGCCCAGCACTCGATGATCCTCGTACCGGTCGACACCCCCGGGGTGAAAATCGTCCGTCCGCTGCCGGTGTTCGGTTACGACGATGCACCGCACGGCCACGCCGAGGTGCTGTTCGACAACGTGCGCGTGCCGTACGAAAACGTCCTGCTCGGTGAGGGAAGAGGCTTCGAAATCGCTCAGGGTCGCCTTGGCCCGGGCCGCATTCACCACTGCATGCGTTCGATCGGCATGGCCGAGCGCGCCCTGGAATTGATGTGCAAACGTTCGGTGAGTCGCACTGCATTCGGCAAACCGCTGGCGCGTCTGGGCGGTAACGTCGACAAGATCGCCGATTCGCGGATGGAAATCGACATGGCGCGCCTGCTGACCCTGAAAGCGGCGTACATGATGGACACCGTGGGTAACAAGGTTGCCAAAAGCGAGATCGCGCAGATCAAGGTTGTCGCGCCAAACGTCGCGCTGCGGGTGATCGACCGGGCGATCCAGATCCATGGCGGGGCCGGGGTCTCGAACGATTTCCCGCTGGCCTACATGTACGCCATGCAACGCACCCTGCGCCTGGCCGACGGCCCGGACGAAGTGCACCGCGCGGCGATTGGCAAATTCGAGATCGGCAAGTATGTGCCGAAGGAAATGTTGCGTAGCGAGCGCTGATCCAGTACCGCGTCATCGTTCATCGCTGGCAAGCCAGCTCCCACAGGTTTGTTTGGTGTTCACAAACTTTGTGTTCACTGGAAATCTCTGTGGGAGCTGGCTTGCCAGCGATGACGTAAGCAGGTTCAACACATCAACATCTGATTCAGTACACCCAAACCTCAACCCGCCGATTCTTGATCCTGCCTTCATCCGCACTGTTCGCCGCCACCGGCATCAGCGCGCCAAACCCACGAACTTCGCGCATCACCACGCCGTTCTTCACCAGTTCGCGACGCACCGCCATCGCCCGCAGTTTCGACAGCAGGTCGGCCCGTGCCGGGTCGTCTTTCTCGTCGCCAAACCCCACCAGCGTCACCGCGCGCTCGGTCTTGGCGTGGCGCTTTATATAGTCGAGCACCCGCGCCAGATCCTGCCGCGCCTTGTTGTCGAGGCTGGCGCTGCCTTCCTCGAAGCGGAAGTTCACCGTCAGACGCTGGGCGTGACGGCTGAGGGATTGATAGCCCTCGGGCATCAGCGCATTCGGGGTGACGGTCATCGCGTGCACGGTCTGACTGATGAACCCGGTGGCCGCGACAATCTTCTGGCCCTGTGGGCTTTGCGCAAACGCTACCAGTGCCGATGCCCACGGATTCTGGTTTCTGGGCGGCAAATAAAAGAACAGGCGCCGCGACAGCGGATAGTCCTCGGTGGCAATCAGGCTGTTGAGCGGCAACATCGATTGCGATGCGCCGTCAGCGATGGCCACGGCTTTGGCCTGGCGTACATACGGCAGGCCGATGAAACCGATGCCTTGCGGATCGTTGCTCACCGCATCGGACAATTGCTCGCTGGATTCGAAGCGTTTCGCACTGGAACTCAGGTGTTTCCCGCGCCGAGCCAGCACCAGTTCCTTGAACGTGTCGTAAGTGCCGGACTGATCATCCCGCGCATATAAATGAATCGATCCGCCGTGCCCGCCGAGGTCTTCCCAGGTTTTCACCTCACCGCTGAAGATCCGCGCCAGTTGCTCGGTGTCCAGTTGCTGCAGGGGGTTGCCGGGGTGAAGGATGATCGCCAGACCATCGATGGCAATCACTTGCTCGGCCTCAGCGCTTTTCAGGTCGCCGAGCGCTTCCAGGTTGAGCAGTTCGCTGTCCTTGATCGGGCGTGAGGAGGCGGCGAGGTCGGCGCTGGCCGTTTTCAGTGCGGTGAACCCGGTGCTGGAACCGTGGGCGGCGACTTCAATCACCACCCGTTGGCCTTGCGCAGTCTGAGCGACGATGTGTTGTTCGTTGGCGTTGTCGGCGTTTTCACGGTGAATCTTCAGCAGACCCTGCTCTTGCAGAAAACCTTCGACCAGCGCCGGGCCGAGATCGGCGCCGATGGTGTTGGAACCCTGAATGCGCAATGCCGGGCCGTTTTCGGGGACGGGCAAGGTGGCGGCACTGACCGTCAGCCATGCACTCGACAGAAAAGCGAACAGAACACGCAGGGTCATGCCGGCACCGAATCAGGCCAAGGGGATTGCCGGGGAGATTAAGTCAGGCGCATGACCAAAACATGACACCGATGAAACTGTGGGAGCGAGCTTGCTCGCGAATGCGGTTCATCAGAAACACATCGGGTGACTGACACTCCGCATTCGCGAGCAAGCTCGCTCCCACAGGGGATTCCAGGCGATTCGAAGGTCAGGCCAGTTCCAGCCAGATCGGCGCATGATCCGACGGCTTTTCCATCCCGCGCAGTTCGTAGTCCACGCCCGCATCCTTGACCCGTGGCAGCAAGCCATGGGAGGCGAGAATCACGTCGATGCGCAGACCACGCTTGGGCTCATCCTCAAATCCGCGGCTGCGGTAGTCGAACCAGCTGAACATGTCGGTCACGTCCGGGTTGAGGTGGCGGAAGCTGTCAGTCAGGCCCCAGTTTTTCAGGCGGGCCATCCATTCACGTTCTTCCGGCAGGAAGCTGCATTTGCCGGTTTTCAGCCAGCGCTTCATGTTGTCCGGGCCAATGCCGATGTCGCTGTCCTCCGGGGAAATGTTCACATCGCCCATCACCACCAGCGGCTGTTCGTTGTGGAACTGGCTTTCCAGCAGGGTTTGCAGGTCACTGTAGAAGCGTTGCTTGGCCGGGAATTTGGTCGGGTGGTCGCGGCTTTCGCCCTGCGGGAAGTAGCCGTTCATGATGGTTACCGGCACGCCATTGGCGTCGGCGAAAGTGCCCCAGATAAAGCGGCGCTGGGCGTCTTCTTCATCGCTGGCGAAGCCTTTGTGAATCGCGATCGGCTCACTGCGCGAAAGCAGGGCAACGCCGTAATGGCCTTTCTGGCCGTGGAAATAAACGTGATAACCCAGCGCACGCACTTCTTCCAGCGGGAACTGGTCGTCGTGGACCTTGGTTTCCTGCAGGCCGATCACGTCCGGCTGATGCTTTTCGATCAGCGCTGCCAGCTGATGCGGACGGGCGCGCAGTCCGTTGATGTTGAAGGAAACAATCTTCATGGTCGGCAGTCCTGGCAAAAGGGCGATGCTAGCTGACATGTGGGATGGGGGCCAGTGTGGGGTAAGCAGATTCGCTGTGTTCTGTCAGATGTGAGCTGTCTGTAGGGGCCCCATCGCTGGCAAGCCAGCTCCCACAGGTTCAATGGTGTTCACATATTTTGTGTGCGACGCAGGCACTGTGGGAGCTGGCTTGCCAGCGATGAGGCCCGCCCGGTCGATGAAGATCCCGAGTTGGTCTATACCTGTGGGGAACTGCGCCACCTGCAACAGGTTCGTACCAACAAGAGCGCAGTCATTTGCGCTGCGCCCCGGGGGAGAATCACCGTCATGCCTGAAACCCAGACTGCCATCGCCGACATCCATATGCTTGACCGCGGTTACTCGCGCGAAGCCCGATCGCTGCTGTATCAGGCCTACCGCCACGAACCGACCTTCGGTTACTTGTTCGAGGCCGAGCGGCCGGGCTACGAGCAGCGCGTACGGGCCACGGTGCGTGAGCTGGTCAAGCAGCATTTCCTGCAGGACCTGCCAGCAATCGGTCTGCTGGTCAACGACCGCCTGATCGGGATTGCCCTGATTGCGCCGCCGCAACGGCGTCTGGGGATCACCGAGAGCTGGGCGTGGCGCCTGCGCATGGTGCTCAGCACCGGCTTCCGTTGCACCCGGCGTTATCTGGAATACCACGATGCCGTGGCCGCCTGCGTGCCCAGCGACTCCGTGCACATGCTGCCGCTGTTGGGCATTCATCCGCAGTTTCAGGGCAAACACTTCGGCGAACAGTTGCTGACCGCCGTGCACAACTGGTGCGCGGTGGACGAAACCTCGCAAGGCGTCGTACTCGATACCGGGAACCCGCGTTACCTGGAATTCTACAAACGTCAGGGTTACGAGGAGATTGGCGAAGTGGCCGTCGGCCCGGTGCGTGAACACGTTTTTTTCCACGCCAATCCGCAGGTGTTACAAACTGCAACAGCATAGCAATCGAACTTCTTCGGAAATTTCCTGTTCTATCACGCTCCCAAGCCCGTGATAGCATCCGCGCCTATGAAGTTTCCAGGAAGATTTACCAGTGGCGTGCTCCTGCTGTTAACCAGCTGCGCGGCGCTGGCGCAAAGTGAATTGGACGTGCGGATCAAACCGTCCAACGACGAACTCAAGGCCAATATAGAAGGCTATATCGGCAGCCTCGGCGATCGTGACGAACAAGCCTTGCTGCGCTTCAGTCGCGGGGCCGAGGAGCAGGCGCGCAAAGCCGCGCAAGCCTTGGGTTATTACCAGCCGCAGATCGACAGCGATGTGAAGGGCGGTGATAAACCGCGCCTGGTGCTGAACATCGATCCTGGCGAGCCGATTCGTCTGCGCAACGTGACTATCCGCGTCGACGGGCCCGCGGCCTCGCTCAAATCCTTTCGTGTGCCGAGCAGTGACACGCTCAAGTCCGGCGCCGTGCTCAACCATGGGCGTTATGAAGACGCCAAACGTCTGATCCAGAACCAGGCCTCGCGTTTCGGTTTCTTCAGCGGCCATTTCACCAGCCAGAAACTCCTGGTCGACCCGCGTGCCGGGGTGGCCGACGTTGAATTGATCTACGACAGCGGCCCGCGTTATGCGCTGGGCAGCGTCAGTTTCGAGGGCGACACGCCGTTCGACGAAGACCTGCTGCAACGCATGGTGCCGTTCAAGGCCGGCGACCCGTATGACTCCGAGTTGATCGCCGAACTCAACCGCGACCTGCAATCGAGCGGCTATTTCGAAGGCGTGCGCGTCGATGCGGCGCCGACCGCGGCGAAGAACGACGTGATTCCGGTGGACGTCAAACTCGACACGCGCAAGCCACGCACCATGGGCCTGGGCCTCGGATACTCGACTGACGTCGGCCCACGGATCAAGGCCAACTGGACCCGCCACTGGGTCAACCCGCAGGGCGACAGCTACGGCTGGGAAGCCGAACTGTCGGCGCCACGGCAAAACGTCGGTCTGTTCTACGACATTCCGCTCGACCCGCCGCTGACCGACAAACTGCGCTGGGCCGGTGGTTATCAATATGAAAACATCGACGGCTCCGACACCCTGAGCAAGCTGCTGACCTTCGGCCCGGAATGGCACAGCAAGTTGCCCAGCGGCTGGCAGCGAGTGATTTCGCTGAAATGGCAGCGCGAAGAATATGAACTCGGCGACGACTCCGGCCTCAGCACCCTGTTGATGCCCGGCATCAGCTACTCGTACCTGAAAAGCGACAACCGCATCGACCCGCATAACGGCTATCGCCTGACCTTTGAAAGCAAGGTCGCGAAGGAAGGCCTCGGTTCGGACAACAACCTTTTATATGGCACGGCGTTGATCAAAGGCCTGACCACGGTGTTCGACAACCACCGCTTCCTCGGTCGGGTGCAGGTCGGTGGCAGCGCCACCAACGGTTACAACTCGGTACCGCCATCATTACGTTTCTTCGCCGGTGGCGATCAGAGCGTGCGCGGTTACGACTACCAGAGTCTGTCCCCGGAAAACGCCAAGGGCGACCGCATCGGCGGGCGTTACATGGTCGCCGGCAGCGTCGAGTATCAATATTCGATTGCCGAGAAGTGGCGGGTCGCGACCTTCGTCGACCAGGGCAACTCCTTTAACAAACTCGAACTGCCGAACCTCAAGACCGGGGTCGGTATCGGTGTGCGCTGGGTCTCGCCGGTGGGGCCAATCCGCCTCGACCTGGCCCACGCGCTGGACGACGACGGCGGCATCCGGCTGCACTTTTCCATGGGGCCTGAGCTGTGAAGCGTGGTTTGAAAATAGCGGCACTGGCGTTGTTGACGCTGGTGCTGTTGGTTGTATTGAGCATCGCAGCCGTACTCGGGACGCAAGCAGGCAGCCGTTGGGCGCTGAGCCTGGTGCCGGGTTTGAGCGTGGAGAATTTCCAGGGTCGCCTCGGCGGGCAATGGAGCGCCGATCATCTGTTGTGGCAGCAGGGCAGCAGCCGGGTCGAACTGAGCAAGCCGATTTTCGCCTGGTCGCCGCTGTGCCTGACGCGCATGACCCTGTGCATCGAACAGCTCAAGGCTGATCAGGTGATTCTGCAATTCCCGCCGAGTGAGGAAACCACCGACAGCGGCCCGATCCAACTGCCGGATCTGCAATTGCCGGTGGCCATCGAACTCGGTGACGTACAGGTCGGCAGCCTGCTGTTCAACGGCAGCGAGCAACTCAAGGGCCTGCAACTGGCGGCGCACTGGACTGCCCAGGGCCTGCAGATCGACAGCGTGAAATTGCAGCGCGACGACCTCAGCCTGAACCTTTCCGGCCTGCTGCAACCGACCGGCAACTGGCCGCTGAACATTGCCGGTGACCTGACCCTGCCGTCGGTGGGCACCAGCCCCTGGACGCTGGCGCTGAAGGTGGACGGCGATCTGCTGAAAACCCTCAACCTGCACGCCGACAGTCATGGCTACCTCGACGGCCAGTTGAGCGGCGAGCTGCAGCCATTGGCGGAAAACCTGCCGGCCAAGGTGCGGATCACCAGCGATGCGTTCAAACCCAGCGCTGACCTGCCGGACACCCTGCAATTGAATCAACTGCTCTTGACCGGCGAAGGTGATCTGAAAAACGGTTACCAGCTCAATGGCAACGCCACGCTGCCCGCCGACAAGGGCCCGGTGGCGCTGCTGCTTAAAGGCAAGGTTGACGCCCGTGGCGCGCAGATCGCCGGCCTCGACCTGACGGCTAACGACAAGCAAAGCCTCAAACTCACCGGCAGCGTCGACTGGAGCAAAGGTCTCACCGCGCAAGCCAACATCAACTGGCAGGATTTCCCGTGGCACCGGCTCTATAACGAAATCGACGAGCCGCAAGTTGCCTTGCGTACCTTCACTGGCGAAGTCTCCTACACCGACGGTCAGTACCTCGGTAACTTCGCCGCCGACCTCGATGGCCCGGCGGGGGCGTTCAGCCTGAGCAGTCCGTTCAGCGGCAGCCTGAAACAGATCGCCTTGCCGCAACTGAAGATGGAAGCCGGGCAGGGCAAGGCTGAAGGGCATGTGAACGTGCGGTTCGCCGACGGCATCGCCTGGGACACTGCGCTGGATCTTTCGGCACTGAACCCGGCGTACTGGGTCGCGGAACTGCCTGGCACCCTGGCCGGGCCGCTGAAAAGCCAAGGCGAGATGAAGAACGAACGCCTGAGCCTCACCGCCGACCTCGACCTCAAAGGCAAATTGCGCGGGCAACCGGCGATCCTCCACGCCAAGGCGGACGGCGCCGGCGAGCAGTGGAACCTCAACGCCCTGCAAATCCGCCTCGGCGATAACAGCATCAGCGGCAAGGGCAGCCTGCAACAGAAACTCACCGGGCAGATCGACATCAAGCTGACGCGCCTGGCCCAGCTCTGGCCGCAGTTGCGCGGGCAGGTCACGGGGCTGGTCAATGTCGCCGGTACGCTGAAGGCACCGCAAGGCAAGCTCGGCTTGCAGGGTTCGCAACTGGCGTTTCAGGACAATCGTCTGCAAAGCCTCAATCTCGATGCCACGCTCGACAGTGCGCAACGGGCGAAGATCGATCTCAAAGGCAGCGGTATTCAAGCCGGTGACACCAACCTCGGTGTGTTGACCGCCAGCGCCCAAGGCGACATCAAGCAGCAGAAACTCAACCTCGACCTGCTCGGGCCGAAGTTGAAACTGGCCCTCGGTCTGGACGGCAATCTGGACCAGGGCAACTGGCGCGGCCGTCTTGCCAGTGGCGACATTCAGGCCGGCGGCCAGGATTGGAAACTGCAGAACCCGGCCAGACTCGAACGCTTCGCTGACGGCAGGATCAACTTCGGCGCGCATTGCTGGATGTCCGGCAATGCCAGCCTGTGCGGCGAAGATCAGCGCCTGCTGCCGGAGCCGAAACTGCGTTACCACCTCAAGCAGTTCCCGATCGAAAGCCTCGCGCAGTGGTTGCCGAAAGACTTTGCCTGGCAAGGCAGGCTCAACGCCGATCTGCAATTGGATCTGCCGGCCAGCGGCCCCAATGGCGTGGTCAGCATCGACGCCAGCGGCGGCACTTTGCGCATGAAAGAAAAGGATCAGTGGCTGGACTTCCCGTACCAGACCCTGAAGCTCACCAGCAAACTCACACCCAAGCGGGTGGACACCGAACTCAACTTCGTCGGCGGCAAACTCGGCGAGTTGATGGTGCAGGCGCAGCTCAATCCGCTGCCGAAAAACAAACCGTTGAGCGGCTCTTTCCGCCTGAGCGGACTGGACCTGTCGGTGGCGCGGCCGTTTGTGCCGATGGTCGAAAAACTCACCGGACGCCTCAACGGCAGCGGCACGATTTCCGGCGGGCTGCTGGCGCCGCTGGTCAACGGCACGGTGAAACTCAGCGACGGCGAAGTGTCCGGTGCCGAGCTGCCGATGGAACTCAAGGACCTGCAGCTGCAAGCGGTGATTGCCGGCGAATCGGTGCGCCTCGATGGTGGCTGGAAAAGCGGCAAAAGCGGGCAGGGCAACCTGAACGGTAACGTTGCCTGGGGGCAGGCGCTGATGGTCGATGTCGCGCTCAAGGGCACGCAACTGCCGGTGACCGTCGAGCCTTACGCCAAACTGGAAGTGGCGCCAGATCTGAAGATTTCCATGGCCGGCGACGAGCTGAAAATTGCCGGCAAGGTCCAGGTGCCCCGAGGCGAAATCACCGTGCGTGAACTGCCGCCGTCGACGGTGAAAGTGTCCGACGACACGATCATCGTCGGGGCGCAGACCGAAGAGGGCAAACCACCGTTGGCCATGAAGATGGACATCGACGTGGTGGTCGGCGAAGACAAACTGAGCTTCGCCGGGTTCGGCCTGACCGCCAACCTGCAAGGTCACGTGCACATCGGCGACAACATGGACACCCGTGGCGAGCTGTGGCTCAACGACGGCCGTTACCGCGCCTACGGCCAGCGCCTGAACGTGCGCCGTGCGCGGCTGCTGTTCGCCGGCCCGATCGATCAGCCGTATCTGGACATCGAAGCGATCCGCCAGACCGACGACGTGATCGCCGGTATTCGCCTGAGCGGCAGTGCCGAGCAACCGACCACGCAGATCTTCTCCGAACCGGCCATGAGCCAGGAACAGGCGTTGTCGTATCTGGTGCTCGGACGGCCGTTGAGTACCAACGGCGAAGACAACAACATGCTCGCGCAAGCGGCGTTGGGTCTGGGCTTGATGGGCAGTTCCGGGGTCACCAGCAGTCTGGCCAAGGACCTGGGGATTCAGGATTTTCAGCTCGATACCCAGGGCAGCGGCAACACCACCAGTGTGGTCGCCAGCGGCAATATCTCCGAGAAACTCAGTCTGCGTTATGGCGTTGGCGTGTTCGAGCCGGCCAACACCATTGCGCTGCGTTACAAGCTGAGCAAAAAGGTTTATGTCGAAGCGGCCAGCGGTGTCGCCAGTTCGCTGGATATCTTCTACAAGCGCGATTTCTAGAGCGCACCTGTTTATTTGAACCGAGGCGCGGCCTTCGCGAGCAGGCTCGCTCCCACAGGGGATTTCAATCAGACGCAAAATTTGCGTCGCGCGCAGATCCTGTGGGAGCGAGCCTGCTCGCGAAGGCGTCCGCCTGTGCAACACAAAAACCCAGTCCGTTGGTCAACTAATTACAAAGCAACCTAACTATTGCGTTGACATTCGCTGCCTAGGCAGTAACATCTCGACATACATTCACTGCCTAGGCAGTTATTAGGTGAGCACATGAAGCATTTCACCCCGGACGAATTCAAACATTGCCATCTCGGCCTGTTGCTGGGCCGCGCCGCGTTGCTCAAGGACCGGATCATCGACACCCACATGGAACCCCACGGCATCACCGCCGCGCAGTTCAAGGTGTTGATCATCATGGCCCAGTACGGCGTCGACACGCCGGCCGAGCTGTGCCGGCACCTGTCGCTGGACAGCGGTTCGATGACGCGCATGCTCGATCGTCTGGAGCAGAAAGGTTTCCTGGTTCGCCAACGCAGCGAAGGCGATCGCCGTCAGGTGCAGCTCAAGCTCACCGAGCAGGGCCAGCAACTGGCCGATCGCCTGCCCTATATCGGCGCCGACGCGATGAATGAACTGGCCGGCGCCATCTCTCGCGAAGAGCTGAAAACCCTGGAATACATCCTCAAGAAAATCCTGCTGGCAGCCGGTGACCCGATCACTATCCAGCGCTTAGGTGAACATAATGAGCGGTAAAACCTTGCGCAGCAGCCTGACCCTGCTGCTGTCGGCGATGATCCTCGCCGGTTGCGCCAACTACAGCGGCCTCGACACTCAAGGCCAAAACCTCGATGCGAAAAGCCTCAACGCCAGCCAATCCCTCAACGGCGTGACCCTGTCGCCGGCCGCCTGGCCGAAAAGCGACTGGTGGAGCAGTCTCGGCGATCCGCAACTCGACGGGCTGATCCGCGAAGCCCTGCACGACAGCCCGGACATGCAGATCGCCGAAGCCCGCGCCCATCAGGCCAGCGCCGCCGCGTATGCCGCCGATGCCGAACGCTATCCGACCCTCGACGCCAGCGCCGGCATCAGCCGTTCGCGCCTGGCCAAGGATCAGGACCCGCGAGGGCAGGGCGATGCCTACGCGACGGTGCGTAACGTCAGCGCCGGCTTCAACTACAACTTCGACCTGTGGGGCGGCCAGCGTGATGCCTGGGAAGCTGCACTCGGTCAGGCCCGCGCCGCCGAGGTCGATCGTCAGGCTGCGCAGTTGACCCTCGCCGCCGACGTGGCCCGGGCCTACAGCGATCTGGGTCAGGCGCACATTGTCTACGACCTGGCCAACGACGACCTCAAGCGCACCAAACAAATGCTCGATTTGAGTCAGCGCCGCTTGAGTGCCGGTATCGACAGCCAGTACCAGTTCCAGCAAACCCAAAGCCTTGAGGCCAGCTCCGAAGCCAGCCTGATCGACGCCGAAAAACGCTTGAACAGCGCGAAAATCGCCCTGGCCGTGCTGCTCGGCAAAGGTCCGGATCGCGGCAATGAGATTGCTCGGCCGAAAGTCCTGCAAGCCAGCGCCGTGGCGGTGCCGTCGGTGCTGCCGGCGGAACTGCTCGGTCGGCGTCCGGATCTGGTCGCTGCGCGCTGGCGCGTTGAGGCGGCGAGCAAAGACATCGACTCGGCGAAAACCCGCTTCTATCCCAACTTGAACCTCACGGCCTCGGCCGGTGCCGAATCCTTGTTGGGTGACGCCATGTTCGGGTCGGCCAGTCGTTTCTTTAGCATCGCCCCGACCATTTCGGTGCCGATCTTCGACGGCGGGCGCCTGCGCGCCAACCTCGATGCGCGTGACGCCGATTACGATCTGGCGGTGGCGCAGTACAACAAAAGTCTGGTGAAAGCCCTGGGTGATGTCAGCGACACGATCAACCAGTTGCGTGACATCGGCCGGCAGATCGGCGCGCAACAACACGCTACCGAGATTGCTCAGGATTCTTACAACACCGTCGTCCAGCGTTACGGTTCCGGCATCGGCAACTACCTGGACGTGCTCAGCATCGAGCAGCAATTGCTGCAGGCCCAGCGTCAGCTGGCCAACCTCAATGCCGAGCAGATCGACCTGTCGATTCAACTGATGCAAGCGCTGGGCGGCGGCTTTCAGGGCGACACCCTGACCGCAGCCAACGCCACCCCAGCCACGTCGCACAACTAATTCAGGTATTTGTCATGGCCACTGCCGAAAACACCCAAACTCAAGCCAACACGCCCGACACTGGCAATCCACGCAAGCGCAAATTCATGCTGCTGGTGCTGGCCGTCGTGGTCCTGCTCGCCGGTGCCGGCGTCTGGGCGTATCACGAATTCATCGGGCGCTTCAACGAAAGCACCGACGACGCCTACGTCAACGGCAACGTCGTGGAGATCACGCCGCTGGTCACCGGCACCGTGGTCAGCATCGGCGCCGACGACGGTGATCTGGTCCACGAAGGTCAGGTGCTGGTCAACTTCGACCCGAACGACGCCGAAGTCGGCCTGCAAAGTGCCCAGGCAAAACTCGCGCGCACCGTGCGTCAGGTGCGCGGCCTGTACAGCAACGTTGACGGCATGAAAGCCCAGGTCAACGCGCAACAGGCCGAAGTACAGAAAGCTCAGGACAACTACAACCGCCGGAAAAACCTCGCCGCCGGCGGGGCGATTTCCCAGGAAGAACTGTCCCACGCCCGCGACGATCTGACCTCGGCGCAAAACGCCCTGGCCAACGCCAGACAGCAATTGAAAACCACCAGCGCGCTGGTCGATGACACCGTGGTCTCGTCGCATCCGGACGTGATGCAGGCCGCTGCTGAACTGCGTCAGGCGTACCTGACCAACGCCCGCAGCACCCTGATCGCGCCGGTTACCGGTTACGTCGCCAAGCGCACTGTGCAGCTCGGTCAGCGCGTACAGCCAGGCACCGCGCTGATGGCGGTGATTCCGCTGGATCAACTGTGGATCGACGCCAACTTCAAGGAAACCCAACTGCGTGACATGCGCATCGGCCAACCGGTGGACATCGAGTCCGACATCTACGGCAGCAGCGTGAAGTACAGCGGCACCGTCGACAGCCTCGGCGCCGGTACCGGCAGCGCGTTCGCTCTGTTGCCAGCGCAGAACGCCACTGGTAACTGGATCAAGATCGTGCAGCGTGTGCCGGTGCGGATTCATATCAACGCCGAAGAACTGGCCAAGCATCCATTGCGCGTCGGTCTGTCGACCAACGTTGAAGTGAACCTGCACGACCAGAGCGGCCCGGTGCTGGCCCAGCAACCGCCGCAGAAGGCCTCGTTCAGCACCAACGTCTACGACCGCCAACTGGCTGAGGCCGACGCGATGATTGCGCAGCTGATCCACGACAACAGTGCTGCGGTCAGCAAAACCGCGCAACGCTGAATCTTTCCCCTGTGGGAACAGGTTCTCAAGGTGATGAGATTTACTGTGGTGAGGGGATTTATCCCCGATGGACTGCGCAGCAGGCCCTGCTTTTCTGAATCTAAGGACGGGCCGCTTCGCGACCCATCGGGGATAAATCCCCTCACCACAGAGGAACTTCTTCATCACAAGAGCCTGTTCCTTATGGGCAACTGCTTCTTTAACAGACGCAGCGTCAACCCGGTTTCATAGGATTCACAATGAGCAATAACGCCTCTTTCACGCCGCCCAGCCTGTTGCTCAGCACCATCGGCCTGTCGCTGGCGACGTTCATGCAAGTGCTCGACACCACCATCGCCAACGTGGCGCTGCCGACGATCTCCGGCAACCTCGGGGTGAGTTCGGAGCAGGGCACCTGGGTGATCACCTCGTTTGCCGTAAGCAACGCCATCGCGCTGCCGCTGACCGGTTGGCTCAGCCGCCGTTTCGGCGAGGTGAAGCTGTTTCTCTGGGCCACCATTCTGTTCGTGCTGGCCTCGTTTCTCTGCGGTATCTCAACCTCGATGCCGGAACTGATCGGCTTTCGCGTGCTGCAAGGCCTGGTGGCCGGCCCGCTGTACCCGATGACGCAGACGCTGTTGATTGCCGTGTATCCGCCTGCGAGGCGCGGCATGGCTCTGGCATTGCTGGCGATGGTCACGGTGGTCGCGCCGATTGCCGGGCCTATTCTCGGTGGCTGGATCACGGACAGCTACAGCTGGCCGTGGATCTTCTTCATCAACGTACCGATCGGCATCTTTGCGGTGATGGTGGTGCGTTCGCAGCTGGCCAAGCGTCCGGTGGAAACCAGTCGGCAGCCGATGGACTACGTCGGTCTGATCACGCTGATCATCGGCGTCGGCGCGTTGCAGGTCATCCTCGACAAGGGCAATGACCTGGACTGGTTCGAATCGAACTTCATCATCATCGGTGCGGCGATTTCGGTGATCGCCCTGGCGGTGTTCGTCATCTGGGAAATGACCGACCAGCACCCGGTGGTCAACCTGCGCCTGTTCGCCCATCGCAACTTCCGCATTGGTACGCTGGTGCTGGTGCTGGGTTACGCCGGGTTCTTCGGCATCAACCTGATCCTGCCGCAGTGGCTGCAAACCCAGATGGGCTACACCGCGACCTGGGCCGGTCTGGCGGTGGCGCCGATCGGCATTCTGCCGGTGCTGTTGTCGCCGTTTGTCGGCAAGTACGCGAACAAGTTCGACCTGCGCCTGCTGGCCGGTCTGGCGTTCCTCGCGATTGGCTTGAGCTGCTTCATGCGCGCCGAGTTCACCAACGAGGTGGACTTCCAGCACATCGCCCTGGTGCAGCTGTTCATGGGGATTGGCGTGGCGCTGTTCTTCATGCCGACCCTGAGCATTCTGATGTCCGACCTGCCGCCGAGCCAGATCGCCGACGGTGCCGGTCTGGCGACGTTCCTGCGCACCTTGGGCGGCAGCTTTGCGGCATCGTTGACCACCTGGATCTGGATCCGCCGCGCCGATCAGCATCATGCGTACATGAGCGAAAGCATCAGTACCTTCGAACCGGCGACCCGCGAGACCTTGAATCATTTAGGTGGCGCGAGCCAATCGGCGTACGCGCAGATGGATCAGATCCTCACCAGCCAGGCGTACATGCTCTCCACCGTGGATTACTTCACGTTGCTGGGCTGGGGATTCATGGGGCTGATTCTGATTGTGTGGCTGGCGAAGCCGCCGTTTGCCGCAAAAGCAGGGCCGGCCGCGTCCGGACATTGATTGTGCGGTGATTGCTAAAAGATCGCAGCCTGCGGCAGCTCCTACAGGGAAACGCATTCCAATGTAGGAGCTGCCGCAGGCTGCGATCTTTTGATCTTGGCTGTTAGATTGCGGGAGCAGGCAGGGCCGGCGGCGGGGCAAAGTCGAACGGCGCCAGGGCAAACCCGCTCTCATCCACCTGCAACGCCCAACCCTGGCGATCCCAATCCCCCAGCACAATCCGCTTCGCCGCCTGCTCACCAAGCTGCAGCTTGTGGATTGCCGGACGATGGGTGTGGCCGTGAATCAGGGTTTTCACCCCATATTCCTGCATGATCCGCGGAACTTCGTCCGGCGTGACATCGACAATGTCGTTGGCCTTCATCCGCGTCTGCGCACGGCTTTCGCTACGCAGCTTGCGCGCCAGTTTGTGGCGGGTGCTCAGTGGCAGGTGGCGCAGGATGAACAGGGTGATCGGGTTGCGCAGGTAGCGTCGCAGCTTCATGTAGGCTTCGTCGCGGGTGCACAGGCTGTCGCCGTGCATCAGCAACACCGGCTCGCCGTAAAACTGCACGACACTCGGGTCCTTCAACAGCGTACAGCTGGCTGCTTTGCAGAAGGCCTTGCCGAGCAGGAAGTCGCGATTGCCGTGCATCAGAAAGATCGCCGTGCCGCTGTCGCTCAATTGGCGCAGGGCCTGGCAGATGGAACGCTGGAAGGGCGTCATGGCGTCGTCGCCAATCCACGCTTCGAAGAAGTCGCCGAGGATGTACAACGCACTCGCCGAGCGGGCGCGTCCGGCGAGCAAATCCAGAAACGCCCGGGTGATGTCCGGGCGCTCCTCTTCCAGATGCAAATCTGAAATCAGCAATATCACGCTTCGATGATCTCGGCTTTCTCGATGATCACGTCGTCTTTCGGCACGTCCTGGTGACCGGCCTTGGAAGTGGTGGCAACGCCTTCGATCTTGTCGACGACGTCGGTACCGGCAACCACTTTACCGAACACGGCATAACCCCAGCCCTGAGCGGTCTTGGCGGTGTGGTTGAGGAAGCTGTTGTTGGTGGCGTTGATGAAGAACTGCGCCGAGGCCGAATGCGGGTCCATGGTGCGGGCCATGGCAACGGTGTACTTCTCGTTCTTCAGACCGTTGTCAGCTTCGTTCTGAATGCTTGGGCTCTTGTCTTTCTTTTCCTGCATGCCAGGTTCGAAACCGCCGCCCTGGATCATGAAGCCCTTGATCACGCGGTGGAACACCACGTTCTCGTAGTGACCTTTCTTAACGTATTCGATGAAGTTGGCAGCGGTGATCGGCGCTTTTTCCGCGTCCAGTTCGATGACGATGTCGCCGTAGTTGGTGGTCAGTTTGACTTGAGTCATGATCGCTACTCTTTATAAGGAATTCGTGGGTAATGGGACATTTCGGCCCGTTACCGGTTCAGCCCATGGGCCAAGGTGCGCAGTTTAGCGTGACAGGCGCGAATTTCGAGGCTGTTTTTCCAAAACCCGTCGATTAAATGCACGCCTTTATAGGCCGCGCTCTGTCAGCCCCTTGACAGCATCGGCTATGATAGCGGCTTTGTTTTGTCTGGCCCCCTTTGCGGCCGCGCACATGTAAGTCAAGGATCCTATGAGCAAGCCCACTGTCGACCCTACCTCGAATGCCAAGTCCGGCCCTGCCGTGCCGGTCAATTTCCTGCGGCCGATCATCCAGGCAGACCTGGACTCGGGCAAGCACACCCAGATCGTCACCCGTTTTCCGCCTGAGCCCAACGGCTACCTGCACATCGGCCACGCCAAGTCGATCTGTGTGAACTTCGGCCTGGCCCAGGAGTTCGGCGGCGTCACGCACCTGCGTTTCGACGACACCAACCCGGCCAAGGAAGACCAGGAATACATCGACGCCATCGAATCCGACGTCAAGTGGCTGGGCTTCGAGTGGTCCGGCGAAGTGCGTTACGCCTCGCAGTATTTCGACCAGTTGCACGACTGGGCGGTGGAGCTGATCAAGGCCGGCAAGGCCTATGTCGACGACCTGACGCCGGAGCAGGCCAAGGAATACCGCGGCAGCCTGACCGAGCCGGGCAAGAACAGCCCGTTCCGCGACCGATCGGTGGAAGAGAACCTCGACTGGTTCGCCCGCATGCGCGCCGGTGAGTTCCCGGACGGCGCCCGCGTGTTGCGCGCGAAGATCGACATGGCCTCGCCGAACATGAACCTGCGCGACCCGATCATGTACCGCATTCGTCACGCCCATCACCATCAGACCGGTGACAAGTGGTGCATCTACCCGAACTATGACTTCACCCACGGTCAGTCGGACGCCATCGAAGGCATCACCCACTCGATCTGCACCCTGGAATTCGAAAGCCATCGTCCGCTGTACGAGTGGTTCCTGGAGAACCTGCCGGTGCCGGCCAACCCGCGCCAGTACGAGTTCAGCCGCCTGAACCTGAACTACACCATCACCAGCAAGCGCAAGCTCAAGCAACTGGTCGATGAGAAACACGTCAATGGCTGGGACGACCCGCGCATGTCGACCTTGTCGGGCTTCCGTCGCCGTGGCTACACGCCCGCGTCGATCCGCAACTTCTGCGACATGATCGGCACCAACCGTTCCGACGGCGTGGTCGACTTCGGCATGCTCGAGTTCAGCATCCGTCAGGACCTGGACGCGAACGCCCCGCGCGCCATGTGCGTGCTGCGCCCGCTGAAAGTCGTGATCACCAACTACCCGGAAGGTCAGGTCGAAAACCTCGAACTGCCGCGTCATCCGCAGAAAGAAGAACTCGGCGTGCGCCAGCTGCCGTTCGCCCGTGAAATCTACATCGACCGCGATGACTTCATGGAAGAACCGCCAAAGGGCTACAAGCGCCTGGAGCCGAACGGCGAAGTGCGTCTGCGCGGCAGCTACGTGATTCGTGCCGACGAAGCGATCAAGGACGCCGACGGCAACATCGTCGAACTGCGTTGCTCGTACGACCCGGACACCCTCGGCAAGAACCCTGAAGGCCGCAAGGTCAAGGGCGTGATCCACTGGGTGCCAGCGGCTGCCAGCATCGAGTGCGAAGTGCGCCTGTACGATCGCCTGTTCCGTTCCCCGAACCCGGAAAAGGCGGAAGACAGCGCGAGTTTCCTCGACAACATCAACCCTGACTCACTGCAAGTGCTGACCGGTTGTCGTGCTGAGCCATCGCTTGGCAACGCACAGCCGGAGGACCGTTTCCAGTTCGAGCGCGAAGGCTACTTCGTTGCCGACATCAAGGACTCGAAACCAGGTCAGCCGGTATTCAACCGTACCGTGACCCTGCGTGATTCGTGGGGCCAGTGATTCGCGTCAAGGAAATATAAAGTGCTGACGATCTACAACACGCTCACCAAGAGCAAAGAAGTGTTCAAGCCGCTGGATGGCAACAAGGTGCGCATGTACGTGTGCGGCATGACCGTGTACGACTACTGCCACCTCGGCCACGGCCGCAGCATGGTCGCGTTCGACCTGGTGACCCGCTGGCTGCGGTTCAGCGGTTACGACCTGACCTACGTGCGCAACATCACCGACATCGACGACAAGATCATCAATCGTGCCCGCGAGAACGGTGAGTCGTTCGAAGCGCTGACCGAACGCATGATCGCCGCGATGCACGAAGACGAAGCACGCCTGAACATCAAGAAACCGGACATGGAGCCGCGCGCCACGGATCACATTCCGGGCATGCACGCGATGATCCAGACCCTGATCGACAAAGGCTTCGCTTACGCCCCGGGCAATGGCGACGTGTATTACCGTGTCGCCAAATTCATGGGCTACGGCAAGCTGTCGCGCAAGAAGATCGAAGACCTGCGCATCGGTGCACGGATCGAAGTCGACGAGTCGAAAGAAGACCCGCTGGACTTCGTGCTGTGGAAGGCCGCGAAGCCGGGCGAGCCGAGCTGGGAATCGCCGTGGGGCGCCGGGCGTCCGGGCTGGCACATCGAGTGCTCGGTAATGTCCACCTGCTGCCTCGGTGAGACCTTCGACATTCATGGCGGCGGCAGCGACCTGGAGTTCCCGCACCATGAAAACGAAATCGCCCAGAGCGAAGCGGCCACCGGCAAGACCTACGCCAATGCGTGGATGCACTGCGGCATGATCCGCATCAATGGCGAGAAGATGTCCAAGTCCTTGAACAACTTCTTCACCATTCGCGACGTGCTCGACAAGTACCACCCGGAAGTCGTGCGTTACCTGCTGGTGTCGAGCCACTACCGCAGCGCGATCAACTACTCGGAAGACAACCTCAAGGACGCCAAGGGCGCACTCGAGCGTTTCTACCACGCGTTGAAAGGCCTGCCGAGCGTTGCTCCGGCCGGCGGCGAAGCCTTCGTCGAGCGTTTCACCACGGTGATGAACGACGACTTCGGCACGCCGGAAGCCTGCGCGGTGCTGTTCGAGATGGTGCGCGAGATCAACCGTCTGCGCGAGAGCGATCTCGACGCGGCGGCCGGTCTGGCGGCACGTCTGAAAGAACTGGCGAGCGTGCTGGGGGTGTTGCAGCTGGAAGCCGATGACTTCCTGCAGGCGGGTGCCGAAGGGCGTGTCGATGCCGCTGAAGTCGACGCGCTGATTGCTGCACGTCTGGCGGCACGCGCCGGCAAGGACTGGGCCGAATCCGACCGCATCCGCGACCAGCTCACCGCCATGGGCGTGGTGCTGGAAGACGGCAAGGGCGGCACGACCTGGCGTCTAGCTGACTGATTGCCTGATCCGCGTTAAAACAAAACCCGCCTTGTGCGGGTTTTTGTTTTTTGGGCTTTGGGTCTTGTGGTTACCGGGCTGACGCCATCGCTGGCAAGCCAGCTCCCACAAGTTTTTTGTTGTTCACGAGTGTTGCGTATAACCCGAAACCCTGTGGGAGCTGGCTTGCCAGCGATGGGGTCCGCCCAGGCAACCAGTCATTCAGCCTGCCGCAAACGCTTGTAGAGGGTATTTCGGCTCACCCCAAGCCTGCGCGCCAGATGCGAAATATTGCCCCCGGAGGCTTTCAACTCCCGGTTCAACGCCTCGGCATCGCTCAGGTCAATGCCCAACGGCTCGGCCACCTCCACCGGCTCCATCTCCAGATCGACAAAAAAATCATCCGGCAAATGCTCCGGCCGTACCGGTTGCTCCTCGGCCATCGCCAGCGCCACCTGCATCACGCTGCTGACCTGACGCAGATTGCCCGGCCATGGATGTCGGCTGAACAACTCCAGCACTTCGCGGCTGAGCCCGGCCCATTGTGTCGGTTCGCGATGCTGCTCCCACAGGCGTTTGAACAGCGCCTCTTTATCACCGCGCTCTCTGAGCGGCGGCAGTTCCAGTGTCAAACCGCCAATTCGGTAGTACAAGTCCTCACGAAACCGCCCCAGTTGCACTTGTTCGCGCAAAGAGCGGTTGGTCGCCGAGATGATCCGCAGATCCACCGGGAACAACTCGCTGCTGCCCACCGGTTGCACACAGCGCTCCTGCAACACCCGCAACAACCGCGCCTGAGTCGGCAGCGGCATGTCACCGATCTCGTCGAGGAACAGCGTGCCCTTATCGGCTTTGCGGATCAGGCCGATGCTGCCTTTCTGGTTGGCGCCGGTGAACGCGCCTTTTTCGTAGCCGAACAGTTCCGACTCCACCAGTTCGGCGGGGATCGCCGCGCAGTTGACGGCGATGAATGCCTGTTTGCTGCGCGAACTGGCTTGGTGCAGCGCTTTGACGAAGACTTCCTTGCCGACCCCGGTTTCGCCGTGGATCAGCAGCGGAATGTCTTTCTCCAGCAGGCGTTCGGCCTGGCGCACGGCTTTTTCTACGCGGCTGTCACCAAAATGCAGAGAGTTGAGGCTGATCACGCCCGGCGCTTTGATCGGCGCCGTTTTCGGTTCGGCAAATACCCGAGGCTGAACAGGCGCCTGTTGCGGTCGCTTCAACAGGCACTGGAAACGGTTGCGCCCCGAGGTCTGCAAGGCAAACGGCAAGCCGTCCGGCTGATTCAGCAGCTCCAGCAGCGACACGTTGAACAGGCTTTCGACGCTGACCCGCGACAGGCGCACGCCAAGCAGATTGTCCGCGCGGCGATTGGCCGACAGCACTTGACCGCTCTCATCGAAAATCAGCAAACCGGCCCATTGACTGTCGAGGTTGTTCAACCCGGTGTTGAAGGTCAGTTGAAAGTGCTGGCCATGGAACAGGTTGAGGATCAGCCGGTTCTCCACGGTCTGGCTCATCATCTTGACCATGCCCAAGGTGTGCGAGGGGGGCAGGTAACTGTCGCTGGACACGTCGAGCACGGCGATGATCTTGCGCTCGGCATCGAATATCGGCGCGGCAGAACCGGTCATGAAGCGGTTGGCTTTCAGAAAGTGTTCATCGTGTTCGATGTGCACCGCTTGCTCGCAGGCCAGCGCGGTGCCGATGGCATTGGTGCCGCTGCAGCGTTCCATCCAGCTCGCCCCGGCGCGAAAGCCCCGGGCCAGGTTCGGCTCGATAAAGCGCTGGGTGCCCCACGATGTCAGCACCTGGCCGTGGTGGTCAGCGAGCATGATCAGGCAGTTGGAGTTGCTCAGGATGTTCTCGTAGTACGGCAGGACTTCCTGATGCGTGGTTTGCACCAGTGAGTGGTGACGGTCGAGCAATTGCGCAATGCCGGCGGCAGGCAGTTGGTCGAAGGCCGGGGCACTTTGATGGTCGAGGCCGAAGGCGCGGCAACGCTGCCAGGAGGTCTGGACGATCGCGTCGTGGGACAGCGGCGGGGCAGGTGCGGCCATGGCGGTGGGCCTCTGATGCAGCGTTTTTATTATTGTTATGACCCACACAATTCCCCTGTAGGAGCTGCCGCAGGCTGCGATCTTTTGATCTTATTCTTGAAAACAAAAGTCAAAAGATCGCAGCCTTCGGCAGCTCCTACAGGGGTGCGTGAACAGTTCATAGAGTGTTGTTCACTATTGTTCATTGTCAATCGCCCAACTGTTCAAATGTGTTCAGCAATGAACGCCCGTTCCCCACGTTTTCGGCACTTTTCACGACAAATCAACCACTTGCCATTTCTGGCACGAATGTCGCTCTGCTGCACAGGTCGCTTGACTCCAATAATAAAAAAGGCCGAGCCATGTCACTCACCCTGGAGCACGTCAGCCGTACCGTCGAGGGCCAGACCTGGATCGACGATGCCTGCCTGACCTTCGAACCCGGATCCTTCAACGTTCTGCTCGGCCGCACGCTGTCCGGCAAGACCAGCCTGATGCGTTTGATGGCCGGTCTGGACAAGCCCGACAGCGGCCGCGTCCTGATGAACGGCGTCGACGTCACCCAGCGCCCGGTGCGCCTGCGCAACGTGTCGATGGTCTATCAGCAGTTCATCAATTACCCGACCATGACCGTGTTCGAGAACATCGCCTCGCCGTTGCGTCAGGCCGGTGTCGCCAAGGACATCATCCACAGCAAGGTGCAGGAAACCGCACGGATGCTGCGCATCGAGAAGTTCCTGCAGCGCTATCCGCTGGAGCTGTCCGGCGGTCAGCAGCAGCGCACGGCGATGGCCCGGGCGCTGGTCAAGGATGCCGAACTGATCCTGTTCGACGAGCCGCTGGTCAACCTCGACTACAAGCTGCGCGAAGAACTGCGCCAAGAGATGCGCGAGCTGTTCAAGGCCCGCCACACCATCGCGATCTACGCCACCACCGAGCCCAACGAAGCGTTGGCCTTGGGCGGCACCACGACCATTCTTCACGAAGGCCGGGTGATCCAGAGTGGCCCGTCGACTTCGGTGTATCACCAGCCGCAAACCGTGCTGGCAGCGGAGTTGTTCTCCGAACCGCCGATCAACCTGATGCCCGGGCGCATTGCCGGCAACGAAGTCAGCTTTGCCAACTTCGTGCACTTCCCGTTGAACGTCGATCTACGGCCGGTGGGCGAGGGCGAGTTCCGCTTCGGCGTGCGCCCCAGCCATATTTCGCTGGTGCCGAGCAACGATGACGATCTGGAACTGGCGGTTACCGTCGAGGTGGCGGAGATCAGCGGTTCGGAGACCTTCCTGCACGTGCGCAACGAGCATTTCCTGCTGGTACTGCACCTGCCCGGTGTTCACGAGTACGACGTCGACGCGCCGATCCGCATTTATATCCCGACCCACAAACTGTTCGTGTTCGATGCGCAGGGCCGTCTGGTGCAGGCACCGGGCCGGCGTGTCGCGAGGGTTGCCTGATGGCCGAAATCCGTTTGCAGCACCTGGCCCACAGCTACAGCAAGCAGCCGAGCGGGCCTGACGATTACGCGATCCGCGAAATGGACCACGTCTGGGAGCAGGGCGGTGCCTATGCCTTGCTCGGCCCTTCGGGTTGCGGCAAGTCGACCTTGCTCAACATCATTTCCGGCCTGCTCAGCCCCTCGCAAGGGCATGTATTGTTCGATGGCAAAGCGGTCAATGACCTGACCCCGGAGAAGCGCAACATCGCCCAGGTGTTCCAGTTCCCGGTGGTCTACGACACCATGACCGTGTTCGATAACCTGGCCTTTCCCCTGAGAAATCAGGGCATGGCCGAGGCGAAAGTGCACAGCAAGGTGCAGGAAATCGCCGAAGTCCTCGACCTGCAAAACCTGCTGAGCAAGAAGGCCCGCAACCTCACCGCCGACGAAAAGCAGAAAGTCTCCATGGGCCGTGGCCTGGTGCGCGACGACGTCTCGGCGATCCTCTTCGACGAGCCGCTGACGGTGATCGACCCGCACCTGAAGTGGAAGCTGCGACGCAAGCTCAAGCAGATCCACGAGCAGTTCAACATCACCATGGTCTACGTCACCCACGATCAACTGGAGGCCTCGACCTTCGCCGACAAGATCGCGGTGATGTACGGCGGCCAGATCGTGCAGTTCGGCACCCCGCGGGAATTGTTCGAGCGGCCGAGCCACACCTTTGTCGGCTACTTCATCGGCAGCCCGGGGATGAACCTGATCGAGGTGCAGCCGCAGCCGGGCGGGGTCGGTTTCGCCTCCACGCACCTGCCGTTGTCCGACGCCTTGCAGCGGCATATCGAACACGGCCAGTGGAAAAATCTGAAGGTCGGCATCCGCCCCGAGTTCATCCATGTCTGGGATGAGCCGTTTGACGAAGCGATGCAGGCGCGGGTGGTCCACGTCGAGGACCTCGGCACCTACAAGATCCTCACCCTCGACCTCGACGGCGCGCCGTTGAAGGTGCGTCTGGCCGAAGACAAACCGGTGCCGCAGGGCACCGCGTACATCAGTTTTCCGGCGCAGTGGCTGATGGTCTACGCCGACGAGTTTCTTCTTGAAGACACCGACTCTACCGAGGTGCAGCCATGAACAAGGTGCAGAACAACAGGGCCTGGTGGCTGGTGTTGCCGGTGTTCCTGCTGGTGGCGTTCAGTGCGGTGATCCCGATGATGACCGTGGTCAACTACTCGGTGCAGGACATCTTCGACCAGTCCAGCCGCTACTTCGTCGGTGCCGACTGGTACAAGCAGGTGCTGCTCGATCCGCGTCTGCATGACTCGCTGCTGCGCCAGTTCATCTACTCGGCCTGCGTGCTGTTGATTGAAATTCCGCTGGGCATCGCCGTCGCCCTGACCATGCCGACCAAGGGTCGCTGGTCGTCAGTGGTGCTGATCATCCTGGCGATTCCGCTGCTGATCCCGTGGAACGTGGTCGGCACCATCTGGCAGATCTTCGGTCGCGCCGACATCGGTCTGCTCGGCTCGAGCCTGAATGCGCTGGGCATCAGCTATAACTACGCGGCCAACACCATGGACGCCTGGGTCACGGTGCTGGTGATGGACGTCTGGCACTGGACTTCGCTGGTGGCGCTGCTGTGTTTCTCCGGGTTGCGGGCGATTCCTGACGTGTACTACCAGGCGGCGCGCATCGACCGCGCCTCGGCCTGGGCGGTGTTCCGCCATATTCAGTTGCCCAAGCTGAAAAGCGTGCTGCTGATCGCGGTGATGCTGCGCTTCATGGACAGTTTCATGATCTACACCGAGCCGTTCGTGCTCACCGGTGGCGGGCCGGGTAATGCCACGACCTTCCTCAGTCAGACCTTGACGCAGATGGCGGTCGGCCAATTCGATCTAGGGCCGGCAGCGGCGTTTTCGCTGGTGTATTTCCTGATCATCCTGCTGGTCTCGTGGCTGTTCTACACCGCCATGACCCATTCCGATGCCAATCGCTGAGGGCCCGGCCATGCACAAAAGAAAGCTGATTCCGTTGCTGGTGTACATCCTGTTCCTGCTGGTGCCGATCTACTGGCTGCTGAACATGTCGTTCAAGAGCAACACCGAAATCCTCGGCGGGTTGACCCTGTTCCCGCAGGATTTCACCTGGCACAACTACAAGGTGATTTTCACCGACCCGAGCTGGTACACCGGTTATCTCAATTCGCTGTATTACGTCAGCCTCAACACGGTGATCTCGCTGAGTGTGGCGCTGCCGGCGGCGTACGCGTTTTCGCGCTATCGCTTCCTCGGTGACAAGCACCTGTTCTTCTGGCTGCTGACCAACCGCATGGCGCCGCCGGCGGTGTTTTTGCTGCCGTTCTTTCAGTTGTATTCGTCGATCGGGCTGTTCGATACGCACATCGCCGTGGCACTCGCGCACTGTCTGTTCAACGTGCCGCTGGCGGTGTGGATTCTTGAGGGGTTCATGTCCGGGGTGCCCAAGGAAATCGACGAAACCGCGTACATCGACGGCTACAGCTTTCCCAAGTTCTTCGTGAAGATTTTCATCCCGCTGATCGGCTCCGGGATCGGCGTCACGGCGTTCTTCTGCTTCATGTTTTCCTGGGTCGAACTGCTGCTGGCGCGCACGCTGACCTCGGTGAATGCCAAGCCGATTGCCGCGGTGATGACCCGCACCGTGTCGGCCTCGGGCATCGACTGGGGCGTGCTGGCAGCGGCGGGGGTGTTGACCATCCTGCCGGGCATGCTGGTGATCTGGTTTGTTCGCAACCACGTGGCCAAGGGCTTTGCCCTGGGTCGGGTCTGAGGAACGCATGATGGAATGGATGAGCTGGACCACCCCCACGGCGGGGTTCTTTATTGCCATCGGCCTGTTGCTGGTGGGCATGACCACCTGGGAACTGCGCTCGCCGAGCATCCTGCGCCGCGGTTTTCTGCCGATTGCCACCACCCGTGGCGATCGCTTGTTCATCGGTCTTCTCGGCAGCGCCTACCTGCACCTGCTGGTAATCGGCGTCACCGACTGGAGCATCTGGGTGGCGTCCGCGCTGTCTCTGGTGTGGCTGTTGGTTGTGATGCGCTGGGGCTAGTCGAGTCGCTCGGCAATCGTGCTCCGAAACTCTAACTGGAGGTCTCTATGTTCGATAAAAACAATAAGCTGCGACATAGCATTTCATTGGCAGCCATGCTCGCACTCAGCGGTTTGAGCGCTTCGGCCTGGGCCGATGCCTACGAAGACGCTGCGAAAAAGTGGATCGGCAGCGAATTCAAACCGTCGACCCTGACGGCGGATCAGCAGCTCGAAGAATTGAAGTGGTTCATCAAGGCCGCCGAGCCGTTCCGCGGCATGGAAATCAAAGTGGTTTCCGAGACCCTGACCACCCACGAATACGAGTCCAAGGTGCTGGCCAAGGCGTTCAGCGAAATCACCGGGATCAAGCTCACCCACGACCTGCTGCAAGAAGGCGACGTGGTGGAAAAAATGCAGACGGTGATGCAGTCGGACAAGAATATCTACGACGGCTGGGTCAACGACTCGGACTTGATCGGCACGCACTTTCGCTACGGCAAGACCGAGTCGATCACTGACCTGATGGCCAACGAAGGCAAGAACTTCACCTCACCGACCCTCGACATCAAGGACTTCATCGGTATCTCGTTCACCACCGCGCCGGACGGCAAGATCTATCAACTGCCCGACCAGCAGTTCGCCAACCTGTACTGGTTCCGCGCCGACTGGTTCGAACGCGCCGACCTGAAAGCCAAGTTCAAGGAAAAGTACGGTTACGAATTGGGCGTGCCGGTGAACTGGTCGGCCTATGAAGACATCGCCAAATTCTTCAGCGAAGACGTCAAGGAAATCGACGGCAAGCGTGTCTACGGCCACATGGATTACGGCAAGAAAGACCCGTCGCTGGGCTGGCGCTTTACCGATGCCTGGTTCTCCATGGCCGGTGGCGGCGACAAAGGCTTGCCCAACGGTCTGCCGGTGGACGAATGGGGAATTCGCGTCGAGGACTGCCATCCGGTCGGCTCCAGCGTGACCCGCGGCGGCGACACCAACGGCCCGGCGGCGGTGTTCGCCACGCAGAAATATGTCGATTGGCTCAAGGCTTACGCGCCACCGGAAGCGGCGGGCATGACCTTCTCCGAGTCCGGCCCGGTGCCGTCACAAGGCAATATCGCCCAGCAGATCTTCTGGTACACCGCGTTCACCGCCGACATGACCAAACCGGGCCTGCCGGTGGTCAACGCCGACGGCACGCCGAAATGGCGCATGGCGCCGTCGCCGCGCGGGCCGTATTGGGAAGAGGGCATGAAGCTCGGCTATCAGGATGTGGGTTCGTGGACGTTCATGAAATCCACGCCGGAGAAACAGAAGCTGGCGGCGTGGCTGTACGCACAGTTCGTCACCTCGAAAACCGTATCGCTGAAGAAAACCATCGTCGGCCTGACGCCGATTCGCGAGTCGGACATCAACTCGCAGGCGATGACCGATCTGGCGCCTAAACTCGGCGGCCTGGTCGAGTTCTACCGCAGCCCGGCCCGCGTGCAATGGACCCCGACCGGGACCAACGTGCCTGACTATCCGCGTCTGGCGCAGCTGTGGTGGAGCCACATCGCCGAAGCGGCCAGCGGCGAGAAAACCCCGCAACAGGCGCTGGATGGCCTGGCCAAGGATCAGGACGCAATCATGACGCGTCTGGAACGCTCCAAGGCGCAAGCCACGTGCGCACCGAAAATGAACCCGGAACGCGACGCGCAATACTGGTTCGACCAGCCGGGCGCACCAAAACCGAAACTGGCCAACGAGAAGCCGAAGGGCGAGACCGTGAGCTACAACGAACTGCTGAAATCGTGGGCGGATGCGCGCAAGTGATGGTTGATGTGTGAAAGCAAACGGCACCGTAAGGTGCCGTTTTTTTTGCTGCCTGATCTACCGCTTTCGCGAGCAGGCTCGCTCCCACACTGGATCTGTATCGTTCATAAATTCCGATCACAATCGAGATGACTGTGGGAGCGAGCTTGCTCGCGAATACGGTCTGCCATTTAGCATGGATAGTGACTGACCCGCCGCCATCGCTTGCAGGCAAGCTCTCACAGGTTTTCGTGGTGTCCACAAAACTCAAAAACACCCCGATCCCTGTAGGAGCTGCCGCAGGCTGCGATCTTTTGCTCCTGATCTTCAAAGGCCAAGGCAAAAGATCGCAGCCTGCGGCAGCTACTACAGGGACATCGGTCAATGCCAGCTTCATGCTTGAATTTCTTCAAAGGTATCAAGCGTGGCGTCAGGCCCGGGTACACCGCGATTCACTGTGGGAGCTGGCTTGCCAGCGATAGCGGTGTGTCAAAAAATAAGGATGTGACTGACCCGCCGCCATCGCTGGCAAGCCAGCTCCCACAAGTTTGCGTGTCGTCCAAAAAACTCAAAAACACCCGGATCCCTGTAGGAGCTGCCGCAGGCTGCGATCTTTTGATTCTGATCTTCAAAGGCCAAGGCAAAAGATCGCAGCCTGCGGCAGCTCCTACAGGACACCGGTCAATGCCAGCTTCATGCTTGAATTTCTTCAAAGGTATCAAGCATGGCGTCAGGCCCGGGTACACCGCGATTCACTGTGGGAGCTGGCTTGCCAGCGATAGCGGTGTGTCAAAAAAATAAGGATGTGACTGACCCGCCGTCATCGCTGGCAAGCCAGCTCCCACAAGTTTGCGTGTCGTCCAAAAAACTCAAAAACACCCCGATCCCTGTAGGAGCTGCCGCAGGACATCGGTCAATGCCAGCTTCATGCTTGAATTTCTTCAAAGGTATCAAGCATGGCGTCAGGCCCGGGTACACCGCGATTCACTGTGGGAGCTGGCTTGCCAGCGATAGCGGTGTGTCAAAAAAATAAGGATGTGACCGACCCGCCGTCATCGCTGGCAAGCCAGCTCCCACAAGTTTGCGTGTCGTCCAAAAAACTCAAAAACACCCCGATCCCTGTAGGAGCTGCCGCAGGCTGCGATCTTTTGATTCTGATCTTCAAAGGCTCAGGCAAAAGATCGCAGCCTGCGGCAGCTCCTACAGGACACCGGTCAATGCCAGCTTCATGCTTGGTATCAAGCATGGCGTCAGGCCCGGGTACACCGCAGATCACTGTGGGAGCTTGCCTGCAAGCGATGGGGCCATGGGTGCCGCCGCAGGAAAACCGAGGCGGAACACGGTCATGACGCCGGGCAAGCTCTTCACCTCCGCCACCCCCTGATGCAGGCTCATGATCGAGCGCACGATTGCCAGGCCCAGCCCGGTGCTGCCCTGCGAGCGCGAGCGGGCGCTGTCGACGCGGTAGAAGCGGTCGAACAAGTGCGGCAGGTGTCGCGCCTCAATGCCGACGCCGGGATTGCTGACCAGCAGTGACGTCTGCGTCGCGCCTTGCTCGATCAGCAAGGTGATGGTTTTACCGTGCGGGCAATGACGCAGCGCATTGGACAGCAGGTTGGAAATCGCCCGCTGAATCATCAGCCGATCGCCCAACACCGAGGCGCTGCCCACAACATTCAAGTGAATCTGCTTGTCCTGCGCCGACAGCGAAAACATCTCCGCGACCTTCGCCGCCTCAACCTCCAGCGCCACCGATTCAAACGGCGCCAGCGCCGACGGATGACTGACCTGCGCCAGAAACAGCATGTCCGAGACAATCCGCGCCACGCGCTCCAGTTCCTCGATGCTGGACACCAGCACATCCTTGTACTCTTCGGTCGTACGCTCGCGGGACAGCGTCACCTGGGCCTTGCCCATCAGGTTGTTGATCGGCGTACGCAGCTCATGCGCCAGGTCATCGGAGAACTGCGACAACTGCTGCACTCCGGCATCGAGGCGGTGCAGCATGAAGTTGATGCCCTGCGCCAGCTCGCTCAGCTCCTGCGGCATGTTGACCACCGACAGCCGATGATCCAGATCCTGAGTCGAAACCATCGCCGCCACTTTGCGAAACTCGCGCAGCGGCGCCAGTCCGCGCTGCACCGCGCCCCAGGCTGTGAGGCCGATGAACATCAGCAGCAACGGCAACGCGATCAGCGTCGAGCGCAGATAGGCACTGAGCAGCGCTTGATCATGCGCGTTGTCCATCGACAGCAGCACCGGCACGCTGCTGCCGTCCTTGAGGCGAATCAGCTTCGATGCGGTGAGGAACCGCGCGCCTTCGGCATCGCTGCTGTCGCTGTAGGTCAGTTGATCGGTGGTCCCGCGAACCGCTCTGAGTTCCACCCGTGGATCGGTGAGTCCCGAGCCGGATTTGAGCAGCGGCGAACGCAGGTTCGAATGGTCATAAATCGTCAGCGTCAGGTTGTCATGGCCCATGACCTGATCGAGCAGAATGTGCGGTTTGCCGCTGACTTCATTGGCGTCGACGTACAGCGACAGGCTGTGCTCCACCTGCGCCATCTTCTTTTGCAGGCTGTCGCGGGACAGGGCATTGAGCTCATGGGTCAGGGCGAAATAGGCAAGGATCGCCAGAAACACCACCAACAGCGCACCGAGAATACTCACCGTCAACCCGAGGCGCATCGACAGGCTGGCCGGCTTCATTCCCGCGCCTCCAGCACGTAACCGACACCGCGCAGGGTGTGGATCAGTTTGTTGTCGAACGGGTCGTCGATTTTCGCCCGCAAGCGGCGGATCGAGACTTCGACCACGTTGGTGTCGCAGTCGAAATTCATGTCCCACACCAGCGAGATGATCTGCGTACGGGTCAGCACTTCGCCGGACTGGCGCATCAGCAAGTGCAGCAGGGCGAACTCCTTGGTGGTCAGGTCGATGCGCTGCGCGCCGCGAAATGCCCGATGGCGGCCTGGATCGAGTTCCAGATCGGCGACTTTCAACACCTGTGGCACTGGGATGTTTTCGCTGCGGCGCATCAGGGTGCGCACCCGCGCGAGCAATTCGGGAAACTCGAACGGCTTGACCAGATAGTCGTCGGCGCCCAGGTCCAGACCGCGAATCTTGTCCGCCAGCCGCCCGCGCGCGGTAAGCATCATCACCCGCGTGGAGTGGGTACGGCGCAGTTGTTCCAGGACGCCCCAGCCGTCCAGTTCCGGCAAGTTCACGTCGAGAATGATCAGGTCGTACGTCTGCTGTTGCGCGAGATGCAAGCCATCGGCACCGGTGGCGGCGTGGTCAACGATATAACCACTTTCGGTCAAACCCTGATGCAAGTATTCGGCAGCTTTAAGCTCGTCCTCGACGACAAGGATTCGCATGATCTTTCACCACTTTCATTTAATGGATGTTTAATTAAGGCGGTCAGGAAAGTTGTTGTTTTTGTAGGGCCTTGCGCACGATTCAATAACTTGATGCCAGGCACGGTAAAGGCTGAAGTGGCTACAGGGTCAACGAGCGGAGCCTTTAAAACAGCGTTGCGCGACACCCTGTCGCAGCTTGTACGACTAATTTCCGAGACTTCGATTTCGGCAAGTGCTGTTTGGCAGATAATCCGTGCGTATGTGTTTCGATGTATTACGACAACGCCGTTTGCACTTCGCATCCTAGAGCAAAACAACTTTCGCTAACCGTTGATAACGGATTTGTAATGTTCCAGTCACCTTGACGATAAGTTCAAAACCCTACCGTGGCGGCATCAAAGATTCTTGAATAAAGGAAGTCTTCCAATTGCCCGGTTTAATCAAACTGACGGCGCGAACACGCCTGAACATAACCGCCAGCGGCCTCTTGTGGTTGGCGTGCAACAGCCTTGCCAGCGCCTCGACCCTGACTCTGGATCAGGCGCTGCAAAGTGCCTTCGCCGGCAACCCCGACCTCGCCGCCGCGCAGTGGGAAATCGGCATTGCCGAGGGCGATCGCCAACAGGCTGGCTTGATTCCAAACCCTGAAGTGTCGTGGGAGGCCGAAGACACGCGGCGCGACTCGCGCACCACCACGCTGATGCTCAGTCAGCCGATTGAACTGGGCGGTAAACGCGCCGCGCGGATCAATGTTGCCAGCCGCGCGCAGGACGCCGCCGGCATCGAGCTGGAGCGCAAGCGCAATGCCTTGCGCGCCGATGTGATTCAGGCGTTCAACAGCGCGCAAACCGCGCAGCAACGCTTGCAGTTGGCGCGCCAGTCGCTGCAACTGGCCGAGCACGGCTTGCGCGTGGCCCAGGGCCGGATCGAGGCCGGCAAATCGTCGCCGGTCGAAGGCACGCGGGCACAGGTGCAACTCTCGGAAGTGCGCCTGGAACTGAGCCGCGCCGAGCGCGATCAGGCCAACGCGTATCAACAGTTGGCGCAGGTCATGGGCGCACCGTTGCCGACTTCGACCAACGTGCAAGCCGCCACGCAGAGCCTCGCCACGCTGCCGCCGCCCGGCCGCTTGCTCGAGCGTCTGAACCAGACCGCCGAGCTGCGTCTGGCGAAACTGCAGATCGATCAACGCGAAGCCTCATTGGGCCTGGAAAAGTCGCAGCGCATTCCCGACCTGACCGTGAGCATCGGCAGCCAATACAGCGAAACCGAGCGCGAACGGGTCAACGTGGTCGGGCTGTCGATGCCGATTCCGCTGTTCAACCGCAATCAGGGCAACGTGCTCGCCGCCGCCCGCCGTAGCGATCAGGCGCGGGATCTGCGCAACGCCACCGAGCTGCGTTTGCGCACTGAAGTCCAGACCAGTCTGGAGCAATGGCAGACCGCCAACGGCGAAGTCAACGCGTTCAATCAGACCATCCTGCCCGCCGCACAAAGTGCGGTGGACAGCGCCACCCGTGGTTTCGAAATGGGCAAGTTCGGCTTCCTCGACGTGCTCGACGCGCAGCGCACCCTGATTGCCGCGCGCAGCCAGTACATCCAGGCCGTCAGCGAGGCGACCGACGCCCGCGTGCGCCTGGAACGGATCTTCGGCGACCTCAGCGTCAGCCCTTGAATTTCACTGTTCAGACAACTGCGCGATGGCACGGCGCAGAGGAGTTTCCATGGATAAAAAACTGATGGTGGTCGCGGTGGCGACCCTGGCGCTGGGCATTGGCATCGGTTCGATGTGGCCGGCCACGAGCAACATCGACGCGCATGCCGATGAGGCTTCCGAACATGCTGACCACGCCGAGGAGGGCGCTGCCGCCGAAGGCGAACAGGCCGAAGAAGGCCACATCGAATTGAGCGCCGAGCAGATCGCCGCCGCAGGCATTCAACTGGTCGAGGCGCGGGCGCAGCGCATCAGTCTCGGCCTGTCGTTCCCCGGCGAAGTGCGCTTCGACGAGGACCGCACTGTGCACGTGGTGCCCCGCGTGCCGGGGGTGGTCGAGTCGGTGGCGGTCAACCTCGGGCAAGCGGTGAAGAAGGGCCAGTTGCTGGCGGTGATCGCCAGTCAACAGATCTCCGATCAGCGCAGCGAGCAGGCTGCCGCGCAACGTCGCCTGGCGTTGGCGCGTACCACCTACGAGCGCGAGAAAAAGCTTTGGCAGGACAAGATCTCCGCCGAGCAGGATTTCCTCCAGGCCAGGCAAGCGTTGGAAGAGGCGGAAATCGCCATGAACAACGCCCGGCAAAAAATCAGCGTGCTCAGCGGCAGTGTGGTCGCCACCGGCGGCAATCGCTACGAACTGCGCGCGCCGTTCGACGGCGTGGTGGTGGAAAAACACCTGACGCCGGGCGAGGTGGTCGATGAAACCACCGCCGCGTTCACCCTTTCGGACTTGTCCCGCGTGTGGGTGACCTTCGGCGTTTCGCCCAAGGACCTGACCCAGGTGCAGGTGGGCAAAGCGGTGACCGTCAGTGCGCCGGAATTGAAAGCTGAAGTGACTGGCAGCGTGGCTTACGTCGGTAGCCTGCTCGGCGAACAGACTCGCACTGCGACCGTGCGCGTGACCCTGGAAAACCCGCAAGGCTCGTGGCGACCGGGGCTGTTCGTCAGCGCACGGGTGGCCACCGACAGCCGTCAGGCCAAAGTCGCTGTGCCGGAAACCGCGATCCAGACCGTCGAGGACAAACCCACGGTGTTCGTGCGTACCGACGACGGCTTCAAGGCGCAGGCGGTGGAACTGGGCAGCCGCGCCGCCGGCCACGTCGAAGTCACCCAAGGGCTGGAACCGGGCGCGCAAGTCGCCAGTGCCGGCAGCTTCGTTCTCAAGTCGGAGCTGGGCAAAGCCTCGGCTGAGCACAGTCATTAATTCTGGAAGGTTCCCATGTTCGAACGCCTGATCCAGTTTGCCATCGAGCAGCGCATCATCGTGCTGCTCGCCGTTCTGCTCATGGCCGGCCTCGGCATCGCCAGTTATCAGAAACTGCCGATTGATGCCGTGCCCGACATCACCAATGTCCAGGTGCAGATCAACACCGGCGCCGCCGGGTTCTCGCCGCTGGAAACCGAGCAGCGCATCACTTTCCCGATTGAAACCGCGATGGCCGGTTTGCCGGCGCTGGAGCAGACCCGCTCGCTGTCGCGCTCCGGGCTGTCGCAGGTCACGGTGATCTTCAAGGACGGCACCGACCTGTTCTTCGCTCGCCAACTGGTCAATGAGCGCCTGCAGATCGCCAGGGAGCAATTGCCCGAAGGCGCGGAAGCGCTGATGGGGCCGATTTCCACGGGTCTCGGCGAGATTTTTCTGTGGACGGTGGAGGCGCAGGAAGGCGCGTTGAAGGACGACGGCACAGCCTACACGCCGACCGATCTGCGGGTGATTCAGGACTGGATCATCAAACCGCAATTGCGCAACGTGCCGGGTGTCGCCGAGATCAACACCATCGGTGGGTTTGCCAAGGAATATCAGATCGCGCCGGATCCGAAACGCCTCGCCGCGTACAAGCTCACCCTCACCGATCTGATCACTGCGCTTGAGCGCAACAACGCCAACGTCGGTGCCGGGTACATTGAGCGCAGCGGCGAGCAGTTGCTGATCCGCGCACCAGGGCAAGTGGCGAGCACCGAAGACATCGCCAACATCGTCATGGCCAATGTCGATGGCACGCCGATCCGGGTCAAGAATGTCGCCACCGTAGAAATCGGCCGCGAACTGCGCAGCGGTGCGGCCACCGAAAACGGTCGTGAAGTGGTGCTCGGCACGGTGTTCATGTTGATCGGCGAGAACAGCCGCACCGTCTCGCAAGCGGTGGCCAGCAAGCTCGAACAGATCAATAAATCCCTGCCGCAAGGCGTGATTGCGGTGCCGGTGTACGACCGTACGCACTTGGTCGACAAAGCCATCGCCACGGTGAAAAAGAACCTGATCGAAGGCGCGATTCTGGTGATCGCGATTCTGTTCCTGTTCCTCGGCAACATTCGCGCTGCGCTGATTACCGCGATGGTGATTCCGCTGTCGATGCTGTTCACCTTCACCGGCATGTTCAGCAACAAGGTCAGCGCCAACCTGATGAGCCTCGGCGCGCTGGACTTCGGCATTATCGTCGACGGCGCGGTGGTGATCGTCGAAAACACCCTGCGCCGGTTGGCACATGCGCAGCAACATCACGGGCGTTTGTTAAGCCGTGCCGAGCGTTTCAAGGAAGTGTTCGCCGCCGCGAAAGAGGCGCGGCGCCCGCTGATTTTCGGTCAGTTGATCATCATGGTGGTGTACCTGCCGATCTTCGCCCTGAGTGGCGTCGAAGGGAAAATGTTCCACCCGATGGCGCTCACCGTGGTCATCGCGCTGCTCGGTGCGATGCTGCTGTCGGTGACCTTCGTCCCGGCGGCGATTGCGCTGTTCGTCACCGGCAAGGTCAAGGAAGAAGAGGGCGCGGTCATGCGCGGCGCACGTCGGGTGTATGCGCCGGCGCTGGCCTGGGTCATGGCCCATCGCACGGTTGCGGTGGGCGCGGCGTTAGGGGTGATCGTGCTCAGCGGCGTGCTCACCAGCCGTATGGGCAGCGAGTTTGTGCCGAGCCTCAGTGAAGGGGATTTCGCTCTGCAAGCACTGCGCGTGCCGGGCACCAGCCTGACGCAATCGGTGGACATGCAGCAGCGCCTGGAAACGCTGATTCTGGCCAAAGTGCCGGAGGTTGAACGGGTGTTCGCCCGCACCGGCACGGCGGAAATCGCTTCCGATCCGATGCCGCCGAACATCTCCGACAGCTACGTGATGCTCAAACCCAAGGATCAATGGCCAGACCCGAACAAGTCCCGCGAAACCCTGATGGCCGAACTGCAAGCTGCAGCCGCGACACTGCCGGGCAGCAACTATGAACTGTCGCAGCCGATCCAGTTGCGCTTCAACGAACTGATTTCCGGCGTGCGCAGCGATGTCGCGGTGAAGGTGTTCGGCGATGACATGGACGTGCTCAACGCCACGGCAGCGAAGATCGCGGCGGCAATGCAGAAGGTTAACGGCGCGTCTGAAGTGAAGGTCGAGCAGACCACCGGGTTGCCAGTGCTGACCATCAACATCGACCGCGACAAGGCGGCACTTTACGGCCTCAACGTCGGTGATGTGCAGGACACCATCGCCGTGGCCGTCGGCGGACGGCAGGCCGGCACCTTGTATGAGGGCGATCGGCGCTTCGACATGGTGGTGCGGTTGTCCGATGCCATGCGCAAGGACATCGACGGCTTGTCGGCGCTGCTGATTCCGGTGCCGGCACTGAGCGGTGCGGCGAACCAGATCGGGTTTATCGCGCTGAAGGACGTCGCCAGCCTCGATCTGGTGCTCGGGCCGAACCAGGTCAGCCGCGAAAACGGCAAGCGCCTGGTGATCGTCAGCGCCAACGTGCGCGGGCGCGATATCGGCTCGTTCGTCAGCGAAGCGAGTGCGGTGATCGAGCGCGAGGTGCAGGTCCCGGCCGGTTACTGGACCCGTTGGGGCGGGCAGTTCGAGCAACTGCAATCGGCGGCCAAGCGCTTGCAGATTGTGGTGCCGGTGGCGCTGCTGCTGGTATTCGGGCTGTTGTTCATGATGTTCAACAATGTGAAGGACGGCTTGCTGGTGTTCACCGGAATTCCGTTTGCGCTGACCGGCGGGGTCATGGCGTTGTGGCTGCGGGATATTCCGTTGTCGATTTCCGCAGGCGTGGGGTTTATCGCGTTGTCCGGGGTGGCGGTGCTCAATGGGCTGGTGATGATCGCGTTCATTCGCAATTTGCGTGAGGAAGGGCGGTCGCTGGCGGAGGCGATCAATGTCGGCGCGCTGACGCGGTTGCGGCCGGTGTTGATGACGGCGTTGGTGGCGTCGCTGGGTTTCATTCCGATGGCCCTTGCGACCGGCACCGGTGCTGAAGTGCAGCGGCCGCTGGCGACGGTGGTGATCGGCGGGATTCTGTCCTCGACCATTCTCACGCTGCTGATCTTGCCGGCGCTGTACCAGATCGCCCATCGCCGGGATGAGGACGTAGTGCCCATCCGGTAGAACAGCACTACCTTTGTGGCGAGGGGATTTATCCCCGATGGGGCTGCGCAGCAAGCCCGCTTTTTTGGATAAAGAGCGGGGCCGCTGCGCGGCCCATCGGGGATAAATCCCCTCGCCACAACGTATTTCTCAGGCATGAGATTTTCTGTGTGGCTGCCGTACTTGCCACATTACGAATCTGTAATTCCCCCGCCACCGTCACGAAAGGTACGCCTTGTTACCTTGATCCCGTCAGTTACTTAAACGAGGAATCAAAAATGAAAATGGTACAGATGGGTGCTTTTGTGGTGGCGTTGGCGATGTCTTCCCTGGTCATGGCTGAAGGTGGCGGCGACCGCACGTTCGACCGGATGATGACCAACAACGACCGTTCCATGGAGCTGTTCGTGGCCAAGGAAAAAGCCGCCGGCAACCCGGTGGTGGTCAATGAAAAAGCCGTCGACAACAGCAAGAGCCTGTAAGCGACAGCACTTGATCAAGCCCGTCATCGCGCATCGATGCTGGGCTTTTTTATGCCTGGATGGGAAGGAAATGGATATGAAAATACGCAAGTTGATCGCGTTCGCCAGTGTCATGGCGATGTCTTCTCTGGTCATGGCCGAAGGCGGCGGTGACCGCACTTTCGAGCGTGCCTTCAGCGCCAACGCCAAAGCCATGGAGCAATACGCCGCCGAGCAGGGCAAAGCGCCGCCGGTGGTCAAGGAATACGAATACGGCATGAAGCTGGACGTGGTGAAAATCGTCAGCGTGGTGAAGCCGCAGCCGGCTTGCTCGGTAGTACCCACAGCCATGACCTACGAAGACTCGCAAGGGCAACTCAACACCCTCAAGTACAGCGTGGCCGGCGTGTGCCGCAACAGCGGTGGCTAATTAATCCCTCCCTGTAGGAGCTGCCGAAGGCTGCGATCTGTTGATCTTGGTCTTCAAAGTCAAAAGATCGCAGCCTGCGGCAGCTCCTGCACGGGGCACATTTTCAGTATCACGATCTGTATTTAGATTCGGAATGTTTAAAGGTTGTGTGGGCAAAGCAGAACCTTCCCACAATGTTTTCAGGTTGTCCCTCGGACGTCCGCTCTCTAGCCTGTGTGGGTCGCTGCCAAATCAGCGATCGGGATTGGAACCCCTCGGCTTAACTGAAGCAAATCGCACCGTTCATGACGTATGCTTGCGCACTTTCATGTGTGCACTCCGTTATGGCGGCTGTGCGCGGGAGACTTCGAGTCTGTCGGGTTTTGCTCAGTTGCCCGGGTTCCAACCTGCGTACAGCTGCCACCCTTTCGCGTGGAACCGAAAGGGTCAGCTCCACCGTCAAGCTGAGTAAAACATTATGAAAAAGCCAACACCGAATCCGCCCGAAACAGACACGCCTGCAGACCCCGATCCAACATCCCCCTACGCCGCCATCGACACCCACAAACTCCACGAAGCCGCCGACCGCGCCCTCGACTACTACCTCAAGCCCGCACCGCCCATCATGGCCACACCTTACACCGCCAACGCGCTGTTCCTGGTCAACCCCAACGCCGACACCGAATCCCTGCTGGCCAACGCTTGCGAATCCCTGGCCTCGGCCACGGTGATGCTCGGTGACTTCGCCGCGCTGCTGGAGGGCACGCATCGCAAGACTCTGCTGGGGATTGCGCAGGTGGTCATGCTTGGTGAACTGGCGGTGAACAAAGCGCTGGATAACGTCGAACCCAGCGCCTGACCAATGTCTTCTGTAGGCGCTGCCGAAGGCTGCGATCTTTTGATCTTGATCTGAAAAACCAAAATCAAGGGATCGCAGCCTGCGGCAGCTCCTGCAGGAGTGTGTTTCGGGACGGGATAAAAAAGGCGCCCCGTAGGACGCCAAAAAATTCACCTCTGACCAAAGGAGCAAGGAGCTTCTAAAGGTGAATGGTGTTGCTCGGGAAACTCAGAGAATCGCCAGCGGGTATTCGACGATCACGCGCACTTCATCCAGGTCCGACTCGAATGCCGTGGCGCGAGTGGTGGCCTGGCGCAGACGCAGCGACAGGTCTTTCATTGAACCGCTCTGCACCACGTATTTGACTTCCACGTCACGCTCCCAGCGTTTCTGGTCGGTCAGCGGATTGCCGTCGGCATTGCGGCGCATGTACACGGCGTTGGCGTTGGAATAGTCGGCGTCGGTGCCGCGCGCGTAACGGGTCATGAACGACAAACCGGGTATGCCGTAAGTGCTCATGTCGAGGTCGTAGCGCACCATCCACGAACGTTCCTTCGGCGAGTTGAAGTCGCTGTACTGGATCGAGTTGTCGAGGAAGATCGAGTCGGACTGCCGCAGGTAGTCGAAGTCGTCGTTGCCGTTGTTGCGCTGGTGGGAGAGGGCGACGGAATGGGCGCCGAGCTTCACGCCGACGCGGCCGCTCCAGATGTTGTTGTCGAATTGGCCAAGCAGTTGTTTGCCTTCGTCGACTGCCTTGTAATAGTTCAGGCCGCCGAACAGCGACAGGTCGTCCGACAGCGGATAGGTCCAGGCGGTGCCGGCGTAATACTGGTTCCAGGCGTCCTTGAGGCGACTGGAGTACAGACTGAAACTGAGGTTCTTGTTCAGCACATAATCACCACCGCCGTAAGCGATCCACGGCGAGTTGACCGGACCGGCGTAAAACGTGGCGAAGTTTTCGCGCATGTCGCTGGACACCGGCTGGCTCATCGCATGCAGCCGTCCGCCCTGAATCGACAGACCGTCGATGCTGGTGTTGGTCGCCGTCACGCCGCGAAAACTTTCCGGCAGCAAGCGTGAGTCACCGGCCGCCACCACCGGGTTGGCCGGAAACACATCCCCGACCTTGATCACCGTGTCGAACGCCCGCACTTTCGCGGCGCCACCGAACTTGGTGTATTCATCCCGCGCCTGGCCGTCACTGTTGACTGGCAGCACATCGAACGAACTGCGCCCGCCGTTGCGGCCGTCACCGGTGTCGAGTTTCAAGCCGATCATGGCAAATGCATCGACCCCGACCCCGACGGTACCTTGGGTAAAACCGGATTCGAACTTGCTGATCACCGCATGCGCCCAGGCCTCGGAATAACCGTTGCCGGTGGGGCTGGACTGGCCATTGCGATGATCACGATTGAAGTAGAAGTTGCGGTTGAGCACGGTCAGGCTGCTGCCTTCGACAAAACCCTCGGGCTTGTCTTCTGCAAACACCATGGACGGCCCTGAGCCGACCACCACCGCTAAAGCGGCCATCGATATTTTTGTAGGGTTAACCATCAAACACTCCTTGGGTTCGGCAGAACGGGAACGTGCGTCGGCGTGGTCTTATTGTTCAGCGGGGCAGGGCCCACCGGCATTGGTCGCCGGGTCACATCGTTGCAGGCTGCGGATAACGCCAAGGTGATGGGGGGATTACAATTTCGTCATGTGGTTATATGGATTGAGTGAACGCCCCATAAACCTGTGGGAGCGAGCCTGCTCGCGAAAGCGGAGTGTCAGGCACTGAAGATGGGGATGTGCCGACGCCTTCGTCGGAACGCCGCCCGGATCAGGCTCGCTCCCACAGCGGGTTGAGTGAGTTTGATAGATCACATGAGAGCAGATGTAGCTTTTTATCGTTCGAAGGTATCCAGCAAACCGTGTGATAGAGAGGCATCAGTTTCGGCGGGAAGTATGAGTTTGCCCTTCGTGTCGCCGATCCGTTTTACACGCGTCTTCTTCAAGGTAATTTTGCCTTGGCGTTCTTCGGCTATCGTATCAAGGCCATCCATCAACTCTGAAAAAATATCCCGCTTCATGGTTCGTAGATCTCCACTTGATAGGTGATCCTCAAATTTAACCGCAATTACCTTCTGCAGAATGTCAGCCATTGCTCACCGCTTTGCAGGCAAATTCCTAGAAAGGGGAGAGCGTTATAAGTCAAAAGATCGCAGCCTTCGGCAGCTCCTACAGACCGCATACCATCCCAATGTAGGAGCTGCCGAAGGCTGCGATCTTTTGATGTTGATTCCCGCAAAAACAAAAACGGCACCCGAAGGTGCCGTTTCCGTTTCCAGCCAGCCGAGCAATCAGCCCGCCAGACCCGCCTGCTGAACCAGCGTCAGCAATGGCTGCGGGTACACACCGAGGAAGAACGCAACCACGGCGATGGCCAGCAGCATCACGCCGCCTGCCTTCTGTTCCCAGTGCAGCTGGGCGTCGTGGCGGCGCAGGTTCGGTTCGATCAGGTACAGGGTGACCATCACGCGCAGGTAGTAGAACACGCCGATGGCGCTGCCCAGTACCAGCGAGCCGACCAGCCACCATTGGTGCGATTCGACACCGGTGGCGATGATGTAGAACTTGCCGATGAAGCCAGCGGTCAGCGGGATACCGGCCAGGGACAGCATCATCACGGTCAGTACCGCGGTCAGGTACGGACGGCGCCAGAACAGGCCGCGGTATTCGTACAGCGCGTCGGCGTCACGGCCGTTGTACGGCGAGGACATCAGGGTGATCACGCCGAACGCGCCGAGGCTGGTGATCACATAAGTCACCAGATACACGCCGATGGCTTCCACCGCCAACCCCTTGCTCGCCACCAGCGCGATCAGCAGGTAGCCGAAGTGTGCGATGGACGAGTAACCGAGCAGACGCTTGAGGTTGCTTTGGGTCAGGGCCAGCAGGTTACCGAACAGGATCGAGGCGATGGCGATGACGCTCAGTACGTCGCTCAGCACGCCACTGCTCGCGGCAGGGGAGATCTGGAACAGACGCACCATCACCGCGAACACGGCAACCTTCGACGCCGTGGCGAGGAACGCGGCCACTGGCGCCGGAGCACCTTCGTACACGTCCGGCGTCCACAGGTGGAACGGTACCAGCGACAGCTTGAACGCCAGACCGATCAGCATCATGCCCAGACCCAGCTGCGCCAGCGAGCTCGGCAGGTTGGTGGTAGCCAGTGCCTGACCGATACCGTTGAAGCTCAGGGTGCCGGCGTCAGCGTAGAGCAGGGCCATACCGAACAGCAGGAACGCGGAACCCGCGGCCGACAGCACCATGTATTTGATGCCGGCTTCCAGCGAACGCTTGTTGAAGAAGGCGTAAGCCACCAGACCGTAGACCGGCACCGACAGCAGTTCCAGACCGATGAACAACCCGGCCAGATGCTGCGCGCTGACCAGAACCAGACCACCGGCGGCGGCCATCAGGATCAGCAGGTACAGTTCTTCACGGTTGCCCGGGTAACCCGAGCCGCCATCGCCGAGGTAGGCGTGGGCGAGGGTCACACAGGCGAGAGTGGCGACCAGGATCAGCGCCATGTACAGACAGGCGAAGGTGTCGACTTGCAGCAATGGCGTCACAGCCAGAGGCGCGACTTTCAGGGCTGGCAGGATCGACAGCAGGGCCAGGTTCAGACCGGCGACCGAGATCAGGAAGGTCTGCGAGTGGTTGCGGCGCCAGGCGATTGCCAGCATCACCACGATAATGGTGAGGCTGGTGATCAACAGTGGCGCAAGCGCAATAAAGTGTTGAATCGTGAATTCCATAGCGCTCTTACCGGGCCGAAGCGAGTTGAGTGAAGGCGGTGCCGAGCCACTGCTGCACGCCATGCATCGTGGCGGCGGAAGTGTCGAGGAACGGTTGCGGGTAGACGCCGAGGTAAATCAGCAGCGCCGCAAGGCCCAGCACCATGGTCAGTTCGCGACCGTCCATGCCGTGCAGGATCGAATCCGATTTCGACGGACCGAAGTAGGCACGGTGGATCATGATCAGCGAGTAGACCGAGCCGAACACCAGACCGGAGGTGGCAATCGCGGTGATCCATGGCGCACTGGCGAACGTACCGATCAGGATCAGGAACTCGCCGACGAAGTTACCGGTACCCGGCAGACCCAGAGAGGCGGCTGCAAAGAACAGGCTGATCGCCGGCAGATAAGCGATACGCGACCACAGACCGCCCATCTCACGCATGTCCCGAGTGTGCAGACGCTCGTACAGCTGACCGCTGAGGATAAACAGTGCCGCGGCCGACAGACCGTGCGCCAGCATCTGGATCACTGCACCTTGCAGCGCCAGTTGGCTGCCGGAGTAGATGCCGATCAACACGAAGCCCATGTGGGAAACGGAAGAGAAGGCGATCAGACGCTTGATGTCGGTTTGCGCGAAAGCGAGGAACGCACCGTAGAAGATCCCGATCAGACCGAGGGTCATGGCGATCGGCGCGAACTCGGCCGAGGCATTCGGGAACAGCGGCAGGGCAAAACGCAGCAGGCCGTAGGCCGCGGTTTTCAGCAGGATACCGGCGAGGTCGACGGAACCGGCAGTCGGCGCTTGGGCGTGGGCATCAGGCAGCCACGAGTGGAACGGTACGACTGGCAGCTTGACCGCGAAGGCGATGAAGAAGCCGAGCATCAGGATGTACTCGGTGGTCATCGACATCTTGGTCTTCAACAGGTCGGCGTAGTTGAAGGTAATCACGCCGGTGTTGTTGAAGTTGACCAGCACCAGACCGAGGATCGCCACCAGCATGATCAGGCCGGAAGCCTGAGTGAAGATGAAGAACTTGGTCGCCGCGTAGATCCGGGTTTTCTTGCCGTCCGAAGAACTGTGACCCCAGAGCGCGATGAGGAAGTACATCGGCACCAGCATCATTTCCCAGAAGAAGAAGAACATGAACAGGTCGAGGGCGAGGAACACGCCGACAACACCGCCCAGGATCCACATCAGGTTCAGGTGGAAGAAGCCAACGTGACGTTGAATCTCTTTCCACGAGCAGAGTACCGAGAGGATACCCAGCAGACCGGTCAGCAGGATCATCAACAGCGACAGGCCGTCGAGGGCCAGGTGCACGTTGATGCCAAAGCGCTGGATCCAGACGTGCTTGAACTCAAGTGCCCAGGTCGGATCGGCGCCAGGCGCCGGCGCAAATGAATAGTCACCGTGGGCCCACAGCCAGAGGCCGAGGGCGAGTTCCAGGGTCATGGTCAACAGCGCAATCCAGCGGGGGAGGGTAGCGCCGAAGCGCTCACCCATCCAGCACAGCAGGCCGCCGATGAAGGGGATCAGGATTAGCCAAGGCAGAATCATGACGGGCTCGTTTCCTTTCGCAAATTCGCAAGGTTCATATCAGACCGCTACCAGCACGATGGCGCCGATTACCAGCACGGCACCAGCAGCCATCGAGGCGGCATACCAACGCAGTTGACCGGTCTCGGTGCGGCTCAGGGCGGTGTGACCGCCTTTGGCCATACGCGGGATCAGACCGATGGTCTGGTCGAGCGGGTCTCTGCGCAGTACATGGCTGATCGCAAGGTACGGCTTGACGAACAGTTTGTCGTAGATCCAGTCGAAGCCCCAGGCAGCGAACCACCAGGCCGAAAGGAAACGGCCGATGCCGCTGTTGGCGATCGCCGTCACGAAGCGACGCTTGCCGAGGAACAGCAGGGCCGCCAGCAGGATACCGGCCAGAGCGATGGCGCCCGAGGCGATTTCCAGACTGTGCTTGGCTTCGCCACCGGCATGGCCGACGCTTTCCGGCAGTACGCCGTGCAGCGGCGGTACGATCATCGCGCCGACGAAAGTCGACAGCACGATCAGTACCGACAGCGGCAGCCAGTGAGCGATGCCGTGACCGGCGTGGGCCTCGGTCTTGGCTTCACCGTGGAACGTGATGAAGATCAGGCGGAAGGTGTACAGCGACGTCATGAACGCGCCGACCAGACCTGCGTAGAGCAGACCGTGGTTACCGCTGGCGAACGCTTCCCAAAGGATTTCGTCCTTGGAGTAGAAACCGGCGGTGACCAGTGGCAGGGCGGCCAGTGCAGCACCGCCGACGATGAAGCTGGCGTAGGCCAGTGGCAGTTTTTTCCACAGACCGCCCATCTTGAAGATGTTCTGCTCGTGGTGGCAGGCAACGATCACCGCACCGGAAGCAAGGAACAGCAGGGCCTTGAAGAAGGCGTGGGTCATCAGGTGGAAAATCGCGCCATCCCAGGCACCCACGCCCAGCGCCAGGAACATGTAGCCGATCTGGCTCATGGTCGAGTAGGCGAGGATACGTTTGATGTCGGTCTGTACCAGGGCGGCGAAACCTGCGAGAACCAGGGTCACACCACCGACCATGCCGACCAGGTGCAGGATTTCCGGCGCCAGGGTGAACAGGCCGTGGGTACGGGCGATCAGGTAGACACCCGCTGTCACCATGGTCGCGGCGTGGATCAGTGCCGACACCGGGGTCGGGCCGGCCATCGCGTCCGCGAGCCAGGTTTGCAGCGGCAGTTGCGCCGATTTACCGACCGCACCACCCAGCAGCATCAGGGTCGCCAGGGTGATCCAGAAGTCGCCGGCCTGGAATTTCTGCGGTGCCAGCACCAGCAGTTCCTGAATGTTCAACGTGCCCACTTGCTGGAACAGGATGAACAGGCCGATGGCCATGAACACGTCGCCGATCCGGGTCACGATGAAGGCCTTGAGTGCGGCGTTACCGTTGTTGCGGTTGCTGTAGTAGAAACCGATCAACAGGTACGAGCACAGGCCCACGCCTTCCCAGCCGAAGTACAGGAACAACAGGTTATCGCCGAGCACCAGGAACAGCATGCTGGCGATAAACAGGTTGGTGTACGAGAAGAAGCGCGAGTAACCCGCTTCACCGCGCATGTACCAGGACGCGAACAGGTGGATCAGGAAACCCACGCCCACCACCACGCCGAGCATGGTGATCGACAGGCCGTCGATGTAGAGGGCGAAGTCAGGCTTGAAACCTTCGACCGCCATCCACTTCCACAGCACCAGCGTGTAGTGACCGCCCTCGGGTGGCGCGACGTTGAATTGCCAGATGACGTAGGCGGCAACAATCGCCGACAAGCCAATGGAGCCCACGCCGATCAGCGCCGAGAGGTTTTCCGACCAGCGTCCACGGGAGAACGACAGCAGCAGGAAACCGATCAGAGGGAATACAAAAGTCAGAAAGATTAGGTTCATCCGCGCATCTCACTGGCAGCGTCGATATCGAGCGTGTGGAAGCGGCGATACAGTTGCAGCAGGATCGCCAGGCCAATACTGGCTTCGGCGGCTGCCAGGCTGATCACCAGGATGAACATGATCTGTCCATCCGGTTGCGCCCAGCGGGCGCCAGCGACGATGAAGGCCAGGGCAGAGGCGTTCATCATCACTTCCAGACTCATCAACACGAACAAAATGTTGCGGCGGACCATCAGGCCGACCAGACCAAGGCAGAACAGGATGCCGGCAACGGCCAATCCATGCTCGAGAGGGATAGCAGGCATGTCTTACTCCTTCGCCTCGTTACGGCCCAAATGGAACGCCGTGACGGCTGCGGCGAGCAGCAGCATCGAGGCGAGTTCGACCACCAGCAGATACGGGCCGAACAGGCTGACGCCCACGGCTTTTGCATCGACGGTGGTGTGGCCGATGGCCTGACCGCTCTGGTGAGCGAACAGCACATACAGCAGTTCGGCCAGCAGCAGGGCGGCGAGAATCACCGGTCCTGCCCAGATGCCGGGCTTGAGCCAGCTACGTTCCTGCTGAACCGAGGCGGGGCCCAGGTTCAGCATCATCACCACGAACACGAACAGCACCATGATGGCGCCGGCGTAGGCGATCACTTCCAGCACGCCGGCGAACGGTGCGCCGAGTGCAAAGAAGGTCATGGCCACGGCGATCAACGAGATGATCAGGTAGAGCAGGGCGTGCACAGGGTTGGTGTTGGTGACCACACGTAGCGTGGACACAACCGCGATACCCGATGCGAAATAGAAAGCGAATTCCATCGTTCTTCCTTAAGGCAGCAAGCTCTTCACGTTGATCGGTTCGGCTTCGTTCTGCGCGGAGCCTTTTGGCTTGCCAGCGATTGCCATACCTGCAACACGATAGAAGTTGTAATCAGGGTTTTTGCCGGGGCCGGAGATCAAAAGATCTTCTTTCTCGTACACCAGGTCCTGACGTTTGAACTCGGCCATCTCGAAATCCGGGGTCAGCTGGATCGCGGTGGTCGGACAGGCTTCCTCGCAGAGACCGCAGAAAATGCAGCGCGAGAAGTTGATACGGAAGAAGTCCGGGTACCAGCGACCGTCTTCGGTTTCAGCTTTCTGCAGCGAGATGCAACCTACCGGGCAAGCCACGGCGCACAGGTTGCAGGCTACGCAACGTTCTTCGCCATCGGGGTCGCGGGTCAGGACGATGCGACCACGGTAGCGTGGTGGCAGGTAGACCGGCTCTTCCGGGTATTGCAGGGTGTCGCGCTTGCGAAAGCCATGGCCGAAGACCATGACCAGGCTGCGCAACTGGGTACCGGTACCCTTAACGATGTCGCCAATATATTTGAACATGGGTCAAATCCTCACTGAACCGCAACCGCAGGTGTGTTCCACAACACAACCGCAGCGGTTATCAGCAAATTGATCAGGGTCAGTGGCAGGCAGAATTTCCAGCTGAAATCCATCACCTGGTCATAACGCGGACGCGGGATGGATGCGCGCAGCAGGATGAACAGCATGATGAAGAACGCGGTCTTCAGTGCGAACCAGACGAAGGACAGTTGCGGCAGGATGCCGAACGGACCGTGCCAGCCACCGAAGAACAGGGTGACCAGCAGCGCCGAGATCAGGATGATGCCGATGTATTCACCGACGAAGAACATGCCCCATTTCATACCGGCGTATTCAATGTGGTAACCGTCGGCCAGTTCCTGTTCCGCTTCCGGCTGGTCGAACGGGTGACGGTGAGTCACGGCGACGCCAGCGATGAAGAAGGTACAGAAGCCGAAGAACTGCGGAATGATGAACCACAGGTTCTGCGCCTGGTACTCGACGATGTCGCGCATGTTGAACGAGCCGACCTGCACCACGATGCCCATCAGGGCCAGGCCCATGAACACTTCGTAGGACACGGTCTGCGCCGAGGCACGCAAGCTGCCGAGCAGGGCGAACTTGTTGTTGCTCGACCAGCCGGCGAACAGCACCGCGTAGACCGACAGACCGGCCATGGCGAAGAAGAACAGCAGGCCGATGTTCAGATCCGCCACGCCCCAGGTCGGGGTGATCGGGATGATCGCGAAGGCGATCAGCAGGGCGGACATGGCCACCACTGGTGCCAGGGTGAAGATCACCTTGTCGGCAAACGGCGGGGTCCAGTCTTCCTTGAAGAACATCTTCAGCATGTCGGCGGCGATCTGGAACATGCCGAACGGGCCAACGCGGTTCGGACCGTAACGGTCCTGCCACCAGCCCAGCAGGCGACGTTCGACAAAGCTGAGCAATGCGCCGGCGACCACAACGGCCAGCAGAATCACGATGGCTTTGACGACCGTCAGGATCACATCGATCACTTCAGGGGTGAACCAGGTCATTGCGCTGCCTCCTGCAGACCGTCGACGGACAGGCCGGCGAATGCCGGTGGAATGCCGGCGATGCCCGCAGGCAAGGCCACCAGACCAGCGCCCAGTTCTTCATTGATGCGCAGCGGCAGACGCAGGGTCTGGCCGGCCACGTTCAGGCTCAGCAGAGCACCGTCGTTGACGCCCAGGCGATCCGCTTCGGATTTGGCCAGCGCCACGTACGGAGCCGGGATGCGCTCTTGTACCGGCGCGGCTTTCGACGAGTTTTCGTCGCTGCCGAACAGGTGGTAGAACGGCACGGCTTGCCAGGTGCCCGGCGCCGGGTTGAATGCGCGCGGAGCAGCGGCGAACCAGTTCAGCGAATCACCGGTGCTTTCGATCAGGCGGGTGCCCGGGTCGCCAGCACGCAGGTGACCGCCGACTTCGTCCTGGAACTTGTTCCAGGCTTGCGGCGAGTTCCAGCCCGGCGACCAGGCGAATGGCACCTGCTGACGCGGTTCGGCCGAGCCCGAGTAGCCTTCCATGGAGAAGGCGAACGCGGTGTCTTTGTCTTGCGGGGTGCGCGGTTCGTGAACGCTGATGTCGGCGCGCATCGCGGTGCGACCGGAATAACGCAGCGGCTCACGCGCCAGTTTCAGACCCTTGATGCGGAACGCGGCAGACGGCGCGGCATCGACGATACGCGCCAGTTGCTCGGTGCTCGACGCCACGGCAGCGGTGACGTGGTCGAGTTGCGTCCAGTCGATCGGCTGGTTCAGCAAGGTCGAGCGCAGGGCGTGCAGCCAGCGCCAGCCTTCGTGAACCAGAATGCTCGCATCCATGTATTGCGGATCGAAAACCTGGAAGAAACGCTGGGCGCGGCCTTCCTGGCTGACCAGCGTACCGTCGCCTTCCGCGAAGCTCGCCGCTGGCAGCACCAGTTGCGCGCGGTCGGTGGTGGCGGTCTTCTGGTGGTCGGCAACGATCACTACTTTCGCAGCGTTCAGCGCGGCATCGACCTTGGCTTTCGAGGTGCGGGTGTACAGATCGTTTTCCAGCACGACGATGGCGTCGGCCTTGCCATCGATCACGGCTTGCAGCGCCGCGTCGACCGATTCGCCACCGAGCATGGCCAGGCCGAGGCTGTTGGCTTCCGGCACGATCAGGCTGATCGAACCGTTCTTCTCGCGCAGCTTCAGGGCCTTGGCGATGTTCGCAGCGGCTTCGATCAAGGCTTTGGAACCCAGCGAAGTACCGGCGATGATCAGCGGACGCTTGGCCGCGAGCAGGGCGTCGGCGATGCGCTTGGCCAGTTCAAGGGCTTCGGCGTCCAGACCTTCAACGGCCGGGGCGCTGGCGTCCAGCGCGTGGGCCACGGCGAAACCGAGGCGCGCCAGATCATCCGGAGCTGCATGAACGCATTCTTCGGCGATGTCGTCGAGTTTGGTTTCGGCCAGGCTGGCGATGAACAGCGGGTTCAGTTCGTGCTGGCCGATGTTCTTCACCGCAGCATCGAGCCACGGCTGAACGCGCATGGCTTCAGCCATGTCTTCGGCTTTGCCCTTGACCGACTGACGCAAGGCCAGCGCCATACGGGCGGCGGTCTGGGTCAGGTCTTCACCAAGGACGAACACAGCGTCGTGGTCTTCGATGTCGCGCATGTTCGGCACGGGCAGCGGGCTGTCTTTCAGCACTTGCAGGACCAGGCGGATGCGCTCCAGTTCGGAGGCTTCGATACCGGAGTAGAAGTGCTCGGCGCCGACCAGCTCACGCAGCGCGTAGTTGCTTTCGAGGCTGGCACGCGGCGAACCGATACCGACGATGTTGCGCCCGCGCAGCAGGTCAGCGGCTTTATCCAGCGCAGCGTCGACGCTCAGCTTGGTGCCGTCGGCCAGCAACGGCTGACGTGGACGATCAGTGCGGTTGACGTAGCCATAACCGAAACGGCCACGGTCGCACAGGAAGTACTGGTTCACCGAACCGTTGAAACGGTTTTCGATGCGACGCAGTTCGCCGTAACGCTCGCCCGGGGAGATGTTGCAACCGCTGGAGCAGCCATGGCAGATGCTCGGCGAGAACTGCATGTCCCATTTACGGTTGTAGCGCTCGGAGTGCGTCTTGTCGGTGAACACACCGGTCGGGCAGACCTCGGTGAGGTTGCCGGAGAACTCGCTTTCGAGGGTGCCGTCTTCAACGCGACCGAAGTACACGTTGTCGTGGGCGCCGAATACACCGAGGTCGGTGCCGCCGGCGTAGTCCTTGTAGAAACGCACGCAGCGGTAGCAAGCGATGCAGCGGTTCATTTCGTGGGAAATGAACGGGCCCAGTTGCTGGTTCTGGTGGGTGCGTTTGGTGAAGCGATAACGGCGCTCGTTGTGGCCGGTCATCACCGTCATGTCTTGCAGGTGGCAGTGACCGCCTTCCTCGCACACAGGGCAGTCGTGCGGGTGGTTGGTCATCAGCCATTCGACAACACTGGCGCGGAACGCCTTGGATTCTTCATCGTCGATGGAGATCCAGGTGTTGTCGGTGGCAGGGGTCATGCAGGACATGACGATGCGACCACGGGTGTCGTTCTCGTCGGTGTACTGTTTGACCGCGCACTGGCGGCAAGCCCCGACGCTACCAAGCGCGGGGTGCCAGCAGAAATAAGGGATGTCGAGGCCCAGCGACAGACATGCCTGTAACAGGTTGTCTGCCCCGTCGACTTCGAGCGCTTTGCCGTCTACGTGGATAGTGGCCATGGTTCAAAGGTCTTCGTTGGCCCGGTGTCAGCGGGCGTGGCTAATGGAATCTTGTTATCCGTCCGAATCCAGTCAGCCCCGAAAGGCGTCATCGGACGAAAGGCGAAGGGCACGGACCCTTCGCCTTTTTAAGCGTTTACGCGCCGATTACGATCGGCCTTGCCAGAGGCGGGACGGCGGCGCTTGCAGGCGCAATACCGGCTTCGAACTCTGGACGGAAGTATTTGATGGCACTGCCCAGCGGCTCCACGGCACCCGGTGCGTGAGCACAGAAGGTCTTGCCTGGGCCGAGGAAGCCGACCAGACCCAGCAGGGTCTCGATGTCGCCTGGCTGACCGCGACCTTCTTCGATGGCCATCAAGAGCTTGACGCTCCATGGCAAGCCATCACGGCACGGAGTGCAGAAGCCGCAGGATTCGCGGGCGAAGAACTGCTCCATGTTGCGCAGCAGGGAGACCATGTTGACGCTGTCGTCCACCGCCATCGCCAGGCCGGTACCCATCCGGGTGCCCACTTTGGCGATGCCGCCGGCGTACATTTGTGCGTCGAGGTGTTCTGGCAACAGGAAACCGGTACCGGCGCCACCTGGCTGCCAGGCCTTGAGCTTGTAACCGTCGCGCATGCCGCCGGCGTAGTCTTCGAACAGCTCGCGACCGGTGACGCCGAACGGCAGTTCCCACAGGCCGGGGTTCTTGACCTTGCCGGAGAAGCCCATGAGCTTGGTGCCCATGTCTTCGCTGCCTTCGCGGGCCAACGATTTGTACCAGTCAACGCCGTCGGCAATGATCGCCGGCACGTTGCACAGGGTTTCGACGTTGTTCACGCAGGTCGGCTTGCCCCACACGCCGACAGCGGCAGGGAAGGGCGGCTTGGAGCGCGGGTTGGCGCGGCGGCCTTCGAGGGAGTTGATCAGTGCGGTTTCTTCACCGCAGATGTAACGCCCGGCGCCGGTGTGGACGAACAGTTCGAAGTCGAAGCCGCTGCCCAGAATGTTTTTACCCAGCAGGCCCGCAGCCTTGGCTTCTTCCACGGCACGGTTGAGGTGCTTGGCGGCGGTGGTGTACTCGCCACGCAGGAAGATGTAGCCACGGTAGGTTTTCAGTGCGCGGGCACTGATCAGCATGCCTTCGATCAGCAGATGGGGCAGTTGCTCCATCAGCATGCGGTCTTTCCAGGTGTTCGGCTCCATCTCGTCCGCGTTGCACAGCAGGTAGCGGATGTTGATGGATTCGTCCTTGGGCATCAGGCCCCACTTCACGCCAGTGGGGAAGCCTGCACCGCCGCGACCTTTGAGGCCGGCGTCTTTCACGGTCTGGACGATGTCGTCCTGGGCCATGTCGGCGAAGGCTTTGCGCGCGGCGGCGTAGCCGTTCTTGGCCTGGTATTCGTCGAGCCATACGGCTTCGCCGTCGTCACGCAGGCGCCAGGTCAGCGGGTGAGTCTCGGCCGAACGCTTGATGCGGTTGGCAGGACCGAAAGATGTCAGGGTCATACGTAGCCCTCGAGCAGTTTGGCCACGCCGGCAGGCTGCACGTCGCCAAAGGTGTCGTCGTCGATCATCAGCGCCGGTGCCTTGTCGCAGTTGCCGAGGCAGCAAACCGGCAGCAGGGTGAAACGACCGTCGGCGGTGGTCTGACCCAGGCCGATGCCCAGATTGTTCTGGATCTCGCTGACCACCGACTCGTGGCCGCCGATGTAGCAGACCATGCTGTCGCAGACGCGAATGATGTGGCGGCCGACCGGCTGACGGAAGATTTGGCTGTAGAACGTTGCCACGCCCTCAACGTCGCTGGCCGGGATGCCGAGGATCTCGCCGATCGCGTACAGGGCGCCATCCGGCACCCAGCCGCGTTCCTTCTGAACGATCTTCAGGGCTTCGATCGACGCCGCGCGCGGGTCTTCGTAGTGATGCAGCTCGTGCTCGATGGCCGAGCGCTCGGTTTCACTCAAGGTGAAACGGTCTGTCTGGATAAGCGTGCTGTTCATGCTTAGCGGTCCACGTCGGCCATAACGAAGTCGATACTACCCAGGTACGCAATCAAGTCCGCGACCATGCTGCCTTTGATCACCGAAGGGATCTGTTGCAGGTGCGCGAAGCTCGGAGTACGGATCCGGGTACGGTAGCTCATGGTGCCGCCGTCGCTCGTCAGGTAATAACTGTTGATGCCCTTGGTCGCTTCGATCATCTGGAAGGATTCGTTGGCCGGCATGACCGGGCCCCACGAAACCTGCAGGAAGTGCGTGATCAGGGTTTCGATGTGCTGCAGCGTGCGCTCTTTCGGCGGCGGCGTGGTCAGCGGGTGATCCGCCTTGTACGGGCCTTCCGGCATGTTGCGCAGGCACTGATCGATGATCTTGACGCTCTGGCGCATCTCTTCGACGCGCACCATGCAGCGGTCGTAGGCATCGCCGTTGGCAGCCAGCGGCACTTCGAACTCGAAGTTCTCGTAGCCGGAGTATGGACGTGCTTTACGCAGGTCGAAGTCGCAACCGGTGGAACGCAGGCCGGCACCGGTGACGCCCCATTCCAGCGCCTCTTTGGTGTTGTACTGGGCAACGCCGATGGTACGACCCTTGAGAATGCTGTTCTGCAGGGCGGCCTTGGTGTATTCGTCGAGGCGCTTTGGCAGCCATTCAACGAAGTCTTTCACCAGTTTTTCCCAGCCGCGTGGCAGGTCGTGGGCGACGCCGCCGATGCGGTACCAGGCCGGGTGCAGACGAAAACCGGTGATGGCTTCGATCACCGTGTACGCCTTCTGGCGGTCGGTGAAGGTGAAGAACACCGGAGTCATGGCGCCGACGTCCTGGATGTAGGTACCGAGGAACAGCAGGTGGCTGGTGATCCGGAAGAACTCGGCCATCATGATGCGGATCACGTCGACCTTCTCTGGCACCTTGATGCCGGCCAGCTTTTCGACCGAGAGCACGTACGGCAGGTTGTTCATCACCCCGCCGAGGTAGTCGATACGGTCGGTGTACGGGATGAAGCTGTGCCAGGACTGACGCTCGGCCATCTTCTCGGCGCCACGGTGGTGGTAACCGATGTCCGGCACGCAGTCGACGATCTCTTCACCGTCCAGCTGCAGAATGATACGGAACGCACCGTGCGCAGAAGGGTGGTTCGGACCCAGGTTGAGGAACATGTAGTCCTCGTTGGCCCCGGAACGCTTCATGCCCCAGTCTTCAGGACGGAAGCGCGCGGCTTCTTCCTCAAGCTGCTGCTTGGCGAGGTTGAGGCTGAACGGATCGAATTCGGTGGCGCGCGCCGGGAAGTCCTTGCGCAGCGGGTGACCTTCCCAGGTCGGCGGCATCATGATGCGCGACAGGTGCGGGTGGCCTTTGAAGTCGATGCCGTACATGTCCCAGACTTCACGCTCGTACCAGTTGGCGTTCGGCCAGATGCTGGTGACGGTCGGCAAGCTCAGGTCGCTTTCGGACAAGGCGACTTTGATCATCACGTCACTATTACGCTCAAGCGACATGAGGTGATAGAACACGGTGAAGTCGGCGCCCGATGGCAGCCCTTGACGCTTGGTGCGCAGACGCTCGTCCACGCCGTGCAGGTCATAGAGCATGACGTACGGCTTGGGCAGGTTGCGCAGGAAGGTCAGGACTTCGACGAGTCTGGCGCGCGCCACCCACAGCACCGGCATGCCGGTGCGGGTCGACTGAGCGGTGAACGCTTCGGCGCCAAAACGGTTGTTCAATTCGACGACCACATCCTGGTCGTCTGCCTTATAAGGCGGGATGTACAGAGCGCTGCCTGTAGTCATGGTTATTTTTTCGCTTTCGGTCAACGTAAAGAATGAAGCCAGCTTCTCGTTTCTTTGAAACAGACTGGATCAGACTTCGTCAGGGCTGCGCAGGTTGGTGACTGCGATTCGCTGTTCGCGGCGCTGTTCCTTTTGCGAAGGCATGTCGGCGCGATAAACGCCTTGGTCGCCAACGACCCAGGAAAGCGGACGACGCTCCTGTCCGATCGATTCCTGCAACAGCATCAAGCCTTGAAGGAATGCTTCCGGACGAGGCGGGCAGCCAGGTACGTAGACGTCCACGGGCAGGAACTTGTCCACCCCTTGAACCACGGAGTAGATGTCGTACATGCCACCGGAGTTGGCGCACGAACCCATGGAGATCACCCACTTCGGTTCGAGCATCTGCTCGTAGAGACGCTGAATGATCGGCGCCATCTTGATGAAGCAGGTACCGGCGATAACCATGAAGTCGGCCTGACGCGGTGATGCCCGGATAACTTCGGCGCCAAAGCGCGCGATGTCGTGGGGCGCCGTGAAGGCGGTGGTCATTTCCACGTAGCAGCACGAAAGGCCGAAGTTGTACGGCCACAGGGAGTTTTTACGCCCCCAGTTAACCGCGCCACTCAGCACGTCTTCGAGCTTGCCCATGAAAATGTTTTTGTGGACTTGATCCTCTAACGGATCGGAAACGGTTTCCCGTTCGCCGATCGGATACTGCTCGTTAGGAGCATCGGGGTCGATTCTGGTGAGATTGTATTGCATTGCCAAAGCCTCATTGTTTCAGCTTCGCCTGCCGCTTGCGACGAGCTTCCGGAGCCCAGTCAAGGGCGCCCACTCGGAACAGGTAGACAAGACCTGCCAACAGAATTGCTATGAAAACGAGAGCTTCGACGAATCCGGTCCAGCCGCTTTCGCGGACGGACACAGACCATGCAAAGAGAAAGAGGGCTTCGATATCGAAGATCACGAACAGCATCGCGACCAGATAGAATTTGGCTGAGAGCCGCAAGCGGGCGCCACCTGTAGGTAGCATGCCGGACTCGAACGGTTCGTTTTTGCTGCGGCCCCAGGCTTTTGACCCGAGGAGGCTGGAGACGCCAAGCATGAAGGCGCACAGGCCGACGACACCCAGAAGGAAAATGGCAAAGCCCCAGTTGTGGGCCATGAGTCCTGTCGCTTCGGGCATGCTGGTAATCCTTAACAGAGAGCAAAGGTCTCTGAGCTTGATAAAGAAATAGGCAGTGACGATATGTCGCAGCAATCAATCGCGCTGATTTTATGGCTAAACACCCGGCAAGTAAAATTCCTATAGCGAAATTATTTATTGGAATAAGGACATAGCGTACCTCCGATGTCCTGTAGCCCTTGCAGTGCGGGCATTAGCCAGGTTTTGGCGAATTATGTTTTGTGGGAAATGTAACGAACATAGTTGCTGCTAAATGATAATTGATATCGTTTGTGCTGGTTTTGTAACTGTTTAGCGGTGCAGTAAACAGAAAGTTATCTTATATGCCTGTTACTGCAAGTAGCGGTGGCGAGCGTTTTAGCTGATTTTTGTGACGTCTATACCGCTCTGGGTCAATGTTTTGTCTCGGGGGCTGAAGACGAAACGTGTGGAATGAGCCTGCTCGCGAATGCGGTGGGTCAGTCGCCGCATGTGCAGGCGACACTACGCTTTCGCGAGCAGGCTCGCTCCCACAAGGGTCGTTGCAGGATCTACCCTTTGTAGGAGCTGCCGAAGGCTGCGATCTTTTGACTTTGCTTTTTAAAGACAAGATCAAAAGATCGCAGCCTGCGGCAGTTCCTGCAGGGCGGTGGAATTCTGCGGGCAAAAAAACGCCCCGAACCAGTCGGGGCGTCAGTCTTGCGGCTTTGCGGTTAGCTTTTTATACGATCCGCAAAGGCCGTTTGCTCAGCGAAGCCGAATCAGTGGAACTGTTCTTCTTCGGTCGAACCGGTCAGCGCGGTGACCGAGGACGTGCCGCCCTGGATTACGGTGGTCATGTCGTCGAAGTAGCCGGTGCCCACTTCCTGCTGGTGAGCCACGAAGGTGTAACCCTTGGCGGCGTCAGCGAATTCCTGCTCCTGCAGCTTCACGTAGGCAGTCATGTCGTTGCGGGCGTAGTCGTGCGCCAGGTTGAACATGCTGTGCCACATGTTGTGAATGCCGGCCAGGGTGATGAACTGGTGCTTGTAGCCCATGGCGGACAGTTCGCGCTGGAACTTGGCGATGGTTGCGTCGTCCAGGTTTTTCTTCCAGTTGAAGGAAGGCGAGCAGTTGTACGACAGGATCTGGTCCGGGTATTCCTTTTTGATCGCTTCGGCGAAGCGACGGGCTTCTTCCAGGTCCGGCTTGGCGGTTTCGCACCAGATCAGGTCGGCGTACGGTGCGTAGGCCAGGCCACGGGCGATGGCCTGGTCCAGACCGGCGCGAACCTTGTAGAAACCTTCCTGGGTACGGGTGCCAGTCACGAACGGCTGGTCGTACGGGTCGCAGTCGGAAGTCAGCAGGTCGGCAGCGTTGGCGTCGGTACGGGCCAGGATGATGGTCGGTACACCAGCAACGTCGGCAGCCAGACGAGCAGCGGTCAGCTTCTGTACGGCTTCCTGGGTCGGAACCAGCACCTTGCCGCCCATGTGGCCGCACTTCTTCACGGAGGCCAGCTGGTCTTCGAAGTGCACGCCGGCGGCGCCTGCTTCGATCATGCTTTTCATCAGTTCGTAGGCGTTCAGTACGCCGCCGAAACCGGCTTCGGCGTCAGCCACGATCGGCGCGAAGTAGTCGATGTAGCCTTCGTCGCCCGGGTTCTTGCCGGCTTTCCACTGGATCTGGTCAGCACGACGGAACGAGTTGTTGATGCGCTTGACCACGGTTGGCACCGAGTCCACCGGGTACAGCGACTGGTCCGGGTACATCGATTCTGCGGAGTTGTTGTCCGCAGCCACCTGCCAGCCCGACAGGTAGATCGCCTGGATGCCGGCCTTGACCTGCTGAACAGCCTGGCCGCCGGTGAGGGCGCCCATGCAGTTGACGAAATCTTTCTCTGGGCGGAAGGACGGCTTGGCACCCTGGGTCACCAGGTTCCACAGCTTCTCGGCGCCCATTTTTGCAAAGGTGTGCTCAGGTTGAACCGAGCCACGCAGACGGACGACGTCAGCAGCGGAGTAAGTGCGAGTCACGCCTTTCCAGCGCGGGTTTTCAGCCCAGTCTTTTTCAAGGGCTGCAATTTGCTGTTCGCGTGTCAGTGCCATGGAGATAAACCTCGTCGCGTCTTTATGAAAAGTTGTTCTGCGGTGGAAAATTCCTGCGCTCGCTGACCAGAAGCTTAGGCGGTCAGGTCGGGTTCGGCGGGGTAGGCGACGGGATGAACGATGGGCTCGAGGGGAAGTGAGCAGGTAGTGGCGGACTGCGTGCGCATTCGGGCGTCGTGGGCCTTTATACGTTCTACAGCGTGAAGCCGGGTTACCTAATTACGCTTCCGTCCCTCGGGACAACTTCGTTCCAGTCGGCAACCTCGTCAAACACACCTTGTGGGCGGTACAGACACGAAGCGGTTCGCGGGGTAGGTGCGGACGTCACTTCGAAGGCCCTTGCCAGGGCCTCTGATTAGCGGGAGCGAGGCCATCATGCCTTCGCTTTTTTGGCTCGTCAAACGTTTTGTAGTGCTTTTTTTCAAGCACTACATCTTTCGTCTAATACGACTAATCAGTCAGTTTTCGGTGCTTTAGTCCAGAGAGTCGACTTTGACCCGCAAGGTCATGTCATCCCGGCCTTGAGTCGAGTAGCTGCGGGTCAGCCCCTGTTTGTCGGCCTGAGTCTGGCGATTCACCCCGGCGAGAGTGATCCATTCACCCAGGCGTCCGCTGACTGTTGTGTCGGTACTTTGCACGTTCACTACATCGGGACGTTCCTGGCTCATGCGGTCACGGTTGGTACTGATTGCCAGGTGAACGATGTCGCCGGTAACGCTTGCCGTCACATAGAAACCCTGGGTGACGTTGCGGTATTGCGTCTGGCTGCTGTAATCGCCGTAGGAGTTGGTCTGGCTGCTGGTGATCGGCACACTTTGACCGACTTGAATCAGCGCCGGCATGCCGTCGGTGGCTTGCACCTGTTGCACGCCGCCGTCGCGACTGGCGGTGCTGCGGCTGATGATGCGGGTCTGGTTCGGTTGGGCGCCGTTGACCGAGTAGCCTTCATCGCCACGGTCGTTGTTTTCATTGGTATCGACCGTGATCAACAGGCGTTTGGGCGCAGTGTCGAGTTGACTGATCAGCGCCTTGAGTTCCTGGATCTTGTCCGGCTCGGCCTTGATGATCAGTTGATTGCCATAGGCGCTGACCTGACCGTCCTTGCCGATGAAGTCCTGCGCCATCGGCAGCATATCTGCGCTAGTGCGGTAATTGAGGGGCACGATTTCTGTGGCTGCCATCACCGAAAAACTGCAGCCGAGCAGCAGGGTGGTGAGCAGGGTGCGTAGGGACATGTCCGTTATCTCCGCTTTCGAAAGGCTTGATATTGCCAGTTTGTCGGCCCGGGGTGGGGCAAGTTGAATCGTAGACAGCAAAACGCCCCGGCATCCGAAAATGGCGGGGCGTTTTGAGTGGGCGCTCAAGGGCCTTTGTGGTGAGGGGATTTATCCCCGATGGCTGCGAAGCAGACCTGAAATTTTGGGGCCGCTCCGCGACCCATCGGGGATAAATCCCCTCACCACAGGATCTCCAGAGATCACAAAATCAATGGAGGTCTCAGGAGCTCTACTGATCAAGCCGAATGCCGAACCATATCGACATGCGGAATCCCGGCTTCAAGGAATTCCTCACTGACCAGGCTGAAGCCCAGGCGCTCATAGAACGCTGTGGCCTGTACCTGCGCGCTGAGCATCTGCTGCTGCAGGCCGCGGGCTTCGGCTTCGGCGATGACCGCTTGCATCAGCGCATCGCCCACCTTCATCCCGCGCCAGTCCTTCAGTACCGACACCCGGCCAATGTGCCCGTCGGGCAGCAGGCGGGCGGTGCCGATCGGAAAGTCGCCTTCGAACGCCAGAAAATGCACGGCGGTCGCGTCATCGGCGTCCCATTCAAGCTCGGGTGGCACTGATTGTTCGGCGATGAACACCGTTTCACGAATGCGCCGGATCTCGGCGTTGTCCTTTTGCCAGTCTGCGACACGTACGCGAATCTTATTCATCGGCAAATCCCAGGCTGCCCTGTTTGACCAGCTCACACAGCAGGCCCCGACCGTCTTCGTCGTTCAGCCACTCGCCGAGGTTGTCGACGTGCAGCGCATCGGCGGCGCAGATCATCTTCAACAACTCGCGCAGCTTGCCCGGCAGGTAACGGCTCTGACCGCTGGCGAACAGCAGCAGATCGTCATCGACTTCCGACCAGGCCAGGCGCGCGCTCGGGTTGCGGATCAGCACCGCACCGTCCTGCAGGGCATTGAGGAAGTCATCTTCTTCAACGTCTTCCGGGCCGACCACCAGTTCCGGGTAGCGCGGCTCGGTCATGTACTGGCCGAACCAGGTCAGCAGCAGGCGTTCGTCGCTCATGTGTTCGGCGAGCAGGCTTTTCAGGCGGCCGAGTGCGTCGTGCTGGATCTGATGCGGATCATCGCTGACCGGTTTCGCATCGGCGTCGGTGTAGCGTTCTTCGTCAGTCAGGAACTGGCTGAGGAAGTCAGTGAAATGGGTCAACACTTCAGAGGCGCTCGGCGCGCGGAAACCGACCGAGTAGGTCATGCAGTTGTCGACCGCGACACCGCAGTGGGCCAGGCGCGGTGGCAGGTAGAGCATGTCGCCCGGTTCCAGCACCCACTCTTCGGTTTCGTGGAATTCGGCGAGGATGCGCAGATCCGCGTGTTGCAGCAGCGGGCTCTCGGAGTCGCACATCTGGCCGATCTTCCAGTTGCGCTTGCCGTGGCCTTGCAGCAGGAATACGTCGTAGTTGTCGAAGTGCGGACCGACGCTGCCGCCCGGAGCGGCGAAGCTGATCATCACGTCATCGACGCGCCAGCTCGGCAGGAAGCGGAAGTTTTCCAGCAGTTCGCTGACTTCCGGGACGAATTGATCAACGGCCTGAACGAGCAAAGTCCACTCTTTTTCCGGCAGTTTGCTGAATTCGTCTTCGGCGAACGGGCCGCGACGCAGCTCCCACGGGCGCTCGCCGTGCTCGATCACCAGGCGCGACTCGACCTCTTCTTCCAGGGCCAGGCCGGCCAGTTCGTCGGCGTCGATCGGGCTTTCGAAGTCAGGAATGGCCTGACGGATCAGCAGCGGCTTTTTCTGCCAGTAATCGCGCATGAATTCGCGCGCCGTAAGACCGCCCAGAAGTTGAAGAGGAGTATCAGGATTCATGTGTAACCTATTGAAAAAAAGCATTTTTCAGACGGGAATAAAAACGCCCGGCGCGGCCGGGCGTCTCAAACGGGTCAAGCGGTGAATCAGATGCGTCTGGCTTGCGCTACAGCGTTACCGATGTAGTTGGCCGGGGTCAGCTGTTTCAGCTCGGCTTTCGCTTCGGCTGGCATGTCCAGGCCGTCGATGAAAGTCTGCAGCGCTTCAGGGCTGATGCCCTTGCCGCGGGTCAGTTCTTTCAGCTTCTCGTACGGGTTTTCGATGTTGTAGCGGCGCATCACGGTCTGGATCGGCTCGGCCAATACTTCCCAGCAAGCGTCCAGATCTGCAGCAATCTTGTCGGCGTTGAGCTCGAGTTTGCTGATGCCTTTGAGGCTGGCTTCGTAGGCAATCACGCTGTGAGCGAAGCCCACGCCGAGGTTGCGCAGTACGGTGGAGTCGGTCAGGTCGCGCTGCCAGCGGGAGATCGGCAGCTTGCTCGCCAGGTGCTGGAACAGTGCGTTGGCGATGCCCAGGTTGCCTTCGGAGTTTTCGAAGTCGATCGGGTTGACCTTGTGCGGCATGGTCGACGAACCGATTTCGCCAGCGATGGTGCGCTGCTTGAAGTAACCCAGGGAGATGTAGCCCCAGATGTCACGGTCAAAGTCGATCAGGATGGTGTTGAAGCGCGCAATGGCGTCAAACAGCTCGGCGATGTAGTCGTGCGGTTCGATCTGTGTGGTGTACGGGTTGAAGCCCAGGCCCAGCTCGTCTTCGATGAACGCACGGGCGTTGGCTTCCCAGTCGATCTGCGGGTAGGCCGACAGGTGCGCATTGTAGTTGCCCACGGCACCGTTGATCTTGCCCAGCAGCGGCACGGCAGCGACTTGAGCGATCTGACGCTCGAGGCGGTAAACCACGTTCGCCAGCTCTTTGCCCAGTGTGGTTGGGGAGGCCGGCTGGCCGTGAGTGCGCGACAGCATCGGCACGTCGGCGAAACGGATCGCCAGTTCGCGGATGGCGTTGGCAGTCTGGCGCATCAGCGGCAGCATCACGTCGTCACGGCCTTCGCGCAGCATCAGGGCGTGGGACAGGTTGTTGATGTCTTCACTGGTGCAGGCAAAGTGAATGAACTCGCTGACCTTGGCCAGCTCCGGCAGTTTGGCCGCCTGCTCTTTGAGCAGGTATTCGATCGCCTTGACGTCGTGGTTGGTGGTGCGCTCGATCTCTTTGACGCGCTCGGCGTGCTCCAGCGAGAAGTTTTCAGCCAGTTCATTCAGAACGGCGTTGGCCTCGGCGGAGAAGGCGGGCACTTCCGGGATACCGGCGTGGGCGGCCAGGCGCTGGAGCCAGCGCACTTCAACCAGGACGCGGGCACGGATCAGGCCGTACTCGCTGAAAATCGGGCGCAGGGCCTGGGTTTTGCCGGCGTAGCGGCCGTCAACAGGGGAAACCGCAGTGAGCGAAGAGAGCTGCATGGGGTGTTCTCGGACAGTCGGGCAACGAAATGGGGCGCGTATCATACATGAAAAAATCCGCCGGTCCGTTGCCAACTGACCGGCGTATTACGCGCTACAGACTACAAAACTTTTATCGCGCGACGATTTACTCGCTGCGCATCAACGGATACAGCTCTTTGAGCAGCTTGCGCCGGCTGATCACCAACTGCCAGCGGTGGCCGCCGAGCTGTCGCCACAGGCGCGCCGAACGGATGCCGGCCAGCAGCAGAGCGCGGATTTTCGAGGCATTGCTCGGTTGTTGCAGGTTGCGCATGTCGCCATGCACCTGAATCCGCTGGCGCAGTGTGCTCAAGGTGTCCTGATACAGCGCACCGCAAGCGGCGATCACGTTTTCGTGGGCCGGGCCGAAATGTTCGACCTGTGACTGGATCTGCGGCAAGCGCTTGCCGATGGTGTCGAGCATGTCGTCTCGTTTGGCCAATTGCCGCTCAAGGCCGAGCATCGACAGGGCGTAGCGCAGCGGCTCGCGCTGCAGGGTGCTGGGGTCGCGCTCAAGAGCGCCGATCAATGCACGGTAGCCTTCGCGCAGATTGAGGTCGTCGCCGCCGTACACATCCAGTGTGTCCTTCGGGTCGCGTACCAGCAGGCTGCCGAGCATGCAGCTCAGGCCGGCCTCGCTGGTCTGCCCGGTCTTGGCGATCCGGTCGACCAGCACGGCGGCGAGAAACACGCCGCCCAGCGCCGTCAGTTGCTCCTGAGTCGGGCTCATGCCTGGCCGCTCCACGGCTCGGCAACTTCGATCACGCCGCCGCCGAGGCAGATTTCACCGTCGTAGAACACCACGGACTGGCCCGGGGTGACAGCGCGCTGCGGCTCGTCGAACACGGCGCGATAGCCGCTGGCGGTTTTTTCCAGGGTGCAAGCCTGGTCGCTCTGGCGATAACGCACTTTGGCGGTGAGGCGCAGTGGCTGGCTCAGGTCGATCGGGTTGACCCAATAGATTTCCGAGGCGAGCAGGGCGCTGGAGAACAGCCACGGATGGTTGTTGCCCTGACCGACGATCAACTCGTTGGTGTCCAGATCCTTGCGCAACACGTACCACGGCTCGTCGCCGGCATCTTTCAGGCCGCCAATACCCAAGCCCTGACGCTGACCGATGGTGTGGTACATCAAGCCGTGGTGACGGCCGATGACTTCGCCTTCGGTGGTCTTGATCTCGCCCGGTTGCGCCGGCAGGTATTGCTTGAGGAAATCGCTGAAGCGTCGTTCGCCGATGAAGCAGATTCCGGTGGAATCCTTCTTCTTGGCGGTCGCCAGCTCGTATTTCTCGGCAATCGCACGCACTTCGGGCTTTTCCAGTTCACCGACCGGGAACAGGGTCTTGGCGATCTGTTCGCCGCCGACGGCGTGCAGGAAATAGCTCTGGTCCTTGTTCGGATCGAGGCCCTTGAGCAGTTCGGTGCGGCCATCGATGTCACGACGGCGCACGTAGTGGCCGGTGGCAATCAGGTCGGCACCAAGCATCATGGCGTAGTCGAGGAATGCCTTGAACTTGATCTCGCGGTTGCACAGGATGTCCGGGTTCGGCGTGCGACCGGCCTTGTATTCGGCGAGGAAGTGCTCGAACACGTTGTCCCAGTACTCGGCGGCGAAGTTCGCGGTGTGCAGCTTGATGCCGATCTTGTCGCACACGGCCTGGGCATCCGCCAGGTCATCCATGGCGGTGCAGTATTCCGTTCCGTCGTCTTCTTCCCAGTTCTTCATGAACAGGCCTTCCACCTCGTAACCCTGCTCGATCAGCAGGAGAGCGGAAACGGAAGAGTCCACGCCGCCGGACATGCCGACAATGACGCGCTTCTTGGATGTGTCAGAAGGGGCTGGATCACGCATAGGGATTCAATGAGTGTCTTGAAAAAGGACGCGATTCTAGCAGGCTCACGGCCTCAAGGCTAAAGAGAAGGGCGGATCAGTTCCAGACTGAAGTGATGGCCGGCCAGATAGTCGTCGATGCAGCGGATGATCAGCTCGCTGCGCCAGTTGTCGCGCTGAGCGATTAATTCGCTACGGGTCAACCACTTGGCGCCGACGATGCCGTCGTCCAGTTGATAGTCCGGGTGGTGTTTCACCGCTTTGGCGCTGAAGCATACGCGCTGGTAGGTCACGCCGTTGCTCGGCGCGGTGTACAGGTAAATCCCGATCACACCGGTGGGTTCGACGTCCCAGCCGGTTTCCTCAAGGGTTTCGCGGATGGCGGCGTCAATCAGGGTTTCGTCCGGGTCGAGATGGCCGGCGGGCTGGTTGAGCACGTTACGCCCGGCCTTGTGTTCTTCGACCATCAGGAAGCGGCCATTGTCTTCGACGATGGTGGCGACGGTGATGTGGGGGAGCCATTCCATAAAACCTTCCTCAATATCCAGGTTTAACCGATTCACTGTGGGAGCTGGCTTGCCAGCGATGGCGGCTTATCATTCACCATTGAAAGTGCCTGATCCACCGCTATCGCTGGCAAGCCAGCTCCCACAGGGTTTCGTGTTGTGTTTGGAAACACAAACCCCGGCACAGGGCCGGGGTTTGTGATGTTCCCTTACAACCTTAAACCAGCGCAGCAATCGCCGCGTTGAAGGTTGCGCTTGGGCGCATGGCCTTGCTGATCAGCTCGGCGTCGGCGTGGTAGTAACCACCGATGTCCACTGGCTTGCCCTGCACGGCGTTGAGTTCGGCAACGATGGTCGCCTCGTTCTCGGTCAGGGTTTTGGCCAGCGTCGCGAACTGCGCTTGCAGTGCAGCGTCTTCGGTCTGGGCGGCCAGGGCCTGAGCCCAGTACAGCGCCAGGTAGAAGTGGCTGCCGCGGTTGTCGATGTTGCCGACTTTGCGCGATGGCGACTTGTTGTTGTCGAGGAACTGGCCAGTGGCCTGATCCAGGGTCTTGGACAGAACCAGTGCTTTCGGGTTGTTGTAGTTCACACCCAAATGCTCGAGGGACGCTGCCAGCGCGAGGAATTCGCCCAGCGAATCCCAGCGCAGGAAGTTTTCTTCGACCAGTTGCTGCACGTGCTTCGGTGCCGAACCGCCAGCGCCGGTTTCGAACAGGCCACCGCCGTTCATCAGCGGCACGATCGACAGCATCTTGGCGCTGGTGCCCAGTTCCATGATCGGGAACAGGTCGGTCAGGTAGTCGCGCAGGACGTTGCCGGTCACCGAAATGGTGTCCTTGCCTTCGCGGGTGCGCTGCAGGGTGTACTTCATGGCATCGACCGGCGCCATGATCTGGATGTCCAGGCCGCTGGTGTCGTGATCTTTCAGGTACGCCTGAACCTTCTCGATGACCACGCCGTCGTGGGCGCGCATCGGGTCGAGCCAGAAGATCGCCGGGGTGCTGCTGGCGCGAGCGCGGTTGACGGCCAGTTTGACCCAGTCCTGAATCGGCGCGTCTTTGGTCTGGCACATGCGGAAGATGTCGCCGGCTTCAACAGCCTGTTCCATCAGCAGGTTGCCCTTGCTGTCGGTGACGCGAACCACGCCGTCAGCCTTGATCTGGAACGTCTTGTCGTGCGAGCCGTACTCTTCGGCTTTCTTCGCCATCAGGCCAACGTTTGGCACGCTGCCCATGGTGGTCGGATCGAACGCACCGTTGGCTTTGCAATCTTCGATCACGGCCTGGTAGATGGTGGCGTAGCAACGATCCGGGATCACTGCCTTGGTGTCGTGCAGTTGACCGTCGGTGCCCCACATCTTGCCGGAGTCACGGATCATCGCCGGCATCGAGGCGTCGACGATGACGTCGCTCGGCACGTGCAGGTTGGTGATGCCCTTGTCGGAGTTGACCATCGCCAGCGACGGACGCGCGGCGTAGACCGCGGCGATATCGGCTTCGATCTGCGCTTGCTGCTCGGCCGGCAGGGCCTTGATGCGCGCGTACAGATCGCCAATGCCGTTGTTCAGGTTGAAGCCGATCTGGGCCAGCACGTCAGCGTGCTTGGTCAGGGCGTCTTTATAGAACTCGGCAACGATCTGGCCGAACATGATCGGGTCGGAGACCTTCATCATGGTCGCTTTCAGGTGCACCGAGAGCAGTACGCCTTGCGCCTTGGCGCTGTCGATTTCAGCGGCGATGAACGCGCGCAGGGCGTTTTTGCTCATCACGGCGCAGTCGAGGATCTCGCCGGCCTGAACGCTGGTTTTTTCTTTCAGGACGGTCGCGGTGCCATCTTTGGCGATCAGTTCGATCTTCACAGCGTCAGCGGCGTCGATCAGGGCAGCTTTTTCGCTGCCGTAGAAATCGCCGGTGCTCATGTGAGCGACGTGGGACTTGGAGTCTTTGGCCCAGGCGCCCATTTTGTGCGGGTGCTTGCGCGCATAGTTCTTGACCGACAGCGGAGCGCGGCGGTCGGAGTTGCCTTCACGCAGAACCGGGTTCACGGCGCTGCCCTTGACCTTGTCGTAACGCGCCTTGGCTTCTTTTTCGGCGTCGTTGGTCACGGTTTCCGGGTAGTCCGGCAGGTTGTAACCCTGGGCTTGCAGCTCTTTGATTGCCGCTTGCAGCTGAGGTACCGAAGCACTGATGTTCGGCAGCTTGATGATGTTGGCTTCAGGCGTAACGGCCAGGGCGCCCAGTTCGGCGAGGTGGTCGGCTACGGCTTTGTCGCCCAGTTGCTCGGGGAAGCTGGCCAGGATGCGTGCTGCAAGAGAGATATCGCGGGTTTCCACGGCGATATCGGCCGAGGCGGTGTAAGCCTCGATGATCGGCAGCAGGGAATAGGTGGCGAGGGCTGGAGCTTCGTCGGTGAAGGTATAGATGATCTTCGAGCGGGTGGGCATATTCGGATTAACTCTCTCTTCTTTGCTAAAGCGTGCGCAGAAACTCGAGGGGCGCCGGGTAAGCGCGTTCGTTCAAAGTCATCCATGAACCGAATGTCGAGAATCTTCGCGGTGATGTTGGGTGCATCGTTGAGCGTCAAGCAGTCAGGCTGCGGTAACAACCCGACCAATCAGGCGGAAAGTCTCGTGCTAGAGAGGCCAGCCGTCGTGACCCTTTGGTCAGCGGGCGGCATTATACATAGGTAGCTGGCAATCTGCCGATGGTTCATATGCAACCGGTCTCGTCCATTGGTCTAAAGGTCGCAGGGCGGGGTGGGGCGTAGAGTCGCCGGGAATGCTTGAGTTTGGCGCTTTTCCCTTTGCTTTCAGGCTTGTACGAAACCAGATGTGCCCGCGTCGTGAACAGAGGGTTTGCGTGTTGATTTAACTGGGTTACGCTCGAACCAAGCCAGATGTTCAATCCAAACAATGGAGTTCAGCATGGGTTACAAGAAGATTCAGGTTCCAGCCGTCGGCGACAAAATCACCGTCAATGCAGACCATTCTCTCAATGTTCCTGATAACCCGATCATCCCCTTCATTGAAGGTGACGGCATTGGCGTCGACGTCAGCCCGGTGATGATCAAAGTGGTTGATGCTGCCGTGGCCAAGGCCTACGGGGGCAAGCGCAAGATTTCCTGGATGGAGGTTTATGCTGGCGAAAAAGCGACTCAGGTCTATGACCAGGATACCTGGCTGCCCCAGGAAACCCTGGACGCCGTCAAGGATTACGTGGTCTCCATCAAGGGCCCGCTGACCACCCCGGTCGGTGGCGGCATCCGCTCCCTCAACGTGGCCCTGCGCCAGCAGCTCGATCTCTATGTCTGCCTGCGCCCTGTGGTGTGGTTCGAAGGCGTGCCGAGCCCGGTGAAAAAGCCTGGCGACGTCGACATGGTGATCTTCCGCGAGAACTCCGAAGACATCTATGCCGGCATCGAATGGAAGGCCGGCTCTCCTGAGGCCACCAAAGTCATCAAGTTTCTGAAAGAAGAAATGGGCGTCACCAAGATCCGTTTTGACCAGGATTGCGGTATCGGCATCAAGCCTGTTTCCAAGGAAGGCACCAAACGTCTGGTGCGTAAGGCCTTGCAATACGTGGTGGACAACGACCGCAAGTCGCTGACCATCGTGCACAAGGGCAACATCATGAAATTCACCGAAGGTGCCTTCAAGGACTGGGGTTACGAGGTGGCGAAGGAAGAATTCGGCGCCGAGCTGCTCGATGGCGGCCCATGGATGAAATTCAAGAACCCGAAAACCGGCCGTGAGGTCATCGTCAAGGATGCCATTGCCGACGCCATGCTCCAGCAGATCCTGCTGCGTCCGGCCGAATACGATGTGATCGCCACGCTGAACCTCAACGGTGACTACCTCTCCGATGCCCTGGCGGCTGAAGTGGGCGGTATCGGTATCGCGCCGGGTGCCAACCTGTCGGATACCGTGGCGATGTTCGAGGCGACCCACGGTACCGCGCCGAAGTACGCCGGCAAGGACCAGGTCAACCCGGGCTCGGTGATTCTGTCGGCCGAGATGATGCTGCGTCATCTGGGCTGGACCGAAGCGGCTGACCTGATCATCAAGGGCACCAATGGCGCCATCAAGGCCAAGACCGTGACTTACGACTTCGAACGTCTGATGGAAGGCGCCACGCTGGTGTCTTCTTCGGGCTTCGGTGAAGCGATCGTCAAGCACATGTAAGAAAGGCAGTTGCAACAAAACCGCCCGGCTCGAGTGATCGAGCCGGGCGGTTTGTTTTCTGGCAGGTGTCCGGTTGGCTTCAGCTGGTCACGGATTGGTGATGAGCGGCTGTCGAGGCACTATCTTTTGCGGCCTCGACATTCTGAATTTTTGTGGCGTGCAGGCCTTTGGGCCCTTGCACGATCTCGAATTTGACTTCTTGCCCGGCTTTAAGGGTTTTGTACCCGTCCATTTCAATGGCGGAGTAATGGGCAAAGAAATCGATTTCCTTGCCATCCTCGTCCTTCCCCTCGCGGGAGTCGGTGTTAATGAAACCGAACCCCTTGGCATTGTTGAACCATTTCACCTTGCCGACAGCCATGCTCAAATCCCTCTGCAACAGTCTCCATCGCTGGAGTATCATCCAATTCATCCGCAATCGAATCCGTTAAAAAGATTGACTCCGCGGATCTTTTTTACCCACTGTGGGCTCTATTGGTTGTAACACCGTTTTCCCGATAGTCAAGGTGACCGGGCAGTCGGAGTTGAAAAGGTGTACAGCCGCCCCCACCACTGTATTTGCACAACTGACGAACCTTTCTTTCCATGCATGCAATCAGCCAGATTCGACTAACATTCAATCAGGATCGCCCGCTTCTCCAGAAGGATCTTCCACAGGAGCACGACGACGATTCGGCAGGCGTTGCTGTTCAGGAAGCAAAGCCTGCGTTACAGGCGCCGCCGATGTACAAGGTGGTTTTGTTCAACGATGACTACACACCGATGGATTTCGTCGTCGAAGTGCTCGAGGTGTTTTTTAACCTGAATCGCGAGCTGGCGACCAAGGTCATGCTGGCCGTTCACACAGAAGGACGGGCAGTATGTGGAGTGTTTACCCGCGACATCGCCGAGACAAAGGCCATGCAGGTCAACCAGTACGCCAGGGAAAGCCAGCATCCGCTACTCTGTGAAATCGAGAAGGACGGTTAATCGCCGACCACTTGGGTATGAGGTGAAGCTATGTTAAACCGCGAGCTCGAAGTCACCCTCAATCTTGCCTTCAAGGAGGCTCGTTCGAAGCGTCATGAATTCATGACCGTCGAACACCTGCTGCTGGCCCTATTGGACAATGAGGCTGCCGCCACCGTATTGCGTGCCTGCGGCGCAAACCTCGACAAACTCAAGCACGACCTGCAGGAGTTCATCGACTCAACCACGCCATTGATCCCCGTCCACGACGAAGATCGCGAAACCCAGCCAACCCTGGGCTTCCAGCGTGTGCTGCAACGTGCTGTTTTTCATGTACAGAGCTCGGGCAAACGCGAAGTGACTGGCGCCAACGTGCTGGTTGCAATCTTCAGTGAGCAAGAGAGTCAGGCCGTGTTCCTGCTGAAACAGCAGAGCGTTGCGCGCATTGATGTCGTCAACTATATCGCCCATGGCATCTCCAAGGTGCCGGGGCATGGCGATCACTCTGAAGGTGAACAAGATATGCAGGACGACGAGGGCGGTGAGTCTTCTTCTTCAGGCAATCCGCTGGACGCTTATGCCAGCAATCTCAACGAACTTGCACGCCAGGGGCGGATCGATCCGCTGGTCGGTCGTGAGACGGAAGTCGAGCGTGTCGCGCAGATTCTTGCGCGTCGGCGCAAGAACAATCCGCTGCTGGTGGGCGAGGCGGGCGTGGGTAAAACCGCGATTGCCGAAGGCTTGGCCAAGCGCATTGTCGACAACCAGGTGCCGGATCTGCTGGCCAACAGCGTCGTCTATTCGCTCGACCTCGGCGCTCTGCTTGCAGGCACCAAGTATCGCGGTGATTTCGAGAAGCGCTTCAAGGCGCTGCTCAATGAACTGAAAAAACGTCCGCAGGCGATCCTGTTCATCGACGAGATCCACACCATCATCGGTGCGGGTGCCGCGTCCGGTGGCGTAATGGATGCCTCGAACCTGCTCAAGCCGCTGCTGTCGTCTGGCGACATCCGCTGCATCGGCTCGACCACGTTCCAGGAATTTCGCGGCATCTTCGAGAAGGATCGTGCGTTGGCACGACGCTTCCAGAAAGTCGATGTCGTCGAGCCGTCGGTGGAAGACACCATCGGTATCCTGCGCGGCCTGAAGGGGCGTTTCGAGCAGCACCACAACATCGAATACAGCGATGAGTCGTTGCGCGCGGCTGCTGAACTGGCATCGCGTTATATCAATGACCGGCACATGCCGGACAAGGCCATCGACGTGATCGACGAAGCGGGTGCCTACCAGCGTCTGCAGCCGGCCGACAAGCGCGTGAAGCGCATTGACGTGCCACAGGTTGAAGACATCGTGGCGAAAATCGCGCGGATTCCGCCGAAGCATGTCACCAGCTCCGACAAGGAACTGCTGCGCAATCTGGAGCGTGACCTGAAGCTGACGGTATTTGGTCAGGACGCGGCGATTGATTCGCTGTCGACCGCGATCAAGCTGTCTCGTGCCGGGCTCAAGTCGCCTGACAAGCCTGTCGGTTCGTTCCTGTTCGCAGGGCCCACCGGTGTCGGTAAAACCGAGGCCGCGCGGCAACTGGCCAAGGCGCTGGGCATCGAACTGGTGCGCTTCGACATGTCCGAGTACATGGAGCGTCACACCGTATCGCGTCTGATCGGTGCGCCTCCGGGCTATGTCGGCTTTGATCAGGGCGGTCTGTTGACCGAAGCGATCACCAAGCAACCGCACTGCGTATTGCTGCTCGATGAAATCGAGAAGGCGCATCCGGAAGTCTTCAACCTGCTGCTGCAGGTGATGGACCACGGCACGCTCACCGACAACAACGGGCGCAAGGCGGACTTCCGCAACGTGATCATCATCATGACCACCAACGCCGGCGCCGAGACGGCAGCGCGGGCTTCGATCGGCTTCACTCATCAGGACCACTCGTCCGATGCGATGGAAGTGATCAAGAAGAGCTTCACGCCGGAGTTCCGTAACCGTCTGGACACCATTATCCAGTTTGGTCGCCTCAGTCATGAGGTCATCAAAAGTGTGGTGGACAAGTTCCTTACCGAACTGCAGGCGCAACTGGAAGACAAGCGTGTGCTGCTTGAGGTCACTGATGCCGCGCGTAGCTGGCTGGCGGCGGGTGGTTATGACTCGGCGATGGGCGCACGTCCGATGGCGCGTCTGATCCAGGACAAGATCAAGCGCCCGCTGGCGGAGGAGATTCTGTTTGGCGAGCTGGCCGAGCATGGCGGTGTGGTGCACATCGACATCAAGGATGGTGAGTTGACGTTTGACTTCGAGACTACGGCGGAGATGGCCTGACGGCTGTAAAACAAGAGGGCGCCTTCGGGCGCCTTTTTGTTGTCTGATGTTTTTGGGTGTATATCCGTTGCTGCGGTAACGGCTGCTTAGGGTTCCGCCCTTACGGCGGGTCACTTTTGACAAGCGCCTCAAAAGTAACCAAAAAGGCTTTACCCTGACGTTCGGCCCTCGCTTAGGCTCGGGTTCCTTCGCTCCGGGATTCATCCGGGGGGCAGCGCCTACGGTTTGCTTCGCTGCACCTCCTCTCGCTGTGTTTGGCTGCGCCAAACGGTCGCTGCGCTCCCACCCCCGGATAAACCCCTCCACTCAGCCTGCCGACGGGCCCTCAGATCAAGAGCGGTACTCGAGCTAACGCTCATCGTGTTGAGTAGGGCGGCTTCGCCGCATGGGGTGTGCACGAGTAAAGTTGTGGGAGCTGGCTTGCCAGCGATGGCGGCCTGACAGCCGACCAAATTTTTAACTGAATACATCCAATCCCCTGTAGGAACTGCCGAAGGCTGTGATCTTTTGATCTGCTTTGGCTTTGGCTTTGGCTTTGGCTTTGGCTTTGGCTCTTGACCTGGCTTTTGATCTTCAGCCCCTTCGGCAGGCCGAGCGTAGGTGTCCATCCGGGGGGTAGGCGCGCAGCGCCGTGCGGCGAAGCCGCATGCATCGAGAGGAGGTGCAGCGAAGCAAACCGTAGGCGATGCCCCCGGATGGGCACCGTAGCGAGGGAACACTGAGCCTCAGCGAAGTGCCGTACGCCGGGGCAAAGCCTTTTGGGTTACCTTTTCGGCGTTTGGAAAAGGTGACTCGCTGTAAGAGCGAAACCGCCAGGAGCCATCACCGCAGCAACGGATATGCCCGCAAAACAAAAAAACCAAATCCCAGACAAACAAAAACGCCCGGCATAAACCGGGCGTCTTGTATTGACTTGATTAGCGAGCGCGGTAAGTGATGCGCCCTTTGCTCAAGTCATAGGGCGTCAGCTCGACGCGCACTTTGTCACCGGTAAGAATACGAATGTAGTTCTTGCGCATCTTGCCGGAGATATGCGCGGTTACGACGTGCCCATTTTCCAACTCCACACGAAACATGGTGTTGGGCAGGGTGTCGACGACAGTGCCTTCCATTTCGAAGCTGTCTTCTTTCGACATGCAGTAAAGCCCTCGGTGTCCAATGAATGGCCCGGTGCAACTGCGCCAGGCAAAAGCGGCGTGCATTGTGCCCGAAAAAGGGGGTTCAAGCCAAGGGGTTTAGGGCTTGCGATTAGTTCAGGATTACCCAGCGCTGATTGATCAGCAATTCGATGGGGCGATATTGGGTCTTGTAGTTCATCTTTTTGCAGTTCTTGATCCAGTATCCGAGATACACCGCTTCCAGCCCCAGGCGCTGGCTTTCGGCGATTTGCCACAGGATCGCGAAGCGCCCCAGGCTGCGGCGCTCCTCGTCAGGTTCGTAAAAGGTGTAGACCGCCGACAAGCCGTTGGGCAGCAGATCGGTCACAGCAACGGCGAGTAACCGTCCGTCGAGTCGAAATTCATAGAAGCGCGAGAAAGGCAGGTCGCGCACCAGAAAGGTCGAGAACTGGTCGCGGCTTGGCGGGTACATGTCGCCGTCGGCGTGTCGCTGTTCGATATAGCGCTGGTACAGGTCGAAATATTCTTCGCTGAAATGCGGTTTCACCGGGCGCACCTGCAGATCGGCATTGCGCTTGAAAATGCGTTTCTGCTGGCGGTTGGGGTTGAACTGTGCCACCGGGATGCGTGCAGGCACGCACGCATTGCAATTCTGGCAATGGGGCCGATACAGATGGTCGCCGCTGCGGCGAAAGCCCATTTCCGACAGGTCTGCGTAGACGTGCACATCCATGGGCTGACTCGGGTCGAGAAACAGCGTCGTCGCCTGCTCCTCGGGCAGATAACTGCAGGAATGAGGCTGAGTGGCATAGAACTTCAAGCGCGCCAACTCGGTCATGATCAACCCTCGGGATAAGCTGGTGAATTAAGTGTAAGCCACGCGCGCAAAAGTCGCTCAGCAAACCCAGGTGGCGCGACTGGATTGATCCAGGTGGCGGGCCAGGTAGTTGGCGAATTCGTGGCGGGGGATCGCCCGGGCGCCGAGGCTGTGCAGATGATCGGTCGGCATCTGGCAATCAATCAGAACGAATCCCGCCTCTTTCAGATGCTGCACCAGCGTGGCAAAGCCATATTTGGAGGCGTTGTCGGCGCGGCTGAACATCGATTCACCAAAAAACAGCTGACCCATCGCCAGGCCATACAGGCCGCCGACCAGTTGTCCCTCATCCCAGACCTCGACCGAGTGGGCGAAGCCGCGGCGGTGCAGTTCGAGGTAGGCGTCTTGCATGGCTTCGGTGATCCAGGTGCCGTCGGCGTAGTCCCGGGGCGCGGCGCAGGCGCGAATCACGGCTGCGAAATCCCGATCAAAGGTCACCTGGTAGCGTTGCTTGCGCAGCAGCTTGCCGAGGCTGCGCGAGACATGCAGTTCGTCGGGAAACAGAACGGTGCGCGGATCCGGCGACCACCAGAGGATTGGCTGGCCCTCGGAAAACCATGGAAAACAGCCGTGTCGGTAAGCCTGCACCAGGCGGTCGGCGGACAGGTCGCCACCGGCGGCCAGCAATCCATTGGGATCGCGCATGGCCTTTTCCAAGGGCGGGAAAGTCAGGGAATTGCGTTGTAACCAAGTCAGCATGGCGTCCAGGCTTGCAGAAGGGGAGGGCGGTGCGGGCCCGAGGCCCGCGATAAAGTGTGCCGTTAAATGACAGGAATGTCGTCCAGATACTTCGCAATGTTCGACAGGTACACGGCTTCCTTGACGGCAGTGTTGTCGCCGTCCGCTACGGCGGCCACCTGATTGCGGTAGAAAAAGCCGTCACAGGTCGCACGAGCCGACCCCCTTTGCTCGCGACGGTTTCTTCCGAGGGCAGTCCCGGATACTGCGCCGAAGCGCCGGTGGCGATGATCAGGGCGTCGCAGGTATAAGTGCCGCTGTCGCCGATGAGCTCGAACGGGCGCTGCTGCAACTTGGCGGTGTGGATGTGGTCGTAAACGATCTCGGTGGCAAAGCGTTCGGCGTGTCTCTGCATGCGCTCCATCAGTACCGGGCCGGTGAGGCCTTCGACGTCGCCGGGCCAATTGTCGCCTTCGACGGTGGTGAGCTGACCACCCGCCTGCAAGCCGGTAATGACCACCGGTTTGAGGTTGGCGCGGGCGGCGTATACGGCGGCGCTGTAGCCGGCAGGGCCGGAGCCAGGAATGATCAGGCGTGAATGCTTCGCTGCGTTCATCAAATACACCTCATAAGCCTTTGTCACAAAAGACAATGCATGCTCAAATTGAACCGCAGGATTTGTGCGGTTGGCTATGCTCAGCTATGGGGTTTGAAGCATGGCATCAGCCGTACAAACCCGTACAATGCCGGGCTGTTACAGAATATTTGTAGAGCGCTGTGTTTATAGCTGTGTTTATAAAAGCTGCGGCACAGTGTTAAAAGTAGTCTCAGATGCGCCGGTTCACTTTTTTACCTGCCTGGATTGGGCAGTTTTTTATCGTCATTCAATAGATGGACGCGCCTTGGGCGCAGGAAAAGAAGCGTTTTGAAGAAATCCACCGCAGCACCAAAAACAGTCGTTCCGCTCTGGCGCCAGCAATTGCACTACCGGCTCAAGGAAGGTGCATTGATCGCCATCGGTGCCTTGTGCCTGTTCCTGATGATGGCCCTGCTGACCTACGGCAAGGACGATCCGGGCTGGAGCCACAACAGCAAGATCGACGACGTGCAGAACTTCGGCGGCCCGGCCGGCTCCTACAGCGCCGATATCCTGTTCATGGTGCTGGGTTATTTCGCATATATTTTCCCGCTGCTGCTCGCGGTCAAGGCCTATCAGATCTTCCGTCAGCGTCACGAGCCGTGGCAGTGGAGCGGCTGGCTGTTCTCCTGGCGCCTGATCGGTCTGGTGTTCCTGGTACTGTCCGGCGCTGCGCTGGCGCATATCCATTTCCATGCTGCCACCGGTCTGCCGGCGGGTGCGGGTGGGGCGCTGGGCGAAAGTCTCGGTGATCTGGCGCGCAACGCGCTGAATATCCAGGGCAGCACGCTGCTGTTCATCGCGTTGTTCCTGTTTGGCCTGACGGTGTTCACCGACCTGTCGTGGTTCAAGGTGATGGACGTCACCGGCAAGATCACCCTCGACCTGTTCGAACTGTTTCAGGGCGCGATCAACCGCTGGTGGTCGGCCCGTACCGAGCGCAAGCAACTGGTCGCGCAGCTGCGTGAGGTTGATGACCGCGTCCACGACGTCGTGGCGCCGACCGTCACCGACAAACGTGAACAGGCCAAGGTCAAGGAGCGCCTGATCGAGCGCGAGCAGGCCTTGAGCAAGCACATGTCGGATCGCGAGAAGCAGGTGCCGCCGGTCATCGCCCCGGCGCCGGTCAAAGCACCGGAGCCAAGCAAGCGCGTGCAGAAAGAGAAACAGGTGCCGTTGTTCGTCGACAGCGCCGTGGAAGGTACTTTGCCGCCGATCTCGATTCTCGATCCGGCGGAAAAGAAACAACTCAATTATTCGCCGGAATCCCTGGCTGCCGTCGGCCACTTGCTGGAGATCAAGCTCAAGGAGTTCGGCGTCGAAGTCACCGTGGATTCGATCCATCCGGGCCCGGTGATTACCCGTTACGAAATCCAGCCTGCCGCTGGCGTCAAGGTCAGCCGCATCGCCAACCTGGCCAAAGACCTCGCACGTTCGCTGGCGGTGACCAGCGTGCGCGTGGTCGAGGTGATTCCGGGCAAGACCACGGTCGGTATCGAAATTCCCAACGAAGACCGGCAGATCGTGCGTTTCTCCGAAGTGCTGTCGACCCCCGAGTACGACAACTTCAAGTCGCCGGTCACTCTGGCCCTGGGCCACGACATTGGCGGCAAACCGGTCATCACCGACCTGGCCAAGATGCCGCACCTGCTGGTGGCCGGTACCACCGGTTCCGGTAAGTCGGTGGGCGTGAACGCGATGATCCTGTCGATCCTGTTCAAGTCCGGCCCGGACGACGCCAAACTGATCATGATCGACCCGAAAATGCTCGAGCTGTCGATCTACGAAGGCATTCCGCACCTGCTGTGCCCGGTAGTGACCGACATGAAGGACGCCGCCAACGCCCTGCGCTGGAGCGTTGCCGAGATGGAGCGCCGATACAAGCTGATGGCGAAGATGGGCGTGCGTAACCTTTCGGGCTTCAATGCCAAGGTCAAGGAAGCCCAGGACGCCGGCGAGCCGTTGACCGACCCGCTGTACAAGCGCGAAAGCATTCACGACGAAGCGCCATTGCTGCAGAAGCTGCCGACCATCGTTGTGGTGGTCGACGAATTCGCCGACATGATGATGATCGTCGGCAAGAAGGTCGAAGAACTGATCGCCCGTATCGCGCAGAAGGCACGTGCCGCCGGTATCCACTTGATCCTCGCGACCCAGCGTCCTTCTGTGGACGTGATCACCGGTCTGATCAAAGCCAACATTCCGACCCGTATGGCGTTCCAGGTGTCGAGCAAGATCGACTCGCGGACCATCATCGATCAGGGCGGTGCCGAGCAACTGCTCGGTCACGGCGACATGCTCTACATGCCGCCGGGCACCAGCCTGCCGATCCGGGTACACGGCGCGTTCGTTTCCGACGATGAAGTACACCGCGTGGTGGAAGCGTGGAAACTGCGTGGCGCACCGGAATACAACGATGACATCCTCAACGGTGTCGAAGAGGCGGGCAGCGGCTTTGAAGGCAGCAGCGGTGGTGGCGACGGTGATGATGCCGAGACCGACGCGCTCTACGACGAAGCCGTGCAGTTCGTGCTGGAAAGCCGCCGGGCGTCGATTTCTGCGGTACAGCGCAAGCTGAAGATCGGTTACAACCGCGCCGCGCGCATGATCGAAGCCATGGAAATGGCCGGGGTCGTCACCTCAATGAACACCAACGGTTCGCGTGAAGTTCTGGCCCCCGGCCCGGTGCGCGACTGATTGCCAAGCAAGAGGCGGGACAATGATGTGCCGCCGCTCTCCCAACGAGTATTCAAGAGGACTCCCATGCGTCTTATCCGCATGCTGTTGCCAGTACTGGCGCTGACCACGCTCACGGCCCACGCCGATGACAAGGACGTGGCGCGTCTGACTCAATTGCTGGAAACATCGAAAACCCTGACCGCGAACTTCTCCCAGCTGACCCTCGACGGCAGCGGCACCCAGTTGCAGGAAACTCGCGGTGATATGGTCCTGCAGCGTCCGGGCCTGTTCTACTGGCACACCGAAGCGCCAAACGAGCAGACCATGGTTTCCGACGGCAAGAAGGTCACCCTGTGGGACCCGGATCTGGAGCAGGCGACCATCAAGAAGCTCGACGAGCGTCTGACTCAGACCCCGGCGCTGCTGCTCTCCGGTGACGTGTCAAAGATCAGCCAGAGCTTTGAGATCAGTGCCAAAGAGGCGGGCGGCGTGATCGACTTCACCCTCAAGCCGAAGACCAAGGACACCCTGTTCGACAGTCTGCGTCTGTCGTTCCGCAACGGCCTGGTGAATGACATGCAACTGATCGACAGCGTCGGCCAGCGCACCAACATTCTGTTCACCGGGGTCAAGGCCAACGAAGCGGTGCCGGCGTCGAAGTTCAAGTTCGACATCCCGAAGGGTGCTGACGTTATCCAGGAATAAACCCCGGATCCCGGGTCGGGTTCTTGTGGCCTGGAGCTTTTGTGGCGAGGGGATTTATCCCCGATGGGCTGCAAAGCAGCCCCAAAAAAGGTGACTGCTGCGTAGTCCATCGGGGATAAATCCCCTCGCCACAGGGTCACCAACAGGTGTCCACAGGTATTCCAACCGGTTTCAGACAATCAGAGGTTTCAACGCTACGTGATGGATCTGTTTCGCAGTGCACCGATTGCCCAGCCGCTGGCCGCGCGTTTGCGCGCGACCAATCTGGATGAGTACGTCGGTCAGGAGCACGTGCTCGCTCGCGGCAAGCCTCTGCGTGAGGCGCTGGAGCAGGGTGCCCTGCATTCGATGATCTTCTGGGGGCCGCCGGGTGTGGGCAAGACCACCCTGGCGCGCTTGCTCGCGGAAGTCTCGGACGCACATTTCGAAACGGTCTCGGCAGTGCTCGCCGGGGTCAAGGAAATCCGTCAGGCGGTGGAAATCGCCAAGCAGCAGGCCGGCCAGTACGGCAAGCGCACGATTCTGTTCGTCGATGAAGTGCACCGCTTCAACAAATCGCAGCAGGATGCCTTCCTGCCCTACGTTGAAGACGGCACGCTGATTTTCATCGGCGCCACCACTGAAAACCCTTCGTTTGAATTGAACAACGCGCTGTTGTCGCGGGCTCGCGTCTATGTGCTGAAAAGCCTCGACGAGACAGCACTGCGCAAACTGGTGCACCGCGCACTCACCGAAGAGCGTGGCCTGGGCAAGCGCAACCTGACCCTCAGCGATGAAGGCTTCCAGATGCTGCTGTCGGCCGCCGATGGCGATGGCCGGCGCCTGCTCAATCTGCTGGAGAACGCCTCGGACCTGGCCGAAGACAACAGCGAAATGGGCACCGAGCTGCTGCAAAGCCTGCTCGGCGACACCCGACGGCGCTTCGACAAGGGCGGCGAAGCGTTCTACGACCAGATCTCCGCGCTGCACAAATCGGTACGCGGTTCCAACCCTGATGGCGCGCTGTACTGGTTTGCGCGGATGATCGATGGCGGTTGCGATCCGTTGTACCTGGCGCGACGCGTGGTGCGCATGGCCAGCGAAGACATCGGCAATGCCGATCCGCGCGCGCTGAGCCTGTGCCTGGCGGCGTGGGAAGTGCAGGAGCGTCTTGGTAGCCCGGAAGGCGAACTGGCGGTGGCCCAGGCCATCACCTATCTCGCCTGTGCGCCGAAAAGCAACGCGGTGTACATGGGCTTCAAGACCGCGCTGCGCGCGGCTGCCGAGTACGGTTCGCTGGAAGTGCCGCTGCACTTGCGCAATGCGCCGACCAAACTGATGAAGCAATTGGGCTATGGCGACGAATACCGCTACGCCCACGACGAGCCCGATGCCTACGCTGCCGGTGAAGACTATTTCCCGGAAGAGCTTGAGCCGATCCCGTTCTATCAACCGGTGCCCCGTGGCCTGGAATTGAAGATCGGCGAGAAGCTCAACCACCTCGCGCAACTCGACCGTTTAAGCCCAAGACAGCGGAGAAAATAGTGCTTCCATTGATTGTTGCGGTCTCCGTCGGCGGAATTGCCGGCACCCTGTTGCGCTTCGCCACCGCTAACTGGGTCAACGCCAATTGGCCGCGGCACTTCTATACCGCGACGCTGGCCGTTAATATCGTGGGCTGTCTGCTGATTGGCGTGTTGTACGGCCTGTTTTTGATACGCCCGGAGGTGCCGATCGAGGTGCGCGCCGGGTTGATGGTCGGCTTCCTCGGGGGGCTGACGACTTTTTCATCCTTTTCACTGGATACGGTGCGCCTGCTGGAAAGCGGGCAAGTGCCGCTGGCCCTGGGCTATGCGGCGATCAGCGTATTCGGCGGGCTGCTCGCGACGTGGGCCGGCCTGTCCCTGACCAAACTTTGATAACGAGAAACCGACATGCTCGATTCCAAACTGTTACGTAGCAACCTTCAGGACGTAGCGGACCGCCTGGCTTCCCGTGGCTTTGCCCTGGATACCGCGCGCATCGAAGCGCTGGAAGAACAGCGCAAGACCGTCCAGACCCGCACCGAAGCACTGCAGGCTGAGCGTAACGCGCGTTCCAAATCCATCGGTCAGGCCAAGCAGCGCGGCGAAGACATCGCGCCGCTGATGGCGGACGTCGAGCGCATGGCGGGCGAGCTGAGTGCCGGTAAAGTCGAGCTGGACGCGATCCAGACCGAACTGGACTCGATCCTGCTGGGTATCCCCAACCTGCCGCACGAATCGGTACCGGTCGGCAAAGACGAAGACGACAACGTTGAAGTGCGCCGCTGGGGCACGCCGACTGCTTTCGATTTCGAAGTGAAAGACCACGTCGCGCTGGGCGAGAAGTTCGGCTGGCTGGACTTTGAAACCGCCGCCAAGCTCTCTGGCGCCCGTTTCGCCTTGCTGCGTGGCCCGATTGCTCGCCTGCATCGCGCCCTGGCACAGTTCATGATCAACCTGCACGTCAACGAGCATGGCTACGAAGAGGCCTACACGCCTTATCTGGTTCAGGCCCCGGCGCTGCAAGGTACCGGTCAACTGCCGAAGTTCGAAGAAGACCTGTTCAAGATCGCCCGCGAAGGCGAAGCCGATCTATACCTGATCCCGACTGCCGAAGTGTCGCTGACCAACATCGTGGCCGGTGAAATCGTCGATTCGAAACTGCTGCCGATCAAGTTCGTCGCGCACACCCCGTGCTTCCGCAGCGAAGCCGGCGCATCGGGTCGTGACACTCGCGGGATGATCCGTCAGCACCAGTTCGACAAAGTCGAGATGGTCCAGATCGTCGAGCCGTCGACTTCGATGGAAGCGCTGGAAGGCTTGACCGCCAACGCCGAAAAAGTCCTGCAGCTGCTGGGTCTGCCTTATCGCACCCTGGCGCTGTGCACCGGCGACATGGGCTTCAGCGCCGTGAAGACCTACGACCTGGAAGTGTGGATTCCAAGCCAGGACAAGTACCGCGAAATTTCCTCGTGCTCCAACTGCGGCGACTTCCAGGCCCGCCGTATGCAAGCGCGTTTCCGTAACCCGGAAACCGGCAAGCCTGAGCTGGTACATACCCTGAACGGTTCCGGCCTGGCGGTCGGTCGTACTCTGGTTGCCGTGCTGGAAAACTACCAGCAGGCCGACGGTTCGATCCGCGTGCCGGACGTACTGAAACCGTACATGGGTGGCCTTGAGGTCATCGGCTAAATGAAATATCTGCCGCTGTTTCACAACCTGCGCGGCAGTCGTGTGTTGGTGGTCGGTGGGGGGGAAATTGCCTTGCGCAAATCCCGCCTGCTGGCCGATGCCGGTGCGCTGCTGCGGGTGGTCGCACCTGAAATCGAAGCGCAACTGCGCGAACTGGTCACTGCCAGCGGTGGTGAATGCCTGCTGCGTGGTTATGTGGAAGCGGATCTGGACGGCTGCGGCCTGATCATCGCCGCCACCGACGATGAAACGCTCAACGCCCAGGTCTCCAGCGATGCCCATCGGCGTTGCGTGCCGGTCAATGTGGTTGACGCGCCGCAGTTGTGCAGCGTGATATTCCCGGCGATGGTCGATCGCTCGCCGCTGATCATCGCGGTGTCCAGCGGCGGCGATGCGCCAGTGCTGGCGCGGCTGATTCGCGCCAAGATCGAAACCTGGATTCCTTCGACTTACGGCCAGTTGGCCGGTCTTGCCGCACGTTTTCGCAATCAGGTGAAAAATCTGTTTCCCGATGTGCAGCAGCGTCGCGGGTTCTGGGAAGACGTGTTCCAGGGCCCCATTGCCGACCGGCAACTGGCCGGGCAGGGCGCCGAGGCCGAGCGTCTGTTGCAGGCCAAGATTGATGGCGAGGCGGACATCACCACCGGTGAGGTGTATCTGGTGGGCGCCGGGCCGGGTGATCCGGATCTGCTGACCTTCCGCGCACTGCGTTTGATGCAGCAAGCTGACGTGGTGCTGTACGACCGCTTGGTCGCGCCGGCGATTCTTGAGCTGTGCCGTCGCGATGCCGAGCGTGTCTACGTCGGCAAGCGTCGCTCCGACCATGCGGTACCGCAGGACCAGATCAACCAGCAACTGGTGGACCTGGCCAAGGCCGGTAAGCGGGTGGTGCGCTTGAAGGGCGGTGACCCGTTCATCTTCGGTCGCGGCGGTGAAGAGATCGAAGAGCTGGCGGCCCATGGCATTCCGTTCCAGGTGGTGCCGGGGATCACGGCGGCCAGCGGTTGCGCGGCGTATGCCGGAATTCCGTTGACCCATCGCGATTACGCGCAGTCGGTGCGCTTCGTCACCGGTCACCTGAAAGACGGCTCCACCGACCTGCCGTGGGCCGACCTCGTCGCCCCGGCGCAGACGCTGGTGTTCTACATGGGCCTGGTGGGCTTGCCGGTGATCTGCGAGCAGTTGATCAAGCACGGTCGCCGCGCGGACACCCCTGCAGCGTTGATCCAGCAGGGCACCACGGTCAATCAGCGGGTCTTTACCGGGACGCTGGCGGACCTGCCGCGCCTGGTGGCGGAGCATGAAGTGCATGCGCCGACGCTGGTGATCGTCGGTGAAGTGGTGCAGCTGCGCGAGAAGCTGGCGTGGTTCGAAGGGGCTCAGGCGCAAGTTTGAGTCAAAGCAAAAAGATCGCAGCCTGCGGCAGCTCCTACATGAGAATGCGTTCCCTGTAGGAGCTGCCGCAGGCTGCGATCTTTTGCTTTTGCTGTTAGCCCTTCAACCAAACCCCTTTCGCATTCAGGCGCTCCCGGTCATGCGCCACACTGAAATCCTGCTCTGGCCCCTTCGGCACAATCCCCGTGGGATTGATGGTCTTGTGGCTGCCGTAGTAGTGGTTCTTGATGTGCTGCAAATCCACGGTCTCGCCAATCCCCGGCCACTGGTACAGCTCACGCAGCCAGTTCGACAGGTTCGGATAATCGGCAATTCGCCGCAGATTGCACTTGAAGTGCCCGTGGTACACCGCATCGAAGCGAATCATCGTGGTGAACAGACGCACGTCGGCTTCGGTCAGGTATTCACCGGTCAGGTAACGATTGGCGCCCAGTATTCGCTCCAGATGATCCAGCTCGGCAAACACTTCATCGAAGGCCTGTTCATAAGCCTGTTGCGAGGTGGCGAAGCCGGCGCGATACACGCCGTTGTTCACCGCCGGATAAATCCGCTCGTTCAGTGCATCAATCTCGCCACGTAACGGTGCCGGGTAGAAGTCCAGCTCGTTACCGGTCAAGCCATCGAAGGCGCTGTTGAACATGCGGATGATTTCCGCCGACTCATTGCTGACAATGCGCTTGAGTTTCTTGTCCCACAACACCGGCACCGTGACGCGCCCAGTGTAATCCGGGGTGTCGGCGGTGTAGCGCTGGTGCATGAAGGCGAAATTATCAAGTTTGTCGCCGGTCGAGCCCAAGGCCTTGTCGAAGGTCCAGCCGTTTTCCAGCATCAGCCAGCTGACCACGGACACGTCGATCAGGCTTTCCAGGCCTTTGAGCTTGCGCAGGATCAACGTGCGGTGCGCCCACGGGCAGGCGAGCGATACATAGAGATGATAGCGCCCGGCTTCGGCGGCGAAACCGCCTTCACCGCTTGGCCCGGGCTGGCCGTCAGCGGTGACCCAGTGGCGACGTTGCGCCTGTTCGCGCTGGAAGGCGCCGTCCTTGCTGCTTTCATACCACTTGTCCTGCCAGTGGCCATCGACGAGTAAACCCATGATCAAGACTCCTGAATCCAATAAGCGTTGGAGCCGAGTCTATTCCGATGAGTTCGAACAAAAAGCGCAAAGATCGGGCGTCTATGATCGGTTAAATCGATTTGTTGCGCGCGGCCCAGTATTGCTCGGCGGTTTCAAAGGCTTGCTCGCGGCTTTGACCGAGACCACGCAGGGCCAGGGCCATGGTCGAGATCAGGGCCATTTGCGGATAGCTGTCGACCACGTCGCCACGCCACACCGCTTTGAGATGTTCAACGTCCAGCGAGGCCGGTTTGACGTGGCGCTGGCTCGACAGTTGCGGCCATTCTTCGTCCCAGCTCTCGCCGCCCTTGGTGCCGTACAGATGGCTGTCGGCATCCGGGTTGATCTCGATCTCGCCGCCATCGCCCTTGACGACGATCGCCGTGTCGCCAAGCAGACCGCTGGCCTCACGGTGCACCGCTTGATAGCCCGGGTGGAAAATACTTTGCAGGCCACAACGGGCGCGCAGCGGATTGAGGATCCGTGCCAGCGAATGGATCGGCGAGCGCAGGCCCATGGTGTTGCGCAGGTCGATCATCTTCTGCAACTGCGGCGCCCAGTCCATCAGCGGCATGAACGCCAGGCCGCCGTTGTCCAGCGCGTTGCCCACCTGCTGCCACGTGCGGCACAGCGGGATGTTCAGCTCGCCAAGCAGTTGTTCGGTGTACAGACGCCCGGCGGTATGCGCGCCGCCGCCGTGCATGAAGATGCGCACGCCGTTTTGCGCCAGACACTTGGCCGCCAGCAGGTACCACGGCAGGTGGCGCTTCTTGCCGGCATAGGTCGGCCAGTCCAGATCGACATTCAGCGTTGGCGCTGCCAGGCGCTCGCGCAGGGCCTCGGTGAAACCGGCCATTTCCTCGGCGCTTTCTTCCTTGTGCCGCAGCAGCATCAGAAAGGCTCCGAGCTGGGTGTCTTCGACCTTGTCGTCGAGCACCATGCCCATGGCTTCCCGGGCCTCTTCACGGGTCAGGTCGCGGGCGCCGCGTTTGCCCTTGCCGAGGATTCGCACGAATTGCGCGAACGGGTGCTCGGCGGGCGTTTCGAGGGTCAGCGCTGGAAAGTCGGTCATAGGCAATTCGTCGGTTTGGGCAGGCCCGCCAGTTTCGCGGCGAGTTTGGCAGGGGTGCCTTTGAACAATCGGTTCAGGTGCAGGCTGTTGCCTTTGTCCGGGCCGAGTTGGAGTGCGGTGTATTTGATCAATGGACGGGTGGCTGGCGATAGCTGAAATTCCGCGTAGAAGCTGCGCAGCAGTTCGAGGATTTCCCAGTGTTCGGCAGTCAGTTCGATGTCCTCGGCAGCGGCAAGGGCGCTGGCGACGTCATGGGACCAGTCATCGAGGTCGACCAGAAAGCCGTCCTTGTCGAGTTCGATGGCGCGGGCGCCTACAGTCATCGAATTCATAGCCAGCTGTTGACCTTGTCGTGGTGGATCGACAGTTCGACGAACGCTGGATAGTCGATGGCCTCGGCCCAGTCGGGAGCAACGATGGCGCGGGCCTGCAGGTCTTCGGCGAGGGCGAACAGCTTGACCCGGCGCTCGTTCAGCGTGGCGAATGGCGCGGTGCCGGGTTGCAGGGCATACACCGCGTCACCGGACAACAGCAAGGCGTCGGCAGCGCCGATCACGCGCAGGCAACTGTTCAGGCGTTCGTCGCCGAACGGGGAATGAGACAACACATGCAAAGTCGACATCAGAGGGTGATCACCTGGTCGTAACGGTCAATAAGGGCGGTGATTTCGCTGGCGCCGAGCGGCTGCGCTTCGTCCAGCGACAGCGTGCTCAGGCCACGGGCGCTGGCGCTGTCGGTGCAGTAGAACAGTTCTTCGACACCGAACATCGGCAGCGCCTGCAGGTTGGCGCTCAGGTCTTTCTGTTGCAGGGCCTTGGCGTTCTGTCCGGCGGCCAGTTGCAGTACGCCGTCATCGAGAAACAGCAGGCCGATCGGCAGATCGAACGCGCCGCCGGCCAGCACGATGTCCAGCGCCTCGCGGGCGCCGGGGCCGGACCATGGCGACTGGCGGCTGATGATCAACAGGGATTTGGCCATCTCACGCACCTCCGAAACAGATCAGTCGATCGGCGTCCTGCACTGCATCGTGCAACTGGCCGAGGCCGGACAACTCCCACGGTGCGCTGACCGCAACGGCATCACGCTGATAACGCCTGGCCTCTTCGTCATTCAGTACGCCACGACGCAGGGCGGCGGCAATGCATACCACGCCGTCCAGTTGTTGCTCGGTGATGAACGCACGCCACTGTTTGGGCAGGTCCAGTTCGTCCTGCGGGGTGACCGCCGCGTCGGAGGCGTTGTAGACGCCGTCCTGATAGAAAAACAACCGGACAATCTCATGTCCACCAGCCAGCGCCGCCTGAGCAAACAGCAGGGCACGGCGCGAGGAGGGCGCATGGGCGGCGGAAAACAGCGCAATGGCGAACTTCATGACGGACTCGATCAGCAAAACTGCGGCCATGATAAAGCTTTATGAAGGCAGCCGCGAAACCCAAGTTGCACACACCGATTGCGCGGGAATAACTGTCCGCCTGCTGCTATCGGTCATAGTGCGAATCCATGTAGGAGCTGCGGCACGCTGCGATCTCTTGATCTTTACAAGCAAGATCAAGAGATCGCAGCCTCGTTTCACTCGACAGCTCCTACAGGGGGGAGTGAGGCCTCGATTAGCGCGGCATATAGCCCAGTTGCCAGCGCCGCGGAATGCTCAGCGACAGCACACCGAGCGCCGCCGCCAGCAAGCCGCTGGCGAACAGCGCCCGAAGCCCGAAATGATGTTCCAGCACTGCGCCGAGAATCGCGCCGATGAACATCCCGCTCCATGGCACCAGTTGCACCCGCCAGCCGTTACGGCGTTCGCCGAGCATCCAGCGGCCGAGTCCACGGCCGAACCGCGATAGCGCGCCGGTCACATAGGTCAGGCCGACCGGCAGACCATTCACTTCCTCGACCGCCGCGTTAAGCATGCCCATCGCGATGATCGCCGCCAGCAGCGCCGGCAGTTGCGCGTCATACGGCCACGCGGCCGCGAAGCACAGCAGGGTGGCGATGCACAGCAGCAAGGGCAGTGTGCGCCGACCACTGAGGCGACCGATCACGATGCCCAAGGCGTTACCGATCACGAACGTGACGACGAGAATGACCAGGCGCAGCGTCAGGCCGAGGTCGCCGTCACTGATCGCCACCGCCAGCCGCGTGGTGTTGCCGCTCATAAAGGAAACGAAATCGCCACTGGCCATGAAGCCGATAGCATCGGTCATGCCTGCCAGCACGGACAGACTGGCCACCAGTGCCAGACCGATACGCCCACGCCATTTCTGCCGATGCAAATGCCCGGACGTGGCGCGGTGAGTCGAAGTGGAGGGTAGCATCGGTGACGATATCCTTGAGCGGCGGTTAAGGTTCCAACCCGTACAGATCGCAGTAATCGGCCCAGCTCATGTGGGCCATTTCCGCCACTTCGCGGTGCACCTCCATGCGCTGAGCCTGGTACTCCCCGGGCGTTTGCGCCGTGAGCTGCAAGGTCAGTTCCCAAGCGAACAGGCCTTGATTCTCCGCCTCAGCCTCGAAGGCTTCGTGCAGGCGCTCCTCACGATACTGCGCCGGGGTTTCGCCCTTGGCCTGGGCCAACAGCGGGTTGAGGTGATCGAGGGTTTCGCGCAATTCGGGGCGCGCGTCGAGAAACAGTTTCAGGGCTTGTTCATGTCGCTGGTCGGTGGGCGCCATGTGTATTCCTTGTCAGGCTGATGACCCTAGGGTGCCGGAGCGGCCGGCGTGTGTCGCGCTATAAATGCAGTAAAGCAGAACGATTTTGCCTGTTGCGATGATACAGTCCGCTTTTTTCTGAATGAGCGAATGCAATGCGAATTCTGATGGTAGCGCTGGCCGCGACCGTGCTGGCGGGCTGCGCGGGTTCGGTGATGGACGATTCTCGCACCAAAGCCCCTTACAAGGTTCTGACCTCGGACAAGCCCGAGAAAGTCGTGGCCCAGTGCGTGCAATTCGCCTGGCAGGACGAGGCGGTGTTTGGCGTGGATGCCGGCGCGTATCTGCAACCGGGCAAGAAGGGCGGCTCGACGGTGTATACCCGTTCGGCGGAATCGTTTGTCGACGTGACCAGCGATGCGTCGGGGACGGTGCTCAATTACTACGTGCAGAAGGATGATTTTGTCGCCAAGCGGCGTTTGGCGGGGTTGGCGACCTGTCTTTGATCGTGTGTTGACGCGACTGCCGTCTTCGCGAGCAGGCTCGCTCCCACTGTTTGAAATGCATTCCATTGTGGGAGCGAGCCTGCTCGCGAAGGGCTATTGAGATTCAACCCTTCAGGCGCTTCTGGAAATAATGCCGGCTATGCCCCGGCGGGTAATCAACGATCTCGCCAAACTGGCTGAATCCCAGCTTCTTGTAGAACGCCGGCGCCTGAAAATCGAAGGTGTCCAGCCAGATGCCCAGGCAGTGCTTTTCCTTGGCCAGATTTTCCGCCATGGCCATCAGTTCCGAGCCGATGCGCTGTCCGCGACCCTGTTCCGGGACGCAAAGCAACTCGATGTACATCCACTGGAAGATTACCCGGCCATACAAACCGCCGAGTATCGCGTCGTGTTCATCGCGCACCAGCAGGGCAAATGGTTCCGAGGTGGAGCCCCCGGTCTGGGCGTCGTTGTACGCAATCAAAGGCTCGAGAATGGCTTTGCGCTGTTCTTCCGTAGGGTTCTGCGACAGCTCGATTCGCAACGTCATGCGCAACTTCCTTGTGAGGTGAACGCGCAGCCTATCCTGCCCGGCGGGCGCTTTCCAAGTCCTTGCTCATCCCTTTGGAACCGCCGCTGTTGCGTCGGGGTCTAGCTTCTACAGCGTCATTTCGAACGCGGTTGATGAGGACCCCCCATGAATATTTTCGAAGCCCTTCGCGAAAGCCACGACCGTCAGCGCAATTACGCCAAAGCTCTGGTCGAAACCAGCGGCGACACCCCGGAGCGGGTCGAAGCCTACAAACAGCTCAAGGCCGAACTGCAGGCCCACGAAACCGCCGAAGAACGCCACTTCTATATCCCGTTGATGGAGTTCGACAATGGCGTCGACCTCAGTCGACATGCCATCTCCGAGCATCATGAAATGGACGAGATGATGGAAGAACTGGATGAGACCGAGATGTCCAGCCCGGCGTGGCTGGCCACTGCAAAAAAACTTTCCGACAAGGTTCATCACCATCTCAAGGAGGAGGAGCAGAAATTCTTCCAGATGGCCGGCAAGTTGCTCGACGACAAGCAAAAGGAACAGCTCGCCGGGCAATACGAAAAGGAATACCAGGCACAACTGGAGTGAGTGATGAATGCGAGTTTTTGCTGTGTCGGCGTGTAGGCCTTTAGCCATGCGTCAGGTGGGCGTTGTCGCAATTGGCTGTATATTCATCCAGTGTTTGCGGCATTTTCCACTGGAGACGCCGATGGCCTGCGACAAAACCGCCGATGGACAAAAAAACCACCTCCGTTAGCTTGAAGGCCTCTCCTCGGACAGGAGAGTTCTTAAATCAACGGAGTGAAAAACATGAATCAACCACAAGCTCAAACCCAGCTGCGACACGGGCGCGTTACCTCTCCAGCCAGCCGCGGTGCGGTCGCCATCGAGCAAGGATTGCTCGGTGCCTGGCAGGTCAACGAAATGGAAGGCGGCAAGAACTTCCCGGCGCTGACCGCAGGGCCGTTTCCTGCGCCCTATGGCAGTGACAGCGACAGCGTCACCCCGCCCGCCGACGGTTACATTCTCAGCGGTGGCAAAACCGATGCCCGTGACTGTGTGAACTTCACCGACGAGGAAATGAGCAAAAAGCTCAACCGTCCGTTCAACTGGCCGCTGCTCAGCGTCACCCCGGGCCAGACCCTGGAAGTGAAGTGGGAATACACCGCGCCGCACACCACCCGCGGCTACCGCTGGATGATCACCAAGGATGGCTGGGATCCGAAACAGCGTATTTCCCGTGCACAGCTCGAGGCGCAGCCTTTCGCCGAAGACTTCTACACTCAAGTGCCGTATTACAGCTATCCGGGGGAATTGAAGGCCAAGGTCAATCATTCGGTGAAGTTGCCGGCCAGCAAAAAGGGTCGTCACGTCATCGTGTTGATGTGGATCGTCGCCAACACCGGTAACGCGTTCTATCAGGCGTTCGACGTCGACTTCAAATAACGGCGAAACGCTCAACCCACAGGTTCTGAAGGATTAGAACATGTCAAATATCGACTTTTCGTTAATGCACAGTCAGGCCGCCGACGCGGCTTCACTGATGCCGAGCATCGCCGGCAAGAAAATTCTCATGGGTTTCTGGCACAACTGGCCGGCCGGCCCGAGTGACGGCTACCGTCAGGGCCGCTTTGCCGAGATCGCTCTGGAGGCGGTGCCCAAGGAGTACAACGTGGTCGCGGTGGCGTTCATGAAGGGCAGCGGGATTCCGACCTTCAAGCCGTACAACGTCTCCGATGCCGAGTTCCGGCGCCAGGTCGGCGTGCTCAACAGCCAGGGGCGGGCGGTACTGATCTCTCTGGGCGGCGCCGATGCACACATCGAATTGCGCAGCGGCCAGGAACAGCCGTTGGCCAATGAAATCATCCGTATGGTGGAAACTTATGGTTTTGACGGGCTGGACATCGATCTTGAACAGAGCGCGATTGATTTCGCTGCCAACAAGACCGTGTTGCCGGCCGCGCTGAAGCTGGTCAAGGATCACTACGCAGGCCAGGGCAAACATTTCATCATCAGCATGGCCCCGGAGTTTCCGTACCTGACCACTAACGGCAAATACGTCGGTTACCTGCAGGCGCTGGAAGGCTATTACGACTTCATCGCGCCGCAGTTCTACAACCAGGGCGGCGACGGGGTCTGGGTACCGGAAGCCAATAATGGCAATGGCGCGTGGATCGCGCAGAACAACGACGCGCTGAAAGAGGATTTCCTCTATTACCTGACTGAAAGTCTGGTGACCGGTACCCGGGGCTTCACCAGAATCCCGGCGGACAAGTTCGTCATCGGCCTGCCGGCCAACGTCGATGCCGCTGCCACCGGTTATGTGATCGACAGCACCGCCGTGGGCAATGCGCTCAAGCGTCTGGCGATCAAGGGGCTGCCGATCAAGGGCCTGATGACCTGGTCGGTGAACTGGGACAACGGCGTCAGCAAGGATCGCCTGCCGTACAACTGGGAGTTCAGCCGGCGTTATGGACCGCTGATTCACAGCGCTCGAACAGCGGCGCAGGAAACGGATGATGCGTTGTCGCGCATCGCCCGTTAATCGCAGGTAAAGAAGCCCGGTAGCGCTGCCGGGCTTTTTTTGTGGGCGCGATTAATCGACTATGGGCGTTTTCCGATGACAAAGGATCAGGCGTCATGATCAAGACAGCCGAGCGGGTCAACATCGTCGACACTCAGGTGTTGTCCCACGACTGGTACCTGTTGCAGAAGATCACCTTTGACTACCTGCGCAACAACGGCGACTGGCAGCGGCAGACGCGCGAAGTCTACGACCGGGGCAATGGAGCGGCGATCCTGTTGTTCAACCGCGAACAGCGCACGGTGGTGCTGACCCGCCAATTCCGTTTGCCGGTATTCGTCAACGGCCACGACGGCTTGTTGATCGAAGTGGCGGCAGGTCTGCTGGAAGGTGCGGCACCGGAGCAGCGAATCCGTGACGAAGCCGAAGAGGAGACCGGTTACCGCGTTCACGACGTGAAGAAGGTGTTCGAGGCTTACATGAGCCCCGGTTCGGTGACCGAGAAACTGCACTTCTTCATTGCCGAGTACGACGCGAAATCGAAGGTCAGTGAGGGCGGCGGCCTCGAAGAAGAAACCGAAGAACTGGACGTGCTGGAATGGCGCTTCGATGAGGCCTTGGCGGCGTTCCACCGTGGTGAGATCTGCGATGCCAAGACCATCATGCTGTTGCAGTACGCGGCGATGAATAACCTATTTGCCTGAGAAAGCAAAGATCGCAGCCTGCGGCAGCTCCGACATTGCTCCACCTGTGTAGGAGCTGCCGCAGGCTGCGATCTTTTGATCTGCTAAAACAAATCCCCAGTCCTGCCCACCGCCGACCAGTTACCACCCTCCAACACCAGCAACCGCTCTTTGGCCTCAAGCCCACCCGCAAATCCGGTCAATTTTCCCGATGCGCCAATCACCCGATGGCACGGCGCCACAATCGAAATCGGATTGCGCCCATTCGCCGCTCCCACCGCACGCACGGCTGTCGGGTTTCCGATCTGCTCGGCGATCTGACTGTAGGTACGGGTTTCGCCAAACGGAATGGTCAGCAACGCTGCCCAGACCTTTTTCTGAAAATCGGTGCCGACAAAATCCAGCTCCAGGTCGAAGCGATCACGCTTGCCGGCAAAGTATTCTTCAAGCTGCTGTGCGGTTCGTTGCAACAGCGGATTATCCGGTGCTGCGCTCATCGGACCAAGGCGCACCCGGCCCGGTTTGTCGTTTTCCCAGAGGATGGCCACCAGTCGTGCGCCGTTCGCAACCAGCTTCAGTTCGCCGACCGGTGAGGGCAGGGTGATGAACGTGTAGGGCATGGGCAGAACTCCGGATCTGCGTGGCGAAGGCGTCCAGCATACTGGCTGATCGGGGAGGCGCAAATCGCAATAGCGACCATACTGCTTGGTGCTTTTGCAGCGTTCCCTTCTGCTCTGCACAGAACCCAAAAACAAAAAAGAGATCGACTCATGAAGTACAAACCTTTGGCCAAAACGCTGATCGCGGCTTCACTGGCACTGAGCTGCCTGATGGCTCACGCCGCTTCCGTGCCCCCGGTTGCCGCCGAGAACGGCATGGTGGTCACTGCCCAACACCTGGCCTCCCATGTTGGCGTCGATGTGTTGAAAAGTGGCGGTAACGCGGTGGATGCGGCAGTCGCTGTGGGCTATGCGCTGGCGGTGGTGTATCCCGCGGCAGGCAACCTCGGCGGTGGCGGTTTCATGACCATTCAACTGGCGGACGGGCGCAAGACCTTCCTCGACTTCCGCGAAAAAGCCCCGCTGGCGGCGACCGCCAACATGTACCTGGACAAGGACGGCAACGTCGTCCCGGACCTGAGCACCCGCGGTCACCTCGCCGTGGCAGTGCCCGGCACCGTGTCAGGCATGGAGCTGGCGCTGAGCAAGTACGGGACCAAGCCGCGCAAGGACATGATCGCCCCGGCGATCAAACTGGCGGAAGACGGTTTCGAACTGGAGCAGGGCGACGTCGATTTGCTGGACTACGCCACCGATGTATTCAAGAAGGACCTGCGTGATTCCGGCTCGATCTTCCTGCACAATGGCGAGCCAATGCAGGTCGGGCAGAAACTGGTGCAGAAGGATCTGGCGAAAACCCTGCGCACCATCTCGGAAAAAGGCGCTGACGGTTTCTATAAGGGCTGGGTAGCCGACGCCATTGTCACCTCCAGTCAGGCCAACAAGGGCATCATCACCCAGGCCGACCTGGACAAATACAAGACCCGCGAACTGGCCCCGGTGGAGTGCGATTACCGCGGCTACCACGTGGTTTCGGCGCCACCGCCAAGCTCCGGCGGGGTGGTGATCTGCGAGATCATGAACATTCTCGAAGGCTATCCGATGAAGGACCTGGGCTTCCATTCGGCCCAGGGCATGCACTACCAGATCGAAGCGATGCGCCACGCTTACGTGGATCGCAACAGCTATCTGGGCGACCCGGATTTTGTGAAGAACCCGATCGAGCATCTGCTGGACAAGAACTACGCGACCAAGCTGCGCAACGCGATCCAGCCGCAGAAGGCCGGGATCTCCGCCGAACTGAAACCCGGCGTCGCGCCCCATGAAGGCAACAACACCACGCACTATTCGATCGTCGACAAGTGGGGCAACGCGGTGTCGGTCACCTACACCCTCAACGACTGGTTCGGCGCCGGGGTGATGGCGAGCAAGACCGGGGTGATCCTCAACGACGAAATGGACGACTTCACCTCCAAGGTCGGCGTGCCGAACATGTACGGTCTGGTGCAGGGCGAGGCCAATGCCATCGCTCCGGGCAAAACTCCGCTGTCGTCGATGAGCCCGACCATCGTCACCAAGGACGGCAAAGTGGTGATGGTGGTCGGTACGCCGGGTGGCAGCCGCATCATTACGGCGACCTTGCTGACCATGCTCAACGTCATCGACTATGGCATGGGCCTGCAGGAAGCGGTGGACGCGCCACGTTTCCACCAGCAATGGATGCCTGAGGAAACCAACCTCGAAGACTTCGCGGCCAGCCCCGATACGAAGAAGCTCCTCGAGAGCTGGGGCCACAAGTTCGCCGGGCCGCAGGACGCCAACCACATCGCCGCGATCCTGGTCGGCGCGCCGTCGCTGGGCGGTAAGCCAGTGGGCAAAAACCGCTTCTACGGTGCCAACGATCCACGACGCAATACTGGATTGTCACTAGGCTACTGACAGGGGTAAAAAGGGGGCGGGCGCTGCTCCGCCCCGGTTTCAACGTTCGCTCAAGGAAGGCCCATCATGTCTAGCGCATTGCTGATCATCGACGTCCAACAGGCTCTCTGCTCGGGCCAATATCAGTGCTTCGACATTCGCCGCGTCATCGACACCATCAACCAGCTCAGCAGGCGCGCGCGCAAGGCCAGCGTGCCGGTGGTGCTGATTCAGCATGAAGAAAAGGACAGCCCGCTGGCCCATGGTGGCGAAGGCTGGCAACTTGCCGATGGCCTGCTGACAACCGCCAAAGACCTGCGCGTACGCAAAACCACCCCGGATTCGTTCTACCAGACCGAGCTGGGCAAACTGCTGCCCGGCGAAGACTTCGAGCGCCTGATCATCTGCGGCCTGCAAACCGACTATTGCGTCAACGCCACCGTGCGCCAGGCCCATCAGCTGGGGTACGACGTCGTCCTCGTGGCAGACGCTCATTCCACCCTCGACAACGGCAACATGAGCGCCGAAGACATCATCGCCGAACACAACAAGGATCTGGCGCACTTGACGGGGGCCACCGGACGCATTGACGTCAAACCCGCAACCGAGGTCATTTTCTGAAGCCCGAAAATAGCTCTGTTGTTCTTACTGACCTCATCGCTGGCAAGCCAGCTCCCACAGGGTTTGGCATGGATCACAAGGTCTTTGAACAACACAGATCATTGTGGGAGCTGGCTTGCCAGCGATGGCGGTGGATCTGTTAATGAAGATGCAAGCTGTACCCACCCAATCGCCAGCAGGCTGGCTCCTACAATGATTGATGGTAAACACCAATCCCCATGTCCAGCGCAAACCTTCTGTGGCGAGCGAGCTTGCTCGCGCCGGGCTGCGCAGCAGCTCTCCTGCTTCAAGTCGCAAACAACACGCCGCGAATCGCCCCGACCCGCGGCGCCTCGACCCCCTCCAGCACCAGCCGCGTAATGGTTCGCGCTGCTGTCGCATAGTCCTCATCCTGGGGGATTTCACGCCCGGTGATGCAGCCCATTTGCCAACCCAGGTTGGTGTAGGTGCGGGTCGCCGACCAGATGAACAGCATCAGATGTTCCGGGTCTACCGGCGCCAGCAGGCCGCGTTCGATCCAGCTGCGCAGGCAGTCGACATTGCGCCGGGCTTCGGCGTGCAGCAGGTCGCGGCATTCGTCCGGTAGCTGACGGCCACCGAGCAGCAGCTCGCCGCTGAACACCTTGGCAATCGCCGGGTGCTCGCGGGCGATGCGGATACGCGCAGCAACGTAGGCGCGCAGGCCAATCATGGGGTCGTCGCTTTCGCGCAGCGCCGCCGAGGCTTCCAGCAGCGGTTCGAGGAATCCCAGCAAAACCTTGGAATAGAGGTTTTCCTTGGTCTGAAAGTAGTAATACAGGTTGGCCTTGGGCACGCCGGCGCGGGCGGCGATATCACGAGTCTGGGTGGCGTCGAAGCCGTTGGCGGCGAACTCTTCGCTGGCGGCGGCGAGGATCAATTGTTCGTTGCGTACGCGGATGGCACTCATGGGAACACGATGTAAATGGCTGGCATGGGCAGGTACTGACAAATTCGGTTTCGCAATATACAAAACTATATAGCGATGAGACCAGCTGACTGCTCGATTTGCGGCAGAGCTGAGCGAATATTTATGTGTAAATTTCCCGAAGCGGCCTTTCCTCAAGCGAGCACTCTCTCTAGAATCCGCCCCGCCTCCGCAATGGAGGCTCATTGCTATCATTTGGCTCGGTTCACATAGGGAAGACAACATGCAATTCGGGAAAATCCTGGCGCTGGGCCTGGTGCTTGCGCTCGGTGGTTGTGCCAGTTTCACCAAAGACGAAGTCGCGCCGGTCAAGCTGCCATCGATGGCCAGCTACGCGAATAAACCGAACGTGTATGTGGACTTCGACTTCTATCAGGGCGAGCCGAAAAGCACTTCGGCCGTAGAAGTGCCGCAAGCGCGAGATCAGCTCAAACCTGAGCTGCAAAAAATTCTGAGCGATTCGGGCCTTTTCGGCCGCGTCACCCTGGACGAGTTCCAGAAGCAACCGGGTGACTACAGCCTGCGTCTGAAAATGTACAACCATCCGCCGAATGCCGGTTCGATGGTGTTGGGCTTCATCAGTGGTTTCAGCCTCGGGGTAATCCCCGCGTACGGCACCGATCAGTACACCATGAGCCTCGAAGCCGTGGACGGAACAGGCCAGGCCCTGACCACCGCGAGCAACCATGATGCGGTCGGTACCTGGATCGGTATTTGGTTCATTCCGCTGATGGGCAACACCCCGAAGGCCGCGGTCAACGACACGTTCGCCCGTCAGGTCAACGCGCTGCTCAAGCAGATGATCGACAATAACAACCTGAAATACTCGGCACTCGAGACCCGCACTCCGCGGGCCTGATGCCAAAAAAAGAGCCGCAATTGCGGCTCTTTTTTTGCCCTTACTCCAGGGCCTGGATGAACTGCGGATCGCTGTACAGTTCCTTCAACAGATCACGCAGCATCGGGTTATAGGCGTTGACCGCATTCGGAATCGCAATGAAACCGAAGAAGCTGCTGCTCCACTGGCTGCTGACATTCTTGGTTGCGTCGTAGACCACATTCTGGCCATTGATCAGAGTGAAGCGTGCCGCGATTTGACCTTCGCCTGTGCCCATGCCGGCCGACAGGTTGTTCTTCACCACCAGCACTTTCAACTGACGCTGAGCCTGCGGATCAAGCAGGCCGGCCTTGCGCAGTTCTTCGGTGATCGCGTCCTGGATATGCGCCGGGATGCTGCCGGACGGCGAGCGCACCGGATTGGCCCGCACGGTCAGCGAGCCTTCGCCGGACTCGGCCGTCACCAGTGGATTGCTGACCGCATGCAGGGGCGGGGTCTGCTTGAGCTTCTGGACGTTTTCGAAGCTCGGCTCATAGCGGGTCATGGTCATGCCACAACCTTGCAGCAGCACGGCCAGCATCGGGATCAACAACAGAGACTTTTTCACGGCGTTTCCTTGCGTGAGGAATAAGGGGGGCGGATTATGGGCAGAGTGCCATCATTGATCAACATCAAAAGGGCCGCCGTTTGCGTTCATCTGCTAGATGAAATCCACCCATACTGCGTTGCCCACCAGATGGCAACGCGCCACCCCTTCGTGATCCAGCACAGCGCAAAGAAATGACGCATGACGCGGTGTAAGGGCCGGCCAGTTACTCTCCAGAAACGATCCCACACTGTGGGGAGGAGCATTGGTCATGTCGAAACCACCGCGAACTCGCTGACCGTGAAAGTTCAGTGTTATGGCATTGATGACTGCACTGCTGATAGTTACCTCGCCTGATTCAAACTCCAGGGTAATACCTGTGCGGGCATTGCCTCTGTAGTTGAATTCGGTTCGTCTGGACGCATGGCCACAGGTCATGATGGTTGGCAATTGATCACCTCTAAAAGAAAAAGCGCGACAGGTTGATACCTGGAGAGTCAAGGTCGGATAACGACAGGCGCTGCCCGGCGTCAATCAGCCCGTACCTGATTGATCAAAACCGGTAATCCCCAGCCTCCTTTACCGTCCAGCGACATGATGGAAAGCAGGTAGTTGTCGACTTGGCGCAGAGACACGTCATGCGCGAATTGCGCTTTCATATCATTCTGTAGATTGAGCACTTTCTTGCACCACTCGCCATAACGCGCAACTTTGCCGAATGTCGTATAACCCCGATAGCTTTCCCCCCGAGCGTCCATGACCCATGACCAGCTCAATCGGGCGAGTGAATCGACTATCGGAAAAAAATTCGGGCGGTGGAAGTGCAAGTATTTGGACGCCAGGCTGCTGTTTTCCCGTTTATTGGCAGCGCTCAATGCTTTGCACAATTGGGCATGGATCGCTGTCGCCTGGTCGATGTTGCGCAAGGAAAGCACAGCCGGTCGAGGAATTTTCGCCAGCAGGTCATGAACATCGGACTGAGCAATGGCATGGGCCGCCTCGATAATCACATCCAGCGCCTGGCGTTCGTCTTTTGCAGTGCCATTGGTTTTCCGGCGCTCGACCGATGCCGAATAAGTTCGACCGATCAGCATCAGTTTTCCGATGATTTGCGCCGGCTCGTCATTGTCTGGATTGTCCTTAACCGCTTGGTAAAGCATCTGATTGACAACGTCGAACGGTGGGCAGCCAAAAGCGTTGCCCAGCCAATTTGCTTTAGGTGGATACCATTGTTCCTGAGTAGACATTTTCAGATCCATGAATGATGGCGAGTTGGCATTATGCCAGTGTCATTGCCAGGAAAAAATGCAGCGGCGACGGCCATCGAAAAGAGTAGAACGTCAGCGTATTGTTTATTGGGCACTGGTCGCCAAACGAACTTCGATTTGAGCCAGCTCCCAAGTACTTAACAGGCTGATCGGGTCGGTACCGAAAAACTGCGAGCTGCCGAACACCCATTCTTTGCCATCCGGACAGCGGCACTGTTTGCAATGATGCAGACGCTGACCATCAAATTCGACCTGTAGCTTCCAGCCTTCAAGATCCAGCCATATGTGATTGGCAGTGAGTGGCCCGTCAACATGAGTCAGCGATAGACGTCCCAGCGCAGCCTCGCGCAAGCGCTGGCAAACGTCGCGGGCGGTCAGCAATGCAGTCATGGTCGTACTCGGTGGATGCAGGACGCGCCAGCATAAAGGTCGCTTCGTCGGGTGTCAGCGATCACTGGCCCGAGCCCGGACATTTCCGTAACATCCGCAACCCTCCTTTTCGCGAACATCCGCGGCCACGCTCGCTGGCCGCTCAGTCAGGTAAGCCATGAAACCACAACGTCTGCGCGCCGATGTCCTGGCCGGACTCACCACCTCGTTTGCCCTGTTGCCCGAATGCATTGCGTTCGCGCTGGTGGCGCATCTCAATCCACTGATGGGCCTGTACGGCGCCTTTTTCATTTGCACGTTGACCGCATTGTTCGGCGGCCGGCCGGGAATGGTCTCCGGGGCGGCGGGTTCGATGGCGGTGGTGATCGTCGCGCTGGTGGTGCAGCACGGCGTGCAATACCTGTTGGCGACCGTGTTGCTCGGTGGCCTGATCATGATGGCGTTCGGCTTGTTGCGCCTGGGCAAACTGGTGCGCATGGTGCCGCATCCGGTGATGCTCGGTTTCGTCAATGGCCTGGCGATCATCATTGCCCTGGCGCAACTGGAGCATTTCAAGAACGGTGAACACTGGCTCAGCGGCACGCCGCTGTACCTGATGACCGGGCTGGTGCTGCTGACCATGGCCATCGTCTATATCCTGCCACGCCTGACCCGCGCGGTACCGCCGGCATTGGTGGCGATCCTCGGTGTGGGCCTGCTGGTCTACCTGTTCGGCCTGCCGACCCGCACCCTCGGCGACATGGCGCACATCGCCGGCGGCCTGCCGACCTTCGCCGTGCCAGACATTCCGTGGAATCTGGAAACCCTGCGCATCATCGCTCCGTACGCGATTCTGATGGCGCTGGTCGGTCTGCTGGAAACCCTGCTGACCCTCAACCTCACTGACGAAATCACCGAAAGCCGAGGCTATCCGGATCGCGAGTGTGTAGCGTTGGGGGCGGCGAATATGGTCTCGGGCGCGTTCGGTGGCATGGGCGGTTGCGCGATGATCGGCCAGACCGTGATCAACCTCAGCTCCGGCGGCCGTGGGCGTTTGTCCGGGGTGGTCGCGGGTGTGTTGATTCTGCTGTTCATCCTGTTTCTGTCGCCGCTGATCGAGCGTATTCCGCTGGCGGCGCTGGTGGGCGTGATGTTCGTGGTGTCACAGCAGACTTTCGCCTGGGCCTCGTTGCGGGTGTTGAACAAAGTGCCGCTCAACGATGTGCTGGTGATCATCGCCGTGACCAGCATCACCGTGTTCACCGATCTGGCCACTGCCGTGCTCTGCGGGATCATCATCGCCGCGCTGAATTTCGCCTGGCAGCAGGCCCGCGAGTTGTACGCCGATGAACATCTGGAAACCGACGGCAGCAAACTCTATCGCCTGCATGGCACGCTGTTTTTCGCCTCGACCACGCCGTTTCTCAACCAGTTCGACCCGGCCAATGACCCGGCCCGGGTGACGCTGGATTGCCGGCATTTGAGCTTCGTTGACTATTCGGCGATTGCCGCGCTGAAGACCTTGCGCGAGCGTTACGCCAAGGCCGGCAAGGAATTGCAGGTGTTTCATCTGTCCGAGCGCTGCAAGAAACTGCTCAAACGCGCGGGCGTCGAACATCATTGATCAATTGTGAGAGCGGGCTTGCTCGCGAAGGCGCAGTGTCATTCAACACACTGGTTGATTGATTCAGCGCTTTCGCGAGCAAGCCCGCTCTCGTTTTTTTCGCGTTCAATCAATGGCCGGGAAGTCGATGTCGGTCAAGGCCGCGTTGTTCAGGTAGTTGGTCAGCGACTGCACAGCCACCAAGGCAATCACTTCGATAATCTTGCTGTCGTCAATGCTGGCAGCGCGGGCGGCGGCGATCTGCTCGTCGCTCAAGTGGCCGCGGCTATGCGTCAACTGTTGGGCGAGAGCGGCATAGGCATTCAATTCACCGTGACGCGCGGCACCGATGTCCTGCGCCGAGAGCCCGGCCTTGCTGGCAAACAGGCTGTGCGCGGCCAGGCAATAATCGCAGCCGTTGACCTGTGATGTGGCGAGATACACCGCTTCTTTTTCCTTGGCGCTCAACGAAGTCTTGCCGAGGATCGCCGAAGCTTGCACGTAGGCTTCCAGGGCCACCGGGGCTTTGGCCAGCGTGGTAAAGACATTGGGCAGGAAGCCGATTTTTTTCTTCACACCTTCCAGGGTCGGGCGGCTGGCGTCGGTGGCGTTTTCAAGGCTGATTGCAGGGATGCGGCTCATGGTGATTCTCCTGAAGTCCGGTACGAAGTGCACCGGGGATGGAGGCCATGTTATGGCGCACGGCTGGCGCTTTGGCCGCAGATCGTCGAGGATATGCAACAGATCGTCCAGATATGCATCGGGAGTCGCCCATGGATCGTCTTTCAACGCTGCTCAGCCATTTCGGTGTGAGTGCCGGCACCTTTCACAGTGGCACGTTTTGCGGCGTCGGCCTGCATGAGGGCGAACCGGTCGGGCATGTGCATCTATTACAGGCCGGCGAGTTGTTGCTGAAAGCGGGCAATCAACGTGAGGTTCGTATTGTCGAACCTTCACTGATTTTCTTCCCGCGACCCTGCACTCATCGGATGTCCGCCGATGAGGCCATGGGCGCACAGCTGGTCTGCGCCACGCTGACGTTTGACGGAGGTTCCGGCAATGCGCTGGCGGCGGCACTGCCGGATTATCTGCTGCTCAGACTCAGCGAAATCCCGGAGTTGGGCAACACGCTGGAATGGCTGTTCAGAGAAGCCTTTGAAGGTCATTGCGGGCGCGTGGCGGTGATGGATCGTTTGTTTGAATTGCTGGTGATCCTGCTGTTGCGCCACCTCATCAGCAGCCGTGTCCAGCCACCCGGCCTGATGGCCGGGCTCGCGGATCCGCGCTTGTCTCGCGCCTTGACCCTGATGCATGAGCAACCGGCCAGACCCTGGCGTGTGGCGGACCTGGCGACTGCCGCCCATCTGTCCAGAGCCGGATTCGCCGAGCAGTTCCACCGCGTCGTCGGGCAGTCGCCAGCTGACTATCTGCTGAGCTGGCGGATCAGTCTGGCGCAGAAGCGTCTGCGCGAGGGACGGCCAATTGCGCTGATCGCGCAAGAGGTCGGTTATGAAAGTCCTTCGGCACTGGCTCGAGCGTTTCGCCGCAAGACCGGGCTCAGCCCGCGGGAGTGGAAGGCTGGCGTCTGAGGATTATCGGGCGAATTTCTTTGCCCCGGCCACACACAGAATCACTCCCAGCGTCACCGTCAGCATCCCCAGGCTGACCTGTTCATGCAGCAACGTCGCCGCCAGCGCCAGACCGAAAAACGGCTGCAGCAATTGCAGTTGTCCCACTGCCGCAATCCCGCCCTGGGCCAGGCCGCGATACCAGAACACGAACCCGATCAGCATGCTGAACAGCGCCACATACGCCAGGCACAGCCAGGCCGACAGGCTGATGTGACTGAACGAGGCGGGGGCCAGCCACAGGCTGAGCAACGCCATCACCGGTAGCGACAACACCAACGCCCAGCAGATGACCTGCCAGCCGCCGAGCACGCGCGACAGTTTGGCGCCTTCGGCGTAACCCAGACCACAGGCCAGAATCGCCGCGAGCATCAGCAGATCACCGGTGGGCGAGGCGGTCAGCCCCTGTGACAAGGCGAAGCCAACGACCAAGGCACTGCCGAGAGTCGAGAACACCCAGAACACCGGTCGCGGATGCTCGCCGCCACGCAGCACGCCAAAAATCGCCGTCGCCAGTGGCAGCAATCCCACAAACACAATCGAATGCGCCGACGTCACGTGTTGCAGCGCCAATGCCGTCAGCAAGGGGAAACCCAGCACCACGCCCAACGCCACAATCAACAACGGCCACCACTGATCCCGTGCCGGACGCCGTTCGCGAAACAGCCACAACAGCGCTGCTGCCAACACGCCGGCAATGGCCGCGCGGGCCACAGTAAGAAACACCGGATCAAATTCAAGTACCGCCAGGCGCGTGGCCGGTAACGATCCGCTGAAGATCACCACGCCGATAAAACCGTTGATCCAGCCGCTGGTTTTTTCCAGGGCCGGGTTAACCGGGTTCGAAGTCCGTTCCATACAGGGTCACGCTCAAAGGTAGGGTTGCTTTCGAGTCATCCTGAAGCCGAGAATCAGCACAATCAAATAATTGTCATGGATACATCCGCTATGCCGCGCTCACGCTACAAGACCCTCGTTGACGCTTACGCAGCGGATATTCGCTGCGGGCATCTGGCACCGGGAACGCGCCTGCCGACCCACCGCGAACTGGCAGCCCGTGAAGGCCTGGCACTGGTCACCGCATCGCGGGTGTACGCCGAACTTGAGGCCATGGGGCTGGTCAGCGGCGAGACCGGGCGCGGGACGTTTGTCCGTGAAACCTCTTTGTCGCCGGGGCAGGGGATCGATCAGAAGGACGTGGCAGTCGGCATGATCGATCTCAACTTCAATTACCCGTCTCTGCCCGGTCAGGCCGATCTGTTGCGCACGGCGTTACGTCAACTGGCGCTGTCGGGCGATCTGGAAGCCTTGCTGCGCTATCAACCCCACGCCGGACGACAGCATGAGCGTGCCTCGGTGGCGCGGCATCTGCAGGATCGCGGGGTGCAGGCCGATGCCGGGCAAGTGTTGATCGTCAACGGAGCCCAGCAGGGGTTGGCGGTGACGCTGATGGCCTTGCTCAAACCCGGCGATGTGATTGCGGCCGATGCGCTGACCTATTCCGGCTTCAAGGTGCTGGCCGAAGCGCTGCATCTGGAAGTGGTGGCCATCCCGGCCGGTGACCACGGACCGGACCTGACGGCGCTCGACAAGCTGTGCCGCAGCCGTTCGGTACGCGCCGTGTACAGCATGCCGACGCTGCACAATCCGTTGGGTTGGGTGACGCCGATCGAACAGCGCGAGCAATTGGTCGCACTTGCCCGGCGGCATGATCTGATTCTCATCGAAGACGCGGCCTACGCCTTTCTGGTGGATAACCCACCGCGTACCCTGATTGATCTGGCGCCGGAGCGCACGGTGTACGTCTCGGGACTTTCCAAGAATATCGCCACCGGCCTGCGCGTCGGTTTTATTGCCGCCCCCCTGCGCAACGTGCCGGCGCTGGAACGCATCATCCGCGCCACCACCTGGAACACCCCCGGCGTGATGACCGCGATGGCTTGCGGCTGGCTCGACGACGGCACCGTCACCCTGCTGGAGCAACAAAAACGCGACGATGCCAAGGCCCGGCAAGCGCTGGCCGCCGAGTTGTTGCAAGGGCTGACGTGCATCGGTCATCCGTCGTCTTACTTTTTGTGGTTGCCGTTGCCGGAAGACGTGCGTGCCGATCAGATTGTGGTGGAGTTGGTGCACCAGCAGATTTCGGTCACCACGGCCGAGCCGTTCGCCGTGTCGGCACATGTGCCGCATGCGATCCGGTTGGCGTTGGGGTCGGTGTCCATGGACGTCCTGCGCCAGGCATTGATTACCGTCAGAAAGGTCATCGGCGCTTATCTGTAAAAATACTGACTGTGAAATACACCTGTGGCGAGGGCGCTTGCTCCCGCTGGCCTGCAGCGTAGGGCCATATTGGGGTCGCTACGCAACCCAGCGGGAGCAAGCGCCCTCGCCACAAAATGTTAGCCTTGGCTCGACTGCATCACACCGTTTTGGATTGCCCGATGAAAAACACCGCTTCATTTCTTCTTGCCCTGGCCGCAACCGCCGTGTTGTTCAGCTCAACCGCCCGCGCCGCAGGCGATCCGGCAGCCGGCGAGAAGATCTTTCCACGTCTGTGCGGCGGCTGCCATCAGGTTGGCCCGGACGCGCGCCCCGGCTTCGGCCCGCAACTCAACGGCATCATTGGCCGACCGGCCGGGACGTCGGCCAATTACGTGTATTCCGAGGCGATGAAAAACTCCGGCAAGACCTGGGATCGCGAAACGCTGACCGCGTATCTGAAAGATCCAAAAGGCGTGGTGCCGGGCACACGAATGATTTTCTGGGGGCTGAGTGACGAGGAGAAGATCGATAATTTGCTGGCGTATCTGCAAAGCTTTTCAGCAGAAAAACAATAGAGCCCGTCGGCCTGCCCCGGGCGCACGGCCGATGAGCTTCATGGGTGCGGGTTCAGGTCAGGAAGTTGTGGCGCCGAGCAGTTCAAGCCTGCCCAGCGCCAGTTCCACCAGCGCAAGGTGTTACGGGCTGCAGGAATGAACGTTAAACACATATAAACGATGAATCCCCAAAAGCAAAAAATCGCAGCCTGCGGCATCTCCTGCAGAGGTATCGGTATCCCCCTGCAGGAGCTGCCGCAGGCGGCGATCTTTTAGTGTCCGAACCAGGCGCCAAAATAATAAGCCCGTCCCCTTATGACTCTGGCGAACTGTTCACAGCCGTCGTACGTGGATGGCATCCAGGATAAAGTCATTGCCGCCTCGGGCTCCGCCGTAGCCTCCGCGATCCTCGTGATTAAGCATGTAAATCGTGTAGGCACCACTGACGGGTACTCGAAAATTGGCCACCTGCTGAAAAAAGGTGCCCGTTCTCGGTACCGTGAATGCGCCAAGAATCGGCATTCCGCTGGAGGTGCTGACGCTGATCACCGGTGGAACGTTGTCAGGTTGCGGACTGACATTGGCTACGTAGTAGCTGAACTGGTAGGTTCTCGCGGCCTTGAATTGAAATGTCTGGCTTAGCATGACTCCTGAGTTTCCCCCAGCGTCATAGGTCAGGTTTTCGTAGTGATCACTGAGAATTCTTGCAGTTCTTGAGGCCGGTCCTAATGCCCAGTTCCCGGCATTACCATTGAAATCGGTGATGGAGTCGCGCCAGGTGTCGGCAAGAATATTCAGATCAAGGCTTGGCGACCGCAGTGGCTGATTCTGCTCACTGGAGGACGAGACCAGATAGGTGATTGCCACTGTCCGGGCGGCATTGGCAATGAATGTTGATCGGGGAACCAGAAAAATCAGGGGCTTGATGGTATCGACATTCGTGGATGCAGTCGTGTAATGACCTCCCGCACCGGCCAACTCGACCTTGACGGACTGCCCGGGGGACATTCCGGTATAGATCGGAACTTCGATACGTGCACCGCTATCGGCAATATCATCGAAATTGAGGGTTGCACCGGGTAAGTCGAGCAATTTTGGTGCGGTCAGAGAGAGTGATTTGATCAGGTATGTTCGCACCGGGAACAATATTGCTGTGGCAAAGTCTGCGTCGCCGGCCAGATTCACCCAAAAGCTGATTTTCAGTTCACTGTCGTGCTTCAGGGATTTGAGCCACTCCAGCGGGAGTGCTCGGTTCAGGCCGGAAGTACCAGTATGAGGCTCATTCACCAGATCATTGTAGGGTTCGGCGGGACCCGTCCTGGTTACTCCGTCATAGCGAAGCCACAGGCGCTGTCCATTTGCCTCGCCGGGCCAGGTAGTGACGGTCAGGCGATCACTGGTCTGTAACTTATTGATGTCGAGCTCCGCACCCTGGCGAATTTGTGGTGTCGGCAGCCGTGAGTCTTGCGGGGGGATCGCTTGAATTTTCAATGCCAGCGGCAACGACTTGCCCGCTTGTCCTCCATTACGGTTGAGGTTCCAGCGCATCTCGATTGTTCTGCCCTGGCGCACCGCGAGAAAAGCCTGGGTCAACACCGTATTTACCCGCTTGTTGCTGTTGAACTCCGTCAGAGGAAAGGCGGGTGATCCTGCAGGTGGCTTGACCTCTACCAATCGCGCCCGGTCATCCTTGATTGCACCGACGTATTCGATACGTACTGTCACACCGTCCGGATAAGCCAGCGCATCAATCGGCGTGAGCGCCGGTTTGACCAGTGTCGGCGGGTCCAGCGGCACCACGGCCTGTTCGCTGATGCGCAATTGCAGCAACTCGGAAAACACCCGCGTCTGCCCGGGATTGGCCACGGTGCATTGCACCACCAGCGGGGTGTCCGGGAAGGGGGCGATGTATTTGGCCGGCACCTTGAAGATGACCGGTTGGGACGGGTCGCTGACGATCAGGCGGAAAACGTACATTGCTGCGACGCCTTCCTTGTCGGTGGTCTGCCAACGGGCTTCGACGGTGGCCCCGGTCTGCAGCGGCCAATATTCGGCCAGCTGTACGGTGGCTTCGGCGGTGTCCACCGGCAGTTTGCCGTCCACCAGCGGTGCGACGAGCGGCAGGCCAAGCGGTTGGGTCACGCCGCTGACGGTGACGTCCGCCGGTTTGGAAAATTGACTCTTGCCGGCCCGAATCAACTGATAGGACGCGTGCAGAGCCCCGCCGATCAGGTTGCGGATTTTTTCATTCTCGACCGGAAAATCGACGGTGCGCGTGGCGGCGCTCAGGATCCGGTTGTAGGTGTGGTTTACGGTTTCGCCGCCCTGAGTGACGCCTTGCAGGGTCAGTTCGATGCGGTCATTGGCGGCAAATACGCCGGTGACGAGGATACCGGCAGTGCCACCGTCCAGTTGATCGTGATGCAGGATGTTGTCGATGTCCGCCTGTTCGAAGATCGGTGCGGCCAACAGCACAATGCCCGGTTTGAACGGCAGCACCAGCGAGTCCGACCAGCCGCTGGCATTTTCCACCACATCGAACACTTCCCAGCGCACCATCAGAGTGTTGGTGGGAGCGAGGGTGGCCAGTTGATCCGGGGTCAGTTCGAACATCACATCGCCCAACGCGGTAACCGTGGTTTCCAGCAGCAGCGAGCCGAAGGCCAGGACCACTACATCACCGATGTGCTGGTTGAAATACTGCATGACGGTTACGAACATTCCGTCATCGATCACCGTCTGATCGACGAAACCCTCGGAAGCCACGGGCAATTTCAGGCCCTGGTTGAAGGGTTTGCCACCATCGGTATCGGCCTCGCCTGGCGCGGGGTATTTGTAGAGCAGCGGTATGTGCGGGGACTCTTCGGTATTTTTGCTGAAGCGCTTGACTTCGAACCACAAGTCCTTGCTCTGGATTTGCAGCGGCAGAAAGCGGGACTGCATGTCGGCAGCCGAAATGTGGAACGGGATGTTCTTGGCGTTGCCTTGGTCATCGAAGTGCGCAGCGGTAACCGAAAATTGCGCGACCGGTGATCGCGTGTTTTCGATAAACACTCTGATATCGTCGCCTACGGCCATCTCGATATAGGCCAGGATATACACCAGCAGACCGTCGCGGTCGCCCTGCACCATGTGGATGTTGATCCCCAGCGCCCCGTCCTTCTGCGGCTTGAAACCCACCGGATACGGCGGGTACACGGCCAGAACGCCGATACCGCGATCCGGTGGAAAGACAGTGATCTGCTGACTGGAAGCATTGCTCGTCAATTGGCTGGTCATGGGCGCGTCACCTGTTCAATATGGCTGGGTGCTGAGGGAGTGGCCCGAGGGATTAAAGCGCTGGCGGGGGCTGGCTGCCTACTGTCAGATCTGACAGGTGAGGGCGGGTTTGCGACGAATGGCAGGCCTGGATTTCCCAAAGCAAAAGATCTCAGCCTGCGGCAGCCCTCTGGCTCGCCGAATGGAACGATCAGCAGCCCGCGCTCGATCGACTCTGCCGCCAGGGTCATGTCGGGTTCTGGCGGGTTGCACCGGCACCCCGATGAACATCAAACAATACGACAGCAGCCAATACACCGTGATTGGTCACAGCGAAGCCACGGCCACCTGCCTGCTGCTGTTCGGCGTGATCCCGATTCAACAGAACCGCCGCTTCGTTCGTGCGCAGACAGCGGCGATCAAGGCCAAGGGCGGTGACGCCATGATCAACACCCAGGTTCAGGAAAACTGATTCTGGGCGTGGGTGCTGACCGGTTACACCACCAGAATTTCCGGTGATGTGGTCAAGCTGAAAAATGCTCAATAAGCAGCGGTTGAACGCAAAAGCCCGGCTGATCAGGCCGGGCTTTTTCATGGCTTGTGCGAAGAGACATCGACTCAAGCAACGCGACGCTCGATCAGCCGATCCGCGCCACCTTCAGCGACACGACGTTCCAGCAAGCGATCCGCGCCACCTTCGGCAACGCGACGTTCCAGCAAGCGATCCGAGCCACCTTCAGCCACGCGGCGTTCCTGCAGACGGTCCGAACCACCTTCGGCTACACGGCGTTCCTGCAGACGATCCGAACCACCTTCGGCTACACGGCGTTCCAGCAAACGATCCGAACCACCTTCTGCAACGCGACGTTCGATCAGGCGATCCGCGCCACCTTCAGCGACACGACGTTCCAGCAAACGATCAGAGCCACCTTCAGCCAGACGGCTTTCAATCAACTTGTCCGAGCCGCCTTCAGCGACCAGGGTGTGAGCGGGTGTTGCTGCAAAAGCGTTCACTGCAAGAACCGAGAAAGCGATGCCGAGGATGGTTTGGCGTTTCATGATCGTGTGCTCCGGGGTGTATTGGGTTGGTATGGAGCTGATGTTACGCCGCGGATTTTTTATGAGAACTTCATTGACGTGATGGTGACTATCGACGCCAGCGATGTATGCCGGAACCCCTGATTTAAAGCTTCGGCGCCCGAATGCACAGCTCTCCGGTGGCACGGGTCAGGGCCAGTTCATGCAGTGCGTCGTGGGTCAGATCCTGCCGAGCCTTGGCCAGCAACGCCTGGCAATTCGGCTCGCGGCGGTGCGGCGCGAAGTTGGCGTACTGGCGCAGCAGGCGGGTTTGCAACTCGTCCAGACGCGGACGAATCTGCTTCGCCAGATCCGGTCGCGGGGTGTCCGGCGCCGCCCCGGCCGCTTGCCATTGTGCGAGCAATCCGTACTGCACCAGTTTGTTCGCCTCCATCTGTGCGGCGATCAACTGAGCCACGTCTTCGGGGTCGAGCTGGTGTTCGGTCGCCAAAGTGCGGGCATTGGCGATGACCTGGGCTTCGCGCGGGCTGTCCTGAATCGGCTTGCCGCTGTCCCATTTGGTCAGGGCCACGAGGTCGCCGATGTTCAGGCGTTCGTTCAGGGTTGTCAGCAACGGGCGCAACGAATCCAGCGGAGCAGGGGCCTGGGCGGCAGCGACGGAGTGGCTGACAAGGGCCAGCAATGAGCAGGTCAGAGCATTTCGCAGGAGGGGCATGGCAGGGCGCGATCCAGAATGAGTGTGCCGCCATTTAAGCCTTGAGCCGACCCGATGTCGACCGACTTTAACCCGCGCATCTAGCGTAATATCCACCGCATCTCCCACCCCGAGACGGACCCTCAATGCAAACCCCCGCCACCAGCAAACCCCTCTGGCAAACCTACCTGTTGTTCCTCGCACCGATGGTGTTGTCCAACTTTTTGCAATCGATGTCGGGCACGGTCAACAGCATCTACATCGGGCAGATGCTCGGTACGCAGGCGCTGGCGGCGGTATCGGGGATGTTTCCGATCGTCTTTTTCTTCATCGCACTGGTGATCGGGTTGGGTGCCGGTGCCGGGGTGTTGATCGGGCAGGCGTGGGGCGCGCGTGAGGCGCACATGGTCAAGGCGATCGCCGGCGCAACCTTGTTGCTGGGCGTGTTGATCGGTTTGCTGGCAGCGGTGCTGGGCAGTGTGTTCGCACGTCAGGCCTTGCAGGGGCTGGGGACCCCGGCGGATGTGCTGGACGACGCGGTGGCGTATGCCCGAGTGATGATGTGGACCTTGCCTTTTGTGCTGGTGTACGTGCTGTTCACTCAGTTGTTGCGCGGGGTGAGCGACACGTTGTCGCCAATGCTGGCGCTGTTGCTGTCAACCGTCGTCGGTCTGGCACTGACTCCGGCGTTCATTCGCGGGTGGCTGGGTCTGCCGCAACTGGGGATTCAGAGTGCGGCGTTCGCCGGTCTGGCCGGTACGCTGACGGCGATGGCGTGGCTGGCCTGGAGTCTGATTCGCAAGGGACACCCGCTGGCACCGGACCGCGAGTTCTTCGGCGCGCTGCGGCTGGACAGGGCGATTCTGGGCAAAGTGCTGCGCATCGGCCTGCCGACCGGGGTGCAGATGATCGTGCTGTCGTTGTCGGAGCTGGTGATTCTGACGCTGGTCAACCAGCACGGCTCACAGGCGACGGCGGCCTATGGCGCGGTGACGCAGATCGTCAACTACGTGCAGTTCCCGGCGCTGTCGATTGCCATCACCGCCTCGATCCTTGGCGCCCAGGCCATCGGCGCCGGGCACCTGCAGCGCCTGGCCGCGATCCTGCGCACCGGGCTGCTGATCAACGTGTGCCTGACCGGTGGCCTGATTGTGCTCGGCTACCTGTTGTCGCACTGGCTGCTGGGGTTGTTCCTGACCGAAGACTCGACCCGGGCCATGGCCGAGCACTTGCTGCATATCATGTTGTGGAGCCTGCTGGTGTTCGGTTTCCAGGCGATCATCGGCGGCATCATGCGTGCCAGCGGCACGGTGCTGGTGCCGGTGGCAATCGCCATTGTCTGCGTGGTCGGCGTGCAGCTGCCGGCGGCTTACTGGCTGGACGGGCAGTACGGTTTGCAAGGGGTGTGGATGGCGTTTCCGGTGGCCTATCTGGGCATGCTGGTGTTGCAGACCCTGTATTACAAACTGGTCTGGCAGCATCAGAAGATCGAGCGGCTGGTCTGAGCCTGAGCCACACCGGCGGACAGATGACATGGCACAGCTGCCGGTTGTTTGCTTAAGTCAATCGAGGCCTCGAAGGTTTGCCCTGTCCGGAGAATCCCATGCGTGTCCGATTCACCGCTGCGGCACTGTTTACCGGCCTGTGCGTCATGGCCTGCGCGCAGGCCGCTGAATACAATCGCGTCAACACTACCGCCAGCAAGATCAGCTTCATTTACAAGCAATTCGGCGACCAGGTCTATGGCACCTTCGACAAGTTCGACGCGACGCTGCAGTTCGACAGCGACAACCTCGCCAACGCCCACACTACGTTGCACATCGACCTGGCCAGCATCAATGCCGGCAGCGACAACGCCAATACCGAGCTGGTGAAACCGGCGTGGTTCGACACCCAGCGCTTTCCCGAAGCGGTGTTCGTATCCAGCCGTTTTACCCGCGTGGCGAACAACCGCTATCTGGTCGCCGGTCTGCTTACCGTCAAAGGCATTACCCGCGAGGTGCAGGTGCCGGTCGAGCTGAAGCCGGACAGCGCGATCGGCATTTTCGACGGCGAGCTGGTGCTCAAGCGCAGCGAATTCGGGCTCGGAGCGGGGGAGTGGGCGGATACCGTCGTGTCCAACGACATTGCCATTTCCTTCAAAGTGGTGGCGCCACAGCAGTGACGCCAGCCGTTGCGGTTAGTAGGCGCGCCAGTGTCCCGGCACCCAGCGCCATTCATGGCCACCCCAGCGGTAATGACCGGCGACCCAGTGATAGCCCGGCGCAGGCATCACCGGCACCACTTCCACCGGCGGCGGTGGCCGGTGCGGACGGACCGGCTCGACGACGCAACCGGACAGGGTGATCGCCACCAGTGCGGTGGCGAGCAAGGCTTTAATGCTTCTGGACATGGGCTGTTCCTTATAGAAGAAGTGTGCAGGTCGACGGCCAATCAGCGCACCCAGCGCCCTTCAACCCAGAACCAGTTCGGCCCGCGTGCCTGCCAGTGCCCCGGTCGCCAGTGCGCACCATGACGCACCGGTTGCCAATGGCCGGGCATCCAAACATAACCGCGTCCTTCCCAGCGCCAGTGGCCCTGATCCCAGACATACCCGGGACGCGCGCCGGGCATCACTTCCATGCGCATCGGCGGCGGGGCTTGCTGAACAATCACCACCTGCTGGGCAAACACCGGCGCACTGGCCAATGCGGCCAGTGTCATCGGCACCAGCAGCAGGGTCTTGCGCCATTTGAACAGTGAACGCAACACGCTCATGACAACTCCTCAAGGCCTGCGTGAAAAAAGTGAACGCAGCTGAAGAATTGGACGCCAAATCGGCGAAAAATCCGCTTCACGGAGGATGAAATTTTCTTCAGGTCAACCGCGAGCTCCCCTGTAGGAGCTGCCGCAGGCTGCGATCTTTTGATCTTGCTTCTATAAAGCCAAAAGATCGCACCCCTTGGCAGCTCCTACACAGAGCAGGCGTCGGGACAGGGTATGATGGCGCGGTTTTTCGCCGGAGTTCACCCGTCATGCCACGCATCACCCACTACAAATCCCCATGCCCCGAAAGCGTCAACAGCCAGATTCTGCAACTGGTGGTCGATTACCTCACCGACATCAGCGCGGTCGGTCTTGGCCCGAGCAACCTGCTGTACAACGTCTATCAGTACGCGGTCGGCTATGAGGTGCATCTGTATCTGGAAGCGCTGAACGGCGAGAAGGGAACCGAGGTGGAATTGCTGGTGGCGACCGCCGAGGACGATCCGGAGCAGGTCACCGGTTTCCTTTTGTACTTGCCGGTGCAGGGCGACTGGGAAGCGTGCAGCGTTGCCTACATGGCCGTGCGTGAAGGCTATCGGCGCCAGGGCGTGGCGCGGGCGATGATCGGCGAGATGTTCAGCCGTTACCCGCATGCCGAACTGACCTGCAGTGTCGGCAAGGTGCCGTATTTCGAAGCGCTGGGGTTCGAGGTGATCGGCGCTCGCGAAACCCAGGTGCTGATGAGCACCCGGCATTACCGCAGCAACGGCCTGCGCGGTTTTATCGACACCACACCGATCTACCGCTCGCTGGAGGTGCAGCAGATCCACACCTACCTGCTGCAGAAGAACGGCAAGCGCGCGATGCTCGATGCCGAGAAGCAGCGCGACCGGCATCTCGATCAGGTCACCCGGCACACTGAAGAATTCGTGCGCCAGCGGCTGACGTTGCACTGAGTCAGCGGCAAAAAACGGACAAAAAAAGAGCCTCAAGGCTCTTTGATGGGGAGAAGTAGAGCCCATGAGGCTCAAGCTGCGCATGAAACAGGGAGCGGGCTTGATTTGGGGTTCAGAACACCCGATCCCTACGCAGGCGCTCAGGAGTGAAGTGCCTGCGTATCTTCATCATGGGAACGCGCAGAGGCTGACTCAAGTACCGCGTGTCGAAATCCTGATATAGCGCGAAGCGGATGATGACGTGGTCGTTGAGCACCGCTGACTCCCTCTGTAGGAGCTGCGGCACGCTGCGATCTTTTGATTTTTTGAAAGCAAGGTCAAAAGATCGCAGCGTGCCGCAGCTCCTACAGGTTTTTATAGCGTTAGCGTGATCCGGGCCAGCCGGCCTTGGCCAGTGCGGCGAGCAGTGTTTCCTTGTCCAGCCCCGGCACCGCATGCCCGTTGCCCTCGGTGCTCTCACTGGCGAGCAGGGCGTTGATGATCGCTTCTTCGACCGCTTCGGTGGCGGCGAGGAACAGTTCGCTGATGTGGTCGTTGTTGACCATGCGCAAGCCGTCGCAGGTCGGCGCGCCTTTGCCCTCGTAGGCAGCGGGCGGCACCTGTTCGTTGCCGGTGGCGAAGGCGATGAAGATGTCGCCGCTGTGGTCTTCGTTGCCGCCGCCGCTGCGCGCCAGACCAAGGCTGGCGCGCTGTGCCAGACGCGTGCATTGATGCGGCAGCAGCGGTGCGTCAGTGGCCAGGCAGACCACGATCGAACCCATGCCCGGATGCGGCAGCGAGGCACGCAGGAACGGCGAATCGACCTGCTCCATGTAGCGGCCCACCGGATAACCGTCGACCCGCAACTCGCTGCGAATGCCGTGGTTGGCCTGCACGATCGCACCCACCGTCCAGCCGCCCTGAGCGCTGCTCAAACGCCGTGAGGCGCTGCCGATCCCACCCTTGAATTCATGGCAGATCATGCCGCTGCCGCCACCGACAGCGCCTTCTTCAACGGCACCGGCATGCGCGCAATTCAGCGCCTCGGCGACATGTTCGGGCTTGACGTGAAAACCGTTGATGTCGTTGAGCAAGCCATCGAAGGTTTCCAGTACAACCGGCATGTTCCAGTAGAGGCGCCCGTCGTCCGGTTGCTGTTGGCGGTCCAGCGCAATCAGTGCATCGCGCACCACGCCGAGGCTGTGGGTGTTGGTGAAGGCGATGGGACTGGTCAGCAGCCCGGCCTCGCGAATCCACTCAAGGCCGGTGGCATCGCCGTTGCCATTAAGCACATGCACCCCGGCAAAACACGGTTGCTGGTTGCTTGAGCCACGGCGCGGTTCGATCACGGTAACGCCGGTGCAGATGTCGCGTCCGCTGTCGCTGCGGCCACGCACGTTACTGTGGCCGACGCGCACGCCGGGGACATCGGTGATGGCGTTGAGCGGGCCGGGTTGCAGTTGGCCGATGCGGATGTTGAGGTCACGGGCACGGGGTTTCATGGGTTGTCTCTCTATAACAAGGCAGAAATGAATGAGTGGGGCTGAACACAAAACCCTGTGGGAGCGTGGCTTGCCCGCGAAGGCGGTGTGTCATTCAAAGGAGATGTTGACTGACCCGACGCATTCGCGAGCAAGCTCGCTCCCACAGGGGAAATGGGTTGGGTTACTGGCCGTTCTTGACCTTGCTCCACACCCGCGTGCGCACGCGTTCGGAGGCTTTGGGCAGCGGCTCCAGGGTGTACAACGTGGCCATCGCCGCCGCCGACGGATACACCGCCGGGTTATCCCGCGTGGCTGCGGCCACCAGCGGGGTCGCGGCGCGGTTGCCGTTGGGGTACGACAGGTGATCACTGACCGGCGCGATCACTTCCGGGCGCAGCAGGTAGTCGATGAACGCCAGGCCCTGAGTGCGGTTCGGCGCATCCTTGAGCAGCACCAGCGTGTCGAACCACACCGGCGCGCCTTCCTTGGGCAGGCTGTAGGCGATCTTCACACCGTTGTTGGCCTGCTCGGCGTTGGTCTTGGCTTCGAGCATCGCGCCGGACCAACCGACCGCCACGCAGATGTTGCCGTTGGACAGGTCACTGATGAATTTCGACGAGTTGAAGTAGGCAATGTGCGGGCGCAACTTGAGCAGCAGCGCTTCGGCTTTCTGATAATCCTCGGGGTTGGTGCTGTTGGGCGGCAACCCGAGGTAGTGCAGGGCCACCGGGAGCATTTCCGATGGCGAGTCGAGCATCGCCACCCCGCACTGACCAAGCCTGGCGAGGTTCTCTTCCTTGAATACCAGATCCCAGGAATCCAGCGGCGCCCTGTCGCCGAGCGCGGCGCGCACCTTGTCGACGTTGTAGCCGATGCCGTTGGTGCCCCACAGATAAGGCACGGCGTATTGATTGCCGGGGTCGTTGTTGGCCAGTTTGCTCAGCAGATCGCTGTCCAGATTCTTCCAGCCCGGCAGTTGATCGCGCGGCAGCGGGGTGAGGGCGCCGGCCTTGATTAGCGTCGGCAGGCTGAAGTTGCTCGCCACCACCACGTCGTAACCGCTGCGGCTGGTCAACAGTTTGCCTTCGAGCACTTCGGCACTGTCGAACGTGTCGTAAACCGGCTGAATACCGCTGTCGCGCTTGAAATCAGCGAGGGTCGTGGGGCCGATGTAGTCGTACCAGTTGTAGACGTGCACGCTCGGTGCGTCGGCGGCACTGGCAGCGAATGTGACGCCCAGACAGGCGAGCAGGCCAAGGTTGATGCCCCGGTTGATATAGCCACGACGACAACGCATGATGCGGCACTCCTGGCCTGCGGCAGGCCGGTGATTGACAGGAGTGCTCAGCCTATCGGGGCGGGCGCGCCTGACCCATTCCCATCATGGGTTACACAAAAGGGGTAGTGCGTGGACGCGTTGTTGCAGGAGTTGCCGGTGCATCAAAGTCTGGCGCGGGTGTTTGCCGCCGTCGGCCAGGACGCTTTCTGGCGTGCGCTGGTGGACACGCTGCGGCTGCTGGTGCCGCTGGACAACGCGTTGGTGGCGCTGATGAAGGCGGGGCAGGCGCCGCAGCTGCTGATCGACTTCGACAGCAAGGGCCGCGCCGACGAGCAGGAAGAGCTGGCCAGCTACAGCGCCGGGATGTACCTGCTTGATCCGTTCTACCAAACCGCCTCGACCGGCATCGCCGATGGCCTGCACAGTCTGGCTTCGGTGGCGCCGGATCAGTTTCTGCATAGCGAGTATTACCAGAGCTACTTTCGCTCGGTGGTCGGTGAGGACGAGTTGCAGTTCATGATCAACGTCGAGGGCGGTGTACTGGGCCTGTCGCTGGGGCGCTCGACGGCTTTCGACCTGGTCGAGCAGGGCCGTCTGTTGTGCGTGCGCGACTGGGTGCTGGCGGCGATGCGCCGTCACGTGCAGCTATTGCCGCCGCAAGGGACCGGCACCGAGCCGGTGGCGGGGGATCTGGCGACGCTGCTTGATCGCTTCGACGCGCGTCTGACCCTGCGCGAAGTCGACACCGCGCGGCTGATTCTGCAAGGGTTCTCCAGCAAGGCCATCGCCCAGCAGATGGGGATTTCGCCGGAGACGGTGAAGGTTCATCGGCGCAATCTCTATCACAAGCTCAACGTGAACGGGCATGGTGAACTGTTTGCGCTGGTGTTGCGTCCACCCATTTCCTGACCCACCAAACCCCTGTGGGAGCTGGCTTGCCAGCGATGAGGGCGGCACAGCTGACATCCTCGTTACCAGAAACACCGCCATCGCTGGCAAGCCAGCTCCCACAGGGATCAGCGGTGTTGGCGGGGTGTCAGGTCAATCGAAACGTTTGAACACCAGCGCCTTCAGGCCGCTCTCGGGATCGACATCCGGAAACTCCGGCGGATTCTCCAGCCGCTGCTCAAAGCGCAGACTTGGCGCCTCCTGAGTCACGCCATCAATCAAAAAGCCCGAACCCAACGACGGATCATTCATGCACGCCAGCACCGTGCCGTCTGCCGTGAGCAATTCCGGCAAACGACGCAGCACGCGCTGGTAATCCTTGGTCAGCAGGAAACTGCCTTTCTGGAATGATGGCGGGTCGATGATCACCAGGTCGTAAGGGCCGCTGTTGATCACCTTGCCCCAGGACTTGAACAGGTCGTGGCCGAGGAAGCTCACCTTGCTCAGGTCATGCCCGTTCAAGCGGTGATTGTCGCGACCACGGCTCAGCGCGGCGCGGGACATGTCGAGGTTGACCACATGGCGGGCGCCACCTTCGATCGCCGCCACGGAAAACCCGCAGGTGTAGGCGAACAGGTTCAGCACGCGTTTGCCCGCCGCTTGTTCACGCACCCAGTTGCGCCCGTAACGCATGTCGAGAAACAGACCCGCGTTCTGCTTGCGGCCCAGATCGACGCGGTATTGCAAGCCGCCCTCGACGATGCTCATCTCGTCGATGGCATCCCCCAGCAAGCATTCGGCGGTGCTTTGCGGCAAATAGCGATGTTGCAGCAGCAGGGTGTGGGCGCCGGACTGCAGCCACTCGGCCGAGGTGCTGAGGTCGAGCAGCACGTGCTTGAGCGCTTCGAGCTGTTCCGGTGCCGGTTCCTTGAACAGCGAGACCAGCACCACGCCTTGCAGCCAGTCCACTGTCAGTTGCTCCAGCCCCGGCCAGCAACGTCCACGACCATGGAACAGGCGACGGGTTTCGCTCGGTGCGGCCGCCAGTGCAGGCAACAAGTGGGCGCGGAGGGTGGCGAGGGCTTCAGGGTTCATCAGTCACGGTCGGCAAGCAAAAGGGCCGGCATTTTAACCACAAAAGCCGGCTGACGAACGCCCGACAGCCAAGGCCATTGACCACTGTTAAGAAAAGACCTGTATCAAAAATGAATTTATGCAGGGCGCGCTGCTCATACCTGATAAGCAGCGGATTTGAGCCGCTAAGTCGTTAATGCAATTCAGGGAGTGCCAGTTCATGAGTCCAACACCGACGCCGAGCGCGCACCTTCCTGGCGGGTTGATTCTGGTGGTTGAGGACGACCCGTTGATTCTGGAATTTCTCTGCGAAATTCTTCAGGAGGAAGGTTTCAAGGTCGAGCCGCAAACCAGTGCGGATGCCGCCAAGCTGTATCTGGAAGCGCACGCGCCGGAAGTCGCGCTGCTGCTGACCGATATCACCATGCCCGGTGAAATCAACGGCGCGGGGCTGGCCAATCTGGTCGGCGAACGCTGGCCGGACAAACCGGTGATGGTCATGTCCGGTTATGAAACGCCGGAGACCTCCGGGGTCAAGCACCCGGTGGCGTTCATCAAAAAGCCCTGGGCCATCGGCCAGTTGCTCGATTGTGTCGACAGCGCGTTCAAGTCCAAGGCCGCGCGTCTGCACTGAGTCCTCGGGTCGAATCGCCGGGCAAAAATGCTACATTGCCCGGCCAATCCGCCCAGTTCTGTCAAAGGATGCGACCTTTTGTCTGCTCACGATAACGTCTTCGATCGCGCGTTCGGCGCGTTCCTGTTCGACATGGACGGCACCGTCCTCAATTCCATTGCCGCTGCCGAGCGCGTCTGGGCGGCGTGGGCCGAGCGCCACGGCGTGGATGTCGAAACGTTTCTGCCGACCATTCACGGTGCCCGCGCCATCGACACCATCCGCCGGCTGAACCTGCCGGGGGTTGATGCCGAGGCGCAAGCGGCGTTCATCGCGCAGGCGGAAATCGATGATGTCGAAGGGATTGTGCAGATTCCCGGGGCCGCGGCGTTTCTCGACAGCCTGCCTGCGCAGCGTTGGGCCATGGTGACCTCGGCGCCTCGGGATCTGGCGTTGCGCCGCATGGCGGCGGCGGGGATTGCCGAGCCTGCGGTGATGATTACCGCTGAGGATGTGACGGCAGGCAAGCCCGATCCGGCGGGTTATCGTCTGGCCGCGCAGCGTCTGGGGCTTGATCCCGCCGATTGCCTGATTTTCGAAGACGCCACCGTCGGCATCCAGGCTGCTGAAGCGGCCGGAGCGGCGCTGATGATCATCACCACAACGCACCAGCATCCGCTCGACACCCGCCACGCGACGATCGACAGTTATGAGTCGCTGAGCGTCACCGCCAACAGCCAAGGCCAACTGCACCTGCAGAAGACCTGATATCACCCATTCCCTGTAGGAGCTGCCGCAGGCTGCGATCTTTTGCCTTTGATTTTCGAAAGCAAGGTCAAAAGATCGCAGCCTTCGGCAGCTCCTACAGGGTCAGTAGACGCCCGGTAACAAGCGCCAGCTACGTGCGCAATAAGCCTCGTACTCCGCACCAAACTGCCCGCGCAGCAAGGCTTCTTCCGAGTGGATACGCGCGATCAACGGAATCAATGTCAGCGCCGCCAGAATCAACCCGACACTGGAACGAAACGCCAGCGCCCAGCCCACGGCATTGATCACCAACCCCAGGTAGCTCGGGTTGCGCAGGCGCGTGTAAATGCCGTCGGTGACCAACCGATGTCCCGGCTGAATCGCCACCAGACCGCTGAACCGTCGGCCCAGCACAAACACCGGCCACAGCCGCAGCGCGCCACCGACGATAAACAGCAACGCGCCGAGCCAGCGCACGCCTTCAGCGCCGAAGGTCCAGAAGTCGATGCGATCGCAGTACGCCGGCAGAAAACCGCTGAGCAGACCGATGACGCCGAACGCCGGAATCACCCAGCGATTGGCCCGGTCCTCGCGCTCGCCCGAGCTCATGTTCACATCGGTGAACAGCGATGCCAGCACCATCAATACCGTGGCCAGTGCCACCAGCACCAGCGCCCGATGCGAGAAGAACACCGCCGGCCCGCCGATGCCCCACACCGCCAGCCCCAGATAGGCAAGGGTGGCCAGCACCGCGACTACGGTCATTTGCGCAGACATTTTCATGGTGTTCTCTAAAAAGCAGCTGACCCTTTCAGTGTAGAACGCCGCTCAACCCGCGAAGGCGTCGGATCGTTCGCGACCGGTCTTTGGTCGGCCACGTCTTCATACGGCCGACATCGCGTCTACGCTGATTCATTCCTTCTATTCGTCCGTGTATTGCCTATCGAAGAGGTGAACCCATGAAAATCGACTTGAGTGGAAAACTGGCCATCGTCAGCGGCAGCACGGGTGGCATTGGTCTGGGCATCAGCCAGTCGCTGGCCGAAGCCGGCGCCACGGTGGTGGTCATCGGGCGTGAAGCGGCCAAGGTCGAGCAAGCGCTGGCGAGCATTCGGCAGCAGGTGCCGGGTGCGCAATTGCGGGGTCTGACGGCGGATCTGGGCACCGCCGAAGGCGCGGAAAAACTCTTCGCCGCTGAACCGCGTACAGACATTCTGGTGAACAACCTGGGGATCTTCGACGCCGTGGATTTCTTCGACACCCCGGACAGCGAGTGGACGCGCTTCTATGAGGTCAACGTGATTTCCGGCGTGCGCCTGGCGCGCCATTACGCGCCGGCGATGGTCGAGCAGGGTTGGGGGCGGATCATTTTCCTGTCTTCGGAATCCGGTGTGGCCACCCCGGCCGACATGCTCAACTATGGCGTGACCAAAAGCGCCAACCTCGCGGTGTCCCATGGCTTGGCCAAGCGTCTGGCCGGCACAGGCGTGACGGTCAATGCGATCCTGCCGGGGCCGACCTTTACCGGCGGCGTGGAGCACATGCTCAAGGACGCTGCGGCCGAGTCCGGTCGCAACCTGCGCGATGAAGCCGACGCTTTCGTCCGCCGGGCGCGGCCGACCTCGATCATCCAGCGGGTGGCTGACGTTGCCGAGGTGGCGCATCTGGTCACGTACATTGCCTCGCCGTTTTCCTCCGCCACCACGGGCGCGGCCTTGCGCGTGGATGGCGGTGTAGTCGACAGTATGGCGATCTGAGTTCAACGGCCTCTATCAGGGTGGCCTTGAGGCGCTGCGGGCCAATTACCCGGCCTGATCATCCAGCACAAAAAACGGTGGGAGCTGGCTTGCCAGCGATGACGGTGTTTCAGTCGAGTAGATATTGACTGGACCGTCGCCATCGCTGGCAAGCCAGCTCCCACAGGGGATGTATCAGTTTGAAAGATCGGCGCAAATTCAGGACTGTGAGATCAAACTCTGCCGGCAATCCAGCACCAGCTTCGCGCCCCCCAGTTCACTGCTGCCCACCTCAAGATTGAAGCCATGCAGGCTGACAATCGCCGCCACAATCGACAGGCCCAGGCCAAAGCCGCTCTGCGGTTGCCCGCCTTCGGCCCGATAGAAACGCTGGAACACCGCCTCACGCTCGGCTTCGGGAATCCCCGGTCCGGAATCGTGGACTTCGATCCGCGTATGCCCGTTGTCATTCACGCCGCGCAAAATCACCGTGCCACCCGCCGGGGTGAACTTGATCGAGTTGCTCAACAGATTGGCCAGCGCCTCGAACAACAACGCGCGGTCGCCATTGAGGGGCGGCAGGGTTTCCGGCATGTTGAGGACGAACAGCAGTTCGCCTTCTTCGGCCAGTGGCAGGTAAAACTCATGCAGTTCCTCCAGCAATTGCACCGGATCGAGCTCGACAAATCCTGAGCGCCGTTGACGATCTTCCAGTTCGGAAATCCGCAGCAAGCCGCGAAACCGCGCCATCAGCGTATCGGCCTCAGCCAGCACCAGATCCAGTTGCGCCGCTGCTGGCGAACCTTCGCCGGCCTGTTGCTGCATGCGATACAACTGCGCGCGCAGGCGTGTCAGTGGCGTGCGCAAGTCATGGGCGATGTTGTCGCACACGCCTTTGACTTCGTGCATCAACCGTTCGATGCGATCGAGCATGGCGTTGACGATGGCGGCGAGCATGTCCAGTTCGTCGCGGCGGTTGGACAGCGGCAAACGGTGAGTCAGGTCGCCGGCGACAATGGCCTGGGCGCTGTCCTGAATCGCGCGGATGCGCCGCAGCGGCCGACGGCGCAACAAATGCCAGCCGGCAATCCCCGGCAGGATCGTCAGTGACACACCCCAGAACAAGGCATGCAGAATGATCCGTGTCACGGCGAACAACGAACCGTTATCGCGCAGCAACACCAGCCAGCGGCCATCGCGGGTCTGGGTCGCCACCGCGTCGCAGCTGTCGGCGGGCAGGGTCGGGTCATCGGAATCGGCGCAGTCATCCAGCGTATGAATCTTGCCGTCCAGCGGCAGGCCTTCGGGCAGTTGCTGCAAGGCGCCACCGAGGTACACGCCCTGGGCGTCGAACAGGCCGTAGGCGTCGATACCGCGGATGTCGAAGGTCATGCTGGCGGCGAGCGCTTCTTCCAGTTGTTCACCGCGAAAGTGCGAAAACAGATGCTGACGTTGCATCAGCGAATGCTTGGCAAGGTTATCGAGGTAGCTGGAGACTTCGAAGTACATGACCCCCATGAGGATCGCGCTCCAGGCCACGAACAGCGAACTGTACAGCGCCAGCAGACGGCTGCTCGAGGAGCGCCAGCCGTCAGACGGGTTCGGCAATGACATAACCCGAGCCCCGTACCGTGCGAATCAGCGGAACATTGCCCGCCGCGTCGATCTTCTTGCGCAGACGACCGATGTGCACGTCGATCAGGTTGGTGCCCGGGTCGAAGTGATAACCCCAGACTTCTTCGAAAATCATCATCCGCGACAGGATCTGGCCGCTGTTGCGCATGAGGAATTCCAGCAACTTGTACTCGGTCGGCAGCAGCGTCAGCACCTGCTCGGCGCGGCGTGCTTCGTGGCTGATCAGATCCAGTTCGAGGTCGGCCACCTGCAATGTGGTGGCCTGGGTGGCGACACTGTTCTGGCGGCGCAGCAGCACTTCCACGCGCGCGGCCATTTCGTCGGTGGCGAACGGCTTGGTCAGGTAATCATCGCCGCCAGCCCGCAAGCCGCGCACACGCTCATCGACATCGGAGAGCGCGCTGATCATCAGAATCGGCGTGGCCACGCCCATGGTGCGCAGGGTGGTAACGATGGCCAGGCCATCGAGTTCCGGCAGCATGCGGTCGAGGGTAATCAGGTCGTAGTTACCACTGACCGCACGGTCCAGACCTTCGCGGCCATTGTCGACCCAATCCACTTCCAGGCCGTGGCTGCTGAGTTCGGCAACGATTTCACGGGCAGTCACGGCGTCGTCTTCGATGGTCAAAATACGAGTCATAGAGCAGGCCTTGATCGGTTCAAACGGGATGGCAGCATTTTGCCAAGTATTTTCCGTCGCGCTTTAAATTAACTTTCATGTATAGCCTGTCACAAACGCAGATTCGGGTGCCCGGCTGTTTTGCCGTCAATGCAGAAAACCCGCTGCTTTGCGTGCATTGTTGCAAATTGCAATGAACAGAGAAGTTCAGTCTTTTTAAGCCGTTGAAAAATATAGATTTATTTAAAGGTGTCGACTGGCACGGTCGCTGCAATTCATCTGCTGACGAGTTGTAACACCATTTTTCATGCCTGGAGCACTACAACAATGAATAGATCCTCTGATGGGTTTTATCCGGCCTTCGAAGGAGAGTCGAGCAACGTGTCAGGCGTGTCCTGGGGCGCGATCTTCGCGGGCGCGGCGGCGGCTGCAGCACTGTCGATGATTCTGGTGCTGCTTGGCTTCGGTCTGGGATTCTCTGCCGTTTCACCTTGGGCCGGGGAGGGCGTCAGCGCCAAGAGCCTGGGGATTTCCACGATTGTCTGGCTGGCGGCGACGCAGATTATTGCCTCCGGTCTGGGTGGCTACATCGCCGGCCGCCTGCGGGTGAAGTGGGCCAACATGCACGGAGATGAAGTGTATTTCCGTGATACCGCCCATGGCTTCCTCGCCTGGTGTGTGGCGACGCTGGTCACCGCTGTGCTGGTGGTCGGCTCGGTGAGCAGTGTCATCAGCGGCGGTGTGCAGGCCGGTGCCAGTGTCGCCGGTGGCGCAGCCGCTGCCGCGACTCAGGCGGCCGGTACCGCTGCAGCAAACACCAACAGCGATCAATACGGTTACTTCGTCGACAGCCTGTTTCGCGATGACCGTCCGGCGTCCGTCAGCGATGACGCCGCGCATGGCGCGGTGACCCGGATCTTCGCCCAGAGCCTGGCCAACGGCCAACTCAGCCCTGAAGACCGCACCTACCTCGCGCAGCTGGTCGCACAGCGGACCAACCTGAGTCAGGCCGACGCCGAGAAGCGGGTCGACGAGGTTTACGCGCGCACTCAAAAAGCCATAGCCGATGCCAAGGTCAAAGCCCAACAGGCGGCTGACACCGCTGCCAAGGTTGCTGCCTGGACGTCGCTGTGGATGTTCATTGCGCTGTTGGCCGGTGCGTTCTTCGCCAGCCTGGCAGCCACCTTCGGCGGCCGTCGTCGGGATGCAGTCGAGTACGTTGAAGTCGAGACTTACACCGCCACCACCACGCTGCCGCCAGTCCGTTAACAAGGAGAATCACCATGCGCTCTCTATTACTGTTTTTCCTCGGTGTGCCAATCCCGATCATTATCCTGATCGCTCTGTTCGTGCACTGATCCTGTTGCTCTATTGAGGCCTTTGCCTCAGCCGCTTTCACTTCACGGTGAAAGCGGCTTTTTGCTTTCTGCGTCCACGCACGCTCTCACAGGACTCATCGTTGTTGCTGAAATTCGGGGTTGAATAATATATGGATATCCGTATATTCGGTTTTCCATATGTTCGAGTCCACCCCATGCTCACCCCCACCGAACTGTTCAAAAGCCTGGCCGACGAAACCCGCGTGCGCGCCACCTTGCTGATTGCCGAGCAGGGTGAGCTGTGTGTCTGCGAGCTGATGTGCGCCCTCGACGACAGCCAGCCGAAAATCAGCCGCCACCTCGCGCAATTGCGCAGTAATGGGGTGTTGCTTGATCGGCGTCAGGGCCAATGGGTCTATTACCGGCTCAACCCGGACCTGCCGGATTGGGTCCGGCAGGTCCTCAACGTCACGGCCAAGGCCAACATCGATTGGCTCAAGGACAACGCCTGTCGCCTGCACAACATGGATGGCCGTCCTGCCCGCGAAACCGCGTGCTGCTGAACTTCAAATATTTCCGGGAGCTACCCATGCGTGTCCTGTTCATGTGCACGGCCAACAGTTGCCGCAGCATCCTTTCCGAAGCCATGTTCAATCATCTGGCGCGGGAGGGCTTCGAGGCGGTGAGCGCCGGCAGTTTTCCCAAGGGCCAGGTGCTGCCGCGCAGCCTGACGACGCTGCAACAGGCCGGTATCTCCACCGACGGTTTATATAGCAAAGGCAACGACGCCTTCGAAGGCAACCCGCCGGACATCGTCATCACCGTTTGCGACAAGGCGGCTGGCGAAACCTGCCCGGTGTACTTCGGCCCGGCAATCAAATGCCATTGGGGGCTGGAGGATCCCTCCGAGGTGACCGGTGATGAGGCGGCCGTGGATGCGGCGTTCCGTGCCACGCTGGCGATCATCGAGCGCCGCTGCAAAACCTTCCTCGGTCTTCCTTTCCAAACACTCAGCCGCGTTGAGCTTCAGCGTGAACTGGATCGCATCGGCTCCCTTTGAGCCGGAGGACATATGTCAAAGCACCTGCCCAATCTTGATCACACGCTGTTCGAAGGCCGCAACACGCCACCTTCGCACGAACACAAACCGCGCATCCTGCTGCTCTACGGCTCGACCCGCGAACGCTCCTTCAGCCGTCTGCTGGTGGAGGAGGCCGCACGCTTGCTGGAGCACTTCGGTGCTGAAACGCGCATCTTCAATCCGTCCGGTTTGCCGTTGCCGGACGACGCTCCGGTCGATCATCCCAAAGTGCAGGAACTGCGCGAACTGGTGCTCTGGTCGGAAGGCCAGGTGTGGTGTTCGCCGGAACGCCACGGCGCCATGTCGGCGGTGTTCAAGGCGCAGATCGACTGGATCCCGCTGGAACTCGGCGCGGTGCGTCCGACCCAGGGCAAAACCCTCGCGGTGATGCAGGTCTGCGGCGGTTCGCAATCGTTCAACGTGGTCAATCAACTGCGTGTACTGGGGCGCTGGATGCGCATGTTCACCATCCCCAATCAGTCTTCGGTGCCCAAGGCTTTTACCGAATTCGACGAGGCGGGGCGGATGAAACCTTCGCCGTTCTATGATCGCGTGGTCGATGTGATGGAGGAACTGGTGAAGTTCACCGTGCTGCTGCGCGAGCGCCAGGATTTTCTGGTGGATCGCTATTCCGAACGCAAGGAAAGCGCCGAGCAACTGATGGCCCGGGTCAATCAGCGCTCAATCTGAAGCGCCGCGACACGCCTTCATCGGTCGGGCAGTGCACAAACGTTCTAGCCGTTCCGGGGCATTTGTGGATTACTGGCGCCAGCCCATTAGCGTATTCAAGCCATGAGTAACTGGATCGACCTTGCCCACGACCGGGAAACCGGCATCGAAACCCTGCACGCGCATTTCGCCGGGCATGCGCATGCCTACGATCCGCACTGGCATGAGACCTACCTGATCGGTTTCACCGAGCAAGGCGTGCAGCGCTTCAACAGTCGTCGGGCGCGGCACGACAGTACCCCGGGCAAAGTCTTCATGCTCGAACCCGGGGACATTCATGACGGCGACGCGCCGAGCCCGGACGGCTTCACCTATCGCATGCTGTACCTGCAACCGGCATGGCTGGAACAGGCGCTGGACGGTTTGCATCTGGGCAGTTATGGCAGCGGCTTGCCGGGCATCGGCAGTGTGCTCAACGATGATCCCGAGCTGGCCCGCGCCACCTTGTTTGCGTTCAATGCGTTGCATCAACAGGACGTGCGCATGGTGCGCGAGGTGGCGCTGGACGCCTTGCTCGAACGATTGGCGATTCATCTGTATCGCCGACCGCAACCGACCGCTGCCAGCCGCGCGCCTTTGATCGCTCGTCAGGCGCGCGATTATCTGGTGGCCTTTCACGAACAGGACATCAGCCTGCAAACCCTGGCCGAGGTCTGCGGCACCGACCGCTTTCGCCTGACCCGCGCCTTCAAGGCAGCCTATGGGCTCGCGCCGCACGCGTGGCTGATCCAGTTGCGCCTCAGCCGCGGCCGGCAGATGCTCGCCGCCGGCATACAGCCTGTGGACGTCGCCAGTCGCCTCGGGTTCGCCGACCAAAGCCATCTGGGCCGCTGGTTCGTACGCGCTTACGGCATCACGCCGGGCGCCTATCAGCAACGCGCCATCGGCACCTCTCGGCGCTGAACAAACGTTCAAGACCGCAGCCCTGCGCAGCCGGCAGAGTAGGCCCAGACTTTCTAAAGGGCCGTGCCATGCTTGCGTTCATCCTCTTTGCCTTCGTGGCCTCGGTTACTCCGGGGCCGACCAATCTGATCGTGCTCAGCACCAGTGCCCGACGTGGCTGGCGGCCGTGCCTGCCGATCATCCTCGGCGCGGGAGCGGGTGCTGCGTCGCTGGTGTGGGTGGCCGGTGCGGGAGCCAGCACTTTGATGCTGCCCGGCGTGCGCCCGGTGATCAGTGCGCTGGGAATGGGCTGGATGCTCTGGTTGGCGTGGCAGATCTTCAGCGCGCCGGCCACCGCCATCGACCCCGCCGCCGGCGAAGAGAAACCCGAACTGGGCCTGCTCGGCGCCGCGCTGTTGCAATGGGTCAACCCCAAGTCGTGGATGATGGCGATTGCCGTGATCAGCGTGTTTACCGCACAAGGGCAGGGCTTGAACGCGTTGTGCCTGGCGTTCTTTCTGGTGTCGTTGCCGTGTCTGGCGCTGTGGGCGTTGCTCGGTCGCGGTGCAGCGCGTTGGCTGAGTAATCCGGCGCAGTTGCAGTGGCTGAACCGGATTCTGGCGGTGCTGCTGGTCGTCTCATCCGCCGCGGCGTTGCTACACGCCTGAGCTGATCGGCACTGACAACGTTGCGCACAAGCCGCCCTCGGCCCGGTTGACCAACGTAATCCGTCCGCCCAGGCGCAACGCGATGGTGTTGACGATGGTCAGCCCCAGGCCTGCACCGTTGGCGTTGCCGCGACTGTAAAAGCGTTCGAACAACCGTGCCCGATCGGCTTCCTCGATGCCCGGGCCCTGATCTTCGACGCTCAAAAGGCACCAGCCATCGGCCTCGCTCAGCTTGACGGTGATCACCCCGTTCTCCGGGGAGAAGTTTGCGGCGTTGGTGATCAGGTTGCTCAGGGCGATGTCGATGGCGGCGGTGCTGGCCATGACGTGCAACGCTTGTGCGCTGTCTTCGAAGGCCAGTTCGAGATGCTTGCTGAGCAGCCACGGCGTGAGTTGTACCAGGCTGTTGCGCACGGTTTCGCTGACGTCGATGCGTTGCAGCGGCGGCGGGTTGGATTTCGGTTCCAGGCGCGCCATGGTCAGCAATTGATTGACCAGGCGACTGGCGCGATCAACCCCGGAAATCAGGAACTGCAACGACTCGCGGCGCTCCTGTTCGGTACCGGCCTCCAGCAGGTTTTGCGCATGCACCCGCAGCACCGCCAGCGGCGTACGCATCTCGTGAGCGGCGTCGGCGATGAAGCGCCGTTCGCGGCCAAGCACTTCCTGGATCTGCGCAAGCATGCGGTTGAGCGCCGCCTGCATCGGTTCCAGCTCGCTGGGCAGGGGCGTCAGTTGCAACGGTTCCAAAGAGCCGCTGTGACGGGCGCGCAGGGTCGCGGCCATGTTCGCCAGCGGCTTGAGGCCCCAGCCGATGGCCAGCCAGACCATCGCCGCGAGGATCAGACTGCCCAGCACGTTCGGCCACAGCGTATGGCGTACGATGCGGTCGACCAGATCGGCCCGCACATCGTCGCGTTCGCCAACCCAGATGCGCAGCCCGTTTTGCGGGTCTTCGAGCATGAAGGCGCGCCAGTGGCGACCGTTCAAGTCCACCACATCACTGAAACCCGGTCGCGTCGGCGGCGCGGTGAACGACGGCGCACTGGCGGTGTGCACCAGGACTTCGTTTTTCGGGTTCCACACCTGGAAGGCGATCTTGCTTTCGTAAGGGTGACCGTCGACCCGCGGCTTGGCTTCGCCGAGCGCCTGATTGAACGCCTGATACAACTGCGAGTGTTCCTGGCTCGCCAGCGGCATGCGCATCACGCCCTGCAGCAGCCGAGCGTTTTGCGCCAGTTGTGCGTCGTAGACTTCGGCGATTTCATGGTTGCTGTCGTGCAGGTTGAACACGCTGAGCACGGCAAGACCGGCGAGCAAGAGGCCGATGATCAGCGTCAGCGTGCGGCGACGAATCGAGGTCATCGACGCTCCTCCACCAGATACCCCACACCGCGAATGGTCCGGATCAGGTCGGTGGAGAATTTTTTGCGCAGGTGATGGATGTGCACTTCCAGGGTGTTGCTTTCTGCTTCCTCGTTCCAGCCGTAAAGCAGCTGGATCAGTTGATCGCGGGTCATCACCCGGCCCGGCGGCGAAAGCAATTCATGCAGCAATTGATATTCCTTGGGCGTCAGCGCCACGGGTTGGCCCTGATAGCTGACCTGCTGGGTGCCGGGGTTGAGGCTGATCCCGGCGTGCTCGATCAGCGCCTGAGCGCGGCCCGCACTGCGCCGCAACAGAGCGCGCAGGCGTGCCTTGAGTTCGGCGAGGTCGAACGGTTTGACCAGATAGTCGTCAGCGCCGGCGTCCAGCCCGGCGATGCGGTCTTCGGTGGCATCGCGGGCGGTGAGTATCAGCACCGGCAGGTTCGAACCGCTGTCTCGCAGGCGGCGCAGCACTTCGAGGCCGTCCATGCGCGGCAGGCCCAGATCGAGCACCGCCACGTCAAAGGTTTCACTGAGCAGCGCATGCAACGCGCTGCTGCCATCCTTCAACCAGTCGACGGTGTAGCCCTCACGGCCCAAGGCCTGATGAATGCCTTCACCGAGGGCCACGTCATCCTCAATCAGTAATAAACGCACGCGGACTCCTGTCAGTCGAGTTTCTTGTTCACGTCCACCAGCAGCGCAGCGATCTCTTTGCGACGCCCGGCGTCAGCGGTTTCCCGGCCCGGGCGCGGTGCAGCCTGCTGAGCTTTGAGCAGCGCAGCTTTGGCTTCAGCGTAGCGCTTCTGACGGTAGAGGTGATCGCCCCAGAAGTACAGACTGTCGATGCCATCCGGATTCAGTTGCAGCGCTTGCTTGAGCAGTTGCTCGGCCTTGTCGCTGTCGCCGAAACCGATCGGCCAGCCCGGGACGCGATCATACAGCGCCGCCAGGCTGGTATAGGCCGAACCTTGCAGGGCCTTGGGGTCGAGCGTCAGGGCTTTTTCCAGATCGGCCTTGGCGTCTTTGGCCTTGCCCAAGGCGCCGAGCCCGCCCTGAGCGCCGGCCCAACTGCTGGTGACGATGCCTTTCCAGATCCACGCTTCGGCCACCGCCGGGCGCTGTGCAGTGAAGGCAGTGGCTTCGGACGACAACTGCTCGAACGCGGCGGCGCGTTGCTTTTCCGCCACTTCATACTGGATGTGCGCCCAACTCTGCTGGATGCCGTTCAGACGCTGATGATCGGCCGGTTCCAGTGCCCAGACGCTTTGGCTGAGGACGGCGAACAACAGGCATGCGCTAAGTTTTTTCATGGTTTCAGGGACTCGTTGTCGGTTTTTTCACTGAGGCGGCGGATCAGCGGCAGTTGCTTGCGCAAGCCTCGATCCACCAGGTGCGGCAGCAGGTTGTTGAGGCGCACGAAAAAGCGCTCCGGCCAGCCCAGGTACAAGTCGCGGCGGTCGCCGGCAATCGCGTGGATCACCGCCGAGGCGACGGTTTGCGGGTCATCGACGCTGGACTTGAGGGCATCGTTCAAGGCTTGCGCCGCCGCACTGTTCATCGACGTGCGCGTGGCCCGGGGCGCGACATACAGCACGTTGACCCGAGTGTCGGCCAGCTCGCGGCGCAGCGCTTCGGAAAATCCGCGCAGGGCGAACTTGGTCGCGCAATAACTGGCGTAGCCTGGGTAGCCGATCGAGCCGTAAGTGGAACCGACGTTGACCACCATCGCGCTGTCGGCCTGTTTGAGCAGCGGCAGCAGCAATTTGGTCAGGCACATCGGCGCGCTGATGTTTACCGCGAGCATCGCGTTGATGTCGCTGTCGTCGAGCTGTTCGAGCATGGCGAAGTGATTGACCCCGGCCGCGTTGATCAGCAGGTTGATGCCGCCGATGGCTTCGGCAGCGGCCAGCACTTTGCGCCGGTCACTGAGGAAGGCCAGGTCGGCGGCGACCCAGCACAGCGAATTTGGATAGCGCTCAAGCAACGGCGTCAGCGCCTGCTCATGCCGCGCCACCGCCAGTACCTGGGCGCCGGCGGCGCACAAGGCCTCGGTAATCGCCACGCCGATGCCGCCACTGGCACCGGTCAACACCACCCGTGCGTCACGCAGCTGCATGTTGAGTCTCCGCGTCACGCGGCAGGCCACGGAACATGTCGGTGTACAGGCGATAGACGACTTTCGAGGCGTGAATCACGGCCGCTTGGTCTTCGGGATCTTCCAGTTGATTCATCAAGCGGCGATAGGTCTGCATGTGCTCGATGTCCAGCGAACCGTGCGAGCTGAGGTAGCTGAACGCGGTGTCCGGCAGTGCCAGACGCTCGCGAATGCTCCCCGCCGCATGCGTGGCCAGGGCGATGCTGGTGCCTTCGAGCACGTTGACCATGCCGAACAGGCCCACCGGATTGCCCCGGGCGATCAAGTCGTAGAGAAAACTCACCATCAGCTCAATCGGCAGCGAGGGCTGGCCGTCGCGGACCGCATCGCGGTCACCGCCACACGCGGCGATGTCGTTGAGGACCCAGTGTTCATGGCCGTATTCGTCTTCGATGTACTCGGCCACCGCTTTGCGCAGCCATTCCAGGCGTGTCGGCAGACGCGCGCCGCAGGCCATCATCAACGGCACGGTGTGGCGCACGTGGTAGTACGCCTGCGCGAGAAACGCCCGATAGCTTTCCAGGCTGACCTTGCCTTGCAGGGCGTCAAGAATGATCGGCAGATTGAACAGCTCGTGGCGTTCCTGATGCGTGGCTTCTTGCAGGGTGTCGAAAAAACTCATGATGCGGACTCCTCGGAAACAGCGGATTCAGTCAATTGGGCGTGGTACAGCGCGGCAATCGCCTCGCGGCGTGGCCGACCGTTGGCCGTGAGCAAGCCATTGGCGGCGGTGAACGGTTGCGCCAGGCGCGTCCAGCCATGCACCTGGGCGTAATCGGGCAAGGCTTCATTGGCTTCGGCGACCGCGGCGGCCAGCTCCGCGTCGCTGCAATCGGCACGGTGCGGCCAGAGCAGGGCGTGGTTGCGCGGCAAGGCCTCGCCATAGACGAAGGCTTGGGCAATGTGGCGGCGCTGGGTCAGTTCCGACTCGACCCATTCCGGGTTGACGTTGCGCCCGAAACTGGTGACGAACTGGTGCTTCTTGCGACCCTTGAGGTAGAGGAAACCTTCGGGGTCGAACTCACCCAGATCGCCACTGGGCCACCACTCATCGGCGTACGGCGCATCGCCCAGATAACCGAGCAGGGTCGAGCCCTTGATCAGCACTTCGCCGTCCTCGGCCAGGCGCACTTCAACGTGCGGCAGCGGCTGACCGACGCTGCCTGGACGCCGCGCGCCGGGGCGATTGAGGCACACCACCGAGGCGCATTCGGACAAGCCGTAGCCCTCGAACACCGGCAGGCCGACACGCTGCGCTCGGTGCAGCAGATCCTCCGAGACCCGCGCACCGCCGACGGCGGCGAAGCGTAGCTTTTGTGGGTCGAAGGCTTTCTGCTCGGCGGCGCTGACCAGCATCAGCAACAGTTGCGGCACCAGAATCAGACTCTCCGGCGCACGACCGGCCAGACAGCCCAGCAAGTGCGAAACATCGACGCCGCTGGCACCCTGAATGCCCAGGGTTTTCTGGCTTGGCAGGCTCAGCGTTGCACCGGCGTACAGCGCGGCGTAGCAGCCGAGGTTTTCCAGCAGAATCGCCAGTGGCAGCAACGCCAGGTGATGCTGCGGACCGGTGGGTTTGCTCGCCTGATCCAGCTCCCGCGCCACCCGCAACAAACTGTCAGCGCTCAGGCATACGCCTTTGGGTGTGCCGGTGGTGCCGGAGGTGAAGGTCAGTTTGGCGGTGCCGGCCGGCATCCGGCTCGGGCCGCTGAAGGTGCGGCACCAGAACTCGCCGCGCTGTTCATAGCCGGCGGCGAGCAGCTCGGCCGCCAGCTCCGGTTCGGCAATCACCCGTTCGGCCTGGCTCTGTTCCAGACAATGCGCCCGTTGCGCAGGACTGAAAAACGGCGGCAGCGTCACGCAGGTCAAGCCCTCGAACAGCACGGCCAGATCCCACAGCATCGCGTCGACGCCGTTATCCAGCGCCAGGGCGACGACTTGCGCCGGTTCATCGCGCAGGCGTTCCTGGCGATACAGCACCTCGGCATACACCGTGGCGTAATCAAGTTTCAGCGTATCGCCCCACAGCGCGGTGGCGTTGTCATTGCGCCGGGCATGGTCGCGCAGGGTTTCCTGGAAGCGTTGCAGTTCAAGCGACATGACAGGATCCTTCAATCGAAGTCGGCAGGCCCAATCGAGTGAACAGGCCGATATTGCGCAAATGGACGAAGCCGGCGCGGATGTTGCCGACGTGCACCCACGGCTTGCTTTCGTAATAACTGCCCCAGTGTTGACGCTCGTCACCCAGGCGTTCCGGGTCGGCGGCGCATAATGTCACTGGCTTCAGACCGAGCCGATGGAAGCTGTTGACCAGCCCGATGTTGCCGGTGAAGGTCACCCATTCCAGGCCGCCCATGGCCAACAGATAGGTGATGGCGATGATGCTCAAGCGTGCGCTGCCGGTGTCGCTGGCAGCGAGGTTGCCGACTTCGACGATGGCGCTACGCTCAACCGGACGATCCGCCGCCGCACTGATCAAGGGTTCGATCGGTTCATCCAGATAGCGCTCAAGGAACAGCGGTTCCACATGCGCTCGGCGCACCCCGGCCACCGCACACAGCGCACCGTCGCCGTTGTGCATGCCGAACAGCTCGGGCATAAAGTGCCGAATGTCGGCGCCGTGGGCCTTGCGAAAACGCTGCTGGATGAAGGCTTCGAAAGTCTCTCGCAGCGCGTCGTCGGGCAAGGCGCCGGTCAACGTCATCTGCGGCGTTTCGGCTTGACCGAAGCGCAGGGGCAGGGGAATGTTCCAGTGGTAATCGGGCATGGGCAAAGCGCCTCCCTCAATGGTTTGAGCGCAGTATCGGAGGCATTTCTTAACGAAGTCTGAAGGTGAAAAAAGGTTAATCAACGGGCAATCTTCAGATTGTCTTAAGACTGCAAGGGCAGGGTGGCACCGTCGGTTCGCCCTGCAACCGGATCGAGACTGTCGAACGAATCGACCGTCGCTCACGACAATCACGAGGCGCTTCTTATGACCCGCGACACCGCCGTCACCCGTTATGGAAAACTGTCAATTACGTTGCACTGGCTGATGCTGGCGCTGTTCGTCGGCGTCTATGCCTGTGTCGAAATCAAGGGCTTCATGCCCAAGGGCAGCGAAGCGCGCGGCCTGCTGATGGGCTTCCACGGCCTGTTCGGCACGAGCATCTTCATCCTCGTCTGGGTGCGCCTGCTCGGCCGCCTGACGCCACGCCCGCCGATCACTCCCAAGCCGCCAGCGTGGCAGACCGGCCTCTCGCACCTGATGCACCTGGCGCTGTACGTGCTGATGATCGCCACACCGATCCTCGCCTGGCTGATGCTCGCCGCCGCCGACAAACCGTTCCCGTACTTCGGCTTCCATGTCCCGGCACCGGTCGCCATCGACCCGGACTTCGCCAAACAACTCAAGTACTGGCATGAAACGCTGGGCAGCGCCGGCTACTGGCTGATCGGCTTGCACGCGGCGGCGGGGCTGTTTCACCACTACTGGGTGCGGGATAACACGCTGGTGCGGATGTTGCCGGGTCGCACGGAATAATCCAGACCGCCTTCAACCCCCAATCCCTGTGGGAGCGAGCTTGCTCGCGAAGGCGTCGTGTCAGCCGGCATCATCGCTGACTGACACACTGCCTTCGCGAGCAAGCTCGCTCCCACAGGTTTTTGTGGCGTCTGGCAGGACGGGAAAGTTGCCGCAATCGTACTTCGCGTCCACGCTATGGCATGCCAACGCGCCGGGCGCGCATCACCTTGGCAACACCGACAATAAGGGGCAGGGCAGCCATGAACTTTACCCACCGGCCAGTGACGGCCGACGACGTCAAAACCCTGTGCGGCTTTCCGCAGGGCGTTCAAGAGTTGTACTTCATGTTCCCGAAAGCGCAGTACCCGCTGACGGAAGAACAAATGCACACCGCGATCAGCCAACGCTTCGACTCCACAGCGTTTCTGGCCAACAGCGAGTTCGTCGGTTTCGCCAATTTCTACCGTGCCGAACACGACGGCGTCTGCTGCATCGGCAACGTCATCGTCGCGCCTTACGCCCGTGGCCAGGGCGTCGCGCGCTACATCGTCGAAACCATGACTGCAGTCGGCTTTGAAAAGTATCAGGCCAGGGAAGTGCAGCTGTCCTGCTTCAACGAAAACACCGCTGGGTTGCTGCTCTACCCGAAACTCGGCTTCGTGCCGTTCTCCATCGAAGAACGCCCGGCACCTGGCGGCAGACGCGCAGCCCTGATCAACATGACCCGCCACCGACAATAGCCACCCCCCAATCCCTGTGGGAGCCGGGCTCGCCCGCGATGGCGCCAGCCCGGCCAAACGCCTTCCCAAGTCTGACCCAAAACCTGTGGGAGCGAGCCTGCTCGCGAAGACGCCAGCCCAGTCAAAACGAGTTCCCCAGCCTGACCGCGAACCTGTGGGAGCGAGCTTGCTCGCGAAGACGCCAGCCCAAACGACACCGTGCTGTATCCATAAACACGATCATCCAGGCACCCGATGACTCAAACCTCCTCACCCCTGAGCTGACGACTCATCAGATCGCAACTCGCCGACCACGACGTCAACCACGCCGGCATCTCCGGCGACTGTTCAGGCAACCCCAACGCCCTGACAAACTCACCCGGCGCCATCGTGCCTTTCGCCGAACGAAACAGCCCACGCATGACCACCACGCCGATCACCCGGCCGTTGCTCACAAAACGATGCTCCATGAAGCTCCATTTATCGTCCCAGCCAAGCATCCGGCTGTGAATTTCAAACGCTTCAAACAGCTTCAGCTCACGCCGAAATTTACCCCAGGTATCGCCAACAATCGGCAACGCCTTAGCGCGCAACGCCACCCGAAACGCGCCACTGCGCAACACAAAATCCATGCGCCCGACGTCAGCCATGGTGAAGTAGCGGCCATTGGTGACGTGCCGATTCAAATCGAGATCCAGCGGCCACACGCGCATGCGGATCACGGTGGATTCCAGCGCATTAACCGGCTTGCGCCACGGTCGGCGAAAAAGCATGCAGAGCAATCGAAACCACAGATTCATCAGTACGTCAGCCCGTTGAAAAGAGCGCTGCACTCTAGCGACCCGGGCGATGGCGAGGTAGGTGCGTAAATGACTTTTTTGGACGGAACAGTGCATTCCGATCATTGCGGGGTTGATGCTGGATCGGTAGCCCGTTCAATCGGCGGATAAACAGGAAACAATCGGGATGTTTATGTGAAGCCTGCCGTTACCACCGAAGCCCTACAACGCCTTGCGCCATCGCCTACGAGTACGCCAGAATCCGCCGGCTTGTGCGTCTGGCACGCTCTCCGTAACTTGATTCCTGTCACTGCTCTTCAGTGATCGGGTCTGCAAGCCCGCCGGAAAACCAGTCGCATAGCCATGCCAAATGGACGCACGCTCGCGTCCATAAAATGGCAGCTTTGTGCGGGAGACCTTCGGGTCTGCCGGGTTCCTGGTTTCCCGGTCTTGCAGACCCGCGCACAGCTGCCACCCATCATCTGCAAGTGATGCTGGTAGCTCCTAATGAACAATCAGGAGTTTCACCATGATCAAACCAACACCCAACCCGCCAGAAACCGACCTCGCATCCCCCTACGAATCCCTCAATTCCAAAAAGCTACACGAAGCCGCCGAACGCGCCCTCGACCACTACCTCACCCCGGCCACCCCAATCATGGCCAGCCCCCAAAACCCCGAACCCATGTACCTCGCCAACCCGAAGTGCGACACCGAATCCCTGCTCGCCAACGCCAGCGAAACCCTGGGCTCCGCCAGCGAAATGCTCAACAACTTCGCCGCCACACTCGACACCTCCCACCGCAAAACCGCACTGGGCATCGCCCAGGTCGTCATGCTCGGCGAACTCGCCGTAAACCAGGCCCTCGACAACGTCGAAATCGCCCATTAACCACCCCGTGCGACGAGCCCAAACCCTCGTCGCACCCAGCAATTTCAACCGAGCTGGCACAGAGCCACGCCTTGCGCCCCCAAGCCTCGGCTGTCACCCTTCGGCCCGTTCTTCAAGGATCAGAACAAGGAATCAAGGATTGAGTGGCTACGTTCCCAACCCCCCGAAAAACTACCGCTACGAAGAAGCCAAACCCGTCGACATCCATGCCCAGCGTTGGGCTGAGTATGAGAAACACGGGAAAGAACCTGCGCGCGAGCCTGAGAAAATCGGCATTGCGTTGAGGATTGGGGTTTTCTTTGATGGTACTGGTAACAATGCGAACAACACAGCAGCAGGGTTGCTGTGTGGTGCGCAGCATCCGATTGCGCCGCAGGATATTCCTGCTAGCTGTCAGCCCTATATGGGGGATCCGGACAGCAGCTATGGTGCTGGCCCTACCAATATTAAAAAACTGAGTGAGCTTTACGACGCCCCAGAGGGAGCCGAAGGTGAGGGGCTCCGAAAGCAAGCTTTCCGCATGATTTATGTAGAGGGCATTGGTACCCAAGCGGGTAAGCAAGATAGTACCTTTGGGGGTGGCACCGGGCGAGGTGAGACCGGAGTTGCAAGTAGGGTTCAGTCTTCGTTTACATCGATCAAATTACGTATCAAAGAACTCTTGAACGATAACCCGGGTAGCGAAGTGACTTCGCTGACCTTCGACACATTTGGATTCAGCCGTGGTGCAGCTGCTGCCCGGCACTTTTGCAATGAAGTCGTGCGTGGCAAGCAAGGTCCCTTAGGTGAAGTGCTACGTAGCAATCCTGAAGCGTTCAGCAAGACCTTTATTGATCAATACAATGCCGATATCAGAATGGGCTTTATCGGGCTGTTCGATACAGTTCCGTCTATAGCTGGCTGGTCCAATTTCGGCAACGTGAAAAGCCCCATTGCAACAGGCATCAAGCTTTACCTGGATCGTCGTTTTTTCACCGACGTCGTCCATTTGGTTGCGCGTGATGAATGCCGAGGCAACTTTGCCCTCAGCCGTGTAAAGCCTGCTCATCCGGAGATCACTTTGCCCGGTGTTCACTCCGATATCGGAGGTAGTTACCTCGACGAAGCGCAGGAATGTGTGCTTGTCAGCCCTATGCAGGTACTAGAAGTCCCTCTCCAAACCGATGTTCTCACCACTTCGATTTACCGCGATGCGGTGACAATAAAAAATCAGTGGATCGCGGACGGCTGGCCGTCCGAGATGCTGAAAATCGTCACGCCACCTGCGCTGCTGATGCCGAACAGTCCGCAAGACCGTATGAGCCCACGTGTCAAACACGTATATGCCGCCGTACAGCTCAAGCGTCCGGTCAGTGGCTTGCTGTCTCGAGTCTATCTGCGCGTGATGCATAAAATGGCGAAGGACAAAGGCGTTCGGTTCAACGACATTTCAGATACGCCTGATCTGGCGCTACCGTCAGAACTTCAAGCTATGTGTGATCGATTTGTCTCTGGTGACTACAGAACTACGCCAGAAGAAGAGCGAATGCTCAAACTCAAGTACATTCACACGTCCGCAAACTGGAACCATCCACTAGGCCGAAGAGATGGAAGCGGTGTGAGAGCGGTGTACATCAACGCCCCCACCCCTGACGGCATACGCGTACAACATCCCCACGTACCCGACTGGACGCTTTTTTGATGAGACTTCTAACAAGCCTGCTCTGTGCAGTCCTCATGACCGGTTGTCATGCCGATACGCTTTCAACAAAAAATGATCCGAAGTCTCCATGGTGGGAGCTTGCGTTCACCGAGCCTCATTACATGAAGGTTTGGGTAGAGGACACCGCCGTAGAAGACATCAAGGGCGAGACGTTCTTGCACACTGGCGGAGGATCCGCATCAGGCGGCCAACCGGAAGACGGCACCGACTCTGCTCGTGGTTGGCACGGCGTTGGAAGCACCGGAAAAAGTGTTGTTGGTGCGGATCTTCCCAAACGGATCTATGTCCGTTGGCAATCAATTGTTGAACCCCAAACGTACAAGGCCTGGGTAGATATCCCAGAGGAAGCCAGACAACTCATGCTCGAGTCCGTCAATCAGCGCTGCGCAAAAACACCCGAACAAGAGGGGCGCTATAACGCGTCTCTCTACTTGGGTCTGGCGCCCGGTGGTGTCGTGCAAGTCTGGGTTCGAGACTCATGCCACCATCCTGTCAAAGTCGCCAGAGCACAGGCAGAGGTCGAACCGCTGGGGCCTAGTCAAGGTAAGAACCAAGGGCGCTATGCGTATCCCGTCAGCGAAAAGTCCAAGCGGTATATCGATAAATTCGGCATTCCGTACGGGAGTTGGTAACCCGCCCGCGAATGAAGCAATTCATATTAATTTTGAGCGTTCTACTGGTAGCTGGATGCCAGACTACGGACCCACTTTCAGCCGAGAATGATCCGAGATCCGATTGGTGGGGGCTGGCTTTCACTGAACCTGATTACATGAAGGTCTGGGTGGAAGACAGCTCAGTCCTGGACATCAAAAACAGAACGTTTTTCAAGGCGGGCGGAAGCACCGCCGCCGGAGGTGAACCAGAAGATGGCACAGAGTCAGCCCGTGGTTGGGGCACGGTCAGTGGTTCTGGTATTCCGGTAACCGGTGCCGATCTTCCCAAACTCATCTTTGTTCGTTGGCAGTCCATATCAGAACAGAAGACCTACAAGGGTTTCATTGAAATTCCAGAATCGGCGAGGCAATTGATGGTGGATTCAACGCACCAGCGCTGCCCGGAAACTCCTGAAAGAACCGCTCGATACATGGCTTCGCTTTACGTAGGTCTGGCTCCTGGTGGGGTACTTCAAGCATGGGTCAGAGACTCATGTCACCGACCGATCCAAGTCGCTCATGCCCAAGGCGAACTTGAACCGCTAGGCCCGGAGCAGGGGAAGTACGGCGGGCGCTATGCGTATCCAGTCAGTGAAAAGTCCAAGCGGTATATCGAGAAATTCGGCATCCCTTACGGGAGTTGGTAAGCGGTAAACCAATGAAGCTATGCATTGTGGCGGTATGCATGTTGTTCCTGAGCGGCTGCCAGTCTGCCTCTTCGCTATTCGTAAAAAACGACCCGAAATCCGATTCGTGGGAGCTTGCGTTCACCGAACCCTATTACATGAAGGTTTGGGTTGAGGACAGTGCCGTCGAAGACATAAACGGCAAGCTATTCACGCGGACGGGAGGGGGGACGGCCGCTGGCGGGGAACCAGAGAATGGCAAAGAGTCCGCGCGCGGTTGGCATGCGGTAGGCGCGGCTGCGAAACCAGTGATTGGTGCTGACTTGCCCAAACGCATTTACGTGCGCTGGCAATCCATTGTCGAGCCGCAGACCTATAAGGTTTGGGTGGATGTGCCTGAAGAGGCGAGGCAACTGATGGTGCAATCGGTCAGTCAGCGGTGCCCGGAAACACCGGAGGAACAGGCCAGCTACAGTGCATCTATTTATCTGGGATTGGCTCCAGGGGGCGTTGTACAGGTTTTTGTTCGGGACGAGTGCCATCGCCCTGTCAAAGTCGCCAGAGCGCAGGCAGAGGTCGAGCCGCTAGGACCTAGTCAAGGTAAGAACCAAGGGCGCTACGCGTATCCCGTCAGCGAAAAGTCCAAGCGGTATATCGACAAGTACGGCATTCCGTATGGGAGTTGGTAGGCGACACTTCTCTTGCCTGTCTTTCAGGGGCGTTGTCTTGTGAGTTACCTTTTTGACAGCTACCGCGTCGACGCTGAGCTCAACGAAGGATCGCTTTCGGCCAATAGCTGCCAATCTTGATAGGCAGCAACCCGCCAAACTGGTATCGAAATGCCTTCGCCCATCATTTCCGCTCCTCCTGCTGGCTCGCCGTGGCAGTCTCGTCGAAAGCCTCATACAACCCCTTGATACTCGCCGCCTCCAGCGCCTCGACCATCTCGTGTCCGAGGACAAACCCCGCAGCGTGATCACTGGCGCGCCACAGATCGTCGGGATTGGCAGCCTGGCGAATTCGCGCTAGCAGTTTGAGCGTCTGCACCTTCACCGCCGACGGCAGATCCAGCACGACCAAGGTGTAATTCATAAGCACTCCCTGTCGTTGAGGGTGGCTGCCGTGTTTCCAGCGGCTAGGGAGATGGTAGACCAGCACTGGCGGGCGTGATTTCCGGGCGCGCATGAATGCCCCCATACTTGGCTAAGGTGTGGGGGCCGATTGAACATGAACGGCGTATAGCTATCCTTACAGAACCGAGCTAGCCTTACTGTAAGCGCGTATCCTTCGCCGACTTGAAGTTCGATAGCAAAGACTATAGTTGAAATTTTTAATCCTTTTTTGCTGAACGCTTTGAAGGGGAATAACGTGGCATCTAAAGTTTATCGTCATAATCATTATGTTCCGGAGTGGTATCAAAAAAGGTTTTTACCAATCGATGGGGGCGAGGCTAAATTTTATTATCTAGATTTAAAACCAGATACGGTAACTGCTGCTAATGGGGCACGCTATAAGCGCAAAGAAATCATGCGTTGGGGAGCCGATAGCTGTTTCAACATAAAAGATCTCTACACAACAAAACTAGATGACTTTGAATCAACGGAAATTGAAAAAAAGTTTTTTGGGAAAATTGATGCCGAAGGAAAACTAGCTGTTGAGTATTTTTCCAACTTTCACCACCCCGATGTAGATCCCAAATCATTTCGCCAGCTATTGCTTTACATGAGCACTCAAAAACTTAGAACTCCAAAGGGATTGAAATATCTAGCGTACAAGACTGCATCACGTAGTAAGAATGAATTGCTACTCATGTTACAGAGACTGCAGAACGTTTATTGTGCATTATGGACAGAGTGCGTGTGGCAACTGGCCGACTGCAGGAGTACGGAGACGAAACTAATCCTGTCAGACCACCCAGTTACTGTATACAACAAGGGCTGCTTTCCGCAGTCCGCAATGGCAAGGCGACTTGGTGATCCTGAGATATGGATGGATGGAACTCACACATATTTCCCTTTATCAGAAGAAAGGGTATTGATTTTAACCAATCTATCTTGGGTCAGATGCCCATACGGAAATCCGCTGAAAGTCCGGCCGAATCCGAAATTATTTCGCGGAGCTATGTTTAACTTCACAAGCATTCAAACTCATAGGGATCTGGCAGAAAGAGAAGTGCTTCAGATAAATTACATCACAAAAATTCGTGCAGAGCGTTACGTGGCAGCAAGAAAAAAAGAATGGTTATATCCAGAAAAAAAAGTAACGCCGTCATTATGGCCAAATTTAGGAGACAGCTATTTATTAATGCCTGACCCTCGTTCTGTAACCTATTCTACAACCACTATTGTTGGTTATGAGGACGGTCGAGCAGATGTAATGGATGAATATGGTAGAAGGCCAGGACAGAAAGGTTACAGTGGTGATACCAGCAATAGAGAAGACTGGAATAGCTTTTTAGCCTTTCAAGGTGAATACGCTAGGCGATTTGGCCCGAAACGTCGTGGCCGATCGTTCGAGCATAATAGGATCTCAAACGAAGAGGATTCTGCTGACTTCCATGCCTACCACCTAGGGCTAGAGAAAGCGTACAGAAAGAGTTCTCGATGAAGGAGTAATCACATTGCTCATTCGGTCTAACGTTTCGGCCATTGACCACCAGGCCCTAGAAGACCGAGGAGCTGGAAACTTCGTACTCTCCAGCAAGGATGAGCTCCCTTGCCGGCCGTGGGTCGAACACCACTTTGTATGCCAGAGCTCACCCAATGCCACTATCTGGCTGGATCTAGTGAAGAAAAGCCAAAAAATTCCCGCCAGTCTCATATCAGTTCCATTAGTGCGTCAAAAACCACAAGCCTCAATTTTCTGTACGAAAATCATGGGATTGTGTTTTCTGGCGGTAAAGGAGAGATTCGAACTCCAACAAAATCTTGCCATCATCAATGCTCTTCGGGATGCATCATTACTGTCCGTTTATTGGTCTAGATCCGTCCCTCACGAATGCCGGCTACCGGCTATAGCGGACGCTTCCAAGCGACCGCTGTCGGCCAATAGCTGCCAGTTTTATCCGGCAGCAACCGGCCACAAGCGGTCAGTTAGAAATCGTCAGAATGCGGTTCAGAACATGAAGACTGAGCTCGATAATCGCTGTGCATCAGTGCCAGTCTCTAAAACAGTGCATGCATTGACGCGCACGCCAAGTCCTCAACTGCCCTCCGCAGAATGAGCAAAAGGCAAGCTTTTGCTCGCACAGGACTTCATCCGATGGTGGAAATACTACCAGACAACATCCGGATCAATATTTTCTCGGCGGACTATTTCTTCTACAACTACCTGATGACCCTTCTCGTGGAAAACCCCGATGGGCGCTAGCGTTTCAATTGATTAACAGTAAGCAGTAATTGACTCGCCGCATCCATTACAAACGCGTTGACAATATCCAGTAATCATAAATTCGTTTCAGTCTCTTTAACTGAAGATGACCTTATTACTAGATGCTCAGTGCATTGACAACGTCTATAAAGGGTCGTTTTCGGCCGGTTGCGACAGGCAGCAACCGGCCAAAAGCTGCCCTTCGCAGGGGGGCAACAGTCGGTGCGAAACAGGTATACTGTATCAGTATATTCGGAGCATTAATTCATTAGCACTTTCAAATAATGCATTTACAATACGCACTCGTTTGGACGAACAGTTTTCGATGTAGGCAGCTCTATACGCGACTCTATTAAAACGATAGCCATTGCGAATCAGACCAATCTTGCCGGTCCCGCCACACTCCAACTAGTAAGCGTAGATCCAATACTTTTCCACAAAGCTTGTAAAGTAGGGCACTCATCTGGGTATAGTGGAACAAGCTGCTCAATGTGGAGCCTTATCTCACCTCTGTTCTGTAATGGCTTCAATAAGTCGCATGTACAGCTAGCTTGCAGACAATTTTTAGAGCAGCTTGTAGAAAGTCCGGGTAACGCAGCGCTCCAATATGCACCAGCATCCGGACAGGTACGTAAATATCCTAACTTTAAGCCCTTCTTGTAATCGAAGAAAAGCTTAGCCTCTTGATGCCCATTCTGCTCGGCGAACTTCAATGCATCAACCATAATATCGGTATAACGGGATTTTGAATTCTCCGAAATAAAAGATAATGGCACAAGATTTTCAATTTCGTGAAAATCCAAATCCAAGTGGTGCGCGAGGACTTTTGTCATATCATTAGACTCACGAACTTTTACACTGGTCGGCCCGCATTCGTCAGTCGGATACTTTTTGTCCGAGTCCGTAATACATAGACAAAATAAATTATTGTCTCTTTGTGCTCTCTCGAATACCGCATAAGTCCGATTGCCTCCGCCATGGATAGGCCTGTACTTGCGATTAAGCGTCCTCACGGCCAAAGCCTGATTTACATACCATTTGGAAATTATTTCGTAAATATAGTGATCATTTATCTCTTCGAAGATTATTTCCAGTGGAGTTCTCAAGTTCATGTCTGCACAAAAGATCAGGGGTATGGAAATTATCTTCTGATTTCCAGCCGTGCTAAGCGTTGGAATACCATCGCCTGGAACGATATTCACATAGACTTCGACCTTTTCAAGAATCGACTCTTGTTGGGGAACTCTAAAAAATACGCTTTTATATGCGGCCCGCGCAGGCTCTCCTAGCTTTACAAATTTGCTCAGGGAGATTAACGCTTGTGCGTCGCCGAGCACTAAATGGTCTCCAGAACGCACAGCGGATGCTATGTCCTCAAGCGCACTTATCTCAGTAGGGCTCGAACTGCCGTTAGCTACGCAGTCTTTAATAGATTCGGTAATATAAATAATCATTTAGGCCTCGTAATCAAAGAAGCCATACGGCCAATTGTGAAGAGACCCATTTTCACGATACCCACTAAATTCAACGATTGTTTGCGATGTGTTAGGCTCTTTTGAAAAAAGCACAATAGTAGAATCGTCTTTTTTTAAGACCCCCATAGCCGTCATCAGTCCGATTTTATTGACAATCACTTCACTGTGCGTTTCGATAATTAAATGCAAAATCACATCAGCTTCTTTAGCTGCGTTCACTACTGAAACTAACATTTCTGCAAGTTTCGATTGCATGCGCGGGTGTAAATGAAGTTCAGGTTGTTCAATGACGCAAGTGTACGAAAGCCCCGATATACCATTTCGACTGGGCTTATGCAATATGGTCCAGAGCTGTATCATAATTGGAATTACTTGCGAGTAACCAAAACCCATATCAGCAAGATTATAAGACTCTTTGCTTTTGTCGAAAGCGACGCCTAAGTTTACATGGCCTCCGTTGAACTGCACTACTGTTCTAAATCCAAACTCCTTCATTGACCATTCATCAAGCGCGTTTTTCTCTCGATCACTCAGATTTCGTAAAAACATTGCTAAGTTCTCGCCTTTTGAGTCGAGCTCTTTTACGCCGATATCTTGCGAACGATAGTACCGCTGCGCTGATGCACGGATAGGCTCAATGTAAGAAACTCGTCTGAATGTTTGATCTAAAACCTCATCCAGATTGTAGAGTATCATTCCCGTTCTAGCTAATATTAGGAGATTTTGAAAGCGAACGAAAACTTTGTCATCCTGCTCTGTGTTTAAAGTTTTGTTTTTCCAAGTGTTAGTGCTGAACATTTTCTTGAAGTTAATCAGCATCTCTGACTGTTTGCCAATAGCAGCCTTATAAACTGCGTTGGTAAGCGATTCTAGGCTTGTACGCTTATTTGAATAGACTCTCAGTGTATCTACCAGATCATCCAAAATTCCGTCGGGCCAGAATCCACTCCACCATGTCCTGTATATTTCTTCTTTTGGTGAGTCACTTTTGGCGCGTATGAGAGGCAGCAACCTGACTGCTGAGCTGTACGTGTAACTATCGCAATATCGGCTGTGGTTTTCACCGTTAATACTTATTGAGCTAATTTTATTTGATTCGTTGATATCGATTTTAACTGAGTTCCCTTCGATATCTAGATCAATTCCAGCAGTTCTCGTAAGGCCATCCTTTCCTAAAGACGCTAGTCGCAGATTTACCGTGATATTAGAGGTGCTACGGTCACGAGAATTTCCCTGAGCTCTAATCGGTCGATGGTAAATTATCTCAGGGACGGTCAAGCCAAATGAAAAAACGATTTCTTTTTCGCCTTGCTTTCTAATAAGTGCTTGATCGAAATCACCAAAATCGACATATTTACCGAACCAGAGAATTGAGCTTCGAGTCGTTGTTTCAGCACTTTGTTTTAGAAGAGGGAATGTCCGAAGGAAAGTACTCTTACCAGAACTATTTTCGCCCAGAAGAATAGTTATCGGAGAGAGTTTTACCGTTCCTGTATCCTTTAAGCTTCTAAGGTTTTTTACTCTGAATTCGGTCAACATCCTGTACGTCCCTTTTCATAATTAGCCGTCAGCGTGAAATAATATGCATTTGGTCTTGGTTACGGTTCGACTCTACGGACGACTAGAAACCTCCAACAATCATTACCGTGTTCTCCCATTTTTGGCTAGTGGCCAAATGAGCTCATAGTAAAAAATAATGAGATCAGGCAGAAAATTTCGCCATGACGTTGTCAAACGTAGCTAAACCTTCGGAACGTCTGTTTAACGGAATCTGTTTTTATCCATTGACGGATCCATCGGCTCTCGCCGAATGCGAGCGATCATGAATGGCAGCTAATGGCCGGCAGCGTTCGCTTGCCGATGTCCGCTTCTGGCCGAAAGCAGCCCCATCCGTAACTCCCTTTCACTCCTAGTCCCGCCAGATCAACGGAATCTATTACCGCTATCAATCAGCAACAATCTCAAACGCAGCACTCCCCAAAACCTCCCCATTCACCAAAACCCTAACCCCATGCCGCCCCACAAAATGCTTCCGCGTCGTAAAATCCTTAATCACCTGCCGCCTCCCCACAACCACCTCCCCAAACCCCGCCAACTCCACCGTCTTCAACTTGAAAACCTTCCCCGAAACCCCGCCATTCGCCTTCACATAGTCAATCGCATAATCAATCACCAACCGCTGTTCATGCGCCACCGTCGACTTCACCGTAAACGACAACGTAATCGCTTCACCCAACCGAACTACCGCCGGCTCAACCCGCACATCCAGCAACTCAACCTCAGCCTTGGCCCCCGCACCAATCACCGTCAGCGCGCGCAAATCTCCCTGTTTGATCAAGCTGCGCAGCGCATGCTTGGCAATCCACGCCGTGTGTTTGTTCTCCAGTGGCCAGCCTTCAATCGTGTCCAGTACCCATTCCGGATGCTCTTTGGTCACGTCGTTCAGATGGTTCGCCACGGATTTGCGTACGTACAGACTCTCGTCGGCTTTCAACCGATCGAGGATACCGGCAGCCAGTTGCGGGTTGGCTTGCACGGCTTCCAGGCGGAATGACCAGGGCAGGCGAGGGCGGGTGCCTTCGCTGGCGAGGCGGCGGACGTGGTGGTTTTGGTCTTGGTTCCAGTCGTGCATGAGTTCCAGCGAGCGTTCGAGGTCGCTGCGCAGGAAGTGGCGGATAGCGAATTCGGAGGAGCCGAAGGTGGTGAAGTATTTCAGCGCTTGCATGGAGGTATCGAAGGCGTGGCCGCCGTAGCTGGCGACGTAGTGCGGCAGGCACATGCTGACGAATCCGCTGTTGAGGCGGGGGGCGAGTTCGCGCAGGACGTCGAGGGAATCTTCGTAGTCCAGTGGCAGCACGGCGTGCAGGCTTTCGCTGACGCGGGCCATGCGTTGCATCACCGACAATTCCGCCAGCCCTTGGTTGGCGTGCTTGAGAAACGCCTTGGCCTTGAACGCCGGGTACACGGCGCTCATCTCGTTGGCGATGTGTTGCAGGCGTTCGGCGTTGAAGATTTCCTTTAACGCCGGGGCGGCGGTGTCGGTGGCGCTCATGGTCAGGTCATCGGGGTGCTGACGAACGCTTCGAGGGTTTCAGCGTACGCGGTGTATTGGGCGATGTGCGGGTAGCGGCGGGGGTCGATCTGGTCGGGGACGACGAGGCCGGTGAAGCTCCAGGCGACGGCGAGGCTGATGCCGGCCTGGGTCAGGGTGCCGTCGGTGGGCAGGCCGGTTTTTTCCAGTTCCTGTTCGAGGGCGGTGAACGCGGCGGCGAGTTGGCTTTCGACGCGCTCGACCCACGGTTGGTACTGAATGTCGGCCGGGCGCAGATTGCGTTCGTAGTAGAGCTGCACGGCTTTTTCGCAGGCGGCGAGGCTGAGGCCGATCAGGCGCAGGGCGTGGGCGCGTTGTTTGAGGTCGCTCGGCAGCAGGCTTTTGCCGCTGGCGGCTTCGAGGTAGTCGAGGATGAGGGTGGAGTCCATCAGGACCACGCCGTCATCGAGGATCAGCGTGGGTGCCTTGACCACCGGGTTGATCTGCTGGAATTGCTCGAAGTGGCGGAACACCGAGACCGATTCATGTTCGAGGTCGATGCCGAGGCGTTTGGCGGAGATCGCCACGCGGCGCACGTAGGGGGAGTCCAGCATGCCGATCAGTTTCATGACGCGTTCCTTCAAGTCGAACCGGTGGGAAGGCATAACCTAGCCGAGCCTGAGGCAAATGTCAGTCGTCAAAACCGGCCTGCTCGTGAATCTCATCCACATTCAATTCCAGCCGATACGCCACCGCCACGAACAACGCCTGACACAAACACAACGTCGCGCTCAGCGAACGGAACGCCAATGCGCTGCCTTCATTCACCAGCAGCAGGCTGTTGGCGTTTTTGGCCAACGGCGAGAGGTGGCTGTCGGTGAGGATCAGGGTGTTGGCCTGTTGCTGGCGGGCGTAGCGCAGGCAGTGTTGGGTTTCCTTGGCGTAGGGGGTGAAGCTGATGGCGATCACCAAATCACCGCTACGCACGCTGCGCATCTGCTCGCGATAACTGCCGCCCAGCCCGGAAACCAGGTGAATGCGCTTGTGAGTGTGTTGCAAGTTGTAAACGAGGTAGTCGGCGACGGCGAAGGAGCGACGCACGCCGACCACATAGATGTTGTCGGCGTTGACGATCAGGTCGACGGCTTTTTCGAACGCGACGTCGTCGAGTTCGCGGCCCAGGCGTTCGATGCCGGAGCGGGTGGCGTCGATGCATTCGCGGGCGAGGTCGCCGTCGCTGGCTTGTTGCGACTGGTTGGCGATCATGCTGCGGATGCGTTGCTGGTAGTTGTGCACCGGCGAGGCTTTGTGGGTGTAGGCGGCACGGAACAGCGCCTGCATTTCGCTGAAGCCACTGAAGCCGAAGCGCTGTGAGAAGCGCACGATGGCGGAGGGATGCACCTCGCATTCGCGGGCGATGTCGCTGATGCGATCGACCATGATCCGCTCGCTTTGCTGGCTCATGTAGCTGGCGATGCGTTTGAGTTGGCGCGGCAGGGTGTCGTATTCGTCGGTGATCAGTTGCAGCAGACGCTCGGCATTGATCGGGGGGCTGGCGAGGGCAGGCTCGTCGTTGGCCGGCAGATCGGGGCGGGGCATAAGTCTTCCTTCAGGCTGATCAAATCACACTGTGGCGAGGGAGCTTGCTCCCGCTGGACTGCGCAGCAGGCCCAAAGTTGGGGGCCGCTTCGCGACCCAGCGGGAGCAAGCTCCCTCGCCACAGTGATTTACGGTGTGCCTGATGATAGGCGGGGTGCGGGGAATTGGCAGGGGAGATTTCCGGCGTCTGCGCAGCTGAAACGATGCACTGCGCGGGCGGCATGGCTGAAAAAAATGCGACCAACTGCCGCTCGGTTAGCCGTTTGTCTTCTATATACAGCCGTTGGACTGAATTTCTTGCTATAAACGCACTCCGATGACCGCCATGACGCCTGTGTCAGAGCTGTTTACGGGGCTTGTCGGACAAATTCCCGGTATTTACAGTTGCTGAGGCCTCAAACGGGCCTTAGACTGCCGCCCCTTCGTAAATTGAGTGCCGGGTGGCGTTTGCAATAAACGATGCCTTTTCGTCGACCGGACACGGTTCGCCGGAACGCTCCCTATTTCGCCTTAATGCACGTTTTTTTATAGAGATATCAATGACAAAGGACAAGTTGCTGGCCATGCCGGCAGATGACTACATGAATGCCGAGCAACACGCTTTCTTCACTGAGCTGTTGCAGAACATGAAAGTCGAAACCCATGAGCGCATTGAGCAAAACCGTATCGCCATCGAAAGCCTGGACACTCCGGCCGACCCGGCGGACGCGGCTTCGGTTGAAGAAGAGCGCACCTGGCTGGTGAACGCGATCGATCGCGACCAGCGCATGCTGCCGCAACTGGAACAAGCCCTTGAGCGCATCAAGGAAGACAGTTTTGGCTGGTGCGACGACAGCGGCGAGGCCATCGGCCTGAAACGCCTGCTGATCAGCCCGACCACCAAATACTGCATCGAAGCTCAAGAACGTCACGAGCAGATCGACAAGCACCAGCGTCAGGCCTGATTCCATGGTTGCCCCCTGAGTCGGGGGCGCCTGCAAAAGATCGCAGCCTTCGGCAGCTCCTACACGAGCTGACGGGGCTGCGATCTTTGCTTTTACTCGTCTGCGATATGTTGCGCACCGTTCCATTGACCTGCTGCAGACTCCACGACTAACGGACCATGGATAATGGCGTTCTAGTGGCGTTTAATGCAGTCACAACAATGAGAACATGCGTGGGGTGTTGAAATGACGAGAGATGGATCTCTGGTTGGGGCTTTGCCCGCACCAGTGCTGTTGCCGAAAAACCGCTGGATCGCTCCGACCCTGCAAAGCATCGCCCTGATGCTGTTGCTCGCCGGCATGACGCTGAGTGGAGGCTCGCTGTACATCGGCCTGCCGCTGGCGGTGCTGATTGTCTGGCTGCCGCGCCTGCGCTCGCGGGCCATCCCCGATGTTGCGCCTGTCGATGCTGGCAGCGCGATTTCCGAACTCACTCGTGACCTTTCCTACACCACCAGTCACAACGCGCTGTCAGCCGCCGGTGTGGCGTTTTCCGTCAAGCAACTGGCGAGCAAACTGGAATCGCAACTCGACGCGGCGGCGCAGATTGTCAGCAACGCCGAAGTGATGATCGCCACCGAACACGCCACTTCGCAGCTCAGCCGTGAAGCGCTGGACGCCGCCAGTGAAGCGCATCACAGCAGCGCGGCGGGGCGCACCGAACTGGTGGATTCGATTGCGCGCATGCATCAACTCAGTCAACGCGCCAACGCCAGCCGAGAGTTGATCGAAGCCCTGAGCCTGCGCAGCGATGACATTCAACGGGTGACGCTGGTGATTCAGTCCATCGCCAGCCAGACCAATCTGCTGGCCTTGAACGCGGCGATTGAAGCGGCGCGGGCCGGCGAGCATGGCCGGGGTTTTGCGGTGGTGGCGGATGAGGTGCGCGGTCTGGCGGCGCGCACGGCGTCGGCGACGGGCGAAGTCGGGGAGATGGTCGCCGACATTCAGCAGCGCACCGCGCAAGTGGTGGAGCAGATCCGCGAGCTGTCCAGCGATCTGCAGACCGGCGTCGAGCAGGTCGAGAACACCGGCCAGCATCTGGACAACATCGCCCGGTTGGCCGCCGGCGTGGAAGGTCAGGTCGGCGAAATCGCCCGGGGTGCGGAAACCAATCGCGAGCAGCTCGACAGCCTGTTCAAGGCCATCGAACAGATGCGCAGCGATCTGGCGATCAGCGATCAACAGACCCGGCGCCTGGCCGAGGCCGCCGTGCAGATGGAAGGCCAGGCGGAAACCATCAGCGAGCGCCTGGCCGAAGTTGGTCTGGATGACTATCACCAGCGCGTCTATGACCTGGCGCGTGAGGGCGCGAGTCAGATTGCGGCGCGGTTCGAAGCGGATGTCGAGCAGGGGCGGATCAGCCTTGAGGATTTGTTCGACCGTCAATATCAGCCGATTCCCGGGACGCAACCGGCGAAGTATCAGACCCGTTTCGACCGTTACACCGATCAGGTGCTGCCGGCGATTCAGGAGCCGTTGCTGCCGCGTCATGAGGGGTTGGTGTTCGCCATCGCCTGCACGCAACAGGGCTATGTGCCGACGCACAACCTGGCATTCAGTCAGCCGTTGACCGGTGACGAGCAGGTCGACGCGGTGGGCAACCGCACCAAGCGCAAGTTCGCTGACCGCACCGGGATTCGCTGCGGCAGTCATCAGCAAGCGGTGCTACTGCAGACGTACACCCGCGATACCGGCGAGCTGATGCATGACTTGTCGGTACCGATCATGGTCAAGGGCCGGCATTGGGGCGGTCTGCGCTTGGGTTATAAACCGGAGAGTCCGCGCTGATCGATTGTTACCGCTCGCGCAATGAATCTGTGCACGGGCATTGCTGTTTCCTCCGCGACGAAGTCATTAACATGGCCGTTAGTTAGGTAGCTAATGAAGTCGAGAGGTCAGTATGTGCAGAGTCGATGTCGCGGTGATGATTGGCAGTGGTGTGCCCGCCGGATTGCGCGCGATGGGCCAGAGTGTCTGCTGGGTGGTGCTGCTCAACGGTGAGCGGCGCGGCACTGCGTTCGCCAGTCGCGACGAAGCGGAGGAGTGCAAGGCTGCCTGGCTCGCGCAACTGATGGCCGAGCCTGGCGACAGCTTGCACTGACATTTATTAACGTCCGTCGTGCAGGCGTACGTTCAACTCATCGACCAGCACCGCTTCTTCGCCGTCGGCGCGCAACCACTCTTTCAGAAGTTGCGCCTGTTGCGGCGTCCAGAACTCGGCATCAATCAACTTGGTGTTGGCGTCCAGCGGATGCGCTTCGATGAAATCGTCGATTGCCTCGTTTTCCGAAGGCAGGCCCAGTTGGTCGAACAAGGTTTTCAGATCATAGGCTGGCAGTTCCATCGTTTACTCCTTTTGCGTAGGCCGGAATGGCGCTGTCGCTCGCTCTTTATCTGAGGCGGCCGTTGGACAAGAGTTCGATTCGTGATTCAAGCGAGCGGGCAAGAGCGCACGCTTCGTTATGATCTTCGCGGAAACCTCTTACACGACCGGTGGATGATTCTTTGATATGAAAGAACGCGTTGCCCGCCGGAACTACCTGAAATCGAGGTCTGTGATTGCCTGGTCCGTGTTCCGCCAGTTCAGCCAAATCGGTGCCTTGCAGTACGAATGTCGTATCGATACCCGGGTTGGAAGGCTGGGCAAAGTGAGTCAGAGTGCACATATGAAGTCCTTTTCATGAGATAGCCGACGGTTACAGGTCGGTTCGGGTAGTCGGAAGGAGCATCGCTGCTCTAGAATCGCCAGTGTCTGTTGGCGACAGGTGCCTATCTAAAGCAATTTTTTACCGGCGATATGTCGGAAAAGGGCTTTTTTTCGTCAGCTTTTTCCCTAAGGTTTGTAGTCCGTCTTCGTTGCGCTTCAATGAAGATTTTTCCTTCAAAGCCTGGCGAACGTCGAGGCAAGTTTCTCGCCTGACTTTCCAGTAGTCTTGCGAACTTGTGATGTATGGGCGCTCCGCTTGTTTCAGGTGTACTGAAGTCAATCGGTAACAGCATCGGCCTGGCCGTTTTTTTGCCGTGCGCGTTTTGCGCAGGTACTTTTCAGATGTGGGGATGTTTCCTTGGCAGTCAGTAATCTCGATATGCATGCTTTGTTCGTGTTGGGTGATTTGCGTGCAAAGCTGGTCAAGCTGTTTCAATCGCGTTTTGTTTACATCACCGAACAGAACGCCGAAGGTATTTACGTGGCCGAGATCGACACCGAAAGTGCATTGGTGGTCGATGACAAACCGGGGCTCAAGCTCAAGGTCGGCGATCATTTCAGCGCGGCCGTGCTGCCCAGCCGTGAAGGCGGCAAGATGGACATCCGCTTTCGTGAAATCAAACTGACGGTGTACGGCCTGGGCGATTACGCTTTTGTCGATACAGCGGAGGGTCATGCGATCCTGTTCAAGGAAGGCCACAGCGTGGTGACGGTGTTTGCCGCGCATCAGCAATTGCAGGAAGGCCTGACCAAAACCCTGAAAGCGGTCACCGGCAAAGCCGCGAAGTGGCGCAAGGGCGAGTTGGTCACGTTCAAGGCCAGCGAGTGACTGGCGATTTGAGTCGCGCTGACTTCCATTCCCGGCACCTCGAGCGAGCACGTGAAGAGGCTTTGCGGTTGTTCAACGCCAAAGCCGGGATGCAAGGCGCGTGGTTGAACTGGGTGGCTGCGCAGATCTACACGTTGCGGCCTGCGGAATACGCCAGCATGGTCAGACGCGAGCTGCAAAGCTTGCAGGAAAAGTCTGAAACGTAACCTCGTCGGGATAGGGTCCCGGAAAAAGCAGGAACCTCGGCTACAGTCAGTTGACTGAGTATTCAGAGGCTTGCGGTCTTCTGCCAGGCCATCCTGCTACTGCTGTGAACAGCACGAGGTGCAAAAGCATGAAAGGATTTCGACGGCTACTGGCCGCCAGCATGGTCACGTTTGGTGTGCTGACATCGGCGCAACCGGTGACGGCGGCGCAAACGCCCATCCATTTTGCCGACCTGAACTGGGAAAGCGGCAGCCTGATCACCGATGTTCTGCGGATCATCGTCGAGAAAGGGTATGGCTTGCCGACGGATACGTTGCCGGGCACCACCATCACCCTGGAAACGGCGCTGGCCAACAATGACATTCAGGTCATTGGCGAGGAGTGGGCCGGGCGCAGTACGGTGTGGGTCAAGGCCGAGGCGGAGGGCAAGGTCGCCAGTCTCGGTGATACGGTCAAGGGTGCTACCGAAGGCTGGTGGGTGCCGGAGTACGTGATCAAGGGTGACCCGGCCAAGGGTATCAAGCCGCTGGCGCCAAATCTGCGCAGCGTCAGTGACCTCAAGCAATACAAGGACGTGTTCAAGGACCCGGAAAACCCGAGCAAGGGCCGTTTTCTCAACAGCCCGATCGGCTGGACCTCGGAAGTGGTGAACAAGCAGAAGCTGAGCGCTTATGGCCTGCAGGATGACTACACCAACTTCCGCAGTGGGTCGGGTGCGGCGCTTGATGCCGAAATCAGCTCTTCGATCCGCCGGGGCAAACCGGTGCTGTTCTATTACTGGTCGCCGACACCGTTGCTGGGGAAATTCAAACTGGTGCAGCTGGAAGAACCACCGTTTGATGCCGAAGCGTGGAAGACCCTGACCGATGCCGATAACCCCAATCCGAAACCGACCCGTTCGCTGGCTTCGAAACTGTCAATTGGCGTGTCTACGCCGTTCCAGAAACAGTATCCGCAGATCGCGGCATTCTTCAGCAAGGTGGATTTCCCGATCGAACCATTGAACAAGGCGTTGGCCGAGATGAGCGAGAAGCACACTGCGCCGCGCCAGGCGGCAGAAGCGTTCATGAAGGCGCATCCGGAGGTGTGGCAGGCGTGGGTGCCGAAGGATGTGGCGGAGAAGGTCTCCGCCAGTTTGTAATCGCTCTCTGTAGGAGCTGCCGCAGGCTGCGATCTTTTGATCTTGATCTTAAAATCAAAGTCAAAAGATCGTCCGATCGCGGCCCGAGCCTGCGGCAGCTCCTACAAGGCGTCGGGTTAAGTTCAGAACCTGGTCTGCACCGCCAATTCAAAGGTGCGCGGCGTACCCAGGTAGTAAGCCGGCGACACATGCGCAAACTCGGCATACACCTCATTGGTCAGGTTACGCACCCGGCCGGTAACGGTGGTATGCGAGTCGACCTTGTAGCTGAGGAAGCTGCCGAACAGTGTGTACGAAGGCACAGTCATGGTGTTGGCCGTGTCCGCATACACCGACGCCACATACCGCGCATCGACCCCACCTTGCCATTGCGGCGAAAAATCATAAGTCAGCCACAGATTGCCGACCCGGTCCGGGACGTTGGTCGGTGTGTTGCCCTTGCGCGACACCACCACACCGGCGGCATTCTTTTCGGTGAAGTCGTCGTACTGCGCATCGACCCAGGCGAAGTTACCTTCGGCCAACAGCTTGTCGGTGATCCGCAGGGAGCTGGCGATCTCGATGCCCTTCGAGGTTTGCTGACCGACCGGGATGCTGCTGGTCGGGTCCAGCGGATCAGTTACAGCGAAGTCTTTGCGTTCGATGGTGTACGCGGCAACCGTCGCCGAGCCACGGCCATTGAGGTAGTCGAACTTGCTGCCGATTTCCCACTGTTTACCGGTTGAAACATCGAAGTCCTGCGTGCCGTTCGGTTGTTCGGCGGCGGTGCTGTATTGCACGTAGACGTTGGCCGACGGGATGAACTGGTAGGTCAGGCCAACGCGCCCGGTGACCGGCTCCCAGCTGCGTTTCAGGTGTTTGGGATTGGTGGCCGTCACCGTGCGATGGTTGGTCACGTCGAGGTCGATGTCGTCGTAGCGCAGGCCGGTGAGCAGCGCCAGTTTGTCGGTCAGGGCCAGACGGTTTTCCGCGAATAGCGCTTTGGTCGTGACTTCGTTGGTCTTGTCGCTGATCAGCGCCGGGTTGGTACCGGGAATATCGTAGAAATGCCCCGGGCGGTAGTTGTTCGGGTCGACCGTGCTCGCGCCTTTGATATTCAGCGGCGAGTTGGTGGTCTGGTTGACCTTGTACTCGAAACCACCGGACCACGTCGTGTCGAGACCGAAAAGCGTGTTGTCGTGGCGCAGTTCGAATTGGTTGCCGTTCTGCTCACCCTGATGCCGCACTTGATACGCGGTGGAGCGGTTCACCGCGGTGTTGTCGGCGTTGTACTGATAGGTTTCGAGGTTGCGATAGTCGCGCTGGCTGTCAAGGTGATACAGCGTGTTGCGCAGGGTGGTGCTGTCGTTGATCCGGTAATCGATGATCGAGCGCACCCAGATCGTGCGCTGTTCGTAGCGCCCGTCCTCGACGTTGTAGTTGTTGAAGCGGTTGTGGTTGTCGATCTTCAACTCGCCAGCCTTGGGGTTGAGCACCGGCGTGCCCCAGTACGGGCTGTCTTCGTGTTCGTCCTGATATTCCAGGGCCAGCGTGTGCGACAGGTCCGGCGTAAGGTCGCTGAGCAACGAGAACGCCACGGTCCAGGCATCGCGTTCCTGGCGGTCAATGTAGCCGTTGCTGGTGTTGTGGCTGACATCGAGGCGCGCATAGTGCTGCACGTCGGCGCTCGGGTCGGTCAGCGCATGGTTGAGGCCGAACGCGGTTTCGGTGGTGTCATAGCTGCCGTAGCTGACGCGCCCTTCAGCGGCTTGTTCTTCGCGGGTTGCCAGTTTGGTCACGTAGTTCAGCGAGCCGCCGACCGAGCCTGCGCCGTTGATCAGCGACGACGGGCCGCCCACCAGTTCGACCCGATCATAGATCCACGCATCCACCGGCCGGGCGAGGCCGCCGGAGACGTTGATGCCGTTGAACATCTGGGTGATCTGGCTGCTGGTGAAGCCGCGATAGGAGACGAATCCGCCAAAGCCTGGTGGTGCGCTGGCATTTACCCCCGGCAGGGTGTTGGCGGCGTCCTGGAAGTTCTGCGCGCCGTGGCGTTCGATGTCGTTGCGATTGGCGATGGCCACCGAAGCCGGTGTGTCGCGCACGCTGAGGCCGAGGCGCGAAGCCATGCCGCTGGATTGCTCTAGGCTCAGGCCCGGTTCGCTGGTGGATTCGCCGTCGATGGTGATCGGCGCCAGATCCACGGAGGATTGCGCCCAGGCGTTAAGGGACAGGCAGCCGCACAGGCTCGCCAGCAGAGGAATATGTTTCATCGTTAGAATCCTGAATGCTTGTCTAGGAGTCAGCGCACAGGCGAACGCCGCGCGTTGGCGCAGTGAGCTGAAAAATCAAAAAGGCAAAGACACTCAGGCGAGCGGCGGGGCGCGAGGGTTGGCCGAAGGCCAGGTGAAGCGGGCAGGGAGGTCGGCGCTGACGATGGGCGCCAGCGGCGGGCTGTGTTGCTCGGGCAGCACCGCGAGGGTCAGGCTGGAGTTGAATGCCGGGCCCATGCCGCCGCCGACCGAGCACAGCGGACAGCCAAACGCCTTGGACAGGGTCGGCAATGGTTCTTCGCTGGGATTGCTGTTCAGCGGCGCTTGGGTGGCCGGGTTGACCGTACAGAACTGGCCGCCGATGCCGTTGAGCTGCATCCCGACCATTTGCCCGTGACCGATGCTGCAGGCGAATACGTTGAACAGGACGCAGCAATAAAGCATCCAGGCCAGCAGTGAGCGATCGGAACGGGTGAATTTCATGGGGCGGCACTTTACCGTACCGCCGATCGGTCGTGCACTTCAAAAAATGCCGACTAGGATGTTTTGTTCAAATCCCCAGAAAGGATTCTCGACCATGACCTTTGTGTTGGCTCAATGGCTGGTGACGATATTTGCGGCAATCGCCCTGGTACACGTGTACTGGGCGCTGGGTGGGCAATGGGCGGCGGTGGCGGCGGTACCGCAAGTGCCGGTGCAAGGACTGGTGGCGACGGTGCGACCGGCATTCAAACCGTCTGGCTGGATCACGCTGTTGGTGGCGGCAGCGTTATTGGTGATCGCCGCGCTGGTGTGCATGCGGGTCGGCTGGGGCATGCCGCCGGTGCATCACAAGGCGCTGCAGTGGGTGATCAGTGCGATTGCGTTACTGATGTTTGCCCGGGCGATCGGCGATTCGCATCTGGTGGGATTTTTCAAGGAAGTGAAGGGGTCGCGATTTGCGCGGCTGGATACCTGGGTGTATTCACCGCTGTGTCTGTTGCTGGGGGCGGGGTTGTTGGCGGTGGCTTGGGTCTGACTCGGCTCATGTGTTGGCAGTACCGGCCTCTTCGCGGGCAAGCCCGCTCCCACAGTGATTGTGGGTGTTCACAAGTAATGGACTCCACCCAAAACCCTGTGGGAGCGGGCTTGCCCGCGAAGAGGCCTGTCCAGACACCGCCGAATTAACTACCACTCTCGGTCCTGCGACTGCTCACCTCAGCCGGCACATCATCCCCGGCCATGCGCTTGCGGAACAACGCCGCCCGCGCCAGCAGCAACGTGGTCACCGGCACAGTAATCGCCAGCAGGATCGGAATCAGCCAGGCATGCATCACCGGCCCGGACTTGAGTGCCGAAAAGCAGATGATAGACGCCAGCGCCACGCACCACGCGCCCAACGTCGAGGCCAGCGCCGGTGGATGCATGCGCTGGAAGTAATCCTTCATGCGCAGCAAGCCGGCTGCGCCAAGCAGCGCAAACACCCCGCTGAGCACCAGTAGAATCGCCACCGGAATCTCGACCCACAACGACAATTGCGCAGTCATTCGATCACCTCGCCACGCAGCAGGAATTTCGCCAGGGCAAATGAACCGACGAAGCCGAACAGCGCGATCAGCAGCGCTGCCTCGAAGTAAGTGTCACTGGAATAACGAATGCCCAGCGTCAGCATCATCAGCATGGCGACGATGTACAGATAATCCAGTGCCAGGACTCGATCCTGCGCCGACGGCCCCTTGAACAGGCGGATCAGGGTCAGGACCATCGCCAGCGAGAACAGGAACAGCGTCAGCAGAATCGCGTTCGACAGCAACGGGCTCATTCGAAAATCTCCATCAACGGCTGCTCGTAGGCAGTCTTGAAGTGGTGGATGAAGTGCGCCTCGTCATCCAGATCCCAGACGTGCAGCAGCAGAATGCTGCGATCCAGCGCCAGCTCCGACCACACGGTGCCCGGCACCACGGTGCAGATCATCGCCAGCGCGGCCAGACCGTTGGCGTCGCGCAGGTCCAGCGGCACTTTGACGAAGCGCGAGCGTGGCGGTCGGCGACCCGCGTTGAGCACGCCCCAGGCGACGATCAGGTTGGAGAGGATCACGTCACGACCGACCATCACGAACAGGCGCAAAATTGTCAGCGGGCGGCGAATGCGCACCTGTTTCGGGCGCAGCTTGCGCATCATCAATGGTGCGGCGAACCCGAGTATCGCGCCGAGCAGCAGGTTGCCCGGGCTGACGGAGAGGTTGAGTGTCAGCCACAAAACCCATAAAGCCAGTGACAGCAGCGGAGCCGGGAACACGCGCTTCATGGCTGCACCTCCAGCATCGCGGCTTTGGCTTCCGGACTTGGTACGGCGCGGGTGCCGAGCACGGCCATCACGTATTGCTGCGGGTTGTTCAGCGCGTCGGCGGTGGCCTGGGTATAGCGCAGCAGCGGTTCGGCCTTGAAGGTCAGGGCGATGCTCAGCCCCAGCAACAGGAAAACCGGCGCACATTCGAGTTTGCGCAGCAGCGGTGAAGGGCGCTCTTCCGGCGTCCAGAAGCGCTGGACACCCATGCGCGCGAACGCCATCAGAGAGGCCAGCCCGGAGAGGATCAGCAGCGCCAGCAACGCCCAGGACGCGTTGGAAATCGGCGCTTCATCGCCCAGCCCCAGTGGATTGAGCAGCGCACCGATCAGACTGAGTTTGCCGATGAACCCGGACAGCGGCGGCATGCCGATGATCAGCAGGGCGCAGGCAATGAAGCTCAGGCCGAGAAACGCCATGGTCCACGGAATGACCTGGCCGACCACGGCTTTCTGCTCGTCATCGAGGTTGATGCCCTTGGGCGGTTGCAGGGATTCCTGCGGACGCGGCAGCAGTTCGCTTTCATCCTCCAGCGGGATTTCGTTGGCCGAACGCGAACGCTCGATCAACTCCGCCAGCAGGAACAGCGCACTCAGGGCCAGGGTCGAGCTGACCAGATAGAACAGCGCCGCGCCGATCAGGTTCGGCTGGGCGAAACCCACCGCCGACAGCAGAATCCCCGCCGACACCAAAATGCTCAGGCTGGCCATGCGCTCCAGGCGTTGCGCAGCCAGAATCGCCAGCGCGGCGCAGGCGATGGTCGCCATGCCGCCGTAGATCAGCCAGTCGCCACCGAAGAACGCCGATGCCCCGGCCTGGCCGGAGAACAGCAGCGTCCACAGGCGCAGCAGGGTGTAGACGCCGACCTTGGTCATGATCGCGAACATCGCCGCGACCGGTGCGCTGGCCGAGGAGTAGGCCGGCACCAGCCAGAAGTTCAGTGGCCACATGCCGGCCTTGGCCAGGAATGCAACTGCAAGAATCCCCGCGCCGGCGTGCAGCAAGCCACGGTCGGCTTCCGGCACCAGCGGGATCTTCAGCGCCAGATCGGCCATGTTTAGGGTGCCGGTGACGCCGTAGATCAGCGCCGCGCCAATCAGGAACAGCGACGAGGCCAGGAGGTTGATCGAGATGTAATGCAGGCCCGACGATACCCGCGCCCGACCCGAGCCGTGCAGCAACAGGCCATAAGAGGCCGCGAGCAACACTTCGAAGAACACGAACAGGTTGAACAGGTCGGCGGTGAGGAACGCGCCGTACAGGCCCATCAGTTGAATCTGGAACAACGCGTGGAAGCTCGAGCCCGCGCCATCCCAGCGCGCCATGGCGAAAAGCAGGGAGCTGACGCCGATGATCCCGGTCAGCACCAGCATCAGTGCCGACAGGCGATCGACCACCAGCACGATGCCGAACGGCGCCTGCCAGTTGCCCGGCAGGTACACGCCGATGGAGCCGGGCACGCCGGTGGTTTGCGTCCATTGCAGCAGCATCACCGAAATGAACAGGCCGACGAGGCTGGAGAACAGGTTGATTTTCGCCTTCAGCGGCCGGTGTTTTTCGCCCAGCATCAGCATCACGGCGGCGGTCAGCAGCGGCAGCAGGATCGGTGCGGCGATCAGGTGAGTCATCGCCATCATTCCTTGGGCTCCCGGCCGTCGACGTGGTCAGTGCCGGTCAGGCCTCGCGATGCCAGCAACACCACCAGGAACAGCGCGGTCATGGCAAAGCTGATGACGATTGCCGTCAGCACCAGTGCCTGTGGCAGCGGATCGGTGTAGTGCAGCAGGTCCTGGGTCACGCCGTCCTTGATCACCGGTTCTTTACCGATAAACAGGCTGCCCATGCTGAAGATGAACAGGTTGACCGCGTAGGACAACAGGCACAGGCCCATGACCACCTGGAACGTCCGTGGTCGTAGCACCAGCCACACGCCGGATGCGGCGAGGACGCCGATGGCGATTGCGATGACTTCTTCCATCAGACGGCTCCTTTGCTGGCGACGGACTTGGGCAGCGACGCGGTTTTGTGACCACGCACCGATTGGTGGGCGAGAGCGGTGAGGATCAGCAGCGTCGAGCCCACGACCACGGCGTACACGCCGATGTCAAAGAACAGCGCGCTGGCAATATGGATGTCGCCCAGCAGCGGCAAGGCGAAATGCCAGGTGTGGGTGGTCAGGAACGGATAACCGACCGCCATCGCGCCGAGACCGGTGGCGGTGGCGAACAGCAGCCCGGTGCCCATCCAGCGCAGCGGTCGCAGGCTCATTTGCGCCTCGACCCACTGCGTCCCGGCGACCATGTATTGCAGGATGAACGCCACCGACATCACCAGCCCGGCAACGAAACCGCCGCCCGGCTGGTTGTGGCCGCGCATGAACAGATAGCACGACACCACCAGCGCAATCGGCAGCAACAGGCGCACCAGCACCGCCGGCACCATCATGAAGCCGAGCGCGGTATCGCTGGCGCTGCGCGGGTTGACCAGATCGGTGACCACGTCCGGCGCGAGCAGGCGTTGCTGGGCCGGTAGTTGCAGGCTTTCTTTCGGCGGGCGGAAACGCCGGAGCAGGGCGAACACGGTCAACGCCACGGCCACCAGCACGGTGATTTCACCCAGGGTATCGAAGCCACGGAAGTCCACCAGCATCACGTTGACCACGTTGCTGCCACCGCCCTCGGGCATGGCCCGGCTGAGGTAGAACGAGGAAATGTCGTTGGGCGTCTGCCGCGTCAGCATCGCGTAGGACAGCAGCGCCATGCCGGCGCCGACCGCAATCGACAACAGCAAGTCGCGCAGGCGCCGCACCCGGGCCTTGCGCAGGCTCGACGGCAGTGGCGAGACTTCTTCGATGCGTCGCGGCAACCAGCGCAGGCCGAGCAGGATCAGCACCGTGGTCACCACTTCCACCGCCAGTTGCGTCAGGGCCAGATCCGGCGCCGAGAACCAGACGAAGGTCACGCAGGTCATCAGCCCGCAGACGCTGACCATGGTCAGGGCGGCGAGACGGTGATACTTGGCTTGCCATGCGGCGCCGAGGGCGCAGGCAATCGCCAGCAGCCACAGGGTGACGAACACGATGGAGCCCGGAATCTTCGGCCGGTCGCCCCAGCTCAGCTGGCTGTGCAGCATCGGGATCAGGCCGGCGAGCACTGCCGCCAATACCATCAGGAACAGTTGCATCTGCAGGCGGCGGGTGCCGAGTCGACGTTCTACCCGGCGGGCCATGCGCATCATCAGCACCAGACTGCGCTCGAACAGCCGCTTGCCGTTGAAGCGACCTACCAGCGGCGGGTATTTGAAGCGGCCACGCTTGAGCTGATTGCGCAGCAGCAGATAAACCACGATGCCGCCGGACATGGCGATCAGGCTCATGATCATCGGCGCATTCAGACCGTGCCAGATGGCCAGGCTGTACTCGGGCAGCGTTCCACCCACTACCGGCAGTGCGGCGGCCGCGAGCAGCGGGCCAACCACTTGCGCCGGGAAAATCCCGACGATCAGGCAGGTGAACACCAGCAGCTCGACCGGCGCACGCATCCAGCGCGGTGGTTCGTGCGGGGTGTGCGGCAGGTCGGTGGCCGTCGGGCCGAAGAACACGTCGACGGTAAAGCGCAGCGAGTAGGCGACGCTGAAGGTACCGGCGATGGTCGCGACAATCGGCAACGCCGCTTCGACCCACGCGGTGGCGTTGATGAACACGGTTTCGGCGAAGAACATTTCTTTCGACAGGAAGCCGTTGAGCAGCGGTACGCCGGCCATCGACGCGCTGGCAACCATCGCCAGGGTCGCGGTGAACGGAATGAGTTTGATCAGGCCGCTGAGCTTGCGGATGTCTCGGGTGCCGCTCTCGTGGTCGATGATCCCGGCGGCCATGAACAGCGAGGCCTTGAAGGTCGCGTGGTTGAGGATGTGGAACACCGCCGCGACTGCCGCCAGCGGGCTGTTCAGGCCCAGCAGCAAGGTGATCAGGCCCAGATGGCTGATGGTCGAGTAGGCCAGCAGGCCCTTGAGATCGTTCTGGAACATCGCGCAATACGCGCCGAGCAGAAGCGTACATGCCCCCGCGCCGCTGACGATGTAGAACCATTCTTCACTGCCGGACAGCGACGGCCACAGGCGTGCGAGCAGAAATACCCCGGCCTTGACCATGGTCGCCGAGTGCAGATAAGCCGAAACCGGAGTGGGCGCCGCCATGGCGTGCGGCAGCCAGAAGTGGAAAGGGAACTGAGCGCTTTTGCTGAGGGCGCCGATAAGGATGAGGGGAAGCAGGATGGGGTAGAGGGCATGTGCGCGAATCTGATCGCCGGCGGCCAGGACCTTGTCCAGGTCATAGCTGCCGACGACATGGCCGAGGATCATGACCCCCGCCAGCAGGCATAGTCCCCCGGCGCCGGTGACCATCAGCGCCATATAGGCGCCACGCCGGGCATCGGAGCGGTGGTGCCAGTAGCCGATCAGCAGGAACGAGAAGAGGCTGGTCAGCTCCCAGAAGAACACGATCTGGATCAGGTTGCCGGAGATCACCAGGCCGAGCATGGCGCCCATGAACGCCAGGAAGAAGGCGAAGAAGCGTGGCACCGGGTCGTCCGGCGACATGTAATAACGCGCATATAAAGAGACGAGGGCGCCGATGCCCAGCACCAGCAGCGAGAACAGCCAGGCGAAACCGTCCATACGCAGGACGAAGTTCAAACCGAGGCTGGGCAGCCACATGAATTCTTCACGGATCACGCCGCCGTGGGCGATTTGCGGGTACAACAGCGCGACCTGCACGGTGCCGATCAGAGCGACCAGACCTGCCAACAGGGATTCGGTATTACGCGCATTGTGTGGCAGCACCGCTGCCAGACAGCTGCCAATGAATGGCAGAAGCAGTAGAACTATCAGGGACATAGGCTTCTAATCTGCGGAAGTTTGTGAAGCATCATACGTGCCAGCTCCCTGATTACCAAACGCCAGGATGTCTCAGAATCCTACAAAGTAGTCTGAAAAAATTGGTTTGGCTTTGTTTCAGGGGCGAAAAGATCGCAGCCTGCGGCAGCTCCTACATTGGAATGCATGTCCCTGTAGAAGCTGCCGCAGGCTGCGATCTTTTGATCTTCGCGCTCAATTGCCGCTGTCATTCTCCAAGGCACCATCAACTTCGACGTCAACCTTACCCTTGGTCTTCAACTCACTGACAATCACCGCCGCGACAATCAACCCTGCACCCACCAAGGCAATCGCCGGCAAGCGCTCCCCGGCGATCCGCCCGACGATCCCGGCCCACACCGGCTCACCGGCATAGATCAACGTTGCCCGGGTCGGCGAAACGCTTTTCTGCGCCCAGTTCATCGCCACCTGAATTGCCGCACTCGCCGCGCCAAGTCCCAGTGCGGTCACCAGCAGCGTCCAGGAAAAATCCGGAAGTGCCTCACCGGTCGGCACCACCAGCAGAAACGACAGCGCCGAGGTCGCCGCCAGTTGCACCACGGTCACCCGGCGTACATCGACCTGACCGGCATAGGTGCTGATCAGAATGATCTCGGCGGCAATCGCGATGGCGCTGATCAGCGTGGCGATTTCGCCGGGGCTGAAATTCAGCGCAGCTCCGGACGGCCCGGACAGCAGCATCAGCCCGGTAAACGCCAGCATGATGCCAATGCTCGGCATCAGCCCCGGCCGACGGCCCAGCACCAGCCATTGCAGCAATGGCACGAAGGGCACGTACAACGCGGTGATGAATGCCGACTGGCTGCTCGGGATCGTTTGCAGGCCAACGGTCTGCAAGCCGTAACCGAGCATGATCGCCACGCCGATGAAGGTCCCGGCCTTGAGTTCGAACAGGGTCAGGTTGCGCAAGTGGCGCCAGGAAAACAGCGCGACAATGGCGGCCGCAGCGGCAAAGCGCAGGCCGACGAAGAACATCGGGCCACTGACGGTCATGGCGTGTTGCACCAGCAGAAATGTACCGCCCCAGACCATGGTGATCAGCACCAGCACGCACTCGGCCTTGCTGAAGCGGGAGAAGCGAAGAGGTGTGGGGGAGCTGTTCACTGACGTCATGACCTTGCGCACTATAAAAGGCAGGACGCACAATGCGCCCAACGTTGCGCAGTATACTGCCCAACCCCACCGAGTGAGCAATATAGTGCACAAAGATTCCAGCCAACGGGCGTCCGTCCTGCAACACGTCAGCCACAATGTTCGGCGCCTGCGCCACGCTGCTGACATGAGCCAGACCGCGCTGGCCGAAAAGTCCGGCGTCAGTCGGCGCATGCTGGTGGCGATCGAGGCCGGGGAAAAGAATGTCAGCCTGACCACCCTCGACCGCGTCGCCGAAGCGCTCGATGTAGCCTTCAGCGACCTGATCCAGGCCCCAGACGCACGCGATACCAGTCGCATCAACGAAGTGGCGTGGGCTGGGGTGATTCCCGGGAGCAAAGCGGTGCTGCTGTCCAAGGCCATCGCCACCCGTGAAGTCGAACAATGGGAATGGTGTCTGCAACCGGGCGAGGTCTACCCGTCGCAACCGGACGCCGATGGCTGGAGTGAGCAGATCTATGTGTTCGAAGGTTGCCTGACGTTAACGGTGGGTGAAGTGACCAATACCATTGCGACTGGCGAGTTTTTCATGTTTGCCAGCAACCAGCCGCACGGCTATCGCAATGACGGGCCGGTGGCGGTGCGCTTTGTGCGCAATGTGGTGATTTGAATGAGTCAGCGTGCAGACATCCTGATCATCGGCGGTGGCCTCAGCGGCACGATGCTGGCCGTGCAATTGCTGCGACTGCCCGGCCAGCGGCGGATCCTGATCATCGAACCGCGCGCCGAACTCGGCCGTGGCGAAGCCTACAGCGCCGTCGAATTGGGCCACACGCTCAACGGCAATGCGGCGCGCATGAGTGTCGACCCGGACAACCCTGATGACTTGACCCAATGGCTGACTGCGCACATTGCCGCCGGCGGCTGGCCGGAGTCCGCCGAGCAGAACGTGCCGATCAGTGAACTGTTCCCGCCGCGCGGGCTGTTTGGCGTGTATGTGCAGCAGCGCCTGGCCGAGGCGCGAGTCGTTGGTGCGCGACACGGTTCGACCGTCGAGCACGTTCGCGCCGAAGTCGTCGATCTGCAAACCGATGCTGATTCGGTGCAACTGACCTTGAACGATGGGCAGCACCTGAACGGCGCCTTTGCTGTGCTCGCCACGGGCATGTTCCCCGCCGCGCGCACGCCGCAGAAGGATTCCAGCGGCCTGAATGCCGCTGCGCTTGATCCATGGGACGTCGCGGCCATGCGCCAGCTCGATCCGCAGTCAACCGTGCTGATCATCGGCTCCGGGCTGACCATGGTCGATGCGGTCGTCTCTCTGGAGCAGGCCGGGCATCGCGGGCCGATCGACGTGTTTTCCCGCCATGGACTGTTGCCCCATGTACGTCGGCAACCGCCGGCGTGGGTGGATTTCCTTGCGCAAGATCCGGGCATTCGCACGCCGCGACAGTTGCTGCACGAACTGCGCAGGCATTGCCTTGACGCCATTGCCCAAGGCATCGACTGGCAGGCGCCGCTGGACACCGTGCGAGCGCACATCGGCCGGCTGTGGAGTCAGGCGACTGACGTGCAGCGAAGACAATTCGTACGCCATGTGCGGCCATGGTGGGAGAGTCATCATCATCGTTCGCCACCGCTGAGTGCGGCGTTGGTTGAACGCTTGCACAACGAGGGACGGTTGCGGATTCAGGCAGCGTCGTTCAAGGGGCTTGAGCCGAGTACGCAGCAGGGTGTCAGCATTCGCATTCGGCCACGCGGTGAGTCTGAGACTCGCGTGGTACACGGCGCAGCGCTGATCAATTCCAGTGGCATCGAGTATGACTGGCGGCGCGTGGCGCGACCGTTGCCGCAGCAGTTGCTGGCGCGTGGGCTGGTGCGTCCGGGGCCGTTGGCGTTGGGGATTACGGCAGCGGTGGACGGCGCGGTGCTGGACGCCGAGGGGCAAGTCGCCAGCCGTTTGTTCGGCATGGGCCCACCGCTACGCGGAATGTGGTGGGAAAGCACGGCAGTGACGGATGTGGCGTTGCAGGCCAAGGCATTGGCGGCGCGATTGGCGGGATAAGGTGATGCTGGTCTTTCGCGAGCAAGCTCGCTCCCCCGGGGGACTCTGCCTGGAAAGATCTGTGCGCCACACAACAGATCCTGTGGGAGCGAGCTTGCTCGCGAAGACGCCGTGCCAGTCAACATCCATGTTGCCTGACACACCGCTTTCGCGGGCAGGTCCGCTGCCACATTGGGGCCGGAAGAGTTACGCCACCACGCGATAGCACGGCACATACGCCGCGCCGCCCGGCAGTTTCATCCGGTGCTGGGCGACGAAGGCTTTGAGCAGCGCATCGAGCGGTTGCATGATCGCTGCGTCGCCACGGATCTGGTACGGCCCGTGTTCCTCGATCAAGCGGATGCCCTTGTCCTTGACGTTGCCGGCAACGATCCCGGAGAACGCGCGGCGCAGGTTGGCGGCCAGTTCGTGGGGCGGCTGGTCGCGGTGCAGCTTGAGGTTGGCCATGTTCTCGTGGGTCGGATCGAATGGACGCTGGAAGCTTTCGTCGATCTTCAGCAGCCAGTTGAAGTGGAACGCGTCGTTGCGCTCGCGGCGGAACTGTTTCACCGCTTTGAGGCCGGCCGTCATCTGCCGGGCGACTTCGGCCGGGTCGTCGATGATGATCTCGTAGTGCTGTTTGGCCGCATCGCCCAGGGTGGCGGTGACGAAGGCATCGAGTTGTTCCAGGTACGGCGCGGCATGTTTCGGCCCGGTCAGAATCACCGGGAACGGCAGGCCCTGATTGTCCGGGTGCATCAGGATGCCCAGCAGGTACAGGAACTCTTCGGCGGTGCCGGCGCCGCCCGGGAAGATGATAATGCCGTGGCCGACACGCACGAACGCTTCCAGACGTTTTTCGATGTCCGGCAGGATCACCAGCTCATTGACGATCGGGTTCGGCGCTTCGGCGGCGATGATGCCCGGCTCGGTCAGGCCAAGGTAGCGCCCACCGTGGATGCGCTGTTTGGCGTGGGCGATGGTCGCGCCCTTCATCGGGCCTTTCATTACACCGGGGCCGCAACCGGTGCAGATGTCGAGGCTGCGCAGGCCCAGTTCGTGGCCGACTTTCTTGGTGTATTTGTATTCCTCGGTGTTGATCGAGTGACCGCCCCAGCACACGACGATTTTCGGCTCGACACCCGGGCGCAAGGTACGCGCGTTGCGCAGCAGGTGAAACACGTAGTCGCTGATGCCTTGTGAGGTGCTGAGGTCGATGCGTTGGCTGTCGAGTTCGTTTTCGGTGTAGACGATGTCACGCAGGGCGCTGAACAGCATCTCGCGGGTGCTGGCGATCATTTCGCCGTCGACGAACGCGTCGGCCGGGGCGTTCAGCAGTTCGAGGCGCACACCGCGATCCTGCTGGTGAATGCGGATTTCGAAGTCCTTGTAGGCTTCGAGGATGGTCTTGGCGTTGTCAACATGCGCGCCGGTGTTGAGGATGGCCAGGGCGCACTGGCGGAAGAGGGTGTAGGTGCTGCCGGATCCGGCTTCGCTCAGTTGCTGCACTTCACGTTGAGAAAGGGTTTCCAGGCTGCCTTTCGGGCTGACCGAGGCGTTGATTACGTGTCGTTGGGTCATGCAATGATCCTTAAAACGATGTCATTCCAATGGCAGGCAAATGGCATCCGAATAGTGTGTATCCATGAATGAAGATGGCACGATCTGCGCTGTACCGCCATGTCCCCGTTGGACGCTGAAAAGATGAAAAGGGCCCCCAGCATAGCTAAATCGTGCGCAGAGGCGATAATGCGCAACGAGTTTTTTCCGTTGCCCTTTTTATCGTTCAAGGAAGTCATGCCTGATGTTCGAGATCCAGCCGATGGACCCAGCAACGTTTCGCCAGCAGACCCGTCGCAGCACGCTGATCATTGCCGTGCTGTTCCTGGTGTTGGCGATGGCGCTTTCGACGGCGGCGGTGGCGCTGTTCGGTGAACCCGGCGGCGATAATCTGCGTTTCAATGTCGGCGGAGTGTTCGTCGCGTTTCTGTTGACGGCGGCGCTGATGCGCGGGCAGTTCTGGCAGCAGCCGTGGATGGCCCCGGCGGTCTATAGCTGGCGGCTCAAGCGCAGCCTGATGAGTGTGACCAACGTGATGCATCAGGTGACAGCGGCCGTTGAACAAAACGATCCGACGGCGATGAAGGTGCTGCGTTTCTATCATCTGGGTTTGACCCAGATGCACGAACTGGACGGTAACTCCAGCGATCACGCGCAGTTGCAGCGGGAGGTCGCAGCGCACCAGGAGCGGATGCAGGCGCTGGGTCTGGAGGTCGACCAGAAGCGCCTGGATCCGGCCTGGCTGCAAGCCTTGAAACCCGCCGCGCGTTAAAACGGGATGCGGCTGGCGCGGCGCAGTTTCCACGCACGGGCCAGACGCCCGTAGACCAGCAGGTTGATCACCAGCACCACGCTGCCCAGTGCCAACTGGATCTGTGGCGTCAGACCTGCGGGGTAGATGATCGGCCACACGTAGTGCTCGATGAAGCCGCCGGCGTATTCGGTCTGCCCGGCGGCGTGGCGCATCAGGTTTTCCCAGTAGGTCAGCGGACAGGTCAGGTGCAACACCCCGACTGCCACGCCCCACGCCGCCGCCGGCAGATGCAGCCACATCAGGCGTGGCCATTTGAGCACCAGCAGCCCGCCGAACAGCACGAACAGAATGAATGACAGATGGAACAGCACCAGCCCGTCGGCTGCGATTCGGTACAGCATGTCGTCTCCCTGACACGGTTGTGAAGGCCTCCATGGTACGCCGACAGCGGCGCCCGGGCGCGGTGATTCAGCGCAAGTGCGCAAGATTGTTCAAGCCACGAAGGGGCATTTGCTGGCAGAGTCTGCGACCGTTTCCTCGGTTGAAGAGCGTTATGTCTGACTCACTTATGCCGCGCCGTGCGTTTCTTCGCGGCGCTGCGGCGATCATGCCGTTATCGTTGGCGACGGCGCCGTGGGGGCTGCTCGCCGGCTCCATGGCGATCGAAGCCAATCTCACTCCGCTGCAGGGGCAGGGCCTGTCGAGCATTGTGTTCGCGGGCGCTGCGCAACTGGTGGCGATCGGCATGCTCAAGGGCGGTGCCGGGATTTTCTCGATTCTGCTGACCACACTGCTGCTGACCTCGCAGCACCTGTTGTACGGAATGAGCATGCGCTCGGTGATCTCGCCGCTGCCCGGGCGCTGGCGCATCGGTCTGGGCTTTTTGCTCACCGATGAACTGTTTGCCCTGACCAGCCAGCATGACCGCCAGCAGTTCAATCGCTGGTATGCCTTGGGCGTCGGTCTGACGTTCTACATCGCATGGAACCTGTTCACCCTGGCCGGCATCGTCCTGGGCAGCAGTATTCCGGGGCTTGAGCATCTGGGCCTGGACTTCTCGATTGCCGCCACTTTCATCGCATTGATCACCCCGGTGGTGCGTAACGTGCCGACCGTGGTTTGCGTGGCGGTGTCGCTGTTCTGCTCGGTGCTGTTCAGCTATTGGCAATGGGGCTCGGCACTGGTGCTGTCGGGGCTGGCCGGGATGACCGCAGGATTTGTCTGCAACAAGTTGTATCGGGGGCGCACATGATGGTCTGGGCAGTGATTGTCGGCATGGGGATTCTGGTGTTCCTCAACCGCTACGTGTTTCTCGAACCGCGCCTGCCATTGCGTTTGAGCAGCAACGCGCGGCAGTTTCTCGGGTTTGCCGTACCGGGAATGTTGACGGCGATCTGCGGACCAATCGTGTTCATGCCGGACAAACAATTGAATGTGCAGTGGGATAATCCGTATTTGCTGAGTTCGCTGGTTGCGATCGGCTTGGTGCTGTACACCCGCAATACGTTGCTCAGCATGCTTTTGAGCATGGCGTTTTTCTTTTTGTTGCGCTGGTGGTTGTAAGTTGACGGGGAAAAACTGTTCTACGCTTATTGGATGATTATTGTCGACGAGGCGAAGTTCACATGACGACCGAGCAGAAGCGTCCGGATGAAAACCAGGCAGTAGACGACGAAGTGGACGAACCGAGCGAAGAGGAAATCGAGCGCGAGAAACGCAAGGAACAGACGTGGAAGCACGACGATGACAAGGAACTCACCGGGCCCGACGTGAAATTCTGACAGCCCCATGCAAAAAGCCCCGCAGCAGCGGGGCTTTTTGTTGTTTCACAGATCTTCCAGGTGCGGGAAGTCCGGATGTGACGCCCGATAGCCCAGCGTCTTGTCGATCCACGCATTGAGCTCATTGACCATCACCGGTGGGTGGCCGGGATAGCCTTCGAGCGTGGTGCGCAGAATACGTTCGATGTCCGGCACTGAACGCAGGTTTCGGGTCTTGATGTAGTGGCCGATAAAACAGTCGAGTTGAAAGCGTTCTGTCATGGACAGATAAATACACTCCAGGCCGTTGGCCTGTTTGATTGCAAAATCGTCGCGCAACTTAGTTCTCTGCAAGGCTTGGTAAAAGTTGTAGGGGATTCCTGGTTTGTTGACTCTTTGGTCAACTGGTATGCCAATTGGAAATGCGGCGCGCATGCTATCCGTAGTGCATCTAAATGTATGTATGACGGTTGAAATGTCAGACAAGCGGTTAAATCGCTCAAACGACTGTTTTTTTGAAGCTGTTTCAGCGATGAAACACCAGCTGTAAAGAACGAGTGTCACCTGTAATCACCTGTAGGAGCTGCCGCAGGCTGCGATCTTTTGATCTTGCTTTTAAAAAATTAAACATCAAAAGATCGCAGCCTGCGGCAGCTCCTACAGGGTAAACGCGTGAGATCACGGATCTTCAAGCCACTTCTTCAATCAGCCCGGCGTCCTGATTGCGCGAATTGCCGACAGCTTTGCCGACTTTGTGCCAGGCAAAGGCCTCGCTGGCTTCACCTTCGAACAGCAGCATCTGCTCGGCACGTTCCGCCGGTGTTGCCGGGTCGAGCCACTCGGCAGCCAGCTCCGGGCGAAAAACCACCGGTCGGCGATCATGGATATCGAGCAGGCCGCCGACACTGTCGGCGGTGATGATCACGAAACCATCGTCGTCCCGGGCGTCGTTGCCGGGTGTCGGAAACTGGCCGATGGCTGCACAGAACACCGGCCCGTGATCGGCACGCCGGATCAGCCACGGCTGTCGGGTGTTATCCGGGCCGTCGACCCATTCGAACCAGTTGTCGACCGGCACGATCAACCGATGACGCCAGATCGCCCGGAAGAAGGGGCCATGGGCGACTTTTTCCACACGGGCGTTGATCGGCGCCGCGCGGTCCCTGGCCCAGTGCGGACGCCAGCCCCAGCGCAGGTTGTCGGCATACAGGCGTTGATCATATTGATGAAGAATGGCAAGAGACGTGGTCGGTGCCGCGTTGTAGTGTTCCAGCGCGGCGTCGCCGACGTGATTGATCAGCGCATCGGGAATGCTCAGCACCGCGACAAAGTCGTGAATGCCACGGTACTGCGAGAGTCTTCCGCACATGCGCTGAATCTCCGGTTGCACGTTTTCAGCTTAGTTGGCTCTGGCCAATCAATCCTGCGCCGACTGACCGGTGAACGTGTCGCGCCAGACCAGCCAGCGGCGCTCCAGCAGCGCGAGCACACCATCGCTGAGTTTGCCAAGCACGGCGAGCACGATGATCGCTGCCAGCACGATGTCCGGTCGCGAGGTCTCGCGGCCGTCGCTGAGCAGATAACCGAGGCCCTTGGTCGCGGCGATCAGCTCGGCGGCCACCAGAAACATCCACGCCAGACTCATGCCACTGCGCAGCCCGGTGAACAGGCCGGGCAGGGCGGCCGGCAACAGAATCCGCCGTACCAGTTGCAGGCGGCTGAAGCCATAAATGCGCCCGACCTCGACCAGTTTGCGATCGATGTTGCGAATCGCCGCGACCACGTTGACGTACACCGGAAAGAACGCGCCGATGGCGATCAACACGATTTTCGAGGTTTCAGCGATGCCCAGCCACAGCAGCAACAGCGGCACCCAGGCCAGACTCGGAATCGAACGCAGCGCGGCGAACGTCGGTTCCAGATACGCCTCGGCCTCACGACTGAGGCCGACCCAGGCGGCGAACACCAGTGCCAGGCTGGCGCCAATTGCAAACCCGAGCAACACGCGGATCAGGCTGGCGCCGATGTGTTTCCACAGCGCGCCCTCGGCGAGGTCGGTGAGGGTCAGGGCGATCTCGCTGGGGGCCGGCATTTGGTAGGACGGCAGCCAGCCGAGACGCACGATGAACTCCAGGACGACTACGATCAGCAGCGGCAGGGCCAGACCTTTCAGGCGCCGTCGCCATGTCGGGTTGAGGGATGACGCTCGCGGCCTCGACAAGCGCCGAGGAGGAGCGGGCAGTTCGTTACTGCGAGTGGTCATACGTGGGCTCCGCTCACAGCGAATCCGCAGCGGACGCGGATGGGCTGTGAGTCTGGTCGGTTACTGGCGGGCGATGGCTTGCTGCACACCACTGTCGAGCAACTGATCGATGACTTGATCGACATTCACCCCACGCCGCACCAGTTCCTCGGACACCAGAATCGGTGCCGCCGCCTTGGACGCCTGGACGTCGTTGGCGGTCAGTTGCGGGCTGCTCAAGTCGGTGCGCGACAACTGCAGTCTGGCCACGTCCAGCGGCAGGCCGGACTCTTTGGCCAGCAACGCGGCAAACTCCTCGGGATTTTTCAGCGCCCATTCGCGCGCCTGCTCGTAGGCTTTGATCACCGTGTCGATGGTGTGCGGATGCTCCTTGGCGTACTGCTCGGTGACGCTGACCACGCCATAACTGTTGAACGCCGGGTTGCGGTACAGCAGACGCGAACCGGCCTGCACCTGACTGGCGGCCATGTGCGGATCGAGTCCGGCCCAGGCGTCCACATCGCCTTTTTCCAGCGCGGTGCGACCATCCGGATGTTGCAGGTGCACCAGTTCCACGTCGTCTTTTTTCAGCCCGGCCTGTTGCAGGCTGCGCAGGGTGAACAGGTAAGGATCGGTGCCCTTGGTGGCGGCGATTTTCTTGCCTTTGAGGTCGGCGACGCTCTGGTACGGCGAATCCTTGCGCACCACCAGCGCAGTCCATTCGGCGCGGCTGTAGACGTACACCGATTTGATCGGGCTGCCGTTGGCGCGGCTCAGCACTGCAGCAAGGCTGGCGCTGGAGGCGAAATCGACGCCGCCGCTATTCAGATACTCCAGCGAACGGTTACTGCCCTGGCTGAGCACCCAACTGACTTTGGTCTGCGGCAGGGCTTTTTCGAGGAAGCCGAAATGTTTGAGCACCAGGCTGACCGGTGAGTAGTAGGCGTAGTCCAGATGAACTTCGGCGGGCGCCGTTTCGGTGGCGTGAGCCAGCGGCTGCAGGCTTAGCGCCATGGCGCTGGCAACCAGCAGCGTTTTGAGGCGGAAAAACGGGAAGAAGGATGTCATGGCGGCGCTCCGGCAAAGGCACTGTTTTTATGTCCAAAAATATATTTTTAGTGGCTGCTTCCTGCATGAATGGAATATTGCAGGCTCTGTGCCATGTGCGTATCAGCCCATGTTTACGGGGTTTTCGCCGGGTTTGACGGCTTTCAACTGTTGCTGGGACAACACGCTGGTATCGCACTGTTGCGCAGCGAACAGTGAGCATTCGGTGTGCTGAGCTTATGCATTAATCGAATTTAAGAAGCGCCGATCAAGAGCGTTATCGTCTATGGAAAATCCCATTGCAGGACCCGCCATGAAGCTCTCCAAATTCTTGCGTATCACACTGATTGCTGGACTGTTCAGCGCACCGCTTTCCTACGCCGCCGAGTCGTTGGTCCTGCACGTCGGTGATCAGAACTACTACAACATCCGCGCCTCCATCGAGGCCTCCGGCGTGTTGAAAGACGCGCCGTACAGCGTCGACTGGAAACATTTCCAGGCCGCTGCACCACTGGCCGAGGCGTTGCAGACCGGCTCGCTGGATCTGGGCTTTCTCGGCGATTCGGGTTTTCTGTTTCTCGCCTCCAAACAGGCGCCGGTGAAGCTGATCGGGGTATCGCGGCAGAACCCGGACACCATCGCCTTGCTGGTGCCGAAAGATTCGCCGGTAAAAACCATTGCTGATCTGAAGGGTAAAAAAGTCGCCTACTGGCCCGGCGCCTGGAGCCAGCAGCTGACCTTGCGCGCCCTGGAGCAGGGCGGTCTGCCGGAAAATTACGTCGACTTCGTCAAGTTGATGCCGATTGATGCGGCAGCGGCATTGCCACAGGGCAGCATCGACGCGTTCCCGGTGTGGGAACCGTACATCTCCCAGCAAATCGTGTTCTCCGGTGCGCGGCCGATTCTCACCGCGAAAAACCTGATGCCGGGCCTCAGCGCGATTGCTGCGTCGGCGCCGTCGATCGACAGCAAACGTGCCGCGATTGCCGATTTTCTCGAGCGTTTGAAACGGGCGCGGGCCTGGGTCGACAGCCACACCGATGAATATGCGGATCTGTGGGCGAAGAAGGCCAATCTCGATCAGCAGGTGTCGCGGCACTGGTTGCGCCAGGCGCACATGAGCGTCGGGCCGGTGGATCGACAGGCCGCCGCCGACCTGCAAAGCACTGCCGACTTTCTGTTCAAGGTCAAGGCCTTGCCGGCGCCGCTGGCCACTGCCGGGATCATCGACACCTCGTTTCAACAGGCATTGGCGGACTGAGCGAGCGCCGGAACCAAAGCCTGTGTACCCTATCCAACGCTGGCTCGAATAGCCGGGCACAGGGATGGATCAGGGCGAGGGAGTTTTGCCGGACGACAACAGGACCGCAACGGTCAGGCGCAAGGCAAAACATGAAATACGCGTTCAATCTCCTCTGTGCAGCGGCCATCGCGTTCGGGCTGGCCGGCTGCATTGCCGCGCCGATCGAGATGACCGCGCAGACCGAAATCCGGCTCAAGGCCCAGGCGCCGGTACGGTTTCTGCTGACGTTCGATGACGGCCCCAGCGCTTCAAGCTTGTGGAACCCGTCGGCGACGGTGCTCGACAGCCTCAAGGACAACCCGGTGCAACCGGACATCAAAGCGGTGTTCTTCGTCCAGACCCGCGCGCCCCGCGCCGGCAACAGTGAGATTGGCCGCGGCATCATGCGACGCGAATACGCCGAAGGGCACATCCTCGGATTCCACACCGCCACCCATTGGCACACCAACCATCGCTCGCTTGATCCGCAAGAGCTGGAGCAGTCGTTGAGCAACGGCACCGCGGATATCGCCGCGATCACCGGCGCTGCGCCGATCCTGCTGCGTCCGCCCTTCTGGAATTATGACAAGCGCACCTTCGCTGCCTATCAGCAACACGGACTGCATGTGTTGCTGACCGATTTGAGCGCCAACGACGGCAAGATCTGGGGCTTCAACGCCAGCCCCCGACGTCGGGCGAATATGCTGCGCCAGCTATCGGAAGTCCGCGAGCGCATTGCCCGCGGCGAATTACCAACCGTGGACGGCGTCATTCCGGTGGTGGTGACCTTTCATGACCTCAACCGTTACACCGCGCGACATACTCGCGAATACCTGCAGATCCTCCTCGACAGCGCCGCCGCCACGGGCGTAAGGCTGGCGGACAAAGCGTTCTACGATGATCACGCGGCGCTGCAGAAAGCGGCGCTGGCGCGAACGGTTCAGCAGAGTTCGCAGCCGGTGCAGTTGCCGGGCATCTGGAACTGGATCTGGGATCACGACGCGCATTGAGGCGGGGTCAAATATGTGAGCGGGTTGGCAATTGCCGGGGCGGCAGGTTGCTGGCGGCTCATCTATGCTCATCGGGTCGACCGACTCAACGCCTGTGAGGCGTGTACCCATGTTAGCCATTGCCGACATCTGCCGGATTGTCGAGTCCGGCTTTCCGTCGCTTGAATGCGAATGCACACAAGTGGAGCAGGGACTGCTGCGGATCAAGGTTTATGAGCCTGACTCCGGGCGAGTCGAGTTGTTGCTCAATGGGGTTTCGCCGGAGCATCTGGTGACGATCCGCGATCTTTCCAACTTCATCGGCGAATTGCGCACGGAAATCAGCGCCGGGCGCCGGGCGTTTGCCGGTTGAAACCTCACAAGCGTCGTTGAAATGCCTGCACGATGCGCAAGGTCGCGTCGCTGGTGGGCAGATTCTGCACGGCGTCCAGCGGATGCCAGATGCATTCGACGATCTCGTTTTGCGGGCGCAACTGTTCAAGGTCGAGCACCGAAGCCTCGTAGACATGATGCTGGGTGCTGCCGCTGTGCAGTTCCATCAGATACAACATGTGTTCGGCATCCAGTGCCGTTTCTTCCAGCAGCTCGCGCGTCGCCGCCCCGGCTTTGGTTTCCCCAGGCTCGACCTTGCCGCCGGGCAATGTCCAGCGACAGCGGGGTTTGCGGACCAGGAGAACGTGTCGATCCTGCTCGCAAATGACGGTTGCGCGTACTTTCATCTCTTACCTGTTTGTAGCGTGTCACATAAATGAAATAAAACTGCAATATTCGAGCCGGGCCGGGATTCAAAGGTTCCGTCAAGGTTTTGAGCGTGTGGCGCGGCGGAAAGTGCCAGAGCTTTGGCACATGACTGTCGCGACACCCGGTCGGCAAATCCGTGGCAACAGGGTGTAAGGTAAAAACGCAGAGCTGAAACCACCGTCAGCAAAAAGGAGGTACCCATGAGCATTCCTGTTCTGAACAAAATGCACATGAACGGCTACGACGTACTCAGCGTGAACAACGGTCCATGGCGGGTTTGTACCCAAGGCGACCGGCTGGCATCGTTTGGTAGCAGAGAGGAAGCGCTGGCCTATGCCGCTGCGTTGCCGGGTTACAGACAACGCTCGGTGCGAGCGCGAAGTCACACTGCAAATTGAAGCAAATGTAACGAAAGAGCCCCGGTGATGACCGGGGCTTTTATTGAGGGCAGGGGGATCAGTGAACCTTGATCCGGCTGATGGAGCGCGTTTTCACTTCCTTGGCATAGGACTGCAAGCGTTCTTCATCACTTTGCAGCACCTCACAAGACCTCAGCACCGCTTGGGCATCCGCTTCGTTGCCGCTCTTGCGCAGCTGTTCGGCGATACGCTTGAGGTCGACTGCCGACCATCTCAGATCCGATGCAACGGCTTGCAGGTCGCGTTGAAGTTCGTGTTCGTATTCATTGAGCCGCATGATCACCTCCGGAACATTCTCGGTAAAACAGAGTAGCCGCATTTTTCAGCGATGATGCGCAGCTCGTCTGCCACCGGGCTGGATGCATGTAAATATTTGTCCAATCTCCCTTGTGGGCGAGGCGCCGCGCTGGATGTACATCCGGTTACACGTTACATTCGCTTTTTTTTCAAAACAGGGAAACACCATGCGGATATGGATCGGGAGTCTGGCGTTGGCATTGCTGGCGGGTTGCTCATTGCCAGCATCGCTGGTTCCGGGCGAGCCGAATCTCAGCAAGACCACCACCAAGGCGCCTAAAGACTATGCCGCGTGCTTGTTGCCGTTGTGGCAGCAGGACATTCCGAAAACCACACAGACCGCGATTTCCAATGGTTACCGGATCACGGCACCGAGCATCGTCACCGCCGACGAGATTCTTGACATCATCAAGTACAAGGACGGCAGCCGGGTTTCCCTGTATCAGGGACCGCCCTGGGCCAAGTCCGGGTCGTTGCGCAAATCGGTGCGTGACTGCCTGTAAAACACGGCCTCAGCTGCAAAAAACGCCGCCAGAAAAGCAGAAACCGGAGCAACGGTTTCTGCTTTTTTGCTTTGTGAATTTGCGAAACGCGTTGTGACAGATCGGCACGAGGCATTTTCCAGTGTGCGCTAGGCTTTTGAGTGCCGCCCGGTAACCAGTGGGGCATGCCTTTCAAGGAGCCACGGATCATGGATGATCTGGTCAAAGAAGTTATTCCGTTGTTGCAGTATCTGATTCCCGGATTTGTCTCGACCTGGATTTTCTACACGCTCACTTCATTCAAGCGGCCTGATACGTTTGGGCAGATTGTGCAGGCGTTGATTTTTACGTTTGTGATTCATGGAGTGGTGTTGGGGATCGGCGCTATTGGGCTATGGATAGGCTCGAAAGGCTTTTCTGTAGGGAAATGGGATGGCAAAGCCCAAGCTTTGTGGGCGTTTATGGTTTCAATGGGGCTCGGCTTGTTGTCGTGTGCTTTGGCTTCGAATGACAAATTGCACAAATGGTTACGAAGTAAAAATGTAACGAATAAAAACTCTTACCCGAGCGAGTGGTACAGCACCTTTGCGCGTCACAATAGGCTGGTAACGCTGCATTTGACCGATGAAAGGCGATTGTTCGGCTGGCCCGTCGAGTGGCCTTCCGGCCCATTGGAGGGGCAGTTCATCATGCTGAATCCAGGCTGGCTGGGTGAGGATGGCGTGGCGTTGCCTTTTGGCGCCGAATTATTAGTGATAGATTCCTCGAAAGTTCAGTGGGTCGAATTCAGTGCTGTCGAAGAGGTTTCATCATGAGCGCAAAAGAGCCTACTCCCATGCCGCCTGGCGTCAGGCGCCTCTTTTATGGCCCGGACGGCAAGCTGCTGGCCAAGCCCCTCGTCAAAGGGCCGAGTGCGCCGCCACCGCTAAAACGCCAGTACCGGGATTGACCAAGCGCCGCTCATTGAGCGGCGTTTCGTTATGTTAGGTATTAATTTCCGGTCAGAGCGTATCCACCAACCAGTCCCTGAACGCTTTCAGTGACGGTAACGCCTCATTGCGCGGCGGATACACCAGGTAATAGCTGCGCCGGCTGGTGATCGGCTCCCCCAATTGCAGCAGCTCGCCGTTGAGCAATTCATCCTCCACCAGAATCCGTGGCACCAGCCCCACGCCGATATTCGCCCGTACCGCCTGAATCAAGTGCGAGGTCATTTCAAAGCTCGGGCCGATGCGCATGCTGCGGTGTGGCAAACCATGATGGGTGAACCATTCCGCCCACGCCTGGGCATTGCTGCTGACATTGAGCAGCAACTGCCCGGCGATGTGCTGTTCAGCGTCGTCGCGTTCGGCCGGCGACAACTGCGCGCTGGCGATCACCACCAGTTCCTCAGTGTGCAGTGGCAGGGCGCTGAGCCCCGGCCATTCACCGCCGCCGACACAGATCGCGGCGTCGATTTCGCTGGTGTCGAAGTCGATTGCTTCAATGCGCGAATGCAAGTGCACGGTCATGCCCGGGTGCGCGGTGTAGAAGTCCTTGAGTCGCGGCAGCAGCCATTTCGAGCCGAAGGTCGGCAGCGTCGCCAGACGCAAACTGTGAATGCCGGAACCGAACGCCATGGCCTGCAGGGTCGCGCTGCGGATCTGCCCGAGGGCTTCAGCGAGTTCGCGCTGATACATGCGCCCGACATCGGTGAGCACCACTTGCCGGCCTTCACGGCTGAACAGACGCATGCCGAGCATTTTTTCCAGAATCTGCACCTGACGGCTGACCGCGCTTTGCGTCAGCGACAGTTCGTGGGCGGCGCGGGTGTAGCTTTCATGGCGTGCAGCGGCCTCGAAGGCCAGCAATAACGACATGGAAGGGGTGAGGGTTCGCGGATTCATTCGTTTTAGTCATGGATTGCGGGTCGATTTTACGTTTGTCCCGACGGCGCCAAGCAATGAACATAAGCACCACGAGATGGCGGAGCGTGACGCAATCATTCATTGCGCACAACTGTTCACCGCCACACGGCCCGATATTGACCGAGATTTCCCGACCGATGATTGCCCAGCTGTCGCCCGCCACCGCATTGACCACTGATTACCAACAGTTTCTCAAAGCCCTGAAAGCCAGTGGCTTTCGTGGCGAGATCAGTGCCGATTACGCCAGCCGCGTAGTGCTCGCCACCGACAATTCGATCTATCAGCGCCTGCCGCAAGCGGCGGTGTTTCCGATGGATGCCGAGGATGTGGCGCGGGTCGCTCGGCTGATCGCCGAACCGGCTTATCAGCAAGTGGTGATCACTCCGCGCGGCGGTGGCACTGGCACCAACGGTCAGTCGCTGACCGATGGCATCGTCGTCGACCTGTCGCGGCACATGAACCGCATCTTGGAAATCAACGTCGAGCAGCGCTGGGTGCGGGTGCAGGCCGGGGTGGTCAAGGATCAGCTCAACGCCGCACTGAAATCTGCCGGGCTGTTTTTCGCCCCGGAACTGTCGACCTCCAACCGCGCCACTGTTGGTGGCATGATCAACACCGACGCCAGCGGCCAGGGCAGTTGCACCTACGGCAAGACCCGCGACCACGTACTGGAACTCGACATGATTCTGCGCGGCGGTGAACGCCTGCACGGTGCAGCGCTGGCGGAGGACGACCTGACAGCGTTGTGTGCCCGTCAAGACCGGGTCGGTGAAGTCTATCGTTGTGCACGGCAGATCATTGATGAGCAAGGCGAGTTGATCAAACAACGCTTCCCTGATCTCAACCGCTGCCTGACCGGCTACGACCTGGCGCACCTGCGCGAGGCCGACAATCGTTTCAACCTCAACAGCGTGCTGTGCGGCGCCGAAGGCTCGCTGGGGTTTGTGGTCGAGGCGAAGCTCAACGTTCTGCCGATCCCCAAACACACGATGCTGGTGAACATTCGCTACGCCGGCTTCATGGATGCGTTGCGCGATGCCCGGGCGCTGATGGCGCTCAAGCCGCTGTCGATTGAAACCGTGGATTCCAAAGTGCTGCTGCTGGCGATGCAGGATATCGTCTGGCACGGCGTCGCCGAATATTTCCCGGAAAGCGCCGAGCGGCCGACACTGGGGATCAACCTGGTGGAGTTCTGCGGCGACGATCCTGAAGATCTGCAACGCCGGGTCGAAGCCTTCCTCGAACACTTGAGCAGCGACACCATCGTCGAACGCCTCGGCCATACCCTGGCGGTCGGCCAGGCGGCGGTGAACAAGGTCTATGGCATGCGCAAGCGCGCCGTCGGCCTGCTCGGCAACGTTGCCGGCGAAGCGCGGCCGCAGCCGTTTGTCGAGGACACCGCAGTGCCACCGCAGCACTTGGCCGAATACATCGCTGAACTGCGTGAACTGCTCGACAGCCACGGTTTGCAGTACGGCATGTTCGGCCATGTCGATGCCGGCGTGCTGCATGTGCGGCCGATTCTCGACATGAAGGATCCGCTGCAAGCGGCGTTGGTGCGTCCGGTGTCCGACGGTGTCGCGGCACTGACCCAGCGCTACGGCGGCCTGTTGTGGGGTGAACACGGCAAAGGTCTGCGCTCGGAATACGCGCCGGCATTTTTCGGTGAGCTGTACCCGGCGTTGCAGGCACTCAAAGCCGCGTTCGACCCGTTCAACCAGTTCAACCCGGGCAAGATCGCCACGCCGGCCAACACCCACGCGCAGCTGTTGAAGATCGACGAAGTGACCCTGCGCGGCGAACTCGACCGGCAGATCGACGAAAAGGTCTGGCAAAGCTACGGCGCAGCCATGCATTGCAACGGCAATGGCGCTTGCTACAACTTCGATCCCGACGACGCTATGTGTCCGTCGTGGAAGGCTACCCGCGAGCGTGCGCAATCGCCCAAGGGCCGCGCGTCGTTGATCCGCGAATGGCTGCGCTTGCAGGGCGAGGCGGGGGTGGATGTGCTGTCCGATGCGATTCGTCGTCCGGCGTTTTTCCGCAACCTGTGGACCCGTTGGCGCAACAGCCGTGGGCAGAGTGCAGACTTTTCCCATGAAGTGTATGACGCCATGGCCGGCTGCCTGGCGTGCAAATCCTGCGCGGGGCAGTGCCCGGTCAAGGTCAATGTGCCGGAGTTTCGTTCGCGGTTTCTGGAGCTGTATCACAGCCGATATCTGCGCCCGGCGCGGGATTATCTGATTGCTTCGCTGGAGTACAGCATTCCGTACATGGCGCGGATTCCGGCGCTGTACAACGGTTTGATGGGCGCTTCACTAGTGCGCCAACAGTTGGAGCGTCTTGGTGGCATGGTTGATGTGCCGTTGCTCAGCCGCTTTGATTTTCACGCTGCGCTGCGTCGCTGGAAGGTGCAGCCAGCGACGGTCTCGACACTGTCGGCGCTGACCCCGGCCCAGCGCGAGCGCAGTGTGGTCTTGGTGCAGGATGCCTTCACTCGTTACTTCGAGGCGCCGCTGCTGGCGGATCTGCTGGAACTGATTTCGCGGCTGGGCTATCAGGTGTATCTGGCGCCGTTCAGTGCCAACGGCAAGCCGCTGCATGTGCAGGGCTTCCTGTCAGCGTTCAACCGTGCAGCATTGCGCAATGCCCGACAACTGCGTGAGCTGGCCGATATCGGCGTGCCGTTGTTGGGGCTGGATCCGGCCATGACGCTGGTCTATCGCCAGGAATACCAGAAAGTGCCCGGCATGCTGGAGTGCCCGGAAGTTGCACTGGTGCAGGAGTGGTTGCTCAAGGTGATGCCGGAGCAGGCTGGTGGCGACGTGCCGCAGTCATTCCGGCTGCTGGCGCACTGCACCGAGAAAACCAACGCGCCGGCCGCCACTCGCCAGTGGGAACAGGTCTTCGAACGGGCCGGGTTGAAACTGGCGACACAGGCGACCGGTTGCTGCGGGATGTCCGGCACCTATGGCCATGAAGCGCGCAACCGTGAAACCTCGGCGGTGATCTACGAGCAATCGTGGGCGCGGCAGGTCGAGGCACCGGCGGAGCAAGGCGAAGCACTGGCCACCGGTTATTCCTGCCGCAGTCAGGTCAAGCGCCAGTCGGATCGGGCGCTGCGCCATCCGTTGCAGGTGTTGCTTGAGGTGGTACGTCGCTGAGCGGTTCGTCGTCCGGGGCGTTGTCCCAGATCAGTCGCGGGTCGAAGCTCATCGCCGAAAACATGGTGAACACCACCACCATGCCGAAAAACAGGATGCCCGGGCGGGGTTCGATATCGCCCAGCGCCTGGAACTTCACCAGCGCCGCGACCAGGGCGACCACCAGCACGTCGAGCATCGACCAGTAGCCGATCAGCTCGACGAAACGGTACAGCTTCGAACGTTCGCGGCGCGCCCAGTCGCTGTTGCGCTGCACGGTGATCAGCAGCAGCGACAGGGCGACAAACTTGATCCCAGGCACTGCGATGCTGGCGATGAAAATGATCAGCGCGATGTCCCACGCGCCACCTTCCCAGAACTCCAGCACGCCGCTCATGATCGTGCTGTCGGCGCCGTTGCCGAGCATCACCGTGTTCATCACCGGCAGCAGGTTGGCCGGCACATAGAACGCCAGTGCGGCGAACAGATAGGCCCAGGTGCGCGTCAGGGAATTGGTCTTGCGCCGATGCAGCGGTGCATCGCAGCGCGGGCATTCGTGCGGTTCATCGGTCATGTCGCAAGCCAGCCCGCAGCTGTGGCACAGGCACAGATTCAATTCGCTGGCGGTCGCCGGTCGCTTCATAAAATGTCCCACAGATCACGAATGTCGCGGCCGGCAATGCGGATCATCATCAGACTCAGCACCGCCAGGGCGAACAGGCCGATGCCCGGCAATACATCCAGCAGTCCGGCGAGTTTGAACACCGCCACCATCGCCCCCAGCAGACACACTTCGAGCATGCTCCACGGGCGCAGGGTTTCCAGCCAGCGCATGCACAGCTTGAATCCCGGTGCCCGCCGTGAAGACAGTGCGTAACTCAGCACCCAGATCAACAGCACCAGTTGAAAGGCCGGGGCGATGATGATCGCAATTGCCGCGACCATCGCCATGAACGTGATCGGCCCCTGACTCAACGCCAGCACCGAATCCCACAGCGTCGCGCTGTTCTTCAGGCCCTTCATGCTGATGCTCATCACCGGGTAGAAATTGGCGAACAGCCACAGCATGGCGGCGGTGAACGTCAAGGCCAGCCGCTGTTCGACGGTCAAGCCGTTATAACGCTGCAGCACGCCGCCACAACGCACGCAGAGGGTTTTCTGGTGTTTGCCGAGCACGACTTTTTCATACACGCAATCGCAATGCTCGCAGATGATCAGGTGTTCGGTTGAAGTCATGGGCAACGCTCGACACTGGCGCAAAGGGCAGGGGGCGCCTGATCACTATAGAAGCCTGACGTGATTGGGCAAATGTCGATTGGCTTGGGAATCGATTTTTTATGTTATAGAGTAACGCACTTTTAAGTTGAGGCTCGCCGTTGCGACCCCTGATTCATTGACTCGATGGCGAAATGTCCATGACGCTTACCTGTGCTCGCTCCAACCCGCCGCCGACCGGTCGCTTGCTGTCCATTGATGCCTTGAGAGGTCTGGTGATCCTGTTCATGTTGCTGGATCACGTGCGTGAGACGTTCCTGTTGCATCGTCAGGTGTCCGATCCGATGGATATCGCCAGCACTGAGCCGGCGTTGTTTTTCAGTCGCACCTTGGCGCATCTGTGCGCACCGGTGTTCGTGTTGCTGACCGGGTTGTCTGCGTGGCTGTTCGGTGAAAAGTACGCGGGCAAGGCCGATGTCAGTGCCTTCCTGTTCAAGCGGGGGCTGTTTCTGGTGCTGCTGGAATTCACCTTGGTGAACTTCGCGTGGACGTTTCAGTTACCGCCGAGCGTGATCTATCTGCAGGTGATCTGGGCGATTGGCCTGAGCATGATCGCGCTGTCGCTGCTGGTCTGGTTGCCGCGCTGGCTGTTGCTGACGCTGAGCCTGGCGATCATTGCCGGGCATAACCTGCTCGACGGTGTGCATTTCGCGCGGGAGTCGGCACTGCATGTGCCATGGGCGATCCTGCATGACCGGGGCTGGATCGAGGTCGGGGACAGTCTGCGCTTGCGCACTTCGTATCCGCTGTTGCCGTGGATCGGCGTGATCGGTCTGGGTTATGCGCTGGGCCCGTGGTTCGCCCGCGGGGCTGATGCCTGGAGCCGTCAGCAGGCTCTGTTACTGGGCGGTATCGCCGGTCTGCTGGGCTTCTTCGGGCTGCGGCTGATCAACGCTTATGGCGAAAAGCCTTGGACGGTTGAAGACACGACCGTGCAAACGCTGATGGCGTTTTTCAATATCACCAAGTACCCGCCATCGCTGCTGTTCATCACCCTGACGGTGAGCATCGGATTGCTGTTATTGCGGGTGTTCGAACGGCTGCAGACGCGTCGCTGGATTCGCTGGCTGACGGTTTTCGGTTCGGCGCCGATGTTCTTCTATCTGCTGCACCTGTACGTGCTGAAGGTGCTTTACCTGATGGCGCTGGCGCTGTTCGGACTGAATCAGGGCAGCCATTTCGGATTCGACTCGGTGCCGGCAATCTGGCTGGTGTCGGTGCTGTTGGCGGTGGCTCTGTACCCCGCGGTGCATTGGTTTTCCGCGTTGAAATCGCGGCGCCGTGATATCGCCTGGCTGAAGTATCTGTAAGCCCTGGGGTCATTGCGCTCGCGCAATCAACGCACGACGTAAAACCCTGTAGGAGCTGTCGAGTGAAACGAGGCTGCGATCTCTTGATTTTGATCTGGAAAATCAAAATCAAGAGATCGCAGCGTGCCGAAGCTCCTACAGGGGGCGGTGTTATTTTCGATCCAGCCACACCGTCTGCGCGTTGCAGAACTCACGCACGCCGAAGTGCGAGAGCTCGCGACCGAAACCGCTTTTCTTCACGCCGCCGAAGGTCACGCGCGGGTCGCTGGCGGAGTAACCGTTGATGAACACGCCGCCGGTGTCCAGTTCGCTGGTCAGTTGCTGAGCCAGTTGCACGTTGGCGGTGTAGATCGTGGCGGTCAGGCCGAAGTCGCTGTCGTTGGCCAAAGCCACGGCGTGGGCGCAATCGCGGGCGGTGATGATCGATGCGACCGGGCCGAACAGCTCCTGTTTGAACGAGGTCATGCGGTCGGTGACATCGGCCAATACGGTCGGCTCGTAGTAGTTGCCCGGGCCTTGGGCCTTGCCACCGCCGAGCAGCAGGGTCGCGCCTTCTTCGAGGGTGTCGCGCACTTGCTGGTCGAGTTCGTCACGCAGATCGAAACGTGCCATCGGGCCGATATAGGTGTCAGCGGACAGCGGATCGCCGACTTTCAATTGACGTGTGGCCTCGACGAATTTGCGGGTGAACTCTTCGACCACGCCTTCTTCAATGATCAGACGCTTGGCCGCTGCGCAAACCTGACCGGAGTTCTGATAGCGACCGATGACGGCCGCCTGCACGGCCTCATCCAGATCAGCGTCATTGAGCACGATGAACGGGTCGGAACCGCCCAGTTCCAGCACGCATTTTTTCAGTGCGGAACCGGCCTGAGCACCGATGGCCATGCCGGCGCGTACGCTGCCGGTCAGGGTCACGGCGGCGATGCGCGGGTCGGCGATGGCGGTGGAAACGCCTTCGGGGGTGACGTTGATCACTTCAAACACGCCGTCCGCGAAGCCGGCGCTCTTGAAGGCATCGCGCAGCAGGTAGGCGCTGCCCATCACGTTCGGCGCATGTTTGAGCACGTAAGTATTGCCGGCGATCAGCGCCGGTACTGCGCCGCGCAGCACTTGCCAGATCGGGAAGTTCCACGGCATCACCGCGAGGATCGGGCCCAGCGGACGGTACTCGATGCGCGCTTTGCCACCCTCGACCTGAGTCGGTTCGGCGCTGAGCATGGCCGGACCGTTTTCGGCGTACCACTCGCAAAGCTTGGCGCACTTTTCGATTTCGCCACGGGCCTGGGCGATGGGCTTGCCCATTTCCTGGGTGATCATGGTTGCCATGGCTTCGGCGCTGTCGCGCAGGGCGCCGGCCAGCGCAGTCAGGGCGCGGGAGCGATCCTGCAGCGGCTTGCGTTTCCATTTCGAGAAACCGAATGCGGCGCGGGTCAGCGCAGCGTCGAGGGCCTCAGCGGATTCAAAGGCGTAGTGACCGATCTGTTCGCCGGTGGCGGGGTTGATCGAGATGGCGTGGGTCTGGCTGGAAATCTGGCTCATGGCTGGCTCCTGCGAGTTCAGTGAATGGGCCTAGAGTAGGGTGGCGTTTGTTTTCTGGAAACTGAATAATAAAGATCGATTCTTTCACGATTGGAGAATGACTGTGGATCTGGTGCAGCTGGAAATTTTCAAGGCCGTTGCCGAGCACGGCAGCATCAGTGCTGCGGCGACGCAGATACATCGCGTGCCGTCGAACCTGACCACGCGGATCAAACAGCTGGAGCAAGACCTGGGCGTCGACCTGTTCATTCGCGAGAAAAGCCGTCTGCGCCTGTCGCCCGCTGGCTGGAGTTTCCTTGAATACGCCCGGCGCATTCTCGATCTGGTGCAGGAAGCACGGGCCACGGTCGCCGGTGAAGAGCCGCAGGGTGCATTCCCCCTCGGTTCGCTGGAAAGCACCGCCGCAGTGCGCATCCCCGAACTGCTGGCGGCGTACAACCAGTTGCATCCCAAGGTCGATCTGGACCTGTCCACCGGCCCGTCCGGAACGATGATCGATGGCGTGCTGGCCGGGCGCTTGGCGGCGGCGTTCGTCGATGGCCCGGTGCTGCACCCGGCGCTGGAAGGCGTGCCGGCGTTCGAAGAAGAAATGGTCATCATCGCACCGCTCAATCACGCCCCGGTGCAGCGTGCGGCGGACGTGAATGGCGAAAACATTTATGCGTTCCGCTCCAACTGTTCCTACCGGCACCACTTCGAAAAATGGTTCAGCACCGACGCCGCTGTGCCGGGCAAGATCTTCGAGATGGAGTCGTATCACGGCATGCTCGCCTGCGTCAGCGCCGGTGCCGGGTTGGCGCTGATGCCGCGCAAAATGTTGCAGAGCATGCCCGGCAGCGCGACGGTCAGCGTCTGGCCGCTGGCGGCGGATTTTCGCTACTTGACCACTTGGCTGGTGTGGCGCCGGGGTACGGTGTCGCGCAGTTTGAGCATGTTTGTACGTTTGCTGGAGGAGCGCGGCGTGGTGCGTGCAGAAGAGTAATTGACACGTTGTGTCATGGCTGTATCTTGATCGGCGTTTCGCAATATAAAAAACTATACAGCGTAGCCATGAGGAACGAGCAAATGAGTGCAGCCCTGAGCGGTAAAGAAGCAGTCGGTGAGCGGTTTGTGCTGGAAACCATGCGTCATGCGCAGGACCTGACCTGGCAGGCCGTCGATGCCATCGCCCAGGTGATCAAGCCTGGCATGCGCGAATCCGCAGCCCAGGAGCAGGGCAAGCAGCTCCTCGCCGGACTGGGCATGGACCGCATCTGGCATCCGCTGCTGATCCGCTTTGGCGCCAACACCCTGAAGACCTTCAAGCAACGCTCCGATGGCGATCCGGTGCTGGGTGAAAACGATATTTTCTTCATCGACATGGGCGTGGTCTGGCAGGGGCACGAAGGCGATGCCGGGGCGACGTTCACCACCGGTTCCGATCCGGAAATGATGGCTTGCGCGGCGGCGGCCAAGGAGCTGTTCCACCGGGTCGAAGCGTTCTGGCGCCAAGGCGTGTCCGGGGTCGAGTTGTACCGCTACGCCACCGATCAGGCCAACGCCATGGGTTGGGTACTTCATCTCGATATCAAGGGCCACCGCGTCAGCGACTTCCCTCACGCGATTTACAAAGGCGGCAATCTCGGTGATTTCGACCAGGCGCCGAATGCCGGGGTGTGGATTCTGGAAATCCAGATTGCCCACCCGCAGCGCCCGTTCGGTGCGTTTTATGAAGATCTGCTGATCTGATCGTCACGGCGTACCGTTCCTGCCATACAGGCGAAAGCCTTCGCGTTGGCTCAGACGCTCGTAATACGCTCTGACGGCGGCATAGTCCGGATGTGCGAGCGGCGTTTCGAACCAGCGGTTGACCGACAGCCCAATGGGGATATCGGCAAGGGAAAACTGTTCGCCACTGACATAGGCGCCAGTCTTTTGTAATTGCTGATCGAGGATGCCCATGGTCTTCGACCACTGTTCGACGCCGTTGGCCAACGCGCTGCGGTCCTGGTGATCCACTGACTTACGCACCAGCGACAGGAACGCATACGACCACGAACGGTTCAGCTCCGACGCCTGCCAGTCGAGCCACTGATCGACCCGCGCGCGAGTTCGCGGCGCGGTGGGGTAGAGGCCTGCGCCGGCATAGGTGTTGGCCAGATAACGAATGATGGTGTTCGATTCCCACAACGTGAAATCGCCGTCCTCAATCACCGGCACCATGGCGCAGGGGTTGAGGGCGAGAAATTCCGGCGTGTCGGTGGATTTGAAGCCCGAGCCCCAATCCTCACGTTCGAACGGGATCTGCAGTTCGGCACAGGTCCACAGCACTTTGCGCACGTTGATCGATGACGCCTTGCCTAGAATTCGCAGCATGAGTTTTCCCTTTCTCGTGGTTACCTGGAGACGCTCAACAAATACCACACCACAACGCAGAAGGCCCGCACAGCAGCGAGCCTTCTTTTTGCCGCGAATCAAATTCAGAGACTGCCTGCCAGTTTGCCGCCGGTCATCCGCCGCCGGTAGGCGCTGTCACGATTGGCCAGCCAGAAGTACAGCGGCGAGGTCACCAGCAGCCCCACCAGCCACGACAGATCCGCGCCGTTGATATGCGCCGACACCGGGCCGACGTACAGCGGGGTGTTCATGAACGGGATCTGCACCGCGATGCCGATCGCGTAGGCCAGCAACGCTTGCGGGTTGTAGCGTCCGTAGATACCGCCGTCGACCTGAAAGATCGACTGGATGTCGTACTGGCCCTTGTGGATGGCGTAGAAGTCGATCAGGTTGATCGCGGTCCACGGCACCAGGACCACCAGCAGCACCAGCACCATGTCGACGAAGTGCCCGATGAAGTCCTTCGAGGCGCCGACGGCGGCGAAGCAGCAGGCCAGCAGCACGATGATCGAGATCACCGCACGGCTCTTGGCGGTCGGAATCCAGCGGTAGGCGAAGGTCTGCACCAGGGTAATCAGCGACAGCACGGCGCCGTACAGGTTGAGGGCGTTGTGGCTGATCACGCTGAGCAGGAACAGCACCAGCATCAGCGGACCAATCGAGCCGGTGGCAAGTTTGACCGCATCCATGGTGTCCATGCCCACGGGCGTTGCCAGCACGGCAACGGCACCGAAGATGAACGCCAGGCTCGAGCCGAGCGCCGAACCCAGATAGGTGGTCCAGAATGTCGACGAGACTTTCACGTCCGCCGGCAAGTAACGCGAGTAGTCGGACACGTACGGGGCAAACGCGATCTGCCACAGCGCGGCGAGCGACACGGTGGCAAGCCAGCCGGAGAGGTTGAAGCTGCCGCGGGTGAGGAAGTCATCGGTCTGGATATGGGTGAAGATGTAGCCGAAACCGACGACGATGCCGATCCCCAGCACCCAGGTACCGATGCGGTTGAGCACGTGGATGAAGCGGTAACCGATGATGCCGATGATTCCCGAACCGAGGGCGCCGATGACGATGCCGACCGGCACCGGCACGCTATCGACCACGCCGTGCAGCGACTTGCCGGCCAGCACGATGTTGGAGGCGAAGAAGCCGATGTACATGACCCCGGCAATCAGCACCACCAGCAGCGCGCCGAGCGAGCCGAACTGCGCGCGGCTCTGGATCATCTGCGGAATGCCCATCTGCGGGCCTTGCGCCGAGTGCAGTGCCATCAGCACGCCGCCGACCAGGTGACCGACCAGAATCGCGACGATGCCCCAGACCAGGTTCAAGTGGAACAACTGCACGCCCAGCGCGCCGGTGACGATGGGCAACGGCGCGATGTTGCCGCCGAACCACAGCGTGAACAGATCCCTGACCTTTCCGTGGCGATCTTCGGGGGGCACGTATCCTATCGTGTGTTTTTCAATGAGCGGGGCGGACGTTGTTGCAGAGGTGGACATGACGAACTCCAAGGCAAGGATGAGTACGTGGACGTACTTCGATAAGCGCCGACACGAACGGCGCATTTCTTGTTGAAGCGATCATGTGCAAAGGCCCGGGATAGATAAATTAGTAAGTTTGTTGCTTCAGACCTTAAAAAATATATGCCGCGTGTAATGCGTAGCTCCGGTATGTTCAGGCTTCACTCTTTTCTGGATTTACACAGTTTTGTGGTGAGGGGATTTATCCCCGATGGGCTGCGAAGCGGCCCCTCTTTTGACTTTAGAAACAGGGGCCGCTTCGCGCCCCATCGGGGATAAATCCCCTCACCACAGAACCCCCTGACTACAGATAAATGTCCTGACAACAGATAAATCCCCTCACCACAAAAGCGTTGTCTCACGTGCAGAGGTTTTATATGGCCGCCTACAACCTGCGCCAGCTCAAGTACTTCGTCACCACCGCCGACTGCGGCAGCGTGGCCGAAGCCTCGCGCAAGCTCTATATCGCCCAGCCGTCGGTATCGACCGCGATCAAGCATCTGGAAGAAAGCTTCGGTGTGCAGCTGTTCATCCGCCATCACGCCCAAGGCGTGTCGCTGACGCCCAGTGGCTCGCGGTTTTATCGCAAGGCGCTGGAGTTGCTGCGGGTGGCGCATGAGTTCGAGCAGAACGCGCTGGCGGACAACGACGTGGTTTCCGGGCAGATCGATATCGGCTGTTTCGAAACCGTCGCGCCGTTGTACCTGCCGCGCCTGATCGCCGGGTTCAAGCAGCGTTGGCCGGGGGTGGAAATCCGTATTCGCGACGGCGAACAGCAGGAACTGGTGCAGGCGCTGACCGCCGGCAGCATCGATGTCGCGATGCTGTTCGAGCACGACCTCGACAGCACCATCGAAACCACCTCGCTGATGCCCCCGCAGCAGCCTTACGCCTTGCTGCCGGCCGACCACCGCTTTGCGCAACAGACGAAAGTCTCGCTGCACGATCTGGTGCTGGAGCCGATGATCCTGCTCGACGTGGTGCCGAGCCGTACCTACTTCGTGAGCATCTTCGAAGAGCGCGGACTGACCCCGCACATCGTTTTCAGCTCACCGTCGATCGAGATGGTGCGCGGCATGGTCGGGCGCGGTTTCGGCTTTTCGATTCTGGTGACCCGGCCGTTCGGCGAGTACACCTACGACGGACAGAAAGTGGTGTGCGTGCCGCTGGCGGAAACCGTGACTGGTTCGGGCCTGTCAGCCGCCTGGTTGCGCCGGGTGCAACTGACCAAACCGGTGCAGTTGTTCGTCGATCACTGTCGGGAGGAATTGGCTCGACTGTACGCCTGAACGTACGTCGAACCGTGTTTCAAGCGCGGATAAAAGCCAGCAGCCGTTGCAGCATCGCATCACAGGCATCGAGTTGCGCGCGACTGACAAACTCGTCCGGTTTGTGCCCCTGATCCATGCTGCCGGGACCACAGACCACCGTTGGGATACCCGCCGCATCGAACAGCCCGCCCTCGGTGCCGAACGCCACGGTGCCGAATTCCCGCGAACCGCAGAACGCCGCGATCAGCTCCGCCGCCTGACTCTGCGCATCGGTGGCCAGGCCCGGATAAGCCGACAGCTCACTGAAATGAATCGCGCTGTGTTCGCTGACCGCCCGCATGCGTGGCAGCACGTGCTGCTCGGCGTAGGCCTGCAACTGCTGCGCGACCTGGGCCGGATCCTGCGAGGGCAGGGCGCGGATTTCGAAGTCGAAGCGGCAATCGGCGGGGACGATGTTCAAGGCCTTGCCGCCGCTGATCACGCCGGTCTGCACCGTGCTGTAGGGCGGATCGAAACGGCTGTCGTGCTGCTCGGGTGCCTTCAGTTGTTGGCCGATGCGCCCCAGTTCGCCGATCAGCTCGGCGGCATACTCGATGGCGTTGACCCCTAGCGGCGCGTAGGCCGAATGGCACGGATGCCCGTGTACGTCGCAGCGCATCGCCAGTTTGCCTTTGTGGCCGAGCACTGGTTTCAGTTCGGTGGGTTCACCAATGATGCACAGCAAAGGTTTGACTGGACGTTGTTCCAGTTCGGCGAGCAACGAGCGCACGCCGAGGCAACCGACTTCTTCATCGTAAGACAGGGCAATGTGCACCGGCATGCGCAGTGTTGCTTGCACCAGCGCCGGCACCAAGGCCAGCACGCAGGCAATGTAACCCTTCATGTCTGCGGTGCCGCGCCCGAACAGCTTGCCGTCGTGCTCGCTGAGTTCGAACGGCGCTACGGTCCACGGCTGGCCGTCGACCGGTACCACATCGGTGTGCCCCGAGAGCACAATGCCCGGTTGCCCGGCCGGGCCTATCGTCGCGAACAGATTGGCCTTGCTGCGCTCGGCGTTGTAGATCAGCTCGCACGGTACGTCGAAGCCAGCGAGGTAGTCGCGCACGAACTCGATCAACTGCAGGTTGGATTCGCGGCTGGTGGTGTCGAACCCCACCAGCGTCTTGAGCAACGCGGCGCTGTTGCTCATCGATCATCTCCGGCAACGCCATAGCCCGGTGCCTTGGCCGGGTCGAGCGCGCGATCGATGTAGTCCTGCAGCTGCGGCTGATAGGCGTCCCAGAGTCTTTGCAACTCGCCGATCGGATTCTCGTCGGCCCAGTCGACCCGCAGATTGACGATCGGCCAGGTCTGTTCGCCGACCACCATCACGGCCGCCGAATGCACTGGCCCGGCTTCGCCACCGAGCGCCTGGGCGGCGTGCAGGGCCTTGAGCAAACGGTCGGCCAATTGGCCTTCGCCGTCTTCAAAGGCGCTGACCATTGCTTCGATCACCGCGCGCCCGGCGAGCATGTTGCCGGCGGCCACGCATTGTTCGCCGGACACGGCGTTGTGCACGCCGAGGGTTTGCGCCCCACTGAAATGCGCGGTCTGGCCGAGGTGGTTGATCGCGGTGATTTGCCGGTACTGGCTATAGCCGTTGCGGGTCAGCACCTGGTCCAGCGCCGCATCGGGTGCGTGACCTTGTTCCATCAGCGCGAGGACTTCCGGGCCGAGGGACGGCAGGGTGATGTTCTGGCTCGATACTGCACCCACCCCCGGCAGCAGCCACGGGCAACGCGCGCCGACGGCGATGCTGGAGGAACTGATGGCGACACCGAACTGGCCGGTTTCGGGGCAACGGGCTGCGATTGAAAAGGTCATGGTCTAACTCCTTTCGAGGAATTTGTTGTCCTTGCGGGCCTCATCGCTGGCAAGCCAGCTCCCACAGTTATTGGGTTGGTCACAAAATCTGTAAGCACCTCAAAACCTGTGGGAGCTGGCTTGCCAGCGATAGCCGCGACTCGGTCTGCCGACTTACTCGGGAATCACCGCCACCACATCAATCTCCATCAGCCACTGCGGCTGCCCGAGTGCCGACACCACCAGCCCGGTGGAAATCGGGAACACGCCTTTGAGCCACTTGCCGACTTCCTGGTACACCGGCTCGCGGTAGCGCGGGTCGATCAGGTAAGTCGTGGTCTTGACGATGTGGCTCATGTCGCTGCCGGCTTCCTCCAGCAACTGTTTGACGTTGCGCATGGCCTGTTCGGCCTGCGCGCGCGGATCACCGAGGCCCACCAGATTGCCATCGAAGTCAGTGCCGACCTGACCCCGGACATACACGGTGTTGCCGGCACGCACGGCCTGGCACAGGTCGTTGTCCAGGGTCTGGTTTGGGTAAGTGTCCTTGGTGTTGAACATTCGGATGCGGGTGTGGGTTGGCTTGCTCATGTACAGCTCCAGACTGGGTATTCAGCGGTGCAGAAGCACCGCCGCGAAAGTAGGCAATCAAGCGTCGACGGTGTCGGCGGCTTTCGTGTTGGCGGTCGAATGCAGGGCGGCTTCACGCTGCTCGGCATCTTTGTAATCAAGGTATTTGCGCTGGGTGGCGATGTGGTCGGCCACGTGTTTGGCGTCATGCCAGACGCCCCAGATAAACGACGAACCGCGTCGCGACTGCCATGGCAATCCGAGGAAATACACCCCCGGCTCGCTGGACACGCCGCGCTGGTGCTGCGGTTTGCCCTTGTCATCAAATGCCGCGACTTGCAGCCAGGAATAATCCACGGCGAAGCCGGTGGCCCAGATGATCGAGGTGATCCCGGCTTCCGCCAGATTCAGATCGAGCAGCGGATTTTTCACGCACTCCGGATCTGGATAGGTCTCTCGCGCTTCAGGTTCTTGCGGCAGGTCGAGGCCGTTGCGCTCGATGTAGGCATCGGCGGCATCCAGCAAGGCGAGGTAGTTGTCATCGCCACGCTTGAGGTTGTCGACCAGGTCCTGCTTGAAAGTCACCACGCCGTTGTTGAACGACTCGGTCACGCCAACCAGAGTCATGCCGCGATGGGCCAGACCACGAAAATCGATGGTGCGCCCGCCATGGGCGCCGCTGACCGCGATGGTCACGTGTTCGCGACCGGGTTTCATCGCCGCCTGATCCCACTCGCCGAGCACCCCCAGCCACCAACAGAAATCGCGGTTGCGATAGGCACGCGGCGGACGGTCGTGAGCGCCGACCGAAAGGTAAACCTGTTTGCCGGAACGCTGCAGTTCATCGGCGATCTGCACGCCGGACGAACCGGCACCGACCACCAGCACTGCGCCGTCGGGCAGTTGCTGCGGGTTGCGATAGTCGGCGGAGTGGATCTGCAACAGACGCGGGTCTTGCGGTGCAATCGGCGGGATCACCGGACGCTGGAAAGGACCGGTCGCCGCGACCACCCGGCTAGCCTCGATCACGCCCTCGGAGGTCTCGACAGTGAAGCCCGGACGCCCGACATTGCGCACCACGCTTTTGACCTCGACGCCGGTGCGGATCGGCGCATTGAATTTCTTCGCATAGGCTTCGAAATAGTCCGCGACGCGCTCCTTGGGGGCGAAACCATCGGGATCGACGTCATCGAATTCCAGCCCCGGAAAGCGGTCGTGCCACGCCGGACCGTTGGCCACCAACGAGTCCCAGCGCCCGCTGCGCCAGCGTTCGGCAATGCGGCTGCGCTCCAGCACCAGGTGCGGTACACCGAGTTTGCTCAGGTGCTCGCTCATCGCCACCCCCGCCTGTCCGGCGCCCACGACAAGCGTGTCTGTTTTTATTGTTTCAGTGCTCATTTGTACATCCTTCCTGGCAAGGCAAGTGGATTCGGATCGCTTCAGGCTTGTCCGTTTTGCTTGCGGTCAGACTAGGCAGGAGGGGGGTATCGGTAAAATATTATTAAGCTGGGATGTGAAGATAAAATTCTGATGCAACGCTCTGAGAGCCCTGTGGTTAAAGGGCTTCGGATGATCTGAGGTATTCAGAAGGTCAGTCTTGGGCCCAGGTAGGCGTTGGCGTTTTCGATATCATCGTCGCCCAGTGCGCCAACGTCGGCAGCGAGTCGCAGCCTGGCCAGCAAGTAGCGCAGCTTGGCTTCAAACAGGTCTCGGCGAGCAGTGAAGATCTGCTCCTGAGCATTGAGGATATCGATGTTGGTGCTACTGCCGGCGAGAAAGCCTTTCTTCGACGACATCAGCGAGCGTTCGCTGGACATGACGGCTTTTTCCAGCGCGTGGATTCGCGCTTCTCCACTTTGCACACTGCGAAATTCCCGGGTGGTGCCGGAGATGATTTCCTCGCGGGTTGCATTCAGATCCTCTTCTGCCTGATCCCGTGTGGCGACGCTCTGCCGGGCCCGGGCGCTGACATAACCGCCGCTGTACAACGGAATGTTCAACTCCACTCCAGCCGAGGTGTAGCGGTTGCGTTGATTCTGGGTGGACAGGGTTTCACTGTCGGCGGCGGTGTAACCCAGTACCAGATCGAGGGTCGGCCAGTGACCGGCCTTTGCCTTGGCGACTTCTTCATCAGCAGTATTAACGTTCAAGCGTCGGGCACGGATCGAAGGGTTGTCCGTTCCCGCGCGGATGATCCACTCCTGCAGAGTGTTGGGCTGCAGGGGTGGGGTGGGAAAGGTTTCCTGCAGTGTGGCGACCTGCTCGGGTGCTTCGCCAATGTATTCCTGCAGTTGACGTCTGGCGACGACGAGGCTGTCCTGAGCTTCGATCAGCTCAGCCTGAGCCAGGTCGCGCCTGGCCACGGCCTCATCGACATCGGTCACGGTACCGTCACCCAGCTCGCGGCGGCGTTGAGTGGACGCCACCTGCTCATTCAGCGCGTTGAGCTTGGCCGCCGCCAGCTTGGCGGTTTCATGAGCCAGCAGCACGTCGAAGTAGCGCCCGGCCAGGCGCACTGCCGAGTCCTGAGCCTTGCCATCGAACACTGCGTTACCGTATTCGGCCTGGTACTGGCCCTGGCGGTACTCGGCCATTTTCTGTTTGTTGAATAATGGTTGGCGCAGTTGCAGCGTGGCACCGCGAGAGGCGTAGTTCAGATCGTTGGTGTGGTTGTTGCCGTAGAAATCAGGCTGCTTCTGCGTGCCATTGATGTGATTGTCGAACGCGGTGATACCGATTTTCGGCAGTAGTCCCGCCTTGCCGATCGCTCGGTTTTCCAGGGCCGCCTCTCTTTCGTGACCGGCGGAAAGGTAGGTCGGGCCCTGAAACTGCATCAGATTCCAGGACTCGCGAAGATCCAGTGCCGGCACTGGCTGCGCCAGGACCAACAGCACTGTCACGCCGATGATCCGCTGCACCTCATTGCTCCTTGAACGCGCTGTTGACGCGGTCGAGCAATGGTTTCAACAGATAGCTCAGCATGTTGCGCTCACCGGTCTTGATGGTCACTGAGGCGGGCATGCCCGCGCGTATGTGATTGCTGCCAAGCATCGTCATCCCGTCCTGGGTAACTTCAATCTGCGCCAGGTAATAGGGTTGTTTGTTGTCTTCACTCATCAGCCGGTCAGCCGAGATGGTCAGCACCTTCCCCGGGATGTTCGGCGTTTGCACATGGTTGAATGCGGGAAATGAAATGGTCACCGGCAGCCCCGGGTTCATGCGGTCGATCGCTTGCACCGGAATCATTGCGTCGATTTGCAGCGGCTCATGGGCGGGGACGATTTCCATGATTTTGAAACCGGGTGCAATCACGCCGCCGACAGTCGACACACCCAGCCCTTGCACCATGCCGTCGATGGGCGAACGGATTACGGTGTGTCGAACCTGATAGTCCAAGGCTTGCAAGCGATCGGTGAGGGTACTGTTTTCTTTCTGCACATCAGCCAACAGCGACTGCACTTCCTTGCGGTAGTCGTACTCGCGCTGAATGATCCGTAACTTGATGTCGGCGGCCTGGCCCCGGGCGCGGGCGATGTTGTTCAGATTGTCGGCCTGGGACGCGTTCAGATCGGATCCACTACGCTCCAGCTCCAGCATCCGATTGCGCGGCACGTAGCCTTCGGCTGCGAGTTGGCGCACCCCAACCAGTTCCTGATTGAGAAAACCGATCTGTGAGGCGCGTGCGTTGTAGACGCGTTGCAGTCCCTTGATCTGCGCATCGGCGGAGTTAAGCGATTCACGCAGGATGTCGAGTTCGCCGGCCAGACTGGCGCGCCGCGTTTCGAACAGATGACGCTGCAAGCGGATGGCCTCCGCCAGGTGTTCGTTGGCGGCATAGCGCTTGAGCATGAGCGGATCGAATACGACGTCCGGCAAACCGTCGCGTTCAGCTTGCAGACGGTTCTCCATGGTTTTGGTAGCGATGAACTGGGCATTCACCACGCCTTGTTCCGAGAGCGCCTGAGTGGCGTCCAGCCGTACCAGTTCCTGATCCTTGCTGACGTTATCGCCTTCGCGCACCAGAATGGCTTCAATGGTGCCGCCAGTGTGGTGCTGAATGGCCTTGCGGTTACTGGTGACCTTGACCGTTGCGCTGGCAACGATCCCGGCGTCCAGCGGCGCCAGCCACGACCAGAGCAGGAAACTGCCAAAACCGACGATCACCAGCAGTACACCCCAGCGCGCCGGGCGCCGATCATCGACATCGATGTCGGCCATGGCGCGCATCAGCTCCCGGCCATGCGCATCCACACTCAACGTGCCCATTTATTCTCTCCCGCGCACGGCAGACAGGGTTGGCGAACCCACGGTTGGCAGCACGCTGGTCTGGCGCAGCGCGGCGAACACTTCTTCACGAGGGCCGAACAATTGAGTGCTGCCTTCACGCAACATCAGAACTTTATCGACGGTACCGAGAATGCTTGGTCGGTGGCTGATCAGCACAGTGGTGCAGCGCCGTTGTTTGAGATCCTCAAGTACTTCGATCAGGGCCTTTTCCCCGGCGTCGTCAAGGTTGGCGTTGGGTTCGTCAAGCACGATCACCGAGGGTTCGCCATACAGCGCGCGAGCCAGGCCAATGCGCTGGCGCTGGCCGCCGGACAACGGATTACCGTCGACATCCAGCGTCGTGTCATAACCGTGAGCAAAGCGCAGGATCATGTCGTGGACGCCTGCTCGCTTGGCAGCGATGATGACCGCATCACTGTCGATGTCACCAAAACGCGCGATGTTGTCGGCGATGCTGCCTTCGAACAGTTCCACATCCTGGGGCAGATAGCCGATCCATGGGCCGAGTTCCTGCTTGTTCCACAGGTAGACGTCGGCGCCGTCCAGACGCACCTTGCCGCTGAGCGCCGGCCAGATGCCGACCAGCAAACGCGCCAGTGTTGATTTGCCTGAGGCGGAGGGGCCGATGATGCCCAGTGATTCACCGGGTGAAAGATTGAAGTTGGGCCCGTGAATGATCGCCTGGGTCATTCCTGGAGCCCCGGCATGCAAGTGCTCGACCGAGATCATGCCCAGCGGTCTTTGCAGCTTCATCGCATCGGCGCGCTGTGGAAAATCCTTCAGCAGGTTCTTTAGCCGTCCCCACGCACGACGACTGGTCAGCAATTGTTTCCAGGCGCCAATCAGTTGCTCCACCGGCGCCAGTGCACGGCCGCTGAGGATCGAACAGGCGATCATCATGCCCGGCGTAATCGAGCCTTCGATCGCCAGCAAGGCGCCGGTGCCGAGGATCAGTGATTGCAGGATAATCCGCACGAACCGCCCAAGACCACTGATATAGGCGGCTCGATCCGAGGCCAGGGTCTGCATTTGCAGAATCTGCAGATGGTTGCCGAACCAGCGACCGGTGATCGCCGGCAACATGCCCATCGCTTCAATGACTTCAGCGTTGCGCAGATTGTTATTGGCGAAAGTTCCCGAGATCTGTGCAGCGATATTGGCTTCGCCCAACGGCTTTTTCGTGGCTATCTCGGTGAGCCATGTCAGCGCCACCAATATCAGCGAGCCACAGAGGGTGACGATGCCCAGCAAGGGATGAATCAGATAGGCGACAAACAGGTAAATCGGCGTCCAGGGCGCATCGAAAAACGCGAACAAGCCATTGCCGGTCAGAAACTGACGTACCTGTGCGAGGTCCTGCAGTGCCTGGGCAGGATTGCCGCCGGCGCGCTGCAAGTTACGCTCGAAAGCAGCGGTAAACACACGGCGGTTGAGGGCCATGTCGAGACGGTTGCCAACGCGGATCATCACCCGGGTACGCACCACTTCCAGCATGGCCAGCAAGGTGTACAGGCCGATCATCAGAATCGTCAGCATCAGTAGCGTGGTCAGGTTGCTGCTGACCAGCGCCCGGTCATAGACCTGCAGCATGTAAATGGCGGGAGAGAGCATCAGCACGTTGATCACACCACTGAATCCGGCCAGCGAATAAAACGTGCGGCGCAACCGAAAAAACACGTCGGCCAACTCGGATCGCGAGTGATTTTTCTTGTTCATCGGGAAGGTTCCAATGCCGTAGCGTCATGTAGCTCAGCGTAGGAGAGTGACTGTTGGTCGGATAAAGGTGCGATCCGGCTTTTTAGCGAGCGGCATATTTTTGACTGTCAGTAGCGCTTTGCAAAACAACAGGTTGTTGTGGATTTTTTGAGTTTCTTGTTACGAAGAAAGCTTATTGACGGTTAAAAATCGCCCGACTTAAGTCTAATTTCCCCGCCACGGACGCCGCCGGCACCCGGCATCGCTGCAGGTTTCCTGCTATTAATCACTGGGTGTCTGAATGCTCAGCCATTTCAGGAGTGCGTCATGAATCCTTTCATCCGCATCGGCATTGCCGATGATCATCCTCTGCTGCGTGAAGGTGTCGCCAATACCCTGCGAAAAAGGACCGACCTGCAGGTTGTGGAGCAGGGTGGCAGTGCTGATGACGCTCGTGATATCGCACAACGGATGAGGCCGGACGTGATGTTGATGGACGTCAACATGCCGGGTGATGTATTTGCCGCAGTCAAATACATCGCCACGCAACTGCCGGAGGTAAAGGTGCTGATGCTGACCGTCTCCGAATCTGAGGATGACGCCTATTCGGCACTGGAGGCCGGCGCGCGTGGGTATGTGTTGAAGGGCGTCAGCGGACCGGATCTGGTGCAGGCCATCCGTTCGATTGCCAGAGGCGAAACGTTTATCCCCCCAGAATTTGCCAACAAACTGCTGAGCAATTTCAAGCGGCATGAAGCTGAGGTGCGCAAGATCGACCTCACGCACAGGGAGGAGCAGATCATCCGCGAGGTTTCAAAAGGCCTGACCAATAAGGAAGTGGCATCGAAGCTCTTCATCAGCGAAAAAACCGTCAAGTACTACATGACCTGTGTCATGCAGAAATTGCATGCGCGCAACCGTGTTGAAGCGGTCACGGCGCTCAGGCGCCATTGGGAGCGTGAGGCTGTCGGTCGTTTGCATATCGGTTCGGTACCGTCACAGCTGGATGCCCACGGGGGTTCTTGATCAGTATTTGAGTTGTGCACTGACCGCGGTGCCGGTGTCTGGTGACGACTGGATCCTGAACACGCCGCCCAGCGACTCTACGCGATAACGCAGACCGGCCAGACCCAGCCGGTTTCTACCGTGGCCATCGACCAGCAATGCATCCGCGGCCATTCCGGGCCCGCCATCCTTGACGGTAACCAGCAACGCTCCGTCGATATGATGAGCGATGATCGCCTGGTCTTTGCCTTGCGCATGGCGATAGGCATTGTTGAGGGTTTCCTGAACAAACCGGTAGAGGCACAGCTTGACCGGTAGCGGTGCGGAGTCGGGCAGCGGCGAGACGTTTAGCTGCACCTTGCTGCCGGTGCGCTGCTCATGCCGCTGCGCCACCAGATGCAGTTCTTGCGTCAACGTCAGGTCGTTGATTTCCGGAAGGGCCAGACCTCGCGAAAGATCGCGCACTTCGCGCAGCGCATCAGTAGCGGCGCCGCGGATGGTTTCCAGCGATTCCTGATCGAGCGTGTCGCAGTGCTCGGCGAGATCGTCCAGGCGGATCAGAATCAGGGTCAACAATTGCGCTGGACCATCGTGAAGGTCGGCGCCGATGCGACGCAGGGTCAATTCGTTGATGCGGGAGAATTCTTGGGTCGCGGTGTTGATCTTGCGATGCAGTGCCGCATTGCTGACGCGCAGTCGGGTTTGTTCCAGCAAACGTAATTGCAGTGACACTTGTTGGCGCTGGATGATCTGGTCGCCGCGTCGCACGAGGAAAAACAGCAGCGCCAGCATCGCCAGGGTGGCGGTACCGACCACCAGCCAGACCTGCTGGCGCACGCGGCTGATTTCCTGCTCCAGGCTTTCAGCCTTTTCATAGAACTCACCCACGGCAATCACTTTTCGGGTAGTGAACTCGCGCAATGGTGCATAAATTTCGTAGAGCGGAACGTTGAGTTTGCGCTCGAACTCGTTTTCTTCCTGATCCAGATCTTCGAGGTCGGTGACCACTTCGCCTTTGAGCGCATCGGCGATTTCATCCATCGGGAACTGCCGGTTGGTGATGGACTTGTCCGTGCTGTAAACCACGGTGCCATCGGCGCGCCAGATCTTTATCGAGACAATGTGGCGCTTCAGTGAACGGCTTTCCATCAGTCGATCCAGCGCCTTGATGCTGGCGGGTGACAGGCCGTTATCGCGACTCATCTCCTGCACGTAAGGCTCCAGAAACGCTTCCATGTAATGCGCGCCAGCCTCGGCGGCACTTTGCACGGCCGCCCGTTCTATGCGCGCACTCACCAGTTTGCCGACGAACAACATGGTCAGCCCGAGGATCAGCGCAGCGGCCATTACAAACTGGGTGGAGCGGCTCAAGTGACGTGTGCGCAGTTTGAAGCGTGAGCGCCAGGCGCCTCTGGAGACGGACCTTGACTCGACCAAAGTCTCAGTCTCGTCGGCGACAAAAGTCTCGTGTTTTGATTCGACTTTTGCATCTTTTGCCATCGCGTCGATTTCCTGATGATCGTGGTAAGTCGGTTGAAAAACCTTGCGAGCCAACGGATATCCGGAGTTTGCCATGTACCAGCTAAAGCGCTTTACCCTCAATGCCAACGATATTTCGTTCCTTGAACAGCAGGTGTCCTTTCCGACTATCCATATCGTTGGCTACGACAGCGCTGGCCAACCGTTGTATGGCTACGATGGCTCGGACGGCAACGTCCATGTGCTGGGTTTGCTTGGCAGCTTCAATCCGCTCGATACACCGCCCGGTGAAGCTGTCTGGTACAACGGCGCCCGCGATCCGATCGGGCTGCGCAACGTCTCCGGCCATTTCAATAACCTGACCCAGGACGGCCAGAGCTGGGGCAGCTTCGGGCAGAATTTCATTCGTCTGACGCATTCGGACTACAGTCACTACGTCCAGCAAAACCTGAGCAATGCGGCGTTGACCCTCGGCGCCGGTGTGCCTGCAGGCATCACGCCCCTTTCTGACAGTAGTTCACTGTACAGCGATCCGACAGCATCGCTGGTGGACTACACCCCCCGGATGATCAGCCAGACCATCGTCAGCGGTGGCGTCACTTTCGCAACCGACGCCAATGGTCATATTCAGCACACTGCCACCGGCGTGGCGATCGTCACTGACCCGGGCATTCTCGGCACCCTGGGTGAAATCGACACCAGTGCCCCGGATTCCGGCCAGTACTACATCCGTAACCAGAACACCGTGTCGGGTGACCCCTCGACCACTGGCTGGTTCACCCTGTTCGGGCAGTTCTTCGACCATGGTCTGGACTTCATCAACAAACCCAACCAGAACGCGACCATCACGATTCCGCTGGCGCCGGACGATCCGCTCTACGGCACGATCGGCCCGGATGGGCAACCGGTGTACTCGATCAAAGTCCACCGCGCCTCCGTGGCTGAAGTGGACGGGCAGGGGCAGGCGCAGTACGTCAACCTCGACTCGCCTTACATCGATCAGAATCAGACTTACGGCTCCAATGACGCCGTCACGCAGTTGCTGCGCCAGTGGGTGGCTGACCCTAATCATCCCGGGCAATTCATCGCCGGAGCGGCCCTGTTCGATGGTACGACCTTGAGTGATGAGGCGGCCTGGACGCTTAACGGCGTACTGACTCACCAGACCCTGCCCACCTTGAGCGAGTTACGCGCGCATGTGCTGGCCACCGGTCGTGACGACCTGACCTGGGACGATATCGCCAACTTTCGTGTGCGCGACGCCCAAGGCCATGTGCTTGATGCCGACCCCAACACAGCAGGCGTGCAGGCGGTTTACACCCGTGAAGCGCTGCTGCTGGACATGAATCCGCACTTCGATGATGCGCATATCGACCAGGCTCGCCTGATGTCGCTGGATTCGCACATCACCAGCATCACCTTCGATGCCAACAACCCTTACGGCATGGTCGTCAATTACGATAATGGCGGGCCGAAGAATCTGTTCAGCTTCGTCAACTTCGCTGATTTCACCATCAGTGCAGCGCCGGGCAGTGCCGATTACGCAGTGGCCAACGAACTGTTGCTGCAATCGGTGGGCGATCACTACATTGCCGGCGACGGACGGGTGAACGAAAACTTCGGCCTCACCGCGATTCATCACGTATTCCACGAAGACCATAACGTGCAGCTGATCAATCTGCAGAACGAAGTGCTGAGCCAGACTGACGTCAATGTACGGCACAACTGGCAGGTGCAGATCAGCAATGGCAATGGCGGTTTTTACACCGACGCCAATGGCAACTTCACCTTGGCTGACGGCGTCACGGTGTCCTGGGATCAGGACAAACTCTTCTACGCCGCCAAGCTGACCGTGGAGATGGAATACCAGCATGTGGCGATCGACCAATACGCCCGGTTGATCACCCCGGACCTGCCTGAGTTCGTCACCTACGACTCGGGCATCAACACCAATATTTCGCTGGAGTATGGGCAGGCAGCGTTCCGCTTCGGGCATTCGCAACTGCGTGAAATCATTGATGCTCTGGAAAAAAATGCCAGTGGCAGCTACGACCTGACCGGTGCGATCACCCACTACGCACTGGAGCAGGCTTTCCTCAATCCAAGTGGTTTTGCCGAAGTGGGCCCAACCGCCATCGCGCTGGGCATGACCCGGCAGATCAGCAACGAAATCGACGAGTTCGTCACTCCGGCATTGCAGCAGGGTTTGCTTGGTCAGCCGCTGGATCTGGCGACCATCAACCTTGCACGCGGTCGTGATTTGGGCTTGCCAACCCTGAATCAGGCGCGACAGCAGATCCACGATGCACTGGTTGCCGAACGGGCTTCACCGGCCGGCGCGCAACACCATACGAATCTGATCGTCGATGGGCTGACGCCCTATACCAGTTGGAGTGACTTCGCCAACAACATGATTCACCCCGAGTCACTGGTGAACTTCATTGCCGCCTATTCGTTTGACGGCGATGTCGCCCACGCGCAGGCAATCATCGATGCCGACGCCACCGGCCTGACCACTAACTACGCCGGTGGCAGCGTGACGGCAGAGCAAGCGGCCTATTTCCTTTCCGGCGCGGCAGATCCGAACGGTAACCATGTCGCCGGTTATGACGGCTACAACGCCATCGATCTGTGGATCGGCGGTCTGGCGGAAAAACACGTCTACACCGGACAACTGGGCACGACCTTCAATGCGATCTTCGAGGATCAGATGGAGCGGTTGATGGACGGTGACCGTTTCTACTACCTGTTCCGCCTCGACCTCGGCTTGCCGGCGATGACCAACCTCAACGAGCAGGTGGTCACCGAGCAGTTCAAGGACATCATCGAGCGCACCACCGACGCACGGCACTTGGCGGGTGATGTGTTTGGCTACGCCGACAGCTACGTCGAATTGAGCTACACCGACTCCGGTGCCAGTGCCACCGCGTACAAGAGCGAACACAAATACGGCACGCTGATCGAAGCCAACCACATGGGCGTTTATTCCACCGGTGGCGTCGGCGGGATTGGTGGCAACGGCTTGCTGGTGAGCTTGAGCAATCCGGAAACGCATACCTCGCAGACCTACATCCGCGACTATCGTCCGGATCAGGGCCAGAATCCCGATGGCACGGCGGCAGTGGGGTACAACTCTCACGAAGTGCTGGTCGGTACCGACTACAACGACTGGCTGGATGCCGGCGACGGTGACGATACGATCTACGGCGAGGGTGGCGATGACATTCTCGATGGCAAGGCCGGCGCCGACCATATCTACGGTGGCGACGGTAACGATGTGATCTACGGCGGAGATATCGAAGACTTCCTCGATGGCGGGGAAGGCGACGACACCATTTACGCCGGCACCAGTGCCGGTGCCCTCGATGTGGTGATCGGCGGTAATGGCAATGATCACCTCTACGGCGAAGCCGGTATCGATGAGCTGTACGGTGGTGCCGGTAATGATTACATCGATGCCGGTGGCGATACTGACCTGGTGCATGGCGGCGACGGCAATGATGAAATTTATGGCGGCGACGGCCCGGACATTCTGTTCGGTGAGGACGGCGACGACATCATTTCCGGCGGCTCGACCGGTGACCAGGAGTTCGGCGGTACCGGCGACGATATTCTTCTGCCGGGCCTCGGTGGTGCTCCAGGCCAGGGCGATGGCGACGAGGCCATTGGTGATGTCGGCTTCGACATTGCCGCGTTCAGCGATGTGAACATCGCGCTGGATGCGGCGGCGGATCTGAATAATCAGAACATCGTCGCCGCACCGGGTACTGGCGTGCTGTTCCAGCCGTTCAACGCCTTGCTGACCGACATTGAAGGGTTGATCGGTTCGCGCTTCAGTGACAGTCGGCCCAACAGCGCCGCGCCGGCCAATCCGACGGCCGGCCTGATTGGCAACGCGACTGAGAACTGGCTGATTGGCGGCAGTGGTGACGATGTCGCCCAAGGCAACGGCGGCAATGATGTGATCGTCGGCGATTCGATCAAACTCGCCGACCTCAATCACCTGCTCGCCGGCCAAGGCTACGCTCAGCACTTTACCGGCCTGCAGGCCAGTCGCCCGGATTTCATTCTGGGTGACAACCATGCCGCACCCGGCACGGCTGATGGTGCAGCCGATACCGCGATCCTCAGTGGCAACTTCGCCGACTACAGCATCACCAAGTTCACCGACACCCGGCCGGGTGGTGAGTTGATCACTGCGTTCAAGGTTGTGGATCTGCGCGCGGGAGCCGCGAATGTCGACGGCACCGACATCGTTATCGGTGTCGAAAAGCTGCGCTTTGCCGATCGCACGGTCAACCTGAGCATCAACAACCACCTGCCGACCGGCAATGTCACCGTGTCGGGATTTGCCACGGCGCCGACCACACCGAGCCGGCCAGTGCCGGCGCAGTACCGGCTGACTGCCAACACCTCGGCCATTCAGGATGCCGATGGTTTGCCCGGCCCCAGCGGTTTCTCCTATCAATGGCAGGCACTGGTGGGCGCCATGTGGCTGAACATCTCCGGCGCCAATGCTTCGACATTTGCTCCGACTTCGGCACAGTTCGGACAGCAGGTGCGAGTGCTGACCACCTACACCGACAACAGTGGCACGGTGGAGCAACTGACGTCGGATCCTACTGAAGCCGTCGGGCGTTTCATCGAAGGCACCAACTTCTTCAGCAATACGCTGAACGGCACCAACTATCAGGACATCCTGATGGGCTACTCGGGCAACGACGTACTCAATGGCGGTCTCGGCTCGGACCTGCTGGATGGCGGCAGTGGCAACGACACAATGCGGGGCAATACCGGCAACGACATCTACGTGGTCGACGCCAATGGCGATGTGGTGCAGGAAAGCCTCAACGAGGGCACCGACACGGTGACGTCGTCAATCAGCTATACGCTGGGCGCCAACGTCGAGAACCTGACCTTGCTCGGCTCCAACAACATCAATGGCACCGGCAACAGTCTGGACAATGTCATCACCGGCAACAGTGGCAACAACCAGCTCACCGGCCTGGCCGGCAACGACACGTTGTTCGGTGGCGGTGGCAACGACACGATGCTGGCGTCGCTCAACGATGGCAACGACCACTACGACGGCGGAACCGGCACCGACGCTTATGATCTGTCTGCCACGTCGGCGGCGGCCACGGTGGATTTGCAGGCAGGCACCTCCACCAGCACCCAGACTGGTAGCGACACCTTGACCAGCATCGAAAATGTCAACGGCAGTTCCGGCAACGATCACATTCAGGGCGATGGTGCCAGCAACCTGATGCAAGGCCAGGGTGGCAACGACTGGCTGGATGGCGGCAGCGGTGGCGACACCCTGGTGGGTGGCCAAGGACTGGACAGCGTGTTCGGCGGACTGGGCAATGACACCTTGCGGGCGTCGGTCAACGACGGTAACGACAGCTACGATGGCGGCGGCGATGTCGACACCTATGACCTGTCAGCAACCTCCGCCAGCGCCACGGTTAATCTGGCGACAGGTCTGGCGAGCAGTTCGCAGACCGGTAGTGATACGTTGATCAATGTTGAAAACGTGATCGGTGGTAGCGGTGCCAACACCTTGACCGGCGATGGTGGCGACAACGTGCTGACCGGGCAGGGCGGCACGGACACACTCGCTGGTGGCAGCGGCAACGACACCCTCGAAGGGGGCGGCAATCGCGACATCTTGTCCGGCGGCGCGGGCAATGATCTGTTCGTTTTTTCCGCGACGGGCGACTCGGGCACGTCAACGTTGACGCGGGACGTCATCAATGACTTCACCCAAGGCCAGGATCACATCGATCTATCGTTGATCGATGCGCGAACTTCCGGAGCGGGTTCTGCCGGCAATCAGGACTTTACGTTCCTCGGCGAGTGGAATGGCGTGGGTACCGAGTTCAACAATCAAGCGCAGCTCAAGTATCACTTCGTGAACGTTGGCGGCGTGGATCACACTTACGTGGAGGGCAATGTCAATTCAGGATCGGGTGCAGATATTCAGATCGATCTGGTGGGGCATATCGCGTTGACAGCCAGTGACTTTGTCGGCGTGGTTTGATTCGGCAATCAGAGAAAAAGGCGCTCATTTCAGGATATGGGCGCCTTTATTGCTCAGCCTTCGATCCAGACTGTTTTACTGCACGAAAATCAGTTCAAGTGACTGGGCGCAATGCCCAGCAGCCCGGTCAGCGTATTCATGATTGCCTGCTGCCGCGCGCGATTGGCCTGGTGCTCGGCTTCGGCGGCGGCGACATCGGCGGCGCAATGCGGACAGATCACCTCGTGCGGATAGATGTACTGCAAGCAGCTGCGGCACAGGCTCAGTTGCGGGGCGATCCGGCCTTGCTCCGGCGATTGCTGGCCCTGATTGATCCATGCCAGTTTGATCACCTGACCGCTGTCGCTGACGCTGCTGACTTTCTCGCCGGTGTCGATGCGTTCGGTGATCAGGTCGAAGCGGCCGACCGCAAATGATTTCTGCGCCGCGTCCTCGACCTTGACGATGCGCTCGCGCAGCCCGCGCTTGTGCAGCTCCAGGGTGCGGTAATGGCAATAGGGGTTGTTGCCGGGTTTGCCGAGCAGCGAGTGCGAAGTCCAGGTGCAACCGCCGCGACAGACGTCGTTGTAATAACAGCCACGGCAGTAACCCCACATGTCATCCACCGAGCGCAGGCGGCCAAAATGCATGCCTTCGCTGTAATGCCAGATGTCGTGCAGGCTCATGCTGCGCACATTGCCGCCGGAGAAACCCACGGTGGCCAGGGACGGGCAGCCTTTGACCGTGCCGTCGGCCTCCAGCGCCAGAACGGTCTGGCCGGCGGCGCAACCGGTCCAGTGCACGCGCTCGTCGCCGAAGCCGCGCCACAGGTGTTCATACGGGCCGTAATAGCCGATGTTGTTGCCGACATTCATCAGCAAGCCACGGTCGACACCTTCGCGATACAGCCGCGCAAGCAGTGGCATCACTTCGAGCAATTGATAGGGTTGCAGCAGCAGTTCCGGATGGTCCACCGCGTTGCCCATGGCGACGGTGATCTGGATCTGCCAGTGGGTGGCACCGAGTTCGATGATGGTGTCCATCAGCGCTGGCAAGTCGGGCAGGGTCGCGGCGCCGATCTGGGTGTTGACGCTCACCGCCAGCCCCGCGGCTTTGGCCCGGCGCAGGGTGTCCACGGCCTTGTCGAACGAGCCGGGAACGTTGCGCACCGCATCGTGCAACGGCGCAAGTCCATCGAGGGAAATGCCCACGCCGTCGAGCCCGGCATCCACCGCCGCCTGCATCTTCGCCGGGGTCAGGTTGCGCCCGCCGGTCTGGATCGCGCAGTACATGCCGTGGTCGTGAATGGCCTTGATCAGTTGTGTCCAGTCCTTGCGCAGATAAGCTTCGCCGCCGATCAGGGTGATCTCGCGGGTGCCAAGCGCGGCCAGTGAATCGATGACGTCCAGGCATTCGCGGGTGTTGAGTTCGTCAGGCCGGCGATGCCCTGCGCGGGAGCCGCAATGCAGGCATTTCAAGTCGCAGGCCAGGGTGATCTCCCAGACCACATGCACCGGCACGTAGCGTTTGAGATCGGTGTCGCTGAGATAACGGGCAGGGCGCACGTCTGACATGGGAAATCCTTGCGCACCATCCTGTGCGCGCTACGAAGGCATTGACCGCCGTTGAACAAGCCCCGGGCGAGATCCTGTGCAATCGCGCCCGGGGCCTGTCGGTTAGCGTTTTTCCAGACGCGTGATTTCCGCTTTCAGATGCTCAAGCGCACTGCGCAAGGCGCCCTCATGCGCCACTTGTTGCTCGGCCTGTTGCACCACGGATTTGAGCTGCGCCAGATCTCCGCCGGCCTGCGCCTGCTGCACGGCCACGGCGTACAGGGGTTGCGGATGCGGCGTGGGGTGCGGTTGCTCGCTGGGTGCCGGATGCACCGCAACGTGCTTAACCTCCTGCCACTGGCCCTTTTCTTCATAGCGATAATCGACAAAACCGCTGGCCCAGTCGCCGCCCAGGATGCCTCTGAGGTGGAAGGTCTGGGCGATCTGGCTGAGCGGGCCGCTCGGACCGCCGTCAAGGGTCAGGATGATGTGGTTCTCGACGTTTGCAGTCAGTTTGGTTTCGGAAAAACTGCCCCAGACCTGAGTCCGGAAATTGACCGTCGGCCAGGTGGCCTGAAACACGCTGGCAATCCCGCTGACACGCTTGTTCACGGTATCGACCAGCAGATCAAGGGTCAGAGCCGGTGCGCCGGGCAATGCATTGCTGATGCTGAGACGGGTGTGAAAAAGTCCAATCGACATGGTGCTACTCCCTAAGTGAATGGCGGATCAAGTGGCCTGACTCAGTGGCTCTGCAGCCGGCTGACCTCTTTCTTCGCGGTGTCCAGTGCGTCGCGCAATTTCGGCAGTTGCTCCAGTTGCTGTTCGGCGAGCCTGGCCAGGTTCTTCATCTGTGCCAGATCACCGCTGGCGATGGCGCTCTGAATCGGCGCGGCATACAGCGGCAGGATCGGTGGGTGCGGGTTGATCACCGGGCCGGGATTGAACGGTGAAGGTATCGACTCCACCAGATGCGCCGGGGCGTTGTTGACCTCATGCCAGCGTTGACCATCGAAGTAACTGTAATTGGCAACGCCTTCACGCCAGTCGGTACCGACCACCAGTCTTACTTTGAAATTCACGATGGAGTTGGCGCCTGGGCCGCCGTGATTGCCTTGGGCGGTCACGAGGATTTTGCTGACACCGGGCGACATCACGGTGAGGTAGGTGTACTCGCCCCAGACGTCGGAATGCACGTCGAGTGGCGGATTGGTCGCCTGGGTGATCGCGGCGGTGCCGCTGACTTTCGTATCGGGTGTCGAGACCAGCAGATGCAGGGCCAGCGACTGCGCACCGGGCGCGCCGGTGCCGATGCGATAGCTCACCGGGAACAGGCCGACATTTTCAGTAGAACCGGACATGTTGTTTGCCTCCATTGCAATGTGATTGATGGCTTCAGGACTTTTCGTGCCTGGAAACTTCCCTGGCCAGTTTTTCGTACGCGTCTTTCAGGTCTTGCGCTTCAGGCTTGCTGGTGTCGCGTTGCTGCAACAGCGTCTTCATGTGCTGCACATCGCCTTGCTTGATCGCACTTTGAATGGCGACGCCGTAAGGCGGGATGTTGGCCGTTGAACGGGACATAGCGAGGGTTTCCTCATTGGTGCTGCAAAACCGCCCCCTGACGAGAAGGGGCGCCTTACCTGACAGACAGGCAGCCGCGACCTGCAAGAACAGCGGCAGGCGCTGTTCTCCACGAGCGGGTTACCTGATCCGTCGGGATCTGATCGAGTGCGGGTTTCAGTGCGCGCAGCGCTGACGTCAGCGCGTCCGGGCTGGCGCCGGCGTTCTCAGCCGAACCCGCCGGGCGGGACTTCGGGAGCGTCGCGTGTGGCCTGCCTGAGTGGCAGATGCAGAGAATTGACCGGTACGTTGTTCATCTTTCTGTCCTTGATAGAACACAACGAAACGCAGGGATCAGTGACGCGCTCGGCAAGAGCGCAGGAGAACCGCAAGCACAAAAACCATCCCTGATTGCTTTTCCAGTGCCGCTACGGGCGAGTGCCGATTCGACATTCGCTGGGTGGCTGGCATATCGCCAGCGATGCAACCCTAGATGCGAATTTGCGGCCTTGCCAGAGAAAGCGCCGAACGGTCGTGGGCGGGAGATTGACGGCTCGCGGGACGTATCCGCTCAAGGGCTGCAAACCGTTGAGCGGACGAAGGTATTTCCAAGGGCAGAAAGGGCCAAGGCCAGCGCAGGGCCGGATGGATTGATTGGCAATAAGCAATCCTTCCGCCCGACATATCACGTCAGCGCTGCCCTGAGGCTGGGAAGTCAATTGCCGTCGGCGACCTTGCGTTCGATCGCATCGGTCTTGCGCTTGAGTTCCTCCGCTTCCTGTTCCTTGGTGCGGATCGAGGTCGGCGTCAGCACCTCGTCCACAGCTTTGGTATCGTCGTCGCTGTCCTGCAGATCCCGGCGAACCACATCCACCGGTTTGCCGGCAGCGTCGAGCGGAGGCGCGTTATGAGGGGTTGCGGGCTTGCGGTCGTCAGTGTTTTTCATTTTCATACCTCCATTGGCTTACAACGTTGGATACGACGACATGACACGAGTTCGAGAAATTTCACGGGTGACTGTCGCGGCCCTCGGCTGTGCGCTGCTAATCGCTGCCAACTCAGCACACGCCGCCAGTTTCGACTGTGCCAAGGCCAAAGCGCCAGACGAGAAAGCAGTCTGCGCCAACCGCACGCTGAACGACCTGGACGTCACCATGGGCGAGCTGTTCAGCCTCGATAAACGCCTGCTGCCGATGGGCGGGCGCGACGCGCTGATCGGCGAACAGCAGGCTTTTCTGAAAAGCCGCAAGGCCTGTGGCGCCAAGGTCGGTTGCTTGACTGAGCTGTATCAGAAGCGGGTCGCGGCGCTGCGCAACATCATCGAGACGCGGGTGATGACGCAGGGGCCGTTTTGACGGACTGATTGACCCTTTGGTCGATGCATAGCAGCATCCCGGCCAAACCCATTCACCAACAGGAATTTGCCACGATGTCTGGCTCTGATGATCTTGATGAATTGCTGGAGCGTGTGAACGACGAGCAATCGTTCATTGCGTTTATTCAGGCACTGGGTGCCGATTTCGCCCGTGAGCAGACGATGAACGAACCGCTGTCCCCCTATGGGCGGAGCGCCTTGGGTTGGGAAAATGGATCTGTGGATGCGTTTCTCCAAGCCGCAGGTGCCTAAGCGATTGACAGTTCCAGGCAGGTGGCGGCGGAAGTCGCTTCAGCCAACGTATGGCAGCGCTCTGCGAGCATTTTGCTGGCCGGCAAGTTTTATGAGTGAGCGGGCGAGCCATCAAGAACAGAGCAGGAAAAATGAGTAGGCCGTTGAGTGAAGCCGATCTTTATCTGGTCATGCTGGAAGCGATTGAAGAAGGTTTGAACATCGATCTGCAACCCTTTTGTGAGCGGCTGCAGGTCGAACGTCGCGATCTGCTTAATCAAGTCGCGATCGCCGTAGCCAGAGATTTCCTGTCAAACACGCGTGATTTTGAGTTTGGCGATGAAGTGATGAATGCACTTATCAACTCCATCGTTGATGTGTCGATGTACGCAGAAATGCCCCAGCCAGCCTTTGACATCTATCAGGCATTTGATGCCGGCGAGTATCTGCACACAGGCGATGCGCGGGATGTTTGCCCTTGGGAGAAACATACGCGGCCGGAGCTGGAGAATATTTTGCGTAATCATTTGCCTGCGTTGGAGTAGTAACCCGGCGGGTTGCCGATTATGCAAACCGTCAGAGCAGACTCCACGACACCCCGACATAGACCCCGAACCCTTCACCCGGCGTAGACCGCGCCGCATCCAGACCTTTGTCGTCATACCCCGGCGTGACCGTCGCGGCATAGTGCTTGTTGGTCAGGTTGCGCAAGTCGAGCCAGGTTTGCCAGTCGTTTTTCGGCGCGTTGTAGCCGACGGTGGCACCGAACAGTGCGTAGGGATCGGCGTAGTAGCTGTTGGCGTAATCCACCGCGACCTTGGACACCAGTTGCGTGTTGACCGCCGCGAAGAAGCCTTGTGGCCAGTCGTGGCGCAGTTCGCCCTGGTAGTAATGCATCGGCAAACCCGGCAGGCGGTTGTCGCCGAAACGCTGATCGTCGCGGTAGTGGAAGTCGCTGAAGGTGTAGGCCTGGCGCAGGCTCAATTTACGTCCGTCGGCGGCTGACCACAGCGTACTTTGCAAGCTGGCTTCCACGCCTTGGTGCACGGTGGGGCTGGCGTTGAGTTCGTACGGGGTGACGGCGTTGGCGTCCGGCAGCACCGACAGCAATTCGTGGCGCACCTGCGCGTAGTACCACGCCAGGCTCCACTGGCCGAGCGCGCTGTCGCCGCGACCGCCGAGTTCGAGGGTGGTCGCAGTCTGGTTCTGCAGTTTGATCGGGTCGCTCTGGGTGCCGGTCGCCGCGCCGTTGCCGGCCGGGAAGCGAATGTTCGAGCTGTAGATCAGCGACCACGGGTGCGGTGCTTCCACCGAACGGCTGAGGTTGCCGAACAGCTGCAGGTCCGGCGTGACCTGATAGCGCAGGCCCAGGCGCGGCGCGTAATCCCAGTCGCTCATGCTGGTTTTGCCGCCGTTTTGCGGGTAGGTGACGGCGCTTTCGCGGCGGGTGTAGAGGGCGGCGAGGCCGGTGGTCAGCCACAGGTCGTCGGCGATTTCCAGGTCGTTGCCGACGTGCAGAACGGTGTCCGAACCCTGATAGGTGAAGTTGCGCATGCGGGTGCCCGGCGCATACGCGGCGGTGTTGCCGGACGGGATGCGCACGAATTCACTGGCGCCGTCGTTGGGCAAATGTTTGGTGGTGCGCAGGCCGAGAGTGCTGCGGCTTTCCATGCCGAACAGGGTGTCGCGGCGCTTGTAGTCGAAGGTGCCGCTGACGTCGGTGTAGGCGACTTTCAGACGGTTCGGGCCTTCGCGCAGATCCATCGGGTAGTCGTGATAGACCAGGCCGGTCTGAATGCTCGAATCGTCGTCGATGTAGTAGGTGGTCTTGTTGCCGATGAAGGTGCTGCCCGGTTGTTTGCGGCTGTCGTCGCGCGACACGTAAGCCGGGTTGGCCGCCCGTGGCGTGTGCTCGATCGAATGCTTGGTCACACGGCCGGCGAGGTCGTTGTCGGTCTCGCGGTAACGGAAATAGAAGCGGGTCTCCAGGTTCGGATTGAAGCGATAACCGAAGTTGGCGATCACGCCTTGGCTCTCGCTGGCGGTGTGATCCTGATAGCCGTCAGCGTTCGCGTCGGTCAGCGACACGTAGTAGTCGAAGTCGCCCAGCACCTGCCCGGAACTTACCTGACGCTGCTGATAACCATGGCTGCCGGTGGCATAGCGCACCTGCAATTTCGGCGCGTCGTAGCCGGTGTGGCTGACGTAATCGACGGCGCCGCCCAGCGCCAGCGCACCACGATCAAAACCGTTGGCACCGCGCAGCACCTCCAAATGGTCGAGCCACAGCGGTTCGAGCAATTCGTAGGGCGTGCCGCCGGGGCCGGTCAGCGGCAGGCCATCGAGCATCGTGTACAACCCCGAGGCATGCGCGCCGGGTGCGCGGTTAATCCCCGAACCCCGGATCGAAATCTTCACCCCTTCGTTGCCCGCCGACTGCGCGTAGACCCCGGGCTGATACGCCAGGACGTCCTGATTGCTCGCCACCCGGCCCTGCAACGGCTGACGCATGTCGACCACATTGCTGCCGCCGGGCACTTGCGCCAGACGCGCTTCGGCCTCCGCCACGGAGGCATCGGTGCCACTTTGCTCGTCAGCGGAAATCAGCACTTGTCCCAATTCCATGCCTTTGGGTTCCTCGGCCATGACCGGGCAGGCGAGGGCCAGGCCCAGCAGGGCAGAGGGCAGGGATTTGGGCGACGGCATCGAGAAACTCCAGACAGACAGGGACGGGCAATGAACAGTGCGACGCCAGAAGGAACGATGGAAACACATGGCAATTTTGCTTTTTTGCCAGGGAATCTGGGATGGAAGTGCTGGAGGTCAAGTCCGGAGGCGGCATTCATGGCCGCAAACGCAGACGACCGGCCGCTGGTGATCGCGGCCAGTCGTTCGGGGGGAGGGATCAGGCAATCTTCAACGCCATGAGAATGTCCAGCGGTGTCTGGGCAAATGCCCGGGCCTGCTCAGTCATCTCGGCAAGGTTTTCTTCGGCGGTGAGCAGCGGCTGGTCACCCCTGAGCAGCACTTCGCCCTGTTCACCGATGACGGCCCACGCCAGTTGCGCCCAGTCTTGCGGGTCAGTCATGCCTTGTTTGAGCGAAATCAGGAACAACTGCTGGACGCGGCTGACTGCCACGCCACCGCCGGTGACCGGGCTGGCCAGCACCTGAATATCGCTGTTGAACAGTGCCCGCTTGCACAGTTGCAGGTTCAGGGTGTCGCAACGTTCCTGCACCTGTCTTTCAGCGGCTTCGCTCTGGCACGGGGCGGCGACGCCCATGCCGATCAGCACGGTGACAGCCTGCACCAGGTCGTCGTAAGACACGGAGCCCACGGCCATCGATAACTGCTGCAGGGTCTTCGCGGCATAGGCATTGGCTGCGAGCGCTGCGAGCACCGGGCTGTAAATCTCCGCTTGCAGCGAAGCCGCACCGGCCGGACTCGTGACGGTGTCGGGAATGTTTTCAATGGCTTGCAACAGGACAAAACGGCTTCTCAGCAGGGCATCGCGCTGTTCGGCGGCAGACAGCCGATTGGCACCGCGCACGTACAGATCCCGGCGGAAGTTCTGATTGATGAAGTAGTCGCGCGCCTGTTCGCGCATGACCGGATGCTCGATTCCCTGCAGAAAGTCCATGCCTTCTGCACTCAGATTCAGCGCTGCAACGGTATCCAATGGCACGGCGGTCGCGGCGTAGTCCAGTTTGGCCGCCGCCATGGCGTCGACCACGTCGGTGAAATACATGCAGTTCCAGTCGCGATTGAAGTACTCATGGGCCACGTACTGACGATTCTGGCCCTTGATGCTCTGCAACTGGGCACCGAGAGCCGGCGCCGTTCTGGCGTACTTCGGATTGGCCGCCAGCAGCGCTTCGGAAAATTGCATCGCGGCATCGATACGTTTGGCCGGGCTGGTGGAGGCGTGGCTGGCAAAGCGGTTGTGCAGACTGAACAGATTGCGCAAGGGCGCCGAAGGCGACCAGCCCGGGAAACAGTTGTAGCTGACATACAACATGCCGCCGGGTTTGAGGTGGCGGCGGGCGAATTCGACGATCAGTTGCTGATTGTCGCGGCTGACCCAGGTCCAGATGCCATGCAGGCTGATACTGTCGAAGGCCGGCAGGTCATCCCGGGCCAGCAGTTGCTCGAAACTGTCGTCATACAGGCGCGCCTGGCTGTTCCAGTCGCTCGCCAATGCAATGGCATGCGCGGCCTGGGATGGCATGAAATCGGTGCCGACGTAGTTTCCCGGGTTGGCGGCGGCATGGATGTTGATCGACACACCCTGGCCGAAGCCCAGTTCGCAGTGGTAGCCAGCGGCACTCTCCAGCGTGGCAAAGCCGCGCAACAACAGGCAAAAACGCTGGAACACCGGATTGATTTCCCGGCTATACGAGTAGGTGTAGCCCTCGTCGGTGAAATACCCTTCGTTCCAGGCATTGCTCATGGGTGCATCCTTCAATTCGCGAGTGAGAGCCGCTCTTATAAGGGGTTGGCAGTGCGCTCCACAAGCGGAAAAACATGTAGGTGAGTCTTACGTTTGCCGAGGCGATTAGACGTCTGTCTGCCATCGCTGCTGTGGGCTGCAAATCGGTCATGCAGTCTTTCGGGCCAGCGCGCGGGTTAATTCGAGCACCATGCCCTGTAGGAGTTGCCGCAGGCTGCGATCTTTTGATGTTGATCTTTAAAGTCAAAAGATCGCAGCCTGCGGCAGCTCCTACAGGGGCGCGTGTAAATTCAGCGACCGTGTGCCGCGTCCGCCAGTTGCCCGGTATCGACCCGCACGAACACCGAATCACCCACCGCCGTCAGCACTTCCCCGGCGTACACCTCGCAGATCACCCGGGTTTTGCGCCCGACATCGCCTTCGACCCTGGCGCGCAAGGTCAGGGTGACGCCCATCGGTGTGGGTTTGATGAACTTGAGGCCGAGGTTGCCGGTGACGCAGTCGATGCGCGGCAGGCTGCCCGGGGCACGCTGTTCGGCGCGGTAGTGGTAAGCCATCGCGGTCCAGTTGGAATGGCAGTCGACCAGCATCGCCAGCAACCCGCCGTACACCAGATCCGGCCAGCCGCAGTATTTGTCGTCCGGCAGGTGTTCGGCCATCACATGCACGCCGTCCTCGTGCCAGAAGCTTTTGACGTGCAGCCCATGCGGGTTGCGACCGCCGCAGCCATAGCAGATGCCAGCGGGGGCGGCGAGGTCTTGCAGGGGAGTTTCGGAACGGGTCATGGGGCTGGTCATCCTGAAGGGGTGATTCCGGTCAGGCGCAGGCGGTTGCGCCCACCGCGCTTGGATTCATAAAGAGCGGCGTCGCCTTGTTCGATCAATGCCGCGAGACTGGCCGGCGGCTGGTTGAACAGGGTGGCGCCGATGCTCAACGTCACCGGCTCTGGTGTCGGGAATGCCTGGGCGGCGCTGCGGTGAAACTGATCGCGCAGGGCGTCGCCCAGTCTGACGACGTGATCGCTGGGCGCGTTGCTCAGCAAAATCACGAACTCGTCGCCGCCCAAACGGGCGGCGAGCGTCTCATCGGAAGTCTCGGCGCGGATCATTTCACTCAAGGCCACCAGCAAACGGTCGCCGGCGCTGTGACCGTACTGATCGTTGACCGATTTGAAGTTGTCGATATCGATCAGCAGCAGGGCGCCCGGATGCGCCGGGGAGACGTCTTGCAGCAAGCGCGGTGCGCGCACATCGAGGGCGCGGCGGTTGTAGAGAGCGGTCAGCGGATCACGGGCGGCCAGTCGGGCGATCTGTTCCTCACGCCGGTAGCGTTCGGTGCCGGTCATCGACAGCGCGATCAGCATGATCGCCATTGCGCCTTCGACCAGCGAAATCTGAATGATTTCACCCCGGAACGCCGCCAGATCGATCAGCGTGCCCGGGATCATCACGGTCAGGGCCTTGGCCACATAGAACAGCCCGTGACCGAGCAACACGTAGCGCAGTTGCACCGCGCCGACGCTCAGCGAACTGCCATGAGGGCGCAGCAGCAGACTGGCCTTGAGCGTCGAGGCGGCCACCAGCAGCGAGTTGGCGGCCAGCATGACTTTCGACCACAACGGCCCGTCCGGCAACAACAGCATGACCAGCCAGCTGACGAAAATCAGGTACCAGGCCGGGGATAGACGGATCTGCGTGAAGCGCGCCACCCCCAGCAAAAACAGAAAGTGCGCGGTCACCAGCAAGCCGTTGGCGAACCAGATGCCGATCAGCAGAAAACCATTACTGCGCAGCAGGGCCAGGGTGGAACCGATGGTGATGGTGGCGAAACCGGCGCTCCAGAACAGCAGCGAAGGCTCACGAATGCTGCGCCACTCGACCGCCAGATACAGCGCGGCGGCGGCTGCGAGAGCGATCGAAATGGTCAGCATCGTCAGTGGGTCGAGCGGCATTTCCGGGGGAGCCTGTCAGAAGGTCGGTAGGGCCGGCGATTGTAAGCGTTCGGGGCCGTTTTGGCAGGCTCCGCACGCTGATGTCATGGCCGGGCGTTCGCCGTCATGACTGTGGCGCGAGCCAGGTGTCGACGACCCGCCGATCCAGTTCTTCCCAATAAGCCATGCCCAGCACCCGCGTGGTGTTCAGCCCGCGCAGATAGCCACGCAACTGATTGGCCGTATCGCGTTTGAGCTGCACATCGGTGATGTCCTTGTCCAGCAACACGTTTTCGTACTGCACCAGGTATTCCGCCACCCGCTCGCGAAAGTCGGGCAAAACCGCGTCGCGGATCAGGTCAAAGGTTCTCAAAGCGGCGTCCTCACTGTTGTTTTAGTCATTAGAGATGAGCATGGATCAAACTTATCGTCGGTAACTATCGCTAGAAGTAATAGTGACCATCACGAAACGCAAGTTCAGCTTTGCAAGCAATAGGCGGAAAATTGCCTTCATTGAAAACGCAGCTCAAGGAAATTGCGCGATGAAGACACTGACCCGACTGGCACTGACCGCTCTGCTGATGAGCGGTATGGTAGCCACGGCACCGTCTTACGCCGACGACGCCTGTGCGTGTCATCTTCAGCCAATCGCCGGCAGCAGCGCGACATTGCAACATTCACAGACCGTGGGTGTGCTGTACAGCGAAAACACCCGGGAAAACCTGCAATACCTGTCGCGCTACCACGACATGGCGTTGCACGGCGCCAAGGATGCGCTGGATTCGCGAATTCGTGCAGCCTTTGTCAGCAGTTCCGACCCGGAACTGGCCATCGATTGGTTGCTCAGCTCGCTGCAGCGTCATTTTTCGTCGGTGACGGTTTACGACAGCCTTGATGCGCTGATTCAGGCACACCCGGACATTGTGGTGAAACTCGACACCTTCAACCGCTTGCTGACCCAGCAAAACAGCCTGTACGAGGCGCATTTCATCGCGCGTTTCTACGATGCCGACCTGCAATACATCGGCAAGGCCGAGGGCTCGGTGGAGAAACAGATTCCGTCGGTCTGGGTACACGACAAAGCGGCGCAGGAGATTGCCGCACAGATCGAGCAACAACGTGATCTGCAACTCAATGCCTTGAAGCAGTTCGATGCCTCGCTCAAGGCGCTGGTGGCTTCGAGCTGAACACTCAAAACCAAAAGGGCAGCGGCGGCGCCGTGACGCTGAACCGTTGCCGGATGAACCGGACTTTTATTTTCAGGATTACACCAATGCGTACTTTTTTTGCCCCGACCCTGGCGGTTGCCTCCTTGCTGCTCGCCGGTTGCGCCTCCGCACCGAACGACCCGACGCTGACCTTGCAGACCCGCAAGACCCCGGCGCAATACGCCGATTGCGTGGTGCCCAAGCTGCAGAGCAGTGCGCTGAACCCGACCGTCTCGCAGACCCAGCGCAGCTACCGGATCGTGGTGCCGAGCAAGGTGTCGGCAGACAACGTGCTGGAAGCCTACAAGGCCGGCAACGGCGGCAAGGTGTTCATCTACGAGCGCCATTTGCTGGCTTCCAATTTCCTGCCTTCCAGTTTTGAACGCGCTGCCCAGGATTGCATCTGACCCGGCCGCGCACACCGTTCTGACCGAGCTCCTTTGGTTGGCCGCAACCAACCAATACTTTGCCCCGCACCTCATTCGGTTGCGGGGCTTTTTTTGTCTGACGTTTGCTGCGGTTTTGATGTCGGCACGCTGACGCTTGCCCGGCGTGGTCGGCTGCTTGCGTCGGCAAAGGGAAATATGGTTGTATGGTGCAACTAAATTTCAGTGGTGATGTGTCATGAGTATCCCTACAGCCTTGATCGAAGAAATCCGTACAGCGTCGCGCACGATGGTGCGTGAGTTCGGTTTCCTGCGCGCCACCCTGGCGGCGACCGACTATTCAGCCTCCGGCGTGCACGCATTGCTGGAAATCGAGGCCGGGGACGGCGTCAGCGCTGCACAACTGGCGCAAAGCCTTGGCCTGGAAAAATCCAGTGTCAGCCGCATGGTCGGCAAACTGATCAAGGCCGGGGAGATCGAGGAGCGTGCCGCCGAGGACGCCCGGGTCAAGCTGTTGCAGCTGACTGCGCAGGGCCGGCAGACCGTCAACGATATTCATGCCTACGGCCGGGCGCAGGTCAGCAAAGCACTGAACACGCTCAATCCGTCGCAACAACAGAGCGTGGCGCAGGGCCTTGCAACCTACGCCCATGCGCTCAAAAGCATCCGTCTGGGCGCTGACCGGCCACTCACGCCGAACCTGCACATCAGCGCCGGCTATCGCCCCGGGCTGATTGGCCGCGTGGCGCAAATGCATGCGGATTATTATTCGCGGCATTCCGGTTTCGGCGCGATCTTCGAAAGCCGCGTCGCCAGTGAAACGGCGGAGTTTGTCGGGCGCCTCGATCAGCCCTGCAACCAGATCTGGGTGGCGATGCTTGATGAGCGCATTGTCGGCTCCATCGCAATCGACGGGCAGGATCTGGGTAACAATCAGGCGCATTTGCGCTGGTTCATCCTCGACGACGGCTGCCGCGGCAGTGGCGTCGGCCGGCAACTGCTGAGGGCGGCGGTGGAGTTTTGCGATCAGCACGGCTTTGACGCGATTCAGCTGTGGACCTTCAAAGGCCTCGACGCCGCGCGCCGACTGTACGAAGCGGCCGGGTTCGAACTGACCATGGAAGAGCAGGGCAGCCAGTGGGGCAGAGTGGTGACGGAACAGCAGTTCACCCGAACAGCCGCCTCACGGTGACGGTTGTATCAGTGTCATCACCCAGGCGCTGTATGTGTCCGCCAGTCAGGCTTCCTGCGCCTTGGCGCTGGCAATCGAAAACGCCTTCGGCAGACTGGCGCCATTCTTCGCGGCCAGGATCTCGGCCATCACGCTGACGGCGATTTCCGCCGGTGTCTTGCTGCCAATGTAAATGCCGATTGGCCCGTGCAGCCGTTCGAGTGATGTCTGGGTCTCACCAAAATGCTCGATCAGCCGTTCGCGGCGCAGCTGACTGTTGCGCCGCGAACCGATGGCGCCGATGTAAAACGCCGGGCTGTGGAGGGCTTCGAGCAATGCCAGGTCGTCGAGTCGCGGATCATGACTCAAGGCGACGATGCAGGTGCGCAGATCGACCGCGAAGTCGCGTACCACGTCGTCCGGCATGCCGATGATGCGCTCCACACCGTCCACCGCCCAGGTGTCGATGTATTCGGCACGCGGGTCGCACACCGCGACCTTGAAGCCGTTGAACAGGGCCATGGTCGCCAGGTACTCGGCCAGCGCGCCGGCGCCGATCATCAGCAGGCGATACCCCGGCCCGAGGGTATTGAGCATCCGTTGGCCGTCGAAACTGAATTGCTCAGGAGTTGCCGTAGTTTCCAGCGTGACGCGACCGCTATCCAGTGCCAGGCAGCGGCGTACCAGTTGCCCGGCATCCAGTTGCAGCAGCAGTTGGTCCAGCACCTGCCATGAGGGATTGAACTCAAGAATCAGCTCAAGCGTGCCGCCACAGGGCAAACCGAAACGATGCGCCTCGTCGGCGCTGACGCCGTAGCGCACCACCTCGGGTGCACTGTCCTTGAGGCCGCTGCCGCCCTGCGCGGTGGTGTAACGCTGGATCAGATCGTCCTCAATGCAGCCGCCGGACACGCTGCCCACCACGCGCCCGTCGTTACGCAAAGCCATCATCGACCCTGTCGGGCGCGGCGAAGAGCCCCATGTGCGCGCCACCGTGGCGAGCAACACCTGCTCGCCGGTGGCGAGCCAGTCCCGCGCGGTGCGCAGGACCAGCAAGTCGATGCTTTCCATCAAACGTTCCTCTAACGCATTTGCAGGATGATCGGGCTGCTGCTGGCCGGATCGGTACGTTCACGCAGCTTGTTGACGGCCTGCGCTTCAATGGCACCGCCCTGATTGCCCCAGCTGCTGCGCATGAAGGTCAGCACTTCGGCGATCTCTTGATCCGACAACTGCTCACGGAAGGCCGGCATGCGATAGGCGTCCGGCACTCCGGCCGCCACCACCCGCTGCGAACCGTTGAGGGTGATGTTGATCGCCGAAGCACTTTCCTTGGCCAGTGCCGAGGTGGCGCCGGCCAGCGGCGGCATCCATTCCGACTGGCCCTTGCCGTCGAGGCCGTGGCACGAAGCACAGCGCGTGACGTAGGTATGAGCACCAGGCGCGTCCAGACGTTCCGTCGCCGAAGCCGCTTGGTACTGCCATGGCTGGCCGTCGCGCTGACGATCCCCCGGCAATGACTTGAGATAGCGGGCGATCGCGGTCAGATCGTCATCGCTCATGAACTGCGTGGAGTTGTTGAACGCCTCGGTCATCGAGCCGTAAACCACCGCGTGTTTGTTGCGCCCGGTCTTGAGGAACTGCACGATCTCCGGCTCACTCCAGCGGCCCAGACCGGTGTTGTGATCATCACGCAGACTTGGCGCATACCAGCCATCGAGCAAGGCGCCAGCGAGGTACGGCGTGGCGGACTCATCCAGAGCCTTCTCGTTGAACGCCAGACCGCGCGGCGTATGGCAACTGCCGCAGTGCCCGGCGCCTTGCACGAGATAAGCGCCGCGATTCCACACGGCATCCTGCGCCGGTTTGGCCACGTAAGGCTCGGTTTCGGCAAACACACCGTTCCACAACGCAATCGGCCAGCGCAGGTTCAACGGGAAAGGAATCGCACTCGGGATATTCGCCTGCTTGACCGGTGCCACGCCTTTCATGAAAAACGCGTACAGCGCTCGCACGTCGTCGTCACTGAGCTTGGCGTAGGACGGGTAGGGCATCGCCGGGTACAGACGGCGGCTGTCGGGTGCCACGCCGTGGCGTACTGCACGGTCAAAGTCCGCCAGGCTGTAGCGACCAATACCGGTTTCCGGCTCCGGGGTGATGTTGGTCGCGTGGATCGCGCCCAGTGGCGTGGCCATTTCCAGGCCGCCAGCGAACGGCGCACCGCCCGGCACGCTGTGGCACGCCACGCAATCGCTGAGCCGGGCTACATATTCGCCACGAGCCACCAGCGCCGGGTCGATGTCGGCCACGGCGGTGTGGTTGTTTTCAAGGCGCGAGACAGGCTCGCGGGTGACATACCAGGCCAGCAGGCCTGCCGCGACCAGGCACGGCACTGCCAGCCAGCCTGCGGTTCTTGCGAATCGGCGGTTATTCATGGACGCTCCGGCGCTGATCAAGTGAAGGTGTGGCGGCTCATGGGCAGGCTGCGCACCCGTTGCCCGGTCAGCGTTGCCACCGCATTGGCGACGGCGGGCGCGACAGCGGGCAGCGGCGGTTCGCCGATGCCGCCCATTTTTTCCCCGCTCTCGACCACACGCACGTGGACCCGGGCCATCCGCGCAGGCGGCAGGATCGGATACAAGTCGTAGTTGCGCGCACGCGGTTTGCCATCAATCCACACGGCTTCCTCCACCAGGGTCTGCGACAGGCCCAGCGCCACCGCGCCGTTGACCTGCGCTTCGACAATCGCCGGATTGACGATGCTGCCGGGGTCGATTGCCTGCCAGATGTCGTGCACCTTGACCTGACCATGCTCGATGGAGACCTCGGCGATCACCGCCGTCTGGGTACCGAACGGCGACGCCATCGCCACGCCTCGCGCACGTTTGCTGCCGTCCGCCGCGGTAAACGGCCCACGCTTCCAGCCACCCGACAGCTCGCCCACTGCGTGCAGCAACGTGGTCAGCCGTTGGTTGTCGCGCAGCAGGTGCAGGCGCAATTCGAACGGATCCTTGCCGCCCTTGTCAGCCAGTTCGTCAAGGAACGACTCATAGAAGAAGTCGTTGAGCGAATTGCCCACCGAACGCCAGTAACCCAGCATCGCCGGGCCTTTGGCGTAGATCTGTGCGATGCGCTTGTTGGGGATTGCATAGGACTTGCCCGACAAGCCTTCAAGCGCCGTCGGGTCGAGCTTCTCACCCTGTTTGCCGGCCAGCGCCTCGGTCGGGCCTTCGGTGGCACTGATCGCTTCGATCGCCAGCGGCCAGCCGTCGTTGTCCAGCGCGGCGCGGAAATTCACCGCGGCTACAGGACGCAGCACATCGCGCAGGAACTCTTCCTCGCGGCTCCAGATCAGTTTGACCGGGCGGCCAACCGCCTTGGATAACTCGATCGCCTGCGGGTAGGGGCTGGCGGCGTCGTAGAGGAAATGCCGACCGAAGAAGCCGCCCAGCAATGGCGAATGCAAGGTGATGCGCGACGGGTCGAGTCCGGTGCGTTTGGCGATGTCGGCACGGAACATGTCCGGCGCCTGATTCGGCAGCCAGACTTCCAGCGAACCGTCGGGATTGAAGCGGGCCAGCGCCGACGGCGGCTCCAACTGGCCGTGATTCAGGTACTGGTTGTGGTAAGTGGCGTCAATCCGGGTTTTGGCGCTGGCCAGAATGGCAGCCACGTCGCCCTCATTTTCATCATCCTTGGCCGGGCCTTTGTCGTCAGCCAGGCGCTTGAGCCAGGCATCGCTGGAAAAGTCTGCGGGCATCGGCCGTACTTTGCTGTCGGCGGTTGGCTCTTGCCAGTCGACCTGAATCGCTTCCACCGCACGTTTGGCGTGCCACCAACGCTCGGCGACCACGGCCACGGCACCCGGCAGACGATGCACGGAATGCACGCCTTTCATCGCCTTGACCTGCTCTTCGTTGCGCAAGTTGCCTACGGTCATGCCCAAACGCGGGGCATGTTGAACGGCGGCGTGGAGCATGTCATCGACTTTCAGATCGATGCTGTACAGCGCCTTGCCGGTGGACTTGTCGTAGGCATCGACGCGCTTCACCGGTTTGCCGATCCAGCGGAACTGGCTCGGATCACGCAGTTGCACCGAGGCCGGATCGGGCACCGGCAGATCCATGGCGTGTTCGGCCAGTTCACCGTAGGCCAGCGAGCGACCCGATTTGGCGTGCATGACTTTGCCGGGTTCAGTGCTCAGTTCGCTGACCGGCACCCCAAGTTTCTGCGCACCGGCCTGCAGCAGCATGGCGCGGGCGAGGGCGCCCAGGCGGCGCATCACCGGGTAACTCATACGCACCGACATGCTGCCGCCGGTGATGCGCATGCCGTTTTCCATCACCACATAGGCTTCGCCGGGCGGCGCGGCTTCGACCAGAAAAGTCGCCGGATCGGCATCCAGTTCTTCACCGACGATCTGCGCCATCGCGGTGAACGTACCTTGGCCGCCTTCCATGAACGGGCAGAGCAGGCGCACGCGGTTGTCCGGGCGGATTTCCAGAAACGCCGGCACCTGCGTGCCACGCTCGGCGGTCGCGGCCGCCACTGCGGCTTGCACCCGAGTCGCGCCCAGCGGCAGGCCGAAGCCGAGCACCAGTGCGCCGACGGCGGTGCCGGCCAGAAAACGTCTGCGCGACACGTTGATCGGTTCGTGCAGCGCCAGTGCTGACGCTTCCTGGGACGGATCGATACGCACGTTCATCAGGCGTCTCCCTTGCCGGCCAGCTCATGCACGGCGGCGTGAATGGCGTTGTACGTGCCGCAGCGGCACAGGTTGACCATCGCCGCCTCGATCTGCGCGTCACTCGGTTTGGGGTTTTGCTTGAGCAGCGCCGTGGCGGCCATTACCTGGCCGGACTGGCAGTAGCCGCACTGGGCGACCTGCAGATCAACCCAGGTCGAGACCACCCGTTTGCCCACATCATCGGCCTCGATCGCCTCAATGGTGGTGACCTCGCGACCGACCACACCGGCCACCGGCGTGACGCACGAGCGCACCACGTTGCCGTCCACCAGCACGGAGCAGGCGCCGCACTGCGCCAATCCACAGCCGTACTTGGTGCCGGTCATGCCCAGGTCATCGCGGATCACCCACAGCAGGGGCGTATCGGCGTCGGCATCGACCTGATAGGTTTTCTGGTTGATTCGTAGTTCCATGGTTCACCCGCTCGATCATCGGTTGACGTGCATTTTTATAAGCGGTGAAACGCTGCGCGGCGCCTCACCGGTAAAGCGTGTTCTTGCTCAACTGGCCGCGTTACCCAGCGCTTCTGCGGCGAAGGGTTCGCCACGCAGCAGCGCGATGTCACGACTGGGTGCGGTGCCATACAGGCGTGCGTATTCGCGGCTGAACTGCGAGGGACTTTCATAGCCGACCGCAAACGCCGCTCGCGAAACGTCCAGACGCTCCATCCACATCAACCGGCGCGCCTCGTTCAATCGCAGCCATTTCTGGTACTGCAGCGGGCTCATGCCGGTGAGCTGGCGGAAGTGGTGGTGAAAGGTCGGCGCGCTCATCTGCACCCGCGCCGCCAGCTCATCGATGCGCAGCGCCGCGCTGTAGTTGACCTTGAGCCAGTCGATGGCTTTGGCAATGCGATAACCCTGGCCATCGACGGCCGTGATCTGCCGCAGCCGCGCGCCTTGATCGGTATGGAGCAGCCGATAGTGGATTTCCCGCAGCACCAGCGGCGCCAGTACCGGGATCGCTTCAGGTTCGTCGAGCAATGCCAGCAGGCGCTCAAGCGCGCCTTCCAGCGCGGACGACAGGTTGCCAATGCCAGCGCCCGCGTTCATCGACGGCTGCCGTTTCGCAGGCAAACCACCTTTGCTGAGGATCTCGGCGAGCATGCCGACATCCAGTTTCAGCACCAGCCCGACACAGGGCTGTTCGGGGCTGGCAAGCATCACTTCGGAATTGGCGGGCAGATCCAGCGAGGTGACCAGAAACCGCGAAGGGTCGTAGCGGTAACCCTCACCGCCGACCCACAAACGCTTTTCCCCGCGGCCCACCAGAATCAGGCTCGGCTCGATCATGCACACGGCCGGTGGCGCCGGCTGATCGCGACGAAACAGCGACAGGCCGGGTATCGACGTGGCGACGTCACCCGGCACGCTCACGCGCGAGTCAATGTTCAACGCCAAAGGTGATGCGGGGCGCAGCGGGGTAGAGATCATGTCGGACAACTCCTGTTGATCGAACTCTAATCCGCTGCACAGGCGTTTCCTATACACCACCCCGCAACCTCAGAGGATCAGGCAAGCATTCAAGAGGAATGCACTAGGGCGGAGGTGGATCGACCGGGAGAATGTGTCAAACCATTACGGGAGAGACGCGATTCGACAACGCGATCCTCGCACCGTGAAAACAGTTCGTCGGGGCCATCGCCCGGACGCCTCTCGCCATACAGGTAGTTCCCATGACCTCCCTTTCCACAGAACAGCGCGGCTGGAGCGCGGTGCTGGCCATGTCGTTGGCCGCCTTCGCTCTGGTCGCTTCAGAATTCATGCCGGTCAGTCTGCTGACGCCGATTGCCGCGGAACTGCAGATCAGCGAAGGCCAGGCCGGGCAGGGGATTTCCGTGTCCGGTGCATTCGCCCTGATGACCAGCCTGGTGATTGCAGCGGTCGCTGCTCGGGTCGAGCGCAAGAAGCTGCTGTTGGGGCTGACCTTGCTGATGATCGTCTCGGGGACGGTGGTCGCGTTCGCGCCGGGCTATCCGTCGTTCATGTTCGGGCGGGCCTTGATCGGCATCGCGATCGGCGGTTTCTGGTCGTTGTCGGCGGCGACCGCGATGCGGCTGGTGCAGCCGGATCAAGTGTCCCGGGCACTGGCCATTGTCAACGGCGGTAACGCGCTGGCGACCGTAATCGCTGCTCCGGCGGGCAGCTTCCTCGGGTCGTTGGTAGGCTGGCGCGGCGCGTTCTTCTGTGTGGTTCCGGTCGCCGCGCTGGCGGCCATATGGCTGCTGATCAGTCTGCCGTCCTTCAAGCTCGAGCGTCAGGCCGGTAGCGGCAACGCCCTGCGGCTGATGAAGCAATGGCCGGTCGCTTTGGGGATGGTCGCTGTCAGCGTATTTTTCATGGGGCAATTCATGCTGTTCACCTACCTGCGGCCCTTTCTGGAGGAGGTCACCGGGGTCAGCGTCTCAACCCTGTCCTTGATGCTGCTGGGACTGGGGCTTGCCGGTTTCATCGGGACCTTTGTGATCGAAAGATTCCTCGGCACCGGCTTGTACCGCACGCTGACGGTTATCCCGCTGATAATGGCGGTCATCGCCCTGGCGCTGGTCAACTTTGGCGCATCGCCGCTGCTGACTGCGGTGCTGCTGGGCCTGTGGGGGCTGGTCGCCACGGCGGCGCCCGTGGGCTGGTGGACATGGCTGGCGCAAACACTCCCGGAGGATGCCGAAGCTGGCGGAGGCTTGCTCGTGGCCATCGTGCAACTGGCAATTGCCGCAGGGGCCATCGTCGGTGGCCTGGCGTTTGATCTGAGCGGTTATAAAGCCACCTTCGAGCTGAGCGCGGCGGTGTTAGTGATTGCGTCGGTGCTCGCCTGGTTAGCGGGGCGCAGTGCTGCACACGTGCATTTTGTCGAGTCGAACGTGGTCGGTTGAGAGAAATGTGAGAGGGGTCGTGAAATTGACAGCTCTGCTCCAGCAACGGATTTGCCAATGACACTATGTGTCATATAGTCTTTGGCGCATCACTCCTCCAGCCCCTCATCAAGGATTTCCAATGAACGTTCATTTCGTGGTTCACGAAGCATTCGAATCGCCCGGCGCCTATGAAACCTGGGCACGCGAACGTGGCCATGAAGCGAGTTATTCGCGGGTACATGCGTTTGAGGCCTTGCCCGCGAGCGTCGAAAACATCGACCTGCTGGTGGTGTTGGGCGGCCCGCAATCGCCGGCGACGAGCAAAGAAGAATGTCCGCATTTCGATGCGGCTGCCGAGTGCGACCTGATCGTTAGAGCGATCAACGCGAACAAGGCAGTGGTAGGCGTTTGCCTGGGGGCGCAATTGCTCGGCGAAGCGCTGGGTGCTGCGCATGGTCACAGCCCGGAAAAGGAGATTGGCAATTTTCCGATCACCTTGACCGAGGCGGGCAAGAACAACGCCAAGGTGGCGCACTTCGGCGATGCGCTCGACGTCGGTCATTGGCACAACGATATGCCGGGGCTGACGGCGCAGGCGAAGGTCCTCGCCGTCAGTGAGGGCTGCCCCCGTCAGATTGTCGAATACGGCGATCTGGTCTACGGCTTCCAGTGCCACATGGAGTTCACGGCGGAGGTCGTGGAGCGTTTGATTGCCGCGTCCGGTGAAGAGTTGGCGGCGGCAGTCGCTCGTCGTTTCGTTCAGCAACCGGCGGCGCTTCGCACCAACGCTTATGAGCAGATGAACCTGAAACTGTTCGAGTTCCTCGACAAGCTGATGGCGCATTATCAGCGGCAAACCAACGACTAGATACTCAAACAATGGCGCCGTCACGTCGCAGCATCACGGCGCCTCCTGCTCAGATCCAGACGTCGTTGTCAGCCGTGCGCTCGCCACCTTCGTGCCCGGTGTTACGCACCCCCCGAGGCTCGATCATCATCAGGCGCGCTTCTCCTTCCGCTGCCGTCCGATGTTCGATCCCGCGCGGCACGACGTACAGCTCACCCGGTTCGACGTACACGCTGCCATGGGGCAGGTCGATCCGCAGCGTGCCCTCGATCACAATAAAGGCCTCATCTGTTTCCGGGTGGGAGTGCCAGATGAATTCACCTTCGATGCGAACCACTTTGAACTGGTAGTCATTCATTTCGGCGACCACACGGGGGCTCCACTGCTGATCGATCAGCGCGGATTTCTGCGCCAGATTGATGGCGTGCAGTGCTGGTACTTTGCTGGTATGTGGCATGACAAATCCTCTATCAGACAGGAGTCGTCAGCCTAGCGAAGGGGTTATTGGCGATGCTTGTACGATCCTGCAAGTTGCCTTTGTCCCAGGACGCGTTCCAGCCAACGCGACGGAGATACCCCATAAGTGCGGGTGAAGTGCCGGGTCATATGACTTTGGTCGTGAAAACCCGCAGCCAGTGCGGCATCCACCAGCGAGAATCGGTCAAGCAGCAGCGTGCGCAATATATCCAGGCGACGCAGGGTCACGAAACGATAGGGGCTGGTGCCAAACAGCACTCTGAAGTCCCGAGAGAGGCTCCACCTTTCACGGCCGCTGGCGTGCTCCAGCATTTCCAGCGTAATGCTCTGGTGCAGGTGAGCCATGATGAATTCCCTTGCGCGCTCGGCTGCCGGGTAATCGAGCAGTTTGCGCCCGCGAGGTTTGCCGGCCACGGCGCGCAGGGCCATTGTCAGATCAAACAGGGCGTCCTGTTCTTCCAGCGGATCAAGCGAGTAATCCATCGCCTGCACGAACGCTTCACTGGCGCGATACAGGCGCGGGTCGCTGGACAGACCGCCGGCGATGAAGGGTAGCGGTTCACCCTTCAACACCTGCTGAATCAAAGCCGGATCGATATAGGCCATTCGATAGCGAAACCCCGCTTCGGTCCCGGCCATGCCATCGTGCAGTTCATCAGGATGCAGGAGCAAGGTGTTACCCGGTAAGCCGTGGCGCAGGCTGCCCTTGTAGTGAAAGCTTTGCACGCCAGAGAGGGTGCGACCGATCGAGTAAGTATCGTGCCGATGTGGGTGGTAGCCATGGCCGCCAAACCGGGCTTCGATACGTTCTATCCGCCCCGGCTGTGTGCTGCGCACTACCCAATCGGAATCTGGATCTGGTCTGGACTGTTCCATGGTTTCACTGTCTCTGAGAGAAGCCTGCTGCGAGCGATGATAGCCAAGCTGATCGAAAGCAGGGTGTCACCGTTGCCCTCGCGTATTTTGCGCCAGACGCTCACGCCAGTTGCCACCGTGCGTGCGTTGGCATGCCTCCTCGGAGTCGAAACACACGTTGCGCTCTGATGCGGGCAGGTCGATATCGGCCTCCCTCAGCGCGGTGGCCGTCAGTTCGAAGATCCGCGCTTTGGCTTGTGTGAGGGCGAGATTTTTGTTGGCCTCAGTATCGAACACCCAGATTAGTTTCAGGGTCGCCGCCAACGCGTTCAGGTCAGCGGTGTGGGTCAGCCAGGTGAAGCCCTGGATTTCAGCTTTTGCGGTTTCACATGCGTCGGTGAGCGTGGCAATCAAGCGCCGCTCGATCCGCGCCAGTTCTCGTTTTCCAGCAGGCATTGCAGATCCTTTGACGACAGTGGTGGTGTGGTCTCACTGTAATTGCTGAGGATTCACAAATCCTCAAGTCCAACCCGAATTCCCTGTGGGAGCGAGCGTGCTCGCGAAAGCGGTAGGTCTGTTATGTCAGTGCTGACTGACTTGGCGCCTTCGCGAGCAAGCTCGCTCCCACAAAGGTTGCTGTGAACCGGGATGCCCCTGTCCAGTACAAATCTTTGTGGGATTGTGGCGTCAATCCAGATCGCTGGCCTGATGCCGCTCGGCAACCTGGCTCGCCTCGTCACCCCAGGTGCGATTGACGCGCTGACCACGCATCACCGCAGGGCGTTGGGCGATGTCTTCGGCCCAGCGCTGCACGTGGGTGTATTCGTGGGCCGCCAGAAATTCGGCGGCTGAATACACATTGTTGCGCACCAGTTGGCCGTACCACGGCCAGACCGCGATGTCGGCGATGGTGTAGTTGTCGCCGGCCAGGTAGCGGCTTTCCTTGAAGCGCCGGTCGAGCACATCGAGCTGACGCTTGGTTTCCATGGTGAAGCGGTTGATCGGGTATTCGAGCTTCTCCGGCGCATACGCATAGAAGTGCCCGAAGCCGCCGCCCAGATAAGGCGCAGAGCCCATCTGCCAGAACAGCCAGTTCAGGGTTTCCGTGCGGCCAGCCGGGTCTTTGGGCAGGAAGGCGCCGAACTTTTCCGCCAGATACAGCAGGATCGAACCGGACTCGAACACCCGAATCGGCGGCTGTGCGCTGCGGTCGAGCAGCGCCGGAATTTTCGAGTTCGGATTGATCTCGACAAAACCGCTGGAGAACTGATCGCCCTCGTTGATGCGGATCAGCCAGGCGTCATATTCGGCCCCGGAATGCCCCAACGCCAACAGCTCCTCCAGAAGGATGGTCACCTTCACGCCATTGGGGGTCGCCAGGGAGTACAGCTGCAGCGGATGTTTGCCGACAGGCAATGTCTTGTCATGCGTCGGCCCGGCAATCGGGCGATTGATGCTGGCGAAATGGCCGCCGGACGGCGCTTCGTGTTTCCAGACCTTGGGCGGAGCGTAGGGCGCTTTACTCATGAAATGGGCCTCATGGTGAACTTGCCGAGAATGACCTGACGGATATCAGACACGACAGCATAAACGCTCTAGCTCAAGACTGCGCAACCCCCGGAATGATCAAACACGCCGCCAGCCCCATCAGTGCAATTCCGATGAACTTGTCGAGGAGCCGCTGTTTTTCCAGCAGGCGACGGCGTAACCGTTCAGTGGAGAAAAACAGCGCAACCAGACTGAACCACAGCCAATGAATGACCGACATGAACAAGCCATAGGCAAAGTTCACCGTCAGCGAACTGCCAGGCTCCACCACCTGGCTGTAGGCCGCCACCACAAACATCATGGTTTTCGGATTCAGTGCATTGGTCAGAAAACCTGAGCAGAACACCTTCCAGGCGCGAGGCACCGAAGCGCTCGCATCGGCAAATGTCAGAACCGATTGATTGGTAAAGGACTTGATGCCCAGATAGACCAGGTATGCGGCGCCCAGCAGTTTCATCATCCAGAACAGCAGCGGCGATTGGGTGATGATCAGCGCCACCCCGAACACCGTGTAGAACACGTGAACCTGCACGCCACAGCCGATGCCCAGCGCAGCCAGCAAACCACTGCGCCGCCCGTAGGCATAACTGTTGCGAGTGACCATGGCAAAGTCCGGACCCGGGCTGATCACCGCCAGAACAGTGATGGCGATTACCAGAAACAATTCATTCATGCCTACGCTCCATCGCGTCATTTGCGCTACTTGATTTCACAGATGCACTGTCCGCAGTCATTCTTGCAAATGTTTGGAGGGATGCGGCAGGCTCCGAATGGCGCCATGATGGGGAATTGTCACGGGCAAAAAAAACGATTTATAGTCGCGAAAACCTGTGAGAAATCATCGCCTATATGAACCTGCCTCCGCTGGCTGCCTTTCGCTTCTTCAACACCGCCGCCCAGACCCAGAGTTTCGTCAAGGCTGCCGAACTGCTGCACGTCACCCACGGCGCGGTCAGCCGCCAGGTGCGTTTGCTGGAGGAGGCGATCGGGGTCGAATTGTTCGAACGGCGTAACCGCGCGATCTTTCTCAACCATGCCGGGCGCTTGCTGTTCAATGTCACCGCGCCGATGTTCGAGCAGTTGCAGAGCACGGTTTATCGCCTGCAACGCGAAGTCCACGATGACGTGCTGGTGGTGTCCTGCGAGCCGACCATCGCCATGAAATGGCTGATCCCGCGACTGCCCGACTTCCACAGCGCGCATCCACAGTTGCAGGTGCAACTGCTGACGGCCGGCGGGCCGATCGACTTCGCTCGTTCAGGGGTGGATCTGGCGATCCGGCGTGACGATTTCCATTGGGACGAAACCGTGCACGGCGTGACCCTTTGTGAAGAGTGGATCGGCCCGGTCTGCGTGCCGTCCAGTCGACCTGACGGTGGTCATTTGCGTGGCGCCTGCCTGCTGCACAGCAAGACGCGCCCGCAGGCGTGGGACAACTGGATGCGACTGGCTGGCATGAACGCATCGGGTGTCAGTCGGGTCGATTACGAGCATTTCTACCTGTGCATTCAGGCCGCGCTGGCCGGGCTGGGCGTCGGAATGGCGTCGTTTCTCATGGTGCAGGACGAACTCAAGTCCGGCCAGTTGATCGCGCCGTTCGGCTTTGTGCGGGACGGTTCGAGCTATTGCCTGCTGTCACCGCGACCCTTCGAACAGAGCGCCAATGCCATGCTTTTTCGCGAGTGGATTGCCCGGCAGATGAGTGCGTGCAGCCCACCGCTCGTGGATGATCTGAAGCCTTGACGACAGAGGGGCTGCAGTCAATGGGTCAGGCGTCATCGCCGCTCGTTCCTGCATGCACCAAAAACAACCTCAGAAGATCGCAGCCTCCGGCAGCTCCCAGAGGGAGCGGTTCGGCAATGCCGTCGGGTAAAAACAATCGAAACTTCGCGCGCGTCCCGACTGTCCAGACCCATGTACCGCCCGGCGGATATCTCGCCGGGCAGGCTTCATGCATCGGTGACAGGCGAGGAACGAAATGACGACGACAGTGGGCGATTTTCTGGTTGAGCGGCTCAGCCAATGGGGCGTCACGCGGATTTTTGGTTATCCGGGAGACGGCATCAATGGCGTATTCGGCGCGCTCGCCCGAGCCAATGGCAAGATCGAATTCGTTCAGGCCCGACACGAAGAAATGGCCGCGTTCATGGCGTCGGCCCACGCCAAATTCACTGGCGAACTGGGCGTGTGCATCGCCACGTCGGGGCCCGGCGCTTCGCACCTGATCACCGGTCTGTACGACGCGCGCATGGATCACCAGCCGGTGCTGGCGATAGTCGGTCAGCAGGCGCGGACGGCGCTCGGCAGTCATTACCAGCAGGAGCTGGATCTGGTCTCGATGTTCAAGGATGTGGCCGGGGCCTTTGTGCAGCAGGCCTCGGCGCCGTCGCAGGTGCGTCATCTGCTCGATCGTGCCGTGCGTACGGCGGTTGGCGAGCGGCGGGTGACGGCGATCATTCTGCCCAATGATTTGCAGGATCTTGCGTACGAGCCACCGGCGCGGGCACACGGCACTGCGCATTCCGGCGTCGGATACACCAAGCCGAAAGTGCTGCCCTACGAGGCGGATCTGCAGCGCGCCGCCGACGTTTTGAACAGCGGTGAAAAAGTCGCGATTCTGGTCGGCGCTGGCGCGTTGCAAGCGACGGATGAAGTGATCGCCATCGCGGAAAAACTCGGTGCTGGCGTGGCCAAGGCGTTGCTCGGCAAGGCCGCGCTGCCGGATGATTTGCCGTGGGTCACCGGCAGTATCGGCCTGCTGGGCACCGAGCCGAGCTACAAGATGATGAGCGAGTGCGACACCTTGTTGATGATCGGTTCGGGTTTTCCCTATGCCGAATTTCTGCCCAAGGAAGGTCAGGCGCGTGGCGTGCAAATCGACCTGCAGCCGGACATGCTGAGCCTGCGTTACCCAATGGAGGTCAATCTGGTCGGTGACTCCGCCGAAACCCTCGCTGCGCTGCTGCCGTTGCTCGAACAGAAAACCTCGCACAAGTGGCGCAAGAAAATCGAAGGCTGGCGCAGCACCTGGGAGAAGACCCTGGAAAAACGCGCGATGTCCAAAGCCGATCCGATCAATCCGCAGCGGGTGGTGTATGAACTGTCACCGCGCCTGCCGGATCAGGCGATCATCACCAGCGACTCGGGTTCCTGCGCCAACTGGTACGCGCGTGATCTGAAGATTCGTCGTGGCATGCAATGTTCGCTGTCCGGTGGCTTGGCCTCGATGGGCGCAGCCGTGCCGTATGCGATCGCCGCCAAGTTTGCGCACCCCGAGCGTGCGGTGATTGCGCTGGTGGGTGACGGCGCGATGCAGATGAACAACATGGCTGAGCTGATCACCGTCGCCAAATACTGGCGCCAATGGAGCAGCCCGAAATGGATCTGCGCGGTGTTCAACAACGAGGATCTGAATCAGGTCACCTGGGAGCAGCGGGTGATGGAAGGCGATCCGAAGTTCGAAGCCTCGCAGAGCATTCCCGATGTGCCGTATCACCTGTTCGCCATTTCCATCGGCCTGAAAGGGATTTTCGTCGACCGCGACGAGGACGTCGCTGCCGCCTGGGAGCAGGCGCTGGCCTCGGACGTACCGGTGCTGATCGAGTTCAAGACCGACCCCAACGTGCCGCCGTTGCCGCCACACATCAAACTCGAACAGGCGAAGAAGTTTGCCACGACCTTGCTCAAGGGCGACCCTGACGAGGCGGGGGTGATCGTGCAAGCCGCCAAGCAGGTACTGGCCAGCGTCCTCCCCGGCAAAAAATAATCGTGCAGGCGCTTCGTCGTGTCCCAAATCTGTGAGCGCCGCAGAACCCTGTGGGAGCGAGCTTGCTCGCGAAAGCGTTGTGTCAGGTGCAGCGATTGTGGAGGTGTCGACGCCTTCGCTGGCAAGCCAGCTCCCACAGGTATTTCGTCGTGTCCCAAATCTGTGAGCGCCGCAGAACCCTGTGGGAGCGAGCTTGCTCGCGAAAGCGTTGTGTCAGGTGCAGCGATTGTGGAGGTGTCGACGCCTTCGCTGGCAAGCCAGCTCCCAAGGTATTTCGCTGTGTCCTGAATCTGTGAACGAGGACCGTGGAGATTTTCATGGGTGAAGCAGCGAAGGGTTATTTTTGATGTTCATCGGTTGCGCAGGCTGGAGTCTGGGGCGCGAGTATTGGCCGCAGTTTCCGGCCGAGGGTACGCATCTGCAGCGTTACGCGGCGCGGTTTGACTGCGTGGAAATCAACAGCTCGTTTTATCGTCCGCATCGGCGTCAGACCTATGCGCGCTGGGCGGATTCGGTGCCGCCGGGCTTTCGCTTTTCAGTGAAAGTGCCAAAGCAGATCACTCATGAATGGCGTCTGCGGGACTGTGATCAAGCGCTGGACGAATTTCTCGGGCAGTGCGAGGGGCTGGCCGATCGGCTGGGATGCTTGCTGGTGCAACTGCCACCGTCGCTGGCCTTTGAACCGATAAGCGCAGAGGCGTTTTTCGTGGCGTTGCGCCAACGCTTCGCCGGTGCCGTGGTGCTTGAGCCACGGCATGAGTCATGGGTAACGGCAGCGCCGATGCTGCAGGCGTATCGGATTGCCCAGGCCATGGTCGATCCGTCGCGGATCAGTACCGATGGTTCGGCGCAGGGCTGGACAGGGGTGCGTTATTGGCGATTGCACGGTTCGCCACGCATCTACCACAGCGCCTACAACGAGCGTTATCTGCAAGCGCTGGCAGAGCAGATGCAGGTCGCGGCAGCAGAGGGCGCCGCGGTCTGGTGCATCTTCGACAACACCGCCAGTGGTGCCGCGCTGGGTAACGCGTTGGCACTGGCAGCGTTGATGGCGGATTGAGCCAGGCGGACACGTCATCGCAGACGATCGTCGCGCCGATGATCGTCAGCGGTTGAGGAAGGCCAACAGATCCTCATTCAGCGCCTCGGCGTGGGTCACGGCAAAACCATGGGGCGCGCCAGCGTAGACTTTCAGCTCGGCGCCCTTGATCATCGCCGCCGCCTGTTTGCCGGTGGTTTCGAACGGCACGATCTGATCGCCGTCACCGTGGATCACCAGAGTCGGCACGTCGATCTTCGCCATGTCCGGGCGGAAGTCGGTTTGCGAAAACGCGGTGACGCAATCCACGGTGCCTTTCAGCGAGGCGAGCAGGGCGATGTTCAGGGTTTGCGTGAGCACGCCATCGGAGACTTTCTGGCCCTGATTGGTGCCGTAGAATGGCGCGGCGAAGTCCGCGATGAACTGCGCGCGATCCTTGAGCAGACCGGCCTTGATCCCGTCGAACACCGAGGTATCGACACCATGCGGGTAGTCGGCTTTCTTGCCGAACAGTGGCGTCACCGCCCCGAGCAGCACCAACCCGGCAACGCGCTCGCTGCCGTGGCGGGCGATGTAGCGGCTGACGTCGCCGCCGCCCATGGAGAAACCGACCAGCGTCACGTCGCGCAGGTCGAGGTGTTTGATCAGTTGCGCGATGTCGTCGGCAAAGGTGTCGTAGTCATAGCCGTTCCACGGTTGATCGGAGCGCCCGAAACCACGGCGGTCGAAGGCAATCGTGCGGTAGCCGCGACTGCTCAGGTATTCCATCTGGTATTCCCACATGTCGGCATCCAGCGGCCAGCCATGGCTGAACAGCACGGGCTTGCCGCTGCCCCAGTCCTTGAAATAGATCTGTGTGCCGTCATCGGTAGTGAATGTGCTCATGGAAACTCCTTGCTTGAGTACGCGTTGGGGAGGGCTGTAAAAGCAGGATTCACTATCCGCGCAATCGACCGTGGCCACTTGTATGCAGGTGCTGCGCTGTCGGCGTGGTTCTTTTCCGCGACCACAGTTGTAAGATGCAACCACACGCTGGATTTGACGGAGAAACACCCTGTGAAGCGCAAAAGCCTGCACGGCAACGCCTGCCCGGTCGCCCGTACGCTGGATCTGATCGGCGACTGGTGGTCGCTGCTGATCATCCGCGATGCGCTGGAGGGCATCCGCCGCTTCAGTGATTTTCAGAAGAATCTGGACATCGCCAAGAACATGCTCAGCGCTCGGCTCAAGAGCCTGGTAGAGCAGGGGATCCTGCAAACCGTGCCGGCCGCCGATGGCGGTGCCTATAAGGAATACGTGCTGACCGAACGCGGCAAGGCCTTGCAGACGGTGATCGTTGCGCTGTCGCAGTGGGGCGGCGAACACCTGTATGCGCCGGGGGAGGCGGGTTCGGTGATGGTTGACGCGCAGCAGCGGCAGCCGATCAGGAAGCTGGAATTGCGTTCAGCGGATGGCCGCCTGCTGGCACCGCAGGACGTGGCGACGAAGTTGGGCGTTGCGCACTGAACCAGGGATTAACCCCGGAAAACCGCAACCGCGTCGATTGTTCAATCCCTGTTACAAACCCGACAAACGGTCGAAATGTTTGTTTGACGTCAAAATGATGGCCATCTAATATCGCGCCACTATTTTGATGTCATTCCGTCTCGAGGGATCGAACATGTATCCACCCGCCCTCGTGGCGAGGTTGTGCGTGGCTTTGCTGTGCCTGTCTCCGCTTCAAATTACCTTCGCTGCACCCACCCCCGGTGAAACCGACCTGATCCGCGATCGCCAGAATCGCCTGCTTGAAGAGCAACAGCGGCGCCTGGAAGAACTCAAGGATTTGCCCGGCAAAGATGCCAAGCCTTCGCAACCGGCAGCGCCCACCGATACCCGCTGTTTCCCGATCAAGGACATCGAACTCAAGGGCGCCGACAGTCTGTCCGACAGCGACAAAACCCGTCTGCTCAAGCCCTACATCGACCAGTGCCTCGGTGTACCCCAGCTCAACGAGCTGCTGAAAGTCATCACCGACCATTACATCGAGAAAGGCTTGGTCACCAGCCGCGCCTACCTGCCGCAGCAAGACTTGTCTGGCGGGCACCTGAAAGTGCTGGTGGTCGAAGGCAAACTCGAAGGCATGAAGGGCGCCGAGAACAGCCAGCTTTCGCAGCGCGAACTGGCGATGGCCTTTCCCGGCAAGTCCGGCGAACTGGTCAACCTGCGCGAGATCGAGCAGATGGTCGATCAGCTCAATCGCCTGCCGTCCAATCAGGCCAAGATGGAGCTGGCGCCGGGCAAGAACGTCGGCGGCAGTGAAGTGCTGGTCACCAATAACCCGCAGAAGCCATGGCGTGCCGGACTGTCGCGCAGCAACGACGGCCAACGCAGCACCGGTGAACAGCAGTGGGGCACCACTTTCGATTGGGACAGCCCGCTGGGCCTGGCCGATCAGTTGAGCCTGCGCGGCGGTCACGATGCAATGACTGACCACCAGCACACCTCCAGCAACGCCATGCTCAATTACAACCTGCCTTGGGGCTGGTGGAACTTCAGCTACACCTACAGCCAGAGCGACTACCGCTCGCAGATCGCCGCCAACGGCTACAACTTCAAGCAGACCGGCGACAGCGAAAACCATCAGCTGCGCGCCGAGCGGGTGATCCATCGCGACTCGGTGAGCAAGACCTCGCTCAGTGCCGGCCTGTCCTACCTGCGCACCAACAACTTCATCGAAGACAGCAAGCTCAAGCTGAGCAGCAACCGCATCAGCGAAGCGCAGTTCGGCTTCAACCACGGTCGCCGCATCGGCAGCGCCTTCGTCAACTTCGACGCCGGCATGCAGGAAGGCATCGGCGCGTTCGATGCGCAGGGCAGCCACGATCCAGGCCCCGGCGAGCCCGACGCACGCTACCGCAAATACACCGCGACCCTGAGCTACCTGCAACCGCTCAAGCTGTGGGGCGAATCCTTCAGCTTCAGCAGCCTGATGACCGGCCAGCGCAGCGAGGATGTGCTGTTCAGTCCGCAGCGCACCAGCCTCGGTGGACTGTCGTCGATCCGTGGCTACAAGGATCAGTCGCTGTCTGGCGACAGCGGCGGTTACTGGCGCAACGACCTGCGCTGGAGCCGTCCGGTCAGCGCCGAGTGGCTGCGCCCGGTGTTCGCTGAATACGGTACCAGCCTCGGCTACGACCAGGGCGTGATTCGCGGCGACCGTTACAACGGTGATCAGCACGGACGCATGTCGAGCAACTCGCTGGAGCTGTTCGCCCGTGGTGAGCATGTGGCTGCCAGCGTGACCTTTGCCCATTCCCTCGAACGCCCGGATGTGCTGACCGAGCCTGAAGCGCCGATTTATTTCCGCCTCGACTTTTTCATCTAATTCAAATTCTTCGAGACCATCGACATGGATGTTCGCCAGTTCGCCTTCCTTGCAGGCCAGCCTTCTGCGGCCGTGAAAAACCGTGAGTCGTTCCTGGGCATGCCCAAGCGCGGGCTGGCGTTCCTGCTGGCGAACGTCATGTTCTGGCAGCCGATGTGGGCGCAGGCCGACGGCATTGTCGTGGCCAACCCCAACACCTCGCTGGATCGGGCCGGCAATGGCGTGCCGATCATCAACATCGCCACGCCCAACGGCAGCGGGCTGTCGCACAACCAGTTTCACGATTACAACGTCGGTGCGCAGGGCGTCATCCTCAACAACGGCTCGGCGCAGACCTCGAACACCCAGTTGGCCGGGCACATCATCGGCAACCCGAACCTGAAAAACAGTGGCTCGGCGCAAGCGATTCTCAACGAAGTCATCAGCGGCAACCCGAGCCAGTTGCGCGGTTACACCGAAGTGGCGGGGCAGTCGGCGCGAGTGATTGTCGCCAATCCGTATGGCATCACTTGCAACGGTTGCGGCTTCATCAATGCACCGCGCGTGACGCTGAGCACCGGCAAACCGGTGCTGGATAACGGCCGTCTGGATCGCTTCCAGGTCGACCAGGGCAGCGTCGCCATCGAAGGCGCCGGCCTCAACGCGAGCAACGTCGACCGTTTCGAAATCATCACCCGCAGTGCGAAGATCAATGCGCAACTGCAGGCGCAGAATCTGACGATTGTTGCCGGGCGCAACGACGTCAACGCACAGACCTTGAACACCACCGCCCGCGCCGATGATGGCAGCGCCAAACCGCAACTGGCAATCGACTCGTCGGCGCTGGGCGGGATGTATGCCGGGGCGATCAAACTGGTCGGCACCGAGGCCGGGGTCGGGGTGAAACTGGCGGGCAACCTGGCCGCCAGTGGTGGCGATATCCAGATCGATGCCAACGGCCAGTTGACCCTGGCGCAGACCTCGGCAGCCACTGCCGTGAACATTAAAGCCAACAGCCTTACTGCCCAAGGTCCGGTCTACGCCGGCACCGCACTGAGCGTGCAAACCCAAGGCGATCTGAGCAACCAGCAAAACCTCGCTGCACGCGACAGCATCAGCCTCAGCGCCGGTGGAACCCTGAGCAACAACGGCATCATTGAAGCCGGGATCAACGCCGACAACAGCCGAAACAGCGCTGGCGACGTGAGCCTGAGTGTGCAGAATCTCAACAACAGCGGTAAAAGCGTGATCGCCAGTCGCAACCTGACGGCGACCGTCGCGCAAACCCTGAACAACCAGGGCGGTACGTTGAGCGCCCAGCAGAGCACGCGCCTCACAGCCACCACCCTGGACAATCAGAACAAGGGCAGCGTCCTCGGTAACTCGACGGTGCAGTTGAGCGCCAGCAAGGTCATCAACACTCAGGGCGTGATCAGCAGCAACGGCAACCTCGGCGCCGATTTCGGCGATCTGAATAACCACAGTGGCGAGATATCCAGCGCCGGCACCACCCGTATCAACGCCATCACGCTGGACAACAGCGACGGCCAGGTGACGGGTGACGTAGCGCTGAACATCGGTTTGATCGGCGCGCTGAACAACCGCAACGGTGTGTTGGGCTCGGGGGTAAATGTCAGCATCACCGCCGCCAGCCTCGACAACAGTCACGAAGGCAGTCTCGTCAGCGACGGCAGTCTGACCGCGCGCATCACTGGCTTGTTCGATAACCAGAACGGTGAGCTGAGCGCCAAAGGTGCGGTCGATGTCCAGAGTGGCAGCCTCGACAACCGTGGCGGCAGCGTGGTTGGCAAGGATCGCCTGACCCTGCGCAGCGATTCCGTGGACAACCGCGGCGGTAAAGTTCGCGCGACCAAAGACCTGCAACTCAGCGTTGGCGCACTCGACAATCGCGATAAAGGTCTGCTCGATGGTCAGGCCGCCGTCAACTACAGCGGCACACAACTGGATAACCGTGGCGGCTTGCTCAGTGCGGCAGGCCCGATGATTCTCGGTGTGACGCGCATCGATAACAGCGCCGGGCGCATCTCAAGCAAAGCCGATCTGAACGCCAACGTGACGCAATTGGTTAACCAGGGTGGTGAATTGGTCGCCCAAGGTTCGTTGTTGCTCAGTGGCCAGTCGCTCGACAACCGTAAGGCCGGTCTGGTCGGTACCACAAAAGCGCTGAAACTCACGGTCGGCGAGATCGACAATCGCGGTGGCGAAATCTCCAGCACCGTCGATGTGACCGTCATCGGTCAAAGCCTGAACAACAGTGACAGCGGCAAAGTCCTCGCCGGAACCACCCTTGGCCTGACTGTGGCCCGGGTCATCAATCAGACCCTCGGACAACTGTTCAGTGTTGGCACTTCGACGCTGACCGGGCAGAGCCTGGATAACAGCGGCGGTAGTTTCGTCACCCGGCAGGGCAATCTGGACATTCGTCTCGACAACGCCTTGAGCAATATCGAGGGTCTGATCAGCAGCGAAGGGACGCTGACCGTACACGCCGGCAGTCTCGATAATACGCGCGGTCACTTGACGAGCGCCGGCGCGCTGACGCTGACCAGCACGGGCAGCCTGAACAATCAGACGGGTTTGATCGCCACCGACAGCGGGCTGATCCTTGCTTCAAAAAGTCTGGATAACAGTCAGGGCGGCTTGATCAGCGGCAAAAAAGCCACCGCGCTGACCACCGGCATCTTCAACAACGCCTCCGGCGGCAGCCTGGTCAGCGGTGACATCCTTACGCTCAACGCCGGCGCAGTGAACAACGGCATCGGCAGCCGGATCGCCAGCGAAAGAGCACTGACCGCAACGGTCACCGGCTTCGATCAGCAGGGCGGTCAACTGTTCAGCAAAACCTCCCTGAGCCTCGACCTCAATCACGGCCAGTTGAACAACCGCAATGGCCTGATCAATGCACCGTTGCTGGTGCTGAAAAATCTCCAGGACGTCGACAACCAGGGCGGTGAAATCTCCAGCGCCCAGGCCTTCACCCTGACCGCGCAAAACCTCGATAACAGCAACAACGGCAAATTGATCAGCAATCAGGGCCTGACCCTGCGCATCGAACAACTGCTGGCCAGCGTCAAGGGCCTGATTTCCGCGCAGAGCGTGGATGTCAAAAGCGCTCGCCTGGACAACAGCGGCGGCCTGATCACCAGCCGTGGCACCCTCGGGGTGACGGTGGACGGCCAACTGGTCAACCAGAGCGGTACGCTGATCGCTGATGATGAACTGAATCTGAAAGCCGACAGCGTCGACAACAGCGAAGGGCACATTGCCGGTAAAGCCGACGTTATCGCCAACGTCGCGACCCTCGATAACCAACACGGTGAACTGGTGGCAACCGACGGGCTGAAGCTCACCGGCAACAGCCTCGACAACCGTAACGGCGGTCTCGTCGGGGCGAATCAGGCGCTGCAACTGACGCTCGATGCCATCGACAACCGTGGCGGCGAGCTGTCCAGCCAGGCTGACGTAACGTTGGTCGGCAGTCGTCTGGACAACAGCGATGGCGGTAAGTTGATCGCACAAGGTGCTTTGAGCCTGACCGTTGATGAAGTGCTCAACCGTGCCAAGGGGCTGATCTCGGGCAAGACCGACCTGAGCCTGACCGGCCGCAGCCTCGACAGCACTGCGGGTGCACTCCTGAGCCAGAGCAACCTGAAACTCGACCTGAGCGGCGACCTGAATAACAGTCAGGGCCTGATCAGCGCGGAAGGCAGCCTTGGCGTGACAGCGGCGAGTCTGACCAACAACCTCGGCAGCCTGTCGGTTGCCGGGCCGTTGACATTGACCACCAGCGGCGTGGTGCTCAACCGCGGTGGTCAGATCGTCACCGACGCCAGCCTCAATCTCAGCAGTGCCAGCCTCGACAACAGCAAAGGGGGTAGCCTCAGCGCCAAAGGCGCGGTAGTGGTGCACACCGGTACACTGGATAACAGCCACAACGGCCGTCTGAACAGTGGCGACACGCTGGAATTGAAAGCGACCCAAGTGACCAACCAGGACGGCGGTCGTATCGCCAGCGTTGCTGCGCTGAAAGCGAACGTCACCGGTCTCGATCAGCAGGGCGGCCAGTTGTTCAGCAATACGTCGCTGGATCTGGACCTCAATCACGGTCAACTGAACAACCAGAGCGGCTTCATCAGCGCGCCGTTGCTGATGCTCAAGAACCTCCAGGACGTCAACAACACCGGCGGTGAAATCTCCAGCGCGCAGACGTTCACCGTGACGGCGCGCAGCCTCGACAACAGCAACGGCAAATTGCTCAGCAATCAGGCCGTGACGCTGCGCATCGACCAGGCGCTGACCAACATCAAAGGCCTGATTGCTGCGGCTGCGCTGGACGTCAAAGCGGCCAGCCTCGACAACAGCGGCGGCACAACGACCAGCCGTTCGAATCTGGACCTTAACCTCGACGGCCTGCTCACCAACCAGAACCAGGGCCTGATCAATGCCACCACCGGCCTGACCATCAACAGCAACGGCCTGAACAACCAGAACGGCTCGCTGCTGGGCAGTGCCATCGCCATTGATTTCGGCGCGGCCACTGCTGATCTGAACAACGACGGCGGCCTGATCACCACTGAAGGCCAGTTGAGCATTCAGCACCTGCGTGACCTCACCAACCGCAGCGGCAAGATCGCCAGCAGCCAAAGTATCGACCTTGTCGCCCGCAGCCTCGATAGCAGCAACGGCAAGCTGGTCAGCAACAATCTGCTGAATCTCAACACCGGTGCACTGGTCAACCAGAACGGGGTGATCTCCGGGGTGCAAGGCCTGACGGTCAACGCCGCGAGCCTCGATAACCGCAACAAGGGCACGCTCTCTGCCAGTGATGGCAACCTCAGCGTGACGTTGAGCGGGGATTTGCTCAACAGCGGCGCGGGGGCACTGGTCACCCAGAAAAATCTCAGCGTCACCGCAGCGAATCTGGATAACAGCAACAACGGTGTGGTCTCCAGTACGGGTGCGCAAACCCTGACCATCAACGGTCTGCTGAACAATGCGACGGGTGGCCTGATCTCTACCGATGCGAGCCTGGCGATGCAAGCCATGACGCTGGGTAACGCCGGCGGCACCGTCAATGCCACGCAGGATTTGAGCTTCACCGGCACCGCCCTGGACAACACCGGTGGCAGTCTGGCTGGTAACGCCGCCGTGACCCTCGACCTGCTCGGTGCCCTGACCAACACCAATGGCAAGCTCGCCAGTGGTGGCACGCTGTTGCTGCAACGCGCCACGCAGATCAACAACCAGGGCGGCCAATTGGCGAGCCAGAGCCTGATGACCCTGTTGAGCGGTGGTCTGGACAACCGCAACCGTGGCACCGTCGCCGCCAGCGGCCTGTTGACCATCACCACACCGGGCGCCATCCAGAACAGCGCCGATGGCTTGATCTACAGCCAGAACAGCGACCTGCGAATCCAGGCCGCCAGCCTCGCCAACGCGAAGGGCACCTTACAGGCGAAAGGTGCAGTCACCGTTGTCAGCAACGGCGATATCGACAACCAGAGCGGTCTAATCCTCGCCACCAACGGTGATCTGTCCATCGATGCCGGCAATCTGGACAGCCGTGGCGGTGTTCTCGCCAGCCTGCAAGCGGCGTTCACCGCACGCCTGACCGGAGTGCTGAAAAACGGCTATGACCTGAACAACAATCGTCAGGGCGGGGTGATCCAGGGCCAGCGTTTGAACCTCAATGCGGCGATGGGCCTCGACAACTATGGCGGCCGTATTTCCGCACAAAGCGGCGACGCCATCGTCGTGACCGGCAACTTCGACAACCGCAATGGCGGCCTCTACGCCAAAGGCAAAATCAACGTCACCGGCAACAACTTCGACAACAGCGGCGACAACGACGGCCAGATTGCCGGCCAGCAGATTGACCTCAATCTGACCGGCGCATTGAATAACCGCCTGGGCATCATCGAAAGCGACAGCACCCTTGCCATCAAGGCTGCCAGCCTCGATAACCAGACCGGCCAGTTGCGTGCCCTCGGCAGCGGCGGCAAAACCAGCTTCCAGATTGGCGGCCTGTTCGACAACCGCAACGGCACGCTGGAAACTGCCAACACCGACCTGACGCTCGGCACCGGCAGCTTCCTCAATACCGGCGGCAGCCTGTTGCACGTCGGTACCGGCACGTTCGACATCTCCACCAACAACGTCATCAACGCCGGCGGCACCCTCGTGACCCGCGGCGGCCTGACCATCAGCACCGATACCTGGACCAACAGCAGTTCGATTCAGGCCGGGCGCTTGACCGTCAACGTCAACCACCTGACCCAGACGGCCAGCGGCCAATTGCTCGCCTCCGACAGCTTCACCGGCACCGGCATAAACTGGTTCAACGAAGGCCTGCTGGCCAGTGACGGCAGCATGAATGTTGGCCTGAGTGCCGCTTATTGGGGGGCAGGGCGCCTCACCAGTCAGGGCGATCTGACCCTGAACGCTGCACAAGTGAGCCTCAACAGCGTCAATTCCAGCATCGCCGGGGGGGGGCAGACCACGCTCAATGTCGGTGGTCAACTGAACAATGCCGGTCGCCTGACCTCCGGTGCGGGCATGACCATCAATGCCGGCGGCGTGCGCAACTATGGCACCACGGCCGCCGGCACTGACCTGACACTGACCACTGGTAATCTGGTCAACGCCAGCGGTCTGTTCTTCAGCGGCAAGGACATGTCGTTGCGGGTCGCCGATCTGAATAACAGCTACGGCAACATTTACAGCCTCGGCAATCTGACGATTGACCGCGATGGCCGTGGCGGGTTGGCCAACTCCATCGTCAACCGTTCGGCGTCGCTGCAAAGCGATGGCAGCATGACGCTGGCAGCGAGCTCGATCCAGAACATCCGCGACGTGCTCACGGTCAACAACGCCGGCATCTACACTGCGCGGATCGGTGAAGTCACCTGTATCGAAGGGGTGAACGCCGGTGACTGCAGTGGCAAGCAGAACCACGCGTGGGAAATCGTACAGCGTGAAAAACTCGAGGTTACCTCGGCCAGCGCCGCGTCCAGCATTACCGCTGGTGGCAACCTGACCCTCAATGGCGGTGACCTGTTCAACCAGAGCAGCACCATTGCCACCGCGGGCAACTTCATTGCCAATGTGGCGAACCTGACCAACAGCGGCGTGGAGACCGGTGAAACCGAAACCACCCGGATCTACATGTCCCAGCGCACCAGCAATGCGGGTGGCTGGTACAGCGCCGCCAGCGCCTTCACCAATCAGTACTGGTACGAAAGCAGCGGCTACAACGTCAATAATCTGGGTGGCCTGCAGGGCGGTATCGCGAACTTCATCGGCATGACCGAACGGGAACTGCCGGAGCTGGGCAGCACCCGCAAAATTGCCTCCAGCGACCAGAGCTACGCCGCCGTGATCCAGGCCGCTGGCGCGGTCAATATCACTGCCCAGAACAACATCGATAACAGTGTCGTGCGTCCGGGCTACACCTATATCGGCAGCGGTCCGCGAACCGGCACCGGGGCGGGTGGCAGTCAGTTCTCCACACGGGTTACCGTCAATCAGCAACTGCCTCCGAACCTTGCCCAGCAGCAAGTCAACCCGGTGGTGTTGCCTGGCTTTGCACTGCCGACCGGGCAAAACGGTCTGTTCCGCCTTAGCGGCCAGGAAAGTACCGCGCCGGTCGCGACCGGCCCGCAGAGCTGGACAATGGGCGGCGCCAGCGTCAACCTGAGCCAGCGCGATCAAGCATTGCCAGGCGTGCAGACACGCAACATTCTCCTGACCAACAATGCCTCGGCTGCGGCCAGCAGCGTCAACCTGAGTACCGCCGATCACCAGGCCCAGCAACCGGGCGTTGGTGCCAGTGCAATCGACGTCAGCACGCCAGCAACTGACGGCAGCGGCGCGACCCTGCCGGGGCGCTCCACTGCGTTCACCATCAACCGGGTGCAGGGTGTTCCGACCAGTGCGGGCACATCCAATCCGCAGAAATACCTGGTCGAAACCAACCCGGTACTGACCGACCTCAAACAGTTCATGAGTTCGGACTACCTGCTGTCCAAACTCGGTTACGACCCTGATCAAAGTGCCAAGCGCCTGGGTGACGGCTTCTACGAGCAGACCCTGGTCCAGCAAGCCGTGGTTGCCCGTACCGGTCAACGTTTCATAGATGGGCAGACGTCCAACGACGGCTTGTTCAAGTACCTGATGGACAACGCGCTCACCAGCAAAAACGAGCTTAATCTGGCGGTGGGCGTCAGCCTGACCTCCGAACAAGTCGCGGCCCTGACCCACGACATCGTCTGGATGGAAAACGCTGAAGTGAACGGCGAGCAAGTGCTGGTGCCGGTTCTGTACCTGGCCAACGCCAACAATCGCCTGGCCCCGAACGGCGCCTTGATCCAGGGTAGCGACGTGACCTTGATCGCCGGCAAGGACCTGAACAACGTCGGCACTTTGAAGGCCAACAACAACCTGTCGGCCACCGCCACCAACGATCTGGTCAACAGCGGCCTGATCGACGCGGGCAATCGCCTCGAGCTGCTGGCCGGCAACAACCTGAGCAACAAATCCGGCGGCGTTATCGCGGGTAAAGAAGTCTCGTTGACCACCACCCGTGGCGACATCATCAACGAACGCACCGTCACCACCCACGAAAGCGACAGCGGCTACCGCAGTGAGCGCAGCGATTTTGTGGACAGTGCAGCGCGTATCGAGGCAGCCAACAACCTGACCATCAAGGCTGGGCAGGACTTCAACAACACCGGTGGCGTGCTTAAAAGCGGCCTGGACACCACGATCAATGCCGGGCGCGACGTCAACCTTGTTTCGGCTGAGCAAGTCTCAGGCGGGCAGCGTGGTTTGCACACGGATCAGACGATTACTCAGTATGGTTCGGCCATTGATGCAGGGCAGAGTCTGATCGTCAACGCCGGTCGCGACATCACTGCCATTGCCAGCCAGATTGGTGCCAAACGCGACGTAGACATGAGTGCCGTGGGTGACTTGACGCTGGCCTCGGCTGCGGATGAAGAACACTCGTACAGCAAAACGAAGAAGGTGACGAGTCAGGAGGATCATGTCAGTCAGGTTTCCACGACCCTGACGGCTGGGGGGACTGTCTTGCTCAACGCCGGTAAAGACTTGAGCCTGATTGCCAGTCGGGTCAGCGCCGGGGATGAGGCTTATCTGACGGCGGGTGCCAATCTGGCGCTGCAATCGGCAGAAGACACCGATTACAGCTTCTACAGCAAGACCAAGAAAACCTCCTCCGGGAAGAAAAGCCGCCTTGACGAGGAATCCAGCACCACCAATATCGCCAGTTCGGTAACGTCGGGCGGTAATGCAACGCTGGTTGCCAATAACGACATGCTCATCAAAGGCAGTGAAGTTGCCTCTGACAAAGGTGGTGTGAAACTGGTTGCAGGCAATGACATGCAAATCGTTGCTGTCACTGACTCACAAAGCGTGCGCCATGAAAGCAGCTCCAGCAAAAGTGGTTGGGGAGGCTTGAAGTCGAGCAAGGTCAAGGATCAGGTTTCCGAGACGCAAACGACGGCGGTCGGCAGCATGATTTCGGGTAACACTGTAGATGTGGTGGCCGGCCGAGACGCGACGATTACCGGATCAGCCTTGGTCAGCACCCAGGATTTGTCAGTGCAGGCCGGTCGCGACTTGACCATCAACGCCGCGGAAAACACCTTTACCCGTAATGAACTGCACAAGGAAAAGAACCGCGATCTGACCGGGGTACTGACCGCTAACAACCTTGGCGTCGATGACATCACCGGTAACCAGCACTTGTCTGTCAGCAGTCAGAATCATACTGGCCAATCGTCCCAGACCACTTTGACCGGTAGCACCATTGGCTCCAGTGCTGGCAACGTAACCCTTTCCAGCGGGCGCGAGTTGAGCGTGATCGCCAGCGATCTGGTCAGCACCAAGAACATGAGCCTGACCGGCTCCAAGGTGACCATCGCTGCGGGCATGGAAAGCTTGAGCCAAAGCAGTACCGATAAATCCAGCAGCCTGGGGGTAGGCCGGGTCATTGGCGGCATGATCGTTGATACGGTCAATACCATTCACAACTCGGTCGAAGCGGCGAAAAACGCCGACGACCCGAGGCTTAAAGCGGTCAAATATGCTCAAGCCGCCATGGCGCTGAACGACCTCGGCGGTATGGGGGGAAGCGCCGAAGGTGCAGGTTCCGACTATGGCAAGAAACAGGGTTCCGCCAGCAATGGTTCGTTGATAAAGATCGGTACTGAACTGGCGAATACCCACAGCAAGAGCACTAGCGAGTACAACAGTCAGACAGCGAAACAAAGCACGATCAATGCGGGCCAGAACCTGCTGATCATCGCTGATGGCGGTGCGCCGGGAACGGCCGGTGATATTCATATTGTCGGCAGCAGCTTGAAAGCCGCCGACACTGCGTTGATTGCCAAGAACAACATCGTTCTGGAAAGCGCGCAGAACACCGCCGATTGGGCCAACAACGGCAGCAATAACAAAACCGCCATCGGGGCGAGCTTCAACCTGGGCGAACAGAATGGCTTCACCCTTGACCTAGGTGCGTCGGTTGCAAAAAATAAGGGTACGGGTAGTTCGGTTACCCAGGTCAATACGACCCTGGATACTGGCTCGCTGTCCCTGCAAAGCGGTAACGATACGACGCTGGCAGGCGCACAGGTTCGGGCCGACAGTATCAAGGCACTGGTCGACGGTAACCTCAACATTACCTCGCGTCAGGACACCGAGACCCAGAGCAGTAAGCAGGGCAGTGCAGGCTTCGGCGCCAGTATCTGTATTCCGCCATTCTGCTATGGAGCAACCGTCACCGGGTCTGCGAGCCTCGCCGCTGGCAACATGAACAGCGACTACAAGGCAGTGACAGATCAGAGCGGCCTGTTCGCCGGCAATGGTGGCTACGACATCACCGTTGGTAAAAACACCACCCTGCAAGGGGCAGTCATTGCCAGTGAGGCAACGCCAGACAAGAACCTGCTGAGTACCGATCGGCTGTTCGTCAGTGACATCAAAAACACGAGCGAGATCAGTGCCCAGTCGGCCGGTATTTCGCTGTCGTACGGTGGCAAGTCCGGCACAAGTGTTGGCGGCAGTATTCCGCTGGCACTTGAAGATTCGGATCAGAGCAAGACCCGCAGTGCCGTCAGCGAAGGCACCATCATCGTTCGCAACGCTGCAGGCGTGAACGATCTGGTGGGTCTGAGTCGTGATACAGCGCATGCGAATGAGGCACTGGACAAACCTGATCAAAAAGCCATTCAAGAGCGGATTGATCTGATTCAGAGCACGGTTTCGCTGTCGAGAAACATCATCGGCAAAGTGGCGAGCGCACAGCAGCAAGCGGCTGCTGACAAACTGAAGGCGGCCACCACCGACGAAGAGCGTAAGGCTGCACTCGATGAGTACACCAGTTGGGGGGTGGGCGGCGATAAACGCATAATGGCGGATGTCGCTGCTGGCTTGATTGCAGTGGGCTTGGGGGGCGTTGGCGGTACGACAGCGATCGGTGTCGTCGCCAATACCTCGGCTAACGATGCGTTCAAGAAAATCGGCGATTACGCCAGCCAACAAGAACGTGATGCTACCGATCCCGTGACCCGAGCAGCATGGGCTGAAGGCGGGGCGGCACGCGTCATGTTGCACTCGCTGGTTGGCGCGGTGATGGGGTTGTCGGGCAGCAGCGTCGCAGCCGGTGCACTGGGTGCAGGGGTCTCAGCGGCTCTGATGCCGATGATTGCCAAAGCCCTGAAAGATAGTGGCCTCAGCGACAAGCAGCAGGATTCGTTGGCTACCTTGATTGCTTCGGGCCTAGGCGCGGCAGCGGGATCTGGTGGTGGAACAACGGGCGCGACGACTGCGGTCACCAGTGCAACCGGTGTCGATATGTTCAACCGACAATTGCACAAGCAACAGGAAATCCCGCTGCTGAAGAAAAAAGCTGAGGAGCTGCAAGCGCGTGGAGGATCGCGCTCGGGCGCTCAGTGGGAAGATTTGTTACTGCTCGCAGCCGGTGCTGAAGTAGACGCTGCCGGTCTCGCACATCTGAAAAGCGTAATGCAAAACGCTGTCGGTAATGATCCGGAGTCCAGGAACTTCGCTGAAGATATGGGCGACGCCTATGCAGCAATCAGCCAATTGTCCGGTCAAAAAATCCCGCTGACCTGGAGTGATGGTCGACCGATTATTGCCAACGGAGCACCGGTTTACGCGTTCAGTGCGACAGATGCGCAATTCAATGACTCTACCTTGTTCAATGCTGCCGGGACCTATGGCCCGGGAGCTGTGTACCAGCACTGGAGTCAGTTCGGTAAAGACCAGACGACTCAGTATGAAAACGAGCTATCCAGCATTTCGACCTACGCGTCTGATTTAGCGAACACTGCTGAACGACTGTCGGCCATTTCGGGCAAAGGAATATTGTCATCCACGATTATTGATGATGTGCTCCTTTCGATGACCGGGATTCGCAGTGGCAAGGTTGTTATCGATGCGGTTCTGGAGGCGCTGGCGAAGAAGCAGGTGGCGAAAGATGTCGTAACGACCGCCGGTGCAAAAGGCACAGCGGGAACTCCAGTAACTAAGGGGCCTTGCTGCTTTGCTGCGGGTACGAAAGTTTCTACACCGCAAGGCGACCGCGCTATTGAGTCGCTCAAGGTGGGAGATGTTGTCTGGAGCAAGCCTGAGAAAGGGGGCAAGCCGTTCGCTGCTGCCATTCTGGCAACGCATCAGCGTTCGGATCAGCCGATCTACCGCCTCACGCTCAAAAGTGTTCGTGGCGCTGGCGCAGCGAAAGGCGAAACCCTGCTGGTTACCCCGAGCCACCCATTCTATGTACCCGCCAAACGTGACTTCATTCCAGTCAAGGATCTGGAACCGGGTGATCTGCTGCAGTCACTGGCTGATGGCGACACCGAAAACACCTCGTCCGAAGTCGAATCGCTTGAGCTGTACCTGCCCGTGGGCAAAACATACAATCTGACGGTCGATGTGGGGCATACGTTCTACGTTGGCGAGCTCAAGACATGGGTACACAACACTGGGCCTTGTGATTTGCCTCCGGATTATTTTGCGGGTGGATCAAAAGCGACTGCGACAGTGATCGACACTGCTCCGATGGCCCAACGGATCATGGACGTTCGAGCTGGATTGCCGTCTGATTTACGGCGAAGTGGTAACGTAGCTGTCGCGGAAATAGATATTCCCGGAATACCTAAGCAAATGGCCGCACACAGCCAAGTCTCTGAGGCCGGCAAAGGACTTGTTGGCTCTGGAAATGGAAATTTTGTGGCTCAATCTGTACCCAATAAGGCTGGAGATTTGGTTTATCGGGGAATAGATACGGAATACAAAATTCTAGACAATATCGCTGACCAGTTGGGAGGGAACACCTCCGCGAGAGGGACCGTAAATATTCTAACGGAGAAAGCTGCTTGTGCAAGCTGTCTGAATGTAGCAGAGCAGTTCAAGGCGAAGTACCCTAATATTACAGTTAATATTTTTGATAATCAGGGCGTTATGTTACGCCCACCGAGGAAGACGCCATAATGGAAGAGAGAGTGACCTATGGTGAAATTCGGGCTTGGTTTCTGGGTAGCTATTATAGCTATTGCAGAGCCAAACTCAGCCACCAAAGCTCATGGGTTGAAGGTGAAAGTGAAGTAGGTTATGCCTATAGTGAACTTGAAAACTCTTTTGATTTACCTATTGAGAAATTAATGTTAGAGGTTCTGGCACTTATTCTTTCGGCAGGCCGATCTTCGGAAAAAATCCAGAAATATCATGTGGATGCTATCTCTGGATTGTTAAAGGATATTGAGCGCTCTTCTATTTTGGAGGAGCTGCCTACTGATGAACTGGCAGAGCTTATCGATGACCTTAGGGTGTTAGGTTTGTATTAATAGATAAAGCAGCCATAGCCGGAGCTATTTGTTGATGCAAACGCCAAAGATAACAGATTTATTTTGCCGGAGGTTATAACTGACAGGTCAAAACTTTCTGGAATAAAACATGACTCCAATAAAGGTCACGTTTCGTTTATACCCAGTGCTGGTTCTGAAGGCGGTGGTGTTTTTTTACCTCGTCGGATTGCTTGGAAGTTTGATAGGCGGAGTTATTATCTATTGTAAACATGGAGTTTGGGATTTTAGTGGTGAGGACCTTTTGGTTTCTTTGAGGTTTTCGCTGGTCTACGGCTTTTTTGGTGGAAGCGGTATCTGGATTCTCGCAAAAATTGAAGAATCAAAAGGCGAAAGAAGGAGAGGGTTTAAGCCTTACCTGATCCGCGAGCACCGATGCAAGGCTTTGCGCATGATGATGAGCCCCGTCACGCAGGGCTTTTTGCAAAGTGGTTCCGCGCATCGTTCATAGGGGGCGCAAGTTTCGTTTCAACTGAAGCAGTCGCACTGGAGTCGAAAAGCCGCCGCTCAGGGGGACCGGTTGCTCGCCGACAAGCGCAAAAAAGGAGGTGAATTCATATTGTCGGTAAAGGTGGCAGATTTGTTTTTTGCGCAAGACTTCGTCACGTCCTAATTCGCCACTTTTTAATCGAAAATAAATCTGTCCCCATTTCTGGTCCCCATTTCTGCATTTCTGTTTAGATTTCCCCTGGATCTGAATAGAAGTCTGGCGATGAGAGCGGTTTGTATGGAGACGGGATATGAATCAACAACAGCAGGACTTGATGGTTGACCTAGTGGCGCATCGAATCTCAAAGACAGGTTTCTTGAGTCTCTATTTAATAATAGGGAAATCCCTGAAAACTACTTGCGCTGTGAGCTCGAAACCGCCCTTGAAATTAAAGGTGCTGACAGTGTGGAGTGCTTGCTGATATTCGGTGCGGTGTTCGGTTTCACTCAGGACTGCGCCAGTGTCTTATGTCGCTTGCTGATTGAAGACTGGCACTTCAGTCACGAGAACATCGCAAGGGAATTGAAGGTTTTCAAATTTCCTGCGGCCATTGATTATTTATTCAGAGCAGCACTTACTTGCTACCCTTATATCGTTTCCGAGCATGCATTGGGTGTCAAATGCATTCATGCTCTGAATGAGATCGGCACCGATGATGCTAATGAGAAATTACGTTTATTGGCTAGGGTTGAAAATGCTGAAATGTCAAAACTTGCGACCCGTTTGTTGGCGCGGGGATGACGCTGGTTTAAAAGTGGTTGATTGCTCACGTAGGGATATACACTTTTCCCATTTAAAGTAAAAAACCTCAAATTGCTTGGGGCTTTTTTATCATGTAAGAGAGAGCGTGTTGGTTCAGCGAAACGCAAGCAGCACATCCCTGATGACACGACAACGTTGACAGATCGGTTTTTTGGCGGTAAAGGTCATCAAAAATAAATCTGTCCCTTTTTAAGTACGAGAAATTAGGTGTCAAGGTGATAAATACTTTGGATCAGCTCTTTTTGTATGGTGCAAGCAGAGGAGGGTTATAACCATGTCGTTATCCGCAATGATCATTGCATCAGAAAAGTTGAACACAGAAGACTTCAAAGAAATCATCTTGGCACACGGTGGGTTCGTGAGTTCCGGCAAGCCCTTTCGGGGCGGCGTTAGCGAGGGCAATTCGGAAATCTGGCTGGCATTGCATTCAAAAGATGTTCTTGAAGAATTTTACGATGCCGAAGATCTGCAAGGGTGGCAGGATGTCTTGGGGGGGGAGCCGCAGGTAATGATTGAGCTTAACCTCGATCATACCGAGCATGCGAAGTTAATTTACTTGAAGGTTTTTTTGAGTTTTGCGGAAGCTTGGCCTTGTGTTTTAAATGACGTGGACGATTCTATTCTTTCCCACAGTTCGGTTTGTGAGAAATACAAGAACCTTCTGGGCGGGTTATAAGAGGAGTGTCGCGATACAGATAGCACGTCGCCGCGGGTTCTGGTGACGTGGGTTATTGAGCCGTTCAATTACCCGTTGATGGCTCGTGAATCTTCGTGGGCTCAATTGTCAGTGTTGGGCCGTTGTAACGCTGGAACGGAGTGTCAAAAATTGGCCAAAATGCCATTGTTGTTTATGTTGTTTCTCATACTTTCAGGCTGCAACACCCACGTCAGAGACTCTTCCCCCAGTCTTTTGAGGGATGGTGTCCAACTTCAGCAAAAAACTGCAGCGCCAGATGCACAACACGCCAAAGTCATCATGAAAGCGACAGGCTACACATACCCTGTCGAGTTCTCGGTTCGCCGTGCTACAGATCCCGATCGGCGAATGGAAGTGCTGGGTACTGTGGTGGACTCCGGGCGAGGCAAGGTGTTCGGCTGGATCGCCAAGCTTAACGAAGCGGCTAACAGCGCCACGTTCAAGCACTTCCCGCAACTGGAAATTCAAGCCAATGCCGATGAACCCTTCGAGGTCTCGGGGCGCTCCAACGGTATGGGCACTGGCAATACTTATAGCTGCGGGCCGCTGAACAGTACTTTTACGCCGGAACGAAGCAAGGTCTACCTGGTGGAGTTTCAGTTTGTCGGGCAGGGTTGCGAGCCAATGTCATCAACTTTGGAAATTATCCATAAATATCATATAATTAGCGCTCAAATCAGTGCATGGGAGAAGCCCTTTTGACTACCTATACCGCATCGCTTGACACCGCCAGCCAAACCCTGGCTTGAAAATTGTACAAAAAATAACCAGCCCGCTCGATTGTCCCGCCTTCATCGCCGCCCACCGCCAGAATCCTCAAGACTTTACCCGCCGACGCCAGCTCACCTTCAAGAACCTCGTCCTGTTCCTGCTCAATCAGCCGCGCACGGCCCTGCAAACCGAACTCGATCAGTTCTATCGCGTACTCAATCAGGCGTCGACTGAGACGCAAATGGTCACTGCGCAGGCCTTCTGCAAAGCGCGCAAAAAGCTCAACCCCGAGGTATTTGAAAGTCTCAATCGCCTCCTGCAGCAACAAATTGACTGCTTCGGGCTGCGTCAGAAGTGGCGTGGGCTGAGGGTGCTCGCGGTGGATGGCTCGACCGTGCATTTACCCCTGGAGTCGACCATGGCGACCTTCTTTGGCAGTCACTCTGGCTTTCCCATGGCTCGCTTGTCCACACTCTACGAAGTCGCTGACGGTCAAACCTTGCATAGCCTGATCGTGCCCCTGACCGTCGGCGAGCGCGACTGTGCCCATCTGCACCTTGAGCACCTGCCGGCTGACAGCCTGACGCTGTTTGACCGTGGTTACCCTGGGCACTGGTTATTCGCGCTGTTCGCGCAGCAACAGCGGCACTTTCTGATGCGCCTGCCCTGTGGCTATAACGCCCAGGTCAAAGCGTTTCTACACTCTGGCCAAGTTGAAGACACACAGCTTTTCGTGGCCAACCATCCTGAAGCACGTCTGTTCTGCTCCGAGGCTGGCGTTGATCCTGCCAGCCAGATCGAGCTGAGACTGATCCGGGTCGAGTTGGCCAACGGCGAAAGCGAAGTATTGCTGACCTCGCTGCTGGATCGAGAAGCCTTTCCCGCTGAGGTGTTTGCCGAGCTTTACCACCGCCGCTGGGGCATCGAAACCGATTTCCGTCGCCTCAAACAAACCCTGACGCTGGACAACTTCAGCGGCCGCAGCGTGACCGCTGTAAAGCAGGACTTTCATGCCGCTCAACTGTTGAAGAACCTGGCGCTGTTGATGCAGCACCTGCTACAGCCGGTCATCGAACAGCGCCACAAAGGTCGCAAGCTGCGATGGAAAGTCAACTTCACCCAAGGCGTGTCACGGCTCAAAAATACCCTGGTCGAGCTGCTGGTGCGGCACTGTGCTCAGGGGCTGAGCAATGTGCTGGCCTTGATGGCTAAAAGCCTCAGTGCCGTACGCTCAGGCCGTAGCTTTGCGCGCCAACGCAAACGCGCAGCCAGCCGAGGTTGTGAGGGCTACAAACCGACGCGCTGAAGAAACACCACCGCCCAACCTCCGTGCAAAAAAGCTGGCCACAAGCGGTCGGCATAGGCTCGTCCGGAGAACGAGAAATCTCGCCTAGACAGCCGGAACAGACGATGATCACATCACCGCCAGCCCAGCTAGACCGCCTGATTGAGCGGCAGAGGCCTGGTCATCGCCCGACGGCCATGGCGGCTGGCTGCTTCGGGGGGCTTGCCTTGGGCAGGGCTGCAGCTTAGGTTGATGACATTGGCAGCAATACCGCCCCTGGCCAAGCCGAAACATCCATCCTGGATCAAGTCGTTGCTAGCAAAGTAGGTACCGCAACCTTCCAGAACGGTCTCACGCCATTGCAACTGGTAAAACACCTCAAGGTTGAGGCTGTCGGTGATACCGAAGTTGGCGAAGAGCAGTGGCACCGGGAGTAGAGCTTCCTTCAACTGAGAGCCCGGGCGGCGTAACGCGGCAAGATCCACTGGGTTGATCGAGTTGAGGCCATTCTGGAAGAACAACCCCTCGCCCCAGTTAATTACCTGATTACCGCCGCGTAAGTGCAACGGTCGCTCGCCGACTTCGAAGTCACCAAATACATAGGCATCCAGCAAGGCAACGCCTTGGAACTTGGCCAGATCGTCGAAGCCGCTATCGTTGAGCTTGGCACCCACCTGGTAACCATTGGCTGAATGGCCATGGTCGACCTCACGGTTGTTCAAGGTGTAGTCGTACCAGGCCTTACCGCGCAGAAAGACCCCATAATTACGCCAGTTCAACTCGGTTTCCGCCAATAGGGTGATCGGTGAAGACACCAAATTGCGCTTACGAAAATTCAGGCGGCCGTCATCACCGTTACGCGCACCTGAAGGGTTGAACTCACCAGCCGAGCCGTAGCCGATATGATCAGCATTACCCTGAAAAATCAGGTTTGAATCGGGTTTCTCAGCATTCCAGATTCCACCCACACTGATGCTACCGTTGGCGCGCCCCGTGATTTCACCTAATGCAAACTCACCCGCCTGAGCCTGCAGTGAAATCATGAGCGCTAGCGGGGTTATGCAAGCTGTCATCTTCAACAACAACGGATTAATCAGGCCGGACTCACTTCTTTCAAATCTCACGAAACAGCCTCCTATTTTTATTATATTTACTTCTATTTAATCGGCGATTATGGATATCGCACCAGATTAATTTGCTGCTTATAAAAACACGAATCAAACATATCTCTAGCGGCTGCCAATAGCATTATTACCAGCGAGCGCCAAATGCGTCATTTGAACACTTACCTGAAATAGCCATCACTAACCCCACAAGGTCTCACCGAAAATCCAGACACCATTAGAGCTATGTGACGAATTAAGTAATCGACAACTACCAACAGCTTTTTCATTTCAAATTAAAAATCTTTACGCGTAAAAAACAGCAATAAAAAACAAGCAACTTGAAAGCTTTAATTATCCACGAAAAAATTAAATTAATCGCCAGCCAGCCTAATCGCGACAGGGCTCTGGAAACATCAGGAACCCCGCCGACGACCAAGAAGCTATATTGTTTTAAGCCACTTAACGTTTCTCTACTTGGCAAGGAACTGCCGTCTCGAACGAAGAAACTGTGGTGTAGCGAGCACGCGGGAAGTAGTCGCCCATATCCTGCTGGATAGTTTCTTGCGACTTAATATTCTGCACTGCGTGTTTGAACTCACCACGGCCCAGCATGTTGCGCAGAACCAGGAAACTCAGATCCGGATCACCGGTACCGTCGCCCACATCCGCGATTGGCAACCAGGACACACCACACTCGTTGATTGCATTGCGTGGGCGGTCACTTTCGCGACTAAGTACCAAGGTGTAGTAGCCGTTAGCGTCCACCGGAATCTGCTCATCGAACAGACACTTATTGACCCGACCAGATGCGTAGCCCTGCTGAGAGCACCACGACCAGTAGCGCAGATCACCATCTTCAAACTTGGTGTTGCCGTTATAGGTCTTTGGCGTAGTTGGTGCTTTGGCGCGGATTACGAAAACCTCGCCGTGCTTACGGTTGATAAAGGTGCGCACATACTGGTTGTCGAGGTTGGCAAAGAAGGTCCCGTCTTTCTTATTGGTACCACTCGCCACTGTGTTGTCGCCGGTGTAAATGGCATAACGCGACATGCTTTCCGAACTCTTGCTCCAGGTCGGCGGGTTACTGGCCGGCATGGCCGGACCGCCACGCGCCTTGGCCACCTCCGTCAGTTTATTGAGGTACTCACGCGGGGTCGCCAGGGCTGCCTGATCAAACGACAATGGCTGGAAGCTACTCAAGCTGGCACAAACATCCTGTCCGCGCAGCTCCTTGCCATCAGCGAGAGTGAGTACCGGAGTTGGCAGACCGGAACCTGCTGTTTCGTCGGTATTTTTGTCCCCTGCGTAGATCCGATAAATCAGTTGCTGCTGGCCGTTTTCGGCTTGACCAGGCGCATGGATCTTGTCGCGGGTCTTGGCTTCTTGGTAAACGCCCCATGGAATAGGAGTGCTCAACGGCTCGCTAACCACTTCGATTTTATAGCCGCGCTGTTTACTGTTGCGGTCTGCACCGAAGAGATATGGGTTGCTAGCACCTGGCTTCGGCGCGATCAGGTAGTCGGCCACTGAGTCGAGAGGAGCACCCAAACGGTCATAGCTGATTAGGGACATATAGCGAGCATGCGGAAAACTGCCCTCTAAATGCAGCTTCGCGCCCTTCGGCACCGAGAAAGCTGCTCCCCAATAGAATGTTCCGGCGTCAGGGAAGGCGATGTTGATGTAGGGGTCACCACTGACCGGGCCGTAGCGCCAAAAACACGAACGAGGGCCTGGCATTGGATCCTTACCGATGGCAACACGCTGCTGGCCTTCCTCGAAGGCATTCGCCTGATCCCAGTTAGCCTGAGAAGGCGAGGCCGCCAGGATTAGAGTGGTCATCGCTAAAACTTGTGACGTTAGCCAAATATGAGGGCTTCAAGGTCATCTCCTTATCGGTGGATTCAAACCTTATTTTGGATACCGTATCCAGGCAGCGAAATAGTGTGGGCACCACAAGGGATAGGGCGGTTTTCTAGCGCGTATTTTTCTAATGTTGTCGCTTACAACTGCTGCGGACACACGCCTTGGCAAAGTATGTGGTGGTCGACCCTAAGGACTTGGGACCTGCTACCGAGGGCTGCTAGCTCTCCGCCGGCAACACCAGTCAGTTCCCCACGCATAGGCCACGCATGCCGCATTAGGATCATTAGGATCATTAGGATCATTAGGATCATTAGGATCGGGCGAACCCTGGGTGAGAAGAACGGCTCTAGGCAGCCACTCTGCTATGTCGACAGCCGGCCTAATAAATTAGCACCGCCCATTTACAGCGATAGCTGCACCTGTGATTGCACTAGCCTCCTGAGAGGCTAAAAATACGATCACATTAGCGACCTGCTCTGGCGTAACCCAGCGGGTGGCATCCGCATCAGGCATATCGAGGCGGTTCTGCGGGGTATCGATGATCGATGGCATGATCGCATTGACCGTGATGCGCTGATCTTTCAACTCTTCGGCCAACGCCTCCGTAAGGCGCATCACCCCGGACTTTGCTGCAGCATAGGCCCCCATGCCTAGGCTGGCCTTACTGGCCGCTCCGGCTGCAATGTTGATAATGCGCCCGGCTTCGGCTTTCTTCAGGTGTGTCAGCGCGGCCATGCTAGCCGTTGCGGCAGTGCGCACGTTCATTTGATACATCAAATCCCAGGTCGCAAGATCGCCGCCCTCGATGGTCTCCCAGCGAAAACCACCCGCCACGTTGATGAGCGCATCTAATCCTTGAAAATGCTGCTGCACCTGCTGCATTGCACAATTTGCCATGTGCAGATCGGTTAGATCGACCGCGCCGATAAGCAGTTTTTCAGAGCGCGCCGTGTCGGCCAGGGGTCGCGGCACGCTGGCCTGATCAATCAGGGCCACCCGCCAACCATTGGCCGCGAACGCCTCGCCTACCGCTATACCTAGACAACCGAATCCACCGCTAATTGCGACTACTTTACTCACGCTTATTCTCCTTGAAGTGGACTACACCAGGGCTGCACTGAGCACTGAGCCCCGGCACGAGTGGTCAGCTAGGTTGCCACTATTGCCGTGCAGAACCTGTCGCCGAGCCGACAAGTGGGCACAGTCAAGAGTGCTAACTTGCCTGGTCGCTGAGTCGCTGAAAGCCATCAGCCGCTCAACTTTCTTGAGTCGAGAGAAAAGGATCGCGCGCAATGAATCTGATCGTGTTTGCCATACCGATTTTTTTAACCACCACCTTGCTGGAAGCATGGCTGGCGCACCGCCGCGGGCTAGCGGCGTATTCCATACCTGATGCCATCAGCAGCTACCAATATGGTCTATTGAGCCAGGTGGTTGGGGCGTTCACCAAGTTGGCGAAACTGGGCGTTTACACTCTGGTATTCGAAGCCTACCGCGCCACGACCTTGCCTAGCGATAGCCTGTGGGTATGGGTCGGAGCCCTTGTGGCCTACGACTTTTTCTACTACTGGCATCACCGTATGAACCATGAAATTGGCTTGCTGTGGGCCGGGCACGTATCGCATCACTCTTCCGAGTACTTCAACCTGGCAACAGCCATACGCCAGTCCTCGACGAGCGCACTTCTGGGCTGGATATTCTATCTACCGATGGCAGTGGCCGGTGTGCCGCCCAGCGTGTTTGCCGGGGTGTTGCTGATCGACTTGCTTTACCAGTACTGGGTGCATACCGAGGTAATTGGTCGTTTGGGCTGGCTTGATCGCATCTTCGTCACACCCTCAAACCATCGCGTCCATCATGGGCAAAATGACTACTGCATGGACACAAACTACGGGGGCATTCTGATTCTCTGGGATCGCCTATTCGGTACCTTCGCCGAGGAGCGCAAGGACGAGAAGGTCATCTACGGCGTGCGCACACCGTTGCAGAGCCTTAACCCATTCTGGGGCAACATGCATTACTACATTGAGCTCTGGCAGAAATCCAAAGCCACCCCGGGCTGGCGGGCTAAACTTGGCGTCTGGCTGGCACCACCTGGTGGCTGGCACGATGAGGCGAGCGAGCCTTACGAGCCGTCGCAGTTTAAGTATTACGATCCGTGTACACCCGATGCGGTCAAACGCTATGCGGTAGTGCATCAGGTGCTTGCAATGTTGTTCCTCATGCATTTTCTGACGCTACTCAACACCTTGCCGAAGACCTTACTGGCACTCTACGCCGCTGGCTTTGCCATTTCGGCAATCTCTCTCACGTCACTATTGGAAGGACGTGCCAATGCACGGCGTTTTGAGCAGTGCCGTGTCATAGGACTGGGCATTGCCTTTGCTGCTCTACCTGACTGGTTCGGTTTTAGTATGCCCATCGCACTCAAGCTGATGTTATTGGTTGTAATGCTAGGCAGCGCTGCATGGCTCAGCCGCACTTCCTTCAAACCTGCTGCTTTGTGGACTTCCCAATGAATGCCGATGCCATTTCCGACTTGATCTTGGCTGTGGTTGCCTTTTCCATTGCCTTTGTCCAGCTGCGCCAGCGCCCTGCTCTAGCCATTGGTTGCGGCCTGATCGGCCTGGCGGCAGCGATTGGTACACTGCATTACCAGTATGGTGAGTTGTTCGCCGGCCCACATCGCTTTACCGGCCTGGTTGCCGCCAGCGCAGGTTTCCCGCTGCTGGTCATTGCACTGCGCTGGCCAGATGACTCTGTTGCTCAGCGCATCACGGCCGCAGGGCGCTTCGCGCTCTTGGTTGGGAGCTTCGGGGTGGTGATTAGCGTGTCGGGATTTGACACCTGGCGCATGCTGGTGCCTCTTGGCTCTGTCTTGTTAATCTGTGCCACAGCCTTAGTGACGCGGCGGGTAATGCCACTCGGGGCGGCGCTAGTGTTCATCGTTAGTCTAGCGGCCGGTGCAACCGGTGAAGAGATGCTCGGACCGCTATCTGGCATCCAATGGCTGCACTACTTGCTGTCTTTAGCCCTGCTGCTGCTGCACCGGGATAGGGTGGTGCCGCTGTTAGCTGCGAGCCGTTAATTCGGCTTCCCCTGCATCCCATATCATGGGAAACTGTCGAATGTGGTTAAGACCCAACATCGATGTTTCCAAGGTTTCCAAATGCAAAACATAGATGACGCAGCCCATCAGACAATCTACCGCCTGCGCGAGGCAGATGACTGGTTCGCAAGCTTGCCGGGGGAAGTGCAAGACAAAATCATCCAGTCTTCCGTATTGCGCCACTATCGCAAAGGGCAGGTGATCACTGCCCAAGGCAGCCGACCGACTGCAGCCTCAGTAGTGCTTGAGGGGCGCGTGCGGGTTTCGCGGCTGCTATTCGAGGGTGAGGAGAAGCTTTATATGATTGGCGAGAGAGGATTTTGGTTCAACTTCCTCGCCCTGATTACAGGCGAAAAGGCCGATGTGGCTGTGATCGCCGATACCAATGTGCAATTACTAATGCTGCCTCTGCAGCAATTCGAGCGAATCCTTGAAGAGGAACCTCTCTATTGCAAGGCAATTACACTTTTTATTGCCAAGCGCTATGCCGCTTTTATGCGGCACTTTGCCGATGGCCAGATGATCGTGCCGCTGCAACGGCTGCGTACAGGTTTAGCAGAACTGTTGTTGCTGCAACCACCGGCAACAGGCTCTGAGGAAGTTATTTTGAATGTTTCTCAGGCGGATTTAGCCTCCATACTTGGTTCTTCCCGCCAGACTATCAACGGGCTGCTAAAACAACTGGAAAAGGCGGGACTGATTAAGATCGGTTTTCGGCATATTCGAGTAATTGATCCAGCTGGGCTTTCTGAGCACGCGGCTAACTGAGCCGGCACTAATCTCGATGTAATTTTCGCAGGGCCGAGTGCATCGCTGTTGATCATGAGTGGACTCACCACCTGACTTCATCAGTACCACCTGACCACAATGCTAGAGGTGAACCGGCCCTATCAATAGCCCCGGCTTTCCTAGAGACCTTTGGGCCTAATAACTGCCCCCGCACGAGGGCCGCTTGGTCACCAATCAAAGACTGCTTTTGGCCGGCAGCAGCCCGTCGTTGCCTGATGGATCCAACCCCTCCGCTGCTATAGTGCAGTCGGCTTCTGACGTTCAGTGCAGCCGTCTTCTGAAAACGACAGCTACCCCGGTTACGCGCTGGGAACCGACAGCGAGCTGCCCGAGCCGGTCATCCTGTGGGTGGCGAAGCAAGTCCAGGCCGAGCCGGCGAGCTGGGCAAAGTACGGCGAGCGCGACGTGACCCGTCGCGAGCATGCCCAGGAACTGCGCACCGACCTGCAACTGGCCCCGTTCGGCCTGTCCGACTTCCGCGCCCTGGTGCGCGAGCTAACCGAGCTGGCCCAGCAGACCGACAAAGGCTTGCTGCTGGCCGGTCAGGCCCTGGAGAGCCTACGGCAGAAACGACGCATCCTGCCGGCGCTGAGCGTGATTGACCGGGCCTGCTCGGAAGCCATTGCGCGAGCCAATCGGCGGGTCTACCGCGCCCTGGTCGAACCACTCACGGACTCGCATCGGGCCAAGCTGGACGAGCTGTTGAAGCTCAAGGCCGGCAGCAGCATCACCTGGTTGACCTGGCTGCGCCAGGCACCGCTGAAACCCAACTCTCGGCACATGCTGGAACACATCGAGCGGCTGAAGACATTTCAGTTGGTGGACTTGCCCGAAGGCCTGGGCCGGCACATCCACCAGAACCGCCTGCTCAAGCTGGCCCGCGAGGGTGGGCAGATGACGCCCAAAGACCTCGGTAAGTTCGAGCCGCAGCGCCGCTACGCGACCCTGGCCGCCGTGGTGCTGGAGAGCACCGCGACCGTGATCGATGAGCTGGTCGATCTGCATGACCGCATCCTGGTCAAGCTGTTCAGCGGCGCGAAGCACAAGCATCAGCAGCAGTTCCAGAAGCAGGGCAAGGCGATCAACGACAAGGTGCGCCTGTACTCCAGGATCGGCCAGGCGCTGCTGGAAGCGAAGGAAAGCGGCAGCGACCCCTATGCCGCCATCGAGGCGGTGATTCCCTGGGACGAGTTCACCGAGAGCGTCAGCGAGGCCGAGCTGCTGGCCGGGCCGGAAGGCTTCGACCACCTGCACCTGGTCGGCGAGAACTTCGCCACCCTGCGCCGTTACACGCCGGCCTTGCTGGAGGTGCTGGAACTGCGCGCCGCGCCGGCCGCGCAAGGCGTGCTGGCAGCCGTGCAGACCCTGCGTGAGATGAACGCCGACAACCTGCGCAAGGTGCCGGCCGATGCACCCACGGCCTTCATCAAGCCGCGCTGGAAGCCGCTGGTGATCACCCCGGAAGGCCTCGACCGGAAATTCTACGAAATCTGCGCCCTGTCCGAGCTGAAGAACGCCCTGCGCTCCGGCGACATCTGGGTCAAGGGCTCGCGGCAGTTCCGCGACTTCGACGACTACCTGCTGCCGGCCGAGAAGTTCGCCGCACTCAAGCGCGAGCAGGCCCTGCCCCTGGCGATCAACCCGAACAGCGACCAGTACCTGGAAGAGCGTTTGCAGCTGCTGGACGAGCAGTTGGCCACCGTCACCCGCCTGGCCAAGGACAACGAGCTGCCCGATGCCATCCTCACCGAGTCAGGGCTGAAAATCACCCCGCTGGATGCGGCGGTGCCGGATCGGGCGCAGGCGCTGATCGACCAAACCAGCCAGTTACTGCCGCGCATCAAGATCACCGAACTGCTGATGGACGTGGACGACTGGACGGGCTTCAGCCGCCACTTCACCCACTTGAAGGACGGGGCCGAGGCCAAAGACAGGACGTTGCTGCTGTCCGCAATCCTCGGTGATGCGATCAACCTCGGGCTGACCAAGATGGCCGAGTCGAGCCCCGGCCTGACCTACGCCAAGCTGTCCTGGCTGCAAGCCTGGCACATCCGCGACGAAACCTATTCGGCGGCCTTGGCCGAGCTGGTCAACCACCAGTATCGCCACGCCTTTGCCGCCCACTGGGGCGACGGCACGACCTCATCCTCCGATGGCCAGCGCTTCCGCGCGGGTGGCCGGGGCGAGAGCACCGGGCACGTCAACCCGAAGTACGGCAGCGAGCCGGGACGGCTGTTCTACACCCATATCTCCGACCAGTACGCGCCGTTCAGCACCCGCGTGGTGAATGTCGGCGTCCGCGATTCCACCTATGTGCTCGACGGCCTGCTGTACCACGAGTCCGACCTGCGGATCGAGGAGCACTACACCGACACGGCCGGCTTCACCGATCACGTCTTTGCCCTGATGCACCTGCTAGGCTTCCGCTTCGCGCCGCGCATCCGCGACCTCGGCGAAACCAAGCTGTACGTGCCGCAGGGCGTGCAAGCCTACCCGACGTTGCGCCCGCTGATCGGCGGCACCCTGAACATCAAGCACGTGCGTGCCCACTGGGACGACATCCTGCGCCTGGCCAGCTCGATCAAGCAGGGCACCGTCACCGCCTCGCTGATGCTGCGCAAGCTCGGCAGCTACCCGCGCCAGAACGGACTGGCCGTGGCCCTGCGCGAGCTGGGCCGGATCGAGCGCACGCTGTTCATCCTCGACTGGCTGCAAAGCGTCGAGCTGCGCCGTCGCGTGCATGCCGGCCTGAACAAGGGTGAAGCGCGCAACTCCCTGGCCAGGGCGGTGTTCTTCAACCGCCTCGGCGAAATCAGGGATCGGAGCTTCGAGCAGCAGCGCTACCGGGCCAGCGGCCTCAACCTGGTGACGGCGGCTATCGTGCTGTGGAACACAGTGTATCTGGAACGCGCCACCCAGGGGCTGGTCGAGGCTGGTAAGCCGGTGGACGGCGAGCTGCTGCAATACCTGTCGCCGCTGGGTTGGGAACACATCAACCTAACCGGCGATTACGTCTGGCGGCAGAGCCGCCGGCTTGAAGACGGGAAGTTCAGGCCGCTACGGTTGCCCGGAAAACCTTAGCGTACGATTTTTTCCGTTTTCTCTATTCGCCCCTCGAAGGCTTCTAACGACCGCGATCGCCAAACATCTTGTCCAACCTCAAAAAGCCGAACGGGTTATGCCCCAGCGATGAGAATCCCATGACCAAATCTATTGCCACCGCCTCGATCAACCGCGAAACCGCAGTCGCCCTCATCGACGCGGCGCTCGCTGCGGCCCGTGCCATCGGCATCCCGGCTGCCGTCGCCGTCGTCGACGCCACCGGTAACCTGCGCGCGTTCGAGCGCACCGACGATGCGCCGTTCCTTACCGTCGATGTTGCCATCGACAAGGCCTGGAGTTCCGCCTCGTTTGGGTTCCCGACCCATGTCTGGAACGACTATGTGACCAACGATCCAAAAGTGGCGCCGCTAGCCTATCGCCCTCGGATGGTCGCTGTCGGCGGCGGTTATCCGATTCTGGAGGATGGGAAGTTGATCGGCGGCATAGGCATCTCCGGAGGCAACTATCAGCAGGATCAGGATGCGTGCGTCGAGGCACTCATGAAAATCGGGTTCCAGTTGCCAGCCTGACGACTGTGAGGCCATCACCGGTGGTAATGGCCAACAGATCCAACCTTTGAGAGGCCTAATGATGGAAGCGTTCGTCGTCTTTACGCGGGAAGAAACCAGCGACCCACATGCACTCGCAACCTATTCTGCAGGCGTCGGACCATCGTTCGATGGTCACGACGTTACCTTTCTCGCCGCTTATGGCGCGATCCAGCATTTGGAGGGGCCGCCCATCGAAGGGGCCGTAATCTTGCGTTTCCCGACGATGCAGGCCGCTCGCGACTGGTATGACAGTCCCGCCTACCAAACCATCGCTGCTCATCGCTTTGCCGGTTCCCGTTACCGCGCCTTTATCATTGAAGGGCGGCGGTGACATACCGACAGAAGCACTTCGGCGCTGACCACGAGGTATCGGCGTGTGAACTCGCATCTTGGGAATCTGTGGGGGGGACCAAGACAGCGGCGCTAGGGGCTCATATCGTCGATCGGATCAGAGAGTTGCTCGGCGAGAATGGGTTATCTATTGCCGAGCTGACGGAGCGGAGCCGCCCTCTCCCAACGGATTGATTCAATCGTTGACGCTCCTCCTATCCGGATCCGGGTTTTCGCACGCTGATCAACAGAGTTACAGCGCGCAACGCCTGTAGTGGGCATCAGGGGATGGGTGGCAATCAGGATGATTGCCCACCTTCCAACGATTAACCTTGCTCAAGTTGCTTCACTAGTCGCTCCGCGTCGAGATGGAAGTCCGAGAAAACAATGCTACCGCCAGCGTCGATAACCGTAAACCACGGAGTTCCTCGTGTGCGGTAGTCTTCCATGAAGGTTGGAAACGGCGAGCCGGTCGGTTGCTCGTCGTGACCGAAAACGATAGGAAGCTCATACTTGAGCTGGTTCACGCGCAACTTCTCGAAGGTATTCTCATGCGTTCCTTCGAAGACGGTCTGGATCACTGCGAACCCCACGTCTTTTGAGCTCAACGCTGCATGCAACTTTTGTAGCGTCGGAAACCCATGCAAATGGCAACCTTGGCACCAATGCTGGAAGGCAAACAAGATTTTCGGGCCGGGCCCGATATCTGACAGTTTGAACGGCGCGATACTTTCCCCATCTTTGCCAATCCATTTTTGCACCCGCAGCTCAGGCGCTTGTCGTTCGATCTCGTTCATCTGATCCTCCAACCCCGATACAGAAGCTTAGTGGATGATCGCGCGTCGCGACGGTGCGCGAACGTCCGACCTTATTTTCCCTATTTCCTGAAGCCAGAATAGATCAGATCGACATTTCGTCCTTAATATACTCAAGCTGCCGGCGAGCGCGAACTGGGCAACCATGCGCTGGTGAGCCTTGAGCTTTGCACGCTGCCCATCCGTTTGAGAGCGAACCTGCAACTTCCGCTCCGCATACCGCAGATCAGCGTACGCAGCCTTGGGGTTATCTACCCTATAGCCATTGGGTATTGGGAATCATGCTGGCCTGACGCTATGTTCGATACGCGATTTTTTACGATGATAGAGCATCTGTATCTGATTTTTAGTCGATTGGCTTATTCGGCGGATGTGCGGGCAAATGCTTTACGCAGAGTACTGAAATGAAGGCCGGCTTCGGTCTGCCGTATCGAGCAAGAGGGGTCACTATGGTCACCAGAGGTTTCACCGGTCGCGGTTCAGGCGACCAGTCCGATCGGATTCCGCCAGGTCAGCATCTGGTGGAGGATTTCCCTGTTCTGTCGGCCGGCCCTACGCCGAGGGTAGAGCCCTCCGACTGGAAATTCACAGTCAAAATTGGTCCGAAGCCCGTCAAAACGTGGAATTGGGGCGAATTCAACACTCTACCAAAGACCCAGGTGACAAAGGATATTCACTGCGTCACCTCTTGGTCCAAACTGGATACCGTTTGGGAGGGTGTACTCATTGAAGACATCCTTGCAGATGCAGAGCTTGATCGGCCTACCGATTTCGTCTTGGCGCACTGCTACGATAATTATTCGACAAACGTCCCTCTGACGGATCTGCTTTCCGGGAAAGCGATGGTCGCCCTCAGTTATGCGGGCAAGCCACTTTCCCGCGATCATGGGGGGCCGGCGCGTCTTCTAGTGCCGCACCTTTACTTCTGGAAATCCGCCAAATGGGTGAATGCGCTGCAATTCACGACGCGTGACGAGGCCGGCTTTTGGGAGCTGCACGGCTATCACATCTACGGCGATCCGTGGCGCGAACAACGATACACCCATGACTGAAAACGAAGCGCAAGTCCGTTCGTGGCAATCATGCGTGATCGACGACATCATCCAGCAAACACCGAGTATCAAGAGCTTCTTCCTTCGGTTGAGCAAGCCGTTCGCGCACACCGCAGGTCAGCACGTCGATATCCGGCTGACCGCGCCCGACGGCTACAGTGCAATGCGCAGCTACTCGATCGCGTCATCGGCAGTTTCGACCCCGATCGTCGAGATAGCTATCGAGCGCATGCCGGATGCCGAAGTTTCGCCGTTTTTTCACGACATCGCGGCGATTGGTGACGAAATCGAAGTTCGCGGTCCGCTCGGTGGCCATTTCCTTTGGCCTGAGCCTGCCATAGATCCGGTTCTGTTGATCGGGGGAGGCTCCGGCCTCGTGCCGTTGATGGCAATGATCCGGCAGCGCCGCGCATTGGCCCAAGCCGTTCCGACAGCGTTGCTCCTGTCCGCACGAACCGCCGAGGACGTTCTCTTCTCAGAAGAACTTCATTGCATCGAAATCAGCGATCCGGCGTTCGTCCTGGCGCTCGCGATTACGCGCGAGAAACCGGTTCGCGCATCGGACTTTGCGCGACGGATCGACGGCATGATGGTCCAAGAAATTCTAACCAGGCTTCAGGGAAAGCCGACGCAAGTGTTCGTCTGCGGGTCTAACGGATTCGTCAACATCGCAACCGATAGCGCGCTGCTGGCGGGCTTGGACGCCTCCATCATCAAGACGGAGCGCTACGGGGGCTAGCGGCGCGAGCTATCTCACGTCGCGCCGATCGTAGACGTGCGCCCTGGGAAGCTTTGGCGATCAACGTGAACCGTTTTGCCGAACACAGTCTTCGTACCCCCCGGCCTCTAGAACGCCTTCGCTCGCGATACCTGGCTCGACATCAAGCTCAATTTGAAAGTTCCTGCACTATCCGTCGTCCTGATATGCTCGACCAGCATGATGGGCGATTCGAGCGGGACCGCTTCCGTCCCAATCGAGGCTCGGTTACCTTAGAGCATCGGCTCGGCGCTACAGGAGGCGCGTGCGGCCTCTGCCTGGCGGTGAAAGCACTTTGGGCCATGTCGCCTGGATAGCGGCCAATCGTCAGCATCTGCTCCGATGTCGGCCAAGGTGCAGTCGCCATCTTTGAACGCCGCGAATTGGAGATCAACGCCATGACAGCGATCCGCGTGCAACTGCCGGAGATGCAATATGACAACTGATGTATTGCTGTACACCACGAATTGGTGCCCGTTCTGCCGCCGAGCGAAGGCGCTCCTCAAGGAAAAGGGCGTGCGATGGAAGGAGCTCGATATTGAGGCGGATCCGGCTCACCGGCAGGCCATGGCGGAAGCGTCGGGGCGAAGCTCCGTGCCGCAGATCTTCATCAATGGCACCCTTATCGGTGGCTCCGATGAGCTATTCGCGCTCGATGTCAGAGGCGAGCTCGACAAACTTCTCGGGCGCAACCCGCCTGCCACCTGAGGAGGTGCGGCTTGGGGCAGCCAGCCCGCGAGCCTTCGCCGGTTGATGAATACAAAAGGAGAGTCCGTTGGTCTCAGCCATCTGGAAAGACACTACTATCGCCACAAGCGACGAAACAGTCATCGTCGAGGGAAATCACTACTTCCCACCGTCAGGAGTCGACCTGAGCCTGCTTGAGATGAGCCCGCACACATCTGTCTGTCCGATCAAAGGCGCCGCGCGCTTCTTTCATGTTCGCGCGGGTGACGCGCTCAACGTGAACGCCGCTTGGACCTATCCCGCCCCCACTCCGGATGCCGAGGGTATCCGGGATTACATCGCTTTCTGGAAAGGCGTGGACGTTGCCTAGCAGACTGGACGGACGACTTCGCTGATAGCCATGCGGGCGCCGACATCTCAATTATCCTGCCCACCCCGGGCCTCGTCGGCTGCAGGAATCTGCCCGGCACCTTAGCGCGACCCGGCACTGGCGGTCTCGCACCCGCCGCGCCTCTGTTCTATCAATAAGGATGGATGACATGGAGCATTCCGAGTTCGATGCCGCTTTCGCGAAGCTTGCGGAGGGATACAGAGAAGGGACTTATGAAGGCCGGCGTTTCAGCTTGATCGTCCGGCGATCTGGGGACGGACGTCGCAACAGTCTGTTCGCCAGGGAGTTGGACGGGACTGACATTGTCAGCTTCAACCTCTTCCGCGTTACATCAGATAGGACATTGTTGAAGCCGTGCGAAATGTCCGCCGAAAAGGTCGTAGCGTTCGTGCTGGAGTTCCGACCGGACACCTGACGGGCAGAAGAAGATCCCGGCCAACCGGCGCGCCTGCGACGGCCGGCTATCTAAGGCTGCGCAAGCCTATAGCCGCAGCTCATTGCACTTCGTCTGGCGAGGAATTCAACATCGATACGTCGCCATCCGCGGGGATATCGGTACAGGCGCCCGTGTAAGCCAGATTGAGAAATCCTAAGCGATGACTAACACCAATGACGCCACCCTTCCGACACATTCTATTCTTGAGGAATGCACAGCGATGGCTGTCGTCAACGCTCTGAAGATTATTCTGAAGAACAGCTACGCGATCTACCTTAAGACAAAAAATGCCACTCGGGCGCATCCCGCCCCTACTTCAGGGACTTTCACTTGCTTCTCGCTCTGTCACTCACAGCATCGGCACGCCCATGACGCATGGTATCCAGGCCTCATAATTTTCCCATATAACCTTCTTGTCTTTTGCGCACCCAGAAAGACTCGAGGCTTTAACTGGACAGATGAGCCCTCGAGGGTAGTGTTCACCTGATTGGCTTTCTCATATCTGATGTTGATTCGCACAGTGTGCCAACCAGGTGATAGTTTCAAAAAACCTGCGCTTCAGAGCGAATTAGACGATCTTCGATAAGAGCGATCCGCCTCAAAATCCAAAACATCTAACATTGTCCTAGAGCCATATTTGTACCTAGTACTATGGCGCTCCCATTAACACATTTGATGATGCACAGAAAACTTAGCTCATGATAGCTTTCAGCTAACAGCTATTCGGAAGCCCGAAAGGATTCAACCGTTTAAGCGTGAACCGTCGATTATAAATACTTTCGTAAGTTAGCTTTAAAGGACGCTTTTAGTCCTTGTAAATACGCATTACGACTCCACAGCTACCAAATCCATACGGCGCCAGCAACCATTAAAACACCCGACACTACTAAAACAATAGTAGAGGCGCGATTGCTGCCTTTCAAAGTATGACCAACACCCACATCCATAACTAGGTGTCGAATTCCGGCTACGAGATGATAAATAAATGAAGAGTATACCAACCAGAAACTAACTTTGCCGAAAGGTGAAGAAAAAATCTCCTTGACTTCATTAAAACCCTTTTCTGACTCCAACGATTTGCTCAGCATATACAGTATCAGTCCCAGAAAAATAAAGAGCATAATTCCTGAAATCCGGTGCAGAATCGATGTAAGCGCCGTGAGAGGAAGCTGAATGGTTCGAATATCAAGATTAACCGGCCGCTTTTTATTCATTTTGACTCCAGTCAACAATTCTAGTGGGGGATTTCAGTTTTCGATCTCATTCATCATAGCAGCTGTAACTAAGGCTGGCGGCGACAATAATGGAGATATTCGGGGCTTACGTTGCATTTTGAGGTCGCAAGTGCATGTGCGTAAATTGAAGCAAATTGCAAGGTTATGCCCAATAGGTAGCTAGCTTATTAATTTAACAAAAGTGACGTGTGTCGTTCTGCAGGGCATGCTGTTCCCCCAATGTCATCAACCTAAGCTGCAGCCCTGCCCAAGGCAAGCCCCCCGAAGCAGCCAGCCGCCATGGCCGTCGGGCGATGACCAGGCCTCTGCCGCTCAATCAGGCGGTCTAGCTGGGCTGGCGGTGATGTGATCATCGTCTGTTCCGGCTGTCTAGGCGAGATTTCTCGTTCTCCGGACGAGCCTATGCCGACCGCTTGTGGCCAGCTTTTTTGCACGGAGGTTGGGCGGTGGTGTTTCTTCAGCGCGTCGGTTTGTAGCCCTCACAACCTCGGCTGGCTGCGCGTTTGCGTTGGCGCGCAAAGCTACGGCCTGAGCGTACGGCACTGAGGCTTTTAGCCATCAAGGCCAGCACATTGCTCAGCCCCTGAGCACAGTGCCGCACCAGCAGCTCGACCAGGGTATTTTTGAGCCGTGACACGCCTTGGGTGAAGTTGACTTTCCATCGCAGCTTGCGACCTTTGTGGCGCTGTTCGATGACCGGCTGTAGCAGGTGCTGCATCAACAGCGCCAGGTTCTTCAACAGTTGAGCGGCATGAAAGTCCTGCTTTACAGCGGTCACGCTGCGGCCGCTGAAGTTGTCCAGCGTCAGGGTTTGTTTGAGGCGACGGAAATCGGTTTCGATGCCCCAGCGGCGGTGGTAAAGCTCGGCAAACACCTCAGCGGGAAAGGCTTCTCGATCCAGCAGCGAGGTCAGCAATACTTCGCTTTCGCCGTTGGCCAACTCGACCCGGATCAGTCTCAGCTCGATCTGGCTGGCAGGATCAACGCCAGCCTCGGAGCAGAACAGACGTGCTTCAGGATGGTTGGCCACGAAAAGCTGTGTGTCTTCAACTTGGCCAGAGTGTAGAAACGCTTTGACCTGGGCGTTATAGCCACAGGGCAGGCGCATCAGAAAGTGCCGCTGTTGCTGCGCGAACAGCGCGAATAACCAGTGCCCAGGGTAACCACGGTCAAACAGCGTCAGGCTGTCAGCCGGCAGGTGCTCAAGGTGCAGATGGGCACAGTCGCGCTCGCCGACGGTCAGGGGCACGATCAGGCTATGCAAGGTTTGACCGTCAGCGACTTCGTAGAGTGTGGACAAGCGAGCCATGGGAAAGCCAGAGTGACTGCCAAAGAAGGTCGCCATGGTCGACTCCAGGGGTAAATGCACGGTCGAGCCATCCACCGCGAGCACCCTCAGCCCACGCCACTTCTGACGCAGCCCGAAGCAGTCAATTTGTTGCTGCAGGAGGCGATTGAGACTTTCAAATACCTCGGGGTTGAGCTTTTTGCGCGCTTTGCAGAAGGCCTGCGCAGTGACCATTTGCGTCTCAGTCGACGCCTGATTGAGTACGCGATAGAACTGATCGAGTTCGGTTTGCAGGGCCGTGCGCGGCTGATTGAGCAGGAACAGGACGAGGTTCTTGAAGGTGAGCTGGCGTCGGCGGGTAAAGTCTTGAGGATTCTGGCGGTGGGCGGCGATGAAGGCGGGACAATCGAGCGGGCTGGTTATTTTTTGTACAATTTTCAAGCCAGGGTTTGGCTGGCGGTGTCAAGCGATGCGGTATAGGTAGTCAAAAGGGCTTCTCCCATGCACTGATTTGAGCGCTAATTATATGATATTTATGGATAATTTCCAAAGTTGATGACATTGGGTTGCGAGCAGCATGTTTACGATGTCTCACAACCGGGTCAACGCAGTCTTATCGGAGCCTGACGCATTTGAAATCAAGCATTGATTTCCCTGCCAGTCTGATCACCGACGACTTGCTCAAACAGCAGCGAATTCCGTGCCTGTGCAAGGTTTCAACGTAATTCGAAATTTCCTTCATGGATACAGTCCCTGAATCATCCGGGATCGTATCTGGCTGGAATCGTGAGGAGCTGGAACGCCGGGCGGTCGCCGGAGCGTGGGGTCAATACACTCACTATGCCAATAGTCTGATTACCTTGAGCAAAATTGGCGAAGGCCTTTACCAGATTATTGATCTTGAAATGTTCTGTCCAAGTTTTGGTTGGTGCGCCGTTTTCCGAGATGGACAACATGCGCCTGCCGGAAATTTCTGGGACGATGAGCCCACGTAAAACTAAAACGCCCCGAACTCTACCGGGGCGTTTTCATTTACCCGGCTGAACCAGCCATGTGTTTACCGAAACGCCGGCACCACATCCCTGATAAACAACTCCAACGACTTCTTCTTCTCCGCATGCGGCAGACTGTTATCACACCAGAAACTGAACTCATCCACCCCCAGTTCCTGGTAATACTTGATCCGCGGAATGATCTCTTCCGGCGTACCAATCATCGCCGTCTTGTGCAGGCTCTCCAGTTCAAACTCCGGACGCCCGGCAAACTTCTCTTCCGGGCTCGGGGCGAGGAAGCCGTTGACCGGTGTTTCCTTGTTGCCGAACCACGCATCAAACGTGCGGTAAAAACGTGAGATCGCTTTGGCGCCGACTTTCCAGCCTTCTGGGTCGTCAGCCGAGTGCACGTGGGTGTGACGCAGCACCATCAATTGCGGACGCGGCACGTCGGGGTTGTTGTCCAGCGCGGTCTGGAATTTGTTTTTCAGGTCGACGACTTCTTCGTCGCCTTTCATCAGCGGCGTGACCATCACGTTGCAGCCGTTGGCCACGGCAAAGTTGTGCGAGTCGGGGTCGCGGGCGGCGATCCACATTGGTGGGTTGGGCTTCTGAATCGGCTTCGGCACGCTGGTCGAGATCGGGAATTTCCAGATGTCGCCGTCGTGGGCGTAGTCGCCTTGCCACAGGGCGCGGACTACCGGGACCATTTCGCGCAGGGCCTGGCCGCCGCTGGAGGCGGGCATGCCGCCCGCCATGCGATCGAATTCGACCTGATAGGCGCCGCGCGCCAGGCCGACTTCCATGCGCCCGTTGCTGATCACGTCGAGCAGCGCGCATTCACCGGCCACCCGCAGCGGATGCCAGAACGGCGCGATGATGGTGCCGGCGCCGAGGTGAATGGTGGTGGTTTTGGCGGCGAGGTAGGCCAGCAGCGGCATCGGGCTCGGCGAGATGGTGTATTCCATCGCGTGGTGTTCGCCGATCCATACGGTGCTGAAGCCACCGGCCTCGGCCATCAGGGTCAGTTCGGTCAGGTCTTCGAACAGTTGGCGGTGGCTGACGTTTTCGTCCCAGCGTTCCATGTGGATGAACAGGGAAAATTTCATGACGCTTCCTCGGATCTTTTATTGTTGAGGCTACCTGTGGGAGCGAGCTTGCTCGCGAAAAGCGGTGTAACAGCCGGCATCTATGGCGACTGACAAGACGCCTTCGCGAGCAAGCTCGCTCCCACAGTTGATTTGTGTAGGGCTGACGATCAGGCCAGAACGGGCAGGGCGCCCATCTTGCCGTGGCAATACACCAGCGGCCCGGTGTGCTGCTCCGGGACGATCAGATTCTTCACCGCGCCGACCATGATCGCGTGGTCACCACCTTCGTATTCGCGCCACAACTCACACTCGATGATAGCTGTCGCATTGGCCAGGATCGGGTTGCCCAACTCGCTCAACGTCCACTCGATGCCCTGCGCCTTGTCCTTGCCTTTACGGGCGAAGGCATAGGCTTCGCTTTGCTGGCCGCCGGACAGGACGTGGATCGCGAAGCGCTTGTTTTTGATCAGCACAGGATAGGAGTCGGAGCTGTAGTTGGGGCAGAACAGCACCAGCGCCGGGTCCATCGACAGTGAACTGAAGGCGCTGGCGGTGAGGCCGACGATCTGGCCGTCATCGTCCAGCGTGGTGATGACAGTGACGCCGGACGGAAACGAGCCCATGACTTGTTTGTAGATGGCAGCATCGATCATTGGACGGTCCTCGGGTGTTGTGACGCGATTTTTATGTATTTGTTGGTCTGATGGTATACCAGTATTTTTTCTTTGCAAGGGCTTTTAGGCTGAACCGATAAACGTGGTGCTTTCGTCGGAAACTCAGCATTTATTGGGCTTCTGGCTGGCCTGCAGGCCGCAGTATCAGTGAGGATGGCGGATCAGCTAGCGCCGTAAACTACGGATCAGTCTTGTGAAATGTTTGGAATACCATAATATGGTCTGCATCTGAGGGGCGACCCAGAGTCCCCCCGGTTTGGCTTCATACAAAGATAAGAACAGACAAACTCGAGTTCATGCATATGTCCCAGATGTCCCGGCAAGATCCGTTGATCGAGAATCACACGGTCGACTATGTCCCACTCGCGGAACGCCACGGGAAGGCCCGCGACCTTTTCACCTTATGGTTCAGCACCAACATTGCGCCACTGCCCATCGTCACCGGCGCCATGGTGGTTCAGGTGTTCCATCTCGATTTGCTCTGGGGGCTAATGGCGATTGCGCTCGGGCACCTGATCGGCGGCGTGGTGATCGCCCTGGCCTCGGCGCAGGGGCCGCGCATGGGCATTCCGCAAATGGTCCAGAGTCGCGGTCAGTTCGGGCGTTACGGCGCATTGTTGATCGTGTTTTTTGCAGCGCTGATCTACATCGGCTTCTTCATTTCCAACATCGTGCTGGCCGGTAAATCGATTGTCGGCATTGCGCCGTCGGTACCGACGCCGTTGAGCATTCTGATCGGTGCACTGGCGGCCACCGCGATTGGTGTGATCGGCTACAACTTCATTCACACACTCAACCGCATCGGCACCTGGGTGATGGGCAGCGCGCTGCTCGCCGGCTTCCTCTACATCTTCGCCCACGATTTGCCGGCGGACTTCCTGACGCGCGGCAGCTTCAACCTGTCGGGCTGGCTGGCAACGGTGTCGCTGGGGATCATCTGGCAGATTAGTTTCTCGCCGTACGTGTCCGATTATTCGCGTTATCTGCCGGCGGATATCGGCATCGCCAAACCGTTCTGGGCCACTTATCTGGGGGCGACGCTGGGCACGATTCTGTCGTTCAGTTTTGGCGCGGTGGCGGTTCTGGCGACGCCTGAAGGCACCGAAGCAATGGCGGCGGTCAAGCAGTCCACCGGGTGGCTGGGGCCGATTCTGATGGTGTTGTTCCTGCTCAATATCATTAGCCACAACGCGCTGAATCTGTACGGCGCGGTGCTATCGATCATCACCTCGATCCAGACCTTCGCCAGCCAGTGGACGCCGAGCATCAAGGTGCGCGTGGTGTTGTCGAGCGTGGTGCTGGCGGCTTGCTGCGTGGTAGCGCTGGGTGCCTCGGCGGATTTCATTTCGCAGTTCATCGGGCTGATTCTGGCGTTGCTGTTGGTGCTGGTGCCGTGGGCGTCGATCAACCTGATCGACTTCTACCTGATCAAGCGCGGCAACTATGACATCAGCTCGATTTTCCGCGCGGACGGCGGCATTTACGGGCGCTTCAATCTGCACGCAATCATTGCCTACTTCATCGGGATCATTGTGCAACTGCCGTTCGCCAATACGTCGCTGTACGTCGGGCCGTACGCCAATCTGGTCGATGGCGCCGACCTGTCGTGGCTGTTTGGTCTGGTGGTGACGGTGCCGCTGTATTACTGCCTCGCCACACGGGGGCAGACGCAGAAGCAACGTGGCGAGGGGATTTATCCCCGATCGGCTGCGAAGCAGTCGTGAAATCAGCGAGTGCGGCCCCCCTTTGAGATATAAAGGGGGCCGCTTCGCGTCCCATCGGGGATAAATCCCCTCACCACAAATGATGTCTGCTTAGACCTTGTGCATTCGTGCGGTCATTCAAATTGGCCATTTCGATCCCCTTTTGGCCCATCCCCCACTGTGCCGCGACCCCGCGGTCGGCAAGAATCAAAGCCACAATAAAACGCTGGACTTTGCTTGCCCTTGGCTACCTTTACAGCCGCTGCCGTGTACAGAACATAAAAACCATCGATCTCACGTCGCATTCCGGGGAAACAACCATGGTCACGATGAAACGCATTCTGGGTGCCACCGTCTGTGGGCTGACGCTGCTGGCCAGCGCGGTACACGCCGAACAGCGCGAGCTGCGGGTTTACAACTGGGCGGATTACATCCTGCCGTCGGTGCCCAAGGATTTCGCCGCGAAGACCGGCATCAAAGTGACCTGGGACACCTTCGACACCAACGAATCGCTGGAGGCCAAGTTGCTCACCGGCAACTCCGGCTATGATCTGGTGGTGCCGTCGAACCAGTTCATCGACACCCAGATCAAGGCCGGGGTGTTCCAGAAACTCGACAAGTCGAAACTGCCGAACTGGAGTCACCAGGATCCGGCGCTGCTCAAACTGCTCGACGCCAATGACCCTGGCAACCAGTACGGCGTGCCCTACATGTACGGCACGGTACTGATCGGCTTCAACCCGGCCAAGGTCAAGGCCGCATTGGGCGACAATGCGCCGGTGGACAGTTGGGATCTGGTGTTCAAGCCGGAAAACATGGAGAAGCTCAAATCCTGCGGCGTGGCGATGCTCGATTCGCCGTCGGAAATTCTACCGCTGGCCCTGCATTACCTCGGCCTCGACCCGAACAGCCAGAACCCGGCCGACTATGAGAAGGCCAAGGACCTGATGCTGAAGATTCGTCCGTACGTGACCTACTTCAACTCGGCCAAGTACATGACCGACATCGCCAATGGCGACATCTGCGTGGCCATCGGCTATTCCGGCAGCTTCTATCAGTTCGGCAACCGTGCGAAAGAAGCGGGCAACGGTGTGGTGGTCGACTGGCGTTTGCCGAAGGAGGGCGCGCCGATCTGGTTCGACACGTTCGCCATTCCGAAGAGCGCGAAGAATGTCGAAGAGGCGCATGAATTCCTCAACACCTTGCTCGATCCGAAAGTCATTGCGCCGATCAGCGACTTCCTCGGCTACCCGAACGTGAACAAGGATTCGATGCCGCTGGTGAACAAAGACATCACCGGCAACCCGAACCTGACGCCAACGCCTGAAGCCCTGAAAACCCTCTACGTCGTCCAGCCCCTGCCGCAAAAACTCGAACGCGTACGCACCCGGGTGTGGACCAGCATCAAGTCCGACAAGTAACCACACCCCTGTAGGAGCTGCCGAAGGCTGCGATCTTTTGATCTTGTTTTTCCAGGAGACAACGCCAAAAGATCGCAGCCTGCGACAGCGCCTACAGGGATTGAGTTTGGTCTTCCTTGCGGGTGACGATCAGGCTCAACACCACTGACCCCAGAATCACCCCGCCGACCACCGCCAGCGACCATTCCACCGGCATGTGAAACCACGGCATCAACGTCATCTTGCCGCCGATGAACACCAGCACGATCGCCAGTCCGTATTTGAGCAAATGAAAGCGGTCGGCCATGTCTGCCAGCAGGAAGTACAGCGCGCGCAGGCCCATGATCGCGAAGATATTCGAGGTGAACACGATGAACGGATCGGTGGTGACCGCGAAGATCGCCGGGATGCTATCGACCGCAAACATCAGGTCGCTGGCCTCGATCAGCACCAGTACCAGAAACATCGGCGTGGCCCAGCGCACGCCGTTCTGCAGCACGAAAAAGCGCTCGCCATGAAAGCCCTGCGTGATCCGCATGTGCCCGCGCACCCAGCGTAGCAGCGGGTTTTTGTCGAGATCAGGTTGTTGCTCGGCAAACATCAGCATCTTGATCCCAGTGATAATCAAGAATACCCCGAAGGCATACAACAGCCACTCGAACTGCGACACCAGCCACACCCCGGCGAAGATCATTGCCGCGCGCATCACGATCGCCCCGAGTACGCCATACAGCAGCACCCGGCGTTGCAGTTCCGGTGGCACGGCGAAGTAGCTGAAGATCATCACGAAAACGAACATGTTGTCGATCGACAGCGACTGCTCGATCAGATAACCGGTGAGGAATTCCAGGGTCTTGCGCTGGGCAATGTCGGCGCCGAACTCGCCGAGCAGATACCACCAGAGCAACCCGGCGAAAGCCATCGCCAGCGCACACCAGGCGATCACCCAACAGGACGCTTCCCGCACTGAAACGCGGTGTGCCTTGCGTCCGCCGAAGACGAACAGGTCCAGTGCAAGCATGGCGAGAACGAAGACGATAAACGCGCCCCACATCCATGGTTCGCCGATATTGATGTTGGTCGTTGGCATGGCGGGCTCCCTGGCTTTTATTGAATTAGGGTCAGGCAGGGCCATGCTAGCGGCGAGTTTGGTTGCAAGAAAAATCGCTTATTTCTGAGCAATAGTTCGGGAAAAGCGAAGTGTCGCGATCAGCGAGGGGGAATAGCGACGACGGGAATTGAGACCTTTTGCGGTCTCAACCCCGCCGTTCTGATTACTTGCCGGCAGTCAGCGCCGGAGTACGCGGCGGCACCTGACGCTTCGAACCCGTCGCCTCGAACGCCGAGGCCAGGCGCAGCAGATTCGAGTCATCGTAGGCGCGACCGGCGAAGGTCAGGCCGACCGGCATGCCGATGTCGGCCATGATCCCCATTGGAACAGTGACGGTTGGTACGCCGAGGTGCCGGATCGCCAGGTTGCCGTTGGCGACCCAGATGCCGTTGCTCCAGGCGATGTCCGCCGATTCCGGATTGATATCGGCATCTGCCGGGCCGACGTCGGCGTTGGTCGGGAACAGCACCGCATCGAGTTTCAGCGTGTCCATCCAGTCTTCCAGATCGAGCTTGCGGGTCTTTTCCAGGCCGCGCAGGCCGTCCGGCAGAGTCGGAATCTGATCCCACGGGGTGATGCCGCGCTCGGCCATGCGCACGTATTCGTCCATGCCGGCAGCCAGATCGCCTTCACGGTTGGGCAGGGTGCCCGGGTCGTGCGGGAAGATTTTCGGCCCGTCGACATCGGCCAGACGGTTGAGCTTCGGATCGCCGTTGGCGCGCAGGAAATCGTCGAAGGCCCAGGCTGACAGGTCCCACAGTTCGTGGTGCAGGAACTCCTTGGAAACGATGCCGCGATTGAACACGGTCGGCGCGCCCGGACGGTCGCCTTCGCAGTTGGAGACCAGCGGGAAATCCACTTCGATGACTTCGGCGCCGGCCGCTTCCAGAGCCGCGCGGGCCTGTTTCCACAGGTCGATCACCGAAGGGCGGGTGTTGATGCGTTGCCCGGTCGGGCCGCCGATGCCCGGCGCTTCGCTGGTGCCGGCTTCAGGGTCGGCATTGATGTACATCTTCGGCACACCGAGGCGTTTGCCGGCCAGTGCCGCGGGTTTCACTGCCAGTTCGGCGTAGGACGCCGGGCGTACCGAGGCAACGCTCGGGATCGGCACCCACGGCTGCAGGCGCCACAGGTCGCCACGGGTGTCGGGGTCTTCCGCGACGACCACGTCGAGCACTTCAAGCAGATCGGCCATGGTCCGTGCGTACGGCACCACCACGTCCATGGTCGGCGTCAGCGGCCAGTTGCCGCGTACCGAAATCACTCCGCGCGACGGCGTGTAGGCGCACAAACCGTTGTTCGACGCCGGGCCGCGACCGCTCGACCAGGTTTCTTCCGCCAGGCCGAAGGCCGAGAAACTCGCGGCGGTGGCGGTGCCGGCGCCGTTGGACGAGCCAGAGGCAAACGGCGCGGTCAGGTAGGCGGCGTTGTACGGGCTCTCGGCCCGGCCATAGACGCCACGCTGCATGCCGCCATTAGCCATCGGCGGCATGTTGGTCTTGCCCAGACAGATCGCCCCGGCGCCGCGCAGGCGTTCGATGGTGAAGGCGTCGCGATACGCCACCAGATCGGCGAAGGCCGGGCTGCCGGAGGCGGCGGTCAGACCCTTGACCAGATAGCTGTCCTTCGCGGTGTAAGGGATGCCGTCGAGCGGGCCAAGGGTTTCGCCCTTGGCCCGGCGCGCGTCGGACGCCTGGGCTTCGGCCAGCGCTTCAGGATTGCGCACCACCACCGCATTCAGTGCGGTGGCGGTGTGCGGGCCGTCGTAGGCGTCGATCCGGGCCAGATAGGCCTGCACCAGTTCAACCGCGGTGGTCTGGCCGGCGTCGAGCGCCGCGCGTAATTGAGCAATGGAGACTTCAGTGACTTCGATCATGCTGTTACCGCCGACAGGTTCGCTAAAGGGTTGGGTCATCAGGGTTATGGTCGTAACGCGTAAAGAATTCCGTATGGGCGAAACTCTACCCTGAACTTTGTCGATTGGCATGTGCTAATTCGATAAATATCGACAAAAGTCAGCGAAAAAATTCGCCCGGGGTTTCACCAAACTGCTGGCGAAAGGCCGCGATGAACGCCGACGTCGAGTCATAACCGCAGGCCAGAGCCACGTCGGTGACCCGTTCGCCGCGTTCCAGCGGGGTCAGTGCGCCCAACAGACGCAAGCGCTGACGCCAGGCGCGGAAGGTCAGGCCGGTGTCGCGTAAAAACAGGCGGCTTAGGGTTTTCTCGGTGACACCGAATCTTTCGCTCCAATGGTTCAGTGTGGTCTGCTGTTCCGGATGTTGCTCCAGACTTTGATAGATCTGCCGCAGACGGTTGTCCTGCGGCAGCGGCAGCATCAGGTCAATCTGCGGCGCTTCGGCCAGTTGATCGAGGATCACTTGGGCCAACCGGCCATGCGCGCCGCTCTCGTCGTATTCCACCGGCACCCGACTGAAGGCGCGAATCAGCTCGCGCAGCAGGTCGCTGACGCCCAGCACATGACAGCGCTCAAGCGCCCAACCGGCCACGCTGCAATCGATGTACAGGCTGCGCATTTCGGTGTGCGGCGAGCTGAACACGCGATGCGGCACGCCCGCCGGAATCCACACCGCGCGCTCCGGTGGCGCGACGAAACGCCCGGCGCTGGTCTGCACCTCAAGCACGCCTTGAATCGCGTATGACAATTGCACCCACGGGTGACTGTGACGCCGGGTCAGCGCGCGATTAGGCAGCGACTCGGTGCGCCCGTACAGCGGACGGGGCAGGCTGGGCAACCCGGGAATGCTGCGCCGGAAGCTTTTCTCATGTCCTTTAGGCGGCATCTGTTGGCTCTTCGGCGTTAGTCGGTAATTTCTGCTCACGTTAGAGTCGCAGTCACGTACTGGCAACCCCCGGATGAACAGACTCATGACCCGACCAAGATTCCTGCCCGACAACTTCACCCTGACCCTGATCGGCGTCGTGCTGCTGGCCAGTTTTCTGCCGGCCAGCGGTCAGGTGGCGGTCGGGTTCGGCTGGCTGACCAACATAGCCATCGCGCTGCTGTTTTTCCTGCATGGCGCCAAGCTCTCGCGTGAGTCGATCATCGCCGGCGCCGGCCACTGGCGCCTGCACCTGTTGGTGTTTGGGCTGACCTTTGTGCTGTTCCCGATCCTCGGCCTGGCGCTGAAACCGCTGCTGTCACCGCTGATCGGCGACAAGCTGTACATGGGCATGCTCTACCTTTGCGCGCTACCGGCCACCGTGCAGTCGGCGATTGCTTTCACCTCGCTGGCCCGGGGCAATATTCCGGCGGCGATCTGCAGTGCGGCGGCATCGAGCCTGTTCGGGATCTTCCTCACGCCGTTGCTGGTGGCGCTGCTGCTGAACGTGCACGGTGACGGCGGTTCGACCGTCGATGCGATTCTGAAGATCAGCGTGCAACTGCTGCTGCCGTTCATTGCCGGGCAGATCGCTCGGCGCTGGATCGGCGCGTGGGTCGGGCGCAACAAGCACTGGCTGAAGTTTGTCGATCAGGGTTCGATTCTGCTGGTGGTGTACGGCGCGTTCAGCGAGGCGGTCAATGAAGGTATCTGGCATCAGATTCCGCTGGTCGATCTTTTAGGGCTGGTGGTGGTTTGCTGCATCTTGCTGGCGCTGGTGTTGTTGGCGTCGACCTTGCTGGGCAGGGCGTTCGGTTTCAGCCAGGAAGACCGCATCACCATTTTGTTCTGCGGTTCGAAGAAGAGTCTGGCCACTGGCGTGCCGATGGCGCAGGTGTTGTTTGCCGGCGGCACGATTGGCGTGTTGATCCTGCCGCTGATGCTGTTCCATCAGATTCAATTGATGGTCTGCGCAGTGCTGGCGCAGCGCTATGCCAAGCGTCCGGAATCGCTGCCGGAGTTGATGGCACAAGTTGATCCGTAAACGCTGCATTCCCTGTAGGAGCTGCCGCAGGCTGCGATCTTTTGATCTTGAAAGTCAAAAGATCGCAGCCTGCGGCAGCTCCTACAGGGGGATTTTCTCAATCCTGCGTAACGTGTTTCGGGCCGGCCAGTGCCCAGGCAATCAGGCCAAACAACGGCACGAACACGATGGCGATAATCCATACGCCTTTATTGCTGCCTTTGCCTGCGCTCTTGCGCACCCTGTTGATCGCCCACAATTCAACGATCACAAGAACGACGGCGAGTACGATCCAGACGGGTTCAATTTGCATGGGTTACCTCCTGATGGTCTTTCAGTTAGGTGAGCCCAAGCGCGCAGGGTTCATTTAAATTGCGCCGTTGCCTCCCGAATACTTCACCGCAGCGGCTGCCCGCGACGGCACATTGAGCGTGCGCAACAACGACGACACATGGATGCGCACGGTGAACGGCGAGATATCCAGCTCCCGGGCGATTTCCTTGTTGGTCTTGCCTTGGGCGATCAGCCGCAACACATCCTGCTGACGCGGGGTGAGGGCGGTGCCGGTCTCCAGCGGCAGCAGCCCGGAAGGCGCGAACCTGACCAGCACTTCGCCTTCACGGATCGCCAGAATCGCCTGGCCGATTTCATCCGGGGCGATGTTCTTGCCGATGAAACCGTCGATGCCGGCCGCCATTACTTCGCCGATCAACGTCTCGTCGTCGACCATCGACACCACGATCAATGTGGTGCGTGGCAGTTTTCGGCGCAGCTCGGCGAGTTGGCTGATGCAGGTCAGGCCGGGGAAGCGCAGGTCGAGAATCAGCGTGTCCGGCTCGGTGCCGGCGGGCAGCAAGGCCAGCACGGCGTCGAGATCGCCGGCCTCCTCGATAGACGCTTCGGGCAGCAGGCGCTGCACGGTGCGCCGCATGGCCTCGCGAAACAACGGGTGATCGTCGGCTATGATGATGCGGCATGTCATGGCGTGACCCTCCCTGGATCAGGCGTGGTTTACGGCATGCACCTTAGCACCGCAGACGCGGATTGCCTGCTGGCCGGTGCTGAAACTGACGACTGTCGCACAAGGACGTTGCCCATGAAGTTCGAGAAAAACACCGAGCTGGATCAGGCCAATCTGCGCATCATCATCGCCAGCATTGCCATGGTTTACATTGGCGTGCTCGGCGTGTTGCCGGGTCAGCGCTTCGCTACCTATCTGCCGGTGGTGGTCTACATCGCGCTGTTTCTGCTGGCGTCGATTGCCTTGCGTCAGGCCATTGCGCGCTGGCCGGGGCATTATCCGGCGCGGCGGATTTTCGGCATGGTCCACGATTACACCGGCACCTGTTTCGGCCTGGTGCTCGGCGGTGAAGCGGCGTTGCCGCTGTACGCGGTGATCATCTGGGTCAACCTCGGTAATGGCATGCGCTATGGCTCGCGCTATCTTGCGATCGCCACGGGGTTGGCGCTGCTGGCGTTGCTGGCGGTTTATCGGTTGACGCCGGTTTGGCAGGCGCAACCGTACATGGTGCTGATGTTGATGCTCACCAGCACGGTGATTCCGTTCTACGCACACTTGCTGCTGGAACGCACGCGCAAGGCCTCTGAAGAAGCCGTCGCAGCCAATCTGGAAAAGTCGCGGTTTCTCGCCCAGGCCAGCCACGATCTGCGCCAGCCGATTCACTCCATCGGTCTGTTCACGGCGTGCCTGCGTGAATCGCGGCTGGGCGAGCAGGAGCGGCAACTGGTCGACAACATCGACCGTTCGCTGCTCAACGTCTCGCAGTTGTTCCGTTCGATTCTTGACCTCTACACCCTCGACAACGGGCGCGTCCTGCCCAGGTTGCAGGTGTTCAATCTGGGCGAGTGGCTGGCCGATCTGGTCCGCCAGAACGCCGAAGCCGCGCGCTGGGCCGGTGTGGAATTGCGCCTGCGTCCATGCAAATACTGGGTACAGAGCGATCCGGCGTTGCTCGCGACCATGGTGCAGAACGTGCTTTCCAACTGTTTCAAGTACGGCGCGCAACGCCCGGTGCTGATCGGCGTGCGCAAACGCGGTGTCGGGCTGGCCATCGTGATTTATGACCGCGGCAACGGCATTGCCGAGGAGCATCTGCCGAAAGTGTTTGAAGAGTTTTATCGGGTGCGTCAGGTACGTGACAAGGACGTGGAAGGCGTCGGCCTCGGTTTGTCGATCGTCAAGCGTCTGGGGCAGTTGATCGGCGTCGATGTGGCGTTGCGCTCGCAGCTTGGGCGCGGCACGGCGGTCACGCTGTATGGCTTGCCGGTGGCCGTGGCGCCGCAATTGCCGGCCATGCGTGACGATGTGCGGCAGGCCGGTCTGTTGACCGGGCTGAAGGTGTGTCTGGTGGAGGATGATCGCAACGTGTTGCTGGCGACGTCGGCGCTGCTTGAGCGCTGGGGCTGCGTGGTGCAAGGCGAGTTGAGCGGGCAGGGGCTGGTCACCGATTGCGACATCATCGTCGCCGATTACGATCTGGGTACGCATTCCACGGGCATCGAGTGCATCGACGAGGTGCGGCGTCAGCGTGGTTTTGCGGTGCCGGCGATGATCATCACCGGGCATGACATCGAGAAAATACAGGCGGCCTTGCACGACCGCCAAATTGCCATCCTGTCCAAACCGGTACGCCCGGCCGAGCTGCGCGCGACCTTGCGGGCCCTGCGCGACCGGCAAACCGAGCCGGCCGAGCAGGTCTGACTCAACGCTTGCAGAGGTAGTCCTGAGTGATGGTGGTTTGCAGGCAGTTGTACTGGCCCATGGTGCGGCAGATGTTTTTCTCCGAACCGGTCACTTCGGCATTTTTGTAGCCCCAGGTTTTGCAGCGTTCCGAGGCGACGGTCAGACCTTGCGCGGCGCTGGTCTGCCCGCTTTCAAACTGACCCAGTTCATAGGAGACCTGAACCACGCCGTCGTTCTTGCTGCCGCCGGTGGCTTCCCACTGTTTGGGCGTGGCGCAGCCGGTCAGGGCGAGTGCGGCGAGGGTGAGAGTAGCGATCAGGGTTTTCATGATGAACGTCGTCCTTTACCGGAGAAATCAATTACTGAACGGGGATCGGTGAGGCGCCTTTGGGCAGGCAAGACAACGGCGGAGTCATGATGCCCATGCTCGCCACCGCGATAATCGCGCCGCTGGGCAACTCGCAGTTGTACTCGCCGGCCGAGGTATACGCGGTGTAGTAGGTGAGGGTGCTGTCGCTGCGGATGTTGTCGATTTTCGACACCGGTTTGCCGATGACGGTCTGGGCCCGTTCTTTCATGCTGGCTTCGCTGGGTTTGGCAGTCTGGCAACCGCTGGCGCCCAGCATCAGGGCGCCGACAATGGCTACTTTGCACAGATTGGAATGCAGTTTCATGGTGCTTCTTCCTTGGTGTTGTTCTGATGTCCAGGCACAACGATCCCGCGCACTGCACAGTGGCAATGTTGGGGAACGTCGGGGGTTGCGAGGGAATATAGCGCCGGGTGGCGGGGTGGTCGATTAGCACAAATGTGCTAGTGCCGCGGTTGGAAGAGGCGACCCGAACGGGTCGCCCCGCGTTGATTACTGAGGGGCGTTGAACTGGTCGGAATAGCTGCCGGTCATCAGCGCCGAAGCGACGCGATCAGAACCGACACCGACGCGTGAGTAGGCATACCGATTGGCGCCGACCTTGTCGGTGCCGTCGGAGGCCAGTGCACCAGCACCGACGTGGTCGGAACCATCGGAAGCCACTGCGCCAGCCCCGACATGATCAGAGCCATCGGAGGCTACCGCGCCAGCCCCGACATGATCAGAGCCATCGGAGGCGACTGCGCCAGCCCCGACATGATCAGAGCCATCCGAGGCGACTGCACCGGCGCCGACGTGGTCGGAACCATCGGAGGCGACTGCACCGGCGCCGACATGGTCGGAACCATCGGACGCCACTGCGCCAGCCCCGACATGATCAGAGCCATCGGAGGCGACTGCACCGGCGCCGACATGGTCGGAACCATCGGAAGCCACTGCGCCAGCCCCGACATGATCAGAGCCATCCGAGGCGACTGCACCGGCGCCGACGTGGTCGGAACCATCGGACGCCACTGCGCCAGCCCCGACATGATCAGAGCCATCGGAGGCTACCGCGCCAGCCCCGACATGATCAGAGCCATCCGAGGCGACTGCGCCGGCTCCCACATGATCCGAACCATCAGAGGCCATCGCCTGCGGCTGCGCAGCCCAAACCGTTGGCAACATCACGGTCGCCGCGACCGCAAGAATGGCGCCTGATAAAAGCGTGTGTTTCATGATTTTCTCCACGACCCATCAGCCACACAGCATTCCGTTGGCCCGGGGTTGACCAGATTGGCGATTGGCACGGGCGCACGGTAACGCGCACGGGTGTCGACGTATTGCATGAAACTGCGAAAGCGAGCTGAAAAGTATAGATCGTCAAACACGGGCCATGGCTGGCTGGGGGAGCAAGTGATAGTCGGTTAACTTCCTTGCAGACGGGGGCTTGAAGGAAATCAGTCTAAAAACACCTGACCATCACTCGGTGGCATTTGCTAGCCTCAAAGGTGTAGGCGAAGACGCAGACTGATGCGCAAGCGGATAGCAAGGGGACGTGGGGCGCGTTCCGAAGGGTACACGGTTAGAAAGATCTCCGCGCTGAGATCCAGCCCTTATGCCGTGTGAGGCAGCAAAGTGCCGTTCTTTTTCCATGGTTGCTTTTGTACTGTGAGAGGCCCGATAAACCTTGTAAGCCAGAGACCAGCACTGGCCGCCTGCTCGAATAACCAAAGCCCGCATCACTGCGGGCTTTGTCGTTGTTGCAGGATCAGATTTTCGTCAGCGCATACGCCAGGTCGGCGCGCAGGTCTTCGAGGTCTTCGACGCCCACCGACAGACGCACCAGGCCATCGCCGATGCCCAGTTTGGCGCGGGTTTCGGCGGGAATGGTCGCGTGAGTCATGATCGCCGGGTGCTCGATCAGGCTTTCCACGCCGCCGAGGCTTTCGGCCAAGGCAAAGATCTTCACGTTTTCCAGAAAGCGCCGTGCGCCCTCCAGATCACTGTTCAGATCCACCGAGATCATCCCGCCAAAACCATGCATCTGCCGTTTGGCCAACTCATGTTGCGGGTGCGACGGCAGGCCTGGGTAGTAAACGCGTTTGACCTGCGGCTGCTGCTCCAGCCACTTGGCCAGTTCCAGCGCGTTGCTGCAATGACGTTCCATGCGCAGCGCCAGGGTTTTCACCCCGCGCAGGGTCAGGAACGCGTCGAACGGCCCGGAAATCGCGCCGACCGCGTTCTGCAGGAAGCCGAGTTTGTCCGCCAGTTCGGCATTCTGCCCGACCACCGCGATACCACCGATCACGTCGGAGTGACCGTTCAGGTACTTGGTGGTCGAGTGCAGCACGATGTCGAAACCCAGCTCCAGCGGGCGCTGAATGTACGGGCTGGCGAAGGTGTTGTCGGCAACGCTGATGATTCCGCGTGCGCGGCAGATGCGCGCAATCGCGGCCAGATCCGACAGGCTCAGCAGCGGATTGGTCGGCGACTCGACAATCACCAGGCGGGTGTCGTCCTGCAGCGCCGCTTCGAACGCCGCCAGGTCAGTCAGATCGACATAGCTGAAACGGTGTCCGGCACTGCGCTGGCGCACCTTGTCGAACAGGCGGAACGTGCCGCCGTACAGGTCATTGCCGGAGATGACGTGCGAACCGGCATCGATCAGTTCGAGCACGGTGGAGATCGTCGCCAGCCCGGACGCGAACGCGAAGGCGCGGGTGCCACCTTCCAGATCCGCCACGCAACGCTCCAGGGCAAAACGCGTCGGGTTGTGCGAGCGCCCGTAGTCGAAGCCCTTGTGCACGCCGGGGCTGTCTTGCAGGTACGTCGAGTTGGCGTAGATCGGCGGCATCAGCGCACCGGTGGTCGGGTCAGGCGTTTGCCCGGCGTGGATCACCCGGGTCGCGAAGCCTTGGGATTTATCGTCGTGCTGACTCATGCGAGGGATCTCCGTAATTGGTTGAGCATGTCGGTGCGGGTAATCAGACCGTGGAAGCCCGAAGCGTCGGCAATGATCGCCACGAGGCCACGACTGAGCACCGCTTCCAGCTCGGTGAGATGGGCGCCAGGTGCGAGGGTTTGCAGTTTGTCGGTCATCACGCTGGACACCGATTGACTGAAGCGCGCGGCGTCTTCGTGCACCGCGAGCAAGATGTCGGATTCGTCGATCACGCCGACCAGTTGTTTGCCTTCAACCAGCACCGGCAGTTGTGAGACATCCGCCAGACGCATGCGCTGGAACGCGGTCAGCAGGGTGTCGTCGGGGCCGACGCTGATCACGCGGCCGTCTTCGAAACGCCGGGCGATCAGATCGCGCAGGTCGCCATAGCGTTTGCGCTGCAACAGGCCCTGATCGGTCATCCACTGGTCGTTGTAGACCTTCGACAGATAGCGCGTGCCGGTGTCGCAGACGAAGCTGACCACGCGTTTGGGCTCGGTCTGTTCGCGGCAATAACGCAGCGCGGCGGCGAGCAGGGTGCCGGTGGACGAACCCCCGAGAATGCCTTCGGCCTTGAGCAACTGACGGGCATGATCGAAGCTTTCTTCGTCGCTGATCGAGTAGGCGTGGCGCACGCTGCTGAGGTCGGTGATCGACGGAATGAAGTCTTCGCCGATGCCTTCCACCGCCCACGAACCGGGCGTCGGCATCGTGCCGTCGCGGCTGTATTGCGCCATCACCGAACCCACCGGATCGGCGAGGATCATTTGCAGATCCGGCTGTACCCGTTTGAAGAAACGGCTCAGCCCGGTCAGGGTGCCGGCAGACCCGACGCCGACCACGATCGCGTCCAGATCATGCTCGGTCTGCGCCCAGATTTCCGGCGCGGTGCTGCACTCGTGTGCCAGCGGGTTGGCGGGGTTGTTGAACTGGTCGGCGAAGAACGCGCCGGGAATGTCTTTCGCCAGGCGGGCGGCGACGTCCTGATAATACTCGGGGTGGCCCTTGCCGACGTCCGAGCGGGTGATGTGCACTTCGGCGCCCATGGCTTTCAAGTGCAGGACTTTCTCGGTGGACATCTTGTCCGGCACCACCAGCACCACGCGGTAGCCCTTGGCCCGGCCGACCAGCGCCAGACCGAGGCCGGTATTGCCGGCGGTGGCCTCGACGATGGTGCCACCCGGTTGCAGGCGCCCGTCGCGTTCAGCGGCGTCGATCATCGCCAGACCGATGCGGTCCTTGATCGAGCCGCCGGGGTTTTGTGATTCCAGTTTGAGAAACAGTGTGCAGAGGCCGGTATCGAAGCGGGTAACTTGTACCAGCGGCGTATTGCCGATCAGCCCAAGTACGGCAGGGCGTGAATCCTTTGACATTTCTTCACCTCTTGTAGTGGTGTTGATCGCGTTCCATTCGCGGGGAAAAGCTCGCGTGCAACATAGGCGCAGACATGATCTGTCGCAACCATTAGTCAGCCGCAGATACAGCCATTTCGATCTAACCATAGAACAGAATCAAAGCCTGCAACGGCGCGGTTTCAGAGGGTTTACATCAAGGCGTCATTGAGTATTCAAAGGGCGTCGTGACCGCGCTCGATTGCTTGATTCGCGCAGGAATATCCTGCAGGGCAAAACATGTTTTCAGCGGGCAAACAGCTGGCATTCGATCATGAGGGAAACTTGTGATCATCAAGATTAAAATGAGTTTGTCTCACCAGTGCCTGATCCCGACAATGGCCGCCATCAACAAGACATTGGAGTTGTTTGTCATGGCACTGGCCCATTCCCTCGGATTTCCGCGCATCGGTCGCGACCGCGAACTGAAGAAAGCGCAAGAGGCGTTCTGGAAAGGAGAACTGAACGAGGCCGGCCTGCGTGAAGTGGGTCGTGAACTACGCAAGGCCCATTGGGACTTGCAGAAAAACAGCGGCATCGAGCTGCTGCCGGTGGGCGATTTCGCCTGGTACGACCAGGTGCTGACTCACTCGCTGATGTTCGGGGTGATCCCCGAGCGTTTCCGTCCGCACGACGGCAAAGCCACCCTGCAAACCCTGTTCGGCATGGCCCGTGGTGTCAGCGACAGCTGCTGCGGCGGTGCGCACGCTCAGGAAATGACCAAGTGGTTCGATACCAACTACCACTATCTGGTCCCGGAATTCAGTGTCGATCAACAGTTCCAGCTCGGCTGGGAACAGTTGTTCGAAGAAGTCGAAGAGGCACGTGCCCTCGGCCATAACGTCAAACCGGTGATTATCGGCCCACTGACTTATCTATGGCTGGGCAAGGCCAAAGGCGCCGAGTTCGACAAGCTTGAATTGCTTGATCGTTTGCTGCCGCTGTACGGGCAGATCTTCGCGCGCCTCGCCGCCCTCGGTGTGGAATGGGTGCAAATCGACGAGCCGATTCTGGTGCTCGACCTGCCGCAGGAGTGGAAGAACGCTTTCGAGCGTGCGTACAACCAGATCCAGCGCGATCCGCTGAAGAAACTGCTCGCCACTTACTTCGGTGGTCTGGAAGAGAACCTCGGTCTGGCCGCCAACCTGCCGGTTGACGGTCTGCACATCGATCTGGTGCGCGCAGCGGAACAGTACCCGACCATCCTCGATCGCCTGCCGGCCTACAAAGTGTTGTCGCTGGGCCTGGTCAACGGTCGCAACGTCTGGCGCTGCGATCTGGAACATGCGCTGGCGACTTTGCAGCATGCGCATGAGCGATTGGGTGATCGGCTGTGGGTCGCGCCGTCCTGTTCGCTGTTGCACAGTCCGGTGGACCTGAGTCGCGAAGACCAGCTCGATGCCGAGCTGAAAAGCTGGCTGGCGTTTGCCGTGCAGAAGTGTGAAGAAGTCGCCGTGCTGGCGCAGGCCGTCAACGAGCCTGAGTCACCAAAGGTGCTCCGCGCCTTGACCCAAAGCCGCTCGGTACAGACCAGCCGCGCCGCCTCGCCACGTATTCACAAACCGGCGGTGCAGGCCCGTGTGGCGGCCATTACCGCGCAGGACAGCCAGCGCCAGTCGCCGTTTACCCAGCGCATCGCCAAGCAGCGCGCCGGCCTCGATCTGCCGCTGTTCCCGACCACCACCATCGGTTCATTTCCGCAGACCGCCTCGATTCGTCTGGCGCGTCAGTCGTTCAAGCAAGGCAAGCTCAGCGAAGCCGAATACACCGAAGCCATGTACAGCGAAATTCGTCACGCCGTGGAAATCCAGGAGCAACTGGGGCTCGATGTGCTGGTGCACGGAGAAGCCGAGCGCAATGACATGGTCGAGTACTTCGCCGAGCAACTGGACGGCTATGTATTCACCCGTTTTGGCTGGGTGCAGAGCTACGGTTCACGTTGCGTGAAGCCGGCAGTGATCTTCGGTGATCTGAGCCGTCCGCAAGCCATGACCGTGGACTGGATCCGCTACGCCCAGGGCCTGACCGGCAAGGTCATGAAAGGCATGCTGACCGGCCCGGTGACCATGCTGATGTGGTCGTTCCCCCGCGAGGACGTGTCCCGTGAAGTGCAGGCGCGGCAACTGGCGCTGGCGATCCGTGACGAAGTGGTGGATCTGGAAGCTGCCGGAATCAAGATCGTGCAGATCGACGAGGCCGCCTTCCGCGAAGGTCTGCCGCTACGCCGCGCGCAATGGCAGCACTATCTGGACTGGGCCACCGACGTGTTCCGCCTGTGCGCCTCGGGTGTGCGTGACGAAACCCAGATTCACACGCACATGTGTTACAGCGAATTCAACGATGTGATCGAGTCCATCGCGGCGATGGATGCCGACGTGATCACCATCGAAACCTCGCGCTCGGACATGGAATTGCTCGATGCCTTCGAAGCCTTCGCCTATCCGAACGAGATCGGCCCGGGTGTCTACGACATCCACTCGCCACGCGTTCCCGATGCTTCGGAGATGGCCAGTTTGCTGCGCAAGGCAGCGCAGCGGATTCCGGCCGAGCGGTTGTGGGTCAACCCGGATTGCGGCTTGAAAACCCGTGGCTGGCCGGAGACTGAGGCGGCACTGGTGCACATGGTTGCCGCTGCCCGTCAGCTACGCAAAGAACTGGCCTGAGCAAACCCTGTGGGAGCGAGCTTGCTCGCGAAAGCGGAGTGTCAGCTGAATAATTCTCGACTGACACTCCGCCTTCGCGGGCAAGCCCGCTCCCACACTGGAGTGTGTAGGGTATCAGTGCCGGCTCATCAAACCATGCAGCACACCCAGGCGCAGCCCCGGTTCCGACGGCGCCATCTGCGAAATCCCGAATGCCTTGAACGCCGCCAGCATCAATACCAATCCGCCGGGCAAAATGCTCTGGCGATGCGGCTGCAAACCTGCCAGCTTCAATTGCTGAACGTTCTTCACCTTCAGCAGCAACAGCGACAAACGCAACAACCCGCCATAGGTAATGCCATCCTGGCCGAAGTCGTTCAAGCGATTGGCCTTCAGCACTTTCGCCAGCATCCGCGCCGTGCCGGACGAGCCAATGGTCTGCTGCCAACCCTGCGCGCGGTAGCGGCGGGCGACTTTCTCGAAGTGCAGGATCGCCACGCGTTCGGCTTCCTGCAGCGCACCGGGCGCGATGCGCCCGTCAGGGAAATAGCGGGCGCCCAGGGTGCCGCTGCCGATGGCGATGCTTTCGGTGAGCAGCGGTTGTGTGCCCTGGCCGAGAATCAGCTCGGTGGAACCACCGCCGATATCGACCACCAAGCGCATGTCTTCAGCGCCCGGCAGGGAATGGGCGACGCCGGCATAGACCAGTTGCGCCTCTTCATGGCCGGAAATGACATCGATGCGAAACCCCAGATGACGTTCGGCACTGTGCAGAAACAGCTGCGCATTGTCGGCCTCGCGCACTGCGCTGGTCGCCACTGCGCGAACCTTGCCGGCCTCGAACCCGCGCAGTTTCTTGCCGAACCGCGCCAGCGCCTGCCAGCCCCGGTCCAGCGCCATTTCGTCCAGAGCACCACCGTCAAAACCTTCGGCCAGTCGCACCGGTTCACGCAGGGTTTTGACTTCCTGGATCATCAAGCCTTTTCGACTGCGAACCGACTGGCCGATCATCAGGCGAAACGCATTCGAACCCAGGTCGATGGCGGCAAACAGCGAGGCGTCTTCTTTCATGGGAATCCCTGCAAAGCATCCGTCGAAGGCTCAAGACGGTTTGCGAGGATTCTGCGATGCGCTTGATGACATCCTGATGACGGGGCAGGGGCGGTTCAGTGAATTGTTGGCTGTCATGACCCTGTCATTATCCGGCGTCTATCCTGAGCCCAATACATCGCGTGTTCTTAAAGTTTTTGCTGCCTCTTAGGGCAGCTTTTTTTGCCTGAAATTCCACACGCTTCCCCCAAAAACCAACACAAAATCCCTGTAGGAGCTGCCGCAGGCTGCGATCTTTTGACTTTGTTTTTGAAGATCAAAAGATCGCAGCCTGCGGCAGCTCCTGCACGTTTATGTCAGCAGGTTTGCGGAGTGTATTTGCAATTTTCCATGAGGCTTGGCTAATATACGATCCATATACACTTCGTATTGGATTTGGATATGGGCATCGTAAAGATTTCGGAAGACATGCACGAGAACCTGCGCATCTCCAGCAATGCACTCAGCCGCTCGATCAACGCGCAGGCCGAGCACTGGATGCGCATCGGCATGCTTGCCGAACTGCACCCCAACCTCGACCACAGCGCCATTTGCCGCTTGCTGATCCGCGCCGAACAGAACGGCGGGCTGGATCTGCACCGACTGACTCAGGAAGCCGTCAGCGCATGAGAAACCAGATCAAGATCAACAGCCCCGCCGAAATCGCTCAGTCACGCGCTGCCGGCAAGCTGGCCGCCGAGGTGCTGGCGATGCTGGTACCGCATGTCAAGGCGGGGGTGACCACCGATGAGCTGGATCGGTTGTGCAACGATTACATCGTCAACGTGCAGAAAGCCATTCCGGCCAACGTCGGTTACCACGGTTTCCCGAAAACCGTCTGCGCCTCGGTCAACGACGTGGTGTGCCACGGCATTCCGTCCGGCACGCCGTTGAAAGACGGCGACATCGTCAACCTCGACATCGCGGTGATCAAGGACGGCTGGTTCGGCGACACCAGCCGCATGTACGTGGTTGGCGAGGCGACGCCAGAAGCGCAGCACCTGATCAAGACCACCTACGACGCGATGTGCGCCGGCATCCGCAGGGTGCGTCCGGGCGCGACGCTGGGCGACATCGGCCATGCGATCCAGAGTCTGGCGGAGAAAGAAGGCTTCAGCGTGGTGCGCGAGTATTGCGGGCATGGCATTGGCAAGGTTTACCACGATGAACCGCAGATCCTGCATTACGGCTTCCCCAATCAGGGCATGAAGCTCAAGGCGGGGATGATCTTCACTGTGGAACCGATGCTCAACGCCGGCAAGCGCCATGTGAAGAACATGCCGGACGGCTGGACCGTGCTGACCAAGGATGGCTCGTTGTCGGCGCAGTGGGAGCATATGGTGGCGGTGACGGAGACAGGCTTCGAAATCCTCACGGCGTGGCCGGACGAAATTGAAGGGTTCACTCCGATCAACTGAATAGCACCGTTGAAATACAATCTCATGTAGGAGCTGCCGCAGGCTGCGATCTTTTGATTTTACTTTTCAAAGATCAAAAGATCGCAGCCTGCGGCAGCTCCTACACGGATTGTCAGTGAGATCCGGCGGCTTTATTGAGGTCGCTTTCAGCCCATTCGGTGTAGACACAGGCATCCGCCGTCGCCCAGCGTACCCGCACCGGATCGCCAGCCTTGAGCGGCATGCCGGCGGCGGACAACGCTTTTACCGTCATCGAAGTACCGCCTGCGGTGAGCACGCTGCACGTCTGGCTCTCACCAAGAAACAACACCTCCACCACCTGCGCCGACACCTCGTTCCAACCCGCTGCCAGCGGTTCTGCGCTCGCCTGCTGCACGCTCAGCGCCACTGCCTTTTCCGGCCGCACCATCAGCAGCACATCCTGATCGGTGTGCAAGCCGGCGGTCAGGCGAATCGACAACGACTGCCCCTCAAAACCCGCCGCCGCATTGCCTTGAGCCTTGAGCTTGAGGAAGTTCGAGTTGCCGAGGAACGACGCGACAAACGCGTTCGGCGGATTCTGGTACAGGTCATAACCGCTGCCCAGGCCGACAATCTTGCCGTGACTGAATATCGCGATGCGCTGCGACAAACGCATCGCTTCTTCCTGATCGTGGGTCACGTAGACGATGGTGATGCCCAGGCGCCGATGCAACTGGCGCAGTTCATCCTGCAAGTCTTCACGCAGTTTTTTATCCAGCGCTCCAAGGGGTTCGTCCATCAACAGAATGCGTGGCTCGTAGACCAGCGCGCGGGCGATGGCGACGCGTTGTTGCTGGCCGCCGGACAATTGCGAAGGGCGGCGATGGGCGAACTGTTCCAGTTGCACCAGTTTCAACATCGCGTCGACGCGCTTGTCACGTTCGGCGGCGGCGAGTTTGCGGATTGCCAGCGGAAAGGCGATGTTGTCGCGCACCGACAAATGCGGGAACAGCGAATAGCGCTGGAACACCATGCCGATGTCGCGCTTGTGCGGCGGCACATTGACCAGCGACTGACCGTTGACCAGGATCTCGCCGCTGCTCGGCGTTTCGAACCCGGCGAGCATCGACAGCGTGGTGCTTTTGCCCGAGCCACTGGAGCCGAGGAAGGTCAGGAACTCGCCGTCCCTGATGTCCAGCGAGATGTTGTCGACGGCGGCAAAGTCGCCGTAGTGCTTGTTCAGATTACGCAGGCTGACCAGAGGTTTGTCGTTCTGCTGGGAGGCGTCTTTGATCACGGCACTCATGTCGTACTCCTGGGCGCTCAGGCGCTGATTTCGTTGCGCCGGCGCAGCGCGGCGGCGATGACCATGACCAAAACCGACAAGCCGATCAGCAGCGTCGAAGCGACGGCGATCACCGGGGTCAGGTCCTGGCGCAGGGTGGTCCACATTTTCACGGGAAGGGTTTGCAGGGTCGGGCTGGCCATCATCACGCTCAGCACCACTTCGTCCCACGATACGAGGAAGGCGAAGAGGGCGCCGGCAACCATGCCCGGGCGAATCGCCGGGAACGTCACCTTGAACACCGCTTGCAGGCGTGAGGCACCGCAGATCACCGCCGCGTCTTCAATCGACTGATCGAACAGCTTCAGCGAGTTGATGATCGAGATGATGGTGAACGGCAGCGCGACGATCACATGGCTGACCACGAAGGCGAACATCGTCCCTGTGTAACCGAGCTTGAGAAACAGCGCGTACACCGCCACGGCGATGATCACCAGCGGCACGATCATCGGAAGGGTGAACAGGCCGTAGAGCATTTCCCGACCGGGAAAACGCCCGCGCACCAAAGCGAACGCCGTCGGCAGGCCGAGGGCCACGGCGCAGATCGTGGTCAGCACCGCGACCTTGAGGCTGGCCGCCGCGGCGTTCATCCAGTCAGCGTTGGAGAAGAACTGGCCGTACCATTTCAACGTCCAGCCCGGCGGCGGGAACACCAGCCACTGCGACGAACCGAACGACAGCAGGACGATGAACACGATCGGCAACAGCAGAAACAGGCCGATCAAACCGGTGGTGGCGTAGAGTCCGAAACGCATGCGGCGGCTCATGGCATTGGGAGTCAGGAGCATCTCGGCTTACCTCGCGTTGCTGGCGCCAACCGGGGATTCCGGCTGAAGCTTCAGGTAGAAGTAGAACAGCACCAGCGTGATCGCGATCAGCAACGCGGCGCCGGCACTGGCCAGGCCCCAGTTGAGGAACGATTGCACCTGCTGAATGATGAACTCCGGCAGCATCATGTTCTGCGCCCCGCCGAGCAGCGCCGGGGTAACGTAGTAACCGAGCGACATCACGAACACCATCAACCCGCCGGACGCCAGCCCCGGCCGGCACAGCGGCAGGAACACCCGGAAGAAGTTGGTCCACGGACTGGCGCCACAGATCGAGCCGGCCTGCAGGATCATCGGGTCGATGGCCTGCATGGTCGCCTGCAACGGCAGGACGATGAACGGGATCATGATGTAGCTCATGCCGATCACCACGCCGGTCAGGTTGTGCACCATTTCCAGCGGCTGATCGATGATGCCCAGCGCCATCAGCGCCTTGTTGATCACCCCCGAGGCTTGCAGCAGCACCAGCCACGAATAGGTGCGGGCGAGCAGGCTGGTCCACATCGACAGCAGCACGATGTTGAGGATCCAGCGCCCCCAGCCGCGTGGCACCAGGGTGATCGCCCATGCCAGTGGGAAGCCCAGCAACAGGCTGAAAATCGTCACCAGCCCGGCCACCGAAAAGGTGTTGAGCAGCACCCGCGCATACGCCGAGTTGGCGAACAGTTGTTCATAGTTGCCGAGGCCCGGCACCGGTTCCAGCACGCCGCGCAACAGCAGGCCAATCAACGGCGCGAGAAAGAACAAACCGAGGAACAGCAGGGCCGGGATGAGATTGCCGGCACCTTTCCAGCGTTGTCTGAAGGTGGGGGACGAGCCGGCAGCGCCAGTGGCGCTCCCGGTCACCGTTGCGGGGCGGGGCGCAGTGGCCGCCATTTTCATTTGACCAGCCATTCGTTCCACCGTGTCGCGATGGCTTGACCGTTCTTGGCCCAGTACGCGAAATCAAGCGTGATTTGATCCTTGGCGTAGGCCGTCGGCAGATTCGGGGCCAGCACCGAGTCCAGGCGCGCCACGCTGTCGACGTTGACCGGGGCGTAGGCGGTCAGGTTGGAGAAGTCCGCCTGGCCTTTGGCACTGCTGGCGTTGGCCAGAAACTTCATCGCCGCGTCCTTGTTTTTCGAGCCTTTTGGAATCACCAGAATGTCGGCCATGACCAGGTTCTGTTTCCAGCTCACACCGACCGGTGCGCCGTCTTCCTGCAGAGCGTGAATCCGGCCGTTCCAGAACTGACCCATGCTCGCTTCACCGGAGGCCAGCAGTTGCTGCGACTGCGCGCCGCCGCCCCACCAGACGATGTCTTTCTTGATGGTGTCGAGTTTCTTGAAGGCGCGATCCAGATCCAGCGGGTAGAGCTTGTCAGCCGCTACGCCGTCGGCCAGCAGCGCCAGCTCGAGCACGCCGGGGCTTGGCCATTTGTACAGGGCGCGTTTGCCGGGGTAGGTCTTGGTGTCGAACAGGGCGCTCCAGTCTTGCGGCTTGGCAGCGCCGAGCTTGCCCTCGTTGTAGCCGAGGACGAAGGAGAAGAAGAACGAGCCGACGCCGTAGTCGCTGACGAAACGCGGGTCGATCTTGTCGCGCTGGATGACGTTGAAGTCGAGGGGTTCGAGCAGGCCTTCGGCAGCGGCGCGCAGGGCAAAGTCAGCTTCGACATCGACCACGTCCCATTGCACGTTGCCGCTCTCGACCATGGCCTTGAGTTTGCCGTAGTCGGTCGGGCCGTCCTGCACAACGGTGATGCCGCTGGCCTTGCTGAACGGATCGGCCCAGGCCTGTTTCTGCGCATCCTGGGTGCTTCCGCCCCAGCTGACAAAGTTCACACTCTCGGCGGCCATTGCAGCCTGGCCAGTCACGCTCAGCAGTCCCGCAAAAAGGATTGCGGTTGCAGCTTTGTTCAACACCATTTTTACGCCCTCATTGTTGTGTTTTTGAGCGGGCTTGCGTTGTTGCCCGCCTGTCGGGAGCAGTAGCCGGACGGTTTTTCAGGTCGTTCGGTCTATGGAATATCATATTATGGTATTCCAAACTTTGTGCAAGCACTTTGCCTTACCGGTTATCTGGCGAAGCTGTTTTTTGACCGCTGAAGGATTTTCTATAGATGAAATTGTGGCGAGGGAGCTTGTTCCCGCCGGGTTGCGAAGCGACCCTCGCTTCTCTGAAAAGCTGGGGCCTGCTGCGCAGTCCAGCGGGAGCAAGCTCCCTCGCCACAGGAAATCACCTGTGTCTGGGCGTTATTCGGTGAACGGAATGCTCTCCACCACCTCCAGGTCATACCCGGTCAGCCCCGCATACTTCAGCGGCGGCCCAAGATGGCGCAGTTTGCCGACGCCGAGGTTCTGCAGAATCTGCGCCCCGGTGCCGACCTCCGAATAAATCCGCGATTGCGAGCGACTGAACTGCCGTGGCGGCTGGGTCAATTGCGGCACGCGCTCGAGCAGCGCCTGCGACGATTCATGATTGGCCAACACCACCACGACCCCATGACCTTCGGCCGCGACCCGTTGCAGCGCCGCCCACAGCGTCCAGTTGCTCGGCCCGCTGTACTCAGCACCGACCAGATCACGCAGCGGATCAATCACATGCACACGCACCAACGTCGGTTCCTCGCGACGCAGATCGCCCATGACCATCGCCATGTGTACGCCGCCCTCAATGCGGTCTTCGAAGGTGATCAGGCGGAAGGTGCCATGCACCGTCGGCAGCTCACGCTCACCGATGCGCTCGATGGTGTGCTCGGTGCTCAGGCGATAGTGGATCAGATCGGCGATAGTGCCGATCTTGATCCCGTGCTTGCGCGCGAACACTTCCAGGTCCGGACGCCGGGCCATGGTGCCGTCGTCGTTCATCACCTCGACGATCACCGAGGCCGGGGTGAAACCGGCGAGGCGCGCCAGATCGCAACCGGCCTCGGTGTGGCCGGCGCGGGTCAGCACGCCGCCTTCCTTGGCGCGCAGCGGGAAGATGTGCCCAGGCTGCACCAGGTCTTCAGCGCGGGCGTCTGTGGCCACAGCGGCCGCGACCGTGCGCGCGCGATCGGCCGCAGAAATGCCAGTGGTGACGCCGACCGCCGCTTCAATCGACACGGTAAACGCGGTGCTGAATACGCTGCCATTGCTCGGGACCATCTGCTCCAGGCCCAGGCGTTGGCAATGCTCGTCGGTCAACGTCAGGCAGATCAATCCGCGCGCTTCACGGGCCATGAAGCTGATCGCCTCGGGCGTGCAACAATCGGCGGCCAGCAGCAGGTCGCCTTCGTTTTCCCGATCTTCGTCATCGACCAGCAGGACCATTTTGCCGAGGCGATAATCTTCAAGGATTTCTTCGATGCTGTTGAAGGCCATGCTGGACTCTCAGGGTTTGTTGGGAATAATATTGGTATACCATAATACAAAATCAACAATGAGGTCACTATGAAGGCGTACTGGATTGCCCACGTGGATGTCGACGATGCCGAGCACTACAGCCAATACACCCAGCGCGCGCCGAAAGCGTTCGCCAAGTTCGGCGCGAAATTCTTGGCCAGGGGCGGGCGCAGCGAAGCGATGGAAGGCCGGACGACGCCCCAGCGCAGCGTGGTGATCGAATTCGACAACTACGAACAGGCGGTGGCGTGCTACCGCTCGGCGGCGTATCAGGAGGCGAGAAGCTACCGCGAGGAGTGGGCGAGGGCGGAGATCATTATTGTGGAAGGGATGGCGCCGTAAGCGCTTGTTTACGAGTCCAGCTGCGATCTTTTGATGCTCTTTTTCGTGATCAGAAGATCGCAGCTATCAGCGGTTAAGGACTGTGATTCTTTGCTCAGCCTTGTGCTTGAATCTTCCGCCCTAATACGTCCATTACATCACAGCCATCACGAAGCAAAATCGCTGCTGCGTGGGCGAGTTGCTGCACATCGACACCCTTGGCAGCTGAGATATCCAGGCTGGCGAGGCTTTCCATCATCTGTGTAGCTGCCAAAAACCTGCTCGCCGCGCTGCTGTGCAAAATGTCCAGCGGTGCCTGTGTTGAGACCAGGAGCACTGGAATGCTGTCTTCGTTGTGGGTCATAGAAATGTGGGTATTCATACGCCAGCACCTGCCTGAAGATTACATGTGAAGGTTCTTCTCAGCGCTATCGACATATTGTCGACTAGGAATTGTCTGAGTCGATCGCGGCGAGTGTAGGGGATGATTTCTATGGTCGATTCCGTCATGGGTGTAGCTCCGTAAGATCCAGTAGAGCTGCCACAAAAACGCCGTCAAACGAAATTGGGTGGCAACTGTGCGTGGGTTGACGGACCGGCTCTCACGGACACCGGCGCATCCGAAGATGCCCCGCGCACAGTCGCCATTAAGAATGCATCGGACACAGGAGTGCTCGAGCAGAGAAGGCTATGCACGTCGTGAGAAGATTACGGGCCGTCAAACCCGATCACGAATGAGTCGTGACAGGCGCGAGGATAGGGAGTGGGACTAGGGTCGTCAACCAGAGTCGCGCCGGAAAACGCTGCGTGTCCTGTAAGCCGGTTCCGTTTCGTATTTTGCTCGTTCAGGAGGGATCAAGGATCGGTTACTATCCAGCCATTGTGATGTTCAAAGGAGAGAAACGATGGCAGGAAAGCCAGTAGCGCGACTTGGAGATCCAGGAAGTCACGGCGGAAATATCACCACTGGATCGAGCCCAATTTTCGTTAACTCGATGCCTGTAGCTTTGGTAGGAGACACCTATTCCTGCCCTGTTCACGGCAGTAATCCCATAACGTCCGGTGCTCCTCACGTGTTCGGGCTGGGAAAAGATGTAGCACACGTCGGCTCGCAGACAGCATGCGGAGCGACGATCACTGCCGGATCTCCCGATACCTTCGTGGGTGAATCCGGTGGAGGGGCGCCCACTAGCTTTTTCTCGCAGTTCCTGAAAGAAAAGACGTTTGTCGAGTTTCAGTTGCTGAACGATAGAGATGAGCCTGTCGCCAACGAGGCGTACGAACTGACACTCCCCGATGGAACGTTGATGACAGGCGTCCTTGACGAAAACGGCTTCGTGCATGTCGCAAACATTCCTAGGGGAAGTTGCAGTATAAAATTCCCGAAACTTGAAGATACGGAACATCTTTAATGGTTCAGCCTACTAAAACTACCAGCACAACACAGGCCGCAAAAAGTACAGGCGCATCGGGGAAAACTACGAAAACCAACCAAGTCGTCGTGTCGGGTGCATATATGGAGATACTTGTGGGTGGCCCTTACACCCGTGACAAGGAAGAGCATCCTTTCGGGCATGCTGCTTTACATGTAGTGGTTGGTTCTAAAGACATCACCTATGACTTTGGGCGCTATGGAAAAACCTGGGGGACGTTTGATAGCGAAGGGGAGGGAGTGCTGAACGTTTGGACATCCTTCAAAGCGTACATCTCGGGTGAGAACAGCTTGGGGCGCACAACAACTGGCTTTGTTTATTTTTTGGATAGTGCAACCGCTGAGGCCGTTATCGCTCACTTCGACGGTATTGTCGCCCAGAAAAAGGAGCTGAGAAGAAAGACAGCAACGTCTGCGCGCTATGTATTGCCGTCCAACTATCATCCAACCACCAATAACTGCACGACTGTAACGATTGCAGGAGCCAAAATTTCGGGTAAGCCAATCGTGCAGAATCCGTCTAAATATAGCGAAATGCGTGGATTGTCATTCCTGGAAAGGCAAGCTGCGCGCACGCAGACTAAACCTCAGGACGGGATTTTCATGCCTGCGGATTTACAAGCCATGCTCGAAGGAAATACTGAGGCGCACTATGATAAAAAGAATGTTTACAAATAGGCAGATTGGCTTTTGGCTGACGGCGGCTTTATTTGTAAATGCAGTCTTTATGGCTTTTCTTATTTTTGGCGATACTGCAAAGGAACACACTATGAAGATGATTAAAACCAAAGAACCCCTGCTGATCGAAGGGCAAGGTGGCGATGACAATTACTATGTCCTGCCGATGGGGACAACGCTATATCACGATAAAAGCTTTCCAGAAGGGCACGATCGTTATGTTGTGTATCTGAATCACAAAGGTGCCATTGCCCACGAAGAGGTCCCAATGAAGCCTGAATATGGCGGTTCATTTATCGATCCTCTTTGGCTGGCCAATATTGATGCCGATACCTTGAAAGACATTTTCAAGCGTTTCCCGCTCTCCAAAAAAGATATCTCCGCTGCTCTCAAAGCCAATGAAATCACCAAAGATGATCTGGCGGATATCATTCGTGCGATGCCGGACTGAGCACCTATCTACCGAGGAATCGGGCCGGGCTCTGTATCTCTTGCAAGTGACGGCTGATCAACGCATGAAATGAATCTTGCCGCTGTCGTCATTGCCCATGTACATGCCATAGACCCCGGCCTGACGCTCCTCGATATAGCGCTCGAGGATCTGCCGGATCGCCGGGTAGTAGATCTGCTCCCACGGAATGTCTTCAGGGGCAAAGAACTTGTAGTCGAGCGTCTCGGGCCCGAACTGGCCGGTGATCTCCAGCGCGATCGCGCGGAAGATGATGTACACCTCGCTGATCTTCGGCACGCTGAAGATCGAATACGGCGAGACGATTTCCGCACGTACGCCGCTTTCTTCCCAGACTTCGCGCAGGGCGGCCTGCTCGGTGGTTTCGCCGCTTTCCATGAAGCCGGCCGGCAGCGTCCAGGTGCCGGGGCGCGGCGGGATCGCCCGTTGGCACAACAGGTATTTGCCGTCCTGCTCGATGATGCAGCCGGCGATGATTTTCGGGTTCACATAGTGGATGTAGCCGCAGCCGCGGCACATCAGGCGCTCGTGCGTATCGCCCGGCGGCACCTGCTGACCGAGGTCAGGGCCACCGCATTTCGGGCAAAAGCTCGGGCTGAACATGTCAGTGACCTATGCGTGGTTCTTTCAGCGCGATCGGCAGGGTGATGTTCGGCGTGGCGCCGGTCTCTTCCTGTTTGCGCTTGAGGTAATCGAGGGCCACGGCGGCTGCCGCACGCACGTGGTCGACGCAGGCCTGATGCGCCGCCAGCGGATCGCCGCTCTTGATCGCCTCGACCATTTTTTCCATTTCGTGGTTACTCGCGCCGCGCCGGTTTTCCTGCGATACGGAGGTTGCGCGCAGGTAGCTGATGCGCGCCTGCAACTGGCGCAACTGCGTGGCCGCAACATGGTTGCCCGAGCCTTCGAGCAGCACGTCGTAGAAGCCCTGCACCGAGTCGATCACCTGTTGCAGTTCGCCGTCCTTGAGCGCCTTGCGGTTCTCGTCGAGGGCTTTTTCCAGGGCCTTGATGTCCTTGGCCTTGGCACGCAGGGTGAACAGCTGGACGATCAGGCCTTCGAGCACGCAGCGCAGTTCATAGATGTCGACTGCATCGGCGAGGGTGATGATCGCTACGCGCGGGCCTTTGGCATCGGCGAATTCGACCAGGCCTTCTGACTCCAGGTGACGCAAGGCTTCGCGCACCGACGTGCGGCTGACACCGAGGCGATCGCACAGATCGCGCTCAACCAGACGATCGCCGGGCATGAGCTGGAAATTCATGATCGCGCTACGCAGTTTGTCCAGCACGATTTCGCGCAGGGTAACGGGGTTGCGATTGACCTTGAAGCTGTCGTCGAGTGGCTGGCGTTTCATGGGGTCCGCTCTTGATGTTGGCTGTCCATGCCAGACGGGCATCTAAACAGCCGAGGGGTTAACTGGAGGCCTCGGCGTCGGCTTCGGCGAAGGCTTCACGGGCGAGCCGGAAACTGTCCACGGCTGCCGGGACGCCGCAATAAATACCGACCTGAAGCAGAATTTCGCGTATTTGCTCACGACTCAGGCCGTTACGCAAGGCGCCGCGCACATGCAGCTTGAGTTCGTGCGGACGGTTGAGCGCCGAGATCATCGCCAGGTTGATCATGCTGCGCTCCTTGAGCGACAAACCCTCACGGCCCCAGACATGGCCCCAGCAGTATTCGGTGACCATTTCCTGCAGCGGGCGGGTGAAGTCGTCGGCATTCTCGATCGAGCGTTGCACGTAGGCTTCGCCCAGCACCTGGGTGCGGATCTTCAGGCCTTTTTTGTACTTTTCGTTGCTCATCATGCCTCCTCACAACAGAGACCCCCTTTTGGAATGAAACCTGTGGTGAGGGGATTTATCCCCGACGGGGCGCGAAGCGCCCCCAAACCTGCAACTGCGAATTGCCAGACACACCGCGTGCAAGGATCTTACGACTGCTTCGCAGCCGGTCGGGGATAAATCCCCTCACCACAATGGGCAGTTCCACAGTGGGATCTATGTATCCATCAGGCCAGGGTCGGCAACGGCCCGAGCTTGCCCTTGTGATAAATCATCGGCGTCACCGGTTGCTCGGGCAGGATCAGGTTCTTCACCGCGCCGACAATGATCGCGTGATCACCACCGTCGTATTCACGCCACAACTCGCACTCGATGATCGCCGTGGCCTTGGCGAGGATCGGGTTACCCAGTTCGCTCAAGTGCCACTCGATGCCTTTGGCTTTGTCCTTGCCTTTGCCGGCGAAGGCGTAGGCCTCGGCGGTCTGCTCGGCGGACAGCAAATGGATCGCGAATTTCTGGCTGTCGCGCAGCACCGGGTAGGTGTCGGAGGCGTAGTTGGGGCAGAACAGTACCAGCGCCGGGTCAATCGACAGCGCGCTGAAGGCGCTGGCAGTGATGCCGACGATGGCGCCGTCCGGGTCGAGGGTGGTGACCACCGTGACCCCGGACGGAAATGAGCTCATGACGTCTTTGTAAATGCCGGGTTCGATCATGTCGCAGGACTCCTAGCGCATCACAAACGGATCAGGCATCGGTGCCTGAGAGAGGTTGATCCACACCGTTTTCAGTTCGGTGTAGGCCAGCACCGAATCGATGCCGCTTTCGCGTCCATAGCCACTGTTCTTGAAGCCGCCGATCGGCGCCATCGCCGACACCGCACGGTAGGTATTGACCCAGATGATCCCCGAACGCACATCCCGCGCCAGACGATGGGCGCGGCCCAGATCGCGGGTCCAGATGCCGGCGGCAAGGCCGAACTGCGAGTCGTTGGCAATCGCCAGCGCTTCGGCTTCATCTGTGAAGCGAATCACCGAAGCCACCGGGCCGAAGACTTCTTCCTGCATGATCTTCATCGAGTTGCGGTCGCACTCGAACAGCGTCGGCTCGTAGAACCAGCCGTCACCGAGGTCGGCCGGACGCTTGCCGCCGGTGCGCAATCGCGCGCCTTCAGCGATGGCATCCGCCACCAGACCTTCGACCACCGCCAATTGCTGCGCGGTGGCCATCGGGCCCATTTCGCTGTGGTCGTCCTGCGGGTTGCCGATGCGGATGCGACGGGCGCGTTCCACCAGTCGGCTGACGAATTCGTCGTAGATTTCGTCCTGTACCAGCAGGCGCGAACCGGACACGCAGCTCTGGCCCGAAGCCGCGTAGATCCCGGCGATGGCACCGTTGATCGCGCTGTCCAGGTCGGCGTCGGCGAAGATGATGTTCGGCGACTTGCCGCCCAGTTCCAGCGACAGCTTGGCGAAGTTCTCGGCGCTGCTGCGCACCACATGCCGGGCCGTGGCCGCGCCGCCGGTGAAGGCGATCTTGCGGATCAGCGGATGGCGGGTGAGGGCGGCGCCGGTGCTCGGGCCGTAACCGGTGACGACGTTGACCACGCCCGGTGGAATCCCGGCTTCGAGGGCCAGACGCGCCAGCTCAAGGATGGTTGCCGAAGCGTGCTCGGACGGCTTGATCACAATCGTGTTGCCGGCCGCGAGGGCCGGCGCCAGTTTGATCGCGGTCAGGTACAGCGGGCTGTTCCACGGAATGATCGCGGCAACCACACCCATCGCTTCGTGCACGGTGTAGGCAAACAGGTCGGGCTTGTCCAGCGGCAGGGTGCCGCCTTCGAGCTTGTCGGCCAGGCCTGCGGTGTAATGGAAAAACTCCGGCAGGTAACCGACCTGACCACGGGTTTCGCGGATCAGCTTGCCGTTGTCGCGGCTTTCCAGCTGCGCCAGTTGTTCCTTGTTTTCCGCGATCAGGTCACCGAGACGCCGCAGCAGTTTGCCGCGCGCGGTGGCGGTGAGGCCGCGCCAGGCCGGGCTGTCGAAGGCAGTCTGCGCCGCTTGCACGGCGCGTTCGACATCGGCTTCATCGGCGTCAGGCAGTTCGGCCCAGGCTTGCGCGCTGGCCGGGTTGAGGCTTTCGAAAGTCTTGCCGGAGAGGGCGTCGACCCATTCTCCGCCGATGCACATCTGGAAGCGTTGGAGTGTCATGCAACGATCCCCTTTATAGGGTTTTGTCGGGCGTGTGCGTAGTCGAGAAATTGCAGCAGCGTCTGGTTGACCAGGCGCGGCGACTCTACCGGCATCATATGCCGTTGCTCGGGCAGTACCGCAACCTTCGCACCGGGGATGCACCGGGCCAGTTGCTCGGCCATTTCCGGGGTGGAACCGGGGTCCAATTCGCCGGTGGCGATCAGAGTCGGCGCCTGAATACTGCCGAGGTCGTCGGCGCGGTACATGTCCTGAGTGGCGAACAATTCGTAGGTAGTCAGATAACCCTGCGGGTCGTTGCCGGCCAGGGTCTGACGAATGGCCGCAATCTGCGCCGGGTTCGCCGCCTGATATTCGCGGCTGAACCAGCGCGACAGCGCCGCTTCGGCATTGGCGTCCGGCCCGTGTTCGGCGGCCTGCGCGGTGCGGGCGATGACCCCGGCGCGCTGTTCTTCGCTGCGGTTGAACACGCTGTTGAGCACCACCAGGCTTTGCAGACGCTCGGGGTAATGCAGGGCAAACGCCCGCGCCACCAAACCGCCCATGGAGAAACCGATCACCGCTGCCTGGGGTAGATTCAGGTGATCGAGCAGCTCCAGCAACTGATCGGCATAACCGAGCAGGCCGGTGCCGCTGGCCGGGCGCGGGCTGGCGCCGTGGCCGAGCATGTCGTAGGCGATCACCTGGTATTGGGCAGACAGGCCAACGATCTGGCCGCCCCACATTTCTTTGTTCAGGCCCACGCCGTGGATCAAGACCACGGGCTGGCCTTGGCCGGTCGCCAGGTAACTGGTGCCAGCCGGGGTGAGTTCAGCGGTGAGCCGAATCATGGAGCGCTCCTGCAATGCCTTTTTATTGTGATTACTGGGCTTTTTCGGCGGCCAGTTCTTCCAGATCGATGTAGCGGTTGCCGATGCGCGGGTGCAGTCGACCACCGTCGGCGCAACCGAGCACCACGACGATTTCGTCGGCACGCGGCGCGTCTTCGATCTGCATTTCCAGGGTGATGTAGTGCGAGCGCAGACCTTCGTCGTCCTTGTGCATCATCGGGATCTGGATCGACGTGCCCGGGCCGCCGCGCTTGTTGGTGAAGCTCAGGTAGCTCTTGGCCTTGACCGCTTCGCGGTAGTGGTTGCCGAAGCGCAGGGTGTGGATCACGGCCGAGGCGTGTTCGATTTCGCCGTCAGCGCCGACCACTGCCGCTTTGCCGTAAGCCTCGATTTTCTCGGCGCCACCGATGATGCCCACCAGACGCTCGACCATCATTGCGCCGAGGTCGGAGCAGTTGGCGCGGATTTGCGGTTTCAGATCTTCGACGAAGCCGTTGCCGACCCACGGGTTCTTCATCACCACAGCCAAGCCAACCATGGTCACTGGCTTGTCCGTGGCCTTGCCGCCTTCGATGAAGGTTTCTTCGACATAGCTGACGATCTTGCGAATTTCGAAACTCATGAGCTGCTCCGTTGGGGATTGAAAGTGTCTGTGCGTCTGATGGTATACCATAATACCGATCGTGCAAGTCCCCCACGCAAGATTTGCCGCATCGATCCGGCGAATGGCGGTGTATTCGCCTGCCATCCTCATCAATCCACTACGACGCGATATCGATGTAGGAGCTGCGGCACGCTGCGATCTTTTGATCTTGTTTTTAAAAAACCGGATCAAAAGATCGCAGCGTGCCGCAGCTCCTACAGGGGGTTGTGTCGGGGCCATTTGGTTAACAAAAGATAACGTGGCGCCGATTGTCAGACGTTTCCAAAGCCCGATAGGATGAGCCAGCTTCCCAAGGCGCTCTGGACTGCGGGTTTCACGGCTATGCTTGTGACCCATCAGTCACCACGAGCACCCTTGCGGCGCCCTAAGGCCCAATGGCCTAACAATAATAAATAGGGGAAGGTCTATGAGTCGTTGCCGCCCGCCGGCGTTACGCAACACCGCGTTGCTGGCCACAGCACTCACACTGCTGGGCTGTGCTGCCTTGTCGGCACCCGTTCTGGCTGCCGAAGCGCCCGCCGACGGGGTGTACTCCACCGAATCGGCCAAAGCCGCCAAAAGCCTGATACTCGATGTTGTCCACGCCGGCACCCGGTTGGTGGCGGTGGGTGACCGCGGGCACATTCTCTTTTCCGACGACCAGGGCAAGACCTGGACCCAGGCCAAAGTGCCAACCCGGCAACTGCTGACGGCGGTGTACTTCGTCGACGACAAGCACGGCTGGGCGGTCGGCCACGACGCGCAGATCCTCGCCAGCGCCGACGGCGGCCTGACCTGGAGCAAACAATTCGAAGACCTCAAGCGCGAAGCACCGCTGCTCGACGTCTGGTTCCAGGACGTCAACCACGGCGTCGCGGTCGGTGCCTACGGCGCATTGCTGGAAACCACCGATGGCGGCAAGAACTGGCAGGACGTCAGCGACCGCCTCGACAACCAGGACCAGTTCCACCTCAACGCCATCGCGGCGGTCAAGGACGCCGGGCTGTTCATCGTCGGCGAGCAGGGCAGCATGTTCCGCTCCCCGGACTGGGGCCAGACTTGGGAAAAACTCCAGGGCCCATATCAAGGCTCGCTGTTCGGCGTGATCGGCACCGCCCAGGCGCAGACCTTGTTGGCCTACGGCCTGCGCGGCAACCTCTATCGTTCCAGCGATTTCGGCAGCACCTGGCAGCAGGTCGAACTCAAAGCCGCGCGTGGTGCGCTGGAGTTCGGCCTGTCCGGCGCCACGCTGCTCGCGGATGGCTCGATCGTGATCGTCGGCAACGGCGGCTCGGTGATCAGCAGCAGCGACAACGGCGAAACCTTCAGCGTGTTCAACCGCCCGGACCGCATTTCGCTGTCCTCGGTGACAGCGGCCGGCGACGGCAATCTGATTCTGACCGGGCAGGGCGGCGTGCACACCACGCAGCCCAACGGCGCCGAAATCAATAATAAGAAGGCGGGGCTATGACTTCCTTGAGCACTCATCATCAGGACAAGGCGACGTTCCTCGAGCGTCTGATTTTCAACAACCGTCCGGCCGTGATCCTGATCTGTCTGGTGGTCAGTATCTTCCTGTTCTGGCAGGCCACGCTGATTCGCCCCTCCACCAGTTTCGAAAAAATGATCCCGCTCAAGCATCCGTTCATCGAGAAGATGATGGAGCACCGCAACGATCTGGCGAACCTGGGCAATACCGTTCGGATTTCGGTGGAAGCCAAAGACGGCGACATCTTCTCCAAGGAATACATGGAGACCCTGCGCCAGATCAACGACGAGGTGTTCTACATCTCCGGCGTCGACCGTTCCGGCCTCAAATCGCTGTGGAGCCCGAGCGTACGCTGGACCGAAGTGACCGAAGAGGGGTTCGCCGGCGGTGAAGTGATTCCGCAGAGCTACGACGGCTCGCCGGACAGCCTCGACATGCTGCGCAACAACGTGCTCAAGTCAGGGCAGGTCGGGCGCCTGGTGTCCAACGACTTCAAATCGAGCATCGTCGACATCCCGCTGCTGGAGTCCTACCCGGACCCGCAGGATCAGGGCAAGCTGCTGGCGCTGGACTACCGCCAGTTCTCCCATGAGCTTGAAGACAAGATCCGCAACAAGTTCGAAGCGCAGAACCCCAACGTCAAGATCCACATCGTCGGCTTCGCCAAGAAGGTCGGAGACCTGATCGACGGCCTGGTGATGGTGGTGATGTTCTTCGGCATCGCGTTCGTCATCACCCTGATTCTGCTGCTGTGGTTCACCAACTGCCTGCGCAGCACCATTGCGGTGTTGAGCACCACGCTGGTGGCGGTGGTCTGGCAACTGGGGCTGATGCACTTCTTCGGTTTCGGGCTGGATCCGTATTCGATGCTGGTGCCGTTCCTGATCTTCGCCATCGGCATTTCCCACGGCGTGCAGAAGATCAACGGCATCGCCCTGCAGTCGAGTGAGGCGGACAACGCCCTGACTGCCGCGCGGCGCACCTTCCGGCAACTGTTCCTGCCGGGGATGATCGCGATTCTCGCCGACGCCGTGGGCTTCATCACCCTGCTGATCATTGATATCGGGGTGATCCGCGAACTGGCGATCGGCGCGTCCATCGGCGTAGCGGTGATCGTGTTCACCAACCTGATCCTGCTGCCGGTGGCGATTTCCTATGTCGGCATCAGCAAACGCGCCATCGCCAAGAGCAAGAAGGACGCGAACCGCGAACACCCGTTCTGGCGCCTGTTGTCGAACTTCGCCAGCCCGAAAGTCGCGCCGGTCTCGATTGCCCTGGCGCTGCTCGCCTTCGGTGGCGGCCTCTGGTACAGCCAGAACCTGAAGATCGGCGACCTTGACCAGGGCGCGCCGGAGCTGCGTCCGGACTCGCGCTACAACAAGGACAACAACTTCATCATCAACAACTATTCCACCAGTTCCGACGTGCTGGTGGTGATGGTCAAGACCGCCACCGAGGGCTGCTCGCGCTACGAAGCGATGGCACCGATCGACGAGCTGATGTGGAAGATGCAGAACACCGAGGGCGTGCAGTCGGCGATCTCGCTGGTGACCGTGTCCAAGCAGATGATCAAGGGCATGAACGAGGGCAACCTGAAGTGGGAGACCCTGTCGCGCAACCCGGACGTGCTGAACAACTCGATTGCCCGCGCCGACGGCCTGTACAACAACAGCTGTTCGCTGGCGCCGGTGTTGATCTTCCTCAACGACCACAAGGCCGAGACCCTCGACCGAGCGGTGCATGCGGTGCAGGAATTTGCCAAGGCCAACAACAAGGACGGTCTGGAATTCATCCTCGCCGCCGGTAACGCCGGCATCGAAGCGGCCACCAACGAGGTGATCAAACAGGCCGAGCTGACCATCCTGATCCTGGTGTACATCTGCGTCGCAGTGATGTGCATGATCACCTTCCGTTCATGGGCGGCGACCCTGTGCATCGTCCTGCCGCTGGTGCTGACCTCGGTGCTGGGCAACGCGCTGATGGCGTTCATGGGCATCGGCGTCAAGGTTGCGACCCTGCCGGTGGTGGCGCTGGGCGTGGGGATTGGCGTGGACTACGGGATCTACATCTACAGTCGTCTGGAGAGTTTCCTGCGCGCCGGTCTGCCATTGCAGGAAGCCTATTACCAGACCCTGAAATCCACCGGTAAAGCGGTGCTGTTCACCGGCCTGTGCCTGGCCATCGGCGTATGCACCTGGATCTTCTCGGCAATCAAGTTCCAGGCCGACATGGGCCTGATGCTGACCTTCATGTTGCTGTGGAACATGTTCGGTGCGCTGTGGCTGTTGCCAGCGCTGGCCAAGTTCCTGATCAAGCCGGAGAAACTGGCGGGGCAGAAGGGCAATTCGCTGTTTGCTCACTGATCCGGGCGCCTGAAACGACAAAGCCGCAACCTCAGGGTTGCGGCTTTTTTGTAGGTCAAGATCAAAAGATCGCAGCCTTCGGCAGCTCCTACAATGAGCACAAGTACACCCGACATTCACCTATACACACGATCCCTGTAGGAGCTGCCGAAGGCTGCGATCTTTTGACTTTGCTTCAGGAGAGCTCGGTACCCAGCACAGCACTCAACGCACTGCGTGCATCATCCAGCTGCACCAGCGTCGCGTGGCGGGCGCCAAGGGCATCACGGTTCTCGATCGCGGTAAGAATCGCCTTGTGCCGTGGCAACGCCAGTTCATGCAGATTCGGCCGCTGGTTGGAATGCTTCAACGCCTCGGCAATCGCCACCGAGAGCATGTTGCACAGGTTCGCCAGCAGATCGTTATGGGTCGCGTCGGCAATCCGGCTATGGAAGTCCAGGTCCGGTTGCAGCAAGGCCTCCGGGGTCGGCGCGGCTTCCATGCGCTGATAGGCCTCGCCAATGGCGGCGATGTCGGCCTCGGTCGCGTGCTGGGCGGCGAGGGCGGCAGCGGCCGGTTCGATGATGCTGCGCACGCTGGTCAGCACATTGAAGAATTCATTCTGCGGGCTGCTTTGCATCAGCCAGTGCAGCACGTCCGGGTCGAGCATGTGCCATTCGCGGCGGGCCTTGACCACCGTGCCGACGCGCGGTTTTGAATACACCAGTCCCTTGGCCACCAGCACCCGCGTGGCTTCGCGCAACACCGGGCGGCTGACCGCGTATTCCTCGCACAACAGCGCTTCGGCGGGCAGTTTGTCGTCGGGCAAAAAGCGTCCGGAGACGATCTGCATGCCCAGTTCCTGGACAATGCGCGAGTGCATGCTTTTACGGTCGGAAGGTTTGCGGTAATCCATGGGGAACGGCGCGATCCTGAGCGATGGAGATGCCGCGCATCATAGCAGGCACCAGACAATCTTGAGGTGGATACACAAAGCAAATGTGGGAGCTGGCTTGCCAGCGATGGCGGGGTGTCAGTCAACATGAATGTCAGCTGGCAGACCGTAATCGCTGGCAAGCCAGCTCCCACAGGGGCGACGGTGTTAGTGGGAATGGCGCGGGACTTCCGCTCCACGGCAGCCGACCAGGAAGTCGAAATCGCAACCCTGATCCGCCTGCAACACATGATCGATGTACAGCTGACGATAGCCGCCGACCAGTAGCTGCTGCGGCGGCTGCAGATCCGCCATGCGCGCTGCCAGTTCGGCATCCGGAATGTCCAGATGCAAACGCCCGCTGGCGCAATCGAGCTCGATCCAGTCGCCTTCCTGCACCACCGCCAACGGCCCGCCAGCCGCCGCTTCCGGGGCAACGTGCAAAACCACGGTGCCGTATGCGGTGCCGCTCATCCGCGCATCCGAGATGCGCACCATGTCGGTCACGCCTTGGGCCAGCAGCTTGGCCGGCAAGCCCATGTTGCCCACCTCGGCCATGCCGGGATAACCCTTCGGCCCGCAGTTTTTCATCACCAGAATCGAGTCTTTATCGACATCCAGCTCCGGGTCGTTGATCCGCGCCTTGTACATGTCGAAGTTCTCGAACACCACCGCGCGCCCCCGATGCTGCATCAATTCCGGGGTCGCGGCGGATGGCTTGAGTACCGCTCCCAGCGGTGCCAGATTCCCGCGCAATACGCAGATACCGCCGTCCGCGCGGATCGGATTGTCGAGGGTGCGGATCACTTCGTCTTCGCCATAGATCGGCGCGTCTTTGGTGTTCTCGCCCAGCGTCTTGCCATTCACGGTCAGCGCGTTCGGATTGGGGATCAGATTGGCCTCACCGAGACGCCGTAGCACCGCCGGCAAGCCTCCGGCGTAGTAAAACTCTTCCATCAGGAAGCGCCCGGACGGTTGCAGGTCGACGATGGTCGGCATGCCGCGCCCGATACGCGTCCAGTCGTCCAGATCCAGCTCGACGCCGATGCGCCCGGCGATGGCTTTCAGGTGGATCACCGCGTTGGTCGAACCGCCGATCGCCGCGTTGACCCGAATGGCGTTTTCAAACGCTTCCTTGGTCAGGATCTTCGACAGGCGCAAATCTTCGCGCACCATCTCCACCGCGCGCATGCCGGACATGTGCGCCAGCACATAACGCCGCGCATCCACTGCCGGAATCGCCGCGTTGTGCGGCAGCGAAGTGCCGAGCGCTTCGGCCATGCAGGCCATGGTCGACGCGGTGCCCATGGTGTTGCAGGTGCCCGCCGAGCGTGACATGCCGCCCTCGGCCGCGAGGAAATCGTCGAGGGTGATGGTGCCGGCCTTGACCTGCTCGCTGAGCTGCCACACCACCGTGCCGGAACCGATGTCCTTGCCCTTGTGCTTGCCGTTGAGCATCGGTCCGCCAGTGACGACGATCGCCGGCACGTCGCAACTGGCCGCGCCCATCAGCAGCGCCGGGGTGGTCTTGTCGCAGCCGGTCAGTAGCACCACGCCGTCAATCGGGTTGCCGCGAATCGCTTCTTCGACATCCATGCTCGCCAGGTTGCGGGTGAGCATGGCGGTGGGGCGCAGGTTCGACTCGCCATTGGAGAACACCGGGAATTCCACCGGAAAGCCACCGGCCTCGATCACGCCGCGTTTGACGTGCTCGGCAATCTGGCGGAAATGCGCGTTGCACGGGGTCAGTTCCGACCAGGTATTGCAGATGCCGATGATCGGCTTGCCGTGGAACTGGTGGTCGGCGATGCCCTGATTCTTCATCCAGCTGCGGTACATGAAGCCGTTCTTGTCGGCCGTGCCAAACCATTGGGCGGAGCGCAGGGTGGGTTTCTTCTCAGACATGATCGATTCTCTTATTGTAAGACTATTGTTTGCGAGTCATGGCTAAACATAAGCGTAAAATCGCCGCTTTGGAAGTGTTGTTGCATAATTAGTATTACTATATAGTCGTTTTCGACGGAGGGATCGGCCCTGGCGATTTTTCGCGAGAGGCGTCCCCCGAGGTTCTATAAAAACAACAATCGGAGACCGATCCCATGAGCCAGGAACTGCGGCTTATCCGCCGCATCACGCTGAAACTGATTCCCTTCCTGATCCTGCTGTACCTGATCGCCTATGTGGATCGCTCCGCCGTCGGCTTTGCCAAGTTGCACATGGGCGCTGACATCGGCATCGGTGATGCGGCCTATGGGCTGGGCGCCGGGCTGTTTTTCATCGGCTACTTTCTTCTCGAAATCCCCAGCAACCTGATGCTCGAACGCTTCGGCGCGCGGCGCTGGTTCGCGCGGATCATGATCACCTGGGGCGCGATCACCATCGGCATGGCGTTCGTCCAGGGCCCGCACAGTTTCTACGTGATGCGCTTTCTGCTCGGCGCGGCGGAGGCGGGGTTCTTCCCCGGCGTTCTGTACTACATCACCCAATGGTTCCCGGTACGCCATCGCGGCAAGATTCTCGGCCTGTTCATCCTCTCCCAACCGATTGCGATGATGATCACCGGCCCGGTGTCCGGTGGTTTGCTCGGTATGGACGGCATCCTTGGGCTGCACGGCTGGCAGTGGCTGTTCATCGTCATCGGCACCCCGGCGATCCTGCTGACCTGGCCGGTCCTGCGCTGGCTGCCCGATGGCCCGCAAAACGTGAAGTGGATGGATCAGGCCGAGAAAGACTGGCTGACCGGCGAGCTGAAAAAGGATTTGCAGGAATACGGCCAGACCCGTCACGGCAACCCGCTGCATGCACTCAAAGACAAACGGGTGTTGCTGCTGGCGCTGTTTTACCTGCCGGTGACCCTGAGCATTTATGGCCTTGGCCTGTGGCTGCCGACGCTGATCAAACAGTTTGGCGGCAGCGATCTGGTGACCGGTTTCGTCTCGTCGGTGCCCTACATCTTCGGCATCGTCGGTCTGCTGATCGTGCCACGCAGCTCCGACCGCATGAACGATCGCTACGGCCACCTGGCGGTGCTCTATGTGCTGGGTGCACTGGGCCTGTTTTTCAGCGCCTGGCTGACCCTGCCGGTGGCACAACTGGCGGCGCTGTGTCTGGTGGCGTTCGCGCTGTTTTCCTGCACGGCGGTGTTCTGGACTTTGCCCGGGCGGTTCTTTGCCGGCGCGAGTGCGGCAGCGGGGATCGCCCTGATCAACTCGGTAGGCAACCTCGGTGGTTACATCGGGCCGTTCGTGATTGGCGCATTGAAGGAATACACCGGGAATCTGGGTTCGGGGTTGTATTTCCTCAGCGCAGTGATGGTGTTCGGTTTGATTTTGACCGGCGTGGTTTACCGCGTACTTGAGCGCAAACACGTCCTGCCAGCCGAGCAATTCGCCGCCAGCGCACGCGGTGCCACCCGAACCTGATATCAAACGAACCATCACCGCAAACCCTGTGGGAGCTGGCTTGCCAGCGATGGCGGCGGCACATCCAACATAGCGGTATCTGACAGATTGCTATCGCTGGCAAGCCAGCTCCCACAGGATTTTGCAGTGTTTCGAAGTTTTGTTTACAGGAGAAATTTATGCATCTGGTTCAATTCGAATTGATCAACGGCGAGCGCCGCGTCGGCGTGGTCGACAACGGGCTGATCCGCGAAGTGCAGGACGCCCGCAGCGTACGCGATCTCGCGCTGGCCGCCATCGAAGCCGGTGGCACTCTGGAGCAGCAAGTACAAACCCACGGCCTGGGCATCGGTCATGACTATGCGCAGTTGCTCAAAGACCTGCGTATCCTGCCACCGCTGGATCATCCGGACCCGGCGCACCTGCTGGTCAGCGGCACCGGCCTCACGCATCTGGGCAGCGCCTCGGCGCGGGACAAGATGCACCAGCAGGCCGGCGACGAAGCACAAATGACCGACACCATGCGCATCTTCAAATGGGGCGTGGAGGGTGGTAAACCAGCGGCGGGGCAGGCGGGCGTGCAGCCGGAATGGTTCTACAAGGGCGACGGCAGCATCGTCGTGCGTCCGGGCGAAGCCTTCCCGTTGCCGCCGTTCGCCGAAGACGCCGGCGAGGAACCGGAGATGGCCGGGCTCTACGTCATCGGCCACGACGGCAAACCCTATCGCCTCGGTTTCGCCGTGGGTAACGAGTTCTCCGATCACGTCATGGAGCGCAAGAATTACTTGTACCTGGCCCACTCGAAACTGCGCAGTTGCAGCTACGGCCCGGAACTGCGCACCGGCGAACTGCCGCAGCATCTGGCCGGCACCAGCCGCATCCTGCGCAACGGCGAAGTGCTGTGGCAGAACGAATTCCTCAGTGGCGAGGCCAACATGTGTCACAGCCTCGCCAACCTCGAATACCACCACTTCAAGTACCGCCAGTTCCTGCGCCCGGGCGACGTGCACATTCACTTCTTCGGCACTGCAACCCTGTCGTTCGCCGATGGCGTTCGCACCCAACCGGGCGATCAGTTTGAAATCAGCCAGGCCGAATTCGGCGCCCCGCTGGTCAACGGCATCGCGCCAGCAGCAGCGGCCTTTCAACCGGACAGCATCGGCACCCTTTAAGGAGCTCCCATGACGCAGATTCCTGGACACAACTTCATTGGCGGACAGCGCAGCGCAGCGGGCGACGTGACACTGCACAGCGTCGACGCAACCACCGGCGAACAGCTGCCGTACGCATTCATTCAAGCGACTGAAGCCGAAGTCGATGCCGCCGCCAAAGCCGCCGCCGCAGCGTACCCGGCCTATCGCAGCCTCAGCGCCGAACGCCGCGCGCAATTTCTCGACGCGATTGCCGACGAACTGGATGCGCTGGATGATGATTTCGTCGCGCTGGTCTGCCGTGAAACCGCGCTGCCCGCCGGACGCATTCAGGGCGAGCGCGGGCGCACCAGCGGGCAGATGCGCCTGTTTGCCAAAGTCCTGCGGCGCGGTGATTTCTATGGCGCGCGAATCGATCTGCCACTGCCCGATCGTCAGCCGTTGCCGCGCCCGGACCTGCGTCAATACCGCATCGGCCTCGGCCCGGTGGCGGTGTTTGGCGCGAGCAACTTTCCGCTGGCGTTTTCTACAGCGGGCGGCGATACCGCTGCCGCGTTGGCCGCCGGTTGCCCGGTGGTGTTCAAGGCGCATTCAGGTCATATGGCTACCGCTGAACGTGTGGCCGAGGCCCTGATTCGCGCCGCCGAAAAAACCGCGATGCCGGCAGGCGTGTTCAACATGATTTACGGCGCTGGCGTTGGCGAATGGCTGGTCAAGCATCCGGCGATTCAGGCGGTTGGTTTCACCGGTTCGCTGAAGGGCGGCCGCGCACTGTGCGACATGGCCGCGGCACGGCCGCAACCGATCCCGGTGTTCGCCGAAATGTCGAGCATCAACCCGGTGATCGTTCTGCCTCAAGCCTTGGCTGAGCGCTCGGAAACCATCGCCCGCGACCTGACCGCTTCGGTGGTGCAAGGCTGCGGTCAGTTCTGTACCAACCCGGGTTTGGTCATTGGTATTCGCTCGCAGCAGTTCAGCGCCTTCGTCCAGCAAGTCGCCGGGCTGATTGGCGACCAACCGGCGCAAACCATGCTCAACGCCGGCACCCTCGGCAGCTACGGCAAAGGTCTGCAAAAGTTGCTGGCGCATTCCGGCATCGAGCATCTGGCGGGTAATCCGCAACAGGGCAATCAGGCGCAGCCACAACTGTTCAAGGCCGATGTCAGCCTGTTGATCAACGGCGATGAAGTGCTGCAGGAAGAAGTGTTCGGCCCGACCACGGTGATCGTCGAAGTGGCGGACAAGGCCGAACTCAGCGCGGCGCTGTCGGGCCTGCACGGGCAACTGACGGCGACGATGATCGGCGAGCAGGCCGACTTCGAACGCTTCCCGGAACTGACGCCGCTGCTCGAACAGAAAGTCGGACGGATTCTGCTCAATGGTTATCCAACGGGTGTGGAGGTGTGTGATTCGATGGTGCATGGCGGGCCGTATCCGGCGACTTCCGATGCGCGCGGTACCTCGGTGGGGACGCTGGCAATTGATCGGTTCCTGCGCCCGGTATGCTTTCAGAACTACCCGGATTTCTTGCTGCCCGAACCACTGAAAAACGCCAACCCGTTGCGCATTCAGCGGCTGGTAGACGGCAAGCCCTCGCGCGACGCCCTCTGACCCATCACTCTGTAGGAGCTGCCGAAGGCTGCGATCTTTTGACTTTGATTTTAAAAAACAAGATCAAAAGATCGCAGCCTTCGGCAGCTCCTACAGAGGGATCGAGGCGCTATAAGCTATCATTGGCCCTTTCCCCCCTAGAAAGACTGTTTGCCATGACTGCCCAAACCCTTCTCAACGCCCTCGAACACTGCGGCATGGTCGAAATCGATGGCTTGCACGCCTTCGAATTTGCCCTCGACGAAGACGACAACCTGCACATTGAATGCATCGACGGCCGAGAGGCCAAGCATTGGGAGTTCACCCCGGCGCAGGTTGCGGCGGCGACGTTTGATGAAGACCTGCAAAGCTGGCTGATCATTGGCTACGCCAGCGACACCAAGACCACCGGCGAACACCGTCTGGTCTGCCTCGGTGATGTGGTCAGCAGCAGCGACGACGAGGATGACAATTAATGAACATGCGTAAATTCTGGCCATTGCTGATGGCTGGCAGCGTCGGTGCGATGGGCCTGTCCAGTGCCAGCGCCGAGAGCTATCAATTGCTGGTCGGCTCCTACACCGCCGGCACCAGCCAGGGCATCTATCGAATGAATTTCGACAGCGCCACCGGCCAGATCGCCGCCAAGCCGCTGCAAGTGGTGAAGAGCGAAAACCCGTCATGGCTGACCTTGTCCAAAGACCAGAAGCAGCTGTTCGTGGTCAATGAAAACGGTCCCGGCCAGAAAGACCCGGTCGGCCGCGTCAGCAGCTATTCGATCGATCCCAAGACCCACACTCTGACCCTGATCAATCAAGTGCAGAGCCTGGGCAACGAGCCGACCCACTCGAGCCTCAGCGGCGATGCGAGCCATCTGTTCGTCAGCAACTATTCGGTGGTGGAAGATCCGGGTGGCACCCTCGCGGTGTTGCCGGTCGGTGCCGATGGCAAACTCAAACCGGTGGTGCAGATGAGCGCGCACCCGGCGAGCCGGGTCAACCCCGAGCGTCAGGCCTCGAACCACGTGCACTCGACGGTGTCCTCGCCGGATGGCCGCTACGTGTTCTCCAACGACCTGGGGGCGGACAAGGTCTTCATCTACCAGTTCGACCCGAAAGCCAACCCGGAGCTGCCGTTAACCCCGGCGAAAACTGCTTCGGTGAGCCTGCCGGCCGGCAGCGGCCCGCGTCACTTGCTGTTCAGCGCGGACGGCAAGCATGCCTGGCTGACCATGGAAATGAGCGCACAGGTCGCAGTGTTCGACTATCACGACGGCGTGCTGACCCAGACGCAACTGGTCGATCTGGCTGCCGGTCAGCCGACCTCGGACAAAGCCGCCGCCGCGCTGCATGCCTCGGCCGATGGCAAGTTCCTCTACGTCAGCAACCGTGGTACCGCCAACCAACTGGTGGTCTTTGCGATCGATCCGGCGAGCGGCCAGCTCAAGGAACTGCAAAAACGTTCGGTGGAGGGCGATCACCCGCGCGAATTCAGTCTCGATCCAAGTGGCAAATTCCTGCTGATCGCCAACCAGAAGAGCAACGAAATTGTCGTCGTCGAGCGTGACGCCAAGACCGGTCTGCTCGGCAAAACCGTGCAGAAACTACCGATGGACGCGCCCAGTGACCTGAAGTTTATCGTGCGACAATAAGCCACAGGCCCCGGTTTACGGGGCCTGTCTCTTTGTATTAATCGCGCTGATATCCGGTAATGCTACAAAGCATTTCAAGCGATCAACCCTCGAGCGGTAAGTTTGCTTCACGGCCCAACCGGGCAAAGCAAGCCAACCGAACACGAGGGTTACCGCCATGAACTTCAATCTCTTCTCCGTCATCGCCGCTTCCGCTATCTCCGCCACCGTTGCATTGCCAGCCAGTGCCAACGTTGAAATCGCCAGCAAAAAATCCCACACCCAGAGCTACACCCAGAAATACCTGCAACAGAGCGCCAACTTCTACGCCGCACTGGATCACAAAGCCCAACACTGAAAGTCTGATTTGGCACCACTCCCTGTAGGAGCTGCCGAAGGCTGCGATCTTTTGATCTTCAACGTTAAAAGATCGCAGCCTTCGGCAGCTCCTACACGTTTGTGCGTTGGACGACTTGATAGGTTTCTTCAAACACGCGAATAGAAGGCCTAAATAATCAACCAAGCTGATGTTTACTATGGCAAACCCTGAGTGGTTACCACGGCTTTTTTGATTGATCCTGACGGCACTGAAACATGCCCACGGAGCACATCATGGCCAGTTCAATCATCACCTCAGCCAAGCGCGGCGCCTACCTGGCCATCGGTCTTTACCTGGCCTTGGTGCTGTTCGTCAGCATCGCCGCGCAAACCCAACACAGCGTCGACGCACCGATCGAAGTCGCACACCCCGGCATCCAGTTCGAACACCGCGCAGACGTGCTGGTTGATCGTGCTGAACTCGCAGGAGTGAGCGGCGCATGAAAGGCTACAGATTCTGGGTCATCGCCGGTCTGGCATTGATGACCAATGGCGCGGCGTTACTCGGTTTTGGTCAAGGCTCGGTCGGTGCGCTGGCGCGGGCCATAGAGGCCAATCACAGCATTGCGCACAATATCGAACGGGCCAACTCGCAGGGGTTGCTGGCCGGTAATCCGCCGATCAAGGCTGAGGTCGATTTTCTTGGGCCGTTTGAAGTGGATTGCATGGCACTGGGCATGTGCAACGCACTGGCTTAGACAACCCGATCATTGTGGTGAGGGGATTTATCCCCGATGGGTCGCGAAGCGGCCCCAGACCCGGCAAACCGGATTATTTTGATACACCAAGGTGTCTGATTTCAGGGCAGCTTCGCCGCCCATCGGGGATAAATCCCCTCGCCACAGGGATTCCCTGGGGTTATTTCTTCATGATGGAGGTGAAGAGGTTGGATTCGAGGAAGCGCTGTAGCCACGCCTGCAAGCGAACATAGGGCGTCTGCGCGAACCACTCGCGATCCACATGCGCAAACTGTCGAACGAACGGCAGCAACGCCACATCTGCCAGACTCAAGTGATTACTCAGCAAATAATCCCGACCTTCAAGCAACCCATCCAGCCGCTGCAGAAACACCGCCCCTTCGGCCCGATAAACCTCCATTGGCTGCTCGGGATAGCGCTCGGCGTATTTGTAGCGGTTCAAATACACTTTGAACACTTGATCATTGGCTTCGATCAATTCGGCAATTCGTGAATCACCGCCGAGCAGCCAATCGTCCGGATCATGCTGCGCCAACGCCCAGCGCATGATCTCCAGACTTTCATCAATCACCTGTCCATCCGCATCCAGCACCGGCACCGTGCCTTTGGGTGAGATCGCCAGCATCGCGGCCGGTTTGGCCTTGAGGCTGACTTCGACGATCTCCACCGCTACCCCCGAATAGCGCAGGGCCATTCGCGCGCGCATCGCGTAGGGGCAGCGGCGGAATGAGTACAACGTGTTCATTTCACCTCCAATGTGCTCAAGCCGTTGCCCTGGCGCTGCACCTGAATCTGCACCGGAATCCGCTCGTGCATTTCCTGCACGTGGGAAATCACCGCGACCTTGCGCCCCTGCGCCTGCAAGCCGTCGAGGGCATCCATGGCCAGTTGCAGCGATTCCGGATCGAGGCTGCCGAAGCCTTCGTCGATGAACAGCGATTCGATTTTCAGCGTGCTCGAGGCCATCGAGGCCAGCCCCAGTGCCAGAGCCAGTGACACCAGAAAGGTCTCGCCGCCGGACAGCGAATGCACCGAGCGCAATTCGTCGCCCATCTCGGTGTCCAGCACCAGCAGGCCGAGCATGCTGCCGCCGCGTTTCAGGCGATAGCGTTTGACCAGTTGACGCAACTGCACGTTGGCGTGATGCACCAGCAGGTCGAGGTTGTAGGCCTGGGCGATCTTGCGGAAGGTGTCGCCGGTGGCCGAACCGATCAACGCGTTCAGGCGCGCCCAGCGCTGGTACTCGGCATAGGCGTCGGCGATCTGTTGCGCCAGCGCCTGATTGGCGTTCTGCCGGCGCTGATCTTCAGCTTGTTCTGCGCGCAATTCGGCGCACTGTTGCTCGCTCAGATTGAACTGGTTCTGCAGCTCGGCGAGGGCGCTGGCGAGTTGTTCGGCATCGAGATTGCCGTTGTGCTGCGCCTGATGATCGGCCAAGCGCTGATCGCGTTCCTGCAGCAGCACCCTGGCCTGTTCGATGGCTTTTTCGTTGTGCTGCAAGCGCTGGCGCAGTTCACTGAGCTGAGTGTCATCGACGCGCAGCAGATCTTCCAGACCGCCGTCATCCAGTTCAGGATGGCGTGCGCGCCATTCGGCAATCTTCTGCGTCAGTTCGTCGTCTTCGCTTTGCAGTACCTGCAAGCGTTCCTGTTGCGCCTTGAGTTCGGCACTGATCTGCACCTGTTGCGTGCGCACGTTCTGCAGTTGCGCAGCGGTGCTGGTTTCGGCGTTGCGCGCTTGTTCCACAGCCTGTTCCAGCTGCTGCTGCCAGTGCTCGGCGCTGCTGTGTTCGCCCAGCAACTGCGCGAGTTTTTCCTGACTGGCCTGTTGCTGCTCGGCCAGGGCGCTGAACTGCTGCTCGGCGCTCTGCAGTTGCTGTACGCGGCTGAGCTGGCGATCCTGTTCTTTCTCCAGCGTCTGCTGGCGCTGCTGCTGTTCGGCCAACTCTTCCTTCTGCTGCTCGACCTGCGCCAGACGCTCGGCGATCTGCCGATCCAGTTGCATGAAGGTTGCCGCCGGTTCAACGCGCAGGGCTTCGAGGGTGTCGGCCGGCAACAGGCTGGCGAACGCGGTGAGCTCTTCGTCGAGACGCTGACGGTCGCTGCTCAGTTCGCGCTGTTGATTGCTCAGGTGCTGCGCCGCTTGCTGATGTGCGGTTTCGGCGTTGCGCAGTTGCTGGGTCAGGCGCGCCGCATCCTGTTGCAGGGTGAGCAGGGCGCTCTGGCGTTGTTCGTCCTGAGTGATGCTCTGGTTCAACTGATCGTTCTGCCGAGTCAGCCAGGCATCGCGCTTGTCGGCGTCCTGATTGAGCAACTGAGGCGCCAGCGGATGCGTCTCCAGACTCGGCGCCAATGCCTGCAACTGGGCGGTCAATTGTTCCTGCTGTTGCAGCAGCTCTTTCTGCCGGGCGATCACGCCACCGACTTCAGCGCGCAACTCGGTGAGTTTTTCCTTGAGCTGATCCACCGCGTGCTGCGCGCTGGCCTGCTCGGATTCATCGTGTCGGCCGAGGCTTTGCAACAACGCTTCCGGCTGATGATACGGGTGCTCGTGGCTGCCGCAGACCGGGCACGGCTGGTCGTCCTGCAACTGCGCGCGCAGCTCTTCGACACTGGCGCTGCGCGCCAGACGCTGGCGTTCGAGCAGTTCACGGGTGACGTTGAGGGTTTGTTCGGCGACGGTCAGCTCAGCCTTGGTTTTCACCCCGTCCTGGGTCAGGCGCTCGCGTTCCTGCTGCGCATCGAGCAGACGCTGTTGCAGCTCGTCGCCGCGTTTTTCCAGCTCCTGCTGACTGGCCCAGAGCCGCGTCAGGTCTTCGATGGCGCGCAGTTGTTTGCGATTGTCCTGCAACAGCGTGCCGAGGATGCCGATCTGTTCGGCGACGGCATTCGGCTCGGCGCCGGCCTCCTTGAACAGCACTTCCAGTTGTTGTTTTTGCGCGGCCAGCGTCTCGGCGCTAAGCGCAGCGTTCTGTTCGAGGGACGCCAGTTCGGCCTGCCCCTTGTTCAGGCGATTGCCGATCAGCATCAGCTGTTGCAGGCGATCGCGGTAGGCATTCCATGCATCGCTGAGCGGCGCCAGACCCGCACTCTGTTCCAGCCCGGCGGCGATTTTCTGCAGGCGTTCAGCGACCTCGGCCTGTTTCGCCTGCAAGGCTTGAATCGCGCTCTGGCCTTGCGTGCAGGCTTGCTCGGCGGACTGGCGGGCCTCGGCGCTGAGGGCGGTGTCCTTGGCGAGGCGGGCAAGGGTGCTTTGCTCGTCGAAGGCCTGACGCAGCAGCGGGGCACTTTCGCTGTGCCGCTGCTGCGCTTCGCTCAGGGCGATGTTTGCCGCATTGAGCGCCTGTTCCAGTTGCGTCTGGCGCTCGTTGAGCTCGCCGTGTTGCTGGGTATGCGCGGCAATCTGTTCTGCCAGCGGCGTCAGTTGCGCATCCAGTTCAGTCTTGCGCGCGAACTGGTGGCGTTGCGGCGCGAGTTGCTCCAGGCGTGTCAGCTTCAGGCGCTCGCCAGCCAGACCTTCCCACTGCTGCTGTGCACTCTGCAGTTGTTCGGCGGCCGCTTGCTGCGCATCCTGCAACTGGCGCAAATCCTTGAGCCAGCTGTGTTGTTGCTCCAGTTGCTTGAGCTGCGCCTGCTGCAACTTCAGCTGTTGCTGGGCGGCGTTGAAGCGTTCGTCCAGCTCGGCCCGCGCTTCGGGCGTCAGCGGAGTCACGCCAGTGGCCTGATCCTGCAACAGCTTGTGTGCTTCGCGGGCCTCTTTGGTCTTGTCGAACGCGCGGCGACCGAGGCGGGTGTAGAGCGCGGTGTCGGTGAGTTTCTCCAGCAGTTCGCTGCGGTCGTTGTCGTCGGCCTTGAGGAACGCGCTGAACTCACTCTGGGCCAGCAGCACGGCGCGGGTGAACTGTTCGAAGTTCAGGCCCAGCGCGGCTTCGAGTTGGGTCTTGTATTCGCCTTTCTGGCTGGCGAGCAGTTGATCCTGATCGATGTCGCGCAGGCTCTGGCGGCTGGCCTGCAACTTGCCGCCGGCCTTTTCCCGGGCGCGGTTGGCTTCCCAGCGCGCGCGATAACGCCGGCCATCGACGCCGACAAAATCCACTTCCGCGTAACCTTCACCGGTACCACGGCGCAGCAAGGTACGCGGGTCGCCGGTGGCGATTTCGCCGTCGGCATCCGGCACCTTGGCGTCGCGGCCAGTGTTATTCAGGCGCGGCACGGCGCCGAACAGCGCCAGGCACAGCGCATCGAGCAAGGTGCTTTTACCGGCGCCGGTCGGCCCGGTGATCGCGAACAGGCCGGCACTGGCCAGCGGTTCGGCGGTGAAATCAATCTCGAACGGCCCGGCCAGCGAGGCGAGGTTCTTCAAACGAATGGCGAGAATCTTCATGGCTGCTCGCCCTCCAGTTGTACATCCTGCAGCAGCTCGGCGAAGTCCTTCAGCGTCTGTTCATCGACCTCGTTGCCGTAGTTGTCGAGCCAGGCACGGCTGAACAATTCCTGCGGGGTGAGCTGATCCAGCTCGACCAGCGCGCTGCCGTCGTCGCTGCCCTCGGCGCCACGGTTGCCGGCGTACTCAGCGGCGATCCGCACCAGGCGCACGGCTTTGCCTTGCAAGGCGTTTTCCACCTGATGGCGCAGATCCGGCTGCGGCTCGTCGAGGGTGACGCGCACTTCCAGCCATGGCTGACGCTGGGTTTCAGCGAGCAGATCGATATTCGGCAGGTCAGCCAGTTGCAGCAGAATCTCCGCCAGCGGCGCCGGGCCGATGCGTTGCAGGTTGACCGAGCGCGGGATCAGTTTCGGCTCGACGCTGACCAGGGTTTCGCCGTCGAGGGTGATGTCGAGAATCTGGTGTTGATAGCCGATCTCTGAAAACGACAGCGGAATCGGCGAGCCGCTGTAGCGAATGCGTTCTTCACCGTTGACCTTCTGCGGCTTGTGCAAATGGCCGAGGGCAACGTAACTGATGCTCGGCCCGAACAGGCTGGCGGGCAGCGCCTCGGCGTTACCGATGATCAGGCTGCGCTCGGAGTCTTCCGAGACCGAACCGCCAGCCATGTGTGCGTGGCTGATGGCAACCAGCGCCTGACCCGGCTGGCGCTTGGCATTCGCCGCTTCGATCAGCCATTCATGCACCTGTCCGATACCGCGCAGATAGTCGTCGCCCAGATGCGCACCGGTCACTTCCGCCGGACGCAGGAACGGCAGCGCCAGGCACCACGCGGCGATTTCGCCTTGGGCATTGGGCAGTGGCAGCAGCAGCCGTTCGGCGTCGAGCTGACCGTCATCCAGCCACAACACCCGGCCCAGCGCATGGGTGCGCAAACGGCGCATCAACGGCGCGGGCAGCTCGATGCGCGAGCCGGAATCGTGGTTACCGGCAATCATCACGATGGTCAGCAACGGCTGCTGCTCGTGGGCACTAACGATGAAATCGTAGAGGCGTTCCTGGGCTTTGACCGGCGGATTGACCGTGTCAAAGATGTCCCCGGCTATCAGCAGCACATCCGGCTGCGCCAGTTGCAATTGGCGCAGCAGCCATTCGAGAAAGCACGCATGCTCGAAATCGCGCTCCTGGCCATGCAGGTTTTGCCCAAGGTGCCAGTCGGAGGTGTGGAACAGACGCAAGGTGGACTCCGCTACAAAAAGAGGTGATGGCCGCGGGGGAAATGATGGGCGGCGAAAGAGGAGGGAGTTTACTGGCAAAAGCACTCGCTGTGGTCGAGCAGTGCCCAAGTCAAGTGAAGGTCTCTGTGGCGAGGGGATTTAGCGAAACGTCGCACCGCCCCGATCGACTGCGAAGCAGTCGTAAAATCAGGCTATGTGGTGTGTCAGGCAGACTTGATTTGTAGAGTTCGGGGCTGCTTTGCAGCCCATCGGGGATAAATCCCCTCGCCACAGGGTTTCATTACCTCTTGGGGAGGGTTACTTCGGATAAAGCGGCGGCAATCCGCTGTCACCCACCGGATCCTGCACCCGCTCCGCCGCCGGAATCGTGCGGATTGCCCGCCACAGATCTTCACCCTGCCAATGCTGCCCGGTCTCGCTGTAGAGCGCGCCGTTGAGGCCGTCGAGGGCGTCGGAAAGTGGTACGAAGCGCGCCGCCATATCGGCTAGCGTTTCCGGCTGCTGCCGTGCCCACGCATCCAGCGCCTGGCGCGTCGCTTGCGGATCATTCGCCTGGCACGCCCGCTTGATGTCGTCCAGCAAGGTGCGCGGGCTCGGGCCGGTCTGGGCGGCGCGATGCACCGCCGGTTGCCAGCGCGCACGCCACCACAGGCCGAAGCCGAGCAGGGTGGTACAGGCGAGGATCAGCGTGCTGAGCTTCCACCACCACAACACGTCGTTGTCGACGGCGTTGGCTTGCAGGGTGCCGGCCGGGGTGTCGACTTGCAGGCTCGGGTTGTTCGCCACCTGCAGGGTGCGCGCCGGCAGGCTGGTGTGTTCCAGATGATCTTCGAAGGTGTTCCACCAGACCACATCGACGGTGGGCAGCTCGATGCTGCCGCTGCGGCTGGGTACCAGCGCTTCGCGTTCTTCACGGCTGCCGATCAGGCCGCGCTCGCCGCTCTGGTTGCTCAGCACCGGTTGATCCGGGTAACGGCGCAGGCCGTTGGCTTCGGTGCCGGGCAGGGCCGGCAGCTGCGAGCTGGCCAGGCCTTCGACTTTCAGGGTCAGGCTGCGGGTCAGCGAGTCACCCACTTGAATGTGCTCAGGCTCCGGGTTCCAGCTTTCGCTCAGGCTCAGGCTGCGCGCCGGCAGCCACGGCGCATCGGCCGGATAGGTCAGCGGTTTCGGTTTGACCGTCAGGGCGATCTCGGCGGAATTGACCCGCAGCAATTTGCCCGGTTTCGGGCCTTGCGCGGTGGCGTCCTGGCTGGGCTGGGTGTCGACCAGCGTGGCGCTGAACGTCTGCGGAGCGATGAGCAGCAAACCACTGTGCTGCGGGTAGATCGCATAGCGCATCTCGATCACGCCATGGCGCACGCCGTTGATGTCTTTCTCATAGGTACGCATGTCGCCCAGCTGTTCGATACGCGCATCGGCGATTTGCAGCGGCGTCAGGCTGCTGTCGTCGTACAGCGACACTGAATGGTAGATGCGCAGGGTCAGGATCGCCTGGGCTTGCACGTAAACGCTGGACTGATCGAGGCTGCCCTCGATGAACACCGGGTTCGGGTTGTTGTTTTCTGCGCGAGTATCGCTCTCGACCACTTGCACGGTGATCGGCTGGCTCTGCACGTCACCCAGTTGCAGCGGCGGAATGACCACGCTGCCGTTCTCTTTCGGCAGCAGGGTAATGATCCAGCGCGTGGTGGCACGGTTGTCGCCATTAAGCGTGTTCAACTGGTTGACCTGACGCGTGCCGCGCACCTCGAACAACGGTTCCAGCGGGGTCAGGTCGGGTTTGCCGAACTGGGTGACATCGCTGGTTTCGAGGGTGAGCTCGACCGTCTCGCCGGAGTTCAGGCGACTGCGATCCACGCTGGCCGTCAACTCGGCCGCCTGAGCGGTGGCCGTGCAGAGCAGCAGGGGCAGCAAGAGGGCGCTGAAGCGGGTCATCGAGTTTTTTCCTGATCCTGATGTTGTTGCTGTTCGTACCAGAATTTGCGTCGCAGCAGTTCGCCCGGGTCGTCCGGGATCTTGCCCAGCCATTGTTCCAGCGCCTGACGTTGCTCGCCTTCGAGGTTGTCCTCGCTCGGGCGCAGCGTCGGCACGGTGTCCGTTTCTTCCGTCTCGTCGATGCCCGGCACCTCGTTGGGGCCCGGTTGCGGCGGGGTGGTCGGCGGCGGTTCGCTGGCCGACTCGCCGGGCTGGGCCTCGCTCGGGGTCTCGTTTTTGACCGTCGGTGGCGGCGCGGTCGCTGGCGGTGGTTCATCGCCGGGCACGCTCGGCTGTGCCGGTTGCGGCTGTGGTTCGGCCGGCGGCGGGGTGTTCTTCTGCTTGAGCAGGTTTTCCACCAGGGCCTTGTTGGTCAGCGCCGGGCGCAGATCCGGTTGCAGTTCCAGCGCTTGCTCGTAGGCATCAATCGCCGCTTCCAGCTCGCCACTTTTCGCCAGCGCGTTGCCTCGATTGTAGTGGGCGCGGGCGTCGCTGCCTTCGGCGAAACGCTGAGCGGCGCCACTGTAATCGCCGGCTTCATACAACGCCAGCCCTTGCCACTGGTGATCTTCAAAGTGTTCGGCGGCCTCGGCCGGGCGCTTCTGCTTGAGCAAGTGCAAACCCTGTTGGTCAGGACGCAGCCACAGGTCTTCGAAGTCGAAAGCGTAGCTCGGCTGCGGCAAGCACAGCAGCAGCGGCAGGCAGAATAACCAGCCACGCCGTCCAGCACACGCGGCGAGCAGCAACAGCGGCAACAACAGCCAATAGCCCTGATCGGCCCAGGTGTCCAGGCGCACAGTCTGACCATCGTTGCGCAGGCTGCGCGGGCCATCGAGCAGGCCGAGGGCGCGCAAGTCGGATTCGTCCAGACGCGCGCTGTGGTATTCACCGCCGACGCTGGCGAGGAACGCGCCGAGGCCCGGGCTGTCGAGCTGCGGCACGCGAATCGCGCCTTGTTCATCCTTGAGGAAACTGCCGTCCTCCTGAGCGATGGGCGCGCCTTCAGCGGTGCCGATGCCGAGCATCAATAGTTGTGCTGACTGCTCGCCGAGGGCTCGACGAATACCTTGGCGTTCTTCCTCGGTCAGCGAGGAACCGATCAGCAGGATGCGTCCCTGACCGAGTGCGCCTTGCTTGAGCAAGGCCAGTGCCTTGCTTATGCCGAGATCAGCGCGATGGCCGCTTTCCGGCATCAGCGACGGTTTGAGCGCGTCGAGCAGATTGCGACTGGTCGCCAGGTCATCCGACAGCGGTACCAGCGTGTGCGCGCTGCCGGCGTAGACGACGATCGCGGTCTGCGCATCGCTGCGCGCCTGCAACAGGTCGAACAGCTTGCGCCGGGCCTGTTCCAGTCGCGTTGGCGGTGAGTCGTTGGCGAGCATTTCCGGGGTCAGCTCCAGAACGACGACCAGCGGGTCGGCGGGTTTCTGGCTGGTCTGTTCGACGCGTTCCCAACTGGGGCCGAGCAGGGCGACGAGGGTCAGCAGCCACGCCACGCCGAGGGCGACCCACGGCAGCTTGCTGGCGCGGCCATTGCCGCCGCTGAGCAGCGTCGAGTGGAAAGCCGGCGGCAGAATCATCTGCCAGCGTCCAGCACGTTTCTGCCGGTGCCAGAGTTGCCAGATCAGCCAGCCGAGCAGCGGCAGGAGCAGCAGCCACCAGGGGCGGAACCAGTGCGGCCAGAGCGCGATCATCGGCGCCTCCGCAAACGCAGGCGCTTGAGACGCTCGCGCCAGTCAGGCAACGGACTTTGCAGATACAGCTCCTTGGTAAACAGGCGTTGCAGCGGGTTGTCCGGCCACAATTCGCGGACGACCAGCAACAGGCTCAGCAGCAGGGCCAACGCCAGCGGCCAGTGATACAAGGCTTGCGCCGGGCGCGCCTGGGTCGGTTGCTGGGTCACCGGTTCAAGTTGATCGAGGGTGTCCCGGATCGCTTGCAGCTCTTTGCCGTCGCGGGCGCGGAAGTATTGGCCGCCGGTGGCTGCGGCAATCGCCTTGAGCGCCGGCTCGTCGAGGTCCAGGCTCGGATTGACCCCAAGCAGCCCGGTGCTGCCACTGTCTTCCGGGTCCGCACCAATGCCGATCGGGTAGATTTTCACCCCTTCGCTGGCGGCCAGTTTTGCTGCGGTCAACGGATCGATTTCGCCACCGTTGTTGGCACCGTCGGTGACCAGAATCAACACCCGGCTTTGCGCCGGACGCAGGCGCAGACGCTTGAGCGCCAGACCGATCGCGTCGCCGATGGCGGTGTTCTTGCCGGCAATGCCGATGCGCGCTTCATCAAGCCAGACGCGCACGGTGTGGCGGTCAAACGTCAGCGGTGCCTGCAGGTACGCCTGACTGCCGAACAGGATCAGACCGACGCGGTCGCCATCGCGGCTTTCGAGGAAATCCCCGAGCAGATGCTGAACCAGCGACAAGCGACTGACGTCTTCGTCCTGCCACTGCATGTCGGGAAAATCCATCGAACCGGACACGTCCACCGCCACCAGCAGATCACGGCCGCTGGCGGCAATCGGCAATGGTTCGCCGAGCCATTGCGGGCGGGCGGCGGCGCTCAGCAATAATAGCCACAGCAACAGAAACGGCGCCTGCTGGCGCCACGCCGGCAGGTTGGCGCGGGCCCGGCGACGGGCGAGGCCTTCGAGGTCCGAGAGAAAACTGACGCGCAAGGCCGGCTCGCCGCTGTCGGCCACCGGCAACACCAGACGCATCAGCCACGGCAGCGGCAGCAGCACGAAGATCCACGGCCAGGCGAACTCAAACATGCTTGCGAATCCAGGTGTCGACGGCTTGGGTCAGGCCGGCGATGGCTTTGTCGTCGAGTTTGCATTCCGGTTTGTAGGCGCCTTCGACCAGCACCATCCAGCGCGTCAGACCGGCCGCCGGGCAGCGGTTGTCGAGGAACGCCAGCCATTTGCGGCCATTGAGGGTGTGGCTCTGGCTGTAGGGGTAGTGGTTGCGGCATAGGCGTTTGAGCAGTCCGTTGAGCTGCTGCAGCCAGGCCCCGGCCGGTGCGCCGTCGTAGGGTTTGGGCATTTGTGCCAGTTCGGCCAGCGCGGCGATGCGCACCGGATCGAGCGGCTGTTCGGCGCGTACGATCGGGCGTTTCTTGACCGGAATGAACCGGCGCAAACGCCACGCCGCGAACCCGAGCAGCGGCAGCAATAACAGCAGCAGCCACCAGCCCGGCGCTGGCGGCCAAAAGTCGATCGGCGGTGGCGAAATCAGCGGTTGCAGTTGCTCGAGGCCGTTCATCGACTGCTCCCCGGGCGCTGCGGATTGAGGAACTCGCGCATCTGCTCGACCATTTCGCTTTGCGTGCTCAATGGCATCAGCAGCACCCGCAGTTTTTGCGCGAGCAATTCCCAGCGGGCGATACGAGCTTCGGCCTGAGCGCGATAGGTTTGACGCAGCTCGAAATTGAGGGTGTCGAGTTCCAGTTGCGCGCCCCTTTCCGCGAATCTGAGCAGCCCGGCGGCGGGCAGGGCGTGGTCCAGCGGATCGGACAGCGGCAGCATCAGCAGGTCGCAATGGCGCGCCAGCAGGCTCAGTTGCTGCTCGGCGCTGTCGGTCAGCGCGCGCTCGTCACAGATGACGATCACCAGACTGCCCGGGCGCAACACTTCGCGCGCCCGGCGCAGCGCCACGCCGAGGGCGTCGCGGTCCGGCTCGCGTTCGCTGTGCAGCGACTGATTGACCTTGACCAGGCGATTGAGCAGTTGCAGCAGGCTCTGCTTGCTGCGGCGCGGTTTGATTTCGTAATGCTCGTTGTCGCCGAACACCAGCCCGCCAACCCGATCATTGTGCCCCAGCGCGGCCCAGCCGATCAGCGCCGCCGCTTGCGCCGCCAGCACCGATTTGAACATTAGCCCGGAGCCGAAAAACAGCCGCGTGCTTTGCTCGACCATGATGAAAATCGGTCGTTCGCGCTCCTCGTGGAACAGCTTGGTGTGCGGCTCCTGGGTGCGCGCGGTCACGCGCCAGTCGATGGTGCGCACGTCGTCGCCGGCCTGATACACCCGCACCTGATCGAAGTCGACCCCGCGTCCGCGAAATTTCGAGTGATGCAGGCCGATCAGCGGGCTGCGCTGACTTGGCGTGGAAAACAACTGCACTTCGCGCACACGGTGACGCATCTCGATCAGGTCGGTGAGGCTGATGCGGATGCCCGGTTCGGACGGCAGGGGGGCGTTCATGGGGGTCAAGCGACGGCTACGACGTCGAGAATCCGCTGCACCACCCGATCCTGGTCGATGCCGGCGGCTTCGGCTTCAAACGACAGAATGATGCGGTGACGCAACACGTCGAACAGCACCGCCTGAATGTCTTCCGGGCTGACGAAATCGCGACCCGCCAGCCAGGCGTGAGCCCGGGCGCAACGGTCGAGGGCAATAGAGCCGCGCGGGCTGGCGCCATAGGCGATCCATTCGGCCATTTCCGGGTCGAACTTGGCCGGGGTGCGCGTGGCCATGACCAGTTGCACCAGGTATTCCTCTACGGCGTCAGCCATGTACAGACCGAGGATTTCCTTGCGCGCGGCGAAGATCGCTTGTTGGCTGACCCGGCGTTCAGGCTTGGTTTCGCCGTTGAGCGCTTCACCACGGGCCTGCTGAAGGATCCGGCGTTCGACGGCGGCGTCCGGGAAACCGATCTTGACGTGCATCAGGAAGCGGTCGAGCTGAGCCTCCGGGAGCGGATAGGTGCCTTCCTGCTCGATCGGGTTCTGCGTCGCCATCACCAGAAAAAGTGGTGACAGTTCATACGTGCTACGCCCGACGCTGACCTGACGCTCGGCCATGGCTTCGAGCAGCGCCGATTGCACCTTGGCCGGGGCCCGGTTGATTTCGTCCGCCAACACCAGGTTGTGGAAGATCGGCCCTTGCTGGAACACGAAACTGCCGGTTTCCGGGCGATAGATCTCGGTGCCGGTGATGTCGGCCGGCAGCAGATCGGGAGTGAACTGGATGCGATGGAACTGGGCTTCGATGCCCTCGGCGAGTTCTTTGATCGCTTTGGTCTTGGCCAGACCCGGAGCGCCTTCGACCAGCATGTGGCCGTCGGCGAGCAGGGCGATGAGCAAACGCTCGATGAGTTTTTCCTGGCCGAGAATCTGCGTTGAAAGAAAGGTTCGCAGCGCCAGCAGCGCTTCACGATGTTCCATCGGTGACTGTTCCTGGAAAGGGTGGCCCCAGGCGTTCGGATAACGCCGGGGCTGGGGGCGTTACTTTAATCCATCGAGGGGGGTGGCGACTAACGGCATTTTGCGCAAAGTGCGGGAAATGACCGGGGGATTTGTTGGAATTTTGTAGCAGGGGAGTGGTGAGGTGGCAGTTCTGGCCCCATCGCTGGCAAGCCAGCTCCCACAGGTATCAGCGGTGCGAATGCGATTTATGCAACACATCGCTCTCTGTGGGAGCTGGCTTGCCAGCGAAGAGGCCGGCTCAGGCACCCTTAAATCTGGCTGATATAGGTCCCGGTGCCATCCAGAATATTCTTCAGGGTTTCCTCAACCTCCTCCAGATCCACCATGGCCGGATTGAAAGTGATCTCCAGCACATCATCGCCATTCAGCGCATCGGCATCCGCCGCCGCGATCTCGATCTTCAGCAGCGTCTTGCCCAGGGTGACTTTCACCCCGTCGAGGGTCGAAGGCTCGCCATCCAGGGTGATCTCCAGCTCGTCCTCGTCCGGATAACGGCTCATCAGAAACATCTCGCCCTTGTCGCTATGGCAGCAGAGCATGGCCATGTTGTCTTCTTCGTCGTCGCACGGGTTGACGATCAGTAGGGCGGTGGTCATTTGCATGGGAATTCCTGCCTCGGCGGGCGTGTTGGTCGCAATTGGGCGCGATTCTGCCAGCCCTCGGGAATTTCTGCATGTGAGAGTGTCAGAGGATGTGTCGCGAACGCGACACAGGTCAATGGTCACTTCTGGCACAGATGTACCGTAAATACGGGCATTCAAGCCGCCGTTTTGCGCCATGACTGCTAGTGTTTACCGTTGCCAAAGCCTTGGTTTACGTGCCAATGACCGAATATGTCGCAGCACCGCAAGCAGACACATTGTCGCACCCATTAAGCTGCGCAACGGATGAGCACCCGTAAAGACATTGTCGGCGGCCTCGACAGTCGTTTTTGCAGATGCCCATTCAATGGAAGGTGAATGTGACCTGAGTGTCTCGTCCAGCTTCACCCACCTGTCCCCCTGTTTCCTCTGCCCGAGATTCAGGAACAGGGCGACACAAGCCCCGCAAGGGGTGTTGCACGCGACGCTTTCCATCAATAACAAGCTTAAGCGGAGTACCACAGATGGCGTTCTTCACCGCAGCCAGCAAAGCCGACTTCCAGCACCAACTGCAAGCGGCACTGGCGCAGCACATCAGTGAACAGGCACTGCCACAAGTGGCGCTGTTCGCTGAACAATTCTTCGGCATCATTTCCCTGGACGAGCTGACTCAACGTCGCCTCTCCGACCTCGCTGGCTGTACTCTTTCCGCGTGGCGCCTGCTTGAGCGCTTCGATCACGCGCAACCGCAGGTGCGCGTCTACAACCCTGATTACGAGCGTCATGGCTGGCAGTCGACCCACACCGCGGTCGAAGTGCTGCACCACGACCTGCCGTTCCTGGTCGACTCGGTCCGCACCGAGCTGAACCGTCGCGGCTACAGCATCCACACCCTGCAGACCACCGTGCTCAGCGTGCGTCGTGGCAGCAAGGGCGAACTGCTGGAAATCCTGCCAAAAGGCAGTACCGGCGAAGGCGTGCTGCACGAGTCGCTGATGTACCTGGAAATCGACCGCTGCGCCAACGCGGCCGAACTGAATGTGCTGAGCAAAGAGCTGGAGCAGGTGCTCGGTGAAGTGCGCGTCGCGGTCGCTGATTTCGAGCCGATGAAGGCCAAGGTGCAGGAGATCCTCACCAAGCTCGATCACAGCGCATTCGCCGTCGACGCCGACGAAAAGAGCGAAATCAAAAGCTTCCTGGAATGGCTGGTGGGCAACCACTTCACCTTCCTCGGCTACGAAGAGTTCACCGTTGTCGATCAGGCCGATGGCGGCCATATCGAATACGACCAGAATTCCTTCCTCGGTCTGACCAAGCTGCTGCGCACCGGTCTGACCAACGAAGACCGTCACATCGAAGACTACGCAGTGAACTACCTGCGCGAACCGACCCTGCTGTCGTTCGCCAAGGCTGCACACCCGAGCCGCGTACACCGTCCGGCCTACCCGGACTACGTGTCGATCCGTGAAATCGACGCCGACGGTAAAGTCATCAAGGAACACCGCTTCATGGGCCTGTACACCTCCTCGGTGTATGGCGAGAGCGTGCGGGTCATCCCGTTCATCCGCCGCAAGGTCGAAGAAATCGAACGCCGCTCCGGCTTCCAGTCCAAGGCTCACTTGGGCAAGGAACTGGCGCAGGTACTCGAAGTGCTGCCGCGTGATGACCTGTTCCAGACCCCGGTCGACGAACTGTTCAGCACCGTGATGTCGATCGTGCAGATCCAGGAACGCAACAAGATCCGCGTGTTCCTGCGCAAAGACCCGTACGGTCGCTTCTGCTACTGCCTGGCCTACGTGCCGCGCGATATCTATTCCACCGAAGTGCGCCAGAAGATCCAGCAGGTGCTGATGGAGCGCCTGAAGGCCACCGACTGCGAGTTCTGGACCTTCTTCTCCGAGTCCGTGCTGGCTCGCGTGCAGTTGATCCTGCGTGTTGATCCGAAGAACCGCATCGACATCGATCCGCTGCTGCTGGAAAAAGAAGTGGTACAGGCCTGCCGCAGCTGGCAGGACGACTACGCCGCCCTGACCGTCGAAAGCTTCGGCGAAGCCCACGGCACCAACGTGCTGGCGGACTTCCCGAAAGGCTTCCCGGCCGGTTACCGCGAGCGTTTCGCGGCGCATTCGGCCGTGGTCGACATGCAGCACCTGCTGAGCCTGAACGAAAAAAATCCGCTGGTGATGAGCTTCTATCAGCCGCTGGGCCAGGTGTCTGGTCAGCGCGAGCTGCATTGCAAGCTGTACCACGCCGACACCCCGCTGGCGCTGTCCGACGTGTTGCCGATTCTGGAAAACCTCGGCCTGCGCGTGCTGGGTGAGTTCCCGTACCGTCTGCGTCACACCAATGGCCGCGAGTTCTGGATTCACGACTTCGCGTTCACCGCAGCCGAAGGTCTGGACCTCGACATCCAGCAACTCAACGACACCCTGCAGGACGCGTTCGTCCACATCGTCCGTGGCGATGCCGAGAACGATGCGTTCAACCGTCTGGTGCTGACCGCCGGTCTGCCGTGGCGCGATGTGGCGCTGCTGCGCGCTTACGCCCGTTACCTGAAGCAGATCCGTCTGGGCTTCGACCTGGGTTACATCGCCAGCACCCTGAACAACCACACCGACATCGCTCGCGAGCTGACCCGGTTGTTCAAGACCCGTTTTTACCTGGCGCGCAAGCTGGGCAGCGATGATCTGGAAGACAAGCAACAGCGTCTGGAGCAGGCGATTCTGACCGCCCTGGACGACGTTCAGGTGCTCAACGAAGACCGCATCCTGCGTCGTTACCTGGACCTGATCAAAGCCACCCTGCGTACCAACTTCTATCAGACTGACGCCAACGGCCAGAACAAGTCGTACTTCAGCTTCAAGTTCAATCCGCACGCGATCCCTGAGCTGCCGAAGCCGGTTCCGAAGTTCGAAATCTTCGTGTACTCGCCACGCGTCGAAGGCGTGCACCTGCGCTTCGGCAACGTGGCGCGTGGTGGTCTGCGCTGGTCCGACCGTGAAGAAGACTTCCGTACCGAAGTCCTCGGCTTGGTAAAAGCCCAGCAAGTGAAGAACTCGGTCATCGTGCCGGTGGGTGCGAAGGGCGGCTTCCTGCCGCGTCGTCTGCCACTGGGCGGCAGCCGTGACGAGATCGCGGCCGAAGGCATCGCCTGCTACCGCATCTTCATTTCCGGTCTGCTGGACATCACCGACAACCTGAAAGACGGCGCGCTGGTGCCGCCGGCCAACGTCGTGCGGCATGACGACGATGACCCGTACCTGGTCGTCGCTGCGGACAAGGGCACTGCGACCTTCTCCGACATCGCCAACGGCATCGCCATCGACTACGGTTTCTGGCTGGGCGACGCGTTCGCCTCCGGTGGTTCCGCCGGTTACGACCACAAGAAAATGGGCATTACCGCCAAGGGTGCGTGGGTCGGCGTACAGCGCCACTTCCGCGAGCGCGGCATCAATGTCCAGGAAGACAGCATCACGGTGGTCGGCGTCGGTGACATGGCCGGTGACGTATTCGGTAACGGCCTGTTGATGTCCGACAAGCTGCAACTGGTTGCCGCGTTCAACCACATGCACATCTTCATCGATCCGAACCCGAACCCGGCGACCAGCTTCGTCGAGCGTCAGCGCATGTTCGACCTGCCGCGTTCGGCGTGGACCGACTACGACACCAGCATCATGTCCGAAGGCGGCGGCATCTTCTCGCGCAGCGCGAAGAGCATCGCCATCTCGCCGCAGATGAAAGAACGCTTCGACATCAAGGCCGACAAGCTGACCCCGACCGAGCTGCTGAACGCCTTGCTCAAGGCGCCGGTGGATCTGCTGTGGAACGGCGGTATCGGTACTTACGTGAAAGCCAGCAGCGAAAGCCATGCTGACGTCGGCGACAAGGCCAACGATGCACTGCGCGTCAACGGCAACGAGCTGCGCTGCAAAGTCGTGGGCGAGGGCGGTAACCTCGGCATGACCCAGCTGGGTCGTGTGGAATTCGGTCTCAATGGCGGTGGTTCCAACACCGACTTCATCGACAACGCCGGTGGCGTGGACTGCTCCGACCACGAAGTGAACATCAAGATCCTGCTGAACGAAGTGGTTCAGGCCGGCGACATGACCGACAAGCAACGCAACCAGTTGCTGGCGAGCATGACCGACGAAGTCGGTGGTCTGGTGCTGGGCAACAACTACAAGCAGACCCAGGCCCTGTCCCTGGCGGCGCGTCGTGCCTACGAGCGCATTGCCGAGTACAAGCGTCTGATGAGCGATCTGGAAGGCCGTGGCAAGCTGGACCGTGCCATCGAGTTCCTGCCGACCGAAGAGCAGATCAACGAGCGCGTTGCGGCAGGCCATGGTCTGACCCGTCCCGAGCTGTCGGTGCTGATCTCGTACAGCAAGATTGACCTCAAGGAACAGCTGCTGAACTCGCTGGTGCCGGACGACGACTATCTGACCCGCGACATGGAAACGGCGTTCCCGCCGACCCTGGTCAGCAAGTTCTCCGAAGCCATGCGTCGTCACCGTCTGAAGCGCGAGATCGTCAGCACCCAGATCGCCAACGATCTGGTCAACCACATGGGCATCACCTTCGTTCAGCGACTCAAAGAGTCGACCGGCATGAGCCCGGCGAACGTGGCCGGCGCCTACGTGATCGTGCGTGACATCTTCCACCTCCCGCACTGGTTCCGTCAGATCGAAGCACTGGACTATCAGGTCTCCGCTGACGTGCAACTGGAGCTGATGGACGAGCTGATGCGTCTGGGCCGTCGCGCTACCCGCTGGTTCCTGCGTGCCCGTCGCAACGAGCAGAACGCTGCCCGTGACGTCGCGCACTTCGGTCCGCACTTGAAGGAGCTGGGCCTGAAGCTCGACGAGCTGCTAAGCGGTGAAATCCGTGAAAACTGGCAGGCGCGTTATCAGGCTTACGTCGCGGCCGGTGTGCCGGAGTTGCTGGCGCGTATGGTGGCGGGCACCTCGCACCTGTACACGCTGCTGCCGATCATCGAAGCGTCCGACGTCACTGGCCAGGATCCGGCTGAAGTGGCCAAGGCCTACTTCGCCGTGGGCAGTGCGCTGGACATCACTTGGTACCTGCAACAGATCAGCGCGCTGCCGGTTGAAAACAACTGGCAGGCTCTGGCCCGTGAAGCGTTCCGTGATGATGTGGACTGGCAGCAACGTGCGATCACCATCTCCGTCCTGCAACAGGGCGACGGCACCCAGGACGTGGAAGCACGCCTGGCGCTGTGGATGGCACAGCACGAAGGCATGATCGAACGCTGGCGCGCCATGCTGGTGGAAATCCGTGCTGCGAGCGGCACGGACTACGCCATGTACGCCGTGGCCAACCGTGAACTGCTGGACCTCGCGTTGAGCGGGCAGGCGGTGGTGCCTGCGGCTGCTGCGAATGCCGAGCTTGAACCGGCCTGAGTAGTGGTTGAATGAAAAAGCCCCGGTGTCGTGAGATGCCGGGGCTTTTTTATGCTCGTTGATCCGCTCCCTGTAGGAGCTGCCGAAGGCTGCGATCTTTTGATTTTAAAAGTCAAAAGATCGCAGCCTTCGGCAGCTCCTACAGGGATGGGGTATCACCACAAAACCTGTGGGAGCTGGCTTGCCAGCGATGAGGGCCTTGGAGTCAATACAACTTATGTACTTGTTTGTTATCCAGCATCGACACTTTATCTGTCGGTCTGGTCAATAAATTACTCAACGACTGATCAAACTTCTGCAACGCCCGAACTTGCACATCCTGTTGCTGATTAATATCCGCGACGATTTCTTCCGAGCCTTTGAAGTCGGCCCAAACTGGCGTCAGTTCTTTCGCTTCAGAACCTTTTGCTGTACCGATGTAGTTCAACTTCGCATCATAAAAATCCGCACTCACATCAGCCTTGATGTCGGAACTGCGCGAGGTGATCAACTGGCTGTGGGTGTCGATGATCGCCACCACGTCGGGATGCGCCGCGCGCAGGCTCTGCATGTCCGGGTACACCGTGACGGAGCCGAACTGGCGTTGCAGCGAGGCCTTGACCCAGTCCACGGCCATGTCCGGTTTCGAGGTGTTGACGTAGGCGTCGTGGATCGGCTGCACCAGCAGGCTCTGGCCGAAACCGGTGCCGGCGTTGGCCTGATAGTCACGCAGGTATTCGCGGTTGGTCTGGGTGCTCGGGCTGTAGACCACGCCCAGTGACACGTCGGGACCGCTTTGCACCTGGGCGGCGCTGCTGCGGCCGACCGGTTGGGTAAACAGCGTGTCGAGGGACGGCACCGCTTTCGGCGCGGTGGGTACGGAACAGGCGGACAAGGCTAAAACCGATATCGCCAGGGTACTGGCAAAGGCAAGTTTCATGGTGAGTCTCCCGTGAAGCAACTTCAGTCGGAACGTCAGAGTTGTCGCGGCTGTTTGTGACGGGCGCACGACAGTTGATTCAGACTAAACCCGCCAACCTGTAAATAAGCTGACAATTTTCCGTGTTGTGGCAATGCATTAGTTTTATTGGCTTTAAGGCAAAACGGTTAATTTCGTCCGGACATAAAAAGGCGCAAAACAGGGTTTTGCGCCTTTTTATTTATGGCTGTGCCAACAACCATCAGTTTGTCAAGGGGATCAGCACTTGTTCGTCCGGGGCCAACACCATGAACACCAGCAACTTCGCCGGTTTGCTGTTGCTGGCGTTTTTCGACACCAGATGTTCGGAGCCGGCCGGTTCGTACCAGAACTGGCCTTTCTTGTAGGTGATCGGCTGTTCGCCCTTGACCTGGGAAATCACTTCGCCTTCGAGCACATAGGCCATGGCGGTGCCGTCGTGTTTGTGGGCGATCGAGGACTGGCCGGGTTTGTAGTCGACTTCAATCATCATGGCTTTCTTGCCGGGGGCGTTTTTCAGCATCTGGTCTTGCAGGACCGTGACTTTCTCGGATGGGTCGTGGGCCAGCGCGGCAGCGGACATGGACAGGGCAAGAATGGAGGTGAAAAGGTGCAGGGCTTTCATGGCGGATCACCAGTTGGGGAGGGGGTGGTGATCACAGTAGTCTGCGCGGTGGGCCATGCAAACGGCCAATATTCGGGAAGATCGGGTGACCAATCGATCGTTCGGCAGTGCGGCTGAATACGCCTTCGCGAGCAAGCTCGCTCCCACAGTTGAACGCATTCCAAATGTGGGAGCGAGCTTGCTCGCGAAGGCGTCCGGTCAGACGATGGGGAAACTATTGAAATCCACACTATTGGCCAGACGGCTATCGATCAGGTCAATAAACCCCTGCGCCTCGGGCCGGTTGAAGTGCGCCTGCATCGCCGCTTCCGACTGCCAGCGTGCGCTCACCATCCAGCGTTGGTTGTCCTCGGGGCAGCGGTCGACCATATAGGCGTCGCAGCCCGGTGTCTGGCGCAGGGTGTCGACGATCTTCTGCAACTGCCGGCCGAGCTCTTCCGAACGGCCGGCGGCAGCGCGCACCTGGACGGTGTTGATCACTTCGTTGGACATTGCTCACTCTCCTGAATCAGGCCGGACGAATCCTGCTCATTGAGGGATAACGCCCATGCAGAATAGGCCCGCACCGGTTGATCACCAATAACCAATCGGCGGTTAATCGCGCAGACCAATCATTCACGCCACTTGTTGCAGAATGTCGCGCAGGCGATCCAGAGCGGTGTCGATGTCGAGGGTTTCGATGGCGCCGAAGCCGAAATACAGGCCGCTCCTCACCGGCTGTTGATAATAGAAAATGTCGATGGGATACAACCCGACCTCGACCTTTCTCGCCAGCTCGATCACCAGCGCCAGATCGACCGGCACCTTGCACAGCACCGCCATGTGGAACCCGGCGCTGGGCGGAATCGCCTCCAGCCACGGCGACAGATCCGTGGCCATGCGCGCCAGAATCCGCTCGCGGCGCTGGGCGTAAATCGCGTGGCAGCGGCGAATGTGCTTGAGCAGGCAACCTTCGGCAATGAACTTGGCCAGCGCCCATTGCGGCAAGGTCGAAGCGTGCTGGTCAGTGAGCTTTTTCGCGCGGATCACCGCTTCGAGGATCGCCGGCGGCAGAATCGCATAACCCAGGCGCAGCTCCGGCAGCAGGGTCTTGGAGAAGGTGCCGACGTAGGCAACGATCCCGCGCTGGTCGAGGCTGAACAGGGAGTCCGTAGGCCGGCCTTCATAGCGGAACTCGCTGTCATAGTCGTCCTCGATGATGATCGCGCCCAGTTCATACGCCCGGGCGAGTAACGCCTCGCGGCGCGCCTGGCTCATTGGCATGCCCAGCGGAAACTGGTGCGACGGGGTGACGTAAATCAGCCGCGTACCCTCGGGAATCTGTTCGACCACAATGCCTTCGGCATCCACCGGAACTCCGCTGACTGCGGCGCCGTGGCTACCGAACAGCAGGCGGGCCGGCGGATAACCCGGGTCTTCCATCGCCACTCGGCTGCCGGGGCTGATCAGCACGCGGGTGATCAGGTCCAGCGCCTGTTGCGCGCCGTTGCACACCACGATGTCCTCGTCCTGAGCGTTGATCCCGCGCGAAAACGCGATGTGCCGGGCAATCGCATTGCGCAGTGCCGGCAAGCCTTCAGGGACGCTGTAGAAACCTTTGGAGCCGGCCATCTGGCGCATCGCATGCGAGACGCAACGGCGCCAGTCGTCATGCGGGAACTGGCCCTTGCTGGTGGCGCCGCCGATAAAATCGTAACGCAGCGAACCTTCTAGCGTCGGGTGCTGCAGGAACATCGGCAGGTTGCGCCAGCGCTCGATCTGTTCGGCGCTGGCCAGTTCGGTGTGCCTTTGCTTGCGCTGAATCTGCGCCGGACGGGCGTTGACGTAAGTGCCTTTGCCGATGACGCCGGTGAGGAAGTTTTCGTAAGTCAGCTGCGCGTAGGTGTCGGAAATGGTCTTGCGCGAGATCCCCAGTTGCTCGGCCAGCAAGCGACTCGGCGGTAACTGTGTGCCGGCGGCCAGACGCCCGGATTCGATGGCGCCGCGCAGCTGGTTGTACAACTGGCCGGCCAGGTCCTTGCGGCCATTGATCACGACGTGAAGTTCCATACCGACGCGGCTCCGGGGGCGATTGGGGTGTCGGCCAGATTACCGCTGTTGCGGGATCGACAATAGTTGCCTACCCGAAAAACTCCAAATTGGCCCCAACCCGTGTAGGAGCTGCCGAAGGCTGCGATCTTTTGATCTTGCTTTTGTTTGAAAAAAATCAAAGTCAAAAGATCGCAGCCTGCGGCAGCTCCTACAGGGGATTTGTGTTTGGCCGGGGGGCAATGGTGTGGCGGTTTTTCGTGGAATTGGGGCTGTAACGCCGACCACTTTGCGCCTACCGTAAAACCACTATCCCGCATTCCGAGACCTGCCCATGTCCCCGCGTCTGGACTACTACAACGCCTCACCCAAGGCGATGAAAGCCATGCTCGCCATGGAAGCGCTGACCCGCGACCTGAGCATCGAGGCGCCGCTGTTGCAACTGATCCGGATCCGCGCCTCGCAGCTCAACGGCTGCGCATTTTGCACCGACATGCATTCAGTGGATGCGCGCCGCGCCGGGGAGAGCGAGCGGCGCTTGTATGCGATCGCGGTGTGGCGCGACAGCGGCTTTTTCAACCCCCGCGAGCGTGCCGCGCTGGCCTGGGCCGAGGCGGTGACGTTGTTGGCTGAAAGTCATGTGCCGGATGATGTTTACCAGTTGGCCAAAGCGCAATTCAGTGAAGCCGAACTGGTGGATCTGACCATGGCCGTCACCACCATCAACAGCTGGAATCGCCTGGCCGTAAGCTTCCGCCAAATCCCAAGCGACTGACGTACACACCCTGTGATTGAGGTGTTCCTTGTGGTGAGGGGATTCATCCCCGATGGCCTGCGTAGCAGGCCCAACACTATCCGGCGCGGGTCCGTCAGATAAACCGAGTCAGCGGGATTGACGACTGCTGCGCAGACGATCGGGGATAAATCCCCTCGCCACAGGTGTTTTTCCCCTTTCTGTAGGTGTGTGAGTTTCTTAGCCTCAGGTGTTTGACTCATTTATTGGTTAATGGGGAGGTTCCGTTATTCGCGGCTGGGCGTTGTGGTTTGACTGAGGTGCCGAAGGTGTTGCCCATGCGTGTGCCTGTTGCGGCCGGCGTCGCGAGGCCAACCTGATTTGGCGGCCGTTTGTTCACGGGAGCGTTCATTGCCTCCTGATTCTTCTGCGCAGCAGCAGCACCCTCGGGATTGTTGCCCATCTGCTGGCTCAGACAATCGTAATTCGGCGCCTTGTAGCCGCCCACCGTTACCTCCACACAGCCCAGCGGCTGTTCGGCGTGGGCACTGGCGAAGGCGCTCAGCAGCAGCCCGCCGAGGGCGATTTTCCACAGTGATTTCATGCAAGCCTCCTGGCCGGCCGAAGCGGCCGCTCTCTATTGGCAGTCTAGTGCAAGCCTTGCGCGAATCCCGTGATGGTTTTTTTGCACCGCCCGTCACACCAGATTCATAAACAGCCATCAGGATGACGGTTTTCAGGGGTACGTCAGCCGTGCAGCGAGGCAGTTCCAGGGACGGTCTTCAGCGTTCAGCGACTCTCGTGCGCCGGGTGAGTCTGGGGCTGCTGCTTGGCTGGTTCAGCGGCGGGGCGACAGCCGGACCGTTGCCGGCCGACCTGCGCATGACCCTGCACATTCCGGCGCAGGATCTGGCCCGGGCGCTGGATCAGTACAGCCACGCCACGGGCGTTGCGGTGCTGGTCGACAGCCAGTTGAGTCGTGGCCGGCGCTCATTGGCGGTCGATGGCGAATACACCGCTGCCGATGCGTTGCGTCGTTTGCTCGGCGGCAGCGGCCTGATGGCGCGTTATGCCCGCGACGACGCGTTCACCTTGCAGGTGGCGCAGGTCGAAGACGTGCCGTCGGCCCTGGACAAAACCACCCCGGCCAGTGCCGCTGTCAGTCGCAGCTACGCCACTGCGGTGCAAGCGGCGATCGAGCGCAACCTGTGCCGTTCGCCGCTGACCCGTCCGGGCAGTTATCGCGCGGTGTTGCAGGTCTGGGTCGGGCGCGACGGCGTGGTGCAGCACAACCGGTTGGTCACCACCACCGGTGATGTACGGCGCGATACCGCGCTGGTGGAGAGCTTTCGCAATCTGAGGATCGACCGGCCCACACCCAGCGCGTTGCGTCAGCCGGTCACGTTGCTGTTGTTACCGGAGTCGTCAGGGAAACGCATGGAATGCATCAAATGGGAAGGAGTTTCCGGGGGATGAAAGACACCGGACAAGGTTCGATGGTCCAGCTGTTCCTGACGTCCTATGAGGACTTTCGGGTGCGCTTGCGACGCCGTCTCGGCTCGGAAGACCTGGCCAACGACGTGCTGCACGAAACCTACCTGCGGGTCGACCGCATGGAGACGCCGCCGAACCTGCTGCGGCCCAACGCCTACCTCTATCGCATGGCCCTGAACATCGCCGCCGACCGCCGTCAGGCCGATGCGCGCCTGCTCACCGGCGAGGAAGTCGAAGAGCTGCTGCAAGTCGGCGACGAGGCGCTGGACCCGGCGCGGGTGGTGGGCGGGCAAAAGGAAATTCAGTCGCTGCTCAGTGCTCTTTACGAGCTGCCCGCGCGGCGTCGCCGAATCTTCATCGCGGCGCGGCTGGAGGAGGCACCGCACCTGGAAATCTCCCAGCGTTTCGGCATCTCCACGCGCATGGTCGAAAAGGAAATCAAAGCCGCATTGGGCTTCTGCGCCGCGAAACTGGAAAGAAAAGTGTTTCAGCGGTTCGGTCGCGGGGCCGGAAAACCGTCTTCTGAATAGTGCCCGATCATTTCGTTGAGAACCTGCGCGTTTGAACATCTTTCGACTGACACCTGCCAAGCCATCGGCGGCCGACAATCTGCACAGCGAAGCCCACGACTGGTTGGTCCTGCTGACCTCGGGCCGCGCCACCGTGGCCGACGCCCGCGCCTTGCGCGATTGGTGTGCGCAAAGCGCCGAACATGCTCAGGCTTTCGAGCAGGCCAAGGTGTTGTGGCACAACCTGCAGCCTGCCGCTGAAATGCTGCAGTCGCCTCGACGCTTCGGTCGACGGGCGTTTCTCGGTGGCGCCATCGCTGCATCGGCGGCGTTCCTGCTGGTGCGCGGCACGATTCCCGGCGGTTTCGAAGGGCTCGGCGCCGATTACATCACCGAAGTCGGCCAGCAGAAGCGTTTCGAACCGGTCGATGGCGTGAGCCTGGAACTCAACACCCAGACCCGCATTAACCAGCGTTCTGGCGATGATGGTGTGCAGGGATTCGAACTGGTCAGCGGCGAAGTCGAAGTACAAACCGCGCGGCTGCCATTGGCGATGCAGGCTGGAGGAGGGTGGTTGCGCGCCAGTCAGGCACGGTTCAACTTGCGCAACACCGATCAGCAAGTGTGCGTGACGTGCCTTGATGGTTCGGTGGACGTCAATGTCGATGGCCACAGCCTGCGCCTGCAGCCCGGTGAACAACTGACCTACGACGCGCAGCAAGTGGGCGCAGTGCAAAGCGTCGACACCGCCGCAGTGATGAACTGGCGCCAACAAGTGCTGGTATTCAACGGCGCAACCCTCAGCCAGATGATCGACGAAATCAACCGCTACCGCCCCGGCATGTTGCTGCTGCTCAACCGCGACCTCGGCCAACGCCGCGTCCAGGCCCGCTTCAGCCTCGACCAACTCGCCGGCGTCGCCCTGCTGATCCGCGATGCCTACGGCGTCAAATGCACCGAACTGCCCGGCGGCGTGGTCGTCCTCAGCTAACCCAATCCCACCAACCCCACCAATCCCAATGTAGGAGCTGCCGAAGGCTGCGATCTTTTGATTTTGATTTTGAAGATCAAAAGATCGCAGCCTCCGGCAGCTCCTACAGAAATCTCCGATGCGCAGAAATATCGGCATAACCCGCATACATCACTCCAAAGGCCCCATCACCTGCCGATACCGCTCCACCCCCTGCGCCGTCTCCCGCGTCAACCGCACCTCCAACCCCAACGGATCCTCCCGCCGATTGCCACTCAACTGCCGCCAACCCTTATCCACCTCCCAAACCCGCACCTGCACATCACTCACGCCTTGCAACACCGCCACTCCATTCCCCGGTGCGGGCAATGGATAGCGACTGCGCGCTTCAGCCACCGCCCGATACAACGTATCCCCCTTGACCCACCAGCGCACCCGCTGCAAAGCTCCAGGCCGATCCGCCGCACGGCGAATAATGTCCAGCCGAAACCCCTTGCTGTCACTGCTCCGCACAGTAATCGCAGGCGGCGCACTCGGCGGCTCATCATCCACGCCAACCTTCTTCGGCTCGGTCAACTCCACACCCGCGCGCATCTCCACATCACGCTGCAACTGATTCAACGCCCGCAACAAACGGTCACTCTGCTCACTGCTCGCCTGCAAATGACTGTCCGCCCGCGTCACACTGTCCAGCCCGCGCCAGGCAATCAAACTGACCACCGCCATCAGCAGAATCGCGACCATCACCTCGATCAGGGTAAAGCCCCGTTGATCGTTCATTGCACACTGATCCTGCCACTGGCATCACGCAGCACACTCAGCCGATTAAGCCCATCAGACAAGGTCAATTGCAGCGGCGGATTGATCCACTCGGCGTTAAGCACAACCTTCTGCTTCGGCTCCACCCGCACCTCCAGCTTCGGACTCTGCCAGGTGCGCGGCCGCAACTGCGGGTCATCCTTGAAATGCTCAAACCCCCGACCACCGTCACCGCGCCGACTGAACCGAAAGCCCTTGCCATCACTCACCCACACAATCGGCCGACCATCCGCCCGCGCCTCCGCCTGCGCCACCTGCAGCAACTGCGCCACACGCTCAGCGTCCTTGCGCAGCAATTGCAGCGGATCCGGCTTGATACTCAGACTGATCGCCGCACTGGCAATCCCGATGATCACCAGCACCACCATCAACTCGATCAGCGTAAAGCCCTGTTGCTTGCCCACCTTCATCGGTTGCGCACTCCGTTGCGTCCAGCCCCGTCCAAAAAAACATCCTGCACGGCCAACATGTAAGACGTGTGAAATAAAACCGTGAGAATTGCCGCGTAGCCTGTCAGCAGGGACTAAAAGGAGATTCAGCCCATGATGCTCACCACCCGCATTTCCCCCCCGCAAACCGTCCAGGCCCTCGCACTGCTCGCCGCCTTGGTCGGCGTTGCGACTTGGTCGTCACTGCTCCTGACCTCCGCCGAATCCCACACCCCACCAGCGCCCCCACAGATGCTCGCGGCGCGCAGTGACAGCCCGGCGTTGCAGTGGTTTTCCAACCAGACGGCACCGGTGGACATCAAGGTGAGCGGGGTGATGGCGGGGAGTCGCGGGGCGGTGGCGATTTTGAGTTTGAACGATGGACCGCCGAGGAGTTTTTTGCAGGGGGAGAAGGTGGGGCCGGGGGTGAAGTTGGTGGCGGTGGAGGGGGATGGGGTGGTGATTGAGCAGGGTGGGGAGAGGGTGCGGTTGGGGGTGGAGAGGTTGGGGGGGGGGGTGGAGATGCCAAGGTTGGTTAGTCCGTGATTGGTGGGATTGGTGTCACTCATTCAGTGGTTTTAGCTGACGTAGTGCCTTCCGGAGTATTCGTAAGATGAGAGCGGTAGAGCTAAGAATTTTTTGTGGTTGGTTTCAGCTACAAGGGGGGACTCGATCCTGACAGCGCTTGACCCTAAAACTACGGTCCGCCTTTAAAGTCGCATCAATATCTTATAATCCGACCACTTTATCTTCTAGATCAAATTATGCTGAAGCATGAACATTAGCTAGCTATTGAACGAACAGACGCGTTTTCCCCCAGCGGTGGCCGATAGATATGCTTGCTCTGACTGCCGCGGTAGGCTTGCCGGAATAGATCGACTCTGCAGCACGACTTCTCTATCATCGTAGTGATTGGATCCATGGGGAATGGTAAGTTGTCCCCTAAGATCCTCAATGGTGCGATTAGGACATGTTAATCAAGCTTAAAATCATAAAGTTACTCGGGGAGGATTGGAATGTCGAGCATCCAAGAAAGTGAAAACAAAATAAAAAATCAATTTGAAGTTATTAAGCGGATCGATACTTATATAGGTACGACAAATACGAAATGCACTATTATTATGTCGTATTGTGCTGCCGCTACCGCATTTGTATTTACGCTTTTAGCTAAGCTTGAATTGGCTAAGGCAAGCTTGCAGCTGATAGTTGGAATAGGTGTTTTTTCTTGTTTGGCGCTAGTGCTCGCCCTTATATGCATGGTATTAGCTACGCTAACTATATTTCCAGTCACATTCAGCAATCCAAAGTCTCCCAGAGGGCAGTCACTGTTGTTTTACGGTGATATTGCATCTTGTGGCAGTGGGGACGCCTATTCAAAAAGAATTGCACAAGTTTCTTGTGAGGGCTTTCTAGAGGATTTAAATGGTCAGGTTTATACGCTTGCTTCTATCGCGTCGAAGAAGTTCGATCGTATAAAAATAGTGTCGATTATTTTGATGGTTCATTTCGGGTGCATGGCGGCTGTTTTGATAGGCGCCATTATTTATTTTTTATCTTTCTAATTGGGGTGTATTTATGTCTTCGCTAAAGGATGTATATAAATCGTTTGATCGTGTTTTCGATCGTTCCATTCAAAAAAGTATGGGGGGGATGGACTACGCTATGGAGTCAGTTGGTGCAAGTGTACAGCGGCGTGTGATGGACAGCAGTGAGATGCTTGCCAGTTCGAATGTGGCTGAGGCGGAATTCGGGATCCAAGAAGCTATTCGTGGGCTTTTTGGTAAAAAACAAATAAACGCTCACAGTATTGGGGGGCATCCAGATTTTCAACATCTTGATGCTGCTGGAATGACTGAGTACGGTTTTAATGTATCCCTTTTTTTGGATATAAAGGGGTCGACAAAATTGGGTTTGGTGTATAGCCCTGAAGAAGTTTTTTTCATTAAAAACACGATTATACGTTGTGCTATCGAGACTATTCGCGCTTTCGATGGTCACGTCCATCGTATTATGGGGGACGCGGTTCTAGCTTTCTTCCGATCTGATGGTATATCTGCTCGCGATGCCGCCATTGATGCAATAAATTGTGGTTGCTACCTAGTCGAATTCATGCGGCAACTCGTAGCCCCCAAACTTCGAGATAATAATGTTGCCGAAGATGTTGGGGTTCGAGTTGGAATAGATTATGGGCAACATCATGACGTTCTTTGGGGGATGTACGGCTTTCAAGGTTCTTCCGAGGTTACCGCAACATCGTTCTTCGTTGATGTCGCAGCAAAGCTTCAGCAGAGTGCTCCCCGCAATCGAGTCATGATAGGCGAGTCTATTCGATCGCTCTTAGATATCCATGAAGGGGTGACTGAACTAAAAAGAACCAATGGTGGAGAGGACGTTGAGCGGTATGTAATGCCAAACTACACCAGTGCCGATGGGAAGCCTGTCAATTATAAGAAATATGTTTTAAAGCAAGAAAAATATTTTAGGTTGCTGCCAAAGCCAGAGTGGAAAGATGCTCCGGTAAAAATTACAGCATTGCTCAAGCCTAGAAGTGATGTGGTTTATCAAGATCCAGAAGTTTATCATGCATGTTCTCGTGTGTTGTCTAAGGGGGTCGGGGTGGACTTTAAGGTAAGGTTTTCTCTCCCTTATACTACTAATAAGGTTCAGGTCTGCTTTAGGGTAAAGAATCATGGGCAAGAAGCTGGTGATGACGTTGGATATGAGGAGCACGTCGATGCAAAATATAATCGTGAGCGTGGCGAGTATTGGGCAAGTTATTGGAGAGAAACAGCTTATACCGGTCTCCACTACATGATTGTATCTGTATTGATTGATGGCAAGGTTGAGTATAAGGAGCAAGAGTTTGGCGTTTATATTGGGGCGCAGTCTTGATTGTCTGCGTTTCTCTAGAGATGGAAAATGGGGGCGAGCAAAAAAGACTGATTCATTTCGGCAAATAGATCGACCGCCTTTTTTGTATTGGTTTACCTGTTTAAGCCTAAGGGGTGGAGTGTGCAAAAAAACAAAACAATGGTATCAGTTTCAGGAGTTAACTGCCGAGCACTTTCGTAGCTTAGGCGCAATGGGAATAAAGTGGACTGATTTATTTCTATAAAATAAATCAGTCCACTTTTTTATTTTGTTTTTGATTTTTGCGAGAATAGCTATGGATTTAAGCATGCTTAATATTGTCGATACGGCAGTAAAGATTGGTCTTGGAGCTGTCATTTCCGGAGTTTCAGCTTACTGGATAGCCCGGCTTCAACATAATAACGAAATTGCAAAAATAAAAATTAAACGATATCGAGAATTGATTGAGGAGGTTTCCACCCAGGTGGAGGAGTTTTCCTCCGCGACACTTACATATTGGGCTTACATGATTGAGCGCGTTCGCTGCGTAAGCCGTAAAAAAGACTTCCCCGAAGATTTGCCTGTTAGAATTAAAAAGTCTGAATCAGAACTGTTTGAGAAGTTTGGCAAGCTTGCAAGTGCGGAAGGTAAGTTGATATTGTTTGGATCGATTAAGGCGCAAGAGCTTTTGCGCGAGTATGGTGATTATGTCAGAGAGTTTAGGCGAGTTGCCTGGCATGGGAACTCAAGTCTAAAAGAAGAGGATATGGAGAAGTATAGGGTCGAGATTATGTCAAGGCGCAAGACGCTCTACGAAGAGATACGTTCAATGTATGCATAGCATTTGAATTACCAAGCTGGGATATTTTTTGGATCTTTAAAAGGAGACGGATTTATTTCCAAAAAATAAATCCGTCTCCTTTTCACCTTAGTTATTTACTCATAGCTTGATAGTGTTCAGAGTACCCGCACTCTTCAAAGATCAACCTCAGACCATCTTTGAAAGTCTCATGATTAAATTCTTTTATATCAAATATATTTTGGCCCAAAGAATGTGACTCTCGATTCATGTATCTGTAGAAGGTTGTAAATTTATCCGCAGACAGAGCCGGCTTTTGGAAAACGTTGTTGAAATCCGCTTTTTGAACGAAATTGAAGAAATATTCGACGATGTTTCGCATACAGTTTGCGATCAATGCCGGTGGCGCGGCTTGGTCTTTTATGATTGACCAATACGATTGGTAGTCATTTTGAATCTCCTCGTATTTCATTGGAGTTACCGAGCTTCCGTTTTTGTTCTTATAAACCCTGAATAGTTGTTGAGTCTCTGATCGAGTTTTATGGTTTGTGTGAGTCAGTTCATAGAAAAAGTACAAGCTATGAGTTAACACAAAAATCTGCTTGTATAGATCGCTATTTATGAAATATTTTTTGATTAACTGTCCAATATTGAAAACGTATAGATGAGAAAGACTGGAAATGGGATCATCAATCACAACGACTTTGGCTTGAGGGACAGCAGTGGCGGTTTTCTGTCCTTTACAAAGCTCCATAAAGTAGAGGAAAGTGATAACCGTTTTCTCACCTTCACTCAGCGAGTGAAAGGCGTTTGCCTGATCGGTAGTTCTAGACACTCGGTAAAAATTTTCACCATACGGCACTACAGAAAAGCCATCGATGCCAATCTCTATCATACCTGCATTGATATTTTCTATTGACTCTTCAATGTTGACGGTGTGTTTTCTAAGGTTGGCGATCGTTCCATTAGACGCTGTGACAACTGCAGCTATGTTTGTTGCAGCTTGGCTTATTTTCGATGCCTCTTCTTTTAGCGCAAATGCTGACTGAGAGTAGGCAGAAATTGTCTGGTCGTAACTCCAGCGCATCAGTGTCCAGAATCGAGACTTTATGTTGTCTTTGGTTTTCTTTTTGTTTGCCAATTTGTCATTGTGTACGTTAATTATCTCGTTCAGACTCTTGATCAAATCGTTGATCAGGGCGACGGTGGGATTTGTATCGGTAAGGATAACCGGAGTGCTTGGATTTTTAATTTTATTACTAATGTGCAGGATGTTTTCGCGTATTGATGCTCTCAAAGCTTCACAGGCGGTGGTCCATGTATCTATAAGCTCCTTTTTAGCAAGAGGAGAGTTTGAAATATCTTGGATGTTTAGATTTGAGGATAGAGTCTCATACTCAGTCTTGATTAATTCCAGTTGCTTAATATCTTGATCGTAGGCTTCGTCGAAGACATTTCGTATAGAATCGATGATTTTTTTCGTAATTGTTTCTTGCTGGCAAAATGGGCACGCTTGAGGGGCCTCGTCAACTGAAATAAACCGAAGTCCTTGCTTCACCCAGTCAGAATTTCCAGCCTTCGCAATGAATTCCGCAACTGACCCCTCTTGACTGCCAACGATTACCTTGGACCATAGTGAATTTCTCTCAATACTTAGCCAGTCAGCAGAAAGGGTGGGGACGGTAGTGAATGGAGCTGCACCTTCACCCTCAATTGATGAGGCCTCTGCTTTCAAATCGTCAACCGTATAGTCAGGCTCATTTTTCGGTGAGGGGAAACTTACAATATGCTGAAAAAGGAGTTCGGTTCTTTTCAAACTCTCTAAGCAAAACTCTAGAACGCGATCACCGCCTGAGAAGGTTGTCTTAATTTCCCAAACCTTGCTACTGGCCTTTGCCTTTTCTTCTTCGAGCTTCTTGGCTGTCTCGATAGCTGAATTTGCAATTTCTTGCTGAGTAGCCAAGTGTTTTTCAAGCTCTTTCGTTTCAGCTTCAATTTGTTGAAGAGCATCTTTGTTTTCTTTCGAAAGGGTGAAGATCCCTTTTAAATTATCCTCTTCGTAAAAGTAGTCATTCAAAAAGCTTTGGTTGTATACAAGAATTTCACAAGCTTGGCTCGTTTTTAAACTGCATTTTACAAACTGTGGTGCGTTTTGGTTGTACAGGAACTCGGAAATAGTGCTCTTCCCTGCCCCGTTTAGCCCGTATATAAGCGATGTTTTATTTATGGGGGAAAAAGTAGATTTTGATTTGTAACTGGTGACGCCATCTATATTCAATTCCGTGATCATAAAGAAACTCCAGAATGCTAAGTGGCTTTGCGCCATCTCTGTTGGCGAGGAGGAGCATAGGCGAGCAAGGGGATGTCTGCCACTTTGTCTTTTGGCAGCGGAAATCAAGGCCAGTCAAAGGCAACCGAGGAAATGTGGCGGAATACATATGGGACGCGGAAGGTATGCCCTAGTCAGCGAGCTAATAGCTGGTTCCAAGGTGCAAAGTGCGATAAGGGGCCGAGACGGAATGAGGGTCTAGATAAACATCACTGTTTAAAAAGACATCTCCAGACACTCTCTCAGGCTACATATCCTTGCGCCTTTGCCTACAGCTACGCCAGAATCCGCCGGCTTGTGCGCCTTGGGGGTGGGTTCTATTGTGGTTCGGTCGCTGACGAATCAGCGATCGGGTTTCGCAGCCCGGATCAATCAAGGCGCACAGCGCTCCCAATCGTTGCCATTTTTGGCAATGGTGCTTCATGGCGGCTGTGCGCGGGATACCTTCGGGTATGCCGGGTTCCTTGATTCCCGGTCTGCGAACCTGCGTACAGCTGCCACCTCCCTTCGTTTCGCAGCGAACCGTGGCGGCTCCATCAATCAAGGAGCTTCACTATGATCAAACCAACACCCAACCCACCCGAAACCGCCTCGGTTTCCCCCTACGAATCCATCGACTCAAAAAAACTTCACGAAGCCGCCGACCGCGCGCTCGACCATTACCTCTGTGCGCCCGGTGCCACGCCGCCGCCGCGTAAAACGCGTGGGATGTATGCCGTGACGGCGGACAACAAAACCGAAGAGCTGCTGGTGGATGCCAGTGAGACGCTTGCTTCGGCCAAAAACATCGCGCAGAACATTGCCAGTTTGGTGCCGGTGTCGCAGCGTCGGGCGCTGTTGGGGATTGCGCAGTTGATTATGCTCGGGGAGTTGGCGGTGAATCGGGCGTTGGATAATTTGCAGTTGCAGGGGTGATACGCGTATCAGGATCAGCTGGTGATTGATCTTGTGTCAGATCTGGCGTCTTCGCGAGCAAGCTCGCTCCCAAAGGGATTTATGTTGATCACAGATTTTGCGTAAGTCGCTGGAACCGGTGGGAGCCAAAGACAGAGGGGACGGATTTATTGTCAGAAAATAAATCCGTCCCCTCTGTCGCGTTTGCTGATTTTGGCTCTGCATTCCCTTGAAAACGGGAAATGCAGCTACCGCTGAGGTGGCCCGTTATGCAGTCGCCACATCTTTTGGTGTGAATGTATCGCGCGCTACATTACCGATGGTGTTGGTCGTGTAGGCATCGAAACTTCCGCCAATCAAGCCTCCCAGCAGCGGCACGGCTTTGCCAAGATTGATCACGCCTTTTTCACCAAACTTGGTGAACAGCTTGAAGCCGACCTTTTTGTTTATCTCGAGCAAGGTCTTGCCGGAAATCGACTTCACGGCATTCATCGCGAGTTTGTTGCCCACGACAATACCGATGTCTTTCAGCACTTCTTTGGCTGAGTTGGCGGTGAGACAGGCGAAAACGAGGGTCTTTACCTTGTCATCCTTCACGTCGTAGCCACCCAAGTGGGCGATGGCGGCGATCATGCGAATTTGCACGAAAAGCACACTTGTGATGTTGGCGGGCAACGCTACGGGCAGTGTAATCAATCCACCCAAGCCGGTAATGAAGCCTGAGGTGGCCGATTTGGTGTTTTGCCAGCGAATCAATGAGTTAGCTTGATCGTAAGCAGGGCTTTCTTCCTTGGCGTAGCTGGCTGCGAGCTCCTCGGCGGAATCAAGACCGGAAAACCCATTGACAGATCTCTCGTAGGCCCAATCAAGGACCTGCATTATCTTTTCTTGACTTATCAGTTCCATCTTCAGTCTCAGCGCATGAATAGTGGCCTTATGATGCCATGTCTGCCGGCTTATGTGCATCACTTCGCTTTGAACAAATTCCCTCCAAATACTTTCGCCGCCGCGCTGATGGCATAACTCCACTTTTTAAATACTCGCCCAGACCCCGCGATTACATGCAGCGGGACAGAGGGAACGCATTTGCGGGCTCGATAAACGCCAGCGTTTAAAGGCAAAGTCAAAAGATCGCAGCCTTCGGCAGCTCCTACAGGGGGCGATTCAACAGGGTTTCCAGGCGGGCCAGGGGCGGGGCGTCTTGGTTGCGGTCGAAGACTTGGATGGCGATTTTGAGTAGTCGGCCATTTTCAGCCGCTGCGATTACTTGCTCACACCGCAACGACAATCGTCCCTGATCACAATCAACGGCTTTCACACCGGTCGGCAATCGACCTTCCAGTTGCAGCTCTGCCATGCGTGTTTGCGCCGCAATCATGGCAATTGAGCGATCCCGCAGAACTCCGCTGCTTTGGGTCATCAGCCCGGCCACGCGCACGGCCGCCGACATCGCCACGGCAATGATCGCCAGTGCCACCAGCACTTCAATCAGGGTGAAACCCGCTTCTCGGGAACACGCGCGCATATAAGGCCCAAAACCAAAACACAGCCCTCGACCCTAACCCCCGTCCTTGACGGCTTGACGACGAAAACTCCCGAGGATTTTCAACATCCCTGACATATCTTCTTGCAACACTGCGCGTCGAATCGAATCAAGCCAAGGGAATGTCGAGATGGATATCGCGCAGTTTAAACAGCCCAGCCGACCGAGCCGGATGCCCCGTGGGCAGCAGGGTTTTACCCTGATCGAGATCATGGTGGTGGTGGTGATTCTCGGGATTCTGGCGGCGATGGTGGTGCCCAAGGTGCTCGATCGGCCGGATCAGGCGCGGGCCACGGCGGCGAAGCAGGACATCGGCGGTTTGATGCAGGCGCTGAAGTTGTATCGCCTCGATCACGGCACGTATCCGAGCATGACGCAGGGGTTGAAAGTGCTGGTGGAGCGGCCGGCGGATGCGAAGAACAGCAATTGGCGTTCGTACCTGGAGCGTTTGCCAAATGACCCGTGGGGCCGTCCTTATCAGTACCTCAACCCCGGCGCGAATGGCGAGATCGATATCTTTTCCCTCGGTGCCGACGGTCAGCCTGACGGCGACGGCGTGAATGCCGATATCGGTTCCTGGCAGCTGTAAAGCCGGCGATGAACAGCCAATCGAACCAGCAGGGGATGGCGATCATCAGTGCACTGTTGATTGCGGCGGTGGTCGCGGTGATTGCGGCGGGGATGTTGACCCGGCAGAGCGTTTCGACCCGCGCGCTGGAGGCGGATCAGCAGCGGGTGCAGGGGCGCTGGGTGTTGCACGGCGGGCTGGAGATCAGCCGGCAATTGCTCTGGGATGCGCGGCAGCGTGATCCGTTGACCCGGCTCGATCAGCCATGGGCGCAGCGCTTGAATGCGCAGGGTTTCGAGGGGCGGCTGGAGGATGAGCAGGGCAAGTTCAACCTGCGCAATCTGGTGGCCAACGAGCGTGTCGATGAGGCGCAGGTGCAGGCGTTTCAGCGGCTGTGCGAGCTGATCGGCATCAGCGCCGGGTTGAGTCAGCGCATCAGTCAGCGGGTGATCGGCTCTTATCCGTACCTGTTGAACCCGCAGATTGCCGAAAACACTACGAGCAAAAACGCCTTTGACAGTGGCCGCGCCACGTCGCCGAATGCGTCGCGCAAGCCACAGCATCCGAAGTTGCCGATGCTGCGAAGTGTCGATGATCTGCGCAGCGTCGAGGGCGTGAATGAGGCGGTCATCGGCAAACTGGCGCCGTACCTGACGGTAATCCCAGCGACCACCTGGCTCAACGGCAATACCGCCACCGCGCCGGTGCTGGCCGCGTATGTGCCGGGGTTGTCGCTGGAGCGCGCGCAGGCGCTGATCAATGAGCGCGATGCCGGGCGCTGGTTCATCAACCGGGGCGATTTCGTCAACCGCTTGCGCATGCCGAATCTGGAGCTGACCAGCGTCAAGGTCGGCATCACCAGTGACTGGTTTCGCCTGCGTGGCGAGGCGCGGCGGGATCAACGGCGGGTCAGTCTCGATGCGTTGTTGCACCGCAGCGAGGATCGGCTGCCGCAAGTGATCTGGTCGCGGGTGGGTGCATGAGCCAGTTGCGTGTGAGTTTGCCGCCACTGGCGCAGTTGAGTCTCGACAGTGAAATGGACTGCGCATGGCTGGACCGGCAGGGGCAGGTCATTCGTGAGCAGCGCCAGACTTTTAGCCAACTCGGGCAGTCACCCAAGCAGCCACCGCTCAGCGCTTTTCTGCACCCGGCGGACAGCCTGTTGGCGAGCATCGACCTGCCGCCATTGCCGGCGAACAAGACCGCAGCGGCGGTGCAATGCGCGGCGCAGGCCTTGATGCTCGGTGACTGCAATGACATGCACATCGCCCACAGTTCGCGGGATGAAGCGGGGCAGGTGCAGATCGCCTGGGCGCCGTCTCAGCGTTTGCAGCATCTGGGGCAACTGCTGAAGCAGGCCGGACTGAATCTGCGCGGTCTGTACCCGGCGGCGTACAGCTTGCCGGTGCTGCCGGGCACGGTGGCCTGTCGGCAGGACGGCCATTTGTTGCTGCGCGAAAGCGTGCAGGTGGCGCGGGTGCAGCCGCTGTTCGACGACGAGATTGGCGATTGGCTGCTGAGCTGCGGCACGCCGTTGCACTGGATCGGCTCGACGCCACCGACGGATGCAGAATTGCCGATGGCCGAGGCGCAGCGCTGGACCGGGCCGTTGCCCGGTTGGGGCCTGCACGGCGCGGTGCAACAGCAGCGCAGCGAGCATCGCGGTTGGGGCCGGGCTCTGGGGCTTTGCGCCTTGGCGGTGGCGGTGTGGGTCATCGGCTTGAACCTGTATGCCGCCCGTGAGGCCAGTCAGGGCCAGCAGCTCAAGGCGCAGATGGCGCAGCGGGTGAAGCAGGCCTTTCCCGAGTTGCCGGTGATCCTTAATCCGCTGCAGCAGGCCCGTCAGCAATTGGCGGCGCGGCAGAAGGGCGCGGCGGAGGACCCGGCGCAGCCCTTCAATCGGCTGGTGTTGCAGGCCGGCAGTGGCATGCCGTTCATGGCCGGCACGGTCGAGCGCCTGACGTTTGTCGACGGCACCTTGCAGTTGAGTCTGCTGGCCGACGCCCGGCGCAGCGCCAATGACAAGGACAAGGATTGGCAAGCCGCTTTGGCCCAGGTCGGGATCAGTGCGACGGCTGATGATGAAGGCTGGCTGCTGCGCCCGAGCGATGAAGTCACCACCCCCGACGACAGCGCTGACGACAGCGGAGCAGAAGATGAATAAGGCATCGCTCGCGGTTTATCGCGCCCGTTGGCAGCATTTCAGCGCGCAACTTCAGGCGCGCTGGCAAGCGCTGGCCCTGCGCGAAAAGCGCATGGTCGGCGGCATGGCGGCGGTGCTGCTGGCGCTGTTGGTATGGGTCGCACTGATTCAGCCGCCGCTGAAAAAAATCACTTACTGGCAAAGCGAAACGCCGAAGTTGCGTGCGCAGACCGAAGCCCTTGAAGTGCTGTTGCGCGAAGTCAGCGTGCGCCCGGACGGGCAAAGTCTTGCGCAGTCTCTTGAGCAGACGCTGCAGGCCAGCGGCCTGGCCGGACACTTTCAATTGCAGGCCGGAGAGGCCGGTGCGTGGCAACTGACGTTCGACGCGGCACCGGCCGACGCGGTGCTCGATTGGCTGTTGAGCACTCCGGCACAACTTTCTCTGCAAGTGGTCGAGGCCCGTCTGCAACGCGCCGACAACGCTTCGACCGAAGTCACTGCCGGCACATTGTCAGGCACCGTTCGCATGGATCAGGCGCTGGGCGCTAAGGAAGCTTCATGAAGGGGTCAGGATCCAAACCGGCGCGCATGGCGTTGCCGATGCTGCTGATGGCATTGAGCGCGTGCAGCAACACCACCACGCCGCCGAATCAGCCGCCGTTGCTAGTGGACAGCGAACTCGGCCGTCCATTGGCCAACACCCAGCGCAGCGGCGATGCGCTGCTTGATCGGCAACGCGCTCAGGCACAAACCGCGCCGCAACCCCGGCAGATGCACAACATCACCGAACGCGCACGCAGTGGCGGCGCCCCACGCGGCAGCACACTGCCGAGCAATCCGCTGGGCGATCAGCCGGTGACGCTGAATTTTGTCGATGCCGATATTCAGGCTGTGGTGCGCGCGTTGTCGCGTTCCACCGGCCAGCAGTTTCTGGTCGACCCTCGGGTCAAGGGCAGCCTGACGCTGGTCTCGGAAGGTCAGGTGCCGGCACGCCAGGCCTACGACATGTTGCTCGCGGCGTTGCGCATGCAGGGTTTCAGCGTGGTCGATGTCGGCGGCGTCGCCCAGGTGGTGCCGGAAGCAGACGCGAAACTGCTCGGCGGGCCGATCTACAGCCCGGACAAACCCGCCGGCAACGGCATGCTGACGCGTACCTTTCGCCTGCAATACGAAAACGCGGTGAACCTGATTCCGGTGTTGCGCCCGATCGTCTCGCCGAACAACCCGATCAATGCCTACCCCGGCAACAACACCATCGTCGTCACCGATTACGCCGAGAACCTCACTCGCGTCGCCCAGTTGATCCAGACCATCGACACCCCGAGCGCGATCGACACCGACGTGGTGCAGATCCAGAACGGCATCGCCGCTGACATCGCGCCGATGGTCGCGGATCTGCTCGACGCACCGGGCAACGATCCGACGCAGAAAATCGCGGTGATCGGTGATCCGCGTTCCAACACCATCATCATCCGCGCCGGCAGCCCCGAGCGCACCGAGCTGGCGCGCAATCTGATCTACAAACTCGACAACGCGCAGAGCAATCCGAGCAATCTGCATGTGGTGTATCTGCGTAACGCGCAAGCGGCGAAACTGGCGCAGGCGTTGCGCGGTTTGCTCACCGGCGAAAGCGACAGCGGCACCAGCGACAGTGCGCGCTCGGTGCTCAGCGCCATGGGCAGCAATGGCAACAACAATGGCGGATCGAGTGCGCAGAGCGGCACGCAAACCAGCGGCAGCACCTCGACCACTTCCAGCACGGGCAGCACCGGCGGCAGTTATGCGCAGGGCAGCAGTTCGACCGGCAGCGGCGGCAATCAAGCCAGCGAACAGAACGTTGCGTTCAGCGCGGGCGGGGTGACGATTCAGGCTGACGCCACCACCAATACCTTGCTGATTTCCGCGCCGGAGCCGTTGTATCGCAACCTGCGCGAGGTCATCGATTTGCTCGACCAGCGCCGCGCGCAAGTGGTGATCGAGAGCCTGATCGTTGAGGTCGGCGAGGACGATGCCAGCGAATTCGGCGTGCAATGGCAGACCGGCAATCTCGGCGGTAAAGGCGTGATCGGCGGGGCGAATCTTGGCGGTTCGGGGATCAACCTCAACGGCAAGACCAGTCTCGATGTGCTGCCGCAGGGTTTGAACCTCGGTTATGTCAACGGCACCGTCGACATCCCCGGCATTGGCAAGATTCTCGACCTGAAAGTGCTGGCCCGGGCGCTGAAGAGCAAGGGCGGCACCAACGTGTTGTCGACGCCGAATCTGCTGACCCTCGATAACGAGGCGGCGAGCATTTTTGTCGGCCAGACCATTCCGTTTGTCAGCGGTAGCTACGTGACTGGCGGCGGTGGCACCAGCAACAATCCGTTCCAGACCGTGACCCGTGAGGAGGTGGGCTTGAAGCTCAACGTGCGGCCGCAGATTTCCGAGGGCGGCACGGTCAAGCTCGATATCTATCAGGAAGTCAGCAGCATCGACGAACGTGCTTCGGTCAGCGCGCGAGCGGCGGGGATCGTCACCAACAAGCGCGCAATCGACACCAGCATCCTGCTCGACGACGGTCAGATCATGGTCCTCGGCGGCTTGCTGCAGGACGGCTACAGCCAGAGCAACGAAGCGGTGCCATGGCTGGGCACCTTGCCGGGAATCGGCGCGCTGTTTCGCAACGAGCGCCGGGCGATCAGCAAGACCAACCTGATGGTGTTCCTGCGCCCGTACATCATCCGCGACAGCGAAGCGGGGCGCAGCATCACCCTCAACCGCTACGACTTCATGCGCCGCGCCCAGGGCGGCCTGCAACCGGAGCGCAGCTGGGCAATGCCGGACATGCAGGCGCCGCAGTTGCCGACGGCGGCGCAGGGAGTGCCGAGTCCGGTTCCGGCTTCGGGACCTCGCGCGACGATCAAAGCGGTGCCGATTGAAGGGAGTACACGCTTTTGAATCCAACCCTCAATCTGAGAAGTAACCCTGTAGTGAGGGGATTTATCCCCGATGGGCAGCGAAGCGGCCCCAAAACCTATGCGCGCGGTCAGTCAGATGTATTCGGATATCAGGTTTCGGGGCTGCTACGCAGCCCATCGGGGATAAATCCCCTCACCACAAGAATTCCCCTCACCATAGAGAGCCGGGACGACGCTGGACCTGTAGGAGCTGCCGAAGGCTGCGATCTTTTGATCTTTAAAAGCAAAAGATCGCAGCCTGCGGCAGCTCCTACACGGGAATGTATTGCCATGGGGGGAGGGTGTAGATGAGTTCGCTTCCCTACGCCTGGGCCAAGGCCCAGCGCATTCTGTTGTGCGACGGCGTGCTGACCGTATGCCCATCGACCCCCGGCTGGTCGATCAGCGAAGTGCGGCGGCAGTTCGGTGAGACGTCGCTCCGGCGCGTGCGCGACGACGAACTCGACGGCCTGCTCGCCACGGCCTACGCCGATACAGGCAGCGCCGCCGCTGTGGTTGGCGCAGCAGAAAACGAAGTCGATCTCGACCGCCTGATGCAGGACATGCCGGAAATCACTGACCTGCTCGACACTCAGGACGGCGCGCCGGTGATTCGCATGATCAACGCCTTGCTCACCCAGGCCGCGCGCGATGAGGCCAGCGACATTCATATCGAACCGTTCGAAACCCATTCGGTGGTGCGCTACCGGGTCGACGGCACGCTGCGCGACGTGGTGTCGCCGCGCAAGGCATTGCACGGCGCGCTGGTGTCGCGGATCAAGATCATGGCCCAGCTCGACATCGCCGAAAAACGCTTGCCGCAGGACGGCCGTATCGCGCTGCGGGTGGCCGGGCGGCCGATTGATATTCGCGTCTCCACCGTGCCGACCGGGCATGGCGAGCGTGTTGTCATGCGCTTGCTCGACAAGCAGGCCGGGCGCCTGCATCTGGAAACGTTGGGCATGGACGCACAGGTGCTGGCCAAACTCGATCACCTCATCCGCCAGCCCCACGGCATTGTGCTGGTCACCGGCCCCACCGGCAGCGGCAAGACCACCAGCCTCTACGCCGCGCTGGCGCGACTGGATGCCAGCAGCAGCAACATCCTCACCGTCGAAGACCCGGTGGAATACGACCTGCCGGGGATCAGCCAGATTCAGGTCAACGCCAAGATCGACATGACCTTCGCCCTGGCCTTGCGCGCGATTCTGCGTCAGGACCCGGACATCATCATGATCGGCGAGATCCGCGACCTGGAAACCGCGCAAATCGCCGTGCAGGCCTCGCTCACCGGGCACCTGGTACTGGCGACGCTGCACACCAACGACGCGGTGTCGGCGGTCAACCGCTTGATCGACATGGGCGTCGAGCCGTTTCTGCTCGCATCGTCGATGCTCGGCGTTCTGGCGCAACGCTTGGTGCGACGGCTGTGTAATCAGTGCAAACAGGAAGACCCGGCAGCGCCGGGCACATGGCGCCCGGTCGGTTGCGCGGCGTGTAATCACACCGGTTACAGCGGCCGCACCGGCATCCACGAATTGTTCTGCATCGATGACGACATCCGCACCCTGATTCACCAAGGGGCAGGGGAACAGGCCTTGCGCGCGGCAGCGGCCAAGGCCGGGATGTTCAGCCTGCGTGAGGACGGCGAGCGCTGGATTCGCAGCGGCGCCACCGCGCCTGAAGAAATCCTCCGTGTGACCCGGGACGCCTGATGAATCGCTATCGTTTTGAAGCCGCCGATGCCACCGGCAAGATCGAGTCCGGGCACCTGGAGGCGGACAGCCAAGGTGCGGCGTTCGGCGTGTTGCGCAGCCGTGGGTTGACCGCGTTGTCGGTGCACAAGGAAAGCAACGTCGCCCAGCATGGCGGCGGCAGTGGCTTGTTCAGTGCGCGGATGTCGGATAACGATCTGGCCTGGGCGACGCGGCAACTGGCGAGCCTGCTCGGGGCCAGTCTGCCACTGGAGGCGGCGCTCAGCGCGACGGTGGAGCAGGCCGAGAAAAAACACATCGCCCACACCCTCAGCGCGGTGCGTGCCGACGTGCGCAGCGGCATGCGTCTGGCCGAATCGCTGGCCGCACGGCCACGGGATTTTCCGGAGATCTATCGCGCGTTGATCGCTGCGGGGGAAGAATCTGGTGATCTGGCGCAGGTCATGGAGCGGCTGGCCGACTACATCGAAGAACGCAACAACCTGCGCGGCAAGATTCTCACCGCGTTCATCTATCCCGGTGTGGTCGGGCTGGTGTCGATCGGCATTGTGATCTTCCTGCTCAGCTATGTGGTGCCGCAGGTGGTCAGTGCGTTTTCCCAGGCGCGGCAGGACTTGCCGGGGCTGACTTTGGCGATGCTCACCGCCAGTGATTTCATTCGCGCATGGGGCTGGTTGTGTGCGGCGATCATGGCCGGGGCGTTCTGGAGCTGGCGCCTGTACCTGCGCAATCCGGCGGCGCGCTTGAGTTGGCATCATCGGGTGCTGAAATTGCCGCTGATCGGGCGTTTCGTGTTGGGCCTGAACACTGCGCGATTCGCCTCGACCCTGGCGATTCTCGGCGGTGCCGGGGTGCCGTTGTTGCGGGCGCTGGAGGCGGCGCGGCAGACGCTATCCAATGATCGCTTGAGCCTGAGTGTCAGCGACGCCACGGCCAAGGTGCGCGAAGGGGTCAACCTGGCGGCGGCGTTGCGGGTGGAGAACGTGTTCCCGCCGGTGCTGATTCACCTGATCGCCAGCGGCGAGAAAACCGGTGCACTGCCGCCGATGCTCGAACGTGCGGCGCAGACCCTGTCGCGGGATATCGAACGGCGGGCGATGGGCATGACCGCGTTGCTCGAACCGCTGATGATTGTGGTGATGGGTGGGGTAGTGCTGGTGATTGTGATGGCGGTGTTGTTGCCGATCATTGAGATCAACCAGCTGGTGCAATAACCCCCTGTAGGAGCTGCCGAAGGCTGCGATCTTTTGATCTTGATCTTGATCTTGATCTTGAAAAGCAGAAGCAAAATCAAAAGATCGCAGCCTTCGGCAGCTCCTACAGAGAATGGAGTAAGCACCATCCACCCGTGGGAGCTGGCTTGCCAGCGATAGGGCCATGCAGAACAACAAATAACTCAGACTTTTTTACCAGGACTTCAGCATCACCCGAGCCTCAAAAGAACCATCCTCGGGTTCTCCTTTCTGTCATCTGCAACCACCCCGCAACGGCTGCAGCCAGTTTCAGCCAAACCCACGATCCAGACGCCGCGCCATCCCCCGCAAACACCCGAGAAAACCCCCTGAAATACCTCGCGCAGCTCCCGAGGTTTTTTCCTTTATCTGTCACCGGAACCTGCGAATTTCTCATTGCGACTTAACCACGGACCCCGCTTGCGAAGGTCAGCGGTGAGTCTTCCCAGTGTCATGCAAGACCCCTGAAAACCTGTGTTCACAACCATCGTTGAAAAGGAGATTCTTCATGTTCAAGCGCACTCTGATCGCCGCGTCCCTGACCGTCGCCGCTCTGGCTTCCGCCCAGGCCATGGCCGTTACCGGTGGTGGCGCCACGCTGCCAGCCGCTCTGTACAAAGGTTCGGCCGACAGCATCCTGCCTGCCAACTTCAGCTACGCCGCCGTGGGTAGCGGTGCCGGCAAGACCGCTTTCCTGACCAACAACCCGGCCGGCTTCAGCACCACCGGCACCGTGCATTTCGCCGGTAGCGATTCGATCCTCAGCGCTGCGGAAATCAACACCTACAACACCACCTACGGCGCTTCGTACGGCCCGCTGATTCAACTGCCTTCGGTGGCCACTTCGGTTGCCATCCCGTACAAAAAAGCCGGCCAGACCGCGCTGAACCTGACCAGCGCTCAGCTGTGCGATGCGTTCTCCGGTGCCAAGACCACTTGGGGCCAGCTGCTCGGCACGACCGACACCACGCCGATTCGCGTTGTGTACCGCAACGTTTCCAGCGGCACTTCGGAAATCCTCAGCCGTCACTTGAACTCGGTCTGCCCGACTCAGTTCGCCACCAGCTCCACCTTCACCAACGCGCGTCTGCCAGCCGGTTCGACACTGCCGTCGAACTGGGTCGGCGTCGCCAACACTTCTGATGTCGCCACTACCGTGAACGCGGTTGACGGCTCGATCGGTTATGTCGGTCCGGACGGTGTCGACGCCACCAGCAACGCTGTTGTTGCTCGTGTTAACGGCGTTCAGCCAACTTCGCTCAACGTCACCCTGGCACTGTCGTCGGTGTCGGCTCCTTCGACCCCGGCCCAGGCTGCAAACCCTGCCAACTGGTCGCCCGTGGTGGCTAACCCGGCTTCGGGTTACAAACTGGCTGCCTACACCAACTTCATCTTCGGTCAGTGCTACAAGGATGCAGCCGTGGCCGCGGACGTCAAAGCCTTCCTGACTCAGCACTACAGCAACCCGGGCAACAACACTGCGACTCAGGCCCACAAGTTCGTCGCCGTGCCTAACGCCTGGAAAACTGCTGTGACCGCCAACTTCATCACCAACACGTCGGGCAACAACCTGGACATCAACAACGCCAGCGTCTGCAACGCTATCGGCCGTCCTTTGTAAGCTCGCGCGGTCGTAACACCGATGACGGCAACCTTGGGGTTGCCGTCATTTTTTTTGGCTCGAATACACGCCGAACATGAAGTTTGTGTGACATCCGTTCGGTCGCGCCCCTCGCCAACGGCCTATGTCGTAACAGCAGGTTTTTGCAGGCCTGCGGCATCTTTGGCAACCCAAGTGTGGCAATCAAAAAGGATCTCGTAGTGATGCTCGCTCGCCCATCCCGTCGTACCAACGTTCTGTCCTCCAAGCGTGAAACCGTCGAGCCGGCGCTGTGGTTGCTCAAGCCGTTGGCGCACGCGGTGGCGTTGTGTCTGGTGGCGGGCAGCGCGCAGGCGCAGACGGCGTTCAGCTCGGGCTGGTTTGCTGCCAAAGGTGCGGCGCAGCAGGCCGCAGCGGCGCGTCCGAGCGTTGGCGGATTGCCGGGGATGACACCGCCATTGGCCCAGCAACAAAAAGCCAATGCGCAATTGCAGCGTTCGATCCAGACCCTGAACAACACCGTCGCCGCGATTGCCGCGCAACAAGCGGCGCAGGCGGCCGGACGCGCTGCTGCGTTGGGCACGGTACAGTTTGTACCGGACGGACTGGGCGAGGGCGGTTTGAAAGTCGATAACAGCCTGACCCAGGGTTGGCAGAACGCCAAGGGCCCGCAACAGACCCAGGCCGACGGCAAGACCACAGTGAAGATCGAGCAGACCGCCGACAAGGCAATCCTCAACTGGGAAACCTTCAACGTCGGCCGCAACACCACCGTTGAATTCGCCCAACAGTCCAACTGGGCGGTGCTCAACCGCGTCAACGATCCGAATGCCCGGGCGAGCCAGATCCAGGGCCAGATCAAGGGCGACGGCACGGTGATGCTGATCAACCGCAATGGCATCGTGTTCAGCGGCAGCAGCCAGGTCAACGTGCGCAACCTGGTGGCCGCTGCCGCCAACATCACCGATATCCAGTTCCGTGATCGTGGCTTGTACTTCGACAGCACCGGCACTCAGCCGACCTTCACCGATGCTGCTGGCAAAGTGCTGGTGGAACGCGGTGCCGCCATCGACACCCACAAACCGGCATCGTCTACCGCTGCCGGGGGTTATGCCTTGCTGCTCGGCAATGAAGTGCAGAACGACGGCAGCATCAACACCGTCAAGGGCCAGACCGTGCTGGCGGCCGGCGACCGTTTCTACATCCGCAAGGGCTCGGGCACCGAGGGCAATGCGCTGTCCAGCACATTCGGCAGCGAAGTCATTCCGGGCTTCAAGGCCGGTGCCGTTGCGGGCAACGTCACTAACAACGGACTGATCCAGTCTGCCACCGGCGACATCACTCTGACGGGGCACGAGGTCGTGCAAAACGGCGTATTGCTCGCCAGCACGTCAGTGGCGACGCGGGGCACGATTCACCTCACCAACCCGAGCACCGATACCAACGGCAGCGTGACGCTGGGGCAGGGCAGTGCGACGGCGATCATGCTCGACAGCAGCGACATGACCGCCCTCGACAGCCAGCATCAGGCCGCGCTGACGGGCGTCACGGCCAATAACCGGATCCGTGGCGATCAGTCACGCGTCGAGATTCAGAGCGGTGGCAGTGTCGAGTTCCAGAACGGCTCGATCACCCTGGCCACCGGCGGTCAGGTTGCGGTCAGCGCACGGCGCCGCAGCCTGGTGCGCGACGGCGCAATGATCGACGTGTCCGGTGCCCTCGGCGTCAAAGTGGCGATGGAAAACAACAGCATCAAGATCAACGTGCAGGGTAACGAGCAGCGTGATGCGTCGGTCAACCGCGAGAAAGGCGCGCTCAACAGCAATGACATCTGGGTCGATGTGCGCGAGCTGGTGTATGTGCCGGCGGGCACTAACGGCTACGCCACGGATCGCTGGTACACGGCGGGCGGTTTGCTCGAAGTCGGCGGTTATCTGGGCACCCAAGGGCACAGCATCGGCGAATGGATGGCCCAGGGCGGCATAGTGAGTTTTGCCGGCAACGACGTGGTCACGGAAAAAGGTTCGTTGATCAACCTGTCCGGCGGCACCCTGGATGTGCAGAGCGGCGAGATCCGCCAGAGCTGGCTGCGTGGCGCCGACGGCAAGTTGTATGAAGTGTCGCGCGCGCCGGGGGATCTGCTCTACACCGGTCTGTACAAAGGCTATGAAGACAGCAGCGAACGCTGGGGTCAGACCAGCTATTACTACAGCCCGCTGATTGCTCCGCGCTCACGCTTCGAGTCGGGTTACACCGTGGGCCGCGATGCCGGGCAACTGGTGGTTTCCACGACCAGCGCCGTGCTTGACGGGCAGATGATCGGCGAGGTGTATCAGGGCCAACGGCAGAATCAGGCGCCGAAACCGCTGCTCGACGGCTATCAGCAGAGCCAGACCGCGCTGGCCCGGCGGGCGCAGTTGATCGTCGGCAGTTACGACCCGACCTTCGTCGCGGCGTCGAATGGCCTGCTCTACACCCTCAATCCCTTGCTCGATCAGGTGCAGATCGGTGGCACGCGCCCGGCCGCCGGCAACGATCCGGACTTGACCGGCGCGGTGTCCGATGCCCGCAAGGGCAAGCTCTATCTCGATAACGATCTGCTCAACGGATTCCACCTCGGTGCGCTCAAGGTTTCGACCAAGGATCAGATTGCCGTTCACGGTGCGCTCACGGTCGACAACGGTGGCGACGTCACCCTGTATTCCCCGGATGTGCAGATCGGCGCCGACCTGACCGCGCGTGGCGGTAGCCTGCGTCTGGGCAATGTGCTCAATCAGTTTCTCAGTAGCGATACCGCTGACACTCGGCTCACGGCGAAGGTCGGCAAGGCGACGCAAGTCACTGTGGCCGACGGTGTGCAACTCGATACCCGTGGTGTATGGAGCAACCTGCGCAGCAACCCGGACGATGGTGCGAGTCTGGCGTCTCTCAATGGTGGCCTGGTATCGATCCGCAGCAGCGGCGATATCGACCTTGGCGCGGGCAGTCTGCTCGATGTTTCCTCCGGTGGCGCTGTGCTGGCCAACGGCAAGACCCGGGGTGGCAAGGGCGGCGACCTGACGCTGGAATCCAGTGCGATTTCGGCGCCCGGTGAAACCCACCTGAACCTTGCGGGCGATCTGCGTGGCTACGGTGTCACGGGCGGCGGCACGCTGACGGTGCAGGCCAACAGGATTCTCATCGGTCAGACCGACAAGGCGCTGGCCGACAATACCCTGCAGCTGTCTGCCGATCTGTTGCGCAAGGGCTTTTCCGCCTACAACCTGATTGGCCTGAATGGGCTGGACGTTGCTGAAGGCACGGCGATCGATGTGTACATGCCGGTGTACCGTTTCGCTGATGCCGCGCCGAATCAGGTCAGTGGTGTCGATCCGCAAACGGCGCTGGAGCTGTGGACGCCGACGCTGTTCCAGGAAAACCCGACCAAGGGCTTGTTGACCCAACGCGCCGGCGCCAGCCTGACGTTGCAGGGCGGGGCCAGCCTGATCGGTTTGATCGATGCTGCCAACAGCCCCCTGACTCTGGGCCGCGGTTCGCGGATCAGCGTCGATCCGGGGCAGAGCATCAAACTGCGCGGTGCCGGGCAGATCACCGTGGAAGGTGAGCTGAATGCCTGGGGCGGCACGATTGATATCCGTCAACAACAGTTCGGTTCGAACAAACCGGCGACCTCCATTGTCGTGGCCGATCCGAGCGCACATGACCGTTCCATCTGGATCGGTGAACAGGCTGTGCTGGATGTCGCCGGACGCGCCACTACGGCAGTCGATGCGCTGGGCCGCACTTACGGTCAGGTCGGCAAGGGCGGCAGCATCATCATCGGCGGTGAAATCGATGCGAAACTGGCCACTGCCACGGCCGCCGATGCTTATGTGATCGTCCGTGAAGGCGCTCGGCTGGAGGCTTCCGGCAGCGAGACCGTTCTGGATATCGCCGGCCAAGGGCCGACCCGCGTCGCAACCGACGGCGGGCGGATCAGACTGAGTTCCTACAACGGCCTGTTCCTTGAGGGCCACCTGCGTGCAGCGGCGGGCGGTATCGGGGCTGCCGGCGGTCGTCTGGACATTGCGCTTGAGACACCGCTGTACGTTGACTCGGCAAGCAATGCCGTGCGGGCGCCGCGAGAGATGATCATTGGCCAGGCGCCTGCGGACAAACCGCTCGCGCCGGATCTGCGTCCGGGCGAGGGCGCCGCTGACCTGCGCTACGGTCAGACGCGCTTGAGCGCAGACGGCCTGATGGCGGGCGGCTTCGATAACCTGAGCCTGTTGAGCAACGGTTTGCTGTCGTTTGCCGGCGACGTCAATCTGCACGTGAACCAGAGCCTGACGCTGTACGCCGGGGCGTTGTCGCTGGCCGAAACCTCCGCGAGTACGACCCGCGTCGATTTGAGCGCGCCGTACCTGCGTCTGTCCGGCGTGGGCACTTACCACGCCGGCTTCGGCCTGATACGGCCGCGATTGACCAATAATCCGACGACACAATTGTCGGACGCGACCTTCAACGCATCAGCCGACCTGCTGGATGTGGGCAATGGCCTGTCGTTCGGTACACAGGGTTCGATCCTGCAACTCGGCGCGCCGGCGGTTGCGTATGGCCGACGGGCATTTGGTCAGGTGAGCCTCGACAGTCGTGGCGATCTGCGTTTCCTCGCGCCCAACGACGGTGCCGAAAAAACCCGGTTGTGGACGCCGGGTGACTTGAACCTCGGTGCTGCACAAATCTATCCCGCCAGTGATGTCCAGGCTGAAGTGCGCGTTGGCTATCAGGGCGCCGTTGCGGTGTCCGACCATACGCTGCGGATCAGCAGCCACGGTGCGGCACCCGCTGAGGTGCCGTACTCGGTATTCGGCAATCTGAGTTTTTCCGCGGCGTACATCGAGCAGGGCGGGGTGGTGCGGGCCCCGCTGGGCAAGATTGTTCTGGGTGACGATTTGCAAACCACCAGTCATGAGGTTCGACTGCTGTCGGGCAGCACCACGTCGGTCAGCGGCGCCGGTCTGGTCATGCCATACGGTGGCACCACGGACGGCATCGACTATCTCTACAACGGTAAATCGGTGGTGTTGAACGGCATCACGGGCGATAAAAACGGCGTGGCGATCGGTGGGCAATACATCGAAGTGCAGAACGGTGCGCTGATCGATCTGTCCGGCGGTGGCGATCTTCGCGGCGCCGGTTTCATTTCCGGACGTGGCGGTTCTACCGATGCGCGCTTCAATCCGCTGGTGCGCAATGCCACCGATGGCACCTTCAGTCTGCCGGGGCTGGCGAGTAATCCGGTCTACGCCATCGTGCCGGGCAATCAGAGCCGTTACGCGCCGATCCTGGCCGAAGCCGGAGCGGTCGATCCGCGCATCGGCCAGCAGGTCACTATTGGCGCCGGCGTGCCGGGGCTGGCGGCGGGGACTTACACGCTGCTGCCATCCACCTTTGCCTTGTTGCCGGGCGCATTCCGGGTCGAGGTCAACGGTCAGGCGACGCCGGCTGCGACGACGGCAGCGTTGCAACTGCGCAACGGTTCGTGGACCAGCAGCGGGCAGATGTCGATTGCCAACACCGGACTGCGCGACAGTCTGGCCAGTCAGGTGATCCTGACGTCGGCTGAGGTGTTGCGCCGTTACTCGCAGTACAACGAAACGTCGTTCACCCAGTTCATCCGCAGCGATGCCGCCCGGCGTGGCGTGCCCCGTGCGTTGGCACCAATGGACGGCAAGGTGCTCGATCTGCGCCTGAGCACGGGGGGCAAGCACGACACTGCGTTGCAGTTCGATGGGCGAGCGTTGTTTGATGCCGCCGAGGGTGGGCTGATCGGCACGGCGGCGTTACGCGGCGGTTACGCCGGCGCCGAGTTCGAGGTGCTCGCTGCGGGGCATGCGCCGACGCCGGGTTTCAGTGGCGTGTCGGTGTACGCCGACACGCTGAACAACCTCAATGCCGGACGTCTGACGCTCGGTGCGCTGCCGGAGGTGATTTACAACACGACGGGCAACATCATCAAGTTTTTGGGGGCCTCGGACAACATCACGCTGCGTGAAGGGGCCATCCTGTCTGCGCCGGAAGTCGTGTTGCGCACCACCTCGACCACCGGTGGCATCACGGTCGAAGCGGGCGCCGGGATCAACACCCTGGGGCGTGGCAATGTGGCCTTCGATTCAACGTCCGGCTACCTCTACCAGCCGCAAGCCTCGAGCCTGTTGGTAGTGTCCAACGGCTGGACCAATGTGCTGGCGCCGGCAACGGCCAGCGGCATCAGTGGCGCGGGCAGCATCCGGATTGGCGTGTGTGTCACGTCATCTTGCAACGATCCGGCGCTGCTCTATTCGAACGGCAGTATTACGGCGGCGACGGACAATCAGTTCGAACTGGGTGAAGCGGTACGTTTCGGCACGCGCCGACTGGCACTGGCAGTGGGCTCGGTCAATGCCGGCAGCGCCGAAGCACTGGCGGCGGCCGGCAGTCGCGTGCCGGCCGGTCTTATCCTTAACCAGAATGTACTCGACCGACTGCTGCGCGGTGACACCCAATATGGCGCGCCAGCGCTGGAAACCCTGAGCCTGACCACCCGCGATGCCTTCAATTTCTACGGCAGCGTGAGCCTCGACACAATCGATCCGCAGACCGGCCAAAGCAAACTGCAGAACCTGCTGCTGGTCACCCCGGCGATCTACGGCCTGGGCGATGCCAGCGATGTGGCGAGCATCCGCACCGCCAACCTGATCTGGAACGGCGCGACGCAAAGTGCTGGCAGCGTCATCACCGGTGGCGCCGGTACGGGCAGCGGCACGCTGGATATTCAGGCCCAGCGGATCGAGCTGGGTTACGGCCCGATGCCTCAGGCCAGCGGGCTGGATCAGAACAATCGTCTGGCGCTGGGTTTTGCCAACGTCAACCTCAGCGCCAGCGAGCGCATCACCGCCAATCACAAGGGCAGCCTGGCGGTGTATCAGGAGCAGGGCGCTTACGATCCGCTCAAGGGTTACCGCTACAGCGGCGGCAATCTGAACCTGCGCACGCCGTTGCTCACCGGTGAAGCAGCTTCGGTCAGCCTGTTGAAGGCCGGCAACAGCCTGACGCTCAGCGGCGGAGGGACTGCCGGGTTGGCGAATGCCTTGGGTGCGGAGTTGAATCTTGAAGCCCGCGACATCGTGCTGGACAGCCGTATCGCCTTGGCCAGCGGCAAGTTGACCGTCAAGTCCGAGGGCGATTTGACGCTGGGCACTCATGCCGTGCTGGACATGGCCGGGCGGACCTTGCCGTTCAACGATGTCAGCAAGTACAGCTGGGGCGGCGACGTATCGCTGTACAGCGCCAACGGCAATATCCGTCAGGCTGCGGGCTCGCGGATCGATCTGTCGGCGAAGAACAATCAGGCCGGTAATCTCAGCGTCATCGCACTGGCCGATGCGGCCGGGACGGTCGATCTGCAAGGCGAGATTGCCGGCGGCAGCAGCGGTTATTACGACGCCGGCGGCACGTTGGTGCCGTACAAGGCCGGTGGCGTGGACATTCGCGCACAGCGTCTGGGCGGTGACGCCACCGAGCAGTTCGCCGCGCTCAATCAGCGCTTGAATGCCGGGCAGGTTTACGGCAGCCGCAGCCTGCAACTCAAACAAGGCAACCTGGTGATCGGCGACGGTCTCAAGGCCGGTGAGGTCAATGTGTCGGTGGACAATGGCAGCCTGACGGTGGCCGGTCTGATCGATGCCAGCGGCGAGCGTGTCGGCAGCATTCGTCTGTCGGCGAAAAATGGCCTGACCCTGGCTGGCAGCAGCGTGCTCGATGCCCATGGTCGCGTGCTGCGTGTCGACAGCTACGGCAAGATCATCGATGCACCCAACCGCGCCACGGTCGAACTGAATTCCGGTGATGGTTTGCTCACGCTGGGCAGCGGTGCGCGCATCGACCTGCGTCACGGCACCGATGCCGTGCCCGGTGTCCTCGCCGGGCAACACGATGCAATGCTGCGCGGCACGCTGGAGCTGAACGCGCCGCGTCTTGGCAGCAATGACATCGCCATCGACGCCAGCGGTGCGCTGACCATTCAGGGCGCACGCTCCATCGGCCTCAACGGTATGCGCCGCTACACCGATGCCCGCGAGGGTGTCGATCAGGCGGTCAGTGGCCGGCCGTATCAAGTCATCGATCAGGCCATGCTCGAACGCATTCATGGCGACAGCAACGACTTTATCAACGCGGCACTGGGCAATAACGATCTGCTGCAACGCAAACTCGCCGGGCTGAATAACGCCACTTACGCCGATGCATTCCATCTGCGGCCCGGTGTGGAGATCGCCAGCAAAGCGGCTGACGGTGATCTGGTGGTGGAGGGCGATCTGGACCTTTCGGGTTATCGCTATGCCAGCCTCAATCCGCACACGCAGCTGAACCCCTCCGTATATGGTTCCGGGGAAGCGGGCAGCCTGGTGATTCGTGCCGGTGGCAACCTCGATATTTACGGCAGCATCAACGACGGCTTCGCGCCGCCACCGGAAACCCAGGACGATGCCGGCTGGAAACTGATTGCCGGTGTGCAGCCGTTCGGTGGCGATCTGATCGTGCCGGGCAGCGGTGTTTCGCTGGCTGAAGGGACACAGTTCCCGATAGGCGCCACGCTCAATTACGACGTGACCATTCAGGGCGCAGTGTTGGCCAGTGGCACGTTGTTGCCGACTCAGGCGGTGCTGGGTGAGGCGTATACCTTCAGCGCCGGCACCGTGCTGGCGGGGGCGATCCACGACAGCAGCGGTCATCTGCTGTACGCCGCCGGTACGCTGCTCAGCGACAGTGTGACGTTGCCTGCCGACACACGCCTGGGTGCCGGGATCCGTTTGAACAAGGCCACCGCCCTGCAAGCGATGAACTGGCCCAAGGGAGTGCCGTTGCCCAGCGTTTACGATGCAGACCTGACTACGTTCTCCGGGGTGAAATTAAAAGGCGAACTGGCCTTGTTGCGCGGTTCGCTGATTCCGTCGATGACCGATGTGAAGCTCGCCGAAGGCACTTCGCTGATCGAGTTGCGCCCGTTCAACGGCACACAACAAGGCAAGAACTGGGCGCTGGCCAGCATGCTGCCGTCGGGCAGTGCCTCATGGTCGATGCGTGTGGTCGCCGGTGCAGATCTTGCTGCGGCCGACAGCCGTGCGGTCAAACCGCTGATCCCTGAAGGCAATCTGCGGCTGGCGGACAGTCATTACGGAGTCAACATCACCACGGCGGCGGGCAAGCTGGTCTGGGCTCCGGATAATCCCTTCTTTACCCCCTACGAGCCGGTCCCTGATGACATGCTCGAGTACTGTCAGCAGATTGCCGACTTGTGCGTACCCATGGCCCGTTGGGTCTGGGCGCCAGGTAGCGGAATGGGGCCGGACTACGAACCGGTTCCCGAGGAGGCTCAATTCATTTGTGATCTGCAGCCAGAGCTGTGCATCGGCAACAATCCGGGGAAAACGGCCAAGGCCCATACGCAGATGTTCAGTGTTCTGCGCACCGGTACTGGCGATCTCGATCTGATGGCTGCCGGCAACCTGAGCATGGATTCGCCTTTCGGCGTGTACACCGCCGGTACACAGTCATCGAATGTCGACCCGTTGTATAACCAGAAACGCGGGCATCTCTCGGACAATAACTCGGTGTTGGGCACCGCCGGTGCCGCTTATGAAAAATGGGTCGACGGTGGCAGCGACAGCCTCTATCAGGCCTGGTATCCGCAATTGGGCGGCAATCTGCACATCAATGCCGGTGGCTCGGTTTCCGGTGATTCCGTCGGCACAAAAGCACAATCGGTGAATGGCGGTTTCCGCGAACAGATCGCCAGTGTGGCAATGGGTAACTGGCTGTGGCGCCAAGGCACGGGCAACCCGGATGTGCCCACAGCGTGGTGGATCAACTTTGGCAGTTACGCTACTCGGTTGATGACGCCTGACGGCAATACCGAACCTTACCTGGTGGGCTTCACCGGATTCGGCACCCTGGGCGGCGGCAACATCAGCCTGCGTGCCGGTGGCGACGCCGGGATGCTCAGACCGTTGGGCGATGCGGTCAATTATCCGCGCAGCCAAGGGCTGATCGTTGCCGTGGGCAGCACCGGGCGTGTCGCCGACGATGGCAGCGTGCAGATGACTGGCGGTGGCGATATCGACATTCGCATTGGCGGCGCATTCAACCCATCGCTGCAAGCGCGGGCCGGGGATAGCGGGACTCAGCCGCCGAGGCACGACCTGCAAGGCGCACTGATCAACTTGCGCGGTGCGGCGCAATTGACCGGAGGGGCGCTGGGCGGCCTCAATCTGCAATACGGTGCCAGCTCGCAGTTGCATGATGTCCGTGAAACCCGACCGCTGGATCCGTTCACCTCGACGACCAGCAACGCCTCCGGTGGCCTGGTGTTGATTCCCGGCGACTCGGGCATGAGCCTCAGTACCCGTGGAGACCTGGTGTTGGGCGGTGCGGCAGATCCCGGACGTGTGCGCCTGCTCAATGCCACGCCACTGCTTGATGACAACGGCAATATCCGCACTGGTGGCATCCTGAGCGGCTTCTCGCTGTGGACTGATCACACCGCCATCAATCTTTTTTCCGCTGGAGGCAATCTCACGCCGAGTACTCAATTAGCCGAGACCGAGGCCAATCTATCCCCTGTGAGCGGCGCCAACTCGTCGCCCACCGATGGACGTTTTGTGTACCCGTCGATTCTTCGGGCGGTGGCGGCGCAGGGGGCGATTTATGCCGGGCCATCGGCGGCTTACAGCGAGCGTGACTTGTCACGGACAACCGCTTATTCACTGTTACTGGCCCCTTCGACATCCGGACAACTCGAACTGTTGGCCGGGGACTCGATCTACGCCGGCGGCTATGCGATCAATCAGTCGGGTGCCAGTCCGCTAGCCATCGCCACCCCGTTCAGGCCGTCATTCCTGGCCTTTGCCGGCAATAACCCCAACAAGCCACTCAACAGCAATTATGGCAGTGACGGTGTTAAACCGGAAGGTAATTCGCGTTATCCATTGTTCGCTTTTGGGCCCGACAACTATTCCGGTTTGGGTGAAGTGCAGGGGCCCGCACGGTTCTATGCCCTGACCGGCGATCTGGTGGGGGTACGCAGTGGCGAGACGTTGAGTTTCGATACCTCGAAACGCACTTGGTACGAAGCAGCAGGCCCTGTCTGGATGATTGCCGGACGTGACATCGTGGCATCCGGAACCCACCTGGGCCAACCGACAGCCGTGCAGCCCGAGGAAATGGGCGTCGGTCAGGAGGGCATTACCTCGACCGGCAACCTGTTCGTTCATAACGACGTGCGAGATGTATCGCGCGTCTCGGCAGGTCGCGACATTCTCTACAGCAGCTTCGATATCGCCGGCCCTGGCACGCTGGATATCAATGCCGGGCGCAACATCCTGATGGAAAATCGCGCCAGCATTACCAGCCTCGGCGCGATAGTGGCCGGGGATACGCAGCCCGGTGCAAGCGTGGTCTTGCAGGCGGGCACGGGCGCGCAGGGGCCGGATTACACAAGGTTCATCGCGCGTTACCTGAGCCCGCAGAACCTTGCCAATCCGGATGCCGCTCTCAACAGCCAGCCGGGCAAAGTGGTCAAGACCTACCTCGACGAGTTGCAGAGCTGGCTGACCCTCGGCTACGGCTTCAGCGGCAACGCAGAGCAGGCACAGGCTTTCTATGCCGCGCTGCCAAGTGCCGAGCAGGCGATCTTTGCGCGGCAGGTGTACTTCGCCGAACTGCGCGCCGGTGGCCTGGAATACAACGACGTCGATGGCCCGCGCAAAGGCAGTTACCTGCGTGGTCGCAACGCCATTGCGGCGCTGTTCCCGAGCACTGATGTGGCGGGCAATCCGATCCGCTATGACGGCGACATCACGCTGTATGGCGGTGCCGGGGTCAAGACCCTGTTCGGCGGCGACATCCAGATGCTCACGCCGGGCGGCGGTCAGGTGTTCGGCATCGAAGGCGCGGCGCCGCCGTCCACGGCGGGGATCATCACCCAGGGCTCGGGCAACATTCAGCTCTACTCGCAGAGCAGCATTCTGCTGGGGCAGAGCCGGATCATGACGACCTTCGGTGGTTCGATTCTCGGCTGGTCGGCCGAGGGCGACATCAACGCCGGTCGCGGCTCGAAAACCACCGTGGTCTACACCCCGCCAAAACGCGTCTATGACACTTGGGGCAACGTGACGCTATCGCCATCGGTGCCGAGCACCGGTGCGGGTATCGCCACACTCAACCCGATTGCCGAAGTCGCACCCGGCGACATCGACCTGATCGCGCCGCTGGGCACCATTGATGCGGGCGAGGCGGGGATTCGTGTCTCGGGCAACGTCAACATCGCCGCGCTGACCGTGGTCAACGCCGCCAACATCGCGGTGCAGGGCAAGGCGACGGGTGTGCCTGTTGTGTCGGCGGTGAACACCGGGGCGATCACCTCGGCAAGCTCCGCTGCCTCTTCAGCCACCCAGGCCGCTGAAGACGTGGCCCGTCAGCAGCAGGCAGCAGCGCGACAGAACCAGGCCTCGGTGTTCACCGTGCAGGTGCTGAGTTTCGGTAACGAGCAACTGGCGCCAAACCGCGATGGCGCCAGCCGTGCGCCGACGACCGGATACAACCCGGACAGCCCGGTGCAGGTGCTGGGCGCCGGGGTGCTGGATGAACAGGCGAAACAGCAGCTGACCGAGGAGGAGCGTGGGCAACTGACGTTGTAAAAGACTCTCGTGCAGTACTTTGGGCGGCCGGTGGGTCGCCCTTTTTTTGTGTGGAGCGGAAGGCTTAGGGATACGCCTGTCGAGCGTGCAAAAGGTTGAGAATCTCGATCCGGTCGGTGACCCGATAAACCACGACATAGTTGGGATGGACAACGATTTCCCGTGTACCGGCGACCTTGCCGAAGCGATAAAGGTAGGGGTGAAGTGGGAGGGCGGAGGTAGCCGCTTCGATGGCGGCGTTCAGTTGACTGGCCGCCACGGCGTTACGGTCAGCGATGTAGTTCAGGGTTTGCCAGAGTTGAGTGCGAGCTTCAGGTCGCCAGTCAACCCGCACTGTTTTTGTTGAGTTTCGATTCGATGAGGGCGCGCATTTCGGCCATCACCTGCTCGTGGGGGATGTTGGGCCGCGGATCATCCATCGAGGCCTGTACCTGTGCCCGGAACCAGCGATCGTAGCTGGCGGCCTGCTCTGGGGTTTCGAAGTCTGAAACGATAAGGGAAAGTTCGGCGCTCATAGTGACCTCCATGATCAATGTGAAGCAGTCTAAGGGGGGATGTGGCTCGCTGTCGTCACTGGCAAGACGAAGTGCGCAGTATCCCGAAGCGCTGGCGGGAAAGATGTCAGACGTTTCCCTTGCCCATAAGGGAAAATCGACGCACGTTGTCATCGGATTCCTCCACAACACCGCCTTCTGTGTAGGAGCTGCCGCAGGCTGCGATCTTTTGATCTGGCTTGTAAAAACCAAAGCCAAAAGATCGCAGCCTGCGGCAGCTCCTGCAGGTCGAGGTCAGAAGGCGTAGGGGATGCTGACCTTGGCCCAGAGCATGTCGCCTTCCGGCCGGTTCTCCACGTCAAATTCCTTGGCCCAGCGAATCTCCGCGCTGGCGTATTTGAGGAAGGTGAAGTGCAACGCCGGGCCAATCGCGAAGACCTGGCCGCGCACGCCATCGTCCACATCCTGCCCGGCGAATTGCACGGTGTGGCCGTACTGTTTGTCGTCGGTGGTCTGCTTGAGGTAATAGCCGTTGATACCGAGCATCACATCGTCGGTGATCTTGTAACTGGCCGAATAATCGAAGTGGAAAATCTGTCCGGACTTGTAGTCGGTGTCCTTGTTCTTTTCGTTGAAGCTGTAGGTGGTCTTGAGTGACACCTCGGTCTTGTCGGTCGGCAGCCAGGTGAACGAGAACAGCGGCTTGTAGGTGTAGAAATTGTTGCTGGTATTGGCCAGCCGATCGACGCTGTATTCACCGGTGGGCACCGTGATTTCCAGGGCGGCGCCGAGGGTCAGGTTCTTGCCCATGTCCCACAGGATGATCGGTGCAATCGTGGTGTCGCCCATGCCTTCGCGGGTATCGCTGAGACCGAATACCGACACTTCCTGTTTCAACCAGGGCTGGGCGATGTAGCCGGCCAGGCGTCCACCGAACACGCGTACCGGGCTCAGGTAATCGATGCGCGGAATGACCGCCGTGGATTCGATATCGACATTCGGCACCTTGCCGCCCAACGAGCTGATGTTGAGCTTGGTCGACTTGTAATGGTTGTAGTAAAGGTTGAACGCGACCATGTTCTCCGGAAGGCTGTCGACTTCCAGCGGCAGCATGAAGAACCCGTCGGTGCCGGGGCCGATGTTGTCGACGCCGGCTTCGGTGGCCAGGGCCGACAGGGACGCGGTGCAACCGAGCAAAGTCAGTGCCAGACGCAAGGGAAAAGTGGCGCGGTTCGGGCTCATGGCTGTCCTCATTATTATTGTGGTGGGACGTGGCGCCGGTACGCGAAACGTCCGGCACCATAGAAATAAGCGCTAGAGGCCCGACGGGGCAGGGTATTGGCGGACAGTTAGGGGGACTTCTGCGGACAGTCGGCCAACCCTGTGCTAACTTCCTTCGACATAACCGGTAACAAAAATAACAATCAAGCGTGATCCGGAATGTCAGCCCCCATGAACGTAAAAGTCCAAGACCCCACTTTTGAATTGGCGCTGGTCTCGCCATTCCTCCTGCAAACCCTCGCCGAAGTCGTGCACAACAAAGGCATCGACCCCCAAAGCCTGTGCCGGGGCCTGGGCTTCACCCTCGATGATCTGCAGGATCCGGCGCAACGGATTTCCTATCGCCAGGCTGTGGCAATGATTCAGCGCGCGCTCAAAGTGTTGCCCAATCAGGGTTTGGGGTTGTGTGTCGGCGCGCAGAATGTGCTGGGTACGCTGGGGCTGCTCGGGCACGTGCTGTCGCTGTGCAAGACCTTGCGCGATGCCTTTGCCCTCGGCATCCGCCATCAGCACACCTCCGGCGGAATCGTGGTGTCCAGCGTCGATGTGGTGGGTGATCAGGTGCACCTCGACGCCGAGTGCCGCTTGCCGTTCGCCGACGTTCAGGTGTTTGCCGTCGAAGAGTTTTTCGCCAGCCTGCTGGTGTATGGCCGGGCCTTGGCCGGCAGTGAATTCAAGCCGATTGCCGTGGAGTTTGTGCACGCCGCGCCGGATTACCTGAGCGAATACCACCGCTTGCTCGGGCCCGATGTGCGTTTCGGTTGTCTGCACAATCGCATGCTGATCGATGTTCAGTGGCTGGACGTCAACTTGCCCAATCATCATTCGCTGGCGCTGCGCCAGGCGGTTGCCTTGCTGGAGCTGGAAGCGGCGCAGGTGCACCAGAAACTCGATTTGATTCAGGCGGTGGAACGGGCGATTGCCCGGGATCTGAGCCGGGGCAGCCATATCGAAAAAATCGCCGGCGACCTGAACATGAGCAGCCGCACTTTGCGCCGGCGCCTCACCGAGCACGCACTGACCTTCGAAGCGCTGCTGGAACAGGTGCGGCAGGCGCGGACCCTGAGTCTGCTGGCCAATCCGGACATGCCGATTGAACGCATCACCGAAGAAGTCGGCTACAGCGACGTGCGCAGTTTTCGCCGGGCGTTCAAGCGCTGGACCGGGATGAGCCCGAGTGCGTGGCGCCAGGAGAGCATCGTAACTCTCTGAAGATCAAAAGATCGCAGCCTTCGGCAGCTCCTACAGGGATCGGTGTAGGAGCTGCCGAAGGCTGCGATCTTTTGACTTTCAGAGCCCCCACAAAATCTCCGGCTACAGGTAAACTCCCGCGCACTTTCCCAAGGAGTTCACATGAGTTACTACCAGCCGGGCATTCTCGCCACCCCCGTTCCTGCACAAGCGCGTCACCTGTTTTTCGCCCTGGCGTCGGTTGAAGCACTGCCGCAGGCGATCGACAACCTGCTGAGCCTGGTGGACGGCAAGTCGGCGGTGGTCGGTTTCGGTGAATCCCTGACCAAGGCGCTGAACGTACAGATTGATGGACTGCGCAGCTTCCCGGCCATGACCGGCGTCGGCGTGGAAAACCCCTCTACCCAGCACGCGCTGTGGGTCTGGCTGCACGGTGACGACCGTGGCGAACTGCTCAACCGCTGCAACGCCGTCGAGGCCGCACTGGCCCCGGCGCTGCGCCTGGTCGACAGGCAGGAAGCCTTCCGCCACAAGGACGGCCATGACCTGACCGGCTACGAAGACGGCACCGAAAACCCGCACGACGAAGCCGCCATCGCTGCAGCCTTGTTGGGCGAGGGCGCAGAAGGTCTGGTCGGCGGCAGCTTCGCCGCGATCCAGCAGTGGCAGCACGACCTCAAGGGTTTTCATCAATTGTCCGGCGAAGACAAAGACAACATCATGGGCCGTCGCCTGAGCGACAACGAAGAGATCGACGATGCGCCAGTCTCTGCCCACGTCAAACGCACCGCCCAGGAAAGCTTCGCCCCCGAAGCCTTCGTCGTGCGCCGTTCGATGCCATGGATTGAAGGTGACCGGGCCGGTCTGATGTTCCTCGCCTTCGGGTTCTCGCTGGACGCCTTCGAGGCGCAACTGCGGCGCATGAGCGGTCTGGAAGACGGTATCGCTGATGGTCTGTACCGCATCAGCCGACCGATTACCGGCGGCTATTACTGGTGCCCGCCCATCAAGGACGGCCACCTCGATCTGCGCGCGCTGCACCTGGGCTGAGGTTTTGCAAGCACGGAGGGTTTGACCATGGACGTGGTGCGTTGGGGCATGATCGGCTGCGGCAGCGTCGCCGAGCGCAAGAGCGGGCCGGCCTTCTACAAGGCCCCGGGTTCAGCGCTGGTGGCGGTGATGGGCCGGCGCCTCGAAGCGGTGAGCGATTACGCGGCGCGCCATGGCATCGCCCGGATCTACACCGATGTCGATGCGCTGATCAACGACCCCGAGGTGGACGCGGTGTACATCGCCACGCCACCCGACAGCCACCACGCCTACAGCCTGAAAGTCGCTGCCGCCGGCAAGCATTGCTGCGTCGAAAAACCGATGGCGCTCAACGCCGGGCAAAGCCGCGAGATGCAGCAGGCGTTTGCCGACGCCGGTCTGCACCTGTTCGTTTCCTACTACCGCCGGTCGTTGCCGCGTTTTGCTCAAGTGCGGCAATGGCTGGCGCAGGGCCGCATCGGTGAGGTACGACACCTGAGCTGGACGCTGACCAAAGCCCCCTCGGCGGCGGATCTGGGCGGCAGCGCCAATTGGCGAACCGACCCGAGCGTCGCTGGTGGCGGCTACTTTGCCGATCTGGCCAGCCATGGTTTTGACCTGTTTCAGTACCTGCTCGGCGACATCGTTGAAGTCGCCGGTTTCACCGCCCGGCAAGCCGGGTTGTATGCGGCGGAAGACGCGGTCAGTGCCAGTTGGCGCTTCGCCTCCGGAGCACTGGGCATGGGCTGTTGGAGTTTTGTCGCGGATCGGCGCGAGGACCGCGTGGAGATGATCGGCAGTCAGGGGCGCATCGCGTTCTCCGTGTTTGACGAACATCCGGTGCAGCTATTCGCCGATGAGCAGATCAGCCTGGAGATCCCGCATCACGAACACATTCAGTGGCACCACGTGCTGGGCATGAATGCGCATATTCGGGGCGATTCGCAGCATCCGGCCGTCGCCGAGCAAGCCGTCAAGACCGACTGGGTGATGGACCAGATCCTCAAACGCTAAAGTCAAAAGATCGCAGCCTTCGGCAGCTCCTACAGGGGATCGCATTTTCAAACTGTAGGAGCTGCCGAAGGCTGCGATCTTTGCTTTTCAACAGCGCGTCTAAGGTTATGTCCAAACAATATTTCTCAAGCTTGTCATAACGTCTCTAAGATCACGTCATAACTCGTTATGACAAGTGATTCCGTGATGACCGATAACGTACTGTCCCTGGCAAGTGTCCCGCTGCACACGCAACTGCGCGACGTGCTGCGCGCCCGCATTCTTGACGGCGAATACCCGCAAGACAGCCAAATGCCTTCCGAAAGCGAGCTCGGCGCGCTGTTCAAAGTCAGCCGCATTACCGTGCGTCAGGCACTGGGCGATCTGCAGAAAGAAGGGCTGATCTTCAAGATCCACGGCAAAGGCACGTTCGTCGCCAAGCCGAAAACCTTCCAGAACGTCAGCAGCCTGCAAGGCCTCGCCGAGTCCATGACCGGGCGCGGTTACGAGGTGATCAACCGCCTGCGCAGCTTCAAATTCATTCCTGCCGACAAACGTGTGGCCGAGCGCCTGCAGGTCGCGGAAGGCGAGACTGTGGCGCAGATCAAACGCGTCCGCCTGATCAACCGTGAACCGATTTCGCTGGAAATCACCTACCTGCCCAAAGCCATCGGCGAGCGCCTGGAGAAGGCGGATCTGGTGACGCGCGACATCTTCCTGATTCTGGAAAACGACTGCGGCATTGCCCTCGGCCACGCGGATCTGGTGATCGACGCGGTACTGGCCGACAGCGATTTGACCCAGGCGCTGAACGTCGAAGCCGGCTCGCCCATCATGCGCATTGAGCGCCTGACCCACGACGCCGACGGCCAGCCGCTGGACTTCGAACACCTTTACTACCGTGGCGATGCGTTCCAGTACCGCCTGCGGATCGACCGGCAAAAAGGGGAGCAGGCATGACGCGCAACACGTTGGAGCAGGAATACGACATCGTCGTGATCGGCGGCGGCACTGCCGGGCCGATGGCGGCGATCAAGGCCAAAGAAAAGAACCGTGATTTGCGCGTGTTGCTGGTGGACAAGGCCAACGTCAAGCGCAGCGGCGCGATCAGCATGGGCATGGACGGCCTGAACAACGCGATCATCCCCGGGCACTCGACGCCGGAGCAGTACACCAAGGAAATCACCATCGCCAACGACGGCATCGTCAATCAGGCCGCGGTGTACGCCTACGCCACTCACAGCTTTGAAACCATCGAACAGCTGGATCGCTGGGGGGTGAAGTTCGAGAAGGATGAGACCGGCGATTACGCGGTGAAAAAAGTCCACCACATGGGCGCCTACGTGCTGCCGATGCCGGAAGGGCACGACATCAAGAAAGTCCTTTACCGCCAGTTGAAACGGGCGCGGGTGAGCATTACCAATCGCCTCGTCTGCACCCGATTGCTGACCGACGAGGAGGGCACGGTCAACGGGGTGATGGGTTTTGATTGCCGCACCGCCGATTTCCATGTGATCAAGGCCAAAGCGGTGATTCTCGCCTGTGGCGCGGCCGGACGCCTGGGGCTGCCATCTTCGGGCTACCTGATGGGCACCTACGAAAACCCGACCAATGCCGGCGACGGCTACGCCATGGCCTATCACGCCGGAGCCGAACTCGCGAACCTCGAGTGCTTCCAGATCAACCCGTTGATCAAGGACTACAACGGCCCGGCCTGCGCCTACGTCACCGGCCCGCTCGGCGGCTACACCGCCAACAACAAGGGCGAACGCTTCATTGAGTGCGACTACTGGAGCGGGCAGATGATGTGGGAGTTCCACCAGGAACTGGAAAGCGGCAACGGCCCGGTGTTTCTCAAACTCGATCACCTGGCCGAGGAAACCATCCAGAACATCGAAGAGATCCTGCACAGCAACGAACGCCCGAGTCGCGGCCAGTTTCACGCCAATCGCGGCACCGATTACCGCACGCAGATGGTCGAGATGCACATCTCCGAGATCGGCTTTTGCAGCGGCCATTCGGCGTCCGGGGTGTGGGTCAACGAGCGCGCCGAGACCTCGGTCAAAGGTTTGTACTCGGCCGGTGACATGGCCGCCGTGCCACATAACTACATGCTCGGCGCGTTCACTTACGGCTGGTTCGCCGGGCAGAACGCGGCGGATTTCGTCGCCGGGCGCGAGTTCTCGACGCTGGACGCCGTGCAGATCGAAACAGAGAAAGCGCGGGTCTACGCGCCGCTGGATCGTGAACACGGTCTGCCTCCGGCGCAGGTCGAGTACAAGCTGCGACGCTTCGTCAACGACTACCTGCAACCGCCGAAAGTGACCAAAAAAATGCAGATCGGCTTGCAGCGCTTCAGCGACATCGAACGCGACCTTGGGCAGATGAAGGCCAACAACGCCCACGAATTGATGCGCGCCATGGAAACCAGCGTGATCCGCGACTGCGCCGAAATGGCCGCGCGCGCCTCGCTGTTCCGCGCCGAGAGTCGCTGGGGCCTGTACCACTACCGCGTCGATCATCCGCAGCGCAACGACAGCGAATGGTTCTGCCACTGCCACCTGAAGAAGGGTGACGACGGCCGGATGACCAGTTTCAAGAAACCCGTCGAGCCTTACATCATCGCGCTCGATGCCGAAGACATGCAGGCTTACGACCGCTTGCGAGTGGGCGCTTTTGCCGCTTGATGCATCACCAGAGAGAGTCCGAACCATGGCCTATCAAGCCCAGGAAATCTTCTTCCGCTCCAACGCCCCGGTCACCGTGGACGAGGACAAATGCATCGCCGACAAGGGCTGCACCGTGTGCGTCGACGTCTGTCCGATGGACCTGCTGGCGATCAACCCGGCCACACAAAAGGCCTACATGGCGTTCGATGAATGCTGGTACTGCATGCCGTGTGAAAAGGATTGCCCGACCGGTGCCGTAAAGGTCGACATCCCTTATTTACTGCGGTGACCCCGCCCCCTGTAGGAGCTGCCGAAGGCTGCGATCTTTTGATCTGGATTTTGATTTAAAAAAACAAGATCAAAAGATCGCAGCCTTCGGCAGCTCCTACAGGGGATTTGTGGCAAGCCATAAGCCATCCGGAACACCCGGACGCTGGAAAAACCGAAACCCCCTCGTTTCCCACCGCGCCCTGATCGCGGCGGAGACGAACATCCAATCAATGATTCGAGGGGAAACACACCATGTTGCGTGCAGCACTCGCCGGTCTGGTACTGGCTTCATTCACCCTGTCGGCCTCGGCCGAAACCATCCGCATTGCCATCGGCACCCAGGACACCACCATCAACTGCGCCGCCGGTGGCCTGTTGATTCGTGAGCTCGGCCTGCTCGACAAATACCTGCCGCACGACGGCGCTTACAAAGACGCGAAGTACGATGTGCAGTGGAAAAACTTCACCAGCGGCGCGCCGCTGACCAACGAGATGGTCGCCGGCAAACTCGATTTCGGCGTCATGGCCGATTTCCCCGGCGCATTCAACGGGGTGGCGTTCGAAACCGCCGGCAAGCACAGCCTGTTCATCAGCGTGCTGTCGGGCAGCATCAAGGGCAGCGGCAACGGCATCGTGGTGCCGAGCGCGTCCGGGGTGCAGGCGCTGAGCGAGCTCAAGGGCAAGACCATTTCGGTGCCCTTTGCTTCAACCGCCCACGGCATGTTGCTGCGCGCGGTGGCGGAGCAGGGCTGGGACCCGCTCAAGGACGTGAACATCATCGCCCAGCCACCGGAAGTCGCCGGCTCCGCGTTGCAGGCCGGCAAAATCGACGCCCACGCCGACTTCGTGCCGTTCGCCGAACTGTTCCCCAGCCGTGGTTTCGCCCGCAAGATCTACGACGGCGCCCAGGCCAGTGCGCCGACTTTTCACGGCGCACTGGTCGATCAGGCCTATGCGAAACAGTACCCGGAAATCGTCATCGCCTACCTGCGCGCAAGCATCGAGGCCAACCAGTTGCTGGCTGCTGAGCCTGAGAAGTACAGCGAGCTGATCGCCAAGGTCACCGGCGTCGATGCCGAGGTCAACTACCTGTTCCACGGCCCGCTGGGCGTGCAGACCCGCGACCTGAGCTGGAAGCCGGAATACCGCCAGGCCGTGGGGACGGCGATCGACACCCTGAAGTTGCTGAAGAAAGCCGATCGCGGCCTCGACCTCAACACCTTCATCGACGATCAGTACATTCGCGCCGCCTTCAAGGCGTCGAATCTGGACTACAGCGCGCAACTCGCCAATTACGCGCAGACGCCGTTGAAAGCCGTGGATGCAGCGACTGGCAAAGCCATCACGGACTTTAGCCACGTCGCCGAAATCTGGGTGCGCAGCGAAGACAAAGTACGCCAGTACGCCTCCGCCGAATCCGCTTTCACTGCGCTGGCCGCATTGAAACAGGAAGGCAAAAACATCCGCGCCGTGTATGCCCAGGCCAGTGACAGCGGGATCAAATTACTCGCCGATCAGGCGTGGTTTGCCAGCGATGCCAAGGGCCGCCTGAGTGCGTTCCTGCTCAAGGGCCAGGCGCAGCACTATGCGGCGGCGCAGGGCGGCAAGGTTTTCGACTTTACCGATGCCACAACCCAGGCCGTAGCTGCTCGCTAACCCGCAGAACACCTCGGTCACTGTAGGAGCTGCCGAAGGCTGCGATCTTTTGACTTTGATTTTAGAAAGCAAGATCAAGAGATCGCAGCCTTCGGCAGCTCCTACAGGGGATCTCGGTTGAGAGGAAGAATTGTGTACCGATCCTATTTACGCTGGATTCCAAGAACGGCGTCGTTGCTGCTCTGCCTGCTGTTCTGGCAACTCGCCGCCAGCCACCACTGGAATCTCGGTCTGGTCACTTTCGCCAACGTGCCCACCCCATTGGCGGTGATCGAAGCGGCGTTGGGCCTGGGCGATTCCGGCAAGCTGCTGCAGCACCTGAGCGCCAGTCTCAGCCGCGTGTTCGCCGGTTACCTCGCGGCACTTTTCATCGGCATCGCTCTGGGGCTGGCCATCGGCCGCTCGAAATGGGCTGAAGACTTGCTGCTGCCACCACTGGAAGTGCTGCGGCCGATCCCGGCGGTGGCGTGGATTCCGTTGGCGATCCTGATGTTCCCGTCGTCGGAGCTGTCGATGGTGTTCATCACCTTTACCGGTGCGCTGTTCCCGATCCTGCTCAACACCGTGCACGGCGTTGAAGGCGTTGATCCACGGCTGATCGCCTCGGCGAAAAGCCTCGGGGCAGGGCGCCGGGCGATTTTGCTTGAAGTGATTTTGCCCGGCGCCGCGCCGAGCATCATCACCGGCCTCGCCATCGGTATGGGCACCTCGTGGTTCTGTCTGGTGACCGCCGAGATGATCTCCGGACAGTTCGGCATCGGTTACTACACCTGGGAGTCCTACACCATCCAGAACTACGCCGACATCGTCGTCGGCATGCTGCTGATCGGTGTGCTGGGCATGGGCAGCAGCCTGTTGATCAAACGCCTGGGCGGGCTGTTCACGCCCTGGCACCGACCACGAGGAAAAGCCTGATGAGCGCGATGCAAACCCCGGAAGGGCGGATCGATATTCGCCAGTTGTCGATCGTGCTCGGCGAAGGCCAACGAGCTTTCGAAGCCGTGCAAGGTCTGGACTGCCAGATCGAACCGGGCCAGTTCGTGTGCATTCTCGGCCCGTCCGGTTGCGGCAAGTCGACCTTGCTCGGCGCACTCGCCGGACACTTGAGCGCCCATGCCGGCAGCCTCAAAGTCGACGGCGGCGAGGTCAGCGGGCCATCGCCGCAACGGGGCATGGTCTTTCAGCACCACACGCTGTTCCCGTGGCGCACGGTACGCGACAACGTGGCTTTCGGCCTGAAAATGCGCGGCATCGGCAAAACCGAACGCCATCGCGCAGCCGATGAAATCCTCCAACTGGTGGGCCTTGAAGGCTTTGCCGAAAGCTGGCCGGATCAGCTGTCCGGCGGCATGCAGCAACGGGTGGAAATCGCCCGGGTGCTGGTCAACCGTCCACGGCTGTTGCTGATGGACGAGCCGTTCGGCGCGCTGGATGCCTTGACCCGCCTGAACATGCAGGAGCTGTTGCTGGACATCTGGACGCGGATTCGCACCACCGTGGTGTTCGTCACCCACGACATCGACGAGGCGTTGTTCCTCGCCGATCGACTGTTGGTGATGAGCGCACGTCCGGGGCGAATCATCGAAGACCTGCGCCTGGACTTCCCGCGTCCGCGTACCACTGAGCTGGTGACCAGCGCCGAATTCTCTCGCCTCAAGCGCCATTGCCTCGACCTGCTGCGCCATGACAACTCCCGACCGCTGCCGCGCCTCAACCCGCTCGGCCTGCCGCCCGAAAACCCCTTGCCGCGATTTGCCCTATGACCTCATTTTTTGCTGTGACCGATAACGACGACATCCTCGCCCTGCAACCGCGTCTGACCGCTGACGATGCTGGTGTGCGGCGCATTGCCCTGATCGAGCTGGCAGACCTGGAAGAACCGGACGGCCTGCTGTGGCTGGTCGAAAGGCTGACCGATGATCCGGCTGAAGACGTCCGCGCCGAAGCCGCGCGGCTGCTGGAAGCGTGGGAAGACGAACCGGTGGTGGCTGCGCTGTGCCAGGCGCTGACCGATTCGTCTCCAGCCGTGCAGGCCGCCGCCGCACAAAGTCTGAGTCTGCTCAAGAGCGAGGCGGCAGGCCGGGTGATTCTGCCGTGGACCGGGCATGCCGAGGTCAGTGTGCGGATCGCCGCGTTCCGCGCCTTGCGCGAACTGCGTTTCGCCGCTGCAGCGCCTGCTGCTGTCGCGGCACTTGATGATGCCGACGCCAGCGTGCGCCGGGAAGCCATCGGCGTGCTCGGCTGGCTCAAGCAGCTCGACGCACTGCCGGCATTGGCGCGACTGGCCAGCGCCGACCCGGACACCGAAGTGCGCCGCGCCGCCACCGGGGCTCTCGGTCTGGCATCTGGCGCCGAGGTATTGCCGGCGCTGCGTCAGGCCTTGCACGATCACGCCTGGCAAGTGCGCGAAGAGGCGGCAACAACCCTGGGTAAAGTCGGCCACAGCGACGCCGGCCCGGCATTGATCGCAGCCCTTGGCGATGACTACTGGCAGGTGCGCCTGCGCGCCACCCGCAGCCTCGGGCGTTTGCGCTTCGCTGCAGCGCTGGACGCCCTGATCGAAACCCTCGGCCATCGCATCAGCAACCTGCGCAAGGAGGCCGCGCTGGCCCTCGGTGAGTTGAATGATCGCGGCGCGGTGGCGGCGTTGCAGGCGGCGCAGGATGACGGTGACCCGGAAGTGCGCAAAGCGGTGCGGATTGCCTTGAGTCAGCTGCAATGAATCCGCTGTCGGTGAGTAACTCGCAAAGCGAACGGACACTGTGCCTGAGCTGGCCGGACGGCCGTGAATCGCTGTTCAACCACGCCGAACTGCGTCGCCAGTGCCCGTGCTCGCAGTGCCGCGCGTTTCGCCTGAAAGGTGTGACTCCGCGGGTCGATGAGCGTGTTCGCCTGATCGAAATCAACCCGCAGGGCTATGGTGTGCAACTGGTGTTCAGTGACGGCCATCAACGCGGGATTTACCCGTGGGACTATTTGGCACAACTCAGTTCTTGAGAACACTGCTTTCCCTGTGGGAGCTGGCTTGCCAGCGATGAGGCCGGCATATCAGGCATCTATGTGACTGACAGACCGCCATCGCTGGCAAGCCAGCTCCCACAGGGTTTTGTGCAATGTCCGGATTATTGCGCAGCCGTCATGGCTGGCCGGCATCCGCGAAACACATCCAGCCCCGGCTGATACAGCGCGGTCTTCACCTCGAACAAGCCCAGCACCGAATGGAACAGGTTGTCATGGCTCAGGTCCGGCTGCCCGGTCTTGCCTTGCAGGCAATCGTGATCAATCCCCAACTGCGCCAGCGTGTTGTTGCCAAACCACATCACCATCGGCACATGAGTCTGCGCCTCGGGCGCCAGCGCATACGGCGCCGCATGCAGGTACAGGCCGTTTTCGCCCAGGGATTCGCCGTGGTCGGAGACATACACCATCGAGGTGTCCAGTGAATCCTGATTGCGTTTGAGCAACTCGACGACCTTGGCGAGGAAGTGGTCGGTATAGAGGATGGTGTTGTCGTACACGTTCACCAGTTCATCGCGGCTGCAACTGCCCAGCTGGTTGGTGTGGCAGATCGGGGCGAAGCGCTCCATGCTTTTCGGGTAGCGCTCGTAGTATTCCGGGCCGTGGCTGCCGTCGGCGTGGAGGACGATGATCGCGTGGCCCTTGAGGCTGTCGATGTAGCCTTGCAGGTCGGCCAGCAGCGCTTCGTCCAGGCAGTTGTTGCCGTCGCAGAACGGCCCCGGCTGGTTCTTCGCGATGTCGCGGTGCGGTACGCGCAGACAGGTGCCCTTGCAGTCGCTGTTGTTGTCCAGCCACAGCACCTGCACGCCGGCCCGTTGCAGGATATCCAGCAGGCCTTCGTAGGTTTTGCCTTTCTTGTCGCTGTAATCCTCACGGGGGAACATCGAGAACATGCACGGCACCGACACCGCCGTGGACGTGCCGCAGGAATGCACCTGAGTGAAGTTGAGGATGTCCAGTTTGCTCAGCTCGGGATTGGTCTCGCGCGCATAGCCATTCAGCGAAAAATGATCGGCGCGGGCGGTTTCGCCGACCACAAACACCATCAGCGACTTTTTCTCGCGGCTGGCGGCTTTGGCGCTCATCACCGCGTCTTCCCCGATGGCCTGCACTACAAAATGCTTTTTGATGCCCAGGCGTTGCTTGGTGTACTTGCTGATGGCGTAGATGTAATTGGTCGGGTTGATGAAATGGGTGAGCTTGTCCTCTTCACGGAAGATCGGCGCATAAGTCGAATAGAACGCGCCCACTGAGGCGCCGATCACCAGCACGCAGGCGGCGATCACCAGCAGCTTGTTGAGCACGCCGCGAAAGAACGGTCGATAACGCACCGGCCAGCGCCAGATCAGCACCGCTGGCAGCACGCCGAGCAACAGCACGTAGGCCAGCAACTTGCCGTTGAACAGCGCGGCAGCCTCGGCGGGATTGGTTTCGAATACGTTCTGGATCATCACCGTATCGATGGTGATCCCGTATTCGTTCATGAAATACGCGGCGCAGGCCGAGAGCAGGGCGACCACGGTCAGCGCCGGTTTCAGCGTCCAGCGAAACGACACCAGGGTCAGTAGCAGGGTGATCGCCGCCCACAGGAACAGCCCGAACGAGGCGAAAAACGCCAGTTTGTGCGCGCCTTGCAAGGTGATCAGATTCCCCAGCGCCTTCCAGGTCGCCAGGTTGTACAGCGTCACCAGTGCCAGGGAAAACAGCAGCACCAGACGGGTGGAAGTGATGGACGGTAAACGCAGTCCTTTGCCCAAAGCCATTACAGACATTCCTCTAGCAGAATAGAAAACACGCGCGGTAACGCGCGTAACTGTAGAAGAACAATAGTAAAAAATTCGTAAACATCCTGTAACAAATAACCCCGTTCCCTGTAGGAGCTGCCGCAGGCTGCGATCTTTTGATCTTGCTTTTCAAAATCAAAAGATCGCAGCCTGCGGCAGCTCCTATACAAGGCGGGGAGTCAGAGGGATTTGCTCAGGCTGGCGACCACCGTCGCCGTGCACACATCCTTGAACCCCCAGTTGCTCAGACACTGGCTCTGCGACAGATCGGTATCGATGTAGCTCAGGCCCAATACCACGCCTGCCAGGTTGTGCGTCAGTTTGACCTCCCATTCGCGGTAGCTGTCCTCGCCATGCCCGGACGCCGAGTACAAATGCGGATCCTTGAAATCCATAGTGCCGTAACGCAGTTTCAAGCCAGAGTCGAACGGCAGTTCGGTTTCATAACCGACATAGCTGTAGAGCGAACTCTGCTTGCTGTCGATCCCCGGCGCATCGCTGGAGTAATACGCCGCCAGCTTCACTCCGTAGACGCCGAGAATCCCGTAAACCTCGCTCTGGTTGAACTGGCTTTCCTTGGGGTAGGCGTACTTGATGTAGCCCAGATCGAGGCTGACATCCTCGGTGGCCTGCCACAGCCAGCCCGCGTAGTAGTCGACTTCCTGCCGGGTTTTCAGACCACCGCCGAAATCGACGTTGGAACTCCAGGCCCCCACGTACAAACCGCTGCTGTGGGCCAGCGTCAGACCGGCCTGCACCGCTGGGTCATTCTGGGTTTGCGAGATACCACGGGTTCGGTAGTCGCTGGCCAGCGTCAGGTCGACCAGCATGGCGAAATCGTCGCTCAAGGGAATTGCGTGGCTGCTCAGGGGCAGCAGGCTCAAGGAACTCAGGGCGAGCAAGGGCAAGGCTTTCATGTGAAGTCCCGGTGTTGTGATTATTTTTGGGCAGAAAGGGAAACCTGTAGGAGCTGCCGAAGGCTGCGATCTTTTGATCTTGATCTTGAAAAATCAAAAGATCGCAGCCTTCGGCAGCTCCTACACGGGGAACGAGTTGTTATGGGGTGGCGGTGTAGACCTGGCGTCCAGCGAACCAGGTCTGCAGCACCCGGGTGTCATGCAGGGCCTTTTCGTCGACGCTGAACACGTCGCGATCGACCACGATGAAATCGGCCTGCTTGCCCGGCGTCAGCGAGCCGATCTGTTTGTCCAGGCCTATGGTCCGCGCCGCGTTGGCGGTATAGGCGTAAAACATGGTTTCGCGATCCAGACGCTCGTCGGCATTCAGCACGCCCATCGGCCCGACGCGGGTGATGGCCTGAGCCATGGCATTGAACGGATTGGGTGAGGACACCGGCCAGTCGCTGGCGCCGGCAATCGTCGCACCCTGTTTCAGCAGCGAATGCGCCGGGTATTGATAGCGGAAGGCGAGTGCGCTGACGTAAGGCTTGATCATATCGGTGGTGTAGTCGTCGGCGCTGGCCCACAGCAGTTGCATTGAAGCGATCACGTTCAGCGGCTTGAAGCGGGCGAACTCTTTTGGGTTGACCATCTGCAAGTGGGTGATCGAGTGCGTGATGCCGCTCTGCCGATCCTTGCGCGCGCGTTCGATACCGTTCAGCGATTCACGCACCGCGCGGTCGCCAATGGCGTGAATGTGTACCAGCCAGCCGCGTTGATCGATGGCGCTGACCAGTTCGCCGAAATGCGCTGGATCGATCAGCAGCTCGCCCTGTTTGTGCGAATTGCGGTACGGATCGATCATCGCCGCGCTCTGCGCCGGGTACTCGATCACGCCGTCAGCGAAGATCTTGACCCCGGGCAGGGTCAGATTGGGGATGCCCTGAAACTGTTGGCGCACTTTATCCAGCGTGTCGAGATCGGCCGGCAGGCTTTTCGGGTTGGCGACCAGCAACGCTGCGACGTGCACGCTCATGTCGCCGCTTGCCGACAGCGCTTTGTAGGCCGGCAGCACGCCGACGGTTTTCTCGGTGGGTTTGAGCGCGAACACGGCCTCGCCCGGGGCGGCGTTGGCGGCGGGGTCCATCCACGCGGTGATGCCGAGGCTGTTGTTGAAGCGCACGGCGGACTTGGCTGCGCTGAGCATATCGGCCGGGCTCGGCACCGGCATTTTGGCTGCGACCCGGTCCCAGCCAGCATCGACCAGAAAACCGTTGGGTTCACCGTTCGCCAGTGTGCCGATCGTGTCTTTTTCCGCAGCGGGCAGGGTTTTCAGCAATGCCGCGTCGATGCCGGCGCGCTTGAGCATCACGTTGTTGGCCCACGCGGTGTGGTGGTCACTGCCGGTGAACACCACCGGCACGTCGGCCCATTCACCCTGGTTGAAAGTCTTGCCCAGCGCTTCGGCCTGCGCCCAGTACGCTGAACTCATGCCGGCGATGCTCAGCACGTCGCCGTGTTTCGCCTTGCCGTCATCACGCCAGGCGCGCAGACGCTTTTGCAATTCATCGAGGGCGACGACTTCGTCCTCCATGTTGGCCGAGACCATTTCCAGACCGCCGAAAATCGCGTGGGAATGGCTGTCGATCAAGCCTGGCATCAGGGTCTTGCCGCCGAGGTCGATCACCTGCGTCCCGGGTTCGATCAGCGCCTTGATCTGCGCATTGGTGCCGACTTTCAGCACTTTGCCGTTCTCCACGGCCAGCGCCTGAACCTTTGGCTGTGCACGGTCGGCGGTGAAAATCTTGCCGTTGACCAGCACCAGATCGGTGGCGGCCATGGCTTCCATCGAGGCAAAACTTATAGCGCTCACCAGCAGGCTCGGGATGAATCTTTTCATTGAAGATTTCCTTGTTATTGCGTCTGATGGCCAGATTAGTGGCTGACACTGGCCAACAGAACGCCTTCCTCACGAAAAACGTTTTTGCCTGAATGGAAAAAGCATGGACAAGTTGGGTGCACTGAAAATGTTCGTGGTCACCGCGCAACTCGGCAGTTTCAGTCGCGCGGCCGAGCAACTGGGCAAGACCCCGTCGGCCCTGACCAAAGCGGTCAATCACCTGGAGGCGGAACTCGGTGCGCGACTGTTCGAGCGCAGCACGCGGCGGATCCTGCTGACCGAAATCGGCCGGGTCTACCTGGAAACCGCACGGCTGGTGTTGCAGCGGCTGGAGGAGGCCGGCGAAGAGATCGAGCAATTGCAGCACGGTCTGCGCGGCAATCTGAAAATCACCGCGCCACTGGCTTATGGGCGGGCGTTTCTTGATCAGGTGTGCGACGGTTTCTTGCAGCAATACCCGCAGATCAGCCTGCAAGTTGACCTGTGCGACGCGTTTGTCAATCTGCTGGAAAGCGGCTATGACCTGGCCTTGCGCGAGGGCCATGACGACTTGCCGGGGCTGATTGCGCGGGTGGTCGGCAGCAATCGTCTGGCCTTGTGCGGCAGCCCGGAGTATCTGGCGCGCAAGGGCTTGCCGGTGAATCCGCAGACCCTTGAGCAGCATGAATGGCTGTTGTATCAGCACCCGTTGCTCAGTCGCGAGTTCTGGTGGGCCGAGCGCGGCGGCCAGCGTCTGAGCCTGCCACAGCCGACGGCGCCGCGGTTGCGCAGTGACAATTACGATCTGCTGCTGGCCGGCGCCCTGGCCGGACGCGGCTTGCTGCACACACCGCTGTGGAGCGCCGCGCCGTACATCGCCGACGGGCGTCTGGTACGGGTCATGGCTGACTACGAAATCGACCCGGACAGCTTCGGCCCGCACATTCTCGCGGTGTACCCGAGCCATCGGCGGGCCACGGCCAAGGTCGTGGCGTTCATCGATTACATTGCCGCCTTCCTCGCCGAACGCGGCCTCAACTGAAGCCCCGTTCCCCTGTAGGAGCTGCCGCAGGCTGCGATTTTTAAAAAAGATCAAAAGATCGCAGCCTTCGGCAGCTCCTACAGGTTCCCGAGTCGTCTTCTTTGTAGGAGCTGACGAGTGAAACGAGGCTGCGATCTTTTGATTTTTGTGAATGATCAATCCAGGCCGACTGGCGGTGCTTGTCAGTAAAATCCCACAGGAGTACAAATGTACTCCATGACAAACCTGACTCCCCGCCGTACCGCCATCCTGACCTTTATCCGCGAACGCATCGCCGAACACGGTCAGCCCCCAAGCCTCGCTGAAATCAGCGAGGCTTTTGGTTTTGCCTCGCGCAGCGTGGCGCGCAAGCATGTGCTGGCGCTCACCGAAGCCGGGTTTATCGAGGTCAACCCGCACCAGGCCCGGGGCATTCGCCTGCTTGGGCAAGCGCCGCGCCCGGAGCTGCTGGATATTCCGGTGCTCGGCCGGGTTGCCGCCGGCGCCCCGATCGGTGCCGATGCCGACATCCATAACCGCTTGATGCTCGACCCGGCGCTGTTCTCCCGTGCGCCCGACTACATGTTGCGGGTGCAGGGCGACTCGATGATCGAGGACGGCATTCTCGACGGTGATCTGGTGGGAGTGAAGCGCAATCCCGAGGCGCTCAACGGCCAGATCGTGGTGGCGCGCCTCGACGGTGAAGTGACAATCAAACGCTTCGAGCGCGTAGGCGATGAAGTTCGGCTGCTGCCGCGCAACCCGGCGTACCAGCCGATTGTCGTGCGCGACGATCAGGACCTGGCCATCGAAGGGGTGTTCTGCGGTCTGGTGAGGCAAGGCTGATGGGCGCCGTCGTTGCACTCGATACGCTGTTCAATGGCGGCCAGGTCTGGAAGGGCCGGCCTGCGCCACCGGCGGCCAGCCCGCAACCCACCGGGCATGCCGCCCTCGATGCGGCGTTGCCCAGCGGCGGCTGGCCGGAAGCGGCGCTGAGCGAAATCCTCCTGGCCGGGCCCGGGGTTGGCGAGCTGCAACTGGTGTGGCCGACGCTGGCGCGGCTGTCGGCGGCGGGCGAGCGCATCGTGCTGGTGGCGCCACCGTTCGTACCGTACCCGCAGGCGTGGGCGAACGCCGGGGTCGATCTGCGTCAGTTGTCGGTAATCCAGGCCAGCGAACGCGATGCCTTGTGGGCGGCGGAACAATGCCTGCGTTCGGGCAGTTGCGGCGCGGTGCTGTGCTGGCCGCACAAGGCCGATGACCGCGCGTTGCGGCGCTTGCAGGTGGCGGCGGAAACCGGCCAGACCCTGGCGTTTGCCTGGCGCCCGCTGAGCGAGGCGGTCAACCCGTCGCCGGCCGCGCTACGGATTGCCATCGATGCCAGACCGGCCCAGTTGCGCGTGCTCAAATGCCGGGGCGGACTGGCGCGCACGGCGCCGATTGCGTTTGTCGTGGGGCACTGAGGTCGTCATGCGCTGGGTGTGTATTCTGTTCCCGCAATTGGCCCTCGACGCGGTGTTGCGTCAGCGTGCCGATCCTGCTGAGCCGTTGGTGCTGCTCAGCGGCCCGGCCCAGCGCCGGGTGCTGCAAGCGGTCAATCCGGCGGCGCGCCAGCTCGGGCTGCGTGCCGGCCAGTCGATGACCGCCGCACAAGCCTTGTGCAAAGGCTTTGCCACGGCCGATTACGACCTTGCCGAGGTCGAGCACTGGCAGCAATTTCTCGCGGCATGGGCTTATCGGTTCAGCGCCCAGGTCAGCGTGCATTACCCGCGTACCGTGGTGTTCGAGATCGAATCCAGTCTGGGCCTGTTCGGTTCCTGGACGCAGTTCGAAGCACGGCTGCGCGAGGAGTTGACCGAGCTGGGTTTCCGCCATCGCATCGTCGCGGCACCGAATCCGGTGGCGGCGCGGGTGCTGGCCAACGCCTACGACGGTCTCGTCGTACCGGACGGTGAAGCCCTGCAACATCACCTCGGGCAGTTGCCCGTCGACCGCGTCGGGCTGGAGCCGCAAGTCGCCACGGCGCTGACGCGCATGGGCGTGCGCCACCTGAGCCAGCTGCAGAGCCTGCCACGTCAGGCCCTGGCCCGGCGTTTCGAAGCGTCGATGCTCAAACACCTCGACACCTTGTTTGGCGCGCGGCCGCTGGCCCTGGCGTTCTACCTGCCGCCGGATCGTTTCGATGTGCGCATCGAACTCAATTTCGATGTGCAGTCGCATCAGGCGCTGCTGTTCCCGTTACGCCGCTTGACCGCTGACCTGTCGGCGTTCCTCTGCGGACGTGACAGCGGCGTGCAGCGTTTCGACCTGCATCTGGAGCACGCCGGGCTGCCGGACACGCTGATCAAGGTCGGCCTGCTCAGCGCCGAGCGCGATCCGGCGATGCTCTTTGAACTGGCCCGCGGGCGACTGGAGCAAGTCCAGGTCGAGGCCCCGGTGCGCGGTTTTCGCCTGCGTGCCGAAGACCTGCCGAGTTTTGTGCCGCAGTTTCAGGAACTGTTCGATGACCGTCCGCAACAGACCTTGCCCTGGGAACAGTTGCGCGAACGCCTGCGCGCACGGCTCGGCGATGACGCGGTGCAGGGTTTGCGCTTTCAGGCCGACCACCGCCCCGAATGTGCCTGGCAGAACGGCGTCGACAAGCAGCGTTGCAGTGGTTTGCCGAGTGTGCAGCGTCCGGGCTGGTTGCTCGGCGAACCGCAAAGCGTGCCCGAAGGTTCGGCGCGAATCCTCATGGGGCCGGAGCGCATCGAATCCGGCTGGTGGGACGGTGACGACGTGCGCCGCGATTACTACCTGATCCAGAATCGCGCCGGTCAGCAGGGCTGGGCCTATCGAGCCGTGGGTGAGGGCGGGCCGTTGTGGCTGCAGGGCTGGTTTGCATGAGCGATGGTTATGCCGAGCTGCATTGCCTGTCGAACTTCAGTTTCCAGCGCGGTGCCTCCAGCGCCCTTGAGCTGTTCCAGCGGGCAAAAAAACACGGTTATCAGGCGCTGGCCATCACCGACGAGTGCACGCTGGCCGGGATCGTCCGCGCCTGGCAAGCGGCGAAATCAGTGGAACTGCCGCTGGTCATCGGCAGCGAAGTGCGCATCGACAACGGCCCGAAACTGCTGCTGTTGGTAGAGAATCTGGCGGGCTATCAGACCTTGTGCGGCTTGATTACCCAGGCTCGGCGGCGCACGCAGAAGGGCCAGTACCAGGTGCTGCGTGAGGATTTCAGCGAGCCGCTGCCGGGACTGTTCATCGTGTGGGTGCCGGACAGCGTCGATGACGTGCAAGAGGGGCGCTGGCTGAAACAGACGTTCGGCGCGCGCCTGTATCTGGCGGTGCAGTTGCATCGCGGGCAAGACGATCAGCGCCGGCTGGCGGCGCTGCTGAGTCTGGCCGAGCAACTGCAGATTGCCGCCGTGGCCAGCGGTGATGTGCACATGCACGCCCGTGGCCGGCGCGCTTTGCAGGACACCATGACTGCGATCCGCCATCACGTCCCGGTGGCCGAGGCCGGGTTGCGCCTGCATCCCAACGGCGAGCGCCATCTGCGCAGCCTCGAGGTGTTGCGCGAGCTGTATCCGCAAGCGTTGCTCGACGCCTCGGTGCAACTGGCGCGGCGCTGCACCTTCGATCTTGGCGAGTTGCGCTATGAGTATCCGAGAGAGCTGGTGCCAGAGGGACACACCGGTAGTTCCTGGTTACGGCAACTGACCGAAGAAGGCATTGCCTGGCGCTGGCCGCAAGGACCACAGGCCAAAGTGCTCAAGCAAATTGATGACGAGCTGAAACTGATCGCCGAACTCGGCTACGAAAGCTACTTCCTCACCGTGCACGACGTGGTGCGCTTTGCCCGCGAGCAAAGGATTCTCTGTCAGGGCCGCGGCTCGGCGGCCAACTCGGCGGTGTGTTTTGCCTTGGGCATCACCGAGATCGACCCGGATCGCACCACGCTGCTGTTCGAACGCTTCATGTCCAAGGAGCGCAACGAGCCGCCGGACATTGATGTGGATTTCGAGCACGAACGCCGCGAAGAAGTCCTGCAATACGTGTTTCGCCGATATGGTCGCCAGCGGGCAGCGCTGACGGCGGTGGTCAGTACCTACCACGCCGCCGGTGCGGTGCGCGATGTAGCCAAGGCCTTGGGCTTGCCGCCGGATCAGATCAATGCGTTGGCCGATTGCTGCGGTCACTGGAGCGATGAAACACCGCCGCTGGCACGCTTGCTCGAAGGCGGCTTCGATCCCGACAGCCCGGTACTGCGCCGGGTGCTGAGCCTGACCGGGCAACTGATCGGCTTCCCCCGGCACCTGTCGCAGCACCCCGGCGGTTTCGTGATTTCCGAACAGCCACTGGACACCCTGGTGCCGGTGGAAAACGCGGCCATGGCCGAGCGCACGATCATTCAGTGGGACAAGGACGACCTCGATGCGGTCGGCCTGCTCAAGGTCGATATACTCGCCCTCGGCATGCTCAGTGCGATCCGTCGCTGCTTCGACTTGCTGCGTCGGCATCGGCATCTGGATCTGAGCCTGGCGACAATTCCCGCAGAAGACAAACCGACCTACGAGATGATCAGCCGCGCCGACACCATCGGCGTGTTCCAGATCGAATCGCGGGCGCAGATGTCGATGCTGCCGCGCCTGAAGCCGGCGAAGTTCTACGACCTGGTGATTGAGGTCGCCATCGTCCGCCCGGGGCCGATTCAGGGCGGGATGGTTCATCCGTACCTGCGTCGCCGGAACAAGGAAGAGCCGGAAACCTATCCCTCGCCGGAGCTGGAAGTGGTGCTCAAGCGCACCCTCGGCGTGCCGCTGTTTCAGGAACAGGTGATGCAGATCGCCATCGTCGCCGCCGACTACAGCCCCGGTGAGGCCGATCAGTTGCGCCGCTCGATGGCCGCGTGGAAGCGCCACGGCGGGCTGGAGCCGCACAAGGAGCGTCTGGCTGCCGGGATGAAGAAAAACGGCTACAGCCCGGAGTTCGCCGCGCAGATCTTCGAGCAGATCAAGGGGTTCGGCAGTTACGGGTTTCCCGAATCCCACGCCGCCAGTTTCGCCTTGCTGACCTACGCCAGTTGCTGGCTCAAGTGCCATGAACCGGCGGCGTTCGCCTGTGCGCTGATCAACAGTTGGCCGATGGGTTTCTACAGCCCGGATCAGATCCTTCAGGACGCACGCCGCCATCAATTGCAGATCCGTCCGGTGGACGTGCGCGCCAGTGACTGGGATTGCAGCCTGGAACCGATCAGCGGCGCGCAACCGGCGATCCGCATGGGCCTGCGGATGATCAAGGGCTTTCGCGAGGACGATGCGCGGCGCATTGAGGCGGCGCGGGCGCGGGGAGCGTTTGCCGATGTCGCCGACCTGGGCGAACGGGCCGCGCTCGACAGTCGGACCCAGGCGTTGCTCGCCGATGCCGGGGCGTTGCGCGGGATGGCCGGGCATCGGCATCGCGCGCGCTGGGAAGTGGCCGGGGTGCAGAAACAGCTGGGTCTGTTTGCCGGCTTGCCGAGCCAGGAAGAGCCCGATGTGCTGCTGCCCAAACCGAGTGTCGGCGAGGACTTGCAGGCCGATTACGCGACGCTTGGCACCACCCTGGGGCCGCATCCGTTGGCGTTGCTGCGTGGCGAACTCAAGGCCCGGCGTTGCCGCAGTTCACAGGAGTTGCTGGACGTGGAACACGGTCGGCCAGTGAGCATCGCCGGGCTGGTCACCGGGCGTCAGCGACCGGGCACTGCCAGCGGCGTTACCTTCGTCACCCTCGAAGACGAGTTCGGCAACGTCAACGTGGTGGTCTGGCGCGATCTGGCCGAGCGTCAGCGTCAGGTGCTGGTCGGCTCGCAACTGCTCAAGGTTGACGGCCGCTGGGAGCGTGAGGGCGAAGTGCGGCACCTGATCGCCGGGCGGCTGAGCGATCTGAGTCCGCTGCTCGACGGCATCCGCGTACAGAGCCGCGACTTCCATTAACACCGATCCCCTGTAGGAGCTGCCGAAGGCTGCGATCTTTTGACTTGGCTTTTTAAAAACAAGATCAAAAGATCGCAGCCTGCGGCAGCTCCTACAGGGGGGATTTGTGGTGTTCAGATCAGCCAATTCATTGGCGTCAAAAAAATCTGTCGCGAATGATGGCACTTTGTCATAATGCCGCCCCTTTTCCTGCTCCCCACCGCTTTGCCGTGCCGGGACACACCGTTTTTTCAGAAGGAATGCACAGTGAGAATGATCTCCCGGATGTTGGTCTCAGGCGTTGCGATTGCCGTGCTCGGCACTCTTGCCAGCTCCCTTGCCGGCTGCGCCACCGAAAGCTCCCGCGCACTGCCGGTGGCCAAGGTCGAGAGCGCCACGCAAGTCTGGACCGGCGCTCGCGTACCGATGGCGGTGGGCAAGTTCGATAACCGCTCCAGCTACATGCGCGGGATCTTCTCCGACGGTGTCGATCGTCTCGGCGGCCAGGCCAAGACCATCCTGATCACTCACCTGCAGCAGACCAACCGTTTCTCGGTACTGGACCGCGACAACATGGGCGAGATCCAGCAGGAAGCCGCGATCAAGGGCCAGGCCCAGCGCCTCAAGGGCGCCGATTACGTGGTCACCGGTGACGTCACCGAGTTCGGCCGCAAGGAAACCGGCGACCACCAACTGTTCGGCATTCTCGGCCGGGGCAAGACTCAGGTCGCTTACGCCAAGGTCAACCTGAACATCGTCAACATCAGCACCTCCGAAGTGGTGTATTCGACGCAGGGCGCCGGCGAGTACGCCTTGTCCAACCGCGAAATCATCGGTTTTGGCGGTACCGCCGCGTACGACTCCACCCTCAACGGCAAAGTCCTTGATCTGGCCATGCGCGAGGCGATCAATCGTCTGGTCGATGGCATGAACGCCGGTGCCTGGAAACCGGCTAACTGATCGTTATTCATTGCAAGGAGCAACACCCCATGAATCTGACTTTGTCGCGGTCGCTGCTGGCCCTGACGCTGGCCGCCAGCGCCTTGCTGGCCGGTTGCAGCAGCCCGAAAACCCTGTACCAGTGGGAAGACTATCAACCGCAGGTCTACGAATACTTCAAAGGCGAAGAACCGAAGGAAGCCCAGGCCGAAGTCCTGGAGCGCGATCTGCAAAAGATCCGTTCCACCGGCAAGGCCGTGCCGCCGGGCTATCACGCGCACCTGGGCCTGCTGTACCTGAGCATGGGCAAGGACGATCAGATGGTGCAGCAGTTCCGCACCGAAAAAGCGCTGTTTCCCGAGTCCGGCCCGTACATGGATTTTCTGCTTAAAAACGCCAAGACCGGAGACGCCAAATGATCTCGCGCACCCTGAAACTGCTGGCCGCCGGTTTGGCCCTGACCGTGCTCGGTGGCTGCGTCGCGCCGAAAACCGTGGATTACTCGGCGTACAAGCAGGCACGGCCGAAGACCATTCTGGTGCTGCCGCCGCTGAACACCTCGCCCGACGTGAAGGCGTCGTACAGCCTGCTGTCGCAGGTGACATTCCCACTCGCTGAAGCCGGTTACTACGTACTGCCGATCACGCTGGTGGACGAAACCTTCCGCCAGAACGGTCTGACCACACCGGATGACATCCATCAGGCTCCGGCGAACAAACTGAAGGAAATCTTCGGTGCCGACGCTGCGTTGTACATCACCGTGACCGAGTACGGTACGCGTTACATGGTCATCAGCAGCGAAACCGCCGTGACCGCCACCGCCAAACTGGTGGATCTGAAATCCGGCACCACGCTGTGGACCGGTTCGGCGCGGGCGTCGAGCGAAGAGGGCGGCAACAACAGCGGTGGCGGTCTGGTCGGCATGCTGATTACCGCCGCAGTGAAGCAGGTGATCAACAGTTCGACCGACGCCGGGTATCCGATTGCCGGTGTGGCGAGCAATCGTCTGTTGTCGGCCGGTCAGCACGCCGGCCTGTTGTACGGTCCGCGTTCGCCGAAATACGGTACTGACTGAAGATCAAAAGATCGCAGTCTGCGGCAGCTCCTGCAGGGAAACGCATCCCAAATGCAGGAGCTGCCGCAGGCTGCGATCTTTTTGCATCATGACGGCCTCCCGCTCACTTGCCCCCGCCTGACTTGCGATTCATCCCCTGCATCTCGCCACCAAAGGCGATATCCTGCGCCACACTTATCGAAGCAAACAGCGCAAAACTCTGGAACACCGTGTTTGCCCGAGGCTAAAGGAGTGTTCGAATGACCGAGAAGAAACTGGAAACCACGGTCGACCGCGTCTACCAAGGGGTTTACCAGGCGATCAGCAAGCGTTCGCTGCGTCCGGGGATGAAGCTGGGCGAGGCTTCGCTGGCCGAACTGTTCAATGTCAGCCGTACGTCGGTGCGCGCTGCGCTCAAGCAACTGGAGGCCGAAGGCCTGGTCACCACCGAGCCCAATAAGGGGGCGTCGGTGTCGTTGCCGAGCAATGAAGAGATCCGCTCGCTGTTCGAAACCCGGCGGCTGATCGAGATCGGCATCGTCACCGAGCTGTGCCGCCGCAAGGACGCCGCGGCGATGCAAGACCTGCGCAAACACCTGTTGCTGGAAGATGAAGCCCACGCCGCCGGCGATCATGAACGACTGATCCACCTGCTCGGCGAGTTCCATATCAAACTGGCGCGCAGCCTCAATAATCCGGTGTTGCTGGACTGGTTCCAGAAGCTGATTTCCCGTGCCTCGCTGTACGTTGCCGCACTGGATGACGACAGCCACGAAGCCTGCCGCGACAACGAACATCTGCGCCTGATCGAATACATCGAGGCAGGCGACCAGAACGCCGCCATCGAGCTGACCTGCCTGCACCTCAATGGCGTCGAAAAGGCGATTCTCGACGTCGCTGCGAAGATGAAAACTGGCTACCATCCGCTCAAACACCTGATCGGGGTCTGAACCCGGGGCGCCGCGAGAAATCGGCTATACCTTCAATGAAACCAATGCGACCGGCGGCGCTCGAAACACAGGGGCGCTGCGTCCGTTCAGCGTTGCGATATATCGGGCAAACACCACAGGACACCGAGTCAATCGATGCAGTTTTTATCCGATAGCCACGGTTGTGACGGCTGGAAAGGCGAGATGGCCGAACGCATTTGCGCGTTCGACTGGCGCCACACCGAACTCGGCCCGCTCGACACCTGGCCTGCCAGCCTGTGCAGCGCCGTGCAATTGATGCTGGCCTCGCCCTTGCCGATGGTCATGCTCTGGGGCCACGCCGGGTACATGATCTACAACGACGCGTACTCGCAGTTTGCCGGTGGTCGCCACCCATATCTGCTGGGTGCACCCGTGGAACTGGGGTGGCCGGAAGTCGCCGACTTCAATCGGCATGTGGTTGACACCTGTCTGGCGGGCGGCACCTTGTCCTACCGCAACAAGGAACTGGTGCTGTTGCGCGATGGCGTGCCTGAAGATGTCTGGATGGATCTGTATTACAGCCCGGTGGCCAACGACGACGGCGTGCCTTCCGGGGTGATGGCGATGGTGGTCGAGACCACCGAGTTGGTGCGCTCCGAGCGCCTGCGTCAGGCGGCAGAAGACGCCTATCGGGCCGACAACGAACGGGTGCGTCTGGCGCTGAATGCCGGGGCGTTGCTCGGCTCGTTTGTCTGGGATGTGAAGAACAATGTGTTGTCGGCGGACGAGCGTTTCGCTCGCACGTTTTCGTATCCGCCCGAGCAGGATCTGAGCAACCTGCCGCAATCCCTGACTGAGTCGCGGATTCACCCGGATGACCTGGCGTGGGTGCAGGACCGGGTCAATCATTCGCTGCAGACCGGCGAGCCGTACAACGCCGAATACCGCGTGCGGCGCGCGGACGGCAGCTACCTGTGGGTGCTCGCCAGTGGCGCCTGCGAGTTCGACGAACACGGCGCGCCGTTTCGTTTCCCCGGGGTGTTGATCGACATCCATGAACGCAAGATTGCCGAAGAATCCCTGCTCAAATTCACGCGCAACCTGGAGCAGCGGGTGGCCAGTGAAGTGGATGCCCGGCTGGCGGCGGAAGAGCAATTGCGCCAGTCGCAAAAACTTGAAGCCATCGGCGGACTGACCGGCGGCGTGGCCCACGACTTCAACAACCTGCTGCAAGTGATTGCCGGCAACCTGCATTTGCTGGCGCGGCATGAGCCGGAGAATGCCAACGTGCAACGCCGGGTCAGCGCCTCGCTGGCAGCGGTGGAACGCGGTGCGAAACTGTCGTCACAATTGCTCGCTTTTGCCCGGCGCCAACCGTTGTCGCCGGCGGTGTGCGATCCACGACAGATCTTCGACGGCGTTGGCGAACTGCTCCAGCGTGCACTCGGCGAAACCATTCAGATCGACGTGCAATTGCCGCAGGCCCCCTGGCACATCAACGTCGACCGCAATCAACTGGAAAACGCCATTCTCAATCTGGCGATCAACGCCCGGGACGCGATGAAAGGCGAGGGCACGATTGTCCTCAGCGCCATCAATACGCGGCTGGACAGCACTTTTTGCGCAGGCAAAGGCATCGTCGCCGGCGATTTCGTGCGGGTGATGGTCAGCGACAGCGGCGTCGGCATTGCGCCTCAAATGCTTGAGCAGGTATTCGAGCCGTTCTTCACCACCAAGGCTGACGGCCAGGGTACCGGGCTCGGTTTGAGCATGGTGTTCGGCTTCGTCAAACAAAGTGGTGGCCATGTCGAGATCGACAGCACCGTGGGCGAAGGCACGCGGGTGCAACTGTACTTTCCGCGCAGCCTGCGTCCGGTCCTTGATGAAACGCCGAGCGTCGACCCGCAGCAGAGCGGCGGCCACGAAACCATCCTGGTGGTTGAAGACAACGACGCGGTGCGCGCCTCGGCCGTGGAATTGCTGCGCGAGGAAGGCTACCGCGTACTGACTGCGAGCAATGGCGACGTGGCGATGCAGAGGCTGCTGGAAGGTATCGAAGTGGATCTGATTTTCACCGACGTGGTGATGCCGGGGCTGATCAAAAGCTCCGATCTGGCGGCATGGGCCAAGGTGCAGGTGCCGCCGGTGGCGGTGCTGTTCACCTCTGGGCACACCCGCGACATCATTTCACGCAACCACCAGTTGAGCCCGGACACGCACTTGCTGAGCAAACCGTATGGCCCGAAGTCACTGTTGCAGATGATTCGATCGGTGCTCAGTGCCTAGCTGGCCAATTCCCGATTCCCTGTGGCGAGGGGATTCATCCCCGATGGAGTGCGCAGCACTCCCCTGCATTTTTCCAGCTATATGGCATTTGCAGTGACTGCGCCGGCTGCGCCGCCGATCGGGGATAAATCCCCTCACCACAGGGTTCAGCTTCGCCCCTATTTTTTCTGCAGGGACAGCCAATGACTTCCAAGCGTAATTCCAAAGCACCTACCGGCATGGTCCGGGTGCGTGGCGCCCGTGAGCACAACCTGAAGAACGTCGACGTCGACATCCCTCGCGATGCGCTGGTGGTGTTTACTGGCGTTTCCGGTTCGGGCAAGTCGTCGCTGGCCTTTTCGACCTTGTACGCCGAAGCCCAACGGCGCTATTTCGAATCGGTGGCGCCGTACGCGCGGCGCCTGATCGATCAAGTCGGTGTGCCGGACGTCGATGCCATCGAAGGCTTGCCGCCCGCCGTGGCTTTGCAACAGCAGCGCGGTACGCCGAGCACGCGCTCGTCGGTGGGCAGCGTGACCACCTTGTCCAGCCTGATCCGCATGCTGTATTCCCGCGCCGGCAGTTATCCGTCGGGGCAACCGATGCTCTATGCCGAGGATTTTTCACCGAACACGCCGCAGGGCGCCTGTCCTGAGTGCCACGGCCTTGGCCGGGTCTACGAAGTGACCGAGGCGCTGATGGTGCCCGATCCGGACCTGACCATCCGCCAGCGCGCCGTGGCGTCCTGGCCGCTGGCGTGGCAAGGGCAGAACCTGCGCGACATTCTTGTGACCATGGGCATCGACGTCGACATTCCGTGGAAGAAGCTGCCGAAAAAACAGCGCGACTGGATTCTGTTCACCGAAGAAACGCCCACCGTGCCGGTGTACGCCGGGCTGACCCCGGAGGAAACCCGGGTCGCGCTCAAACGCAAGATGGAACCGAGTTATCAGGGCACTTTCACCGGCGCCCGCCGTTACATCCTGCACACCTTTACCCACTCGCAAAGTGCGCTGATGAAGAAGCGCGTTGCGCAATTCATGCTCGGCAGCCCGTGCCCGTTGTGTGACGGCAAGCGCCTCAAGCGTGAAGCGTTGTCGGTGACCTTTGCCGGATACGACATTGGCGAGTTGTCGCAGATGCCGTTGCTGCAAGTGGCCGAAGTATTGAAGCCCGTGGCCGCGGCGACGTACCTGGAACAGGCCGAGGAAAGCGGTGAAACCCTCAGCCATGCGCAAACCCGCGAGGCACGTCAGCAACGCGTCGCCCACGGTGCCAGCGGCCACGCCAGCGCGCCGGACGTACGCCACACGCCGAACCTGTCGCTGGAAAAGCGTCTGGCGGCGCAGCGCATTGCCGAGGACTTGCTGGAACGGGTCAGCACCCTGACTGATCTGGGCCTCGGTTACCTGGCGGTGGAGCGCAGCACGCCGACCCTGTCGTCCGGCGAGCTGCAACGCCTGCGCCTGGCGACACAATTGGGCTCGCAGCTGTTCGGCGTGATCTACGTGCTCGACGAGCCGTCCGCCGGCCTGCATCCAGCCGATGGCGAGGCGCTGTTCGAGGCCTTGCAGCGCCTGAAGGCCGACGGCAACACGCTGTTTGTGGTCGAGCACGATCTGGAAACCATGCGCCGTGCCGACTGGCTGATCGATGTCGGCCCGGCGGCGGGCGAGAAGGGCGGGCAGGTGTTGTACAGCGGCCCTCCGGCCGGGTTGGCCGAGATCGACGAATCGCAGACCCGCGCCTACCTGTTTGCCGAGAGCCAGCGGCAGACCCGCACCGCGCGCAAGCCGAGCGGGTGGCTGAAACTCGATGGCATCAGCCGCAATAACCTGCACAACCTCAGCGCTGAATTTCCGCTGGGCTGTTTCACCTCGGTGACCGGGGTATCGGGTTCCGGCAAGTCGAGTCTGGTCAGTCAGGCGTTGCTCGAACTGGTCGGTGCGCAACTCGGGCGGCCGGTGATTGAAGAGGCGCCGGAAGAACTCAGTCTCGAAGACGACGCGCCGCAGGCCAGCAGCGGTCAGGTGACTTCAGGGCTGGAGTCGATCAAACGACTGGTGCAGGTCGATCAGAAGCCGATTGGCCGTACGCCGCGTTCGAATCTGGCGACCTACACCGGGCTGTTCGACAACGTCCGCAAACTGTTCGCCGCCACCCCCGAGGCGCGGGCGGCGGGGTACGACGCCGGGCAGTTCTCCTTCAACGTCGCCAAGGGCCGTTGCCCGACCTGCGAGGGTGAGGGGTTTGTCAGCGTTGAGTTGCTGTTCATGCCGAGCGTGTATGCACCGTGTCCGACCTGCCATGGCGCGCGCTATAACCCGCAGACGTTGATGATTCAGTGGCAAGGCCTGAGCATTGCGCAGGTGTTGCAACTGACCGTGGATGAGGCGGTCGAGGTGTTCGGCGAACAGCCGGCAATTTGCCGTTCGCTGGAAGTGCTGCGAGACATCGGCCTCGGTTATCTGCGGCTCGGGCAGCCGGCCACCGAGCTGTCCGGTGGCGAGGCACAGCGGATCAAACTGGCAACCGAACTGCAGCGCAATCAGCGCGGCGCGACCTTGTATGTGCTGGATGAACCGACCACCGGCTTGCATCCGCGGGATGTCGATCGGCTGCTGGAACAACTGGACAACCTGGTGACGGCAGGGCACACGGTCATCGTGGTCGAGCATGAAATGCGCGTGGTAGCGCAAAGTGACTGGGTGATCGACATCGGCCCGGGGGCCGGGGATCAGGGCGGCCGGATTGTCGTGGCCGGCACACCGCAGAAAGTCGCAGCGAGCAAGAAGAGCCGGACGGCGCCGTTTCTGGCGCGGGCCTTGAGCCGATAGCGACGCCGTCCCGACCGGCCCCATCGCCAGCAGGCTGGCTCCTACAGTTTTTGTGGTGTGCACAAGGCTGGTGATCAACAAAAACCTTGTGGGAGCTGGCTTGCCAGCGATAGCGGAATGTCAGGCAATGAGAGGCTGAATGTGCCGACGCCATCGCGGGCAAGCTCGCTCCCACAGTTTTTTGCGGTGTTCACAACACCTGCGGATGGCATCAGTCCTGTGGGAGCTGGCTTGCCAGCGATAGCGGAAGGTCAGGCAATGAGAGGATGGATGTACCGACGCCATCGCGGGCAAGCCCGCTCCCACAGGTTTTTACGGTGTTCACAACACCTGCGGATGGCATCAGTCCTGTGGGAGCTGGCTTGCCAGCGATAGCGGAATGTCAGGCAATGAGAGGCTGGATGTACCGACGCCATCGCGGGCAAGCCCGCTCCCACAGGTTTTTGCGGTGTTCACAACACCTGCGGATGGCATCAGTCCTGTGGGAGCTGGCTTGCCAGCGATAGCGGAATGTCAGGCAATGAGAGACGGAATGTGCCGACGCCATCGCGGGCAAGCCCGCTCCCACAGGTTATCGGGTGATCATGAACCTTGTGGGCGCCAGCCTGCTGGCGATGGCGGTGTGTCAGGCGCCATCAAGCGTGCGCCGGACCTTGTCCAGCAATTCGCTGATCTGGAACGGCTTGACCAGCATTTCCATGCCGCTGCCCAGAAATACCTGACGATTGATCGCGGTCTCGGCATAACCGGTCATGAACAGAATGGGCAGGCTTTCACGCCAGCCCCGCGCCACGTCCGCCAGTTCACGACCGCTCATGCGCGGCAGGCCAACGTCGCTCAGTAACAGGTCGATGGTCGGATCATTCTGCAAGCGCTCCAGCGCGGTTTCGATATCCGCCGCCTGGGTGCAGCGGTAACCTGCATCCTCCAGCACTTCGGTGACGAACATGCGCACCGCCGGCATGTCTTCGACAATCAGGACATGCTCACCGGCGCCCTGCGGATCAACTTTCGGTGCCGGGATATCGGCCCCGGTCGGGTCGTTGGTCGCCGGCAGCATGAGGGTCACTTCGGTGCCGCGCCGTGCCACGCTGCGGATGTGCGCATCGCCGCCGGACTGGCGGGCGAAACCGTAGATCGTCGACAGCCCCAGACCGGTCCCCTGACCCAGCGGTTTGGTGGTGAAGAACGGATCGAACACTTTGTCGATCACACTGTGCTCGATACCGGTGCCGTCATCGCGCACCGACAGCGCCACATACGCACCATCGGCCAGGTTCGGGTCGCCGTGGGAATATGCCGCATAGGTGTTGACCCAGATATTGCCGCCTCTGGGCAGCGCATCCCGGGCATTGATCACCAGATTCAGCACCGCGCTTTCCAGTTGCACCGGATCGACCAGGGCAATCGCCGGTTTGTTGGTCAGCTCAAGTTTGAGCGTGATGCGTTCACCGATGGTGCGCATCAGCAACTCTTCCAGCGAGCGCACTTGCTCATTGATGTCTACCGGTCGGGTATCCAATGGCTGTTGGCGAGCGAAGGCCAGCAGGCGATGAGTGAGTGACGCCGCACTCATCGCCGAATTCAGTGCGGCTTCGGCGTAGAACTGCACCTTGTCCGGACGCGCATCGGCCACGCGTTTCTGGATCAGTTCCAGACTGGTGATGATCCCGGTCAGCAGATTGTTGAAGTCGTGGGCAATGCCTCCGGTGAGCTTGCCCAGCGCGTCCATTTTCTGCACTTGCAGCAGCTGCGATTCGGCACGCACGCGCTCGGCGACTTCCTTGGCCAGTTGTGTGGTGGTGTCGTCCAGCTGTGCCAGGTGCGAGCGTTCGCGGTGGCGATGCTCGGTGACGTCTTCGACGAATACCAGGCTGAGCTGCGGCGTGCGGTACGGCGAAATCTGCCACTCGGTTTCGCGAATCTCGCCCTGTACGCGCATGTTCAACGTGCCTTTCCAGCGCTCGCCATCGACCAGTCGCAGGCGCAACTCGTCGAGGATCGCGCCCTGGTCATCGTCGAAGCATTCGCTGAGGGTGTGCGGGTTGCGGTTGTCCTGAATCATTTGCGTGAAGGCATGGTTGCATTCATGCACTTTCAGGTTGGCATCGAGCACGGCAATCGGCGCCGAGACATTGACGAAAATCTCGCGGAATCGGGCCTCGCTCTCACGCAGCGCATTTTCGGTATCACGCACTCGCAGCAAAGTGCGCAGGGTCGCCAACAGCACGTCCGGGTCCACCGGGTGAATCAGGTAGGCATCGGCCCCGGCGTCCAGCCCGGTGATGATGTCGCCGGTCTGGATCGACGCGGCAGACACGTGGATCACCGGCAGCAGCGCGGTATGCGCATCAGCCCGCAGAATGCGCACGATATCGAAACCGCTCATGTCCGGCAGATTGACGTCGAGGATCAGGGCGTCGAGCGCTTCGCTGGCGATCAGTGTCAGGCCTTCGCTGCCGGTACCGGCCTCCAGCACCTCATAGCCATGGCGCTCCAGACGCCGGCGCAAGGCGTAGCGAGTGGCGACGTTGTCGTCGACGATCAGCAGACGGATGTCACGTTTCATCGACATTCTCCAGGGCGAGCGCCAGTGGAATGATCACGAAAAAGGTCGAGCCGACCCCTGGCTTGCTGTCCATTCCGACCTCGCCGCCGAGCAGGGCGGCAAAGCGCTTGCACAGCGACAGGCCGAGACCGGTGCCGCGCAGGCGTTTCTGCAATGGCGAGTCGACCTGAGAAAAGTCCTCGAACAATGCACCATGCAGCTCCGGCGCGATACCGATGCCGGTGTCGCTGACGGCAAAACGTACTTTGTCCGCACCTTCCAGGCGCGCCGAGACCCGGACTTCGCCACGGGTGGTGAATTTCAGCGAGTTGGAAATGAAATTGCGCAGGATCTGCGCGAGTTTCTTGTCGTCGGTGTACAGGCGCGGCAATCCGACCGGCTCTTCGAAAATCAGATCAACCGCCGACGCATCGACGATCGGCCGGAACATGCCGCGCAACGCGCTGAACAGATCGAACATGTCGAACCACGCCGGAGAAATACTGATTCGTCCGGCTTCGATCTTCGCCAGATCGAGCAAGTCGTCGACCATGTCGCTCAGTTCCCGGGCGGCGCTGCTGACGAACGCCACTTGTTTGTGCTGCTCGGGGCTGAGCGGGCCGTCGAGCTCGTCGGCGAGCAAACTGTTGACGCTCAGGATCGAACCCAGCGGCGTGCGGAACTCATGGCTCATGTACGACAGGAAACGGCTTTTCAGATCCGAAGCCTGGCGCAGTTGTTCGGCCTGGGTGTCGAGCTCGGCGTAAAGCGCAAGCACGCCCTGGTTGGTTTCGTCGAGTTCGTCGCGCAGGGCGGCGGTCTCGCTTTGCAACTGGGCGATCAGCGCAGCCTGGTCCGCCGCGTTCAGGGTGGGCGACTCAGCCATGGGCGGCCTCCAGGGCAACGACCAGCACCGTTACGTCGTCGCGTCCGCGACAGAAATCGCGGTGCAGGACGCTGGCTATCACGGCGGGATGGCGGTGCACCAGACCGGGGTAGTCTTGAAGATTCCAACGGGACTGCAGGCCGTCGCTGTACATGATCAATAGATGTCCGTTCACGTGAGCATAGTCAAAGGGCTGGGCTTTCCGGTATTGGCCGCCGACGATCCCCGGGTGAGAGGCCAGCCCGCGCGACTTGTCGGCGCTGATCAGGCTGGCGCCGATGTTGCCAACGCCGGTATAGGTCAGGCCGTCGCGGGCGGCATTGAACTGCGCGAACGCGGCAGCACCCCCGCGGCTGCCGATCATGTCGCGGTGCATGTCCTCCATCAGCAGCACCGGGCTGGCGAACGGGCTCTGGGCGAACACCTGTTCGCCGGCCTTGGCCGCCCGCTCGGCGTCTTCACCGTGGCCGAGGCCGTCGATGATCAGCGCACTGACGTTGGCACCGTTGTACGCCAGGTGCCAGGTGTCGCCGCACGCCGGATCGTTGTGCAGTGAGTGCTGGCTGACGCCGTAACGCAGGTCGGGCTGTCGGTCTGCGCGTGGATACAAACGCGCCAGCAGCACCGCGCCACGGGTGTCGGCATAAACGTCAAACACGTCGGTCTGGCGCGCCACGGCGCCCAGCCCGATGCCCTGGGTGCCACCGGTGGAAAAGCCATCGGTCAGGCACGCGTCCAGGTCAAAGCCTTGAGCGCGATCGACCGCAAGCATTTCGATGCCGAAGCCGCCGGTTCGCGGTAGCAGCCGCAGATGAAACTCGCCACGGCTGGCATGCTTGAGCACATTACTGGCCAGTTCGGTGGCGACCAGCGCCACACGTCCGGCTTCGGTCGCATCGAAGCCATGTTGCTCGGCGAGCCGTTGCGCGGTGCGCCGGGCGTGGCCGATCTGGCTGCTGTCTTCGATCAGCAGCACCTGGGTCAGCGACCCAGCGATATTCATGTCCATCGGGTGATCGTTATTCGAGTGCCCTTGCCGGGCTCGGTGTCCAGTTCGAATTCATCGACCAGCCGTTTCGCGCCCGTAAGCCCCAGGCCCAGACCGCTGCCGGAGGTCCAGCCATCGGTCATCGCCAGTTTGATGTCGGGAATGCCCGGGCCTTCATCGCGAAAAGTCAGGCGCAGGCCGACACGTGCGTTTTCGTCGAGGATCTGCCAGTCCATGTCGCCGCCACCGCCATAGACCATGGTGTTGCGCGCCAGCTCTGAAACGGCCGTCACCAGTTTGGTCAGGTCGATTAGCCGCATGCCGCATTCTGTGGCCAGTTTGCGCGCCGTCTGCCGGGCGAGCACCACGTCCTGCTCGATGCTGATCGGTTGAGTACCGCTGCTGCGTACGGTCATTGTTGGCGTACTCGTTCCTGCAGCAGTTTCATTCCGCGCTCGACGTTCAGCGCGGTGCTGACGCCGGGCAGGGTCAGGCCGAGTTCGACCAGAGTGATCGCCACGGCGGGTTGCATGCCTACCAGCATGGTTTCGGCATCCATGATTTTTGACAGGCCGGAGATGGTGCCGATCATCCGCCCGATGAACGAGTCGACCATGTCCAGCGCCGAGATATCGATCAACACACCGCGCGCCGACGTCCTGCTGATGCGCTCGGACAAGTCGTCCTGCAGGGTCAGGGCCAGTTGGTCATGCATGTCGACCTGGATGGTGACGAGCAGAAAGTCGCCCATTTGAAGAATCGGAATACGCTCCATCGGCTCAGACCGCTTTGCCGAGGCTGATGCCCAGGCGGGTAAGCGCGAGTTTCAATGCATCGGCCAGATTGGCCTTGGTGACCACGCCTTGCAGGTCCAGGCCCAGGTGCACGATGGTCTGGGCGATCTGCGGACGCACGCCGCTGATGATGCAGTCGGCGCCCATCAGGCGAATCGCGGTCACGGTTTTCAGCAGGTGTTGCGCCACCAGGGTATCCACGGTGGGGACGCCAGTGATATCGATGATGGCGATTTCCGAACCGGTGTCGACGATGCGTTGCAGCAGGGATTCCATCACCACCTGGGTGCGTTGCGAGTCCAGGGTGCCGATCATCGGCAGCGCCAGCACGCCATCCCACAGTTTGACCACTGGCGTGGAGAGCTCCAGCAATTCTTCCTGTTGACGTTTGATCACCGCTTCGCGGGACTTCTGGAAGGTACGGATGGTGTGCATGCCGAAGGCGTCGAACAGTTCGGAAATCTCCCAGAGTTGTTCGGCCAGCAGTGCCGGTTGTTCACGATAGTGACTTTGCAGCAGGGCAAACAGCGGGCCTTTGAGCGCGAAAATGAAGCTGGCGGTCTGTTGCGAATCCTGACCGAGCAGGGCGCGGCTGTGGGAAAGCTTTTCGAGGAACTGGCGGGTGGCTTCCCAACCCGGCGCATTGATGTGGGTGCCGTTGTCATCCTGCAAGCCATTGATCACCAGTTGCAGGAATTCGCTGGTCTGTTGTTGCAGGTCATGGTCCTTGAGGTTGCGGGTGGCGCCGCTGGCTTCCAGGCCGTTGATCCATTCGCTCAGCAGTTGGGATTGTTTGTTTTTCATCGCATCGAATGTGCTGTTCTGCAGTGCTGCCATGTGCCTGTTGCTCCGTAGCGTATGGGGGCCGGTTCTGTAAAAAGTGACCGGTGCGAACTCAGTGACCTTTGCCGTTCAAAATAGTTGTTCGGTTGCGCAAGGATATTTTTGATCTGGCGCAAGAAAGGCCCCGGTAACTGTAGTCGGCGCCCCTGAAACCAGCGATGTTTTGAACGTTGGCCGTGTAGCGGCTTCGAACATTCAGGGCCGGCGGGTTTGAGTCGCGCCAGCATTAGAAAAACGAGGTGGCTATGAACGAGCAATCGCAACAGCAGCAACCGGGTGCCGAACCGATCAATCGCAACGACCCGGCCATCGATCCGCAAGTGCCGGGACAGAGCTCACCCATCCCGCCGAAGGGCGAGGGCGAACAAGTCCAGAGCGCTGACCCTGCGGTGGACCAGAAGAACAAACACACCGACAACGACAACGAGTTCAGCCCCGGTTTCGAACCTGAGCCCGATCGTCCGAAGCCCGGTGAGAAAACCGATGCCGACATCGATACTGACGGCGGTTGATCACGCTGAAATGACAAAAGGCCGCATTAATCAATGCGGCCTTTTGCTGTACAGCGCCCGGGTTACTTGCTCGGGTGCTTGGCCTGCAGCTCTTTGGCAGCCGTCAGGTGTTTTTCCAGCGCCGGCAGCATTTTCTGCGCGAAGGCTTTCAATTCCGTGGCGCCCTTGACCTTGTCGTCGGTCACCGTGTTCGCTTCTTTCTTGAACAATTCGATGGTTTCTTCGTGGGCTTTGACCTGGTTGTTGGCGTAGGCCGCATCGAAGGATTCGTCACGCATGTCGAGGATCTTCTCCTTGGCCTGCTTGACCAGGGTGGTGCTGTCCGGCACCTCGATGTCATTGGCCTTGGCGATGCTCGCCAGTTCATCGTTGGCCTTGCCGTGGTCGGTGATCATCATGTTGGCGAAGGCCTTGATGTCGGCCGACTGGCTTTTTTCCAGGGCCAGGCGGCTGGTCTCGATTTCTGCAATGCCACCGGCTGCGGCATTGTCGACGAAACTGTTGGAAGTGGCGGCAAAGGCACTCCCCATGCCGCTGCTCAACGCGACAGCGAGAACGAGGTGACGCAGGTTGAATCCGTCCATTGGTATTTCTCCACACAGGTTTTTGTTGACGTTATGTAATGGAGGCAATGGCGCAGGCAAAGGTTTGATCGCGTTTACGACAGGGCGACGAACGGCCACCGCTGGTCTGACAGGTGGTCGACAGAACCCCTCAACCGAGGCCATTCTGATACGGGCTGACGCATCGGTCGCGTTGGCTGCCGATCAACTGACGGAGGTGTTCCATGCCGGTTCCCCATGACCTGTTTCAGGACTTGAGCTGCACGAAGGAAGAGATCCAGCAAAAACGCACCCAGGATCCACGACTGGATTCACTGATCAACAAGTATTCCCAGGCTGACGCCGACGTGGTCAAGGCCGAAACGGCCACCTCGGACGCCCCCAGCGACGACGCACTGAAAAAACTCAAAGAGAAGCGTCTGAAGGTCAAGGACGAAATAGTCAGCCATTTGCAGGCGCCGTCCTGATCCCCGGATGATCCGCCGACCCACGGTTGCGGATTGACGGGAACGACAACCACCCTCGGCACCTCGAATGTACAGAGTCTTCATTTAGCGACTCTTTGCGAGGTGCCTCATGAACACACCCAGATTTCCCAGTGAAGAGCAGGGCGGTTTCGACCCGGTTCCCACGCATCCTGAGCCCAACAGCCCGGCGCACACCACCACGTTTCCCGAAGAGCCGGACGAAGATCTTCCTGAAGACGAAGATCCGGACACGTTCGACCGATCCGGCAATTGACAGGCCCTGAGCGCTGGCAAGCCGGTTATCGCAGGGGATGTGTCTTTCAGTGGCGTCGGGACATTTGCCACTTGGCAGCACAAGCGTGCCGCTCGGGCGTTTCGCGGCTACAATGCGCGCCTTGACCGTGACCGCCTGACTAAAAAAACTATGTCCTTGCCCAAGCATCACCTGGAACTGCTCAGCCCCGCCCGTGACGTGGCCATCGCCCGTGAAGCCATCCTGCACGGCGCCGACGCCGTGTACATCGGTGGCCCGAGCTTCGGCGCGCGCCACAACGCCTGCAACGAAGTGAGTGAAATCGCCGGACTGGTGGAGTTTGCCCGCCGTTATCACGCGCGCATCTTCACCACCATCAACACCATTCTGCACGACAACGAACTGGAGCCGGCCCGCCAGCTGATCCACCAGTTGTACGACGCCGGCGTCGACGCGCTGATCGTTCAGGATCTGGGCGTAATGGAGCTGGACATTCCGCCGATCGAGCTGCATGCCAGTACCCAGACCGACATCCGCACCCTGGAGCGGGCGAAGTTCCTTGATCAGGCCGGTTTTTCGCAACTGGTGCTGGCCCGTGAGCTGAACCTGAAAGAAATCCGCGCCATCGCCGATGAAACCGATGCTGCCATCGAGTTCTTCATCCACGGCGCCCTGTGCGTGGCGTTCTCCGGGCAGTGCAACATTTCCCACGCGCAGACCGGGCGCAGCGCCAACCGTGGCGACTGCTCCCAGGCCTGCCGTCTGCCGTACACCCTCAAAGACGAAAAGGGTGGCGTGATCGCCTACGAAAAACACCTGCTGTCGATGAAGGACAACAACCAGAGCGCCAACATCCGCGCGCTGGTCGAGGCCGGTGTGCGCTCGTTCAAGATCGAAGGTCGTTACAAGGACATGGGCTATGTGAAGAACATCACGGCCTATTACCGCCAGCGTCTCGACGATGTGCTCGAAGACCGTCCGGATCTGGCCCGCGCTTCCAGCGGCCGCACCGCGCATTTCTTCCTGCCGGACCCGGAAAAGACCTTCCACCGTGGCAGCACCGACTACTTTGTCACCGATCGCAAGATCGACATCGGCGCGTTCGACTCGCCGACCTTCACCGGCCTGCCGGTGGGCACCGTCGAGAAAGTCGGCAAGCGTGACATGCAGGTGGTGACGCAGGAGCCGCTGTCCAACGGCGATGGCCTCAACGTGCTGGTCAAGCGGGAAGTGGTGGGTTTCCGCGCCAACATCGCCGAGCCGAAAGGCGAGTTCGAAGAAGACGGCGAGAAGCGCTACCGCTACCGCGTCGAGCCGAACGAAATGCCCGAAGGCCTGTACAAGCTGCGCCCGAACCATCCGCTGAACCGCAACCTTGACCACAACTGGCAACAGGCACTGCTGAAGACCTCCGCCGAACGCCGCGTGGCCCTGAGCTGGGTGGCGCGTCTGCGTGAAGAGTTGCTGGAACTGACCGCCACCAGTGAAGAGGGCATCAGTGCCAGCGTGACCCTGAACGGTCCGTTCGGGGTGGCCAACAAACCGGAGCAGGCGCTGGAGCAATTGCAGGATCTGCTCGGCCAGCTCGGCACTACGCAGTATCACGCCATCGACGTGAAACTGGACGCACCGCAGGCGTTCTTCATCCCGAACTCGCAGCTCAAAGCCTTGCGCCGTGAAGTCATCGAAGCGCTGACCGCCGCCCGCGTTGCGGCGCACCCGCGTGGCAGCCGCAAGGCCGAAACCACGCCGCCGCCGGTGTACCCGGAGTCGCACCTGTCGTTCCTGGCCAACGTCTACAACCAGAAGGCCCGCGACTTCTATCACCGCCACGGCGTGAAGCTGATCGATGCGGCTTACGAGGCCCATGAAGAAGCCGGTGAAGTGCCGGTGATGATCACCAAGCACTGCTTGCGTTTCTCGTTCAACCTGTGCCCGAAACAGGCCAAGGGCGTGACCGGCGTGCGCACCAAAGTCGCGCCGATGCAGCTGATTCACGGCGACGAAGTGCTGACCCTGAAGTTCGACTGCAAGCCGTGCGAGATGCACATCATCGGCAAGATGAAAGGCCACATCCTCAACATGCCGCAGCCGGGCAGCGTGGTGGGCCACATCAGCCCTGAAGACCTGCTGAAAACCATCCCGCGCGCGCCACACTGAGTGACGGGCGGGCGTGGCGCTACGGTGTCACGCCTGCGCGGGCTCGCGCTCCGCGAGGTCTTCGAGCAAGTCGGCTGATGGTACAAAAAACAAACCTCCGGTGACTGCCGTGCTGAAGTCCAGCAAGCGGTCGTAGTTACCGGCAGGTTTGCCGACAAACATGTTCTCCAGCATCTGCTCGATCGGTTCCGGCGAGCGCGCGTAGCCGATGAAATAGGTGCCGAACTCGCCAGCCCCCGGACGACCAAACGGCATGTTGTCGCGCAGGATCTTCTGCTCCTGGCCGTCCTTGGTGATGGTGGTCAGGGCGCTGTGGGAGTTGCTCGGCTTGACCTCCTCACCGAGTTCGATGTCAGCCAGTTTGGTGCGGCCGATCACCTTCTCCTGAGCCTCGACGCTCAACGCATTCCACGCCTGCATCTTGTGCAGGTACTTCTGCACCAGCACATAGCTGCCGGATTCGAACGCCGGATCTTCGTTGCCGATCAGCGTGAAGTGATCGGCCTTGCGGCCCACCGGGTTCTCGGTGCCATCAACGAAACCGATGATGCTGCGCATGTCGAAGTAGCGGAAACCCTGCACCTCATCGACCACCGTGATTGCGCCGTTGAGTGTGCTGCACAGCTGCGTGGCCAGTTCGAAACACAGGTCCATCTGCTCGGCACGGATGTGCAGCAGAATGTCCCCCGGCGTCGCCACCGCACGACGGCCCTCGACGCCGAACTCACGAAACGGATGCAGCGAGGCCGGGCGCGGGCTGCCGAACAGCGAGTCCCAGGCGCTGGCGCTGAACCCGCAGACACACGACAGGTTGCCGTTGGGTACGCGTTTGCCGACCGAACGGGTGAGGGCGGCGATGTCGCCGCACCAGCCGCGCACCTGACTGGCGGCGTCGTTCCCGGGCAGCAACGTGGCGACGATGAAGATCGCGCTGCTGGTGATGGGGTTGCAGATCGCTTGCGGCTCGGGGGTATCCATTGCTGAGGTCATCGTCGGTTCCATATGCGCGGGGCCAAGGTCGGCGCTCAGTATGAAACCAAAAACGTTTCATCGGTATCTCAGAAACGCTCCAGTCGATAGGCCTCCTGTGCCGGCAAGCCAGCGTTTGCCGAAGGGGATACCAGCTGCGCGACCATTTGCGCCGTCACCGCCGCCTGCGTCAGCCCCAGATGCTGATGGCCGAAGGCGAGCAGCACCTTGCCGTCGCAAACCTGGTCGATGACCGGCAGCGAGTCCGGCAGCGACGGACGAAAGCCCATCCACGGCGTCGCGTCTTCAGCGTTCAAATCATCGCGGAACAAACCTTTGCTCAAGCGATGCAATTGCCAGGCGCGCTGCATGAACGGCGGGCGCTGCAGGCCGGCGAACTCCACCGTACCGGCCAGGCGCAGGCCGCCGGTCATCGGCGTCATGATGAACTTGCGCTCCAGTGACGTGACCGCAAACGGCAGGCGCCCGTGCTCGTGCGGCAACATCAGGTGATAGCCACGCTCGGTGTCCAGCGGCACCTGCTTGCCGGTCAGCGCGGCGGTGAGCTTTGCCGAATGCGCACCACAGGCGATCAGCACCTGCCGCGCGCTGAAACGCCCCTGATCGGTAAGCAACGACACGCCATGCGCCTGCAACTGGCCGCCCTGAACGTCCTGCTGAATGAACTGCACGCCGGCCGTTTTCGCCGCACTCACCAGTTCACACACCACCTGATACGGGTCGAGAAAGTGCCCAGTATGCGGGTAGAACAACCCGCCCTGAATCTGCTCGCTGAGCTGCGGCGCGCGCTCCCTGACGACGTTGGCGGACCAGAAGTCCACCGGCACCTGCTGCTGACGCATGCGCGCCTGCAAGGCGTCGACGCCTTGTCGCGATTCGGCACGCTCGAACACCAGCAGCGAGCCGTCCTCCTTGAGCAGGTCGGGGCGGGCGATGCTGTGCAGCAGGCGCTTCCAGGCGTCCAGACTGCTTTCGTTGAGCGCACGCAGGCCTGCGATGGTGCGCCGGAACGGCGCCGGACGCAGGTTCAGCAGCAGGCGGGTGAACCACGGCACGGCGCACGGCAGGTATTTCCAGTCCAGTCGCAGCGGGCCCATCGGGTCCATCAGCATCGCCGGCAGACGCTTGAGGATCGACGCGTCGGCAATCGGAAACACCTGCTCGGTGGCCAAGTGTCCGGCGTTGCCGAACGAGGCGCCATGACCGGGCGGCTGCTTGTCGATGACCACCACCCGTTTACCCTGACGCGCCATTTGCAGAGCGCAGGCGACGCCGATGATGCCGGCACCGATCACGGCGATATCGGCGTGGTCCGCTGTGAGGTTGTCGGGCATGTTCAGGCTTCCCTCTGGCCGTCGAGCAAGCGCCGCAAGTGCAGCGGATTTGCCTGTTGCAACGGTAGCGGCAGCAAACCGTCAGGAAAGTCCTGATAGCACACCGGACGCAGGAAACGCAGAATCGCCGCGGTGCCGACCGAGGTGCTGCGCGCGTCTGACGTGGCCGGAAACGGCCCGCCATGCACCATTGCGTCACACACTTCGACCCCGGTCGGCCAGCCATTGACCAGCAAACGTCCGGCCTTGCGTTCCAGGGTCGGCAACAAGGCCCGGACACGATCCAGATCAGCGTCATCCAGTTGCAGTGTGGCGGTCAACTGGCCTTCGAGATGCTCGCAGACCTGACGGATTTCATCGTCATTGGCGCAACGTACGATCAGCGACGCCGGGCCGAAAATTTCACTTTGCAGGCGCACGTCAGCGAGGACGTTCTGCGCCTGAGTGAGGAACAACTGCGCTTGACACTGATTAGGGCCTTCAGCTGCAAGACCGCTCGCCAGGCGTTGTGCCTGCGGATGTTCGGCCAGCGCGCCGGCGCCAGTTTCATACGCGCGGAAGATCCCTGGCGTGAGCATGGTCTGCGCGGGGCTGCGCTCGATCAGCTCGGCGGCAGCGGCGATGAAAGCGTCCAGCGCCGCGCCTTGGCGAGCGATGACCAACCCGGGATTGGTGCAGAACTGCCCGGCGCCCTGAGTCAGCGAGGCGACAAAGCCTTGCGCCAACGCCTCACCGCGAGCGGCGAGCGCTGCGGGAAACAACAACACTGGATTGATCGAACTCATTTCCGCGTACACCGGAATCGGTTCCGGCCGTGCCTGCGCCGCTCGGCTCAAGGCAAGGCCGCCACTGCGCGAGCCGGTGAAACCCACAGCCCTGATGCGCCAATCGCTGATCAGCGCAATCCCCACTTCATTGCCGGAACCGAACAGCAGGGAGAACACACCTTCGGGCAACGCGCACTTTTTCACGGCGCGAGCCAGCGCTTGGCCGACCAGTTCGCTTGTGCCGGGATGCGCGCTGTGCGCCTTGACGATCACCGGGCAACCGGCGGCCAGCGCCGAAGCGGTGTCGCCGCCTGCCACGGAGAACGCCAGCGGAAAGTTGCTCGCACCAAACACGGCCACCGGCCCCAGCGCAATCTGCCGCTGGCGCAGATCCGCGCGTGGCAGTGGCTGACGTTGTGGTTGTGACTGATCGACGCGAACGTCCAGCCATTCGCCAGCGCGGACGGTGCGGGCAAACGTGCGCAATTGTCCGCAGGTGCGTCCGCGTTCGCCTTGAATCCGTGCGCGCGGCAGGCCGGTTTCGGCCACGGCGCGGTCAATCAGCGCATCACCGAGGGCTTCGATCTCATTGGCGATGGTTTCGAGAAATTCGGCGCGAGCACTGAGGGACGTCTCGCGATATGGATCAAACGCTTGCCACGCGAGTTTGCAGGCCTGGTCGACCTGCTCGCTGCTGCCCCCGGCGTACGCGGGTTCCAGCACCGTATCGGTGGCGGGATTGATCGCACGGATCGCTTCACGGCTGCCGGCAATGGCGTGGCCGCCGATCAACATGTGGCCTGTCAGAGTCATGGCGCTTCCTTGATAAAAGAGGTGAGGCCCCGATATCGCACCGGGGCAGGGACTGCGATCAGGCGAGGTTCTGCTCGGCGGACCAGTTTTTGTACCACTGACGGAACAGCGCGTACTGGGTCTCGGCGTAACGACGCTGGGCATCGCTCAAGGCGTCGGTTTCGTTGAAGTGCAGGGCGTATTCGCGGTCGCCGTTGAGCACCATCAGGTGCTTGTAATACAGCACCAGATCGCAGCCTTCATCGAACGACGACAGCACTGCCAGCGCTGCTTCCAGTTCGCGCGCCAGACGCCGGGCCTTGGCATCGCCCTTGGCCGCTTGTTTGCTCAGCGCCACCAGTTGCAGCACTTCGCGCGGCAAAGCGTTGCCGATGCCGGTGATCGCGCCGGTGGCGTTGCAGTTGACGAAACCGTGAACCACTTGCGTATCGACGCCGACCATCAGGGTCACGGCATCGTCCTGCGAGGTGATGTTCTCGGCGGCGTAGCGCAAGTCGGCGCCGCCGCCGAACTCCTTGAAACCGATCAGGTTCGGGTACTCTCGGCGCAGCTCGAAGAACAGCTCGGCGCGGGTGGCGAAGCCGTAGTAAGGGCTGTTGTAGATCACCGCCGGCAGGTTCGGTGCGGCCTTGAGGATCGCGGCGAAGTGGGCTTTTTGCGCAGTCGCCGAAGCACCACGGGACAGCACGCGTGGAATCACCATCAGGCCATGGGCGCCGACTTTTGCAGCGTGCGCGGCGTGGGACACCGCTTCACGGCTGTTGACCGCGCCAGTGCCGACGATGGTTGGTACCCCGGCGGCCACCAGCCGCGCCACGCCTTCCTGACGTTCGGCCTCGGTCAGCAACGGCCAGTCGCCCATCGAGCCGCAGTAAACCACCGCGCTCATGCCGATATCGATCAGTTCGCGACCTTTGGCGACCAAGGCGTCGAAGTCCGGTTTGCGTGCGGCGGTGCACGGGGTCATCAGCGCGGGAATGCAGCCAGTGAAGATGTTATCGCTCATTGTTGTAGCTCCTCGGGACATTCATTCAGATCGGTAAAAAAGCGGGGCAGGTCAGATGCCCCACGCGAAAGGGTCCTGCTCGTCGATCAGCAGGGTGGCGTCGGCGGTCATGTAGGCGCGACCGGTAATGAACGGGCGTACGCGCTCGCCGTGCCATTCGAAGCGCCCTTCGAACTGGCTGCCGGTGATGCTCGCTTGCGTCCAGACCTGGCCTTCGGCGAGTTTGCCGTCGGCGGCCAGGCAGGCCAGTTTGGCGCTGGTGCCGGTGCCGCAGGGCGAGCGGTCGTAGGCCTTGCCTGGGCACATGACGAAATTGCGGCTGTCGGCCTTGGCATCGTCGGCGAACAGTTCGACGTGATCGATCAGCGCGCCGTCCTCGCCATGAATGCCCTGGGCTTCCAGGGCCTTGAGCATCGCCCAGGTGTAATCAGTGAGGGCTTCGACGTTGCTCATCTGCAGGTCCTGGCCGTGTTCGGAAACCAGGAAAAACCAGTTGCCGCCCCAGGCGATATCGCCGAACACGCGGCCGTGGCCGGGCACGTCCACCGGCACCTGTTTGCGATAGCGGTACGCCGGGACGTTGCCCAGGGTTACCGCGCCGTCCTCGTGCAGGGTCGCGCTGACCGGCCCGACCGGAGTGTCGATCGTGTGCACGCCCGGTTCGATGCGGCCCAGGTAATGCAGCGAGTTGACCAGGCCGATGGTGCCGTGCCCGCACATGCCGAGGTAACCGGCGTTGTTGAAGAAAATCACCCCGCAGGTGGCGTCCGGCGAGACCGGCGCGCAGTACAGCGCGCCGACCAGCACGTCGTTGCCGCGCGGTTCCAGCAGGCAGGCGCGGCGCCATTGGTCGTAGCTTTCGCGCAAGGCATCGCGCTGCTCGGCGATGCTGTTGCCGGGCAGGTCGGGAAAGCCTTTCATCACCAGACGCGTGGGTTCGCCGCCGGTGTGGGAGTCGATGATGTGCAGTCGTTTCATGAACGCGTCCCTTCAGTGAATATCAGGCGTGCGCCGGGCGTTGGCCCGTTGCCGAACGGGTGGAGGATTCAACGGCTTCACTTTCGTCGTCTTCGGTTTCCAGACGAATCAGGTGTGCCGGTACGCCGGTGGCCGCGCCCCAGTAGTAGATGCCCAGTGCGCAGGCCGCGACGATCACGGTGTCGAACGGATGACTGAGCACGCCGATACCGCCGAAACTGCCGAGTTTGGAGAGGAGGATGGTCAGCGCGTAGAAGCCGATCAGCCACGCCGATGAGCGCACTTGCTGGCCCAGATTCAGGTGCGCGGTCGGCACCAGGCGACCACACAGCAGGTAGATCACGAACATCAGGATTTGCAGGCCGAGCAACCACGACACGGTGCCCCAACCCGACCAGTAGACGATCAGCGCGGCGATGATGAACGACAGTGGCCCGAGCACATTCATGCCCTTGACCCGGAACGGACGCGGCATGCCCGGCGCGCTGCGGCGCAGGGCGGCCACCGACACCGGGGCCACGGCGTAGCTCAATACCAGCGCGGCGGAAACCACGTTGATCAGCGCTTCCCACGACGGAAACGGCAGGGTCCAGAACACCGACAGGCCAAAGGTCAGCCACAGCGCGGGGCGCGGGATGCCGGATTTTTCATCGATGCGGGTGAAGATCTTGAAGAAGGTCCCGGTCTGCGCCCAGCCGTAGATCACTCGCGGCGTGGCATTCATGTAAATGTTGCCGCAACCGCTGGGCGAGATCACCGCGTCCGCCACCACCAGGTATGCCAGCCAGCCGACGCCCAGTGCCAACGCGATGTCGCGATACGGCAGGGCCAGTTCCTTGGCGACACCGGCCCAGCCATTGGCGAGCATTTCGGTCGGGATACCGCCGAGGAACGCGGTCTGCAGCAGCACGTAGATCGCGGTGGAGAGCAGCACCGACAGGATCAGCGCAGTCGGAATCGTGCGTTGCGGGTTCTTCACTTCACTGGCCACCGAAATGATCGGTGTCAGGCCCAGATACGCGAAGATCACCCCGCCGGCCGACACGGCCATTTCGATCCCGGACAGGCCGAACGGCGCAAAGCCGTGCACTTCGAAATTCGCCGGTTTGAAGAAGCTGAACAACACGCCGATCACCAGCAGCGGCACGATGAACTTGAACACGCTGACCAGATTGTTGGCCATGGCGAAGGTCTTCACGCTGCGGTAATTGAGCAGGAAAAACAGACACAACAACCCGAACTGCACGAACCAGCCGAGCACGGTCGGGTCGCTGGAGCCGACCTTGGTCAACTCGGGAAACCACGCTGCTGCATATTGCCGCGAGGCGACCACCTCGATCGCCACCAGACTGGAAAACGCGATCAGCGTAATGAAGCCCATCAGATAACCGAGCAGCGGGCCGTGGGAGTAAACCGGGTAACGCACCACGCCGCCGGCACGGGGCAGCGCAGCGCCCAATTCGCAGTAGACGATGCCCAGCAGCAACACGGCGAAACCACCGAGCAGCCAGGAAAAGATCCCCGCCGGGCCGGCGATGGCGGACACATGACTGGCCGCGAACAACCAGCCTGAACCGAAGATCGCCCCCAGTCCGATGAACGTGAGGTCTATCAGTGAAAGTTGTTTCTTGAACTTGCCTTGGCCTGTCATAGCGTCGCCTTCTTGTTGGTTGTTGGAGGGGCGTGCAGTGGCGCTACAGTGAACTTGTCAGGCGCTGCGCGATTGATGTTTTTTGCCGGTGTCGATGACGAAATCAGCACAATGGCCCACGGCAAAGGCCCGGCTCGACAGGCTGCCAGCCATCGGGCAATCTGCGCGCAAGCCAATGCGCACAGTGGGGAGTGACAGTCATGACGCAGAATGCGTTTGCGATCCTGAGCCAGCAGAACGAGGCGAGCCGAGCGCAATGCCTCGACGATCTGCTCGCCAGCATGGCGCTGCTGTTACCCATGCTGGATGTGATTCCCAACGCGGCAATCTTCATCAAGGATCCGCAGGCGCGCTACGTCATGGCTAACCAGACGCTGGTGCAGCGCTGCGGTTTGAAAGACCTGCGACCGTTACTCGGCAAGACCAGCGCCGAAGTGTTTCCGGCGCAACTTGGCCCGGGCTACACCGAGCAGGATCGGCGCGTGCTGGAAGAGGGATTGGTGCTGGAGGATCAGCTGGAGCTGCATTTGTACGGCAGCCGCGAACCCGGCTGGTGCCTGACCCACAAGCGTCCGCTGTACGATCGTGATAACCGGATCATTGGCCTGGCGGGCATTTCCGTCGACCTGCAAACCGCCAGCGAAACCCATCCGGCGTATCAGCGTCTGGCGGCGGTGGACGAGTACATTCGGGCGAACTTCAATCAGCGCGTCAGCCTGAGCGAACTGACGCGCATCGCCGGTATTTCAGTGGCGCAACTGGAGCGTTACTGCAAACGGGTGTTCCACCTGACGCCGCGGCAGATGATCCAGAAAGTGCGTCTTGAGCACGCGCATCGGCTGTTGCACGGCGAGTTGCCGATCACCGAGGTGGCGCTGCAGTGCGGCTATACCGACCACAGCGCCTTCACCCGGCAGTTCAAGGCCTCGACCGGATTCACCCCGCGCCAGTATCGATTGGCGACGGCGCAGTGAGGCTTGCCTGTCAGGCCTTGATCCAGCGCTGCCGGCTCCAGGCACTCAGCGAATCCACGCCCAGCACCAGAATCAGCATCGCCAGAATCACCGTACTGGCCTGCGCTTCCTGAAACAGGCTGAGGCTGACATACAGCATCTGCCCCAAACCACCGGCCCCGACGAAGCCCAGCACGCTGGCCATGCGGATGTTGTTTTCCCAGCGATACAGGCAATAGGCGAGCAATTGCGGGGCGAGGTTGGGCAGGGTGCCGTAGCAGAAGGCGAGCACGGGATTGCCGCCTTGCAAACGGATCGCTTCGGCCGGTTCCGGCGGGGTATTTTCCAGCGCTTCGGCGAACAGTCGACCGAGCACGCCAGTGGTGTGCAAGGCCAGCGCCAGAGTGCCGGCATTCGGCCCGAGGCCGGCGGCGAGCACCATCAGCGCCGCCCACACCAGTTCCGGAATCGCCCGCAAACCATTGAGCAACAGGCGCGAAGCGCTTTGCAACGGCCAGCCGAAACGCCCGGCCGCAGGCAGCGCGAGGAGAATGCCGAACACGGCCGCGAGCAGGGTGCCGAGGGCCGACATGGCGAGGGTTTCCAGCGCGCCCTTGAGGATCGCCTGCAAATGCGAGGCGCTCAGGTCCGGGCTGAGAAAGCGCTGCGCGTAGGCCCCCATCTGCTTGAAGCTGGTGGCGCTGCCCAGTTCACCGAGGTCGAGTTCGAGGTAGCCGAACGAGGCGATCACCGCGACGCCAATGCCGACGATCAGCAACAGATTGATCAGGCGACTCATGTCAGCCTCCAGCGCAGCAGGCGGCTGAGTTGATCGGCACCGAGCACCAGAATCAGGAACGTCAGCAACATGCTTGCCACTTCACCGCTGGCGAACATGCGCAACGACAGGTCGATCTGCTGGCCGAGGCCACCGGCACCGACAAACCCCATCACCACCGAGGCACGAATCGCGCACTCCCAGCGATACACCGTGTACGACAGCAACTCCGCCGCGACATTGGGCAGGATTCCGTAGGCAAAACCGGCGAGCCGTCCGCTGCCGGCTTGCATCAAGGCATGCGCCGGACGTTGGTCGGTGGACTCGAAGATTTCCGCGTAGACCTTGCCGAGCATGCCGCTGTAGGTGATCGCGATCGCCAGTACACCCGCCGCCGGGCCGAGGCCCACGGCACGCACGAACAGCAGCGCCCAGACGATTTCCGGCACGCTGCGCAAGAAGATCAGCAGTCCGCGCACCGGCCAACGCAGCAAGCGCCCGAGCCGACTGGGAATGCCGCTGCGGGACGCCGCCGACAACGACAGCGCGCGGCTGGCTATCAGGCTGGCCGGCACCGCCAGCAGCAACGCCAACGCCATGCCGGCGGTGGCGATGGCCAGGGTTTGCAGGGTGGCCTTGAGCAGTAACTGGAGAAAATCGTGGTCGTGCGCCGGAGGCCAGAACCCGGAAATGAAGCGGCCCATTTCGGTCTGGCTGTCGCTGTGCAGCAGCACGCCAAGGTCCAGTTCGCTGAGCTGGATGCCCGGCCACAGCAGGGCAATCGCCAGCAGGGTCAGCAGCAGTCGCGGCGCAGCGGCCGGGTCGCGGGAATCAGCCGTCAGCATCGCGGGATCTGCACAATCAGCGGCGCACTGGGCGTCGTCGGGCTTTGCAATTGCTCATTGGCGTACAGCGTGTCGAGCATTTCGCGGCTGACCTGCTCGGCCGGGCTGTCAAACAGGATCTGGCCGTCGCGCAAGCCGATGATGCGCGGAAAGTGCGCCAGCGCCAGTTCCACCGCGTGCAGGCTCGCCACCAGCGTGACGTTGTGCGCCCGGGCATGCTGGGAGAGGATCGACAGGGTGTGCCCGGCGAGCACCGGGTCCATCGCCGACACCGGTTCGTCCGCCAGCAGAATCTCCGGTGCCTGATACAGCACCCGCGCAATGCCCACGCGCTGCAATTGGCCGCCGGACAATTGCTGGCAGTAAGCGAAGAGTTTGTCGCCCAGATCCAGGCGGGCGAGGGCGGCACGGGCACCGGGAATATCCGTCGGATGCAGCAGATTGAGCAGGCTCTTGCCCAGGCTCCACTGCCCGAGTTTGCCGGCCAGCACCGCCGTCACCACGCGTTGGCGCGGCGGCAGCGGGGGTGCTTGGTGCACCAGTCCGATGCGCGCACGCAGACGTTGCCGTTGACGGGCGGGGAGGTGCCAGGGACGTTCGCCCAGTACCTCGATTTCACCGCTGCTGGGGCGCAACGCGGTGGCGAGCAGGTTCAACAGGCTGGATTTACCGGCCCCGGACGGACCGATGATCGCCACCTGTTCACCCGCCGCAATCTGCAGGTCGACGCCACGTAGTGCGTCGACCCCATTGGCGTGGTGCAGGCGGCCTTGTTTGAGGCTCAGGGTCATTTCAACAGATCGGCGGCGCGAGCAGCTTCCTCGATGCCCTTGTAGTTCTCGGGCTTGGTGTCGATGAAACGGCTGGCCGCCTGCAGATCAAGAATCTTCTTCTGCTCCGGGTTGGCCGGGTCGAGGTCGAGGAAGGCTTTCTTGATCTTCGCCGCCAGCGCCGGGTCGAGGGTGCCGCGCACGGTCCAGTTGTAATCGAAGTAGGCCGGGGTCGTGGCGAACACATGCACCTTGCTGGTATCGACCTTGCCGGCGTCCACCAGTTTCTGCCAGACGCTGGCGTTCAACACACCGGCATCGACCTTGCCGGCCTGGACCCAGGCGACGGTGGCGTCGTGCGCACCGGAGTAGGCGACACGGCTGAAATAGGCTTCAGGCTTGATGTTGTCGTTCTTCAGCATGAAGTAACGCGGCATCAGGCTGCCGGAGGTCGACGACACCGAGCCGAAGGCAAAGGTCTTGCCCTTGAGGTCGGCCAGGCTCTTCACGTTCGGGTCGGCAGTGATGAACTTGCTGGTGAACTGCGCATCCTGCTCGCGCTGCACCAACGGAATCACCGGGGTGGTGGCGTCGGTCTTCAGGCGTGCCTGAACGAAAGTGAAACCGCCCAGCCAGGCCATGTCGAGGCGATCGGTCGCCAGCGCTTCCACCACTGCCGGGTAGTCGGCCACCGGAACGAACTGCACTTTCATGCCCAGTTGCTGCTCCAGATAGGCCCCCAGCGGTTCGAATTTGCGCAGCAATTCGGTCGGGGCTTCATCGGGAATTGCACTGACCCGCAACACATCGGCGGCATGCGCCACCAAAGCAGAAAAAGACAGGGCCAGACCAGCAGTCAGTGCCAGGGTTCGTTTGAGCATGGAAATCTCCGTTTCATGAGCGTCGCATTCTAAGCGCCGCCGGGCGCGGTGTCGCGCCCGGGCGCTCAATCAGGTTAGACGAAACGGCGAGGTTATACGCAGCCGCGCCGTGAAAGGCCAGCAGCGGTGTCCGGGGATGTTTTACCCGAGGTTACGCTGCAGGATTTTCCGGCAGTCTGGCAATCACCTTGATCTCGAATTGAAACCCGGCCAGCCAGGTCACGCCGACCGCGGTAATCGTCGGATACGGCGCGCTGCCCCAGAATTCCGGGACCACTGCCCAGATGGTTTCGAAGGTCGCTTGCGGATCGATCATGAACACCGTGACGTCCACCGCATCGGCGAAGCTGCAACCGGCGGCCTCGAGGATCGCATTGAGGTTGTTGAAGGCCAGGCGTACCTGGTCCTGCAGATCCGGCTCCGGCGAACCGTCTTCACGACTGCCGACTTGCCCGGAGACGAACAGAAAACCGTTGGAACGAATGGCCGGTGAATAACGATGACGCTCGTAAAGCGCATGGCGGGCAGGCGGGAAAACAACGTCGCGTTGGGTCATGGGTGTCTCCATCATTGTTTGGTGATTGTTGATGGAGTGACTTTAGGGGCTTGCGCAGGGGCGATAAACGCGCAACCTTGGCGTTCACTGTTTGCATTTTCCAAACAATCAGAGGGCGCGAAGTGGACCGTTTCGATGCAATGCAGGCGTTCGCCCGAGTGGTCGAGGCGGGCAGTTTCACCAAGGCCGCCGAGACCTTGCACATGAGCAAGACCACGGTGACGCAACTGGTGCAGCAGTTGGAGGCACGCCTGCGGGTCAAGTTGCTCAACCGCACCACGCGCAAGGTCAACGTCACGGCCGACGGTGCGATCTATTACGAGCGAGTGATCAAACTGTTGGCCGACATGGACGACGCCGAAACCAGTCTGTCCGGCGCCTCGGCATTGCCCAGAGGGCGCTTGCGCGTCGATGTGCCGAGCCCGCTGGCGAGACTGATTCTGCTGCCGGCATTGCCTGAGTTTCATGCGCGTTATCCGGATATCCAGATCGACATGGGTGTCAGTGACCGCATCGTCGACATCATCGATGAGAATGTCGATTGCGTGGTGCGCGGCGGTGAATTGCTCGATCAGTCACTGATGGCCCGGCGGGTGGCCGACCTGCAGCTCGGGGTCTTCGCCGCGCCGAGTTACCTGGCCCGCGCCGGCACGCCGCAGCATCCCCGCGAGCTGGAGGACTCCCATCATCGGGTGGTCGGCTTTCTTTGGGCGCGCACCGGCAAACCCGTGCCTTACGCCTTGCGCAATGGCAGCGAACACCTGCAGATCAAGGGTCGCCACGTATTGGCCGTCGATGACGGTAACGCCTACCTTGCGGCAGGGCTGGCCGGCATGGGCGTGCTGTGGTTGCCCCGGTACATGTCGCACGCGCATCAGGCTCGGGGTGAGTTGGTGCCGCTGTTCGAGGACTGGCAACTCGAGCCGATGCCGCTCTACGTGGCGTACCCGCCGAACCGGCATGTCAGCCTGAAACTGCGGGTGTTCATTGACTGGATCGTCGAGCTGATGGCGCAACATGCGCCGGTCATTGCTCACCGAGGTGTGTGATCAGCCGCAAGCGTGATTGACTCTTTGGCCCATCGAGCCAACTATCGGCGCATAACAACATGACCGATGGGCCAGACCTTGATCGAACGACGTCAATTCAGCGGAGGCATGAAGGGCAAAAACCTCCGCTATCTGAATGAGCAAGCCGCCGAGACCCGCATCACCCGCACCGGTTTTCTGTTGCTGGAGCATTTTTCGCTGCCGGCCTTCACCCAGACGCTGGACACGATTATCACCGCCAATCTGTTGCGCGCCGGACTGTTCAGCTCGCGTACGTTCGGGCTGGGCGAGGGAGAGGTGATCAGCGACCTGGGGTTGGTGATTCGCCCGGATGCGCGGATTGACGCCGCCAGCCTTGCGGATCTGGACTTGCTGGTGGTGTGTGGCGGTTACCGCACTGAGCTTAAGGCCAGCGAAGAGTTGATCAGCCTGCTGCGCACGGCAGCGGAACGCGGTGTCAGTCTGGCTGGATTGTGGAACGGTGCGTGGTTTCTCGGGCGGGCCGGCCTGCTCGATGGTTACCGTTGCGCGATTCATCCGGAACACCGTCCGGCGCTCACGGAAATTGCCAAGGCCACTCAGGTCAGCAGCGAGCCTTATGTGATTGATCGCGACCGGCTCACGGCGTCGAGCCCGTCCGGCGCATTCCACATGGCGCTGGACTGGATCAAGGGCCTGCACGGCAAGGCGCTGGTCGAGGGTATCGAGGACATCCTGGCGTTCGAGGAGTCGCGCTATCGGCGGATCAAACCGGATGAAAACCTCTGCGTCAGCGCTCCCTTGCGCGAAGTGGTCAAACTGATGGACGCCAACCTCGAAGAGCCGCTGGAGCTGGAGCAACTGGCGGTGTACGCCGGGCGCTCGCGGCGCCAGCTGGAGCGTTTGTTCAAGGAGCAGTTGGGCACCACGCCGCAACGCTATTACCTGGAATTGCGCATCACTGAAGCCCGGCGCCTGTTGCAGCACACCGAGCTGTCGCAGATGGAAGTGCTGGTGGCCTGTGGTTTCGTTTCGCCGAGCCATTTCAGCAAATGCTACAGCGCGTTTTTCGGGTATCGACCGTCCAGGGAAAAACGCCTGGTCAAGTAGACCGAGGCGTTTTCTGCCTTCGGTCTCAGAGGTGATCGGCGTCGATCACTGCCTGGGCGAACGCCTGCGGATATTCCTGCGGCAGGTTGTGGCCGATGCCGCCGTTGATCAGGCGGAACTGGTACTTGCCGGTGAAACGCTTGGCGTAATCCTCGGGCGCCGGGTGCGGCGCGCCGTTGGCATCGCCCTCGAGGGTGATGGTCGGCACGCTGATCGACGGGGCGCTGGCGAGTTTCTGTTCCAGCGCTGCGTATCGCGGTTCGCCCTGCACCAGGCCCAGACGCCAGCGGTAGTTGAACACGGTGATCGCGACGTGATCGGGGTTCTCCAGCGCTTTGGCGCTGCGGTCGAACGTGGCGTCATCGAACGCCCACTTCGGCGAGGCGAGCTGCCAGATCAGTCTGGCGAAGTCGTGGGTGTTTTTCCGGTAACCGTCACGGCCACGTTCAGTGGCGAAGTAGAACTGATACCACCATTGCAATTCGGCCTTGGGCGGCAATGGATTCTGCCCGGCAGCCTGATTGCCGATCAGGTAGCCGCTGACCGAGACCAATGCCTTGACCCGCTCCGGCCACAACGCCGAAACGATGTCCGCCGACCGCGCGCCCCAGTCGTAGCCACCGAGTACCGCTTGCTGGATATTCAGCGCATCCATGAAGTCGATCACGTCGCTGGCCAGTGCCGCCGGCTGACCGTTGCGCAGTGTCTGCTCCGAGAGGAAATGCGTGTCGCCATAACCCCGCGCATACGGCATCAACACCCGATAACCCTTGGCGGCCAGCAACGGCGCGACTTCGTCGTAACTGTGAATGTCGTACGGCCAACCGTGCAGCAGAATCACCACCGGCCCCTGCGCCGGACCGGTTTCGGCGTAGGCCACATCCAGCAGCCCGGCCTGCACATGCTTGAGCGGGCCGAACGGCGAGGGGGCGGCATAGCTGACGTTGTGGTCGCCGGTTGCCGGCTGCGCGGCGGCGGCCGTTGGCATTTGCGTCGCCGCCAGCGCGCCGAACAGCGTCACGGCGAGGATGTTCATACGGTTGAATGCTGCGTTTTTCATGCTGAAGTCTCCTTGGCAAACCTGTCGGGGGCAGGTGCGGGCTGAGCCCGGCAAACCTTGCAGGCATTGGAACGCCGGGACGTATCTGGCCCATGTCGAAAAAACGCGGTGATTCAAGTTCATGTATCGCCGGGGCGTCTGTACACACAGTGATACACAGCCGGTGCGTTTTGTACGGCCGTGTATTCAGCGGTGCGCACGATACACGGCGAGACCAAACCCGGGTTTTTCGACACATCGGCGCTACACCCGGCGCTCACAGTGCAGGCCTTCACACCACCACTGTCGAGAGGGCAACTGCATGCAACGCACACTGATTCTGGCCACTGTGGCCGCACTGGTTTCATTCACCGGTCTGGCGCAGGCGGCGGAGGCTCAGGCCATGAGCTGGCAACAGGGCTTGAGCCGTACCGAGCTGATGCGTCAGGACCTGGGTGACGCGGATCGCGAGTTGATACAGGCACGTATCGATTTCGAGCCGGGTGTCACCGCGCCGCGGCATGCGCATCCCGGCGTCGAGGTGGCGCACGTGCTCAGCGGCACGCTGGAGTATCAACTGGAGGGGCGCCCGGCGGTCACGCTAAAAGCCGGGGACTCGCTGTTCATCCCGGCAGGTGTTGCTCATGTGGCGAGGAACGTCGGCCAGGACCACGGTGTGGAACTGGCAACCTATGTGGTGAAAAAGGGCCAGCCGCTGCTGGAGCTGAAACCGTGATCGGGCTTATCTGGCGCGCAGCAACTTGCGGTAATCCACCGGCGAAATCCCGCGCGCCTGACGGAAGGAATGGCTGAAAGAACTGGCCTGCGAGTAACCCAGCATCAGGGCGATGTTCATGATGCTGGTCTCGGTGCGGCGCAGGTAATGGTCGGCCAGTTCCATGCGCATGGTTTCCAGCACCTGATTGAAATTTTCCCCTTCCGCCGCCAGTTTGCGTTGCAAGGTGCGCGGCGAAATCGCCAACTGCCGGGCCAGGCTTTTCAGGCTGAAATCGCCGGTCGGCAACTGTTCGGTGAGCAAGGCGCGCAAACGGTCGGTCACGGAAAATGCCGGGTACGACAGACACAGCTGCCAGTCGGCCTCCAGCAGCATGCTGCGATGCATGCGCGGGTCGGCGCCCTGAATGCGTGACGAGAGGGTCGATTCGGCGAACACCAGCGCATTGCTCCCGGCTTCGAACTGCACCGGACAACCAAAAAACGCTTCGTAGAGTGCCGGCTCGCCGAGCGCCGGATGCCTCATTCTGACCTCCAGCATCGGCGAGTTGCTGGCGATCAACCAGCGACCGAACGCCGCCCATCCAGCCATTAACGTTTCCTGATGCAGGGCGCAGTAAGGCTCCAGTTCATTGATGCGCTGATCTTCGAGGGTCACGCGGCCGTCGCCGATGACGATCCGGGTCTGGCTGGACGGGCTGTCATAAACGATCTTGCCGAACCGCAGAATCATGTTCAGCGACTCGCCGAGCGTCGCACTGGTCATCAGCACATAACCCAGTACGCCGTAGGTGCCGGGGCGCACGGCGGCGCCGACCAGCAGACCGAAATGCGGCAGGTCGCTGCTGCGCGCCGCCAGTTCCAGCAAGGTCCGCAGTTGGTGCATGGGAATGCGCACAATCGAATCGGACAACTGCTCGCGTGAGAGTCCGGTCTGTTGCAACAGCCAGTCGCTATCGCAACCGTGTTGCTCGGCGACATCAAGGACGTGGTTCACGAAAGCAGCGCTGGAAGTGGCGGGTCGCATGGGGGGAGGGGAAGTCCGGTCATCCGGTGATCTTGCTTTTCCGAAAGGTGAAGAAAGCGACGTCGCCAAGGCGCGCAGCGTCAGTAGACCCTACATGCGCCCGATCACCGGAATGCCGGTACCGGTGACCGCAGACGCCTGTTCCGAAATCAGAAACAGAATGACCGCCGCCAGTTGCGCGGGCGTCACCCAGCGCTGGTGCTCGGCGTCGGGCATGGCCTCACGGTTTTGCGGGGTGTCGAGCACGCTCGGTAGCACGGCGTTGACCGTGATGCTCATGTCCTTGAGCTCTTCGGCGAGGCTTTCGGTCAGGCGCAGTACGCTGGATTTCGACGCAGCGTAAGCGCCCATCCCCAGTCCGGCCCTGGCTGCCATGCTCGCGCCGATATTGACGATGCGCCCCGCTGAGGATTGCAGCAGCAACGGCAGCAGGGCTTTGCTGGCGTTCAAGGCGGTTCGCAGGTTCAGCGAGTAGAGCCGATCCCAAGCTTCTATCGCACCACCGAGCAGTGGCTCCCACGCGTAACCGCCGGCGCCGTTTACCAATGCATCGAGGCGCCCGAAGTAGCGATTGATCTGGTGGGCGACGTCCTGGCAATCGGCAAAGGAAGTCAGGTCGATGCCGGACAGGACCAGTCGGTTATGGGAACTGGGCAGCGTGATCGTCGCCTGATCGATCAGCACCAGATCCGCGCCCCGGGCGGCGGCCATGTCCGCCAGGGTCTCGCCGAGATTCCCCAGGGCGCCGGTAATCGCCACAACGCGCCGTGAGAGTGACTGAGTCATCAAGAGTCCTTTCCTTTTTAAGGGCGCATACTCTAATGATATCGGTCGCCCGTGGCATGCTTTTGGATGTCAACTTGTTGTGCAAAAGTGCCAATTTTTTTTGCTTGGCAAATCTTCGGCCAAGGGTCGTGAAACAGGCGTCAGAAAGTTGGCTTCTGCCGCGCTTCAGCCGTCCAGTCCTGAAAGCCTGGCAATGGTTTGCTCTGGCATGCTTGTCATCGTTTCCCAAGGCGCGATGGCTTTTCTGAAGTCTGCGGCGTGTTTTTTGCGCCACCTATTCTGTTGCTGCAGCAAGCCCGTGCGACTTGTATCCTTGCCCCCGGCAAGGACAAGCGGCTGTAGTCCTCGAGTCGGTCGACCCGCCGCAGGAACGGAAACCGGATTTGCCCAAAGGTAGTGATGTGAAGCGTGATACCCGCCTGGTAGTGCTGTTGTTGTTGGTGATCGGCTGTTCCCTCGCGTCGCTGACGGTATGGAAAGTGTTGGCCTCTCGCGAGCGTGCGCTGGAGGAAGTCAACGTTCATGGCTTGAACCTGACCCAGGCGCTGGCGACTTATTCCGAGGGCATCGTGCGCCAGAGTTCGTTGCTGCTGCTCGGGCTCGTCGAACGTCTGGAAACCGAAGGCAGTGGCCCCGCGCAGATTCAGCGTCTGAGCGCACTGGTCAACCGTCAGGAACCGCTGATGCCGCAGCTCAGCGGCATCACTATCTACGACAATCAGGGCCGCTGGCTGATGTCGTCCAACCGACCGATTCCGGCCGGGGCCAATAGCCGTGATCGCGCCTACTTCATCCATCATCGCGACGATCCGAGCCGCGACACCTTTATCGGTCCGCCGATCCAGAGCCGCTCCAATCAGGAGTGGGTGATAACCGTCAGCCGCCGTTTCAACGATGCGCACGGCGAATTTGCCGGGGTGGTGGCGGTGACGCTGGGGGTCGAAAACTTTCTGCGCCTGTTCGGCAAGATCGATGTGGGGCAGGAGGGCGCCATCGGCTTGTCCTATACCGACGGTACGTTGCTGGTGCGCTATCCCTTCCGCGAGCAGGACATGGGGCGCAACTTTTCCAAGTCGCCGATCTATGCGAAGTATCTGGTCGATCGATCCGTCGGCACCGCGTCGTTTACCTCCAGCCTGGATGGCGTCGAGCGGCTTTACGCCTTCCGCAAGAGCGACCGGCTGCCGCTGATTACCACCGTCGCTCTCGGCAAGCGCGAGGCCCTCGCGGCGTGGCGCATGGAAGCCTGGCTGTCGGCTGTGGTGGTCACGGGATTGCTGGGGCTTACCGGGCTGATCGGCTGGTGCCTGATGCTGGATATCCGCCGACGTACCAGGGCTGAAGATCAATTGCGCGGCACACAGCAACAGTTGCTCTCCTCCAATCGCCAGCTTGAGTTGCTGGCGATGAAGGATGCCCTGACCGGTCTGGCCAACCGACGCTGCTTCGATGAGAGCCTCGCCATGGAAGCCCGGCGCGCCCAACGTGACGGCACGACGCTGGCGTTGCTGATGATCGATATCGATTACTTCAAGCTGTTCAACGATTCATTCGGGCATGTCGCCGGCGATGCTTGCCTGCAGAGGGTCGGCAGAATCCTCGAGGGTTGCGTAAGGCGCCCGTCGGATCTGCTGACGCGTTATGGCGGAGAAGAAATGGCGGTGATCATGCCGGACACCGACGTTGCCGGTGCAACGGTCGTCGCGCAATTGATCCTGGATCGCCTCGCGCAAGCGCATATTGCGCACCCCTCCAGCCCGGTCGGGCGTGTGACCGTGAGCATCGGGATTGCGGCGGCGTCGGGGGCACGACTGGATCACGTGCCAGGTTTGATCGAGGTGGCCGACCAGGCGCTGTATAACGCCAAGACGGCGGGGCGTAACCGGTTTGTACCGGCCGAGTGGTGACGGGGGGCGAACAGGACGTTGTCAATCAGTGGCGTCGGGCGCCTCCCACAGAGTCTCAGGGTGTCAGCACGATGGCGCCGTTGAAGTGCCCGCTGCGCAGACACGTCAGCGCCTGATTGGCGTCCTTCAGGGCAAAACGGGTGACGTCGCAATGCACGGGGGTGTGCTGCAACTGCGCAAAAAACGCGGTGCCGTCTTCACGGGTCAGGTTGGCCACGGAGCGTACGCTGCGTTCGCCCCACAGCAAACGATAGGGAAAGGCGGGGATATCGCTCATGTGGATGCCGGCGCAAATCACGCAGCCGCCCTTGACGGTGGCGGACAGCGCCAGTGGCACCAGCGCCCCGACGGGCGCAAAGATCAGGCTGGCGTCCAGCGCATGGGGTGGCGGCTGATCCGAAGGCCCGGCCCATTCGGCGCCCAGGGTGCGTGCATAGGCCTGGCCTTCGTGGTCATCCGCTCGGGTAAAGGCGTAGACCTGTTGCCCGCGACCGCGGGCAATCTGAATTGCCAGATGTGCCGCCGCGCCAAATCCGTACAGCCCCAGGTGTTGCGCGCCCTGAGCCATTTGCAAGGCGCGAAAGCCGATCAGGCCGGCGCACAACAACGGCGCCGCCTGAATGTCGCTCAGCGTATCCGGGATTGCAAAGCAGAAGCGCTGATCGGCGACGGTGTATTCGGCATAGCCGCCATCCAGCTGACAACCGGTGAACTGCGCCTGATCGCAGAGATTCTCCCGCCCCGAGCGGCAGAAGACGCATTCGCCGCAGGTCCAGCCCAGCCACGGCACGCCAACCCGCCGGCCAATCCATTCAGCGGCCACATCGGCGCCTGCGGCGATGACTTCTCCGACGATTTCATGCCCCGGCACGCGGGGCAGAACCGCTTGTGGCAACTCGCCGTCGAACAGGTGCAGATCGGTACGACACACCCCGCAAGCCAGTACCCTGAGCAACAGTTGCTGCGCGGTGGGCGTGGGGATCGGCCGTTCTTCGCATTGCAGCGGTTGCCCGGGTGAATACAGGACCATGGCACGCACGATGATTCTCCTCGCGTTGCAAGAAAGCGCTGAGTTGCGCTCCCTCCTGCAGCGTCTGTTTCCCATAGAACCGGAGCACTGATGACGGCGCTTGATTTAAATCAAGTCTTGCAGGTTTCAGGCTTTCAGAATCGACGGACGAATCTCTGTTCAGCGAACCCGGGGCGGTAAACCTCATGAGCGATTTCCTCAATGCGCAACAACTGGAAGGCCTGGACGCTTACTGGCGCGCTGCCAATTACCTGGCTGTCGGGCAGATTTACCTCAAGGACAACCCGCTGCTCAAGGAGCCTTTGCGCCGGGCTCATATCAAACCGCGTTTGCTGGGGCATTGGGGCACGACGCCGGGGCTTAACCTGATCTACACCCACCTCAACCGGCTGATCAAACAGTACGACCTCAACATGCTTTTTGTGACCGGCCCCGGTCATGGCGGGCCGGCGATCGTGGCGCAGACCTATCTGGAAGGCACCTATACCGAGTGTTATCCGGCGGTGGAGCGCAATACCAACGGTCTGCTGCGCCTGTTTCGTCAGTTTTCCTGGCCGTACGGAATTTCAAGTCATGTGTCGGCACAGATTCCAGGGTCGATTCACGAGGGCGGGGAGTTGGGGTACAGCCTCGCGCATGCCTATGGGGCCGCGTTCGATAACCCTGACCTGATTGTCGCCTGCGTGATCGGCGACGGTGAGGCGGAGACCGGCACGCTGGCGGCCAGCTGGCACTCGAACAAATTCCTCAATCCTGTGCGTGACGGGGCGGTGCTGCCGATCCTGCACCTCAACGGCTACAAGATTGCCAACCCGACGTTGCTGTCCAGAATCAGCGAGGATGAACTCTCGGCGCTAATGTACGGCTATGGCTACGATCCCTTTTTCGTTGAGGGCGATGATCCGGTGCAAGTGCATCAGGCATTGGCGCAGACACTCAACACCATCGTGCTGAGGATTCGCCAGATTCAGCTCGAAGCGCGGCAACGGCCGCCGTCCAGGGCCGTGTCACGGCCGCTCTGGCCGATGCTGGTGTTACGCACGCCCAAGGGTTGGACCGGCCCCGGATTTGTCGACGGCCATCGGGTTGAAGGCACGTGGCGCGCGCATCAGGTGCCGCTGGCCGACTTCACCCAGCCGCTCCATTTGCAACAACTGGAAGAGTGGCTGAGCCGTTATCGTCCCGAGGATTTGTTCGATGCCCAAGGTGCCTTGATGCCGGAAATCGCCGCGCTGGCGCCCACCGGACACCGGCGCATGAGTGCCAATCCCCACGCCAATGGCGGTGTGATGCTGCGTGCGCTGGACCTGCCGGGTTTTGCCGATTACGCCGTGAGCGTGGTTGGGCCGGGGACTTTACGCGCCGAAGCCACCCGAGTGCTGGGAGAATTCCTGCGTGATGTGATGAAAAACAGCCTGGCCAGCCGCAACTTTCGGCTGTTTGGCCCTGACGAAACCGCCTCCAATCGCCTTGATGCGGTGTATGAGGTCAGCGCCAAGACCTGGATCGATCCGCTGGAACCTGACGACCTGAACCTGTCGGCGGACGGCCGGGTGATGGAAATTCTCAGCGAGCAGGTGTGCGAGGGCTGGCTGGAAGGCTATTTGCTGACGGGTCGGCATGGATGGCTGTCGTGCTATGAGGCGTTTATCCATATCGTCGACTCGATGGTCAATCAGCATGCCAAATGGCTGAAGACAGCCGCCGAGGTGCCGTGGCGCAAACCTGTGGCATCGCTGAACCTGCTGTTGACCTCCCACGTCTGGCGTCAGGACCACAATGGGTTCTCGCATCAGGATCCGGGATTCATCGACATGCTGGCGAACAAGAAGCCGGACGTGGCGCGCATCTACTTGCCGCCCGATGCCAACTGCCTGTTATCGGTCGCCGACCACTGCCTGCGCAGCCGTAATTACATCAACGTCATCGTCGCCGGCAAGCAACCGGAATGGCAGTGGCTGAGCATCGACGCGGCACAGCAACACTGCCAGGCAGGTGGCGGCCGGTGGGCGTGGGCCAGTCACGATGATCAGGATCCGGACGTCGTCATGGCCTGCGCCGGCGATGTGCCGACGCTGGAAAACCTGGCCGCCTTGACCCTGTTGCGCGACTATGTGCCGGACTTGCGCGTCAGGGTGGTCAATATCGTCGACCTGATGCTGCTGCAGCCGTCCAGTCAGCACCCTCATGGCTGGTCGGATAGCGCGTTCAATGCGCTGTTCACCGTCGACAGACCGGTGATTTTTGCCTTTCACGGGTATCCGGCGCTGATCCATCGGCTGGTCTACAAACGCGCCAATCATGCCAACTTTCACGTACGAGGTTTCAAGGAGGAGGGCGCGACCACTACGCCGTTCGACATGGCCGTGATCAACGATCTTGATCGCTACCGACTGGCGCTGGACGTGATCGAGCGGGTGCCACGCCTGCAGGATCTCGTAAACGTTGCGCGGGAGCGTTACTGGGCCGTCATGGAGCAACACAAGCTGTACCTCATCGAGCACGGCGAAGACCTTCCCGAAGTGCGCAACTGGCAATGGACACCCCGCCAGACGCCATGAGTGGCTATTTGTTCTTCCAGTATTTCTGCATTTCCAGAAACAGAAACGACGCGGTCCAGGTTATGAGGACAAGGCCGGTCAAGGCCTCAAGCCCCGTCAGGTACTTGAGGTGGCCGACCGGCGAAATATCGCCGAAACCGATGGTCGTGTACGTCGTGAAGGAGAAGTACACGCAATCCATCAAAGAGCCGTCGAAGTTGCCGGTCAGCTGTCCCCATTCGCCCGCGCGGGACATCAGGAAATAAACCACGGCGAACGCCCAGACCTCGATGGCATGGGCCAGCAGACTGCCCAACACCCCGACAACGATTCTGAACCGGCTCCAGATTTTCAGGCGCGGCATCCAGTCATTCAGGCGCAGCAGACACTCATAGTGGATCACTACCGCGATGACCACGACCAGGCTGTTGATCAGTGTGACGGCAAGCATTGGCCTGGCTCCAGGAAGAAGAGCGTGTCACGCCAGCAACAGATGGTCTTCGACCCGGCCGACGCCGGGCACTGACCAGGCCGCGCGCTCGGCAATCTGGCGTTCGCGCCACAGGTGAACCCGGCCTTCGAGCCGCACCACATCGCCTTCGACTTTGACGTGAATGTCCTGGGCATCGACTTCGGCGTTACGTTTGAGCGCGGCCTCGATGCGTTGCTGAATATCGAAGACATCCAGCCGTGGACGCAGGGTGATGCAATTGCTCACGCCGGTCACGCCGGACAGCTTGCGTACCGAACGCTCGACGGTTTCCTTCTGATACTGCCAGTCGACTTCACCTTCCAGGGTGATGCGTCCGCTCTGCACGATGATCTTGACGTCACCTTCGGGAATGTCGCAGCTCCAGTGGATTATCTTCAGCGCCCGGGCAGCGATGGTGTCGTCCGCGGTGCCGGCATTCCTGTCCAGTCGTACCTGGAGCTCTTCAGCCACTGCGCGCACGCCTTTCATGCGCTTCACCGCGCGCTCGGCACTGACCTTCTGGGCATAGCTTTTGACATGCCCGCTGAGAGTGACCACACCGTCCTCCACCGTGACGCCGATGTTGGCGGCATCGATTTCCGGCTGGAACTCGAGTTCTTCGAGAATATTTTTGCGCAGGTTCAAGTCGCTCATGACGGTGTCCTCTTTCAGTAGGTGTTGATCAGGTCAAAACGTGCCTGCTGTTGTTTTTCTACACCGCGGTGACGCGCGCGCATTGAGGTATATCAACAATGCCGGCCTCGCCCTCGCATTGGCTGATGGCGCCTGCAAGTCGGTGATTGTTTGACAAAGATCAGAGTGGTGACCGGATAACGCCAGATACTCGAATCATGACCTTTACCGTCGTGAGCAATCGAGGGAACAACCATGAACAAGCGCTTGCCGATTGTGGTGCTGAGTGTGCTGCTGGCAGCGACCACTGGTTGCAGTCATCGGCAGGCCGATGAACTCAACGCGCGGCTGGAGTCCGCTGAAGACAACGCGGCGACTGCCAGGCTGAGGGCCGATGAGGCGGTGCTCAAGGCGGAACAGGCGCAACGTGCTGCCGATGAAGCGAATGAGCGTGCCAAACGGCTGGCTGAGAAGGCCAATCGCAAATAGCCGGCAACCATCTCGAAACACCATGAATCAGCGTTTTGGGCTGAAAGTGTCGGCGTTCTTATCCACATTCAGGAGACGGCCATGCGAATCACCTTTCTGGGAGCGGCAGGCACGGTCACCGGCAGCAAATACCTGTTGGATCACCGCGACCGGCATGTGCTGATCGACTGCGGGCTGTTTCAGGGTTACAAACAATTGCGCCTGCACAACTGGGATCCTTTCCAACTGCCCGTGCGGGATCTCGACGCGATCGTGCTGACTCACGCTCATCTGGATCACAGTGGCTACCTGCCGGTGCTGGTGCGCAACGGCTACCGTGGCCCGATCTATGCCACCGCAGCAACCTGTGAACTGGTGAAAATCCTGTTGCTCGACAGTGGGCGCCTGCAGGAAGAAGAGGCCGGATTCGCCAACCGACATGGTTTTTCCAGGCATGCGCCGGCGTTGCCGCTGTACACCGAGCAGGACGCCGAGCAGGCATTGAAACTGTTGCAGCCGGTGGAGCTGCATCATCGGGTCGAGATTGTTCCCGGTCTGAGCATCTTGCTGCGCGGTGCCGGACACATTCTGGGTGCGGCCACGGTCGAGGTGGTTGCCGACGGTGTCACGCTGGTCTGCTCCGGCGATCTGGGGCGGCCCAACGATCCGTTGATGTTTGCCCCCGAAACCATCGAGCAAACGGATTACCTGTTGATCGAGTCGACCTATGGTGACCGCCAGCACCCTGCCGACGACCCCGAGCAACAACTGACCGACGTGATCAACCGCACGGCGTTGCGCCATGGCATTACCCTGGTACCGTCATTTGCGGTCGGTCGGGCGCAACTGCTGATGTATCACTTGTATCGCTTGAAGCAGAAACACGCGATTCCGGATCTGCCGATCTACCTCAACAGCCCGATGGCGACGGATGTCACGCGTCTGTATCAGCGTTTTCGCAGTGAGCACCGGTTGTCGCTGCAAGAATGCGAGGGCATGTGCCAAGGCACGCGTTTCATACGTTCGACCCAGGAGTCGATCGATCTCGATCATCAGCGCATTCCGGCCGTGATCATCGCCGCCAGCGGCATGGCCACCGGCGGACGGGTGCTGCACCACCTCAAGGCATTGGCGCCGAGCCCGGCCAACTCGCTACTGATGCCCGGTTTCCAGGCCGGCGGCACGCGGGGCGCACAGATCGTTGCCGGTGCGCCGTCAGTGCGTATCCACGGTCAGGAGGTGCCGATCCGCGCCGAAGTGGTACCGATGCAGACCCTGTCCGCGCATGCCGATGCCGATGAAATCATCGAGTGGCTGCGCGGTTTCAAACGTGCACCGAAACACACCTACGTGGTGCATGGCGAACCCAACGCCTCGGACGTTTTGCGGCGGCGTATCAGCCTGGAACTGGGCTGGTCGGTGTCAGTGCCGGATTACCGGGACAGCGCCGAACTGGGTAACGCGGCCGATGTGCGTTCGGCCGAACGGCAGGTGTAACAGCGTCATATCCGCTGGTGACGATCTTGACCGTCCCGCACGGTTCATCCGACTGGAGAACAATCATGAGCCAATATCAAAGTCTGTTGCTGGTGATCAATCCGGCTCTGCGCCGCTCTCCGGCGATCAGTCATGCGGCTGCGCTGGCCAAGGCCAGTGGGGCGACCTTGCATATCGTGGCGCTGGTCAAGTCATTGGACATTCTCTGGTTGCTTGAAGAAGGCGACCGGGAAAAAGCCCGGGCCAACTATTTGCAGGATCACCGCGACTGGCTCAAATATCAGGCCGGCAACCTGCGCGACAGAGGCATTGACGTGACAGTCGAAGTCGCCTGGTCGGATGACATGAAGCAAGAGATCCTCGACCTCGTCACCGAGATGATGCCCGACCTGCTGATCAAGCAAGTGCAGCATGAGTCGTTGCTCAAACGCGCCTTCTTCACCCCGCTGGACTGGCACCTGTTGCGTCATTGCCCGGTCCCGGTCTATCTGCTGGGCGGGGCAGGCCAGGCATTGCCACGCAAGATCGTGGCAGCGGTCGACGCCTCCGCAAGCGACCCGGTCAACGACCAATTGAACAAGCGCATCATCGATCAGGCCACGGCCATGGCGATCCAGTGTGACGCCGAGTTGCATCTGTTGTACGCCTACGACATTTCGCAGGAGTACCTGGAGGAGCTGGGCGAAGGCTTGACGGTTTCAGAGCTGACCAAGGAACTGCGCAGAGAGTTCGAGAGCGCTTATATCGACCTGGCCAAGCGCTATGGAGTACCCGCCGAGCGCCGGCATTTCGTGGTCGGCCACCCGGTTGCCGCACTCAGTGAGTTCGCCGATGCACAGCATGTGGATGTGATCGTCATGGGCCGGGTGCAATACCACGGGCTGGACAAGCTGCTGGGCAGCACCACCGAACATATTCTTTATCAGGTGCCGTGCAACCTGTTGGCGGTCTGACAGCGACGTCTGCCTGCGACAAATGCCGTGATGGGTTTATTGCAGTGTCGACCGGTGATTAACACTGCCAACATCCAGTTGCCTGTCGGTTGGCCGTTCATTGACAAAAATCAGAGGCCGGCCGTGCTGACGCCAGATACTTCAGGGGGCGCCGGACTTTTCCCGGCGCAATCACCCAAGGAGAGTCATCATGAACAAGCGTTTATCTGTGGTTCTGCTCAGCGTCCTTTTGGCGATGAGCGCGGGGTGCAGCAATAAAAAGGCGCAGGAAATGGACACGCGAATCGACGCCGCCCAGAGCACTGCAAACGCGGCACAATCCCGTGCCGACGCGGCTTACTCCAGGGCGGATCAGGCAGCCGCTGCAGCCAGTCAGGCACAACGTACGGCCGATGAGGCCAATGAACGCGCCAGCCGGATGCTGGAAAAGGCCAGCCGCAAATAGTGAGTCCGTGCGGCCAGCGTTTGCAGCAATTGGGCCAAGGGCGGCGGATAAAAAACCCTTGCCGGGGTTTCCCGGCAAGGGGTACGACAGCCCGAAACTTACTCGCCCTTGATCGGTACGACTTTGTCCGCTTTCATGGCTTCAGGCTTTTTCGGCAACGAGATACTCAGCACACCTTTGCTGAAACTCGCGTCGATCTTCTCGGCGTCGACGCCTTTGGGCAGGTTGAAGACCCGCTCGAAGGAACCATAGTGACGCTCGCTCAGGTGGTAGCCCTTCCTTTTTTCTTCCTTGTCCTCTTTCTTTTCGCCCTTGATGATCAGGCTGCCGTTCGACAGTTTGATCTCGATGTTCTTGTGATCCATGCCGGGTAATTCGGCGGTGATCTCGTAGCTTTTGTCCTTTTCACTGATATCCACGGCCGGCATGCCGTGACCGATCAGTTCGCGCCGCCAGAGCGGTTCGACGTCGAACAGCCCACGACCAAAGGGTGAAAACCCCGAACCGCGGTTGAAGTCTTCGAACAGGTGATCGACCTGCTGGCGCAGTTTTTCCAGAGGGCGCCACAAGTCTGCAGTCAGCGGATGCTGAAGGGATTTGTCTTTGGTATCGGTAGTGACCGGCATTTTCTTCACGGAGTTGCTCATTTTGAATTCTCCTTTGCGAATGGACGGCGGCTTACGGACATCCGAACCGGAGCGCTCACTGGTCGGCATAGATTTCGCCCTGCCACGTCAGCTTCAATGTCGGCGAGAACAGCGTGTCAGTGGTTGATAAAAGTCAATTACGGGGGGAACGGCGTTTCGCTCAGAAGCCAAATGGCAGCGTGCGGCCCAGCCCTATGCAAACGTCGGCCCGCTCTTGGGCGACGGACTGGTAGCTCCTGTCCTGGAACCAGGTTTTGCGCACCACGTCGATGTTTCCTGCGCGGTGTTGAAGGAGGGAGCGCCAATCTCACACGCCAGAAATGAAACAGCCCTGAATATTCAGGGCTGTTTTTTAGTTATTCGAAAATACTTCATCCGTTCTTGCTGTAGCCGCTGCCGACGTCTGTCAGATTCGAATAAAAGATACAGCCGATCAGCCTCGCGAACAGGCCTAACGTGTCCGCCAGATCCGGGTCGTCGAATATGACCGCCCTAGAGTCCAAGGCACACAGTGCGCCCCACAGTTGACCGTCGGGAAGAAAAATGGGCGCGCCAGCGTAGCTTTCAATCAAATATTGCTTCACTACGGGACGCGTGGAAAACCTGCCGTCGCGACTGATTTGTGGCACGAACAGCACTTGGGGGTCTCTGCGAAACTCACTGCACAGCGTGGTTTCCAGTTCCAGCGTGTCACCGGTGTGGATTCCAAGCTCGATCGGATCGTAGGCGGAACAGACAATCCATTCCGTGTCGGTGAATTTGGCGATCGCCGCAAAGCGCGTCCCGGTCATGCGTGTGACCAGTTGCAGAATATTGGTAGTGGCTTCAATTTCAGCGATAGAGGAACGTTCCTCTGCGCTTAGCAACGCTCTGTGAATGGTGTCACTGAGAGGCATGCAGTGTTCTCCGGTCATGATTGTTCGAGCTGGCAACGGCTAAACGCGTTTGAAACTTCGCGTTTGATTGCCGGCAAAACGGATTCGTTCACTTGAAGGGGTCTGATGGCTACCATAATGAAGGATCGTTTGCGTGTCGCTTGAGGCACCGTTATCGGCGGCGTAGCCTTGAACACACATTTGTTCGATGTCGCATTGAAGGCAAGGTGAGAAAGTGGAAGGCGTAGTGTTGAGCGAGAAGATGCAGCGCGAAGCTGATCGGCTGCTGGCGCAGATTGTCCGGGCAGATTCGATGATCATTGCGGTGAAGGCGGGGGCGCGTGCGGATGGCTTCGTGCTGGGGCTGGAAACCAGTGAGGTTTTGCGTGCAGGCGATGCTGAAAAGCTGTACGTCATTTTTGAAGCGGCGTTGGTGGAGCGTCTGAAAACGCTTTCACGGTCGTGAGCGGCTTGTCAGGCTTCAACTGTATTTTGCAGGCAGGTCAAGACCGGTGAGCCAAGCACCGCTGTCTGTCGTCTGCCTGTCGGAGCTGAAACGACTCCAATGACTTATGTTTCCCTGTACACCGGCAGACACAAGCACGACTCAATTGATGAAAGGCGCGCCACTGAAAGGGGCGGGCTTCAGAGGCAGTCGGACTTGCCTATCTGAAAATTGACGATCGGTGAACTGGTTGAATCTTTGTAGAGGAGGTCAATGGAAAGACCCGATTTCACGAACTGTCCCAAACCTTTTTCGTTACAGAATGCAGAAGCTGCAAGCGCTCTTGCATCCTTGGTGAATTCGTCAGAATCGATTTCGTCTTTGGTAACTTTTGTGAGTGTGTAAGAGATACGCATGACCTCATCGCTGTAGGTCACAGAATCGACGCGAGTTGAGTCATCAGATACTTTTCCGGACTGCACACTCATGATGAGTGCGAGCCCTTTGAGTTGGCGCTCCCGCTCCTGCTTTTTCTCTTCCTGGCCAGATTTTGCGTGCCACACCTGCACCAGGATAAAGAGCAAAGTCATTGCCGAAAAAAATAGGATGATTCCGCGATTCTGTTTCAATTGAGAGTACCGTAGCAAAAGGCCATTACTCATTTGAACATGCCGATCGCACTATCTCAAGTTGGAGAGGTTTCATCATTTCTGAACCAGAAATCTCGACGGCATCGATCCGCTGAGAGATTGCGCTAGTCAGTCGTGACAGGCAGGAAACAGTCAGAAGCGGACATCGGGAAACCGACCGCTACCGGGCAGAAGCGGTCTTTGGGAACGACGCTTTAACATGTTGAAATCGCACCAGGTTAATGATTAGGTTGCCCTTCGTGACAGGCGGGTTTCGACCAGGAGCGGTCATCCTCGGCCGTCAGCTTTCGGCTGTCACTCCTGACCCTCCACATTTGGCCAGCATCTGACATCGCCAGCTCAACCCCGCATGTCTATGAAAAGGGCAGTGGGGCAGCCATTCGTCAGCAGGACGAACAGCCGCTCCTTGACAGGCAAGTTATCTGGGCAAATACTCGCCGCAAGATTCATATAGATGACTAGATAACAAGGTGAATAAAGTCGATGAATTCTTTATCCAGTGATGCCCGACTCCCGCTGTACCAACGCCTGCGTGACCAATTGGCTGAGCAGATCGCCAATAATCGCTGGCGTCCGGGGGAGGCAATCCCTACTGAAGCGGCGCTGTCTGCGGAATACCAACTGTCCACCGGCACGGTGCGCAAAGCGATTGATGCGTTGGTCAGTGAGGGCATTCTGGAGCGTCAGCAAGGGCGAGGGACGTTCATTCGCCGGGCGCAGTTTCAATCCTCATTGTTCCGTTTCTTCCGATTCCAGACTGTTTCCGGTGAGCGCCAGGTCCCGGAAAGTCGCATCCTCTCGATCGAGCCCGTTGCCGCACCTTCGGCCGTAGCGCAAGCACTGGGGTTGCCCGCCGATGCGCCGGTCATTCGTATTGTTCGCGTGCGTCTGCTCGATGTTAAGCCGGTGCTCGCCGAAGAAATCTGGTTGCCCCGCCAGCGGTTTCAGGCGCTGCTGGAGATCGACCTCAGTCGCGAAGGACCGCTGCTGTATCCGATCTACGAAGAAGTATGCGGACAGGTTGTTGCATCGGCCGAAGAGACGCTGACCGCTGAATCGGTGAATGACGTGCATGCCCGATTGCTCCAGGTAGCGGTCAACAGTCCGGTGATCGTGATCGAGCGTCTGGCCCGCGATTACGCGGGTAGCCCGCTGGAATGGCGTCGCTCGCGCGGCCACGCGGAGCACTTTCGCTACAGCGTGGATATTCGCTGACGTCTGCCTGCGTAGCGGAGCGTTCTGCGGCGGCTAGATCGCCGCCCGATTTCTGTTTGTTTGCCAAAGCTGACCCTGTCGCGGTGCGGTTGGCTGTCGGCTGCCTTGCGTAACACCTATAAGGATAAGAATCATGTTCAGCTGGTATCGCCAAGTCACTCCTCGGGAGCGCAAAACGTTTTGGGCCTGCTTCGGCGGATGGTCGCTCGACGCGCTGGAAGTACAAATGTTCGGTCTGGCGATTCCGGCGCTGATCGCCGCGTTCGCGCTGACAAAGGGCGATGCCGGATTGATCAGCGGCGTTACCCTCGTCACCTCGGCACTCGGTGGCTGGGTGGGTGGGACGTTGTCTGACCGCTATGGCCGTGTGCGCACGTTGCAGTTGATGATTGTGTGGTTCTCGTTCTTCACCTTTCTCTCGGCCTTCGTCACGGGCTTCAATCAGCTGTTGGTGGTCAAGGCGCTGCAGGGTTTCGGGATTGGCGGGGAGTGGGCGGCCGGTGCGGTGCTGATGGCCGAGACGATCAATCCGCACTATCGCGGCAAGGTCATGGGCACTGTGCAAAGTGCCTGGGCGGTGGGTTGGGGCCTGGCGGTCGGGGTGTTCACGCTGATCTATACCTGGGTGCCACAGGACATGGCCTGGCGTGTGATGTTCCTTGTCGGGTTGCTGCCGTCGTTCCTGATCATCTGGGTACGTCGTAACGTTGAGGAGCCGGACAGCTTCCAGCGTCTGCAAAAAGACAACGCCATTCCGCAGAGTTTCTTCAAGTCGCTCGCCGGCATTTTTCGCCCGGAACTGATTCGCGTGACCCTGTTTGGCGGGCTGCTGGGACTGGGCGCGCACGGTGGCTATCACGCGGTAATGACCTGGTTGCCGACCTTCCTCAAGACCGAGCGCAATCTCTCTGTGCTGAACTCGGGCGCGTATCTGGCGGTGATCATCTTCGCCTTCTGGTGTGGTTGTGTGGCCAGCGGCTATTTGATCGATCGCATTGGCCGTCGTAAAAACATTGTGCTGTTTGCCTTGTGCTGCGTGGTCACGGTGCAGTGCTACGTATTTTTGCCGCTGACCAATACGCAGATGCTGTTCCTGGGGTTCCCGTTGGGGTTCTTCGCCGCCGGTATTCCGGCCAGTCTGGGAGCGCTCTTCAACGAACTTTACCCTGCCGATGTACGTGGCGCCGGCGTCGGCTTTTGCTACAACTTTGGCCGGGTGCTGTCCGCTGTATTTCCATTCCTGGTCGGGCACATGAGTGACTCCATGTCGCTGGGTTCGGCGATTGGTATCGATGCCGGGATCGCCTACGGCGTGGCGGTGTTTGCCGCACTGTGCCTGCCTGAAACCCGGGGCAGGGACCTTGAAGCCAATGCCACTTCCGTTTCAGCCGGTATCAGCGGCAATCAACGCGCTCGGGCGTGATGATCCTAACCTTCAGTAGATAAAACCCATGTCAGATACCCGCCCCAAGTCGATCACCGGCATCGACTCCCATGCCCATGTGTTCAGCCGTGATCTGCATCTGATCGGTGCACGGCGCTACACCCCTGAGTACGACGCCACGCTTGGCCAGTACCTTGAGCATTTGCAAACGCATGGTCTGAGTCACGGTGTATTGGTGCAACCCAGTTTCCTTGGCACCGACAATAGCTACCTGTTGGCGGCGTTGAAGCACGCGCCGCAGCAGTTGCGCGGTGTGGTAGTGCTGGAGCCAAGCGTCAGTCGTTCTACCTTGAATGACATGGCTCGACTGGGCGTGGTCGGCGTGCGCTTGAACCTGATCGGCAAGGCGTTACCTGATTTTCGTGACAGTGCCTGGCAAGGGTTTTTCAGCGATATCGCTGATCTCGACTGGCATGTCGAGTTGCACCGGGAAGTCAAGGAACTGCCGGGCCTGATCCAGCAATTGACGCCGTTCGGCGTGAAGTTGGTGATCGATCACTTTGGGCGGCCGGACGCGAATGCGGGTCTCGATCAGCCCGGGTTTGGCGAGTTGCTTGAGGCCGGATCGAAAAGTCCGATCTGGATCAAGGTATCGGGAATCTATCGTTTGGGAGGTACGCCACAACAGAACATTGATTTCGCTCGAAGGGCATTACCGTTGCTGGAACAAAGCTTCGGCCTGCATCAGTTGGTATGGGGCAGTGACTGGCCGCATACGCAGCATGAGCAAAGCATCGGTTTCGCCACCGTCGTCGACCAGTTGCAAGCCTTGGAACTTTCGGCGCAAGCCAGCGACTCGCTGCTGGTGCAAGCGCCTCGAAGGTTATTCGGTTTTTAGAAAGTCGAACGCTGAAACCTGGCCGTTGCAGATGCCATTCATCTCACCCACATACAAGAATTTGGGCACCAGCCCAACCGAGAACCTTTCATGACTCCCTTAGATATAGATCTGTTACTGACCGCATTGATCAGCGTCCTGGTGCTGGTAGCGCTGATCGTCTCGCGCCTCAAAATGCACCCGCTGCTGGCTTTGCTGGTAGTTTCCGTCGGCGTAGGCTTTGCAACCGGTATGGAGCCAGATGGCATCGTCTCCCACTTGGTCACCGGCGCCGGCAAGACTCTGGGGGCAGTGGGGGTGGTCATTGCGCTGGGGGCGATGCTCGGCAAAATTCTTGCTGACGCTGGCGTCACCGAGCAGATTGCTGCGGTCATCCTCAAGCGCACATCGGATCGGATGATTCCGTGGGCGATGATGATGGTCGCGTTTGTGATTGGCATACCGATGTTTTTCGAGGTCGGCCTGGTGATCATGCTGCCGCTGATCTTCAGCGTGGCGCGCAAGCTGGAAAGTCAGGCGCGCTTCAAGGGTTCAGCGTATATCTATGTGGGCGTTCCGGTGATTGCCGCACTGGCCGCCATGCACGGCATGGTTCCGCCGCACCCTGGCCCGCTGACGGCCATCGCCGCGCTGAAAACCTCGGTCGGGCCCACCATGCTCTATGGCTTCCTGGCGGCTATCCCGGCCATGATTTTAGGCGGCCCATTGTATGGCGCATTCATTTCCCCGCGCATGAGCACTCGGCCCGATCAGGTGTTGCTGGATCAGTTCACCCTGGCTGAAAAAGCCGACGATAAACCAAGCCCCAGCGTATACCTTGGCGTGCTGGCAGCCTTGCTGCCGGCGATCCTGATGCTGTTCCATGCCGTCGCCGAGATGGTATTGGCCAAGGACAATGCGCTGCTGAAAATGGCCGCTTTCCTCGGCAATCCGCTGATAGCGATGCTGCTGGGCGTGCTGTTCGCCGGGGCCAGTCTGGTACTCGCGCGCGGCGGCGATGCGGGGCAATTGCGCGACTCGCTGGGCAAGAGCCTCAAGCCAATCGCCTCGATCATCATGATCATCGCCGGCGGCGGTGCCTTTCAGGAACTGCTGACCAGCGCCAAGGTGGGCGATGCGATTGTGCACCTGACTCAGCAGTCGGCGTTCCCTCCGCTGATCCTCGGTTGGTTGATCGCCATGTTGCTTTCGGTGTCTACCGGTTCCGCCACGGTAGGTATCGTGGGGGCTGCCGGCTTGCTGGCGCCGCTTGCCGGTGCTGATCCCAGCCTCAACCTGCCGCTGCTGGCCTTGTCCATTGGCTGCGGCTCGTTGTTCTTCAACTACGCCAACCATGCAGGTTTCTGGATGGTGAAGGAATCCTTCGGCATGACGATGGGCGAAGCCACCAAGACTATTTCGGTGGTGCAATCGATCGTCGCCGTGGTCGGTTTGCTTGTGGTGTTGCTGTTGAACGTGGTCGTGTAATGACCTGAGGCGGCGTCCAATCAGGACGCCGCCATCTGTGAAACCCCTTATTGGCCGTCGATCAGGCGCGGCAGTGGAAGCGGATTGGACTCGCGCAGTGACTCACCGATCGCTTTTGGCCGGTTGCTGCCCTTTGGGGCAAACCGCATTCGGCCAATAGATGCTACTCGTAATCGACTCGGCCCCTTGCTTCCAGCAGCCAGTCAAATCGCAGATATAAGTCTGTAACCAGCTGTTGGCTGGATATGGCACGAGCCGGGTTGACGGGGGTTAGGTGAACCAGAACTGGTTATTCACCATATGGGCTGGCCATCGCTAGCCACTATCGGTGACTCGAGTCCGCCCCTTTCGATTCGACTGAGGTAACGGTAGTGGCTGCCAGCCAATTCGTCACGGCTTGACGAAATGACTGAAAAGATGCGGAAACCATCCAGTAAAAGATGAGCAAAATTTCCGAATGCCAGAAACGACAAAGCCCTGAAAAATCAGGGCTTTGTCGTACATAAGATGGCGGAGGCGATGGGATTCGAACTCATGGACCTGTTACAGTCGACGGTTTTCAAGACCGTTGCCTTAAACCACTCGGCCACACCTCCGTTTGCGTTGCGGGCGCCATAATACCTGAATGAAACACACTGTCAAACTCTGTGCATGGCTTGTTACAGAGCGTCTGTTATGATCTTTGCCACTGAACGTTTCAAACCAACAGGAGTGTCGCCATGCGCGAACAGGATTACGCAGTTCACAACAGCGTGCAGGCTGAGCAGCTAGAGGTTAGCCGCGTCCTGCGCAACACATACGGCTTGCTGGCGCTCACGCTCGCATTCAGCGGTGTGATGGCGTTTGTGGCCCAGCAGATGCGTGTTGGCTACCCGAACATTTTCGTGGTGCTGATCGGTTTCTACGGGCTGTTCTTCCTCACCAACAAACTCCGTGATTCCGCGTGGGGCCTGGTTTCCGCCTTTGCGCTGACCGGTTTCATGGGCTTCCTGCTCGGCCCGATCCTCAACCGTTACCTGGGCATGCAGGGCGGCGCTGAAGTGGTCAGTTCGGCATTCGCGATGACCGCGCTGGTGTTCGGTGGTCTGTCGGCCTACGTGCTGATCACCCGCAAGGACATGAGCTTCCTCGGTGGTTTCATTACCGCCGGTTTCTTCGTGTTGCTGGGTGCCACTCTGGCAAGCATGTTCTTCCAGATCAGCGGCCTGCAACTGGCGATCAGCGCCGGTTTCGTGCTGTTCTCGTCGGTCTGCATTCTGTTCCAGACCAGCGCGATCATCCACGGTGGCGAGCGTAACTACATCATGGCGACCATCAGCCTGTACGTATCGATCTACAACCTGTTCATCAGCCTGTTGCAGATCTTCGGCATCATGAGCCGCGACGACTGATCGCTGGCCTGAAACAACAAAAAACCCGCATCGGCGGGTTTTTTGTTGTCTGCAAAAAGCAGATCAGTTGATCACGATGCTGCCATCGGCCTGTTGCTTGTAAATGGTGTAGGGCAGCAGAAATGTATCCAGCACACCCGAAACCGCGGCATCTACCACCAGGCCAAACGAGGCATTGTTGTAATTGAACGCGTCGACGTCATCCGGTTTTTCGGCGTGCAGCATGCAAAAGTCGTAGGTCGCACCGCTGTAAATGCGCGGAACGGCGCCACAGTAGGTTTTCTTGGTTTTCAGCTGGTCCACGGAAAACTTGTCGCTGAACGCAACCGTTTGCACCGTCCCGCAGCCAGTGAGCAATACTGCCGACAGCATCAATGCCTGAACCTTCATCACCGCCAATCCTTAGCCGGAAAAAACCTCAATCTACGCCGAACAGGTACAAAAAGCACTTACGCCATCGGCGGTAACCGGCGCTTGACTGGCGTCTTCTTGACGATCGCAGTGTTGGTTTCGGCCAGCGTGTTGAGGCGGTCGAGCAGGGTGTCGAGCTGTTCCATCGAGCGCACGTGCAGGCGGGCGATGAAGCAGTCCTCCCCGGTGACTTTGTCGCACTCGGTGAATTCCGGAATTGACAGGATCTGTCGTTCCACTTCCTGCAATTGCCCCGGCAGCGGTCTCACCCGGACGATGGCCTGCAGTTGATAGCCGAAGCATTTCGGGTCGATCTCAACCGTATAGCCCTTGAGCACGCCGCGCTCCTCCAGTCGGCGCAGGCGCTCGGCCACGCTGGGCGACGACAGGCCGCTGATCTGCGCCAGTGCCTTGAGCGAGCGGCGTGAATCTTCCATCAGGGCGCTGATGAGGATCTGGTCGATATCGTCGGTCATGGCGCAACTCCGGCATAAGGCATTTGCGGGAAACCACCCGCGATAAAAAAGGCAGAAACCGAGTTTAGCCTGCTTTTTGCGCTGGAGGCGCAGGAAGCCGGCTTGGCATACTTTGCCCACGCTTTCGTCAAAACGTTTAGGGAGATCGATGATGGACAACTCAATCCGCCGTGGTTCATTGGAAATGACCGCTGCCATGCTGATTTCCGGGACCATTGGCTGGTTCGTGCTGGTCTCCGGGCAGCCGGTGCTGGACGTGGTGTTCTGGCGCTGCGTGTTCGGCGCCGGCACCTTGCTGCTGATCTGTGCCGCGTTCGGCTTCCTGCGTCCGGGCATTCTGACCCGTACCACGTTCCTGTTGGCCGTCCTCAGCGGCGCCGCGATTGTTGGCAACTGGGTGCTGTTGTTCGCTTCGTATTCCCGGGCCTCAATTGCCATCGGGACGGCCGTCTACAACGTGCAGCCGTTCATGCTGGTTGGCCTGGCGGCACTGTTTCTCGGCGAGAAAATCACCTTGCAGAAACTGTTCTGGCTAGCGATTTCCTTCCTTGGCATGCTGGCGATCGTCAGCGCCCACGGCGGGCAGGGCGAGAGCGGTCACGAATATCTGCTGGGCATTGCGCTGGCGCTGGGCGCGGCGTTGCTGTACGCGATCGCGGCGCTGATCATCAAGCGCCTCACTGGCACGCCGCCGCATCTGATCGCGCTGATCCAGGTCTGCACCGGAGTGCTGTTGCTCGCGCCGTTCGCGCACCTAAACGGCTTGCCGCAAACACACGGAGCCTGGGCCAGTCTGGTGACGCTGGGCATCGTCCACACCGGCCTGATGTATGTGCTGCTGTACGGCGCGATCCAGAAACTGCCGACCGCCCTGACCGGTGCGCTGTCGTTCATCTACCCGATTGCGGCGATCTTCGTCGACTGGTTTGCCTTCGGCCATCGCCTGCAGATCCTGCAATGGGTCGGCGTGGCGGCGATTCTGCTGGCCGCCGCCGGGATGCAACAGGGCTGGGGCTTGAAAGCCCGGCGTCAGCTCAGATCGGTTTGATCACAGCCCGGAACAGTCCTTTCAACTGCTGATTGCCGGCATCCACCAGATGGTTGTCGTCAAAGTACAGCGGGACGCCGTCCATGGAGCCCATGCAGTGGCCATCGGGGCACAGGTACGGCGTCGGGTCGATCACCGTCGCGTTGCAGCGGCTGGCCGCCGCTTCGATGGTCGCGATGGCGATGCGATTGCGTTTCTCGTAAGCCTGTAACGGCAGGGAAATGTCCGAGGTTTGCCCGAACAACCGCTGATTCAGATTCAAACCCTTGTAGACGCTGAAGGGCATTTCCGGGATCGGTTTGACGATATACACCGGATGCTTTTCAGCGATCGAGCAGACCGTGCTGACGTACTCTTCGGTATAGGCTTCGGCAAACGCGGCCTGACGCTCGGGAAAGGAAATCCGATAGCTGTTTTCCCGCCCTGAATCCGCGTACAGCGCCGCGCGGCTGAACAGCACCACGGGCACGCCGGCGTACGCGGTTTTCAGTTGTTGCAGCTTTTCCTGATTGAAGCCTCGACATTGGCTTTCGACGGTTTTGTCGTGCATGGCGAAGTGCGCCAGGGTCGGGCAACCGCCCCGTGACCAAGACAGCGCGGCTTGAGGGTTGTCTATCTGCACCGCTGCTGCAGTCGATTGCGCGTGGCTGTCGCCATACAGAATCACCGACACCTCGCCTGTGCCGAGTTTGCAATCCGCCGCTGCATAAGCGTTGGGGTAGCATTCCTGCGGATACAGTTTGCTGGTGTATTCCGGCTGACCGAGTTCGACCAGCGCCGGGCGCCAATCGGGATGCTGCTTGACCAGCGACGACGTGACTGCCGACACGGCAACCACAGCCACCGTCAGCGACGCGAATTTGATGACTGTGCGTGTGGCGGTCGTACCTTTGTTCACCTTAGACTCAACCAGGTAGAAGGACAGGGTGCCGAGCGTGAACGAGGCGATGATCGCGCCGATCACATGTGGCCAACTGGTCAACAGCCCGCACAAGTACAGCAGCACCACCAGCGGCCAATGCCACAGATACACCGAGTAGGAAATACTCCCGACAAATTGCAGCGCAGAATTGCTGCTGAACACCGACCGGGTATTGCCGTGAATCACCAGCATCGTCCCCAGCACCGGCAGCAGTGCCAGGTAGCCCGGCCACAGATCGGCCTCAGAAAAGCCCAGCACACTGACGGCAATCGCCAGCAGGCCGAGACTTTCGCAAATCGCGCCGCCGCGCGGGCTCAATCGTAGCGGAAACAAAAAAACCAGGCCGCCAGCGATCATTTCCCAGGCGCGGGTGGGCAGCATGTAGAAGGCGAACGTCGGGTTGACGCGGGTCACGATGATGGACGCCGCGAGCGACATCAACGCCAGGGCAACCAGGGCAAAGCGGGTTTTATCGGCGCCGAAGCACTTGTGCAAACCCATGATCAGCACGGGATAGAACAGATAGAACTGCCATTCGACCGACAGTGACCAGGTATGCAACAACCAGTTTTCGTGCAGGGGTGCGGCAAAATAATTGCCGCTTTCGGCGAAACTGAAGTTCGAACTGAATAGCAGACTGCTCTTGATCGTGCGGATCGTCTCGCGCAAGTCGTCCAGCGGCAGGTACAGATAACCGAAGACCAGCAGCGTAACGCACAGCACCAGCAGGGCAGGAATAATGCGGCGGGCGCGAGAGGCGTAGAAGCCGAGGAGGGAAAAGTTCTGTTGTTGCACGCCATTGACGATGATGCCGGTCATCAGGAATCCGGAGATGACGAAGAACACGTCAACCCCGGCAAACCCGCCCTCGAACCCTGGCACCTTGAAATGAAACAGCACGACCGACAGCACGGCCAGTGCCCGCAGGGCGTTGATACTCTTCCTGAATTGCATTTATGCGTCCATGTCACATCCGTTGTGGGCGCATTGTAGTGATGGTGTCCGCTTTGTTACACGGATTTTTCCGCTGATTCAGATGTTCCAGCGCGGCGCCGTCATCGCCAGGCGTTGGCGTAGTTCACCAATGTTCGCGGCCAGTTGTCGGGTCAGCAACCGGTAACCGTCCAGTGTGCTGTAGACCGGTGTGTCGAGACTGGCGTCCGGCAACTCCAGCGGGCGCTGCAGGCGCTGCGTGGCGCCGGACTTCAAGGCCCGGGCCATGCCGATCAGTTGCACGCGGATCACCCGGTGCTCGGCCCGCAGTGCCGATTGCAGGTGCGCCATGGCGTCGGGGTCGTTCGCATCCGGGCGGGTGTTGCCGAGGATCTCCAGCGTGCTGACGCACATGCGCAGGTTGCGTTGAATCGCGTCCAGTTCGGTCATGGAAATTTTCACTTCCTTGGACACCGAAGGCATCAGCGAGCGCAGTTGCACCATCACCGCGGTCACCCTGCCCATCAGCTTCAGGTGTTCATCGGCGCTGACCGGTTGGCCGCTGATGATTCGCCCGTACAACGTGGCGCAGTCGCGCAGGGCATCGGCCAGGTTGTAGCGCCACGAATACACCGCGTACAGCGGCAGGGCGAAGGAGAATGCGAGGGCCAGGGCGATGCCGATCAGGATGTCGACCCCGCGCCACAAGCCGTCGGTGATCGGGTTGTCGCCATGCCCGGCGACGATGAAGACGGTAATCGCCGAGAGCAGGGCGGTGTATCCGCCTTTGCCGATCGCGTGATAGGAGAAGAATCCGCAGACCACCGCCATGGCAAAGTAGGTCAGCCATGGCAGGCCCAGCCATGCCTGTTGCGCCACCAGCACCAGTCCGACGCCGGCACCGATCAGGGTGCCGGTGGCGCGTTCGGCGGCTTTTTTGCCAATGTTGCCGTGATGCTGCAAGCCGCCGATCACCACCAGCATGGTCACCGACGCCCACTCGCCGTGGGGCAGGTTGATGCCGGTGGTCAGCAGGATGGTCGCCAGCAGCCCCAACGCGACCCGTACCGCGTGGATCAGCCGGGCATGCCGGTAGCGGCGGTACGGGTCCAGCAACGGACGCAGGATCCGCCGCAGCAGCGGTGGCAGTCGGTGGGTGCTGAATGTACTCAGTGCAAGGTCCTCGTCAGAAGATGTAGTCGGTGGTCAGGAAGCTCGAATCGCGGCCGCGAATGATTTCGCTGATCAGCTCCTTGTTGCTGTCCTGGAACTTGGTTGCCACCAGTGTGCGGATCGAAAACACCCGCAGTGCATCGTGTACCGACAGCGTGCCCTCGGCGGAGTTCTTGCGCCCGTTGAACGGGTAGGTGTCCGGGCCGCGCTGGCACTGGGCGTTGAGGTTGATCCGCCCGACCTGGTTGGCGAAGGTATCGACCAGTCGGCCGATCGCCACCGGGTTGGTGCCAAACAGGCTCAGTTGTTGACCGAAGTCCGATTCCAGCACGTAATCGATCACGGTATCGAGGTGGCGGTACGGCACGATCGGCACCACCGGGCCGAATTGTTCTTCGTTGTACACGCGCATCTGCGGCGTCACCGGGTATAGCACGGCGGGGTAGAAGAACGACTCTCGACTCTCGCCACCATTGGGGTTGACCACTTGCGCGCCCTTGCTCTGCGCGTCAGCCACCAGACCGTGCAGGTAGTCGACCTTGCCCGACTCCGGCAGCGGCGTCAGTGCCACGCCGCTGTCCCACGGCATGCCTGGCTTGAGCGTGGCCAGTTTGGCGTTGAATTTTTCGATGAAGGCGTCGACCACATCCTCATGCACAAACAGGATCTTCAGCGCAGTGCAGCGCTGGCCGTTGAACGACAGCGAACCGGTGACCGCTTCGCTGACGGCGTTGTCCAGATCGACTTCCGGCAGGACGATACCCGGGTTCTTCGCATCCAGACCCAGCGCGGCGCGCAAACGGTGTGGTTTCGGGTGCAGTTTCTTCAGGTCGCTGGCGGCTTTGTTGGTGCCGATGAAGGCGAAAATATCGATCTTGCCGCTGGCCATCAGCGCGCTGACAGTCTCGCGGCCGCTGCCGTAGATCACGTTGATCACGCCGGTGGGGAAGCTGTCGCGGAACGCTTCAAGCAGCGGGCGGATCAGCAGCACGCCGAGTTTGGCCGGTTTGAACACCACGGTGTTGCCCATGATCAGCGCCGGGATCAGCGTGGTGAAGGTTTCGTTCAGCGGATAGTTGTAAGGGCCCATGCACAGCGCGACACCGAGCGGCACACGACGAATCTGGCCGAGGGTGTCCTGTTCCAGTTCGAACCGGCTGGAGCGGCGGTCGAGTTCTTTCAGCGCGTTGATGGTGTCGACGATGTAGTCGCAGGTGCGGTCGAACTCTTTTTCCGAGTCCTTGAGGTTCTTGCCGATTTCCCACATCAGCAATTTGACCACGGCTTCGCGCTGCTGACGCATACGGCCGAGGAACGCTTCGACATGCTGAATACGTTCGGCGACGCGCAGGGTCGGCCACAGGCCCTGACCGCGATCGTAGGCACGCACGGCGGCGTCGAGGGCGGTGAGGGCGGTGTCGGCATCCAGCAGCGGGGTGCTGCCGAGAATCACTTGTTCATCGCCATTCTCGCCGTGCAGATACACAGGGCTGCGTACCGTGGCCAGCGGGCCGTCCCAGCGCCGCAGTTCGCCATCGACGAGGTATTCGCGTTGCTCGACCTGAGCGTCGAGGCGGTATTTTTCCGGGATGTCGCTGACAGAAGGGAACAGGTTGCCAAGGATGTTTGCTGTGGTCATGTCGCTACCCCGTATTGATGTCCGTATGCAGATCCAAAAGTCTGTACAGTTTATACGCCTGAATACGCGGGAATTTAAACCCGCGAATGTCACGCGAATGTCACGCAGAGAGGCGGAACAGAGCGGAATCAGCAACGCCGTTTACCCTGTGGGAGCTGGCTTGCCAGCGATTAGGCCGGCACTTGCGCGACTTTCATTGGCTGACACTCCGCTATCGCTGGCAAGCCAGCTCCCACAGGTTTTGTGGTGCTGTCCGAGCCCGAGCTCAATTCTGGCTGGCCCCGGATGCCCCCCTCGTTGTCCCGCAATGCCCTCAACCCGCTGCCGTGCCTGCCTTAAGGTGTGATCACAACAAAAAGCGCTACCCAGGCGAGGATCGTTATGCGGGCAATCCCACTCACTTTAATGCTGGCGCTGTCTGTCGCCCTGTGCGGCTGCGGCGAAAAAGCTGCACCGCCGGCGACCACCCACAACGCCACGCCCTCCGACCCGGCACTGGCGCAGATCTACGCCAACAGCTGCCAGCTGTGCCACGCCAACCCGGCCGCCAACGCGCCGCTGACCGGCGACCGCAAGGCCTGGGAACCACGCCTGCAGCAGGGCACCGACACCCTGCTTGATCACGCCATCAACGGCTACAACGGCATGCCGCCGATGGGCCAGTGCGTCGAGTGTTCGGAAGAACAATTCCTGCAACTGATCGGCTTCATGGCCGATCAGCCCCTCCCACAATAAGGGCGCGCGCATGAGCATGGATCTGACACGCCGTCAGTTGTTGCAACGGGCAAGTATCGTCGGCGCGTTCAGCGCGCTGGCTTCCAATCCGGCGCTGGGCCAGTTGATGCGCGCGCCACGGCTGATTCCCTGGCGCAACTGGTCGGGCGGGCAGAGTTGCCTGCCGGCGGCGCGGGTAGCGCCAAAGAATCTGGATGAATTGACCGCAGTCATCCAACAGGCACCGGGCAAGATTCGTCCCGTCGGCTCGGCGCATTCCTTCAGTGCGCTGGTGCCCACCGACGGCACGTTGCTGTCGCTGAGCTACTTCAACGGTCTGCTCGATCACGACCCGAAAACCCTGCAGGCCGAATTCGCCGCCGGCACGCCGATGTCGCGTATGGGCAAGCCACTCAAGGACATTGGCCAGGCCCTGCAGAACATGGCCGATATCGACTACCAGACCCTCGCCGGCGCCATTTCCACCTCGACTCACGGCACCGGCAAGACCTTTCAGTCTTATTCGGCCCACGTCTGCGGGATGCAATTGGTGACCGCCAGTGGTGAGGTATTGGACTGCGACAGCCAGCGTCATCCGGACGTATTCAATGCCGCCCGGGTATCCCTCGGCGCGTTGGGTGTTGCCACTAAAATCCGCTTGCAAAACCGTCCGGCGTATCGTCTGCGGGAAACCCAGTGGATCGCCAAGACCGAAGAACTGCTTGAAGATCTGGACAAGAACACCCGCGAAAACCAGCACTGGGAAATGCTCGTTGTCACCCATTCCGACTACGCCTTGTCCATCGCCCTCAACGAAACCGGCGACCCGGCCACACCGCCGATCCCGCCCGAGGAGGAGGGTGGCAACGAGTTCGTGACCCTGATCGAGAAGATCGACAAGTACGGCAGTGATTTCCCCGGCCTGCGCACCTCGTTGCTCAACAGCTTGCGGCATCTGGCGAGTTTCGATGATCGGGTCGGCGACTCGTTCGACATCTACGCCAACGTGCGCACCGTGCGCTTCAACGAGATGGAGTACTCGGTGCCCGCCGAACACGGCCCGGCCTGCCTGCGCGAAATCCTCAAGCTGATTCAGGACAAGGACCTGCGCACCTGGTTTCCCATCGAGTACCGCTACGTCAAGGCCGACGACATTGCGCTGAGCATGTTCGAGGGCCGCGACAGCTGTTCGATCTCGGTGCACCAGCATTATCAGATGGACCATCACAACTTCTTCGCCGCCATCGAACCGATTTTCTGGAAGTACAACGGTCGCCCGCACTGGGGCAAATTGCACACGCTCAATGCGCGCACCCTGCAACCGCTGTACCCGCGCTGGCGCGAGTTTGTCGACGTACGCCAGGCACTGGACCCCAGCGGACGTTTTCTCAACGCGCATCTGTCGTCAATTCTGGGGGTGAGCTGATGGCGGTCAATCGACGCAAGTTCATGCTGGGCACCGTGGGCGTTGGCGCCTTATTGCTGGGAGTCGGTGCCTGGTTGCGACCGGGCGATCATGGCAACCCGTACAGCGAGTATTTCCGCGCCCTGAATAAAGAATTGAAAGACCACGGCCCAATGCGTCCGGTGCTTTTGATCGATCTGGATCGGCTCGACCACAACATCGACGTGGTCATGCAGTCGGTGCGACGCGGCGGCAAACAACTGCGGCTGGTGGAAAAGTCGCTGCCGTCACCGGGGCTGTTGAGCTACATCGCGCAACGGGCCGGGACGCAAAAGCTCATGTCGTTTCACCAGCCGTTCCTCAATCACGACGCACTCACGTTTCCCCAGTCCGACATCCTGCTCGGCAAGCCGCTGCCGGTGCGTTCGGCACAGCTGTTCTATCAAACCCACAAAGGCCCGTTCGACCCGGCGAAGCAGCTGCAATGGCTGATCGACAATCCCGAACGTCTGCAGCAATACCTGGCGCTGGCGCAGGGATTGGGCACACGGATGCGGATCAACATCGAGCTGGATGTCGGCCTGCATCGCGGCGGGGTCGGTGATGTGAGTGTGCTGAGGCAGATGCTCGCGCTGATCAGCGCCAACCCGCAGCACCTGGCGTTCGCCGGGTTCATGGGTTATGACCCGTTTGTGGGCATGGGCGTGCCGGGAATACTCGGTTCGCCCGAGGAACTGTTCGCCAAGGTGATGGTGATTTATCAGCGCTGCGTGGATTTCACTCGCCAGCAGTTTCCGGCGTTATGGAATGACCACTTGTGCCTGAACACCGCCGGCAGTCCGAGTTACCGCATCCACGAAAACGAGAAACTGAGCACCGAGGTTTCGGTGGGCACGGCGATGCTCAAACCGACGCATTACGACCTGCCATCGCTGGTTGACCACGTGCCAGCGACCTACATTGCCACCCCGGTGTTGAAGAGCACCGGCGCGGTGAACATCCCGGCGCTGGATGACAGGTCGAAGCTGTTGTCGTGGTGGGATGTCAATCAGCGCCAGACCTTTTTCATTTACGGCGGCAACTGGATGGCCGAGTTCGAATCGCCCGCCGGCTTGCAGAGTAATGGGGTGTATGGGCGTAGTTCGAATCAGGAAATGGTCAACGGTTCGAATGCGGTGGGCCTGACCGTCGAGGATCAAGTGTTCCTGCGCCCGACCCAGACCGAAGCCGTCCTCCCGCAATTCGGTGATCTGCTGGCCGTGCGTGGCGGCAAGATCGTCGACATGTGGCCGGTTTATTCCTGAAGCAAAAGATCGCAGCCTTCGGCAGCTCCTACAGGGTCTACTCAGTCCCACTGTAGGAGCTGCCGAAGGCTGCGATCTTTTGATTTTGCTCTCCCATCAATTCCAGCATGAAGCTTTCATGACAAAAGTTCGGTAGCACATAGCCAGTCCGGTCATGCCTATGTAACGCGCTTGAGGGGCCCAACGGGGCGCTTTTCACAAGCCGAGGCGGGACGCCGGGAGTGAGGCAATGGGGACTATGGAACGCTACTCGAAAGTGGGCATGCAGGAACTCGATCAGCGCCTGTCGAAGATCGTCGAAGCGGCGCGCAAGAAGCCGGTGTCGGTGTATCGCTACGGTGCGCCGTGGGTCTGGATCGTGTCGCAGGATGACTGGCAGGGCGCCTTGAAAGAGGTCTCCAGCTACATTCCGCCAGGCCATTCGCTGGTGTTGCTGCGCCCGCAGATCGACGACTTGTTTGCGGCCCACCAAGACCTGCTGCATGACCTCAATGCCGAGCCCGGCATGCTGATTCCCGCGCAAACGGTCATGCACATCCTGCTCCTGCAACTGCTGTATTCGGTGCCCAGCGAGCAGCAACTGTATGAACAGCTCAATTACAACCTGCTGTTCCGCTGGTTCGTCGGTCTTGGCCTGAACCAGAAAGTCTGGAGCTTCAACGTCCTCAGTCGCGACATCGCCACGCTGCTCAACGAGCCGCGTGCGGTGCTGCTCATTCAAAAAATCATTGGCGAAGTGTTCTGCGGTGCCTTGCTGCAAATGCCTGAGTTCTCCTTGAACTTCGCGCTGCTGCACACCTGGCTCGGCAAGCACAGCGGTGCCTCGACAGTCAGCAACTGACGCAACACACAAGGCGCGCGACAGCGCCAACAGGTCATCGCGAATTCAGGGGGTAGTGTGGATCAGATTTTCACGTCACGGCTGGCGCTGTGGGGCTGGCTGCTGGTGACGGTCGGCGCGCAACCGGCATTCGCCGAAGAGGCTGCCGAAAATGCCGCGCCGCAGCGTCTGGTGGACGTCAACGAATACTTCGTGCGCGGCAACACCGTGCTCGACGCGCGGGCGATCGAAGAGGCGGTGTACCCGTTTCTCGGCCCGCAAAAAGCCATGACTGACATCGAAGGCGCCCGCGATGCCCTGCAAAAGGCTTATCAGGAGCGTGGCTATCAATCGGTGTTCGTCGAGTTGCCGGAGCAAGCAGTGGCTGACGGTATCGTCTACCTGCAAGTCAGCGAAACCAAGGTCGGCCGGGTGCGCGTGGTCGGCGCCAAACACTATTCACCGCTGGACATCCGCGACAACGTCCCGGCGCTGAAAGAGGGCGAAGTGCCGGACTTCGCCAAGGTTCAGGGCGAACTGGCGCAGCTCAATAAAACCCCGGGGCGCCAGGTCATGCCGCTGGTGCGCGAAGGTCAACGCCCGGGGACCATGGACGTCGACTTGCAGGTCGAAGACCAGAACCCGTGGAGCGCCAGCGTCGGCCTCAACAACGACTACAGTGCCGACACCGAAAAGCTCCGTGCCGTGACCAGCCTTGGCTACAACAACCTCTGGCAGCTTGGCCACAGCATCAACCTGACGTACTTCACCGCGCCGCAGGACACCGACAACGCCAAGGTCTGGTCGGCGTCCTACACCGCGCCGCTGACCGAGCGCTGGAGCGTGCAGTTCTCCGGTTACCAGTCCGACAGCAATGTCGCGACCCTCGGCGGCAGCAACGTGTTGGGCAAGGGCCACTCCTATGGCGTGTCGGCGATCTACACGTTGCCGTCCAGCGGCAACTGGTCGAACTCGCTGTCGGCCGGCATCGACTTCAAGGATTTCGACGAGCGCCTGACCCTGTCCGGCGAGAGCGACAAGGTGCCGCTGAAATACGCGCCGTTCACCTTCGCCTACAACGGCTTCCGTTACACCGAAAAGAGTCAGCTCGGCCTCGGTTTGAGCCTGGTGGCGGCCACCCGCAGCATCTTCGGCTACGGCAGTTCCGACGAAGACTTCGACTACAAACGCTACCGCGCCAACCCGAGTTTCGCGGTGGTCAAGGGCGACAGCACCTTCACCTGGACCTTCGACAACGATTGGCAAAGCGCGAGCAAAGGCGCCTTCCAATTGGCGTCGGGGCCACTGGTGTCCAACGAACAATTCTCCGCCGGCGGCGCCACTTCGGTGCGCGGCTATCTGGCCGCTGAACGCACCGGGGATGACGGCGTGCTGCTCAGTCAGGAACTGCGCACGCCGTCGCTGGCGAAATACGCCGGCAACTGGATGCAGGAATGGCGCTTCTACGCCTTTGCCGAAGGCGCGCAACTGTACCTGCGCGACGAGTTACCGGACCAGGACGCCAGTTACGCCCTGGCCAGCGTCGGCCTCGGTACCCGCGCCAGCCTCAGCAAATGGCTGTCCGGCAGCCTCGACTGGGGCTACCCGCTACTCGAAGGGCCGAACACCTCGAAGCAGGCATCGCGCCTGCACTTCAACCTTCAAGCCACGTTCTAAAGGAGCACGTTCATGCAGCGCCTCATTCTTTCGTTGTTGATCTGCCTGGGCTTCGTGCTCCCGGCCACGGCGCAGGCCTGGTGGCAGGACGACTGGCATTACCGCAAACAGATCGCCGTCGACACCACGCCGCAGGGCGCCGGGATCAATCAGGCCCTCGGTCGCACCGCGCTGCTGGTACGCCTGCACACCGGCAATTTCACCTTCGACGGGGTCAAGGAAGACGGCGCGGATTTGCGCTTCGTCGCCGCCGATGACAAGACCGTGCTCAATCACCAGATCGAAAGCTTCGACGCGCTGATGGGCATGGCGCTGATCTGGGTCGATGTGCCGAATGTCGAGGGCGGCCAGCGTCAGGACATCTGGATGTATTACGGCAACCAGAAGGCCCCGGCCACTGGCAACGGCCAGCTGACCTTCGATCCGAATTACACCGCGCTGTATCACTTCGACGGCGCCACCGGCACTCCGGCCAAAGACACCACCGCCTACGGCAACACCGCACAAAGCGCCACCGGCGCGGCGATTGACGGCGTGGTCGGGCGCGCCTTGCAGTTCAGCGGCCAGCCGTTGTTGCTGCCGGCCAGTCCGTCGTTGCAGCACAGCGCTGGCAGTGCGTTCACCTTCAGTGCCTGGCTGCGGCTGGATCAGGCCAATGGCGAGCAACTGATTCTGGCCCGTCGCGAAGGCGCCAACAGTCTGCTGGTCGGGGTCAATCAAGGCGTGCCGTTTGTGGAGATAGACGGCCAGCGCGCCGTGGCCACTCAGCCGCTGAATCCAGGGCAATGGCAGCATGTTGCGCTGACCGCGGAAGGTTCGAAAGTCAGCCTGTACATCAACGGTCGTGAGGGTGCGACCCTCGCGCAAGCGATGCCAGCGTTCAATTCGGTGATGGCGGTTGGCGGTGATCTGGCCGCTGGCCCGTACCAGCCATTTGTGGGGGCTATCGACGAACTGCGCCTTTCCAAAGTTGCCCGCCCGGCGCCGTTGCTGCTGGCCGATGCCACCGCGCAAGGTGCCGAGTCGAAACTGGTGACCTACGGCGTTGACGAAGAACAGTCCGGTTTCGGCTTCGGCAGCCTCGGTTTCCTGCTCAACGCGGTGCCGGTCGACGCCTGGGTGATCATCGCCGTGCTGGTGCTGATGATGTTTCAGTCGTGGATCATCATGCTGCGCAAGAACCGCACCCTCAGCCGCGTGAGCAAGGCCAACGAGGATTTCCGCGAGCAGTTCGCCAAGGTCGGTACCCGTCTGGAGATGTTCGCCGACGACGCGCAACTGGCCCAGCGTCTGCAGCACTCGCCGCTGTGGCGTCTGTATGCGGTGGCGGTCAAGGAAATCCGCACCCGGCGCGAGCAGGGCGCCGACACCTCTTCGGTGTCCGCAGCGACCATCGAAGCCATTCGCTGCTCGATGGACGGCGTACGTACCCGCGAGAACCAGGCGCTCAGTTCGAAACTCTCGACCCTGTCCAACGCCATCGCTGGCGGCCCGTACATCGGCCTGCTCGGCACCGTGCTGGGGATCATGGTGGTGTTCCTCGGCACCGCCATGGCCGGCGACGTCAACATCAACGCCATCGCGCCGGGCATGGCGGCGGCGTTGCTCGCCACCGCCATGGGCCTGTTTGTCGCGATCCCGGCGCTGTTTGGCTACAACCGCCTGATCACCCGCAACAAGGAAGTCAGCGCCGACATGCGCGTGTTCGTCGACGAGTTCATTACCCGTCTGGCGGAGATGCACGGTGAAGGTCAGTCCAGTGAAGCGGCGCATCAGCGCGGCCATCACGCCAACCACTCCGTACCGGCCTGAGGAGCATTGCCATGGCGTCCGTAAATGCCTCCCACGACGATGACGAAGATGCAGCGGTGGACAGCATCAACATCACGCCACTGGTGGACGTGCTGATGGTGGTGCTGGTGATGTTCATCCTCACTGCCACGGCGCAGGTCTCCGGGATCCAGATCAACCTGCCCAAGGCCAGCGCCGCGGTGTCGCTGTCGGAGGCCAAGACCAAGGCGATTTCGGTCAATGATGGCGGTCAGGTGTTCCTCGATGCCTACCCGGTGACCCTGCCGGAGTTGGAAGAGCGCCTGCGCATCGAGAAAGCGCAGAACCCGGACTTCCCGGTGATCGTGCGCGGCGACGCCACGGTGCAGTACCAGAAGGTCATTGAAGTGCTGGATCTGCTGCGCCGGCTCGAACTGTCTCAGGTCGGTCTGGTGACCGGCAAACCGACGCAGGGTTGAGTGATGACCGCACAACTTCCGATTGAGCCGCTGCCGGTGAAGCGCTCGCCGTTGCGTTACCTGAAGTGGGGCGCCGGGCTGCTGCTGGGCGCGTTCGCCGCGTGGTTCCTGTGGCAGTGGGCCAATGACATGAGCGGCATCCGCCGTGAAGCGCCGAAGGTGCCGACGATCATTCCGTTGCCGCCACCACCACCGCCACCTCCGGAAAAACCGCCGGAACCGGAAACCCCGGTGGAAGAAAAAGTCGTCGAGCCCGAGCCAACGCCCGAGCCGCAAGAGGTCAAGCCCGAGGAGGAGGCGCCGCCATCACCGGCGGACGATCTTGCCAACCCGATGCAAATCGACGGCGACGCCCAGAGCGGCAATGACGCTTTCAACATCGGCGCCGGCAAGGGCGGCGGCATGGCCGGAGCCGGTGGCGGACGCTTGGGTACCGGCACCTACAGCCAGTTCCTGGCGTTCACCTTCCAGCGTTTGCTGCGCGAGAACCCGGACCTGCGCAACCTTGCGTTTTCGCTGCAGGCCGATGTGTGGCTGAGCAGCGTCGGCGAAATCACCCGGGTCGAGCTGGTCAAGTCCAGCGGCAAGCCCGAGATCGACACTCAGGTGCTGGCCGCATTGCGCAACGCGCCGCATCTGAGCGAACGGCCACCGGCCTCCATCACCTTGCCTGTGCGCCTGTCCCTGCAAGGGCGGCGTCCGGGTTAACCGAATTCATAAAGCTGTATGAAAAGGAGTTGTGTGCAGATGATTTCCAACGTGAATCGATTGTCCCTGGCGGTCGGCATGGTCATCGCGACCCTGGTCGGTCAGGCCGCGGCAGCGCCTGCGCCTTCGGAGAACGCCACGATCAATCTGATCCGCTTGCTGGTCGAGCAGGGCATTCTGAAACAAGACAAGGCCGACGCGCTGATCGCTCAGGCGCAGAACGAAGCGGCGCAGGCCAAACAGGCCGCCACTTCCACCGCCGTAGCGGCCGGACCGGTAGCGGCACCGGGCGATGTGCGCGTGCAATATGTGCCGGCCGCAGTGCGCGACCAGATCCGCGATCAGGTCAAGGCCGAAGTCATGGCCACCGCCAAGCAGGAAAACTGGGCCGCGCCCAATACCTTCCCGGACTGGGCATCGCGCATCAGCTTCGACGGCGACATTCGTCTGCGTGACGAATCGCGCTACTACTCGGGCAGCAACAGCAACGAAATCGTCGACTTCGCCAAACTCAACAACAACGGCCCGTACGACGTGAACCCCAACAGCAGCACCAACCTGCCGCTGTTGCTCAATACCCGCGAAGACCGCACCAATCTGTTCCGGCTGCGCGCGCGGCTAGGGATGAAAGCGGTGATCTCGCCGGAATGGACCGCCGGCATCCGCATCGGCACCGGCTCGGACAACAACCCGGTATCGACCACGCAGAACCTCGGCGGCGGTTTCGCCAAGAAAGACATCTGGCTCGATCAGGGTTACCTGAACTGGAAACCGACCGATGAGCTGACCCTGACTGGCGGGCGTTTCGCCAACCCGTTCATGTCCACCGACATGCTGTACTCCAACGACCTCAACTTCGACGGCGTGGCGGCGTTTTTCGACCACAAGCTCAACCGCGACTGGGGTGTGTTCGGCACCGTCGGCGCGTTCCCGGTGGATTACACCAACGACACCAGCACCAGCAATGGCTTCGACAAGGAAGAAAGCGACAACAAGTGGCTGTACGGTGCGCAGCTCGGCGCCAAGTGGGCAATCAACAGCAACAACCGCCTCAAGGGCGCGTTGGCTTACTACCGTTTCGACGACATCCAGGGGCAGCGTTCCAGCCCTTGCGCACCGTGGGCCGGTGCGCCGGGCTGCGACACCGACGGCACTCGGGCGGCGTTCATGCAGAAGGGCAACAGCGTGTTCCTGCTGCGCGACATCACGCCGAACCCGGCCAACCCGACCACCACGCCGCAGCCGCAATTCGTCGGCCTGGCGTCGGAATTCAACCTGCTCGACCTGAACCTGGTGTGGGACGCCGATCTGCCACAAGACTTCAAATTGCGCAGCCAGGGCAACTACATCCACAACCTCGGTTACGACGAAGGCGACATGCGCAAACGCTCGGAAGGGCAGATCGTCAACAACCTCAACAGCAACGGCGAGATCGAAAGCGGCGCCAATGCGTGGATGGTCCAGTTCACCCTCGGCAACGCGCTGGACCTGAAGAAGCAGGGCGACTGGAACCTGTTCGCCGGCTACAAGTACATCCAGCCGGACGCCTTGCCTGATGGCTTCAACGACTCGTCGTTCCACCTCGGCGGCACCAACGCCAAGGGCTATATCCTCGGCGGCAACTACGGTCTGGCGAAGAACGTCTACGCCACCGGCCGCTGGATGAGCACCGAAGCCGTGTACGGTGCGCCGTTCGACATCGACGTCTTGCAGCTTGAGATCAACACGCGCTTCTAAGGCGCCGGGAGTACGGTCATGCACGCACGAGTTTTATGGTTGGGGCTGAGTTTTTTCATCGCGCAAGGCGCGCACGCCGAAGGCATGGAGGAGCGTCTGCGCACCCAGTTGCGCAGCACCACCCAGCAGTTGCAGACCCTGCAGAGCCAGCAGGCCCAGGCCAGCGCCGCGCAACTGGCGGCGCAGAATGAGGCCAAGGCCGCGCAGGCGCAGATCAAGCAATTGACCGCTGAACTGGCCAAGGCTAAAGGCCTGGCCGAGCAGTTGGCCGGCCAGCAGCAGAACCTGCACAACCAGGCCCAAGCGCAAGTCGCCGCCAGTAGCGAACAGGTCGGCAAGTTCAAGAAGGCCTACGACGAGTTGCTGGTCATGGCCCGTGCCAAAGAGGCAGAACGGTCTAAGCTTCAAGCGCAATTGGCTGAACGTGACACACAAGTGCAGCAATGTTCAGTCAAGAATCAGCAGATGTACGGCGTCGCCAAGCAGATCCTCAGCGCCTACGAAAACATTGATGTGGCCGAGGTGATGAAGATCCGCCAGCCCTTCGCGGGCAGCGCCCGGGTCAAGTTCGATGAACTGGCGCAGGGGTTCGGTGACGAGCTCTACAAGACTCAATTCGACGCGCCGCAAGCTGCGCTCGCGCATTGATTAACAAACAAGGAAGAAGTCATGACTCAATTGATCAGCCATGTATCCCCGCAATCCCTGACCGAAGTCCTGCAAGCGGCCGGTTATCGCGTCAACCAGACGGAACAGAACGGCATCGTGCAGTTGCTCAGCGCCAGTCAGGGCATCGGTTATGCCGTGCGTTTCGGCAACCCGGCGGTGGAGCAGGGCAGCTATGTCGATTTCACCTTCAGCTGTGCGCTGCGGGTGCAAGGTGAGTTGCCACAGGGCGTGGCCGAGCAGTGGAACGCCACCCGGCGTTTTGCCCGGTTGTCGTTGCAGGGCGAGTTTCTGGTGATGGAAATGGACGTGGTGGTCGCGGCGGGTGTGAGCAACGATCACCTGCGTGGCAGCCTGGAGCTGTGGGACCGTTTGCTGCAGGAATTCATCGTCTACCTGCGTGATTTCACCCAGGCCGCGCAAGCCTCGACAGCCAAAGTCGCTACCACTGAGCAAGAGGAAGTCGCGCTGTGAAAAAGCCTGCCATGGTGATCGGCGCCGGGGCAGTGGCGCTGTTGGTGGTAGCCGTGGCGCTGGTGCTGCGACCGGGTACTGACCCGGTTGCCGCCCAGCAATCGTCGCCGTTGGCGGCGGTTGCTGCGGGGCCGGCCGTGGCGCGACTGGGCAATCAGCAGGTGACGCCGCAGGAGTTGCAGGCGTTGCTGGCGACATTGCCACCGGCAAGTGCCGAGCAACTGCGCGGCAACCGTGAAGCACTGGAGCGCTGGATTCGTACCCGTCTGGCGGAGAAAGCCGTGCTCGAGCAGGCCGACGCTCAGGGTTGGGCGCAGCGTCCGGACGTGGTGCGGCAAACCCGCGCGGCCAGCGAGCAGATCGTCTTTCGCGATTACCTGCGCTCGGTCAGCACCGTGCCGGCGGACTATCCGAGTGCGGCCGAGCTGCAACAGGCGTACGACGCTGGCAAGGCCAATTGGATGACTCCGCCGTTGTATCGGGTCAGCCAGATTTTCCTCGCGGTGCCGGATGCCCAGAGCCTGGACGCCGTGCGCAAACAGGCGGCCGAGCTGAGCAAGAAAGCCCAGGGCACGCCGGGGGATTTTGCCGCGCTGGCGACTCAGTACTCGCAGGATCGGCTGACCGCCGAACGCGACGGCGACAGCGGGCTGCAACCGTTGCAGCAACTGGTGCCGGAGGTGCGGGGGGCGGTGGCTAAGTTGAAGGTCGGCGCGGTGTCCGACCCGGTGCAGAGCGCAGCCGGTTTCCATGTGATCAAACTCACCGAACAGCAGCCGGCACGTACCGCAACCCTCGATGAATTGCGCGATCAACTGACCCAGGCCTTGCGGGCGCAACGGCAAGAGCAGATTGCCCAGGCGTATCTGGACGGGATGCTCAATACTGCGACGCTGAGTATCGACGGGGCCGAGCTGAACAAGGTCCTCGAAACCCACCAATAACCCTGTGGGAGCTGGCTTGCCAGCGATGGCGGAGTGTCAGGCAACACAGGGGCTGGATGTGAGTCCCCCATCGCTGGCAAGCCAGCTCCCACAGGATCTTCACAGGTTCAGACGTTCCATACCGCGCCGGAAGCATCAACAACAAAGATCGACAGGGAGTCATCGATGTCATTCACCGAACCCGCAGGACGACAGGGTAGCCCCGACTATCGCTGGGCACAGGGCGAGCGCGAGCCTTGGCTGGCGCAAGTCGCGAGCATCGATGCCGAGGTCGCGCAATACTTTCTGGTCAGCGCCCGTTGCGGCTGCTTCATGCAGGCCGCCCGCAGCCTCAACGTGCGCTCGAGCCTGCTGCGCAAACAACTGGCGCAGCTCGAACAACAACTGCAATGCGCGCTGTTCAGCTTTCAGGGCAGCGCTTTGAGCCTGACCCGCGAAGGCCAGCAATTGCAGGCGCAACTGATCGCGCTGGCTCACGAACGCAAGCTGCCGGTGATCGAGCAACCCCTGATCAGGCTGGCGGTCGCCGAGTCGATCCTGCATGACATCCTCGGTCGCGACCTGATTGCGTTGCTGCGGCGCAATGCCAGCGTTCGCCTCGAGATCATCGCCCTCGACAGCGAACTGGCTCTGCGCGCCGTCAGCGCCGACATCGTGCTGTGGCTCGCCCATGGTGAAACCCCGTACCCCGGCCCGACCTTCGCCACCAGCGAACCGCAACGCCTCGCGCAACTGGAATACCAGCCGCACATTGCCAAACGCTATTCCCGCGTGACCGCACGGCCAGGGAGCCCGGATGATCTTGCCGATTTCATGCTGGTGCAATGGCAGCATGACCGGCAGATCGATAGCTTCCGGCCGTGGAACAATCTCGTCGAACAGCGCTTGGCCGGGGTGGTGCAGATGCAGTCTTACGAGCTGATGCTGGAGATGATCCGGTGCAGCGCTTGCATTGGTTTGTTGCCGATGTACATGAGCCGGTTTGATCGCGGGTTGGTGGCGTTGCCGGGGTTGTTTGAGGAGGCGATGCGGTTGCAGGCGTGGTTGGCGGTGAACAGTGACTCGCAGGGTGTTGAAGAGGTACAGGTGCTCGTGGAGTTGATTCGGCGGACGTTTAGCGAACGTGGGGAGTGGTTTGAATAACGGTAAAAAAGACGGATTTATCCAGTTAAATAAATCCGTCCCGTTCATTTGCTTTTATTGCAGGCAAATAAATCCGTCACCTTTTATTTTCTCGTAAAAAAGACGGGCTTAATTTAATAAATCCGTCCACTTTTTCCTTGTCCCATTTTTCATTTTTTTTTGCTGTATTAGATGTGTCGGGTTAATTGGTCTTCAGTTTTATAATTTTTATAGAGGTTATGTCGCCCAGATTGCCTTTGGTACCGGCCCATGGAAAGCCGCAAGATACGGATTGATTTACGTCTGCGCTTAAGGTTAGTTCGCTGCTAACTTCGCTCCAGAATGTGCCGAGCGGCGCTGATGCCCAGGCATTATGGAAATGATACCATAAGTTCGAAGTTTGATGAGTCGTTCTCGCTGTTATTGTGAGTTGGTATTTTCCTTTGGTTAAGCTGAATGTCTTAGTAATGGCTGAGAGGGAATTGGTATCGGAGATGAATCGTAAGAATCCATCTTGGCCTTCCTTCATTAATGTCTGAGCTCCGCTACGAACCGACCAACCATTTGTACCATTAGTGAAGTCCGTATGGTCGATCACTTCTCCTTCATCCGCACGAATGCTCAACCTCGCGCTGGCCGTTGCTCTACCACTGACAGCAGTAATTGAATGATCCCCTTCCACACTCCCCGCCTTAACCCCATTAACCGCTATCTTCCCGTCAACGCCGGTCACGAAGTCCTTGGTTCCCGCCCCTCCGGCAAACGTCGTCCCCTGTGGCAAGGTGATGGTGACAGTCTGTCCTGCACTGGGCAGCCCTGCCTGAGTGACAAGCAGTTCAATCCCCGTCACCTGTTCGCCCGTCGTAGCGGTGTAAGGCGCATTGAGAAACGCCACCACGACATCAGGCTGTGCCTGAACGGTGTAACTGCGAACCGGAAACTTCACCGCCAATCCCGCATTGGCCACCCCGTCATAGTTCAAACTGAACAGGATGGTGAACACACTGCCATCCATGAGCCCTTGCAACCAAGTCAACGGTACAGGCCGGACCAGTCCCGGTCCGGCGCTCAGGGCGTCACCATTCAGGTCGTCGTGGAAGACCGGATTACCCTTGCTGTCCACCCCCTCATAGCGTAACCATCCGCTCTGTCCCGACACTTGATGTGCATACGCCGGCAACTGAAGCACGGAGGACGGAAGCAGTTTTGTAGCGTCCAGGTTAGATGTGTCGTTCCCATCAATCGTCGGCACAGGCAGTCTCGGATCGTGATCCGCAATTCTCTTTACTGAGGCGTCCAGTACTTGCGAGTCGTACAGCTTGCCACTACGTTGCAGTACATAACGTAACTTCAACTGTTTACCCATGTTCGCCGCGAGAAATGCGCTGTCCAAAGGAAAGTTGGCCCGGCTTGCGGAATTCAATGGTTTGAAATCGAATGTCGGTGAGCCAGCCCAAGAGCCAATCAGTTTTACGACATCGCCTGAACGGAAACCGAGCACTTCCACCTGGCCGTTTGCACCTTTCAGGTTAGCGGGATCCAACGGGTCCAGAACACCACCCACCGATTTCTGAAAACGTGGTGGCAGCAGATCCGGTAACCCTTCACCCACCACTCGGGCCATGGCCGCGACCGATTGGCCGATAGATGTGCCATTGCGCAGCACCGCATACATGCTCTTCACTGTGCTGCCGGCGATCACCTTGTTATTGTCTACCCACAGGATCAAGACCTTTTTCTGTCCGAACTCGTCGGCTTCCACAACTCCCTTCAACGGCACCACGACGTCGAGTTTACCTTCAGCGCTTGCCGTATAGGTTCCATCGATGACATCCCCCGCAAGCAGGCGCGGGTCGTTGGTCAGCACAATCACTTGCAGTCGATTGGTACCCAGTAACTCCAGGTCGATGATCTCGGACACATCGCCAGGATCGTTCGGGCGTTCACGATAGATCACCCCCTGCAAGCGTTTGCCGTCCAGGTCCTCGTCGACGGTTTGCGAGGCTGACCACACGGCGTCGGGGTCGGGTGTATTGAGGAGTTGGTCAGTCACGGTGAATGAAAAGTCCAGTTTGCCGCTCGGCCTGATGGCCTTGTCGAGGAATGCGCGATCCACGATAAAACACACGGTGGTCGGTGCCGGCGAGCCGGGGTCAGGTGGTTGCGGTGCGTCGTTGGCGCCCACTTCGAAAGTGACGATCTCCCCATTGCACTTGAGTGTGATCGTGTCGTAGGCCCGGCAATAGGGATAGGTGAAGCACACCTGTGCGCTGACAAACCCTGGCCCGACGCCATTCTTGATCTCGTCAGGCAGCGTCATGCCGAGTTCGGAATGGCCCACGATATCGGGGCGGACGTCTTTCAAGCCAGGCCGGATCATGTTGAAGAGCGCTTCCAGCATCGGCGTGGAAGAGCTGAAGTTCTGGCTGTTGCGAAAAATTTCGTAGTACAGCTCGTTGACTCGGTCGGAGTGCAGTCGCCCCACTGGAATACGCATTTCAATCGGGGCGTCCGGGTTGCCGACAGGCTTGCTGTCCAGTGGCGCCACCTCACCCTTTAGCTTCAGCACGATGGTATCAGTCGGATCGACCGTGCCTGCCAGTGGCGGATCGATTCGAACTCTCGCGCCCAGGCCGTCGGGCACCAGATTGTAAATGGCAAGCGGGACACCGATGCGCGCGCCGATAACTGAATCAGTGGCGCCCTGCACGAAAGGAGGTGCCAGCACCAGATTGGTGTTTTGCAGTGAGGTAGGCGTAGTCATGTCGATGCTCCGGCGAGGTAGGGATGCAGGCGTCATCAAACGCTGGATACGTGAAAGCGTCACCTGTCAGATCTGACAGGTGAGCGCTGTTTCAAGACGAATGGTCGTCGGAGAACGGTTTTCCTACAGACGCGAAAACGGCCCATGCGGGGCCGTTTTGGTTTCATCACTCAGGGCTGAGGTTCAGCCGCCACATCCAGATTATCCAGCACCCGGTTCACCGCCAGTTCCGCCAGCATGATCAGTTGCCCGATGCCCAGCAGCACATGCCGCTGCGGCGTATCGATCATCCCGGCGAAATCGCTGGCCATGGTTTTGGCCGAGGTCAGGTTTTCGCAGGCGTCGGCCAGCAGTTCTTCATTCGGGATGCCGGGGGCGATGAGGTAGCGGGTGATGGGTTTGAGCAGCGGCTTTCTGGGGTGGAACGGATTGAGGTAGTGGTCGAGGGCGCGGTCGGCGGCTTCGTGGAATTTCTTTGAATCGAGGGTTTCGTAGGGCGAGGTCGAGTCGGTTTCGGGTGGGTTTGGTGTTGGTTTGATCATGATTGAATCTCCAGAGTCATGGAGCCGCCACGATTCGCTGCGATACGAAAGGGGGGCAGCTATACGCGGGTCGCAGACCGGGACTCTAGAACCGGCAGACCCGAGGGTCTCCCACGTACAGCCGCCATAAAACTGGAGGATGTTGTGCGTCTAGAGATCGCGGGCTGCGAGACCCGATCGCTGATTCATCAGCGACCCGGAGACGATAGAGCCCACCCTCAAGGCGTACAAGCCGGCGGATTCTGGCGGATGCGTAGGCAATGGCGCAAGGCGTTGTGGCTTACCGGACGTTTCGGTCAACGGCTTTAAACAGTCGTGGCGAATCCGTGAAGAAGCGGTTTACATTGAGCGGCCACGCACTGATCCAGGAGGGATTTCTCATGCCTGAGCACGACCCCGCCATTCACTTCGAGCGCTTCAGAATTAAATAAATGCGTCCCCTTTATCATTCCCCAAAAAAATCACAATGATCGAACCAGAAGGCTATCAATATCATAGTCGTTACCATCCATAGCACTTTGAAGATTGACAATCTGAAAAGCAATTTTTCCCGTTGTCAGGGCCGCAGCTCTAAATGAATAATCCTGAAACGGATTACTGGAAATTCTAAATGTTGAAGAAGCACTATTTCCAATGTACAAAACTAAAAGTGCATCATTAGGTGTGCCGGGATTAACTTTTTTTGCGGTTACTCTAAATTCATATGTTCGTCCGCTGAAAACCTCAAACTCCTTCGACAACACTGTTCCAGCATGAGAGCCCGAGCCGGAAGTATTGTTAAATAAATGATATCCAGGGCGATCTTGAGTAGGCCAGAATTGGAGTTCCCTACCTGCAGGACCTTTTATCCAACCACGCATTGATAGATCGTTAAAGTCAGTCAGATCATATAGTGGAGAAAACAGGATAATTCTGAGAGCCCACGCTGAAGACTCCACTCCACTCCCATAATTCGCTTTTACCGTATAACTGTGCTCCCCCGGTGCCTGGCCCGTGAGTGTGTAAGTGTAAACGCCTTTAACATCGACCGGGATCGTGGCTTTAAAGGCAGCATGATCCAGCAACTGGAGCGTGTGACCGGCACTCGCTTTACCGCTGATCACCAGCGTGGTCGCCGTGGTCGACCCTCCCTTCGGAACGAGTGCACCGGTGGCGCTGTTTTCTTTTATCCAGTCAATGATTGCGTTGACGTTGGCCACCACAGTCAGGGTCCAGACATTGGAGTACACAGTCCCGGGGTGATACAGCGACTGAATGTAGAACCGATGGGCGCCCTGAGCGACCGTGATGGTGATCGAATAGTCTCCCGCCGGGTTGGCGGTCATCTTGCCCAACGGCTTCGCGCTCGCGCCGCTGCCATCGTACAACTCGCCCTGCTGGCCAGGGCTCAGCTTGCCTCTAATCACCAGCGTGGTCGCTGTGGTGAATCCTGCGCCCGCAACAGGTTTACCGGTGGCGGTGTCCTCGTTCACGTTGCCGATGGTCGGCACGACCAGTGCCACAGCCTTGATCATGTAGGCCCGATCCGGAAACTCCACGGCCGTCGCCCTGACATTGCTCATGTCCATCGACACCGCGAACTTGATGATCAGTGAAGTGCCATCTCCCAGCTGCTTCAAGTAACTGTTCACCAACGCTTGAGGCCAGAAACCCTGGCTGACCCAAGTCGGATTGACCCGCGCCAGCAGACCATTCCACAAGACCAGATTGTGCGCCGTGCCGTCCGCCTTCTTGCCCTCCAGCGAAAGCCAGCACGGCATGCCATCGGCAATCAGCGTCCAGAGCAAGGCGTGAATCGTCGCGTTCTTCGCGCCCAGCGCGATAACGTCCAGCACGTTGTTCGCGTCCGCTTCCACAATCTTCGGAGGGACCAACGCCGTGGCGGGCAATGGCAGGATATTCAGTGGCAAGACTTTCGACGAGGTCGTAACACCATTGCGTTCGATGACATAGGAGACCTTGATCCCGTTGCCCAGACTGTAGGCCAGCACCGAGCGCGGTACCACGAATTTCAGACCGGCACTGACCAGGCGTTGCGGACTGGTGAAGGAAGCCCCTGGCGCACTGATCGCGCCCTCCCACACGAAGTGGATCTTGTCGCTGGGCAGCAAAGTGCCCGCAGGCACCACTCCCTCGACATTCTGCAACGTCGGATTGAAGTTGTTGCCTGTCTGCCCTGTGACGGAAGGGGGCGGTAAAACAAGTGTGTTGGCAGTGATGACGATGGAGGTCGTCGGCGACACTCTGAGGTTACTCAGTTGATCTTCATTGGTGGCGCTCACTGAACGAGTACCGTCACCGATCTGCTGGAGGTCAAGGGTCGTCAGGGTGTAGGTAACCGGGTTGGCAGGATGGACGTAGGGAATTGTTTTGCTCCACGTCCCCACGGTCAGCGTCATCACGTCATATTCGCGCGGGTAGTCGCGCGTGAGGGTGAACGTGGCCGGCTGCCCCGGGCCAATGCTGGCCGGATGGCTGACCGTGATACCGGAGACCGGGTTGTTGAACAGCACATTCAGTATCGGGGTGGATTGATCTTTATTACCGCTGACCCGGGTGACTTCGTAGTACAGCGTATTGAGGCCATCCTTCATCACTCCCCAAAGCAACTCCATAAAAATGCGGTTGTTCTCTTCGCCCGGCTTGATCGGCTTGATCACGGATGTCGCCTGGCCGTTGACCCACAGCCTTACGGAGTTACCTGCTTCAGAGGGAGTAGAAAACAACGTGACCGGGTCGATCACCATGAAGAGTTTGGTGGATGGCGAATGAATGCTTTCGGGAATGCCGAGATGGTAGGCCCCTGGCGGTTGCAGGTTTTCTACTGCGCCCGGGATGGCCATCGGATATAGCTGGAGCAAGGCGCTGATCTGTGTCGAATTGATGTTGATGCTCGTGCTCATGCTGCTCTCCTGGCGTAGGGTGCGTAGCTATCTTCGGGACGTGCCCCATCACACCGCGATAGAAGAGAACCGTCACCTGTCAGATCTGACAGGTGAGCGTGGTTTCAAGACGAATGGTCATCAATGAACAGTTTTCCTGCAGACGCAAAAACGGCCCGCGAAGGGGCCGTTTCAGTTTCAACACTCAGGGCTGAGGTTCAGCCGCCACATCCAGATTATCCAGCACCCGGTTCACCGCCAGTTCCGCCAGCATGATCAGTTGCGCAATCCCCAGCAGCACATGCCGATGCGAGCCGTCCACCAGCCCGGCGAAGTCGGCGGCCATGGTTTTAGCCGAGGTCAGGGTTTCGCAGGCGTCGGCCAGCAGTTCTTCGCTGTCGATGCCGGGGGCGATGAGGTAGCGGGTGTTGGGTTTGAGCAGCGGTTTTCTGGGGAGCAGGGGATTGAAGTAGTGGTCGAGGGCGCGTTCGGCGGCTTCGTGGAAGGTCTTCGAATCCACGGATTCGTAAGGCGAGGTGGTGTCGGTTCGGGTGGGTTTGGCGTTGGTTTGATCATGGTGAAGCTCCTTGAGAAATGGAGCCGTCATCCATCGCTGCTAAACGAATGGGGTGGCGGCTGTACGCGGGTTAGCAGTCCAGGCTCAAGGATCCCGGCGCACCGAAGTGCCCCACGCAAGCCGCCATAAAACAGAAATGGCGAAACCAGCGTGCCTTGAGAATTGCCGAGCTGCTAAACCCGATCGCTGATTCATCAGCGACCCGGAAACGATAGAGCCGGCCCTCAAGGCGTACAAGCCGGCGGATTCTGGCGGATGCGTAGGCAATGGCGCAAGGCGTTGTGGCTTACCGGACGTTTCGGTCAACGGCTTTAAACAGTCGTGGCGAGTCCGTGAAGAAGCGGTTTAAAGTGACCGGCCACGCACTGATCCAGGAGGGATCTTTCATGCCTGAGCACAACCCCGCCATTCACCTCGAACGCTTCAGCGAATCCCACGTCGAGGGCGTCACCGCGCTTTACAACGACCCGGCCGTGACCCGGCAGGTGTTGCAGATGCCGTTTCAGTCTGCCGAGATCTGGCGCCAACGACTGATGCCGGAAAATGAGCGGATGGTGAAACTGGTGGCGCTGCATCAAGGTGCGGTGATCGGGCATCTCGGACTGGAGGCTTTTTCGCGGATTCGTCGCAGCCACGCCGGCAGTGTCGGCATGGCCGTTGCGCTGGCGTGGCAGGGCAAGGGCGTCGGTTCGAAGCTGCTGGCAGCGGCGCTGGACGTCGCCGACAACTGGATGAACCTGCATCGGGTCGAACTCTCGGTGTACGCCGACAACGAGGCGGCCATCGGGCTCTACCGCAAGTTCGGCTTCGAGACCGAGGGCCTGTTCCGTGACTACGCCGTGCGTGACGGGCAATGGGTCGACACCCTGAGCATGGCCCGTCTGCGTCGTCGATAAGCCAAAAATCCTGTGGGCGCGTGGCTTGCCCGCGAAGAACTCACCGCGGTTTTTCAGGTATTACGCGTCATCGTTCTTCGCGGGCAAGGCACGCTGCCACAGGTTTTGCGCGAGTCAGTCGCCCAGCGCGAATGCCACCGCCGCCTGCGCATGCAGTTCTGTGGTGTCGAGCAGGGGCAGGGCGCTGTGTTCGGGTTTGACCAGCAGACCGATTTCCGTGCAGCCGAGGATGATCGCCTGGGCACCGCGCGCGGTCAGCGTTTCGATCACTCGCTGATAGATTTTGCGTGATTCATCACTGATCACTCCGACGCACAGTTCGTCGTAGATGATCCGGTGCACGTCCCTGCGCTCGGCGTCGTCCGGCACCAGTACCTTCAGACCCTGCGCAATCAGGCGCTGCTTGAGAAAGTCCTGCTCCATGGTAAACGCCGTGCCGAGCAGGCCCACCGTGTGCGCATCAATATTCAGCGCGGCCTGCGCTGCCGGTTCGGCAATGTGCAGGAACGGAATACTGATCGCTGCCTGAATCTGCTCCGCGACCTTGTGCATGGTGTTGGTACACAGCACCACGCACTCGGCGCCGCCAGCCTCCAGCCTGCGGGCAGCATCCACCAGAATCGCCGCCGCATCGTCCCAGCGCCCGGCATGCTGGGCCTGCTCGACCGGGCCGAAGTCGACGCTGTACATCAGGATTTGCGCCGAGCGCAGCGGACCGAGGCGGTCGCGGACCTGTTGGTTGATGAGTCGATAATATTCAGCGCTGGATTCCCAGCTCATGCCGCCGATCAAGCCGATGGTACGCATTGAAGTTCCTCGTTCAATGGCCCGTATTGGAAAAGTCGGGCTCCGGCCGAGTGTCCATCGGTTGCACGACGGATGCCAGTACAAAGCAACTGTACCGTTGATCCATTTGCCAAGTGTCACGGTGTCGGCGTTCGAGGTTAAACGTACGCCGGCGCCTCGATCTGTCACTATCGACTCTCGCAGGCTCTCCCCGAGGAACGTACCGATGAACGACGTACAACAACTGGGCGAAATGCTTCGTCACTATGCCGAGAGTGAAGCGCACAAGAAGCAACTGTTCGAAACCCAGTCGCAGGCGTGGGCCAGCCGCATCACCGAACTGTTCGGCCAGATCCAGCAATGGCTGGAACCGGTGCAGGCACCGAACCTGCTGGCGGTGAGCCGCGAAGCTTACGTCGCATTCGGGCCGAGCACTCCGGTAGAAACCTCGACCTTCAAGACCGAGAAACTGAGCATCGTGATTGCCGGCAAAATGGTGGAATTCGTGCCGGACGTGATGGGCAGCGCCGGGCAGATTTCCCTGGCGGTGATGGGCCTGACCGCGGCGCGCTATGGCAGCATTTCGCTGGTGGGATTACCGAGCGGCGAGTGGCAGTGGCGCAAGACCAATGGCCTGAAGGATCCGGACACCTTTGTGTTTGATGCAGACTTTCTCGCGCAGCAGTTGCAGAGCCTGATTCCCCGCGATCGCGCCTGACCCGCCACAAACCCTGTAGGAGCTGCCGAAGGCTGCGATCTTTTGATCTTGTTTTTAGAAAATCAAAATCAAAAGATCGCAGCCTTCGGCAGCTCCTACACGGGGCGGGGATTACATGTCGAGGTTGATCCAGCCCGGTTTCGCCTCTTCCGGCGCCACCGCTTTCACGGGTTTTCCGGTCGCCAGTTCCACCCGCCGTGCCACCTCCGGATCATCGGCAAATGGCACCATGCTCGCATCGTCGAGGCTTTCCGCCGTCTGGTGGCGCAGGCAGTACTCCACCGCCAGCCACAGAAACACCACGCCCAGCACATTCAAGAAAATATCCATCCTCTTCAGCTCCCGGCCTCAGGCGATCTGCGCCTGACTGCGCGCCAGCGCCACGTCGGCGACCCGCACCGTGCGCCAGACGTTGTAGGCCATCAGCAGCATGCCGCTGAGGAAGAACACCCCGCCGGCAAAGCGCACGATGAACCCCGGATGACTGGCCTGCAGCGCCTCGACAAACGAATAGGTCAGCGTGCCGTCCTCGTTGATCGCCCGCCACATCAGGCCCTGGGTGATGCCGTTGACCCACATTGAGGCGATGTACAGCACCGTACCGATGGTCGCCAGCCAGAAGTGCAGGTTGATCAGCGGTGTGCTGTACATCTGCTCGCGGCCAAAGACTTTCGGCACCATGTGATAAGTCGCGCCGAAGGTGATCATCGCCACCCAGCCGAGCGCCCCGGCGTGAACGTGGCCGATGGTCCAGTCGGTGTAGTGGGAGAGGGCGTTGACGGTCTTGATCGCCATCATCGGGCCTTCGAACGTCGACATGCCGTAGAACGCCAGTGACAGCACCAGAAAGCGCAGGATCGGGTCGGTGCGCAACTTATGCCAGGCGCCCGAGAGGGTCATCATGCCGTTGATCATCCCGCCCCAACTCGGCGCCAGCAGGATCAGCGACATCGCCATGCCCAGCGACTGCGCCCAGTCCGGCAGCGCGGTGTAGTGCAAGTGGTGCGGGCCGGCCCAGATGTACAGGGTGATCAGTGCCCAGAAATGCACGATCGATAGCCGGTAGGAATACACCGGGCGATTGACCTGTTTCGGCACGAAGTAATACATCATTCCGAGGAAGCCGGTGGTCAGGAAGAACCCCACCGCGTTATGCCCGTACCACCACTGCACCATGGCATCGGTGGCCCCGGAATACACCGGATAGGACTTGAACCAGTCCACCGGAATCGACAGGTGATTGACCACGTGCAGCATGGCGATCACCAGAATGAACGCGCCGAAAAACCAGTTGCCGACGTAGATGTGTTTGGTCTTGCGCTGCACCACGGTGGTGAAAAACACGATGGCATACGCCACCCAGACCACCGCCATCCACACCGCGCCGGAGAATTCGATCTCGGCGTATTCCTTGGTGGTGGTGTAGCCCAGCGGCAGGGTGATCAGCATGATCACGATCACCGATTGCCAGCCCCAGAACGTGAAGGCGGCGAGCTTGTCCGAATACAGCCGCACCTGGCAGGTACGCTGCACCGCGTAGTAACTGGCGGCGAATTGCGCGCTGCCGGCGAAACCGAAAATCACCAGGCTGGTGTGCAATGGCCGCAAGCGGCCGAAGGTGGTCCAGGGCAGGTCGAGGTTCATGTCCGGCCACACCAGTTGCGAGGCGATCCATACCCCCATCGCCATGCCGACGACACCCCAGAACACCGTCGCGATAACGAATTGGCGGACGACCTTGTAGTTATAAGCCTGTCCGATTGTTGCTGTGCTCATGGTCAGTTCTTCCACGGTTGCAAAGTCTTGCCAGGCCACCCTGGTCTGGCACGAGCTGCACTGTAGGAATACCGCCAGAAACAAAACAGGCTCAGGAATATTTCATTTGTGCGGATCAGATTGGAGTGCTGCCTGCGGCGTTCTGCCGCGTCCTGATACGGTTTTTATCGTTTCAGGTGAATCTGTTGCGTGCTGCGCTGCTCGTCCATAGTGCCTTTACGAAAACTGTGGGAGCGAGCCTGCTCGCGAATGCGGTGTGTCAGCCAACAATGCAGTTGCCTGACACACCGCATTCGCGAGCAGGCTCGCTCCCACAGAATTAATTGATGAGGTGGGGCAGGCACATGTATCAATACGACGATTACGACCGCGCATTGGTGTTCGAGCGCGTTGCGCAGTTTCGCGATCAGGTCGAGCGCTTCATGGCCGGTGAATTGAGCGAAGAGGAGTTCTTGCCGCTGCGCCTGCAAAACGGCCTCTACCTGCAGAAGCACGCGTACATGCTGCGGGTGGCGATTCCCTACGGCACCCTGAGTGCCGAGCAGATGCGCACGCTGGCGAGCATCGCCGCCGACTACGATCGCGGTTACGGCCACTTCACCACGCGGCAGAACCTGCAATTCAACTGGATCGAACTGGCGCAGGTGCCGGACATCCTTGAACGTCTGGCGCAGGTCAACATGCATGCGATCCAGACCTCCGGCAACTGTGTGCGCAACATCACCACCGAAGCCTTCGCCGGGGTCGCGGCGGACGAGCTGATCGATCCGCGCCCGCTGGCAGAAATCCTCCGGCAATGGTCGACGATCAACCCGGAATTCCTCTTCCTGCCACGCAAGTTCAAGATCGCCATCTGCTCGGCAAAACAGGATCGCGCGGCGATCATGATGCATGACATCGGCCTGTATCTTTATCCGGGGCGCGACGGGCAAATGCTGTTGCGAGTGATCGTCGGTGGCGGGTTGGGGCGCACGCCGATTCTCGGTGTGCAGATCCGCGAAGGTTTGCCGTGGCAGCATCTGCTGTCCTACGTCGAGGCGATCCTGCGGGTCTACAACCGCCATGGCCGGCGCGACAACAAGTACAAGGCGCGGATCAAGATTCTGGTCAAGGCGCTGGGCATCGAGGCGTTCGCCAAAGAGGTCGAGGAAGAATGGCAACACCTCAAGGACGGCCCGGCGCAGTTGACCGAGGCTGAATACGCGCGAGTCGCCAGTGCTTTCGTGCCGCCGATCTATCACACCCTGGCCGATACCGATCTGGACTTCGGCACGCGTCTGGCCGAAAGCCCGGCGTTCGCTCGCTGGGTTGCGCGCAATGTACAGCCGCACAAGAAAGCGGGTTACACCAGCGTGGTGCTGTCGACCAAACCCGGCCTGAGTGCGCCCCCGGGGGATGTCACCGGGTTGCAGATGCTGGCGGTGGCCGATTGGGCGGAGCGTTTCGGTTTCGGCGAGATTCGAATCGCTCACGAGCAGAACATCGTCCTGCCCGATGTGCAGAAGTCTGACCTGTATGAGCTCTGGCAACTGGCCTGCGAGCACAATCTGGGCAGCGCCAACGTCGGCCTGCTGACCGACATCATCGCCTGCCCGGGCGGGGATTTCTGTGCGCTGGCCAACGCCAAGTCGATCCCGATTGCCCAGGCGATTCAGGCGCGTTTCGCCAACCTCGATTACCTGCACGATCTGGGCGACATCAGCCTGAACATCTCCGGCTGCATGAACGCCTGCGGCCACCACCACATTGGCAATATCGGCATTCTCGGTGTCGATAAGAACGGCAGCGAGTGGTACCAGATCACCCTCGGCGGCGCGCAGGGCAAACACAGCGCATTGGGCAAAGTCATCGGCCCGTCCTTCAGCGCGGCTGAGGTGCCGCTGGTGATCGAGCGGATCATCGGCACCTTCGTGCGTTACCGCGAAAGCGAGGAACTGTTTGTCGACACCGTGGCGCGCATTGGCCTGGAGCCGTTCAAGGAGCGGGTCTACCCGAAAATGCTGGAGGTCTCGGCATGAACAATCTGCTGCGGCTGGAGCAGGGTGTGGCGCGGCAGGTCGAGGATGATCCGTGGACGCTGATCCGCGAGCCGGAGCAGGGCAGGCCGCAAGGATTGCTGATCCTGCCGCTGGCGCACTGGCTGCAATCGCCGTCGACCCACGCGGTGTGGCTGGGGCCGGACGACGACGTTGATAGCGTGGTGCCGTGGCTGGCTTCGCTGCCGCTGATTGCCCTGGATTTCCCGAGCTTTCGCGATGGTCGCGCCTACAGTCAGGCCTATCTGCTGCGCAGCCGGTTTGGCTGGAGCGGTGAGTTGCGGGCGATTGGCGATGTATTGCGTGACCAGCTCAGCCATATGCGTCAGTGCGGGTTCGACAGTTTTGCGGTGCGCGAGGACAAGTCGGCCGAAGATGCCCTGAAAGGACTGGCCGGCATGAGCGTGCTGTACGGCCGCTCGGTGATCGAACCGCGCCCGCTGTTCCGCAGACGCTGAATATCCATTGCTTGATAGATACTTTGTGGTGAGGGGATTTATCCCCGATGGGCTGCGAAGCAGACCTAAAATCTGCCGAAGCATTTCTTCAGCTAAAACCTGTTGGCTGGTTCTGCGGCCGCTGCGCAGCCGGTCGGGGATAAATCCCCTCACCACAATTGTCTAGCGGCCCCTTCTATACAGGGGAAACCCTTACACCCCGCACCATTCCCGGATTTTCCCTTGGGTCGATGCTGGCCTTTTGGTAGAGTCGCCGTCGCCAGCGGGTTTTCGGCTGGACGACGGAACGAAGAAGGGAGTCTGGGTAGTGAGTGCGGGCAAAAAGATTTTGGGCCTCACGGCGTTGCTGTTGATGCTGACGCTGTGGGCCAGTTACTTCTATGTGTTCAAGGAAAACCGCGACGGCCAGTTGGGCGGCGCCGGTGAAAGCACCGCGTGGTGCGGCACGCCGCCGTCCACCGAAGCGGCGCTGTTGGGCAAGGATCAACTGACCCTGCGCGTCACCAACAACCTGCGCGGCGAGTTCATGCTCAGTGGCTCGCTGGTGGTCTCCGAACGCACCTTTAACCGCTACGATCTGGGTCGCAACGAACTGCGTCTGCGCCTCGAACCGTTGCAGTGGTCGTATGGCGTCACGCCGATCTTCCTCGAACAGGTCAAGATCCAGCCGCTGAGCCGCAACCTCGCCTCACCGACCAAAAGCGCCTACGCCGAGCTTGAACCACGGCCAATCGGCGTGCAGGGTCAGGTCACCGACTTTCCGTTCGACACCTATCGCTACGGCTACAAACCGGTGCTGTATTACCTCAAGGGCAGCGAGCGCATCGACCTGCGCTTCAAGAACATCACCACGCTGATGGACCTGTCCAACACCTTCACCCCGATTCAGAAATACAACCGCGTCGAGTACATCAACGAGAAAAACTCGATGATCCGCGACGAGGACTACAAGGCCTACGGCCCGCACGAATGCGCGTTCAGCGTCGAGCGCAAAGGCTCGTTCAAGGTTGTGGTGCTGTTGTTGCTGCTGGTGCTGTGCCTGCCGCTGCTGCACGTGTTCTATCGCGACGAACCGGGGATCGACTTCCTCGCTACGCTGGTGGCTATTGCCGTGGTGCGCGTGCTGCTGGTGGGACCGGTGCAGGACTTCCAGCTGTACAACATCGACTTCCTGTTTGGCGCAGCGATTCTGCTGGTGGGCTCGGTGTCGCTGATCAAGGCGATGCGCGCCAACAGTCGCCGGGAGATGGCGTTGAAGAGCGGGGCGACATCGTCCTGGTGACACACGGCGCTTGAGATCAATACTGACCCTGTGGGAGCGGGCCTTGTCATTCCTGACCCGTTCTCTTCAGCGCCGGATTTCCCATGTTCATCTTGTTCGATTTCTTAAATGGAATCTGCAACTGTGGCTCAAGTGAGGTTTGTCAGGCCGCGCGGGGTCTCCTATAAATTTTGTGGTTTTGCGACGCAATCGGCTGGGTTTTAGCTATACCTGTAACTCCCCCTACGCAATACATTCAGGCCTTCTGACAGGAGTTACAGCATGAAGCTAGCAGTAATGATGGGCACCCTCTGCATTGCCACCCTTGGCGTGGTGGGTTGCTCCAGCAAAACCGTCGCTCCCGATGAGTATTCCGGCTTTCTCAAGGACTACAGCCAGCTCAAGGAGGCCAAGTCGCCGTCCGGTGCCGAGGTGATGCGCTGGATTGATCCGAAAGTGGATATCAGCAAGTTCACCAGCGTGTACATCGAGCCGACCCAGCTCTATCCAAAGCCGCAACCGACCGCAAAGATTTCCCAACAGACCCTCAACGGCATCACCTCCTATTACGATCAGGCGCTCAAGCGTGAAATCAGCAAGGATCTGCCGTTGGCCAACGGCCCTGGCCCTGGCGTGATTGTGGTGCGTGCGGCCATCACTGCTGTGAGCAGCAAGACCGAAGGCCTGCACGCTTATGAAGTGATCCCGGTGGCGTTGGTGGCGGCAGCCGTCAGCACTGCCAGCGGTATCCGTGATCAGGAAACCACGCTGGCCACCGAAGCGGTGTTCCTCGACGGTGCGAGCAACAAGGTCGTGGCGCAGGTGGTGCGCAAAGGCACCGGCAAACCGTTGGAAAATGAAACTCAGGCAATGAAAGCCTCCGACGTTAAACCTGTGATTGATGGCTGGGCCAATGACATGCGTCAGATGTATGTGAAGCTCAAGTCCAGATAAGCTGGGGCCTTTATAGGCGCTGCCGAAGCCAAGAGGATTACAGATTTTTCTTCGCCAGCTCGCGAACACGCTCTTCCTGCGCCCGCGCCTCAGGCGTGAACTCGGCACCGAAATCCTCGGCGGAGAAGATCTGGCGGATTTCGATATCGGAATCGCCCGGCATGGGATTGGGGCAGCGCTTGACCCATTCGATAGCCTCTTCCTTGGACTTCACTTCCCAGATCCAGTAGCCGGCCACCAGCTCCTTGGTCTCGATGAAAGGGCCATCGATGACGGTGCGCTTGTCGCCGGAGAAATGCACGCGGGTGCCTTTGCTGCTCGGGTGCAGGCCATTGCCGTCGATGAGAACGCCGGCCTTGACCAGTTCTTCGTTGAAGTTGCCCATGGCAGTGATCAGCTCTTCACTGGGCATGATGCCGGCTTCGGAGTCGGCGCTGGCTTTGACAAGGATCATGAATCGCATGGTGATTTCTCCAGGGAATGGGGTTGATTCACTGCTTAGTCGAACGGGCACCTCACGAATCGACAGAACTTCTGAATAAATGATGCAGACTCAGGATCCGTGAAGATCACTGTGGGAGCGAGCTTGCTCGCGAAGACGGCGGCACATTCAGCATAGCGTTGACTGGCAGATTGCTTTCGCGAGCAAGCTCGCTCCCACATGATTCGCAGTTGTATACAATTTTTTGCGCAGGTCCCTGACAATTTTCAGTCAGGGCATAGGTCGTCGGACAATTTCGTGGTTAACTTCGGCCTCTTGCATGCTCAATCACCACGTTAAGAAGGACTAAAGTCATGGCTCAAGTCACCCTCAAAGGCAACCCGGTTCAAGTCAACGGCCAGTTGCCACAAGCCGGTTCCAAGGCGCCAGCCTTTTCCCTGGTTGCCGGCAATCTGTCCGACGTCACCCTGAAAGACTTCGCCGGCAAGCGCAAAGTGTTGAACATCTTCCCAAGCGTCGACACCCCGACCTGCGCGACTTCGGTACGCAAGTTCAACGCTCAGGCCAACGAACTGAACAACACCGTGGTGCTGTGCATCTCGGCTGACCTGCCATTCGCCCAGGCCCGTTTCTGCGGCGCCGAAGGCCTGGAAAACGTGCAGAACCTGTCGACCCTGCGCGGTGCCGAGTTCATCGAAAACTACGGCGTAGCCATCGCTGACGGCCCGCTCAAAGGCTTGACCGCCCGTGCCGTAGTGGTTCTGGACGAGAACGACAACGTGCTGCACAGCGAGCTGGTCAAGGAAATCGCTGAAGAGCCGAACTACGACGCAGCACTCGCCGTACTCAAGTAAGCGCTTTTACAATTGTTAACGGCCTGGCCCTGTCCAGGCCGTTTTCATTTGTGTATCAGTGTTTTGCCTCACACCTTGAAACGTAAGTTGAAGGTAAATTGCCGGTAAAGCTGCTTTGCTTAAATCCCACCAGTGCTTATCGTTCAGCCTCCCGTAAAAGAAGCCCACGCGCCCAATGGTCAATCAATCCATGCAATCGTCCCCTAATAACGCCCGTCGCTGGCTGATCAGCCTGCTCGTCCTGTTGGTCATCGCCGTCCTGTGCTGGAAATTCTGGCCCGCCGGTTCGGCCCACAAGGAGGGCGCCGACAAGGCCGCAGCCGGCCATACCGGGCGTTCGGGGATGATGCGGCCAGGCTTCGGCGGTGCGGCCGGTCCGATTCCGGTGCGGGTGGCCCCGGCGGTCACCGGTGACTTCCCGCTGTATTACAAGGCACTGGGCACGGTGACTGCACTCAACACCATTAACGTGCGCAGCCGGGTCGGCGGCGAGCTGGTGAAGATCAATTTCGAAGAAGGACAGATGGTCAAGGCCGGCGACTTGCTGGCAGAGATCGACCCACGTCCGTACCAGAACGCCTTGCTCCAGGCTGAAGGCACCTTGCTGCAGAATCAGGCGCAGTTGAAAAACGCGCAGGTCGACGTCGAGCGTTATCGTGGCCTGTACAAGGAAGACAGCATCGCCAAGCAAACCCTGGACACCGCCGAGGCGCTGGTCGGCCAGTACCTGGGCACGGTCAAGACCAACCAGGCGGCGGTCAACGACGCCAAACTCAATCTCGAATTCACCAAGATCCGCGCACCGATTGCCGGCCGCGTCGGTCTGCGTCAGGTCGACGTCGGCAACCTCGTTGCGGCCAACGACACCACGTTCCTTGCAGTGATCACTCAGACGCAACCGATCAGCGTGGTCTTCACCCTGCCGGAAAACAGCCTCGAAACCGTATTGGCCCGCTACCACAGCGGCGCCAGGCTGCCGGCCGAGGCATGGGATCGCGGCGATACCAAAATCCAGGCCAGCGGCGTGCTGCAAAGTCTCGATAACCAGATCGACGTCGCCACCGGCACCCTGAAATTCAAGGCCCGTTACGATAACCGCGACCAGTCGCTGTTCCCCAATCAGTTCGTCAACGTCCATCTGCTGGCCGATACCTTGAAAGGCGTGGTACTCGCACCGTCGGCGGCGATTCAGTTCGGCACCAACGGCACCTTCGTTTACGCGCTGGACGGCGACAAGAAAGTCACCATCCGCCAGTTGAAGATCGGCGCCAGCGACGGCACCAACACCGTGGTCACCGAAGGCCTCGCGGCGGGCGACCGAGTGGTGCTGGAAGGTACCGACCGCCTGAAGGAAGGCAGTGAAGTGGAGGTGGTCAACGACAGTAATGACGTGCCGACCACCCCGACCGGCCACCTGCAGGGCAAACCCGCCGCCAGTGCACCGGACGCTGCCGCGGCTGACAAGGCCAAGAAGGGCGCATGAACATTTCGCGGCTGTTCATCCTCCGTCCGGTAGCTACCACCCTGAGCATGCTGGCCATTGTGCTGGCCGGCCTGATTGCCTATCGCCTGCTGCCGGTCTCGGCGTTGCCGCAGGTCGATTACCCGACCATTCGCGTCATGACCCTGTACCCCGGCGCCAGTCCCGACGTGATGACCAGCGCCGTGACCGCACCGCTCGAACGCCAGTTCGGGCAGATGCCGGGCCTGACGCAAATGGCCTCGACCAGTTCCGGCGGCGCGTCGGTGCTGACCCTGCGTTTCAGCCTCGACATCAACATGGACGTTGCCGAACAGCAGGTGCAGGCCGCGATCAACGCCGCGACCAACCTGTTGCCGACCGACTTGCCGGCACCGCCGGTGTACAACAAGGTCAACCCGGCGGATACGCCGGTGCTGACCCTGGCGATCACGTCGAAAACCATGCTGCTGCCCAAGCTCAATGACCTTGTCGACACGCGCATGGCGCAGAAGATCGCCCAGATCAGCGGCGTCGGCATGGTCAGTATTGCCGGCGGTCAGCGTCAGGCCGTGCGGATCAAGGTCAACCCGGAAGCATTGGCGGCGAACAGCCTGAATCTGGAAGACGTGCGCACCCTGATCGGTGCGTCCAACGTCAACCAGCCCAAGGGTAACTTCGACGGCCCGACCCGGGTCTCGATGCTTGATGCCAACGACCAGCTGACGTCGCCCAAGGACTACGCCAACCTGATTCTCGCCTACAAGAATGGCGCGCCGCTGCGCCTGAAGGATGTGGCGGAAATCGTCGACGGCGCCGAGAACGAACGTCTAGCCGCGTGGGCCAACCAGAATCAGGCGGTGCTGCTGAACATCCAGCGTCAGCCGGGCGCCAACGTGATCGAGGTGGTCGACCGGATCAAGGCCTTGCTGCCCAGCATCACTGACAACCTGCCGGCTGGCCTCGACGTCACCGTGCTCACCGACCGCACCCAGACCATCCGCGCCTCGGTCACCGACGTGCAGCACGAACTGCTGATCGCCATCGCGCTGGTGGTGATGGTGACGTTCCTGTTTCTGCGGCGGGCCAGCGCGACGATCATTCCGTCAGTGGCGGTGCCGCTGTCGCTGATCGGTACGTTTGGCGTGATGTACCTGGCCGGCTTCTCGGTCAACAACCTGACCTTGATGGCGCTGACCATCGCGACCGGTTTCGTGGTCGACGATGCGATCGTGATGCTGGAAAACATCGCGCGCTTCATCGAAGAGGGCGACAGCCCGATGCAGGCGGCGCTCAAAGGCGCGAAACAGATCGGCTTCACCCTGATTTCCCTGACCCTGTCGCTGATCGCGGTACTGATTCCGCTGCTGTTCATGGCTGACGTGGTCGGTCGGCTGTTCCGCGAGTTCGCCATCACTCTGGCGGTGGCGATCCTGATTTCGCTGGTGGTTTCGCTGACGTTGACGCCGATGATGTGTGCACGCCTGCTCAAGCGAGAGCCAGAGCCCCACGAACAGGGCCGTTTCTACCGGGCCAGCGGCGGCTTCATCGACTGGATGATCGCCGCCTACGGGCGCAAGTTGCAGTGGGTGCTCAAACACCAGCCGCTGACCCTGTTGGTGGCCATCGGCACGCTGGCACTGACCGTGTTCCTGTACATGGTGGTGCCCAAGGGCTTCTTCCCGGTGCAGGACACCGGGGTGATCCAGGGTATTTCCGAAGCACCGCAGTCGATTTCTTTCGCGGCGATGGGCGAGCGTCAGCAGGCGCTGGCCAAGGTGATTCTTGAAGATCCGGCGGTGGAGAGTCTGTCGTCCTACATCGGTGTCGACGGCGACAACGCCACGCTCAACAGCGGTCGTCTGCTGATCAACCTCAAGCCTCACGGCCAGCGTGACCTGAGTGCCACCGAGGTGATTGCGCGCCTGCAGCCGCAACTGGACAAACTGGTCGGCATTCGTCTGTTCATGCAACCGGTGCAGGATTTGACCATTGAGGATCGGGTCAGTCGTACCCAATACCAGTTCAGCATGTCCTCACCGGACGCCGAATTGCTCAGCCAGTGGAGCGGGCGTCTGGTCGAAGCCTTGGCGCAGCAACCGGAATTGACCGACGTTGCCAGCGACTTGCAGGACAAAGGCTTGCAAGTCTATCTGGTGATCGACCGCGATGCGGCGTCGCGCCTCGGCGTTTCGGTGCAGAACATCACCGATGCGCTGTATGACGCCTTCGGCCAGCGGCAGATCTCGACCATTTACACCCAGGCCAGCCAGTACCGCGTGGTGCTGCAGGCACAGGCCGGGGAGAAGATCGGGCCAGCGGCGCTGGACCAGATTCACGTCAAGACCACTGACGGTGCGCAGGTGCGCCTGTCGAGTCTGGCCCATGTCGAGGAGCGTCAGGCGCAACTGGCGATCACCCACATCGGCCAGTTCCCGGCGGTGATGATGTCGTTCAACCTGGCGCCCGGCGTGGCGCTGGGGCATGCGGTGGACATCATCGAACAGGTACAGAAGGACATCGGCATGCCGATTGGCGTGCAGACCCAGTTCCAGGGGGCGGCCGAGGCATTCCAGGCTTCGCTGTCGAGCACCTTGCTGCTGATTCTGGCGGCGGTGGTGACCATGTACATCGTGCTCGGCGTGCTGTACGAAAGTTACATTCACCCGATCACCATTCTCTCGACCCTGCCGTCGGCGGCGGTCGGCGCCTTGCTCGCGTTGCTGCTCAGCGGCAATGACCTGGGCATGATCGCGATCATCGGCATCATCCTGCTGATCGGCATCGTCAAGAAAAACGCGATCATGATGATCGACTTCGCCCTCGACGCCGAACGCACCCAGGGCATGGCGCCGGAACAGGCGATCTATCAGGCGGCGCTGCTGCGCTTCCGGCCGATTCTGATGACGACGCTGGCGGCGCTGTTCGGTGCGGTGCCGTTGATGCTCGCCACCGGTTCCGGGGCTGAACTGCGTCAGCCGCTGGGTCTGGTGATGGTCGGCGGCCTGCTGGTGAGTCAGGTGCTGACCCTGTTCACCACGCCGGTGATCTACCTGTATTTCGACCGCCTCGGTCGGCGCTTTGGCAAGACCAATGCTGACAGTGATGAGGTGGTGGTATGACGTTGCAGCACCTCATCCACTGTGGGAGCGAGCCTGCTCGCGAAAGCGCTGGATCAGTCACCATCAAGGTTGAACGTCAGACCGTATTCGCGAGCAGGCTCGCTCCCACAGTGGGTAGTTGTGTTGATGGGGATTGCGGTCAATGAACTTGTCCGGTCCTTTTATCAAGCGCCCGGTCGCGACCATGCTCCTGAGCCTGGCGATCATGTTGCTGGGCGGCGTCAGTTTCGGCCTGCTGCCAGTGTCGCCGCTGCCGCAAATGGATTTCCCGGTGATCGTGGTCCAGGCCAGTCTGCCCGGTGCCAGTCCCGAAGTGATGGCGTCCACGGTGGCGACGCCGCTGGAGCGCTCGTTCGGCACGATTGCAGGCGTCAACACCATGAGCAGCCGTTCCAGCCAGGGGTCGACCCGGGTCATTCTGCAATTTGACCTTGACCGCGACATCAACGGCGCAGCGCGCGAGGTGCAGGCAGCCATCAACGCTTCGCGCAACCTGTTGCCGAGCGGGATGCGCAGCATGCCGACCTACAAGAAGGTCAACCCGTCGCAGGCGCCGATCATGGTGCTGTCGCTGACCTCGGATGTGTTGGAAAAAGGCCAGCTCTACGACCTGGCCTCGACCATCCTGTCGCAGAGCCTGTCCCAGGTGCAGGGCGTGGGTGAGGTGCAGATCGGTGGCAGTTCGCTGCCGGCGGTGCGTATCGAACTCGAACCGCAGGCGCTCAACCAGTACGGCGTGGCGCTCGATGATGTACGCAAGACCATCGCCGCGGCCAACGTACGCCGGCCCAAGGGCTCGGTCGAAGACGGCGAGCGCCTGTGGCAGATCCAGGCCAACGACCAGTTGGAAAAAGCCAAGGATTACGAGTCGCTGATCATCCATTACAAGGACGGCGCGGCCCTGCGTCTGAAGGACGTGGCCAAGGTCAGCGACGGCGTCGAAGACCGTTACAACAGCGGTTTCTTCAACGATGACGCGGCGGTGTTGCTGGTGATCAACCGCCAGGCCGGCGCCAACATCATCGAGACGGTCAACGAGATCAAGGCGCAGTTGCCGGCCTTGCAAGCGGTGCTGCCGGCCAGCGTGAAGCTGAATCTGGCGATGGACCGCTCGCCGGTGATCAAGGCCACGCTGCACGAAGCGGAAATGACCTTGCTGATTGCTGTGGCGCTGGTGATTCTGGTGGTGTTCCTGTTCCTGGGCAACTTCCGCGCCTCGCTGATTCCGACGCTGGCGGTGCCGGTGTCGCTGGTCGGCACGTTCGCGGTGATGTACCTCTACGGTTTTTCGCTGAATAACCTGTCGCTGATGGCGTTGATTCTGGCCACCGGGCTGGTGGTGGACGATGCCATCGTGGTGCTGGAAAACATTTCCCGGCACATCGACGAAGGCGTCAAACCGATGAAGGCCGCGTACCTCGGGGCCAGGGAAGTCGGTTTTACCTTGTTGTCGATGAACGTGTCGCTGGTGGCGGTGTTCCTCTCGATCCTGTTCATGGGCGGCATTGTCGAGAGCCTGTTCCGTGAGTTTTCCATCACCCTGGCGGCGGCGATCGTGGTGTCGCTGGTGGTCTCGCTGACGTTGACGCCGATGCTCTGCGCGCGCTGGCTCAAACCGCATAGGCCGGGCCAGGAAAACCGCCTGCAACGCTGGAGCCGCAAGACCAACGACTGGATGGTCGGCAAATATGCGACCAGCCTCGACTGGGTGTTGCGCCATCGGCGTCTGACCTTGCTCAGCCTTATCATCACGGTCGGGGTCAACGTCGCGCTGTACGTGGTGGTGCCGAAGACGTTCATGCCGCAGCAGGACACCGGCCAGTTGATCGGTTTCGTGCGGGGTGACGACGGTCTGTCGTTCAGCGTGATGCAGCCGAAAATGGAAACCTTCCGCCGCGCCGTGCTCAAGGACGAAGCGGTGGAGAGCGTGGCCGGGTTCATCGGTGGCACCAACGGCACCAACAACGCGTTCATGCTGGTGCGCCTGAAACCGATCAAGGAACGCAACCTGTCGGCGCAGAAAGTCATCGAACGCCTGCGCAAGGAGATGCCCAAGGTCCCCGGGGCCCAGTTGATGCTGATGGCGGATCAGGACCTGCAGTTCGGCGGCGGTCGCGAACAGACCACCTCGCAATACAGCTATATCCTGCAAAGCGGGGACCTGGGCGCCCTGCGCGAGTGGTACCCGAAAGTGGTGACTGCGCTGCGCGCACTGCCGGAGCTGACTGCGATTGATGCCCGCGAAGGACGCGGTGCGCAGCAGGTGACGCTGATCGTCGACCGCGATCAGGCCAAGCGCCTCGGGGTCGACATGAACATGGTCACGGCGGTGCTGAACAACGCCTACAGCCAGCGGCAGATTTCGACGATCTACGACAGCCTCAACCAGTATCAGGTGGTGATGGAGGTCAATCAGAAGTACGCGCAGGATCCGGTGACCCTCAATCAGGTGCAGGTGATTACCGCTGACGGTGCGCGGATTCCGTTGTCGACCATTGCCCATTACGAAAACAGCCTGGAAGACGACCGCGTCAGCCACGAAGGCCAGTTTGCGTCCGAAAGCATCGCCTTCGACATGGCCGAAGGCGTGACTGTGGAGCAGGGCAGTGCCGCCATCGAGCGGGCGATTGCCAAGGTCGGTCTGCCGGAAGACGTGATCGCGAAAATGGCCGGCACCGCCGATGCCTTTGCCGCGACGCAGAAGAGCCAGCCGTTCATGATCCTCGGTGCATTGCTCGCGGTGTATCTGGTGCTCGGTGTGCTGTATGAAAGCTACATTCACCCGCTGACGATCCTCTCGACCTTGCCCTCGGCCGGGGTCGGCGCATTGCTCTCGATCTACGCGCTGGGCGGCGAATTCAGCCTGATTTCATTGCTCGGACTGTTCCTGCTGATCGGGGTGGTGAAGAAGAACGCCATTCTGATGATCGACCTGGCTCTGCAACTGGAGCGCCATCAGGGCCTGTCGCCGCTGGAGTCAATTCGTAGCGCCTGCCTGCAACGGCTGCGGCCGATTCTGATGACCACCCTGGCGGCCATTCTCGGTGCCTTGCCGCTGTTGCTCAGCCGCGCGGAAGGCGCGGAAATGCGCCAGCCCCTGGGCCTGACCATCATCGGCGGCCTGATCTTCAGTCAGGTGCTGACCCTTTACACCACGCCTGTGGTTTACCTCTATCTCGACAAGCTGCGCCACCGCTTCAACAAATGGCGTGGCGTGCGTACTGACGCTGCTCTGGAAACTCCGCTATGACCGACCGTTCGCTTCTCAATCTGGCCACTGCGCGCGGTTCGCGCCTGTTGAGCCTGTCGCTGTGCGTGGCGATGCTCAGTGCCTGCGCCGTCGGCCCGGACTATGAGCGCCCGCAGACTGCCGAGGTTGCACAGTACAAAGAGGCCGAGGGCTGGCGCCAGGCCAATCCGAGTGACGCGCTGGCGCGCGGTGCCTGGTGGGAGTTGTATGGCGATCAGCAGCTCAATGGCCTGATCGAGAAGCTCAACAGTTCCAACCAGACCGTGGCGCAATCCGAAGCGCAGTACCGTCAGGCCCAGGCCTTGGTGCGCGGTGCCCGTGGGGCGTTTTACCCCAGTGTCGATCTCAGCGTGGGCAAGACCCGCTCCAGTCAGGGCACCGGCAGCAGCAGTTCGAGCCTGAGCAGTTCTGCCAGCGGGATTCGCGATACCTACAACGCGCAGTTGGGCGTGAGTTGGGAAGCGGATATCTGGGGCAAATTGCGCCGAGGCCTGGAGGCCAACGAGGCCAGCGCCCAGGCGAGCTTCGCCGATCTGGCCGCGATGCGTCTGAGCCAGCAGTCGGAACTGGTGCAGAACTACCTGCAACTGCGGGTGATCGATCAGCAGAAACGCTTGCTTGAGGCCACAGTCGCGGCCTACGAGAAATCCCTGCAAATGACTCAGAACCAGTACCGCGCCGGGATCTCCGGGCGCGATGCGGTGGCGCAGGCACAGACCCAGTTGAAAACCACCCAGGCCGATCTGGTGGACCTGATCTGGCAACGTGCGCAATTCGAAAATGCAATCGCCGTGCTCACCGGCCAGGCGCCGGCCGAGTTCAGCATCGCCGAGACCCAGAACATCCCGAACCTGCCGCAAATTCCTCTGAGCCTGCCGTCGCAGTTGCTGGAACGGCGCCCGGACATTGCCTCGGCGGAGCGCTCGGTGATCGCTGCCAACGCCAATATCGGTGTGGCCAAAGCCGCCTATTACCCGGATCTGACGTTGAGCATGAGCGGCGGCTACAGCAGCAGTACTTCGAAAAATCTTTTGACCATACCCAACCGTTTCTGGTCGGTCGGGCCGAAGCTGGACTTGCCGATCTTCGACGGTGGCATCCGTTCGGCCGAGGTTGACCGTACCGAGGCGGTGTACGACCAGACCGTCGCCAAGTACCGCCAGACGGTGCTCGATGGTTTCCGCGAAGTGGAAAACTATCTGGTGCAATTGAAGGTATATGAAGACGAGGCTGCGGTGCGTCAGGAAGCACTGGATGCGGCGCGCGACTCGCTGCGTCTGACCCAGAACCAGTACAAGGCCGGCTTGATTGCCTACATCGATGTGGTTGTGGTGCAAGCCACGGCGCTGAGCAACGAACGCACCGTTCTCAATATCCTGCAGAGCCGGCTGATCGCCAGTGTGCAATTGATTGCAGCGCTGGGCGGCGGGTGGGACGGTCAACTGGCCACCGAATAAATCGTGTAGGAGCTGCGGCACGCGGCGATCTTTTGATCTTAAAAAACAAGGTCAAAAGATCGCAGCGTGCCGCAGCTCCTACAGGTTGTGATGGTTGCTCCAGAGCCTCGCAAAACCATCAAACAAGCGTTTCATCGGGTTGATGGCAAAATGATTACTTTGTCAGTGCGTTCTTCCGCGCAATCAGTACAATCGCCGCATTTGCCCGGCCGAGAATGGACGCAGTACGGCGCGGGTGGTCGCGAGAATCTTCATGCTCATCGGTAATTATTCCTTCACCCTGGTTTTCATTTCTTTGTGTGTGGCGATCCTCGCGTCCTACACCGCGCTCGACCTGACCGGGCGCATTGCCAGTGCCCGTGGGCGCGCGGTGCATTTCTGGACGGCGGGCGGCGCACTGGCAATGGGGGTTGGCGTCTGGTCGATGCATTTCATCGGCATGCTGGCCTTCAAGTTGCCGATCGAACTGGGCTACGACATTCCGGTGACCGCGCTGTCGCTGCTGATTGCCGTTCTGTCGTGCGGGTTTGCCCTGTGGCTGGTCAGCCAGCCGAAACTGCCGATTCTGCAGTTGGGTTTCGGCGCCTTGATCATGGGCGCCGGCATCAGCGCCATGCATTACACCGGCATGGCGGCACTGCGCATGACGCCGGGCATCGACTACGACCCGACCCTGTTCGGCGCCTCATTGCTGATTGCGGTCGGTGCTTCGGCGGCGGCGTTGTGGATCGCCTTTCGCTTGCGCCAGCAGTCGCCTTATGTGCGCCTGATTCGCGGCGGTGCGGCGGTGATCATGGGCATCGCGATTGTCGGCATGCACTACACGGGCATGGCCGCCGCGCAGTTTCCTGATGGCAGTTTCTGCGGCGCGACGCTCGACGGTCTCAAGGGTAACGGCCTCGACAATCTGGTGCTGATCACCACGCTGGCGGTGCTGTCGATCGCCCTGCTGACCTCGATTCTCGATGCTCGCCTCGAAGCACGCACTGCCGATCTGGCGCATTCGCTGACCCTGGCCAACCGTGAACTGACGCAACTGGCGTTGCACGATACCCTCACAGGTCTGCCGAACCGCATGCTGCTGGACGACCGGATCAATCAGGCGATGAAGAAGGTCGAGGAGCAGGGCGGCTGTTTTGCGCTGATGTTCATTGATCTGGACGGTTTCAAACCGGTCAACGATGCCTTCGGCCACCACATGGGCGACCAGTTGCTGCGCGAAGTCGGTGTGCGCCTGCGCGAAGATTTGCGCAGTCAGGACACGCTGGCGCGAATTGGCGGCGACGAGTTCGTGCTGCTGGTGCGTCTGACCGAGCCCAACGATGCCCTGAGCCTGGCAGCGCGTCAGGTCGGCCTGATCGGCCAGTCATTCCGCGTGGCCGAGCATGAGTTGCAGATTTCCGCCAGCGTCGGCATTGCCCTGTACCCGGGGAATGGCCAGAGCGCTCAGGAACTGCTGATGAACGCCGATGCGGCGATGTATCACGCCAAGGGCGGCGGTAAAAACGGCTACAGCTTCTTCGATGCCTCGATGAACAGCAACGCACGCAAGCAGCTGCAGTTGCTGCAAGATCTGCGCGCCGCGCTGGAGCACCGGCAGTTCAGCCTGTATTTTCAACCCAAATTCGACGCTGCCAGCGGTCGTCCGGTGGGGGCCGAAGCGTTGCTGCGCTGGCGGCATCCGACCCAGGGCATGTTGCTGCCGGACAAGTTCATCGATCTGGCGGAGAAGACCGGCCTGATCATCGCCATCGGCGACTGGGTACTCAACGAGGCCTGCCGGCAGATGCGCGAATGGTATGTGCTCGGTTACACCGACTGGCGCATCGCGGTGAACCTCTCGGCGTTACAGTTCTGCCACGCGGGACTGGTGCAAAGCGTGGCCAGGGCGCTGGCCACGCATCATTTGCCGGCCAACAGCCTGACCCTGGAAATCACTGAAACCACGGCCATGAGTGACGCCGATGCCAGCATGACGGTGTTGCAGGAGTTATCGGACATGGGCGTCGACCTGTCGATCGACGACTTCGGTACCGGCTATTCGAGCCTGATGTACCTCAAGCGTTTGCCGGCCAACGAACTGAAAATCGACCGAGGGTTTGTCCGCGATCTGGAGCACGACAGCGATGATGCGGCCATCGTCTCGGCGATTGTGGCGCTGGGCCAGGCGCTCGGTTTGCGCATTGTTGCCGAGGGCGTGGAGACTGGCGTACAGCAGGACTTCCTCACGCAGTTGGGCTGTGATTCGTTGCAGGGCTATCTGTTGGGGCATCCGATGCCGGCGGACGCGTTCATGCAGAACCTCACCCGTGGAAAGGCTCAGGCGGCTGTCTGACTGCAAACGGTGGCGAGGTAGCAAGCTCCCTCGCCACAAAAAACATTTCAGTCTCATGCAGGGTTTTGTCTTGGACAGAGCCCATGCAAAACCGCCCAATGGCGGTTATTCTTCATCCCGACTGTTACGTGTGCATTGGGGGGAAGGGCCAGCATGGATAAAGTCATGGTAATCACCGGTGGCGGCCGCGGAATCGGCGCCGCTACAGCGTTGTTGGCTGCCGGGCAGGGCTATCGGATCTGCATCAACTATCAGTCGGATGAACAGGCCGCACAAAGCGTGCTGGAGCAAGTGCGGGCGCTGGGGGCGCAAGCCATTGCGGTGCGCGCCGATGTCAGCATCGAAGACGAAGTCATCGCACTGTTTCACCGGGTCGACACCGAACTGGGACGGGTCACCGCACTGGTGAACAATGCGGGCACCGTCGGCCATAAGTCGCGGGTCGATGAAATGTCCGAATTCCGCATTCTCAAAATCATGAAAACCAACGTCCTGGCGCCGATCCTCTGCGCCAAGCACGCGATCCTGCGCATGTCGCCCAAACACGGCGGCCAGGGCGGCAGTATCGTCAACGTGTCGTCGGTCGCCGCACGCCTGGGCTCGCCCAACGAATACGTCGACTATGCCGCGTCCAAAGGCGCGCTCGACACCTTCACCATCGGCCTGTCCAAGGAAGTGGCGGGCGAGGGCATTCGCGTTAATGCGGTGCGTCCGGGCTACATCTACACCGACTTCCATGCGCTGAGCGGCGATCCGGATCGGGTCAGCAAGCTTGAGTCGGCGATTCCGATGGCTCGGGGCGGGCGGCCGGATGAGGTGGCGGAGGCGATTGTCTGGTTGCTGTCGGACAAGGCTTCTTATGCGACCGGGACGTTTGTTGATCTGGGTGGTGGGCGTTGATCTTCGGCCTTTGTGTTGCCTGATCCGACCCCATCGCTGGCAAGCCAGCTCCCACAGGTTTCTGTGTCGTACACAATATTTGCGACTGACATCGATCACTGTGGGAGCTGGCTTGCCAGCGATAGGGCCAGCACAGGCAATACCTGACTGTCAGAACGACCGCACAATCCGCCCCAGCGTCTCCATCGCCTTTTCCGAATCCTCGGTCCACGGGCTGCCGTAATTCAAGCGAATACAATTCCTGAAGCGCTGGGTCGGCGAGAAAATTGGCCCCGGCGCGATGCTGATGCCCTGCGCCAACGCCATCTGAAACAACTTCAAGGAATCCATCTGCGGCGGCAATTCCAGCCACAAAAAGTAGCCACCCGCCGGCTGGCTGACCCGGGTCTGCGCCGGGAAGTAGCGGGCAATTGCTGCGAGCATCGCGCTTTGCTGTTCTTCCAGGGCGTAGCGAAGTTTGCGCAAGTGGCGGTCGTAGCCGCCGTGTTGCAGGTAGTCGGCAATCGCCGCTTGCGCCGGCATCGAAGCACAGAGCGAGGTCATCAGTTTCAGCCGCTCGATTTTCTGTGCATAGCGCCCGGCAGCGACCCAGCCGATGCGGTAGCCGGGGGCCAGACTCTTGGCGAACGACCCGCAGTGCATCACCAAACCTTCGGTGTCGAACGCCTTGGCCGGTTTCGGCGCTTGCTGGCCGTAATAGAGTTCGGCATAGACGTCGTCCTCGATCAGCGGCACCTGATGCCGGCGCAGCAGTTCCACCAGTTCCTGTTTCTTCGCCTCGGGCATGGTCGCGCCCATCGGGTTCTGGAAACTGGTCATGCACCAGCAGGCCTTGATCGGATGGCGTTCCAGGGTCTGGGCGAGCACGCCGAGGTCGATACCGTCGCGCGGGTGCACGGGGATTTCCACGGCCTTGAGTTTCAGGCGCTCCAGCACTTGCAGGCTGGCGTAGAACGCCGGGGCTTCGATGGCCACCAGATCGCCCGGTTCGGTCACTGCTTGCAGGCACAGGTTCAGCGCTTCGAGGGCGCCGTTGGTGATCAGCAGTTCTTCCATGGGCAGCATCAGCCCACCGACCATGTAGCGCAGGGCAATCTGCCGACGCAGTTGCGGGTTACCCGGCGACATGTCGGTGACCACCATGCGCGGGTCCATCTCCCGCGCCGCACTGGCCAGCGAGCGCGACAGACGCTGCAACGGGAACAGGGTCGGGCTGGGGAACGCCGAGCCGAAGGGCACGGTGCTCGGGTCCTTGATCGATTCGAGCACCGAGAACACCAGTTCGCTGACGTCGACTTCGGTGGAGTCGTTGACGTGGCTGCTGATCACCGGCTCGGAAAACGGACTCGGCGCGTGGGTGTTGACGAAGTAGCCGGAGCGCGGCCGCGCGCGGATCAGACCGCGACGTTCGAGCAGGTAATAGGCCTGGAACACCGTGGACGGGCTGACCCCGTAGGTCTGGCTGGCGTAGCGCACCGACGGCACTCGCTGCCCTGGGCCGAGGACGCCAGAGCGGATCAGTTCAGCGATGTCGTCGGCGAATTTTTCGTAGCGTTTCATCGGTATCCCGCGATGGACTGAATTCGGATTGCTTGTTGTGGCGAGGGAGCTTGCTCCCGCTTGAGTGCGTAGCACTCACAGTTTTTGGGGCCGCTACGCAGCCCAGCGGGAGCAAGCTCCCTCGCCACAGGTATCGCAGTGTCAAAAGAGAGCTGCATCTTAAAGGCTCAGCGATTCATCGGCGCCACAAACCTGCTTTTCGCCACGCTGTAAATCTGCGGCTCGTCGCTGTCGGCGATCTTGAAGCTCAAGGTCTGCGAGCTGCTGGCCGGGCGTTCGGTGGTCATCGCCACCGATACCGGCACGTCGACAATCTCACCCGGCGCCAGGCTCAGTTCGGTCTTGCCCTGCAACTGGAAGCCTTCGCCATCCACCAGGCTCAGGGTGTAGTCCTGGCGCTGCTGGGTCTTGTTGATCACCTTCAGGGTGTAGATGTTTTCGATCTGGCCCTGACCGTTCTCGCGGAACAGCCCGCGATCCTTGGTCACGTCGAGCGAGACCATGGGCCGTTCAACCAAAGCCAGTGCCAGTGCGCCGATCATCACCAGCAGCACCGCGACGTAGCCGATCAGCCTTGGCCGCAGCAGGTGGGTCTTGCCACCCTGCAATTCGCGCTCGGAACTGTAGCGGATCAAGCCGCGCGGGTAATTCATTTTGTCCATGATCGAATCGCAGGCGTCGATGCACGCCGCGCAGCCGATGCATTCCATCTGCAAACCGTCGCGGATGTCGATGCCGGTCGGGCAGACCTGCACGCACAACTGGCAATCGATGCAATCGCCGAGACCGGCTTCGGCGGGCTTCACGTCGCGTTTGCGCGGGCCACGGTTTTCGCCACGGGCCGCGTCATAGGCGATTGCCAGGGTGTCCTTGTCGAACATTACGCTCTGGAATCGCGCATACGGGCACATGTGCATGCACACCGCTTCGCGCAGCCAGCCGGCGTTGATGTACGTGGCAGCGGTGAAGAACAACACCCAGAACAGGCTGACCCCGGCGATCTGCAGGGTGAACAGCTCTTCGGCCAGCGGGCGAATCGGTGTGAAGTAGCCGACGAAGGTCAGCCCGGTCATCACGCTGATCGCCAGCCACAAGGTGTGCTTGGCGGCGCGCCGCGCCAGTTTGTTCAGGCCCCACGGCGCTGCTTGCAGTTTGATGCGTTGATTGCGTTCACCCTCGGTGACTTTCTCGCACCACATGAAAATCCATGTCCACGAGCTCTGCGGGCAGGTGTAACCGCACCAGACCCGGCCGGCGAACACGGTGATGGCGAACAGACCGAACGCAGCAATGATCAGCAGCGCCGAGAGCAAGATGAAATCCTGTGGCCAGAAGGTCGCGCCGAAGATGTGGAATTTGCTTTCGGCGAGGTCCCACAGTACGGCCTGACGACCGCCCCAGTTCAACCACACGGTGCCGAAAAACAGCAAAAACAGAAAACCTGCGCCGCTGATGCGCAGGCGGCGGAACAGCCCGGTGAAACTGCGGGTGTGGATCTGCTTGTCGGTGGAGCCGGCCTTCGCCTTCATTGGGCGACCTGGCACATTTTTAATGGTGGGGCTTGCTTCTACGGTTCGGACGGGGATTTGTTCGCTCATGGTCATTCGCTCATCAGCCTCCATCAGGCGAACGAACTATGAGCGCCGATCTGTTTGCATAACAGACTCAGCTATTTGAATAAAAAGCGGATCAGATGGCGTCTGAGCGACGACCTGCGACAACTTGAAGCAGCCCGCAGACGCAGGCGCAAACGCCTATCGCAGGCGTCTGCACCGGGTGTTGATCAGGGTCAGTCAAATCACCGAATCACTCTCGTCAGCCTTCAGGTGCTTGCGGCCGTCCTTCGCGCCAGCGACGGTCAAGGCATCCGCCTCTGCTTCAGTGATGTAAACGCGCCGGTTTTCAATTTCCACGAACGACATGGCTTTTTCGCTATCCGTTTTGACTTCCAGGGTGTCGCAGATACGAATTTCTTCGCCATTTTCGACGGTGAAAAAACACACTTTTGATTCGGGGTTGGATTCATCGATTCGAACGGGCATGAGGCTGTCCTTTTTTCATGGGTACCTGAGAGGTTAGGGCGCGCGCGGGGCCGATCGTTCTGCGCAACTGATTAATGGTCGCCGCTGTCCATGCACTAACGACAAATAAAAAGGACGGAGCGATGAACGCCTGGTGGGATGAAGTGTGGGAAACGCTGCAAGCGGAGTTCGCCGACATCGGCGACGCTTCGCAACTGACGCGCATCACCGTGCGTCTGCTGATGGCCGCCGTGCTGGGCGGAATTCTCGGTTTTGAACGTGAGCACAAAGGCAAGGCCGCCGGGGTACGTACGCACATGCTGGTGGCACTCGGCGCGGCGCTGTTTGTGCTGGTGCTGCAAACCAGCGGGGCGGAGTCCGATGCGATGAGCCGGGTGTTGCAGGGCGTGATCGCCGGGATCGGTTTTCTTGGCGCCGGAACCATCCTGAAAAACAAGGAAGGCGATGAGGGCCATGTCAAAGGGCTGACCACTGCAGCCGGATTGTGGATGACGGCGGCGATCGGCGTGGCGACCGGGTTGGGCAAGGAGGCGACGGCACTGCTCAGTACCCTGTTGGCACTGGGGATTTTCAGCGTAATGCCGCGGGTGGTCAGGTTGTTCGAGAAAGAAGACGAGAAAAACCAGCATCTGTGAACACCGCGAACAACCTGTAGGAGCTGCCGCAGGCTGCGATCTTTTGACTTTGATTTTTAAAAACAAGATCAAAAGATCGCAGCCTGCGGCAACTCCTACAGGGGGGGCGTGCTGCTCAGACGATGACGGGCGGCATTGTCGTCGGCGGTTCTTCCTTCGGCGGTGGCGTGGTGCCTGGGGGTTCCTGCTCGGGAATCGGCTGCGGCTCGGTCTCGGGCAAGGTGGGTTTGTCGATGTTCGGATCAGGCGTTTCTGCCGGGATCGGGATGTTCATCTGTAGACCTCCGTGTGGCACATGGCGTGAGAAGTGCTTAAGTGGATTGACCACCTGCTGGCGAATTCGATCCGCTTTTTTGCCCAGGCAAATCCCTGTGAACTTTTCCCCGCGCCAGTCGCTCGGAACCTAAGTGAGTTCATGTCGGGGCCGGTGCCTCCTTGTGGACACGGATCCGGCACAAGAGCGTCCTTGGGGCGTAAAGGAGAGAGGCTCGATGTCCGCTGAAAAACCTTCAGAGCAGAGCTATAACCCGCATATGCCGCTGTCGCAGGCGTTACTGCTGCCGCGCATCGTGATCGAAAACACCATGCCGACCCTGGATGGCGGACAGTTTGCCGTCAAGTCGATCGTCGAGCGTGACGTGATCGTCACCAGCAAGGTCTTTGCCGACGGCCACGACAAGCTGGCGGTGCGCATCCGTTGGCGCGCGGAGGGCGAAGAGAGCTGGCACAGCGAAGTGATGAACGAGCTGGGCAACAACAGTTGGCAGGGGCAGTTTCGTCCCGAACGCCAGGGTCGCTACCTGTATTGCATCGAAGCGTGGATCGATCACTTCGCCAGTTTCCAGTACGAACTGGAGAAAAAGCACAATGCGGCCGTCCCGGTGTCGCTCGAACTGCAGGAAGGCCGCACCATGGTGCAACAGGCCGCCGAGCGCAGCGACGGTCAGCTCAGCGAACAACTCGCCGCACTGCACCATGAATTGTCCGGCCTGCTCGAAACCGAGCAGGTGGCGTTGTTTCTGCACTCGCGCAGTGCGCAGTTGATGGCGCAGGCCGATCACCGCGCCTATCTGAGCCTGAGCGCCGAATTCCCGGTGGACGTGGAACGGGAGCTGGCCGAGTTTGCCAGTTGGTATGAGCTGTTTCCGCGCTCGATCACCGATGATCCCAACCGTCACGGCACGTTCAACGACGTGCACGCGCGTCTGCCGATGATTCAGGACATGGGGTTTGACGTGTTGTATTTCACGCCGATTCACCCCATCGGCCGCGCCCACCGCAAGGGCCGCAACAATTCCCTCACCGCAGGTCCCGATGATCCCGGTAGCCCGTACGCGATCGGAAGCGAGGAGGGTGGCCATGAGGCGATTCACTCGCAGCTCGGTACTCGCGAAGACTTCCGCCGACTGGTGGCCGCTGCCGCTGAGCATGGTCTGGAAATCGCCCTCGATTTCGCCATCCAGTGTTCCCAGGATCACCCGTGGCTCAAGCAGCATCCGGGCTGGTTCAACTGGCGCCCGGACGGCACGATCAAGTACGCGGAGAACCCACCGAAGAAATACCAGGACATCGTCAACGTCGACTTCTATGCGCCGGACGCGATCCCCAGTCTGTGGGTCGAGCTGCGCGATATCGTGGTCGGCTGGGTCAACGAAGGCGTGAAGATCTTTCGCGTCGACAATCCGCACACCAAGCCGCTGCCGTTCTGGCAATGGCTGATTGCCGATGTGCGGGCACTGCACCCGGAAGTGATTTTCCTCGCCGAGGCGTTCACCACGCCGGCGATGATGGCGCGTCTGGGCAAGGTCGGGTACAGCCAGAGCTACACCTATTTCACCTGGCGTAACACCAAGTCCGAGTTGGCGACCTACTTCACTGAGCTCAACCAGTCGCCATGGCGTGAATGCTATCGGCCGAACTTCTTCGTCAATACGCCGGACATCAACCCGGCGTTCCTGCATGAGTCGGGGCGTCCGGGCTTTTTGATTCGCGCGGCGCTGGCGACCATGGGTTCGGGCCTGTGGGGCATGTATTCCGGTTATGAACTGTGCGAATCGGCGCCAGTGCCGGGCAAGGAGGAATACCTTGATTCGGAGAAGTACGAGATCCGCGTCCGCGACTTCAATGCGCCGGGCAACATCATTGCCGAAATTGCCCAGCTCAATCGCATCCGCCGGCAGAACCCGGCGCTGCACACGCACCTGGGCCTGAAAATCTACAACGCCTGGAACGACAACATTCTGTACTTCGGCAAGCGCAGCTTCGACGGCAGCAATTTCATTCTGGTGGCGGTGAGCCTCGATCCGCACAACGTGCAGGAAGCCAATTTCGAATTGCCGCTGTGGGAGATGGGCCTGCCCGACGACGCAACCACCCACGGTGAAGACTTGATGAACGGGCATCGCTGGGACTGGCACGGCAAGTATCAGTTCATGCGCATAGACCCGGCGTACCAGCCGTTCGGGATATGGCGGATTACTGCCGTGTAAGACAGACACCGACCCGTGTAGGAGCTGCCGAAGGCTGCGATCTTTTGCCTTTGATTTTTTAGAAGCAAGATCAACAGATCGCAGCCTTCGGCAGCTCCTACAGAAGTATCAGCACGATCACATTATGTGCAGAGACGAATTTTTCAGGAGTTTCACATGGCGAAGAAACCCAAGGCAGCCACCTTCATCAAAGACCCGCTCTGGTACAAGGATGCGGTGATCTATCAAGTTCACGTCAAATCGTTTTTCGACTCCAACAATGACGGGATCGGCGACTTTCCCGGCCTGATCGCCAAACTCGACTACATCGCCGAACTCGGCGTCAACACCATCTGGCTGTTGCCGTTCTACCCGTCGCCACGCCGCGATGACGGTTACGACATCGCCGAATACCGCGGCGTGCACAGTGACTACGGGACCATGGCCGACGCCAAGCGCTTCATCGCCGAGGCGCACAAACGTGGCTTGCGGGTGATCACCGAGCTGGTCATCAACCACACCTCCGATCAGCACCCGTGGTTCCAGCGGGCGCGCAAGGCCAAACCCGGCTCGGCGGCGCGGGACTTCTATGTGTGGTCGGATGACGATCAAAAGTACGACGGCACCCGGATCATCTTTCTCGACACTGAAAAGTCCAACTGGACCTGGGACCCGGTCGCCGGCCAATACTTCTGGCACCGCTTTTATTCGCACCAGCCCGATCTGAATTTCGACAATCCGCAAGTGATGAAAGCCGTGCTGTCGGTGATGCGCTACTGGCTGGACATGGGCATCGACGGTCTGCGTCTCGACGCCATTCCGTACCTGATCGAGCGCGACGGCACCAATAACGAAAACCTGCCCGAGACCCACGACGTCCTCAAGCAGATCCGTGCCGAGATCGACGCCAATTACCCTGACCGCATGCTGCTGGCCGAGGCCAACCAATGGCCGGAAGACACTCAGCTGTACTTCGGCGACACCGATGCCGAAGGCGTCAACGGTGACGAATGCCACATGGCCTTTCACTTCCCGCTGATGCCGCGCATGTACATGGCGCTGGCCCAGGAAGATCGCTTCCCGATCACCGACATTCTGCGGCAAACCCCGGAGATTCCTGCCAATTGCCAGTGGGCAATCTTCCTGCGCAACCACGATGAGCTGACGCTGGAGATGGTCACCGACAAGGAGCGCGATTACCTGTGGAACTACTACGCCGCTGACCGTCGCGCGCGGATCAACCTCGGCATTCGTCGACGTCTGGCGCCGTTGATGGAGCGAGACCGCCGCCGCGTCGAACTGCTCAACAGCCTGCTGCTGTCGATGCCCGGCACGCCGACCCTGTATTACGGCGATGAAATCGGCATGGGCGACAACATCTACCTCGGCGACCGCGACGGCGTGCGCACGCCGATGCAATGGTCGATCGACCGCAACGGCGGTTTTTCCCGGGCCGACCCGGCAAGCCTGGTGCTGCCACCGATCATGGACCCGCAATACGGTTACCTGTCGGTCAACGTCGAAACCCAGGCCGGCGACCCGCATTCGCTGCTCAACTGGACGCGACGCATGCTCGCCGTGCGCAAGCAGTCGAAGGCTTTCGGGCGCGGCACGCTGAAGATGCTCTCGCCGAGCAACCGACGCATCCTGGCCTACACCCGCGAGTTCACCGACGCTGACGGCAAGCACGAAATCATTCTCTGCGTGGCCAACGTCTCGCGCAGCGCGCAAGCGGCGGAGCTGGATCTGTCTGCGTATGTGGGCATGGTCCCGGTGGAGATGCTTGGCGGTAACGCGTTCCCGCCCATCGGTCAGTTGAACTTCCTGCTGACCCTGGCGCCGTACGGCTTCTATTGGTTTGCCCTCGCGGCGGAAAACCAGATGCCGAGCTGGCACGTGGAACCGGCGCAGAGCCTGCCGGACTTCACCACGCTGGTGCTGAAAAAACGCATGGAAGAACTGCTTGAAGCGCCCACCCGCAACACCCTGGAGCAGAGCATCTTGCCGAGCTGGCTGCAGAACCGCCGCTGGTTCGCCGGCAAGGACGCGGCCATCGAGCAGGTCAATCTGGCCTACGGCGTGCGCTTCGGCGATGCCCAGCATCCGGTGCTGCTCAGCGAGATCGAAGTCACCAGCGCCGGGCAGACCAGCCGCTATCAACTGCCGTTCGGGTTTATCTCGGAAGATCAGGTCGGGGCGGCGCTGCCGCAGCAATTGGCCTTGTCCCGGGTACGTCGCGGACGTCAGGTGGGGCTGATCACCGATGCGTTCAGCCTCGAAACGTTTGTGCACGCCGTGCTGCAAGGCATGCAGAGCAGCACCGTGCTCAACTCCGAACAGGGCGAGATTCGTTTCGCGCCGACCGCGCAGTTGGAAAAACTTGGCCTCGGCGCTGAATCCGAGGTGCGTTATCTGTCGGCTGAGCAGTCGAACAGTTCGGTGGTGATCGGCAACAGCCTGGTGCTGAAACTGATCCGCAAAGTCGCCTCGGGGGTGCACCCGGAACTGGAAATGAGTGCCTACCTGACCGAGGCCGGTTTCGAGAACATCTCGCCGCTGCTGGGTTCGGTGATTCGCCGTGATGCCCAGGGCGAAGACAATCTTTTGATGATCGCCCAAGGCTATCTGAGCAATCAGGGTGATGCCTGGGAATGGACGCAGAACAACCTCGAACGGGCGCTGCGCGATGAACTGGCCGACGCCATGTCCGAGCAGGAACAGCATTACAACGCCCTCGGCGAGCTCAAGGACTTTGCCGGCATGCTCGGCCAGCGTCTGGGCGAAATGCATCAAGTGCTCGCGGCGCCGAGCGACAATCCCGATTTCGCCCCGCAAATCACCAGCGCCAAGGACGCCCACGCCACCGGCAAGGACGTTGCGGCGCAGGTCGAGCATGCGCTGAAGCTGCTCAAGCAACATCAAAGTCATCTGAGCGCGGCGGATCAGAAAATGGTCGCGCGGCTGCTGGACAACAAAAAAATCATCCTTGGCCATGTGCAGGAACTCGCACAGAAAGCCGTGGGCGGCTTGCGTATTCGTGTGCATGGCGACTTGCACCTGGGCCAGGTGCTGGTGATCAAGGGCGATGCCTATCTGATCGACTTCGAAGGTGAACCGGCGCGGCCGCTGCACGAGCGGCGCGGCAAACACAGTCCGTACAAGGACGTCAGCGGCGTGCTGCGATCCTTCGATTACGCGGCGGCCATGACCATCAACGTGCATAACGTCGATCACAGTGCAGAGTCGGAAGCGGCCCGGCATCGGGTCGCCGAGCGCTACCTGCGTGAGGCGCGCGAGGCATTTGTTCAGGCATATCGCCAGGCGGCGGCTAGTCTTGATCATGCCTGGCAGGATCCTGCGGGTGCCGACGCAGCGCTGGCGCTGTTCGGCCTGGAGAAGGCGGCCTATGAAGTGGCCTATGAAGCCGAAAATCGCCCCACGTGGCTGCCCGTGCCGTTGCACGGTTTGTATGGGTTATTGACGGGGCTTAAACCCTTTTCCGATCTTGGTGGAGAGTAGTCATGAGTGTCTCGAACAAGGAACAGGGTCACGCTAAAGAAGCGTTATTGCCGACGGCGCAAGACATCGATGCGTTGGTACGTGCGGAACATCGCGACCCGTTTTCCATTCTCGGCCCGCACGGTGATGGTGCCGGCGGGCAGTTCATCCGCGCCTATTTGCCGGGTGCGTTGAAAGTTGAAGTGCTGGACAAGGACAGTGGTGAAGAACGTGGCGAACTGACCGCCACGGAAACCCCGGGGCTGTTTGTCGGGCACTTCGCCCAGGCCCGGCCCTATCTGCTGCGCACGCGCTGGGCCGGCGGCGAGCAAGTGGCGGAAGATCCCTATAGCTTTGGTCAGTTGCTCGGCGAAATGGATTTGTATCTGTTCGCCGAAGGCAATCACCGCGATCTGAGCAGTTGCCTCGGCGCCCAGCTGCAAACCGTCGATGGCGTCGATGGCGTGCGTTTCGCCGTGTGGGCGCCGAACGCCCGGCGCGTCTCGGTGGTCGGCGATTTCAACGTCTGGGACGGGCGCCGCCATCCGATGCGCCTGCGCCATCCATCCGGGGTCTGGGAGTTGTTCATTCCGCGCCTGCAGGCGGGGGAGTTGTACAAATACGAGATCCTCGGCGCCCACGGCATTCTGCCGCTGAAGGCTGACCCGATGGCGCTGGCCACCAGCCTGCCGCCGGACACCGCGTCGAAAGTCGCCGCACCGCTGCAAGTCGACTGGCAGGATCAGGAATGGATGAGCGGTCGTCGCGAACGGCAACAGCATTCGCAGCCGCTGTCGATCTATGAGCTGCACGCCGGATCGTGGCAGTGTGAGCTGGACGATCTGGGCGAAGTCGCCCGCCAGTACACCTGGCCGGAGCTGGCCGAGCGGCTGATTCCTTACGTCAAGGAGCTGGGCTTCACCCACATCGAACTGATGCCGATCATGGAGCACCCGTTTGGCGGTTCGTGGGGCTATCAACTGCTCTCGCAATTCGCCCCGAGCGCGCGATACGGCACCCCCGAGCAGTTCGGTGAGTTCGTCAACGCCTGTCACCAGGCTGGAATCGGGGTGATTCTCGACTGGGTACCGGCGCATTTTCCTACCGATACCCATGGCCTGGCGCAGTTCGACGGCACGGCGTTGTACGAATATGGCAACCCGCTGGAGGGCTTCCATCAGGACTGGGACACGCTGATCTACAACCTGGGGCGCACCGAAGTACACGGCTATATGCTGGCATCGGCATTGCACTGGTTGAAGCACTTTCACGTGGATGGCCTGCGCGTCGATGCGGTGGCCTCGATGCTCTACCGCGATTATTCGCGCAAGGCCGGCGAGTGGATTCCGAACCGCCACGGCGGGCGCGAGAACCTTGAGGCGATCGATTTCCTCCGGCACTTGAACGATGTGGTCGAGCTGGAGGCGCCGGGGGCGCTGGTGATTGCCGAAGAATCCACCGCCTGGCCGGGCGTCAGCCAGGGCACCCAGCAGGGTGGCCTCGGTTTCGCTTACAAATGGAACATGGGCTGGATGCACGATTCGCTGCACTACATTCAGCAGGATCCGGTGTACCGAGCGCACCATCACAACGAACTGAGTTTCGGTCTGGTCTACGCCTGGTCCGAGCGCTTCATCTTGCCGATCTCCCACGACGAAGTGGTGCACGGCAAGCATTCGTTGATCGACAAAATGCCCGGCGACCGCTGGCAGAAATTTGCCAACCTGCGCGCCTATCTGAGTTTCATGTGGACCCACCCGGGCAAGAAGCTGTTGTTCATGGGCTGCGAATTCGGCCAGTGGCGTGAGTGGAACCACGATCAGCAGCTGGACTGGTACCTGCTGCAATACTCGGAACACAAAGGCGTGCAGAAACTGGTCGGCGACCTCAACCGGTTGTATCGCGAAGAACCGGCGCTGCACGATCAGGACGACGCGCCGCAGGGCTTCCAGTGGTTGATCGGTGATGACGCGATCAACAGCGTGTACGCGTGGCTGCGCTGGAGCAAGGAGGGCAAACCGGTGCTGGTGGTCGCCAACTTCACCCCGGTGCCGCGTCAGTCGTACCGCGTCGGCGTGCCGTTTGCCGGACGCTGGAATGAACTGCTCAACAGCGATGCCGACACCTACGCCGGGTCCAACTATGGCAATGGCGGCGGGGCGTTTACCGAAGAGGTGCCGAGCCATGGGCAGTCGCTGTCGCTGGAACTGAATCTGCCGCCGCTGGCGGTGTTGATTCTCAAGCCGGAGGGCTAGTCCAGCCACCGCTAACCCTGTGGGAGCGGGCTTGCCCGCGAAGAGGTCGGAACATTCAACATCTCTGTTGCCTGATCCGCCGTCATCGCGGGCAAGCCTGCTCACACAGGCGTTTTCGGTGAGCCGGGGATCGCTGCCGCAGCAGGATTACAGGTGCACTTCCACCGCCAGTGGCAAGTGGTCCGACAAATGTGTCCACGGTTTGTTGCCGAGGATCTGCGGGTCGTGGCTGCTGGCATTGCGCAGATAGATGCGGTCCAGGCGCAACAGTGGAAAACGCGCTGGATAGGTCTTGGCCGGACGGCCATGGTGGCGTTCGAACGCTTCGTGCAGGTAATCGCGGCGGGCGAGGGCGGCATTGCCTTGCAATTGCCAGTCGTTGAAGTCGCCGGCAATGATCACCGGCGCGTCCTCGGGCAAGGATTCGAGCAACTGGCAAAGCAGCTGCAACTGCAACTGGCGATGGCTTTCCAGCAAGCTCAAATGCACGCAGATGGCGTGGACTTCGGCGTGGCCCGGCACGTCCAGTACGCAATGCAGCAAGCCACGGCGTTCGGGGCCGGTGATCGACACGTCGAGGTTGCGGTATTCGCGGATCGGGTATTTTGACAGCAGGGCATTGCCGTGATGGCCATCGGGGTACACCGCGTTGCGTCCGTAGGCAAAATCGCTCCACATGCTGTCGGCAAGAAATTCGTATTGCGAGGTTTGTGGCCATTCGTTGTAACGGTTGGAATGGCGCTCGTGTTCGCCAACGACTTCCTGGAGAAACACCAGATCGGCCGAGGTGCTGCGCACCGCTTCGCGCAGTTCCGGCAAGATGAAGCGCCGATTGAGGGCGGTGAAGCCCTTGTGGGTATTGACCGTCAGCACGCGCAGGCGATGAATGACGGGGGCGTCGACGGCGTGACGCTCGGGATCACTGGACACGTTCACTCCTCTGAAAAAACGGCTTCCTGTTCATGCGACTGGTCTGTGCGCGGGCAGTTCCTTCCAGATGCCTCAGGCCGTAACACAAATCACCCGAGCCGCCAGAAAACCGGTGGCAGCGAGCCTGCTCGCGAAAGCGGCCTGCCGATCGACCAATCTCTGACTGAATGCACTCGGTCAAATTGTGGGAGCTGGCTTGCCAGCGATGTCGGCTCACCAGCCGACCAACCTCCCACTGAATGCAAGCATTCCAACTGTGGGAGCGAGCCTGCTCGCGAAAGCGGCCTGCCAGACAAAATCAAAACAACAGACCAAACCCCGCACATAAACATAACCGCGCAACCACGTTTAAAGTACACGATCCGTTACGCCATACCGGCTACAACGCCTTGCGCCGTTACCTACGCGTACGCCAGAATCCGCCAGCTTACACGGCTATGAGGTGGGCGATATCGTTTCCCTGTCACTGGAAAACAGTGATCGGGTTTGGTAGCCCGTTTCATTACAGTCGTGCGCCACATTACAGGTCCGTTTTTGGGGCTCTGCTTTTATGGTGGCCATGCGTGGGGCTCCTTCGGGAGCGCCGGGTTTACTGTTTTGACCGGTCTACCAACCCACAAATGGCCGCCACCCTTCGTTTGGTAGCGAGAGTGATGGCTCCTCATTCATTTAAAACAGTGAGTCACCTATGTTCAAAGCCACACCCAATCCCCCGGACGCCTCAATCCCGTACGACCCGGCCCTCGACCCGCAGAAGATAAAAGCGGCAACCGACCGCGCCATCAACTTCTACCTCAACTCCGGCGCCCTGAAGATCTCGATCCCTTCAGCCTCGTCACGCAAATCCAGCAGAATCTTCCTCATCGACCCCACCGTGGACGAGGAAACCTTGCTCGTCGAAGCCTGCGAATCATTAGCCGCCGCCAGCGACATGGCCCGGGACATCAGCGACGTCGCCGACCACCCACAGCGCCGGGCCATGCTGATGCTGCATCAGGTGATCATGCTCAGTGAACTGATGGTCAACCGAGTCCTGGACGGCCGCCGCGTGCCGAACTAACTGCCCGGTCCTCTGTAGGAGCTGCCGAAGGCTGCGATCTTTTGATCTTGTTTTTTTAAAAGCAACATCAAAAGATCGCAGCCTGCGGCAGCTCCTACAGAGACTCATTCTTTCAAAGTGCCTCGATCGGAGTTCCAACTGATGATGCCCGAAACCACCCCCAATCCACCCGCTACAGACCCGGTATCACCCTACGAATCCCACAACTCCAGAAAACTCCACGAAGCTGCCGAACGCGCCCTCGACCACTACCTCGCGCCCGCGCACATCATGGCAACGCCGTACACCCCCAGCAGCATGTTCCTGGTCAACCCGCAAACCGATACCGAATCGCTGCTGGCCAACGCCTGCGAGTCCCTGGCCTCGGCCACGGTGATGCTCGGTGATTTCGCCGGCACGCTCGAAGGGCCGAGCCGTCATACGGCGTTGGGCATCGCGCAGGTGGTGATGCTGGGGGAGCTGGCGGTGAATCAGGCACTGGATAATGTGGTGCCAAAGGAATAGGCGCCGGCAGTACTGGCCTCTTCGCGAGCAAGCCCGCTCCCACAGGGGAAACGTGTTTCAGATGAGCACGATTTCGTACGGCAAGCGCATGCGCTCGAGGATCACCCGCGGCAGCATCGGCGCAATGCCGATCGCCGGTTCGCCCTTGAGCTGGCTGGCATAGGCGTGGGTGGCGTGACTTTTGCGCGCCACGGTCCAGGTGTCGAGTCGCAGTTTGCGCGCACGTTCCCAGGGAATCAGGTTCTGCTCGCGTTCCGGCCAGTGCCAGGCCCAGACCGGCACGTCATGGAAGGTCGCGCCGACTTGCGCAGCCGCTTGGGCACTGGCACGGCCGACCGCTTCATGGTCGTCGTTGCTGTCGTTGCGCCAGGTGCTGAACACCACGTCGCCGGGGCGCAGGTAGCGCGCGATGAAGTGGGTGATGTCAGCCTCGCAGTCGAGCAGCGCGTTGTCGGTAAAACCGCCGCGCACCCATTTCAGACTGTGCATCGGCAGGCCGAGCCGGCGCAGGGCCTCGACGCTTTCCTGGGGACGGAATACGCTCAGGCGTTTTTCCGACCATTGTCGTGAACCCGGATGGCTGGCGCTGCCGTCGGTGATCGACAGCAGTTGCAGCGGATGACCGAGGCTGGAAAGCAGTTGCAGGAGACCGCCACAGGTCACCACTTCATCACCCGGATGCGGGGCGACCACGACGGCACGGGCACCGGGGGGAACGAGGCTGTGGGTGTTGATGACGGGAATGTTGTCCAGCTGCGGGGCGCTGTTCCATATCTGCGCCGGCAGCGAGTGTTCGCTGAGGAATAACGGTTTCATGGGTATTACGTCCTTGTTGTCTCTGGCCCTCAGTCGTGCAGACACCGTGGAAAACCAGGTGCGCGCGACCCGTGAAGGCGGATGAATTGCCGTGCGTCGCTCCGAACCCTGGATTGCCGCGCAGCAGAGTATTGCTCATGAAAGTTGATTCGTCGCGTCACAGATCAATCTGATCCGCTTTTTTTATGTCTATCTGTACCACTTTCCGCAAGTAATCACCGAATCCGCCCCGGGCTCGGCTGTCCAGACGGGCGCTGGTGTGCACTTGCGGGCGATGGCTCCAGGCGATGTCGGCACCGGACAGCTCCAGTTGCCGCACCAGTTGGACATCTTCATCGCAGGCCAAAGGTTTGAACCCCCCGGCCCAACGATAGGCGTCTGCGCTGATTCCGAGGTTGGCACCGTGAATGTGCCGATGCCCGTCACGCGCCTGATAGTGGCTGTGATAGCGGATTTGCGCGGCTTCGTCGAACGATTGATCCCAGTGTTCGACGGTTACCGTGCCGCATACCGCGTCGGCGCCCAGGCCCAACTGCGCCACCAGCCAGTCGTCGGCCACACGGCTGTCGGCGTCGGAGCAGGAGATCCAGCGTGCACCACGCTCCAGCAAAACCTGCGCGCCAGCGGCACGGGCCTGGCCGACGTTGCGAGCGTCAATGTGCAGACTCAGCACCGGAAAGCCGCTGACAATCTGTGCCGACCGGTCGGTACAACTGTCGAGCACCACCAGCACCTCCACCGGTTCGCCGGCCAGCAGTCCGTGTTTGCTGGCGCGCAGGGCGGCTGTCAGGCACTGCTCGAGCAAGTCTTCTTCGTTGTGCGCGGGAATCAGAATGCCGATCATCGCAGGCCCTCCAGTGCGGCCACCGAGCGCGGCTCGCGGCTCCAGACCTCAAGGATGAAGTCGGCTTCCTGATGCAGCGCCAGACGCGGCAGCGGCAATTGTTCGTGAATCAGGTCATGCACCTGGCGGGCATTGAGCGGGCAGCCGTCGATGGGCGGGCGCCAGTGGCAAGCGAGCAATTGCCCGTCTGCGGTCAGGGAATCGCTGATGCGCCGGATCACGTCTGTCAGATCCTGGGCATCGAGGTAGTAGCCGATTTCGCTTAATACAATCAGGTCGAATTTTTCTTCCGGCCAGTCGCCGGGCAGGCGACTCTGGCGGACTTCGGCGTGGTCGAACAGGCTCAATCGGCTGCGCGCCAGATTCACCGCCGCGCTGGCAGTGTCGCAACACAGCAGGCGGTCGCAGCGGCCAGCCAGTTCGGCACTCAATTCACCATTGGCGCATCCGGGTTCGAAGATCGCCCGATAATGCGCGCGGGGCAGGGCCGCGAGGGTGATCGCGCGTTTGCGTTGTTCGTACCAGCGCTCGCGAAACGCCCAAGGGTCATCGCTGGCGCGGAACAAGCCTTCGAAGTAGCGATCATCGACACTCACAGGAACACCACTTCGAAAGGTTGCAGCAGCCGATCCAGCACGTAGGGCGCCAGCACCGGTTGCAGCCCGGCTTGCGGGTCGCCTTCCAGTTGGCTGGCAAAGGCATGCACCGCGTGCCGTTTGCGCGCCACTTGCTCGGGTGACAACAGGATTTTGCGTGCGCGCTGCCACGGCACCGCAGCGTCTTCGGGGGAGGCCCAGTGCCAGGTCCATACCGGCAGTTCGTGGCAGGTGGCGCCGACCCGGCGTGCGGCCTCGATACTGGCACGGCCGGCGGCTTCGTGATCGCAATGGCCGTCCTCGCACCAAGTGCTGAACACCACATCGCCGGGGCGCAGATGGCGTTCGATGAACGCGACCAGCGACGTTTCATCCTCGGCCACCTGGCTGTCGCTGAAACCGCCGCGCAGCCATTTCATCCGGTGCAGCGGCACGCCGAGGCGGCGCAGGGCTTCTGCCGATTCCTGCGGCCGCACCACGCTCAGACGTTCCACCGGCCAGCGCTCGGAGCCGGGATGACTGGCGCTGCCATCGGTGACCGAGATCAGTTGCAACTGCCGCCCGGCGGCGGCCAGCAACTGCAGCATCCCGCCGCAGCCGAGCACTTCGTCGTCCGGGTGCGGCGCGACAATCACCGCCCGCGCGCCCGGTGGCACCAGACTGAGGACATCGACGCTGTCCAGCGCCGCCAGGTGCCGGGAATGTTGCCATTGCAGCAGGGACGTGCCTTGGTGGCCGATGATCGGATCGGGTTTGTTCGCGACATTCATAGCGTCCACGCCTCCTCAGGGTATTCGGCCAGCGCTTGGCCGAGCGCGGCAAGGTCACGCTCGGCATGGCTCTGACGCAGGAACACCGGCAGATCGGCGTTCAACCGAGCGAAGTGTCGATCCTTGCAGAATGGTCCGGCCCCCAGCGCCCGGCCGACATCGCGCATTACCTGCTCAGCGGATTGTTCGACCACAGCGCGGGCGCGCTGGGCCAACAGTCGTGCATCGGCTTCGGGGTGCGCATCAATATGCAGAGCACTGAAACGCAGCACATTCGCCGCTGCGTACAACGCCGCATCGACCGCACCGAGGTGGGCGAGGGCGTGTGGCTCCTGGCGTTGCGCGCAGTGTTGCCGCAGTGCCTCGGCGATCTGCCGCGCCGCGCCGTACCAGCACGCCGCGATGCCGATCCCGCCTTGCCAGAAACCCGGACGTTTCAGGTAGTCGCCGGGTTCGCCGATGGCCTGGGCTTCGGCGCCGTCGAACAACACTTCGACGCTGCCGGTGGCACCCATACCGACCGCTTGCCAGCCCTGATCGGTGATGGTCACGCCCGGTTGATCAAGCGCCACCGCCACCAGTTGCTGACGATCTTCGGCGTCCCACGCGGTGAGCAGCGCATGGCTGAGCACCGCCGCCCCGGAACACCAGGCCTTGCGCCCGTCGAGACGCACCATGTGCCCGGCCGGGTGCACTTGCACCCGCGCCTGCGGCGGTTCAGCGGCCCACATGCCCCAGGTGCTGCCCGGGGTGGGCGAACCACCGAGCTGTTCGATGATCGCCAGTGCGTCGGTGTGGCCTTCGTAGAGTTTGCACAAGCCCAAGTCGTGTCCGCCGACTTCGGCCAGACGCTGAAAACGCTCCAGCGTAAGGCCGCTGCCCGGTAACGGCAGTTGATCCAGCCCGGCTTCGACCAACGCCCGCAGGCAGTGGCCGAGGGCGGCGGTGTCGGCGTAGTCCGGCGGGCGGCGCGCCAGATAGTGTTGCAGGTCCATATCAGTCTTCTTCTTCGCGTTGCAGTTCGAACAGCAGCAGCGAACGGCCGGTGACCGAGTATTCATGGCCGAACTCGAAGCGCTCCTGACCGCGAATGGCCGGTTGATTGGTATCGATCATGCAGGTCCAGAAACTGCCTTCGGGCACTTCCGGCAGGCTGAAATTGACGATGTCGTGATGGGCGTTGACCACCAGCAGCAGCGTCGCGTCGGCACCCTTGCGGCGGATCCCGGTCTCCTGCGCACGGCCATCGAGCAGCATGCCCAGGCAACGGTTATGCGCGTCATGCCAGTGTTCGGTGGTCATCTCGGTGCCATCCGGCGCCAGCCAGGTGACGTCCTTGACGCCAATGTCCTCGTTGTATTCGCCGACCAGGAAGCGCCCACGGCGCAGAATCGGATATGCCATGCGCAACTTGATCAGGCGCTTGACGAACTTGAGCAGCGCCTTGCCATCCTCGCTCAGGTCCCAGTTGACCCAACCGATCTCGCTGTCCTGGCAATAGGCGTTGTTGTTGCCGTCCTGCGTGCGGGCGAACTCGTCGCCGGCAACGATCATCGGCGTGCCCTGCGACAGCAGCAGCGTGGCGAAGAAGTTGCGCATCTGCCGGTGGCGCAGCGCGTTGATCTCCGGGTCGTCGGTCGGGCCTTCGACGCCGTGGTTCCACGACAGGTTGTTATTGCTGCCGTCCTGGTTGTTCTCGTCGTTGGCCTCGTTGTGCTTGTCGTTGTACGACACCAGATCGTTGAGGGTGAAACCGTCGTGGGCGGTGATGAAATTCACCGACGAATACGGCCGTCGCCCACGCTGGTTGAACATCTCGCCGGACGCGGTCATGCGGCTGGCGAAGTCGGCAACTTGGCCGTCGTCGCCTTTCCAGAACGCGCGCACGGTGTCGCGGAATTTGTCGTTCCACTCGACCCAGCCCGGCGGGAAGTGGCCGACCTGATAGCCGCCGGGGCCGCAGTCCCATGGCTCGGCGATCATTTTCACCTGGCGCAGTACCGGATCCTGACGGCAGGCGACGAGGAAACTGTGGCGTTCGTCGAAACCGTCGTGATAACGCCCGAGAATCGTTGCCAGGTCGAAGCGGAAACCGTCGACATGCATTTCGCTGGCCCAGTAACGCAGCGAGTCGGTGACCATCTGCAGCACGCACGGGTGGCTCAGGTCGAGGGTGTTACCGGTGCCGGAATCGTTGATGTAGTAGCGCTTGTCGTCCGGCATCAACCGGTAATACGAGGCGTTGTCGATACCGCGCATCGACAGGGTCGGGCCTTGTTCGTTGCCCTCGGCGGTGTGGTTGTAGACCACGTCGAGGATCACTTCCAGATTGGCCTCGTGCAGGTGCGCGACCATCTCCTTGAACTCGGCGATCTTGCCGCTGGCCAGATAGCGCGGGTCGGGGGCGAAGAAGGCGATACTGTTGTAGCCCCAGTAGTTGGTCATGCCCTTGTGCAGCAGGTGCTGGTCATTGACGAACGCGTGAATCGGCAGCAGTTCCACCGACGACACGCCGAGTTTGCGGATGTGTTCGAGCACATCATCGACCATCAACCCGGCGAAGGTGCCACGCACGTTCTCCGGCACCGACGGATGACGCATGCTGATGCCGCGTACGTGGGTTTCATAAATGATGGTTTTGTCCCACGGCACGCTGACGCGATGGTCGTTGCCCCAGGTGTGCGCCGGGTCGATGACTTTGCATTTGGGCACGAACGGCGCACTGTCGCGCTCATCGAAACTGAGGTCGGCGTCGGGATGGCCGATGGTGTAGCCGAACAGCGCCTCGGACCATTTCAATTCGCCAACCAGTTGCTTGGCGTAGGGGTCGATCAGCAGTTTGTTGTGGTTGAAGCGGTGGCCGTTGGCCGGGTCATACGGGCCATAGACGCGGTAGCCGTAGATCAGCCCCGGGTGGGCGTCGGGCAGATAACCGTGGTAGATCTCGTCGGTGTATTCCGGCAGTTCGATACGTTCGAGTTCAACTTCGCCGGCGTCGTCGAAGATGCACAACTCAACCTTGGTGGCATTGGCGGAAAACAGCGCAAAGTTGACCCCCAGACCATCCCAGGTCGCACCGAGCGGGAAGGGCAGGCCTTCACGGATTCTCGACGGTTCAGCGTGCGCTGCGGGCTCGGCTTTTTTTGGACTGGTCATGATTGCTCCTGCAAAACGGGTTGGTTCGAATAATCAACGGTGGGAAAAGAATCTGTGGTGAGGGGATTTATCCCCGATGGATCGCGCAGCGGCCCTGTGACTGCTTTGCAGCCGATCGGGGATAAATCCCCTCACCACAGACATCTCTCCCTGACAGGGGTTATTGGGTTTTTTAAGGACGAGTTGTCCCTGCGTGGCGGGCGAACCCGCCACACGGTCATTCAGTTCGATAATCCGGGTGTGTCAGTTGGCCGGGGGCTTGCGTGGGGCGCGGGGCTTTTTCTCGGCGGCTTTCTCACCCGGCGGTACGACTTTGGCGGCGCCTGCCGGTTTGGCTTTGGCGGCCGCTGGCGCCTTGGGCTTGGCCGCCGGGGCCTTGCTGTCAGTTCCTTTGCCGGCAGTCTTGCTGCCCGCTGCCTTCGGTGCTTTCTTCGGCGCCAAAGCCTCGGCTTCAGCCAGTTTGCGCGCCATCTCCCAGTGGCGTGCTTCATGACCTTCAGGTTTGCCCTCTGATTCCCAGATCTGATAGGCGAACTCGCGGATGCGTTTATCGTCGGTACTCATCGCAATGCTCCTGAACTGAACTCGTCGTTACGTAAAGAGTTGGATAAACAGATTGACCGGGATATCCCCCAGCGCGGCGCTGACGTTCAGCTCCCTGTTTTTTGTGACTGCGCTGCTGTGAAAAAGTCCCTTCAGGTTTGTGTCGGAGGCGGCGAACGGTAAAACCACCCGTGTATCGCCCCAGCGCGGCGCATCAACTTGAGGGACGGCACCGTTTTCCAGCAGCGTCGCGCAGCGCACCGGGACGATCACGATGGCGTACATCCCCTCGTGCTCACGGGCAAACGCGAGCACGTTGTGCGCCTGGCTGCCCAGTACCTCCAGGGCCTGGTACGCGCCGCGCCGGAACAGCTCGGCGTGTTCGACGCGCTGGTTCAGCACCTCGGCGATCAGCGCTTGCTTGATACGCCCGTCACGCCAGTTCGCCAGCAACGTCTCGACTTCAACACGTTCATGCAGGGCCTGCTCGCGAGCGGCGTAATCCACCGGCCGGCGGTTGTCCGGATCGACCAGGCTGAAATCCCAGAACTCGTTGCCCTGATACAGATCCGGCACCCCCGGCACCGTCATGCGCAGCAAGGTTTGCGCCAGACTGTTGAGGGCGCCGGCCGCAGCGATGCTGTTGACGGTCTTGCTCAGCGCGGCGCGCAGCAGCTCGCCCGCTTCACCGGTGAGCAGGCGTTGAGTGAACGTCTGCGCAGCGTTTTCATAGGCTTCATTCGGCGCACTCCAACTGCTTTGCAGCTTGGCTTCGCGCAGGGCTTTCTGCTGCCATTGCCAGATCCGCTCGGCGTAATCGGCCAAACCGGCCTGATCGTCATCGCGCAAGTGCAGCGGCCAACTACCGAGCAGGGCTTGATAGAGGATCAGTTCATCAGCGGACGAGGGCTGTTGATCATCGTCACGCAGCGGACGGGCGAGGGCGCGCCACAACTCGACCTGTTCGGCGTACCAGTGGCTGCGCTCGCTGAGCACCGCCAGCCGCGCACGGGTGTCCTCGCCGCGTTTGTGGTCATGGGTGGCGGTGGCCAGCAAGTTGTCGGGAAACGCCTCCATGCGCTGTTGATTGATCGCGTGGAAGTCACTCAGCGGTGCGCTGAACTGTTCGGTGTTGTAGCCGACGTCGTTGCGCGACAGCAGCACCGCCGAGCGGTACAGCGCGGTGTCTTCCACGGCTTTGGCCGCCGCTGGGGAGGTCAGTTGCTGGAAACGAACGCAGGCGTGCTTGAGAATCTTGCGCGAGCGTCCGCGCGGTGTGTGCCGCCATGGCGTGCCACCGAGCCATGCGGCCACGCAGTCGAGCACCGGCCAGTCGCCTTCGCTCAGGGTCTGCCGGGCGCCGTCCATGGCTTGTTGGAAGAAGTGCTCATCCTGGGCCGAGCGACCGAGTGCGCTGATGTAGGTGCGATACACCGGGAAATGCACGATCAGCGCCTGCAACACACGGCGAATCGCGCCGAGGGTCAGGTCGCGGGTCATCAGGTCGTCCCGGGCAACCTGCAGCAGCGCCTGAGCGACGCTTTCGAAGTCACTGGCCAGCGAGCCATAGAGAATCTGCTGGCGCGCCAGTTGCGCTTCTTCGATGAACGCCGCCGGACGCTCGGTACGCCGCTGCCACAGATCGCCGAGGACGTGTTCGCCATCGGGGTCGTGTTGCAGCAACGAGAGCTGATTCATGAACTCGTAACCGGTGCTGCCATCCACCGCCCAGTCGGTGCGCAGCGTTTCGCCTTCACCGAGAATCTTCTCGACGTAGATCGGCAAGTGCCGACCCGGCGCGAGCAAGTCGAGGCGCCGCCGCAGCTTGCGGCAATAGCCACGCGGGTCGGCGAGGCCGTCGATGTGGTCGATGCGCAAACCGTCGACCAGCCCTTCGGCGATCAACTGGAAAATCTTGCCGTGAGTCGCTTCGAACACCGCCGGGCGTTCGACACGCAGGCCGCCGAGTTCGTTGATGTCGAAAAAACGCCGCCAGTTGATGTCATCCGCTGCGGTGCGCCAACTGGCCAGACGGTAGCTCTGGCGTTCGAGCAATTGATGCAGCTTGTCAAAACCTTCGGCAGTGGTGGAAGCGTAATGCGCGAGACTTTCCTTGATCGCGGCGAAGATCTGCGGATCGCTTGCCAGCTCCTTCAATTCAGCTTTGAGCGGCATCGCCAGCGCATGCGCGTCGTTCTGGTAGCTCAACGCACTGAAACGATCAGCCAGTGACTTCAGCGTCTCAATGGGTTTGAGCAGTTCACCGTAGTCATTCGGGCAGATCGGGAAGTGGTGTTCGTAATGCTCGACGTAAAAGCGCCCTTGCTGTGCGTCGAAGTGCAGTTTCAGCGTGCCTTCCTGCAACGCGACGCCGTAATCGCTGCCGAGAAACGGCAGCAGCAACTGGCCTTCCATCAATGGATCCGGCGAGTGCCACTGGATGTCGAAGAACTCGCCGTAAGGGCTGAGTCGGCCCCATTCCAGCAGGTCGAGCCACCATGGGTTGTCCCCGCCGCCGACGGCCATGTGGTTGGAGACGATGTCGAGGATCAGCCCCATGTTGTGTTCGCGCAGGGTGCTGACCAGACGCCGCAGCGCCGGTTCGCCGCCGAGTTCCGGATTGACCTGGGTCGGGTCGACCACGTCGTAGCCGTGCATCGAGCCGGCGCGGGCCGCGAGCAGCGGTGAGGCGTAGAGGTGACTGATGCCGAGACGGGCAAAGTAGGGTACCAGCGGCACCGCTTGTTCCAACGTGAAACCCTTGTGAAATTGCAGGCGCAGGGTGGCGCGCAGGGGCTGGATGAGCGTCTGGTTCATTGGTCACGCTCGGCAGCTTGCAGGCGGGCACAGGCCAGCAGTTCCAGACGCCGCGCAGCATCGGTGCCGTCGAGCAATGCTTCGCTGTTGCCAGGCAGGCGCCGCGACCAGTTCGGATGGCTGTCGATGGTACCCGGCAGGTTGGCTTGTTCGTCGATGCCCAGCGCATCCTCCAGCGGCAGCAACACCAGCGGCGCGCGGGTGTGGCCGAGGAAACGCACGCTGGCGTCCACCACCTGATCGGCTTCGTGGGACTCTTCGCGAAAGTTCTGCGGGTCCTGACTCAGGGCTCCGCGCAGGCCTTCGCGTTCGCGCTGGCGATGACGGCGCCAGTCGATTTCACCGTTGGCATCGACAAAGCCCAGGCGCGCATTCCAGTCGATGTCACGGCCGTGCCACCAACCGTTGAGCGTCGGCAGATCGTGGGTGCTGGTGGTCGCCAGTGCGTTGTCCGGCCAGTCAAGGATCGGCTTGAAACGGGTGTTGTCCTGTTCAAACAACAGCACGCGCATGCCGAGAATCGAACGTGCGCTGAGCTTTTCCCGCAGCCCCTCTGGCACCGTGCCCAAGTCTTCGCCGAGGACGATGGCCTGATGCCGATGGGATTCGAGGGTCAGCAGACGCAGCAGGTCGTCGAACGGGTAATACAGATAAGCGCCATCGGCCGGAGCGGCGCCATTGGGGATCACCCACAGGCGTTGCAGGCCCATCACATGATCGATGCGCAGTCCGCCGGCATGGGCGAAGTTGGCCCGGAGCATGTCGATGAACGCGCGAAATCCATTACGGACCAGGCCCTCGGGCGAGAACGCGGATATCCCCCAGCCCTGACCGGAGCGGTTGAGGATGTCCGGCGGCGCACCCACGGTGAGCGAGGCCAGCAATTCATCCTGAAAGCTCCAGGCCTGACTGCCGGCGCCGTCGGCTCCGACCGCGAGGTCGGCGATCAGGCCGATGCCCATGCCGGCGCTACGGGCAGCCGTCTGCGCGCGCTCCAGGCAGCGGTGGATCAGCCATTGGCAGAAGGCGAAGTAACCGATGCGTTCGGCGTATTCCTCGGCAAAGGCTTCAAGGGCGGCACCGCGCGGGTCGTGCCAGTGTTCCGGCCATTCGCGCCAGTCGAGGCTTTCGCCACGGGCGGCGCGCATTTCCTGAATCGCTTCGAAGCGGCAGTGGTTTTCCAGCGCTTCGCCACCGGCATGACGGAAACTGGCGAAGTCCGGGTGCAACGGATGTTCGCCGGCGACAAAACCATCGTACAAGGCTTGCAGCAATGCCTGTTTGGCGTTGGCGGCGGTCGGCCAGTCGATCAGTTTCGAATCTTCCAGTTGGCGAAATTGTTCCGCCAGCCCACTGGCGTCGATCGCATCGCGCAGAGCCCGTTCGCCAAGGATGGCGCCCGGTGCGGCATACAGGGGGTTGAGAAACAGACGGCTGGAGGGCGAATAAGGGCTGTAGCGCCCGGTATCGGCGCTGAACATCGCGTGCAACGGACTGATCGCCAGCGCATCGGCGCCGCGTTCGCCGGCTACACGAGCCAGTTCCTCCAGTGCCTGGGTGTCACCAAAGCCGCAGTCTCCGGGGCGACGCAGACTGTACAGCTGCGCACTCAGACCCCAGACGCGAGGGATCGGGTTGTCCACCGCATCGCCCACGCTGAAGCAGCGCTCGGGGGCCACGGCCAGAGTGAAATACTGATCGGCGATATGCACCTGCTGATAACCGACCGGGATCAAGCCGGGCAGTTTCGCTTCGGCGTCGAGTTTGAGGTTAAGGCGGGAACCGTCTTCGAGGTGGATTTCGCAAGGCGTCTCAGGCTCGAAATAGCGAGCCAGATCAACGCCGACCCCGACATCGGCGGTCAACAGCGGTGGCAAGTGACGATCTTGCTGTACTTGTTGCAGTTGCAGCAGGCTGGCATCGATTTCCTGCGCGGTGTTGGCCGGATGACCCAGCCCGGTAAGAACGTTGCGCAGTACCGCCGGGGCGACTTTCTGCGGGCGGCCGTTGGCGTCGATCCAGTCGACGGCGAGGCCGGCGCGGCTTGCGAGTATTTCCAGTTGCGCATCGCTCATAGGCGCTCTCCATCCAGAGGTTGCAAGGGGGTTGCGGCCGTGAGGCTGACAAGCGCGCAATACGCGGGCAGTTGGCCCGGTTCCGACAGGGCAACGGCGGGCGGTTGCTGAAACAGCCACACAGCGTCGCTCTGTGCTGGGTTGACCACTGGCGTGTCGCTGAGGTTCAGGTCAATTCGCAGCTCACTGCCATCGCCCAGGCGCCAGCGCGCACTGACCGCGCCACGCCCGAGCATGTGCGCCCCGAGCGCCTGAGTACCGGACAGGTTGGGAATGATGTATTGATGGCGCAATTGCAGCAGGCGTCGGTACAGCGCGAGGGTTTCCTGCTGTTTTGCGCTGCCGCTGCCGACCAGGCGTGGCTGTGAGGCGTGGAAGGTCTGTTCAGCATTCGGGTCGGGAATTTTTTCGCGCTGGTGCGGATCGGTGAAGGCGCTGAATGCGGCGAACTCATTGCGCCGGCCTTCGCGCACCAGATCCGCCAGTTCACCGTGGTGGCTGGTAAAGAACAGGAACGGTTGCTCGGCGGCGAACTCGTCGCCCATGAACATCAGCGGAATCATCGGTGACAGCAGTAACAGCACGGTGGCGGCCTGCACGGCGCGTGGGTCGGCCAATTGATGCAGGCGTTCGCCGAAGGCCCGGTTGCCGATCTGGTCGTGGTTCTGCAGGAACAGGATGAAAGCGGTGGAGGGCAGGTGTTCGCTGGGCTCGCCGCGCGGTTCGCCGTGGCGAGTGATGTGGCCTTGAAACACGAAGCCCTGGCTCAGGCAGCGGGCCAGTTGCTCAGTGGGTTGCAGCGCATAGTCAGCGTAATAGGCATCGGTTTCGCCGGTCAGCAGCACGTGCAGGGCGTTGTGCCCGTCGTCGTTCCACTGGGCGTCGTAATCCTCTTCGAGCAGACTCGACTGGTTGAGCTCGTTTTCCACGGTCAGCCAGACGTGACGCGACGGATCGATCTGTTGACGGATGCGTTGTGCCAGCTCCGGCAGGAAATCCGGGCTTTCGATCGCATGCACTGCGTCCAGGCGCAGACCGTCGAAACGGTATTCGAGCACCCACATCAGCGCGTTTTCGATAAAGAAGTCCCGCACTTCACGGCGGCGGAAGTCGATCGCCGCCCCCCAAGGCGTGTGCTTGTCCTCGCGGAAGAAGCCTTTGGCGTAGCGACCGAGGTAATTGCCGTCGGGGCCGAAGTGGTTGTAGACCACGTCGAGAATTACCGCCAGACCATGGCCGTGGGCGCTGTCGATCAGGTGTTTGAGTTGTTCCGGGGTGCCATAGGAGGCTTGAGGTGCGAAAGGCAGTACGCCGTCGTAACCCCAGTTGCGGGTACCGGGAAATTGCGCGACAGGCATCAGTTCGATGGCGGTAATCCCCAGCTCGACCAGACGTGCCAGATGCTGCTCGACTTCCGCAAAACCGCCGAGTGCGCCGACGTGCAGCTCGTAGATCACCGCTTCGCTCCACGGCCGGCCGTGCCAGGTGGTGTGCCGCCATTCGTAGGCCAGCGGATCGACCACCACGCTGTGACGGTCAAGATCACCGTCCTGAGCACGGGAGGCCGGGTCGGGCACCTCCAGTTCACCGTCGATGTTGAAGCGGTAGCGGGTGCCCGCCGGGCACCGGGCCTTGATCACGAACCAGCCATCGCCCTGCGGCAACATCGGCAGGGACTGGCCGTCTTCAAGTTCGACACTGACGTAAAACGCATCCGGTGCCCACAGCGCAAACTGAGTGTGTTCGGCGTCCTGCATGATCGCGCCGTGGGGCCAGTTTTCTTGGGTCCGTAACGGCATCGTGAAAGCTCCTTGAGTTATTTGTGGCCGGCTTTACCCAGCGCCTTGGCGACCAGTCGTTCGTAGAGTTCGGCGTAGGGTTCGACCGCTTTGCACCAGTTGAACGGCGCGGCCATGGCTCGGCAGCGCATCGCGTTGAGCAATTCGGGGAAGGCGAAGACCTTGAACGCACGGCTCAGGGCTTCGCGGTAGCTGTCGGCGGTGGATTCGTCGAAAAGGAAACCGGTGACGCCATTCTCGATGGTGTCGGCCAGCCCGCCGGTATTGCGCGCCACCGGCAACGAGCCGAAACGCTGGGCGTACATCTGACTGAGGCCGCAAGGCTCGTAACGCGACGGCATCAGCAGGAAATCGCTGCCGGCGAACATGCGGCGGGCGTCGGTTTCATTGAAGCCGATGCGCACGCCGATCTGCCCGGGGAAGCGCAGCGCCAGCTCACGCATGGCCTGTTCCTCTTCCGGCTCGCCACGGCCGATGATTGCGATCTGGCCGCCGTTCTGCACGATGTATTCGGAGACGGCTTGCGTCAGGTCCAGACCTTTCTGATAGACCAGTCGCGAAACCACGGCAAACAGCGGGCCGCTGGAGTCGCTCAAACCAAACAGTTCACGCACATGGGCGGCGTTGATCGCTTTGCCTTCCCAGTCGCCGGTGGCGAACGGCGCGAACAGGTGCGGATCCGTCGCCGCATCCCAGCTCTCGTCGATGCCGTTGGGAATGCCGCTGAGCAAGCCTTGCTGGGTCTTGGCGGCGAGGAAACCGTCGAGACCGCAGCCGAAATCCGGGGTGGTGATCTCTTGCGCATAGGTCGCGCTGACCGTGGTGATGTGACTCGAATAGGCCATGCCAGCCTTGAGGAACGACATCTTGCCGTAGAACTCCATGCCTTCCTGTTGCAGGGCATGGGTCGGGATGCCGAGCTCCGGGCACGAGCCGAGGCTGGTCACGCCTTGATAGGCCAGGTTGTGAATGGTGAACAGGGTCGGCGTGCGCTGCCCGCGCCAGTGCATATAGGCAGGAGCCAGACCGGCCGGCCAGTCGTGGGCGTGCACCAGATCCGGGCACCAGTGGATTTGTGCGAGGTTGGCGGCGATGTCGGCAGCGGCCAGGCCCAGGCGGGCGAAACGGATATGGTTGTCGGGCCAGTCGCGGCCATTGTTGGCGCCGTAGGGCGAGCCTTCACGTTCATACAGTTCAGGGCAGATCAGGACGTAGATCACCAGTCCGTCCGGCATGTCCATGCGCCCGATCTTGCACGGGGGCAGCGCGGCATGGCCGCCGAGTTCGCCGATGATATGGATCGGGTTCTCGCTGTGCATCACCTGCGGGTAACCGGGGATCAACACCCGCACATCGTGCAAGTGCGCCATGGCGCGGGGCAGGGCGGCGGAGACGTCACCCAGACCGCCGGTTTTCACCAGGTCGGCGATTTCCGAGGTGACGAACAGCACTTTCTTCTTGTTCGGATTCTGGCTGGCGACCGGCGTCAGCGTTTTGGTGCCCGGGACGCTGATCGACCGGCTGCCGGGAAGACTCATGGTGCTCGATTCACCAACCGCCTGCTGAGCACGCTCTCCCTGAATATCCAATGCCGCACTGATCATATGAATCTCCCGTGTCGTTGATCTGATTCTTGTATCGAACAAGCTGTGGCCAAATCCTGTGGCCGGGCGCAAACGCGCCACGCATCGGTGAGCAAACGCTACCCAACACGCGCAAGCAGAATGGGTGAAAGGGCCGTTGCAAGGATTGCACCAGTCGCGTTGACCCTGCCTTTCAGATGACCCGCCGCCATCGGCAAAAGTTTCGACAATTTTTCGGCTTTGTGACTGACCGGTTTTAACCCGCGAAAATCAGTCTAGGCCAGATCCTAGAGCGGGCGAGAGCAAACGGGTAAATTGTTCGACAATCGGTTTGCAGGCAGCGAAAACCGTGGTGTTCAAGCCGGAACGCACCGACGAAGGGCAGGTTTTTTTGATGGGGAGGGCTAAAACGGTGACTGGCCGGTCACGATTTTGTGCTAGAGGAAAGGCAATGTGCACTGTTGTGGTGCGGTCAGATTTGTTGATCTGCTGAACGCTGGTGAACCTGTAGGAGCTGCCGAAGGCTGCGATCTTTTGATCTTGTTTTTAGAAAATCAAAATCAAAAGATCGCAGCCTTCGGCAGCTCCTACACGGGGTCAGTTGAGGATTCGGATTGGGTTGCCGGCCGCCCAACCCTGAATATCGTCGATCATTTGCGAAAAGAACTGTTGGTAGTTCTGTCGGCTGACATACCCCACATGCGGTGTGGCCAGCACATTGTCCAGTGTGCGAAACGGGTGCAGTTCAGGTAGCGGTTCCTGATCGAACACATCCAGCGCCGCTGCAGCGATCTTGCGTTTCTGCAAGGCCTTGATCAGCGCCGCTTCATCGACGATCGGCCCGCGGGCGGTGTTGACCAGCAGCGCGCCGGGTTTCATCCAGTCCAGTGCCTGTGCGTCGACCAGCCCACGGCTGCGCTCGCTCAATACCAGATGCACCGACAGCACATCGGCCTGCTCGAACAGTTGCTGTTTGCTGACCCGGGTCACGCCGACGGCTTCAGCGCGTTCGGCGGTTAGGTTCTCACTCCAGGCAATCACGCGCATGCCAAACACCTGTCCGAATTGCGCGACCTTTTGACCGATGCTGCCCAGACCAAGAATGCCCAGGGTCTTACCGTGCAAATCACCGCCCAGCCCTTGCTGCCAGCCGCCGGCGCGAAGGGCATTGGCTTCGTTCAGCAGATTGCGCGTGGCGGCCATGATCAGCGCCCAGGTCAGCTCCGGCGCCGCGTGCTTGTAGCTGTCGGTGCCGCAGACCTTGATCCCGAGGTCGGCAGCCGCCTGCATGTCCAGCGCCGCGTTGCGCATGCCGCCGGTGACCAGCAGCTTGAGGTTGGGAAGGCGCTGCAGCAGGTCCTGGTCGAAACGCGTGCGCTCACGCATTACGCAGATCACCTGGTACTGGCCAAGACGTTCGGCCAGGGTGGCATTGTCCGCCGGGTAGTCGTGCACAAACGTCACTTCGCCGATGCTGTCGAGCACCGACCAGTCGACCACGTCCCGCGCCACGTCTTGCCAGTCATCGATTACTGCAATCTGCACCGCCATCAGCCTTACCTCATCAACGAACGGGATTGGGGTTGTTCAGCCAGCCGAGCAAGGCCTGGTGAAATTTCGCCGGTTCTTCCATCTGCGGCGCGTGGCCCATGCCGGGGAACTCCACCAGCGTCGACTGTGGAATCAGTTTGGCGACCTGCTTGCCGAGCACCTCATAGTGGCCGATTTTCGACTTGACCTCGGGGGAGGCGAGATCCTTGCCGATGGCCGTGGTGTCGGACGTGCCGATCAGCAACAGGGTCGGCATTTTCAAGTCCTTGAACTCGTAGTACACCGGCTGGGTGAAGATCATGTCGTAGATCAGTGCCGAGTTCCACGCCACCTGGGTCTTGCCTGGCCCATTGCTCAGACCGGCGAGCATGTCGACCCAGCGGTCGAATTCGGGTTTCCAGCGGCCGTCGTAATAGGTGTTGCGTTCGTAGTCGCGAATGCCTTGGGCGGTGACCTTGAGTTCGCGCTGGTACCACTGATCGACGGTGCGATAAGGCACGCCAAGGGCTTTCCAGTCCTCCAGACCGATCGGGTTGACCAGCGCCAGTTGTTCGACCTGTTCCGGGAACAATAGCGCGTAGCGGGTGGCGAGCATGCCGCCGGTGGAGTGGCCGAGCAGCGTGGCTTTCTGGATGCCGAGGGCCTTGAGCAGTTGTTGGGTGTTGGTCGCCAGTTGCTGGAAACTGTACTGATAGTGGTCGGGCTTGCTCGAGGTGCAGAAGCCGATCTGATCCGGCGCAACCACCCGGTAACCGGCTTCGCTCAAAGCCTTGATCGAGCTGTCCCAGGTGGCGGCGCAGAAATTCTTGCCGTGCATCAGCACCACGGTGCGGCCGTTGGCCTTACCGTGGGCGGCAACGTCCATGTAACCCATCTGCAGGGATTTCCCCTGGGACTGAAAGGCAAAGTGCTTGAGTGTGTAGGGATACTGAAAACCCTGCAGCTCCGGACCATAAGTCGGGCCGTCGGCGGGGGCTGCTTCAGAGGCAGCGGCATGGGCAAACAGCGGCAGCGCGGCGCTGAGGAACAGGCCGGGCAGCCAGCGGGAGAGCGTGACGGACATAGGGACAAACTCCATGAAAATCGGCCGATGCTGGAACGCCCGGATTAGGGCGACGTTAACCACAGGCAACGCTGCGTGCAGAATGTTCAACCGAGCCAGCCCAGGGTCAGCATCGCCACCACCGCGTAGCGCGCGCCCTTGGCCAGGGTGACGATCAATAGAAAGCGCCCGGGTGGCTCGCGCATGACGCCGGCGATCAGGGTCAGCGGGTCACCGATCACCGGCAGCCAACTGAGTAGCAGTGACCAGTGGCCGTACCGCTCGTAATGTTTGCGCGCGGTGGCCATGTGTTTCGCGCTGACCGGAAACCAGCGTCGATCCTGAAACCGTTCGAGGCCACGCCCCAGCCACCAGTTGACCAGCGAACCGAGGACATTGCCCAGCGTCGCCACGCCTAACAGACCCCAGAGCCAGTAACGGTCGCTGGCGATCAGGCCGACCAGCAACGCTTCCGATTGCAGCGGCAGCAGCGTCGCAGCGCCGAACGCCGCCGCGAACAGCCCGAGGTAACCGGCAGCCATCAATGCGCCGGGTAGTCCGCCACCACCACATCCGTGCCGTCTTTCTTCAGGCCGATCACTTGATAGGCATCGCTCATGCCGTCCATTTCCATGCCCGGCGACCCCATGGGCATGCCCGGTGCGGCGATACCCAACAGATCGTCACGCTTGCTCAGGGCCAGCACTTGTTCAGCCGGCACGTGGCCTTCGACGAACTTGCCATTGATCAGCGCGGTATGGCACGAGCCCAGGCGCGGTGGTACGCCGTGTTGCTGCTTGAAGCTGCTCATGTCGCTTTCGATATGGTCTTCGACTTTGAAGCCGTTGGCTTCGAGGTGGCTGATCCATTTTTTGCAGCAGCCGCAATTGGCATCGCGATGGACTTCGATCGGAATCAGGTCGGCCGCCTGGGCCAGGGAGGAGAGGAGCAGGGCGCTGAGGGCGGCCAGTCGCAGGGAGGTTCGCATAATGGATTCTCGGCTCGGATGACGATCAAAAAGGAAAGCATTTTGACCGGATTATCCTGCCGGGCATCAACGGTGTGTTTCAAGTTGATACAAGACAGGCTGGCAGGATGATCATTGATCAAGCCTGACAGCCTGCTGAGAGGGAGATTACAAATCTGTCAGGCTCAACGAACCTTGAACCGCCCCATGATCGCGCTCACCCGGTTGTTGGCTTCCAGCAGCTGGTGGGTGTTGCGTTCGCTGGCCTGGCCGCTGTGCACCAGTTCTTCGACCATGTGCCGGATCTGCACCATGCTGCGATTGATCTCTTCGGTGACTGCGCTCTGCTGCTCGGCAGCGGTGGCGATCTGTGTGCTGAGGCTGTTGATGTGACTGACCGAGCCGGCCATTTCATCCAGACCTGAGTTGACCCGCGCCGTGGCGTCGGCGGCAGACTGGCAACTGGCCTGGGTGTTTTCCATGGCGCTGACCGAGGAGCTCACGCCTTGGGTCAGGCGAGTCAGCATTTCGTTGATCTCCGAGGTGCTGGCCTGAGTGCGGGCGGCGAGGGCGCGGACTTCGTCGGCCACCACGGCAAAGCCGCGACCCTGTTCACCGGCCCGGGCGGCTTCGATGGCGGCGTTGAGCGCCAGCAGGTTGGTCTGGCCGGCGATGGCGCCGATCACTCCGAGAATCTCGGTGATGCGCTGCGCGTCCTGCTGCATGTTCTCGACTTTTTTGGTGGCGCTGGCCACTTCATCGATCAAGGCCACCACGCTGTTGGTGGCTTCACCGACGACCACCCGCGAGCGGTCGGCGTTTTCGTTGGCGCGCTGGGTGAACGCTGCGGTTTCTGCGGCGTTCTGCGCGACGCTTTCAGCCGTCGAGCTCATCTCGGTGATGGCGGTAACGGTCTGATCGGTTTCCGATGCATGGCGCAGCAGAATCTGGCTGGTGTTGGCCGATGTGCGTTGCAGATCATCGAGGCTTGAGGCCATGGCGCCGGTGGCCTGCGTCACTTCACCGATCATGTTCTGCAGGTAGGCAATGAAGGTGTTGACCGAGTGGCCGATGGCGCCCAGTTCATCTTCGGCGCGGATGGTGATGCGCCGGGTCAGATCGGCATCGCCGCTGGACAACGAGTCGATATTGGCCTTGAGCGCTTTCATCCGCGACACCAGTTGGCGGATCGCATACACCTGCAACAGCACCAGCAGAATCACCAGCGGAATCTGCAGCAGGCTCAGGCTGCTGAGCACGTCGTCACGCTGGGCGGTGAGCATTTTCGTTGGCAGGGCGGTGGCGAGGAACCACGGCGTGCCTTCGATCGGGCGCATGAAGAACGTGCTGGCCTCGCCATTGTTGTCGAACTCGACACGTTGCGCCTGATCACGGTTTTGCAGGCCGGCCTTGACCTGACTGGCGAAGGTCGAACCGGCGGCCAGCTCGCTGATGTTCTTCAGCACGATCGGGCCGCTGATGCGCGAACTGTTGCTGATGATCTTGCCGTCGGCCTCGACGATCAGCATTTCGGCGTTGAGGTCTTTTTCCTTGCGCGCCACCAGATCATTGAAGAAGCCCAGCGTCACGTCGATGGTCGACACGCCCCAGGCAGCACCGTTTTTCTGGATCGCCATGGCGCAGTTGGTGCGCGGCTCGGCACTCGCATCGTCTTTATAGGCGGCCGCCCAGGCGCACTGGCCGCGCGGGGTCTGCATGCCACCCTTGTACCAGCTCTGATCGTAGTAGTTCGGCGCCGCGTCGCTGTTCCAGAAGGTGTTCACCGCCAGTTTGCCCGAGGCATCGCGGTGCCAGAACGTGCTGAACTTGTTCCGCCCGGCCTCGCGCTGGCCCGGCAACGGCCAGATCCCGCCACCAAACACTTTCAGTTCGCCGTACTGATCCACCAGCCCCGGCAACACCGTGTCGATGGCCGCGCTGTCGAGCAGCGGAATGGTCTGGGTGATGCTGCGTTGCTGCGACTGAACCTTATTGAGTTCGCCCTGAATCTGCTCGGCGACTTCGGCGATGCGATTGAGCACCACCTGTTCTTCGGTATGTCGCAGCTTGGGTGCGACCAATTGGCTGATACCGACCACGGTCAGCACCGACAGCAGCAGGATGAACAGAACCAGAAATAACGTGTAGCGAGCCTGGATGGTGCGGAATGCGGGCATGGAGACCGGTCCTTGAGCTGCGATTCTTATTGTGGGGTCGAGGGAAAAACGGCGGGGTTACACCAGCGTATCGTCGGCGAGCGGGGAAGCTTTAGGTACTTTCGTGCAAGAAAGTTTCGGGCTGACAGAAGGGGCGTATCGATCCTGATACAAATGAATTGACCGCCTGTTTAACCGGTAAGGAAAAAGCATCGCCAGCCATCGTCAAACTGCCATGAAGCCCAGTGATAGTGAGCTTGCGGTGATTTGTATCGAGAATGTACAGAAATTGTAAGCGACTGCACTAAAAGGGTTGGTGCCACTAGTTGGCCGGTAGATACTTCGCGTCATTCAAAGTGTCACCAAGGACATTTCATGGTTATTTCACAGGGAGTCTTCTCATGACGATCGGCATTGTCGGTGGTTGGGAAAGCAAGGCAGGTGTGCTGGTTCGCAATACGGGCGCGAAAAAGCAGGTGAGTCAGAGCGTCAAGGTGCAGCAGATGCTGACCATGGTCGGCAACGATCCGAACGCGCTGAACACCGCAGAAATGGACAAGCAGGGCCTGCGCAAGAACATCAAGGGCTTCGACCCGTCGAACACTTCCGTCAAACAACTGGGCAATCTGAGCGTTTTCCTGCGCAGCCGCGGGCTGATCTCCGAGATCACCTCGTTCACCTTGCTCAATGCCGGCGACAAGTTCGACCGGTTCGGCGTGACCAAAGACGTCGATGCCAAATTCAACGCACTGGAATATTTCGCGACCCAGCTCGACGCGATACAGAGCAATGGCCTCAATGGCAACGCTTACGGCAAGAACCTGATCCCCGAATTCAAAAAGGCGATCTACGTGCTGCAGAACCTGAAAACCTACGGTGAAGGCAACGCGCCGAAACCTGTGGATCAAGGTGTCAAAGCCAAGGCCTGAATCTTGAAAACGGCCCGCCCATTTTGTGGGCGGGCCGTTTTTTCAGCCTCGGTACATTTGCCCGACCTGTCGGACCTGGTCCTGCAAGCGTTGCATGTGCGGACAGTGCAATGTCAGCGTTGACGGCTGGTAACCGCGATGAAACAGCCCAAGCCAGCCTTCGCTACGCTCATCGGGAACGATTCCGGTGAAAGCGAAACCCACATCGGCAAGTTGGCTCAGTGAGCCGGGAAATCCTTGGGCGAGCCTGAGTCTGAGCGAAACCAGCCATTGCACCGGCAGTCGCTCAAGTTGCCTGAGCAGGTTGTCATCGAGTTCCTTGAGCACAATGTCATAGCGCCCCGAGGCGTGTTCGACATGGACCTTCGGGCCGCTCCAGGGTGCCGCTTTGTCGGTGGTACCAAACGCCCCCTCCAGATGCGACATCAATTCGCCGCAATCCGTTGGCCAGGCCAGCGCGGGCAGCGGGCGTCGAAAACCCTCAATGTCGTAGTGGCCGACAACGATGCTCTCTCGGTCCTGTCCTTCGAAGGGCGAAGCGGCGTAATCCGGCAACAGACCGCAGCTGTGAAAGCCGAGACTGGCGGCCATACGCTGAGTGTACGGATGGTGCGTAACCTGCTTGATGGTGACGCCCCGGCAATCCAGGGCCTGGGCATGAATCAGCAATTGCCGGCCCAACCGTGTGGCGATGTTCTGCCCGCGGGTATCCGGATGTACCACCGTCAGTGCCAGTTCTGCCAGTGAGGATCTGCCTGACCGGCGAAACAGGGTGGCATGCCCGCGAATCTGCCCGTTTACCTCCGCCACCAGCGAGTGCCAGCGCCCGTCACTGTGGTTCTGATTGATCATGCACGGCAGATACACATGCGGTTGAGGATAGCGAGTGCCGTAAATGGCTTCGAACAGGCCACTGACTGCCGGTGCGTCGGTGATGCGATAACGCCGCAGGAGGGTCTTGGCCATCAGGCTTGCTGCTCGCACGGAGTCTGATAGTCGCGCCGGTCCACGACCCGCTGATGCTTGCCGGAACGTGGGTGACACGTCAGTTCATCGCTGGCGCAGGCGATCACATGCAGATCGAGCAATTGCTCGCCGTGTAGCTTCTCGATCCACGGATATTGCTCGATCAATGTGCTGCGCAGGTTTGCGCTGGTCTGGGCGATATCAGTCATGTGCCTGTCGGGTACCCATCTGAGACTCAGCAGGTCTTTTTTTCCCTGTTGCTCGATGACCAATTGCCAGTCGGCGCGGTTACCGAGGCTTTGCACCAGATCGCCAATGTCACGCATGTCCAGACTCAAAACGCCCACCCGTACGCGCTGGCTGCTCATGCTGCGTCCCATCAGCGCGAATTTGCGCATGGGCGTGCCGGGCGGTTCACGCCAGCATGCCAGATCGCCGACGGGATAGCGGAGGACGGGCATCAGGCGACGGGTCAGATTGGTCATGACCAGTTTGCCGTTACGGTCGCATTCTTCGATGACAGTGCCGCTCACCTCATCGATGATCTCCAGCAGGCTGTGGCGCTCCAGCATCCGGTGTTCGCCCAGAGCGCAATCGCGAGTGCTGACGCCGATCAATCCGGCATCGACGCTGGCGTAACCGATGGAGGCGATACGCGCATTCGGAAGCACCCGACGCAGCATTTGCAACTGTGCTTCGAACAGGCTCTCGCCACCGTAGAGCAGGGTCTCGACACCCACCAGAACCTGCGACCGGCGCTCGAGCCAGGCGGCAAATTTCAACAGGTGCGCCGGCACGCCAGCCAGCACGTTGATCCGGTTCGCCACGATCGACTTGGCCAGTACAGCGCTATCGACGGCCCCGGTGAATGGAAACTCGCTGACGGGTGTCTCGACATGTGCCAGGGCATCGTGGACGAAAATGAAGCTGGCATACAGGTCACCGACGAAGAACAGATTGGCGACCCGGTCGCCGGGGTTCAGTTGTGCCGTGAGGTGGCTACCGAAATCACGCGTCAGGGTTTGCCATTCGCCGCGGGTGAACAGCGACAGTTTGCCTGAACCGGTGGTCCCCCCGGTCTGAAACACCAGCGCATCCGCGGTCGGGCCGGTCAACGCCGACCACTGCTGCAGGGACTGGCTGCCGTGCCAGTACTGCCCGGGATCGACCAGGGGCAGCTCGTTCAAACCGTTGATGGGGGCTGGGACGTTCTTGAAGTGATCACGGTAATAAGGCGAATGTCGGCGGGAAAAATCGAGCAAGGCATTCAAATCTGTGGTGGTGTTCATGGTGGTTTCGTATGGAAAGGAGCGGTGGGGCGCCAGCAGGCGCCCGTCTTCAGCGGCGTGAATCAATCACGGACGGTGTCTTGCCGCTGTGTCTGTTTCGGGCAAATTGCGCAACGGCACATTGCTCGACGTCTACGGTGAGCAGTCCGGTCTGCACCAGCGTGCTCAGCGTCTGATAGCCCTGCAGCTGAAGATGGGCCTGAGCCGGCTCCAGTGGGCTGCGCAGTCGCATGCGTTCCCGGCCGTCAGGGCCGTGGTCGAGGATCAGTTGAAACGGCGCTTGCAGGCGCTGCTCCAGCGTTGCCAGCGAGATGAAGTCAGTGGCGATGCGCAGCAATTTGCCGTGCCGTTGCAGCAGCTCGAAGCGCGGTGAGGTCAGACCGCAGGGACATGGGCCGGATAGCCAGCGTCCGCTGTCACCGATGTCATAGCGCTGCACGGACTGGCCCTGACGCGCCCGGGAGGTCACCAGCAGACGCCCCGACTCACCGTGATCGACCGGCGCGTCCTGATCGAAATGGACGATTTCCAGGTGCTGAATGTCGCTCATCAGGTGGAACACACCGTCTGCCGTGAACTGGCAGGCATGGCCGAGCGGACCGGCATCGACACTGCCGTAAATTGCCGACCGGATCAGCCTGACTCCGCAGCGTTGCAACAACTCGCGGGTGGGCGCGCTCACGTGCTCGCCACCGAGAAAAACCTTGTCGATGGCGCCGTAGCGCTGCAGCGTCTGCTGTTCATTGAGAAACAACCGGTGCACGGTGCTGGGCATGCCGATCAGCACCGTGATCCGTTGTTCCACGATCAGTTGCGCGATCTCCCGGTAATCGTCATCCGCTGGAGCGCCCATGGGCCAGTGTCGGGCCTCCAGTTGTTCCAGCGCCTTGGCAAAACTTGAAAATCCGCCGTACAGCCCGCCGCTGAAGAACAGGTTCATGACATTGTCTTGCGCCGGATCCAGGCCGACCGCGAGCAGGCCGTCGGCAGTGGCACGCATCTGAAGCTGGAAATCGTGGTAACTGAAAGCGGAAAGTGTCGGCGTACCGCTGCTGCCGCCGGACCGAAAGTACAGTTGTGCCTTGGCGTTCGGTGGCTGGCTTGCAAATGTCGCCTTGTCCATGATCGACACCCCTGATAGCGCTGGCGCAATCGGCTGGCGGTCAAGCGTGGCACACCCCGCCAGCGCGTCCGGCGGCAGGCTGACCGACACGCGACGGCTCAGGCGCTGCAAGGCGTAGACACCGTCATGGGGTTCGCCGTCGTAGCCGTCGTGGATGGCTTCAATCGGGGCGATGCGGGTCACACCGGCGGCGATCAGCATCTGCGCCAGTTCGGCGATTTGCGCCTCGGGACACAGCAAGGCACAGCTTTGCAGTACGTTGCGCCACGGCAACAACGTAGTACCCAGCAGTTCGCGGGGCAGGGGTTTGAGCAGCAGGCTGCGAAACAGCGCAGAAGGTTCGAGCTGACGGTCATGGCTCCAGATCACCCGCCAGTGCGGCGTACTCCAGACCCGGCCGGTCTGCCCGACAAAACTTTGCCCCAGCCGCGCCATCGCCGTACTGGTGGTGATTTGTGAGGCTTCTTCGAGCGTCGGGGTGAGCGCCGGCCAGTGCCCGCTGCGACGCTCGAACGCGGCAGCCAGTTGCGCCCCGATATCGTTCAATACGCTCACATCGTCGCTGTCGACCAGCAACCATTGCGGGCTGGAGCAGGCTTGCTGATCGAGGCGGCAGACTTCATCGACAATGGCATCGAGGACGGCGGGTGATGCCGCATCCGGGGTCAGGTAGGCGAAGCTGATGCGGTGACCCCAGTCGATCCAGCGACAGCCTGGCGGGATCTGCAGGCGGATGGCTTGCAGCGCGGTGTCGCCGCCCCAGGCGGAGACACCGTTGGCGTGTCTGCACAGCTGACCGATTTGTCCGGTCGTTGTCGGCAACACCGCGACGTAACCAGCGAGTTGCCCGCTCGGGTCACATTCCAGCAACTTCTGGAGCAGGCGCGCAGTGAGTCCGCCGTCGCTGCTGCTGGGCCGCAGCCAGTTGACGTTGCCGCTCAACAGGCCCTCCAGCACTGCGCAGAACGCCAGCAACGGCGCGTTGGCCGGCGTGATGTGAACCACCAGTCCCAGAGGGCTCCAGCGCTCGAAACGCGACTGCCGATAGTCGATGCGGCGCAGGGAGTCGGGTTGCAGGCCCAGCTCATGATCCAGCTTGGCCTGCAGCGTCGCTGGCTGGCAAAAGTCGATCAGGGCCTGGCGCTGGCCGGTGTCGAGTGACAGCGCCAGAGATTGATGTTGCAGGCGTTCGGCGAACGCCTGCGCAGCGGTGAGTAAAGTGGAGGTCTCAAGGGGCGTCTGCAGCCGGTTTGGCAGCAGCGGGTAAAGTTGTTGCAACGCACTGTCGAGATCGCAATCGCAGCGCAGTTTTCCGTTGATCAAGTACATATCAGTGTTTCCCCAGGAATTCCGAAGCGGCCATGGCGCAGCTCCGCGCGGGCGCCGTGCCGGCGCGGCCATGCAACTGGAACCAGTCGCTCGCCAGACCGCAGCCGCAACTTGCAGCGGGATACAGCGTGGCGAGGTCGCTCATGACCACCGCGTGGGCGGGACTTGACGAGATGTAAGGCGAGACCAGACTGAGCAGGCCGCACTGCCCATAGGGCAGGACCGAAAAGTCCACGGGGCTGCGCACGTACACTTTCGAATAGACCGGCACATGAAAATGGTGGTGGGCGCACTCGATATAAGGCACCGCGTGCTCGACGGCGCCGTAGCCATCGCGACAGTCGTTGGCATCAATGCCCAATTGTTGCTGGATCCGCGCGTACAGCTGTTGCTTGGGGACTTCTTCGGTGGCACGGGTTTTCCAGCCGCCACCAAAGAACGCCAACGATCCGGCCGGCAGTTGCAGATCCGTCGCGCCGGTGGCGCGCATGCGTTGCAGGGTTTCCCAGAGAAAGGCCGGGAAACCGAAGATGCGCACCGGCAAACCTTCTTCAGCAAAGGCTTGCAGGGCTGTTATCACGCCGAACAGATCGAAGCGATGGCCGTCACCGTCGGCCCGTAGTGCATACACCACCCGATTGACCGGGGCAAAGCCACACAGAAACTGATCGGTGAACGATGTGCCCAAGGTGATTCGCGCCTGGGGTTCGTAGCTCAGCAACAGGTAATTGCAGGGCGTATGCGGTGTAATCCAGCCGTACTGCGCGAAGATCCGCTCGACCATGTACTGCGCCGCACCCAGGCTGCGCGCGTCATAACGCATGCGGCTTTTTTGCCCGCTGGTGCCGGAGGACGTCAGTTGCAGCGCGTCCTCGCCCGTGGAGCTGAGCAGCAAATGCTGTTTGAAGAAATTGGCGAAAATCGGTGGCAGCTGCGACCAGTCCTCCAGGGTTTCGAGGTCTTTGGCTGCAATGCCATTGGCGTTTAGCCAATGCTCATAACCTGGGGTCTGTTCGATGTGAAAACGGGTGATTTCGAGCATCGCACGATCAAACAGACCGGGCGCCAACGAGTCCGCACAGTAGGCGGCCGGGGATGCACAGAGTGCGTCACTGTGAGGGAAAAGGTGCATTAGCGGGCCTCCTCAGGTGTAGCCGGGGCAAGGCTGGGTTGCTTTGACAAGTGCACAAAGCGCTGGATCAGCGGCAGGCACAGCAAACCAGCGAGTGCCGCGCACAGGGCGAAACCCTCGAGACTGTCGGCACCGCCAACAGCGGCTATCAGCGAACCGCCCGTGCCCATTACGACAATCGAGAGCATGCCGATGGTCGCGGAAACCAGGCCCTTGCTGTCATCGCTGGCGAAGAGTGCCAACCGGTACAGCGCTGCATTGCTCATGCCCAGGCCAATGGCATACAGCGACAGGCTGGCAATCAACAGCGGCAGCGCAGTGCTGGACAGGGCTGTGCCAATCAATCCGGTCAGGCCCAGGCACAGTGGCCATAGCGCAATGCGAATGACCCGGGTCAACGAGTGGCTGGCGAGCAAACGATCGAGGATCAGATTGCCGACAATCACGGCGCCAAAGATCGGGATCTGCCACAGCCCGTATTCGCGCGAGGACAGGCCCAGCAACTGCATCAGCAGCAGCGGCGACAGCCCGATCCAGGCAATCAGCGGCAGGCTCATCAAGCCCAGTGCGAGGCTGGCGTACAGGAAGTGGCGGTTGCCGAGCAGGGTCAGATAGCGATGTCCAACCTGCCGTGCGTTGAACGCAACGGGTGCCTGTTGTTGGCCGTCGTTGCGCATGACGTCGATGGTTTCGGGCATGCAGACATACAGCCCCAGCCAGGCAACGGCCGCCGCCAGGCCCAGGCCGAGAAACAGCGTCCGCCAGCTCAGCCATTCGAGCAGCAGGCTGCCAAGCAATGGCCCGAGCAGCGGCGACAGCAAGGCCACATTGCCCAGCAGTGCCATCAAGCGCACGGCATCCGCTTCACAGAAAACTTCCTGCAGGGCCGGATAACTGACGGCCACAACGAAGCCCAGGCCCATCCCCTGCATCAGCCGCAGCAGGTTGAACGCTTCAATGCTGCTGGTGCCAAAGGTCGCGGCACAGGCCACGCCGAACAACAGGCACCCGCTCAACAGCAGCCGCCGCCGGCCAAAACGGTCGGAGAGTGGACCTATCAGCCATTGCAGACAGACACCACCGATCAGGTACAGATTGAATGCGTAGGGAACATGCCGCGCGTCTGCTTCTAATTCCAGGGTAACGGCCAGCATTGCCGGCATGATCAGGTCGCTGGCCATGTAGGTCAGCAGTTCAAACAGGGAGACGGCCAGACAGAAGCCGATGGCCTGTCCGGGGCTGATATCGATAAGTGTTCGTTGCATGCGCGGATGAGCTCGTCTGGTTGGGCTTCAGGGGCGCAGAGAGTAGAGCGGAGGGGAGGGGGATTTACACCAGACGGGTGTGACCAGAAATATCAAAAATGCGCAAATCGTTGCAGCTCGAAGAGTCCTACAAAAGCTTGATCAACGTCTTACACGAGCAGGTCAGATTAGAGACAGAAAGCGCCTGCTATTCAGCAGGCGCGGTCGTTCCGGGAACACAGTTTTTAACGTTTATGCGGGGAGTCATCGCCTATCGATGTTGGTAATAACCGGGACCTTCCTGGTACCGATGGTGGTCGTCATGCCAGCCGCCGTGGGGGAAAATGATGCAGCCGCTCAAGGTCAGTACGGCAAGGACGGGAATCAGCCAGGTGATTCGACGGAACATTTCAAAAATCCTCATGGTTACGCCGTCATGAAGCCAAAACTCTTCATCGGCTGTAACATGAGACCGCGTTTATCAAAGCCCATCCCCGCAACACGGTATGTGCATGGCATGCAACCGGATACAAACCGGATACATTTGAAAGGTTCAGGAACCCGCAATGACCCAGAAGCAACGTTTGAAATATTCGATACTGATCGCGCTGTCGGTGCTGGCGATCATGCTCGGCCTGTCGTGGCTGCAAAATGCCGGGATGATCAGCGAGAAGACGTTCCAGTACATCGCCATCGGTGTGGCGGTGGTCGTGGTGGTGATCAACGGGGTGATGCGCCGCAAGGTCAGACCCTGACGGCGATCGCGGGACGCTTCAATCGTGATTGAGCACGGCAGCAGCCTGTGGATGCAGGCTGTAACTCTTGTCCGGGTTGAAGGTGACAACCCCTTCGGCACACAGACGCTTCAACACTTCGCGCACGCTGAGAAAGGACAACGGAATATCCAGGTCCAGCAACTGGCTGTGCACACCGCGCACGCCCAGGCGTCGATCGTTTTGCGCGGCGACCAACAGCGCGTCGATGACCTTCAGGCGAATCAGGCTGGTGCGCAGGCCGAAGCTTTTGAGCAACAGGCGAATGCGCTCATTGCCCTGGCGTTCGGGGCTGGGTGCGAAACTGCTCGCGCGGGGACTCATGGAAGCTCCTTGTGACGCCTGGCTACCGTCCGTTGGTAGTTGCGAGTTGTACATGGGTTACTCCTTTGCAGAGCCTGTTCAGGAAACGTTTTGGCTGCTCTCAGTAAACAAGACGTTTCAGCACGACAAATCATGAAAGGAAATATGTAGAAATTTTGTCGGTTATTCGTTGTTTTCCCGTCATCGGCGGTTTGTCCCTTGGGCAAACGGGCTAAATATTTTTTTGCTGCATTCGTTTCCTGAACAGCCACCTTGCGCCCAGGCGCAGGCGTCAACTTCAGACCGAGTTCGAAGCTTGCGCAACGCACGCGCCGAACCGTGTCCTATCGATCAGGAGCGAGTGTGATTATTTCCAGGCAGTTAACCGGGCTGGCCCTCGCCAGCGCGTTTCTCGGGCTCAGTCTGTCGGCCCATGCATTCAGTCCCGCCACGCCAGCCAGTGCCGATATCCGCCGCACCGCATTTGGCGTGCCGCACATCCGCGCCGAGAACGAGCGCGGGCTGGGTTTCGGCATCGGTTACGCCTACGCGCAGGACAACCTGTGCTTGCTGGCCAACGAGATTGTCACGGTCAACGGTCAGCGCTCGCGCTATTTCGGGCCGCATCAGTTCACCGTCGAACAACGCGAGAATCGCGTCAGCGACCTGTTCTTCACTTGGCTCAACACCCCCGAAGCGGTGAAAGCCTTCTGGGACGCGCAACCGGCGCAGGTGCGCGATCTGGTGGCAGGTTACGCCGCCGGTTACAACCGCTATCTGGCCGAACGCCGTGAGCAAGGTCTGCCGCAACAGTGCCAGGGCGAGTGGGTGCGCGATATCGCTGCCGAAGATCTGGTGAAGCTTACTCGGCGCTTGTTGGTCGAGGGCGGTGTCGGGCAGTTCGCCGAAGCCCTGGCGGGCGCGACCCCGCCGCAGGCCACGGCGCAGCTCGACAGCAGTGCCAAGGCCTATCAGTTGGCGGACGCGCGCCTGCAGCGCTTCGCTCTGGATCGCGGCAGCAACGCCGTGGCGGTCGGCAGTGAACGCTCATTCAACGGACGCGGCATGTTGCTGGCCAACCCGCATTTTCCTTGGGTCGGCGGCATGCGCTTTTACCAGATGCACCTGACCATCCCCGGCAAACTGGACGTCATGGGCGCCGCCTTGCCGGGGCTGCCGATGATCAACATCGGTTTCAACCAGCATCTGGCCTGGACCCACACGGTCGATTCATCGAAACACTTCACCCTGTATCGCCTGCAACTCGACCCGAAAGATCCGACCCGCTACCTGCTCGACGGTAAATCGCTGCCGCTGGACAAGCAGACCGTCACCGTGCAGGTCAAACAGGCGGATGGCCAGGTGGTGCCGGTTTCGCGCGATGTCTACAGCTCGCAGTTCGGCCCGATTGTTCAGTGGCCGGGCAAACTCGACTGGGATCATCAGTACGCTTACAGCCTGCGCGACGCCAATCTGGACAATGATCGCGTGCTGACGCAGTGGTACGCGATGAACCAGGCGTCAAGCCTCAAAGCCCTGCAGGATTCGGTGCACAAGATCCAGGGCATCCCGTGGGTCAACACGCTGGCCGTGGATGACAAGGGGCAAACGCTGTACATGAACCTGTCGGTGGTGCCGAACGTCAGCGCCGACAAACTGGCCAAGTGCAGCGACCCGCGCATCGGTTTGCAGATGATCGTGCTCGACGGTTCCAACAGCGCTTGCGCCTGGGATATCGATCCGCAAGCGGCGCAGAAGGGCATCTATGCCGCCAGCCAGCTGCCGCAACTGTTGCGCAAGGACTTCGTCCAGCACTCCAACGATTCCGCGTGGCTGGCCAACCCGGCACAACCGCTGACGGGGTTCTCGCCACTGATCAGTCAGGATGGCCAACCACTGGGCCTGCGATCGCGATTTGCGCTGGAGCGTCTGAGTGCGCTGGGCAAAAAGGGGCCGCTGGCGGTCAAGGATCTGCAGCAGATGGTAATGGACGACAACGTCTATCTGGCAACCCAGGTGCTGCCCGATCTGTTGAAGTTCTGCGCTGCGGATCTGGGGGCAGACGCGGCGGCGTTGAAGCCGGTTTGTGTCAGCCTCAAGGGCTGGGATGGCCGGGCGAATCTGGATTCGGGCATCGGTCTGGTGCATTTCCAGAACATCATGCAGGCGCTGCAAGCGTCGCCGGATATCTGGCGGGTGCCGTTCGATCCAAAAGACCCGCAACATACGCCACGCGGGTTGGCGATCGAGCAACCGACCGTGAGCAAGGCCCTGCATGAAGCGCTGCTGACGTCGGCCGCCACCGCGCAGAAAATGGGGCTCAAACCTGAAACCCGCTGGGGCGATATTCAAGTGGTGAGCAACGGCGCTCAACAAACTGCGATCCACGGCGGGCCCGGGACGCTGGGAATCTACAACGCGATCCAGAGTGTGCCGCGTGAAGACGGCAAACTCGAAGTGATCAGCGGTACCAGCTATCTGCAAGTGGTGAGCTTTGATGACAAAGGCCCACATGCTCAAGGGCTGCTGGCGTTCTCGCTGTCGAGCGACCCCGAGTCGCAATATTCCCGGGATCAGACCGAGGCGTTTTCGAAAAAACAGTGGAGCGTCTTGCCATTCACTGAACAGCAGATCGCTGCCGACCCGCAGTATCAATTGCAGACCGTTCGCGATGTGGCGGGCAAGAGCGCTGAGGTGGTTGCGCAGTAAGTCAGTCTGAACAAAAAAGCCGCTGTTCCCTGAATGGGGACAGCGGCTTTTTATTGCTCCGGGTTCACCCTGGCAGGTGGTGTCCGGTTTCAGGTTTTCGGCGGCTGCCGCGGCATCGAATTGATCACCGGATCACCCTCGGTGTTACGGGTCAGGTAGACCGGCAACACCTTGGGCAGGGTGTTGACGAGGCCGCCGAGTTCTTTGACGTTGTAGACACCGCCGACACGGATGGCGCCGGTACTGGCGTCAGCCAGTTTCAACGGTTTGCTCAGGTAGCGATTGATCAGCGGCAAGGCCTCATTCAGTGCCAGGTTGTCGAGCACCAGTTTGCCATTGCGCCAGGCCAGAGCGTTGTCGTTGGCGTAGGTCTGACTGATTTGTGGCATGTAATCGCCATGCCGGTACTGCGCCTGCATGGCGGGCCCCAGGCGCAGACCGTCGCCGGGCAGTGCGGCGTTGCTGGTTACCAGCACCGAGCCTTCGATCAGATTAATCCGTACCTGATCTTCGTAGAGCCAGACATTGAAACGGGTACCCGTCACGCGGATCTTGCCTTCGCCGGCCCTGACCACGAACGGGTGGGAGAGGTCGTGACTGACTTCGAAAAACGCCTCGCCTTTTTTCAGGGTGACTCGGCGTTGGTCCTTGTAATTGCTGAAAGTCAGCTCGGTGTTGAGGTTGAGTTCGACTTGACTGCCATCGTTCAAGGTAACTTGACGGACATTGTCGGTGGCTTCGAAGTGCTGATAGCTGTCGGGCAACCAGCCCAGATTCCAGCCACTGTACGCCGCCAGTGGCAAGGCCAGTGCGCAGACGCTCGCCGCCATTGCATAGCGACGCCAGGCGGGAACCGGTTTATTCAGCGGTACTTCCGGCAGCGCCTGCGGACGGGGCAAGTGTTCGGCAACGTCCCAGATTTCCAGCATGGCGTCATATTCGAACGCATGCAGCGGATGCGCATCGCGCCATTGCTCGAAAGCCAGACGCTCTTCGGCGGAGCAGTCTGCGGCGTGCAGACGCATGCACCAGTGCGCGGCGGCATCGGTGATTGCATCGTATTCGGCTTCCGAGAGAGATTCTTGGGTCATTGACTCGTCCTGATTTGCTGCATTCTAACCTTGCGGGTCGGGTGCCGAGAACATCCGTCATGGCAATTGCCCATCAAAGTGGAACTTATTTTTCCGTGTGGCGCCCAAAAACAGGACGTTAGACGAACATCATCCACAAATGGAGTGAAAAAATGATCAAAAAAACCTTGGCCGCTGCAATCGCCACCGCCGCCTTGTTCAGTGCCGGTGCTGCCATGGCTGACCGTCCCGGTGCGGGCTGGGTCACCATCGAAAAGGCTATCGAGATCGTGAAAACCAAGGCCGGTTACGTCGAAATCTATGAAATCGAGGCCGACAATGACGGCTACTGGAAGGGTGAGGGACGCAAGGCCGATGGTTCGGTGTATGAATTCCGCATCGACGGTGCCTCGGGCAATGTCCTGCGTGACCAGAAAGACTGATTTCAACTCGCGATAAACAATGCGCAGGCCAACCGCCTGCGCATTTTTTTTGCTTCAGTCGAGTCCTGGGTGAGTTTGTGGCACCGGATCAAGCTGACGGCCCATTTCACAGATCAGAAAGGCGATCGAATCGGCATTGCGTAATATGGTGTCGATTCGTGGATGTGGGTTGGTCGGGTTGAGAAAAGCCGTTCGCGCGTCTTCCAGATTCGCGGTACGTGTGATCTTGAGAATTTCCTTGCGTACATGATTCATGCCCTCGATCTTGTCGATATCCAGCCACTCTTGAGCGTCATGACTCCAGCGTGAAAACAGCTCTTCACGGGGCGTGGACAGTGACAGTGCTTCACGCTGAAATCGTGTCTGTACCTGTTTGCGGTCCGCTCCATAACCGGTCACCGTAGCGATCAAATCAGCAAACGGACGCCGTGCTTCGAGGGAGGCAATGTCTACGGTTTTGTTGAACTGATGGGAAAACTCGTGGATCAGCGTCGCTGCCCGCGCATGCCCTTCGACATTGAAGGGCTCGGTCAGCCCCGTGTTGTACCATTCCAGTTCTTGATTGAAGAACTTTTCGGTGAAATGGACTTTCTTGAGTAGATCGCCCTCCAGTACGAAGGCAATTACACCCGAGTCGGGCTGTCTGTTCGAGCCGACCACAAAGCGTCGGGTATTCAACAGGTCCTCTGTTGGATCGACCAGAGCATCACAGATCGGCACGATGGACTGCTTCAACTTGCGCAGTATCTCGGCATCAATCTGTTGCACGTCAAAAAAAGACTTGAGAAAAGTATCGAGGCGGGTGCCCGGCACATCGTTTCGTAGCTGAACAAGATTGTGCAGGCTGTTGAACGCGTAATGCCGGGCCAGATCAATTGCCTCGATCAACATGTGTGCTTTTTCCGGATGGCGGGCGCGGATTTCTTCCATGCCTTGCGCCTCGATATTCAGCATGTAGCGGGCCTGGCGATGGGTGGTGTAATGGTTGACCATCTTCGACAGGGTCTTGCCGAAATGCACGGTATGGCGATCCGGGTCCAGCACCAGCTGCCGGGAAGCGGTGTGCTGCAACACCGGACCTGGCTGGCCGGCGCCCTTGATCTGCCAGACGGCTCCCGGCCGTTGCACGGGATAGACTTTGCCGGCAATGGGGGCGTAGGTCGCTTGGGTTTTCAGGTCCTGATACGTGCCCTCGGCAGCATTGTGGGTCAGATCCTTCAGGGCGATCTTCGAGGTTTCGAATGCCTGCAACGCGGTGCGCTGCGGATCGGTCGGCTTGGTCTGCGCAAGGACGGGGGCGCTCGGCGCGGTTGGCTGCGACGGTTGCGGCAGCATCGGGTCTTGAGATTCCAGACGTGACTCCAGAGCCAGCCGCCCAAGACTGATCATTTGCGCTGCGCCGGCGGTAAAGGTTTCCAGCGCACGTTTCCAGTGGTGATCCTGCAACGCTTCGGCCGAGCCCTTGAAATCCTTGTAGCTTTGCCAGAGAAACTGCGCACAGGCGAGTTTGCCCGGCAGCACGCCCCGGACCAACTGGATGCCGGAACTGAACAGGTGCTTCGCGGTGTCCCAGTCCGTCTGCGCCGACGGCATTGAATGGCCGCTCAGCAAGCTTGGCAACAAGGCCAGGTTGTCGTCGAACAACTGCAGCAACCAGTTACCGTTGACCGGGGTGGTGGCCAGGGTCATCTCGCTCGTCTGGCCGCTGCTCGCGTTGAACAACGCGCTGAAGATCGAACGTTGAGTTTCCGGCAAGCGGCGCAGCAACAGGTCCTGCAGTGAGCCCGGCGTATTGAGCGCGGCGATCACTGCCGCCTCATCCTCGAATTCACTGAAAGCGTTTTCACCGTGGTAGGGCGCATACAACACCTGGGGGCCGGGTTTTCCCGCAGGTCCGATCAAGTACAGCGCCAGTGCCTTGACCGCTGATGCTCCGGCAGTCTTGACAAGCGCCAGGGGCCGGGCAATGGCGTCGGCCCCTGGCACGGTCGCGCGGGCCACGGCGTCGGGCATGTCGAACACCTGAGAAATCAAGCCGAAGGCTTTCGACGACAAGCGTTGTTGCAGTTGTAACTGATGGGCGTGCTGCAGCAATTGCCAAGGCAGTTGGCGCAGGAAACGCTGTTTGCGTTGTTCAGCGGCGACATCACTGGCGGACAACACTGAGGTGATTTTATCGGCAAACGTTGTTGCAACATTCAGGGACAGCAGCAGGCTCCTGACTGCTTGCTGATCAAGCCCTGTCGGCAGCGCCCGGTCAGTGCCCGAGCGGAGGGTGAATGCCGTGTTCTGTGCGAGATGCGCATGGTTCAGGGCGAAATCGGTCAGGCTCATCGCCGGCCCGATCAGCGCCAGTGCCGGAGTGACGATGATTTGCTCGGGGTCAAGATCCTGCCTCTGCAAGCGGCTTTTCAACAACGTTTGAAGCGTCTGCCGGATATAGTCACGCACGGTTGGCAGCGCGTGAAGATAATCCTGATCGTCAATGACGCTGTGGCGCCACTGTTCCAGCAGTTCCAGATGCAACTGCTGCGCTTCAAGCGTGGCCATGCCCAGCCAGGCAGGCAACGAATGCTGTTTGCCGATCGCCCGCGCCAGAGCGGTGGCGCGCTGCAGGTTGGTCTCCACGACGTGCTCACTCAACGTCCTGAGGATTTGAGTTTCCCGCGGCTTTGGCCATTGACGGCCCCGTACCTGTTCACAGCGCTGAAGAAACTGTTCGATCGCCGAGTCGGCCCGATCCTGCAGGACACTGCGGCTGATCAATTGCCACTGTCCCAGGGTGTAGTGTTGATGGAACCCCTGGTGCCGGGGAAAGAGGTTATCCAGCAGCATCAGGCGTTTGTGCGGATCCACCAGCCGCTGGTCCAACACCTGTCTGGCATGCTCGATCGAACGGAAGACTTCCAGGCCCAGGGCTGGTGTCCACAGTATCGCGCGTCCCGAGTGCTGCGTATCGCGGCCACCGCGTTCCGTGAGCAGGACGCAGTTGGCCAGCGGCAGCATTTCGCTCTGCCCGGCGACCTGCAACGTCAATGACCAGGCATCCGGCTGAAAACCGTTGAGTGCCTTGCGGCGGCCGCGATCCGGTTGATCCGGATTGAACACGGTGTCGACCAGCGCTTGCTCATGGCGGCTCAGCGTGCCATTCAGGACGCTCAGCCGTGCTTCGGCTGTTATGCCGACAGCCAGGGCGTGCGCCAGCTTCGCGGCGATTCCTTGCAGGTAGGTGCGCTGCAGCGCCGTGACGGTCAGCGGTTGGGCGGCAAAGTCTGCGGCGAGGCTGGGCATGATGCTGTCGAATTTGCGCACTTCGGCCGCGGCGGTATCCGCCAGCACCCTTGAAGGTAACTGGTTGCCGGCGAGCGTCGGCCGGGTGCTCCAGCGCCCGTGGGCATCCAGGGTCTCAAGCCGCTCGTGGAGCATCGAACGGATGTCCAGGGCCTTGTCGAACAGTGCGCGAATATCTACGGCGCCGTCGCTGTGCCGATACCACTGCAAGGCGTAGTCGATGTTCTGTCGCTGCTTGGTGATGATCAACTCGAGCAGCACGCTGAAAACATCTCCGGCAATCGATTGGCCGGAAACCTGCGGCTTGTCGAAACCGAGAAAGCGTTGCCGCTCGTCGAGATTCAACAGACCGTAGAGTTCGTCTTCGTGCCCGGGGCTGGCAAATTTGCCGAGCAGCATGGCTTTGAGATCTTCGTAATCCCTCAGTACCTGCAAGCCGTGGGTCGGGGTATACAGGCAGCTGTCGGAATGGCTGATCATCAACGCGCCGGCCAGCTCCACGAAGTTTGCCTGATGCTCCCACAAACGTACGGTTTCCAGCGTCGCGCGGCGTGCCGGACCGTCACTGAAACCCAACGAGGTCAGCAGGCTGTCGAAGGTGTGCTGCTCGATAATGCCAGCCTCGCGTTTGAGCAAAAAGTCTGCCAGCGCCTGCTGTCGAATGATCTGCGCCAATACGCTGCGCCGCGAGACTCCGTCAGCGCTGGGCCCATTCCAGTAACGCTCCATTTGTTGATACAGCCACACCAACAGTTTGCCCGACGCCGTGGTAATGGCTGTTTCCCAGTGTTGCTGATCACTGGCCTGGACTGTCCGGTCCGGGTGCGAAAACTCATGGGTCTGGCCAACCGGCCATCCGGCGTGGCGGTAGTGCAAAAGCAGCGCATCGCCAAGTGACAGCGCTTCAAACCCGCCCAGTGAAGGACGGTCGCTCGATGCCGGGCCGTTTGCTGCGCCGGTTGCGTACAGGTTCACGCGTGTGCGGGTCTGGTCGACGCCAGGCATCGTCGGCGTCAGGAGTGCGTCGAGTATGCTTTGGAGCAGGCTTTCCAGTTCGGGCAGTTGCATCAATTCATCGTGCATTGCCTGCGCGTTGAGTCGCAGGCAGTGATCGATGGCAGCGCGTTGATCTTCGAAGATATCGCCCTCGACAAGCTGATAGGTCACGCTGACAGCGCGTCGTTCGACCAGCCGTTTGCGTTGTGACAGGGCGAGCAACGCCAGCAGCCGATCATCTTCGGTGACACGGTTCAGGCGCTCCTCCAGGTGTGCGGTCAGGCTGGCGAGGCTGGCATGTTTTTTCAGCCCGTCGAAGGGGGTGTACAACATGACGCCGCGATCATCGGGGGTGGCACTGAGTATGAAGCTGCCGGCCAGAGGCACCGCAGGCGTATCGTCGGTGTTGAGCAGGATTCGATGGGCAAGCATGGGCGGGGTTTGCTGACTGCGCAGTGCGTGGGTGGCCAGTTGCACGTGGCTCAGCCACTGGAAGTCAGCGGTGGACAAGTGATGGACATTGCCGAGTTCACGCCACAATCCGGGGGAATCGAGAAAGGACAGGAACAGCAGCGGAGGCAGGGGAGCAGGCATCATCGGGTCTCGTTCAGGGCACCGTCCGGTGCACCGGTAAATTGAGACTCGAGACTAATGACCGGCCAGATGACGCGGGTGGTACATAGTTACCGCACCAGCGGCAGCGCCGTGTGCTTGCTGCGACAAGGCTTCACCGCAACGGTTGACAGCACCCGTGTCTGACGTGGTTAATCGGTGGGCTGGATATTCGTACGCTGTTGTTCCCTCCAATAATTAGTCTGGAGCTTCAGATGTCTGCGCCACACGAACCCCTGTCTTCCCTCGCTGCGTCCACACTCTCGCTCGAAGCGTTGACGCAATTGCTTGAAAAGGTTTTTCTGCGCCATGGTACGTCGGCGTCCGTCGCCCGTACCCTGGCTGCCAATTGTGCCGGTGCCGAGCGTGACGGCGCGCACAGTCATGGGGTGTTCCGTATCCCCGGGTATGTTTCGACGCTCAACAGTGGCTGGGTCAATGGTCAGGCGGTGCCGCTGGTGGAGGACGTGGCCTCCGGTTTTGTGCGAGTCGATGCCGGCAATGGTTTCGCCCAGCCGGCGCTGGCGGCGGCCCGGTCGCTGCTGGTGGAGAAAGCGCGCAACGCCGGGATCGCCGTATTGGCGATTCGCAATTCCCATCACTTTGCGGCGCTTTGGCCGGACGTCGAGCCGTTCGCCGAGGAAGGCCTGGTGGCGCTCAGCGTGGTCAACAGCATGACCTGCGTGGTGCCCCATGGCGCCGACAGACCGCTGTTCGGCACCAACCCGATTGCCTTTGCCGCGCCCCGGGCCGGCGGAGCACCGATCGTGTTCGATCTGGCGACCAGTGCCATAGCTCACGGCGACGTGCAGATTGCCGCACGCAAGGGCGAACGGCTGCCTGCCGGAATGGGTGTGGACGGTTTGGGTCAGGCGACGCAGGATCCGAAGGCCATTCTTGAGGGCGGCGCACTGTTGCCGTTTGGCGGCCACAAAGGTTCGGCGCTGTCGATGATGGTCGAGCTGCTGGCGGCGGCGTTGACCGGCGGGAACTTTTCTTTCGAATTCGACTGGTCGAACCATCCCGGGGCCAAAACACCGTGGACCGGGCAGTTGCTGATCGTCATCGACCCGAGCAAGGCTGCCGGGCAACCGTTTGCCGAGCGCAGCGAAGAGCTGGTGCGGCAGATGCACGGCGTGGGGTTGAAACGTTTGCCGGGCGATCGTCGGCATTTGCAGCGCGCGCGATCAATGGCCGAAGGGATCGTGCTGGATGAGCAGACGCTGGCGCAGTTGCGAGCGCTGGCGGGGGAATAATGGGCAGATGACCGATGTGGCGAGGGAGCTTGCTCCCGTTGGGTTGCGAAGCGGCCCCCTTTGTCTGCTTGAGAATAGGGGGACTGCCGCGCAGTCCAGCGGGAGCAAGCTCCCTCGCTACAGATTTATTGTCAGGCCTTGAACAATGCGCGCTGACAAACGTCGCTTAGCGACGACCGAGCAACAAGCCCACCACCAGGCCAAAACCGGCGGAAATCGCCACGGTCTGCCACGGATGGCCGCCAATGTAGCTCTCGGTGGCCTCGACCGCCGGTTTGGTGCGTTCACGCACGCTGGACACCGAGTCCAGCGCCTGTTGCAGCTTCAGGGCGATTTGTCCGCGCAGGGTCTCGGCTTCCTCGCCCACCAGTGAGGCGCTGCTCTTGAGCAGTTTGTCGGACTCTTCGATCAAAGCCTGAAGTTCGCTGAACGCCTGATCCTTGATTTGGTCTTCGACGGCTTGCACGCGGGATTTGCGGGCCATTGGGTGACTCCTTGCAGATGGATGAACAGTGATCAATGGAGTGTGGCGCTGACGGAAAAGTTGCACTGATTTTAGGTGCGAAAGAAAAACCTGCGCGGGAGATTTTCGCCGAGCGTGTAAGATGTCGCCATTTTACGCAGCAGGTATTTCCCCATGAGTTTCAATCTGGCCGACAAATCCCTCGCCGAGCGCGCTGCGCTGGAAGACGAGAAATCCCGTCTGTTCGAACTCTGGCAGAACAATCTGGGCAAAGCCAAAGGCGAAGCCGCGCGGTTGTTCGGCGAACGCTCCAAGCGCAAGGGCAAATGGGCCGAGTGGGTGCGCGCCGAGCTTGATGGCATGTCCCCGCCGGAATTCGCCAACATGGTGCGCAGTGAGGTCAATCGACTGATGGCGGCCAACAAGTAACACAGCCGTCAGTCTGCGTTGAAACACGCAACAATCGCCTCACGTACCTTGATCACCACCGGGTCGATCTGCGTGCTGGTGCGCCAGCCCAGTTCGATCGGGTAACGCGGCAGCGCCAGCGGGCAGGGCAGCAGCATCAGTCCGCTGAGCTGGGCAATGGCCTGGGCGGCATGGGTCGGGATGGTTGCCACGGCGTTGCTGCCCTTGAGCAGATGCGGCAGCGCGGCAAAGTGGGTGGTGGAGGCGCAGACCCGCCTGCTCAGCCCCAGCGCCGCCAGACCTTCATCAGTTATGCCGATAAAGCCGCCCGATGACACCAGAATGTGCTCACGGGCGACGAACTCCGGCAAATCGATGCCCTGTTGACCGGGCGCCAGACTGCCCGGATCGACCAGACAGGCATAATCCCCTTCACCCAATACCAGACGACTGAGCAGGCGCTCGGCAAATCCGCCGGCGGTGATCGCCAGGTCGATGCTGCGCTCCATCAGGGCGCGAGCGACGATCTGGCTGTGGGTCTGGCGGAAGATCAGCCGCAGCTTGGGTGCACAGCGGGCGATTTCTTCGATCAGGCGCCGGCCATAGGCTATTTCGAAGTCATCGGACAGGCCCACCGTCACCGAACGGCCGTCATAGTGATGGGCCGCCGGGTCGACCATCGCCAGGCTTTGCCGGCATTTGTTCAGCGCCTCGCTGACCACCGGCTTCAGTTGATTGGCCTTGAGCGTCGGTGCCAGACCGCGTCCGGTGCGCACGAACAATTGATCACCATACACGTCACGCAACCGGCGCAACGCCGCGCTGACCGCCGATTGGGTCACGCCCAGACGCAGCGCCGCACGGCTGGCGCTGGACTCCTCATGCAGGGCTTCGAAGACTTTCAGCAGGTTGAGATCGACGGATGCGATATTCATTTGGCTCATATCATTCAGCAGTGAATCGGTCTTTATTCATGATCCCGCGCCGCCGCAGAATCGGCAACACTTGAACCTGATGGAGTGACTGCAATGCCCAAATCAATCGTCGCCGCCCTGCAGATTGGCGCCTTGCCCGGTGGCAAGGGTGAAACCCTGGAACAGATCCTCAGCTGGGAAGACGCGATCAGCGAGTCCGGCGCGGCGTTGGTGGTGATGCCGGAAGCGTTGCTCGGTGGCTATCCGAAAGGCGAGGGCTTTGGCACTCAGTTGGGCTATCGCCTGCCCGAGGGGCGCGAGGCCTTCGCACGCTATTTCGCGAACGCCATTGACGTGCCGGGGCCCGAGACCGAGGCACTGGCCGGCCTGTCTGCGCGCACCGGGGCCAATCTGGTGATCGGCGTGATCGAGCGTGCCGGCAGCACGCTGTATTGCACGGCGCTGTATTTCGACCCGCAGGCGGGGCTTGTGGCCAAGCATCGCAAGCTGATGCCGACCGGCACCGAACGGCTGATCTGGGGCAAGGGCGACGGCTCGACGCTGCCGGTGCTCGACACTCAGGTCGGTAAACTCGGTGCGGTGGTGTGCTGGGAAAACATGATGCCGCTGCTGCGCACGGCGATGTACGCCAAAGGCATTGAAGTCTGGTGCGCGCCGACCGTGGACGAGCGTGAGATGTGGCAGGTCAGCATGCGTCACATCGCCCACGAGGGCCGTTGCTTTGTGGTCAGTGCCTGTCAGGTGCAGGCTTCGCCGAACGCGCTGGGCGTGGAGATTGCCAATTGGCCGGCGGATCGACCGTTGATTGCCGGCGGCAGCGTGATTGTCGGGCCGATGGGCGATGTGCTCGCCGGGCCGTTGCGTGGCGAGGCCGGGTTGCTCACCGCTGAGATCGATACCGATGAACTGGTACGGGCGCGCTACGACTATGACGTGGTTGGCCACTATGCGCGGCCGGATGTGTTTGAGTTGAGTGTCGATGAACGGGCGAAACCGGGTGTGCGGTTCACCGCATAACGTCGGGCTGATTGAAAAAACTGTGGGAGCTGGCTTGCCAGCGATGGCGGACTGTCAGCAACGACGATGTTGGCTGAGCGACCCTATCGCTGGCAAGCCAGCTCCTACAGGTATTTATGAGCGGTTTCAAAATTGTGTATTTACCACGTCGCAGCAGTGGCCTTTGGCAAACTCAGCTTGCCGCTGTCGACAAAACGCATGGTGCCGAACACCCCGCCCGCGAGTTTGCCGCGCAAGACGTAAGGCAGGTTATCGAGGGTTTGGGTCTGGCTCAGGCCGAGGGTCTGGCGCAGCACCGAGAACGCCGAAACGCTGACCGGCACGCTGACCACGGTTTCCGAGAAGCGCGGGATCGAGCCGACCTGATCGCTGACGCCCGAGGCCAAGGGACGGCCGTTGACCTCCAGATCCAGGGCGATACCGTTGTAATCGATGGCCGTTTCATTGGGGTTCTGCACCCGCAGCTTGATCGCGAAACGCACTTCCAGATCCTGACTTGGCAACGGTTCGAGGCCGACCACGTTGATGTTCACCGGGTCCCGGTTGGGAAACAGCGCGCAGGCGCTCAGGGACAACAGCAGCAGGGACAGGATGACGGCGTGGACGCGGCGCATAAACAGTCTCTCAACGAAAAGGGCTGAACCGTTGCCGGTTCAGCCCTTTTTTCATGGCGTCGCGTCAGCGGTTCAACTGTGCGACCGCCGCTGCGCTGGCAGGTTCAGCTTTGGCCGGCAGATCGGGGTTTTCCATGACCTGCAGAATCGACGCTTCCGGATCGAAATCGTCTTCTTCCAGTTCAATGAATTCTTCCGGCAGGAAGATATTCAGCACGATAGCGCACAACGCACCAACGGTGATCGGCGATTCGAAGATGTTACGCAGCGCTTGCGGCAACTCGCGCAGCACTTCCGGTACGGCGGCGATGCCCAGGCCCATGCCCACGGAGATCGCCACGATCAACATGTTGCGCCGATGCAGGCCAGCCTCGGCGAGGATCTTGATCCCGGCCACGGCCACGGTGCCGAACATCACCAGTTCGGCGCCACCGAGCACCGGTTTGGGCATCAGTTGCAGCACTGCACCGATCATCGGGAACAACCCCAGCATCACCAACAGGCCGGCGATGAAGAACGCCACGTAGCGGCTGGCCACGCCGGTCAACTGGATCACGCCGTTGTTCTGCGCGAACGTGACCATCGGCATGCTGTTGAATACTGCGGCCATCGCCGAATTGAGGCCATCGGCGAGCAGACCGGACTTGATCCGGCGAATGTACAGCGGGCCCTTGACCGGTTGCCGTGAAATCATCGAGTTGGCGGTCAGGTCGCCAGCGGCTTCCAGTGGCGAAACCAGGAAAATCACCGCCACCGGCACGAACGCCACCCAGTCGAAATTGAAGCCGTACTTGAACGGCACCGGTACGCTGACCAGCGGCACTTCGGGCATTGAAGCGAAATCCACGGTGCCCATCAGCCATGCGACCACGTAGCCGAGGGTCAGGCCGATGACGATGGCGCCCAGGCGCAGAAACGGCACGTCAACGCGGTTCAACACAACGATGGTGCCGATCACCAAAGCGGCCAGGAATACATGGCTGGCTGCGCCCAGATCAGGCGCGCCGAAACCGCCGGCAATGTCGGTCATCGCCACTTTGATCAGCGACAGACCCATCAAGGTGATGATGGTGCCGGTGACCACCGGAGTGATCAGCATCCGCAGTTTGCCGATGAACTGGCTCAGCACCACTTCGATGAACGCGGCGAAAAAGCACACGCCGAAAATGGTCGAGAGAATCTCATCGGTGCCGCCGCCCCGGGCCTTGACCATGAAGCCGGCGCTGAGAATCACGCTGATAAAGGAAAAACTGGTGCCTTGCAGGCACAGCAGACCGGAACCGACCGGGCCGAAACGCTTGGCTTGAACGAACGTGCCCAGGCCCGAAACGAACAGCGCCATGCTGATCAGGTACGGAATTTCACTTTGCAGACCGAGGGCGCCGCCCATGATCAGGGTCGGGGTGATGATGCCGACGAAGCTGGCCAGTACGTGTTGCAGTGCGGCGAACACCGTGGCGGTGAGGTGCGGACGGTCGTTGAGGCCGTAGATCAGATCGTTGTTGCGCGGGACTTTTTCAGAGGCGGTCATGGTGTTTTGCGCGCCGTGAGGCGGGGCCGGGTCAGAAAATGGAGGCGCAGGATGCCGGAAGAGGGCGGCGAGGGCAACGAGCAAAAATTGCCTGAAAGGTCAGGTTTTATTGGGTTTGAGGAGGATTTTCCCTTAAATCAAAAGATCGCAGCCTTCGGCAGCTCCTACATTTTGCATTCCTGTAGGAGCTGCCGAAGGCTGCGATCTTTTGATCTTCAAACAAAGGCTGCGAGCAAATCCTCCTCAAACGCCTTCTGCGCATCCCCCGGCACCTGCGCCCGGTGCCGTGCCAGATGAAACGCCACGTCGAAACTCAATTCTCCAGGCCGCAGCGCGCGCAGCAGTCCCTTGTCCTCCCAGACCCGCGCGTAGTGATCGGGCAAATAATCGATGTGCTTGCCGGAAAGAATGAACGCGAGGGTACCTTCGACCTGCTCCGAACGCGCGGAACAGCGCTGGTCCGCAATCGGCTCGCCACGGCGCATGAACCGATACGGATGATCGACCCGGTCGCACGCCTGCAACGCCGCGTCATCCGGCGCATCGACGCTGAACAGCGGATGTCCCTGTGCGCAGTACAGATGCTGGGTTTCCCGGAACAGTTCGCGGTAATCGAAGGCGCTCTGCACCTGTGAGAAATAACCGATGGCCAGGTCCAGCCGCTGTTGCAGCAGCAGGCGCTCCATCTCCCCGGGCATCGCGCTGATCAACTCGATGCGCACCGACTCATCGCGACTCACGAAAGCGCCGGATCGCATCCGCCACCCGCAGCAGCACCGACTGATCGACTGCTTCGGAAAGGCCCAGCCGCACCTCACCGATCAACCGTCCGGCGACGCCGTTGGATTGATGGCGGAAGGTTTCGATGGATGCAAACAGCGTGCGAATTGCGATCAGCAATTGCTCGCCCTTGGGCGTCACGCTGAAACCACCCTTGCCCCGGCTGCACAGGCGATAACCGAGGCGGGTTTCCAGCTTGGCCATTTGCTGACTGATGCTCGACTGGCTGAGGCCCAGCTCACCTTGCGCCGCGCTGAAGCCGCCACATTCCACGACCCGCACAAACAGGCGCAGCAACTGCAGGTCGACGTCGTGAAGCTGACCGAGCATCACATTACTCCCGGATAAAGTCAGGTTAACAAACTTGATATTTCTGCAATGTATCCGACGGCGCATCCTGCCACCACTTCCTCCGGTCAGGTGTTCGTCATGGCTCCCGTATTCAAGCTGTGTTTTCCCGCGCTGTTGTTGTCCGTAGTCATCCAGGCACAGGCCGAGGACAAGACCCTCAATCTCTACAGCTGGGCCGATTACGTGCCGGCGCAGACGCTGCAGCGTTTCGAGCAGGAGACCGGCATTCATGTGCGCTACGACACCTTCGATACTTCCGAGGTGTTGGAAACCAAACTGCTGACCGGTGGCAGCGGTTATGACGTGGTGGTGCCGTCGTCCAGCGTGCTGGCCCGCGGCTTGGCGGCGGGAGCGCTGAAGGAAATTCCCCATGAGGGCCTCAAGGGTTACGCCAACCTTGATCCCGATCTGCTGGAAAAACTCGCCGCCGTTGATCCCGCTAATCGCTACGCCGTGCCTTATACCTGGGGCACGTTGGGGCTGGGGCTGAATGTCGAGGCGGTGAAAAAGCGTTTGCCGGATGTGCCACTCAACAGCCTCGACCTGCTGTTCAAACCCGAGTACGCCAGCAAGCTCAAGGACTGCGGAATTGCTGTGCTCGATTCGCCGCAGGAGGTCATTGGCCTGGCGTTGCACTACTTGGGTAAAGATCCCTACAGCACCGACAAGAATGATCTGGCCGCCGCCGAAACCTTGTTACAGAAACTCCAGCCTTCGGTGCTGTATGTCGCCACCGGCCGGCAGATCAACGACCTGGCCAATGGCAGCGTCTGTCTGGCACTGACCTACAACGGCGACGTGAGCATGGCTGCCGATCAGGCGCACAAGGCCAGCAAACCGTACGAGGTCGCTTACCGGATTCCGCGCGAAGGTACGTTGATCTGGCAGGACAACCTGGCGATTCCCAAGGATGCGCCGAACCCGCAGGCGGCGCGGGCGTTTATCGAATTCATGCTGCGCCCCGAGTCCGTCGCCGAGCTGACCAACACGCTGTTTTTTGCCACCGCCAATCAGGCTGCAACGCCGCTGGTGGACGAGGCGGTGCGCAATGATCCGGACATCTATCCACCCGCCGAAGTGCGCGATCGGTTGTACGCCGACCGCAGCATGAGCCTCAAGGACATGCGTCAGCGCACGCGTCTGTGGACCACTTTCCGTAGCCATCAATAATCAAAGGAGCACACCGATGGACGTGCCGATGCTCAACGACCAGGCCATGACCCGTGACAGCCTGTACGGGACTGCCGCCGAAAGCACTTACGCCGGGATCACCAGTTTCATGCGTCGCCGCTACAGCCGTGATTTGCGCGACGTCGACGTGGCGGTCAGCGGGGTTCCGTTCGACACCGCTACCAGCAATCGCCCGGGCGCGCGTTTCGGGCCACGGGGGATTCGCGCCGCGTCCACCGGGATCGCCTGGGAACGGCACTGGCCGTGGGCGTTCGATCCGTTCGATCATCTGGCGGTGATCGACTACGGCGATTGCGACTTCGATTACGGCTCGCCGCACACCATTCCGGAAAGCATCGAGGCTCACGCCGAACGCATTCTTGATGCCGGCAGCGCCATGCTGACGTTTGGCGGCGACCACTTCATCACCTATCCGCTGCTCAAGGCCCATGCGCGCAAACACGGCGCGCTGTCGCTGATCCACTTCGATGCGCACAGCGACACCTGGCCGGACGAGGGTAGCAAACGTGTCGATCACGGCACCATGTTCTGGCATGCGGCCAAGGAGGGCCTGGTCGATCCGGCGCGCTCGGTGCAGATCGGTTTACGCACCACCAATGACGATCATCAAGGCTTTGCCGTGCTTGATGCACGTCAGGTACATCGGCGTGGCTGCGAGGCGATTGTCGAGGCAATTCGCGCACGGGTTGGCGATCACCCGGTGTACCTGACGTTTGATATCGATTGCCTGGATCCGGCCTTTGCCCCGGGCACCGGCACTCCCGTGTGTGGCGGGCTGAGCACGTTGCAGGCGCTGGAAATCCTCGGCGGTTTGCGCGGGATCAATCTGGTGGGCATGGACGTGGTGGAAGTGGCTCCGGCTTACGACCATGCGGACGTAACGTCACTGGCAGCGGCAACCCTGGCCATGGAAATGCTCTGCCTCTACGCTGCCCGACACAAAGTCGACCTCTGACACCCCACAACCCCTGTGTAGGAGCTGCCGAAGGCTGCGATCTTTTGATCTTTAAAACAAAATCAAAAGATCGCAGCCTCGTTGCACTCGACAGCTCCTGCAGGGATATATACTGCCGCGCATGACTTTCGACTCTCCTCTAAGCGCCTGGCAACACGCGATCAAGCACAAGGGCTTCATCCAGGATGAAGCCCAGGAACATGCGGTCTGGGCGCTGCAAAAATGCCATGAAGCCTTGCATGCCGGTGCCCGTTCGGTCGCCGGCGTGTATTTGTGGGGCCCGGTCGGGCGCGGCAAGACCTGGTTGATGGATCAGTTCTATCAGAGCCTGCGGGTGCCGGCCAGACGGCAGCACTTTCATCATTTCATGGGCTGGGTGCACCAGCGCTCGTTCCAGTTGACCGGGATCGCCGATCCGCTGCGAGCGTTGGCCAAGGAACTGGCGGCGCAAGTGCGGGTGCTGTGTTTCGATGAGCTGTTCGTCAACGACATCGGCGACGCGATCATCCTCGGTCGGCTGTTTCAGGTGATGTTCGACGAAGGCGTGGTGGTGGTCTGCACCTCCAACCTGCCACCGGACGAGTTGTATGCCGACGGCTTCAACCGCGACCGGTTTGTCCCGGCGATTGCTGCGATCAAGGCGCACATGCAGGTGGTGGCGGTGAATGGCGCCGAGGATCATCGCCTGCATCCGGGTGCGGGTCTGCAGCGGTATTTTGTCGTTGCGCAGGGGCAGGACAGCGCGCTGCAGCAGGTCTTCCAGTCGCTCAACGCCGGGCAGCCCGCCAGCAACGAGCCAGTGCCCGTCGGCCATCGCCTGTTGAACGTGGTGCAGGCCAGCGAATCGGTGCTCTGGTGCCGCTATACCGATCTCTGCGAACAACCGTTCGCCGCGATGGACTTCATCGCGCTGTGCGACCGCTATCGGTCTATTCTGTTGAGCGACGTGCCGAACCTCAGCGCGCAGAAGCGCGAAGGGCGTATCGCTCGCGGTACCGAGGATGGCTCGGCGCAGGTGGTGGCCGGCGACCGCGAACTGCCGCAACTGTCGGTGCACGACGACGGCGTGCGTCGCTTCATCGCCTTGGTCGACGAGTGTTACGACCGTAAAGTCCCGCTGTACATTGAGGCGCAGGTGCCGATGGACGTGCTGTACACCGAGGGTTATCTGGAATTTCCGTTCCGGCGCACCCTCAGCCGATTGCAGGAGATGCAGTTGCAGCGTTTTGCCGAATCCTGAGCGCAGAGGGCGCGAACATGAGCCAACCGCTGTCGCATCATTTATTGACCATGGCCTACCAGAACGCGTGGGCCAATCATCGCTTGGGCAACGCCTGGGCCCAACTCGACGCTGAGGCTCTGGCAGCGCCACGGGTGAGTTTTTTTCCGAGCATCCGTCTCACGCTCAATCACATCCTGACGTGCGACTGGTTCTACGTCGACGCGCTGGAACGCGAATTGCGCGGTGACGAGCCGCATCCCGACTGCTATGTGTTTTTCGAACGTGACGAGCCGTTTACCGAGGCCTCCGCGCTGCGTGAAGAGCAGGCGCACGTGGACCGTCGGTTGATCGCTTATTGTGAGCAACTGCGCGATGCCGATCTGGGGCGGATCGTCACCATCGCCCGGGAAACGCCGCAGCACGACAGTCGCCTGCGCATGCTTTCGCACCTGTTCGAGCATCAGATCCATCATCGTGGGCAAGTGCATGCGATGCTCAGCGCGACCTCGGTGAATCCGCCGCAACTGGATGAGTTTTTCTGCGCTGGCGAGAGCGGCTTGCGTGCTCAGGATTTTGCCGAACTGGGTTGGACCGAGGAGCTGATCTGGGGGCGCTGACGCTGGAAAATCAAAAGATCGCAGCCTGCGGCAGCTCCTGCAGGCGTTTGCTATCAGCGTTCCTCGGGTTGTGGCCCACGGCAGCCTCGCGTTAAGGTCGAGCAGCCTTTCAGGTGCGCACCTTGCGTGCCGGGGCTTTGATCGGGGATGGAAATGGATTCCGCAGAAATACTTGTGCTGCAAGCCAGCTACACCAATCCGCTGCACGCCGAAGCTATCGGCATTGTGCTCAATCACTACGCAGAAGATCCGATGGGCGGCGGTCAGCCGATTGCCGCCGAGCTGCTGCGTCGTCTGCCTGAAGAGCTCGCCCGCCGGCCCCACGCGTTCAGCGTGCTGGCGTTTGTCGGTGGTGAGCCGGCAGGGCTGGTGAACTGCTTTGAAGGGTTCTCGACGTTTGCCTGCAAACCGCTGGTCAATGTTCATGACGTGGCGGTGATTTCGAAATTTCGCGGCCTCGGGCTGAGCCAGAAAATGCTGCGCAAGGTGGAGGAGATTTCCCGCCAGCGCGGCTGCTGCAAGATCACCCTGGAAGTGCTCGAAGGCAATGCGGTGGCGCAGAACGCCTATCAAAAGTTCGGCTTCGCCCCTGGCATGTTCGACCCGGAACATGGCCGCATGCTGTTCTGGATCAAGGATCTGCAGGCATAAAAAAAGGCGCCCCACACAGGGCGCCCAACTGTCGTCTCCGAGGCCAGAGCGGAGCCATCGGAGGTCCATCGGTTGCTCGTTGAATCAGTTGCGATAAGACTCGGTGACTTGCGCGGTCTGATCGTCCGGAACCTGCAGTTCCGCTGCTTTGCTGTCGGTCGGTTGTTCGCTTGGCGCGGGGTGGACCGGGAAGTTGTCGTAGTAATGCCGCATGCGTTCGGCGCCGCCCTCGGCAAAGGCGCTGGCAGAACCGAGGGCGAGTAGCCCGGCAAGAATGACGGTGGTGGTTTTCATGGTGCCTCCTACTGAAAAACGTGGGAGCCGTTCGTCCATGAAGCAGATCTCGGGGCACAGTGTCCCGGCGCGGCATTAACTCGGGGTTAACAGCGGTGGTGAGGGATTGGGTGACGCATTGCGTGCCACCTCGAGCGTGGGGTCGCTACGCGACCCATCGGGGATGAATCCCCTCGCCACAGGGGTTTTATTGAGCCTGTTCGCTCAGAGCTTCCAGTCCAGGCTCAGCGTCACCGTGCGCGGGTCGCCCCAGTACACGCCGTTGTAGAAACCGACGTTGTCGTAATACTTCTTGTCGAACAGGTTATCGACGTTCAGCGAAGCCGACAGGTGCTTGTCGAATTCATAACGTGACATCAGCTTGACCACGCTGTAGGCCTGCTGAGTGATCCGCGCCGGTTCGGTGATGATCCGGCCGTTGGCGCCGCGCCCGACCGGGCGGTTGGCTGCGCCATAGACGTCGCTCTGCCAGTTCACCGCGCCACCAACAGTCAGTGCGTGCCAGTTGCCCGGCAAGCGATAGGCCGTGGACAGCCGCAGCATGTTCAGCGGTTGAGCGGTGTTGCTGCGCTGTTTTTCACCGTCGACGGAATGGGTGTAGGTGTAGCCGGCGGTCATGTTCCAGCCATTGAGGATTTCGCCGGACACCTCGGCCTCGAAGCCATTGACCTTGTTGCCCTTGCCGCCGGACTTGAAAAACTCCTCGCCACTCACCGGGTCTGGGGGCACCGAGTTGTCGCGCTCGGCGACGTTGTCCTGTTTGCTCCAGAACACTGCCGTCGCCAGGTTCAGGCGTTCGTCGAGCAGGCTGCCCTTGAGCCCGACTTCGTAGTTGCTGCCAACCACGGGGTCGAGGTAATTGCGGTTGCTGTCGCGTTTACTCTGCGGTTTGAAAATGTCGGTGTAGCTGACGTAAGCCGTGTACTCCGGCGTCAGGTCATAAAGCAGGCCGGCGTAGGGCGTCCAGATATCGTTCTGACGCTGATGGGTGGCATCGGTGCTGGTCAGTTTTTGCTGCGCGTCATAGTAGTAATCGGTGCTGGATTCGTCCCAGCTGCCATAGCGGCTGCCGATGACGGCATGCAGCTCATCGGTCAGGCTCAGGCGGGTCGCGAGGTAACCGGCCTTTTGCCGAGTGATGCCGCGCGCGCCCGGCAGGCCGGTAACGGTGTCGGCGAACTTGCCGATGTCACCCATGTATTTCCAGTCGCGGATCTTGCCGTAGTCCGCGGCTTGGGGGCTGTTGAAGGCGTAGGGCGAAGTCGAGCGGTTTTCCGCCTCGCCGTAGCCGAACATCATCTCGTGTTCGCGGCCGAACAATTGGTACGGCCCCGACAGGTTGAAGTCGTACACGCTCATTTTCTGCGTGCCAAGCATGTGCCCCATGTAGGCCGTCATGCCGCTGCGGTCGGCCTCGGGGAATCCGCTGCCGCCGTAATAAACCTTGCCGTCGGTATCACTCTCGCGGTGGGTGTAGGCCGCTTTCAGCTTCCAGCCATCACCCAATTGCTGGTCCAGGGTGACGAATGCGGTCTTGTCCTTCAGCGGCCAGGAACTCCAGGAGGTCGCCATGTTCGTCGACCGGCCAAGGCCCGCCTTGCTGCCGTCGGCGTTCCAGTACGGCACGGTGCCCCAGGAGGTGCCTTGTACCTGCTTGTCCTGATAGTCGTAACCGACGGCTAGCACCGTGGAATCGGTCAGATCAGCTTCGAGAATGCCGTAGCCGACCTCGCGTTGCAGCGCGTATTTGTCACGGAACGACTGGCTGTCACGATAGGCCAGCACCGTGCGCCCGCGCAGCCGGCCGTCGAAAGCCAGCGGCCCACCGACATCGACATAGCTGTAGTAATTGTCGTAGCTGCCGCCGCTGACACCGGCCAGTGTCTGCCACTGGGCAGTCGGGCGTTTGCGCACCATGTTGATGGTGGCGGAGGGATCACCGGCGCCGGTGGTGAGGCCGGTCGCGCCGCGGACCACTTCGATGCGGTCGTAGATGATGGTGTCCGAATCCGACTTCATGCGCCCGAAGGTGTTGAGCATGCCGTCGATCTGGAAATTGTTGATCGGGTAACCCCGCGCCGAATAGCTGACTCGGTCCGAGTCGTTGTGTTGCACGACAATACCGGTGGTCTGACGCATGGCTTCGGACAATGTACCGAGCTTGAAATCATCCATCTGCTGGCGCGTGACCACGGACACCGATTGCGGGGTTTCCTTGATCGACAGGTTCAGCCGCGTTGCGGTGCTCATCGCGCCGGTGGTGTAGGAATGAGTGTTTTCGGTATTGAGGCCGAGGCCTTCAGCGCTGACGCTGGTGGCGTCCAGTTCCAGCGCCTGGGTGGCGGATTGTGGCGCTGTTTCAGGGTCGGTTTCAGCCAGCAGATCGGGACTCAACGCCATGCTGAACAAGCCGACAGTCAAGGTCATGGAACGGGTAATGGGCGCGAACATCGCAGCCGACTCCTTGTCTTCGAGGGAAAAAATCCGTTGGTTCAAAGACGAGGTGCAGCCCGACGATTTAGTATCAAACAAGAAATATTATTATTTGGAGAAGTTTCCCGACTTCGCCGAGGCGGGCGAAAAGCTGCGCACGGCGCTTGCCCAATGGACGGTGGCGGGTATGCTGTTGGCCTGCCGAGGAGATAGCAATGGCCTACGATTTTGACCTTTATGTGATTGGTGCCGGTTCCGGCGGTGTACGTGCAGCGCGCTTCGCGGCCGGTTTCGGCGCGAAAGTGGCGGTGGCCGAGAGTCGTTATCTGGGCGGTACCTGCGTCAACGTCGGCTGCGTGCCGAAGAAACTGCTGGTGTACGGCGCGCATTTCGCCGAAGACTTCGAGCAGTCGTCCGGTTTCGGCTGGAGTCTGGGTGAAGCCAGTTTCGACTGGGCGACCCTGATCGCCAACAAGGACCGCGAAATCAATCGCCTCAACGGCATTTATCGCAACCTGCTGGTCAACAGCGGCGTCACCCTGCACGAAGCCCACGCGAAGATCGTCGGCCCGCATGAGGTCGAGGTCAACGGTGAGCGCTTCACCGCGAAAAACATCCTGATCGCTACGGGTGGCTGGCCGCAGATTCCGGAGATTCCGGGGCACGAACACGCGATCAGCTCCAATCAAGCGTTCTTCCTCAAAGAACTGCCGAAACGTGTATTGGTGGTCGGTGGTGGTTACATCGCGGTCGAGTTCGCCGGGATTTTCCACGGCCTGGGCGCCAACACCACGCTGTTGTATCGCGGCGATCTGTTCCTGCGTGGTTTCGATGGCTCGGTGCGCAAGCATTTGCAGGAAGAGCTGACCAAGCGCGGTATGGATCTGCAGTTCAACGCCGACATCGCGCGCATCGACAAACAGCCAGACGGCAGCCTCAAGGCGACCCTCAAGGATGGCCGCGTACTGGAAGCCGACTGCGTGTTCTACGCCACGGGTCGCCGTCCGATGCTGGACAATCTGGGTCTGGAAAACACCGATGTGCAGCTCACCGACAAGGGCTTCATCAAGGTCGACGAGCAATACCAGACCAGCGAACCGTCGATTCTGGCGTTGGGTGATGTCATCGGCCGGGTGCAACTGACGCCGGTGGCACTGGCCGAAGGCATGGCGGTGGCGCGGCGCTTGTTCAAGCCGGAGCAATACCGCCCGGTGGATTACAAGATGATCCCGACGGCGGTGTTCAGCCTGCCGAACATCGGCACTGTCGGTTTGACCGAAGAAGAGGCGCGGGAAGCGGGCCACGAAGTGGTGATTTTCGAGAGCCGCTTCCGCCCGATGAAGCTGACGCTGACCGAATGTCAGGAGAAAACCCTGATGAAACTGGTGGTCGACGGCAAGACCGACAAAGTGCTCGGCTGCCATATGGTCGGCCCGGACGCGGGTGAGATCGTGCAAGGTCTGGCAATTGCTCTGAAGGCTGGCGCGACCAAGCGTGACTTCGACGACACAATCGGGGTACACCCGACGGCCGCCGAAGAGTTCGTCACCCTGCGTACGCCGGTCGGCGCTTAAGCATCCTTCGCTTTGCCTGTGTCTGGCGCTGCTGCAACGGTAGCCGCCAGACGCAAGCTGTCTTCCAGACTCGCTTGAGTCTTGGTCAATTCCTTCTCCAGTGACTGATTGAGCTGCCGCTGTTCGTCGGCATCCTGTTTCAGCGTCTGACTCTCCAGCAGGGCCACGCGCAGGCGTTCCTGGAGGAGGGTGCGTTCGTTGTCGACGCGAGTGGCTTGCTCCAGCAACTGATCCTGACGCTGGTTGCTGTGCTTGAGCTGATCCTGCATCAGGCTCAGTTCGCGCTGGGTACCACGGTTTTCCGTGAGCAGACGTTCGTTGTCGCGATGCAACTGAGTGATCTCGTCCTGACGCACCAGTGCACTTTGTTGCGCCTGGCGCAATTCCATCTGCAACTGTTGCAGCTGTCCCTCGTGACGGGCCTGTTCCTGCTCGCGCTGCTCTTTGGTGGCGTTGCGGTAATGCTCAAGCGCATCGCGGGCGTGCAGATGTTTTTCTTCCAGCGAGCGGATCTGCTCGTCCTTGTCCTGCAGGCGCAACTCGAAATCGGCCAGCGCCTGATTGAGTCCCGCGTTGCGGGTTTGCTCGGTCTGCAGCATCGAACGGGTTTCTTTCAGCGCCTCGGATTCCTTGGCCAGCGCCGCGCCTTGGATGTCGTGCTGTTGCTCCAGTTGTTCGAGTGCCTGGCGTACTTGCTTGAGTTCCGCTTCCAGCGTTTCACGCTGCTCTTCGAACTGCTCGCGCGCTTGTTCAATGGGCTCTTGTGCTTGTTCTTTCAGGCGCTGGGCGAGGCGCGAGACCAGCGCCGTCAGCTCATCGTTGATCGGTTCTGCGGACGCTTCGACCGGTTGGCTGCCGTCATCGAGCTCTTTCAGATAGCGATGGATCGTGGTTTTCGAGCCGGTGTTGCCCAGCTCAATGCGTACCGCATCGATGCTGGGGTGTTCGCCTCGGGCCAGAATCGCTGTGCGCGCGATCTGAACCACTGCTTTATTTACGCCGCCACGGGCCATGTGAACTCCTACCGTTTCGTACTGTGGTACATGCCACCAAAGTACGCAGTGTACCACGCTGGAAATAAAGTTAAATGTTTGATTAATAACAGACGGGATATACTGGTATTACCCAATGTCAGGTGATTAAATTGCTTTTTTGCGCCCTGAATCAGTACGCCAGCGAGAACACTGTCCATGAGCGAGATTGATCGCTATCTGCAAGCCGCCACTCGTGACAACACCCGCCGCAGCTATCGTTCGGCGATTGAACACTTTGAAGTCAAGTGGGGTGGATTCCTGCCGGCGACGGCCGATAGCGTTGCGCGTTATCTGGTCGAGCATGCCGGCGTGCTGTCGATCAATACGCTGAAGCTGCGTTTGTCGGCGCTGGCGCAGTGGCACAACAGTCAGGGTTTTGCCGACCCAACCAAGGCGCCAGTGGTGCGCAAGGTCTTCAAAGGCATTCGCGCACTGCATCCGACGCAGGAAAAACAGGCCGAGCCGCTGCAATTGCACGATCTGCAGCAAGTGGTCGACTGGCTTGAACAGGAAGTCCGCAGTGCGCGGCAGCAGCAAGATCGCCCGCAGTTGCTCAAGGCCTGTCGCGACCGGGCGCTGATCCTGCTGGGTTTCTGGCGCGGCTTTCGCAGTGATGAGCTGTGCCGCTTGCAGATCGAGCATGTGCAAGCGCACGCCGGCAGCGGCATCACCTTGTATCTGCCGCGCAGCAAGGGCGACCGCGAGAACCTCGGGCAGACGTATCAGGCGCCGGCGCTGCTCAAGCTGTGCCCGGTGCAGGCTTATATCGACTGGATCACCGAGGCGGCGCTGGTACGCGGTCCGGTATTTCGCGGCATCGACCGCTGGGGACATCTGAGCGAGGAGGGCTTGCACGCCAACAGTGTCATTCCATTACTGCGTCAGGCGCTGGAACGCGCCGGCATCCCGGCCGAGCGCTACACCAGCCATTCCCTGCGTCGCGGCTTTGCCACCTGGGCGCATCAAAGGGGCTGGGATTTGAAATCCTTGATGAGCTATGTCGGCTGGAAGGATATGAAGTCAGCCATGCGCTATGTTGAAGCGAGCCCCTTTCACGGAATGGCTCGGATTACGGATAAGCCGGCTTCGTCGTAGATATGGTTTTCTTCTATTAATACAGTCAGCTAATAGCGAAAACAAATCAGCAGCATCAGGTTTGCCAATGAGCCATCCGTCAAGTGAGTGGGTAGGATTCACCCATCGAATTCACAACCCTGACGGAGAGTCATCAATGCCTATCATCAACAGCCAAGTAAAACCGTTCAAAGCTACCGCGTTCAAAAACGGCGACTTCGTACAAGTCTCGGACGCTGACCTGAAAGGCAAATGGTCCGTAGTGTTCTTCTACCCAGCCGACTTCACTTTCGTTTGCCCAACCGAGCTGGAAGACCTGGCCGACAACTACGCTGCGTTCCAGAAACTGGGCGTGGAAATCTACAGCGTTTCGACCGACACCCACTTTGCCCACGCTGCCTGGCACAACACTTCGCCAGCCATCGGCAAAATCGAATACACCATGATCGGCGACCCGACCCACGTCATCTCCCGCAACTTCGACGTGCTGATCGAAGAAGCTGGTCTGGCTGACCGTGGCACCTTCGTGATCAACCCTGAAGGCCAGATCAAAATCGTTGAGCTGAACGATGGCGGCGTTGGCCGTGACGCTTCCGAGCTGCTGCGCAAGATCAAGGCTGCTCAGTACGTTGCTGCTCACCCAGGCGAAGTTTGCCCAGCCAAGTGGAAAGAAGGCGAGGCCACTCTGGCTCCGTCCCTGGACCTGGTCGGCAAGATCTGAGTCTGTGAGACACGCAACACAGGGCGGTACTCCGCACCTACCTCAGTAAGCTGCACCGCCCATTGAAAAAGCCCGGGCGAGATTCGCTCGGGCTTTTTTTCGCCTTGAATAAAGACACAGGAGATCGCCCGTATGTTGGACGCCAATCTTAAAGCCCAGTTGAAATCGTACCTGGAACGGGTCACCCAGCCGATCGAGATCGTTGCTTCCCTCGACGACGGTGCGAAATCCCGGGAAATGCTTGACCTGCTCAAAGACGTTGCCAGTCTTTCGAGCCAGATTACCCTGATCGACAGCGGCACCGATGCGCGCAAGCCGTCGTTTTCGATCAATCGCCCAGGTGCCGACATCAGTCTGCGTTTCGCCGGCATTCCGATGGGCCACGAATTCACATCGCTGGTGCTGGCCCTGTTGCAAGTCGGCGGCCACCCATCGAAAGCCAGTGCTGAAGTCATCGAACAGATCCGCTCGCTCAAGGGCGAGTTCAGCTTCGAAACTTACTTCTCGCTGTCGTGCCAGAACTGCCCGGACGTGGTCCAGGCGTTGAACCTGATGGCCGTGCTGAACCCGAACATCCGTCACGTCGCCATCGATGGCGCGTTGTTTCAGGACGAAGTCAACGATCGCAAGATCATGGCTGTGCCGAGCATCTACCTCAACGGTGAAAACTTCGGTCAGGGCCGCATGGGCCTGGAAGAAATTCTCGCCAAACTCGACACCGGCGCCATCGAGCGTCAGGCCGAGAAGATCAGCGCCAAGCAAGCCTTTGATGTGCTTGTAGTTGGCGGTGGCCCGGCCGGTGCTTCGGCTGCTATCTATGCCGCCCGTAAAGGCATCCGCACCGGTGTGGCGGCCGAGCGTTTCGGCGGTCAGGTGCTGGACACCATGGCCATCGAGAACTTCATCTCCGTGCAGGAAACCGAAGGCCCGAAACTGGCCACGGCGCTGGAAGAACACGTCAAACAGTACGACGTCGACATCATGAACCTGCAACGCGCCGACAAGCTGATTCCCGGCAAGAACGGCGAGCTGCACGAAGTCCACTTCGCCAGTGGCGCGACCTTGAAAGCCAAGAGCGTGATCCTGGCGACCGGCGCACGCTGGCGTGAAATGAACGTGCCGGGCGAACAGGAATACCGCAACAAGGGTGTGGCGTACTGCCCGCACTGCGACGGCCCGCTGTTCAAAGGCAAGCGTGTGGCGGTGATCGGCGGCGGTAACTCCGGCGTCGAAGCGTCCATCGACCTGGCCGGTATCGTTTCCCATGTGACGTTGCTGGAATTCGACGTGCAACTGCGTGCCGACGCGGTGCTGCAACGCAAACTGCACAGTCTGCCAAACGTCACCGTGATCACCAGTGCGCAAACCACGGAAGTCACCGGCAATGGCGAGAAGGTCAACGGCCTGCGTTACAAGGATCGCAAGTCTGACGAACTGCGCAACGTCGAGCTGGAAGGGATCTTCGTACAGATCGGTCTGCTGCCGAACACTGACTGGCTCAAAGGCACCATCGAGCTGTCGCCACGCGGCGAGATCATCGTCGACAACCGTGGCGAGACGTCGATCCCGGGGATCTTCGCGGCGGGTGACGTGACCACCGTGCCGTACAAGCAGATCGTGATTGCAGTGGGCGAGGGCGCCAAGGCTTCCCTCAGCGCGTTCGATCACTTGATCCGTACTTCGGCGCCGGCATAAGCATCAGTCGCTGAAACGCAAAAACCCATGAGCGATCATGGGTTTTTTTATGGCTGAAGCAAAAGATCGCAGCCTGCGGCAGCTCCTGCAAGGAATGTGTAGGAGCTGGCGAAGCCTGCGATCTGTTTACAGCGGTGCAGGCTGGATGATTTCTACCCAGTAGCCATCCGGGTCCTTGATGAACGCCAGGCTTTTCATGCGGCCATCGGTCAGGCGCTTCTGGAAATCACAGCCCAGCTCTTCAAAACGCGCGCAAGCCGCGACGATGTCCGGCACCGAGATGCAGATATGACCAAAGCCACGCGGGTCGGTGTTGCCGTTGTGATAGGCGAAGTCGGCGTCGTTTTCGGTGCCGTGGTTGTGAGTCAGTTCGAGGATGCCGGGAATCGACTTCATCCACTCGGTGCGGGCCGCGGGGTCGGCCGGGATCTGCGCCTTGTCGACCAGCGCGAGGAAGTACAGGCTGAACTCGGCTTCCGGGAAATCACGTTTTTCAACCAGCGAGAAGCCCAGGACGCGGGTGTAGAAGTCCAGGGACTTGGTGATGTCCTTGACACGCAGCATGGTGTGGTTGAAGACGAAGTTGCGGGTTGCGCTGTCTGGCGTGGCAGTAACGCCGGGGAAAGTGTTCAGTTCGTGCAGGCTCATAGGCCCTCCGTAACAATGGGGCGAGTGAATGGGCGCAATGATACGCATGCGGGGCGGCATCGCCAAACCGAATGCGCGGCTTGCTCTGTGGGCGACCGGGCCTCAGACTTTGCTGCTCAATCTACGAGTGCCTCTGGTAATGATCCGACCGTTCAACGTGCTATTCGTTTGCCTTTTCTCGTCGCTGCTGGCTGCCCCCGCATGGGCCGATCAGCCGAGCATCACCTGGCCTGCGGGGTGGGAAATCCAGGCATTGCCCGACACGCCGCCGCAGGTGTCGCGCCAGCGTGCGGTGAAAAACGACGCCGATGGCAATCAGGTCATGGTGATGGAGTTGACCATGACTCAGGTTGAAGCTGGCCATCAGGTCAATGTGCAGGGCGTGCTGCTGGAGATGCGCAAGTCGATTCAGAAAGACTTTTTCCAGGGCGGTTATCAGAGTGTTTGCAATAAGGTGCACCCGGCGAAACTCGGCGCCTTGGACGCACTGGAAACCACCTGTACGATCACTGAAAATGGCCGACATGTGTTGTCGCAAACATTGGTTGCGGCGGTCGGGGCGGATAAGGCGTATGTACTTTCTTACGCGGGTCAGGCTGAGATTTATAAGGCCAGCGCTGACGAAATAGTCGCCGTGAGAAACAGCTTGAAACTTTAAGCCTCTGTTTCACCTCGGCCAGGTTAGATACCTCGAAGGCATTAAGCACAAAGTTTAGCAGCGATGACCGTCGCAACATCCGGCAAGAGTTTTTAGCCTCACGTCTTGTGGGTGTTAAAGCGGATTGATAACTAGCGCGGGGGAAATCGTTGCTTTTGTTAGATATTGTCAAAAAAAAGCCCTGCATACAGCAGGGCTTGTTTGTTGGCGCAAAATTAACCGCGCAACCAGGAATCAACGGTGGCTGCACCGTATTGTTCCTTCCAGGCTTTCAAGCCACGGTGGTTGCCGCCCTTGGTTTCGATCAGTTCACCGGTGTGCGGGTTCTGATAAACCTTGACCACGCGAGCGCGGCGGGTTTTTGGTGCGGCGGACACTTGCAAGCCGGACTTGGACGGGTTCGGATCGAGGATGGCGATGATGTCTTTCAGGCCTTTGCCGTAGGTTTTCATCAGCCCCTGGAGCTTTTCTTCGAATTCGATTTCTTTCTTGAGCCCGGCATCGTTCTTCAGCGATTCCAGCTGCTTGAGCTGTTCCTGAAGGGCCTTTTCAGCTGCACGAAATTCAGCGAGTCTGGACAATATCTTTACTCCAATAGTGTGTTTGGCTGATACCAACCGCAAACAAAGCTATAAGCCAAGAGCCTTGAAGCGACTCGGTGATAATGGCTCACCTGTCAATCTTGCACAGGCTGAAAAAATTGTAGTAGTTAATGCGCCAAGAGTAAATCCTGATCTTGTCGTCATGTAACAACAGTGGTGTTTTGTATCAATTTGGTGCGTCGCGTCGAAGCGTCGGGCTTAATTTATTTTTAGTTAACGATCACTTAATGCAGCGATGAAGTCAGCGCCGGGCATGGGTTTTCCGAACAGATAGCCTTGCAGGAAGTTGACGTGGTGTGCGGTCAGGTAGTCAGCCTGTGCCGGAGTCTCTACACCTTCGGCAACAATACCCAGATCAAGCTTGGCCGAGAGTTCGATAATCGTGTCCAGAATATGCCGCGACAGCGCATCAATACCGATCATCGCGACAAAACTCTGGTCGATCTTGAGAAAGTCGACATTGAATTTTCGCAGGTAGCCCAGGCTTGAATGCCCGGTGCCGAAGTCGTCGATGGCGATCATCACGCCGAGCGTGTGCAACTGCTCGAACAACTGGTGCGTGACGTCGGTCGGCTCGATCAGTTGGCGCTCGGTCAGCTCCAGCACCAGATTGATACTGCCGGGGGCAAACCCGGCAAGAAATTCGCGACAGTCCTCCACTAGCTCCAAGTCCTGGCAGTGACTGGCAGTGATATTGATGCCGATGTGGAAGGGTTGGTCGAAGTCTGCAGAGAGCGGGCCGAGCAAGGCGGCAGTCTGTTGCATCAGCGAACGGGTCATGGGCACGATCAGCCCCGAATGTTCAGCGAACGGGATGAACAGGTCCGGGCGCACCAGGCCTTCCTTGGGGTGTTTCCAGCGCATCAGCACTTCGGTGCCGGACCATTTCCTGCTGTCACCATGCACCACCGGCTGAAAGTAAGGGATGAACTCGCCGGCCTCCAGGGCGCGGAGCATTTCATGACTGGGCGAGGTGGCGCGTCGTTGCAGGACGTGAGCGATCGCGCCCGAGATCACCCCGAAAAAGATCAGCAGGCTGAACAAGGGTGCGTATTCGGCGGCCATGTAGCGCCACGTTTGCCCTTGCGCGAACCCTGCGCTGACACTGAAGGCATAACGTGAAGACATCAACGTACTTTGCGCTATCGGCAGCGGCGGCAGGGCGCCCTGATGCACTTTGCCATCGGCCGACAGCCAGTTGTCGCCGACCAGCAGCACCAACTGCGTCTGCCGGCCGATCAGGCGCAGGATGTTGCTCAAGTGATAGCCATCGAGCGTAGTCAGCGCGCCGCCGCGACCTTCGCTGAGGCGATATACCAGCAGCGCGGTGTCGGGCGTGACCGGGTTGCCATTCATCAACCACAGTTTGCCTTGCGCATAGTCGCCCGGGTTGACGGCTTCCTTGAATTCACCGAACAGCGAGCTGCAATAGAGGTTGTTGTCCCACACCAGATTGGTCGAACGCACGAAAGGCCGGCGGGTTACCTGCTCACGTAAAGCCAGTTTTACGCTTTCGCAGGGCTGGCCAGCCAGGGGCAATAATTCGCTGGCGGCCTGGGCGGTGTTGTCGAGCATCAGCTCGAATTGGCGCAACGCCTCATCGGCGGTATTTTGCGTGCTCTGCTGCAAGGCCCGTTCGGCTTGCATATACAGAATCCCGCCGCCCAGCAGGACGGGCAATACACCGCAGAGCAGGGTCATCAAAATGCGTACGCTACGTTTGCGGCGGGGTCTGACGGTCAAGGGCATAGGCGCATCCTGTTGCGATGAGGTGGAACGCTCGAATGCAGGCCTGGCAACGGCGCACCGGTGAGGAACAGCGGAGTCAGAAGGCATGATAGATGGCCGCTGGCGCTTGTGCCGCTCACGGCTGATTGATCTGCTTGGCGAGTTCGATAAATGCCCGCGTGGCGGGCGAAGCCTGACGCTGATCGAGAACAGCGAGGCCGATCAGACGTTGCACCGCCGGCAACAGCGGCTTCTTCACGTAACACGGCGCTGGATCGTCTGGCAATGAGCCTTCGGCGACGACCGTGACTGCATCGCCCCGGCTGACAACGTCAAGTGTGCTGAGCAATTGCGAGCAGCGGTAGCGAATGTTCGGTTGCAGGCGCGCGGCAGTGAACAGGCGTGAAACCAGTTCCGCTGAACCGGCCTCGGTCAGCACAAACGGGTCGGCACACAAATCCTGAAGGCTCAGCGCCGCGCTGGCGGCCAGTGGATGACCGAGCGGGAGCAGGGCAACCATCTGGTCTTCGACCAGCGCGAAAGTGTCGAAGCGTTCCTCGGGCAACACCACGAAACCGACGTCGATTCGCCGCTCTTCCAGCCACTGCAGCACCTGCCGGTCCGGCCCCTCATCGATGTGCACTTCTATGCCGGGATGGACTTGGCGATAGCGCTGCAGAATTCTCGGCAGCAACTTGATCGACGCCGTCGGGCCGAACGAGCCAATGCGCAGCGTACCGCTTTTCATGCCCCGCGCATCGGCCGCCTCCTGGCGCAGCGTGTTGGCCAGACCGAGCATGGCGCGTGCGCGCTGGAGTACCTGCTCGCCGATATCGGTGAGCTCCACCTGCGACGAGTGACGGCGCAACAACTCGACGCCCAACTCCTGCTCCAGGGATTTCATGGCGTGGGATACCGCTGACTGCGAAATCCCCAGACGGTGGGCAGCGAGGGTGAAGCCGCGCAGTTCGGCGACCAGTGAGAAGATCTCCAGTTGCGTGAGGGTCATGAGTGTTTGCTCATTTTACGATGACAAGGAATGAAGTGAATGATACGCCATCCTTTGGCTTCTCTGGTTTGGAGCGTCATGCGCAACGTGGAGCAAACTCGCAATAACGTTTCTGACCGGTCGGTTTATCTGACGCTGGCTGCCGTGACCATGATGTGGGGCGGGACCTTTGTCGCCGGGCGTTTTCTGGCGGGCAGCCTCAGCCCGCTGTTCGCCGCCAGCCTGCGCTTCCTGCTCGCCAGCGTGGCGTTGCTCGGGTTTGTATGGGTTGCGCGCATCCCGCTGGCACGACCGACGCCTCGGCAATGGCTGCAATTGACGCTGTTGGGGTTCTTCGGGATCTTTTTCTACAATTTGTGTTTCTTTTATGGCTTGCAGTACATCAATGCCTCGCGCGCTTCGTTGATCGTCGCGTTGAATCCGGCCGTGATCGGCCTGGCTTCCTGGCTGTTGTTCAAGGAGCGCCTGGGCCGGGTGAAAGTCGCCGGCATCGCCCTGTGCATTGGCGGCGCGAGTCTGGTGATCGTCAGTCGCAACCCGCAATTGCTCGCCGTGACACCGAATGCCTGGATCGGCGATTTGTTGATTCTCGGTTGCGTAGCGGGCTGGGGTATTTACTCGCTGTGTTCCCGCGAGTTAAATCAGGCACTCGGCCCGCTGCAGACAGTGACATTTTCGGTATTGATCGGCTGCGTGATGCTGTTGGTGCTGGCAACACTGCGTGGCGAGATGAGCGCGGCAGCCTTGCTCAACCTCGACACGCCACAATGGCTGAGCCTGATCTACCTCGGCGTGTTCGGCTCGGCATTGGCATACATCGGCTACTACGACGGCATCCGCAAAATCGGTGCGACCCGTTCCGGCGTGTTCATTGCCCTCAATCCACTGACCGCAGTGCTGCTCGGCGCGCTGTTGCTTGGCGAACAACTCACCTTGACTCTGTGCCTTGGCGGTGCGCTGGTGCTGGCGGGAATTTACCTGTGCAACAAACCCCTTGCACCGATGCGAAAAAGGCGGATTTTATAGAGAGGGCAGACAACCCTATTTACGCTGTGTAGAATCCGGTTACGCATACAATAATAAACGTCTTCTGGCAGCAGAAGCCTCGCCCGCAAGAGCCTTGGGTCGACAATGAAGATATTCGGGTTTCAACTGATCTATGGTGACTTCCTCGCCCGCAGTGTGCGAGGCATCTCCTGCGCACCACCCGCCGGTCTCAGCATTACTGACAACTAACTCTGGTTAATTGATAAGAATGATGAGGCTTCACCATGGCAGATTTATACGAAAACCCAATGGGCCTGATGGGCTTTGAGTTCATCGAGTTCGCATCGCCGACTCCTGGCACCCTGGAGCCGATCTTCGAGATCATGGGCTTCACCAAAGTCGCGACCCACCGTTCCAAGAACGTGCACCTGTATCGCCAGGGCGCGATCAACCTGATCCTCAACAATGAACCGCACAGCGTAGCGTCGTACTTTGCTGCCGAGCATGGGCCGTCGGTCTGCGGCATGGCGTTCCGGGTCAAGGACTCGCAGAAAGCCTACAACCGCGCCCTGGAATTGGGTGCTCAGCCGATTCATATCGAAACCGGGCCGATGGAGCTGAACCTGCCGGCGATCAAAGGCATTGGCGGCGCGCCGCTGTACCTGATCGACCGTTTCGGCGAAGGCAGCTCGATCTATGACATCGATTTCGTGTTCCTGGATGGCGTTGATCGTAACCCGGTCGGTGCCGGCCTGAAGATCATCGATCACCTGACCCACAACGTGTACCGCGGCCGCATGGCCTACTGGGCCAACTTCTACGAGAAGCTGTTCAACTTCCGCGAGATCCGCTATTTCGACATCAAGGGCGAATACACCGGCCTGACCTCGAAAGCGATGACCGCACCGGACGGCATGATCCGCATCCCGCTGAACGAAGAGTCGTCCAAGGGCGCCGGGCAGATCGAAGAGTTCCTGATGCAGTTCAACGGCGAGGGCATCCAGCACGTGGCGTTCCTCACCGATGACCTGGTCAAGACCTGGGATCAGTTGAAGAAAATCGGCATGCGCTTCATGACCGCGCCACCGGACACCTACTACGAAATGCTCGAAGGCCGCCTGCCGAACCACGGCGAGCCGGTGGATCAACTGCAATCGCGTGGCATCCTGCTCGACGGCTCGTCGAACCCGGACGACAAGCGCCTGCTGTTGCAGATCTTCTCGGAAACCCTGATGGGGCCGGTGTTCTTCGAATTCATCCAGCGCAAGGGCGACGATGGCTTCGGCGAGGGCAACTTCAAGGCGCTGTTCGAATCGATCGAGCGTGACCAGGTGCGCCGTGGTGTACTCGCGACCGAGTAAGCCATGAAAAAGCCTGGCTGATGCCAGGCTTTTTAAGATCAAAAGATCGCAGCCTTCGGCAGCTCCTACAGAGAATGTATTCCAATGTAGGAGCTGCCGAAGGCTGCGATCTTTTGCTTTTAAGAGCGGCGTTGCCGCATCAAGTGCTTGAAGCCTTCGAAGACCAGCACCACCACCGCCAGCCAGATCGGGATGTAAGTCAGCCATTCACCGGCCTTGATACTTTCACCGAGCAACAGCGCGACACCGAGCAGCAATACCGGCTCGACATAGCTGAGCAGACCAAACAGGCTGAACGGCAACAAGCGGCTGGCAATGATGTACACCACCAGCGCCGAGGCACTGATCAGGCCGAGCAGCGGAATCAGCCACAACAGGCCTGGGTATTGATCGAACACGGCAAAGCCTTGCTCGCCACCGCGTACAAACCAGTACGCCACCGGCAGCATCAGCGTCATGTCGACCCACAGACCGCCGAGGTTGTCGGTCTTCAAGCGTTTGCGCAGCACGAAGTACAGCGGGTAACCGACCACAACCACCAGGGTCGCCCAGGAAAAACCGCCGACCCGATACAGCTCGTTTGCCACGCCGAGAACGGCAAAGAACACCGCGATTTTCTGCAGGTACGACAGGCTGTCGCCGTAGACGATGCGCCCGGTCAGCACCATCGCCAGCGGCAGCAGGAAATAGCCCAGCGACACGTCAAGGCTATAACCGTTGAGCGGCGCCCACATGAACAGCCACAACTGCACGCCGAGCAACGCTGCCGAAACGCTCAGGCCGCCTATCAGCTTCGGACAGCCGGCCACGCGCCGCAGCAACTCCAGCACTCGCCGCCATTCACCGGAAACCAGCATGAACACGGTCATGCACGGCACGGTCAGCAGCATCCGCCAGCCAAAGATTTCCACGCCGCTCAACGGGGTGAGCAGCGAGGTGTAGTAATACATGACGGCAAACAGCACCGAAGCTGATACCGATAGAGCGATACCTTTAGACAAACTGTCCTCGCGGGTGGGTGATCAAACAGGGCGCGCAGGATACGTGGTTTTTGTGCTGAATATTGGCCGAGTGCTCAATATTTCCCACATTCTGAAGATAAGCACAAAACCTGTGGGAGCGAGCCTGCTCGCGAAAGCGGTGTGCCAGACAACGCAGATGTTGAATGTGCCGGCCTCTTCGCGAGCAGGCTCGCTCCCACAATGGATTTGTGTTGCCCTCGTAATCTGCTGACGCCGCTGATGCCCGGCTTGTGAGGCTTTCAGGCCTGACGCGGTTTACGGCCCGACACAAAATGGCTCACATCGTTGAACCCCGGTGTCGACGCGTGCCCCGGGGTCACGAGCGAGTCGATAAACGCTTCATCTTCCGCCGTGATCTGCACCGCCTGCGCCTTGGTGTAAGCGTCCCACTGCTGCTCGGTGCGCGGCCCGACGATCGCCGAAGTCACCGCACTGTTGTTCAGTACCCAGGCAATCGCGAATTCGACCATGCCCACGCCACGGCCTTGGGTGTACTGCTGGATCTGCTGAGCAATGCGCAGCGATTCAACCCGCCATTCGGTTTCCAGAATGCGTTTGTCCTGACGCCCGGCGCGGCTGTTGGCATCCGGCGTGACATCGGGTGCATATTTGCCGCTGAGCACGCCGCGGGCCAGCGGGCTGTAAGGCACCACGCCGAGGCCATAGGTCTGCGCGGCGGTGATCTGTTCGGTTTCGGCCTGGCGGTTGACGATGTTGTACAGCGGCTGGCTGATCACCGGGCGGTCGATCCCGAGCTTGTCAGCGATGCGAATCACCTCGGCGATGCGCCAGCCGCGATAGTTCGACAGGCCCCAGTAACGAATCTTGCCCTGGCGAATCAGATCACCAATCGCCGACACGCTGACTTCCAGCGGCGTGTTGTGGTCTTCGCGGTGCAGGTAATAGATGTCGAGATAGTCGGTACCCAGGCGCGTGAGGCTGGCCTCCAGACCGTTGAAGATGTGTTTGCGGCTCAAGCCGCTGCGGTTCGGCACGCCATCCACCGGGCCGAAACCGACCTTGGTGGCCAACACCCATTCGTGACGATGGCGGGCAATCGCTTCGCCGACGATTTCTTCCGAGCGGCCGTTGGTGTAGACGTCGGCGGTGTCGATGAAATTGATGCCCTGATCCCAGGCCTTGTCGATGATGCGCAGTGAGTCTTCAGCGCTGGTCTGCTCGCCAAACATCATCGTGCCGAGGGTGAGGGTGGACACCTGTAACCCCGAGTGCCCCAGTGTGCGATAGCTCATGCCGAAATCCTTTTATCGGTGGGAAAGCTTCCATCAAATACCAGAAGCGTCCGACGGGGCAAAGTGAATTATCGGCTGAGTGCCGCGCAACGCGTTTGCAAAAACGCCTGCAGCACCCGAACGCGCTCGGACACTTGCACCCGATGCGGGCAGAGCAGATTGAACGGCACGCTCTCGCCATGCCAGTCATCGAACAGCGTCAGCAGGCGTCCGCTGCGCACGTCCTCGGCGATGTCCAGCCACGCCTTGTAGGCAATGCCATGCCCGGCCAGCGCCCAGCGCCGCGCGACTTCGCCGTCATCGCTGAGATAGTCACCGTGGACTTCAACTTCCAGCGTTTCGTCCTCGCGACTGAAGCGCCAGGTGTTGTAAGGCCGGCCGTTGCGCAAATAGAGCAGGGCGCTGTGCTCGTTTAGTTCGCCGGGATGTTGCGGGGTACCATGGCGAGCCAGATAGTCCGGGCTGGCGCAGGCTACCCGTCGATGCGCCGGCAGAATCGGCAGCGCCACCAGCGTCGAGTCGCTGGGCACGCCGAAGCGCAGCGCGACATCCACCGTTTCGCGAAACAGATCGGCGTGCCGATCGTTGAGCAGCAGTTGCAATTGAATATTCGGGTGTTCGCGTTTGAAATCATCCAGCCATGCCAACAATACGTTGCGCCCGAAATCCGACGGCGCCGCCAGTTGCAGCACCCCACTGAGGCCTTCGCCGTGTTGCTTGAGCGCTTGTTCGCCTTCGGCCAGGGCAGACAAGGCAATGCGTACGCTGTCGAGATAGCGCCGACCTTCTTCGGTCAGGCGCATGCTGCGCGTAGAGCGCGCGAGCAGGCGGATGCCTAGGCGGGTTTCCAGCCTCTTCAGTGCAATGCTGGCAGCGGCCGGCGTCAGTTCCAGCGCGCGGGCAGCGGCGGAGATACTGCCGGAGTCGGCAACGCGGACGAAGATCTCCAGATCGAGAATCGAGCTCATTGGTAAAAATCCTTTAAAAAACTGTGCGTTTTTGCGGGATTTTTCCGTGATTGGCAAGAACTGACGCGGCAATCAATGAGCAAAAAAAGATCGCAGCCTGCGGCAGCTCCTACACGGAAATACGTGTTTCCCTGTAGGAGCTGCCGCAGGCTGCGATCTTTTGATCTGCAAGCGTAATTACGCGCGCAGCGTCCGCGTCATGCGCAATGCCAGCAAACTCCCGCCAACAATCACACCCGCCAGCAGATACAACGCCGCATCGGTCGACCCGGTGCTGTCCTTGACCCAACCCACCAGGTACGGGCTGAGGAAACCGGCCATCTGCCCCATTGAGTTGATCAACGCCAGGCCACCGGCCGCCGCGCCCGCGCTCAACAGCGCGGTCGGCACTGGCCAGAACATCGGCAGACCGGTCAGCGCGCCCATGGTTGCAAGGGTCAGGCCGAGGATCGCGATGGCCGGGTTGGCGGCGAAGTTCACCGCGATCAGCAGACCGAGGGCGCCCATCAGCATGGGCACCACCAAGTGCCAGCGACGTTCTTTGCGCAAGTCCGCCGAACGCCCGACCAGCAGCATGAACACCGCCGCCAGCAGATACGGAATCGCGCTCAACCAGCCGATCACCAGGTTGTCGCTGAAGCCGAGGTTCTTGATGATCGACGGCAGCCAGAAGTTGATCGCGTACACGCCGCTCTGGATGCAGAAGTAGATCAGGCCAAACGCCCAGATCGCCGGGTTCTTGAACACCGCGAGCAACGAGTCGGAGGTGGTTTTCGGTTTGTTCGCCAGGTCTTCGGCCTGATCGGCTTCAAGCACCGCACGCTCGTGCGGGCTCAGCCACTTGGCGTTGGCAAAGCTGTCGCTCAGCAGGAAATAGGCGAGGGCGCCGAGGATCACGGTCGGAATGCCTTGCAGCAGGAACATCCACTGCCAGCCCGCCAGGCCGCCCTGGCCGGCGGCGAAGTGGTTGAGGATCCAGCCGGAAAACGGGCTGCCGAGCAGGCCCGAAACCGGGATTGCCGACATGAACAGCGCCATGATCCGTCCACGGCGAAACGTCGGGAACCACTGCGAGAGGTACAGCACCACACCGGGGAAGAACCCGGCTTCGGCCGCACCGGTGAACAGGCGCAGGGTGTAGAACTGGGTCGGCGTGGTGACGAACAGCAGGCAGGTCGACAGCGTGCCCCAGGTGATCATCATCAGCGCGATCCAGCGCCGTGGGCCGAACTTGGTCAGCGCGAGGTTGCTCGGTACGCCGCACAGCACGTAGCCGATGAAGAAGATCCCGGCGCCGAGGCCGTACACGGTTTCGCTGAATTTCAACGCGTCGAGCATCTGCAGTTTGGCAAAGCCGACGTTGACCCGGTCGAGGTAGTTGAACAGGTAGCAGATGAAAATGAAGGGAATCAAACGCAGGGTGATGCGTTTGTAGACGGCGTTTTTACCGTCGTCGATGGTCTGGGTAGCTGCGGCGCTCTGCGACATAGCGGCTCTCTCTTTATTATGATTTTTTGCGATGCACAGGTTAACGTTGATCGCCCTGAGAGTCTCGGCCACCTGTGGCCGGATTGTCTTTGTGCCTGAGCACAGGGTTTGCCGCCAGACCCTGTGCGGGTGAACAACCGTCCGCCGCCGTTGCTTAAGGATTTTGCCGATCATGTTCGAACTCGATCACGACCTCGCTCAGGATATCGTCGACCGGGCCATGGCCATTTTGCCCTACAACGTCAACGTCATGGACAGCCAGGGGCTGATCCTCGGCAGTGGCGAGCCGGAGCGCATCAACACCCGCCACGAAGGCGCGCAACTGGTGCTGGCCAACGGCCGCGTGGTGGAAATCGATGCGCAAACCGCGGTGCATCTCAAAGGTGTGCAACCGGGGATCAACCTGCCGCTGTTGCTTGATCAGCGCCTGATTGGCGTGCTCGGCATTACCGGCGAGCCGGAGCAACTGCGCACCTACGCCGAACTGGTGCGCATGACTGCCGAAATGCTCGTTGGTCAGCGCAATCAGCAGGCCGAGCAGCAATGGCGGCGCCAGCGTTGCGATGACCTGCTGGCGTTGCTGTTGAGCGACGCCGGCGACTCGCCGCGGCTGGTCGATGAGGCGCAGCAACTGGGGCTCAAGCCGCAGTTGACCCGGGTGCCATACCTGTTCGAGCTGGGCCTGGAACAAGGGCCGGGACAAACCGTCGAGGCGCTGAGTGCGTGGCTGACCTCGCGCTACCCGGACAGCTGGTGCGTGAGTTCGGCCAAGTCATCGCTGCTGTGGTGCCGGCCCGCCAGTCAGACGGTTGAGCATGATCGTTTGCTGGAAAAGCTCGATGGCCAGGGTTGGAACATTCTGCGCATTGCCGTCGGCGGGCAGGCGGATGGGCTGGCCGGTTTGCGCCGCTGTTATCGACGGGTCGGTGATCTGCTGGCGTATGGGCGGGAGGTACTGCCGCAGTCGCGACTGCTGACGCTCAATCGCTATCGTTTGCCGGTGATGCTCTGGCGCCATCGCAACGACGACGCGCTGGATGAACTGCTCAAACCGTTGCGCAAAGTGATTGCCAAGGACGGTAACGGCCAGTTGCTCGCGACCCTGCGCAGTTGGTGTGAACACGACGGCCAGAGCCAGGCCTGCGCCGATGCACTGGGCATTCATCGCAACAGCTTGCGTTACCGGATGGAGCGGATTGCCGAGATCAGCGGAGTTGATCCGTTGCGGCTGGACGGGATGTTGGCGTTGTACCTTGGGGTGCAATTACTGCCGCAGACTGATCCGGCGGTATGAGTTGTTCTTAAGGCCGCCATCGCTGGCAAGCCAGCTCCCACAGGTTACAAGGTGATTACAAGTTATGTAGCCACTGAAGATCCCTGTGGGAGCTGGCTTGCCAGCGATGAGGCCAGAGCATTCGGCATCAAGTCCAAGGCTTTTGTAGAAATGAACAATAAACGCCAACCGCCCTTGTGCAGCGGACCGGCGTCAATGCGCAGGCCGACTGGCAGCATGAGGTGCATTGGAACTGGAGAATTCGCATGAAAATCGTCATCGCCCCCGATTCGTTCAAGGACAGCCTGAGTGCCCAAGGCGTTGCCGAGGCCATTGCGCTAGGGCTGGCGCAAGTCTGGCCACACGCCACGCTGGTCAAATGCCCGATGGCCGACGGCGGCGAGGGCACGGTGGAATCGATTCTTGCTGCCTGTGAAGGCGAACTGCGCCGGATGCGGGTGCGCGGGCCGCTGGGCACTCCGGTCGATGCGGCGTGGGGCTGGTTGCCGCACAACCACACCGCGATCATCGAAATGGCCGAGGCCAGTGGTTTGCAGTTAGTGCCTACGGGGCAGCGCGATGCCTGCATCACCAGCACCTTCGGCACCGGTGAACTGATTCGCGCCGCGCTGGATGCCGGCGCGCAACGGGTGATTCTGGCCATTGGCGGCAGCGCCACCAACGATGGCGGTGCCGGTGCGATGCAGGCGCTCGGGGTGAAATTGCTCGATGCTCAGGGGCAGGCTCTGGTGCCGGGCGGCCTGGCCTTGGCGCAACTGGCACGGCTGGACTTGAGCGAGCTTGATCCGCGTCTGGCCCACGTGCGCTTCGACATCGCCGCCGACGTCAACAATCCACTGTGCGGGCCGCATGGCGCCTCGGCGATTTTCGGCCCGCAAAAGGGCGCGTCACCGGTACAGGTGCAACAACTGGATCAGGCCCTCGGTCACTTCGCCGACTTCTGCGCGCAAGCGTTGGGCAAAGACGTTCGCGATGAGCCGGGCAGCGGCGCGGCCGGCGGGCTGGGCTTTGCGGCGAAAGCCTTTCTCGGTGCGCAATTTCAAGCAGGCGTGGAAGTGGTGGCCGAATTGGTGGGCCTTGCGGAAGCGGTCGACGGCGCCGATCTGGTGATCACTGGCGAAGGTCGCTTCGACGCGCAGACCCTGCGCGGCAAAACGCCGTTTGGTGTGGCGCGGATTGCCAAAAAACACGATGTCCCGGTCATTGTCATCGCCGGCACGCTCGGCGAGGGTTACCAGGAGCTCTACGAGCACGGCATCGACGCCGCATTCGCAGTCACCAGCGGCCCGATGACCCTGGAGCAGGCCTGCGCCGAAGCTCCACGCTTGTTGCGTGAACGCGCGACTGACATTGCCCGTGTCTGGCGGATGGCAGCGAAATCCTGAGCAAACACTGTAGGAGCTGCCGAAGGCTGCGATCTTTTGATTTTGTTTTTAAAGATCAAGATCCAAAGATCGCAGCCTTCGGCAGCTCCTACAGGGGCGTGTGAGTGTTTCAGTGTTGAAACACCTTGAAAAATATTTTCGCTTTACACGAAATCTTCCTAAAGCGCCGCCGATACAGAGGTCAGGCGCACACAGATTCCCTCGAACAGTGCCGCCGGACTGACCCCGCTCAAGGGCCAGTGATGACGGCAAGGACGCTCGCAGTTACCTCTATCCGAGAGTCCAACCATGTCCTTGCGTAACCTGAATATCGCGCCCCGTGCCTTCCTCGGTTTTGCCTTTATTGCCCTGCTGGTGATCGTACTCGGCGTGTTCGCCGTCAATCGCATGTCGATCATCCGTCAGGCCTCCCTGGAGATGGATTCGACGCAGTTGCCGAGCGTCACCCAACTCGCGGTGGTGACGGAAAATGTCCTGCGCCTGCGTATTCTTTCGTTCCGCGTTCTGGTCAATCGTGAACCGGCCGGGTTGCAGGAAGCCCAGACCCGCATCGGTGCGCTGGTAGACAAGGTGCGCGCTGCTCAGGCCAGTTACGCGGTACTGCCGGCAGGTTCGGAAGAGCGCGCGTTGTATCAGGAGTTCTCGACGACCCTGGACAACTATCTGCAGGCTCAAAACCAGATGTTGGACCTGTCGCGCCAGGACAAGCTCGACGAGATGCGCGCCCTGATCAACACGAAGATCAAGGACGGCACCGACAAGATGGGCGAGCAACTGAACAAGTTGATTGCGATCAACGCCGCCGACGCCAAAACGGCTTCGACCCTGGCGGGCAACCACTACGACAGCGCAATTACCGGCATCGTGATTGTCGCGGTCATCGCAGCACTGGCCACGGTATTGCTGGCCTGGTTGCTGACCCGCAGCATCGTCACCCCGCTGAACCGTGCCGTGCAGGCGGCGCAAACCATCGCTGGCGGCAACCTGACCCAGTCGATTGAAGTGGATGGCAAAGACGAAGCCACACAATTGCTGCAAGCCTTGTCGACGATGCAGACCAATCTGCGCAAAACCATCGAACAGATCGCCGGCTCCGCCACTCAATTGGGCGCTGCAGCCGAAGAGCTGAGCGCGGTCACCGAAGAAGCCTCCCGTGGCCTGCAACAGCAGAACAACGAGATCGAACAGGCCGCCACCGCCGTCAACGAAATGACCGCCGCGGTGGAAGAAGTGGCACGCAACGCGGTGTCGACCTCCGAAGCCTCGAACCAGTCGACCCAGGCCGCCCGCGAAAGGCGCGATCAAGTGGTGAAAACCGTCGACGCGATCCAGACCATGACCCATGACGTGCAGAGCACTGCACAAATGATCGAAGGCCTCGCCGCGCAGGGGCGTGACATCGGCAAGGTGCTGGACGTGATCCGCGCCATCGCCGAACAGACCAACCTGCTGGCCCTCAATGCGGCGATCGAAGCGGCGCGTGCCGGTGAGGCCGGACGTGGTTTTGCGGTGGTGGCGGACGAAGTGCGCGCCTTGGCCCATCGCACCGCGCAGTCGACTCAGGAAATCGAAAAAATGGTCGCCGGTATTCAGAACGGCACCGGTGAAGCCGTGTCGTCGATGCAGCAAAGCAACCAGCGCACCCAGACCACGCTGGAAATGGCTCGTGCCGCTGGCGTGGCACTGGAGCAGATTACCCAGTCGATCCATCAGATCAACGAGCGCAACCTGGTGATCGCCAGCGCTTCGGAAGAGCAGGCGCAGGTCTCGCGTGAGGTCGACCGCAACCTCGTCAACATCCGTGACCTGGCCACGCAATCGGCTGCCGGGGCCAACCAGACCAGCGCCGCGACCCATGAACTGTCGCGTCTGGCGGTGGATTTGAACGCGATGGTGGCGCGGTTTGTGATTTGACCTAGGGTGAAGGCTGGAGACCGCGCCATCAGGAGACGTACATGCGCTATTCAGCCTTGACCCAACGCATCGCCGGGGAGGGGGCAGCGGCCTGGCAGATTCATGACCGCGCGCTGGCGTTGCGCGCCGAGGGAGTCGACATTCTGCTGCTGAGCGTGGGTGATCCGGATTTCGACACGCCGCTGCCGATCATTCACGGCGCCATCGACAGTCTGCTGGCTGGCGATACGCATTATTCCGAAGTGCGTGGCCGACTGGCGTTGCGCAAGCTGATCGCCGCTCGCCACCAGCGGCGCAGCGGTCAGGTGGTGGATGCCGAGCACGTGATCGTGCTGCCCGGTGCGCAATGCGCGGTGTATTCGGTCGCTCAATGCCTGCTGGATCCGGGTGACGAGGTGATCGTCGCCGAGCCAATGTACGTGACCTACGAGGGCGTGTTCGGCGCGTGCGGCGCGACGGTGGTGCCGGTACCGGTACGGCCGGAAAACGGCTTTCGCGTTGACCCCGCCGATGTCGCCGCGCGGATCACGCCGAAGACCCGCGCGATGTTGCTCAACAGTCCCAATAATCCTTCCGGCGCGAGCCTTTCCCTGCTGATCTGGCAAGCGCTGGCGGCGCTGTGCGTGCGTCACGATTTGTGGCTGATCAGCGACGAGGTCTACAGCGATCTGCTTTACGAGGGCGAGCACATCAGCCCGGCGAGTCTGCCGGGCATGGCCGAACGCACGGCGACCATCAACAGTCTGTCGAAATCCCACGCCATGACTGGTTGGCGCATCGGCTGGTCGATCGGGCCGAAAGCGCTGGCCGAGCATCTGGTGAACCTGTCGTTGAGCATGCTGTTCGGTCTGCCGGATTTTGTGCAGAAAGCAGCAGAGGTCGCGTTGGCAAGAGATCTGCCGGAGGTGACGCAGATGCGCGAGGAATATCGGTTGCGTCGCGATCTGGTGTGCGAACGCTTGCGCGGTTGCCCGGGGCTGCAGCCGATTCGCCCGGATGGCGGGATGTTCGTGATGGTCGATGTGCGCCAGACCGGGTTTGGTGCGCAGGCATTTGCCGAGCGGCTGCTGGAAGGTTACGGGGTGTCGGTGCTGGCCGGTGAGGCCTTCGGGCCGAGTGCGGCGGGGCATATTCGCATCGGGCTGGTGCTGGACCGGGTGAAGCTGGCGGATGCCTGTGCACGGATTGCGTTGTGTGCGGTGCAGTTGTTGCAGGCGCGCAGTGCCTGACAGTTTTGTGTTGCCTGTCCCGGCCTCATCGCTGGCAAGCCAGCTCCCACAGGGTTTTGTGTCGTTCTGAAATGTAATGAACACTGAAGAACCTGTGGGAGCTGGCTTGCCAGCGATTTGGACAGAACAGCCACTGAAGATCTCAGCCCTGCCAAGCCGCTGGATTCACCAGATTAGCCGGCTTCTCCCCAGCCAAAGCCACCAGCAGATTGTCCACCGCACACCGCGCCATCGCCTCCCGCGTCTCATGTGTCGCCGAACCCATGTGCGGCGTTGCCACCACATTATTCAGCTGCAACAACGGCGAGTCATGATTCAGCGGTTCACGCTCGAACACATCCAGACCCGCCGCGCGAATCCGTTGATGGCGCAGCGCGTCGATCATTGCCGCTTCATCGACCACTTTGCCGCGAGAGATATTGATGAAGATGCTCTCGGGGCGCATCAACGCAAATTGCTCGGTGCCGATCAAACCTTCGGTCTGCGCGGTCAGCGGCAGGGTCAGGCAGATGAAATCCGCCTCTTGCAGCAGCGCCTCAAGGCTGCGGTACTGCGCGTCAAAACGTGCCTCGACTGCCGGTTTGCGCGACTGGCTGTGATAAAGCACCGGCATGCCAAAACCGAAATGCCCGCGTTGCGCCAGCGCTTCGCCGATGCGACCCATGCCGATGATGCCCAGAGTCTTGCCGTGCACATCGGTGCCGAAATGCGCCGGGCCGATGTTGCGGTGCCACTGGCCGCTGCGCACCATGTTCGCCAGTTCCACCACGCGCCGGGCCGTGGCGAGGATCAGGGCGAAGCCAGTGTCAGCGGTGGTTTCGGTGAGCACATCCGGGGTGTTGCTGAGAAGGATCTTGCGCCGGCTCAGGTAGTCGATGTCGTAGTTGTCGACACCGACCGAAACGCTGGCAATCGCCTGCAGGTGCGGCGCCAGATCGAGCAGCGCGGCGTCAAGTTTCAAGCTGGCACCGAGCAAACCGTGGGCGCTCGGCAAGGCGTCGCGCAGCTTCATCAGGCCGTCGGCGTCGAGGGTTTCGATCAGCGTCACGTCACAGTGTTGCTGCAGGCGCGTCATCAGCGCCGGCGACAGTTTTTTGTACAGCACGACTTGCTTTTTCATGGGCAAAAATCTCTTCAGGAATGCGCCGGCACGGGACGCGTGGCAACGGCTTTGGCCACGACACGATCACTGGCGCCGGGCTTGAGAAAAATCGTCAGCACCACCGACAGCAGCAACGCGCCGCTCATCAGCAGGTACGAAGCGCCGGGCGAGCCGGTGGAGCTGTTCAGATAACCGACCAGGTACGAGCCGCCGAACGAACCGAGCGCGCCCATGCTGTTGATCAGCGCCATGGCACCGCCGGCGACGTTGGCCGGAAGGATCTCCGGAACGATGGCGAAGAACGGCCCGTACGGCGCGTACATGCAGGCGCCGGCGATCACCAGCAGCGTGTAGGACCACCAGAAATGTTCCGCGCCCAAGGCGTAGGAGCCGTAGAACGCGATGGAGGCGATCAGCAGCGGCGGCCAGACGAAGCGTTTGCGCTTCTGCAGTTTGTCCGAGCCCCACGACACCGCGAGCATGCCGATCACCGCCGCCAGATACGGCAACGCCGACAGCCAGCCGGCTTCGATCATGTCCATTTGCGCGCCGGCCTTGAGGATCGACGGCAGCCACAGCACGAAGCCGTAGACGCCGATGCTCCAGCAAAAAAACTGCAGCGCCAGAATGATCACCTTCGGCGAACGGAAGGCTTCGGCGTAGTTCTTCACCGCTTTGATCCCGACCTGTTCGGCGGCGAGAGCGCTTTCCAGATCGTGCTTTTCCTGATCGCTCAGCCACTTGGCCTGAGCCGGACGATCATCGGCCAGTTTCCACCAGATAAACGCCCAGAGCACCGCTGGCAAGCCTTCGATGATGAACATCCAGCGCCAGCTGAAGTGCTGCACCAGATAGCCCGAGACCACCGACATCCACAGCATCGTGACCGGGTTGCCGAGGATCAGAAAAGTGTTGGCCCGCGAGCGCTCGGCACGGGTGAACCAGTGGCACAGGTAGACCAGCATCGCCGGCATTACTGCGGCCTCGACCACGCCGAGCATGAAGCGGATGACGATCAGCCAATAGGCATTGGAGACCACGCCGGTCAGCGTGGCGAGCCCGCCCCAGAAGATCAGGCTGAAGAAAATCAACTTTTTCACGCTGTGCTTTTGCGCGTAGATCGCCCCGGGCACCTGGAAGAAAAAGTAGCCGAGGAAGAACAGCGCCCCGAGCAATGAAGACAGACCCGGGGTGATCATCAGGTCCGCGGCCATGCCCGAGGCGGCGGCGAAGCCGTAGTTGGCGCGATCGAGATACGCCAGGCTGTAGGTGATGAACACGATCGGCATGATGTACCACCAGCGGCGGGCGGCGAGTGTTGCGGTTTTCATGGTGTTGCTCCTGAGCTTGTTGTTTTTGTCGCAGCAGGTTCAATTAATGGGTTGTCTGAGCGGGCCTCATCGCTGGCAAGCCAGCTCCCACAGGTATCTCGGGTAAGTCGACTATTGCATTCCCACCGCCGAACCCTGTGGGAGCTGGCTTGCCAGCGATGGCGGACTGGAATTCAGCGATGAGTTCGGACCGGGTCGGCAACCCCTCCATATCCCCGCGACTCTGCACCGCCCGACTGCCAATCCAGTTGGCGCGTTGCACCGCCTCGGCAAAACTCTGATGCTCCAGCAGGGCACTGATCATGCCGACCGCAAATCCATCACCCGCACCCACGGTGTCGACCACGTTGGCCACCGGTACTCCGGCGACAAACCCCTGATCCAGTTGCGTGCGGTAATAGGCGCCCTGCGGGCCAAGCTTGATCGCCACGGCTTCAGCGCCCTGGTCGAGATAGAACGCCGCGATGTCCGCCGGGTCTTCGAACCCGGTCAGCAAGCGACCTTCGCTCAAACCCGGCAGTACCCAGTGGGCGAGGGCGGCGAGGCGGTTGATTTCGCGGATCATCTCCCGTTCGCTGGCCCACAGGCTTGGGCGCAGGTTCGGGTCGAACGACACGCTGCGCCCGGCATGGCGCATGCGAGTCATCAGTTCGAACGACATTTCCCGAGCGCTGGCTGACAGTGCCGGTGGAATCCCGGTGGCGTGCAGGTGACGGGCGCTGAGCAAGGTATCGGTGATCGACTGTACGGACAGACGACTGGCCGCGGAGCCACGGCGGAAATACTCGACCTGTGGGTCGCTGCCATCGTCGTTACGGGATTTGAACTGGAAACCGGTCGGCTGCTGGTCATCGACCGCGACGTGACTGCAATCCAGACCTTCCTCGATCAAGGTCTGGACCACGAACCGGCCGAGGGAATCGGCGCCGACCCGGCTCAGCCACGCCACATTGAAACCCAGGCGCGACAAGCCGATCGCCACATTGCTGTCGGCGCCGGCAATGCGTTTGTGAAAATGTTCGACCGCCGCCAGATCACCGGTCTGCTCGGCGACCAGCATCGCCATGGTTTCACCGAACGACAGAATATCGATCTCAGACATGGGCAGGCTCCAGACGCGATTGACCAAGGCGGGCGAGGGCGGCGACGTGTTCGGTGGTCAGTGCCACCAGATCTTCGCCCTGCAACGGGTATTCGGCGGCGCGCATAACGCCTTGGGCCATGTGGCGCAGCAGTTGTTCCCACAAATGCAGATCGCTGACGGCGGGCGGCACCGCCACCAGTTTGCCGTCGGCGCGCCGGGCCACAGCTTTGCAGTGCACGTAGCCGACATGCCGTCCAAGCAGACGTGCGGCGTTGGCGGCGGACTGGTCCTGCCACTGCCAGTTGCCGATGTCGAAGGTCATCTTGATCGGCAAATCATGCTGCTCGACCGCCGCGAAAAAACGCTGGAACGGCTCGATGCGGCCGCCCTGCAAGGTCTGGTCGTTTTCCACGAGCAGTTGCACCGGGGTGTTGCCCAGCAGTTGCTGCAGCGCCTGCAGATCACAGTTGTCGGTGAAGTAGCCGAGCGAGACTTTCAGCCATTTCGAGCCAAACGCCCGGGCGTGTTGCAGGGCGTTGATCAGTTCGGGATTGGGCCGCGCCTGACCGGCGAGCCATAGTTCGGTCGGCGACGAATAGATGCTTTGCAGACCCTGCGCCTGGGTGGCGGCCTGCAGTTGTGCAGGCACTTCGCGGGTCAGCAACTCTTCGCGCCATTCGATGCGATTGGCACCGGCGGCGGCCAGCACGTCGATGAAGAAATCTTGCCCGCGTTGGCGCACAAGCTCGGCGCCGTAGCTGGACAGGCTGATGGAAACGGCGGGTTTATTCATTGTTATCTGCCTCTGAAACCGGTTTCATTTTTGTGCAAAAAAAATATCAGGTGGTTCTGTGATGGCCTTTCGGGCCGCATCGCTGGCAAGCCAGCTCCCACAATGTTCCGGGGTATGGGATAGATTGCATTGACACCACAAAACCCTGTGGGAGCTGGCTTGCCAGCGAACGCGTCAGCTCAAACACCACCATTCCCTCGGGTAGACCCGCGCTCAACCAGCACCGGCGCAAAATCCAGCCTGCGGGTCACCTCAACATCCCCCCGCAAACGCTTGAGCAAACACTCAAACGCCCGCGCACCGATCTCGGCCGTCGGCTGGGCGAGGGCGGTAATTCCGCTGCCCACCAACGGGTACCAATCCAGATCATCCAGGGCAATCAACCCGAGATCTTCGAATAGCCGACACCCGATTTCGCGCAAGGCCAGCGTGCAGGCCAGCGCCGCCACGCCATTGGCGCAAAACAGTGCTTTGGGGCCGGTAGCCTTGGTGTTTAAAAATGTTTGTAGATCAGTGGCGAGCGCGTCGCTGGTTTCCTGCACTTCCCCGGTCAGCCCGGAGCGCTGGGCAATCTGCGCCTGAAAACTGCTGACCCGCTCGATCCGCGAACTGGTGCCGTCATACGGTTCGGTCACCATCAGCACATCGCGATAGCCACGATGTTGAAGATGCTCCAGCGCCATCTCGATAGCTTGTGGGTTGTTCAGCCCGACCATATCGCTGTCCAGGCCTTCCACTTTGCGGTCCACCAGTACCAACGGCATCTCGCGGTGCAGCTCGTGGAGTTCGTCACGGTGATGGCCGAGGGTATTCACGATCAGCCCTTCGATGTTGTACGAGCGCAACAGCGCCAGGTGCTGACGTTCCTGCTCGTCATCACGGTCGGTGTTGCACACCACCAGGCTGTAGCCGTGCCGCCGGCAGGCGGTTTCCACCCCGTGCATCACGGCAATTGAATAAGGGTTGCGGATATCGGCCACCAGCATGCCGATCAGGCGGGTCCGGCCGCGTTTCAAACCACGGGCCATTTGATTGGGGCGATAGCCGAGTTCGGCAATCGACTGCTCGATGCGCTGGGCAATGGTATCGGAGAGCAGGGCACGGTCATCGCCGATAAAGCGCGAGACGCTGGCCTTGGACACGCCGGCGTGTTCGGCGACATCAAGCATGGTCACGCGGCTGCGCTGGGCGGCGGAGAAATCGTTCACGGTTGAGTCTTCTTATTGTCTGAAACCGGTTTCAGGTAACACCAGATTCCTTGGCTGCGTCAAGTGAAGGGTGGGGGGCTGATTGGAAAAAAGGTCCGCCGTTTCCGACAGGCGGTAGCTGCACCTGTCAGATCTGACAGTTGGAGAAAGACATACAGAAGCGCCTAATTTGACCAACGGATCAGCAGGGGATTTCACAAACGGAACCCCGATTAATGTGGTGGATTTGAATCATGAGTTCAGCTGATTTTTCCAGAAACAGTCCTTCAAACGGCATATTTGCCGCACCTCTTTCAGTTGAAGGTGTTGATGACAATGATCTGGACGGACATATTCCCAGAGATATCCTGCTGGCTGGTACTCAAATCAAAATACCTCGCCCGGATGACACGGGACCCAAAGATCAACTGATGGTGTTCTGGGTACAAAACTCAGTAGAAACACTTATTTTTGATAATGAATATCCAGCGGGAATTATTGATCCTTTTGTTTATGTGCCTTTGACGCCTCAACAAATGGCAACTAATGGTGTTGCGCATGTTTATTACAATTTATGGAAGAGAGGTGGAGGTAATCCGGATTTATCTCCACTCCGTAAACTGACCATTAATCACAAGCTGCCTTTAACCTTTTCGGAACCTTCGCCGGTGGGTGCAACAACCTGGGGGTACTGGAATAACGACAAAATTCCTCCATTGACAAGTGGCGGTGCTGTAAAAATTCCTTCCCTGCTTAACATTGCGCTGTCGGGATATGTTGCAGTGATTACCTGGAGGGGATACCAGTCAATCAACGGAAGTGGTACGGAAGTGGAAGAAGCTTTTGGTCAATGGAGGAGAACGCTTTCCGAAACAGAAATAATAAATGGCTTTATGCATGAAGTGCCATTTCCAAGCTATATAAGTTCGTTGGGAAATTATGGCTCTGCTGTTTTTATTTGTCAGGTGTTTGATGGCAGCAGGCTCGTTGCTGAATCAAAAGAAGGATTGGTGAAAATCGATCGAATAACACCTGGTACATCTGGCCCTTCCGGCCTGAACTCGCAAGGAGAGACGACAATGGGAATTACATTTGTACCTAGAAAACAACGCCCGGTTTCTGTTTTGTCAGGTGGTGGGGTTCTTAACTTGACTATAACAATTGATACGCTGGCGGGTGGTTTTATCAAGAAAGCCATGATGGATTCCGGTAAATTGATGATCAACCTGGCTCGCCCCGATGATGAACATGATGATGATGAAGTTGGATTCAAATATCGTGAAAAAGGCGAAGTGACCTGGATTGATTACCCGGATGACGCGGTGCTTGGCCCAATCGCTGGTCGACCTGTCTCGCCTATCCCGTTGGACTTGGACGCGAATCTGTTTAAGGAAAAGGCGACATCCCCAGGCCCGACTGTTTGGGAGCTGCTGGTCAGGTACTACAAAGAGGGGGGCGGTAATTTCGATGACGGCCAAGTGGAGTTTATCGTTGACCAACTCGCGCCGGTCGATACAAAAAACCCTCCCAAAAAAATCAAGCCAACGCCCGCTCCAAGTTTTGACAACGGTCCTGCGGATGCACAAAAGACGGTTGATTCCACTTGGATAAACTCGAATCAAGATGTGGAGGGTACGGTTAACGTCGGGTATTTCGGGCGCAGGGTCGATGACAATTTAAGAGTCTGGCTTGTTTCCGGTACGCAAAGAGTTGAGGTCTTCAATGGAACTTTCGATGCGACGGGTAAGTTCAGTTTTCCTAGCACCGAGTTGCTTGTATTCCCTAACGGGCGCGTCAATTGGATTTATGAATGGACCGACTGGATCGGTAATCAAGGCCAGGAATCTGTTTCTGCACCCTTGCTGACATTGAAATTACCATTAGCACCGTCGATCAATAAAGCCCCATTGGTGCCAAAGACTGATCCAAGTTACACCACGACGCTTTACTGGGAAGATTTTCTCAGCACGACTACACCTCCGGCCCCCATCGCGCTTACGGCTATCGTCGAAAACTCGACAATTCAAGACGCGGAGCCGGGGGATGAAATCTATCTGGTGCTTACTAAAGCCAACGATGTCACTGTTTCTTTCGATACTGCGAAACAGCCATGGGCTAACGGTAATTTGACTTACAGCATTGACTTCAACAATGTATATCCGCGGTTTGCTGATCCCGATAGCCCTGTCGACATTAATATCAACTCCGTAATAGTGCGTGCCGGTCTTTCGCCTGATGCCGAATCACCGCTTGCAACCTTTACTTTTGACTCGCGTCTCGCGGGTGTAATACCTACGAATCCACCTGATCTGGAGAACGCGGATCTCCAACGACCGGTTGTGACGGGGGCTTCCGGTGTTGCAAACGTTGTGGCGGCTACTGATCGTGACAAACCAGGCACATTTACAGTGACAAACGCCCTGGCAGATCCGGACATTCTGCCGGAGCATGAGGTCAAGTGTTACTTGGGTAACGCTACAGTACCTTTTGAAACATTTAGTCCGTTTAGGCCTGTGTCGAGTTTTTCTGTTCCTATCCCGGCAAGTGAAATGGCAAAGTTGAAACCACCAAGCGATACGGCCCGCTACACGATCGAAATCACGGGACTGGGTAAGAACATCAATAAATCCTTGCCTCAAGCAGTGGTAGTCAACCAGATCCCGATCGTGCTGCCGCCTCCAACGGTCAATGTCCGCAAACCAGCAACTCGCGACTATATCGAGTGCTTCGCGATGATCAGCCCTACGAGTAATTATGTGATGGGGCTGAATATCACAAAAGACCCGTTATTACCGCCAGGCACCATTATTACCGCACACTTTGAAGCGTACTCGGATGCTGCAGGTACACAGTTGATTAACGGTACGGCGGACTCGCAACCTTACACCATCAAGGCTGCCGATGTGCCTGACGTCGCAGGTGTAGGTACTGCCACAAACTTCAAGGCTGCACAGCCGAAGCGAGGTGTCATTGCGTATGGGAAGTACTGGTATACGGCTGCTGGCGGTACGCAATCGTCAGCTCCGATCATCAAACCTCTGGATACCATCAATAGCAGCTTCCAGTATTGCGATCTGACAGTGGCTCCTGCTTAACGCTGTGTTGATTAACAGAGTGGATGTTGTTTGCACCGCGAGAGGGATCTGACGGTCTCTCTCGCGATTTCTACCGATATCAAGGAGGGAAATATCCTGAATGTCTTTCACTTCTGAAGGACAAATCGTCACTCATATAAGGACTATTCCTACATTAAACATTCGGTTTTCTCATTAGGCTGTCGGACGTTTTTTGGGTGGGAGCTTTCAACACTGCCAAAAAACAGTTTCTGTAATCGTGCAGGTTTGAGGAGTACCCATGTCCATTTTTTTTCTTCCAAAACACTCGAACACTATCAGACTGATGATGGCAGCGGCGTTGATCGCCTCTCCCGAGGCCTACAGCCGAACCCTGTTGCCGGGCGAAAGTGAAGTGGTCACCAATCCACCTGCACCGGAAGCCTGGGTGGTGTCCGAGGGGGGAACGTTGACCGTCAACAACGCGACAGCGCTGACCATCGCTTCACAAAATGCCAATGTCGTTTTCAACGGTGGCCAGAGCCGGCGTATCGATGCCAACACCTCCTCGTTGAATATGACCGGCGCCACGGTCAATAGCGCGGCGGGCCGGGGAGCCATTCAACTGCTCAACAGCAATGCAACGATCAACAACTCGACGATTACCAGTACCAACAGTTTCGGGCTTCTGCTGGGACGAAACATCAACACGCCAGCCTCTTCCTCCGCCACCGTTTCGGGTAACAGTGTCATCACCGGCGTGACTGGCGGTGTAAACGCGGTAGGTTTTGCCTTGCTGAACCTTACAGACTCCACTGTCGTCGGCACGGGCGCTACCAGTTACGGCGTGCAATTGGGCGGCGCAACACTTTCAGCGACGGGCAGCACGATCACTGGCGCGAAGGACGGGTTGCAGATCGTGACTGACTCGGAAGGCGTCAACGCCAGTACCGTGACGCTCGACAATACTCGCGTGAACGGTGGAACCGGGTCAGCTATCGTGCTGGGTTCCTCCGCCAGGGCCGGGACTGTCGCCAACATCAATGTCAGTGGCAACTCTGAACTGATCGGCGGCGATGGCTCGGTTTTGAAGGCGATCAACCGCTCCACCGCCAACTTCAATGTCGATGGCAGTACCCTGGCAGGTGATGTGAATGCCGAGACCGGCAGTACGGTTGCACTGCTGATGCAGAACGGCGCCACGCTCAACGGCAATCTGCAGAATGTCACCCGGTCCCGGTTCGACACCGGCGCTACCTTGAACGGCAACGTAGAAGCCGTGGCGGGAACCGCGGCCACTGTCAGCCTGGACAATGGCTCAGCCATCAACGGTAACGTCGACAATGTCGCCAGCCTGTCGCTGAACAATGGCAGCACGCTGACCGGTAACGTCACCAGCGATGCCAACGGCAGTGTGCTGCTGGATAACAGTTCGGTACTCACCGGCCAGATCAATAACTCGGCTAACCTGACCATCAACAATGCTGCGCGATGGGTCATGACCGACGAGAGCACCGTGCAGCAACTGGGCATGAACAATGGTGTCGTGCAAATGGGCACCAACGAGCAATTTCAGCGACTGAACGTCGGCAATCTCACAGGTAACGGCACCTTCGTGATGGGCACCGACCTGGGAACAGGCAGTACCGACTTCCTGAACGTGACCGGCACCGCAAGCGGTCAGCATCAATTGCTGGTTTCTGCCACGGGCACGACGCCGGTTACTGCAGAACCGGTGCAAGTCGGCAACATTGCCGCCGGCACTGCTGCTTTTGCGCTGGCCAACAAGGACACAGTGGATGCCGGCACATTCGTTTACCGATTGAAGCAGGAGGGGCAGGGCTTGTACCTCACCCCGGACAAGGAAACTGTCAGCACCTCGGCCAACACCGCGCTGGCTTTGGCCGGCAGTGCCCGCAGCGTGCTGAACGCCGAAATGAACATGCTTAGCGACCAGATCGGCGATCGTGGTCTGAGTATCCGCCCCGATGCTGCGCTTCGCGCGGCGAGTGACAGTGATACCACCAAGCTGAGCAACAGCGTCTGGGTACGCACTTATGGCAACCAGTACAACGTCAAAAATGCCTACGGCGACGGCTACACCCAGAACCAGAACGGCGTCACTGGTGGTGCCGATACCACCGTGGACATCGGCGGTCGCCCTTGGGTGATCGGTGGTTTTGTAGGTTCCAGCCGTACCAACATGGATCTCAAATACGGCTCCAGCGCGACGGTCGACAGTCTGAACGTCGGCGTCTACGGCAGCACCTACGATGTTGAAAGCGGCGTGTTCGTCAACGTCATGGCCAAGGTCAATCAGTTCGACAACAAGGCCAAGGTCACCATGAGCGATGGCACGCGGGCTAAGGGCGATTACAAGGCTCTGGGCGCCAGCGGTTCGGTGGCGGTCGGCAAGCATATTCGCCTGAAGGACAACTGGTTTGTCGAGCCGCAGGTCCGGGTATCGACCGGTGTGACCCAGAGCGACAGCTATCGGTTGGACAACGGTCTTGAAGTCGAAGCCGACACCATGCGTTCGCTTCAGGGCAATGTCGGTGTAAGGGGGGGGCGAGTCATTGCGCTTGAAAACGGCAGTCTGTTGGAGCCGAGCCTGTCTTTGGGTGCCAACCATGAGTTCGTCAAAGCCAACCGGATCAAGATCAACGACGACAGCTTCGATGATGATCGCGCCAGCAGCGGGGTTGAATATGGAGCGGGTCTGAAGTGGACGCCGGCACAACGCAACTGGCAGGTTTCGGGCCAGGTTGGCGGCAGCAAGGGCAATACTGTCAACCAGGACTGGAGTGGCAGCCTGCGAGTCAGTTATTTCTTCTGATGCGCTGAAACAACAACGCCCCGTGCAGAGATGTCGGGGCGTTTTTTTGCGCTCAGCCGAACAATCCGGCGGCGATGTTGATCGAGAAACCCAGAATCGCCGTATTGAATACGAAACCGATCAGCGACTGTGCCAGCACGATCTTTCGAATCTCCCGCGTTGCCACGCCGACATCCGCCGTCTGCACAGCCACGCCGATGGTGAACGAGAAGTACAGAAAGTCCCAGTAGTTGGGCGTCGTCAGACCTTCGGCAAATCGCAGCGCCGGCTCCTTGCCGTCCCAGGTGTAAAACAGCCGGGCATAGTGAACGCAGAAAATCACCCCGATCAGCAGCCACGAGCCGATGACGGTCAGCGTGGTAAAACCGTAGTGCAGGAGTTTACGGGTGGTTTCCAGATCCTTGCTGCCAGCCAGCTCGACGGTAATGGTCGCCAGGCTCGCCAACGCCGCGATGCAGACGACAAACAGCACCAGCCCGGCATTTTCATCCTCGACTTCGGCAATACGTTTGACGTCCGGCGCTTTGGCGCGGATGGTCAGCCAAAGCATCAGGATCAGGTAAGTCCAGACTCCGGCGTTCCAGCCGATGAGGATTTTGCTGATGACGGATTCCGCTGGGGCCAGGAGGCCTGCGGCAAGGCCTAACAAGGCGGCGGCAGAGAGGCGAGGGTGGGTGCGGGCGAGGAAGCGCATGGGAGGCTCTGTGTTGACGGTGTCGAGCAAACCATAGCATGGGTGTGGGTTCTGGCAGGTGGCAGGAGGGCGAACAAAAAAACCTTGAACCTTTGTCAGCTTTGACAGAGGTTCAAGGTTTTTTCGTTTCAGATGGACTGGCGCATAAAAGCATCGGTTTTGGATATGAAGCTTGCCTTTGGAGACCGTCACGATTTCCGGAAGAGGATCCCCGTTCTGCCCCTGGAACTCGAATTCGGCTTCAATCTGCCCCTTGTCTGAGCCGACAGCAGGGAGCTTGAAAAAAGTGACTGTCCCTCGAATCGCTCGGTAAAAAGGGTCGATACCAACGGCGAGTCTTTCCACGAACACTGCCCTGACCAGACTCGAATCCGTAGCTTCCCTTCACTGGCGGCTTCAGACCATCGACATCAGCGGTTGCCATCTGCATTGCCCTTGACATTCGACATGAGCAGCTCTTGATTCAAGTCAAACCGCGAAGTGAAACGCGACAGGAGCTAGCCTGAACGCCTCAGGCCATCGGCGAACCTGTCAATGTTGACAGGTGTAAAAGCCGACCGTCTTATAGTGAAGCATCATTTTTTTCCGGTCCATCGGGTTACGGCTTTCACCACAACCACAAAAAACAACGGCACAAAGATCACCGCCAAAGTCGCGGTAATCATCCCGCCAATTACTCCGGTACCAATCGCTTGCTGACTCGCCGAACTCGCGCCCGTGGCAATCGCCAACGGCACCACGCCCAGAATGAACGCCAGCGACGTCATGACAATCGGCCGTAACCGCAGACGCGCCGCTTGCAACGTGGCGTCAATCAGATCGTGACCTTCGTCGTACAGGCTCTTGGCAAACTCGATGATCAGGATCGCGTTCTTCGCCGACAGGCCGATGATGGTGATCAGGCCGACCTTGAAGAACACGTCGTTGGGCATCCCGCGCAAAGTCACCGCCAGCACTGCGCCAAGCACACCGAGCGGCACCACCAGCAGCACGGAAGTCGGAATCGACCAGCTCTCATACAACGCCGCCAGGCACAGGAACACGATCAGCAGCGACAGACCGAGCAGAATCGGTGCCTGGCTGCCGGACAAACGCTCCTGCAACGACAGACCGGTCCATTCCTGACCCAGGCCTTTCGGCCCTTGGGCGACCAGTCGTTCAATCTCTGCCATCGCTTCACCGGTACTGTGCCCCGGCGACGGTTCGCCAGAAATCGCAATCGCCGGGTAACCGTTGTAACGGGTCAGTTGCGCCGGGCCTTGGGTCCATTTCGCCTGGACGAACGCCGACAGCGGCACCATGTGCCCGGCGTTATTGCGCACGTGCATTTTCAGCAGATCATCGACCTGACTGCGCTGATCGCCTTCGGCCTGGACCACCACCCGCTGCATGCGCCCCTGATTGGGGAAGTCGTTGATGTACGAAGAACCCACGGCGGTGGACAGCACGTTGCCGATGTCGGCGAACGACACACCCAGCGCGTTGGCCTGCTTGCGGTCCACTTCCAGTTGCACCTGCGGCGCTTCGGCCAGCGCGCTTTCGCGCACGTTCATCAGGATCGGGCTTTTCTCGGCGGCGGCGAGCAATTCGGTACGCGCCTGCATCAACGTCGCGTGACCGAGACCGCCGCGATCCTGCAGACGGAATTCGAAGCCGCTGGAAGTGCCGAGACCGTCAACCGGTGGCGGCAACACCGCAAACGCGATGGCGTCCTTGATCTGGCTCAGGGCGATGTTGGCGCGGTCAGCAATGGAAGTAGCCGAATCGTCGCTGCCGCGTTCTGACCAGTCTTTCAGGGTGGTGAACGCCAGTGCCGCATTCTGCCCGCTACCGGAGAAGCTGAAGCCGAGAATCACCGTGCTGTCCCCCACCCCCGGTTCACTGGCGTTGTGCGCCTCGATCTGCTCGACCACCTGCACCGTACGGTTCTTGCTCGCGCCCGGCGGCAGCTGAATATCGGTGATGGTGTAACCCTGATCCTCGACCGGCAGAAACGAGGAGGGCAGCCGCGCGAAGCACAACCCCATGCCGATCAGCAGCACGCCATAGATCAACAGATAACGTCCGCTGCGCTTCAGTGCGTAACCGACCCAGCCTTGATAGCGATCGGTCAGTTGCTCGAAGCGGCGATTGAACCAACCGAAGAAACCGCTCTTTTCATGATGCTCGCCCTTGGCAATCGGCTTGAGCAGCGTGGCGCATAAGGCAGGCGTCAGCGTCAGGGCCAGGAACGCCGAGAACAGGATCGACGTCGCCATCGACAGCGAGAACTGCCGGTAAATCACGCCCACCGAACCCTGCATGAATGCCATCGGAATGAACACTGCCACCAGCACCAGCGTGATGCCGACGATCGCTCCGGTGATCTGGGTCATCGCCCTGCGCGTCGCCTCTTTCGGCGACAGGCCTTCGGTGGCCATGATCCGTTCAACGTTCTCCACCACCACGATGGCGTCGTCCACCAGAATGCCGATGGCCAGCACCATGCCGAACATGGTCAGCACGTTGATCGAGAAACCCAGCGCGAGCATGGTCGCGAAGGTGCCCATCAGCGCCACCGGCACCACCAGCGTCGGGATGAGCGTATAGCGGATGTTCTGCAGGAACAGGAACATCACCGCGAACACCAGCAGCATCGCCTCGCCGAGGGTGTAGACCACTTTGGTGATCGAGACCTTCACGAATGGCGAAGTGTCATAGGGGATCTTGTATTCCACGCCGGTCGGAAAGTAGCGCGACAGTTCATCCATTTTCGCCCGGATCAGCGTTGCGGTGCTGAGGGCATTGGCGCCCGGCGACAGTTGTACGCCAACGGCGGTGGACGGCTTGCCGTTCAGGCGCGTGCCGAACTGGTATTCCTGACTGCCGATCTCGACCCGCGCCACATCGCCGATGCGTACGGTAGAACCATCGGGGTTGGCCTTGAGCACGATGTCGGCGAACTCTTCCGGCGTCGACAGCTGCCCCTTGACCAGAATGGTCGCGGTGATTTCCTGCGTAGACGGATTGGGTAAATCGCCGATGCTGCCCGCCGAGACCTGGGCGTTCTGCGCGACGATGGCGGCGTTGACGTCGGCCGGGGTCAGGTTGAAACCGATCAGCTTCTGCGGATCGATCCAGATCCGCATCGCGCGTTCAGCGCCGTACAGTTGGGCCTTGCCGACGCCGTCGATGCGTTTGATTTCGTTCATCACGTTGCGCGCCAGGTAATCGCTGAGCGCTACGTCATCGAGTTTGCCGTCGCTGGAGGTCAAGGTGATCAGCAGCAGGAAGCCGGCGGAGACTTTCTCCACCTGCAGGCCTTGCTGATTGACCGCTTGCGGCAGGCGCGACTCGACCACTTTGAGGCGGTTCTGCACATCAACCTGCGCCAGTTCCGGGTTGGTGCCCGGCTGGAAGGTGGCCTTGATCGTCGCGCTGCCCAAGCTGCTCTGCGATTCGAAGTACAGCAGGTGATCGGCGCCGTTGAGCTCTTCTTCGATCAGGCTGACCACGCTTTCATCGACGGTTTGCGCCGAGGCACCGGGGTACACCGCATAGATTTCGATTTGTGGCGGCGCGACGTCGGGGTACTGCGCCACCGGCAATTGCGGGATGGCCAGCGCACCGGCCAACAGGATGAACAGCGCGACAACCCAGGCGAACACCGGGCGGTCGATAAAGAACTGCGGCATAGAAGAGCGTCCTGCTTACTGACCAGAAGTCTGGGCAAGGGGAAGAGGGGTGTCGTCAATCTGCACTTTTTCGCCGGGACGGGCGTGTTGCAGGCCTTCGATGACAATACGGTCGCCGGGCTTGAGGCCGCCGGTGACGATCCAGCGGTCGTTTTGCACTGCGCCCAGTTGCACCGGTTGCTGCGCCACGCGCATCTGCTGGTCGACAGTCAGCACCTGAGCGATACCTGCGCTGTCACGCTGCACCGCACGTTGCGGTACGGTGATGCCGTTCTGCACGGTCGCTTGTTGCAGGCGTACGCGAATGAAACTGCCCGGCAACAGGTCGAGATCGGGATTGGGGAACTCGCTGCGCAAGATGATCTGGCCAGTGCCCGGGTCGACCGTGATGTCGCTGAACAGCAACTTGCCCGGTAACGGATAGAGACTGCCGTCATCCTGAATCAGTGTGGCCTTGACCTGATCCTGACCGACTGCCTGCAACTGCCCGGAACGGAATGCGCGGCGCAGTTCGTTGAGTTCACGGGTCGACTGGGTAAGGTCGGCGTAGATCGGGTTGAGCTGCTGGATCAGCGCCAGTGGCGTGGTTTCGTTCTGCCCGACCAGCGCGCCTTCGGTAACCAGCGCGCGGCCGACGCGGCCGGAAATCGGCGCGGTGACGGTGGCGTAGCCGAGGCTCAGCTTCGCACGCTCTACTGCGGCTTTATTGGCGGCCACGTCGGCGGCGGTTTGCCGGGCATTGGCGCGGGCGTTGTCGTAGTCCTGAGCGCTGATGGCCTTGTCGTCGATCAACTGCGCGTAGCGCTGCTCTTGCAATTTTGCCTGAAAGGCGTTGGCCTCGGCCTTGCGCAGCGCGGCTTCGGCGCTGTCCAGATCAGCCTTGAACGGTGCCGGGTCGATGCGGAACAGCACGTCGCCCTTTTTCACGTCGCTGCCTTCGCGGAACGTGCGTTGCAGGACCACGCCAGCCACCCGAGCCCGCACTTCGGCGATGCGCGGTGAAGCGATGCGCCCGCTCAGTTCACTGCTGATCGACAGGGGGCGGGCTTCGATGGTTTCGATACGCACGGTGGCCGGCGGCGCTTCTTCTTCGGCCTTCGAAGACGAATCACAGGCGCTCAGCAACGACGCAACAGCGATCAGGCCGAGCCCGGCCAGAAGTTTTTTCGACATGTACCACCCCCAATATTGAAGCCCGCATCCTAAGGCCAGACGCCGAGGGTAGCGGTGAAGCTTTGTAGGCGCTGTGTGAAATTGTGTAAGGGTTTTACTCAGGGACGGGTGAGGGCGTATATCCTTTACGCCTTGAAATTTATTGCGACAGATAAACCGCTTTCGCGAGCAAGCTCGCTCCCACATGGGTTTTTGTGATCGACGCAAACTACTGTGGGAGCGAGCCTGCTCGCGAAGAGGGTCTGACATCCACCACAGCAATATCTGGAACACCCCCATGCCCAACATCCTCCTGGTCGAAGACGACACCGCCCTCGCCGAACTGATTTCCAGCTACCTGGAGCGCAACGGTTACTCCGTCAGCGTGATCGGTCGTGGCGACCATGTGCGTGAACGGGCACGGATCAATCCGCCGGATCTGGTCATTCTCGACCTGATGCTGCCGGGGCTTGACGGCCTGCAAGTCTGCCGTCTGCTGCGGGCCGATTCGGCGACGCTGCCGATCCTTATGCTGACCGCCCGCGACGACAGCCACGATCAGGTGCTGGGCCTGGAAATGGGCGCCGACGATTACGTCACCAAGCCCTGCGAGCCACGGGTTCTGCTGGCCCGGGTGCGTACTTTGCTGCGCCGCAGCAGCCTTGGTGAGCCGATGACGGTCAATGACCGGATCGTCATGGGCAATCTGTGCATCGACCTGTCCGAACGCACGGTTTCCTGGCGCGATCAACCGGTGGAGCTGTCCAGCGGCGAATACAATTTGCTGGTGGTGCTGGCCCGGCATGCCGGTGAAGTGCTGAGCCGCGATCAGATTCTGCAACGCCTGCGCGGCATCGAGTTCAACGGCACCGATCGTTCGGTGGACGTGGCGATTTCCAAGCTGCGGCGCAAATTCGACGACCACGCCGGCGAGGCGCGCAAGATCAAGACCGTGTGGGGCAAGGGGTATCTGTTCAGCCGTTCCGAATGGGAATGCTGAGCTGATGTTCAGAATCCTGTTTCGCCTGTACCTGGTGACGATCGTCTCCTACAGCGCGGCAATCTATCTGGTGCCGGATCTGGTGATCATGGCGTTCCGCGAGCGCTTTATCACTTATAACCTCGACTATTCGCGGGGCCTGCAATCGCTGATTACCCGCCAGTTTCACGCGGTGCCGCAGGATCAATGGCCGGCGCTGGCGCAGTCGATGGACAAGGACTTTCAGCCGCTGCACATCGTCTTGGCGCGCATCGACGACGCCGGCTTCACCGCCCCCGAGCAGGCGCGTTTGCGCCGTGGGGAAAACGTGGTGCGTATAGGCGATTGGGGCTGGCGCACGTTGGCGGTGACCCCGCTGAACGACGATGTCGCGGTGCAAATGGTGGTGCCGCCGGATCCGCTGGACGTCAATTTGTTGTACTGGAGCATCAACGTGCTGATCGGCGCGACCATGCTCGCTTGCCTGCTGTTGTGGATTCGCCCGCACTGGCGTGATCTGGAGCGTCTCAAGGGTGCCGCCGAGCGCTTCGGTAAAGGCCACCTGAGCGAGCGTACGCAGATTCCCGCCAGCTCCAACATCGGCAGCCTGGCCAATGTTTTCGACACCATGGCCGGCGATATCGAGGATTTGCTCAACCAGCAGCGCGACCTGCTCAATGCGGTGTCTCACGAATTGCGCACGCCGCTGACCCGTCTGGATTTCGGTCTGGCCCTGGCGCTGTCCGATGATTTGCCGGCGACCAGTCGCGAGCGCCTGCAAGGGCTGGTGGCGCACATTCGTGAACTGGATGAGTTGGTGCTGGAACTGTTGTCTTACAGCCGCCTGCAGAATCCGGCGCATTTACCGGAACAGGTTGAGGTTTCGCTGGATGAGTTCATCGACAGCATTCTGGGCAGCGTCGATGAAGAGCTGGAATCACCGGACATCGTCATTGATGTGCTGCTGCATGGTCAGCTCGAACGCTTTTCGCTGGATCCGCGTCTGACCGCCCGAGCGATCCAGAACCTGCTGCGCAATGCCATGCGCTATTGCGAGAAGCGTATCCAGATTGGCGTGCAGGTCAGCCCTGATGGCTGCGGGATCTGGGTCGACGATGATGGGATTGGTATCCCGGATGACGAGCGCGAGCGGATTTTCGAACCGTTCTATCGCCTGGATCGCAGCCGCGACCGCGCTACCGGTGGTTTTGGTCTGGGACTGGCCATCAGCCGCCGGGCGCTGGAGGCGCAGGGCGGAACGCTGACGGTGGAAAGCTCGCCGTTGGGTGGGGCGCGGTTCAGGTTGTGGTTGCCCACTGCCGCCTGAATAAAGTGAAGGAAAACCTGTGGCGAGGGAGCTTGCTCCCGCTGGGCTGCGGAGCGGCCCTGGACAATCTGCGGCCAGGCAGCATTTGCCGTTTTTGCGACGGCTTCGCCGCCGAGCGGGAGCAAGCTCCCTCGCCACAGGGATGCGGTTGCTGTGTCAGAAGAGTTGGTTTGACTGGATCAGGCCAACGCCGGCCGTTTGCATCCGCTCCATGGCCGTCGCCAGTGAGCCCTCCATATCAATCGCGCGACAGGCATCCAGCACCACAAACGTATTGAACCCCGCCGCCCGCGCGTCCAGCGCCGAGAACATCACACAGAAATCCAGCGCCAGACCGACCATGTACACCGTGTCGATACCGCGTTCTTTCAGGTATCCGGCCAAACCGGTGGTGGTGCGCCGGTCCGCCTCGACAAACGCCGAATAGCTGTCGATGTCCGGGTTGCAGCCCTTGCGGATGATCAGTTGCGCGTGGGGCAGCTTCAGCTCGCAGTGAAATTGGGCGCCGACGGTGCCTTGCACGCAGTGATCCGGCCAGAGGACCTGCTCGCCGTAGGGCAACTGGATCACATCGTAAGGCTTGCGCCCGGGGTGACTCGAGGCAAACGAGGCGTGGCCGCTCGGGTGCCAGTCCTGGGCAATGATCACTTGTTTGAACAGGCCGCCGAGGCGATTGATCAGCGGCACGATCAGATCGCCCTCGGGTACGGCCAACTGGCCGCCCGGGGTGAAGTCGTTCTGCACGTCAATGACCAGCAGGGCGCTGCGGGGTGAAATCTGCATCGGTGGTTCCTCCTTGGATAATCACGCGCTCAGCATAATGGCAGCGGCACTCATGCGCTCAACCGTTCGATCAGGCGCCTGGCCAGATCTTCCAGTTCCGGCGCCGGGTTGCGCCCGATCAACATCCACGCATGCTCGCCTTCGGTCCAGTACACCACGTTCATTTCATGGCGCCGTTCGTGCGCCAGTGGCCGGCTGCCGCTATTGGAGCGGGTCACGCACAAGGCCAGCGGCCCATGCCGGGCGTCCAGATAGGTCAGTTGCGCAATCGGTACGCCGTCGTACTCGAGCATTTGTGCGCGTTTGAGTTCGGCGCCCGGCAACTTCAGCAGCGCCGGTGACAGCTTCAGACCGAGCCGCGCGTCAACCGCACGCAATTGCGCGCGTTGGCTGGCTTCGTCGCCCGGCAAATGATCAAGCGTCTGCGGCACATACAGCGCCATATAGTCGCCCACCAAGGCGCGCCAGTTATGCGCCTGCTGTGACTGCCAGGCGAGAAACAGGCGATCGGCCAATACGCCGCCCGCCAGCAGACTTGCGGCAGCCGCACCGATAAACCAGCGTCGACTCAAGCCCGGCCGCTGGGGAGCGGGGATGGCATCGAGGCGCGCCTGCAAACGCTCCAGCGGCGCCTGTTGCGCCAGTTCGTCATAGGCATCCTTGTACGGCAGACTGCTGCGCTCGAACCATTGCACGCGCAGGTTGAGCAACGGGTCGTCGGCAATTGCGCTGTCGAGCTGCTTGCGATACGCCGGGTCCAGCTCATCATCAAGGTAGGCCACCAGTTGTTCGTCGGAGGGCTTGTTCATGGGCGGTCACCTCCGGTGGTTTTCGGCACGGCTTGTAGCGGCGGGTATTCGGCCAGTTTCAGCCGCGCGGTGGCCAGACGACTCATCACCGTACCGATCGGCACTTGCAGGATCTCGGCGACTTCGCGGTAGGACAGGCCTTCGACGTAAGCCAGGTACACGGTTTCGCGCTGGGTTTCCGGCAACGCATCGACCCGGCGAATCACCTGCGCCGCCATGACGTGGGTTTGTGCGGCGTATTCGCCGTCGAAGGCCAGTTGCCCGTCGGCATCGACCTGGCCCGCCCCCTGACGCACCCGGCGGGCGCGCACTTCATTGAGCCAGATCGAATGCAGGATGCTCAGCAACCAGCGATCCATGCGCGTGCCGGCCACATATTGCCCGGCACGTTCCAGCGCCCGCACGCACGTAGCCTGCACCAGATCCTCGGCCACGTGCCGATTGCGCGACAGCAGCAGGCCGTAGCGCCACAGGCGCGCCAGATGCTGTCCGAGTTCTGCTCTGAATGCCTGATCGCTGACGATGGTGGCGTTCCTTTATCTGTTTCAGGTTTTCGATGAATCGTTGATGGCTTCAGCCAGGTCCTGGTATTCCTCGCAAGAGGTTCCGCAAATCGATTTGATCTGCTGCAACTGTTCCTGCGCCAGGTCGACGCGGCCCTTGATTACATAGGCTTCGCCGAGGTATTCACGCACTTGCGCGTACTGCGGATCGAGTTTCACCGATTGCAGGTAATAGCCGATGCCTTCATCGGTACGCCCGAGTTTTCGCGTGGCGTAACCGCGATAGTTGAGGGCTTTGGCAGTGTTCGGTTGTTTGAGGGTGTCGAGCAGGGCCAGGGCTTCTTCGTATCGACCGTCCTTGGCCAGCCTGTAGGCGTAATCGGTACGGTCGGCATCCGGCACGGCACGGCTGGTCTGCATCACGCATTTCTGCGATTGGCTGTCCCAGACCTGGCCTTTGGGGCAATTGGGTTTCTGCACGGGCGCACTTTCATCACCGTTGGCAAACGCCATCGATGCAGACAACGCGGTCACCAGCAGCAACGGGGCGGCGAACATAACGGAACGGATAGTCATGGGCAAGGCTCCACAGAGGGTTATGTTTCACTTTGAACACCACAGCACGGCATTTTATTCATTGCTTTGTCAGGCTCTGTTCAAGGTAAGCGCAAATTGTGGCGTTATGCTCAGGAACGCCAGCCGTCCATCCAGCGCCTGACGATGCCTCCGCGCTGCCATACGAGGAACTGCCATGAACGATCAGGTCCATCACTCCGCTGCTGCCGGCTACAAGACTGCCGCCGACACCTACATCAAGGGCCGCCCGGACTACCCGCCGCAGGTCAGCCAGTGGTTGACCCAGACCTTGGGTCTGGACAGTCACAAGACGGTCATCGATCTGGGTGCCGGTACCGGCAAGTTCACCGGCCGGCTGGTGGCGACTGACGCACAGGTAGTCGCCGTGGAGCCGGTGGCGCAGATGCTGGAAAAACTTTCCGCCGCCTGGCCGCAGGTGCTGGCGGTGAGCGGTACGGCGACCGATCTGCCACTGCCGGATGCGTCGGTGGATGCAGTGGTCTGCGCGCAGGCGTTTCACTGGTTCGCCACGCCCGAGGCCTTGAGCGAAATCGCCCGGGTGCTCAAGCCCGGCGGCAAGCTTGGCCTGATCTGGAACCTGCGCGACACGCAAGTCAGTTGGGTGCCGAAACTCGATGCCATCGTTAACGCGCTGGAAGGGGACACGCCGCGTTACTACACCGGCCAATGGCGTCAGGTGTTTCCGCATCCGGCGTTCGGGCCGTTGCACTTGCAGCAGTTCCACCATGGACATACCGGTTGGCCGGAGGACGTGATTTTCAATCGGGTACGCTCCACCAGTTTCATTGCCGCGTTGCCGCAGGCGCAGCGGGACAAGGTCGATGAGCAGATTCGCGCGCTGATTGCCTCGGAGCCGGCGTTGCGCGGGCGGCATGTGCTGACGGTGCCTTATGAGACGGCGGCGTATGTGGCGGTGAAGGGCGGTTAGATCGGGGCGGCCTCATCGCCAGCAGGCTGGCTCCCACATTTTTGCATCGATACAAAGCCTGTAGGAGCTGCCGCAGGCTGCGACCTTTTGATCTTCAAAGTCAAAAGATCGCAGCCTTCGGCAGCTCCTACACGGACTGGAGCGCGGCAAAATTCTTTGTTGAAGTCAGTCCCGCATTTGGCCGAACCGCCATCGTGATGCCTTGTTATAGTTCGGGCCTCATTTTCTGCCCGGTAAAGGATCACTGCCATGACTCAATACACCGCCTTCAGCGTCGAACTGGCCGACAACATCGCGCATGTGCAGATCAATCGCCCGGAGAAGATCAACTCGATGAATGCCGCGTTCTGGAGCGAGATCGTCGAGATTTTCCAGTGGATCGATGACACCGACGAAGTGCGAGTGGTGGTGCTCAGCGGCAACGGCAAACACTTTTCCTCCGGCATCGACCTGATGATGCTCGCTGGCGTCGCCAATGAGCTGGGCAAGGACGTCGGCCGTAACGCGCGTCTGCTGCGGCGCAAGATCCTGACCCTGCAAGCCTCGTTCAACGCCGTCGATAATTGCCGCAAACCGGTGCTGGCGGCGATTCAAGGCTATTGCCTCGGTGGTGCCATCGACCTGATCGCCGCCTGCGACATGCGTTACGCTGCGGAAGATGCGCAGTTCTCGATCAAGGAAATCGATATCGGCATGGCCGCCGATGTTGGCACTTTGCAACGGTTGCCACGGATCATCGGCGACGGCATGCTGCGTGAACTGGCTTATACCGGTCGCACCTTTGGCGCCGAGGAAGCGCGCAGCATTGGCCTGGTCAATCGCGTGTACAGTGACAAGGAACTGCTGCTCGAAGGCGTGATGGACATTGCTCGCGAGATCGCCCGCAAATCGCCCATCGCGGTCACCGGCACCAAGGAAATGATCAGCTACATGCGTGACCACCGCATTGACGACGGTCTCGAATACGTTGCCACCTGGAACGCCGCCATGTTGCAATCCACCGACTTGCGCGTGGCCATGGCCGCCCATATGAGTAAACAGAAACCCGAATTTCTGGATTGAGAAACCATGACAGCTCGCTGGACCACTGCAGTACTGGACACCGATCAACCCGGCGGCTGGGCCGTGGCGCGCAGCCCCGAAGGCTTTCTGTTCGATGACAACGGCGCGCTGTTCCCCAGGGAATGGCTCAAGCGTCAGGACTTGTCGATCCTCGCCGAGCATGGCATCGGCCATCTTGATGGCGAGCCGGTGTATCTGCTGGAGCTGCACAGTCACAGCGAAGTGCCGGGCTGCAACTGGAAGGGGCTGCGGGCGTTCATGCTCGATGGCGATCACACCGTCTACAAGGTGTTGGGTTATGCGGCGCAGATCGGCACCTGGGCGCGCGAACATCGCTTTTGCGGCAACTGTGGGCAGGCGATGATGCAGGTGCCGAGGGAGCGGGCGATGTATTGCCAGCCGTGTGAGCTGCGCAGTTATCCGCGGATTTCGCCGAGCATGATCGTGCTGGTCACCCGTGGTGACGAGATCCTGCTGGCGCGCTCACCGCGTTTCGTCACCGGGGTCTACAGCACGCTGGCCGGGTTTGCCGAGCCGGGCGAGTCGGCGGAGGACTGCCTGATTCGCGAGGTGCGCGAGGAGGTCAGTATCGAAGTGAAGAACATCCAGTACATGGGCAGCCAGTGCTGGCCGTTCCCGCACTCGATGATGCTGGGCTTCCATGCCGAATATGCCGGTGGCGAGATCGTTTGCCAGGAAGACGAGATCGAAGACGCCCAGTGGTTCAACGTGCACGATCTGCCGCCGTTGCCGGCGTCAAAATCGATTGCCCGTTACCTGATCGACGTCTACGTGGCGCGCCGTTTAGGCCACGCTGAACCAGTGCTGCCAGGCTAGGCGCACAGTCAGCCCCAGCACCACGGTGATGAACACCGGACGAATGAACTTTGCGCCGCCGCTGATCGCGGTGCGCGCCCCGAAGAATGCGCCGACCATCACCGACAGGCCCATGCTCAGGCCGATGATCCAGTCCACTTGCCCGGAGAACATGAACACCGACAGCGCCGCAATGTTGCTGACGAAGTTCATGCTGCGCGCTACACCGCTGGCCTTGACCAGGTCGATGGGGTAGAGCAGCAGGCTGCTGACGGTCCAGAACGCGCCCGTGCCGGGGCCGGCCACGCCGTCGTAGAAACCGAGGCTGAAGCCTTGGCTCGATTGCCATTTCTTCTTGATGGGTGCGTCGCTGTCCAGCGGCGCTTTTGGCGTTCCGCCGAACAACAGATACAGGCCGCAGGCGAAGACGATCACCGGCAGCATCTTGTTCAGCCATTCCGCCGGCAGGTAATGGGCAACAATCGCGCCGGTCAACGCCCCGACCAGGGTACCGACGATCGCGTGCATCCATTGCCGGGGGTGGAACAGTTTGCGCCGGTAGAAGGTGAAGCTGGCGGTGGCCGAGCCGAAAGTCGAACTGAGTTTGTTGGTGCCCAACACCAGGTGTGGCGGCAGGCCGGCCGTCAGCAGCGCGGGCGTGGTCAGCAGACCACCGCCGCCAGCGATGGCGTCGATGAAACCGGCAATGAAAGCGACGAAAGCCAGGATGGCCAGGGTGGTGAGGTCAACGCTGAGTTCGAAAGGCATGGAATCGGCTTATTCGGCAGGGCGCAGAAGGGCTGCGGGGAAGGGCTGACATGTTACCTGTATCCAACTGTTGCGGCGACCCGTATGGCCGCATCGCTGGCAAGCCAGCTCCCACAGGGATCTTCAGCGATCACAAATGTTGAGAACAGACCGAAAACCTGTGGGAGCTGGCTTGCCAGCGACGCGGCCTGCACAGGCAAAGGCTATTCAACTGTTGCCTACCCAACACCTCGACGACAAATTACCCTCCAAGAATGCAACACCATCAGCCCCAAGCCCAACAAAACCGGGCATTTCAACCCTGGCACGCTTGCTGCTCTATCCCCCACATCTCCGCAAATATCCCGAGGACACGCCAATGAGCAAGCAAGCCGTGAAATTCGCCTACTGGGTGCCGAACGTCAGTGGCGGCCTGGTGGTCAGCAAGATCGAGCAGCGCACCGACTGGGGCATCGACTACAACCGCAAACTGGCGCAACTCGCCGAAGCGGCGGGGTTCGAGTATGCCCTGACGCAGATCCGCTTTACCGCCGGTTACGGTGCCGAGTTCCAGCATGAATCGGTGGCGTTCAGTCATGCGCTGCTGGCAGCTACCACCAGGCTCAAGGTGATCGCGGCGATTCTGCCGGGGCCTTGGCAACCGGCGCTGGCAGCCAAGCAACTGGCGACCATCGATCAACTCACCAACGGCCGGATTGCGGTCAATATCGTCAGCGGTTGGTTCAAGGGCGAATTCCAGGCCATCGGCGAACATTGGCTGGAACACGACGAGCGCTACCGGCGTTCCGAGGAATTCATCCGCTCGCTGCGCGGGATCTGGAGCCAGGACAACTTCACTTTTCGCGGCGACTTCTACCGTTTCGACAATTACACCCTCAAACCGAAACCGCTGGGCCACCCGGAAATCTTCCAGGGCGGCAGTTCCCGTGCGGCAAGGGATATGGCAGCGCGGGTTTCGGACTGGTATTTCACCAACGGCAACAGCGTCGAAGGGATCAAGGCGCAGGTCGATGACATCCGGGTCAAAGCGGCGGCATACAATCATTCGGTGAAAATCGGCGTCAACGCTTTTGTCATCGCCCGCGACACCGAAGAAGAGGCCCGCGCTGTACTGGCGCAGATCATCGACCAGGCCGACCCGGAAGCGGTGAATGCTTTCGGTGACGCGGCGAAGCAGGCGGGCAGGGCGTCGCCGGAAGGTGAGGGCAACTGGGCGAAATCGACGTTCGAGGATCTGGTGCAATACAACGATGGCTTCAAGACCAACCTGATCGGCACGCCGCAGCAGATTGCCGAGCGGATTGTGGCGCTGAAAGCGGTGGGGGTGGATCTGGTGTTGGCGGGGTTTCTGCACTTTCAGGAGGAGGTGGAGTATTTCGGCAAGCGTGTGTTGCCGTTGGTGCGGGAACTGGAGGCTGAAAAGACTGCCGCCGTCGCCTGACCACTACAAAACCAATGTGGGAGCGAGCTCGCTCGCGAAAGCGGTTTGTCAGTTACATGAGTATTGACTGACACGACGCCTTCGCGAGCAAGCTCGCTCCCACATTTTCGATCTACATGAACTTAGAGACCGAGATCGGAGAGCCCCGGATGATCATCCGGACGCCGACCCAGCGGCCAATGGAACTTGCGTTCGCTTTCCTTGATCGGCATGTCGTTGATGCAGGCATAGCGCTGGAACATCAGGCCGTGCTCATCGAACTCCCAGTTTTCATTGCCGTAGGAACGGAACCAGTTGCCCGAATCGTCGCGCCATTCATAGGCGTAGCGCACGGCAATCCGCGTGTCCGAATAGGCCCAGAGTTCCTTGATCAGGCGATAATCGAGTTCCTTGGCCCATTTACGGGTCAGGAACGCCTTGGCTTCTTCACGGTTGTTGGCGAACTCGGCGCGGTTGCGCCATTTCGTGTCGAGTGTGTAGGCCAGCGACACCTTCTCGGGGTCGCGGGAGTTCCAGCCATCTTCGGCCAGTCGAACTTTTTCGATGGCCGATTCATGGTTGAACGGCGGTAAAGGCGGACGCACTTGGGCAGCAGTCGACATTGTCAGTCTCCCGATCTAATAAACGATTAAACAACGGTTCAGGCTTATTTAAGGCGTTACAGGTCCAATAACTTACGCGCCATGCATTGCGCATTATCAGCGGCACTGTGATCACCCATCACAAGCGCTACGGTAATGGCGCCGTCAATCAGGATCAGCAACTGCCTGGCCAGACGTTGCGGATCTTCGACGCCATGTTCGGTACACAGCTCGCACAGGTAGTCGAGCAGCTTCTGTTTGTGGTCTTTGGCGACCTGGCGCACCGGGTCTTCGGGGTCACCGGTCTCGCCACTGGTATTGATGAAGGCGCAGCCGCGGAAGCCTTCCGAGGCGAACCAGCTTTTGAGCACGGTAAACAGGTTCAGCAGGCGGTCGGCCGGGGTTTCGGCCTGATCGACAGCGCTGCGGTACCAGTGCATCCAGCGCACGTCGCGGCGTTGCAGGGCGGCGACGGTCAGCTCCTCCTTGTTGGCGAAGTAGCGGTAGATGCTTTTTCTGGAGACGCCGGCGGTTTTCACCAGAAGATCCATGCCGGTGGCCGCAATGCCACTTTTGTAGATCAACTTTTCGGTGACATCCAGAATGATGTCGCGGGTTGAGGTGTCATTGATTTCGTTCATGTGGCGAACAGTAGAACGATCGTTCTCCTTTCGCAAGCTATTTTTAAGATCAGAAGATCGCAGCCTTCGGCAGCTCCTACACTGATCCTTGTTGGAGCTGCCGAAAAGGCTGCGATCTTTTGATCTCTTTACAGACACTCACAAGACCCGAACCGGTTGATGGTGTAAGCTCTCGGGTTCTTCGGATTCGACCCATTGCGAGCCCTATGCCGTTGCTTTTCAAACGCTCTTTGCTGCCCAAACTGCGCAGCTTTCCGCTGACTGCCGAGGCCGTGACCATTCTGTCCGGCGCCGCCGAGTTCCGTCGTTGCCTGCTGGAGAAAATCGCCGAGGCGACCCGGCGCATCTACATCGTTGCGCTGTATCTGCAGCACGACGAGGCCGGTCAGGAAATCCTCGATGCCTTGCATGCCGCCAAGCTCAAGCGCCCGGAGCTGGAAATCGTCGTGGTGGTCGACTGGCTGCGCGCCCAGCGCGGGTTGATCGGTGCCGGCAAGCAGCCGGGCAACTCGGCGTGGTATCAGGAAATGACCCGCACGCATCAGAGTGAAGTGCCGGTTTACGGCGTCCCGGTGCAGACCCGCGAACTGTTTGGCGTCTTGCACCTGAAAGGCTTCGTGATCGATGACTGCGTGGTTTACAGCGGTGCGAGCCTGAACAACGTCTACCTGCACAAGTTCGACAAGTACCGTTTCGACCGCTACCACGTACTGCACAGCCGCGAACTGGCAGACTCGATGCACCATCTGGTCAAGCACGGTCTGATCGAATCGAAAGCTGTGCATCGCCTCGACCTGCCGAACCTGCCGACTACCCGCAGCCTGCGCAACGACATCGGCGACCTGCGCAGCCGCCTCAAATATGCGGCGTACGACACCAGTGCCGGCAGTACCGCGCATAGCGGCCTGTCGGTGAGTCCGCTGCTCGGCGTGGGCAAGAACAACCCGTTGAACCGGGTGATTGTCGAGTTGATCGCCAGTGCGCAACAGCAGCTGACGATCTGCACCCCGTATTTCAATCTGCCGCTGCCGATCATCCGCGAGATCAACCGCGCGCTGGCCCGTGGGGTGAAGATCGACATCGTGGTCGGCGACAAAACCGCCAACGATTTCTACATTCCGCCGAGCGAGCCGTTCAAGGTGATTGCGGCGCTGCCGTACCTGTACGAAATCAGCCTGCGCCGCTTCGCCAAGCGTCATCAGCGCAACATCGACAGCGGCCAGTTGAACCTGCACCTGTGGCGTGACGGCGACAACAGTTACCACCTCAAGGGCATGTGGGTGGATCAGCGCTATACGTTGCTGACCGGCAACAACCTCAACCCGCGGGCGTTTCGTCTCGACCTGGAAAACGCGCTGCTGATCGATGATCCGCAAGGCGAGTGGCTTGAGCCACGGGCGAAGGAGCAGGCAGAGATCTTCCGCAACACCACACGGATTGCCAGCTTCCAGAACCTTGAGACTCTGCCGGAGTACCCGGCGGGAGTGGCGAAGTTTCTCAAGCGGGTCAGTCGGGTGCGGATTGAGCGGTTACTGTACCGGATTCTATAGCACCGCTGAAAATGCCATCGCTGGCAAGCCAGCTCCCACAGTATTCTCGGTCATTCACAAATATTGTGTACGCCAAGAACATTGTGGGAGCTGGCTTGCCAGCGATGGGGCCTGCTCAGACGCTCAATAAACTCAGTTCAGACCGAGCTTGCCACGCAACGTGGACAGGTCTTCCGCCAACGTATTGACCGGGCCAACCAGGGCCTTGCGATCGTTGTCCTTCACCTTGTCATACGTCTCGAAACCACCGTCCTTGGTTTTGTACTTGGCGAGGATCTTGTCGACGGTGGCAAAGTTCTTGTCGACTTTGGCAACGAACGCCTTGTCCTGCTTTTCGATCTGCGGACGGAACAGGTCGACGATTTTCTTCGCACCGTCGATGTTGCCCTGGAAGTCGTACAGGTCGGTGTGGCTGTAACGGTCTTCTTCACCGGAGATCTTGGTCGCGGCAACTTCTTCCAACAGCGCGGCCGCACCGCCGACGACTTTCTCCGGCGGGAAGGTCAGGCCGGCGACGCGGGTCTGCAGGTCTTTCACATCGCTGTCCAGCTTGTCAGCCAGCGCCGTCAGGCCTTCGGTGCTCTTCTCCGAGAACAGCGAATATTCGAGGCGGTGGAAACCGGTGAAATCTTCAGCCTTCACGCCTTTTTCGTGGTCGTCGACGCGCGAGTCGATGGACGCATCAAGGTCACTGAACAGCTCGGCAATCGGTTCGATCGACTCGTAGTAGACGCGGGTCGGCGCGTAGAGCTTTTGCGCGGTGGCCAGATCGCCTTTCTTCACCGCATCGGTGAACTGCTTGGTGTGGCTGCCCAGTTCATCCAGTTGCTCGGTGACGTAGATCTTGTAGTCCGACACCGGGCCGACCAGATCCAGCGGCGCTGTTGCGGCGAACGCCGACAGCGGGGTGTTGAGCAAACCGAGGGTCAGCAATAACGCGAGTGGCGACTTTTTCATGGAGCGGCTCCGAGGTTTTTTATGGTTAGGCAGCTGTTTTGGGTTGGGTGGCGTTGAGCAGCGAGCGACCGATGAAATCCTTGTCGCCGGTGACACCCGGAAGGGTGAAGAAGTAACCGCCGCCGACCGGTTTGAGGTACTCCTCGAGCGGCTCGCCGTTGAGCCGGGTCTGCACGGTGATGAAGCCTTTTTCCAGGTCGGCCTGGTAGCAGATGAACAGCAGGCCCATGTCGAGCTGGCCATTCTTGTTCACGCCGTTGGAGTAGTTGAACGGCCGGCGCAGGATCAGATTGGCCTGGCTCGCGGCGGTACGCGGGTTGGCCAGGCGAATGTGCGCGTCGAGCTTGGTCAGCTTGCCTTGCGGGTCTTTGCTGTAATCCGGGACCTCGGTTTCATGGTGGGCGCCCATCGGCGCGCCCGTGGTCTTGACCCGACCGATGATGCTTTCCTGTTCCTGCAACGGCGTCCGGTCCCAGCGCTCGACGAAATTGCGGATGATCCGCACCGCTTGATAGCTGCCGTGCGCCGCCCAGGCCGGTTCATCGCTGCCCGGTTGCACCCAGACAATCTGGTCCATCGCCTTGGCGTCGTTGGAGTCGGGGTTGGCCGAGCCGTCACGGAAACCGAGGAAGTTACGCGCCGATTGCGCCGGCACCCCCGGTTTGACCGGGGCTTGCGGCGGCACGCTGCCTTCCTGTTTCCAGCGCACCAGCAGCAGATCCGGCAGGTTTTTGACGATGTCGCGCAGGGCGTGAATGTTGGTGTCGGCGGTGTTCGAGCAGAACTGCAGACTCAAGTCGCCGTGGCAGCAATCGGCCTCCAGCGCATCGTTGGGGAAGCCGACCATGCGTTGCAGGCGCTTCGGTTTGGCGGCGGCCAGACCGAAGCGTTCGTCGAACAGCGATTCGCCGACCGAGACGGTGATGGTCAGGTTGTCCGGGGTCACGATCGGGCCAAGGATGCCGGAATCCGGCGGTGGCAGTTTCGGATCGACCTGTGCCACCGGGCCGCCCTTCATCAGGAACGCGATACGCTCGTTGAGGGTGCGGAACAGCCGCTCAAGATCTTGGCGATCGCTGGCCAGTACGTCGAACGAAACCAGCATGCCGGACGCCGGGCGCGGGGTGACGATGCCGGTCTGGTGCACGCCGTGGAAATCGTGGCGGTCTTCGGTCTTGTCGCTGCTCGGCGCTTCGGTAACTTGCGCCGGGGCTGCAGCCATCGCCGGGCAGCTCAGGGCCGATCCGGCCAGGGCGACACCGGCGACACCCATGCCCGTCAGCAGGCGGCGACGTTGCACATCGAGGTTTTGCAATTCTTTCATCGGTATTCGTCTTCTGCTTACAGGCCGGAGAGGCCGAGGGCGGGATCGATGCCATCCAGAGCGTCGGCGAGTGCCTTGGCCTTGTCGGCGATCTGTTTGCGTTGTGCGCCACTGACCGTGTCGTAAGTGGCGTAGCCGTCCTTGACCTTGAAGCTGTTCAGTACGCTGTCGAAATCACTCAGCGCCGCGTCGATTTTCGGCAGCAGCTCCGGCGCCGACTTGCTCAGCATCGGCCGCAGCAGCTCGACCACTTTGTGCGCGGTTTCCAGATTGCCGGCGAAGCCACCGAGATCGGCGTGGCTGTAGCGTTCCTCTTCACCGCTGGCGGCGCGCACGTCGGCCAGGGTGTTGAGGTTGCGCACCACGATGCTCACCAATTGCTCCGGCGGCAGCGATTGGGCCAGCAGTTGCTGTTTGAGCGTGGTGACGTCGGCCAGCAGGCGCTCGGCGACCGGGTTCAAGCCGTCGAGGCTGCGTTGCTGGAACAGCGCATATTCGACCCGGTGGAAGCCGACGAACGCCGGATCCTGCTCACGTTTTTCGAAGTAATCGGCGCGAGCGTTGATGCTGTTGTCCAGCTCCGCCAGCCGTTGCGCGGCAGGGGCCAGACGCTGATAAGCCGCACGCGCCGGCAGGTACAGCGCTTGTGCCTGAGCCAGGTCGCCGCTGGTAATTGCCTGATTCAGCGCGGTCACGGCTTTGATCAGCGCGCTGCCCTGAGTCGCCAGATACACGCGGAACTCCGACAAAGGCCCGACGAAAGCGACCATCGACGGTTTGGCCTTGGCGGCAGCGTCGGAGGCGGCGGTCGGCGTTACGTGCAACACGCCACGCGGATTGCTCAGCAGACCGCACGTGATCGCGTAGTCGCCGGGTTGCAGGTTGGCGTTGATCACCTGGCTCAGGCCCGGAGCAATGTTCTCGCGCTCTTCGATCACCAGCACGCCGTCGAGAATTTCCCATTCCACCGCCCGTTCGGAACGGTTGACGATGCGGAAACTGGCGCGGCCGGCGGGAACAGTCAGCTCATTCGGATCGCAGCTGTGGGCGTTGATGTTGACCACCACTTCATCATGGTTGTGCTGACGCTTGGCCGCAGCCATTTTCGAGGCGTAGTAGAACAGGCCACCGGCGGCGATCATCACGACCACCGAACCGGCCACCGCCCAGCGCAAGGCGCGGGGAGGCGAGGCCTGAGGAGTATTAGGCGTTGACATGGGTGCCCTTATTGGCTGGAAACGGAAGACGATTTGCCGGCTGTGTCTGCGCTTGAGGCCGGCGCGGCGGGGTAGAAGAACAGCACCAGCGCCACCACCAGATAGATCAGGTATGCACCGAGGGTGCTGACGGTCGGCGCATCCTGATAACCGAACATGCCGGCCAGCACCGAACCCAGCGGGCCGTCCATCGGCAGCGTCGCGCTGAAATCAAACAGCACGCTTTGCAGGTGATTCCACACACCGGCTTCATGCAGGGCTTGCACCGAGTTGGCGAGGATTCCGGCGGCGACCACCAGAATGAACAACCCGGTCCACTTGAAGAACGCCGACAGGTTCAGGCGCATGCTGCCGCTGTAGATCAGGAAACCGACGACGATTGCCAGCACCAGGCCGAGCAGGGCACCGATCGGCGCGCCTGGGCCCTCACTCTGCTGGAATACCGCGAGCAGAAAGAACACGGTTTCCAGCCCTTCGCGAGCCACGGCGAAAAACACCATGGCAATCAGTGCGATTACTTGATGCTTTGACGAGGTCAGGGCGTGATCCAGCGAGGCTTGTAATGAATGCTTGATCGAACGTGCGACCTTGCGCATCCAGAACACCATCGAACTGAGGATGCCCACCGCGACCAGTCCGACAATGCCTTCGAACAATTCCTGCTGTTTCTGCGGGAATTCGGCACTGACCAGTTCCAGGCCACCACCGACCAGCAGCGCCAGCGCAGCGGCGAGGAAGACGCCGATCCACACCGCCGGCATCCATTGGCCACGACCGGTCTGTTGCAGGTAGCTGGCGATGATGCCAACGATCAGCGCGGCTTCAATGCCTTCGCGCAGCATGATCAGAAAGGGAACGAGCATTCAGGCAACCACGAGTGATTTAGATAGGTGGCTAAGTTGTAACATAATGACACTCATTCCCAAATGGGGATGGTTGACATTTACCTGAACATTCGCTGAACGGCATGTTTTTCGTCCCCCGCACAGCCCCCCTGTAGGAGCTGCCGCAGGCTGCGATCTTTTGATCTTGTTTTTAAAAATCAAAGTCAAAAGATCGCAGCCTTCGGCAGCTCCTACAGGGTTTTCGGTGAATCGGATGACTGGGGTAAGATGCCCGTCACCCGAAAACCACAAGGTCTGCCTCGCTCCATGTCGGAAAAAGACACCATCGCCGTGCAGCTGGTGCGTGAAGCGCTGCTGCAAAGTTGTGCCCCAGGCGTGGCCACGGATGAAGTCTTGAACAAGGTCGGGATTGCGCCGGCCCTGCTGCACCGCGAACAGGGCAGGGTGCCCGCCTCGCAATACGCCAGACTCTGGCGTCTGCTGGCCCGGCGCGGCGATGACGAGTTCTTTGGCATGGATCCGCGCCGGCTCAGGTCCGGCAGCCTCGAATTCCTCTGCCGCAGTGCCATGGCGCAATCGACGCTGGCCGCCGGCCTGAACATGGGCTTGAGTTTTCTCTCGCTGATGCTGGAAAAAATGCCCGCGCAACTGGTGCATCAGCAGAGCCTGGCGGAAATCGTCCTGCTCGAAGACGACCCGCAACCGCGCCGCGCGTTCACCTATTTCACCTATTGGATGATCGTCCACGGCGTGGCCTGCTGGCTGGCGGGGCGGCGGATTCCGATTCTGGCGATCGAATTGCGCTGCGCCGAGCCGGATTTCTGCGACGACTATCGGGTGATGTTCTCGGAAAACCTGCGTTTCGAACGTCCGCGTACGCGGATGATTTTCGCCGCTGACTGCCTTGATCTGCCGATCAAGCGTACGGCCGAAGAATTGAAACGCTTTTTGGCCCATGCGCCGGCGAACATTCTGGTGAAGTACCGCGATCCTGAGAGCCTTGCCAGCCGGATCAAGCAGGACCTGCGGCAGTTGCCCGCCGAACAATGGCCGGAGACCGAGGCGCTGGCGCAGCAACTGTGCATGTCCGCCTCGACCCTGCGCCGGCGTTTGTCCGAGGAAGGGCAGACCTATCAGGGTCTCAAGGACAGCGTGCGCAAGGAATTGGCGATCAGTTGGCTGGCGGAGCCGTCGATCAGCTTCGTCGAGATCGCCACGCGGCTGGGGTTTGCCGATGCGAGTTCGTTCTACAAGGCGTTTCGCAAGTGGTCGGGGTCCAATCCTGGGCATTACCGTACGTTGATCCTTAACGAAGCGGTCTGATTCAGAGCATCTGTCGCCTGGCCCACCGCCATCGCTGGCAAGCCAGCTCCCACAGAGTTTGCGCTAACCCTGTGGGAGCTGGCTTGCCAGCGATAGGGCCGGTCAAGGCAACACATCCTTTGAAACATGGCCAAACCAGTCAGCCACTTTGATGGCTTTGACCATTGCCGCCTCCGCGCCGCAGCGCGACTATCCCTGTGTTGTTTACGGTTCCCAGCCTAATAAAAACACCGAGGGATTCTGGCAATGCGCGATTACTTGTCTGCCACTGAACAGTTCAACTATCAGCACACCGTGGACGCGGCGCTCAGCGGCACGCTGGAGGCGCTCAACGCCTGCGTCGAATGTTGCGACCGCCATGCCTTGCCGGGGCGCATCGCGCTGTTCTGGGAAGGCCGCGACGGCGCCAGTGCCACGTACACCTTCAGCGAACTGCAAGACAAAGCCGCGCGTTTCGCCAATTTCCTTCTCGAACAAGGCGTGCAAAAGGGCGACAAGGTCGCCGGCCTGCTGCCGCGCAACATCGAATTGCTCATCACCGTGTTCGCCACCTGGCGCATCGGCGCGGTGTATCAGCCGTTGTTCACCGCATTCGGCCCCAAGGCCATCGAGCATCGGCTGAACAGCTCCGACGCCAAAGTGGTGGTCACCGACGCGGTCAACCGGCCAAAACTCGCTGAAGTCACGGATTGCCCGACCATCGTCACCGTCGGCGGCGCCAAAGGTCAGGGCATCGTCCGCGGTGATTTCAGTTTCTGGGCCGAACTGGCCAACTATTCCAGTGTTTGCGAACCGGTCCTGCTGACGGGTGACGATCCGTTCCTGCTGATGTTCACCTCGGGCACCACCGGCCCGTCGAAAGCGCTGTCGGTGCCGCTCAAGGCCATCGTCGCGTTTCAGAGCTACACCCGCGACGCGGTGGATCTGCGCCCTGAAGATGCGTTCTGGAACGTCGCCGATCCGGGCTGGGCCTACGGCATCTATTTCGGCGTCACCGGGCCGATGTCGATGGGGCATCCGATCACCTTTTACGATGGCCCGTTCACCCTCGAAAGCACCTGCCGGGTGATCAACAAATACGCCATCACCAACCTCACCGGTTCGCCGACCGCGTACCGCTTGCTGATTGCCGGTGGCAACGAGTTCGCCAAGTCGATCAAGGGCAAGCTGCGCATCGTCAGCAGCGCTGGCGAGCCGCTGAATCCGGAAGTGATCCGCTGGTTCGCCGACAACCTCGATGTGGTGATTCACGACCATTACGGGCAGACCGAACTGGGCATGGTGCTGTGCAACCACCACGGTCTGCAGCATCCGATCCACCTCGGCGCCGCCGGTTTCGCCTCGCCGGGCCATCGCATCGTGGTGCTCGACGAGCAGTACAACGAACTCGGTGTCGGCCAGCCGGGCATCCTCGCCATCGACCGCACCCAGTCGCCGATGTGCTGGTTCGGCGGCTACGAGGGCGTGCCGACCAAGGCCTTCGTCGGCGATTACTACCTCAGCGGCGACACCGTGGAATGGAACCCGGACGGCAGCATCAGCTTCGTCGGCCGTAGTGATGACGTGATCACCACCTCCGGCTACCGCGTTGGCCCGTTCGACGTCGAAAGCGCGCTGATCGAACACCCGGCAGTGGTCGAAGCGGCCGTGGTCGGCAAGCCGGATCCGGAGCGCACCGAACTGGTCAAGGCCTTCGTCGTGCTCAACCCGCAATACCGCGCCGAACCGGCGCTGGCCGAAGAATTGCGCCAACACGTGCGCAAGCGTCTGGCCGCGCATTCGTACCCGCGTGAAATCGAATTTGTCAGCGAATTGCCGAAAACCCCAAGCGGCAAATTGCAGCGCTTTATCTTGCGCAACCAGGAAATCGCCAAGGCTCAAGAGGCCGCGGCGCACAACGTTTCAGCTTGAATCAGGAAGTCAGTCATGCAGATCGAGAACAAGGTTTTTATCGTCACCGGCGGCGCGTCCGGCCTGGGTGCCGCCACCGCCGAATTGCTGGTCAACGCCGGCGCCAAAGTGATGTTGGTGGACATGAATGCCGAAGCCGTCGCCGCGCAGGACCAGCGCCTCGGCGCGCAAAGTGTGGTGGCCGATATCAGCAACGAAGCCGCTGCCGAAGCGGCGGTGCAGGCAACGCTGAAAGCCTTTGGCAGCCTCAACGGTCTGGTCAACTGCGCCGGCATCGTCCGGGGCGAGAAGATTCTCGGCAAGAACGGCCCGCATGCGCTGTCGAGTTTTGCCCAAGTGATCAACGTCAACCTGATCGGCAGCTTCAACATGCTGCGACTGGCCGCAGCGGCCATTGCCGAGAGTGAAGCCAATGCCGATGGCGAGCGTGGGGTGATCATCAATACCGCCTCGGTCGCAGCGTTCGATGGCCAGATCGGCCAGGCGGCGTATTCTGCTTCCAAAGGCGCGATTGCCAGCCTGACCCTGCCGGCCGCCCGTGAACTGGCGCGTTTCGGCATCCGCGTGATGACCATCGCTCCGGGCATTTTCGAAACCCCGATGATGGCCGGCATGACCCCGGAAGTGCGCGAGTCGCTGGCCGCCGGCGTGCCGTTCCCGCCGCGCCTGGGCAAACCTGCCGAGTACGCCGCGCTGGTTCGGCATATCATCGAAAACAGCATGCTCAACGGTGAGGTGATCCGTCTCGACGGCGCCTTGCGCATGGCCGCCAAGTAAGGAGGATTTGTCATGACTATTGCCAACGATCCGATTGTTATCGTCAGTGCCGTCCGCACCCCGATGGGCGGTTTTCAGGGCGAACTGAAAAGCCTCACCGCGCCGCAACTGGGCGCTGCGGCGATCAAGGCAGCGGTTGAACGCGCCGGGGTTGCCAGCGACGCGGTTGATGAAGTGTTGTTCGGTTGCGTATTGCCCGCCGGCCTCGGTCAGGCGCCGGCGCGGCAGGCAGCTTTGGGCGCCGGGCTGGATAAATCGACGCGCTGCACCACGGTCAACAAGATGTGCGGCTCGGGCATGGAAACCACCATTCTGGCCCACGACATGCTGCTGGCCGGCAGCGCAGATGTGGTGATCGCCGGCGGTATGGAAAGCATGTCCAACTCGCCGTATCTGCTCGACCGCGCTCGCGCCGGTTATCGCATGGGGCATGGCCGGGTGCTCGATTCGATGTTCCTCGACGGCCTCGAAGACGCCTACGACAAGGGCCGTCTGATGGGCACCTTCGCCGAAGACTGCGCCGAAACCAACGACTTCAGCCGCGAAGCCCAGGATGCGTTTGCCATCGCCTCGACCACCCGCGCCCAGCAGGCGATCAAGGACGGCAGCTTCAAAGCCGAGATCGTGCCGCTCACGGTGACCGTCGGCAAAGAACAGCTGCTGATCAGCAACGACGAGCAGCCACCGAAAGCCAAACTGGACAAGGTCGCCTCACTGAAACCGGCGTTCCGCGAAGGCGGCACGGTGACAGCGGCCAACTCCAGCTCGATCTCCGACGGCGCGGCGGCGCTGGTGCTGATGCGCCAGTCGCAAGCGCAGAAACTGGGTCTCAAGCCACTGGCGGTGATTCACGGTCACGCGGCGTTTGCCGACACGCCGGGCCTGTTCCCGGTGGCACCGATTGGCGCGATCAAGAAGCTGGTGAAGAAGACCGGTTGGGCGTTGAACGAGGTCGATCTGTTCGAAATCAACGAAGCGTTCGCCGTGGTAGCGATGGCCGCGATGACTCACCTGGAAATCCCCCACGACAAGCTCAACGTGCACGGTGGCGCCTGCGCGCTGGGCCATCCGATCGGTGCCTCGGGCGCGCGGATTCTGGTGACCTTGCTCTCGGCCTTGCGCCAGAAAAAACTGAAACGCGGGATTGCGGCGATCTGCATCGGCGGCGGTGAAGCCACGGCGATGGCCGTGGAATGCATCTACTAAACGCACTCCCCCTGTAGGAGCTGCCGAAGGCTGCGATCTTTTGATCTTGCTTTTAAAAATCAAAATCAAAAGATCGCAGCCTTCGGCAGCTCCTACAGGGGGCGGTGTGTAACCCGGATTTAAGTTAAGGATTCACCATGATTCCCAACGAAGACCAGACCCAGATCCGCGACATGGCCCGGCAGTTCGCCGAGGAACGGCTGAAACCGTTCGCCGCCGAGTGGGATCGCGAACATCGTTTCCCCAAGGAAGCCATCGGCGAGATGGCCGAACTGGGCTTCTTCGGCATGCTCGTGCCGGAGCAATGGGGCGGCTGTGACACCGGCTACCTGGCCTACGCCATGGCCCTGGAAGAAATCGCCGCCGGCGACGGCGCCTGCTCGACCATCATGAGCGTGCACAACTCGGTCGGCTGCGTGCCGATCCTCAAGTTCGGCAACGACGACCAGCGCGAGCGCTTCCTCAAACCGCTGGCCAGCGGCGCCATGCTCGGAGCCTTCGCCTTGACCGAACCGCAGGCCGGCTCTGATGCCAGCAGCCTGAAAACCCGCGCTCGTCTGGAAGGTGATCACTATGTACTCAACGGCTGCAAACAGTTCATCACGTCCGGGCAGAACGCCGGGATCGTGATCGTGTTTGCGGTGACCGATCCGAGTGCCGGCAAGCGCGGCATCACGGCGTTCATCGTGCCCACCGATTCGCCGGGCTACAAAGTCGCACGGGTCGAAGACAAACTCGGCCAGCACGCGTCGGACACCTGCCAGATTCTGTTTGAAGACGTCAAAGTACCGGTCGCCAACCGCTTGGGTGAGGAGGGCGAAGGCTACAAGATCGCCTTGGCCAACCTCGAAGGCGGGCGGGTCGGCATCGCGTCGCAAGCGGTGGGCATGGCCCGCGCTGCGTTCGAAGCCGCTCGCGACTACGCCCGCGAGCGCGATACGTTCGGCAAACCGATCATTGAGCACCAGGCCGTGGCGTTCCGTCTCGCCGACATGGCCACGCAGATCGCCGTCGCCCGGCAGATGGTGCATTACGCCGCCGCGCTGCGCGACAGCGGTCAGCCGGCACTGGTCGAGGCTTCGATGGCCAAACTGTTCGCCTCGGAAATGGCCGAGAAAGTCTGCTCGATGGCGTTGCAGACGCTGGGCGGTTACGGTTACCTCAACGACTTCCCGCTGGAACGCATTTACCGCGATGTGCGTGTCTGCCAAATCTACGAAGGCACCAGCGACATTCAGCGCATGGTCATCTCACGCAACCTTTAACCCCACCCCTTTGCAGGAGCTGCCGCAGGCTGCGATCTTTTGCTTTTGATTGTTAAAAACAAGATCAAAAGATCGCAGCCTGCGGCAGCTCCTACAGGGTACAAATTCAGGAGTCATGTATGAGCTACGAAACAATTCTGCTGGAAAACCACGACCGCGTCGGCCTGATCACCCTGAACCGTCCGCAGGCACTGAACGCCCTGAACGCGCAGTTGGTCAGCGAAGTGAACCACGCCCTTGATGCTCTGGAAGCGGATGCGAACATCGGTTGCATCGTCATTACCGGTTCGAAGAAAGCCTTCGCCGCCGGCGCTGACATCAAGGAAATGGCCGAGCTGACCTACCCGCAAATCTACATGGACGACCTGTTCAGCGACAGCGACCGCGTGGCCAACCGCCGCAAGCCGATCATCGCTGCGGTCAACGGTTTCGCCCTTGGTGGCGGCTGTGAACTGGCGTTGATGTGCGACTTCATTCTGGCAGGTGACAACGCCAAGTTCGGTCAACCGGAAATCAACCTCGGCGTGCTCCCGGGCATGGGCGGCACCCAGCGCCTGACCCGCGCCGTGGGCAAAGCCAAGGCCATGGAAATGTGCCTCAGCGGGCGGATGATCGATGCGGTGGAGGCCGAACGTTGCGGCATCGTTGCGCGGATCGTACCGAGCGATGAGTTGCTCGACGAGGCGTTGAAAGTCGCCGCCGTGATCGCCAGCAAGTCGCTGCCGATTGCGATGATGGTCAAGGAAAGCGTCAACCGTGCGTTTGAGGTCAACCTGGCTGAAGGCGTGCGTTTCGAGCGCCGGGTGTTCCACGCGGCGTTTGCGACGCAGGATCAGAAGGAAGGGATGGCGGCGTTTGTGGCCAAGCGCGCGCCGGAGTTTACCGGAAAGTAATGCATCGTCCTGGCTGACGTCTTCGCGAGCAAGCTCGCTCCCACACTGGATTTATGTCGTACACAAATCCCCTGTGGGAGCGAGCCTGCTCGCGAAGCTTTTGAGGCAACATCAAAAGATCGCAGCCTTCGGCAGCTCCTACACCGGTTTCCTGTAGGAGCTGCCGAAGGCTGCGATCTTTTGCTTTTTACAGCGGGTAGTTCTTCAGTTCGCGAGCGATCACCATCCGCTGAATCTCGCTCGACCCCTCATAGATCTGGGTAATCCGTGCATCGCGGTAGTACTTCTCGACCGGATAATCCTCCAGATACCCGTACCCGCCATGAATCTGAATCGCCGACGAGCAAACCTTTTCGGCCATCTCCGAGGCGAACAGTTTGGCCTGCGACGCCTCCGACAGGCACGGTTTGCCCGCTGTACGCAGACGCGCCGCGTGCAGGATCATCAAGCGCGCCGCGTTGATTTGCATGTGCATGTCGGCCAACAGATTGGCGATGCTCTGGTGTTCGTTGATCGGCTTGCCGAACTGGACGCGATCACGGGAGTACACAAGCGCCGCTTCAAACGCCGCCCGGGCGATGCCCAAGGCTTGCGCAGCAATGCCGATGCGGCCGCCTTCGAGGTTGGACAGGGCAATCGCCAGGCCTTTGCCGCGTTCACCCAGCAGATTGGCCTCGGGAATGCTGCAGTTGTTGAGGGTCACTGCGCAGGTGTCGGAGGCGCGGATGCCCATCTTGTGTTCAGTGCGATCAACGATGAAACCCGGCGTATCGGTCGGCACCAGGAACGCAGAAATGCCTTTCTTGCCCAGATCCGGGTCGGTCACCGCAAACACGATCGCCAGTTTCGCCCGTTTGCCGTTGCTGACGAATTGCTTGGCGCCGTTGATCACCCACTGGCCGTCGCGCCGTTCGGCGCGGGTGCGCAGGTTGTGCGCCTCGGAGCCGGCCTGCGGTTCGGTGAGGCAGAAGCAGCCAATGACCTGACCGCTGGCGAGGTCGGCCAGCCAGGTTTGTTTCTGTTCTTCGCTGCCGTAATTCATGACCGGCCCACAACCCACCGAGTTGTGAATGCTCATGAACGCGCCAGTCGCGCCGTCACCGGCTGAAATTTCTTCAACGGCCAGCGCATAGGCGACGTAATCAACGTAAGTGCCACCCCATTCCTCGGGCACCACCATACCGAGCAAACCGAGTTCGCCCATCTTCGCCACCAGCGCGTCGTCGATCCAGCCAGCCTTTTCCCACGCTTGCGCGTGAGGTGCGATTTCGCCACGGGCAAAATCCCGGGCCATGTCGCGGATCATTACTTGTTCTTCAGTCAGTTCGAGATCGTGCATGGCTCAGCTCCCGCTCTCATCAAAACCGTTAAAGAAACTCGCGACGTGCCCGGCGTCCAGCGCGGCGAGGGTCGGCGGATTCCAGCGAGGTGTCTTGTCTTTGTCGATGAGCAGGGCACGCACGCCCTCGATCAGGTCGCCGCGTTCGAACCACTGACGATCCAGATGCAGTTCGAGGGCGAAGCAGTGTTCCAGGCTCAGTTGCCGACCGCGACGGAGCATCTCCAGGGTCACGGCCATCGCCAGCGGCGAGCGGGTCTCCAGCAGGTCAGCGGTGGTCGTCGCCCACTCATGGCTGTCGGCGACGGTGACGGCGCGCAGTTGCTCGACAATGCTCGGCACGTCCGGCAGGGCGAAGAAATGGTCGATGGCCGGGCGCAGCTTCTCCAGCGGCGCGTCGCTCAGGGTTTGCACGCCGTTTTTCGCCAGCAGGCCCTGCAGATCCTTGAGCGGCGTGTCGTGCCATTCCAGGTGATCAAGTTGTTCGTCGAGACTCGCCAACTGGCGGCTGTCGACAAACCAGTCCGCCAGCCCGCAATACAGCGCATCCGCCGCACGAATCTGCACACCGCTGACGCCCAGATAGATTCCCAGTTCACCGGGAATCCGCGAGAGGAAATAGCTGCCGCCGACATCGGGGAAATAACCGATGGCCACTTCCGGCATCGCCAGACGGCTCTTCTCGGTGACCACCCGCAGGTCCGCACCTTGCACCAGGCCCATGCCGCCGCCGAGGACGAAACCGTCCATCAACGCCAGCACCGGTTTGCGGTAGTGATGAATGGTCAGGTCGAGGGCGTATTCCTCGACGAAGAAATCTTCGTGCAGCGTGGCGCCGCTTTTGAAACTGTCGTACAGGGAACGAATATCGCCACCAGCGCAGAAAGCTTTTTCACCGGCACCGCGCAGCACCACCGCGTGCACATTGGCATCAGCGGCCCAGGCATCGAGTTGCTGCTGCAACTGGCGAACCATGTCGAGGGTGATGGCGTTGAGACCGGCGGGGCGGTTGAGGGTCAGGTGACCAATGTGGTTGCGAACCTCGGCCAGCACGTCGTTTTGCGTGGCATCCATGGACGGCGTCCGCGGGGATGAAGCCTGAGCAGTCATCACTAACTCCCTGCTTTTATTGTCTTTATTCGAGAAGCTCGCGCGCGAGCGTTAACGGATCGTAACAGTGCAAATTTGCCGTGTACAACCGGGATATGTGCAGGGGGAGTTTGCGTTTTTGCCTTAGGTAAAAATCGGATGTGCTTGTGTAGGAGCTGCCGAAGGCTGCGATCTTTTGATCTTGAAAAGATCGCAGCCTCGTTGCACTCGACAGCTCCTACAGGGTGCGTGAGGTGTCAGGAGAAGACTTCGCCGATGCTGCGGCGTTTGGCGTGCAGTTCGCTGGCGTGGATCAGTTGTTCGAGGTCTTCGGGAGTGACGTCGATAAAGGCTTCCATCTCGGCCAGTGCCCGTTTCAAATCCTCGGCGGTAATTGACTGGCTGTCGACGGGAGTCTGCAGCGGCGCAGTTTCGGCCGGGCGTTTCGGGTAGCGGATGCGCGTCAGGTTGTTGTAGGCCAGCGCACTGAGCAGCATGCACGCGGCGGCGAGCATCACCGGTTCCATGGCTTTCCAGTCCAGGGCGATGGTCGCCGGATCGGCCAGCACCAGTGTCAGCGCCAGCGCGCCGGCCGGTGGATGCAGGCAACGCAACCAGCACATCAGAATCAGCGCCATGCCTGCCGCCAGACAGGCACTGCCCAGGGTTCGCCCAAGAACATGAGCCACCAGCAACGCAATGACACTGGCGCACAGGTAGCCGCCGATGATCGACCAAGGCTGCGCCAGCGCGCCGGAGGACACGGCGAACAACAGCACCGCCGAAGCACCCAATGGCCCGAGCAGGTGATACGCCACTTCATGGCCGAATACCTGACTGCACGCCCAGACACTGAACAAGGTGCCCAAGGCCATACCGATGGCGGCGCGGCTCCATTCGGTGGGGCGGGTGTTGATGGCGGCGGGGAACCAGCGAGCGAGCATGTGAATCAGGTCCTTGGCAGTAAAATCGAGGCAAAAAAAAGGACTTGTCCGTTTCGGAAAGTCCTCTAAGCGTTCCAACTATTGGGGGAGGAACGCGCACAGTGTGCCGTGCAAATTCGATGCTGACAAATTCATATAAATGCTGCTTCAGTGCATTATTTTTGAATTGTGGCCACGCGACGTCCACTGACAACACACCAATAACCCCCCAGCGCGGCCAAAGCGCTCAGGGCGTAGAACATGCTCGGCGCCGGCGTGTGCATCAGCAGGAACCCGCACATCACCGGACTCAGCGCACCGCCCAGTGCCGCGAGGTTCTGCGCGCCGTAATAACTGCCGCGCAGCGCTTCCGGCGCGAGGGTATCGACGAAGAGGAAATCCGCCGGGTAAATGATCATCTCGCCGAGGGTGAAGATGAACATCGCCACGCACCAGCCGACGAGGCTGTCCGCCAGGCTGAAACCGATCAGACCGACGATGAACAACGCCGTGCCGCCGGCAATCCAGAACCGCAGGTGCTCGCGCTTGAGTAAACGCCCGATCTGGTATTGCAGCAGGATCACCGTGATCGCGTTGCAGGCCAGCAGGGCGGCCATGGTGTCGAGTGTCTGTTCTTGGGTATGGGTGACCAGCAGGTATTGCGACAGGTACAGGGTAAAGCGCCCGTGGACCAGGGTGCTGAGCAGACAACCGAGGGTGAACAGGATCATCGTGCGGTCGTTTTTCAGGATGATCAGGGTGTTCAGGAAACTCTGTGGCGGGCTGGCCGGCGACAGCGGACCGGTCTCGCGGGAAACGCCCAGCAGCAGCAAAACGCTGCCGGCGGCAATCAGCCCGGCGACGATAAACGGCGCTGAAGGCTGAACCCCGGCAATCACTACACCGATCATCGGGCCCACGGCGTAGCCAATGTTGGTCAGCGTGTAGTTCAGTGAAAACGCCTTGACCCGCTGGCCGACCGGCAGGTTTTCACTGAGCATCGCTTTGGAGCAGATCAGGAACAGTGCCGACGCCGTTTCACTGATGATCAGCACCAGCGTGACCAGGTACAGATTCTGCGCGAAGGTCAGCAGCATCAGGCCGACACCGCTGGAGAGCATGGTCAGGATCAACAGCTGACGCTTGTCGAGGCGATCGATGATGTAGCCGCCATACAGCGACAACAGCGTGGCACTGAACACGGCGATGCCCAACAGCAGACCGACGTCCTGCGGGTTGAGGTCCAGTTTGTTGCTGAGGAACAGGGTCAGCAGTGGACTGATCAGGGCACGGCTGATGACGATGCTCAGCGAGGTGATCATCAGTCTGCGTATCAGGCGGGAGTAAGTGGCCACGGCAGTGCAAATGTCCTTATTTTTATGATGAAAACCCGCGTGGCAGCGAGCCTGCTCGCCAATACCGAGTGTCGGGCGCCAACGCAGTTGACTGACAGGACGCTATCGCGAGCAGGCTCGTTCCTACAAGGGATTTTCCCTGTCAGGGCAATATCAGGTGCATTGCGCAGCGGCGCTCGGCGGCAAAACCATGCTCGACTTCTTTCTGCAAAGCGTCGAGCAAATGCGCTGCGTGCTCACCGGGTGCGACGTCCACAAACCCCATCCGCTGATAAAACGGCGCATTCCACGGCACGTCGCGGAACGTAGTCAGGGTCACGGCGCGCATCTGCTCGCGGCGGGCATGTTCAATCGCGGCCAGCAGCAGATCACGGCCCACGCCCTGACCCTGAAACGCCAGGCTGACGGACAATTCCTCAACGTGCAGTTGCTTGCCGACATCCAGCGCGCGGATAAACCCTGCGAGCTGCGCCGAGGTGTTTTCGGCGACCCAGACATGGGCATGGTCGATGAATTGGCGATGTTGCGCGGTGCTGGCCACGTCGGTGTCGGCCAGCCAGGCGAGGGTCGGATCTGAGCGAAACAGCTCGGCGGCCGAGCGTTCAATGGCGGGGAGGGCGTCGGCGTCACTCTGCCGCGCCCGGCGTACAACAAAACTCATGGTAAAAGCCCCTGTAAGCGCTGCCGCAGGCTGCGATCTTTTTCCTGAAAGCGCAAAAGATCGCAGCCTCAATCAGTTCCTACAAGGGTTTGAGGTACAACAGCACGTAATCGTTCTTGTCGAAACGGCCGGTCAGTACCGGTTGCAGACCCGCCAGCGAGGTGACCTGCAGCGATTGCAGGTCCTTGCTGTCCATCATCAGCCAGGCCGGGCCTTTGAGGGCTTCGAGTTGCTGCACCGTTTCGGTGAACTGCGGTTGCAGGTCCTGCTCGACGTTGACCATGAACTTGATCGCCTTGGCGTCCTTCCCCATGCCGTGCAGCACCAGCGGTGCCGGGTTCTGCTGCACCTGCGCGAAGGCGGCGCGACTGAACGCCTGCGTGTCGTACAAGCGTCGCTCCACCGGTTCGAACACCGCGGCATACACCATCCACAATGCGAGCACCGAGCACAGCGCCAGCACTTCGGCACGCCAACGCGGCATCAACAGGCGCGACAACGCGAGCAATTGCAGAACACCGAGTACGATCAGCACCAGGGTCAGACTGTCGAGTTGCTCGGGGAAGCGGCGTTTGGCAACCAGCAGGGCCACCATCAACAGTCCCGGCGTCACCAGCCAGATACCTTGGATAACCCCGCGCAATACGCGGAACACCCGACCGTGCAGCACCTGAAACGGGTACGCCGCGATGATCGCCGCCATCGGCAACATCGGCAGCAGGTAACGCGCCTTCTTTGCCTGCGGAATCGACAGGCCAACCATGACGATCAGCCCGGCAGCCGCGCAGTATTGCACCAGACGCAAGGCCGGCCCGCGCTGATGCGGTTTGCTCAGCCAGGTCGCCGCCAACGCCAGGATCGCCAGCGGATATGCCAGTGCGTAGTTTCCCATGGAACTGGTGAAGTAATACAGCGAACCGCTGACGCCTTCACTGCCGTCCATGCGCCCCATGAACTGCATGCGGATCACGTCTTGCAGGAACGCTTCGCCGCCACTGAGTCTGGCCAGCCACAACAGCAGCCCCACGCACGCGGCGAGCAGGATCGACGCCAGCACACCGAACACCAACAGGCGTTTCCACTCACGATTGAGCAGGTAGTAACTGCAGAGCATGCCGGTCGGCACCACCAGGCCGATCGGCCCGCGAATCCCGAAGCCCAGCAACAGCAGGGCGAAGATCAACGGCCAGCGAGGGCCGGAACCGAAGTGGTCGCGAGCGTAGCCCAGATAAAACACCGACAGCGCCACGGCGGCGAGCATCAGGTCCTGCGATACGGCGCGCACTTCGGTAACGAAGGTGCTGGTGAGCATCAGCAGCGCAATGCTGATCAAGGCCCAGCGTTGCGAATGCACCGCCAGCAAGCGGTACATCAACGTCACGATCACGCCGCCGGCAATGGCGCTGGGCAGCCATGCCGTCAGGGTGTTGATCGCGCCGAAGGGCAGCGACAACAGCCAGATGAACAGCGTCGAAAGCGCCGAATAATCGGCGTACGGCTGCCCGTAGGTCGTCGGGAATACCGTTGGCCCGTGCCTGAGCATCTCTTGGGCAAACAGCACAAAACGTGAATCGAAGCCAATGGGAGCCTGTCCGTAAACCCCGGCGATAAACAACAGCAGTGCCAGCAGCCCTGCGATCAGGGACTGCCGGCGGATGACAGGCGACAACGTGATCAAGCGACTTCCGCTTTGTTAGGCCACTGCTGCAGTGGCATCGGCAGTTTGCGCGAATCGCCTCGGCCGATCGGGAAGTACTTGAAGCCGTTGCGCGCCAGACGCTCGGCGTCGTACAGGTTGCGGCCGTCGAAGATCACCGGGGCTTTCAGGCGTTGCTCGATCAGGTCGAAATCCGGCGCCTTGAACTGCTGCCATTCGGTGCAGATGATCAGCGCATCGGAACCTGACAGCACCGATTCCGGCGTGCCCATCAACATCAGTTTTTCTTCGTTCGGGTACAGATGCTGGGTTTCCTGCATCGCTTCCGGGTCGAACGCGCGCACACTGGCGCCGGCGGCGAACAGCGAATCGAGCAGCACGCGGCTCGGTGCATCGCGCATGTCGTCGGTGTTCGGCTTGAACGCCAGGCCCCACAGGGCGAAGGTCTTGCCGCGCAGGTCACCCTTGTAGAACGCGTTGATACGGTCGAACAGCTTGTGCTTCTGCCGCTCGTTGATCGCTTCGACCGCTTGCAGCAGGTCGCTGGAGCAGTGCGCCTGCTCGGCGCTGTGAATCAGCGCGCGCATGTCTTTGGGGAAGCACGAGCCGCCATAACCGCAGCCCGGGTAGATGAAGTGGTAACCGATGCGCGTGTCGGCACCGATGCCCTGACGGACCGATTCGATGTCGGCGCCCAGGTGTTCGGCCAGTTCGGCGATCTGGTTGATGAAGCTGATCTTGGTCGCCAGCATGCAGTTGGCGGCGTATTTGGTGAGCTCGGCGCTGCGCAGGTCCATGAACATGATGCGGTCATGGTTGCGGTTGAACGGCGAGTACAGGTCACGCATCACGTCCTGCACTTCGTCACCTTCGCAGCCGATGACGATGCGATCGGGACGACGGCAGTCGGCCACCGCCGAACCTTCCTTGAGGAATTCCGGGTTGGAGACGATATCGAACTGCAGTTCACGACCGGCCTTGTCCAGCGCCGCCTGAATGTGCGCACGCAAGGTGTCGCCGGTGCCGACCGGCACGGTGGATTTCTCTACCAGAATCAGCGGCTGCTCACGGTGGCGCGCCACGGCGTCACCCACCGACAGCACGTATTTCAGATCCGCCGAGCCGTCGTCGCTGGACGGTGTACCGACAGCGATGAACGCAACGCGACCGTGCTGCACGGCAAGTTTTTCATCAGAGGTGAAATGCAGGCGGCCGGAGTCCAGGCCTTCGCGCACCAGGCTCGACAGGCCCGGTTCGAAGATGCTGACGTGACCCTGGCGCAGCAGTTCGACTTTCTTCTGATCGATGTCCATGCACACGACGTCGTGACCGACTTCGGCCAACACGGCGGCCTGCACCAGGCCGACATAACCGCTACCAAATACTGTGATTTTCATGGAGCACTCCTGAATTCGGGCGCACGAGACGGACGAGTGTTAATAGTGATGACCCCGAGCATGACCAGTGCCACGCCCAGCGATTTAGTGAAACTGAACGATTCGTTGAACAGCGGCAGACTGGCCGCCAGCAGGTACACCAGCGCATAGCTGATGCTCAGTAGCGAATAGGCCCGCCCCAGCGGTAGATCGCGCAAGGCCGCGAGCCAGCAGAACATCGACAGGGCGTAGGCGAAAATCGCCGCCAGCACCACGGCCAGTGCCGACAGATCGACACTGCCGGTGCTCAACGCCGCCAGCCATTGTTCCGGTTGCGGCAGGCGCGTCATGCTCCAGCGCATGCCCAACTGGGCAGCGCTGACCAGGCCCACGCTGGCCAGCGCAAAACCGATACCTCGTACCTGGTTCATGACTGTTGCCCCAGCAAAACCACACCACCGATTACCAGCGCCACGCCCAGCCAATGCCGGCGGTCGATGGGCTCGTGAAAGACGAAGCGGGCGATCAGGGTGATCAGTACGAAGTTGAGGCTGAGCATCGGGTAAGCGATGCCCACTTCAAGACGCTGCAGCACCAGCAGCCAGACCAGCAGCCCGCTGCCGAGTGAAAACAGCGCCAGCCACAACCACGGTGAACGCAGTTTGTCAGCCCACGACGACTCAACGCCGCGCCAGCTCTCCACGGCGAGTTTCTGTGCGACTTGCCCCAGACACGTCAGCAGACACGCCGTCAGTAACAGCAGCCAGCTCATGACGGATCCTTGGGCAGCACCATGATCACCAGATTGCCCGATTCGTAACGGGTACCGTCTTTAGGCAGCAGATCGAGTTCTTCAAGTTCGTCCTGGCCCTTGACGCGCATCAGCACGCCGACCGAGCCGCTGCGGCGCGCTTCACGGACCCATTGCTGAACGTTGTCTTTGGTGAGTCGGCGTTCAGCACCTTCCGGGTAGGACAGACCGTACTTGAGTTCGCCGACCGTGTTGTACAGCGCGACTTGCGGTTGTTTCATGCGCCAGGCCAGTGCCGCTGCGGCGCCCAGATCGTTGCTCAGCAAGTGCGTGGCACCGGACAGTTCAGTGACGTGATGGCGGATGAACTGATCCGGGGTTTTGTTGGCCACCACCGATTTGGGCAATGCCGCCGGCAGGATCCCGGCCAGCAACAGGCTGCCCAGCGCCGGTGCCGCCCAGCATTGCAGCGGCAGGAACGCTTGCGCCAGGTTGGCGATGATCCAGCCGATCAACGCAATGAACACCAGCACCATGCTGTGCAGTTCGTGGTCGTACACCGGTTTGTTCAGTTGCAGGTAAACCAGTGCGATCAGCGTGACCACACCCAGCAGCAGGTTCAGCAGACCATTGATCCCCAGCGCCCGGCCTTGTTCCAGACGCAGACGATCAGCCAGCGCATTGCCCAGCAGCAGTGCCAATGGCAGCAGACACGGCAGGATGTAGGTCGGCAGCTTGCCGTTGCTCAGGCTGAAAAAGCCCAGCGGCAACCACAGCCACAACAGCAGGAAAACCATGTTCGGCTGGGCCCGGGTTTGCCAGGCTTGCTTGAACGCAGTCGGCAACAGACCAACCCACGGCAAACTGAACGCCACCAACAGCGGCAGATAGAACCACCATGGCGCATCGTGCTGCGCATCGTCACCGGCGAAGCGGCGGATGTGTTCGTGCCAGAAGAAAAACCGCCAGTAATCCGGTTCCTGTGCGTGCACCGCCAGTGCCCACGGCAAGCTGACGATGATCGCGATAGCGATAGCGACCGGGCCGAATATCAGCAGTTCGCGCCAGCGTTTCTGCCAGAGCATCCACGGCAATGCGATCAGCACCGGCAGCAACCAGGCGAGAAAGCCCTTGGTCATGAAGCCCATGCCGCAGGCCAGCCCCAGCAGCGCCCAGGCGCCCAGACGGTGCCCGGTGCTTTTGCTGTCAAGCGCAAACAACAGCGCCACCAGACTCAGGTTGACCCAGAAGGTGAACTGCGGATCGAGGTTGGCGTACCCGGCCTGACCGGCGACGACGGTGAAACTCATGTAGAGCAGGGCACAGACGAAGCTCTTGCGCGGATCGTTCCATAGCCTGCGCGCGACCAGGTAGGCCAGCAACACACTCAAAGCCGTGCTGAGGGCCGACGCGAAGCGCACGCCGAACAGGTTCTGCCCGAACAGTTCCTGGCCGATGGCGATCATCCAGTAGCCGGCAATCGGCTTCTCGAAATACCGCAGGCCCATGAAATGCGGCGACACCCAGTTGCCACTGAGCAGCATGTCCTGACTGATCTGTGCGTAACGGGTTTCGTCGGGGATCCACAGGCCATGGGTGCTCAACGGCAACAGATAGGCCAGCAGACAAAGGCCGACCAACAGCGGCAGTGCCCAGCGTCTGGTCATGCGCCTTGCACTCCCAGCCAGCCTTCGCGGCCTTCGAGCGCACCGCGTTGCACGCGGCCCACGGGCAAGGTGTTGAAATACTCGGGCAGCAAGTTGCCCAAGGGTTGGAAGTCAATGTGGCGCTGGCGTGCATCGGCCAGCAATTGACGAAAGTCCTGAGCCATCAGAATCCCTTCTACTTCGGCATGAATGGTGTAGACATTGAGTGCTTGCGACTGGAACCGGTCGAGGATGAAGGCGTTGAAGTCCTTCGCCGCCACGTGCGGGCCGACAACTTCATCGAAGGTCGGCAGGTCCACTGGAATCTGCGGCGTGCCCGGTGTGCCGTCCGCCAGCAGCGGACGGAACAGGCTCTGCCCACGGCAATCGCTGTTGTAGCGAAAGCCGAAAGTCTGCTTGGCCTCGATCACGCGCTCGTCCGCACGCCAACCGGCGGCGGCCGAACACTGGATCTTTTCCCCGAGGATGTCGCTCAAGGTGTCGACGCCGCAACGGATCTGTTCGATCAGTTGCGCGTCACTCCAGCGCCCGGCATTGGCCTGCCAGCCATGGTGATCCCAGGCGTGCAGGCCAACCTCGTGACCGGCGTCCCGGGCCTGACGCATCAGGTGTCCGAGATCACGGCCAATCGGTTTGCCGGGCCAGGCGGTGCCGGCCAGCAGAATGTCCCAGCCGTAGAGGCCGGCAGCGTTGGAACGCAGCATTTTCCAGAGGAACTGCGGGCGGATCAGGCGCCACAGATGCCGGCCCATGTTGTCCGGGCCGACACTGAAGAAAAACGTTGCCTTGACCTGCGCCTCGTCGAGCATCTCCAACAGTCGCGGCACACCTTCTCGGGTGCCGCGGTAGGTGTCGACATCGATACGAAGACCTGCCTGCATTACTTCTTGTCCGCGATTTCGAGCATGGCTTCACGCAGGAAGAAGTCCAGGGTGTTGCCGATGGTCTCGCGCATTTCCACGGTCGGCTCCCAGTTCAGCAGGCGCTTGGCGTTGGCGATGCTTGGCTTGCGGTGTTCCACGTCCTGGTAACCGGCACCGTAGAACGCCTTGCTTTCCACGTCGCGGAAACCGGCGAACGGCGGGAAGTTGTGGCGCAGCGGGTGTGCTTCGAACTGACGCAGCAGCTCCTCGCCCAGTTGACGGATGCTGGCCTCGTTGTCCGGGTTGCCGATGTTGATGATCTGGCCGTTGCAGACATCGTTGTCGTTGTCGATGATGCGCGCCAGGGCTTCAACGCCGTCAGCGATGTCAGTGAAGCAACGCTTCTGCTCGCCACCGTCGAACAGGCGGATTGGCGTGCCTTCCACCAGGTTGAGGATCAACTGGGTGATGGCGCGGGAGCTGCCGATACGCGCCGAATCCAGACGGTCCAGACGCGGGCCCATCCAGTTGAACGGACGGAACAGGGTGAAGTTCAGGCCCTTGGCGCCGTAAGCCCAGATCACGCGGTCCAGCAGTTGCTTGGAGACCGAGTAGATCCAGCGCTGCTTGTTGATCGGGCCAACGATCAGGTTCGAGCTGTCTTCGTCGAAGTTCTTGTCCTGGCACATGCCATAGACTTCGGAGGTCGACGGGAAGATCACGCGCTTGTTGTACTTGACGCAGTAGCGAACCAGTTTCAGGTTCTCTTCGAAGTCCAGTTCGAATACGCGCAGCGGGTTGCGGGTGTATTCGATCGGCGTGGCGATGGCCACCAGCGGCAGGACCACGTCGCACTTCTTGATGTGGTACTCGATCCACTCGGAGTGAATGCTGATGTCGCCTTCGACGAAGTGGAAGTTCGGGTGGCTGCGCAGGCGGTCGATGGCGTCGGAGCCGATGTCCAGACCGTAGACTTCGTAGCGGTCGTCACGCAGCAGGCGCTCGGACAGGTGGTTACCGATGAAACCGTTGACACCGAGGATCAGCACGCGGGTACGACGTGGCGCACGCCCGGATTCGGCACCGCGCAGCAGCGAACCATCCACCAGACCCAGTTCGTTGGCCAGTTGCGGGCCGCTGAGGTACAGACCGTTGTCGTTGCGCTGACCGGCGTTGATCACCAGCGAGTCCTGACCGCAGGCAATGCGCAGCGGATCGACGCTGATCACGCGACCTGGCGCCTGACCTTCGTTGCCCTTGACGACGTCGGCGCTCCAGACGATCAGTTTGTGCTCGCCCACGGCGCAGAAGGCGCCCGGGTAAGGACGGGTCACGGCGCGCACCAGATTGAACAGTTCTTCGGCCGGTTTGGCCCAGACCAGCTTGCCGTCCGCCGGGGTGCGGCGACCGAACACGGTGGCTTTCGATTCGTCCTGCGGGGTTTCAGTGATCTTGCCTTGCAGCATGTTCGGCAGGGTGTCGCGCAGCAGGTCGCTGGCGGCGGTGCGCAGTTTGGCGTGCAGGGTCAGGCCGGTGTCGCTGCGTTCGATGGCAACACGCTGTTGAGCAACGATGGCGCCGGCATCGGCGCGCTTGACCATGCGGTGCAGGGTCACGCCGGTTTCGGTTTCGCCGTTGACCAGCACCCAGTTCGCCGGAGCGCGGCCGCGATAGCGTGGCAGCAGCGAACCGTGCAGGTTGAACGCGCCTTTTTTGGCCAGGGCCAGCAGTGGCTCGCTCAGCAGGTTGCGGTAGTAGAAGGAGAAGATGTATTCCGGGTCCAGCTTGGCGATGCGCTCGATCCACAGTGGGTGGTTGGCGTCTTCCGGCGCGTGTACCGGGATGCCTTTGTTGGCGCACAGCTGGGCCACCGAGGCATAGAACGCGTTTTCTTTCGGATCATCGGCGTGAGTGAACACTGCTGCAATGTCAAAGCCGCTGTTGAGCAGGGCTTCAATGCCGGCGCAGCCAATATCGTGGTAGGCGAAGACAACAGTTTTTGCACTCATGAGAGAACCTGATCGGAAGTGGAAGAAGTAGCGGTAGAAGAAAGACCATCAACGGTGACGGCAGGGGCCGGATCGGCCGGCTGGCTGCGCAACACCTTTTCGATGAAGAAACGCGGACGGGCGCGCACATCGCTGTACATGCGACCGAGGTATTCACCCAGCAGCCCCATGCCGATGAACTGGCCACCGGTAAACACAAACAGTACGGCGAACAGCACGAACATGCCGTCACCGGCCCAACCGGCACCGAACGCCAGGCGCAGAACGATCAGCGCGACGGCGAACAGCACACCCAGCCCGGCCATGGCGAAGCCGACGATGCTCAGCAAACGCAGTGGGGTGGTGGTCATGCAGGTGATCAGATCGAACATCAGGTTGATCAGGCGCATCGGGCTGTATTTCGAGTCGCCGTGTTCACGCTCGGCGTGGGCCACGACGATTTCGGTGGTGTGACGGGCGAAGCTGTTGGCCAGGATCGGAATGAACGTGCTGCGTTCACGGCAGGCGAGCATCGCGTCGATGATGGTGCGGCGGTAGGCGCGCAGCATGCAGCCGTAGTCGCTCATCGCGACGCCGGTGGAGCGCTGCACGGCCAGGTTGATCAGCTTCGACGGATAACGGCGCAGCGCCGAGTCCTGACGATTGCCGCGCACGGTGCCGACCACGTCGTAACCTTTTTCGGCTTCGGCCACCAGCCGCGGGATTTCCTCCGGCGGGTTCTGCAGGTCGGCATCGAGGGTGATGACCACGTCGCCCTTGCACTGTTCGAAACCGGCCATGATCGCGGCGTGCTGACCGTAGTTGCGGTTGAGAATGACCGCCACGAACGGGCTGTTTTCACGTCCGGCGGCTTCTTCAAGCATGTTGGCCGACTCGTCGCGGCTGCCGTCGTCGACCAGCACGATTTCAAAGTCGTGATGCAACTGGTGGCAGGCCGCTTCGGTGCGACGCAGCAGTTCCGGCAGGCTTTCCTGTTCGTTGTAGACCGGGATGACGATCGACACGCTACGGATTGGATAAGGTTTCACAGGCGTTTTTCCATGATTTGAGCGATGGCACCGACAACGCGATCAAGGTCTTGACCGGTCATGTCGGGGAACAGCGGAATCGAGCACAGCCGCGCCGAGTTCCATTCGGTGTTGGGCAGGTAGAGGTCAGGGTCACGCTGGCGATACCAGGTGTGCAGGTGGGTGGCGATGAAATGGATACCGGTGCCGATGCCCTGATCCTGCAATGCCTTCATGAAGGCTTCGCGGTCCATGCCGCAACGCTCGCTGTCGATGCGCAGGATGAACAGGTGCCAGGCGTGTTGCTGGGCGTAGTCGGGCAGGGCCAGCGGTTGCACTGGCAGGCCTTCGAATTTTTGCAGGTAGCTGGTGGCCAGTTCGGTGCGGCGGGCGTTGATTTCGTCCAGACGCTGCAGTTGCACCAGGGCAATCGCGGCGTTGATGTCGGCCAGGTTGTACTTGAAGCCCGGTTCCATCACCTGCGCCTGCGGCTTGCGGCCACCGGTCAGACGGTCATAGGCGTCAACGCCCAGACCGTGGAATTTGAGCATGCGCACGCGGCTGGCGAGGGCTTCGTCGTCGGTGACGAACATCGCGCCTTCGGCACAGGTCATGTTCTTGATCGCGTGGAACGAGAAGATCGCCGTGCCTTGCGAACCGACATGACGGCCCTTGTAGCGGGTGCCGGCAGCGTGGGCGGCGTCTTCGATGACCGGAATGCCGTGCTTGTCAGCCAGGGCATATAGCGGATCGAGATCGAATGCAGCGCCGGCATAGTGCACCGGGATGATCGCCTTGGTTCGCGGAGTGATGGCCGCTTCGATGCGCGCAGCGTCGGTCATCAGCGTGTCGCGGTCGACATCGACGAACACCGGTTTGGCGCCCAGCAGGGAGATCATGTTGGCGGTCGAGACCCAGGTCTGCGACGGGGTGATGACTTCGTCGCCCGGGCCGATGCCCAGGGCCAGCAGTGTGATGTGCATCCCGCCGGTGGCCGAAGACAAGGCCACCGCGTGCTTGCAACCCACGTACTGCGCAAATTGCTCTTCGAGTGCCTGGTTTTTCGGCCCCGTGGTGATCCAGCCCGAGCGCAACACCTGCTCGACAGCGGCAATTTCCTCATCGCCGATACTGGGGCGAGAGAAGGGGAGAAACGCCTGACTCATGGGCACCTCATTACAAAAAAATAAAGGATGGATTCACGCGATTATTGGATCCAGCCTCAGCGTAGACACAGAAAAGCGCTCCTGCATCAATAACTTGGCAAAAAAAGCATGACGTCGGGGATAGATTGACTTTTCACGATTTGCCCGGCAGGTTGGGGCATAGCCACTACCGAACCTATGGGAATTAAGGTTATGCCGGTTTTTGTGAAAGGAACATGAAAAACCGGTTGGCGAATCGTTTATCTGTCACTTATACAGCCGCTGTTCAGGCTTCTGCCGTCCATCGCAGTTTTTTGTCGGACAGTTCCGCTCAAGTACCTTCTTTACTTCAAGTACATTGCATTTGTTAGTTGTTGTAGTGCTGTACATTTTTTACTCAAGGTTTAACGTTTGATTGATTTAGTTGCTGCAACCCCCGACGCTCCAAAAGCCAACCCGATGAGTCTGTACCTCGCACGTTTGGCGCCCTCCAGCCAATTGACCATGCGTTACGTGCTGCAAGATGCGGCCGATCGCCTGGGCTTTGAAGACATGAATGTCGAAGACATTCCCTGGCATGCCTTGCAACCAGAAGATGTTGTTGCACTGGTCGCTGCATTACGCGCAGACAACTACGCACCGAACACTTCTTCGTTGTATGTGAATGCGGTGCGCGGCGTCATGAACGAGGCCTGGCGCATGAGCCTGATCAGCCAGGAACATCTTTTGAAGATGCGCTCGGTCAAGGGCATTGCCGGCACACGGTTGTCCCAGGGGCGCAATCTCAAGCGCACGCTGATTCACGAATTGATGGAAGTCTGCGCTGCCGACCCGCGCCCGCAGGGCCTGCGCGATGCGGCAATCATCGCGTTGCTGTACGGCACCGGCATGCGCAAGTCGGAATCGGTGGACCTGGACCTGAATCAGGTCGACTTCACCGAGCGCAGCCTGTGCGTCACCGCCAAGGGCAACAAGCAGTTGATCAAGTACGCGCCGGCGTGGGCATTCAGCAAGCTTGATGCGTGGCTCGAACTGCGCCGTTCGCAGCTCAAGGAAGGCGAGAGCGACGATGCCTTTCTGTTCAACCGCATTCGCCGTGGCAGCCACATCACCCGCGAGCGAATTACCAAGCATGCGATCTACTACATTGCCCGTCAGCGCGGCACGCAGGTCGGAGTGAAGATCATGCCCCACGACTTCCGTCGCTCGTTCATCACTCGGGTGATCGAGGAGCACGACCTGTCGCTTGCGCAGAAACTGGCGCATCACAGCAACATCCAGACCACAGCCAACTACGATGTGCGCGATGACAACGAGCGGCGGCGGGCGGTGGATCGCTTCGATCTCTGATCAGTTCAGGCCAAACACATGCGCCGCACCGAGCACCGACAGTTGCACCGCGCTGCCGGCGGGCGGTGCGTGCATACCGGTGCTGCGCACCAGAATCGAACGGGCCGGATCCTGCGTCGCGGATGAACTCAGTTCAACCGTCAAGGTGCAGGTGTTGCCGGCAAAATCACGGTCGGTGACCCGCGCGTGGCAGCCATGACTGTCAGAGGCCACCTCGGCGATCAGCAGTTGTTCGGGGCGCAGCATGATTTGCGCGGCGCCACTGAAACCGTTGCTGTTCACCGCCACCTGACCCAGATCGCAATGCGCCCAACCCGCCTCGATCTGCGCGGGCAGGACCACCGCTTCGCCGAGAAAGTGCGCGGTCTGTTCATCCTGCGGATAGCGGTAGAGATCCATCGGATGCCCGGACTGCACCAGCCGGCCACTGCGCATCACGGCCAATTGATCGGCAAACGATAACGCCTCGCTCTGATCGTGGGTCACCAGAATGGTGGTGACGCCGGCGTCTTCGAGCAGGCGCGCAACCATTTTGCGCATGGCACTGCGCAAACCGGTGTCGAGGGCGGAGAACGGCTCATCCAGCAGCATCAGTCGTGGTTGTTGCGCCAGAGCGCGGGCCAGCGAGACCCGCTGTTGCTGGCCGCCCGACAGCTCATGCGGCCAACGTTGGGCCATGTTGGCGTCGAGCGCCACGCTATCCATCAACTCAAGGATGCGCTGGGTGCGGGCCGCTCCGGTCAGGGCCAGGCCGAAGCCGATGTTCGCCGCCACCGTCATGTGCGGGAACAACGCACCGTCCTGCGGCACGTAACCGATCTGCCGTTGATAGGCCGGCACCGCGTGGCTGCGGTCCACCAGCGTCTGACCGTTGAGCGTAAGGCTGCCGCTGTCGGGGAATTCGAACCCGGCGATCATCCGCAACAGCGTGGTTTTGCCGGAACCGGAGGGGCCGACGATCACTGTGCGGCTGCCGGTCGGTACGTTGAGGCTGACGTCGTCGAGCGCCTTTTGCGCGCCGAAGGTTTTACTGAGGTTGTGCAGTTCGAGAGCGTTCATCGGCCAGCGGTACGCCTGGATTGGTGATAGAGAATGGCCGTCAGCGGCAGTGAAAGCAGGATCATCAAAAGCGCGTAAGGCGCTGCGGCGGCGTAATCGATTTCGCTGGTCATCGCCCAGAAACCGGTAGCGAGGGTGCGCGTGCCGTTGGGCGCGAGCAGCAGGGTTGCGGTCAGCTCATTGGTGATTGCCAGGAACACCAGCGCCGCACCTGCCGCCGCGCCGGGGGCCGCCAGGCGCACAGTGATCAGCCACAATGCGCGCAACGGCGAGCGGCCAAGGCTTTGTGCGATGTTTTCCAGCTCGACCGGGGCTTGCGCGAAACCGGCGCGCAGACTGACCAGCGCCCGCGGCAGGAACATCAGCAGATAGGCCAAGAGCACCGTGATGGTGGTCTGGTAGATCGGCCGGGCGAAATGAATGGTCACGGTGACCAGCGCCAAAGCAACGACAATGCCGGGCAGTGAACTGGTGATGTAGTTGCAGCCTTCCAGCAAGCGCTGGAGCTTGCCCGGAGAGCGGATCGACAGCCACGCAATGGGAATCGCCGCGACACTGGTCAACAATGCGCCGGCCACGCCATACGACAGGGTTTGCAGCAAGGCTGGCAACAGCTCGTCGCCTTGCCAGACCTGCACACCACCGGCCACCAGCCAGCGGCCCAACGTGAGCAACGGCACACCCAGTGCCAACAGGCACGTCAGCGTTTGCAGCAGCAGCGCCAAGGTTGTCGCGCCGCGCCCCAGTTGCACGCTGCGCTGATCCCGGGCGCTGCCGGAACCGACCCGCGCATAACGCGCCTGGCCACGAGCAGCGGATTCCGCCGTGAGCATCGCCAGGCAGCACAGCGCCAGAACGCCAGCGAGCATGTTGGCGGCCGGGCCGTTGAAGGTCGATTTGAACTGATCGAAGATCGCCGTGGTGAAAGTGTCGAAACGGATCATCGCGTACAAGCCGTATTCGGCCAGCAAATGCAGGCCGACCAACAAGGCTCCACCGCAGATGGCCAGCCGCAGTTGCGGCAACACCACCCGGAAAAACACCGCCCACGGCTTCAGCCCGAGGGACTGAGCGACATCTTCAATCGCCGGATCGAGACGGCGCAAGGTCGCGGCAATCGGCAAATACAGAAACGGGAAATAGGCGATCACCGACACCAGCACGCCGGCCGGCAGACCGTGGATCGACGGAATCAGACTGACCCATGCATAACTGTGGACGAACGCCGGCACGGCCAGTGGCGCAACCGCCAGCAGGGACCACAGACGCCGGCCGGGCAGATTGCTGCGTTCGGTCAGCCAGGCCAGGGTTGTCCCGAGCACAATGCACAGCGGCAAGGTGATCAGCACCAGCAGCACGGTGTTGATCAGCAACTCGCCGACCCGCGGGCGGAACACCAAGGCTTCGATGGTCGCCCAACCGGTGTACCACGCCACGCCGATCACGAAGGCAATCGGCAGCAGTGACAGCAACGACACCAGCACCGCCGAGCTCACCACCCACGAACTGCCGCGCCCGGCCAGCGTGCGGGGCGGGTGGAGGAGGTTGGCGGGGGCCGTCACCACGGCCGTTGCAGGCAAGGTTTTGGGCATCACTTAGAGCAACCCGGCCTGGGTCATCAGCTCGACGGCTTTTTTGCTGTCGAGGGTCGACGCATCGACTTTCGGCGCATCGAGGGTTTTCAGCGGGGTCAGCTTCGGATTGGACGGCGCGTCTTTACCCACGGCGTATTCGAAGGAGGTGCCGGTTTCGAGTACTTCCTGACCTTCCTTGCTGGTGATGTATTGGACGAACTTCTGCGCTTCATCCTGATGCTTGCTCGATGCCAGCACGCCGGCGCCGGAGGTGCTGACGAACGCGCCCGGATCCTGATGTTTGAAGTAGTACAACTGGGTGTTTTTGCTGTTCTCGCCGGTCTTGGATTGATCGACGAAGCTGTAATAGTGGTAGATCACGCCGCTGTCGATCTGCCCGGCGTTCACCGCTTTGAGCACCGCGCTGTTGCCGCGATAGATCGTGGCGTTGGTCTTCATGCCCTTGAGCCATTCCAGCGTGGCGGCTTCGCCTTTCTGTTGCAGCACAGCGGCGACGATCGCCTGGAAGTCGGCGCCAGCCGGGGAGGCGGCCCACCGGCCTTTCCAGGCCGGAGTGGCGAGGTCGAGCAGGGATTTGGGCAAGTCCTTTTCAGTCAGTTTGCTCGGGTTGTAGACGAACACGGTGGAACGGGCAGCGATGCCGACCCAATTGCCGTGGGCCGGACGGTAGGCAGCGTCGACTTGCTCAAGGGTCGCGGGCGCCAGCGGCGTAAACAGTTTGGCGTTGTCCACCAGCACCATCGCCGGGGAGTTCTCGGTGAGGAATACGTCTGCCGGCGAGGCGGCGCCTTCCTGCACGAGCTGGTTGCCCATCTCGGTGTCATCGCCGTTGCGAATGGTCACCGGAATCCCGGTTTCCTCGGTGAAACCGGCCACCCAGGCCTTGGTCAGCGTTTCATGCTGCGCGTTGTAAACCACCAGACCTACCGAGTCGGCGGCAACTGCATGCCCGGTGCCGAGCAACGCGGTGGCGAGCAATGCGCGCTTGAAGATGGATGGAAGGCGTGGATTCATTCGGGCAGCTCCTGTTTTCAGACGTTATGAGCAAACCCTCGCAGGAAACAATGCGAACGATTTGCAAGTGTCGAGTCGCGGCAATGTAGGGTGGCAAATGAGAAAAAAACGTCAAAGAAGCCGTTAATAGTTGTCATTGCCATTCAAATTTACCGCGACTCTCTACTTTTGTCTTAACGTCATCGCTCAGGAGTGGGGGATGTAGGCCACGCTCTGGTCTTCCCGCCCGTGAAAGACCTGCTCGCCACGGGTGGGCGTGGTGGTGATGACCTGATGGTCAGCCTTCAGCGCATCGAGCGGCACGGCGTCACCGGAACGGTATTGCGCCACGAAAATCGTGCGTTGCGGGTCCCACCGTTCTCCGCTGGTGCGTTCCAGCCAGGCGATCAGCGTTGCTGTGTCACCATTGTGCGGAAAGTCCTGAATCGTTTCCGGCACGTAGTAGAACGGTGCACCACCGGTTTGCAGGTACATCGGCACTTTGTTGTCGACCTCGACCATGACCATGCGCCATTGATTCAACGGTGCCTGCTGACTGGCCTGCTCGCGAACCTGTTCGCCGAAGCGGATGACACCGCCGCCGCTGTTGGTCCACGGGTAAAGCACACCCAGAATCGCGGCAAGCAACACGGTGGTGACAGCGAAACCGATCTTCAGCCCACGGCCTTCGCTGTGGCGAGCGGCCATGCGCCGGGTTACCCACCAGGCACCCAGCAGTTGCGCGAAGGGCACCAGCGGCAAGACGTAATAGCTGCGGCGACTGCCACTGGCGGTGAAGAACAGCATCAGCAACGCGAGCCCTTGAATCAGCCAGCGGGTATCCGGTTCGATGTGCTTCCAGTTGCGCGCGGCCACCCACAAGGCGATCAACCAGCACGGCGCCCAGGGCAGGGTGTAGACCGGCAGGTAGATCAAGTAGGTGTAAATCGGCCCGAACTGATCAAACGGCTGGAAAAACCGCACAACGTTTTCACGCAGTACCAGCCCCAGGCCACTTTGTTCGTAGTTGGGCGCGCCGTAGAAGTGCGAGAGCACGAACGGCGTCATGTAAAACGCCCCGGCGATCACTATCGCCGCGAACAGTCGCAGGTTCAGGTGACGTTTCCAGCGGTGCTCGCTGAGCAGGTGCGGCAGCAGCACCAGCCCCGGCAGAATGAAACCGATCAGGCCTTTGAACAGCGAGGTCAGCGACAGCAGGCCGAAGAACACCACGTAGCGCCAGAATCGGGTTTCATCCGGGCCGCGCCAGTACCACCAGACGGCCGCCAGCACACCGCAGACGGTGAGGATGTCGGCAGTGGCGACTCGGGCCCAGAACACGAAGTAGAACGTGGTCGCCAGCATCCAGCCGGCGATCAGCCCGGTGCCTTTGCGAAACAGTTGCTCGCCGATCAGGTACACCAGCCACACGCTGAACCACGCGGAAATCACCGAGGACAGGCGTAGCGACCAGTGCCCCAGCCCACCGGTGAACCACGAGGTGGCGGTGATCAGCCAGTACGACAGCAGCGGCTTGTCGTAATAGGGGCTGCCCTTGAGATAGGGGTCGAAATAGTCGCCGCTCTGCAGCATCTGCAAGGCGATGTTGGCCCAGCGGGTTTCCGCCCCCCACAGCTCACGACTGCCCAGGCCGAGCAGTAACAGCAGGGCAGTCGCGGCCAGCAGAAGCAGCAACGCGCCCCGATCTTTTTTGTCTGCGGTCATGGTTTGCTCTGGGCAAAAATGAAGATTTCCAGGTTGCCGCGCCGGAAGTGCTGACCATCGATCGGCAGCAGCTCAAGTTGTTGTTCGTCGGAGGTGCTGTTGACGCGCATCACCACACCCACCGAGCCTTTTTTGCGCGCTTCGGTCATCCACTCGCCTACACCGTCGAGGCTGACCTTGCGTGACGCCATGGCCGGGTCATCGAGGCCGTACTTGAGCTCGCCAACGGTGTTGAACAGGTCGACTTGCGGGCGACGCAAGCGCCATGACAACGCAGAGGCGGCCCCCAGGTCGTTACTCAGCAACGAGCGGGTCTGGCTGAGTTCCTGCTGGTGTTCGGCAATGAACTGATCCGGCATCTTGCTGTTGACGATGGTCGCAGGCATGGCGGCAGGCAGCAGTGCGACGAGCAAGCCGATGCCCAGCGCCGGCATCGCCCACAGCGTCAGTGGGCGCACGGTTTGCAGCGCGCCGGCAATGAGCCAGCCGAGCAACACGATATAACCCAGCGACAGACTGAACATTTCGGTGTGTTCGTAAATTTCACGGGTCGCTTGCAGGTAGATCAGTGCAACCAGCGCCGCAATGGCCAGCAACACGTTGACCACACCATTGATGCGCAAGACGCGCCCGTTCTGGTCAGCTATCCAGTTCATTACCGTGTAGCCCATCAACAGGGCCAACGGCAGCAGGCACGGCATGATGTAGGTCGGCAGTTTGCCGCTGCTCGCGCTGAAAAATGCCAGCGGCAGCAGGAACCACAAGGCGAGGAAGGCGATTTTCGGATCGCGTTTTTCGCGCCAGGTGCGCAGCAGTGTCGAAGGCAACAGCAGGGCCCATGGCAAGGTAGAAGCAAACAGCAACGGCAGGTAGAACCACCATGGTCGTGCGTGCTGTGCGTCTTCGCCGGCGGCAAAACGCCGGATGTGTTCGTGCCAGAAGAAGAATCGCCAGAAATCCGGTTCACGGTAATGCACGGCCAGTGCCCATGGCACGCTGACCAGCGCGGCCACCGCCACGGCGACCAGACCATAACGCACCAGCTCACCAAAGCGTCGCTGCCAGATCATGTAGGGCAGGGCAATCAGCACCGGCAGCATCAGGGCGAGGAAACCTTTGGTCATCAGGCCCATGCCACAAGCGAATCCCAGCAATGCCCAGCCGCCCAGACGCGCGCGGGGGGTATTGCTGTCGATGGCAAACCAGATCGCCACCAGGCTGAGGTTGACCCACAAGGTGAATTGCGGATCGAGGTTGGCATAGCCGGCTTGCCCTGCGATCAGGCCGAAGCTCATATAAAGGAGGGCACAAGCGGCACTGATTCGCGGGTTGTTCCACAGGCGACGGGCCAGCAGATAGGCCAGCCAGACGCTCACGCCCGTGCTGAGCGCCGAGGCGATGCGTACGCCAAACAGGTTTTCACCGAAAATGGCTTGGCCGATGGCAATCATCCAGTAGCCGGCAATCGGTTTTTCGAAATAGCGAATGCCCATGAAGTGCGGCGCCACCCAGTTGCCGCTCTGCAGCATTTCCTGGCTGATCTGCCCATAGCGGGTTTCATCGGGAATCCACAGACCGTGGGTCATCAGCGGCAGCAGATAAAACACCACGAATGCCAGTACCAGCCCGGGTATCGCAAAGCGTTCGATCAGGGTGCTCTGGTGGAGGCGCGGCAAATTCAACGCTGCATGGTGCAACGGTTTGTTCTCAGACGTCATGACTGGACCTTGGTGCAGTACAAAGTGTGCGTTTCAGTGTTGCGCCTGGCGATTTCCATTGCAGGCGCGGCACTGGATTGAATGAATGCAGAGGCGAACACGTTCGAAGGGCGTGTCCTGTATTCAGAGAACGGGTCTGCTTCCAGCGTTAAGTTCTCCACGAAAAGCCAAGCTTTAAAATGAAATATTTCCAGTTTTTCAAAGTGAAAAAAATTTCTTATTACAATTTCATAAACGCTAATTAGTCTGTGCCAGAGCATTGCCCGAGCATTTTTACTTGATCAAGTCTGATGATTACTTGGCCAATCGTTGCCAGCCTTCTGGGTTCATGATGCCGATTACTTCAAGTTTGCCTTGCGCATCTATCCGGGCTAGAACCGTGCTGCCATATTCGGCGGCGACCGCACGTGGGTAACCGGTTTGCCGTTCGAAATCGGCGATGCAGCCGCTGTGGGTCACCAGGATCATGTTCTGTCCAGCGGTCTTGTGCGCCACCACTTCATTGCGCATCGTCGGGCCACAGGTTTCCAGCCATTCCGCGGCCACGGCATCGTAGCCGAGCATGTAATGCGCGGTTTGCAGGGTGCGCGTCAGCGGGCTGCTGAAGAACCGGGTCTTTTCCAGGCCCAGTTGCGTAAAGCCACGGCCTACCTCGGCTGCAGCAATGCTGCCAGCCTGGGTGATACCGTCTGCCGGCCCCAGACAAGTATTGGTCGATCGGTCGCAACGCTCAGTATGACGGACCAGTGCGACGACCTCACCGGCCTGCCAGGCCTTCACCCATTCCTGGGTCGCCGATGCACTGGCGTAGCGCAGGTTGGCGGGCGAGCGTTGGACCCAGACGAAGCCGCAAATCAGTGTAATCAACAGCAAACCGACAGCAATGATTGCCCAAGTGCGCGGACGAGACAGAACCCATCGTTTAGACGCTGATTGTACGTGTACTAATTCAACCACGACGTTGCCCCTTGTCATTCCCGAGTTCCACTCAGTACACGCACAGTGCAACGTAAGCTCCAGGAGGTTAGTTACTTTACGGTGGTCTACTTGAATGGCTGCTGAACACTACGTTCAGAGTCGTGGCGGTGCAGTGAAGAACATGTGAAAAATTTGCGAGAGCGGCGCAGGCATTAACGGAAAAGTCTATTTGATAAATAAACTCAAATACTCGTTTTGTTTATTAGGGCCACTTAACAACAGCGCCAGTCGAGGCGAAGCTGCGACTCTGGATAACGTCGTGGCGCAGCTGCTTGCAGTCCCCGACATCAGCACTGGAGTCAAGCAACCGGATGGACCTCAAGCAAAGCCTCGCCAATCGGATTGTGATTGTGTTCGCCTTGATGAGCGCGGTGGTGGCCGGTGTCTTCGCAATGGGCATTGTGGCTACCGTGCATGTCGTGGAGCACAAGTTGACCATGACCGCCCTCAGCGGTGGCTTGCGCCGGTTGTTGGCGATGGACGACATCAACCAGTGGCGCCACGAGCCGGAAAAGAGCGAACTGTTTTTTTTCGAAAACGGTCCCGGACCCATGGCGCTGACGCCACAACTGGCAGGGCTGGACGTAGGGTTTCAGGAGATATCGTTCAACGGTGATGACTTCTACGCGATGGTCGAGGCGGTTGGCGGCCGTAAATATGTGCTGTTGCGCAATCAGGAAAGCTTCGAACAACGCGAGCACCTGCTGTTCGTGGTGGTGATAGTCGGGTTCATCCTCAGCGTCATGCTGGCGGTCGCGCTCGGCAGGCTGCTGGCGCGGCAAGTCATGGCGCCGGTGATTCGCCTGGCGGGGCAGGTGCGTCATCGTGACCAGTTGATCGCACTGGCGCCGGCGCTGCATCCGGATTACGCCGATGACGAGGTTGGGGCGCTGGCGCTGTCTTTCGACCAGACACTCGGCCGGTTACGCGAAACCCTGAACCGGGAAAAGCTTTTCACCAGTGACGTGAGCCATGAATTGCGCACACCGCTGATGATTCTGGCCAGTTCCTGCGAGCTGTTGCTGGCCAACCCCTCGCTGGATTCGCGCTCCACCCAACAGGTCAAACGCATCGCCCGGGCCAGTGCAGAAATGCGCCAACTGGTTGAGACCTTCTTGATGCTGGCGCGCAAGCCGGAAGCGCTCGGCACCGAATCCACTTGCACACTCAAATCTATCGCCGACGCCCAGGTAGAAATCTGGGGGCGATTGATTGGCGAAAAGGGTCTGGAGTTTATCTACGAGCCGCAACTGGCGGGCAGTGCACGTTACGACCTGACGTTCTTGCAGTCGGTCATGGGCAATCTGCTGCGCAATGCCTGGCACTACACCGATCAGGGCTTTGTCCGGTTGACCCTGCTCGAAGACAGTTTTGTGGTCGAGGACAGTGGCATCGGTATTCCGGAAGAAAAACGTCACGCGATGTTCCAGCCGTTCGTGCGCGGTGACGAACAGCGCGGTGAAGGCCTTGGGCTGGGGTTGTCGCTGGTGCAGCGGATCTGCAGCCATCAACGCTGGCAGGTTCAGTTGGTCACTCGCGAGCCCAATGGCTGCCGTTTCACGGTCACGCTGTCGGCGGCTCAGGAGGCTGACGGGCAGCGAGCGTTGCCCGCTGCCTGATTGATCAAGGCGGCCAGGCGTTTGACGTTGTTCTGTTGCGCGGCCACCAGTTCGTCGATGCTCGGGCCGGAGGGTGTTTGCAAGGTTGAATGGCAGGTCAACAGAGCGTTGTCCGCCGCACCACTCGGGCGCAGGCGCCACTTGACGTCGATCAGCCCGTATTGTCCGGGGATCGAGTCGAAACGCTGTACATCGATGCGCACCGACACATTGCCGCGACGGCCGGTATTGCTCAGTTGATCGCTCAAGGCACTGCGCAACTCATCCGTCAGACTCGCCCCCCACCACTGGGTTTCCAGAATCGCCAGGCCATTGTTGCCCTGACGAATGACGATTTGCGGGCGGTCGACTTGCGGCGGCACGCTGATCCCCTCGATGGGAATCTGCGCGCCGGCCCGGGACGCCGACAGCTCCACCGGCGTCAGGGTGTGAAAGTTGATCGGTTCGCTGCGGCAGGCGCCCAGGAGCATGAACGCAGCGAGCATGGTGATCTTCAGCGGTACAGCCATGGGATAGCTCCTGGGCTCAATTGCGTGGCGGTCCTTTCAGATCCAGCGGCGCTGCGTTATCGGGACGACCGCGAATCAGCGATTCCGGATGGCGACCGAGATAGTCCGACAGCTCACGCAGCGAACGCGACATGCGCCCGAGTTCGTCGAGGGTCTCGGTGAGTTTCTCGCGCTGCGGTGAATCTTCGGCCAGGGTCGAACTGGCGGACTGCAAGGTCTTGCTGACGTCGGCCAGTGTGGTCTGCACGCCCGGCAGGGTTTTCGCATTGAACTGTTGCAGGCCTTTGCGCAGCTCGACGAGGTTGCTGTCGAGGTTGCCGGCAATCCGCTCGACCGGCAGTTTGTTGAGCTTGTCGACCACCGCTTCGAGTTTTTCCTGCAACTGTTCGAGGCTGCCGGGCACGGTGGGCAAGGCGATCGGTCGGGCCGTTGCGTCGAATGCAACTTTCTCGGCTTTCGGGAAGAAATCCAGCGCGATATACAACTGCCCGGTCAGCAGGTTGCCGCTGCGGGCCTGGGCGCGCAGACCATTCTCGACGAAGGTGCCGAGCAGACGAATACCGGCCGCTTCGTCGTTGGGATCGTGCTTGAATTCGGTCAGCATCTTTTTGTAGGCCAGGCCGAGGCGCTGCGGGTAAATGACGATCCCGACGTTAAGCGGGAAGGTGCGTTTTTTCGCGTCGAAGTCGAGGTTGATTCCGACGACCCGGCCAATTTCCATGCCGAGAAACTCGACGGGCGCATCGACCTTGAGCCCGCGCAACGACTGCTCGAATCGCAACACCAGGTATTGCGCCTTGCCGTTGGGCGGAGCGAGAGCGGTCTGCTGATCGGCGAACAGTTCGAAGTCTTTGTCGTCGGCGGCGGCAACGTCGTTGGGGCTGTAATCCGGCGCGCGGAAGGCAATGCCGCCGACCAGCATAGTGGACAGCGATTCGGTCTTCACCGCAAAACCGTTGGCCCCGACATTGATGTCGATGCCGCTGGCGTTCCAGAAGCGGGTATTTTCGGTAACGAACGCGTCGTTCGGTGCGTGAATGAACACCTCGATGTCCACGCCTTTGCCCTCGGGATTGAGGGCGTAGGTCACGACCTGACCCACCGGAATCTTGCGGTAGTAAACCGGGGAACCGATATCCAGCGAGCCAAGATCCGAGGCATGCAGCATGAAGCGCTTGCCCGGTTCGCCGTAAGTGATCGGCGGCGGATTTTCCAGCCCTTTGAAGTGCTTGGCGCGGTTGTTGGCCTGGCCGATGTCGGCACCGATATAGTCGCCGGAGAGCAAGGTATCGATGCCCGAAACGCCGCCGGCACCGATGCGTGGGCGCACAACCCAGAACTGCGAGTCTTCGCGGGTGAAGGTTTCGGCCTGTTTGGCCAGTTTGATCGTGGCGTCGACGCTCTTCTGATCGCCGCTCAACTCGACATCCATCACCTGACCGATCACCACACTGCGGTATTTGACCTCGGTCTTGTTGGCAACCAGGCCGCTGCCGGTCTTGAAGTTGACGACGATGGTCGGGCCTTCCTGCATCAGGTTGTGCACCACCAGCGAAATGCCGACCAGCACCGCGACGACCGGGACGATCCACACCAGGGAGATGCTGAAACGCCGGGTCTTGATCGGCGCGTGGCCCGGTGTTCGTGGTTCATCGGCGGCTGACGACTTCATCCATGTCCTCCTCGGTTTTGTGGATGCTGAGCGTCAGGAACGCAAAAGCACTTCATCAATATAGAAGTGCTTGGCGATAGAGCAAATTCACGAGTTGATGGTTACGTGTAGGAGCTGCCGCAGGCTGCGATCTCTTGATTTTAAAGATCAAAAAATCGCAGCCTGCGGCAGCTCCTACAGGGGGAGTGTTCAGCCTAAGATTTCGCGCAGGCGATACCAGAACATGCCCAGTGCCAACAGCGGTGAACGCAAGGCCGGGCCGCCGGGGAAGGTCATGTGCGGTACCGCGCTGAACACGTCCATGCCCTGACTGTGGCCGGCGTGAATCGCTTCGCCCAGCAGCTTGGCGCACCAGTGCGTGACATTCAGACCGTGACCGGAATAACCCTGAGCGTAGAACACGTTCGGCTGTTGCTTGAGCCGCCCGACCTGCGGAAAACGGTTGGCGGTAATGCCAATCTTGCCGCCCCATTGATAGTCGATGCGCACGTCCGCCAGTTGCGGGAAGACCTTGAGCATTTTCGGGCGCATGTAGGCGGCAATGTCCGCCGGATCGCGACCGGAATAGTGACAGGCGCCGCCAAACAGCAGGCGTCGATCCGCCGAAAGCCGGTAATAGTCGAGGCCGACTTTCTGGTCGCACAGCGCAAGGTTGAGCGGGATCAGTTGCGTGGCGCGTGCTTCGGACAGCGGCTCGGTGGCGATGATGTAACTGCCGGCGGGCAGTACCTTGCCGCTGAGTTGCTGCTCGAGTTCATCCAGATGCGCGTTGCAACCGAGCACCAGACTGCCGGCGCGGACGCTGCCGGTGGCGCAGCGCACTTCAACCGTTTCGCCGTGGATGATCTGCTGGACCGGGCTCTGCTCGAAAATGCGTACACCGAGGGACGCCGCCAGACGCGCTTCGCCCTGCACCAGATCCAGCGGGTGCAGATGGCCGGAGCCCATGTCGATCAGACCGCCAGCATAGACATCGGCGTTGACCACTTGCTGGCGGATTTGCTCGGGGCCGACCAGTCGGGTCTCATGGCGGTAGCCAAGTTCGACGAGGCTGACTTGCTCCTCCTTGAACGCCGCGAACTGCGCGGGGGTGTTGGCCAGTTCGCAGAAGCCCCAGCGCAGGTCACACTCGATGGCGTGCTCGGTGATGCGCTGGCGCACCAGTTCCACGGAGTCGATACCGGCGCGTTGCAGATAACGCACGCCGTCGTTGCCGACGTAACGGGCAAAGCCTTCGACTTCGTGACCGATGCCGCGAATCAACTGGCCGCCGTTGCGTCCGCTGGCGCCCCAGCCGATGCGCCTTGCTTCGATCAACACCACCGACAGCCCGCGCTGCGCCAGTTCAATCGCGGTATTGACGCCGGTGAAGCCGCCGCCGATCACGCAGACATCGGCGCTGAGGTCAGCGTCGAGTGCCGGCCAGGGTGTGCTGGCCCGGGCTGAAGCCGCGTAATAGGAGCGGGCGTGTTCTTGCGTGTACTGATTCATTTGTTCGACTTCACTTTGCTCCAGGACCGGGTCATCAGACGCATGATCGACTGGGGCGGGGTAGAGGAGATGTAGAGCTTGTCCAGCACTGCCTGGGACGGGTACACCTCGGGATTGTTCACCAGCGCCTGGTCCATGTACTGCTTGGCGGCCGGGTTCGGGTTGGCGTAACCGACCGAAGCGCTGACCTTGGCAATCACTTGCGGATCAAGCAGGTAATTGATGAAGGCGTGGGCCTCCTTGGTGTTGCTGGCGTCGGCCGGGATCGCCAGCAAGTCGAACCACAGGTTGGCGCCTTCTTTCGGAATCGCATAGGCGATGTTCACCCCGTTCTTGGCTTCTTTGGCGCGGTTGGCCGCCTGGAACACGTCGCCGGAGTAACCAAAGGCTACGCAGATGTCGCCATTGGCCAGATCGGAAACGTATTTCGAGGAGTGGAAATAGGTGATGTAGGGGCGGATGCTCAGCAGTTTGGCTTCGGCTTTTTTATAGTCTTCCGGGTTTTCGCTGCGTGGGTCCATGCCCATGTAGTTGAGGATCGCCGGGAACACTTCGTCCGCCGAGTCCATCATCGACACGCCACACTGGGTGAGTTTCTTCAGGTTCTCCGGCTCGAACAGCACGGCCCAGGAATCGATGTGATCGATGCCAAGCACTGCCTTGACCTTGTCGACGTTGTAGCCGATGCCGTTGGTGCCCCACAGGTACGGCACCGAGTGCTGGTTGCCCGGGTCGTTCTTTTCGAGCAATTCGAGCAATTTCGGGTCGAGATTCTTCCAGTTCGGTAGCTGCTCGCGATCCAGTTTGAGGAACGCGCCGGCTTTTACCTGACGGGCGAGAAAGTGGTTGGACGGCACCACCACGTCGTAGCCGGTGCGACCGGCGAGGAGTTTGCCTTCCAGGGTTTCGTTGGAGTCGAACACGTCGTAGATCACCTTGATCCCGGTCTTGGCCTGGAAGTCGGCGAGGGTGGTTTCACCGATGTAGTCGGTCCAGTTGTAGACGCTGACCTGGGGCTGGGCCAGGGCTGCGGTGCTGCACAACAGCGCCAGTGCGGCGGGAACCATGGATTTCAATAGACGCATATCGACACCTCTTGGAGTTATTGGAGTTTTTCGGGTGAGCACGGCCCCTTGTGGGAGCTGGCAAGTTAGCTCCCACAGGGTTTGTGTGTGTTGCTCAGACGCTCAGCAGCAGGAACTCGCGCTCCCAGGAGCTGATCACGCGCTTGAAGTTTTCATGCTCGGCGCGTTTGACCGCGACGTAGCCGCGCACAAACTTGTTGCCAAGGTATCGGGCAACGGTGTCGCACTCTTCCATTTGCGTCAGCGCGTCTTCGATGGTGATCGGCAGGCGCAGGTTGCGGCGTTCGTAGGCGCGGCCTTCGACGGCGGCACTCGGCTCGATGCCTTCGACCATGCCGATGTAGCCACACAACAGGCTCGCGGCAATCGCCAGATACGGGTTGGCGTCGGCGCCCGGCAGGCGGTTTTCCACGCGCATGGCTTCCGGCCCGGAGGTCGGTACACGCAAACCGACGGTGCGGTTTTCTTCGCCCCACTCGACGTTGACCGGTGCCGAGGTGTCCGGCAGGAAGCGGCGGAACGAGTTGACGTTGGGCGCAAACATCGGCAGTACTTTAGGAATGTACTTTTGCAGGCCGCCGATGTGATGGCGGAACAAGTCGCTCATCTTGCCGTCGGCATCAGCGAAAATCGGCTTGCCCGTGGCGATTTCCACCACGCTCTGGTGCAGGTGCATGGCACTGCCAGGTTCGTCGCCAATCGGTTTGGCCATGAACGTCGCAGTGACGTTGTGCTTGAGCGCCGCCTCCCGCAGGGTGCGTTTGAACACGGTGATCTGATCGGCCAGATCCAGGGCGTCGCCGTGACGGAAGTTGATTTCCATCTGCGCCGGGCCGTCTTCGTGGATCAGCGTGTCCAGATCCAAACCTTGCAGCTCGCACCAGTCGTAGACGTCTTCGAACAATGGATCGAACTCGTTGGCGGCGTCGATGGAGAATGACTGCCGACCGCTTTCGGCACGGCCCGAACGACCCAGTGGTGCCTTGAGTGGCAGGTCCGGATCTTCGCAGCGCTGGGTCAGGTAGAACTCCATTTCCGGTGCAACGATTGGCTTCCAGCCCTTGTCGGTGTAAAGCTGCAGGACTTTTTTCAGCACGTTGCGCGGCGACAGTTCGATCGGGTTGCCGAACTTGTCGAAGGTGTCGTGGATGACGATGGCGGTCGGCTCGATGGCCCATGGAATCACATACACGGCATCGCTCACCGGTTTGCAGACCATGTCGATGTCGGCCGGGTCGAGCAGGTCGTAGTAGATGTCGTCGTCGACAAAATCCCCGGTTACCGTTTGCAGCAGCACACTTTCCGGCAGGCGCATGCCTCGCTCATGCAGGAACTTGTTGGTCGGTGCAATCTTGCCGCGGGCAATGCCGGTCAGGTCGCTGACCACACATTCAACTTCGGTAATCTTGTGATCTTTCAGCCATGTGAACAGCTGATCGAAAGGGGCATTCATAAAGACCTCGTTATTGGTTTTATAGACGCCGGGGAGGGCGGGTTTCATCTTCCGCCCCTTCCCCTGTGGCGCGTTGACGACTATCTTGGGCGTGCCTTGCCGTTCCATCTATCCACTTTAAGCAGCACCAAAGCGCACCAAAAGAGTGCGCAAGGTCTCCCATGACAACGTGTAATCCGCTTCAGGTTCAGGCGTTCAATACCGCTGATGTCACCGAACAAATCCGCGCCACACCGGGTTGGGTCCAGCATTACCAGCAGATGTCGCCCGGGCATTTCGCCGGGCAGATTCGCTATCTGGATCTGGAAGGTGTGCAGGTCTACGAAGAACAGATGAACACCCGCGTCGAGCAGGCATTCAGTGCGCCATCGGGTGCCTTGGCGTTCTGTTTTGATCGCAGTGACAACGCGCTGTACCTGCTTAACGAAGACAGCCGCAACATTTGGATCACCCCGGAGAACTACCAGGAAATCGCCGTGGTGTTCGGCCCGCAATTCGTCCGTGAACACGGTCTGGATGTGGCGAAACTCGAGGGATTGTTCATGGCGCCGCTTAACTGCGGGCAGAACGCCTTGTTCAGTCGCTGGTTAAGCTCAACGCTCACGAAGTTGTCGCAAGCTGTTGATCCGTTTGATAAAAACTCATTGACGCAGCAGCTGCTCGAAGACTGTCTGTTCATTCTCGACAACGCTCACACCCGACTTGATCGAGGCGGTTTGCAGCGTCGTACTGAAGAACGGACGATCATGAAGCGAGTAGGGGAATGGGCGGCAGATTCGCCAGAAGAGACTGTTAATCTGCTTGAGCTTTCGAAGGTGGCAGGGGTCCCGTTGCGTCAATTACAGCAGGCGTTCAAGGCCTACACCGGTATGACCCCGAGCCACTGGCTGCGCCTACGCCGGCTTAACAGTGCACACCGCGAATTACTCAATCGCCGGCCCACGGAAACCACCGTGGCCGAAGTGGCGATGAACTGGTCGTTTTGGCATCTGGGGCGGTTTTCCAACAGTTATCGGGCGCTGTTCCAAGAGCTGCCGAGCGAGACGCTGAAGCGCTAGCGAGTGTCCCTGACGTGGGTTTGCGTTAGATCGTTGAAGTGGAGGGAATTGTCTTCGATATTCGTCGAAATACAGTTAACTCCACTAAATAGCCGTTTAGTAGAGCTATCAGCCTATCTGCCTTTCAATCAATGGAGCAGGCCATGAATCGAGGGAAAACAGAGATCGTGGACGTGATTGCTGCACTGGATCTGCAGCCTCATGTTGAAGGCGGCTATTTTCGCAGGACTTTTCAAACAGATCATCGTGCCATGCTGCAAACCACCCGTGGCCCACGTTACTTGGTGACTTCGATCTATTACTTGCTGACTGAAGATTCGCCGGTGGGCCAGTTTCATTTCAACCAATCGGACATCCTGCATTTCTACCATCTGGGCGATCCCATCGAGTACAGCATGATCTCAGGTGACGGCTCGCTTCAAACATTGGTATTGGGTAGCGACATTCTGGCGGGACAGCTTTTGCAAATGCACGTACCTGGTGGCATCTGGAAAGCATCGCGACTGCTTGAGGGTGAACACGGCTTTGGTTTGATCAGCGAAACCGTGTCGCCAGGATTTGATTTCGCGGATATGGAGATGGGTGACAGACGCAGACTGACTGCGCAATTTCCACAGCACCGGATATTGATAGAAAAGCTGACGCGGGATGCTGATTGATGCTCACAAATTTCAGGCCATACCGAGGTTTTGGAAAATGCGGCTTCAGGTGAGCCTCTGGATTGAATGTGGCGTGCAACCGGGCTGATTCGGAAACATCTTGTTACGTGTAATGTATATTATGTTAAACGAGGTGTTACGTTACGTCCCTCCTGCACCAATGCCCACAGGCTGCAGACATCAAGTCAAGTACAGCTAACACGCGCAACGTTTGCGATAATACCGGTCACCGCGGCGCGACAGCACATTGAGTGCTTGTGCCCCCATCTGTTAATCGGGTTTGGAGAACTTCATGCGTGACATCATTGACGGCTTTCTGCGCTTTCAGCGCGAGGTTTATCCTCAGCGTATCGAGCTGTTCAAGCAGCTCGCGACGGCACAAAATCCCAAGGCGCTGTTTGTCACCTGCTCGGACAGTCGTGTTGTGCCGGAACTCCTTACGCAGCGTGAACCGGGCGAACTGTTCGTGATTCGTAACGCCGGCAATATTGTGCCGTCTTACGGCCCCGAGCCCGGCGGCGTTTCGGCCACTGTCGAATATGCGGTCGCTGTGCTCGGCGTCCAGGACATCGTGATCTGCGGCCATTCGGACTGCGGCGCGATGGGCGCGATTTCGCGCTGCACTTGTCTGGATCATCTGCCAGCGGTCGCTAACTGGCTCCGTCACGCGGACGCCGCGAAAGCGATCAATGCGGCGCATGAGTTCGATACGCCCGGCGCCAAGCTCGATGGCCTTGTGCGTGAAAACGTGATCGCGCAACTGGCGAATCTGCGTACGCATCCCTCAGTGGCCCTCGCGCTCGAGCAAGGACGGCTGAATCTGCACGGCTGGGTTTACGACATCGAAGCCGGATGCATCGATGCACTTGATGGCGCGACACGGCAATTCGTCCCACTTGCGGATTCGCCGAGCACCGTCGCGATCGCTGCTCGCAACGCCCCTCAAATGTGATGGGAGAAGCCGCCGATGGCGGCTTCTTGCTTCAGATTGCCGGTCGCCTGGTTAGCCAGGCCGCCGTCTCCATCAGTGGCCGGCGCTTTGGCCACCATCGACGTGCAGGATTTCGCCCGTGACGAAGTGGGCGCTGTCCAGATACAACACCGCTGCGACGATGTCTTGCACGTCGCCCATGTGGCCGACCGGATGCAGGCGGCCCAATGCGGCGTGGCTTTCCTCGCCATGCATCGGGGTCTTGATGATGCCCGGCGAGACCGCGTTAACGCGGATGCCGCGCTTGGCGTACTCGATCGCCAGGGATTTGGTCGCGGCGTTCATCCCACCTTTGGTCAGCGACGCCAGCACCGATGGCACGCCCTCGATGGCGTGATCGACCAACGATGTGGTGATGCTGACCACATGACCGCCCTCGCCTTGCTTCTCCATCTGGGCAATCGCCTGCTGCGACATATGGAAGAAGCTGCCCATGTTGGTCGCCACCGTATTTAAATACTCTTCGCGGGTATAGGCCGTGAACGGCTTGGCGAGGAAGATCCCAGCGTTGTTCACCAACGTGTCGATGCGGCCAAAACGCGCTACGCCTTCGCGGATGATTTTCTCGGACGTCGCCGGATCGGCAATGTCACCGGCGACAGTCAGGATGTCCGGATCCGATGACGGCTGGATGGAGCGCGAAGTCGCCACTACTTGATAACCGAGTTTACGAAAACCCTCGACGATGCCCGCGCCCAGCCCCTGGGATGCGCCAGTGACCACAACGACTTTTTTTGAATGGCTCATGATAATGCCTCGATAGTTGAAAAAAGCGGTTTCAGGTGCCTCAGCATTACCTGGGCTTCACTAGCGACTGGCGGTACTCGGTTGTGGTTACCCCTGCGTAGCCCCAATTATCGGTATCGACTTCCTCGATCACGATGTGCGTCAGGTGCGGGTCCTTGTTGAGCACCGTCTGCATGGTTCGGGTGATCTCGGCGATCACCTGTGCTTTTTGTTCTTTGGTTACGCCGTCGCGGGTGATACGAACGTTGATGAAAGGCACGGAAAAGTCTCCAGTTCGCGTCTCATCGGCATGACGAGACGGCAAGTGGAATGAACTCTATAAGCTGGCCTTGAATGGATAAATGCGCGCTCGGTTACTTCATTTATGACGCCGTGTAATGAATAAAAACCGCGGTCCTCGCCACTGTGTCATCGACATCGGTATGCTTTGGGCACTTCGCGAATACTCGGTGTGATGAATATGAAGCGTCATTTTGATGACCTGCAGCTAGGAAGCATCGAGCTATTTTGCCTGGCCTCGGAAACGGGCAGTTTTACGGCAGCCGCGCAGGTAGCCGGTGTGACGCCTGCGGCAGTAAGCCGCTCGATTTTGCGTCTTGAAGAGCGTCTGGGGTCACGTCTTTTCGTCAGAACCACACGCAGCATCCGGATGACTGAACCCGGCCGGGTGTTCTATGAACAATGCCGACAGGCCCTGACGCAACTGGTGGAAGCACAGCAAGAAGTCATGGGCGCTCAATCGACGCCTTCAGGGCGGCTGCGCATCAGTCTTCCGACCACGTATGGGCATCATCGGATCCTGCCGCTTCTGCCGAAATTTCGGGCGCTTTATCCAGACGTCAGCGTGGATATCCATTTGGGTAACCGAAATATCGACTTTGTGGCGGAGGGCTACGATCTGGCGATTCGGGTCCGGGCTCAACCGGACTCGACCCTGATCGCCCGCTTGCTGGAGGACGCACAACTGGTCGTGGTCGCGACACCTGAATACCTGACCAAGGCCGGCACGCCAACGACACTGGATGACCTTGTCACTCACGAGTGCATTCAATTTGAACTGCCCAGCAGCGGTCGTCGCATCTCATGGCTGTTCGAGGTCGACGGCAAACATCGCGAGATCTTCACAGAGGGCCGCTATTGCTGCTCGGACGATGTGCTGGGCGGCGTCACCCTGGCCAAACACAGCGCTGGGCTGTTCCAGACTTACCGATTCATTGTCGAGAACGAATTGGCCGATGGGCGCCTCGTCGAGGTACTCCAGCCCTACAATGGGCGCTCCCGGCCTTACACCCTGCTCTACCCTCATGGCCGCTACGTTCCTCAGCGGGTCCGGGCTTTCGTCGATTTTCTGCTGCAGCATCGAACCGATTGGGCGGCGATCTAGATACCGCCATTTGAGGATCATCAACAAACGCCCGATTCGGATGCGCTAATCTGGCCTGACTTGCGCTGCCTCAAGGACTCTCCCAATGCCTGCCAACTGTACCGAAGTGGATGTCGCGATTATTGGCGGCGGTCAGTCCGCACTCGCCGTGGCTTACTTCCTGCGTCGCACCGGGCGCTCGTTTGTGATCATTGATGCCGAAGCCGCACCGGGTGGTGCGTGGCGGCATGGCTGGGATTCCCTGCGATTGTTTTCACCTTCGACCTGGAGCTCCATCGCCGGCTGGATGATGCCGCCGGTCACCGACGGCTATCCCAGTCGTGACAACGTGATCGATTACCTGCGCCAGTATGAGCAACGCTATCAGTTCCCTGTCGAACGGCCTTATTGGGTCGATGCTGTTGAGCGCCAGGGCGATCGACTTCAGGTCAAAGCCCAGGGCCGTTGCTGGCTGGCCCGCGCAGTGGTCAGTGCGACCGGCACCTGGCGTCATCCTTACCTGCCACATTACCCCGGCAGTGAAACCTTTACCGGCCAGCATTTGCATTCGGCCCATTACGTCAATGCGAAGCCTTTTGCGGGGAAAAAAGTCCTGGTGGTGGGCGGTGGCAACTCCGGTGCACAGATCCTCGCTGAGGTCTCAAAAGTGGCCGACGCCACCTGGGTTACTCCGCAGCCGCCAGAATTTCTCGCCGATGACGTCGATGGCCGCGTGCTGTTCGAGCGCGCCACCGAGCGCTGGAAAGCCCAGCTCGCCGGGACCGTCATTGAACAACCGGTCGGAGGCCTGGGCGATATCGTGATGGTCCCGCCAGTCGTCGAGGCTCGGGAGCGTGGCGTGCTCCATGCGGTTCGGCCGTTCCTGCGCTTCACCGAAACCGGGGTGACGTGGGCCGATGGCTCGCAAACGCCGGTCGACGTAGTGATCTGGTGCACCGGCTTCCGCCCTGCCCTCGGTTATCTGGCATCACTGGGGGTGTGTACCGCCGATGGACGTGTGGTCGTTGAAGGTACGCGTTCGATCAAGGAGCCGCGCTTATGGCTGGTGGGGTATGGCGACTGGACAGGTGCCGCTTCCGCGACACTGATCGGCGTCACCCGAACGGCGCGAAGTACCGTTGAGGAGATCGAGCGGTTTTTAATGACGCAAAACACGCCGGCCAGCGAATCAACAGTTCCAAGGCACGCGCGGTGATGTTTGGCTTTTAATCGGCACTTCTGTGCAGGAGCTACAAAATGAGCATTGACTGGCTTAACTTTACGCCTTGGACTTCGTTGGGCGGAGGGGCCTTGATAGGCCTGGCGGTCGGGGTATTCGTGCTCGCCAATGGTCGCATCGCCGGCATCAGTGGCTTGATTGGCAGCGTGATGCAATTTGGCAGTGAGGGCTGGAGCGAGAAGGCACTGTTTCTTCTTGGCCTGATGCTCGCGCCACTGTTGTGGGGAGTGTTTGCCGTACTGCCGCAGATCGAGATCAAGGCAGAATGGCCGACGCTGATGATTGCGGGACTGTTCGTCGGCGTGGGCACCCGTTACGGCTCTGGCTGCACAAGTGGTCATGGGGTTTGCGGGATCTCTCGACTGTCCGCACGATCCATCACGGCAACGATGTGCTTTATGCTCGCCGGTTTTGCAACGGTGTACGTCATTCGTCATGTCGTGGGGGCTTGAAAATGATCAAGCTGAGCGCTTTTTTCGCAGGACTGATTTTCGGCCTTGGGCTGCTCCTGGCAGGCATGGCGAACCCCGCCAAGGTACTGGCTTTCCTGGATGTGGCCGGGGCCTGGGATCCGTCACTTGCACTGGTGATGGGAGGCGCCATCGCCGTGGCGGTCATCCCGTTGAATTGGGCGCGTAACAACAAGCAATCCTTGCTGGGGGCCCCCATGCAGTTACCGGTAAAACGGGAGCTGGATGCCCGTCTGATTGGCGGCAGCCTGCTGTTCGGCATCGGTTGGGGGATGGCGGGAATCTGCCCTGGGCCAGCCGTCGCTATTCTGCTTACCGGGCACGGGCAGATCATCGTATTCGTGTTGGCCATGCTGGCCGGCATGTACCTGTTCTCTCTATTGGAACGTCGACGCAGGAGCTGATCAGGTACTTGATTGGGGAATCCTCACATCCATTGATTTTTATCAGAAGACGCTACGAGCAATGAATTAAACCTGCCTTATCCCTTCGCTCTGATCCCGGACAGGCAGGTGATCGATGTATCAGAACCTGGCACTGCTTGCCGCTTTCCTGCTGGTCTATAGCCTGTTTGCCGGACGTTTCGAGTCGCGCCTGCTCAATGGGCCTCTGATGTTCATGCTCGCCGGGCTGATTCTTGGCCCGGCATTCCTGGGCCTGCTGCTGCCCCGGATCGACAAGGACGGCCTCCGGATCCTGGCCGAACTGACCTTGGCAATTGTGCTCTTCAGCGATGCCGCCAACGCTGATCTCAAGGTGCTGAAAGCCCACGAAGGATTACCGCTACGCTTGTTGTTGATCGGGCTGCCGTTGACCATGCTCGGTGGCTGGCTGGTCGGCATCTGGCTGTTTCCGCAGATTCCCTCGATCGAACTGGCCATCTTGGCGACTCTTTTGGCGCCCACGGATGCGGCACTGGGCAAGGCTGTCGTGAGCAATCCGAAGGTGGCGGCATCCGTGCGTGAAGGATTGAACGTGGAGAGCGGGCTCAATGACGGCATCTGCGTGCCGGTGCTGTTGATGTTCCTGGCCCTGTTGATCGAAGAACAGGCGCGGTCGCCCGTCTCGCTGGCGGTGGAGCTGGTTGCCGAGGAGCTTGGCATTGGCGCGCTCGTCGGCGTAGCCCTGACGTTGATCGCCTGGTTGTTGCAGCGTTACGCCGGGAAACGCCATTGGCAAACCCCCATGTGGTCACAGCTGACGCTACCGGGACTGGCGCTGGTTTGCTTTGCCACCGCGCAAGCATCGGGCGGTAGCGGGTTTATCGCGGCATTCGTTGGCGGCCTGCTCGCCAGCTATCTGTTTGCTCAACAAAAGCATGATCTGCTCAAGGCCAGTGAAGAGTTCGCCAGCCTGCTTTCCGTCATTACCTGGGTGGTGTTTGGCGCGCAGGTAATCCCTTGGGCCTGGAGCAGTTTCACGCTGAATATCTGGTTGTATGCAGTGCTCAGCCTCACCGTGGTTCGCGTACTGCCTGTGCTCATCAGTCTGGCAGGGACCGACTTCGATTTCGAAACCCGACTGTTCATCGGCTGGTTCGGTCCGCGCGGCCTGGCAAGTATTGTCTTCGCCGTGATGATTCTGGACTACCCTCTGCAAGTCGGTCGTACGTTGGTGGCTGTAGCGGCCTGTACCGTTTTACTGAGTGTGCTGCTCCATGGTTTGAGTGCCAACCCATGGGTCTCGCGGCTGGCAAATCGTGTTCTTTGATAATTGTCAGAAATGCCACTGAATGCCGGTGCTAGCGTTGTGACCAACAAATGGCTAAGCGTCTGTCCGAGAAACCTTCACGGAGCAGAATATGGGCAGGAACATGAGTGTTGGCAGGCAACTCGGCTTGCCCGTCGCCATTATCGTCGGCAGCCTGAGCCTGCTCGCCGGCTGCGGCAAAGAACCCCCGACCCTCGCCCGCCAAGCGCCTGATGTCACGATCATGACGGTCACCGCACGCACGACACCGGTGACCTTCGAATTCGTTGCGCAAACCCAAAGCTCCCGCGAAGTGGAGATCCGCGCCCGGGTTGCCGGGTTCCTGGAAAAGCGGCTGTACACCGAAGGCGACCTGGTAAAAACCGGGCAGACGCTGTTTCAGATGGACCGCAAGCCCTTTGAAGCTTCGTTGCTCTCGGCCCAGGGGCAACTGGCTCAACAGCAGGCACGCTGGGAGGTGGCCAAAGCCACCCTCGCCCGGGTCCGGCCGCTGGCGGCGCAGAATGCTGTCAGCAAAATGGACCTGGACAATGCCGTCGGCGATGAGCGTCAGACCAGAGCCGCCGTGCTGGCCGCCGAAGGGTCGGTGCGAACCGAACAGCTGAACCTCAGCTACACCACCATCGCCTCCCCGCTTACCGGTCTTTCAAGCTTTGCCAAAAAGCAGGAAGGCAGTTACGTCACACCCGGTGAGTCCGGACTGCTGACCACCGTCTCGCAGATGGACCCGATTTACGTCAACTTCAGTCTTTCGGAAAACGAGACGCTCAAGTTCCGCGAAGAGATTGCTTCCGGGCACCTCATATTCCCGCTGCGCAGTGAATTTGTCGTGGAAGTGGTATTGGCCGACGGCTCGGTGTTGCCCGAACAGGGGCGACTGAATTTTGCCGCGCCCTCCTACAGCCAGGACACCGGCACCTTTCTCGTCCGCGCCGTGGTCGCCAATCCCAATGGCCAATTACGACCCGGCCAGTTCGTAAGGGCGCGGGCCATCGGCGCTACCAGGCCGAACGCCATCGTCGTACCGCAAAAGGCCGTTCTGGAGGGGGCCAAGAGCCACTTCGTGTGGGTGATCAATGCTGCGGGCAAGCCTGAGCAACGGGTGGTCGAAGTGGGTGACTGGCACGGCGATGACTGGTTCATTACCCAAGGGTTGCAGGCCGGTGAACGGATCGTGGTCGACGGCGCGATCAGAGTCACGCCCGGAGGGCCGCTGAACATCATTGCCCCTCCTGCCCCGCCAGCAAGCCAGACGCCGACAAAACCGATGGCTGCCAGCACGCAGCAAGACACCGGGCACAGCCCATGAGTATTTCCCACTACTGCATTGATCGCCCCATTTTCGCTTCGGTGATCTCAATCATCATCACCCCGGCCGGCGCGGTGGCCATGGCCAAATTGCCGGTGGCCCAGTACCCGGATATTACCCCGCCGCAAATTACCGTTTCGGCAACCTACCCCGGCGCCGATGCTCAGGTGGTGGCCAATAACGTGGCAGCGCCGATCGAGCAACAGGTCAACGGCGCCGACAACATGATCTACATGAACTTGTCGAGCTCGGCGACGGGGAACATGACCCTCAACGTGTTCTTCGAGATTGGCACCGACCCGTCCCTTGCCCAGGTCGATGTGCAAAACCGCGTCAATCTGGCCTTGCCGCAACTGCCCTCCGCCGTCCAGAGCCAGGGCATCCAGGTACAGAAAAAATCTTCCGCGTTCATGATGGTGCTCGCCGTGTATTCCGCCGGCGAACGCTATGACAGCACCTACGTCGCCAACTACGCGAATCTCTACATTCTGGATGCAATCAAGCGCATTCCGGGGGCCAACCAGGCGAGCATTTTCGGCACGCCGGACTACGCCATGCGGATCTGGCTCAAACCCGATCGCATGGCGCAACTGGGCATTACCGCCGCTGACGTACAGACAGCGGTCGCCAACCAGAACCAGCAATTCGCCGTCGGCCGTGTCGGGCAATCGCCGACCGGCCAGGCCGTGGAGCAATCGTTCGCTGTGACCACCAAGGGCCGCCTGACGGAGCCTGCGGAATTCGAGAACATCATCTTGCGCGCCAGCAACGACGGCGCGGCCATCGTCCGCCTGAAGGATGTAGGGCGCGCCGAACTCGGGCAGAAGGACTATTCGCTGCGCAGCACCTATCAGGGACGTCCCGCCACGCTGATTGCGGTGTATCAGCAACCGGGGGCAAACGCCCTCGATGTCTCGGCAGCGGTGACGTCGACCCTGGCACAAATGAAAACGACATTTCCCGAAGGGATCGAATACAAGATCGTGATGGACACGACCGCGTTCACCCGCGCGTCGATTTCCGAGGTGATTCACACCTTTTTCGAAGCACTGGTGCTGGTGGTCGTGGTGGTGTTCATCTTTCTGCAGAGTCTGCGCGCCACGCTGATCCCGGTACTCGCCGTACCGGTGTCGATTGTCGGCACCTTTATCGGCATGTCCGCCCTGGGGTTTTCGGTCAACATGCTGACGCTGTTCGGCATGGTGCTGGCGATCGGCATCGTTGTCGATGACGCGATCGTGGTGATTGAAAACGTCGAACGCAATATGCACGTGCACAAGATGAACCCCAAGGACGCCGCCAAACGCGCCATGGATGAAGTGGCCGGGCCGGTGGTCGCGATCGTGCTGGTGTTGTGTGCAGTGTTCGTCCCGGTGGCCTTCATGGGGGGCATCACCGGGCAGCTCTACAAACAATTTGCGATCACCATCGCCATCTCCGTGGTGATCTCCGGTCTGGTGGCGTTGACGCTTTCACCGGCCCTGGCCGCCCTGCTGCTCAAACCTCACCAAGGCGAAAAAAACGCTTTTTTCCGCTGGTTCGAACGTAGCTTCGAACGCATGACCGAGGGCTATTCGCGTGCCGTGGCGTTCATGATCAAACGCTTTGTGCTGGCGTTGCTGCTGTTCGCCGGCATGATCGTTTTGATTGCGCTGATGGCGCAGCGCATTCCCAGCGCCTTCCTGCCACCGGAGGATCAGGGATATCTGCTGGGCGCGCTGATCATGCCCGATGCTGCCAGCCTGGATCGCACCGCTGAAGTGGGCAAGGTCGCCAGTGACTTCTTCATGCATGACGAGGCCGTCGAGGGTGTCGCTATCGTTAACGGCTACAGCCTGCTCGATGGCCAGAACAAGAACAATGCCGGTGCCTTTTTCGTCGGGTTCAAGGATTTCGAAGAGCGTTACAAGGACTCGCAAACCATCAAGGAACAGAGTGCTCCAGCGCTCATCCAGAAAGCGGCCCGGGCCTTTTCCACGGTACAGGGCGGCATCATTTTGCCGGTCAATCCGCCATCCATACCGGGCCTCGGTACCACGGGCGGCATGGAGGTTTGGGTTCAAAGCAAGGGCGACGCCAGCGTCGGGCAACTGGCCGAGATGGTCGGCATGCTTGTCGCAAAAGCCAGGCAGCGTCCGGAACTCGGCGCCATTACCTCGACCTTCAATGTGTTTTCCCGGCAATTGCTGGTCGATGTCGACCGCGAAAAGGCCGAGACGCTAGGGGTGCCGGTGGAAGACGTGTACAGCACCATGCAAACCATGTTCGGCTCTCTGTATGTGTCTCAATTCAACAAGTTCAGCCGTCTGTGGCAGGTGATTCTGCAGGCTGAACCGAGCTACCGACTCAAGGCTGAAGACTTGCAGCAGATTTATGTACGCAGCAAGAACCTGGGGATGGTGCCGCTCAAAGCGCTGCTGACCACCCGCTACGTCACCGGCCCCGACCTGCTGACGCGCTTCAACAACTTCCCGGCAGTCAAGCTCACCGCCAACGCCGCGCCCGGCTACAGCTCCGGTCAGGCACTCAAGGCGCTGGAAGAGATCAGCGCTGAAATCATGACCAATGACTATGCCTTGGCCCTGAGTGGCGAGGCCTTCGAGGAGAAAAAAAGCGGGGGCGCCTCCTCTCAGGTATTCATCTTCGGCCTGGTCATGGTGTTCCTGATCCTGGCCGCGCAGTACGAAAAATGGTCCTTGCCCGTCGGCGTATTGCTGGCGGTGCCCTTTGCGTTGTTCGGTGCCCTGCTCGCGGTACTGATTCGCGGGTTGAGCAACGATGTTTACTTCCAGATCGGCCTGACCATGCTGGTCGCCCTGGCCGCGAAGAATGCCATCCTGATTTTCGAATTTGCGGTACTGAACCGGGAAAGCGGCATGTCTGCCTACGATGCGGCAATGACCGCCGCCAGGGAGCGGCTGCGGCCTATCGTGATGACGTCCCTGGCGTTCATTCTGGGGTGTGTCCCATTGGCCATTGCCGTCGGCGCATCGGAAAACAGCCGACACTCGATCGGCACAGGTGTCATCGGCGGGATGTTGGCGGCAACAGTCATCGCCATTTTCTTCATCCCGCTGTTCTACTACCTGGTTGAACGCTTGACCGAGAAAAAAGGCGCGCCGCAACAGACCACCCCGCCGCCTTCACTCACATCGCCCGGAGAGATCCCCGGTGGCGCTCCCCTGCACAGACATGAGGGGGAATGAATGCGCACATGCCATTTGTCGTGGTTGATTTGTCTGGGGCTCAGCGGCTGCATGCTCGGCCCGGATTACCAGCGCCCGGCCACCGACACCCCGGCGGCCTATCGCTACGCAGAGCAAGAGGCCAACGACCTGTCCAACGCGTTGTGGTGGGAACAGTTCAACGATCCGGTGCTCAATGACTTGATCCGCAGCGCGCTGGCGCAAAACCAAGACATCAAGATCGCCGCCACCCGGGTCGAGGAGTTTCAGGGCCGTTACGGTGTGGAGCGTTCGCAGCTGTTTCCGCAAATCGGCGCCGCCGCGCAAGGCAGTCGTTCCCGCGCGCCACGCGACAATGGCCCGGTACCGCTGGACTCCAGCGTCGACCCGATTTACCAGAATTATCAGGCCACCCTGAGTGTGAGCTGGGAGCTTGACGTCTGGGGGCGCTTGCGGCGACTCAATGAGTCGGCGCGGGCTGACTTGCTGGCCTCGGAAGAAGGTCGGCGGACGGTGATACTCAGTCTGGTCTCGTCGGTGGCATCGAGTTACATCGCCCTGCGCGAACTTGACCGCCAGCTGGAAATCGCCCGCACCACGGCCAAGGCCCGTGGCGACTCCTACGAAATCTTCAAACTGCGTTTCGGTGCCGGGACCATTTCTGAAATGGAATTGGCGCAAAACCTTTCGGAATTCCAGCGCACCCAGGCGTCCGTTGCGCAATTCGAGTCACTGGTGGCGCAACAGGAAAACAATCTGGCTGTGCTGCTTGGACGCAATCCGGGGCCGATCATCAGAGGCCGTGAGCTGACACAACTGTCGCTGCCATTGGTGCCCGCCGGGTTGCCTTCGGACTTGCTTGAGCGTCGCCCCGATCTGCGGCAAGCCGAGTTGAATCTGGTTTCCGCCAACGCCCGAATCGGTGCGGCCAAGGCGCTGTATTTCCCGACGATATCCCTGACCGGATTGTTGGGCTCGGTCAGTAACCAACTGTCCAACCTGTTCACCGGGCCGGCCGCCACCTGGTCTTACGGGGTCGCCGCCAGCATGCCGCTCTTCACCGCTGGCGGGATCGCCGGCCAGGTGCAACAGGCCGAGGCCGTTCAAAAACAAACCTTGCTGGCTTACCAACAGTCGATCCAGTCAGCCTTCAGGGATGTTGAAAACGCCCTGGTTGCCGCGAGCAAATCCCGCGAGCAAATGACTTCTCAAGGCAATCAGGTCGAAGCCTTGCGCACCTACACCCGGTTTGCCCGGCTGCGTTACGACAACGGCTATACCAGCTACATAGAAGTGCTGGATGCCGAGCGCAGTCTGTTCGATGCCGAGCTGACCTACACCCGGACCCGGGGTTCGGTGTTCACCGCCATGATCGATGTTTACAAGGCCACAGGCGGAGGCTGGATAAGCAAGGCAGACACGTTGACCTCAACCGTCGGCGAACATTGACCATGACCACGCTGCAGTGCGTTCAAGGGCTGGGCGCGGATGCACTTCGCCGACCGAGGGGGTTTCGATGACCGACACCAACAAGAAAATGAGCCTGACGGGACTCACCACTTTGGTGACCGTCAACATGATGGGCTCGGGCATCATCATGTTGCCGACCAGCATGGCGCAACTCGGGGCGGTCTCGTTGTTGTCATGGATCGTCACCGCTGTCGGTTCCATGGCCATTGCATATTGTTTTTCCCAGTGCGGCATCTTCTGTCTACGCTCGGGCGGGTTATCCGCCTACACCGAAGAGGCGCACGCAAAGTCGGGATTTTTCCTCTGCTCGTATCTGTATTTCCTGTCACTGGCCATCGCCAACGTGGCGGTGGCGATCTCCGCAGTCGGATACATGACGTCGTTCATGCCTTGGCTGGGAAGCGGCGCCATTCCTTTGTTCATCGGAACGGTCGGCTTGCTCTGGATAACCACCGTGGCAAATTTTGGCGGCCCCGGCGTTACCGGCAAGATCGGTGCGATTACGGTCTGGGGCGTGATCATTCCGGTCGCCGGCTTGAGCCTTATCGGATGGTTCTGGTTCAAACCCGATCTGCTGATCGCCGCCTGGAACCCTTACCACCTGCCCATTTCCGAAGCGATCAGCAAAGCAATTCCGCTGACACTCTGGGCCTTTCTCGGCATGGAATCGGCCGCGCAGGCCTCTGACGCGGTGGAAAATCCCACGCGTACGGTGCCGCTGGCCTGCCTGTTCGGCACCCTGGGAGCGGCGGTTGTCTACGTGCTCTCGACGACCGTCATTCAGGGGATCATTCCCAATGCCGAGCTGGCTAATTCGTCCGCGCCGTTCGCGCTGGTTTATGCGCACATGTTCAACCCGACGGTCGGCCACATCATCATGGCGTTGGCAGTGATGGCATGCGTGGGCTCGCTGTTGGGCTGGCAGTTCACCCTGGCACAAACCGCCAAGATGACGGCTGACCAGGGCATGTTTCCCAAACTGTTCTGCAAGGTCAGCGCCCGCAATGCCCCCATCGTCGGGATGCTGGTCTGCGGCGTGCTGCAGACCTTGATGGCGCTGTCGACCATTTCGCCAAACGCCAGTGCGCAGTTCGGCAAACTGGTCAGCCTCGCCGCCGTGACCAACCTGATTCCCTATGTAACGGCGGCCACCGGGCTGCTGGTCATGATGTACAAAGCCAAGGTCAGTGCCAGCGTGTACACCCGCAATACCTTGCTGTTGGTGGTGGCCGTGGCGTACTCGCTCTACGCGTTGTATGCCTGCGGCAAAGATGCGGTGTTCGGCGGCATTCTGGTTCTGGTGTTCGGCTACCTGCTCTACGGCTTCCTCGCCAAACGTTTTGTCGACGTGCCTGTGCCGGTTCCCCCCGGGCCGACAATCCTTGACCGTCGTCTTCGTGACGGCTCAGACAGCTGAATTCGAGGAACCCGCACATGAACGTAAAACTGAGCAAATCCAAACCGCTGCTACTCGTCTGCCTACTGACGCTATTGCCGGTCATGGCCCACGGCAGCACGCTTGAGCGCATCCGCACGAGCCACACGTTCACCCTCGGTTACTTGCCGGACTTCGCGCCGTTCAGCGAACAGGTCGCCGATAAAGCCAGCGGATATGCCATCGATCTCTGTTTGAAAATAGCCGAAAAGGTCAAGAGCGAACTGGCGTTGCCCGCGCTGAAGATCGCCTACCAGCCTGTGTCCCTCAACGACGAAATCAATGCCGTCAATTCCGGGAAGATCGACATTCTCTGTACGCCGACCCCTCCGACACTGGCGCGGCGCTCTCAGGTCAGCTACTCGGTGCCGGTCTACACCGCCGGTCTTTCGGCCGTGGTGCGCGAGGACGCCTCCCAGCCTTTGCTTAATGTGCTCAATGGCAAGGTGGCCCATACCGGGCCAACGTGGCGTGCCACCGCGAACCTTGGGCTGTCCAATCAAACCTATGCTGCCATCGCCGGCGGTGTGACCGAGGCGTGGATACACCAGCAGATGCGTTTGCTCGGCGTGGTAGCCACGCTGGTCACGGTGGAGAACGCCGATGCAGGCCTCAAACAGGTTGCCGATGGCAAAGCCAGTGCGTTCTTTGCTGAGCGCATGGTGCTCAAGCATCTGCTGAACAGGAATTACACCGTAGGTCACTTGGTGCTGCTGGAGCGGATTTTCGAGTACGCGCCAACGGCCATGGCGCTGGATCGAAACGACGAAGATTTCCGTCTGCTGGTCGACACTGCGCTGAGTGAGATGTACCGCGCCGGCGACATCGAGCAGGCGTACGACAACTACCTGGATGGCGCCGGCGACGCGGCGAAGAAGCTGTTCAAGATCTACGCACTACCTTGAGAGCCAGGCCACAACGATCGGGGACGCTCAACAGTACGCGCGCTTCAGTTTAAGGGCCGCTGCAAAAGCCGCTTCGTCATCACCATCGAGGTCTGCAATGACTGCCCGGTGCGCTGCAGCTTGTTCAGCAGACTGGCGCCCAACCAGAGCTGGTAAAGGGTTTCTGCCAACTGGCGAGCATCAGCATCCGGCACACTTTTATCCAGCTGCCCTTCTTCCAGGCACGTCGTGATCCGCGCAACGATGCGCTCGGCGCCGTCACGCAAGGTGAGGCGCATCGACTCGGACAGGTCGGCGACTTCCGCGCTCAACTTGACCACCAGGCATTCATCGCCATGACCTTCCAGGGTGCAGCGGTTCTGCCAGCCCCGCCAGTAATCCATCAGCCGCTCATAGGCACTGAGCCCCGGCAGTGTCAGGCGTCGCTCCATGTCCGCCAGGTAGCCGACGAAGTAATCCTCCAGCAATGCCTGGCCGTAGAGTTCCTTGGATTTGAAGTAGTGATAGAACGAGCCCTTGGGCACACCGGCGGTCTGCAGGATCTCGCTCAGGCCAACGCTGGTGAAGCCCTTTTCGGCCATCATGCGGTGGCCGGTGTCGAGCAGGTGTTGGCGGGTATCGTCGTAGGTCGGTTTCATGGGGCGCAAAATACCAAACATTAGACCAGTCGTATATTTCTGATGAGCAGGAGTTTGCCACAGTGATCACGCGGAAACACGGCCGTAAAAATCTACTAGACGACCGGTCTAATATGAATCTATGCTGTGCCCGTCATTTCTTCCAAGGTGTCGCAGACGAACCCGTCGAGGACACCCGACCACCACAGGGCGCTCTATGAAAATCTTGATGGTTCTGACTTCCCACGATCAGCTTGGCAACACCGGCAAGAAAACCGGCTTCTGGCTCGAAGAGTTCGCGGCCCCCTACTACGCCTTCAAGGATGCCGGTGCACAGATCACCCTGGTATCGCCGGCTGGCGGCCAGCCGCCGCTTGATCCGAAAAGCGATGAGCCCGATGCGCAAACCGCTGAAACCGAGCGCTTCCGCCAGGACCCTGCTGCCCAGCAGGCACAGGCCAACACCGGGCGCCTGGCGGATGTCAGCGCTGAGGATTTCGATGCTGTGTTCTACCCGGGTGGCCATGGCCCGCTGTGGGATCTGGCCGAGGACAAACACTCGATCGCACTGATCGAAGCCTTCGACCGCAGCAACAAACCCCACGGTTTCGTCTGCCATGCGCCGGGCGTGCTGCGCCACGTCACGGCTGCCGATGGCAAATCGTTGATTCAAGGCCGAGACGTCACCGGTTTCACCAACGCTGAAGAAGCCGCTGTGGGCCTGACGGATGTTGTGCCGTTCCTGATTGAGGACGAATTCCAGCGTCTTGGCGGGCGCTACGCCAAAGTGGCTGACTGGCAGGTTCACGTGGTGACCGATGGCCAACTGGTGACCGGTCAAAACCCTGCCAGCTCGGCAGCCGTTGCTGAAAAGCTGTTGAAGCTGTTGGCCTGAGCCACCGAGCCTCCCAGACACCGTGCGCATCACGCACGGTGTTTTTTTGCCGCATTACTAGTCGACTGGTCTAATAAGGCCAAAACAGGAATTCCATGAAAAACAGCCCTTTCTTCACGCCTTTCACCCTGGGCCAGCACACCCTGAAAAACCGCATCGTCCTGCCGCCCCTCACCCGCCAGCGCAGCACGCAACCGGGCAATGTCGCCAACGCATTGATGGCCGAGTATTACCAGCAACGCGCCGGCGCCGGTCTGCTGGTCACCGAAGGCACGCAGATCGAGCCTCGCGGTCAGGGCTACGCCTGGACCCCCGGCATTCATACGCCGGAACAAATTGCCGGATGGCGCACAGTCACCGAAGCGGTTCATGCCCGGAACGGCGTGATATTCGCCCAGCTGTGGCACGTCGGACGTGTGTCCCACACCGCCTTGCAACCCGACGGCGCGGCCCCGGTATCCGCTTCTGCCATCGCGACTGAACGGGTCAGCGTGTTCATTGAAACCACGCCGGGCGCTGGAGAGCTGGTCAAGCCATCCGCACCGCGAGCGCTGAGCACCGATGAAGTCCAGGCACTGGTTCAGCTTTATATTCAGGCGGCGCGCAATGCGATGGATGCCGGTTTTGACGGGATCGAACTGCACTGTGCCAACGGCTATCTGGTGAACCAGTTCATTTCTGCGCACAGCAATGTGCGCACCGATCAATACGGTGGCTCGCTGCACAATCGCCTGCGTTTTCTGCGCGAAGTGGTGTCGGGTGTCGCCGAGTGCATCGGCAAGGAAAAAGTCGGCGTGCGGTTCGCGCCGCTGTTCACCACCACCGATGAAGCGCGCACTTATCTGGGCATGGTCGAGGAAGACCCGCACACCACTTACATCGAAGCGATCAAGGTGCTTGAGGACGTGGGGATTGCCTACCTGTCCATCGCCGAGGCGGACTGGGACGCCGCGCCCGCGATGCCGCAAACGTTCCGCCGCGCAGTGCGCGACACCTTCAGCGGCGCCATCATCTACGCCGGGCGCTACAACGCTGAATCCGGCGCGCAATTGCTCGAATCGGGGCTGGCGGACCTGGTGGCGTTCGGTCGGCCGTTCATGGCCAACCCGGACCTGCCGGCGCGCATCGCCAATGACTGGCCGCTCAACCCGCTGAACCCCGCCACGGTCTACGGCGGCAATGCCGAAGGCTATGTGGATTACCCGACCTACAGCGAATAATTCCGCGAATTCGCCTAGCGCTCCCACTGCCCGGGAGCGCTTTCCCCTCTGCGCCAAACGCGCAACCTCGCACGCTGCGATGTGAGGTGTTCGCATCTGCATAAAAAAGATTGCCGATTCATTGTCAGGCGGATTTTTTCAGCCTATCTTGAGTAAAACCTATACAAAGAACTTAATTGCGTACAACTCTTGCGCTACGGATTGGCCCTCACGCACAGCACTGCTGCGAGTCCCCTGAATGAACCCACTACTAGCCAGCCATTACCGTGAAATTCTCGTCGGCGTCGGAGAAAACCCCGAGCGTGAAGGTCTGCTCGACACGCCCAAACGTGCGGCCAAAGCGATGCAGTATCTGTGCAACGGCTACACGATGAGCCTGGAAGACGTCACCAACGGCGCACTGTTCGAATCGCAAAGCGATGAGATGGTCATCGTCAGTGACATCGAGCTCTATTCCTTGTGTGAGCACCACATGCTGCCTTTCATCGGCAAGGCGCACGTGGCGTACATCCCCACCGGCAGAGTGCTCGGGCTGTCGAAAGTAGCGCGCGTGGTGGACATGTTCGCCCGGCGCCTGCAGATCCAGGAAAACCTCACCCGGCAAATTGCCGAGGCCATCCAGCAGATCACCGATGCCGCTGGCGTGGCCGTGGTCATCGAGGCCAGGCACATGTGCATGATGATGCGCGGCGTTGAAAAGCAGAATTCGATCATGACTTCCTCGGTGATGCTCGGCGCGTTTCGTGACAGCACCACCACGCGTCAGGAGTTCCTGCAACTGATCGGGCGGCGAAGTTGATGTTCGACCCTCGATGGGTGCGATAAACCTGTACAGCGAAAGTGGGCTGTATAAGCACGATCTTTCCAATTTCACCCACCTGCCTGTGCATTCAGGGAGAACGTCAATGACCCGAATTGTGCTCTTGCTGGCTCTGATACTCGGCGTTGCGAGCTGCGGCAGCGTCGATGTCAGTCACTACGCCGATCAGCAGCCGGCGTTGGATCTGCAGCGTTTTTTCAGCCAACCGGTGAAAGCCTGGGGGATGTTTCAGAAGCGTTCCGGGGAAGTGGTCAAGCGCTTCGAGGTCAACATCGTCAGCCATCGTGAAGGTGACAACCTGATTCTTGATGAGCACTTCCTGTACAGCGACGGTACGCGCCAGCGCCGCGTCTGGACCCTGACGCCCGAAGGCCAGGGACGCTGGAGCGGGCGCGCGGGTGATGTAGTGGGCGTCGCCACAGGTCAGGTGGCCGGCAATGCGCTGCACTGGCGGTATCGCCTGAACCTGCCGGTTGATGGCTCGACCTATGAAATGAGCATGGACGACTGGATGTACCAGATGGACGAGGACACGCTGATCAATCGCACCCGCATGTCCAAGCTCGGGGTTGAAGTCGGCCAGGTGACCTTGTTTTTCCGCCGTCAGGGTGCCGGAGTCAGCCAATGAACAGCGCGTTCAGCATGGCCTCCCTGGGCGATGATTATCGTGCCCTGGTGATCGGCGCCAGTGGCGCCATCGGCCGCGCGTTTTGCCAGCAGCTCAGTCAGGACCCGCGCTGTGCCGGCGTTCGTGAACTGGGGCGCCATACCGTTCCAGCGCTGGATCTGGAGCAGCCGCAATCGATCGCCAGCGCCGCCGCCGAACTGGCCGCGCAAGCGCCCTATCAGTTGATCGTGCACGCTGCCGGCCTGCTGCATCGTGAGCGGATCAAACCGGAAAAGAGCTACAGCGCGATCGAGGCAGATGCGCTGCAAGCCGTGTTTCAAGTGAACGCGCTGGGGCCGGCGATGGTGTTGCGGCATTTTCTGCCGTTGCTTGATCCCCAAGGGGCGATGGCGCTGCTCTCGGCCAAGGTCGGAAGCATCGGCGACAACCGATTGGGCGGCTGGTATGCCTATCGCGCCTCCAAGGCGGCGCTGAACATGCTGATCAAGACCGCAGCGATCGAACTGGCCCGCACCCGCCCGCAAAGCCGCTTGCTGAGTCTGCACCCGGGCACGGTCGTGTCGGGGTTGTCGCAACCTTTTCGCGGGGCATCCAGCGCCCGCCCTGCGGACGTTGCCGCTGAACAGCTACTGAACCTGATTGACCAATTGACCCCGGCCGACAGCGGCCAGTTCTTTGCCTACGATGGACAACGCCTGCCCTGGTAGGCAAGGAGTGAAGCATGAATCTGCAAACCCTGACCGAACGGGCGGCCAACAGCGAAATTCGTGAGCTGGAGTTGCTGTCGCTTGAAGGTGGTTTTTATCTGGCCCGGGTTCGCCTGGATCACGGTCAGTTCACCTTGCTCGACGACGCGGCCAAACCGATGCACCTGCGTTCAATCACCCATCTGCGTGACTTGCTGCAGACCGTTCCGGCATTCCCGTGTGTGCTAGTGCAGCAATGCGTGCACGACGAAATGTGTGGCCGTGATACCGGGCCGGTCGAAGAGTTGCGCATTCCTTTTTCGCTGGCCACGCCGTTATGAAACGAATCCTGCCGGACTGCACTGAATGAACCCGAATCGTCGGTTGTGCCTGGTGCTGGGCGACCAGTTGTCGTTCGATCTGGCCTCCTTGCAGACGCTCGACAGCGAGCGCGACACCGTGCTGCTGGTCGAGGTCATGGGAGAAGCCAGCCATGTACCGCACCATCCGCAAAAGATTGCCCTGATCTTCAGCGCCATGCGCCATTTCGCCCAGTCGTTGCGAGACCAGGGCATTCGTGTCGAATACGTGACGCTGGATGATCCGCACAACAGCGGTTCGGTGCCGGGAGAATTACGCCGTTGGCAACAGCGCTTGCAGGTCGAGCAAGTGCACGTCACCGAGTGCGGTGACTGGCGCCTGGAACAATCAATCAAGGATTGTGGCCTGCCCGTTTGTTGGCACGCCGATTCGCGTTTTTTGTGCAGTCGCGCCGAGTTCGCCGCCTGGGCTGCGGGGAAAAAGCAGTTGCGCATGGAGTTTTTCTATCGTGAGATACGCCGCAAGAGTCGCTTGCTGCTCAATGGCGATGGCACGCCGGTGGGCGGTGCGTGGAACTTCGATGCCGAGAATCGCAAGTCCCTGCCCAAAGGTGTGAAAGCCCCCTACCCGATCCGTTTCAGTAACGATGCCATCACCCGCGAGGTGCTGGATCTGGTGCAGGCGCGCTTCAGTCAGCACTACGGTGCCCTCGATGATTTCAATTACCCGGTCACCCATGCCGACGCGCAAGCGCTGTGGGACTATTTTCTGGATTATGGCCTGGCGGGTTTCGGTGACTATCAGGACGCCATGGCCAGTGACGAGCCGTTCCTGTTTCATGCACGCATCAGCGCCGCGCTCAATATCGGCCTGCTGGATTTGCGGCGATTGTGCAGCGACGTCGAGTCGGCCTATTGGGCCGGCAGGATTGCCTTGAATGCCGCCGAAGGCTTCATTCGGCAACTGATCGGCTGGCGGGAATACGTGCGCGGCGTGTACTGGCTGAAAATGCCGGACTACGCACGGGGCAATGCCTTCGGCAACAGCCGTGCACTGCCGGAGTTCTACTGGACCGGTGCCACGCAGATGAACTGCATGCGCCAGGCCATCGGCCAGAGTCTGCAGCATGCCTACGCGCACCACATTCAGCGGCTGATGGTCACCGGCAATTTCGCCCTGCTCGCCGGCATTGCGCCGAGCCAGATCTGTGAATGGTACCTGGCGATCTATATGGACGCCTTCGACTGGGTCGAACTGCCCAACACGCTGGGCATGGTCATGCATGCCGACGGCGGGTACCTCGGTTCCAAACCCTATTGCGCCAGTGGCCAATACATCAATCGCATGTCCGACTACTGCCGAAGCTGCGCCTACAAGGTCAGCGAAAGTACCGCGGACAACGCCTGCCCGTTCAATGCGTTGTACTGGCATTTTCTGATGCGCCACGGTGAACAACTGCGCGGCAATCAGCGCATGGCGATGATGTACAAGAACCTCGACCGCATGCCGTCAGCCAAACAGGAGGCACTGTGGCAACGCGGACAGAACCTGTTGGCGCGTCTGGATAACGGCGAATCGATCTGAAATCAGCGCTCGCTTGCGCCGGCGGTGAAACTTAAGCACAACGCGCCCGGTCAACGGATGATCGGCGCTCGAGTCCCCTGAGCGCGCAATGACACTGCCCGTGTTGTGCTTACACGCTCTATGCAGCCAGCCCCTGAACATTCAACAAAGCAGGTCACATGGATACCCTTGAACACCTTAGTCGCGAAGCGCTCGAGTCAGAAGTCAGGCGATTGCGCGCGGCGCTTCAAAGCACTCAGGTCGACACACAGGACGTTGACCTCGAGCGCGACATGGCGGCGCAACTGCAAGCCAGTCGGGACGCCCTCGCCCGCAGCGAAGCTCGCTTCATCACCATTCTGGAAACCATCGAATCGGCGTTTGCCATCGTCAAGGTCAAATTCGACGCTGACGACAAGCCGGTCGATTACTACTTCGTCGAAGCCAATCCGGCGTTCGAACACCAGTGCGGCGTCAACCTGCGCGGCAAATGGGTGACCGAGTTCGCGCCCAATCTGGAAAGCTTCTGGTTTGAAACCTACGGCCATGTGGCCAAGACCGGGGAACCGGCGAACTTCGAGAATTACGCCAACACCTTCGAGCGCTGGTTCGACGTGCGCGCCGTGCGTGTTGGCGATCCGGCCGACCGGCAGATCGCCATTCTGTTCAACGACGTCACCCAGCGGCGCGACGCCGAGGAGCGTTTGCGAGCCAGCGAGGCCATCGCGCGGGAGAACGTCGAGCGTGTGCAACTGGCGCTCGCCGCCGGGGCCATTATCGGCACCTGGCACTGGGACTTGCTCACCGACCGCTTTGCCGTGGACGAAGCTTTTGCTCGGGTGTTCGACCTTGACCCAGCGCTGGGCCGCGAAGGGCTCAGCCTCGAACAAGTGATGGTGACCGTGCATCCCGAAGACCGCGACGGACTGACCAGCGCGATCAACGAAGCCATCGGCCGCGGTGGTGCCTACTCCCATCAGTACCGCGTGCGTCGCACGGACGGCAAGTACCAGTGGATCGAGGCCAACGGCCGGGTTGAGTGTGCAGACGATGGAACGCCGCTGCGCTTTCCCGGTGTACTGATCGATGTCGAGGAGCGACGCAATGTCGAAGCGGAGCGCGACCGCGCCATTGCTGCATTGCGCGCGCTCAACGATACGCTGGAGCAGCGCGTTTCATCGCGCACCGCAGAATTGATGCAAGCCGAAGAGAAACTGCGTCAGTCACAGAAAATGGAAGCCGTCGGCCAACTGACCGGAGGCCTGGCGCATGACTTCAATAATCTGTTGGCCGGCATTTCCGGTGCACTGGAGTTGATGGGCGCACGCATCAGCCAGGGACGACTGAACGAAGTCGACAAATACATGATGACCGCCCAGGGCGCGGTCAAGCGTGCCGCCGCCCTGACCCACCGGCTGCTGGCGTTCTCCCGACGCCAGACCCTCGATCCGCGTCCCACCGACGTCAACACGCTGATGACCGGCATGACCGAACTGATCCAGCGTACGGTAGGCCCCAGCATCGTCCTGGAAACCCGCGCCGCGCCGGGGCTTTGGCCAACGCTGGTGGATGCCAGTCAGTTGGAGAATGCTCTTCTCAACCTGTGCATCAACGCTCGCGATGCGATGCCGGACGGTGGGCGCATCACCATCGAAACCGCCAACCGCACGCTGGACTGCGAGACCGCGCGCACCCTGGACATGCCAGAGGGCGAATACCTGTGCCTGTGCGTGACCGATACCGGCACCGGCATGACCGCCGATGTCATCGCCAAGGCCTTCGACCCGTTCTTCACCACCAAACCGCTGGGCCAGGGCACGGGGCTGGGACTGTCGATGATCTACGGTTTCGCCAAGCAGTCCGGCGGCCAGGTGCGTGTGCATTCGCAGGTCGGCCGGGGCACAGAAATGTGCATTTATCTGCCTCGCTATCATGGCGAACCGGTGCCGAATCAGGATCACAAGGACAACGCGCCGGCCGCCTTGCCCAAGGCTGGCGAGACGATCCTGGTGGTGGACGACGAGCCTACGGTGCGTGCGTTGCTGACTGACGTGCTCGGCGATCTCGGCTACACCTTGATAGAGGCCGCTGACAGCGTGGTCGGGCTGAAGATGTTGCGCTCCGACATTCACATCGACTTGCTGATCACTGACGTCGGCTTGCCGGGTGGCATGAACGGTCGGCAACTGGCCGATGCCGGCCGGGAAATCCGCCAGAACCTGAAGACCCTGTTCATTACCGGGTACGCGGAAAACGCGGTGATTGGTGCCGGTCAATTGGGCCCGGACATGCAGGTGCTGACCAAGCCGTTTGCCGTCGACACGCTGGTGGCGCGGGTCAGTGACCTGATGGCGATGAAATCCGAATGAGCGACCGTTGCGGCGCTGTAATCCCAGAGAGAGTGGCTGCGGCCAAGGAGTGAAAAATGGTGACGTTTCTGATTTTTCTGATCGCGTGCGGCGCTGCGGCAAGTACCGGGGTGATTTTCAAACCCGGGCCATGGTACGAAGGGCTGAATAAACCCGGATTTACCCCACCCAATTGGGCGTTTCCGGTGGCCTGGACGATTATCTATCTATTGCTGGCCTGGGCCGGTTATCGCTTGAGCCTGATTCCCGGCAGTCAGACCGTGTTGGCGCTATGGGCCGCGCAGATCGCCTTGAACACGCTGTGGACGCCGGTGTTCTTCGGCGCGCATCAGGTGTTGGCCGCCATGGTGATTCTGTTGGTGTTGTGGCTGGTAGTCGCGGCAATGGTATTTCTGGCGATGCGCCTGGATGTGATCACCGGGCTGATCCTGTTTCCTTATCTGGCCTGGTTGTGTGTGGCAGCGGCGTTGAATTTCTCGATTTTGCGCAACAACCGTGGGTGATCAAGCGCAACAGCCAATGTTCATTGGAGTGCTGAAGGGGTTGGATTTCATCTATGAAAATAGAGACAGCCCCATTCTGCCAATCAGGAAAACCAGCAGAATCAGGAAAAAGATCCGAATAAAGCCACTGCCATACCGCAGTGCCAGAAAAACTCCAGTCAGGGAGCCGGCAATATTGCACAGTGCTACGACGCCACCTACCGCCCACAGAACATTTCCCGTTGGTACAAAAAACATGAGCGCCGCGCAGAACGTACCCAGATTGACCAGCTTTGCGGAGGCGGAGGCATTTAAAAAATCAAAGCCAAAATATTTGACGAAAATGAATAGCAGAAGGCTGCCGCTACCCGGACCGAAGACGCCGTCATAAAAACCAATCAAGCCACCAAAAAAAATGCCCCACGCAATTTCCTTTGTTCCGCAATGAAATTCAGTGCTGATCAGGCCTAATCTTTTTTCCGCGAACGTATAGATCGCCATCGCTATCAAAACAAAAAAAACAACGAACTCCATGAGTTTCTTGGGAACGATTGACACGGAAAACGCGCCAATAAACGCAAAAACGAATGCTGACAGCATGGTGGGCAGCATCAGTTTCCAGACAATTTTTATTCTTTTGGTATAGCTGTATATCGAAGAAAGATTGCCCGCAAGAACCGCCAGCTTATTGGTTCCAAATACGGTTGCCAAATTATATTGAGGAAGCGCATGCAAAAGTGCTGGCAGCTGTACAAGCCCGCCACCACCTACCGCTGCATCTATCAAACCACCACAGAATGCAAAAAAGCCTAAAGCGAACAACGCTTGTTCAAAATCCATTCAGGAGATCCTTTCGGGACTGAAGGTCTTCGCAACGCATCACGAAATCCCCCGGGTTATTTACCTCTGACCCGCTGATTTAAATTTCCACAATCAGATCAGACTTTGAAAAATAGGTGACTTGATGGGTTTCAACAAGTGACTTATAGTGATCAAACCATTCATCATAAGTGAGCAATGGCATGTAGCTTTCTCAACTTACTATGTTCAAGACTGTAGCGGATCACGGAAGTATCATTCGCGCCTCTGAATTACTGCACTGTGTGCCGTCCAATATTACCAACAGAATCAAACTTCTGGAAAAAGAACTTGGGGTATCTTTGTTTATCAGGAAAGGTCGGGGGCTTGTTATCAGCCCTTCCGGTAGATTATTTCTTGGGTATGCAAACAAAATCCTGTCTTTGTGCCAGGAATCACAAAGAGCGCTCGATCCTGCGGCGGCGCCGTCAGGACTCTTGAAGATCGGGGCAATAGAGTCATCGGCCACCGGCAGACTGCCCAAGTTGCTCTCAAAGTTTCATCAACTCTATCCGTCTGTGCAAATGCAGTTCAGCACAGGTGACTGGTCGCAGTTATTGAATGATGTGGTTGATCATAAACTCGACGGTGCCATCATTGCTGTCAATCAGGATCATCCTGATATTGAAAGTATCGAAATCTACATGGAAGAACTGGTATTGATTGCCTCTTCAGCTGCGGGGCACGTGCATAATCCGCAGGACTTGAGTGGCACAGATATATTCATGTGGCCTGAAGGCTGTCCTTATAGAAAGGCGCTGGAAAACTGGCTACAAGCGCATGGTGTTGTTAGTCCTGTAACAAGCATCGCCAGTTACGGCACCATTCTTGGGTGTGTCAGCTCTAGAGCGGGTGTTTCGTTAGTGCCCAGAGGCGTTTTTGAACAGTTTCGCAGGATCGGTGACATAAGCGGCCATGTATTTGACGACCTGCACCCAATACAGAATTATTTTATATGGAATAAAAACAGTGGACCTCATCGAGCAAAAGAAAAATTTGCGGAGCTGCTCGTAGAGGAATTCAAGGACGTCTGACGTCATTTCTACAGTTTTGCACGCCCACTGACCGCAGTGTCTACCCGACGTGTTGTCCTTTCTTTGCCTTCGTTCTCGTGAGTCGAAACGGCAGCAGCCGTACGTCGGTTGATGACTGGCACGTCGAATCGGCGTTTATCGATTCACTCTCCCTCCTGTTGATTGATACCTGTCAAAAATCCCATTTAACCAGACGTAATTGCGACTTGCCTCACGCTCGATCAGCCCTTGCCGGTCCCGTGAGCGCTCAGGACTGCCCGCAAACCCGCGTAGCCGCGTTGATCTATGCTTCATTCTGAATTAGTGATTTAACTAGGTAGTTACCTAACTATATAATGCACGCCTCATTTCAACGGGACATTCAACGTGAAGCAGAGTCAACGCCTCTCGGGCATATCAAAATTCATTCTGGTCGGGCTGGGGGTGATCATCGCCCTGCTCGGCCTGGCACTTGCGGCTGGCGGAGTGAAGCTGGTCAGCCTGGGAGGGTCGTGGTACTTCCTCGTGGGCGGTCTGGTGATGGCCGTTTCCGGTCTGCTGATCGCTCGCTTCAAGACCGCCGGCGCCTGGCTGTTCGCGGCGTTTCTGGTCGGTACAGCGATCTGGGCGGTGAGCGATGCCGGGCTGGTGTTCTGGCCGGTGTTCTCGCGCCTGTTCATGTTCAGCGCCGTAGGCCTGGTGGTGGCGCTGGTCTATCCACTGCTCAAGCGCGCCAACGGTGGCGTGCCGGGGCGTGGCGCTTACGGCGTTGCCGCTGTCCTGGCCGTGGGGCTGGCGGTGGCTGCCGGCAACATGTTCGTCGCGCATCCGACTGTCGCTGCCACCGGCACGGGCCCGGGCCTGACGCCGGTTGAGCCAGACAAGGCGCAAAAAGACTGGGCGCACTACGGTAATACCGAAGGCGGCAGCCGCTTTGCCGCGCTGGACCAAATCAACCGCAACAACGTCGACAAACTGAAAGTGGCGTGGACCTACCACACCGGTGACGTCGCCGAGAGCGATGGCAACGGTGCCGAAGACCAGCTCACCCCGCTGCAGATCGGCAACAAGGTGTTCATCTGCACCCCGCACAACAACCTGATCGCGCTGGATGCCGACACCGGCAAAGAGCTGTGGAAGAACGCGATCAACGCCAAATCGAAAGTCTGGCAACGTTGCCGTGGCATGGCCTATTTCGATGCCACCAAGGCCATCGCTCAGCCAAGCAATTCGAGCATCATCGAAGCCAAACCGGCGCCTGCCGCCAATTGCCAGCGCCGCCTGCTGACCAACACCATCGACGCTCGCCTGATCGCGGTCGATGCCGACACCGGCGAGTTCTGCCAGGGTTTCGGCAACAACGGTCAGGTTGATCTGAAGGCCGGTCTGGGCGATGTGCCGGACAGCTACTATCAGCTCTCCTCCGCTCCGTTGATGGCCGGTACCACCGTGGTGGTCGGCGGTCGTGTGGCCGACAACGTGCAAACCGACATGCCGGGTGGCGTGATCCGTGGTTTTGATGTGATCACCGGCGCCATGCGCTGGGCCTTCGACCCGGGCAACCCGCAGGATAAAAAGGCCCCGGCCGATGGCAGCACGTATGTGCGCAGCACGCCGAACAGCTGGGCGCCGATGTCCTACGACCCGGCGACCAACACCGTGTTCTTGCCGATGGGCAGCTCGTCCACCGACATCTATGGTGTCGAACGCAGCAAACTCGATCACACCTACGGCGCCTCGGTGCTCGCGCTGGACGCCACCACCGGTGATGAACGCTGGGTGTTCCAGACCGTGCACAACGATCTCTGGGACTTCGACCTGCCGATGCAGCCGAGCCTGATCGACTTCACCAAGGACGGCAAAACCGTTCCGGCTCTGGTCATCGGCACCAAGGCCGGGCAGATCTACGTGCTCGACCGCGCCACCGGCAAGCCGTTGACCGACGTTAAAGAAGTCCCGGTCAAAGCCGCGAACATCCCGAACGAACCGTACTCGCCAACCCAGCCGAAATCGGTGGGCATGCCGCAGATCGGTGCTCAGCACCTGACTGAGTCGGACATGTGGGGCGCCACCCCGTATGACCAGTTGCTGTGCCGGATCGATTTCAAATCGATGCGTTACGACGGCCTGTACACCGCGCCGGGTACCGACAAATCGCTGAGCTTCCCGGGTTCGCTGGGCGGCATGAACTGGGGCAGCCTCTCCACTGACCCGGTCCACGGTTTCATCTTCGTCAACGACATGCGCCTGGGTCTGTGGATCCAGATGATTCCGTCGCAGAACAAGGCTCAAGCCTCGTCCGGTGGCGAAGCGTTGAACACCGGCATGGGCGCGGTACCGCTCAAAGGCACGCCGTATGCGGTGAACAAAAACCGCTTCCTGTCGGTGGCCGGCATTCCTTGCCAGGCGCCGCCGTTCGGCACCCTGACCGCGATCGACATGAAGACCCAGAAAGTCGCCTGGCAGGTTCCGGTCGGCACCGTTGAAGACACCGGTCCTCTGGGCATCCGCATGCACCTGCCGATCAAGATCGGCCTGCCAACCCTGGGCGGCACCCTGTCGACCCAGGGTGGCCTGATCTTCATCGCCGGTACTCAGGACTTCTACCTGCGCGCCTTCAACAGCGGCAACGGCGAGGAAATCTGGAAAGCGCGTCTGCCGGTCGGCAGCCAGGGCGGCCCGATGACCTACGTTTCGCCGAAAACCGGCAAGCAGTACATCGTTGTCACCGCTGGCGGCGCGCGTCAGTCGACTGACCGCGGCGACTACGTGATGGCTTACGCCTTGCCGTAAACCGCAGTGCCCGTGTTGAACACGGGCGCTTTCTTTTTGCGCGCGGCACCTGAGGGTGCCGCGCCGCTTTCCGATATTGCTACCGCGTTGAGCAGGAAGATCTCCATGTTTGGTTTTACTCGTAACGGCTGGGTCAACGGCGTGCTGTTGGGCCTGACCTGCAGCGCCAGCCTGCCCGCCTTCGCCGATACCGATGCAAACCTGTTGACCCGCAATACCCTGACCGGTGACTGGGGTGGCTTGCGTCACCAGATGGACGAAGACGGCATCAAATTCACCGGCGATTACACCGGTGAAATGGCTTACAACGCCGATGGCGGCCTGCATCGCTCCGGCCGTTACTCGCAGAACATCAAGCTCGGCGCCCAGTTTGATCTGAGCAAGTTGTATGGCGTGGAGAACGCCGGCAAGGTCCAGTTGACCATCAACGACCGCCGCGGCAACAGCGCCTCCGAAGACCTGGTTGGCAACCGTCTGCCGATCCAGGAAAACTACGGCGGCCTCTACACCCGACTCACGGAACTCAGCTACGAGCGCAGTCTGTTCACCCCGGCGCTCAACGTAAAACTCGGCTACATGGCCATGGGCAACGACCTCGGCGGCCTCGACAGCGGCATTCTGTGCAACTTCATGAACGCCGGTTTCTGCGGCCATCCGCTGAACATGTCCGGCGGCAGTGGCTGGACTAACTACCCCAACGCGCACCTGGGCGTGCGGGTGAAGTACGACTTGTCGCCATCGTGGCAACTGCGCGTGGCCGCGTTCAACGTCGATCCGGAAAGCAACGGCAACTCCAGCCGTGCCTGGCATCTGGGTCCGAAACACACCACTGGCACCGTGGTGCCGATCGAACTGGTGTACAAGCACGCGGGCCAATTGCCCGGCGAATACAAGCTGGGTTACTACTACGACAGTTCCGATGTGAAACGCATCGGCAGCGACAAAGAAGTCTCCGGGCGTGGCGGGCATTACCTGCTGATCGATCAAGCCGTATGGAGTTCGCCAACGTCCGAGGGCCGCAGCCTGCATGCGTTCGGCCAATACTCGGCAGCCAGCGAAGCGGCTTCGCCATTCAGCAAGTGGTACGGCACCGGTCTGGTGCTGTACAAACCGTTCGAAGGTCGCCCGCGTGACACCGTCGCTCTGGGCTACGGTCGCGCCGTGCCTAACCCGCGCAGCCGCGACGTACAGCAGGACGCCGCCATGGCCAACGGCACGCAGTTCCCGAATCTGGACAGTGGCGAGCAGTTGATCGAACTCGGCTACGGCTACCAGGCCACGCCTTGGCTGACACTACGCCCGAACATGCAATACATCATCGAACCTGGGGCGTTTTCCGGGCAGGACATCGACAATGCGTTGGTGTTTGGTTTACAGGTGAAAGCTTCGCTCTGAACCTTCGATTTGAAGCGATAGCAGACCTCAAACAACCCGGCATTTCGCCGGGTTTTTTGTTGCTCGATTATCTCGACCCGGGAGGCTCTCTTGTCACGTGTTCAACGCTGACTGCGGCGTATCGGGATTAAGCTGCTGACGCCGGAATTGCCCCGGAGGCTGGCCATGGATCTGGCGGAAACGCCGGGAAAAATAAGCTTCATCCGCGAATCCGCACAACCTCGCCACCTCGCCCACCGGCCGCGTGCCATTGAGCAGGTAGTTACGTGCGGCGTGCATCCTGCGTTCGAGCACCAGTTCGGTAAACGTCTTGCCGATTTCCTTGCGCAACCAGTGCGTCAGGTACGTCGGGGACAGATAGGTCGCGGCCGCTACCTTGATCAGGTTGAGATCGGGATCGGCAATGTTCTTGCGCAGATACTCATACATGCGGCTCAGAGCATCGCGTCGACTGGCTTCAGCCGCATTTTCCTCTGCCAGGCGTTTGAGCGGTTCGGCATACAGGAAGCACACGTTGCCGATCAGTTGCAGCAACAAGCCCTTGAGCATTTCGCGGGTACCGAACTGGCGGTTCTCATCCAGCGTGCGCATCTGCTCGATCAAGGCACAGACCTGGTTGAAATCCGCATCCTCCAGAACGAAGTCCAGATGCTCCTGAAAGCGGAACGGCGACAACTCGGGTGCCAGAAGAATCGACACCTCCTCCAGATCCATCGGGTCGCACTGCAAATGCGGCAACAGGAAGGTTTGGGAAAAGTTGATCACCATGAACTTGCTGTCCGCCGGATGCGGGATCACATGCACCCGATGCGGCAGGATAAAGGCCAGCGTATTGCGCGGAAACGGGCGCACAGCGTTGCCGATGTGCTGCACGGTGTCGCCGCCGAGGTTGACCTGAATCTGGAAGTACTCATGTCGATGCGGGCTGGTTTCGGCGCGGCGGCCCTGTTTGTCGCGAATGTAAAAGTCGGTGAGTTCACTGCGTTGCTGCATGACATAGGTGGGGACACGGCTGGGTGACGGCATTTTTTGAGAATCCTCGACAGGTACGTTGGCAGGTTGTCCTGGCGTTGCCGGGCAAGCGTCGGTGTTCATCTTGAAGCCTCAGGGGTACGCCATCAAGAGGTCGTACGATGTCTCAGCCCGTGAAAAAAATTTGCCCGTGTGCGTACCGATTCCGACTGTCCAAAAAAACCAGTTTTGGATGATTTCTATTTCTTGTTATAAAACAAATAGATAGATGACTCGAAAACGAAAATTCCGAGCGGATTTACTGTGGCGTATTTTTGGACAGGTTTGCCCAATCGGTTTTTCAACAAAAAAACGATCTAACACCCGGATTGCTTTAACAAGGTTGTACGACCACTGTGATTGCACACGCAGCCCGACCTCTATCAAAAACAATCAAAGGTGCGCACGTCATGACCCTGCTATTGCTCCCCGCTGATCCCCCCGAACTCACGCCTGTAATGCCTGGCGCACGACGAACCTGAACGTCTGCCGCTAACGCTCACTGTCTTTTTTCAGCACTCGATGGCTCGCTCGCGCTTTTGCGGGCATGACGTCGGCTGCCCGGAAATAACTCGACATTTCTAACAATAAAACGAGGCTTACTCATGTCGAATACCCACACTTCCCAGACGAGCGCTACGCCGTTGCTCGCCAGCGCGCGCGACACCGTGCTGCCTCAGCGACTGCCTTCGCGGCGGCGCTGGTTCATGCTCTCTTTGCTGCTGATCGCGACGATCATCAACTACATCGATCGGGTGAACATTTCGATTGCCGCACCGTTCATGGCCAAGGACCTGGGCCTGGACAAGATCGAAATGGGCCTGATTTTTTCCGCGTTCGCCTGGACCTACGCGCTGGCTCTGGTGCCGGCCGGGTTTATTGCCGACCGCTTCGGTTCCCGTTTCACCTACGGTGTCTCGCTGATCAGTTGGTCGACGGTCACCGTCTGCCAGGGCTTTGCTAGCGGATTCGCCTCCCTGTTCGGCCTACGCCTGGCCGTGGGCGCCATGGAGGCTCCGGCGTTTCCGGCCAACAGTCGTGCGGTCACGGTATGGTTTCCGGCTCGCGAGCGCGGTCTGGCCAGCAGTATCTATGTCTGCGGCCAGTATCTGGGCACAGCGTTGTTTACCGGGGCGCTGTTATGGCTGGCCACGACCTTTGACTGGCGCCATGTCTTCTACAGTACGGGCGCGCTGGGCATCGTTTTTGGTGTGCTGTGGCTTTATCTGTATCGCGACCCGTTGAACTGCAAGAAAGTCAGCAAAGAAGAACTGAGCTACATCGAAGCCGGCGGTGGTCTGGTCAAGAGCAGTCAAGAGCGCACCCGTTTCAACTGGCGGCAAATCGCCGAGCTGTTCAGCTACCGACAGATCTGGGCAATTTGCATTGGCAAGTTCGCCAGCACCTCTGCGCTGTACTTTTTCCTCACCTGGTTCCCGACTTACCTGATCGAGGAACGCAAACTGACCATGATCAAAGCCGGGATTTTTGCCGTGATGCCCTTCGTGGGCGCCACCGTCGGCATTCTTCTCGCGGGCATTGTGTCCGACCTGCTGATTCGCCGGGGCTACTCGATGTCCTTCGCGCGCAAATTGCCACTGGTGATTGGCTCGATGCTCGGCATGTCCATTGTTCTGGTCAATTTCACCGACTCCAACATGATTTGCATTGCCGTGTTGACCGTTGCCTTCTTCGCTCAAGGCATCGCCTCGTCTTCGTGGGCGGCGGTGTCGGAAGTAGCGCCCAAGGAACTCATTGGGCTCACCGGCGGCATCACCAGTCTGGCGGCGAACATTGGCGGCATCGTCACGCCGATCGTGATCGGGGCGATTGTCCACGCCACCGGCTCGTTTGCCTGGGCGTTCTGGTTCATCGGCGCTGTCGCACTGATCGGCACCCTTTCCTACTCACTATTGCTCGGCCGTTTGTACCGCATCGAGTTGAAGGCGAATTGAGCCGTAAAGCACCGTTTTCTCCAACCAGAGGCGGCTTTCGTCCAACTTTGCCAACGAACGCCGCCGTACGCTGAAGCTTCTGACAGGACTTTTAACAGGATGAACATGACTGAGTATGTTTTTACCCCGGATCTGCCAGTGACCTTGCCGGTTGTCGGCAGTAAGCAACGTTTTCCCGTCGGCCGGGTGTTTTGCGTCGGCCGTAATTACCCCTGGCCAGACACTCAGGGGCAATCTCGCCAGCCTCCAGTGTTTTTCATGAAGCCGGCGAGCAACGTGGTGGATGCCGTTGGTGAAGTGCCCTTCCCGCCTCTGACCGACGAGTTCGCCCACGAGATCGAGCTGGTCGTCGCCATCGGTGAAGGGGGCGCCGATATTCCAGAGAGTGAAGCGTTGGCCTACGTGTGGGGCTACGCCGCCGGACTCGACCTGACCCGCCGCGACGTGCAGCGCCAGGCCAAAAGCAGCGGTTTGCCATGGGAAGGGGCCAAGGTGTTCGACGGTGCCGCACCGATGACCGCCGTTGTCCCCGTCAATCGGTTGGGCCATCCCGACGGGGAGCTATGGCTGAACGTCAACGGCCAGGAGCGTCAGCGCGACAGCCTCGATAACCAGATCTGGTCGGTCAGTGAAGTGATCAGCCGGATTTCCCGATCGGTGACGCTCAAGGCCGGCGATCTGATCATGACGGGCAGCCCGGCGGGCGTCGATGTGTTGCAACCGGGCGACATCATCAACGCCGGCATCGACGGTATCGGCCAACTCGAAATGCGCGTCGGCCCGCGGACTTGATCCCGCGCCACGCCCAACCTGATTCTTAGACAGGAGAACAATAAGATGTCGAGCGCTCAAGCTTTGAAGGTAGCCTTGGTGACCGGTGCCGGTAGCGGAATCGGCCGCAGCGTGGCCCTAGGTCTGATGGCCGACGGTTACACCGTGGTACTCGCCGGCCGCCGACCGGAACCGTTGCAGGAACTGGTCGCCATGGCAGCCCTGCAAGGCCATCAGGCGTTGGCGGTGCCTACCGATGTGCGTGACCCGGCCAGTGTCGATGTGCTGTTTGCGACCATCGCCGAAGTCTATGGACGCCTTGACGTGGTCTTCAACAACGCCGGGGTCAATGCCCCCGCCGTTCCCCTGGATGAACTGACGTTCGAGCAGTGGCGCAACGTGATCGACACCAACCTCAACGGCGTTTTCCTCTGCGCCCGTGGTGCCTTCGGGCTGATGCGCCGCCAGCAACCGCAGGGTGGGCGGATCATCAATAACGGCTCGATCTCGGCTCATACACCACGCCCGTTCAGCAGCGCCTACACCGCCAGCAAACATGCCGTGCTCGGCTTGACGAAGTCGCTGGCACTGGACGGTCGCGAATTCAATATCGCCTGCAGCCAGATCGATATCGGCAACGCCCTCACCGAAATGTCGGTGCGCATGACCAAAGGTGTGCGCCAGGCCAACGGCAGCATCGCCGTGGAGCCGATGGTAGACGTCAAACATGTGGCTGATGCCGTGCGCTATATCGCGGCCCTGCCACTGTCGGCCAACGTCCTGAACATGACAGTCATGGCCACGGCCATGCCTTTCGCCGGTCGCGGTTAAGCCGGCCTTTTATCGAGTAAGTGAGGTTTACATGAAGCCAGAAGTCCTGCAGCTCAGCCCGATCCTGATTCCTGAAATCAACGCCCGTCTCAGCGAACTGTTTACGATCAGACGTTACTTTGAGCAGGCTGACAAAGCGGCGTATGTGCACGAGCACGGGGCCAATATCCGTGGCGTGATCACCGGTGGCCATACGGGGATCAGCCAAGCGCTGATGGCGCAACTGCCGAAACTGGAAGTGGTGGCCGTCAATGGCGTCGGCACCGATGCAGTAGACCTGGCTTACGCCCGGGATCGCGGGATCCGCGTCACCGCAACCATCGGTGCGCTGACCGAGGACGTCGCCGATCTGGCGATCGGCTTGCTCATCGCCGTGTGTCGCGGTCTGTGTACCAGCGACCGTTATGTGCGCTCCGGCCAGTGGCCGCAGAGCCCGACACCGCTGGCACCGCTGCCACTGGCTCGCCAGGTCTCCGGCATGCGCATCGGCATTGTGGGCATGGGCCGGGTCGGCCGCGCTGTGGCAGTGCGGGCGGCTGCGTTCGGTTGCCCGATCAGTTACACCGATCTGCAACCGATGAACGATGTCAGCCACACCTTCGTGGCTGACCTCAAGCAACTGGCCCGCGACAGCGATGCCTTGATACTGGCAGCCGCCGCCGATAAAGCCGAGGCGATTATCGATGCACAGGTGCTGCAGGCGCTGGGCAAAGATGGGTACCTGATCAACGTGGCGCGGGGCAAGCTGGTCAACGAAGAGGATCTGGTGGCAGCCCTCAAGGCCGGCGAGATTGCCGGTGCGGCGCTGGATGTGTTTGTCGACGAACCGAATGTGCCTGAGGCGCTGTTCGCCAACGAACAGGTGGTGTTGCAGCCCCATCGCGCCAGCGCAACGCTGCAGACGCGCACACGAATGGGCGAAATGGTCGTGGCGAGTCTGCTCGACAGCTTCGCCGGAAAAACACCACAAGGGTGCGTCACCGGCTAGCGGTAGTCAGACATCCTCCGACTCTGCTCGAAAGCGTCGCAGGTGCGCCCTGGCATAAGGCCTGTCAGCGTGACCTGCGTTGCCCTCGTTTGACGGATGCGGCCAGCCATCGAACCTTTATGGCGAAAACACCGTCCGAGCTAAGACGTAATTGTTGACCGCTCGCCACGAGGTTTCCGTTTGAAAGCCACCATCGTCAAAAAATACCGCTTGATCATCAAGACCATGGGCTACGTGGGCTGGTCGCTGTTCTGGCTGTTGCTCTGGGACATCGCCGTCACCGTCGACTTCATGTTGTTCCTCAACGCCAAGATCAACCTGCCGCTGATGCCGCTGACGCTGCTCGGTTCGGCGCTGGTGGTGCTGATCAGTTTCCGCAACAGCAGCGCGTACAACCGTTGGTGGGAAGCGCGCACCCTGTGGGGCATGATGATCAACAGTTCGCGCAGCTTCGCCCGACAGGTGCTGACGCTGCTGGATGATCCGCAGAACGAAATCAACCCGGTGAAGGCGACGCTGTTGCGCCGCCATGTGGCTTACGTCAATTGCCTTGCCGCGCACCTGCAAGGTCAGCCTTGCCCGGAGGAAGTCCGCGCGTTTATCCCGGCAGATGAATTCGCCCGCAGCGGCACCACCAACAACTTCGCCAACGACATCCTCACCGGCTCTGCATCGTTGCTGGCCCGGGAATACAAGGCCGGGCGTCTGGACAGCATTCGCCTGGCGCGGCTGGAATCGACCATGGTCGAGCTGTCCAACAGCCAGGGCGGGATGGAGCGGATCGCCAATACCCCGCTGCCCTACCCTTACGTGTATTTCCCGCGCCTGTTTATCTCGCTGTTCTGCCTGATTGTGCCGGTTGGACTGGTGGAATCACTGGGTTGGTTCACGCCGCTGGCCTCGACCGTGGTGGGCTTCATGTTGCTGGCCATCGAGCGCATCGGCACCGATCTGCAAAGCCCGTTTCGTCACAGCGAGCACCAGATTCAGATGGAGGCCCTGTGCGAAACCATCGAGAAAAACCTGCAGTCGATGCAGCGTGATTCATTGGGGGATGCGCGCAGGGCTGAAGCGACTGTTTAAACACATGCACGCCAAGGCATGACGCCCTGGCGAGTCGCAGTATTACTTTTTCTTTTTCGCCGGCTTGTCAGCCTTCTTTGCGTCCTTGGCCTTTTCCGGCTTGCTATCGGCTTTCTTGGCAGATTTTTTCGGTTCGGCGTCTTTCTTCTTGTCTTTCTTGTCTTTCTTGTCGGAAGACTTGGAAAGCGCCGAAGCTGCCGCCGATTTCTTTTCCGGCGAGGACTTTTTGTCTTTCAAGTCCTTGCTGGCTTTCGAAGCATCGTCTTTTTTGCTTTTCTTCTCGTCTTTAGCCACGTTGACCACCTCTCGAAATGTGCCGGTATTGGCACCGTGCCTGTGCGAATGAACACAAGCTGATCGTTAGGCGTGGGCGTTCGGGCGGGGTTCAGATTATTTGACTCGACACAGCGCCTTGGCGGCGGTCAGGGGCAATGACCCAGACGTGTCTGGTGCGTGACTTGTGTGCCGAGCACGCACCAGAGCACGATTGCCTCCGAATCACCTTGCGTCCAAGACCACTCAGTGCGGGCTGGCGGTCGGACGAACCACAATCTCACTGACATCAACATCGTCAGGCTGCTCGATGGCATAGGCGAGCGCTCGCGCAATGGCATCTGCGTTGAGCGCCACACGCCGGAAGGCTTTCATTTCTTCGCGGGCCACATCATCCGAAATCGTGTCCGCCAACTCGGATTCAACAACCCCCGGGCACACCACAGTGACGCGGATTTTGTCCGTTTCCTGGCGCAGACCATCCGAGATCGCCCTGACGGCGAATTTGGTCGCGCAGTACACCGCTGCTGTCGGGGAAACCGCGAGGCCCCCAATCGATGAGATATTAATCACCTGACCGAAACCTTGCGCCTGCATGTCCGGCAAGACGGCGGCAATACCGTGCAGTACGCCGCGAACGTTGACATCAAGCATCTGGTTCCATTCGTCGACCTTCAACGAGGCCAGTGGAGACAACGGCATCACGCCCGCGTTGTTGATGATCACATCGACCTTGCCGTGTTGCGCCTTGGCGAATGCCACGAATGCGTGCATCGATTGCAGATCCGTAACGTCCAGTGCACAGGCACTGGCTGAGCCACCCTCGGCGTGGATCTCGCTGACCAGTTTGTCCAGACGCTCGGTACGGCGGGCACCGAGGACCACATGCGCGCCTTTGGCGGCGATCAACCTGGCTGCCGCTTCGCCAATGCCACTGCTTGCACCGGTAATCAGGACGACTTTGTTTTGAATGTTCGACATATCCGTAGCTCCTGCTGTCTGCATTGAAGTTCAGCACTGACCACCAGAGGGCGGTCGTTGCTGCTGGGTGTGTCGAAAAGATTAAGGGCACAGACCTGCTCGACGCGTGCCGAAACCTGCGCAACTTTTGCCTATTCGTGTCTGTGTGCATCGCCGCACATTTGTAATGAAGCGCCGCTCAGGCGCCACGGAACTCGCTGGGGGTTACGCCCACTTCACGCCGAAAGACCTGAGAGAAGTGACTGGGGCTTGAGTAACCGACCTCGAGTCCGATATCGATGATGCTAAGGCGGGTTTCCAGCAGCAGGTGCCGCGCACGAATCATGCGCAAGCGAATGAAGTACTGCGACGGCGAAGTCCCGGTCGCACGTTTGAAAAGGCGGCTGAAGTGGTACTCGCTCAGTTCGGCAAGACTGGCCAGCTTTGCCAGGCTGAAATCAGCGTCCAGATGCGCACTCATGGCGTCAGTGACTTTGCGCAACTTGTAGGCTTGCAGAGCGTTCACCCGGCGTCCGGGCTGACTTTCGGCGCGATAGCTGCGCACCAGATGCACGGCCAGTGCCTGCGCCAGGGAGCGGGAAAAAAGGGCACTTGGCGAGCGTTCAGTGACCAGTTCGGTACGCAACTGCTCCATGACAAAAGCGACGCGCTCGTCACGCGCCCCTGAAACATCGCGCAAACGCACAGGCTCGGCGTGCTCACCTGACAGTTCCCGAGACGCCTGCTCGAACAACGGCAGTCCCAGATAAAGGTGCATGACTTCGAAGGTATCGCCTTCATGCGTCTGCCAACGCATTTCATAGGGCTCATCGGAGCTGGTGAGGAAAAAATCGCCGGCACTGACCTCCGCAGCTTCCCACTCTCCACCCAGTGCGCGCTCCTCCACCCTCGCCGCCCCCGCCAGAACCAGAACGAGCAGCGGTTCCACCACGGCAGGCACAAGAATGGGCTCACTGACGCTGCGATGGGTAAACAGCGCAATGACAATGTCCTTGATTTCCAGGCGTGATGGTAACGCCTGCGGCTCGCCTGGCAGGTAGTCAGCCATTGACTCGCCGGTGATGCGCAGGTCACGAGATGACGTCGACATCGGTTCCAGGGAGGTGCGTCCGGTATTGGCCATGAAATCGTCCTTTGCGGATTCAGCGGTGCAAAGCCAGGCAGGTCGGATGGGCTTGCCCGTGCTCCGCGTCACGTAGACCGGCTCGATGATATCGGGCTTTTCCCGTGGGTTGAATCGAGCACTGAACCGCCCTCACTGACATTCGGCGCAAAACCCCGACAGTCTGGGCAATCTCACGAACGCCGACCTCCGCCCGCTGCGAGACAGTAGACCCGTCGCCGATGACAGCGCCTTGCAAGCGCCAACACGGCTTATCCCTACTTGATCAAAACGCTGGAGAACATCATGACTGATATCAAGAACAGCACCCCAAACGAAGTGGCCGGTAAAGTCGCGCTGGTCACTGGCGCGGCCAGTGGCATCGGCAAGGCCATCGCACTGCTGCTGCATGCCCGCGGCGCTCAGGTCATTGCCGAAGATATAAACCCTGAGGTGGAAGCGCTGGCCCGCCCAGGTCTGGTGCCACTGGTGGCTGACATCTCGCAGGACGGTACCGCCGAGCGCGCAGTCGACCTGGCCGTCGAGCAATTTGGCCGGCTGGACATTCTGGTCAATAACGCCGGCATCATCATCAACAAATTGGTCATCGACATGACCCGCGAAGACTGGGAACGGATTCAGGCAGTGAATGCCACCGCGGCATTTTTGCATAGCCGGGAGGCCGTCAAAGCGATGATGCCCAACAAATCCGGATCGATCGTCAACATCGCGTCCTACGCCTCCTATTTCGCCTTCCCTACCATCGCCGCCTACACCGCTTCCAAAGGCGCGCTCGCGCAACTGACGCGGACCCTGGCGCTTGAGGTCATTGGCCACGGCATCCGCGTCAACGCCGTTGGCGTCGGCGATGTGGTGACCAACATCCTCAACAATGTGGTCGACGATGGCCCTGCGTTTCTCGCCCAACATGGCGAGGCCGCACCAATCGGTCGCGCCGCCCAGCCGGAAGAGATCGCCGAAGTGGTCGCCTTCATCGCCTCGGATCGCGCCAGTTTCATGGTCGGTTCGGTGGTCATGGCCGACGGCGGCATGACTGTCACGGCCGGCTGAGCCGCAGCACAAGGCGCCGCACGACATGCCCGACAAGCCCGAGAGGATCAGGCAAATCTGCGGCAGTTTCGTCCTAACACCGCCCGGCGCGGCTACGTAATCTGAAAGCACGCAACGGACGCAGACACAGGCCACGGCAGGCCACTCAGATGAACAACGTCAATGAGGACTGAACAATGAAAAACGCAAAACGGCTTTCCCTTTCTCTGGTGATCAGCGCGATGCTGGCCTGCGCGATGAACGTTTCCTCCACCGGTCTTAACCTGGCCGCTGATGGTGCTGATCGAACTCCCAACCTGCGGGTGAGCGAAGGCGGCAGTGACCGCACTCCCGGCTTCAGGGTCGCCGAAGATGGTTCGGACCGCACTCCCGGCATGCGCGTAAGTGAAGGCGGCAGTGACCGCACCCCCGGCTTCAGGGTTGCCGAGGATGGTTCGGACCGCACCCCCGGCATGCGCGTAAGTGAAGGCGGCAGTGACCGCACCCCCGGCTTCAGGGTTGCCGAGGATGGTTCGGACCGCACTCCCGGCATGCGCGTAACTGAAGGTGGCAGTGACCGCACACCGGGGTTTCGCGTGGCCGAAGACGGCTCTGATCACACGGCTTTGGGTCGTATCTGCTAAGCCGGACAATCGCGGAGAAAAGCTGATGAAAAATGCCGGGAAAACCACTCAGGATCATCGTTACGCGGGCATGTGGGTCACCGCTGACGGATTCATCCGTCACGAGCTTCTGACGACTGGGCGTTACGACGAGGCCCGTGGTAAAAATAAGAGCGCCTATCAGGGCCGCTACGAACTGGTCGGTGATTACATCCAGTACTGGGACGACACCGGCTTCACCGCTGACGGGCATTTTCATGACGACGTGCTCTATCACGCCGGCATGATCCTCTATCGGCAATGAGCACTTTGATGATGTCGGATGAATGTCGTTCGCCTGGACAGTTCCGGGCAAACGCTCATGAATACTTGTGAGAGCCTTGAAATGGAACAGAGCGACGCTTTCATTCTGCAAAACACAGCCATTTACCGTGACGAACTGGTTCGCCTGCTGACACAGCGCTTTTCCACGCCCGGAGTCTATGAAACCGCGATAGCGCCCTTGCATGTCATCCGTTTCGACGCCCCCTCAGAGCTTATCCATACCGTGCACAAGCCGGCACTGTGCCTGATCGTGCAAGGACAAAAGGAAATCGGCCTGGGTGACGACCATTACCTGTACGATCCGCTGAGTTACCTGGTGGTATCGGTGACGCTTCCAGTGTCCGGGCGTGTGCTGATGGCCAGTCCGGAGGCGCCCTACCTGTGTATCCGCTTTGATTTCGAGGCCACGGAAATTGCGCAGGTCATCGCCGATGCCCCTCCGACGGGCGTCCCGGACGAGCCGGAGCTTGGCCTGTTCCTGGAAAAGGTCGATGTGCCCCTGCTGGAAACCATGCTGCGGCTGGTCCGGCTGCTGGAAACACCGAAAGACATCGGCATGCTCGCGCCTCTGGCATTGAGGGAGCTGTATTACCGCCTGCTGCGGGGCGTACACGGACGTCGTCTGTATGAGCTTGCCCTCGGTGACTCGCAAACGCGTCGGGTAACGCGGGCAATCGATTGGTTGAACAACCACTACACCCAACCCTTGCGCATTGAAGAACTCGCCCGGGTCGCCAATCTGGGCAACTCCACCTTGCATCATCGCTTCAAGGCAGTGACGGCCATGAGTCCGCTGCAGTATCAGAAACAACTGCGCCTGCAGGAAGCCCGCCGTCTGCTGCTCGGCGAAGGGCTGGATGTGGCGAGTGCCTGTTATCGAGTGGGCTACGAAAGCCCCTCGCAATTCAGCCGGGAATACAGTCGTCAGTTCGGGTGTCCGCCATCAAGAGATGCCAGCCGGGTGCGCCACCCTGCGTGAACGACTGACCGGCGGCGAATGGGTGGCCTCGAGCTGATGCTGAAGTCATTGCACGGCATTTTTCATGACGGCCATCGCCATTCGGGCTGGCTTAAATGTTCGGCAAAAAAGTCCGACAGCGCTTTGATCTTTACCGGCCGTGTACGCGCCGAGGGGGTGACGAAATACAAACCGCCACGGGCCATGCTCCATTGCGGTAGCACCACCACCAAGCGCCCGTCTTTCAGGTACTCGCTGGCAATAAACTCCGGCAGTTCGGCGATAGCCAAGCCCTCAAGCAACACCGGCAATAACGCATCCGAGTTGGTCACTCTCAGCGGGCCGCTGGGCACCACGTCTTCTTCGCTGCCGTCTTGATGGGTGAACCGCCACACTTGGCTGCGGGCGCGGTAGGCATAACTCAGGCACGTGCGGGACGCCAGTTCGCGGGGGTGGCCAGGGTGGCCATGAGCGTCCAGATAAGCCGGTGAAGCGACCAGGTATTGAGTAACGGCACACAGGCGCCGTGCAACCAGCGAGGAATCCGGCAATACGGCGATGCGCAAGGCGGCATCGAAGCCCTCGGCGATCAGGTCTACCGAGGCATCTGAAAGGTGCAGGTCAATCGACAGCTCGGGATACTGGCGCAGCAACTGCGGCATCAGCGGTGCCACCCAACGCAAGCCAAACGACATGGGTATCGCCAAGCGTACTTGGCCGCGGGGCTGGACCGACAAATCCTGAGCCTCGCTTTCCACCTCTTCAGCCTGCCGATAAATCTCACCCGCCTTGGCCGCCATGCTCGCGCCGAATTCAGTAAGTGCCAGTTGCCGCGACGTACGGTTGAACAAGCGCCCACCCAGGCGCGCCTCCAACCGCGCGACCGCCCGCGATACCGTTGGCACCGACACGCTCATGACGCGCGCCGCGCCGGCGAACGAGCCCTCTTCGGCCACCTTGGCAAACATTGCCAACCCTTCGAAATCCGGAAGTCTGCTCATTTCATTTCTGCAACGATAGGTTTCAGACAATTCTATTTTGAAAGCTTTTCTTCGTCGATAAGCTTCTCCCACACCGCAACTCACTCAATCGAAATACGGGAGAAACACCATGACTAACAAACTCGAAGGCAAAATTGCATTGGTCACCGGCGGCACTACGGGCATCGGTCTGGCCACCGCCAAACGCTTCGCTCAAGAAGGCGCTCATGTCTATATCACCGGCCGTCGCCAAGCCGAACTGGACGCGGCTGTTACCGCGGTCGGCAACGCCACCGGCGTGCAGGTGGATTCCACCAACCTTGATCAGCTGGACGCGTTGTATCGCCAGATTGGCGCGACCCACGGTCGGATCGATGTGCTGTTCGCCAATGCCGGCGGTGGATCCATGCTGCCACTGGGTGACATCACGGAGCAGCAGTACGACGACACCTTCAATCGCAACGTAAAAGGCGTGCTGTTCACTGTGCAAAAGGCGCTGCCGCTGCTGGCCCCAAAAGCCTCGGTGATTCTCACCGGCTCTACGGCGGGCAGCTCGGGCACCGCCGCCTTCAGTGTGTACGCCGCGTCCAAGGCCGCCGTGCGCTCATTTGCCCGCAACTGGATTCTGGATTTGAAAGACCGCCAGGTGCGCATCAACACCATCAGCCCCGGCGCCACCCGCACGCCTGGCCTGGTTGATTTGGCCGGCCCTGATGCCGCTCAACAGCAGGGCTTGCTCGACTACCTGGCGTCGCTGATCCCCATGGGGCGCGTCGGTGAGGCTGATGAAATTGCCAGCGCCGCGTTGTTCCTGGCCTCGGATGACGCCAGTTTCGTCAACGGTATCGAGCTGTTTGTTGACGGCGGCCAGGCGCAAATCTGAGCAGTCAGCGGGCGACTGTTGCGGTCGCCCGCCAACCCACACCTGAACGCGCCCAGTACCAACCCGGACGGCGTTCGCTGGTGCTGTTGTCAGACGCAGATTGAGCTGGAGTCACTGCCGCACTACCGTCTTACAGGGTTCTGCCAAGGGCTTGCTCGTAGCAGGAAAGGAAATGCCGCCACTGCGACTCATCCCAGAAAGAATGCCGTCTGAGTTGAGGAATGTCGTGACGCGCCGCGCCCATTGCCGTAGCACGACCGCGAGACTTCTCCAGGTCAAGCAGCGCCAGTTCGAAATCGAAGTCAGCGTCGGTAATCGAGGCCTTGATAAAGATGTGTTTGGAACGCATGCAACCGTGCTGCCATTTGCCCGAGTGCAGCCGCGCCAGCATTTGCGCTAAACGTTCAAGCAGTCGCAGATGTTGCGTTGTGGTCAACAGGCTTGCAGCGCCCTGGCCATACCAGGTATCCAGATCGATGAAGCCGCCCAGGTCTTCGGTAACCAGAACACCCTGCCATAGACCGTCAACTTTTCTCGCGCCATAAAATACCGGTCTTGGCGCATTCACGCCCAGCTCTTCGAGTCTTGAAAGGGCAACGCCTTCACGCAATGCGGTGGGTCGGCCAGTGGGGTAACGCAGACTGCGGAACAAATGGCCGGTCTGACGCTTTACAAAAAACGTCTTGTCACCTTGAACAATCAGCTGGACACCGCTGGTGCCGCTGCGGCGCACATTCGGCGGTTCCACCCACGACCCGGACGTACCCCACCAAAAATCAAACTCATCGCGTGCCCTGCCCATTGTGTGCTCCATTTTTTGTAGAAATTCTTTCGTGCGACGTCGCAACAGCAGCTCAGTCTATTTGTGGACGTTAATAGTTCCCTATTTATCGCGGATGTTAGGGCCATCTTGAGGCTTTTACGCAACGATGTGACAGAAATTGGCATGGAAGGTATTTATCCCTTCTGGGAGACCGTTGCTCGCAACGTCACATTCAGATGCCGGCAGAGCGCGGTCGACACATCGAGTGACTGATGAGTTAGCCTCATAAACCCTTGCCGATTTACCCCTCTAGTGCCCTTAAATCAGCTCGCTTACTGTGCTCCCAACGTCTGACGGGAGATCGACATGCACAAGCGCACACTCGGAAACAGTTCACTGCAAGTGTCAGCTTTGGGCTTTGGCTGCATGGGCTTGAGCCATGGCTACGGTCCAGCGACAGAAACGCCGCAAGCGATCTCGCTGATTCGCACGGCCGTTGATCTAGGCGTCACCTTCTTCGATACCGCCGAGTTCTACGGCCCTTATCTCAATGAGCAAGTCGTCGGCGAGGCGCTGTCCCCGGTTCGTGACCAGGTCGTGATCGCCACCAAATTCGGCTTCGCCGTCGGTGCTGACAACACAAAGCAGACTCTGGACAGCCGGCCCGAACGTATTCGGGTCGCCGTCGAAGGTTCGCTGCGCCGACTGAAAACCGATTACATCGATTTGCTTTACCAGCACCGCGTCGATCCGGACGTGCCGATCGAAGACGTCGCCGGGACGGTGAAAGACCTCATCAGCGAAGGCAAGGTCAAGCATTTCGGCCTGTCGGAGGCCGGTGCACAGACCATTCGCCGTGCGCACGCGGTGCAGCCGCTCACGGCGCTGCAAAGCGAATACTCGCTGTGGTGGCGCGAGCCCGAACAGGAAATCCTGCCGACGCTTTGGGAGTTGGGCATCGGCTTCGTGCCATTCAGCCCTTTGGGCAAGGGCTTTCTCACCGGCACGGTGTCGGCGGAGGCCACTTACGGCAGCGACGATTTTCGCAGCATCGTGCCGCGCTTCAGCCAAGCGGCGCTGCAAGCCAATCAGGGGCTGGTGGTATTGATTCGCCAGATCGCCGCGCAGAAACACGCCACGCCGGCGCAGATCGCTTTGGCCTGGCTGCTGGCGCAGGCACCGTGGATCGTACCGATTCCGGGCACGACCAAACTGCATTGCCTGGAAGAAAACCTCGGCGGCGCGGACATCACGCTCGATGCCGCCGAGCTGAAGGCGATTGATGTTGCGCTGGCGCAGATCCGCATCGAAGGCGAGCGCTATCCCGAGGCCCTTAAAGCGCGTGTCGGTCGATGAGCAACGATCACGATCCGCTGCGGCGCACGGTGATCGCCGCACTGGCCAGCGCTCCGCTGCTGTCGCTCGCCGACACGCAAGGCGCCAGTGAAACACCGCGCTCAGGCTCGCGGATTCTGGTCGCGTACTTTTCGCGCTCGGGCAATACCCGCGTGGTTGCCGGGCTGATCCAGCGTGGGCTGGGTGCCGATCTGTTCGAGATTCGCCCGGCCCACGCCTACCCCGAGGACTATCTGCAAACCGTCGAGCAGGCGCGTCAGGAACGTGACAGCGGCTACGAACCCGAACTGCAAAACAAGGTTCACGCCCTCAGCGACTACGACACGATTTATCTCGGCTTTCCGATCTGGGGTGAAACCGCACCGCCGATCGTGCGCACCTTCCTCAGCGCCCACGACCTGACCGGCAAGACCCTCATCCCCTTCAACACCCACGGCGGTTATGGCTTGGGCAACAGTCGCAGCGTGCTCGTCAAGCACGCGCCGAAGACTAAGGTTCTGGAAGGTTTTGTGATGGAGGGTGAGCAAGAGCGCAAGACCATGGAGCGCGTGAATGGCTGGCTGAGCGATCACCCCCTCACGCGTTAATCGAGTTCTGTACGGAGTGACATCATGAAAATCCGCACGTTGGGCAATGGCCTGAAGGTGTCCGCACTGGGCCTTGGTTGCATGAGCATGACGTCGGCCTACGGGCCGGCTGCCGACAAAACCAGCATGATCAAGCTGATTCGTTCGGCCCACGAGCAAGGCGTCACCTTGTTCGACACCGCTGAGGCGTATGGCCCGTTCGCCAATGAAGAACTGCTGGGCGAGGCCTTGCAGCCGATCCGCGAGCAAGTCGTCATTGCTACCAAATTCGGCTTCGATATCGACCTGATCACCGGCGCACGCGGCGGCGGCACCAACAGCCGTCCAGCGCATATCCGCGCCGTGGCCGAGGCCTCGTTGAAGCGTCTGCGCACCGATTGCATCGACCTGTTTTATCAGCACCGCGTTGATCCGCAGGTGCCCATCGAAGACGTCGCCGGCACGGTCAAGGAGCTGATCGCCGAGGGCAAGGTCAAGCATTTTGGCCTGTCTGAGGCGGGTGTTGAGACCATACGCCGGGCTCACGCGGTGCAACCGGTCACGGCGGTACAGAGCGAATATTCGCTGTTCTGGCGCGGGCCGGAGCTGGAACTGCTGTCGGTGCTGGAAGAATTGGGGATCGGCTTCGTTCCGTTCAGCCCGCTGGGCGCCGGTTTCCTCACCGGTCAGATCGACGAGCACACGCAGTTCGACGCAAGCGATTTCCGCAATGTCGTCCCGCGCTTTTCCCCTGAAGCGCGCAGGGCCAATCTGGCGCTGGTCGATGTGGTGAAAGCCGTCGCGCAACGCAAACACGCCACGCCGGCACAAGTGGCCCTGGCCTGGTTGCTCGCACAGAAACCGTGGATTGTGCCGATCCCGGGTACGACGAAACCGCATCGCCTGGAAGAAAACCTGGGCGCGGTCGAGTTGCCATTGAGCGCAGATGATCTGCGCGTGATCAAAGAGCAGATGGCGCAAATTCAGGTGCACGGTGAACGCCTGCCGGAGTCGGCACTGAAAATGACCGGACTTTGAGTCTGCCCAACGCGGCGCTGCGTGCGGCGCCGCTTCCATTGCCTGACCGGAGTTGATCCGATGAACCGATTGATCGCGCCACTCGTGGCTTTCTCACTCATGACCGCAGAAGCCCAGGCTGCCAGTGAAATCCGCATTACCCCGAACGGTTCCCAGCCCTCGATCAAGGGCGCGGCGCAAAACTTTACCGGCGCGGTGCGCGTTGATGGCCTGTTCAAAGGTGACGCACCTGCGCGCATCGCCGGCGGCACGGTGACCTTCGAACCTGGCGCACGCACGGCGTGGCACACCCATCCGCTGGGGCAAACACTGATCGTCACCGCTGGCGTTGGCTATGTGCAGCAAGAGGGTGGCCCGCGTCAGGAAATCCGTCCGGGCGACACTGTCTGGATTCCGCCGAACACCCGGCACTGGCACGGCGCCACGGCCAACAGTGGCATGACCCACATCGCCATCGCTGAAGCCGAAGACGGCCAGACCGTCACCTGGGCGGAACAGGTCTCGGAGGCGCAATACGCCGGCCAATGAAGTTACAGAATGTGTCGAAGTTGTTCACTCGGTACTCTTCCAGCCAACCATCATCTGACCTCCGGGCCCCGTAACAGCGGGGCCGAGTCAGGACTCCAGCGGTGATGGCAACGTTGACTCATGAGTTTTGCTCAGGAGTCCATGCGCCTTTTCGGGGTTAATCGCCACCACCATCCTCCGTACGATCCAGCAACACCGCAGTGACCTGCAATGGATGGAGCCTTTCATGATGACCACTGACGCACGCAAGTGCACCGCCCTCCCCGCACTCATGGCGCTTTGTCTGGGGGTTGCGGCGATCTTCAGCGTTACCACTCAAGCAGCCGAGGCAGCGCAAACCATGACCAAGACACCCGCCAGCGCAACGACATTGTCGAGCCAACAACAAGCGATTCCACTGATCGCGGCTTTCATGGCGACCAGCGACATGCCTCACCTCAACGCGGCGCTCAACCAGGGACTCGATGCCGGCTTGACCATCAGCGAAACCCGCGAAGTTCTGGTGCAGCTCTACGCGTATGTGGGCTTCCCGCGCAGCCTCAACGCCTTGAACGAACTGATGACGGTGGTGCAGGCGCGCAAACAGCGCGGCATCGATGATGCGCCGGGACGCGAGCCGGGACGCGCTATCCCGACCGGTGACGAACTGCTGGCCGCCGGCACCGCGAATCAAACCAGAATCTCCGGCGGCCCGGTCAAAGGCCCGGTGTTCGAGTTCGCTCCGGTGATCAACCGGTTCCTGCAAACGCACTTGTTCGGCGACATCTTCGAGCGCGACAACCTCGACTGGCAAAGCCGCGAACTGGCGACTGTCGGGGCGCTGGCAGCCACGCCTGGGGTGGAATCGCAGCTGCGCTCGCACATGGCGGCGAGCCTGCGCGTCGGTCTCAGCGCGGCACAGTTGCGCCAGGTTACCGAGCTGCTGAAAAAACACGGCGATGCGCAGACGGCTGAACGTGCCGACAGCGCGCTGACCCAAGCCCTCGCAGCTTCGGGGGCATGACATGAAAGCTGCAAAACATTTGGTGTGCCTCTCACTGTTGAGCCTGTTGGCGGCCTGCGCAAACCCTTCCGAAGGCCCGCTGCTGATCCAGAAGCAAGGCAGCTTCGCCGCTGGCGGAACGATGATCACGGCACCGGGCACTTTCAACCCGCGCCAACCGATGGCGCCCAACGGCCAGACTTACCACGGTGACCACGCCTACGCGTTCTATCAGATCCCGGTCGATGCGCGAAAACTGCCCATCGTCATGTGGCACGGCGCGGGGCAATTTTCCAAGACCTGGGAAACCACTGCCGATGGCCGCGAGGGGTTTCAGAACATCTTTCTGCGCCGTCACTACGGCGTCTATCTGATCGATCAGCCTCGGCGTGGCGATGCCGGACGCAGCATGGTCGAGACCACACTCAAGCCTGTGCCTGACGAACAACTGTGGTTCAACCAGTTCCGCATCGGCCTGTGGCCCAACTACTTCAATGGCGTGCAAGTGGCACAGGACGCACAAACCCGCGAGCAGTTTTTCCGGGCGATGACACCAAACACCGGGCCGTTCGACATGGGCGTGGTCTCCGATGGCGTGTCGGCGCTGTTCGACAAAATCGGCCCGGGGATTTTGTTCACCCATTCGCAAGGTGGCGGGCCGGGCTGGTTGACGGCGATCAAGAACGACAAGGTCAAAGCCATCGTGGCATTCGAACCGGGCAGCAGTTTCGTGTTTGCTGACGGTGAAGTGCCGGCGCCGATTCCCAGCGCGTTCGACACGGTGCAAGGCGCAGCGGTGCCCATGGAGCAATTCATGGCGCTGACGCGCATTCCGATTCTGATCCTCTACGGCGACAACATCCCGGAACAGGCCGTCGACCTGCCTGCTCAGGACAGTTGGCGCGCACGCTTGAAGATGGCCCGGCTCTGGCGTGACGCGGTCAATCGACATGGCGGTGATGTGCGACTGATCCACCTGCCGGAGATTGGCATTCACGGCAACACCCACTTCCCCATGTCGGATCTGAACAACGTGCAGATCGCTGACCTGGTCGCGCAATTCCTCAAAGAAAAACAGCTGGACTGACCCCAACACTTTTGCAACTGCCGCCCTAATTGATTGCTCAGGAGCTTCACGTGAAGAACACTCTCAAAGCCACGCTCATGTCGGCATTGGTCGGCCTCTCGGCGGGCGAGGCCTTGGCCGCCGACTACAAAAAGAACCCTTTCACCCTCGCCTACGACGGCGCAATCAGCAAGAACGAACCGGGCAAGGTCAATATCCACCCGGTCAAGTACACGCTCAATGGTCTGGACATCGCCGCCAACGTGTACACCCCGGCCAACTACGACGCGAAAAAGACTTACCCGACCGTGGTCGTTGCACACCCCAATGGCGGCGTCAAAGAACAGGTTGCCGGTCTGTATGCCCAGCGTCTGGCGGAACAGGGTTACATCACCATCACGGCCGATGCAGCCTATCAGGGCGCCAGCGGTGGTCAGCCGCGCAGCATCGATAAACCGGCGTATCGCATCGAAGACATCCACGGCATGGCCGACTTCATCAGCCAGTTTGCCGGTGTCGATGACAAGCGTCTGGGCCTGCTCGGCATCTGCGGCGGTGGCGGCTATTCGTTGGCGGCGGCGCAAACCGATAAACGCTTCAAATCGCTGGCGACCGTAAGCATGTTCAACTCGGGCCGGGTACGCCGCAACGGCTACAACGATTCGCAAATCGACAGCATCCAGCAACGTTTGCAACAGGCATCAGCAGCCCGCGCGCAGGAAGCGGCCGGCGGTGCGGTGCTGTATTCGGGCGATGCCAACCTCACCGATGAGCAGATAGCCAAACTGCCCTTCGAACTTTATCGCCAGGGCTACGAGTACTATTGGAAAACCCACGCACACCCCAACTCGACTTTCAAATACACCACCAGCAGCTTGCTGGATTTGATGCGTTTCGACGCCACCGACCACATTGAACTGATCAATCAACCCTTGCTGATGATCGCCGGCAGCAAGGCCGACAGCCTGTACATGACTCAGGATGCCTTCCCCAAAGCCACCGGCACCACGGACAAGGAAGTGTTCATTGTCGATGGCGCGACACACATCGAAACCTACTGGGTGCCGCAATATGTTGATGCGGCGATTGGCAAACTGAGCGAATTTTACGCACGTACCCTGTGATGAGCGCCTTGAGGGTCGCGCATCCATGCGCAACCTGCTTTCATGGAATAATCCCGCGTCCCTCATGAGAGGCCCTCATCAATGTCCCGCGCCAACCTCAACGACCTGCAAGCCTTCGTGGTGATCGCCCGCGAAGGCAGTTTTACCCGCGCAGCCGCACAGCTGGGCGTCTCGCAGTCGGCGCTGAGCCACACCATGCGCGCCCTTGAAACTCGGCTGGGCGTGCGCCTGCTGACGCGAACCACACGCAGCGTTTCGCCGACCGAGGCCGGCCAGCGCTTGTATCAGTCGATGGCGCCGCGCTTCGATGAGATCGAACTGGAACTGGCTGCGGTCAGTGAATTTCGCGACACCCCGGCCGGTAATGTGCGGATCTCGGCGTCCGAACATGCCGCCAACAATATCCTCTGGCCGAAGCTGTTGAAGGTGCTGCCCGCTTACCCGGACATCAAGGTCGAAATCACCGTCGACTACGCCCTTTCCGACATCGTTGCACAGCGCTATGACGCCGGCGTGCGTCTGGGCGATCAGGTGGCGAAGGACATGATTGCCGTGCCGATCGGCCCGTCATTGCGCATCGCGGTAGTGGGTTCTCCCGAGTATTTCAAGCACCGACCGATCCCGCAGGCACCGAGCGATCTGGCTGCGCACAACTGCATCAATCTGCGCCTGCCCACCCATGGCAGCCTGATGCAATGGGATTTTGAAAAAGACGGTCACGAACTCAAGGCGCGCGTCGAGGGGCAATGGACGTTCAACAGCAGCATGCCGATCCTGCGTGCGGCGGAGGCAGGCTGCGGGCTGGCGTTTCTGCCGGAAGACATGGTCATCAGCCAGTTGGCCAACAGCACACTGGTGCGCGTACTTGAGGATTGGTGCCAACCGTTTGCCGGTTACCACCTTTACTACCCGAATCGTCGTGAACATTCCTCAGCGTTCGGGGTTGTGGTGGATGCGCTCGTTTATAAGGAATGACGCGTTAAATTGACTCAGATCATGATTCAATTCGATTGAGGAAAATAACCAACAACTTTCTTGATCCGCATTTTCTTTGTGCTAAAAGTATTGCCGCCAGTGGCTCCTTACAGGGATGAGTAAGGGTTTGCTCATCCGCAGTCATTGTCCACGGATGCATACTTTCAACAAGGAAGTCATATGAAAATAGTTGGGCTGTCCGGGATTCTCCCGTCACGCATTATCAGCAATCAAGACGTTATAAACCTGGTCGAGGAACACTCTAAGGATACGTTCCAGGAAGACTTGCCAAAAACCTTGAAGACCATCAGCAAGTTGCTTGAAAAAAGCGGCAGCGGCACGCGGCACTGGCTGGGCGCCGACGAGACGCCGATGGAACTGATGGAGACAGCATTCAACTCCGCGCTCGCCCAGGCCAATATCGACAAGGCCGACCTGGATCTGTTGATCTATCCGAACGTTACGCGAGGCTTCATCGAGCCGGCCAACAGTACGTTTATCGCCAAGGCGCTGGGCCTGAACTGCAGAAACTTCGATGTGGTGGACGCCTGTAACGGCTGGGTGACCGCCATGGATGTCATCAACAGTAAAATGCAGGCCGGCGAGATTCGCTACGCGGCGATCGTCAATATGGAATTTGGCATGTCTGCTGGCGGGCCGGTGATGCCCAAGAACTTCTCTTTACAGTCGTCGGCGGAACTGGCTTACAAGTTTCCGAGTTTTACCATTGGCGAAGCCGTCACGGTGACCATTCTCAGTCATGAAGCCCCCGGCAACTTCAAGTTCTCGTACATCAACCGGCCGGACTTGAGTGACTTGTCGACCATCTCCCTGCCGGACTGGAAACTGTTCTGCAATGAGGAAGATATTCCGCGTATTTCACCGACCGGCGGCCAGTATCAATTCAATTCCTACGCAGCAGCCTTGCATGAAGATGGCCGCAACGAAGCGATAAAAGTCTTCAACTTGCAAAACGTCTCTGCGGCGGATGTTCATAAAGTATTTATTCATACCGGTTCACCCAAGATGTGGGAGCACATTGGGCAACTGATCGGTATTGATCACAAGCTGCACCATGTCGGGCATAAAACCGGCAACATCATTACCGCGTCCATCCCCTACGGCATCTTCGATGCGATGAGTCGCGGCGAAGCCGAGACCGGGCAGTTTTGCATGGGCTGGGCGGGCAGCGGCGGGATGGTTTTCTCCGCGCTGTCGTTTACCTTGTAGGGCCTGATGCAACTTGCCGTCGTGAGGCGGCAAGTTGTTCGTCCATGATCAAACTGTTGGTCGGTACCAAAACGAAAATCGCGCTTCGATCTCTAGGCCAGCGGCGGGTAGTCTGTATAGCCCTCTTCCGAACCACTGTAAAAAGTGGAGACATCCGCAGTAGCCAGCGGCGCATCAAGGAAGAAGCGTTCCGGCAGATCAGGGTTGCTGATGAACAGCGTGCCAAAGGTGACTGCATCGGCCAGGCCGGTTTGCAGGGCCTGTTCCGCGGACTTCCGATCATAACCAACATTCAACACGAAAATTCCTGAGAACCGCTTGCGAGCCCCCGGCGCCAATGGTTTCGCGCCTTCCGGCAGAGTCCCAGGTTCCATGAAATGCAGAATTCCAACGTTTCGCTTTTCCAGCGCTTCTACCGCGTACATGTAGGTCTGCTCGAGATTGGAGTCGCCCATGTCATTGTACGGAATGCGCGGCGACAGCCTGACCGAGATACGGGCCGGCCCGAAGACTCTGATCGCGGCGTCCGTGGCTTCAAGCAAGAACCTCGCCCGCTTCTCAATGGTACCGCCATATTCGTCGGTGCGTTTGTTTGAGCCGTCCTCCAGAAACTGCGCGGGCAGATAACCATTGGCACCGTGTATCTCTACACCATCAAAGCCCGCATCTTTCGCGGCCTGTGCAGCTTTTTCGTAGTCCCCAATGGTGGACTTGATTTCATCAATGGTCAGTTCGCGTGGGGTCACCGAGGGTTTGATGCCTTCTGGCGTGAACGCCTGGCTATTGAAGGGGACTGACGATGGCGCGACCGGGAGTTCTCCTCCATGAAAATCAGGATGAGATGCTCTACCGGTGTGCCAGAGCTGGGCGAAAATGAGACCGCCGGCTGCATGAACTGCCCGAGTTACCTTCTTCCAGCCCGCAATCTGTTCAGGCGTATAGATCCCTGGGGTATTCGTCCAGCCGACGGCCTGGGCGCTGATCTGGGTGCCTTCGGTAAAAATAAGGCCCGCCGATGCGCGCTGTGCGTAATAGGTCGCAGTCAATTCGTTGGCCACCTGATCCTTGGATCGACCTCTTGTCATTGGCGCCATGAACACCCGATTTCTGAAAGTGAGCTCTTCGTTGTTCAAGGGGGTTAGAAGCTTAAAATTTCCCATACTTTCCTCAGAATAGATTTTATTGAATGTCCGCCCGTGCTTAACGATTTCTCAAGTGCGGCTCGACCAAAGAAATGCTTCTGTCGGATGCTCGATTGGCTGGCTGCAAGCCGCCGGCAAGAGTGGCGAACGAAGGGTTTGGTTCGGACCGCTTCCCTCAAGTGAGGACAATCGACAAGGTATCAATAATAAACCTGGCGTCAATTAGGCACCGCTCGTACACCTGGTAGGTCCGAGGATACCTATCGTCAGGAAATCGTCCGCGGCGTATGGGCTGGCGAGCCGTATACAGTGGCCTCGCGCGCAAGAGCAGGACGCTCTGCGTTCATGATCGAACGGCCTGAGCAATCGATGTGAAGATTCGGTTGAAGCAGGTATCGAGATTGATTGCCCGCAGTTGAAAGGCAAAAACCAGCGCACTGCCAACAACAAAAAGTGTTGGCAGAGTTTCATGCTTACCAGATCGCGCTGGTTCGATTGAGATCTTCGGTGTTTTACAAGCCATCGGATGACAAGTCCCGAAGCGCAGCATGGGCGGCCGACAACGCGTTCATGTAATGAGTGAAGCAGCCTTCCCTACGTACTTGTCGGTCCGATTGCAGCGGCGTCGAATTTCTGCCGGGCAGCGTCAACCTCCGGCAGCTTGGCGAGCGTCCATTCATGCAGTGCCCGAAAAGGTTGCTGCAGCGTGCGGCCCAGCGGCGTGATTTGGTACTGCACCGCGACTGGCGAAAGCGAAATCACCTCGCGCGATACCAGGCCGTTGCGCTCCAGTCGGCGCAGACATTGAGTGAGCGCTTTTTGGGTAACGCCTTGCAGGCGACGACGAATCGCGTTGAAGCGTTGCGGACCGTCATCAAGCACGGCTAACACCATCATCGACCATTTATCAGCGATCTGCTCGAATAAAGCCCGGCTAGGGCAGTCGGACGAGAAGCACAGCGGTTCGAGTTCAAGCATGGCGGTTTCCTTCTGTATACCCAAGCGCACTCAGGCGCTAGATTGACGCCAAGTTTACTGGATATACCGAGCCTGAGAACGCTTTCTACCGTTGTTTCGCCGGAACACTCTGACGAACATAATAATTGTCGAATTCACTGCTTTCGGTGAATTGGAAGCCATGGCGGGTATAAAAGCGATTCGAAGCACTTTCTTTGAGAGCGCCAACTTTAACAGGGAGCGCAGCCGCATCCGCCTCTTTGAAAATCTGAGTGAGAACAGCAGCCCCTACACCTGAGCCTTGCGCGCTCGGTCTCACATACAAGTGGTCGAGCAAGAGTTCATTGTGGTGATGCTTGACCACTACAAAACCAACCCTCTCTCCAGATACCTCGACATAGCGTGTGTTACGAGCGTCAAAACCGCCAAGAAACCGCTCACGCGCACGCACCGGATCAAATCGCCCGACACGCTCCAGACTTTCGCGCATGGCCTCAATTCGAATGGCTACAAGATTTTCCAAGTCGCTTGGTTGAGCCGGGACCAAAATGACTGGGAAATTTTGATTGGGTGCGACGGGCATAGGTTGTGCTCTATTTACCATCCTGGAAGGCCAGTATAGAGAGCCTGGCTTGTGGGGCCCAGTTTGGCTTCACCGTCGAATTCAGGCACCCATCTCAAAAACGAACATGACTTGGTCAATCTGGATTTTGATTGCCAGAGCCGTGCATGACCGACAGGTCTCCAATACGACCTCATGGTATTCACATGTCGATATCAGACACGATCATGGCGCAATCAGGCTACTGAATCAGCGACAAGGCCGGCTAAGGTGCCGTGTCTTCGTATCAAACGACCCCGCTCGGATCATGGGGTTGATAAGAACTGCGGCGGTTGGACGGGCTTCTTTCGGGAGTTTCAGCAGGCAACGATCGTGCTCGATCGGGTGCCCGTTCAATTCGCTTAAATGTCGATCAGCAGAGAATAAAAATACCGATGATCAGCCCGAACTCCATGGATTCGAGTAGCCAATTGGCGCAGGGCTTCAAGCCTCGTCACGTCACAATGCTGTCCATCGCCGGGATTATCGGCGCCGGTTTGTTCGTCGGTTCAGGGCACGCCATTGCCGCAGCGGGGCCGGCGGTGCTGCTCGCCTATCTGTTTTCCGGTTTGCTCGTCGTGCTGGTCATGCGCATGCTCGGCGAGATGGCGGTGGCCAATCCGGACACCGGCTCGTTCTCCACCTATGCCGACCAGGCCATCGGCCGCTGGGCCGGTTTTACCATCGGCTGGTTGTACTGGTGGTTCTGGGTGCTGGTCATTCCTATCGAAGCGCTGGCAGCCGGGCATGTGTTGAATCAATGGTTTCCGCAGGTCGATGCGTGGCTGTTCGCGTTGGGATCGATCATTGCGCTGGTGGTGACCAACCTGTTCAGCGTGTCCAAATATGGTGAGTTCGAGTTCTGGTTCGCCATGGCCAAGGTCGTGGCAATCATCGGCTTCATCGGTGTCGGTTTTGCCGTGTTGATGGGTTGGGTTCCCGACCGTGAAGTCAGCGGATTGAGCAGTCTGATGGCCACGCACGGCGGTTTTGCGCCCAACGGCTTGTCGGCGGTGGTCGGCGCTTTCATCACGATCATGTTCAGCTTCATCGGCACTGAAGCGGTGACCATTGCCGCTGCCGAATCGAATAACCCGGCGCAGAACATTGCCAAGGCCACCCGCTCGGTGATCTGGCGCATTGGCGTGTTTTACCTGCTGTCGATCTTCGTGGTCATCTCCGTGGTGCCCTGGAATGATCCGTTGCTGGCCTCGGTGGGCTCGTATCAGCGCGCCCTGGAAATCATGAACATTCCAAATGCCAAGTTCATGGTCGACGTCGTCGTCCTGATCGCCGTGGCCAGTTGCATGAACTCCTCGATCTACATTGCCTCGCGCATGTTGTACTCGCTGGGTCGTAGAGGCGATGCACCGAAAGCGCTGAAGGCGACTTCCGCAGCAGGTGTGCCCCGGGCAGCCGTGATCGCCAGCACCGTGCTGGGCGCGTCGATCACCGTATGGAGCTACTTCATGCCCGCCGGGCTGTTCGAGTTTCTATTGGCCAGTTCCGGGGCGATTGCCTTGCTGGTGTACCTGGCGATTGCGGTGTCGCAGCTGCGCATGCGGCGGATATTGCAACAGCGCAAGGTCGAGCTGACCTTCCGCATGTGGCTGTTTCCCTGGCTGACGTGGCTGGTGATCGGCTTCATCTGTGCGGCGCTGGCGGTCATGATGATTACTCCGCAGCACCGCACCGAAGTCACCACCACCATTGGCCTGGCGCTGGCAATCTCCTTTATCGGCTTGATGACGTCGCGTCACCCTGCCCCGACGGCACGAGCAACGTCGGTGGGTCAGGCCTGATCCACCGCCTCGATCACGCCTTTGTCCTCACCCAGGAAGCCGCCGCTCTGATGCGCCCACAGCCGTGCATACACGCCATTTTTCTCCAGCAGTTCGGCGTGGGTGCCCTGCTCGATGATGCGTCCGTCATCCATGACAATCAGCCGGTCCATCGCTGCAATCGTCGACAGTCGATGCGCGATCGCGATCACGGTCTTGCCCTGCATCATGTCGTCGAGGCTTTCCTGAATCGCCACTTCAACCTCCGAATCCAGCGCACTGGTGGCTTCGTCCAATAGCAGAATCGGTGCGTTCTTCAGCATCACCCGGGCAATCGCCACCCGTTGGCGCTGGCCGCCGGACAGCTTGATCCCGCGCTCGCCCACCAGAGTGTCGTAACCGGTATGACCCTGGCGATCGCTCAATTGGCTGATGAATTCGTCAGCCTGGGCGTTGGCCGCCGCACGGCGGATCTGCGCGTCGGTGGCATCGGGCCGGCCGTAGGCAATGTTGTCGCGAATCGAGCGGTGCAGCAGCGAAGTGTCCTGCGTGACCATGCCAATGGCACTGCGCAGGCTGTCTTGAGTCACGTGCGCAATGTTCTGGCCGTCGATCCGAATCTCGCCACTGTCGACATCATAGAAACGCAGCAGCAAGTTGATCAGCGTCGATTTGCCCGCACCTGAGCGCCCTACCAGACCGATCTTCTCTCCGGGACGGATGCTCAGACTCAGGCCATCGAGCACCTGACGCTCGCCACCGTAGTTGAACTTCACCTTGTCGAACGTCACCGCGCCGCCCGAGGTCACCAACACGCCGGCATCCGGCGCGTCCTGCACCTTGGTGCCCTGGGTCAGGGTCGCCATGCCGTCCTGAACGGTGCCGATGCTTTCGAACAGCGAGGTCATCTGCCACATGATCCAGTTCGACATGCCATTGATCCGCAACGCCATGGCGGTGATCGCCGCCACCGCGCCGGCGCCGACATCGCCCTGGTGCCACAGCCACAGGGCATAGCCGCCCGCTGACATGATCAATGCCACCACCAGGGCCTGATTGACGATCTCAAACAGGCTGACCAGACGCATCTGGCGAAAGCCGGTTTGCTTGAAGTCCTCCATCGCCGCCCGTGCAAAGTGCGCTTCGCGGTTGGAGTGGGAGAACAGTTTCACCGTGGTGATGTTGGTGTACGCGTCGGCGATACGCCCGGTCATCATCGAGCGCGCATTGGCCTGCTCCTGGCCGACCTTGCCCAGCCGCGGCACGAAATATCCCATGGCCAGCCCGAACAACACGACCCACGCGAGAAACGGCAGCATCAGCTTCAGCGCAAAACCGCCGGCCAAGGCGATGATCGCGATGAAGTACACGCCGATCCCGGGCAGGATCTCGATCATGGTGAACAGCACATCGCGCACGGCAAGCGCTGTCTGCATCACCTTGGTCGTGACCCGTCCGGAAAACTCATCGGAGAAAAACGAAAGGCTTTGCCTCAGCATCAGCCGATGGAAATCCCAGCGCAGGCGCAGCGGCAGGTTAATTGCCAGAATCTGGTGCTGAACCATGGTACGCAACGCCACCAGCCCGACACTGAGCACCATGACGATGCCCATGCCCCACAACACGCGACGCTCCTGCGCAGCCGCTTCCCCGCCCGCCTGCCAGGTCGAGAGCAGATCGACGACCTGGCCGAGGAAGGAAAACAGCCACGCTTCATAAACCGACACGGCGGCGCTGAGCAACGCCAGCGCGAGGACGTAGCCGCGCGCCCCCCGAGTGCAGGCCCAGAGAAACCTGGCCAGACCGTTGGGCGGCGGTGGCAGCTCATCAGGCGGGAAAGGGTCGAGTCTTCGTTCAAACACACGAAGCATGGTGTTCTCCAAAACAGTCAAGTCAGGGAGATTCTGCCATCGATTGGATCCCGGGAGGTCTTTGTGAAAAAGTGTGTGCTCCTGACCTGACGAGTGCCTGCCGTCTCTACCAGACCGCAATATGCGAATCCGCCCTCGGCTCCGTCCCGCCACACAGCACGCCCGTCACCGGATCACGCAAAATGATCTGTCCGCGTCCGTAATCCGTGAGGTCACTGGCGATCTGCACCTCATGTCCACGACGCGCCAACGCATTGGCCAGATCCCTTGAAGCGCCCTGCTCGATGCCGACCTTCATCCCGCCCAGCCACTGCCAGCGCGGCGCGTCCAGTGCCGACTGCGGGTTCAGGCCGAAATCCACCAGGTTCATGACCATTTGCACATGGCCTTGCGGCTGCATGTAGCCGCCCATCACGCCAAACGGCCCCAGCGCCTGGCCATCCTTGGTGAGGAAGCCGGGAATGATCGTGTGAAAGGTCTTTTTGCCGGGAGCCAACGCGTTGGCATGCTCGGGATCAAGGCTGAATTCCTGCCCTCGGTTTTGCAGGGCAATGCCGCTGTCGGGCAGCACCACGCCGGAGCCGAAGCCGTGGTAATTGCTCTGGATGAACGAGACCATGTTGCCCTGCCCGTCCGCCGTGGACAGGTACACCGTACCACTGGCGTGAGGATCGCCCGGCTTCGGCGGCTGCGCTTGATCGCCAATCTGAGCACGGCGGCGGGCGCTGTAGCCGTCACTCAACAGATCGGCTACGGCCACGCGCATGTGCAGCGGATCCGTGATGTAGTGCAAACCATCGCTGTAGGCCAGTTTCATCGCTTCCAGCTGGCGGTGCCAGGTCTGTTGGCTGTCACGGTGGTCGAAGTCGAAACCTTCAAGAATCTTCAGCGCCATCAGCGCCACCAGCCCCTGCCCGCTGGGCGGGATTTCCCAGACATCCACGCCGCGATAATTGACGTGGATGGGCTCGACCCACTGCGCGCGGTAATGCTCAAGATCCGTGGCGCGCAGATAGCCGCCCGTTGCCCGCGAATGCGCATCCAGGCGTTGCGCCAAATCGCCGCGATACAAACTCTCGCAACGCGTGAGGGCCAGTTCTTCGAGGGTTCGCGCCTGCGCCGGGTTACGGAAAATCTCTCCGGCCCTGGGCGCGCGACCGTCAATCAAGAACGTGTCGAACCAGGCCTGCAGCCCTTCATTGCGATAGGGACTGAATTCATCCAGCGCGATCTGCCATTGATGGGCAACCACCGGCGACAGCGGAAAACCGTCTCTGGCCAGACTGATCGCCGGTTGCAGCAAATCGGCGAACGGCAACACACCAAAACGTTGCGACAGCTCGGCCCAAGCCGATGGACAACCGGGCACCGTCACGGGCGTCCAGCCATACAACGGCATTTGCTCATGGCCGGCCGTCTTCACCGCTTCGATGCTCAGACTGGCCGGGGCGTGACCGTTAGCATTGAGGCCATGCAACTGGTCCTTGAACCAGACCAGCGCAAACGCATCGCCGCCCAGGCCACACCCCGTAGGCTCGACCACGGTCAGCGCCGCCGCCGTGGCGATGGCGGCGTCGATCGCGTTACCGCCTTTTTGCAGCATCTCGATACCGGCCTGCGCGGCCAAAGGTTGGGACGCCGCAACCATGCCACGACGGGCGAAGACGCTTTGGCGTTGCGACGGATAAGGGTATTCGTGAGCAGAAAATTTCAACATGGCAAAGGCTCTTCAAATCAGCAATTCATTGGCCGGACTTGATCCGGTTCCATTCGCGGGTGATCAGACGCTGGATGTTTTCCGGCAGATCGGCGGAGACGAAGGCGTGGTTGATCACCTCGTCAGTCGGGTAGATCCCCGGATTGCCGCTGACCTTGGGGTCCATCAGCGCCGTGGCATCCTTGTTCGGGTTGGCGTAGCCGACGTAATCGCTGACCGGTGCAATCACCTCTGGGCGCAGCAGGTAATTGATAAACGCATGGGCGTTGGCGACGTTAGCGGCGTCCTTGGGGATCGCCAGCATGTCGAACCAGAGGTTTACGCCTTCCTTGGGAATCAGGTAGCGGATGTCGATGTTTTTGCCCGCCTCGCGCGCCCGGGTCTGGGCCTGCATCACGTCACCGGAATAGCCGATCGCCACGCAGATATCGCCGTTGGCCAGGTCGGCGGTGTACTTCGATGAGTTGAAATAGGTCACCGAAGGCCGCAACGTCATCAGCAGTTTAGAGGCCTGTTTGTAGTCGTCCGGCTTGACGCTGTTGGGGTCCAGGCCCAGATAAAGCAGGGCCTGGGGAATGATCTTCACCGGCGCATCGAGAAAGGCCACGCCGCAGCTTTTCAGTTTGGCGAGGTTCTGCGGATCGAACACCATTGACCAGGAATCGAGCGGCACATCCTCGCCCAGCACGGCGCGGACTTTCTCCTCGTTGTAGCCGATGCCTACCGTGCCCCACATGTACGGCACGGCATATTGGTTCCCGGGGTCGGCAGCCTGCAGACGTTGCATCAAACGCGGGTCGAGGTGCTTCCAGTTATCGAGCAATCCACGTTGCAGCGGCTGATAGGCGCCAGCGCGAATCTGCTTGGACAAAAACTGGCTGGACGGCACCACCACGTCATAGCCCGAATGCCCAGAGAGCAACTTGGCTTCGAGCATTTCATTGGTGTCGAAAATGTCGTACTGAACCTTGATCGTGCTGGCCTTTTCGAAGTTCTTCAGCGTGTCGGGGCCGATGTAATCGGACCAGTTGTAAACCTTCACCACCGAGTCGGCGGCCTGAAGCATGGGGACCACGGCGGCGCAGCACAGCGCCGCAAACACACTCGATAAACGCATCGTCGATGTCCTTGTGAAATTCACAGCACGCGGCTGAGGAAGGCCTGGGTTCGGGGATGAGTCGGACGGTTGAAGATCTGTTCCGGCGGGCCTTGTTCGATCAGTTCGCCCTGATCGAGCACCACCACCCGGTCGGCGACCTCGCGGGCAAAGCCCATTTCATGGGTGACCACGACCATGGTCATGCCCTCCTCGGCCAGCTCTTTCATCACTTGCAGTACCTCGCCGACGGTTTCCGGGTCGAGGGCGCTGGTGGGTTCGTCGAACAGCATCGCCTGCGGTTTCATCGCCAGCGCTCGGGCGATCGCCACTCGTTGCTGCTGGCCGCCGGAAAGCATCGACGGGTAATGCCCGGCCTTGTCTGCCAGCCCGACTCGCTTGAGCAAGGCCCGCGCCTGTTCCAGCGCAGCCTGGCGTGGCACACCCAACACCTGAATCGGTGCTTCGATGATGTTTTCCAGAGCGGTCATGTGCGGGAACAGGTTGAAGCGCTGGAACACCATGCCGATGTCGCGGCGCTGGCGAGCGATGTTGCGCTCCGAATCACGCACCAGACTGCCGTCCGCCCGGGTGCGATAGCCCATGGGCCGACCGCTGACCCGGATCTCCCCGCCCTGAATGTCTTCGAGCAGGTTGATACAGCGGATAAACGTGGTTTTGCCTGAGCCCGAAGCGCCGATCAGCACCACCACTTCGCCACGGCGTACTTGCAGCGAGATACCCTTGAGAATCTGCAGATCGCCGAAAGATTTGTGAATGTTCAGCGCTTCGATGATCAGTTCGTCATTTGGCTGCGCCATGCTTAGCGTCCCCTCAGCAGTTTCAGAGTGCTGCGACCGAACATCCGACTGGAGGCCGGCGGTGGCGAAGAAGGTCGGTCGGACTGGCCGAAGCGGTTCTCCAGCCAGCGCTGAAAAAAGCCCCACAGCGTGGTAAGCAACAGGAAATAAATCGCCACCACCAGGTACAACTCGAACACCCGAAAAGTCGCCGAGGTGACCATCTGCGTGCTGAGCAACAGCTCTTGCACGCCGATCACGCTGACCAGCGTGGTGTTTTTCAGCATCACGTTGAACTCGTTGCCCAGCGGCGGCACGATCACCCGGAACGCTTGCGGCAGGACGATGCGGCGCATCAGTTTGGCGAAGGTCATGCCCAGCGAACGCCCGGCCTCGTACTGGCCCTTGTCCACGGCGCCGATCCCGGCGCGGATGATCTCGGCCATGTACGCGCCTTCGTTGAGCCCCAGAGCAATGATCGCGGCCTGGATGTTGCCGGGCACCACCAGCCCGAACAGCTCAATGTCTTCGAAGCGAAAAATCCCGCCCGCCGCCAGCGCGGTGTAGAGGAAAACGATCTGCACCAGCAACGGCGTGCCACGCATCAGCCACACATAAAAACGCACGGGCAGATGCAGCAACGGGTTCTTCGACAAACGCAACAATGCAGCGGCCAATCCCAGCACACAGCCCAGCAGCATTGCCAGCACACTGATCAGGCAGGTCAGCCAGAGCCCGGTGAGATAAACCCCGCTCGGCTGCAACAGGTATTGCCAGAACACATCCCAATTGAAGTTCATCAACGCTTACCTCAATCGAGTGTGTCGCTGGAAACGTGCCATTTGCTCAGAAGCTGGTTGTAGCTGCCGTCGCTGCGCATGTCGGTGATGATCTGCTGCACCGCAGCGCTCAGTTGCGCATCGTCCTTGCGGATGCCCAGGCCGGTAAGGATCCGGCTGAAGGCCGGGACGCCTTCTTCGAACAGATCCGGAGCCATCGCCGCGTAATAGCCGGCGGTTTCCACCGTGGTGCCGTAAGCGTCGACCTGGTTGATGCGCAAGGCCTGGAAGGCATCGGTGTCGGTGTTGTAGACCACCAGTTTCATCGGTGGCTTGCCGGCCTTGGTCAGGCTTTCATTTTCCGCATCGAGCAAGGTCTTGATGGTCGAGCCGTTAAGCACCGCGATCTTGTGCCCGCTCAGATCCGCCAGGGTTTTCAGCGCCTTCGGATTGCCTTTGGGCACGACGACTGCCTGGCTGGAATACATGTAGTTGACGATGTCGATCACCTCACGGCGCTCGGGCTTGTCGAACAGCTGGTCGACGATCATGTCGCACTGTTTGGCAAGCAAGGCCGGGAGCAGTCCGGAGAACGGAATCACCCGCCAATCGACCTTCTTGTCGCCCAGGCGCTTGGCGATTTCCAGGCCCAGGTCGACGGTCAGGCCTTTGGGCTTTTGCGCTTCATCGAAAGACACCAGCGGCGGCGAATCCATGCCCGAGCAATAGGTCAGTTTGTCGACCTTGACCAGACGCTCCGGCACCGTGGGTGCGGCGAGCGCCCATTGCGAACAGAGTCCGAGGGAAATTGCAGCCAGTAACAGGCGAGACGTATGCATGACCAGACACTCCAGTTCGGTTAGTAACGGGGCAGTACTCAACGTCAAAACATCGGCGGACTCGTGTTCCGCTCTGTGGTTATTTTTCTGATTGCAAAAATTTGATCAGCTCGGGCACCGTGCCTTCGATGTGCTCGCGCACCACGGCTTCGGCCTTGCTGGCGTCGCCGGCACGAATCGCATCAAGGATGATCTGGTGCTCCTGGCGGGCGCTCAGGGGCTTTTCGACGTGCTGCAGCCACAGGCGCATGGGCGCTTCGATCAGCGCGTAGAGGGCGCTGATCTGCTTGAGCAACCGAGGGCGTTCGCTGAGGCTGCACAAGTATTCATGGAACTTGCGATGGCGGCTGACCCACGCCGCACTCTCCTCGCGGTAGTCATCCATTTCATCGAGAAGCCGTTCCAGCGCCGTCAACTGACGCTCGCTGATTTTGGGCACCGCGATGCGAATCGCCAGGCCCTCTAGCGCACTGCGCATCTCGAACACTTCATGCATCTGCTCGACATCCAGCCCACTGACCACCGCGCCGCGATTGGGCCTCAGCGTCACCAGACCCTGCGCATCGAGACGGCGAAACGCTTCGCGCACCGGCATGCGGCTCATGCCGATTTCACTGGCGATGTCCTCGGCGATCAACCGGTCGCCCTTTCGATAACGACCACCACAGATGCCCTCCAACAGAAAGTTGTAGGCCTCTTCTTCGGCGGTCATCGGTTGACGTTGATCGAAGGCAGGAGCGAATTGCATGGCAGCACCTTTTGTCTTTTTGTATCCAATTATCCACGGATGCAAAAAGCACGATGCATGCCAGATTCTGTTCAACTCAGCCAAGCTTTTGATTCGCAAGATTTAAGCGGAAAACCGGCGATAAGTTCCTGTCTTGCAAGACTCGGTATGTGCTACCCGATGGCTCATGGCGAGCCCCGCAAAGGTGCAGATCGGTAGCTGAGTAACACTTCGCTGATTTTCGCAGGCCTGCCAATAGGAACAGGCAATCCTCGCAGACTAACCGGCATACCCCTCTCACCCCAGGCTGCCTACCATGGCCTCTCACTTATCCGTCGGAGCTTGCCATGCACAGCCTCAAAACCTTGTTCATCACCGGTGTCAGCAGTGGCTTTGGCAGTGCGCTCGCACAGGAGGCGCTCAACGCTGGTCACCGGGTGATCGGCACCGTGCGCAATGACGCCGACCTGAAGTCATTCGAAGCCCTGTCAGCAGATCGGGCACACGGCGTGTTACTTGACGTCACGGATTTCGAACGCATCGACGGCGTGATCTCCGACGTCGAAACCCGACTGGGTCCGGTCGATGTGCTGGTGAACAACGCCGGCTACGGACATGAGGGTGTTTTCGAGGAGTCACCGCTGGCGCAGATGCGGCATCAGTTCGAGGTCAACGTGTTCGGCGCGGCAGCGATGATCAAGGCGTTCGTGCCGTACTTCCGACAGCGGCGAGCCGGACACATCCTCAATATCACCTCGATGGGCGGCAGCATTACCATGCCCGGTATCGCCTATTACTGTTCAAGCAAATTCGCCCTGGAAGGCCTTTCCGATACGCTGAGCAAGGAATTGCAGCCGTTCAACATTTTTGTCACGGCGGTGGCACCTGGCTCGTTTCGCACCGATTGGGCCAGTCGTTCGATGCAGCGTACGGCGCGCAGCATCGCCGACTATGACGCCAGCTTCGACCCGGTGCGCAAGGCCCGGGAAGAGAAAAGCGGCAAGCAATTGGGCGATCCGCGCAAGGCTGCGCAGGCCATGCTGCAGCTGATCGGCAGCGCTTCGCCGCCCGTGCACTTGCTATTGGGCAGCGATGCACTGACGCTGGTACGCGAAAAACTGCAACGCAGCCTGGCCGAGATCGAACAGTGGGAAACCCTGACCCGCTCGACCGATGGCTGAGCCCCGGCAAGGAGATCAATGCCCATGAGTCCATCCGATCCTTACACCGCACGCATGGTGCAGTTGCTGGGGCAGCTCGCGCCGCTGGAAGGCTATAACCTCAGTGCGCTCGATGATGTGCGTTTGCTGCGTTCGAATCGTCCGCTGAGCAACACCCCGGTGCTGTATGACCCCGGCATCGTCATTCTTTGCCAGGGTCGTAAACGCGGTTATCTGGGTGATGATGTCTACGTGTATGACGCCCAGCATTATCTGGTGGTGTCAGTGCCCGTGCCGTTCACCATGGAGACCGAGGCCAGCGCGGCCGAGCCGATGCTGGCGGTGTATATGCGCCTCGACTTGCAACTGGCCAGCGAGTTGATGCTGCAGGTCGACGAGGTGTTCGGCCCCAGCGACGCTCCGCCCAAAGGCATGTACGCCTCGCCGATGGATGATCCATTGCGCGCATCGACCTTGCGTTTTCTTGAAGCGCTAAGCACTCCCGGCGACGCGCAGATCCTCGGGCCGGCGCTGGTCCGGGAGATCTACTACCGGATCCTGACCGGTGCCCAGGGCGGTTCGATGCGGGCGGCGCTCCAGCAGCAAGGGCACTTTGGCAAAGTCAGCCGGGCGATCCGGCGGATTCACAGCGACTACGACCAACGTCTGGACGTCGAGTCGCTGGCCGAGGAAGCCGGGATGAGCGTACCGAGTTTTCACGTGCATTTTCGCAATGTCACTGATTCATCGCCAATGCAATACCTCAAGGCTACGCGCCTGCATCAAGCGCGCCTGCTGATGCTGCGCAGTGCCATGCCGGCTGCAACGGCCGCTTTCAACGTCGGCTACGAAAGCGCCTCGCAGTTCAGTCGGGAGTTCAAGCGCTTCTTCGGTCGCACACCGCTGGCCGAGGTCGCGTGGATGAAAGCCACGTATACCCTGCCCCAGTCCGCCACGCCCTCTGTGTACGTTTCTTCGCACTGAGCACCGATAGCACCTAGCCATCGCGCGTCCGCTGCGGTCTCAAGGCAAAATCCCCGCGCATTCACTACGCTTGAGAAATCTGCCGCAGCGTCATTGCCAACAACAGATTGAACAATGCGCTCGGGCCGCTGTTCCAGATGAGCAAACCCTAGCTACCAAGGACGAGCATATGGACAGTTTCGCTCCTGCCACGCCGGTTCCGCCTCAGCAAAGCGCCATTACCCGCCGCCTGGCATTTGCGGTCGCCACGCTGTTTATCGTCGGGGTGATTGCTGCGATTGGCACCCTGCTCAGCATTGCCGCTCGCCTGGATCGCGAGGATGTCGAGCAAACCCGCTTCTATACGGCCCGCGCCCTGGAAAATCGCATTGCGACCTCCAAAAGCTACATCACCAGTTACGCTGACTGGAACACGGCCTACGAACACTTGCATCCACATGTCGATACCGACTGGGCGTACAACCAGCAAAATATCGGCAAAACCCTGTTCACCACCGACGGTTATGACGGTGTTTTTGTGTTGAATCGACAGGGGACCCAATACGCCGTGGTGCAAGGGCAACAGAAAGAAGGTGACATCTCGCGCTGGCTCGAGGTATCTGCCGCCTCACTGATTGATCAGGTGCAAAGCCAATCCAGTCTGACGGTGCCTGTCAGCACCTACTCACTGTTCGACGGATGGCCGGCACTGGTTACGGCGGCGGCAATTTTGCCCAACGACGAACGTCCAGTGGGCGATCCGACACAGACCTCGGTGCTGGTGTTCGTCGACAAGCTGACGCCCGCCAAACTGCGGGTGATCGGAGTCGCTTATGGCCTGAGCAACCTGACCCTGACTCCGGACGGACAACTTGCCGAAGAACAACCACGAGTACCGCTGGACAGCACCGGTTACAGCTTGATAGCGGATCTGGAACGACCCGGCCGGCAACTGCTGTGGTCACTGCTGCCAACCCTCGGCGCCGTGCTGGCCGTGCTGATGCTGTTGACCGCCTATTTCTTGCGTCACGCCGTGCGGTCTTCAACCTACGTCGACCACAGTTTCAGCACGCTGCAGGCTTCGAATCAGGCACTGGAGGCGGCCAACCATGCGCTGGAAGCCAGTGAAGAACGCTTTCGCGCGGTCGCCGAAGCGGCGTCGGACTGGATCTGGGAAGTCGACAGGCACTTGCGCCTGACCTATCTCTCGGCGCGCTTCAGCGAGGTGACCGGCTACCCGCAAAGCGAGTGGCTGGGCCAGGGCATTGGGCAATTGGTGTCGTGCGATACCACGCCGCTGGAGCTGTGGCTGAAGAAACTCACCGAGGACAGCAATGCCAGCGACTTGCGTTGTACCTACCGCGATCACGCCGGGCAGCAACGCCACTGCCGACTGTCGGCGCGGCCAATTATCGAGAAGCAAACCGTGGTCGGCTATCGCGGCACCGCCAGCGACATCACCGACGAAGTCGCCGCCCATGCGCAGATCCAGCACCTGTCGATGCACGACGCCCTCACCGGCCTGCCCAATCGCAACCAGTTGGCGCGTTATCTGGATGAAGCGCTGCTGCTCAAGGAGCACGCGCCGCCGCTGTCGCTGCTGGTGATCGACCTGGACAACTTCAAGCCGATCAACGACTCCCTCGGCCATCCGGCAGGCGATGCGGTGTTGCAGGAAGTCGCCAGTCGTCTGCGCGAATGCACCCGCGAGCACGACATCGTCGCACGCCTGGGTGGCGACGAATTTGTCGTGGTGCTCAATGGCATGGACACTCGGCAGGAAGTCGACCGGTTCTGTACCCGGCTGGTCGAGAGCCTGCATCAACCGATGCTCTTCGAGCACCATCCGTTGCACGTCGGGGCCAGCATCGGTATCGCCCTGAGCCGCCGCCAGGGCTTCGTGCCCAGCGAGTTGATCCGTTGCGCCGACATCGCGCTGTATCAGGCCAAGTCCGAGGGCAAAAACACCTGGTGCTATTTCGAAGCGCACATGAACGACCAGATCCAGACCCGCCGGCAAATGGAAAGCGACCTGCGCGGCGCGCTGAAAAACGACGAATTCATTCTGCATTACCAGCCGCGCTACACCGTCGACGGCAAGCACATCGTCTCGGTCGAGGCGCTGGTGCGCTGGCAGCACCCGACCAAGGGTCTGCTGGGACCGGACGTGTTCATCGGCCTGGCGGAACAGACCGATCTGATCGTGGCGCTGGGGCGCTGGGTGTTGCGCGAAGCCTGTGAAACCGCACTCGAATGGCCGTCAGACATCCTCCTGTCAGTCAACCTGTCCCCGGCACAGTTCGCCCTCAGCGATGTCGTCGAAGACGTTCGCGAAGCGCTGATCCAGACCCGTTTCCCGGCCAGTCGCCTGGAACTGGAAATTACCGAAAACGTGATGCTCGTCGACACCGACGGCGCGCTGGCCACGATGAATGCGCTCAAGCAACTCGGCGTGCGCCTGAACATGGACGACTTTGGCACCGGCTATTCGTCCCTCGGTTACCTGCGCGCCTACCCGTTCGACGGGATCAAGATCGACAAGCGCTTCATCGCCTCGATCAGCAACGGCGCCAACGATCGCGCGGTGGTACAGGCGATCATCGGCCTGGGTAAAGCCATGGGTCTGACCGTCACCGCCGAAGGCGTGGAAACCGAGGAGCAACTGGCGATTCTGGGCAAGGATCAATGCAATGAGGTGCAGGGTTATTTCATGAGTCGGCCCATCGACAAAGCGGCGTTCGCCCGATTGTTGAAAACCGCCAGAACCCGGCCGGCCGATCATTCGCCGTCGAAGAAAGGACGCGTCATCTAGCCGGCCTTGTATCACTGGCATTCAATCATTGAAATGCACAAAGCCCGTTTCGACACGCGTTGTTAATACGGTTTTCCTGTTGACTTCAATTGGTTTTGTTCAGGGTGTGTTTAGGGCCGTCATGCTTGAATAGTCCTCGCCGCGGGCCAGGCTCAACATCAATCTCGCGCCACACACAAGTTCAATGCAGGCGTCACCGGACTGTCAGGATTGCGGTCAAAAGAACAACTTCACTAAAGGGTTAACGATGGATCGATATGATGCCCCGCTTGTTGTAGAGCGCACTTCGCGGGCTGGAATGTTGACGGGACTGATTACGAGAAATCCATGCCTGAGCATTTTTTTCATGACACTGGCCGTGTTCATGGCATTGCAATACAAACCCGCGGTCCTCAACTACACAACACGCTTTGTCGACTTTGCCGACTACATGTTGCTGCACGGCATCACACTGTTCCCGATTGCCGACGACCTCAAACCCTATCCCGACTACACGGTCCTCAATACCTTATTGGTCTACCTGGTGTCCTTGCCATTCGGCCGGGTATCCGTTCTTTCCATGGGTTTTCCGTCCTGCGTGGCCGCGTCGCTGATGCTGGTATTCATTTATCGACTGGGCGCGCTGCACAGCAAGAAGTGGGGGGCGTACGGCGTTCTTTTCAGTCTGCTGACCTGGGCGTTTCTCGACGGCGTCAACTCGCTGGCACTGGATATCTATCCGGCGCTGTTAACGGTGATGTGCTTCTACTTTGCCTATACGGCCGAGATCAAAAAAGACTCGCGCCGCCTGGTGTTTCTGTATGTCGGGCTGGCACTGGGTTTCGCTTTTCGTGGGCCTATCGGCTTGATCGGACCTGCGAGTGTCATTGGCGCTTATTACTTACTGAGCCGGCAGTGGCGCATGTTGCTGCTGTTTTCACTGCTCTCGGGGGTGATTCTGACTGTTGGGGTGGTGTTACTGGCCTGGGCGGCCTACGTGCAAGGAGGGCCAGCGTTCCTCGACGAAGTGCTGAACATGCAGGGCATCGCACGCTTCGGTTCCGACCACGCGTCACGCTATTACTTCTACTTCTCGGCAGGTCTGCTGACCTACGGCATCACGGTGTTTTACGCCATCAACGTCATTCTCAAGAAGTACAAACTGTTCTTCCGTTCGAACCGCGATAGAAACATCGACCTGCTGCGCTATCTAACCGGCTGGCTGCTAGTGCTGCTGGTGCTGTTCACTCTTCCGAGTTCCAAGAAAGCACGCTACATCCTGGCAATCACCCCGGCGATTTCATTGCTGGCCGCTTACCTCTTCGTCAGCAAGGAAGCCGCCTTCGTCCGCGCCAAAAACGGCCTGCTCAACGTCTGCCTGAAGTTGCCCCTGGTTGGGTTGGGGATGCTGGTGGCGGTGCTGGTCTACAACAACTTCGCCGATGTCCCGTTGCAGCCCAACTACCTGGGTGTAGCCTTGGGATTGTCTGCGCTTCTGAGCTTCTACCATGGCAAACACCAGTACTTCGCCGAGCATCCCTATCGCGAGTTCATGGCGCTGTCGTTTGGCGTAGCGGCTTTTCTGATACTGGATATGTTTTTCTTCAACCCGATCACCTACCACCTGGAACTCATGATCGAACCCACACCGAAGTTTTTGCCGTATTGGTTTTGGTGAAGGGCTGAAGAAGTCACTGAACCTGTGATCACAAATACCAGCGATACTCCCGCGCGCTGATCTCCTGCATGAAGGCCAGGTGATCCTGACGTTTGTTCTCGCAATACACGTCGACAAACTCCGCGCCCAGTCCCGCACGCAGTTGCGGCTGATGCTGCAAGGCGCGCACCGCTTCGAGGATTTCTGTCGGGAAATCGATGCCGCTGTTGCGATCGTCGTTGAGGGGCGGGATCGGTTCCTTGCCTGATGCCAGACCATGTTCCACGCCCACCAGAATCGCCGCCAGCACCAGATACGGGTTGGCGTCGGCGCCGGCCAGTCGGTATTCGATGCGCAGGTTTTTCGTATCCGACTCGGGGATGCGCAGGCAGGCGTCACGATCCTCGTAACCCCAGCTCGCTTTGGTCGCAGTGTTCACCGTGCCGCTCAAACGGCGCATGGCGTTCTGGTTCGGCGCGAAGATCGGCATGCTGTGCGGCAGCAGATCCAGGCACCCCGCCACCGCGTGGCGCAGCGGCTGTTGGTGATTGGCGGCCAGCAGATTGTTGCCGGCGGCGTCATACAGGCTGACATGCACATGCATGCCGCTGCCCGGATGCTGCACGTACGGCTTGGCCATGAAACTGGCGCGATAGCCGTGCTTGAGCGCAACGCCGCGGGTGCTGCGACAGAACAGCGCCGCCCAGTCGGCGGCGCGCAAACCGTCATCCAGATGGCCGAAATTGATCTCGAACTGGCCCGGCCCCAGCTCGGCGGTAATCACCGTGGCGTCGATGCCCTGCGCCCGCGTCGCTTCAACCATGTCGTCGAGCACCGGGGCGAAACGCGACAGACGCTCGATGTGCATGTTCGGCTGATCATCAGCGTCGTCGGTCAGCTCGTCGCGAGGGAATTGCGGCAGGCCGTCGCGAAGTTTTTTGTCGAACAGATAGAACTCAAGCTCAAACGCGACCACCGGGTGAATGCCTTTGCTCGCCAATCGATCCAGTACTTTTGCCAGCACTTCGCGGGGTTCGAACTCGATGGGTTTGGCGGTACCGTCGGAGGTGATCAGCATCTGCCCCAGCGGCTGATTTTCCCAGGTCACGGGCTTGAGGGTGCCGGGCACCAAGCGGCGCACAGCGTCCGGGTCGCCGTCGTTGAAGCAGTAATCGCCGATCTTGAACAGACCGCCCTGCACGCCCAGCAACACGCAGTTCTGCGGCAGTTTCAAGGCGCTGCCTGCCGCGACTTTTTCGAGCATGTCCACCGGATAGCGCTTGCCGTAAAAATGCCCCGGAATGTCCAGGGAAATCAGGTCGACATAGCGTACCTCGGGGTAGCGTTGGCGAAACGCGCGCACTTCGGCGAGCAGGTCAGAGCAGACAGCGTCCATCGTATTCATCCTTTGTTGTTATCAGGTGTAGACCCAGAGCACGCGGGTAAGCTGCGCGGTGAGGTTGCCGTAGCGGCAATGGGTGTGACTGTCGAATTGAAAGCTGTCGCCGGCGCTCAAGGTCACCGGTTCGTCGTCGTTGCCCAGCCACAAGGTCAGCTCGCCTTCGAGGACGTAACCGCCCTGCTCCGAGCTGTCGCTCATGTGCCGGTCACCGCTGCTCGCGCCCGGTTCCAGATGACTTTCGAGCATCGAGAACGAGGCACGCATCTGCGGCGACACCAGAATGTCGGTAATGCCGCTGGCGTAATACAGCGTGCGGCGCTCGTCCGGGCGGGTGACCCACGGCACTTGTCTGGGTTTGGGTAGGCTGTAGAAATAGGTGGTCGGCACGCCGAGGGTTTCGCTGATCGCGGTGAGGTCGGCCACGGTCGGGCGCGACAGCCCACGTTCGACTTGCGAGAGAAACCCCACCGAACGGCCGATTTTGTCCGCCAGTTCCTTGAGGGTGCATTTCTTGTGCTTGCGCAGGTCGTGGATCAGGATCGCCAGCGCCGCGATTTCTTCTTGCTTGTTCATGGCCAAAATCCCATCAAATACTGTCGCGCAGGCGATACCAGGCCTTGCCGATGGCTTCCAGCGGTGCGGCGAAGTGCTTGCCGCCGGGGAAACGGCCATTGCTCAGGCCCTGGTACAACGCCAGTTCATCCGTCTCGCCGAGAATTGCATCGGACACCGCACGGGCGGCGGCCAGTGTCGGCAGCACGCCGTGCCCCGAATAACCCTGAAGCCAATAACGGTTGCCCTCGCCGCCGACATCAGGCGTACGGTTCATGGTCAGGTCGATGTGCCCGCCCCAGGCGAATTGCAATTCAACACCCTTGAGTTGCGGGAACACCCGTTCGAGAAACGGCCGGGTCGCCACCGCAATGTCCTTGGGCATGCCACCCAGATAGGTGCAGCCGCCGCCGAACAACAAACGGTTGTCCGGCGTGCGGCGGAAGTAATCAAGGACGAACTGGTTGTCGGTCACGCAGACGTTGCTCGGCAGCAGCGCCGTGGCTTGCTCCGGGGTCAGTGGCGCGGTGGCGACCTGGTAGGTGCCGACCGGCAGGATGCAGCTGGAGAGCTGCGGATCGAGTTCATCGAGATAGGCATTGCAGGCCAGCACCAGTACATCGGCCTTCACCGAACCGCGCTCGGTATTGACCCGGAAGCCATTGCCCTCCTGCTGATAACTCAACGCTTTGCTTTGCTCATGAATACGCCCGCCACCACGCTCGATGGCGGCGGCCAGCCCGAGGGCGAGTTTCAGCGGATTAAGGTGCGCGCCTTCGGCGTCGTACAGGCCGGCCTGATAGCGTTCGCTGGCGACCCATTGCGGCAGGTCTTCACGGGGAATGAATTGCAGGCCGTCATGGCCCCATTTGTGACTGGCTTCGTGTTGCCACTCAGTCAGCAGGCTGACTCGCCGCGGCATCACCGAGGTCCACAAATGGCCGGGGCGATAGTCGCAATCAAAACCGTGTCGCCCAGGCAATTCACGCAGTTCCTGCGCGGCCCAGCGCATGCCGTCCCATAGGCGACGGGCGCGCTCATGGCCGAGCGCAGCTTCCAGCGGCGGCATGTCGCACGACCATCCCAGAATCGCCTGCCCGCCATTGCGTCCCGACGCGGCCCAGGCCACGCGACTGGCTTCGAGCACAGTGACGCGCTTGCCGGCCAAAGCCAGACGCAACGCGGTGTGCAGCCCGCTGAATCCGGCGCCGATGATCACCACGTCGGTGTCGTGTGCGCCTTCCAGCGCCGGCCGCGTGCTGAGAACATCGGCGCAACTGTGGGCGTAATAACTGGCGACATGCTGCTGGGATTGCTGAAACATTCGGCGCCTCATGAAATTTATTTCTTATAATTTCATGAAAATCTACAGAACAAATTTCATATCGGCAACCGACAACTGTTTCACTCACACAGATCAATGCTCCAGCGCATAACGCCGACAATGTTCGAGATAGCCTTTCTCATGACGACCCACCAATTGCACGACACTGGACCACAGCCACGACGGTGCATCCAGAGTCTTCGAGCGGCACGCCTGCAGTTCACGCATCCATGAGGCGCGGGTACTCATGTCCATCTGCCGGGCGTGGGCCAGCCCCACGACACGGGCCAGATAGCCGGCGGCGAGCTTCGCGTCGGTCTGGCTCAACTGATCGAGCTCAAGTTTCATGTCTTGTGGCAGCAGTTCGCGGATGAAGAAGCCATGGTCGAGCAGCCGGGTGGCGATCATCCGGTTACCCAGGCCCGGCGAGAGAAACCGCGCGCCTTCGACCACACGTTTGCCGTTGTCGCGGGGCATCGCGGTGCGGGCGACGCGCGGGGCTGCGGCGGCAACGGCCTCCTTGACGTCGAGCAAGCAATATTCCTCGTCATCACCCTCGCCCACACCGAGTAGCACCGCATAACGCTTGAGTCCCAGCGAACTGCAGCCTTTGACCCAATAGGCCGAATCGAGCATTTTCACCCGGTCGTCCTTGTTGCGCCCCTTCAATGAGGTCACCAGCGTGTGCAGATCTGGCGTGGCGCAAAGGGTCTTCAGCGCACTGCGCTCTTCGCGTGACAGCGACCAGAAGTGCTTGCCCAGCGGAATCGTCGGTTTGGTGTTTTCGATGCGTTCCTGGGCCAGATGCTTCCACGTGCGTTGCACTGCGCTGCGCATCCCGGCCTTGACTTGCGCGGGGCGTGGCGGCTCTTTGTCGACGTCGTCTTCAAACGCCTGCTCGTAGCCGCGCATCATCTCCTCGAGCATGCGCGCCGTGGCCACACCGGGCAGATCGGAACCCCGGGCGGCAGTCGCCAGCGACAGTGCGAGTCGCACCAGGTCATGCGCGGGATTGCCGATAACCGTCTGGTCGAGGTCGCGGATGTGGATATCGATGCGCCCTTTCAGATCGCCGGTCGGTCCAAGATTGCCGGCATGACAATCGCCGCAGATCCACACCGCCGGCCCTTTCGGCAGGCGGCGCCCGGGCTGGCTGTGCAGCCACTCATAAAACTGCACCGTACTGCCGCGCACATAAGCGTGCGCGGAACGGGCCATTTTCAGATTGCGAAGTTGTGAGAGCGGTTCGAGGCGTGCGGAGGGCCGTGGGGTTTTCATGGACGCTTCTTGCAGAGAATGTGTCCTGTTGACCGCCCGTCACGGGCAAATGTTTCAAAGTATTACAGAGGCAACTCAACCCGAGCCTGCAAGCCGCCGCTGCTGCGATTGCTCAACGTCAGTTCGCCGCCCTGCTCGCGCACGATCGCCCGCGCCGCCGACAGCCCGAGCCCGACGCCACCGGTTTCCCGGTTGCGCGAGGTTTCCAGGCGGAAGAACGGGTCGAACACCCGCTGCAACGACGCTTCGGGAATCCCCGGCCCCTCGTCGCTCACGTCAATGCAGACGCTGTAGCCATCGCTGCTCAAGGTAATGGCCGGCTGCTGCGCATACTTTTCGGCGTTTTCCAGCAGATTGACGATCACACGCTTGATTCCCAGCGGGCGACCTTCGTAGACCAGATGCGCCGGGCCATGGAAATCGATGGCGATGTTCTGGTCGCGGTAGTCGTCGATGATGGTCTGCAGCAACTCCGACAGGTCGAATGCGGTGCTCTGTTCCGGCTGAGTGTCTTCCCGAAAGAACGCCAGCGCGGCATTGATCATCGACTGCATTTCTTCAATGTCGCGGATCAGTTTGCCCTGATGATCAAAGTCCTCCATGAACTCGCTGCGCAGGCGCATGCGGGTCAGCGGCGCACGCAAGTCGTGGGAGATCGACGCGAGCATGTGCGTACGCTCACTGATGTAGTGCTGGATCTGCGCCTGCATGGTGTTGAACGCGATGATGGCCTGGCGGATCTCGTCCGGGCCTTCGACTTTGATCGGCGGCGCGCGCAGATCACCGCCAAAGCGGCGGGCGGCACTGGCAAAGCGTTGCAGCGGTTTGGCCAGTTGCTGCGTGGCCAGCCAGGCCACCAGCACGGTGGCGATCAGACCGAGGGCGATGATGATCGCGATGCGTGTGCCGATGTCCAGGCCCCAGGAGCGTTCAGGCGAGGAGAACAACAACCAGCTGGCATCCGGCAGTTGAATCAGCGCCGCGTAGCGCGCCAGCGGACTGCCGCTCGGCCAGTCGGCGGGATTGAACACCCGAATGTCTCGCTCATCACCCAGCAACTGATGCAACCCCGACGTCTTGTTGGCGATCAGCTGCGTTCCTCCCGCAGGCAATCCGAGCTCGTCACGTTGCGCACTCCAGGTCACCTCCTGCGTCGGGCCGGTTGCCGCGTGCGCGAGTTTCGGGCGTAAAGGCGCAGGTGCAGCCTCGATCACCTTGACGGTCGCCGCAATCTGCTCCAGCAACCCGGTGCGCTCAATCGGTGGCCGCGCCCAGGTCCCGGCCACCTCCACGAACAGAAAATTGAGCGCCAGCGAAGCCAGCATGGCCGCGACGATGGTCAGGGCGATCCGCCGACTCAGCGGATCACGGCGCAGGAAGCGATGGATCATGCGCGCGTGACCTTGGCGGTGAACAGGTAACCGCCGTTGCGCACGGTGCGGATCAGGTCCGGACGCTTGCTGTCCGGCTCGATCTTGCGGCGCAAGCGGCTGACCTGCACGTCGATGCTGCGATCAAAGGCGTCGTGGCCCTGACCGCGAGACAGGTCGATCAGTTGCTCGCGGGTGAGAATGCGTTGCGGGTGATCGAGAAACACCACCAGCAGATCGAACTCGCCACCGGACAGCGGAATCATCACGTTTTCCGGGGAGCGCAGCTCGCGACAAGTGATATCCAGATGCCAACCGGCAAAAGCAATCACCGGTCGCGAAGGTTCGCTGACAGGGCTGAGCTGCTCACCGGCACGACGCTGCACGGCGCGCAGGCGGGCCAGCAGTTCACGCGGGGCGAACGGTTTGGTCACGTAGTCGTCGGCGCCCAGTTCGAGGCCGACAATCCGGTCGCTCAATTCGCCCATGGCAGTCAGCATGATGATCGGAATGCCCATCTGCGCCCGCACTTTCTGGCACAGGCTCAGGCCACCTTCACCGGGCAGCATCAGGTCGAGAATGATTGTGTCCGGGCGCTGCTGGGCAATCGCCGCCCACATCGCTGCGCCATCAGCGGCGACATCGACCTCGTAGGCGTGCTGGACGAAGAACTTCTTCAGCAGGGCGAGAATTTCCACGTCATCGTCGACGATCAGCAGTCTGCTCACGGGCACAGGATCCTCAGGCCAAAAAAGAACGCATCTAAAACCATTCTGGCCGCCAGGTCATATATTTCAATCGAGCAACATTCCTTCGTCGCGGACATCAAGCGGACATGCTGCGGCAAAACCCCTCAGGCACTCTGCTCGCCATCGACAACCGGGGGGCATTCAATGAGCGCATTGCACGACAGGTACACCGCCGAGGGCCACGACGCCCGCTATCCGTTGATTCTCAGCCAGCGCACCAGCGCGCCTGATCAAAATACGCCGTTGCTGTTTCAGGAGTTCTGCCTGGGCCTGTCAGATGACCAAAGCCGTATCGTCCTGCGCCGCTATTTCGAGCAGTACGGCCCCGGCGATTCGCAATGGGTCGAGTACGTGCACTCGATTCCGACCGCCGACCTCATCCAGTGGATCATGAGCCACGGCCAGCTGCACATCGAATGCTCGGACAACACCCCGCCGCTCTCCTCCCCAATCACTGCCCGCGCTTGAACGACGCGGGTCAAAAGCGCAAAACAAGGATTCGCATGATAAAAAGCCATTGCCTGATGACACTGATGTGCACAGCGTCTCTGAGCCTGTCGGCCTGCAGCAGCAAAACCGTTGAACCGCAGAAGTACACGGGATTTCTGCACGATTACAGCGTGCTGAGCGAGCACACATCGCCGTCCGGGCAGAGCGTGCTGGGCTGGGTCAGCCCGGCGCTGGCCCGAGGGCGTTACACCCAGGCCTATCTGGCGCCCAGTCAGTTCTACCCCAGCGTCGCGCCGACCGAGCGAGTTCCGCTGAGCACGCTGTCCGGCGTCACCGACTACTACGACGCCGCGCTCAGGCTGGAACTGGGCAAGGTCATGCACCTGGTATCGCAACCCGGGCCGAATACCCTGATCGTCAGACCCGCGATTACCCGCGTCGCCGCCAGCACCCAAGGCTTGCGCTTGTATGAATGGCTGCCGGTGACCCTGGTTGCCGCCGGCGTAAGCACCGCCACCGGCATCCGCGATCAGGACAGCGAAATCACCACCGAAGTCTCGTTCGAGGACGGCTCCACCGGCGAAGTAGTCGCTGAAGTGGTGCGCAAGGGCACCGGAGTGCCGCTGGAAAACGACAAACAGGTGCTGACTGCCGATGACGTCAAAGGCGTGCTGGACGGCTGGGCCAGCGATCTGGGCAAGTCGTATGCCGCGATCCGTCGCTGACGTTTCGCAAGAGCGGCACTGACTAAGGCAAATCCTCACCCTCCGGCTTTTGTGCGGGGGCCGTGAACCACTTGTCCTTCGGCACTCGCTTCTCTTGCTGCGGGTCATCCAGATAATGCGGCGACATGATCTGCACGCCATATTCGTTGAACACATCCTGAATATTGGCGTGAAGCATGCTCAGCAACACCGCACGCGGGCGCGGCTGGCTCGGAATGGCCTGCGCCACCAAGCGATATTCGGGATAGAAATCCGACAAGGCAGTCTGGAACACCTGAGCCGGCGGGTCTTCCAGAACACCCGGCGTGCGGCGGGCCGCCTCCAGCAACATCGCCTCGACCTGCCGCCACGGGGTGTCGTAACCGATGGTGACCACGGTATCGACCACGTAACCGGGACCCTTCACGGTGCGCGAGTAGTTTTTGGTGACGGTGCCGGTGATCATCGAATTGGGCAGCGTCAGCACTTCACCCAACCCGGTGCGGATGCGTGTGGTGAACATGCCCAGCTCGGTGACGGTGCCCTCATATTCGCCGATCCTGACGAACTCGCCAGGGCGCAAGGTGCGCGTGTAGGTCAGGATCAATCCGGCTGCCGCCTGCCCCACCACACTGGTAGCACCGAGGGAAATCATCAGGCCGATCAGCACCGACAAGCCCTTGAACGCATCGGTGCCGGCGCCCGGCAGATACGGATACGCCATCGCCAGGGCAAACAGCCAGATGGCCAGCGAGGTCAGGCGTTGGGTCGGTTGCAAGGTCTCATGGTTCAGCCAACTGAAGGTGCCCGGGGTCGCCATGCGCCGCAAAATGCGCCGGGCAAACGCCGTCACCCCACGGGCGATAAAGAAAATGGCCAACGCCACGCCGAGTCCGGGAATAGCCCCGACAATGCCATCCAGCAGATAGCCGGCCAACTCGAACAGATAGTTGTTGAGGCTTTCACCCCATGGCCGGGTATAGGGAAATCGCGACAGGACAAACCCGAGCCATTCGTAGGTCAGTAGCGCAATCACCAGCCAACGCAGCACCAACAGCAGGCGACTGACCAACGGATAAAGGAAATTGGCGTCGATCAACTGCACCCGCCCGATTTTCAGCACCTGGGTATGGCGTTCCATCAGCTCGGGCAATTTGCTCAGCAACTTGCGACGCAGGTAGGCCAGGCACCAGAGCAAGCCGACATAGATCACAGTGGACGCCGCCGCCAGCGCCAGAGACCTGATGATCAGGTGCAGGCTGCGCGCCTCCCCGGTTTCAGTGACCACCTGGCGCAGTTTCTCGGCAGCGCCTTCGGCAGCCTGCTGCACCGAGGCGTACTCGAGGCCATCAACGTCCTTGGGCGCGACGATGAACGCGCGCTTGTCGCCCAGTAAAACCATGTAGCTGTTCTGGATCGGGTCGATCGAGACCGTCAGATTCTCCGACTCGTCCAGCGCCTCGGTGATGACCGTCTTCGCTCGCTTGACGCGGGTCGCCGGCGATTCGCCCAGCAGCGTCGCACGAAACAGCATGATGCTGCGGTTGGCGACCTTCAGCTCCACCGCTTCATTCGCAGGCTTTGCCGTCTCCTCAAGCGCCCAGCCAGCTCCGGACCCGAGCAAGGCACACACCATCATCGCTACCGCCAGCAGCCTGCTTCGCATGCACGTGTTTCCTTACGCCCGGGTGTCAGAGGAATACGTAAGGCAGCGTAGTTGAGCGCTGAACGGTTGTCAGATCGGCTTGCAGGATGAGGGTGATGACGATAATTCTTGATTGCCATCGTTCGCCCTCTGGCAGCCTCCCCCCAATTGCCTCACCCATTACCGGTCGGGTTTTCGGTGATATCGAATGTGCAGTCGATCTCGCGGAGTTGTTCCGTGTTTTGTTGGAAGATGCCTTTTACTATCGTGCCTTTTGCCTGAGTTGGCGTGGGCAAGGCGGCAAAGTTCACTTCACCGCTGGTGGCGAGAAAAAATCCTGATAGCGAGTGAAAGTAAAGCGCCCGCACTTGGCTATCGTCGCGTCCGAGTGTGTGTCGCAGCCCATTCACGTCAGTGTCGATCTGGATGGCGATATGCTCGTCGCCAACGGCGGGTCGGGTACGGCCAATGACCTCAAGGTAGGGCTCGGGCAGTCCGATGTCGTCTACACGTCGTATACCCACTTCACTCGCGTCGAAGGTCTGTCTGTCGACCGTTCCCGTGAATGTACCGGTGCCTCCCGGTTTTGCAATGTCGAAGCCAAAGAGATCGAAACTGCCTTTGCTTATTTCGAATCTCAAGTTGCCAGAGCCGACACGGTAATCGAACGTGCCCCACAAGCGCCTTTGCGTCGTGTCGAAATGCACCTGCAGCGAACCTTCATTCGACGCCAGGGATTCGTTTTCCGGGAAGCGTGAGTAGCGACCCTGTGCCTCAGAGGATGGGGTCAGTGGAAAAGAGTATTCCCGACCATCGCCTGCAAGGTCAGAGGGAAAAGAGAGATCAATGTACCGCTCACGGTTGTTTTCCAGCGGCATTCTGGCCGCAACTTTGTACTTGGCCCCAACGATAGTGACCTTGAGGTCTGTTTCTGCAAGGAAACTCAAAGACGGTTGTTCGTTGATCGTTGCCTCGACCCGTCCCGTCGTGTGACGCAGCAATGTAGGTGTCATGTCGGCACTCCTTGGTTATCCAGCCAGTGGATCGTCCCCGAACAAAGGGCTCCCCAAGCCTAGGGCTCTTTGACTGGCCGCATAACTGTCAGAGTTGACAGGTACCCATACCGCCCGGCGCGACGGTCCGGATCTGTAACTTCCGCTCAACCCTCCAGCATGCCGTGACACAACAGCGTCAACACCCCGCGCATGTGCAAGGCATGCGCCGGCCGGTCCGGTACTTCTTGGGTCGCCAAACGGATGAACGCCATGTTCGCGTACTGGTTGAACAGCGTCGCCGCCACGTCCAGATCGACCGACGCACGCAGCTTGCCCTGTGTCTGGAAATGCCCGAGCAGCGCTTTGGTTTCTTCGATCACCGCCGCATTCCACGGACTCATCGCCTGAGCCAGCTCGCCGGTCAGCAGAAACGGCGCCAATTCACGCCACAGCGAGGCCGGCATCGCTTGCAGTTGGTAGTCGGTCATCAAGCCTTCGAACTCGCACAGCGCCTCCAGCGGATCACTGTCGTCGTCCAGATTGGCCCGCGCATCACGCATCGCCTGCTCGTCCGGCTGTTTGAGCAAGGCCAGCAAAATTTCCTGTTTGCCGCCGAAATAATTGACCACCGTTGGCGCGGAAACCCCGGCCTGATTGGCGATTTGCTCCAGCGTGGTCGCGCCGAAGCCGTTGCTGATGAACAACTCCAGCGCTGCCTGCGCGATGACTTCCCTGCGCTGTTCCTTTTGCCGTTCTCTGAGCCCGCTCATGGTGCTGGTGTCCTGTCTTGCTGATGGCCGTCAGCCTACGGATTTATTTTTTCACCGACAAATATTTTCTTTACAAAAATATTTTTAAGTGACAAATATTAACCGTGCACCGCTGGAATGAACGCGCACTCACTTGCCCCGTTTCTCTGGAGAACCGCCATGTCCGCCGTATTCGATCCGACCCGCAGCACCCGCGATTACCAGGCCGCCGACGCCGCCCACCACATTCACGCCTTCGTCGACCAGAAGGCGCTCAACGAGGAAGGCCCGCGGGTGATGGTCAGCGGAGATCGCCTGGCACTGCGGGACAACGACGGCAAGCGCTACCTGGACGGCATGTCCGGGCTGTGGTGCACCAACCTCGGTTACGGGCGCAAGGATCTGGCCGCCGCGGCCACCGCGCAGCTGCAACAACTGCCCTACTACAACATGTTCTTCCACACCACTCACCCGCAGGTGATCGAGCTCTCCGAACTGCTGTTCAGCCTGCTGCCCAGGCACTACAGCCACGCGATCTACACCAACTCCGGCTCCGAAGCCAACGAAGTGCTGATCCGCACCGTGCGCAAGTTCTGGCAGGTGATGGGCCAGCCCGAGAAAAAAATCATGATCGGCCGCTGGAACGGCTACCACGGCTCGACGCTGGCCGCGACGGCGCTGGGCGGCATGAAATTCATGCACGAAATGGGCGGCACCATCCCTGACGTCGCGCACATCGATGAGCCGTACTGGTTCGCCCATGAAGGCAACCTCAGCCCCGAAGAGTTCGGCCTGCAGGCAGCGCGGCAACTGGAAGACAAGATCCTCGAACTGGGCGCCGACAAGGTCGCCGCGTTCGTCGCCGAACCGTTCCAGGGTGCTGGCGGCATGATCATCCCGCCCGCCACTTACTGGCCGGAAATCCAGCGCATCTGTCGTAAGTACGACGTGTTGCTGTGCGCCGACGAAGTGATTGGCGGGTTTGGCCGCACCGGCGAATGGTTTGCGCACCAGGCCTTCGGTTTTGAACCGGACACGCTGTCGATCGCCAAAGGCCTGACCTCCGGCTACATCCCCATGGGCGGCCTGATCCTGTCGCGACGCATGGCCGAAGCGCTGGTGGAAAAAGGCGGCGTGTTCGCCCATGGTCTGACCTACTCCGGTCACCCGGTGGCGGCGGCGGTGGCGATCGCCAACCTCAAGGCCCTGCGCGATGAAGGCGTGGTCACGCAGGTAAAAAACGACACCGGCCCGTACCTGCAAAGCTGCCTGCGCGAAGTGTTCGGCAACCATCCGCTGGTGGGCGAGATTCAGGGCGTCGGGCTGGTGGCGGCGCTGCAATTCGCCGAAGACAAAGCCACCCGCAAGCGCTTTGCCAACGAGAACGACATCGCCTGGCGCTGCCGCACCATTGGGTTTGAAGAAGGCTTGATCATTCGTTCGACGCTGGGCCGAATGATCATGGCCCCCGCATTGATTGCCACGCGGGCGGAGCTGGATGAGCTGGTCGACAAAACGCGCATCGCCGTGGATCGCACCGCTCGCGAATACGGCCGCCTGTAACCCATACCCCCTGTGGGAGCTAGCCTGCTGGCGAAAGCGGAGTGTCATTCAACATCAATGTCGACTGGCAGGCCGCCTTCGCTAGCAGGCTAGCTCCCACAAGGGCACTCGGTTGAACTCAGCACATCGGCTCAATCCGGCCCGGTTGATCGGGCCCATCATCGGAGACTTTCCCTGATTGTCGGTCTCTCTCGATGGCTCCCTCGACACCACGCCTTGCACTGTTGGCCCTGCTTTGCGCAGCGACCGACACTGTTTTCGCCAGCGACTTCTTCAACGACGCCAAAACCGAAGTGCTCAGCCGCAACTTCTTCCTGAGCAACGACTACCGCTCGCCCTCGCCCGCCGGCAAAAACTATAAGCAGGAGTGGGCCCAGGGTTTTATTGGCACGTTCACCTCTGGCTACACACCGGGCAGCGTCGGTTTTGGCATCGATGCCCACGCCTTTCTCGGCCTGAAACTCGACGGCGGCAAAGGTCATTCCGGCACCGGTCTGTTGCCGGTCGACAGCAGCGGTCGCAGTGAACCGAACTACTCCAGTGCTGGCGGCGCGTTCAAACTCAAGGTTTCGCGAACGACCCTCGCGTTCGGCGAGATGACCGTGGAAACCCCGGTGTTCGACACCTCGGACAAACGCCTGCAACCGGAATACGCCACAGGTTTACTGTTGAACAGCCGTGAAGTCGACAACGTAAACCTCACGGCTGGCCACTTCACCGCGTTCAAGAATCAGGACAGTTCTTCAAGCCACGGCGACTTTTCCGGCTACGGCGCCACCACCGAGGCCGGCGGAGTCAGTTTTCTCGGCGCGGATCTGTTCGGCGACAGTCCCATCGGCGGTTCGCTGTACGCTTCGGAACTGACGGACACCTGGCATCAGTACTACGCCAATCTGCACGTCAAACAGTCCGGCCTGCTGCTCGACGCGAACCTCTACCACACCCGTGATACCGGTCGCGCGTTGGCCGGGGCGATCGACAACACCGCGTTCAGCCTGTCCGGCAAGTACAACTTCGGCCCGCACGCGGTCATGCTCGGCTGGCAACGCATCAATGGCGACACGCCGTTCGATTTCGTGGGCGGCGACTCGATCTACCTCGCCAACTCGATCAAATACGCCGACTTCAACGGCGCCGGCGAGCGTTCCTGGCAAGCGCGCTACGACCTTGACCTCGGCGCCTTCGGCATCCCCGGCCTGACCTTCATGACCCGATATGTTCGCGGCAGCCACATCGACGGCACCCACGCGCCCAAGGGCGGCGCGTACAACCCGTTCGATGCCGACACCGGCGACTATCAGCCGCAGCAAGGCGCTGGCGGCAAGCATTGGGAACGGGATATCGACCTGAAATACATCGTGCAATCGGGAGCGGCGAAGGATTTGTCGGTGCAGCTGTCGCACGTCTCGCACCGAGCGAATGAGGCACAGGCCGGCGATGATATCGACCGGATTTATGTGGTGATTCAGTATCCGTTGGGGCTTTGATGGCGAGTGGTTAAAACCAGACTCAGAGCCGACGTCGCCCTACGAATCCATCGACTGGAAAAACTACACGAAGCCACCGACAACGAAACCCTGCTGTACACGCCAGTCTGAAAACCCCAATCCCCTGTGGGAGCGAGCTTGCTCGCGAAAGCGCCCGATCAGTCGACACAGATGTTGAATGACGTACCGCATTCGCGAGCAAGCTCGCTCCCACAGGGGATTCAGTGCGTCGTGAATGCTGCGGTAATTGGCGGAAGGCAGCCGGAGTCGAACCTGCCCGGGAACGGATGCCGTCCCCAACCGGGTTTGAAGCCCGGCCGCGCCACCGGGCGCGATTGCCTTCCTTTGAACTCAGGGTGCGTCGGCACTGGCCAGCGCATTATCGTGGCGAATCACGCGGGATTCGCCAATGCGTCGGGTCAGGCCGACGCGGTCGAAGTATTCCAGGTACTGAATACAGCGTTTGCGTCCCAAGCCTAGCGCATCACGAAAAGTTGTCACCTGGATCTGCGGATTTTCCTGCTCCAGCTGCAACAGGACATCGGCCATGCGCCGCAGTTGCCCGGCAGGCAGAAACAGATCGCGCACCACTTGGTGCATCAGCCCCAGGCGCGCCAGTTTGCGCAGCAGCAGGCGCACCGCCGCGTCGTCTTCACCGAGCATTTTCGCAGCATCGCGCACCCACGGCGGATCGTAGCCGGCCTCTTCGAACAGCGGCTGCATGCGTTGCCACAGGGTTTCGTCTTCGGCATTCAAGCGCACCTGATGATCCGGCAGATGCAGCCATGGCCCGCTGGCGTTGATCGATCCGGCGCTGCGCAGCTCTTCCAGCAGACTGGCAAAGGTCGAGCGCTCCAGCGCCAGACCACTGAAGCGTCGCAGGCGATCGCGATCCGGTCCCATCTGGTCCGGTTCCAGCTCATGCAGTCTGGCCAACTGTTCCAACAGAATGAACTTCAACTGCCCCCAGCGCTGCACGTTGAACAGCACCGGGCCTTGGCGGGTATCGATCAGGCGCACGTTGGCCGGTAGCGTCCAGTCATCACGCTGGCGATTGAACTGGCGCTCCAGCCGTTGCGGATCGAGGCCGCCCGCGCTGTGGTCGAGCAGCAGTGGCAGCGCCTGCTCAAGACTGTCGCTGTCGGCCAGCGCTTGCAACTGCCCCAGCCGTTCCGGGCTGCGGCGCTGCCGGGCCGGGGCGAACGGATCGAGCACCTGACCGCCACCGAGGGTGCGTTGCGCGCTCTGGTCACGCAGAATAAGGCGGTCGCCCTTCACCGCGTGCACCGGCGCGTTGATCAGCAGTTGCGCGAACATGCGCTCACCGGCACGCAGACGCGGGCCTTCAAGCAATGCCACGCGAGCGATCACGTCCTGAGTGCCGAGGTGCACGTGCACCGGATGAAAGTGTTCGAACGTGCGCTCGCCGGGCAACAGTTGAAACTCAATGTCGACCCGTTGCGTCGGTGCGTGCAGCCATTCGGCCAGCAGCCATTGGCCGCGATGAATCTGCTCCAGGGTCAACCGGTCACCACTGATATTCAGCGCCACCCGTTGCCCGGCAAAGGCCTGTTCGGCGGTTTGACTCTGCGCGTGCAACCCGCGCACCCGCACCGCTTTACCGGATGGCCCGAGGGCGAGCTTATCGCCGACGCAAACGGCGCCCGACAACGCGGTGCCAGTCACCACAATCCCGGCGCCCGCCACGCTGAAGGCACGATCAATAGCCAGGCGAAAACCACCTTCGCGACTGCGCTCATGGACTTCGCTTTGAATTTGCAGCAAGTTCTGGCGCAGTTCATCGACACCCTGCCCGGTCACGCTCGACACCGTCAGCATCGGTGCCTCGGCAAACGGCCCGGTTTCCAGCAGGTCGAGTACCTGGCGTTCAACCTCTTCCACCCTGCCCGGTTCGACCCGGTCGCATTTGGTGATCGCCACCAGTGCCCGGGGAATGCCCAGCAACTGCACAATCGCCAGATGCTCACGGGTTTGCGGCATCACCCCGTCGTCCGCCGCCACCACCAGCAACACCAGATCGATGCCCTGCGCCCCGGCGAGCATGTTGTGGGTGAATTTCTCGTGGCCCGGTACATCGATGAACCCGGTCAGCCCGGCACCGGGTTTCAGCTCCGCGTAGAGATAACCGAGGTCGATGGTCATCCCGCGCTCGCGCTCCTGCGGGCGGCGGTCGCCGGTTTGCCCGGTCAGGGCTTGCAGCAAGGAAGTCTTGCCGTGGTCGATGTGCCCGGCGGTGCCGACGATCACGACTCGACCTGCAACTGCGGCAATTGCGCCAGCCACGCCGGTTCATCGTCGAGTTGGCGTAGATCGAGCCACAGCGCATCGTCGTCAATACGCCCGAGCACCGGGATCGGCAACCCGCGCAGCGCCGCTTCCAGATTCAGCAGGCAACGCCCGCGCAAGCGTTTCGACACCTGCGGACGCAGGCACAGCGCGGCACTCGGCAGGCGCGCCACTGGTTGGCTGCCGCTGCCGATCATGCCCAAGGCCTGCACGGCGCTGACCTGCCAGGGTTCACCCAAGACGCCAGCCATCGCCGGTTGCAAACGGCAAGCCTGGGCGAATATGTCGGCTTGCGGACGAGTCAACAGCCGCAAACCCGGCAGCCGTTCCGCGAGGCGATCCGGATCGCGATACAGGCCAAGCACCGCTTCCAGTGCGGCCAGGGTCAACTTGTCGACCCGCAAGGCGCGCTTCAACGGATTCTTTTTGATCTTTGTGATCAAGTCTTTGCGCCCGACAATCAACCCGGCCTGCGGTCCGCCAAGCAATTTGTCGCCGCTGAAGGTGACGATGTCCGCGCCATCAAGCAGCGCCTGCCTTACCGTCGGTTCCGCTGGCAGGCCCCAGCGGGTCAGGTCGAGCAGACTGCCGCTGCCCAGATCCTCCAGCAACGGCAAACCATGCCGATGGGCCAGTTCGGCCAGTTCGGCGGTGGGCACCCGGGCGGTAAAGCCTTCGATGCTGTAGTTGCTCGCATGCACGCGCATGATCAAACCACTGCGTGGGCTGATCGCGGCTTCGTAGTCGCGGGCGTGGGTGCGGTTGGTCGTGCCGACTTCATGCAGGCGCACGCCGGCGCGGGCCATGATGTCGGGGATGCGAAACGCGCCGCCGATCTCGATCAGTTCGCCGCGCGAGATAATGCCTTCCTTACGCGCGCCGAGACTGTTGAGCGTCAACAGCACCGCCGCGGCATTGTTGTTGACCACGGTGACGGCTTCGGCGCCGGTCAGCTCGCGGATCAGGCCTTCGATCAGGTCGTCGCGATCACCGCGCTTGCCGGTCGCCAGATCGAATTCCAGATTGAGCGGATAGCGCGCGGCCATCTGCACCGCGTCGATGGCTTCTTCGGGCAACAACGCCCGGCCGAGGTTGGTGTGCAGTACCGTGCCGGTCAGGTTGAACACCCGCCGTACGTTACTGCGCTGCTGCTGGGCCAGACGTTCGCCGACGCGACCGGCGAGCACGTCGGGGCTGATTTCAATCGCCGACAATTGGCCGTTCAATACGCTGGAACGCAACTCATCGAGCAACTGGCGCAAACCGGCCAGCAACGACTCACGCCCATAACGCTCGGCCAGCGGCAGACAGGCCGGGTGACGTAACAACCCATCAATGGACGGTAAACGCGGGGCCACACTTGCGGACATCAGCCACTCCCGAAAAAACAAGACTGTCCGGCGAGTGTAGACGTTCTGGTCATTCGTCTCCCGGCGCCAGCAACAGATTCGGTGCCAGACGCTGATAACTGTCCTGTGCCAGACGCATGTCGAGCAGCAGGCTGGTGAGATCCGCCGACAGCGCTTCGCCTTCGGCATCGTTTTCCAGGTACACCAGCTTCAGGTAGCTGTTGCAGCCCGGGCACACCTCCGCCCGAATCGGCGCCTGATTGGCGGCGTGGCGATCATCCTCAAGGCTCAGGTAATCCAGCCCCTTGCTCGACTCGCAATACACGCACTTGACCCGCACCACATGCCATTCACAGGCGCACAGCGAACACACCAGATAACGCAGGCCGTTGTGCTTGCCGCGATGGCGGATCACCCCGGCCATCGCCGGTGAGCCGCAGCCCGGGCATTGGCTGAGGCTGTCGCCGGGTTTCAGTTGCAGGTTCGGTGCGCTGAGCAGCCAGTGGCTCCACGCCGCTTGCAGCCCGGCGCCGAGAAACGGCACCAACTGCGCCGGCACCATCGAGTATTGACCGCTGACCAACGCCACCGCCCACGCACGCAACTGGCCGGCACTGGCGCTGCGCAGTGTAGCGAGCGCGTCGACTACGGCGGGTTGTTCGGGCGCCACGTAACGTTTCAATAAAGCATCCAGATAAGCCTGCCAAGCGTCTTCGCGCACCAGTGTGTCGGCGGCGAACGGCGGTAAACCATGTTGCTGACAGGCTTCGATCCTTTGCTGATCAAACGGTGCTGTCAGCGGCGGATCATCGAACACCTGCTGCTGAGCCCGGCACAATCCGGCGATCAGCCGCAGGTAATCAGCCAGCGGATGCCCATGAGCCAATTGCTCCAGACGCTGGGCGCGCAAAGTGAACAGGTTGTGCGGCGGCAGGTGCAGAAACGGCGGCGAACTGGCCGCCGCTTCGATTTCCCCGGGTTCAAGAATGGTTGGCAAAAGTCAGCCCTTTTTGGTGATCGGTCGTTCCGACACGTCCGGATTGCGTTCATTACGGGTGATGTCGCGATACCAGAGTTCGTGGTGTTTCCTGGCCCAGGCGCGGCTGACCCAGCCATGCAGCATCGCGTCCACCGAACCTTTGATCCACAGGCCGGCGTAGATGTGCACGATGATGCTGAGAATCAGCACAAACCCGGCCAGCGCATGCAGGAGCATGGCCCAGCGAATCGCGGTGATGCCGAAATACGCGCTGAAATACGCACGCCAGATCACCAGCCCGGTGAACAGCAAGCCGAGCATGCACAGCAGTAAAGTCCAGAACAGCAGCTTCTGCCCGGCGTTGTATTTGCCCACCGGCGGCACGCTTTCTTCATCGTTGACCAGCACCCGGTCGATGCGGCGCAGCCACTTCCCGTCATTGTCGATAAAGAAGTTCGCGCGCCAGAAACGGAACACCAGGCCGAGGAACAACACGAACATCAGCACGCCCATGAACGGGTGCAGAATCCGCGTCCACGGCCCGCCGCCGAACAGGTGGGTCAGCCAGAACATCGATGGATGAAACAATGCCAGCCCCGACAGCCCGGCCATGAAGAACAGAATCGCTACCAGCCAGTGATTGGTGCGCTGGTTGGCGGTGTAGCGCAGGATCGTCTTGTTGCTCATGGCCGGTCCTCCCCGCGTGGGTCGAAGGTGTGCACCGCCGGATCGACAACGTGCACCGAAGTATCAGGTGGCGTCGGATGTTCATCCTCCTCGACGCGATTCGGCCCGATACGCACGTAGTGGAAGAACCCGGCCAGCACCGCCGCACCCATTGCCAGCAAGCCCAGCGGTTTGCTGATGCCTTTCCACAAGCCCACCAGCGGACTGATGGCCGGTGCATCCGGCAACCCGGCGTAGATCTTCGGCGTGTCGGCGTGGTGCAGCACGTACATCACGTGAGTGCCGCCGACGCCTTCCGGGTCGTACAGCCCGGCGTTGTCGAAGCCACGGCTTTTCAGGTCGACGATGCGTTCGGCAGCGTGCTCTTTCATGTCTTCCTTGCTGCCGAAGACGATGGCGCCGGTCGGGCAGGTTTTCACGCAGGCCGGCTCCAGCCCTACCGCCACCCGATCCGAACACAAGGTGCATTTGTAGGCCTTGTGATCTTTCTGCGAAATCCGCGGAATGTTGAACGGGCAACCAGTGATGCAATAACCGCAACCGATGCACTGATCCTGATCGAAATCAACGATGCCGTTGGCGTGCTTGATGATCGCTCCGGGACTGGGGCAAGCCGCCAGGCACCCCGGCTCGGCGCAATGCATGCAGCCGTCCTTGCGGATCAGCCACTCCAGGTTACCGGCGTCGGTCTCGTGTTCGGTGAAACGCATCAAGGTCCAGGTTTCTGCGCTCAGGTCCTGCGGGTTGTCGTAGGTGCCGTGGTTGTGGCCGACCTCGTCGCGCAGCTCGTTCCATTCCGAGCAGGCGACCTGGCAGGCCTTGCAACCGATGCATTTGGTGGTGTCGATCAGCTTGGCCACCGCCTCCTGATTCCTCACCGAGGGCGGCACCGTGGTGGTGGCCGAGCGGGCAATGATGTCTTGGCTGGCCATTTACAGTTTCTCCACGTTGACCAGGAATGACTTGGATTCCGGGGTCTGTGTGTTGCCATCGCCGAGGAACGGCACCAGGGTGTTGGTCAGGTAACCATGGCGCGTCTGACCGGTGAATCCCCAGTGCAGCGGGATGCCGATCTGATGCACCACTTGGCCGTTGACCTGCAGCGGCCGGATGCGTTTGGTCACCACCGCCACCGCCTCGATGAACCCGCGCTTGCAGCTGACCCGCACCCGATCCCCGGCCGCGATACCCTTCTCCTTCGCCAGCACTTCGCCGATTTCGACGAACTGCTCGGGCTGGGCAATCGCATTCAACTTGCAATGCTTGCTCCAGAAGTGGAAGTGCTCGGTCAGCCGGTAACTGGTGCCGGCGTACGGGAAGTCCTTGGCTTCGCCGAGGCTTTCCCAGACCGAGTCGAAGATCCGCGCCGCCGGGTTGCTGGTGGCTTTCTTGTTCTGCGGGTGCAGCGGGTTGATGCCGATGGGCGTTTCGAACGGCTCGTAGTGCTCGGGGAATGGCCCCTCGTTCATCTTGTCGACGGCGAAGAACCGCGCCACGCCTTCGGGGTTCATGATGAACGGGTTCATTCCGGCTTCCGGCGGCACATCAGCCTTGTAGTCCGGCACATCGGTGCCGCCCCAGGCCTTGCCGTTCCACCACACCAGACGTTTTTTCGGATCCCACGGTTTGCCCGCGACGTCTGCCGAAGCGCGGTTGTAGAGAATCCGCCGGTTGGCCGGCCACGCCCAGGCCCAGCCCTGATGCTGTTGCATGCCATACGGGTCGGCGTTGTCACGCCGGGCCATCTGGTTGCCAGCCTCGGTCCAGCTGCCGGCGAAGATCCAGCAACCGGACGCGGTACTGCCGTCATCCTTGAGCAAGCCGAACCCGGCCAGTTGCGAACCGGCCTTGACCGTCGCGCCACTGGCATCGGTGAAGTCAGCCATGGCGCTGCCGTTGATTTCCTTCGCCAGTTCTTCCGGCGAGGGTTCATCGGCGATCTTGTACGGCCACGAGAGTTTCAGCAGCGGATCGGGGAATTTGCCGCCCTCGGCCTGATAACGCTTGCGCAGGCGCAGGAACAGTTCGCTCATGATGCGAATGTCAGTTCGCGCTTCGCCGGGGCCGTCGGCGCCCTTCCAGTGCATTGCAGCCAGCGGCTGCTGTTGACCAGCGAGCCGTCCTCCTCGGCGAAGCAAGTGGTGGGCAGGCGAATCACTTCGGTCTGGATCTCCACGCTTTTCACGTCGTTGTACGGCCCGACGTTGTGCCAGAACTCCGAGGTTTCGGTGGCCAGCGGATCCATCACCACCAGCCACTTGAGTTTGGCCAGTGCACCCATGACCCGGTTCTTGTCCGGCAACGCGGCGATGGGGTTGAAGCCTTGGCACATGTAGCCGTTGACCTTGCCCTGGCTCATCAGGTCGAACATTTTCAGCACGTCGTAGTTGGGAATGTCGAGTTTCGGCAAATGGTCATAGAGCCAATTGTTCTCGACGGTGGCGTTGGCGCCGTACCACGCCTTCATCAGGCTGACGTGGAACTTGCTGTAGTTCTGCCAGTAAGACAGTTGCCCCGGACGCAGCGGCATTTGTGTGCGCTTTTTGATGAAGGCGTTGTAGTCCTGCTCGGCATCGCCGCCCAGGGTCAGATAGCCCGGCAGTGCGTTGGACAACAACCCCAGGTCGGTCAGGCCTTGAATGTTCGAGTGGCCGCGCAAGGCATTCACCCCGCCGCCCGGCATGCCGACGTTGCCCAGCAGCAATTGCACCATCGCCGCGCTACGGATGATCTGCGCGCCAATCGAGTGCTGCGTCCAGCCGAGGGCGTAGAGAATGGTCATGGTCTTGCCCGGGATCGAGCAAGTGGCGATTTCTTCCCAGATCTTTTTCATCGCCTCGACCGGCATGCCGCAGATCTGGCTCGCCAGATCAATGTTGTAGCGGCTGTAATGCTGCTTCATCAATTGATAGACGCAGCGCGGATCCTGCAGGGTCGGGTCGACTTTGACGAAGCCGTCCTCACCCAGCTCGTAACCCCAGCCGGATTTGTCGGTGTAGCTGCGCTTGGCCGCGTCATAGCCGCTGAAGAGGCCGTCTTCAAAACTGAACCCGGCTTTGACGATGAACGAAACGTCGGTGTAGTTGCGCACGTACTCGTGCTGGATCTTGTCCTCGGTCAGCAAGTAATTGATCAACCCGCCCATGAAGGCGATGTCGGTACCGGTGCGGATTGGCGCGTAATAGTCGGCCACTGAAGCGGTCCGGGTAAAACGCGGGTCGACCACGATCAGCCGGGCAGCGTTGTGCGCTTTGGCCTCGGTCACCCATTTGAAGCCGCACGGATGCGCTTCTGCTGCGTTGCCACCCATCACCAGGATCAGATTCGCGTTGGCGATATCGGTCCAGGTATTGGTCATGGCTCCACGGCCGTACGTCGGGGCAAGACTTGCCACCGTCGGGCCGTGTCAGACACGCGCCTGGTTATCGAACCCCAGCATGCCGAGACTGCGAATCACCTTCTGGGTGATGTAGCCCGCTTCGTTGGACGCTGCCGACGCCGCGAGGAACCCGGTGGAGACCCAACGGTTCACCGTTTGCCCGTTGGCATTTTTCTCGATGAAGTTGGCGTCGCGGTCGGCCTTCATCAGATCGGCGATCCGATCCAGCGCTTCATCCCAACTGATCCGCGTCCATTCGCTGCTGCCGGGCTTGCGCACCTGCGGGTATTGCAAGCGGCCGGGGCTGTGAATGAAGTCCAGCAGGCCCGCGCCTTTTGGACACAGGGTGCCGCGGTTGACCGGGTGGTCGGCGTCGCCCTCGATATGGATGATATTTTGCGCGACGTTCTTCGCGGCATCGCCCTGGCTGTACATGATCAACCCGCAACCGACCGAGCAATACGGGCAGGTGTTGCGGGTTTCATGGGTGTGGGCAAGCTTGAAGTGACGCACCTGCTCGGCGAAGGCCTGCGTCGGGGCCATGCCCAACGCGCCCAGGCTAGAGCCTGCAAGGCCGATACCGGCGACCTTGAAGAATTGACGACGGCTGAGATCCATCGTGCACTCCTGATCAGGTGGAACCCGGTACTAGAGCCGGGCTTTTTCTGGACAAACACGGTTACGGCAGAATGGCTGCCGGCTATTTCACTGTAGACAATGACCACACGCGCTGTGTGAAAACCGACCGTCGGCCGTTTGTCGGTCTATTGGCCAATGAACGCAAAACCCTGTGGGAGCTGGCTTGCCAGCGAAAGCGGTGGATCAGTCAACACTAATAGCGACAGTGACAACGCCATCGCTGGCAAGCCAGCTCCCACAGGGGTCGCGTTGGGCTTAGAATGGCGCCCAGAACCAACCCCGCCTTCACGAGACCGCGCATGACTTTCGATTTTGATCAGGTATTCGACCGCCACGATACCGGCAGCACCAAATGGAGCCGCTACCCGGCCGACGTCTTGCCGATGTGGGTCGCTGATATGGATTTCGCCGCGCCGCCGGTGATCATCGAGGCATTGCAGCAACGCCTGTTGCACCCGCTGGTGGGCTACAGCGTCGCGCAGGACAATCTGCGTGAAGCCATCGTCGCCGACCTGTGGAACAAGTTCGCCTGGCAGGTCAAACCGCAGGAGCTGATCTTCCTGCCCGGCGTTGAATCCGGTTTCAACATGGCTTTGAAAGCCCTCGTGCAGCCGCAGCAGAACGTCGTGGTGCAAGTGCCGAACTATCCGCCGTTGCGTCACGCGCCGGGGCATTGGGGGCTGAACAAGGTCGAGCTGGAATTCGTCGCCCAGGCCGGGGGTACCTACGCCACTCCGCTGGATGCGTTGAGTCAGTCCCTGGCCAATGGCGGTGCGCTGCTCCTGAGCAACCCGCACAACCCGATCGGCAAGGTGTTCAGCGCCCAAGAGCTGACGGATATCGCCGACATCTGCCTGGCGCATGACGCCTGGATCATCTCCGACGAGATCCACGCCGAGCTGTGCTTCGACGGCCGCGTGCACGTTCCGACCGCCTCCCTGAGCCCGGAAATCGCCAAGCGCACCATCACCCTGATGTCGGCCAGCAAGGCCTACAACATTGCCGGCCTCAAGACCTCGTTCATGATCATCCAGGACGCCGCCCTGCGCGAGCGCGTCAACCACGCCCGTTGCGGCATGGTCGACAGCGTCAACCCGCTGGGCATGGAAGCCACCCGCGTCGCCTACAGCGAAGGTGCGCCGTGGCTGGCCGAACTGAAAACCTATCTGCAGGCCAATCGTGACTGGCTGGTGGATGCGGTGCGCAGCCGCTTGCCGGGCGTGACCCTCAATGTGCCGCAAGGGACCTATCTGGCGTGGCTCGATTGCTCGGCGCTGGACCTGGACAACCCGCAGCAGTTTTTCCTCGAACAGGCCAAAGTCGGCCTCAGCGCCGGACTGGATTTCGGTGATCAGCACCAACAGTTCGTGCGCCTGAACTTCGGCTGCCCGCGGTCACTTCTCGAAGAAGGCATCCGCCGCATGGAGCATGCCCTGACCCAGCGCAATACCTGAAAACACCGCCTCCCCTGTAGGAGCTGTCGCAGGCTGCGATCTTTTGATCTTGTTTTAAAAAACCAAAGTCAAAAGATCGCAGCCTGCGGCAGCTCCTACAGGGGGTTTGTGTTTGCTGTTGGTGTGCAGCGCAAATCCGATCGAACTCACGGCAAACCGTCCGGGTCAACCGCCCATACCTGCCCTGAGAACCTCGGAGATTTGTGATGACCGATTACCCAAAACCACCCTTCCCCAAACAAGCTCAAGCCGTGCCGGGCTTGCAAAGCAACATGCAGCCCTACCCCGATTGTGGCGAGCAGACCTACGTCGGTTCCGGGCGGCTCGCCGGCAAGATTGCGCTGATCACCGGCGCCGACAGCGGCATCGGCCGTGCGGTGGCGATTGCCTTCGCCCGTGAAGGCGCCGATGTCGTCGTGGCCTATCTGAATGAACATGACGACGCCAAAGAGACTGCGCGCTGGGTCGAACAGGCGGGCCGCCAGTGTCTGCTGTTGTCCGGCGACCTCGCGCACAAGGCCCATTGCCAGGAACTGGTGGACAAGACCGTTGAGCGCTTCGGGCGCATCGACATTCTGGTCAACAACGCCGCGTTCCAGATGACCCACGAAACCTTCGAAGAAATCCCCGATGACGAATGGGTGATGACCTTCGATGTCAACATCACCGCGATTTTCCGCCTGTGCCAGGCGGCGATCAAACACATGCGCCCCGGCGCCTCGATCATCAACACCAGCTCGATCAACTCGGACATGCCCAAACCGACCCTGCTGGCCTACGCCACCACCAAAGGCGCGATTGCCAACTTCACCGGCGGTCTGGCGCAGATCCTCGGCCCGAAACAAATCCGCGTGAACTGCGTGGCCCCCGGACCAATCTGGACGCCGCTGATCGTCTCGACCATGCCCGATGAAGAAGTGCAGAACTTCGGCAGCGAAACCCCGCTCGGTCGCCCCGGACAACCGGTGGAAGTGGCGCCGATCTATGTGCTGCTAGCCTCGGATGAGGCCAGTTACATCACCGGGCAGCGATACGGCGTGACCGGCGGCAAGCCGATGCTCTGAGCGGCGCAAGAAAAAACTGAACCTGGCGGCATGACGTCCCTCCATACCTGTAACAGCCCCAACCGGTCCGCAGGATCAGGAGGTCGTCATGTCCGCCCCTCTTATCAAACTCTTCACCCAGCCCAACTTCGCCTGGGCCGACATCCGCCGCGAGGAAGAGGCCCATCCCCGTCACTATCTGGCGCATCTGTTGCTATTGGCGCTGATTCCCGCCGTGTGTCTGTTCCTCGGCACCACCTATGTCGGCTGGAGTCTGGCGGCTGGCGAGACAGTACGCTTGAGCACCGCCAGTGCACTGCAACTGAGCATTCTGCTGTATGTGGCGATTGTCGCCGGGGTCGCCGTCATCGGAGGGTTCATCCGCTGGATGTCGCGTACGTTCGACGCGCGCCCCACGCTTAACCAGTGCATCGGCTTTGCCGCCTATACCGTGACACCGTTCTTCGTCGCCGGGATCGCCGGCCTCTATCCGAGTCGCTGGCTGGCGATTCTGGTACTGGGGGCCGCTTCGGTGTATTCGACGTTCTTGCTGTTCGTTGGCTTGCCGACGTTTATGCATGAACGCAAGGAACAGGGCCTGCTGTACTCGGCTTGCGTCTGGGGCGTCGGCCTGCTGGTGATGGTGACCATTCTGGTGTCGATGATTCTGCTGTGGTTCAACGTGCTCTCGCCCGAGTACCTGCGAACGACCGTTGGTTAACCGGGTGCCAACGCTATCGTCATTGGACGAGCAAAGATGAGCTTTGCCATCTGGGTCGCGGTACTGGGTGCCGTGTTGCTGACCTTGGCGCTGACCTCGTCGTACCTGCGCTGGATGCCGGTTACCACTTCGGCCGTGTGCCTGTTGTTGGGGATCGGCATCGGCCCCAGCGGTCTGGACCTGCTGAAACTGTCACTGGAAAACGCCTCCGTGTGGATGGAACACCTCACGGAAGTGGCGGTGCTGTTTTCGCTGTTTGTCTGCGGCCTGAAGCTGCGCCTGCCACTGCGCGATAAGCGTTGGCGGATTGCGTTTGGGTTGGCCGGTCCGGTGATGGTGCTGACCATCGCCGGGGTCAGCGTATTACTGCATTGGGGTCTGCAACTGTCGTGGGGCCCGTCGCTGCTGATCGGGGCGATGCTGGCGCCGACCGATCCAGTGCTGGCAGCGCTGGTGCAGGTCAACGATGCACGGGATGTCGACAGTGTGCGCTTTGGCCTGTCTGGCGAAGCCGGGCTCAATGACGGCATCGCGTTTCCGTTCGTGATGCTCGGTTTGCTGCTGTTGCAGGCCGACGCGCAACCCGGCGCACTGACCGATTGGCTGCTGCATGATTTGCTTTGGGCGGTGCCGGTCGGACTGCTGAGCGGTTACTGGATGGGGCGCGGCATCGGTCGGTTGACCCTGTCGCTGCGCATCCGTAACGACGACAGCACCCTGAGCCCGAATGATTACCTGGCGCTGTCGCTGATTGCTCTGGCTTACGTCGGCGCAGAGGCGATTGGCGGTTATGGTTTTCTGTCGGTGTTCGCTGCCGGCCTCGGCTTGCGCCAAGAGGAAGTCAAATCCACCGGCGCCAGCCAACCGCCGGCCGAACATCTGGTGCAACCGGTGGTGGGCCATCAGAACATCGAACCGCAGAACGCGGTGCACGGTGACACCGAACAACTGGAAAGCAGTCAGGTCGCCGCCGGCATTATGATGGGCGACATGCTCTCGTTCGGCAGCCTGGTGGAACGGGCCATGGAAGTGTTTCTGGTAACGCTGCTCGGCGTGGTACTGGTGCCGCATTGGGACTGGCGGGCGTTGGTCATCGGCGCGGTGCTGTTTTTCGTGGTACGTCCGGTCTGCGTCGCGCTGATGCCATGGGGTAACTTGCTCGACGGTGGTCAGCGGCTATTGATCGGCTGGTTCGGCATTCGCGGAATCGGCAGTCTGTTTTATCTGTTTTATGCCTTGAATCACGGTCTGAGTCCTTCGGTCGCGACGTTGTGCACTCATATCACCTTGTCGGTGGTGGCACTGAGCATTTTGCTGCATGGCATCAGCACGCAGCCGTTGCTGGCGCGCTACGAGCAACGGCAGAAACGAAAAAACTGATTTTTCCGGTGGGATTATCTTGGGAAATTCATCGAAGTTTTTTCTGAAAATAAATGGATCCCTCTCCAGATTCCGGCAGTCACAACCATAACCCCTCGCTGGATGCACTCGGCGAGGTCCGGCATGTTCGGTTCCCCTGCGGCTTGCAGCCCATGAAGAGGAATCTTTGGATAACAAGGTCACGGTCATGAAAGAATGCTCGAATCCGGCACAAATCAAGGCTTGCAGGGCTTTGGCCCTGGAACGCAATCGTCAACTGTTCGAAGATGCCCACGCCCTCAACCGCGCCGCTTACGAGCTGCTGGAGGCGGACAATCTGGACCTTGAGCAGTTTGAGCACTATCGAGCAATGCGCCGCAAAGCCGATGCGAAGTTCGCAGAAGCCATCGATCACTTGTGTGTCCTCAACGAGGACTTTCCGCCAATTCCGATGTCCCCGCATCACTCGCAGGCATTGCGTCGGCAGCTTGAAACTGTCGAATAAAGCGCACAAGAAAAAGCCCGGCTGCGAAGTCCGGGCTTTTTCTTTGGGCGGCGCTCAACCCCCGGGGTTGGTCACCTGAATGAACACCGCATAAGCGCCCAGCAGGATCCAGAACGTGGCGAAAATCCACGGCGTGCGCACCGAAAACAACAGCGATTTGCGATAGCCCTTATGGCTGGACTCCATCTCGCTGAACAGTGGCGACTCGTCGTAAGCCATGCCCATGATCGGTTCGCTGCGCAACAACTCGCTCTGTTTGTAATGCCAATGGTCAATGATGTCGTACGCGGCACGAATTCCCGGCCACGCATTGAGCGAGCTGAGCAGCCCGAGCAGCGCCAGGAATGGCGGCACCACCAGCGTGAACAATTTGCCCCACTCGGGGTTGAGGTTGGACATGCACGAAGCAAACGCGATCACCAGAAACGACTGCGCGGCCAGATAGGCATCGGTGCGGTTGGCCAGAATGCTGGTTTCGTACTGGATTTCCTTGCGATAGAAATCCAGCCGTTCCTTGGGTGAGCCGAACATCTTGGCATCGTGTTCGGTCAGGTGCTCTTCAGCGCTGGGCTGAGTCAGTATGCGAGGCAAGGGACGCGCGCTCCGGGGCGGGGAAACCTGTTAGAAGGCCCCAGCCCCGGACAAGTTCAGGCGGATTCACTTCATCGACCGGGCAATGATTTCCATCAGGTTCAGCTGGGTGAACGGCTTGGGCAGACGCGGCAATTGCGCGGCAAAACCCTCCAGACGTTCGGCGTAACCGGTCGCCAGGACAATCGGCAGATCCGGTTTGAGCAGACGCACTGCGTGCGCCAATTGCGCGCCGCTCATCTGCGGCATGGCCATGTCGGTGATCATCAGATCGATGACTTCGCCCTGCTCGAACAACGCCAGCGCCCTGGCACCGGAGGTCGCGCTGACCACACGATGGCCAAGGTCTTCGAGCAACAGCGTGGTGCTGGTCAACACCAGCGAATCGTCGTCCACGACCAGCACGCTCAGGCGTGGCACCGTGATGGCTTCGCTGCCTGGCTGCACCCGTGGGGCCTGTGCGCCTTCCGCCGCGACCGGTAACCAGAGTTCGGCTGTCGTGCCTTGTCCCTTTTCGCTCTTGAGGATGAAACGGCCACCGAGCTGCTCAATGAATCCGTGCACCATCGACAGCCCCAGCCCGGTGCCTTTGCCCAGGCCTTTGGTGGTAAAAAACGGATCCCGGGCCGAGGCCAGCGTATGCTCGTCCATGCCTTCGCCGGTGTCGCGCAGACTCAGGCACACATAACGTCCCGCCGCCAGGGTCGAATCGCTCGGTTCAAGGACGACTTCCGCCCGGGCGCTGATCATCACGCTGCCGCCATCGGGCATGGCGTCGCGGGCATTGGTTGCCAGATTGAGCACCGCCAGTTCCAGTTGATTGGCATCGGCCAGTACCGGTTCCAGTCCCGCGGGCAGTGAGGTTTCGATACTGATCCCCGGCCCCAGCGAACTACGCAACAGCCCGGTAATGCCTTGCACAAGGTGCACAATGTCGACCGGTTCGGTCTTGAGTTCCTGACGCCGGGCAAAGGCCAGCATGCGTTGGGTCAGTGAAACACCGCGCAGCGCACCTTGTGCGGCATTTTCCAGCAGGCGATTGATTTTCGGGTCGTCACCCACACGCTTGCGCACAATCTCCAGGTTGCCGAGGATCACGGTCAGCAGGTTGTTGAAGTCGTGGGCAATACCGCCGCTGAGCTGACCGATGGCCTGCATCTTCTGCGCCTGCAGCAATGCCTCGCGGGTTTTCTCCAGCGCCTGCTGCGATTCATGGACTTCAGTCACGTCACGGGTAATTTTCGCGAAACCGAGCAATGTCCCGGTCTCGCCACGAATGGCATCCACCACCACATGGGCGAAGAATCGGCTGCCATCCTTGCGCACTCGCCAGCTGTTGTTTTCGAAACGCCCTTCCCGCGCCGCGATTTCCAGCGCCCGTTGCGGCTCGCCGCGCTCGCGGTCTTCAGCGGTGTAGAAGACCGAGAAATGCTCGCCGATGATTTCTTCCGGTCGATAGCCCTTGATCCGCTGGGCGCCCTGATTCCAGTTGGATACTCGACCGTCCGGACTGAGCATGTAAAGCGCGTAGTCCGTGACGCCCTGCACCAGCAGACGGAACTGCTGCTCGCTTTGCTTGAGGGTTTCTTCGGCCATTTTGCGGTCGGTCAGGTCGCGGGTGATCTTGGCGAAGCCCAGCAGCGTGCCGTCCGGATCGATGATCGGGTCGATCACCACATGGCACCAGAAATGCGTACCGTCCTTGCGAACGCGCCAGCCTTCGCCTTCGAATCGCCCCTCGCGGATTGCGGTGTCCAGCGCCCGTTGCGGCAAGCCTGCCGCACGGTCCTGCTCGGTGTAGAAACGCGAGAAATGCTCGCCGATGATTTCTTGCTTCTCGTAGCCCTTGAAGCGTTTGGCGCCCGTGTTCCAGCTGGTGATGATGCCGTCCGGATCGATCATGTAAATCGCATAATCGACCACCGCATCGATCAACAGACGGAAACGCATCTCCTCGATCGCGGCAGTTTTGCTCGGGTTGTCACTCATCAGGTTCACCGCTGGTTTTCATTAGCGCAAGTATGCGGCAATCCGGCGCCATGGGAAGGTGCAAACGCGCTTCAATTCACGGCATGATCAGCGGATTGATCGAGGGCGCGTCTGTGCCGAGCGACCACCAACGTGGCAGCAGTTGCTGGATCCGGGGTTCGGCGAAGCGGTCATCGATCAGCATCACCACGCCGCGGTCCTGCCGCGTACGGATCACCCGCCCGGCAGCCTGCACCACTTTCTGCACGCCCGGATACAGATAGGTGTAGTCGTAACCGGCACCGAAAATCGCCGCCATGCGCCGTTTCAACTGTTCGTTGACCGGGTTGAGCTGCGCCAGCCCCAAAGTCGCGATGAACGCGCCGATCAGCCGTGCCCCGGGCAGGTCGATGCCCTCACCGAACGCACCGCCCAACACGGCGAAGCCGACGCCCTGGCTGTCGGCGGTGAACTGATCGAGAAAGGCCTGACGCTGCCCTTCGGCCATGCCCCGGGACTGCTGCCACAGATTGATCTGCGGATGGCGTTCGGCAAGCAGCGTCAGCACCTGTTGCAGGTAATCGAAGCTGCTGAAGAACGCCAGGTAATTGCCCGGGCGTTCACTGAACTGGCGAGCGATCAGCTCGACGATCGGTTCCAGCGACGCCTGCCGATGATTGAAGCGCGTGGAAATACGACTGACGATCTGCACCTGCAGTTGTTCGGCACTGAACGGCGATTCGACATCGATCCAGACCGTGTCGACGGGCGTGCCGAGCAGATCAGCGTAATAGCGTCGCGGGCTCAGTGTCGCCGAGAACAGCACGCTGCTGCGCGCCGCTTTCAGGCGCGGGCCGAGGAACGCCGCCGGCACCACGTTGCGCAGGCACAGTTGCGACAGCGGTCGTTTACGCTCGAGGTCGCGCTTGCTGATGTCGAACAGGTAATGCTCGTCGAACAGCTCTGCCACCCGGCCAAACTGCAGCAGGTCGAAATAGAAGGTTTGCAGCGCGCTGTCGAGCCCCTGCGGATGATCATTGAGGTAATCGCCAATGGCCGCGCTGCACAGGGACACGGCTTGCAGCAGTTTCTCCGGGGCTTTGTCGTAGGCTTGATACGGCGCCAGTTGCGGCTGATGCAGCGCGTTCCACTCGCGGTTGACCCGTTGCAGGGATTTCTTCAACGCTGCGGGGGCGGACTTGCGTACGCTGGCCAGCGCGGCCTGATCGAGACTGGCGCTGTACATCGAGCGCCCGCGTTCGACCAGGTTGTGCGCTTCATCGGCCAGCACCGCGACTTTCCACTGGTTGAGCTGAGCCAGACCGAACAGCAGCGCACTGAAATCGAAGTAATAGTTGTAGTCCGCTACCACCACGTCGGCCCAGCGCGCCATCTCCTGGCTCAGGTAATACGGGCAAACCGTGTGCTGACGGGCCACTTCGCGCATCGCCGCCTGATCGAGCAGATTGATCCGGCTGGCTGCTTGCCGGGCGGCGGGCAGTCGATCATAAAAGCCCTGGGCCAACGGGCAGGATTCACCGTGACAGGCTTTGTCCGGGTATTCGCAGGCCTTGTCCCGGGCGACCATTTCCAGCACCCGCAGCGGCAGGTTTTGCGATTGATCGAACAACACCTGACTGGCATCCAGCGCCAGTTTGCGCCCCGGGGTCTTCGCGGTCAGAAAAAACACCTTGTCCAGTTGCTGCGGCGCCAGGGCCTTGAGCAGAGGGAACAACGTGCCGAGGGTCTTGCCGATCCCGGTGGGCGCCTGGGCCATCAGACAACGGCCGGTGCTGACCGCCTTGAACACCGATTCGGCCAGATGCCGTTGGCCGGGGCGAAAGTCGGCATGGGGAAAGGCCAATTGCTGCGCGGCCAGATTGCGCGCCTCGCGATGGGCCATTTCCTGCTCGGCCCAGTTCAGGAACAACCGGCATTGTTGTTCGAAAAACGCCTGCAAGACCGACGCACTGAAGGACTCGACCAGACAGGTTTCCTTTTCGCTGACGATGTCGAAATACACCAGCGCCAGGTTGATCTGTTCAAGTTCAAGCTTGCGGCACATCAGCCAGCCGTAGATTTTCGCCTGCGCCCAATGCAACTGGCGGTGGTTGGCCGGTTGCTTGCTGAGGTCGCCGCGATAGGTTTTGACTTCTTCCAGGCAGTTCTGCGCCGGGTCGTAGCCGTCCGCCCTGCCCCTGACTTTCAATTGCAGAAACTCGCCTTCCAGCGCCACCTCGCTTTGGTATTTATCGCTGCGCCGCGAGGCAACGGTACGGTGCCCGAGCATGCCTTCGAGCGCTGTCGGCGAAGGGGTAAAACGCAGGTCGAGGTCGCCGGTCTTGGCGGTGAACTCGCACAGCGCGCGGACGGCAATGCTGTAGCTCAAGCGCTCTGCTCCGCCCATTGCACGTAGCACACGGCGACCGGCATCTGGTGTTGGTGGCAGAACTCCAGCCAGCGCAGCTGGTTGTCCTGCAGGCGGTCACCCGGGCCTTTGACTTCGATCATCCGGTAGGTCTTGTGCTGCGGCCAGAACTGGATCAGGTCGGGCATGCCTGTGCGGTTGGCCTTGATGTCGAGCAGCAGGCGATTGAACCAGTGTTTGAGGTGCTGGGGCGGCAAACACGCCAGTGCCTGATCCAGCAGTTGCTCATTCAACGCGCCCCAGAACACGAACGGTGACTGCACGCCCCATTTGGCGACGAAGCGCTCACGAATGGTTGCGGCGTAACGGCCGTCGTCGAGCTGGTCGAGGCAGGCCTGGAACAGTTCGGCGCGGCGTTGCTGAAAATCTTCATTGAGCAGATCCACCGGCCCGCGCTGGAACGGATGAAAGAACGCCCCCGGCAACGGTGCGAAAATCGCCGGCCAGCACAACAGGCCGAACAGCGAGTTGATCAGACTGTTTTCGACGTAATGCACCGGGCCGCTGTCTTCGTGCAGATGTGCTTGCACGTAGAACTCCACTGACAATCCCGGATCAGTGCGCGGCAGTTGCAGATCAAGGCGCTCGACCGGGCGTGGCGTTGCCCGCTTGAGCGGTGGCCCGCCGAGTTTGCGCCGCAGCCGTGGCAACATCCGTTGCAGGCTCTGCTGTTCGGCGGCGCTTTCCGGCGCCTGTTCGGCAAGCGTCGCGAGCTCCAGCGCCAGTGCGTATTCGCCGCAGCGCTCCAGCACGCGGATCATTCGCTGACGGGCGCCGGGATAGGCGCAATCGCGGTAAATCCTCAGCGCCAGGGCGAACTCAGTGATGCGTTCGCAATACTGGCCGATCTGGAACAGCACCTTGCCGCGCCGCCGTTGCAGCCACGGGTTGTCGAATTGCAGTGCGCTGACCTGTTCGACGATGATCTCCAACGGCTCACCGGCCTCGAAGCGTTGCTGGCACTGATGCAGGAACAGGCAGGCGTCCACGTCTTCGCGGCTACGCAGGCCGCGGGAGTCGGCGCAGAATTCGACTTTTTCGTAGGTAAAGATGCCGAGGTCGGCAAGGACGAATTCCGACCAGTCCTGGTACAGGTTGCCGAAGAACATCAAACGCAGACGGTCGCACAGGTCCATGATGGTCAGGCTGAGCAAGCGGTCGCCGAGCGTCGGCGCCCATTCGCAAAGGCTGCGTGATTGGCTGAATTGCCCGGCCAGCACCGGCAGCCAGTCGTCCTTGCGACCCTTGGGCTGCTCGATGAACTGGCCGAACGCCTGCAGCAGTTCAGCCTTGAGCAACACGTCGAACACCTCGGCCACGCTCAACAGAGCCTGATCGTCGAGCCAGCCGTGACTCAACAATGGCTGCGCGGCGTCGCTGATGTCGCCGATTTCCGGGTAGTTGAGTTTGCCGAGGCGGAAATGCACGCCCTTGCGCATGACCATGCGCACCAGCAGCCCCTGCGAAGCGCGCGGCAATATCTTGAAGTCGCGAATGAAGCCATGCTCGGATTCGCTCATCACATCGGCATAGCGAAGCCCAAGCCAATCAAGCACTTGCCGGAAGTTGTTGAGGTAATAGAACGGATCGTCGAGTGGGTTGGCAGTCACGGGAATTCAGGGCCATGGCGAGCGAGTACTGGTTATGCGTACAGATACCAGCTCTGGCCGGTCGCGTGCAAACGGAAAAAGATCAATGGCAGCGGCAATCGGAATTTTTTCAGGGTGCTGTCGAACTTTTCCCGGTTCGATGGCACCAACCGCGTTAGAGACCGGATACGGTCAATTCATATGGAATGAGGTATTTGAGGTGGGTATGAACATCAAGACTCTGGGTCTTCCCCTGGCGGTAGCAGCCTTTCTGGCATTGGCCGGCTGCTCGACACCGACCGTGGTGACCTTGCAGAACGGCACCCAGTATTTGACCAAGGACATGCCGAAAACCAAGAACAAGGACGGGTTCTATGAGTTCGAGGACATTTCCGGGACCAAGGTGAAAGTCCGTTCCGACGAAGTCGCGACCGTACGCAAGGAAGACTGACACCCCGCTTTACCTGTAGGAGCTGCCGAAGGCTGCGATCTTTTGACTTTGATCTTAAAAACAAGATCAAAAGATCGCAGCCTGCGGCAGCTCCTACAGGGAGAGCGTGATCTGTGTGGGTTATTCGAAAGCAGGCAGGCCCACAATGCTGTGATCACAGCTGAAATACTGCTCACCGCGCCGCGCCAGCTCGGCTTGCAGACGTCGGCAGCGCTCCAGATCCTGCTGGGTCATGCGGTCGATGCTCAGGTTGCCGGTGGCTTGCGCCTGTTTGTCGTCACCCCGCCGAAACGTCACGAACGGCTGTTCGGGCTGGATCTGAAACAGGCTTTTCTCTTCGACCGGTTCGATGGCTTCCGTCTTCGCCGGTTTCGGCAGTTGATCGCTGCTGATGCCGTAACGGCTCAGAATCGAGGTTGGCGGCAGATCGGCCCAGGCATTGGCCGATAACAGCGCCAGTCCGACAAATCCGACATACCCCTTGACCCTTCTCACGTGTGCATCTCCTGTACTCAATGGCGGCTGGCTATAGAACGTGTGGGCACGTGCTGGCTTTAGGCCGCTTTTGCTGTTTGCACAGCTTTTGAGTCAGGGTGTGGCTATCGAGTCACTTTTGATACCGAGTAATCCTTCAATCGCGGGCAAGCCCGCTCCCACAGGTTATAGGCCGTTCACAAAGCTTGTGTACGCCGCAAAACCCTGTGGGAGCGGGCTTGCCCGCGATGGCGGCCTTACAGACGCCGCTTCAACCTCAGGCGATCACAATTCCATCGGCACTGAGGCTATTCAGCGCCACCCCGACCAGCGTCACCGAATCACCACCAAACTTCAGCACCGTGTCCTGCCCCACCGCCGTCGCATGGGCGCGGAAGTCGTCGTTAGGCAACACACCCTGCACGCCAAGGAACACCAGTTTGTCGTTGGCCGTGAAACCCACCACCCGATCCTGACCGAACGCGCCGTTGAACAGGAACGTATCCGCCCCGCCCCCGGACTCCATCAGATCATTGCCGGCGCCACCGACAAACACGTCGTTACCCGCGCCACCCATCAAGTGGTCATTGCCGTCCAGACCGAACAGCCAGTCGCCGCCGGCATGCGCCTTGAGCGTGTCGGCACCGCTGGTGCCGGTGACACTGGATTCGTACTGGGTGACGTTGCTGCCGACCTTCAAACCGCTGGCCGTGACGCTGTGGGTCACGTCGTCCTTGAACAGCCCCCAGAGGAAGCCCGGCTCCTTGGTGACGATGCTGCCGATGTCGCGGGTGATGCTGATCCCGCCGTTGGCGTCGCGGATGTACAGGTTGCCGGCACCGTCGTTGGCGAAGTCGAAGGTGTTCACCGATTTCTGCAACTCGAGGGTGTTGTTGCCGGCGCCACCGAGAATCACGTTGTAGCCGCCAGCATCACGGAACGTGTCGTTGCCGGCGCGCCCTTCGAGGTAGTCATTGCCGCTGCCGCCCTGGATCAGGTCGTTGCTGTCGCTGCCGATGATGAAGGTGCTGCCCTTGTGGGTTTCGGCGTTGCGGTTCAGATCCTGCACCCAGGTGTTGGCCCGCGCCGGGTCCGACAGGTTGGCGACGATGATCGTCGAGTCCTTGCTGGTCAGGTCGTAGAACTTCGACTCGATGATCCGGTTCATGCCGTCGCCGTAAGCGGTTGGCAGGTGCGAGATCCAGGTCGGGATGTTGAGAATGGAGAACGGCAGCAGATTCCACGCGGTCGAGGCGTAGTGATCGTTGAAGCTGACGATGTTGTCGGTGGCCGATTCCTTGGGCGCGTCGTGCACGCCGACCGAGGCGCCGGTGAAGGTCGAGCCGTCGAGGGCGCGGAACACCGGGTCGTTTTCGTAACCGACGTTGAGCACCTTGTCGGTGCTGCTCTGGGTCGGCGAGGCGTAGGCAATGTAGTTGGAATCGGCGAAGAATCCGCCCCACTTGCCGCCACTCAGGTCAGCCATGCTGTTGACCGCCAGCCCGCCGAGGCTGTGGCCGCTGACCAGCACGTCCTTGCCGCTGAGGCCATTGGCCTTGGCGAACGCCACCACGTCATTCAGTAGATTGCCGAACGCTTCGCCGACGTAATTCTTGGCGTAGTCCTTGGGGCCGAAGGCTGCCAGCAGGTCGTTGATCACGTCGCCGATCGAGTCGAGGATCAGGTTTTCCCGCGGGCCGCTGGTGCCGCGAAAAGCGATGCCGATTTCGGTGAGATGGCCCTGAGCGTCGTATTTGCCCAGAATTTCCACCTGAGCGGTGGTGTAACCGGCCTTCTCGCCGAAGAAGGTTCCGCGCGCGTCGGTCTTGCCGTCGTAGCCCAGTTGCGAGGCGGTGATCGGTGTCCAGCCAGCCTTTTTCACCGCGTCGAGGGCGAGTTTTTCCGAGTCTGGGTTCCACGGAACACCGGGGATCACCCCTTGTGAATCGGTGCCGCCCAGCAGCGCCGTGACCAGTGTTGCCGGCAGGCCGAGGCCGAAACCGTTGTGCTGATAACCGGCGGCAAAGCCGTTATCAAGGTTGTGATAGGAATACAGCGTGATCGCCATGGCATCGCTGAACAACGCCTTGGAATCGGCTGTACCGAAGTTCTTGTAGTCATACACACCCATTGCTATTGCCTCTCTTTTGTTGGAATTGTCAGAGATAGCTCACAGCCAGGGCGCCCCTCGCGGGCACGCCCCGGAGCATTTTCACTACTTACACATCAAATCTGTGGGAGCGAGCTTGCTCGCGAAGAGGGAGTGTCAGCTGCCATTTGCTTGGCTGGCACACCGCTTTCGCGAGCAAGCTCGCTCCCACATTAGAGCTAGGCGAAGACGAACGCCGAGTCCGACAGGTTAGCCACTCCCACCCCGACCAGGGTCACGGCATACTCGCCAATCTTCAGCACGGTATCAGCGCCGGTTTGTGCAGCGTGCTGCTTGTAGTCGTAGCCCTGCCCCGCGCCTTCGACGCCCATGAACACCAGTTTGTCGCTGCCCTGGTAGCCATTGATCGCGTCGAAACCGAAGGCGCCGCTGAACAGGAAGGTGTTGTTGCCGCCCACCGCCGTCATCACGTCATTGCCGGCGCCGCCGACGAAGGTCACATGGCCCTTGTCGCTGATCAGCTTGTCATCGCCACCCAGACCGAACAGCCAGTCACCGTCGGCGCTGGCGTGCAGTGCATTGCCGTACGCATCGCCGTTGAGCGAATGGGTGTACTGGGTCAGTTCGCTGCCATTGGTCAAACCCTTGGCCGTAACGCCCCAGGTGATGTCCTTGCTGCCCCACCACGACCCCGACTCCTTGCTCACCAGCGCACCGATGTCGCGGGTCATGCTGATGCCGCCGTAGGCGTCGCGCACATACAGCGTGCCGTCACCGTCGTTGGCGAAGCTGAAGTTCTGCAGCGGTTTCTGCAGCTCGAACGTGTTGTGGCCCTGACCACCGAGCAGAATGTTAAAGCCACCGTCATCGCGGAACCGGTCATCACCGCCCAGGCCTTCGAGAAAGTCGTTACCGGCTCCGCCCTTGAGCCAGTCGCCGCTCTGGGTGCCGATGATGAAGGTGCTGCCGGTGTGCGGCTCGCCGCTGCGCCCCAAGTCCTCGACCCAGGTCTTGCCCCGGGACGATTCCTCCAGGTTGGAGACGATGAGGGTCGAGTCCTTGTGCGTCAGGTTGTAGAACTTCGAGTCGATGACCCGGTTCAAGCCATCGGCATACCCCAACGAGCCGTGGGCCGACCAGCTCAGCGGATTGACGATGCTGAACGGCACCAGGTTCTGCGCGGTGGAGGCGTAGTAGTCGTTGAAGTTGACGATGTTGTCGGTGGTCGACTCATGCGGCCCGTCGTGCTTGCCCAGCGACCCGCTGCTGAACGTGGTGCCGTCCAGCGCACGGAACACCGGATCGTTTTCGTAACCGATGTTCAACACGTTGTTGCCGGTGCTGCTCTGGGTCGGCGAAGCGAACGCGATGTAGTTGGCGTCCTTGAAGAACCCGCCCCAGTTGCTGGCGCTCAACTCGGCCACGCTGTTGACCCCGAGGCCACCGAGGCTGTGACCGCTGAACAGCACGTCCTTGGCGGCAATGTCGTTGGCAAGCGCGAACGCGGCGACGGCCTTGAGCAGGTTGTCGAAGGCGTTTTTCGCGTAGTTACTCGCGTAATCCGATGGGCCGATGGCGGCCAGCAGATTGTTTTTCATGTCGCCGTAAGTGTCGCTGTAACCCAGCCCACCGGTGCCGCGAAAGGCCACGCCGATGCCGATCAATTTGCCGCCGGCGTCGTACTTGCCGAGCACTTCGGCCTCGGCGCTGGTGAAGCCGTCCTTCTCGCCGAAGAACGTGCCCTGCGCGCCGACCTTGCCCTGATACCCCAGCGCCGTGGCGTTGAGCGGTTTCCAGGCGGTCGCCGGCAAAGGCTGGCCGGTGGGCGTGTAGGCATACAGCGTCAGGGCGATGGCATCGCTGTACAACGCTTTGCCATCGGCATTTTTGTAATCGAACAATCCCATGTTGTGCTCTCTCTTCCTTCAAAACCGGCAGCCCCTGGAGGGCTGCCGGTACTCCTTTAGAACTGCCAGTCGAGGGTCAGACCCACACCGTGGTCCTTCTCGTTGTTACCGATCAGTCCGTTGTAGTCCAGGTTGACCCGGACATCGCGATTGAGCGCCAGTCCGGCACGGACGCCGACCACGGCCGCATCACGATCCATCGAAACGCTCTGCACGGTGAACGCGCTGTTGCCATTGGCGAAGGCCAGATGGCTGTCAGCATCGACACTGCTCAGGTTGTGTTGCCAGCCGAGGGTCGCGCCCAGTTCCAGCTGATGCTTGTCCGACAGGGCGAAGCTGCGCTTGGCGCGTACGCCAAGGGTCGACAGCACCACATCGCGGTTGTCTTCACCGCCCTTGAGCGCCGCGGCATCACCCTTTTCGGTGAAGCTCTCGGTGTTCAAGTGCACGTACGACAGATTGGCGAATGGCTCCAGATTCATCGGTTGCAGACGCAGATCGTAAGCCGCTTCGGTGAACACTTGAGTGGTCGCGGCATCGTGCTTGGTTTTCTCTTTGCCATTGACGCCGGCGAACTGCAGATCACGCTTCACGTCCACGCGGTGCCAGCTATACGCCGCACCGGCGGTCAGACGCAGCGCATCGACCTGATGCCCCAGGTACGCACCCAAGTGATAGCTGTCGACCGAGGCCGACGAATGCGTGCCGCTGCCCATGTTCAACGAACTGTCGCTATAACCGGTAACGAAACCCAGACGAGTATCTTCAGCAATCAAGCCGTCGACACCGGCCAGCAAGCCGCCGATGGAGCTGTTGGAGTCGGCGTTTTCATGGCCGCCATCGCTCTTGCCCCACGAACCCAGCACCTTGACCCAGGCATTGCTGCGCTCGTCAGTGGGCGCGTCGGCATTGAACAGATCGCGCTCACGCAGACGCTCGCCCACCGCTTCACGCAGGTAGCGACTGTCGTTGATCAGCATCGTGCCAATGGCCGGATGAATCTCGCCGGAGAGTTGTTGGAACGCCTGTTGCGCCGACGCCGCATTTGGCGACAGCAGCAAGGTTTCGAACAACGCATTGCCCGCGCCCAGCCCCTCGGCAGCCGCACCGACCGCACGCTGGTTCGGCGTCAGGCCGACACTGGCGAACGACGCGCCGTTGCGCCCGACGTCGAGTTGCACGCCGTTCGCCGAATACGCCAGGGTACCGCCGAGAAACGCGTAGTTCGGCAGCACTTGCCCGAACTGTCCCTGAATACCTCCGGCCGCTTGCAGGATGTTGAACTGCGAACCGAGCAGGCTCTTCACTTCAGTCGTGGTCAGCAAGGTCGGGCTGTTCTCCAGCGACAGACTGACCGTGGCGCCATCGATCAGCGCTTGGCCACCGGCAACGATCTTGTCGCTGCTGGTCGGCGAGACTTCCACCGCGTAGGTCGAACCGCGCTCGAAGGTCACGTCACCGGCGACATTCAGCGTGCCGATCGAGTTGCCCGGCGCTACGGTACCGCCACTTTTCGCAGTCAGGGCGCCGATGCGGCCGTTACCGCCGAGGATGCCGCTGTCGTTGACCGTGACTGCCGAAGCCAGCGAGCCGTTGATCGCCAGACGCCCTTGATTGACCAGGGTCGGGCCGCTGTAGCTGTTGTTGCCGGTCAACACCAGCGTGCCGATGCCCTGCTTGGTCAGGCCGCCGTGACCGGAAATGTCGTTGCGCCAGGTGTCGAGCCCGCAAGTGATGTCGGTGCAGACGCGCTCGGTCGGTTTGCCCTTGTCGATGATCGCGCCAATGCCCGGCAGGTCCGCAACAAACTGCCCGGAACCGTAGGCACCCTGGATGCGGAATTCTTCTGGAATGTCCTGCTCGGTGACGAACATCGCCGGGCCGTCGATGCCCTTGCGCAGGTTGATCATGCCCCAGCCGTACAAGGCGTCGATGCCCGGTGCGCCGAGGTCGGTGGCGGTGGTACGCAGCACCGTGGCGACCTGGTCACCCGTCATGTACGGGAAGCGCTCCATCAACACCGCCATCGAGCCGGCCACGTGCGGCGCCGCCATCGAGGTGCCGTTGTAGTTTTTGTAGCCGGTGGTCAGGTTGTCGGCATTGGTGCCTTCGATGATCGAGCTGAAGATCTTCGTGCCCGGTGCTGAAACGCAGAAGCTCGCGGTGTAGCCGCAACGCGAAGAGAACGTACTCATGATGTACGGGTTGGCGCTGGCCAGATCCGGGTTCTTCTGCAACGCGGCGACGGTGATCCAGTTCGGCGCGATGTCCGGCACGAAGTAACCGAGGCCGGCGATGGCGTCCGGGTTGTTCAGGTTGTAATCGTTGCCGGCGGCAAAAATCGTCACGATACCGCTACGGGCGGCGGCAATCGCGCCGTCGTAGGCGCCGCCCGGCTTGGTGCCGAGCAATGTGCGGATTTCGTTGAACTGCACTTGCGCGTCGTTGACGGTGAAGTGCGGATACGCCGGGTCGCGACCGCCAAGGTCGAAACGGTCAGTGATACCGATGCCCCAGCTGTTGTTGATGATCCGCGCGCCACTGGCGATCAGCGCATCCCAACCGGCCTTGTACACCGCGCCGTCGTTGCCACGGACGATGCCGTCTTCCGGGCCCGGGTCGCCGTTGTCGGCGCTGATGATCTGCGCACCGAACGCCACGCCGTGCATCGGCCCGCCGTCACGGCTGCCGGCGGCAATACCACCGACGTGAGTACCGTGGGCGCCGAGCTTGCCGTCGGAACCGACCGAGGGCGAACCGTCATAGCGGAACGCGTCCCCGGCTTTGACCGGGATGTAAGGATCGGTGTATTCGCGGATCCCGCTGGTGACCAGGGTCACGACTTTGTTGGGGCCGGAGAACTCCGGGTGCGCGGCGTACACCGGCTGGTCAAAGATCCCCAGTTTCACGCCTTTGCCGGTGTAGCCGGCAGCGTAAGCGGAATCCGCCCCGATGGCGCCCAAGCCCCAATCTGCCTGGAACTCGGCGCTGCGCCAACTGGCGGGATCACCGCTGCGGCCGTTTTCCACATAAGGCGCCGCGTGCGCGGTGCCCCAGCTGGTCAACGCACAGAGTACGGCGCAATTGAGGGTTTTCATGGCGAAGCGACCGCCCGTTTGCGCGGGGGTATTGTTGTTATTCATCCAGCGACCTTCCTTAGTGTTGTTGCGAAAAATCCGTCTACCAGGCCCACACCCGGGCATGGGAAATAACGCTTGTGGCGAGGGGATTTATCCCCGATCGACTGCGCAGCAGTCGCACACCCGGACGACTATCGGGGCCGCTTCGCGTCCCATCGGGGATGAATCCCCTCACCACAGGTGTGTGCTCACATCCCCCTGTAGGAGCTGCCGCAGGCTGCGATCTTTTGATCTTGTTGTTAAGAAATCAAAGTCAAAAGATCGCAGCCTTCGGCAGCTCCTACAGGGATAGGCGTACGCCCTCCGTCAGAACTGCCAGTTCAGGCTCAACCCCACGCCATGGCTCTTCTCGCGGTTGGCCAGTTGTCCGTTGTAATCGAGGTTGAGCCGTACGTCCTTGCTCAACGCCAGGCTTGCTTGCACGCCGACCAGCGCTGCATCACGCACCAGCGCCGAACTTTCGACCGAGTACGGTGTGCTACCGCTGGCGAAACGCAGATGCTGTTCGGCGTCGATGTCACTCAAGCTGTGTTGCCAGCCGAGACGACCACTGACATCCAGCGACTGTTGAGTCGACAGGTTGAAGCGCTTGACCGCACGCACACCGAGGGTGCTGAGCACTGCGTCGCGCTGCTCGCCGGAGCTTTTCAGCGCGGCCGCGTCGCCCTTTTCGGTGAAGCCTTCGGTATCCAGATGCACGTAAGCGAGGTTGGCGAACGGCTCCAGCGCGACCGGTTGCAAGTTCAGGCGATAAGCCGCTTCACCGAAGACCTGCGTGGTGGCCGCATCGACCTTGGCTTTCTGTTTGGCGCTGACGTCACCGTATTGCAGATCGCGCTTCACATCGGCGCGATGCCAGCTGTAGGCCGCGCCGGTGCTCAGGCGCCAGGCGCCGATGTCATGACCGGCGTAAGCGCCGAGGTGATAGCTGTCGACCTTGGCCGACGAGTGCGTGTCCGAGCCCATGTTCAGCGAGCTGTCGCTGTAACCGGTGACCAGACCGATGCGCGTCTGCTCGTCCAGCGCGCCGTCGACACCGGCGAGCAAACCGCCAATCGAGGTGCTGTAGCGCGAGGTGTCGTTACCGGCGTCGGTCGAACCCCAGGCGCCAAGGGCCTTGATCCAGCCATTGCCTGGCGTGGCGTTGGCATCGTGCAGACGTTCACCGATCGCGTCGCGCAACTGGCGGCTGTCATTGATCAGCATCGAGCCCAGTGCCGGGTAGATTTCCCCGCTGAGTTGCTGGAACGCCTGTTGCGCCGAAGCGGCAGACGCTGACAGCAGCAAGCTTTCGTACACCGAGTTGCCGGCGCCCAAACCTTCGACTGCAATCGCCACCGCACGCTGATTCGGGGTCTGCCCGACGCTGGCGAACGAGGTCGCATTGCGCTGGATGTCGAGCTGAATGGCGTTGGCCGCGTAGTCGAGGTTGCCGCCGATGAACAGGTAATCCGGCAGCACCGCGCCGAACTGGCCCTGAATGCCACCGGCCGCTTGCAGAATGTCGTACGAATGACCGAGCAGGCTGCGCGCTTGCGTGGTGCTGAGCAGGGTCGGGCTGTTTTCCAGCGACAGGCTGACGGAGGCGCCGCCGATGCGCGCACTGCCGCCGGCAACGATGCGGTCGCTGCTGGTCGGCGACAGCTCCACCGCGTAGGTCGAACCGGGGGCGAAGGTCACGTCACCGGCCACGTTCAACGTGCCGATGGAGTTACCCGGCGCCACGCGGCCGCCGCTGTTGGCGATCAGCGCACCGATGCGCCCCGAACCGCCAAGGGTGCCGCTGTCGTTGACGGTCACCGCCGAGGCCAGCGAGCCGTTGACGCTGAGCAATCCGCCATTGACCGTGGTCGGGCCACGGAAGGTGTTGTCACCGGTCAGCAACAAGCGCCCTGCACCGGACTTGATCAGGCTGCCCTGATAGATCCGCGTCGCCGCTGCGGCATCACGCGCCATACCGACCGCGTAGTCAGTCTGATCCTGCTGACTCGCGCCGGCCGGGATACCGTTTTGCCAGCCTTTGTCCTGCAGGATTTGCTGCCAGGCGCGATGTTCGGCGAGGTCTTCGCTTTGCCGCTGAATCAGGGCCTTGTCGGAGATGTCGTTGCTCCACACATCGCTTTGCCCGGCGGCCAGATTGGCATCAAACGCGCCGAGCAGTTGCCCCGGTCCGCGCATCGCCCGACCGAGGTTGGCCACGCCCCAGCCGACCCGTTCGGTCGGCGCATCGGTGACCGCGCCGTCGAGTTGCGTGGCGGTGGTCAGCAGCACTTCCAGCGCCTGCTGGTTGTTCATGTACGGATAGCGTTCCATCACCAGCGCCAGTGCGCCGGTGGCGTGCGGCGCGGCCATCGAAGTGCCGGACTTGATCGCATAACCGCCGCCCGGGATGGTGCTGTCGATCTTCGCCCCCGGCGTGGTGATGCACCAGTATTTGGCGACGCCGCACTGGTTGTACTTCTGCTGATTGCTTTGGTCCAGCCCGGACACCGCCAGCCAATGGCCTTCCAGATCCGGCTGAAAGTACGGCAACGCCGAACGCACGCTGGCGTTCGGGTAGCCGCTGTTGCCGGCACTGAACACGTTGATCACGCCACGGCGCGAGACGTCCGCCGCTGCATCGAGCCATGTGCCCTGATTCCAGTGCTGGGCGTACGCGGCGTGCAGATCGGCCAGGGTGCGGTAACTGACATCCGGTGGCTGACTGCCCCAACTGTTGTTGATCGCGCGTACGCCGGCGGCGGCCAACGCGTCGTAGGCCGCTTTGAAATAGCGCGGATCGGGTTTGGGGCCGAACAGGAAACTGTCGTTGTTGTTGGTGTTGCCGACGTAGATCTGCGCGTTGTACGCCACGCCGTGCATGCCGGTGCCGTCGCGGCTCGCGCCCATGGTGCCGACCACGTGAGTGCCATGGGAGTCGTTGTTGGGGTTGAGGGTGCCATTGACGTTGAACAGCGAGCCGTCGACGTAACTGCCAGAGGCCATTACCGGGTGATAGCGGTCGCTGGCGAACTCAGGGTGGGCGGCATCGAAGCCGGAGTCGAGGGCGCCGATCTTCACGCCTTTGCCGGTGATACCGGCGGCGTAAGCCTGATCGGCCTGCATCCGCGCCAGGCCCCAGTCGCGCTGGAATTCGGCACTGCGCCAACTGGCCGGATCGCCGGGCTTGCCGGATTCAAGGTACTGCGCATGGGCTTGCGCGATGGAAACTGCGAGCAACAGGGTGCCGACCGCTGCCGGCTTGATGCGTACGTCCATGTTCACCACTCACTTTTCTTATTGTTTTGCAGGCACTGACAGCCAGATCAAAAGATCGCAGCCTTCGGCAGCTCCTACAGGGATTACTGTTCGGCCAGTTCTTGCTCTATGTAGGAGCTGCCGCAGGCTGCGATCATTTGCTCTGCTTCAAGCGCCTACAGGATTTTCAGTGTTACTGGGTTTTCGGGCCTTGTCCGAACGCCTCATCCACCCGCGCCAGATCCTGTTCGTTCAAGGTCCCCGCGTAGTAATGCAGCTTGGTCCAGGCCATCAGATAGTCATAGCGCGCCTGAGCCAGATCGCGGCGGGTGGTAAACAGTTGCTGTTCGGCGTTCAGCGCATCGAGGTTCGTCCGTTCACCGCCAAGAATGCTTTGCTTGGTCGACGTCACCAGCGCTTCAGCCGACGCCAGGGCCTTCTGATAGGCACGCAACTTGTTGACGCCCGACAGGCAGGCGCTGAACTGGCGGCGCAGTTCGATCAAGGTTTCGCGGGTCTTGCCGTCGAGTTCGTATTCCGCCTGCTCCATGGTGCGGCTGGCCTGACGGGTCGAGGCCGACACCCCGCCACCGGCATACAGTGGAACGTTGACTTCAAAGCCGATGGTGTTGGTGTCATAGCGCTGGTTATAGGTGTTGCCACTGTCCGATTCAGTCTTGCGGATCGACGCATAGGCACTGACTTTCGGCAGGTGCCCGGCGCGGTTGCGCTCGACTTCGTACTTGGCCACTTCTACCGCTTGCCGTTGCGACGCCAGATTGGGGTTGTTGCTGATCGCCAGCTCATGCCAGGTGTCGTAGTTGGCCGGCATCAACGCGAAGGTCTGGAAGTTCTGATCCAGTGGTGCCAGCTCGCTGATATCCACCGTCTGCACGCCAACCAGCGCGCCCAGTTCACGCAGCGCGGCGTCCTGCTCGTTGCGCGCCTCGATCTCTTCGGCGGTCGCCAGTTCGTAGCGCGACTCGGCTTCCAGAATGTCGGTGCGCGTGCCCTCGCCCTGTTTGAACATGTGCTCGTTCTGCTGGAACTGCTGCTCATAGGCCTTCTTTTTGGCCTGAGCGATATCGATCTGATCCTGGGCGAACAAGGCCTTGGTGTAGTTGTCCAGCACCCGTACCAGCAGCTCCTGACTCTTGCCGCGAAACGCCTCGTCGGCGAACAGCGACTGCGCCACGCCTTTGCGATACGCCGCATAAGCTTCGTAGTCGAGCAACGGTTGCTGCAAGGTCAGGGTCGAGCCGTAGCTGTTGTAGTTGCGGTCTTCGGTCAGGTTGCCGCGAGCGGTCAGTTGCGTGGCCTTCGAGGTGTTGTGACCCCGGTTGTAGTTGTAACCCAGTCTTGGCAACAGTCCGGCGCGGCCGATGATGCGGTTTTCCAGGCCCGCGTCGCGCTCCTTGATCGCGCCGAGGAACACCGGATCGTTGCGCAATGCCTGTTCGTAGACCTCGAATGGCCCCATGGCCGCCAGTGCGCTGTTTCCTGCGAGCAGCGCGAACGCCGCCCCCAACATCGAAAGCTTATTCATACAGCCGAACATCCTTATTCTTCGGTCAACGCGGAGCCGGCCCGATCGAGCAGCGGTTTGAACAGGTAGTTGAGCAGTGAACGTTCGCCCGTGCGCACGAACATTTCCGCCGGCATACCGGGCTTGATCACCAGGCCGTGGAGTTTTTCCATCGCCTGATCACTGACGCTGCTGCGCAACACGTAGTACGGCACGCCGGTTTTCTCGTCGACCATCTGGTCGGCGGAAATCAGGCTGACCTCACCCGGCACGCGCGGGGTCTTGCTCTGGTTGAACGCGGTGAACAGGATATCGACCGGCAGATGCGTGCCAACCTTGTCGATCAGATTGATCGGCAAGTGCCCTTCGACTTCCAGGGTGGTGCCTTGCGGGACGATCTCCAGCAGGGTTTCGCCCTGACGCACCACGGCGCCTTCGGTGTGTACGCCGAGGTTGACCGCCACGCCGTCGGCGGTGGCGAGGATCTCGCTGTGCTGCAGGTCGAAACCGGCCGAAGTCAGTTGCTCCGACAGGGTCACGCTTTTGAGCTGCGCGTCGGCCAGTTGCGTGCGCACTTCCTTCTGATATTCCTCGCCATGTTGTTGCAGCTTCAGGCGCGATTCGAGGATGCCCTGCTCCACCCGGCCGCTTTCACCGGTGTTTTCCGCCAGTTGCTGCTGCACTTGCGACAGCTGCCGCTGGTACTCCATCAAGCGGTTGCGCGGGATGTAGCCGTTGTCCGCCAGCGGCTGCAGGTTGCTCAGTTGTTGCTGCAGCGAATCGGCCTGGGCGTTGAGGTCGGTGCGGGCGCGACGCATGCCTGCCAGTTGCGCGGTGGCACCTTCGATGCTGGCGCGCAGGCCGGCCTGTTCGCGGTAGAACGCTTCGCGGCGGCTGCTGAACAGTTGACGCTGGCCTTCAAGAACCAGCGCCAGACGCGGATCCGGATCATTGCTCAACTCTGCTGGAAAGGTCACCTGCTTGAGGTTATCGCGCTCGGCCTGCCAACGCGCGAGGCTGGCCCAGGCCATGCGGTACTGGGCTTGCAGCGACTGCACGTCGGCCGCGACCTGGGTCTGGTCGAGGCGGAACAGCGGCTGGCCCTGTTTCACGCTCTCGCCTTCGCGCACCAGAATCCGACTGACCACGCCGGCACTCATCGACTGCACGGCTTTGCGCTTGCCCGACACCACCACGGTGCCCTGCACCGGAATGCCTTGATCCAGCGGTGCCAGTGCGGCCCAGGTGAAGAAACTGCCGGCGCCGACGATGGCCAGAATCCAGCCCATGCGCGCGAAGAATTTCGCATCGCGCTCCGGGCGCTCGGTGACGTATGCGTGTTCCATGGAGGCTTCGTTTTCAGTGTTCATGCTGGCGCTGCTCATACACCCGAATTCCTTGTCGTGGGCTGGTACTGCCGGCTCATGCTGAGCCCGCCCGGTGCCTGCGCAGATTTTTCCCGTGATTGTTCCTGAGCGCCGGACAGCGCCTTGAGTACGTCCTGACTGTTACCGAATGCCTGCAGACGACCGTCGTTGAGCACCAGCAACTTGTCGGCCTGGGCCAATACCGAAGAGCGGTGTGTGACCAGCACCACGGTAGTGCCCTTGGCCTTGAGCTGGGCGATGGCGCTGGCCAGCGCAGCCTCACCGACGGTGTCGAGATTGGAGTTCGGCTCATCCAGCACCACCAGGCTCGGGTCGCCATACAGGGCGCGCGCCAATGCGACACGTTGTTTCTGGCCGCCGGACAGACCGCTGCCGTCCTCGCCCAACTGTGTGTCATAACCTTGCGGCATCCGCAGAATCATCTCGTGCACGCCAGCCTGTTGCGCGGCAGCCACGACCTTTTCCGGGTTGGCTTCACTGAACCGGGCAATGTTTTCGGCGATGCTGCCGCTGAACAGTTCGATGTCTTGTGGCAGGTAGCCGATGTACGGGCCGAGCTCATCGCGGTTCCAGCGATGGATGTCGGCACCGTCCAGGCGCACCGTGCCACCCAGGGTCGGCCACACGCCGACCAGCACTCGGGCCAGGGTCGACTTGCCGGACCCGGAAGCACCGAGCACGCCCAGCACTTCGCCCGCGCCAATCGCGAAGTTGACCATGTGCAGGGTCGCCGCGCGTTGCCCCGGCGGGCCGGCACTGACTTGTTCAAAGGCAATCTGGCCCTTTGGCGCAGGCAACGCCATGGCCTCGTCGCTCGGCGGGAACGCCTGCAGCAAGGCATCCAGACGGCGGTAGGCGAGCTTCGCCCCGCTCCACTGTTTCCAGACGGCGATCAACTGATCGATCGGGCTCAGCACCCGGCCCATCAGGATCGAACCGGCGATCATCATCCCGGCCGTCATGTCGCCCTTGATCACCAGCAACGCGCCGAGACCCAGCACCAGCGATTGCAGGCACAGGCGCAGGGTCTTGCTGATCGAGCTGATCACCGCACCGGTGTCGCTGGCCTGATTCTGCAGACCGAGGAAGCGCGAATGCACGCCGAACCAGCGCTTGCGCAACGCGCCAAGCATGCCCATGGCCTGAATGGTTTCCGCGTTGTGCAGGTGACTGGTCGCCAGTTGACTGGATTTCTGCGAGTAACCGGCAGCTTCGCCCAGCGGCTTCTTGGTCATGTATTCGTTGAGGCACGCCAGCGCGATCAGCAGCAGCGCACCCGCCGTGGCGAGGACTCCGAGCCAGACGTTGAACAGGTAAATCACGAACAGATAGACCGGGAACCACGGCGCGTCGAAAAACGCGAACAGGGCTGGCCCGGTGACAAATTGGCGAATGTGGGTCAGGTCGCCCAGCGATTGCCCGGCGTTACCCTCGCCCTTGAACAGGTTGCGTTCGAACGCTGCCTGATACACCCGCAGGTTGAAGCGGCGCTCCAGTTGGCTGCCGATGCGGATCACGATGAAACTGCGCACCACTTCCAGCATGCCGATGAAGGCGAAAAAGCCGACCACCATCAAGGACAGCATCGCCAGGGTGGTTTCGTTCTGCGAAGACAGCACGCGGTCGTAGACCTGCAGCATATAAATGGAGGGCACCAGCATCAGCACGTTAATCAGTGCGGTAAAGCACCCGACGCTGATCAGAATGCTTTTATAGTCACCCAAAGCCTTGAATAAGGGAGCGGTGGCTGGGGCCTTCGCCATCTTCATTGATTATTCCTGAATGTAATCCCCGCCATTCTTTGGCGAGACGCTTCTATTAATTATCCGTGCACAGACCGGACGGGTTCTTGCAACTTGCACTTACACTTCAATAACAACTTTCAACAGTTCAACGCCACTCGTTGCATTGAGCTGTTGCTTATAACTGCAACATCAAACCTTATAGTCAACGGTTCAGTCGGTGCCGTTGTTCACGGCTGCGGTGTATGGCGCGTCAGCGTAATCACCAGTCCCGACTTCAAAGTGCTCAGATAAAGCCCATCACGTTGTCGGCTGAAGAACTGGATTCTTGAACCTTCCTTGCCGGTAATCGACAGGCCGTCCGGATCAGGAAACCAGCCGACTGGCGCTTGCTCAAGCCATGCCCCCAGGCATTCGGCGCCCTTGCCCAGTGTCTGGTTGGGTTTCAGATCGATCAGACAGGTGTTCGAGGGTTTATCCTGCAATGCCTGCGCCTCTGGGGCGTCATCGGGCGCAGTCAGAATCGCCTGCCACTGCCCGGCGAACACGGAGGGGTCTTCCAGTCTGAGGCTGCTTGCCATGGTTGCTTCTCCAGAAATCATGATCAGCGCCGCCGAAAGCCACGCCATTCCCTTGTAGGTAAAAACTTTACGGATCATCAGAAAATTCGCTCCGGCACCTAGCCTTGCCCAGCCATCAACACGATGCAAGCAAAGAAAGCGACGCATGAAGCGCCGCTTTCCCGTTTACATCACGCCACGATGTCGCTGGTCGCTGCCTGGCCAACGGTGCTGACCTGGAAGTCCGCCACGCCGTGCCCGGAGAAGTCCACCGACAACAGGCTGTTGCCGCCCGACGAGGTCAGGATCGCGTCGCCGGCAGAACCGGTGAAGCTGCTGACAAAGTGCAGGCCGGAACCGTTGGTGATGGCACTCAGGTCGATTTTGTCCAGACCGCTGACGAAATCGAGGATCTGGTCGATTGCACCCGGCTTGGAGTCGGAGCTGGAGGCGAACACGAAAGTGTCCGAACCCGAACCGCCCCACAGTTTGTCCGCACCACCGGCGCCGTAGATGATGTCGTTGCCGGCACCGCCCTTGAGCTCGTTGGACGCACTGTTACCGATCAGCAGGTCGTTGCCCGAACCGCCGATGGCGTTCTCGATGGTCACGCCCTTGGCGATGGATACGTTACCGATCATGCCGCCCACGTCGGAGAACGAGGCTTCATTGAGGTTGATCTTCTGGTTCTGGGTGAAACCCGAGAAGTCGAAGGTGTCCTTGCCGCCCGCATCCCACACCGAGAACACCAGCTTGTCGCTCGACGACGAGGCGCTGAGGAAATCGCGACCGGCGTTGGAGTTGAAGCCGTAGGTCGTATCACCGGTACGGGTGCTCATGTTGGCGCCGTAGAGTTTCTGGATCGCTGCAATGTCGTCCATCAGCGGGCCTGAGGAATAGGCTTCTACGCCGCCCTTGCTGAAGTTCTGGCTGGTATTGCTTTCGCTCCAGTAGCTCATGACGCTGTAGCCGCGGGTGTCTTGCCCGTAGGTGGCGTCATTGTAGGTCGGGTTGCCGTTGCCGGCGTTGTAGTCGCCCGGGTGCGCCAGGCCAAGGGTGTGGCCGATTTCGTGGGTCAGGGTCTGACGACCGTAGTTGTTCAGGTCCGGGGTCTTGTTCTGGGTGTAACCGCTGTTGATCAAGTACCACGAAGTGCCGTCGTAACCAGGACCTGTACCCGGCAGGTAGGCGAACGCTGCTGCGCCGTCCACGCCACCGCTGTAGTTGGCGAAGGTCATGTGGCCGTCACCGCCAGTGGCTTTCTCGGTAAAGGTGACGTTGGCCACATCGGCCCAGGATTGCATGGCGAGCACGGCCTGGGCTTTCTGTTGATTACTGAACTGGCTGAACCCTGTGATCCCGTGCTTGTTCATCGTGCTGGACGATACCGAAGTCAGGAACGTGTAGGTGAGTTCGATCTTGCCGCTGCCATCCTTGTCCTGATAGGCAGCGCCGTCGCGCAGCAATTGGGTTGCGGCCTGGTCGACGGAAAAGGAGGGTTTGCCATTGACCGTGAGGTTGCCGCCACGATCGTATTGATGGCTGAAGCTATTGATCTGATTCCAGGCGGAGCTAGTTGCCGCCAGAGACTGCACTGCGCCCACAGGCACGAATGTGTCTGCGGTGATATCAATAGCGTTAGCTTTTACTTTCGACATAAACACACTTCCTTGTTTAGCAATGGAACAGTTTTTGTCAGATAGCGACGATCCCTGGCGAGATCGTCCTATCACTCGCCCAATGAAGGCGTAACGAACCTGACACAATTTGAAATCATACGTCTAGCCTTTTTTTGAGATCAAATTGCACTGTTGCGCAAAACTACCGTAAACAAAGCCTGCGGGGTCGAAAGATTGTTTTACCCGGTTTCACCGCCTCCAATTGTCTGACGATTTTCTATTTAAATATTAAATATTGGTAAGTTGTTTTTTGTTAGACGCGTCTCACTTTCCTGCACTCTATTAGTGCGATGCCAGTGTATTGATATCAACTATTTAATAACGCCTGATACCCCTGTCCCTGTAGGAGCTGTCGAGTGGAACGAGGCTGCGATCTTTGCATTTGAAGATCTAAAGATCGCAGCCTTCGGCAGCTCCTACAGGGTTTGGGGTGGGTTAGCTACCAGTACGAATCTTGTTCCAGACACGGGTGCGGATCCGGTCGATGTTCAGCGGCATGGCTTCCAGCGCAAACAGCTTGCCCATCATCTCCGGGCTCGGATAAACCTTGGTGTCACTTTTGATGGCCGGGTCGATCAGGCCGTCGGCCTGCTGGTTGCCATTGGCGTAGTGCACGTAATTGCTGATGCTGGCCATCACGTCCGGACGCAGCAGGTAGTTCATGAACGCGTACCCGGCCTTCTCGTCCGGCGCATCGGCGGGCATGGCGACCATGTCGAACCAGATTGCCGCGCCCTCCTTGGGAATCGCGTATCCAATGTCGATGCCGTTCTTCGCTTCCTTGGCGCGGTTTTCCGCTTGCAGGATGTCGCCGGAAAAACCGACCGCCACGCAGATATCGCCATTGGCCAGGTCACTGGTGTATTTCGAGGAATGGAAGTAGCTGACATACGGCCGCACTTTCATCAGCAGTGCTTCGGCTTTCTTGTAGTCCTCGGGGTTCTTGCTATGCGGTGGCAAACCCAGGTAGTTGAGTGCCGCCGGCAGCAGTTCCGGGCCGTTATCAAGGATCGCCACGCCGCACTTCTGCAGTTTTTCCATGTACTCGGGTTTGAAGATCAGGTCCCAGGAATCCACCGGCGCGTTGTCGCCCAGTACCGCTTTGACCTTGGCGACGTTGTAGCCGATGCCGGTGCTGCCCCACAGGTACGGAAAGCCGTGCTCGTTGTTCGGGTCATTGACCTGCAAGGCCTTGAGCAATACCGGATTGAGGTTCTTCCAGTTCGGCAACTGGCTCTTGTCGAGCTTCTTCAGCGCCCCGCCCTGGATCTGCCGCGCCATGAAGTGGTTGGACGGGAACACCACGTCATACCCGGATTTGCCGGTCATCAACTTGCCGTCGAGGGTTTCGTTGCTGTCGTAGACGTCGTAGGTGACGCCAATGCCGGTGTCTTTCTGAAAGTTTTTCGTGGTGTCCGGCGCGATGTAATCGGACCAGTTGTAAATCTTCACCGTTTCGGCGGCATGGCTAATGGAGGCAGCCAGCAGCAGCGGCGCCAGAGCGAGGGTTTTCTGGATCATGGGGTCGATTCCTGTAGTGGCTATTTTTGTTGGCAGGCAATCAAAGGATCAAACAATCAGAAAATAAGGACGTAGGTCTTGCGCACGGTCTCCTGGATATCCCAGATGCCGAGCGTGTTGGCCGGCAACATCAGTGCGTCGCCACCTTGTATGTGCAGGGTTTCACCGCCGTTGTCCGGGGTGAACGTGCAACGCCCGGAGATGAAATGGCAGAACTCTTGCGCGGTGATCTGCCGGCGCCAGCGCCCCGGGGTGCATTCCCAGACGCCGGTTTCAACGCCGTCGTCGCGCTCGACGCTGGTGGTCGAGGTCATCGCGACCGGCTCGCCGATCGGCACGGCGACCGGGTTGGATTGGTCCAGTTGCAGGCTGGCGGTGTTCTTGAACTGCGTAATGCTCATGGTGGGACCTGTCTTGTGAAGAAAACGGCGGTTAGTGCATGAAACCTTCCATGAAGCCCGCGACCTGACTGGCGAGCTTGCGCCGCCACGGTGCGGTGGCCGGATTGGCCAGGGTCTGGTCTTCGTGGACAAAACTTTTGATGATCGCGTTGTAACCGAGCCAGCGGCACGGTTCCGGCTCCCAGGCGCGCAGCGCATGGATCCCGCCGTCCGGCAGCACCCACGGCTGGTGTACCAGTTCGGTATCGCGCTCCAGAATCAGATCGGCCAGGGTGCGGCCGCCGAGGTTGCTGGCACCCACGCCCTCCCCGCCATAACCGCCGGACAGTGCGATGCCATTGGCGCGATCGCAAAGCATGTGTGGCTTGAAGTGCCGCGACATGCCGAGGTTGCCGCCCCAGGCGTGGGTGATTTGCACGTTTTTCAGTTGCGGGAACAGCTCACCGAACAGATAACGCCGCAGTTCGACTTCATCGCGGGTCAGATCGAAGTTGTGGCGCAACTTGCCGGCGAACTGGTAGCCCCCGCGAGCGCCGAAGATCAGGCGGTTATCGGCACTGCGCTGGCCATAAGTGACCTGACGGCTGAACTCGCTGAAGGCCTGGCCACGGTTGAGGCCGATTTCATCCCAGGTCGCAGCCGACAGTGGTTCGGTGGCGACAATCAGACTTTGCACCGGCAACTGATAGCGACCCAGCGGCGGCAGCGTCACCGAATAGCCTTCAACGGCCGGCACGATCCAGCGGCTGCGCACACTGGCCCTGGCCGTGCGCAAACTACCGGACTGCCAGTGCGTGACCGGGCTGTTTTCGTAGATCTTCACGCCCATGTTCTGCACGGTACGCGCCAGACCGCGCACCAGTTTCGCCGGGTGAATCGTCGCCACGTGCGGCGCATAGATGCCGCCGTAGGGTTTCGCCACGCGAATCTGTTGCGCCAGTTGTTCGGGGCTCAGCCAGCGGTAATCGTTGTCGGTCAGGCCTTGGGCGTGCAGCTTGTCGAGGTATTCGCGCAGGCTGGCTTCCTGTTCCGGGTAGCGAGCGGCGCAGTACAGCACCCCGCCCTTGCGGTAATCGCAGTCGATGCCCTCACGTTCGAGGACAACTTCCACTTCATCGGGGATGCTGTGCAGCAGATCAAAAGAGGCGCGACGTTGTTGTGGCGAGAGACCGGCGAGCAGTCGATCCTCGCCCAGCAGATTGCCCATCAGCCAGCCACCATTGCGTCCGGACGCACCGAAACCGGCGGTTTGCGCCTCGATGATGGCGATATCCAGACCCGGCGCGAGTTTTTTCAGGTAGTACGCGGTCCACAGCCCGGTATAGCCGGCGCCGATGATGGCCACGTCGACATCCAGATCCTGTTCCAGCGCCGGCCGCGCGATCAGCGGCTCGTCGAGTTGATCCATCCACAAACTGATAGTGCGCCACGCCGGCATGCAAGACTCCGCCACTGAAAACCTTCGATGGCGTCGATCCTAGTGCGAGTCTTCAACGGCTGTCTTGCGCGCGTGTCCGCAAAGAAATTTGTTTGGCGTAGGCCTTCGGCGACTGGCCGGTGTGCTGGCGAAAGCAACTGTAGAACGCCGACAGCGAGTTGAAACCGGCGGCAAACGCCAGTTCATCGATACGCAACGGTGGCGTGGCGTGATCCAGTGACTTGAGCAAGTGCTGCAGGCGCGCCTGGTTGACGTATCGATAGAAGCTTTGCCCCAACACCTGATTGAGCAGGTAGGAAATCTGATTGCGGCTGTACCCGCACTCCTTCGCCACCCGTTGCAGATCCAGCTCGGGATCGAGGTAAGGCTGTTGCCGTTCGAAATATTGCTGCAGGTCTTCGGCCATGAAACTGATCTGGCGCGGTGACAGGCCCAGTCGACTCACCGCCGGACGCTGGCTGGGTGCAACGGTGCCACCGGTTGGCGTGCGAACCAGCGAGGCGTATTCGTTGACCCGCCAGATCAGGCCGTCCTTCACCGTGATCGCTTCACTGGAACGGAACGACACCAGTCCGTCGCCACCGCGCAAGGTCACTTCGTACTGAATGTAGGCAGTGTTGCCATCCACGCGGATCCGGTCGCAATGCTCCAGCGCTTCGTCGGATTCTCGCGGCATGCTGACACGCACGTACTCACGTAACTCATCAAAACCGAGCACCCGATTCTGAAAGAAATCGTTGTACTGAACGTCCGGGTGGTACAGCGCCATGACGCTGTCCAGGTCGCGATGTTTCCAGCTCAAGTGATAGCGCATGACCGTAGCGGCCGTGGCCGGGGTCTGTTCTGGGCCGTCGTCGTCGACATGCATAAAGGGCTCTGCGCAAAAGCACCGAGCTTGCCCAACTTCACCCAGACGATCAATCAGTAAACCGTAGTGGCCTTTTGGCGATGAGTGATGGAGGCGTGACTTACATCAAAAAATACGCAGCAATCGCAAAATGAACTGAAAAAGCTCACGGAAAATTCACATGCGGATGCTACTTTTAATGTCACTGACCGGTTGAGCCAATGAAGGCTCTTCCCACCTAACATGAGCAAAAGGAATCGCTCGATGAAGAAGGCGGGCAACACATGAATAAAGGTTCCAGTAAAGTCACTTTCCCCAACGCGTGCCAGTTGATGCGCTGGCATTTTCATCCAATGGGTTTTGAAGCGACGATGGATGCGCCGGGCAGCATGATTGCCCGACTGTTCGATCGTGCCAGCGGTGAGACCATGATCGCCATCGCCGGCATTCCCTGCGCCACGGTGATGAACGCGGCCGATGTCGAACGAATCATTGAAGCCGTGGAAGACGAACTGGAGACTTTCATTCCTCCAGAGTCTCTCAAGAGTTACGCTTAACCTTTTGTTTTTAATGAAAAAGCCCGCCAATTCCGGCGGGCTTTTTTGTGCGTGAGCGTGTGGGCGTGCATCACGCGGTTTGCGGCTGCTTACGATGATCGACGAAGAATGCCTTGTCTTGGGCCACCCGATCAGACGCTCTCGGCATATTGACTGACTGAGTGTCCTGCGGCTCGACGTACCAATAGCAATGGCTGACCGCCCGGGTGATACCGACGTAGGCCAGCCGCAATATCTCGTCCTTCTGCGCCGTGTCATAGGGCTCACTGTCGCCAACCTTGCCCAGACCGGCCATGCGATACACCTGGTTCTTGTACGGAGAACTGGTCAGGTGCTGGCAGTCACCCAGCAAAAACACCGCATCGGCTTGCAGTCCCTTGGCACTGTGGTAAGTCAGCTGTTTCAGGCGTCGCGCTTCGTACGGCAAGCTCGAATCAACATTAACTACAGACTGAATATGTTGCTCAATCAATGACTTATCGCTACCTTTTCGATACAGCATCAAGATTGAATCGCCGCGATTATAGTGTTCGGCCAGGCGCTGCCCCAAAGCCTGATCATCGCGCTCCAGCACGTTTACCGGCCGCAAGGCCTTGGGCGCGCCGCTGGCTTTGGCTTTTTTGCCCGGGATTGCCGGCGCCGCACGGACGATGTGTTCAGCGGCATCTATGATGTGTTGATGACTGCGATAATTGTCGCTGAGCATCACCCGTGTAGTGCCCGGTGAAGGGAATTCCTTGTTGAATTCCATGAAATAGCTCGGCGAACTGCCACGCCAGCCGTAGATCGACTGCCAGTCATCGCCCACACACAGCAACGACGAACGCTGTGCGCCCCGCCCAACATGCATCGCCGGGCCACGACTGCGGATTTCCGCCAGACTGGCACGGATCCAGGAGACGATTTGCGGCGAAACGTCCTGAAACTCGTCGATCATCAAGTGCGACAAGGGGCGCAGCAGCTCGTCACTGAGCAGTTTGAGGTTCTCTGGCGAATGTTCGCTGAACAGCGCAAACATCCGGTTATAGGTCATCACCGGCGGCTTCTGATCGAGCAAATGATCTTCCAGGGCACGCCAGAACAGGCTCAGCGCCTCGAAGAAGAACCGGTCCGGATCGTCCTTGGCAAAACTCATCCGGCCGACAGCGTCCGGCACGTCCAGCCCGAGGTTTTCGATGAAGCCGGCCGCCGCGACAAAGCAGTCCAGCAGCGGGGCCGAAACCAGCTCACCTTTGACCTTGTAATCGAAGCCTGGACCGGCGCTCGCGTCGCCTGCCAACGTCGACAAGACCCGCTTCGAAGCTTCGTAACTATCCAACCAAATCAATGGCTTACGACAAAAAGCTTGAAACAGGGTGCGCTTTACCGCCCACTCGGCGCGCACCCCGAGCCTGGCGTTGGGTCGGCAGATCTGCGGGTTTTCCCGAGGATCGAACCCGAGCATCACCCAGGCATCGAGGCTGGGAATGTAGCCATGGCAGTGAAAGGTCGAACCATTGATCTCGAACGTCTGCCGGCCGGGCTCGATGCCTTTGATCGGCCAGGCGCCTGCGCGAAACCATAAGTCTTCGATGGCATCGCACAGCTCTTCATCGCGCTTGGCCGCCAACTCTGTCACCGCCATGCGCTTTTGCACGTCCGGGTGATCGCGTTCCAGCTCCTTGAGCTGCAAACCCGCCTTGGCCAACGGCTGAATGAGCTGACAGAAACGCTCGTCTTCCGTGAACAACCGGTGGTAACAGGCATTGAGCTGGCGGCGCTGAGCGTCGTTGATCCGCAAATCGAACGGATTGCTGTCGACCTCTTCGTCAGCACCCTGAATTCGGTCGCTGAGGTTCTCGAACGCCTGCAAGCGCTCAAATCCCGGCAGACTGCGCACCATCGGCAGAATCCGCGAGTGAAAGGTGCGCACCAGTTCCCGCGCCTGTTTCAGGCTCAGGGCCAAGCCCCAGAGCGCAAACAATTCGATCAGTTTGTTGATGAAGTCCTTGCGCGACTCGCGGGTGAAGGTCACCACGGTCATCGAATCAAGTTCAAAGCCCAGGTAGTGAGTGAGCAACAGAAGCCTTAGCACCAGCGTCGTCGATTTGCCCGCTCCGGCACCGGCAATCACCGAGGTCGAAGGCGTATCACTGAAAATCATTTTCCATTGCGCGGCGCTTGGCTGAGCATGTTCGGGCAGCAAGCGCGCCACATCGGCCTTCATACGCTTCTTCAGCTCGGCACTGAGGGGCAGGCGCCAGTCGTCGAACAAATGATTGTCCACGTTCGGCGGACGATGTTCGGTGCTGCGACTGTCACGAATCAACAGCACTTGCCGACCCTCCTCCAGGCCTTCGAGTTTGCCCTCCTTGAAGCCGTACTCCACACCAGCGGTGTGGCCACTGCGAAAGCCGTCAGCCTGACCATGCAACCATGACGCGCGGTGTTGAGCGCGCAAGCGCGTCAGGCCGTGGCCGAAGAAACGCGCGGCCAGACGCTTGAACCATGGCATCTCGGCCAGTGGACGGAGTTCGGGAGGCAGATCGGGAGTGTGTTGCGCCACGCTGAGGGGCTCCAGTGTGTGAGGCTGTTGGGGGCTATGGTGTCTTCATTTGCCCCTGAGTTCTAGCGAAATGCTTACAGCTCATAGGTTTAGGCGATGAAATGAAAGTGGGGTGAGATCGTTTTGAGCCAGCCTCCCATCAATAGATTCGATAAGAATGCCGCACTTTTTACGCTTTTTATCGATGATTGACTGATGGATGATGCCCGTCATTAACCGACGGTCTCGCTTCGTGGCTCTGGCGTTACGCCCCATGACGGACCTTTTGAGGAGACGATCATGCTTGAACTCAGACCTTTCAACACGCTGGGCGGCGCTCATCACGGCTGGCTGGATGCCCATCACCACTTTTCGTTCGCCGAATACTACGACCCGCAACGCATGAACTGGGGCAATCTGCGGGTGTGGAATGACGACGTGATCGCCGCCGGCACCGGGTTCCCGTTACACCCGCACCGCGACATGGAAATCATCACCTACGTGCGTGAAGGTGCGATTACCCATCAGGACAACCTTGGCAACAAGGGCCGGACCGAAGCCGGCGACGTACAGGTCATGAGCGCCGGTACCGGCATTGCGCACAGTGAGTACAACCTGGAAGACAAGGAGACCCGAATCTTTCAAATCTGGATTCTGCCGACGGAAACCGGGGCGCCGCCATCGTGGGGTGCCAAACCGTTCCCCAAAGGTCAGCGAGAAGGCTTTGTCACCCTGGCCAGCGGCAAAGAAGGCGATGATCAGAGCTTGCGCATTCGCGCCGATGCGCGACTGGTCGCAGCCAACCTCAAGGCGGGCGAAACAGCTGAATATCAACTGGATGCAGGACGCCGTGCGTATCTGGTGCCCGCCACCGGCCTGATTGAAGTCAATGGCTTGCGTGCACAAGCTCGAGATGGCGTTGCCGTCGAGCAGGAGGCGGTGCTCACGGTAACGGCGCTGGAAGACAGCGAAATCGTTTTGGTGGATCTGGCTTGATCGGCTGATTTGCAGGCAAAAAAAGGGCGACCATTACAGTCGCCCTTTTGTTGTAGCGAGGGGATTCATCCCCGATAGACCGCAAAGCGGCCGTCTTTTCAATGGAGCGGACTGCTACGCAGTCCATCGGGGATAAATCCCCTCGCCACAGGAAGAACTCACCTCCCTGAAGATCACTTGGTGCTGATTGCACCATCCACCAGCGTTTGCGCTTCAGCCACCAGTTGCTTCAGGTGGTCGTCGCCAATGAAGCTTTCGGCGTAGATCTTGTAGATGTCTTCGGTGCCGGAAGGACGTGCAGCGAACCAACCGTTTTCGGTCATCACCTTCAAACCGCCGATGGCCTGATCGTTGCCCGGCGCATGGCTGAGAATGCTCTGAATCTTCTCGCCCGCCAGTTCGGTCGACGTCACTTGCTCCGGCGACAGTTTGCTCAGCAGGGCTTTCTGCTCAGGGTTGGCCTTGGCATCGACGCGCACCGAGAACGGTTCGCCCAGCTCATCGGTCAGGGCGCGATAGGCCTGGCTTGGGTCACGACCGGTACGCGCGGTCATTTCAGCCGCCAGCAGAGCTGGAATCAAGCCGTCCTTGTCGGTGCTCCAGACGCCGCCATCCTTGCGCAGGAACGAAGCGCCGGCACTCTCCTCGCCACCAAAGCCCAATGAACCGTCGAACAGGCCATCGGCAAACCATTTGAAGCCGACCGGGACTTCATACAAGCGCCGACCCAGGCGCTTGGCCACACGATCAATCAGGCCACTGCTGACCACGGTTTTACCCACGGCAGCGTCGGCGCGCCATTGCGGGCGGTTCTGGAACAGGTAATCGATGGATACCGCCAGATAGTTGTTCGGTGCCAGCAGACCGCCTGAAGGCGTAACAATGCCATGACGGTCGTGATCCGGGTCGCAGGCGAACGCCACGTCGTAACGTTCCTTGAGACCGATCAAACCTTGCATCGCATGGCTGGACGATGGGTCCATGCGAATCTGACCGTCCCAATCGACCGTCATGAAACGGAACGTCGAATCGACCTGTTTGTTAACAACGTCCAGATCAAGACGATAATGCTCGGCAATTGCCGACCAGTAACGCACCCCTGCTCCACCCAGCGGATCGACACCCAGGCGCAATTTGGCGCCACGAATGGCATCGAAGTCGATCACGTTGATCAGATCGGCGACGTAGGTGTTGAGGTAGTCATGGCGGTGCGTGGTGCTCGCCTTGAGCGCCTGCTCGTAACTGATGCGTTTGACACCTGCCAGCTTGTTGGCCAGCAGTTCGTTGGCTTTGGCTTCGATCCACTTGGTGATATGGGTGTCAGCCGGGCCGCCATTGGTAGGGTTGTATTTGTAACCACCACTTTGTGGCGGGTTGTGCGACGGCGTGATGACGATGCCATCGGCCAGGCCAGAAGTACGGCCACGGTTGTAGCAGAGAATCGCATGCGAAACCGCCGGCGTCGGCGTGTATTCGTCGCCTTCGGCGATCATCACGGTCACGCCGTTGGCTGCCAGCACCTCCAGCGCACTGGCTCCGGCGGGGGTCGACAGTGCGTGAGTGTCGATACCGACAAACAACGGGCCATCAATGCCCTGTGCTTCGCGGTACAGGCAGATCGCCTGGCTGATCGCCAGAACGTGCCACTCATTGAAGCTCAGGTCAAAGGAGCTGCCCCGATGCCCGGAAGTACCAAACGCCACACGCTGGGTGGAAATCGAAGCGTCCGGTTGGCCGGTGTAATAAGCCGTTACCAGTCGCGGGATGTCGACCAACAATTCTGCCGGTGCCGGTTTGCCCGCAAAAGGACTGATAGTCATGCAAAACCTCTGAAATAGAGTGGTTCAGGAAATACAGCGCAGTTTACTGGCAGTTCGACCACAGCGCGACGGGATCTATCCGACGGTTTACAACGTTCATTCCACAGCAGCCAGGCGCAATGCATCCCCGAGCATTGCAATCGCTCCGCTCAAGCCGGTTTCCCCCTGATCCAGTAGGTTCAGACGCAGATGCCGACGGTGCAAACCCTGCAAGCTGAACAGCTCTCCCGGCGCGATCAGAACCTGCTGTCTGAGCAGGCGCTGAAATACATCGCGCATGTCCACCGGACGCTTTGCTCGCACCCAGACGGTTGCACCGCCCTGCGGCTCAACGACCTGCAGTGCATCGCTCAAGCGCTCGCGCAGCAAGTGGATCATGGGCGCCCGACGCTCCCTGAGCAGCCGACGAAGGACATGCAGATGCTGATCGATCCGACCGTTTCCATACAGTCGAGCGATCGCTTTCTGGCGGATGGGTGACAGTCGGAACGAACGCATCAGAAAATGCCGCAGTAGTTCGCTCTTCCATTGGCGCGACAACACAACCCCGTAAGGTGCTTCGATCCCCATGAATTTCTCGAACGTGGAGAAAACCATCAGCCGTTCAGGATCCAGCAAGTCACGCAGGCACCCGCCGTCCATTGCTTCGCTGAGTTCACCATAACAATCGTTTTCCAGCACCCAGGTGCCGTGCTTGACAAGCAACCCGGCGATGCGGCTGCGATTATCTGCAGGAACCTGTGTGCCACGCGGCATGCACAACCCCGAAGAAAGCACAATCAACCTGACATCTTCAGTATTGAGCAGCGCTTCCAGGCGCTGCGGTTCCAGCCCGCCGCAGGCCTGCAGCGGCAATTCGATTACGCGTACCTCTGCAGCCTGAAGCAGCCGCAGTATGACCCAGTCACAGGGCGACTCGACCAGGACCGTTGCATGTTTCAGCTTCAGAACGGCAACCAGAATTTCCAGCACCCCGCGCAGATCCGCACCGATGTAGACATCTTCGGCGTGCCAGCACTGCTGCGGTGAAGTGGTATAGCGGGCTGCCACGACTCCGCGTAATTCAAGCTCGCCGCAAGGCTGGTCAACCAGCGTTGATTGCCGGGGATATTGCCGTAGCAGTTCGCGTTCGAGTAAGAGCAACGGGCTGTCCAGCGATTGCACGGAGACCGGGTCTTCGGCGCTCAACAGCCGCATTCCCGGGCGCCGCGTATTGATGTAGAGCGTTTCAAGCAGGTCATTGCCAATGACTGGAGACGACAGCCCTGCTGATGCCCGGGCGTAATACCCGGACTTGGCAACTGAATAGACCCGCCCTTCCTTCTCCAGCAACGAATAAGCGTATTGAATGGTCGAAATCGACACGTTCAGACGCTCTGCCAGCTGACGCAGCGAAGGTAGCCTGGTGTTGTCATCACCAGCCGTCTCCGCCATCAATCGCATCAGGTAACGATAGACGGCCTGATAAGCGAAACCAGGCTCTCGTACAACCCTCATGATCCCGATGCCGGGACGACGGGGGTCCTGAAAGATGCATCGCTCACCTCAGCGCTCCGCTGACCGGCTACTCACACCGGTGTCGGCATTACCAGCATCCGCCGCCTCTCCTGCCGACCGGCCAGCACCACGGATCGGCAACGGCTCCATGGCATAGAGATGACCGATCAGACTGACTGGCAGCCCACTGACATCCGTCATCCATTGCAACACTTGCTCGGGGCCGTGCAGCCCTTGCATTGCCCGGTGCAAATCGGGCAATGCCACCAGCATGCCGGGATGACAGCTGCGCAGAAACCGTTCAAGCCCGGCCCCCCGTTCGATGAACGGCGTGAACAGCAAACACACCCATTGCGCTTCGTTCAGACCATAGGTCTTGTGCAATGCTGTTGCCGCCGCTTCACGCAATACCTCAGTCTGCTGTAACCCTAGCCTCGCGATCATCTGTTCACAAACCGGATCCGGCACCTGCATTTGCTGCATTTTTACCAGCATGCGCTGAACATGTTCCGCAAAACCGCATTCATAACCGCTTCCGTCAATGAACTCGGCCTCAAGACCGCGAAGATGAGCCTCAATCAAAGGATCGGCGTATTCACCTTCGCCCTGATGAAACACCCATTCCTCCGCCTGAAACCCGAGAAACTCGCTAAGCAACGGCCAGCGCTCCTCCAGCTTGCCCACTGCCATGTCGTGAATATCGAGGAATGTAGTGCGACGGCACGACTCGAATCCGTCTTCGGGACGCCAGCGCAATAGTTCGGATTCGGCGTAAAGACCGCGATACAGATCCCCCCCCAGGCCGTCGAGAATCGCGAACAAATCATCGAACGAGACGGCATTGGATGGCGGAGCCTCCAGGCCGGCTTTCTGCACCGCTCGCGCGAGATCATTGATGAATTGCTTCTGGCGCCGCGGCGACTCACTGGCAACCCAGGCGTCAACTCCATTGTTCCAGCGGGCAATCTGGCCGCAAAACTCGGCCCGCGCGAGGCAAACGTCGACCCACAATTCAAGCTGCTCGTCCCTCGCCCGGCGGTGCCCCATCATCAGTAGATTGATGCGATTGGCGTCCGCACTCTCCTTGTCAGGTGATTTCAGGTGATTGAACGGCAGTACTTGACGGTGATCCACCATCAGCAATTCGACCCGCGGGTCATCGTAAAGAAACAGTGCAGCAAAGCTGCGGTGCAGATTGTCGAGTGGGGCACCGCCTATGCCGCCGCTGCGCAGGATGGCGACACGCAACTTGAAAGTGGCCGGGGCGCGGCCGGCGATACTCAGTTGAGCGGCACGCAGCAACGCCAGGGTATAGCAGCTGTCGCGAGTACCGGAGGGGGTCACCAGAACCTTGTAGTCACCCATGCGTTCCGCTCCGCCGGCGGCGACCATCAGCCGCTGGATCAGGAGCTGCAGTGCAGTGCGTTCGGCTCTGGAAAAGAAACTCAGCAAACGTTGCAGTACTTGCTGGTAGACATAGTTCATTGCCTGATCATGGATCGTGCTCATCAGTACTTTACCCGGCGTAAAAAATTCATATCGCGCATCAATGAAGACACTGGCGCGATAAATTCATCAATAAGTAATAGACGATCAAATACTAACACTTATGATTTTGAAGTTATTTGAAACACATGTACCCAAGATGCTGGCAGAGACACCATCCAAAGTGACGCAAACCATTGTTTCCATTGGGTTTTATCTGAGAGAAAAATATCTGAGGAAACTTCTTACAACGTCCCACGAACTTTGAGTACAAGAAAAGCAGAACGACGATAGGAAAGACCCTACACCGATTAAACAGAAACCGACGCTTCGTTCGCGAGATAAAATTAAACACGGAATAAATAACAGAATGCACAGACATGGCTCATTCCTTGAGATGAAAGTAATCATTCAATTATCAGGGCTTGGAGGGCGATTAAAAGATACAGGTCGCGAGCAAAAACCGGTTCAGATGCACAGACGGCCAGGCACTGGATCCGGCGACTGTTGTGATGGCAAGGGCGCAACACGCTGGAGTCCGTGGGGCCACGGACTCTGATCGGAGGGGGGGTTACGCGGGTTCGACCTGCAGGGCAACCCGCTCGCGGCATGGGCATTCGTCCATGTAACGATGCGCTTCAACGAACTCGTTGAACGGGAAAACCCGAGTCTTGAGCGGCAGCAATACGCGGTCGGCGGTGAGCTGGTTGATGTCACGCAGGGCCCGCTGCAAAGCGACGTGATCCTGAGTGATACCGAGCTCGGGTTTGCCGGTGAAATTGCCGATGCAGTGCACAAAGAACTGGATGTTCTTCTGAAAGGCCGCACAGGCCGGGAATGGTGTCTGATTACCGCCTTGCAGGCCATACAGAACCAGGCTGCCACGCGGCGCAAGTACATCACCGAGCAACGACATCTGAGGGCCGCCAAGACCGTCAAAGACCACATCGACACCACGGTTGTCGGTGATCTTGTTGATTCGCATCAACAGATCTTCTTCCTCGGTGACGATGACTTTCTCGGCACCCAGCGACAACAGGTATTCACGCTCATCAGCGGTTTTCGTCGCGGCAATCACCCGCACACCCATGGCCTTGCCCAGTTGGACAAAGGACGGACCGGCGCAATGGCTGGCATCAGTGACCAAGGCAAACTGCCCCGGTTTGACCCGCGCCAGATCGGCATAGGCGAAATAGGCGATTAACAGCGGCGTGTAATGCACGCTGGCTTCGATCGGGCTGAGCACGTCCGGATAACGAGTCAGCGCGGTTCGTGGCAATACGATCTGCTCGCCGTAGACCGGGTAGTCGTTCGGGCTTTCGGCGGGAAAACTGGCCACCTTGTCGCCAACCGACAGGTCGTCGACACCGTCACCGACCGCCGTGACCACGCCGGCCATTTCATGGCCGAGACCGGACGGCAAGCGTGCCTGGGACGAGGCCAGGTTCTGACGCCAGAGAATGTCATACCAGCTGATGCCGATCGCTTCGACACGCACCTGCACTTCGCCAGGACCTGGCTGAGCGGCCGCATGCTCTTCGCATTTGAGCACCTCGGCCGGACCAAACTTGTGAAAACGGATCGTGCGGGACATCGCAAACCTCGTCAAAGTAACCTCTAATGCCCTGAACTCTATCTGGGCTTTTGACCCAAGACTATCAGTGGCTATTAATAGTCGACATGCCTGTCATTGATTCCGCAGTATGAACGGCATTGGCAAAATCGATGAAAAAAATGCCGCAACCGGCTCGGTAAAGCTGAATTTAGCGGTGCAGAGTACCAGCCTTTCCCCGTAATATTCATGCCGGCCATTGTTCTCATATGGTCGCTCTCGTCAAGCTTGATGACTCTGCCAGGACTCCAGATGAATCGTAATGACCTGCGTCGTGTCGACCTGAACCTGTTGATCGTATTCGAAACGTTGATGCACGAACGCAGCGTGACCCGTGCCGCCGAGAAGCTGTTTCTCGGCCAGCCGGCGATCAGTGCGGCGCTCTCGCGCCTGCGCAGCCTGTTCGACGACCCGTTGTTCGTGCGCACCGGACGCAGCATGGAACCGTCCGCCCGCGCCGTGGAAATCTTCGCCCTGCTCTCGCCGGCACTCGACTCGATTTCCACCGCCGTCAGCCGAGCGGCGGACTTCGATCCGGCCACCAGCACCTCGGTATTTCGCATCGGCCTGTCCGACGACGTCGAATTCGCCCTGCTACCGATGCTGCTCAAACGCCTGCGCGCCGAAGCACCGGGGATCGTCCTCGTCGTGCGCCGGGTCAACTACATATTGATGCCAAGCCTGCTGGCCTCCGGCGAAATTTCCATCGGTGTCAGCTACACCACCGACCTGCCGGCCAACGCCAAGCGCAAGGTGTTGCGGCGCAGCCAGCCGAAACTGCTGCGCGCCGACACGGTGCCCGGCCCGCTCAGCCTGGATGACTACTGCGCGCGTCCGCATGCGCTGGTGTCGTTCGCCGGCGACCTGAGTGGCTTCATCGATGAAGAGCTGGAGAAACTCGGGCGCAAGCGGCATGTGGTGCTGGCCGTGCCGCAGTTCAATGGTTTGAGCACGTTGCTCGCGGGCACTGACATTGTTGCGACAGTGCCGGATTACACGGCGGATGCGCTGACGGCTGCGGGTGGTGTGCGCGCAGAAGATCCACCGTTGCCGACGCGCACGTTTGAGCTGCACATGGCGTGGCGTGGGTCGCAGGACAACGATCCAGGGGAGCGTTGGTTGCGGTCGCGGATTCAGATGTTCTTCGGCGACCCTGAGAGTCTTTGAGTAACTGACTGCCATCAACTGGCTCAGCAGTGCATGGCGTCGCTTTTCCAACATCGCGTTGTTTGATGAGCTGCAGTCACACGATTTGTTGGACGCTACGCCGGAAGGAGAAGCGGTAGGAAGTGTGCTGTAGCGGACGATGGAGGCAGAATGGCTGTACATTTCTACACCTTCATCCAAGCGTGACTTGGGCCGATGCCTGCCAGATTGCCTTGACGAAACAATCGCGGCGATGCTTTTACTGGACAGCATTTCAAACCACAAAAAATGCCACTTTTGCCGCAAGTCCCCGCCCACTGGATGAGATGGCAATTGCCGCCGCGCACTACTGGGCGGTCGGTTCAAGAAGCATCTCTGACCACAATCAAGATAATGGAGGGTGCGAACAGTGGACTCACTGCCCACATTCCTGCCTAAGCATCAGTGTGTCGCTAAGCGCCAAGAGAACTTTAGGGACATCATCGGTGCACGATTTCCGGCTGGAGCACCCCCGCTACAGGTATGCGCACTACCCAAGGGAATCTTTTGGGATCGGCCTGTTCGTACTGATTGACCTCCAGGCGAGGGAGATTCCGCTTGTCATACAGCATGCCTAGCCGCAATGCCAGGCTTGCAGGGGCAGCCAGAAACAAAGTTATTTCTGTAACGCCTTTTCGAACCAAGGACATCACTGTATCGAGAAACTGCTGAGCGAGTTGTTGTTGTTTCAACTCGGACCAATGCGTGTCGGTACCACGCCCTTCCAGATCCATCCGGATAATGGGCGTTCCTGTTTCAGCGATCTGCACATCTACATCCAAAACATCGAACGAAGCGGACACACAGAGCGCCACGCGGGTCGCCCCTGCTTGCAAGGTATTCAAGCCTGCCACCACAAAGCGTTTACCGTCATCATCAACGGTTAACCCACGCCAGGCACGCAGTTGCCGATCCCAGTCCATGATGACCGTGTTTGTCTCGTCGTCGACGATCACTCCGAGGAAAAAAAGCAATGGCACCGGTGCAAGCCCACCGAGCACAAACGATATATCGGATCGGTCCAACCCATCGCAACGTCGTGCAATGTCATCAGGCAGGCTGGAAATTCGACGTACTGCAGCCTCTGGGCTCACGATCTGTCCATCGACAATTCCTTGCGGCTTGTCGAAAAACATCGCGCAACAGACAACCTTGTTCGCTTTGTCGAACCTGTGGATGGTGCGCAAACGGTTGTTGAATGCAGGAGAGGTGCGCCTGTAGTGCGGGTTGATTGCCTTGAAACACAGCAATCAGAGGAAAACCCGATGAACTAAAGGCAGGAAAGGTCTGACTTTCGACCGACTCACGATTTTTTGAACCTCAAGTAGCGCGGGCTTCAAAAATCAGCGGGTACTTCAGACCTTCCTTAAAGATCGCCGACTTCAAGCAATGGATGGCAAACAGAAGAATCGGCGATTCTTTAAGCCTCTATCTAAACACTACGGAGCCAGTACGGTTGAACCTTATTGCAGTAATTTATCAGTATTGGCGCGTCCGAGACAAGCTTCTTTCCCGACACTAATAAATGTGTAGAGTCTGATAGATAGTCCGATATAGTTTGGTCAACACCCAAGGGAAAAACAGCACCCACAAAGTGAACAAATGACTGACTGACTTTTCCGGCTTCCAACACATACTGCCTTCTAGGTTCTTTTACACTCGCCAGAATGTTGAGCTGTTCCAGCTTATCAGTAATTGCATCCACTTTAATCTCCAGCGCAGTCATGTTGGACTGTTTAGTTGAAATTTTATCGACGAGTTCCCGTCGCGCCTTGCGCAGGTCGTCATATTTGATTATTGAGTTAATAATCCCAAGCGCTTGGGCTGCAACGCTGACTCCTAGTCTAATCACAGATTTGATTGATTCAGGAACACCAGACTTGACTGTTTTCACATCTTTCGAGTCCTCGCTTGAGATCTGCTCAGTCACAGAAAAACTTTCCTCCAACGCTTTCAAGGCAGGCTGAATTCTATCGATAAACGTACTAGTCTCATACTCTAATATTGCCTGGTCGAGCTTCGCCTTGTCTGCTTTAAGCTGTAAAAGTTCCTTCTTGTCATCAGGCATGTCTTTCAACAAAATAGAATTTTCCTTACGCAGATCCTCTGTAATTCTTGACGTATCGCTAAGGGTTACAGTTTCAACATTAAGCAATCTATCTACACAGCTTTTTTGAAGAGGATACATCTCATTAAAGCAACGCACCAAAGAAGCTTTCAAATCACCTTTATACACTTCGTAGTTCGTACTCTGGAAAGCATCCAGATATTTTTTTACGTCAGCTATTTTCAGCTTAATTGGAATTAGGCTCAGCGCACTGTTGATCTCGGTGTCGCAGGTATTTATAGCTGCATTAAGACGTTTTAACTCCTCACCCAACTCCTTTATATATACATCACTCGACGTTACGAGCGCCTGATCACTTGAAATGATACGAGCCTTCCGAATCATTGGTAGCTCTGGCACCTTATAGATGAAGTCGACCATCATATTAACTCCGAATTGTGTATTAGAATTTGATCAGTTTAATGCTTTCTTGACATCCTCAACCATCTGTTTGATTTTGCTCCAATCGTCAAGCACACTCTCAACTTTGATAACGAGTTGTGCAACAAGCTTCCAGTCGCCGGGGCTTTCAAGTGTTGCTTTTGAATCGGCAATACAATTAGATGTTACCTTCCACGCATTGTCAATTTGCCCTAGCCCATCAATAGCGTTCTTAACAACAAGATGCAAGCTATTTAAGTATGCTGAAAGCGCCTGAAGCAACCCGGATAGAGCATTAAGACTTCTTTTGCGGATTAATAAGGCACTAACTTTATTAGATATTTCATTAAGTTCATGCCAGCCCTCCCGTTCTTCACTCCGAACTTTTTCGGGATTAACAAACATCCAAAAAAAATCTGAAGCGTTGGATTCAGTTTTTTCCCTCGCGCTTTCAATTTTTGGATAAAACTCTGCGATCTCCCTGTCAATATCTGAAATCTCTTTAAGTGTATTGGTCGAGCTTGCGGTTTTTAATTTACTCCCAACATCGGGTTGAATTTTATTTTTTAAAACCTCTTCAAAACCTTTGAGGTCACTCCTAAGTTTTGTAACGGATCCGCTTTTTGCTTCAATTGATTTTTTGATGCCCTCAAAGATCTCAGCTACCGATTGACAGTTAGCTCTGTCGGAAATATTCACAAGCGACTTGAAGCTCGCCAGAGCTGCCTGATCCATTTTATTTATCTCTCCTTTGTAGTTAATGTATCCCGGCATTTTTTTTATCTCCTCAAGTGCAGGTCCTGCATAGGTGCCAAGATCATCCCGGAAAGCGCTTAATGTTGAAATGCACGTTCGCATATCCGTTTCGATACCACTCCAGGTTACTGCGTGCTCCTTGATATTTTTGAACGTTATTAAGAGGCTATTGACTGATAGCTCATCCGTTGCGGACACCTGAGACTTGAATTTTATTTCGACACCTTTTGAATCCTGGGGAAGTGCGAAACCTTCTCTTACATAGTTTCTGATTTTACTTATATCGTCAGCTGTTATTTTTGACTTTACAACAGAGTAGTCAATAGTTACATTACTCATGGTATAGATCCCTTCTCTTTTAGACGTGCTTAATGTTGACACCCAGCAGCTTGACAGCCGCATAAGCATCCTGTGCCTTCCCATTAGCATTGAGACATAACCAGACAACTAATTTATAGATTAAGTCGCCCTAGCTTCTGACTCGCAAAACCTCAAGACATGTAAAAACTCAAATTACCCAAATAAGTTTTTATCGATTTTCTCCCAGCCGCTCTTAATTCCCTTGACAGTTAGTTTGAAAAACAAAAGTCCATCAGTGTCTTTTATGTTGTCCACCTTTACCTGCGACGAGTCTATAAGCGCTAGCGTATCGATCCACAGAGCCTCGAACTCCCTAATAAGGGGGGCGTTCTGCCAGATCGTCTCAAGTAGGTAGAACGCCGAATTATTTAGATTTTCAAACACCCAATGAAATCCACTGTTACTGTTTTTACCGGCAATTATTAGAAGTTCTTTTTTGCTAACCAGCTCTTTTATTTTTTTTAAATTTTGCATTAATAACACTCGCCTGAGATAAATTTTCAATATATCCAGACGCTTTTCGGTGCGCTTCTATTGCGAGTTTAAGCTCGCTATTTATTCGCTTAATATCTAGGTCAATTTCCCTGACCTCAATACCGAGCCCCGCTACTGCAAACAATTCAAGCAATCTTCTGAGCCGTGGCTCAACCTCTATTTCGAGAGAGCTTTTGAATCGAGTGATTGCCTTTTGAAAGTCGGACACTGTTTCCTGGCTACTGCTTATCGAAACCTTCAATGCCGAAACGTGGTCTTTAATTGTGCAGACATTGTTCAACTCCATTGAGGTAAGCAGCATTTTAGGAAACGATTTTATTTCTTCCTCTGTAAGGTCTGCCACTTTCAAACCCTTGATACTTGGCAGTCCCTCTATGACATCAATAACGGATTTGCAAAATTCAATAATATTTTTAGCCATATCGGGTAGGTCAATGCTCAATTTTTCTTTCCACGATTCGAGCCCCCCTAAATGTCTTGCGGTGTCTATTGACTTATCTAATAGCTCTTGAACGTCAGACACCTGCAATTCTTTGATGCCGTGTTTATCAATTTGCTCTTTGGAAAAACTCTTCAGAGTTATAAGAGCATCTCTTATTTCTGGCACGTATTTTGTCGAAAAAAACCTGATCTGCGTAACTTGTTCGTCAGCTAAATACAGGCTTAGAACTGAGTTAGACATGTTCATCCCCTTAAATATGAGATTCGGTGCTGTGTGTAATCAAGTAATAGGGCATAGGCGACATACCGTCTACTGTCAGATCTGACAGGTAGTCGCCATTATCCGACAGGCGGTTGATAAATAACGGCGAATGGTCAGTACTAGGCTCTTTACGAAATCAGCTGAAACTCATTTGAACCCAGCAATCGTCGGGACTCAGTAAAGTTCGCGTCCATCAAAGGCACGAGCCCACGATGGCCAAACGGTACGAACTTCCCGACGCAGCATGGGATTTGGTTGCAGACATTTTCAGTGAATCGCGCCGGAACGGGCGCCCACGGGCAGATGATCTGCCGATGCTCAACGGCGTGCTCTGGGTGCTCTGCTCGGGCACTGCCTGGCGCGACATGCCCGAGCGCTTCGGCCCATGGTCGACGGTGTATCAGCGCTTTTGTGACTGGAGTAATCGCGGGACATTCGACCAGATGCTTAAGCGGCTTCACATTAGATTGAACGAGCAAGGGTTAATCGATCTGCAGACCCGGATGATCGATTCCACGGCGGTACGCGCAACCCCGGCCTCTTCTGGTGCTGGGAAAAAAGGGGGCCTGAAGAACCGCAAGACCATGCCCTCGGACGAAGCCGGGGCGGCCTGACGACGAAGATTCCCATGCTGTGCGATGCCAATGGCGTACCGCTGAACTTTCTACTGTCCGGTGGGCAAGTCAGCGACATCGCCTATGCACAAGGGGGTCAACTATACACAGAGGAGAACGAGCCGTTCCCTCAGGTGCTGCAGAGCGCCTTGCTCGAACACCTCAATCCTGCCCGCCAAGATGCTTTACAGCCAAGGGTCCGAAACGCGCTGCTAGATCTTGAGCACTATCGCTCGCAAGACCTCACCAAGCTTATGCTTTCCACTGATGATCCCGACGCGGCTTTCCGCTACTCGCCACCGGATACCTCATGGAGTGACTAGTATGCTCTCAAGCTTCTCTGGTCACATGCACCACAGGCGCTTGTCAACTGGTTGAGCGAAGTATGTGCGCAACCCGTCAAGGGCTTACGTCCCAACTTATTGGTCATTGAGGTCTTCAAGCGCATCTGTCTGTCGCTCGGCTTCGACAAGCACCCAGTACAAATAGAAGCCCTCCTGCACAGTGAGACAAGCATCGTCACCTGAGTAGGTCTACATGCTTTCAAGGATGCAATCAACAAAGGCGCGTGGGGCGTTGAAACACTTGACCTAATCGATCAGGTAACACCTGCCAGCGCTCATCGAATCATTCTTTGCTGGCTGATCAACGAAGCGAACTATGATGAGTCGGACGTCAAGCACCATTTGATTGCAAAGCTGACGCAATCACTTGAAAGACCATTGTCTGATCAGGAACTTCAGGACATCCTGCAGTCTGTGCGCGGGCGTCTAGGAAGGCTACATCACTTTACGCCTTGGATTCCCGAGTCATTGCTTCTGCCCATGCTCGAACAGAAGACAGTAGACGCGGCTCAGGTCTCCAGAGAATGGTTCAGCGAATTGACAAGCCAATGGCGCAGCTCACTGAAAAACAACAACAGCCTGTATTTCAAGCTGAAGGCAGACGGTGCCTTCACTGATGAACTTGCCACATTGACCCGCTATCTGGCTCCAGAAGATCAGAAAGCGATCGTCGCTGAGCTGTGGAAGATCTTCAATGCGCTGGCTCGAACGATTCGTCAACCTTTCAGCGCTCAGGTGAGCTGGCAATCGCACATTCGAGCGCATGAAGTGAACCTCTGGCTCTATGCATTGGCTCGACGAATCGACGCACTGGTTGATGTTGATGCAACCCCATCACTGGCTGAACTTCTGCTTGAGAGCGAGGAGATTATTGACCGGCTTCCCGATACATACCGGGATTATGCCACCAGCACCGAACTACTCACCTACATGAAGGGTGATCCTGACCAACTCAAATCTCATAGCCTGAACCATACCATTCAAAAGGCTATTACTAGCGGCCAATAGGAAGTGCCTGCACGGCAGGTGCCTCGCTCTACAGGGGGCACTTACCTACCCGACGCACTTTGACAGCCCTTTGCACTCATTCCTCAAACAGTCAGCATGGGAGTCCGAAGCAATTAGACTTTCTACCCTCGGTCGGCTTCAAGAACCCCCGCGATGAACACCATCGGCACTGCAGCCGACGTGTGCCCGGTTAGAGCTGCCAACCAAGCTCTGAGCACTATCGACGAACGGTGTGGCCCGGTGGCAATGGAAACTGAGACTGCCGACGACCACTCTGATCCATATCAGAAATCGCCAATCGTGATTGATCACGCACTAACCGCGGCTGGGGCCAAACTTGGGGGCATAACACAAACATTCAGCTCTGAAACTACCGTAATAGTGCCCAGTCAAAATGTTCTTTGGCAACCCGGACAGCCTTGAACTGCCTGCACATTAAGCAGGCAGCCAAAGGCTCAAGTCCTCGGCCGGCTGATGCGATAGATCGACACGCAGTAAGACGCCAACGCCAACGCCGCCAGCATCCCGCCGACAAGCCCGACGTAAGCAAAGCCGAACTGGCTGCCGACCCAACTGCCCACCAGCGCCCCGCCGCCGATGCCGATGTTGTAGATCCCGGAAAACAGCGCCATCGCCACGTCGGTGGCGTCCGGCGCCAGCACCAGGACTTTCGACTGCAGCGCCAGCCCGAAGCCCATGATCGCCATGCCCCAGAACACACTCAGCACGCCGAGGTATGAGACGTTGCCGCTGAACGGCAACAGCAACGCCAGGCACAAGGCGAGCACCGATACGCAGATGATCAGAAAACGTTGCGGGTTATAGCTGTGCAAATAGCTGAACAGCAGCGAGCCGAAAATGCCGGCTCCGCCGAATAACAACAGCAGCAGCGTCACCACCTCACCGCTCATGTTGGCCACGGTCAGTACGAACGGCTCGATGTAGCTGTAGGCGGTGAACTGGGCAGTCACCACCAGAGCTGTCAGGACATAAACGGCTACCAGCGCAGGTCGCTTCAGCAATATAGGCAGGCTCTTGAGCGAGCCCGAGTTCTGGCTGGGCAGCAACGGCAGCACCTTCGCCAGACAGAACACCAGTGCTGCCGCGAAGCCCGCGATCACGATGAACGTGGTGCGCCAGCCCATGGCCTCCCCCAGCAAGCGGCCGAGGGGAATGCCCAGCACCATCGCCAGCGAAGTACCGGTTGCGAGCAAGCCCAGCGCCTGAACCTGCTTGCCCGGCGGAGCCAGGCGCACGGCCAGAGAAGCGGTGATCGACCAGAACAGCGCATGCGATAGCGCCACGCCGATCCGGCTCACCAGCAGCACCCCGAAGCTGGTCGCCAGACCCGATAGAATGTGGCTGGCGATAAACATTGCGAACAGCACGAGCAACAGTTTGCGTCGCTCGACGTTGCGCGTCAGCAGCATGATCGGCAGCGACGTCAGAGACACCACCCACGCGTAAATGGTCAGCATCAAACCGACCTGCGCCGTCGACATGTCGAAGCTGCTGCCGATCGAGCTCAACAGCCCGACAGGCACAAACTCGGTGGTATTGAACACAAACGCGGCCAATGCCAGGGCAATGACTGCGTACCAGTTGCCGGTGTTTGTCGCCGTAGAATCACTCATTGAACGTCGTATTACTCGTCGATGATCGCGCGTGAATGCACGCAAGCGATCTGTGCCCATCTGTCGGTGTCTTGGTACCGATTGCCGAATGTTTCGACGTTTAGGGGGACGCATCATCAGAGGGTCAAGCCACACTGATCTGATCCAATGCGGTAGAAGCATACGAGGTCTTGATCAAACAAGCTGCCTTGTTCACTGGCGCAAGTAGACGTTGCCCTGCATGCAGTCATTCTTCAGGTCGATCTGTTTCTCCGCGATGATAATCCCGTCACCCACGGCACTGCCCATGCCGTGGGTTTTATCGTTCGCTGCCGGGGTCGAATGGTAGCTGGCGGTCGCAGCGTTGGCCTGATATTGGCATTCAGCTATATCGTGCTGGATTTCAGCAGCACTGGCGCCGGGCCTGGACCAATCGTGTATGGATGTCGGTGTGCCACGGTCTGACTCGCGAGACTGCATGCAAGGTGACGGTATTCGCCAGCGGGTAGATGTCGCGCCGAATCATTTCACCGATGTAGAGTTTTATTGGCACGCCTGGGCGTTGCAATCGCCGCGCATGGAAATGCGGTTCGTGCTGCGCGACGTATCTTGAGCAGCAAGGAGCCGGTGAAGCGTTCGACCATGCCGAAGCGGTAAATGGCCTCGCTGGCTGGCACGGCTCCAGACGCTTCCACAATCCCGATAGCCTTCAGTCCTTGAGTCCCCGCACACCCACGGCAGCAATGATGGCAAAGTGATAATGACAAATCCGGTAATAAAGTTTAACTTACCGCCGCCCCGACCGCTGGAGGATCGGGCATTTGCACTCAGTTAAGGAAAACGATGGCAATGGTCTATTGTCGTGCTTGCGCCAAGGAGCTACACGAAACGGCGCTCACCTGCCCCCAATGCGGGGCGCCCCAACAGGCCTCCGTGCCGCAAACGCAAGCCGAAACACCCTGGCTGGCCATCGTTTCATTGATCCTCGGGATTATCAGCGCACTCAACCTATTTGATGATTCCGAATGGGACAGGGATGCGATTGTCGGTGTGGGCATCCTCAGCCTTGCGGGCCTCACTTGCGGCATCGTCTGTATCAACCAAAAACACCCAGGAAGAAACCTCGCGATCGCCGGCATCGTTTTGTCTGGCCTTGCCGCGTTCGTTTTGTCCTGTCTATCGATTGAATAATTTTAGGGAAAAAATATGAGCTTGGTTTTCTGCCGTGGTTGCGCCAAGGAAATTAGTAGCCTGGCCGTGGCATGCCCACAGTGCGGTGCACCTCAGGCCGCTCAACCGTCCTATGCAAGCGGCCCCGCCATCACCACGGGCAATCCTTACGTGGAAGCGCTGAAGAATTACGCCGAATTCAAAGGCCGCGCCACCCGCCGCGAGTACTGGATGTTTGTGCTGATCAACATGGGTATCTGCATTGTCATGGGCGTTCTCGACGCCATGCTCAACACCAAGGGCGTGCTCTACAACCTATACAGCCTGGCGATGTTGCTGCCGAGCATCGCAGTGGGCGCGCGCCGTATGCACGACACTGACCGTAGCGGCTGGTGGTTGCTGCTGCCGATCGTCAACCTGGTGTTCCTGGTGCAAGACAGCCAGCCAGGTCCGAACCGTTTCGGGCCGAACCGCAAAGGCAACAACTGAGTCACTTCGCAACACGTTGAACGAGACGGCCTTCATGGCCGTCTCTTTGTTTGTGCATTCTGATCCTGAAGCCGCCACTGGATTTTTACTGGCGGCGCAACACACATTTGTCATCAAACCAATTGATAGCACCCTAACGAAAGGTGCATGCTAGAGGGCTCGAATCGCTCTTATATCATTCCGAATGATAGTTACCTTTGCTTCATTCGATTCGTGCCATCACAGCCCGCCGAGCATCATCCGCCCATCTTCAATACATTGGCGGATGATTCCATGGAACAGTCACTCAAACATTTGCGCTTCCCCTTGGCCATGTTGGCCGTGCTGGTGATGAGCGCTTGCGGCAAGACTCCGGAGACTGCCGCCACCATGCCCGCTGCCAAAGTCAGCGTGGCCAAGGTGCTGGAACAACCGGTCAACGAGTGGGACGAATTCACCGGGCGCCTCGAAGCGCCGGAAACCGTTGAAATTCGTCCGCGGGTTTCCGGCCAGATCGACGAGGTGGCGTTCACCGAAGGCGCGCTGGTCAAGAAAGGTGACCTGCTGTTCCAGATCGATCCGCGTCCTTTCCAGGCAGAAGTTCGCCGTCTCGAAGCGTTGGTAGCCCAGGCGCGCGCCAATGCCACCCGCAGTGAAAACGAAGCCGGTCGCGGCGAACGTCTGCGCGCCAGCAACGCGATCTCTGCTGAACTGGCCGACTCTCGCACCAGTGCCGCACAAGAGGCCCGCGCCGCCGTCGGCGCCCTGCAAGCGCAACTGGATCTGGCCAAACTGAACCTGAGTTTCACCCGCGTCACCGCGCCAATCAGCGGCCGCGTCAGCCGTGCCGAGATCACCGCCGGCAACCTGGTGACCGCCGACACCACACCGCTGACCAGCGTGGTTTCCACTGACAAGGTCTACGCCTACTTCGACGCCGACGAGCGTGTGTTCCTCAAATACACCCAACTCGCCCGCAACGGCCAACGTGGCGCCACCACGCCGGTGTACATGGGCCTGTCCAATGAAGACGGCAACCCGCACCTCGGTCAGATGAACTTCGTCGACAACCAGGTCAATCCGAAAACCGGCACCATCCGTGGTCGCGCGGTGTTCGACAACAGCGACGGCACCTACACCCCGGGCCTGTACGCACGGCTGAAACTGGTCGGCAGCGGCACCTACAACGCCATGCTGATCAACGACGAAGCGGTCGGTACCGACCTCGGCAAGAAGTTCGTGCTGGTGATGGATGCGGACAACAAAACCGCTTATCGCGCCGTTGAACTGGGGCCGAAGATCGAAGGCCTGCGCATCGTGCGCACCGGTCTGAACAAGGACGACACGATTATCGTCAAGGGCCTGCAGCGGGTACGTCCGGGTTCGCCGGTGACGCCTGAAGTGATCCCGATGGCCAGCGAGCAGACCCTTGCCGCTCTGGCTCAACAACGTCAAGCGCTGGAAGCCAGCAACCTGCCCAAAGTCGCACCTGCCAAAGGTGCACAGGGTACGGCTGTGAAGCTGGCCGCTACGACCCCACGCGGTTAAGGGACGACAACTCCGATGAATTTTTCCCAATTCTTCATTTCACGGCCGATCTTCGCAGCGGTGCTCTCGCTGTTGATCCTGATCGCCGGTGCGATCTCGCTGTTCCAGCTGCCGATCAGCGAATACCCGGAAGTCGTGCCACCGACCGTGGTGGTACGTGCCAACTTCCCGGGTGCCAACCCCAAAGTCATCGGTGAAACCGTGGCCGCTCCGCTGGAGCAGGCCATCACCGGCGTCGAGAACATGCTGTACATGTCCTCGCAATCCACCGCTGACGGCAAGATCACCCTGACCATCACCTTCGCTCTGGGTACCGACCTGGACAACGCGCAGGTACAGGTGCAGAACCGGGTGACCCGTACCGAGCCGAAACTTCCCGAGGAAGTGACGCGCATTGGTATCACCGTCGACAAGGCCTCGCCCGATCTGACCATGGTTGTGCACTTGACCTCGCCGGACAAACGCTACGACATGCTCTACCTGTCCAACTACGCGATCCTCAACATCAAGGATGAGCTGGCGCGTCTGGGCGGTGTCGGTGACGTGCAACTGTTCGGCATGGGCGATTACTCGCTGCGGGTCTGGCTCGATCCGAACAAGACCGCTTCGCGCAACCTGACCGCCACCGACGTGGTGACGGCGATTCGTGAGCAGAACCGTCAGGTCGCTGCCGGTCAGCTCGGTGCGCCACCTGCGCCGAATGCCCAGAGCTTCCAGTTGTCGGTCAACACTCAGGGCCGTCTGGTCACTGAAGAAGAGTTCGAGAACATCATCATTCGCGCAGGCGACAACGGTGAGATCACTCGTCTCAAGGACATCGCCCGCGTCGAGTTGGGTTCCAGCCAGTACGCCCTGCGTTCGTTGCTGAACAACCAGCCAGCGGTAGCAATCCCGATCTTCCAGCGTCCAGGCTCCAACGCCATCGATATTTCGAACGAAGTTCGCGGCAAGATGGAAGAGCTGAAGAAAGGCTTCCCGCAAGGCATGGACTACAGCATCGTCTATGACCCGACGATCTTCGTGCGCGGCTCGATCGAGGCGGTGGTTCACACCCTCTTCGAAGCGCTGATCCTCGTGGTGCTGGTCGTGATTCTGTTCCTGCAGACCTGGCGCGCCTCGATCATTCCATTGGTGGCGGTGCCGGTGTCGTTGATCGGTACGTTTGCGGTCATGCACCTGTTCGGCTTCTCGCTCAACGCCCTGTCGCTGTTCGGCCTGGTGCTGGCGATCGGTATCGTGGTGGACGACGCCATCGTGGTGGTGGAGAACGTCGAGCGCAACATTGAACTGGGGCTCAACCCGTTCGATGCGACCAAAAAGGCCATGGGCGAAGTGACCGGCCCGATCATCGCGACCGCACTGGTGCTGTGTGCAGTGTTCGTTCCGGCGGCATTCATCTCCGGCCTCACCGGTCAGTTCTACAAGCAGTTCGCGCTGACCATTGCGATCTCGACCGTGATCTCGGCGTTCAACTCGCTGACGCTGTCGCCCGCGCTGGCCGCCGTGTTGCTCAAAGGGCATGACGCGCCGAAAGACCGCTTTTCCAGGATTCTCGACAGGATCTTCGGTGGCTGGCTATTCCGTCCGTTCAACCGTTTCTTTGACAAGGCCAGCCATGGCTATGTCGGCACGGTGCGCCGCGTGATCCGCAGCAGCGGCATCGCTCTGCTGCTGTATGCAGGCCTGATGGTGCTGACGTTCTTCGGTTTCTCCAGCACGCCGACCGGTTTCGTGCCCGGCCAGGACAAGCAATACCTGGTGGCCTTCGCGCAACTGCCGGACGCCGCGAGCCTGGATCGTACCGAAGACGTGATCAAGCGCATGTCCGACCTGGCGCTGAAACAGCCTGGCGTGGAAAGCGCCGTAGCGTTCCCGGGCCTGTCGATCAACGGCTTCACCAATAGCCCGAACGCCGGCATCGTGTTCGTGACCCTGAAACCGTTCGACGAACGTAAAGACCCGAGCATGTCCGCCGGTGCCATCGCCGGGGCCTTGAACGGTCAGTACGCGAACATTCAGGAAGCGTACATGGCGATCTTCCCGCCACCGCCGGTACAAGGCCTGGGCACCATTGGTGGTTTCCGCCTGCAAATCGAAGACCGGGGCAACCTGGGCTACGACGAGCTGTACAAGGAAACCATGAACATCATCGCCAAGAGCCACAACGTGCCGGAACTGGCTGGACTGTTCACCAGCTACACCGTGAACGTGCCGCAAGTCGATGCCGCCATCGACCGCGAAAAGGCCAAGACCCACGGCGTGGCCGTCAGCGACATCTTCGACACCCTGCAGATCTACCTGGGTTCGCTGTATGCCAACGACTTCAACCGCTTCGGGCGCACCTATCAGGTCAACGTTCAGGCTGAACAGCAGTTCCGCCTCGAATCTGATCAGATCGGTCAGCTGAAAGTGCGTAACAACAAGGGCGAAATGATCCCGCTGGCGACCTTCATCAAGGTCAGCGACACCTCGGGCCCGGATCGCGTGATGCACTACAACGGCTTTATCACCGCTGAAATCAACGGTGCGGCAGCCCCTGGCTACAGCTCCGGCCAGGCCGAAAAAGCCATCGAAAAACTGCTCAAGGATGAACTGCCAAACGGCATGACCTACGAGTGGACCGACCTGACCTATCAGCAGATTCTGTCCGGCAACACCGCGCTGTTCGTGTTCCCGCTCTGCGTATTGCTGGCGTTCCTGGTGCTCGCCGCTCAATACGAAAGCTGGAGCCTGCCACTGGCGGTGATCCTGATCGTACCGATGACCCTGCTGTCGGCCATCACCGGGGTGATTGTCTCCGGCGGCGACAACAACATCTTTACCCAGATCGGTTTGATCGTATTGGTGGGCCTGGCCTGTAAGAACGCGATTCTGATCGTCGAATTCGCCAAGGACAAACAGCTGGAAGGCCTCGACCCGCTGGCTGCGGTACTGGAAGCCTGCCGTCTGCGTCTGCGGCCGATCCTGATGACTTCGTTCGCGTTCATCATGGGTGTGGTGCCACTGGTGTTCTCCAGCGGTGCCGGTGCCGAGATGCGTCACGCCATGGGTGTGGCCGTGTTCTCCGGGATGCTCGGGGTGACCTTCTTCGGTCTGTTGCTGACGCCAGTGTTCTACGTGTTGATCCGTAACTTTGTCGAACGCGGGGAAGCCCGCAAAGCGGCCAGAGCGCACGCTCTTCAAAAGCCACTGGAGGCGCAATAATGAGTCTGAAAGTCTTCCTGCCGAGTCTTCTGGTGCTGGCGCTGAGCGCCTGTGCCGTCGGCCCCGACTACAAGACCCCAGCCACGGAGGCGGCCAATATCACGGCCGCCACCGATGGCGCCGCCGGGCAAAAGAACTTTGACCGTTCGAAATTCGAAGGCATCTGGTGGCAGCAATTCGACGATCCGACCCTCAACCAGTTGGTGACGCAATCGCTGCAAGGCAACCGTCAACTGCGCGTGGCGTTCGCCCGCTGGAAAGCCGCCCGGGCGATCCGCGACGACGTCAGCAACGATGCGATGCCGACCATCACCAGCCGCGCCAGCAGTGATCTGGCCAAGGGACAAATTCCCGGCCAGACCACCAAGCGGGTCAACAGCGAGCGCTACGATCTGGGCCTGGACATGGCTTGGGAGCTTGATCTGTTCGGCCGGATCCAGCGCAATCTGGAAGCCAGCGACGCCGACCAGCAGGCGGCCGAAGCCGATCTGTATCAACTGCAAGTCACGATGATTGCCGAACTGGTCGACGCCTACGGTCAACTGCGCGGTGCGCAACTGCGCGAGAAAATCGCCGTGGCCAACCTGGAAAACCAGCAGGAGTCGCGCAAGATCACCATCAGCCTGCGTGACGCCGGCGTCGGTGATCAGCTCGACGTCGAACGTGCCGATGCGCGTCTGGCCTCGGTCGAAGCCAGCGTGCCGCAACTGCAGGCGGAACAGGTTCGGCAGAAAAACCGCATCGCCACCCTTTTGGGTGAGCGTCCGGACAAAATGACCGTGGACTTGAGCCCGAAAGACTTGCCGGCAATTGCCAAGGCTTTGCCGATCGGCGATCCGGGTGAGCTGCTGCAACGCCGTCCGGACATCCTCAGCGCCGAACGCAAACTGGCCTCGGCCACCGCGCGGATCGGCGTAGCGAAAGCCGACCTGTTTCCACGGGTCAGCCTCAGCGGGTTCCTGGGCTGGACGGCCGGGCGTGGTTCGCAGATCGGCTCCTCGGCGGCCAACGCCTGGGCACTCGGCCCGAGCATTACTTGGGCGGCGTTCGATCTGGGTAGCGTGCGCGCCCGCTTGCGTGGCGCCGATGCCGATGCCGAAGGCGCACTCGCCACCTACGAGCAGCAAGTGTTGCTGGCGCTGGAAGAATCGGAAAACGCCTTCAGCGATTACGGCAAGCGTCAGCAACGGTTGATCTCGCTGATTCGTCAGAGTGAATCGAGCCGCAAGGCTGCCGACCTGGCTGAAATCCGCTACCGCGAAGGCACCACCGACTTCCTCGTGCTGCTCGACGCCCAGCGTGAACGGCTGAACGCCGAAGACAGTCAGGCCCAGGCCGAGGTTGATCTGTATCGCGGCATCGTGGCGATTTACAAGGCGCTGGGTGGTGGCTGGCAGCCAGAAACCGTCGCCAGCAAGTAAAGGTTTTCAAAGCGCTCCTTTGGTTGGCCGCAACCAACCAATTTTTTGCCCCGCGTATCATTCGGTCGCGGGGCTTTTTTGTGCCCGCCCCTGTAGGAGCTGCCGCAGGCTGCGATCTTTTGATCTTGAACATCAAAGTCAAAAGATCGCAGCCTGCGGCAGCTCCTACAGGTCAATTCGCAAGCACGGGTTTGACTCATGGCCTTCTCTGACCGAAGCTTGCCCCTCTGCTAAAGAACACCCGTTCACGGAAATCGCATGCCTCAGTCCCGCCGCTACCTGCTCATCAGCCTTGGCCTCGTGCTGATCATCGTCGTTGCCTGGTTATCTCTGCGCTCCACCGCCCCGGTAGTGCCCGAGGCGATCAAGCGCGGCTACAGCGAAGCCCTGACGGCGGCCCGCTCCGGGCAGCCCGGGGCGGCACGGCAGTTGTACCAGCAATTGGGGCGCCCGGACTTGTCGGCCAAGCGCAGCGTCTGGCTGCTGGCCGAACTGCCCAACTATCCAAGCCCACAAGCGCTGAAACTGGCCGACGCACACCTGCAGAACGAAGCCCCGGAAGTCCGGCTGGCAGCGATTCAAAGTGTGGTCGGGCTGGTGCCTGGCGGGCAACGCAGCCTGCTGCTCGGGCCGATGCTCGACGATGAAGATCAAAACGTGCGTTTTGCCGCGATCAACGCCCTCCTCGGTCTGACGCCAGATGAGCTGGGTCTGTATTTCGCCCCGTTGCAGCAAGCCATCGATGGCTGGGAACAAGTGCTCAAGGGCCAACCGGAAAGCGCCGCCACCTTTGCGCAGCTGGCGCGCCTGTATCTGCACAACGCCGAGCTCAAACAGGCGCAGCAAGCGCTGGACAACACGCTGCGTCTGGAACCGGGCAACCTGCCGGCGCTGGTGATGCAAATCGATGTGCTCGATCGCCAGGGTCAGAGCGACGCCGCGCGCCAGTTGCTCGCCAAACAACTGCAGGCCCAGCCGGATTCCGCCTATCTGCAACACGCCTTGGGCCTGTGGCTGTTGCACCACGGCCAGCGCGAATTCGCCCTGCTCGGCTTGTCCAAAGCCGTCGAACTGGAACCGGACAACAAGGATTACCGCTACGACCTCGCCACCACCCTGCATGCCGCCGAAGAACTGGAAGCGGCGCAAAAACAATTGCAGGAAGTCGTGCAGCGCCACCCCGCCGACCGTAAGGCTCGGGTGCTGTTGATCAATTACTGGAAGGAAAGCGGACAGTTGCAGAACGTGCAGATTCTGCTGGCGCAACTGGAGCAGATGAACCCCGACGACCCGGCCCTGCAGCAGGGACTTTGAGCCGTTGGCCGCTGATTCAATGACACTTTGCTATCGAAACCTCGGAACCGTCATGAGCGGCAGCGGTCAAGTAATCAGGTAGAGCACAACGGCTGGTACAGCCTGCTGCCTCGATTCCCCTAGTCATGAGAGGGCATTCTTTGTCTACGTCCAACGAGTTGATCAGTGCAAAAGCCGCCACCGGCATCATTGGCCTGGATGACATCCTCGCCGGTGGTCTGTCCCGAGGGCATGTGTTTTTGCTCGAGGGTGAACCCGGTACAGGCAAAACCACCGTCGCGTTGCATTTCCTGTTGGCGGGCGCCCGTGCCGGCGAACGCTGTCTGTACATCACACTGTCGGAAACCGAGCGTGAACTGCGCCAGGGCGCAGCCTCTCACGGCTGGGAACTGAACGAGAACATCGAGATTTTCGAGCTGACACCGCCGGAAAGCCTGCTCAACGCCGAACATCAGCAAAGCCTGCTGTATTCCTCAGACCTTGAGCTCGGTGAAGCCACCAAGCAGATTTTCGAGGTGGTCGAGCGCTTCAAACCGACCCGTGTAGTGCTCGACAGCCTGTCGGAGATCCGCCTGCTGGCGCAAAGCTCGCTGCGTTACCGCCGGCAGATTCTGGCGATCAAACATTACTTCGTGCGTTACGACGCCACGGTCCTGCTGCTTGACGACCTGACCACCGAGTCCCTCGACAAGACCGTGCACAGCGTCGCCCACGGCGTCATCCGTCTCGAGGAGCTGACCCCCAATTACGGCGCCGAGCGCCGCCGCGTACGCATCATCAAGTACCGCGGGCAAAAGTACCGTGGCGGTTACCATGACTTCACCATCATGGGCGACGGGGTCCATGTATTTCCGCGCCTGGTCGCTGCCGAACACCGTGGCGACTATCCACGCCTGCAATTGACCAGCGGCATCAAGGAAATGGACGCCCTGCTCGGTGGTGGCATCGAGACCGGTTCCAGCACATTGATCCTGGGCCCGGCCGGTACCGGCAAATCGCTGATTTCAATGATCTTTGCTGCCGCTGCCGTAGCACGCGGTGAAAAGGCAGCGCTGTTCATCTTTGATGAAGAGCTGGGTCTGCTCTTCGAGCGGATGAAAAATATCGGCATCGACCTCAAGGCCCTGCAAGCGACCGGCAACCTGCTGATCGATCAGGTGGACGCCGCCGAACTGTCCCCCGGCGAGTTCTCGCACCGGGTGCGTCGCTGTGTCGATGAGGGCAACATCAAGACCGTCGTGATCGACAGTATCAACGGCTATCAGGCCGCGATGCCGGAAGAAAACGCGCTGGTGCTGCACATGCATGAGTTGCTGCTGTATCTGAACCGCAAAGGTGCGGCGACATTCATGACGGTTGCCCAACATGGTCTGGTCGGCGACATGCAGGCGCCGGTCGATATCACTTACCTGGCCGACACGGTGATCCTGCTGCGCTACTTCGAAGCCATCGGCAAAGTCCGCCGAGCCATTTCCATTATCAAGAAACGCACCGGCAACCACGAGTCGACCATCCGTGAATTCCGCATTTCGGGCCAGGGCATGACCATTGGCGAACCGCTGGAAGCGTTCCAGGGTGTGTTGCGGGGCGTACCGACTTACCTTGGCGCCAGCAATCCGCTGTTGCGGGAAGAAGCCTTGTGACAGCCTCCGTTTCACTGCCGGAACGGGCGCTGATTCTCGCGCCCATGGGCCGCGACAGCCAAGTGGCGCTGATGATCCTCAATGAGGCGGGTTACGGCGGGGTCATCACCCCGGATCTGGGCGCATTGTGCGCTGAACTGGAACCTGGCGCCGGGCTCTTGTTGATTGCCGCCGAAGCGTTGCGCGGCCCGGAACTGGAAACGCTTCTGCATTTTCTGGAGCAGCAACCGGCCTGGTCGGATCTGCCGATCGTCTTGCTGACGCACCACGGCGGCCCCGAACAAGGCCCGTCTTCTCGCCTGAGTGAATTATTGGGCAACGTGACCTTTCTCGAGCGTCCGTTTCATCCGGCGACCCTGGTCAGTCTGGTATCCACCGCCCTGCGCGGGCGACGACGACAGTACGAAGCCCGTGATCGCCTGATCGATCTGAGTGAAAGTGAACGGCGCCTGCAATCAACCCTTGAAACCCTTGAGCAGCAAGTCGAGGAACGCACCGCCCAGCTTCGCCACAACGAGGAAGCCTTGCGCCAGTCGCAGAAAATGGAAGCGGTCGGTCAGCTCACCGGCGGTATTGCTCACGACTTCAACAACATGCTCACCGGGATCATCGGCAGCCTTGAATTACTGCGCCGGCGACTGGCTCGCGGGCGCCTTGATGACCTCGACAGCCTGATCGATCTGGGCGTCACCTCAGCCAACCGCGCCGCCGGCCTGACCCACCGTTTGCTGGCATTTTCCCGCCGGCAATCGCTGGACTCCAAAGCCGTGCAGATGAATACCCTGGTGCTGTCGATGGGCGAGTTGCTGCAACGCAGCCTCAACGAAAGCATTCAGCTCGACATGCGCCTGAACGACGATTTGTGGGTCGCTGAAGCCGACCCCAATCAACTGGAAAGTGCCCTGCTCAACCTGGTGCTCAACGCCCGGGATGCGATGCCCGAGGGTGGCAAACTGGTGGTCGAAACCAGCAATCAGGTCCTTAAACAGGAGTTCACCGAGGCCTACACCAACCTCGAACCTGGCGAGTACGTCATGCTCAGCGTCACCGACAACGGCAGCGGCATGCCACAGAGCGTGATCAACCGCGCGTTCGACCCATTCTTCACCACCAAACCGATCGGCCAGGGCACCGGTTTGGGCCTGTCGATGATCTATGGCTTCAGCAAACAGTCCCGTGGTCACGTCTCGATCGACAGCGAAATCGATCAGGGCACCACGGTCAAACTGTACCTGCCGCGCTTCCGCGGCGAGGAACTGGAGCATCCGGTGTCCGCTGTTCAACAGGCCCCGGAGGCGATGGACGGCGAGACGGTGTTGATCGTCGAAGACGACCCTGCCGTGCGCGTGCTGGTCAGTGCAGTGCTCAGTGAGTTGGGTTATGCATTTGTCGAAGCCGGCGATGCCGATGGCGCCTTACCGATCCTCAACTCGACGCAGCGCATTGATCTGTTGATCAGTGACGTCGGCCTGCCGGGCATGAACGGCCGGCAACTGGCGGAAATCGGTCGGCAGTACCGGCCGGGGCTGAAGGTGCTGTTCATTACCGGTTATGCCGAGCACGCCGCTGTGCGCGGCGGGTTCCTCGACCCGGGCATGCAGATGATCACCAAGCCGTTCACCTTTGATCTGCTGACCGCCAAGGTCCGCGAGATGATCAAGAACTGACCCCCAAAAACGCCTGTAGGAGCTGCCGCAGGCTGCGATCTTTTGATCTTGTTTTTTAAAATCAAAAGATCGCAGCCTGCGGCAGCTCCTACAGGGGCATTTCAGTGTTTTTGATCAGGCCAGCAATTCCTGAATCTTTTCCTGCAACACGTCCAGATCGAACGGTTTTTCCAGGATCGGCGCCTTGCTGGTGATCGGGCTGCCGGTCTCGCGGATTTCCTGCGGGTAGCCGCTGATGAAGATTACTTTCAGGTCCGGACGCAGCTTGACTGCCGGCTCGGCGATCTGCACGCCGGAGATCCCGCCCGGCAGGCGGAAGTCAGTGATCAGCATGTCCAGATGCGGTTTGCTCGCGAGAATCTCGAACGCCTGCTCGCCGTTTTCGGCCTGCAACACGCGGTAACCCTGCCCCGACAGGTAGTCTGTCAGCACCATCAAGATAACCGGTTCGTCCTCGACGACGAGTACTACATCTTGTGCATCTACGCTCATGGGAAGCCTTTGTTCGGTCAATAGCTGCTGATACGACCGTGCGGTCACTCAGAGGTTGCGTCGGATATGCCGTTTTCCTGGATTGGCAGACAAACGCGAAACAGGGCGCCTTCGTTGATTTGACTCTCGACGACGATGGAACCGCCATGGGCGGCGACGATCTGCTCGGAAATGAACAGACCCAGCCCGAGACCAGCCACTACCGTCTTGGCGGAAACCCGTTCGAACTGTTGAAAAATACGTTTCTGATTCTCTTCACTGATGCCGATGCCGCGGTCCTGAACTTCGACCCGCGCCTCATCACCTTCACGGTACACCCGCACCTGGATCGGGCTGCGACCTCCGTAACGCAGAGCATTGGTCAGCAGGTTGGAGACCACTTGCTCGATGCGGAACTCGTCCCAATAACCTTCCACCGGCCCGGACGCAGTGAACGACACTTCGGTCTCGGCGGCTTCTATCTGCTGGGCGAAATTCTGCAGCAGGTTGCTCACCAGTTGCACCAGATCGAATCGCTCCGGACGGATCGACAACTTGCCGGTACGAATCCGCGAGACGTCGAGCATGTCTTCGATCAGACGGATCAGGCTTTTGATCTGGCGCTCGTCGCGATCGACCATCGCGTGCATCTTGTCGAGGGTGAACGCTGCAGCGTTGTCCCGGGCCAGGTGCATCTTGCGCAATTGGGTTTCGAGTATCAGGCCATTGAGCGGCGTGCGGACTTCGTGGGCGACGATTGACATGAAGTCATCGCGCATACGCACCGCCTGCTCCAGTTCCAACTGAGTGCTCTGCAACTGTTGCAGCAGCGCTTCCTGCTCGCGGCGCGCCTGCTCCAGGGCTTCGACCTGTTGCTTCATGGCCTTGCTCTGGCGGTACAGGTCGACGAACACGTTGACCTTGCTCTTCACCGCGTGAATGTCCAGCGGCTTGTGCAGGAAGTCCACCGCCCCGCTCTCATAGCCCTTGAACGCGTAATTGAGTTCGCGGCCGGCGGCGCTGACGAAAATGATCGGGATGTTTTTGGTTTTCTCGGTGCCGCGCATCAACTCGGCGAGTTCAAAGCCGTTCATGCCCGGCATCTGTACATCGAGGATGGCCATGGCGAACTCGTGTTGCAGCAGCAGCGAAAGTGCTTCGTCCGCCGACAGCGCCTTATACACCGTGCGGTCCTCGCGCTTGATCAGCGCTTCGAGGGCCAGCAGGTTCTCCGGCAGATCGTCGACGATCAGCAATTTGGCCTGGATATTACTCAGCATGCGATTCGTTCCAGCTCGACAAGCAGACGGCCGATGCCGTGAATGGGTAGGACATGGTCAGGCTGCTGAATCTTCAGCGCAGCCAGAGGCATGGTGGCGACCTGCGCGTCCTGCGGGTCTTGAACAATGGTCAGTCCGCCGCGCCGTTTGACTTGCGCCAGACCGCGAGCACCATCGTGATTGGCACCGGTCAGCAACACGGCAGCCAAGGTTGCGCCGTAAGCATCAGCGGCGGATTCAAACAGGTAGTCAATGGCTGGCCGGGAATGGTGCACGCGGTCTTCAAGACTCAGCGACAGACTGCGATCCTGCTCAACCGACAGGTGGTAACCGGGTGTCGCGAAGTAAACCGTACCGGGAGCGATGTCCTGTTTGTCGGTCGCCTCTTCCACCGGCAGCATCAACCGTCGGGCAAAGACTTCGGCCAACTGGCTGCGGCGCTCTTCCGGCAGGTGCAACACGACAATGATTGGCAGCACATAGCCTTGGCGCAGCGGCGCGAGCAGGGTCAGCAGGGCCTCGACCCCACCAGCCGAAGCGCCGACCACGATGGCCTCGACACGAGGCAAATCCAAGGCATCGTTCATAATTTGCGGTAGATCCGTTCTTGTTTGACCAGCGGCTCGAACTGATTCGAGTAGCCGGAAAAATCCAGCGTTTCCTTGCTGCCCAGCACCAGAAAGCCACGGTGGCACAGCGATTCATGAAACAGACCGAAGGCACGGTCCTGAAGTTTCTTGTTGAAGTAAATCAGTACGTTGCGGCAGGAAATCAATTGAGTTTCGGAGAACACACTGTCGGTCGCCAGGCTGTGATCGGCAAAGGTCACGTTCTCGCACAGGCTCTTGTCGAAAATCGCGTAGCCGTAGGCTGCGGTGTAGTAATCGGCGAAGGAGCGCTGGCCGCCGGCCTGCTGATAATTGGCGGTGTAGGCGCGCACGTTCTCCATTGAGAAAATCCCCTGCTTGGCCTTGTCCAGCGAGCGCGGGTTGATGTCGGTGGCGTAGATGATCGTACGCTCGAGCAGGCCTTCCTCGCGCAGCAGAATCGCCATCGAATAGACCTCCTCACCGGTGCTGCACCCGGCGATCCAGATCTTCAGCGACGGATAGGTCCGCAGCAGCGGCACCACTTCCTGGCGGATCGCCAGAAAGTGCGACGGATCGCGAAACATCTCGCTGACCGGGATCGTCAGCAATTGCAGCAGCTGCATGAACGCAGTCGGATCGTGCAGCACTTTCTCCTGCAACGCCGAGATCGTCGCGCACTCGAACTGGCTCAAGGCGTGCTGCACCCGGCGCTTGATCGAAGCGCCCGAGTAATCACGAAAATCGTAGCTGTACTTGAGGTAGATCGCCTCAATCAACAAGCGTAATTCGATTTCGCTGTTGCGCTCCACGGAGTGACTGCTGTCCACTAAATGCGTTCCATCTTCGGTAACCACACGCGAATCAACGAGAACAGGCGATCCAGGTCGATGGGCTTGGCCAGGTAATCGTTGGCGCCCGCCTGCAGGCAGCGCTCCTGATCGTCTTTCATGGCCTTGGCCGTCACCGCAATGATCGGCAGCTTGCGCCAGCGCGGATCCTTGCGGATTTCAATGGTGGCTTCAAAGCCATCCATCTCCGGCATCATCACGTCCATCAGCACCAGATCGATGTCCTCGACTTCATTCAACTTATCAATCGCTTCGCGACCATTACGGCCGATCACCACGACTGCACCTTTGTGTTCCAGCGCACTAGTCAGGGCGAAGATGTTGCGTACGTCGTCGTCCACCAGCAACACCTTGCGGCCTTCGAAGACCTTGTCGCGACTGCGGGCGGTCTTGAGCATCTTCTGCCGTTCATGGGACAACTGCGATTCGACTTTGTGCAGAAAGAGTGTGACCTCATCCAGCAGGCGTTCCGGCGAGCGCGCGCCCTTGATGATGATCGAACGCGAATACTTGCGCAGCTCGGCTTCTTCATCGCGGGTCAGATTGCGCCCGGTGTAGACGATTACTGGCGGGAACGAGCAGATGTCCTCGGTGGACATGCGCTTGAGCAGATCGTTGCCGAGCATGTCCGGCAACTTCAGGTCGATCACCATGCAGTCGTAGATCGTGGTACGCAGTCTCTCCAGCGCATCCTGCGCCAGACCGACGGCCGTGATCTCGATGTCATCGTCACCAATCAGGCGGGCAATGCTTTCGCGCTGCAGATCGTCATCTTCGACCAGCAGCACGCGTTTGACTTTCTGGGTCAGCTTGGCTTCGAGACGGGCGAACACGTCCTTGAGCTCTTCACGGGTGGTCGGCTTGACCGCATAACCGATCGCGCCCATGTGCATCGCCGCTTCAACGCGGTCCTCGACCGAGATCACATGCACCGGGATGTGCCGGGTTTCGGCATGTTCTTTCAGGCGTTGCAGCACCGTCAGCCCGGAATGGTCCGGCAGGCGCATGTCGAGCAGGATCGCATCCGGTACGAATTCGCGAGCCAGGTCGTAACCTTCGTCGGCACCGTGAGCCACCAGGCACTGGTAACCCAGTTCGTGGGCCAGATCGTAAAGAATGTGGGCGAAATTCGGCTCGTCCTCCACCACCAGAATGCAGCGCGTGGCGAACGGTGCCTTGCCACGGTCGTCGGCAAAGCGCGGGATGTGCACCGGGGCCATGGGCGAAACCGCAATCGACGGCGGCGCCACCGGGGCCGGACTCGATACCGGCGGCGGCGTAAAGGACAACGGCGCGGACGGTGTGTCGCACGGCTCGCTGTATTGCTGTGGCAACACCAGGGTGAACACGCTGCCCTGCCCCGGCACGCTGCTGACGCTGATCGAGCCGCCGAGCAAGGCCGCCAGATCCCGCGAAATCGACAGACCAAGACCGGTGCCACCGTACTTGCGGTTGGTGGTGCCGTCAGCCTGGCGGAACGCTTCGAAGATGCTTTCCTGCTGATCCGCGGCGATACCGATCCCCGAATCGCGCACGATGAAGGCAATGCGCTCGTCTGGCTGGCCGGCGATGGTCAGGCTGACCGCGCCGTGCTCGGTGAACTTCACGGCGTTGGACAGCAGGTTCTTGATCACCTGCTCCAGGCGCTGGCGGTCGGTGTACAGCATGATCGGCGCATCCGGCTGCAACTCGACGCTGAAGGTCAATTGCTTGTCCGCCGCCAGCGGCTCGAACACGCTGCGCAGGCCGTCGGCCAGCCGCGCGACACTGGTGTTTTCCGGGATCACTTCCAATTTGCCAGCCTCGACCTTGGAAATGTCGAGAATGTCGTTGATCAGGTTCAGCAAATCGTTGCCGGCGGAATAGATCGACTCGGCGAACTTGACCTGCTCGGCCGTCAGGTTGTCCTGCGGGTTCTCGGCCAGCAGCTTGGCGAGGATCAGTGAACTGTTCAGCGGCGTGCGCAGTTCGTGGGACATGTTGGCGAGGAATTCGGACTTGTACTTGCTCGAGCGCTGCAGCTCCTCGGCGCGCTCTTCAAGCTGCACCTGAGCCTGATTGAGTTCGGTGTTCTTCTGGTCCATGGCGTCGCGCTGCTCGGCCAGGGTTTGCGCCTGTTCGGCCAACTGCTCGTTGGTCTGTTCCAGCTCGACTTGCTGGGTTTCCAGATGCGCCTGGGATTCCTTGAGAATCCGCGACTGTTCTTCCAGCTCTTCGTTGGCGGTTTTCAGCTCTTCCTGCTGCACCTGCAACTCTTCGTTGAGCTGCTGGGTTTCGGCCAGCACTTCCTGCAGACGCTGGCGATAACGCGCCGCTTCGATCGAGGTGCCGATGTTGCCGGCAATCAGTTCCAGCAAATCGATATCGCGGTCGGTGAGCGGACGCAAGAAGCCCAGCTCGATCACGCCGTTGACCCGGTCGTCATCACTGGTCGGCACCACCAGCACACTGCGCGGCAGGCCCGCGCCCAGGCCGGAGCTGACCTTGAAGTAGTCGGCCGGAACCGAATCCAGACGAATCAGTTGCCCCTGCTGGGCCACCTGGCCGACGATGCCTTCGCCGCTGTAGATCTGCTGATCCTTTTCTTCCTGCTCGCGGGAGAATCCGTAGGACGCCACGCGCTTGAGGCCGCCGTGTTCTTCACGCACGTACAGCGCCGCCACCGCCGTGCCGAGGTATTGCGCGCAGAACTGCAGAATATTGCGCCCCAGCAGGTTCAGCGTCAGTTGCCCCAGCACCTGCTCCGCCAGCTCGGTCTGGCCGCTGCGCATCCATGCCTGGCGTTCCAGCCGCTCGGCGCTGGCCTGTTGCGCGGCGAGAGTGGCGCTGTAGCTGTCAGACAGACGAACCAGATCACGGCGACCGACATACGCCAGCAAACCACTGATCCCGGCGATAAACAGCAGGTACAGGGTGATGCTCCAGATTGTGGTGCGGCGCACCTCTTCGTTGCGCGTGGTGCGCAACTGTTGCTCCATGTCGATCACGTCTTCGAATTGCTTGCGGATCTCGTCGGTCAAGCGCTTGCCGCGCCCGGCCTTGACCGCACCCCGGTAATCACCGCTGGAGCGCTGCAGATCGATCATCGACTGCGCGTAATTGGCCCACTCGACCTGCAACGCCTGCAGACGCCGCAACCGGTCGGTCTGCACCGGGTTGTCGGCGGTCAGTTCGAGCAAGGTGTTGAGGGCCACGTTGATCCGCGGCTTGGCGGTCTCGTACGGGTCGAGGAAATGCTCATCGCCACTGAGCAGGAAGCCGCGCATGCCGGTTTCTAGATCAACCGTGAGTTTCACCGCTTCGTTGGCGTTATTGATGACGCGATCGGTGTGCTCCACCCACTGGATCACCGACAGCAGATAAGTAATCAGGGATACAAAGAACACGGCGCTGAGTGCGCCAACGCCCAGCGGCAATCCGATGTTGCGCGTCAGGAGTTTGCGAAACCGTGTTTCATCAATCGAAGACGGAGTGGGCATGGGGCGGCCTTGTCGAACTGTCGAAACCCGGGAGTTTGCCCCAAAACGGTCGTATGGATCCATTTTTCTGACTGCTTTGGCAGCAATTTCCTACATTTTCCTGCGCTTACCGAGCACCAACCGTTATCCTTGCGCCGCGAAGAGCAGCTAATCTTTTTTCCGTTGAATCGGGAACTTGTGGCCATGCGCCACTTACTCATGCAAGAGCCCGGCATTTTCGACCGGTCGCCATTCCGATTTCCTTTTTTGAGAGCACCCATATGTCCACCCCAGCGCCCACCATCCTTGTAGTAGAAGACGACGACATCGTACGCATGCTCATCGTCGATGTGCTGGAGGAACTGGAGTTCAGGGTGCTGGAGGCGGACGACGGCGAGTCTGCGCTGAATATTCTCGGGGATCAGAGCAAGGGTATCGACTTGATGATGACCGATTACGGCCTGCCGGGCATGACAGGCAGTGAACTGGCCGGCAAGGCACGTGAACTCCGCGCCACCCTGCCCGTCCTGTTCGCCAGCGGTTACGCCGAAAACATCGACGTACCTGCCGGCATGCACGTGATCGGCAAACCGTTCTCCATCGATCAATTGCGTGACAAGGTCAAGGGCATCCTGGGCCAGTGATTGGCCTTGATCCGGCAGCGGCTGCAGATGTGGTCTAATTGCGCGCCATTTTTAGCCGCCTGCCTGCAAGGAACACCTGTCAATGACTGCATCCCCCGCCACCAAAGTTCTGGTCATCGGTTACGTCTGGCCCGAACCGCGCTCTTCGGCAGCCAGCGGGCACGTGATGCAGATCCTCGATACATTCCTGCAGCAAGGCTGGGACATCACCTTCAGCAGCCCGGCCGGCCCGGGCGAGCACAAGGCTGACCTGACCGCACTGGGCATCCGTGAGGTGCCGATCGAACTCAACAACAGCAGCTTCGATGTTTTCATCCGTGAACTGGCGCCGGATATCGTGCTGTTCGACCAGTTCATGATGGAAGAGCAATTTGGCTGGCGCGTCGAGAAGCAATGCCCGGATGCCTTGCGGGTGCTGGAGACTTCCGACCTGCAGAGCCTGCGCCACGCCCGCCACCAACGGCTCAAGGAACGTTTGAAAGACGACCCGGACAATCAGGACTTCAGCGCACTGTTCGCGCCGGCGCTGCGCGAAGAGTTCGAGTTGATGGCCGATACCGATCTGGCCAAGCGGGAAGTCGCCGCGTTGTACCGCTGCGATCTGAATCTGATGATTTCCGAAGTGGAAATCCAGTTGCTGGTCGAACAGTTTCAAGTCCCTGGCGAACTGCTGCACTGGTGCCCGCTGATGCTCGACCCCCCGCGCGGTTCGTTCATTTCCTTTGAAGAGCGCGCGCACTTTCTGAGTATTGGCAACTTCCGTCACGCGCCCAACTGGGACGCCGTGCTGTGGATGAAGACCGCCGTCTGGCCGCTGATCCGCCAGCAATTGCCCGGCGCTCAACTGCATATCTACGGCGCCTATACGCCGCCCAAGGCCACTGCCCTGCACAACGCGGCGCAGGGGTTTCATGTGATGAACTGGGCAGAAGATGCGCTGCAAGTGATGTCGCAAGCCCGGGTTTGCCTGGCGCCTTTGCGCTTTGGCGCGGGGATCAAGGGCAAGCTCGTCGATGCAATGCTCTGCGGTACACCCAATGTCACCACGCCCATCGGTGCCGAAGGCATGTGCGGTGCGCTGTCATGGCCGGGTGAAGTGGCGCTGTCGGCCCAGGCCCTGGCCGATGCCGCGGTCGCTCTGCACGAAGACCAACAGCGCTGGACTGACGCACAGCAGGCCGGCGTCGCGTTGTTGAACGCGCGCTATCGGCAGGCTGATCACGGCCCGGCGCTGATCGCTCGCTTGCACTATTGCCGCGATAACTTGTCAGCATTACGGCGCGCCAACTTTACTGGCAGCATGTTGCGTCACCACTTGCACAAAAGTACCCAATACATGGCGCAGTGGATCGAAGCCAAAAACCAGAAAAGTTGATAAACCAAAACTGAGAAAGCGCAGCACCAACACTTTGCAAAGAGTGCTGACTTGTACTTTTGTCCGCTTGCATAAAAGAATAACTTCCGAAGTGACCAAACAATGTGACTGGTCGGAATAAAACTTTATCTGCAACGGAATGCATCATGAGCAACTACCCTTTGAAAAACTGGATGGCGTCCGCACCCGGTATCGACCAACTGACCCTGGGCGAAGTGGTCTGGCCCGGAGCCCATAACGCCGGGCTGGATTACGACTTTTCGTATCCGGCGTATCTGCAGCCGGCAAAAAACTGGTTTGTTTGCCAGGATGGCCCGTTCATTCAGCAACTTAACGAAGGCGTGCGCGCTTTCGACGTGCGCCTGCATGCCGATGAACACTGGCTGGGCATCAAGAAATTCCATACGTTTCATGGCTTGAAACTGTTCCGGGGGCGTGCCTTGAGCGAACTTGTCAAAAGTCTCAACGTCTTCCTCAGTGATAACCCGAACGAGTTCATCGTATTGGACATACATGAACTCAAGGGCATCAATAATCAACTATTCGATTACAAGGGCTTGCACGAAGTCATCACCATGGAGTTGGGTTCGCGGCTTATTCCCAGAAACAATAGCCAGCTGACCATTGAACAACTTAAAAAGATCAGTCCGGTACAGCGAGTGGTGCTGGCAAGCGACTCGCACCCCGATTTCAGGTCGCCCCTGTACTGGCCGAAAATCCGTCATGAGTGGAGCGGTTCAGATATCACCTCTGCCGAGCAACTCAAGCAACACATCACACGAACACTGGCCAATCCGCCGCCGTCCGGCAGCCTCTGGTCGTTATCGGCCACCAGCTATGGCGAACTGGCCGGCGTAAAGCGGATCACCCACGAACTCAATCAATGGTTTGGCCCGGACTCGGGTTGGGCGCCAAAGTGCAGCATTATCAATGCCGATTTCGTCGGTGCCACGCGGCTGGCGGAATATTGCCAGCAGATCAACCATGCCAAAGGTCTGGTCAAGGCCCGGGGTTGAGGTGCTGGAACTGTCCGTGACGCGCGTGCATGATGAGCATCCGGACATAACAACAGAACGTATCGGACATGACTCGGGCTACCAGAATCACTGATCCCTCCTACGAGCTGATGGACGATCACAACGGGTTGTCCATCATCTACCGTCAGCATGGTTTTCCCTGCCCTTTAGTGCGCTGGCATTTTCACAAGGAATACGAACTGCACCTGATCGTCGCCAGTTCCGGCAAGGTCTTCATCGGCGACTACATCGGCAACTTTTATCCGCAAACACTGTTCCTCACCGGGCCTAATCTGCCGCACAACTGGATCAGCCAGGTGGCCGAAGACGAAGTGGTGGAAAAGCGCGACATGCTGGTGAACTTCACCGATGAGTTGTTCGACAGCGGGCACCAGGTGTTTGCCGAACTCAAGACCCTGGCGCCGCTGCTGGAGCGCGCGCAATACGGCATCGAGTTTCGCGACAAAGACACGATCCGCCAGGCCATGACGCTGATGCAGCGAATTGCCGATACGCGCGGGATCACTCGTCTGGGGCATTTTTTCATTCTGATGGAGTTGCTGGCGGCGACAGACGACTATCAGTTGCTGTCCGGCGCCACCAACACGCAACTGGCCGACGAGCACAACATCGACCGCACCAACCGCGCCGTCGATTTCATCTTCGACCATTACGCCCGGGAGCTGACGCTGGAAGAAGTCGCCGAGCATCTGGGGATGAAGCCGACCTACTTCAGTCGCGTATTCAAACAGGCCACCGGGCGCAACTTCATCGAGTTCGTCAATCGCCTGCGCATCAGCAAATCCTGCGAACTGCTGGCCGACGGCGACAAGCCAGTGACCGAGGTGTGTTTCGAGTCGGGGTTCAACAATATTTCCAACTTCAATCGGCGCTTCCAGCAACTCAAGGGCATGACGCCTTCACACTATCGACGCCTCGCGGTGCAGCGCCTGACCGAACAGAATCACGCTTGATAGCCACATCAAAAGATCGCAGCCTGCGACAGCTCCTACACCGATCCCTGTAGGAGCTGTCGCAGGCTGCGATCTTTTTTGCCAGTGCAAAAAAGTATCGGTTCAAGTGCGATGGATGATTTGTCAGCCTGTCGATTGAGGGCTGTAATCAGCACACATTCTTCCTGCACAGGAAGACACAAAAACAATAACTGTCCTTCTGCTTCCCAACGGACGCAGAAAAGGAGTGCACGATGCAACCCACTGCAAAAGCTCTGCTTGCCCTCACTTGCATGACCCTCAGCAGCGTCAGCCTTGGTGCCCAGACCCTGACCATCGCCACCGTCAACAACAGCGACATGATCCGCATGCAAAAACTCTCGAAAACCTTCGAGGCCGAGCATCCGGAGATCAAGCTCAATTGGGTGGTGCTGGAAGAAAACGTGTTGCGCCAACGCCTGACCACCGACATCGCCACCCAGGGCGGGCAGTTCGACGTATTGACCATCGGCATGTACGAAGCCGCACTCTGGGGCGCCAAAGGCTGGCTGGAACCGATGAAGGACTTGCCGGCCAGTTACGCCCTCGACGACGTGTTCCCGTCAGTGCGCGAAGGGCTCTCGGTCAAGGGCTCGCTGTACGCTTTGCCGTTCTACGCCGAAAGCTCGATCACCTATTACCGCACCGACCTGTTCAAGGACGCCGGTCTGACCATGCCCGAGCGTCCGACCTGGGAACAGATCGCCGGCTTCGCCGAAAAACTCACCAACAAGGACAAAGAGCAATACGGCATCTGCTTGCGCGGCAAGGCCGGCTGGGGCGAGAACATGGCGCTGATCACTACCGTCGCCAATGCCTACGGCGCGCGCTGGTTCGATGAGAAATGGCAGCCGGAATTCAAGGGTCCCGAGTGGAAGAACGCACTGAACTTCTACGTCGACACCATGAAAAAATCCGGCCCGCCAGGTGCTTCCAGTAACGGTTTCAACGAGAACCTCGCGCTGTTCAACAGTGGCAAGTGCGCGATGTGGGTGGATGCGTCTGTCGCCGGTTCGTTCGTCACCGACAAGACCCAGAGCAAAGTCGCCGATCACGTCGGCTTTACCTTCGCCCCGCATCAGGTCACTGACAAAGGTTCGGCGTGGTTGTACTCGTGGGCACTGGCGATTCCGACCAGTTCCAAGGCCAAGGACGCCGCCAAGGCCTTCAGTGCCTGGGCGACCTCCAAGGAATATGGCGAGCTGGTAGCCAAGACCGACGGCATCGCCAACGTGCCGCCAGGCACCCGCGCCTCGACCTACAGCGATGCTTACATGAGCGCGGCGCCGTTCGCCAAGGTCACGCTGGAATCGTTGAAAGCGGCAGATCCGAGCAAACCGACGCTGAAACCGGTGCCGTACATCGGCATTCAACTGGTGACCATTCCTGAATTCCAGGGCGTAGGCACCCAGGTCGGCAAGCTGTTCTCGGCAGCGCTGATCGGCCAGACCACGGTGGATCAGGCCTTGGCCGCCGCGCAGCAAACCACCGAACGCGAGATGAAGCGCGCGGGTTATCCCAAGTAACCAGTACTTGACCTGTGGGAGCTGGCTTGCCAGCGATGGCGATTGAACAGCCAACATCAATGTCGGATGTGCCTGCCTCATCGCTGGCAAGCCAGCTCCCACAGGGTTCGCGTCGATGTCAGGACGGTTGTCTTTCCTGAACATGTATCTGCACCCAACCGGTTGTGATCACCATGAATACTTCAACTGCCAAAGCCCACCTCGACCTGGCGCAACCCCAGCGCAAAGTCCGCGTACGCAATCCCGGCTGGTTTCTGGTCAGCCCTTCGGTGGCCCTGTTGCTGCTGTGGATGATCGTGCCGCTGGGCATGACCATTTACTTCTCGATGATTCGCTACAACCTGCTCGATCCGGGGGTGAACGAGTTCGTCGGGCTGGAGAACTTCAGCTATTTCCTCACCGACTCAGGCTTCTTGCCCGGCGCCACCAACACCCTGTTGCTGGTGGGCAGCGTGCTGCTGATCAGCGTGGTGTTCGGTGTGTTGATCAGCGCGTTGCTCGAAGCCAGCGAGTTTCTCGGCCGCGGCATCGTGCGGGTGATGCTGATCTCGCCGTTCTTCATCATGCCCACGGTCGGTGCGCTGATCTGGAAGAACCTGATTTTCCATCCGGTCTCGGGGATTCTCGCCTACGTCTGGCGGCTGTTCGGCGCCGAGCCGGTGGACTGGCTGGCGCACTACCCGCTGCTGTCGATCATCATCATTGTCTCGTGGCAATGGCTGCCCTTCGCGATCCTGATCCTGATGACCGCCATGCAGTCCCTCGACCAGGAACAGAAGGAGGCCGCGCGCCTGGATGGCGCTGGCCCCGTCGCGATCTTCTGGCACCTGACCCTGCCGCACCTGGCGCGGCCGATTGCCGTGGTGGTGATGATTGAAACGATCTTCCTGCTGTCGGTGTTCGCCGAGATTTTCACCACCACCAACGGCGGCCCCGGCTACGCCTCGACCAACCTCGCCTACCTGATCTACAACCAGGCGCTGGTGCAGTTCGACGTCGGCATGGCCTCGGCGGGCGGCTTGATTGCCGTGGTCATCGCCAACATCGCCGCGATCATTCTGGTGCGGATGATCGGCAAAAACCTGACTGACAAAGCCTGAGGCCTGCCATGACCCTTCAACAATCCCGCCGGCTGCAAAGCCTGCTGCTCGGCACCCTGGCCTGGGCCATCGCGATCGTGATTTTCTTCCCGATCTTCTGGATGGTGATGACCAGTTTCAAAACCGAAATCGACGCGTTCGCCACGCCGCCGCAGTTCATCTTCACGCCGACGCTGGAGAACTACCTGCACATCAACGAGCGCAGCGACTACTTCAGTTTTGCCTGGAACTCGGTGGTGATCTCGTTCAGTGCCACGGCGCTGTGCCTGCTGATCGCGGTGCCCGCCGCCTACTCGATGGCGTTCTACGAAACCCAGCGCACCAAGGGCACGCTGCTGTGGATGCTCTCGACCAAGATGCTGCCGCCGGTAGGTGTGCTGATGCCGATCTACCTGCTGGCCAAGAGTTTCGGCCTGCTCGATACGCGTATCGCGCTGATCGTGATCTACACGCTGATCAACCTGCCGATCGTGGTCTGGATGGTTTACACCTACTTCAAGGACATTCCCAAGGACATCCTTGAAGCCGCCCGCCTCGACGGCGCCACCCTCGCCCAGGAAATGCTCCGCGTGCTGCTGCCGATCGCCAAGGGCGGCCTGGCCTCGACCGTGCTGCTGTCGCTGATCCTGTGCTGGAACGAGGCGTTCTGGTCGCTGAACCTGACGTCGTCGAAAGCCGCGCCACTGACCGCGTTGATCGCCTCGTACTCCAGCCCCGAAGGCTTGTTCTGGGCCAAGTTGTCAGCGGTCTCGACCCTGGCCTGTGCGCCGATCCTGATCTTTGGCTGGATCAGCCAGAAACAACTGGTGCGCGGCCTCTCATTTGGCGCCGTGAAATGAATCAAAAGCAAAAGATCGCAGCCTTCGGCAGCTCCTGCACAGTATCAGCCATCCCGCTGTAGGAGCTGCCGAAGGCTGCGATCTTTTGATCTTAAAAAAACAACAATGCGGAGGCCCATCACCATGGCCAACCTGAAAATCAAGAATCTGCAAAAAGGCTTCGAAGGCTTCTCCATCATCAAGGGCATCGACCTTGAGGTGAACGACAAGGAATTCGTAGTTTTCGTCGGCCCGTCCGGCTGCGGCAAATCCACCTTGCTGCGGCTGATCGCCGGTCTGGAAGAAGTCAGCGGCGGCACCATCGAACTCGATGGCCGCGACATCACCGAAGTCAGTCCGGCCAAGCGCGATCTGGCGATGGTGTTCCAGACCTACGCGCTGTACCCGCACATGACCGTGAAAAAGAACATGTCGTTCGCCCTTGATCTGGCCGGCGTGCCAAAAGCCGAAGTCGAGAAAAAGGTCGGCGAAGCGGCGCGGATTCTCGAACTGGGGCCGATGCTCGAACGCAAGCCGAAACAGCTCTCCGGCGGTCAACGGCAACGGGTTGCCATCGGCCGCGCCATCGTGCGCAATCCGAAAATCTTCCTGTTTGACGAGCCGCTGTCCAACCTCGACGCCGCCCTTCGCGTGCAAATGCGTCTGGAGCTGCTGCGCCTGCACAAGGACCTGCAAGCCACGATGATCTACGTGACCCACGACCAGGTCGAAGCGATGACCATGGCTGACAAGGTGGTGGTGCTCAATGGCGGCAAAATCGAGCAGGTCGGCTCGCCGCTGGACCTCTATCACAACCCGGCCAACCTGTTCGTCGCCGGGTTCCTCGGCACGCCGAAAATGGGTTTCCTCAAGGGCAAGATCGCCCGCATCGACAGCCAGAGCTGCGAGGTTTCACTGGACGCTGGCACGCGCATCACCCTGCCGTTCAATGCCGCCAACCTGAGCGTGGGCAGCGCGGTGACCTTGGGCATTCGCCCGGAGCATCTGGAACTGGCGCAACCGGGCGACTGCACCCTGCAAGTCACCGCCGACGTCAGCGAGCGCCTGGGCAGCGACACCTTCTGCCACGTCACCACCAACGCCGGCGAAGCCCTGACCATGCGCGTACGCGGTGACTTGGCGAGCCGCTACGGCGAGCAACTGAACCTGCACCTGGACGCCAGCCATTGCCACCTGTTCGACGCCGACGGCGTGGCGCTGACCCGCCCGCTGCGCGCCGCGGCTTGAACCTCGAGACTTGTACGATGAAACTCAATAAGCAAAATTTGCAGCGCCTCGCCCCCGAGGTGCAACTGCCGGCCTACAGCCTCAGCGACACCCGCCAGGGCATCGCGCACATTGGCGTCGGCGGCTTCCATCGCGCGCATCAGGCGTATTACACCGATGCACTGATGAATACCGGTCAGGCGCTGGACTGGGCAATCTGCGGCGTTGGCCTGCGCACTGAGGACCGCCGTGCCCGCGACGATCTCAAAGAGCAGGATTACCTGTTCACCCTGTTCGAACTCGGCGACAGCGACGACACCGAAGTGCGGGTGATCGGTGCGATTCGCGACATGCTTCTGGCCGAAGACGGCGCGCAGGTGCTGATCGACAAACTCGCCGATCCGCAGATCCGCATTGTCTCGCTGACCATCACCGAGGGCGGTTACTGCATCGACGACAGCAACGGCGAGTTCATGGCGCACCTGCCGCAGATTCAGCACGATCTGGCCCATCCGCTGGCGCCAAAAACCGTGTTCGGCTTCCTCTGTGCAGCGCTGGAAAAACGCCGTGACACGGGCACACCAGCGTTCACGATCATGTCCTGCGATAACCTGCCGCACAACGGCGCGGTGACCCGCAAGGCGTTGCTGGCCTTCGCCACCCTGCGTGACCCGGGGCTGCGTGACTGGATCGCGCAAAACGTCAGTTTTCCCAACGCCATGGTCGATCGCATCACACCGATGACCAGCACCGCGCACCGCCTGCAACTGGCCGACAAACACGGCGTCGACGATGCCTGGCCGGTGGTCTGCGAGCCGTTTGTGCAGTGGGTGCTGGAAGACAAGTTCGTCAACGGTCGCCCGGCCTGGGAACAGGTTGGCGTGCAGTTCACCGATGACGTTTCGCCCTACGAAGAGATGAAGATCAAACTGCTCAACGGCAGCCACCTGGCCCTGACTTACCTGGGTTTTTTGAAGGGCTATCGCTTCGTCCACGAGACCATGAATGACCCGCTGTTCGTACGCTACATGCGCGCCTACATGGACCTTGACGTCACCCCGCAACTGGCGCCGGTGCCGGGCATCGACCTGACCGACTACAAGGACACGCTGGTGGCGCGCTTTTCCAATCAGGCGATCGCCGATCAACTGGAGCGGGTGTGTTCGGACGGTTCATCGAAATTTCCGAAATTCACTATTCCGACGATCAATCGCTTGATTGCCGATGGCCAGGAAACCAGGCGCGCAGCGTTGGTGGTGGCGGCCTGGGCGTTGTATCTGAAGGGCGTGGATGAAAATGGCGACACCTATACGATTCCGGATCCACGGGCGGAATTTTGTCAGGGACTGGTGGCGGATGATGCGTTGATCACCCAGCGCTTGTTGGCGGTCGAGGAAATTTTCGGCACGGCGATTCCACGTTCGGCGGCATTTGTGGCGGCGTTTGAGTGGTGCTGCAACAGCTTGCGTGAGGTGGGTGTGACGCGCACGCTGGAGCGGGTGCTGGCTGAGTGATGCGGTGAAACCACCGACGCCATCGCTGGCAAGCCAGCTCCCACAGGGTTTTCAATCGTTGATGAATTTTGCGTACAACCGAGAACCTGTGGGAGCTGGCTTGCCAGCGATTGGCTTCACCTTGACTCACCTGACACCCTGAGGACCTCACTGTGACCACCCGACAACTCTTCCTCGGCATCGACTGCGGCACCCAGGGCACCAAGGCGATCATCCTCGATGCGGCCAGCGGTCAGGTGCTCGGCGAAGGCGCCGCCACGCACACGATGATCAGCGGCGCCAATGGTCGCCGCGAGCAGGACACCCGACAGTGGCTCGACGCGTTCGCCCTCGCCTCCCGCCGCGCCCTGCTCGCAGCCAATGTCGACGGGCAGGCGATCCTCGGCATTGGTGTCTCCGGCCAGCAACACGGCCTGGTGCTGCTCGACGATCAGGGCCAGGTGCTGCGCCCGGCCAAGCTGTGGTGCGACACCGAAACCACGGAAGAAAACGAGCGCCTGCTCAAACACCTCGGCGGTGAACAAGGCGCGCTGGAGCGCCTCGGCGTGGTCATCGCGCCGGGCTACACCGTGTCGAAACTGCTGTGGACCAAAGAACAACACCCGGAGGTGTTCTCACGTATTGCGCGGATTCTGCTGCCCCACGATTACCTGAATTTCTGGCTCACCGGGCGCGCCTGCAGCGAGTACGGCGACGCTTCCGGCACCGGCTATTTCAACGTGCGCAGCCGCCAGTGGGACTTGCAGTTGCTGCGTGACATTGACCCCACCGGTCGCCTGCAAGCGGCATTGCCGGAGCTGATCGACGCGCATCAGGCGGTGGGCACGCTGCTGCCAGCGATTGCCGAGCAGTTGGGCCTCAACCCGAATGCACTGGTCGCCAGCGGCGGTGGCGACAACATGATGGGCGCCATCGGTACCGGCAACATTCAGCCCGGGGCGATCACCATGAGCCTCGGTTCCTCCGGCACGGTGTACGCCTACGCCGAGGCGCCGCAGGTCAGCGCGGATGCTTCGGTCGCGACGTTCTGCTCATCCAGCGGCGGCTGGTTGCCGCTGATCTGCACCATGAACCTGACCAACGCCACCGGCGCAATCCGCGAACTGTTCAACCTCGACCTGGAGCAGTTCAATCAACTCGTGGCCCAGGCGCCCATAGGCGCGGAAGGCGTGAGCATGCTGCCATTCCTCAACGGCGAACGCGTCCCCGCCCTGCCCCATGCCACCGGCAGCCTGCACGGCTTGACCCTGAGCAACCTGACCCAGGCCAATCTGTGTCGCGCCGTGGTCGAGGGTACGACCTTCGGTTTGCGTTATGGACTGGATCTGTTGCGCCGCAATGGTTTACAAAGCCGCGGCATTTGCCTGATCGGCGGCGGCTCGAAAAGTGCGGTGTGGCGGCAGATCGTCGCCGACATCATGGACACCCCGGTGATCTGCACCGAACACAGCGAAGCCGCAGCCCTCGGCGCGGCGATTCAGGCAGCGTGGTGCAAGTCCTGGTCAAACGGCCACGAAGACACTTTGGCCGATCTGTGCCAGCGCTGCGTGAAGCTCGATCTGCACAGTGAAACCCTGCCGGTTGCCGCCCATGTCGCGGCGTTCCAGCAGGCCTATGAACGCTATCAACAGCATGTCGCAACCCTATAAAGAGCAAACAATCATGTATTTGGTGTGTGGCGAAGCCCTGTTCGATTTTTTCAGCGAAGACGATGCCAGCGGTCTGGCTTCAAAAGTGAATTTCAAGGCGATTGCCGGCGGCTCGCCGTTCAACGTCGCGGTCGGCTTGCGCCGTTTGGGGGTGGACTCGGCGTTGTTTGCCGGGCTGTCTACCGACTATCTCGGCCGACGTTTGCAGCAAGTGCTGCGGGATGAAGGCGTGCGGGCGGACTACTTGGTCGACTTCGCCGCGCCAACCACGCTGGCGATGGTCGCGGTCGGTGCCAATGGCTCGCCGCATTACAGCTTTCGCGGTGAAGGCTGCGCGGATCGCCAGTTGAGCGTTGCGCATTTGCCGCAGCTCGGCGCTGAAGTCCGTGGCCTGCACATCGGCTCGTTCTCGCTGGTGGTGCAACCGATTGCCGACACCCTGCTGACGCTGGTGCAGCGCGAAAGCGGCAAGCGCCTGATCACCCTCGACCCCAACGTGCGCCTCAACCCCGAGCCGAACATCGACCGGTGGCGCGAGCGCGTGGCGACGCTGGTGCAACTGGCCGACATGATCAAGGTCAGCGACGAAGACCTGAGCCTGCTGTATCCCGAACAGGACCCGCAGCGCGTGATCGAAGGCTGGCTACAGCATCGCTGCCAGTTGGTGTTTCTGACCCGTGGCGGCGAAGGCGCCACCGTGTTCAGTCGCGCTCATGGTTCGTGGTCAGTACCAGCATGCTCGGTGAAGATCGCCGATACCGTTGGCGCCGGCGATACCTTCCAGGCGGCGCTGATCACATGGCTGACCGAGCAGGGGCTGGACTCGGTCGAAGGGGTTCGGGAACTCGATCGCGAGCAGATCGACGCGATGCTCAGGTTTGCCGTACAGGCGGCCGCCCTGACGTGCAGCAAGACCGGTCCGGATTTGCCCTATCGTCACCAGTTGAGCTGAGCGCGTAGACTGTCGCCCTTTTGCGCGCATGGGGATGACAGTTTGATGTCGGGGCGGACGGCGGGACTTTTGATACTGGCGGGATTACTCAGCGGCTGCGGCACCTCGCCGCCGCGTTCGCCGGAAGACATCTGCGAAATCTTCCGCGAAAAAAGCGACTGGTACGACGCCGCGCAAGTCACGCAAAAGCGCTGGGGCGTACCGATCCAGGTGCCCTTCGCGATCATGTATCAGGAGTCCGGTTACCGCTACGACGCCAAGACGCCGCGCAAATACCTGTTGTGGGTGATTCCATGGGGCCGGGTGTCGACGGCCGCCGGCTATGCCCAGGCCAAGGATGAAGTTTGGGCCGACTACCAGAAGAGTACCGGACGCAACTGGGCCGACCGCGAAGACTTCGACGACGCCATCGACTTCGTGGGCTGGTACATGGACAAGACCACCTCAATCAACGGCGTGTACAAATACGACGCCTATAACCAGTACCTGAATTACCACGAAGGCTGGGGCGGCTTCCGCAACAAAACATACGCCAGCAAGGCCTGGCTGATGCCGACTGCGCGCAAGGTGCAGGCGCGCTCCGACGTGTATGCGCGGCAGTATGCCGGGTGCAAGGAAGATCTGAATCGCGGCTTCTGGAGCCGGTTCTGGCATTGGTTGTAGGCCGCCGAAGATCCCTGTAGGAGCTGCCGCAGGCTGCGATCTTTTGATTTTGTTTTTTACAATCAAGATCAAAAGATCGCAGCCTTCGGCAGCTCCTACAGGGGGTGGGGTTTACAGGACGGAGAAGTTGTAACTCACAATCAACCGGGTCTCATCCACATCCCGCGCAAATTTCTCATAGTTGGTGCGGTAAGTCGCATTGCGCAGACGCAGGCTGACATCCTTGAACGTGCCCGTCTGGATCACGTACTTCAGCTCGCTGTCGCGTTCCCACTCTTTGCCTTCCTGATCGCTGCCCGGGACTTTGATGTGGTCACCGTTCACATAACGGGTCAGGAAACTCAGGCCGTTGATGCCGATGGCTTTGAAGTCATAGTCATAACGCAGCTGCCAGGAGCGTTCCTGCGCCGCGGCGAAGTCGTTGACCTGCACGTAGTTGACCAGATACGGATTGCTGCCATCGAGGTACGGCATCGAATTGTCGCCGTTCATGCGCTGCCAGCCGGCGCTGAAGGTGTGGCCGCTGATGCCGTACGAGAGCATGCCGCTCAACGCGCGGTTGTCGATGGAACCGGCCTTGGCATCACCGCTGTCGGCGCTTTTCAGCAAACGCACATCGGCCTTCAGCACACCGTCACCCAGCGGCTGGTTAGCCAACATCCCCACAAAGTGCTGGCGATAGATGTCTTCCAGTTCCGCGTAGTGATACTGCGCGATCAGTCGATCGTTGATCTTGTAATCGATGCCGTACATGTCGAAATGATCGGCGGTGGTGTTACAGGCGTAGCGCTTGTTCTTGCAGTGCACGCGGATGTCTTGCGAATCAGTGGAATCCCGTGCCTTGTACTTGTCCAGACGCGCGGCCATGAAGGTCAGATCCTTCACTTCTTTAGAGGTCAGCATCGCACCGTTGAACATGGTCGGCAGCAGGCGGCCGTCGTTGTACTTGAGCAGCGGCAGATCGGGCAGCAACGCGCCGTACTTCAACACCGTGTCCGAAACCTTGACCTTGGCGGTCAGGCCCATCTTCGCGTACTGGCCCTTCGAGCCGCGCGGGTTCTCGCCGCTGGACGGCAGCAAGCCGCTGTTGCTGCGATCGGGGCTGGAATCGAGCTGAAAACCGAGCATGCCCAGCGCATCGATACCGAAGCCGACCGTGCCCTCGGTGTAACCCGATTGCAGATTGAGAATAAAGCCTTGCGCCGACTCTTCCCGCTTGGAAGCGCCCTGGTCGCTGGAGGTGTGCCCATCACGGAAATCGCGGTTGAAGTACACCGTGCGCGATTCGATTTTCGCCGTGGTGTCTTCGAGAAAACCGCTGGCCTGAACCGGCGCGGCAAAACCGGCGCACAGCACAGCGGCGCCGAAGCCAAACGACTGGCGCGGGGTGATGAGAGGGAATGGGGGACGCATGAAAAACTCCAACAGTACAGCGTTTGCGCCAGAGCGCAGTCAGCCAGAAAAATAGCTCCCGTCCCGGGTCAGAAACCGCCGGGAAGAAGTGGACACGCAGGGGTGAGTTGCAATGATGGCAGATGGCTTTGACGGTCTGAAGGCGACTTTAGTCTGAAACTGACTGGCGATTCTCAAGCGCTGGACCGCTCTGAACCACGCATTGCCGGCTCCTTCAGAACGGCGCAACCCGCGTTTTCATTGGCTCGAAACACCGATCTAAGGGTTTTCCCTATACGTCGCAGCTCCGGCGCCTACGGCATTTGCGCCTTGAACGAGGCGGTCTAATCCTCCATCATCCGTCACCTGCTTATTCAATGGACGGAATTCAAGGCATGCTGGACGCCAACGCTACCCACATTACCCTTACCCTCGAAGGCGCCTCCGCCGACCTGCAAGTGCTCAGCTTCACCGGTCGCGAAGCCCTCAACGAGCCTTTCCGTTTCGACCTCGAACTGGTCAGCGCCCGCCCCGACCTGAAACTCGAAGAGCTGCTGCACAAGCCCGGCGTCCTGACCTTCGGCGCCACCGGCGAAGGCAAGATCCACGGCCTGGTGTATCGCATCGAACAAGGCGATTCCGGCAAGACCCTGACCCGCTACAGCATCAGCCTGGTGCCGCAACTGGCCTATCTGCGGCACAACCATGACCAGCAGATTTTCCAGAACCTCACGGTGCCGAAGATCATTGCCCAGGTCCTCGAAGATCGCGGCATCCTCGCCGACGCCTACAGCTTCCAGCTCAACGCCGAGTACCCGCCGCGAGATTACTGCGTGCAGTACGACGAGTCCGACCTGCATTTCATCCAGCGCCTGTGCGAAGAGGAAGGCATTCACTTCCACTTCCAGCACAGCAGCAGCGGGCACAAACTGGTGTTCGGCGACGACCAGACGGTGTTCCGCAAACTCAAGGCCGTGAGCTACCAGCAAGACTCCGGCATGAGCGCCGACAAACCGGTGATCAAACGCTTCAACCTGCGCCTGGAAACCCGCACCACCCGCGTCAGCCGCCGCGACTACGACTTCGAAAAACCGAAGATCCTGCCCGAAGGCGCGGTCAAATCCGAGTTCGCCCCGGATCTTGAGGACTACGATTACCCCGGCCGCTTCACCACCCGCGAGCGCGGCAAATTCCTCTCGACCCGTGCCCTCGAACGTCATCGCAGCGACTACAAACTCGCCGAAGGCAAAGGTGACGAACCGACCCTGACCAGCGGCCACTTCCTGACCCTGGCCGAACACCCGCGCGCTGAATGGAACGACTTGTGGCTGCTGCTGGAAGTCTTCCACGAAGGCAAACAACCGCAAGTGCTCGGTGAAAACGTCACCAGCGACGTCACCGACAACAAAAGCGATTTCCACCAGGGCTACCGCAACAGCTTCCTCGCCACCCCGTGGGACGCGCACTACCGCCCTGCCCTCGAACACCCGAAACCCAAAGTCCTCGGCAGCCAGACCGCGGTCGTCACCGGCCCGGCCGGCGAAGAAATCCACTGCGACCCGTACGGCCGCATCAAAGTCCAGTTCCACTGGGACCGCGACGGCCAGTCCGACGACAAAACCACCTGCTGGCTGCGCGTCGCCAGCGGCTGGGCCGGCGCCGCCTACGGCGGCATCGCCATCCCGCGCATCGGCATGGAAGTCCTCGTCACCTTCCTCGAAGGCGACCCCGACCAGCCACTCGTCACCGGCTGCCTGTACCACAAGGAAAACGTCGTCCCCTACGACCTGCCGGCGAACAAAACCCGCAGCACCTTCAAAACCCTCAGCTCCCCGGGCGGCAAGGGCTACAACGAGTTTCGGATTGAAGACAAAAAGGGTGTGGAACAGATCTACATCCATGCCCAGCGCGATTGGGATGAGAACATCGAGCACGACCAGAAGATCCGCGTGGGGAATGAGCGGCATGACACGGTTGAAGCCAACACCTACAGCGAATTCAAAGTCGAAGAGCACCGCATCACCCATTTGAATCGCGTCAGTGAAATGCGCGCGGACGATCACCTGACGGTGGGCGTGACGCAGCATGTGAAAGTCGGTACGGCGCAATTTGTCGAGGCCGGGACCGAGATTCACTATCACGCGGGTGACAAGGTGGTGGTTGAGGGAGGTATGGAACTCACGGCCAAGGCGGGCGGGAGCTTTGTGAAGGTCGATGCCGGTGGAGTGACCATCAGCGGGGCTGAGGTGAAGGTGAATACCGGTGGTGCGCCTGGGGTGGGAACTGGGATCGGGATTTTAGTGCCGTTGATTCCGGTAATTGCAGATCAGGCTAGAGCCGGAAGCGTACTTAAAGCCAAAGTAATAGAGGAGCGCTTTGACGAACAACTGAAGTTCGTTACAAAACACGGAAAACCTGTCAAGTCCGTGAAGGCTGCACTGATTATTCCTTCCGAAACAGCACCGCAAATATCAAAAAGCGATGCGGATGGACTTCATCCTCGAGTGCAAACAGACGCTAAAGAGCCCGTGAAGGCTCATCTGGTATGGGATGAGCTTACTGTTCCTTCTGGGGCGGATGACTATGAGGCGAGTCGAAAAAAATGAGTGCTCAACCGATTACAACATTTACTACCAACGACAAAAAATGCTCTGTGCATGAAGTCATTCTTGGTTGCGAAAAACTTTGGGCCATGGGGCAAGAAGAAGCTATACGACGCCTGAGCGAGCGACGTACTGCGAACTCAGGAAAGTACGAGCTGATATCTGACTTCAGTGCGCGAGCCGCGAGAATTGCGGCTGCGTATGCAGGGTTCTATCTCGAGACTGGTGAAGATGGAAAGCCAGAATTGAAAGGTAGATTCTACTGGATGGGCTTAGCTGCATTTGCAAGCAAACAAGTTAAGTGTGGACTGGACTTTATTCCTAATGACCCTTATCTAGCTCTCACCCCGCCAATCGTACAGCCCCCCTTGCGAATTGGTAAAAATTCGTTAGGTAAAGGGAATTTCTGGCTATTTCAGGATATTTTTGTTTGGCATTGGTTTTACGCAAAATATAAAGACCAGTTTGATGAGTGCGCTCCGGAACGCAACGCGCGGAGCTGTGAGGGACAAATAAAAACCAACATCGACAGTTTGCCTTGGGCAGATGACGCACTGTCAATTCTGAACAACCTGGCTGTAACCAACGATATTGTGAAAGGCTTTAAAGCCATCAAAGCAACAGAGGAGCTTTCTCAGGGACCTGCAAGAAGAAATGCCCAGCTTACTTCTCTGCTTGCCATCGCTGACCATGAGCAACGTCGTATCCTGCAACCACTGATTTATGAAAGTACGCCATTTAGAGCTACGCTAAAAATGCAAGCAGGTTTCGAGTGGGCACCATTTGTACCGGTGCGAGTAGCTGCCTTAAGTACCGCTTGCGATGTTGAGAGTCCTGACCTCAGAGTACAGATGTCGGAAGGCGATCTTTACGACGAAACAGATCGGATGGAATTTATTGGGTCCATTGCCAAGCAATACCATAAACTCATGGGAGAACGAGAAAGCTACATGGAAGGCCAAATCAAGACAATCGCCACATGGTCAAATGCAAAATGAAGTTTTTATGGATGCTTTTTTCTGGCCTGCTACTTGCCGCTTGCAACAATGGTGAATCCAACATGACAACCGCACAAAACAACATTGAGATAGAGCTGCACGACCAAATAGAAAAAGCCGTCCAAAATAGTCCATTAAAATTCTCTCAAGAATGCATGAGTGAGTTAGACCTCTGCTGGTACAAATTTAAAAGATCGGCAAATGAAAAAGAGCTGCCTACTATCACAGTAAAAAACTCAAGCAGCTCACTTACAATTGAAAAAGCGACAAGCATCACAATGGTGGTAGACAAAAAAGTCGGCGACACTATTGAAAATCTTGACCTCACAGTAAGAGGACTTCCTGACAACAGCCCGCACGAAAAACAAAAAACCTTCATTTATAACCTGCTAAAGAAAATACAAGCGGCTGGCTGGAAACACTATTACTATCCAGGAGATCCACGAATTTCCGGTTCTCAGCTAAAAAAAATACCCTCGCCCGATAGCGTACTGGGATACTTGACCTCCAGTCATCCTTGGCTGGATCCTGATTACGAACTCGACATTGATCGCTGGTTGCAAATTGAATCATTTTATAATTGGTACTTTTACAATGATGGCGTCTATCTGACATTTAAAGCTTGGCGTCGCGATTCCAAAGACACCCCGAACGAGACCGGCACCTATTTGTTGTCGATGGAATTCCTGAGCGAGCGCGATTTTTGGTCTTCAGGCTTTACCAAAGATGAAGAAAAAGCGAAATGGAAAGAGCTGTTGCCTGCTCAATTGAAGCGTGACCATGACGCTCGCGCCGCTGCCGAAAACAATGCGCGGGCTGCTGGAATAGAAATAGATGAAAACTACAAAGACCCTGTCATAAAAGCAATTCAATAAGGCTGGGCTACCCTCGTGCCGAACTCAGTTGGCTGAAGACGTAGATCGGGAAGCCTGGAAATTGAAAACCAGCTTCCCTTACGCCCCAGTGAAAGCGCTGTTGGACAAGTGGTTCGCTCCCGGCCCCAAAGGCCTCAGGTTCGACGTGGAAGATCTGCTCGAATTTTCCTTAAACGATCAATACATGATCCAACAGATACTTAAAGGCACGGGTGCTCCAATACCGAAGTATTTCCGCGTTCGAGAATTCGACATGCCGAGCCTGAATAAAACCAAAGGGATGGCCCCTGACTATCTGGAGCAGATGATGCGCAAACCTTCAGCAGAGTCTCCAAGTGCATCGACCTAAATCAAGGCAAATCTCATCGCGGGCTCAAAGTCTGGGCATCGCTCTCTTGATGGGGTTTTAATCGCTTGATAGATATTGCTGCGGACGCACGCCGGCGCAGAGCCTGGCGACGAAGACGGATCTTCCTGGCTTTGGTGGCTTTGATATTTATCTACGCCGCCCCGAAAATTCTGGGGTTATTTCGCACACCCGGCGCCATGCTGACATCGGAGAACCACACGGATCGGCCAATTCTTAGTTTTTGGGTCAATGATTTTTGGGGTGGCAATTTGGCTGCAATGGGCGGTGGCGGAATTATGTGTTGCCAGAAAATCGAAGGGAAAACGGTTCAGATCAAGTGGATACTCAGCCGTACAGGCGAACAGCTCAGGCAAGGAGTCAAGAAAGAAAATCATGAAGCAACCGTGCCTCTCCCTCGTCGGGAACGCGGTGATGATTATCTTCACGTCCGTTTTTTGCCCGGAAATGTTGTTGAACTGAAATGGAGCCCTGGCTTGATTAGTCCATTCGATCCTGTCCCAGATGAAACTCCCCGTCTCTGAAAACCCTCGAATGGCATCCGCCTAAGCACGGGCAGATAACTCACCTGCCCGTGAATGCTTAACCGTTAGGCAAATCAGCAAACCGGCGCCTTCCAATCCAGCATCTGCTGCTGCGCCACCTGCAGCAAATCATTGCCGTCCTGCGCCAGCAGGTACAGCGCATGGGTGATGTGTGGAATGTCCTGAACATCGCCATGCCGGAAGCACAGGCAGTGCAGGGTTTCGAGCAGGTCGCTGCAGGCGCGGATGCGCTGGACGGCGGACTCGAGGATGTCTTGGGGGTTGGCTTGGGTGTCGATGACCATTGGCGCGCTGTCGGTGACGCTGCTGTTGAGCGGGTGATAGCGGTTTGGGAGCGGATTTGGTGTAAGCATATTGATTACTCGATTGTTTCGAAAGTAACCCGCCAGCACCGTGACCAAACGATGGGAGGCGGACCGTGTACAGGCTTGGTCAACCGAGAACAATCAACTCAGCTCGCCCGAAGGCGTCCTGCACACGGCCACCACAGCAATGCACTACACGGTCAAAGAACTCCGCGGTGCAAATGATGGCACATATGCAATCGATTATTCTCAGGTGACCAAACCCGAATCGCTGATTTTGCAGCGACGCCAAACCATACCCGCCCCGCTCCCACCGCCGAAAGCAGACAAGGCATCACCCCTTGTAGGAATCGGCACCGCATCCCCGAGAAATCCTCCCTCTGCCAGACAGCCGGCGTTCAGCCCGGTTAACCATCGCTTAACGCCGCAGTCCAAGACTGTACTGAACCGCACACCTCAGCCCCTGGCTGACGCCGAGTGCGGCAGGTTCGGCCGTAAGGCGCCGAACGCTTATTCCGTCGCACGGGAGTCCGATTCATGAACATTCGCACGCTATTGCTCACCTCCGCCCTCGCCTGCAGCGCATTCGCCGGGCTGGCTCAGGCCAATGACACCAACGCTGCTACCCAGCCCGTTCCCTATCAGTACGGCATGCCGTTGCATGTGAACAAAGTGATTTCCCTGACCGAGCCACAGACTCAGCAGTGCAAGGTCATCACCGCCGACATGAAGTACATCGACAATGCCGGCAAGCCGGCGGAAATCACCTATCGGAAAATGTCTGACGCCTGCAACTTCCAGAACTGACAGAAGGCTCTGATTTGCGGCTTTGCGGTAGGCGATGAAGGCTTCGCGGGTTATGCTCGGGGTCCCTTCTTACTGCCGCAAGGACTCGCCATGCAGTTGTCGTTTCGCACATTGTCGATCATCACCGCTTCGTTGTGTTCTGTACTGGCGCTGGCCTGGGGCTTTTTCCCGGAGGTGTTGCTGGCGATCTGGAGCATTGAGTATTCGAGCTCGGTAGGTTTTGTCGCGCGGCGCAGTGCGGTGCTGTTTGCGGCGTTGGGGGTGATGTTTTATCTGGTGCGCAGCGCGCCGCCGTCGCTGGGTCGCAATGCCCTGAGCAACGGGTTTATCGTCGGTTGTTTTGGTCTGGCGGTGCTGGGGTTTGGCGAATGGCTGAACGGCCATGCCGGCCCCGGGATTCTGCTCGCGGTGCTGGTCGAGTTCGCGCTGGGCCTCGGCTTTGTGCAGGCCCGGCGCGTGACGGTCGAACTGGGTGAAACCGTAAGTTAAACGGCTCTGGATCGTGGGCTGTAATGCGACTGCGTGGTTTGTTGCGCCAGATCCGAACGCAGGCCGGCGATCAGGTCGTTGATCTCGCGGCAGCCATTCAGATGGCTGGCATCGATACCCGTGACGTGCAGATCAACCTGGTCAGTCTGGTGGTCGCCGAAGACCTTGACGGTCATCGACAGGTCGGGCGACAGCGTGCACTGGCAGCGTTTAGGCAGAAAACTGCTTTCAATGATATTGCGTAGTTCCAAGGCAGACAGAAACATGGTGTACCTCTCCTTATTGATGAAACTGCCAATCAACTCTTCACGTTGACCGCTTTTGCTGCCCCTGCACGGGTGTGTCCCCGCTGATTCCCTGGTGCGGCAAACGGTTGTACGGCGAAATGCCCATTGGAGTGTAGGCGCCCGAAGCCGGTGCGCTGCACCAAAGCGACGCATAAAACGTGCCTTTCATCGGGTCATACAGCCTCTTTTGAAATCAAGCACTTGGCGCGGTGGCCAGCAGTTGGCCAGTTGCAAATTGCAAGATCGCCCCTCTTGGGCACTGCAATTTGCAAGTCGCCGCCGGTTTGCATTCATCGCTGATGACAGTGAGAATGCCCGACATCCACCCTACACCCGCCAGGAGGCTTTCATGGGTTCTTTACGCGCTCGCGCGACAATCGGTCTGCTCGTTGCCGGCCTGTCCACCCTCGCCCACGCGGCCAAGCTCGAAGACGTTGCACCCTATCCCAAGGCGGAAAACGGCTTCACCCGCCAAGTCATCTACCTGCCCAAACAGGATCAGGAAGAGAATTTCCAGGTTGAAGTGCTCGCCGGCAAAACCCTGGAAGTCGACTGCAATCGTCAACGTCTGGGTGGTGTACTGGACGAGAAAAACCTCGAAGGTTGGGGCTACCCGTTCTACCGGCTGGAAAAAGTCATCGGCCCGATGAGTACCATGATGGCCTGCCCACCCGGCACCGCGAAGAAACGCGCGTTTGTCCCGGTTGTCGGTGACGGCTTCATGCTGCGCTACAACAGCAAGCTGCCACTGGTGATCTACGCCCCGAAAGATGTCGAGGTGCGCTATCGCATCTGGTCGGCTTCGGACAAGGTCGGCACCGCCATTGCGGAATGACCTGAACAGGGAGCACCAACCTTGATTACTTGCCATGTGCGATACGTGATCGATCCGTACCAACTGACCGAGTTCGAAGCCTATGCCAAGGCCTGGCTGGGCATCGTCGAGCGCTTGGGCGGCACTCATCACGGTTATTTCCTGCCCTCCGAGGGCGCGAGCAATATAGCTTATTGCCTGTTCAGCTTTCCTTCGCTGGCCGATTACGAAAGCTACCGGCACATCGCGCTGACCGACCCGGAAAGCACGGCGCTGGTGGAATCGCTGGTGCAGAAGAAATTCATCGTCAGCTACGAGCGCAGTTTCCTGCGCCCACTGCTGCCCTGAGTGTAATCACGCCGGGACGCCGCACATCGCGGCGCGCTCGGCGACGTGGCGCAGGCTGTCGAAGTTGATGTTGGCGCCGGAGTCGACCGCGACGAAGGTCTGCTCGCGAACACCGCTGCGCGCCACGTATTGCTTGATGCCGGCCACCGCCAATGCTCCGGAAGGCTCGGTGATCGAGCGGGTATCGTCGTAGATATTCTTGATCGCTGCGCACAGCTCGTCATTGCTGACGGTGACCACCTCGTCCACGCAAAACCGGCACACCTCAAAACCATAAGCGCCGATCTGCGCCACCGCCACGCCATCGGCGAACGTTCCGACACTGGGCAACACAACGCGCGCATCCGCTTGCAGCGCCGCCTTCAGGCAGGCCGAATGCTCCGATTCGACACCGATGATCCGTACCTCCGGCCGCAGGTATTTAACGTACGCCGCGATGCCGGCGATCAGCCCGCCCCCACCGACCGGAACGAAGATCGCATCCAGCGGCCCCTGATGCTGACGGAGGATTTCCATGGCCACCGTGCCTTGGCCGGCGATCACCTCCGGGTCATCAAAAGGCGAGACAAAGGTGCGCCCGGTTTGCTCGGCCAGTTGCAGCGCATGGGCCAGGGCAAACGGAAAACTCTCGCCGTGCAGCAGCGCCTCGGCACCCCGACTTCGTACCCCAAGCACCTTGAGTTCCGGCGTGGTAGAGGGCATGACGATGGTCGCCGCGACCCCCAGTTCACGCGCCGCCAGCGCCACGCCCTGCGCATGGTTGCCCGCCGAAGCGGTGATCACCCCGCGTGCTTTCTGCGCATCGCTCAATTGCACCAGTTTGTTGTAAGCGCCACGGATCTTGAAGGAGAACGTCGGTTGCAGGTCCTCGCGCTTGAGCAGGATCCGGTTGCCCAGCGCCTCGGACAGCGCCGGTGCCGCTTGCAACGGCGTACGCACGGCGATGTCGTAGACCGGCGCGGCGAGGATCTTTTTCACGTACTGCTCAAGCAGGGTTTGCTGGTCGGGGCTGTATTTCATCGTCATCTCCGGGCGCTGTGTGCAGGAGCTGCCGGAGGCTGCGATCTTTTGACTTTGTATTTCTCAAATCCAAAGCAAGATCAAAAGATCGCAGCCTTCGGCAGCTCCTACAGGGAGCTTTCGTTGGTAAAACCCCGGAGACAGAAAATGAAAACCCGCCTCTAGGGCGGGTTGGGTGCTGCAGTCGTGAGCTAGCCCGCCAAATGAGGAATGGCGGTAATAATGCTTGGCTGGCAGCGCAATACGGTGGAAGTCATGGGCCTGAAATTAGCCCGGCGGCGACCGGCGAGTCAATGGTTTATTTGACGCTGACGCTATAGGCTGGCGTCGGCCAAGTCACCACGGATCACTTGGCCAACCGCCGCAACCCGAACAACATCCCCCCGGCCCCCAACAACATCACCAGCAGAAACGCCGGGTAGGAAATCCACCACGGCGTACCCGCCGTCATCATGCTGAATTCCGACATCCCGCCAATGCTCGCAATCAGGTTCAACGGCAGAAACACCACGTTGATCAACGTCAGTTTGCGCAGCAGATTGTTCATGCTGTTGTTCATCAAGTTGCCACGCGCATCGATCAACCCGGAGAACACCGTGGAGTAGATCTCCGCCTGCTTGTAACACTGGTTGTTTTCGATGATCAGGTCGTCGATCAGTCCGATCGCCTCGCTGCCGAAATGCTGTTTTTCCGCATGATTGCGCAGCCGCGTCAACACCGCGCCGTTGCTGTGCAGGGCGTTGATGTAATAGATCAGGCTTTCGCTGAGGTTGAACATCTGCACCAGATGCTGGTTCTGCATCGAGGCGTTGAACTTCTGCTGCAGCTCGCGGGCGACCAGTTTGATTACCTTCAGATGGCCGAGGTAATGGTGGATGTTGTTGAACAGCAGATCGAGCAACACATCCAGCGGCGCGTTGAGCGGCTGGCGCGTGCCGATGCCGTGCAGCGGCGTGTCATCGGTGGCGATCACCAGCAACTGACCGGGCGAAAAAAGCAGGCCGCAGGACGACACCTCAAACGCCAGGCTACCACCGCCGGAATAGTTTTCCGGGCGTTTCCAGATCAGGAACAAGTGGTCGGGGTGAAACTCGATTCGCGAGACTTCGTCCGGGTCCAGCGCCGAGGCCAACGCGTGTTCGTCGACCTTGTAGTGGCTGTGGAGCAAGTCACGCTCGGCCGCATCGGGATTGCTGAACAGCATCACCTCGGCGTCCAGCCGCTCGACCCGCTGCAACGCGCCATGAGTCAGTGCGAAGCTGCTGATCATCGGCGCGTCACCAGGCCTGGCCGCGACGTTTGAGTTCCAGCCGTCGCACAAACTCCTCCAGCACCAGTGAATACAGATCGTCCTGCAAGTAAGCGTCTTCGATACCGGCGTCGAGGTTCGGGTTGTCGTTGACCTCGATCACCACCACTTTGTCGCCGGCCTGTTTCAGGTCCACGCCGTAGAGGCCATCGCCGATCAGGTTGGCGGTCTTCACCGCCAGTTCCACCACCGCTCGCGGCGCCTCGTGCACGGCCAGGGTGCGACACTCGCCGTTAACGTCCTGGCCCTTGGCTTTGTGGTTGTAGATTTGCCAGTGGCCCTTGGACATGAAGTACTGGCAGGCAAAGATCGGTTTGCGGTTGAGCACGCCGATGCGCCAGTCGTACTCGGTGTAGAAAAACTCCTGAGCCAGCAGCAATACCGAGTGTTCGAACAGTTCGGCGGTGGCTTCCAGCAGCGCCTGCTGGCTTTCGACCTTGATCACTCCGCGAGAAAAACAGCCGTCGGGGATCTTCAACACCAGCGGAAAACCGAGGCGTTCACCGACCCGTTCGAAATCTTCCGGTCGTTCCTTGTAGAGAATTTCCGTGGCGGGCATGCCCAATTGATGGCTGTTGAGCAGGTCGGTCAGGTAGACCTTGTTGGTACAGCGCAGGATCGACGTGGGGTCGTCCATCACCACCAGGCCTTCGCTTTCAGCCTTCTTGGCAAAGCGGTAGGTGTGGTTGTCGACGCTGGTGGTCTCGCGAATCAACAAGCCGTCGTACTCAGCGATCCGCGCATAGTCCTTGCGCTCGATCAGCTCGACGTCGATGCCCATGCGCTTGCCGACCCGGACGAAATTCTCCAGTGCCTTGGCGTTGGATGGCGGCAAGGCCTCCTGCGGATCGTGGAGGATCGCCAGGTCGTAACGCGCCACTTGCGGCGAGCGTGGCGCCCGCCAGACTTTACGGCTGAAACCGTCCAGCGCATTGGCGAACTGATCTTCCTGATCGTCGCGCAACTTGTGCAGGGCACCGGACTTAATGCCTTCGATGTGCCAACCGTTAGTTCGTCTAAACTCAACTAACAGAATCGGGCACGGAAACACTTCAAACAACTGTCGAGCCAGATCCTGCAGCGGCTCGATATGCGTTTTGCCGAAGTAAAGCGTCAAGGTGAAACCTTCGGTATCGCTGTACAGATGATGCGTGAGAGCTTTTTCCAGAGTTTTATCGAGATCGTCCAGTGCCAGACCGTAAAGCGATTTTTTCGTCAGTTCGCTGATGGTGCGCACCGATGGAATCACCTTGTGGCCGCGGGCTTCTGCCAGCAGTGAGCAGTAGTAACCGTGCCCCAGGTACTTGTAGCTGCGGCACAGATTGATCACCTGCACCCGCTTGCCCGGCTCGTTGTCACGGGTTTGCTCGAGGTATTCCTGAGCGGTGACGATGTCCTCGCTGGGGAAGTACGAGGCCCAATCTTCCTTGCGTTCGACGATGATCAACACTTGACTGGAAGTTCTGATGGCTGGATTTAAAAAAGTTGCCGCCGGCAAACTTTGCTCGGATACTTCGCGCCAATGACCCTGTACCGCTGACATAGAGATTGATCCGTTGGAGAACAAGACCATTTCTATTAAGCACGAAGTTTTTCGAAAGTCCCGTTTCGTTACGCAACTTTTACGGTGGTCATATGAATGCTGTTTTCCGTTTGGCGGTAGTTGAAGATCTGCCAGCGCTGCTGGCCTTGGAAATGCAATGTTTCACCAGCGACCGGCTCACCAGCCGCAGCTTTCAATGGATGATCACCCGCGCCCATGCGCAACTGCTGGTCGCCGAACTTGACGGTCAATTGCTCGGCTACGCCCTGGTGCTGTTTCATCGCGGCACATCACTGGCGCGCCTGTATTCCATCGCCATTGCCGGCGAAGCTCGCGGTACTGGGCTGGGTAAACAATTGCTGCAACGTATCGAGGCCTGCGCCGTCGAGCATGACTGCGCGTACCTGCGTCTTGAGGTGCGCCTCGACAACCCCACCGCCATCGCGCTTTACGAGCGCAACGGCTACCGACGCTTTGCGTTGATTCACGATTACTACGAAGACCATGCCGATGCGTTACGCCTGGAAAAACGCATTGTTCAGCATCGCGATTCGCGCAACATCAAGGTGCCCTATTACCCGCAAACCACCGATTTCACTTGTGGCCCGGCCTGTCTGCTGATGGCCATGGGCGCGCTGCAACCTGAGCGCTTGCTGGAGCGACGTGAAGAATTGCAGATCTGGCGTGAGGCGACCACGGTGTTCATGACCTCCGGCCATGGTGGCTGCAGTCCTCAAGGCCTGGCACTGGCCGCTTGGCGTCGAGGTTTCCAAGTGCGTTTGCAGCTCAGCATGGCCGGGCCATTGTTTCTCGATGGTGTGCGCGATGAGCATAAAAAAGACGTCATGCGCCTGGTGCATGAGGAGTTCAGCGCACAAATGCACGAGACCGATATCGAGCGCAAAATTGGCAACCATCTGGATTTACCGCGCCTGCTGCAGGCTGGCGGACAGCCTCTGGTGCTGATCAGCAGCTATCGCCTGACCCGCTCCAAGTCACCGCATTGGGTGGTGGTCACCGATTGCGATGAAGACTTTGTGTACCTGCACGATCCGGATGTCGACCACAGCCAGCATCGTCAACCGATGGACTGCCAGCATGTGCCGGTCAGCCATGACGAGTTTGAGAAGATGAGTCGGTTTGGGCGTGGGAAATTACGGGCGGCGGTGGTTGTGTATGCCCGCGCTGTGCCAACTATTGTCAGGCCCTAGAGGTTTTTTTGTGGCGAGGGAGCTTGCTCCCGCATGAGTGCGTAGCGCTCACAAGGTCTTGGGGCTGCTGCGCAACCCAGCGGGAGCAAGCGCGCTCGCCACAGGACATCAGTGAAAACTGGAAGTGAAATTATTTCAGGCCGATCTTGTACAACGCACCGTCCTGCTCATCCGTCAGCACATACAAATAGCCATCCGGCCCCTGCCGCACATCACGAATCCGCTGTTTAAGCTCACCCAGCAGCCGCTCCTCATGCACCACCTTGTCGCCATCGAACTGCAAGCGGATCAGCTCCTGACTGACCAGCGCGCCGATGAATAGATTCTGCTGCCACGGCTTGAAGCGATCAGCGTCATAGAACGCCATGCCGGAGACACCCGGCGACTTCTCCCAGACATGGTGTGGGTCAACCGCACCTTCGACACTTTTGCCCTTGGTTTCGGGAATCGGTTGCAGGGAATAGTTGATGCCGTGGGTCGCCAGCGGCCAGCCGTAGTTTTTCCCGCGCTCGATGATGTTCACTTCATCGCCGCCACGGGGACCGTGTTCGTTCTCCCAGAGAGTGCCATTCCACGGATTGAGCGCCGCGCCCTGCGGGTTGCGCTGGCCGTAGGACCAGATTTCCGGACGCACGCCGGACTGGCCCACAAACGGGTTGTCATCCGGCACCTTGCCATCAGGGAAAATCCGCACGACCTTGCCCTGCAGTTTGTCGAGATCCTGCGCGGTCGGCCGGTCGTTGTTTTCGCCCAGAGTGATGAACAGATAGCCGTCGCGGTCGAACACCAGACGTGAACCGAAATGGTTACCGGTCGAGAGCTTCGGCTCCTGACGAAAGATCACCTTGAAATCACTGATCGTCTTCAAATCGTCCGACAACCGGCCTCGCCCCACCGCCGTCCCGGCCTTGTCTCCGGCGCCCCCGCCCTCGGCGTAGGACAGGTAGACCAACCGATCCTGCCTGAAGTCCGGCGACAGCACTACATCGAGCAAGCCACCCTGGCCCTTGGCCCAGACCTTGGGCACGCCGCTGACGGGCTCGGAACGCTTGCCATCAGCGGTAATCACCCGCAGGTTGCCCGGCCGCTCGGTTACCAGCATGCCCTGACGATCCGGCAGAAACGCCAGCGCCCACGGATGCTCCAGGCCTTGAGTAATCGTGGTGACTTCAAGGGCGCCCTGCTCGCTCTGCAGCGCTTTGGGGGTCGCAGCGAAGGCGGGCGCGCTGAGCAACGTGCCGGCGCACAGCGTGGCTAGAAAGGTTTTACGCAACATGCACGATTCCTTTTGTTCGTTTCGAAGGCTGACAGGCGCTCAGGCCTGATGTTCAACGGTTGCTGTCTCCATCACGCGGCGGTGGGTTGGGAATGAATCTGGGTGGTGTACTCGGTACCGAGCGTTGCTGCTGACCATTGCCGATGCCGCCATTGCCAACGGTGGGCGTGCTGGGCACCGGCACTGTATTCGGCCCGCGAATCACCGGCGTACTGGGCTGGGTGCCCTGCATGCTGTTGGGATTGGCGCGGCGAATCGGGCTGTTGTAGGGATTGTTGCTGTTGCCGGTGGGACTTTGTGCCAGCAACAGCGGCGCGGACGGTGCCGTGACCTCGGCATGTACAAGACCTGCCCCAAGGAGCAGAACGATGATGCCGGGCAATATTCGGTTCATGGGATGGCCTCTCGATGCACAGGTGATAGAGCCTTCGAGTCCACGCTACGCCCCGGGTTCGGATTTGTTAACCCATCGCCCTTAAACAAGATGTAACACGGCTTGACCGACAGCACTGCTGTCTCCGGCAAACGCTGGAAACTTTCGCCGCCGGCTGCAGGTCACCTGAACATCATTCGCGGAGGACTCACCATGGCTCGGGCAATCTGGAAAGGCGCAATCAGTTTCGGACTGGTGCATATCCCCGTTGCGCTGGTGTCGGCAACGTCTTCGCACGGCGTCGACTTTGACTGGCTCGACAGCCGCAGCATGGATCCGGTGGGTTATAAACGGGTAAACAAAGTCACCGGCAAGGAGGTCACCAAGGAGCACATCGTCAAAGGTGTGGCCTATGAGAAGGGCCGCTATGTGGTGCTCAGCGAGGAAGAAATCCGCTCGGCGCACCCGGTGTCCACGCAGACCATCGACATTTTCTCCTTCGTCGATGCCGAGCAGATTCCACTGCAGAACATCGACACGCCTTATTACCTGGCCCCGGACAAACGCGGCGGCAAGGTCTACGCCCTGCTGCGCGAAACATTGAGCAAAACCAACAAGGTCGCCCTCGCCCGCGTCGTCCTGCACACTCGGCAATATCTGGCGGCGCTGATGCCGCTGGAATCGGCGCTGGTGCTGGTGAAACTGCGCTGGCCGCAGGAGGTGCGCGGCCTCGACGAACTGGAACTGGGCAGCGAGGTGACCAAGCCGCAACTGGCCAAGGGCGAGTTGGACATGGCTAAACGTCTGGTGCAGGACATGAGCGGCGACTGGAGCCCGGAGGACTACAAGGACGAGTTTGAGGACAAGATCATGGCCCTGGTCGAGAAAAAGGCCCACGAAGGCAAGATCGAGGATGTCGAAACCGTGGGTGGCGAAGAGGAGCGCAAGTCTGCGGATGTGATCGACTTGACCGAGCTGCTTAAACGCAGTCTGGGTGGGAAAGCGCCGGCCAAGTCCAAGGCTAAACCGGAGAAACCCACGAAGTCCACGCCGGCAAGGAAAACCAAAAAAGCCTCTGGGGAATGAATATTCAACGCCTGTCAGGTAACTGACAGGTTGCTTTTGAGACAGTCATTGCCAGCAGGCTGGCGCCCACGGTTTGCAATGCCCCTGTGGACACCAGTCTTTGGCAATGACAAACAGGTGCGACACACCAGTCAGATCAGAATGAAGATCGCCAGCAAACCGCCAAAGATCGCCCATTTTTCCATGTAGTAACGCGCGCGATTGCGCTTTTTCAGCTCTTTGCCACGCAGTCGCACTTTGTAGATCTTGGTAAACAGACGGTTGATCCCGCCAGTGCGGTCGCCGGCATCGTTCGGCGCACCAGCAGCGGACATCACGGTGCGACTGAACCATCTGTTGAACGCGGCCGCCCAGCGATATTTCATCGGACGCTCGATGTCGCAGAACAGGATGATGCGGTTTTTGTCGGTGGTGTTTTCGGCGTAGTGGATGTAAGTCTCATCGAACATCACCGCTTCACCGTCGCGCCAGTGGTAGCTTTCACCGTCGACGTTGATGTAGCAACCCGCATCGTTCGGCGTATCCAGGCCCAAGTGGTAGCGATAGGAGCCCGCATAAGGGTCACGGTGACGAACCAGTTTCGAACCCGGTGGCAGTTCGGCAAACATCGCGGCCTTGATCGAACCGATGCTCTGCACCAGTTCGGTAGTGCGCGGGCACAGTTTCATCGCCGACGGATGACTCTCGCCGTACCACTTGAGGTAGAAACGCTTCCAGCCACTTTTGAAGAATGAGTTGAAACCCACATCGTCGTACTGATTCGAGCGCTTGATCTCACCGGCACGCAGCAGATCCTGCCCTTCCTGGCGAATTTCTTCCCAATGCGCCTGCAACGGGCTCAGGTCCGGAAACTCGGAAGGATCGAGATAGGGCTTGTTTGGTTTCTTTGAAAACAGGTACAGAAAGCAGTTGATCGGCGCCAGAAACGTCGAGTGGTCGCTCAACTGACGGCCCAGTTTGTGACGCACACGACCACGAAGGTGAACGTATGCAATGGAAAGGACATAAATAGCGGCAATGATGAGTTTCACGGAAATCGTCACACGTCAAAAGTGAACAAACTGCGCGCCTGCCGGCCAAAGGCCCAGGGTCTGATGCAGTGGCATGAATACAAATACTGTCCCGGTGGCACTTCCTTGAGCCCGTGCCGTGAGCGGCTATTGGGTAATCGGATGGCATTTTAGCCATACTTTGTAACCAAGGGTGAACCTGATCTGTGAAAAACTGTCGGCTGAATCTGCCAAACGGCAGGCGCGACAGTACGCTCGTGCAGGCGCATGAGTGCTGACGCAGAGCAAAACAGAGATTATTCCGGGAAGCGCCGCAGCGTTTGCGCTGAGCTTTGACGTGTACGCTTCAGCCGCTGCGTACCGAGCCCGATGCAATTCGCACCTGACTTGAAAAGGGTCCGCGGGCCATGAGAAATGAGTTTGAAAGGGTGAAGCGAAACCCGCCAGGTTTGGAGCTCAACCGAGCATGAGACCTGGCGGGTTACGAGTAAGGGCTTATTTATCGGTGGAAAGGCTCGCCTTGCTCAATCCCTTGGTATTGTGATCGCCTGGCGTCGTGGCGGAGACCGCCGTGGCTTTCGACACCCCCTTGGTGTCCTTCGAATGCGCTACACCTGAAGTGGCCAGGCCGTGCCCGCGGTCGGTATTGTGGTCGCGTCCAATATGTTGGCCACTGACGCCATGATCCCGTACGGCCCTGCCGTCATGATCCGTTTCCTGGCCTTCAGCGCGGCCATTGCTGGAGACGCTGCCCGAATGCCCGGCACTGTCGCCGCTGTGGCCAGCGCTGCCGGCACCGCCGCCGTGACTGCCTCCACCGCCAGCACCACCGGCGCCACCACCGTGACCACCACCACCACCACCACCACCACCACCACCACCACCACCACCACCACCACCACCACCACCACCACCATCCTTGGCGTGGGCAGAGGCCATTATGGACAGTTGAGCAGGCAGTAATGGCGCAGCCGCAAACATCATTACGCAGGACATAACGGCAAACAGATTTTTCTTTTTAAAACGCATGACGGCATCCACTGGGGTTGGTTTTACTGTCATCTGAGATGCATTCATTTAGATCTGGTTCACCCACAAGCGATCAGCGGAAGCCAATCGCCTCATATATAAAGTGGGTGAGAATGTATTGCTTTTACTTTAGGTGAACGGATTCAAAAGTCAGTTTCATTGACTTGCTATCAAACTAATCGAAAGCGCCATTGAGCACTTCGTAGATAAGCCCGCTTGCAATGGCCACCAGAATCAAATCGGTGCCCACCTGCTGCCACTCATATCCGTCGTAATGAGGCAGTCGCCCCGCCAATCGTCCATCCAGTTTCTTGGCGATGCCCGGCGGCAGCGGTTTGCCGCGCGCCAGATTCTTTTGAATACCGGGAGGCAACGCCGGACCCGGGCTCCAGTAGTCCCGGTAGCCGTTGAGTACGCTCAGCACACCGCTTCGATCGACCACAGGTGCATGATCCCAATTGCCCGAACTGGATCCTTTGTTTTTGCCCCCTTGGTTGCCATGTCCCTGACTGTTCTGCGGGCCACCCTTTCCGTTCCCTTTGCCGTTGCCGTTGCCATTGCCATTTCCCGGATCGGCCAGTGCCGTTACAGAGCTCACCGCCAAGGCCAGACAGGTAACAGACGCAACCAGTAAGCGTTTTTTAAACATGACCGTCCTCTCATCGAAATTCCTTGATGAAATGTAGACGATATCAGGCGTTTTAGTTCCTCCCACGATTGTTGGAAGCCCGCATCGACACTCATGAATTCGATAGACCGCTGCGTGAACGCGCATTTGACGCTTCCCGATGCAGGCAGTCTGCCGGTTCGTCAGCGTCCGCCATACAACTGCCGCATGACTTATGCGACAATGCGCGCAATGTCTGGCATGAATCCCGCCTTTAATGCCCAACAGCCTGGACGCCATGTCCAGTTGCTGCTCTCACCCCTCGCCTGCTGGCCACCGCCAACACTGACCGGGTAGGGAAGAAAACGCTCCAAAATGCCCCAGAAATGGCCCAAGCGCCAAATGTGCGGCTCGCAACCCATTGATAGGTAAAGCAATTGATCTCCACAGCTAACATCACGATGCAGTTCGGCGCCAAGCCGCTCTTCGAAAACGTTTCGGTCAAATTCAACGGCGGCAACCGCTACGGTCTGATCGGCGCCAACGGTTGCGGCAAGTCGACCTTCATGAAAATCCTCGGTGGCGATCTCGAGCCGTCCGGCGGTCAGGTCATGCTCGAGCCGAACGTACGCCTGGGTAAATTGCGTCAGGATCAGTTTGCCTACGAAGAATTCACCGTGATCGACACCGTGATCATGGGTCACGAAGAGTTGTGGAAGGTCAAAGCCGAGCGCGATCGTATCTACTCGCTGCCGGAAATGAGCGAAGAAGACGGCATGGCCGTGGCCGAGCTGGAAACCGAGTTCGCCGAGATGGACGGCTACACCGCCGAGTCCCGTGCCGGTGAACTGCTGCTGGGTCTGGGCATTCCACTGGAACAGCATTTCGGCCCGATGTCTGAAGTGGCGCCAGGCTGGAAGCTGCGGGTCTTGCTGGCTCAGGCACTGTTCTCTGATCCGGAAGTGCTGTTGCTCGACGAACCGACCAACCACCTGGACATCAACACCATTCGCTGGCTGGAATCGATTCTCACCGTGCGTAACAGCACTATGATCATCATTTCCCACGACCGTCACTTCCTCAACAGCGTGTGCACGCACATGGCTGACCTGGACTACGGCGAACTGCGTCTGTTCCCGGGCAACTATGACGAGTACATGACGGCCGCGACCCAGTCCCGCGAGCAACTGCTGTCGGACAACGCCAAGAAGAAAGCCCAGATTGCCGAACTGCAAACGTTCGTCAGCCGTTTCTCGGCCAACGCCTCGAAAGCCAAACAGGCCACTTCCCGCGCCAAGCAGATCGACAAGATCCAGCTGGCCGAGGTCAAGCCATCGAGCCGTGTCAGCCCGTTCATCCGTTTCGAACAGACCAAAAAGCTGCACCGCCAGGCCGTGACCATCGAGCAGATGTCCAAGGGCTTCGACGGCAAGACCCTGTTCAAGAACTTCAGCTTCACCGTGGAAGCCGGCGAGCGCGTGGCGATCATTGGCCCGAACGGCATCGGCAAGACCACGCTGTTGCGCACCCTGATGGGCGAGCTGACGCCCGACGCCGGTTCTGTGAAATGGACCGAGAGCGCGGAGCTGGGCTACTACGCTCAGGATCACGCCCACGACTTCGAAGACGATGTCAGCCTGTTCGACTGGATGGGTCAATGGACGCAGGGCGAGCAAGTGATTCGTGGCACCCTGGGTCGCATGCTGTTCTCCAACGACGAGATCCTCAAGTCGGTCAAGGTCATCTCCGGCGGTGAGCAAGGTCGTATGCTGTTCGGCAAGTTGATCCTGCAAAAGCCGAACGTGCTGGTGATGGACGAACCGACCAACCACCTGGACATGGAGTCGATCGAGGCGCTGAACCTGGCGCTGGAAAACTACCCGGGTACGCTGATCTTCGTCAGCCACGACCGTGAGTTCGTATCGTCTCTGGCCACGCGCATCATCGAGCTGAGCCCGAACGGCGTGACTGACTTCAGCGGCACTTACGATGACTACCTGCGTAGTCAGGGTGTGGTGTTCTAAAGATAGCTGCGAGCTTCTTGCTCCAAGCTTCAAGCGAAAGCCCTGTCGGTGTGACAGGGCTTTTTGCATTTCAAGGGATCTTGATTTCGTGCTGCGAAGCCCTTCGCGAGCAGGCTCGCTCCCACGGTAATCGCGTTCCAAATGTGGGAGCGAGCCTGCTCGCGAAGAGGCCCTCAAAAACACCACCGACTCCAAGTAAATTAGTTAGCCTGCTTCCTTTTATTTCAGCACCCAGCCATGATGCCGATTCTCCCACCGCCGCCCGCGAACGAGTCCACATGTCTGCGCAGCAACAGCCTTTGCAAAGCTCACTGGCGATCACCCTGCAGATCGTCTCCATCGTTTTCTATACCTTTGTCGCCTTCCTGTGCATCGGTCTGCCGATTGCAGTGTTACCCGGCTATGTTCACGAGCAACTGGGGTTCAGCGCGATCGTTGCCGGACTGGTCATCGGCTCGCAATATCTGGCCACGTTGCTCAGTCGACCGATGGCCGGGCGCATGTCGGACACGCTGGGCACCAAACGGGCGATTGTGTATGGCTTGTCGGGGATTGTGCTCAGCGGGCTGCTGACGCTGATTTCGACGCTGCTGCAGGATTTCCCGGTGCCGAGCCTGATTATCCTGATCATCGGTCGGCTGCTGCTTGGCGTTGCACAGGGTTTGATCGGCGTCGGCACCATCAGCTGGTGCATGGGCCAGGTCGGCGTGGAGCACACGGCAAGGTCGATCGGCTGGAACGGCATTGCCTCCTACGGCGCGATTGCGATTGGCGCACCACTGGGCGTGGTGATGGTTGCCGACTACGGCTTTACCAGCCTGGGCATTGCCCTGTCGGTACTGGCGGCGGCCGCTCTGGTGATCATCCGTAATAAACCCTCGGTACCGGTGGTGCGCGGCGAACGGCTGTCTTTTTGGGCAGTATTCGGGCGCATCGCACCGTATGGGGCCAGTTTGAGTCTGGCGTCGATCGGTTACGGCACGCTGACCACCTTCATCACCCTTTATTACCTCAACCGTGGCTGGAGCGGCGCCGCGTATTGCCTGACGGTATTCGGCGTGTGCTTCATCCTGTCGCGGCTGCTGTTCATTTCGGCGATCAGCCGTTTTGGCGGGTTCAACTCGGCCATTGCCTGCATGAGCATCGAAACCCTCGGCCTGGTGCTGCTGTGGCTGGCACCATCGACCACGTTCGCTTTGATCGGCGCGGGGCTGGCCGGGTTTGGCTTATCGCTGGTGTATCCGGCGCTGGGGGTCGAGGCGATCAAGCAGGTGCCCAGTTCCAGCCGTGGCTCGGGGTTGGGTGCTTATGCAGTGTTCTTTGATCTGGCACTGGCGATTGCCGGGCCGTTGATGGGCGCGGTGGCGCTGAACCTGGGGTATGCGTGGATTTTCTTCAGTGCGGCGCTGTTGTCGGTGCTCGGGCTGGGGTTGACCTTGTTGCTCAAGCGCCGGGCGATGAGCTGAAAAACGAAATCACAAGATCGTCCGATCGCGGCCCGAGCCTTCGGCAGCGCCGACAAAAATCCACGGCAGGAGCTGCCGAAGGCTGCAATCTTTTGATCTTTGATCTTTATTGATCCGCGGTCTGCATCCCCGCCCGGCTCGGCCTGCCCAGCGTGCGCGAGAAAAACTGTCCGGCCTCGGAAATCAGGTTGCGGTGGATGTCTTCGCGATCCACGCCATCAGCGTCGGTGCACAGCGCCGGCATGGCGCGGATCTGCTCTTCGTTGCACGGCGCCATGAACACAAAATGCCCTGCCCCGGCCAGCAATTTGAAGTCGGGCGCGGTCGGCAGCTTGCGCGCCAGCGCCGCGGCGTTCTTGTCGAACGCCACCAGTTTGTCGCCATCGCCGCTGTACAGCAGCACCGGCACATGCACGTCCGCAAGGGTGTGACGGCCAAATTTGAGGCTCAGCGGCGCCATCAGCAACAGCGCATGCACGCGCGGATCGGCCACCGGTTGCAAGTCATCACGATCGACGATCAGTTCGCCCTGAGTGTTGCAGGCGTCACGGTCGTCCGGGCGCTCCTGACAGTACCGGCGCAGGCGATCCAGATCCGGCTGCGCACCGGAGAGAATCAACGCGGTTTCGCCACCGGCCGAATAGCCGATCACCCCGACCTGATCGGCGTTGACGAACGGCGAGAGCATCGGGTCGCCAAGGGTGGCGGTGATCGCTTCGGAAATCTGGATTGGCCGCCCATACAGATTGCTCAGGGTACCGAGGCGACTGTGGTCTTTGGAGTTGTCGCCGGGATGAATCACCGCGACCACCACAAAGCCCTTGCGTGCCAGCGAGGTGGCGAGGTCATGCAGCGCCAGCGGCGTGCCAGTGTTGCCGTGGGACAGCATCAGCATCGGGAAACGACCGATGGCAACCTTGGTGTCGGCGCCCGCCTCGACGGTGTAGCCCTCAAGCAGGCTGCTGTGCTCGCGGTCGCTGGAGGGATAGAAGGCGATGGCGCGCATCGGTTGCAGATCCAGCGGATCGAGGAACGTCATCTCGTGGTAACCGACACTCCAGACAGGGTGTCGCCCGGGCGCGGCATGCACTGAACCGAGGCTGCCAAGCAGGCAAATCAGTAACGTTGCACAAAGACGCATCATCGGATGGCCCACCCTGTGTTACTCAATCGAAAGATCCTTTGTGTTCCGACACGCCCGTAACCCTGAGGTTCGGTGATCCGGCGTGGCGTTGCACTCAGACGTTGATCGTTTGACTGCATAACCCGGGCCAGATTATGCAACAGTCTGAAACAAAAAACTCCGCACCTGGCCCTTGCAGAACCAGAATACAGAGTTTTTTGAGGCGCTACCTGAACGGTAGCTGGTCTTTACGCAATGCTTACGCAGCGGCGAACAGTTGCCCGGCGATCTTCGCCTGAGCGGCGCTCATTGCGTTGTTGCGCACTTCATCACCGTAGGCCAGACCTTCGGCACGGACGATTTCGATGTCGGTGATGCCGAGGAAACCGAGTACCAGCTTCAAATATTCTTCGTGGGCGATGCCGCTCGCCTGGCCGGCATGGATGCCACCGGCGGTGGAGACGATCACCACTTTCTTGCCACCGCACAGGCCTTCCGGACCCGCTTCGGTGTAACGGAACGTCTGGCCGGCAACGGCGACGCGGTCGATCCAGGCCTTGAGCTGGGTCGGCACGGTGAAGTTGTACATCGGCGCGGCGATGACGATGGCGTCGGCAGCGATGAATTCGGCCAGGGTCGAAGCGCTCAATTCGGCTTCGTGCTGTTGCGCGGCGTCGCGCAGTTCAGCGGTAGTACCGGCAGCCACCAGAGTGGTCGACGAGAAGTGGCTGATGGCGTCGGCGGCCAGGTCGCGGTAGGTCACCACGGCCGCAGGTTCCGCGGCTTGCCAGGCTTTGACGACCTGGCTGCTCAGCTGACGGGAAGCGGAGTTGTCGCCCAGAATGCTCGAATCGATGTGCAGCAGTTTCATGTGGAATCTCCTGGAAAGAATCGCCGGCGGCGACGGAATGGAGACAATCCTACGGAAGAAACCAATAGCTGATTAGCCGCCGACAATGCGATAGTTCGTCCCACTGATAGAACGGTGGACTTTTCATGCAGGATCTCAACGATCTGTACTATTTCGCCAAAGTGGTCGAGGCCGGTGGCTTTGCGGCAGCCGGCCGCTTGCTGGGCATTCCCAAGTCGCGGTTGTCGCGGCGCATTGCCGAGCTCGAAGAACGCTTGGGCGCCCGCCTCCTGCAACGCACTACACGCCAGTTGAACCTGACGGCTGTTGGCGAGCGCTACTTGCGTCACTGTCAGGCGATGTTGCTGGAGGCGGAGATGGCCGACGAAGCCGTTGCCAGCATGTCCAGTGAACCGCGCGGGCGCTTGCGGGTATCGTGCCCCACCGGGCTGGCGCGAGAAATGTTGCCATGGGTAATCAGCGAATTTCTTGGCAAATTCCCCCAGGTGCAGCTGGAGGTGGTGCTGCTCAACCGCCGCGTGGATCTGGTCGCCGAAGGCTTCGACGTGGCGCTGCGCGTACGTGAACTGGGCGATGAAGATCCATTGCTGGTCACCCGCCGTCTGCGTCAGGCGCAAATGGTGGTGGCCAGCCCGGCCTTTGTCGAAGGCAAAACCATTGCCCACCCGCAGGATCTGAAAAACCTGCCGGTACTTGGCGCGCTGGAAGCCGACCGCATGGTTCACGTGCGTTTGCTTGATCAGCAAGGCAATAGCGTCGAGCTGAATATGGAAGCGCGCCTGGGCATCGACGACTTTATCGTGCGCAAAGCCTGCGTACTCGCCGGCCAGGGCTTTACCCTGCTGCCGATGATGTATTGCGAAGCCGATCTCGAAAGCGGCGCGCTGGTGCAACTGTTGCCCGAGTGGTCGTTGCCCGGCGGCTGGTTGCAGGCGGTGTATCCGCACCGGCGCGGGGTGATGCCGGCGGTGCGGGCGTGGATCGACCATCTGGTCGAATCGTTCAATGCGTGTGGGGAGCGGCTGTTATGAGCAAGGGAAAGATGAACGAAGCGGATGTCGCCGCCTTCTGCCTGGCCTTGCCGGGCGCGCGCGAGGATTACAAATGGGGCGGCGTGCGGGTGTTCTCGATTGCCGGCAACAAGATGTTTGCCTTGCAGGGGCTGCGCGGGGATTCACTGGCATTCAAGGTCGACAAGGATCTGTTTCTCGGCCATTGCGACCGCCCGGGTATTCACCCGGCGCCGTATCTGGCGCGGGCACAGTGGATCATCATGCACCCGCCCTACCCGCTGGGCGCCGAGGAACTGCAGGGATTGCTGACGCGTTCGCATCAGTTGGTGGTGGGCAAATTGCCGAAAAAAACTCAAATCGGATTACTGCTCTAAACCCGATCCTTGTAGGAGCTGCCGCAGGCTGCGATCTTTTGACTTTGATCTTTGAAAAAGCAAGATCAAAAGATCGCAGCCTGCGGCAGCTCCTACAGGGGGATTTGTGGTGATTCAGAAAAGTGAAAGCAGGTTCGAACCCAGAAACAGCTGGTCGATCCAGAACACCTGATGCAGCGCCACAATCACCCAGAACAGAATCTGGAACGACACCTTGCGCGTCTTGTGCCGGAACACCTGCTGGGCAATCAGCGCACCGGGCCAGCCGCCGGCCAGTTCCAGCGCATGCAGGATGTTCTCCGGCGTGCGCCAGGCATCGACGCGGGCCTTGCGTTTGTCTGCCCAGTACATGAAAAACGCCAGCACACTGACGACTCCATAAGCAGTCAACGGCACCAACGAGATGCCGCGCAGCCACATCGACAGCGAGCCGAACAGCGGCAACGCGCAGACGATCAGCAGCACCGCCAGTTTCAGTTTCAAATGCTGAATGCCGCCACCGGACGGGCGTCCATCCGGGCGGCGTGCGCGGGAATCACTCATGGTTTGGCCGCCGACCAGTCCACCCAGCCGAACTGCCAGGTCGCCAGAATCACCAGACCGAAAACGATCCGGTACCAGGCGAACGCCGCGTAGCTGTGGCTTGCGATGAACTTGAGCAGACCGCGCACGGCAATCATGGCGAAGATAAACGCCGTGATGAAGCCGATGGCGAAAACCGGGAAATCCGCCGGCACGAACAGGTGGCGATACTTGTAACCGGAGTACACCGCCGCACCGACCATGGTCGGCATCGCCAGGAAGAACGAGAACTCGGTCGCGGTCTTGCGCGACAGGCCGAACAGCAAACCACCGATAATCGTCGAACCGGACCGCGAGGTGCCGGGAATCATCGCCAGGCACTGGGCGAACCCGACCTTCAGCGCGTCTTTCCAGGTGATTTCGTCCACGGTTTCGGCGTGCACTTCATGCTGGCGGCGCTCTGCCCACAACATGATCACGCCGCCCACCACCAATGCGGTCGCGACGGTGATCGGGTTGAACAGGTACTGGTGAATCAGGTCGGCAAAAATCACCCCCAACACCACCGCCGGCAGGAATGCGATCAGCAGGTTGGCAGTAAAACGTCGCGCACTCGGCTGGGTCGGCAAGCCAATTACCACATCGAGAATCTTGCGACGAAACTCCCAGACCACCGCAAGGATCGCGCCGAGCTGAATAATGATGTTGAACGCCATGGCCCGTTCGCCGCCGAAGTCGAGCAAGTCGGCAACAATGATCTGGTGTCCGGTACTGGAAATGGGCAAAAACTCCGTCAGCCCCTCTACAACGCCAAGAATCAGTGCCTGCAAAGCGATCCAAAGATCCATCAGTCCCCCAAAGAGCGATGCACGCTGGCATGCCCCGATAATATTTTTACGTTCACTGCGATCAGCGTAGCTGTTTGTTGCTGTACCGATTCCGCGCGCACAGCATCCACACGAAACGGTCAAAATTCCGTGAAATATCAACTTGGATTCAGGTTTTCGCGCGCGGGGCCGAAATCCTAACAGACAAGCCTTAATAGTGCTGCGGCGTTATACGACTTGGGTCGCGTATGCCCGACCACTCAAACGTGGTTGGATGCTGGCGTTGATTTATTACAAGAAAAAGAAATCGGAGTGGCAGCGTTATGAACAGCTTGCGCAGTGTGTCGATCAGCCGACGCTTGTGGCTCATTTTGATTGTGGCCGTGGTCATGTTGTTGACCTTGGGTATGTTGATGCTCAAGCAGATCCACGATGACCTCTACCACGCCAAGGCGCAGAAAACCCAGCACGTGGTGCAGACCGCCAGCGGCTTGCTGAGCTACTACCACGACCTGGAAACCGCCGGCACCCTCACCCGCGACGCCGCACAGAAGCAGGCACTGACCGCCATTCGCGGCTTGCGCTACGACCAGAGCGACTACTTCTGGATCAACGACCTCACCCCCGTGATGGTCATGCACCCGACCAACCCCAAACTCGAAGGCCAGAACCTCTCGGCGATCCGCGATCCGGACGGTTTTGCGGTATTCAACGAGATGGTCGCGATCGCCAAAAGCAAAGGCGCGGGCATGGTCGATTACCGTTGGCCGAAGCCCGGCGCCAGCGAACCGGTCGCGAAGACGTCCTATGTAAAACTGTTCGAGCCGTGGGGCTGGATCCTTGGTTCCGGCGTTTACGTCGATGATGTGCAGAGCGAGTTCCAGGGCCAGGTGATCAAGGCTTCGGTAATCGGCCTGGCGATTGCACTGATCATGGCCCTGCTGGTGATTTTGATTGCCCGCAGCATCGTGCGCCCGCTGCAGGAAACCGTGAACGCCATGGCCAATATCGCCAGCGGCGAAAGTGACCTGACGCGCAGCCTCGATACCCATGGCCAAGACGAAGTCACACAACTGGCGCATCACTTCAACGCCTTCACCGCCAAGTTGCGCCGGGTCATCGGTGACCTGCAGATCTCGGCCAGCGCGCTGGGCCAGTCGTCCAGCGAACTGGGCAACGATGCGACCCAGGCCCAGCAGCGCAGCCAGCAGCAATCGCAGCAGATGGAACTGGTGGCGACCGCGATCAACGAAGTCACCTACGGCGTGCAGGATGTGGCGAAGAATGCCGAGCATGCTGCCGCTGAAATGCGCGATGCCGAAGCCCAGGCGCAGCAGGGCCAGATCAACATCGACGGCAGCCTGCAACAGATCGACAGACTGTCCGGCACCATTGACCAGGCGGTCGAAGTGATCCGCACCCTCGCCGCCGAAAGCACGCAGATCGGCAGTGTGCTGGAGGTGATCCGCTCGATTGCCGAGCAGACCAACCTGCTGGCCCTCAACGCGGCCATCGAAGCGGCCCGTGCCGGCGAACAGGGCCGGGGCTTTGCGGTGGTGGCCGATGAAGTGCGGCTGCTGGCGCAGCGCACGCAAAAGTCGACGGCGGAAATCCAGACCATGATCGAGCGCCTGCAGAACCATTCCGAAGCGGCCGTGAAAGTCATCGGTGACAGCAGCAAAGCCTCGCAGCTGACCATTGAACAGGCTGGCCTTGCCGGCGCCAGTCTCAACGCCATCGGCCAGGCACTGCGCAACCTCAACGGCCTGAACGCGTCGATTGCCAGCGCCACGCTGCAACAGGCGCATGTGGTCGAGGACATCAACCAGAACGTCACGCAGGCGGCCGGCCTGTCTCACAGCACTGCGCTGGCGGCGGAGCAGTCAAGTGCGGCGAGCGTGAAGCTGGGGCAACTGAGCGAGCAGTTGAATCAGCTTCTGCGCCAGTTCCGCGTCTGACCCCTCACCCTTGTGGGAGCGAGCCTGCTCGCGAAGGCGTAATGTCAATCAACATCTGCATTGGTGACATACCGCGTTCGCGAGCAGGCTCGCTCCCACAGGTTTTTGGGTACAATCCGCTCCCTCCTCAATTTTCCCAAGGAACCCCCATGTCCGAGCTTGAACTGTTTGCCGCCGCCCTCGGTGTGATTGCCGTGTGGCTGACGGTCAAACAGAATCCATGGTGCTGGCCGATCGGCCTGGTCATGGTGTTGCTGTACAGCTGGATTTTCTATGACGTGAAGCTGTACTCGGACATGTTGCTGCAAGTGATCTACGCCGCGCTGCAAGTCTACGGCTGGTGGCAATGGACCCGCGCCGGGACAATGCATGACGGACGCGACGTCACACGTCTGGATCGGCGCGCTATTCTGCTCGGCCTGAGTGTGGGCGCATTCGGTAGCCTGCTGCTGGGCGCGGCCATGGCGCACTGGACCGACGCCGCACAACCGTGGCTTGATGCCGCACTGACTGCTTTCAGCCTTGTCGCACAACTCTGGATGGCACAGAAACGCCTGCAATGCTGGGCACTGTGGTTCGTGCTGGATGTGATTTTCGTCGGTCTGTTTCTATATAAGGGCTTGTACCTTACCGCCGCGCTGTATGCCCTGTTCACCCTGATTGCTGTGCAAGGCTGGCGGGAATGGCGCGCCGATCCGGCGTTGCAGCGATGAAGGTGGTTGTCCTCACCGGCCCGGAATCCACCGGCAAGAGCTGGCTGGCCGCAGGCCTTCAGGAGCGCTTCGGCGGCCTGCGGGTGGACGAATACGTGCGCTGGTTCATGGAGCAGAATCCTCGCGATACCTGCCTGAACGACATTCCCGACATCGCCCGTGGACAGTTGCAATGGGAAGATCACGCGCGGGCGCAGCAACCGCGATTGCTGATTCTCGACACCCATTTACTGAGTAATATCCTGTGGAGCCAGACCCTGTTTGGCGACTGCCCGACATGGCTGGAACCCGAGCTGCTGGCAAGGCATTACGACCTGCACCTGCTGCTGTCCCCGGAGCAGATCGACTGGACGGATGACGGCCAACGTTGCCAGCCACAACTGAGCGCACGCCTGGCGTTCTTTCAGGCCACCCATGACTGGCTGGAACAGCACAAGCAGCCGTTGCAGATCATCCAGGGCGATTGGGATCAACGCCGCGTTCAGGCTTTTGAAGCCGTCGCCCGGTTATTGGCTGATTGATCCATCGAATAGCTCCGTTCAGGGCGAAAGTGTCCATTCCTGAAACACCTCCCTGAGCGCAAAGCGGCCAATTCAACGGCCTTCATCATTTTGTCAGGACATCTGTTTCGCCAGTGAAACAGTCCCCGGCAAACCCTTGTCCCAGAGCTTTGCGCCGCCATGGAACCGGTGGGCGTCTGCACGACTGTTTCAGCGTTGAAACAGCTTTTGTATCAACCCTGTGCGGCCCAGCGCCAACCCGTTGAAAACCAACAACAACTCAAAAGCGGCACAGCTTTCGCTCTCTCCTTCGCAACGCTGACAAGAGCCAGCCCACTGAAGAAGGAATTGCCGCCGTGGGGAATATCAATAAAGGCCTGACCTGCCTTCTGCTGATTGGATCAGCCGCCAGCACATTCATCAGTTTCAACGTTCAGGCCGAAGGCAATGGCGTGATCGTTCTCAACCGCGACGTCCAGCCCATTCCCATCGGGCGCAGCGGTGGCAAAGACCCCTACCCAACCACGGTCAATGCCAACCCTTCGGCTCGCATCAATCAGGCGATGACCAGCACCGAGCTCAATGACGGTGAATTTGCCAGTGTAGCCAGTGGTTCTTCGATTCGCGGCAATATCACCACGCCCACCGCCAACATGCCTGGCATGAACACCCTGACCAATCCCAATGGCCTGCCCGGCATGGGCGGCGGTCACGGCGGTGGCGCGGGCGGTTCGATCTCCAACACCGTCAACCGTGCGATGAGTTCCGGTCTTGCTCCGCTGACCCGCATGGCCGGAGGTCAATGAAATGAATCGTTCCCTTCTTTTACTTGCCCTTTTCGGCTGCGTCCAGGCGCTGGCCGCCCCCGACTCGGTCAATAACGCGAACATTCAGGACACCGGCGTCCAGTACCGCGGCAACTACAACGTCAACCAGGCTGCTGGCGACCAGATGCAACAGACCAACACCAAAGCGATCGCCATCGGCACCAACGCCAGCGCCACAACCATCGTCAGGCAAAAGCTGGATACCCCGGCCAACCCGTCGATGAACGCCAGCGCCACCATTGGCGGCACCTCTTTCAGCAATGGCAACGGAATCCTGGGTGTGAACCAGGGGGCCGGGGCGAACAACCAGATGGCCAACGTGACGCGCGTCAGCATCAGTGCTGCCCCGGAGAGCGTTGACGACAGCGCCCTGTCGCAACAGAACGTGGCGCTTTTACCGAGCTCAGGAGCAACTGGCACCTCACCCGGCAGTCGCCAGGTCACGACAAGTGATCAGGCCTTCACCGGCAGCCGAGGGGTGATTCAGGTGAACCAGAGTGCCGGGGTGGGGAACCGTATGGCTAACACCCTGAGCATCCGGGTCGCTGACTGACCCAAACAACAAAAGCAGTGCAATTAGAAAGTACCAACACTTAACCAACTAATAAGCACGATGGAGAAACACCATGAAACCTACAATGGCTCTCAAACCACTGGTTTTCGCACTTGCAGCAGTAATGGCAATGGCGGCTCAGGCAGGCGGCAATGATCATGGTAACGGGCACGGCAATGGCCATGGCAACCATGAACCCAAAGGCCCTACCCTGGAACAACTTCTGCAAATCGGAGCCGGCGCCGGGGCTGCCGTACTCGACACGCAGAACAGCGATGGCAACCTGGTGGGCAACCAAGGCACCAAAAATGATGCCAACGTCAATAACTCGGCCAATGGCACCAACGGCAACGTCGGCATGAACAACACCGCCGGCGATGGCAACCAGCAAGACAACGCTGCTGCACTGGCGACTGCCGACGAAAGCTTTATCTTCGGCAGCGCGGTATCTGTCTCCAGCGCCACTCAGGTCAACAACAACAACGCGGTTGCCAACTACTCGACAACCAACAACGCCAACCTCAACAACGTGGGTAACGGCGGTTCCGGCAACATTGGCGTGAACAACAGTGCCGGCAACTTCAACCAACAGAAAAACAACCTGGCTATTGCTGTATCGGGTGGTCGTGTAGCTAACGCGGCTGCTGCTGCGAACCAAAGCTCCACTGGCCTGACTGTGTCCAATAACGGCACTCAAACCTACAAAAAAGATACCCTCACCGGCACCGTGGCCGCCGTCGGCGCGTTCGCTGCCGTTGGCAAGGCTACCATCGAAGGTGATAAAGGCCACGGCGGTGGCGGCTATGGTGACAACGATCGCGGCCATGGCGGTAACGGCGGCAGCAAAGATCAGAAAGCCACCTTCGAAGCTGTCGGTGTCTTCGGCCTGGCTGGCGTCACCACTCAACAAGTGCTGACCCCTGATGGCTGGAAAAACCCTGTGACCAACAACGCGAACATCTCGAACGTTGGTAACAACTTCTCCGGTAACGCTGGTTACAACAACGCCGCCGGTGTTGGCAACCAACAAAGCAACTCGCTGTCCATCGCTGCAGGTTGCAAAGCCTGCATGTAATCGCGATCGAAACGAAAGCCCCGGAAACGGGGCTTTTCCTCAGTCCGCAAAGGCGTATCGATCATGCGTAAGACTGCCTTTATCGCCCTGCTTTGCCTGTCCGGCCTGACCCAGGCTGCCCAGATGCCCGTCGCTGCCCTGCCCGGCGGCGTACTCGTCTACAAAAACGTGCAAAGCATCCGTGAGCGCAAGTTTGCCGACATTGTCGAACAGAAAACCGATTTCAGCTGCGGCGCCGCCGCACTGGCCACGGTATTGCGCCAGGCCTATTGGCTCGACGTCGATGAGGAGCACATCATCAAAGGCATGCTGGTCAACGCCGACCAGGACCTTGTTCGCACTCAGGGTTTTTCCATGCTGGACATGAAGCGCTACGTAGAAAGCATCGGCATGCGCGCCAGGGGTTACAAGATTCCACCGGAAAAGCTCGACGCAGTCACGATCCCGGTGGTGGTACTGTTGGAAATTCGCGGCTACAAGCATTTCGTGGTTCTGCAGCGTTCGGACAAGGATTGGGTTTACATCGGAGATCCCGTCTTAGGCCACAAACGCTACACCCATGATGACTTTGTCAAAGGTTGGAACGGCATCGTCTTCGCCATCGTCGGCCCCGGTTATGACAAAACCAATGCATTGCGCTCACCACCGACTCCGCTGACGGCCAAGAACAAGCTGGATAACTTCAACCCTGTCAAAGATGCTGAATTGATGGACTTCGGGTTCATACAGAGCGACTTCTTTTAATCGCCGATTATAAAGAATGGGGCTGGATGTCCCGGGAGCAGCAGATGAAAACCTCATACTGGCTGGCCGCCGCCTGCCTGGCAGCGAGCGCGTCAGGCTACGCCAATGCAGGGTTCAAACCTATCGAAATCCAGGATCAGGAGCTGTCACAGCTTCGGGGTCGTTACGTCATGCCGGGGCGGATCATCAGCTTCGGCATTGTCATGAGCAGTACCTGGCGCAACGCCAGCGGTGATCTGATCGGCGCTGCGACGTCGATGCAAATCCAGGCCGCCACGATCAAACCGGAATTTTATGTCTCGACCATCAAGGAACAGGGCAACGGCAGCACCCCGACGCCGGGTACTGGCAATGTCATTGGTGGTGCGGCACTCAACAACAGCCAGGGCGTGACCCAGAGCGTACGCGCCGCCGGCGACGGCAACACCGCCAACAACAATGTGGCGATCAACGTAAAAGAGGCCAACACCCCTCCTCCACTGGCCCCCGCACAAGGTCAGGCCCTGATTGCCGGGCAAACCATCGGTGCCAGCAATGCCGCTGGCAACGTCGCCGTTTCGGCCAGCAGCAGTGGCGTGCAAATGGCGATCCAGGCCTCGGGAAATCAGGGCACCGCCCTGCAACAAATCGCCCAGGGCGGCCTGCTGCAGAACACGCGCCTGCTGGGCAGCGCCAACGTGGTCAACAACATGACCCAACTCAATGTTGTACTTAACAATAACGGCATCAGCCCCGGCGCACTGGACTGCAACCTGACTCAACTCAGGGCACTACGCAATATCGGATATTGAACTACGCTGAGTCTCGATCATTGGGCTTAAAGGGACGGCTTATTCATGTATCGATCAGTATCACTGCGTGCCGCTGTATGTTTGAGTACTCTTCTACCTGCGGCGATGCTGCAAGCAGCACCCGACGCAGATGTGGAGACCCTGAAACAGGAACTTCTGGAGCTGAAGCAACGATACGAAGTACAACAAAAGGCCCTGGCGGTGCTCGAACAACGGGTTCGTCAGGTTGAAGATCAACCGGCAGCGCCGCAACCCAAACGGCTGGCCAAGTCGCCGTCTGACATGAAAGGCAATCCAAGAGTGGCCACCAGCACCGGCGCGCCCGGGACTGGGGCGGCAGCAGCGTCGGGGGGCGCAGCAGGGGGCAGTGGCGCGTCTTACGGCCAGTCGCTGGCCGACGATTCGCAACCGGCACAGAGTGTGTCCAACCTCTACGACGAGGCCAGCGGCTTCTTCGGCGGCGGCAAATTCAGCTTTGAAACCGGGGTGACCTACTCGCGTTACGACACCCGGCAGCTGATCCTCAACGGCTTCCTCGCACTGGACTCGATCTTTCTTGGCAACATCAACCTCGACCGGATCAAGGCCGACACCTGGACGCTGGACCTGACCGGCCGCTACAACTTCGACAACCGCTGGCAGTTCGACGTCAACGTACCGGTGGTTTACCGCGAGTCGACCTACCAGTCCGGTGGCGGCAACGGTGGTGCATCGAACGTCACGACGGAACAGGATGTTTCGCGTGATCCAACCATCGGCGACGTCAACTTCGGTATCGCCTACAAGTTCCTCGACGAGTCGGTCAACACCCCGGACGCCGTGGTCACCCTGCGAGTCAAGGCGCCAACCGGCAAGGATCCGTTCGGGATCAAATTGCGCCAGACCGATGCCAACTCCAACCTGTTCGTGCCTGATACCTTGCCCACCGGTAACGGCGTCTGGTCGATCACTCCCGGGGTTTCGCTGGTCAAGACGTTCGACCCGGCGGTGTTGTTCGGCAGCCTGTCCTACACCCACAACCTGGAGGAGTCGTTTGACGACATCAGTGCCACCGTCAATCAGAAAACGCCAGGCAAGGTCAGCATTGGCGACAGCTTCCAGATCGGCGCCGGTATCGCGTTTGCACTCAACGAAAAGATGAGTATGTCGTTTTCGATGTCTGATCTGGTGCAACGCCGCAGCAAACTCAAACCCGATGGCGGGGATTGGCAATCGGTGGTGTCCAGTGACGCAAACGCGGGTTACTTCAACGTCGGCATGACCATTGCCGCCACGGATAACCTCACCATCGTACCCAACCTGTCGATCGGCATGACCCCGGATGCCCCGGACTTCTCCTTCAGCCTGAAATTCCCGTACTACTTCTAAAGCGAAAGATCGCAGCCTGCGGCAGCTCCTACAGGGATTACAACTGTAGGAGTCGTCGCAGGCTGCGATCTTTTGATCTTTGTTTTCTAGCGAATCTGATGTTTGTGCAGCAGGCGATAAAACGTTGGCCGGGAGACCCCAAGCACTTTCGCTGCGACGCTGAGGTTGTCGCTGTGCCGGTTCAATACATCGCACAAGGCCTGGCGTTCGGCCCGGGTCTTGTAGTCTTCAAGCGTGCCCATCGGCGTGGAGATTGAGTGCTGACTGATCAACCCCAGATCCCGCGCTTCAATTTGCCGCCCCTCCGCCAGCACCAGACCCCGTCGCACGCGGTTGGCCAGCTCGCGCACATTACCCGGCCAGTCGTGCTTGCCCATGGCGATCAACGCATCCTCGCTGAAGCTGCGTGGACGGCGGCCGGTTTCATGGCTGTAGAAATGAGAAAAGTGGTTGGCCAGCATCGACAGATCACCGTGTCGCTCGCGTAATGGCGCGGTTACCACTTGCAGCACATTGAGGCGGTAATACAGGTCTTCGCGAAAGCGTTTTTTCTCGATGGCGGCTTCCAGGTCGACGTGGGTGGCCGCGAGGACGCGCACATCCACCGGAATCGGCTGGCTGCCACCGACACGCTCAATGTGTTTCTCCTGCAGGAAACGCAGCAGATTGGCCTGCAATTCCAGCGGCAAATCGCCGATTTCATCGAGAAACAGCGTGCCACCGTTGGCCGCTTCGATGCGCCCGACCTTGCGCTGATGGGCACCGGTAAAGGCTCCTTTTTCGTGGCCAAACAGTTCGGACTGAATCAAGTGTTCGGGAATCGCCCCGCAATTGATCGCCACAAACGGCTTGCTGTGGCGCTGGGACTGGCGGTGCAGCGTGCGCGCGACCAGTTCTTTGCCGGTACCGCTTTCACCGCGGATCAATACCGGGGACTCGGTCGGCGCCAGTTTGCTCAACAGTTTTCGCAGCTCGCGGATCGGCTTGCTGTCGCCGAGCAACTCGTGTTCCGGCTGATCGACGTGAATCGTACCTTGTCCTCGCAAACGCGCCATGCCGAACGCGCGCCCAAGGGTCACCTGGACCCGCGAGACATCGAACGGCAATGTATGGAAATCGAAAAACCATTCGCAGACGAAGTCGCCAACGTTCTGCAACCGCAGGACCTCCTGATTCAGCACCGCGATCCACTCGGTGCCGCTGCGGCTGATCAGTTCCTTGACGGCTTCCGGGCGCTCGAGGTGAAAGGGTTGCAATCTGAGCAGGCCGACGTCGCATGGCCGATCGGCGGCATTTTCCAGGGTACAGCTGTCGACATCCCAGCCCACCGCGCGCAATCCGGGTAACAGGCGGTGACAGTCGTCACAGGGGTCGACTACCAATAAACGTCGTAACGCTGGCGCTTCGATCATGACTGTTCCTTGGCGCCAAATTTGAGGAAATTATTGTAAAAACAGTCATTTGGCAGACCCGACTGTAACATTAGCAAGAAATTGACAGGGGCTTGTATCGATTGCTTATAGGCGTACAAGCTAAAGAGTTATAAGAAGCCGGGTTATTAGTTAGCTATCGAGTTGCGCTCTTTCGCCAGGCTTTCAAAAACTGTCGAAATCCTGAGCATTAGCAATAAAGTTGAAATTTCTCCGTTTCGTGTGTGACCTGCTTCGGGGTTGCGTGCATCAGTACAAGTAACCAGCCGAACGGTAAGCCCAACCGACGGCACATCACTTGATTGGGCACGACAGAGAGAAGACCCCATGACCGCCCCGCTCCGTATCAACGAAGCTCTTTTGATTGCCAACCACGCATTTAAACCTTTCCAGTGCGTGGCCTGGGCCCCACAAGACGGCAACGGCGAACTGAACCTGACCGTCATCGACCGTACCAACTCGCATATCGGCCGCAAGCAGATTCCAAGCAGCGCTTACTCCGACCCGGCGCAACTGGAACAACTGCTGCAGCAGGCACGCGCCGAACTGAGCGAAGAAGGTTACCTGTTGCAATCGTGGTCGATGCCGCACTGATCAGAAGGTAATGCGGACGACATCCAGTCGTCCGCCCTGCTCTTTTTATTTATCTGTTGCTGTTTATCTCCAGTACGTTTGTACAACTTTCTTTAAAGCGTCAGGCGACACTGCTTGGCAGGCTTTCATTTGGTTCAAAAAGACACTGTTCTGGCACAGTGCGACCCTCCACCTGTTAGTTATGTCAGTTGTACTTCGGCGTATTCAGGGATTGAATGTTTCGCTCATGCAGTTACCCGCCCGATTCGGGCCTGGTCAACTTGCAAGGAGAAGCATGCATGTCCCCCGAGAACGCCGTTGCGCTCCCGCCGTCAAAGACTCACGCCGGGCAACTCGACAGAGATTTTGCCCACTCCGGCATTGCCCAAGTGTATTTCGCCGGCAGCGTGTCGAGCATGACTCAAGGCCTGGCCCTCGATCCACAAGGCCGGGTGTTGGTGGCTGCGAAGATTGGCACTGCCGCAGGCAGCCGTTTCGGGTTGGCGCGAATGCTTCCCGACGGTTCTGCCGATCTCGGCTTCGGCGCTCAAGGCAGCGTGATCGGCGAATTCGCCCCCGGATTCGAAGCCATGGGTGCCAAGGTGCAAGTGTTGCCAGACGGACGCATTCTGCTGGCCGGCCTGCATTATGAGAACGCTCACCGTACCCTGCCCGCCTGCGCCCGATTCACGGCTGACGGCTTGCCTGACCCATCGTTTGGTGACAATGGTCGACAAGTCGTGCGCCTGCCGGGTGACCTGTCCGTCGGCTCTCGGGATAGCTGGCTTCCGCCCGGTGTGCCGGGGGCCGAAGCATGCGACTTCGCGGTGCAGGACGACGGGCACATTCTGCTGATTGCCAATCACCACTTCGAATTGGCCGACCATGCCGGCATGCTGATTCGTCTGACTCCAGACGGCACCCTCGATCCCGGCTTCAATGGCCGTGGTTTCGTGATGATCCGTCACCTGCTGCTCAACACCTGGCTCAACTGCCTGCTGCTGCAAGAGGATGGGCGCATCATCGTTGCCGGCGCCATCGACTTTCCTCAGGAAGGTCTGGTGGCACGTTATCTGCCCGACGGACGTCTGGATGAGCGCTTTGCGGTGGACGGTTTCCTCGCCTTTAAGGCCCACGGACAAAGCGCGATGGTCAGTCAGGTGCTGCATTCGATGGAGCATCTGCATTGTTTTGGCAGCAGCCGCGACCCGATCCGCTGCATGGCGCTGAGCCTGCACCCCAACGGTCGCCCGGAGTTGCGCAACCATGCCGGCCACCCGCATCTGCTGGAGATCGGCCCCAGTGGCTGCCAGTGGAGCGCGGCGCAGTGCATGACCGATGGCCGCATCATTGCGGTGGGCGCGACGATTGGCGGTATCGAGGCCGATTTCATCGTTGCGCGCTATCTGGCCGACGGCCAACTCGACCGCGAGTTCGGTAACGGCCACGGCTGGTTGCGCACGCGACTGGGACGCAGCCTGGATATCGCCAACTCACTGGCGGTGCAGGCCGATGGACACATTCTGGTCGGCGGCTATTCTCTGGACGGCAACTACCGGGCCATGATTGCCCGCTATATGAATCAATAATCCCCCGAGACTTGAACTTGCCAGTCACTTGCGGCACTTTGCGCGCTTCTTAATACAAGGAGCAACCGATGTCCGGTTCACTGGCCCAGGCCTTCGCGCATAATTTCCTCGGGCACTCGCCCCGCTGGTACAAGGCGAGCATCGTCGGCTTCCTGATCCTCAATGCCGTGGTGCTATTTACCGTCGGCCCGGTCGCCGCTGGCTGGCTGCTGGTGATCGAATTCATTTTCACACTGGCCATGGCCCTCAAGTGCTATCCGTTGATGCCCGGCGGCTTGTTGTTGATTGAAGCCCTGCTGCTGAAGATGACCACGCCGCAGGCGCTATACGATGAGTTGGTGCACAACTTCCCGGTGATCCTGTTGCTGATGTTCATGGTCGCCGGCATTTACTTCATGAAGGATCTGCTGCTGTTTCTGTTCTCGCGGCTGCTGCTGGGCGTACGCTCCAAGGCGATTCTGGCGCTGATGTTCTGCTTCCTCTCGGCGTTTCTGTCGGCGTTTCTCGATGCCCTGACTGTGACGGCGGTGATCATCAGCGCCGCCGTCGGCTTCTATTCGGTCTACCACCGTGTGGCCTCGGGCAACGATCCGCGTCAGGAAAGCGAGTTCAGCGACGACCGACACTTGCCGGTGCTGCACCATGACGACCTGGAACAGTTTCGGGCGTTTCTGCGCAGCCTGCTGATGCATGGCGCTGTGGGCACCGCACTCGGTGGCGTCTGCACCTTGGTGGGCGAACCGCAGAACCTGTTGATCGGCCATGAGATGGGTTGGCACTTCGCGGCATTTTTCCAGAAAGTCGCGCCGGTCTCGTTGCCGGTGCTGGTGGCTGGGCTGGCGACGTGCGTACTGCTGGAAAAACTGCGCTGGTTTGGCTATGGCACCCTGCTGCCGGACAACGTCCGCGCCGTGCTGGCCAATTACGCTGCCGAAGATGACGCCGAACGCACTCCACGTCAGCGTGCCGCGCTGCTGGTGCAAGGCACTGCTGCGTTGATTCTGATTGGCTGCCTGGCGTTTCACGTTGCCGAAGTCGGCTTGATCGGCCTGATGGTGATCGTGTTGATCACCGCGTTTACCGGCATCACCGACGAACACCGTCTGGGCAACGCATTCAAGGACGCCATGCCGTTCACCGCGTTGCTGGTGGTGTTCTTCGCCGTGGTCGCGGTGATTCACGATCAACAACTGTTCGCGCCGCTGATCCAGTGGGTGCTGGCGCTGCCGGCGGAGCAACAGCCGGGCATGCTGTTCATCGCCAACGGTCTGCTCTCGGCGATCAGCGATAACGTGTTCGTCGCCACGATCTACATCACCGAAGTGAAACAGGCTTTCCTGTCCGGGCACATGAGCCGCGAGCATTTCGAGACGCTCGCCATCGCGATCAACACCGGCACCAACCTGCCGAGCGTGGCGACGCCAAACGGTCAGGCTGCGTTCCTGTTCCTGCTGACCTCGGCGATTGCCCCGCTGGTACGCCTGTCGTACGGGCGGATGGTGTGGATGGCATTGCCATACACCGTGGTGATGGGCTTGCTGGGCTGGTACGCCGTCAGCTACTGGCTCTGACAACTACCTCATGCAGGAGCTGCCGAAGGCTGCGATCTGTCGATCTTGCTGCATAAAAAACAAGATCAAAAGATCGCAGCCTGCGGCAGCTCCTACAAATGTTACTTGAGGATGTACTTCTCGATCGCCAAGGCTACGCCATCTTCGGTGTTTGGCGCAGTCACCACATCAGCCTGACGCTTCACTGCCTCTTCCGCCTGCCCCATGGCTATCGACAATCCCGCGCAATGGAACATCGCCGGGTCGTTACCGCCATCGCCAATCGCCGCCGTCTGCTCCAGCGCGATGCCCAGATGCGCAGCAATCGTCGACAGCGCGGTGCCCTTGTTGGCCTCCAGCGCCGTCACATCCAGATAAACCGGTTGTGAACGCGAGACCTGAGCCATGCCGTTGACCTTGGGCAGCAGGCGCGCCTCAAGTTCAATCAGCAAATCCGTGTTGTTGCTGGTCGCGACGATCTTGTCGATGCGCTCCAGATACGGCTCGAAACTCTCGACCACCACCGGCGGATAACCGAGGCCGTGCTGTTCGCGCGGCACCATCGGCCCGTGTGGATCCTTGAGCAGCCAGTCGCCACCGCTGAACACCCAGATTTCCACTTCCGGCTGGTCGGCGAACAACGCCAAAGCAATCAACGCCGTCGGCACCGGCAAGTAATGCGCCACCAGCACGCTGCCGTCCGGATTGACGATGGTGCCGCCATTGAAGGCGGCGGTCGGCAGGTCGACCCCCAAGGCTTCGATCTGCTGCAACATGGCCTTGGGTGGGCGTCCGGTGGCCAGGCTGAACAACACACCCGCCTCGCGCAGCGAGCGCACTGCATCAATGGTGCGCTGACTCAGGCTGTGATCGGGCAGCAACAGCGTGCCGTCCATGTCACTCAATAAAAAACGGATCGACTCCCTCATCCCAGGCCATGCCAGACGCGACCATCGCGAGTCAGCAGATCGTTGGCAGCTTGTGGACCGTCTTCCCCGGCGGCGTATGTCTGCACGCTCGCGTCCTGCTGCCAGGCATCAAGGAACGGTTGCACTGCGCGCCAGCCGTTCTCGATGTTGTCGGCGCGCTGGAACAGCGTCTGGTCGCCGGTCAGGCAGTCGTAGATCAGCGTTTCGTAACCGGTGGATGGCTGCATTTCGAAGAAATCCTTGTACGCGAACCCCAGCTCGATGTTGGCCATGTTCAACGCCGGCCCCGGCCGTTTGGCCAGCAGGTCGAACCACATGCCTTCGTTGGGCTGGATCTGGATACGCAGATAAGTCGGCTGCAGTTCATCGACTTCGGTGTCGCGGAACTGCGCATACGGCGCCGGTTTGAAGCAGATGACGATTTCGGTGTCGCGCACGCTCATGCGTTTGCCGGTGCGCAGGTAGAACGGCACGCCAACCCAGCGCCAGTTGTCGATCATGACTTTCAACGCGACATAGGTTTCGGTGTTGCTGTCAGGCGACACGTTGGCTTCCTGGCGATAGCCATTCAACGCTTTGCCATCGACTTCGCCGGCGCTGTACTGACCGCGTACCGAATTGGCCCGCGCCTCTTCGACGCTCCAAGGGCGGATCGCGCCGACCACTTTGGCCTTTTCACCGCGCACAGCGTCAGCGCCAAACGCGGCCGGCGGTTCCATGGCGACCATTGCCAGCAACTGGAACAGATGATTGGGCACCATGTCGCGCAGCGCACCGGTGTGCTCGTAAAAACTGCCACGGGTTTCAACGCCGACGGTTTCCGCGGCGGTGATTTGCACGTGGTCGATGTAATGGTTGTTCCAGAACGCTTCGAACAAGCTGTTGGAGAACCGGCTGACCAGAATGTTCTGCACGGTTTCCTTGCCCAGATAATGGTCGATCCGATAGATCTGTTTCTCGGACATGACCTTGAGCAGGCAGGCGTTCAAGGCTTCGGCAGTGTGCAGGTCGGAACCGAACGGTTTCTCGATCACCACCCTTCTGAACGCTTCGGGGGTTTCTTCGAGCAGTTTGGCGGCGCCGAGACGGCGTACCACTTCACTGAAAAAACGTGGCGCGGTGGCCAGGTAGAACACCGCGTTGCCCGTGCCGCTGTCGGCGATTTTTGCCGCCAGCGCGGAATAGGTGCTGTCGTCCAGGAAATCGCCCTGGACGTAGCTGATACCTTTGGCGAGCTTGGCCCACAAGGCCGGATCAAGCATCTGATCGCCCTTGCCGACCTTCGCCGCCACTTCGGTACGAATGAAGTCTTCGAGTTTTTGCGCGAAGGCCTCATCGGTAATGGCGTTGTGATCAACGCCAACGATCCGCAGATTTTCGTCAAGCAAGCCGTCGCGACTGAGGTTGTACAGCGCCGGCATCAGCAAGCGCTTGACCAGGTCGCCGTGGGCACCGAACAGAAACAGCGTGGTCGGTGGTGCGGGTTCTGCCTTGGATTTTCTGCGGATCGTATGGGTCATTTCTTCGGTGTCTCCACGTGGCCGCCGAAGCCGAAGCGCTGGGCCGAGAGGATCTTGTCGCCAAAGGTGCCCTGGCCACGCGAGCGGTAGCGCGAGAACAGCGAGTTCGACAGCACCGGAACCGGCACCGCTTGTTCCATGGCCGCTTCGATGGTCCATTGACCTTCGCCGCTGTCCGCCACCGAACCGGAGAACCCGTCGAGCTTCGGATCGCTGGCCAGCGCGTCGGCGGTCAGGTCGAGCAGCCACGAGGAAACGACGCTGCCACGACGCCAGACTTCAGCGATGTCGGCCACGTTCAGGTCGAAACGCTGATCTTCCGGCAGGCGTTCGCTGGACTTGGTTTTGAGAATGTCGAAGCCTTCGGCAAACGCGGCCATCATGCCGTATTCGATGCCGTTGTGAATCATCTTCACGAAGTGCCCGGCACCGGCGGGACCGGCGTGGATGTAGCCGTGTTCGGCGCGGTGATCCTCGGACTTGCGATCCTTGGTGCGCGGAATCTCGCCCATGCCCGGCGCCAGAGCGGCGAACAGCGGGTCGAGACGGTTCACGGTCTCGGCATCGCCGCCGATCATCATGCAGTAACCGCGCTCCAGGCCCCAGACGCCGCCGGAAGTGCCAACATCGATGTAGTGCAGACCTTTTTCGGCGAGGGTCTTGGCCCGGCGAATGTCATCCTTATAGTTGGTGTTGCCGCCATCGATGATGGTGTCGCCGGCTTCCAGCAAATCGCTCAGGGTGTTGATGGTGTCTTCGGTCGGCGCACCGGCCGGCAGCATGACCCACACGGCACGTGGCTTGGCCAGGCCGGCGACCAGCGCAGGCAGATCGGCAACGCCCGTGGCGCCCTCGGCGGCCAGGGTGTCGACAAAGGCGGTATTGCGGTCGTAAACAACGGTGGTGTGACCGTTGAGCATCAGACGCCGCGCAATGTTGCCGCCCATGCGGCCCAGTCCAATAATCCCGAGTTGCATGTGCTGATGCTCCTTACTACAAATAAATGTGTGTCATTGGTTATAGCCCAACGCGACTAATGGAGGTTAGTCCAGAGCGTCGGGCCGAAGTTTCCGGGCATTGTGCCCGATCCAGACTGATAACGCCCCGAATCATGCCGAAGACACACCGACCATGAAAAATAAAAAAGTTCCATTCACGGGCAAAAGAAATCAAAATTGGCGCCGATAGCAGATCTGTAGCCCGGCACCGGGACAATCTGCAGTTGAGACACGCCATTTGCGAGGTGAGCAATGGGCACAGTACACACAGCAATGCCGCCACAAACCCTGTATGTCACGATCCGTCGCGATGAATTGCGCCAGTTGAAGGACGAGCGCGACCAGTTGAAGCAGGAGCTGGCGCAATTGCGCTCGCTGACCCAGGGCGCTCAGCCCAAACCTCTGCCGGTTGTCCAGCGTCAACCGCACGCCTGACCTGCCCCGCCAGCATCGGGAACGGCGCCTGTCGTTCCCGTCATGATCCGCTCCCGCCAGCAATCAGCAACTAACGAAGTTTTCACATTACGTTCGTGATACTCGCGCCCATTCTGGCCGTGCGTTTGCGCGCGGCTTCCGTTCGTCGGTTTGCTGTAGTGTTCCGACGGTGGTTAGTGACGATGAGCTGGAGTGCTGAATGTCATTGTTCAAACGCAGCAAAACGACTGCGACAGGTTTCGACTGGGCCGGGGTTCTCTGGCTCTTTGCTTTTTTCTGGTACTTCTCGGGCATCACCCAACTGTTGATCCAACTGACCGGCACCTCCGGTTTCAGCGGTTTCCGTCAGGCCTTCGTGATGAGTGCGCTGTGGCTCGCCCCGATGCTGGCGTTTCCCAAACGCACCAAACTGCTGGCTGCGCTGATCGGTATTGTCCTGTGGGCCTGTTCCATGGCCAGCCTGGGCTACTTCTTCATCTATCAGCAGGAGTTCTCGCAAAGCGTCATCTTCATCATGTTCGAGTCGAACGTGTCGGAAGCCGGCGAGTACATGACCCAGTACTTTGCCTGGTGGATGATCCCGGCGTTCCTCGCGCATACCGCTTTCGCCTACTTTCTCTGGACACGCCTGCGCCCGGTGTACATGCCCCGTGGCCGCGCCTACGTTGCGGCGCTGGCAATCCTGATTGCCGTGGTCGGCTATCCGCTGATCAAGCAGACCCAGCGCACCGGCAGTTTCGCCGGCGGCTTCGAGAAGTTCGAAGACCGCATCGAGCCGGCGGTGCCTTGGCAAATGGCCGTGGCTTACCACCGATACCTCGACACTCTGGCCGGCATGCAGGACATGCTGCACAGTGCAAGCAAGGTCCCGCCGCTGCATAACCTCAAGGCTGCCGACGCGGATAAACCGTCGACGCTGGTGCTGGTGATCGGCGAATCGACCAACCGCCAGCGTATGAGCCTGTATGGCTATGGCCGCGAGACCACGCCGGAACTGGACAAACTCAAGGATCAGCTCGCGGTGTTCGACAACGTCATCACCCCGCGCCCGTATACCATTGAGGCGTTGCAGCAGGTGCTGACCTTCGCCGACGAAGAAAATCCGGACTTGTACCTGTCCACGCCGTCACTGGTCAGCATGATGAAACAGGCCGGCTACAAGACCTTCTGGATCACCAACCAGCAGACCATGACCAAGCGCAACACCATGCTCACGACCTTCTCCGAACAGGCCGACGAGCAGGTGTACCTGAACAACAACCGCAACCAGAACGCCGCGCAGTACGACGGTGACGTGATTGAGCCGTTCAACAAGGCCCTGAGTGACCCGGCGCAGCGCAAGTTGATCGTCGTGCATCTGCTCGGCACGCACATGAGCTATCAGTACCGCTATCCGCCGACCTTCGACAAGTTCCAGGACCGTGCCGGCGTGCCAGCCGGCGTGCGTGACGATCAGGTGCCGACCTACAACAGCTACGACAACGCCGTGTTGTATAACGATTTCGTGGTATCGAGCCTGATCAAGGACTACGCCAAGTCCGATCCGAATGGTTTCCTGCTGTACCTCTCCGACCACGGTGAAGATGTGTTTGACTCGGTCGGCCACAACACCCTCGGCCGTAACGAGAACAAACCGACGGCACCGATGTACACCATCCCGTTCATGGCCTGGGCATCGCCGAAATGGCGCGAGAACCATGACTGGAACTTTGCCGCCGACCTGAGCCGGCCGTACAGCAGCTCGCATCTGATCCACACTTGGGCAGACATGGCCGGTTTGAGTTTCGATGAACTGGACCGCAGCAAGAGCCTGGTCAGCGACAGCTTCAAACCGCGTCCGCTGATGATCGGCAACCCGTACGAACGCGAGCAGCGCGCCCTGATCGACTTCAGCCTGATGAAGCCGAAGAAGGTCGAGCCCACCGCAGCGAATGTCGTGCAGCAGTAACCGCCTGGAAGGCGCCGGTTTCGAGAGATCGCAATCGGAGTAACGCATAAAGAAAAAGCTCCGTATCGCAAGATACGGAGCTTTTTTCGTTCTGGGCGGACGGGTTGCCCGTTTGCCCGGGGCCCTGCAGTGCCGCCTGAAGGGAATCGGGGCAGCGAGCAAGCATGCCCGCACCCTCCCCCGCTAAATAGCAGCCAGCACGCTCAGAAGGCGTCAGCTAATCGCGCCGCCGGACCCAAGGTTTTTTCCAGCACAAAAACAAACGCCCCGAACAAGTCGGGGCGTTTGTGGGTGCATTCGCTTGGGTGCTCACACCCTTCGCGTTGCAGATCCGGCGCGATCAGTAAGCCTTGCCGGTCTTGTAGAAGTTCTCGAAGCAGAAGTTGGTCGCTTCGATGTAGCCTTCGGCGCCACCGCAGTCAAAACGCTTGCCCTTGAACTTGTAGGCCATGACGCAGCCGTTCTGGGCCTGCTTCATCAGAGCGTCGGTGATCTGGATTTCACCGCCCTTGCCTGGCTCGGTCTGTTCGATCAGGTCGAAGATGTCCGGCGTCAGGATGTAACGACCAATGATCGCCAGGTTCGACGGTGCGTCTTCCGGCTTTGGCTTCTCGACCATGCTGTGGACGCGGTAGATGTCGTCGCGGATCATCTCGCCGGCGATCACGCCGTACTTGCTGGTTTCCTGCGGGTCGACTTCCTGAATGGCGATGATCGAGCAGCGGAACTGCTTGTACAGCTTGACCATCTGGGTCAGTACGCCGTCGCCTTCGAGGTTGACGCACAGGTCGTCCGCCAGTACCACGGCGAAGGGTTCGTCACCGATCAGCGGGCGACCGGTGAGGATCGCGTGGCCCAGACCTTTCATTTCGGTCTGACGGGTGTAGGAGAACGAGCACTCATCGAGCAGCTTGCGGATGCCGACCAGGTATTTTTCCTTGTCGGTGCCCTTGATCTGGTTTTCCAGCTCATAGCTGATGTCGAAGTGGTCTTCCAGAGCGCGCTTGCCACGACCGGTCACGATCGAGATTTCAGTCAGGCCAGCGTCCAGAGCTTCTTCAACGCCGTACTGGATCAGTGGCTTGTTTACCACCGGCAGCATTTCTTTGGGCATGGCTTTAGTCGCTGGCAGGAAGCGAGTACCGTAACCGGCTGCTGGGAACAAGCATTTCTTGATCATATAAGTCCTTGAAAGGGCTGTGTGTACGAGTTTCGGCGCAGTCTAATCAGGCGGCGTGCACCTTACAATGCCCCGCACTGGCTAACCGATGCCAACATAGAGAAATATTCTCGCCGATAGTTCCGCTGGCAACTTCGACCCGCGAAAACAGAGTAGCTCAAACACGCAAATGCGCTGCATCACTCTACGCTCATCATCCCCCAATGTGAGGATTTGTCGGTATCATGGCGCCTTTGAACCAGCGAACGAGACAGATAGATGGCCGCGGTAAAAATCATCAACGGGTATGTGATCGACAAGAAAGACGGCAAGTGGAACCTGACCACGACCAATGGCGAACACATCGCCGGGCCTTTCGACAGCGAGCAGCTGGCGACTGATGTGGCGTCGGTGTTCACTGACACCCCTGCGTCGTCCAAACGCCGTGGCAAAGATCAGGACTGACCGGTTGCGACACGCGCCGAGCCCTGCCCTTGCGCAGGGCTTTTTTGTGGCCGCTCGCAACCCGATAAAAACAAGTGGCCAATCGCTATAACCTTTTCACTCCGGCGCTGTCAGAGCGTTTAGCCCCTCCCTCGCTGAAGACGACACACTTATGAACATGAACAAAATGCTGCCGCTGATCGCGGTATTGGCCCTGGGTGGCTGTGCCACCTCGCAAACCACCTACCTGAACAACGGCGAACAGGGTTTGAGTATCGACTGCTCCGGGGAAGCCAACTCCTGGGCCACCTGCTACGAAAAAGCCGATGCTTCCTGCGCGGGCACCGGTTATCGCATTGTCGGTACCGACGGCACACCGGCACCCAAGGAAAGCGAAAAGACCCTGGGGGTCGATGTCGGCAACTATAAAAACCGCAGCGTGGTGGTGGTCTGCAAATAGACCCTACATGTGGATCTCGGCGAACTTGATCCCGAGCCCGCGCACGATCTCGATCAGATCGTCGAGCCGGGCGAAGGATTCGACTTCGTCGTTATCGTCGACCAGAAAATAGCTGCGACCGGCGCTCTTCTTGAAAAACACGATCCACTCACCCGAGTTCGCCGGATTCTGAATCACATGCGTGGCAGAGATAAGGCCCTCTGCATGCCGTTCCCGTACTTGCTCTCGCTTCATGCGCGACTCCAGAAATGAAAATGCCGCCACAGCATGACTGTGGCGGCACTGGTGCTGATGACCGCTATTCTATCAGCCGGAAATGCAGGCATTGGCGGCGTTTTGCACGTCGCGAGGACGAATCGGCACATTGGACATGCGCTCATGCAACTTGATGCTGCTGCCGCCGGAACGGTCGTCGATATCAAACACCGCTGCCGCGCCAGTGGAAAATTTCCCGGGAACAATCACCCGCACGCCATCCTTGTGCGGCTGCATCTGCAGTGCGCCGCGACTGTTAGCCAGCTTGTCCGCCAGGCACTGCGCATACTCATGGGGTTTCTTGCCGGAAATCACGCTCATGGTGGGCAAGGTTTCATTGATTTCGGAAACACTCGCGCAACCACCCATGACCAACATCAACGGCAGACACACCACACCCCACTTCATACAAATACCTCCCATAAAGACCCTCGGACAGCAGTAATGCCATTTTTCTCCGAGGCTTACTCCATTAAACCCGCAGCGAATCGCGAATAACCGTTTTTAATTGTCAAAGCAGCGCTCGACGGCGGGATAATAACCCGTTCGGGCTGATAAACTGCGCCAATCGCACATGCTATCGTTTTGATTTAGTAGAAAAAGCCCTTCTGGAGGCGCCCATGAAATTCATTCACCAGCGCGAGCACCTCAACGAAGACGACATTGTCGTCATCCAATGCTCGCAAACCTGCAACATCCGCTTGATGAACGACGCCAACTTCCGCGCGTTCAAGAACGGCGGCCGCCACACCTACCACGGCGGCGCTTTCGACACGTTTCCGGCGCGCATCACCGCGCCGAGCACCGGTTTCTGGAACATCACCATCGACACCGTCAGCCGGCGCGCCATCAGCGTCACGCGCAAACCGACCCTGACCCACTCGATCAAGATCATCCGCCGCTCCAGCTCCAAACTGAGCTGAGTCGCCCCAACGCAAGGTAAGCATGACCGTGGCCCAAACGACCAAATACGTCATCAAATACAAGCTCAACGGCGAGCGCCGCTTCGAGTTCGCGCAACTGCAAAACGGCACCGTGGAAGAAGCCAGGGCTGCACTGGATGCCATCCACGGCCAGACCGAAGATGTGATCAGCGATATCGCCGTCAGCAAAGCCCTGTAACGCAACACCCCGGATTCGACCGCAAGCGGCGGAGTGTTCTGCCGCCGGGATTTGCCCAGACTGACAGCCTCGACCAAAGGGTTCAGGAGTCAGAATGTCAATGTCCCCGTCTCGGCTGGATGCGCTCGATTGGGCGAGCCTCGAACAGCATCTGGATCAATATGGCTATGCCATCGTCCGCTCGCTGCTGTCGGCGCAAACCTGTGAGCGCTTGAGCGCCCTGTATTCGCAGACCGAACCGTTTCGTTCGCAGGTCATCATGGCCCGCCACGGTTTCGGTCGCGGGGAATACAAGTACTTCAGCTATCCCCTGCCGACAACCATCGAACGTCTGCGCACTGCGCTTTACCCGCGCCTGGTGCCGCTGGCCAACCGCTGGTACGAACGCATGAAGGTGCCTGTACGCTTTCCCGCAACCCATGCCGGGTTTGTGCAGCGCTGTCACGATGCCGGCCAACTGCGGCCGACACCCTTGCTGTTGCAATACGGCCCGCAGGACTACAACTGCCTGCATCAGGATCTGTACGGAGAACTGGTTTTCCCACTGCAAGTGGCGATTCTTCTGTCGGAGCCCGGAGAGGATTTTACCGGTGGAGAGTTCGTCCTGACCGAGCAGCGTCCACGCCTGCAGTCGCGAGCACACGTCGTGGATCTGCAAAAGGGTGACGCGGTTATATTCGCGGTCAACCAGCGCCCGGTCAGCGGCACACGCGGCGATTATCGAGTGACCATGCGTCATGGCGTCAGTCGCCTGCACAGCGGAAACCGGCATACTCTGGGCATCATCTTCCACGACGCAGTATGAGCAGCATGCAACCAAGCCACTTCGACCTGTTCGCCGACCACGAACCCGAGCAACAACCCCGCGCCGAGCAAATCGGCGAACAATCGTGGGTTTTGCGCGGTTTCGCCCTGCCGATGATCGATCAACTGTTGCCGGCGCTGGAGGGCGTTCTCGCCGCAGCGCCATTGCGTCACATGATGACCCCGGGCGGTTTCAGCATGTCAGTGGGCACCAGCAGCTGCGGAGCGCTGGGCTGGATCACCGATCGCAGCGGTTATCGCTACAGCACCGTGGATCCGCTGAGCGGCAGGCCGTGGCCGGCAATGCCCCAAGTGTTGTCCGAACTGGCACAGAGAGCGGCGCTGCGCGCAGGATTTGCCGGATTTCACGCCGATTCGTGCCTGATCAACCAATACGTCCCCGGCGCCAAGATGTCTTTGCACCAGGACAAGGACGAACATGCCTACGCGGCGCCGATCGTTTCGTTGTCCTTGGGGTTGCCGGCAATGTTCCTGTTCGGTGGTTTTGTCCGCAGCGACAAGAGCCAGCGCATTCCTCTGCTGCACGGCGACATGGTGGTCTGGGGCGGGGTCGATCGCCTGCGTTTTCACGGTGTGCTGCCGATCAAGCCCGGCCAGCATCCGCGTCTGGGCGAGCGGCGGATCAATCTGACCTTCCGGGTCGCCGGGTGATCTGAAAAGTTTGACCGCAAGGCCCGGAGTGTTACCCACATTGCTGCTGGTTAACCTGAATCAAACAGGTCAACGGACTACTCGTCATGAAAAAGCTTTCGCCGATCATCAATGTTGAAACCGATCCACGCTGGGCCGCCGTGATCGCGCGGGATCCGCGAGCCGACGGGCAGTTTGTCTACGCGGTGAAAACCACCGGTATCTATTGCCGCCCGAGCAGCCTTTCGCGATTGCCCAAGCCGCACAACGTCGAGTTTTTCGACAGTGCCGAAGCAGCCGAGGCGGCGGGTTATCGTCCGAGCAAACGCACTCGCAAGGATCAGACCGACGTCGCCGCTCAACATGCCGCGACGGTGGCGCTGGCCTGCCGGCAGATCGAAACCTGCGAAACTGCGCCGGCGCTTAACCAGCTCGCCGCGACCGCCGGCCTCAGTCCCTTCCATTTTCATCGCGTATTCAAGGCCGCTACCGGTCTGACGCCAAAGGGTTACGCGGCGGCGCATCGCTCGCGCCGGGTGCGGGAACGGCTCGCGAATGGCGGTTCGGTGACCGATGCGCTGTACGACGCCGGCTTCAATTCCAACAGCCGCTTTTACGAATCGGCCGACAAGCTGCTGGGCATGAAGCCCGGTGACTATCGCGCTGCCGGGCGCAATAACGACATACGCTTTGCCGTTGGCCAATGTTCGCTCGGGGCGATTCTGGTGGCGCAAAGCGAACGCGGGGTGTGCGCGATCCTGTTGGGCGACGATCCGCACCAACTGGTGTGTGATCTGCAGGATCAGTTCCGTCAGGCCAACCTGATTGGCGCCGACGCCGGGTTCGAACAGTTGATTGCCAAAGTGGTGGGCTTCATCGAAGCCCCGGCACTGGGCCTCGACTTGCCACTGGATGTGCGCGGCACCGCGTTTCAGGAGCGCGTCTGGCAGGCGTTGCGGGAAATCCCGGTGGGTCGCACCGCCAGTTACGCCGAAATCGCCCAACGCATTGGCGCACCGACTTCCATGCGCGCGGTGGCGCAAGCCTGCGGCGCCAACCGTCTGGCCGTGGCAATTCCTTGCCACCGCGTGGTGCGCAGCGATGGCAATCTCTCGGGGTATCGCTGGGGTGTGGAGCGCAAGCGCCAGTTGCTGGATCGCGAAACCCAGCCTTAGCGAATCCCGATGCAGACCGCCACGGACTCGGGGCCGGTATAGGCCTCGTAGTCGGTGGCATAGCGACGCTGAATCTGAGGGTTCTCCTCAAAGAAGGTCCAGATCCGTCCCCAGGTCGCAATGACCGCGTCAGGCAACGGCCCCTGCGCCTCGAACACCAGATATTCGCCGGCTTCGATCTGTACGGTCTCATAGCCTTTGGGTCGTGCATTGACCGCGACCCCCGCGGTGACATCGAATGCACCCGAGGCGTCGGATTCATAGGCCGAATACACACCATAAATTGCAGAGCCCGGGATCTTGCCGGGAATACTCTCGGCCTGTTCTTCACTGAAAAACCGGCCCCACATCGGGCCGATCTTTGCGCTCTGGGGCTGGTGCTCTGCGGCGTTGGTCGTGCGCACACGCAGGCCGGCCACGGTGAAGGCGTCGATTTGCTGTCGTTTCAAATCCATCGAAAGTGCCGCTCCCTGTCATAGAAGTGCGGCCACACAGGGCCGCAATGGCGCTTACTCTGTCAGCGATTGACGTCGACCACAACCCTGCCGCGCAGCTGTCCGGCGAGCAATTTGGGTGCCGCGTCGATGGCTTCGCTCAGGGCGATTTCGTGGCTGATCAAAGGCAACAAGGCGAAGTCCAGATCCTTGGCCAGACGTTTCCAGGCCTCGATCCGCCGGGCCTTGGGTTGGGTCACGCTGTTGATGCCCGCCAGGGTCACACCGCGCAGAATGAACGGCGCCACCGACGCAGGAAAATCCATACCCTGGGCCAGACCGCAGGCCGCCACCGTGCCTTCGGCGCGGGTGCTGGCACAGGCGTTGGCCAAGGTGTGGCTGCCGACCGAGTCGATCACGCCGGCCCAGCGTTCCCTGGCCAGCGGTTTGCCCGGTTCCGACAAGGTTGCGCGGTCGATGATCTCGCTGGCGCCCAGTTGCTCCAGGTACTCGTGCTCGGACACCCGGCCGGTGGATGCCACCACGCGATACCCGAGTTTGCTGAGCAAGGCGATGGCGAAACTGCCCACCCCTCCGTTGGCGCCGGTCACCAGCACTTCGCCCTGATCCGGCGTCACGCCGTTGCGCTCCAGCGCCAGAATGCACAGCATCGCCGTGTAGCCGGCGGTACCGATGGCCATCGCTTGCGCGGCGCTGAAGGCCTCGGGCAAGGGAATCAGCCAGTCGCCACGGAGGCGCGCCTTCTGTGCCAGGCCACCCCAGTGACTTTCGCCCACGCCCCAGCCATTGAGCAGCACCTGATCACCAACGTTGTAGTCAGGATGCGAGCTGACCTCGACCGTGCCCGCCAGGTCGATCCCAGGCACCATCGGAAACTGGCGTACCACCGGGCTGCTGCCGGTAATCGCCAGACCATCCTTGAAGTTCAGCGTGCTGTACGCCACCCGCACCGTTACGTCGCCTTCGGGCAACTGCGCTTCATCGATCTGCTGCAGGCTGGCGCGGTAACCGCTGTCGTCTTTGTCGATCAAAATGCCGTTGAACATGGCTGCCTCTCACTCAGTGGATTCAAATCCTCGCGCCTTGAAATAACACAAAGCAACACATTGCCCCAGCCGACTTTGCGCCAATTCGCAAATCCGTCCAGTCATTCCAGAGCGGGCGACTATGCTTTTTCGACGGTCGTGCTTTCGCTGCCCCCCCTGCTGAAAGCGGCCTCTGTCGATGGAGCTGACAATGCCTTACCCGCGCTCATGGCTTGCAATCCTGATGCTGTGCCTGCTGACCGCCGGCAACCTGTGGGCCGCCCCGGCCACTGCCGACAAACCCGCCGCTGCCGACGCCGCCCCCAGCGCGCCGACGTGGCCGCAAGTGATCACCAGCGGCAAGGCCAGGCTGACCGTGTACCAGCCGCAACTCGACAGCTGGGATGGCTACACACTCAATGCCCGGGCGGCGGTCGAAGCCACCGGCGCCGATGGCAAACCCACTTACGGCATTGTCCAGTTCAGTGCGCACACGCTGGTCGACAAGGCCACGCGCTGGGTCGCACTGGATCAATACAAGATCATCAAGGCCGACTTCCCCGCCGATGCCAGCCAGGCGGATGTCTGGCTCGCGGCACTGCAAAAGGATGCCCAGAGCCGCAAGAAGACCATTTCCCTCGATCAACTCGAGGCCGCCGTCGGTGTGCTGTCGGCAGAGCAGAAAGCCGACAGCGCACCGCTGGAAAATACCCCGCCGGCGATCATCAGTTCCGACGTCCCCGCCCTGCTTGTCTATATTGATGGCGACGCGGCGTATCGCGCGGTCGAGGGCACCGGGCTGCAGCGGGTGATCAACACCCGCCCGTTATTGCTCAAGGACGCCGAGGGCAAGCACTACTTGCATGTGTTTGATGGCTGGATGGTCGCTGACAACCTCAGCGGCGAGTACACCCGTCTGACCGCACCGCCTGCCGATCTGGAGAAGGCCAAACAGGCGGCGATCCAGAGCCGCCAGGTCGATCTGCTGACCGGGCAGAGTGATCCGAAAGACAAGGTGCCAAATCTGGCCAAACCGCCGCAGCCGAAAATTTTCATCGCCACTACCCCCACCGAGCTGATCGTTACCGACGGGGCTGCGCAGTGGTCGCCGATTCAGGGCACCAGCCTGCTCTACGTGAGCAACACCACCGGACACATCTTCAAGGAAATCGGCGACCAGAACAGCTACGTGTTGATTTCCGGACGCTGGTTCCGGGCCGCCGACATGAACGGGCCGTGGACGTTTATCCCGGCGGACAAATTGCCTGCCGACTTCGCCAACATCCCCGACGACAGCCCGAAAGAGAACGTCAAGGCCTCCGTCGCCGGTACGCCGCAGGCCAAGGAAGCCGCGATTGCCGCCGCCATCCCGCAAACCTCGGCGATCAAGAAAAGTGCAGTGAAAATGACCGCGCCGCAGTTCGACGGCGAGCCGCAACTCAAACCGATCAACACCACGTCGCTGCAATATGTGGTCAACAGCGCGACGCCGATCATTCGTGTCGACAACGACAGCTGGTATGCCGTGGAGAACGGCATCTGGTTCACCGCAACGACAGTCAGCGGACCGTGGGTCGTCGCCAGTTCGGTACCGTCGGTGATCTATTCCATCCCGCCGAGTTCACCGATGCATTACCTCACTTACGTCAAAGTCTATGAGTCCAGCGGCGACACGGTGGTGGTTGGCTACACCCCGGGGTATCAAGGGTCGAACCTGGATCCGGCCACGGGTGTGGTGGTTTACGGCACCGGATATCCGTACACGCCGTGGGTTGGCAGTGTCTGGTATGGGCCGCCCGTGACCTACGGTTTCGGTGTCGCGATTCGCTATACACCCTGGACCGGCTGGACCTTCGGTTTCGGCTTCGGCTGGAGCTGGGGCGGCAACACCGTGGCAATGGGTTGGGGCTGGGGTGCTTATCCGTGGTGGGGCAATTACGGCTGGGGTTATGCCTGGGGGCCGCGCCTGTATCCGGCGCCGCTGGCCTGGGGCGGCGCCGCTTACGGCTATCGCGGCGGTGCCGTGGCCTGGGGGCCCGGTGGCTGGGCCGGCACCACCGGCAACATTTATCGTCAGTGGGGCGACCGCGCGACCGTCAGCCGTTACGGCGCCGGCTACAACGCCTGGACCGGTAATCGCTGGGCCGGTCAGGTCGGCTCGTCCTATAACTCGCGCACCGGGATTGCCGCGGCGGGCCAGCGCGGTGCCGTACACAATGCCTACAACGGCAACTACGCGGCCGGACGCAGCGGTGAGGTGGTCGGGCCGAACGGTGGCGCCATCGCCGGCGGCCGAGTGACAGCGGGCAACGCACGCAACGGCACGCAAGTCACCGCCAACCGTGGCGCGGTGTACACCCCCAACACCGACAAGACCACGCAATATGCTGGCGTCAGGGGCCGCAACGGCGGCGCTGCACGGGTCGGCGACAACGTCTATGCCGGGCACGACGGTAACGTCTACAAGAAAACCGACAACGGTTGGCAATCAATGGTCAAGGGCAGCCCGACCCGCACGGCACCGGTCAACAACACTGCTCAACTGCAGAACCTCAATCGTGAATCTGCAGCGCGCAACTTCGGCAACCAGCGCACCAACAACTTTCACAACTCCTCGCAAGTCATGAACCGTTCATTTGGTGGCGGTGGCGGCGGTTTTCATCGACGCTGACGGCGCATGGCTGTCCGTGCGCGGAAAATTCGCGCTGGCCCTGAGTCCGGTTTTGCTGTTAAAAAACCGGCTCTGCCGTCCCTGCCCCGTTTCATCGTTCGGAGAACCGCTTCCATGAGCCAATGGCCTGACACTCGCATTCTTGACCTGCTCGGCATCGAGCTGCCGATCATCCAGGGCCCCATGGCCGGTGCCACGAATTCGGCCATGGTGATCGCCGTGTGCAACGCCGGCGGCCTGGGTTCGATGCCCGCCGCAATGCTGAGTATCGAGCAACTGCGCGAAGAACTGCAGACCATTCGCGAGCACACTCGCAAACCGTTCAACGTCAATTTCTTCTGCCATCAGCCACCGGCTGCCGATGAACAGCGCGCACGGGACTGGAAAAGCCTGCTGGAGCCGTACTACCGCGAACTGGGTGTCGATTTCGATGCACCGACGCCGGTGTCCAACCGGGCCCCCTTCGATGCGGCAGCGTGCGCCGTGCTGGAAGAGTTTCGTCCTGAAGTCGTGAGTTTTCACTTTGGCCTGCCGGAGAAATCCCTGCTGGATCGGGTCAAGGCCACGGGTGCGAAAATCCTCTCGTCTGCCACGACTGTCGATGAAGCAGTGTGGCTTGAACAAAACGGTTGCGACGCGATCATCGCCATGGGCTATGAGGCAGGTGGTCATCGCGGGATGTTTCTCAGCGATGACCTGAGCAGTCAGGTCGGTACCTTTGCCCTGGTGCCGCAGATTGTCGATGCGGTGAAAGTACCGGTGATCGCTGCCGGCGCCATTGCCGATGCGCGCGGGGTGGCCGCGGCATTGATGCTCGGAGCATCGGCAGCGCAGGTTGGCACCGCGTATCTGTTCACCCCGGAAGCGAAAGTCAGCGCCTCCCATCATCAGGCGCTGCGCACCGCCAAGGAAAGCGAAACCGCGATTACCAACCTGTTCACCGGCCGCCCGGCTCGCGGCATTCTCAATCGGGTGATGCGCGAAATCGGCCCGATGTCAGCGAAAGCCCCGGCCTTCCCGCTGGCCGGCGGAGCGCTGATGCCGTTGCGGGCAAAAAGCGAAGCGCAGTTCAGCAACCTCTGGGCCGGGCAGGCTTTTCCGTTGGGCAAGGAGCTGAGCAGCGCCGAACTGACCCGGGAACTGGCGCAAGGCGCACTGGCAAAACTGGTCCGACACTGATCCGATCCAGGATGAGGCTCGATACAGCCTCATCCTGTATACAACAGCACTTCCTGTTTAGCGGCATTTCGCTATATATTTCGCTATATAGCGTTTCACCCTTCGCATCGGTGCAGTCCACCTCCAACAATAACTGCCCTCTGCACTCGCCAATAACGGAGCTGTTATGACCATTCGTGCCTCACGTTTTGCCCCCGCTTGCCTGGCTTCCTTGCTGTCGGTTTTTGCCTTGGGCGCCGCTCACGCCGATGAAGTGCAGGTGGCGGTTGCCGCCAACTTCACCGCGCCGATCCAGGCCATTGCTGCCGACTTCGAAAAAGACACCGGGCACAAACTGGTCGCCGCCTACGGGGCCACCGGCCAGTTCTACACCCAGATCAAGAACGGCGCGCCGTTCGAAGTGTTCCTCTCGGCGGACGACACCACTCCGGAAAAACTGGAAAAAGAAGGCGATACCGTCAAGGGCTCGCGCTTCACCTACGCCATCGGCACTCTGGCGCTGTGGTCGGCGAAAGAAGGTTACGTCGATGGCAAAGGCGAAGTGCTGAAGAAAAATGAATATCAGCACCTGTCCATCGCCAATCCGAAAGCCGCACCGTACGGGCTGGCCGCCACTCAGGTGCTGGAAAAACTCAAGCTGACGGAAGCGACCAAAGCCAAAATCGTCGAAGGCCAGAACATCACCCAGGCTTACCAGTTCGTGTCCACCGGTAATGCGGAACTGGGCTTCGTAGCACTGTCGCAAATCTACAAGGACGGCAAGGTCACCAGCGGATCGGCGTGGGTCGTTCCAGCGAACATGCACGACCCGATCAAACAGGACGCGGTAATCCTCAACAAAGGCAAAGACAGCGCCGCCGCCAAAGCGCTGGTTGACTACCTCAAAGGCCCGAAAGCCGCTGCGGTGATCAAGTCCTACGGTTACCAGCTCTAAATGTCGCTCTCGAGTGCCGACTTCGCGGCGATCTGGCTGACCCTGAAACTGGCGTCCCTGACCACCGCGATCCTGCTGGTCGTCGGCACTCCGATTGCCCTGTGGCTGGCGCGCAGTCGTTCCTGGCTGCGCGGCCCCATCGGCGCAATCGTCGCCCTGCCCCTCGTGCTGCCGCCGACTGTGATCGGCTTCTATCTGCTGTTGGCAATGGGGCCCAATGGCTTTCTCGGCCACTTCACGCAATGGCTGGGCCTGGGCACGCTGACCTTCAGCTTTACCGGGCTGGTGATCGGTTCGGTGATCTATTCCATGCCGTTTGTGGTGCAACCGTTGCAGAACGCGTTCGCGGCCATCGGCACCCGCCCACTGGAAGTGGCCGCGACCTTGCGCGCCAATCCCTGGGACACTTTTTTCAGCGTGATCCTGCCGTTGGCCCGTCCCGGTTTCGTAACCGCGGCGATCCTCGGGTTCGCGCATACCGTCGGTGAATTCGGTGTAGTGCTGATGATCGGCGGCAACATTCCCGACAAGACCCGCGTGGTCTCGGTGCAGATCTACGACCATGTCGAGGCGATGGAATATGCTCAAGCCCATTGGCTGGCCGGGGCGATGCTGGTGTTTTCGTTTCTGGTGTTGCTGGCGCTCTACTCCAGCCGCAAGACCCGCGCGGGCTGGAGCTGATCGATGATTGATGCACGTCTGAAAATCGCTTATTCGGGTTTCAGCCTGGATATTGATCTGCATTTGCCGGGGCGTGGCGTGACTGCGCTGTACGGTCATTCCGGTTCGGGCAAAACCACCTGCCTGCGCTGTATCGCCGGGCTTGAGCGCGCCGAGCAAGGTTTCATCCAGATCAACGACGAAGTCTGGCAGGACAGCGAGCGTCGGTTTTTTGTCCCGCCGCACAAACGTGCGCTGGGTTACGTGTTCCAGGAAGCCAGTCTGTTCCCGCATCTGTCAGTGCTGGCCAATCTGCAGTTCGGCCTCAAACGCATTGCCAAGGCCCAGCGCCGGGTCGACATGGCACAAGCCACCGAGCTACTGGGCATCGGCCATCTGCTGGAACGCCATCCGCAGCATCTGTCCGGCGGCGAACGCCAGCGTGTCGGTATCGCCCGCGCGCTGTTGACCAGCCCGAAACTGCTGCTGATGGATGAGCCGTTGGCGGCCCTCGACAGCCAGCGCAAAAACGAAATCCTGCCATACCTGCAACGCCTGCATGATGAACTGGACATTCCGGTGCTCTATGTCAGCCACGCGCAGGATGAGGTGGCGCGGCTGGCCGATCATCTGGTGTTGCTCAGCGACGGCAAGGCCCTTGCCAGCGGCCCGATTGGCGAGACCCTCGCCCGGCTGGACCTGCCAATGGCGCTGGGCGATGAAGCCGGGGTGATCATCGAAGGCCAGGTCAGCGCCTACGATGCCGAGTACCAGTTGCTGAGTCTGCAATTGCCGGCCACGGCCATGAACATCCGCGTGACGCACGCGCCGATGGCGGTCGGTCAGGCCTTGCGCTGCAAGGTGCACGCCCGCGACATCAGTCTGGCCCTGCACAACAGCGAAGCCAGCAGCATCCTCAATCGCTTGCCGGTGACCGTGGTCAGCGAGCTGGCGGCGGACAACGCCGCGCATGTGCTGATTCGTCTGGATGCCGGCGGCACACCGCTGCTGGCGCGGATCACGCGGTTTTCCCGGGATCAGCTCGGCATCCACCCGGGCCAGCATTTGTGGGCGCAGATCAAGGCCGTCGCCGTGCTGGCCTGAATTGGTTGGCACGACGGCCACGGCCTGCGGTCAATCGCTGTAACAGAGCGATTCGCCAAGGACACCGCCATGCCCGACACCGCAATAGCCGACGTCTTACCGCCCGACCTGCATTACGTCGACGATACCCAACCCGGCATCCGCCGTAAAAAACTGCGTGGCAAATTCGCCTACTTCGATCCGGCCGGACAACGCATCAACGACCCCGATGAGATCAAGCGGATCAACGCGCTGGCAGTGCCGCCGGCCTACACCGACGTGTGGATCTGCGCCGATCCGCGTGGCCACTTGCAGGCCACCGGCCGCGATGCCCGGGGCCGCAAGCAGTATCGCTATCACCCGCGCTGGCGCGAGGTGCGCGACGCCGACAAGTACTCGCGCCTGCGGGAGTTCGGCCTGGCGCTGCCGAAGTTGCGTAAACAGCTTGAAACCCTGCTCGACGCACCCGGCTTCAGCCGCGACAAGGTCATGGCCACGGTCATCACGTTGCTCGACGCCACACTGATCCGCGTCGGCAACACCCAGTACGCGCGGGACAACCGCTCCTATGGCCTGACCACCCTGCGCAGCCGGCATGTTGAGGTCAACGGCAGCGCGATCCTGTTCCAGTTTCGCGGTAAAAGCGGCATTGAACACCAGATCACCGTCAAGGATCGTCGCCTGGCGCGCATCATCAAGCGCTGCCTGGAAATCCCGGGACAGAATCTGTTTCAGTATCTGGATGAAAATGGTGAGCGGCACACCGTCAGCTCCCACGACGTCAATAGCTACCTGCAAACCCTCACCGGTGCCGACTTCACCGCCAAGGATTACCGCACCTGGGCCGGCAGCGCGCTGGCCCTGGCGGTATTGCGCGAACTGCAATGGGAGTCCGAAGCCGAGGCGAAACGGCATGTGGTGGAGATGGTCAAGAGCGTGTCCAAACAGCTGGGCAACACCCCGGCGGTGTGCCGCAAATGCTACATCCATCCCGCCGTGGTCGAGCGCTTCCTGCTCGGTGCGCTGGCCGAACTGCCACGCCCGAGGGTGCGCAAAGGCCTGCGCGCTGAGGAAGTGGCGCTGGCGATGTTTCTCGAGCAAATGATCGACGCGTCTTGATCGCGCTGGTAGCCGAGCAATCAATCGCGGTTTCCCAGGTTCCAGAGTTTCTACAGGCGTTGAAGCCGACGCATCGCCTGGATTGGCGCGCCACCGAGTGGCTGCAACCGACGAACTGACTGGCTATTTTTTGCACGATTGGCCAAGGCTTCTATAGTTGATCTGACACCTATTTGCTGTGGTGACGCCATGGAAGACATCTTTGTCGTGAAGCGCTGCAACAAGATCATCATTCACGGCCGCCGCGCCGGGGAAAGTCAGCATGAACCTGCCGAATCCAGCAGCTGGTTTCGGATCAATGACACCCGAACCGGAGGCTTCATCGGTGACGGCTATGATCTTGAGGAAGATGCCCGGCGCGAATGCCAAAGGCTCAATGCGGCCAGCTCGCCGCGACCGGCGCGACAATCGGCCGGCTGATGTAATTGACAGGCGGGGTCTATACTCAAAGCAGCTGACGGACCAGCGCCCCAACGGCAGAGAGCTCGCAGCCCGCGGGCTTTTTGCTGCCTCTCAACGGTTTGTCTGAACGGAGGTGCTCCATGTCCGAAAAAGAGTCCATCACCACCCTCCTCACCCTGCTCGACTCCCGTCAGGCGCGCCTGGCTGCGGCCTGCAAGGAAATTGCCGACTGGGTCGATCATCAAGGCGGCCATCCGACCGCCCTGCGCATACGCGATCGCCTGAACGACATCGAAAAAGATACGCCGCTGATTCGCAGTACGCTGTCTTCGTTGCAACCCGTCGAGCGGCCTCTGCCTCGTTTCAGATGACCGGATGGCAATAACGACAGTCTCAACGCGTACCGCCTGGCCGATCCGGCGAACACCTGCAGTCGTGGCAGGTCATAACCTGTACACGTCACCAGGAGACTGATCCATGGTTATCCATTTCAAAGTAGACGGACACCTGGCTTGTGGTCACAAAGGCAATAACCTTGCCTCGAGCCAGGAACTCAATCGCGTTAAATGCCGCAGCTGCCGAAATACCGATGCCTACAAAAATGCGCGCAAAACCCAGCGCAATGCTGCTCGGCGCGCAGCGCGCCACACACAGGCTGATCATGGTGCATCGAACTGGCGCTCGGAATGGATCGCACGCTTGACCGCTCTGGCGGGTCCGCAACGCCTGCCACGGGGCTTTTTCGGGCAAGCGTTTGTGTAATCGCTTGATGTCTTGGTTTTCGTCCATCACTCAGCGCGAATTGCCACGAGTTCACCGCTCGAAACCCTCAATGCCCTGACCTTATCGTCAGGGCATTTTATTGAAAACACCGTTTCGAGCAGCCCTTCACCCTGAGTCAAGCTTGCAAATAGCCAACGCGCCCTCATAACCAGAACCCGTATCCACCGTCACCGAGAGGCAAAAACGATCATGACCGGAAAAACCGAAACCGCGATTCTCGCCGGGGGCTGCTTCTGGGGCATGCAGGACCTGCTGCGACGCTATCCCGGGGTGCTGCAGACGCGAGTCGGCTACAGCGGTGGCGATGTGCCGAATGCGACCTACCGCAACCACGGCAACCACGCCGAGGCCATCGAAATCGTCTTCGACCCTGCCGTGATCAGTTACCGGCAAATCCTTGAGTTCTTCTTCCAGATCCACGATCCCAGCACTCCCAACCGACAAGGCAACGATCTCGGCCCCAGTTATCGCTCGGCGATTTACTACCTTAACGAACAGCAACGCGACATTGCTGAAGACACCGCTGCCGATGTCGATGCATCCGGGCTGTGGCCGGGGCGCGTGGTCACTGAAATCGAACCGGCGGGCCCCTTCTGGGAAGCGGAACCCGAGCACCAGGACTATCTGGAGCGGATACCGAATGGTTACACCTGCCATTTCATCCGCCCGAACTGGAAACTGCCGAAACGCAGCTGAAAACACATCTGCGTAATCACTCCACGCACGGCGCTGGCCTCAGCTGAGGCCGGTGCCTGCGCACCTCTGGACTTGATCATTTTGGTGAACCCTCCGTAGCACAGTTCAAGCGCCCGAGGATGAATATACGTTCATCGCAAGCATGGCTAGAAGCGTCTAGCCTGCGGGTTCCAACATAGTGCCTACAGGAGTACCCCACCATGTTCTCGCACGAAAGCCTCCCGCTGATTGCCATTTTCATCATCTTGCTGCTATGCGCAGGTGCGGCGTTTTTACACCCGGCTCATGCATTCTTCAGTTGGCTGCGCAGGCGCAAGGAACGATTAAACGCCCAGGCTGCAAAAGAGGTTGATTCGCGCTGAATGTATTCCCTAAACCGGCCCGGGCATGCCTGGGCTTGTTGTTTTCTGACCAAACAGCAGATACAAAAAAGCCCAGCACGGGGCTGGGCCTGATTTTTTGCCAACATTAAAAACATCCAGGCTTTTCAGCCACAAGAGTAGAACTCAAGTGACTTACGCAAGAGCCCTTTCGTGCTCGCTTTCATGCACGTAAACCCATGAAATTCCGGATGGCGAGGTCTGGTCGAGGCGCATAAGCGCCGAATCGACTTTCTTCTTGGTGATGCCGTCTTTGACAAGGTCGAAGACGGCCAGGAAGCAGTCCCCTGGAAGCGCTGTGATCGAGAGGTTGGTGATGTGCGATTCAGGGCTTCCAGCACGCTCGCCGTACAACCCCCAAAGTCGCTCCCAATAATCCGCTCGACTCATGATCTGTCCATCGGTGAGTACCACACGAAAGTCATTCGCCAACGCGTCGTACAGGGGTTTGATGGCGCCTTCCGACCGGGAAGACATACCGCGCGACCACGGAAAGAAGAGATTGTACCAACGGTACACCTCGGCTTCGACGAGAGCGGTTTTATCGGTTGCTGCGTGCACTTGATTGATTGCCATCGGTGTTCTCCTTAACACGTCAAAAATGGCGGGTCTGGCGTGACAGACAGGCCGTCCGAATGCCCATCGCCTGAGCGATGCACCGCGCCTTGATCAAGATCCATCCTGATATCAACGCCATCGGGTCAAGCTCAAATGTTCACTCAATGACTGTTGATATCTTCGACCAAGCCACAAACGTAGACGCTCGCAGGATTGATTGCATCAAGAAGTGACCAACGGTCTTTGCACACAGGAGGAAAAGGGAAACGGAAGAATTGGCGAGAAGCCATTTAAAAATGGCGATCTGAAAACAAACAAGGGCTTGCATCAGCTTTCGCCCGCAAACCCTTGATTTTAGATGGTGCCCGAAGCCGGAATCGAACCGGCACGCCCTTACGAGCGGGGGATTTTAAGTCCCATGCGTCTACCAGTTTCGCCATTCGGGCGGTAGCGCGGTGTAGTGCTCAAAGCAGTCGATCAGCAAACCCGACAGCGTTAAGCCTTGTAAAGCAGAGCGGGAAATATATACATCACGTCCCGGTGAAGCAAGTTCACAGTGGTTGATTTCAAGACTAAATCTTGCAGCGCACTGGAAATAAAAAAGCTCCGTAAATCATGGATCTACGGAGCTTGTTTAGAGTGGAGGCCGAGGTCGGAATCGAACCGGCGTAGGCGGATTTGCAATCCGCTGCATAACCATTTTGCTACTCGGCCTCAAACGATTGCTGTTTAGTAGCACCACAACAACCGCGTACAAACTTGGAGCGGGAAACGAGACTCGAACTCGCGACCCCGACCTTGGCAAGGTCGTGCTCTACCAACTGAGCTATTCCCGCTTGGTGTGGCGCATTCTATAGATTTCAGATGCCCCGTCAACCCTTTGATTCAAAAAAGTTTTATTTCTTTTCAACGTCGGTTTTCAGATGCGGCCAGGCGGCCCGCAAGTATTGAACCATCGACCACAACGTCAGGCCTGCCGAGATCATCAACAAGGCATAACCCAGCAAGACCCAGAAACTGAAGTCTCTTGGATTGGCCAGCAGGATCACCAGCGCCAGCATCTGCGCTGCGGTTTTCCACTTGCCGAGATTGGACACTGCTACATGCGCGCGGGCACCCAGTTCGGCCATCCATTCACGCAAGGCCGATACGACAATCTCACGGCCAATGATGACGGCTGCGGGAAGTGTCAGCCACAAATTGCCGTGTTCCTGAACCAGCAGTACCAAAGCGACAGCCACCATCAGCTTATCGGCAACCGGATCGAGAAAGGCTCCGAACGGCGTGCTTTGCTCCAGGCGACGAGCCAGATAGCCGTCGAGCCAGTCAGTGGCCGCCGCAAAGGCGAACACCGAGGCGGAGGCCATGTAGCTCCACTGATAAGGCAGATAAAACAGCAAAATGAAGATCGGGATGAGCAGGACGCGTAGAACGGTAATCAGATTCGGGATATTCATCGGCACAACTGGCTACGAGGTGAGTTGGCATTCTACTCGCTATGCAGGTTTGCATAAATCGACTCTGCGAGCTTTTTACTGATCCCCGGTGCTTTGGCGATCTCTTCGATGCTTGCACGAGACAGCTCCTGCAATCCACCAAAATGTTTCAACAAGTCCCGACGCCGGGTCGGCCCTACACCTGCAACACCTTCCAGCGTCGACGTACGGCGGGTTTTGCCGCGCCGCGCACGGTGGCCAGTGATCGCGAACCGGTGTGCCTCGTCGCGAATCTGCTGGATCAGGTGCAACGCGGGTGAGTCGCCACGCAAAGTGAACTCATGGGCGGCATCATTAAGATACAAAGTTTCGAACCCTGCCTTGCGGGTTGCGCCCTTGGCCACACCCAGCAGGATCAGGTCCGGCACCGCCAATTCGTTGAGCACGTCGCGGGCCATCGACAATTGTCCCTTGCCGCCGTCCACCAGCAGAATATCCGGCAGTTTGCCCTCCCCGTCCTTCAGCTTGCTGAAGCGCCGGGTCAGGGCCTGATGCATGGCCGCATAGTCATCGCCCGCTGTGACGCCCTCGATGTTGTAACGACGATAGTCGGATTTGATCGCACCTTCCGGACCAAACACGACGCAAGAGGCGACAGTCGCCTCGCCACTGGAGTGGCTGATGTCATAGCATTCGAGGCGCTGCGGTGGTTCATCCAGGTTCAGTACTTCTGCCAGCGCGTCGAAGCGCGCAGCCGTGTGTTGACGGTTGGCCAGGCGCGCACCCAGCGCTTGCTCGGCATTGGTGACCGCCAACTGCTGCCAGCGCGCCCGCGTGCCACGCACCCGGTGGCTGATGCTCAGCTCGCGACCACGCAACTCGTGGATGGCGTCGATCAGGGCCGTGGCGTCTTCGGGCACGACGTTGACGATCAGTTCGCTCGGCAAGTCGCGTTCCGGGCTGCTGATATAGTACTGGCCGAGGAACGCCGCCATGACTTCGGCAACCTCCTCTTCAATACCCACCTGTGGAAAGAAGTTTTTGCTGCCCAGCACACGCCCGCCGCGCACGCTGATCAAATGAACGCACGCACCGCCCGGGTTGACGAAGGCTGCGATGACATCGATGTCGCCGGTACCGCCTTCCATGCTTTGCTGATCCTGGACCCGGCGCAGCAAGGCAATCTGGTCACGCAACTCGGCGGCGCGTTCGAACTCGAGATTGATCGCCGCCTCTTCCATCGCCGTTGACAGCTCATTGGTCAGCGCGTGACTGCGCCCTTCAAGAAACATCACCGAGTGGCGCACATCCTCGGCATAAACTTCCGGCTCAACCAAACCGACACAAGGTGCCTTGCAGCGTTTGATCTGATACTGAAGACAAGGGCGCGTACGGTTCTTGTAGTAACTGTCCTCACACTGCCGGACGAAAAAGGTCTTTTGCAGCAGGCTGAGGCTTTCTCGAATGGCCCCGGCGCTCGGATACGGGCCGAAATACTTGCCCTTCGCCTTCTTCGCGCCACGATGGATGCTCAGCCGTGGGAACTGGCCGTCAGACAGAAATACATAGGGATAGGACTTATCGTCGCGCAACAGAATGTTGTACGGCGGCCGCCACTCCTTGATCAGCGTCTGCTCAAGCAGCAACGCCTCGGTTTCATTGGCGGTAATGGTCGTTTCGACCTGTGCGATACGCCCGACCAGCGCAGCGGTCTTCGGCGCCAGTCCGGTCTTGCGGAAATAGCTGGCCAGTCGCTTCTTGAGGTTCTTGGCCTTGCCGACATACAGCAGGCGTGCCTCGTTGTCGAACATGCGATAGACGCCGGGACGCCCGCTGACAGTCGCCAGGAAGGCGCCGGAATCGAATATTTCAGTCATGATCAGGCGCTGGCGTCAACCATGCCGTGGCGCACGGCCAGCAACGTCAACTCGACATCGCTGCTGATCGACAGTTTTTCGAAGATCCGGTAGCGATAGGTATTCACGGTTTTTGGCGACAGACAGAGCTTGTCGGAGATGATCTGCACCTTCTGGCAGCCGACAATCATCAACGCAATCTGGATTTCCCGTTCGGACAAGGCATCGAACGGTGAGTCATTGGTTGGCTGGAACGATTTGATCGCCAGTTGCTGGGCAATCTGCGGGCTGATGTAACGCTGGCCGGCAAACACCAAGCGGATGGCCTGAACCATTTCCGGCAGACCCGCGCCCTTGGTCAGGTAGCCGGCGGCACCTGCCTGCAACAGACGTGTAGGGAATGGATCCTCCTCACACACCGTGACAGCGACAACCTTGATGTCCGGATGGCTGCGCAACAGCTTGCGCGTGGCCTCGAGACCACCGATACCGGGCATTTTTACGTCCATCAGGACCACATCGGGTTTCAACTCACGGGCCTTGATCAGGGACTCTTCCCCGGACTCGGCCTGTCCAACCACCTGCAAGCCATCGATATCGGCCAGCATACGTGTAATGCCTGTACGAACGAGATCATGGTCATCGACCACTAGCACCCTAATCAAGCAGACACCTCGCGATATGGTCTTATTGGGATGCCGGACACCTTAGCAAAAAGTGCCAGACAGACCTAGCGGCAAGCGTCATTTAAAAAGTTTCAATTCATCATTGAAGGCTTGCCAGCCGTGGGTTTCAGAGCACAGGTGTACCGAAATCAAGCTGCATCCTCAGGAAACACTCGTCCTCACCACACACATTCAAGCCTTTTCTCTTATACAGGCTTTGCGCAGGATTATTTTTGAATACGGTCAGACGCAGCGCCGGCAGTCCTTCAGCGCGGGCTATGGCGATAACCTGATCAATCGCCCAGGATCCAGCCCCCTGCCCGCGAAACGCCTCGACTATTTGCAGCTCGCGGATATACAACGCCCGGCGATCGCGACTGAGGCTGAAAAATCCCACAGGAATCTGGCCAAGAATGATCAGCCAATTGTCCCGTCCATCCCAGGCAACCTCGAACGCTTGGTCCTGCCACAGCAGATCGTGGCCAATGTAATAGCGCAGCATGTTCTGGCACGTCAGCTCTCGGGCAAATACCCGATCAGCCAGTTCGGCGCGACGCAATTGGTAGGTCATTGCCCCGCCACCACCGGAACTACCCGCCCCTGCCATGCGCCGGCATCACGTCGCGCAACGACCAACAGCTCACCAGGCCCTGGCGCGGCGGCAACCAGCGTGCCGTCTTCAGACCAGACGGCACTGCGACCCGCCGATTGCCATCCACCCGTGAGCCCGGCGTGATTGGCCATCAGAACCGCCATCGAGTGCTTATGGGCGTAGCCCTGCAATATCGCGCTATCCACGTCATAGCCTTTCTCGCCAATCAGCACGCCTGCTGCGTACAGGTCGGCGCCAGCAACGGCAGCCGCTGCCGCGTGGCTGGCGTGGGAAAAATCAGCGCAGACCGCCAGCGCGACGGTATCGTTGCCTATGCGCAAGGACGAACCACCAGCACCTGTGGCATAGAACAGCTCTTCGCCACTGTGCAGATGTTGTTTGCTGTACACCTCGAGAGAACCATCCCTGCCTAACGTCAGCGCGCCGATCCATACCTTGGAGCTACCCTTCAGGCGAATCGGCATCCCGACCACCGCTATGAGACCCAGCTCGCGCGCGCAATCGCGCAAGGGTTGCAGCACCGAATCCTGCGGATCGATTGCCATGTCTGCAGCCATCTGGCCTTCGTAACCTGTCAGCGACAGCTCCGGAAACACCAGCAACTCGACGCCCTGCTCCGCTGCCACGGCCATGAAGCGCAAATGACGGGCGATGTTCGCCGCCAGATCACCGGCAACGGAGAACGATTGAGCTGCAGCGATGGTGAACGTTGACATTATTCATCCTTGGGATTGTGCCAAATACGCAGTGTGTCACAACGCCTGCGGCACTCAAGCAATAGGAAATGTCATGTAGGCGCGATAGCAATTTCTGATTGCTCAGGCGCATGGGCCTCGAGTAAGCTCGGCGCATCCATTGGAGACAAACCATGCTCAATGCCCTCTCACAGCTTCGTTCCGCCAGCGCCTTGCGCTCGGTTGCGGCTGCGCGGGTGAATGACGCTTGTGCTCCTGCCAGCTTTTATTTTGGGTATTGGTTTAGCCACTGGCGCGCCTGATACCCAAACGGCGCCCATGAAAACGGGTCGCCTACCAGAGAATTCTCACCCCCGGTCGGCCTCCCGACCGGGGGTTTTGTTTTTTCAGGCCCCAACTTTTTCAGCAACACACCAGACACTTTGAGGAATTACGACATGAACTACGCCACTTATTACCGTTACGACACTTTTAGCGCCTGGCGATTTAGCAGCCTCCGCTCGGGACAGCCTGCCGCCTCCGATCGGTCACCCACAGGTGGCAAGCACACACACGCAGCCAATACGGCCAATTGTCGAACACCCCAGTAGGGCCGAGTGAGCGGGAAGCACCCGCCACCAGCCCAGGAATCCTGAATATGAACTCGTCTGTTTCTGCTCTGCCACTGTCCACCCTCGATTCTGCCAACGAAGCGCTGACCCTGCGTCTGTCCAGCGCGTTGCAACTCAAACAGCAATTGCCCCTGAGCAATGCCCTCGCCCAGCAAGTCGCAGCCCACCGCCAGGCGGTCCGCGCGATTCTCAATGGCGAAGACCATCGCCTGCTGGTCGTCGTCGGCCCTTGCTCGATTCATGACCCGCGCTCCGCACTCGAATACGCCGAAAAGCTTTCCCGCCTCGCACATCAAGTCAGCGACGAGATGCTGCTGGTGATGCGCGCTTACGTCGAAAAACCACGGACCACCGTCGGCTGGAAAGGTCTGGCCTACGACCCGCATCTGGATGGCAGCGACGACATGGCTGCGGGCCTGACCCTGTCGCGCGAATTGATGATCGAGATGATCCGCCTGGGCTTGCCTGTCGCTACCGAACTCCTGCAGCCCATGGCCGCCGGCTACTTCGACGACCTGCTCAGTTGGGTTGCCATCGGTGCACGCACCACCGAATCGCAGATCCACCGGGAAATGGCCAGTGGTCTGAACATGCCCGTCGGCTTCAAGAACGGCACTGACGGCGGCGTCGCTGTAGCTGTCGATGCCATGCGCTCAGCAGCCCACCCGCATCGACACTTTGGTGTCGACAGCCAGGGGCACCCGGCGATCATTCAGACCCCGGGCAACCCTGACACGCATATGGTGCTGCGTGGTGGCCATCACGGCCCGAACTACGGCCACGAAAGCATTGCCCAGGTCCGTGCCGACTTGAAACGCCTGAAGATTCCGGCGCGGATCATGGTTGACTGCAGCCACGCCAACAGCGGCAAGGATCCTCTGCGCCAGCCCGAGGTGTTCAATGCGGTGCTCGAACAGCGTCTGCAGGGGGATCGTTCCTTGATCGGGATGATGATTGAGTCCCACCTGTTCGAAGGCTGCCAGCCTCTAGGCCCCGCCCTGCGTTACGGCGTGTCGGTGACCGATGGTTGCCTTGGGTTCAGTGCGACAGAGCTGTTGCTATCGAACGCAGCCGAACGTCTTCGAGCCTGATGAGCTGAACAGCCTTTGCGGGATTGTCAAAATCCCGCAAAGGCTGAATCATCGTTCAGCTTTCACCACAGGTTATGCCCGCACCCGGATACGGGTCACCTCAGAGGCCTGGCTGACATCATCCAGCCGTTCCACCGAATACGACACCTGCACCACAGTTTCCCGATGCTCTCGCCAGAAACGGTAAGGCACGATGAATACCACGGGCTGGCCTGCGGTTTCCCGGGTGATATCCCGATCATCGCGATGACTGAAATACTCACCATCACATTTCAAGTAAACCAGCTCCCCCTCCTCAGCCTGGGCATTGTCGATCACTACGGTAATGCCATCCTCGGCATCCACTACCTCCAGCTCGCCGTCTTGCGCCTCCAGTACCTGCGGAGCTGCGAGATCACCTCGCATCAAGGGTGCGATCAGAACGCGCAGGTTTGCAGATTGCCTTACCTGAGCCGAGCCTGACTCCACTCGGTAGCTGACGCTCACCTCGTGCATACGATGCGGGGCGATGCAATGCGCGGGGATCCAGAAAGACAGCGCTTCGCTCACTGCAAACTGTTCTACGAGCAATACATCATTGATGACCGGCAGTCCTTCATCACCTTGCCAGGACAGGATGACCCGGTCCCCGACAGCCATCCGGGCGTAAGGTCGCACGATCACGCCAGTCCCTTGCGGAACACGGTCCGGATCAAGCGTCCCACCCACCGTGTCTTCAAGGATCGGCGCCAGCAGATCGGGTTCCGGATCGCCCACATCCAGCTGCAAGCGCCTGGATGACAGCGGCTCCGGCAGCGCGACGCTGTACAGCGTCCAGAAAACCTCCAGTGAGCCACGCTCCAGCGCTGCTATGTGCAATCCCTTCACGACAAAGACAAGTTCCTGCCCCACCTGGCCTTCACTGACCGTGCGAGTGATTTCGTGGATGTAGGACAAGCCTTCGTCATCCAGCCCTTGCCAGTGCAGCACAAGTTTGTCGCCGCACACCATGTTCGGGTAAGGCGCAACCCTGACGAATGCCTGGTTCAGTGTAGGATCAAGCATTCCGCCCTCCATAACTTCAATCATGGGCGCAGGCAGCCACGAGACTGGAGCGGGTGCCGGTGCAGACGCAGGTCGATAGCAGAACTCGAAGTTCTCGCCGTCCACCTTCAAACTCAGAAGACCGCGTCCACCGGAGTCATCCGCTACGGGAGAGGTATTTGACGCGGGCGCCACAGAGGCGTCGCCGTTGACTTCGTATATAGACATTCGTAGCTCCATTCCTTGGATAAAACGCCGCCATGAAGGCAGCGTCGAACGAACTCCATTGAACACCATCCAGCAATCGCCAGAAGTCAGCACAATGCCTCCCATCAGGAGGGTAAATGCACCGCATGACGTAGGCATACGAAGCAGAATCAAGCGATACCGCTCAAAAGATTGCCAAATGTTCCGACTACCCCCTCAAGCAGAAGCGAATATTCGTACCGCTTTTAGTCCAGTTTCCTTTCAGTACCGAGGAGCTTTCAGACATCGCCGACCCGCAGGCCTGTTTTACAGTGGCACGCACCAACCACTGACAAGCATCTGCAGAAAGAGGCAGAAACATGCAACGGAATGCGACAACCCGCTACCCCATCCTTTTGGTCCATGGCCTGTTCGGGTTTGACCGTATCGGCCATTTCGAGCTTTTTCATGATGTCAAGCAAGCGCTGAGGGAAGCAGGCGGCCAAGTGTTTGTGCCGCAGCTGTCTGCGACCCATGACAACGAAGTACGCGGCCAGCAATTGATGTTCCAGATCGAAAGCGTTCTGCGAGGAACAGGAGCCGGCAAGGTCAACCTGATCGGGCATAGCCAGGGCGCGCTGGCGTGCCGTTACGCCGCTGCGCTGGCACCGGAGAAAGTCGCCTCGGTCACGTCGGTAAGTGGCCCCAATCACGGTTCGGAACTGGCTGACGCCTTACGCCAGGCCCTGATACCGGGTGGCCTGCCGGAGCAGGTGGCGGAGCACGCTGCAACACAGTTTGCCCGCTTCCTCTCGCTGCTCAGCGGGCAACCGGGCCTGCCGCAGAACGCTGTCGCCGCACTCAATGCCCTGACGACCGCAGGTGTTGGGCAATTCAACAGAAAGTATCCGCAAGGTCTGCCTTCCAGCTGGGGCGGCCAGGGTGCGGAGCGGGTCAATGACGTTCACTACTATTCCTGGAGCGGCACGCTGCAGGACAACTTATTGCAGGCACTTGATCCGGTGCATATCGTCTGCCGGGGATTATCAGAGCATTTTGTCGCAGAGGCCGGGCAGAACGATGGCTTCGTGGGACGCTACAGTTCCCATCTGGGCCGGGTCATCCGTTCCGACTATCCTTTCAGCCACCTGGGCAGTCTGCGTCGCCCCGACGGAGTGAAAAAAACCGGCCAGGATCCGATCGCCCTCTACGTCGAGCATGCTGCTCGCCTGCGGGCTGCGCAGCTGTAAGCGTGCGCCAGCGCACCGAGCGGAACTTTGCCAAGAAATCGCTTACTGATTCCGGTAGGCTCCACACTTTACTGAAATAGATTGGAGATTTTCCCCATGGCTAAAGCCACTGCCCGCCACATCCTGGTTTCCAGCGAAGACAAGTGCAACGAACTCAAGGCCCAGATCGAAGGCGGTGCTGATTTCGCCGAAGTCGCCAAGGCCAACTCCACCTGCCCGTCCAGTCGTCAGGGCGGCGACCTGGGTTCTTTCGGTCCTGGCCAGATGGTCAAGGAGTTCGACACCGTGGTCTTCAGCGCGCCGATCAACGTCGTGCAAGGCCCGGTGAAGACCCAGTTCGGTTATCACTTGCTCGAAGTCACCAGCCGCCAGGACTGATCCGTCGCCTGATTGCTGCCCCAACGGCCCGCCTTCTGGTGGGCCGTTGTGTTTTGGTTACAGGTTACGGCTGGCGACTGACGCGCCGCTCGCGTACAAATTGCGCTTATCGATCACCCGGCTTTAAGGCTGACAATGCGACTGGCTTTCCCTTATCTGCTGTTCACTGCCGTGGCCCTGCTGTTGGGCGCCGCCGGCGTGGACGCCACTCCGCAACACGCGTTGACCGTCTATGGCGAACCGGCCAAATACCCGGCCGGTTTCAGCCACTTCGACTACACCAACCCGCAGGCGCCCAAGGGCGGCACCATGCGCCGCTCGGCGATTGAGATCGGGCATTTCGATCACATCCTGCCTTATATCGATAAGGGCATTGGCGTCACCCAGATTGACGGCATGCTCTATTCGCCGCTGGCCCAGCGTTCGATGGACGAGCCTTACACCGTCTATGGCCTGGTGGCACAAAAAATGGAACGCGCGGAGGACGGCCTGTCCCTGCGCTTCTTCATCAACCCCAAGGCGCGTTTCGCCGACGGCCAGCCGATCACAGCCGAAGACGTACGCTACACCTATGACTTGCTGATGACCCAGGGCAGCCTGCGCTATCGCACGCAGTTCGCCGATGTCAAAGGTGTCGAAGTGGAAGCGCCGCTGACCGTGCGCTTCGACTTCAAGAGCAACGAGAACCGCACCTTGCCGCTGGACATCGCCACCCTGCCGGTGTTTCCCGAGCATTGGTGGAAAACCCGCGACTTCGCCGGTGGCGGCGGCTATGAACCGCCGCTGGGCAGCGGCCCGTATCGGGTGGGCAAGGTCGACTCCGGGCGCAGCATCACATTCGAGCGCAATCCCGACTGGTGGGGCAAGGACCTGCCGGTCAGTCGCGGCCTGTACAACTTCGATCACTTCAGCATCGAGTATTTCGGCGACACCGATGTCGCACGCCAGGTGCTGCGCGGCGGCGCCTATGATTACAATCGCGAGTTTTCCGCCACCGGCTATTCGATCGGTTACGACAGCCCGGCGCTGAGTGACGGCCGCTTGCAGAAAGCCCACCTGGCCACCGAGGCCCCGCAATCGGCACAGGGCTTCGTGTTTAACCTGCAGAAACCGATGTTCCAGGATCGTCGGGTGCGTCAGGCACTGGCGATGCTCTGGGATTTCGAGTGGAGCAACCGGCAGATGATGCGCAACATGTACATCCGCCAGCAGAGCTATTTCTCCAACACCGCCCTGGCCGCCCGCGAGCTGCCGGATGCGGCGGAGCTGAAAATCCTTGAGCCGCTGCGCGGGCAGGTTCCCGACGAGGTCTTCACCCAGGTCTTCGAGGCGCCGAAAACCGACGGTAGCGGCTTGATCCGCGATAAACAGTTGCAGGCTCTGGAGTTGCTCGAACAGGCAGGCTGGAACCCCGATGGCGACCAACTGGTCAACGCCGAGGGCGAACCGCTGAGTTTCACCTTTCTGGTCAGCCAGAACGGCATGGATCGCCTGCTGCTGCCTTACAAACGCACGCTGAAACAGATCGGCATCGACCTGAATATCCGCCGCATCGACTCCTCGCAATACGTCAATCGCCTGATGAGCCGCGACTACGACATGATCGTCACCGGCTACCCGGTCAGCACATCTCCGGGGGGCGAGTTGCTGAACTACTTCGGCTCGATTTCGGCCAACGACCCCGGCGCCAACAACTACATGGTGCTGAAGAATCCCGCAGTCGACACCTTGATCAACGGCCTGATCCGCGCCTCGACCCAGAGCGACATGCTGCACTACGCCCACGCGCTGGATCGGGTGTTGCAATGGAACTACTACTGGATTCCCAACTATTATCCGCCGGGCACCTCTACCGTCTGGTGGAACCGGTTCGGCATGCCGGCGACACAAGCCAGCAATGACGAAGCCATCGAGAGTTGGTGGGAAATCAGCAGCACGCCGCTGACCAACCAGCAGATGACCGCCGAAAAAATCGGTCGTGGCAGACCCGGAGGACCGCACTGATGTGGGCTTACATTCTGCGGCGCTTGCTGCTGATCATTCCGACGCTGGTGATCATCCTGCTGGTGAATTTCGTGATCATCCAGGCGGCCCCCGGCGGCCCGGTCGAACAGGCCATCGCGCATCTGCAAGGCATCGGCGGAACGAGCGTCGGCGGCAGTGCCAGCGAGACCATGAGCAGCACTTCGCGTGCCAGCCGTGGCCTCGACCCGCAACTGATCAAGGACATCGAAAAACAGTACGGTTTCGACAAGCCGGCGCATGAACGCTTGTGGCTGATGCTGAAGAACTACGCGCAGCTGGACTTCGGCAAAAGCTTTTTCCGCGGCGCCACCGTCACCGATCTGATTCTGGAAAAAATGCCGGTGACCATTTCCCTCGGCCTGTGGGCGACACTGATCACCTATCTGGTGTCGATCCCGCTGGGCATTCGCAAGGCCGTGCATCACGGCAGCCATTTCGATATCTGGAGCAGCACCGCGATCATCATCGGCTATGCGATGCCGGCGTTTCTGTTTGCGATGTTTCTGATCGTGGTGTTTGCCGGCGGCACCTCGCTGAACTGGTTTCCGGTGCGCGGACTGGTCTCGGACAACTTCGAATCGCTGTCGACCCTGGGCAAGATTGCCGATTATTTCTGGCACCTGGTGTTGCCGGTGACGGCGCTGGTGATCGGCGGTTTCGCCACGCTGACGATCCTCACCAAGAACTCGTTCCTCAATGAAATCACCCGCCAGTATGTGGTCACCGCCCGCGCCAAAGGCCTGAGCGAGCGCCGCGTGCTCTACGGTCACGTGTTTCGCAACGCGATGCTGCTGGTGGTCTCGGGGATTCCACAGGCGTTCATCAGTGTGTTCTTTGCCGGATCGCTGCTGATCGAAGTGATCTTCTCCCTCGACGGCCTCGGCCGCATGAGTTACGAAGCGGCGGTTTCCCGAGACTACCCGGTCGTATTCGGTTCGCTGTTCATCTTCACCCTGTTCGGACTCTTGATAAAACTGATCGGCGACCTGTGCTACACCCTGGTCGATCCGCGTATCGACTTCGCCGCGAGGAACGCCTGATGTTCAAGCTCTCGCCCCTGGGCCGACGCCGTTTCGCACGCTTCAAGAAAAACCGCCGAGGCTGGTGGTCGCTGTGGCTGTTCATCGGACTGTTCGTGGTAACGCTGGGCGGTGAACTGATCGCCAACGACAAACCGTTGGTGGTCAGCTATCAGGGCCAGCTCTACTTCCCGGTGTTCAAGCGTTACACCGAGCAGGAATTTGGCGGCCAGCTGCCGTTCCAGGCCGATTATCGCAGTGATTACGTGCAGAACCTGATCCGCAAGGACGGTGGCTGGCTGCTGTTTCCGCCGATTCCGTTCAGCGACGACACGCCCAACTACGACCTCAATCAACCTGCGCCGAGCCCGCCTTCCAAGGTCAACTGGCTGGGCACTGACGATCAAGCGCGCGATGTGTTGGCGCGGGTGATTTTCGGCGCCCGGGTGTCGATCCTGTTTGCCTTGATGCTCACCGCCATCAGTGCACTGATCGGGATTGCCGCCGGGGCCCTGCAAGGCTATTACGGCGGCTGGGTCGATTTGCTCGGGCAACGCCTGCTGGAAGTCTGGACCGGGTTACCGGTGTTGTATCTGCTGATTATCCTGTCGGGTTTCGTCGAGCCGAATTTCTGGTGGCTGCTGGGGATCATGGCGCTGTTTTCCTGGCTGGCGCTGGTGGATGTGGTGCGCGCCGAGTTTCTGCGCGGGCGCAACCTGGAATACGTCAAAGCCGCTCGCGCCCTGGGCCTGAGCGACCGCAAGGTGATTGTCCGGCACATCCTGCCCAATGCGATGAACGCAACGCTGAGTTACCTGCCGTTCATTCTGACCGGAGCGATTTCCACCCTCACCGCCCTCGACTTCCTTGGTTTCGGCATGCCCGCCGGCAGCGCTTCGCTGGGCGAACTGATCGGTCAGGGCAAACAGAACCTGCAAGCACCGTGGCTCGGGCTGACGGCGTTTTTCACCCTGGCGCTGATTCTTTCTTTACTGGTGTTCATCGGCGAAGCGTTACGTGACGCGTTCGACCCTCGATCCTGAAGTGTGACCATGACTGATAACCTGATCGAAATCCGTGACCTCAATGTCGCCTTCCATGGCCAGCCGGCAGTGCGCAACCTGTGCCTGGACATTCGCCCCGGCGAGTGCCTGGCACTGGTAGGTGAATCGGGCTCGGGCAAGTCGGTGACCGCACATTCGATTCTGCAATTGCTCCCCGAAAGTGATGCGCAAACCACTGGCAGCATTCGCTATCGCGGCCAGGAACTGCTCGGTGCCGATCCGAAGGTGCTGCGGGAACTGCGCGGCAACCGCATCGCGATGATCTTTCAGGAACCGATGACCTCGCTCAATCCGCTGCACACCATTGAAAAACAGATCGGCGAAACGCTGCTGGTGCATCGCGGCCTGGGCGGTAAAGCAGCGCAACTACGCATTCTGGAACTGCTGGAACTGGTGGGTATTCAAAAACCCAAAGAGCGCCTCAAAGCCTATCCGCATCAGCTGTCCGGTGGTCAGCGGCAACGGGTGATGATCGCCATGGCCCTGGCCTGCGAGCCGGAACTGCTGATTGCCGACGAGCCAACCACGGCACTGGATGTGACGGTGCAGCGCAAGATCCTGCTGCTGCTCAAATCCTTGCAGCAGCGCTTGGGCATGTCGCTGCTGCTGATCAGTCACGACCTCAATCTGGTGCGCAGCATCGCGCAACGGGTGTGCGTGATGAAGGCGGGTGAAATCGTCGAGCAGGCGCCGTGCGAAACCCTGTTTACCGAGCCAAAGCATCCCTACAGCTGCGTGCTGCTCAACGCCGAGCCGGAAGGCGAAGCCCTGCCCCGGGACGAACGCGAGAACGTGCTGGAGGTGGATGATCTGCGCGTCGAGTTCGTCGTCGGTGGCGGGCTGTTCCAGCGCAAGCAATACCTGCGTGCAGTGGACGGCATCAGCCTGAATATCCAGCGCGGCAAGACCCTGGGCATTGTCGGCGAATCCGGCTCGGGGAAATCGACCCTGGGCCAGGCGATTCTGCGGCTGCTCGATTCCGAGGGCAGCATTCGCTTTCAGGGCACCGCCCTTGATGGCCTCGACCAGAAGCAGTTGCGGCCGTGGCGCCGGCAGATGCAGGTAGTGTTCCAGGACCCGTTCGGCAGTCTCAGCCCACGGATGTCGGTGGCGCAGATCATCAGCGAGGGGCTGGAGGTGCATTGTCAGTCCAGCGCCGAAGAGTGCGATGCCCAGGTGATCCGCGTGCTCAAGGAAGTAGGTCTCGATCCGGAAAGTCGTCATCGCTATCCGCACGAATTTTCCGGCGGTCAACGCCAGCGCATCGCTATCGCCCGGGCCCTGGTGCTGAAGCCGGCGCTGATCCTGCTCGATGAGCCGACCTCGGCGCTCGATCGGACCGTACAGAAGCAGGTGGTCGCCCTGCTGCGCGACCTTCAGGAAAAACACGGCCTGACCTACCTGTTCATCAGTCACGATCTGGCGGTGGTACGGGCGCTGGCGCACGACATGATCGTGATCAAGGACGGCAAGGTGGTCGAGCGCGGCGCCAGTCACGAAGTGTTCGACTCGCCGCAGCACCCTTACACCAAAGAGCTGTTGGCAGCGGCGCATCCGGGGTAGGCATAATCGGCGCTTGCCTTGATACCGGGTCGCGACCTTCGCTGGCAAGCCAGCTCCCACAGGGATTCGGGTTGTACCCAAATATGGGGTACCCCAGAGAAACCTGTGGGAGCTGGCTTGCCAGCGAGGAGGCCCGAACAGACAACCCAAACTCCGGATCAACTCACCCATGAACACCACCGAAAGCCTCAAGGACTACCAACGCGTGCGCACGCTGGCGATCCGCTCGCTGTTCGAGATCATCGAGCAGTCCAGCGAAGGCACGGTGATTGTCGATCGCGATGCCAATATCGTCTGGATGAACGAGCGCTATGCCCGGCGTTTTGGGCTGGAGTCGGCGAAAAAAGCCATCGGCAAACCCTGCGAAAGCGTGATCCCCGGCAGCCTGCTGCGTGAAGTGGTGCGTACCGGCCGCCCCATTCTGCTGGATATGCAGGACACGCCAAAAGAGCCGTTGGTGGTCATGCGCCTGCCGATCCACGACGACGCCGGCGCGGTGATTGGCGCTATCGGTTTTGCCCTGTTCGATGAGTTGCGCACGCTGTCGCCGATGCTCAAGCGCTACCTGAGCATGCAGGAAGAGCTGGCCTCAACCCGCTCGCTGCTGCGGGCCCGGCAGACCAAATACAACTTCGCCCATTTCATCGGCACCAGCAGCGCCAGCCTCGACGTCAAACGCCGCGCCCGGCGCAGTGCCAGCGCCGAATCCCCGGTGTTGCTGCTCGGTGAGACCGGCACTGGTAAAGAGCTGCTGGCCCAGGCGATTCACAGCGCCTCGCCCCGGGCGCACAAGGCGTTCGTCAGCATCAACAGCGCGGCGATTCCCGAAGCGCTGCTGGAAGCCGAGTTCTTCGGCACTGCACCTGGCGCGTTTACCGGCGCTGATCGCAAGGGGCGTACCGGCAAGTTGCAGATTGCTCAGGGCGGGACGCTGTTTCTCGACGAGATTGGCGACATGCCGTTACCGCTGCAAAGCAAACTGCTGCGGGTATTGCAGGAAAAGGAATTCGAACCGGTTGGCTCCAACGACGTGATCCAGAGCGATGTACGGGTGATCGCAGCGACGTCGACCGATCTGCAAGCGGCGATCAAGCGCGGTGAGTTCCGCGCCGACCTGTATTACCGCCTCAATGTGCTGCCGATCCATGTTCCGCCGCTGCGCGAACGTCTCGATGACTTGCCGGCGCTCAGCGAAGCGATCCTTGAAGAGTTACGCAGCCAGCATGAGCTGAGCCGTACAGCGCTGGAGTTGCTTGGACAACATGCGTGGCCGGGAAACATTCGTGAATTGCGCAACGTGCTGGAACGCGCAGCGCTGCTCAGCGATGACCTGGTCCTCACCGACGAGGATATTCGCGCGGCCATTGGCACCTTTACCCCGGTGGAGCGCCCATCGGTGCCGACGCTGGAGCCGTTGGCGGAAGAGAGTTTTGCCCAGGCGCGGCAGCGGTTTGACCGGCAACTGATCCAGTCGGCGCTCGCGCAATGTGCGGGCAAGGTGCCGGAGGCGGCGGCTCGTCTGGGGCTGGGGCGGTCGACGCTGTACAAGAAGATGCTGGCCTTGGGCATCGCCGAGTCTCAATAAAGAGATTGAGTCTCGCTAGCGAGATATTCACTTCAAGATCAAAAGATCGCAGCCTTCGGCAGCTCCTACGGGGTTGATACGAAAATCCCATGTAGGAGCTGCCGAAGGCTGCGATCTTTTCGCCTCAAAAAAAGTCTCACTATCGAGACATTGCTTCGAATAGCTGATCGAAAAACTCTATAAAAACCTTATATTTCAACAAGTTGAATATCTGGCACAGATCTCGCTAACGCCTCTCCTGCACCCGCAACACCCACAAAAATAACAATCCCTGGAGACACTCCATGAGTGTGATCATTGCCTTGGCAGCCCTTGCGCTGCTGATGCTCGCCGCCTACCGTGGCTACAGCGTCATTCTCTTCGCCCCGATTGCCGCCCTCGGCGCTGTCCTGCTGACCGACCCCTCCGCCGTCGCCCCTGCCTTCACCGGGGTGTTCATGGAGAAAATGGTCGGCTTCATCAAGCTGTACTTCCCGGTGTTTCTGCTTGGCGCCGTGTTCGGCAAGTTGATCGAGTTGTCGGGGTTCTCCCGTTCGATCGTGGCCGCAGCGATTCGCTTGCTCGGCACCCGTCAGGCGATGCTGGTGATCGTGCTGGTCTGCGCCCTGCTCACCTACGGCGGCGTGTCGTTGTTCGTGGTGGTATTCGCGGTGTATCCGTTTGCCGCGGAAATGTTCCGCCAGAGCAACATCCCCAAGCGCCTGATCCCGGCGACCATCGCCCTCGGCGCGTTCTCGTTCACCATGGACGCCCTGCCCGGTACGCCGCAGATTCAGAACATCATCCCCAGCACGTTCTTCAACACCACCGCATGGGCCGCGCCGTGGCTGGGCGTGATCGGCACGATTTTCGTGTTCTGCGTCGGCATGCTGTTCTTGCAGCGCCAACGCAACAAGGCCCAGCGGGCTGGTGAGGGCTATGGCACCGAACTGCGTAACGAACCGGAAACCGCCGAAGACCTGAAACTGCCGAATCCATGGATCGCCCTCTCACCGCTGCTGGCGGTGGGCATCATGAACCTGCTGTTCACCCAGTGGATTCCGCAGTGGTACGGCAAGACCCACAGCCTCGCGCTGCCCGGCATGGCCACGCCGGTAACCACGGAAATCGCCAAGCTCACCGCAATCTGGGCGGTGCAGGCGGCATTGCTGATCGGTATCCTGATGGTGCTGGTGTTCGGCTTCAAGGCGATCCGCAGCAAACTCGCCGAAGGCAGCAAAAGTGCGGTCAGCGGCGCATTGCTGGCGGCGATGAACACCGCCTCGGAATACGGTTTCGGTGCGGTAATCGCCTCGTTGCCGGGGTTCCTGGTGCTGGCCGACTGGCTCAAGCAAATCCCCAATCCACTGGTCAACGAAGCGATTACCGTGACCTTGTTGGCGGGTATCACCGGTTCGGCATCGGGTGGCATGAGCATTGCGCTGGCGGCGATGTCCGAGCAGTTCATCGCCGCGGCGCACGCGGCGAACATTCCGCTGGAAGTGCTGCACCGCGTGGCCGCGATGGCCAGCGGCGGCATGGACACCTTGCCGCATAACGGCGCGGTGATCACCTTGCTGGCAGTCACTGGCCTGACCCACCGCGAAGCCTATAAAGACATTTTCTGTATTACGCTGATCAAGACCCTCGCGGTCTTCGTAGTGATCGGTACTTTCTACGCCACTGGCATTGTGTGAGGTATTCATGACGACTCTTTCGGGCAAGACCGCACTGGTTACCGGTTCTACCAGCGGCATCGGTCTGGGCATCGCCCTGAGCCTGGCCAAGGCCGGCGCCAACCTGATTCTCAACGGTTTCGGTGATGCCTCGAGCGTGATCGCCGAGGTCGGCCAGTTCGGCGGCAAGGTCGGTCACCACCCGGCGGACGTCAGCGATCCGGCGCAGATTGCCGACATGATCGCTTACGCCGAACGCGAATTCGGCGGCGTCGACATTCTGGTCAACAACGCCGGGATTCAGCATGTGGCGGCCGTGGAGGAATTTCCGGTGGAGCGCTGGGATTCGATCATCGCGATCAACCTGTCCTCGGTGTTTCACAGCACCCGCCTGAGTCTGCCGGGCATGCGCGCCAAGGGTTGGGGGCGGATCGTCAACATTGCCTCGGTACACGGTCAGGTGGGTTCGACCGGTAAGGCTGCGTATGTGGCGGCCAAGCATGGGGTAATCGGTTTGACCAAAGTGGTCGGGTTGGAAACGGCCACCAGCAATGTGACCTGCAACGCGATCTGCCCGGGTTGGGTGTTGACGCCGCTGGTGCAGAAACAGATCGATGACCGCGCCGCCAAAGGCGTTGATCCGCAGCAGGCGCAGCATGATTTGCTGGCGGAAAAACAGCCGTCGCTGGAATTCGTCACACCGCAGCATCTGGGGGAACTGGTGTTGTTTCTGTGCAGTGAGGCTGGCAGTCAGGTGCGGGGGGCGGCGTGGAATATTGATGGGGGCTGGTTGGCGCAGTAAACAGCGCAAGCCCCCTGTGGCGAGGGAGCTTGCTCCCGCTGGGTGGCGAAGCCGCCCGCGGCAATTTACGACTGCTGCGCAGCCGATCGGGAGCAAGCTCCCTCGCCACAGAATTAAGTGCTGCACGCTGACCTGTGTGCTTGAACAATAAAACAAGAGGCAAACCAATGTCCGACCTCCTCTGGCAACCCGATGCCGAGCGTATCGCCCAATCGCGCATGGATCAGTTCCGCCGCGATATCAATCAGCGTCATGGTCTGGCGCTGAGCAGCTACACCGATCTGCACCGCTGGAGCGTGGATCAGCGCGAAGCGTTCTGGCAGGCGATCGTCGATTTCTTCGATATCCGCTTTCACACCCGACCCGACGCCGTCCTGCGTGAAGGCGCGCAAATGCCCAGTGCCGAATGGTTCCCCGGCGCGACCCTGAACTTTGCCGAACACTTGCTGCGCCGTCGTGACGATGCAGTTGCGGTGATCGCCGTGGCGGAAAACGGTCAGCGCGAACAACTGACCTGGGCCGAACTCGCCGAGCACGTCGCCGGTTTTCAGGCCAGCCTGCAAGCCGCCGGTGTCAGCCTCGGCGACCGAGTGGCCGCGTGCATGCCCAACACCTGGCAGACCCTGGTGGCGATGCTCGCGACCACCAGCCTCGGGGCGATCTGGTCGTGCTCGTCGCCGGACTTCGGCACCCACGGCGTGATCGACCGCTTCGGCCAGATCGAACCCAAAGTGTTGATCACTTGCGCCGGCTACCGTTACGCCGGCAAAGACATTGATCAAACCACCAAGGTCAACGAAATCCTCGCGCAACTGCCATCGCTGCAGCAGTTGATCATCGTGCCCTACGCTCGCGCGCAGACCCGTGCCGAGGATTTCCACACCCGTGCCAACGTGACGTTGTGGAACGACTTCTACCAACCCGGCGGCGAACCGCGGTTTGTCCCGGTGCCGTTCAATCACCCGCTGTACGTGCTGTATTCCAGCGGCACCACCGGCGTACCGAAATGCATCGTGCACAGCACCGGCGGCGTGCTGTTGCAGCATGCCAAGGAGCATGGCCTGCACGTCGATCTCGGCCCCGGTGACCGATTGTTCTACTACACCACTTGCGGCTGGATGATGTGGAACTGGCTGGTCTCGGCTCTCGCGGTCGGCAGCGCGGTAGTGTTGTATGACGGCTCGCCGTTTCACCCCGGCCATGAGCGACTGCTGGATCTGATCGACGACGAGCGCATCAGCGTGTTCGGCACCAGCCCCAAGTTTCTCGCGACACTGGAAAGCAGTGGTTTGAAGCCTGTGCAAAGCCATGATCTGAGTAGCCTGAAGACCTTGCTCTGCACGGGCTCCGCGCTGTCGCCGCAGAGCTATGACTTCGTCTACCGCGACTTCAAGCGCGACGTGTGCCTGGCGTCGATGTCCGGCGGCACCGATGTGGTCTCGTGCTTCGTCAACGGCAACCCGCTGTCGCCCGTGCGCCGCGGCGAAATCATGGGCAAGAGCCTGGGCATGGCGGTTGAAGTGTGGAACGACGCCGGCGTTGCAGTGGTCGGCGAAAAAGGTGAACTGGTCTGCACCCGGCACTTCCCGGCCATGCCCGTCGGTCTGTGGCACGACCCTGACGGCGAAAAGCTGCGCAAATCCTATTTCAGCCTGTTCCCCGGCGTCTGGGCCCAAGGCGATTACGCCGAACAATTGACCCACGGCGGGATGCTGATCCACGGTCGCTCCGACGCCGTGCTCAACCCCGGCGGCGTGCGCATCGGTACGGCGGAAATTTATCGTCAGGTCGAGAAAGTCCCGCAGGTGCTGGACAGCGTGGCGATCGGGCAGCAATGGCAGGACGATGTGCGCGTGGTGCTGTTTGTGCGTGTGCAGGAGGGCGTGACGCTCGATGACAACCTGCAACTACAGATCCGCCAGGTGATCCGCGCCAATACCACACCGCGTCATGTGCCGGCGAAGATCGTCGCGGTGACCGATATTCCGCGCACCATCAGTGGCAAAGTGGTCGAACTTGCGGTGCGCAATGTGGTGCATGGCGAACCGGTGAAGAACACTGATGCGCTGGCCAATCCTGAAGCGCTGGAGCAGTTTCGCAATCGCCCGGAGCTGTCGGACTAAACGTTCCTCCTGTGGGAGCGAGCTTGCTCGCGAATGCCACCCGGCAGTCGATAGTAATGTGACTGATACACCGCTTTCGCGAGCAAGCTCGTTCCCACAGGGGTGAGGTGTTAATCCATCAAGCCCCAGTCGCCTGATGTGGTGGGCGCGGGCGCCGGGCCCGCTTCGGCATGCAGTTTCAAACGCAGGCGCAGATTGTTTTGTGAATCGGCATGCTTAAGCGCTTCGTCCTCATTGATCACGCCCTCCACCACCAGCGCATACAGCGCCGCGTCGAAGGTCTGCATGCCGACCTCGCCGGACTTCTCCATGATGCCTTTGAGTTCGCCCAATTCGTTGCGGCGGATCAAGTCGGCAATGGTCGGCGTGCCGAGCATCACTTCGACCGCGGCGCGGCGCTGACCGTCCAATGTGCGCACCAGCCGTTGCGAGACGAACGCCTTGAGATTGTTGCCCAGCGCGTGCAGCAACTGCGGGCGGCGCTCTTCGGGGAACAGATTGACGATGCGGTCCAGCGCCTGATTGGCGTTGTGCGCATGCAGCGTCGATAGCACCAGGTGCCCGGTGTCGGCAAATGTCAGCGCATGCTCCATGGTTTCGCGGTCACGGATTTCACCGATCAGCACCACGTCCGGGGCCTGGCGCAGGGTGTTTTTCAGCGCCGCATGGAAACTGCGGGTATCGACGCCGACTTCGCGTTGATTGATGATCGAGCGCTTGTGTCGATGGATATACTCCACCGGGTCTTCAATGGTGATGATGTGCCCGCTGCTGTGGCGATTGCGATGGTCGATCAGTGCGGCCAGCGAGGTCGACTTGCCGGAGTCGGTGGCGCCCACGAACAGGATCAGCCCTTGTTTGAGCATCACTGTATCCATCAGCACCGGCGGCAGTTTGAGGTCTTCGAAGCGCGGGATATCGAGTTTGACGTTGCGGATCACGATTGACACATCGTTGCGTTGCTTGAAGATGTTCAGGCGAAAACGTCCGACACCGGTGCGGGAAATCGCCAGGTTCATTTCCAGTTCCCGATCGAACTCACGCCGCTGCTCGGCGTCCATCAGGGAGTTGGCGATGGCCTCGACCTCACCGGGTTTGAATGGCTGCTCGCTGAACGGCGTCAGCACGCCATCGATACGCGCACTGGGTGGCGCTCCCGTGGACAGAAACAGATCCGAGCCGTGCTGGCTCGACAGACGGAGCAACAGTGCATCGATTTCCATGGCAATAAGCACCCGCGAAGCATTCAATGAACAGAAATGACCCGCTGTCGTGACGTAACGGGTCATACAGCGTCTACCGCAAGTGCAAGAATAGTAGATGCCAACGCACTGACCGACGCTCAGGATAGATGTGATGAACGCAGCACCCACCCCCGATGACGCTCAAGCCCTGATCGCCCGTATCGACTGGGCCCGCACTCCGCTGGGCGCCGCCGGCACTTGGCCGCAAAGCCTGCGCACCGCGGTGGATATAGTGATTCACTCGCCGATGCCAATGCTGCTGTTGTGGGGGCCGCAGCTCACGCAGATCTACAACAATGGCTTCGCGATGCTCGCCGGCAGCAAGCATCCGCACGCTTTCGGACAGCCGGCGCACCTGATATGGCCAGAACTTCAGGACTTTACCGACCCGATTTATCGAGCCGTCCTACAAGGCCAGGTGCGCACCTACAGCGAACGGCGATTTACCCTGCAACGCGAAGGAAAGGAGTCCGACTTCTGGCTGGACCTGACTTACAGCCCCATCCGCGATGAAGATGCGCAAGTGGCCGGAATTCTGGTCACGGCCATCGAAACCAATGAGCGCCGGCGTATCGCCCTTGAACTGCAACGTCGTTCCGAAGAAAGCCTCAAGGCCCAGCGCGACACCGAGGAACGCCTGCAACTGGCGCTGGCCGCTACCGATGCCGTCGGCACCTGGGACTGGGACATCGGTGAAGACCGCTTCATCGCCGATGCCCATTTCGCCCAACTGCACGGCATTGATCCGGCGCTGGCCAGTCAACTGCCGATCAGCGATTACCTGCAAGGGGTGCACCCCGAAGACCGCGCGTTGATCGCCCGCAGCATCAAGCATTGCATTACCCACGGTACCGAATACGCCGAGGAATACAGGCTGCTCAAAGCCGACGGCGAACTGCGCTGGGTGTTTGCCCGTGGCCGCTGTTACAAGGACCACCACGGGCGACCCGTGCGTTTCCTCGGCGCCGCGCTGGACCTGACCGAGCGCAAACACACCGAGCAGGCGCTGCGTCAGAGCCAGACCGAATTGCAGCTGATCATCAACGCGATGCCGATCCTCATCAGTTACGTCGACCACGAAGAGCGCTTCCGCTTGAACAACGCCGCGTATCTGGACTGGTACGGCCTCACGCCTCAGGAATTGTATGGCCGCACCATTCGCGAAGTGATCGGCGAAGAAGCCTATTTCCTGCGCGCGCCGTACATCGCCGAGGCGCTGGCCGGGCGTCCCTGCTCGTTCAGCCTGTACACCCCGCACCGTGACGGCAGCAGCCGTCATGCGCTGATGAATTACCTGCCGCGCCACGGCGCCGATGGCTCAGTCAACGGTTTCTATATTTTCGTGATCGACGAGAGTGAACGGAAAAAGACCGAAGAGGCACTGCGCAACCTCAATGAAACCCTTGAGGAACGAGTCAGCGCCCGTACCGAACAACTGGCCCAGGCCAATCAGCGCCTGCAGAACGAGATGTTCGAACGCGAGCGCGCCGAAGATGCGTTGCGCCATGCGCAGAAAATGGAAGCGGTCGGCCAGCTCACCGGCGGTATCGCCCACGACTTCAACAACATGCTCACCGGGATCATCGGCAGCCTCGACCTGATGCAGCGTTACATCGCCGACGGCCGCGCCGAGGAAATCGGCCGTTTCACCGAAGCGGCGGTGTCGTCGGCCAACCGTGCAGCCGCCCTGACCCATCGCCTGCTGGCGTTCTCCCGTCGGCAGTCGCTGGATCGCAAGACCCTCAACGTCAACGAACTGATTCATTCGCTGGAAGATTTGATCCGCCGCACCAAGGGTGACCCGATCGAACTCACGCTGCGCCTGGCCGACGATGTGTGGCCGATCAGCACCGACGTCAGCCAACTGGAAAACGCCCTGCTCAACCTGGTGATCAATGCCCGCGACGCCATGCCCGACGGCGGCGAACTGCTGATCGAAACCGCCAACGTCTACCTCGACGGCAACGACATCACCACCCTCGAACCGGTCAAGGCCGGCGAGTACCTGATGCTGGCGGTCAGCGACAACGGCACCGGCATGACGCCATCAGTGCGCGCCAAGGCCTTCGATCCGTTCTTCACCACCAAACCGATTGGTCAGGGTACGGGTCTCGGGCTGTCGATGATTTATGGCTTCGCCCAGCAATCGGGTGGCCATGTCAGCCTCGACAGTTTGCCGAATCAGGGCACCTGTGTGCGCCTGTACTTGCCGCGCCTGAACCTGCTGGAGCCCGAACGGCCAGTCGTGGAAACCCTCAGTGCAGCGCCGACGGCCACTTGCGGGGAAACCGTGGTCGTGGTCGAAGATGACCCGGCGGTGCGCATGCTGGTGCTCGACCTGCTCAAGGAGCTGGGTTACCTCGCCCACGAAGCGGCCGATGCCAGCGCCGCCCTGCCGCTGCTGGAATCGGAGTTGCGTGTGGACTTGCTGGTGACCGACGTTGGTCTGCCGGGGATGAACGGCCGGCAACTGGCGGAAATCGCCCGCCAGCATCGCCCGGGACTGAAGGTGCTGTTCATGACCGGTTATGCGCAGAAAGCCGCCGAGCGTCAGGGTTTTCTCGAGGACGGCATGGACATGGTGGCCAAGCCGTTTTCGATTGAAGTGCTGGCGAACAAGATCCGCGAGATGATCAACCAAACGCCGTCACTTGAGGCATAATCCCGCGCCCCGCCGTCACCCCGTTACAGGTATCGCACGATGAAAGCCCAAGCCCGCCACATTCTGGTGAAAACCGCCGAAGAGGCCGAACAGCTCAAACAACGCATTGCCAAGGGCGAAGCGTTTGATGTGCTGGCGAAGAAATACTCGACCTGCCCGTCCGGCAAGCGCGGCGGCGATCTGGGTGAAGTGCGGCCGGGCCAGATGGTCGGCGCGATTGATGCGGTGATTTTCAAGAAACCGTTGCGCACAGTGCACGGACCGATCAAGAGCAAGTTTGGCTATCACCTGGTGCAGGTGTTTTTCCGCGATTGAGTGCTTGGCCTCAGGGCCTCTTCGCGAGCAAGCTCGCTCCCACAGTTTGGAATGCGTACCCTGTGGGAGCGGGCTTGCCCGCGAACCGATTGCGCAGCAATCGGCCATTCGCCGATTATCTGGGGATCAGGGCTCCCGGCACCTGAATCACCCTACTCGCCAGCCAATGCCCAGCCTGCGCCGCTTCCACCGGACTGCCACCCAGCAAACGCCTGGCCAGATACGCCGCACTGAACGAATCCCCCGCCGCCGTAGTATCCACGACCTTCTCGACCTGCTGCGCCGGCACTTCGAACGCCTCGCCATCACAACGAATCAGGCACGCCTCGGCGCCACGTTTGAGCACCACTTCCGGCGTGCCGATCTGCGCGTACGCCTCAAACACCGTGTCGCAATCGGCAAAGTGGAACAGCGCCTGCTCGTCATCGACGGTCAGCAATGCCAGATCGACATGCGGCAACACACTGCGATAGGCCGCCCGCGCCTCTTCCTGTGACGCCCACAAACGTGGCCGATAGTTGTTATCGAAGACGATCCGCGCATCGCGCTGCCGGGCTTCGATGAGGGTCTGGATCAAACGCTCACGGCCATTGGCGCCAAGCACAGCGAGGGTGATGCCGCTGAAATACAGCACGTCGTAATCCGGCAGCGCTGCAAGAATCGGCTCCGCCGCCGGAGTGGTAAAGCAATCGCGCACCGCCGCCTCATTGCGCCAGTAGAGGAAACGTCGCTCGCCGTTGGCGTCGGTCTGAATGCAGTACAGGCCCGGCAAACGACCGGGCAGACGCTGCACGAGATCAAGGCCAATGCCTTCATCGGCCCAGCTCTGGCACATGGCGTCGCTGAAGCTGTCATCGCCCAGCGCAGTGACGTAATCGACCTGGGCGCTGTCGCCGAGGGCGCGGGACAGATACACCGCCGTGTTCAAGGTATCGCCGCCGAAGCTTTGCTGCAGGCTGCCGTCGGCGCGGTGCTGGAGTTCGATCATGCATTCGCCGATCAGGGCGATGCGCGGGGTGTTCGGGCCCAGGGGGCTGAGGGTGGTCATCGGGTGGCGTCTCTGCTGATTCGGTGGTGTTTGATCTGGCCTCTTCGCTGGCAAGCCAGCTCCCACACAATCTTCACAACTCATGAGATTCCTGTGGGAGCTGGCTTGCCAGCGAATCGCCGCAACGCGGTCTCAAGCCTTAGAAACAAGTCTCCATGTTCTCGACCACCGCCAACTGCTCATCCACCAACAACCCCACCCGCCACTTGTCGAAGGTCAGACACGGGTGCGAGGTGCCGAAGGAAATGATATCGCCGACCCGCAACTCAACCCCCGGCGCCACACTCATGAACGCATGCTGGTCCATCACCGCCGTCACCTTGCACGTGCCGACATCGTCGCCGACCGCCGGCACAACGCCGGCCTTGTAGCGCAGCAACGGCACCGGCAAACCGGCATCGAATGCCACGTCGCGCTTGCCGAGGGCGATCACCGCAAAACCCGGCTCCGGCAGCGATTGCACGTGGGCCCAGACTTCCAGCGCCGGACGCAGGCCTTCGTGCAGATCACTGCGACGATCCAGCACGCAGCATTGCGCATCCTTGTAGATGCCATGGTCATGGGCGACATAACTGCCCGGGCGCAGCACGCTGAGGAAGCGTCCGCTCGCATTCTGCGTCTCAAACGACTCGGCGATCAGGTCGTACCACGCCGAACCCGAGGCAGTGATGATCGGCTTGGCAATGGCAAACGCGCCGCTGTCCTGCAACTGCACCGCCAGCCGCACCAGCGACGCAGCAAATTCGCGAATGCCGCTGACCGCGTGATCACCGTGGATCACCCCTTCGTAACCTTCGATGCCGGTCAGGGCCAGCGCCGGTTGCGCGTTGATCGCCTGGGCCAGTGCGATGACTTCCTGCTCGCTGCGGCAACCGCAACGGCCACCGACCACGCCGTACTCGATCATCACGTTCAACTTCACGCCGCGCGAAGCGAAGTAGGCGCCCAGATCGGCGACGTTGTCCGGGTGATCGACCATGCAGTAGAAATCGAAATCCGGGTCTGCCAGCAGATCGGCAATCAGCGCCATGTTCGGCGTGCCGACCAGTTGGTTGGCCATCAACACCCGCCGTACGCCGTGGGCATACGCCGCGCGGGTCTGCGTGGCGCTGGCGAGGGTGATGCCCCACGCGCCGGCGTCGAGCTGACGCTGGAACAGCGCCGGGGTCATGCTGGTTTTGCCGTGGGGCGCGAGTTCGGCGCCGCTGTCGCTGACGAACGTCTGCATCCAGCGAATGTTGTGCTCCAGCGCCTCGCGGTGCAGCACCAGCGCCGGCAGGCTGACGTCACGCACAAGGTGCGCGCCAATGGCAGCGGCGCCCTTTTCCACAGCGGTATTGATGGCAGTCGTCATGGTCAAACTCCTCGCATTCAGTCGCGGTCGCAGGCCGCCGCGGTTATTCGTTGATACGCCGGGCGAGGCTGTTGGCGCTCTCGATCAGCACCCGGCGATAGTCGTCGTAATTGTTTTTCGCATCGGCCCGTGGGGCGACGATGCACAGGGTGCAGATGGCCACGCCACTGGGGTCTTTGACCGGCGCAGCGAAGCAATGGGTGAAGGTGTCGGCCACGCTGTCGAAGGAGAAGAAACCGTCGATCCCGGCCTGCCGAATTTCCGCCAGAAAGCGCTCCAGCGGCAGTCGTTCGCCGTCGGGCAGGATGTAGTCGTCTTCGTCGATCAGGTCGATGATCTGCTGGTCGCTCAAATGCGCCAGCAGCAGGCGTCCGGATGCAGTCCACGGGATCGGCGCGTTTTCGCCGATGTCGGACGAAATGCGGAAATGCCGCTCGCCCTCCTTCATCAACGCCACCGTGTATTTGCGCCCGTTGAGCAGGCACATCTGCGCGGTTTCCCGGGTCTGGCTGACGATGTCCTGCAAGGCATGATCGGCCTCGCGACTGAGGTCGAAATGGCGCAGGTGCGCCTGCCCGAGGAAGTACAACTGACGACCGAGATAGACGTGCCCGTCCTTGCCCACCGGCTCCAGAATCCGTCGCTCCAGCAACGACGCCACCAGTTCGTAGACCGTGGATTTCGGGCTGCCGATACCGTTGGCGATGTCATTCGGACGCAGCGGCTGGCCGATCTCCTTGAGGAAATCGAGGATATCGAACGCCCGGTCCAGACCACGGGCCCGGCGTTTGATGGTGTCTTCGGTCATGTCAGTACTCACTCAAAATGCCTCTGTAGGAGCTGCCGCAGGCTGCGATCTTTTGATCTTGCCTTCGTGGCGCATCCAAAATTGCCAAAAGATCGCAGCCTTCGGCAGCTCCTACAAGAGCCGACGACAATCAGGCCTTTTTCTTGTACGCGATGCAATCGATCTCGACCTTGCAATCGACCATCATGCTCGCCTGCACACAGGCCCGCGCCGGGGCATGTTCAGGCTTGAAGTACTCGCCGAAAACCTTGTTGAAACTGCTGAAATCCCGGGGATCGTCCAGCCACACCCCGGCCCGCACCACATCCTCCAGGCCATAACCGGCCTCTTCGAGAATCGCGATCAGGTTCTTCATGGTCTGGTGGGTCTGCTCGACGATGCCGCCAACGATGATCTCGCCATCCACCGCCGGCACCTGGCCGGACACGTGCAGCCAGCCGTCCGCTTCAACGGCGCGTGCGAAAGGACGTGGCTGACCGCCAGCGGCCGTGCTGCCGGTGCCGTATCGAGTAATGCTCATGGGTAGTTCTCCTGATTACAAAGCAAAAATTAGAACCGCGTGCTCTTGAGAAACTCAGCCAGACGCGGCGATTGCGGGCGTTCGAACAGCTCCTTGGGAGGCCCCTGCTCTTCGATCCGCCCCTGATTCATGAAAACAATCTTGTCGGAGACCTCGAAGGCGAAACGCATTTCGTGGGTCACCAGCAGCATGGTCATGCCGTCTTCGGCCAGTCCCTTGATCACGTTCAACACTTCACCGACCAGCTCCGGATCGAGGGCCGAGGTGACTTCGTCGAACAGCATCAGGCTCGGGTTCATCGCAATCGCCCGGGCAATCGCCACGCGCTGTTGCTGACCGCCGGACAACTGCCCGGGAAAGTGATTGCGCCGCTCCAGCAGGCCGACTCGCTCCAGCCATTTCTCGGCCAGCGCGACGGCTTGGTCCTTGTGCATTTTTTTCACCTTGAGCAGACCGAGGGTGACGTTCTGCAAGGCTGTCAGATGCGGGAACAGATTGAATTGCTGGAAGGCCATGCCGGTCATGGCGCGATGGCGGGCAATGACTTTTTCCGCGTGGCGCACACGTTTACCGCCGACCTCGTCATAGCCGATGGACTCGCCGTCGAGCAGGATCTGCCCGCCCTGGAACTCTTCGAGCATGTTCACGCAGCGCAGCAAGGTGGTCTTGCCCGAACCGCTGGAGCCGATCAGCGTCACGACGTTGCCACGCTGCATGCTCAGATCGACGCCCTTGAGCACTTCGACTGCGCCGTACTGTTTGTGCAGGCCACGGATATCCAGCAGTGGCTGGCCATTTGAAACGTTGGAAACTTGAGCTTGAGTCATGGCAGGGCCACCCGCTTTTCAATGTGCCGGCCGAGTAATTCGATGCCGTAGTTGATGACGAAGAACAGAAAACCGGCGAACAGGTAGAACTCCAGAGTCATGAAGGTCCGGGCGATGATCTGTTGGGTGCTGAGCAGCAGTTCGGCGACGCCGATCACCGAGAGCAAGGTCGACGCCTTGACGATTTCGGTGGACGAGTTGACCCAGGTCGGCAGGATCTGCCGCAGCGCTTGTGGCAGCAACACATAACCGAGGGACTGATAGAACGTCAGGCCAATCGCCTTGCTCGCTTCCATCTGCCCACGCGGCAAGGCCTGCAAGGCACCGCGCACGATCTCGGCAACGTGCGAGCCGCAAAATAGCGTGAGACCCAGCGCACCGGCCTGAAACGCGCTGATCTGCCAACCGAGCGCCGGCGCCATGTAGAAGCAGGCCAGCACCAACACAAACACCGGCGTACCGCGAATCAGGTCAACGTAAAAACGAAACGGCGCGCGCATCCAGAACTTGCCGTAAGTCAGCACCAGACCGGCGACGACGCCGAGCAGCGTGCCGAACAGAATCGCCAGCGCGGACACCTGCACACTGGTCAGAAATCCTTGCAACAAGGTCTCGCGAGCGACCCACAACTCATGCAACCAACTGGGAGATTCGTACATCGCAGCCTCCTATCGGCGGATTGCCAGACGCTGCTCCAGGTAACGCAGCAGCATGGCAATGAGGTAACAGGCCGCGACATACAACGCCGTGGTCACCAGCCAGGTTTCAATCACCCGGTAGCTTTCGACGTTGATCTTGCGCGCGTAGTAGGTCAGCTCCGGCACTGCAATCGCGGCGGCCAGCGAGGTGTCCTTGAACAGCGAAATGAAGTTGTTCGACAGCGCCGGCAACACGTTGCGCAGCATGACCGGCACGGTCACGTAGGCCTTGACCTGCCATTCACCGAGTCCGATCGCCAGCCCCGCTTCACGCTGGCCTTTGGGGATGCTCAGCAAGCCGCCACGGAACACCTCGGTCAGATAGGCACCGGCATACAGCGACAACGTGATGATGAACGACGGGATCTTGTCCAGACGGATCCCCAGGCTCGGCAAGGCGAAGTAGATCAACAGAATCAACACCAGGATCGGCGTATTCCGCACCACCGTGACGTACACCGAGGCCAGCACCCGCAAGGCGCGATGCTTCGAGAGCAAGGCAAACGCCATCAGCAGGCCGATCACGCAGCCGATGGCAATCGACACCAACGCCAGTTCAAGTCCCAGACCGAGCCCCGCCAGCAAGGTGTCGAAATCGCGCCACACGGCAGCAAAGTTCAACTGATAGTTCATGGTCAGCAGTACCTTGAGCGGGGCGATTTGTATCGCCCCACTCTCACGGGATCATTTGAATTCGACAGGGAAACCGATCGCCGGCGACGGCAGATCGACACCGAACCATTGCTTGAAGGATGCCGCGTAAGTCGGGAACTCAACGCCGGTCATGGCTTCATGCAGCGTGGTGTTGACGAAGTTCAGCCAGTCCTGATCGCCGCGCTTGACTGCGCAGGCGTAGGTCTGCGGACTCCAGGCATAAGTCGGGCTGCGGTAGCGGCCAGGGTTCTGCACCATCAGGTATTTGACCGACGACTGATCGGTAGCCGCGGCATCGGCACGGCCGGAGTTCACCGCCTGATACATCAGATCAACGCTGTCGTACTGATCGACCTTGGCCTTGGGCAGCGCCTGGTGCACCAGTTCTTCGGCGTAGACGTTTTGCAGCACGGCCACCGTAACGCTGTCACCGGCAGCCTGCAGGTCTTCGATTTCCTTGTACTTGCTGTTGGCCGGCAGCAGCAGGCCGACGCCTTCGCGGTAGTACGGCAAAGTGAACGCCACTTGCTGCGCACGGCTGGCGGTGACGGTGATGAACTGGCAGCTCATGTCGACCTTGTCGGTCAGCAGGTTGGGAATCCGCGCATCGGACGACTGCACGACGAACTCGACCTTGTTCGGGTCATTGAACAAACCCTTGGCCACCATCCTGGCGATGTCGATATCAAAGCCCTGCAACTTGCCGTCCGCACCCTGAAAGTGCCACGGCGCATTGGTGCTGCCGGTGCCGACAATCAGCTTGCCCCGGGCCAGAACACTGTCGAGTTTGCTGTCGGCTGCCTGGGCCATGCCCATGACAGCGGACGAAGCCGCAAGAACAAAAACACACGCTTTGAACAACGAAGGACGGCGATGCATGGCAAGCACTCCAGGATGATGTTTATTCCGCTATACCGGAATACGGTTTGTTACTACGGAATAGACAGCAGAAAGTGTGCCACAGGATTCAAAGGGAATCTGCGCTGAGTTGAAATGTTTTTGGAATCAACAGGATGCGGGAAATGCGAGGAATGGTGTTACATGAAGGTACTGATGGGCTGCGCTACTTTAGGCTACAAATCGCGAGTAGTTGGTTCCCAGATGGGAGCATCGACGACTATTTCGGTGCAAATGTGTTTGGCGTTTGAACGCGCCCTCTCTCCTTATCTATTGGCTAGCGGCTTTGTCGTAAACCTCTCCCCGCTCTCTTCTCCCTACCGCAATCACGGTAACAACCAAAACCTCGTTCTTTACGCGATAGACCAGCCTGTACCCAGCACTGCGAAGCTTGATTTTGTAAGCGTTTCCCAACCCTCGAAGTCGATCGGCAGGAACGTGAGGGTTGACCAGACGTGTAGCGAGCTTTCTTTTGAACTGATCTGTAATGCTGAATCAAGCTTTTTCCATTCTCTCCACGCTTTCTCGGAAAACTCCAGCTCATAGGTCATCTATAGAGAGCTTAATGGTTGGGTCGTTTTCTCGCTCCTTGCATAGTGCGATCAGTTCCAGGTCCTCAAGACGATTCATCATCGCCTCATACTCCTTCGCGGGCACACAATAAAACGCCGGCGCATTTCGATTGAGGATTGCAACAGACTGGCCGCCACCGGCGGCCACGGTACCCATGGGATTTCTTTTCAATTCAGAAATACTCGCAACGATATTGGAAAGAACTACGTGAGTCATGATGGTGCTCCCTGGAGTGCTGTTAATGGTGCTAGCACTCCAAGACGGCTTCGACGGCTATCGCTTATTCCCACCGTCTCTTTTATTGAGTGAAAAAAGGTATCACGTCCCGACAATCCACATTTCCGGGTTTCGTGTCAGGACGGTCCGCCATAAAAGTGGGAAAAATCTCGCGAATCCACAGGCCACCTGTAATTTCTGACAGTAGACCGGTTCTGCACCCTCCTTTAACGTCATTGAATCTTCGAGGTCGATGAAAAAGGAGTTTTCAATGAGTTCTGCCAATACCATTTCCAATCTGGCTCCGGTCTACCGCAAAGCCCTGAAAACCTGGCGCCCGGTGATCCTGTACTTCGCCAATGAACACTGTCCTGCCTGCGAATGGGCCGGGCCGGTGTTTCGAGAAATTGCCGAGCCATATCGGCTGCGAGCGAATATCTACATGCTCAATACCCGTGAGTCGCCGCGCCATCCGTTGGTCACCGGCACGCCGACGGTGCTGTTCTACAAGAACGGCAAGTTGCTGAAGAAGCTCAAGGGCATCGACACAGAGGAAACACTGGCGGCGGACTTTGCCCGGCATATTGGCAGGACTAGGGCACCGGTGGTGCAGCAGAAACCACGACATGACCTGCCGTGGTTGCGCCGCACATTGAGCAGGCTCTGCACAATCACGCGTGCGCATCGGCGGGTGATTTGAGGCAGTGCATTTGCCGTAATCGTTACGGCGTCTGACACATCGCTTTCGCGGGCAAGCCCGCTCCCACAGGGGTCAACGTTGTTCACACATTCCGTGTACGACGCGTGCACTGTGGGAGCGGGCTTGCCCGCGAAGGGGCCGGCACCGTCAGCGCAAGGCTGCTGCCTTACGCAGAATCGCGCACCAGCAACACCTGCGTCACCCGTCGTTCCTCAACGGCTTTGACGGTCATCTGCCAGCCTTCGTACTGCAGGCGATCGCCGATCATCGGCAGGCGATCCAGCAGACTCATCACCAGCCCGGCCAACGTCTGATAATCCTCGGTTGGCTGCGCACCAAATCCGGTACGTTCACGCACACGCGTCAGATTCAGAGCGCCGTTGACCATGAATCCGCCCTGTTCTTCGATCACGTCCGGGCCTTCGATTTCGCTGGCATCGGGCAGTTCGCCGGCAATCGATTCGAGGATGTCGGTCATGGTCAGCACGCCGACGAAGTCGCCGAACTCATTGACCACAAAAGCAATGTGGGTCGACGCTGCGCGCATCTGCTCCAGCGCATTGAGGATCGAATAGCTGTCGAGCAGGTTGATGGTCTTGCGTGCGAGATGTTCCAGGTTCGGCTCAATGCCGCTCAGGTACTCCTTGAGCAATTCCTTCTTGTGCACGAAGCCCAACGGTTCATCCACGGCACCGTTGCGGATCAGCGGCAGACGCGAATAGGACGAGTGCATCAGTTTTGTCCGGATCGTTTCGGCGTCGTCGGCCAGATCGATGGTGTCAACGTCGGCGCGCACGGTCATCAGGTTGCGAATCGGGCGTTCGGCCAGTTGCAGCACGCCACTGATCATCACCCGCTCACGCCGGTCGAACAGTTCTGCACTCCGGGCTTCGCCGTCATCCAGCAGATCGGAGATTTCCTCGCCGACCTCCTCCACTTCCAGCTTGCGTCCGCCCAGCAAGCGCATCACCGCGTGTGCCGTGCGCTCACGTAGCGGGCGCAGGCCTTGCATCGAACGTTTGCGTCGGGCCCGGGCGATCTGGTTGAACACCTCGATCAGGATCGAGAAGCCGATGGCCGCGTACAGATAGCCTTTCGGGATGTGGAAGCCCAGGCCTTCGGCCGTCAGGGCGAAACCGATCATCATCAGGAAGCCCAGACACAGCATGATCACCGTCGGGTGCGCATTGACGAAGCGGGTCAGCGGCTTGCTGGCCACAATCATCAGGCCGATGGAAATGATCACCGCGATCATCATCACCGCCAACTCGTCGACCATGCCGACGGCGGTGATTACCGCGTCCAGCGAGAACACCGCATCGAGCACCACGATCTGCGCCACGATCGGCCAGAACAGCGCGTAAGCGGCGTTGGTCGAGCGCTGGCCGACGTGGCCTTCAAGCCGTTCGTGCAGCTCCATCGTCGCCTTGAACAGCAGGAACACACCACCAAACAGCATGATCAGGTCACGGCCGGAGAAGCTCTTGCCGAACACTTCGAACAACGGCTGCGTGAGGGTCACCAGCCAGGAAATGCTCGCCAACAGGCCCAGACGCATGATCAGTGCCAGCGACAGGCCGATGATCCGCGCACGATCACGCTGATGCGGCGGCAGTTTGTCCGCCAGAATCGCGATGAACACCAGGTTGTCGATACCCAGCACCAGTTCCAGCACGATCAGAGTCAACAAGCCTAACCAGGCCGTGGGATCCGCTAACCATTCCATAAAATGTCTCGATCTCTCTTCAGTAAATTCAGGCTGCCGGGCACGGCAAAGTGCAACGCGAAGGCTCTGAGGCTGCGTTGTCAACGATAGTCGGGAGGCGGAAAACCGGATGCTGCGAGTGCGTCAAGACCGCGCCATGGCGCGAGGAGAAGGTACGACTGGGAGGCTCCAAGAGGGTGTTCATGCAAATCCTGAATGAAAAATGGCCTTGGAGCGTACAGGCTCCGACGACAATTCCTACAGAGCGAAATCATTTCAAAATCTGTATCAACTGACCACTGCCCCCCTGTAGGAGCTGCCGCAGGCTGCGATCTTTTGATCTTGACCTTAAAAAACAAATTCAAAAGATCGCAGCCTGCGGCAGCTCCTACAGGGGTCTGTCATCGTCCGGCAAAGCGCAACCGCGACAACTGGCGCAAATCCCCCTCCACGTAGTAATCGTTGGTCCAGCTGTCATCCACCGCCAACGGACTCACCTGCTTCAGCTCGAGTTTTTTCGCGAAATAGCGGAAGCGGTAATGCTCATAAAACCGCAGCAATTCCAGACCGTAACGATCAGCCAGATCGGTGTCGCCGCGAATGATCAGGAAGTTCTCGTCATTGCCGTGACTGGCCGAAGTGCTGAGGTTGTGGCTGCCGCTGATAATCGTCGGCCTGTCGCTGGTGAAGTCGACGATCACCGCTTTGGTGTGCACCAACAGGTTGCCCTTCTGACCTTTCATGTTTTCTTTCAGCCAGCCTTCCAGCCCGGTGTTGAGCAAGGCGGTGGCGGCGAATTCGGCGCTGCGGTCGGCATGAAACCCGGTGATGCGGCTCGCGGTGTTTTGCAGGCCGTAACGCAGGATGTCGTCATGGGGCTTGCCAAGCAACGCATTGAGGATCGCGTCCGGCAAGGTGAATGCCGTGACAAACAGCACGTCCTTGCTGGCGGCCTCGATGATCTCGACAAACTCACGCAAATCGCCGCCACCGCTGCGTGGCGAGAACCCGGCGAACAGCGGCTGCGTCGGATCCATCGGGTTGTGCTCGGTGATCCAGTTGCGCGTCGCAGCGACGTCGGCGGGGTTGGCCCAGACCTCTTCGAACGTTTGCAAATAGCGCGTGGCAATGGTCACGTCATCAAGCGTATGCACCACATTGGCCTGGCGATACACGCCATTGGCGGTGAAATTGGTGCTGCCGCACAGCACCGCCTGCGGTTGACGCTGACCGACGCCATCGACCCGGCTGAGGACGATGAATTTGTCGTGGAAAATGTTGTGAGTGACCCGGCCACGCTTGTTCGCCGCTGGTAATTGGGCAAGGTTCGCTTCATTCAGGGTCGTATCGGGATCATCAGGCTGGGCGTGGTACAGCACGCGCACTTGCACCCCTCGCGCGAATGCCGCGTTCACGGCATCAATGATCGCCTGCAACTGATACTCGTAGATCGCAATGTCCAACGCCCACTGCGCGTCCACAGCCTGCTCGATGAAGCTCAGCAATCGCTCCAGCAGTCCGTTCTCCAGCCACAGGCGCGCCGCGTCGGGCCAGGCTTCGATGGGCAGATTCTTGTTGGCGCTGATCTGTGCGTCGAGGTCGGGAAATTTGCGCTGAAACGCCTGACTGGCAGCCACGGCGCGATTGAAGATCACGCTCTGATTGGCCGGGTGGCCGTCGTCACTGGTGATGCTCAGCGCGAGCGATTCGCCCAGTAGCGGCGCGTCCGCCGTGCCGTAGGCCAGGTGCACGCGATAGTGCAGGGTCGTGCCCGGGTTGACGGCGTAATCGGCCCAGCGGAATTTCTGCAGCGGTGCCTTATCGCTGGGCGTGGCGTGATATTGCGGGAACGTGTGAACCTTGCCGGGAAACGTCAGGCTGTTGAACAGGAACAACCACGGTTTGTCGCCCTGCTGCTTTTCGATGGCAAACCCGAGCAAGCCATTACGGCGGGGTTCGGCCAGATCCATGGCGAGCAGCACGCCGTTGGTGCCGGCGTAGGCTTTGACGCGAAAATCGTCCTGAGGATTGGCGACCAGTACCCGCATGATTCACTCCTTGTGATTGGGCTGGGTGGAGCATAGAGCAGCGCTGCAGTTTTTTGGTGATCCCGCATGATTCGAGGCGATGCCTTCGCGAGCAGGCTCGCTCCCACAGAGCAAGCGGTGTTCACCAACCTTGCTCGCGAAGAGGCCCGCTCAGACTTCACACATCATCGATATGCCGATATTCCGCATTCAGCACCGCCGCCAATTCCCGCGCCCGCGCCAGACGGATCGGCCCCCGCTCGATGTCGATCAGCAACCCCGGACACCCCAGCGGCAGCAGCGGCGGCAAGGTTTTCAAACGTCCGTCCGTGACCAGCAACAAGCGCTGCTGCTCGGCCGGAAAGCGCTTTTGTCGCTGCATCAGCCATTGCTGCGCCTGCGTCAACGCCGCCACCAATGGCGTGCCGCCGCCCGCGCCCAGTGTCTCCAGCCAGGTGCGCAAGCCACTTGAAGCCTTCAATCCTTGCACCTGCCATTGCGGCGCGCTGCCACTGGCGGTCAGCAAGGCCAGTCGCGCCCTTTGTCGATACGCATCATCAAACAATTGCGCGAGCAACCCCTTGGCATCGCTCAGCGCCTGATGCCGTCGCGTCGAAGCCGACGCATCGACGATCACCAGCCATAACTCATGGGGAGCACGCGTACGCAGCTGGAACTGCAAGTCCTCACGGGTTTGCGGCCGACCGTTTAGCAGCGTCCCTGGCCAGTTCACCAGACCGCTGCGCGCAGCGTGGCGCTTGCCCTGGCGTCCGTAGTCGAGTCGTCCGGCGCGGGGACTGGCATTCGCCCCCGCGTCGGATCGGGGACGAATGCCGGTTACTTTTTTGGCCAGCTCGGCACTTCGCGGCGTGCGCCAGTCGCCAGCGCCGGAGCAGGCATGTCGCCCCACTGCCCCTGCCCATCGCTTGGTTCGGCCTGGGTGCTGGTCTGGTTCTGCGCAGATGGTTGAGGGCTGGGCGAAGTGGACCCACGACGGCGATGGCGCAGGGCAAATTCCGCCACCGCATCGATGTCTTGCTCGGCAATGGCTTCGGCACCGCGCCATGCCGCGTGGGCTCGGGCCGCACGCAGCCAGACCAGATCGGCCCGCAAGCCATCGACGCCGGCGGCAAAGCAGCGCTCGGTGATGCTTGCCAAAGCCTCGTCATCCAGCGCAATGCGCGCCAAGGCGATGCGCGCCTGTTCGCAGCGTTCGCGCAGCGCTTGCTGCTCGGCTTCCCACTGCGCACAGAACGCCTGCGGGTCGCTGTCGAAATCCAGTCGGCGACGGATGATCTGCCCGCGTTCGGTCGGCGCGGTGTGGCCGCTGAGGGCGACGTTCAGGCCAAAACGGTCCAGCAGCTGCGGGCGCAATTCGCCCTCTTCCGGGTTCATTGTGCCGATCAACACAAACCGTGCCGAATGCCGATGAGAGAGGCCATCACGCTCGACCAGATTGGTGCCGCTGGCCGCCACATCCAGCAGCAGATCCACAAGATGATCGGGCAACAGATTCACTTCATCGACGTACAGCACACCGCCGTCGACCTTGGCCAGCACGCCGGGAGAAAACTGCGCACGACCTTCACTCAGCGCGGCATCCAGATCGAGGGTGCCGACCAGACGTTCTTCGGTGGCGCCCAGTGGCAAGGTGACGAACTGACCGCTGGCCAGCAGATCGGCGAGGCCACGGGCCAGAGTCGATTTAGCCATTCCGCGTGGGCCTTCGATCAGCACGCCACCGATTTTCGGGTCGATGGCGGTGAGGTACAGCGCGAGTTTCAAGTCATCAGCGCCGACCACGGCGGAGAGCGGGAAATGCGGGATGTCGGTCATCTTCAATACTCGGTCATGGTCGGTGATCTTTCGAAAATCGCTGGGAGCCACGTTGATCCCTGGGGGAGCGAGCCTGCTCGCGCCCACAGGGGATTGCGGTGCATCAGGTGTCTTCTTCTATATCCAGCAGCAGGTTTTCCAGTGCTTCTTTATACAAGCCGGGTTCCTGCCACATCCCGCGTTGCTGCGCTTCCAGCATGCGTTCGGTCATGTCGCGCAGGGCATGCGGATTGTGTTCACGAACAAAATCCCGGGTCGTCGGGTCGAGCAAATAGGCGTCGGCCAGCAACGCATATTGATGATCGTCGATCAGTTGCGTGGTGGCGTCGAAGGCGAACAGGTTATCGACTGTCGCCGCCAGTTCAAACGCGCCTTTATAGCCGTGACGTTTGACCCCGTCGATCCACTTCGGATTGGCCGCCCGCGAGCGGATCACCCGATTGAGTTCTTCTTTCAGGGTGCGGATTCTCGGCAGATCCGGCTGGCTGTGATCGCCGTGATAACTCGCCGCCGCTTCCCCGCGCAGGGTTTCCACCGCCGCGAGCATGCCGCCCTGAAACTGGTAATAGTCGTTGGAATCGAGCAAGTCGTGCTCGCGATTGTCCTGATTCTGCAACACCGCCTGCACCTGGCTCAGGCGCTGGACGAACTGTTCGCGGGCGGCGGTGCCCTCATCCGCCCCGCCATAGGCGTAGGCGCCCCAGTTAAGGTAGACCTCGGCCAGATCCTCGCGACTCTGCCACAGGCGACCGTCGATGGCGCCCTGCACGCCTGCGCCATAGGCACCGGGTTTGGCGCCGAAGATCCGCCAGCCGGCCTGACGCCGCGCCGCGTCGGCATCCAGCCCCGATTGCAACAGCGCCTCGCGCTCGGCACGCACCTTCGCCGCCAGCGGGTTGAGGTCATCCGGTTCGTCCAGCGCTGCCACCGCTTGCACGGCGGCGTCGAACAGACGAATCAAATTGGCAAAAGCATCGCGGAAAAAACCCGAGACCCGCAGCGTGACGTCGACCCGTGGCCGGTCGAGCAGGCTCAGCGGCAGAATCTCGAAATCATCGACGCGCTGACTGCCGGTGGCCCACACCGGGCGCACGCCCATCAGCGCCATGGCCTGGGCGATGTCATCACCGCCGGTGCGCATGGTCGCAGTGCCCCACACCGACAGGCCGAGCTGACGCAGGTGATCGCCGTGATCCTGCAAATGCCGCTCGAGAATCAACGTCGCGGACTGGAAGCCGATGCGCCACGCGGTGGTGGTCGGCAGGTTGCGCACGTCCACCGAGTAGAAGTTGCGCCCGGTGGGCAGCACGTCGAGACGGCCACGGCTGGGCGCGCCACTTGGGCCGGCGGGGACGAAGCGGCCGTTGAGGGCGTCGAGGAGACCGCGCATTTCGGCGGGGCCGCAGGCGTCGAGGCGTGGGGCGATGACTTCGCGCAGGTTTTCAATGATCGCCCTCACTTCAGCCCAACACGCCCCTTGTGGGAGCGAGCTTGCTCGCGAAAGCGTCGTGTCAGTCGACATTGATGTACCTGACCCACCGCTTTCGCGAGCAAGCTCGCTCCCACAGGGGATTTGTAGTGCTTGGGCGATCAGGTGGGCGGCGAACAGTTCGAGGCGTTCGCGGGTATCGCCGGCGCTGCGCCAGACTTCGTCGCTGACGCTTTGCAGCTCCGCTGGGCGCGGGCCGTTCCATGGATCGGCAAGGGCGCAATCCAGCGGATCAAAGCTCAATTCAAACGCCTTGGCCAACGCCCGCAGCAGACTCGACTGTGCGCCTTTGCCGTCGCCACGCGGAATGCGCAACAAGGCCAGCAAGGTATCGATACGCAAACGTCCGGTCGGCGATTCGCCAAAGATGTGCAGGCCATCGCGAATCTGCGATTCCTTCAGATCACACAGGTAGGTGTCCAGCCGCGGCAGCCAGATCGCGGCGTCGGCATCACTGTCCAGGCCCGCGTCGAGTTGCAGTTCGCGGTCGATCTGCGTCTCGCGCACCAGTTGCAGAATGTCGCGTTGCAGCTCTCGCGCACGACGCGGATCGAGCAGTTGCGCCTCGTAATATTCGTCGGCCAACAGTTCCAGATTGCGCAACGGGCCGTAGGTTTCGGCGCGGGTCAGCGGCGGCATCAGGTGGTCGATGATCACCGCTTGCGTGCGCCGTTTGGCCTGGGCGCCCTCGCCCGGGTCGTTGACGATAAACGGATAGATGTTCGGCAGCGGCCCGAGCAGCGCGTCCGGCCAGCAATTCTGCGAAAGCCCCACGCCCTTGCCCGGCAGCCATTCGAGGTTGCCGTGCTTGCCGACGTGAATCACCGCGTGCGCACCGTAGGTGTTGCGCAGCCAGAAATAGAACGCCAGATAGCCGTGCGGCGGCACCAGATCCGGGTCGTGATACACCGCACTCGGATCGACCTGATAACCGCGCGCCGGCTGAATGCCGACGAAGGTCAGGCCGAAGCGCAGACCGGCGATCATCATTCGCCCGTCGCGGCACATCGGGTCGTTTTGCGGCGTGCCCCAGCGTTCCAGCACTGCCGCGCGATTGGCCTCGGGCAGCGCATTGAACATCGCCAGGTAGGCGTCCATCGCCAGACTTTGCTGACACGGGCGCAGGTCGATGCTGTCGAGGTCGTTGCTGACCCCGCCGAGTAATTGCTGGATCAACGCGGTGCCGCTGTCCGGCAACTCAGCGGTCAACGGAAAGCCTTCGGCCTGCAACGCGCGCAGGATATTCAACGCCGCCGCTGGCGTGTCGAGGCCGACGCCATTGCCGATGCGACCGTCGCGGGTCGGGTAGTTGGCGAGAATCAGTGCGATGCGTTTTTCAGCGTTCTGCAGCCGCGCCAGATCGCTCCAGCGCCGGGCCAGTTCAGCGACGAAATCCATGCGCTCGGGTTGCGCCCGGTAGCAGACCACGTCGGACTGACTGCGCTCGCTGCGCCAGGCCAGATCCTTGAAGCTGATCGGCCGGCTGATGATGCGCCCGTCGAGTTCCGGCAAGGCAATGTGCATCGCCAGATCTCGTGGTCCCAGACCCTGCTCGCTGTCGCGCCAGCCCGGCTCGTTGTCCTGGGCACAGATCGCCTGAATCACCGGAATATTGCGCCGGAACGGCCGCAGGTGCGGCGCTTCCGGGCTGGATTGCGCGAAGCCGGTGGTGTTGAGGATCACCGCAGCTTCGACCTCATCCAGCCAGTCCTCGACCACTGACAGACAGCCGGGTTCTTTCAGGCTGGCGACGGCGATCGGCAACGGATTGAGCCCCGTCGCCTGCAAGCGCTGGCAGAACACATCGATGAACGCGGTGTTCGCCGCTTGCAAATGCGAGCGATAAAACAACACCGCCGTCACGGGTTGACCGGGCAGCCAATCGGCTTGCCAGTCGCTCAGTGCGGCGGTGTTTTTCTGTGGGTGGTAAATCGCCGTACGCGGCAGCGCTTGCGGCTCGCCCCAGGCGTAATCCCGCGCCAGCCAGCGGCTGGCCAGACAATGGAAGAAGCCCAGCGCATTGCCCATCCCGCCCTGACGCAAAAACTGCCAGAGACGGTCGCGATCTTCGGCGGGTACGGTGCTCAGGTCACTGAGTTCCGGGTCCGGACGGTCATCCCCCGGTACCAGAATCACCTGCACGCCGCGCTCGGACAATTCCACCAGACGCTCGACGCCATAACGCCAGTAGGCGATGCCGCCATGCAGCGAAATCAGGATGACCTTGGCGTGCCGCAGCACCTCATCGACATACAGATCGACCGAAGCGTGATTCTGCACCTGCATCGGATTGGCCAGGCGCAGGCTCGGGTAATCCTCGGGCAGTTGCTGCGCCGCTTCGGCGAGCAGCGCCAGGCTGGAGTCGCCGCTGCACAGGATCACCAGCTCGGCGGGGGTTTGTCCAAGGTCGGCAATGTTGTCATCCGACACGAAACCGCCGGGCTGGGTCCTGAGCAGGTGCATGGCTTAAACGCTGAGCGCGGCGCGCAGTTGCGCTTCGAGTTGCGCAGCGTCGAGTTCCTGACCGATCAACACCAGACGAGTGACGCGCGCTTCGTCAGCGCCCCACTGGCGGTCGAAGTGCTTGTCGAAACGCGTGCCCACGCCTTGAATCAACAGGCGCATCGGCTTGTTCGGAATCGCCGCGAAGCCCTTCACACGCAGGATGCCGTGCTGCACAACCAGTTGCGTCAGCGCGTCGAGCAGCAGGCTTTCGTCGGCTTGCGGCAGTTCGATGGAGATCGAATCGAAGGCGTCGTGATCGTGGTCATCGTGGTCGTCATCACCGTCGTGGTGGTGATCGTGATGGCTGTGACGGCTGTCGATGTGTTCTTCGGATCCGGCACCGAGACCAATCAACACGTCCAGCGGCAGGCGACCGTTGCTGGCTTCGATGATTTTTACTGCTGGCGGCAGTTCTTCAGCGACTTCAGCGCGCACGCGAGCGAGGTCTTCCTGGCTGGTCTGGTCGGCCTTGTTGAGGATCACCAGATCGGCGCTGGCCAGTTGGTCGGCGAACAGTTCGTGCAGCGGCGACTCGTGATCCAGGTTCGGATCGAGTTTGCGCTGGGCATCAACCTGATCCGGGAACGCAGCAAAGGTCCCGGCGGCCACGGCCGGGCTGTCGACCACGGTGATCACCGCGTCCACGGTGCAGGCGCTGCGGATTTCCGGCCACTGGAAAGCCTGAACCAAGGGTTTTGGCAGGGCCAGACCGGACGTCTCGATCAGAATGTGATCGAGATCACCGCGACGGGCGACCAGTTCGCGCATCACCGGGAAGAACTCTTCCTGCACCGTGCAGCACAGGCAGCCGTTGGCCAGTTCGTAGACACGGCCGGTGGCTTCTTCTTCGGTGCAGCCGATGGTGCATTGCTTGAGGATCTCACCGTCGATACCCAGCTCGCCGAACTCGTTGACGATCACCGCGATACGGCGGCCCTGAGCGTTGTCGAGCATATGGCGCAGCAAGGTGGTTTTGCCCGAGCCGAGGAAACCGGTGACGATGGTGACGGGGAGTTTGGCCAGTGTTTTCATCGGATGCCCTTTGGCAAGGTGGCGGGCATGCGGGACGAGATCCGCTGCGGGCGTGCGCGCGGAAGAATTCGCCACCGGATCACCCCGCCCGGTTGTAGTGAGAAATCTGTCACGAGGCAGGTCTCCTGGCTGACGGTGTTCAGGCCATGGGCCTGGCATTCGCTGCGCCTTCCCGCGGGCTCAGTGGATTGAGCTGGCAGTGGCGTGGCAACGAACTTCACCGTTCACAGTTGCGGGGGCAGCCGCGGCTTCGACCGCGTTCCCTTCTTAGCTTCGGCGTGGGCCGAAGAACCTCGAAGGTGCAAGGCTACGCATGGGTTGAGGATGGGTCAATGTTTGGATTGGGGGCATATCCGTTGCTGCGGGGGTTGCTGATTACGGTTTCGCCGTTGCGGCGGGTCACTTTTGCCAGACCTCGGGTTACGGGGTCTGGTTTTTTTTGGATTGGGGGCATATCCGTTTCTGCGGGTGTCGCCGCTGGCGGTTTCGCTCTTACAGCGAGTCACCTTTTCCAAACGCCGAAAAGGTAACCCAAAAGGCTTTGCCCCGGCGTACGGCACTTCGCTGAGGCTCAGTGTTCCCTCGCTACGGTGTCCATCCGGGGGCATCGCCTACGGTTTGCTTCGCTGCACCTCCTCTCGATGCATGCGGCTTCGCCGCACGGCGCTGCGCGCCTACCCCCTGATGGACACCTACGCTCGGCCTGCCGAAGGGGCTGAAGGTCAAAAGCCACATCAAAAGCCAGAGCCAGAGCCAAAGCCAAAGCCAAAGCCAAAGCCAAAGCCAAAGCCAAAGCAGATCAAAAGATCGCAGCCTTCGGCAGCTCCTACATGGGATTGGGTGTTTTCAGTTGGTGATTGGTCGGCTGTCAGGCCGCCATCGCTGGCAAGCCAGCTCCCACAAAAGTCACAGCAGACCGCACCCGCTTTTCACCACTCAACACGATGAGCGTTAGCTCGAGTACCGCTCTTGATCTGAGGGCCCGTCGGCAGGCTGAGTGGAGGGATTTATCCGGGGGTGGGAGCGCAGCGACCGTTTGGCGCAGCCAAACACAGCGAGAGGAGGTGCAGCGAAGCAAACCGTAGGCGCTGCCCCCCGGATGAATCCCGCAGCGAAGGAACCCGAGCCTAAGCGAGGGCCGAACGTCAGGGCATAGACCTTTTGGTTACTTTTGGGGCGTTTGCCAAAAGTGACCCGCCGTAAGGGCGGAACCCTAAGTGGCCGTTACCGCAGCAACGGATCCACCCACAAAATTGACTAGTTTCCCCAACCCATGCTCTCCTACACAACTTGTTACGGGTGCCCTTCACAGGGTGAAACGGGAAACCGGTGAATCATGTGCTTTACTCAAAGCCATGTCAGTCCGGTGCTGCCCCCGCAACGGTAAGCGAGCGAAGCGTCGAATCCACTGTGCCATTGCGGCATGGGAAGGTGATGCTTGCAGGTCGGCCTGACGCCAACCCCTCGTGAGCCCGGAGACCGGCCCGCAACACACAGCGCGCATTTCGCGTCGCTGAACATAACAAACCCGCGGTGGGCGGGCGCTGTTCGAACCTCTGCGTGCGCGACTCGCAGGGGTTTTCATGCGCTCTATATCACCCGCTGACACTCCAGAGGGAAGCGCCATGTCGATCATCAGCAGCACCGGCAGCAACACCGACAACATCTCCAGCACCGCCACTTTGAGCCAACGCCTGACCGCCGCCATTTTCGCGTCGATCCTGGGCGCCAGCCTCGTTTACTTCGCCGGTTTCTCGCACATCGAAGCGGTGCACAACGCCGCTCACGATACCCGCCACAGCGCCGCGTTCCCGTGCCACTGAGACCAGCCGACATGATCAAGCGTATCGCGCAAACTGCAGGCTTCACCGGCCTGCTGGCCGCCCTGTTGCTGACGTTGCTGCAAAGCTTCTGGGTCTCGCCACTGATTCTGCAGGCTGAAACTTTCGAAAAATCCGAACCGGTGGCCGTTCACGAACACGCCGCCGGTACGACCGCACACACTCACGACGCTGAAGCCTGGGAGCCGGAAGACGGCTGGCAGCGTGTGGTCTCGACCACCGGCGGCAATCTGGTGGTGGCGGTCGGTTTCGCGCTGATGCTCGCCGGCCTGTACACCCTGCGTGCACCGACCAAAACTTCGCAGGGCCTGCTCTGGGGCCTGGCCGGTTACGCGACCTTCGTCCTCGCGCCGACCCTCGGCCTGCCGCCTGAACTGCCGGGCACCGCTGCCGCCGATCTGGCGTCGCGGCAAACGTGGTGGATCGGCACCGCCGCTTCCACCGCAGTCGGCCTGGCCCTCATCGTGTTCAGCCGTCACTGGCTGATGAAGCTGCTGGGCGTGGCGATCCTCGCCGTGCCGCATGTGATCGGCGCGCCGCAACCGGAAGTGCATTCGATGCTCGCTCCGGAAGCCTTGGAAGCCCAGTTCAAAATCGCTTCGCAGCTGACCAACGTGGCGTTCTGGCTGGCCTTGGGCCTGATCAGCGCCTGGTTGTTCCGCCGCAAAAGCGCTGGTCAATACCACGCATGACCGATGACCGCGCAGCGCCGACCCTGGTGGTCGGCCTGGGCTGCCAGCGCGGCTGCCCGGCCAGCACGCTGCGCGCGTTACTCGATCAGGCGTTGCAGGCGCATCGTATAGAACTCGAGGCGGTCAAGGCCCTGGCCAGCATCGACCTGAAACGCGATGAACCCGGTCTGCAGGAACTGGCCAGCCAACTGGCGCTGCCGCTGTTGTATTTCAGCAGCGAAGAATTGGCCATTTACCAGCAGCGACTGAGCCATCACTCGCAGATTGCCTATGAGCGCACCGGTTGCTACGGTGTGGCGGAAAGTGCCGCCCTGGCCCTGGCCGAGCAGTTGATTCAGGCACCGGCAAAGCTGCTGATTTCCCGGCAGAAATACGCTCAGGCGACACTGGCATTGGCCGGCGCTGCGTAAATTCCCGATAATCCCCCCTGTTTGATCATGAGCAATCTTCATCTGAAGCGTTGCCCTGCCCCGTTTTTCACAGGATGTCTTCATGACCGTCTACTTCATCGGCGCCGGCCCCGGCGACCCGGAATTGATCACCGTCAAAGGCCAGCGACTGATTCGCAGTTGCCCGGTAATCATTTACGCAGGCTCGCTGGTGCCGGCCGCCGTGCTCGCGGGACATCAGGCGGAAACGGTGGTCAACAGCGCCGAATTGCATCTGGAGCAGATCATTGAACTGATCACAACCGCCCACGGCAAGGGCCAGGACGTGGCGCGGGTGCACTCGGGTGATCCGAGCCTGTACGGTGCGATTGGCGAGCAGATTCGTTATCTGCGCGAGTTGAATATTCCGTTCGAAATCATCCCCGGCGTCACCGCCACTGCCGCCTGTGCAGCCTTGCTTGGCGCCGAGCTGACGCTGCCGGATGTGTCACAGAGCGTGATTCTGACCCGCTATGCGGACAAAACCGCGATGCCCGCCGGCGAGGAACTCGGCGATCTGGCACAACATGGCGCGACCATGGCGATTCACCTGGGGGTCAATCATCTGCAGAAAATCATCACTGAACTGCTGCCGCATTACGGCGCGGATTGCCCGATTGCAGTGATTCACCGGGCGACGTGGCCGGATCAGGACTGGGTGGTGGGGACGCTGGAGGACATTGCGGCGAAGGTTGCGGCCAAGGGGTTTCGGCGTACGGCGTTGATTCTGGTGGGTCGGGTGCTGGGCAGTGAGGTGTTCAGCGAGTCATCGCTGTATCGCGCGGGGCATGCACATCTCTACAGACCCTGAGTCAGATGAGTTTTGTGGCTGGATAAAAAACCTGTGGTGAGGGGATTTATCCCCGATGAACTGCGCAGCAGTTCCATTTCTTGGGCTGCTTCGCACCCCATCGGGGATAAATCCCCTCGCTACAAAAGGACATAAAAAAACGGCGCTCACGGGGCGCCGTTTTTCATGTTCGCAGTGAACACCTTACTCAGTAGTAGGCGTTTTCTTTCTGCGTGTGGTCGGTCACGTCGCGCACACCTTTGAGCTCTGGAATACGCTCAAGCAAGGTGCGCTCGATGCCTTCCTTCAGGGTCACGTCGGCCTGGCCGCAGCCCTGGCAGCCGCCGCCGAACTGCAGCACGGCAATGCCGTCCTCGACCACATCGATCAGGCTGACCTGACCGCCGTGGCTGGCCAGCCCCGGGTTGATTTCGGTTTGCAGGTAATAGTTGATGCGCTCGTTGACCGGGCTGTCGGCGTTGACCATCGGGACTTTGGCGTTTGGCGCCTTGATGGTCAGCTGGCCGCCCATGCGGTCGGTGGCGTAGTCGACGACGGCATCGTCGAGAAACGCTTCGCTGAACGAGTCGATATAGGCGGTGAAGCTTTTCAGCCCCAGCGCGGTATCTTCAGGTTTTTCTTCGCCCGGCTTGCAGTAGGCAATGCAGGTTTCGGCGTACTGGGTGCCAGGCTGGGTGATGAAGACGCGGATGCCGATACCCGGGGTGTTCTGCTTGGAGAGCAGATCGGCCAGGTAATCGTGGGCGGCGTCGGTAATGGTAATAGCGGTCATGGAAACTCCTCGCAGGCTTGGGCGCAGTTTACGCCAATCATTGCGCCGGACAAAGTCCTAGTATTTTTGTCGGGAAAGATTCTCGACCGGTACGCGCAGCGGTTCACCATCGATCCGTGCTTTAAGCCACCGATAGCTGCGTTTTTCTACCCATTCGTAGCTCAACCATGACCCCACAGCGATAGCCACCGCGCAGACGATGAACATCAGATACGGGTTGATTCCGTAGCGTCGCGCGATAAAACCGCCAACCGACAGCACCAATACGTGCATCAGATACACCGAATAGGAACAGTCACCGAGCCATTTCATCACGCGGTTGTGCTCGACATAGCGCTCCAGTGCCATGCACGCCATCACCAGCACCGCGCTCGGCACGCCCCAGTTCAACAGCCTTGGCGCCGGCGCCAGGTGATAGATCGCCGACAACGCGGCGCCCATCGCCAACAGCGGCAGCCATAAACCTGCACCGATCCAGCCCCGGCGATAGAGCACGCCAATGCCGATCCCCAGCAAAAATTCGTAGACGATGTCCGAACGGTAAAACTCGTTGATCCAGCCAAACGCCTGACAAACCGAAAACAGCAACGCGCCAACCACCAGCAAGCGCACCTGCCAGCGGAACACCAGCGCACAGGCGAACAACACATAGAAAAGCATTTCGTAATTGAGCGTCCAGCCGACATTCAGCGTCGGATAGATCCCATAACCGCCGGGATTTTGCGCAGGAATGAATAGCAGCGACAGCAGGACATGCGCCCAGTCCACCGTCTGATCCGGTAACAGCGGCCGGGCGAACACCACCAGCAAGGCCATCAGCAGCGTGTACAGCCAGTACGCCGGCACTATGCGCGACAGTCGATACAGCAGAAACCGCGCCGGAGGCAGCGTTTTGCTTTCGGTAGACAAGAAGATCACCAGCCCGCTGATGACGAAGAAGACATCGACGCCGACTGCGCCTTTATCAATGAAGAACTGCCCGACCGGGCCGCGCGCCTTGAAGTCGAAGAAAATCTGCATGAAGTGATGGCAGACCACGGTCCACGCGGCAAGCGCGCGCAGGGCCTGCACTGAAATCAACATGATCGGCTCCCGTGCACAATTCCTGAATCACCTCCGCCCCCCTGTAGGAGCTGCGGCACGCTGCGATCTTTTGATCTTTGTTGTTAAAGAATCAAAAGATCGCAGCCTCGTTGCACTCGGCAGCTCCTACAGGGGCTTTGCGGTGTTGCTTGGAGTTGGGACAGCAGGTCGATCTCAACGATCAAAGATTCTCGTAGCGGTTCATGTCCAGCACGCCCTCTTCCTCCGGTTCGGTTTCGTGGATGTACTGGCTCAGGTCGTGAAAATAGAACCAGAATTGCGGATGACTGCGACGGATCCCCCAACGTTCGACGATTTTCTCGAAGCGATCGGCATCCTTGGCGCTTTCCATGGCATCGACAAACTCCGGGACTTGCGCGGCCGGAATGTTGAACATGAAATTCGGGTAACTGCTGAGCACGCCTGGATAAATGGTCAAGGTGTCGAGTCCCGGCTGATAGCGCAGGGATTCGCCCAACAGAAACGCCACGTTGCTGTGCGCACGGTTGCGCAGCAAGCTGTAGACCTCGCGTTTGCCGCTGCGGGTTTCGATGCGCAGCAAGGTGGCTTCCGGCAATTGGTCGATGACCTTGAGACCGGCGGCCGGTCGTGACGTCAGGCGGCTCAGCGCCTGTTCGGCGTTCTGCAACGCCGGATCAATGTTCGGCCGCGAGCAGTAGGCGCCATCACAGCGGTTGATCGGATCCGGCCGCGCATTGAGGTCGCCGTAGCGTGCCAGCAGTTGCATGGCGAAGTCGTATTTCGGGTCCTTCGGATCGAGCTTCAGCCCGGTCGGTTTGTCGTCGTCAATGGCTTCGTAGTCGAGCCACATCTTGAACTGGCCGCTGCTCTGATACCAATCGTCGAGATAGTCCTCACGGGAATCGGCCGGCATCAGACGCAGGAAGTTCTGTTCGGCGCCGTTGCGGATCAGGTCGAAATACAGACGGGTCTGCGCCTGATGGGAGACGTTGCCGAACACATCGAAGTTGACTGCCAACTGGTAATAAGTGCGCTCCAGCAGCGGATAGTCAAACAGCCACATCGTTTGCGGCACTTCGCCGATCAGGCCTTTGGTCACCGAAGCGCTGTCGAAGTGGCGGAAAATGCTCAGCAGCGCGTTGTCGTTGCCGGCCCACAGGGTCGACCAGCTCGGCGGCGGCTGGTCGGCGTAGCTATCGCGGCGCAGGGCTTCGTATTCGTTGCGCTTGTTGCGGTAGTTGTGCCACAGGCTCAGGACACTGCCGACGTCATCGTTCTGCCCCGGCATTGCCAGCAACGGCGTGGCTTGGCCGCGATAGTTGGGGTCGGTGATGTACAGATCGTGTTCCGGGGCCTGGAACAGCGCCCAGAAGTTATCGCGGATCACATCCGTCGCAATCTGCCCACGGCACACCGGCCCGCGAATGAAGGTGCGGACGAAGTATTCGGCGTTATCGAGCATGAACTGGTAGCGCGCCTGCGCCGGAATCGCTTCGAACGTGGCGAACGGGTTGGCCCGGCTCTGCGGCCCGTACCCCGGTAACGCGTTGACTTGCCAGTTGCCGCTGTAGAACAAGCTCTTGACCCGCGCCATCTTCGCCGCGCTCAGCGGATAAGTGATGTGGGTCTTGTGCACAATCACCCCTTGCACCGGCCACAGGCGGTAATACACCTGAGTGCCCGGGTCGTCATTCGGGCGTCGGGTGGCGATCAGGTCGATCGGCTGCCCGGTCGGCGTGCGCGACCGCACCCACTGGAAGTAGTGCCCCGGCTCGCCGTCCTTGAAATAGATATGCGCCAGGAACCAGTGTTCGAACAACCAGCGCCCGACCAGACTCTGCCGCGCACCCGGCGTGTTGAGCAGGTTTTCCCACTGCACAATTTGCAGCGCTTCTTTGGCGCTCGGGGCCAAACCTTGTTCGTCGATCGGCGCACCGGACGCCAGCCAGCGTTGCAGGGTCTGGTATTGCTGATCGGTGAGGCCGGTCACCGCCAGCGGCATGCCTTCTTTCGGATGGGCGCCGGCATAGCCTTCAAACTCGGCGGGCATCGCACACAGGTTTTCCCGTTGCAGGCCGAGGACGATCTCTTCCGGCAGCCTGGCATTCGGTGTCAGCGGGGTTTTGTGGCCCAGTTCCAGCATGCGCGCCATCAGCGCCGCCTGACTGCCCTGAGCGTCGAGCACCGAATAGAAGTCCTTCTGCTGCCACGCACGTTTGCCGAAAGCGTCGTAGAACAGTCGCGTGGTCGGCGCAGCCTGAGTGCGCTCGCCGTCGTAGACCGGCATCTTGCTCGCGCCACGGCCAGCGCCTTCACCGCTGCCCAGGTTGAGCTGGCACGGCGAGTCGTAGCACGCATGGCAGGCCACGCATTTCTCGGTGAAGATCGGCTGGATGTCTCGGGTGTACGAAATAGCAGCAGAGATCGCGGGTTCCTGCGCCACGGCGCCCCAGCTTAAAAACAGCAAGAAAATGCTGATGACGCGGTACGACATGCCCTTGATCCCGATCCAGAAAAAAACGTCCGCGATTCTACAGTATGACGCCCGTACCAACATGAGCGATATTCATGCAAAAGCGGCACATGCTCCAAAAGCGCACAGGTTTGCTATGATCCCGGCCCTTCGTCATGGTCTTTTCGAGTAGTCCCAATGTCCGATCGCAGCGTCCGCCTTCAAGCTCTCAAGCAAGCCCTCAAAGAGCGCATCCTGATACTCGATGGCGGCATGGGCACGATGATCCAGAGCTACAAGCTCGAGGAGCAGGATTATCGCGGCAAACGCTTCGCCGACTGGCCGAGCGACGTCAAGGGCAACAACGACCTGTTGGTGATCACCCGTCCGGACGTGATCGGCGGCATCGAAAAGGCTTATCTGGATGCCGGCGCCGACATTCTGGAAACCAACACTTTCAACGCCACGCGCATTTCCATGGCTGACTACGGCATGGAAGAACTGGCGTACGAATTAAACGTAGAAGGCGCGCGTCTGGCGCGCAAGGTGGCCGACGCCAAGACCGCCGAGAACCCGGACAAGCCACGCTTCGTTGCTGGCGTACTCGGCCCGACCAGCCGTACCTGCTCGCTGTCGCCTGACGTGAACAACCCAGGCTACCGCAACGTCACCTTCGATGAATTGGTGGAAAACTACACCGAAGCCACCAAAGGCCTGATCGAGGGCGGCGTCGACCTGATCCTGATCGAAACCATCTTCGACACGCTCAACGCCAAAGCCGCGATCTTCGCCGTACAAGGCGTCTTCGAAGAACTGCACATTGAACTGCCGATCATGATTTCCGGGACCATCACCGATGCGTCCGGCCGCACCCTCTCGGGCCAGACCACCGAAGCGTTCTGGAACTCGGTGGCCCACGCCAAGCCAATCTCGGTCGGCCTCAACTGCGCCCTCGGCGCCAGCGAACTGCGTCCGTATCTGGAAGAGCTGTCGAACAAGGCCAGCACTCACGTGTCGGCGCACCCGAACGCCGGTTTGCCGAACGAATTCGGCGAGTACGACGAATTGCCGGTGGACACCGCCAAGGTCATCGAAGAATTCGCCCAAAGCGGTTTCCTCAACATCGTCGGCGGTTGCTGCGGCACCACTCCGGGCCACATCGAAGCCATCGCCAAAGCCGTCGCCGGTTACGCGCCGCGGCAGATTCCGGACATCCCCAAGGCCTGCCGCCTGTCGGGTCTGGAGCCGTTCACCATCGATCGCAGCTCGCTGTTCGTCAACGTTGGCGAGCGCACCAACATCACCGGCTCCGCGAAGTTCGCCCGTCTGATCCGTGAAGACAACTACACCGAAGCCCTGGAAGTCGCCCTGCAGCAGGTCGAGGCCGGCGCCCAGGTGATCGACATCAACATGGACGAAGGCATGCTCGATTCGAAGAAGGCCATGGTGACCTTCCTCAATCTGATCGCCGGCGAGCCGGACATCTCCCGCGTGCCGATCATGATCGACTCGTCGAAATGGGAAGTCATCGAAGCCGGTCTGAAGTGCATTCAAGGCAAGGGCATCGTCAACTCGATCAGCATGAAAGAAGGCGTCGAGCAGTTCATCCATCACGCCAAGCTGTGCAAACGCTACGGCGCGGCAGTGGTGGTCATGGCCTTCGACGAAGCCGGCCAGGCCGACACCGAGGCGCGCAAGAAAGAGATCTGCAAACGCTCCTACGACATTCTGGTCAACGAAGTCGGCTTCCCGCCGGAAGACATCATCTTCGACCCGAACATCTTCGCCGTGGCCACCGGCATCGAAGAACACAACAATTACGCTGTGGACTTCATCAATGCCTGTGCCTACATCCGTGACGAACTGCCGTATGCGCTGAGCTCCGGTGGCGTGTCCAACGTGTCGTTCTCGTTCCGCGGCAACAACCCGGTGCGTGAGGCGATCCACTCGGTGTTTCTGCTGTATGCGATCCGCGCCGGCCTGACCATGGGTATCGTCAACGCCGGTCAGCTGGAGATCTACGACCAGATCCCGCAGGAACTGCGCGACGCCGTCGAAGACGTGATCCTCAACCGCACGCCGGAAGGCACCGACGCCCTTCTCGCCATCGCCGACAAGTACAAGGGCGACGGCAGCGTCAAGGAAGCCGAGACCGAAGAGTGGCGCAGCTGGGACGTCAACAAGCGTCTGGAGCATGCGCTGGTCAAGGGCATCACCACCCACATCGTCGAAGACACCGAAGAGTCGCGCCAGTCATTTGCCCGCCCGATCGAAGTCATCGAAGGCCCGCTGATGTCCGGCATGAACATCGTTGGCGACCTGTTCGGCGCCGGCAAAATGTTCCTGCCGCAGGTGGTCAAATCCGCCCGCGTGATGAAGCAAGCCGTGGCGCATTTGATCCCGTTCATCGAACTGGAAAAAGGCGACAAGCCGGAAGCCAAGGGCAAGATCCTGATGGCCACGGTAAAAGGCGACGTGCACGACATCGGCAAGAACATCGTCGGCGTGGTGCTGGGTTGCAACGGCTACGACATCGTCGACCTCGGCGTGATGGTCCCGGCGGAGAAAATCCTTCAGGTCGCCAAGGAAGAAAAGTGCGACATCATTGGCTTGTCCGGCCTGATCACCCCGTCGCTGGACGAGATGGTCCACGTTGCCCGGGAAATGCAGCGTCAGGATTTCCACCTGCCGCTGATGATCGGTGGCGCGACCACCTCCAAGGCGCACACCGCCGTGAAGATCGAGCCGAAGTACAGCAACGATGCGGTGGTCTACGTGACCGACGCCTCGCGTGCGGTCGGCGTCGCGACGCAGTTGCTGTCCAAGGAACTCAAGGCCGGATTCGTCGAGAAGACCCGCGCCGATTACGTCGACGTGCGTGAGCGCACCGCCAACCGCAGCGCCCGTACCGAGCGCCTGAGCTACGCGGCGGCGATCGCCAAGAAGCCGCAGTTCGACTGGGCCAGCTACACGCCGGTCAAACCGACCTTCACCGGCACCCGCGTGCTGGATAACATCGACCTCAACGTGCTGGCCGAATACATCGACTGGACGCCGTTCTTCATCTCCTGGGACCTGGCCGGCAAGTTTCCGCGCATCCTCGAAGACGAAGTGGTCGGTGAAGCCGCCACCGCGCTGTACAAGGATGCGCGTGAAATGCTCACCAAGCTGATCGACGAGAAGCTGATCAGCGCCCGTGCGGTGTTCGGTTTCTGGCCGGCCAATCAGGTACACGACGACGATATCGAGCTGTACGGCGATGACGGCAAGCCCATGGCGCGCCTGCATCATCTGCGTCAGCAGATCATCAAGACCGACGGCAAGCCGAACTTCTCGCTGGCCGACTTCGTCGCGCCGAAAGACAGCGAAGTGACCGATTACGTCGGGGGGTTCATCACCACCGCCGGCATCGGCGCCGAAGAAGTGGCCAAGGCTTATCAGGACGCTGGCGACGACTACAACTCGATCATGGTCAAAGCCCTCGCCGACCGTCTGGCGGAAGCTTGCGCCGAATGGCTGCACCAGCAAGTGCGTAAAGAACACTGGGGTTATGCCAAGGACGAAGTGCTGGACAACGAAGCGCTGATCAAAGAGCAGTACTCCGGTATCCGTCCGGCACCGGGTTACCCGGCCTGCCCGGATCACACCGAGAAGGCCACGCTGTTCACCCTGCTCGATCCTGAGGCCAGCGAAATGCGCGCGGGCCGCAGCGGCGTGTTCCTCACCGAACACTATGCGATGTTCCCCGCAGCCGCGGTCAGCGGCTGGTACTTCGCGCACCCGCAGGCGCAATACTTTGCCGTGGGCAAGGTCGACAAGGATCAGGTGCAGAGCTACACCTCGCGCAAAGGTCAGGAACTGAGCGTGACCGAGCGCTGGCTGGCGCCGAACCTCGGTTACGACGAATAAGCGCGACGGTCACTCCACGGATCAGCCGGGGAGTGACCGTTCACCAGGTTTTACGCGCCTGACGATTGCCCGGATGAGCCGGGCATTGGTGCCTTGTCGGCAGACAAACCGATCCATTCAATCGCCTGTCGCGTCAATTCGATAAGCCTGGCATTGCGCGCCGCTGCCTGATCGAACAACCGGCTCAGATAAAGCGGGTCGTCAACACTCAGACCGTCGTCCTCGCCCTCCTCCATCAACTGCCCTTCATCCATTTGTCTGAACGCTTCGGGCTGCTGCTCCTTGAGGTAATCCAGCCAGTAATCGCGCTGGATCAGATCCTCCAGAAACCGGTCGGAGTGCTCCGCGCTAACCACCTCGGCCCGCGCATCGAACAACTGCTGAGGCGTTACACCGGAGGCAAATTTCATGTTTTTCGGCTGCCCGGGCAATTCCAGTCCATCCTCCCAGCCACCGGTCAGACCGATCCGGTAGCCGAGGCGGACTTCGGCTTCGTCAAAACCACTGCGCGCAGCCGCCGCTTTCGCCAGTTCATCGACCTTGTCCAGCCGGAACAGCTGCCGCGACAACGACAACAAGGCCTCGCCGCGAATTCCCGGGCGACCGGCCGGCAAATCGAGCAAGGCGTTGTAGGTAAAGACCTTGCTCTCCAGGCCACTGAACGTGAGGATTCGCCCGTCCACGCACGTTCCATGGGTGGCCGAGCCGGCGAAAATCACCTCGCGCAGTTCACTGTCGGCGGCGGCAGCCTCCATGACCCTCCAGACCCGTCGGGTCAGGTCGGCATTGGCCACGCGAAACTCCTGGGTGTCCTGTAATCGGTCAAGCAAATGGAAGAATGCCCCGCTGTCCGGTTCCGCAGCCAGTTGATCCCAGAGCCGGTCTCGGGCGGACGCCTGCTCCGGCGGCAGATTCGCCAGCCACGGCGCTTTCTGCTGCGCATGGGCCTGTTCGTCCGGGAGCGATTCGTCCGACTCGATGCTCTCCGTGGTTTCGCTGAGCCCGCCGGCAACGTCGTCAGCCATTTCCTCCAGATCGGAACTCGAAAAACCGAGCACCCGCTGGCGGTTACCCACCGTCTGATAGGCCCTGAGCCTTTCGAGGGACTCCTGCGACAGGTTGTAGTTGTCAGTCAGGTCGGTGCCGTCCATCAGCTCATCGTGCTGACCGTCCAGCGCCTCTTCGGGGATGGCGGTGATGTCGTTACGACTGAGGTTCAGTGTCTGCAGGTGCCGCGCATCCAGCGCACCGGCCGGCCATTCGGCCAGATTGTTGTTGCGCAGATCCAGATTTTGCAAATGCTCGAAATAGCTGACATCGAACGCATCAAGGTAGTTGTAGCTCAGGTCCAGAGCTTGCAGATGCTCCAGACCGGACAGCGCGGCATACAGGTCCTCGTTGCCGCTGAAGTGATTGCTGGAAAGCTCGAGTCGCTCCAGCTGCGGCATCTGCCGGACGCCTTCAGGCAGCGCTGTGAGCGCATTGCCATTAAGGGTCAGATGACGCAGGTGGGTGAACGACTTGAGAAACCCGTCGCTGCCCTCGGCCGTTACCCGAGTGCCTGTCAGATCCAGGCTGCCGACATGCCCGAAATCCTCGGGCAGCGCCGGTAGATCGCCCAATTGCAGGCCGTTGAGATCCAGAACCGCATCGCCCCCGGCAACCGCTAACCTGGCACGCCAGCAGGTGAGGATGCGCCACGCCGCGAGGCTGCGCGACTGCGAAGAGATGACCCAGTCAGCTCCACGGGTTTCCCGGGTATACAGCCAGCCATTGAGTCGGCGAACGAGGGTTTCAAACGTCTGACTCCAGCCCGTGATCTGCTCGGCAATCTGCACATCAGTGGCGCCATCGCTACGCAGCGCCTCGATCACTTGCATGGCTTGTTTATCGCTAAAGGCCGGCTGCATCCGCTGCAGATTCTGGCGCATGCGTACCAGCCCGGTACTGACGGGTGCCGGCGTCAACGGCAGCAACTGGCGGGCCACGGTCAAACCGTTCTCCGCTGGGGGAAACGTCGCCGGCACCGGCTCCCGGGCAAACGCATCCAGCGCGCCGGCAGGCAGACCCAGGTCGTGCTCGAGCCGCAGTTGCGCCGAACGCAGTTGCGCCGACGCCGCTGCGGTCAGGGGCGCACCGGTCAGGTTGGTGTTGAGCAGTGAGGTGCTCTCAAGCACGACGGGCGGCAGCGTGCTGATACGGGTATCGCGCAGGTCCAGCCACGACAGTTGCGGCAAGCCTTCTGCGCCTGCCGGCCAGTGTTGCAGGTGCGTGCGCTGCAGGTCGAGGGCCTTCAAACGCTGCAGGCTGCCCACATTCAGCTCGCTCAGCGGATTATTCCGCAGATTGAGCTGTTCAAGCGCAGGCAACTCACTCAATCCGCTCTGCAGGCTTGAACCATCGGTCAACAGATTGTCGGCGAGGTCCAGGTGCATCAGGCGCGAAAGGCGCTGCGACTCGATCGGCCATTCGTGCAAGGCATTGTTACTCAGATCAAGGGTGCGGACTTCGCTGAATGCGCTGATGAACCCGCGCATCTGCGCGCCGGCAACCCGCTGGCCATTGAGCAGCAGCGTGCGTACATGCGCAAAGGCGTCTGCCGGCAACACCGGAAGCTCGCTGAGCCTCAAGCCCGACAAATCCACGGTCGAGGCGCTGATCGTTGCGCCATAGCGCTTGAACAACCCGTTGCGCCAACTGGCTTTGAGCACATGGACCAGGTTTGATCGCGCGATCAGTTCGGACAGCGATTCTGCCGACACCACCAGGCGCTGCTGCCACTGACTGAGTTCACGTTCCAGCGCCGCATATTGATCGCTCAAGGCATTGATGGCGGTGAAACGCTGCTGCTCATCGGGCCATTGCTCGAAGAAACGATGGAATATCCCCTCGGTGGATTGATGCACGCCCTCGCCCAGGCGCCGCAACTCGCCGCGACAATAATCCCTGACCATGGTCTCTCGATCGATCAGGTGCTCCGGCAGGGTTTTGACGTATTCGTACACGCCCGCAAAGTTTTCCCGGGAGAATCTTGACCAGTCCAGCGACAGCCCCGACCAGAGTTTTTCGTGCCCCTGCAGCAGCTCGGCGGGCACGGTGCTGATGCTCGTGTCCCTGAGGTTCAGACGTTCCAGGGCCGGTAACTCCAACACACCCGCAGGCCAGTCGAACAATGAATAGGCGACGATGTCCAGGCTGCGCAAATTGCGCATGCCGCTGACGTCGAACGCCAGCGACTGATAACTCGAGGTGCTGACACTCAATGCTTCAAGTCGGGTCAACTGAGCCAGGCGTTCCGGCATGTCGGCGGCATAGGGCATCGCGCCGTAGAGCGTCAGGTCAGTCAGCTCCGGCATGTTCTGTAGCACCGCCGGCACGTTGGTAAACGTTTCTGCGGTGGCATTGATGCGCAGCGCCTTGAGCCTGGGGAAATGGCTCAACAGTTCATCGCCGTTGGCATCGGTGATGCAACGCCCTCTGATGCGCAGGTCGCGCACATGCGAGAAATCTGCCGGCAGCTCCGGCAACGGCTCGTCGCACGTCAGATCGAGGCGTGCGGCACTCGCCTGACTGTCGGCCAGCGGCGCATGGCGCCAGCTCTGCTTGAGGCTGCGCACGACGCTGGATTTGCCGCCGATCATCGATTGCAGCGTCGGCTCCGGGGAAGGCACACCTTCCCATTGCGCCAGTGTCGATTCGAGCGCCTGCCATTCACGCAGGCGCCGTTGCAACATCTCGTAGATCTGCGCGTCAGTTCGCCCGGCGGCCAATTGCTTGAGGATGAACCCGCCCGCCTGTTGATCGGTGAGCGCCGGATACACGTCCTGCACGCGCGTCACCAGCAGCGGGTTCACGCCTTCGCCGCGACCGCTGGCGTAATAACCCAGGCCATGCTGGCGTACCCGCACCGGCGCCTTGAAGCGCTGCTTGTGGCCATGGCGCCTGCTCGCCAGCCGAGCCAGTTCGGTGCGATGGCGGGCCACATACTCGATCACTGCCCGGCGCAGTCCGGCACTACGCGAAACCTCGGCAAAACCCAGAGCCTGTCGCGTCTGATCGGGCAACGCATGGAGGATCGAGGCAAAAAAGTTGTCCCCGCGCCGTGGGACGCCGTTGAGCGCTTCCCCGTGCGCGCTGTACGCCTGATAGACCGGCCCGCGCTTGACCAGGTAGTGAGTCTGACCGGCGCTTTCGCCGCCAAGGCTGTCGATCAACGGCCCGTCGACACTGCCTTCGCGTACTTCCAGACGCACTTCGTCCGACCAGCCCGGCAGCCGCTCCAGGGCGCGCAAGGCCAGCCATTGGCTGTCGCCGCCGGCCGAATTTTCCATGTGCAGACCGGCAATCGCATGGTTGAAACGCCGCAGCCGGGCATATTCACGGGAGATCTCCAGCAGCCGCAAGGGTACCCGCCCACCGTTCTGCAGACGCGTCAGTTCCTCGGCGTTCGCCTCGAGCAATACACGGATTGCCGCCGAACTGCCCAGCCCCGGCGTGGCGGCCTGTAGCCTGGCGATTCGCGGGTCGTTCAGCGCGGGTTCGTCATACAGCCTGTCGAACATTGCCGGCTGCCGGGTTCGCAGGTAATCGGCGATCTGTTTGCGCAACTCCAGCGGCCGGGATTCGATGACCCGCGCCGGCTCGGCGCCCAACAGCCAAACGGTTTGCGGCTCATCCAGCGTTGCCAGAATGCGCGCAGGCAGTTGGCCGTCGAGCACGTCGGCGCGGGTGATCCGGATCGGCGCACGCGTCGGGCCCTCGATTGCACCTGACGGCGCGCCGAACAGACGGCTGGGGCCGGACAACCGCGGTCCGTCGAAGACTTCCAGCATCTGCCCGCTCGGCCAGCGCGGCATTTGCGTAAGCATGGGCAGCGTCAGCAGGTACGAATCGTCAAGCCTGGCTCCTCGTTCGACTTGGTCGATCAAGCGCCCGACCTGCTGATTCGCCTCATATAAGCGCAGCGTGTCGGCCAGGGCCAGTGGCGCCGGCTGGTGATCGAGGTGCATCTGCCGCAGGGCATCATCGCTGACACCACTGAGGTCGGCGATTTCGAGCAATTGCTCATCCGAAAATGCGTCAGTCGAGTGACCGATGCGCCGCAGCAGGGTCAGTCGATCCCAGTGCAGCGGCCGCTCGAGGGTGTGGCGCCAGGCGCCCAGTCGATTGTGCTCGAGGAGCGGTTGATACGCCGCCGGATCCTGCGGGTGGAGGATGCGCCAGTTATTCAGGTTCTCGTCGTAGTGCGTCTGATAGAGCTTGCCCTGCTGGCGAATGAAGGTCTTGCCGTCGAACCGATACACGCCTTGCGCGTCGGGCCCGACAGTTGCTGGCAGGACAATATCGCTGGCGTAGGCATCGAGGTCGGGTTTCCACAGGCGAACCGAGCCATCGGGCCGCTCGACCGGCTGCAGGTGCTCGATCACGGGTTCGGCGGAGGCCGCGCGCAGGCGGCTTACGCCCTTGCCCACTGCGCCCATTACGCCAATCAGTGCCAGGTTCTGCGCCACATCGACCAGATGCGCCTTGGCAGCCTCGCGATCGCCTTCTGACCATTCGATGGCGCCTTCGAAGGACTCGTAGAGCAGTTGCCCCGCCATCACGGTCATCATGATTTCGCCCAGCACCGGGACAAACATCGACACCATGTTCAACCCCAGCATGCCGAGTTCGAGCAGATGATTGAGTTTGGCTGCCCGGACCCGGGCGTCGACGTCCGCCGTGGGCACGGCATGGGCGCGCGCGTCGGCGATGAATTTGGCCCGGTGCTGTTCGTAAAGGTATTGCCACAAATCGGTGTTGGCGCCCCAGATCCCGGCAACGTCCTGGCGCGTGATGGCAAACGGGTCGAGATACGGGTCAGGGTGCGGCTCGCGCTTGCCGGGGACTTCGGGTGGCAACTCCTTGATCTGCACGATAGTGGACAGTGGCGGTATCAGCTGTGCGACCTTGACCCAGATCGAATGCAACGGGTCACTCGGGGCGTCCGCGGCCTTCTGGGTGAACTGACTGAAATAGTAAGGGCGGTCGGCGTAGGCCACGAACTGACTGAAAAACCGCTGGTAAGCGGTCGGTCCTTGCCCGGTCGCCGTAGTGTCGGTCGCCGTGAACTTGCGTTTGAACACCTCACGCATCTGCGCGCTGGTGTAACGCTTGAGCGGGTGTTGCGGGTCATGGGGAATGTAGACGATGAATTCGTTGGTGTAGCGGTAGCGCTCGCTGATGCTGAACACGACGCAACCGGTCATCCGCCGCTTCATCAGGCTCAGATCGCGAAACCACACGGCCTTGCCGCCGAGTTGCGGGTGGATCTGACCGTCCACCACCGACAGAATCATCCGGTAGTCGGCAGGCTCGATGTCCTTTTTCAGCAGCGCCCATTGCGCGGCGGCACGCAACGCGGCCTTCTGACTGACGATGAACTGCCCACGCAAGGTGTCGTTGTTCTCGAAAAACGCTTTGATCCGTGCCTGATAAAGCGAACCGACGTCGAGTGAACGGCACAGCGTCAGAAACTGACTGACCGAGATGCCGACTTCTGCGGCCTGAAACTCGCCGGGGGTCGCTGTCTCGACCACGAAACCGGATTTGGCGTGATAGGCCCCTGCTTCACATTCCCAGGCCTCGAAGTTGTGCAGTGCCGCTTGCAGCAATGGCAGTTTCAACACTTCGAAGGTGGACACTTCCACCTCCAGCACTCCGAGTTCGAAGGGCCGTCTGAGGCACAGCAAGGTCTTGCCGAGATCGACCGTGACGTTGAACTGATCCTTGAGTGCCTCGCCAAGCAACGTTTGGGCAAATGCCTCGACGCTTTCGAGGCCGGCCATGGTCTTGTCGAGTCGGGTCTGGGCGACAAAGGCAGCCGTGACCTGGTCTTTCAAGGCTTGTTGCTGTTTCTGCGGGAATTCGTGATAGCCGGGCGGTGGACGGGTACTGGCCGCTTTCATCGCGGCTTGCCGGGCTGGCGAGGCGGCAATCAGCCAATCGGGGATCATCTGCTCAAGCAACTTGCCGTGGACGCTGGCGCTGACGGGCGCACGGGGCAACGTCGGGGAATGATGGGACATCCTGTCTCTCCTGAATAATGGGAGCACAGGACACCATGTCCGCCGCAGTGACCTGCGGTACATAGTTATCGCATGGCCGTGGGCGTATGACCGGACCCGTCAGGATCTCCCGTGCGACCACGGCACAACCCGCAGGATTGACTATGCTGTCGGGACAGCCTTTCGGACGGGGGATTTATGGACGATCCAGTCGACAACAAACCACCGAGCTTCTGGCAGATGCTGCACAGCGTGATGGCGGCGGCATTTGGCGTGCAAAGCGGGAAGAATCGGGCAAGGGACTTCACCCATGGCAAGCCCAGCCACTTCGTGATCCTGGGGATCGGCTTCACCGCCGTGTTCGCCCTGACCCTGTTTGCCATCGTCAAACTGGTGCTGCATTTCGCCGGGGTCTGAGGGCGGTCAGTGCATCAGGGTCTGCAGCTCGAACGGGTAACGATACGAGGCCGGACGCCCCTTGGCGGACAGCTTGCGAAAGCCCACCCCGTAACCCGGTGCCGAGCCCATGGCCAGAATTTGCCGGGCCTGATGCTTGTCGATCAGTTGCAGCAACGGCACCTGGCGATCACGACCGCCGTAACGGGCCAGGTCGACGCCGTGGTCATAATCATGCAACTCCACCAGCGCCCAGCCACCGAGGGTGAAATGACCGCCCACCAGTGCGCTCAGGCGTCCATCGATCACCGCCTGCAACGCCTCGGATGAGGTATTGACCGCGCTGAACAGCACGTCCTTGCCCGGCACCTTGCCCGCTTCGACAAACGCGCGCATGGCGCCGAACGCCATCTCGTCATTCGCCGACCATACCAGTGACACCTTCGGATAGCGGCTGACCAGTTGCCGCGCCTGTTCGTAGGCGCGCTGCCGTGTCCAGCCGCTGTACACCAGTTGTCGCAGGCGCACCTGAGGATGCTCGGCCAAGGCACGCTGCATGCCGCGCTCGCGCAATTGCGCCGATGGCGTGATCTTCAGACCGGAAAACGCCAGCACTTCGATCGGCTCGTCTCGCGCCACTGGCGGATGCAAGCGAATCAACTCTTTCATCATCAGGTAGCCGCCCTCCTCGTCATTGGGCACCAGGCTGCCAATGCGATCGGCCCGCTCGCCGACGAGCGCCTGCTGATCGGCGGTCAGCACCGCGTTGACCATGAACAGCTTGACCCCGCTGCCTTCCGCCAGCCGCAGGATCTGTGGTGCAACGCACTGCTCGTTGACAAACATCAGGTAGTCGGGCCGGTTCGGTCCCTGCAGGGCAATCCTGGCCTGGGCCACGGTGAGTTCGGGCTGGCGTCGGGAATAGAGGATCTGCAAATCGACGCCAAGGTCGTGAGCCGCCGCTTGCATGAATTGCGAATAGCTGACCCAGAACGCTTCCTGAGTCGTACCCGGGTTGAGGAACAGCACCGACTCGGCCCGGGCTGCGGATCCGAAAACCGCACCGAACAGCAGGAGGCTGAGGCAGAAAAACTTCAACATGAAAGACCCGGGCCCAAGGAAAAATGGCCGCGCATTATAGCCCCCGAATCAGCGGCTATTGACGCCTGATCCCGTTTTTTGTCCGACAATCGTCGGAAGCGGACCCGGATCGGTCGTTTACTGATGGCTGACCCAGAATACCGCTGTCCCTACGACCAGAATAATCAGGAACAGAATGGCCCATGCATCGACACTGCTATCGCTTTTCTTTGCCTTGGTCGGATTGCTCATTGCATCGCCTCTTGTCGGTTTTATCGGTGATTGCAGAAAGACTCGATCACAGTTAAGACGATGATTGTCCCCGCGACAAATGTGGGTTAATCAACAACTATTCTCGTTAGGCGATTTGGTTCTTTACATATACTCAAACATCACTTTTGCGCATAACTGCAAACGGGTATATTGCCCCGGCTCCGTTAGGGAGTGCGCGGCCGTGCGCGCGTAATTGCAGAGGCACCATCGGACTCCAGCAAGCGAAAACGCAGCGTTTTCCGAGTAGCCCAAAGCCTGAGAACAGGACTTATATGTACGTATACGACGAGTACGATCAGCGGATCATCGAGGACCGCGTCAAGCAGTTCCGTGATCAGACCCGACGCTATCTGGCAGGTGAGCTGAGCGAAGAAGAATTCCGCCCCCTGCGCCTGCAAAATGGCCTGTACATCCAGCGTTTTGCGCCGATGTTGCGCGTGGCGGTGCCTTACGGCCAACTGACTTCCCGTCAGGTGCGCATGATGGCGAAGATTGCCCGCGACTACGACAAGGGCTACGCCCACATCAGTACGCGGCAGAACGTGCAGTTCAACTGGCCGGCGGTGGAAGACATTCCGGACATCCTCGCGGAACTGGCCACCGTGCAAATGCACGCGATCCAGACCAGCGGCAACTGCCTGCGCAACGTCACCACCGACCAGTTCGCCGGTGTCGCCGCCGATGAGGTGATCGACCCACGCCCATGGTGCGAAATCGTCCGTCAGTGGACCACATTCCACCCGGAATTCGCCTACCTGCCACGCAAATTCAAGATTGCCGTCAACGGTTCGACCGCTGACCGTGCCGCCATCGAAGTTCACGACATCGGCCTGGAGCCGGTCCACAACGCCGCCGGCGAACTGGGTTTCCGTGTACTGGTCGGCGGTGGCCTGGGCCGCACCCCGGTGGTCGGCGCATTCATCAACGAGTTCCTGCCGTGGCAGGACCTGTTGAGCTACCTCGACGCCATCCTGCGTGTGTACAACCGCTATGGCCGTCGCGACAACAAATACAAGGCGCGGATCAAGATCCTCGTCAAGGCGCTGACCCCCGAAGTCTTCGCGCAAAAAGTCGATGCCGAGATGGAGCACCTGCGCGGCGGCCAGACCACACTGACCGAAGCCGAACTGCATCGCGTCGCCAAGCACTTCGTCGATCCGGACTACAAGGTTCTGGAGAACCAGACCGCGGCCCTGGCCGAACTCGACAAGGAGCATCCGGGTTTCGCCCGCTGGCGCTCGCGCAACACCCTGGCGCACAAGAAGCCGGGTTATGTCGCGGTGACCCTGTCGCTGAAACCGACCGGCGTTGCTCCGGGCGACATCACCGACAAGCAGCTCGACGCTGTCGCCGACCTGGCCGAGCGTTACAGCTTCGGCCAACTGCGCACGTCGCACGAGCAGAACATCATCCTGGCCGATGTCGAGCAGAGCCAACTGTTCACCCTGTGGGGCGAACTGCGTGAAAGCGGTTTCGCCACGCCAAACATTGGCCTGCTGACCGACATCATCTGCTGCCCGGGCGGTGATTTCTGCTCGCTGGCCAACGCCAAGTCGATCCCGATCGCCGAATCGATCCAGCGCCGTTTCGACGACCTGGACTACCTGTTCGACATCGGTGAGCTGGACCTGAACATCTCCGGCTGCATGAACGCCTGTGGTCACCACCACGTCGGTCACATCGGCATTCTCGGGGTGGACAAGAAAGGGGAAGAGTTCTACCAGGTGTCCCTCGGTGGCAGCGCCAGCCGTGACGCGAGCCTGGGCAAGATCCTCGGCCCGTCCTTTGCCCAGGACGACATGCCGGACGTGATCTCGAAGCTGATCGACGTGTACGTTGAACAACGTACCGAAGACGAGCGCTTCATCGACACCTACCAGCGTATTGGCATCGACCTCTTCAAGGAACGCGTCTATGCAGCGAATCATTAAGAACAACGAAGTCGTCGACGAAACCTGGCACTTGCTGCCGAAAGATTTCAACATCGACGACATCAGCAATTGCGACGATCTGATTGTTCCGTTGCAGCTTTGGCGTGAACACAGCCGCATGCTCAAGGCCCGCGACGGCGGACTGGGTGTGTGGCTGGACGCCGATGAAGAAGCCGAGGAGATCGGTAACGACGTGGCCGAGTTTCAGGTCATCGCGCTGAACTTCCCGGCCTTCACCGACGGCCGCAACTACTCCAACGCCCGCCTGCTGCGCGACCGTTACGGTTTCAAAGGCGAACTGCGGGCGATTGGCGATGTGCTGCGTGACCAGTTGTTCTACATGCACCGCTGCGGTTTCGATGCGTTCGCCTTGCGCGCCGACAAAGACCCGTACGAAGCACTGGAAAGCCTGAAGGACTTCTCGGTCACCTACCAGGCCGCCACCGACGAACCGCTGCCGCTGTTCCGTCGTCGCTGATCGAAAAACGCCTTGAGCCTGCAATCGGGCTCAAGGCGTTGTTCATTCCGGGCGTTAACGCCAAGCGTTGCGTGCAAGCGACGCCGCATCAAGCCTCCATCATTTCAGCCGTCGCGGCCTTTGCTGCGTCGAGTTCGGCGTGGCGTGCCAACGCCTGATCCGTCAGTTGCCCGATCAATTCCCGGCGCTGATTACCGAAGTTGTCGAGGATGGCATTCATCTGCGTCGAGGCCGCCTCGCGCGTCAGTTCGATCTGCCCTTCCAATTGAGCCATTTCCCGCGACGTCTGTTCGTTCACGGCGGAAAACCGATCACCGTGAGCCGACTCCAGGTACTCGACCCAGAACGTCTGCGCTACGCTCCAGTCGCGTAAGGCGCCGCTGCTTTCGGTCTTGAGCACCTGTTGAAAGGCCTGATCCAGGACGGTCGGCGATACCTCGATATTCAAGGGTTTGCTCAGCGTCTGCGGCTGCGCCGGCAGGTTCAGGCGTTGCGCCAGACCAACCCGATAGGCCAGGCTGACTTGCAGCGCCTGATCGTAGTCCATCGGCGCGGTGTGGAAACGTGCGCTGATGTCCGCCAGCGCAAGGCTTTCCACTTCGTGCAAACGGAACAGGCCCTTGAGCAGACTCACCAGTTGCGCTTCCAGCACCTGCACACCAGCGGAGGCCGCCGCGCTCGCCCGGAAACACAAGACCAGCACTTCCATTTCGCTGAACAACGCGCTGTAGCCGTCGACACTGACACTGACCCTGGCACTGCGCGCCGCATTGAACAATGACCGACGCAGGCGCTGATCGCCGGCAGCCGCGTCCACCACATCCCAGACACGCTGACGCAAATGCGGATACACGTGGGTAAATTCTGCGGTGTGCACCAGTTGCAACAGCACTTGAAAAAAGTCAGCGGAATCAGGTAACGCGCGCAGCGCCTCCCATACCTCGCGCCGGGACGACGCCACGCTGGCACTTTCCCCGGCCAGCCACTGCACACTCTGATCTTCCCGCGCCACGGTTTGCAGGGGGGATTTGCGCCCCTCCATCGCCGTCACACCGAAACGACCACTGAAGGTCTGCTGATAAGTCGCGATGTTTTTCAGCGTCTCGGAAGACAACGGATTACCGTGCAAGCGAATCATCTGCGGCAATTGAGTAGTATCGAACGCCTGCGCTGGCAGGGTTTCAATCCGATTGTCGCGCAGATCCAGCAACTGTAATCGGAGCAGCCCGGACAGGCGCTGTGGCCAGTGTGTCATCCGGCTACCGCGCACGGTCAACTGCTCAAGATGCGTCAGCCCACCGAGATCGGGCAACTGCGCCAGGTTCGGGTTGAAATCAAGGTGCAGCACCCGCAAGTCTTTCATCCGCCCCAATTGAGCAAGCGATGCTTCAGAGGACTGCAGGCGATTGTTGCTCAGGTCCAGATGCGTCAGCCAACGTATCCGCTCCAGCGACTCGGGCAACTGGCTGAGCTGATTGTCGCTCAGTGACAGGCTGCGCAACTGGCTGAAGTTGCGCAGAAATTCGTTCAGTCCGGCATGGGGCATCACACCGTCCATGATGACCCGCCCGACATGACTGAAATCGGCCACCACCGGCGGCAGCTCCCCCAAAGGCTCCGGCGCGAACCGCAAGGTGCCATATAAACTTTGGTCTGCAGCCACATTCCCCGGCTCCTTGCGCCAACTGCGAATGATCGCGCGCATGGCGCGCAGCTTGCTGTCTCGGGGAGTCGGCTGCCGTGTGCCATCGGCGCTCAAATGCCAGGTCTGACGGCTGACCCAGCGACTCAAGGTTTCTCGGAGCGCGAAAAACTCCAGCCGCAGCGCTTCGAGCTTCATCAGTACCTTGATTTCGTTGGTGCCCAGAGCGTTGAGCAGACGATGAATCTGCGCAGGGGTGTGCATCGGATACAGCTCCAGGGCCCGGCGCACCATGACATTGGTCACCTCGCCGGAGGTCGCACCGGACACGACAGCAGTACGCTCGGCCAGTCCCATGGGTGACAGCTCTCCGAGACGCGCACCAACGCTCTGCGCGAAGATCGTCCGTCGCTCCTGCGCCACGCGGGTAATCTTTTCCTGCAATGCGGCAGCACCATTTTCCGCCTGTACGCCCAGCGCCGTCCTGCGCTGTGCCGAAAGCCCCATCCAGAGCGCGCGGAAATAGTGTTCGCGGGTGCGCCTGGTGAATGTGACAAGCGGTGCGTCGGTGCCCTGAATGACGTTGATTCGATCCTCGAACACGCTGACCACCGTGCGCTCGCTCGCTGTTGCCGGCCCGATCGCGGCTGCCGAATCATGGGTCGCGGTCCATTCGAGTATTTGCACGAACGCGGCGTCCGACCAGCCCGGGAGGTGTTTGAGTGCATCGAGCACCAGTCGATTGGTGTACTGCCCTCCCACCCCGTCGAGATACAGACCTTCGTAGGCGCGACAGACACGGATCATCTGCTGATAGCGCCGGGCCTCCTCCGCCAGCCGCAAGGGCACGCGCTTCGCGTCCAGCTCGCGCCATTCGCCACTGAACGCATTATTCACCAGCTCTTCGGCGGCACTGGCGGGCAGCTCGGGAAAGTGTTGCATCAGTACCGCGACCCGGGGATGGCCTGGGACCTGGCTACGCTGGTATACCCGCCGGAACAAATCGGGGCGCGCGGTTTGAGCCTGTTCGGCAACGATCCGTGCCAGTTCCTGTGCTTGTACTTCAGTGTTCGTCGACGCGTTGCCGAGCAGGCTTTCTCGCTGATTGCGCGACAGCTTCGACAGCAGCGAACGGTGCAACTGACCTTTGTGCAGCGCGTCCTCAGTCAGCCGGATAACGCTCTTGGCAGTTTGCGAACCGTAACGGTTGACTGGGTAATCCAATGCGTTGACCACGCTGATTGCGCTATCGGAGGGCCATTTCGCTGCGGCGGTGAGCACATGCAACTGCAGATCAGGGTCGGCCAGCGCTGCCGTACTCGGCGTCTGTAACTGTTCGATAAACGCTTTGACTGCAGCGTCCGCCATGAAACGTTGCACGGTATCGACCAACAGTGCCGGGGTCTGTACCTGATCGATATGCACCTGCCGCAACACGCTGTCATCAAGTCCACTGACCGCCAGAACACGCGTCGCCATGGCGTCCGGGATCGCTTCTCTGGTGTAGCCGAAACGACGGAACAACGTCAGCCGCCCCCACTCCTGCACCCGCTCCGAGTCATGACGCCAGGCGCCGCGGTCATTGGTTTCGAGCAACGGACGGTAGCTTTCTGCTGCGCCCGGTGGAGGCAGCACTTCCCACAGTTCGGTCTCGGGTTGCTGATGCACTGCGTACCGAACGGAGTCGAGGGTGACGTAAGCCTGTCCCTCGAGCCAACGTAACCCGCGCTCGTCGACGGGCAATCCTTTGGGCAACCGCCGATGTTGACGAAAAGCCTTGAGGTCCGGCTTCCACAGGCGCAGGCGTCCACCGCCCGGATTGACCACGATCAAACGTTCGATGAAGGCCGACGACCTGACAGTTTTATAGGCCGCCCCGACGACTTTCGTCCCGGCGGCAAAAGCGGCCATCAGAATGATGTTTTCGATGACATCGAACAGGTGATCCGTGGCCTGCTCCTGCTCGCCACGGGTCCAACTCGCAATGCCCTCATAGACGTGCGACAGAAGTTGCAGAGTACCCACCGTCAACAGCACTTCACCCACTCCGGGCAAAAACGAGGCCGCGACCAGCAATAGATCGATACCGATTTCCTTGAAGGTCTCCAGGCGTGCGAGGCGGGTTTTCTCGTCTTCATCATCCGTGGGAACCACCAGAAGCCGGGCGTCGGCCAAGGTCCGCGTAACCTGCTGACGGTGTATCCCGGTAAAGGGATCGCCCTCGATATCGACACCCGTCAACGTCACGTAAGTGCCGGTGCCCGTCAGTAGTGAACTGCCACCGGGATACAGGCGAATATTCAGTTCCTGTTGAAAGGCCGCCCGCTCGCCCAGCTTCAGGAAGCCCATGAAGAACTTCTTGAACGCCGGATTTTTCAGGCGCCCGCTCAACTCGACCTCAAAGTCGGTGAACGAGGCGTACTCTTTCAGCGGATGCAGCGGATCGCCCGGCAGGTAAACGACGCAGCGATAATCATCGTCGGCATGCTCGCTGACAGGCCCGATGAACAACGGGCCATGCAGGGTCATGTTGAACATTTCCAGACTCTGATACCCGAGGGTGTTTTTCCCCAGTTTGATCGTGCTGTCGCCGTCCTTCACGGCCTTCAACATTTGGTGAACCGACGTGCTGATATGTTTCTTCATCAGCGCAATATGCCGATCCACATCAAAACAACTTCGCACATGGGCAGCGCACTGGCTAAGCACATTGCTCGATTCGACGTTAAGTTCAAATACCGATTCAAGATGAGTCTGATATTGCTTGCCCAGATCCAGTGTCCGGCACAATTGCGCAAAGTCATGGGGTTGTATTGGCAATATCGAAGCCACGCCAGCGTTCAGTTTCTGTGGGATATAGATCAGTGAAGTGTCGCTGTAGTTTTTTGCCTCGGTTTCGCGGGATTCGAAGTTCTCGCACGCGGCGGCCAGCAGATCGCGATTGATCGGCAGCACCAGTTTTTTGCGCAGTCCCAGCAGGCTCGACGTTGATCGCACGTGCTGAAACACCACGCCGGACACGTCCAGTGGCATGGACAGCTTGTCGGACATGGCCTTGGCCAGCAAGGGGGAGCAGAATTGCTCGGGTGACTGCAGTTTGTTCAGGAGCGCGCCTGCGGTACTGCGCGTGCGATGACTTTCAATGAGGCTGTCGTAGAGTTCGCGGCGCAACGCCCCGGAAGCCGCCAATATCCAGGGCGGTGCATTCTTTTTGATCAAATAAAAAAAGAGGCCTTTCTGTTCTGAAGTTGGCGTGGCTGACGCAGTTGTATCGGTTAACGAGGACATTGATGATCTCACGCACTTAAAGGAGTCATCAGCTTAGCGAGCCGACCTCTTTATAAAAGCGCGAATAACAGATCAAACCAACGCTCGCACAATCAACATTTCAAACTTAAAAAATACATATATACCACCTCAATAAAAAGGCCCTTCATTGCAGAACAATGAAGGGCCTTTTATGCAAGTGGCTTACCAGAAGCGTTGCTGGGTCAGGCGACTCCAGCCGTTCACCAACACGCGTTCCACCGAACCACTGGCGGCCATGCCGATGCGTTCCGGCAGGCTCTTGCGCTCGGCGTAATGCAGGTGGTAGACCTCGGCTTTCTTCGCCTTGTCGGCCAGGTATTCGTCGCTGGTTTTGAGTTCATCGACCAATTGTTTGTCCAGCGCCGCGACGCCCAGCCAGACTTCTCCGGTAGCCACTTCATCGATGACCAGTTGTGGCCGATAACGGGCCACGAAGTTCTTGAACAACTGGTGGGTGATGTCCAGGTCTTCCTGAAACTTCTCCCGGCCCTTCTCGGTGTTTTCGCCAAATACGGTGAGGGTGCGTTTGTACTCACCCGCGGTCAGCACTTCGAAATCGATGTCGTGCTTTTTCAGCAGACGATTGACGTTGGGCAGCTGCGCGACTACCCCGATCGAGCCGAGAATCGCGAACGGAGCGCTGATGATCTTCTCGCCGATGCACGCCATCATGTAGCCGCCGCTGGCGGCGACCTTGTCGATGCACACGGTCAACGGCACGCCGGCCTCACGGATCCGCGCCAGTTGCGATGAGGCCAGACCATAGCTGTGCACCATGCCACCACCACTTTCCAGGCGCAGCACCACTTCGTCCTTCGGCGTGGCGAGGGTCAGCAATGCGGTGATTTCGTGACGCAGGCTCTCGGTGGCCGAGGCCTTGATATCACCGTCGAAATCCAGCACGAACACCCGGGATTTGGCCTCGGGTTTGTTCTTTTGCTTCTTCTCGGACTTCTCCGATTTGGCCTGGCCCTTGCGCAGGGCCTTGAGCTGATCCTTGTCGAGCAGGGTCTGCTCCAGGCGCTCACGCAAGCCTTTATAGAAATCGTTGAGCTTGCTGACCTGCAACTGCCCGGACGACTTGCGCCGGCCCTTGCTGCGCAACGCAGCAAAACTGGCGAGCACCACCAGAATGGCGACCACCAGCGTTACGGTCTTGGCCAGGAAGCTGGCGTATTCGGTGAAAAACTCCACAGAGACTCCTTAAAACAATGCGCGGATGCACAAACACGCGCGGGATGGTTCCAGCATACCCATGCGCCGCCTCCTCGGCCAGCCGTGAAACCTCTGGCAACATGCCTGTAACGGGCATTTCAAACAAGCGTATGTTTTTTCATTGACAGCACTCCGTCATCCTCATAACCTCGCCACAACCTTCAACGTACCGGGATGACGCGGACGTGGGCAGCATCTATCTGATTCGACATGGCCAGGCCTCCTTTGGTGCAGACGACTATGACGTCCTGTCGCCCATCGGTGTGCGCCAGGCAGAAATCCTCGGCCAGCACCTGGCCGAGTTGGGAATCCGTTTCGATCGCTGCCTGGCGGGCGACCTGCGCCGCCAGCAACACACGGCCAGCAGCGCACTGGAGCAATTCAGCGCCAAGGGCCTGTCGGTACCGACGCTGGAGACCGACTCTGCGTTCAACGAATTCGATGCCGACGCAGTGATTCGTGCGCTGATCCCCGACATGCTGGAGGACGAGCCGGAAGCCATCGACATCCTGCGCAACGCCGCGCAGAACCGCGCCGAGTTCCAGCGCATCTTCGCGCTGGTCATCGAGCGCTGGCTGGCCGGCACCCACGACACCCCCGGGCTGGAAAGCTGGCTGGGTTTCGTCGAACGGGTTCAGGGGGGTCTTCACCGCATCCTCGAACAGGCCGACGGCAATCAGAAAGTCGCCGTATTCACCTCCGGCGGCACCATTACCGCCCTGCTCCACCTGATTACCCAAATACCTGCCAGGCAGGCCTTTGAACTGAATTGGCAAATCGTCAACACCTCGCTCAACCAGCTGAAATTCCGCGGTCGCGAGGTGACTCTGGCTTCCTTCAACAGTCATGCGCATCTGCAACTGCTGAAGGCCCCGGAACTCATCACTTACCGTTGAGTCCGGATAACTGTGACCCTGCTGCAATCAACCCATAAAGGATCGAACCATGACCTCCGTAGCTGATGCCGTAAAAGCGATGCAAGCCAAGTTCAACCCAGCCGCCGCTGCCGGTCTGGATCTGGTCTTCGGTTTCAACATCACCGACGAAGACAAGCACTACGCGCTGATCGTCAAAGACGGTACTTGCGACATCCAGGAAGGCGAAAACCCAGACGCCAACTGCACGCTGGTACTGGACAGTGACACGCTGAAAGGCATCGTCAGCGGTGAAACCGACGGCATGCAAGCGTTCATGGGCGGCAAGCTGCGCGTTGAAGGCGACATGATGCTGTCGATGAAGCTGTCCGAGCTGTTCCCGTCGTAAGATTCGTCGCATTACAAACAAATCCCGCCTTGATGGCGGGATTTGTCATTTCCGGGTCATTGGATGCCGGCGGCGTCCAGCTCTTTGAAGACCTGCCGATCGGCGATCTGGGTCTCACTCTCGGGGTACATCAACTGGACACTGCCCCCTGGAATGATTTCACCGGTTTGCGCATCCCGGGCGAAAGTGATGACATACCGCTCACCCTGGTACTTCAGATAAATGTTGTAATAATCCTGCGGCTGATCCGGCGCTTCGAAAGCGCTGTAACGGTAGCGGATGCGTGGAATCAGCATCGGCCATTCCTTGCCAAGCAAGTCACCATTGACCGGCGGATACGCCGCCTCGAGGGCCACAATGGCGCCAGCTACCAACTCATCGTTGTCGCTTGGCTTAAAAGGTAATGGTCTGTTACGCAGCATGGTTACAGCGCTTTTTTTTCCATCGACAACATCACTGCGGTACATATCGGTACGAAACCATTTTGTTGCATCAAAACGGTTTTCTTCCGGACTCCAGTCGCCGTAGTACATCATCACTTTCTCGCTCATTGCATCTTCCCTTGTGTGCAGATAGAGACCCATCGCACTAAAAACCAGCAAAAAGGCCGCTATGAGACCCACGCGCTTGTGAAAATTAACAGTCATGGTTGTGCCGGAAGCCCTTTTTTAAACTTCAGTTGCTGCTTTGGTGGCCCCAACGGCGTATTGCCTGAGCGCACCTTTCCGACAGCTCAATAATCGTCCAGCGGATAGCTCATGTTCTTTTCGTTTTTCGCGCGACTCTGGGCATGCATCAAAAGCTTTTTATCGTTTTCGTTAGCCAGCTCCGGTGGCTGAACCGGGGCTGTTTCGCCCGGCAGCTCCGCTGTGTCGTCCTTTTTTGACAATCTGTATTCAGCAAGACGCCGTTCGTAGCCAGCCTTCTTGATCATGAAAGCGGATTTGGCTCGATTATCCGACGCTACACGCGCCTTCGCCCCCTCCAGACCATCGCGCTCTGCATCACTGCCATATGTTTGGTCGTAAAGGCTGCGACGCGGGTAAGCATGAATGGTCGCCCCGGTTGCATCGGCAAGCTTCTGTGCAAGGCTGAGCTCGTAATGTTCCTGCCCCTCACTGACAAGCGCCGTCTCATCAACCCCCAACCCGGTTCGGCAAGCGTACGAAAAGATATTAGCGCCGAAGGCAAAGGCATCAGGCTGCAACTGGCTCGCTTGGGCAGGTCCAAAGCGATAGCTGGCATCCTTACCTTCGATTTCGTAACCGAACTCGATATTGAACACCACGCCGTGGGCAAAGATATCGAGCTGTTTGATCTCGCGCTTTTCCTCTACTCGCTTGTTTATGAAAGCAACCAGTTCAGCGGCGGAATCAATCTCAAGGTATTCGGCTCTGTATGTGTTGACGACCAGCTCTTTTAGCCTGGCGCGCATTTTGGGATCGTACTCCGCGACAAACAGCAGAAAAAAGGTTTTGTCCGCGGCCCCCTTTTTAAGATTCGAGTAGTCTCTCAACTGGCCAACACCTTGGTTGATGAAACTCATCTTGTTGCCGTAATTCCCGCGAAATTCCGTCCAGCGACTAATGTGGTAAGAGCCCACCACAGTTACATAATCGTATTTGAGTGTCCCCTTGACCTGCGTCGTGCCGTGCTGATCGCTTGTCTGAGCCTGTTTTTTCTTCGGTGGCGCCACGTCTGACCTTCCTTAGTAAGCAATGCCCAACGCATCCAGGTGAGCGGCGGCTTCCTTGCCCCATTGCACGAAAACGGAAGTAGGATCGGCGGTGAACACTCGGGCGGCGTTGCCGTGGTTGTCGGTGTGGCCGACGAGGCGTTGGCCGTCGCCGGTTTCGATGCAATAGAGCATATCGGGAATGGCTTCGCCGGTGGTTTCGTCGACCAGCTGGAAGCGCTCGCTATGCTTGGGCACGGTAACGATCGGGGTGAACGGCGCGGCGCCGACTGCGGTGCCGACGAAAACGTCACCGGAGCCGGTGATGATCATGCCGCCATGAGCGGTGGCACTGCCAAGAAAGGCAATGGGTTTGCCATTGATCAGGATGTTGCCGATGCCTTCGGTGACCGAGTCGCCGCAAGCCGTAGTATCGCCGACACGTAGCACCGCCATCCCGTTGATGTTCACGTTGGGCTAACCGCTGGTGCTTGGGTTGGTACCGTGACCGGTTACCGGGCAGGCATTGAGATCGCTGAGTCGAGCGGCAGGTTTTGCCATCATCTACTTCCTTGTATTGGCCAGGGCGCGGAATGTACCGGAACTACACCACGGATAAAAGTCTGTCCGTATATGTCACAGGTAAAACCGACGTGACAAACGATGCCGCCAATAGCTCCTGCGTATAAGGATGCCGCGCCGCCGTAAACAGCTCATCCGTCCGACCACGCTCCACCACCTCCCCCTCCTTCATCACAATCAGGTCATGGGCCAACGCCCGCACCACCGCCAGGTCATGGCTGATGAACAGATAAGTCAGCCCATGCTCTTCCTGCAGTCGCCGCAATAAAGCAACGATCTGCTTCTGCACCGTGCGATCCAGCGCCGAGGTCGGTTCATCGAGCAAGATCAGATCCGGTTTGAGCACCAGCGCCCGAGCGATTGCAATCCGTTGGCGTTGTCCGCCGGAAAATTCGTGCGGATAGCGATGTCGGGTGGCCGGATCCAGGCCAACCTCGCGCAGCACATCAATCACCGCCTGCTCACGCTCGGCAGCATTCAGATCACTGTGTACCTGCAAGCCCTCGGCAATGATCTGCTCCACACACAAGCGCGGGCTGAGGCTGCCAAACGGATCCTGAAAAACCACTTGTAGGCGCCTGCGCAGGGGTCGCAACTGCTTGCCGCTCAACTGTTGCAGCGCCTCACCGGCAAAGTGAATGCTGCCCTCGGCGTCGATCAGATGCAGAATCGCCTGGCCCAATGTCGACTTGCCCGAGCCCGACTCGCCGACAATCCCCAGCGTTTTGCCGCGCTGCAGATTCAGATCGATGCCCTTCACCGCGTCCAGCCAGGTGTTGCGCCGCAGCCAACCGCCGCTCAGACGAAAACGCACCTTCAGATCGCGCACCTGCAACAAGTCCTCTGTCGCGCCGAGACACAAGGCATGCCCGCCCGGCTCGGCATTCAGCAATTCAATGCTGTAAGGATGCTGCGGCGCACTGAACAACTGCTCGCACGGCGCCTGTTCGACGATCCGTCCACCGCGCATCACCGCCACCCGCTGCGCGAGGGTTCGCACCAGATTGAGGTCGTGGCTGATGATCAGCAGCGCCATGCCCAGGCGCTGCTGCAATTTCTTGAGCAGCAACAGAATCCTGCGCTGTACCGTCACGTCCAGTGCAGTGGTGGGTTCGTCTGCGATCAACAATTGCGGCTCACAGGCCAGCGCCATGGCGATCATCACCCGTTGGCGCTGGCCGCCGGAGAGTTGATGCGGATAGGCCTTGAGCCGTTCGCGCGGGTTCTGAATGCCGACCAGTTCGAGCAGTTCAAGCATCCGTTCACGGGCCTGCGCGCCCGCCAGGCCTTTGTGCAGCGCCAGGCTCTCACCGAGTTGCCGCTCGATCGTGTGCAGTGGATTCAGCGAACTCATCGGCTCCTGAAAAATCATCGCAATACGGTTGCCGCGTAACTGGCGCAGATAACGCTCATGCACGCCGAGCAGCTCTTCGCCGGCATAACGAATGCTGCCGTCGATCCGCGTGATGTTCGGGTCGAGCAATTGCAGGATGCTGTGAGCGGTCACCGATTTGCCCGAGCCGGACTCGCCGACCAGCGCCAGGCATTCGCCCGGACGAATATCGAGGTCGATGCCATGCACCACAGGCTGGCCGTTGAATGTCACACGCAGGTTGCGTATTTCGATCAGATTTTCGCTCATCTCAAGTCCTTGGATCATAAGCATCTCGGCAAGCCTCACCGATGAACACCAACAGAGAAAGAATCAGCGCCAAGGCAAAAAACGCCGTCAGCCCTAACCACGGCGCTTGCAGATTGCTCTTGCCCTGACCGATCAATTCGCCCAGCGAAGCGCTGCCGGCGGGCATGCCGAAACCGAGAAAATCCAGTGCCGACAGCGTGGCAATCGCTCCGGTGAGAATGAACGGCAGGTACGTCAGGGTCGCGCTCATCGCATTGGGCAGGATGTGCCGACAGATCACCTGCACATCGCCAACGCCCAACGCCCGCGCGGCTTTCACGTATTCCAGACCGCGGCTGCGCAGAAACTCGGCGCGCACCACATCCACCAGACTCAGCCAGGAAAACAGCGCCATGATCCCCAGCAACCACCAGAAATTCGGCTCGACGAACCCGGACAGAATGATCAGCAAATACAACACCGGCAGTCCCGACCACACTTCCAGCAACCGCTGCCCGAGCAGATCGACCCAGCCACCGTAATAGCCTTGCAAGGCACCGGCCGCAATGCCGATCAGCGCACTGGCAGCGGTCAGCGCCAGGGCAAACAGCAACGACACCCGCGTGCCAAAGATCACCCGCGCGAGCACATCCCGCGCCTGATCATCGGTGCCCAGCCAGTTCTCGGCGCTCGGCGGGCTCGGTGCCGGATCGGTCAGGTCGTAATTCACGGTATCGAAACCGAACGGGATCGGCGCAAACCACATCCGTCCGCCCTGCTCTTCGATCAGTTGCCGCACCTGCGCGCTGCGATAGTCCGGCTGGAACGGCAGTTCGCCGGCGAAATCCTGCTCGGTGTAGCGTTTGAACGCCGGGAAATACCATTGGCCCTGGTACTCGACCAGCAGCGGTTTGTCGTTGGCGATGAGCTCGCCGCCCAGGCTCAGACCGAACAACAGCAAAAACAGCCACAACGACCACCAGCCACGCCGATGCGCCTTGAACCGCGCCCAGCGCCGCTGTCCGATGGGAGATAGAGTCAGCATCAGACAGTCCTCGCGGTGAAGTCGATGCGCGGGTCGACCAGCGTGTAGCACAGGTCGCCGAGCAGTTTTATCAGCAGGCCGAACAGGGTGAAGATGAACAGCGAACCGAACACCACCGGGTAGTCACGCGACACCGCCGCCTCGTAACTGAGACGGCCGAGGCCATCGAGGGAGAAGATCACTTCGATCAGCAACGAGCCGCCGAAAAACACCGTCACCAGTGCCTGCGGTAATCCGGCGACCACCAGCAGCATCGCATTGCGGAACACGTGGCCGTACAACACCTGACGCTGGCTCAAGCCCTTGGCCCGCGCCGTCAGCACGTACAGCCGCGAGATCTCGTTGAGAAAGCTGTTCTTGGTGAGGATCGTCAGGGTGGCGAATCCGCCGATCACCAACGCGGTGACCGGCAGCACCAGATGCCAGAAGTAATCGGCAACCTTGCCCCACGGCGACAGCTCGGCGAAGTTGTCCGAGACCAGTCCGCGCACCGGAAACCAGTCCAGCGCGCTGCCACCGGCAAACACGATGATCAACAGCAGCGCAAACAGAAAGCCCGGCATTGCGTAGCCGATGATGATCGCCACGCTGCTCCAGACATCGAACGCCGAACCGTTGTGCACGGCCTTGCGGATGCCCAGCGGAATCGATACCAGATAGGTGATCAACGTCGCCCACAAGCCCAGCGACAAGGTCACCGGGAGCTTTTGCCAGATCAGCTCGGTGACGCTGGCACCGCGGAAAAAGCTCTGACCGAAATCCAGGTGCGCGTAGCTTTTGAGCATCAGCCACAGGCGTTCACCGGCCGGTTTGTCGAAGCCGTACTGACGCTCGATGTCGGCCACCAGTTTCGGGTCCAGGCCACGGGTCGCGCGGGATTCGCCGCCAATGGTTTCGACATGACCGCCGCCCACCGCTGCGCCGACTCCGATGCCCTGCAAGCGCGCGATGGCTTGTTCCACCGGGCCACCCGGCGCGGCCTGCACGATCACGAAATTGACCAGCAGAATGGCGAGCAAGGTCGGCACGACCAGCAGCAGACGCCGCAGGCTATAACCCCACATGCGCATACTCCTTTTGCTGTTGCTGCATCTGCGTGGCGGTCAGCGCGGTCGGGCTGATTTCCCACCAGGTATCGAGCCCGGCGTCATACAGCGGCGCTGTCGCCGGGCGGCCAAAACGGTTCCACCACACCGTGGAAATTCCCGGCGGGTAGTAATTGGGAATCCAGTAGTAACCCCACTGCAACACCCGATCCAGAGCGTGGGCATGGCGCAGCAGGCTTTCGCGGTTGTCGGCCTGCACCAGCCCTTCGAGCAAGGCATCGACCGCCGGATCACGCAGCACCATGTAGTTATTCGAGCCGGGATCGTCGGCGCCGTCGGAGCCGAAGTAATTGAACATCTCGCGCCCCGGCGCCTGACTCACCGGGTAACCCACGACGATCATGTCGTAGTCGCGATTGCGCACGCGGTTGGTGTATTGCGCGGTGTCGACCTGGCGAATATCGAAGCCGACACCGATCTGCGCCAGGTTGCGCTTGAACGGCAGCAGCAGCCTTTCAAAACCCTTCTGACCGTTGAGAAAGGTGAACTGCAGCGGCTCGCCTTTGGCATTCACCAACTGATCGCCACGGGGTTTCCAGCCGGCGGCTTCGAGCAGTTTCAGGGCCTGTAACTGCTCGGCGCGAATGTTGCCGCTGCCGTCGGTTTTCGGCGCTTCGAAGACTTGCGTGAACACCTCGTCGGGGATCTTGCCGCGCCACGGTTCGAGTATTTTCAGTTCCTCGGCGTCCGGCAACTCGGTGGCCGCCAATGCGCTGTGCGAGAAGTAACTGCGCTGGCGCAAGTACATGCTGCGCATCATCTGCCGGTTGCTCCATTCGAAATCCCAGAGCATGGCGATCGCCTGCCGCACCCGGCGATCCTGAAACAGCGGTTTTTGCAGGTTGAACACGAACCCCTGCGAACCTTGCGCGGCACCTGGTGCCAGATGTTCGCGGAGCAGTTTGCCCTGCTCCAGCGCTGCCCCGGCATAGCCGATGGTGTAACTGGTCGCGGAAAACTCGCGGTTGTAGTCGAAGCCGCCAGCCTTGAGCACTTGCCGTGAAACATCGGTGTCGGCGAAGAACTCCACACTCAAGTGATTGAAGTTATAAAGGCCGCGCGTGATCGGCAGGTCCTTGGCCCACCAGTCGGCAACGCGTTGAAATTTCACGCTGCGCCCGGCATCCACCGCGCTGATGCGGTACGGGCCGCTGCCCGGCGGGATCTCGAAACCGGCGCCCTCGGCGAAGTTGCGCGTGCGCCACCAATGTTCGGGCAACACCGGCAGTGTCGCCAGATCCAGTGGCAACGTGCGGCTGTCGTTGTTCTTGAAGTTGAAGCGCACTTGCGTCGGCGACTCCACCACGACGTCGGCGACGTCACGAAACTGTTGGCGGTATTTGAGGCTGCCCTGAGTGATGAACAGCTCGAAGGTGTAACGCACGTCTTCGGCAGTGATTGGCGTGCCGTCGTCGAACCGGGCCTTGGGATTGAGGTAGAAGCGCAACCAGCGGCGATCCGCATCCAGTTCAATCTGCTGCGCCACCAGGCCGTAGACGCTGTAGGGTTCGTCCTTGCTGCGATAGGCCAGCGGCGCGTAGAGCCAGCCGTCGATCTCGGCAACGCCAGTGCCTTTGTCGATGTACGGAATCAGGTGATCGAACGGGCCGCTTTCCAGCGAGGAGCGGCGCAGTGTCCCGCCCTTGGGAGCGTCGGGATTGGCGTAGGCCAGGTGCTGGAAGTCCGGGGCGTATTTGGGGGCTTCGCCGTAGACCGTCAACGCAGGTTGTGGAGCGGCCCAATTGAATGGGCTTAACAGCGCAAAAGCGCTGAACAGAATGAGCCTGGGGAACATTGGCAGATCCTTTTTTTGCACGGCGCTGTTTATGGCGTCATCGCTGGCAAGCCAGCTCCCACACGTTTTGCGGTGCTCACAAATCCCTGTGGGAGCTGGCTTGCCAGCGATGACGCCCGAACAATCACCAAACATCCTGCCTACCTGTGATGTGCAACAGGCCGGCGTTTTTTATAGGGCAGGCTTAGATCAATAAGTGACTAAAACCTGCCCCTTCCATGAAATCCGCTCCCGCAGGCTGCAATCTTTTGACTTTTGAAGATCAACAGATCGCAGCCTTCGGCAGCTCCTATACAGAGCGGGTCAGAACTTGTAATTGACCCGCGTGTACAGCGTCCGCCCGAACGGGTCGCCGTACTTCGGGTCGTAGCCGCTCTGGAAGGTGTAGGTCTGGTTGCTGAACGGTGGCTCGCGGTCGAACAGGTTCTTCGCACCGAGGGTCACGCTCAGGGTTTTGCGCCAGGTGTAGGTGCCGGCCAGATCCCAGACGTTGTACGAGCCGACGTAATCGTGAGTCTCACGGTCGGAGTCGTGGTAACCGCTGGTGTAGCGGTTGGTCAGCGCCACCCCGTAGGGGCCGTAGTTCCAGCTGCCGGTCAGGCTGTGGCGCCAACGAGCCACAGCGCCGGCCGAGGAAAAGTCGCCGCCACGAAAGTCACCGAGCTTGTCGATGTAGTCGCCCTTGAGTTGCTGCTGATACTCGTAGCGGCTGACATAGGTGCCTTGCAGGCCGATACCGAAGTTGCCGTACGGGGTGCTCGGCAGGCGGTAATCGAAGCTGACATCGACACCATTGGTCTTGATCTTGCCGAGGTTGGCCAGCCCCGTGACGATGTGATCAATGGAGCCGTCAGGCTTGCGCACCAGGCGATCCGGGTACAGTTCCGGGTTCTCGAATACCGCTGACTCGGGGAATTCGGCGATCTGGTTAGCGATGTTGATCCACCAGAAGTCCAGCCCGGTGCTCAGGCGCTCAAACGGCTGATAGACGAAACCGAGGGTAACGTTGCGCGCGGTTTCCGGGCTCAGGTCCGTGTTGCCACCGGTGCGGCTGTAAAACTGCTGGGCGCAGTCGCGGTTGGCGATCCCGCCGTTGCTCGGATTACCGCCAGCGCACAGCCGTGGGTCGTTGTAGTTGGCGACGGTGAACGTGGTGAAGTTCGGGTTGTACAACTCGTACAGCGACGGCGCGCGGAAACCCTCGCTGTAGGCGCCACGCACCACCAGCTCCTTGAACGGCTGGAAGCGGAACGAGTATTTCGGGTTGGTGGTGCTGCCGAAGTCGCTGTACTTGTCGTGGCGCACGGCGGCGGACAACTCCAGGCTGTCGAGCACCGGCACGTTGACCTCGGCGTATTGCGCCGAGACGCTGCGATCCCCGGCGACGCTGGCATTGGGGTCGACACCCAGGCTTTGCACATCAGCGGCGAACTGGGCGAAGTCCTGGTGGAAATCTTCCTTGCGGTATTCGCCACCCAGCGCCAGCGCCGACGGGCCGGCGCCGAACCAATCGCCAATTTCGCGGCTGACACGCCCGTCAATCGCCTTCACCCGACCGACCGCCGTCGAGTAATCGCCGTCTACCGTGCTGGCCGCCAGCAACGCCTGTCCGGCAGCGGTCTGCGCGCCAAACGGGTTGATGATGCCATTGGCGATACCGGCACTGACGGCGCGGTCGTTGACGTAACCGGCCTCAATGGCATTCACCACTTTGTTCTGGTTGTACGACGCACCGACGTTATAGTCCCAACCCACCACGCTGCCATCGAAGTTCAACAGCAAACGCTGGCCAGTGTTGTCGTCTTCATGCTGGCGCGCGCCGACGGCGGTTTCTCGCCAGTTCACATCCACCGGTTGCGTCGGGTCGAGGGCGAAGCCGTTGGGGCCGGGGGTAATGCCGTTGCCGGGATAGAACGTCGTGCCGGGATTGACCTGATTGCCCATCAAGGTGCCAGGGCCGATCTGCGTACGGTTTTCGTTGCGTGCCCAGAAGTATTCGAGGCTGACGTTATGGTCATCCGCGAGCTTGCCGGTGGCTTTGGCGAACGCCGAAGTCTTCTCGGTTTCCGGTACCAGATCGAGATAGTTCCACAGGCTCTGGCGGCAAATACCGTTGCGTGCCAGCAATCCCGGCGCGTTGCAACCGGAACCGGCCAGCGGATTGGTGGCATTGCGGCCCTGACTCCAGTTCGCCGGCGATGCGGTGCCGGAGGTGTAATCGAGACCGCGTCCGGGCTGATAGTTGTAGGTGTAGCCACGATCCTCGGCAGCCAGGCGTTGCTGCTTGTCGTAACTGACCACACCGAACACGTTGAAGCGGTCATTCTGCAAATCGCCAAAGCCCCAGCTGCCACTGAAGTTACGACTTTCACCACCGCCGGCATGAGTCGGCGTGTCGTAGTTGGTGCTGAGCTGGCCTTCGGTGAGGCTGGTCTTGGTGATGAAGTTGATCACCCCTCCGATCGCATCGGTGCCGTACAACGCCGAAGCGCCGTCACGCAGGACTTCGACGCGATCAATGGCGGCGAACGGAATAGTGTTCAGGTCAACCCCGGACCCATTGATCGCGTTGGTCGCGTTGTTGCTCAGGCGCCGGCCATTGAGCAGCACCAGCGTCTTGTTCGGGCCGATGCCACGCAAATCGGCATACGACGCCCCGCCGCTGCTCGAACCCACTGAGCGGCCGGAGCCGACCGAGGACTGGTTGGCGGAAATCCGGCTCACCAGTTCTTCTGTGGTGCTCACGCCCTGCTCGCGCAATTCTTCAACTCGCAGGATTGTGACCGGCACCGCGGTTTCCGCATCGACCCGGCGAATCGCGGTGCCGGTGACTTCGACCCGTTGCAGCTGGGTCGTGGGTTCGTCGGCAGCAACTGCCGGCAAGGTATTGATCGCCAGCAGCAAGGCCAGGCTCAAACGGGATCTAACGGGTGAAAAATGGATCATGAACAGCCATCCCTGCGTTTTGGTTTATGCAGGGATGTGCAATGGACAGCAAGGTTTTATAGAGCCCGATTTAGACCGTTGGGTGATGAGGTTATGCAAAAAAACCAGCTGTGTATCAAACCAGTTCCATCTCCCTCAGCAACCGGGTATCCAGCCCAAACCGCTCCTGAGAAACCATCCTGAACTGGCCCTCCGCCAATTCGCAGCTCACCAGCAAATTCCACGAATGGCGGGTTGCCGCCGAGGGGATCAGTACAAACGGATGTTCTGCCAATAACGAATCGGCAAACAGTTGTTGATTGGGTGAAGGTTTGGCGGGGCTCAACCAGTAAGGATTCGGCACTTCCCCAGGCTGCACTATTTTCACTTTTGCTTCGTTGATGACCTCAAAACACGTGAGTACATAGGGTTCACTGTCCAGCGCATCAAAGCTGTGATTGGCTGCCACCTCCAGAATGGCTGACGACGGATCGACCGATGCATAAACGACTCGTCGTCCGGGTTTGTTCCATCGGCCACCATTGAGATTTGAACCCATCCCGCTGTCCCAAGTCCCGCCATAAACCTCGGGATCCAGCCGCCAGGCATACCAGTGCTCGTCCCAGGGCAAGGGATTCATGTGTAAACCCCGTATATCAGCTGCCCCAGATACTGCTCCACCATCTGAAACCCCAGTGAGTGCCGAATAAACTCCGCGGGGACGCGACCGTTCAGGTAGGTGCTGGGCTTGCGCAGCCACTCCTCGGCCCGTGACTGCCTCCCGAAGGCGCGAGTGGCCTTTTCCAGCACCAACGCATATTGGTAGGCGACGACGCTCTGCTGCGGGTCAAGCCGTACCGTTTTACCTTCCTTCAGTAATCGGCGTACGGTGCTGACCGACTTGCCGGTGATGCGTTTGACCATGTCGCCTTGCAGATAAAGCTCAGAGGTTGAAAGCATGTTGACGACATCGTTCAGCTCAAAACCTTCGTCGGTCAGGTCAACGATCAGAAAGGCATCGTCACCTATGTTCCGGCCGTTCACGAGCAAGTCGACAGGTCTGCCCTCGGCCCTCTTCACCCCCGTCAGCCGGGGTACCTTGACGCTGGGCATCGTGACCTCCTCCATGGGGCATCTGGCACGATCGGTGCGCCAGTGAAGGCGATGGGAATAAGCAGGCGTTTCGTATTCGAGGTGGGGAGTTCGCATAATCCATCCGTTATCAGAGGCCTGAGCGTCCAAGCCGTTTACGACTTCAATGTCAGCTCCGATGCTATAGATCGCGCTTCCGACGACCAACCTGAGAATGTCGTCGGAAATATCCCCGTTTCTGCGAAATCCAGACCTGTTTCCGTAGGACATTACCCACGAATACCGTGCGCTCAACTGCCGAAGTGATAACTCACATCCAGCCACCACTGCCGCCCGTACGGGCCATAGTTACCGGTCGGGTAATACGGCCAGCCAGCCGAGTCATCGTGTTTGATCTGGTTGAGCACGTTGTTCACGGTCAGGCCGACACTGGCGCGGTCATTGAGTTTGTATCGCGCACTGGCGTTGAACACCGTCCACGGCGACAGGCGCCCGTCACCCGCGCCGTTGGTCACCGACCCATAGCGAATGCCCATCAGCGTCGCCGTGGCCTTCTGGTAATCCCAGGTCAAACTGGCGTTGACCTTGCTGCGCCAGTCGTAATTGGTCCGCGATGTGCGCCAGTCCTGGGTCGGCGCCTCGTCCGACTCTTTATAGAAATGCGAAAGCACCAGGGTATAGCCCAGCGCCGAACTGAACGCACCGTACTGACCGGCGCCCCAGCGGATGTTGCTCTTGAAATCCAGACCACTGACCCGCTCGCTGGCGGCGTTGATCGCATTGACCCGCACCCGTTGCAACTGATTCGGATCGATGGCGGCATTGCCCGGGTTGCGGTCGATGCGCGCCAGGGTCGACTGGCAGTTGGCCGAGTTGATGTCCTGGGTGCCGTTGCGGCATTCGTTCTCTTGCTGCAACAGGCGGTTTTCGTCGACGGTGGTCAGCAGGTCATCAATCTCTACGCGCCAGAAATCCGTGGAGAAATCGAAATTGCGCGACGGCGACCAGACAAAACCGTAGGTCCAGGATTTGCCGCGTTCGGACTCAAGGTCCGGGGTGCCGCTCTGGGTGTAATCGACCCGCCCGCGATCACACGCGCCCTGCACGCCCTGGCTGCAACCGTAGTAGTCGATCTGCGCCGGGTAGTAACCGTTGCTGTCGGACTGGTAGATGTAGTTCAGATCCGGCGCGCGGAAACTGGTGCCGTAACTGCCACGCAGCAACAGACTGGTGATCGGGCGCCACTCCAGCCCAAGGTTGTAGGTTTTCTGCTGCTCGCTGCGGCCACTGAATTTGTACTGGTCCCAACGTCCGGCGGCAGTGGCCAGCACGGTGTCAGTGACCGGAATGCTGAACTCGCCACCGGCGGCGTAACGCTTGCGCGAACCACCGGAACTTTGTGCCGGGCTCACACCATAGAAAGTGCCGTCATTCAGTCCGTCGTCCGGGTCGACGCGATACTCCTGCTTGCCCGCTTCCAGCACCCCGGCAAATCCGACCGGGCCGGCCGGCAGGTCAAACAGATCGCCATTGATCGAGGCGTTGTAGCTGGTGGAAACCGACTTGCTGCGCTGTGTCAGGTTGCTGCGAAACTGCTCCCACTCTTGTGGCGTCAGCGGACGATCGAGACGCGAGGCGTCCGGGGCGAACACCGGGTAACCGTCACGCGTGCCCAGTTGCGGGCCGAGGTAGAAATCCTGAATCGAGGACAACGGCGTGTAGCGGGTGGTTCTGACGCTGCGATATTCCGAGCGGTTGGCCGCCAGGTCATAACGCCAGCCGGTGTCGGCGATCTTGTCCGAGAGGCCGAGGGTGCCGGTCCACGACGTGTCGGTCCATTTGCTGTTGTTGCTGGTGCGGCCACCGATTTCCTCTTCGCCGTAACGGCGATACCAGCGCTCGAGATTGCCGCTGTTCTGGTTGATGAAGTCCGGCGAAGTGAACGTCGGGCCACGGGTGTTGTTCTGAATGTGATCGAGGCCATACATCAAGTCGGCAAACACCTGACCGCTGTCGCTGAAGTGCCAGGTGCCACGGGTGTAGCCGTCGTAGTTTTCCTTTTGCGTCTGAATGGTCCAGTAATCGTTGTACATCTGATCGGTGCGGCAGCGTCCGCCGTTGTTCAACAGCTTGTTGTCGAAGGTGCCTTGATAGGCGCCGCAACCGGGGCCGAGGTAGCGGTTATTGCTCAGGTCGCGACGGTAACCGACGTCCGCCAGCGGGCCGCTCTGCATGAAGCCGCGATCATCGGCCCAGATCGGATCTCGGTTGGTCAGCTCCAGGCCGAACAAGCCGTCGAAGTCGCCCCAACTGCCGCCGCCGCTGATTTGCAGGCGCTGATTGTCGCCACCGCCACGCTCACTGGTACCGCCCTTGAGATTGACGTCGATGCCATTGATCTGCTTCTTGAGAATGATGTTGACCACCCCGGCAATCGCGTCAGAACCGTAGATTGCCGAAGCGCCGCTGCTGAGAATTTCGATGCGTTCGATGACTGCCGAAGGAATGTTCGCCAGGTTGGTGAAGTTGACTTTGCCGTCGTACGGCGTCGGGTAATCGGCGACGCGCCGGCCGTTGATCAACACCAGTGTGTGATTGGGGCCAAGGCCCCGCAGGTTGATCGCGCTGGCCGCCGGTTGCCAGGTATTGCCGTAGTCCTCGCCCTGGGTCATGCCGGTGTTTTGCGTCTGCGTCGCCAAGGCGTCATAGACGTTCTTGTAGCCGCGCGCCTCCATCTCTTCGTGGGTGATGACGTTGACCGGAGTCGCGCCATCGCTCTGTGCACGAGCGATTCGCGAGCCGGTGACGGTGACTTTTTCCATGCGGTAATCGGCGCTGGTGGCCGGGGCCGCGGCGCTGACTTTGGCCGCTATCGGCGTACTCGCTGCGCCTTCGCGCACGCTCAGGCCCTGGGCACTCTGCTCGACATGCAGGCCACTGCCGAGCAACGCTTTCTCGACCGCCTGACGCCCGCCCAACGCACCGCGCACGGCACTGCTGCGTTTGCCCTCCACCAGATTCTGACTGAAGGAAATCGGTACGCCGGTCTGGCGCGAGATATCCAGCAAAACCTCATCGAGCGGGCCGCTGGCGATGTCGAAGGTGTAGACCTGGGCCGCAGAGTCCTGCGCATACACCGCGATCGGCACCAGCCCCATCGCCAATGCGGCGGCGAGAGTCAGGCGAGGTAATTGTTGTTTGAATGAAATCATCAAGGGCTTCCCTGTTGAAGGCGTCTGCAGGGAATGAGCAGCGGGCCGGCGCTTTTTATAGGGCGGGGATTAGGCCAAGAAGTCATAAACCTATAACCGGACTCCACACACATTTGTGTAGGAGCTGCCGCAGGCTGCGATCTTTTGATTTTCGCTTTTAAAGATCAAAAGATCGCAGCCTGCGGCAGCTCCTACAGGGTGTTAGGTGGAATTGAGGGTTCGATGCTGACCCAGTAAGGGTTGTGCCATGTGACGCGAATCGGCAGCGAGCGCTCCAGCAATTGCAGAGTGCGGTCACTGTCGTCCAGCGGATAGAGACCGCTCAGGCGCAGATCGGCCACATCGGGACTCAGGTGCAGAATGCCCCGGCGATAGCGACGCAGGCTGTCGATCACTTCGCTCAGTGGCTGGTCGCGCACTTCCAGGCGACCTTGCACCCACGCGCTTTCCTGTCCGCTGCTGCGCTCCAGAGCCAGAATGTCCTGAGCGTTGAACAGCAGACTCTCCCCCGCCTCCACCACTTGCCGTGCACCGCCGGCGGTGACCACTTCGACCTGCGAATGCAGCATCACCAGCCGCGTAAAATCGTCGCCCTGTTGCACGAGAAATTTAGTGCCCAGCGCCCGCATCCGCCCATGTTCGGTCTCGACCACGAATGGCCGCGCGGGATCCTTGGCGACGTTCACCAGCAACTCACCCGAGCGTAACGCCAACAAGCGTTGAGTCGCATCGAATTGCGCCACCACCCGCGTGCGGGCATTCAGACTCAGTGCACTGCCATCTTCCAGGGTAAAGTCGCGCCGCTCGCCGGTGCCGGTCGCTAACTCCCCCGCCTCCGGCAGCCAGCCGTAGCGACGCCCGAGCAATCCGGCCAGCACGGCAATCCCGAGCACACTCAGGCTACCGCTGAGAAAACGCCGACGACTCGACGGCGCATTCAGGCTGTGCAGCAGACTGTTGCGGGGCAGCCCGCGCAAGTCCGGATGGCGCAGCAGGTTCAAACCGCCGTCCATTTGTTCGATGATCCGCTGATGTCGCGGGTCGGCTGCCCGCCACGCGTCGAACGCCGCACGCTCGCCAGCGCTGGCTTCACCGGACTGCAACAGCGCCATCCACTGCGCCGCCTCATCGATCACCGCGTCGTCCGGCCTCATGCCTGCATCGCCTGATAGCAACGTTTGAACGCCTCGACCATGTATTGCTGCACCCGACTGGTGGAAACCCCAAGCCGTTCGCCGATTTCGCTGTAGGTCAGACCGTCGAGCTGATGGTAGAGAAACGCCGCTTTGGCCTTGGCCGACAAGCCATTGAGCAGGCGATCGACCGCCAACAGCGCTTCGATCACCAGCGCGCGTTCCTCCGGCGATGGATGCACCGGTTCCGGCGCCAGGGCCAGGCTTTCCAGATAGGCGCGTTCCAGGTCCTGGCGACGCCAGCCTTCATACATCAGCCGTCGGGCGATGGTGGTCAACAGCGCCCTCGGTTCACGAATCGCGGTCGGGTCCGGCAGGGTCAATACCCGCAGAAAAGTTTCCGAGGCGATGTCCTGTGCACTGTGCGGGCAACCCAGCGTGCGGCCAACGGCAGCGCACAGCCAGCGATAGTCCTTTTGGAACATTTGCCCAATGATCCGGTCATGCGGGTTTTGAACATCACCCATGTCTTGCTCCCTGAAACGGGTCCCACCCGCTGCGAAAAACCATCGTTCTGCCGGGATCGTCCGACTCCTGATCTGGCGCGACTGTGCAATAGCGCTGCTTACATTTGAAGTAATAAAAAATCAGGACAGTCAAACCTTTGAGAATAAGGAACCTCATCGCCGGGGAAATATTGACTCACACAACGTTGACCCGGATCAGTTGCCAGCGCTGCAGCACTGACTAATCTGCGCGCTCCATCGAATGCCAGGGACGGCTCATCAGGAGCCCACGGCAGCCCTTTCAAGGAAGAAAACCATGCGATCACTGAAGATTATTCTGCTGTCCTCGGCCTTCAACGGCCTGACTCAACGCGCCTGGCTGGAACTGCGCCAGGCCGGGCATTCGCCCAGCGTTGTGGTGTTCACCGACGAGGCTTCGGTGTGCGAACAGATCGAGCACAGCGGCGCCGATCTGGTGATCTGCCCGTTCCTCAAGGACCGCGTGCCGCAAGCGCTGTGGAGCAATCTCCGGCGGCCGGTGGTGATCATTCATCCGGGCATCGTCGGCGATCGTGGCGCCAGCGCGCTGGACTGGGCGATCACCAATGAACTGACAAGTTGGGGCGTGACCGCCCTGCAAGCGGTGGAGGAAATGGACGCCGGCCCGGTCTGGGCCACCTGCGAATTCAATCTGCCGCCGGGCTTGCGCAAATCCGAGCTGTACAACGGTCGGGTCAGCGATGCGGCGATTCGCTGTATTCGCGAAGTGGTCGAAAAATTCATCGACGGCTTTGTCCCTGTCGCACTGGATTACAGCGATCCCAAAGTCCGCGGCCGCCTGCAACCGAACATGAAGCAAGCCGACCGCACCTTCAGCTGGCACGATTGCTCGCGGTTCATCAAACGCTGCATCGACGCCGCTGACGGCCAGCCCGGGGTTTTGGCGAGTCTGGCCGGTGGGCAGTATTACGTGTACGACGCGCACCTCGATCAACGCACCGGCATTCCCGGCAAGATCCTCGCGGTGCATGATGACGCGGTGCTGGTTGCCACCGGTGATCACAGCCTGTGGATCGGTTCGTTGCGGCGCAAACCACTGCCTGGCGAAGAAACCTTCAAGCAACCGGCGCGGCACGTGCTGGCCGGGCAACTGGTCGACGTGCCGACGCTCGACTGGTCAATCGCCCGCGAGCCGTTCAATGAGGAGGCGTATCAGCCGATCCGCTACCGTGAATCCGGGCATGTCGGGGAGCTGACCTTCGAGTTCTACAACGGCGCGATGAGTACCGAACAGTGTCAGCGTATGGTCGAAGCGCTGCGCTGGGCCAAATCGCGGGACACCCGCGTGCTGTTGATCAAGGGCGGGCGCGGCAGTTTTTCCAACGGTGTGCACCTGAACGTGATCCAGGCCGCGCAGGATCCGGGCGCCGAGGCCTGGGCCAATATTCAGGCAATCGACGATGTCTGCGCCGAGCTGCTCAGCGCGCAGCAACTGGTGGTCAGCGGCGTGACCGGCAATGCCGGAGCCGGCGGCGTGATGCTCGCACTGGCCGCCGACATCGTGTTTGCCCGGGCCGACATCGTGCTCAATCCGCATTACAAGAGCATGGGTCTGTATGGCTCGGAATACTGGACCTACAGCCTGCCCCGCGCTGTCGGCCCGACGGTGGCCGAACAACTGACCCAGGCCTGCCTGCCAATCAGCGCCACGCAGGCGCTGCAACTGGGCATGGTCCAGGAGATCGGTCCGCGCTGCCCGGACGAGTTTTCGTTATGGTTGCTGCAACGGGCCAATGCGACATTGACCGACCCGACCTATGCCGCCGTGCGTGAGCGCAAATTGCGGGTTGATCAGGTGCTGATCGAGCAATGCCGGGAAAACGAACTGCAGGAAATGCAGGAAGACATGCTCTACAACCGCAACCAGTTTGCCGAGAAGTGCGGCCACTTCGTCTACAAGCGCAAGGCCTGCGGCACGCCGGCGCGGCTGGTGGAAGACTGGGCGCGGGTGCGCAAGGTTGAGTTGGCGGGTTGAGCTTCAGCGCCCACTACGGCCTCATCGCTGGCAAGCCAGACGCCCACAGGGTTCTGCGTCCGACACAGTACCTGTGGGAGCTGGCTTGCCAGCGATGGCGGTGTCTCGGGCGACACTGGTTTGGCAGACATTCCTCCCACAGGGTTCTGCGTCCGACACAGTACCTGTGGGAGCTGGCTTGCCAGCGATGGCGGTGTCTCGGGCGGCACTGGTTTGGCAGACATTCCTCCCACAGGGTTCTGCGTCCGACACAGTACCTGTGGGAGCTGGCTTGCCAGCGATGGCGGTGTGTCGGGCGGTACTGGTTTGGCAGACATTCCTCCCACAGGGTTCTGCGTCCGACACAGTACCTGTGGGAGCTGGCTTGCCAGCGATGGCGGTGTGTCGGGCGGCACTGGTTTGGCAGACATTCCTCCCACAGGGTTCTGCGTCCGACACAGTACCTGTGGGAGCTGGCTTGCCAGCGATGGCGGTGTCTCGGGCGGCACTGGTTTGGCAGACATTCCGCCATCGCCAGCAGGCTCACTCCTGCAGGGGTTTGCATCGCTCACGAAATCCATGTAAACCGCAGCGCAATGAACGATGACGCGGTGGCGAGCCGGCACTTACAATGCCCGCACCTCAGACACCGGCCCGCCCATGGACATCGACCTCGCCCGCACCTTTCTGGAAATCGTCCGCCACGGCAGCCTCGCCGCGGCGGCGCAGAAGTTGTTCGTCACACAAACGGCGATCACCGCCCGGGTGCAGAAGCTCGAAAGTCAGCTGGGCAGCACGCTGTTCGTGCGCAACCGCGCCGGGGCGAAACTGACCGCCAATGGTGAGGCTTTCGTGGTCTACGCCAATCAACTGGTGCAGACCTGGGAAGCCGCGCGGCGCGACCTGCCGCTGCTGGACGGCTATCACAACGTGCTGCACATCGGCGGTGAAGTCAGCCTGTGCAACCCGTTGATGCTCAGCTGGGCCGCCGAACTGCGCGAAAAAATCCCCGGACATGCCCTGCGCATGGAAATCCGCGACGGCGAAAACCTGCTGCGCCAACTCGAACTCGGTGTGCTCGATGCCGCGCTGGTCTATCAGCCGGAATATTGGCCCGGCCTGCAAGTCGAGCAGGTACTGGAAGAAAAACTGATTCTGGTACGTGCGCCAAACCGCCCGGATCCTTACGTCTACATCGACTGGGGGCCGGACTTCCGTCGCCAGCACGACGCCGCCCTGCCAGACAAGGCCAAAGCCGCGCTGAGTTTCAACCTCGGCCCGCTGGCCCTGCAATACATCCTCGAACACGGCGGCAGCGGCTACTTTCGTACGCGCGTGGTGCGCAGCTATCTGGAAACCGGCGCGCTGGAAGCGGTGACCAAGGCCCCGGAATTCGGCTATCCAACTTATTTGGTGTACGCCCGCGAGCGAGACTCGGCGACCCTGCAACAGGCCTTCGATCTGTTGCGCCAGGTGATCGAGACCGATGACGACTGGTCGCAGCGCTGGAACCCGTTGAGCTGAGTCGGCCGCTTTACACCGGAGCATGGCACAACTGACCTCAAGGTCCGGCCTGCACAAACGGCCCGATCGGCTAATCTGCCGGGTATAACAACAATACCCGCAGGTGAACGCATTGAGGCAGACCACCGAGGCATTCCGCAGCCGCTACCGTGCGGCCATTCATCCGTTGTACAACCCGTGGCTGCACGGCGCTTTCGTGCTGCTGTTCGGCGTGCTGGCGATCGGCGCCTTCTGGAGCAGCGCACGCCAGGTACAGCCACTGGAATGGCTGAGCGTGCCGCTGACCCTGCTGTTCTTCAACGTTGGTGTGTACATGGTCCATCGCCATCTCGGCCACCACAAAAAGACGTTCGCCAAGCTGTTCTATGCGCGGCATGCCGGTGACCACCACAGTTTTTTCACTCCCGGCCACATGACCTACGACGGCGCTCGCGACTGGCGGGTGATTCTGTTTCCGGCCTGGCTCATCGTCGTGCATACGCTGCTTTTCACCCTGCCGCTCTGGTGGCTGCTCGCACAGTTCAATGCCAATGTCGCCGGGCTGTTCGGCGGCTGCATGGTGCTGGGCTACCTGACCTACGAGGTGTTTCACGCCTGCGAACATCTGCCGCCCGATAATCCGCTGACTCGCCTGCCGTGGATCCGCCAGATGCGTCATCTGCATAAACTGCATCACCGTCGCGAGTGCATGCAGGAACGCAATTTCAATATCGTTCTGCCGTTGATGGATTACCTGTTCGGCACCCTGTACTGGGAGCCGCAACCCGCCCCGTTGCGCCATTCGAGACCCGCCATGACCCGCATGCAGCACCAGATCGATATCGCCGGCGAACCCATTGCCGTCCTTCGCTACGCCGCCAGCGTCAACCATTGGCCGCAGTGGCATCCCTCGTCGCTGAAAATCGACGGCCCGCAAGGCCCGCTGCACGCCGGCGCACATTTCGAAGAAGACATTCATGCCGGCGGGCGCGCCGGTCATTTGCGCTGGGAGGTCACCGAGTATCTCCCCGGCCGGCGCTGGTGCGCGCGGGCGCGCGGTGACCACGGTCTGTCGTTGCGGCTGACCTACGAATGCACGGCCGAAGGCGACGGCACACGGTTCGTGCGTACCCTGGATTATCGCTTCGACGGCTTGGGCATGCGCGTTGCCAACCTGTTGCTGTTGAAGCGCCGCATCGAACGTGAATCGGCCACATCGATGCACGCCCTGCGCGACATGGCACTCAAGCACCTGACGCTGACGGGGCAACATTCATGAAGCGCCTGCTGTTACTGCTGGTCGTCCTCGTCATCGCGTTCTTGCTGTTGATGCCAACCAGGGTTCAACCGGTGGCGTGGAAACCGCCAGCGGCACCGTCACTGAGCGAAGGCATGTACGCCGAAAACCAGCGGCTCAAAGTCGTCGAACAGGTGGGCCCGGGCGACATTGACGGCCCGGAAGCACTGCTGCTGGAAGGTGACTACCTGATCACGGGCCTGCATGACGGGCGGCTGATTCGCACCAGCCTCGATGGCAAGACACGCCAAGTCCTGAGCGACACGGGCGGCCGCCCTCTCGGGCTGGCGCGGCATCCCAACGGTCTGCTGGTGATTGCCGACGCGGTCAAAGGCCTGCTCTCGCTCGACGCGCAGGGTCGACTGATTCCTCTGACGACCGAGGCCAATGGCCTGCCCTTCGGTTTTACCGACGACGTGGCGATCGACAAGTCCGGGCACTACGCCTATTTCAGCGATGCCAGCAGCCGCTGGGGTTACGGCCACGACGGTGAGGCGATCATCGAACATGGCGGTGACGGGCGTTTGCTGCGCTACGACTTTCAGACCGGCAAGACCAGCGTGCTGCTGGACAAATTGCAGTTTGCCAACGGCGTGACACTCGGCCCGGACGACGCTTATGTGCTGGTCAACGAAACCGGCGCCTACCGCATCAGTCGTTACTGGCTGACGGGCCCCAAGGCTGGCACCCATGACCTGTTCATCGACAACCTGCCCGGTTTGCCGGACAACCTCGCGTTCAATGGCAGCAACCGCTTCTGGGTCGCCCTCTACGCACCGCGCAGTGCCTTGCTCGACGGCACCGCCGGGCATCCGTGGGTGCGCACGATGATCGTCCGGGCACTGACTGTGCTGCCCAAACCGGTGGAGAAACGCGGGTTTGTGCTGGGGCTGGATCTGCAGGGCAAGGTGATCGCCAATCTGCAAGATGCCAGCAGCGGCAATTACTCGCCGATCACCACGGCGCGCGAGTATGGGGACTGGCTGTACCTGGGCTCACTGAAAGCCAGGCACATGGCGCGGTTGCCGCTGGCTGATGCGCTGAAGTAAGTGCGCAGACGAGTGCTGGATGGCCGGGCGTCATCGCTGGCCACCAGCACGGTTTTGCAGGTTGATCAGGCCTTGGCGGCCATCGCGGTGACTTCCACGCGCATGCCTTCCACCGCCAGCGACGCCACGCCCACCGCCGCGCGCACCGGCCATGGCTTGGCGAAGAAGCGCTTGTAGACTTCATTGAACGCAGCGCGGTCGGCCATGTCGGTGAGGTAAATGGTCAGGTGCATCACCCGATCCATCGAACTGCCCGCCCGCTCCAGCGCCACTTTCAGCGCCTGCAGGGTGCATTCGCTTTGCAGGGTGATATCGCCCAGTTCCAGGCTGCCATCGGCGCGGGTCGGGATCTGGGTCGAGACCAGAATGCCGTTGAAACCGACAACATCGGAGGAAATCGAATCCGCATCCGGATCAGGGGTGAAGCTGAGGTCGTGATTAGCCATGTAAGTCTCTGGTCTGGAGAGAATGAGGGTCGCCGGCCAACAACCCGCCGGGACTTTTCGCGGGGCAGTTTACAACAGTCTTCCGGTGCGACTCAGGCAACCCTCGCTGCCGGACAGAAATCGCGCGCATAAAAAAACGCCAGCCCTTTCGGACTGGCGTTTTTCTGAATATGGCAGGGGCGGCTGGATTCGAACCAACGCATGGCAGGATCAAAACCTGCTGCCTTACCGCTTGGCGACGCCCCTGTGTCTCAAGCTCTGTAACAAGCTCTGCGAGAATGGGCCGCAATTTACCAACCTTTTTTTGATCTGGGAAGCCCCGAGTGCAAAAAAATTTGTTTTAAAACAGCCAGTTATTTTCTGAATCAAGGCAAACGCCACGATTCACTTCGCCGCCTCGGAGATCGACACCGCCAAAGGCCAGAAGAAGAGCGCTTTTTTGCAAGTTTCATGATGTTCACCGTCTCGTGGGCAACCGTGTTGTGTCACGGGTTGCAGACGGTGTTAGGGATTGAAGCGCACGACAATAATCGATCGGCTGGACAAACACTGTGTCCAGAATGGTGATGAATAAGTCCTGAGAACTGTGGACAGGCCATTCGCGAGCAAGCTCGCTCCCACAGGTTTCGTATCGACCACACCATGGGTGTACACCGCCAACCCCATGTGGGAGCGAGCCTGCTCGCGAAGGCGTCAGTCCAGTCAGCGATGAACCTGAGTCAGCTCCATCCTCTGAAGCCTCTGATTCCCACACAAACACTATCCTCGTCGCGAGGGGATTTAGCGACGTCGCACTGCCCCGCTTTCCTCTTTGCCAAACCATCCGTTCACGAAAAGCGCAGCCCCGAAAACCCTCACGTTTAACCCTTTCCCCGCACACGTTTAAAAACACTCGCCGTTACGTCATCCCAGGCTACAACGCCTTGCGCCATTGCCTACGACTACGCCAGAATCCGCCGGCTTGTGCGCCCAGGGTGCGGGTTTTATCGTGGTTCGGTCGCTGAAAAACAGCGATCGGGTTTGGTAGCCCGGCTTACCTGTCGCATAGCAATCCTATTTGCAGGGACGGTCTCGTCCGCTGTTTTTATGGTGGCCATGCGTAGGGCATCTTCGGATGCGCCGGGTATCCAGGTGACCGGTCTACCAACCTGCGTTTGGCCACCACCCTTCGTTTGGTAGCGAAGGTGATGGCTCCACTTTATTCATCCTGGAGCTTCACCTATGTTCAAAGTAACGCCCAATCCGCCCGAAACCGAAACGGTCTCCCCCTACGAATCCCCGGACTCCCGAAAACTCAGCGAAGCCGCCGAACGCGCCCTCGACCATTACCTGAACCCCGCCAGCCAGATCATGGCCACGCCCTGCACACCCAACACCCTGTTCCTCGTCAATCCCGAAATCTCCACCGAGGAATTGCTGGCGAACGCCAGTGAATCACTGGGTTCGGCGACGGTGATGTTGGGGGACGTCGCGGCGCTGGTTGAGGGCCCGATTCGCAAGACCCTGCTGGGCATTGCGCAAGTGGTGATGCTGGGGGAATTGGCGGTGAATCAGGCGTTGGATAATGTTGTGCCGATGGACTGAGATGAGTTGCCCTTTCTGGCGACGACGACCTCGCTAAGGGGGCCTTTGCATTTATATCGAAGCATGTCGATGACATGAAGATTTCAAAACGCTACTATCACATCCATCACCTTAGCAAAGAAATGGTCATGGAAAACCTCAAAGTCGAATACCTTGCGATAATCAACTCCAAGGAAGGTTTTTGCAATTCAATTTCCGCATTTAATAACTTAATACAATCATATGGCAGTATCGAAATAAAACCCAAAGGACTAATTTTCGAAGGGTTCAGATTTGAATATGACGTCCAACAAGGTGAAATTCAAAATAACAGCCATGTATTTTTCCACGTCCGCTTGGGCTGCCAAAACAAAAGCGAGGTAATCGTATTCCTGTCGTTGCTCAAATCTATTAGAACAATTTTGGCTAAAGCAGCTGAAAGGCCAGTGGAAGTGCTTTGGGACGACGTGAGTAGCAGTTTGTCATCTGATGCATACCCAGTAATTCATGAAATTGAAAACATGATGCGAAAGCTCATAACAAAATTCATGCTTACGAAAATCGGGTTAGGCTGGACAAAAGAAGCGGTGCCTAGAGAAGTTTCTGAGTCGATTAAAACAAAGAAAAATGCAGCTGGCAACAACTACCTATTTGAAACCGACTTCATTCAACTTTCAGATTTTTTATTTAAGCCCTATTCAACTGCCAACTCCTCAAAACTAATGGAAAAAGTTCGTTCAGCCCTGTCCGCCAGCGAAATAAATATTGACGAACTAAAAGAGCTTGTTCCAACATCAAACTGGGAACGATACTTTCAACCTATAGTCAGCTGCAAAAGCGAATACTTACAAACTCGCTGGGCAAAGTTATATGAGCTGAGATGTCTTGTAGCACACAACAATTTCATTGGCCATGACGACTATGACAATATTTTAAGAATTTCTGGAGAGGTTAAAGAAAAACTAGGCGAAGCCTTAAGTAAACTTGACAGTATCTATATGTCTCCAGAACAAAAAGAAGAGGTTGCGGAGAACATTGCCACAACAGTTAACAGCACCCATGCAGAACTCATCTCTATTTGGATCTCTATACAGCAACTGCTTATCGAGACGGGAATGAATGCACTGAATCATGAGCAAGCTAGAAAACTAATAAAAAATAAAACATCAACCCGCCTCATCATCGACAAGTTAGTTGAGGAAGACGTTATATCTTCCGAGCTAGCGAAAGAACTTATAAAAATACAGCTTGCTCGCGACATCATTGTTCACAACGTAGACGCAGAATTAAATGACTCAATCCTAATTACTGCCGATTTAGCCAAGCATGAGCTAATAGAGATCCTAGAAAGCTTTGATGAAGTTTCACCGCAAACCGCAACAAATATAGCAGCGTTTGAACCCGAAGACGATAACGATCCTGAAGCGGTGTCGGCTTAGCTCTTAGGATCATAGATCAGAAAAACAAAAAGGAGACATACTTACCCTTTATCAATCTGTCCTCTTTCGACTCGTTTAGGATCGAGCTAATTCCTAAGCACTGATCGGCAGAATTTAACCGACCACCCCAATCAAGACTGCTTAGATTAGAAGTGTAAGTCTGACGCACACACTTTAGCTATTTCAATAAAAGTGGACAGATTATTTCCTGCAAAACAAATACGCTCCCCTCTCTCCCGTGAATCGCTGAGTTCGGCGAGGGTGACGTTGGGGGATATAGCTGCGCTGATAGAGGGACCGACTTGCTAGACGCTACTGCGCATTGCGCAGGAGGTGATGCTGCTGGAATTGGCGACGAATTAATTGCTGCTGCATAGTAAATGGGCCTTATAAGGCCCTAGCTAGACCTGCGCAGCAGAGGAAATCGATTAGCGGTTACCAAACGCACGTAGAGCTCGAAGAGACTTAACTACAATTAGCCTATTCAATAATTTGAATAAAATATTTTCAAACTGCTAATAACAACTGTTCCTGAAACGGTGCAGCGGCTCGACGCCAAAGCCAAGCGTCGAACTCGCGTCGGGGAAGAGACAGTAGATCGGCTGCGCAGCAAAATGACTTACGAAGAAAATGATAATCGTCATTATCAACTCCGACCGCTCGAGCAAAAGCGCGGACATGCCGATCAACCGCGATTGAGTCGATACCAACGAGACATGCCATATAGTCAACAGTTTTGGGACCGACGCCATTTACCGTCTGAATGTCTTCACAAAACTTAGAGGAGGACAATGCTAAGCGTAAATCCTGCACATCTTCGATACCTTTCTCTTTCAAAAAAAACACAAGGGATTCAAAACGGCTGATTTTCTCGAAATGTCGCCATTGTAAAAAAGCTCCGACCTCGCCTGTTTTGATCAAAGAAATCAATGAGGAAATGGTATCTCGGCTCGGATATACCTTAAGTATTTCAAGAACGCGAGGCCGTACAACTGTCATATAATTTAGACCGGCCTGAAGAATAGAGTCGGCAAGCACAGCTCCAAGATGATCGCACGTGGCACGCGGATTTTTCTCGTCGAAGAGCGCGCCCTCATCTCTCGCTCGGTTGGCGATGAGACGCGCTACGAGGAGAACCTCGACGAGTGGATTATTCATACTAAATTAGCCTCTTTTAACGCGTTCAAGCGCTCAACACAATTTGGACAAGCACCGCACGGAAAGTGGGATGACGCCTGACAGGAATAAGTACGTCCAATTGGTACACCAAGGGAAGCAGCAGCAGTAGCCACATCACTTTTGGAGGAGTACCGGAATGGCGAGTGAAATCGTACAGGACCTATTGTGGAGGTTAGCCCATCAAGACTATTCATAAATGCGGCGGTGCAATCGATTTCTTTAGCATGATTACTGTTTATAAAACCAGTGTAGACATCGAGAATGCCCGTGGTTTGGGCTCGCGCAGCCGCAGCTGCGAAAAAAAGCATCGTCCGGTATGGTATGTAAAGGTCATCATCCTTCACCTCCTCTGTCCAGAGGTTCGCCTCACGAATCAATCGGGATTGAGACCCTCGGAAAACCTCGGAAATGTTATAGCGCTCCGGCGGTTCCATTACAGATGGGAAAACCTCATTCACGCGCTCCCACTCTAAAGCGGCGCAATGTTGCCCGTAGTCAAAAAAAATTGGAACCACTTCAACGCCTTCGGCGACGAGCTGATATCCGACGGTGGTTGAATCCAATCCGCCAGAAGCCATTAGCAGTACCCTTTTCATGGATTTTCGCGCCCTAAGTCAGCAATTACGCGGAAAGTACCGTTCAGACACGTATCAAGGTCTGCGGAGTAGACGGAGCAACCGACCATCACCATTGTGTTTTCGTTTTCGCACCGAGGATCATATGTGACTACCTTTTTTCCCATCGCTATAGCCATCCCAATTTCTACGAGTGTCCCAGGGTCACGATCAAGCGGAACAGCAAACACCACGTCGCAGTCCTTAAGTAACTGGTAATCCAAATGATAGGTCAGACGAAGAGCACCCTCTGTAGCAGGCCTCTCCAACTCACCATTTTCTAGTATCGGTCGGCGAACCCTAAAGTTGTGGTAACTGAGACTTTCCACCGCCTGGTCAAGCTCTGGTTTTGCAACGTAAGAAAAGTCCGGGCCTGCTAGGTAAATCGCGTAACTCTGACGTTCATGCCATGAAAGAGATGTACCTCCCAATGCTTGCACAGTTTTCAAGCTGAGCCGAAGGTTACGCTGTAGATCACGTTTAATGTCATCTGGAAATGTAGATTGCGCATATACGGTCGCAGCTTGCGATCCACGCCATGCAGCCTCTCTCCACCCTTTTTGTGAATAGGCCACCATAACGCTAGAGTAAACATCACCAACGCCGACAGAGTTCATCGTACGGCCCAGCGAAGCCGGAATCTGTTGAACGCTCTCATCGCGCATGTCAAAGAGTCGACTCCCACCACGATTCTCTTTTAGTAATAAAACCTCGGGGGATAGGGCTCTAACTTCTGCAAGTAGACCACCTACATCTTCATGCCCTAACCTCATAAACAAAGATGATGACGTCGAAATAATGACTGCTTGAAGGCGATCTCTAAAAGATGCAAGTAATGAAAGATCATCAAGATCATAAGCAACATCAAATGAAACGCGCGCATCTTCAGAAAGCGCTAGAGCAAGAAACTGAAGGTCGAACCTGCCCGAAAACACGACAACCTTCAGGTAGGCGTTTAATGAAGGGAGCGGTTCACGAAGCTTCAGGACCTTTCTTTCACGCATAAGATCTTCGTATCCTTGGTGCCCGATTTCCTTTACATCATCAATAACGATGACATTGGGAGCACCCATTACGTCTCCGATCCAAATGAATTCGCGACAACCGATCTCCCTTAAATATTGTTGAGCTTCTTCCACTAGATATTGCGGACAGAATACGGCAACAGCGTATTCGACCCCTGCAGCCCATAGTCCTCTCGCCGCATGTGCCACCCCCCCCAAGCGAAGCTTGCACATAACGCCATTTCGGCCAAGGGTGTAATCAATAACAAGCTCACCAACCACCAATACGCTTTCAGTAATTCCTACCATCATTGCGGTACGAAATCAGCTTCGACAGTCGGCACGGGCAAAGCCGCAGAGAAACTAACTATCCCCAAATAATTAACGCCGCTGTCCATGCATGCAACAAGATAGTTGTACGCGGTAGGAAGGGCCCCCACCTTTACACCGTTCAGGTCGACGGCAAAAACGCGCTGTCCGTCGAAGAGAATCCCCAATTGAGTCTTTGGAGATGGGACGCTTCCAGATCGCGAGTAAAGCTGACTATTACCAACGTCTTCCAAAAGCACATGAAATGCTTGGGTGCATTTATCAATGCCGCTTGTGCCTCCCTCAACCCCCGTGCCTTCACCAACGACTTCCTTGGCCTTCGTACCAGGATAGTCCGAAAAACGCCCAGATCCAGAGCTCCCCATAACACCCTCCTTGTGATAGCAATCTGCCTCAAGAACCATATTTGTAGTCGTTTCTGACGTTGGTTGCAATTCAACTAAGCTCACGATTTACACTTTAATCGTTAAACGCAACGATCATATGCCTGTCATCCCAACCTGCTAACCTCCCCAAAACTAAATGTAGCCTCCAAACCCAAGGACCGACCCAAGGTGTACTCCGTCGTCCCACCCCGCCAAACAATCATCCTCCGCTCCGAAAACCTCCACGCCGAAGACTTCGGCGCCCTCTTCTCCCGGTTCTTCGGCAATCGCTACGCCGACTCCCCGCCGATCCCTTCCAGCATCATCATCGGCGGTGTCTACGGCAGGCACGACGGCGTGAGTTTCCGGCGTATGCATTACCACGGTGATTTCACCGTCACCTTCCCCGACCCGCAGGACGAGATCACTTTCGTGATTACCACGGCGGGCAAGATTGTGTTCAACCACCGCACCGAGTCCGTCGGTGTGGCGCAGGTGGGGTTGGCGATTGATAAGGCGGACATCCGATCGATGCGGTTTCTCGACGATCATGCGCAGCACGGGATTTCGGTGAGTCGGGCGCAGCTCACGGAGCGGTTGGCGGCGTTGTTGGGGCGACCGGTTGTGCAGAAGATTGTGTTTGAGCCGGTGGTGGATCTGCACACGGCGGCGTATGGCGGGATCAAGGCGTTGATTGATCTGGCGACGGGCACGGAGTTTGATCTGTTGCTCAACAGCGGCACGCTGATGCCGTCGCGGTTGCGTGAGATGTTGATTGATGCGGTGCTGGAGGCGTGGCCGCACAATTTTACCGAGGCGTTGCGCCAGCCTGCGCCGAGGGTGGCGCCGCGGCATGTGAAGTTGGCGATGGCGTTTATTCAGGCGCATCCGGAGCAATTGGTCAGTGGCGTAGAGCTGGCGCGGTTGAGCAATGTCAGTCAGCGAGCTTTGCAGGAAGGGTTTCGACGGTTTGTCGGGATGTCGATTGTGGCGTATCAGCGGCAGGTGCGACTGGAGCGGGCTTTCGAGGCGCTGCGGCATTCGGCGTCGGTGACGGAGGTGGCGTTGCGCTTTGGCTTCAGCAATGTCGGGCGGTTTTGTCAGTATTTTCAGCAGGCGTATGGGGTGAGTCCGGCGCAGCTGAGGCGGCGGGGTTGATCGGTTTATAGGCAAGGTGCCGGTGGGTCAGTTGACGGTGATGTTGGCTGACATGACGCCTTCGCGAGCAAGCTCGCTCCCACAGAGTCAAGCGGTGAATAAGGGTTGCCAATCTTCTGCCTCCACCAGTTTTGGCTGGTGCTTTGCGATTAGTGGTCATCCTTGACCTGGTTGTCCTCCAATCACTTAGAACGCGTAACTGGCCTTGAGGCTGCCGCTGAAACCGTGGCTGTCACCACCGCCACTGGCACCGACTTCTGCGCCGACGCTGACAGCGCCAAGGCTGGCCATCAGGTTGACGCCGCCGCTGAACTGGTCGCGGTTGTCGAAGGCAGCGCGTTGTTCGATGTCGAGGCCCAGCAGGTGGCCCTGGCTGTTGACGTCGTTGTTGCCCAGCGTGCGCTCGTAGCCGACTTGTACACCCGGCACCAGTTGCCAGGCGCCCATCGCCACCGGGGCGAACGCCACGTTGAGGTTGGCGACGGCGCTGCGGCGGGTGGCGGTGTTGTCGTCGACGTCGAGGGACAGTTCGCTGCCCTTCTCTTGGAAGCCTTTGAGGTCGAGGTGGCTGATGCGCACACCGAGGCTGGGTTCGAGAATCATGCCGTTGACCGGAGCGCGGTAACCCAGCGCCAAGGTCGCGCCGGTGAGGTTGCCGTGGGTGTCGCCCTTGGCGGTGCCGAGGCCCCCGCCGAGTTCGCGTTTGCTGGCGTAATCGACGTAGCCGGCGCTGGCATTGGCATCGACGAACAGCCCGCGTTCCAGGCTGGTGAAGCCGTAGCGCGCACCGAGGTTGAAGAAGGTGAAGTCGGTATCGGCCTCGCCGCCCGCACCGCCGACGGTGCCTTTGCTGTAGCCGAAACCGCCGCGAGCGCTGAGTTGTTCGGAGAAGCGCTGGGTGATGCCGACCATCAGGCCTTGGCTATGTTCGTTGCTGCTCTCGGCGCGGGACGAGCCGTCGGTGCCGAGGTAACCGGCGAGCGCGGTGGTCCACAACCGGTATTGGCCGACGTTCAGGTCGGAGCCGCTGGCGTAGGGGGCGGCGGCTTGTTCGATCAGCGCGTTCTGCCGCAGCAGGTAGCTGGCGGCGTCGGCGTGAACCTGGCCGCCGATCTGAGCTTCGACACCGCCGAGGGTGCCGGCGTCGATGGCCGATTGCAGGTAATAGTTGTAGGCGCTGTAGGTACCAGACAGGTTGGTGTTCTGCAATTGACGCAGTAATTCGGCACCGGCAGCGGCGTTGCCGACCAATCCGGCCTGCCCCGGCAGGCTGTTGTACTCGACCAGTTTGCCGCGCAGCACATAAATGGTTTCCTGCGACAGGCCGAGGCCTTGTTTGAGGTAGTTGTCCATGCTGCCGTATTCGGCGGTGACTTCATCAAGACCGGCCTGCAGGTAGCTGGCCTGTACGCCAAGCAGCGGCGCATAGATCGAGGCCATGCTCGGCGGCAACGCTTTGAGGGTCGCGGCAACGCGGGCGGCGGTGTAGTCGTTGGTTGCCAGGTAGTTGGCCATGATGGTCGCGTTGTCGACGCCGGCGATGCTCTGCAGCACGGCGGCGGTCCAGCCGGTACGGTCCTTGCCGGCGGTGCAATGGAACAGTTGCGCGCCGTCGGTGCTGGCCAGTTCGTTGAACAACTTGCCGAACTGCCCGCGCATCCCCGCGTCGCTGACGAAAGCGCGGTTGGTCTGTTCCATCATGGCGATGGCATCGGCGGCGCTTTTGAACGACACGGTGGTGATGTTCGCGCCCGAGGTGGTGCTGCCGATGATGTCGATGTTCTGGTAGGTCGCGCCACTCAGCATTGTGTCCGGCGTACCAGCGATTTCGCTCGGCGTGCGCAGGTCGTAGACGGCTTTGATGCCGAGGCTGTTGAGGGTCGCCAGATCCGCTGCCGACGGCGTGATCGCGTTGGAGCGGTAGAACACGCCTCCGCGCATCGTGCCATCGTGGGCCGTGGAATACGCGGTGGTCAGCCCGGCGACATCACGGAAGTTGTCGATGCTTTGCAGGCGCGGCGTGTCGAGCACGACGGTCTCGGCAGCGTGGGCAGCAGCGATGGACAGGCTCAGAACGGACAGCGAACACACAAGACGTTGAAACACAGTGCAGCCTCATTGGAATTAGTGTTGGGCTGGCTACTATCTGCAATCAACTGATACCGAATATGACAGAACGACTGCGCAAGAAAATGGCTGCGCGATCGGGCCATGGGCTGCGTTTTTTGTCCGTAGGGTTCGGTTTTTTGCATGAATTTCGGGAGCAACGGAAAACCCTGTGGGAGCTGGCTTGCCAGCGAAGGCGGTGGGTCAGCCATGAATAATGGTGACTGACACGGCCCCATCGCTGGCAAGCCAGCTCCCACAGTTGTTTGTGTTGGCCACAGGAATGATGTCTACCGGTGATGAGACTGGGGTTTTCGGTTGACGGAGATTCCGCCCATAATCCCTCTCCCAAATGGACTGAAACAGGAAATGTGAAATGGACACCACTCAATGGCTCGAGTTGTTCGAACGGGCTTTTCGCGGCATGGAGAAGAACCTTGAGCAAGTGCTGCAACTCAACAGTTGTCGCGAGCATTGGATTCAAGCCGAAATCAGCCTTCGTGCCTGGTTCGAGGATGAGGTCGAGATCTGGACGGACCTGTCGATAGGCGATCGGCGCAAAGCCGATCTGTACTCATTGGATGATAACGGCGCAACCAGGATGGTCGCCGAAATCAAATGTCTGGGCGATGTCTCGCAAGCCAAGTGCCTGGAAGGCGATTGGTCGGTGCGGGCCGATGTTGATCGATTGCGCTCTTTCGAATGCCCCACCCGCCTGTTCGTCCTGGTCATCGCCAAAGGCGAACGCGAAACCAATACAGGACGTCGCCTTCGCGAAGATGAATGGGTGGATGGCCGGACATGCGTCACTGTGGATCTGCAATTTGCCCTGGTTCGGATGTGGGCGTTCTAAGTCAGGTCTTCATCCACTTCTGAACGCGACATGGGCCACTGCGAACAAGGACTGCCAATGCTAATTGTCTTCAGCGGCCTGCCGGGAACCGGAAAGACCACGATTGCCAGATCACTCGCGCCCCGGCTGGATGCGACCTACCTGCGTATCGACACGATCGAACAAGCCATCCGCAACGCAGGGGTTCTGGCTGATGATGTGGGTACCAGTGGTTACCGGGTAGCCAACGAGTTGGCCGCGAACAACCTGCGTCCTGGCCACAGTGTCGTGGTTGATTGTGTGAATCCGGTCGCTGAAAGCCGGCAAGCGTGGGCCGAAATCGCGGCTCGCTCGGGAGCGCCGTTGCTCAACATTGAAGTAATTTGCTCAGATCCACATGAGCATCGGCGCCGGGTGGAGCAGCGGCAATCAGACATAACGGGGCTGACTCCACCGAGCTGGTCCTCCGTGGCGAATCATGAATTTGAAGCCTGGACGCAGCCGATCCTTCGGCTCGACACCACGAGTCTTTCCGTGGATCAGGCGGTGGAGACCATTTTGGGAATTAGTCCGCTGGCGATTGGGGCGAGCATGCCAAAGTGATGGCGACTGACACGGCCGTATCGCTGGCAAGCCAGCTTCCACAGTTTTTTTTGCGGTGAGCTCAGGGTTGGCAGCTGCCAGAGATCCAAAGTGGGAGCTAGCCTGCTAGCGATTTCGGTGCATGACGATCTCCAGCGCCTCGCCCAGGTCTGGCGCCTTAAAGTATCGAGTGATCAAATCAAACTCCGCTCCGACGCCGCCAACTCATGCTCGCCAGTGTGTTGCGTGCATGCAACCGAGCACGGCAGATGGCGTCATCCACTTTTTACCCGAGGCGATCTTGCCGCACATCAGGTGTAGTGTGGGTGCACGCATTGGGGACGCTTCCTTATGTCGATTGCAGGATAATGCCCAACGCCTGTCAGCGAGGCCATTGAGGCGCTTGCCCCACGAGGAACCCGGATGACCACAATCACTGCACGCCAATGCTCGTCCTGGGTGCTACTGACCCTGCTTGGCACAGCCATGGCGCTGACGGCCGGCTGTTCGAGCAAACACTACGCCACCAACGGCTCGAACTGCTACGCCAAAGCCGTGCCCACTTCCGGCGAAGGTGGTCTGGCCTGGGGCGACACCTTGAGCATGGCGCGCAAGAAGTCGATGAATAACTGCATGCGCTATGCGAGCCGCTCCGGAGGGACGCCGAACACCTGTCAGGTGGTGCAGGCGCAGTGCAAACGCTGATCGCAGCATGCTGGACAATTTTCCAGGCACGCTGAGCCAGCCGGTCAACTCCGTAAGCACCGCTTCAGCGCCCTTTCTTCTAAACCTTTACGCCATCAGGCCGCTATAAACCGGGCGCTCCTCATGTACCCGGTCTCTTCCCGAGAATGCGGGTGCAGCGCCCAATCTCTTCCAGAACAGAAAGGTCATCCATGCGTCAGCTTCTCCCACTCGCCCTCAGCTTGGCTCTCATCGGCTGCGCCACCAGTAAAATCGACATCCGCAACGAGACCGAAGCGGCCAAGTACGATCCGGCCAACAGTGCCCGGGTGCGACTGATCACCGGCGATAACGCCCACGGCGCATACTTCAACGGTCAAAGCTGTGAGAAGTTCATGAATGAAACATTCAAGGGAGGTTCGCCTGAGGAGTCCGGCTGGAAGATGGCGCATAACGACAGTTCAGGGGTCTATCCATTCAGGGATTCGGACCATCGCAATAGTGTGGTCGGCATGCCGGCCAGCCAGACCACCCGGCAAATCAACAGCACCACCAAACAGTTCGACGAGTACGTGGTAGAAGCCAATAAACCGTTCCTGGCGGTTTTTGGCATGGTGGGTTCGATCGCCTGTTCGCCCAAACCGGTGTCGTTCATTCCGCAGCCGGGGCAGGACTATGAGATGCAACTGAAGATCGTCAAACTCAGCACCTTCAGCGCAGGCTGCATCGTCGAGTTGAACGCGCTTTCCGTTGTCGGCACTAGCACCGTAGAAACGCCTGTGCCGAAACAATTCTGTGCCAAAGGGGCAGACGGTGCGTTTCACACGATGGCTCCAGGAAACAGCGGCGACCTCACTCGCCAATAGCCCCGCCATCAGCGATTCCACGGCGCCGCATCGCGCGCGTCAACGCCGTATCGCTCCAGCGCCCGGGCGTGTGTTTGCGGATCAAGCGAAGCCAGTGCTGCCAACACAATGTGCAGGCGATCGACCTCGAAGAACCGGCGCAACGCCGAGCGCGTATCGCTTCGGCCGAAGCCATCGGTGCCCAGGGCCACATAAGGCGCCTGCAGGTACGGCGCGACCAGTTGCGCATAGGCCCGAACGTAGTCGCTCGCCGCCACAATCGGTGCGCTGCCGGGAAGACAACGTTGCAGGTGACTTTGTGCCTCGCACCGTGTGGCAAAAATCTGCTGGCGCTGCACCTCGCGAGCATCACGGGCCAGTTCGGCAAAACTGGTGACACTCCAGACTTCGCTGCTGATCTGCCAGTCGTCCTCCAGCATCCGCGCGGCGGCAATCACTTCCTGCAGTATTGCCCCCGCCCCGAGCAGGCGCACCGCCGCCGAGCCAGCACCGTACCGAGCGTACAAGCGCATGCCGCGAATCACGTCGTCGTACTGCTCGGGCTCCAGCGGCGCTTGCACGTAATTTTCATTGGTCACGGTCAGGTAATAAAACTCATCCTGTTGCTGCTCCAGCATGCGCCGGCTGCCATGGTCGATGATCACCGCTGCCTCACTGGCGAAGGCCGGGTCGTAGACGCGGCAATTAGGCACGGTTGCGGCGATCAATGGGCTAGAGCCGTCCTGATGCTGCAGCCCTTCTCCAGCGAGCGTCGTGCGCCCGGACGTCGCCCCGATCAAGAAGCCCCGCGCACGCTGATCGGCCGCCGCCCAGATCAGATCGCCCACCCGCTGAAAGCCGAACATCGAGTAGTAAATGTAGAACGGCAGCATTGGCTCGCCACTGACGCTGTATGAAGTGGCCGCGGCGATCCAGGAGGAAATCGCGCCGGCCTCGGTGATGCCCTCTTCGAGCAATTGACCGTCGGTGGATTCCTTGTAGTAGAGCAAGGCGCCAGCGTCTTCCGGCTCGTACAACTGCCCTACGGACGAATAGATGCCGATCTGCCGAAACAGGTTTGCCATGCCAAAGGTGCGGGCTTCATCGGCGACGATCGGAACGATGCGTGGCCCCAGCTCTGGAACTTTGATCAGTTGGGAGAACAGGCGCACCACCGCCATGGTCGTGGAGTTTTCCCGGTCATCCGGCGTCAACGCGAAACGGGCGTAGCTGTCGAGTGGCGGAACACTGATGACTGGCGCCTGGTTGTTGCGTTTGGGCAAATACCCTCCCAAAGCCTGGCGCCGTTGATGCAGGTACTGCAGCTCCGGGCTGTCGGCGCTCGGGCGATAGAAACGCAGCTCTTCGACAGCCTGATCATCCAGGGGCAAACCAAAGCGATCACGAAACGCCTTGAGCGCCTCGACATCAAGTTTCTTCTGCTGGTGCGAGGTGTTGCGCGACTCGCCGATCCGGCCCATGCCAAAGCCTTTCTTGGTTTTCGCCAGAATGACCGTCGGCCTGCCTTTGTGCTGTTTCGCCGCTGCAAACGCTGCGTGCAGTTTGCGAAAGTCGTGGCCGCCGCGGCGCAGCGCATCAATCTGCTGTGCGCTCATGTTTACCACCAGAGCCCGCAGCTGTGGGTCCTGGTTAAAGAAATGACTGAGGTTGTATTCACCGTCATTGGCCCCCAGGTTCTGATACTCGCCATCGACCATCGCGGCGAAATGGCGTAACAACGCATGCCCCTCGTCCCGGGCAAACAACGGATCCCAATCGGAACCCCAGAGCACTTTGATCACGTTCCAGCCGGCGCCGCTGAACAATGCGGCGAGTTCCTGGACGATCTGCCCGTTACCGCGCACCGGTCCATCGAGGCGCTGCAGATTGCAGTTGATCACGAAGGTCAGGTTATCGAGATTTTCCCGGGCGGCCAGCGACAGCGCGGCAATCGATTCCGGCTCATCCATCTCGCCATCACCGAACACACCCCAGACATGCCGCCCGTGCGTCGGCGCGATCTCACGATGTTGCAGATAACGCAGGAACCGCGCCTGGTAAATCGCATTGATCGGGCCGATGCCCATCGAGCCGGTCGGAAACTGCCAGAAATCAGGCATCAACCAAGGGTGCGGATACGAACACAAACCGCCGCCGTCCACCTCTTGCCGGTAGCGCTGCAATTGCGTTTCCTGCAAGCGGCCTTCGAGAAATGCCCGCGCGTAAACACCCGGAGCCGAATGTGCCTGGAAGTACACCAGGTCGCCGCGCCCTGCCTCGCTGTCCGCACGGAAGAAGTGATTGAAACCGACTTCGAATATCTCGGCAGCCGAGGCAAAACTCGCGATGTGCCCACCCAACTCACCGTAAGCCTTGTTGGCCTTCGCCACCATCGCCAGAGCGTTCCAGCGGATGATCGAGGTGATGCGCTCCTCCATCACCAGATCGCCAGGATAGTCACCCTGGTGCTCACGCGCGAGGGTGTTCTGGTAAAGCGAACAGGCACGATTGGCACCCTGCACGCCCAGCCGGTCAGCCTGCTCGGCCAGACGTTGCAGCAAGTACCTGACACGCGACTTGCCACCGACCCGCGCGACCCCGACCAGGGCTTCCAGCCACTCGCTGGTTTCGACCTCGTCGGTGTCTTGTGCCACCGGCATTGAATGATTTAACCCTGTCATTGCAAAACACCCCGAAAGATTGGATGGATGGCTGAGCGTCACAGCGTGTCAGGACGAAATTTGTTCGAGGAAGATCAATCGCAACGGCTCTTCAAGCAGCTCATCCGTCGTGACGGCAAAGCGCTGGAAATACGGCATCGCGAAAGGGGCTTCAAGCACGGCAATCGACACCAACACGTCAGTGGACGCATTCATCGTCATTTCTCCCACAGTGAAAACAGTTTTCAACGGGTAGGCGCCGGCGCCGCATCGATTTTCAGGCGCATGAGGCTGTAAGGTTTTTGCCGCTGATCCTGGCCACCACGAAACGCCGCCTGACGATGGAGTTGGTTGGCGGTGAAATACAGATAACCGTCCGGGCCAATGGACAGGGTGTCGGGCCAGAGCAGTCGGGGGTCATGTACCAGCGTCTGCCAGTGACCATCGGGCAGGCGTTTGCGGATCGAGTTGTGCTCGTAGTCGCCGGCATACAACGCACCGGCGGCGTCGGCCTCCATACCGTCGGACGCACCCTTCTCGCCCAGATCCTGCACGGCGGCGGCCAGTTGCGCTTCGCTGACACTGGCATCGCGCAACAGCGCCGTGGCAACCGAATACAAGTGCCGACTGGACAGCGGCGTGAAGTACAGCGTCTTGCCGTCCGCCGACAGCGCGATGCCGTCCGAGGCCACTGCCAGCGGTTTGCGCTTGCCATCCGCTGCTTCAACCGTGACCGGCAAACCTTCCACCACCGGCACGAACGCCGAATCAACCGATGTCGACGGTGCGCCACTCAAGCGGCGCATGGCACGGCCGCTGGCGATATCCATGACGATGATGGCGCCGGGGCCGCGCAAAGACGAATCGGTCAGGTAAACAGTTCCCTGCGCGCCAGTACGAAAGTCAAAACGCATGTCGTTGACGTAGGTACTGGGCAGCATCACGTTGTCCGGGAACACCAGACGCTTGACCACGCGGTTGCTCGCCAGATCCACCGCCACCAGCTTCGCGCCGCGTGGTTTGGGGTCGGAGAAGCCTGGCGCTGCGGTGTCGAGCAGCCAGACACGGCCCTGACCGTCGGCGACCACGCTTTGCACGCTAATCAGGCCATCGCTTGGATCGCGGGGATTCTCCCGATTGAACGCGGCATCGGGGTAAGCCACGACCTTGCCGTCGCGAAGCTCGCCGACAGTGAACGGGACGTCGTCGCCCCAGCGCGGAAAGTTGACGAAGATCCGCCCGGTTTCGCTGACTGTCACCCCGGTGGGCATCGCATCGTAGAACGCATGCACCTGTTCCAGTTTGCCAAAAGCCCTATCGGCCGGGGCATTGGCCGGCACCGCAGCCGCATCGATGGCATGGGCGAACGGCATGGCCAAGGCGCACGCCGATGTCAGCGCCAACACCGCGGGAAGTTTTTTCAAACGCATAAAGTGCTCCTGACCGGCCCGTTACAGGGTCGGGCTGAATGTTCGGGTGGGGTGCAGCTCAAAATCCTTCGAGAACGATCTTGCCCCGGGCCTTGCCGCTCTCAACCAGCGCATGGGCACGGCGCAGATTCGCCGCATTGATCGCACCGAAGTGCTCACCCACAGTGGTGCGCAACACGCCCGAATCGATCAGGTCGGAGACGCGGTTGAGCAACTCATGCTGGTTGATCATGTCTTGGGTTTCGTACAACGAGCGGGTGAACATCAGCTCCCAGTGCAACGACAGCGACTTGCGCTTGAGGGGCATCACATCGAGGGTCTCCGGGTCGTCGATCACGCCCAGACGCCCCTGCGGCCGCAGGACTTCAATCAACTGCGCGAAGTGCTGCTCAGTGTGGGTCAGGCTGGCGACGTAGCCGACTTCGTCGATGCCCACCGCCTGCAATTGACCGAGCAGTGGCGCGCTGTGATCGATGACATGGTGCGCGCCCAACTGGCGAACCCAATCCGCGGTTTCCTGCCGTGATGCGGTGCCGATGACGGTCAGTCGGGTCAATTGCCGAGCCAGTTGCACCAGCATCGAACCCACGCCGCCACCGGCCCCGGTGATCAGCAGGCACTTGCCCTCCCCCGTGCCTTCGGCGACCGCGAGCCGGTCGAACAGCAACTCCCAGGCCGTAATCGACGTCAGCGGCAGCGCCGCCGCGTCAGCGGCAGTCAACGAACGGGGCTTGTGCCCGACGATGCGTTCATCCACCAGGTGGTACTCGCTGTAACTGCCGGTGCGGGCAATCGAGCCGGCGTAGAACACTTCATCACCGGGCTGGAACAGGGTCACTTCGGAACCGACCGAACGCACCACGCCGGCGGCATCCCAGCCGAGGATTTTCGGCTCCTTGGTGAACGTACCGGCGCGCACCTTGGTGTCGACCGGGTTGACCGACACCGCAAGCACTTCGACCAGCAAGTCTCGCGGGCCCGGGCTCGGCACGGGAATCTCGGTGTCGATCAATGACTGTGGATGTTCAATAGGTAAAGCGTGTTGGATAAAGGTGATGGCTTTCATGAAAACTCGCTGTCAGAGGGGCTGTGGCACTCACTTGCAGCCATCTTCAACTGACCCCTGGCAAAGAAAAACCTGCAAAACGCATCAACACTTTCACTTTAAAAATGAAAATGAACCCTTGAAGCGCTCAATCAATTGGGTGCAGTGCTGGAGGAATGATCTACAGGCCTGCAAACAAAGGCTCACGAGCACAAAGAAAAACCGGCAGAATCCGCTGACACTTTCACCTATGGAGTGAAGATGGTCCGCATTGATGATCTGGGTCTGTTCACGCGCAGTGCCGCACTGGGCAGTTTTACCGCCGCCGCACTGGAGGCTGATCTGTTGCCTGGTCAGGTCGCCGCCGCCATCAAGCGCCTGGAGCGCGAACTGGACGTGCGCCTGTTCGCCCGCACGACGCGCAGCCTGCGTCTGACGGCCGAAGGCGAGCAATACCTGCCCACCGCCCACTCGGTGCTGGAAGCGCTTAAACAGGGAAAGGAAAATCTGCGCGGCGAAAACACGCCACTTCGCGGTGTGCTGCAGGTCGCCGCACCATCCGACCTGGGGCGCAATGTGCTATTGCCCTGGCTCTCGGCATTCCGACGTCAGCATCCGGAACTGACCCTGCGTCTGGTCTTGTCCGATCAGGTCGCCGACCTGTTTCGCGACCCGGTGGATGTCGCCATTCGCTACGGTTCGAACGCTGACGCCAACTATGTCGCGCTGCCTCTGGCTCCCGGTAACCGCCGTGTACTGGTCGCCTCACCGCAGTACATCGAGCGCCACGGACAACCGACGACACCGGAACAATTGAGCGCGCACCCGTGCCTGCTCTATCTGCAGAATGGCCGGGTTTTCGATAAGTGGAGTCTGGGCGCGCAAACCATTCAGGTCTCGGGACCGCTGTTCAGCGACGACGCCGATGTTGTCCGGCGCTGGGCTGTGGAAGGTGAAGGGATTGCCTGCAAATCATGGCTGGATGTCAGTGCGGATGTACTGGCCGGTCGGCTGGTCGTGTTACTCCCGGATCACCCGGGGAGCGCCTCGCCCCTGAGCATGGTTTGCCCGCACCGCAAGCAGATATCGCCTGCGGTGTCTCAGCTGTATACGTGGTTGAGCAGTCAATTTTCGGCGCTCGAGCGCACATGAATCCTTGGCGAGGAGATTGCCTTCCCCACCATAGATTCACGCCTGCAAAATGACCGTCGGCTATCAGCGCTTCAACGCCGCCGCATTCGCCCGCGCGGTGTGCAGCTTCTTGTAACTGTCGATCAGACGCAGATGCCGATCCAGCCCCTCAAGCTTCATGCTGGTCGGTGTCAGACCGTAGAAACGCACACTGCCGTTGACCGAGCCAATCGCCGCGTCCATGCGCTCGTCGCCGAACATGCGACGGAAGTTGGCTTCGTAATCGGCCAGTTCCAGGTCTTCATCGAGTTCCATTTCCAGACACACATTCACCGCCTGATAGAACAAGCCGCGCTCGACGGTATTGTCGTTGTACTGCAGGAAGGCTTCGACCAGATCCTTGGCCTGCTCGAATTTCTGCAGGGCAAGGCAGATCAGCAGGCGTAGCTCCAGAATGGTCAACTTGCCCCACGGCGTGTTGTCGTCGAACTCGATGCCGATCAGCGTGGTGATGTCGGTGTAATCATCCAGCTCGCTGTTCTCCAGGCCCTGGGCGAGGTTGCGCAGGCCGACCTTGCTCAAGCTGTGCAGGTTGAGGATGTCGGCACGAAATTGCAGGGCTTTGTTGGTGTTGTCCCAGATCAGATCGTCGACCGGGTAGATTTCCGAGTAGTCAGGCACCAGGATCCGGCAAGCGTTGGCGCCAAGATCGTCGTAGACCGCCATGTAGGCTTCTTTGCCCAGGTTTTCGAGAATGCCGAACAGCGTTGCGGCTTCTTCGACGTTGGAGTTTTCGCCGTGACCGGAAAAGTCCCACTCGACGAATTCGAAGTCAGACTTGGCACTGAAGAAGCGCCACGACACCACACCGCTGGAGTCGATGAAGTGCTCGACGAAGTTGTTCGGTTCGGTCACTGCCTGGCCGGAGAACGTCGGTTGCGGCAAGTCGTTCAAGCCTTCGAAACTGCGGCCTTGCAACAGCTCGGTCAGGCTGCGCTCCAGCGCCACTTCCAGGCTCGGGTGCGCGCCGAACGAGGCGAACACGCCACCGGTGCGCGGGTTCATCAGGGTCACGCACATCACCGGGAATTCACCGCCCAGCGACGCATCCTTCACCAGCACCGGGAAGCCCTGCTCTTCCAGGCCTTTGATCCCGGCGAGAATGCTCGGGTACTTTTCCAGTACTTCCTGCGGCACGTCCGGCAGGGCCATTTCGCCTTCGAGGATTTCGCGTTTGACCGCGCGCTCGAAGATCTCCGACAGGCATTGCACCTGGGCTTCAGCCAGAGTGTTGCCGGCGCTCATGCCGTTACTCAGGAACAGGTTTTCGATCAGATTCGACGGGAAGTACACCACCTCACCATCCGACTGGCGCACGAACGGCAGCGAGCAGATGCCACGCTGGGTGTTGCCGGAGTTGGTGTCGTACAGGTGCGAGCCTTTGAGTTCGCCGTCGCGGTTGTAAATGTCCAGGCAGTAGTCATCGAGAATCTCTGGCGGCAACTCGTCTTTCGGGCCGGGTTTGAACCAACGCTCGTTCGGGTAATGCACGAACTCGGCGGTGGCGATGTCTTCGCCCCAGAATTGATCGTTGTAGAAGAAGTTGCAGTTCAGGCGCTCGATGAACTCGCCCAGTGCCGAGGCCAGTGCGCCCTCTTTGGTCGCGCCCTTGCCGTTGGTGAAGCACATCGGCGAGTGCGCGTCACGGATGTGCAGCGACCAGACGTTGGGCACGATATTGCGCCACGAGGCGATCTCGATCTTCATCCCCAGATCCGCGAGGATTCCCGACATATTGGCGATGGTCTGCTCAAGCGGCAGGTCTTTACCAACGATGTAAGTGCCCGCGTCCGACGTCGAATGCGGCATCAGCAGCGCCTGCGCATCGGCGTCGAGGTTTTCGACTTCCTCGATCACAAACTCGGGACCGGTCTGCACGACCTTCTTCACCGTGCAGCGATCAATCGAACGCAGAATGCCCAGGCGATCCTTTTCAGAGATGTCCGCCGGTAATTCGACCTGAATCTTGAAGATCTGGTTGTAGCGGTTTTCCGGGTCGACGATGTTGTTCTGCGACAGGCGAATATTGTCGGTCGGGATGTTACGCGTCTCGCAATACAGCTTCACAAAGTAAGCCGCGCACAAGGCCGACGACGCCAGGAAGTAGTCGAACGGCCCGGGTGCCGAGCCATCGCCTTTGTAGCGAATAGGCTGATCGGCGATCACCGTGAAGTCGTCGAACTTGGCTTCAAGTCGAAGGTTGTCGAGAAAGTTGACCTTGATTTCCATGCGGGTTTACCAGAGAGCAAAAACGAATTGGCGGCCATTATCCGGGTTTTCAGCCTGACGTCTTGTGCTTTTGCGTAATCATCGCCGAGTGGGCTGTGCGGCGCCTGTGCGGCTGCGGACGACAAAAATGCCACGAGCAGTGAATTATTTCGTGTCTTCTTGTATCTGACGGAAAGAACCCATGCCACCAAAACAATGGCATCGAATCCGTTCAGCTATGAGTGACCCGCATGAAATCAAGGAAAAACAAGGTCAATCCCATCGGATTGAAAGACATCACCATTGTCGACGACGCCAAGATGCGCAAAGCGATCACCGCCGCCGCGCTGGGCAATGCCATGGAATGGTTCGACTTCGGGGTCTACGGATTTGTCGCCTATGCACTCGGCAAGATCTTCTTCCCCGGGGCTGATCCTGGTGTACAGATGATTGCAGCGCTGGCGACCTTCTCGGTGCCCTTCCTGATTCGCCCGCTGGGCGGGCTGTTCTTCGGTGCACTGGGTGACAAATACGGGCGGCAGAAAGTGTTGGCCGCGACCATCGTGATCATGTCGCTGAGCACCTTCGCCATTGGCTTGATACCGTCCTATGAATCAATCGGCATCTGGGCACCAATCCTGCTGTTGCTGGCGAAAATGGCCCAGGGCTTTTCGGTCGGCGGTGAGTACACCGGCGCCTCGATCTTCGTCGCCGAATACGCGCCCGACCGCAAACGCGGCTTCCTCGGCAGCTGGCTGGACTTCGGCTCGATTGCCGGTTTTGTCCTCGGTGCCGGCGTGGTGGTGCTGATCTCGACGATCATCGGCGAAGAGAAATTCCTCGAATGGGGCTGGCGCCTGCCGTTCTTCCTCGCCCTGCCGCTGGGCATGATCGGCCTCTATCTGCGGCATGCACTGGAAGAAACTCCGGCATTTCAGCAGCACGTCGAAAAACTCGAAGAAGGCGACCGTGAAGGTCTGGCGGGCGGACCGAAAGTCTCGTTCAAGGAAGTCGCCACCAAGCACTGGCGCAGCCTGATGACCTGCATTGGCGTGGTGGCGGTGACTAACGTCACTTATTACATGCTGCTGACCTACATGCCGAGCTATTTGTCGCACAACCTGCACTACAGCGAAAACCGTGGCGTGCTGATCATCATCGCGATCATGGTCGGCATGCTGTTCGTGCAGCCGGCGATCGGTTTTATCAGCGACAAGATTGGCCGCAAGCCCTTCATTGTGGTCGGCAGTATCGGTCTGTTTCTGCTGGCGATTCCGGCGTTCATGCTGATCAACAGCGGCAAGATCGGCCTGATCTTTTCCGGCTTGCTGATCCTCGCGGTGTTGCTGAATTTCTTCATCGGCGTCATGGCCTCGACCCTGCCGGCGATGTTCCCCACGCACATCCGCTACAGCGCGCTGGCCGCTGCATTCAACGTCTCGGTGCTGATTGCTGGTCTGACCCCGACGGCCGTAGCCTGGCTGGTGGAGAGTACCAACAACCTGTACATGCCGGCCTACTACCTGATGGTGATTGCCGTGGTCGGCCTGATCACCGGCGTGACCATGAAAGAGACAGCCAACAAACCGCTACGGGGTGCTGCACCGGCGGCGTCGGACCTTGAGGAAGCCAAGGAACTGCTCAAGGAACACCACGACCACATCGAGCAGAAAATCGAAGACATCGACGCCGAAATCGCCGAACTGGAAGCTAAACGCAAGGAGTTGGTGCAGCAGCATCCGCGCATTAACTGAGCCGTTCGCAGCGTGGCCACTCGAAACGGAGTCGAGCGGCCACATAAGCGCCGTGCAGCTAAATCCGCAGACGACCAGTTACTGAATTGACGGAGGTTGCGCCATTCCACGCAACCTCGATATCGAAGGTGCCAGCGTGGACACTCACTCTGATCGTCGCAACAACCTCTCGCTGGACAGCCTGAATTTCTTCCTCGCCGATGTGCGCGACGGACTCGGGCCGTATCTGGCCATTTACCTGTTGGCCGTGCATCACTGGGAACCGGCCAGTATCGGGCTGGTGATGACCCTCGCTGGCGTCGCCGCCCTTGTCACCCAGACACCCGCCGGTGCGCTGGTCGACAATACGCGCAGTAAACGAGCGGTCATCGCGATTGCTGCGTTGCTGGTGACGGGCAGTTGCGTGGTATTGCCCTTCGTGACGTCCTTCAGTCTGGTGGCGATCACTCAGGCGCTGAGCGCCGCAGCGGCATCGGTATTCGCACCGGCCATCTCGGCGATCTCCCTGGGCATCACCGGTCCGCGTGCGTTCACCCGGCGCACCGGACGCAACGAGACCTTCAACCATGCCGGCAACGCCTGCGCGGCGCTGCTGGCCGGTGGGTTTGCTTACTTGTTCGGGCCGGTGGCGGTGTTCTATCTGATGGCGGTCATGGCGCTGTGCAGCGTGATCGCCGTGAGCTTCGTCGACAGCAACGCCATCAACCATGATCTCGCCCGCGGGCTCGACCCAAGCGACGCCGCGCACGACAAGACGCCATCGGGATTGACGGTATTGCTGACCAACAAAGCGCTGCTGATGTTCGCCATCTGTTGTGCCCTCTTCCACTTGGCCAACGCGGCGATGCTGCCACTGGTGAGCCAGAAGCTGGCGCAGGTCAATTTGCAAATGGCGACGCCCCTGACTTCGGCCTGTATCGTCGCCGCGCAACTGGTCATGGTGCCGGTCGCCCTGCTGGTTGGGGTCAAAGCCGATGTGTGGGGACGCAAGCCGCTGCTGCTCGCGGGCTTCCTGATACTGCCGTTGCGCGGTGTGCTCTACACCTTTTCCGCAGACCCTTACTGGCTGGTTGCCGTACAGATGCTCGACGGCGTCGGCGCGGGAGTCTTCGGCGCACTGTTTCCGGTGGTAGTGAAAGATCTGACCTTGGGCACCGGCCACTTCAATGTCAGCCTTGGCGCCCTGTCGACGGTGTTTGGTCTGGGCGCAGCATTAAGTGCCAGCGTTGCGGGGGTTGTACTGCAGGAAGCCGGTTACAACGCGGCATTTCTGACCCTGGCGGTGATAGCCGGGGTGGCATTCGTGCTGTTGTGGCTGGCGGTACCGGAAACCTTGCAGCGGGTGGGGAATGATGTGAATGTTCTTGACCGTGAGGCGCCCTTCACTGCTCCGCCATAACACCCTATATCGTTAAGTGGGAATTGCTGATGAGGGAGGAAGGATTTGGCTGATAACACGCTTGAGTTCACCGAGAGTGATTTGGCGCAAATGCAGCGCTTCAACCGCAAACTCGCCTGGCTGCCGCGGTTTCGCGTTCGCAATCGGCTGACGCCGCGTTTGATCCAGGCTTTGCTGCGCGCCAGTCAGATGCTCGGCGCGAACAAACCGGTCAAGCACGGCCTTCAAGTGCAAAGCACTGTAGTTCATTCGCACGCGGCTTCAGTGCCCGTCCGAATCATCCGCCCACAAGGAAAGCCCAAGGGTATGGTACTTGATTACCACGGTGGCGGCTGGGTGATCGGCAATGCACAGATGAACGATGACCTTAACATCGCAATGGTCAAGGCTTGCAACGTGGCAGTGGTTTCAGTTGACTATCGGTTGGCAGTCAATACACCGGTTGAGGCGTTGATGGCGGATTGTCTTTGCGCCGCACGCTGGCTGCTGAGCGACGATTGCACGGAATTCGTTGGCCTGCCGGTGATCATTGTCGGTGAATCCGCGGGCGCGCACTTGGCAACCGCAACGTTATTGGCACTCAAACCAGCACCCGGCTTGTTGCAGCGCGTCTGCGGCGCCTTGCTGTATTACGGCGTCTACGATCTCGCGGGCACCCCGAGCGTACACGCCGCACCTGCAGAAACGCTGGTACTCGACGGCCCGGGCATGGTTGAGGCGCTGCGCCTGCTGACTCCAGGACTGAGCGATGATGAACGCCGACAGGCGCCATTGTCTCCGCTCTACGGCGATTTGAGCGGATTGCCACCGGCGTTGATGTTCACCGGTGAACTGGATCCGCTGCGCGATGACACGCTGGAACTCGCTGAGCGTTGGCAACAATCGGCACCGGTTGAAGTACATCTACTGCCCTCGTCCGCCCATGGTTTTATTCATTTTCCTACCACCATGGCTAGTGGTGTTCTGGACCACAGCCGAGCGTGGCTTTCGCGTCAGATCGGAGCAGTTAGAAGCTAATTGGCAAGCGAAGCACTTTCCTGCGGGCAAAACAAAACCCCAACTGCTTTCGCAATTGGGGTTTCGGAATTTAATCTTGACGATGACCTACTCTCACATGGGGAAACCCCACACTACCATCGGCGATGCATCGTTTCACTTCTGAGTTCGGGATGGGATCAGGTGGTTCCAACGCTCTATGGTCGTCAAGAAATTCGGGTACTGACTCGTGACCAACTGGCCTCGCTTCAGCAAATCGGGTATGTGATACAGGTGTTTGTGAGCTGCGCGAACTTTCGGTTCATTGCGTCTTCACACACCGCAATCTGGTCTCTTTCGAGCATTCAGATTGCTTGGGTGTTATATGGTCAAGCCTCACGGGCAATTAGTATTGGTTAGCTCAACGCCTCACAGCGCTTACACACCCAACCTATCAACGTCGTAGTCTTCGACGGCCCTTCAGGGAACTCAAGGTTCCAGTGAGATCTCATCTTGAGGCAAGTTTCCCGCTTAGATGCTTTCAGCGGTTATCTTTCCCGAACATAGCTACCCGGCAATGCCACTGGCGTGACAACCGGAACACCAGAGGTTCGTCCACTCCGGTCCTCTCGTACTAGGAGCAGCCCCTCTCAAATCTCAAACGTCCACGGCAGATAGGGACCGAACTGTCTCACGACGTTCTAAACCCAGCTCGCGTACCACTTTAAATGGCGAACAGCCATACCCTTGGGACCGGCTTCAGCCCCAGGATGTGATGAGCCGACATCGAGGTGCCAAACACCGCCGTCGATATGAACTCTTGGGCGGTATCAGCCTGTTATCCCCGGAGTACCTTTTATCCGTTGAGCGATGGCCCTTCCATACAGAACCACCGGATCACTAAGACCTACTTTCGTACCTGCTCGACGTGTCTGTCTCGCAGTCAAGCGCGCTTTTGCCTTTATACTCTACGACCGATTTCCGACCGGTCTGAGCGCACCTTCGTACTCCTCCGTTACTCTTTAGGAGGAGACCGCCCCAGTCAAACTACCCACCATACACTGTCCTCGATCCGGATAACGGACCTGAGTTAGAACCTCAAAGTTGCCAGGGTGGTATTTCAAGGATGGCTCCACGCGAACTGGCGTCCACGCTTCAAAGCCTCCCACCTATCCTACACAAGCAAATTCAAAGTCCAGTGCAAAGCTATAGTAAAGGTTCACGGGGTCTTTCCGTCTAGCCGCGGATACACTGCATCTTCACAGCGATTTCAATTTCACTGAGTCTCGGGTGGAGACAGCGCCGCCATCGTTACGCCATTCGTGCAGGTCGGAACTTACCCGACAAGGAATTTCGCTACCTTAGGACCGTTATAGTTACGGCCGCCGTTTACCGGGGCTTCGATCAAGAGCTTCGCGTTAGCTAACCCCATCAATTAACCTTCCGGCACCGGGCAGGCGTCACACCCTATACGTCCACTTTCGTGTTTGCAGAGTGCTGTGTTTTTAATAAACAGTCGCAGCGGCCTGGTATCTTCGACCGGCATGAGCTTACGGAGCAAGTCCTTCACCCTCACCGGCGCACCTTCTCCCGAAGTTACGGTGCCATTTTGCCTAGTTCCTTCACCCGAGTTCTCTCAAGCGCCTTGGTATTCTCTACCCAACCACCTGTGTCGGTTTGGGGTACGGTTCCTGGTTATCTGAAGCTTAGAAGCTTTTCTTGGAAGCATGGCATCAACCACTTCGTCACCTGAAAGGTAACTCGTCATCAGCTCTCGGCCTTAAGATCCCGGATTTACCTAAGATCTCAGCCTACCACCTTAAACTTGGACAACCAACGCCAAGCTGGCCTAGCCTTCTCCGTCCCTCCATCGCAATAACCAGAAGTACAGGAATATTAACCTGTTTTCCATCGACTACGCTTTTCAGCCTCGCCTTAGGGACCGACTAACCCTGCGTCGATTAACGTTGCGCAGGAAACCTTGGTCTTTCGGCGTGGGTGTTTTTCACACCCATTGTCGTTACTCATGTCAGCATTCGCACTTCTGATACCTCCAGCAAGCTTCTCAACTCACCTTCACAGGCTTACAGAACGCTCCTCTACCGCATCACTTGCGTGATACCCGTAGCTTCGGTGTATGGTTTGAGCCCCGTTACATCTTCCGCGCAGGCCGACTCGACTAGTGAGCTATTACGCTTTCTTTAAAGGGTGGCTGCTTCTAAGCCAACCTCCTAGCTGTCTAAGCCTTCCCACATCGTTTCCCACTTAACCATAACTTTGGGACCTTAGCTGACGGTCTGGGTTGTTTCCCTTTTCACGACGGACGTTAGCACCCGCCGTGTGTCTCCCATGCTCGGCACTTGTAGGTATTCGGAGTTTGCATCGGTTTGGTAAGTCGGGATGACCCCCTAGCCGAAACAGTGCTCTACCCCCTACAGTGATACATGAGGCGCTACCTAAATAGCTTTCGAGGAGAACCAGCTATCTCCGAGCTTGATTAGCCTTTCACTCCGATCCACAGGTCATCCGCTAACTTTTCAACGGTAGTCGGTTCGGTCCTCCAGTCAGTGTTACCTAACCTTCAACCTGCCCATGGATAGATCGCCCGGTTTCGGGTCTATTCCCAGCGACTAGACGCCCTATTAAGACTCGCTTTCGCTACGCCTCCCCTATTCGGTTAAGCTCGCCACTGAAAATAAGTCGCTGACCCATTATACAAAAGGTACGCAGTCACAGAACAAAGTCTGCTCCCACTGCTTGTACGCATACGGTTTCAGGATCTATTTCACTCCCCTCTCCGGGGTTCTTTTCGCCTTTCCCTCACGGTACTAGTTCACTATCGGTCAGTCAGTAGTATTTAGCCTTGGAGGATGGTCCCCCCATATTCAGACAAAGTTTCTCGTGCTCCGTCCTACTCGATTTCATGACTAAGAGACTTTCGCGTACAGGGCTATCACCCACTATGGCCGCACTTTCCAGAGCGTTCCGCTAATCTCAAAGCCACTTAAGGGCTAGTCCCCGTTCGCTCGCCACTACTAAGGGAATCTCGGTTGATTTCTTTTCCTCAGGGTACTTAGATGTTTCAGTTCCCCTGGTTCGCCTCTTGCACCTATGTATTCAGTACAAGATAACCATCTTATGATGGCTGGGTTCCCCCATTCAGACATCTCCGGATCAAAGTCTGTTTGCCGACTCCCCGAAGCTTTTCGCAGGCTACCACGTCTTTCATCGCCTCTGACTGCCAAGGCATCCACCGTATGCGCTTCTTCACTTGACCATATAACCCCAAGCAATCTGGTTATACTGTGAAGACGACATTCGCCGAAAATTCGCAAAACTCTTAAGAGTCACTCACAAATTTTACCTTAGCCTGATCCGTTACCAGTGAAAGTAACGTTCAGTCTATCTTTCTATCACATACCCAAATTTTTAAAGAACGATCTAATCAAAGACTAGAAATCAATATTCACGCCGGAATATTCATTTCTAAGCTCTAACAAGTAGAAGCAGTTAATGGTGGAGCCAAGCGGGATCGAACCGCTGACCTCCTGCGTGCAAGGCAGGCGCTCTCCCAGCTGAGCTATGGCCCCATACAAAATTGGTGGGTCTGGGCAGATTCGAACTGCCGACCTCACCCTTATCAGGGGTGCGCTCTAACCAACTGAGCTACAGACCCAATTTCGAGCGCGTAACTGATTAGCTCAGAGCTATCAGCTTGGAGCTTAAAGCTGCTTCTATCGTCTTCTTCAATGAATCAAGCAATTCGTGTGGGAACTTATGGAGCAGCTGATGTCGTCGATTAAGGAGGTGATCCAGCCGCAGGTTCCCCTACGGCTACCTTGTTACGACTTCACCCCAGTCATGAATCACACCGTGGTAACCGTCCTCCCGAAGGTTAGACTAGCTACTTCTGGTGCAACCCACTCCCATGGTGTGACGGGCGGTGTGTACAAGGCCCGGGAACGTATTCACCGCGACATTCTGATTCGCGATTACTAGCGATTCCGACTTCACGCAGTCGAGTTGCAGACTGCGATCCGGACTACGATCGGTTTTGTGGGATTAGCTCCACCTCGCGGCTTGGCAACCCTCTGTACCGACCATTGTAGCACGTGTGTAGCCCAGGCCGTAAGGGCCATGATGACTTGACGTCATCCCCACCTTCCTCCGGTTTGTCACCGGCAGTCTCCTTAGAGTGCCCACCATAACGTGCTGGTAACTAAGGACAAGGGTTGCGCTCGTTACGGGACTTAACCCAACATCTCACGACACGAGCTGACGACAGCCATGCAGCACCTGTCTCAATGTTCCCGAAGGCACCAATCCATCTCTGGAAAGTTCATTGGATGTCAAGGCCTGGTAAGGTTCTTCGCGTTGCTTCGAATTAAACCACATGCTCCACCGCTTGTGCGGGCCCCCGTCAATTCATTTGAGTTTTAACCTTGCGGCCGTACTCCCCAGGCGGTCAACTTAATGCGTTAGCTGCGCCACTAAGAGCTCAAGGCTCCCAACGGCTAGTTGACATCGTTTACGGCGTGGACTACCAGGGTATCTAATCCTGTTTGCTCCCCACGCTTTCGCACCTCAGTGTCAGTATCAGTCCAGGTGGTCGCCTTCGCCACTGGTGTTCCTTCCTATATCTACGCATTTCACCGCTACACAGGAAATTCCACCACCCTCTACCATACTCTAGCTTGCCAGTTTTGGATGCAGTTCCCAGGTTGAGCCCGGGGATTTCACATCCAACTTAACAAACCACCTACGCGCGCTTTACGCCCAGTAATTCCGATTAACGCTTGCACCCTCTGTATTACCGCGGCTGCTGGCACAGAGTTAGCCGGTGCTTATTCTGTCGGTAACGTCAAAATTGCAGAGTATTAATCTACAACCCTTCCTCCCAACTTAAAGTGCTTTACAATCCGAAGACCTTCTTCACACACGCGGCATGGCTGGATCAGGCTTTCGCCCATTGTCCAATATTCCCCACTGCTGCCTCCCGTAGGAGTCTGGACCGTGTCTCAGTTCCAGTGTGACTGATCATCCTCTCAGACCAGTTACGGATCGTCGCCTTGGTGAGCCATTACCTCACCAACTAGCTAATCCGACCTAGGCTCATCTGATAGCGCAAGGCCCGAAGGTCCCCTGCTTTCTCCCGTAGGACGTATGCGGTATTAGCGTTCCTTTCGAAACGTTGTCCCCCACTACCAGGCAGATTCCTAGGCATTACTCACCCGTCCGCCGCTGAATCCAGGAGCAAGCTCCTCTCATCCGCTCGACTTGCATGTGTTAGGCCTGCCGCCAGCGTTCAATCTGAGCCATGATCAAACTCTTCAGTTCAAACATCTTTGGGTTTTTAAGAAACCCTAAACTTGGCTCAGCAATCGTTGGTTACATCTTTGATTTCTCGCGGAGTAACTTGTGATGCTGATAATCTTGTTGACTATCAGTCTGACTCAACAAGCACCCACACGAATTGCTTGATTCAGTTGTTAAAGAGCGGTTGGTTAAGATCTTTCGTCTCAACCGAGGCGCGCATTCTACAGCAGCCTCATTTGCTGTCAAGTGATTATTTTCAGAAGTTTTCGAAGAATTCTTCAACAACTTCAACCACTTGCGCTTCCGATCTCTCGTTAGCGGGAGGCGAATTCTACAGCGTTACACGCTGCTGTCAACACCTCTTTTTCACCGCTTTCGACCGAGAAGATCGAACCGTCAAAAGAGCCAAACATCACCGCTCTTTCAACTCCCTCCAGGCTTCGATGAACTGAAGCAAGCCGCTGCCGAAAACTGCGTAACTCGTTGAATATCAAGGAGTTTTCCGTTTCGACTGCGCCGGAAGTGGGGCGAATTATAGACCTCCAGAATCTGCCGTCAACCGTTAATTTCAGTTTTCTGTGTCCCTCAAAAAATTCCTTCTATATATAGACGCAACCGCCACGGATGCGCAGCATATAGTCCATCGCCCAAGACACCGCCTTCGGATGACGCCTCACAATGACAGCCCATCTTCCTGGCTCCCGAATCCGCCCTACCCCCGCCCCCTTGCTTAATCCAGGCGAGACCGTGGTGTTGTTCGACGGCGTCTGCAAGCTATGCAACGGCTGGGCGCGTTTTCTGATTCGTCACGACAACAAGCAGCGGGTGCGCCTGGCGGCGGTGCAATCGCCAGAAGGTCAGGCATTGCTGGCATGGGCCGGTCTTCCGGTCGACGAGTTCGACACGATGGCGGTGATTCGCGACGAGCATTACTGGGTGCGCTCCGATGCGTTCTTCGAAGTCATTGCACAACTGCCGGCTCGTTGGTCGCCGGTCAGGCTTCTGCGAGTTTTCCCACGAGCACTCAGAGATTGGGCCTACGACCGCGTGGCATTGAATCGTTATCGGATCTTTGGCAAGTACGACACCTGCCTGTTGCCCGACCCCGATCACGAACGTCGCTTTCTCAAGTCGCCAATGTGAATGCTCCGCTACAGCATCAACTGCAGCCACTGCCCCGGCGTCATCTTCGTATACGTAGCACTTTTGCCATCACCGAAACGCTCAAACCATGTCCCCCAGCGACGCAACCCGGCGGCCCAGACCCTGTGGTCACGCACCAACCCATTACCTCATGCAGTTGACCATTGCGCAGTTGGCGGATCGGCTTGCCCGCATACGCCAGCCCCCCCCTCGATCGTCGACAACCCCGGCGTTTTCGCTGACGAGGAAATGCCGTGCTCGATCGAGTCGATGCGTTTGAAGTGATGGCGCTGCTCATCGATGATCGCCGACGACAGCGTCGGCACCGAATTGCAACCGCTAAGGATGGCGACACCGGCCTCTCTCGCTCGGGCATCGAGTACGCTGATGCCATTGACGAACGTCCGGCAGTCCGCCAGATCGCAATAGTTGACGCCCGCCTCGATGCAGCTTTCGGCCACCGCATAGGATTGCAAAGTTTCCATACCCGCCAACCACCAACATCCTGAATGCGATCAACGCTTCCCTGAACAATTCAACAACTGCCCCGCAACCGGGCTCGGCGCAGCTTCCCTGATATCACCGGGCCAGGCAAGACAGCGTCGGTAGAGTCAGCGCCGTATCGGCCAGATTGATTCCAGTCACTGGGATAACATGCAGCGCTGCCGGTGGCACATCAACTTGTACGATGTCTTATCACAGGGTATTACTACGTCTCCTCAACAAAAATAAAACCACGGAGATCGCTACATGGCCTCATTCCTGTCCGCCAAGCCTGAAAGCCTTGATCAAACGAAAGGCAATACCCGCCGCAGTTTCCTGAAAAAGTCGCTCGCTGTTTCCGCCACGCTCGCCACCGTCGGCAGCGCCGCACTGCCCCGCTTCTCCGATGCCGCCGAACCTTTGAGTCAGCGCTACCCTGATCCACTGATTCACATCCTCGACGACAGCTTCCTGGATCTGCGTATTTTCAACGCCAGTGTTGAAAAACTCGCCACCGGCATGCGCTGGGCCGAAGGACCGGTGTGGGTCGGTGATGGCCGGTATCTGTTGGTCAGTGACATCCCCAATAATCGCATCATGCGCTGGGACGAAATCACCGACACCTTCACCGTGTACCGCGAACATTCAAACTTCTCCAACGGCATGTGCCGGGATCGCCAAGGGCGACTGATCGTTTGCGAAGGCTCCACCACCACTCGCGAAGGGCGCCGCATCACGCGCACCGAACACAATGGCACGAGCACCGTGCTGGCTGACAGTTTCGACGGCAAGCCCTTCAACTCGCCCAACGACATCGTCTGCAAAAGTGACGGCTCAATCTGGTTCACTGACCCGCCATTCCAGACCAGCAATAATTACGAAGGCCACAAAGTCACCCCGAGCCAACCCCATGCCGTGTACCGCATCGACGGCGAGAGCCAAAAAGTCACTCGGGTAATCGACGACCTCAACGGTCCCAACGGCCTGTGCTTTTCTCCCGATGAAAAGACCCTGTATGTCGTCGAAGGTCGCGCCAAGCCCAATCGTCTGATCTGGGCGATTGCGGTGAAAGACGACGGCACCCTGGGCGAACGCCGCAAGCACATCGAAGGCTTGGACTATGCCGCGATTGACGGCATCAAATGCGACGAAGCGGGCAACCTGTGGTGTGGCTGGGGCGGCAATGGTGATCCCAAGGCCGACCTGGAAAAACTCGACGGCGTGCGCGTTTTCAATTTGCAGGGCAAGGCCATCGGGCACATTTCGCTGCCAGAGCGCTGCCCGAACTTGTGCTTCGGCGGACGCGAAGGCAATCGACTGTTCATGGCCAGTAGTCACTCGATCTACTCGTTGTTTGTAAATACGCGTGGGACTGGGTTTGCGTTGTAAAAACGACGCTGGTATCGCGATTGTTCCGTGAGTATCGAAACAAGCTCCTGCCGCGCATCCGAGGCTGCGCGGTGACGATCCTTGTCGCTGAATTATCGTTCGATAGCATGCCGTCCTGTATCGACGGCGCCGCCCAAGGGAGAAGTCAGAGTGCCTGGCCCTTTGCTATGTAATACGCGTTGACGAACGTTGCCGTGTGCTGCAGAGCCTGACGTATGTCCGGTTTGACTATTCCATGCCTGTTGGCAAACCGCTCGACCGCCGCTGTGTTGAAACGAGTGGTCTGGATAAAGTCCAAGGCTTCGGGTTTTGTATTCAAAAACCACGCGACCGGAGGAATACTCAGTAGCCACTTCAGCAGTCGAAGTGAAATGTGATGTTTGGGAGACTTCAAGCCCAAAGGTTTAGCCACCTGTGCCAGGAGTTCTCGCAAGTTTGGCGTTTGATCATCAAGCGCCAGCAGTTCCTCGCCCACCATGGCAGGATCAAAAGCACAAACAGCCACCAGTTCGACCAGATAATCGACGGTGACCAGTGGCAGCCAGTGCTCGGCGGTACCGGGCACTGCAGTCATCTTGCCCTGCACCAGATTGCGTATCAGCGCCACCAGCGGCTGACCGTCAACGATATGCCCGGTGCGGCTGTGGCCACAGACCGTCGCAGGGTGGACAACGGTCATCTCACCACCCTTGGCGGACATGACCTGCTGGGTCGCAAAATGCGCCTCCAGCTTGCTTGCCTCGTAACCACCGACACGCCGGTAGACGGCGGGCCAGTTCGTCAACTCCGGCTGGCGACGATCAATGCCGATGCGTTGCAGATGTTCATGATTGTTCAGCATGTAGCCGCCTATCATCACTAAACGGCTTTTTTGCTCAGCCGCCAACAGCGCCACACGCTTTGCCCCCTGCACATTCACCGCACGAGACTGCTCCACCGAAAGACCCCATGCGAAGTGGGCGCCCAGATGGAATATGACGCTGGCGCGCCTCAGCACGTCCTGATCAGCCAGACTTAGCCCGAGATTGTCCTGCTCCAGATCGCCAGCCACGGCAAATACCCGTGTCGCGCACCCGCCTAAACTATCAACTTGCTCGCGCAACGCGGCCAGCCGCTCCGGGCGACGCATCAGCACCCGAAGGGTGTGACCTTTTGCACTCAGGTTCGCCAGCAAATGTTGACCGATAAAGCCGGTCCCCCCCGTGACAAAGCACTCCACGCTCATTTCCCTGCTCCTTGTTGAAGGTGAGAAATCCAGCGTAAAGTATCGACCCAACTCTACAGTCAAGCGGTGTTTTCATGAAAATCGGCGAACTCGAGGCTCGCAGCGGCGCCAGCCGTCATACCTTGCGTTACTACGAGCAGATCGGCCTGATCTCACCGCTGCGGCAAACCAACAACTATCGTGTCTACACCGAGCAAACCCTGCAGGATCTGGACTTTATCCAGCGCGCGCAAAGCATGGGATTTTCCCTGGGAGAAATAGGCGAGATTCTGGATGCGCAGCGCAACAAGCTAATCGATTGTGCTGACGGCGCGAAGCTGATTGAAAAGAAGATGGCCGAAATCAAACAGAAAATTGCCAACCTCCAAAGCATTCATCGGTACCTGGATGTAGAGCGTGCGGCCCTCGAAGCGAGTGCTGCCAGGCAACTTGAGCTTCAACAGTTGAGCGACGCTGCCAATCATTGAACCTACGGCAACTCGCGTGGGAAGGCTCCTGCACAAAGTGTGATGTCGCGATTATTTCGATCGCGAATCGACTACCCGTTGTCGTTGGTTGACGTGGGCGGGCTCTCGTCAGAACGTCCGCCAACGTCACGATTGAAGTGCCTTGCGACTCACGCCGAACGCTTTTCCACCCAGCGCCGATATTGCCGAGTGCGAAACGCCATACCGATCTGCTGCAGTATCAGCGCGCGCAACGGTGACACGTTCGGCTCGGGCTTTTTTGCCCGACTGAGTTTGCCCAGCTGAAACTTCACCACCGCCATGTTCGCCAGGGCGGCAACGGCCTTGTTTTTCCAAGTGATCGGCGGCAATTGCGGGGCGTTGTCCTTGCCCTGCTGCCAGTCGCGCGGCAGGTGCGGATCGATGGCCAACGCGGTGCCGATGCCGACCATGTCCACACCACTGTGCACGACGCTTTCGGCAACCGGACGACGGCGGATGCCGCCGGTGACCATCACTGGCATTTTCGCAACGGTCTGGATATCCCGGGCAAACTCGACGAAATAGGCCTCGCGAGCCAGAGTTCGACCATCGCGCGCCTCACCTTGCATGGCCGGAACTTCGTAGCTGCCACCGGACAGTTCCACCAGATCCACGCCCAGATCGTTGAGCAGCTCAACGACCTTTTTCGCGTCGTCAGCGGTGAATCCACCGCGCTGGAAATCGGCGGAATTGAGTTTGACCGCTACGGCAAACTCTGCAGAAACCACGGCCCTGACTGCCTTGACGATCTCGACCAACAACCGCGCGCGGTTCTGCAGAGAGCCGCCCCACTCGTCCGTCCTTTGATTGGTCAGTGGCGAGAGAAACTGGCTCAACAGATAGCCGTGGGCGGCGTGGATTTCCACCCCAGTGAAGCCGGCCTGTTCACCGAGGCGTGCGGTGTGCGCAAAACGCTGAATGACGTCCTCAATCACACTGGCGGTCATGGCGTGGGGCGTGGCGAAACGCTTGGACAGTTTGCCCAGGTCCAGCGGTACCGCTGATGGCGCCCAGGTTTTCTGCCCGAGGTTGGACTGCATCTGGCGCCCCGGGTGATTGATCTGCAACCAGAACTGCGCACCGGCAGAACGGCCGATCCGCGCCCAGCGCTTGAACTTGTCGAGTTGCTGATCATCTTGCAGCACCACACCGCCCGGCCCGGTCATCGCGCGGCCGTCGACCATCACGTTGCCGGTGATGATCAGCCCGGCACCGCCATCGGCCCACGCCTGATACAGACGCATCAGCTCTGCGGAGGGCGCCTGGTCGGCGTCCGCCATGTTTTCTTCCATGGCGGCTTTGGCGATGCGGTTTTTGATGGTTGAACCGTTGGGTAGGGTCAGGGGGTCGAACACATTCATGGTGCAGTCCTCAACTGGAGATGAGGCCACCATAAGATTGAAGTCAACTTTAAGGTCAATGACTTTTTTCAAGATCATTCAATGTTGATTTCGCTCGACCCTGGCAAGTGCGTCACTAGATCCGCGCCCAACAACCGCGCAGGTGTGTAGGCACCGCCGGGTGGTGTTGTCCGCAACAGATAGCCGACCACCGCCAACGCAGCGTCGATCGTCAGGCTGTAAACGTTCGCGGTGTGCACGCGAGCGACTTTGCTTTCACCGCGCGCATTGCGGGCCTCGCCCCACACATAGGTGCCTTGGTCAGCACGTTTTGCCTGATCCGGACCGGTCACTGTCTTGCCGATGCGCGCCTTGAGCAGCCGCTGCACAAACGACAGTCCCAGCAACGGACGAATCCAGTTGGCGAGCCTGGCGCCGCGAATCATCCCCGCCGATCCCGGTATGAACACCTCGATATTGGCGATGCCGGTGGTGTGCCAGGCGGTGGACACATCGCCCCAGGGGATGGTCATCGCCAGCTTCTCCCCGACACCGAAATCGATACGCCGTACCCGATAGGCCAGAGGCACGGAAACAATCTTGCCGTCACGTCGGACCTTGCCGCCCTGCGCCAGGCCTTCGATTGAAGTCTTGGCAGTGCCGGGTGAAAAGCTCGAACGTGAATCGAAGCCCAGCGCCAGATGCGTCGCATCCGGCAGCGCGTCTTTCAGGGCGGCGGCAACGCAGTCGGTCGGGACTACATCGAAGCCGACGCCGGGACAAATGACTGACCCTGCTGCCCGCGCCCGCTCATTCAGGGACTGCGCATGTTCGAATACGGCAATCTCGCCAGTGATGTCCAGATAGTGCGCGCCGGCCCGCAGGCAGGCCTCGATCATCGGCGCGGCGGTCGCGGAAAACGGCCCCGCGCAATGCAGAATCAAACCGTGGCCCTTGATCTGCGCCAGCAACCGCGCAGGGTCGTCCAGACCGAACACCCGGGCTTCGAGACCCAGTTCCCGGGCCAACGCTTCGACCTTGTCGCGGCTACGTCCAGCCAACACCGGCCTGAGTCCACGCCTGACGGCATCGCGAGCGATCAGTTCGCCGGTATAGCCGTTGGCGCCATAAATCATCCATTTCATCGATGTATCCGGTTGGTCTTGCTGACTCATGCCTGGCTCCTGAGTGGATTGATGACCGGCGTTATTGCCTTGCCCAATCAGCTTCAGACGCTAGCGTTAAAGTCAGGTTGAGGGTCAAGCAAAAGTCCGATGGCATCAGCACAAATTATTCGCAGCAGCGGGGTTGACCTTAAAGTGAGGTTTAAGGTGAGCATGCGCTGACCTGCTTGCTCGATGGAGCCCGGATGATGCTCAAGACCCTTGTTTCCTCTGCCCTGCTATTGATAGGTGGTGCTTTCATGACGTTTGCAAATGCTGAGTCGGCGGCGATCAAGGGTCGCCAGATCCTGGTGATCATGACCAATCACGCCAGCTATCCCTCGCGATCCGATACCACCGGCTTGTGGCTGACCGAGTTGACCCACTTCACCGATGTGGTGGAAGCCGCCGGCTACACCACCGTGTTTGCCAGCCCCAAGGGTGGCGCGGTGCCTCTGGACGAACGCAGTCTGGGCTGGTTGTACATGGACAAGGCTGCGCGGGAGCATCTGCAGTCTCCGGCCTTCCGCGCGCGCCTGGCCAATACGCTGCCGATCGCCGAGGTCGATCCGTCCCGCTTCGGCGTCATCTACTTCACCGGGGGCCATGGCGTCATGTGGGACTTTCCCGACAATCCTGACCTGCGCCGTGTCGCCGAAACCATCTACAACCAGGGCGGCATCGTGTCGGCCGTGTGCCATGGCGTGGCGGGTCTGCTGGATCTGAAAGACAGCCAAGGCCAGTTGATCATCAAGGGTCGAAACATCACCGGGTTCTCCGACCGCGAAGAGCTGCTCTCGGGCATGAAAAATCAGGTGCCGTTCTTTCTTGAGGACCGCCTGGTGAGCCAGGGCGCGCGCTACCGCAAGGGCTGGCTGCCGTTCACTTCGTTTGCCATTACCGATGGAAGACTGGTGACCGGCCAGAACCCTCAATCGCCCAAGGCCGTGGCTGAAGCCGTGATGGCGGTGCTCAGCGCCGGCGAACGAACGCGCTGAATCTTTTTGTAGTGCCTACCCACCGGAGAAAGTCCGATTGAAAGTCGCGAGCGCCGTTTTAACAGGATTGCTGATCACCACTTTTGCCAACGCTGCGTTGGCGGAGACACCTGAAATGCCCGATCTGACCGAGACCACCACCATCGACATTGCCGGCCATTCAGTCCCCGTCGTCAAGGGTGGCCTGTATGACCGCTTTCGCTCCAATCCGCCGTTGTCGGTGATTGCGGCCGAAGTCCCGGGCGTTGATTTGAGCTGGTTCAAGGGCCTGGCGAAGAACAAGGTCGACATTGGTTTTGAGTCGTTTTCGCCCAATTTCTACTATCAGAACAGTCGTGTCACGGCGATCTACACAGCCGACCTCGACCGGCTCCGGGCGTTGATGCCGCCCGAAATACTGGCCACCGTGCAGCCGTTGCAAGTCTGGCCAGGACGTGGCTTGATCGCGTTTACTGCGTACACCTACGAGCATTGCGATAACGATGCCTATAACGAAGTAGCCGTGTCGATCATTACCAACAAACCCGGCAAAACCAACCTGGGACCGCTCACGTTGATTGGCCAGTCGATGTCAGAAGATTTCTGGGGTTATGTGCTCAAGTTGCCGGTCAATACCGAGCTGGCACGGGTGCGCGGAGTGGTCGGTTACAACCTGCCGAAGTGGCTGACCGGCATTGATCGCAAAGAAAACGGGCAATCCGTGATCTATGAGATCAGTGACAGCCAGACCGGCAAACCGGACGTGTCCTTCACCGCGAAGAAGCTCGACAAACTGTCGCGCGATGAGGATATCGTCACCAGCAGTTTCACCAACCTCGATCACCAGGGCCAACTGGCCTATGGCTACGCGGTGTCGCGCCAGCTCAGCCACGGTTCCAGCCGGGACGCGGATGCCGCCACGCTGACGCTGGGCGATGGCAGCCTTTCTAATTATCTGCGCGATTTGAAGCTGGGGAAAATGCTCAAGTACGAATATGTCCCTGAGTTCCAGAGTGCGCTCTATGCGCCAAAACCGCTTGCCACGCTGGTTGGCAAGCGCTGAAAGCGGTAACGCCCGTCAGGCTCTGGATGCCTGACGGGCGTTGGTTTTTCTTGCCGCAGCTGCTGGCTGCTTGTCGGGCGCAGAAGCCACGCCTTCTTCGCACAGCCGTTGGATCAGCCTCTGCGCATTGTCCGCACACGCCATCCCCGCAGGTTTGCCCTCGATCCCTTTGATGACCAGCAGCAGTTGTTCCTTGTTCTGCGCCAGCCGTTGCTGCAGCACCTCGATTTCATCGACCTTTTGCTTCAAGCCACTGAGCAATTGGTCGTGCTGCCAACCGTTGGCATTCATCGGCATTAACTGACGGATTTCCTCCAGGGAAAAACCTGCCGCCTGCGCGCCGGTGATGATATGCAACACCCACTGTGTGTCGGGGGCGTAATCGCGATAGCCATTGGCTTTGCGCGCGACCGAAGTGATCAACCCGCTCGCTTCGTAGAAGCGGATGCGCGACGGCGCCAGTCCGCTGATTTTTGCCAGTTCACCGATTCTCATGTCCGACTCCGCAAGCACGTTAACCTTGAAGCTGACTTTAAACCTGAAGGAGCGCAAGCGCCAACACGGCAGATCAAGCCAGCAACTCAGTGATCCACTGAATCTGTCGCGAAATTTCTTCCAGTTTCTCCCCGGGCACTTCCTGGCGCGCCTGTTTGAAACTGGCCAGCGTTTTCTGTCTCTGCCGTAAGAGACGCTGCCATTTGGCGAGGAATGCCGGACTGCGCGCCTGCATCTGCAATGGGCCGAAGTACAACTGTCGGGCGCTGTAGCTCACCGGGGCACCGCGCTCGGCGACGATGATTTCGTAGAAGAAACGGTTTTCCTGCAGCACTTCCTCATCGAGGATGCGGTAACCGTTATCCATCAGCCACCGGCGCAGGGGTTGCTCGCCGCCGTTGGGTTGCAGGATCAGCCGTTCGTGGCCGCGCAAACGCGCCTTGCCGCTGTCGAGAATGTCACGAATCGTCTCGCCGCCCATGCCGCACAGGCTGATCGCGGTAATCCCGTCGGACGGCTCGATCGCCGCCAGGCCACTGGCCAGACGCACAGTGATGAACGGCTGAAGATCGTTGTCGCGCACCGTGCGCACCGCGGCATGGAACGGTGTCTGCGCTACCTCGCCGGCCACCGCCGCAACGATGGCGCCACGGCGCAACAGGGCCACCGGCAGATAGCCGTGATCCGAGCCGATATCCGCCAACCGCGCGCCAGCCGGTACATGCGCCGCCACCCGCTCCAGTCGCATGGACAATGTGTGTTCGTTCAACTGCCGCCCTCTTCCCCAGCCATCGCCGGCGCTGCTGGCCGGACAAGGGGCGCGACTCTAGCGGGCGGTGGCGGGTATTTCAAATCCGGACGCGCACGCCGGTGTGCCGACGTAGCCTCGATGCAGAGGCGCATGCGTCGGCTATCCTCATGGCAACCGGTCTACGAATCTGCGCGCAGCCCTGTCTCAAAACAACCCATGCACTCTTGGAAAAGATCAATCTTGAACACAGCCCTCGGCGCGCTGCTGACCAGCGATTTCCTGACGTTACCGAAGCCATGATCGAGCGCGAGCAGCTTCACCGGCAAGGTTACGCGCTGCTGCGCGATGCGATCCCGGGGAATTGGCTCGCCGACCTGCGCGCGATATTCGATGCGAATGTGCAAGCATCGGAACACTGGCCGGTACCGCGCGGCATGGACTGGCGCCATTCGCTGCTGGACCTGGATGCAACGGTGCAAGCGGTGTGTCGCCTGCCGCAGGTTCTGACGGTGGCAGGCGAGTTGATCGGCGAACGCTTCTTCCTGTCCCAGGTCGAGGGTCGCGAACCGCTTGCCGGCGGTGGCCATCAGCAACTGCACCGCGACTTGTCGATCCAGCGGCCCGGCGACATGGTCAACGCCATCGCCTTTTTCGATGACTACGGCCCCGACAACGGCGCCACGCGCATCGTCCCGGGCAGTCACCGACCTTCACCACAACAGCCACCATTCGACCCCAACGACGAGACTGCTGTCGTGCAGCTTTCAGGGACTGCGGGGGACATTTTGCTGTTTGACGTCGATCTGCTCCACGCGGGCAGTCGCAACGTGAATGGCGCACGTCGGCGCTCAATTCTGATCAACTATTGCGCGCAGGCGCTGTATAGGACGCAGCTGGAAACGGCGGGCTTGCGCGGTGTGCGAATGGACACCCGTGAGCAGTTTGATCCCGCATTACTGCAACAGGCTCGCCAAATGGCTGCGACCCGGATTTAATGCGCGCTTGATGGGCACATGCCCGGCTCCACTTCACCGAGTAGAAACATGAACCGCCAAAAGAAACTGCAGCAGTTGTTCAAGGAAAAGGCCAAAAAGGCCAGCGCCAAACTGGCGCCGAAAAAGCCCAAATACATCAGCAAGGCCGAGCGCGCAAAGATGGCTGCCGAAGCGGCGGCCGAACCGGTTGAGAGCAGCGAGAGCTGATTCTGCAATTCAGGTTTCGATCACACTCAGTCGGCTGAGACAGGCAGTCGGCACGCCAGCCACGCGCCCCAGAACAGACTGCTGAAGAAGCGCGTCGCCTGGCCAAATCCCGCCTTATGCAACAACGCCTGAACCGCTGCTTCGGAATGCGGCGGATCCGCGCCCTGCAGGATTTTCCCGAGCTTGGCGGCCACCTCCTCAGCACTCGCGCCTTGCTGCCGCCATCTCTGCCCCCACGCCTGCAGCAATAACGGTTGGCTGGCATAGGCGTAATGATTGCCCGCCACAATCAGCGGTGCGCCCGGTTTCAGCCGCGCCTGGACCGAGCACAGGATGTGTTGTTTGGGTTCATCACCCTTGAGGTGATGAAGCACACCGATCAATGTTGCCGCATCGAAGGATGGGGCGGCCGGCAAGTCATCGACATGCCCGAGATGCAGCTGCGTTCTGTGCAGTAATTCATGGGCCTGCAATTGCTGCGTCGCGGCGTCCAGCATGGGTGCCGAAGGATCGACAGCGGTGAAACGCCAGTCCGGCTCCAGCGCGGCCATTGCGATGATTTCCTGCGCCGTACCCCCCGCGCCCACCACCAGCACGTTTGCCGCCCGCGCCGGTCCGAGCGTGGCCGCCAACATGCAAGCCGCCAGATCGTGACAGGCGTCGTAACCGGCCAGTGCGATACGGCTCTGTCTGGCGTACTCGCTGGCGCGCGAGGTGTCGAATTTTGCTGCAGGGTTGGTCGAGGATGAGGCCACGATGATTCTCCTTGTCGTTGGGGCACGCTACGCCGGGAAACGAGACAAGAAAAATCGAATCATTTCATAGGCCACATTCCTGCCGGGAATAGGGCTCGGCTGTAGCTTATAACCGGTGAAATTCCCCGGTCATCCGCTGGAGTTCAGCAGGCTTGTGGAGCGGGTGGCGTTGTGATTGTCCGGGGGCAGTCAGATGCTGCGGCCATGATCAATCCGAATTGCCGTTTATTGTTGCAGCCGCTAGCCTCAGCAACAGCCAAAAGCACAAATCAGAGACCCGCATGACGCTACGCCCCGCCATCGAAGGTGACCAGACAACCCTCTTTGAGAAGCTCTATGAACGGCTGGGTTTTCGCAGGACTGGGGCGACGGACACGCATATCGAAATGTCGTGGACAGGCCATGACAGCCAGCAGCCGTGATCCGGATCCAACCGCATAACAGACCTTCCCCGATTCAACCTATCCGGGTTCGAGCGCTCATACCTGCCTGGCATCAACGTCATATCAGCCTGGCAATCGAACCTGTCGGCAAAGTCCCGTCCCTCTCAAGCGCAGTCAGTTTCGCGACAACTCGGGCACGCTCGCTTTCCGATGTTTCGCGGTCAGTAATCGAATAAGTCTGGCCATAGACCCATGCACGCAACTGCTCAAGCACGGAAGGTTCAGCAGGTGTGCGAGACAGCTGCTGCAACAGATACCCAGCCTGCGTCCATTTGGGCATCAGCTCGAGCAGCGCCTGACGTCGAGAGGCGGTCAGCGCTGGCCAGAGTGTTTCGAGCTGAGCGCTGAATGCGGACTCGATGACTTTCCACGGCTGCGGGCGCAGGCCGCGTACCCCGGCCTCGAACACCGGGCGTGACGGATCCGCGATCGCCACGATCAGTAAATCAGGCCTGCCCTCTCCTTCGAGGCTCAAGACCAGTGCCCGAACCTCGCCACTGTTTTGGCTGAGGGCTGCGTTCATCCACCCTTGCGGGATCGCCATGCCAAGCGACTGCGCCAACCCGAGTACGCCAAGCCAACGGGCTTTGGTAGCGGGAATCTCGCCTGCCAGTCGCGCTTGTAGTACCTGCAACGGGTCGACGCCATACTTTCTGGCGGCCCAGAGTGCAGTCGATCTTGCTGCAGACGATGGGTCGGTCAGAAAGTCTTCGATCATTCGTGTGCGATCCGTTTGCAACTCAATGGCTTGCAGAAACGACAGGCGCCTGAGAATGCTGCTGTTGCTGGCGAGTCCATAGGCAATGGCCTTCTGCGCCGTTGCCAAAGGCAGCGCCATTGCCCTGCCGAGCGCAGCCCGCCGCACACTGAAATCTGCATGATGAAGGCTCGCGACAAGAAACGCCTCCAGCTCATCTGCGCGCTTTGTCTGAGCGAGTACCCGGAAAAACAACCGCGTACAGGCGCCACGGCTGGTTTCGAAGGCAGCTGTGGTTTGCGCGAGGCATTCAGGTCTTGCCAGCAGCGCTTCAAGCTTTTGGATGGTAGCGCCGTGGTCTTCGCGTCGACGCTGCTCCAGGGCAAGGATGGCGGGAGTCTTGGCGATCAGCCAAGGGCCATACTCGGGGGTCAGGTAGTCTGCGAAAGCGTCTCTGGCCGCTGCGCGTACCTGCGGCACCCAGTCGTTGAGCCGCACGATAATGGACGCCAGCCGCTCAATCGACTGCGACGAGCGGATTTGCCGTAGACCGGCCTCCCGGTCGAATCCATCCCAGGACGTGACCAGCCACTTCCATTCACGCACTGGCAATACTTCTGGTGGATCTACTGGATCTACTGAGCGTTCGGTTTTTGCAGTGGTGGATGTTTTTCCGGTGAGTCTTTGCAACAAAACTTTCCACATGGAGCTGACTATCCCTGACGTCCGAACATTGGCGTGAGCCATAGCATGCCTGTCGCCGAGTTTTTTTGAAACGCATGCCCTGCTACCCGAAATTTTCCGCCGTGCCCGGTTCGATCACCTAACCTCATAGATTGTGTGATCAACGAGAACCGGCCCCTCCGATGCGCAACACATTGAAGTCATTGTTTTTTGTCGCGCTGACCGTGCTCGCTGCGGGCAGTTCGCTGCTGTACGCGGCGGATTTGCCGGCGCCCTCGGCGACCACTGCGGCGCCGCTGGTGGAGGTCTCGCAAAGTGATCTGCAAGCCTTGCAATTGCGTCTCGACGGACTGAAGCAGCAGATTTCCACCGCCAACAATTACAACCAGCTCGAAGGCCCGCAGGACCGGGTGCAGACGTTCATTCTGGATGTCGATCGGTTGTCCGCATCGTTGTTGCCGCAGCAGGCGCAACTGGCGGTGCAACTGGGGGTGCTCGGCGCCGCACCGGATACGCAGATTGCCGCCGAACAGGCGGAAATCGCCGCACAACGGGCGCAGCTCAACGAGCAAAAAAACAAGGTTGATGCCACGCTCAAAAGCCTTGCCGCGCTCAAACAAAGCGCAGCCGAGCTGATTACACAAATCGCCGGCATCCGCCGCACATTGCTCGAAAGCGAACTGACGCTGCGCACCGACAGCATTCTGAGCCCGGCCTTCTGGTCGCCGCTGGTGGTGCCGGAACCGGATGATCGTCAGCGCCTGAAGTTTTTCATCGATCAGGTGAACCTCACCTGGGCCACCGTCTGGGCCCCGGGGGAACGGTTTTTCACCTGTGTGCTGGTGCTGTTGGCGCTGGCTTTCTGGACGGTCGGTCGCCGACTCGCCGAGCGTGGCCTGACCTGGCTGTGCATCCACCGCATGCCGGAAGGTCGCCTGCGTCGCAGCGCGCTGGCCTTCGCCTCGGCGCTGGCGACCCTGGGCACCACAGCCATCGCCCTGCACCTGCTGTTCTACGCCTGCACCCGCCACGAACCGCTGACGCCAGTGCTGCAGACTTTTTCCGAAGAATTCGAAAAAGCCGTTTACGCCTGCGTCCTGATCACTGCGTTGAGCCGCGCACTGCTGTCGACCCAGCATCCTTCATGGCGGCTGCCGGCGATGGCCGACTCGGTAGCGCTGGCGTTGCGCCCGTATCCGAGGATTCTCGCCGCCACCCTGCTGGTGCTGGTGACGCTGGTGCAAGTCAGCAACGCCACCGGCATGAGCAGCCAGATCGTGATCGCCCAGCGCGGGGTGATCGCCATCGTGGTGATCGTGATTCTGGTGCCGTTGCTGTTGCGCGTCGGCAAAGTGCGCAAGGCGTTGATCAGCGCCAACGAACCGGAGGCCGCCAGCACGTTTGCCGGAGCGATCTACAGCATCGCCACGGTGTGCATGGGCGTGTCGGCGCTGGCCTTGCTCACCGGCTACGTGTCGCTGGCCCGCTTCATCACTTTTGAGCTGGTATGGGCCTATATCGTGCTGGCCGGGTTCTATTTACTGGTGCAGGTGGTCAAGGACGCCTGCGAGTACCTGTTCTCGCCGCGCTACTCGGCGGGCAAGACGCTCAAGCAGACTTTGGGCCTGGGCGACCGGCGGCTGGAACAGATCTCGATTGTGCTGTCCGGTGCCAGCCGCGCCGGGCTGTTGCTGCTGGCGGTCATCACTCTGTTCGTCGGCGGCATCGGCACCACGTTCGGGCAACTGACCAGCAATGTCCTGGGCATTCTCGGTGGTGCCGGCTTGCGCAAGCTGAACATCGTCCCTGCGCACCTGATCAATGCCGTGCTGGCGCTGCTGATCGGTATCTACCTGATCCGCGCCCTGCGCCGCTGGCTCGACAACGAATTCCTGCCCAAGACCGACATGGATCCGGGCATGTGCGCGTCGCTGAGCACGCTGTTTTCCAACATCGGTTATGCCACGGTCATCCTCCTGACGCTGTCGTCGCTGGGCGTGCGCTGGACCAATCTGGCGTGGATCGTCAGTGCATTGTCGGTGGGGATCGGTTTCGGTTTGCAGGAGATCGTCAAGAACTTCGTCTCCGGGCTGATCCTGCTCACCGAGCGCCCGGTGAAGGTCGGCGACCTGATCAGCATCAGCGGTGTCGAAGGCGATATCCGCCGGATCAACGTGCGCGCCACGGAAATCCAGCTCAGCGACCGCTCCATCGTGATCGTGCCCAACTCACAACTGATCTCGCAGAACCTGCGCAACGTCACCCTTGGCGGCAGCGCCCAGGGGGTGGCGAGCCTGGAGCTGATGTTCCCGCTGGACATCGACCCGGAACAGGTCAAGGAACTGCTGCTGAACACCTACCGCGAAAACGAAAACATCCTCGACAAGCCGGCGTCGTACGTGCGCTTCAGCAAACTCTCGCCCGATGGCATCACCTTGACGGTGACGGGCTATGTCGGCAGCCCACGGATCGTCGGCGGGACCAAGAGTGATCTGCTGTTCGAGATTCTCAAGCGGCTGGGGGATGCGGGGATTGCGCTGGCGAAACCGGCGTCGAGCCCGTGACCCCTAAAAGGTTTTGCGGTGTACACGGACTTGGTTACTGGCCGAGATTACTGTGGGAGCTGGCTTGCCAGCGATGGCGGTGCGTCAGTCTGCACGGGTGGTGGCTGACACGGCCCCATCGCTGGCAAGCCAGCTCCCACAGGGCTTTGTGGTGATTGCAGGATTGCGGGCAGGGAGCGAGCCTGCTCGCGAAGAGGCTCAGGCCGGCGCCCAGCGTCGGTGTAGCCAGCGCGCGAACGCATCCAGCGCAAAACCCAGTATGCCGATCAGCAGCACCATCGCCATCAGTTCCGAATACGCCAGACGATCACGCGTATCGAGGATGAAGTAGCCCAACCCGGCGCTGACCCCGAGCATCTCGCAGGACACAAATACCCTTTTTGCATTAGCTTAGGCCTGACGCTCAGGTTCGCTGACATCGCGCAACCGCTATCCCGCTTCAACCGATCAGCGTGCCGGGTCATAAAACGGCTCGACTGCCACCCGGCTGCCGACAAAGAAACTGTCCGCCACCAGCCGCAGTGGCTGCAGATCGACGTCGCTGGCCCGATCACCAATCAGTTGCCGGAAGTGTCGATACACCGCCGTGTACTCGCCCTCTTCCGACACCGCTTGGGGCACGCCATCGATACTCAGCAGCGCTCCGCCGTTGTCCAGACGCAGCACACCTTCGGCGCAGCGAATCTCGATGCTCCAGAGTTCGTCGTGACCGTGGTCGAAATCGAACTCGGCCTGCACGTCGAGTCTGCTGGCATCGGACATTTTGATCGACGCGGCAATCGGCGACTGGCAGTTGTCCGGTACACGCAGTTCGGCGGACTCGACAAACAGTGGCTGCGCGAGCAAACGGGTGACGATCGACAGGGCGTTGATGCCCGGATCGAAAACGCCCAGACCACCGGGTTGCCAGATCCACGTCTGACCGGGATGCCATTTGCGCACGTCTTCCTTCCAGTCGATCCGCACGCTTTGCAGCGTGCGACTGGCGAGCCAGTCGCGGGCGGCTTCAATACCGGGGGCGTAGCGCGAATGCCAGGCGAACAGCGCACTGACGTCCTGCTGCCGGGCTTGATTGACCAAAGCCAGCGCCTCGCCCAGCGTGGCGCACGGCGGTTTTTCCACCAACACATGTTTGCCGGCGGCCAGCGCCTGCTGCACCAGTGCGAATCGACCTTGCGGCGGCGTACAAAACGCAATCGCGTCCACCTCGGGGCCATGTTCCAGCAACTCGCTCAACGAGTGAAAGTTCTCCACCCCGGCACAGGGTTTACCTTGCGTGGCGACCGCCACCAGACGAAATCCGGGATCGGCGTTGATCGCCGGAACATGTTGATCCTGGGCAATCTTGCCGTAGCCCACCAGACCGAGACGGATCGGTTGCATCAGTGACTCCTGTTGTTGTCTTGTTGTCGTCAGCGAGTGCGCAGATTAGCCGTAAACGACTGGGAATACCCGGTGGTGGTGATCAAAAAAACTGCTGGTGCGCGCGTTCGGTCAGCGCAACGGGTAGCAACGCTGATGCAGCGGCGCAAACAAAGAAAGCCTGCTTTTCAGGGCAGGCTTTCACATTCACAACGCTGCAGTCACTTTTGCTGCGCGGTCAACGCCGAGTAACTGTTCATCAGGTTCCGGTAGTTCGGAATCCGCTGCGACAGCAGATTGCCCAGTCCTTCGATGTCGTTGCGCCAGTCGCGGTGCAGCTCACAGGCGACCGAGAACCAGTTCATCATTTGAGCGCCGGCCTGGGTCATGCGGTTCCAGGCGGCTTGCTGAACGGTGGTGTTGAACGTGCCGGAGGCGTCGGTGACGACGAATACGTCGAAGCCTTCGGCCAGTGCCGACAGGGTCGGGAATGCAACACAGACGTCGGTCACGACACCGGCAATGATGATCTGCTTGCGGCCGGTGGCCTTGATCGCCTTGACGAAGTCTTCGTTATCCCAGGCGTTGATCTGGCCTGGACGGGCGATGTACGGCGCGTCCGGGAACATTTCCTTCAGTTCCGGAACCAGCGGGCCGTTGGGGCCTTGTTCGAAACTGGTGGTGAGGATGGTCGGCAGGTTGAAGAATTTCGCCAGGTCGGCCAGCGCCAGCACGTTGTTCTTGAATTCGTTTGGCGAGAAATCCTGAACCAGAGAAATCAGACCGGTCTGGTGGTCGACCAGCAGGACTACGGCGTCGTCTTTGTTCAGGCGGTTGTAGGTTGCAGTGCTCATGTTTGATTCCCTTTTCTTGGTTGTGGTGGTTGGCGTTGCGTTGAACATGGGCACAGATTACTGACACCACCGAAACCGATAAATCGGTTGAAAAGCGTTTCACTGTCAACTCATAACGGACAATCTAATGGTCCGGATCGGCTTTGTCTGGTTGCTCCTCAATCCGCATCGGGTAAGGGTTTGGCGATCATCAAGCTGCACGGCGCCCGGTTGAGGACACTCTCGACCGTCGCGCCGATAAAGCCGTTGAGGCCCTGCTGGTAGGCAGTACCGAGCACCAGCAGGTCGAACGCGTTCTGGCGAGCGAACTGTTCGATCACTTTGTGCGGGATCCCGGTCATCTGGTGTCGGCGTTGAGTCTCGATTGCGTAACGCTCGGCCAGCGCATCAAACGCCTCTTGCTGGGTGTCGTTGATCGCCTCGCACAGGCTGTGATCCAGACTCAGGGTCGGCACGCTCATCGCCGCATCGCCCAGCACCGACCAGTTGCTGACGTTGAGCAGGTGCAACTCGGCGTCGCAAGCGCTTGCCAGCGTGGCGGCCAGATCGAGGATGCGGTCGTTGAGGCCTTGGGTCAGAGCCTCCAGATGCGACAGATCGACGGCGGCGAGCATTTTCAGCGGCAAAGGATGACGGGCTTCGGTGACCAGATGCACCGGGGCCGGACAGTCGCGCAGCAACAGCCAGTCCAGCGGTCGATGGAATGCCCGATTCAGCGCCGGAACATGATGGGTATCCTTGATCACCAGATCGGCTCGATAGTCATTGATGTACTCCAGCAGATGCGCCGGCGTGGCCCTGGCCCAGACCACTTCGCTGCTGACCTGCACGCCGCAGCCGGTGTGGAACCGGGCCTGTTGCTCCAGCCAGTGCCGGTGCACTTGCAAATAACCCTCGCGTGCCTGGGCCATCGCATCGTGATCAAACAGACCGGCCACCGCCAGCGCCTGCACATAATCGAACGCCACGATGTGCAGCGCCGCACCGGTTGCCTGGGCCAGAGCCATCGCGCGATCGAAGGCCGGGGTGCGAACCATTTCGGCAGGCGCGATCAACAGCATTCGCTTGAATCTGAGCATACGAACCTCATCCTGGCAGTGCGGTACTGGCCTGAGGGCCAGCCTGACATCCCTGTCGATCGAGTAGTGACCATTTGCCCGGCCAGTATCCGACGGTGCCTTGCGAGGGTTCTGATTTTTATCAAGCAATGGCGCAGCTGCGTTCCCCGCACTGCGCTTTCGTCCGTTCGTCAGCTGGCGCAGGCGGTTGTTAAATGAAATCGATGTCCGTATGCGGGGCACCTATGCTTAACCCACCCCCAACCGCGTGAACCCTCCCATGTCCGAAAAACTTGCTTTGCCGGTGCACCACCTCAAAACCGCGTGCTCCAACTGCAGTGTGCTGGAGTTGTGTCTGCCGATCGGCATGAGCGGTGCAGAAGTCGAGCGCCTGGACACGCTGATCGTGCAACGGGTCAAGGTCAAAAAGGGGGCCGCGCTGTACCGCACGGGCGATCCGCTGCGCTCGTTGTATGCCGTGCGAATCGGCTCGTTCAAGACCAGCATGCTGTCGGTGGACGGCCGTGAACAGGTCACCGGTTTCCACATCCCCGGCGAGATGCTCGGGCTGGACGCCATCAGCGCCGACGAGCATGCCTGCAATGCCTTTGCCCTGGAGGACAGCGAGGTCTGTCCGATCCACTTTGCGCAGCTGGAAAAACTGGCGCAGAACCTGCCGTCACTGCAGCACAACCTCAATCGGTTGCTGAGCCGTGAAATCGTTCGCGACCACAGCATGTTGATGCTCATGGGCAACATGAACTCGGATGAGCGGCTGGCGGCGTTTCTGCTCAACCTGTCACAACGCTTGAGCCTGCGCGGTTACTCGGCGAAGGATTTCGTGCTGAAAATGCGCCGTGAGGAAATCGGCTCCTTTCTCGGGATGCGTCTGGAAACCATCTGCCGGGGCATCGCTCACCTGCGGGATCAGGGGCTGGTGGAAATCAGCGGCCGCGACGTGCGGATCCAGAACATGGACGGCCTCAAGCAATTGGTTGCCGGCTGCCACCGCTCGCCGCGCTGAGGCTGGCCCCCGGCCGGTCAATCGCTGGGGCCCCGTTGCCTGACCGCCAGAATGCTGCCCGGCACCGAGTACAGTGCCCGCTCGGTGTTGCTGCCGATCAACCGGTCAACGCCGACCCGATGCACCGTGCCCATCACCACCACGTCAGCCAGGTACTGCTCGACAAACTCACTGATCACCGGCACCGGCAAGCCCATGGCGAAATGCCGACGTTCCGGGGGTACGCCATGACGATCGGCCAGGGTCACAAAAGCCTGATGCAGCGACTCACGCAGTTCTTCGACAAAGTTGCCGTTCCAGCCACCGGTTACCAACGGTGCGTCACCGTTGAATGCCGCCGACAGGTCATAGGCGTACAACAAGTGCAACGGCGCGTCACATTGCAAGGCCAGGGCGTTGGCCGTCTGGATGATGGTGTCGTTCAAGCCGTTGATCTGCGTGGCCGGATCGAACGGATCCACCGCCGCGACCACTCGATGCGGTAATGCGTAGCGAATCTGATTGACCAGGTGCACCGGCACCGGGCTTTCACGCAGCAAGTGACAATCGAGTGGCGTGATGAATACCCGTTTCAGCACTGGCTCCAGCGCCACATCCTTGATCAGCAGATCGGGCTTGAGTGCCTGCACGGTCCTGAGAATTTCCAGCAACGGGTGCGTGGTGAACACCACGTCGACGGTGACCTTCAGGCCATGGCCGTTGAGCCGTTCGACCTCATCGGCGATCCAGCGGCGGTAGCGCCGCAAATAGCGCTGAGCGTCGACTTCGTCGATTCTTTCTTCCCACAGATGCGCAACCGGCACCGGTTCGACAAAGGCCCGTACGTCCAGCGCCGCCCCGCTCGCCTTGGCCAGCGCCATGGCGCGCAGCATGGCGGGTGACTGATGCAGGGTCTGGTCGGCGACCAGCAGCAAACGTTGATATTGCCCCATCACACACCTCCGCTCGGCACCGGCGTTGCACGACCGGCAAGGTTCCAGCCTGCGCTCGCGGCCCACTGCCCGACGTTGATTTAAATCAACCAACGGCCATTGAGTGACGCGTTCGCGTGTGTCTGATCCAGATCAGATGCTGGCCTCGGCGACGGCGTAAAACCATCAAAAACAACCGTTGCTCAACCCGCGTCAGCCTTTCAAACCGGATGGAGGATTACCCCATGCTTACAGTCAAAGACCACAACGATCGAGCCGTGGCGGCCTACGCCGCAGTCTCCGGGCAACACTGGATCGAGGCCGTCAAGGATGGGCGTCATGTGTTGATCCGTCCGTTGGCGGAAAAGGATCGCGAGCGTGAATACGCGTTCATCAAACGCCTGTCGCCCGAGTCCCGGCACATGCGTTTTCTGGCGCAGATCAGCGAGCCCGGCCCGGCAATGCTCGACCAACTGATGGACACCGATAACCGGCAGCGCACGGCGTTCATCGCGCTGGTGCATGAAAACGGCCAGTTGATCGAAATCGGCATCAGCCGTTATGCCGCCACCGGCGAGCATGAATGCGAATGCGCCGTCACCGTTGCCGATGAATGGCAACACCTGGGCCTGGGGACGCTGTTGATGGAGCATCTGATCAAGGCTGCACGCCAGAACGGCTTCCGCCAGATGTATTCGGTCGACGTTGCCAGCAACGAACCGATGCGCGAACTGGCGCGGGCGCTGAAGTTCGAAACCCACCACGATCCTGAAGACAGCCGTCAGGTCATACACCGTCTTCACCTGTAAAAAATCGCCCGGTGCCGAGTCTGCAAAACGACTCGGCACCGGGCGATTCTTCACGATTGCAAGGTATGTCCCGGTTTGATCGCCAGCACACTGCACGGCGCGCGATGCAGGATCTGTTCGGCGGTGGTGCCCAACAACTTGTTCAAACCGTGGTGCTGCACCGTGCCCAACACGATCACCTCAATGTGATGTTCGGCGGCAAACTCGCAAATGCTCGGCACCGGTGGTCCCTCGACAAAATGTCGGCAGGTCGGCGGTACACCGTGGCGTTCGGCCAGGGCGGCAAATGCCTCCTGTTGCGCATTGCCCAGTGACTCATAGATGCCGGTGGCCAGTGGCAAAGCGCCGTAGCCCATGTCCGTGGCATACACCGCCGCCCAGTCGTAGACATGCAGCAACTCAAGCCTGGCATCACACTGCTCGGCCAGGCGCACCGCAGCGTCGACAATCTGATCATTGAACAGCAAGTCCTGATCTTCACTGCGCAGTACATCAATGATCGCCAGCACACTGCGTGGCCTTGGATGCACGTCATCGGTGACCAGATGCACCGGCACCGGGCAGTCGCGCAGCAGTTGCCAATCCAGCGGGGTGTAAAACACCCGCTTCAACGCCGACTCCTGCTGCGCATCCTTGATGATCAGCGCCAACGGCATTTCGTTGACGAACTGCAGGACTTCTTCGTAAGGATGTTGCACCCAGACCACCTCACTGGTGACCTGGATGCCATGCCGTTCGAGCAATTTGCCCTGCTCGGCCAGCCACTGGCGATGCGTGCGCAAATAACCGTCCCGGGCCAGACGGATTTGTTCAGGGGCGAACAGGCCCGCCACCGCCAGCGCCTGCAGGTAATCGAAGGCGACGATGTGCAACGGTAACTGCATGGCGACGGCCAACGCGGCGGCACGCTCGAACGCCGGGGTGTGGCTCATGGTAGGGGGAGCAATCAACAACAAGCGTTGGGTCTGCGACATGGGGCACCTCGGCACGGCGGCCATCGGGATCGAGTGAACAGATCTCCAGATTGCCCGCTCCTGCTGCCGACGAGTTGATCTTGATCAGCTCTGCCTCAAACCCGCGCCGCCGGATTTCAGTGCCACAAAGTGCCGGCCCACATCGCCAGTGTCAGTAACACTTGCCCGGGGATGACAATCGCCGCGAAACGCCTGCCGCCGCTGACCCAGGCCACCACGCATTTGCTTAACGAGTTGCTGCTGATCGCAATCAGCGCCGGAGCGACAATCGCCTCCACCGGTAACAGACCGGCCTTGGCCAACCCGGCGATCGAGGCGGTAGACGCGTGCGCATCGGCGAAACCGCTGAAGGTGGCGGTGAGCATCACGCCCATTTGGCCGAATTGACTGAGCATGGCCGATGACACAAGGGTGATCGCGGTCATGGTCAACGCAACGATCAAGGCCAGTTTCAAATTGAATGCACCGCCTATCGACAGCGTCTTTTCAGTTCCTCTGGCGGGTCGGGGAAGCATCAGACAAGCACTGTAGATCAGCGTCGCCACGCTGCCGCAGACTAACGGCAGCCACATGTTGCGCAACAAGGCTGGATCGACGGTGGCGAGAATCAGCCCGGTCTGAACCATGGTCGCCAGATTGGACAGCAGCGCTGCCGCGCTGAGGATTCGCAGATTCGCCGGCTCCCGGGCGAGCCGATGGCCCATCGTCGCAATGGTCACGGTGCTGGAGGCGAAGCCGGAGGCGATGGCGCTGAGGACGTAGCCGTAACGAATGCCCAGCGTACGAACGGCAATGTGCCCGCCGGCGCCCACCAGCATCAGTAATACCGTCAAGGTGCAAATGGTGCGCAGATTGAGCGCGGCGTACGGTCCGATGTAGCGATCCGGTGTCAACGGCAACACCACCAATGCGGTTATCAGCAAGATCAGGCCATCGCGCATTTCGGTTTCGCTCAACTGCGTGATCGCGAAGTCATGCAGCTTTTCCCGATACGTCAGCAAACCCGCCACCACCACGCCAATCGCCACCGCCAGTTCGGGTGAGCGTGTGCACAACGCGCCCAATATGAGCACGATGATCAGCGCCACTTCGCTGGTCACGCCGGGGTCGTCATCGCGCCCGCGCCAATAGGCGACGGTGATCAGCAAGGTCAAACCGATCGCGACAATCCCCACCAACAGCGCCGCCCCCACCACCATCGCGGCGTAGCCCAGCAACGCGCTGATCGCGAAGGTGCGCAAACCTGCGCTGCCTCGACGCTCACCCGTGCCCTTGTGCCGTTCGCGCTCAAGACCGATGAGCATGCCGATGCCCAAGGCAGCCGCCGCCCCCGTCATGCCCAGGGATTCATTCATCGTCGATTTGCCCTGCCTTACCCCTGCGCGGATCGAATTCAGCCCGCAACAGCCTTCACGGTTCTGGCCGGCGCGGGTGGGGTAAATATTTGACGCTCAGTTGCGTGTGGCCAGGGATGCGGCGCGTCGATACGGGCCTGGAGCCGGCTGACAAAAGCCTGCGCCTCCTGCAATTGATTGAAGTACACGCGACAATCATCCAGCGACACCACCCAGCCATGCGGCGCCGCCGTTGCACTGATATCAATGTTCATCGAAAAGCCTCCGTCGAATCGGAAAAGGCCCTTGTTCAAGGGGTAATCGCCACCTTCATGACCCCGTCGCGCTGATGCGCAAACAGCTCATACGCCGCCTCGATGTCATCGAGTTTGAAGCGATGGGTCACCAGCGGCGACAGATCCACCGCGCCGCTTTGCACCACCGCCATCAAGCGGCGCATGCGTTCCTTGCCACCGGGGCACAGGGTCGAGACGATGCTGTAATCACCCAGCCCGGCGGCAAAGGCATTGAGCGGAATGTGCAGGTCGCTGGAGTACACTCCCAGGCTCGACAAGCGACCACCGGGACGCAGCACCCGCAAGGCCGATTCGAACGTACCTTGGGTGCCCAGCGCTTCGATGGACACGTCGACACCACGGCCATCGGTCAACGCCATGATCTGCTCGACCACGTCGCCATCCTTGAAGTTGACCACATGGGTCGCGCCCAGTCGGCGGGCGACGCTCATACGTTCGGGCACGGCATCGACGCCGATGATCGTGGTGGCGCCCTTGAGGCGCGCCCCCGCTACCGCACACAAGCCGATCGGCCCGAGGGCAAAGACCGCGACGCTGTCGCCGATGTTGATCTCCCCGCGCTCCGCCCCGGAAAAACCGGTGGACATGATGTCCGGGCACATCAGCACCTGTTCGTCGCTCAAGCCGTCGGGGATCGGGCACAGATTGGCCAGGGCGTCCGGCACCAGCACGTATTCGGCCTGGCAGCCGTCAATGGTGTTGCCGAACTTCCAGCCGCCAATCGCCTTGAAGCCGTGACGGGTGTCCGGGCCGTCCTGCGAGCCGCAACCGCACAGGCAGGCGTAACTTTGGCCGCTGGGCGTGATAGCCCCGGCGATCACCCGTTGACCCTCGACGAAACCACGCATCTGCGAACCCAGCCGCTCGATGACGCCCACCGGCTCATGACCGATGGTAAGCCCTTTGGCCACCGGGTATTCGCCGCGCAGGATATGCACGTCGGTGCCGCAGATTGTCGTGGTGGTGACGCGCACCAGCGCATCCAGTGGCCCGACTTGCGGAATCGGCTTGTCGTCGAGCACGATGCGGTTCTTTTCGACGAAGATCGCTGCTTTCATCATGGTCATGATCAAATCCTCTGAGCGGGTCGCAGCTTGAGATGTCTTCAAGACTGCGCCGTCGTCACAGCGCCAACGTTGATAATGGTCAAACAATCTGCGGATCAGCCCACCGCTTTCGCGAGCAAGCCCGCTCCCACTCGGGATCCCGGACAGCCACCCCCTACCGCACGTCCGATGGACTGTGTGGGTGAATCGCCCCGTTGACAAATATCAATCCCGCCCGCCACGCCCGGGCCACGATGGACTCAAGGCTCACGGCCCGAACACAACGCCGCCCTTTCGCGTCGTGTGTGCGATCAACCACGGGAGATTTGTCATGTCTGAACAATCGCGTTTCATGCTGGTGGTTTCGCCCCTGATGAAAAACAGCCCGGCTTTCGAGCGCGCCGCCGCGCTGGCCAAGGCCTCCGACGCGGCGTTGCACATCGTCGCCTTCGATTATCTGGAAGGCCTGGCGACCGCCGGACTGGTCAACGAACAAGCGCTGGAACAGATGCGCCTGGGCTACATCGAACGCCATCATCAATGGCTCGAGGATCAGGCCCGGCCATTGCGCAAACTCGGGGTGCACGTCACCACCGAGGTGGTCTGGGTCGAAAGGCCGCTGCAGGAAATCCTCATTCACCTGCGCGAACAACCGATGACGGCGCTGATCAAGGCACTGGAGCACGAATCACTGCTGTCGCGCCTGATGTTCACCCCGCTGGATGTGCACCTGCTGCGCGAATGCCCGGTGCCGCTGCATTTCGTCAGCCATGTGCAACACGCGCTGCCACGGCGGATTGTCGCGGCGGTCGACCCGTTCCATCGCGATGGTCAGTACCAAGGTCTGAACGACCGGATCCTGTACGAGGCCGATAAACTGGCGACGCTGTGTAATGCGCAGCTCGACGTGATTTACGCCCATGACCTGACCTCGCTCAGCGCCGCCGAATTCGGTTTCGATCACGCCTCCGCGTTCTTTTCCTCCAGTGCCGCCAAGGCGCTGTTCGATGCCCAGGGCGAAGCGTTCCGTGAGCTGGCCGAACGCAACGATATTCCGGCAGAAAACCAGCACATGATCCTGGGCGACCCGGCCAAGGTACTGGCCAGCTACGCCGATGCTTATGACATCGACATGATCGTCATGGGCCGCATCGCCCACCGGGGTGTGGGCCGTCTGATCGGCAGCACCGTCGAACACCTGCTGTACAAGATGCCATGCAGCGTGTGGGTGGTGGCGCCGGAAAAAATCGAGTGAAGTTATAAGCTGATAACGCCTTCATTAAACCGTCTTTCAAACGTTGTACTAGGATAGGATCCACATCCTGACATTGCGTCGACCAGGGAACACGCTCGACGCAGGTCAGGAACGGGACTGTTTCACCTGCAATTCATGGATGATGTTTATGAACTCACACCTGTTTCCCCATATCGGCAAAGTCATTGCGAGCACCGGTAGCCGGCACTTTCCGCGAATGCTGCATGACCTGATCCAGACGCAACTGGCGGTGGACGCCACGCACATTCGGCAAATGCGCGTTGAACCGGTGGGCCGCCCCGCCCATCGCAATCCGCTGGAAGCCGGCAAAGACTCGGCCCAGCAGGTTGAAACGGTCTTCTGCGAACACATTGCCGCACGCTCGAGCGCGCCAATAGACCCGCCCGCCTCCGCCAGCGCCGACGCCTCACAATTGCACCTGACCCGACGCAAGGACGGCTACCGCTACGTGATTTCGGTGTATCGCAACGACCAGTCGCAACGGTTCTCGGCCCAGGAGCAGAGTTTGTTGCAGGACATCTCTCCGGTGCTGTTGCCGATGGTGGAAAAACACATTCACGCCCTGCAACCCTTGCAAACCGGCACTGAAGAGCCGTCGCCCGGCACCGACGGCGCGCAACCGGGCCTGGACAACCTGCGACTGCGCTTCAACGAACGTTTACAGCAACTGGGCCTGAGCCTGTCCAATCGCGAAACCGAAGTGTGCATTGGCCTGCTCGCCGGGCGTACCGCGCCGGAGCTGGCCGAGCAATTGCAGTTGAAGGTCAACACGGTGGAAAGCTATCTCAAGCGCGCCGCGATCAAGCTGGGAATCAGCGGCCGGCATTCGTTGATGCGCTGGATGTACTCGCCGGAGGACACGTCCACCGCCACCAGCGCGGCCTGAGTCCGCCACTGAAGAAAAAAACCGCCGCCCTCACCGGGTGGCGGTTTTTTTTACATTGGCGGCTTAATCCTTCGGCATGACTCTATCCAGCGCTTGATTCACCGCCAACTCCCCCAGCATCACCACTTGCGCAATGCCGAGCGCCGTATTGCGACCCGGCCCTTCCAGCGTGCCGGCGAAATCACCGAGCATGACCGTGGCCGAGGCCAGGGATTCACAGGCGTTGGCCAGCAGCGATTCGGTGTCGGTTTGCGGGTTGACCAGGAACATGCTGCTGGGGCTGTACGGCGTTGCCATGATGTGCGCGGGCGCGAGGTAGTGATCCAGGGCGCGTTCGGCGGCTTCGTGGAGTTTCCTGGAGTTGTGGGATTCATACGGCGATACCGATTCTGTGATCGGCGGATTGGGTGGGGTTTCGGGCATCAGCTGGAACTCCGATCGAGGCACATTGAAAGAATGACTTTCTGTAGGAGCTGCCGCAGGCTGCGATCTTTTGATCTTGATCTTGAAAAACAAAATCAAAAGATCGCAGCCTGCGGCAGCTCCTACAGAGGACCGGGCAGTTAGTTCGGCACGCGGCGGCCGTCCAGTACCCGGTTGACCATCAGTTCACTGAGCATGATCACCTGATGCAGCATCAGCATGGCCCGGCGCTGTGGGTGATCGACGGTGTCGCCGATATCACGGGCCATGTCGCTGGCGGCTGCCAAGGACTCGCAGGCTTCGACGAGCAAGGTTTCCTCGTCCACGGTGGGGTCGATGAGGAAGATTCTGTTGGATTTGCTTGAGGGTGTTGAAGGGATCGAGATCTTCAGGGCGCCGGGGTTGAGGTAGAAGTTGATGGCGCGGTCGGTGGCCGCTTTTATCTTCTGCGGGTCGAGGGCTGGGTCGTACGGGATTGAGGTGTCTGGGGGGTTGGGTGTGGCTTTGAACATGGATGTACTCCTATTGCAGTTATTCAGGAGCCATCACTCTCGCTACCAAACGAGGGGTGGTGGCCATACGCGGGTTGGTAGACCGGCTGCAATAGGAACCCGGCGCTCACGAATGAGCCCCACGCATGACCACCATAAAACCGAGCCCCGCAAAGGGACTGCATAGTGTTGCCATACAGCTATTACAGACGGGCTACCAAACCCGATCACTGATTTTCAGTGACCGGGAAACGATATAGCCCGCCCCATAGCCGTGTAAGCCGGCGGATTCTGGCGTACGCGTAGGTGACGGCGCAAGGCGTTGTAGCCGGTATGGCGTAACGGTTCGTGTACTTTAAACGTGGTTGCGGGGTTATGTTTATGTGCGGCGTTTGCTCTGTTGTTTTGATTTTGTCTGGCAGGACGCTTTCGCGAGCAGGCTCGCTCCCACAGTTGGAATGAGTGCATTCAGTTGGGAGGTTGGTCGGCTTGTAGGCCGTCATCGCTGGCAAGCCAGCTCCCACAGTTGGATTGAGGGCATTCAGTTGAGAGGTCGGTCGGTTTGTGGGCCGTCATCGCTGGCAAGCCAGCCACAGTTGGATTGAGGGCGAAAAACAGGGACGGGGTCGTGACCCGTCCCTTTCGATTTGTGCGCTTCAGGCACGAGCCCGGCCAATCAGCTCCGGCAATCAGTCCCTCGCCAACGCCTCGATCGGGTCCAGGCGCGATGCATTGCGCGCGGGGACGAAGCCGAAGACGATGCCGATCAGCGTCGAGCAGATCACCGCCGTCAACACCGAGGCCATGGAGAACACCATTTCCCATTCCTTGATGAACAGCGAAAACAGGTGGCCGATGGCGTACGACAGGGAAATGCCGATGGCCCCGCCGAGCAGGCAGACCATCACCGCCTCCACCAGAAACTGCTGACGAATGTCCGACTGCCGTGCGCCGACCGCCATGCGAATGCCAATCTCGCGGGTACGCTCGGTGACCGACACCAGCATGATGTTCATCACCCCGATGCCGCCGACCACCAGCGAAATCACCGCGATCAGCGACAGCAGCAAGGCCAGCGAGCGGCTGGTTTTCTGTACGGTCTGCATCACGCTGTCGAGGTTGTTGGTGTAGAAATCCTTGATGCCGTGGCGTTGCAGCAGCAATTGGGTGACATGATTTTCCACGACTTTGCTCGACTGGCCGTCCTTGATCCGTACGCTGATGCTGTCGAGGAAGCGTTGGCCCAGGATCCGGCCGGCGGCGGTTTCGTAGGGCACCCAGACGTTGAGGTTTTTGCCCGAGGCAAACAGGTTCTTGTTCTCGGCGGCCACGCCGATCACCGTGCATGGCAGGTTACCGATCAGGATCACCTGGCCCAGCGGATCGACACCCTCGGCGAACAACCGATGCCGGGTGTTGTAATCGATCACCACCACCTGCGCCTGGCGCCGCGCATCGCTTTCGCTGAAGGTAATGCCCGCCTCCAGTTTGATCCCGCGCACCTGAAAGTACTGGTCGCTGACGCCGTTGATCTGCGCGTCGAGGTCGATGTTGCGGTAACGCAGGAGCATGCTGCGGCCGACCACCGGGGTGGCACTGTCGACGTAATACAGCTGATTCAGCGCGGTAACGTCGGCCGGCACCAGTGTCTCGATTGACGCGGCGCGCTTGTCGCCGAAACTGCTGCCGGAATAGATGTCGATGGTGTTGCTGCCGATCGCCGAAATGTCCTTGAGCACGTAGTTTTTCGCACCCTCACCGATCGCCGAAATCGACACCACCGAGGTGATGCCGATGACAATCCCGAGCATGGTCAGCAAGGTGCGCATGCGGTGCGAAATCAGCGCCACCCAGGCCATGTTGAAGGCCTCCTTGAACAGCCCGAGGCTGGCCACCAGGCGGCGGGTCGCCGGTGGTTTGGCCGGCACCTGCTCTTCGTCCGACAGTTGCCCGGTGTCGCGCTGGTTGCGCCGGTCGCTGAGGATTTCGCCGTCGCTGACTTCGATGATGCGCTCGGCGTTGGCCGCGACTTTCGGGTCGTGGGTCACCAGAATCACCGTGTGCCCGGCTGCGTGCAGCTCCAGCAGAATGCGCATTACCTCCTTGCCGCTGGCGGTGTCGAGGGCGCCGGTGGGTTCGTCGGCAAGGATCACTTCACCGCCATTCATCAAGGCCCGGGCGATACTCACCCGCTGCTGCTGACCGCCAGAAAGCTGGCTCGGGCGATGCGTCAGGTGCCCGTCGAGGCCCAGCCGCGCCAGCAACTCACGGGCGCGGGCGTGGCGTTGCGGCGCCGGAATCCCAGCGTAGATGGCCGGCATCTCGACGTTGTGCATCGCGCTCAGGTGCGGCAGCAAGTGATAACGCTGGAAGATGAAGCCGAAGTAATCGCGGCGCAGTTCGGCCAGCGCCTGATCGTCGAGGTCGCGGGTCTCCTGACCGTTGATCCTGTAGCTGCCGGCGGTGGCGTAATCGAGACAGCCGAGGATGTTCATCAGGGTTGATTTGCCGGAGCCGGAGGCGCCGATGATCGCCACCATTTCTCCGGCGTTGATCGTCAGGTTGATGTCCTTCAGCGCGAGAAACTCGCGGTCGCCGGCAGTGAAACTGCGGGTGATGCCGGCCAGTTGCAGTAACGGCTGCGTCATGCTCAAGCCCCCGCCACGGCGGGCAGCGGATCGCCGATCACCACCCGCTCGCCTTCATTCAGGCCCTGATTGATCTGCACTTTGACGTTGTTGTTGATCCCGGTCTGCACGTTGCGCGACTGCGCCTGGCCCTTGGCGTCCAGCACCCGCACCGGAAAGCTGCCATCGGCATTGCGTGGGCCGAGCGCGGCCACCGGCACCGTCAGCACCGATTGCGCGGTATCGAGGACGATGCGCACTTGCGCGGTCATCGAGATGCGCAAGCGATGGTCGGGATTGGGCACCTCGAACAGCGCGTTATAGAACACCGCGGTGTTTTGTTTCGGCGTACCGGCCGGCGGCGTTTCGAGGAAGTTCTGCGGCGCCGGCTCAGTGCCGCGCAGCTTGCCGTAGTAGCGTTTGTCCTCACCGAGAATGGTGAAGTACACCTGCTGTCCCGGCGCGATATGGATCACGTCCGCTTCCGAGACCTGCGCCTTGATGGTCATGGTGTCCAGATCCGCCAGTTTCAGCAGGATCGGCGCCAACTGGTTGGCGATCACGGTCTGGCCTTCCTGGGTGACTATGCCGACCACGTCGCCATCGATCGGCGCGACGATCCGCGTGTACGCGAGGTTGACCTTGGCGGTATCGATCTGGATGTGCGCACTTTTGATCTGCGCGTCCAGCGACAACAGATTGGCCTGCTGCACCTCGTAGTTCGATTGCGCGGTTTCAAAATCCTGACGCGAGATCGAAGCGTCTTCCTGCAGGTTCTGATAGCGCTGGTATATCGCTTTGGTCTGCTTGAGCTGGGCTTGCGTGGCGCGCTTTTGCGCTTGCAGGTTTTCTTCATCGACCTGCGCCTGACGCAGGGTGTTTTGCAGCACCAAGGGGTCGATCTCCGCCAGCCATTGGCCCTTCTTCACCTTGTCGCCAACCTTGACCTTGAGCGACTTCAACTGCCCCGACACTTGCGCGCCGACATCCACTTGCTTGACGCCTTCCAGCAAACCGGTGGCGAGCACGGTGTTTTCGATGTCCGTGCGTTCGACCGGCGCTGTCTGGTATTTCGGCGCTTCGGCCGGGGCCTGCACCGTGTACAGCACCAACCCGGCCACCGCCGCCAACGCCAACCCCATACCGACTTTGCGCAACTTCGACTTTTCCATAAATAACCACAAGTCCGTTCAGGGATGGACCCGGCCAGCGGCCGGGTCTTGATAGAAAAACCACACTCAGGACAGCGCTTCGCCGACCGCCAGCGCCAGACCGTCATGCCACCACGCGGCGAAACTGAAGACGTTGGGTGCCTTGAGAATCGTGAAGTGGTTGCCCGGCCCGTACCACACCGCCAGATCACTGACCTGCCGCTGCCAGCCTTCGAGCATCGCCGCCTGCTCACGCTGATTGCCCCACTCGTCCAGCGTCGGGTCATCGACCAGCACCAGCCGCACTGGCCCGGTATAGGCCAGACGCGGTTGATAGACCGTGCGCAAGGCGCTGGCGAATGTGCGGACCGGGCCGTGCATCGCATCCGGCGCCGCGCGCTCCGACAACACCCCGGCGCGCACCATGCCTTCATGCAGCAGGCGCAGTTGTGTGCTGTCATCGGCGTTGGCGAAGGTCGCCGGATCGATGCCCAGCGATTTGCCACAGGACAACTGCAAGGTGTCGATCAGCCGTTGCAGCACCGCAGTCGCGGTGTACGGCTTGCCCGCCGTGCCGTCAGCGCCCGGCGCCTCGCTGTCGATCAAGGTCAGCGACGCCACCACGCGCCCGGCCGCCTGCAACTGCGCCGCCATGGCATGCGCGACCCAGCCGCCGAACGAATGGCCGATCAGGTGCAGCGGCCCTTGCGGGTGAATCTGCTCGATGGCCTGCAGGTAGAACGCGGCAGCGGCTTCGACCGCGCTGTGCGGCACACTGACGCCGTCCAGCCCGCGGGGTTGCAGGCCGATGATCGGCCATTCCGGGCCGATAGCCTCGGTCAGGTGAATGAACCCGGTGACACTGTCACCCGCCCCCGGCACGCAGAAAATCGGCGCATGCCCCGGCTGCCCGGTCTGAATCGTCAGCAGCGGTTGATACCGTGTCGGCTGCGGCGTCACCAGGGTTTCCAGCGCCCCGGTAATGGCCTGACCGAGTGCCTGAATGTGCGGATGCTTCATCATGGTCCGGTGATCGCCGGGGATGTCGATGCAGCGCAGCAAGCGAGTGTCGAAGCGCTCTTCCCAGCCGCGCGTCGGGCTCGGCAATGACTGGCCGTCCATCCGCTCCTGAGCACGGAACAAGTGGATCGGCTGGCTCGCCGGGCTGACCCGGTAATGCGCCAGCGCCAGACGATGCGCCGCTTCGCGATCAAAGTAATGCCAGGCGTCCGCCGCGCTGACCGTGGCCAGTTCCGGATCGGTCAGTTGCTGCGTCTGACAGCGCTGGAACAGCTCGGGGAAGTCCAGTTGTTCGACTTGCGCTTCCAGCGCTTGCACTGCCGCCAGTGCCGCCTCGCTTTCAGCACCGAGCATCAGCGAACGGCCACGGCAATGGCCGAGCAACTGGCGCTTGTCGAGGCCCTCGCCGCTCCACATGGCCTTGTCTTGGGCGAGCGGGTTTGGCGCATAGCTGTCGAGCATGCCGATAAACTCCACCGGTTCATCGAGACCGAGCAATTGCTGCGCGACCTCATGCGCCAGCACCCCGCCGAACGACCAGCCCGCCAGCCGATACGGCCCATGTGGCTGCACCGCACGGATGATGCCGACCATGCGCTGCGCCATGCACTCCAGCGTGCGCAATGGCGCTTGCCCCAGCGGCACACCGGGCAGGCCGTAAATCGGGAACTCGCCACCGATGTGCTGGGCCAGCGTCGGGAAATACACGTCGCGGCCGCTGAACTCATGCATCAGGAACAGCGGCGTACCGTGTTCCCCGGCGCGCACCACGACCAGCCCGTCAGGCTGACTGAGTGCCTCGCCCTGATTGAGCAGCACGGCGGCAGACTCGATGCTCGGGTGCTGGAACAGCTCGGCCAGCGACAGTTGCAGCCCGGCCCGTTGCAGCAGATTGACCAGTTTCACCGCCAGCAACGAATGCCCGCCCAGCTCGAAGAAGTTGTCGTGCCGTCCGACCTGCTCGACGCCCAGCACCTCGCCCCAGATCTGCGCCAGCGTGGTTTCAACTTCACCCTGTGGCGCTACGTATGGGCGATTGATAACGGCGTCTGCACCCGGCTCCGGCAAGGCTTTGCGGTCGATCTTGTCGTTTGGCGTCAGTGGCAAGGCGTCGAGTCGCACGAACGCGCCCGGCACCATATACTCGGGCAAACGTTCCAGCACATGCGCGCGCAGGGTTTCCAGTGACGGCGCGTCGATGCCGGCGCGCACGGTGTACCAGGCCACCAGACGCTCATCTCGGACCATCACCACCGCCTCGCGAATCGCCGAATGCTCGATCAACCGTGCCTCGATTTCTCCCGGCTCCAGACGCAAGCCCCGCAGCTTGATCTGGAAGTCGTTGCGACCAAGGAATTCCAGCTCGCCGTGATTGTTGTAGCGCGCCAGATCTCCCGTGCGATACAGCCGATCCCCCGCCACAAACGGGCTGTCGATGAAGCGCTCGGCCTGCATTTCCGGCAAACCGTGATAACCGCGCGCCACGCCGACGCCGCCGATGTGCAACTCCCCGCTGACACCTTGCGGTACCGGTTGACCGTACGCATCGAGCACGTACAGCCGCGTGTTGCTCAAGGCTGTACCGATTGGCACCACGCTCTCCGGCACCGGCATGTCCGGTTCCAGCGTCCAGCCCGTGCTGTCCACAGTAGTTTCGGTCGGGCCATAAACGTTGTGCAACCGCACCCACGGCAGGCGATCACGCACTTGGCGGGCCAACGCCGCGCTGAGTTCGCCGCCACCGTTGAGCACATCGGTCAGGCTGGTGCATTGCTCGACACCGTCCTGCTCGATGAACTGCTGCAGCAAGGCAGGCACAAACTTGACCACCGTCACCTGCTGCTCACGAATGGTCTGCACCACATACGCCGAATCGCGATTGCCGTCCGGCCGCGCCAGTACCAATCGCATCCCGGAACACAGCGGCCAGAAGATCTCCCACACCGAACTGTCGAAGCTGAACGGCGCCTTTTGCAGCAGCGCACCGTGTTCGGTCGGCGGACTGAGCTGCGAACCCCAATGCACCATGTTGCAGGCACTGCGATGCTCGATCATCACGCCTTTCGGCAACCCGGTCGAACCCGAGGTGTAGATCATGTAGGCGAGGTTCGAGGCGCTGAGGCCCGGCACTGGCGAATCGTGATCCGGCAAATGTTGCCAACTGCCGTGATCCAGGTCGATCAACGCCGCGGCACCTTCATCGAACAACCCGCGAGTCGCCGTTTGCACCAGCACCGCCACCGGCGCGCTGTCCTTGAGCATGTAGGCCAGACGCTCCGCCGGATACCCCGGATCCAGCGGCACATAGGCACCACCAGCCTTGAGAATGCCGAGCAGACCGACCACCAGATCCAGCCCGCGCTCGACGCAGATCGCCACCCGCGCATCCGGTTGCACACCTTGTGCGCGCAGGTGCCGGGCCAGGCGATTGGCGCGCTGATTGAGCTCGCGGTAGGTCAGATTTCCCTGTGCGGATTGCAGCGCGACAGCCTCTGGTTTCCGGCGCGCCTGCGCTTCGAACAAGCCGTGCAGCGGTTGTTCCAGCGGGCAATCGACTTCGGTGGCGTTGAAATCCACCAGCACGCGCTGACGCTCATCCGTCGTCAGCAACGGCACCTGCGTCAACAGCACCTGATCATCGTTGACCAACGCCGCCAGCAGCCGCTGGAAGTAGCCGACGAAACGCTGCACCGTCGACTCATCGAACAGCGCCGTGGCATAGCGCAACGAACCGCGAATGCCGTCGTGGGAATCGCCAAGGCTCAGCGACAGGTCGAATTTCACAAAATGGCTGTCGCCGGCCACGCCTTCCAGGGTCAGGTCGCCGAGGGTCAGGCTCGGATCGTCGTTGTTGTCCCAACTGAGCATGGTCTGGAACAACGCGCTGTGCGACAGACTGCGGACCGGTTTGCTGATGTCCACCACTTGCTCGAACGGCAGATCCTGATGCGCCTGAGCCGCCAGGGTTTGCGCCTTGACCCGCGCCAACAGCGCCTCGCCGCTCGGCTCGCCCGAGGTGTCGATGCGCAGCGCCAGGGTGTTGACGAACATGCCGATCAGGCCTTCGATCTCCGCGCGGTTGCGGTTGGCTACCGGCGAGCCGATCACCACGTCGCTCTGCCCGGACAAACGGCTGAGCAGCATCGCCCAGGCGCTCATGATCACCATGTACGGCGTCACCGCACGACGCTGACACAAGGCTTTCAAACCGGTGCTCAAGTGTTGATCGAGCAGTATGTCGACGCGGCTGCCGGAATAGTCCTGCTGCGGCGGACGCGGACGGTCAGTGGGCAGGCTCAGCAAGGCCGGCGCACCAGCCAGGGTCTGCTGCCAGTAATCGCTCTGGCGCTGCAGCACCTCGCCACTGAGCCAGCGCCGTTGCCACACCGCATAGTCGGTGTATTGCAGCGCCAGCGGCGGCAGCGGATCGTCTTCGCCACGGCTGAACGCCTGATACAACGCCGCCAGCTCACGGGTCAGTACGCCCATCGACCAGCCATCGGCGATGATGTGGTGCAGCGTCAGCAACAGCACATGATGATCATCAGCCAGACGCACCAGACGTCCGCGCAACAGCGCATCGTGCTGCAGATTGAACGAGGCGCAGGCCTGCTCCTCGATCAGACCGCGCAAGGCATTGTCAGCCTGCGGGTGCTGGCGCAGGTCTTCTACCGCCAGCAACAGACCGGTTTCGGCCGGCAAAATCAGCACCTGCGGCTGATCGTCGATCTGTCTGAAGCGGCTGCGCAGGGTTTCGTGACGCGCAACGATGCGTGCCAGTGCCCGCTGCAGCGCGTCTTCATCCAGTCGACCGCGCAGGCGCAGACCGACCGGGATGTTGTAGGCGCTGTGGCCGCCGTCCATCTGCGCCAGGAACCACAGGCGTTGCTGGGCGAAGGACAGCGGCAATCGCTGATCACGCGGTGCCGGCAAAATCTCCGGCAAGGTGCTGCGCCCCGCCCGGCTCAGCACCTCGGCGACAGCGGCCAGCTCGGGGTTGGCGAACAGCTCGGCGAGTGTCAGCTCGACGCCCAACTGCTGGCGCACCTGCGACAGCATGCGCATCGCCAGCAACGAATGCCCGCCCAGTTCGAAGAAGTTGTCGTGACGACCGACCTGTTCAACCCGCAGCAAGCCAGCCCAGATCCGTGCCAAATGGTGTTCCAGCGCCGAGATCGGCGCGACATACACCCGGCTGAGCATCGCTGCCTGCGTCGGCGCCGGCAGCGCCTTGCGGTCGACCTTGCCGTTGTTATTCAACGGCAGGACCTCCAATTGCACCCACGCGCTCGGCACCATGTATTCCGGCAGTCGCACCAGCAACTGCGCGTGCAGATCCGCGCTGTCCAGGCGCCCGGCGTGCGCGGTGTAGTACGCCACCAGACGGGTGATGTCCTGACCATCGCGGCGCGCCAGCACCACGGCCTCCTTGATCCCTTGGCAGTTGAGCAGACGGTTTTCGATTTCCCCAAGCTCGATGCGGAAACCACGGATCTTCACCTGATCGTCATTGCGCCCGATGCAATCGAGCTGCCCCGGGGCCAGCCAGCGTGCGAGGTCGCCGGTGCGATACAGCAACGCGCCCGGTTGCTCGCTGAACGGATCACGCAGAAACTTTTCGGCGGTCAGATCGGCGCGGTTCAGGTAACCCAGCGCCACGCCCTGCCCGCCGATGTACAACTCGCCAGTCACGCCCATCGGCACCGGTTGCTGGTGCGCGTCGAGCACGTACACCTGGGTGTTGGAGATCGGCCCGCCAATCGGCACGCTCTCGGCGTTTTCCGCCACTTCACGCACTTCAAACGTCGTCGCGTAAGTGGTGGTTTCGGTCGGACCGTAGCAATGCACGATGCGCAACTCTGGCGCCTCGGCCAGCAGTCGACGGAACGCCGCCGGATCGCCACGCTCACCGCCACACAACAGAATGCGCAGGCGCTTGAGCGCCTGCGGAATCAACTGCACGTACTGGTTGAACAGCGCAGTGGTGACGAACAGCACCGTCGCCCCGGTTGCGCTCAACTCGCGGCCAAAGGCGTTCGGATCAAGCAAGGTCTGGTGATCGATGACCACCACGCGCCCGCCATTGAGCAATGGCCCCCAGATGTCCATGGTGCTGGCGTCGAACGCCGGGTTGGAGGCGAATACCACGCGGTCCTGCGCATTGAAATCGGCGTAACCGTTGTTCAGCACCAGGCGGCCGATGGCGCGGTGCGGCACCATCACGCCTTTCGGGGCGCCGGTGGAACCGGAGGTGTACATGATGTACGCCAGCGCCTCCGAGGACTGCGCCAGATTCGGGTTATGCGTCGGTTGGCCGCTGAGGGTCAAGCGGTCGAGGTCGATGCGTGGCGCAGCGTAGTCGATGACTTCACGGCTGAGGGTCAGCAACGCCGCTGCCTGACAGTCCTCGACCATGAACGCCTGCCGCTCGCTCGGGGCATTGATGTCCAGCGGCACATAGGCCGCCGCGCATTTGGCAATCGCCAGTTGCGCCACCAGCAGTTCCAGCGAGCGCGGCAGCAGGATCGCCACGTGATCGCCCGGCTGCACGCCTTGGCTGATCAAGTGATGCGCCAGGCGGTTGGCCTGGGCGTTCAGCTCGAAGTAGCTCAGCGAATGCTCGCCATGCACCGCCGCCACCGCCTTGGGATGCGCCGCTGCCTGCTGCTGGAAAATCCCGTGCACGGTCAGGGCCTGCGGGTATTCGCGTGCGGTGGCGTTGAAGTCGTAGAGCAAGCGCTGCCGCTCAGACTCGGCGAGTAACGGCACCCGCTCCAGCACTGTCTGCTCATCGTTGACCATCGCCGCCAGCAGGCGCTGCAAGTAGCCGACATAGCGCTCGACGGTCGCGTGATCGAACAACGCCGTGGCGTATTCCAGCGAACCGCGAATCACCCCTTTGACCTCACCCAGGGTCAGGGTCAGGTCGAACTTGGCCACCCGGCCCGGCGCAGCCACAGCTTCAAGACTCAGATCGCCCAGCGCCAGGTGCGGGCCGACGCTGCTGTCCCAACTCAGCGTGGTCTGGAACAGCGGGCTGTGCGCCAGACTGCGCGCCGGCCGGGCGATGTCCACCACTTGCTCGAACGGCAGATCCTGATGCGCCTGCGCCTCCAGCGTGCGCGCCTTGACCCGTGCCAGCAGCGCAGCAACGCTCGGCTCGCCCGAAGTGTCGATACGCAGGGCCAGGGTGTTGACGAACATGCCGATCAGGCCTTCGATCTCGGCCCGGGTGCGGTTGGCCACCGGCGAGCCGATCACCACATCGGACTGCCCTGACAACCGACTCAGCAACAGCGACCAGGCACTCATCAGGGTCATGAACAGGGTCACGCCGTGCCGTTGACTCAAGGCTTTGAGCCCGGCACTCAGACGCTCGTCGAGCCGTACTTCGACGCTGCTGCCGGCGAAGTCCTGCTGTGGCGGACGCGGACGGTCGGTGGCCAGGGTCAGCAACGCCGGCGCGCCGTCGAGGGTCTGCTGCCAGTAATCGCTTTGCCGCTGCAGCACGTCACCGCTGAGCCAGCGCCGCTGCCACACGGCGTAGTCGCCATATTGCAGCGCCAGTGGCGGCAATGGATCCGGTTGACCGTGGCTGAAGGCCTGATACAGCGCCATCAGCTCACGGGTCAGCACTCCCATCGACCAGCCGTCGGCGACGATGTGATGCACGGTCAGCAACAGCACTTGATGCTCGTCGGCCAGACGTATCAGGCGTCCGCGAATCAGCGGATCGTGCTGCAGATCGAAGGCCGTCGCGGCTTCCTGCGCGAGCAGTGCCTGCACCGTGGCTTCGGCCTGTGGGTCCTGGCGCAGGTCTTCCATCTGCAACAGCAGGCCGCAATCGACCGGTGCAATCGTCACCTGCGCCTGATCGTCGACGCTGACGAAACGGCTGCGCAGGGTGTCGTGGCGCGCAACGATCTGCGTCAGCGCGCGCTGCAAGGCTTCGACATCGAGCCGTCCACGCAGGCGCAGGCCAAGCGGAATGTTGTACGCCGAATTGCCGCCGTCCATTTGCGCGAGAAACCACAGGCGCTGCTGGGCGAAGGACAGCGTGCCGTCACGCGGCACCTCGACGATCGGCGGTTGGCTACTGACCTGCGCTACGCACAGGCACTCGGCGACCGCCGCCAGTTCAGGGTTGGCGAACAGATCGGCCATCACCAGTTCCAGCCCCAGTTGCTGACGCACCTGCGCGACCATGCGCATGGCCAGCAGCGAATGGCCGCCGAGTTCGAAGAAGTGATCATGCCGACCGACCCGCTCGACCTGCAGCACCTCGGCCCAGATCTGCGCCAGCGCGGTTTCCAGCGCGTCTTGCGGTTCGACGTATGCGCGGCTGAACAGCGCAGTCTGCTGCGGCTTTGGCAGCGCCTTGCGGTCGACCTTGCCGTTGGCGGTCAGCGGTAATGCGTCAAGCCTGACGAACGCCGCCGGCACCATGTACTCCGGCAGTTGCGCCAACAGTCGGGCGCGCAGATCGCCAACGCTCAGCGCGTCGCCCTGTTCGGTGAAATACGCCACCAGACGTGGCTGGCCGGGTTCATCCTCTCGGGCCAGCAGCACCGCGTCTTGAACGCCGTCGAGCTGATTGAGCCGGGTTTCGATCTCGCCCAACTCGATACGCACGCCACGGATTTTCACCTGATCGTCGTTGCGCCCGAGGTATTCAAGCGTGCCGTCCTCGCGCCAGCGCGCCAGGTCGCCGGTGCGGTACAGACGTGCATTTGGCACGCTGCTGAACGGATCGCGCAGAAAGCGTTCGGCGGTCATCTGCGGACGGTTCAGGTAACCCCGGGCCACGCCGGCACCGCCGACATACAACTCGCCGATCACCCCCAGCGGCACCGGGCGTTGCTGCGCGTCGAGCAGATACACCGTGGCATTGCTCACCGGTTTACCAATGTGCAAGACGTCGCCCGCCTCGATCAGGCCGGAGGTCGCCACCACCGTGGCCTCGGTCGGGCCATAGTTATTGATCACCCGGAACGGCTGGTTGCGGTTGAACTGGCGCAGACGATCGCCGCCGATCAACAGGGTTTTCAGGGTCGGATGCGCCGGCTCCTGACTGAAGGCGTATTCGGCTACCGGGGTCGGCAGGAAGCTCACGTCCAGCGGCTGCGCACGCCACCAGATCAGCAGCGCGTCGATGTCTTCGTTGCCGTCATGGTTTGGCGCCAGATGCACGGTCGCGCCAATGCACAAGGCCGGCCAGACTTCCCAGGCCATGGCGTCGAAGCCGAACCCGGCCAGGCTTGAAGTATGGCTGCCAGCGTGCAGATCGAAGGCCGCGCAGTGCCAGTCCACCAGGTTGCTCAGGGTCTGATGCTCGACCATCACGCCCTTCGGCAGGCCAGTGGAGCCGGAGGTGTAGATCACATAGGCCAGGTGCTGCGGGGTCAGGGCCGGCAGCGACGGGTTGTCGATGGGCTCGTTTGGCCATTGGCGCAGATCAAGGTCGATCAGCGGCACCGACAATGCCGGCAGGCGTTCATGCAGATCGCTTTGGCTCAGCACCGCGACGGGCGCACTGTCTTGCAGCAGATAGCTCAGGCGCTCCGCCGGGTGCGCCGGATCCACCGGCACATAACCGGCGCCCGCCTTGAGAATCGCCACCAGCCCGACCAGCGTATCGAGACCGCGCCGGGCGACGATGGCCACGCGGTCGTCAGGCTGTACACCCGATGCAATCAGATGATGCGCCAGCATGTTGGCCTGGCGGTTCAACTCGGCATAGCTCAGCGAGGCACCGGCAAACACCGCTGCCAGCGCCTGCGGCCGTTCAATGGCTTGCTGCTCGAAACGCTGGGCGATCGTCAGCCCCTGCGGGTAATCGGCGCGGGTCGCGTTGAAGGTGTGCAACACCTGCTCGCGCTCGGCGCCCGGCAAGATCGACAGCCGTTCAAAGCCTTGATGCGGCGAGTGCTCCAGCGCCTCCACCAGCGCGTGCAAGGCGCATTGCAAATAAGCGCAAGTGCGCCGCGCGTCGATGCCGGCGCCCGCCAGTGCGGTCAGGCTGAAGCCTTCGCCGAGGTCGTCGACGCTGAGGGTCAGGCGGTAGTTGCTGTGCTCCTCGGCCTCGAGCAATTGCATGCCCTGCCAGGCCGCCCGGGCCTCGGCAGAACCGCCACCTGCCGAGGCACCATGACGGTAATTGAACAACGTGCTGAACAGCGGCGTGCTCGGCGCCATGGCGCTGCAATGCTGAATGCGCGCCAGTTGTGCGTGTTCGTGCTGCAGCAACTGGCTGAGTAATTGATGCGTCGCCAGTGCTGCGCCCTTGATGCTGTGCGCGCGCAGATCGATACGCAGCGGCAAGGTATTGATGAACACCCCGAGCGCCCGTTCGGCGCCCTCGCCGCCCTGCAAGCGACCGAGCAATACCGTACCGAACACCACGTCGTCACGACCGGACAATGGCCCCAGTACCTGCGCCCATGCCAGGTGCATCAGACTTGCAGCGCTGACACCCAGGCGCCGCGCCTGACTGCGCAGGTTGCGGCTCAGCGTGGCGTCGAGGCTCAACCGGGCCTGCGTGGCCAGCCCTTCCTGCGCCGGGTTCTGCCCGTAAGGCAAGGTGGGTTCGTCGACGTCGCCGAGCATCTCGCGGAAGAACGCTTCGTGCTGCTGGTCGCTCAGCCCCGACAGGGTGTGCGCCACGTAATTGCGATACGGCACCGGCTCAGCCAGACGCTGCGGCTGACCGATCAGGAACGCCTGCATCTCGTGTTGCAGCACCTCCAGCGCCACGTGGTCCATGACCAGGTGATGGAACAGCAACAACGCCACCACCCGCTGATTGGCTGAATCCCAGGCGTGCACCACGCGCATCAGCGGCGCCTGATTGACGGCCAGGCGGTACTGCGCAGCGTCGAAACGCCGGCGCAATTGCTCGAGTACATCGCCGTCCGCGCCATTCAGTTCCAGCGCTTCGCACGCCAGCGGCGCCTCACGCCAGACCACTTGCACCGGGTCTTGCAGGCGGTCCCAGAACAGCGAGGTGCGCAGGATGTCGTGACGCTGGATCACCTTCTGCAAGGCTTGAGTGAAGCTGTTCAGGCGCTGCTCGTCGGCAAAGGCAAACTGCGCCTGCAACACATACGGATCGCCCTGGGCGGCGGACAAGTGATGAAAGAGGATGCCGGTCTGCAACGGCGCCAGCGGGTAAATGTCCTGCACATTGGCCACGCCGCCGGGGATGCTGGCGACGATGCGGTCAATGCTCGGCTGGTCGAGCGTCACCAGTGGCAGCAGCTCGGGAGTGATGCGTGTGCAGTCCGTGGTGATGAGGTTGGCCGCGACTTCGGCCTCCGGTTCACCGCCCACCGCAGCGGCCAGTGCGGCGAGGGTCGGTTGGTTGAACAGCACGCGGATGTCGGCCGTCAGACCGGCGCGACGCATGCGCGCGACCAGATTGACCGCCAACAGCGAGTGCCCGCCCAATTCAAAGAAATGGTCATGGCGCCCTACCCGCTCAACCTTGAGCAGTTCAGCCCAAAGCTGCGCGAGGGCGATTTCCACTTCGCCGACCGGCGCTTCATATTCACGGGTGGTCAGCGCCGCCAGATCCGGCGCCGGCAACGCCTTGCGGTCGAGTTTGCCGTTGGGGCTCAGCGGCAATGCATCAAGATGCACGAATACGACAGGCACCATGTAGTCCGGCAGGTTTTCCAGCAGATGGCTGCGCAGTGTTTCGATTTCCAGCGGTGCCCCGGTGTAGTACGCGACCAGACGTTTCTCGCCCGGCGCGTCCTCACGGGCCAATACGGCGGCTTCCTGAATGCCGTCGATCTGGGTCAAACGCGCCTGAATCTCGCCGAGCTCGATGCGCAAACCACGAATCTTCACCTGATCGTCGTTGCGACCGAGGTACTCGATATTGCCGTCCGCCAGATAGCGGGCGACGTCACCCGTGCGGTACATCCGCCCATTGCTCTGGAACGGATCGTCGAGGAAGCGCTCGGCATTCAGTTCCGGGCGATTCAGATAACCGCGCGCCACCTGTACGCCACCAATGTACAGCTCACCGACCACGCCGTGCGGAACCGGTTGTTGCTGGGCATCGAGGATGTACATCCGGGTGTTGGCAATCGGTTTGCCGATCGGTGTGTTGTCTGGCGTTTGTTCCAGCGGCCCGGCGCAGTTCCACGCGGTCACGTCCACTGCCGCTTCAGTCGGGCCGTAGAGGTTATGCAGTTCGCTGCCCGGCAGTTGCTGTTTGAAACGCCGTACCACGCTGCCCGGCAGGGCTTCGCCGCTGCACATCACCTGACGCAGACTGCTGCAACGTGCGGTATCAGCATGAGCGAGGAATACATCGAGCATCGACGGCACGAAGTGCAGCGTGGTGATGTGTTCGCGCTCGATGATGTCGCTGAGATACAGCGGATCCTTATGCCCCTCGGGTCGGGCCATGACCAATCGGGCGCCGGTCATCAGCGGCCAGAAGAACTCCCACACCGAGACGTCGAAGCTGAACGGGGTTTTCTGCAACACCGTGTCGCTGGCGGTCAGTTGATAGGCGTCCTGCATCCACAGCAGGCGATTGACGACCCCGCGATGTTCGTTGATCACGCCTTTCGGCTGGCCAGTAGAGCCGGAGGTGTAGATCACGTACGCGGTGTGCTGCGGGGTCAGCTCAGCGAGCGATAGATTGTCCGTCGGCAGCGATTGCCAGTGCGGCTGATCCAGATCGATCACCGGCACAGCGACTTCGCCAAGCACCGGACACGTGGTTCCCTGCACCAGCACCGCCAGCGGCGCACTGTCTTCCAGCATGTAGGCCAGACGCTCCAGCGGATACGCCGGATCCAGCGGCACATACCCGCCGCCGGCCTTGAGGTTCGCCAACAGCCCGACCACCATGTCCAGACCGCGTTCGACGCAGATCGCCACCCGCGCATCCGGCCCTACACCCAATTCACGCAGGTGCCGCGCCAGTTGATTGGCCCGGGCATTGAGTTCGGCGTAACTCAGTTGCTGCTCCCCCGCGACCACCGCTGGTGCCAGCGGCGAGCGCGCCACTTGCGCCTCGAACAAGCCGTGAATGGTCTGCTCAAGGTTGTAATCGACCGCCGTGGCATTGAACTCGACCAACAAACGCTGCTGTTCCTCCGCCGCCAGCAGCGGCGCCTGTTCCAGCAGCGCCTGATCGTTGGCGACCATCGCCTGCAACAGGCGCTGGAAATAACCGACGAAGCGCTCGACCGTGCTCTGGTCAAACAACGCCGTGGCGTATTCCAGCGATCCGCGAATGATGCCGTTGGACTCACTGAGGCTCAGTGACAGGTCGAACTTGGCGAAGTGGCTCGGTTCGGCCACGCCTTCCAGCGTCAGTTCGCCGAGGGCCAGCGCCGGGCTTTCGAGGCCATCCCAACTGAGCAAGGTCTGGAACAACGGGCTGTGCGCCAGACTGCGCACGGGCCGGGTGATTTCCACCACTTGCTCGAACGGCAGATCCTGATGCGCCTGCGCTTGCAGGGTTTGCGCCTTGACCCGCGCCAGCAGTGCTTCGACGCTCAGCTCGCCCGAGGTGTCGATGCGCAGCGCCAGGGTGTTGACGAACATGCCGATCAGGCCTTCGATCTCGGCGCGGGTGCGGTTGGCCACTGGTGAACCGATCACCACTTCAGCCTGCCCGGACAAGCGGCTGAGCAGCATCGCCCAGGCACTCATCAGCGTCATGTACAGGGTCACGCCATGGCGCTGGCCCAAGGCTTTGAGCCCGGCGCTCAGGCGCTCGTCGAGCACGACGGCAACGCTGCTGCCGGCATAGTCCTGCTGCGCCGGGCGCGGCCGATCGGTGGGCAGCATCAACAGCGCCGGGGCGCCGGCCAGGGTCTGTTGCCAGTACTCGCTCTGGCGCAGCAGCACCTCGCCGCTGAGCCAGCGCCGCTGCCACACCGCGTAGTCGGTGTACTGCAACGCCAGCGGCGGCAACGGATCCGGCTGGCCATGACTGAACGCCTGATACAGCGCCATCAGTTCGCGGGTCAGTACGCCCATCGACCAACCGTCAGAGATGATGTGGTGCAGGGTCAGCAACAGTACATGGTGATCGTCGGCCAACCGCACCAGTCGCCCGCGAATCAACGGATCGTCCTGCAAGTCGAACGGCCCGGAGGCTTCGCCCTGAATCAGTGCCTGCAGGGTTTCCTCGGGTTGCGGGTGCTGGCGCAGGTCTTCGATTCGCAGTAACAGACCAGTGTCCACCGGAGCGATCAGCACCTGCGCTTCGTCGTTGAATTGCGCGAAGCGGCTGCGCAGGGTTTCGTGGCGGGCGACGATCCGCGCCAGTGCGCGTTGCAGCGCCGCGTCATCGAGACGGCCACGCAGCCGCAAGGCCACGGGAATGTTGTAGGCGGTGTTGGCGCCTTCCATTTGCGCGAGGAACCACAAGCGTTGCTGGGCGAACGACAGCGGCAACGCGCCGTCACGCGGTACCGGCACGATCTGCGGTTGCGCACAGCGTCCGGCCTCGCTCAGCACTGAGGCGACCGCCGCCAGTTCGGCGTTGGCAAACAGATCGCTCAGCGCCAGTTCGACACCCAGGCGCTGGCGCACTTGCGAAACCATGCGCATCGCCAGCAACGAATGCCCGCCGAGTTCGAAAAAGTGATCCTGACGCCCGACCCGCTCGACTTGCAGCACGTCGGCCCAGATCTGCGCCAGCGCGGTTTCCACCTCGCCTTCGGGCGCCGCGTACTCACGGGTGAACAACGCCGCCAGATCCGGCGCCGGCAAGGCCTTGCGGTCGACCTTGCCGTTGGCGGTCAGCGGCAGCGCGGCGAGTTTGACGAACGCGGTCGGCACCATGTACTCCGGCAAACGGCTGAGCAATTGCGCGCGCAACTCGCCCACCGGCAGCGCTTCGACCTGCGCCTGTTCGGTGAAGTAGGCCACCAGTCGCGGCTGGCCGGGTTGATCTTCGCGGGCCAGCAGCACCGCCTCCTGAATCCCCGGCAACTGGTTGAGGCAGGTTTCGATCTCGCCCAGTTCGATGCGTACGCCGCGAATTTTCACCTGATCGTCGTTGCGCCCCAGGTACTCGAGGTTGCCGTCCTCGCGCCAGCGCGCAAGGTCACCGGTGCGGTACATCCGCGCGTTGGGTGCGCTGCTGAACGGGTCACGCAGAAAGCGCTCGGCAGTCATTTGCGGGCGATTCAGGTAGCCGCGGGCGACCCCGGCACCGCCAACGTACAACTCGCCAGCCACACCAAGCGGCACCGGGCGCTGTTGTTCGTCAAGCAGGTACACCGTGGCATTGCTCAGCGGTTTGCCGATGTGCAGCGCATCGCCGCTTTGCACCAGACCCGAAGTGGCGACCACCGTGGCCTCGGTCGGGCCGTAGTTGTTGATCACGTCGAAATGCTGGTGGCGATTGAACTGACGCAAGCGGTCGCCGCCGATCAGCAGCGTGCGCAGGGTCGGGTGTTCGAGGTTCTGGCTGAAGGCGTATTCGGCCACCGGCGTCGGCAGGAAGCTCACGTCCAGCGGCTGCGCGCACCACCAGGCGAGCAAGGCGTCGATGTCTTCGCCACCCTCGTGAGTCGGCGCCAGATGCAGGGTCGCGCCCGCGCACAGCGCCGGCCAGACTTCCCAGGCCATCGCATCGAAGCCGAACCCGGCGAGGCTTGAGGTGTGACGCCCGGCACACAGGTCGAACGCCGCGCAGTGCCAGTCAACCAGATTGCTCAAGGTGTGATGCTCGACCATCACCCCCTTGGGCAGGCCAGTGGAGCCGGAGGTGTAGATCACGTAGGCCAGGTGCACGGTGCTCAGACCGGGAACCTGCGGGTTTTGCGTGACCGTCAGCGGCCAAGTGCAGCGGTCGAGTTCAAGCACCGGCACGGTCAGCGCCGGCAGTCGCTCGCGCAGATGGCTTTGGGTCAGTACGGCGACTGGCGCGCTGTCGTCGAGCAGGTAGTTCAAACGCTCCGCTGGATGCGCCGGGTCAATCGGCACGTAACCGGCGCCGGCCTTGAGGATCGCCACCAGTCCGGCCAGGGTGTCCAGCCCACGGCGGGCGACGATCGCCACGCGATCATCCGGTTTCACGCCCAGGTCGATCAGATGCTGCGCCAAGGCGTTGGCTTGCTGATTGAGTTCGGCGTAGGTCAGCTGCACGTTGGCAAACACTGCCGCCAACGCGTCCGGCCGCTCGGCCACCTGCGCCTCGAAGCGTTGCTGGATAGTCTGTGGCGCAGGAAAATCCACTTGAGTCGCATTGAAGCCGCGCAATACCTGTTCAAGCTCTGCCGCCGGCAGGACCGGCAATTGATTGACCGGTGTCTGCGGCGCCTGTTCCAGGGCAAGCAGCAGGTTCTGCAGTGCGCAGAGCAGGTAGTCGCAGATGCGCTGCGGATCGGTCTCGGTGCTGGCCAGCAGCGTCAGGCTGAAGGCGTCACCGAGGTCATCGACGCTCATCGTCAGCGGATAGTTGCTGCGCTCTTCGGAGTGCAACGTGGAGATGCCGTCCCACGCCGCGAGGGTTTCGGCGCTGGCGGTGGCGACGTTGTGGCTGTGGCGATAATTGAGCAGTGTGCTGAACAGCGGCGTCGGCGCCACCACGTGACTGCAGCGCTGAGCCAGGGCCAGTGGTGCGTGTTCGTGACGCATCAGCGTGGTCAGCCGTGCGTGGGTGGCGTTGACGGCCGCGCGCACATCCTGCCCGTCGACATTTACCCGCAACGGCAAGGTGTTGATGAAAATCCCCAGCGCCCGGTCAATCGCCTCGGCGCCCTGCATGCGGCCCATCAGCACGGTGCCGAACACCACCTGCTGCTTGCCGGTCAGCGCGGCCAGCACCTGCGCCCAGCCGAGGTGGAACAGGCTCGCGACACTCACGCCAAGGGTCCGCGCCTGCGCCCGCAGACGCTGGCCCAATAACGTTGGCACCGGCACGCTGAGTTCGACGATTTCGCTGCCGTCACCCTGCACGTCCTGCAGGCCGTAAGGCAGCGTCGGTTCGTCGATGTCGCTGAGCATCTCGCGGAAGAACGCCTCGTGCTCGGCCTCGCTGACGCCCAGACGCGCCTGCGCCACGTAGTTGCGAAACGGCACCGGGCGCCCGAGCAGCTCACTTTGCCCGGTGAGGCAGGCGCGCATTTCGTGGCGCACCACGTCGAGGGCCGAGTGGTCGAGCGCCATGTGATGGAACAACAGCGTAGCGATCACCCGTTGCCCGGCTTCATCCCAGGCATGGGCCAGACGCATCAGCGGCGCCTGGGTCACGTCGAGGCGGAAGTTCCGGGCGTCGAAACGCTCATGCAGATACGCCAGCACGTCGCCATTTGCATCAGGCAACGTCACCTCTTCCACTGGCAGTTCGGCGCGGCGCCAGACCACCTGCACCGGCGCGTCCAGTCCGGCCCAATGCACAGCGGTGCGCAGAATGTCATGGCGATCGATCACCGCTTGCAGCGCTTGAGCGAACGCTTGAAAACGCTCGCGGCTGGCAAAGGCGAAATGCGACTGCATGACATACGGATCACCGTCACCGGCACTGACGTGGTGATACAGGATGCCTTCCTGCAGCGGCGCCAGCGGGTAGATGTCCTGCACGTTGGCCGCGCCGCCAGGGACTTGTGCGACGAGGTGGTCGATGGTCGTCTGGTCGAGTTCGACCAGCGTCAGCATCGCCGGGGTGATGCGCGAGGTGCCGGCAACGATGCCGTTGACCGGCACCTCGACCTGCCCGTGCTTGCTGGCCGAGTACTGCCCGGTCTTGATCAGCTCGATCAGCGCCGGTTTGTGCTCGCGCAACAGCGCCAGCAACGCCGGGTCGTTCAAGGCCTGCTTGTTGCCATTGACCCGCAATTGGTCGTCCGCGACCGCCAGCTGAATATCCTTGGCCTTCAATGTGGCCAACAGTTCGATCACGTTCACAGGACGATCTCCATTCGTTCGGTAATTGCGGCGTAGCCGGCCAGGGTCGGATGTTCGAACAGCGACCTGACATCGGCTTCCATGCCTTCCTGACGCAGCCGGCCGATCAGACTGACCGCCAGCAGCGAGTGCCCACCCAGTTCAAAGAAATGATCGTGGCGCCCCACCCGCTCGACGTTGAGCAACTCGGCCCAGAGCCGTGCGAGGGTGATTTCAACTTCGCCGACCGGGGCTTCGTATGCACGAGCGGTCAGCGCCGCCTGATCGGGGGCCGGCAGCGCCTTGCGGTCGAGTTTGCCGTTGGGGCTCAGCGGCAGTGCATCGAGATGCACGAACAGCGCGGGCACCATGTAGTCCGGCAGGTTTTCCAGCAGATGGCTGCGCAGCACGTCGGTTTCCAGCCGTGCGCCGGTGTAATACGCCACCAGACGCTTGTCCCCCGGCACGTCTTCGCGAGCCAGTACGGCGGCTTCCTGAATGCCGTCGATCTGGGTCAGGCGCGCCTGGATCTCGCCGAGTTCAATGCGCAGGCCACGGATCTTCACTTGATCGTCGTTGCGGCCCAGGTATTCGATATTGCCGTCCGCCAGATAGCGGGCGACATCGCCGGTGCGGTACATCCGCCCATTGGCCTGGAACGGATCGTCGAGGAAGCGTTCGGCGTTCAGCTGCGGGCGATTCAGATAACCGCGCGCCACCTGTACGCCACCGATGTACAGCTCGCCGACCACGCCGTGCGGCACCGGTTGTTGCTGGGCATCGAGGATGTACATGCGGGTGTTGGCGATCGGTTTGCCGATCGGCGTGTTGTCCGGGGTTTGCTCCAGCGGCCCGGCGCAACTCCACGCGGTCACGTCCACTGCCGCTTCAGTCGGGCCGTAGAGGTTGTGCAATTGGCTGCCCGGCAGTTGCTGTTTGAAGCGCCGCACCACGCTGCCCGGCAGGGCTTCGCCGCTGCACATGACCTGACGCAGACTGCTGCAACGTGCGGTGTCAGCGTGAGCGAGAAACACGTCGAGCATCGACGGCACGAAGTGCAGCGTGGTGATGTGTTCGCGTTCGATCACTTCACTGAGGTACTGCGGATCCTTGTGCCCCTCGGGCCGGGCCATGACCAATCGAGCGCCAGTCATCAACGGCCAGAAGAATTCCCAGACCGAGACGTCGAAGCTGAACGGGGTTTTCTGCAACACCGTGTCGCTGGCGGTCAGTTGATAGGCGTCCTGCATCCACAGCAAGCGGTTGACCACCCCGCGATGCTCGTTGATCACGCCTTTCGGTTGGCCGGTCGAGCCGGAGGTGTAGATCACGTACGCGGTGTGCTGCGGGGTCAACTCTGCAAGAGAAAGGTTTTCCGTTGGCAGCGACTGCCAGTGCGGCTGATCCAGATCGATCAGCGGCACCGCTACATCGCCGAGCAACGAACGCGTCGAACCCTGTACCAGCACCGCCAGCGGCGCGCTGTCTTCCAGCATGTAGGCCAGACGCTCCAGCGGATACGCCGGATCCAGCGGCACATACCCGCCGCCGGCCTTGAGAATCGCCAACAGCCCGACCACCATGTCCAGACCGCGTTCGACGCAGATCGCCACCCGCGCATCCGGCCCTACGCCCAATCCGCGCAGATGCCGCGCCAGTTGATTGGCCCGGGCGTTGAGTTCGGCGTAGCTCAGTTGCTGCTCACCTGCAACCACGGCGGGGGCCTGTGGCGAACGCGCCACTTGCGCTTCGAACAGCTCATGAATCGTCTGCTGCAAATCGTAATCGACCGCTGTGGCATTCAAGCCGAACAGCAACTGTTGGCGCTCGGCATCCGCCAGCACCGGCAGGCGGTTCAAGGTCTGCTGCGGTGTCTGTTCAAGTGCCTCGAGCAGTCCCGCCAGCGCCTGCTGCATAAAGCCACACACCCGTGCCGCGCCTATGCGCGAAGGGGTCATGGCGGTGAGGATAAAACCTTCGCCCAGGTCATCGACATTGAGACTCAGCGGATAGTTGGTGCGCTCTTCGCTGGAAAGATTTTCGATGCCCTGCCAGCTCAGACGCGTGGCCTGCTGCTGTTCCTCGCTGACGCTGTGTCGGTAATTGAGCATCGCGCTGAACAGCGGCGACGGCGCTGCCACGCCGCTGCAACGCTGGGCCAATGCCAGTGACGCATGTTCATGGCCGAGCAATGCCGTCAGTTGCGCATGGGTCGCACGCACGCCGGCACGCACCGAAACATCGCCCAGATCCACCCGCAGCGGCAGCGTGTTGATGAACATTCCCAGACCGCGATCAGCGCCGGTACCGCCCTGCATCCGCCCAAGCAGCACGGTGCCGAACACCACGCGCTCATGTCCGGAGGTTGCCGCCAAGACCTGGGCATACGCCAGATGGAACAGGCTCGCGACGCTCACGCCCAGCTGCCGCGCCTGGCTGCGCAGGCGCCGCGCCAAGGCTTCGGGCACGCGCTGACGGACTTCTTCGATGTCATGGCCGTCACCGTGCACATCCAGCAGACCGAACGGCAGCGTCGGCTCATCGATCTCGCCGAGCATCGTGCGGAAGAACGCTTCGTGTTCCTGCTCGCTGACACCCAGCCGGGTCTGCGCCACGTAATTGCGATACGGCACGGCGGGTATCAGGGCTTCGCCGTGACCGAAGAGCAGCGCCTGCAGTTCCTGCTGCACCACTTCCAGCGCCGTGTGATCCATGGCGATGTGATGAAACAGCAGCATGGCGACCACCCGGTCGTTGGCCGGATCCTGCGCGTACACCAGGCGAATCAGCGGCGCCTGACTGAGGTCTATGCGGTAATGACGCGCGTCGAAACGCTCATACAATTGCGCCAGAACATCACCGCCCGCCGGATCGAATGCAACCTCCTGCAGCGGCAGCTCGGCTTCGCGCCAGACCACTTGCACCGGCGTTGCCAACCCTTCCCAGACCACGCCGGTGCGCAGAATGTCGTGCCGGGTCATGACCTGACGCAGCGCAGCGGCGAAGGCGTGCAAGCGTTCAAGGCTGTCGAACGCCAGGCGCGATTGCAGCAGGTACGGATCACCCTGCGCGGCGCTCAAGTGGTGATAAAGAATCCCTTCCTGCAATGGCGCCAGCGGATAAATGTCCTGCACGTTGGCGGCCCCGCCCGGCACCGTGGCAACGGTGCGCTCGATGCTCTGCTGATCCAGTTGCAGCAGGGTCAGCATGTCTGGAGTGATATGTGTGCAACCAAACGGAATCAGGTTATCCGGCACCGCGACTTCGCGACCGCTGCCGACGGCGGCGGCCAGCGCGGCGAGGGTCGGCTGGCTGAACAGCACGCGCACGTCGGTGCTCAGGCCGAGCTGACGCATGCGCTCGATCAGGGTCACCGCCAGCAGCGAATGCCCGCCCAGCTCAAAGAAGTTGTCGTGACGCCCGACCTGTTCGACCTGCAGCACCTCGGCCCAGACCTGCGCCAGCGCAGTTTCCACCGGCCCTTGCGGCGCTGCGTATTCGCGGCTGAGCCAGGCGTCCTGATCCGGTTCGGGCAAGGCCTTGCGGTCGAGTTTGCCGTTGGCGGTCAGTGGCAGCGCCTCAAGCCGCACGTAAGCTGCCGGCACCAGTGCCTGTGGCAGACGCGCTTGCAAATGCGCGCGCAGATCCTCGACATCGACCGTTGTGCGGGCAGTAAACCAGGCGATCAACCGCGCCTCGCGCACCAGCACCACCGCGTCCTGCACCGCCGGATAGCTGGACAGCGCGGCTTCGATTTCACCCAGTTCCACCCGCACGCCGCGCAGTTTGACCTGATCGTCGTTACGCCCCAGGTACTCGATATTGCCGTCGGCCAGCCAGCGCGCAAGATCGCCAGTGCGGTACATGCGCGCCTGCGGCTCATCGCTGAACGGGTCTTCGAGGAAGCGTTCGGCGGTCAGCTGGGGACGGTTCAGATAACCACGGGCCACCCCCGCGCCACCGACGTACAACTCGCCCGCCACGCCAACCGGCACCGGACGTTGCTGTTCATCGAGCAAGTAAACCCTGGCGTTGCTGATGGGCCGGCCGATGTGCAGCAATTGCCCGGCATGGATTTGCCCGGAAGTCGCGACCACCGTAGCCTCGGTCGGGCCGTAGTTGTTGATCACGGCAAAGGTCTGCTCACGCGGGAACTGGCGCAACTTGTCGCCCCCGATCAACAGCGTGCGCAAGGTCGGATGCCCCAGTTCACGACTGAAGGCGTATTCGGCAATCGGCGTCGGCAGGAAGCTCACCTGCAACGGCTGCGCGCGCCACCAGTCGAGCAGTTCATCCAGATGTTCGTTGCTGATCGACGGCGGCGGCAGGTGCAGGGTCGCGCCGACACACAGCGCCGGCCAGACCTCCCAGGCCATCGCGTCGAAACCGCAACCGGCGACGCTGGCGGTGTGGCTGCCGGCGCGCAGGTCGAACGCCTCACAGTGCCAGTGCACAAGGTTTTCCAGGGTCGCGTGTTCGACCATCACGCCTTTCGGCTGGCCGGTCGAACCCGAGGTGTAGATCACGTAAGCCAGATGCGCCGGGGTCAGCGTCGGCAGTTGTGGATTGGTCGCCGCCAGGTGCTGCCAGAGGTTCTGATCCAGATCGATCACCGGCACCCGGCCCAGCAGCTCGCGGGTCGAGCCTTGCGCCAGCACCGCCACCGGATCGCTGTCCTGCAACAGGTAGGCGATGCGCTCCGCCGGGTACGCCGGGTCGACCGGCACATAACCGGCGCCAGCCTTGAGAATCGCCAGCAGCGCCACCAGCATCTGCGGGCTGCGTGGCAGGCACACGGCAATCCGGTCGTCCGGCTGCACGCCGAGGCCGAGCAAGTGATGGGCCAGGCGATTGGCCTGCTGATTGAGTTGCGCATAGGTCAGTTGCTGCGTGCCCTGCACCACCGCCAGCGCTTGCGGATGCAGCTCGGCCTGCACTTGCACCAGTGACTGAATCGTCGCCCCGCGCGGGTATGCCGCCGCCGTCGGGTTGAACCCGACCAGCAAGCGCTCGTATTCCTCCACCGCAAGAATCGGCAAACGGTTGAGCGCACGCTGTGGCGCCTGCTCCAGTGCGTGCAGCAGATGCTCCAGCGCGGTGTGCATGTAGCTGCAGATGCGTTGCGCGCCGATCTGCGTCAACGCCAGCACGGTCAAAGAAAAGTCTGTGCCGAGATCGTCGACGCTGAGGGTCAGCGGATAGTTGCTGCGCTCTTCGCCACCGAGCAATTGCACGCCTTCCCAGATGCCCTGACCGTCACGCGGCTGCGCCTCGGCGACGGTATGCCGGTAGTTGAGCAGTGCGCTGAACAGCGGCGCGCCGGACACTGCGCTGCAGCGCTGGGCCAGCGCCAGTGGCGCATGTTCATGGGCCAACAGCGCGGTCAGCCGTGCGTGGGTGGTCTTGACAGCAGACTGCACGCCTTCGCTGACATCCACCCGCAGCGGCAAGGTGTTGATGAACACGCCCAGGGTGCGATCCGCGCCCTCGCCGCCCTGCAAGCGACCCAACAGCACCGTGCCGAACACCACGTCGCGGCGGTTGGCAAGTACCCCCAGCACCTGCGCCCAGGCCAGATGCATCAGGCTCGCCGGGCTGACACCCAACTGCCGCGCCTGCTCTCGCAGGCGCAGGGTCAATCCGGCATCGACGGCTTGCTGCGCCTCTTCAATGTCGCCGCCATCGCCTTGCACGTCGTGCAAACCGAACGGCAGGGTCGGCTCGTCGATATCGCCGAGCATGTCGCGGAAGAACGCTTCGTGCTCCTGCTCGCTGGCACCCAGACGCGCCTGCGCCACGTAGTTGCGATACGGCATCGGCGTGCCGAGGCGGTCGGCCTGATCGAACATGAACGCGCGCATCTCTTGGCCCACTACCTCCATGGCGGTGTGGTCGAGAATCAAGTGCTGGAACAGGATGATCGCCACCACCCGTTGCTGCGCCGGGTCTTCGGCGTAAACGATGCGCATCAACGGCGCCTGGCTCAAGTCGAGGCGGTTGTGCCGGGCATCGAAGCGCGCGTGCAACTGTTCGAGGACGTCGCCCTGAGCCGGATCCAGCGGCACCGCCTGTACCAACAGCGGCGCCTCGCGCCACACCACCTGATGCGGACTCGGCAAGCCTTCCCAGACCACGCTGGTGCGCAGAATGTCGTGACGCGCGACGACCTGCTGCAAGGCTCGGCTGAAAGTGCGCAGACGCTCGACGCTGTCGAAGATCAGCCGCGATTGCAGCAGATACGGATCGCCCTGTTCGGCGCTCAGGTGGTGATAAAGAATGCCTTCCTGCAACGGCGCCAGCGGATAGATGTCCTGCACATTGGCCGCGCCACCGGGCACGGTGGCGACGATGCGCTCGATGCTCGCTTGATCGAGTTCGGTCAGGCTGAGCATGTCCGGGATGATGCGGGTGCAACCCGGCGGAATGCGGTTGGCCGGCACTTCGATTTCGCGACCGCTGCCCATAGCGGCGGCCAGTGCAGCGAGGGTCGGCTGATTGAACAACACGCGCACGTCAGCCGCGAGGTCGATCTGACGCATGCGTTCGATCAGGCTCACCGCCAGCAGCGAATGCCCGCCCAGTTCAAAGAAGTTGTCGTGACGCCCGACGCGCTCGACGTTCAGCACGTCGATCCAGATCTGCGCCAGCGCGTTTTCCACGGCACCTTGTGGCGCTTCATATTCGCGGCTGAGCCACGCGCCCTGCTCCGGTTCAGGCAGGGCCTTGCGATCGATCTTGCCGTTGGCGGTCAACGGCAATGCGTCCAGCCGCACGTAAGCCGCCGGCAACAGCGCCTCCGGCAAGCGTGCCTGCAAATGCGTGTGCAACTGCTGAATATCGACCGCCGTGCGCTCGGTGAACCACGCAATCAGCCGCCCGTCGCGAACCAGTACCACCGCCTCCCGTAGCGCCGCGTGGCTGCCGAGCGCGGCTTCGATTTCACCGAGTTCGATACGCACGCCACGCAGTTTGACCTGATCGTCGTTGCGCCCCAGGTACTCGAGGTTGCCGTCGGCCAGCCAACGCGCCTGATCGCCGGTACGGTACATGCGCGCCTGCGGCTCGTCGCTGAACGGATCGAACAGGAACTGCGCAGCGCTCAGCTCGGGGCGATTCAGATAGCCGCGCGCCACGCCCGCGCCGCCGACATACAACTCGCCCGCCACCCCCACCGGCACCGGGTGCTGCTCGGCGTCCAGCACATAGACTTTGGCATTGGCAATCGGCCGGCCGATATGCAGCGGCTGATCCAGTTCGACCGGCCCCGAGGTGGCGACCACCGTCGCCTCAGTCGGGCCATAGTTGTTGATCACCTCGAAGGTTTGCTGACGACTGAACTGACGCAGTCGGTCGCCACCGATCAGCAGCGTACGCAGGGTCGGGTGCTGCAATTGCCGGCTGAACGCGTATTCGGCCACCGGCGTCGGCAAGAAGCTGACCTGCAACGGCTGCGCGCACCACCAGTCGAGCAGTTCGTCGAGGTGCTCGTTGCGGATCGACGGCGGCGGCAGGTGCAAGGTCGCGCCAACACACAGCGCCGGCCAGACTTCCCAGGCCATCGCATCGAAACCGAAGCCGGCGACACTCGCGGTCTGGCTGCCGGTCTGCAAATCAAAGGCTTCAGCGTGCCAGTGCACGAGGTTTTCCAGGGTCGCGTGCTCGACCATCACGCCTTTCGGTTGGCCGGTGGAACCGGAGGTGTAGATCACGTAAGCCAGATGGTTCGGCGTCAATGTCGGCACCTGCGGATTGGCATCCGACAGGCGCTGCCAGAGGTCGTTGTCCAGATCGACGACCGGCACGCCACCGAGCAGATCGCGAGTCGATGCCTGCGCCACGACCGCCACCGGGGCGCAGTCCTGCAACAGGTAGGCGATGCGTTCCGGCGGATACGCCGGATCGACCGGCACATAACCGGCGCCGGCCTTGAGGATCGCCAGCAGCGCCACCAGCATGTCCGGACTGCGCCGGGCGCACAGGGCGACCCGGTCATCGGGCTGCACGCCAAGGCCTATCAGGTGATGCGCCAGACGATTGGCCCGCTGATTGAGTTCGCCATAGCGCAACTGCTGCGCACCTTGCACCGCCGCCAACGCTGCAGGGTGCGCAGCCGCCCGGGCCTCGAACAAACGCTGCACGGTTTGTGCCGGCGGGAAGTCGCGACCGCTAATATTAAAGCCGACCAGGACCCGCTGCCGTTCGCTCGGCGACAGCACCGAGATCTGCCGCAGCGGCGTGGCCGGATTGTGCTCCAGCGCCGTCAGCAGATTGTGCAGCGCGGTCTGCAGGTAATCGCAGACCCGCGCACCATCTACCTGCGGCACCGCCTGCACGCTCAGGCGGAAACCGGTGCCGAGGTCGTCGACGCTGACCACCAGCGGATAGTTGCTGCGCTCGCGGGAGCTGAGAATCTCGATCCCGTCCCAGGCCACGCCTGCCGGCTCCGCCGCGCTGTGACGGTAGTTGAGCAAGCTGCTGAACAGCGGCAGCGACGCGGCAACACCGCTGCAACGCTGGGCCAGCGACAGCGAGGCCTGCTCATGCGCCAGCAGTTGCGCCAGACGTTCATGGGTAGCGCGCACGCCTTGCTGCACCGCCGTCGCGCCGACGCTGACCCGCAGCGGCAAGGTGTTGATGAACATGCCGAGTGCGCGGTCGGCGCCCTCGCCGCCCTGCATGCGCCCGAGCAGCACGGTGCCGAATACCACATCCTCACGGCCCGAGACCTTTGCCAGCACCTGACCCCAGGCCTGGTGCACCAGACTCGCGGCGCTGATGCCGAGGCGCCGCGCCTGTTCGCGCAAGCGCTGGGCCACGCTCGAATCCAGCGCTTGCGCGCTCTCGACGCTGCTGCTGCCATCGCCATGCACGTCCTGCACACCGAAGGCCACGGTCGGCTCGTCGATGTCGCCGAGCATGTCGCGGAAGAACGCTTCGTGCGCTTGGGTATCGGCATGCTGTTGCGCCTGCGCCACGTAGTTGCGGTACTGCACCGGCATCGGCAACTCGGCACCGCTCGGTTGCAGACTGTCGTTCATTTCCGCGAGCAGCACTTCCAATGCAGTGTGGTCGAGGACGATGTGGTGCAGCAACAGGATGCCGACCCAGCGCTGCTGTGCACGGTCTTCGGTGTAGGCCAGACGCATCAGCGGCGCGCGGCGCAGGTCGAGGCGGTAGTGCCGTGGATCGAACCGCGCCTGCATCTGCGCCAGCACATCGCCTTCCAGCAGGTCGGCGTCGATCCGCTCCAGTGCCAGCGGCGCCTCGCGCCAGACCACTTGCACCGGCTCCTCAAGCCCTTCCCAGAACACGCTGGTGCGCAGGATGTCGTGGCGCGCGATCACCGCGTTCAGCGCGCGGACAAAGGCCTTGATCTGCGCCAGTCCGGCGAAGGCAAATTGCGCCTGCAACACGTAGGGGTCACCGGCGCTGGTCGCCAGATGGTGGTAGAGAATCCCCGCCTGCAACGGTGCCAGACCGTAAATGTCCTGCACATTGCCGACGCCGCCGGGCACGCTGGCGACCACGCGGTCGATGGCGGCCTGATCCAGCGTGGCCAGCGGCAGCATGTCCGGGGTGATGCGCGTGCAATCGACAGCAATCAGATTGTCCGGCACCTGCCGGGCGTGACGGTGACTCAGGGTCGCCGCCAGCGCCGCGACGCTCGGCTGGCCGAACAGCACGCGCACGTCGCACTGCAAGTCGTGCTGACGCATGCGTTCGATCAGTTTCACCGCCAACAGCGAATGGCCGCCAAGCTCGAAGAAGTTGTCGTGTCGCCCGACCTGTTCAACCCCGAGCAAGGTCTGCCAGATGCCGGCGATCAGGGTTTCAACTTCCCCCACTGGGGCTTCGAAACCCCGACGGGCAAAGGCATCGCTGTCCGGTTGTGGCAAGGCTTTGCGATCAAGCTTGCCGTTGGTGGTCAGCGGTATGGCGTCGAGGCGCACAAAGGCGCTCGGCACCATGTAGTCGGCCAGCGATTGCAGCAACGCGTCGCGCAATTGCGCGGCGCTCGGTTCAGTGCCTTCGGCGGCCAGCCAGTAGGCGACCAGACGCTTGTCACCGGGACTGTCTTCACGAGCGATTACCAGCGCTTCGCGCACACCGGCGCAGGCGGCGAGGCGAGCTTCAATTTCACCGAGCTCAATGCGGAAACCCCGGATCTTCACTTGATCGTCGTTGCGCCCCAGGTATTCGAGGCTGCCATCCGCTGACCAGCGCGCGAGGTCACCGGTCTTGTACAGGCGCGCTGCAGCACGGCCGCTGAACGGGTCGGCGATAAAGCGTTCAGCAGTCAGCGCTTCACGATTGAGGTAACCCCGGGCAACCCCGGCGCCACCGACGTACAACTCGCCGATCACGCCGACCGGTACCGGTTCGCGCTGCGCGTCGAGCACGTACAGTTGCAGGTCGGGAATGCCCACACCGATCGGGCTGCGCCCGACCAGTTGCGCGTCCGCGGCTTCCAGTGGGCGATAGGTCACGTGCACCGTGGTTTCAGTGATGCCGTACATGTTCACCAGCCGCGTACCGGCATTGCCGACCCGCGCGTACCACGGTTTGAGCAGGCCCGGCTCCAGGGCTTCGCCGCCGAAGATCACCTCGCGCAGCGAATGCTGCAACGGGCTGCGGCCCTGCGCGGCGATCAACTGGCGGAAGGCGCTCGGCGTTTGATTGAGCACGGTGACGCCACTGCGGCACAGCAGCGCGTAGCAGTCGTCCGGCGAGCGACTCACGGCCTGCGGCACCAGCAACAACTGGCCGCCAAACGCCAGCGCGCCCCAGATTTCCCACACCGAGAAATCGAAGGCGAAGGAATGGAACAGCGCCCACACATCTTGCGGGTTGAAGTTGAACCAGTCGTGGGTCGCCGAAAACAGGCGCACCACGTTGCGGTGTTCGACCATCACGCCTTTGGGCAGCCCGGTGGAACCCGAGGTGTAGATCACGTAGGCGAGATGACTCGGGCTCAGCTCGGGAATCTGCGGATTGCTGCCGAGTTCAGCCTGCAACTGCACACTGTCCAGATCGATGCTCGGCACGGCGAGCGCGCCAACCCGGACCAGCGTATCGGCCTGGGTCAGCACCGCCACCGGGGCGCAGTCCTGCAGGGTGTAGGCGATGCGCTCCAGCGGATACGCCGGGTCGATCGGCACGTAACCGGCGCCCGCCTTGAGGATACCGAGCAGGCCGATGATCATCTGCGGGCCGCGCTCGACGCAGATCGCCACGCGTTGATCCGGGCGAATCCCCAGCGCCAGCAGATGATGCGCAAGCTGGTTGGCGCGGCGATTGAGTTCGCCGTAGCTCAACGTCTGCTCCTCGAACAGCAGCGCTGTGGCCTCCGGGCGTGCCGCCGCATGCGCTTCGAACTGCTGATGGATCAACGGCGTTTGCGGGAACTGCGGCAACGGCGAGTTGACTCCGTGCAGCAGGTATTCGCGCTCGGCCGCCGGCAGAATATTCAGCTGGTGCAGCGGCGCATCCGGGTTCGATTGCAAGGCCTGTAGCAGGCTGTGCAACGCGGTGTGCAGGTAAGCGGCGATGCGTTCGGCACCCAGCGCCGCATCCGCCAGCGCGGTGATGCGCAAGTCTTCGCCGAGGTCGTCGATGTTGATCGTCAGCGGGTAGTTGGTGCGCTCGCGGGCGCCCAGCACTTGCACGCCAGGGGCCAGTTCGCTGACCTCGGCGATCTCTTCGCTGCTGCTGTGGCGATAGTTGAGGATCGCGTTGAACAACGGCGTCGGCACCGCCACCGCACTGCAACGTTGGGCCAGGGCCAGCGAGGTCTGTTCATGGCCGAGCAACGCGGTCAGGCGTCGATGGGTGGCCAGCACCCCGGCGCGCACGCCGTCCTGCCCGACATCCACCCGCAGCGGCAAGGTGTTGATGAACATCCCCAGCGCCTGTTCGCCGCCCTCACCCGCCTCCATCCGCCCCAGCAGCACGGTGCCGAACACCACCGCCGTGCGCCCGGACAATTGGCCGAGCACGCGTGCCAGCGCCAGGTGCATCAGGCTGGCGACGCTGACGCCGAGCTGACGCGCCTGGCCGCGCAGTGGCCGGCTCAAATCGGCGTCGAGCATCAGCACGGCTTCTTCGATGTCCTGGCCGTCGCCCTGCACGTCCTGCAGACCACAAGGCAAGGTCGGCTCGTCGATATCGGCGAGCATCTCGCGGAAAAACGCTTCGTGAACCTGCTCGTCCAGACGCAGACGGGCTTTGGCCAGATGATCACGGTACGGCACCGGCGGCCCGACCCGCGCAGTCTGGCCGAGCAGGTGCGCGCGGGTTTCGCGGCGCACCACATCGAGCGCGACGTGATCCATGATCAGGTGATGGAACAGCAACAGCGCGACCACGCGCCCATTGGCCGGATCCATGGCGTACACCAGACGCAGCAGCGGCGCCTGCCGGATGTCGAGGCGGAAGAACCGTGGATCGTGGCGCTCCAGCAGTTGCATCAGGACATCCGCGCCCGGGTCGAGGGCGATTTCCTCGCAGTGCAGACGAGCCTGCCGCTGCACCACTTGCAACGGTTCGTCCAGACGCTCCCAGACAAACGAAGTGCGCAGGATATCGTGGCGTTCGATCATCCACTGCAACGCCTCGGCGAAGGCTTCCAGCCGTTCGCGGCTGTCGAAGGCGAACCGCGCTTGTGACACGTAAGGATCGCCGGCGGGTGCCGACAGGTGCAGGTAAAGCATGCCTTCCTGCAGCGGCGCCAGCGGGTAAATGTCCTGCAGGTTGGCGGCGCCACCGGGCACCTTGGCCACCAGCCGGTCGATGGTCGGCTGATCCAGTGTCACCAGCGGCAGCATGTCCGGGGTGATGCGAAACGCCGGGCTCAGCCAGTCGCCACCATGACGGGCGACCAGTTCCAGCAGCTGCGCCTTGTGTTCGCTGAGGCTGTCCCACAACGCATCGTCCAGCGCGTCGTCGCTGCCCAGAATGACCAGGTCTTCATCTTCCTGTTGAAGGCGGATCGCATGGGTGGAAAGAACAGCCATCAGTTCGCTGAAATGCATGGGATAACCTGCTGTAAATACGAGAAAAAGGAGCGCGCAGCCGCGAGTCCGTGCCTGCTGCGCGCAGCCTGGAAAAGCTAAAACATCGGGGCTTGCGGGGCTGACATGGGAAGCGGGGACAAGCCGCCGGCTCGGGCGCCGCAATCCCCCCCTGTAGGAGCTGCCGCAGGCTGCGATCTTTTGATCTTGCTGTTAAAAGCCAAATCAAAAGATCGCAGCCTGCGGCAGCTCCTACAGGGTTCGGCGTCAGAGCCGGCGTTTGCGGGCCAGGCTCGGGATAGTGGTTGGCGGGATGAACACTTGCTGCGCCTCGGGTGTGGTGCTGAGCGCCAGCGCCGCCAGGGTCGGCTGACTGAACAGCGCCCGGGCGTCGGTGTGCAAACCGCTCTGGCGCATGCGCGCCACCAGACTCACCGCCAACAACGAGTGCCCGCCCAGTTCGAAGAAGTTGTCGTGACGACCGACCTGTTCGACGCCGAGCACCTCGCCCCAGATCCGCGCCAGCGTGGTTTCGACTTCGCCCTCGGGTGCCACGTATGGGCGATTGATGACGGCATCGGCCCCCGGCTCCGGCAAGGCTTTGCGATCGATCTTGTCGTTCGGTGTCAGTGGCAAGGCGTCGAGCAATACGAACGCACCCGGCACCATGTACTCCGGCAGACGCTCCAGCACATGCGCGCGCAAGGCCTCCAGACTGGGTGCTTCTACGCCCGAGCGCAGGGTGTACCAGGCCACCAGACGCTCATCACGGACCATCACCACCGCCTCGCGAATCGCCGAATGCTCGATCAACCGTGCCTCGATTTCTCCCGGCTCCAGACGCAAGCCCCGCAGCTTGATCTGGAAGTCGTTGCGGCCGAGAAATTCCAGTTCCCCATGATTGTTGTAGCGCGCCAGATCTCCCGTGCGATACAGCCGATCCCCCGCCACAAACGGGCTGTCGATGAAGCGCTCGGCCTGCATTTCCGGCAAACCGTGATAACCGCGCGCCACGCCGACGCCACCAATGTGCAACTCACCGCTGACGCCTTGCGGTACCGGTTGACCGTACGCATCGAGCACGTACAGCCGCGTGTTGCTCAAGGCTGTACCGATTGGCACCACGCTCTCCGGCACCGGCATGTCCGGTTCCAGCGTCCAGCCCGTGCTGTCCACAGTAGTTTCGGTCGGGCCATAAACGTTGTGCAACCGCACCCACGGCAGGCGATCACGCACTTGGCGGGCCAGCGCCGCGCTGAGTTCGCCGCCACCGTTGAGCACATCGGTCAGGCTGGTGCATTGCTCGACACCGTCCTGCTCGATGAACTGCTGCAGCAAGGCAGGCACAAACTTGACCACCGTCACCTGCTGCTCACGAATGGTCTGCACCACATACGCCGAATCGCGGTTGCCATCCAGCCGCGCCAGCACCAGACGCATCCCGGAACACAACGGCCAGAAGATCTCCCACACCGAACTGTCGAAGCTGAAGGGTGCCTTTTGCAGCAGTGCGCCGTGTTCGGTTGGCGGACTGAGCTGCGAACCCCAATGCACCATGTTGCAGGCGCTGCGATGCTCGATCATCACGCCCTTCGGCAGCCCGGTAGAACCCGAGGTGTAGATCATGTAAGCGAGGTTCGAAGCACTCAGACCCGGCAGTTGAAGGTTGCCTGACGGCTGCTGCTCCCAACTGCCGTAATCCAGATTGATCATCGTCACACCCGGCTCGCCGAGCAATTGCCGCGTGGCGCCATGCACCAGCAGTGCGACCGGCGCGCTGTCCTGCAGCATGTAGTTCAGGCGCTCCAGCGGATAGTCCGGGTCCAGCGGCACATAGGCGCCGCCAGCCTTGAGAATCCCCAGCAGACCGATCACCAGATCCAGCCCGCGCTCGACACAGATCGCTACGCGCGAGTCCGGTTGAACGCCGAGTTCACGCAGGTGATGGGCCAGGCGATTGGCGCGCTGATTGAGCTCGAGGTAAGTCAGGGTTCCCTGCGCGGATTGCAGCGCGATGGCGTCCGGCTTACGCCGCGCCTGTGCTTCGAACAACGCGTGCAGAGGCTGGTTCAGCGGACAATCGACCTCAGTGGCGTTGAACGTGATCAGCAAACGTTGCAACTCCTCGGCTTGCAGGATCGGCAAGCGGTTCAACAGTTGTTGCGGAGTCTGCTCCAAGGCCTGTACCAGGCCGCTCAACGCGGTTTGCATGTAGCCGCAAATCCGTTGCGCGCCAATCTGCGCCACGGCCCTGCCGGTGAGGCGCAAGCCGTTGCCGTAATCATCCACGCTCATGGTCAGCGGGTAATTGGTGCGCTCCTCGTTGGCCAGGGTTTCGATGCCTTGCCAAGCCTGACTGGACGGCTCCAGCAATTCAGATTCGTCACTGTGCCGGTAGTTGAGCAGCGCGCTGAACAACGGTGACGGCGAGGCGACGCCGCTGCAGCGCTGAGCCAGTGCCAGCGACGCGTGCTCATGGCCGAGCAGCGCGGTCAGCCGCACATGGGTGGCGCGCACGGCGTCCAGCACCCCGGCATCGACATCGATGCGCAACGGCAAGCTGTTGATGAACACGCCCAAAGCGCGGTCAGCGCCCTCGCCGCCTTGCATGCGCCCCATCAGCACCGTGCCGAACACCACACGCTGCTGGCCGGACGTCGCCGCCAGCACCCGCGCCCACGCCAGATGGATCAGACTCGCCACGCTGACCCCGGCCTGGCGTGCCTGGGTGCGCAAGCGCTGATAGACGTCAGCCGGCAGGGTCTGCTGCGCTTCGTCAATGCCGCGTCCGTCGCCCTGCACTTCCATCAGCCCGAATGGCAGGGTCGGCTCGTCGATGTCCGCCAGTTGCGCGCGGAAAAACGCCTCGTGTTCCTGCTCGCTGACGCCCAGCCGCGTTTGCGCCACGTAATTGCGATACGGCACCGGCGGCGCCAGCGCCACAGTGTGTCCGCACAGGCTGGCCTGCAGTTCGCCGCGCATCACTTCGAGAGCGATGTGATCCATCGCCAAATGATGGAACAGCAGAATCCCCACCACCCGATCCAGCGCCGGATCACGCGCATACACCAGGCGCATCAGCGGCGCCTGGCTGACGTCAAGACGATAACGCCGGGCATTGAAGAGCGCGTGCAACTGCTCGATGACCGGGCCGTCAGCCGGATCCAGTTCGACCTCCTCCAACGGCACAATTGCCTCGCGCCACACCACTTGCACCGGGGTGGTCAGGCCTTCCCAGAGCACCGAAGTGCGCAGAATGTCATGGCGCGCCATGACCTCGCGCAGCGCCGCAGCGAAGGCCTCGACGCGTTCAAGACTGTCGAACGCCAGTTGCGATTGCAGCAGGTACGGATCGCCCTGCTCAGCAGTGATGTGGTGGTAGAGAATGCCTTCCTGCAGCGGTGCCAGCGGGTAGATGTCCTGCACATTGGCGGCGCCACCCGGAACGCTGGCGACGATCCGCTCGATGTCCATCTGCTGCAGTTGTACCAGCGGCAACATCGCCGGCGTGATGTGCGTGCAATCGGCGGCGATGCGGTTGGCCGGCACTTCGATTTCCCGACCGCTGCCGACCGAAGCGGCCAGTGCAGCGAGCGTCGGCTGGCTGAACAGCACGCGCACGTCGCTGCTCAGATCGAGCTGACGCATGCGTTCGATCAGCATCACCGCCAGCAACGAATGCCCACCCAGCTCGAAGAAGTGATCGTGACGCCCGACCCGCTCCACTTGCAGGACTTCGGCCCAGATCTGCGCCAGGGCGATTTCGACCTCGCCTTGCGGTGCCTCGTATTCGCGGCGAATCAAATCTTCTGCCCCGGGCGCGGGCAGCGCCTTGCGATCAACCTTGCCGTTGGCGGTCAGCGGCAGCGCCGGCAGACGCACGTAGGCGTTCGGCAGCATGGCGCTGCTCAGGCGGGTTTTCAGGTGTGCGTGCAGTTCATTGATGTTCAACGGCACCCGCTCGGTGAACCACGCCAACAATTGTCCGTCGCGCACCAGCACCACCGCTTCTCGCACCGCTGGATGGCTGGTGAGTGCGCTCTCGATTTCCCCCGGTTCGATCCGGATGCCACGGATTTTCACCTGATCATCGTTGCGCCCCAGATACTCCAGATTGCCGTCGGCGCGCCAGCGTGCGAGATCGCCAGTGCGATATATGCGCGCCCCCGGTTCAGCGCTGAACGGATCACGCAGGAAGCGCTCGGCGCTCAGGTCGGCGCGGTTCAAATAACCGCGAGCCACGCCGGCCCCGCCGATGTACAACTCGCCGCTCACGCCCAGCGGCACCGGTTGCTGCTGTTCATCCAGCAGATACACCGTGGCATTGCTCACCGGTTTGCCGATGTGCAGCGCCTGCCCGGCGTCGATGCGACCCGAGGTCGCCACTACAGTGGCTTCGGTCGGCCCGTAGTTGTTGATCACTTCGAAGGATTGTTGACGCGGGAACTGGCGCAGGCGATCGCCACCGATCAGCAGCGTGCGCAACGTCGGGTGAGCGAGTTGGCGGCTGAACGCGTATTCGGCGATGGGGGTCGGCAAAAAGCTCACCTCCAGCGGCTGCGCACACCACCAGTCGAGCAGCGCATCGATGTCTTCGCCGCCCTCGCTGACCGGCGCCAGGTGCAGGGTCGCGCCCACGCACAGCGCCGGCCAGACTTCCCAGGCCATCGCGTCGAAACCGAAGCCGGCCAGGCTCGAGGTATGGCTGCCGGCGCGCAGGTCGAAAACGTCAGCGTGCCAATCGACCAGATTGCACAGGGTGCGGTGCTCGACCATCACCCCCTTGGGCAGACCGGTGGAACCAGAGGTGTAAATCACATAAGCGAGGTTGGCCGGGGTCAGCCCCGGCACTTTCGGCGCGCCGACAGGCTCGGCGGACCAGCTCGGCTGATCCAGCTCGATCACCGGCACCGACAGCGCCGGCAAATGCTCGCGCAGCGCACGCTGGGTCAGCACCGCGATGGGCGCGCTGTCCTCCAGCAGATAGCTCAGGCGCTCGGCCGGATGCGCCGGATCCAGCGGCACATAAGCGGCGCCAGCCTTGAGGATCGCCAACAACCCGACCAATGTGTCGAGCCCGCGCCGGGCGATGATCGCCACCCGGTCATCCGGGTGCACACCGAGGTCGAGCAGATGATGAGCGAGCGCATTGGCACGTTGATTGAGTTCGGCATAGCTCAGGCATTGCCCTTGAGCAACCGCCGCCAGCGCCTGCGGCCGCAGCATTGCCTGCGCTTCGATACGCTGCGCAAGGGTGGTCGGCGCCGGGTAGTCCACCCGCGTGGCATTCCACTGTTGCAGCAGCGCGGTTTCCTCGGGCGTGCTCAGGTCGAAATCCGCCACCGGCAGGTTCACCGCCTCCAGCCCCTGCTCCAGAATCAACAACCAGCGTTCCGCCAGGGCCTTGACTTGATCGGCGCTGAAATATGCCTCGCTGTAGATCAGGTACAGGCGCGCGTCGTCGTTGGCAAGACTGCTCAGCAGGTGCACCGCCAGCGGCGTGGCCTCCTCGACGTTCGAGGCCTTGATGATCCTTCCCGATGCCTCGCCGTAGCGATAATCGTGAGTGCCCTGTTCGTAGGAAACCGTGACCTCGAACAGCTGCGAGCGCTCTTCGCGCAGTAAACCCAGGGCGCGGTTCATTTCACTCACGGGGAAGCGCTGATGGCGGAAATCCTTGCGCAGCTCATCACGGATCGCGCTCACCAGCTCAGCGAAGGTAGATTCGCGACCGAAACCCATGCGCACCGCGCTGACCTGGGCGAACAGCCCGAGGGTGGATTTGAAGCGCGCGCCGGAGCGGTTGAGAATCGGCAACCCCACCACCCATTCGTCACGCTGCGTGCTGCGACTGAAGTAGACATGCAGCGCCGCCAGCAGCACATGGAACGCCGAGGCACCGTACGCCCGGGCCACCTGCTTCATGCGCTCGTGCAGCAGCGTCGGCAAGGGCTGCGTGTAGACCTGCGTCTGCGCGGCGGGGCCGGTCTGGCGCTGCGGGTGCCGCGGCAGCAACAGCGGTTCGGGCATCTGTCGGTACTTGTCCAGCCAGTAGGCGCGATCCTGCGCATAACGCGGCGACGCTTGGTAGCGCGCATTGTCTTCGATGAAGTCGATGTACGACGGCGCCGCGACTGGTGCCGGTTGGCCGTGCGCCAGCGCGTTATAGATCTCGTCCAGCGACTTGAACATTTCGCCAAAGCTCCAGCCATCGAAGATCAAGTGATGAGCCTGCACGGCTAACCAATGTCGCTGGTCATCGAGGTGGATCAACTGAAAGCGGAACAGGTAGCCGCCGTCCAGCACGAAGGGTTGATCGATGCGCGCCTGAACCAATCGCCGTGCCGCCGACTCAGGCTCGCCGTGCGTCGACACATCGTGGATCGGCATCGGCACTGCGACTGACCGGGCAAACTGCTGCAGCGGCAAGCCTGTTGCACCGGCGCCGGGCAACAGCACCGTGCGCATTGCGTCATGCCGGGCCACCAGCGCTTCCAGCGCGGCCTGCATCCGGGCCGGCTCCAGCGGCCCACTGAGGTCCATGTAGCCGCCGATGTTGTACAGCGGCGAATCACCGCGACTCAGCTGATCCAGCCAGATATCCAACTGCGCAGCGGTCAGCGGATACGTCTGGAGCGATGCGGACGGCGTGGCCACCGCAGGGGCGGAAATAGGCGGCATAAGATCCTTCTCAGGTGATTTTGCGCCTATTCAAGCATCGGCCCCGAGGCCGACATGACACCTGAAACCCGGACAACCTCGTCCCACGCGCCGGCCAGTCCGCGCTTGAACAGCCTTATTGGGTGGGAACCCACTAAAAGTTCGGAGAGGAAATACTGAAATTCTTGTAGGAAAAATGCCACACGCTGACGCCGCCATCGACCAGCGCAGTCAGCACATGAAAACGTAACTGCCCCGGTTTTCAAGCCTTTGCCGTGACCGAACAGTCACGCAAAGCGCGACCTCTGTACCAGGCACCGTCAGAAGCCCGGCGCCAACTTTCAGAAATGATGGCACTTTGTGTCCCTGTTTTCCCCTACAGACGTAGGACAAATCCATAGGCTTAAATCCCGCCCCAGATCAGTTTCAAGGAGAGACGATTGCGTGGGCGGCTTTTGCATCAACAGCGGACGACTCGGTGATGACTCGGAACCAGGGATGACAAGGATATGAATCTGACCGGCAGCATTCGCAACATGGAAAACCCGCACTTCTACTGGCAACTGGGGGAACTGATTGCCAGCACCGGCGATGATCACTTCGCCAATAACCTGTTCCAGTTGGTCGACACCCTGGTGCCGGTCAATCGCGTCGACCTCAGCGAGTGGACGCTGGACGAACGTCAGGCCAGCGTGGTCGAGATCAAGGCGCTGGGCAGCGCCGGCCTGCCGCAGACCTTTCCGCCGCCAGACCCGTTGACGAGTCCGGACGATCATCCGCTCTTGCAGAAGATGATCGAGATGAATGATTCCCTGCTGATTCAACTCAAAGCCTCACTCCAGCCCCGCCATCCGCAGCACAGCGTGCACCAGTGCAATCTGGTGTCGCGCACCTCCAACCGCCGTTGTGTCATCTCGTTCTACCGACCGCATACGCAACGGGTGTTTTCCCTGCCGGAGCTGTCGTTTCTCAAAAGCCTGTCCGACACCCTGTTGCCGCTGATTGAACGGCACGCGCAACTCAGTCGACAGATCGTCGCCAAACAACCGCGCCTGCCCCTGGCCGATCTGGAACAGGCGCCGTTGCAGCAGGTGTTCGACGAGCGCCTGGCGCTGGGCGCCATTGTGCTGTCGGCCCGGGAAAAGGAAGTCTGCCTCGGGCTGCTGACCGGCGGCACCGTGCCGCAACTGGCCGAGCAGCTACGGGTCAAGAGCAGTTCGGTCGAGACCTACCTCAAGCGTGCCACCGCCAAACTGGGCGTCAGCGGACGGCATGGCCTGGCGCGCTGGATGGCAGGGGCATAACGGCGAAGTCAGGCTTCAACGGTGTTGGCGAGGGGGGTGGAGACTGAGTCCCCCGGCACGTATTTTTTCTGCATGAGAGCGTTCGATGTTGCGCATGTCCCTGCTGTCCCTCGCCGTCCTGTTGGCCGGTTGTTCGTTGATTCCCGAGTACCAGCGCCCTGCCTCACCGAGCGCGGCGCAGTACCCGCAAGGTGCGGTTTACCCGACACAGACACCCGCCGCAGCGCGCACTGAAGACTGGCGCACGCTGTTCCACGACCCGGCGCTGCAACAGCTGATTGAAAGCGCACTGCTGAACAATCGCGACCTGCGCGTGGCGGCGCTGAACGTCGAGGCGTTCCAGGCGCAGTACCGGATCCAGCGCGCCGATCTGCTGCCGGCGGTGTCGGCCAATGCCAGCGAGTCGCGCCAGCGCCTGCCGCCCAGCGTGACCCGCAGCAAAGCCATGATCAATTCGACCTATGCGGCGAATCTCGGCGTCAGTGCCTATGAGCTGGATTTTTTCGGCCGGGTGCGCAGCCTCAGCGAGCAGGCGCTGCAAACCTGGCTGGCGACCGAGCAGGCGCGGCGCAGTGCCGAGCTGAGTCTGGTGGCCAACGTCGCCAATGCCTACCTGACCTGGCGCGCCGATCAGGAGTTGCTTGAACTGACGCGCCAGACCCTCGCCGCCGATGAACAGAGCCTGCGCCTGACCACGCGCAACCGTGACGCCGGCAAGTCTTCGGCACTGGAACAGGCGCAGGCCAAGACCAGCGTCGACAGTTCGCGAGCCAATCTGGCGCGCTACAAACGCCAGGTGGCGCAGGATCTCAACAGCCTGACGCTGCTGGTCGGCGCGCCAGTCCCCGAGCAACTGCCGGCGCAACCACTGGCCAGCGATCTGATCCGGCAACTGCCGGCCGGGTTGCCGTCGGATTTGCTGCAACGGCGCCCGGACATTCTCCAGGCCGAGTACCAACTGAAGGCGGCCAACGCCAATATCGGCGCGGCGCGGGCGGCGTTTTTCCCCAGTGTCAGCCTGACCGCGAGCGCCGGCACCTCCAGCCGCGATCTGTCCGGGCTGTTCAGCGCCGGCTCGGGCGCCTGGACGTTCCAGCCGCAAATCAACCTGCCGATTTTCAATGCCGGCAGCCTGCGCGCGAGCCTGGATTATTCGAAATTGCAGAAAGACGTCGCAGTCGCCGAATACGAGAAATCGATTCAGACCGCGTTTCAGGAAGTCGCCAATGGCCTCGCGGCGCGCAGCACTTATCAGCAGCAATTGCAGGCACAACGCGATCTGGTGCGGGCCACTCAGGACTACTACAACCTGGCGCAGCATCGGTATCAGAATGGCGTCGACAGCAGCCTGACGTTTCTCGACGCACAGCGTTCGCTGTTCAGTTCACAACAGGGGCTGATCACCGATCGGCTGGCGCAACTGGTGGCCGAGGTCAACCTGTACACCGCGCTGGGCGGCGGCTGGCGGGCCGATGAGGCGAATTTTCATTAGCCTCCCGTCACTTTTTCTTACACCTTTTGTCGCCAGATCCTGCGCCACGCGGCGATCCGTGGCCGGCGTCTGCCGTCAGTTTGGTATCATGCGCCGCTTTTACGGTTAACCCCCCGCCAGTCCTGCCGACTGACGGGCTGCAAAAGGCGGTATTAGATGACGGCTTTGTTGACTCGCCGCAAGGTGCTTGCGGGAATGGGCGTGCTGGGCCTGGGCCTGCTCGCCGGCTGCGACACCCGTGGCCAACTGTCGTACAAGTACGGCAAGGACCTGAGCGACAAGATCCTCGGGCGCACCTTCAAGCTGAAGAACACCGACGGCGAAACCATGACGCTGTCGAGCTTCCGCGGCATGATGCCGATGATCTTCTTCGGCTTCACCCAATGCCCGGCAGTGTGCCCGACCACCCTCGCCCGCGCCGCGCAAATCAAAAAACTGATGGGCAAGGATGGCGACCGTCTGCAGGTGATCTTCATCACCCTCGACCCGGAACGCGACACGCCGCAGATCCTCGACAGCTACGTCAAGGCCTTCGACCCGAGCTTCGTCGCGCTGTACGGCACCGTCGAGGAAACCAAGGCCACCGCCAAGGAATTCGACGTGTTCTACGAGAAGGTCCCGGCGGGCGACACCTACACGATCTCCCACACGTCCACCAGTTACGTCTACGACTCGCGCGGCCAGTTGCGCCTGGGTCTGTCTGTATCGCTTTCGGCACAAGAGTGCACGGAAGATTTGCTCACCGTTATGGAGGTCTGCTGATGCACCCCGTTTTGAACAACATCAAACGCGCCGTTCTCGCTGTGTCCCTGCTGGGCCTGGCGTTTCAGGCTAGCGCTCAGACCAAGGTCGACGACGCCTGGGTGCGTGCGACCGTACCGACCCAATCGGCCAGCGGTGCGTTCATGACCGTCACCGCCGACAGCGACAGCAAACTGCTGAGCGTGGCCTCGCCGGTGGCCAAAGATGTACAGATCCACGAAATGACCATGAAGAACGACGTGATGAGCATGGGCCCGGTCAAATCGGTCGACCTGCCGGCCGGCAAAGCGGTCAGCTTCGACCCGAACGGCTACCACGTGATGCTGATGGGCCTGACCGCTCAGCTCAAGGAAGGCGAAAGCGTGCCGCTGACCCTGACCGTGGAAAACGCCAAGGGCGAGAAAGAAACCGTCGAAGTCAAAGCCGAAGTCCGTGCGCTGACGCACATGGAAGGCCACGATCACAGCAAGATGCATTGATCTGACTTGGCGGTAATAAAAAGGGGCGGCCTGATTGATGATCAGGTCGCCCCTTTTTTTATCGCACCTGTCAGCCGCGCTTGCGGGCCAGTGCGTTGCGCACGCTTTCTCTCGACACCCCCGAGCGCGGTGCCGCCGCAGTTTTCTCCACGGGCGCCGCAGCCAACTGCTGCTTGCGCTTCAACACCTGACTCCAGCGATAACCGAGATAACCGGCTGCCACAAAGAATCCCAGCCAACCGGTGATCAGGTTGACCACTGTCCACAGCCCAAGGGTGATCAGTACGGTTTTCCAGGTGAACAGCTTCAGGTTGGCGCCGACAACATCCTCAGGCATCCACCAGCCGCTCACGCAAAAACTCGATGAAACGCTGGGTCTTGGCCGGCAACAAGCGGGTTTCCGTCAGTGCGTATACCGCAATTGAATTGGACTGCCACTGCGGCAACACCCGGCATAACGCGCCGCTGGCCAGATCTTCGGCGGCAATGCCTTCGGCCAACACGGCGATTCCCTGATCAAGCATGGCCAGGCGCCTGAGCATGCCGACACTGTTGAGCTGAAAGCGTCCGGCGATTTCGACTTCAATCGTCTCTCCGGCCGTAGACAGGATCCAGTTGTCCGGCCTTGGCGTGCGCAAACGCAAGCACTCGTGCTTCACCAGATCACTCGGTTGCCGCGGCGTACCAAAACGCTGCAGATACCCCGGTGATGCATACAACCCGCGTCGCAACGTGGTGAGCTTGCGGGCGATCAGATTGGACGTCGCCGGCTCACCCATGCGGATCACGACATCCACCGGCTCGCTGACCAGATCCACCTGGCGTGGCGTAAGGTCGAAATCGAAGCTGATGCCCGGGTAATTCCCGGCAAATTCGGCGATCAGCGGTGCCAGATAAACGTTAGCGAAATCCACCGGCATCGACACGCGCAACAGTCCACTGGGCTGCGCCAGCATTTCACCCAGTTGCTCGTGCGCCAGGCGCGCCTCCTCAACGATCCGCTTGCAGCGGTCAAAGTACAGCTGCCCGGCTTCAGTCAGTTCAAGCTTGCGCGTGGTGCGATGTAGCAAACGCAGGCCAATGGCCTTTTCAAGGCCGCTGATGCGCCGCGATAGAGTCGAATTGGGCATGCCCAGTGCCTCGGCCGCGCGACGAAAGCTGCGCACCTTCACTACCTCCACAAACAGCGCCATATCGTTCAAAAGCTCCACGGAAATTGCTCCATGAGTGGAATAGTCATTTCATCTTTAGCGGATTTATCCCGAAAACGGATTGATCAATGATAGCCACATCAATTACCGAGGAGCAGCAAAATGAGTTCGCTATTCACGCCCGTCCAGATGGGTCGCGTTGTACTTGAGAACCGTCTGGTGATGGCGCCGATGACTCGATCCCGTGCCGATGACGACGGCGTACCCAGTGATCTGGTCGCCACTTATTACACGCAGCGCGCCGGCGCCGGCCTGATCATCAGTGAAGGCGTGTATCCCGAGGCGACGGGTAAAGGCTACGTGCGTACTCCCGGGATCGAGACCGACGAACAGGTCAGCGCCTGGAAACAAGTCACCGACGCGGTGCATGCTCAAGGCGGCCGAATTTTCATGCAATTGATGCACAGCGGACGAATCTCCCATCCGTCGCTGCAACCCCGCGGCGCCCTGCCCCTGGCACCGTCGGCGATCAAACCGGCTGGTCAGACCTGGACCTCGAATGGCCTGCAAGACTTCGTCACGCCGCATGCACTGAGCGTGGTCGAAATTGCCGCAGTGGTTGAAGGCTACCGTCAGGCAGCTCGCCGGGCGATTGAGGCCGGTTTCGATGGTGTTGAAGTGCATGGGGCCTCCGGGTATCTGCCAGAGCAGTTTCTCTCCTCTGGCAGCAACCAGCGCAGTGATGAATATGGCGGCTCGGTGGAAAATCGCGCGCGGTTCCTCCTCGAAGTGCTGGCGGCAGTTGCCACGGAAATTGGCAGTGATCGCGTGGGCTTGAAAATCTCCCCCGAGATGAATTTCAACGACATCATCGATGCCGACCCACAAGCAACGTACACCTATCTGGTCGAGCACCTGCACAGTCTCGACCTTGCTTATCTGCACGTCGCCTTGTTTGGCGCCAAGACCGACTATCACGCGTTGCTGCGGCCACTCTTCGATGGTCGCTACCTGATCGGTGGAGGACTCGATCAAGCCGCCGCCCAGGCGTTGATCGAAAACGCACAAGCGGATGCTGTGGTGTTCGGCAGTGCGTTCCTTGCCAACCCGGATCTGCCCGAGCGTCTGCGTCTCGGTGCCGAACTCAATGCACCGGACAAAGACACGTTCTACACCCCGGGCGCCAAGGGCTATATCGACTATCCGACATTGAGCCAAGCGTAAGGAGTCTGCCATGTCCGCCCGCGCCTCCTTGAAGTCCATGCGTCACGGCAGCCATTTCCGTGCCTTTTCTCTGCACGGCGGGCAGCCGGATGTCAGCATCGACCCGTTTCTTGCCGTAGACCATGCGTGGATCAGCGGGCCGACGTTTGCGCCCCACCCACACGCTGGGTTCAGCGCGGTGTCGTATCTGTTTGCCGACTCGCAAACCGCAATCGACAACCGTGATTCGCTGGGCAACCGCAACTTGATTCGACCAGGTGGCCTGCACTGGACAGCCGCCGGCAAAGGCATCGTTCACGAAGAGGTCCCGAACGAAAGCGGCAAGACCGTACACATGCTGCAAATTTTCATCAATTTGCCGCTCGCATTTCAGGAGGCTGCGCCTTTTGCCCTCAGTCTTGCCCCTGAAGACGTGCCGGTCTTGCGTTTGCCGGGGGCCGAAATCCGGGTGCCACTGGGTGCCTTTCTCGACACCCGCTCGCCGCTGGATCTGCCGACCGACGTAAGCCTGCTCGATATCAGCATCAAGCCGAGGCACGAAGTGCGGATTCCCGTTGCCAGCGGCGAGTCGGCGTTCGTCATGCCAATCGACGGCGACATCTGGATCGACGACCAGCGTTTCACCATCGACAACGCGCAGGTACCCGTGAGCCTGGCCATCGGCGAAGCGCACAGCATCACCCTGCGGGCTACAGATGCACCCGCCCACGCCGTGGTGTTTCGTGGTGTGCCATTGCATCAACCGGTGTATTGGCAGGGGCCGCTGGCACTTGCCTCGTCAGACGCGCTGAGCCGGGCGGTTGCGGCCTATCAGCGCGGTGAGTTCGGAACTCTGCAACCCCGTTGAACCGTTCCATCGACCGGGGCGCCGTGCCCCGTAACATCTGCCAGGAGAGATACCATGAGTTACGAGAAATTCAGTGCCAATAATGCTGCCCTGCTGTTGATCGACCATCAGGTGGGCACCATGGGCTGGGTGAAATCCATTCCGTTCGAAGAACTCAAACGCAATGCCCTGATGCTCGCCAGAACCGCAAGCATTCTCAAACTGCCGGTGGTGCTGACGTCGAGTATGGAGGAATACGCTCAGGGTCCATTGCTCAGCGAACTTGAGACGATCCTGCCTGCCGAGTTCGCCGCACGAGTCAAACGCTTGGGCATCGTCAACGCCATGGATGATGAAAACTTCGCTGGCGCCGTCAAGGCGACCGGACGCAAGAAGCTGATTATTGCCGGGGTAACCAACGACGTCTGCACGGTATACCCGGCGTTGAGTCTGGTGCGCGACGGTTATGAAGTGCAGGTGGTTGCCGATGGCGGCGGATCGCCGAGCGTCATGGCCGACGATATCGCCTTGCGCCGCATGGACAAAGGGGGGGTGACCCTGACCACGACCAATCAGTTGATCGCCGAACTGGCCGGCAGTTGGGCAACCCCTGAGGGTGGCCAACTGGTGCAGGTGTTGATGGAAGCCTTGCAGTCCTGATCACTCAACTCCGGCAGCCGCCGCTCGGCGGCTGTTTTTATGCATCAGCTCCCCGCGCCACCATGCGCCTCTTCAAAGAAGTAATCCTTCCAGCTGCCGGCCTTGTTCTTCAGCACGCCCAGTTCCTGCAATTTTTCGGCATAGATGAACGTACGTTGCGGCACCACCGTGAAGTCGATTTCCGGATCGGTGACGATCTGCTCGACCAGCGCCAGCGGCAGCTTCGACTGTTCGACGCGGATGTACGCCTGGGCGGCGGCGGGTTTGTCGGCTTTGATTATTTTTTCCGCTTCGGCCAGCGCATCGTAGAACGCCTTGTAGGTCCTGGGATTGTCGTCGTGGAATTTTTCCGTGGTGTAAAGCACGTTGAAGGTGGCCTGACCACCGAGCACGTCGTAGGAACTCAGCACTTTGTGCACGTTGGGGTTTTGCAGCGCCTGATACTGGAACGGCGGACTGGAGAAATGCGCGTTGATTTCCGAACCGCCGGCAATCAGCGCCGCCGTGGCGTCCGGATGCGGCAGGCTGACCGAGATGTCGTCAAATTTCTTGTACTGGTCATTGCCGAATTCCCTGGCCGTTTCGATCTGCAGGGTCCGCGACTGGAAACCCACGCCCGCTGCGGGTACGGCGATGCGATCCTTGTCGCTGAAATCCTTCAGGGTCTTGATGTTCGGGTTGTTGGTCAGCAGGTAATTGGGCATCGAGCCGAGCGACGCAATGGCCTTGACGTTCTGTTTGCCGCGGGTGCGATCCCACACGGTAAGCATCGGCGGCACCCCGGCGGAGACCACGTCCAGCGCACCGGTGAGCAGTGCTTCGTTCATCGCAGTGGCGCCGGAGATGCTGTTCCAGTCGACCTTGATCTCCAGCCCCTGCGCCTTGCCGTGTTTTTCGATCAACTGCTGATCACGGACCACATCGAGAATCAGATAACCGATGCCGAATTGCTGGGCGATGCTGATCTTGCCCTCGGCCTGCGCACCGCTGCTGAACAGCAAACTACCTGCCAGGGATGCGGCCAGCAGAGTCAGCGCAGAACATTTGAACGGTGTGGCCATGACAACCTCGCAGCAGGGGTGGATTTGGCTGAAAGGTCGAACTCTATCGCTATAAAAAACAGAAATTAAATACCGTTATCGAATATCCATAGCACGCTCGCATGGGCCGTCATGCGCTGATTTAAACAGCCTGAAACAATAAATCTGCCATCGGTTACACGCTGTGCGTCAGCCGTCAGCGCGCTGACATCAACGCCAGTCACGGTCTCAAGCCCTGCACCGTGCCTTCGAGAGCGGATCAGCCGGTAGTTTAAAAGTGCGATCACACAGCCCACCCTTGGTATCATCGCGCACACTTTTATGACGGTTTGATGGCTGGAAGGTCTGTGTTTGTGAGCGTTCTTTTGCGTTGGTTGCGGCAACCGCATGCCCGCCTGTTTTCCCTGATTCTGCTGGTACTGATCGTACCGGTGTGCCTGCGCGCGGCGTTGGGCTGGTCGTCGCCGCTGGGCTATTTGTCCGACCTGGCGATTGGCAGTTTGCTGGTGATGTTGCTGCATCGCCGGGCGTGGTGGCTGGGGTTGCCGTTGCTGCTGTTCTGGGGGTTGCTGGCGGTGGCGACGGCGGAACTGGTCAGTGCTGTCGGCCGGCTGCCGAATCCTGCCGACCTGCATTACCTGATTGACCCGCAGTTCGTGGAAAACTCCACCGGTGGCGGCTTTGCCCATCCGGCGCTGGCTGTGGCGCTGTTGCTGGCGCTGCTGTTCTGGTTGCTGACGCGGTTCGCCAATCGCGCGCAACCCGCTGCTGCCCTGCCCCGTGCCGTGTGGGCCGCACCGGCGCTGCTGTTCGCCGCGCACTGGGGTGTGCAAAACCAGTGGCCGAGCGAGGAAGATCCGTGGCGCATGTACAACTTGCCGCATCAGTTGCTCGCCTCACAAGTCGCCGATCTGCAGTTGCAGGCCGAGGAATGGCTGGACGGTGACGCCGAACCCGCCGCGCCACAGATGGCCGGGCTGACCGATCTGGATCTCAATGGCCACAAATTGCTGGCCGCGCCGGGGCAGGCGCGCAACGTGCTGATCATCGCCCTGGAAGGCATTCCCGGCGCGTACATCCGCGCCAATCGCGAGGCCATCGGCAGCCATTATCAGGAAGACCTGATGCCCAATCTCAGCCGCTGGGCCGAGCGCGGCATGAACACCCCGGATTACGTGCTGCATACGCACCAGACCATTCGCGGCCTGTACGCCATGCTCTGCGGCGATTACGACAAGCTCAACAACGGCACGCCCAAAGGCGTGGAAATGCTCACCCAACAGGAGCGCAATCAGGCCTGCCTGCCGGCGCAATTGCGCCAGCACGGCTTCAGCACCCACTACCTGCAAGGCGCCGGTCTGCGCTTCATGGCCAAAGACAAGATCATGCCGCACATCGGTTTCGATGCGACCCACGGTCTGGAATGGTTCTCTAACGCCAACTATCTGGAGTTTCCGTGGGGCAAGGATGACAAGGCGTTCTTTGAAGGCGCGCTGGATTACGTTGGTCAACTGAAGCAGCAGAAGCAACCGTGGATGCTCACCCTGCTGACCGTTGGCACCCACCAGCCCTACTCCGCGCCGGAAGACTATCTGGCGCGCTACGAGACACCGAAGCAGGCCGCTGTCGGTTATCTCGACGATGCGCTGGGGCAGTTCCTCAGCGGCCTCGAACGCCAGGGCGTGCTCAAGGACACGCTGGTGGTGATCACCTCGGACGAATCCCACGGCATCGATGGTGTGCGTCTGGCGTCGTCGTGGGGCTTCAACCTGACGCTGGCACCGGAACATGAGCAACTGCCGCGACTGAATGCCGGGGTGTACGGACATGTCGACCTGAGCGCATCGATCCTCGATTATTTCGACTTGCCAGTGCCGACGGCGCTGAGCGGGCGCTCGCTGTTTCGCGACTACGACAGCGGGCGCGAAATCATGTCCTACACCAACGGCAAACTGCGCTACCACAATGGTCAGGGGATCTTCTCCGAGTGCGACATGCCGCGCCGTTGCCGCTACTACGAAAGCGCCGGGTTCATTGCCGAGCGTGCCACCTTCAAGGGCAATGAAAGCAGCCAGCAGGCCCGGCAGATTGCCGCGCGGGCCATGGCGCTGGACCTGTCGCTGCTGCGCACCCCGCTCAATCAGCGTTACCAGTTCGGCAGCAATAATGTCATCCCGCTGCAGGCGCAGATCAACGATGACTGGGCCGACAACCTGATCGGCGCGCAGTACCTGGAAATGCCCAAGGGCTCGCACACCCGCGTGCGCCTGACCGTGCGCTCGGTGGACCCGCAGCAGGCGGCGTACATTCAGCTCAAGGCCAAGGAGTTCGAACAGGACGTGCAACTGGGCCTGCCGACCGAGATGGTCGCCACGGCGGACCAGCCGCTGGAGATGGATTTCAGCTTCGACAACCCGCAACAGCGCAAGGCCTTCTCGTTCCATTTGCTGGGCTATGGATTGGGCGCGGTCGAGGTCACGGATTTCAGTGTGATCACCGAATTGCCGGGGCAGGAAGATCCGCTGGATGCGCTGCCGGAGGATGACACCGCACAATCAAGCTGATGCCCGTGCAGGTGCTGCCGCAGGCTGCGATCTTTTGATTTCGTTTTTTCAGGATCAAAAGATTTCAGCCTGCGGCAGCTCCGACAGGGGGGCGAAGGGCTATCAGAACGTCGTGCGCAACCCGACCTGAATGCTGCGACCTTCTGCCGGTGCAATATCGCGCAGGATCGAACTGGCATAGCGCACGGTCTGGTTGGTCAGGTTCTCGGCGTTGACGAAGGCCAGCCATTTGCTCTGGCCGACATCAAAGTGATAACCCACATTGGCGCCCAGCGTGGTGTAGCCGTCGGTGCTGCTTTCGTTGTCTGGCACACGATGCTGCGAGCTGGCGTGTTCGATATCGATCCGCGCCTGCCAGCGATCCAGTTCCCACAGCAAACCACTGTTCAAGCGCAGCGGCGCGATGCGCGGCAGGTCCTGGCCGCTGTCGAGATTCTTGGCGCGGGTGTAATCGCCTGACAGCTCCAAAGCAAATTTACCGTAGGCATTTTCGCCAAGCGTCCAGCGATCCTGCGCCTCGATGCCACTGAAACGTGCACGCACACCCGAGTAGGTGTATTCGGCAATTCCGCCAGCATCCTCTTCGCCTTCGTCATTCAGTGTACGGCCCGTGCCGAGCAAGCCGATGTAGTTGGAGAAGTGACTGTAAAACACACCGACACTGCCCTTGTGCGTGCCGTTGTCGAAGCGCAATGCGAGGTCGCTGGACACGGCTTTTTCTTTCGACAGCCCGGCATCGCCGACTTCATAGGTGCCGGTCGCGACGTGGGCGCCGTTGGCGTACAACTCATAGAAGGTCGGCGCGCGTTCGGTGTAGCCCAATGTCGCGGCGACCGACCAGATCGGCGTCAGCGTGTACACCGCGCCGGACGACAGGCTGCCGGCGGTGAAACTGCTGGAGCGGTCGGCATTGGCAAAGCGCTCGTTGCCTTTGGCGTCCGGGTCGACGGTGGTGTGTTCGAGGCGTCCGCCGAGGGTGAACAGCAGGCGCTCAGTGGCTTGAAACTCTTCCAGAATGAACAGTGCGCCAGCGTCAGTATCGGTGTGTGGCACAAAGGCTTCTTCGCCCAGTGCCGAGAATTCGTTGCGGCTGACCTGGGCGCCGATTACCCCGTTGAACGGGCCCAGCGGTTGATGCCGGGCCTCGACCCGAGCTTCGTAACCCTTGTTCTTGAAGGTGGTACCGACTTCACCGCCCTCGATTTCCCGGTGCTGGTAATCGGTGTAGCCGGCATCGAGTTTGATCGAGCTGAACGGCCCGTCGAGATTGCGCATTTCCGAGGCGAACGCGTAGTGCTCCTGCTGCATGCGAATGCGCACGTCGTCTTCGGCGGGCGAGCCGTAGTTCGAATCGTAATGGCTGTAGGACAGACCGGCGTAACCGTCATCCCAAGTGTAGGAACTGCCGACGGCGCCGCCATCCTGACGACCGTCGCTGTTGGCGAGCCGATGCTTGCGCGAGTCGCCGTCGTCGTTGGCGCGCGCCGTGCCGGTCTTGGCGTAGCCGGGAATTTTCAGATCATTGAATTCACGGGCGCTGGCGTCCAGGTGCAAGGCGAACTGACCGTTGCCGGCCTCGAGTTTCCCCGCGCTGCTGCGGGTCGTGTCGGCACCGCCGTAACGCAACTCGCCGGCCCCGTGAATGCCTTCGATGGCTTCAGTGGGGATGCGGTTATCGAAGGTGTTGACCACCCCGCCGATCGCGCTGCCGCCGTACAGCAACGCCGCCGGGCCACGGACGATTTCAATGCGCTCGACGTTGACCGGGTCCAGCGGCACCGCGTGATCGTAGGACAGCGACGAGGCGTCCAGCGCGCCGACGCCGTTACGCAGGATGCGAATGCGGTCACCGTCCTGCCCGCGAATGATCGGCCGACTCGCGCCCGGGCCAAAGTACGACGAGGACACGCCGGGCTGCTTGTTCAGCGTCTCGCCGAGGCTACCCTTCTGCTGCAACGTGAGGTCGTCGCCGCTGAGGACGGTCGAGGGCGATGCCAGGGTCTGGTTGCCCAGCGGATTGCCGGTGATGACTTGCGGTTGCAGTTCGAGCGGCTCGGCGGCGAACACAGGTGAGGCAACAAGCAGCGCGGCGGCCAGAGGAGTCAGGCGTCGTTGAAGGGGTTGGGAACGGGCAGGCATTTCAGAACTTCCATGAGCAGAAAAATGAGATCGCTGCCGGCGTTTGGCGAGTAACGCTGGCAGAAACAGAATGAAATCTTTTTTATGTTATACAATAACATTTCTTTCTGTCATCACGATTCTCGCAATCCGTTTTGCAGCAAGCCCTCAAGCACGGGGATTTCAAGGTCGAATCAGACAATCATCCAACCTGCGCAACAGGCAAAAACGCTGAAAGACTGCGCCTATCAACCTCCAATAGTCGGCCTATTAGCTGGTTGCCCGAGTCGGGTCTAGCCTTACTAGTCCGAAGTCGGCATGAGCCGGCCGCACAAGACCTGATAAGGATCCGAACATGGCAAACGAATCGAAATGCCCGTTCAACCACGCTGCCGGTGGTGGTACGACGAACCGTGACTGGTGGCCGAATCAACTGAACCTGAAGATCCTCAGCCAGCACTCGCCCAAGTCCGATCCGCTGGGCAAGGACTTCAACTACGCCGAAGCCTTCAAGAGCCTGGACTTCCAGGCCCTGAAACAAGACCTGCGCGCGCTGATGACCGACTCGCAGGACTGGTGGCCAGCCGACTTCGGTCACTACGGCCCGCTGTTCATCCGCATGGCCTGGCACAGTGCCGGCACCTATCGCACCGCCGACGGGCGCGGGGGCGCCGGCTCCGGCCAGCAGCGTTTCGCCCCGCTCAACAGCTGGCCGGACAACGTCAGCCTCGACAAGGCCCGGCGCCTGCTGTGGCCGATCAAACAGAAATACGGTCGCAATATTTCCTGGGCCGACCTGATCGTGCTCACCGGCAACGTCGCACTGGAATCCATGGGCTTCAAGACCTTCGGCTTCTCCGGCGGCCGTCCCGATGTATGGGAGCCGGATGAAGACGTGTACTGGGGTTCGGAACGCGAATGGCTCGGTGGCGACAGCCGTTACGGCAAAGACAAGTCAGCCATGCAAGAACCCGGGGACGGCACACTGGTGGCCGAACCCGATCTGCATGGCAAAGAGGAAAGCCGCACCGATCAGGGCGAACGCAACCTGGAAAACCCGCTGGCCGCCGTGCAGATGGGCCTGATCTACGTCAACCCGGAAGGTCCGGAAGGCAATCCCGATCCGGTCGCCTCGGGTCGCGATATCCGCGAAACCTTTGGCCGCATGGCCATGAACGACGAAGAAACCGTGGCCCTAATCGCCGGCGGTCACGCCTTCGGCAAAACCCACGGCGCCGGCCCGGCCGATAATGTCGGGCCTGAGCCGGAAGCGGCCGGACTGGAAGAACAAGGCCTCGGTTGGCGCAACGCGTTCGGCACCGGCAAAGGCGCCGACACCATCACCAGCGGCCTCGAAGTCACCTGGACCACCACTCCGACCCAGTGGAGCAACAACTACCTGGAAAACCTGTTCGGTTTCGAGTGGGAACTGTTCAAGAGTCCGGCCGGTGCGCACCAGTGGAAACCGAAAAATGGCGCCGGGGCGGGTACCGTTCCCCATGCGCACGATCCGAGCAAAAAGCTCTCGCCGACCATGCTCACTTCAGACCTGGCGCTGCGCTTCGACCCGATCTACGAGCCGATCGCCCGACGCTTCCTGGCCAACCCGGACCAACTGGCGGACGCCTTCGCCCGCGCCTGGTACAAGCTGATCCACCGTGACATGGGCCCACTGTCGCGCTACCTCGGCCCGGAACTGCCGAACGAGGAACTGCTGTGGCAAGACCCGATTCCTGAGGCCACGCACCCGCTGATCGACAGCAACGACGCGGCGGCGCTGAAAAGCAAAGTGCTGGCGTCCGGGCTGTCGGTGTCGCAACTGGTGTCCACCGCATGGGCCGCCGCATCAACCTTCCGTGGTTCCGACAAGCGTGGCGGCGCCAACGGTGGCCGTCTGCGTCTGGCCCCACAGAAATTCTGGCAGGCCAATCAGCCGGAGCAACTGGACAAGGTGCTGAAAACCCTTGAGGGCATTCAGAACGAGTTCAACGCCGGATCATCCGGCAAGAAAGTCTCGCTGGCGGATCTGATCGTGCTGGCAGGTAACGCCGGGGTCGAACAAGCGGCGAAAAACGCCGGGCACTCGGTGTCGGTGCCGTTCAATCCAGGTCGAACCGATGCGACTCAGGAGCAAACCGATGTCGAGTCGTTTGGTTTCCTCGAACCGATTGCCGATGGTTTCCGTAACTACAGCAAAGGCAAATACACCGTTTCCGCCGAAGCATTGCTGATCGACAAGGCCCAACTGCTCACCCTCTCCGCCCCGGAAATGACCGTACTGGTCGGTGGTCTGCGGGTATTGGGGGCCAACGTCGGGCAAAGTCGGCATGGTGTGTTCACCTCGCGCGCTGAAACGCTGAGCAATGACTTCTTCACCAACCTGCTGGACATGGGCGTGGAGTGGAAGCCGACCTCACCGGCAGCAGACGAGTTCGAAGGACGCGACCGCAAGACCGGCAGCGTGAAGTGGACGGCGACGCGGGTGGATCTGGTGTTTGGTTCCAACGCGATTTTGCGCGCGCTGGCCGAGGTGTATGCGAGTGCTGACGCGAAGGAGCAGTTCGTGAAGGACTTCGTGGCGGCATGGGCCAAGGTGATGGAGCTGGATCGGTTTGACCTGAAGTAACGCAATAAACTGTAGGAGCTGCGGCACGCTGCGATCTTTTGATCTTGATTTAAAAAACCAGAATCAAAAGATCGCAGCCTCGTTTCACTCGACAGCTCCTACAGGGTTTTGTGTTCGCCTGAATATTGATCAGGCGAGCGTTACGCCAGGCTTTTGCTCACCACTTCGTACACATCACTCGACAACTGCCCAGAAGCCAGAATCCGCTCCAGCTCAGCCTTCATCAAGGCCTGACGGGCGCTGTCGTATTTGCGCCAGCGGGTCAGTGGTGCCAGTTGCCGCGAGGCGATCTGCGGGTTGAAGCCGTTCAATTCGATCACCAGATCCGCGAGGAAGCGGTAGCCCGAACCGTCGGCGGCGTGGAAGTTGATCAGGTTCTGCCCGGCAAACGCACCGACCAGCGCACGTACCTTGTTCGGGTTCTTGATGTTGAACGCCGGGTGCTGCATCAACGCCTTCACCCGCGCCAGACCGCCCGGCAATGTGCTGCCGGCCTGCACGCTGAACCACTGATCCATGACCAGCGGGTTGTCCTTGAAGTGCTCGGCGAAAGTTGCCAGCGCTTTGGCCTTTTGTTCTTCGAACGGCGAGTTGACCAGCACCGCCAACGCGGTGAGGCGCTCGGTCATGTTGTCGCTGTTTTCGAACTGTTCCTGTGTAGCGGCCAACACTTCCGGCTTGCCGCTGAGCATCAGGTACGACAGCGCAATATTCTGCAGCGCGCGACGGGCAAAGTGCTCGGCCTCGGCCACGTATGGCGTCTGCTTCGACAAATCGCGGTTGGCCTGATAACGCAGCCACAGCGCTTCAAACAGGTTGTCCGCCAGTAGCTTGCGGGCAAACTCGCGGGCGCTGTGAATCGCCTCGACATCTGCCACTTCGCTGATTTCGGTCAGATACGCTTCGCTTGGCAGCGAAAGCATTTCAGCGACCATGGCCTGATCCAGCGACTCGTCGGACAGCACGGTTTTCAGCGCCGAGATCAGACGTGGATCAAGCACCAGGCTCTCGCCCTTCTGCTGCTGGGCGATCAATTCCTGCAGCACTTGCACCGACAGTTGCTGACCGGCATCCCAGCGGTTGAAGCCATCGCTGTCGTGCTGCATCAGGAACATCAACTGGTCGCGGTTGTACGGGAAGCTCAGTTTGACCGGCGCCGAGAAACCACGCAGCAACGATGGCAGCGGGTGTTCAGCGATGTCGACGAAGGTGAACGTCTGCTCGGCTTCAGTCACCGAGATCACACGGCTGGTACCTTGCGCTGCCGCTTCACCGGCCAGACGCAGGACAATCTCGTTGCCCTTGCTGTCGAGCAGACCGAGTTCGACCGGGATCACGAACGGCAGTTTTTCCACTTTGTCCGGCGTTTCCGGGCAGCTCTGACGGAAGGTCAGGCTGTAGGTTTTCGCCGCAGCGTCGTAGGACTCGCTGACCGCCAGACGCGGCGTGCCGGCCTGGCTGTACCAGCGCTTGAACTGGGTCAGGTCGACACCGTTGGCGTCTTCCATGGCCTTGACGAAATCGTCGCAGGTCACGGCCTGGCCGTCATGGCGATCGAAGTACAGGTCACTGCCCTTGCGGAAGCCTTCGGCGCCCAGCAGGGTGTGGATCATGCCGACCACTTCCGAGCCCTTTTCGTACACGGTCAGGGTGTAGAAGTTGGAGATCTCGATGAAGCTGTCCGGACGCACCGCATGGGCCATGGGACCGGCATCTTCGGCGAACTGGTGGGTACGCAGGTACGCCACGTCCTGGATGCGCTTGACCGTGGCCGAGTTCATGTCCGAGGAGAAACCGGCGTCGCGGAACACGGTGAAGCCTTCCTTGAGCGACAGCTGGAACCAGTCGCGGCAGGTCACGCGGTTGCCCGACCAGTTGTGGAAATATTCGTGGGCGACGATCGCCTCGACCCGCTGGTGCGCGGCGTCGGTGGCGGTTTCGGCGCGGGCCAGCACGGCGCTGGAGTTGAAGATATTGAGGCCCTTGTTCTCCATCGCGCCCATGTTGAAGTCGTTGACGGCGACGATCATGAAGATGTCCAGGTCGTACTCGCGACCGTAGACCTGTTCATCCCAGCGCATCGACTTCTTCAGGCTGTTCATTGCGTGCTGGCACTTGTCGATGTTTTCCGGCTCGACGTAAATGCGCAGTGCAACATTGCGATTGGTCATGGTGGTGAAGGTGTCTTCGACACACCACAAATCACCGGCCACCAGCGCGAACAGGTACGCCGGCTTCATGAACGGGTCTTCCCAGGTCGCCCAGTGCCGGCCGTCTTCGCCCGGCCCGGAGGCGATCGGGTTGCCGTTGGACAGCAGCACCGGATAGCTGTGCTGCTCGGCGACCACCGTGGTGGTGAACTTGCTCATCACGTCCGGGCGGTCGAGGTAATAAGTGATCTTGCGGAAGCCTTCGGCCTCGCACTGGGTGCAGAACATCGTGCCGGACTTGTACAGGCCTTCCAGCGCGGTGTTGGTTTCCGGGTGGATTCTGACGCTGGTGTCGACCGTGAAGCTGGCGCTGGCCGGCTGCAGGGTCAGGGTGTTCTCAGTCAGCTGATAATCGCCGGCGCCCAGTTCCTGGTCGGCCAGGGTCACCGACAGCAGTTCCAGCTGCTGGCCGTCGAGTACCAGTGGCGGCAGGCCCGGGCCACGCTCCGGGTTGCGGCGCATCACCAGTTGCGCGTGGACCAGGCTATGGTCCTCGAACAGCTCGAAGGTCAGGTGCGTCTCGTCGATCAGGTACTCGGGCGCCTGATAGTCCTTCAGGTAAATCATCTTCGGTTGTTCGGTGCGCATGCTGGAATCCTTATTGATGCACGGCGAGTTGATAGGCCGTGTATTTACGAACGTTGATCACGCCGGTGTCGAAAATCAGGTACTGACCCTTGATCCCCAGCAGCGTGCCTTCGGCAATCGGGTTCTTGTCCAGGTTGAAGCTGACGATTTTGGCCGGGTATTGCTCGACCGGATAGCGGATTTCGAGCGGTTCTACATCGGCAATCGTCTGAATTGCCTGTAGGCCGAATCGCTGTTGCAGACCTTGCAAGCCTTCAGCGCAGCTTTCAAACAGTTGATCGCGCACTTGCGCCAGGTCCACCGCCGCCGCATCGCCCTTGAGCAAGGCGCGCCAGTTGGTCTTGTCGGCCACCTGGCTGCGGAACAGGTCTTCGACGAAGCCCGACTGCTGACGCGTGGCGACGCGCATGATCGGCAGCGCCTGACTCGCGCCCTGATCCAGCCAGCGGGTCGGCAACTGGGTAGCACGAGTGATGCCAACCTTGATCCCCGACGAGTTGGCCAGATACACCACATGATCGGTCATGCAGAACTTCTGACCCCACTCCGGCTCACGGCAGGTGCCGGCCTCGAAGTGGCAGCGCTCCGGGCTCATGATGCAGAGGTCGCACTGGGCCAGTTTGGTCATGCACGGGTAGCAGTAACCCTGGCTGAAACTGGTTTTGGTCTTGCGCCCGCAATGGGTGCAATGAATCGCCCCCAGGTACTCCAGACGCACCGTAGTGCCGATCATGGGGTTGACCGGCACCTCGACGTCATCGAGACGAAACGCGTATTGCACGTTCGGCCCGTCCAGGCGCGCCGACATTTTGCTGATTGCACCGCGGCCAATCTCGATCAATGGATGGCATCCGACTTGAACAGGATGTTCGGCACTTCGATCGACTTCGACGCACATTCCTGCGGGCCCATGTAGCCGGTGCGCTGGTCTTCAGGCAGGTTCTGGATTTCCCAGGCGATCATCGCCTGCAGCGACAGCTCGCGCTGTTCGGCGGTGAGTTTGCCGCCATCGGACCACTTGCCGATTTCCACGGCCAGTTTCAGGCTCTCGTAGATGTCCGGGGTGATGTTGTTGATCATGTCGTTAAAAGAGGACATCTGGGTCTCCGTGCTCTCTATTCACTGAAAATGTTAGGCGGCCAGTTTACGGCGGTTATACAAACCGCCCAACAAACCGGTGAAGCATCCGATGAGTAACCCGCTGACGTGCGCGGCGTTGGCGATCTGACCGAAACCGATCATCGAAACCAGCCCGGACATGCAGATCACCAGCCACACCAGCATCATCACCAGCACCCCACGCGGCAGGCGATACGCCGGGTTCGGCGCCAGCAACTGGAAAATCCAGCAGTGGCCAAGCAGTCCGTAAAGCACGCCGGACAAGCCGCCGAACAGGCTCGGGCCGCTCCAGGCAAACTGCGCGTAGTTCGACACCAGGCTGAACAGCAGGGTCAGCCCGAGCAGATTGATGCTGCCCTGACGTGACTCGATGCGCCGCCCCAGCTCCCAGTACCACATGCCGTTCATGGCCAGGTGCAGGATGCCGAAATGCAGCAGCATCGGCGTGAACAGGCGCCACCACTGCCCCGCCGCCAGGCTGTCGGCCAGCGGCGTGAACTGGATGTACTCGCCCACCACGCGAAAATCGAGGAAAGTCAGCCAGCGGATCGTTTCGAGGTTGTCGCCCAGATAGGTCAGGCCACCGACCAGCAGGCTCAGCAGCAGGATCAACCCGGTGGCCTTGGCGTGTTTGAGTTGTTCGGCGAAGCTCGGGCGCTTGAAGGTTGGCGCCAGCGGGATGTCCAGTTGCTGATCGGGATCGCCGGCCGGGAAGCGCTCGTACAGCGAACGAACGTCTTCGCTGATTTCCGCTGGCGCCCACAGCACCTGCTCGCCCGCCTCTTCACTGACCCGATGCGGCACCTGCATCCGTTGCAGCAGCTTGACGAAACCACTCAAATCCACCGCCAGTGGCAGACGCAATACCGCTATCGCACTCATTGCAGCACCTCCGGCCGCTCGACATCGACCCAGACAAATTTATGCGGATCCAGGCGTGTTTCCTGATCCAGACGATAGGCCACCAGTTTGCCGTAGAGCACCGCGCTGTAATCGAGACACGCGAGATTCGGGCGGATCGGCGCCGGTTTGCCGCTGCGCCAGTAATGGCCGACGAACAACAACGGCTCGTCGATGCCGTAGCGCAGCAGGTTGTTTTTTTCACTGGAGGTCAGCGGTTTCTGCGCCACCGGCTCAGGCAGTGCATCCGGCTGGAAGACAATGTCGCCGTAGGTTTTCGGATCGTCTTCCCAGAACTTGGTACGGAAGAACGAACGCACCAGACCGTCGCCACTGGTCATGGTCAGGCCATCCGGCAGGCGCATGTCGGTGCCGCGCAGCAAGCGGTCGAACACGGTGCAGGCGAAGCTGCCGGGCACGGCCGAGGCCTGGAGAAAGTGCTCGTCGATACGCGCATCGGGGAACAGACCGCGCAACGGTTCGATCAGGCTGGCATCCCAACAGGCGTGCACCACGCGGAATCGTCCGGCATCGACCACCAGCGGCAGTTCGTAGAACCAGTTGAGGAAGTCATGCCAGTCGCCCGGATGGTCTTCGAACTGGGTCAGGGTTTCGTGCAGCAGGCGTGCATGACGCGGCGTGTGTTCGCGCACGAACTGCTTGCCGCTGCCCGGCAGCGCCGGCGTGCTCCAGCCCAGTGCGTTGAATTCGTGATTGCCCATGATGCACAGCGCCTGCCCGGCCTCGACCATATCGTGGACGATGTGCAAGGCTTCGCGGATCCGCGGGCCACGGTCGATGATGTCGCCGACGAACACGGCCATGCGCGATGGATGCCGCCAGACCCCGCCCTGCTTGTGATAACCGAGACGGTCAAGCAAGTGTTCGAGGGTCAGGGCGCATCCGTGCACGTCACCAATCAAGTCATAACTGCGCGCGGGATCGAGCATCAGTCGCCTCCACCACCCAACTTGCTGCCCCAGCCGAGTTTGGTCCGGCAGACTTCGTAGTAATTGTGGTCGAGCGGATGAATCAGCCGCAGCTTCTGGGCTTTCTTGCTGACGGTGATGGTGTCGCCCGGCGCGCAAGTGAAGTGGTTCTGCCCGTCGCAGGAAACCTGCGGGTAGATCTGCATGTTTTTCGACACGACGATTTTCAGCTCACTGTTGCCATCGACCACAATTGGCCGGCTCGACAACATATGGGGGTACATCGGCACGATCACAATGGCGTCGAGCTTGGGATGCATGATCGGGCCACCCGCCGACAACGCGTAAGCGGTGGAACCGGTCGGGGTGGCGACGATCAGACCGTCGGCCTTCTGGCTGCAGACGAACTGGCCGTCGATGTACAGCTCGAACTCGATCATCCGCGTCGATTTGCCCGGGTGCAGCACCACATCGTTCAGCGCATCGCCCTGGCCGATGGCCTCGGCGTGGCGGCGGACTTCGGCTTGCAGCAGGAAACGGTTTTCCACCAGATAGTGGCCGTCGAGCACCTTGGCCACTTCGACTTCCAGCTCATCGGGGCGAATATCCGTCAGAAAGCCGAGGCTGCCACGGTTGATCCCCAGCACTGGAATATTGTGCTTGGCCAATGCGCGTGCAGCTCCGAGCAAACTGCCGTCACCGCCGACGACGATGACCATGTCGCAGACTTCGCCGAGCATCTTGCGCGACGAGGTTTGCAGGCCGTGGCCCGGCAGGACTTCGGCGATGGTGTCTTCGAGAATCACGTGCAGGTGACGATCGAGCAGAAAGCGTTTCAGTCGGCGGACGGTATCCAGCACCTGGGAACTGCCCAGGCGACCGATGATGCCGATATTACGAAATTGCTCCATGGGACCTCTGCGGACAATCGAAAACGCGAAAAGCACGATTATGGGCGAAAGCCCGCCATAGACAAAATCCTTTCAGCCTCAAGGGTGCGCGCGTGTTTCAGGCTATGCTCGCAAGATGATCCTGTTTCCCGACCTTCTCCAGTTGCCCCATCAATTACGCCATCCGGAAGTGCGGGATCTGGCGTGGGTGATTCTCGCCCCGCCGATGCTTGCGGCGACGCCTTGGCCGCAACGTCATCCGCTGGCCAGCAGCGACTGGGTCAGCGATCCCGCGCGCCTGGAGCAGTGGCTGCGGCAACTGGACCGGGACAGTTATGGCTTGCTGCATTGGCTGTCGCAGGCGCGCACCCGGCGACTGGGCCTTTATTACGAACGGTTGTGGCAGTTTGCCGTGGAGCATGCGCCGGGCATCGAACTGATCGCCGCCAACCTGCCGATCCGCCGCGAAGGCCACACCCTCGGTGAACTGGACATGCTGCTGCGCGACCGCGACGGCGTGCATCACCTGGAGCTGGCGATCAAGTTGTACCTGGGGCCGCAGCACGGTGACGGCCACGACCCGGCGCAATGGCTGGGGCCGGGTTGCCACGATCGACTGGACCGCAAACTGGCGCATCTGGCCGAACACCAGCTGCCGATCTCGGCGCGCCCGGAAAGCCGTGCGGCACTGGCCACGCTGGATATCGAAGTGTTCAGTGCGCAGTTGTGGCTGGGCGGCTACCTGTTGTACCCGTGGCCCGGTCACGCCGAGCCGCCGAAAGGGGCGCATCCGCAGCATCTGCGCGGCAGTTGGTTGCATCAGAAGGACTGGCCGGCGTTCGTCGCCCAGCGCCCGGCCGGACGCTGGCAACCGCTGCCCCGCCATGCGTGGCTGGCGCCGGCGCACTACCCGGCAGATCAGACCTGGAGCGCTGAACACCTGCAGAGGTGGCTGGACACCCTGGAACCGATGGCTCCGGCGCAACTGATGGTGCGCCTGACCGAGAATGCCCGGGGCGAATGGGAAGAGGCGGAGCGGTTGTTTCTGGTGGCGGATCTCTGGCCAAATGTGCCGGGCCAGGCTTGAGATTTTGCGGTGTTTGCACCGGCCCCATCGCTGGCAAGCCAGCTCCCACAGGGATCTTCTGTGTGCTCACTATCTGAGCCGCACCACAAAACCTGTGGGAGCTGGCTTGCCAGCGATCTTCTGTGTGCTCACTTTCTGAGCCGCATCACAAAACCTGTGGGAGCTGGCTTGCCAGCGATGGGATCAACTCGGTCTAAAGGGATAACCGCAACGCCAAAGCCGCCAAGGTCATCAACAACACCGGCACCGTCAGCACAATCCCGACCTTGAAGTAATACCCCCAGCCGATCCGGATATCCTTGCGCGCCAGTACATGCAACCAGAGCAACGTCGCCAGACTGCCGATCGGGGTAATTTTCGGCCCCAGGTCGCTGCCGATCACGTTGGCATAAATCATCGCTTCCTTGACCACACCGCTCGCCTGGCTGGCATCAATTGACAGCAAACCGATCAGTACCGTCGGCAGGTTGTTCATGATCGACGACAACAGTGCTGTCAGTACCCCGGTGCCCAGCGCCGCGCCCCACACGCCATAACCGGCGAACACATCCAGCCATCCAGCGAGATAGCCGGTCAGCCCGGCATTACGCAGACCATAGACCACCAGGTACATGCCCAGCGAGAAAATCACGATCTGCCACGGCGCTTCTTTGAGCACCTTGCGCGTGGAGATCTTGTGACCGCGGGCAGCGATCCCCAGCAGCAACGCAGCGCAGACTGCGGAGATCGCGCTGATCGGGATGCCCAGCTGTTCGAGGAAGAAGCAGCCGATCAACAGGATCACCAGCACCACCCAACCGGCGTAGAACGTGGCCTTGTCGTGGATCGCCGTGTGCGGCTGTTCGAGCTGTTCGGGATCGTAGGCCTTGGGGATGTCGCGGCGGAAGAACCACATCAAAACGCCCAGGGTCGCGGCCACGCTGACGAAGTTGACCGGTACCATCACCGCCGCATAGCGGTTGAAGCCGATGTGAAAGAAGTCCGCCGAAACAATGTTGACCAGGTTCGACACCACCAGCGGCAGGCTCGCGGTGTCGGCGATGAAACCGGCGCCCATGACGAACGCGAGGGTTGCCGCCGGGGAAAAGCGCAGCGCCAGCAGCATCGAAATCACGATCGGCGTGAGGATCAGTGCCGCGCCATCATTGGCGAACAGCGCCGACACCAGCGCGCCGAGCAGCACCATATAGGCAAACAGCTTGCGCCCACTGCCCCGCCCCCAGCGCGCCACATGCAGCGCGGCCCAAGCGAAGAATCCCGCTTCGTCGAGCAACAGACTGATGATGATCAATGCAACGAAGGTGCCGGTGGCGTTCCAGATGATCTGCCACACCAGCGGAATATCGCTCAGGTGCACGACGCCGAAGATCAATGCGAGCACGGCGCCGAGCGTCGCGCTCCAGCCGACGCCGAGGCCTTTGGGTTGCCAGATGACAAGGGTGATGGTCAGCAGGAAGATCAGTGACGCAGCGAGCATTCGCGACAGCCTTAATGAATGAAATAAACCAAACCACACAACTGTGGGAGCGAGCCTGCTCGCGAAAGCGGACTGTCAGTCACCACGAGGTGTGGCTGATGGCCCTTTCGCGAGCAAGCTCGCTCCCACAGGATTTTCTCAAGCCGCAGCTCTGACCCGATTATTTTTTGTGTTGTTCCACAAATGTCCCATACGCATTGATGAAATTTTGCAGGAACGGCTTGACCGACTCGCTCAATTTGCCCGCCTCGTCAAACGCCGAGCCCGCACCGCCCAGGTACGCTTCCGGCTGCTGCATGCACGGCACATCGAGAAACACGAAAGACTGGCGCAGGTGCTGGTTGGCACCAAAACCGCCAATGGCTCCCGGCGACACGCTGATCACCGCCCCCGGCTTGCCGCTCCAGACGCTTTTGCCATAAGGCCGTGAACCCACGTCAATCGCATTCTTCAAAGGCGCCGGCACCGAGCGGTTATATTCCGGGGTGACAAACAGCACCGCGTCGGAAGAGCCCACCTGCTGGCGGAAAGTGCTGTAGGCTGCCGGCGGTGAATCGCCGTCGATGTCTTCGTTGTAAAGCGGCAGATCGCCAATTTCGACAATCTTCAGTTTCAGGTTCGCCGGTGCCAGCTCGGCCAGTGCCAGTGCCACTTTGCGGTTGATCGATGCTTTGCGCAGGCTGCCGACGACTACAGCGACGTTGTAGACATTGCTCATGGAAGACTCTCGACTGTCCGTGGGAAGAGCCAGTAGTTATAGATGATTCGATGACCGTTTCACCAGCGTGCGCAATAAATTCCTCCGCGCTGATTATTTTTTTCCTGCAGGAAAACTTACAGGGCTTGATGACGGTCTACCAAGCCGCAAATCAAGCGTTTTATCTCCAGAGGTTCTAAGCAGATGGCAGCAGTACTCGTCGGTCAGTTCCATGCAAGAGATGCGGAAGGCCGCGTTTATTCCGTGCATGAGTTCCAGGAATCCACCCCGTCGGCAGACGGTTTCACCGGCATGGAGCCTGTCACCACCTACAAACTGGCGATTGGCGATCGAGTCAAGAAACTCAGTGACAATGAGTTTTTGCTGGTTCAGTCGGACATCACCCTGATCCGCGAACCCGAGCCAACCGTCGCTCAATAACCGCGCGTTATGAGCAGAAGTCATATGCGCAGACTTGGGGTAGGATTCAGCCACTGACCCCACCTGCTGAACATGGACTTCACGCATGCGTTTACGTCATATCGAAGTGATTCAGGCGCTCTTGCAGACCGGTCACCTGGGCACCGCCGCCGAATGGCTGCAGCTCCCGGTGACTGACGTCGAAGAGCGTTTGCGCGAAGCCGAGAGCGAGTTGGGGTTCATGCTGTTCGCCAGCGTGCGCGGTCGATTGCAATCAACGCCCGAAGCGCGGGCGCTGCAGGTGGAAATTGCTCACGTCTATCAGGCGCTGGAGCCGGTGCAGCGCCTGGCCAGCAGCCTCAAGCAATACCTCGCTCCGCCCCTGCGCATCATCGGCACCCCGCCGCTGGCGCAACTGCTGTTGCCGCAAAGCATCGCGCTGTTGCGCCGACGCTTGCCCGACGCGCCCTGCCGTTTGCTCAGCTCGCCCACGTGCGACATCGTTCGCAGCCTGCTGCTGCGCGAAAGCGATCTGGGCCTGAGCCTGCACGATCCGGAACACCCCGACATCCACTGCCAGCCATTGGCCCACGGCAAGCTGCAACTGCTCGCGCCGCACGGCTGGCTGCAACCAAAGCAGAAGTACATTTCCCTGCAGGATCTCGCCGGCCAGGCGATGGTCGGCCTCGAAGGCCACGACCCGCTGAGCCCGGCATTGGAGAACAAACTCCAGGCCCTGCGCCCGGCGCCGAGCATCCAGACCCGGGTGCAAACCCATCAGATGATGCGCAGCATGGTCGAGGCCGGCGAAGGCCTGGCCATCGTCGACCCGTTTACTGCGCTCGGTGCACGGGCGGGCGGCCTGGACGTCTGCCCGTTGTCACCGGCGGTGCCGATCAGCCTGTATGCCCTGAGCTACCGACACAGCGCCACGCCGGCTGCAATACAAACGTTGCTGGCGATCGTCACGGAACAAGCCGAGGCGATGCTGGCGAGCTGAGCGGGTTTTCCAGCGGGTTGTCGAACAGTCGATACCAGAACAGCGCAATTTCGGCGGTATTCGGGTCTATCCCGCGATAACGCAAATGGTCGATACCGCCAATCTCGTAGCCACAACGTTCGTACAAACGACAGGCACCGAGGTTGTTGTTCTGCGTCTCGAGCATGATCCCCGGCAGCTTCTTCTTGCGACTCCAGAACTGCGCGACATCCAGCAACGCCTTGGCGACGCCATGGCGGCGTGCCGGTGCGTGCACCGCCAATTCATCGATGTGGGCAAAACCGTTCCAGTTGGTGCTGATCACCAGATGGCCGACCGGTTCGTCATCCAGATAAGCCATGAAGATCGCGCTGTCGGCGGCGTCGCGATAGCTGCTGAACTCTTCAGGATCGATGCCGTAGCACTTGCGGTACGGCACGATTGGCGTCACCGCCCAGCGCTCGACCGGCTGGCCAATGGCTGCCGCGCCATACGCAGCCACCTCGAAACTGAAGTCGCTGCCCCAGATGTACGCCGCAAAACCATCGTCGGCAACGCGCACCGACAGTCCTGGGTATTTTGGATTCATGACCGGTTGCATACTCGGAAAAGTCCTCATTCCTTGACGCAATCGACGGTGTACTGCCGTCCATTGCCTTCATCTTCATGTTGCAGTCCATGCACATCAGCGACAAAACCGGGAAAGCTGCTATCGAACGTGCGGGCAAATTTCAGGTAGTCGATGATCGAGCGGGTTGCCTCGGTGAAGCGCTCGCCGGGCATGATCAACGGAATCCCTGGTGGATACGGCACCAGCATCACCGCCGCGACCCGTCCTTCCAGCTCATCGATCGGCACCGCCTCGACCTCGCCGCGCACCAGTTGATCGTAGGCGTGGGCCGGTTTCATGGCGATTTCCGGCAACACCGTGTACATGCGTTTCAGATGCTTGGCCGTGGCGTTGCTGCGGTAACAGGCGTGCAGTTGATCGCACAGGTCACGCAGGCCCATGCCGCGATAGCGCGCGGTGTCTTGCTGCGCCACGCAAGGCAGGCAGCTCGCCAGACTGACGTTGGCGTCGTAGCTGCGTTTGAATTCGAGCAACTCGGTGAGCAGCGTGCTCCACTTGCCTTTGGTAATGCCCATCGAGAACAACACCAGGAACGAATACAGCCCGGTCTTCTCCACCACCAATCCGCGCTCCCAGAGGAATTTGCTGACCACCGCCGCCGGGATGCCCTTTTCGCTCAGCGCGCCGCCGGCATTCAATCCGGGCATGACCAGGGTCACCTTGATCGGGTCGAGCAGCACGTAGTCGTCGCTGACTTCACCGAAGCCATGCCAGTCGGCGTCCGGCTGCAGCAGCCAGTCTTCGGTCTGCACCCGGTCGATGCCTTCGACGCCGGGCGGCTGCCAGATCGAAAACCACCAGTCATCCGCCGCAATGTGCTGGCGCAGATTGGCGAGCGCGCGACGGAAACTCAGCGCCTCATCAAAGGTTTCCTGCAACAGCGAGCGCCCGGCCGGGCCTTCCATCATGGCCGAGGCCACGTCCAGCGAGGCGATGATGCTGTATTGCGGCGAGGTCGAGATATGCATCATGAACGCTTCGTTGAAACGATCACGGTCCAGTTGCCGCGCACCACCGTCCTGTACGTGAATCATCGAGGCCTGGCTGAACGCAGCGAGCAGCTTGTGCGTGGAATGTGTAGTGAACACGAGTGGGCTGTCTTCTGTGCGCGAGGTGGCCATGCCATAACGCCCGGCGAAGAACTCGTGAAACGCCGCATAGGCGTACCAGGCTTCATCGAAATGCAGCACTTCGACGCTACTGCCCAGGCTCTGCTTGATCAGCTCGGCGTTGTAGCACAGGCCGTCGTAAGTCGAGTTGGTCACCACCGCCAGTTTGACTTTCGGCGCCCGGCCCTTGGTCAGCGGGCTGGCGTCGATCTTGGCCTGGATCGATTCGCGACTGAATTCGCTCAGCGGAATCGGGCCGATGATCCCCAGTTCATTGCGCTCCGGGCACAGGTATAACGGGATCGCGCCGGTCATGATGATCGCGTGCAGCACCGACTTGTGGCAGTTGCGATCGACCAGTACCAGATCATCCCGACCGACCATCGAGTGCCAGACGATCTTGTTGGCAGTCGAGGTGCCATTGATCACGAAAAACGTGTGATCGGCGCCAAAGTTGCGCGCCGCGCGCTCTTCGGCTTCAGCCAACGGGCCGGTGTGATCGAGCAGCGAACCGAGTTCCGGCACCGACACCGACAAATCCGAACGCAGGGTGTTTTCGCCAAAGAACTGGTGAAACGCCTGCCCCACCGGACTCTTGTGGTAGGCCACGCCACCGCCATGCCCGGGGGTGTGCCAGGAATAGTTGGAGTCGGCGGTGTGCTGCACCAGCGCCTTGAAAAACGGCGGCAGCAGGCCATCCAGGTATTTGCGCGCCGCCCGCGCCACTTGCCGGGCGAGAAACGGCACCGTGTCTTCGAACAGATAGAGAATGCCGCGCAACTGATTGAGTTCGGCCATCGCATCGGCGGGGGCGTTTTCCAGGGTGACCTGTTCGCCGAGGGCAAAGATCGGCAGATCCGGAGCCCGAACCCGCGCCAGACCGATCAGTTCGGCCATGTTTTGTAACAGATGGGAATTGGTGCTGGCGTCTTCGGCAGCGATGAGCATGCACGCCAGACCATGATGGGTTGACGCCACCAACCGCCCTTCGGTGTAGTCGATGGCCGAAACGATCTTGAAACCTTCCTGCTCCAACTCCCGGGCGATGCCCCGGATACGCTCGCCGGCGACCGTGTCGGCCTTGATGTCGCGGTGGACGATCAACACCGGAAACTTCAAATCTTTGTACATGAGGCTCAGTGTCCCGAGGCGGCGGATCAATGTCTGCCAATGCACTCAGGGTAGAGGGTTGCAGCAAAAGTGGCGAGGGTGGCCAGTTGGCTTCATTCAGCCAAAAGCAAAAGATCGCAGCCTTCGGCAGCTCCTACAGGGATCGCATTCCAATGTAGGAGCTGCCGAAGGCTGCGATCTTTTGATCTTTCAGGCCTGAGCGTCAGCCTCGGCGATCTGCGTCCACAGCGCCGGGCCACCGGCCGACTTGGCGATGATCTCGAGCCGCGCCAGGTGCTCCGCCAGCTCGTCTTCCGTCGCCCGGATGATCCGCGCAGGCTGACGATTCGCCGGCAGACGACGGATTTCGGTGGCGGAGTTGTCCGCGCCCTCGCCCGTGCCATTGCCGTCGGAAGCGTTGCCGGCCAGCGACAGGCTGGTCTGGCCACCGGTCATGGTCAGGTAGACGTCGGCGAGAATCTCCGAGTCGAGCAAAGCGCCGTGCAGTTCACGGCCGGAGTTGTCGACGCCATAACGCTTGCACAAGGCGTCGAGGCTGTTGCGCTGCCCCGGGTGACGTTCCCGCGCCATCATCAGGGTGTCGAGAATGGTGCAGTGCTGCGTGATGTCCGCACGATCGTGCTGGCCCATCAAGGCGAATTCGTTGTTGATGAAGCCAACGTCGAACGCCGCGTTATGGATGATCAGCTGCGCACCATTGATGAACTCGAAGAACTCGTCGGCGACTTCGGCGAAACGCGGTTTGCCGACGAGGAATTCGTTGGTGATGCCGTGAACGCCGATCGCCCCTTCATCACTCTCGCGGTCCGGTTGCAGGTAAACGTGAAAGTGCCGGCCCGTCAGGCGCCGACCGATCAGTTCGACACAGCCGATTTCAATGATCCGGTGACCATCGGTCACCGGCATGCCGGTGGTTTCGGTATCGAGTACAACGGATCTGGTGGCCATCAGTGTTCAGTTCTCAACGGGGTCAATCGTGCAAAAGCGGCGATGTTAACACGCTCACGGTGCGCGTCGCCCACCACCGCTTGATCGGCGCCGATAACCCTGTAGGAGCTGCCGCAGGCTGCGATCTTTTGATCTTGCTTTCGAAAAAACAAAATCAAAAGATCGCAGCCTGCGGCAGCTCCTACAGGGGAATGCATTCCAGATGGCAGGAGTGAGCCTGCTGGCAATCAGCTCTGCTTGTAGCCGCGCACTTCATCTACCCCACGGTTGGCCAATTGGTCAGCCCGTTCGTTACCGTGATGACCAATGTGCCCGCGCACCCACTTCCAGGTGACCTTGTGGCGGTTGACCTGCTCATCCAGCTCTTTCCACAGGTCGGCGTTTTTCACCGGCTCTTTCGCGGCCGTTTTCCAGCCGCGTTTCTTCCAGTTGGCCATCCACTCGTTGATGCCTTTCATCACGTACTGCGAGTCGGTCACCAGCAGCACTTCGCAAGGACGCTTCAGGGCTTCAAGGCCACGGATGGCGCCGAGCAGTTCCATACGGTTGTTGGTGGTGTTGGCTTCGCCGCCCCACAGTTCCTTTTCCACGCCCTTGCACACCAGCAAGGCACCCCAGCCGCCCGGGCCGGGGTTGCCCTTGCAGGCGCCGTCGGTGAACAGTTCTACGCTATCGACGCTTTCGCTCATGCCACGCTATCCAGATAAATGCCTGGCCCCGTCAATCGCGGATCGACGATGGCCGCGGCCGGAGCAGGTCCGGCCACTATAAAAAGAAGGTTTACGGTTCGATCCGACGGCGGTTGACCTTGGCCATCGGCAGCGGAATCAGCTTGCCCATCGGCTCGCGACGTTCCTGACGCAACGGTCGCAGGCCAACCACGATCTTGCGCGCGACCAATAAATAGAAGCCACCGCCCGACAGTTGCCAGTCGCCGGCCTTGCGTTCCCAGCCGGCCAGTCGGGCCTGCCACTTGGGCGACGCGAGCGGCGGACGATAGCACCCGAAGCGGCGTTTCTCCAGCGCAAAGCCCAGCAGGTTGAGCCAGTCGGCAACCCGCGACGGCGAGATGCAGCGCGCCTGGCGCAAGGCGTCGTGGGCGAACACATGGCGCAGGCCCCAGGTGCTCCAGGGATTGATGCCGATGATCAGCAGATGCCCGCCGGGGCGTACGCTGCTCGCCGCTTCACGCAGCAATCCGTGGGGCGACAGGCAGAAATCCAGACCGTGCTGCAACACCACCACGTCGGCGGCGTGCTCGCTCAACGGCCAGGCCTGTTCCTCGCAGACGATCTCGACCCCCGGCAATGGCGCGCCAAGCCGCACGTTGCGCTGCACCTGTGGCGCCGACGGCGGGGTCTGCGCCGATGGCCCGTAATGCACCAGATAGCCGCCGAAGAACCGCCCCAACTCGTCTTCGAGCATGCGTCGTTCTTCATCCAGCAGAAATTGCCCGAGCGGGCCGGCGAGCCATTCACGGGCCGCGCCGATCAACGCCAGCCAGTCGGGATCGGCCTGAGCGAACGCTTTATCGGTCATGTCATTCTCCAACGCCGCTAGAAGCTCTAAGATGCGCCAATGTTTTCCGCTTGGCGAATTCCGACGATGATACAGATCAGTGCCCTGCCCGCGTTCACCGACAACTACATCTGGTTGTTACAGGATCACCGCACCCAGCGCTGCGCCGTGGTCGATCCGGGCGATGCCGCGCCGGTGCAGGCCTGGCTCGCCGTACACCCGGGCTGGGTGCTGAGCGACATTCTGATCACCCATCACCACCACGACCACGTCGGCGGCGTCGAACGCCTGAAAGCCGCGAGCGGCGCCACAGTCTACGGCCCGGCCAGCGAAAACATCCCGGGGCGCGATGTGGCGCTCAAGGACAACGACACGGTCAGCGTCCTCGGCTGGGACTTCGATGTCTATGCGGTGCCCGGTCACACCCTCGGCCACATTGCTTATTACCACCACGGCCTGCTGTTTTGCGGTGACACCCTGTTCGCCGCCGGTTGCGGGCGCCTGTTCGAAGGCACGCCGCAACAGATGCACCACTCGCTCAGCCGCCTCGCCGCGTTACCCGAGGATACGCTGGTGTATTGCACCCATGAATACACCCTGAGCAACCTGAAGTTTGCCGCCGCGGTCGAACCGGGCAACCCGGACATTGCCGCCCGTCTGGAAAAAGTCACTCAACAACGGGAAAAAGGCGTGATGACCCTGCCGTCGACCCTGGCCCTGGAAAAGCTCACCAATCCGTTTCTGCGCACCTCTGAAACATTAGTTACACAAAAAGTGGACGAACGGGCAGGCGCTCAAAACCGGGCGCCGAGTGAGGTTTTTGCGGCTCTGCGGGCGTGGAAAGATAAATTCTAAGTGACTCGCCCCCTGGTACAAAAATTCTGAATGGTTGACCGCAGGGGGTGCGCTTTCTAGAATCGCCCGACATTTTTGCCCGGAACTTACTTCCAGCCAATGTCGTCATCCATACGTAAGTCCGTCAATTCAGACACGTTGACCCGCCTGGCCCAAGCCATCGCGGTGGCTGTGTCCGCCACATTGGCGGGCTGTTCCAGCCATGCTCCGCAGACTGAAGCGACCCATACGCCGAACATTGCTGCGCGAGCCAAGCAGAAACCGATCTGGCTGAGCGAAAAGCCCAGCCCGCAGGTGCCTCAGGACATCTGGGAGCGCATGCGCGGTGGTTTCCAGCTGCAGGACGGCCTGGGCGTCAACCCGCGCATCGAGCAACAGCGCCTGTGGTTCGCCAGCAACCCTTCTTTCCTCGAGAATGCCGGCGAACGCGGCAGTCTCTACATTCATTACATCGTCGAGCGTCTCGAAGAGCGCAACATGCCGCTGGAACTGGCCCTGCTGCCAGTGATCGAGAGCGCCTACAACCCGATGGCCTACTCGCGCGCCGACGCCTCGGGGCTGTGGCAATTCATTCCGTCCACCGGTCGCTACTACAACCTGCGCCAGACCCGCTTTTATGACGGCCGTCGCGATATCACCGCCTCGACCACCGCAGCGATGGATTACCTGACCCGTCTTCACGACATGTTCAACGGCGACTGGCTGCTGGCCCTGGCGGCCTACAACGCCGGTGAAGGCACAGTGAGCCGCGCCATCGAGCGCAACGAGAAGCTCGGCCTGCCGACCGACTACTGGAACCTGTCGTCGTTGCCGGCGGAAACCCAGGCGTACGTGCCGAAACTGCTGGCCCTGTCGCAAGTGGTGCTGGCCCCGGAAGCCTACGGGGTGAACCTCAACCCGATCGCCAACGAACCGTATTTCCAGGTCGTCGAAATCAACCAGCGCATGGACCTGTCGAAGGTCGCGGCGGTGGCCAACATCGACGAAGACGAACTGTTCCAGCTCAACCCGGCCTTCAAGCAACGCACCACCATCGACGGCCCGCAGCATCTGCTGGTGCCGACGTCCAAGGCGCAACTGCTGACCGCCAGCCTGCAGACCATGCGGCCTGAAGAACTGATCAGTCCCCGTTCGTTGAAACCGGTATTCGACGGTGCCGACCCGACCGAGGTGGCAAAGCTCAAACGCGCCTATCGGGTCAAACGCGGTGACAACCTCGGTTCCATCGCCAAGGCCAACAAGGTCGAAGTCAAGGACCTGCAGCGCTGGAACAAGCTGACCGGCAAAAACCTCAAGGTCGGCCAGACCCTGGTGATGCAGGACACCACCAAGCGCGCCCCGGCTCGTAACAGTGGCCGGATCAACACGGTGATTGCAGCCAACAGCAAGACCAAAGGCAAGGCCGACAACCAGCAGCAGACTCAGTACAAGGTCAAGCGTGGCGACACCCTGTACGTGGTGGCCAAGCGTTTCAACGTCGAGATGCAGCATCTCAAGCGCTGGAACCCGGGCGCCGGCAAGGCCCTCAAGCCTGGGCAGATGCTCACGGTTTACCAGCCGCATTGAGTTGAAATCAAAAGATCGCAGCCTTCGGCAGCTCCTACATTGATCTCTGTAGGAGCTGCCGAAGGCTGCGATCTTTTTTTTGCATTAACACAGCATTAACCCGCATCTTTTTCCTGTCCAGACAAGCTGTTACTGTACGGCCACAAAAGCCCAAGCCGCCTGGATCGGATCTGACTTGAAGCGTCCCCTCCTCCTGCTCCTGATCAGCCTGGCCTTGAGCTCACCCGCAAGCGCGACGATTACCGAGAGTCACGGTTATGCGCAGTTCGGCACGCTCAAGTACCCGGCCAGATTTACCCACTTCGACTGGGTCAACCCGCAATCGCCCAAGGGCGGTACGTTGCGGGTGATGGCGTTCGGCACCTTCGATACGGTCAACCCGTACACCTTCAAGGGCACCAGCCCGGTCACCACGCCGAATTTCCTGCAGTACGGCATCAATGAGCTGAACGAGCCGCTGATGGTCGGCACCGGCCAGTATTCGCCGTCCGGCGACGAGCCGGCATCGAGCTATGGCCTGATCGCGCAATCGGTGGAATACAGCGAAGATCGCAGCTGGGTGGTGTTCAATCTGCGCCCGGAAGCACGTTTCCACGATGGCACACCGATCACCGCCTACGACGTGGCGTTCTCCTACCGAACACTGCTCAAGGACGGCCACCCGCTGTACCGCACTGCCCTGCAGGAAGTCTCACGGGTCGACATCCTCAACCCGCAGCGCATTCGTTTCGTGATGAAACGCTCGGGCAATCCGTTATTGATTCTGCGCCTCGGTGAGCTGCCGGTGCTGCCACAGCATTACTGGAAAGATCGCGACTTCAAGGCCACCACCTTCGAACCACCGCTGGGCAGCGGCCCCTATCGCATCACCTCGGTGACGCCGGGGCGGCAGCTGATTTTCGAGCGGGTCAAGGATTACTGGGGCAAGGACCTGCCGGTCAATCGCGGCAAGTACAATTTTGATCGCATGGAAGTCGAGTTCTACCGCGACAGCGACGTGGCCTTCGAAGCGTTCAAGGCCGGTGAATTCGATATCTACATCGAGCATCAGGCGAAGAACTGGGCCAATGGCTACAACTTCCCGGCGGTGCGCCGTGGCGACGTGATCAAGGCGCAGATCGCGCATCAGATCCCGACTCAGAGCCAGGGCCTGTTCATGAACACCCGACGCGCGACCTTCAGCGACGTCAAGGTGCGCGAAGCGCTGGGCCTGATGTTCGACTTCGAGTGGACCAACCGCGCGCTGTTCAGCGACGCCTACAAACGCACCACCAGTTACTACCCCAACAGCGAATTCAGCGCCAGCGGCCTGCCGGTCGGGCACGAATGGCTGATGCTCAAGCCGTATAAAGATCAGTTACCGGCGAAGCTGTTCACCGAGCCGTTCACCTTGCCGCAAACCGATGGCCGTGGCATCCCGCGAGAAACCATGCGCAAGGCCCTGACCCTGCTCGCCGAGGCCGGCTGGAAGCTCAACGGCCAGCGCCTGCAAAACGTTGCCGGGCAGCCGCTGAGCTTCGAACTGTTGCTGGTCAATCCGAACCTTGAGCGGATCCTGCAGCCGTACATCGAAAACCTCAACAGCATCGGCATCGACGCGCGCCTGCGCACGGTGGATCGCGCCCAGTACAAACAGCGTCTGGATCAATTCGATTTCGACATGATCCTGATGACCCTCAACCAGACCCTCAGCCCGGGCCTGGAGCAGTGGCAGTACTTCCATTCCAGTCAGGTCGGGGTCAAGGGCAGCAAGAATTACGCCGGCATCGCCAACCCCGTGGTCGATCACCTGCTCGAACAATTGCTCGCCGCGCAAACCCGCGACGAACAGGTCGCCGCCGGCAAGGCGCTGGACCGCGTGCTGCTGTGGCAGCACTACAGCATTCCCAACTGGTACCTCAATTATCACCGACTGGCCTACCGCAACCGGTTGGCTTTCGTCACCACGCCGCCCTACACCCTGGGCCTGAGCGCGTGGTGGCTGAAATCTTCGGAGAACAATAAATGACCCTCATCCGTGCCCTGCTCCTGCAGGCCAGCGGTCTGCTGTTCGCCGGGCTGGCGATTGCCGCCCCGCAACACGCGGTGACCCTGTACAACGAACCGCCGAAATACCCGGCGGACTTCAAACAGTTCGATTACGTGAACCCCGATGCACCCAAGGGCGGGATCTTCCGCCAGGCCGGATTCGGCGGCTTCGACAGCCTCAACCCGTTCATCAGCAAAGGCGTGCCGGCCGATGACGTCGGGCAGATCTACGACACCCTGACCAAGCACAGCCTCGACGAGCCGTTCACCGAGTACGGCCTGATCGCTGCGAAGATCGAGAAAGCCCCGGACAACAGCTGGGTGCGTTTCTACCTGCGTCCGGAAGCGCGCTTTCATGACGGCCATCCGGTGCGCGCCGAAGACGTGGTATTCAGTTTCCAGACCCTGACCAAAGACGGTTCGCCGCTGTTTCGCGGCTACTACAGCGATGTCGAAGAGGCCATCGCCGAAGACCCGCTCAAGGTGCTGTTCAAGTTCAAGCACACCAACAATCGCGAGTTGCCGCTGATCCTCGGCCAGTTGCCGGTGCTGCCGAAACACTGGTGGGCCAATCGCGATTTCACCAAGGGCAATCTGGAAATCCCGCTGGGCAGCGGCCCGTACAAGGTCGCCGAAGTGAAGGCCGGGCGCTCGGTGCGCTATGAGCGGGTCAAGGACTATTGGGGCAAGGATTTGCCGGTCAATCGCGGGTTCTACAACTTCGACGTGATGACCACCGATTACTACCGCGACAACACCGTCGCCGTCGAAGCGCTGAAGGCCGGGCAGTTCGATTACTGGCTGGAAATGACCGCGAAGAACTGGGCCAACGCCTACAACATTCCGGCGGTCACCGAAGGCCGGCTGATCAAGGAACAGATCGCCAACAGCAACCCGACCGGCATGCAGGGCTTCGTTTTCAATTTGCGCCGTCCGGTGTTTCAGGATGTGCGGGTGCGGCAGGCGCTCGGTCTGCTGTTCGATTTCGAGTGGACCAACAAACAACTGTTCAACGGTGCCTACTTCCGCACCCGCAGCTATTTCGAGAACTCGGAAATGGCCGCCACCGGCCTGCCGGACGCCGAGCAGCGGGCGATCCTCGAACCGTTTCGCAGCAAACTCCCGGCGCAGGTGTTCAGCGAAGCCTTCGAGAACCCCAAGACCGACGCCAGCGGCATGATCCGCGCCCAGCAGCGCGAAGCCTATCAACTGCTGCAAGAGGCTGGCTGGAAGATTGTCGACGACAAAATGGTCGACGCCAGCGGCAAACCGGTGGTCATCGAGTTCCTCCTCGCGCAGACCGAATTCGAACGCGTACTGCTGCCGTTTAAACGCAATCTGGCCGACCTCGGCATCGATCTGGTGATCCGCCGCGTCGACGTTTCGCAATACATCAACCGCGTGCGCTCACGGGACTTCGACATGATGGTCGGCAGCTTCCCGCAATCCAATTCGCCGGGCAACGAGCAGCGCGAATTCTGGATGAGCGCGGCCGCCGATAAACCGAGCAGCCGCAACACCATGGGCCTGAAGGATCCGATCGTCGATCAACTGGTGGAAAGCCTGATCAACGCCGATTCACGCAGCAGCCTGGTGGCCCATGCCCGGGCGCTGGATCGGGTGCTGCAATGGGGTTACTACGTAGTCCCCAACTGGCACATCAAGACCTGGCGCGTGGCTTACTGGAACCACATCGGTCACCCGAAAGTCTCGCCCAAATACGACATCGGGATTAACACCTGGTGGGTCAAGCCTGACGCGAAACCCGCCATAGAAGTCGAAACCAAACTGCAAGCCGACCCTGTGGGCACGGAGTAATCAGATGCTGGCGTATATTTTTCGGCGACTGCTGCTGATCATCCCGACCCTGTTCGGCATCCTGCTGATCAACTTCGTCATCATCCAGGCCGCGCCAGGCGGCCCGGTGGAGCAGATGATCGCCAAGCTTGAAGGCTTCGAAGGCGCCACCAGTCGCATCGCCGGTGGCGGCGCCGAAGTCTCGGTGGCCGGCTCCGCCTATCGCGGCGCGCAAGGCCTGGACCCGGCGCTGATCAAGGAAATCGAGCACATGTACGGCTTCGACAAGTCGGCCCCGGAACGCTTGTGGATCATGGTCAAGAACTACGCGAAGCTGGATTTCGGCGACAGCTTCTTCCGCGACGCCAAGGTCATCGACCTGATCAAGGAGAAGATGCCGGTATCGATCTCGCTCGGGCTGTGGAGCACGCTGATCATGTACCTGGTGTCGATCCCGCTGGGGATCGCCAAGGCCACGCGGCACGGCAGCCACTTCGACGTGTGGACCAGTTCGGCGATCATCATCGGCTACGCGATCCCGGCATTCCTGTTCGCGATTCTGCTGATCGTGGTGTTTGCCGGCGGCAGTTATCTGGACTGGTTCCCGTTGCGCGGCCTGACTTCGAACAACTTCGATGAGCTGAGCCTGGGCGGCAAGGTTCTCGACTACTTCTGGCACCTGGCGCTGCCGGTGACGGCGCTGGTGATCGGCAACTTCGCGACCATGACCCTGCTGACCAAAAACAGCTTCCTCGACGAGATCAACAAGCAGTACGTGGTCACCGCCAAGGCCAAGGGCCTGACGCGCAACCGCGTGCTCTACGGCCACGTGTTCCGCAACGCCATGCTGCTGGTGATTGCCGGGTTTCCGTCGGCGTTCATCGGCATCTTCTTCACCGGCTCGTTGCTGGTGGAGGTGATCTTCTCCCTCGACGGCCTGGGCCTGATGAGTTTCGAAGCGGCGATCAACCGCGATTACCCGGTGGTGTTCGGCACCCTGTTCATCTTCACCCTGCTGGGGCTGGTGGTGAAACTGATCGGCGACCTCACCTACACCCTGGTCGATCCGCGCATCGACTTCGCCAGCCGGGAGCATTGAGATGAACCTGTCCCCGCTCAACCGCCGCCGGTTCGAACTGTTCAAAGCCAACAAGCGTGGCTGGTGGTCGCTGTGGCTGTTTCTGATTCTGTTCGGCCTGAGCCTCGGCGCCGAGCTGATCGCCAACGACAAGCCGCTGCTGGTGCATTACGACAACCACTGGTACTTCCCGGCGATCAAGCGCTACCCGGAAACCACCTTCGGCGGCGAATTCCCGCTGGAAGCCAACTACAAGAGCCCGTATATCCGCGAACTGCTCAAGGCCAAGGACGCGTGGGTGTTGTGGGCGCCGATTCCCTACAGCTACCAGAGCATCAACTACGACCTGAAAGTCCCGGCCCCGGCCCCGCCCTCGGCGGACAACCTGCTGGGCACCGACGATCAGGGCCGCGATGTGCTGGCGCGGGTGATTTACGGCTTCCGCATCTCGGTGCTGTTCGCCCTGACCCTGACCGTGCTCAGCTCGATCATCGGCGTGATTGCCGGCGCGTTGCAGGGTTTTTATGGCGGCTGGGTCGATCTGGCCGGGCAGCGCTTTCTGGAAATCTGGTCGGGGCTGCCGGTGCTGTACCTGCTGATCATCCTCGCCAGTTTCGTCCAGCCGAATTTCTGGTGGCTGCTGGGGATCATGCTGCTGTTTTCGTGGATGAGCCTGGTCGACGTGGTGCGCGCCGAGTTCCTGCGTGGGCGCAACCTCGAATACGTGCGTGCGGCGCGGGCGCTGGGCATGCAGAACGGCGCGATCATGTTCCGCCACATTCTGCCCAACGCGATGGTCTCGACCATGACATTCATGCCGTTCATCCTCACCGGTGCCATCGGCACCCTGACCGCGCTGGATTTCCTCGGCTTCGGCTTGCCGGCCGGCAGCCCGTCGCTGGGTGAACTGGTGGCTCAGGGCAAATCCAACCTGCAGGCGCCGTGGCTGGGCATCAGCGCGTTTGCGGTGCTGGCGCTGATGTTGAGTTTGCTGGTGTTTATCGGCGAGTCCGCTCGCGATGCCTTCGACCCGAGGAAGTGAAATGAATCAGGACAATCTGATCGAAGTGCGCGACCTCGCCGTCGAGTTCGGCTTCAACGAGCGACTGCACCGGGTGGTCGAAGGGCGTGAGCTTCGACATCAAGCGCGGCGAAACCCTGGCGCTGGTCGGCGAGTCCGGCTCGGGCAAATCGGTGACCGCGCACTCGATCCTGCGCCTGCTGCCCTACCCGCTGGCCCGCCATCCGGCCGGCAGCATCACCTATGCCGGGCAGAATCTGCTGGACCTGAGCGAAAAGACCATTCGCCACATCCGTGGCAACCGCATCGCGATGATCTTTCAGGAGCCGATGACCTCGCTCAACCCGCTGCACTCGATCGAGAAGCAGATCAACGAGGTGTTGGGCATCCACAAGGGCTTGAGCGGCAAAGTCGCAACCAAGCGCACGCTGGAGCTGCTGGAGATGGTCGGCATCCCCGAGCCGCACAAACGTCTCAAGGCCCTGCCCCACGAATTGTCTGGCGGCCAGCGCCAGCGGGTGATGATCGCCATGGCGCTGGCCAACGAGCCGGAACTGCTGATCGCTGACGAGCCAACCACCGCACTGGACGTGACCGTTCAGCTGAAAATCCTCGATTTGCTCAAGGAACTTCAGGCTCGATTGGGCATGTCGCTGTTACTGATCAGTCATGATTTGAATCTGGTGCGAAGAATTGCGCATCGCGTATGTGTCATGCAGCGCGGTTGCATCGTCGAACAGGCATCGTGCGCAGAGCTGTTCCGTTCGCCGCAGCATCCGTACACTCGGGAATTGCTCGGCGCGGAGCCCAGCGGAGGCCCGGCGAGCAATAAAATCGGGGCGCCGCTGCTCGAAGTCGAGAACCTGAAAGTCTGGTTCCCGATCAAGAAAGGCCTGCTCAAGCGCACGGTGGATTACGTCAAGGCAGTGGACGGCATCAATTTCAGCCTGCCTCAGGGACAGACTCTGGGGATCGTGGGGGAAAGCGGTTCCGGCAAATCCACGCTGGGTCTGGCGATTTTGCGGCTGATCGGCAGCAAAGGCGCGATCCGCTTTGAGGGCAAGCAGCTAGACTGCCTGACGCAGAACGAGGTTCGCCCGTTGCGGCGGGAGATGCAGGTGGTGTTTCAGGACCCGTTCGGCAGCCTGAGCCCGCGAATGTGCGTCAGCGACATCGTTGGCGAAGGCCTGCGGATTCACAAGATGGGCACCGCGACCGAGCAGGAAGCGGCGATTATTGCGGCATTGAAGGAGGTAGGTCTGGATCCGGAAACCCGGCACCGCTACCCCCACGAATTTTCCGGCGGGCAACGGCAACGTATCGCCATTGCCCGGGCCTTGGTGCTGAAACCGGCGCTGATCCTGCTGGACGAGCCAACTTCGGCGCTCGACCGCACGGTGCAGCGGCAAGTGGTGGAGCTGTTGCGTTCACTGCAAGCCAAGTACAACCTGACGTATTTGTTCATCAGCCATGACCTGGCTGTCGTCAAAGCGCTGAGCCACCAGCTGATGGTGGTCAAGCATGGCCAAGTGGTCGAACAGGGAGACGCGCAAGCCATCTTTGCCGCTCCCAAACATTCGTATACACAGCAGTTGCTGGAAGCCGCTTTTCTGGCACCAGCCACTGCGCAATAACCTGAAAGAGGAGCAACACATGGGTTTTCTCGCCGGTAAGCGCGTACTGATCGTCGGTGTCGCCAGCAAGCTGTCCATCGCATCCGGCATCGCTGCCGCCATGCATCGCGAGGGCGCTGAGCTTGCCTTCACTTATCAGAACGACAAACTCAAGGGTCGCGTTGAAGAGTTCGCACAGGGCTGGGGTTCGAGCCCTGAGCTGTGCTTCCCGTGCGACGTGGCCAGCGATGAAGAAATCGCCAAGGTCTTCGAAGAACTGAGCAAGAAGTGGGACGGCCTGGACTGCATCGTGCACTCCGTCGGCTTCGCCCCGGGCGACCAACTGGACGGCGACTTCACCGAAGCCACCACCCGTGAAGGTTTCCGCATCGCTCACGACATCAGCGCCTACAGCTTCGTGGCCCTGGCCAAGGCTGGCCGCGAGATGATGAAAGGCCGCAACGGCAGCCTGCTGACCCTGTCGTACCTGGGCGCCGAGCGCACCATGCCGAACTACAACGTGATGGGCATGGCCAAGGCTTCGCTGGAAGCTGGCGTACGTTACCTGGCCGGTTCCCTGGGCCCGGACGGCACCCGCGTCAACTGCGTATCGGCTGGCCCGATCCGTACCCTGGCCGCCTCGGGCATCAAGAACTTCCGCAAGATGCTGGCCGCCAACGAAGCGCAAACTCCACTGCGCCGCAACGTCACCATCGAAGAAGTCGGCAACGCCGGCGCCTTCCTGTGCTCCGACCTGGCGTCGGGCATCAGTGGTGAAATCATGTACGTGGACGGCGGCTTCAACACCACCGCCATGGGCAACATCGAAGAGTAATCTTCGCGCTGCCGATAAAAAGCCCGCCAATTGGCGGGCTTTTTCATGCCTGCGATTCCAGGCAACGGGCGAACAACTGCTGAATCGGCTGGCTGCGCTGGCTGTAACGCTGCAACAGCACCATCTCCCGATAAAACTTCAGCTCGCCCAGTTCGATCACTCTCACCCTCAGCGGATGCTCCAGCCACAGCCCAGCCATGGGCAGCAACGAAACCCCGAGCCCGCATTCGACCATTTTAACGATCGCTTCCAGCTCATCCAGCTCCAGCGCTACGTGGACGTCTATCCGCTGCTCACGCAGAAAGCGCGTCACCAGTCGCCCCCCGAACGAGTTACGGTCGTAGCGCACATGAGGATGCTCGGCGAGCAATTGCAGCGGATCATCGCCCTCGACACCGCGCGGTACGATCAGCACGAACGGTTCGCGTCGGATCACCTGCGCTGCCAGCTCCTTGGGCAATTCGAACGGCGGCTTGATCATGACCGCCAGATCGACCTGCCCTGCATCCACTTGGCTCAGCAGGTTCAGCGACACACCAGGCACCAGTTTCGGCTCCACGCCGGGCGCCTGTTGGCGCAAGCGCAGCAAGGCCTGAGGCAACAACCCCGTCTGTGCGGTGGCCACGGCGCCGATTCTCAGCTCGCCGCAAAACTCGCTGGCGTCTTCGCTGATCGCCATGCGGCTGAAGGTGGCGAGCATTTCCTGCGCCATCGGCACCGCGCGCTGCCCTGCCGGATTGAGGATCGCCTGCCGACCGGTGCGATCGAACAGCCTTACGCCGAGGGTCTGTTCCAGATTGCGGATCTGCGCGCTGACCGCCGATTGCGTCAGGCCGACATGAAGACCCGCCGCGGCAAACGTGCCGTGCTGCGCCACCGCCAGAAAGGTCTTGAGTTCACGCAGCATGGACACCTCGATTGATCGAAATAATTTGAGCTCGGCGCAAAAACTATCGTCTTTCAATCGAAATGCACAGCGCTAGACTCAGCTCACCCCAACCGTTGATCGAGACCGCACCTATGTCACTCAGCCCATTCCATCTGGCCATCCCCGTCTATGACCTGGCCGCCGCACGGCACTTTTACCGCGAAGTTTTCGGGCTGGAGGAAGGTCGTTCCAGCGCACACTGGGTCGACTTCAACTTCTTCGGCCATCAACTGGTGATTCATCTGGCGCCGAAAAACGCTGCACAGGAAGCTGCCCACACCAATGCCGTGGACGGGCATGACGTGCCGGTGCCGCATTTCGGAGTGGTGCTGGGGATGGCGCAATGGCAGGCGCTGGCCGAACGCCTCACATCGCTGGGCACGCGGTTTGTGATTGAGCCGGGGATTCGCTTTCAGGGCCTGGTGGGCGAACAAGCGACGATGTTTCTGTTCGACCCGTGTGGCAATGCGCTGGAGTTCAAGGCGTTCAAGGATATCGGGCAGTTGTTTGCCAAATAGAAGTGTGGCGTCTGACCGGCCGCTATCGCTGGCAAGCCAGCGCCCACAAGGTTCCGTGCAGTCCCTGGATTGTGTGGGCAGCCGCGAAATCTGTGGGAGCTGGCTTGCCAGCGCTGAGGCCCTCAATGGCCGCGCTTCAATTGCTGCTTGTGTTCGTACATTGCGCTATCGGCATCCGCCAGCAGCCGATCCACCGTGTCATGCCGTTGCGGATCGTATTCGATCTGGCCGACGCTGAAGCGGATGTCGTAGCCGCGTTGCAACATCGTATTGCGCTCGTCGAGGATGTCCTTGAGCCGCGCCATGATCGCCGTGGTTTCGACGTGACTGGAGCCGGTCAGCAGCGCCACGAACTCATCACCGCCCAGGCGCCCGACCACGTCGCTCTCGCGAAAAGCGATGCGCAGCACGTCGGCGAAAGTCTTCAGCGCACTGTCGCCTTCGGCATGCCCATAGTGATCATTGATGTGTTTGAAGTCATTGAGATCGAAAAACAGCAGCGTCGCCGGTTTGTCCCGGTGCTTGCAGGCCTCCAGCGCATACTGAGCAAGCGCCTTGAAGCCACGGCGGTTGGACAGCAGCGTCAGCTCGTCCATGTTCGCCATCTGCACCGCCATCAACTCTTGTTCGGCCATGCCGGCCAGATCGCGCAACAGCCCGCGCTCCTCGTCATCGAGCTCGCGCGGCTTGGTGTCGATCAGGCACAGCGTGCCCATCTTGTTGCCGTTGGGCACGGTCAGCGGGTAGCCCGCGTAAAAACGGATGTTCGGCTCGCCGGTCACCAGCGGATTGTCATGAAAGCGTTTGTCTTGCTTGGCATCCGGCACCAGCAGCAATTCATCCTGAAGAATCGCGTGCCCACAGAACGACACATCCCGTGGGGTTTCGTTGACGTCGAGGCCGACGCACGACTTGAACCATTGCCGATCCTTGTCGACCAGCGTGACCAACGCAATCGGCACGTTGAACAGCCGTTTGGCCAGACGCGTCAAACGGTCGAAACGCTCTTCGGGCGCAGAGTCCAGGACGTTCAGTCCGTGCAATGCCTGGATTCGCACAGCTTCATTGGCGGGTTTGATCGGGGCCAGCATCACGCACTCCATCAGGGTCAACGACCGTTAGAGTAGCTTGAATCGCCAGCGACTCACACACTCAGCCGCCCGCCACCGGGCACGGCCCGCCGGCATCGGCCCAAAGCTTGAACTGGGCCACAAAAATATCATGCGGCACTGGCACCGGCGCGCGCCCGGCTCCGGGATTCCAGCCCCACAGCACCAGTTTGTCGTCGCTGACATGTTTGATCAGCGCGGCGAAATCACGGTCGCCGTTGCTGGAACGGTCCTTGATCATCGCGCACAACTTGTCCGGCGGCAGGCCAATCCAGGCCATCTTGTGCGCCGCCGGTGGCAGGCTCCAGTGCGGCGCCCCCGGAGGCGCATGCGGGCCATAACTGTCGGGCGGGTTGCGCTCGGCATGGCAGGTGGCGCAAGGCAAACCGGCGGCGCCCTTGCCGTCCATGCCGCGCACGACATTCATCGCGTGCGGTTTGCCGGCATCGAATTGCAGCGGCGAGTCGCCGGGAATGTGGCAGTTCTGGCAACGCGGGCTCTGGAACACCTTCTGCACCGTGCCGAACGCCTTGAGCGCCTCCTGATCATCGGCGAACAGGTCCGAAGCGTAGCCGCCCAGCCCCAGCAGAATCACCGTGCCCAACAGCAGATGTCGTTTCATCTCACACCCCCGACAGTTGCAGCGGCAGTTCACGCAGGCGTTGCCCGGTCAGTGCATACACCGCGTTGGCCACCGCCGGCGCGGTAGGCGGAACACCGGCCTCGCCGATGCCGCCGGGTTTGTCGCGGCTGGGCACGATATGCACCTCGACCAGCGGCATCTCATTGAGGCGCAGCACCTGATAGTCGTGATAGTTGGATTGCACCACCGCGCCGTCCTTGACCGTCAGCTTGCTGTGCAGCGCCATGCCCAGGCCAAAGGTGATGCACGATTCCATCTGCGCCGCGATGCTCTGCGGATTGACCGCAATCCCGCAATCCACCGCACACACCACGCGGTGCACGCGGATCGCCAGATTGTCCTGGGAGACCTCGGCCACCTGCGCCACATAACTGCCGAATGACTCGTGCACCGCCACGCCCAACGCATGCCCATCCGGCAATGGCGCTGTCCAGTTGGCCTTCTCCACCGCCAGATTCAGCACACCGAGATGGCGCGCATGATCCTTGAGCAACGTTCGCCGGTATTCCACCGGGTCCTTGCCGGCCGCCGTGGCCATTTCATCGATCAGCGACTCCATGACGAACGCGGTGTGGCTGTGCCCCACCGAACGCAGCCACAGCACGTTGATCCCGGTCTGCGGCGAATGCAGTTGCACCTGTTGATGGGCCAGGCCTTTGATATACGGGCTGTCAGCCACACCTTCGACCGAAGTCGCGTCGATGCCGTTCTTGACCATGGTCTGTTCAAGCATCGTGCCGGCCATGATCGATTGACCGACCAGCACATGCTGCCAGCTCAACGGCATGCCCTGCCCGTCGAGGCCGATGCGCGCCTGATGCAGGAACATCGAGCGGTAATAACCGCCACGAATGTCATCCTCACGGGACCAGACGGTTTTCACCGGCATCCCGGCCGCTTTCGCCACTTGCACGGCTTCAGAGACGAAGTCCGAGGTCGGATTGGCCCGGCGCCCGAAACCGCCACCGAGAAACTCGGTGTGAATCTCCACCTGCTCCGGTTTGAGCCCGGTGATCTTGCCGGCGACCATCTGGTCGAGGGTCTGGAATTGCGTGCCGGTCCAGATTTCGCACTTGTCGGCGCTGATCTTCACCGTGCAGTTGAGCGGTTCCATCGGTGCATGCGCCAGATACGGCACGCTGTATTCGACGTCGATTTTCTTCGCCGCCTTATTGAAGTTGCCCTGCGGATTCCCGGCCTGGCTGGCGGAAGTCCCCGGTGTCGCCGCCAGTTTGCGAAAGCTGTCGAGCAGGCCCTGGCTACTCAGGTCAGTGTGCGGGCCCATGTCCCAATCGACTTTCAAGGCATCACGCCCGAGTTTCGCCGCCCAGTAATGATCGGCAATCACCGCCACGCCGGTCGGCACCTGTACCACTTTGTGCACGCCGGGCACCGCCAGCGCCTCGGCCCCCTCGAAGGATTTGACCGTGGCACCGAACACCGGCGCCCGCGCGACCATCGCGGTCATCAAGCCGTCGAACTGCACGTCCATGCCGAACTTGGCGCGCCCGGTGATTTTCTCCGGGGTGTCGAGGCGTTTGGTCGGTTTGCCGATGACTTTCCAGTCCTTGGCCTCCTTGAAGGTGATCGACTTCGGATCCGGCACCGGCAGTTGCCCGGCGGCATCCGCCAGTTCGCCATACGTCGCGCGTTTATCGCCGGCAATCACGACGCCCGACTCAGTGCGAATCGTCGACGCCGCAACGTTGAAGCGCTTGGCCGCCGCTTCCACCAGCATCTGCCGCGCCGTGGCCCCTGCGAGCCGGTATCGGTCGAACTCCATCCAGGTCGAGGTCGAGCCGCCGGTAATCTGCATTCCGCCAAACGCCGGCATGCCGTAATTGGCCGCCGAGGCCGGCGAGTGCTCGACGCGGATCGTCGACCAGTCGGCGTCCAGCTCTTCGGCGATCAGCATGGTCAGGCCAGTCCAGATGCCCTGGCCCATTTCCGAATGCCCGAGCAACACCGTCACGCTGTTGTCGGCGGCGATGCGCAAAAACGCATTCGGCGCGAAGACCTTGCCTTCATTCTCCGCTGCCCGCGCAAACCGATGGGCACCGGGCACGACAAACGCCACCACCAGACCACCACCCAGCACGGCACTGCCCTTGAGAAAGCCGCGACGCGATACAGGACTGTTCATCGTCTGTCTCCCAATCAGCCAATTTCGGCCGCACGTTTCACTGCTGCGCGGATTCGCGGATAGGTGCCGCAGCGGCAAATGTTGCCGGAGAGCGCCTGATCGATATCACTGTCGGTAGGTTTGGGGATTTTCGCCAGCAGCGCCGCGGCAGACATGATCTGCCCGGACTGACAGTAACCGCATTGCACCACATCCAGTTCGGCCCAGGCTTGCTGCACCGGGTGCGAGCCGTCGGTGGACAGGCCTTCGATGGTGAGAATTTTCTGGCCGTTGGCCACGGCAGTGGCGGGCGTGATGCAGGCACGCAACGGTGCCCCATCCACGTGAACGGTGCAGGCGCCGCACTGGGCCATGCCACAGCCGAATTTGGTACCGGTCAGGTGCGCCACATCACGCAGGACCCAGAGCAGCGGCATGTCTGCCGGCACATCGAGATCCTGATCCTTGCCATTGATATTCAAGGTCAGCATCGGGGATTTTCCTCAGACTCACGGTGTTCTGAAGGGGCGTCGCTACGGCCATCGAAGCCTGTGCGCGCCTCGGCTTATCCCTTTCAGCAAAGCCCAAATTGCGCCGCAAGCCAGACGTTGCGACCACCGGTCATGCCTCAACGTAAAAATGTCGACTTTAATCTTCTGGCTGATAACGGCGCTCACCCGAGCCAGCACCACCGGCCTGCGACGAGCGCGGTCACCCATCACATTGGTCAGGAGTCGCGAACATGGGATTTGTCACCACTCAAGACGGCGTCGATATCTTCTACAAGGACTGGGGCCCGAAGGACGCTCCGGTGATCCACTTCCACCACGGCTGGCCACTCAGCTCGGATGACTGGGATGCACAGATGCTGTTCTTTCTGGCCCAGGGCTTTCGGGTGATTGCCCATGACCGGCGCGGGCACGGGCGATCGAGCCAGGTCTGGGACGGTCACGACATGGATCATTACGCCGACGATGCGCTGGCGGTGGTTCAGCATCTGGGGGTGAAGAACGTAGTGCATGTCGGCCACTCCACCGGCGGCGGTGAGGTCATCCACTACATCGCCCGGCATGGGCAGGACAACGTGGCCAAAGGCGTGTTGATCAGCGCGGTGCCACCGTTGATGGTCCAGACCGAAAGCAATCCCGGTGGTTTGCCGAAATCGGTGTTCGATGATTTTCAGGCACAACTGGCGGCCAATCGCGCGCAGTTCTATCGCGACATTCCCAGCGGTCCTTTCTATGGCTACAACCGCCCGGGAGCAAAACCTTCGGAAGGGATCATCGGCAACTGGTGGCGTCAGGGCATGATCGGCGGCGCCAAGGCGCATTACGACGGGATCGTTGCCTTCTCGCAGACCGACTTCACCGAAGACCTGAAGAAGGTCACCGTACCGGTGCTGGTGATGCATGGCGAGGACGACCAGATCGTGCCGTATGCGAACTCGGGGCCTTTGTCGGCGAAACTGCTGCCAAATGGCACGCTGAAGTCGTATCCGGGCTTCCCGCACGGAATGCCGACAACTGAAGCGCCGACGATCAATGCGGATTTGTTGGCGTTTATTCGCGGCTGACACACATCATTGTGGGAGCTGGCTTGCCAGCGATGACGGTGGATCAGGCAACATCAATTGTGGATGTGCCGGCCCCCTCGCTGGCAAGCCAGCTCCCACAGGTTTTAGGATGCCTGCTGCATACTCGGTCACACCAGAAACCGTGTGGGAGCGAGCCTGCTGGCGAAGGCAATCGGTCAGTCAGTCATGGGTTGGCTGCGTACTACGCCTCGGTACGGCCCGTCCCTTCGCGATCACGTTGGTAATGGTGCGCCAATGGCAGCGCCGGTAGCCAGGACTCGCGGCGGATGGTCCACAGCTCATAAGTCGGTTTGAACTGGTTCGGCGCGTCCAGCGAGCCGACATTCACTTCAATCTCATCCCCCGAACGCGCTAGTACCGGCGAACCACAGCGCGGGCAAAACACCCGCCCTTGATACTCGCCGAGAGTCCCGCTGACGGTCACCGCCTTCTCGGGAAATATCGCCGAAGCATGAAACAACGCGCCGTGATGTTTGCGACAGTCGAGGCAATGGCAAATGCCGATGCGGTAAGGTTGGCCCGCGGCTTCGAAGCGCACATCGCCGCACAGGCAACCGCCGGTTAATGGGGTCATGGTGTCTATCCTCTGCCAGACTCTGTTCAGCCTTTGAACATAGCAGCCGTACAAGCGAACGCTCACAATTTCGGAGACAGCGCCATGCCCTCCCTTGAATCCACCTTGTTGCAGAGCTGGCACGCCAACGCTGAAGCCTGGATCGAGGTGATCCGCAGCGGTGCCATCGAAAGCCGTCAGCAGGTCACCGATCAGGCGATCCTGCTGGCGATCATGGGCCGCCAACCGGAACGCGTGCTGGATCTGGGTTGCGGCGAAGGCTGGTTGTTGCGCGCGCTGGCGGATCGCGGCATTGATGCGGCGGGTGTCGACGGCGATGCGAGGCTGATCGAGGCGGCACGCGCGGCCGGTTCGACAAAAGTGCATGTCGCCCGTTACGCGGCGCTGGTCGACGCCGAGATTGATGTTGGCCGTGATTACGATTTGATCTGTGCCAACTTTTCGCTGCTGCATCAGGACATCATCCCGCTGCTTGCTGCGATGCATGCGTTGCTGGTTCCCGGCGGCGCCATGATCATTCAGACCCTGCATCCGTGGGCCGTGGCGGCCGGCAATTATCAGGATGGCTGGCGTGAAGAATCGTTTGCCGCGTTCAAGGGCCAGTGGCAGCCGATGCCGTGGTATTTCCGCACGCTGTCGAGCTGGTGCAACGCGCTGGACATGGCCGGGTTTCTACTGGTCAGCCTGCAGGAGCCGCAGCATCCGCAAAGCCCCGTGCCACAGTCGTTACTGATGATCGCCGAACGGCGCTGACTTCCTGCACATCCTGACTGAGTCACAGACATTGTGAGAGCTGGCTTGCCAGCGATGGCGGTGGCTCAGGCAACATCACTTCTGAACGTGTCGGCTCATCGCTGGCAAGCCAGCTCCCACAGGTTCAGGGTGTTGCTGAATTGCACTGCACTTGTCGATCTACGGCACCGCCATTCGACCAAGGACTGACTACGCTGTAAATCCCGCGTGTCTAACCTGCCGAGGATGACTGCCATGCAACGTTTCCAGAAAATCACACCGTGCCTGTGGTTCGATGATCAGGCCGAAGCGGCTGCGAAGTTCTATTGCTCGATCTTCGATCATTCGAAAATCACCGGCATGACCCACTACAGCAAGGTCGGCGAGGAATTCCACGGCAAGCCGGAAGGTGCGGTGATGACCGTCAGTTTCGAACTCGACGGCCACAGTTTCACCGGTCTCAATGGCGGGCCGATGTTCCAGTTCAGCGAGGCGATTTCGTTTCAGGTCAACTGCCAGAATCAGGAAGAAATCGACCACTTCTGGGGCAACCTGTCGGCCGGTGGCCCGGTCGAGGCCCAGCAATGCGGCTGGCTCAAGGACAAGTTCGGCGTGTCGTGGCAGATCGTGCCCGTGGCGTTCATGCACATGATGCTGGACCCCGACACCAGCAAGTCGCAACGGGCAATGCAGGCCATGTTCACGATGAAAAAACTCGACATCGCCGAACTGGAGCGGGCCTTTGCCGGCCAGAGCTAATACACTCCGGGTCTGGCCTGCCGGGAACCATAACGATGAAACACGCTGCCGCCAAAAATCCTCAAAAAGCCCCACGCTTCTGGCGGGACGATGCCCTGCCCTTCATCGAAGCGCGGGCCATCGCCGATGGTCGTGAGGTCTGCTACTCACGCCATTCCCATGCGCACTTTTCCATCGGCGCGATCACGGCCGGGCGCAGCATTTATGTGCATGAGCAATCGACATTCGAAGTGGCCGCCGGCACCGTGGTGCTGATGAATCCGGGCGACGTGCATGCCTGCAATCCGATCGATGATCAGCCGTGGTCGTACTTGATGTTGTATGTCGAGACGCCATGGCTGACCGATCTGCAGCATCAGTTGGGGTTCAGTGCCGAACTTGAGTTTCGCCGATTTGCCACCACGCACCTGGATGACCTGCGACTGTTTCGTGACCTGCGAGGGCTTTACGCCATATTGGTCGATGAGCAGCAGGACGCACTGCGCAAACACAGCGCAGCGGTGGAGTTTTTCAGTGATTTGCAATGGCGCCTGAACCCGGCTGAACCGGCGCTGCGCGAACCGAATTTCAAGCTCGAACGCGCCGCCGATTTCATCCGCGAACATTGCACTGACCTGCTCAGCCTGGAGGACATCTGCACGGCGGCGCAGTTGTCAGCGTCGTATCTGATCCGCGCATTCAAGCAGCATTACGGCATGACGCCGCACGCGTTCCTGGTCAACCAGCGCATCCAGTTTGCCCGCGAACGTCTGCGCAGCGGCCAGCTGATCGCTGATGTTGCACTGGATGCAGGTTTTGCCGATCAGGCTCATTTTCAGCGTGCATTCAAACAGCATCTGGCCGCGACACCCGGCCAATATCGCGGCTGACCATCGACCTCGGGCTCACGGCAACAGCAGATAAACCGCGCTCGCTGCCAGCAGCAAAGCCATCAAGCGATTGAACAGGCGCATCCCCGCCGGATTGCCCAGATACCCCCGCAAAAACGTTCCGGCGTACACCCAGCAACCGACCGACAGATAACAGATCACCAGATACACCGCAGCGAACTGCCAGACCAGCCGCGCCTCGCCATCGGCGACAAACGCGCCCATCCCTGCCACACAGGCCAGCCACGCTTTCGGGTTGAGCCATTGCATCACCGCGCCGTACAGCATCGACGGCGCCCGCCCCGCTTCGCCGGCATGCAACTGGCCGTCATCGGCAGCCAGCTTCCAGGCCATGAACAACAGAAACGCCACCCCGGCCAATTGCACCACCCGGGTCAGGAATGGCCACAGTTTCAGGACTTCATGCAGGCCCAACCCCATCAGCACCAGCAACAGCACAAAGCCCAGCGTCGCCCCCGCCACATGCCGCTGACTGGCCCGTAAGCCGTATTGCGCCCCGGAACTCAGCGCGACGATATTTACCGGCCCCGGGGTTATGGATGCCACCAGCGCAAACGCCGCCATCGACACAATCAGACTCATTACGCACCTGCTGCAAATTGGGGAACAAGGAGTCAACAGTAGACAGCGCCGTGCGCCCGCGTATTGAACAAAATCACCCACGACCCGCGCCACCACTCAGGCCATTGAAACCGGCGACGAAGTTTCTGTTGCCACTTAATACCTCAAACAGACATCTCGACACTTTCAAAAACAACTTGCAACTTAAAATAAAAAAACAACTTTGCTCGATGTTTTATATTCCCGCCCCCTTCACAACCAGCCACGTTAACCTGGCTGATTGCCGCACTAACCAACACGGACCAGAACAACTCAATATGGATATTAACCGCAACCTTTTTGCAACGACCCCTGCATCGGCCGACGAAGTAGAACGATTGAAAATCGCCAGGGCTCTGGAGAACCGAAATTTCCTTCGACAATCTTTTCGTGCTGAAGAAGACCTCATGCAACTCGCCACGGAAGTGGTGTCGGGAAGTCGTTTCGACAGCGAACATCTCGCTGGCAAATTATTGCTGCGCTCACTCAGCAAACATCCGGAATTCATTGAATTCATTGCCTCCTTCGACCTTCCTGCCGATCACTTTTTCATGGTCAGAAGCAATGGTGAAGTTTACGCCGCCTATGAGGAATTCGGTGCTACGGGCTTATACATCCAATCCACCATCATTACCGACGAACTGTATGAGATCGAATCTTTACGGCCCGATATCGAACTCCTGTCTAAAACCGCATGGCGTTCTGGCGGCATTATTTCCTCCAGCGCCACCGTGCCACTGCGCAACTGGCTGGCGTTTCAGGAAATCGATCAGCCCAACGACTACGCAGACCTTGCAAACTTGATTGACTGCCTCAACTTCAAAATGCCCGCGCCGCCAAAATTCGCTAACTACTGGGGCATTTCCGAAGAGACTCAGGATGTCGCCCTGATCATCGAGCCCGCACAGTATCCTGTGATCATGCAGGTCGTGCGAAAGTTGATGGCCGACCTGGGGCGGCATTCCGAACCGTTGATCAACTACCTGACGGATGTGGTGCTCAAGAGAAAAAGCGGCGCCTTGCTGCAGGAAGATCCGCGACTGGCGTGGGAGTATTTGATGCAAACGAGCGAGGCACACCGTCTGGCTCAGAGCTGTTTCGATGCACTTCTGATCGAAGGCAAGGCACCCACCGTAACGGAGGTCACCCGCAGCCGGCTGTTGCTGGCCGCGGTCGTGCTGGACCTGGACATGGGCTCGGAGGAACGGGTCGAAACTCATCGAAGTCTGCGTTATGAATCGCTGTATGTGCATGAAACCCCGGCGCAGGCGCGGACTCGTCTCAAGCGCCACTTTGAGCAGATCAACCGCGTCAGTCTGTTTGCCGCTTACCTGGCAGTGGAACTGGTGCTGGCGGGGCAATCACCAGAGTTTCTGGTTGTTACCCCGCCGACACTGCTGATCGGCTCACCAGGCTGGGTCATGTTGCGCAAGGCGGTCATGCTGACAGAAAGGATCGCTCCCGGGTTGTCGCGCAAACTGTCTTATGAGCAACTGATGAAATTTGCCGAACTTGCGCCGCTCAGCGATGCACAACGCTCCCTGCATCAATTACTCAATCTGCAGTGCGTGCTGGATTGGGCAAGCATCAACGAAGTGATGCTCCGTGAAGATTCGACATTATCCGAAGCACAAATCGCAACAGCGGCAATGAATCACTACAACACATATGCCGATGAACTGGAGGCGGCACTGAAGTCTATAACCACTGCGCCGGCCAGCCGAAGGAACCTGGCGCAGCAAACGCTGTTCGATGCCGACATCAACCACCATCAGGAGGTATTTCGTTCGCCGCACAATAAAGGGGGACTGATCAGCGACACGGTGATCAATCTTTACCTTGCCAACCAGTTACACCGTAAAAACCTCACCAGCACATCGACCCGGCGCAATTTGCACGACGTGCATCCGACATTGGCCAGCCTTGCGCCAGTCAATCAATTGTACGCCGCAAAGATCAAGGGGCAGCACGAAACCTTCAAGTCGGGAATCAGCACCATGATCCGGCTGGCATTTTCCCGCCTCGGCCTGAGTGATCGAGAAGCACTGACACAGGGCGCATTAACGCTCTATCTGGTGCGCGGCAACCGCAATATCCCCGGGCACAGCGCCGACCACTTCTCGCCGCACGGGGTGGTCATCCTGTGCCGTCACAAATCGAAAAACCATTGCTATGAGTTGTTCCCGTTACAAGGACTGTGCCGCAAAAGCGATCGCCTGGCCGAGGCTTTCGCCAGCGGTCATGTATTTAACGAAGACACAGCAAGCTTCGACGGAGCGACCAACGGCAAGAACGGGAACTTCCCGCGCCTTACCTATCTGGAAAACATCATTACCGAGCACGCGGCGTACTTTCAGGGTGCAACGCCTTCCCAGAGCGAACAGGCAGACATCAATAAATTACTGCCGCGCCGCCACTGGGAACTGGCCGAACATGCAGATGTTCACGAGTTCGGCATGCTGCTTGATCGGTTTGGTCAATTTGCGCCATACGACAAAGAGTCAGCCTGGTACACATCGCCAATGGAAAGTTACCAATCGCCGAGGCTGAAAGACATTGCCGACTTCATTGCGCAAAAGAACCCGCCGATCACCTACGACGAATACTACCGGATGGGCTATGACCAGACTGAATACGAGGAAAAGCAGGAAGCGTACGAGCGCGTTGCCAACATCATTCTGAATATCTTCATTCCATTCAGAGGCTGTATCCAGCAACTGACTTCAGATGATCCGGATAAACGCAGCGGGGCCGCCTTCAGTTGCGTCATCGACGCCCTCGCGGTGTCCTTTGTCTTTATCGGGGCGGCCGGTGCGCTGGCAAAGGCTGTGGCAAGCAGCACCAGGCTGCTCAGCCTGGGGCGCGTGGCCGGCAGTGTTCTGGTGTCAATCTTCAACCCCGTTGACGGTGTTCCCCAAGTGATCGTCGGCGCCGGGAAGCTGGCAGGCAAAGGCGCGCTGAAACTCAGCCAGGCTGGCAGTTCGATCAGCATGACAGCCGCCCGCCAGTTGCGTCGACTGACGACCGCCAGCAGTGGCTCCTACGACCTGGTCAAAGCGTTGAGCAAGTCCGGGGCGGCGGCCGAGATTCGCATGACCCTGCCGACGGTGGCTCATGCGCGGGCACTGTTCAAGGATGACACCCTGGAAAGTGCCAGCCAAATCCTCAATCGACTGACAGACACGAAAATTCCTTTACCGAAAACCGCCAGCCCTGCGGAGCTGGAACACCTCTTCAACAAAGCCGTCATCGACACTACGCGAAGGCTGCAAAAAGCGCAGGAGCTTGAAGCGTTGATCGGCAAAACCGCAATCGATGAACTGCTGGCGACGGTCTTGGCAAAGAACGGTATCGATCTCCAGGCCGCACGCTCGGCGGGCAAGGGATATACCGACTTGCTGGAAACGGTCAGCGAGATCGAGGCACGCAAGGTCAACTACATGAAAGGCCATCAGCAGAATCTGCTGAGACAGGATCTGGGAAAAGCCCCTTACAACGGCGTGCTGCCAGAGTCGCACTACAACGTTCAAGGCTTCACCGATAACGCCCAACGAGCCGGCGCCTGGATCGTTCATGCCTCGAACTCTCAGGGTAACGATCTCGCCAGCATCGTGGCCGTCTTGCGAGAGTACGCTAACAGCAATAAGGCGTTGACCGACCCCGACGTGATCAGACAGCTACATGTCAGCATCGCACCTGCCACCTCGGACGTTGTTCGTGTAGGCGTCAACGACAAGAAATACGCCAGTAGCATCAGTGGCTTTGCCGTGATGCAGGAGCATTTGAAGAAACTGGACACCGCTCACGAGCACTTCAGCAAACAGCTACTCGGCACAGTGGTTGGCTTCCACGGTTTTGGTGATGGAAATGGCCGCACGGGCCGTGCCTTGTATGCGATCAGCGAGATACGAAAGAACCGGTTCAATCCGCTGTCGAAAGAAGCATTCAGCGCGCTGCATGGTCTGGACTGAAAACCCGCAAAATCGCCACGCTGAGTAGACCCACAGCCCGGCCGGCCAGCGCCTGCCGGGCTGTGTTCTGTCACGATTCACGGCTGTCAGTCGCTCCCGACCATCGCCGGCACGGTAAACCGAAACTCCGTGCCCTCACCCGGCTCACTGCTGGCCTCGATGCGTCCGCCGTGAGCTTCAACAATCCCCTGCGTGATGTACAGACCCAGTCCGGTTCCGGTCGGGTTGCCCTCCTTCACCGTCCAGTAGCGGTCAAACACCCGCGCCAGGTTTTCCTTGGGAATGCCTTCACCGGTATCGCGCACGGTAAACACGATTTCCTTGCCGTCAGACTTGGCCAGCACGCCCACCGAACCTTTGCGCGGGGTGAACTTGATCGCGTTGCCGATCAGGTTCGACAGCACCTGAAACAGGCGCTCCGGGTCGGCATGGATTTTCAGGTCGGGGTCGGCCTGGAACGAGATGCTGATGTCCTTGTCCAGCGCCAGCGGCCCCAGCAGGGATTGCGTTTCCTCGAACATCTGCCCGACGTCCAGGGTCTGCGGGGCGATGGTGTAGCGCCCGGCGTCGATTTTCGAGGTATCGAGCAAGTCTTCGAGCAGCGTGTTCATCCGCCCGGCCGCCTGCTGCATGGTGTCGATCGCGGTGGAGATGCGCCGCGAGGTGTGCGGGCCGTCGGAACTGAAGGTCTTCTGCATCATGCCGCAGAGCATGGAAATCACGGTCATCGGATTGCGCAAGTCGTGGGAAACCACTGCCACCAGCTCATCCCGGGCGCGCACCGCCTCCTGCTCGCGGCGCACCTGCCGGGCCAGGTCGTTTTCCAGTGCCGAGCGGCGCAGGTCATTGGCCGCAAACAGATCGCCGTGGCTCCACTTGGTGGAGATCCCGGCCATCTCGACTTTCCAGATTTCGAACGAGGTGCGCGGGCGCAGACGCAGGCCGGCATCGGAGTTTTCCAGGTCCAGCGGCTTGCGCGGATCACCGCTCCAGTTGATGTTCTCCTTGACCTCGGGGCGGAACCACAACACGCCGTTGTCCACCGGTTTGGGCAGGCTCATGGCGAGCACGCCGCTGGCCACTTGCTGAAACTGCGCGGCCGGCGGATAGACGCTGGCCAAGTGATGACTGGCGAACACCGGCTCGCCGGTTTCCTGCAGCCACTTGTGCAGGGCGCGAATGTCTTCCGGTTCCGGGCAGTTGCCGTAACGGTGCAACTGCTTGTCTTCGATGATCGCAATGCCCCCGGCCCCGGCCAGTGCCATCAACACTTGCGGCTGTTGCGCCAAGCCATCGAAGACGTTTTGCGGCGAGTCGATCATGGCCTGATTGAGCAATGCCAGCGCCTCGACCTTTTCTTCACGCTGACGGCTGAGCTCCAGCGCCTCCATCGCGCTGATCTGCAGCGACAGCACCTGACCGATGGTCTGACAGGCACTGCGCAACTCGTGCGGCACATGCAGCGGCTGGCGGTTGCCACAGCTGATCAGGCCCCAGAGTTTGTCACCCTTGAGCAGCGAGATGCTCATCGACGACAGAACGCCCATGTTTTTCATGTACTGACAATGAATCGGCGAGACACTGCGCAGGGTGGCGAAACTCAGGTCCAGCGGGGTCTGGGTGTCCGGGCGCAGCTTGGGCACCAGCGGCACTGGCTGATAATCGGCATTCGGGATGATCCGCAGCCAGTTGGTGCGATACAGCTCGCGCGCTTGCTCGGGGATGTCCGAAGCCGGGAAGAACAGGCCGTTGAACACTTCCATCGACGGATCGGACGCCTCGGCGATCACCTGACCGTGGCCCTCCTCCTCGAAGCGGTAGATCAGCACCCGGTCGTAACCGGTCATCGCCTGGATTTCCTTGACGCTGATGTCATACAGCGCCTGCAATGTGGTGGCTGCCTGCAAGCGCTGGAGCATGCGTCCCAGATGGGTCTGGTTGCCGGCGACGTTACGCGGCTGGAAGTTTTCGACGTGGATTTCCAGTTCCAGAATCAACACGCCTTGATGACGGTGCAGCAGACCTTCGAACGCGGTGCCGTTGAGGCGGAAATGCAGCGGTCCGGCATCGGCGAACAGCGGTTGCTGCAGCGCTTCGCGCACGGCGGCGGCAGGCGCTTCACCCAACAGACTGTGCAGCGGCTGGCCGATCAGCTCCTGCGCCGGCCGTGCCAAGAGGGTCTCGACGTTGGCGCTGATCTGAATGATGTCCAGCGCCGGCTCGCTCAGGGTCAGCAACAGGCCATGGGGCTGGATGGCACCCGGAAAGCGGATCGGTTCGTCGGCACAGTTGGCCAGCAGTTCTTCAAAGGCTTCTTGGTCTTGCGGGTTCATGCCAGTACCTCCCGGCTTTCGAGCCAGCGCTCGAAACAACTGAATGTGGATTGGGCCGCCGCAACCACGGCTTCACGTTCATCCGCACTCAGCGGTCGACTGCCCAGGTAATCAATGAAATCGCGCCAGCGGCGGCCGGTGGCAGCGCCGTAAACGTCGAGGAATGCCGCGCCGTTGTCGGCGTCCAGACGCAACCGCGAAGCGATTTCGCGACGCAGGATCTGCCCGCCGAGGGTTGCCCCTTCCAGCACGTACAGCACACCCAGGCAAGTCGGCCCGGAGTCGATCACGGGCAACGTCTGACACTGTGGCAAACGGGCGATGGTCTCGGTCGTGAGGCCCAGAGCCTGCAAATCATCGAGCAAAATCTGCGATTTGAGACGTGGCGCAAGATCGAAATCCACCGGGATCGCGCCGCTGTCGAGCAATGCGTTTTCCAGTGGCCGATAAAAGCCGTAATAAGCCTGCATCAACCGTACGAAAGCCTTGAAATCGAGGGTATTGGAGAAAAAAGGAAGACGTTTTTCCAGTGCGATGTGCAGTTCGGCAGTGCCGGCTCGCAGATCTTGCAGCACCGGCGGCACATAAACTTCACGGGCCTTTGCTTGCATGTAAATCGCTCTTGGTGGGGCCGCTTCGGGGCCGGCAGGGTGTTTGCAGCTTTGGACGAATATTACACGGCAAACGCCTTTTTCTGACTTGGCGCATAGATTTTTCTGACGAAACCAGCGCCTTCAGACTTTTGAGAGTTCCGGCCAATCGGAAAAGTTCGACTGGATTGAAGGAACTGCCAAGGCTGTACCGCGACAGCGCCGCGCGACTGTATGGGTCAACGCGGCCGCCGCCTGTGATAAAAAAGCGGCATCGCTTCTGGAGCCCACATCCATGGATCTCGCCACGCTTACGCTGTTTCTGCCGGCCTGCTTTGCCTTGAACATGGCCCCCGGCCCGAACAATTTGCTGTCGGTCAGCAATGCCACCCGCTATGGCTATCGCCGGGCCTGCGCCGCCGGTATCGGGCGGATTATCGCCTTCGCCGGGATGATCGCCCTCGCCGGCGCCGGACTGTCAGTGGTGCTGCAGACCTCGGAATGGCTGTTCCATGCGATCAAGATCATCGGCGCGGCGTATCTGCTGTACCTGGCCTGGCAACTGTGGCGCGCCAATCCCGAGGCCGAGCAGCAAGTGGCGGGAGCGTCGGTGGGATTCTGGCGCCTGGCGCGTCAGGAGTTTCTGGTGGCGGCGGGCAATCCGAAAGCGATTTTGCTGTTCACCGCGTTCCTGCCGCAATTCGTCGACCCGAGCCGCCCGGTGCCGGCGCAATTCGCCGTGCTCGGTGCACTGTTCCTGCTGCTGGAATGGATCGCGATCGGCGCCTATGCGTGGATGGGCCTGCACATGCGCCGCTGGTTCGCCGAGCCGCGCGGCAAACGGGTCTTCAACCGGTGCTGTGCAGGGCTGCTGTCGGCGGCCGCTTCAGTGCTGTTGTTCGCCAAGCGCGCTTAAGCCTCGGACGGGCCTTTGAGTTCGACCTGATTGCCGTCCGGGTCGAAGCAATACAGCGACAGGCCGTAGCCTTCGGCGCCGAAGCGTCTGGCGGCTTTTTCCACGGTCAGACCGTGTGCCTGCAAGTGCTCGGTCAGCGCAAATTCATCGAACGGCTCGATGCGCAGGCAGAAGTGATCGACGTTGCGCCGCTCGGTACCGGCCGCCCCGCCGCCCTTCCTGCCCAGCTCGCCTTGCAAGTCGACGAGATCGATCATCGAAGTCCCGGCGCGCAGGTGCACCAGACCCAGCGGCTCGTTGTGCCTGACCACCTCGGCACCAAAGACCTGGCAGTAAAAATCGATACTGCGCTGCAGATCGGCGACGCGCAGGACGATGTGATCAATATGTTGAATCGAAAACGGATGCATAAACTCGACACCTCACCCACTCTGTAGGAGCTGCCGCAGGCTGCGATCTTTTGCTTTTGATTTTAAGAAACAAGATCAAAAGATCGCAGCCTGCGGCAGCTCCTACACGGTAGTTCAGAGGTTCTGGAAATTCACTGTCGATTTTTCGGTGGAGCCATCGAAATCCTGGATTTAAGCTCTGGCCATGAACATACAAACCGCACTGCTGCCGCCCCACGCCGAGATGGTTCGCGCCATGCTCGAACGCGACACCGCCTACGAGGGGGTGTTCTTCACGGCCGTGAAAACCACCGGGATCTTCTGCCGCCCCAGTTGCACGGCACGCAAGCCGAAGCCGGAAAACGTCGAATTCTTCGCTCATGCCGATGAGTGCCTGAGCGCCGGTTATCGCGCCTGCCTGCGCTGCAAACCGCTGGACGCTGCGGCCATCGCACCCGATTGGGTGCAGCGCCTGCTCAAAGCTGTCGATACCGACCCCGAAATGCGCTGGAGCGACGCCCAGTTGCTGGCCGAAGGCATCGAACCGCTGAAGCTGCGGCGCTGGTTCAAGCAGCACTTCGGCATGACCTTCCATGCCTGGCTGCGCACGCGCCGGCTCGGCATGGCGCTGGGTGGCATTCGCCAGGGCGCCTCGATTGATCACGCGGCATTCGATTCCGGCTATGAATCGCTCAGCGGTTTTCGTGACGCATTCCAGAAATCCTTCCACATCACCCCGGGACGCGCGGCCAACAGTGAACCGCTGCTGTTCACCCGCCTGACCACACCACTGGGGCCGATGATTGCCATGGCCGAACGTCGGGGACTGGTGTTGCTGGAGTTTCTCGACCGCCCGGCGCTGACCCGCGAGGTTGAGGAATTGCAGGCCCGTCACGGCTACGTGGTCGCACCGGGGCACGATGCCCATCTGCAGCAGATCGAACAACAACTGAAGGAATATTTCGCCGGCACCCGCAGCTCCTTCAGCGTGCCACTGCACCTGCCCGGCAGCACGTTCGACCGGCAAGTCTGGAACGAACTGCTGAACATTCCCTTCGGCCACACCAGCACCTACGGTGCCATCGCGGCACGTTTGGGCAAACCCGGCGCCAGTCGCGCGGTGGGGTTGGCCAACGGGCACAATCGGTTGTCGATCGTGGTGCCGTGCCATCGGGTGATTGGCGCGGATGGCTCACTGACCGGCTATGGTGGTGGGCAGCCGCGCAAGGCGTTTCTGCTGAGGCTGGAAAACGCTGCGGTGCAGCTCACGCAACCCCTGGCTTTCTGACGCTTTGCACCACTCACAAGAAGGAATCTCGATGAACGCGCTCGACACTCGGTTCCACCAGTTACACCAGGAAGGTCTACTGATCCTGACCAACGTCGCCGACGCCACTGGCGCGCGACTGGTCGAGCACGCGGGCGGTAAAGCGGTCGCGACCAGCAGCGCGGCAGTCGCGTGGGCGCATGGCTACCCAGACGGCAACACCCTGCCCCTTGAACGGTTGATTTCAACCGTGGAATCCATCGCGCGGGTGATCCAGGTGCCGCTGAGCGTGGACATCGAGGCCGGTTATTCCGATGACCTCGGGCGCGTGACCGAAGTCATTGATGCGGTGCTCGCTGCAGGTGCGGTCGGGATCAATATCGAGGACGGCAGCGGCGCCCCGGAACTGTTGGCGCGCAAGATCGAAGTAGCACGCGAAGCCGCTCGCAAGCGCAATGTGAAGCTGTTCATCAACGCCCGCACGGACGTCTACCTCAAGGGTCTGGTACCGGCCGAGGATCGTGTCGCCGAAACCCTGCGCCGTTCGGCGTTGTATCAGGCGGCTGGGGCTGATGGGCTGTTTGCCGCTGGCGTGACCGCCGCTTATGAAATCGAGGCAATCTGCAAGGGCACGTCACTGCCGGTGAACGTGCTCGGCTTCGCCTGCCTGCCCTCGCCGACCGAGCTGCACGCCCTGGGCGTGCGGCGCTTGAGCGCCGGGTCCGGGATCGCCGAATTCCTCTATGGCGCGATGGGTGCGCTGGTGAAAAGCTTCCTCGCCAGTGGCAAGCTCGATACCCATGATCTGAAAGCGCTGACCTACGGCGAAGTCAACGGTCTGCTGAAATAGCATGCCGGATCGTTATCAGGCGGCCAGTGAGTTTCTGGCCGCGCTCGACGAGGACTGGCAGCGCCACATTGCCGCCGTCGGCCCCTGCCTGCATCAACCGCACCCGACGCGTGATCCGTATCAGTCGCTGGTGCGGGCGATTGCCTATCAGCAACTGCACGCCAAGGCCGGGGACGCGATTGTCGGGCGCCTGGTGGCGTTGTTTCCCGGACAGACGTTTCCCCGGCCTGAACAGATTCTCGCGACCGACTTTGATCAACTGCGCGGCTGCGGCTTTTCGGCGGGCAAGATTGCAACGATTCAGGGCATCGCCCAGGCAACGCTGGACGGCGTGGTACCGGACTACCCCACCGCGCTGGCGATGGACGACGAGACGTTGATTGAACGTCTGGTCAGCCTGCGCGGGGTTGGCCGCTGGACGGTGGAGATGCTGCTGATCTACAGCCTGGAGCGCATGGATATTTTGCCGGCGGATGACTTTGGCGTGCGCGAGGGCTATCGCCGATTGAAGGGGCTGGAGGTGCAGCCGACGCGCAAGCAAATGATCGAGATCGGCTTGGCGTGGAGCCCGTATCGGACGGTGGCGGCCTGGTACCTGTGGCGCGTACCAAAAACCCTGTAGGAGCTGCCGCAGGCTGCGATCTTTTGATCTTGCTTTTCAAGAGATCGCAGCCTGCGGCAGCTCCTACAGGGGAATGCATTGCAAAGGTGGGAGCGAGCCTGCTCGCGAAGGCACCAGTTGATTCAACCTCAAATCACAGACCTGACTTCAACTTGCTGAACGCCCGAATCAAAGCCCGATTGAACGCCTTGCCATTGTCGTTCTTGCTGTACAGCGAAGCCCGCACCGCCGCTGACGGGTACGTCCCCGGATCATTGCGGATCGACGCGTCAACCAAAGCATCCGCCGCCGTGATCGCATTGGCGTAGTGGATGGTGTCAGTGATCGGCGCGATCACCTCAGGCGTCATCAGATAATCCATCAACGCCAGCCCGGCCTGCGGATGCGGCGCATCCTTGGGAATGACCATGGCGTCAAACCAGATCAACGTGCCCTCTTTGGGGATACGGTAACTGAGCTGGAACGGCTTGCTCGCCGCTTGCGCCTGCCCTGCCGCAATCGCCACGTTGCCGTTCCATGACATCGCCACGCAGGTGTTGCCGTTGGCCAGGTCGCTGATGTTCAGGTCGTTGTCGAAGTAACGGATGTACGGGCGGATCTTCGCCAGTTGCTGCTCGGCGAGTTTCAGGTCATCGAGGTTCTGCCGGTTGATGTCCAGGCCCATGTACTTCATGACCGCCGCGAACACTTCGTTCGGATCGTTGAGCAGACTTACCCCGCAATCGGCAAATTTCGCCACCACGGCCGGGTCAAACAGCATCGCCCAACTGTCGGTCGGCGCATTAGGCAGGCGCTGCTTGATCGCCTGTTCCTGATAGCCCACCCCCGTGGTGCCCCAGGCGTAAATCCCGGCGTAGCGGTTGCCCGGATCGAACACCGCCATGTGCTGGCGAAACTCCTCGCCAACCCCGGCAAAGTGCGGCACTTGCGCCTTGTCCAGCGGCTGGATCGCACCACTCTCGATGGCCCGCGACAGGTGCTGGCCGGCGGTCAGCACCAGGTCATAACCGCTGCGCCCGGTGAGCAGTTTGGTTTCCACGGTTTCCAGCGAATCGAAGTGGTCGGCGACCACCTGAATGCCGGTCTGCGCTTCAAAATTCTTCAGCGTATCCGGGGCCAGGTACTCGCCCCAGATGTACAGATTGACCACCGGTCTGGCGGTGTCGGCGGCCTGCACACACAGGGGTGCAAGCACCAGCAATAACGCTTGAGTCAGTTTGTGCAGGCCCATCATCACACCCCCTTGATGTTTGGCGCGCCGGCGTATTGCGGCATGGTGATGCACGCGACGTTGCCGCCGCCGAGAAGGATTTCCCGGGAGTTTTCGATGCCGACAATCTTGTGCTGCGGGAACAGTTCGGCCAGGGTCGCCATGGCCACTTGATCGTTGCGATCACCGAACAGTGGCACCACGATCGAACTGTTGCCGGCGTAGTAGTTGATGTACGACGCGCAGATTCTGGTGCCGGCCTGACGGGTGTGGGTGCTGTCCTGCTGATCGAGGCCTTCGGCTTCCTCGGCGGTCCACTCCAGCACGTCCGGTTGCGGCAGTTTGTGCACGATCAACGCGCGACCTCGACTGTCGCGGGTGCTGCGCAGGATGTCGTAGGCCTCCTGATAGATTTCCCATTGCGGGTCATCGCGGTTGTCAGTCCATTGCAGCACCACTTCGCCGGGGCGCACGAAGCACGCGAGGTCATCGACATGGCCATCGGTTTCGTCGAACTTGCAGCCGCGCGGCAGCCAGATCACCTGTTCGGCGCCAAGGTAATCAGTCAGGCGCCGAGTGACCTCGTCCTTGCCCAGATGCTGGTTGCGATTGCGGTTGAGCAGACATTGCTCAGTGGTGAGGATGCTGCCCTGACCGTCACTCTGGATGCCGCCGAGTTCGGCAATCAGCGGTGCGCGGTAACGGTCGAAGCGTTCGATTTCGAGGATCTTGCTGGCGATCTGGTCGTCCTTGTCCCACGGGTAATACAAGCCACCGTCGAGGCCGCCGTAGGCGTTGAACTCGAAGTCGACGCCACGCACTTCGCCGCTTTCATCATTGACCACAAAGCACGGGCCGCTGTCGCGAAACCAGGTGTCGTTGCAGGTCATCTCGACCACGCGCACTTGCGGCGGTAATTGGCGGCGGGCGGTGGCAAATTGCGCGGCGGAGGCGCAGACCGTGACCGGTTCGCTGTGGGAGATGGCGGTGACGATCTGCACCCAGACTTTCTGCGCCGGTTTCGCGCCGTTGCGCCACACGTCGGTGCGCTCCGGCCAGCCGAGCCAGCAGCCGGATTTGGCTTCGAATTCGCCGGGCAGACGGAAGCCGTCGTGTTTGGGGGTGGAGTCGAGCAAACGTGCCATGGTCAAACCTCGTCTTGGGTGGGGAATGACCACAGGCTAAGGTCGCGGACGGCAGGCTCGCCAACGATGATTATTGCGGAACCGTTGAATTCAACTCATCAATCGCTCAACTGATCGTTGAACCATTCGAGCATCTGCGCCACCGCCGGACGCTCCAGCCGCAGCCGTTCGCAGACCAGCGCGTATTGGCCGAGCGCGGTCATGCTCGCGCTGAACGGCCGCACCAGTCGCCCGCTCAGCAGGTCCTCTTGCGCGGTGAGGTTGTCGCCCATCGCCACGCCCTGCCCCTGCGCCGCCGCTTCCAGCGCCAACCCGGCATGGGCGAAATACAACTGACGCTGCGGGCGCAGATCGCCGGCGTGGCTGGTGAGCCACGTTGTCCAGGTCTTGCCATCCTGATCGTCGTGCAGCAGGCAATGGCGCACCAGGTCCTTCGGCGACTTCAAAGCGCCCTGGTTGAACAGCCCGGGGCTGCACACCGGGAAGAATTGCAGCGCCGGCAACGGCCGCACGAAGCAGGAACTGCTGTCTACAGGCCCGGTGCCATAGGTGATCGCCAGATCAATGTCCTCGCCGGGCGCGCTGGCGTCGATCGGCTGTTCGTAGAGATGCAGGGTGATGTGCGGATAGCGCGCATAGAAATCGGTGAGGCGGTTCACCAGCCACTTCTGCGCCAGCTCGGCGGTGACCGCCAGACGCACGACCGCCAGCGAGGATGGATCGCGCAGTTCATCGCAGGCCTCGCCGATCAATTCGAAGGCCTGCTGCAGGCTCTGCATCAGGCGCCCGGCGGCGATGGTCGGGCGGATCTGCCGGCCTTCGCGGATGAACAGCGAGACGCCGAGCTGCTCTTCGAGCTGACGGATCTGGTGGCTGACCGCGCTGTCGGTGACGCACAGCTCGGCGGCAGCCCGGCCGAAATGCGCGTGGCGGGCGGCGCATTCGAAGGTTCTGAGGGCGGCCAGTGAGGGGAGTCTTCGCATGGGTTGGGGTGCCTTTTTTGGGGACATGCTGACTGGGCCTTGAGCAGGCGTCCAGTGGCTCCGCGTTATCGTTCATCGCTGGCAAGCCAGCTCCCACAGGTTTTGTGTCGAACGGCAAAGTCGCGCACACCAAAAAATCACTGTGGGAGCTGGCTTGCCAGCGATGGCGTCGGCACATTCACACAATTCTTCTAGGCTCATTCAAACCCATCCAGCCAACCGGAGGCCCCTCATGCACCTCGAAGGCTCCTGCCACTGCGGCGCCGTCACCTTCAGCCTGACCAGCGCCCATCCCTATCCCTATCAACGCTGCTACTGCTCGATCTGCCGCAAGACCCAGGGCGGTGGCGGTTACGCGATCAACCTGGGTGGCGACGCGGCCAGCCTCAAGGTTCAGGGGCGCAAGCACATCAGCATCTACCACGCGAAGATGAAGGACGAAGGTGACAAACGTGCCCATCGCAGCACAGCCGAACGGCATTTCTGCTCACAGTGCGGCAGCGGTTTATGGTTGTTCAGCCCTGAGTGGCCGGAGCTGATTCACCCGTTCGCCTCGGCCATCGATACGCCGCTGCCGGTGCCGCCGCAACACACGCATTTGATGCTGGGGTCGAAGGCGCCTTGGGTCGAAGTGGATGCCAAGCCCAAGGACAAACAGTTTGCGGTGTATCCCGAAGAGTCGATTGCGCAGTGGCATGAGCGATTGGGGTTGGTCAAATGAGCATGGATTTGCGCTGGCTTTGATGGCCCTATCGCTGGCAAGCCAGCTCCCACAGGTTCCTCGGCGTACACAAAACCTGTGGGAGCTGGCTTGCCAGCGATAGGGCCGGAACCGACAACGCAGTTCAGTCCAGATGCGCCCAGGTCATCCGGAACGACGCCCCACCCCACACCGATTCCCCGACCTCGACCTGCCCGCCATGGGACTGCGACACCCGTCGCACCAACGCCAGGCCCAGCCCAAAGCCACCGGTACGCCGGTCGCGGCTGGCATCCAGTCGCGAGAACGGTTCGAAAATTTTCTCCCGGCCCTCCACTGGCACCCCAGGGCCATCGTCGTTGACCCGCACTTCGTAGTAATCGCCGCTGCGCACCAGCGTCACTTCGACTCGCTGCTCGGCATAACGAATGGCATTACGCAGCAGATTGATCACCGCCCGCGCCATGAACCGCGGCTCGATGCGCACGGTGTCGAGCCGGCAGTCACCAATCAGCAACTGCACCCCCGCCGCTTCCGCCTCCAGTGCAACGCTACCGACCACGCTGTCGAGCCAGTTGGCCGCTTGAATGTTTTCGCGCTTGATCACCGTCGCACCGCGTTCGAGGCTGGCGTAGGTCAGCAGTTCGGAGACCATTTCTTCCAGCTCGCCGAGGTCGGCGTACATGTCGGCGATCAGTTCGCGGTTCTGGTTGGCATCCGGCTGTTGCTTGAGTTGGTCGAGTTCAAACGACAGCCGTGCAATTGGCGTACGCAATTCGTGGGAGACCGCGTTGGTCAGCTCGCGCTGATTGGCGATCAGGCTCTCGATGCGCGCCGCCATCAGGTTGAAGTGTTCCGCCAGATCGCGGATGTTCGAGCGTTTCGACAGTTGAATGCGCACCGACAGATCGTTATCGCCAAAGCGCTCGGCGGCCAGACGCAGTTTTTCCAGATCGCGCCAGTGCGGGCGTACCCAGAAGAACAGGACGATGCCGATCAGCACCGCGAGCATCGCATAAGCCACCGCGATGTAGAACGGCATCAGGCTCGGCTCGGGCGGCAGCTTGATGCTGAGCAGTTGCGCGCCACCGTCGATGTTGCTGATGAACTGGGTGTAGTTGTCGCGGATCACCAACAGGTTTTGCGCCAGTTCGGCCTTCTCCTCGGTGCTGAGGTCCAGTTGATCGGCTTCGATCAGCTTCAGCGACAAGCCGTAGTGCGGGCGCAACGCTTCCAGCTGCTGTTCTCGGGCCGCGCCTTGCTGATCGCGCATGTGCTCGACCAGTGACCACGCCTGCCCGCGCACCGCCTCACGGTTGTAGGCCTGCATCTGGTTGTCGAGCAACGCGTTGAAGGTGTGTTCGACAGTTTGCAGGGCCAGGACCAGGCCCACCGTCATCACCAGAAACAGCCCGAGGAATAACCGCAGCATCTACAGCTCCCACGCGAATGGATTGAACAGGTAACCCTTGCCCCACACGGTCTTGATGCACACCGGCTCACGGGGATTGTCCTTGAGTTTGTTGCGCAACTTGCTGATGTACACGTCGACGCTGCGATTGAGCCCGTCGAAGGCGATACCGCGCATGCGGTTGAGAATGTCATCGCGGGACAGGGTTTTGCCGGCGGCGCTGGCCAGCAGCCACAGCAGCTCGAATTCCATGGTGGTCATTTCGATGATCTCGCCAGCCAGCCGCACTTCGCGGCAGCTGCGGTCGATGCTCAAGCGGCCGAATTCCAGCGCACTGACCACGCCGACCTCCGGCATCTGCCGACGCTGCAAGGCGCGTAGCCGGGCGAGTAATACCGGCGGCTTGATCGGCTTGATCACGTAATCGTCGGCGCCGGATTCCAGGCCGAGAATGTGGTCGAGGTCGTCTTCCTTGGCGGTGAGGATGACAATCGGCGTGTCCGACACGCTGCGGATTTCCCGGCACACGTGCAGCCCGCTCTGCCCCGGCAGCATCAGATCAAGCACCACCACTTTGGGCTGGAATTCGAGAAACGCGGCCACCGCCTGATCGCCGCGATGCACCGCGCGCACCTCGTAGCCATGCTGCTCGAGAAAGTGCGCAATCAGCGTGGCCAGACGTTCATCGTCTTCGACCAGCAGGACTTTGCCAAAACCCAGGTTATCCATAACGACCGTCTGCCAACCCATGTGTGAAATGGTCGACAGTATGGCGGCAATCGTTCGCAAGGCGTTGTTTCGGGCAACAAAAACCGGCCGCAGGGGCCGGTTTTCGGTGATATTTCATACTCTTAAGAGTTTTTAACAAGTAGGAGCTGCCGAAGGCTGCGATCTTTTGATTTTTGAAACAAGATCAACAGATCGCAGCCTTCGGCAGCTCCTACAGGTTATGCGGCAGCCGGCACACCGCTGTGAAAGCGGAACTCGTCGTCCGGCGACTCGATCAGTTCCTGCTCGGCAGCACGCACCTTGTCGATCACCTGAGCGATGTCTTTCGCGTCGCCGTACTGGTAAGCCAGTTTCAGATAACCCTGGAAGTGCCGCGCCTCGCTTTTCAGCAGGCCGAAATAGAACTTGCCGAGTTCTTCGTCCAGATGCGGCACCAGCGCTTCGAAACGCTCGCAACTGCGCGCTTCGATGAATGCGCCGACCACCAGCGTATCCACCAGTTTCACCGGTTCGTGGCTGCGCACCACTTTGCGCAATCCCGAGGCGTAGCGCCCGGCGTGCAGCTGGCGCAGCTCGATCTTGCGGCGTTTCATGAGGCGCATGACCTGTTCGTGGTGCACCAGTTCTTCCCGGGCCAGACGCGACATCATGTTGATCAGGTCGACGTGGGAATGGTACTTGGCAATCAGGCTCAGCGCGGTGCTGGCGGCCTTGAACTCGCAGTTCTTGTGGTCGATCAGCAGGGTTTCCTGATCGGCCAGTGCGGCCTGGACCCAGGCGTCGGGCGTGCGGCAGCCAAGGAATTCGTGGATTTCGGGAAGGATCATGAGGCTCACGGTAAAAGGTGTACGAGCAAAGGCCGCCGATTATACCGGCCTGCCCGCAGACCACCAGTCGCAGGCGTTGATGTGCATCAAGTCGCAGGCGCATGAGCAGCAACTATAGTTGTGCAACGCCGTGCCTTTTCTTTGCTGGAGACTCCGCTCATGCAAGCCATTCGCAGCATTCTGGTGGTCATCGAACCCGAACATTCGGAAAGCCTGGCGCTCAAGCGCGCCAAGTTGATCGCCGGCGTGACCCAGGCCCATCTGCACCTGCTGGTGTGTGACCGCAAGCACGACCATGCCGGCATGCTTGGCGTGCTCAAAGCCGCGCTGTTGGCGGATGGCTACAGCGTGACCACCGAACAGGCGTGGAACGAAAGCCTGCACGAGACCATCATCGACGTGCAGCAGGCCGAAGGTTGCGGGCTGGTGATCAAACAGCACTATCCCGACAGCGCGCTGAAAAAGGCCCTGCTGACCCCGGCCGACTGGAAACTGCTGCGCCACTGCCCGACTCCGGTGCTGTTGGTGAAAACATCCACCTCCTGGAAAGACCGAGTGATTCTTGCGGCTGTGGATGTGGGCAATGCCGATGGCGAACACCGGCATTTGCACACCACGATCATTGATCATGGCTACGACATTGCCAGCCTGGCCAAGGCGCATCTGCATGTGATCACGGCGCATCCGTCGCCCATGCTCTCGGCCGCAGATCCGACCTTCCAGCTCAAGGAAACCATCGAAGCGCGGTACCGCGAGCAGTGCAAGGCGTTTCAGGCCGAGTTCGATGTGGACGACGAGCACCTGCATATCGAGGAAGGCCCGGCGGATGTGTTGATTCCGTTCATGGCGCACAAGCTGCAGGCGGCGGTGACCGTGATCGGCACCGTGGCGCGCAGCGGGTTGTCAGGCGCGTTGATCGGCAATACCGCTGAAGTGGTGCTGGATGCCCTGGAAAGCGACGTGCTGGTGCTCAAGCCGCAGGAGGTTGAGGATCATCTGGTGGAGTTGGCGGTGAAACACTGAGGATTAGGGTGCCTGAACCGGCGACTTCGCGAGCAGGCTCGCTCCCACCGTTGGAATGCATATACCTGTGGGAGCTGGCTTGCCAGCGATAGCGGTGGGTCAGTCAATATTGATATTGGATGCACCGCCCTCATCGCTGGCAAGCCAGTTCCCACAATATTTGCATTCCACTCCGTTCATTGTGGGAGCGAGCCTGCTCGCGAAGCTGCTAGGCGCCGAAGGCGTCCTTGAGAAAGCCCGGTGCGATATAGCGCTGATAATGCGCTTCCGACAACAGGAAGAATTCCCGATCAATGGCATCACGCAGTTCCGGCAGGTTCCAGTCGCGGAACTCCGGCAGCAACACCATCCCGTAGGCCTCCAGATTAATGATCACCCGCGCCCCGCGAGCGATCAGCTGATAGGCCCAGCAATATTCCGACTGATGCGGTACAAAGCGGATCTTGCGCTGTTCCAGCTGCTGGCGCAGACGCGCCGAATCGAAGATCTCGACCTTGCTCGCCATCACTTGTGACAGCAATTGCTCCAGACGCAACCACACCGCACGCTTTTCCTCCTCGCCGTAACCGTTCCAGTGGATCACTTCGTGGTGGAAACGCTTGCAGCCACGGCACACCAGATCTCCGTAAACAGTGGAGCAGAGGCCGACGCAGGGGGTCTTGATGGTCTGATTGGGCATAAATTGGCAAAACACTGAAACGCGGAACAGGTCGGCATGTTAGCCCTTTGTCGGCCATTGATCACCCCTCAAACGTCAGGGGCAAGCGCTGGATCGCGGTTTGGCGCGCCCGTGCACAACGCCACCAAAGTCCAATAGAGCGCGACTTACCTTTAAATTTTTTTTGCCGTAGAATCAGCCAGCCTTTTAAGGCGCCAATGTCCGTTAGAAGCTGTTTTCAAAGCGTCACGAGCACAGTCGTTCCTTCAGAGCGGTGTTGGCGAAGGGTTTTTCCAGCGGGGAAAAGCCCAACGCCAACCCTCATCAGCTCCCCGTTCTGCAGGCGTAAAACTTTGAAAGCAGCTTCTGTAAGGAATTGCCGGTAATTCTGGCCAAACGACTCACAACGTCGTGCGGTGCATGAGTACGGCAATTTCGGGATGAGCGTCCCGGACACCCATTTGGGACCACTGATGAGGGTAATAACTGTGCTTGAAGCCTACCGCAAACATATCGAAGAGCGTGCAGCCCTGGGTATCGTTCCCCAGCCGCTTAACGCCGAACAAACTGCAGGCCTGGTCGAGCTGCTGAAGAATCCTCCGGCTGGCGAAGAAGCTTTCCTCGTTGACCTGATCACCAATCGCGTACCACCAGGAGTGGACGAAGCCGCTTATGTCAAAGCCGGTTTCCTGTCGGCCCTGGCCAAAGGCGAAGTCACCTCCCCTCTGCTGGACAAGAAGCGCGCTGTAGAACTGCTCGGCACCATGCAGGGCGGCTACAACATCGTGACCCTGGTTGAACTGCTGGACAACGCCGAGCTGGCGCCAGTGGCTGCCGAAGAACTCAAGCACACCCTGCTGATGTTCGATGCCTTCCACGACGTGGCTGAAAAAGCCAAGAACGGCAACGTTCACGCCAAGGCCGTGCTGCAATCCTGGGCTGACGGCGAGTGGTTCAAGAAGCGCCCGGTGCTGGCCGACAAGATCAGCCTGCGGGTGTTCAAGGTCACCGGCGAAACCAACACCGACGACCTGTCCCCGGCACCAGACGCCTGGTCGCGTCCTGACATCCCGCTGCACGCCCTGGCCATGCTGAAAATGGCCCGTGACGGCATCGTTCCGGACGAGCAAGGCAAGACCGGCCCGATGAAGCAGATCGAAGAAATGCGCGGCCAGGGCTTCCCGATCGCCTACGTCGGTGACGTGGTCGGTACCGGTTCCTCGCGTAAATCGGCGACCAACTCGGTGCTGTGGTTCTTCGGTGACGACATCCCTTACGTGCCGAACAAGCGCGCTGGCGGTTTCTGCTTCGGCAGCAAAATCGCTCCGATCTTCTACAACACCATGGAAGATGCCGGCGCACTGCCGATCGAGTTCGACGTGTCGAACATGAACATGGGCGACGTGATCGACCTGTACCCGCACGCCGGCAAAGTCTGCAAGCACGGTACCGACGAAGTCATCACCACCTTCGAAATGAAGACCCCTGTGCTGCTGGACGAAGTCCGTGCCGGCGGTCGTATCCCGCTGATCATCGGCCGTGGCCTGACCGAGAAGGCTCGCGCCGAACTGGGTCTGCCTGCGTTCGACCTGTTCAAGAAGCCGGAAGCACCGGCTGAAAGCACCAAGGGCTTCACCCTGGCGCAGAAAATGGTCGGCAAGGCGTGCGGTCTGGCAGAAGGCAAAGGCGTTCGTCCTGGCACCTACTGCGAACCGAAAATGACCACCGTAGGTTCTCAGGACACCACCGGTCCAATGACCCGTGACGAACTGAAAGACCTGGCGTGCCTGGGCTTCTCCGCTGACCTGGTGATGCAGTCCTTCTGCCACACCGCGGCGTATCCGAAGCCGATCGACGTGACCACCCACCACACCCTGCCTGACTTCATCATGACCCGCGGCGGCGTTTCCCTGCGTCCGGGCGACGGCATCATCCACTCGTGGCTGAACCGCATGCTGCTGCCGGACACCGTAGGTACCGGTGGTGACTCGCACACCCGTTTCCCGATGGGCATCTCGTTCCCGGCCGGTTCCGGTCTGGTCGCGTTCGCCGCTGCCACCGGCGTCATGCCGCTGGACATGCCGGAATCGATCCTGGTGCGCTTCAAAGGCAAAATGAAACCTGGCATCACCCTGCGTGACCTGGTTCATGCCATTCCTTACTTCGCCATCCAGAACGGTCTGCTGACCGTCGAGAAGAAAGGCAAGAAAAACGCCTTCTCCGGCCGCATCCTGGAAATCGAAGGCCTGGAAGGCCTGACCCTGGAACAGGCATTCGAACTGTCCGACGCCTCGGCCGAACGTTCGGCTGCCGGTTGCACCATCAAGCTGTCGAAAGAATCGATCACCGAGTACCTGCAATCCAACATCACCCTGCTGCGCTGGATGATCGGCGAAGGCTACGGCGATGCACGTACCCTGGAACGTCGTGCGCAAGCGATGGAAGCCTGGATCGCCAACCCGCAACTGATGGAAGCCGATGCCGACGCCGAATACGCCGAAATCATCGAAATCGATCTGGCCGACATCAACGAGCCAGTTCTGTGCGCGCCGAACGATCCGGACGACGCCCGTCTGCTGTCCAGCGTCGCTGGCGAGAAGATCGACGAAGTGTTCATCGGTTCGTGCATGACCAACATCGGTCACTTCCGCGCTGCCGGTAAACTGCTGGATCAGGTCAAGGGTCAGCTGCCAACCCGTCTGTGGCTGTCGCCGCCGACCAAGATGGACGCTCACCAACTGACCGAAGAAGGCTACTACGGCATCTACGGCAAGGCCGGCGCACGCATGGAAATGCCAGGCTGCTCGCTGTGCATGGGTAACCAGGCACGCGTTGAGCCAAACAGCACCGTGGTCTCGACGTCGACCCGTAACTTCCCGAACCGTCTGGGCGACGGCGCGAACGTCTACTTGGCTTCGGCCGAACTGGCGTCCGTGGCTTCGATCCTGGGTCGCCTGCCGACCGTCGAGGAGTACATGGAATACGCTGGCAAGATCGACAGCATGGCGGCCGATGTTTACCGCTACCTGTCCTTCGACCAGATCGCCGAGTTCCGTGAAGCGGCTGCGAACGCCAAGATTCCGGTCGTTCAAGCCTAACGCGACACTGCAATGAAAAACGCCGCCCATCGTGAGATGAGCGGCGTTTTTTTATGCGTGCTCTGTTCCACATCATTCCTTGTAGGAGCTGCCGAAGGCTGCGATCTTCGCTCTTGATCTTAAAAAGCAAGATCAAAAGATCGCAGCCTCCGGCAGCTCCTACAGGGAGGCGTCAGATTTCAAGGCTTGCTGCACCGCCCCATCGACGCTCAGCCCGCTGAGTATCACCGCGTTGGCCGTCACCTCCGGCAACGCCTCCAACACGGCCAGCGCTTCCTGTTTGAGCCGCGCCAGAATCAGCCGCTTGCCCTCCTGATGCACCCGCAGGAAAAACTCTTGCATCGCCTCGATACTGGTGCCGTCCAGGTCCGGGGTTTCCTCCAGACTGAGGATCACCGTGTGTACCGGCGCCTCCGAATGACGAATCAAATGCAGCGCCGCACCGAGAATCCGCTCCACATTGGCGAAAAACAATGCCTCACTGGGCCGCACAATCAGCACTCCCGGCTCAACCGTCGCCGTTGGATGTCGCTGCAAATCGACAAAATCGTGCCCGCCGTCGATCCGCCCGAGCACCTGAATGTCCGCCGCCGACATCTGTTTGAGCATCAGCAACACGCTGATCGCCACCGACACCAGCAAGCCGTCGAGAATGCCCAGCACCAGCACCGCCCCCACCGCGCACATCACCAGCAGCCGATCCCGGCGCCAGACGAAGTAGCGCCCCAGCGGATGCAGACTCAAGCCACGCGCCAGCGCATGAATCACGATGGCCGCCAGAATCGGCTCCGGCGTCAGGGCGATCCACGGCAACACCGTCAGCACGATCACCAGCACCACCAGCGCCGCCACGCCACCGGCCCAGCGTGACGTCGCCCCGGCCGCCTCGTTCGCCGACGTCGCCGAATACCCGGCCCCCGCCGGCATGCCATGGAACAACCCGGACAACAGATTCGAGGCCCCCAGCGCCAGCAGATCACGGTTGGAGGTCACACGATCACCGTGTTTGAGGGCGAACGCACTGATCGAGCCGTACGACTCTGCATACAGAATCATCACCAGCGCGAACCCCACCTCACCCAGCCGCAGCCAGTCGGCAAACGGCAGCACCGGCAGATTCGGTACTTCCAGGCTCAGGTCGATCAAGCCGATCAACTTCACACCGTGAGCCGGAAGGTTCAGCCATTGCCCGGCGACGATACCGATCACTACCACCAGCAAACCGCCGGGTATCCTTGGAAAACGGGAGAACAGGCTCAACAACAGCAGAGCCACCGCAGCGACAGCAGCCGCCGGCCAGTTCCATTGCGGCAGTTGTTCGAGCAATTGCGGGGCGAAGCGCACCAGATTGGCATCGGTCAGGTGCACGCCGACCACGCTGGCGACCTGTTTTAGGATGATCGTCAGCGCCAGGCCGAAGGCGAAACCGCGCAATACCGGTTTGGCGATAAACGAAGTCACACTGCCGAAACGAAAGATCCCCGCCAGCAAGAACAGCCCACCGGTGACCAGTACCAAGCCGACCGCCAGCGTCGCGCGTAACTGCGGGTCGCCATTGGCCATGGTCGCGGTGGTCGCCGCCAGCACCGCCGCTGACGAAGACGTGGCCGAGACAATGGCAAAGCGGCTGGTGCCAAACAGTCCGTAGCAGAGCAATCCGGCAAACAGGGCAATCACGCCGGCCTGCGGCGCCAGCGCGGCGATGGTCGAATAAGCGACCGCTTCGGGCAAGAGCAGCCCGGCAATCGACAGGCCGGCGAGGATGTCACGCCAGCGATTGGTGGGTTCTACCGGTTGGGCCGTACTCGACAATCCACTGTCTCCAGACGAAAAAAAGCCGCTGTGCATGAGAGATGCGCAGCGGCCTACTGTAGCTGAAAAGCGAAAGATCGCAGCCTTCGGCAGCTCCTACAGGTATACACAAACCCTGTAGGAACTGCCGCAGGCTGCGATCTCTTGATCTTCAAGCAGTCAGCGAATAAATCAACGCCGAAATCGCCACCAGACCTACGGCGGTGACAAACACGTTCGACGCCTGACCGCGATAGCGCGCCATCGCCGGTACTTTGCGGATCGCGTACATCGGCATCAGGAACAGAATCGCAGCGATCACCGGGCCACCGATGGTCTCGATCATCCCGAGAATGCTCGGGTTCAGGGTCGCGACGATCCAGCACACCACCAGCATGAACGCCGCCACGATGCGATCCAGCGCCTTGGCACCCGGACGCTTGCCGCTCTTGACGATCAGGCCCTTGAGGCCTTCGCTGGCGCCGATGTAGTGACCGAGAAACGACTTGGAGATCGCCACAAACGCAATCAGCGGCGCCGCGAACGCGATGGTCGGGTTGCTGAAGTGGTTGGCCAGGTACGACAGGATCGACAGGTTCTGCGCCTTGGCTTCGGCCAGTTGTTCCGGCGACAGGGTCAGCACGCAACTGAAGACGAAGAACAGCACCATCACCACCATCAACAAGTGGGCGCGGCAGAGGATCTGCGAGCTGCGCTGGTCAGCGTTGACACCGTAACGACGCTTCTGATCCACCGCAAACGCCGAGATGATCGGCGAGTGGTTGAACGAAAACACCATGACCGGGATCGCCAGCCACAGGGTGTGCAGCAGCGCCGACGGTGCCGGCACTTGCGAGGCGGTGGAAAGAATGCCGCCGTTCCAGTGCGGAATCAGGTACACCGCGAGGAACAGCAGCGCAACGATGAACGGATACACCATCAGGCTCATCGCCTTGACGATGGCCTGCTCGCCGCAACGCACTACGGCCAGCAGGCCGAGGATCAACACGAATGACAGCAGCGCGCGCGGTGGCGGCGTGATGTGCAGTTGGTGTTCGAGGAAACTGGCGACCGTGTTGGTCAGGCCGACGCTGTAGATCAGCAGGATCGGGAAGATGGCGAAGAAGTACAGCAGGGTGATCAGCGCACCGGCCTTGATGCCGAAATGCTGCTCGACCACGTCAGTGATGTCGGCGCCTTCGCGACCGGAGAGGACGAAGCGGGTCAGGCCTCGGTGGGCAAAGAACGTCATCGGGAAGGCCAGCAGCGCGAGGATCACCAGCGGCCAGAAGCCACCCAGACCGGCGTTGATCGGCAAAAACAGGGTACCGGCGCCAATGGCCGTCCCGAACAGTCCCAACATCCACGTGGTGTCATGGCGATTCCAGCTCGACAGTTCAGCTGGTGCTGCCGCTTCATAGCGTTCGTCGACGCTATTGGCCTGATCATTCATCCGGTCGGATCTCCGCATTCCGGTCACTTGCCACTCGGTCGGGACGCGTCGGAAAAAACCGACAGACATGCTCCGGCCGAAACAGGGGCGCGATTCTCCGTGATAAATGAGCAGAAGCAAAGACTTAGCTGAGGAATGGTTGTACGGAGCAGATCAGCGGGTTGTCGTTTTCGGGAAAATAGCTGTCGGCTTTGGATACGTGAAATGTCGTTTTCCGGCAAGTCTCAGCGACAACTCCACCGGCAAGACGATCAGATTGATCGAGCGAGGAGAAATCCGAGTGACATGCAAAACAGGCCGAACGCCAGCATTCCCCAGATTGGGTACATATCGCCCTTGTTTTTGATGCGCATTCTTTCTTCCCATTCATCGTGCTCACGTTCCAGCTCTTCCATTCTGGCTTTGCGATCATAGGTACTCATGTGAATTTTCCTTTTTGGGGTCATGGTCTGACAGTTGTGGAACGCGAACATCAGAACTTGAAGAAAACGCCTGCTACTGCGGTGATTGCTGTCACCACCCCAGCCAATACTGCGAGCGGATACAAATCTTTCTCTCTATTAAGCTTTTTCTCCTCCGCCGTTAGCTTTTTTCTCTCGGCTACAAGCTTTCTTGACTCATTCTCCAGCCTGTCGAGTTCCAGATTTTCAAGATCGTTCTTGAGCATTCGCCGTCCTTAGCTATTGCAGTCACTGCCCGAGCTGCTTTGTGCCTCATGATTGCTTGTTCATAACCATTCCGGTAGCAGACGCATCTGCCAAATTCGTAGGCAAAATCCGCGAAAAACGTAGGTAGCCTCGTACAAAAACAGCGGCGAGCTCATCACCCCAAATTTTCAATCTGGCCGACATGTTCTAGCGTGAGAGGAGTTCCCTGCCCCACGGAGTCTTTGCCCATGCCCCTCGTCCACGTCGAAATCAAAAAACACTCTGATCCCAACTTCGCCAAACGCATCGGCGAGCAGATCTACGCCGCCATGCGCAGCACCATCAACGTACCGGAGCACGACAACTTCCAGATCCTCAACGAACACGACGGCGAGCATTTCATCTTCGACCCGCAGTACCTGGGCATCCAGCGCAGCGATGGATTGGTGATCATCCAGATCACCCTCAATGAAGGCCGGACGCTGGAGCAGAAAAAAGCCCTGTACCAGACCATCGCGCACAGCCTGAACAGTCAACTGGGCATTCGCCTGGAAGACGTGTTCATCAATCTGGTGGAAGTCAAAAAGGAGAACTGGTCGTTCGGCAACGGCATCGCCCAATACGCCAGTTGACTGGACTCGCTGGCGTCTTCGTGCAGCCGATCAACAATACCAGGGCGAGCTTCTGACGAAGCGCCCGCGCGCTCCCCGTGTCAGCTCCTACACTGGCTGAAGCGGGGCTGCGGCCATCATTGCCAAACAGCTCTGGAATCAGCACCCTGACACGACTTCGCGACCGAACCGCCATTGATCACAGGAGCCGCGCAATGCCCGCCACCGTTCTGGTACTGGTTGAAACCATCAATGACTATCTGCCGATTCTCGAGCATCAGGGCTTTCATCTGATCCTCGCGCCAACCCCTGCCGAACGCGCGCAAGCCATCGCCACCCACGGGGCACGGATCGACGCGGTACTGACTCGTGGCCCGCTGGGCCTGACCGCCGAGGAAGTCGCCGCCCTGCCGGCGCTGAAGATCATCACCGTGATCGGTGCCGGTTACGAACACGTCGACCTGCAGGCCGCCAGCGATCGCGGGATCACCGTGACCAACGGCGCCGGGGTCAATGCCTCGTCGGTGGCCGACCATGCCCTGGCCATGCTGCTGGCACTGGTACGCGACATTCCGCGCTGCGACGCGGCGGTGCGCCGGGGTGAATGGCCGAAGATCATGCGTCCGTCGCTGGCCAATAAACGCCTGGGGATTCTCGGCCTGGGGGCGGTGGGCATGGCGATTGCCAAACGTGCTCACCTTGGTTTCGACATGCAGATCAGTTACCACAACCGGCAGCTGCGCAGTGATGTGCCCTATGCGTTCTGCTCCACGCCGACCGAACTGGCGCGGGCTTCGGATTTTCTGATCGTCGCCACGCCGGGCGGGATTGGCACCCAGCATCTGGTGACGCGTCCGGTACTTGATGCTCTGGGCCCGACCGGTTTCATCGTCAACATCGCCCGGGCCAGTGTGATCGCCACCGCAGAGCTGATCAGCGCGCTTGAGCAACGACGGATTGCCGGGGCTGCGCTGGACGTGTTCGATCACGAACCGCAGGTGCCGGATGCGCTGAAAACCCTGAACAATGTGATTCTCACGCCGCATGTCGCCGGTCTGTCGCCGGAAGCCACACAAGGTACGGTGGAACTGGTGGGGAAAAACCTGATGGCATTCTTTTCGGGGCAACCAGTGCTCACGCCAGTCATCCTGCCACCGAGACTCACCAACCAGCGCGTGCATTAACAAGCGCCGGCAGCGCCCTGCTGCCGGTGCCTATTCGAAACGCTGATTATCCTGCAACACGCTAACCTATAAGACCGCTGCGCGCTTGTGGCCACCCTGGTGCGCCATTAGATTAGCCAATGATGTCTGGCCTCCAAAATAAGCAGAAGGGATAAGCATGGCGCTTACTGACCAGTCCACCCGTATCCGCTCTGGCGAAGAACTCGATGCCAGCCTGATCGATCCGTACCTCAAGGCGCACATTCCGGGCCTGACCGGCACGCCGCAGATCAGCCAGTTTCCCGGCGGCGCGTCGAACCTGACGTACCTGCTGGAATACCCGGACCAGGAATTTGTCCTGCGCCGTCCGCCGTTCGGCCACAAGGCCAAATCCGCCCATGACATGGGCCGCGAATTCCGCATCCTCAATCAACTGCGCGACGGTTTCCCCTACTGCCCGAAAGCCTACGTGCACTGCACCGACGAGTCGGTGATCGGTGCCGAGTTCTATGTGATGGAGCGGGTCAAGGGCATCATCCTGCGCTCAGATCTGCCGCCAGAACTGGGCCTCGATGCAGCCAGGACCGAAGCACTGTGCAAGAGCTTCATCGACCGTTTCGTCGAACTGCACCGGGTTGACTACAACGCCTGCGGCCTCGGCGATCTGGGCAAGCCGGAAGGTTACGTCGCCCGTCAGATCAAGGGCTGGAGCGAACGTTACGAAAAAGCCCTGACCCCGGATGCGCCGCACTGGGAAACGGTCAAGGCCTGGCTAAATGACAAGATGCCGGCCGACCATCCGACCTCAAGCATCGTGCACAACGACTACCGTTTCGACAACGTGATCCTCGACCCGAACAACCCGATGCAGATCATCGGCGTGCTCGACTGGGAACTGACCACCCTCGGCGATCCGCTGATGGACCTGGGCAACACCCTCGCCTACTGGATTCAGGCGGACGATCCGGCCCCCGTGCAACTGATGCGCCGCCAGCCCAGCCACGCCCCGGGCATGCTGAGCCGCCGCGAGTTCGTCGATTACTACGCCGAACGCTCGGGCATCCGCATCGACAATTTCGACTTCTACTACACCTACGGCCTGTTCCGCCTGGCCGGCATCGTGCAGCAGATCTACTACCGCTTCTACCACGGCCAGACTCAGGACAAACGCTTCGCGCAGTTCATTCACATGAACAAACTGCTGGAGCACATGAGCCTGCAGGTCATTGCGAAATCGAGCCTCTGACGGCCCACACCAAGGAACCCCCATGTCCAAGACTCAGTTGTTCGACCTCGACGGCAAAATCGCCTTCGTCTCCGGCGCCAGCCGCGGCATCGGTGAAGCCATCGCCAAACTGCTGGCCCAGCAAGGCGCCCATGTGATCGTCTCGAGCCGCAAGCTCGAAGGTTGCCAGCATGTCGCCGACGCGATCATCGCCGCTGGCGGCAAAGCCACCGCCGTGGCCTGCCACATCGGTGAAATGGAACAGATCAGCCAGGTATTCGCCGGGATCAAGGAACAGTTCGGTCGCCTCGATATCCTGGTGAACAACGCCGCAACCAACCCGCAGTTCTGCAACGTGCTGGACACCGACCTGAGCGCATTCCAGAAGACCGTCGACGTGAACATCCGCGGCTACTTCTTCATGTCGGTAGAAGCCGGCAAGCTGATGCGCGAAAACGGTGGCGGCAGCATCATCAACGTCGCGTCGATCAACGGTATTTCACCGGGGATCTTCCAGGGCATCTATTCGGTGACCAAAGCGGCAGTGATCAACATGACCAAGGTCTTCGCCAAGGAATGCGCGCAATTCGGCATCCGTTGCAACGCCCTGCTGCCGGGCCTGACCGACACCAAATTCGCCTCGGCACTGGTCAAGAACGACGCGATCCTCAAGCAGGCGCTGACGCAGATTCCGCTCAAGCGCGTAGCCGATCCGAGTGAAATGGCCGGGGCGGTGTTGTACCTGGCCAGTGATGCGTCGAGCTACACCACCGGGGTTGCGCTGAATGTGGACGGTGGGTTCCTGTCCTAAGCCAGACGTGTCTGTGCAGGAACTGCCGAAGGCTGCGATCTTTTGACTTTGATTTTGCAGATAAAGATCAAAAGATCGCAGCCTTCGGCAGCTCCTACACGGGATTGAGGTCAGGCAATGACCTTGGCCAGGTGCCAGCCAAAATGCACCGCCAACCAAGCCGCCCCACGCTACTGCGTGACACACCGGGTGGTGGTGATATGGCGCGTAACCTGCTCGTCAACGTACATATCGCCAGACACCTGAGTGTTCTCCAGCGTCTGGCAGGTACGCACCGGCGCTGGTGGCGGCGCAGCAGGAGGCGGTGGCGGAGGACGGGCGCAGCCGCTCAATAGCGCGACAGAGAAAGCCAGCGACAACGGCAGATACACGCGTTTCCCAGGATTATTCATAGGACGACCCGCGGTGAATGGAAGAGCCACTTCCGCTATCGCGCACGAATACCGCGGATGACGGAAGACCTGACCACTCATTCTTTATAGCCGACTACCCGGCGAGCGCCAGTGAAATGGAGGGGGATGAGGGAATTGGCTGTCGATTTTGTGGAGAGCAAAATCTGTGAGGAAGGGTTGCCTCAGCAAGCAATTTGTTGACTGGGAGGCCGCTATCGCTGGCAAGCCAGCTCCCACAGTGGGATCGGGTGTCATCAGTTAGAGATTGGGTCGGCTGTCAGGCCGCCATCGCTGGCAAGCCAGCTCCCACAGTGGGATCGGGTGTCATCAGTTAGAGATTGGTCGGCTGTCAGGCCGCTATCGATGGCAAGCCAGCTCCCACAGTGGGATCGGATGTTTTCAGTTAGAGATTGGTCGGCTGTCAGGCCGCCATCGCTGGCAAGCCAGCTCCCACAACTTTATTCGTGCACACCCCATGCGGCGAAGCCGCCCCACTCAACACAATGAGCGTTAGCTCGAGTAAAGCTTTTGATCTGAGGGCCCGTCGGCAGGCTGAGTGGAGGGATTTATCCGGGGGTGGGAGCGCAGCGACCGTTTGGCGCAGCCAAACACAGCGAGAGGAGGTGCAGCGAAGCAAACCGTAGGCGCTGCCCCCGGATGAATCCCGCAGCGAAGGAACCCGAGCCTGAGCGAGGGCCGAACGTCAGGGTAAAGCCTTTTGGGTTACCTTTTCGGCGTTTGGAAAAGGTGACCCGCCGTAAGGGCGGAACCATAGGAGGCCGTTACCGCAGCAACGGATATACACCCAACTCCCCTAAAACCCTAAGCCATATCCGGATCCCGAGCAGCCCGCAAAGAATTACTCTCCAACTCATACCGCAACTCATCAATCAACGCCGCCACAGCCTCCGGCGTACGCAACGCATCAAGCTTCAACCCGCTGATCACCAGATCCACCTGTCCCGACTCACGGTGATACAACTTCACCGTCAGCGAATGATCCCCATCCACTGAACACTCGCACGCCAAGGGCGAGAAACTCTGCTCAAGGCTGGCGCGCAACTGCGCAAGATTCATCATGGAGCTTGTTCCTTTAGCTGTTTCGAAGGGAGACGATCCCAAGCCAACAGGCTCGTATCGCACCCCACCAGACTAAGAACTGCCCCACCGCGCCAGAACCTGCATTTGCACCTCATCGATTAGTGCATTTGCACCTACCGCTGCCCCTTGGCGCCGCGTTCGCCGGAAAATAGCCCGCGCTCCCGCGCCCAGACAATCGCCTCGCTGCGACTGTGTACATCGAGCTTGGAATACACCGTCGCTACATGATTGCGCACGGTATTGGGTGCCAGCTTCAACCGGGCGGCGATCTCCTTGTCGGCCAACCCCTCGCAGATCAGCCCCAGCACGTCGCGCTCACGCGCCGTCAGATCAGTGAACGACACGCTCGGCAGTTGCGGCGAGTTGACCTTCTTCACATTCGCCAGTTTTTCGATCAGCGTCCGGCTGAACCACGAAGCATCCTTCATCACCTCTTCGATCGCCGCCACCAGTTCCAGCTCGGTGCGCTTGCGTTCGGTGATGTCCATCAGCACCAGCAGATAGCACGGCGTGTCCTGAATGTTCACGGTGTCAGCCGACACCGCGCACTCCAGCAGCTCTGCATCCTTCCTGCGCACGCGGACGTCGACCCGATCAATCCGACCGCTTTTGGCCAGGGCGTTCAGCAGCCGGGCCCGCGCACCGTCGTCGTCGATGAAATGCAGCTGGGTCACGGTTTTGCCCACCACCTCGTCGCTGTCGTAGGCGAGGGTGTCGAGGAACGCCTGATTGACATCGATCACCTGCTGCTCGTCAGCACTGCAGATCAGAATCGGCACCGGGGTCAGGCGAAACGCCTTGGCGAAGCGTTCCTCACTCTGACGCAGCGCCACTTCCGCCTTGTGCCGCAGCTCCATGTCGACGAAGGAAAACAGCATGCAATCCTCATCATTGAGCACCAACGGTTGCCCGGCGACGATCACTTGCTTGCTGCCGCCATCGGGCAGACGCAGTTGAGCCTGCATCTGTGGAATGGTCGCCACATCGCGCAGACGCTGGATCGCCAGATCCTTTTTCTCAGCCTGATCGAAGACATCGATTTCATAGGCCGAAGTACCGATTACCTGATCGCGGGTGTAACCGGTCATCTCCAGAAACCCCGGATTAACCTTGATGTAACGCAAGTCGCTGAGGCGGCAGATCACCGCCGGCGCCGGGTTGGCATTGAAGGTCTTTTCGAAACGCTGCTCGGCATTGGCCCAATCGGTGACATCGCTCATGATCAGCACCAGCGACTCCGGCTGCCCTTCGCGGTCGGTCAGTACCATGCTGCGCACACTGTGCACCCAGACGCGTTCCGGGTCATCCATGGCAGACATTTCGACCAACAGGTCGCTGAATACCTCACAGCGTGCGACGCGGCTGATCGGATAGTTCTCGGGTGGCAACAGGTGGTTGTTGCGATAACGCAGCGTGAAACGCTTGGCATACTCATCGGCATTAGTGCCCAGCTCGCCGATCCGGCTGACACCGTGCATGGCCAGTGCTGCCTCGTTGGCCCAGAGGATGCTCTGATCGAGTTCCAGCAGAATCACCCCGTCGGACAGCCCGGCGATGATCTGCTGCAACTGGCGACGATTGGTTTCAGTGGTCAGGACTTCCTGGCTCATTGGATCTCCACAGGGAATGCGCGTGTGAAGATTACGACCGCAGGCGTTCGTGATCGTGCCGAGCACTTCAACAACACCATTGCACAGGATTCGCGACTTAAGGGATTGTCGACTAACGTTAATCCCTCATCGGATTGAGCCCCTGCCAGCTACACCGGGCTCTTGATCAAGGAGAGACTGATGACGTCGCGTCGCAACATCGAACAGACTTATCGCACCTGGTCCAGCCCGATTCTGCTGGAGCTGAAAAAGCGTGAACACCAAATGGCGCCGGTCGAGCGTCAGGCACTGGAGAATGTGTTGGTCGAACGACGGTTGCTGGATGTGGGCAACCCCAACGGCCCTGACCGACGTCAGGGCACTGCAAGTAAAAATGACCGGCCCGGTTGATCAAACCAATTCGTTCCTACAGGTGGCCACTAAAAGATCGCAGCCTTCGGCAGCTCCTACAGTTTGAATGTAATCCAACTGTAGGAGCTGCCGCAGGCTGCGATCTTTTGATCTTCAGGCGGCGCGCTGCCCCGCCGCTACCATCGCCGATGCCGCCAGCATCGCCCGCAACAACACCGCGCACCCGGCCGCCAGATCATCCGGCGCGGCATTCTCGATTTCGTTGTGGCTGATGCCGCCTTCGCAAGGCACGAAGATCATCCCGGCCGGGCCGAGTTCGGCGAGGAAAATCGCGTCGTGGCCGGCGCCGCTGACGATGTCCATGTGTGACAAGCCCAAGCCTTTCGCCGCGCTGCGCACGGCTTCGACGCAGCCTTTTTCGAAGTACAGCGGCGGGAAGTCGGCGGTCGGGGTCAGTTCATAGGTCAGGCCGTGTTCTTCGCAGGTGGCGTCGATGACCTGCTTCACTTCGGCAATCATCGAATCGAGGCGCTCTGGCTGCAGATGGCGGAAGTCGAGGGTCATGCGCACTTCGCCGGGGATGACGTTGCGCGAACCGGGGTAGGCTTGCAGGCAACCGACGGTGCCGCAGGCGTGGGGTTGGTGGCCGAGGGCGGCGCGGTTGACTGCACCGACAATCACCGAGGCGCCGACCAGGGCGTCCTTGCGCAGGTGCATCGGCGTTGGCCCGGCGTGCGCTTCGACGCCGCGCAGTTTCAGATCAAACCACTTCTGCCCGAGCGCGCCGAGCACCACGCCGATGGTTTTCTGCTCGTCTTCGAGGATCGGGCCTTGCTCGATGTGTGCTTCAAAATAGGCGCCAACCTTGTGCCCGCTGACTTTGCGTGACCCCGCGTAACCAATGGCGTTGAGCGCTTCGCCAACCGTGACGCCGTCGGCATCGACCTTGGCCAGGGTTTCTTCGAGGGTGAATTTTTCGGCGAACACGCCGGAACCCATCATGCACGGAGCAAAGCGCGAGCCTTCTTCGTTGGTCCAGACCACCACTTCCAGCGGTGCTTCAGTTTCCACGCCGAGGTCATTGAGGGTGCGCAGCACTTCGACCCCGGCGAGCACGCCGAAGCAGCCGTCGAACTTGCCGCCGGTGGGCTGGGTGTCGATGTGGCTGCCGGTCATCACCGGCGGCAGGTTCGGGTTACGCCCCGGGCGACGGGCGAAGATGTTGCCGACTTCATCCACCGTGACGCTGCATCCGGCGTCCTTGCACCACTGCACGAACAGGTCACGGGCCTGGCGATCGAGGTCGGTCAAGGCCAGGCGACAGACCCCGCCCTTGACCGTGGCGCCGAGCTTGGCCAGTTCCATGAGCGAGGCCCATAGGCGGTCGCGGTTGATGTGCTGATGGGTGGATTGCAGAACGTCTACGGCTGCGTTCATGTTGATCTCCTCAGGCAGTTTCTTAGGGTATTTCTTTGGTGTTTTCCAGGCCGCCATCGCTGGCAAGCCAGCTCCCACAGGTTTTGAGTGAACTCATGGTTTGTGTACGACTTGATCCTTATGGGAGCTGGCTTGCCAGCGATGAGGCCCTCCCTCACACCGGTGATTTCACGACCGAAGGCTGCGCCCGCATCACGCACAACCCGTAATAAATCACCCCGCCCAGCGCCGAACCGGTAAACCAGCCATAACTGTAAAACCAGCTGAATGCATCGCTACCCAGCGACAGCAGGGTCAGCACCACCGGCACGCCAAACGCAGTAAACCCGGCCCAGTTCCACGCCGGATACACGTCGTCCCGGTACAACCCGGCCAGGTCCAGTTGCTGCTTCTTGATCAGGAAATAGGCCACCACCATGATCCCGGCGATTGGTCCGAGCAGGCTCGAATAGCCGAGCAGCCAGTTGGAATACACGGTTTCCAGGCTGACATCGGAAACGATCAGACCGAGCTTTTTCAGCAGCTCGTGGGCCATCAACGCCAGCCCGACGAAGCCGGTGAGCAACACCGCTTTGGTACGATTGATCACCTTGGGCGCGATGTTCTGGAAGTCGTTGGTTGGCGAAACAATGTTCGCCGCCGTATTGGTCGACAGCGTGGCGATGATGATCAGCGCCATGGCCACCGCTACCCACAGCGGGCTCTGGATATGGCCGATCAGGCTGACCGGATCCGATACCGTGACACCGACCAGCTTCACCGACGCGGCGGTCATCACCACCCCCAGCGAAGCGAACAGGAACATGGTCAGCGGCAGGCCGAAAATCTGCCCGAGGATCTGGTCTTTCTGGCTTTTGGCGTAACGGCTGAAGTCGGGAATGTTCAGCGACAACGTGGCCCAGAAGCCGACCATCGCCGTCAGCCCCGCGGCGAAGTAACTGACCACGCTCGCGCCTTCCGGGCGTTTCGGTGGAATCGCCAGCAGCTCGCTCATCGACACATTGGGCATGGCCCACACCAGCAGGCCGATGCCAACCGCCACCAGCAACGGCGCGGACAGGGTTTCCAGCCACTTGATCGACTCGGCGCCACGGATCACCACCCACAGGTTCAGCGACCAGAAAATCATGAAGCCGATCACCTCCCCCGTGCCGCCGAGGGATTTCCAGCCCTCGAATACCGAGCCGAGAAACAAGTGAATCGCCAGCCCGCCAAACATCGTTTGGATCCCGAACCAGCCGCACGCCACCAGCGCACGAATCAGGCACGGCACGTTGGAGCCGAGAATGCCGAACGACGAACGCAGCAACACCGGAAAGGGAATGCCGTATTTGGTGCCGGGAAAGGCGTTGAGCGTGAGTGGAATCAGGACGATCACGTTGGCGAACAGAATCGCCAGCAGCGCTTCACCAACGGTCAGGCCAAAGTAAGCGGTGAGCACCCCGCCGAGGGTGTAGGTCGGCACGCAGATCGACATGCCGACCCACAGCGCGGTGATGTGCCATTTGTTCCAGGTCCGCTCGCGCACCTTGGTCGGTGCCATATCGTGGTTGTAACGGGGACTGTCGAGGACGTCGCTGCCGGCTTCGAGTTCGAACAAGCCGTCGCGCTCGGTCACTTGCGATCTGTTCTGTTGCATGGCCGCTCCACTGTTCTTCTGATTATTTTTTTGCTCATCAGGCGGCTGCACACCAAGGTGCGAGCCGGACGATGGCCGGAGGAACTGACAACTTTCTTGCACCGGCCATGGTGTCAGCGGCGGCATCAATAAACGTGCCGGGTACTCCGTCCGACGCTCAGGCGGTACTACAAACGCATTGCAACTTTCTGATAATTCACGCTTTTAATTATTCACCGGAGGAGTCCGCGAAAACCTGTCTGCACGCTCAGGCTAAACGTTTGCCAAGTTGTCCGAACTGTCAGGACTCAATCTGGTGCACTGCACTTTTTTTCATTACAGGCGATTAACCGCAGCTCAACTTCAAGCAGCTGATTTCACATAGGAAATCTTGCTCATATTTCCATCCTGTCAAGTGCGTCAAAATGGTGAACAGCCTCACCATTTTGGTGATTTATGTTTTTTATCGTTATTTTTCAATGATTTAAAACAGCAACAAGCTTATAAAAAATAATCTTGATCAATTGCAGAACTGCGGCTAGCTTCTATTCCTGACAGCGCTGACAGGAATACGCCGATCAGCGCTGTACATCAATAAAACATTGAGAACCGGCACAAGTCGGTCATGCCTGCGAGGAACTCGGAATGTCTCTGTTGATCCGTGGCGCCACCGTTGTTACCCATGATGAAAGTTATCGCGCCGACGTCTATTGCGCCGACGGCGTGATCAACGCCATTGGTCAAAACCTGGATATTCCCGCCGGTGCCGAAGTGCTCGACGGCAGCGGCCAATACCTGATGCCCGGCGGCATCGATCCACACACCCACATGCAACTGCCCTTCATGGGCACCGTGGCCAGTGAAGACTTTTACAGCGGCACTGCCGCAGGTCTGGCTGGCGGTACCACGTCGATCATCGACTTCGTGATTCCCAATCCGCAGCAGTCATTGATGGAAGCGTTTCATCAGTGGCGTGGCTGGGCCGAAAAGTCCGCCTCGGACTACGGCTTTCACGTCGCGATCACCTGGTGGAGCGAGCAGGTGCGCGAGGAAATGGCCGAGTTGGTCAGCCACCACGGGGTCAACAGCTTCAAGCATTTCATGGCCTACAAGAACGCGATCATGGCCGCCGACGACACGCTGGTGGCGAGTTTCGAGCGCTGCCTGGAACTCGGCGCCGTGCCAACCGTGCATGCGGAAAACGGCGAACTGGTTTATCACCTGCAACGCAAGTTGATGGCCCAGGGCATCACCGGGCCGGAAGCCCATCCTCTGTCGCGGCCCTCGCAGGTGGAAGGCGAAGCGGCGAGCCGGGCGATTCGCATTGCCGAGACCATCGGCACGCCGTTGTACCTGGTGCACGTGTCGACCAAGGAAGCGCTGGACGAAATCACTTACGCCCGCAGCAAGGGCCAACCGGTGTACGGCGAAGTGCTGGCCGGGCATCTGCTGCTCGACGACAGCGTCTACCAGCACCCGGACTGGCAGACCGCCGCCGGTTATGTGATGAGCCCGCCGTTCCGCCCGCGCGGGCATCAGGAAGCTCTTTGGCATGGCCTGCAGAGCGGTAATCTGCACACCACCGCCACCGACCACTGCTGCTTCTGCGCCGAGCAAAAAGCCGCCGGGCGCGACGACTTCAGCAAGATCCCCAACGGCACCGCCGGCATCGAAGACCGCATGGCGGTGTTGTGGGATGAAGGGGTCAACAGCGGCCGTTTGTCGATGCAGGATTTCGTCGCCCTTACCTCCACCAATACCGCGAAAATCTTCAACCTCTATCCGCGCAAAGGCGCGATTCGCGTCGGCGCCGATGCCGACCTGGTGCTGTGGGACCCGCAAGGCACCCGCACCATTTCCGCCAAGACCCACCATCAGCAGGTGGACTTCAACATTTTCGAAGGCAAGACCGTGCGCGGCGTGCCGAGCCATACCGTCAGCCAGGGCAAAGTGGTCTGGGCCGACGGCGACCTGCGCGCCGAGCGCGGCGCCGGGCGGTACATCGAACGGCCGGCGTATCCGGCGGTGTTTGATTTGCTGAGCAAGCGGGCTGAGATGCATAAGCCGACGGCTGTGAAACGCTGAAATCCAGGCCTTCGGCCTTCGCGAGCAAGCTCGCTCCCACAGGGTGTACACATTCCAAATGTGGGAGCGAGCTTGCTCGCGAAGAGGCCCGTCCAGACAACACAAAAACCACTGCCCGACAGAGGCAGAGAACCTCAATAACCGTGAGGCAAAAAACCGTGATCGAGACCCTGAACCATCTCCCGCACCCGCACGAAAGTGCGGCCGCCCTCGCCGGCCATTTCACTGATCTGGCGCCTCCGCTCAATGCCCGGCAGGCACACCTGGAAGCGTCGCGCTGCCTGTATTGCTATGACGCGCCTTGCGTCAATGCATGCCCCAGCGAGATCGATATTCCGTCGTTCATCCGCAACATCCATCAGGACAACGTGCCCGGTGCGGCGCAGAAAATCCTTTCGGCGAACATCCTCGGCGGCAGTTGCGCCCGGGTCTGCCCGACGGAAATCCTCTGTCAGCAAGCCTGCGTGCGCAACAACGCTCAGGAATGTGCGCCGGTGCTGATCGGCCTGCTGCAGCGCTATGCCGTGGACAACGCGAATTTCACCGAGCACCCGTTCCAGCGTGCGGCGAGCACCGGCAAGCGCATCGCCGTGGTCGGCGCCGGGCCAGCGGGTTTGTCCTGTGCCCACCGCAGTGCCATGCACGGCCACGACGTGGTGATTTTCGAAGCACGGGAAAAGGCAGGCGGCCTCAATGAATACGGGATCGCCAAGTACAAACTGGTCGACGACTACGCGCAGAAGGAGCTGGATTTCCTCCTGCAGATCGGCGGTATCGAAATCCGTCACGGACAGAAACTCGGCGAAAACCTGACCCTCAGCGAGCTGCATCAGCAGTTCGACGCGGTGTTCCTCGGCCTCGGCCTGAATGCCAGCAAACAGCTCGGCCTGGCCCACGAAGACGCGCCCGGCCTGCTCGCCGCCACTGACTACATCCGCGAACTGCGCCAGGCCGATGACCTGACGCAACTGCCACTGGCCGAACGCTGCATCGTCCTCGGCGCCGGCAACACCGCCATCGACATGGCCGTGCAAATGGCCCGCCTCGGAGCGCGTGACGTGAATCTGGTGTATCGCCGGGGTGCGGCGGACATGGGCGCGACCGGTCACGAACAAGATATCGCCAAGGCCAATCAGGTACGCCTGCTGACCTGGGCGCAACCGGAAGAAGTGCTGCTCGATGCGCAAGGCAAGGTGCGCGGCATGCGTTTTGCCCGAACCGATCTGGTCGACGGTCGCCTGCAAACCACGGGCGAAACTTTCGAACTGGCCGCCGACGCGATCTTCAAAGCCATCGGCCAGGCCTTCGACAGCAGCGCCCTCACCGACCCGCTGGCGCGCGAACTCAAGCGTCAGGGCGAACGGATTCAGGTCGACGACAACCTGCGCACCAGCATCCCCGGCGTGTATGCCGGCGGCGACTGCACCAGTCTCGATCAAGACCTCACCGTGCAAGCCGTACAGCACGGCAAACGCGCCGCCGAGGCGATCAACGCGCAACTGATGCTCAACGTGGAGGCTGCGTAAATGGCCGATCTCTCGATTGTCTTCGCCGGTATCAAAGCCCCCAACCCGTTCTGGCTGGCCTCCGCACCACCGACCGACAAGGCCTACAACGTGGTCCGCGCCTTCGAGGCCGGCTGGGGCGGTGTGGTCTGGAAAACCCTGGGTGAAGACCCGGCGGCGGTCAACGTCTCGTCGCGCTACTCGGCGCACTACGGCAACAACCGCGAGGTGCTGGGGATCAACAACATCGAACTGATCACCGACCGCTCGCTGGAAATCAACCTGCGTGAAATCACCCAGGTGAAGAAGGACTGGCCGGATCGTGCGCTGATCGTCTCGTTGATGGTGCCGTGCGTGGAGGAATCGTGGAAACACATCCTGCCACTGGTGGAGGCCACCGGCGCTGACGGCATCGAGCTGAATTTCGGTTGCCCGCACGGCATGCCCGAACGCGGCATGGGCGCGGCGGTGGGTCAGGTGCCGGAATACGTCGAGCAGGTCACTCGCTGGTGCAAGACCTATTGCTCGTTGCCGGTGATCGTCAAGCTGACGCCGAACATCACCGACATCCGCGTCGCCGCCCGCGCGGCCCATCGCGGTGGCGCCGATGCGGTGTCGCTGATCAACACCATCAACTCGATCACCAGCGTCGACCTGGAACACATGGTCGCCCTGCCCACCGTCGGCAGCAAAAGCACCCACGGCGGTTATTGCGGCTCGGCGGTCAAACCGATTGCGCTGAACATGGTCGCCGAGATCGCCCGTGATCCGCAGACCCAAGGCCTGCCTATCTGCGGCATTGGCGGCATCGGCAGCTGGCGTGACGCGGCGGAGTTCATGGCGCTGGGCAGCGGCGCGGTGCAGGTGTGCACGGCGGCGATGCTGCATGGCTTCCGGATTGTCGAGGAGATGAAGGACGGGCTGTCGCGCTGGATGGACAGCCAAGGCTACGCCAACATCGCCGAGTTTTCCGGGCGTGCGGTGGGCAATACCACTGACTGGAAGTACCTGGACATCAACTATCAGGTCATTGCCAGGATTGATCAGGACGCGTGCATCGGTTGCGGGCGTTGCCACATTGCTTGCGAGGACACGTCACACCAGGCGATCAGCAGCCTGAAGCAGGCCGACGGCACGCATAAATATGAAGTGATCGATGAGGAGTGTGTCGGCTGCAACCTGTGCCAGATCACCTGCCCGGTGGCGGACTGCATCGAGATGGTACCGATGGAGACCGGCAAGCCGTTTCTGGACTGGAATCATGATCCGCGCAATCCCTATCATGTCGCGGTCTGATTCTTAAGATCAAAAGATCGCAGCCTGCGGCAGCTCCTACACCGATCTCTGTAGGAGCTGCCGCAGGCTGCGATCTTTTGATTTATGGCTCCAACCCGATCCCCCGCAAAATCACACTGGTCACCGTCTGCACCGCCCGCTCGAACTGCATGTCCGACAACGGCTGGTGCTCGTTCAGAATATTCACCTGATGATCGAAGTCGGCGTAGTGCTGGGTCGAGGCCCAGATCATGTACAGCAGGCTCGACGGCTCCACCGGCAGAATCCGCTGGTCCTCCACCCACTGGCGGATCTTCGCTTCCTTCATCTTTGCCCAGTCGTACAGGCTGATGTCCAGCGCCTCGCCCAGGGTCGGCGCACCGTGGATGATCTCGTTGGCCCAGACTTTGGAACCATAAGGCCGGCTGCGCGAGTGGTTCATCTTGGCGCGGATGTAGCTGCTGAGCACCACCCGTGGATCGTCGAACATCTCAAAGCACAGCGCGTCCTGTTTCCACACCTCCAGCAGGTCGAACAGCACCGCGCTGTACAGTTCGCTCTTGGTGGAAAAGTAGTAATGCAGATTGGAGCGCGGCAGTTGCACTTCGGCGGCGATATCGGCCATGGCGGTGCCGCCGAAGCCTTTTTCGGCGAAGACTTTTTCCGCCGCCAGCAGGATTTTCTCGACGTTACTGCGACGAATCTCGATCTTGTGATTGCCCATGAGGGCTCCCTGACAACGACGTTGTTGAAGACTAGCATCCGCTCTGGCCTCGGGGCGACCGCTGCAAACAAAACTTCGTACGAAGGTCTGCGCATGGCTAAACTGGCGTTTCTTTGTCCTGCCTCAGAGGTACCCGCGATGCTGTTCAAGAAGGTCCTGACCACCACTGCCCTGCTTGCTTCGCTGCTCGCCGCATCTTCGGTTTTTGCCCACGCCCACTTGAAAAGCCAGACCCCGGCCGCCGACAGCACCGTCGCCGCTCCGGCCGATCTGCGCCTGACCTTTTCCGAAGGCGTCGAGGCCAGCTTCACCAAAGTCAGCCTGACCCACGACGGCGCCCCGGTCGGCATCAAACCTTTGAGTACCGAAGGCGACAAGAAAACCCTGATCGTCACCCCCGCCGCGCCACTCAGTGCCGGTGAATACAAAGTCGAATGGCATGCGGTTTCGGTGGACACGCACAAGAGCGAAGGCGCCTATCAGTTCAAGGTCGGCCAGTAATTCATGAGTGAAGCGCTGGTGCTGTGCCGCTTCGTGCATTTCAGCGCGGTATTGATGCTGTTCGGCGCCTGGCTGTTTCGGCCACGGCTGCTCAAGGCGCCAGTGCCGACACTGGATCGGCATCTGGCGCGACTGGCGCGCTGGCTGACGGCAATTGCGCTGGTCAGCGGTGTCACCTGGGCGCTGCTGATCACCGCGAGCATGGCCGGTTCAGCGACGGCCGCGTTCGATCCGGACACGATTCGCCTGGTGCTGGGCAATACGTTTTTCGGTCAGGTCTGGCGTTGGCATCTGCTGATCAACGCGCTGTTGCTGGCGTTGCTGTTTACGCCGTGGCGATCGAGCCTGCCGCTGCGCCTGGGCTTGAGCGCGCTGCTCCTGGCAACCCTGGCGCCGGTCGGTCACGGCGCGATGCTCGACGGTCTGAATGGGCAACTGCTGATCCTCAACCAGATCGTTCACCTGACCTGCGTCGCCGCATGGCTCGGCGGGCTGTTGCTGCTGGTATTGATCCTGCGTCAACCCGGCGAAACGATGAGCCGGATCCTGCAACGCTTCAGCGGTGTCGGTTACGCCATTGTTGGCGGGCTGCTGATCACCGGCCTGATCAATGTGCGCGTGCTGACCGGGCAATGGTGGCCGACGCCGCTGTTCAGTGGCTTTGCCCTGATCCTGCTGATCAAGGCGTTGCTGGTGCTGGGCATGCTCGCGCTGGCGCTGTTCAATCGCTTGCGGATTGATGATTGCGAACAGCGGATGGACGCGCTCAAGCGCAGTGTGCTGCTGGAGTGGTTGTTGGGAATGAGTGCGGTGGCGGCGGTCTCCCTTCTCGGCACCCTGCCGCCGATGATTGCAGCCTGAAGCCCCCCTGTGGGAGCTGGCTTGCCAGCGATGGCGATGTGTCAGGAACAGATATTTCGGATGTACCGACGCCATCGCTGGCAAGCCAGCTCCCACAGGGTTTTGTGTTGATCAATGCGGTTGCGTGTCGCCCGCTGCGGTATCGATGCTGACCACCACCGACATCCCCGGGCGCAAGCGTTCCTCCTCCTGCTGATCCGGGTCGATGGTGATCCGCACCGGCACGCGCTGGGCGATTTTCACAAAGTTGCCCGTGGCGTTATCCGCCTGCAACAGGGCGAACTCCGAACCGGTACCGGGCGAAATGTGCTGCACATGGCCGGTGAACTGGCGGTGGTTCAGCGCATCAACGGTGAAGCGCACCGGCTGCCCGACGCGCACGTTGTCCATCTGGGTTTCCTTCATGTTGGCGATCACCCATTTCTGGTTTGGCACCAACGCCATCAGCTGCGCCCCGGAGTTGACGTAGGCGCCCAGGCGCACGCCGATCTGCCCGAGCTGGCCGTCTCGCGGGGCGACGATGCGCGTATTCGACAAGTCGATTCGCGCCAGTTGCACCGCCGCTTCAGCGCTGGCCACCGCCGCCTCCAGCGAACCGCGATTGACGATCACCGTCTGCAGATCCTGCCGGGCGATTTCCAGATTGGCCTTAGCCTGCGCCACCGCCGCAATGCTCTGCGCATTGGCCGCGAGCGCCACGTCCATCTCGCGCTTGGACACCGAGCCGTCACTCACCAGCTCCTTGTTACGCCGCAGATCCGCCTCGCTTTTACGCAATTGCGCCTCGCTGTCGGCCACCACCGCCTGACGCAACTTGATCGTCGCTTCGGCACTGTTGCGTTGCTGCACCACATTGGCCAGCGCGGCCTTCTGCACCGCCAGTTGCGCCAGCGCCTGATCGAGGCGTTGCTGGTAAATCCGGTCATCCAGGCGCACCAGCAAGTCGCCGGCCTTCACGTACTGGAAGTCCTGCACCGGCACCTCGAACACGTAGCCACTGAGTTGCGGGCCGATGATCGTCACCTGACCGCGCACCAGGGCGTTTTCCGTGGTTTCGACGGCGCTGCTGAACGGCGGCAGTTGCCAGGCGTAGAGCACGATCAACACGCCGACGATGGCAATCGCGGCAAAGCCCAGTGACGAGATGATCCGCACCCGCAACGAGCGCGGCTCGGTGTTCGGCGAGGACGGCGGCGCCACGCCTTCCGGTGTGGCGGCGATGGCATTGGTGGTTGTGGTGGTCGGTTCGGTCATGAATGGGAGGCACCGTCAGGAGGTACGGAAGGCGCTGGGTCGACGGCTTTGGTGGTGCTCATCAGCCACAGCGCACGAATGGACAGCCAGATCATGGTCAGCACCGCAATCACGGCGATCAGCATGAACACATCGTTATAAGCCAGCACGTTGGCTTCGCGCGTGGCTGCGTTGGCCAGGCTGCGAATCCCGGCGAGGTTGCGCAGACTCGGATCGGCCAGCAACGAGCCATAGGCCGACCCGCCGCTCTGTACGCGGGCGGCCACCAGCGGATCGGACAGCGTCAGGTGCTCGACCAGATGACTGGAGTGGAATTTCTCACGCACGATCTGGAACGTGCCCAACAATGCCGCACCGAGCAGGCCGCCGAGGTTGTTGCAGATCCCGAACAACACCGAAAAACTCACCAGATTGCGCGGGTTGGTCAACACGTTGCGGGTGCCGAACACCATGGTCGGCCCCAGAAAAAACGTGCTGCCGAAGGCCAGCAGGAACTGGCTGAAATACAGGTTTTGCGGACGGGTCAGGTTGTTGGAGAAACTGTCCATCACCGAGCCGGTGGCCATCAGCGCCAGCGAGATGATCAGCGGCATCAGCAGGTGCCTGGGGTCGATGGTCAGCGCACTGGTCGCCAGCCCGGCGATGCTGCCGATCAGCATCACCACGTAGAGGCTGTGCAGTTGCTCATAACCCATGTTGAGGTTCTGCATGAAACCGACCGCGCCGGTGGACTGCTCCGAGGTGACCATGCGAATCAGGGTCACCGCCAGCGCCAGGCGGATCATCGTGCCGCTGCCGAGCCAGCGGGTCATCAGCATCGGGTTGCTGCGGTTGTGCTCGATCGCCAGGCCCGCGAGGATCAGGGCAATCGAGGCTGCCAGCGCATAGCCGATCCAGTCGGCCTCGAGCCACCAGTCAATCCGCCCCAGCGACAACACCGCGCAGAGCAGGGCCACGCCGCTGGCGAGGATGGCGAAGGTCAGAAAGTCCAGCGGTTCAAAGGTTTTGAAGCGGTCACCGGGCGGCAACTTGAGCAGCAACACGCAGCCCAGCGACAACAAGGCCATGCCCAATTCGAACAGGTACAAGCCGCGCCATTCGGCAATCTGCAGCAAGTCTTCGGAGAACAGGCGCGCCAGCGGCAGGGCCAATTGCGACGCACCGAGGCCCAGCACCAGCGCCTTCAGCCGCCACTTGGCCGGAAATGCCTGGATCATGTAATACAGACCCAGCGAACTCAGCGCCGCACCGACCATGCCGTGCGCCGCGCGCACCGCGATGGCCGAGTTCAAGTCGTTGACGAACAGGTGGCCGAAGGTCACCAGCGCATACAGCACCAGAAACACCTCAGTGAATGCACGCAGGCCGAACTGCTGACGAAACTTCACCAGCAGCAGGTTCATCGACACGTTGGTCATCACGTACGCGGCCGGCAGCCAGGCCATCTCCGCCGTGGTCGCACCCAACGCACCTTGCAGGTAAGGCAGGTTGGCGACCACCAGCGAGTTGCCCAGACCACCGGTCACCGCCACCAACAGCCCGACCAGCGCATAGGCCAGGCGCTTGGGGTTGGAGTGCAGCGGCGTCGAGGGGGAACCGGGCAGACTGGGCTTTTCGTGCGGCTGCCAGTTGCGCGGGGCGTATCGATCCATTGAAAGACCTTGTGCTTATGTTGCCGGGAGTTTGTCGCAAATGTTGCGGTAAACCCACAATCCTCTGGGAGCTGGCTTGCCAGCGATGGCGGCAGTCGGCTCGGCAACTGGGTGACCGGCAGCCCGCTCCCACTGGTTTGCGGCGGATTCGTAAATTCTGTTTAAAGGTCTTCTCGCCCGCAACGGATTTTTCCCGCACCGGGCAACTGCCACCCTTGCAGCCCTTCTCAACCTGCAAGGTGCCCGTTATGACCACGCCCCACCGGCAACGCTCCCTACATCTTTTAAAAAACCTTGTGGCGACCGCCCTGCTGCTGCCGGCCCTCGCCTTCGCTCAGGAACGCCCGTGGCCGGACGGTTCGCAACTGGTGATCTCGGTGTCGATGCAGTTCGAAACCGGCGGTCAGCCTGAAGGCGCGGAAAGTCCGTTCTCCGGCACGCCGCTGCCCAAGGGTTATCCGGATCTGCCGGCGCAGACCTGGTTTGATTATGGCTACAAGGAAGGCTTGTGGCGGATGCTCGACCTGTGGGATCGCACCGGCATCAAGGTCACCTCGCATGTGGTCGGCGAAGCGGCGCTCAAGCACCCGGAACTGGCGAAAGCGATTGCTGCGCGCGGCCATGAACTGGCGGCCCATGGCATGCGTTGGGCCGATTCGTACAACATGAGTTACGACCAGGAAAAACAGTTCATCGGCGACGGTGTCAACGCGGTGAAAAAACTTACCGGCCAGCGCTCAGTGGGCTACAACGCCAACTGGCTGCGGCGCAGCCCCAATACGCTGAAGGTTCTGCAAGACCTGAATTTCACCTATCACATCGATGACGTCAGCCGCGACGAACCGTTCGTGACCATGGTCCGTGGACGCAAATTTGCCGTGGTGCCGTACACCCTGCGCAATAACGACATCGTGCTGATCGAGGGCCGGCATTTCTCCGCCGAGCAGTTCTATCAGCAACTGGTGCTGGAATTTGATCGCCTGTACGCCGAAGGCGCGAGCCAGCGACGGATGATGTCGGTGAGTCTGCACGACCGCATCGGCGGCACACCGGCGATGGTCGAGGCGATGGAGCGGTTCATTCGTTATGCGCAAGCGCATCCGAAGGTAAGTTTCATGCGCAAGGATCAGATCGCCCGGGTCGTCCTGACCGAGAAAAACCCGCTGATAGACAACGCGGAGGCGCCCTACAACCGGTAAGCCGCCGAAAACAGCCCTCTTCGCAGCATCTGGAGGGCTGCCAACTCGCGCAAACTCATCGTAAAAAGCCCTGTTGACTTTTGCGGAAAACCTCGCAACTATCCGCAACCATGTTGTACGACGACGTATAACAATAATAAAAACAACAAATGAAACAGGGAGCGTCACCGTGAGCACACTCGTCTGCAATTCCGTTCGCACGTCCCGTATTTCCATGCCCCGCCCGTATTCCACCCTGACTTTGATCGGCTGCAGCAGCCTCGCCCTGGTTTTGCCCATGAGCGCAGACGCCGAAGGCTTCCTCGAAGACAGCAAAGCCACGCTGAACCTGCGCAACGCCTACTTCAATCGCAACTTCGTCAACCCGAACTATCCGCAGGGCAAGGCTGAAGAGTGGACGCAGAACTTCATCCTCGATGCCAAATCCGGCTTCACCCAAGGCACGGTCGGTTTCGGTCTCGATGTGCTGGGGATGTATTCGCAAAAACTCGATGGCGGCAAAGGCACCGGCGGTACGCAACTGTTGCCGATCCACGATGATGGTCGCCCGGCAGACAATTTCGGGCGACTGGGTGTAGCGCTGAAGGCCAAGGTGTCGAAGACTGAATTGAAGGTTGGCGAATGGATGCCGGTGCTGCCGATTCTGCGCTCGGACGATGGCCGCTCCCTGCCGCAGACCTTTCGCGGTGGCCAGGTCACTTCCACCGAAATCAACGGCCTGACCCTCTACGGCGGGCAGTTCCGTGGCAACAGCCCACGCAACGATGCCAGCATGGAAGACATGTCGATGAACGGCCGCGGCGCCTTCACCTCCGACCGTTTCAACTTCGGTGGCGGCGAATACACCTTCAACGACAAGCGCACCCTGCTCGGCGTGTGGTATGCCGAACTCAGCGACATCTACCAGCAGCAGTATTTCAACCTCAGCCACAGTCAGCCGCTGGGCGACTGGACGCTGGGCGCCAACCTCGGTTTCTTCACCGGCAAGGAAGACGGCAGCGCCCTGGCCGGCGACCTCGATAACAAGACCGCGTTCGCCCTGCTTTCAGCCCGCTACGGCGGCAACACCTTCTACGTCGGTTTGCAAAAACTCAGCGGCGACGACGCCTGGATGCGGGTCAACGGCACCAGCGGCGGCACCCTGGCCAACGACAGCTACAACGCCAGTTATGACAACGCCAAAGAACGCTCCTGGCAGTTGCGACATGACTACAACTTCGTTGCCCTCGGCATTCCCGGCCTGACCCTGATGAACCGCTACATCAGCGGCGACAACGTGCACACCGGGACGATTACCGACGGCAAGGAATGGGGCCGCGAGTCGGAACTGGGGTACACCGTGCAAAGCGGACCGCTGAAAAACCTCAATGTGAGATGGCGCAACGCGACGATACGCCGGGACTTCAGCACCAATGAGTTCGATGAGAACCGGATTTTTATCAGCTATCCGATTTCATTGTTGTAACCAGATCTCTTTTTTACCCTGTGGGAGCGAGCCTGCTCGCGAAGGCGATTGGTCAGTCGATGCAAGAGTGCCTGGATCGGCCACATCGCTGGCCTGCCAGCGATGGCGGCGGCAGATTCACCATTGATGTTCATTGCCACAGCGCTTTCGCGAGCAGGCTCGCTCCCACAAGGAAATTGCAGTGCAACGAAGGCATCGCGGTGATTGAAAAGTAAATGATCCCCTTCCGTCATTTACACCAAAAGTCGCGTTGACAAGTTCCGGAAAGCCTACCGATACTTCAGCACAGTCATACGACAACCTACAACAAACCTAATAACAACGTGTAAGGGAGTGCCATGACGTCCACCTCTATTCCCCGTGCCCCGTTCAATCGTCTGCTGCTGACCGGCGCCGCCGGTGGCCTGGGCAAAGTCCTGCGCGAACGTATGCGCCCTTATGCCCATGTCTTGCGCCTGTCGGACATCACCGCTCTCGCCCCTGCCGTTGATGATCGCGAAGAAATCGTCCTCTGCGACCTTGCCGACAAACAGGCGGTGCACCAACTGGTCGAAGGCGTCGACGCGATCCTGCATTTCGGCGGTGTCTCCGTGGAGCGGCCCTTCGAAGAGATCCTCGGCGCCAACATCTGCGGCGTATTTCACATCTACGAAGCTGCACGCCGCCATGGTGTCAAGCGAGTGATCTTCGCCAGTTCCAACCACGTCATCGGCTTCTACAAACAGGACGAACCGCTCGACGCCAGCTGCGCCCGCCGCCCCGACGGCTACTACGGATTGTCCAAGTCCTACGGCGAAGACATGGCCAGTTTCTACTTTGATCGCTACGGCATCGAGACCGTCAGCATCCGCATCGGCTCCTCATTTCCCGAGCCGCAGAACCGCCGAATGATGCACACCTGGCTCAGCTTTGACGACCTCACCCAATTGCTCGAACGCGCGCTGTACACGCCCAACGTTGGCCATACCGTGATCTATGGCATGTCCGCCAACAAGGACGTCTGGTGGGACAACCGCTTCGCCAGCCACCTCGGTTTTGAAGCCAGGGACAGCTCCGAAGTGTTCCGCGAAAAAGTCGAAGCGCAACCCATGCCCGCCGCCGATGACCCGGCGCGGATCTATCAGGGTGGCGCGTTCGTCGCCGCCGGTCCCTTCGGCGACTGAACACCCTGACAACGACGCAAAGGAATGAGTATGCAAGCCGAATTGATCGTCGATGCTCGCAACGCCGTGGGTGAAAGCCCGGTTTGGGTGCCGCAGGAAAACGCGCTGTATTGGGTCGATATTCCCAACGGCGGGCTGCAACGCTGGAGCGCTGACACCGGCCATGTGCACGCCTGGAAAACCCCTGAAATGCTCGCCTGCATCGCCCGGCACAGCGGTGGCGGCTGGGTTGCCGGAATGGAGAGCGGCTTTTTTCATCTGCATCCGCACAGCGATGGCAGCCTCGACAGCGAACGACTCGCCACCGTCGAGCACAGCCGGGCAGACATGCGCCTCAACGATGGTCGCTGCGACCGCCAGGGCCGTTTCTGGGCCGGCAGCATGGTGCTGAACATGGGCCTGAACGCGCCTGCAGGCCGACTCTACCGCTACGGCGCCGTCTCATCAGGCGTGATCGAAGCGCAGCTCGACGGGTTCATCGTGCCGAACGGCCTCGGCTTCAGCCCCGACGGCAAGACGATGTACCTGTCGGACTCACATCCGCACGTGCAATTGATCTGGGCCTTCGATTACGACACCGAGACCGGCACGCCATCGAACCGCCGCGTTTTCGTCGACATGAACCACTTCCCCGGCCGACCGGATGGCGCTGCCGTGGATGCCGAAGGCTGCTACTGGATTTGCGCCAACGACGCCGGACTGATTCACCGATTTGCTCCGGACGGGCGCCTCGATTTCTCGCTGCAAGTGCCGGTGCAGAAACCGACGATGTGTGCCTTCGGCGGCAGCGACATGGACACGTTGTTTATCGCCTCGATTCGTCCCGGCGACGACCGCGATCCGCAATCCCTGGCCGGCGGCGTGTTCGCGTTGAAGCCCAACGTCAAAGGCCTTGCCGAACCCTTGTTCAACGATCTGCTTTAAACCCCTCTGCTGCACCGCTGCGCCTTGAACACAACAATAACAAGACTGGAGACTCACCCCCATGAACTTCAAACGCACCTTGCTGGCCGCCGCACTCCCACTGATGTTTACCTTCGCTGGCGCCGCCCAGGCCCTGCAACTCAAATTCGCTGACATCCACCCCGCCGGTTATCCAACGGTGGTGGCCGAAGAAAACATGGGCAAGACCCTGACCCGGGAAACCAACGGCGAGCTGACCTTCCAATACTTCCCCGGCGGCGTGCTGGGCTCTGAAAAGGAAGTCATCGAGCAGATGCAAGTCGGCGCGGTGCAGCTGTCTCGCGTCAGCCTGGGTATTGTCGGCCCCGTGGTCCCGGACGTTAACGTGTTCAACATGCCGTTCATCTTCCGCGACCATCAACACATGCGTAACGTCATCGATGGCCCGGTGGGCGACGAGATCCTCGACAAAATCACCCACTCCGAATTCGGCTTGGTGGCGCTGGCCTGGATGGACGGCGGCACGCGCAACGTCTACACCAAGAAACCGGTACGCAAGCTCGAAGACCTCAAGGGTATGAAGATTCGCGTGCAAGGCAACCCGATGTTCATCGACATGATGAATGCCATGGGCGGTAACGGTATCGCCATGGACACCGGGGAAATCTTCAGCGCCTTGCAGACCGGCGTGATCGACGGCGCGGAAAACAACCCGCCGACCCTGCTCGAACACAACCACTTCCAGAACGCCAAGTTCTATAACCTGACCGGTCACCTGATCCTGCCGGAGCCGATTGTGATGTCAAAAATCACCTGGGAAAAACTCACCCCGGAACAACAGGCGCTGGTCAAGACCGCCGCCAAGGCTGCCCAGGCTGAAGAACGCGTGCTGTGGGACAAGAAGTCCGCTGCCAGCGAAGAAAAACTCAAGGCCGCGGGCGTCGAGTTCATCCAGGTCGACAAGAAACCCTTCTACGACGCCACCGCGCCAGTGCGGGAAAAGTATGGCGCGGCGTACGCCGACCTGATCAAGAAAATCGAAGCCGTTCAGTAACGCCTCCCGCTCCGTACTCATTAACCAGGCCCGGCGCACCTGATGACTCAGGTGCGCCCGGTTACGGTGGAACCCGATGAAGAATCTGCTGCTGCGTATCAACGACAAGATCTACATGACGTGCATCTGGGTCGCCGGCCTTGCCGTCCTGGCGATTTCCCTGATGATTCCCTGGGGCGTGTTCGCCCGCTACGTCCTGGGCACCGGTTCGAGCTGGCCAGAGCCCACGGCGATCCTGCTGATGATGGTGTTTACCTTCATCGGCGCCGCCGCCAGTTACCGCGCCGGCGCACACATGGCCGTGGCCATGCTCACCGATCGCATGCCCCCACAACTGAGAGCGGCGGCGGCGATATTCTCGCAACTGCTCATGGCGTCGATCTGCATTTTCATGACCATCTGGGGCGCCAAGCTGTGCATGTCCACTTGGAATCAGTTCATGGCGGCCCTGCCCGATCTGCGGGTTGGCGTGACCTACTTGCCGATTCCCGTGGGCGGCTTGCTGACGCTGGTTTTCGTTCTGGAAAAGCTCTTGCTCGGTGACCAGAGCAAACGGCGTGTCGTGCAGTTCGATCTGGTTGAAGAAAGCGAAGGTGCCGCTTAATGGACGCTCTGATTCTGCTGGGCAGTTTTATCGTATTGATCCTGATCGGCATGCCAGTCGCCTACGCGCTGGGCGCCGCCGCACTGATCGGTGCATGGTGGATCGACATCCCGTTCCAGGCGGTGATGATTCAGGTCGCGTCGGGGGTGAACAAATTCTCGCTGCTGGCCATTCCGTTCTTCGTTCTGGCCGGTGCGATCATGGCCGAGGGCGGCATGTCCCGCCGGCTGGTGGCATGTGCCGGAGTGCTGGTGGGTTTCGTGCGCGGTGGTCTGTCGCTGGTCAACATCGTCGCCTCGACCTTCTTCGGCGCGATCTCCGGTTCCTCGGTGGCCGACACCGCGTCGGTGGGTTCAGTGCTGATTCCGGAAATGGAACGCAAGGGCTATCCTCGGGAATTCTCCACCGCGGTGACCGTCAGCGGCTCGGTGCAAGCCCTGCTCACGCCGCCAAGCCATAACTCGGTGCTCTATTCTCTGGCTGCCGGTGGTACGGTTTCGATTGCCTCGCTGTTCATGGCCGGCATCGTGCCGGGCTTGATGATGAGCGCCTGCCTGATGGTGCTGTGCCTGATCTTCGCGAAAAAGCGCAACTACCCCAAGGGTGAAGTGATCCCGATGCGCCAGGCGCTGAAAATCGTCGGCGAAGCACTCTGGGGCATGATGGCGATGGTGATCATCCTCGGCGGCATCCTCTCGGGGATCTTCACCGCCACGGAATCGGCGGCGATTGCCGTGCTGTGGTCATTCTTCGTGACCATGTTCATCTACCGCGATTACAAGTGGAGCGAACTGCCGAAACTGATGCACCGCACCGTGCGGACGATTTCGATCGTGATGATCCTGATCGGTTTCGCCGCAAGCTTCGGCTACATCATGACCCTGATGCAGATACCGGCGAAGATCACCACGCTGTTCCTGACCCTGTCGGACAACCGCTACGTGATCCTGATGTGCATCAACGTCATGCTGCTGTTGCTCGGCACGGTGATGGACATGGCGCCGCTGATCCTGATCCTCACGCCGATTCTGATGCCGGTGATTCTCGGCATCGGTGTCGACCCGGTGCAATTCGGCATGATCATGCTGGTCAACCTCGGGATCGGGCTGATAACACCGCCGGTGGGCGCGGTGCTGTTTGTCGGTTCGGCGGTGGGCAAGGTCAGTATCGAGCGCACCGTGAAAGCGCTGCTGCCGTTCTATGCCGTGCTGTTTCTGGTGTTGATGCTGGTCACTTACATCCCCGCCATTTCCCTGTGGCTACCGCACTTGGTGTTGTAACAGCCTGAAAGATCGCAGCCTCGTTTCACTCGACAGCTCCTACATGGGAATGCGATTCCTGCAGGAGCTGCCGAAGGCTGCGATCTTTTGATCTGCCAACATTCAGGCACGCAACAACATATACCCCGCCACCACCAGACACACGCTGGCAAACCCCACCTGCAACGTCCGCGCCGGGACCCGCGCACAAAGCTTGCGCCCGATGATCATGCCGACGATGCTGGCGACGATAAACGCCGCGCCCTGTGCGTCAATCCGCACGCCTGCGTGAAACGATCCGATCACGCCAATCGCCGAAATCAGGCTGATCACCATCAGCGACGTCGCCACGATCCCGCGCATCTGCACATCGGTCAGTTGCTTGAACGCCGGCACGATCAGGAACCCTCCGCCGACGCCGAGCAAGCCCGAAACCACGCCGGTCACCGCGCCCAATACCGCAAGAGTCGCGGTGCATTTGGCGGTCCAGTCGAAGCGCCCGGTCTGTTCATTGAGCATGCAGTTCTTCTGCCCCCAGCTCGCGTGGCCGTGGTCGCTCGGTCCCACTTGCGCACGCTCGCGGCGCAACATGCGCCAGGCGACCATGACCATCAGCAGGCTGAAGAGGATCATCAGAACCTGCTCCGGCAACTGATGCGCGAAATAGATCCCCAGCGGCGAAAACACCGCGCCAAGCGCCGCAATTAGCAGTGCCGCGCGATAGCGCACCAGGCCATGACGCAAACCGTCGATGGCACCGACGGCTGCCGCACTGCCCACCGCGAACAGCGCCACGGGCGCGGCCTGAGTCATGCTCCAGCCGAGGCCAAGCACCAGCGCCGGCACCGCGAGAATCCCGCCGCCCGCCCCGGTCAGCCCGAGAATCAGCCCCATCAACACGCCAAACAGACTTGCCAGCAACATAGGGAGTTCTCAGTCGACTTTGGACAAACCGGTCAGCCACTCGCGGCCCTTGAGCATGCCGTTCCAGTAGAACCACGGCAGCAGCGTCGCCTTGAGAAACCACGCCGAGCGGCGCGGCACGGTCGCATCAAGGGCGAAGGTCGGCAGCAACTTCCCGCCGTAACCGAACTCGGCGAGGATCACCTTGCCCTTCTCCACCGTCAGCGGGCAGGAACCATAGCCGTCGTACTTCAGTGGCAACGGCTGCCGCTTGCGCAGCGCCAGAAGGTTTTCGGCGACGACCACGACCTGCTTGCGCACGGCGGCAGCGGTTTTTGCGTTAGGGGTGCCGCAGATGTCACCGAGACCAAACACTTCGGGGTAACGCGGATGTTGCAGGCTGTGCGGATTGACTTCGCACCAGCCGGCGGCGTCGGCCAGCGGGCTCTGGGCGATGAAGTCCGGCGCGACTTGCGGCGGCACGACATGCAGCAGGTCAAAGGTTTTCGCCTGTGTGGTGACGTTGCCGTCAGCGTCCTTGATCTCGAACCAGGCGGTTTTCGCCGGGCCGTCGACCCTGACCAGATTGCTGTTGAAGGCCAGTTGCGCGTTGTACTTCTCGATGTACTTCATCAGCGGCGGGACGAAGGTCGCGACACCGAAGAGTGCGGCACCGGCGAGGTTGAACTCGACGTTAACGTTATTCAGCACAGCGGTCTTGCGCCAGTGATCGCACGACAGGTACAACGCCTTCTGCGGCGCGCCAGCGCATTTGATCGGCATCGCCGGCTGAGTAAACAGCGCCTTGCCGCCGCGCAGTTTCTGCACCTGATCCCAGGTGTACTGCGCATGCTGATAGCTGTAGTTGGACGTCACGCCATGCTGGCCGAGGCTTTCCTGCAGGCCTTCGATTTTCTCCCAGGCCAGACGCAGGCCGGGGCAGACGATCAGGTTCTGGTAGCTGACGCGGCGTTGATCGTTGAGCGTGAGGTGACGTGTGTCGGGATCCACCGCTGTCACCGCCGCCTGAATCCAGGTGGCCTGACGCGGCATCACTTTGCTCATCGGCCGCACGGTGTCCTTGACGTCATAGGCGCCACCGCCGACCAGCGTCCACGCCGGTTGGTAGTAGTGGTGGGCGCTCGGCTCGATCACGGTGATGTTCAGAGTGGGATCACGCTTGAGCAGACTGGCGACAAAACCGATGCCGGCGGTGCCGCCGCCGATGACCACGATGTCTGCACTGATGGATGGGCCCCAGTGTTGATCGTTCATTGCTTGTTCCTTATTGCTGCACGCAAGGATTTTTTCGAATCAAACCACGAAACCTGTGGGAGCTGGCTTGCCAGCGATAGGGACTTGTCAACCGCTATTGATGGCGACTGACACTCCGCCATCGCTGGCAAGCCAGCTCCCACAGGTTTTGTATTGTGTTGGCTGACATTTATGGGTGGCCCCAGCTCTTGAGCACCGCCCCGCAATACAACCCGGACAGGGTCTTCATCACCTGAATCACTTCAGGGCTGGCCAGGCCGTAAAAGATGTATTTGCCTTCACGGCGGGTCGCCACCAAGCCTTCATCGCGCAGGATGCCCAGTTGCTGGGACAGCGTCGGCTGGCGCACACCGGTCATTTTTTCCAGCTCGCCGACGTTGCGTTCGCCCTGAGTCAGCTGGCACAGGATCAACAGACGGTCCTCATTGGCCAACGCCTTGAGCAGCGCGCAGGCCTTGGAGGCGGAGGCCCGCAATTGGGCGACTTCACATTCGGTCAGACTGGATTGCATTTGCATGATGCCTTCAACGTCACTTAAGCTGCGAACATTATGTTTTTAGATAAAGTGTTGCAACCCATTTCCCTGATTCAGGTTGGTGTCCATGCCCGCGCAGATTGAAGCTTTCCTCGACCCCGCCTCTTCGACCTACAGCTATGTGGTCTATGAAGCCGATGGCGGGCAATGTGCAATCGTCGATCCGGTCCTCGATTACGACGGCGCCGCCGGTCGCACCAGCACCGTACAGGCCGACAGAATCATCGCCTTCGTTCGTGACCACCGCCTGCAAGTGCAATGGCTGCTGGAAACCCACGCCCACGCCGACCACCTGTCCGCCGCGCCGTACCTGCGCCGCGAACTGGGCGGCAAGATCGCCATCGGTCAGTCGATCAGCAAAGTGCAGAATGTGTTCAAGGCGCTGTTCAATCTGGAGCCGGAGTTCTGCGTCGACGGCTCGCAGTTCGATCACCTGTTCGCGCCGAACGAGTCGTTCAGGATCGGCAATCTCAAAGCCACCGCCCTGCACGTCCCCGGCCACACCCCGGCGGACATGGCCTACCTGATCGACGGCGAGCAGATCCTGGTCGGCGACACGCTGTTCATGCCCGATGTCGGTACCGCCCGCTGCGACTTCCCCGGCGGCGACGCGCATCAGCTGTTCAACTCGATCCACAAACTGCTGGCCTTCCCCGCCAGCGTCAAACTCTACGTCTGCCACGACTACCCGCCCGAAGGCCGCGCCGCGCAGTGCCAGACCACCGTCGGTGAGCAGCGTCTGAGCAATATTCATGTACATGACGGGATCGACGAGGCGGCGTTTGTCGAGATGCGCACCCAGCGCGATGCGGGGTTGGGCATGCCGACGCTGTTGCTGCCGGCGATTCAGGTGAATGTGCGGGCGGGGAATTTTCCGGCGGCCGAGGACAATGGTGTGGTTTACCTGAAGGTGCCGATCAATAAGCTCTAAAAGCAAAAGATCGCGGCCTGCGGCAGCTCCTACAGGGACATGGTTTGTGCGTGCCCTGCGTAGGAGCTGCCGAAGGCTGCGATCTTTTGATCTTCAAGAACCCAGCGTCAACCCATTCGCCGGCAACGGCAACGCGGTCTTGTAGCGCACCTGCTTCAAGGCAAAACTCGACCGGATGTTCGCCACCCCCGGCACCTTGGTCAGAAAGTCCATCATGAAGCGTTCAAGCGCCTGAATCGTCGGCACCAGCACCCGGATCAGATAGTCCGGGTCGCCGGCCATCAGGTAGCACTCCATCACCTCGGGGCGGTCGGAAATCGCCTCTTCGAAATGCTGCAACGCCTCCTCGACCTGCTTCTCCAGACTGACGTGGATGAACACGTTCACGTGCAGCCCCAGCAGATCGGCATCCAGCAGCGTCACCTGCTCGCGAATCAGGCCTAATTCCTCCATTGCCTTGACCCGGTTGAAACACGGCGTCGGCGACAGGTTCACCGAGCGTGCGAGGTCGGCATTGGTGATGCGCGCATTCTCCTGAAGGCTGTTGAGAATGCCGATGTCGGTACGGTCCAGTTTGCGCATGAGACAAAACCACCTGTTTTTTATGTTTATGCAGAATTTCTATCTGCAAATCGTCTCCAACGCAACGAAACAGAGAGAAATATTCTTCTTGGCCGGGCCTATGATTGTTGTAGGACAAGATTTCTTTCACCCAAGAATGATTGCCAGCTCACTACAAGAAATTCACAAGATCGAGCGTAGAAGCCATGACCCAAGCGTATGAACCGCTGCGTCTGCACGTCCCTGAACCCTCGGGCCGCCCAGGCTGCAAAACCGACTTCTCCTACCTGCATCTGACCGATGCCGGCACGGTGCGCAAACCTTCCATTGACGTCGAACCTGCCGACACCGCCGACCTGGCGCGTGGCCTGATTCGGGTGCTCGACGATCAGGGCAACGCCCTCGGTCCCTGGGCTGAAAATGTGCCAGTCGACATCCTGCGCAAGGGCATGCGCGCCATGCTCAAGACGCGGATCTACGACAACCGCATGGTGGTCGCCCAGCGCCAGAAAAAAATGTCGTTCTACATGCAAAGCCTTGGCGAAGAAGCCATCGGCAGCGCCCAGGCTCTGGCCTTGAACATCGACGACATGTGCTTCCCGACGTACCGCCAGCAAAGCATCCTGATGGCCCGCGAAGTGCCGCTGGTCGACCTGATCTGCCAGCTGCTGTCCAACGAGCGCGATCCGCTCAAGGGTCGGCAGTTGCCAATCATGTACTCGGTCAAGGACGCCGGCTTTTTCACCATCTCCGGCAACCTCGCCACTCAGTTCATTCAAGCCGTCGGCTGGGGCATGGCCTCGGCAATCAAGGGCGACACCAAAATCGCCTCGGCGTGGATCGGTGACGGTGCCACCGCCGAATCGGACTTCCACACCGCCCTCACCTTCGCCCACGTTTACCGCGCGCCAGTGATTCTCAACGTGGTCAACAACCAATGGGCAATCTCGACCTTCCAGGCCATCGCCGGAGGTGAAGCCACCACTTTCGCCGGACGCGGCGTCGGTTGCGGCATCGCCTCGTTGCGCGTCGATGGCAACGACTTCTACGCAGTCTACGCCGCCTCCGCCTGGGCGGCTGAACGCGCCCGGCGCAACCTCGGCCCGACCATGATCGAGTGGGTCACCTACCGCGCCGGCCCGCACTCGACTTCCGACGATCCGTCGAAATACCGTCCTGCTGACGACTGGAGCCACTTCCCGCTGGGCGACCCGATTGCCCGCCTGAAGCAGCACCTGATCAAGGTTGGCCACTGGTCGGAAGAAGAGCACGCCGCCGTCAGCGCCGAACTCGAAGCCGAGGTGATTGCCGCGCAGAAACAGGCCGAACAGTACGGCACCCTCGCCGGCGGGCAGATTCCAAGCGCCGCGACCATGTTCGAAGACGTCTACAAAGAGATGCCGGAGCACTTGAAGCGCCAGCGTCAGCAGTTGGGGATCTGACATGAACGATCACAACAACAATATTCAGTTGGAAACCGCCATGACCACGACCACCATGACCATGATCCAGGCCCTGCGCTCGGCCATGGATGTGATGCTTGAGCGTGACGACAATGTGGTGGTGTTCGGGCAGGACGTCGGCTACTTCGGCGGCGTGTTCCGTTGCACCGAAGGCCTGCAGACCAAGTACGGCACCTCGCGGGTATTCGACGCACCGATCTCCGAAAGCGGCATCGTCGGTGTGGCGGTGGGCATGGGCGCCTACGGCTTGCGTCCTGTCGCCGAAATCCAGTTTGCCGACTACGTGTACCCGGCGTCTGACCAGATCATTTCCGAAGCCGCCCGTCTGCGTTATCGCTCGGCCGGCGAGTTCACCGCGCCGATGACCCTGCGCATGCCCTGCGGCGGCGGCATCTACGGCGGTCAGACCCACAGCCAGAGCATCGAGGCGATGTTCACTCAGGTGTGCGGCCTGCGCACCGTGATGCCGTCCAATCCGTATGACGCCAAGGGCCTGCTGATCGCCTCGATCGAAAACGATGACCCGGTGATCTTCCTCGAGCCAAAACGCCTGTACAACGGCCCGTTCGACGGCCACCACGACCGCCCGGTAACCCCGTGGTCGAAACACCCGCAAGCTCAGGTGCCGGACGGTTACTACACCGTACCGCTGGACGTCGCCGCGATCACCCGTCCAGGCAAGGACGTGACCGTGCTGACCTACGGCACCACCGTGTATGTTTCGCAAGTGGCTGCCGAAGAATCCGGCGTGGATGCCGAAGTCATCGACTTGCGCAGCCTGTGGCCGCTGGACCTGGACACCATCGTCAAATCGGTGAAAAAAACCGGGCGTTGCGTGGTGGTGCACGAAGCCACCCGCACCTGCGGTTTCGGCGCCGAGCTGGTAGCGCTGGTGCAAGAGCATTGCTTCCATCACCTGGAAGCGCCGATCGAACGCGTCACCGGTTGGGACACGCCCTACCCGCACGCGCAAGAGTGGGCGTATTTCCCAGGGCCGTCCCGAGTGGGCGCGGCGTTGAAACGGGTCATGGAGGTCTGAATGGGCACGCACGTTATCAAGATGCCGGACATCGGCGAAGGCATCGCAGAAGTAGAGCTGTCGCAGTGGCACGTCAAGGTCGGTGATCTGGTCGTTGAAGACCAGGTGCTGGCGGACGTGATGACCGACAAGGCAATGGTCGATATTCCCTCGCCGGTCCACGGCAAGGTGATTGCCCTCGGCGGTCAGCCGGGGGAAGTGATGGCGGTCGGCAGTGTGCTGATCAGCATCGAAGTGGAAGGTGCCGGAAACCTGAAAGAGTCCGCCGCGCCAGCACCGGTTGCTGCGAAAGAGCCGCCTGCTGCGCCGAAAGTTGAAACGGTTGCCGAGAGTAAACCTGCCGCCGCTGCCGCACCGCGTCCGGCGCCAGTGTGCCAGGGCCCGATGGTTGCCCGCGAAGCCGATGAACGTCCGCTGGCCTCGCCGGCCGTGCGCAAACATGCGCTGGATCTGGGCATTCAATTGCGTCTGGTCCGCGGCACTGGCCCGGCCGGTCGCGTGTTGCACGAAGACCTCGAAGCCTATCTGGCGCAGGGGCAGTCGAACGCTTCGGCACCGGTCGCCGCTTACGCCCAGCGCAACGACGAAGAACAGATTCAGGTGATCGGCATGCGCCGCAAGATCGCCCAGCGCATGCAGGACGCCACCCAGCGTGCCGCGCACTTCAGCTACGTCGAGGAAATCGACGTCACCGCCATCGAAGAACTGCGCGCGCATCTGAATGAGAAACACGGCGCCAGCCGGGGCAAGTTGACCTTGCTGCCGTTCCTGGTGCGCGCGTTGGTCGTGGCCCTGCGCGACTTTCCGCAGATGAACGCCCGTTACGACGACGAAGCCCAGGTCATCACCCGCCTTGGCGCGGTGCATGTCGGCGTCGCCACCCAAAGCGATGTCGGCCTGATGGTGCCGGTGGTGCGTCACGCCGAGGCGCGCAGCCTGTGGGACAGCGCCGCAGAAATCTCGCGTCTGGCCAATGCCGCCCGCAATGGCAAGGCCAGCCGCGACGAGTTGTCCGGCTCGACCATCACCCTGACCAGCCTCGGCGCCCTTGGCGGCATCGTCAGCACGCCGGTGCTGAACCTGCCGGAAGTGGCGATCGTCGGCGTGAATAAAATCGTCGAACGGCCGATGGTCGTCAAAGGCCAGGTGGTGATCCGCAAGATGATGAACCTCTCCAGCTCCTTCGATCACCGCGTGGTCGACGGCATGGACGCGGCGCTCTTCATCCAGGCCATTCGTGGTCTGCTCGAACAACCCGCGACCCTGTTTGTGGAGTGACGCCATGCAAACCTTGAACACCACGCTGCTGATCATTGGCGGCGGCCCCGGCGGCTACGTCACGGCGATTCGCGCCGGGCAACTGGGCATCTCGACGATTCTGGTCGAAGGCCAATCGCTCGGCGGCACCTGCTTGAACATCGGCTGCATTCCGTCGAAAGCGCTGATTCATGTAGCCGAGCAGTTTCACCAGACTCAACACCACAACCAGCATTCGGCACTGGGCATCAGCGTTTCCGCGCCGACCCTCGACATCACTAAAAGCGTCGAGTGGAAGGACGGCATCGTTGATCGCCTGACCACCGGCGTCGCCGCGCTGCTGAAAAAGAACAAGGTCCAGGTCATCCATGGCTGGGCCAAAGTCATCGACGGCAAAACCGTGGAAGTCGGCGACACGCGGATCCAGTGCGAACATCTGGTGCTGGCCACCGGTTCGACCAGCGTCAACCTGCCGATTTTGCCGATTGGCGGGCCGATCATCTCCTCCACCGAAGCGCTGGCACCGAAAGCGGTGCCCAAACGTCTGGTGGTGGTCGGCGGCGGTTACATCGGTCTGGAGCTGGGCATTGCTTACCGCAAGCTCGGCGCCGAAGTCAGCGTGGTCGAGGCGCAGGATCGGATCCTGCCGGCCTATGACGCCGAGCTGACGCAACCGGTGCACGAAGCGCTGAAGCAACTGGGCGTGAAGCTCTATCTCAAGCACAGCGTGCTGGGTTTCGACGGCACTCTGCAGGTGCGTGACCCGAACGGCGACACCCTCAATCTGGAAACCGATCAGGTGCTGGTGGCCGTCGGTCGCAAGCCGAATACGCAGGGCTGGAACCTCGAAGCGCTTAATCTGGACATGAACGGCTCGGCGATCAAGATCGACAACCGCTGCCAGACCAGCATGCGCAACGTCTACGCCATCGGCGACCTGAGCGGCGAACCGATGCTCGCGCATCGCGCCATGGCCCAGGGCGAAATGGTTGCCGAACTGATCAGCGGCAAGCACCGCGAATTCAATCCGACCGCCATTGCCGCCGTGTGCTTCACCGACCCGGAACTGGTGGTGGTCGGCCAGACCCCGGACGAGGCCAAGGCTGCCGGGCTGGACTGCATCGTTTCCAGCTTCCCGTTCGCCGCCAATGGCCGGGCGATGACCCTGGAATCGAAAAGCGGCTTCGTGCGCGTAGTCGCGCGTCGCGACAATCATGTGATTGTCGGCTGGCAGGCGGTCGGAGCAGGTGTTTCCGAATTGTCGACGGCGTTTGCGCAAAGCCTGGAAATGGGCGCGCGCCTGGAGGACATCGGCGGCACCATCCATGCGCATCCGACCCTGGGTGAAGCGGTGCAGGAAGCGGCGTTGCGGGCTTTGGGGCATGCGTTGCACCTTTAAAGATCAAAAGATCGCAGCCTGCGGCAGCTCCTACGGGGGGTTGCCGATTCTGTAGGAGCTGCCGCAGGCTGCGATCTTTTCAGCGATGGACAAGGATTTTTCATAAGCAGGCTAATAAATCTGCTTTTCCCCCCATCGTCCGGGCTGCGAAACCGCTCCAGAATGAAGTATTGTTGTGCCCATCCAAAAAAACGTCAGAAGCCTTGAACCGTTTCGACGGTTGTTCAGTGATAGAGGGTGTCATGGGTAACGAAAGCATCAATTGGGACAAGCTGGGTTTTGACTACATCAAGACCGACAAACGCTATCTGTCGTACTTTCGCAATGGCGAGTGGGACAAAGGCACCCTGACCGAAGACAACGTGCTGCACATCAGCGAAGGCTCGACGGCCCTTCATTATGGCCAGCAGTGCTTCGAAGGCCTGAAGGCTTATCGTTGCAAGGACGGCTCGATCAACCTGTTCCGTCCCGACCAGAACGCCGCGCGCATGCAGCGCAGCTGCGCCCGCCTGCTGATGCCGCACGTATCGACCGAGCAGTTCATCGAAGCGTGCAAAGAAGTGGTTCGCGCCAACGAGCGCTTCATCCCGCCATACGGCACCGGCGGCGCGCTGTACCTGCGTCCGTTCGTGATCGGCGTGGGTGACAACATCGGCGTGCGCACCGCGCCAGAGTTCATCTTCTCGGTGTTCGCGATCCCGGTCGGCGCCTACTTCAAGGGCGGCCTGACCCCGCACAATTTCCAGATCTCCAGCTTCGACCGCGCTGCCCCACAAGGCACCGGTGCGGCCAAGGTCGGTGGCAACTACGCCGCCAGCCTGATGCCGGGCTCCCAGGCCAAGAAGGCGCACTTCGCTGACGCCATCTACCTGGATCCGCTGACCCACAAGAAAATCGAGGAAGTCGGTTCGGCCAACTTCTTCGGGATCACCCACGACAACAAGTTCGTCACCCCGAACTCGCCCTCCGTACTGCCAGGCATCACCCGCCTGTCGCTGATCGAACTGGCGAAAACCCGTCTGGGCCTGGAAGTGGTGGAAGGCGACGTGCTGATCGACAAGCTGTCGGACTTCAAGGAAGCCGGCGCCTGCGGTACCGCTGCGGTGATCACCCCGATCGGCGGCATCAGCTACAACGACCACCTGCACGTGTTCCACAGCGAAACCGAAGTCGGCCCGGTCACCCAGAAGCTCTACAAAGAGCTGACTGGCGTGCAGACCGGCGACATCGAAGCGCCAGCGGGCTGGATCGTCAAGGTTTGATCTGACGGCTGCAGATGCACAAAAGCCCCCCATCGAGTGATCAATGGGGGGCTTTTTATTGGAAGCAAGATCAAAAGATCGCAGCCTGCGGCAGCTCCTACACAGATCTCCTGTAGGAGCTGCCGCAGGCTGCGATCTTTTGATTTTCTATTTCAGCGCAATCCGCTTCCCGCCTCGCGCAGCGATCCCGCTGGCCTGACCATTCTGTTGCTTGCCCGTGCGCGCCTGGGTAATCAATCCGGGAATCAACTCCCCTTCCGGCAGATTCTTCCAGAAACGCACCGGCAAGTGCCCTTGCATGACCTTCTCGTTCAACCGCGCCGGGTTGAAGATGTGGCTGTAGTACGTCAGCCACAACTCGCCGTGCGGGTCATCGACGTTCTGCGCCAGTTGCTGCCATTCCAGCGGGCATTGGCGTTGATGGATCAATTGCTCGCCATCGTAATAAACCCCGTCACGCGGCGTGGCGATCAACCAGCGATGCCGGCCCATGCGCCCGATGAAATGCTCGCTGGCGCTGTGCAGGATGTCGTGGGCCGGCTCGTGCCATGCGACGTATTGCGGGCCCGGCTGATCCTGCGGGCGTTCGATGAAACGCACGAACGCATGCAAATGGTGGGCTTCCCGCTGTACCTGCTTGATCCGCCGCTGCAACTCGCTGCCGAGTTTATCGCCGGCCATCATCGCCGTGCGGTCGCCGTGGCTGACCCGCCACAGCACTTCATACAACAGACTCCAGCGCTGGTCGCCCCGGTAGCGTGCGGCTTGCTCCAGGGTATCAAGCAATGCGCGAGGGATGCGCGCCTGAAACGGCCCCTGCCCCTCCGGCACATGTACGTCACTGGCAAACAGATCGCTCACCCCTTCCGACGCCCAACTCACCAGACTCGGGTCGACTTCATGGCTGAGCAGCCAGCGCGCCTGCTGACGCCAGGTGTCGAACAGGTCATCGCAATCGAGATTGATCATCCCCACAATCCCATCTGTTGCGGCTGCGGCCGGTCGCGCAGTTGCTGATAGAGCATGTGGCTGGTGACTTCAGCCTGCTGCGGGTGGTAGTCGCTGGTGATGATGAATGGCTTGGCCTTGGCCAGCACACAGCGCATGCGCGCCACGTCTTCGTAGCGAATGCGCCGTTGCTGGCGCAATTGCACCAGACGCTCGGTGGTACGCAGGCCAATGCCCGGGATGCGCGCGATCAGCGACGGCTCGGCGCGGTTCAGGTCCAGCGGAAACACTTCGCGATTCTGCAGCGCCCAAGCCAGTTTGGGGTCGATGTCCAGCGCCAGATTACCCGGGCCCTTGAGCAACTCATCAGCGTTGTAGCCGTAGCTGCGCAAGAGGAAATCGGCCTGATACAGACGGTGTTCGCGCATCAGCGGTGGCGCGGCCAGCGGCACGCTTTTCGGACTGTCGGGAATCGGACTGAAGGCCGAGTAGTAGACGCGGCGCAAGCGGTAGTTGCCATACAGCGACTGAGCGCTGTGCAAGATCGTGCTGTCGTCGGTGTCATCGGCGCCGACGATCATTTGCGTGCTCTGCCCGGCGGGAGCGAATTTCGCCGAACGCGGTTCGTTGAGCACCGTTTGCACGCCGGTGTAAATGGTGCTCATCGCCTGCTTGATCGAACCGATCTGTTTCTCCGGCGCCAGGGTTTGCAGGCTGGCATCGGTGGGCAATTCGATATTGACGCTGAGGCGATCGGCATAACGCCCGGCCTCCTCGATCAATGCCGGATCGGCCTCGGGAATGGTCTTGAGGTGAATGTAGCCGCGAAACTCATGCTGTTCGCGCAACAGCTTCGCCACGCGTACCAGTTGTTCCATGGTGTAGTCCGCCGAGCGGATGATCCCGGAACTGAGAAACAGCCCGCTGACACAGTTGCGCCGGTAGAAATCCAGGGTCAGCGTCACCACTTCCTCGGGGGTGAAGCGTGCACGCGGCACATCGCTGGAGCGACGGTTGACGCAGTATTGGCAGTCGTAGAGGCAGAAATTGGTCAGGAGAATCTTCAGCAACGACACGCAACGACCGTCCGGCGTATAGCTGTGGCAGATGCCCATGCCGTCGGTCGAACCCAACCCGCTCTTGCCCTCGGAGCTGCGCTTGGGCGCACCGCTGCTGGCGCAGGAGGCGTCGTACTTGGCGGCGTCGGCGAGAATGCTGAGCTTGTCGATGATTTGCATGGCGAAGACCCTGTACTGGTTATGCGTACAGTATCGAGTCTGTCGGATTGGCACAAGATGCAAAACCGGATCAAAGGATCGCAGCCTGCGGCAGCTCCTACAGGGACTGGGGCAGGGCCGAGAATTATCGGGTGTACGCGATTACTGTAGGAGCTGCCGCAGGCTGCGATCTTTTGACCTTCGCGTCTAACGGCAACTCAAGACCAAACCGCGTACCCATTGCCTTGCGCCCCGCCACGGTCAGTGCCAACGCCCGACTGTCAAGATCCTGCGTCACCCACTTGCGTTTCAACGCCATCTGCAACAACGCCGCGCCCAACGAACCGCCCAGATGCGGCCGACGCATGCTCCCGTCCAGGCACGGGCAAGCGAACTTGCGGCGCAAGGTACTCAAGTCCTGCACCTCAATACCCAAGCCCACGAACAGCGCCTCGCCACTCTCGCTCAAGCGATAAGCCCGCTCGTCGGTTTCCACCAGCCATCCCGCCGCGAGCAAACGGTCATGCAGCAACACCGCCAGCGTGCCAGCCATATGGTCATAGCAGGTGCGCGCGAATTGCAGACGATCTGGAGTGTGCGGCTTGAAGCTCGGCGCGGCGTTCTGGCCGATCACCATCAACGCTTCCAGCGCCTGCGCCACCCGTTGATCGGCGAGGCTGTAATAACGATGGCGGCCCTGCACGTGCAGGCGCACCAGCGACAGATCCTTGAGTTTGGCCAGGTGCGCGCTGGCGGTAGAGGCGCTGACCTCGGCAACGGCGGCCAATTCAGTGCTGGTGCGGGCGTGGCCGTCCATCAGCGAGCAGAGGATTTTGGTGCGTGCCGGTTCGGCGATGGCGGCTGCCACCTGCGAAACGCCGATGTCTTGATGTTCTGCGTGCATATTTCGTTCCCCGACGAATCGTCCTCGCTGCGAACTGAAGATACTCGCATCACTTTCCCGACGACAAGGCTGTGCACCATGGACCCGATCATCGCTGCGACGCATGCCGATCCCTACCCTTACTACGCCAAACTGCGCGCCGAGGGCGGACTGACCTTTGATCATGGCTTGAAACTGTGGGTCGCCAGCAGCGCCCGAGCGGTGCGTGCGGTGCTGACGCATGCCGATTGCCGGGTGCGGCCGCTGCAGGAACCGGTGCCCAAGGCGATTGCGTCGGGGCTGGCTGGCAAGGTGTTCGGACAGTTGATGCGGATGAACGATGGCGAGCGTCAGCGCTGCCCACGCTCTGCGGTGGAACCGGCGCTGCAGTTGATCGATGACGATCAGGTACGCGCATTGGTGGCAGCACGGCTGATGACAGCGGACGCGGACGGCTTATATAAGGCGATGTTTCGCGGCCCGGTGTGTGTGGTCGCGACGCTGCTCGGCTTCACCCCGACGCAAGGTCGGGCGATCAGTGAGCTGACGGCGGATTTCGTCGCCTGCCTGTCGCCGCTGAGCAATGACCTGCAACTGGCGGCGGCGCATGCGGCGGCTGAGCAATTGCGCGGTTACTTCATCGAGTTGCTGGCTGAAGCCAACAGCGATTTGCTCCAGGCGATCGAGCAGCGATTCGCGGGGGACAAAGAAACCCTGATCGCCAACCTGATCGGACTCTGCTCGCAGACATTTGAGGCGACAGCCGGGCTGATCGGCAATGCACTGATTGCGTTACGGCGTGAACCTGAGTTGCGCGATGCCTCTGTGGACGCACTGTTGGCCGAGGTTCAGCGCTTTGATCCGCCGGTGCAGAACACTCGGCGCTTTGTCGCACAGGCTTGCGAAATCGATGGCGTGCGGCTCGAGGCTGGCGAGGTGATTCTGGTGCTGCTGGCCTCGGCCAACCGCGATCCTTTGTTAAATGCAGAGCCCGAGCGGTTTCTGCTGGATCGACCTGACCGGCGCAGTTTCAGCTTTGGCAGTGGCCGGCATCAGTGTCCAGGGCAGACGCTGGCGCTGAGCATTGCCGCTGCGACTGTCAGAGAAATCCTTGATCAGGGCGTGAATCTGCAACAACTGACGTGGCATTACCGCCCATCGCTCAATGGGCGGATTCCACTGTTCAGCGCAGTGCAGCCTTAAGCGCTGCGCAACTCGATGGTCAGGTGCGACAGTTCATGCACCGGCGCCAGCCGTTCGCGAATCACCTCCGCCGTCACGCCCGCCGCCGCGACCGCACTGACAATCGCCGCCCGCGCCTGCGGGCCGACCTGCCAGACATGCAGATCGCTGATGCGCACATCGTCGGAGGTTTCCAGCAACTCGCGGATCTCCGCCGCCACCGGCTCGTCGGTGGTGTCGAGCAGCACCGCGGCGCTGTCGCGCATCAGGTTGTAAGCCCATTTCGCGATGACAATCGAACCGACAATCCCCATCGCCGGGTCCAGCCATACCCAACCGAGATAACGCCCGGCCAGCAACGCGGCAATCGCCAGCACCGAGGTCAGGGCATCGGCCAGCACATGGACGTAGGCCGAGCGCAGATTGTTGTCGTGATGGTGATGATGATCATGACCGTGGTCATGCTGATGGCCGTGGTCATGGCCGTGATGGCCCATCAACAGGAAGGCGCTGAGGACGTTTACGCCCAAGCCGACAATCGCAATAACAGTGGCTTCGCCAAACGCCACGGTGGTCGGTTCGAACAAACGAAAAATCGACTCGCCGGCAATGCCCAGCGACACCAGCCCCAGCACCATCGCCGAAGCGAATCCGGCCAGATCGCCGACTTTGCCGGTGCCGAAACTGTAGCGGCGGTTGTTGGCATTGCGCCGGGCAAAACCATAGGCTGCCGCGGCGATACCCAACGCGCCGGCATGGGTCGCCATGTGGAAACCATCGGCCAGCAGGGCCATGGAGCCGGTGATGTAGCCGGCGGCAATCTCGCCGATCATCATCACCAACGTCAGCGCCACCACCCACAAAGTGCGGCGGGCATTTTCGTCGTGAGATGCGCCGAGAAACTGGTGATCGTGGCTAAAACGCTCAGCGCTTGGGGTCAGGCTCATGATGCGGATGCTCTATTTGGAATAACGGCGGATGGCTTGCAACAGATCTTCGGCGCCCTGGGCGCGCTGTTCGTCGGTGAGGTCGGGATGCGCCACGTGCTCACGGGTGTGGGCCTCGATGAACTGCTCCATCAACCCGTTGACCGCCCCGCGAATCGCCGCCACCAGGTGCAAGGTCTTGGCGCAATCGGCATCGCCTTCCAGCGCTTTCTCCACCGCCTGCACCTGCCCGGCAATCCGCCGCACGCGGTTGAGCAACTCGTCTTTGTGTTCGTGAATGTGCGACATACCTATACCCCCTACCCCTATATGGCGCGCATAGTCGCCGATGGCTTGGGCAATCGCAAGTTCGGTGAGCCTTCAAGGGATGAACGGGATGCGGAAAGCGATTTCACTCCCCCTGTGGGAGTGAGCCTGCTCGCGAAAGCGGTGGACCTGCTAGTTGCACGGCAGTCGAAATCCGGATCCGATCCGGATCGATGGATCTTGGGGTCGCTTCGCAACCCAGCGGGAGCAAGCTACCTCGCCACAAGGAAAACGGCGCAAAGGAGAATTTCACATGACCAATAAAACAGATGCCCACGTCGTCGTCGCATAAGTCGCCATGGGCCTCAATGAGCGGGATCGGCACCGGGCGCAGAACGCGATGGCAATGGTGACCTGAGTAACCGTGACGAGGGGGATCGCCAAGCGATACCTCAAGAAGGCCTGCTGCGCAGTCCATCGGGGATAAATCCCCTCGCCACAGGTTACATGGAAATTGATTGATCGGCGGTTGCCCGCCTCAATCCTCCCGCGTCAAAACCTCCAGCAACTCAATCTCAAACACCAGATTCGAATTCGGCGGGATCTTGCCCATCGTTCGTTCGCCGTACCCCAGATGCGCCGGCACCAGCAGTTTGCGCTTGCCGCCCACTTGCATGCCCATCAGCCCCTGATCCCAGCCCTTGATCACCCGCCCCGTGCCAATCACGCACTGGAAAGGTTTGCCTCGGCTGTGGGAAGAATCGAACTCGCTACCGTCTTCCAGCCAGCCGGTGTAATGGGTGGTGATCAGTGCACCTTTGACGGCAGCCTTGCCCTCGCCCACCTGGAGATCGATTACCTGCAGTTCATCATTCATGCCATTCACTCTATTGTTCAGCTGGCCGCCGTTTTCCCAGAAATGGCGGCTGTTCGCAACTCATTAACGAAGATTGGCGCTGTATCCGAAGTGACTGCCAACCCATTAAGATAGCCAACCGCCATTACTTCACGGATCGATTGTTCATGCTGGCAGTTCCCGAATGACTGACCTCTGGATCAGCCTTGCCCTTGGCGTTGTCATGCTTGGATTGATCGTCGTCCTGATCTGGCGCGAGCGCGGCTTGCGCAAGCAACTGGACGAATACCGCGAGCTGCTGACCCGCGCCGCCGAACGCCAGAACATCCACCAGGACGGTGACGCCGAGCGTTTCAAACGCAGCCAGTACTTTGCCCGCATCGGCACTTGGGATTGGGAAGTCGACACCGACCGGCTGTATTGGTCGGACGCGATCTACGGCATGTTCGGGTTCAAGATCGGCGAAATCACCCCGTCTTATGCGCTGTTCTGCGCCTGTGTGCACCCGGACGACCGCGTCAGAGTGCGCGAGGGTGAATTGCGTTGTCTGGAGACCGGTGAAAACCATGACGAGGAATACCGCGTGGTCTGGCCCGACGGTACGATTCGCTGGCTGCGGGAAACCGGCAATGTGGTGCGCAACGACCACGATGCGGTGATCAAGATGATGGGTGTGGTGCGCGACATCACTGAGGAAAAAGCCTCGGCCAGTTACCTTCAGCACCTCGCCCACTTCGACCCGTTGACCGGTCTGCCCAATCGCCTGGTGCTTGAAGAGCGTTTATCCGAAGCACTGGAACAGGCGCGCCACAGCCTGACCCGCGTGGCACTGGTGTTTATCGATCTCAATGGTTTCAAGGCGATCAACGACCATTACGGTCACGCCGCCGGCGACCGCGTGCTGATCACCACTGCGACGCGTCTGAAACGCATCCTGCGCGCCACCGACACCGTCGCACGGATTGGCGGCGACGAATTCGTGGTGATCCTGCAAGGCCTGGCCCCGAGCCTCAACCTGCAGGACGAAGCCCGCAGCATCTGTCAGAAGATTTTCATCGAACTGTCGCCGCCGATCAGCATCGGCAACGACCAGCGCCACATCGGCACCAGCCTTGGCGTCGCGGTATTTCCCGACCATGCGCCGACCATGGACCGACTGCTGCACATTGCCGACCTGGCGATGTATGAGGCCAAGCGCAGTGGGAACAATCAGTATCGATTGGGGGGCGAGAGCCCTGCGCGGCTGCACGCCCAGGGCCTTTGAGTCCGGGAGTTTAACGCTCGACAGGCTGCATCTCGACAATGGTGCCGTTGGTGATCATGACCATCACGTACTTGTCGTTGATCTGCACCCACTGCGCCTGGTCGACCGGTGCTTTCAAGCCTTTCTGTTTCCAGTTTTTCAATGCCTTGTCGCTGCGCTGATAAATGTCTGGAGCGCGGTCGTTGACCTTCAATTCACGGTCGCTGGTCGGCGACTGGACGGTGGGTTCGCTTGAGGTTTGCGCCGCTTGAACAAGTGGGCTGATCCCGGCAATGCCGGCGACGAGGGCCAGGCTGGCGATTAGGGTTTTGCTGTTCATCGGTGAACCTCCTTCAGATGTGTGATACCTGAACTCCGACTGCGGAGGACTGGAATCATTCCTTGTTTTTTGCGTGGACTGGCCGGGGATTGTAGTTGTCCGTGAGGCCGCTATCGCTGGCGTCGGCACATTCAGCCTCTTCATTACCTGACACACCGCTTTCGCGAGCATGCTCGCTCCCACACGTAGTGGTGTTTCAGGGGATTGATCCGCTTTGCACATCAATCCATGCCAACAATGCAATTAACATCCTGTTACAGCTGCGCGACCATCCGCCGCAATAACAACCGTGCGCCGCTTCCACGTCGCGCACGTCATAAAAGCGGTGGAGATTTTTTCTATGACAGCCTCAATCCCACACGGCGGCTCGCGGGCCGGCGCCATTTTCCGGGTAACCTCGGGCAACTTCCTCGAACAGTTCGACTTCTTTCTGTTCGGCTTCTACGCCACGCAGATCGCGGCGGTGTTCTTCCCGGCGAGCAGTGAGTTCGCTTCCCTGATGATGACCTTTGCCGTATTCGGCGCAGGCTTTCTGATGCGTCCGCTGGGTGCCATTGTGCTTGGCGCCTATATCGACGACGTCGGTCGTCGCAAGGGGCTGATCGTTACGCTGTCGATCATGGCCAGCGGCACGATCCTGATTGTGCTGGTGCCCGGATACGAGAGCATCGGCCTGTTTGCGCCGGCGCTGGTGCTGATCGGACGGCTGTTGCAAGGCTTCTCCGCCGGTGCGGAACTGGGTGGTGTTTCGGTGTATCTGTCCGAAATCGCCACACCGGGCCGCAAAGGTTTTTTCACCGCCTGGCAGTCGGCCAGTCAACAGGTGGCGATCATCGTCGCGGCGGCGCTGGGCTACGCGTTGAACGCGTGGATGGCGCCGAGCGTGGTGGCCGATTGGGGCTGGCGGATTCCGTTTTTCGTCGGCTGCCTGATCGTGCCGTTCATCTTCCTGCTGCGCCGTAACCTGGCGGAAACCGAAGAATTCGCCGCACGCAAACACCGCCCGAGCATGAAGGAAGTGTTCCGCACCCTCGGCCAGAACTGGGGCGTGGTGCTCGGCGGCATGCTGATGGTCGCGCTGACCACCACCGCGTTCTACCTGATCACCGTGTACGCGCCGACCTTCGGCAAAACCGTGCTGCACCTGAGCACCTCCGATGCGTTGCTGGTGACCTTGCTGGTGGGCGTGTCTAACTTCTTCTGGCTGCCGATTGGCGGCATGTTGTCCGACCGCATCGGCCGGCGTCCGGTGTTGATTGCGATGTCGCTGCTGGCGCTGGCCAGCACCTACCCGGCGCTGTCGTACTTGGTGCAGGCGCCGAGTTTCAGTCACATGTTGCTGTCGCTGTTGTGGCTGTCGTTCATCTACGGCATGTACAACGGCGCAATGATTCCGGCGCTGACCGAGATCATGCCGGTGGAAGTGCGGGTGGCCGGCTTCTCCCTCGCCTACAGTCTGGCGACCGCGATTTTCGGTGGTTTCACCCCGGCGATGTCGACCTTCCTGATCCAGTACACCGGCGACAAGGCCGCGCCGGGTTACTGGATGAGCGTCGGCGCACTGTGCGCGTTGGGCGCCACGTTGTACCTCTATCGCCGCGCAGGCGGCCGTCTGCAACCGGTTGCCGCATAAGGAGCAACACCTTGAAAAAACTGATCAATTTCAGCGCCATCGCCCTCTTCGCGTTCAGCGCACTGGCCCATGCTGAACAGCTGAACGTGATGACGTCGGGCGGCTTCACCGCCGCCTACAAAATCCTCGGCCCGAAATTCGCGGCGGCCACCGGCAACACCCTCGACACCCAGCTCGGCCCGTCGATGGGCAAGGCGCCGGAAGCGATCCCCAACCGCCTCGCCCGTGGCGAACACGCCGACGTGGTGATCATGGTCGGCTATGCCCTTGATGATCTGATCAAACAAGGCAAGGTCGACCCGGCCTCGCGGGTCGAACTGGCGGATTCGCGGATCGGTCTGGTAGTGCGTGAGGGCGCGCCGAAGCCGAACATCAGCAGCGTCGAAAGCCTGAAGAAAACCCTGCTCGACGCAACATCGGTGGCCTACTCCGACAGTGCCAGCGGCGTGTACATCGAGAAGGAGTTGTTCAACAAACTCGGTATCGAGGAGCAGCTGAAACCGAAAGCGAAGATGGTCCCGAAAGTCCCGGTCGGTTCAGTGGTTGCCACCGGCGATTATCAACTGGGCTTCCAGCAGGTCAGCGAATTGCTGCCGGTGCCGGGGGTAAGTTTTGTCGGCAAGATTCCGGAATCGGTGCAGTCGGTGACGCGTTTTGCCGCCGGCATCCCGGTCGGTGCGCAGCATCCAAAAGAGGCCAAGGCCCTGCTCGACTACCTCGCCGCGCCTGCCGCTCAGGCTGACGTACAGGCCACCGGGCTGGATTCGGTCAAGCGCTGAGCGTCGGCGGCTGGACTTTCATTTCCACCACCAGCCGTTCCAGCTCCAGTGCTGCCGGGGTCAACGTGCGACCCCGGCGCTTGATGATGCCGACACTGCGCATCACTTCCGGATCGGTCAGCGGCACCCGGGTCAGGATCGGATGATCCGGCCCGGGCATCGCCATCAACGGCACCGCCGCCACGCCAAGCCCCGCTTCCACCAGACCAATCATCGTCGTCACATGCCGCGTCTCGCAGATGCTCTGGCGTTGCGGCACCACTCGGCTCAAGGCCTGATCGAGCAGAAACCGGTTGCCGGACGTCTTGTCCAGCGAGATGTAATCCTGCTGATAGAACTCGTCCCAACTCACGCTGCTGCGCCCGGCCAACGGATGATCACGGCGACAGGCGACAACGTAGCACTCCTGCACAAGCGGTTCGAAATCGACTTTGGCATCCTGTGTGCCGATGAAGCTCAAACCGAAATCCGCCTCGCCATTGACCACCGCACTGAGCACGTCGTGGGCGCTGGAATCGAGGACTTTGACCTTGATGCGCGGGAATTGCCGGTGATAACGGGCGACCACGCGCGGCATGAAGTAGTACGCCGCCGACGGCACGCAGGCCACGGTGACGTGGCCCATTCGCGTCGAAGCGACTTCGCTGATGCCCAACAACGCCACATCCAGATCATCCAGCAAACGCTCGACGCTGGGCATGAAGCCGCGCCCGGCCTGAGTCAGGCTGACTTTGCGCGTGGTGCGTTCAAAAAGCTTTACTCCGAGGGCGTCCTCAAGCTTTTCGATGCGACGGCTCAAGGCCGGTTGTGACAGGCGCACGGTGTCGGCGGCCTTGCGGAAGCTGCCCTGTTCGACCACGGCGCGAAAGGCTTGCAGGTCGTTGAGATCGAAGTTGATGGCCATGGCGGACTCGGAAAGACTGATTCGCGAAGGCTATCAATGTAACTATTTGATGCAAATTATTACAGACTTACACTGAACCCTGTAGGAGCTGCCGCAGGCTGCGATCTTTTGATCTCCGGAATCAAGATCAAAAGATCGCAGCTTGCGGCAGCTCCTGCAGCGGATCTTCGATGGATCTTGAATCGTTTCAGCCTTTATCCTTGTCACCCCCGCCGTACCGCTGTCAGGAGTCAACCCATGCCCCATGAAGGCAACCTGTTACAAGCCGCTGTCGTGTTTCTGTTCGCCGCAGTGCTCACCGTGCCCTTGGCCAAACGTCTGCAACTGGGCGCGGTGCTCGGTTATCTGTTGGCGGGGGTGATCATTGGCCCGTCGGTGCTCGGTCTGATCGGTAATCCGCAAAGTGTCGCGCATATTTCCGAACTGGGCGTGGTGCTGCTGTTGTTCATCATCGGCCTGGAACTGTCGCCGCGGCGCTTGTGGGTGATGCGCAAATCGGTGTTTGGCGTGGGCCTGGCGCAGGTGCTGCTGACAGCGGCAGTAATCGGCGTGCTGGCGTTGTATGTGTTCGGTCAGCCGCTGAACAGTGCAATTGTGCTCGGCCTTGGCCTGGCGCTGTCGTCCACCGCATTCGGCCTGCAGAGCCTGGCCGAGCGCAAGGAACTCACCAGCCCGCACGGGCGGCTGGCGTTTGCGATTCTGCTGTTTCAGGACATCGCCGCGATCCCGTTGATCGCGCTGGTGCCGATGCTCGCCGGCAGCGCGCATGCCACCAGCAACGCGGAAAGCCTGAATCACGGTTTGCAAGTACTCGGCGGAATCGCCGTGGTGGTGGTCGGCGGGCGTTATCTGTTGCGTCCGGTGTTCCGCGTGGTGGCGAAAACCGGTCTGCCGGAAGTGTCTACCGCCACCGCATTGCTGGTGGTGATCGGCACGGCGTGGCTGATGGATCTGGTCGGCGTGTCGATGGCCCTCGGGGCTTTCCTCGCCGGCCTGTTGCTGGCGGACTCCGAATATCGGCATGAACTGGAAGCGCAGATCGAGCCGTTCAAGGGCTTGCTGCTCGGGCTGTTTTTCATCAGCGTCGGCATGGGCGCCAACCTGAGTCTGCTGCTGAGTGCGCCGATCACCGTGCTGGGCCTGACGCTGCTGCTGATCGGCTTGAAGTTGCCGCTGCTGTTTGTGGTCGGGCGTCTGGCCGGTGGGCTGACCAAGGTCAGTGCAATTCGCTTGGGCATCGTACTCGCCGCCGGCGGTGAATTTGCCTTTGTGGTGTTCAAGATCGGGCGCGATCAGGGCCTGTTCGAACCGCGCCTGTATGACCTGCTGGTGCTGACCATCACCTTGTCGATGGCCTTGACGCCGTTGCTGCTGCTGATCTGCGCACGGCTGGTCAGCCCGAAAGTGCAGCCGGTGGAAGTACCGGAGAAATTCCGCGAAATCGATACCGAGGCACCGCGCGTGGTGATCGCCGGCATGGGCCGGATGGGCCAGATCGTGGCGCGGATTCTGCGAGCGCAGAACATCAAGTTCGTCGCCCTCGACACTTCGGTGGAAACCATCGAACTGTCGCGCAGTTTTGGCGGCGTACCGGTGTTCTATGGCGACCCGATGCGCCCGGAAATCCTCAATGCGGCAAAGGTTGGCGAGGCGGAATACTTCGTGATTGCCACGGACGATCCGGAGACCAACATCAAGACCGCCGAGATCGTGCGCAAGCTGTATCCGCACATGAAGATCATCGCCCGCGCACGTAACCGTCAGCACGTGCACCGCCTGGTGGATGTCGGCGCCGAGCCGATTCGTGAGACCTATTACTCCAGTCTGGAAATGAGCCGCCGTACCCTGGTCGGCCTGGGTTTGACCCAGGCTCAGGCCGATGCGCGGATCAAGCGCTTCAAGCACCACGACGAGCAGGTGCTGGAGGCGCAGCACGCCGTTTACGACGACGCGGCCAAAGTCCTGCAGACCGCTCAGGAAGCCCGCGCGGAACTGGCGCGGCTGTTCGAATCGGATCAACTGGAAGAGGAAGCGCGCAAGGCCTGACGTCCTTGCACAGATCCAAACTTCAGGCCGACAGCACCGACGCCTTCGCGGGCAAGCCCGCTCCCACAGGTTTTGTGAACGACCGAAAACCCTGTGGGAGCTGCCGCAGGGGATTGGATCAGGCCAGCTCTAATTCCCGTTCTTGCTTGACCGGCGCCACCTCAAACCGATCCGCGAGGAACGGTGTGATATCCAGCGGCAGTGCTTCCTGGTTGACCAGTTTATCCAGCAGCACCCCGGTAATCGCCGAGGTCAGGATGCCGGTGCGGAAGTGTCCGCAGGCATTCAGATACCCTTCCACCCCACGCATCGGCCCGAGGATCGGCAGCTCATCCGGCGACCCCGGACGCAATCCGGCCCAGGTGCGCTTGAGGTTGACGTCCTTGAGTTCCGGCAGGCAGCGCACCGCGCCCTGCACCAGTCCGGCGATTTCCGGGTAGGTGGTGGTGACGTCGAAGCCTTTGTCTTCGGTGGTGCTGCCGATCAGGATCTCGCCATTGTCCTTCTGCGCCACATAGCAGTCGCTGGTGGTCAGGCAGCCGTTGAGGATCTTCGGCATGCGTTCGGTCAGCAGGATCTGGCCCTTGACCGGCTTCACCGGAATCCGCACACCGGTGGCCCATTCGCTCAAATCCGCCGCCCAGGCGCCGCCGGCGTTGATCAGCGTCTTGCAGTGGAACACGCCCTCTTCGGCCGTCTGCACGCCGGTCACGCGGCTGCCGTGGTGCAACACGCCAGTGACGTTGGTATTGACGAAGATGTCGACGCCGTTCTGCCGCGCACCTTCCATGTAGGCATCGGCGAGACGGAACGGGCTGACCTGGTGGTCGCAGAGAAATTCCAGTGCCCCACGAGCCTCATGGCTGACGCTCGGCTCGGCTTCGCGCAGCGCAGCCTGATCGAGCCAGCGCACCTGATCGGCCAGATGCGGAATGCAGCTGACAATGTGCTCGGCGTAGAGCCGGTCTTCGTCGTCATAAATGACGAACTTCAGCCCGGTCTTTTCAAACTTGAAATCCATCCCGTGCTTGTCCTTCAACTCGCGATGCAACGCCGGGTACAGCGCGTTGGACTGCAAGGCGAAATCGAAGAACGACTCCGGCAGGATATGCGGCGTGCTGGCGTCCACCGCGACGGCCGCGCCCTGGGTTTCGCGTTTGCGGTTGGCCGACATCATCCGGAAGAAAATCACCCCGCACCCCAGCCCCACCGACTCGCCGATGGCCCACAAGCCGCCGGCCGAAGCGCGGGTTGCGTTGCCCGGGCGTTTGGCGTCGATCAACGCCACCTTGAGGTTCTCGCGCTTGGACAATTGATAGGCGCAGGACGCCCCGATCACGCCGCCGCCGGCAATGATCACGTCATAGAACTTACTCATGGGAAACGGCCTCCGTGCCGCCGGACTGGAACGCGGAAAAAGGAATCGGATCGATCGGGAAACGCGGGCGCAACCAGCCAACGTCCTTGCGCCCGGTCGCCTGGCGCAGGCGATCGCTGCAGTAGCCGACGCACATCCGGCCCTGACAATCGCCCATGCTGACGCGGGTGCGCATCTTCAGGCTGGCGATGTCCTGCACACCTTGCTCCAACGCCAGATCAATGTCCGCGCGGGTTGCATGTTCACAGCGGCAGATCACCGTATCGGCAGCCGGCAAGGCGGTCTGGCCGACACCGCGTTCGGTGTAGCGATCAACAGCCGCACGGAAGCGCACGATGGATTTGAGTTTGCCCAAGTAACGGTCGCGGCGTACCCGTGCCAGATCCTCTTCGATAATCCCGCGTTGCAGCAGGATCGAGGTGGCAGCGATTCTGCCGGCGAGCATCGCCGCTTCACCGCCGCGAATGCCGCCCATGTCACCGGCCAGGTGCACATGCGGCTCGTTGCTTTGTTGCCAGCTGTTGGCATTGGCGCGCAGGTAACCGTCGTCGCTGAAACCGTGATCGAGGCCCATTTGCTGACTGAGCTGGGTGCGCGGGATAAAACCGTAACCGACCGCCAGGGTCTGGGCTTCGAAGCGCTCGATGCGTGTCAGGTCCGGCTCCCAGGTGGCCGAGTACGGTGCCACGCTGACGCTTTTCAGCTCGCCGTCGCCGTGAGCTTCGACCACGCCCCAGCCGTAGTTCATCGGGATGCCGTGCAGTTTCAGGTAAGCGAGCATGCTCAAACCATCGAGGAACAGCTGCGGCTTGTTCAGCAACGCCAGGCTTTCGCGGGCGATCTTGCCGAAGGCGCAGGCTTCGTATACGCCCGCGACCTTGACGCCGGACGCGTGCAGCTGCGTTGCCACCAGCGGCAGCAACGGCCCGGTACCGGCGATGACCACCGGCCCCTGCGGCTTGACCACGCCACTTTTGATTTGCAGTTGCAGGCCGCCGAGCATGATCACGCCCGGCAGGGTCCAGCCGGGAAACGGCACGCTGCGTTCGTGACAACCGGCGGCCAGCAGCAATTGCGGATAATCGATCTCATGCAGTTGCTCATCGCCATCCAGCACCACCAGGGCACGGGTGCCTTCGGCGCCAACCACGCGATGATTCAGGCGCACGTCAATCAGCCCGGCCTGTTGCTGAAAATCACCGTGCAGTTTGCTCAGGGCTTCGGAATAACGTGGCCCGAGGTAATCCAGTTGCACGCCGTCACGCAACGGCCCGCGATAGACCACTCCACCGAGGCGCGAAGCCTCTTCGAGCAAGGTGCAGCGCACACCATGGCGCGCCAGTTCGATGGCCGCCGCCATTCCCGCCGGACCACCGCCGACGATCACCGGTTGCAGGCTCATACAACCTCCTGCTCGTTGATGCGGTTGACCCGGGTTTCAATCCGCATTCCGTCGCGCACCACCGTCTGGCAGGCACGGCGCTTGTGCCGACCGTTGATTTTCACCAGGCAGCACTGGCACACGCCCATGCCGCAATAGGCGCCGCTGATCTGGTCATGATCGTTACGTGCGACCTGGCGCACACCGAGGGACTGGATAACGCTGAGGACCGTTTCACCGATGGCCGCGCTAACCGGTTGGCCGTTGATGTGGACAGTCATATCCGCCTGGGTCAGGGGCTGGATATCAAAGGTGCGTTCTAGGCAGTGCATTACGATGTTCATCCGTGAAAAGTTTCAGGGGGAGTTCTACGTCAGCTCCTTGCTGCACTCTGCCTGGCGACCCGTTGTGGTTATTGGTGGGGGCTGCCGGGCTACTCCATGAGCGCAGCAAATTGCGCACCGGAGCACTGTAGTCGATACCGCAACAAGGGCCTGGATCTTTTAAGTTAGGTGATATTTCAAAGGGAAATATTGATCCAGATCGGTGAAATCTCGAGCCGGCTGAAAAACCTTGAGGTGTCAGTGTTTGCCGGTGAGCAGCCCCTGCTCCGCCTCGCACAGCCCCACCACATAATCCCAGACCACCCGCAGCCGCACCGATTTGTGCAGCTCGCGCCGGGTGCTGATCCAGTAACTGCGCTCAATGCGCTCATCCGGCAGCAACAGGCGCAGATCCGGATCCGACGCCGCCATATAGCAGGGCAACACAGCAATCCCCAGGCCCGAGCGCGCCGCTTCCTGCTGGGCGATCACGCTGGTGCTGTGGAATACAACGCGCGGGCTGCGACAGAAACTGTTGAGAAACATCAGTTCCTGGCTGAACAGCAGATCATCCACATAGCCGATCCACGCATGCCGGGCGAGGTCTTCGCGACTCTGTAGCGGCGGTGCCTTGTCGAGGTAGGCCTGACTGGCGTAGAGCGCCAACCGATAGTCGGTGAGTTTGCGCGTGACCAGCATGTCGGCAGCCGGGCGTTCGAGGTGGATGCTGATTTCCGCCTCGCGGTTGAGGATGCTGACGAACCGCGGCACGGCCACCAGCTCCACCTCCAGGCCGGGATAGCGTTCGAACAGGCCGATCATGCGGCTGGCGAGAAACTTGATACCCAGCCCTTCGGTGACGCCGACGCGGATCTTGCCCAGCGGCGCGGTGGATTGGGTGATCTCTTCCTGGGCCAATAGCGCGACGTTTTCCATGGCTTCGGCGTGCTTGAGCAGCGCCTCCCCCGCCGGGGTCATTTCGTAGCCTTGGGCATGCTGGACGAACAGTGCGGTGCCGAGGCTCCGTTCGATGGCCTCAATGTGCCTGGCGACGGTGGCGTGAGTGGTGTTCAGGCGTCGGGCGGCCGTGAGCAGGCGGCCGCTGCGTTGCAACTCCAGAAAAAACCGCAGGTCGTTCCAGTCGAACATGGGGGTGTCCTTGTCAGCCAGGGTCAAGCCAGGCTGTTCGAAAACGCACAGCGGCTGGGTAAAAACTAACATTCTTTTAACGAAAGCTGACAACTAGAGTGTCGGACAATAAAAACAAAAAGCGAGGTCAGGGAATGCAGACTTCCCTTGATGAATACGACTACATCGTGGTCGGTGCTGGACCTGCCGGGTGCCTGCTGGCCAATCGATTGTCGGCAGACAAGCAGCAGCGGGTGTTGCTGCTCGAAGCCGGCGGACGCGACAACTATGCGTGGATTCACATCCCGGTCGGCTATCTGTTCTGCATTGGCAACCCACGCACCGACTGGTGCTTCAAGACCGAAGCCCAACCCGGCCTGCAGGGTCGCAGCCTGAGTTACCCGCGCGGCAAAGTGCTCGGTGGCTGCTCCTCCATCAACGGCATGATCTACATGCGCGGCCAGGCCGGCGACTATGATGGCTGGGCGGCCGAGGGCAATCCGGGCTGGGCCTGGAACGACGTGCTGCCACTGTTCAAACAGAGCGAAAACCACTTTGCCGGCGCCGCTGAATTTCACGGTGCCACGGGTGAATGGCGGGTTGAGCAACAGCGGTTGTCATGGCCGATTCTCAACGCGTTTCGCAGCGCCGCCGAACAGAGCGGCATCGCCAGCATCGACGACTTCAACCAGGGCGACAACGAGGGTTGCGGCTACTTTCAGGTCAACCAGAAGGCCGGGGTGCGCTGGAACGCGGCGAAAGCATTTCTCAAACCGATTCGCGAGCGGGCCAATCTGACGGTGCTGACCGGGGTTGAAGTGGATCGGGTGCTGCTGGAAAACGGCCGTGCTTGCAAAGTCAGCGCGCGTCACGAAGGCCAGGTGAAAAGCTTCAAGGCGCGCAAGGAAATCATCCTCTGCGCCGGTGCCGTCGGTTCCCCGAGCATTCTGCAGCGCTCCGGAATCGGCCCGCGGCCGTTGCTGGAACACCTCGGCATCGGCGTGATTCATGAGCTGCCGGGGGTTGGCGGCAACCTGCAAGATCACCTGCAATTGCGCCTGATCTACAAACTGCAAAACGCCCGCACGTTGAATCAGATCGCCGGCAGCCTGTGGGGCAAGATGGGCATGGGCCTGCGTTATCTGTATGACCGCAGCGGGCCGCTGTCGATGGCGCCGAGTCAGTTGGGCGCGTTTGCCCGCTCCGGGCCGGAGCAGACTTCAGCGAACCTTGAATACCACGTGCAACCGCTGTCGCTGGAGCGCTTTGGCGAGCCGCTGCACGGTTTCCCGGCGTTCACCGCATCGGTCTGTGATCTGCGTCCGCAGAGCCGTGGGCGGATCGACATCCGTTCGACGAATCCTCAGGACGCGCCGCTGATTCAACCCAACTACCTCAGCCATCCCGAAGATTTGCGCGTGGCCGCCGATGCGATCCGCCTGACCCGCCGCATCGTCAGCGCCCCGGCCCTGCAGGCGTTCAAACCGGTGGAGTATCTGCCCGGCGACAGCCTGCAGAGCGAGGCGCAACTGCACGAAGCGGCGGCGCGAATCGGCACGACGATCTTCCACCCCGTCGGCACCTGCCGCATGGGCAATGACGCTGACGCGGTGGTCGATGCACAACTGCGCGTGCATGGCGTGCCCGGCCTGCGCATCGCCGACGCCTCGATCATGCCGCGCATCACCTCGGGCAACACCTGTTCGCCTACGCTGATGATTGCCGAGAAGGCGGCGCAGATGATCCTCAACCCACCGATCAGGACCTGCACACCCACTCCCGAACTGGCCCACACCCTGTAGGAGCTGCCGCAGGCTGCGATCTTTTGCCTTTGGCTTTTACAAGATCAAAAGATCGCAGCCTGCGGCAGCTCCTACAGGGGGCCGTGTAATTCGTTCAAGGCAGCGCGCAACACCAGTGGAACAACAAAAACAATCACTGTGAGGAATACCGATATGTCAGAACACGCTCAGCCGCTGGATGCCGCGAGCGGCGCCAGCACCAGCAATGCCACGCAGAAAGTCATCTTCGCCTCGTCCCTGGGGACGGTGTTCGAGTGGTATGACTTCTTCCTCTACGGCGCCCTGGCGGCGGTGATCAGCAAGCAGTTTTTCGCCGGCGTCAACGACACCACGGCGTTCATCTTCGCGCTGATGGCCTTCGCCGCCGGGTTTATCGTGCGGCCGTTCGGGGCGCTGGTGTTCGGTCGGTTGGGGGACATGATCGGGCGCAAATACACCTTCCTCGCGACCATCGTCCTGATGGGCATCGCCACGTTCTGTGTCGGTCTGCTGCCGAACTACGCCAGCATCGGCATCGCCGCGCCGATCATTCTGGTGGTGCTGCGCATGCTCCAGGGCCTGGCGCTGGGCGGTGAATACGGCGGCGCCGCGACCTACGTGGCGGAGCATGCGCCCATCGGCAAGCGCGGTTTCCACACCAGCTGGATTCAATCCACCGCGACCCTCGGCCTGCTGCTGTCGCTGCTGGTGGTGCTCGGTTGCCGGTACTTCACCGGTGACCAGTTTGAAGTCTGGGGCTGGCGCATTCCGTTTCTGCTGTCGATCGTGCTGCTGGGCATTTCCACCTGGATCCGCCTGAGCCTGCACGAGTCGCCGGCCTACCTGAAAATGAAAGAGCAAGGCAAAGCGTCGAAGGCGCCGATCCGCGAATCGTTCGGCCAATGGGAGAACCTCAAAGTCGTACTGATCGCGCTGTTCAGCATCAATGCCGGGCAAGCGGTGACCTTTTATGCCGCGCAGTTCTACGTGCTGTTCTTCCTGACCCAGTTTCTGAAAATGGACCCGGCCGTTGCCAACAGCCTGCTGATCATCAGCGTGGTCATCGGTGCGCCGTTCTTCATCATTTTCGGCTGGCTGTCGGACAAGGTCGGACGCAAACCGGTGTTGATGCTCGGTTTGCTGCTGGCGACGGCGCTGTACTTCCCGATTTTCAAATCCCTCGCCCACTACGCCAATCCGGCAATCGATCAGGCCAGCCGTCAGGCGCCGATCACTGTACTGGCGGACCCAGCAACCTGCACCTTTCAGTTCGACCCGGTGGGCAAAGCCAAATTCGACAGCCCGTGCGACAAGGTCAAGACCTTCCTGGTCAAGCAAGGCCTGCCCTACACCAGCGCCGCAGCGCCGGCCGGCAGCGGCGTGCAGGTGAGCATCGGCGACGTGAAGATCGACGGCTATGACGAATCGGCCCTGCGCGGCGCCGTCACCCTCGCCGGGTACCCGCAACAGGCCGACCTGCAGCAAATCAACAAACCGATGATCGTGGCACTGATCGTCGCGCTGATCATCATCTCGGCCATGTGCTACGGCCCGCTGGCGGCGCTGATGGTCGAACTGTTCCCGACGCGCATCCGCTACACCTCGATGTCCCTGCCGTATCACATCGGCAACGGCTGGTTCGGCGGCTTCCTGCCAACGGTGTCGTTCGCGCTGGTGGTGTACACCGGGGATATTTTCTATGGGCTGTGGTACCCGGTGCTGATTACCGGGGTGAGCCTGGTGGTGGGAATGATTTGTCTGCGGGAGACGAAGAATATCGATCTGGACAAGAACTGAATCTGAACCTGAACACATGATCCTTGGGTGAAAAAAACCTGTGGCGAGGGGATTTATCCCCGATGGGGTGCGTGCGCCCCCTGTGAAAAATGGGACTACTACGTAGTCCATCGGGGATGAATCCCCTCGCCACAATTGAATCTCCTCAGCCAAGAATCAGGCATCCGCCTTGATCACCTCGAACTTCACCTGGTCCGGATAAAACGCCACATAGTTCTTGATCGCATCGACCGAGATTTTCGGTTTCTCATACGTCCACACCGCATTCGCCGCCTCATGCCCCGGCACCTGCAGGCTGAAGTAATTGGCGTCGCCCTTGTACGGGCAGTAACTGGTGTGGTCGGTGCGGGCGAAGTATTTTTCGTCGATGTCCTCGCGGGGCACGTAGTACACCGGCGGGTAATTGGCCTCATGAAGAACCAGCACATGCGAGGACGCCGCGACCTGGATGCCGTGGAATTTGACCAGCAGGCAACCGGGAAGCTCTTCGAGGGTAATGACGGGGTTGAGGCCGGTGGTGCTCATGGGGGGTTCTCCAGGGACAAATGAACTGTGGCGAGGGAGCTTGTCGAATCGTCGCACCGTCCCGCTGGGCTGCGTAGCAGCCCTGAATCCGGGAATCGGGTGTGTCAGGTATAACGCGATTTCCGAGTTTGCGACGGCTTCGCCGCCGAGCGGGACGGTGCGACGATTCGACAAGCTCCTTCGCCACAGGACGATAGTTGCCCTGAATCGGTGTCAGTCAGGATCAGCTCAAACCACGATATCCGTCGCCAGCGCCTGCCCCACCACACCGACGGCAAAGTCCACCTCACCCTGCCCCGTCAGATCGATCAGCAGCCCGGTCTGACCACTTTGCGCGTAATAAGTCAGGATTGCATCGCCCGCATGGCCGGTGAAACCGCTGACGAAGTTCAGCGTGGCCGCGCCCGTGGCGAAACCAGCGATGCCCGAGAGGTCGATCTTGTCCACGCCGCTTTTGAAATCCATGATCCAGTCCGGCTGGTTGTTGGTCGAGTCACTGGCCGCGCCAAACACAAAGGTGTCCGCACCCTCGCCGCCCCACAGCACATCCGCGCCGCCACCGCCGTAAAGGATGTCGTTGCCGGCTCCGCCGAACAGATGGTTGACGGCCGAGTTACCGATCAGCAGGTCATTGCCGGAACCGCCAACGGCGTTTTCCACGGTCACGCCATAGGCGATCGACACGTTGCCGACCAGTCCGCCGACATCGGAGAACGCGCCTTCATTGAGGTTGATTTTCTGGTTCTGGGTGAAGCCGGAGAAGTTCAGCGTGTCATCGCCGCCACCGTCCCACACCGAGAACACCAGCTTCGACGACGCCGAGGTGGCGCTGTAGTAATCGCGCCCGGTATTGGAGCCGAAACCGTAGGTGGTGTTATCGGCGCGAGTCTCATAGTTGGCGCCGTAGAGTTTTTGCACGGCGACGATATCGTCCAGCAGCGGTGCCGAGGCGTAGGCGCCGCTGCCGTCCTTGCTGAAGTTCTGGTCGGTGTTGGCTTCGCTCCAGTAGCTCATCAGGCTGTAGCCACGGGTGTCTTCGGCATATTTGGCGTCGTTGTAGGTCGGGTTGCCGTTGCCGGCGTTGTAGGCGCCCGGGTGCGACAGGCCGAGGGTATGGCCGATTTCGTGGGTCAGGGTCTGACGCCCGTAGTTGTTGGTGTCCGGGGTCTTGTTGACCTGATACTGGTTGTTGATCAGGTACCACGACTGGCCATCGTAGCTGCCACCGCTCGGCAGGTAAGCGAACGCCGCACCGCCAGTGCTGACGTCGTAGTTGCCGAAGGTCATGTGGCCGTCGCCGCCCTTGCCCTCAGTGAACGTGACCTTGGCCACGTCGGCCCAGGATTGCATGGCCAGTATGGCTTGAGCCTTTTGCTGAGCGCTGAACTGGCTGAAGTTGCCGAGGTTCGGGTTGTAGTTTGCCGGTTTCTCGGTAAGGAAGGTGTAGGTCAGGGAGATTTTGCCGTCGCCGTTCTTGTCGTGCCACGACAGGTTTTTGCGCAGGATTTCGTCAGCCGCCTGGTCGGCAGTGAACGACGGTTTGCCGTTCACCAGGCCGACGCCACGGTCGTACAGGTGGCTGAAGGCGTTCACTTCGTCATAGGCGCTGCTGGTTTTCGCTTTGGCTTGAGCCATGGTGGGACTTCCTTGTTTCAGAGTTGGCAGTACGCGTCGAGCACGGCGATCCACTAGCGAGATCGCCCGGTCACTCGCGTTTCTGAGAAGCCCGGTGAACCTGACACGGGCGTCAACTGCCTTGCCAATCGATTTCTCGATAGCCGCTCGCGACGTCCCGGTAATACCGGTCATTCCCGGCAACGTTTTGATCTGTATATCCATACAGATAAAAGTTGCCCCGAGCGCCAACTGCGGCCATTCTGTGCACCTCCAGTGAACTGATCGACGACGGTGGTTATGCGGCTGTACCTCTGTGAAAAACCTTCCCAGGCCAAAGACATCGCGGCCGTGCTGGGCGCCAGGCGTCGGGGCGACGGCTGCTGGCTGGGAACGGACGTCACAGTGACCTGGTGCATCGGCCATCTGCTGGAAACCGCACCACCGGATGCCTACGACGCGCGCTACAAACGCTGGGTACTGGCGGATCTGCCGATCATCCCGGACAAGTGGAAAATGACCGTCAAGCCGCGCACTGCCAGCCAGTACAAGGCGGTCAAGCGCCTGCTCGGCGAGGCCAGCGAACTGATCATCGCCACCGACGCCGACCGTGAGGGCGAGATGATTGCCCGGGAACTGGTCGAACACTGCCGCTATCGCGGGCCGATCCGGCGCTTGTGGCTGTCGGCGCTGGACGAGGCGTCAATTCGCAAGGCTCTGGCCGCGCTGAAGCCGGGAGCGGAAACCTTCAGCCTGTATCACTCGGCGCTGGGGCGCTCGCGGGCGGACTGGCTGATCGGCATGAACATGAGCCGCCTGTTCACTCTATTGGGCCGGCAGTCCGGCTATCAGGGCGTGCTGCCGGTCGGTCGGGTACAAACGCCGACGCTGCGACTGGTGGTGGATCGCGACCGCAGCATCGCCGATTTCGTCCCGGTGCCGTATTGGGCGATCGATGTGCAACTGCTGCACGACGGCACGCGGTTCACTGCGCAATGGCGTGCGCCCAGCAACGTTTGCGACGATCAGGATCGCTGTCTGAATCAGGCACTGGCGCAACAAGCGGCGGCGGCAATCAGCAATGCCGCCACTGCGCGGGTGATGAAGCTACGCACCGAGCGCATGCGTGAAGTGGCACCGCTGCCTTTCGATCTGGGCACCCTGCAGGAAGTCTGCTCGAAGAAACTCGGTCTCGGCGCCCAGGAAACCCTCGACATCGCCCAGGCGCTCTACGAAACCTACAAGGTCATCACCTACCCGCGCAGCGATTGCGGCTTTCTGCCGCTGAGCCAGCACAGCGAAGCGCCGGGGATACTTGCGGCACTGCGTCAGGCCGACCCGAGCCTCGACGCGCTGAACGGTCACCTCGACCCGCAGCGTCGCTCCCGAGCGTGGAACGACGCCAAGGTCAGCGCCCACCACGGCATCATCCCCACGGCTGCGGCGAAAAATCTCGAACGCCTGAGCGGCAAACACCGGGCGGTCTATACCCTGATTCGCGCGCGTTATCTGGCGCAATTCCTGCCCAACCATGAATACGATCGTACTCAGGCCGATTTCGATTGCGCCGGTGAAGCGTTGCGCGCGGTCGGCAAGCAGATCATTGAACCGGGCTGGAAACGTGCCCTGCCTGAAGCCCTCGCCCCGGCCAAGGGCCGTGAAGCGCCAGCCCCACAAACGCTTCCGGCGCTAAGCCAGGGTATCGATTGCGCCGTGGCCGGCGTGAACCTCAAGGACCTCTGGACGCAGCCGCCGAAACCCTACACCGAAGGCGATCTGATCAAGGCGATGAAGAACGTCGCCAGACTGGTGGAAGATCCGCTGCTCAAACAGAAACTCAAGGACACCACCGGCATCGGCACCGAAGCCACGCGCGCCTCGATCATTCAGGGCCTGCTGGATCGTGGTTATCTGGTGAAGAACGGCAAGGCGCTGGCCGCGACCCCGCCGGCCTTCAGCCTGATCGACGCCGTACCGCGGGCGATTGCCGATCCCGGCACCACCGCCATCTGGGAGCAGGCGCTGGACATGGTGCAGAGCGGCGAGATGAGTCTGGAAGAGTTCGTCACCAAACAGGCAGCGTGGATGAGCAAGCAGGTCACCCGCTGTTCTGCGCTGAACCTGACCATCAGCGGCCCGCCACCGGCCGGCAAGGCTGCCGCGCCGTGGAAGAAGAAACGCAAATCGACCCGAAGCAAAACCGCCGGGGCAACTGTGGCGAGGGGATTTATCCCCGATGGACTGCGCAGCAGTCCCCCGGTTTAAGGAAAAGCTGGGGCCGCTTCGCAGCCCATCGGGGATAAATCCCCTCGCCACAAGGTATGATTCGACAATACTGAAGCCGCAATCTTCAGGAGTTCTCCCCAATGCCCACCATCGAACTGCACCCCGCCCACCGCGACGAACTGCAAACCATCGAAAACCTCATGCAGTTCTACATGTACGACTTCAGCCAATGGCTACCACTGAAACTCGGCGAACATGGCTTCTTCAGTATTCAGCCGAAAGACGACTACTGGCGCAATCCAGCTACCCAACCTTTCCTGATCCGCATCGACAGCGAATTGGCCGGGTTCGTGATCGTCGACAATGACACCCGCATCGACGGCACTGAATACAACATCAGCTACCTCTTCCTCACCCGACGCTTCCGTGGCCAAGGCGTCGCGCAGTTTGTCGTCTCTGCCCTCTTGAGTCGTTTGCCCGGTCAGTGGCAGATTTTTCATATCGACGCCAACCTGCCTGCACGGCACTTCTGGGCCCGGTTGATCCCCAAATTGAGCGGTGGTGAGTTCGTCCGCCAGCAGCGTTCGGTCGACGGTTATCCCTGCACCTTCTACATCTTTCACAGCCCCGCGTCCGTTGCCTGAACGGAACTTTTCTCATTCCAAAACAGCTTTGTCCGACAATATGTAGTGATCAAAAATAATCACTACAAAACCGTTGACGGCGTCGTTTTGCTTTTGCATGATGAAGACGTTCCCCGATCGGGAACATCGGTAACACGCTTGAGCAAACTCGTCTGACCGCCGAGTTGTTTTTTCCGGATACACGCTGCCCACAAGGCAGATTGAAGAAGCTGACCTGGCCTGAACGTCCAGTACAAGGACGAGAAGCGCTGGCGAAAATTCTCAAGATGCTTGTGGTCGACCCTGAAAACGTCGTCAAGGAGCCTCCCGGTTTTCGCTGCTTCTCCTCGTTGTGACGCTATTGCGTAGCAGTTATTCAACACGACTACATGCAACAGACGCATGACCCCGTACTTCTCACGGGCGACCGCTGACGTCCTGGTTTCGGTGCCAGGGATCAACTAACCGATGGGCTACCTGTATTAGCGAATCAACTTTGAAAGATCACCAGACTGGTCAAGGGGCAAACATCATGAATCTGAACAATCAACCTACTATCGAAGAACTGGCTCGTATGTTCGCGGCGCAAAAAGACAGCCACGACAGCCACATTCTCTGGATCAGCAAGTCGGGTCAGGTGCATATCGACTGCCTGTCGCCCCACGCTGGTGAAGAAGAATTCGACCGCAACAACCAGAACCTGCTGGCCCGCCTGAAGATGTACCGCCGCGGCCACGGTTATGTCGGCAAGAAAGCCGCAGCCGACAAGGACTTCATCGGCAATGTGCTGCAGACGCTGAAACAGGCGTGGGATTCGATGCAGAACAAGAATGAAGTTCGGGTGATTGACCGGTTTTGCTGAGTTACAACTTCAATAAATAAAAAGGGCCTGCTTCCAAAAGAAGCAGGCCCTTTTTATTGCTCCCTGAAACTGCACTGTAGGAGCTGCCGAAGGCTGCGATCTTTTGATCTTGTTTTTTAGATCAAGATCAAAAGATCGCAGCCTTCGGCAGCTCCTACAGAGGGATATTGAGTTCCAGCACCAGATTCATGAACGCCACTGCCGCCGCACTGTGGTAATTATTGCGCCGCCGCAACAACGCCGCTCCACGCTGCGGCGCTTCATGCTCGACGCTCAAGCGACGCAACGCGCGGTCTTCGGACGCAATCGCCTCGGGCAACATCGTCGCCATCGGCGCATGTCGCACCACCTCCAGCAACGTGCTCACCGAGTTCACTTCGATGCGCACCTGCGGCGTGATCCCCAACTGACGAAAATATTCATCGATTGATAACCGGGTAATGAAGTCCGGTGCCAGCAAGGCGAAATCCAGCTGTGCAAGGTCACTCGACGTCAGTACCCCACTGCTGTCGTACAGCGGATGCTCGCGCCCGACCATGATCCCCAGGGTTTCGGTAAACGCCGGAATGCACTCGAGATCGGGGTGGCGCACCGGGGTAAAGGCAATCGCGATGTCCAGCGAATCGTCCGCCAGTCCCGCCTCGATATCGTCCATCGACAGCTCGAGAATCTGCAGATGGATACCCGGGTAGAGCGCCGCGAAATCACGCACCAACGGCCCGACCAGATACGCCATGAAGGTCGGGGTCATGGCCAGACGCAGGTTGCCACGGGACAGATCCTTCACGTCATGCAATGCCCGCTTGCCCGCCTCCAGCTCCACCAGCACCCGCCGCGCACACTCAATGTAAGCCTCGCCGGCATCGGTGGCCTTGACCGTGCGCGAAGTGCGATCAAACAGGGCCACCCCCAGAGTTTCCTCAAGTTGGCGGATCTGTTGCGACAAGGTCGGCTGCGACACGTGCAACGCCTCCGCCGCCCGGGTGAATCCGCCGTGGTCGGCCACGGCCAGCAGATAACGCAAATGTCGCAACAGCATCGGGCTCACCATCTATAGGCAGGACTTATGCGAAGCATTGTATATCGGTCTTGGACGCTATGGATCAACCGGCAGAAGATGGCTCCCACACAGCAAGCCAACCTTGAAAGGAGCGACACCATGCAACAGTCCCACGCTTACAACGATGCCAGCCTGGCCCTGACCACCCACATTCTCGATATCAAGGCCCGCAAAAATCTGTCGTGGCAGGATCTGGCTGACGACACCGGCCTGAGCCTGGCCTACGTCACCGCTGCCCTGCTCGGCCAGCACCCTTTGCCGCAAGACGCCGCGCAAGTGGTCGGCGCCAAGCTTGAACTGGACGCCGACGCCGTTGCCGCCCTGCAGATCATCCCGTTGCGCGGCAGCCTCAGCGGCGTGCCGACCGACCCGACCATCTACCGCTTCCACGAGATGATCCAGATCTACGGCACCACCCTCAAAGCCTTGGTCCACGAGCAGTTCGGCGACGGCATCATCAGCGCCATCAACTTCAAGCTCGACATCAAGAAAGTCGAAGACCCGGAAGGCGGCTCCCGCGCCGTGGTCACCCTCGACGGCAAGTTCCTGCCACTGCGTCCGTTCTGATCCACCCGGCCCGCACCTGAGGTGCGGGCCCATCCAAACCCGAATTACCAAATCGTCACCCCATCCGCCTGGAGGCTGCCCCATGCACAAAATTCTGTTGACCCTGGCCCTGCTCGCCGGCCTCGCCGCCCAGGCCCAGGCTGATGAAGAGGCCATTGCCTACCGCTACGGCATGGCGCTGGATATTGCTGAAGTCGTGAGCATCACCCCGGTCGCCGACGTCTGCGGCGTTGTACCGGTCGAGATGACCTACCTCGACAGCCACGGCGCAAAACACATTCTTCAATACAGCGAATTCGGCACCGGCTGTTCGAACTGAGAGGACAACACCATGAAAATCCTGATCGAAGGCTTCCTGAAGTTCCAGAACGAGGCGTTTCCGCAACGCACCGAACTGTTCAAACACTTGGCGACCACTCAAACCCCGGGCACCTTGTTCATCACCTGTTCCGACAGCCGGGTGGTGCCGGAGCTGCTGACTCAGCAAGAACCCGGTGAACTGTTCGTGATCCGCAACGCGGGCAATATCGTGCCGTCCTACAGCCCGCATCCGGGCGGGGTGTCGGCGACGGTGGAATATGCGGTGGCGGTGCTTGGGGTGACTGACATCGTGATCTGCGGCCACTCCGATTGCGGCGCGATGACCGCGATTGCCCAGTGCAAATGCATGGATCACCTGCCCGCCGTCAGCGGCTGGCTGCAACATGCCGAGTCGGCGAAAGTGGTGAACGAGGCACGACCGCACGCCAATGACGCGGCGAAATTGAGTGCGATGGTGCGGGAAAATGTGATCGCGCAACTGGCGAACATTCAGACCCACCCAAGCGTGCGCCTGGCCCAGGAAAAAGGCCTGCTGAACCTGCATGGCTGGGTCTATGACATCGAGACCGGGTCAATCGACGCGCTGGCGGCGGATCGCCGTACGTTTGTGCCGCTGGATGAGCAACCGGCGACTTGCGCCATAGCCGCTAAAGCAGCCTGAAACCAGCCTGCTGTAGGAGCTGCCGAAGGCTGCGATCTTTTGATTTTGCTTTTAAAAAACAAGATCAAAAGATCGCAGCCTTCGGCAGCTCCTACCAGGTCAAACTCAGGATCAGCGTCAGCGTTTTACGCTGAGATCAACCTGCGTCATACGGCTACGCACCGTAAACACCCCATCCCCCGAAAGAATCGCACTGCGCGCAAACAGGCGCCCGCTCTCCCAGTTCGAAAGCCCCAGCTCCGGCTTGTTCAACGCGTACTGCCCATCGACCCAACGGGTAATCCCGTTGCCCACAAACGGCGCGTTCACCGCGTTGTAGAAACGTTCCTGGGCCGCCGCATCCTCGCTGATCAGCGACACCGTGAACTGCGGGCTGTAGCGGTTGAACAGCGCGATCGCCTGATCCAGATCATCGACGATCATCAGACTGACTTCCGGGGTTTCTTCCCATTCCCACTCGCGGCCCAAATCGGACTCCGCCAGCGCTTCGGCCAAGGCCTCGGTCTGATAACCCTCGGCGCGATAGACCTCGACCGTCGCGTTCTGCCACTCGGCCGGCAGATAGCTTTCACTGCCGGCGACGATGTGCAGTTTGCAGCCCTGCCCGCGTGCTGTGCCCGCTTGTTTGAGCGCATCGAGGAACAGCGGCACCAGTTCGATGGCGCGATCGCGTTGAATCAGGCAAACGTTCAGCGTGTTGCAGACCTTGCGATCCAGCGAGTTGCGCACCACGGCGGCGAAGCGTGTGGCATCGGCATCACGATCGGCAATCAGCCATGCGCCGCCAGTGCCATGCAGGCTGACCGCCGTGCCCGCCTGCTGGGCGATGCTGCCCAACTGGCTGACCGCATGCCCCGAACCCCGGGCCACCGCCAGCGACAGACGCCGGTCGGCGAACATCGCCCAACCGGCGGCGTGATTGACGCTTTCCACCAGCGACACCGCCCCCGCCGGCAGACCGGCATCGGCCAGCGCCGGGTTCAGCGCGTGAGTGACGATCGCTTGCGCAGTGCCCAATGCATCGCTGCCGATGCGCAGCACCGCAGTGTTGCCGGTGCGCAGTACGCCGGCGGCATCGGCGAACACGTTCGGCCGTCCTTCAAACACGAATGCCACAATGCCCAGCGGCGACACCACTTGCTCGACCTTCCAGCCGTCGTGTTCGACGCTGCTGATGACCTTGCCGCGCGTGGCCGGCGCATCCCGCCAGGCGCGCAGACCGGCGATCATGTCACGGCGCATGCGCTCGTCGGCGAGCAGCCGGGTGGTGGAGCGACCACGGGCCTTGGCGCGTTCGATGTCGGCCAGGTTCGCCGCTTCGATCAGGCTCCAGCATTCCGGGGTTTCCAGACGTTGGGCGAACAGATCGAAGAAACGACTGATGGCTTGGTCGGTCACCGCCGACAACGCAGTGAAAGCCGCTTCAGCGCGTTCGATGGCTACCGCAGCGGCCTGTTGATCGACCACCGGAATCAGCAACAGCTCGCCACTCACCTGCTCGACCAAAAGGTGGTCACCGGGCTGAAACCGCGCCGCCAGTTCGGGGCTAACCACGGTCACGCGGTTACCAGCGAAAGGGATCGGCGTGCCGGCGACTAGACGTTCGAGCGCAAGAGACATGAAGCGGATTCACCATATGAGGGGCGGCCGGAAAATGTATAGGAACACTCATCCCCCAGGCAACACAAAACCCTTGTGGGAGCGAGCCTGCTCGCGAATGCGGTGGGTCAGCGAGAAATGCATCGACCGGCACGACGCTTTCGCGAGCAGGCTCGCTCCCACAAAGTTTTGCAGTGTTTGGAAGATCGGGTCAGAAGACTGACCAGCCAATCCGCGAACTGAGCATCTCCAGCGCCGCCATCCCCGCCAGCGAGTTGCCGGCAGCATTGAGTTCCGGCGACCACACGCACACGCTGAATTGCCCCGGCACCACCGCGACAATCCCGCCGCCGACCCCGCTCTTGCCCGGCAGGCCGACGCGATAGGCGAAATTGCCGGCCTCGTCGTACAAACCGCTGGTGGCCATGATCGAGTTGACCTGCTGGGTCTGGCGACGGGTGAGGATCTGTTCGCCGCTGTGCTTGCAGAACCCGTCGTTGGCGAGGAAGCAGAACGCCCGCGCCAGGTCGATACAGTTCATGCGCAACGCGCAGTGGCTGAAGTAGCTGCGCAATACCGCTTCGACGTCGTTGTGGAAGTTGCCGAACGATTGCATCAGGTACGCCATGGCCGCGTTGCGGGCGCGGTGCTGGTATTCGGATTCGGCGACTTTGCCGTCGACGATCACCTGCGGATTGCCCGACAGGCGCCGCACGAAATCACGCATCGACAGGGCCGGCGCGGCGAAACGCGACTGGTTGATGTCGCAGATCACCAGCGCCCCGGCGTTGATGAACGGATTGCGCGGACGCCCGCGTTCGAACTCCAGCTGCACCAGCGAGTTGAACGGCTGGCCGGACGGCTCGTGTCCCAGACGCTCCCAAATCGCCTCGCCGGAATGCTCGATGGCCTGCACCAGGCTGAACACCTTGGAAATACTCTGCACCGAGAACGGCGTCTCGGCATCGCCGGCGCAATACATTTCGCCGTCGTTGCCGTACACGGCGATGCCCAGTTGATTGGCCGGCACGGTGCCGAGGGCGGGAATGTAGTCAGCCACTTTGCCCTGCCCGATCAGGGGCCGGACAGCGTCAAGAATCTCGTTCAACAGCGCTTGCATGCCGGGTTCCGAAGTCTCGCCCCATGGGATTGCGGGGACACTGGGGCTAGACGCTGCGCAAGCTTGCGGAATCACACAAACCCTGTAGGAGCTGCCGAAGGCTGCGATCTTTTGACCTTGCCTTTCAAAATCAAGATCAAAAGATCGCAGCCTGCGGCAGCTCCTACAGAGATCGGTCAGTGTGCCCCGTCGAGTCCGGCGAGCAGCGCACTGTCGCGGCTGTAGATATCCGGCGCATAACGCACCTGCCCATCCTTGCCGACCTGCGCCGTCCAGTAGGTCATCAGGATCGGCACCGGTGCCGACAGGCGGAATTCGTGGGTGCTGCCGGTGGCGAGCAAGGTGTCGGTGCGCGTACGTTCCGCCGGGGTCAACAGCAAGTCACGCAGTTGCATCGGGTGCTCGACCCGCACACAGCCCGAACTGAAAGCGCGCGGGCCTTTGTCGAACAGGGCCTTGCTCGGCGTATCGTGCAAGTACACGGCGAACGGGTTGGGGAAGCGGATCACCAGTTGCCCCAGCGGATTCCGCGGCCCGGCCTCCTGGCGCAGCATGATGTTGCCGGGATTGTCCCAGTCGATATCCGCCGCGGCCAACGGCTGGCCATGGGCGTCGAGGACTTGCAGGTTCTGCCGGCTGAGGAAGGTCTGATCCTTGCGGATCGCCGGCAGTTTGTCTTCTTTCCAGATGGTCGGCGGCACGGTCCAGGTCGGGTTCAGGGTCAGGCGCGTGACCCGGGATTTGAGCAGCGGGGTCTGCCGTTCGGCGCGACCGACCTGGGTACGGGTCTGCCAGACCGGCACGCCGCCCTGATACAGGGTCAGTTCGGCGGCGGCGACGTTAACGAGCAAGCCATTGGGCTCCATGTCCTGCGCCAGCCAGCGGAAACGTTCGAGGTTGACCCGCAACTGCTCGCGGCGCGTCAGCGGGCTGATGTTGAGCTCGGCAATCGTCCCCGGCCCGACTACCCCGTCGGCCTGCAATGAATGGTTGGCCTGAAAGCTCTTCACCGCTTCCACCAGCACACCCTCATAGGCATTGCCGGGCGTGCCGGTGACGTGGGTCAGATAGCCCTCGTTGAACAGGCGCTGGGCCAGTTCCGGCACGCGTTTGTCCTCCATCGCCGGGCGCAGCAGCGGGCCGTTGCCCACCGCCTGCCAATGCGGCAAGGCCTGCAACCGTTGGCTGGCGTAGAGATGACGCAGGCTTTGATACTGCGCCAGACGCGGACGCGCCAGATCGAACGCGGCTGTGATGTCGTGCAGGCCGGGTACCGCGATCGCCAGCAATTCCGCCTGACGATCACGCGGGGTGTCATCGGCATGCCACAGCGGCTCGAAATGTGACTGCAACAGACGCCCGAAATGCAGGTCTTGCAGCGCTTGCAGATAAAAGCGGCTGATGTCGATATCGGCACACAACTCGCCGTCCTGCGGTGGATTGACGGCCACCGGATAGCGCTTGGGATTGAGGCCATCGTCGGCCAACAGCTGCAACTGCGCGCGCAAGGCCGGCAAACGCCCGGACTCGCTGGCCCACACCGGCAGCCAGTCCTGCTGCTGGTAGAACGCTTGCAGTTGCGCCAGCGCCGGACCACTCAGCTGTGCGGCAATCGCCGGGCATGCCTGAGGCAAACCGATCAGCACCGCTTGCAGCGGACTTTGTGGTTCGACCGGCATTTGCGCCGGCGGCGTCGGCAGGGTCTGCAACGGCGGCAAGGGTTCATCGGCACAAGCGACAAACGGCGCAGCGAGCAAACAAATGCTCAAGTAGCATGCGTACTTTTTGAACAACTGCTTTACTCCAATCCGTGGCCGTCTCATTGACGGTCAACCTTACATCAGGTGCGCTGAACAGTCAGGCTCGAAACAGGGGTCTGTCGGGTATGACTGGGAGTCAGGAGCCAAAGTGCCAAATAAGTAGCCAGTGAGGACACTGTATAAATGTTGACGTTTTTGCGCCGACTTCTGCTGACCAGCGCGACCCTCGTCGCCGTGAGCAGCCCAGCTTTCGCCGCCGGCAAGCCATCGCCGGTTCTTTTCACCAGCCTCGCGCACGCCGCGCCGGAACTCAATCCCCAAGCGCTCAAAGGCGCCTTGAACGCCATGCAATGCGCGGTCAACAATGGCGCGCGCCCCTCACGCCATCTGGCGATCATCGATTACTCGCAACCCTCCACCGCGCGCCGGCTGTGGATCTTCGACCTGAGCAGACAGAAACTGGTGCTGCGCGACCTGGTCGCCCACGGTTCGAATTCCGGGGAAAACTTCGCCACTCAGTTCTCCAATCGCGAAGGCAGCTACCAGTCCAGCCTCGGGCTGTTCCGCACCCAGGAAAGTTACGAGGGAACCCATGGTTATTCGCTGCGCATGGACGGTCTGGAGCCGGGCTTCAATGATCTGGCCCGCGACCGCGCCATCGTGATCCACGCCGCCGACTACGTGAATCCGCTGTGGAGCAAGCGTCAAGGCCGAATCGGTCGCAGCCAGGGTTGCCCGGCGGTGCGTCCGCAAGTGGCAAAGCAGGTGATCGACAAACTCAAGGACGGCCAGTTCATGTTCTCCTGGTACCCGGATCAGCGCTGGCTGAAGTCCTCGCCGTACCTCAACTGCCAGCCACAACAGGTGGCGAGTATCTTGAGTAGCCACGCCAGCTGACGATCAGGGCCATGACCATCAGCGCCGCCGCAACCCCGAACGTGCAGTGCAAGCCACTGCCAATGACCTCGGCCGGGGCTTGCGTCGGGTTGCCGGTAGCGGAGGCAAACACCGCGCCCATGACCGCCGCGCCGGTGATCAGTCCGAGATTGCGCGACAGCCCGAGCAAAGCCGACACCACGCCGCGCTGATCCTGACTGACCGTCGCCATCAACCCGGTATTGTTCGCCGCCTGAAACAACGCGTAACTGCTGGCAATGACCGCCATCGGCAACAGATACCCCGGCAGGCCGAGACGCATCGGCAACAACGCCAACAAGCTGCAACCCCCGACCATCCCGAGCAACGCCCCCGGCACCACACGCCGCGCACCGAAGCGATCCACCAGACGCCCGGCCGGCACCCCGCCGCACGCGGCCAGCAGCGGCCCGACTGACAACGCCAGGCCGACCACGGTGCTGCCCAGCCCCAGGCCTCGGCTCAGGTAAAACGGCCCGACCACCAGCGTGGTCATCATCACCGTCGTCACCAGCAATGTCAGCGCAAGACTGCTGCTCAGACGCGCATCGCTGAAGAGAGACAAACGAATCAGCGGCGCTCTGGCTTTCATCTCGACCGCAATAAACAGCCCCGCCCCGCCTACGCTCGACAGCAGCAACACCAGGGTGAATCCATCCAGCGTCATCGCCAGCGCATAGGCCGCCAGCGTCAATACCAACACTGCGCTGCCGAAATAATCAAACGCAACACCCGCCCGCACCGGCCGATCCGCCGGCAGATAGCGATAAACCAGCCACGCGTTGAGCAGGCCCAAGGGCACGTTGAGGACAAAGATCGACGGCCAGCCAACCTGCGCGATCAGCAGACCACCCAGTGACGGCCCGAGGCTGGTACCGGTGGCCGACATCGTCGCGAGCAGGCCCATCGCACTGCCCGCCCGCGTTTTGGGCACCGCATCCGCCACCAGCGCCACGGTCAAGGCGAACATGATTGCCGCGCCCAGGCCCTGCACGGCCCGCGCGCCGATCAACCAGCCAAGCCCCGGAGCCAGTGCGCAACACAACGACGCACTGGTAAAAATGCCAATGCCGATCAGCAGCAATCGCCGCCGCCCGAACACATCGCCCAGACGCCCGACGCTGACAATCAACGTGGTGACCGCCAGCAGATACGCCAGCACGATCCATTGCACCTGTTGAAACGTCGCATCGAACGCGGCGGCCAGGGTGGGTAATCCGGCGTTGGCGATGCTGGTGTCCAGTGATGGCATCAACATCGACAGCGCCAGGCTGGTCAGCGCCCAGCGGGCTTGAGGGGGCAAGGGGGATCCGGGCATCGGGCGCTCCTGGTGCGAAGGTCAGACGGCATAGCCTGAGTCTCGACAAGGCAGGGCGCAAGACGCATGCTTTGCACTTGATACCTGCATGAAACGCCATGTCATGAGCGCACCGGACCTTAACCTGTTGATCACCCTTGACGTACTGCTGCGCGAAGGCAGCGTCGCCCGCGCCGCGCAAATCCTGCGGCTGAGCCCGTCGGCCATGAGCCGTGCGCTGGCCCGGCTGCGCGAGACCACCGGCGACCCGTTGCTGGTTCGCGCCGGGCGTGGCCTGGTGCCGACCCCGCGTGCGCTGGAGTTGCGTGAGCGGGTCAGCACGCTGGTGCAGGAAGCCGAGGCCGCTTTGCGCCCCGCCGAGATTCTCGACCCCGGCCAGTTGCAGCGCACCTTTACCCTGCGCAACACCGACGGTTTTGTTGAAACCTTCGCCGCCGCCCTTCTCGCGCGCATCGCCGAAGAAGCACCCGGCGTGCGCCTGCGCTTTGTGCAGAAGGCCGACAAGGACAGCACCCTTCTACGTGAAGGCCGGGTGGATCTGGAGACCGGTGTGGTCGATGACAGCACCGACCCGGCGCTGCACAGCCGTATCCTGTTTCAGGATCACTGGATTGGTGTAGTTCGTGAGGGCCATCCGTTGAGTGCGGGCAAGATCAGCAGCAAACGCTTCGCCGGCGGCCAGCACATTCTCATCTCACGTCGCGGGCGCAGCAGCGGCCCGGTGGACGAAGCGTTGCTGGCTGCGGGTCTGACGCGGGATATCGTTACTTCATTCGGCGGGTTTTCGGCGGCGCTGACGCTGGTCCGCGAATCAGACCTGATCGCCACGGTTCCAGAGCGTCACACCAGCAAGCTGCGCATGGGCCTGCACAGCTTCGCCCTGCCCTTCAGGATGCCGCCGATCAGCGTATCGATGCTCTGGCACCCGCGCATGGACGCCGACCCGGCGCACCGCTGGTTGCGCAATTGCGTACGGGAAGTCTGCGTCTAACGCGCATCGCCGCCGGCCGGTTTATAGAACAGGAATTTGCCGACCGCGGCGGTCTTTTTGTACTCCTTGGCCCAACTCGGGTGCACGTTGCGATCATGAAAGTACAACGCGCCACGGGTGCGATCCGGCAACTGGCGGTTGAGCGCCTTGCCGGCGATGTCCTTGGCCAAGGTGTATTCAGCGTCTTCCTTGACCTGATCGGCCTTGCCATCGCACCACCAGGAAAACTGGCAACTCTTGGTTTCCGACCCTTGTTTGACCACTGCACACACGGTGTCGGGAAAGCCATCATGGCCCAGGCGGTTCATCACCACGCTGGCCACGGCCTGCATTTCCGCAGTGTCGCGCCCCTTGGCTTCCCAGTAGATACTGCGTGCCAGGCAGGTGATCGGATCGTCCAGCGGCGCGGTGCCGGCGGGGTCCACGGCTTGTACTTCAGTCGGTGTGATCGCTTCGGATTTGGGTGCCGGCGCCGCGCTGACTTTGTCAGCGGCTTTCTCTTCCAGCACCTGAGCTTTTTCTTCGGCCTTGGCCTTGATCGGGGCCTGATCGGTGGCCATCACCACACCGGCCATCAGGGTTACTGCGAAACAGCCAGCCAACCATTTCAATCCCATGTCAGTTCTTCCGGCAGCGCCCGTTCCGGGCAAGGTGCTTCGTGGGGGAGACGCCCGGTTCCCGGGGCCTTCGGAGAGTGTAGACGGCAAAGGCCGGCGTAACGTTCCGCAGAAAAACCGGCTCGATGAAGAAAAAGACATTGCACGGACCGGGGGCCTTTCGCGCATCATGAGCGCATTCCGCTCAAGGAGATTTCCATGCGTTTCATGCCATCCGTTTTGCGCTTTGCCGCGCTGTCCTTTGGGCTGGCCGTGGCCGCCTCGGCCATGGCTGCCGACGAGTCGCAACTGATCGAGTCGATCAATACTTACCGCAGCCAACCGCAGCGTTGCGGCAGCCAGGCGTCCAATGAACTGCCACCGCTGTCGGCCGACCCGCGACTGAGACTGCCGGCCGCCGGCGCGGTAGATCTGCAACAGGCCATGGCCAGCGCCAGTTATCCGATGGTCAATGTGCAGGCGATCACCCTCAACGGCCCGCGCGATGCGGCGTCGGCGATGAAGGCGATTGAGGAGAGCTTCTGTCAGGTGGTGCTGGATCCGCAGTTCGTCGATGTCGGCGTGAGCCGCGCCGATCGCGACTGGCGCATTGTGCTGGCACGACCACTGCTGTCGGCAAAACTCGGGGATGCGCAGAGCGAAGGCCAGAAGTTGCTTGAACAACTCAACGCCGCTCGCGCCCAGCCACGTCAATGCGGCGGCCAGGCCTTTGCCGCCGCGGCACCATTGGCCTGGAGTGCAAACCTGGGCAGCATCGCTCAGGATCACAGCCGCGACATGGCCAACAACAATTACTTCGACCACAAGGACCGTGACGGCCGCACCCCGGGCGACCGCGCCGAACTGGCCGGCTACGGCGGCCAACTGGTTGGCGAAAACATCGCCGCCGGACAAGACACCGTGCGCAAGGTCGTCGACGGCTGGCTTGCCAGCTCCGGTCACTGCGCCAACCTGATGAACCCACAATACAAGGAACTCGGCGCCGCCTACGCGACCGACCCGAAAAGCAGCGCCGGCATTTACTGGACCGCGATGTTTGGTGCGCCATAACCCTGATTGATGGAACATCAGCGGTCACAGCTGACAGTGGATGTGCTCTGACACCGGTGGCGACTGCACGGACGCCTTCACGAGCACGCTCACTGTCGGCGTTCAACCCGGATCGTCGTCTCGGTGAACAATCAGCTCATCATCGAGCGCATCAATCAGCCATTCACTAATAGTGATTGGACGCTTGCCAACGTTGCGCCTAACCTGCGTGCACTCCATTCTTTCCGCTCAATGCGGCTTCTCTACTCCTGCAAGGCTGTCATGTCAGAGCGTGTCTTGATCGATGGTTACAACCGCCGCGTCGACTATCTGCGCATGTCGGTTACCGACCGCTGCGACTTCCGCTGCGTGTATTGCATGGCTGAGGACATGCAGTTTCTGCCGCGCCAGCAAGTGCTGACGCTGGAGGAGATCTATCAACTGGCGCAGAGCTTCGTGGCGCTGGGCACGCGCAAGATTCGCCTGACCGGCGGCGAGCCGCTGATCCGTCCGGGCGTCGTCAGGCTGTGCGAACAGATCGCCGCCCTGCCCGGCCTGCGTGAGCTGTGCATGACCACCAACGGCTCGCAACTGGACAAACTCGCCGCGCCGCTGTTCGACGCCGGGGTCAGCCGCCTGAACATCAGCCTCGACAGCCTCGACCCGGATCGCTTTAAGCAAATGACCCGCACCGGTGATCTGGCGCAGGTGATCAAGGGTATCGATGCGGCGCGCAAGGCCGGTTTCACCCGAACCAAACTCAACGTGGTGGTGATGCAGGGACGCAACGATCAGGCGATCAACGATCTGGTGAGTTTCGCCATCGACCGCCAGCTCGACGTCTCGTTCATCGAGGAAATGCCGCTGGGGATCATCAGCGAACACAGTCGCGCCGAGTCGTTTTTCTCCAGTGTCCAAGTGCGCGAGAAAATCGCCGAGCGCTACACCCTGATCGATTCCGCCGAGTCGACCCAAGGCCCGTCGCGCTACTGGCGCGTGGCCGAAGCACCGGACATTCGCCTGGGCTTTATCTCGCCGCACAGCCACAATTTCTGTGGCACCTGCAACCGCGTGCGGCTGACCGTCGAAGGGCGTTTGCTACTGTGTCTGGGTAACGAGCATTCGGTGGACCTCAAAGCCGTGTTGCGCGCTCATCCGGGGCAACCGCAGCGGCTGGAAAAGGCCATTATCGAGGCGATGAAACTCAAGCCGTACCGGCACAATTTCGAAGTGAACGACGACGTTCAGGTCGTGCGCTTCATGAACATGACCGGCGGTTGAGCCGCCCTTACCCTGCGTAACCGGGATCGCCCAGCATGATCGTCAGACCCAAGGTCAACCAGTTCGCCATCCTCTTCACCCTCAAGGGTTCGATCGCCAAACGCATCGCCCTGCGCACGCTGATGGTCACCTTGCTGGCCTCGGCCATCGTGCTGATGGAAATGCTCCACCCGAGCAACTTCACCAAGGTCAACGCCACGCCGTTCACCTTGCTCGGCTTGTCGCTGTCGATCTTCATGAGTTTTCGCAACAACGCCTGCTACGACCGCTGGTATGAAGCGCGCAAAGCCTGGGGCGATGTGCTGGTGCACATTCGTTCGGTGATCCGCGAAACCCAGGTCATCCGCGAATCAGCGCAGCGCAAACCATTGCTGCTCAACCTCTGCGGTTTCGCCCACTCGCTGAATGCGCGGTTGCGCCGGGAAAGCGAAGCGGCGGCCAGCCGTGCGTGGATCACCCCGCAACACGATGCACAGGTGCCGGACTACAGCGGGCGCATTCTGCAGCAGGTCGGCCAACAGTGCTCCGACCTGCAACAGAGTGGCGAACTGAGCGAGTGGCGCTACATGCTGCTGGCCAATCACCTGACGAGCCTGACCCAGGCGCAAGCGGTGTGCGAACGGATCAAAAACACCCCGCTACCCTTCCCCTACACTTTGCTGCTGCACCGCACCATCTACCTGTTCTGCATTCTGTTGCCGTTCGCCATGGCCGAACCGCTGGGCTGGCTGACCCCGCTGTTTACCGCAATTGTCAGCTACACATTTTTTGGTCTGGACGCGATTGCCGACGAGCTGGAAGACCCGTTCGGCCGCGACGAAAACGACCTGGCGACCGACTCGCTGGTGCGCACCATCGAGCGCGATGTCCTCAGCGAACTGGGTGAGACCGACCTGCCACCGATGTTGTTGCCGGTGGACTATGTCCTGAGCTGATCTCGCTCCCCCCCGCAAGTACGGTCTGATCACTCTGACCCACCCCATAATCGATCTGCTCTATCGGCGCCGTTGACCTCGGCCAACGCCTTTGAAACCATGGGCGCCAGAGCGGATCGACAGGCTATTCAATTCTTCCGATCCGGCGCACATACCGTCAGGTGAGATCGTCGCACCTCGCGTTTTTCGTGCGCTGCGCGCCGCTGCGTCGATACTCAATCCGATTTCTCAACGAGCAGGTGCCATCGTGGACATCAAACAACTCAAGTTCCTGATCGCGCTGGACGAAACCCGACACTTCGGCCAGGCCGCCGCCCGCTGCCACATTACCCAGCCGACCCTGTCGATGCGTCTGCGCAATCTGGAAGATGAGCTGGATCTGGTGCTGGTCAATCGCGGCCAGCGCTTTGAAGGGTTTACCGAGGCCGGCGAACGAGTGCTGGCCTGGGCCCGCACGCTGCTGGCCGCGCATGACGGCCTGTTTGCCGAAGCCGCAGCGTGCCGCGGGCAACTGGTCGGCAGCCTGCGCCTGGGCCTGGTGCCGTTGAGCAACTTCAACCCGATCATTTACATCCAGAGCTTGTCCGGCACGTATCCCGAGTTGAAATTCAGTCTGTCGTCGGGGAGTTCCGACGAGATCATCGCCGAGCTGGGCAACAATCAACTGGACCTGGGCGTGTGCTACCTCGACCACGTCAACCCTAACTATTTCGATTTTTTCGAGATTGGCGAAACCCGCGTCGGGCTGCTTTACGACAACCGCCACTTCCATTTCGAAGGCTCGGACATCAGTTGGGAGGACGCCGCCGAACTGCCGCTGGGGATGATCACCACCGGCATGCATTACCGCAAATCCATCGACCTGAGTTTCCGCAGTCGCGGCCTCAATCCGCAGCCGATCCTGGAAAGCGATTCGACCTATCAGCTGTTACAGGCCATTCATCAGGGCTTCTGTTGCTCGATCATGCCGCTGGACAGCGGGCTGGAAGAGCCGATCGAACACCTGTCGTTCATGCAATTGCCGGACGCCAGTGTGCTGGCGCCGCTGGGGCTGGTGATGCGCAAGACCGAACCGCGCTCGGCGATCGCCGAGAAGTGCTTCGCCGAGGCGCGCAAATTGTTTGGAAAGGGCCAAGCCTGACACCACACTTGAACAGAAAACTGCTTAGATAGCGGCTCCGACAACATCCACCGCAGGCGCCGCGCTTGAACACCTCACCCGAAGATTTGCCCAGACCCGCTCCCGTAACGCTGCGCCAGGCCTGGCGCTTCTGGCTCAAGCTCGGCTGCATCGGGTTCGGCGGCCCGGCCGGGCAGATCGCGATCATGCATCAGGAACTGGTCGAGCGCCGGCGCTGGATCTCCGAGCGACGGTTTCTGCATGCGCTCAACTACTGCATGTTGCTGCCCGGCCCCGAGGCCCAGCAACTGGCGACCTACATTGGCTGGCTGTTGCATCGCACCTGGGGCGGGGTGATCGCCGGGGCGCTGTTCGTGCTGCCGTCGCTGTTTATTCTGATTGCGCTGTCGTGGCTGTACATCGCCTTCGGCGACGTGCCGGTGGTCGCCGGAATCTTCTACGGGATCAAACCGGCGGTGGCCGCGATTGTCTTGCACGCGGCGCACCGCATCGGCTCGCGGGCGCTGAAAAACGCTTGGCTGTGGGCCATCGCGGGGGCGTCATTCGTGGCGATCTTCGCCTTTGATCTACCGTTTCCGCTGATCGTGCTCGGGGCGGCACTGATCGGTTATCTCGGCGGGCGACTGGCGCCACAGCGCTTCAACAACGGCGGTCAGCGCAGCAGTGCCAAATCCTTCGGCCCGGCGTTGATCGATGACGACACGCCGACGCCTGAGCATGCGCGATTCAGCCTGCCAAAGCTGTGGCGCCTGCTGTTGATCGGCGCGGCTTTATGGTGTTTGCCGATGGGCCTGCTGACCGCGCTGTTCGGCTGGGACGGCACCTTCACGCAAATGGGCTGGTTCTTCACCAAAGCCGCACTGCTGACCTTCGGTGGTGCTTACGCGGTGTTGCCGTATGTCTATCAAGGCGCGGTCGGGCACTACGGCTGGCTGACGCCGACGCAGATGATCGACGGCCTCGCCCTCGGCGAAACCACACCCGGCCCGCTGATCATGGTGGTGGCGTTTGTCGGTTTCATCGGCGGTTACGTGCAACCGGCGTTCGGCGCCGAACATGCATTCGCCGCCGGTGCACTGGCGGCGACGCTGGTGACCTGGTTCACCTTCCTGCCTTCGTTACTGTTCATCCTCGCCGGCGGGCCGCTGGTGGAATCGACCCACAACGAACTGAAATTCACCGCACCGCTGACCGCGATCACCGCGGCGGTGGTCGGGGTGATCCTCAACCTGGCGTGTTTCTTCGCTTATCACGTGTTCTGGCCGAGCGGTTTCGCCGGGCATCCGGGTCTGTTTTCGATCGGGCTGGCGCTGCTGGCGGCATTGGCGCTGTTCATTTTCAAGCGCGGGGTGATCGAAGTGTTGATCGTTTGCGCCCTTGCCGGGCTGGGCTTTCACCTGCTGCACTGAACGTCGTCCAACGGTGCCGGGGCGCAATCAGCGGTTTACACACCCGCAGATTGCCCCTTACTATCCGGGCACACCGGTCGGCGGGTCTGCCCCGCCACCGACGTTTTCCGCCAACGGAAACACGCGTTATGAGTACGTCACCACAACAACCAGAAAGGTTGAACGTCTCCGCTGTGTGCGCCCTCTGTCACAGGGGCCGCGCATGAATCGCATCGTCAATCTCCCCATGGCCCTGCGCCGTTCCAAGCTGCGCCACTCCGCACGCCCGCCGGATATCGCCTGCTGATTCCGACAGTCTGAAAAGATCCATTGTGGTGAGGGGATTCATCCCCGATGGACTGCGCAGCAGTCCCTATCTTTTTGGCCCGCTACGCGCGCCGTCGGGGATAAATCCCCTCACCACAGGTTCCGTGTCACTTCCGACTGCCGGGCATTAGCGAAATACTTTTTTCTTTTTTGATATCCCTGCCAGGACACTCACGCCTATTTACCGCGTCGTGTCCGGCCCGATTCTGCGCGCCTGCGCGGCGCCATCGTGAGTGATTGACCATGAAATTCGCAGCCATCGAAGACGCACAGCTGTTCCTCGAACAGAACCCCGATATCGACATGATCGAGCTGTTCATCCTCGACGCCAACGGCGTGCCACGCGGCAAACTGTTGCACCGTGAAGAACTGCTTGTCGTGTACCAGAGCGGTCGCCCGCTACCCAGCACCATCCTCGGCCTGACTGTGCAGGGCGAGGACGTGGAAAACTCCGGGCTGGTGTGGGACGTCGGCGACATCGACTGCCGCGCCTACCCGCTCGAAGGCAGTCTGGTGCGCCTACCGTGGCGGCAGATTCCCACCGCGGCGGTGCAGGTCAGCATGCACCCGACCGAGGGAATGCCGGCGAGCATCGCCGACCCGCGGCACTTGCTGATAAAGGTCATCGACGGCCTCAAGGCCGAGGGTTATCACCCGGTGATGGCGTGCGAACTGGAGTTCTATCTGCTCGACGCCAAACGCGATCACAACGGCCGTCCGCAACCGGCGCTGGATGCCGATGGCGGCCGACCGCGACACACTCAGGTCTACGGTTTGCGCGAACTGGAGCAGATCGAACCGTTCCTCGCCGACCTCTACGGTGCCTGCAAACTGCATGGCATTCCGGCGCGCACGGCGATCTCGGAATATGCGCCAGGCCAGGTGGAAATCACCCTTGAACACGGCGACGCACTGGTCGCGATGGATCAGGCAGTGCGCTACAAACGTCTGGTCAAAGCGGTGGCGCACAAGCACGGCATGCAGGCGACGTTCATGGCCAAGCCGTTCGATGATCTGGCCGGCACCGGCATGCACATGCACGTCAGCCTTGCTGATGGCGAGGGGCGCAATCTGTTCGCCGCCGAGGATCCGGCCGGCACCCCGCTACTGCGCACGGCGATTGGCGGCATGCTCGCCTCGCTGCTCGATACGCTGCTGCTGTTCTGCCCCAACGCCAACTCCTACCGCCGGTTCCAGGCCAACAGCTACGCGCCATTGGCGCCGACCTGGGGCGTCGACAACCGCACCGTCAGCCTGCGTGTACCGGGCGGCCCGGCCAACACCCGGCATATCGAACATCGCATCTGCGGCGCCGACGCCAATCCGTATCTGGCGGCGGCAGCGATCCTTGCCGGGATCCATCGTGGTATTCGTGAAGACCTCGATCCGGGTGCGCCGGTCGAGGGCAACGGCTATGCGCAGGCCAAGCAACTGCTGCCGACCGATTGGCTGACTTCGTTGCAGGCACTGGAAAATTCTGCATGGGCGCGGGATGCCCTGGGCCAGGAGTTTCTTGGCGTGTACCTGGCGGTGAAGCGTGCCGAGTACCGGCAGTTCATGGCCGAGGTGGGTGAGCAGGATTGGCGTTGGTACCTGACCGAAGCCTGACATACACCCTGAATCCTGTGGGAGCTGGCTTGCCAGCGATGGGGCCGGCACATTCAGCATCTCTGGTGACTGATACGCCGCTATCGCTGGCAAGCCAGCTCCCACAGGGTCCTCGAGTTGACTCCCGAATTTTGTGTGGACACCAACATGACCCAACGCTGCAATTCCTACTACACCGCCACCCTCAACCAGGACACCGATTACCCGACCCTGCAGGGCCGGCACCAGGTTGATGTGGTGATCATCGGCGGCGGTTTCACCGGCGTCGCCACCGCCGTCGAACTCGCCGAAAAAGGCCTGAAAGTCGCCATCGTCGAGAGCCACAAGATCGGCTGGGGCGCCACCGGGCGCAATGGCGGACAAGTCACCGGCAGCCTCTCAGGCGACGGCGCGATGCGCAAACAGATGCGCCCGAAACTCGGCGATGAAGTCGACGATTTCATCTGGCACCTGCGCTGGCGCGGGCATCAAATCATCCGGCAGCGGGTCGAGAAGTACGGCATTCAGTGCGACCTCAAACACGGTCATCTGCACGCGGCTTACAAGCCGAGCCACATGGCCGGCTTGCGCAATGATTACGAGGAAGCCGTGCGTCGCGGCCTCGGCGGCGAAGTCAGCCTGCTCGACCGCAGTCAAGTGCGCGACCTGCTGCAGAGCGACCTCTACCACGGCGCAATCAAGAACACGCGCAACATGCATCTGCACCCGCTCAACCTGTGTATCGGCGAAGCGCGGGCGGCAGAAAGTCTTGGTGCATTGATCTTCGAGAACAGTGAAGTGCTGGAGATCATTCACGGCAAGAGCCCGGGCGTACGCACCGCCCACGGCCAGATCGACGCCAATCAGGTCATGCTCGCCGGCGACGTCTATCACAAACTCGAACCGGGTCAGCTCAAGGGCAAGATTTTCCCGGCCATGGGCGGCATCGTCACCACCGCGCCGCTGGGTGATCTGGCGCGGCAGATCAACCCCGAAGACCTCGCGGTGTATGACTGCCGTTTCGTCCTCGATTACTACCGCCTCACGGCTGATGGTCGTCTGCTGTTCGGTGGCGGCGCCAACTACAGCGGCAAGGATTCACGGGACATCGCCGCCGAGCTGCGCCCGTGCATCGAGCAGACCTTCCCGGCGCTCAAAGGGGTGCAGATCGACTACCAGTGGAGCTGCGCGATGGGCATCGTGATCAACCGCATCCCGCAACTGGGCAAGCTCTCGGACAACGTCTGGTATTGCCAGGGCTACTCGGGACACGGCATCGCGACGACGCACATCATGGGCGAAATCATGAGCCGCGCGATCACCGGGCAGATGGAACAGTTCGACACCTTTGCGCAGTGCCAGCACATTCGGGTGCCGATGGGGGATTTACTGGGCAATCCGTTGCTGGCGGCGGGGATGTGGTATTACCAGATGCTTGAACGCCTTCGCTGACACCCCCACCTTCCTGTAGGAGCTGCCGCAGGCTGCGATCTTTTGACTTTGTTTTTAAGATCAAGATCAAAAGATCGCAGCCTTCGGCAGCTCCTACAGTGTCCGTGTCGTACTCAACCTGATGTACACCACCAAAACCTGTGGGAGCTGGCTTGCCAGCGATGAGGCCATCAGCCTCAGCAAAAAACCTCAGTCCGGCAACTGCTCCACCACAATCCCCAATCGCCGATAATCCTCGACACTGCCCGACGCCACATGCCGCTCGGTAATCAGCGTATGCAGGCGAGTACAAGGCGCCACCACAAACGGCTCGACCGCCCCGAGCTTGTCCGCCGTGGTCACCGCAATCACCCGCGTCGCGCTGTCGAGCAGCGCCTGTTTCACCGGCACTTCATCGAAGTGCAGCGAGGTGATGCCCACTTCCGGGTGAATCGCACAGACGCCGGTAAAGGCCAGATCCGCCTTGATCCCGGCCAGCATGCGCACCGCCTCGTGCCCGCCGGCCGCCATCGTGCGCGGATTAAGTTGCCCTCCGGCGAGAATCACGTTCACGCCCTTGTACTCAGACAACGCGATGGCCGTCATCGGCGCTGCGGTCACCGCGGTGATCTGGATATCCGCCCGCAGCGAGCGTGCCACCTGCAAAGTGGTGGAGCCGGAATCGAACAGCACAATCTGCCCGTCCTCCACCTCTCGCGCTGCCCGTTGCGCCAACCGCACTTTGACCTCATCGGTCTCATCCAGCCGAGTGAAGTAATCCTTGCCGCTGTCCTTGGGCCGTGGCAGCGCCCCGCCGTGCACGCGCTGCACCAGCCCGGCGTTGTCCAGTTCGGCGAGGTCGCGGCGGATGGTGTCTTCGGACACGGCGAAATGCTGGCTCAACTCGGAGGCCATGACCTTGCCGTCGCGCTCGAGGATCAGGAGGATTTTCTGCCGGCGCAGGGAGGGCAGTTCGGTGACCGAATGATCGTGCATGGTTTTGCCTGTTTATGCTTGTAGTTGCAGGTTTTGCCGAGACTAGCGAAAGCCTCGGGCAAACACAAACCGGCGGGTATCAATTGTTTCGATCATTGGAATCAACAGGCCGAATTTTTTCTTTGCATGGCGCCTGTTCAGAATGGCCTCACTTTAAAAAGGCTCAGGATGAACAGCTGATGAATCTCAATTTTGCGTTTGCGTGCATGATCGTGGTGTCTTTTGCGATTGCCCTTGGCCACGCCTGATACGTCACACCGACGCCGCCAAGTGCTCGCGAAGCCATTTGTGTGCCGGGTCGCGGTGCGCGCGCTCGCCCCAGAACATTGCCATTTCGTAGCCCGGCACCTGCAGCGGTGCGTCCACCACCTGCAACGCCGGGTTGCCGCGCACCAGCCGTGACGGCAGCATCGCCACCAGATCAGTACTGGCCAGCACCGACATCACCATCAGAAAATGCGGCACCGACAACACCACTTTGCGCGCCAGACCGACCTCGGCCAGCGCCTTGTCGGTGACCCCGAAAAAACCGCCGCCCTCGCGCGACACCATCACGTGTTCCAGCGCGCAGAACTGTTCGCGAGTCGGCTTACGCTTCAAACCCGGATGCCCGACACGCCCGACCAACACGTAATGCTCGGTGAACAGCACCCGCTGATGCAGATCCAGCGGCGCGTCTTCGGTGATGTGCAGCGCCAGGTCAAACACGCCCTGCTCCGCCTGCCTGGCCAACTGCGCCGGCACCAGATCAAGCACCGCCAGCCGCGTGCCCGGCGCCTGAAGGCGCAAACCGCTGAGGGCTGGCAGCACCACCGTCGACTCGCCGTAATCGGTCGCCGCGACTTTCCAGATGTGTCGGGCCTGCGCCGGATCGAACGCGCTGGCCGGCGCCACCGCGCGCTCCAGTGCTTGCAGCGCTTCACGCAACGGCTCGCGCAGTTCATCGGCCCGTGCAGTCGGGCGCATGCCCCGAGGGCCGGGCAGCAACAACGGGTCGCCGAAAATCTCGCGCAGCTTGGCCAGGTGCACGCTCACCGACGGCTGCGACAGGTTCAACCGCTCTGCGGCGCGGGTTACGTTGTGTTCTGCCAACAACACGTCTAGGGTCAACAGCAAGTTGATATCCAGACGTCGTAAATTATTCATGGCTATACCTGACATATCAGACATTCATTTCCAATATACCGATCAAGGACTGATCCTGCCTGCATCCAACCAAGGAGTTGCCACATGAATGTGCTACTGGTCTACGCCCACCCCGAACCCACTTCGCTCAACGGCTCGCTCAAGGACTTCACCGTCCAGCGCCTGCAAGCCGCCGGCCACACCGTGCAGGTCTCTGACCTGTATGCGATGAACTGGAAAACCACGATCGACGCCGATGACGCCCCCGGTCGCGATGAAAGCCGGCCATTCCACGCTTCGATCGATTCGAAACTGGCTTACCAACAGGGCCGGCAGTCCGCCGACATCGCCCGCGAGCAGGAAAAACTGCTGTGGGCCGACGCATTGATCCTGCAGTTTCCGCTGTGGTGGTTCACCATGCCGGCCATCCTCAAGGGATGGGTCGAGCGCGTATACGCTTACGGGTTTGCCTACGGAGTCGGCGAGCATTCCGATGCCCGCTGGGGTGAGCGTTACGGCGAAGGCAAGATGAAAGGCAAACGCGCGATGCTGCTGGTCACCACCGGAGGCTGGGATTCGCACTACAGCCCGCGCGGGATCAACGGGCCGATTGATGATTTGCTGTTTCCGATCCAGCACGGCGTGCTGTTCTACCCCGGTTTCGACGTGGTGCCACCCTTCCTGGTGTACCGCGCCAGTCGCATGGATGAGGCGCGGTTTGCCGAGACCTGCGAAGCGCTGGGGAGGCGCCTGGATGAGTTGTGGAGCACGCGGCCGATTGCGTATCGGCTGCAGAATGCCGGCGATTATGAGATTCCGGCGTTGACGTTGAAGGAAGGTATCGCCCCGGGGCTTGAGGGCTTTGCGGCCCACACACGGTAAAGATACCTGGACCTTTGTGGCGAGGGAGCTTGCTCCCGCTCGGCGACGCAGTCGCCGCAAACCTGCGATTTCGGTGCACCTGAAACACCGCGACATCAGGATTTGGGGCCGCTTCGCAGCCCGGCGGGAGCAAGCTCCCTCGCCACAGGAGGGTGTGCTTCAGACTTCTTTCTGCGCTCGCCGCACCTGCACCAACAACGCCGGCGCAAAGTGCAGCAACACCATCCGCGCCAGATGATGCGTGAGGATAAACACCACATTCAGCCCACCGGCAAACGCGACAATCGCAATCGTCTCGATCGCCCCCGGCATATACGCCAGCCACAGCGACAGCGGATCACTGCCCAGCCAACGCGCCGCTACTTCGGCAAATGCCGCCGCCACCACGATCATCAGCCCCACCGACACAAATGCCGTGCGACCATGCCGCCCGAGCTCCGCAAAACCGAGTCCCTGAAAGCGCGAGCCGATCCGCACGCCGAGAATCAGCGCCGCCAGATTCAGGCTCCAGTCCGGCATGTGGAAGCCGTGCAGCCATCCCGATTTCACAAACACCGCCGTCAGCAGAATCGCCGTCAGCATGAACGGCGCCGGCACGCCGATTGCCAGCAGCAAACGCCCGAGCACCACGCTCAGGCCAATCAGTACGAATACGGTCAACGCCATGCCTGTGCTCAACGGAGGGCTTTCAACCACCGCCACCGAGCCCTGCCCGGGAATCAAAAAGCTCACCAGCACCGTGATCAACAGCAACCGCATCAGGTGCACGATGATGACCTTGCTTGAGGCCTTTTCCGACTCCAGCAAATCAAACACCGCTGCCAGTGCGCCGGGGTATACCGCCAACAGCGCATCGGTACGGTTCCAGCCTGCGCCGCGGGTCAGCCATCCTCCGGCGAGGGCAATCTGTACCGTCAGGCATATCAGCAGAACGCCGAGGCTTGGCAACATCGCCGAAGCCGTCGCACTGTCCCACGCCTCGAACATCAGCCCGGTGGCGATGCCCAGCGTGACCTGGATGTAGCCCAGACCATAAGGGGTCGCGGGGGCAAAACCGCTGCGCGTGGTGACCCATGCGGTGACGAGGATCGCCCCCAGCAACAGGCCATGAGGCACACCGCTGACCTGCAACGCAGCGCCAACGGCGGCCGCGATCAACAAACACAGAATCGATTTCATATTCGCCTTCCTGGCTATGTCCCTGAGGTATTCCACTCCCCTGTAGGAGCTGCCGAAGGCTGCGATCTTTTGACTTTGATTTTTAAACGCAAGATCAAAAGATCGCAGCCTTCGGCAGCTCCTACAGGGTGGGATTCGTTCTTACGTGCGCAACCGCCCAATCGCCCGCCGATACTTCTCGACCCGCTCCAGATCCTCCCAACTTGGCGAGGCAATGCGCGACAGGTCGCTGTTCTCTTCCAGATCCGCCAGTTTCACCACCCGGCCAATCGGGTTCTGCGCCGCGCGCTCGACGAAATCCTCGTAAGACTCGCCCGGCACTTTGGTCACTGATTCAATCGCCGTCAGCACCTCTTCGCTGAAGCCTTCCTTACGCAAATCATCGAGGCTGACGCCGCAATCCTCGACCACGTCGTGCAGCACGGCGACGATGCGTTCTTCCAGCGAATTCATGCGCAACATGACTTTCAGCGGATGCAGAATGTACGGCGCACCGCCCTTGTCGACCTGCCCGGCATGGGCGGTAGCGGCGATGGCGATAGCGCGTTCGAGTGTCTGGGGCATGGAGATTCCTCGGGTTAGAGACCGTAACGGCCACCGACGTGGATATTGCGTTTAAGCCAGTTGCCGATTGTTTTCAAACGCCCCACTGGCTGGGCATGTTGCTCAAGCAGCATGGACACCAATGTCGCTTGGTCCACCTCCCGATGCGCATCGATCACCTGCGCAACCCACGCACAATCAGCCTTCTTCAAATGCTCACGCCATTCGCCGGGCCAGCCATCCAGCTCATCCAGCGCCAACCACCGCGCCCCGCCCTGATTGGCATGCCCGCCGCCAATCGATTGCTCGAAGCAGAATGGCGTCGCCGGTCGGGACTGGTCGATGCTGAAAATGTAGATGTCTTGAGTGGGGTGCTGCGGGGTGGGGGCATTGTTGCGGCTGCCGATTTCGATCATGCGCGGTTCCGTCCGTGGGTGAGGCGTTACAACTTGTTTCGCAGTCTACGTCGTGGTGCCGATGGTGGGAACCTTTGGCGATGAGATGTAGACGGACAACTGAAATGGTTCAACCCACCCTCTTTTGTGTAACATTTCCAAACCAAGGTATTTACAAGGATGTTCACCGTGTCAGGAAAACCTGCTGCTCGAGTTACTGATCTAACCTCCTCCTAATGCTTGGTGCGCCTTAGCTAACTGAATGTATGCAAGAGTGAGAGCCGCATGAGGTTTATCAAAAAAATAATGGCACTGGTAAAGCCAGAACCTAGGCAAGAGCAAATAGCCGGGTACAGCAAACAGGAGCTTAAAAGCTTGTTTGCTCGGCCTTTAGTTCAGACCAACCTACCGGCTCAGCCTCCCACTACTTCATTGGAAAGCGCTTATATCTGCGCATTTTTTTCGCAGTTCCTAATCGACCCTAAAAATTTGGTTGAATTTGAATCACTCGTCGAATCTCACTTCAGAAAAAATACTGAAAGAACCTTCAATGACCTTCCGGTATTTGAATACGAAAGCGCATTGAGCGGAGACCGACTGATATTCTTCGCATCTACTAGAGAATTCAACTCCGTCACGATTCGTTTGATAACTAATAGCCTTGAATTTTTAACGATGCTTAACCGCAAAAAATTTGCGGTTCCTCCACCTTGGTTTGCTTTTGAAGGCTACGAGCCTGCTTGGTGGGGAGGCAGCATGCAAGGTGCTCAAGAGTATTACGACAACAATTACTTTTTCAGTTTTTTCACTCAATTGAGTGACATTGAAAAGCAATCTTATTATTCGAGGTTTGGCGCAACTGATGAGTGGATCGAAAGGTTAGAATTAATGTACGACACCGAGTGATTTCAACAGGAGCACCTTCGCGTACTCTCACCGGAATGGTTGATGGAACCTTCCGAGACGAACCTATCTCGAAACCATAAGCGCCCCGCTCACGATCAAACACGGGGCCATGGGAGAGTTCCGCGATGAACATCCGAATGTTGCTCCTGATCACCACCTTCGCCGTCATCCCCACCTGCGTCATGGCCGAAGGCTGCGACGTCCAGACCCAATCCTCCAGCGCTTCGGTGCCCGCCGTGGAAACCCACAGCTGCTACGAATACGAAGGCATGCCCGTCAACTCCATCGACTGGTCGTGCAGCAATGAGAGCAAAGACATGCTCAGCAGCACTAAAACCAAAGTCGACCACTGCGCTGATCACTATCAGGCCACGTGTGTCGCCACGATCACCCAGGAATCCCTGGCCAACCCGCACTCCACCAGCAAAGACAAAAACGCCAAGGCGCTGAACATCCCCGACAACGCCCAAGTGACCACGTATTACTACGACGCGGAGCATTTGGCCCAGGCGCGAATTGATTGTGAGAACGGGGGTGGGCATTGGAAGGCGAAATAGCGGCGTTTAGCGCGCATGAAAAAGGGACACTGATGGGTGTCCCTTTTTGCTCTAAATGGTGGGGAATCAATGCTTCATGGCTTCACACTGATTGCGCAAGTCCGAATTCCGGTCACTCGAACAAGTGCTGCCCTTCTTCGCTTCACAAAATGCACATGGATACTGGAGCAAATACTGCCTTTTTCAGCCTCACACGTTGCGCGCAAATCCGAATCACGAATGCTCGAACAGGTGCTGCCCTTTTTCGCCTCGCAGTAAGCGCGCTGGTCGCTGTCGCGAATGCTCGAACAAGTACTGCCCTTCTCCGCTTCGCAGGACGCACGCAAATCACTGTCCCGGATTGAGGAGCAAGTACTGCCTTCCTGCGTGGCCTGGCAGTAATTGCGCTGATCGCTGTCACTGATGTTGGAACAACTGGCAAACGTGTAACCGCTGAACATCAACAACATCGCAAAAATCAGTTTCATCTCACACTCCCTTGGCTTGCCAGGAAACAGCCTGGCGCTGGTTTATCCAATTCAAATGAGCGTCGCGACACGCCATCAAATTGGCATCGTTTTTGAAGAAAGTTCCGGGGCGGGGATGGGTACTGGATTTTGGGATCTGAAAACCGCGTAGGAAATGACTGCGCGTGGTGAGGGAGCTTGTTATTGCGGGGCTGCGAAGCGGTTCCATACCCTGCGAGTCATTTTCCCCGGACACTCCGCAACCCTTGATTCACGACGGTTGCACCGCTGACCGGGAGCGAAAGCGCTGGCCACATCTGGTGATTTCACGTCCTACAGGCTGATTGCGACGGTGGGGATCGATGCCTAGAGTGGATCTGTCGCTGAACGAATTTGGCGATAGGGTTTCGCAGCTGGCACGGCCAACTCCCGGCTGCGCAAATTTTATGGCGGTTGTGCGTGGGAGACCTTCGGGTCTGCCGGGTCTTGGTGTTAATCCTCCGGTCTGCGAACCCGCGCATAGCTGCCACCCATTTTGTTTCGCAGCAGGACGGTGGCAATTCTTCTCATTAAAAGGATTAGCACCATGACGAACAAAAAATCGCTCTACCAATGCGTTGACATGTCCTATCCGGCTTCGGATCACCCTGTCCTGCTGATTAATGCCGAAGCCCCCTTGAGTGACCTACATGCCTGCGCATCCGAACGCCTCGAGGCAGTCCTTAAGTATTTAGATCTCATGGCGTGCACCAGCCTCCCCGACCATTCCGAACACGACATCAGCACCATCACCACGATCGCGAGAATCCTGGTGCAGGACGTGAGGGATGTATTTCGGGTAATTGGGCAACGAGCAATTGAATCCTGACCCAAGCGTTCTATCCCCCCTTTGAAGCCATAAAAAACCGCGATATCGCGGTTTTTTGTCCTTTGGATGGGTCGGAGTAGAAAACTCAGTCGCAAAATCGGCTGAGGCTCCGTCGCTAGCGACTTTGGTCTCAACGTCTTCCACTGACAAAAACTTAGTGGCACTCTGACATCCGGCAATTGATCGGTGTACTGAGGATCTTCGATCCTGATCAGCGACAATCACGGCAACAGTAGACGAGGAAAGGATATCTCCATGAAAAAATTGCTCTTCATTCTCACACTCTTCAGCGCATTTTCTTGCTCCGCCGCGACAATCCTCAATCCGATGGATTTCGACGGTTCAGAAGCACAGAAACAACAGGTCATTGATTCCATCACCGCAACGGTGAGGAAGGACTACTGCGAAAAAATCGACATGTGCCAGGAAAGCACTCTTCGCATGATGGAAAAGAAGAATCTTGACTCCTTCAAAGAAGCGACTAAAGCCACTGATCGAAAAATAATGAACGCAGTGATTCATGACTACTGCGAGAAAATTGACATGTGTAATTACAGCACTATATGGATGATGTACAAGAAAAATTTTGAAGCCAAGAACAAAAGCCTTACATGGTAGTTAAAGTACGGAACTTAAAGGTGATAGACCTATAAAACATCACACAAATAAATCTGTCACCTTTTCTTTCTTTTCTTTTTTCTTTCAGGCAAAAAAATAATAAATTCGCCCGTTAATCCCCCCACCAAAGAACAAATTATATGTCAATTAAAAAATCACAAAACGGCGACTGCAAACACACTGAAGCAACAAAATCCAGCACACCACTAACACAACTTACATTTTTCGCAAAAAAATCTTGGCCTTGGATTTTGATATTTTTTTTTACAGTATCAATTTCCGCCGCATATATTTCAAACTTTCACAACCATTCACTCTCATCAGACCCATCAGACTGGGGGGCACTAGGAGACTATTTCGGGGGGTTAGTAAATCCTCTGGCCTCAACAATCGCCTTATATTTTCTGATCAAAGCATATCTATCCCAAAAAGAAGAACTGTCCGAAACAAAAGATGCCCTAAAAGAATCGGCGGAACAAAATAAAATCTCCGCTGAAGCGCAGCGTGAGCTAGCCGAACTGCAAAAAAAACAAATATCGCTAAATGAAAAATCAATAAAAAGTCAATATTATTACTCAAAAATCGAGTCAAAACATAAAGAAATAAGTTTTCTATATGAGGAAATTGAGCGCTGCACAACGGCAAAAAACTCAGATAGATATACCTTTGATTCCAGTGGAAACAGACTCTATACAAACCCTGATATAGACAATTACCGTAGTAAAATGTATTCAAAGGTTTCGAGGACACTAAAAGAAATTGCAGAGATTAACGCGCTATTAGCTCAAGACAACGAATGACATCCCACCCCCAAGAACCTTCTATGAGAGTTACGCATTAGTAATCATAAAACGAGGAAAAAAAAATGAAAGCAGGAAACGTTAACGGGCAAGATATAAAGCAAGAAGTCTGGTGCGACAAATGTGCAAGAACTGGGGCTCGCAATGGAAGCTTCACCACTTCCATAGAAAATGTCTCTCCGCAGCGGTGTCAAAATCAAAACTGTAATGATCCTGAAGCCGAGTTAAAAACAGGAAAAAAAAGGTAAACCGCAGCACCAATCATGCCAAAAAAGAGAAGGCCTATTAATTTAAATAGGCCGAGCTTCTTTAACAAGAAGATGAACTTGACGTTTAGCGTTCCTCAAAAATTCGCCGGCGTATTCGCACTAATGATCTCCGCCTCATCCGCCCCGATATTCCGGAACTTGTGCGGCAGCGTCGTCGGAAAATAATACCCGTCCCCCGCACTCAACACGCTCACCTGCCCGTCCACCGTCAACTCGACCGTGCCGCGCGTCACCAACCCACACTCCTCGCCTTCCGCGTGAACAATCGGCTCTTCGCCGGAACTCGCACCCGGGGCGTATTGCTCGCGCAACAAACGCATCTGGCGGCTTGGGACGGAGGCGCCGATCAGCAGCAGGCGCAGGCCGTGGCGGCCGAGGTCGGGTTGTTCGTTGGCGCGGAACACGTATTGGTGTTCGCGCGGGGGCTGGTCGAAGGTGAAGAAGTCGGCCAGGGACATCGGGATGCCTTCGAGCAGCTTTTTCAGTGAGCTGACGGAAGGACTGACGCGATTCTGTTCGATCAGGGAGATGGTGGCATTGGTCACGCCGCTACGCCGGGCCAGCTCGCGCTGGGAGAGTTTGTAGCTTTCGCGTACTAGTTTGAGTCGAGAACCCGTATCCATGACAGCCTTATGTGAGTAGTACTTAAGGGTAATGGGGGTGGGTGGCGGGTGCCGCGCAAGGCGCGCGGATCACGTTGCTCCCGTGTCCCGGAACCGTGAAAGGCGGCTATTAAATCACGTTTGCCGGTGTTGCTCAGCAGGTTCGATGGACGGTGCGGTAAAAGTCCTTCTGGCCTTGGTAATACAGTCACTGTGGGAGCGAGCCTGCTCGCGAAAGCGGTGTGTCAGACGACATGGAGGTTGGCTGATATGGCCTCTTCGCGAGCAGGCTCGCTCCCACAGTTGGATCTCTTTTGTGTCAGTTAACTTGATAGCGGTTGTCAGGCCGCTATCGCTGGCAAGCCAGCTCCCCCATTTTGAGCATTGGTGTTTCAGGTAAAAAACCGGCGGGGTCTTGGGGGCCGCCGCCGGGGAGGTAACTTAAATGCCGAAGCGGTCGCGCAGCGAGTAATACACGGCGCCGAGGGCGGTCAACGGGGCGGAGAAGGTGCGCCCGCCGAGCATCGGCATGTGCGGCAGCGAGGCGAAGGCGTCGAAGCGTTCGGCGTCGCCGCGGATCATTTCCGAGATCAGTTTGCCGGCCAGGTGCGAACAGGTGACGCCGTGACCGCTGTAGCCTTGCATGTAGTAGGCGTTTTTCTCGATGCGGCCGAATTGCGGCATGCGTGACATGGTCAGCAGGAAGTTGCCGGTCCAGCGGTAGTCGATTTTCACGTCCTTGAGCTGCGGGAAGGTCTTGAGGATCTTCGGCCGGATCAGGGTTTCGATGTCGTCCGGTTCACGGGCGCCGTAGACCACGCCGCCGCCATACAGCAAACGGTTGTCAGCAGTGAGACGGTAGTAATCCAGCAGGTAATTGCAGTCTTCGACGCAGTAGTTGTTGGTAATCAGGCTGCGCGCCTGCTTTTCGGTCAACGGTTCGGTAACGCAGATCTGCGAGCCGCACGGCATGCTCTTGGCGGTCACGCGGTTGTCCAGACCCTGCGGCAGGTAGGCGTTGCCGGCGATCAGCAGGTACTTGGCGCGGACCTGGCCTTTGGCGGTGCGCACGACGTTAGGCTCGCCGTACTTGATTTCCACGGCGGCCGATTGCTCGTAAATCTTGCCGCCCAGGCGCACGATGGCCGCGGCTTCACCGAGGGCCAGGTTCAGCGGATGCACGTGGCCGCCCTGCATGTCCAGCAGGCCGCCAACGTAGGCGTCAGAGCCGACTTCACGACGAATGTCGGCGGCATCGAGCATCTTCAGGTTTTTGTTGCCGTAACGTTCCCAGCTGCGCTTCTGCTCGGCCAGACCGTTGAGTTGTTTCTTGTTCATCGCTGCGAAAATGCCGCCCGGGCGATAGTCGCATTTGATGTCGTAGTCCTTGATCCGCGAACGGATGATGTCGGCGCCTTCGAAGATCATGCTGCCGAGGATTTCTGCGGTCTTGTCACCGTAGCGCTCTTCGATCACATCGACGTCGCGACTGTAGGAGTTGACCAGTTGCCCGCCATTGCGGCCACTGGCGCCGTAGCCGACTTTCGCTGCTTCGAGCACCGTCACTTTGTAGCCGGCCTCGGTGAGGAACAGGGCCGAGGACAGGCCGGTGTAACCGGCGCCGATGATGCAGACGTCGCACTCGACCGACGCTTCAAGGGTCGGGAAGTCGATGACTTCGTTGCGGGTGGCGGCGTAGTAGCTGTTGACGTGTTGTTGCTTCATTTTATTGTTCTCCGAGGGTCGCTCATCAGGAGCGACCGCCGCTGTAGAAAATCAGAGCTTGATCCAGGTCGCTTTCAGCTCGGTGTACTTGTCAAACGCGTGCAGCGATTTGTCGCGACCGTTGCCCGACTGTTTGAATCCACCGAACGGTGCGGTCATGTCGCCGCCGTCGTACTGGTTGACCCACACGCTGCCGGCGCGCAGGCCACGGGCGAAGGTGTGCGCTTTGCTCAGGTTGCTGGTCCACACGCCGGCGGCGAGGCCGAAGATGCTGTCGTTGGCGATCTGCAGCGCTTCTTCAACGGTGTCGAAGGTGATCAGCGACAGCACCGGGCCAAAGATTTCTTCCTTGGCGATGGTCATGGCGTTGGTCACGCCGTCGAAAATCGTCGGCTCGATGTAGGTGCCGCCGGTTTCTTCGAGGGTGCGTCGGCCGCCGGCGATCAGTTCAGCGCCCTGCTCGCGGCCGAGGCTGATGTAGCGCAGCACGTTGTCCAGTTGACGCTGATCGACCACGGCGCCGACGGTGGTTGCCGGGTCGAGGGCGTGCCCCGGTTTCCACGCTTGCAGCGCTTCCACCAACAGCGGAATGAATTGCTCGCGGATCGAACGCTCCACCAGCAGGCGCGAACCGGCGGTGCACACTTCGCCCTGGTTGAAAGCAATGGCACCGGCCGCAGCCTGGGCGGCTGCGCGCAAGTCCGGGGCGTCGGCAAACACCACGTTCGGGCTCTTGCCGCCGGCTTCGAGCCAGACGCGTTTCATGTTGCTCTGGCCGGCATAAATCATCAGTTGTTTGGCAATCGCCGTGGAGCCGGTGAAGGCCAGCACGTCGACGTCCATGTGCAGCGCCAGCGCCTTGCCGACAGTGTGGCCGAAGCCCGGCAGGACGTTGAACACACCTTTCGGAATGCCCGCGTCCAGCGCTAGTTGGGCGATGCGGATGGCAGTCAGCGGCGACTTTTCAGAAGGCTTGAGGATGAACGAGTTACCCGCCGCCAGCGCCGGGGCGAATTTCCAGCTGGCCATGATCAGCGGGAAGTTCCACGGCACGATGGCCGCGACTACGCCGGCTGGCTCACGGGTCACCAGGCCGAGTTGATCGTGCGGGGTGGCGGCGACTTCGTCGTAGATCTTGTCGATGGCTTCGGCGCTCCAGCGGATCGCGTTGGCGGTCGCCGGGATGTCGATGCTCATCGAGTCGCTGATCGGTTTGCCCATGTCGAGGGTTTCCAGCAGCGCCAGTTCTTCCTGGTGTTGCAGGATCAGATCGGCGAAGCGGATCAGGATGCGTTTGCGCTCGGCCGGGGCCTTGTTGGCCCACACGCCGGAATTGAACGACTGGCGTGCGACCTCGACGGCGAGGTTGGCGTCGGCTTCATCGGTGCTGGCCACGGAGGCGAGGAAACGGCCGTCGACGGGGCTCAGGCATTCGAAGGTGGCACCGCTGATCGCCGGGCGATATTCGCCGTTGATGAAGGCGCGGGATTCGAGGGTCAGGGACTGGAAGCGTTGTTCCCAGTCGTTGCGGGTCATGGTCATGGGGGTGACTCACACAGGAGAATGGGTGACCGATATCCCTGTGGGAGCGAGCTTGCTCGCGAATACGGTGGGTCAGTCACCTTCAATGTTGAAGGTGATGGCCTCTTCGCGGGCAAGCCCGCTCCCACAGGGTTTTGCGGTGTTAACGGGATCGCGCTTGAGCGTCAGACGGTATGCAGATACCAGTTGTACTCAAGGTCGGAGATCGAGTTTTCGAACTCGGCCAGCTCGCTTTCCTTGCACGCGACGAACACGTCGATGTACATCGGGTCGATGTAGCGGGCCATGACTTCGCTGTCGTCCAGCTCGCGCAACGCATCGCGCAGGTTGTTCGGCAGGCTCTGTTCGTTCTGCTCGTAGCTGTTGCCTTCAACCGGTGCGCCCGGCTCGATCTGATTAGTCAGGCCGTGGTGAATGCCGGCCAGTACCGAAGCCATCAGCAGGTACGGGTTGGCGTCGGCACCGGCCACGCGATGCTCGATGCGCACGGCGTCGGCCGAACCGGTCGGCACACGTACCGCGACGGTGCGGTTGTCGATGCCCCAGCTCGGCGAATTCGGCACGTAGAACTGCGCGCCGAAGCGGCGGTACGAGTTGACGTTCGGGCAGAGGAACGCCATTTGCGCAGGCAGGGTCTCGAGCACACCGCCGATCGCGTGGCGTAGCGCGGCGTTCTGCTCGGGATCCTCGCTGGCGAAGATGTTGTTGCCTTCTTTGTCCAGGATCGAAATGTGTACGTGCAGACCGTTGCCCGCCTGGCCCGGATACGGCTTGGCCATGAAGGTGGTGTCCATCTCGTGGTCATAGGCGATGTTTTTCACCAGACGCTTGAGCAGCACCGCGTAATCGCAAGCCTTGATCGGGTCGGAGACGTGATGCAGGTTGACTTCGAACTGCGCCGGGGCGCTTTCCTTGACGATCGCGTCAGCCGGGATGCCCTGCTCTTTCGCGCCTTCGAGGATGTCTTGCAGGCAGTCGACGTACTCGTCGAGATCGTCGATCAGGTAGACCTGAGTCGATACCGGACGCTTGCCGGAGACCGGTGAACGCGGCGACTGCGGACGGCCGTTCACGTTGTCCTGGTCGATCAGGTAGAACTCCAGTTCGAACGCGGCGCATATGGTCAGGCCCAGTTCGTCGAACTTGCGCACTACGTTGGCCAACACTTCACGCGGGTCGGCGAAGAACGGCTCGCCTTCCAGTTCGTGCATGGTCATCAACAGTTGGGCGGTTGGACGCTTCTGCCACGGCTCGATGCTCAGGGTGCCGGGGATCGGGTAGCAAATGCGGTCGGCGTCACCGATGTCCAGGCCCAGACCGGTGCTTTCCACGGTGGAGCCATTGATGTCGAGGGCGAAGAGCGAGGCCGGCAGGTTGATACCTTTCTCGTAAACCTTGTGAAGACTGGTGCGCTCGATGCGCTTGCCGCGCACCACACCGTTCATGTCTGCAATCAGAAGGTCGACGTACAAAACCTCAGGATGTTTCTTAAGGAATGCGTTTGCTTCGTTGAGTTGAACGGCACGCAGAGGGACCGACATGATGCACCTATTTAGCTGTTAATTATTATGTTCACTGCTGTTTCGCCGAGCCAGTCAATCCGAAAGGCAAAGTGAAGTCAATAGCGAACACCCAGCCGTTCAGCGTTTATTTTTCGGGCTTTTTTTAACACTCACGTGCCAATGCAGGCGCCGCAAGGCCTGGAATCATGAAGATTGGATGAACGGCGTTTAGAATTTTTTACATGGCAGTTGTTAATTAAAATCAACGAGGCTAAGCTCCGGAAAAGCTCGTTCAAGTGTCAAACTTCGAGGTGAATAAAAATGGCATTCAAGCCATTGATCGGCGTTACTGCGTGCGTCAAACAGATTGGCCTGCACCCCTATCACATCAGCGGCGACAAATACGTTCGCGCTGTCAGCGTTGCGGCGCTGGGGTTGCCCGTCGTCATTCCTTCCCTTGGCAAACTGACTGAAATCGAAGACCTGCTGGGTCAACTCGACGGTCTGCTGCTGACCGGCTCACCCTCGAACGTGGAGCCCTTCCACTATCAAGGCCCGGACAGCGCCCCCGGCACGGATCACGATCCGGCGCGGGACGCCACTACCCTTCCTTTATTGCGTGCAGCCATTGCGGCGGGCGTTCCGGTGCTCGGCATTTGCCGTGGCTTCCAGGAAATGAACGTGGCCTTCGGCGGCAGCCTGCACCAGAAGGTGCATGAGTTGCCGGGCATGCTCGATCACCGCGAAGCCGACAGCCCGGACGTGGCCGTGCAATACGCACCCGCGCATGCCGTGAGCGTGCTGGCCGGTGGTGTGTTCGAGGCGCTCGAGTTGCCGGGCGAATTCCAGGTCAACTCGATTCACAGTCAGGGCATCGACCGCCTCGCGCCCGGCCTGCGTGCCGAAGCGGTGGCGCCGGATGGCCTGATCGAGGCGATCTCGGTCGAGCACAGTCCGACTTTCGCCCTCGGCGTGCAATGGCACCCGGAATGGCAGGTGCTGGACAACCCGAATTACCTGAAGATTTTCCAGGCGTTCGGTGAGGCTTGCCGGCAACGGGCGGCGCGACGCAACCAGCGCTGACACCACCCAGGATTTCAAAACTGTTTACTGCCCCCACGGGGTCGGCGGTGGCGCGTGTGCGCATCCGTCATCCGTGAAAACAACACACCGTAATAACAACAAGTACGACCCAGGCAGCCAGGACGGCGGCGCCGAACAAGCCGGATGGCCGGAGCAAAACCGTCAGATCAATGCAAAACCCTGTGGGAGCTGGCTTGCCAGCGATGAGGCCATCACCTCCAACATTGTTGGGGAATGATCCACCGCGATCGCTGGCAAGCCAGCTCCCACAGGGAATGTGATCCGACCGGAAATGCACCTGCAGGCTTGCAATCCACTTAAGCCCGGCCACGTTGGCCGAGCGAACGAAACCTGTTGGGAGTTTCACATGGCAAACGCCTCCAGCACTTACCGGAAGGCACTTGAAGGCCACCAGCAACCGAAAAAGGTTCTGGTGAAAGTCGATCGTGTCACCAAGAAGTTCGACGAAACCACGGCCGTGGACGATGTGTCCCTGGAGATCCATCAGGGGGAAATCTTCGCCCTGCTCGGTGGCTCCGGTTCGGGCAAATCGACCCTGCTGCGCATGCTCGCCGGTTTCGAACGGCCGACTGAAGGGCGGATTCTGCTCGACGGTGTAGACATCACTGACATGCCGCCCTACGAGCGGCCGATCAACATGATGTTCCAGTCCTACGCGCTGTTCCCGCACATGACCGTGGCACAGAACATTGCCTTCGGCCTCAAGCAGGACCGTTTGCCGGCCAGCGAAATCGACGCCCGCGTCGAAGAGATGCTGCGCCTGGTGCACATGACCCAATACGCCAGACGCAAACCCCATCAGTTGTCCGGCGGTCAACGCCAGCGCGTCGCCCTCGCCCGCTCTTTGGCGAAACGTCCGAAGCTGTTGCTGCTCGACGAACCGATGGGCGCACTGGATAAAAAACTGCGCTCGCAGATGCAGCTGGAACTGGTGGAAATCATCGAGCGCGTCGGCGTGACCTGCGTGATGGTGACCCACGACCAGGAAGAGGCCATGACCATGGCCGAGCGCATCGCGATCATGCACCTGGGCTGGATCGCCCAGATCGGCAGCCCGGTCGATATCTATGAAGCGCCGGTCAGCCGCATGGTCTGCGAATTCATCGGCAACGTGAACGCCTTCGACGGCACCGTGGTGGAAGACCTTGAAGGTCACGCGATCATCCACAGCCCGGACTTGCAGCAGAAGATCTACGTCGGTCACGGCGTCAGCACCTCGGTGCAGGACAAGTCGATCACCTACGCGATCCGCCCGGAAAAAATGCTCGTCAGCACCCTCAAGCCAGAGACCCGCTACAACTGGTCGGAAGGCAAGGTGCATGACATCGCCTACCTCGGCGGCCACTCGGTGTTCTACGTCGAGCTGCCGGGCGGCAAGATCGTCCAGTCGTTCATGGCCAACGCCGAACGCCGTGGCGCGCGTCCGACCTGGGACGACAAGGTCTACGTGTGGTGGGAAGACGACAGCGGCGTGGTACTGCGCTCATGAGAACCTTCAATCAGCAATGCCTGCGCCTGGTGCCCAGCGGGCGAAAGTTCGTCATCGGCATCCCGTTCATCTGGCTGTTCCTGTTCTTCATGCTGCCGTTCTTCCTGGTGATGAAGATCAGCTTCTCGGAAGCCGCGCTGTCGATCCCGCCGTACTCGGAGATCTACACCTACGCCGAACAGAAATTCCAGCTGATGCTGAACATCGGCAACTACACCATGCTCGGCGAAGATGAGTTGTACCTGTCGGCCTACCTCGGTTCGCTGAAGGTCGCGGCGCTGAGCACGATGATGTGCCTGGTGATCGGTTTCCCGATGGCCTATGCGATCACCAAAGCGAGCAAGGAAGCGCAAAACGTCCTGCTGCTGTTAATCATGATGCCGACCTGGACCGCGATCCTGATCCGCGTTTACGCGTGGATGGGCATCCTCAGCAACAACGGTCTACTCAATGCGTTTCTGATGTGGACAGGGCTGACCGATCACCCGATCGAGATCCTCAACACCAACACGGCCGTGTATATCGGCGTGGTCTACGCGTATCTGCCATTCATGGTGCTGCCGCTGTACGCCAACCTGGTCAAGCACGATGGCAGCCTGCTGGAAGCCGCGTCGGACCTGGGTTCGAGCAACTTCAACAACTTCTGGAAAATCACCGTGCCGCTGGCCAAGAACGGCATCATCGCCGGCTGCATGCTGGTGTTCATTCCGGTGGTCGGCGAGTTCGTGATTCCGGAACTGCTGGGTGGCCCGGAGACGCTGATGATCGGTCGCGTGCTGTGGCAAGAGTTCTTCAATAACCGCGACTGGCCGGTGGCATCTGCGCTGGCGGTGGTGATGCTGTTGATCCTGATTGTGCCGATTCTGCTGTTCAACCGCAGCCAGGCCAAAGAGATGGAGGCACGAGGATGAAACGCTTCGGTTTTTCCAAGTTCATGTTGATCTTCGGCCTGATGTTCATCTATCTGCCGATGCTGATTCTGGTGATCTACTCGTTCAACGCCTCGAAACTGGTGACGGTGTGGGGCGGCTGGTCGGTGAAGTGGTACGTCGGCCTGCTGGACAATACGCAACTGATGGGTTCGGTGGTGCGCTCGCTGGAAATCGCCTGCTACACCGCGATTGCTGCGGTGGCGTTGGGCACCCTCGCCGCCTTCGTCCTGACGCGGGTGACGCGCTTCAAGGGTCGTACGCTGTTCGGCGGTCTGGTGACGGCGCCGCTGGTGATGCCTGAGGTGATCACCGGTCTGTCGCTGTTGCTGCTGTTCGTGGCGATGGCGCAATTGATCGGCTGGCCGCAGGAGCGTGGCATCGTCACGATCTGGATCGCTCACACGACGTTTTGTGCAGCCTACGTGGCGGTGGTAGTCTCCGCCCGCCTGCGGGAGCTGGATCTGTCGATTGAAGAAGCCGCGATGGATCTGGGGGCCAAGCCGTTCAAGGTGTTTTTCCTGATCACCATTCCGATGATCGCGCCATCGCTGGCGGCGGGCGGCATGATGTCGTTCGCCCTGTCGCTGGACGATCTGGTGCTGGCGAGCTTCGTTTCCGGGCCGGGTTCGACCACCCTGCCGATGGAAGTGTTCTCGGCGGTGCGTCTGGGCGTGAAGCCCGAGATCAACGCCGTGGCCAGCCTGATTCTGCTGGCGGTGTCGCTGGTGACTTTCCTGGTCTGGTACTTCGGCCGCAAGGCAGAAGCCAGCCGCAAGAAGGCGATTCAGGAAGCGATGGATCAAACGGCGAATGAGGCGTGGCAGCAGCCGCAACGCGCCGCCACCACGGCTTGACCTGTAGGAGCTGCGGCACGCTGCGATCTTTTGACTTTGTTTTTTAAGATCAAAAGATCGCAGCCTCGTTTCACTCGACAGCTCCTACAGAAAGGCGCTTGTCGATCAAGTTTCAGATGTGTGTTTTTGAATAAGAAGAATGGAGTTTCACCGATGAAAATGTTTGGCAGGACTCTGCTGACACTGTCCTTAATGGGCGCAATCGCCACGGGCGTCCAGGCCAACGACAAGGTGCTGCGTGTTTACAACTGGTCCGATTACATCGCGCCGGACACCGTCAAGAAGTTCGAAGACGAGACCGGTATCCAGGTGACCTACGACGTGTTCGACAGCAACGAAACCCTTGAGGCGCGTTTGCTGGCGGGCAAATCCGGCTATGACATTGTCGTGCCGTCCAACAGCTTCCTGGCCAAGCAGATCAAGGCCGGGGTCTATCAGCCGCTCGACAAATCAAAGCTGTCGAACTGGAAGAATCTCAACCCGGTGCTGTTGAAAAACGCCTCCGCCAGTGATCCGGGCAACGCTCACGCGTTCCCGTACATGTGGGGCTCGATCGGCATCGGCTATAACCCGGACAAGGTCAAGGAAGTACTCGGCGCCAACGCCCCGACCAACTCCTGGGACCTGCTGTTCAAGCCGGAAAACGCCGAGAAGCTGAAAGCCTGCGGTATCAGCTTCCTCGACTCGCCGACCGAAATGATCCCGGCCGCCCTGCACTACCTGGGCTACCCGGTGAACGACAAGGACAAGGCGCACATCCTCGAAGCCGAAGCGCTGTTCATGAAGATCCGCCCGTACGTGGCGTACTTCCATTCCTCGAAGTACATCTCGGACCTGGCCAACGGCAACATCTGCGTGGCGGTCGGTTACTCCGGAGACGTGCTGCAGGCCAAGGCCCGCGCGGTTGAAGCCGGCAACAAGGTGCAGATCGACTACAGCATTCCGAAGGAAGGCGCCGGCAGTTTCTACGACATGGTCGCCATCCCGCGCGATGCCGCCAACGTCGATAACGCCTACCTGTTCATGAACTTCCTGATGCGCCCGGACATCATTGCCGAGATCACCAACAGCAACGGCTACAGCAACGCCAACTCGGCGGCGACGCCACTGGTGGACGAAGCGATCCGCAACGACCCGGGTTCGTATCCGTCGCAGGCGGTAATGGCGACGTTGTATGCGGTGCCGGATCAGCCGATTGCCACCCAGCGGATCATGACCCGCGGCTGGACGCGGGTGAAGCTCGGTAAGTAATCCGGCTGATTGAAGATTGTGACAAAAACTGGAAAACCTGTGGGAGCTGGCTTGCCAGCGATGGCGGTGAGTCAAGCGACGACGATGTTGGATGTGCCGCCCCAATCGCTGGCAAGCCAGCTCCCACAGGGAGGGTGTTGACTCGCAGAATCATTGATTTCCCGTTCACGCAGCGCCTTACCACCGCTGCACCCTGCAATGAACGGCCTCACCTGGCTCCCTCGGCTCAGGTGAATTTCAGGCGCCCTCGGGCGCCTTTTTTTGTGGGTTCATTTCAGCGGCCAATCCTGCAGGATCCGATAGCGGCCCTTGTGCGATTCGAACAAGGCAAAGCGCTCGGCACGCAGGAAGAACTCCGGCGGCGTGGCGGCTTCCGGTTCCGCTGCGCGGTAGTCCCGGGCCAGGGTCAGGTGCGGGCGAAACTCGCGCGGCGAGTCTTCGAAACCGAATGGCAGCATCGCCTGTTCCAACGCATACACCAGACGCAACAACGCCGGCGGCGCCTGCTCGGGTGCCAAAGACAGGATCCCCGCGCGATGCCAGACCTGCAGGCGATCCAGCGCAAGCTTCAATGGCTCACCCGGCGTGCGTACTTTGCCGGCAGCCTCGCAGACTTCATGGATCTGCGCCAGCGGCACCGCGCCGAGGAACAGCAGCGTCAGGTGAAAGTTATCCGCCGGCACCGCTTTGCCGGTTCTCAAGCGCAGATCGGCGCGCCACTGAGCGATGGCCTTGCGTTGTGGTGGTGGGCAGTCGAGGGCGAAAAACAGTCGCTTGAACGGTTCATCCCTGCGCGCATCATCGGTCATGGCCCTGCTCCTTCGCTGGTCGATCGGCCGATTCTACACAGCCTTCTCTGACGACTCGCGACAGCCGGCTATAGTTCAAGGATGGCCATCGAACTGGAGGTCGCCATGCGCGAGATCCTCAGCAAAGAGCCCTGGTGGGCCCGACCACCCAGCCCAGGGCAGGATGAAACCGAGCTGGAATGGGGCTGGCTGGTGCATTACAGCGAAGGTGAACCGCGTTTCGAATTCGTCCGCGAACGACCGACGGAGGAAGAAATCCGCCACCGCAAAAGCTGCCGGATCACCCCCACTCCAGAGTGACCACCACCCCATGTGGGAGCAAGCCTGCTCGCGAAAGCGTCCACACATTCAGCCTCACATTGCCTGACACGCCGCTTTCGCGAGCAGGCTCGCTCCCACACTGGATTTGTGGCGTGCCCATGATCGTCGCCATCCGCAAAACCCTGTGGGAGCGTGGCTTGCCCGCGAAGAGGCCGGCACATTTTGCAAACCCGCTGACTGACACACCGTCATCGCGAGCAGGCTCACTCCTACACGGAGTCTGGTGAGTTCAGGCTTCAAGAATGTTCTTGAAGCCCCCAAAGATCATCCGTTGCCCATCAAACCCCATCGGGTTGACGTCCGGTTGCATGCGCGGGTCTTCCATCATCTTTGCCATGCCGGCATCGCGGGTGGCCTTGTCGGGCCAGATCAACCAGCCGGCCGAAACGGTCTCGCCGTCCTTGAGTTTTACCGCCATCGGGAACGACGTGACTTTGCCTTCCGGCACGTCATCGCCCCAGCCCTGAACCACCTCCTTCGCTCCGTACTCCTTGAACAGTTTCGCGGCGATCGCACAGTGTTTTTTGTACTGCTCGCGGTTGGCATTCGGCACGGGTGCTACAAAAATATCGATGTAAGCCATGATCACTCTCCTTGCACGTTGGGTTCGATCTGCTGATTGGTCGATTCGGGAGGTCGCCATTCGACACGATTCAGCCCCTGCCCGACCGACGGTTGTTCGCCCCCGCCAAGGTTGCCCTCGACCTGCCCGGCGATATGCAGCGTTCCAGCCATGACCCCGGTGGTCGGGTTTTGCAGCAGTTTCGCCCAGGCCTTGTCGAAGGTACTGCCCAGGCTGCTGCGAATCAGCGCTTCGCTGTCGGGCCGGTCGTTGGCCTGGATGATCGCGCGGATGCCCGCCACCCCAATCGAGATCACCCCGCCAACCAACTTGCCCGCCGCAGCCGCCACCGCACTGGCCGCTCCGCGCGGCGCCATTTCCGCTTCCATCCGTTGACTGGCGCGTTTGGCCACAGGGGCCATGCCGGCGTCGGTCGAGGCAATGCCCTTGCTGCCGCCCTCGGTGTGGATCTTGTCGATCAGCGCGGCATACGCCGGCAAGGTGTTCAGCGGCTCGGTGCTGATGATCTGATACAGCGACGCATCCCGCGCCGGCGGCGGCCCAAGGGCGATGGCTGGGACCTTCTGCAGACGCCCGTTGAGTTGGGCCACCGGCATGCCATAGCGCTGGGCGATGAGCGGCATCTGCTGGGCCATCAGTTGCGCGTAGAACGCCGTGGCCTGACCGAGGATCGCGTCCGGATCGATCTCCACCGCCACCGGAGCCAGCACTCTTTCCTGATATTGCTCAAGCAGATAGCTCGCCAGACGCTTGGCTGACGCATCCTGTTCGCCGCCAGCACTGATGGTGTACCAACTGACCTTCATCGACAGCCATTCCTGAGTCCAGTAGCTGCTGAACCACGGAATGAAATTTTCTTCAGTTTGCTGATAGACGCGAGTGCGCCAATGTTCCATCGAACCCCGGGCAAATACTTTGACTTGCTCGGTGGATTGCTGCGAGGCGCTGACGATGTCGCGATCGATCTGCTGCCAGGTAGCCGGGGACACCACCACCGCTCGCGGCGCCACCGGAGCGCGGGCCGAGGTGGCGCAGCCAGCCAGCAGACACAGTGCGGCGAGGCTCAGCGCACGCAGGTTCACGGTGGTGGAGTCCTTGAATGGAGGGAGACAGCATTGAGTATAGGTGTGTCAGTTTCCGAGGATGTTGGCTGTACCGACGCCATCGCTGGCAAGCCAGCTCCCACAGAGCCCTTCTGTGAACATCAATCCATTGAGCACCCGAAAAACCTGTGGGAGCTGGCTTGTAAGCTCCATGGAAAACTTCAGTGGCCATCAATCCAATGAACAGCCGAAAACCTGTGGGAGCTGGCTTGCCAGCGATGAGGCCAGTCGATCCACCACACCTATTAACCATCAACGCCGTCGATATTCACCATCGCCACGATTGCCTTCCGCCCACCGCCCGGCCAAGGCACGATTCATCCATCCGAGACGCAACGAGGAGTACTCATCATGATTCGCACCATCACCCTCTCCGTGAGCTTCCCGGTGTTCGGCAGCAACTATTACGACCAGCAGGTCGTCTCACGCAAGACGCAAGCGCTGCTGTTCAACGAAGATTTCGACGATGTGCTGATGCCCGCTGCGAGCAATCACTTCAGCAATGAAGTGGTCGGCATCAACGATCAGTTCCGCTTTCTGAGCGACATACTCGCCACCCATTTGCTGGATCTCGAGGCCACCGTGCCTGCGCATTCCAGCGTCCGGGCGAGCGCTCATTTTTAATCGCCGAGGGCGTTCCCGTTGCGAGAACGCCCTTTTCATTTCTACTCAGTCATCGTCGCGGTCACGATAGTAACGACGCCCGTCACGACGACCATCGTCGCGGTCATCCCAACGTCGGTCATGGTCGTAGTAACGGCCATGATCGCGATCGTAATGCCGCCCGTGGCGGTGGTCATCATCAAAGTCCGCCACACAGCCCGCCAGCAATACGGCGGCAGTCACGGTCAGTAGCATCGTTGTAGCGCGCTTCATTCAACACTTCCCTAAAACCAAGGTCTTGACGACGGAACGGCTGCCACTGCCCACGCCTTTACAGGACGCAGTGCGCGCAGCCGCTGATACGACCGGACAAAAGGACTTTGATTCACTGCCCGGGCACGACCGTTGATCGGCCGATTTGCTGTATCCGGGCGGCGGCGAAATGCCACCTATACTGCTGCTTACCGACTCCCCCGCAATGGATCTGCGCCTCGATAACAACAAGCAGAGGTGGATCATGGTCTGGCAGCAAATCTACGACCCGTTCGGCAACCCGCTGATCTCCACGCTCATGGCCGCGGTGCCGGTGGTGGTGATGCTCGCGGCGCTGGCGTTCTTTCACGTCAAGGCGCACCTGGCCGCCCTGCTCGCCCTGGCTTCGGCATTGTTGATTTCGATCTTCGCCTTCGGCATGCCGGCGAGCATGGCCGGTTCGGCGGCGTTGTTCGGCGCGGCCAATGGTTTGCTGCCGATCGGCTGGATCGTGCTCAACATCATTTTTCTGCACCGCCTGACCACCGAGAACGGCTCGTTCAAAGTGCTGCAGGATTCCCTCGCACGTATCACCGATGACCGGCGTTTGCAGTTGCTGCTGATCGCGTTCTGCTTCGGTGCATTTTTCGAAGGCGCCGCCGGGTTCGGTACGCCGGTCGCGGTAACCGGAGCGATTCTGATCGGCCTCGGTTTTTCGCCGCTGGCGGCGTCGGGTCTGGCATTGATTGCCAACACCGCACCAGTGGCGTTCGGCGCACTCGGTACGCCGATCATCACCTTGGCCAAGGTCACCGGGCTGGATGAGATGGAGCTGTCGATGATGGTCGGTCGGCAGCTGCCGTTTTTCTCGGTGCTGGTGCCGTTCTGGCTGATCTGGGCGTTTGCCGGGTGGCGCAAGATGCTGGAGATCTGGCCGGCGATTCTGGTGGCCGGGGTCAGCTTCGCGGTGCCGCAATTCCTCGTCTCGAACTTCCACGGGCCGATGCTGGTGGACGTGATCGCCGCGCTGATTTCCATGGCCTGTCTGACCCTGTTTCTGCGAGTCTGGAAACCGGCGACGGTGTACACCTCGGCCGCCCTGTTCGGGCGGGTCGACAACTCCCGGGTCGAGGAAGAAAAAGTCACCGCCAGCGCCGCCTTCAGCGATCAGGCACGCCCGGCGGTGATGCGTGCGTGGATGCCGTGGATCATCCTCACGGTGTTCGTATTTGCCTGGGGCACCCAGGGCTTCAAGAACATCTTCGATGTGCGCCCGGCACTGGATCCGGTGACGCACGCGGTCAAACTCGATCCTCAAGGCAAACCGCTCAATGAGGCCAACCCGATTTTCTCGCCGGCGCTGACCTTCACCACCCTGCACCTGCAAGTGCAGAAAGTCCCGCCGGTGGTGCCGGCGCCGAAAGCCGAGGAAGCGATCTACAAGTTCACCTGGTTCACTGCCACCGGCAGCGGCATTCTGCTGGCGGCGATTGTCGGCGGTTTATTGATGGGCTATTCGATCCCGCAACTGATCAAGCAATACTTGCGCACGTTGTGGGTGGTGCGGTTTTCGCTGATCACCATTGCCGCGATGCTGGCGCTGGGGTTCCTCACGCGGTATTCCGGACTGGACGCCACCATGGGTCTGGCGTTTGCCGCGACCGGAGTGTTCTACCCGATGTTCGGCACCCTGCTCGGCTGGCTCGGCGTCGCGTTGACTGGCTCGGACACGGCTTCGAACGTGCTGTTCGGCGGACTGCAACGAGTGACCTCGGAACAGCTGGGCATCAGCCCGGTGCTGATGGCGGCGGCCAACAGTTCCGGCGGGGGGATGGGCAAGATGGTCGATGCGCAATCGATCGTGGTCGCCTCCACCGCGACCCGCTGGTATGGGCATGAGGGCGAGATTCTGCGCTACGTGTTCTTCCACTCGATTGTGCTGGCGGTGCTGGTCGGCGGGCTGGTGACGTTGCAGGCGTATGTGGCGCCGTTCACGCACATGGTGGTTGGCGGGCATTGAACACAATACCTGTGGGAGCGGGCTTGCCCGCGATGGCGGTGTGTCATTCAAGCAATGCTGACTGACACGACCCCATCGCAGGCAAGCCCGCTCCCACAAGGTCAGCGTCGCCCAGCTCATTAATGAATCCTGCGCATAACTCTATAGCGCAAATCCGCAAAAACCTTTTCCCCTCCGCGCAGGTCATTCCAAGAACGAGACCGGTAAACATGCCGGCGCGCCCGTTTGGGCCCTTCAATCCCTGCCGTCCTGATTAAGCCAGAGAGGAATCGAAGCATGACGATTTCCCGACGAAGATTCCTGATCCTCGGCGCGGTGACCGCCACCGCGTTTGCAATGCCCCCTTTCATCAGCCTCAAGGCCTACGTGGCCAGTCTGGAGCAACCCGCCATGGCCAAACTGACAATCAACGTCAACGGTACACCCCAAGCCCTTGAGGTCGACAACCGCACCACCCTGCTCGACGCCCTGCGCGAACACCTGCACCTGACCGGCAGCAAGAAAGGCTGCGACCACGGCCAGTGCGGCGCCTGCACGGTGATCGCCGACGGCCGCCGAATCAATGCCTGCCTGACCCTGGCGGTGATGCACGAAGGCAGCGAGATCACCACCATCGAAGGCCTCGGCATGCCCGACCATCTGCACCCGATGCAGGCCGCGTTCATCAAGCACGACGGTTACCAGTGCGGCTATTGCACGCCGGGGCAGATCTGTTCGGCGGTGGCGGTGCTCAAGGAAATTCGCGAGGGCATCCCCAGTCACGTCAGCCCCAGCCTGACCGAGGCGCCACAACTGATCGCCAGCGAATTCCAGGAGCGCATGAGCGGCAACATCTGCCGCTGCGGCGCCTACTCCAACATCATCGAAGCCATCACTGAAGTTGCGCAGGTGCCAGCATGAGAGCGTTCAATTACAGCCGCGCCGACTCCCCCGCCGCAGCCGCAACGCTGGCGGCGCAGATTGAAGGCGCGAAGTTCATCGCCGGCGGCACCAACCTGCTGGACCTGATGAAACTCGACATCGAAACCCCGCTGCACCTGATCGACGTCAACCACTTGGGCCTCGATCAGATCGAAGCCACACCTGAAGGCGGATTGCGCATCGGCGCGCTGGTGCGCAACACCGATCTGGCCTCCGACAGCCGCGTGCGCAAGGACTACGCGCTGCTCTCCCGCGCTTTGCTCGCCGGCGCTTCCGGTCAGTTGCGCAACATGGCGAGTACTGCCGGCAACCTGCTGCAACGCACCCGCTGCCCGTACTTCTATGACGTCAATCAGGCCTGCAACAAACGCCAGCCCGGCAGCGGCTGCGCGGCGATTGGCGGGGTCAGTCGGCAACTGGGACTGATCGGCGTCAGCGACGCCTGCATCGCCACCCACCCCAGCGACATGGCAATTGCCATGCGCGCCCTCGATGCACAGGTTGAAACGGTGAAACCGGACGGCAGCACCCGCAGCATCGCCATCGCCGATTTCCATCAACTGCCGGGCAACACGCCGAATATCGAAACCAGCCTCACGCCCGGCGAGTTCATCACGTCGGTAACCCTGCCGGCGCCGGTCGGTGGCACACACATTTATCACAAGGTGCGCGATCGCTCGTCGTACGCTTTCGCGCTGGTGTCGGTCGGTCTGATCCTGCAAAAGGACGGCAGCGGCCGTGTGGCGGTCGGCGGTATTGCGCCTAAACCGTGGCGGGTCGACGCCGCTGACGCGTTGCTGTCCCAAGGCGCTAAAGCCGTCAGCGAACGTCTGCTTGACGGCGCCACGCCAACCCACGACAACCAATTCAAACTGACGCTGGTCGAGCGCACGCTGGGCTCGGTGTTGGCGCAAGCGAGGGATCAGGCATGAAATTCGACACGCCCGCCACCACCAACCCGATCGACCAACTGAAAGTTGTCGGCAAGCCCACCGACCGCATCGAAGGCCCGCTGAAAACCAGCGGCCAGGCGCCGTATGCTTACGAGCAGCATCAGGCCGTGGCGAATCAGGCTTACGGTTTCATGGTCGGTTCGGCCATCGCCAAGGGCCGCATCAGCCACATTGATCTTGACGCGGCCCAAGCCGCACCGGGCGTGCTGGCCATCGTTACCGCCGCCAATGCCGGCAAGCTCGGTAAAGGCCAATACAATTCGGCGCCGCTGCTCGCCGGGCCCAAGGTGCAGCACTATCACCAGGCCGTGGCGCTGGTGGTCGCCGAGACCTTCGAGCAGGCCCGCGCCGCAGCGCAATTGGTCAAGGTCGATTACGTCACGGCCAAAGGCGAGTTTGAACTGGCCAACGTGCGCGACCAGGGTGTCGAAGACGACGAGTTGCCCGACGTGACCCACGGCGATTTCGACTCGGCCTTCGCCGCCGCGCCGGTGCAGTTCGACCAGACCTACACCACCCCCGATCAATCCCACGCAATGATGGAGCCGCACGCCACATTGGCCGCATGGAAAGGTGATCACCTGACCTTGTGGACCTCCAATCAGATGATTGCCTGGAGCGTCGGCGACGTCGCCACGACCCTTGGCCTGCCCAAGGAAAACGTGCGCCTGATCTCGCCGTACATTGGCGGCGGCTTCGGCGGCAAACTGTTCATTCGTGCCGACGCGATCCTCGCCGCCCTCGGTGCGCGCCTGGCCAACCGCCCGGTGAAAGTCGCCCTCGCCCGCCCGCAAATGGCCAACAACACCACCCACCGCCCGGCCACGATTCAGCGTATTCGGATGGGCGCGACGGCGGACGGCAAGCTCAGCGCCATCGCCCACGAAGGCTGGTCGGGCAACCTCAAGGACGGCAAGGTCGAAGTTGCCGCGCAACCGAGCCAGTTGCTTTATGCCGGGGAAAACCGCCGGGTGACCATGCGCCGGGCGCCGCTGGATCTGCCCGAAGGCAATTCCATGCGCGCACCGGGTGAGGCGCCGGGGCTGATGGCGCTGGAAATCGCCATGGACGAAATGGCCGAGCAGCTCAAGCTCGACCCGGTGCAGTTCCGCATCCTCAATGACACCCAGGTCGATCCGGTGAAAACCGAGCGTCCGTTCTCCCAGCGGCGCCTGATCGAATGCCTGCAGACCGGCGCCGAGAAATTCGGCTGGAACCAGCGCAACGCCACACCCGGTAGCCGTCGCGAAGGCCGCTGGCTGATCGGCATGGGCGTCGCTGCGGCGTTTCGCAACAACCTGCTGCTGAAATCCGGCGCCCGGGTGCGGCTAGAGCGCGATGGCAAGGTCACGGTGGAAACCGACATGACCGACATCGGTACCGGCAGCTACACCATCATCGCCCAGACCGCCGGCGAGATGATGGGCGTGCCTCTGGCGGATGTGACGGTGCATCTGGGCGATTCGAATTTCCCGGTGTCGTCCGGTTCCGGCGGCCAGTTCGGCGGTAACTGCTCGACTGCCGGGGTGTATGCCGCGTGCATGAAACTGCGTGAAGCGGTGGCGACGAAGCTGGGCATGAGCGGTAGTGACGTCGAGTTCGCCGACGGTCAGGTGCGTGCCGGCGGCAAGACTCTGCCGCTGCGTGATGCGGCAAAAGATGGCGTGGTCGAGGCCGAGGACAGCATCGAATTCGGCGACCTCGCCAAGCAGTATCAGCAGTCGACTTTCGGTGCGCATTTCGTCGAAGTGGCAGTGGATGCAGCGACCGGCGAAGTCCGCGTGCGGCGTATGCTCGCGGTATGCGCGGCCGGACGGATTCTCAACCCGAAAGCCGCGCGCAGCCAAGTGATCGGGGCGATGACCATGGGCGTCGGCGCGGCACTGATGGAAGAGCTGGCGGTGGACAAGCGGCTGGGCTTTTTCGTCAATCACGACCTGGCTGGATACGAGGTGCCGGTGCATGCTGACATCCCGCATCAGGAAGTGATTTTCCTCGACGAAACCGATCCGGTTTCATCGCCGATGAAAGCCAAGGGTGTGGGTGAACTGGGGATTTGCGGCGTGAGTGCGGCGGTGGCGAATGCGATCTACAACGCCACCGGGGCGCGGGTGCGTGAGTATCCGATCACCCTCGACAAGATCCTCTCTTCCCTGCCAGAGATGATCTGACCCTCTGCAGGAGCTGCCGCAGGTCAGTTCGGGTACTGCGCCGCACTCACCTGCTCCATCCACTCCACCACTTCACCGTCCAGCACCTCGGCAATCGCAATGTGCGTCATCGCCGTGGTCGGCGCGGCGCCATGCCAGTGCTTCACCTGCGGCGCGATCCACACGGTATCGCCGGGGCGGATCTCGCGAACCGGTTGCCCCCACTCCTGCACGAAACCTGAACCGGCGGTGACGATCAGCGTCTGACCCAACGGATGGGTATGCCACGCGGTGCGTGCGCCCGGCTCGAAGGTCACCGTGGCGCCGCTGACGCGCGCTGCCTCGCTTCCTTTGAACGGCGCGTCAACGCGTACGGTGCCGGTGAACCAGTCCGTCGGGCCTTTGGCCGAAGGCTGCGAGCCGTTGGGGGTGACGGTAACGCCTGAGATATGTGCATTCATCACAAGACTCCAAATCTGAAAGAGACTTCCCCCGTAGGAGCTGCCGCAGGCTGCGATCTTTTGATCTTTGATCTTCAAAAAAACCTCAAAAGATCGCAGCCTGAGGCAGCTCCTACAGGGAACTTGCGTCACTTTAGCGAGCCGTACTCTTCAGATAATCGACTAGAATTCGAAAAAACTTATGCAGGACACTCATCAATGCTTCGAGAAAACGCCAGTGACCTGCACGCCTTCCTCGCTGTGGCCCGCGAGCGCAGTTTCACCAAAGCCGCGGCCAGACTGGGCGTTTCACAATCGGCGCTCAGCCATACCATTCGCGCCCTCGAAGCGCGCCTTGGCCTGCGCCTGCTGACGCGCACCACCCGCAGCGTCTCGCCCACCGAGGCTGGCGAACATCTGCTGCAGACCATCGGCCCGCGCTTCGAAGAGATCGAGCAGGAACTGGCGGCCCTGAGCAACCTGCGCGAGACGCCCGCAGGCCGGATCCGCATCAGTGCCACCGACCATTCGCTGAATTGGCTGCTGCGTCCGGTGCTCAAGGAATTCCTGCCCCAATACCCGGACATCGCCGTCGAGGTGATCTGCGACTACGGTTTCGTTGACATCGCCGGGCAAGGCTTCGACGCCGGCGTGCGGCTGGGCGAAGATGTCGCGCAAGGCATGATTGCCACCCGCATCGGCCCGGACATGCGCATGGCGGTGGTCGGCTCGCCTGCTTACTTCGCCAAGCGTGAACAGCCGCAAACACCGCGGGATCTGACCGCCCATGCCTGTAACAACCTGCGCCTGCCCACCAACGGCGGGCTGTACACCTGGGAGTTCGAGAAGGACGGCGAAAGCCTCAAGGTGCGGGTTTCCGGGCAAGTCACCCTCAATGGCGTGTATCCGCTGCTCGACGCCGCACTCGACGGTTTTGGCCTGAGCTACATTCCGGAAAACATCGTCGCGCCCTATCTGGCCGACGGGCGTCTGCTGCAAGTGCTGGCCGACTGGTGTCCGACGTTTGCCGGTTATCACCTGTATTACCCGAGTCGACGGCAGGCGGCGCCGGCGTTTGCGTTGTTGGTCGAGGCGTTGCGGTATCGCGGGCAGGCGCCTATCCCAGCAGCGCAATCAACTGATGCCGCTGCGCATCGGTGAGCATCGGCCCGAACCCCGCGCCGGCGTTGTCGGTCATGTAGCGCGGATTGCCGGTGCCGGGAATCACGCAGGTCACCGCCGGGTGCGACAGCAAAAACTTCAGCGCCAGTTGCGGCCAACTGTTGACCTGCACGTCCGACACCCACGCCGGCAGCGGCTTGCCCTTGAGCCGCTCGAGCAGCCCGCCACCGCCAAACGGCCGGTTGCAGATCACCGCGACCCCGCGCTCGCGGCACAACGGCAGAATGCGTTTTTCCACGCCACGGTCATCGAGGGCGTAATTGATTTGCAGAAAATCGAGTGGTTCAGCCTTGAGCACTGCTTCGACTTCGTCGTAAGCCGAGGGCGTGTAATGGGTAATGCCGATGTAGCGGATACGCCCCTCGGCTTTCCACGCGCGCAGAGTCGGCAGATGACTTTGCCAGTCCAGCAGGTTGTGGATCTGCATCAGGTCGATGCGTTCGGTGCGCAGCAGACGAAAGGATTGCTCCATCTGCGCGATACCTTCCTCGCGCCCGCGCGTCCAGACCTTGGTGGCGAGAAAGGCCGGCGAACGCGGTTCGTGGATCGCCAGCAGTTCGCCAGTAGTTTGCTCGGCGCGGCCATACATCGGTGAGCTGTCGATCAGGGTGCCGCCCTTTCTGAACAGCTCGTCGAGCACTGCCGGCAGTTGTTTATAGGCAGTCTCGCCGGGCTCAACGTCGAAGCCGCGATAAGTGCCCAGGCCCACCACGGGCAGTCGTTCGGCGCTGGAAGGGATGGCGCGGGTCTGCATGGTCTGGTCTCCTGCCTGGTTCGGCGAAGTGGCAGTCGGCGTGGCGACAGTGGCCAACGCCCGGTCAAAGCTCAGCACCGCCGAAACCCCGGCAGCCAGCGTGAGCAATCGGCGACGGGAGCAACCCTCAGTGTGGCTCATGCTGGTTCCCCTGCTGCGTGAATCTGTTGCACGTTGTGTGCGACGGCTGTCCCTCCACGGCGCTGGACTACACTGCGACAGCGAACACCCGCGTCCCGTTAAAGTTAGCCGAATGTCCAGAATCCTGATGTCAGTCGTCGCTTTGCTCATCGCCCTCTACGTTTTGCTGTGCGGGGCCTTGTTCGTGTTTCAGCGTTCGCTGATCTATTTCCCCCAGCCTGGCAGTGCCGTGACCACGGCAGATTCACGGCTGAAACTGGCGATGCCGGATGCCGATGTCTGGATAACCGTTCGCGAACATGCGGGTCCGAAAGCGCTGATCTACTTCGGCGGGAATGCCGAGGACGTGTCGCACAACCTGCCTTCATTCAGCGCAGCGTTTCCCGATTACGCGCTGTATCTGTTGAACTACCGGGGCTTTGGCGGCAGCGGTGGCTCACCCTCGGAGGAAGCGATTGCCGAAGATGCGCTGGCGCTGTTTGACCGGGTCTACGCCAGCCATCCGCAGATTGCCGTGGTCGGGCGCAGCCTGGGTTCCGGAGTGGCGGTGCGGCTGGCGAGTCAGCGCCCGGCGCAGACATTGATTCTGGTGACGCCGTACAACAGCCTCGAAGAACTCGCCGTGCGCCAATACCCGTGGTTTCCGGTGAAATGGCTGCTGAAGGATCGCTTCGAGTCGGGTCGCTATGCCGCGCACATTCAAGTACCGACCCTGCTGCTGGCAGCCAGCGATGATGAGGTGATTCCACGGGACAGCACGCAGCGGCTGCTGGGGCATTTCCCCAAAGGTGTGGCGACGCTGCGAGTAGTGCCGGATTCGGGGCACAACTCGATTGCCGAGCGGGCGCAGTATCTGCAGTGGATGCAGGCAGTGCTTGATCGCTGATAGCCGATTATTGCGTCGGCTGAACTGGCTCCTTCGCGAGCAGGCTCGCTCCCACCTGGCTCTGTGGGAGCGAGCCTGCTCGCGAAGGGGCCAGTGCGGACAACACAAAATCCTGGATCACCCTCTCCTTCACACCCAGCAAAAAAGCCAGTTTGCCAGCATGAACCAAGTGCAAAAAGCCCAGTCCTAGTGGCGCCGCATTCCGCGACCACCCACTTCAGCACTGTCCTTTCCCCTGAGTCTGCCGTCCCATGCGCCATGTCGTTCGCTCATCACGCTTCGTTTCGCTGTGCCTGCTGATCCTTGCCCCACTGTTTACCGAGACCAGCCACGCCAGCGAAGAGCGGCAGCTGGTGGCCGCCATCAACGATTACCGCGCCCATCCGCAACGCTGCGAACGTCGCCCTGCCCAGCGCCTGGCGCCACTGTCGCTGAAGTCGAATCTGGCGTTGCCGATCGGCTATGGCTACGGCGGTGGCTTGCGCGAGAGATTGAAGTCTTCGGGATATTCGGCGGTGGCGGTGCGCAGCATCCGCATCGTCGGTGCCGGGGATGCCGAGGAAGCCTTCGAACAGCTGCAAGACAGCCACTGCAGCGCCCTGCTCGACGCCCAGTACGCCGACATCGGCGTCAGCCGCGCCCGCGGTGAATGGCAAGTGGTGCTGGCGCAACCGGTGTTCGACAGTCGCGTCGGCGACAACCGCAGCGTCGGCAAAGCCTTGCTCGCCGAGGTCAACGCCGCCCGTGCACGCCCACGGATGTGTGGACGCCAGCGCTTCGCCGCCGCTCGCCCGCTCAGCTGGAACCCGGCGCTGGGAGCCGCCGCGCAAGGGCATAGCAAGGCCATGGCCTACGGCAACTACTTCGCCCACCGTGATCCGGACGGCGACATGCCGGCCGATCGCGCCCGAGCGGCAGGTTATCGGGGCCGGCAGATCGGCGAAAACATCGCCGCCGGCCAGAGTTCACCGGGCAAGGCGATGGCCGGATGGCTGGCCAGTCCCGGGCATTGTGCCAACCTGATGAACCCGATGTTCACCCAGGTCGGCGCGGGTTTTGCCAGCGAGGCGCGCAGTGATGAAGGGGTTTACTGGACGATGGTGTTTGGTGCGCCTTGATTCGCTGAGAGATTTTCAGTGAAGCTACTGGCCCCTTCGCGAGCAAGCTCGCTCCCACATTTTGCCTGGTTGAGGCTGACCCCATGTGGGAGCGAGCCTGCTCGCGAAGGGCCAGAGCAGGCACCCTCCATCACTTGGGCCGCCGCACCGCCCGCAGCCGCCCACTCCCCCCGCCACCGCAGTAAAAGCGCTCGCCGTCATCCGCTTCCAGCCCGGAAACACCTGTCCCCGCAGGCATCTTCAAACGCTCCAGGACCTCGCCATCCTGCGGATCGACCCGGCGCAGTTCACTTTCATCGCCCTCCCAGGTGCCATGCCATAACGCGCCGTCGACCCAGGTGACCCCGGTGACAAAGCGGTCTGACGCCAGCGTGCGCAAGACCGCGCCAGTCTCCGGATCGACCTGATAGATCTTGCGCTCGCGATACTGGCCGATCCACAGCGAGCCTTCGGCCCAGGCCATCCCCGAATCGTTGCCGCCGCCCGGCGCCGGGACGGTGTTCAGCACACGGCCGGTGGTCGGGTCGATTTTCTGGATACGGCTGTCGGCGATCTGGAACAGGTACTGGCCGTCGAACGCGGTGCCAGCGTCGGCACCGACCTTGAGCGTGCGCACGGTTTCGCCGCTGGCCGGGTCCAGCGCATTGAGCTGGCCGTCACTGGCGAACCACACGTGCTGGCCGTCGAAGGTCACGCCGTGGACACGTTCGACGCCGTCGAACGGGCCGTACTCACGAAGGATTTCTGCGTTTGCCTGTTTCATGCTGCCTTCCTCGTTGGTAGGAGTGTCCAGCCTAGCCATTGCCCAACGACACCGGGAGTAACAAGATCGTCGCGAAACCCGGCACCGGCGGCGTGGTCCAGCGCCGCGCACGACCCACGCCGAACCCTTGCACTTTATCCGCCTGCGCCAGTGCTTCCAGTGAGCGCTGCACTTGCCGCTGACTGCAGCCCAACGCCAACGCCAGCGCCGAACTCGACCAGGCTTCGCCATCGGCGAGCAAGGCCAGCAGCGTCGCGTACTTGTCCTCGACCGGCAAAGTGAGCAACGCCACATCGTCGGCGACCAAGGCAAAACCGCGCGCCGTCGCGATGATCCCCGCCAGGGGCTGCAACGCCGAACGCAAACGGCCGATCTCCACCCGCAGGCGTGCGCGATGGGATTCGTCGCTTAGTTTCAAGCGAAACGCCTGAGCGATCAGCGCCTCTCTCGACACATCTTCCGGCCACGCCTGAGCCAGCATTCGCAGCAGACCGAACAGCACCGGCCGCGTCGCCAGGGCCACTGTCATCCCCGCGCCGCGCACGCTGTAGCGACACGCATCGACCACCAGCGCTGGCGAGGCGAACAACGCTTCAACCTGCGCAAGCGTCACGGTCTGAGACCGGCCAGACACAATCAGTTGCGCCGCAGGTGTATCGAGCATTTGCAAGGCCTGTTCGGTCTCTGCGGTCAGCGCGGGAATAGCCGCTTGCTGCGCCGCCCGTTGTGCAAGCTCGAGCGCCGCCCGCGCGTTGTGCGCCTGCACCTGACGCAGCGCAATACCGGCCGTCATCAATCCATGAGCGGCCCGCAACGGCGGGGGCAACGCGGTGGGATCAAGTGCGGCGAGCAACGCCTGCGCCTCATCGAGCTGGCCGATCAGCAACAGCCGGCGGATTTGCAAATAGCGGGCATGCGCAGCGTTCAGTTGATCGCCGTGATCGAGCAAGAGCTGCCGCGCCGGCTCCAGCGCTTTCACCGGCCAGCCCAGATCCCGCGTCGCCAGCGCCACTTCGGCCTCGGCCACGACGCAGCGCGCTCGGGACAACGGCTCGTTGGCGCCGAACGCCTTGACCGCCCGCTGCAGCAGCACCTTGGCTCGGGACACATCACCGAGCTGCGCCATGGCGATGCCCCGTAGCGCCAACGCAGGCGGGTCTTCACGCAAGGCGACGAGCTTCAACGCGGCCAGCGGATCACCCACCGCGAGCGCACGGCCGGCAGCATTGATCAACGAGTCCATGACAGATCAGGCACAGTGAAAGTTTCCGGGACTGGATATCCCGGTTTAGTCCAGTTAGCGGACGGGCACCAGTACAGTGTGATGCGAGAAATGACAACGCAGTAGAAACAGTCGCGCCCTTCGATAAGAAAGGGCGCTGGAGTCTGGTGGAGTACTGCCGGGGTCAGACCGGAGAAATTGTCGCAAGCATTCCGATCAGAATGGTCAATGTCAGAAACCCACCGAGGAAAATCGCCATCTTGTTCATGCTGCTCTCCTTAATGTTGAGCTTGCGGTGCACCGGGCGCTTCGGGATGAAGGGCAGCCGCGGGTGACCGGATTGCCGGGCTATTCTGAGCGCCTGACTGAGCCGGTTACAGAGGCAGATCCAACAGAAAAATACGGATCAGATACCAAACTGATCTGTTCCGGACATGGCGTGATATTCAGACCGGCACACAAAGATTCGAGGGCACGCCGCTTTGAACTAGAGTGATTGCCGTCGCGCGAAAAACAACAACAATTCCAGGAGTGGTCAATGTCCGAACTGAACCTGCACCCCAACGCCGCCGAATCCTTGAAGCGCTGGCACGAGATGATCCGCACCGGCAACCTCACGGCCTTGCCCGAGCTGCTTGATCCGAATGCGCTGTTCCGCTCGCCCATGGCCCACTCGCCCTACCCCGGCGCACCTGTGGTGACGATGATCCTCAACACCGTGTTCAACGTGTTTGAAGATTTCAAATACCACCGTGAACTGGCGACTGCCGATGGTTTGAATGTGGTGCTGGAGTTCAGTGCCAAGGTGGGGACGAAAGAGTTGAAGGGGATCGACATGATTCGCTTCGATGAGCGCGGGAAAATTATCGAGTTCGAGGTGATGGTGCGACCGTTGAGTGGGTTGCAGGCCCTCGGCGAGGAAATGGGACGGCGGTTGGGCGCCTACCTGGCAAACGCAAAACCTGTGTAGGCGCTGCCGCAGCCTGCGGCAACTCCTACAGCGGTTTTTTGGCAAAAAAAAGCCCACTGACCGTTACCGGTGCAGTGGGCTTTTGTGCATCTGGCGTGTGGTTACAGCGCCATGTCACGTGCAGCATTTTCCTTCGGTGCCTCAGCTTTCTCAGCTGCTGGTGCAGCCGGAGCAGCCTGACCGATCACCGGAGGCGTTGGCAGTTCGAGGATCTTGGCGGTGTACGCCCACTCTTGTGCCACTTTGGCCGGATCGTTGTTCAGCTGGGTGCCGTAGCTTGGAACGATCTGGTGCAGCTTGGCTTGCCACTCAGGGGTAGCGACTTTGTCTTTGAAGACTTTCTGCAGCACGCTCAGCATGATCGGTGCAGCAGTCGACGCGCCTGGCGATGCGCCCAGCAGACCGGCGATGGAGCCATCTTGTGCAGCAACGATTTCGGTGCCCAGTTTCAGCACGCCGCCAGCGGCTTCATCACGCTTGATGATCTGCACGCGTTGGCCGGCTTGCCACAGGCGCCAGTCTTCGGCTTTGGCGTTCGGGAAGTATTCCTTCAGCGCGTTCAGACGGTCTTCATCCGACAGCATCAGTTGCCCGGCCAGGTACTCGACCAGCGGGTATTCCTTGATGCCGACCTTGGTCATTGGCCAGATGTTGTGGGTGGTGGTGCTGGTCAGCAGGTCCAGGTACGAGCCTTCTTTGAGGAACTTGGTGCTGAAGGTCGCGAATGGGCCAAACAGGATGACGCGCTTGCCGTCCAGAACACGGGTGTCCAGGTGCGGAACCGACATCGGCGGTGCGCCAACCGAAGCTTTGCCGTAGGCCTTGGCCAGGTGCTGCTCGGCGATGGCCGGGTTATCGGTCACCAGGAACGAGCCGCCTACCGGGAAGCCAGCATATTCCTTGGCTTCAGGAATGCCCGACTTCTGCAGCAGGTGCAGAGCGCCGCCACCAGCGCCGATGAACACGAACTTGGCATCGGTTTCGGTTTTGGTGCCGTCTTTCAGGTTTTTGTAGCTGACGCGCCAGGTGCCATCGGCGTTCTTGGTGATGTCTTCGACTTCACTCGACAGCTTCAGGTCGAAGTTAGGCTTGGTCTGCAGGTAACCGGCGAACTGGCGGGTGATTTCGCCGAAGTTCATGTCGGTACCCAGCGGGCTCCAGGTGGCCGCGATTTTCTGGTTCGGGTCACGCCCTTCCATCATCAGCGGGACCCACTTCTTGATCACAGCCGGGTCTTCGGAGTACTGCATGCCGGCGAACAGCGGGCTCGCCTGCAGGGCTTCGTAGCGCTTTTTCAGGAACTTGATGTTGTCGTCACCCCACACGAAGCTCATGTGCGGCGTGGTGTTGATGAACGAGCGAGGGTTCTTCAGAACGCCTTGCTGAACCTGCCAGGCCCAGAACTGACGGGAGACCTGGAACGCTTCGTTGATCTCGACGGCTTTCGGGATCGTCACGTTGCCTTTGTCGTCTTCCGGGGTGTAGTTCAGCTCGGCGAGCGCCGAATGACCAGTACCGGCGTTGTTCCAGCCGTTGGAGCTTTCCAGGGCGACGCCATCGAGGCGCTCGACCATTTCCATCGACCAGCTTGGCTCCAGCTCATTGATCCACACACCCAGGGTGGTGCTCATGATGCCGCCGCCGATCAACAGAACGTCGACTTTCTTTGCTTCTGCAGCATTGGCGGACGACATCCCCATCGCCAAAGCCAGCCCGAGCAAGGCTGTGTTCACTTTCTTAAACATCTGTTGCACCTATGATAAAACGCCTTCCGCCCGCCACTGTTGTGGGTATGAGGGCCTTTTGTCGCGACACTCAGGCCAGGGTCGCGGGCACCTTCACACTGCAATGTTGACGGGTGGGCACACAAGGCCGACGTACCGCATCGACCTCAGTTAATGTCCCTTCTGAACTGACTTTTTATCATTATTGGCTTCAGCTACTTGAGCGACAGGGAGTCCGTCAGCCTGCCAAAAAGGCAGGCCAACCGAATTAGGTCAAACCAAGTTGGCGCGAAGAATATCACGTCAGGGCAAACCCGCGCGTCTGTTCCCGACTTGAGAGTCTTTTTCCGCTCTGGGCGTTATCGGCCGGTTTGGGCTGAACATGATCCCATGGAGCTGTGACTGAGGCCTGCAATCCTTTCCATGACCGCGCAACCAGCGGCTGACCGTCTATGACCATTGTTCGATCAATCTGAAACCTGCTAAGTTGTACGATGACTGACGAACGTAATTAACGCGATCAGTTAAACCCATAACAACAAGGAAACAGTCCCATGACCAAAACCCGACTCCTGATCGGATTTCTCTGTGCACTCAACAGTTATGCCATGGCTGCCCCTGCTCCGGCAGAACAAGACGTAGCCCAGGCAGTCGATCATCTTACCCAGGCGATGCTGCACAAAAATATCCCTGAGTTGAGCGCCCTGACGGCAGACAACCTGACCTACGGCCACTCCAGCGGCAAGATCCAGGACAAGAAAGCGTTCATCGCCGACATCGAAACCGGCAAAAGTGCATTCAAGACACTCGAAATGCAGAACCAGACCATCACCCTTTCCGGTGACACGGCACTGGTGCGTCATCACTTTTCGGCGCAGGCCATCAAAGGCACCGAGATCGTGCCGACCGAAATCGAGAACTTCCAGATCTGGCAGAAGCAGGCTGGGAGGTGGTTGCTGGTGGGGCGTCAGGCGTACAAGTTCTGATTGATTCGAACAGCTCTGCCATTAGAAGAAGGCAGAGCTATTCACTGGCTATGAATCAGACGTCATTTGCTCCACATCCAGTTTCATTTGCGTCTCCCCTTTCCCCCTCTCCCTGATATGCTTCACCGCATTACCGTATGAGCTCAATCTTCTTGGACTAATCAATGCCTCGCTTACGCGTCAAGCACTTTGGCCCTATCCGTGATGGTGTAAAAAACGATGGTTGGATAGAGTTCAAGCGCGTGACCGTGTTCGTGGGTAATCAGGGCTCAGGGAAAAGCACGTTAGCCAAGCTCTTTTCGACTTTCTCGTGGATTGAAAAAGCGCTGGTTCGAGGGGATTACGATAAAAAATGGTTTGAGGAAAAGGATCGACTCACCAAACCGTTTCTAACCTATCATCGGCTCGAAAACTACGTTTCGTCTGGTCAGAAAAACGAAACAGAAATCGACTATGAAGGCGATGCCTTCACGATCAAATATGTTCATGGCCGTATGCATATCAGTCCATCCAAGGCAGAGGAATATCACCTGCCTCAGATCATGTACGTGCCTGCCGAGCGTAATTTCATTTCCTACGTCAGGCATACGGAGGAACTGCGACTTTCTTCTGAGTCGCTCAAAGAGTTTCTTACCGAATTCAACTACGCCAAAGAAAACATGAAGGGATCTCTTGCACTCCCTATCAATAATGCTGATCTCGAATACGACCCGCTTACGAACACACTAAGCATTCGAGAGCCTGGGTACCAGCTGGAGTTGGCTGACGCCTCAAGTGGTTTCCAGTCTGCTGTTCCCCTCCACCTTGTGAGCCAATACCTGGTCAACAGGGTGAAAGAACCCATAGAGAACCGCCAAGAGTCGATGAGCACCAAGGAGCTGGAACGTTTCAGGAAAGAAGCAGAAAAGTACTTCTCTGAATCTCTGACCATAGAGCAACGGCGTGCATTTATTTCGACCTTGTCGACACGGTTCAACAAAACGGCTTTTATCAATATTGTCGAAGAACCAGAGCAAAACCTTTGTCCTCTATCGCAATGGGGTGTTTTACAGAGCCTTCTGCAGTTCAATAATCAAGAAAACAAAAACCGCCTAGTATTGACAACGCATAGCCCATATGTGGTGAATTACTTGACGATTGCAGTACAAGGAAAACAGCTCCACGACAAAATTCTCAAGAAAAGTCGTCATGACGATCTTGGACTCAAGCTAGCCAACGTGATCCCCTTGAAAGCCTTGCTGGACGCCGATGATTTGGCGATCTACCAAGCCGATGAAAAGACGGGAAGCATTGCAAAACTGCCGATGGCTGAAGGTATTCCTTCTGATAGCAATTATCTCAACGAGTCGCTTCGCGAAGGGAATGACATGTTTGATCGTCTCCTGGATATCGAGGAGGAGCTGAAGGCGTGAATTTTCTCGATATCGCCTGCCAGAAAGGCCCTTTCGACGATCTAGAGTTTGGCCTTTGTGACGATCAATCCCACCCGTTGCCTATGTGGATACCGCTGAAAAAAACAAATGGCTCGCCACCGTCAGCAACCCCAAAGAGAGGGATGTCATTTTCACTGCAATTGACAAGTGTGTAATCAAGGATGGTGACGCGAGAGGCAGGCCACGATGCGACTGTATGCTGACAGTCGGTTCAGAGTTGTACCTGATCGAGTTGAAAGAGCGGGACAAGGCAGGCTGGCAGAGCGTTGCAGCCGAACAATTGGAATCTACTATAAAGCTCATGTCCGAAAGCCACGGCGTCGAATTCCTGAAGGAATACAACCCGAAAAAGGCCTATATCTGCAATAGAAACAAGCATCCCTTCTTCAAGCCAGAATTCAATATGAAGAAACGTTTTTACGACGAGTATCAGTTCAGACTTTATGTCCAGACGCTCGTAAAAATTCCTTGAGTAGTGTCAAGGCTCCTCATTAATTTAACGTTCATTCCCCTCACAACCGAAACCGATCCACCGACTGCGCCAGCCGCCCCGCCAGACTCGACAGCTCGTCCGTGGTGTTGGCCGTCTGCCCGATCACTTTGCTGTTGCCCTCGGACATCCCGGCGATCATTTCCACCTGATGAGCAATTTCGTTGCTGGCCTGGCTTTGCTCGCCGATGGTGCGGGTGATGTCATTGACCAGTTGCGTGGTGCTGAGGGTGGCGTCGAGGATCTCGCGGATCGCCCGCTCGACTTCAGCCGTGACCGCCATGCCTTTGTCCACCTGAGCCACGCCGGCCTCCATGCTGCTGACCGCTTCGCGGGTACTGTTCTGGATGCGCGCGACCATCGCCGCGATTTCCTGGGTTGAGGCGCTGGTCCGCGCGGCCAGACTGCGCACTTCGTCGGCGACCACGGCGAAGCCCCGGCCCTGCTCGCCGGCTCGCGCCGCTTCGATGGCGGCGTTGAGTGCCAGCAGGTTGGTCTGGTCGGCGATGCTCTTGATCACCTGAATGATGTTGAAGATGCCTTCGGATTCCTGATCCAGCGTGCGGATCACCTGTGCCGACTGCTGCGCCGAGCGGGCGATGTCGTCCATGTCGCTGACCACCTGATGGATCACCTGTCCGCCGCTCTTGGCCAGCGACTCGGCCTGATTGGCCATGCCCAGTGCGCGTTCGGCATGGCGGGTGATTTCCTCGATGCTGGCGGTCATCTGGCTCGCGGCAGCGGCCATGGTGCCGGCGGCGGTGCTTTGCTGCTGACTGCTGTCGGCGACCTGATGGCAGCCGTGACTCAACTGCTCGCTCATGCCACTGACGCCATGCGCGTTGCGGCGCACCACGTCGATCATGTCTCGCAGATCGCGCTGCATGGTCGCCAGGCTGCGGATCAGCGTGCTGGCTTCATCCTTGCCGGCCGGTTCGCTGATCGGCTCGCTGAGGTTGCCATGCGCAATGCTTTGGGCGATGTGGTTGGCGGACTTCAGCGGCCCCATGATGCTGCGGGTCACCCATCGTCCTTGCGCCAGTAATAGCAACAGGCTGGCGAGCAGTACCACGCCGAGGGCGATGTTGGCATTTCGAATGGCGCTGTCGGTGGCTTTGCTGGTGTCCCGGGTATTGCTTTCAATCAGCTCACTGAGCGCGGCCATCTGCGCTTCGAGCTGACTGAACACAGCATTGAACGTGCCGAGCTCCCGCTGCGCGCTGTCCGGGTTATCCAGTGCCAGGCCGACAATGCGCTCGGCCGCCTCGATGTAGGTGTCCAGGCTGGGCTTGATCTGTTCGAGCGCGGTCTTGATTGTCGGGTTGACTGGCAGTTTGAGGTTTTCATCCAGCACTTCGCGAAAATGGCTCGCGTGCTCGTTGATCGAATCTCGCACCTCAGCGGCCGTGTAGGTACTTTTGCCCAGGCCCACCAGCATCGCCGAGTACACGTCAGCCCGCAGTGCATCGTGCATCATGTCGGCTTCCATGTGATTGCGCAGCGCAGTCATGCTCACCGCGTTGTCGTCTACCGCCGCGGACATCCGCGTATTCCCCACATAGCTGACCAGACTCACGATCAGCGCGGTCAGCAGACTGGTTGCTATCAGCAACAGCAAACGCAATTTGATCGACACGGTGGGTTCCTCCTGAGGCGCGCCGAATGCACCTGTCAGGAGTTCAGTTAAGCTTATTTGTGCAGATGTGCCGCTTCAGAGCGTTTCAGCAAGTATCCGCGTATTTGAACGGAACTCCGGCAAAGGTCGCACCTCTGAGATTATGTAGTCTTCCTTTTTGCTTCGCGCTTGTGGAGGAACACCGTCATGCGCAAGTTAGTGCTCGTTTCTTCTCTCCTGCTGTGCCTGCCTGTCGGCTCGGCCCTGGCCCGTGTCGATGCCGGCGATGTCGCCACCTCGGCGGGTGTTTCCGCGTCGCTTTACTCGACCTTCAAGGATCACAAAATGGTGATCCCGGCGCGCGATGACCTGTCAGCGTTCGTGGCCAGCGGCGGTGCCATACGAGGGGTCTATCTGGAGTCGGTGCTTCAACAGGTCCGGCACGACAACCCCGGTCTCAACGCCAGCGATGAAGACCTTGCCAACGCGATTCTGGTGCATTACGAAGGCCTGAATCAGTAGTTGTCACGCAGGCAGCGGCCGATGGATGGCAACTGAAGGCACATAGGCAAAACAGTCCGACGGCCTCTATGATGGAGGCCATGACGACTCTTGCGCCGCCTGCGCCTCTGCGCTCACCCTGCCCGCCCGGCGCCTGCGATTGCGGGCGCGATTCGTTGCTGGAAAATCCCGGCAGCGATCTGCGCATCCTGCGCCTGACTCGCGAGCAGGAAAAAATCCTGCTCGCCCGCCTGGAACAACTCAAAGACCTCGCCGACCTGCGCCATCTGCAAGATCGCATGCACGAACAATTGGGCCTGCGAGTTGAAGTTGCGCCGGGCTTTCATGAAGTGCGCACCATGCTCGGCATCGAGATTCAGATCGAAGCGCTGCCGGGTCTGTGCCGCAAGACGCGCAAAGCGATTCCGGCGGCCATTCGTCGAGGCCTGAGCAACCACCCTGAAATCGCTTTCGAACTCCTCAACGCCCACGACTTGCTGCGCGACACTTGATCATCTTTTCATGCCAACCCGCTTGCGCATCTCTGCAGTGATGCTCTGGCGGGTTTTCTTCATGTCGGCCCACGGCGCGTCGCCGACCTCGTTCAGGCGCTCATGGACATTGCTGATGTTCCACTGATTGCCACCCTTGATCTGCGCCACCTCTTCGCGAAACAGCGGCACCGACACCGGCAGCCCCTCGCGGGTGCGCGCCGCGTAGGCACAAATAGTGGTGGCACCCAAACCGTTGCGCAGGTAATCGATGAAGATTCGTCCAACCCGGTTTTTCGGCCCGGACACCGCGGAAAACCGTTCCGGCAACAAGTTCGCCATATGACTGACAATCGCATGGCTGAAATCCTTGACCTCGTCCCAGCCGTGCTTGCGGGTCAATGGCACCACCAGGTGAATGCCTTTGCCCCCGCTGGTCTTGAGAAACGCCTTGAGCCCCAGTTCATCGAGCACGGTCAGAGTCAGCGCAGTGGCTTCGACCATGCTTTTCCATGGGAGCGCGGGATCCGGGTCAAGATCGAGGACAAAGCGGTCAGGCTTGTCCAGATCGACGGTGGTGGCGTTCCAGGTGTGCAACTCGACCGTGCTCATCTGCACGGCGCCGATCAAGGCTTCGGCGTTGTTGATCAGCATCACCGGCTGACCGGTGACCTCCTTGTCCAGCGTGGTGATGCCGGGAATCGCCAGACGCTCGGCGTTTTTCTGGAAGAACAGTTCGCCGGCGATACCGTCCGGCGCACGCACCAGTGCCACTGGACGATCCTTGAGCTGCGGCAGGATCCACTCGGCGACGCTGGCGTAATACTCGGCCAGTTGCATCTTGGTGGTGCCACTGACCGCATCGATTACCCGGTCGGGGTGGGTGATGCGCACCTTGCCGCTGGCGAGGCCCAGTTGTGACGGTGCTGCTTCAGCCTTTTTCTTTGCCGGTGCAGCCTTTTTCGATGGGGTGGCTTTCGCTGAAGTCTTCACGGGTTTCGCGCGCTCCTCGGTAATTGCCCTGGCCGGTTTGTCATTGCGCAGACCATGGAACACGGCATGGCGCACCGAGCCGTCCTTGGTCATTTCGGCGAATGCCACTTCCGCCAACAGATTCGGTTTGAGCCAGTGCACACCCTTGGCGTCGAAGCCGCTTGGCGGGTTGACCACGGCAGCCTTCTTCACCTGCAACGGCTTGAGTTGGGCAAGGATGCTTTTCAGGGTGGTGTCGTTGAACCCGGTGCCGACCTTGCCGGCGTAACGCAATTCGCCACTGTCGCGGTCATGCAAACCCAGCAGCAAGGCGCCGAAGGCACTGCGCGCGCCCTTCGGATCGGTATAGCCGACAACCACGAATTCCTGACGATGCTTGCACTTGAGCTTGATCCAGTCGCTGCTGCGCCGCGATACGTAAGGCGAACCCAGGCGCTTGCCGATCAGTCCTTCCATTTGCATCTGGCAGGCGCTGTTGAGCAGCGCGTCCGGGGTTTCGTCGAAGGCTTCGGAGAAGCGCAGCAAGGGCTGCTGATGCCCAGCGAGCACTGTGGACAGCGCGGCGCGGCGCTCCTCGACCGGCACTTCGCGCAGGTCGACGCCATTGAGGTAAGGCAAATCGAACAGGTAATAGACGATGTTGCCGCTGCTTCCAGCTTCGAACGCATTCTGCAGTGCCTGAAAGTCCGGCACACCGTGTTCGTTGGCGACAACCATTTCGCCGTCCAGCCACGCCGATTCCAGGCCCAGCTCGGCCAGAGCCTGCGCCTGTTGCGGCAGCTTGTGCGTCCAGTCATGGCCATTGCGGGTAAACAGCTGCACCTGATCATGATCGATGCGCGCCAGAATCCGGTAACCGTCGAACTTGATCTCGTAACTCCACTGTCCTTCGGGGGCGCTGTCGACCAGCGTCGCCAGTTCCGGCTTGAGTTGCGCCGGCAGTTTGGCCTTGCGCGCACCCGTGAGCGTACCGGACGCCGTTCTACGCGGTTTGGCCGGGGCCTTCTTCACCGGTTTGGCTTGCTCGGCGGCAAGCTTGGGTTTGCTGATCAAGGTGCGGTCGCTGAGCACACTGTGCGGCTCGGCACTGAGCACATCGTAATCGTCTTGCGGGCGTGCAGCGCTGTCCTGATGTTTGATCAGAAACCAGTTTTCCTTCTTGCCCGGCATGTGGGTGCGCACCAGATTCCAGAGGCCGGACAGCTTCTCGCCTTGCAGTTCGAATTTAAGTTTGCCCTTGGCGTAAGCCTTGGCCGGGTCTTCCTGCGGAATCCACACACCACGATCCCAGACGATCACATCGCCGGCGCCGTAATGCCCTTCGGGAATGCTGCCCTCGAACGTCGCATAATCCAGCGGGTGATCTTCGACGTGCACCGCCAGGCGTTTGACCTTGGGGTCGAGCGACGGCCCCTTGGGCACCGCCCAGCTCTTCAGCGCGCCATCGAGTTCGAGGCGAAAGTCATAATGCAGGTGCGAAGCGTCGTGCTTCTGGATGCAGAACTGCAGCGCATGCTCAGTCGCCTTGCTGCGGCCACGGCGCTTGATGGCAGCGGGCTCCGAGGTCGCCGAAAAATCGCGCATGCGGTTGTAGTCGTCGAGGTTCCTGGTCATGGCGCACCTGCCTTGTGTCAGCCAATGCGGGTCACAGTCAGCGCGACCACGGCGATCCGGTCTACACGCTGGTAACCGGGGTTCAACAATTCTTCACCGAACACGTCGGGATCCAGTTCGCGATAGGTCCAACCGAATCGCGCCGAATCCAGGCGTGGCACCACCGTGTCGAAAAACGGATCACGGCCATCGACCATGGCCACGCCGGTATACAGCAGTAACGAGCCGCCGGGTGCCAGCCGATTGAGTGCCTGCTCGACGATGCGCAGCGACAACCCCGCACCGAGCGAGCCACCACCGTGCCGATAGGCACGGCCGGCCGGATCGGCCATGTACGGCGGGTTGGCGACGATCAGGTCGAAGTCGCCGTCGGTACCCTGCAACACATCGCTGGCCTGCACCTCGACGTTAACAACCTCGGCCAATGCCGCGTTGATCGCGGTCAGGCGCAGCGCGGCGGGGTTGATGTCCACCGCCAACACCTGCGCTTCGCGCCGCGCGCGGGCAATCAGAATCGCGCCGACGCCCGCCCCGCATCCGATATCCACCGCACGCTGGATCGGTGCAAAGCTCTGCTGCAGATGTGCGTGAATCAACTGCGCGAAACGGTAGGTGTCCGGACCGAAAAACACCGAATCGGCGGCATCGGTAGGAAAGCCCGAATGCACGAACAACAGGTCATCCAGACTCGACCAGCGCACCCGGCTTTTCAAGCGGCCGTCGTAGGCGTCAATCACTTGCGCCTCCTGCAACTGCCGCTGCTCTTCGGCGGACAACAACCCCGGTTCAAACGGGCGCGACCAGCCGAAGACATCACGCAAGGTATCGGCCACCTGCCCCTCGTCCCGCTGGTTGACCCGCTGATGGGTCAAAGGCGTCGGCGTGATGAAACGATAACCGTCGGCCTGCAAGCGTCGACCGAGCTGCAGCAGTGTGAGGTCGTCGGCAGACAAATGTTCTTCCTGATTCATGGAGAATTCCTTAACGCAGACTGGATTTGAGTTCGATGAAGCGACGCGTTGCCAACAGCCCCGCCGGGTGGGCATGGCGGGCCGGTGACAGCCATGGGATCAGCGTGGCCATTTGCGCGTGTCCGTCCTGGCCTTGTAGCGCGCAGGTCAGACGCTGCACATCGGGATCGTGTTCGGGCACGGCGGCGTCCGGGGTGGCGACCTGACGGCTGCGTCTTGGCGTCGTATTCCTCTCCGAGGACGTCCAGTCGCCGGCGATCCAGTCGTGCAGCAGTTGCTTTTCATAAGGACTGAACACGCCGAACATCGCCGCACCGTCGCCGTCGATCAACTGCCAGAAACGGCTGGCCTGCGGATCTTGATTGCGCTTGATCCAGCCCTTGTCCTGCATCACCTGCAGAAACCCGGGCAGTTGCCCGGGCGTGGCCAGCCACTGATTGACGGTTTTGCCGTCGAAGCGGCAGTAGTCGGAATGCATGTGCTGACCAAACGGACGCTTGCGCTCGAGCATCGCCAGCACTTCCTGTTCCAGGTCGAAACCCTCGATGATGGCGCGGCTGCCCTGCCCCAGATCGTTGAGTCGATAGCCCAGCGCTACCCGGCGCAGAAACTCGCTGCGATCCGCTTCCAGCGGCAGCAGGTCGAGCACCGCCTGCACGGCTTTTTGTGCATGGCCGGTGCTGGCGTTATCGATGGTCACATGCAGGGTGAAATAGTACGGATCGATGCCCAACTCGCTGAGCTCATAGGCACTGATCAGCAGGTGCAGCGGCAATTGTTCGTAACCGAGGTTGTAACCGATCACCTCCGGCAAACAAGCTTCACCGCAGGCACCGAGTGCCAGTTGCAATGCACCTTGCAAGTAGCGCTCATCGGCGATGACGCTGGCATCCTGCAAACCGTGTTCAGCGAGCAGTTTGCGATAGATCACCACATGGTTTTGCGCAGGATTGCCGTCGCCGAGTTCTTCCAGATAGGTACACAGCAAGCCATCAAAACGCGGATCGCGCCATTGCGCCAACAAGCCGTACAGCCACGCGCCATCGACCAGTTTGGTCGGTGCCACGGCTTGCAGAAAGTACAACGCATGAGCCTTGTTGCTGAAGTACTGGCGCGGTCCGCCCGCCTGACGCTGTTGCAGGTAATCGGCGTACTGCCGGGCAACTTCGGTGCAGTGCCCGGCGACCCAGTCCTGCCACACCGACGGATCCTGCGGCAGTTCTTCAGGCAGCAGCGCGGCGCGCTGCAACTGCTCGGCGAGAAAATCCTGCGCGAGGGTGTCAGGCGAATGCTCGAGCAGCAGCGCCTCATAAATACGCCGCAGGTCACCGTCGGCAATGATCGGCTGTGGCTGCGCGCTCGGCGCTGGCAGGGAAGTCAGGGCAGTCATGTCAGTGTTCTCACTCGGTTGGCCGGTCAGGGCGTTGTTTCACGCCTCTACAGCAGCAGAGCAACCGCTACGGAGAAAAATTCAATCGACATGAAAATTGCCCTGACGGACGGCGATCAGCGCCAATTCTCTTTCACTTGGTCAGTTGGTCAGTTGGTCAGTTGGTCAGTTGGTCAGTTGGTCACTGTAGGAGCTGCCGAAGGCTGCGATCTTTTGATTTTGTCTTTTACGATCAAGATCAAAAGATCGCAGCCTTCGGCAGCTCCTACATTTACATCGTGTAATGGCTTGGGTTCGTGAACTGTCATTGGGCAGCTAGTGTTGAAGGACGATGGTTACGGAGGGCAATGGAATGCCTGAAGCTGCAAAAGCCTGCGGTTTACGCAAGGGACGCTATTCGGAGGTTGGGCGGGTTTATTTGCTGACGGCGGTGGTTAAGGAGCGTCGGCCGGTTTTTTCCGACTGGAAAGTCGGAAGATTATTGGTTGAGCAGATGCGCGCGGCAGATGAGGCAGGATTGGGCGTGTCTTTGGCTTGGGTGGTCATGCCGGATCACCTGCATTGGTTGGTCGACCTGAAACGAGGCTCCTTGGCCCAGCTGATGTGCCGCGTCAAATCGCGTAGCTGTCGGTCGGTAAACCTGATGTCTGGCAGTCAGGGAAGCCTGTGGCAACGCGGCTATCACGACCGAGCTCTGCGTCGCGATGAAGATTTGAAAGCGGCTGCCCGCTACATTGTCATGAATCCATTGCGGGCAGGTCTGGTAAAGCGCTTGGGTGATTACCCGCTATGGGACGCAGTCTGGCTCTGAAGATCAAAAGATCGCAGCCTTCGGCAGCTCCTACATTTGGAACGATTTTCCCCTGTAGGAGCTGCCGAAGGCTGCGACCTTTTGAGTTTTGCTTCAGCCCTGCCCCTTGGCCTGCTGCTCCAGATGCACCTGCAATTGCGGATCGATCTGCAGCGCGGCAGCCAGTTCATCCAGGTAGTTGCGTTCGGCGTCTTGCTGGTGGTCCACCAGGATCACGCTGACCAGGTACATCTCGGCAGCCATGGCCTGGTCGTCGTTGGCCGCCTGCGCGACTTCGTTCGCATCCAGCGGTTTGGCAACTTCAGCGTTAAACCATTGCTGCAATTGTGGATCGTCGGTGTGTTTGCCAATCTCTTCATCGATCATCTGCCGTTCCCGGTCATCGATCTCACCATCAGCCTTAGCTGCCGCGATCAGCGCCCGCAGCACAGCATGCCCGTGCTCCTCGACTTCGGGCCCGGCCAGCAGATTTGCGGTTGGCGGAATCTGTTGTGGCGCCGCCGACGCCTGACTGCGCTGCCAGGCCTGATACGCCTGGAACGCCATCATTCCCAACGAGGCCAGTGCCGCATAATTGGTGCCGCCGGAACGACTTTGTGTACCGCCGCCACCGAGTGCCCCGCCCAACGCGCCGCCCAATCCACCGCCGCCACCGCCGCCAAGCAAACCACCCAGCAATCCACCCAAACCGCCCAGCCCACCGGACTGCGCGCCACTGGCGCCTGTACTCGCGCCGCCGCCCAACAGGCCACCGAGCAAGCCGCCCAGTCCGCCCAGACCTGCGCCGGCCGAGGCGCCACTTGGTTGTCCCGCCGAGGCCTGGCCTCGCAGCAGTTGTTCGAGCAAATCGCTGGTGTTCATGAGCTCGTCCTCAGGCATTGGCATTCACCGCGTCAGGCAACGATAGACCGGCGCAGCCATCGCGCCAGCACCGTCTGGCTGACACCGGCGGTTTCCTCCGAGGTATTTTTCGAGCGGCCAGCTAAGATTCAACGGTGGTGAACCTTATCCCGGCCAAACCGGTCGATAGCTGCAACCCCGACCCGGTTTGCCGGCGCCCTTTGCTCGAGGGTGATACCCGGCTTGCTTCATTTTTCTGGAGAACGCCCCTGTGATATCGACCGTACACATCGCCAGGCTCAAAGCATGGGGCGCCCATGGTTTTACCGCGACCGGCGTGGTCACTGCCTTTCTGGCGACCCTCGCCCTGCTGGAGAACCAGCCGACCCATTGCCTGATGTGGCTGGGCGTGGCATTGATCGTCGACGGCCTCGACGGGGCGCTCGCGCGCAAGGTCAATGTGCAATCGGTGCTGCCGAGTTTTGACGGCTCGATCCTCGATCTGGTGATCGACTACCTGACCTACGTGTTTATCCCGGCGCTGTTCATCTACCGCTACATCCCCCTGCCCGACTACACCCTGCTGCTGAGTGTGTCGCTGATTCTGGTGTCGTCGCTGTTCTGCTTCTGCAACGTCAACATGAAAAGCAAGGACAACTATTTCGTCGGTTTCCCCGCCGCGTGGAACGTGGTTGCCCTGTGCCTGTACATCATTGGCCCGGGACCGTGGATCACTTTTCTGACCATCATTGGCCTGGCGCTGCTGACCGTCACCCGCATGAAGTTCCTGCACCCGTTCCGTGTGCGCCGGTTCATGCCGATCAACATCGCGGTAACGGCAATCTGGCTGTTGTGCAGCCTGTCGCTGGTGCTCAATCACCCGGTGATCAATCCGCCGGTGATGGGGTTGTGGCTGCTGATGTCGGCGTACTTTCTGGGGATCTGCATCTGGCGTACGGCGCTGGAGTGGGTTGATGGGGCACACCTGAAATAGCGCCAGACCTGCCAAACACGAATACCTGTGGGAGCTGGCTTGCCAGCGATTTCGTACTGTCAGTCGACATCGTTTTGACAGGACGGCCGCCATCGCTGGCAAGCCAGCTCCCACAGGGATTGGCATTGTTCCGCCATTCAGCGTTTGGTGATCACCACCTCCAGATACTCGCTCGGCACCACCAGCGAACCGGCTCCCGCCCGATTCGAGCGGTTGAGCAAGTCCGCCAGATCACTCTCCAGCGCCTGACCGCTTTCCGGCGGCAATGCCGCGAAAGCCTTGTGCACCGGCCCGTACCAGTGACGGAAGATGTCGATGAAATGCGCCGCCGAGCGATAACGGAAGTTGAACGTGCGGCGGGTGACCTGCAGCAGAAATTCGCGCTCATTGAAGTGGCTGTGCAACCACGCTTCGGTGCCCCAGTTCGACGGCGGCTGGGCCACGGCGGGAGGCGGGACGTGGCGACCAAGCACCTTGAACATCTGGCCGACGAAGCCTTCCGGCGTCCAGTTCGCCAGACCGATGCGCCCGCCCCTTCGGCAGACCCGCGCCAGTTCTGCAGCTGCAGTGGCCTGATCCGGGGCAAACATCACGCCGAAGGTCGACAGCAGCGCGTCGTAACTCTCGTCGGCGAACGGCAACGCTTCGGCATCGGCGACCTGAAAAATCACCTCCAGATGCTCGGCCCGCGCCCGATCCTGTCCACGCTCGAGCAGCGCCGCGACATAGTCGGTCGAGGTCACCTTGCAGCCACGCCGCGCTGCCGCCAGGGTTGCATTGCCGTTACCGGCGGCGACATCCAGCACCTCTTCATCGCAGCGCAGGTCGCAAGCCTCGGCGAGGTTTTCGCCGACGATCTGCAAGGTGGTACCGATCACCGCGTAATCGCCGCTGGCCCAGGCGACTTTCTGGCGCTCCTTCAGACCCGTCAGATCAATGGGCGTACTCATCAATCGTGCTCCGCAGCAGGTTGGAGAACTTCATTCAGCCGTGGTCGGGTCAATGACCGTCATCACCCGTGCCACGCTGTTGGCCGGGAAGCCGCCCAGCCTGGCGTGCTCGCGCACCTGCTCTTCGTCAGGGGCGATGTAGACGCAATAGATTTTGTCGGCCGTGACGTAACTCTGCAGCCACTGCACCTGTGGCCCGAGTTCACGCAACACCTGGCAGGAGGTTTGCGATACGGCTTTTAGTTCTTGCGGCGACAGCTTTCCGGCCCCTGGAATCTCGCGTTCAATCACGAATTTCGGCATGGCAACCTCGCGTTCTTTTTATCAGTGACAGGGACGGCAGTGGCCCTGCTCATCCACTATCGCGCCGAGGGTCGATGGCGTCCCTGCCAATCGTCCGAAGAGCCTGGAAAACCCTGGCTTGGCCGATGAATGGCGGCTTTTTGTAAAGGCCTCGAGACACTTCGAGATTGCCATTGCATGGGGCATTCGGTTTTTATGCTTTCCCGTGTTCCGTGAATGGATTCCATCATGTCCCTGCGTCTTGAATGGCTCGTCGATCACCCGCAGCACAGCGACACTTACGCCGAGTGGATCCACCGCCAGTTTGCCTACGAATATACCGAGCAACCCTTGACCGAATGGCAACGCGAGTTCGCTGCCGGCCAGAACAATGGTGACTGGTCGTGCCTGATTGCGCTGGACGGCGAGCGCCTGCTCGGCGGTGCGGCACTGGCCCGGGCGGACCTGGCGCTGCGTCCGGATCTCGGCCCGTGGCTGGCATGCGTGTTTGTCAGCCCGCAAGCTCGCGGCCAGGGGCTGGCAGAACGGTTGATCGACGGCATCAGCCAGGCGGCGAAACAGCGCGGCTTCGCACGCTTCTATCTGCACACACAGAACAAGCAGGACTATTACGCCAAACGCGGCTGGACAGTGCTGGAGCGCTTTCGCGCCTGGGACAACGAGCAATGGCTCATGGTGCGCGACCTGTGAGCCATTGATATGCGCGGGCGGTGACTCTCGATGCATCTGAGCACTCAGTTCTGGTTGTTGCAGCCATCGGCGAATTTACGGTAATCCAGCACTTGGGTTTTGCCTGCCGAATCGAGGTAGGTCATGCGCGCATCGACAATGCCGCAGGTCACAGAGGTGTCCTGGGTCATCGACAGCACTTTCTGCACGTCCAGGTGCGTGCCGTAGGTGTAGGTGTGCGGGGTGATATCGGCTTCGGCACGGGCCGACAGGGTGCAGATGTTCAGGGCGGCGAACAGGCAGGCGGCGATCACGGATGTGCGGGTCATGGCGGTTACCTCAAGGCGTGGGTGGGTTGAGCCGAGGCAAGCTGGATGCGCCTCGATGGAGCCTATTTGAGGCGCCTGAGGTATCACGTCTGTGTCTGGAAATGCCCGTTATGACGCGTTGTGTATCTGCGCCACCCGGAGATACACAGCGATACAAAACCCTGAAAAAATCGCGTTTTTGCGTGTATCTGTATCCGTCATGGCGCCAGATACACTGCAATACAAACCCCGGCAGGCAAGCCGGCGCAGGCTCGATAGACTGCATGGCATTGCCCTTTGATAGAGGTTCTGCACCGATGGAACATGTCGATCACATTCTCATCGTCGACGACGACCGCGAGATCCGCGAGCTGGTTGGCAATTACCTGAAAAAGAACGGCCTGCGCACCACCGTGGTCGCCGATGGCCGACAGATGCGCAGTTTTCTCGAAGCCAACACCGTCGACCTGATCGTGCTCGACATCATGATGCCCGGCGACGATGGTCTGCAGTTGTGCCGCGAGTTGCGCGTGGGCAAACACAAGGCCACGCCGGTGCTGATGCTCACCGCGCGCAACGATGAAACCGACCGCATCATCGGCCTGGAAATGGGTGCAGACGATTACCTGACCAAACCGTTCGCTGCCCGCGAACTGCTGGCGCGGATCAACGCCGTGCTGCGGCGCACGCGGATGCTGCCGCCAAACCTGGTGGTCACCGAAAGCGGTCGGCTGCTGGGCTTCGGCCGATGGCAGCTGGACACCTCGGCCCGTCACCTACTGGACCAGGACGGCACGCTGGTCGCGCTCAGCGGCGCCGAATACCGTTTGCTGCGAGTGTTCCTCGATCACCCGCAACGGGTGCTCAGCCGCGATCAGTTGCTCAACCTGACCCAGGGGCGCGAGGCCGATCTGTTTGATCGTTCCATCGATCTGCTGGTCAGCCGCCTGCGCCAGCGTCTGCTCGACGATGCGCGCGAACCGGCTTACATCAAGACCGTGCGCAGCGAAGGTTATGTGTTCTCGCTGCCGGTGGAAATTTTCGGGGCTTCGGCATGAGTTTCAGGCTGCAGTGGCCACGAACGCTGGCGTCACGCTTGTCGCTGATCTTTCTGGTCGGGCTGATCCTCGCTCAGGCGCTGTCGTTTGGCGCGCAGTACTACGAGCGTTTCCAGAGTGCCCGAAGCACCATGCTGGGCAATATGCGAAACGACGTCTCGACGTCGATCGCCATCCTCGATCGCTTGCCCGCGCAGGAACGGCCCGCCTGGCTCAAGCAACTGTCCCGCACCAACTACGACTATCTGTTGAGTGTCGGCGAATCCGGTGCGCCGCTCGACCCCGAGGCCGACGAGGTGCCGGTGGCCGTGACCTCGATCAGCGCCGCGCTCGGCGGTGCACACCCGCTGGGCTTCACCCGGTTTGCCGGGGAGCAAAAACACTTTCAGGCCCACGTCAGACTCAGCGACGGCAGCCCGGTGACGATTGATGTGCGTCCAGCCATGCCGCCCTTGTCGCCGTGGCTGCCGGGGGTTTTGCTCGGACAACTGGCGCTGTTGATCGCCTGCACCTGGCTGGCGGTGCGCATTGCCATCCGCCCCCTCGCCCGCCTCGCCAACGCCGTGGACACCCTCGATCCCAACGCCCATCCCGTGATGCTCGACGAGCAAGGCCCGATCGAAGTGGCCCACGCCGCGCGGGCCTTCAACGCGATGCAGACACGCATCGCCGCGTATCTGAAGGAGCGCATGCAACTCCTGGCAGCGATTTCCCACGACCTGCAAACCCCGATCACCCGCATGAAGCTGCGTGCCGAGTTCATGGACGACTCAGTGGAAAAAGACAAACTGTGGAGCGACCTCGGCGAAATGGAGCACTTGGTCCGCGAAGGCGTGGCCTACGCCCGCAGCATCCATGGTTCGACCGAAGAAAGCCGGCGCACCGACCTCGACGCCTTCCTCGACAGCCTGGTGTTCGATTACCAGGACATGGGCAAGGATGTACGCCTGATCGGCAAGAGCGCGGCGGTGATCGATACCCGCCCCCAGGCACTGCGGCGGGTGCTGGTGAACCTGACCGACAACGCGTTGAAATTCGCCGGTGCCGCCGAAGTCTGGGTCGAAGCCCACAAGGATAGCCTCGCAATCACCGTCATGGATCGTGGCCCGGGCATCGCCGATGCCGAACTGGCGCATGTGCTGCAACCGTTCTATCGCGTGGAAAACTCGCGTAATCGTGATACCGGCGGTACCGGTCTGGGACTGGCGATCGCTCAGCAACTGGCCATGGCCCTCGGAGGTTCGCTGACCCTGAGCAATCGCGAGGGCGGTGGGCTGTGTGCCGTGCTGAGGCTGCCGCTGCGCTGACCCCCGCACAGATCCCTCATCGGAATTGCAGGCTCACACAGCCTGCAAGGTTCACCCGGCCCGGCTAGACTGATTCATTACCCAGTCGAGGGGGAATGCAGGACGACGTCAGCTGTGCCCTGCCCATTTCCGTGACCATCGCCCTGCGGCCCATGCCTCGACAACGTTTTGCCACCGGACGGTGATCCTGTATCAGGAGCACTCGTGATGGACGAATCAAGACTCAACGCATTCATGGGCAAACTGGTCAACGACATGGGCGGCGCCGCAATGCTGGCGAACGTCATCGTTGGCGAAGAACTCGGGCTGTATCGGGCAATGGCCGACAGTCAGCCGATCACCCCGCAAGCCCTCGCTGAAAAAACCACCTGCAATCCCCGACTGGTGCGCGAATGGCTCAGTGCGCACGCCGCGTCCGGCTACATGGAGCATCACGATGGCCAGTTCCGTCTGCCAGAAGAACAGGCGCTGGCACTCGCCGTCGAAGACTCACCGGTGTACGTCGCCGGCGGACTCGGCGTGGTGGCCTCGTTTTTCCATGACAAGGACAAACTGGTCAAAGCCATGCGCGGCAACGGCGCCCTGCCCTGGGGCGATCACCACCCGTGCATGTTCAGCGGTACCGAGCGCTTCTTCCGCCCCGGCTATAAGGGGCACTTGATCGCGGAATGGCTGCCGGCGCTGGACGGCGTGGTGGCCAAACTGGAAAAAGGCGCCAAAGTCGCCGACATCGGCTGCGGCCACGGCGCTTCCACGGTGATCATGGCCCAAGCGTTTCCCAAATCGCACTTTGTCGGTTTCGATTATCACGCGCCGTCAATCACCGTCGCCACCCAGCGCGCCGAAGAAGGCGGTGTCAGCAGCCGGGCAGAATTCTTCCAGAGCACCGCCAAAAGCTATCCCGGTGACGGCTATGACCTGATCTGCTATTTCGACTGCCTGCACGACATGGGCGACCCGGTCGGCGCTGCGCAGCATGCGTTCAAATCATTAAAGGACGACGGCACGGTGCTGTTGGTCGAGCCATTTGCCAACGATACGCTGGACGACAATATCAACCCGGTCGGACGCCTGTTTTATGCGGCCTCGACCTTTATCTGCACGCCGAATTCGCTGTCCCAGGAGGTCGGCCTGGGGCTCGGCGCGCAGGCGGGTGAAGTGCGCTTGCGCAAAGTGTTTGCCGAGGCCGGGTTCAAGCACTTCCGCCGGGCAACGCAGACGCCGTTCAATCTGATTCTGGAGGCGCGCAAATAATTCACCGCTATCACGTGTGGCGAAGGAGCTTGCTCCCGCTGGACTGCGCAGCAGGCCTGTTCTTGGGCTTGCCTTGCAATCCAGCGCGAGCAAGCTCCCTCGCCACACGGTTAATGCTAACCTGCGGGCACCGTCCTCCCCGGAGTGCTGAGCATGCTCGACAGCCCGACCCGCGAACACTTCAACACCCTGTGCCAGGCCATGGCCGATGGCGATTTTCTGGTGCTGACCGGCGCCGGCATCAGCACGCCATCGGGCATTCCGGATTATCGCGATAACGAAGGTGTGCGCCGGGGCCGGCAACCGATGATGTATCAGGAATTTCTCGCCGCTCCCGAATCCCGCCGCCGCTATTGGGCGCGGGCCATGCTTGGCTGGCCCCGGGTGCGTCAGGCGCAACCCAACGCGGCGCATACGGCACTGGCGGATTTGCAGCGCCAGGGACGGATCAGCGCCTTGATCACACAGAACGTCGACACCCTGCATGATCAGGCCGGCAGTCAGGATGTGATCGAATTGCACGGCAGCCTGCACCGGGTGCTGTGCCTGGATTGCGGCCAACGCAGTGCGCGCGATGAGATTCAGCAACGCATGGTCGAGCAGAATCCGTATCTGGCCGGGGTCGATGCGGTGCAGGCGCCGGACGGCGATACCCTGCTCGATCCGGCCTTCGAGGCGCGCTTTCAGACGCCGCAGTGCCCGTATTGCGACGGGGAGCGGATGAAGCCGGACGTGGTGTTCTTTGGCGAGAACGTGGCGCAGCCGACGGCGGCGCGGGCCATGGCCGCGGCGGAAAAAGCCGAGGGTTTGCTGGTGGTGGGTTCGTCGCTGATGGCGTATTCAGCGTTCCGTCTGTGCCGGGTGATCGCCGATCGCGGCAAGCCGTTGCTGGCGATCAATCTGGGCAAGACCCGCGCCGATGATCTGTTGGATCTGAAGATCGAGGCGTCATGCGAACAACTGCTGCCGTTGCTGGCGCAACACTTATCTACCTGAATACCGAAAATCCCTGTAGGAGCTGCCGAAGGCTGCGATCTTTTGGCTTTGTTTTTTAGAAGCAAGATCAAAAAATCGCAGCCTTCGGCAGCTCCTACAGGGGTTAAACGTTTGAAGATCAGTGTTCGGCTTTGAGGATGTCGAACAGTGCCTGCGCCGCTGCCGACAGTTCATTGCCGGGCTCGGTCAGCACGCCAATCGCTCGCTCCACTGAATCATTCAAGGTCAGGCAATGCGCGCCCAGTTCGAGCATCTGCTCGGCACACAACGCCGGCACTGCACTCACTCCCAGGCCACTGGCGACCATGCGCCCGACGGTTGCCAGTTGATGGCTTTCGAACTCCACCGGGAGCTTCATGCCCCGGGCCAGCAAGTGTTCTTCGAGCATCACCCGCACTGTCGACGGCCGTTGCAAGGTGATGAACGGTTCCTGCAGCAAGGTCTGCCAGTCGATTTCGCCAAGCCTGGCCAGCGCTGAATCTTGCGGCACCACCGCGACAAAGCGGTCCATGTACAGCGGCGTGAACGTCAGCGAGGTGTTCTGCATCGGCTCGAACGCGACACCCAGTTCCACGTGGCGGTCGCGCACCATTTCCAGCACTTGTTCGTTGATCACGTCGTTGACCGTGACATTGACGTTTGGATAGCGCGCGCGAAACGTCTTGAGGATCGGCGGCAACAGGTTGCCGGCAAACGACGGCATCGCCGCCAGCGTCACCCGTCCGCGTTGCAGACTGAAACGCTGGCGCATTTCGTCTTCGGCGTTGTCCCAATCGGCGATCAGGCGCCGAGCCAGCGGCAGCAGCGATTCACCCTCGGCGGTCAGCGCCACATTGCGCGTGTTGCGACTGAACAACCGCCCGCCCAAACCCTCTTCCAGCGCCTTGATGGTCAGGCTCAGCGCCGATTGCGACAAGTGCAGACGCTCGCAGGCCACGGCGAAACTCAGGCTCTGGGCCACGGCGAGGAAGGCGCGGATCTGTTTGATGGTCATACTGGATAACGCCCTGTTAGCGATATTGCCGAGTAAACGCCGTATCCATGTAGGAGCTGCCGCAGGCTGCGATCTTTTGATGTTGTTTTTTAGGATCAAGATCAAAAGATCGCAGCCTGCGGCAGCTCCTACAGGGTAACAGCTGAAATTATTGAGTTTTATCTATTAATCAACCTTAAAAATCAACTTAACAAATATATCCTCCAGCGCGACACTCCAGTCATTCGGCTAGCCAGCCGCCCGACAAACAATAAAAGAGGTGCATATGGCAGGTTTCGACAAGCGCGTGAGTTCCTACGAGGAGGCCATGGCGGGTCTTGAAGACGGCATGACCGTGATTGCCGGCGGCTTCGGCCTGTGTGGCATCCCGGAAAACCTGATCGCCGAGATCAAGCGCAAAGGCACCCGCGACCTCACCGTGGTCTCCAATAACTGCGGCGTCGACGGTTTCGGCCTCGGTGTGCTGCTGACCGACCGTCAGATCCGCAAAGTGATCGCCTCCTACGTCGGCGAAAACAAACTGTTCGAAGAGCAGCTGCTCAAGGGCGACATCGAAGTCATCCTGACCCCGCAAGGCACCCTCGCCGAGAAAATGCGCGCAGGCGGTGCCGGTATCCCGGCTTTCTTCACCGCCACCGGCGTCGGCACTCCGGTCGCCGAAGGCAAGGAAGTACGTGAATTCAATGGGCGCAAGTACCTGATGGAAGAATCCATCACTGGCGACTTCGCCATCGTCAAAGGCTGGAAAGCCGACCATTTCGGTAACGTCATCTACCGTCACACCGCGCAGAACTTCAACCCGCTGGCGGCCACCGCCGGCAAGATCACCGTGGTCGAAGTCGAAGAAATCGTCGAGCCCGGCGAACTGGATCCGTCGCAGATCCACACCCCCGGCATCTACGTCGACCGGGTCATTTGCGGCACGTTCGAAAAGCGCATCGAACAGCGCACCATCCGCAAATAATTCAGGCTGACGGAGAATAAACACATGGCACTTACCCGCGAACAAATGGCTCAGCGCGTCGCCCGCGAAATGCAGGACGGCTACTACGTGAACCTCGGTATCGGCATTCCGACCCTGGTCGCCAACTACATTCCCGACGGCATGGAAGTCATGCTGCAATCGGAAAACGGCCTGCTCGGCATGGGCCCGTTTCCGACTGAAGACACCATCGATGCCGACATGATCAACGCCGGCAAGCAGACCGTCACCGCGCGCATCGGCGCATCGATCTTCAACTCCGCCGAATCCTTCGCGATGATCCGCGGCGGCCATGTCGACCTGACCGTGCTCGGCGCGTTCGAGGTCGACGTCGAAGGCAACATCGCCTCGTGGATGATTCCCGGCAAACTGGTCAAGGGCATGGGCGGCGCGATGGATCTGGTGGCCGGTGCCGACAACATCATCGTGATCATGACCCACGCCTCCAAGGACGGTGAGTCCAAACTTCTGTCCAAATGCAGCCTGCCGCTGACCGGCGCCGGCTGCATCAAGCGCGTGCTGACCGACCTCGCCTACCTGGAAATCGAAAATGGCGCTTTTGTCCTCAAGGAACGCGCACCTGGCGTCAGCGTCGAGGAAATCGTCGCCAAAACCGCTGGTAAACTGATCGTCCCGGATCACGTACCGGAAATGCAGTTCGCTGCCCAGTGAGGAATTCGAAAATGCAAGACGTCGTAATTGTTGCCGCCACGCGCACCGCGATCGGCAGTTTCCAAGGGTCTCTGGCCAGCGTGTCCGCGGTGGATCTGGGCGCTGCGGTGATCCGTCAGTTGCTGGAACAGACCGGTCTGGACGGTGCGCAGGTCGATGAAGTGATCATGGGCCAGGTGCTGACCGCGGGCGCTGGGCAGAACCCGGCGCGTCAGGCGGCGATCAAGGCTGGCCTGCCCCACGCCGTGCCAGCCATGACCCTGAACAAGGTGTGCGGTTCGGGCCTGAAGGCCCTGCACTTGGGCGCGCAGGCGATCCGTTGCGGCGATGCCGAGGTGATCATCGCTGGCGGTCAGGAGAACATGAGCTTGTCCAACTACGTGATGCCGGGTGCTCGCACCGGTCTGCGCATGGGTCACGCGCAAATCGTCGACACCATGATCAGCGATGGTCTGTGGGATGCGTTCAACGATTACCACATGGGCATCACTGCCGAGAATCTGGTCGATCAATACCAGATCAGTCGCGAGCAGCAGGACGCCTTTGCCGCCGCTTCGCAGCGCAAGGCCGCCGCAGCCATCGAAGCCGGGCGTTTCGTCGATGAAATCACCCCGATTCTGATCCCGCAGCGCAAAGGTGATCCGGTCGCGTTCAAGGTCGACGAACAACCGCGCGGCGACACCACCGCCGAATCGCTGGCCAAACTGCGTCCGGCGTTCAAGAAGGATGGCAGCGTCACCGCCGGCAATGCCTCCTCGCTGAACGACGGCGCCGCCGCCGTCATCCTGATGAGCGCCGAGAAAGCCAAGGCTCTGGGCCTGCCGGTGCTGGCGAAAATTGCGGCTTACGCCAATGCGGGCGTGGACCCGGCGATCATGGGCATCGGCCCGGTCTCGGCCACCCGTCGCTGCCTCGACAAGGCAGGCTGGAACATCGGTCAACTGGACCTGATCGAAGCCAACGAAGCCTTCGCCGCACAATCACTGGCGGTGGCCAAGGATCTGCAATGGGATCTGGACAAGGTCAACGTCAACGGCGGCGCCATCGCCCTCGGTCACCCGATCGGTGCGTCGGGCTGCCGGGTGCTGGTGACCTTGCTGCACGAGATGCTCAAGCGTGATGCGAAAAAAGGTCTGGCGACCTTGTGCATCGGCGGCGGTCAGGGTGTGGCGCTGGCGCTGGAACGCCCTTAACAATCGAGTTCATCGGCGGGCGGCGGATCCACGACATCCGCTGCTCGCTGGCAACAAAAAAACCGGTGCGACTTGCGTTGCACCGGTTTTTTTTGCCTGAATTTTGTGTCGATCTTCAGGGCCCCATCGCTGGCAAGCCAGCTCCCACAGGGTCTTGGGGTATACAAAGAATTTGAATCCACCCTCAATCACTGTGGGAGCTGGCTTGCCAGCGATGAGGCCGGTTCAGGCAGCACAAAACATGGCTCACACCACCATCTGCAGAATCAACCAGGCATTCGCCCCACTGATCACCACAAACAATCCCCACGCCAGCACCCGGGTCGGCAGCCGATTCACAAACGGCCCCATCAGTTGTTTGTCGCTGGTCATGCGGATCAACGGGTACAGCGCAAATGGCAGCTGCAGGCTTAACACCACCTGACTCAACACCAGCAATTTGCCCACCGCGTTGTCGCCCATCAGCCACACGCCAATGAATGCCGGGATCAACGCCAGCCCACGCGTGATCAAACGCCGCTGCCAGCAGGGAATTCGCAGGTTCAGGTAACCCTCCATGATCACCTGCCCGGCGATGGTCCCGGTGAACGTCGAGCTCTGCCCCGATGCCAGCAACGCGACGCCGAACAGCACACTGGCCAGCGCACCACCAACCAGCGGGTCGAGCAAGTGGTAGGCGTCCTGAATGTCGACCACGTCGGTATGCCCGGACTGGTGAAAAGCGGCCGCCGCCAGAATCAGGATCGCCGCGTTGACCAGCAGCGCCAGCGCCAGCGAACCGATGGTGTCGATCCGCGCCAGGTTCACCGCGTCCTGCTTGCTCGCCAGATCCTTGCCGATCATCCGCGTTTGCACAATCGAGGTGTGCAGGTAAAGGTTGTGCGGCATCACCGTCGCGCCAAGAATACCGATCGCCAGGTACAGCGGCGCAGCATCGCTGATCGCCGAGAGCGACGGTTTGAATCCGGCGAACACCTGCGGCCAGTAAGGTTTGATCAGCACCAGCTCAACGAAGAAACACACGCCGATGGTCGCCACCAGCACCAGCATGATTGCCTCCAGCCGACGGAAGCCACGGTTCTGCAGAGCCAGCACCAGCAGCGTATCGAAGGCAGTCAGGGCAATGCCGAAGGTCAGCGAACAACCCAGCAATAAATGGAAGGCCAAGGCACAGCCGAGCACTTCGGCCAGATCGGTGGCGATGATCGAGATTTCCGCCAGCACCCATTGCAGGCGCGCGGTCGGGGTGCTGTAGCGCTCACGGGACAATTGCGCGAGATCGCGGCCGGTGGCGATGCCCAGCCGCGAGCAGAGGCATTGCACGACCATTCCCGCCAGGCTCGCCAGCAACACCACGAACAGCAGGCTGTAACCAAAACGCGAACCGGCCTCGATGGCGGTCGCCCAGTTACCGGGGTCCATGTAGCCGATCGACACCAACAGGCCGGGACCGGCAAAACGCAGCACGCGTTTGAAGAACGAAGCGTTCGGATCGACCGCGACGCTGCCGGCTACTTCTGGCGGGCAGAACGGCGCAGTGGCGATTTTGGGTAAGCTGAATTTCACGCACACATCCAGAAACAAGTTCGAAAGACGCAGCTTAGAGGTTTCAGTTGAACCCTTGAAGAGCAAAAGATCGCAGCCTTCGGCAGCTCCTTCAGGATATGCATTCCAATGCAGGAGCTGCCGAAGGCTGCGATCTTTTGCTCTTAACGACTCACACCCAGTAACTGCTCGCGCAATTCGGGATTACGAGTACGCGGATCCAGCCAGATATCGAAAAACGCCCGGGCAAATTGCGGATCATCAATTTCGTGCTGCAACTGCTGCCCGACAAAGAATCGCGCACCCTGCCCCGGCAGGTATACGCCGGTAATCCGTGTGCCCGCCTGCACATCGACGAACGATTGCTGCATTTGTCCTTGCCACCTGGCCAGTTGCGCGGGACTGACGCCCGAGCCTGCCAGCCGTTTGATTTCATCGACACTGGCCTGCACCAGATCATCGCGCGAGATCTCGCGCCGGTAGATCAGCTCCAGAGCGAAGGGCTGTTCGGTCGACAGTGGGCGTGCCGCGCTCCACAACCGGGCGTTGTAGACGTCGAAGCCGAACACACTGAAATCGCCGGTGCCGATGATTTGCGCGCCGGGCACCGCGTCCTGCCAATTGGCCCAGGTCGGCGTGAGTAACAACGCCCACAAGCCGATGCCACAGCACCCAAGCAGCAACTTCGATGGTTTGTTCATTGCGGCATCGACCCCGGTAAACCCTGATCTTCAGAGCATAGCGGATATCACTCGCGCACTTTGTATACAAAAATTGTCGATCAATGCAGCAATCGGTTACCGTGGCCGTTCAATCCCCCGGAGGCCTCCCGCGTGCTGATCCTCAAATTACTGCTGATCCCCGGTTTCCTGCTGCTGATTTCCCTCGCTGGCAAGCGCTGGGGGCCGAGCGTCGCCGGGTGGCTGTCGGGGCTGCCGGTGGTGGTCGGGCCGATTCTGTTTTTCCTCGCCATCGAACAGGGGCCGCAGTTTGCTGCGCAATCGGCGGTGGCGGCGCTGTCGGCGATGTTCGCCATGATCGCCTTCTGCATCACCTACGCGCAGGTGGCGCAGCGGGCGAACTGGCCATGGGCGCTGACGATTTCCCTGACGGTGTGGGCGGTGCTGGCGCTGGAGCTGTCGCTGATTCCGTCGTCACTGACGTTCTCGGTCGCGGCGGCGGCCACTGCCCTGCTCGCCGCGCCATACCTGTTCCCCAATGTGCAACCGGTGCTGAACGGCCCGGCACCGAAATCGGACAAACTGCTCTGGCGAATGATTGCCGGCGCGGCGCTGACGCTGTTGGTGACGATGCTCGCCAGTACCGTGGGCGAACGCTGGAGCGGTCTGCTCGCGGTGTTCCCGGTACTCGGGAGTGTGATGGCGGTGTTTTCTCAGCAGACTCGTGGCCCGGCATTTACCGCGGCATTGCTGCGGGCGACGGCGACGGGCATGTACTCGTTTTCGGCGTTTTGTCTGGTGTCGGCGCTGACCCTGCCAAGCCTCGGCCTCAGCGGATTCATCGCCGGTGTCGCGGTATCGGTGGCCATGCTCGGGGTCACCCGTAAACTGCTGGCCCGACCTGTTCCGGCAAAAAACCGTACTCCCGAGGCTGATGCGAACACCTGACAAACCGCGCTGGAATGCCAGGCATGCTCCGTGGGATCATCGCCGCCCTGGCGCGACCATCCCTCGGAGATTCACATGTCATTGCTCAGCAAGAAAGCCGTCGTCCTGTTGCTGGCGGCGGTCGCCGGTCTCGGCGCCCTCAACGCCCAGGCAGCCAAGCCCAAGGAAAAGGCCTCGACCAACAACGTGTCGATGCTGGACGGCAAGTTCACCTTCGTCCTGCCCAAAGGCTTCAGCGCCGACCCGCTGCCAGCCGGGCCGACCGGTGCCAAAGGCACGATGTACACCAATCAGGCGACCAAGACCGTGGTCATCGCCGCGGAAAACCAGATCGCCGGTGGCACCAGCGTGAAGGACAACGACAACGAATTTCTCGACGGCAGCCTGGCAAGTTTCATCGATGACCAGCGCAAGGCGCTGCCGGACTTCAACAAGCTCACAGAAAAGAGTCTGACCCAGAAAAGCAGTGGCCTCGGCGTGCGTCAGGTCGACAGCACTGCCACCCAAGGCGGCGGCCAGACACTCAATACCACCCTGCTCGCCGCCTCCGGCAAACGCATGGCCTTGGTCCAGGTGATTTCCCGGGCCAGCGACAAAAGCGGTCACGATGCGCTGGTGAAAACCATCCTCAAGGACAAGTGACCGTCACGGGTTGAGCTGCTGCAGCCAGACGTTCAAGTCACGCAGCTCGGCCGCGCTGATGCTGTGGCCGACGCCGGGATAGGCGTGAAACTCGGGCTTATAGGCGAGTTTCTGCAGCAGCGTATTGGCCTCGGTGCCGTCGCGGTACGGCACTCGATCATCGGCGGTGCCATGGCCGATGAAGATGTGCAGCGGCAGCGGTGGCTGCTCGGCTTTTAGTTCGGTTTTCAACACCGGCAACAGCCGTCCGCTCAACGCCGCAATCCCGCCGACCGCCACCGGCGGACGCAAGCCCACTTCGTAGGTCATCATCGCGCCCTGACTGAAACCGATCAGGTACACCTTGTCCGGGCTGGCGTGATATTTCTGCGCCGCCTGCGCGACAAACTCCCGCAACTTCTGGCCGCTGGCCTGCAGATCATCGGTCTCGCCGTTGTAAGCCCCTTCGCCTTTCTTGCGAAACCACTGGAAACGTCCTTCGCCCAACGCCAGCGGCGCCTGCACCGAGAGGTAGTTGTACTGCGCCGGCAGCTGAAATTTCATACCGATCAGATCGGCTTCGTTACTGCCGTAGCCGTGCAGGAATATCACCAGTGGTCGAGTGTTCGCGTCCGGGTGGACCTGTTCGATGTATTTCAGTGGCAAGTCGCTTTGCAGCGTGGTTTGCGCATGCACGGCGCTGGACGCCAGCAGGGTTAACAGGGCAAACGCCTTCAACATAGAGCCTTCCTTCACGGAGCGTCGGGTTCGGGGCAGCCTAACATTGTCTGAACGTTGTGGTGTCGCGGATGCCGCCATCGCTGGCAAGCCAGCTCCCACAGTGATCGGTGGTGTTCACAAAACCTGTGGGAGCTGGCTTGCCAGCGATGAGGCCAGCAAAAACACCGAAGTTCTATCAGTCGTTGATCAACTTGCCCACCCGGATCGGTTCACGCCCCGCCACTTTGGCCTGCCAGATTCCCGGCTGGGTGTAACGTCCACGATCAATCGCAAACAGCACGCCGCTGGTGCCGGCGCGGACGGTGGTGAGGCGGTCATTCAACGGGTCCACCACCTCGAACAACGCATCGCCCTGCTCGACCCACTCCCCGGCATTACGCAGGAAACTGACCACGCCGTGGTGCGGCGCGAACAGGTATTCGGTGCCTTCGAACGGCATGCCTTCGCAGCAGTCGCTCGGGGCCGCCGGCCATTCGCCGCTGATGAACCCCTGCTCGGCGAGAAAGCCGAGTATCGCTTCGCAATTGGCCTGCGCCTGATCAACCCGGGTATCGCCCATACTGCCCAGTTCCAGAGTGGTGGCAAGGTTCGCCGGGGGAATCGCCGCGTTCGGAAACGCCCGCGCCAGACGCAGCCACGGCGATGAGCACGACTCGTCGAACGAACTGCCGCCGGAGTCTTCACACAACAGTGCAACGCCGGCCTGCAGTCGCGCCGCCAGCGATTGCCAGCGCGGCCAGTGTTGCGGCAGCGCGTAAAGGTGAATCGTCGCATCAAAATCGCAATGCAGATCCAGAGTGATGTCGGCGTCGCAGGCATGGCGCAGCAGCAAGCGGTGCAGCGCTTCCAGCTGCGAGGCCGGGGCCGGCAGTTCATCGAGCACCTGGCCCATGGTTTGCCGGATCAACGCTATGTTGGCCTCGGCATCGCTGCCCAGCCGCTCGCCGATGCGCGCCGCCACTGGCGCGCTGAGTTCGACAAACGCGCGGTTGAAATTCTTCCCGCTGCCCAGCTCGAAGCGGCCCATGTGGCTGCCTTGCAAATGCTGATCGAGCCCGATCGGGTTGGCCACCGGCACCAACTCGATCACCCCTTGCAGACGGCCCTGCTGCTCCAGCGCATTCAGGCGTTGCTTGAGTTCCCATGCGGTGCGCATGCCCGGCAGTTCGTCGGCGTGCAGACTGGCCTGGATGTAGACCTTGCGGCTGCCCGCGCCGTAACGGAAGACGCTGAGGGAACGTTCGCTGCCCAAGTGGCTCCAGGGCAGGACATGGTCGATGCGTTGCATGGGAAAACTCCTGCAGTCTGGTAGATCTGGATCGATGAGATCCCTGTGGGAGCGAGCTTGCTCGCGAATGCAACCTGACAGTCAATAAAGATGTTGAATGTTAAACCGCATTCGCGAGCAAGCTCGCTCCCACAGTGAATCTCCGCCGTAGAAAGAGAGCACAAAAAAAGTGGCCACCGCGCAAACGGGACCACTTTTTTCTACGCCGTATTAATGGCCGTACACGTCAAAGTCGAAGTACTTGTCCTGGACTTTCTTGTACTCGCCATTGGCGCGGATTTCGGTGATGGCCTTGTTGAATTTCTCGGCCAGCTCGGTATCGCCCTTGCGCACCGCAATGCCGGCGCCGCCACCGAAGTACTTGGCGTCTTCGTAGGTCGGGCCGACGAATTCGAAGCCTTTGCCGGCGTCGGTCTTCAGGAAACCGTCGCTGAGGTTGACCGAGTCGGCCAGCATCGCGTCGAGACGACCGGATTTCATATCCAGGTTGGCTTCCTGTTGCGAGCCGTAGCGCACCACTTCAAACCCGGCGTCCTTGGCGATGTCGGTGGCGTAGCGGTCGTGGGTACTGGCGCGCAGTACGCCGACTTTCTTGCCCTTGAGTTCGGTCAGCGGGTCTTTGACACCGGAGCCTTCCTTCATCACGAAGCGCGCCGGGGTGTGGTAGTACTTGATGGTGAAATCGACGTTCTTCTTGCGGTCGTCGGTGATGGTCATCGAGGACAGGATCGCGTCGATCTTCTTCACTTTGAGTGCCGGGATCAGGCCATCGAACTCCTGCTCGACCCACACGCATTTAACGTCCATCTGTTTGCACAGCGCATCGCCGATGTCGACATCGAACCCGGTGAGCTTGCCGTCAGCGGTTTTCATCGAGAATGGCGGGTAAGCGGCTTCGATCCCCAGACGAATCGGTTTGGCGTCCTCAGCCACAGCGGTCAAGGACAACATCGACAGTGCCAGGGCACCGAACATCACTAGCTTCTTCATTTATTACTCCTGTGTGCGGAGGCTTTTATTGGCAGCTTTCGATTGGCGTTCGGTCATGGCCATCAAGTAGCAAAAACCGAAGTGGACGGCAGTCTATGGCGGCGCGCACAGGGTAAATTGTGTTTAGGCGACAAATACTTACAGAACATCGGCGCACGCGTTGACCGGGATCAACGGTGCGCCGACATGGTGCAAAGGCTGTAGGACAAATCTTTGAAAATGACAAGATTCCTCCCCTGTAGGAGCTGCCGCAGGCTGCGATCTTTTGCTCTTGAAAGCCAAAAGATCGCAGCCTTCGGCAGCTCCTACAAAAGCATTTCAGCATTCGCAGGCGATGGGGGTTTTGGCAGGTTGTTCGACGCTCAGCGAAAAGCCCTCATCGAGCCAGCCGCACACGCCACCGATCATCTCCTTGACCGGGTAACCCAGCGCCGCCAGTTTCACCGCTGCCTTGTTGGCGCCGTTGCAGTGCGGACCTGCGCAATAGACCACGAACAATGTGTCCTTGGCGTAAGTCGACAAGGCTTCGGGCGTCAACAACCGCGTCGGAATATTGATCGCGCCCGGTACATGACCGCGCTCGAACGCCAGCGGACCACGCACATCGACCAGGACAAAATCGACCTCACCAGCCTCCTGGCTGCTGAAGACGTCGGAACAATCGGTTTCATAGGTCAGACGATTGCTGAAATGCATCAGGGCAATCGCCGACGGCGCAGCAGGCATTTCGCGAACCAGGCTGGGCATGTTGTGGAGCTCCTGTATCAGTTGGGGTGTGAACAGACTTTATCGGGCCGTCACTTGGCGCTACAGTGGCGCGCAAGACACTCACTGGGAACTTTCCGCCAAATGCCTGATTCACCTGGATTGGTCGCGATTCTGGCCTACGACGGCCTCTGTACCTTCGAGTTCGGGATTGCCGTGGAAATCTTCGGCCTCGCCCGGCCGGAGTTCGATTTCCCGTGGTACGAGCACCGCATCGTCGCCGTCGACGCAGGGCCGATGCGCGCCATGGGCGGCATTCACGTCCTGGCCGACGGCGGCCTGGAGCTGCTGGCGCAGGCACGCACCATCATCATTCCCGGTTGGCGTGATCGCGAAGCCCCGGTGCCGCCGGCCCTGCTTGGCGCATTGCGTCAGGCCCACGCCCACGGTGCGCGGCTGCTATCGATCTGTTCAGGGGTGTTCGTGCTGGCCGCCAGCGGCTTGCTCGACGGCCACGGCGCGACCACCCACTGGCGCTACAGCGATGAACTGGCGCGGCGCTTCCCGGCGATAGCGGTGGATCCGGATGTGCTGTACGTCGACTCGGGTCAGTTGATCACCTCGGCCGGCAGTGCCGCCGGGATCGATGCCTGTCTGCATCTGGTGGCCCGCGACTTTGGCACTCAGGTCGCCAATTCGGTGGCGCGGCGGCTGGTGATGTCGCCGCAACGCACCGGCGGCCAGGCGCAGTTCATTCCCACGCCTGTCAGCCCGACGCCGCGCAACGATTTGTCACGGGTGATGCAGTGGGCTCGCGAGCGTCTGCACCAACCGCTGGAAGTGCGCGATCTGGCGAGCGAAGCGGCAATGAGCGAGCGCACGTTTCTGCGGCGATTCAGCGAGGCCAGCGGGCAATCGCCCAAGGCGTGGCTGCAACACGAACGCCTGGCGCGGGCGCGGGAACTGCTGGAAAGCACAGCGCACAACAGCGAACAGATTGCCGAGCGCTGTGGTTACCGATCAGTGGAAAGTTTTCGCGTGGCATTTCGCAGCGTGGTCGGGGTGCCGCCGTCGGTGTATCGGGAGCGGTTTGGGCGTGGGGTCAAAGCGATATCCTGAGGTGAGTTTCCGGACGCCTTCGCTGGCAAGCCAGCTCCCACAGGTTTGGCGTCGTACACACAACTTATTTCAACCCGAAAACCTGTGGGAGCGGGCTTGCCCGCGATGAGGCCCGAACCGACACCCGACAATTCAGGGCTTGCGCAACAGATAGGTATCCATGATCCACCCATGCTCGGCCCGCGCCGCTTTGCGCGTGCGCTCGATCTGATCCGCAACATCCTCAAGCTTGCCGCTGATCAGAAGCTCATCCGGCGTGCCCAGGTAGGCCCCCCAGTAAATCTCGGTCTGCTGATCCTCAACATGGCGGTAGGAATCTTCAGCGTCGAGCATCACCACCAGGCTGTCCGTGTCACTCACCTGGCCCGCCGCCAGACGCCGGCCCGTGGTGATTTCGACAGACCGGCCAATGCTGTTCAACGGCACTTTATGCTGCGCGGCCAGTGCCTGAACGCTGGTAATCCCGGGGATCACTTCAAACTCGAACACACAGCGGCCTGACGCCAGAATCGCCTGCAGGATACGAATCGTGCTGTCGTACAGCGCCGGGTCGCCCCACACGAGGAAACCACCGCAGTCGTTGTCAGCCAATTCTTCATTGATCAGCCGCTCGAAGGTTTCCTGCTTTGCACGGTTCAGATCTTCGACCGCGCGGGTGTAGTCCACGTCGCCACGCTCACGCTCCGGGCTGTGAGCTTCGACGAAACGATAGGCAGGATCGGTGATGTAGCGCTCACAGATGTCGCGACGCAGATCGATCAGTTTGTCCTTGCGCGGGCCTTTGTCCATCAGAAAAAACACATCTACCCGGTTGAGCGCTTTCACCGCCTGCAGGGTGATGTAGTCGGGGTTGCCGGCGCCGATGCCGATGACCAGCAGTCGTTTCATCACTGTGCTCCCACACGAACGCTACTCGGCAAGCGTAGCCGCCAGATCCCGTTGAACCGCAGTTCAACGACTGACAGCGGCTCAACATCAATCGCGTTGAACGCTACGCCCTGCACCACCTGCATCAATGCAGCCCGCACCACAAAAGGATGGGTGATCGCGACGATAGGCCCCGGCGTGCCTTGCAGGCTGGCCAGCCATACCGCCACGCGCTCGCCCAATTGCGTCACCGACTCGCCGCCATGGGGTGCCGCCTGCGGATCACTGATCCATGCCTGCAAAGCCTCGGCCTCGCGCAGTTGCAGATCCTTGATCGCTTGTCCGTGCCAGCGCCCCATATCGCAATCGCGCAGCGCTTCGTCCACCTGCGGCGCCGCACCGAACCACTCGGCGGTCTGGCGCGTACGCAATTCCGGCCCGCACAACAGACGGCCGGCGCTGGCGAATTGTGTGGTCAACGCAGCGAGCTCTGATGGCGGATTTTCAACCGGCTCGTTCGTAGGAAAACGCGACAATTTCTGTGCGACGGTTCGAGCGTGGCAGATCAAAGTCAAACAGGTGGATTGCACAGGGTTGCACTCGCTGAACATCGATTGAATCGGCGGCAAACTGCCGGTTTTGCGGCAATTGTGCCGCAAAACCGGGCGGCTCGGGGGACCTCGCGAGCCAGGACGGTACCCCGACGAGCGTACAAAAACGGCAATGTCTCACACACCAATAGGCAATGGACTACAAGGGTCGAGGACATCGGTGTAGCCCTTGTGACACAGCTCTTTGAGGTTATTTAAACAGTGAATTCCTACCGCAAAAAATTCACTAGACATGTAACCTGAGTTACATAAATACTGTTTTAACGGATTATGAAACAAATTCAACACCCCCTCATCCAGCAGGAGCCCGGATGCCCCCTCTTAGAGACTTGATCACCGATCCCGGCCTGGAGCTGACGCCGTCGGAGCGCAAAGTGATTCGCGCCCTGCTCGACCAGTATCCACGCAATGGCCTGGGTCCGATGGCGCGTCTGGCCGAACACGCCGGCGTCAGCGATCCGACCATCGTGCGGCTGGTGAAAAAGCTCGGATTCGGCGGTTATGCCGAATTTCAGGACGCCCTGCTCAGCGATATGGACCACCGCCTGCGCTCGCCGCGCACCCTGCTGCAGCCGCGTTCGCACCTGAACAAGGACGACGCCTGGGGCCATTATCTGGCCGATAGCCAACGCCTGCTGGTGGAAACCCAGGTCCTGACCCAGCCCGAAGACATACGCATTCTGCTCGATTGGCTGCTCGATACGCGGCACCAGATCTACTGCTTCGGCGGACGCTTCAGCAGCCTGATGGCCAACTATCTGCTCAATCACCTGCGTCTGCTGCGCCCCGGCTGCTTTGCCCTGGAAGACAACGCGCAACTGCCCGACCGCCTGTTCGATCTGCAACGCCAGGACGTGGTGCTGCTGTTCGACTATCGCCGCTATCAGACCCAGGCCTTGCGCGTGGCCAGTGCTGCAAAAAGCCGCAACGCCCGGGTGGTGCTGTTCACCGACATCTATGCCTCACCGCTGCGTGAACTGGCCGACCTGATCATCAGCGCCCCGGTGGAATCGGCTTCGCCGTTCGACACCATGGTGCCAGCGCTGGCCCAGGTCGAAGCACTGATTGCCTGCCTGACCCTGCGCAGCCCCGATCTGGCCGATCGCCTGGAAGGCATCGACGCCCTGCGCAACGAGTTCCACACCCACCTGCTGGAGGATAAATAAGGATGTTCAGTCTTCCCCACCGCTCACCGCGGGACTTGCCGTTTGTCACCGATCACACCGCGTTGCTGCTGGTGGACATGCAGCGTGCCTGGCTCGAACCGCAGTTCGATCCGCACCTGAACGGCCCGGACGCCGAGTATTTCCTGACCCGCACCCACATGCAGGTGGTGCCCAACCAGCGCCGCTTGCTCAGCGCCTTTCGCGAAGCGCGGCAGAACGTGCTGCACACCATTATCGAAAGCCTGACCGCTGACGGCCGCGACCGCTCGCTGGATCACAAACTGTCGGACATGCACCTGCCCAAGGGCAGTGAACAGGCGCGGATCATCGACGACCTGACGCCGGTGGAAAACGAGATCGTGTTACCGAAAACCTCGTCCGGGGTGTTCAACTCGACCAACATCGATTACGTGCTGCGCAACCTCGAAACCCGCCACTTGATCGTCGCCGGCATCGTCACCGACCAGTGCGTCGACATGGCGGTGCGTGATGCCGCCGACCGCGGTTATCTGGTGACGCTGGTCGAAGACGCCTGCGCCACCTACACCCCGGCGCGACATGACGCCTGCCTGAATGCGATCAAGGGCTACTGCTGGATCACCGACACCCAGACGGTGCTCGGCAGGTTGCAGGAGATGCGCCCATGAGCGAGCGCCTGACGCCGTTGCCGATGACCACCATCGTCACCACTGACTTGATCGGCATCACCCGTGGCCGTTCGTTTCCCACCGATCAGCTGGAGCATTATCAAGCGGCCGGGTGCGGCTGGGTGCCGGCCAACAGCGCACTGACGCCTCAGGACATCATCGCCTCGACCAACCCATGGGGCGCCTATGGTGATTTGCGGCTGATTCCCGATCTGGCCAGTCGCGTGACGGTCGGTAATGGCCCGGACGCCGCAGCACCGGCGCTGGACTTTATCCACGGCGACATCCGCGAGACCGATGGCCGGCCGTGGAGCGCTTGCCCGCGCACGCTGCTGCGCGATGAAATCGAACGTTATCGCGACGACCTCGGCCTGCAGGTCAACGCAGCGTTCGAACATGAATTCAACCTGCATGCCGGCTTCGCTGAACACCTGGCGTTTTCCCTCGAAGCCCAGCGTCAGGGCGCCGAGTTCGGCGGCTGGCTGCTCAGCGCCTTGCGTGCCGGTGGCGTCGAGCCAGAGATGTTTCTGCCGGAATACGGCAAGCATCAATACGAAATCACCTGCCGCCCGACCTGCGGCGTGGCAGCGGCGGATCGTGCGGTCAATGTGCGCGAGATCACCCGTGAAATCGCCCGGCAAATGGGCCTGGACGTCAGCTTCGCGCCGAAAACCAAGGCCGATGCGGTGTGCAACGGCGTGCACTTGCACGTCAGCCTGCTCGACCTGCAAGGTCTGCCGCTGCTCTATGACGCCGGCACCAGCAACGGTCTGTCGACCCTCGGCCAGCATTGGGCGGCCGGCATCCTGCATTATCTGCCAGCGCTGTGTGCATTCACCGCGCCGACGCCGGTGTCGTACGAACGCCTGCAGCCGCATCACTGGAGCGCGTCCTACGCGTGTCTGGGGCAGCAGAACCGTGAAGCGGCGTTGCGCATTTGTCCGACCGTGAGCCTGGGCGGCAAATCCGTGGCGGCGCAGTACAACCTCGAATTCCGCGCCATGGACGCCACCGCTTCGCCGCACTTGGCGATGGCCGCGCTGCTGATCGCCGGACGGCTGGGCATCGAACAGCGCCTGGCGCTGAACGCAATCACCGATGAAATACCCGATTCACTCAACGACGAGCAACGCAAGGCCCGGGGCATCGTTGCCCTGCCCGCCTCGCTGGCCCAGGCGCTGGATTGCCTGCGTGACAGTGCAGCCTTCAACCAATGGCTGCCCAAGCCGTTGCTCGACACCTACCACGCCCTTAAAACCGAGGAACTGGCGCTGACGGAACAGCTCTCGCCCGCTGACCTGTGTGAGCACTATGCACGCCTGTACTGAATCCGCCGAGCTGGGGTTGTATACCCGCCCGGTCTACAACCTGAGTCGTGAAGATTCATCGCATCCATTGATCCTGGTGTGTGAGCACGCCAGCCGCTACATCCCCGAAGCCCTGAACAACCTAGGCCTGGACGATGCAGCCGCGCGCGAGCACATCGCCTGGGACATCGGCGCCTTGCAACTGGCTGAAAAGCTTTCGCAGGTGCTCGGGGCGACACTGTTGAGCGCCAACTATTCACGGTTGCTGATCGACCTCAACCGGCCCCGGCATGCCCCCGACAGCATTCCGGCACAGAGCGAGATTTATCAGGTGCCCGGCAATCGCGAGCTGGACGAAGCCACTCGCGAGTACCGGCGCCAGACGCTGTTCAAACCGTTTCACGCCCGGCTGCAAACCCTGATCGACCAACGCGTCGCGCAGGGTCAAGCGGTACGGGTGGTGGGGATTCACAGCTTTACCCCGGTGTATTACGGCCAGCCGCGCCCGCTGGAAGTCGGCGTGTTGTTCGGCCAGGCCAGCGCCTACGCACAACGGCTGATCGACGGCCTCGGCCAGCACCCGTTGAAGGTCGCGGGCAACCAGCCGTACCGGATCGATCCGCTGGGTGACATGACCGTGCCAGTGCACGGCGATGCCCGTGGACTGGAGTCGGTGCTGATCGAAGTGCGCAACGATCTGCTGCGCAGCCCGGAAGCGGTTTCGCTGTGGGCCGAGCGCCTGGCACCGCTGCTGTAACGAATGCAAAGATTGATAACGCGGTAAACGATGGACCGACATAACAACTAAAACGCCGGATAGGCTGACAAGGAGTTGCGCTTCATGGAAATAGAAGAGTTCGGCTACAAACAGGAGTTGAAACGTAGCCTGACACTGACCGATCTGGTGGTGTACGGAATGATCTTCATGATCCCCATCGCCCCGTTTGGCGTGTATGGCTACGTCAATGCCGAGGCGCCCGGGATGGTGCCGCTGGCCTACATCATCGGCATGGTGGCGATGCTGTTCACCGCGTTGAGCTATGGCAGCATGGCGCGGGCATTTCCGATTGCAGGTTCGGTCTACTCCTACGCGCAACGCGGCCTCAACCAACACGTCGGCTTTCTCGCCGGCTGGCTGATGCTGCTCGACTACCTGCTGATTCCGCCGCTGCTATATGTCTACGCGGCGATGGCCCTGAACCATCTGTACCCGGACATTCCGAAAGTCGGCTTCATTCTGGCGTTCCTCGTCAGCGCGACGTTCGTCAACCTGCGCGGCATCACCTTCACCGCACGGATGAACATCATCTTCCTGCTGGCGCAATTGGTGGTGCTGGGGATTTTCCTGTTCTACGCCTGGAATGCCCTGCACAACGGCGGCGGCAACGGCGAGCTGACCCTGGCGCCGCTGTTTCACCCGGAAACATTCAACTTCGCCCTGCTGATGCAGGCGGTGTCGATTGCGGTGCTGTCGTTCCTTGGCTTCGATGCGATCTCGACGCTAGCCGAAGAAATCAAGGGCGACCCGGGCAAAAGCGTCGGTCGGGCAGCGCTGATCACGCTGCTGGTGATGGGCGCGATTTTCGTCGTACAGACCTGGATCGCCACCGACCTCGCTGCCGGCATGGGCTTCAAGTCCGCCGACACCGCGTTCTATGAAATCGCCGAAATCGCGGCGGGCAGCTGGCTGGCAACGCTGACCGGTGTGGCGACTGCTCTGGCCTGGGGGGTTGCCGTGGCAATCACCTCGCAAGCCGCGGTGTCGCGCCTGCTGTTCGGCATGGCCCGTGACGGCAAGTTGCCGAAAGTGCTGGCCAAGGTGCACCCGAAGCACAACACCCCGTACCTGAGCATTTATCTGGTGGCGCTGCTGTCGCTGGTGATCTGCTACCTGTTCATCAATTCGGTCGACACCCTGACCTCGCTGGTCAACTTCGGTGCCCTCAGCGGTTTCATGCTGCTGCACCTGACAGTGATCAACTACTACTGGCGTCGGCAGAAGTCCGGCCAGGTCGTGCGCCATCTGATCTGCCCGGTGATCGGCTTCATCATCGTCGCCGCCATCATGTACAACATGGGCGTCGATGCGCAGAAACTCGGCCTGATCTGGATCGCGCTGGGTCTGGTGTACCTGTTCTTCCTGAACAAGCTCGGCGCCAGCAGCGCGCTGCCTGACCCGAGTAACGGCTGACAAGAAAAAGAGCGGCGTCTGACAACAAGTCAGGCGACCGCCGCTTTAAAGCGTGGCAACCGACAGTGATAGTCAGGTTCGGTGCGGATCACCGGACCCTTTGATACAGGAGTGCATCCATGCTGGTCTTACGCCCAGTCGAGCCAACCGACCTGCCGCAATTGCAGCAACTGGCCCGCGACAGTCTGGTCGGCGTCACGTCGCTGCCGGACGACAGCGAACGCCTGCGTGAAAAAATCGCCGGTTCCTGCGCCTCGTTCGACCACGACATTCAGGCGCAAGGCCCGGAGAATTACTTCTTCGTGCTGGAAGACCTCGACACTCGGCGGCTGGTCGGCTGCTCGGAGATCCTCGCCACGGCCGGTTTCAACGAACCGTTCTACAGCCTGCGCAACCGCCACTTCACCAGCGCCTCGCGGGAATTGAACATCGAACACGGCGTGCCGGCGCTGTCGTTGTGTCACGACCTCAACGACCACACCCTGCTGCGCGGTTTTCACATCGACAATGCGCTGGTGCGCAGCGCTTTTTCCGAACTGCTGTCGCGGGCGCGGCTGCTGTTCATCGCCGCTCACGCATCCCGTTTCGCCGATGCGGTGATCACCGAAATCGTCGGCTACAGCGATGAGAATGGCCATTCACCGTTCTGGGATGCACTGGGCAAGCATTTCTTCGACCTGCCCTACGTCGAGGCCGAGCGCCTGTGCGGTCTGCAAAGCCGCACCTTTCTCGCCGAACTGATGCCGCAATACCCGATTTACGTGCCGATGCTGCCCCCGGAAGCACAGGCATGCATCGGCCGGATTCACCCGGACGGCCAGGAAGCGTTCGACATCCTTGAACGCGAAGGCTTTGAAACCAACAGCTACATCGACCTGTTCGACGCGGGCCCGACCCTGTATGCGCGCACCGCGAACATCCGTTCGATCGCCCGCAGCCAGACCGCCACCGTACGCCAGCAAGCACAAATCGACGCTCGGGGACGCTATCTGGTGAGCAACGACGCCTTGCACGGTTTCCGGGCCATCGTCGCCGAACTGGATTACCAGCCCGATCAACCGCTGTCCCTTACGCCAGCCCTGTGCACGGCGCTGAAGGTCACCGATGGCAGCACGATCAGGCTGACAGCCCTGTGAACGGCGCCCGGTTGCACACCCAACGACAGTGCCCGAACAGGCGCGTACAAGGAGTTACCGCATGATCGTCCGTCCGGTCAAAGTCAGCGACCTGCCAGCGCTGATGACTCTGGTGCAGCAGGCCGGCCCCGGGTTCACCACCCTGCCGGCCAATGAAGACCGCCTCGCTCACCGGGTGCGCTGGGCGCAACGTGCGTTCGCCGAGCAGGTGGAACGGGCCGACGCCGACTACCTGTTCGTGCTCGAAGACGACGACCTGCGCGTGGTGGGTGTCAGCGCCCTGACCGGCGCGGTTGGCCTGCGCGAGCCGTGGTACAACTACCGCGTCGGATTGACCGTGAGTTCGTCAGCGGATCTGGGCATTTCCCGACAGATACCCACGCTGTTTCTCAATAATGAGCTGACCGGCCAGTCGGAGCTGTGCTCGCTGTTTCTCAGCCACGACCATCGTCATGGCAGCAACGGCCGGCTGCTGTCGTTGGGGCGCCTGCTGTTCGTGGCCGAATTTCCGCAGTTGTTTGGCGAGAAGATGATCGCCGAACTGCGTGGCAGTGCCGATGAACGCGGTTGTTCGCCGTTCTGGGACAGCCTGGGCCGGCACTTTTTCCAGATGGACTTCAGCCACGCCGACCACTTGTCGGGTCTGGGCAACAAGTCGTTCATCGCCGAACTGATGCCGCGCCAGCCGTTGTACACCTGCATGCTGACCGAACAGGCACAAGCGGCCATCGGCCAGCCACACCCCAATACCGAGCCGGCGCTGAAGATCCTGCGCGAGGAAGGCTTTGTACATAAGGGCTACATCGACATCTTCGACGGTGGCCCGGTGATCGAAGCGCCGATCGGCAGCATTCGTACCGTGCGCGACAGCCAGGCGCTGACCTTGAGCCTCGGCACGCCGGACGATCAGGCCCCCTTGTGGCTGATCCATAACCGTCGCCTGGAGAACTGCCGTATCACCGTGGCCCCCGGTCGTCTGGTCGGCAATACCCTGGTGGTCGACCGCCTGACCGCCAAGCGCCTGCAACTGCAGCCGGGCAATTCGGTCCGCGCCGTGCTGCTGCCCAGGCAACAGCAACACGCAGTCGCGGCCTGAACAACTGTCCTGACACTGGAAATCCGCTGATTGCAGATGAAACCTTTCAGCCTTTGCATCCGTGATCAACGCCTCACTCGCAAATTCGTCATGAATCTTGACCCATTCGCGTGATAGCCTTTTCATTCTTCGGCGTTGACACCATTGCTCAAGCCGTTCCATTCCTTTGTATTGGTGGAACTCGTATGACCAGGCTTTCCCATCAAGATTTGCGCCGTAATTTCCGTCAATTGCTGGCTTCCGACACCTGCTACCACACGGCCTCGGTGTTCGACCCGATGTCCGCGCGCATCGCCGCAGACCTGGGTTTTGAAGTGGGGATCCTCGGCGGCTCCGTCGCCTCTTTGCAGGTGTTGGGCGCTCCCGACTTCGCCTTGATCACCCTCAGCGAGTTCGCTGAGCAGGCCACCCGCATCGGCCGCGTCGCTCAACTGCCCGTGATCGCCGACGCCGACCACGGCTACGGCAACGCCCTCAACGTGATGCGCACCATCGTCGAACTGGAACGCGCCGGCGTCGCCGCCCTGACCATCGAAGACACGCTGCTGCCGGCACAATTCGGCCGTAAATCCACCGACCTGATCTCGGTTGCCGAAGGCGTCGGCAAGATCCGTGCAGCGCTGGAAGCCCGGGTCGATTCGGAAATGGCGATCATCGCCCGCACCAACGCCGGTATTCTGCCGAACCAGGAAATCATCAGCCGCACCAAGCAATACCAGGCCGCCGGTGCCGACGGCATCTGCATGGTCGGCGTGCAGGACTTCGATCAGCTAGAACAGATTGCCGAACACTTGACCGTGCCACTGATGCTGGTCACCTACGGCAACCCGGCGCTGCGCGACGACAAGCGTCTGGCCGAACTCGGTGTGCGCGTAACCATCGACGGTCACGGCGCGTACTTCGCGGCGATCAAGGCCACCTACGACAGCCTGCGTGAGCAACGACAGATCTTTACCCAGGCTTCGGACCTGAGTGCCACCGAACTGACGCACACCTACACCCAGCCAGAGGACTACATTCTCTGGGCGAAGGAATACATGAGCGTCAAGGAGTGATGTGATGACCGGGCTGACGCTATCGCTGGCAAGCCAGCTCCCAAAGGTTATTTGGCCGACATGGATTTGTGGGCATCACCAAAGTCCGTGGGAGCTGGCCTGCCAGTAAAAGCAGTGGATCAGGCTATATGGATGTTGATTGTGCTCACGCCATCGCGAGCAGGCTCGCTCCCACATTTGATCGGTGTCGAACACAGATACTGCGTCCACTGAAGTTCTACTGTGGGAGCTGGCTTGCCAGCGATGGGGCCGGTCGCCTCAGCACTGAACAATGTTCAGACTGTGACTATTTGGCCAATTCCATGATCATCCGCGACAACAGATAAATCCGCGGCGCCACGCTCGCCACTTCAGCGTACTCCTCCGGCGTATGAATATTGCCGCCGACAATACCGAAACCGTCCAGCGTCGGTGTGCCCACGCCGGCTGACAGGCTGGCATCCGCTGCACCACCACTGCCCTCTTCGGTCAGCTTGCGGCCGATCTCGCCGTAAATCCCTTGGGCCATCGCCATCAAGCGATCCGACTCCGCCGTTTGCGGCATCGGCGGCAAGCCGCGTTTGAGGCTGGTGGTGACTTCGGTTTCCGCGATCAGCTTGTCCTGCGAGACCCGCGCCAGGTCTTTCTCGATCCGGTCGAACTCTTCCGGCACGGCCGCGCGCACGTCAGCCTTGGCGGTGGCGTGATCGGGAATCACGTTGGTGCGGTCGCCGGCCTGGAGCACAGTGAAGTTGATCGTGGTTTTCTTCGCTTCGTCGCCGAGTTTGCCCAGTTGCAGAATCTGGTGCGCCGCTTCCATCGCTGCGTTGCGTCCCAGCTCCGGCGCGACGCCCGCATGCGCAGCCTTGCCCTTGACCTCGACCAGCGCCGTTGCGCTGCCTTTGCGCCACACCACCAGACCATCGGCCGGACGCCCCGGTTCGAGGTTGAGCGTCACGTCGTGGGCCTTGGCGGTTTTCTTGATCAGGTCGGTGGCGACGTCCGAGCCGGTTTCTTCGCTGGCATCGAGCAGGAAGGTGATTTGCGCGTAATCCTTGAAGTCGAGGTTCTTCAGGATCTTCAGCGCGTAGATCCCGGCGACGATGCCACCCTTGTCGTCCATCACCCCCGGCCCGTAGGCGCGGCCGTCCTTGATATGGAACGGGCGCTCGGCGGCGGAGCCTTCCTTGAACACCGTGTCCATGTGCGCCATCAAGAGGATTTTCGCCTTGCCGGTGCCTTTGAAAGTGGCCAGCACGTGGTTGGTTTTTTCCGGGGTGTTGGGCACCAGCTCGATGGTGGCGCCGAGTTTTTTCAGCTCGTCGATGGCGATCTCGCTGACATGTTTGAGGCCCGGTTCATAGCCGGAACCGGAGTCGATGTTGACCAGCCGCTCCAGCAGTTTCAGGGCTTCAGGCTGATACTGCTCGGCATCGGCCAGCACTTGCTTGTGCGGTTCGGCGAAGGCACCGGCAGCGCTGAAGGCGAGAGACAGGCCGAGGCTGGCGGCCAGCAGGGAGCGGGGAAATGAGAACGTCATGAATCGATCCTTGTTTCGCGTCGGGGGATTCAAACCGTACCTGACATCAACGCAAGGCTCTATAGCGGATGCGACACCGGAGCCGCCGACACCGAACACTTCCAGGAGCGAGCCGGCTCGCACAGGTGAATGTGGTGAGCAGTCAGACCGAATCGAGCAGTTCCTGTTTCGGCAGGTCGTCACTGTTGCAAATCACCCGATTGCGCCCGGTCGCCTTGGCCTCGTACAGCGCCTGATCCGCATCATTGAGCCAGCGGGTCGCGTCGCCATGCGCCGGATCATAAGCCGCCAGACCAATGCTCAGGCTGACCTTGAGCGCCGGGTTCTGCTCATAACCCAGGGTGGCGAAACGTTCGCGCAAGGCTTCCATGGCCTGCGCGGCATTGAACAGCGGCAGGTCGGGCAGAATCACGCAGAACTCATCGCCGCCGTAGCGACCGGCGATATCCGCAGCGCGCAGGTTCTGCTTGAGCATTTTGCTCAACTGGCGCAGGACGATGTCACCCGCCACATGCCCATACGTGTCATTGATCGACTTGAAGTGGTCGATATCGATCAACGCAATCGCCGCGCCCTGTTGCTGTCGACGGCAACGTTGAAACGCGATGTCCAGTTGATCCTTCCAGGCGCCGTGGTTGAGCAGGCCGGTCAGGCTGTCGGTGCGACTCAGGGCCAGCAGTTCACGCTTGTGCAGGCCCAGCGTGTAGGCCTGGCGAAAGCAGATCCAGCCCAGCGCCAACGGGTACAGCATCAACAACGGCAGGCAGGCATACAGCTGTAAAGGTGAGGTGGGCGGGATGAATGCCGGAGCGAACACCACCAGGCCGACGCCGATTCCAAGGACCTGCGCCGCCAGGCCCGCCGCGAGAAAACGCACGCCACCGATGGCGACGTTATTCATCGCCATCATCGAAACGGTAGTGGCACTGGGCAACGGATTGAACTGCATGGCGGCGACCCAGAAGCCGCCCATAAACGCGTCGATCAACAGATTGCGGTGTTCAGCATGGTAGGGAACGCTGGAGCGACGGGCCCATTGAAACGCCAGATGCGGCCAGACCAGGCCATTGAACAGCATCAGTGCCCAGACCCACGGCGGCGGGTCAAGCGGGTACATCGCCACGCTCACGCACAACAACCCCAGCACCAGGCCGAGGGTTCGCGATGTATAAAGCCTCCTGGCCAGTGAAAGTCCCTTTCCCCCCTTGTTTCGCATAAGGGCCTCGACCACTCAACGGAACCTGCGCACACCGTCAGACCGATGTGCTGGGAGTCTATCAGCCAGCCGTTAAATAGCCATCACCGCCCAGCCGCCCGCTCCCACTCGGCGAATTTTTAGCTATACCTGAAAGGATGAAAACGGTGAAACGACTATAAAAAGGAGACCCATGCGGACCTACCAGGTGTTGATCATCGGCAGCGGATTTGGCGGCCAATGTGCGGCGGTCAATTTGCTCAAGGCCGGCATTGACGATTTTCGCCTGCTGGAACGAAGGACGTTCTTCGGCGGCACCTGGTGCCAGAACACCTATCCCGGCGCAGCGGTGGATGTGCCCTCACCGCTGTACTCGCTGTCCTTCGCGCCGTACCGCTGGACGCAGATGTTTGCCACCCAACCTGAACTGCACCGATACACCGAACACGTCATCGAACGCTTCGGCCTGCGCGAACGCGTGGAACTGCAAACCAACGTCGAACGCATCGAATGGGATGACGCCGCCAGGCAGTGGGCGGTGCACACCAACAAGGGGATGTTCTGCGCGCAGTTCGTGATCAACGCCTCCGGACCGTTGAGCCAACCGGTGATCCCACCCTTCCCCGGCCAGGATCGCTTTCAGGGCAAGACTTTTCATACAAACAATTGGGATCACAGCTACGACTACCGCGGTAAACGCGTGGCCATCGTCGGCAGCGGCGCCAGTGCCGCGCAGGTCATTCCGGCGATTGCCCCCGAGGTCGCACAACTGCATGTATTCCAGCGCACACCACATTGGGTGCTGCCGCGCGCCGATCGCCGGTTCGGGCCTTTGCAGCGCTGGCTGCTGGGAGTGAAACCGGCCTACAAGCTGCTGCGCTGGCTGCTTTACTGGCAATTCGAAACACGGGTCATCGCCTTCAAATATTCGAAACCGGCGATTCACCTGGTCCAGCGCCAGGCCCTGCGTTTTCTCAAGCAACAGGTGCCGGACCCGCTGTTGCGCGAAAAACTCACCCCGGACTTCATCATCGGCTGCAAGCGCATCCTGCTTTCCAGCACCTATTACCCGGCGCTGACCCGACCCAACGTCACCCTGCACAGCCGCGAGCAAGGCATCGCCGCGCTCGATGAAACCGGCATCGTCACCCAGGATGGCCAACACATCGAGGTCGACCTGATTGTCTGGTCGACCGGCTACGACGCCACCGACGGCGTGGTCTCTTATCCGGTGACCGGCAAGCACGGCGTGCAACTCAAGGACGTCTGGGCGCAGTACCCGCGCGCGTACCTGGGCACCAGCCTGCCGGACTTTCCCAACCTGTTCATCGTCACCGGGCCCAACACCGGCATCGGGCATACCTCGGCGCTGTTCATCATCGAGGCGCAGATGAACTACATCCTCGACTGTATCCACACCCTGCAGGCAAAAGGACTGCGCAGCATCGAAGTGCGCCCCGACGCGGAACGTACCTACACTGCAATGATCCACCGTGAGATGGAGCGCACGGTATGGAAGTCCGGCGGCTGTCACAGTTGGTATCAAAGCAAGAGCGGTCATGTGATCGCGATATTTCCGGGCTTCAGTTTCAGCTACTACCGGTTGACCCGGGCGCTGAAACCGGCTGACCACATTCTGTCCTGAACACGTAAAAGGAAGACGTCGATGCTTGTGCTGTTTGTCGCTCTCGCGGTTTTCGTGGCCTGGAGCTGGTTGAGTTATCCGGCGATCGGCCATTGGCTGTATGACCTGAGCACGGCGCTCGAGGCCAGGATGTACAAGTTGCACAAGATCGAAGTGCCGATTGCCGAAATGACGGTCTCGACCTGGCAAGGTGGGCCTTATGAAGCCGCCAGCGCGATCCTGATGCTGCACGGCTACAGCGCCGAGAAAAATCTGTGGCTGCGCTTCGCCAGGCACTTTGTCCGCCAGTACCGGGTGATCATTCCGGACATCGCCGGCCACGGTGAAACCGGCTTCAAGGCCGGTGGCGGCTATGACATTGCGCTGCAGGCCAAGCGCATGATCCAGCTGCTCGACGTGTGCGGTGTGGAGAAAGTCCACGTGATCGGCAACTCGATGGGCGGCTACATCGCAGCATGGTTGGCGGCAACCTACCCGGACCGGATTGCCTCACTGGCACTGATCGACCCGGCCGGCGTCACCGCACCGCAGGCCAGCGACATGGAACGCCATCTGGCCCGTGGACATAACCCGTTCCTGATCAACTCCCGGGAAGAATTCCGCCAGTTTTATGCGATGACCATGGCCTCGCCACCGTGGGTACCCGGGCTGGTGCTGGACGCCATCGCCCAACGTTACCAACGCCAGCGTGATGAGTTGGAAGAGATCTTCCGCGACTTTCGCGCCAGCCCGCCGATGGAACCGAAACTGGCCGAGATCAAATGCCCGGCGCTACTGCTGTGGGGGCGCAAGGACCGCTTGATCGACGTCAGCAGCGTGCCGGTGTGGAGCAAGGGCATCGCCAATCTGCGGGTCGAAGTGTGGGACGGTGTCGGGCACATGCCGATGGTCGAACAACCGGGGAATACTGCGCGGTTGTATCGAGAGTTTCTGGGCAGTCAGCGATGAATCCCACAACTATCCTTGTAGTGAGGGGATTTATTGTGGTGAGGGGATTCATCCCCGATGGGTTGCAGAGCAGCCCCGGTTCCAGCACCAAGCTGAATCAGACACACCGCATGTTCTGGGTTGGGCTGCTGCGCAGCCAGTCGGGGATAAATCCCCTCACCACAGGTAATCCCGTCCGCCAATGGAATTGGAATGAACATTCTCTACGACGAACGCCTCGACGGCCCGCTGCCGGAAGTGAACAAGGCTGAGCTGCTGAAAACCCTGCAGCACGCCCTCCCGGATCTCGACCTTCTGTGGCGCGAAGACGAACTCAAGCCGTACGAATGCGATGGCCTGTCGGCCTATCGCACCACGCCGATGCTGGTGGCGCTGCCCCGGCGACTCGATCAGGTACAAACCCTGCTCAGACTCTGCCATCAACACCATGTGCCGGTGGTGGCCCGTGGCGCCGGCACCGGGTTGTCGGGCGGCGCGCTGCCGCTGGAAAGCGGCCTGTTGCTGGTGATGGCGCGGTTCAACAACATCCTGCACATCGACCCGGCGGCTCGCACCGCACGGGTTCAACCCGGGGTGCGCAACCTGGCGATATCCCAGGCGGCGGCGCCGTTCGGCCTGTATTACGCGCCGGATCCGTCGTCGCAGATTGCCTGCTCGATCGGCGGCAACGTCGCGGAAAATGCCGGTGGCGTGCATTGCCTCAAGTACGGTCTGACCGTACACAACCTGCTGAAGATCGAAGTGCTGACCATCGAAGGCGAACGTCTGACGCTGGGCAGCGAGGCCCTCGATGCGCCGGGCTTCGATTTGCTGGCGCTGTTCACCGGCTCCGAAGGTTTGCTCGGGATCATCACCGAAGTCACGGTCAAACTGCTGCCCAGACCGCAGGTCGCCAAGGTGCTGCTGGGCAGCTTCGATTCGGTAGAAAAGGCTGGCCGCGCGGTGGCCGACATCATCGCTGCGGGGATTATTCCCGGTGGCCTGGAGATGATGGACAACCTGGCGATCCGCGCCGCCGAAGACTTCATTCACGCCGGTTACCCGGTCGCTGCCGAAGCGATTCTGCTGTGCGAACTCGATGGTGTCGAAGCCGATGTCCACGACGATTGCCTGCGGGTGCGCGAGGTCATGTTGCAGGCCGGCGCCAGCGAAGTGCGTCAGGCCCGCGATGAAGCCGAGCGCGTGCGCTTCTGGGCCGGTCGCAAAAACGCCTTTCCGGCGATCGGCCGCTTGTCCCCGGACTACTACTGCATGGACGGCACCATCCCGCGTCGCGAATTGCCCGGCGTGCTGCAAGGCATCGCGCGCCTCGGCGCCGAATACGGCTTGCGCGTGGCCAATGTGTTCCATGCCGGTGACGGCAACATGCACCCGCTGATCCTGTTCGACGCCAACCAGCCCGGTGAACTGCAGCGCGCGGAGGCGTTAGGCGGGAAAATTCTCGAATTGTGCGTGCACGTCGGCGGCAGCATCACGGGTGAACACGGCGTCGGCCGCGAGAAAATCAATCAGATGTGTGCGCAATTCAACAGCGCAGAGCTGACCCTGTTCCACGCCGTCAAAACCGCGTTCGACCCGCAAGGCCTGCTCAACCCCGGCAAGAACATCCCGACCCTGCACCGCTGCGCGGAATTCGGTGCGATGCACATTCATGCCGGACAATTGCCATTCCCCGAACTGGAGCGCTTCTGATGGCTGACGTCGACGCCAGCGGCGCCCTGCTGGATCAGGTCAATCAGGCCCGGGCCAACGCCACGCCGCTGAAAATCCAGGGTGGCAACAGCAAGGCGTTTCTGGGGCGCGAGGTGGCCGGCGAAGTGCTCGACACCCGCGCGCACTGCGGCATCGTGCGCTATGAACCGACCGAGCTGGTGGTCAGCGTGCGCGCCGGTACGCCGCTGCGCGAGTTGCTCGCGGCGCTCGACGCTGCCGGGCAGATGCTGCCGTGCGAACCGCCGGCCTTCGGTGACAGTGCCACCGTCGGCGGGATGATCGCCAGCGGACTGTCCGGGCCACGGCGGCCATGGTCAGGTTCGGTGCGCGACTTCGTCCTCGGTACCCGGGTCATCACAGGCCTTGGCGAGCACCTGCGGTTCGGTGGCGAGGTCATGAAAAACGTTGCCGGCTACGACCTGTCGCGCTTGTTGACTGGCAGTTTCGGCTGTCTCGGCGTGCTCACCGAGGTCTCGCTGAAAGTCCTGCCGAAACCGCGTCAATGCCTGAGCATCCGCCTCGATATCGACTGCACCCGAGCGCTGACCAGGCTGGCCGAATGGGGCCAGCAACCGTTGCCGATCAGCGGCGCCTGCCATGACGGGCAAAGCCTGTACCTGCGCCTGGAGGGCGGCGAAGGCTCGGTGACCGCCGCGCATCAACGACTCGGCGGCGAGCCGCTGGACTCGGTGTTCTGGCGCAACTTGAACGAGCAACGCCTGAGCTTTTTCGACGAGGGCCTGCCGCTGTGGCGCCTGTCGCTGCCGAACAATCTCGGGCCGCAAGACTTGCCCGGCCAGCAGTTGATCGACTGGGCCGGCGCGCAACGCTGGCTGAAGTCCGATCACGAGCACGTTCAGATTCTCGCCCGGGAACTCGGTGGCCATGCCACCTGCTTCACCCATGGCGCCAGCGACACACCGTTCCAGCCACTGCCGCGCACGCTGATGCGTTATCACCGGCAACTCAAGGCGCAACTCGATCCGCAAGGACTGTTCAACCCCGGCCGGATGTACGCGGAGTTCTAGCCATGCAGACCACCCTAAGCGAACAATCCCGACAACTGCCGCGTGCGGCCGAGGCGGAAAAGATTCTGCGCACCTGCGTGCATTGCGGTTTTTGCAACGCCACCTGCCCGACCTATCAGTTGCTCGGTGATGAGCTCGATGGGCCACGCGGACGCATCTATCTGATCAAGCAAGTGCTCGAAGGGGCGCCGGCCACCGAGCAGACGCAGTTGCATCTGGATCGCTGCCTGTCCTGCCGCAATTGCGAAACCACCTGCCCCTCTGGTGTTGACTATCACAACCTGTTGGATATCGGTCGGGCGGTGGTCGATCAGGCCGTGCCCCGCCCTGCCGCCCAGCGCTTGTTGCGCGAGGGCTTGCGTGCACTGGCGCCGAATCCGGGCGTATTCAAGGGACTGCTGCGCCTGGGTACAACATTCCGGCCCTTGTTGCCGCGAATGTTGGAAAGCAAATTGCCGCAGCGCTCGCCCGTAACCGGCTCACGCCCCGCCCCACGCCATGCGCGGCGGGTGTTGCTGCTCGAAGGCTGCGTGCAACCGGGCCTGTCGCCGAACACCAATGATGCGACGGCGCGGGTGCTCGATCGACTAGGGATCAGCGTCACGCCGGTGGCCGAGGCCGGTTGCTGCGGCGCGCTGGACTATCACCTCGACGCCCAGGCCAAGGGCCTCGACCGCGCGCGGCAAAACATCGACGCGTGGTGGCCACAGCTGGAAAACGGCGCGGAAGCCATCGTGCAGACGGCCAGCGGTTGCGGCGCGTTCATCAAGGATTACGGGCATCTGCTGGCGCAGGATCCGCGCTACGCCGACAAGGCGCGGCAGATCAGTGAGCGAACGCTGGATCTGGTGCAACTGCTCGCTCAGGAACCTCTGGAGCAAGTGTGCGCCGCCCGCCAGCGGCGGATCGCCGTGCATTGCCCCTGCACCCTGCAACATGCGCTGAAACTCGGCGGCGCAGTCGAAGCGCTGCTGACCCGCCTCGGGTTCAATCTCACACCCGTGCCGGACGGTCACCTGTGTTGCGGTTCGGCCGGCACTTATTCGCTGACGCAGCCGACCCTCGCCCGGCAATTGCGCGATAACCGCCTCAATGCGCTGGAAAGCGGGCGCCCGGAGCTGATCGTCACGTCCAACGTCGGCTGCCAGAATCATCTGGCCGGCGCCGGACGCACGCAGGTTTTGCACTGGATCGAACTGGTGGATCAGTCGTTGGCAGAATGAAGTTCGTAGGATTCTTCGTTTGCCGCCGTCGGCGAAGGCTGCGATCTTTTCCTCCATCCTTTACGTGACCGTGGCAGGAATTTTTTTCATGACCGTGCAGCCTTTCGTCAGCCCAGACCTGATCCGCCAACGCTTCTCCAAAGCGATGTCCGACATGTACCGCGAAGAAGTGCCGTTGTACGGCGCGCTGATGGAATTGGTGGAACAGACCAACCGTGAAGTGCTGGCCGCTCAGCCAGACCTCGCACGGCAGCTCGACAGCACCGGTGAAATCGGGCGCCTGGACATGGAGCGACACGGCGCGATCCGCGTCGGCACCGGCAAAGAGCTCGCGACCCTCGCGCGCCTGTTCGCGGTGATGGGCATGCAACCGGTGGGCTACTACGACCTGACCCCGGCGGGTGTGCCGGTGCACTCCACGGCGTTTCGCGCGGTGCATGAAGCGGCGCTGCAGATCAGCCCGTTTCGGGTGTTCACTTCGTTGCTGCGTCTGGAGCTGATCGAAGATCCCGAGTTGCGCGGTTTTGCCGAATCGGTGTTGAACCGGCGTTCGATCTTTACCCCTGCGGCATTGCAGCTGATCGAGCGGGCGGAGTCCGTCGGCGGGCTGAATGAGGATGAAGCCAGGGAATTCGTCCTGCAGGCACTGGAAACCTTTCGCTGGCATCACAGCGCCACCGTCACCGCTGCGCAGTACCAGACCCTCAGCGCCCAGCACCGTCTGATCGCCGATGTGGTGGCGTTCAAAGGCCCGCACATCAATCACCTGACCCCACGCACGCTGGACATCGATATCGTCCAGACGCAGATGCCGGTGCACGGCATCACCCCGAAAGCGGTGATCGAAGGCCCGCCACGCCGCAAGTGCCCGATCCTGTTGCGCCAGACCAGTTTCAAAGCGCTGGACGAGCCGATCGCTTTCACCGATCAGCACGAGACTCGCGGTAGCCACAGCGCGCGTTTCGGCGAAATCGAACAACGCGGTGCGGCGCTGACACCCAAAGGCCGGGCGCTGTATGACCGCTTGTTGAACGCCGCGCGCGATGAACTGGGCGACTTTCCCAACGAAGGCAACGCCGCACGTTACAACACGCTGATGACCCAACACTTTGGCGAATTTCCTGACAGCGTCGACGGCATGCGTGAACAGGAGCTGGCGTATTTTCGCTATTTCCCCACGGAAAAAGGCTTGGCAGCGGGCAGCCTCAAATCGACATCGCTGGAGGATTTGCTCCGCGAAGGCCATGTGAAAGCTGAACCGTTGGTGTACGAAGATTTTCTGCCAGTGAGTGCGGCGGGGATTTTTCAGTCGAACCTTGGGGATGCTGCGCAGACACACTATGGCGAACACTCGAACCGCCAGGCATTCGAACAAGCGCTGGGGCGTGCAACCATTGATGAATTGGGGTTGTATGCCGAGACGCAGCGGCGCTCGATTGAGGAGTGTCTGGCAGCGCTTTCGCGCTGAAAGATCAAAAGATCGCAGCCTGCGGCAGCTCCTACAGATGGAATGTGTTTCCCCCTGTAGGAGCTGCCGCAGGCTGCGATCTTTTGCTTTTGCTATTAGCGCAACCGTGACAACAACGCGAAAGCCGTCTCCTCCGACGACGCCGGATTCTGCCCCGTCAGCAACAATCCATCTTCACGGGTGTAGCTCGACCAGTCCGCGCCCTTGGAGAAAATCCCGCCCTTGGCCTTGAGCTCATCCTCTACCAGAAACGGCACCACGTCCGTCAGCCCTACCGCCTCCTCTTCACTGTTGGTAAAGCCTGTCACCTGCTTACCCTTGACCAATGGCTGACCGTCCGCACCTTTGACATGGCGCAGCACTCCGGGCGCATGACACACCGCCGCCACCGGTTTGCCACTGTTGTAAAACGCTTCGATCAGCGCAATCGAATGGCGGTCTTCAGCCAGGTCCCACAACGGGCCGTGGCCGCCGGGATAGAACACGGCATCGAAATCCGCAGCCTTTACCGTGTCCAGCTTGACTGTCGACGACAATGCCGACTGGGCGGCAGAATCCTTGCGAAAGCGCTCGGTTGCGGCGGTCTGCGCATCGGGCTCGTCACTTTTCGGGTCCAGCGGTGGCTGGCCCCCCTTGGGCGAGGTCAGCGTCAGTTGCGCGCCGGCATCCTTGAACACGTAATACGGCGCGGCGAATTCTTCCAGCCAGAAGCCGGTTTTCTTGCCGGTATCACCCAGTTGATCGTGGGACGTTAAAACCATCAGGATTTTCATGTCGTTCTCACTCGCGGTGGGGAATGTTCAGACGCCTGCGGCGCAGTCGTGAGTGATTGACCGTCGCGCTGGGTGGATCGTTTCAAACGCTCGACGCTGGCACTTGGCCTTACTGCGCAACTTCTTGCGCACTTGTCCGGCAAAAAACGTGACTTGTCGCGCTACAGCCCTTGATCGGAGAGGCTTACAGCCAAGTGCGCAACTTCTTGCGCAGTACTGCGCAAGAAGTTGCGCACTTTCCATCTCGATTCAATGAAAACATCGGCAAAACCGCAGGCTACAGCCGCTTCACCCGCGGCTGCCGGGGCCTTCGACAAACCTGGCACGCTCCTTGATAACAGTCAGGCACCCACCGGGCGATTTCGCCTCCCGGGCACCCTAAATTTATCCGCAAGGAGAGCACCCCATGGCAACACCAGCGTACATGTCGGTTACCGGCGAAAAACAAGGCCTGATCACTGCCGGCGCTTTCACCGCCGACTCCGTTGGCAACACCTACCAGGAAGGCCACGAAGACCAGGTCATGGTTCAGGCTTTCAGCCACGACGTGATCATCCCGCGTGACCCACAATCCGGTCAGCCAACCGGTCAGCGCGTTCACAAGCCAGTGATCATCACCAAGGTCTACGACAAGGCTTCGCCTCTGCTGCAAGCTGCTCTGACCTCCGGCGAGCGCATGAGCGAAATCGTTATCCAGTGGTACCGTACTTCTGCTCAAGGTACTCAAGAGCACTACTACACCACCAAACTGGAAGACGCGATCATCGTCGCCATCAACAACAAAATGCACAACTGCCAGGATCCAGGCAACTCGCACTTCACCCACCTGGAAGAAGTGCAGTTCACCTACCGCAAAATCACCTGGACCCACGAAGTATCCGGTACTTCGGGTTCCGATGACTGGCGTGCTCCAGTCGTTTAATTACGGCTGATCGTTACAAGCATCGACCAGCCCTGCTGGTCGATGTTGTTTACGCCCCTCCAGAATTTCGCGTGCGTTGAACCGCCTGGCGGTAGTCGACGAACGCCGCTGTACAGCACGAGGAACAAGGGATGTTCGCGCCGGCCAATGAAACCCACTTTGCCCTGACCATCGAAGGGCTCTCCGCCGATTTTCAGGTATTCACCCTGACCGGCCGGGAAGCCATCAGCCAGCCTTTTGTGTTCGAGGTGGAGCTGGTCAGTGAGCAGCCGTCGCTGGACCTCGAAACCCTGCTGCACAAACCGGCCTTTCTGCAGCTGTCGCCCGATGGCAGCGGCATCCACGGCCAGATCTACCGCGCCGCGCAAGGTGACTCGGGCAAGCGCCTGACGCGCTATTCGGTAACCCTGCGCCCGCAACTGTCGTACCTGGCGCATCGCGTCAACCAACGCATCTTTCAGAACCTCACGGTGCCGAAAATCATCGGCATGGTTCTCGAAGAACACGGCATCCAGAGCAACGCCTACGAATTCAAGACCGGTTCGATCTATCCCGAGCGCATCTACTGCGTGCAATACGATGAATCGGACCTGCACTTCATCCAGCGCCTGTGCGAGGAAGAAGGTATCCACTACCACTTCCAGCACAGCGCCACGGCGCACAAGCTGGTGTTCGGTGATGACCAGACGGTGTTCCCGAAACTCCAGCCTGTGGCCTACCAGCAAGACTCCGGCATGGTCGCCAGCAATCCGGTGATCAAACGTTTCGACCTGCGCTTGGAAACCCGCACCAGCCGCACCACGCGCCGCGATTACGACTTCGAAAAACCGCGCCTGACGCTGGAAAGCGAGAACCGTGGCGATGCCCTGCCCGACCTCGAAGACTACGACTACCCGGGCCGGTTCATCGACCGCGAGCGCGGCAAACACCTGGCCAAACGTGCCCTCGAACGCCATCGCAGCGACTTTCAGCTCGCCGAAGGCAAGAGTGATCAGCCGTTGCTGGTCAGCGGCCATTTCCTCGCCCTGACCGAGCACCCGAAAGCCAAGTGGAATGACCTGTGGCTGCTGACCGAAGTGCTGCACGAAGGCAAACAGCCGCAAGTGCTCGAAGAGTCGGTGACCAGCGACACCACCGCGCTGAAAGACGATTTCCACCAGGGCTATCGCAACCGCTTCCAGGCGACCCCGTGGGACGTGCCGAACCGCCCGCCCCTACGCCACCCGAAACCGCGCATCCTCGGCAGCCAGAGCGCCGTGGTCACCGGCCCCAAAGGTGAAGAGATTCACTGCGACGAGTACGGCCGGGTCAAAGTCCAGTTCCACTGGGATCGCGAAGGTCAGGCCGACGACAAGACCAGTTGCTGGCTGCGCGTCTCCAGCGCCTGGGCCGGCGCCCAGTACGGCGGCATCGCCATCCCGCGCATCGGCATGGAAGTGCTGGTCACCTTCCTTGAAGGCGACCCCGATCAACCGCTGATCAGCGGCTGCCTGTACCACAAGGAAAACACCGTCCCCTACCCGCTGCCGGCGAACAAGACCCGCAGCACCTTCAAGACCCTGAGCTCGATGGGCGGCGGCGGTTACAACGAACTGCGCATCGAAGACAAGAAAGGTCAGGAGCAGATCTTCCTCCACGCCCAGCGCGACTGGGACGAGAACATCGAGCACGACCAGAAGATCCGCGTCGGCAACGAACGCCACGACACTGTCGAGCAGAACAGCTACACAGAATTCAAGGCCGAAGAACACCACACCGTCTACGAAGACCGCAAAGTCGAAGCCCGCGCCAACGACCACCTGACCGTGGGCGTCAACCAGCACATCAAGATCGGCACCGGCCAGTTCATCGACGCCGGCCAGGAAATTCACCTCAGCAGCGGCATGAAAGTGGTGATGGAAGCCGGCGCAGAACTGACCCTGGTCGGCGGCGGCAGCTTCATCAAGATCGACGCCGGCGGCGTGACCCTGAGCGGCCCAACGATCAACATCAACTCCGGCGGCAGCCCCGGCAGCGGCACTGGCGCCGCCCCGCTGATGCCCGGCGTGCTGAAACAGGCCGACGCCGACAAAGCCGGCCAGGTCCTGACCCCGGCCCAGATCAACACCCTCAAACGCAACGCGCCGTTCTGCGAAGAATGCGAAAAATGCAAGGCAGGTGCCTGTGCCATCTGATCGACTGACACCCAAAGACTGGCTGGCACAACAGCCGCTGCAAACCGGCGAGCGCCTGTACCTGATCATCAGCGCAGCGAGCGATGCCGACGCACTGAAAACCCTGTACCTGACCGAACCCACCGCCCAACTCCTGCCAATCTGGGGCGGTACGCCCTACTCCACCTGGCAACCGGTGATGCCCTACGTCACCGAACTCAAACCGAACTCGGCATTCCTGCCCTGGATCGCCGAAACCGACGCCCTCGACTGGGGCTGGCTGGCCATCTCACGCGCCGAACCGAACGAGGTGTTCGAGCACCTGCGCAGCCTCACACAGGTGAAAATGCCGGACGGGACTGAGGTGTTTTTCCGCTTTTGGGATGGGCGGCATATCTACCCGATTCTGAAGGGGCTTGGGGAGAAGGCTGGGGAAGTAATGCCGGTGTTTGAGCGGTATCTGATTAACGGGAAGACGCTGGAGGTTGGGACGCGGGTATTGCCGAAGGTGAAGGATTGGCCGTGGTGGGAGGTGCCGAAGGAGTTGCTGGATGGCTTAGCCAAGGAGAACCCGACGACACTGATCAGCAACCTGATGCAGTGGCTGGAAGAAGACCGCCCGGATGTTTACAACGCTTGGCCTGAGAACAACCTGAAGCTGAAAGTCAGCCGTTTCGTGCGCCGCCCGGATGCGCCGAAAAACCTTAAAGAAGCACTGTTAAACCACCTGATTCTGGAGCAAGGCTGATGGATCGCGTTGCCTTTGTTGACAACCAACTGAACACCTTCAAGGACAGTCTGAAGCTGTATCAGGAACAAACCAAAACCTGGTACGCAAGGGCCGCCGACAAGGCCAGTCGAGCCGCAGACCTGCCCTCCCTGTTGGGCATGGAGCGCGTGATCAAGGTGGGCGACACCAGTAAATCGGTGAGCATGAACGACGGTAGTTTCGCCTCGAACGTGGCTCAGTGTCCTCTCAAAGGTCCATTGCTGATCGAAAGTAAATTCGAATCGGTCTACGACATCCCGATTGGCGACATCGAAGTCGAGATCGTCGCGGTGGAAGGTGGTGCGGTCAGCAAAGTCAAACTCGACGCTCAAGGCAAAGCTGAGTGGACCGGAGGTATTCCCGGCAAGTTCTATCAGATCCGCGTTCACAACGAAGTGACACCGGCGCAGATCGACGCCCTCTTCGGCTCCTATAGCGGCGTGACAGCTGACCTGGAGGGTTTCCTGCGTAAAGAGTGGGCCGGGTTCAAGCCGCAATGGTCGAACCTGTCGCCTTCGGGCACCGCGATGGCTATCGGCAATGGCATTCTTGAAGGTGGCTGGGAAGCCATCAAGGGTGTGTGGGATGGCATCAGTCTGGTGCTCGATATCCTGCAAGACCCGAAGAAATTTGCTAAGGATCTTGGGGCTGGTGCTGATGAGCTGATCAAGGTCGCCAAAAGCTCGCCAGATGTCATGAAAAAGGCCATGTTGCTGGCCAGTGACGAAGCCGCACTGTTCCTGCTGGTGCGCAGCGCAGTGATCTGGCTGGCCGGTTTGCCACCCATGAAGATGGCGGGCGACGTGGCGAAAATGACCACAGCGATCGTCGTTGGTATCGCGATCGACATCGTGATTGGTGTGGTCCTGACCATCGCAGCCGAAGGCACCGGGATCATCTATCTCGCTGCCCGACTGAAGAAGTACGGTGAGTTGGTTCTCAACGCCGTCATCGGTTTCGTGAAGTCGTTGTTCAAGATCATCAACGGCTTTATGGAATACGTCGCGAAGTACACAGCGGTTGCGGCGCGGGGTGTGACGGCCAAGGTGAGGAATGGTATTTCCGAGTTGCGTTTTGATGGGAAGAAAAACGCAAAACTCGCAGATGGAAAAATAGCTGACGATGCCTCCAAACAGGCAAAAACGCCCGCCGACAAAAGCGCGGAGCCGGCAGCCGACACTTGCACCAATGGATGTCCGGTTTCAATGGTTACCGGTGAAGAACTGTTGACGCTGACCGACGGCCAACTTGACGGTCTGCTGCCGTTTGAATGGACCCGTCTCTACCGAACCAGTGCAGTGGAAATCGATTGTGGTCTGGGTTATGGCTGGAGCCATGCGCTGGCGCATCGCCTCGAGATCAGTGACGACGAAGTCATCTGGACCGACCACGAAAACCGCTCGACACCCTTCCCCCTCCCAAGCGAACAACGTCCGGCAATTACCAACAGCCTGTCGAAGGCCGCGATATTTCTTGGAGACGATCCGTCAGAACTGATTCTGGCACAGGCAGGCAAACGCCCATCGTTCTACCACTTCCGCTTCAACAGCAAAGGCGCCACCCTGATCGCCATCAGCGACAGCTATGGCAATCAGCTGCACGTCACGCGCGATATCCACGGTCGAATCAAGCGCCTCGATAACGGTGCCGGTCGTGCCCTGCTGCTGCGTTACGACCGCAAACACATTATCGCTGTGGACTATCAACAGTTCCTGCCGGCGGACAACCTGGAAGATACCTGGAACACCGTTCAAACGCTGGTGACGTACAGCTATGACGCACAGCACCGTCTGATCGAAGCGAAGAACGCGGCCGGCGAAGCCGAGCGCTATCGCTACAACGAACAGCACGTGATTCTGGAGCGGCAACTGGCGGGCGGCGCGGCCTTCTATTGGGAGTGGGAGAACGAAGGCAAACTGTCTCGCTGCATCCGTCACTGGGCCAACTTCTCGCAGATGGAAGCGCATTACGCCTGGGATGACAAAGGCAGCGTAACGGTAACCAACGCCGATGGCAGCGAAGAGGTCTACACCCACGACGACCAGGCGCGACTGATCAGCAAGGTCGACCCGGACGGCGCCGAACACCTCAAGGCCTATAACGACAAAGGTCAGTTGATCGCGGAAAAGGATCCTTTGGGTGCCGTCACCGAATACCGGTACGACGACAACGGACTGATGACTGCCGTCATCCCGCCGGAAGACGAAGCGACCACGTATGAATACATCAATGGTTTCGTCAGCGATGTTCATCGCGGCAAAGCCAGCTGGAAGTACCAACGCAACCGTCAGGGCGACATCACCCAGCAAATCGACCCGAACGGCAATGCCACGCTATACAGCTACGACGCCCAAGGTCGCTTGCTGGAGATCCGCCACCCCGACGGCAGCCGCCATCAACTCGGCTGGAACAACCTCGGGCAGTTACTGGAAGAACGCCTGCCGGACGGCGGTCAGCGCAAGTATCGCTACGACGCACTGGGTCGGCAGATCACCCGTCAGGAAGAATCCGGCGCCATCACCCACTACCAATGGGATGCGGCCAACCGCCTGGCACAAGTCACGCTGCCGGGCGGCGCAACACGTGCCTTCACCTACAACGCCTATGGCAACGTCACCGCCGAACGCGACGAACTCGGTCGCGTTACGCGATATGAGTATGCGGACAACCTGCACCTGGTCAGCCGCCGCATCAATCCGGACGGCAGCCAACTGCGCTACCGCTACGACAACTCGCGTCTGTTGCTCACCGACATCGAAAACGAGCGCGGCGAACATTACCATCTCGATTACTACTCGAACGGCCTGATCCAACAGGAAACCGGCTTCGACGGTCGCCGCACGGCCTACGAATACGACCTCAACGGCCAGTTGCTGAAGAAAACCGAATTCGGTGATGACGGCAGCGAACTCGTTACCGAGTATCAACGCGACGCCGCTGGCCGTCTGCTGGTAAAAACCCTCGCCGATGGCGAGGAGATTCACTACAGCTACGACGCCCTCGGCCGCCTAGTAAACGTCGACGACGGTCACTGGCCGCTCGCCTACAAGTACGACCTGCAAGACCGCCTCATCGAGGAACACCAAGGCTGGGGCACCCTGCGCTACGAGTACGACAGCGTCGGCCAGCTGAGCCATTGTCGCCTACCCGATGGCAGCACACTCGACTACCGTCACCTGTCCGGCGGACGCCTGAGCAGCATCGACCTCAACGGCTCCCGCCTGACCAGCCACCAGTTCAGCGCCGGTCGCGAACAGCAACGCCAACAAGGCCTGCTGCTCAGCCAATACCAGTACGACGAACAGGGCCGCCTGCAAGCCCATACAGTCGGCCAGCGAGACAAGAACCTGTACCAGCGTCGCTACAACTACGATGCCAACGGCAACCTCGCCGGAATCGATGACAGCCGCAAAGGCAAGCGCAGCTATCACTACGACCCGCTCGACCGACTCATCAGCGTGCGCGGCGCCACGCCGGAAAGCTTCGCCCACGACCCGGCAGGTAACCTGCTGGGTCAGAACAACGAAGGCACAGCGAACCTGGCCAACGTCAAAGGCAACCGACTGCTGATGCAGGGCGACCGTCATTACGACTACGATGCCTACGGCAACCTGATCCGCGAACGCCGTGGTACCGGCCAGAAACTCGTCACCGAATACCGCTACGACTGCCAGCACCGCCTGATCGGCGTAAGCCTGCCAGGTGGGAGCACCGCGTCCTACAAATACGACGCCTTCGGCCGACGCATCGAAAAAACCGTCGACGGCCACACTACCGAGTTCCTGTGGCAAGGCGAACGACTGATCGCTGAAAGCGCCGAAAACCGCTACCGCAGCTACATCTATGAGCCCGGTAGCTTCCGTCCATTGGCGATGCTCGATGGTGAAGGCCCGCGCAAAGCCACGCCGTTTTACTACCAACTCGATCATCTGGGCACACCGCAGGAACTCACCGACTACAGTGGCGAGATCATGTGGTCAGCGAAGTACCGCGCCTACGGTAACCTCGCTGCGCTGGACGTCAGCGAGATCGATAACCCGCTGCGCTTCCAGGGTCAGTATTTCGATGCCGAGACAGGGTTACATTACAACCGGCACCGCTACTACAATCCGGGGACTGGGCGGTTTTTGACGCCGGACCCGATCAAGCTTGCAGGCGGTTTGAATAGCTACCAGTACGTGCCTAACCCTACGGGGTGGGTGGATCCGTTGGGGTTAAATAGCACTAATTGCCCCAAGAAGGTTGATACAAGCGACTATCAAACACGTAAAGACCTAAGAACAGATGTTTATGATGCAAAGCGCCCAGAAGGTAGGCATGCCACAAAGCACACAAATGCGCAATCGGCAGAACAAGCGAAATCGCTCAGCCTAGGTCAAGGGAGTCGTGACGGAAAACCAGAAGCCTCTTATTTACCGGATATCGCGAATAACGTCAGCGGTTTTGAGAAGCAGGCGGCTTATTCAGCGGTACGCGATGGGAATGTATTTGATCATGGGAGTTCAAGATATATGTTTTATAGATCGGAAACCCCCGTTGGATATAACAATGGCGAACTAACAAACTGGGTTAGGATTGAACTTTCCAAAGCTGGCGAACCTGTCATACACAGTTTCCCGGCCTCACCCGATCAAGTTAAAAAATACATGGGCAATGTAAAATGAGACCAAAACTCAAATATGAACTTCAACCAATTCGAGTGCCAAGCGGTTGGACAGTAACAATCAACAACCTTTTTGAAATTGAATTAACGCCAGAAACCAGCGACTGGTTCACTTGCTCAGTACTATTGGGCGGAGTGCGTCGAAGTAGCGGGCACTGCTTCGATTCTAGAGTAGAACCAGAGGGCGATCCCAACGGAGAGTTTGTAATTGATTTCCTGAAAATCGATTATGACCAAAAAGGAAAACCGGTTAAAAACTCCGAAGTTTTTCTTGGTGAGTTCAGAACCAAAAGCAAAATTGAATTCATTAAAAAAATTGAATCTTTCATGATCGAATCGTGAGATACAGACATTTAAAACCCAGCACTCACCAATACAGCCAAAGCAAATAAAGCAAGAGGGAAATTTATTTTTCACACTTTACAAAAGACACTGAAAATAAATTCACTCCCTTTTTTTAAAATGCCCTTCTGCTATCCAACCTGAATGGGTAAAGACCTGTAGATACGGCACAACAGATCTTACGACCAAAGGAAATGTGGCGCTTAAACCCCGCATTTAATCGGCGGAAAGAATGTTAGAAACCAACAAAAAAATAGCACTTAACGGAGAAGATGCTCTCGAAGTCCTTGCGGATATCGAGTTTATATTAATTTCACTGCACAAAATGGGCAGCTACTACTCCGACAAACCAATCGAAGACTACCAAAAAGCCACCACTGACTTCATTGATAACGAAGGAGTCACCCAACGCCTTGCCAAAGTAAGAAAAATTATAAGCAAGAATTTTGATTCGACACTAGGGGATGATGATATGGATGACATTGAGCGCCACATGGAAGGGATTAAATTTTGGAACCCCTAACTAAATTTTAATATATATAACTCTCAACAAATTTGTTTATATAGATGTAATCCGCAGCAGAGTCCCCATACGCTTACAGCTATCCGAACAGTGATCAAAGGAGAGAGATTATTTTCAATAACCTCAAAGATATTGAAAAACAAATCTCTCACCTTTTGCGAAACTTCAATCTGCGACCAATCAAAAACTATAGAAGAGAAAAAAAAGATGATAGATTTATTTTTTACTAAATTCATATCGACATAAAAATACACAAAAACAAATCCGTCCTCTTTTACTGTGCTTATGAATAGCAAAGCTTACGAAGAATACAACTACTGGCTCGGACAAAATGAAAATTCAAATTGGAATGAGTACATTACTGAACAAGTAGCCTATGGAATTCTAAGAAATTTCGGCGCCATGGACTGGCAACTATTTAATGAAGCAATACTTTCGAAAGAAGAATACTGGCAAGAAAGAAGTGCTGCTGTTCTCGGAGAGCTACGATCACCCGAAGCAATTAAAATTCTAAAAAAACTTCTTGAATCCAAGTTTTCGGAGGTAGCAATCGCCGCAGCTTCCGAACTTGACTGGACGGAAGCAGTCATTGAGGAAAAATACTCTAATAATATACAGGAAATTATAAACAACCTGTCCGACGAAGAAAACGACTCCCACCCAGAAATCATAAACTTGCTAAGAAAATCACAAGGCCAGCCTTCTTCAAAATAAACAACATAAAGTCTTATTTTCAGACAAAAAATTACTTTACCCTCTTCGAAAAAATAAGAATAAAGACCACTAACTCATACCCAAACATACTCCAAAAAACTTGAAAAATAATTTTTCCCTTTGACGCAATTTTTCAAGTGTAGAAATTTCAAATGAGACCCAAACTACGATATAAGCTTCAACCGATTCGAGTCCCAAGCGGTTGGACAATAACAATCAACAATTTTTTTGAAGTTTAATTAACGCCAGAAACCAGCGACGGGTTCACCTGCTCAGTACTATTGGGCGGAGCACGTCGAAGTAGCGGGCACTGTTTCGATTCTAGAGTAGAACCAGAGGGCGCCCCCAACGGAGAGTTTGTAATTGATTTCCTGAAAATCGATTATGACCAAAAAGGAAACCCGGTTAAAAACTCCGAAGTTTTTCTTGGTGAGTTCAGAACCAAAAGCAAAGTTTAATTCGTTAAAAAATTGAATCATTCATGATTGAATCGCGAGATATAGACACCTTAAAAATCCAACAATCAGCAATCCAAAAACAGTCTATGATCCGAACGTAATTCGACAAAAAAACTCGACGCGGGCACAGCTGATGATGAACATTTGAGGATGGTATGATCACGTTAATACCAACGGGAAAATTTCCATGAAATTTAAATCAGCCGGCACAAAAATCAATCTAAACAAGGTCTCTTACAGAAGCCTTGGTTTCGGAGAGAAATCAAGTATTGAAACAAAAAAATACGAAATGACGATAAACAACGATGAGTTTCCGGAGCAATTCATCAAACACGCAAACTCATTTATTATCGAATGCAAAGTTGATGACTCTAAGCAAGGCTACGCGGACATTCCAGAACTTGAAAAGATAAATTATCCGACTTTTGATAAAATTTTAAAAGCCCATCACTATTTAGCGGCCAGCCTTATAAAAGATTGTCTTTATTTCGAGCTTTTTTATTTCTATTTCAAAAATCAGAAATATCTGAACTAGTTATAAATAGCATAAAAGATGTAAAATCAGATGAAATGTCAATTACGATCATGGGTGATACGTATCCAGCTCAGAAAAGTTTATGAACGAAAGGTATCAGATTTATTTTCCAACTCTAATCAAAAGAGATTGAAATAAGCCCGTCTCCTTTTACACGACCACACTTCGCATACGGAGTCTCGCCGCCCATTAAATGATTTTTTCACCATCTACGGTATAGCGATCATCTCTCCACCATTTCCTCCGCCACCTCATACTTAACCACCACCCGATTCCGATACAACCTCACCCGCTCCACCAACTCCCCCACCTGCCCCTTCTCCCTCACCTCCCGCCAGATCTCATTCTCCCGATAGACCCGCTCCCCCTCCCGCACAAACCGATGCCCTTCCTGAAACACGTGATACCGATACGCCCGCACCTGATCGCATAACAACTCGCCCTCCAGCTGCGTGTCCCCCACATTCAACTTCAACTGAAAACTCCGATCCGTCGGGTTGTGCAGTACCAGGTCAACGTAGTTGTAGAAAATTGCCGCACCGGAACCGAATGGCAGCACTCGCCCCTCATCCGGGAATGGATCGAAGCTGTGGTTGGAGCGTTCAACAACGACCAGCGGCGAGTGAATCGCCATCCAGTGGATCAGGTTGCTCAGTTGGCAGATTCCGCCGCCGATACCGCTGCGTGCTTCGCCGAAGGACAGTTCCATGCCTTCGACGTAGCCGCGTTTGCGGGTTGGGCGGCCGACGAGGCGGCAGAAGGAGAAGTATTCGCCTGGGGCGATGATGAGGCCGTCGATGGCGGCGACGGCGAGTTTCAGGTTGATGACTTTGTTGTGTTGCAGGGCGAGGTCGGAGTCGCCGAGTTTGCGGATGAGTTTCGAGGTGTGTTTGAGGTAGCGAAATGGCAGACGGTCAGCGCCGGCCACAAGGCGTGCGTAGCGTTTGCTGGAGCAGTGCCAGGCGATCTGGCGGAACAGTCTTTTTTGCCACACGCGCAGCCAGTACAGGGCCGGGTGATAGAGGGAAAGTGGTTTCATCCGTGGGGCGACGGCAGGTGCCGTTTCTTCCTTGACGCATCCGAGGAGCACGCAGTTTAGCCTGTGGGCCGGCTTGCGTCGTGCGCGAGATGTCGTGTCTCGAAACACCTCGCCTCACTTCCTGAACAGCAAATTAAGCTTCAACTAAGCTTGCGTCGCTAGCATCCCGGCCCGAGAGACACCTGTCGCCGATCAACCGCGGATGAGCTTCCCGAATGAGCCAGTTTGATTTACCAGCCGTTACGCAGCCGAATTTCAGTCTTGTATTGGTAAATTACAAAACCCCGGACATCACCCGGATGTGCCTGGAGTTGTTGCGTCAGCACGTTCAGGCGCAGCGCATTCCGGTTTGGGTGGTGGACAATGATTCTGCCGACGCCAGTCTGGATTATTTGCGCTCGCTGGACTGGATCAATCTGATCGAACGCTCCTCCCCCGGCAAAGAAGCGGGACATATCGCCCATGGCAAGGCGTTGGATCTGGCGCTGGAAAAAGTTGAAACCGACTATCTGTTTCTGCTGCACACCGACACTTTTGTCTACGACAAGGAAGTCTTCGCGATGATGCTGCGTGAGTGCGCAAAGTCTGCAGACATTGCTGCAGTCGGGTGTGTCGAGCAAATCAATCGCGGGATTGTCAGAGACACTTGGCGACTAACTTCGCGTTTTTGCAAACACTATATTCGCCGGGCGAAAACGGCATTGGGTTTGCGCAGTAAAGAGCCGAAACCTTATCGGGAAACTCACCTCAAAAGTTTTTGCACGTTGTGGAACGCCAGGTTGATGAAGTCTCAGGGACTGCACTTTTGCATGGATGACCGAGTTCCCGGTTATACCCTGCAGGATCGAATGGTCGCTTTGGGCTTCGGCATCAAGCTGCTGTCACCGCGCAAGATTTTCCGCTATCTGGATCACATCCAGGCAGGCACCGTCGCTGCCGCCGGCACCTACGGCAAAAACCACCGTCGTACCAGAATGTACGAGGCCACTCTCAAACGTTTTGAAAAGCAAGCATCGGTTTGATCATGAACACAAAAAGGGCGACCGCAAAGTCGCCCTTTTTTAATCTGAAATTGTATACATCCGCTCCTAAGAGGTGTTCGCCCAGTGTAATGGCCTGGCAATCCATGCACCGGTAAAGAGCCCTGACACTGGGCGAACGGGAAGGATTTTAATAGAAGTTGGCGGATATGTCGTCATACACAAAGGTAAATTTTATGTACGAATAAGTTAATAGATATTTATCGACGAAATCCTTTCGTGAAACTTTCAAAGCACGGCTCAGCTCATTTCAGATGATTGTTCTCATACAATAATTTGTACAAGAACAATCATCTTGTAGAGTTAATACTCAGCTTTCATGCTGACTGGTCACTTTTAATACATCGGTATAAGTGACAACTACGCTCTGCCCTACTTTCAGATCTTTCAGCTTGGCTTGGATTTCAGGCTTTTTCACGTCGAGGGTTTTCGACTGACCCTGCGGGTTTTCCAGGGTCACCTGATTATTCTTCAAATCAATTTTGGTGATTTTCAGTTGCACCTGAATCTGGCGATAAGCCTCGCCGCCCGGGTTTTCGCTGCCCGGCGCCTTGCGCAGCTCGCCGCTACGCTCGACGGTGCCAGGCAGACCTTTATCCACATCGGTATCGAGGTAAGCCGCCACCGAGCGTTGGACTTCGAGTTTTACCAGGTCGCCGACCTTGAGGTTGGCGAGGTTTTTCGCCTTGTCGCTGAGCTGGACGTGAACCTGACGACCTTCTGCACCTTCGAGCACGACCTGATGGTTGGCCGCATCAACGGCCAGCACTTTGGTGGTGACCTGATCGGCCTCGATGGTGGCGGACAGCGGAATGTCCGCCGCCATGGCAACGAAGCTGGTGGCGGACAGAACGGTTGCAAGGGTGATGGCCTTGGCCAGAGCGTGGAGCTTCATAAGCGGTACTTTCCCTGTAGTGAATGGCAGCAACTGGCGCCAACGCGTGTTTGGCGCCGAATGTGCCACTGAGCATAGACGCTGTTCAGGGCTTGGCTTTCGATTCTGCCGCAGCAGTCTCTTGCGCAGTGGATTCGCCACTGGCGGTGCCCTTGCCGCTGTCCTTGCGTTGCTTGGGGTCGGTCGGGCGCAGGGCGTCGTTATCGCGCTCGGTCTCTCCCGGTGGCCGGGGTTCATCGGGATGTTCACTGGGGGATACGGGTTTCATGGGAGTGCTCCTCAGGCGTCAGGGTCATCCAGTTCATTGACGACATTCGCGGCGGGCGAATTCTTGTGCAGGTCATCGGCCTTGGCGCGCAGGATCTGCCACTGCTCCAGATCGATCGCGCCTTGACCGAGCAGATCGTCGGCGATGCGTTGCAGGTCGAAATAGTGAGCGTCGGGGGACTGCTGCCAGTAGGTCTGATCGTCGAACAGGCGCTGCCAGGTGCTGAGGTCTGGGGGTTGCAGGTCGTCGCTCATGGCTAATCCTCCACGGGTAATAGTTTGTAGAGGCTGCGCAATGAAACGGAGTTCAACCCAATCCCTGTAGGAGCTGCCGCAGGCTGCGATCTTTTGACTTTGATTTTTACAAACAGGATCAAAAGATCGCAGCCTTCGGCAGCTCCTACATGAATGGCAATCAGCAGTCAGTATCCGGTCATTTCCAGATAGCCGCGCCCGCCATGGCTGCCGCTGATCTGCACCGGGCCCTCCCAATAAGGAATGCGCAGGTCCATCCAGGCCTTGGGGTTGAGCGCGTCGAGACTGATGTCGAGGTGTTTGTCGGGAATGCTGATCGACCAGCGCACCGGCATCGTGTGCCCGGCAACTTTTGCGGTGTTTTGCGGCGTGAGTTTGATCTGCTCAGCGTGCAAGGTTTCAGTCTGGCCGTCGGCGTTGATCCAGGTGCCGGTCAGATACGGTGCGCCATCGGTTTGTCGGGTGCGAAACAGCATCAGCGATTCACCGCTGTCCAGATGCAGGGAAAACCAGTCCCAGCCGGTCTGATTGGCCGCCAGCGGCTGGCTGCTCCACTCACGGTCCAGCCATGCCGGGCCACTGACGGTGTAGGTCTGGCCGTCGATTTGCAGGGTGCCGCTGGCCTGAAAGAACGGCTGACTGTAGTAGTACGAGGCCTGGCCCTGTGCGGATTTGCGGCTGAAGCCGTTGTCGCCCTGCAACACCAGCGGGCGGCTGGAGGTGAGGTGCAGTTGATAGCTGAAGGCTTTGTCGCGGGCACTGAGTTGCACATCCGTCAGCGGATCCTGCGCCTGGCTGGCGAAGCGCCAATCATCGATCCACACCTCGAACGGCGCCACGTTCACCCCGGCTTGCCCCACTCCGCCTCGGGCATAGCGCTCGGCGGCATGGTGCGCGGTGGCCGACGTCACCGCGGCATGCCCGAGCCAGATCGTCTGGCTGGCCCAGCCCGATTGCTCTGGCGCAGGTTTCAGGGCGCTGCGAAACAGCGTCCATTGCACACCGAAATCGTGGCCCTGCTGATCCTTTAGATTGGCGGTGACGTACCACCACTCGATACGAAATCCATCGTGGGCGCCGTGATCCGCCGGGAAGCTGAATACCCGCCCCGGCACCACAGCGGTGAACTGCGCAGCCTGATCGCCAAGTCCGGCGAAGCCCTTCTGCTCAGGCACAGGCTGATCGCAACCGGCCAACAGCAGCAGCGCGAACAGCAGCGCAACCCGGTTAATCCTCATGGGCAAACGTCCTCAGCAGATCCGCCGGTTGCGTGCGGTACAACGAATACAGCGGCCACGCCGAGGCCAGCAAGGTCGCCAGTAACGCCAATCCCATCAATTGCAGCAGTTGCAGCGGGAAGATCCGCAGCGGTAAGCGCCAGCCGAATGCCTGCACATTGATCACCGCGTCCAGACACCACGCCAACGCGATCCCCAGCGGCAACGCCAGCACCAGCGTCAGCAGCGCGAGCAACCAGGTCTGGCCGAGGTTGAGCAGCATCAACTGCCGGCGCGTCACGCCCAAGGCCCACAGCGGCGCCAGTTGCCCGAGGCGGCTCTGGCTTTGGGTCAGCAAACTGATGAACAGCGCCACACCGGCCACCGCCAAAGTGAGGCTGTTGAGCGCGGCGGTGGCGGCGAAAGTGCGTTCGAACACTTGCACCGACCAGCCCTTGAGCCGCGCCTGATCCACGATGCGGCTGTCATCGAGCTGAAAGCGCGTTTGCAGCGCGGTCAAAAACCACGGGATGTCCGGCGGCGCGATACGCAGGTTGAAACGGTTCGGCGTCAGCGTCGGCCACAGGCGCAGCAGGTGGTTGCTGTTGACCAACAGATGGCCCTTGGGATTGCCGTAATCGGCGTAGATGCCGACGATGCGCGGTGACCACGGCCCGCCCGGCGTCGGTACGCTCAGATGATCCCCCGCGCGAACCTTCAGCCGTCGCGCCAGTTGTTCGCTGAGCATCACCGCATCGTCCGTCGCCAAATGCGCCCACGGATCACCGGCAAGCGCCTCGAGCAACGGCCAGTGCTGCCGGTAATAAGGATGATCGATCACCCCGAAGACATCAGCCGGCCAGCCTTGCAGGGTCACCGCGACTTGCCAGTTGGGCAGCACCGCGCTGACGTTCGGCTGTTGTTTGAGCCAGACGTACATCTCGCGCGATTGCGCCGGATTCACCGGGTTGAGGTACAGCTCGGCACTCAGGCGTTGTTCGAGCCAGTCGTTGAAGGTCTGGCGAAAACCGGCGGTCATGCTGCCCGCGCCGATATTGGCCGCCAGCGCCAGCAGCAGCGCCATCAGCGCCAGACTCAGTGCCGGTAACTGTTGGCGGCAATCAGCAAGAAACCACTGACCCAGCACCGAACGACTGCGCCCAAGCAATCGATTGAGCACCGCGCTGAGCACCACCGGCAACGCCAGTGCGGCACCGAGCAGCAACCCGGCCATCAACACAAAACCACTGCTCAGGCTGTCGCCGAACAGCAGCGCCAGCAGCGCGATCACGTCCAATAGCACCGCCAGCCAACCCTGACGGCACAACCAGCGCGCATGTTGCTGATGCCAGGCCTGTGGGTCCGCCACCGCCAACAGCGGCAAACGTGCCGCCCGCAACAGACTGTTGGCGCCGGCCAGCAACGCGCCGAACAGACTCAGACCAATACCGCTGAACCACCACCACGGACTCAGGCGTAACTGCCCCGCCACTTCCGCGCCGTATAAACCACGCAGGCTGGCGGCGACATCCGGCAGCAATACGCTCGCCAGCCAGTAACCGCTGATGACTCCGAACACCCCGCCAATCAACGCCAGCACACCGAGTTCGACGATCAGGCTGCCGATCAGCATCCGCGCACCGACCCCGCAGGCACGCAAGGTGCGCAGCAGGCCACGACGCTGCTCCAGCGCCAGACCGATGGCCGCGTGCACGATGAACAGCCCGACCACGAACGAGAGAAATCCCAAGGCATCAAGATTCAGGTGGAAGCTCTCGGTCAGGCGCGCCAGATTGTTTTCTTCGGCGCTGCTTTTGAGCTGCAACCGGCCATTGAACGCGGCCGGCAACTCGGCGTGAAAATCCTTGGGCAGCAACAAGCGTGACACTTGCCCGTGTTGCTCCAGCAGACTCTGCGCGACGCCAATGTCCACCAGCAACACGCCCGGCGCCATGTCCTTTTGTACCTGCAGCGGTGGCAGGTATTGGCCGTTGACGGCTTGGGGTGTTGCGCCTTCGCTGAGGTTCAGGGCCTGCAAGGTCTCAGGCGAAATCCACGTAACGCCCGGCGGCGAGAAGAACGCGACGATGCGCTCGATCGGCATCGCCTGTCCGGCCACGGCGGAATCCACCGGCAGCGACACCGGTTCGATGCCCATCAGCTGCAGGCGCTGATCCGGGTGATCCTTGAGCGCCAGCCGCCCCTGCAACAGCGGCGAGACCGGCCAGCCCTGGCGGCGCAGGTCAACGAACCATTGCTGGGTAAACGTCGCGCCATTGGGCGTAGCAAGGCTGGCCTGCGGTTCGCCGCCAATCATCTGGCTCGCCCGGGCGTAACTGTCGCGGGCCTGACTGTTCAGCGCCTCGACGCCGGTCAACAGACTGGTGGCCAGCCACAATCCCGTCAGCACACTGAAGAACTGCACCGGATGCCGCCGCCAATGGCTGAGCAGCGCACGCAGGGTTTGCCAGAACACGTTCACGTCAGACGGCCCTTGGACAACACCACCAGCTGCGCCAGTCGCGCCGCCACGCGTGGGCTGTGCGTGACCATCAGCAGCGTGGTCGGCGTGTCGTCGAGCAACTCCAGCAACAGGCGCAGCACTTCATCGCTGGTGGCTTCGTCGAGGCTGCCGGTGGGTTCGTCGGCCAGCAGCAGTTTCGGTCGCGACGCCAACGCCCGGGCCAAAGCAACCCGCTGCTGCTGGCCGCCTGACAGTTGTTCGGGATAACGCTTGAGCAAATCACCCAAACCCAGACGCTGCACCAGATGCGCTTGCCAGCGCGGGTCATGGCGCCCGGCCAGACGCGCCTGAAACGCCAGATTGTCCTCGACCCGCAGGCTGCCGATCAGGTTGAACTGCTGGAACACCAGACCGATTTCGGTACGGCGCCAGTCGGCCAGTTGCGCTTCGTTCATCTGCTCCAGTCGATGCTCGCCGCTGTGGATGCTGCCGCGATCCACCTTGTCGAGGCCGGCGATCAGGTGCAGCAAAGTGCTTTTGCCACTGCCGGATTCGCCCATCAGCGCCAGGCTGCCGCCGAGTTCGAGCGTCAGGTCGACGCCTTGCAGCACGGGTAATGAGCCTTGGGGAGTGAGATAACTTTTGAAAACGCCTTGAACCTGAAGCATGCCGCCATCCGTTGGATCAGTGTGGGGCAAGGATAGCGGATTGCGGGCTGATCAAATCAGTGGTGTTTGCACTGGCCTCATCGCTGGCAAGCCAGCTCCCACAGGGATTGGGGTTGTCCACAAACACCAGGTTCACCCTGAAACACTGTGGGAGCTGGCTTGCCAGCGATGAGGCCAGTGAACCCGACACAACGCTCAATCCCCGGACGCCACACTGGTCGCCGCCTCCCCCGGCGTGACAATGGTGTTCAGATCAATGTGCTTCCACTCAGGTCTGGCCCCCAGCCGCGCATTGAAGCGGTAGTTGAAGGTGAAATCGTCCGCCGTCGGCAGCGTCAGCGGTTTGCCGTATACCGCCTCGATGCCCGCCAGGTCGTAACCCATCAGCTGCAGCAGCGTCGGGAAAATGTTGTAGTGACTGGAACGGTCCTTGTTCACCGGCAATGACTGCGCCCAATCCGGGCCGTGCAGTTGATCGCCCTGAATCACCACCAGCGGCACCAACCCCTCCTCCTCCACCGGATCACCACCGCAGTGGGTATTGAGCCCGGGATTGCCGCGCTCATGCAGGTCCTGGCCGTGATCGGAGGTGTAGATCAGCAGCGCATTGTTCAGCCTGGCCTGGGCAAATACCCGGGCGAAAAACTCGCCCACGTTCCATAACACCGTGTTCTTGTAGGCGTTGCGGTACAACAGCCAATCGTCCGGCTGGCCGTTGAAACCGTCGCGTTTGCCGGTATCGGCGACTTCGGTGAACTGCCCGCGCGGCAGGGTCGGACGGTAGGCCATGAAGGCGTCGGGGTACTTGTCGTGCACCGGGAAATGCGCGCCGACTTTATTGATCACCACCAGCTCCGGCTGATCGTCGTTGAGCAACTCGATCAGCTTCGCGGCGGCAGCCATGTCGCGGTCTCGCACGCTGGTCTGGTCAAACTGCACGAACTCGTCGATGTCCTTTTTCTCGGTGTCGGTCATCAGGTTCTGCAGATTGCCGGCGGTGCGCTGGGCGTCGATGTAGACCGTGCGCAACCCGGCCTTTTTCGCGTACTGCCAGATCGACGGCAGCGTGCTGTTGATCCGTATGTAGTCGGCACGCGTACCGCCGTAACGCAACGTAACGTTGGTATCGGCGCTGCAGTTGGCAATGGACGCGGCGTAGCCGTAGTTGAAAATCTCGACCCCCGGATGCGCCTGCTTGAGGTTGCTGTGCACCCCGAACGGCGCGTTGATGTCCAGGTAATTGCCGGAGATGCTTTCGTCGATAATCAGCACGATGTCGTGATTGACCGTCGCAGCGCTGCGCGCCAGCGTCACGGGCTCACGCGGACCGACCGTGTTGTGCAGCGCTTCATAGGTGAACAGGTTCAGATAGGCCAGCGGCGTGTACATGATCGGCAAGCCCCGCGCCCCCTCGCCCGCCCGCAGGAACAACACCGCGCTCAACAGCAGCACACCACACACCGGCGCCGCCACTCGCAATGCATTGGGCACTGCCAGCGCATGCCGCGGTTTGAGCCCGATGCCGAACAGCAACAGCAGGCCGCTGAGCACGCCATGAATGATCGCGTCGCGATACTGGTAAGCGGCTTCCTGAATGAAGCCGCCAGAGTAAACCAGCGAGACAAAGCTGCTGTAGCTCAGGTAATCCGCGGTGACCCGGGTATAAACATCGAAAAACACTGCCGAGACAAACAGTGTTATTGCGAACAAGTGGCGAATGAGAGCTTGACGAATATACGCCGTTAGATATAACGCCAAAGTAAGCGCCAAAAACATCGCGCCAAAAAGAAGTACAGCAAAACCTGCGCCGATAGCATTTAACCGATCAATGTAATATTCGGAGTAAAGCAGCAAGTAAACAAATAAAAGTAATTCTTTGGCATATCTGAACATGGCGATACCGCTCGCGCAAAACGGCAGGGAGTCAAAGGTTTGTCGGTCAGAACCTGACACTAGCACCCGGCCATCAAAGCGCAAGAATTGACTGTTTTTTTCACAAAGCGTCAAAAAACCGGTGACTCAAATCTGACACACACGAAACGCTAGAAGCCTTTAAATTAAAGACTTAAAACCGTTTATCGCTTATTTTGAATCTGAACAAATCTGCAAAAAATCAACAAATCCAATCGCAGCAATGACTTGATGGCCAATCGCCAAAAAGCGCTCAAGTGTTATACAGGTGCAACATGTCATTTTGCTGACACGCTTTCCAAACCCTGCGCTATACCCCTTTTACAGTCTTCTTCCGAACTTCTTCTTTTCGCTCTATCGAGGGTGCGCAGATGGACGTGAGCGTATTTGGCACCGGCTATGTCGGATTAATTCAAGCCGCCGCACTTGCCGATGTGGGACATCGGGTTTTATGTGTCGATATTGACCCGAACAAGATTAAACAACTGCAACAAGCCGTGCCGCCTATTAGCGAACCGGGCTTATCCGCTGCACTGGAAGAAAACATCAAGGCTGGCCGTCTGCTGTTCAGCACCCAGGCCAGCGACGCAGTGGAGCATGCCGAGTTGATCTTCATCGCCGTGGGCACCCCCGCCGATGAGGACGGTTCCGCCGACCTGACCCATGTGCTCAACGTCGCCCGGCAGATCGCCTCGCACATGGAGGCCGATCGTACCCTGATCATCAAGTCCACGGTGCCGGTCGGCACGGCGGATCAGGTCGCCGCCAAGGCCAGCGAAGAATTGCAGCGCCGCGGCCGCAGCAGCCTCCAGGTGCGGGTGGTGTCCAACCCCGAATTCCTCAAGGAAGGCAGCGCCCTCGCCGATTGCATGCGCCCGGACCGGATCATCGTCGGCACCCGCGATGACGCGGCGCGCGAACAGATGAGCGAGCTGTACGCGCCGTTCTGCCGCAACCACGAAAAACTGATGTTCATGGACAACCGCAGCGCCGAGCTGACCAAGTACGCGGCCAACGCGATGCTCGCCACGCGTATCAGCTTCATGAATGAGCTGGCCAATCTCACTGAATTGCTGGGCGCCGACATCGAAGCGGTGCGCAAAGGCATCGGTTCCGATCCGCGCATTGGTTACCACTTCATCTACCCCGGTTGCGGCTTCGGCGGTTCGTGCTTTCCCAAGGATCTGCGCGCCCTGCTGCACACCGCCGAACACAACGGCATGCCGCTGAAACTGCTGCGCAGCGTCACTGACGTCAACGACAGCCAGCGGCACATTCTTTTCAGCAAACTCAAGGCGCAGTTTCCGCAAGGCCTGGCCGGCAAGTCGATCGCGATCTGGGGCCTGGCGTTCAAACCCAATACCGATGACATGCGCGAAGCCCCCAGCCGCTACCTGATGGACGCGCTGTGGGCCGAAGGCGCGAGCGTGCAGGCCTACGATCCGGAGGCCATGTCCGAATGCCGGCGCCTGTACGGCTATCGCGACGATCTGCACTTGTGCGCCACCCGCGACGACACCCTGGAAGATGCCGATGCGCTGGTGATCTGCACCGAATGGAAGAATTTCCGCGTGGTGGATTTCGAGCTGCTGGCGAGCAAGTTGCGCTCCAAAGTGATTGTCGACGGTCGCAACCTCTACAACCCGGAACACGTGGCCGCCGCCGGTTTGCATTACAGCGGCATCGGCCTGCGCCACATCGCACCCGAAGGACTGCGCCCATGAAAATCCTGGTCACTGGTGCAGCCGGCTTCATTGGTGCCCATTGCGTGTTGCGGCTGATGCGCGACGGACATGCGGTGGTCGGCCTGGATAATTTCAACGGCTACTACGATCCGCAGCTCAAACACGATCGCGTGCAATGGGTGCGTGATCAGGTCGGGCACTTCTCGCTGGCGCGGATTGATCTGGCCGATGCCGCCGCGATCGAAGCGCTGTTTGTCCGCGAGCAACCGCAGGTGGTGATCCACCTCGCGGCGCAGGCCGGGGTGCGCTACTCGCTGGAAAATCCGAAAGCCTATCTGGACAGCAATCTCTGCGGCTTCCTGAACATTCTCGAAGGCTGCCGCCACCATCCGGTGGAGCACTTGATTTACGCCTCGTCGAGCTCGGTGTATGGCGCCAACCAGCACACGCCGTATTCGGTGCACGACGGTGTCAATCACCCGCTGTCGCTGTACGCCGCCACTAAAAAAGCCAATGAGCTGATGGCCCACAGTTACAGCCACCTGTTTGGCATTCCCAGCACCGGCCTGCGCTTTTTCACGGTGTATGGCCCTTGGGGGCGGCCTGACATGTCGCCCATCCAGTTTGCCCGGGCGATCACCGAAGGCACGCCGCTGAAACTGTTCAACTACGGCGAGCACCAGCGCGACTTCACCTACATAGACGACATCGTCGAAAGCATCGCGCGCCTCACCGACCATCCGCCACACAGCCACCCGGAGTGGGATCGCGAGCACCCCGACGCCGGCAGCAGCATGGCCCCGTGGTGCCTGTTCAACATCGGCGGCCACCACCCGGTGGAGCTGAAAACCTACCTGGCGCTGATGGAAAAACACCTCGGCCAGAAAGCCATTGTCGAGCTCTTGCCCCTGCAACCGGGCGATGTGCTCAACACCTGTGCCGAGACCGATGATCTGGCCCAGGCCACCGGGTTCCAGCCCCGGATCGAGCTGGATGAAGGACTGGGGCGTTTCATCGCCTGGTTTCGCGACTACTACCCCACTGCCTATCGCCCACGCGCCGCTCGCGGCTGAACATCAGCGGAGGACCCCATGACTGGACATGAACAAGGTGTACCGATCAACCAGATGCGCCGCGACAAGCGCATGGATCCCGAGCACCGAATGCGCCTCGATTCCGCCATCCACAGGCAGGGCCGTGGCTGGCTGACCGGCCGTGACGGTGGCCGGCCATGGACGCTGTCCCGCACCAACCGGGTGTTGGCCTGCTTCGGTGCGCTGGTGCTGCTGGTGGTGTTTTCGCCGCTGCTGCTGGGCCTGGCGCTGGCCATCAAATTCACCAGCCCGGGGCCGGTGATGTTCGTGCAGAAACGCACCGGTTATCGCGGCCGCACCTTCGGCATGTACAAGTTCCGCACCATGGTCTGCAACGCCGAAGAGCTGAAGGAATCGCTGCGTCACCTCAACAAGCACGGGGTCGACGCCATCGATTTCAAGATCGACAAGGACCCACGCATCACCGGTATCGGCGGTTTCCTGCGGCGCACCAGCCTCGATGAACTGCCCAACCTGTTCAACGTGGTGAGCGGTGACATGCGCCTGGTCGGCCCGCGGCCGACCTCGTTCAACGCCTACCGCTACAAGGACAATCACCTCGCGCGCCTGAGCATCTACCCCGGCATGACCGGCCTGTGGCAGATCTCCGGGCGCAGCAACATCGACTTCGACCAGCGCGTTGAGTTGGACCTCAGCTACATCGCCGAGCAAAGCCTTTTGCTTGATCTGAAGATCTTGTTGAAAACCCCCTTCAAAGTATTCAGCGGCCACGGAGCAAGCTAATGGACGGTTCAACCAACAAAAGCCTGAGCATTGCCAACCCCAGCGAATCGAACCTGATTTCGACCGTGCTGGATCTGGATCTGCGGATCCTGTTCCTGACCGCCGCCAACCCCGGCGCCGGTACCACCACCAGCGCGTTGGCGCTGGCCAGCCAACTGGCGCAGATGAGCAGCGGCCAAGTGCTGCTGGTCGACGCCAGCCAGTCGGCGGGCAGCCTCACGCAGCAATTGAACCTGGGCAAGGAGCGCGGCCTGCGCGACCTGCTGTTCAACCCGGACAACCCGCCGCTGTTGCAGGATTGCGTGGTGCAGGTTTCCAGCCTGCCGTTCCACGTGCTGCCCAACGGCCGGCCGATCCGCACCCTGGAGCACTTGACCGCCGAGCGCCTGAGCCCGCTGCTCGACCGCTTGGGCACGCAGTATCGCTTCGTGGTGATCGACGGTGACGCGGTGTATTCCGCCGCCGACACGCTGGTGCTCGCCACTCAGGTCGATGGCGTGGTGTTCGTGGTGCGCGCCGAAGACACCCGCTGGGAAGTCGCCCAGGCCGCCGTGCAACGCCTGACTCAGGCCGGGGCAAAAGTGGTCGGCAGCGTATTCAACCGGCGCAAGTACTACATGCCCAAGTGGCTCTACAAAAACCTGTAAGCAAACGCGAGGGATGACGCCATGAACGCCAAGATACTGGTTCTGCTGATGCTGCCGCTTGCAGGCTGCTCGAGCAATTCCGAAACCCAGCACATGCCGGTGAATATTCTCACCGCCACCCCGGCCAACGCCCAGGCCACCGACATGCCGAAGATCGAGCAGACCTTGCGCCCGCAAGACGTGCTGGATGTGATCTTCCACATCAGCACCAGCGGCTCGGATGCCTATCGCGTGCAGTCGGGTGACCAGATCGGCCTGAACTTCACCGCTGCCAGCCAGCTCAATGGCAACCAGTTGGTGCTGCCCGACGGCACCATCAACCTGCCCGGCGCCAACACCTCGGTGAAAATCGCCGGCCTGACCGCCGATGAGGCGCGCGATGAAATCCAGCGTGCCTACCAGCGCAAACAGCTGTTCCAGCCCAACCGCAATCAACTGACGGTGCAGGTCATCAGTCCGCTGACCAATGAGCAGAACCTGAAAAGCGCGCTGAATCACCCGGCCACCGGCATGAGCCGCGAGATCACCGTGGGCAATGACGGTTATGCGAGCTTTCCAGAAATCGGCGCGGTGCCGCTGCAAGGCATGACCATCAATCAACTGGAAACCTTCCTCAACCAGAAGTACGCGCAATTGCCGGGGCGGATGAGCGTCGATGTGATGCTCAAGTCCACCGCTGGCAACGAGATCTACGTGCTGGGCGAGGTCGGCCAACCGGGCTCCTACCCGATCCGCCGTCCGGTATCGGTGCTTGAAGCGCTGACCCTGGCGCGCGGCACCAACGTCAAGGCGCGTCTGGACTCGGTGGTGATCATGCGCCGCAACGGCAATCAGGTGCAGGCCGTGCACTACGACGTGGAAAAAGCCCTGTCGGGCGATGCGTCGCAGATCGCCTATCTGCAACCGGACGACATGCTGTTCGTGCCAAAAACCAAACTGGCGAGTGCCGGCGATCTGGCCCGGCAACTGGCCGACGTGGTGTTGTTCCAGGGCGTGGGTTTCAGCTTCGGCTACCGCGTCGACAACAAAGGCAGTAACAACAACTGACTCTCAGGTGACCGATCATGAATCCAAAGGAAAACTACCTGCATGAGTTCTTCAGGATCTTCTTCGCCAACAAGCAGCTGGTGAAACGGGTCTTCCTGATCTTTGCAGTCATCGCGTTGGTACTGCCGCTGGTGCTCAAGCAGAGCTTCGATATCACCGCCCAGGTGATCGTGCAGTCGAAAAAACTCTCTCAGGGTGACGCCACCACGTCACTGACGGTCGATAACGCCACCTTCATTCCGCCGTCGCTGGCGGACATGGAAACCGAAAGCAACATCCTGCGGTCCCCGGCGCTGATCCGCCAGACCATCAGCGAGCTACGCGACAAGGGCGAGTACGACCCGCCTGTGGGGGTATTCGCCAAACTGGTGAGCAACCCGTTCCGCCGTTACGTCTCTTCGCCGCTGCGTGAGTACGTGATCAATCCCCTGCGCAACATGCTCGGGCTGCAAACCGATCCGGTGCGTGACACGGTGCTCGATGGCTTGACGCAAGATGCGATCGACAGCCTGAAGATCGAGACCCTGCCCGGCTCCAACGTGATCTCGATCATCTACAGTTTCCCGGATCCGCATCAGGGCACGACCTTCGTCAGCGCCTTATTGCAGAACTATCTGGTCAGCCGTCAGGCGCTGCAGTCGATCGACCTGCCGCAGTCTTTCTACGAAACCAAGAAGCACTTGTATCAGGTGCGCCTCGATGGACTGGAAGGTAATCGGCAAGCGCTGCTGGAGAGTGTTGCATCGTCCGATCCGAAAGAAGAAATCACCTTCCGCCTGAACGCGATCAACACCGAAGAGCAAGCCCTGAACCTGTATCAGGATCGCCTGTTGCAGAGCCAGCGCTGGCTCGAATACCTGAAAACTGCGCTGACGGCCGCCAGCAGCAACAAGCTCAACGACTACACCTTCCCCTTCACCTTCACCACCACCGTCGATAACGTGGCGTTCGAGGATCGGGAAATCAAACAGTTGGGCGAGCAACTGACCACGCAAGTCAGCCGCTACATGAATGACCTCGCGGTGTTCCAGCCCGGCAGCGAGCCGATGCTGCTGACCCGCGAGCAGATCGCCCGCACCCGCCAGCAGTTCCTCAAAGTGGTGAGCAACCGCATTCAGGAACGCACCAACGACCTGGCCGTGGTGCAACAGGTGATCGATCAGAAAACCGCGCGCATCGCCGAGTTCAAGAACCGCATCCACACCTTGCAACAGACCCAGAGCAAGCTGCGGCAGATGGACACGGAAATCGACGCGCTGCACACGGCGTTCTCGACCTATGCGCAACGCTTCGCCGAAAGCAGCACCGCCGGTTCGCTCAACGATGACCTGTCGAACGCCAAAGTGCTCAGCCCGCCGTTTGAGCCAACCGAGCCGGCGTTCCCCAAACCGCTGCTGATCATCCCGTTCGGGCTGTTCACCGGTCTGCTGCTGGCGATTGCCCTGGTCTATGTGCGTGAGTTCTTCGATCACCGGTTCAAACACCCGGCGCAAATCACCCACGAACTGGGCCTGCCCGTGTTGCTGGTGATCAACGACGAAAACGTGCTGCCGAGCAATCCGCACAAGAACTGGACCGTGCCAAGCTTCGTGCACTGGGTGCGCAATTGAACACGCTGTCCACCCCGAACGCCGCGCTGCCGATCATTCACTTGCTCAGCAGCGGCGGCTTCTATGGGGCCGAGCGCATGTTGCTCGATCACTGCCTGGCGACACCGGGGCAGCACCAGGTGCTGTTTCTCGATGCACCGCCAGCGTTGATCGCGCGCTTTCGCGAGGCCGGGGTGGACTGTCGTGGTTGTGCCGGGCCGGGCGAGTTGTTGCGCCACCTGCGGGCCCGGCGCAGCGAACGGCCGCTGATCAACACTCACAACTTCAAGGGGCTGTTGTTCGGCTGGGTCGGCGCGACGCTGTTGCGCTTGCCGCTGGTCATCACCCAACACGGCTTCACCCCGCGCAGTCGCAAGCAGAAGTTTTACACCTGGCTGAGTCTGCAGTTGTGCCGCACCGCCTCGGTGGATCGGGTGGTGTGCGTGGCCGAGAGCATCGCGGTATTGCATCGTCAGGCCAGCGTGCAAGCTGAAAAGCTGCAGGTGATCCCCAACGGGTTACCCGCCGCCGCCGCGCGGGTCAGCAACGTTGACCGTCAGCGCTGGCTGGCCGGTTATGTCGGGCGCTTGAGCAGCGAGAAAGGCCCGGACCTGTTTCTCGATGCCCTGATTCCGCTGTGTCACCAGCATCCGCAACTGGACGCGGTGATGCTCGGCGACGGCCCGGAACGTGAGGCGCTGCAGGCGCGGATCGACGCCGCAGGTTTGCAGCAACGAATTCGCCTGCCCGGTTACCAGACCGCCATGCAGCCGTGGTGGCAGCAACTGGATGCGCTGGTGATCAGCTCGCGCACCGAAGGCACGCCGATGATTCTGCTCGAAGCGATGCAGAGCGGCGTGCCGGTGGTGGCGTTTGCGGTCGGCGGCATTCCCGATGTACTCGAGCATCGGTACAACGGCTTGCTGGCGACACCCGCCGCCAGCGCCGACCTCGCCCGCCAGCTCGATAACCTGCTGAACGAGCCGAACCTGGCTCGGCAATTGTGTGACAACGCAAAGCGTACGCAACAGGATCGCTACGACCTCAAGGCCCTGGCCGAACGCTGGTCGCAGCTGTACATCCGCACGGCACGGGAGGCACGCGCATGATTTTCCCGCTCTCGATCGTCACGCTGCTCGGTCTGGTGTGCATCGGTTTGCTCGCCAGCCCTTATCCATTTCTCGCACCGGGTGCGGTCATTGGTCTGGTGGGGTTCACGGTGTTGTACCGCAAGCCGACCTGGGGTCTGCTGGGCATTGCCGCGCTGGTACCGTTTGAAGGTTTCTTCAAGGACAGTGCGCTGTCCGGAAGCAAACTGATCGGCGCCTCGCTGGCGGTGATCGTGATGCTGCAACTGGCCCTGCACCAGATTCCCGGCGAACGCCTGCGCAGCAATATCTGGCGGTTTCTGCTGTGGTTTCTGGTCCTGTATTTCCTCAGCCTGCTCAACACCGATGACGTGGGCATGTCGCTGGGACACCTGCGCGAACTGAGCGTCGGGCTGATCTTGTTTGTCATTACCCTGTTGATTGGCCGTGAACTGAATCTCGACCTGTTCGCCCGACTGGTGACCCTGAGCGTCAGCACGACCTGCGCCATGGCGATGTTTTCGGTCAAATTCCAGGATCAGGGGCGCGCTGCCGGTCTTCTGGAAGACCCCAACGCGTTTGCCCTGCTGATCGCCTTCGCCATTCCGTTGGCGCTGCTGCTGGTGATTCGTGGGCCCAACCTGCTGCACCGATTGTTCTGGGGCGCTTGCTGCCTGCTGCTGCTCGGTGGCATGACCAAAACCGAATCGCGCTCCGGGCTGGTGGTGGTGGCCTTGAGTCTGCTGATCGGCTGCTGGCACTACCGCGCGCAACTCACCCGGATCCGTCCACGGCACCTGGGGTTCGCCATGCTCGGTGCGGCGATCGTGATTCCGCTGGCGATCTACGCGATGCCCGCCGGCTACGTCGCGCGCATTCAGTCGCTGAGTATTCTCAGCGCCGGTTCCAAGGCACAGGACGAATCCCTCGGCCGCCGCGCCTCGTACATCGTGGTCGGCGGCCAGATGATCCGCGAGAACCCGTTGCTCGGCTCCGGCCCCGGCACCTTCCCGCTGCACTACGCGACCACCGGCTACGCCAAGGCGTTTTCCGCCAACCGCAAGATCGGCGACCTGTACCGCCGTGCGCACAACACCTACCTGGAAATCTTCAGTGAACTGGGGATTCCTGCCGGTCTGCTGTTCGTCGGTATGCTCGGCCTCGGCCTGTACAACCTGATTCGCGCACGCGCCGCGTGGATGCTGCGGCGCGATTGGCAACAGGCAAATCTGATGACCCACCTCGGCGTGAGCTTCCTGTCGCTGACCCTGTTCCTGATGTTCCTCAGCGCGCCGAACCAGAAATACGTGTGGATCATGCTTGCGCTGACCAGCGTCCTGCGCCTCAAAGCCGAACAGGCGCCACTGACCGAGGCCAGACCATGAGCCGGATCAGCATCATCATCCCGATGTTCAACGAGGCGCGGCACATTGGCCGCACGCTGCTGGCCGCGCAAAAAGCCGCACATGCGGCCGATGTCGACTGCGAGTTGATCGTGGTCGACAACGGCTCGAACGACGACGGCCCGCACATCGCCCGTCAATTCGGTGCACAGGTGCTGGTGCTGCCGGGCCTGTTGATCGGTGCGCTGCGCAATCGCGGTGCCCTGCTGGCAAGCGGCGAGTGGATCGCGTTTATCGATGCCGACGTCGAGATGCCCGAAGACTGGCTCAAGCCCTTGTTCGAGCTGCAAGCCGAGGGTCAGGCCGACGTGTTCGGCCTCGACCTGCACACCCCCGCTGCCGCGCCGTGGTACGCCACCGCCTGGCAACGCCGCACGCTGCGCCCGCCGAGCCAGGCATCGCATACGGTGGATTGGCTGCCCAGTTGCAACCTGCTGATGCGCCGGCACTGGTTCGACAAGGTCGGTGGTTTCAACGAACACCTGCGCACCGGCGAAGACAAAGAGTTCACCCTGCGTCTGCACGAACAAGGCGCGCGGCTGCTGTCGGTGAACAGCAGCGTGGCCCTGCACTGGGGCTACGAAATGAACTGGCGGGAGTGGATGGGCAAGGAAATGTGGCGGCAAGGCAGTCACTTGCAACTGCTGCGCACCCATGGGTTCAGCCTGCGGCTGCTGCGTTTTCCACTGCTCTCGCTTGGCGTGTGGATACTGGACTTTCTGACCCTCTCGGCCTTGCTCGACGGCTTTCCGCATCACGCTGCAATCATGGTGATGCTGACCCTGGTGCCCGCACTGGTGCTGAGCATTCGTCAGAGCGCTCGGCACCACAATGTCGTTCTGACCCTGCAACTCTGGGGCCTGCACTGGGTGCGTCTGCACCTGGCGGGTGCCGCGTTCATTCTCAGTCTGTGTCATTGGACCGCAAGGAGGCCTGCCCGTGGCTGAATTCATTTTCTGGCTGTGCCTGCTGCTGCCGGTGTACGCCTACCTTGGCTACCCTTTGCTGCTGACCGTGCTGGCACCGCTGTTCCCGGCCTGGCGCCACAGCCCGGCGCCGCCGCTGAACATCAGCATCGTGATCGCCGCGCACAACGAGGCGCGGCATATCGAGCACAAATTGCGCACGCTGCTGGCGCAGGACTATCAGCCGGCCACGCTGCAGATCATCCTCGCCAGCGACGGCTCGACCGACGACACCGTGGCCTGTGCGCACAAGGTGGTCGATTCGCGCATCACCGTCCTCGATCTGCCGCGCCAGGGCAAAGCGGCAACGCTGAACGCCGGGGCGGCGCTGGCGACCGGCGATATCCTGGTGTTCACCGATGCCGATAACCAATGGTCGCGGGAAACCCTCGGCTACCTGCTCGCGCCCCTCAGTGACCCGAATGTCGGCGCCTGCGCCGGGCACATGGTGATTCCGGTGACCGGTGGCGGCTTGAGCGTCGGCGACAGTCTGTACCGACATTACGAGGGCTGGCTGCGCCGGGTGGAGAATCGCACCGGTTGCATGGTCTCGGCCGACGGCGCCCTGCTCGCCCTGCGCCGCGAGCTGTTCCAGAGCGTACCGGCGGAGGTCAATGACGACTTCTTTCTCAGCACCTGCGCGCCGGTCGCCTTCAAGCGCATTGTCTATGTGCCCGAGGCGCAAGTGATCGACCACGGTGTCGACGAAGCGGACAAACAGTTCCGCCGCCGTCAACGCGTCACCGTCGGTGGCCTGCAAAGCCTCGCCCAGCGCCGTGAACTGCTCAACCCGTTCAAACATGGCTTGTATTCGATTGCGCTGATCAGCCACAAGCTGATCCGCCGTCTGGCACCGATCCTCCTGTTGCCATTGCTGCTGAGCAATTTCTGGCTGTGGGAGGACCACGGGTTCTATCGACTGGCCCTGATCGCCCAACTGTTCGGTTACGCCTTGGCGATTGCCGGACTGCTGGATTCACAACACCGGTTACCCAAACCGTTTCGCCTTGCGGCATTTCTGCTGGTCACGCTGGCAGGCATGAGCATCGGCCTGTGGCAGTTCCTGCGCGGCCAGCGTTACGCCCAGTGGAATCCTGAACAAAACCGTTGAAAGGAGCGAAGCCATGGCGATCAAACAATTAATAAAACGCACCAGTGGCTGGCTTTACCTCAATTCCCCGGTGGGACGAAATCAGCTGCACGGCGCCGGGGTGATCCTGATGTTGCACCGGGTGCTGGCCAACGACCGCGCTGCCGACTTGCCGCACCGCAATGAGCTGTGTGTCGGACCGAAAGCCTTCGAGCACCTGCTGGTGTGGCTGCGCCGACACTTCGATTGCGTGCCGCTGATGGACATCCTTGCGCCCACCTCACTGCGCAGCGATCGTCCACGGGTGGCGCTGACGTTCGACGACGGCTGGCGCGACAACGCGGTCAATGCGTTCCCGCTGCTGCAAAAACATCAGGTGCCGGCGAGCATCTTTCTCTCCACCGACTTCATCGGCAGCCGCCAGCGCTTCTGGTGGGAAAGCCTTGGCGAGACCCTGTGGGGCAGCCATGGCGAAAAGGCCCGCATGCACTTGATCGAATACCTGCACATGATCCATCGCCCACTGCCGGTACTGGTCGATGACATTGATGTCGACCGTCGCAGCCTGTCGCTGCTGCATTACCTGCAAAGCCTCAAAGACCTTGAACCGGCGATGCTCGAACGCCTGACTGACGAATGCCCGCCCGAAGCGCAGCCGCAAGCGCTGGACTGGCACCAGGTGCGGGCGCTGGAAGCCTCGGGACTGGTGCGTTTCGGCCCGCACGGCGCCAGCCACGCGATCCTCACGGAACTGGACGATGTGCGCCTGAGCGAAGAAATCCGTCGCAGCCGCGACGCCTTGAACAACGGCTGCAACCGGCCACTGCCGGTGTATTGCTACCCCAACGGCAACAACGACGACCGTGTGCGCAGGCAGATTGCTGCCCACGATTACCCGTTCGCGCTGGGCACCGGCACCGGCATCTATCGCGGCGAAGGCGATCCACTGAACCTGCCACGTTTCGGCGTCAGCCAACGCACCGCGCGTAATCCCGAGCTGCTGTCGTGGCGCATCTTTCGTGGAAACCGGCCATGAGCCGCAGCCATTACCTCAAGCATCTGGCGCTAAGCATGGGCACCAAACTGGCGATGATCGCCTTGCGTTTGCTGCGCAACGTGTTGCTGGCGCGGATCCTCGGCCCCAGTGAGCGCGGGCTGTTTGCGCTGCTCAGCACCTTGCCCGATCTGATCAGCGCTGCCACCAGTGGCGGGTTGAATTCAGCCGTCGGTTATCAGGCCGCCAAGCAACGACCGATGGGGCTGCTGCTGAGTCAGGTGCTGGTGTTCGGATGCTTGCTCGCCGGCCTGTTGACCTTGTTGGTGGTGGCGCTGGTGCGTGAGTTCGGCAGTGAACTGGATGTCACCGTGCAGCTCGGTCTGCTGGCCTGGCTGTTACTGCTGGCGGTACCGCTGACCGTGCTGAAAAGCGGTCTGCTGACCCTGCACAACGCCTCCGGTGGCGTGGTCGCGTTCAACGCCTTGCGCCTGACCGAATCGCTGGCGCCGCTGCTGCTGTTTCTCGCGCTGTTCTGGATGTGGAAAAGCGCGGCACTGGAAGCGGCGTTGATCAGTTGGCTGGCCGGAATCAGCCTGGTGGTGTTGGCCGGTTGGGTCTGGCTCAAACGCGCGCAACCGCTGCACCTGCAATGGGATCGCGCGAGCCAGAACGAACTGCTGCGCTACAGCGCGCGCAGCCATCCGGACCTGCTGTTCCAGCAGGTGATTCTGCGGTCGGACTACCTGTTCATCGGCGCTCTGCTCGGCAGCACCGCGCTGGGTCATTATGCGATGGCCAGCGCCGCCGCCGAACTGCTGCTGATCGTCCCGGAAGCGGTGACCACGCCGCTGATGAAACGCCTGCTGCAACAGGACGAAGGCATGGACAAGGTCACCCCGCTGGCCCTGCGCCTGACCGCCACAGTGATGCTCGGCGCGTGCCTGAGCATGGCCGTGATCGGCAACTGGCTGATCGTCACCCTGTTCGGCATCGCTTACCAACCGGCGTATCCGGCGCTGCTCGCCTTGCTGCCGGGGCTGCTCGGGCTGTGCTACGCGAGCATCCTGCGTCTGGACCTGCTGGGAAAAAACCGCCCCGGTACGGTGTCGCTGCTGATGGGCCTCGGCGCCCTGCTCAATCTGGCGCTGAACCTGGTGTTGATTCCGGCCTACGGCATCGTCGGCGCAGCAGCGGCGTCGTCGATTGCCTATCTGGCGGTGACGGTGGCGATGCTGGTGTTGTACTGCCGTTTGAGCGGCGTGGCGTTCTGGCAAACCCTGATCATCCTGCCCAGTGACATCGCGCCGATGTGGCAGATGCTGCACCGGAAGGCCGCATGAACCGCCTGGTCCTGCTGCTCGGTCTCGGCCTGTCGCTGGACGCCTTTGCCGCGTCGATGCGCTGGGGCGAGATCCGCGACGGCAGCCTGTATCTGCAAGCCGATCGCCCGGACAGCGTGACCGTGCGCTGGACCCCGGCGTGGCAGGCCGACGCCAACGAAGAGCATCTGTACCTGCTCGACGGCCAGGGCAAACTGCAGGGCGAACGCTTGATCAAGGCCAGCGAAACCCGCGGCACCCAGAGCTGGCCGTTGCTGCCCGGCGCTGCCAGTTATCGCCTGGAAATCCCTGGCTACAGCTTCCGCAATTATCGGGTCGAACACGATGAGCACACGGTAGCGCTGTTCGAGCCGGCCAAGGTGCATTTCAGCGCGCAGACACAGAACGGCGACGAGCTGTATTTCAAGGTGGCGCCGGGGGAACAGGCGGTGCTGGCCGGCAAGTTTCATGGCGGGGTCAACGCGCTGCAGGCGCAACGGGTGGGCGATGATCAGCCACTGACGCTGGCGCTCAAACCCTATCGCGCCTACTGGCAGTTCGATCAACTGGCGTTGCCGGTCAGCGAACGCGAACAGGTCTGGCGTCTGCGCCTGCAAGGCAGCGGCAAAGCGGCGTTCTGGCTCGACGGCACGGCCAATCGGTTTGCGCAGACGCCGCAGCAACTCAAACCTGTGCGCGAAGAGACCGGCCAGATCCACCTGACCCTGCACGAAAAAATCCTCGGACGCACGCCGGATCTGGGCATCGCCCTGCCCTATGTGATGCCGCCCGCCAGTAGCCATGCGGTGCTGGATGCGTTGAAAGCGACCGCCGCCAGTTACTACAGCTTTGTCGATGTCACGGCGAAGAACCCGCACTTCGAAGACGCATTCCGCAAGGTTTATCAGGAGCGTTTCGGCATCCGACAGGACATCACCCTGCTCGCCGGCAGCCAGCGTCAGGCCGATCTGCGCGCCGATGTGCAAAGCAATGGCGGGCTCGACGCGTGGCTGGCCAGCACCCGCGCCTTGGGCGGCAAAGGCACGCACTACATCGGTTTTGCCGATGAGCCGAACCTCAACTATTCGAGCTTCGAGCAATACCGGGCGATTTTCGCCAGCATGGCCAGGCAAGTACGCAGCGATCCAGCGAATGCCAGGGCCGGCGTGCGCATCGCCATGCCGGCCAGTTCGCGGCTGGTCAACGGGCCGTTCGCCGATAACGCGGCAGACAAGCGTGGCATTGACTGGGCGCGGCGCTTGCTCGGTGAATCCGCCGGGCAGATCGACGCACTGGCCTGGCACGAATGGATGATCCGCGATCTGCTCGCCACCCGGGTCTACCGCGACAGCGTGCGCCGCGCTGCCGAACTGGTTGGCCTCGACGCTCGCGGCCAACCGCGCAAGGCTTTGCTGCTGGATCAGACCAACCTGTCCAGCGGCTCCAGCCTCAGCCCCTACGATCAGGAAACCCGCTACGCCGCGCTGTGGTGGACCTCGGTGGTGATCAACGCCTCGCAGGACGGTTTGCTGAGCATGCTCAACTGGTTTCAGGCCGCCGATGAACCGGAATACCCCAAGGGCATGATCCGGGTCCTGGGCGCTGAGGGTTTCGAGCTGAAACCGGTGGGGCTGGCCCAGCAGTTCATCGCGCAGCACTGGCTGCATCAGGTGCTGTGGCTGGAGAACGACGGCTTTGAAGTCGATGTGCTGGCGATGGCCGGCGACGCCCAGCGTGGCCTGCTCGGCGTAAACAAGGGCACGCGACTGCAGCAAATCGAATTGAACGGCGCCCGGTGCCCGCTGAGTAACGGTGCATTGCATTACTTCGGCGCGGACAACCGCAGCCGCGACGCGCCGTTTCTCTGCCAGGACGGCCGCGTACGTTTCGAGCTGCCGGGGCAGACCCTGTTCGCCCTCAGCTGGACCCCTTCATGAACCGTCGATTCATGTTCTGCCACGCGGGCCCGCACGCCACGCGTTGCATATCATCAGGAGCAAAAACCATGAGCATTGCGCAAAAAGTCAGCCAACAGATTAAACAAAAAGGCCTGCGCGTCACCCTCGCCAAGGCGTGGAAGCACTTCGTGTTTTCCCATCAGGAGCTGCTGTGGATGGAACGCGATCTGGTCAGCCCGGTGCCGCCGCACAACCTCAAGCCGTATCCACCGGTGAGGGCAGTGACGATCACTGCCGACAACGCCAGCGCCTTCGCGCGCTACTTCGGCGACCGTGTCGGGACCATGGCAGAGTTGGCCAACGAAGGTCATACCGGGCTCATGTATCTGGACGAACAAGGCGATGCCGTAGGTTTTATCTGGGGCAGCAAGCGGGACTATTTCGACCGGCACTACTACGGTTGCATGTTCCCGGTGAAGCCTGGCGAGTTCTTCGAATTCGGCGGCGAATTGACCCGCGCCTTCTGGGGCACCGAGCTGTCGGTGGACGTGCAACTGGCACTGTGGAATGCCATGGCCGAGCAAGGCTGCGACAAGGTGGTGGACGTCTGCGAGTTCCACAACATCCCGGCGCTGAAACTGCACCTGCGCATGGGTTATACCGAGCAGGGCCGGATCATGAACATCTACACTCTGTTTGGTCGCTGGCGCTTCTATCGCGAAACCCGCTACAGCGGCTCGCGGCTGGATGCGCTGCGCAAACCGTCCCGTCCACCTGTCACAGCCACGGCGGCCTGAGCCCATGACGGCGCGATTTGAATGGCGCACTTCACTGTGCGCCGCCGACTTTCCGGCAGTCGCCTATGAGGCGCTGCGCTTGCGGGTGACCGATCACACGCCGTTCAACCACCTGGGCTGGTTGTGCGCGGCAGAGCAGGCACTGAGCGCGGGCGAGAGCCTGCACATCCTGCTCGGTTGGGAAGCGGACGAATTGCGCCTGTGCCTGCCGTTGGTGGCGGGCCGCGAGCGCTTTGCCGGTGTGCCGTTTCGCGTGTTGCATCACTTGGGCCATCCACTGGCGGACCGACTGGCGCTGCTGTCGTTGCTCAAGGGCGATGACATGCGCGAAGCCCTGCGCCTGATCCGCCGACACCTGCCGCACGCGCTGCTGCAACTCAACGAGTTATCCGAGCCTGCGGGTGAAGAAAGCACTCTCACCCCATGGATGGCCCACAGCTCCACGGGCGAACGCCGTCTCAGTTGTCGGGTGCCGGTGCATCTGATCAGCGAGGCCGATCATCAGGAAGTCTCCGGTGACCCGCGCTACAAACTGCGCCGGGCGCGCAAACGGATTGCCGCGTGTGGCGCCCTGGTGCGGCGCATTACCCCCGATTCGCTGAGCATGGGTCCGCTGTTGCGGGCGATCAGCGAAGTCGAAGCAGTGAGCTGGAAAGGTGACGAAGGCGTGGGAATCTTCGCCAGCGAGCGCAGTCGGCAATGGATCGAACGCGCCTTCACCGCCCTCGCCGGCCAGGGCCTGGTGCGGGTGGTGACGCTGGAACTCAACGGGCGTTGCATCAGCTATCGCCTCGGCTTGCTGGAACAGGGTCGACTCTACGATTACAACCTCGCGTTCCTGCCGCAATACGCCGATCTGGGCAGCGGCCGGGTGTTGCTGGAGGAATGGATTCGCTGGGGGCTGGATGAGCAATGGCGCTGGATCGATGCCTCGCGGGTCAGCCTGGAAAACTCCAGCCACCAGTTACACGAGCGCATGACCGGCCAACTGGAGCACTGGCGCTGGAGTTTCTATTCCTGGCGCCCCAGCGGGATATTGCTGGGGCTGGGGTTGCGCCTCTGGCATCGCTTGAAACCGACGGTGCAGCAATGGCGCGCGCGACGTGCGGCCAGACCGGCACCGACACCTGTCGTCATCACCACGGAGGGCGATCATGCCTCGCCAAGTCATAGTCAACGCTGACGATTTCGGTTTGAGCCCGAACGAAAACGCGACGATCTTCGCCGCGTTTCAGGCCGGGGTCATCAGCTCGGCCACGGCCATGGCCAACATGCCGGCGTTTGAGGCGGCCTGTGCGATGGCCCGGCATGCGTCGCTGCAAGGTCGGGTCGGATTGCACTTCAATCTGACTTACGGCCGGCCGTTGAGTGCTTCGATTCTGCGCAGCCGAACCTTTTGCGATGGGCATGGCGTGTTCGATCTGAGCCTGCCACGCCATAGTCTGTGGCTGAGTCGCGAAGATCGCGACGCAGTACGAGAAGAGTTGCAGGCGCAGTGGCAGCGTTGCGTCGAGCATGGCGTACGGCCAAGCCACATCGACTCGCATCAGCACGTACACAACATCTGGCCGATTGGTGAAATCGTCGCGCGGTTTGCCGCTCAGCAAGGCGTGCCGATTCGCCTGGCGCGCAATCTGGGGCAGAACCTCAGTCTGCCAAAACGCGTGTTCAAAGGTCTGCTCAATTGGCGCTTGCAGAGCCTGGCCGGCGCGACGGCGGACTACGTATGCACGCCAGTGGACCTGCGCAACGCCCCCGCACCGAGCGACGGCGTGCTGGAAATCGTCGCCCACCCCAATCAGCTCGACAGCGATTTCGGCGATGCCTATCTCAACCCCGGAGAATCCCTGAACCGCGTGCTGGAGCAGCGGCTGACGGGGGTGCCGCGGGTGTCCTATGCCGATTTGAACAAGGATTTTTTACGGGGTGCCGCGGCACTCGATTGATGGACGTACAAGTCGCCCTCTGGGAAGCCATGGCGGCTCAAGGCTGCGACAAAGTCGTCGACGTCTGCGAAACCCACAACATCCCGGCGCTGAAGCTGCACATCCGCATGGGCTACCAAGAACAGGGCCGCGTCACCCACGTCTACGGCCTGTTCGGCCGCTGGCGCTTCTACCGCGAAAGCCGCTATCAAGGCTCACGCCTGGACCCCCTGCGCAAACCTGGGCGGCCGGTGGTGAGTGCGGCGGCGCAGGCGTGATTCGGTCGTAAGACATGGCGGCCGTTTGGCCGCCATCGCGAGCAGGCTCGCTCCTACAGTGGATTGCGTAACACAGGACTTTGCCCACAGCCGAAAAAGAATCGCCCTCCTGCCCTAAAGGCTATGCCTGACTGTTGCCAATGGCTTGATCAAGTAAATTGGCGCAAAAACAGAAGGGAGCAGAAAGTTGAGCTACAAACTCACCAGCCTAGAGTTGCCGTCATTACTCGTTGATGTCGCGGCAATTCGTGAGTATCTGAAACAAGTGCTAAGCGATGACGACGATGAAGAGTTGCTTCGAGCCATCGGCTATGTGGCACAGGCTTGCTCGAACATTCAGAAGGGTCAAACGGTCGAAGTCGACTTTCATTCTTTCAGCCAGACTTGAAACCTTATCGACGCCTTCGCTGGCAAGCCAGCTCCCACAGGTGTTCAGGTGTCCTCGCTATTTTCGTGCGAACCAAAAAACTGTGGGAGTCTGGCTTGCCAGCGATATGGCCGGTTGGAGCGATGGAAAGCTTCAGGCCTTGCTGGTGACCAAGGTGAAGCACAACGGCATCTGCGCCTCGCGATTCAGATACTGGTCATACACCTCCTCCCGATTCGAATGCGGGTATTCCCTGAAATGCGCGATGTTCAGGCCGGCGGCGATGGCGCCGCTGAAGATCGCGCCGAGGGTGTGTACGAACCAGTAGGACTTGGCCGCCTGCTGCTCGACCTTGCCGACGTAGACAATCGGTTCTTCCTGCACGAATGGCTCGGCGCGGAAGTAGGAGCTGGCGAGGCGGTACGGGTCTTCGCCTTCAGGATCAACCATTTCCAGAAACGGATGGGTTTCATAGATCACCAGTTTGCCGCCCGGTTTCAGGGTTAACGCCACGTGGCGAAAGAACTCGCCGATGTCGGGCATCCAGTTCAGCACGCCGATGGTGATCAGCGCCACGTCGAAGCGGCTGTGCAGCGCAGCCGGCAGGTGATGGATATCGCTTTCGATGAATTCAGCGTTGTACGGCGAGCGCTGGTTCAATTCGCGAGCCTGTTCGAGAAACGCCTCCGATTGATCGACGCCGACCACACTGCGCGCGCCGAGGGCAAACAGCGACAGGCTTTCGCGACCGTTGTTGCAACCGAGTTGAATCAACTCTTTACCGACGACACCGACCTGTTCCAGCAGACCGCGCAAGGTATCGTCGAGGCAGGAAAAATCTGCCTGCGAAACGTCGTTCAACAGCGCTTGCCATTCCGCCGATTCACGATGATGGCGAGCGGAATCGTTCCACGCCTGTCGATTGCTGTCGATGGCGGTTTTATTGTTGGGCACTTCCATGGCGCACTCCGGACGATGCTCGTGATTGAGCGGCCCCGAGTCTAGAACAGCCCAATCAATACGGTTGTTGCGACTTTGTAAGCCGCACCGCCGATCCACTGTGGGAGCTGGCTTGCCAGCGATTGTGGCGGTTCAGCCAAATCATCATCGACTGAAACACCGCTATTGCGAGCAGGCTCACTCCTACAGTTCGGAACGCTTACATCTGATTCAGGCGCTCGCGCAAAAACTCGACCAACGCCTGCACCGGGCGCGACGCCTGGCGATGCTGCGGGTAGACCGCCGACAGGGTCAGCGGTTCGGGCCTGTAGTCGTCGAGTACCGGTAGCAGTCGCCCGTCCTTAAGCGCCGCGCCGACGATGAACGTCGGCAGATAGGTAATCCCCATTCCCTGCACCGCTGCATCCCTCAGCAGCTCGCCGTTGTTCACCCGCATGCGCCCGGTGACGTTGACCAGCAGCGGCTTGCCCTGCCCCGCGTTGAAGCGCCATTGCACCGAACGACCATGGCCGTACGGCAGGCAGTCGTGGCTGTGCAGGTCTTCGGGGGTGAGCGGTGTGCCACGTTCAGCCAGATACGCGGGGCTGGCGCAGTACACCCGTTCGATGGCGGCGATACGCCGGGCGATCAGCGTCGAGTCTTCCAGCACACCGATACGCAACGCCAGGTCATAACCTTCGCCGAGCAGGTCCACCGGGCGATCACTCAAATCCACTTCCACAGTGACATCGCGATAGCGCTGCAAAAACAGCGGCAACAGACAACCCAGATGCGCCACGGCAAACGACAGCGGCGCACTGACGCGAATCGTCCCGCGCGGCTCGGCGGTCTGCCCGGCGATGCCCTGTTCGACCTGCTCCACTTCGCCGAGCAGGCGCAGCGCCGACTCGTAGTAGCTCTGACCCAGTGGCGTGACGTCGAGGCGTCGGGTGGAACGGTTCAACAAGCGCACACCGAGGCGCTCCTCGAGCTGCATCAAGCGGCGGCTGACGAACTGCTTGGACAGGCCCAACTGATCGGCTGCAGCGGTGAAGCTGCCGGAGTCCATGACCTGGCAAAAAATACGCATGTCTTCGAACGGGTTCATTGTCACTCTCTGGTGGACAGTTAAACGCTTTATAGCCGCTTTTTCACATTTCGACAGCTCATTAATCTGTGTTCACGGTGTTGAAAACAACCCCAAACCTGTAGGAGCTGCCGAAGGCTGCGATCTTTTAAAGATCAAAAGATCGCAGCCTTCGGCAGCTCCTACAGAGAACACGACCAATCAAAAATGGAATTGAGCATGAACATCAAAAAAACCCTGACCGCATCCCTCCTCGCCCTCTCCATCGGCAACGCGTTCGCCGCCGGCAGCCCGGGTGTCGAACACAACACCCAGGCTTTCCTCGAAGCCCTCGCCGCCGGCGGTGGCAAACCGCTGGAACAGCTGAGCCCGAAGGATGCCCGTGCGGTGCTGACCGGTGCCCAGGCGTCGGTGAAGGTTGACCTGTCCGGGGTTGAAGTCAGCGACAAGGCGATCAAGGTCGATGGCCAGACCATCAACCTGAAAGTGGTGCGGCCGGCCAAGGTCAAAGGCGAATTGCCGGTGTTCATGTTCTTCCACGGTGGCGGCTGGGTGCTGGGCGATTTCCCGACCCACCAACGCCTGATTCGCGATCTGGTGGTTGGCTCTGGAGCGGTCGCGGTGTACGTCGATTACACGCCGTCGCCGGAAGCGCAGTACCCGACAGCGATCAACCAGGCCTATGCGGCGACCCGATGGGTCGCGGAAAACGGCAAGCAGATCGGGGTCGACGGCAAGCGTCTGGCGGTGGCCGGTAACAGTGTCGGCGGCAACATGGCAGCGGTCGTGGCGCTGATGGCCAAGGAAAAGCAAACCCCGGCGCTGCGCTTCCAGTTGCTGATGTGGCCGGTGACCAACGCGCAGTTCGACGACGGCTCGTACCAGCAATTTGCCGAGGGCCACTTCCTGACCAAGGGCATGATGCAGTGGTTCTGGGACAACTACACCACCAACCCGGCCGAACGCGCGCAGATCCACGCCTCGCCGCTCAACGCCAGCGCCGAACAGCTCAAGGGTCTGCCCGCCGCGCTGGTGCAGACCGCCGAGTTCGACGTGCTGCGTGACGAAGGCGAAGGCTACGCACGGCATCTGGATGCGGCCGGTGTGCCGGTGACCTCGGTGCGCTACAACGGGATGATTCATGACTTTGGCTTGCTCAATCCGCTGAGTCAGATTCCCGAAGTGAAAGCGGCCGTGCGCCAGGCCGCGGCTGAGCTGAAGACGCATCTGAACTGAGGCCCCCTCCCTCGCCACACCCAACAGTGTGGCGAGTTTTTTGATTGCAAGAACCCTTGTGGTGAGGGGATTCATCCCCGATGGGTTGCGAAGCGACCCCACTGCTAACCAAAAAGGCAGGGGACTGCTGCGCAGTCCATCGGGGATGAATCCCCTCACCACAAAAGCCTCTTCAACACCGACGTTCATGCAGTTCCGGAGATCGCCATGTCCATCCTCCTCACCCACCCGCTGTCCTGGAGCGCCGCGCTGCTGCTGCTCGACGCGCTGCTCTGGCACCTCGCCCCGTTCAAGCACCGCGCGCCGCGGGTCGGTGTGCGGCTGGTGCTGTTTCTGGCATTCAGTGCGCTGGCCATCAACGCCGGCGTCAGCCCGTTGCAGGCTCCACTGTTTGTCGATGACCCGGTGACGCAGCTCGGGGCGACGGCGCTGGGCATTCTCTGGTGGCTGTACGCCGCGCGGGTGCTGACCGAAGTGATCGGCCTGATCCTGATGCGACGCATCGGCCACAGCGGTCGGCTGTTGCAGGACGTGGTTGGCGCGCTGGTGTTTCTGGCGGCGATCGTCGCGGCCGCCGGGTATGTGCTGGAGCTGCCGGTCAAAGGCTTGCTGGCGACCTCCGGGGTGGTGGCGATCGTCGTCGGTCTGGCGCTGCAAAGCACCTTGGCCGACGTGTTTTCCGGCATCGTGCTCAACACCACCAAGCCGTATCAGGTCGACGATTTCGTGGTGATCGACGGCGTCGAGGGCAAGGTCATCGACATCGACTGGCGCGCCACGCATTTGTTGACCAGCAGCGGCACCCTGGCGGTCGTACCGAACTCGGTGGCGGCCAAGGCGAAAATCGTCAATCTCAGCCGTCCGACCCACCTGCACGGGGTTTCGATCAGCATCAAGGTGCCGAATCACATTCGCCCACGGCGCGTGCTCGACGCGCTCGACCGCACCCTGCAGGGCAGCAGCAGTCTGCTGCTCAATCCGCCGCCCAAAGCCGTGTTGAAAGAGGCCGGTGAGGAGATGTCGGAGTATGTCGCCAGCGGTTTCATCAGTGAACTGGGCAAGAAAGGCGAAATGCGCAATCAACTGTTCGACCTCGCCCACCGGCATCTCGAGGCCGCAGGTATTTCCCGGCATCCGGACGGTGTGATCGAACCCTCGACCCGCGCCCGGGCGTTGCTCGATGAAGTGAAAGTCTTCCGCTCGCTGAGCCATGAGGAACGTGATCGCCTCGCCGAATCGATGGTCGCGCAGCAGTACAGCGCCGGGCAGGTGGTGCTCAATCTGGAGGAGGTGCCGGACAGCCTGTTCGTGATCGCCACCGGCGTAGTCAGCGCCAGCGTGCCGGATGGCAACGGCTTCAGCGAGGCCGGGCGCATGGGGCCGAGCGAGGTCATGGGTGAGCAAAGCATCCTTGCAGATACGCCTTCGCAAGCAACGTTTACCGCGCTGACCTCTTCGATCATCTACCGTCTCGACAAGAACCTGACCCGTCAGTGCATGGAACAGCGCAGCGAAGTCGGCCAGGCGTTGAACAAATTGCAGGCCGTGCGACAGCAGAACAGCCGGCTGGCGTTGATGGCCAAACCGGTGGCGGTGCGCAAGGGTGGGTTTCTCGGCTGGTTGCAAAAGCGCTAGCCCTGACAAACAGGTGGACGCCATACCTTGTGGCGAGGGAGCTTGCTCCCGCTTGAGTGCGCAGCGCTCACAGATTTCGGGGACTGCTGCGCAGCCCAGCGGGAGCAAGCTCCCTCGCCACAGGTGGTGATGGGTTACGCCTCTTTTTACTGCACATGAAAATGCCCGCAATCAAGCGGGCACTTTCAGTTCAAGCAATCACTTGGCAGTGAACTTGGTGTAGCTGTTGATCAGGTTGCGGTAGTTCGGCAGGCGTTCGGACAGCAGGTGCGCCAAGCCTTCCATGTCGTTGCGCCAGTCGCCTTGCAGCTCGCAGGCCACGGCAAACCAGTTCAGCAGATGTGCACCGGCCGCCGACATGCGCGCCCACGCCGCTTGTTGCACGGTGGTGTTGAAGGTGCCGGACGAGTCGGTGACCACAAACACTTCATAACCTTCGGCGATGGCCGACAGGGTCGGGAATGCCACGCAGACGTCGGTCACCACACCGGCGATGATCAGTTGCTTGCGGCCGGTGGCTTTGATTGCCTTGACGAAGTCTTCGTTGTCCCAGGCGTTGATCTGGCCAGGACGTTGAATGAACGGTGCATCCGGGAACTGCTCGCGCAGCTCAGGCACGATCGGGCCGTTCGGGCCGGCGTCGAAACTGGTGGTGAGGATGGTTGGCAGCTTGAAGAACTTGGCGATGTCGCCCAGTGCCAGCACGTTGTTTTTGAATTCGTTTGGCGAGAAATCCTGTACCAGCGAGATCAGACCGGTCTGGTGGTCGACCAGCAGCACGACCGCATCATCTTTGTTCAGACGCTTGTAGGGAACGCTCATGGGAAACTCCTCGGTGGATGGTTGTTGCATGAGGCGCCGACCGGGTGGCCGGCGCTTTTTTGTAGTGATCAGAACGCGAAACAGGAACAGCCGAACGCGCCCCAGAAACCGGCGAAGTCACTGACCGGTGCGTTCGACAGTCGGGCTTTTTCATGGCTGTGCGCATGCACCGCGCAGGCACCGACACACTGATGCACTTGCGCCTGCAAAGGCGAATTCGGGCGCCAGTGGCCCGGCACCTTGACCACCGGCGACCAGTCCGGCAGCACGGGGATCGAGCGTGGGCCGAGGTCTTCGAAATCGCCGGCGGCGTAAACGATCTTGCCGCCGACCACGGTCAGCACCGACTCGATCCACTTGATCGCTTCTTCCTCGACGTGGAAGAAGTCCGCGCTCAGTGCCGCCAGATCCGCCAGTTGCCCGACCTTGATCTGGCCCTTCTTGCCCTGCTCGGACGAGAACCAGGCGCTGCCGTGGGTGAACAATTCCAGCGCAGTGGTGCGCGGCAAACCTTCTTCGTACAAGGCCAGACCGCCAACGGTGCGGCCGCTGACCATCCAGTACAGCGACGTCCACGGGTTGTAGCTGGAAACCCGCGTGGCATCGGTGCCCGCGCCCACCGGCACGCCTTCGGCAAGCATGCGCTTGATCGGCGGCGTGGCTTCGGCGGCTTTCGCGCCATAACGGTCAACGAAGTATTCGCCCTGGAACGCCATGCGATCCTGAATCGCGATGCCGCCGCCCAGCGCCCTCACCCGCTCGATGTTCTGCGGGGTGATGGTTTCGGCGTGGTCGAAGAACCACGGCAGACCGTTGAACGGAATGTCGCGATTGACCTTCTCGAACACGTCGAGCATGCGGCTGATCGATTCGTTGTACGTGGCGTGCAGACGGAACGGCCAGCGCTGCTCGACCAGGTGGCGCACCACCGGTTCCAGCTCCTGTTCCATGCTTTGCGGCAGGTCCGGGCGCGGTTCGAGGAAGTCTTCGAAGTCGGCGGCGGAGAACACCAGCATCTCGCCGGCGCCGTTGTGGCGCAGGAAGTCATCGCCCTGATGCAACTTGACGCTGCCGGTCCAGTTCTGGAAATCGGTCAGCTCTTCTTTCGGCTTCTGGGTGAACAGGTTGTAGGCGATGCGCACGGTCAACTGGTCGTCCTTGGCCAGTTGCTCGATCACCTGATAGTCGTCGGGATAGTTCTGGAAACCACCGCCGGCATCGATCGCGCTGGTCAGGCCGAGGCGATTGAGTTCGCGCATGAACTGGCGGGTCGAGTTGACCTGATAGTCCAGCGGCAACTTCGGCCCCTTGGCCAGCGTCGAGTACAGAATCATCGCGTTCGGCCGCGCCACCAGCATCCCGGTCGGATTGCCGTTGGCATCGCGCACGATCTCGCCGCCCGGCGGGTTCGGTGTGTCGCGGGTGTAACCGGCAACCCGCAGTGCGGCACGGTTGAGCAGCGCGCGGTCGTACAGGTGCAGGACGAACACTGGGGTATCCGGTGCGGCCTGGTTGAGTTCTTCGAGGGTCGGCATGCGTTTTTCGGCGAACTGGAATTCGTTCCAGCCACCGACCACGCGCACCCATTGCGGGGTCGGCGTGCGGTCGGCCTGCTCCTTGAGCATGCGCAGTGCATCAGCCAGCGACGGCACGCCTTCCCAGCGCAGTTCGAGGTTGTAGTTGAGGCCGCCACGGATCAGGTGCAAGTGCGAGTCGTTGAGGCCGGGGATCACGCAGCGCCCGTGCAGGTCGATCACTTGCGTGGCCGAACCACGCAGGGCCATGGCCTGGGTGTCGTTGCCGACGACGACAAAGCGTCCGTCCTTGATCGCCACAGCACTGGCGAGAGGTTTTTCGCGGTCTACCGTATGAAATTGGCCATTGAACAGAATCAGATCGGCGTTCATCGCAGTTCCTTCGAGATAAGTGAAACGAAGTCCGTATCCGCCCCTTCAGCGCGGCGGATGGGCGTTGGATTCCAGGTGCTCATGGGGCTGAGTGGCCGCCAGCCACGGCGCGAACAAGCGAGTGGCGGCCGGCATGCAGACGTACACCACCGACACCACGATGGTCAGGGTGATCAGGAACGTGGCGACCACATAGTTGGACAGGAATGCATTGAGTTGCAGCAGCGGTCCCCAGATCAGCGGCACCAGCAAGGTGTGCGGCAGGATCACGAACAGCGTCACGACGGCCTGCTTCCAGCGTGGTGGTGGCGTGGCAGCGTCGACCAGTGGCGTGAACCAGAACTCGTTGGCCGCATTGACCTCGGTCTGGTCGCCGTCGGCGAGCATCGGCGCGGCCTCTTCGATCAGCGCCTGACGCTGTGGGGAGTCGAGCCAGCGCTGCATCGCCTCGGTCGAGCAATAACGCAGCACGCAGGTGAACAGCGCGAGGCCACCCTGTTTACTGCGCATTACGTCCACACCCAGGTGCCCTTCTTCACGCCCCGCCACGCTGACGATATTGCGCAGCCAGGCTTCGTAGGGCTGTTCGAAGCCGGCCTTGACCCGGTGCTTGACGATCAGCGTCACGGTTTCTTCGGTTCCCGGTTTTCTCAGGGACGGGGTATCAGGCATAACGAAGCACTCCGGGCAAACGCGCATTGAGCGCCAGCCGTCCAGGCCCGGCGATCAGCACAGTGGTGAAGAGGATCAACAGCAACCAGCCGAACTGTCCTTCGGCCACACTCCATTGCGGATGCACGACCAGCAGCGCCACCAGCAGAACAAAAAGAATAGGCAAGCAGGCCAATCGCGCCAGCACCCCGGCGACGATCAGTAGCGGACAGAGGACTTCGGCGAAGATCGCCAGAATCAAAGTGAGGTGGGCACCGAGGTGGAACGGGTCTTCGATCTGTTGCAGCTGCGCAGTGAAGTCCAGCAACTTGGGCAAGCCGTGGACGAACAGCAGAAACAACCCGCCGGTCACCCGCAGTAAGAGCAGGCCGAGGTTCTGCGCCTGGTCATTGCGTTGTACAGCGTTCATGGATCCACCCTTGATCAATCATTGCAGGGAATAGTGCAACGATTGATCGGGGGGAAATTGGATGGGTGTGCTCTCTTTGCTCTTGATCGATCGCTCCCACGTTCTGCATGGGAATGCAGCCGGGATGCTCCGCGTCCCAACCGTCCAAAGCCGAAAACCTTATTCCCTCCTCCGGTCAGCGCGAGTCCACGATGGTGTACCGACGCGGTTCGAAAACCGTGACTGCCGTCGAGCTTGGCACTTGATCCGTTCTCACTGTGAACAGGATGCTCACCAATGTCCCGACCCCGAGCGACAGCAGATAGTCGAGCGGGAGTCCGAACGTGTAGCCTCGATTCAAGACCCAGGCCTGATGAACCGAATTGCGATCGGGTGTCCAGATACTTCGATTGTTCTCGATGCCATTGGCCGTGAAGCCCATCAGGGTGAGTTCCAGTCGTTGGCCTCTCGCTATGTGTATCCAGTTGCCGAAAGTCAGGTTCGCTCCGGTCACGATGTCCTTCTTGTCCAGTTCGAGAGTGTCTTTGGCCTCGTCGATCACTGGGGATATGAGCAAGTTGCTCGGGATCGGCAGCACGGATAGCGCCAAGGGTTGCAACTGCACCGCCGGTGCACCGCCGCGTACGTAGGAGGCGGTAGCTTCAACGGATTTACCGATGCTGAAGGCCACCAGAGAGACAGGCGCCGTTAGTTCTCTGGGCGTGGCACCCACAGCGACCGGCAGCGATGTATACGAACCTGCCGCTGGCGTGCCTTGCGCCGCGATCCAGCGCACGCTGACCAGGTCGGCAGGCTGGCTCGGATAATCGAGCACAAACGTCAGCGTATTAATGGACGCAGAAGGATTCAAATGAGTGTTGCCGGTTGATTCCTTGATCCGTACTTCGCGGTTTTCCAGAACGTTGATCGTCCGAGTATTGGATACCCCGCCACCGGCGTATTGACCTGTAAAGATGTGTGGGCCCTGGGTCAATCCAGTAACCGGAAATTTCCATACGCCCGCTATGGCCGGCGCCCTGCCCAGAGGCGCTTGCCCGTCAAACACGCTGACTTCTTCTGTCGCGGCACCGTGCAATGTGGCGCTGGTGAAAAGCGTGTCGCCATCTTCGGCGATCTCCTGATCGAGCGGATCAGTGATCCGTTCGATCCTTGGCGCGCTCACAGGGTCCGTCAGGACGATGTAGTTACGATGTGCAAATGCCTGGGCATCGGACCGATCCGGACTGTTCTGCAGCCCGGCCCAAAACCTCATTGTCAACACGCTTCCATTTTGCAGACCTTGCAGCGGCGCGGCAGGGATCTTTTGTTCGTAATAACCGAGGCTGAATTCATTACCAACAATATTTTCCGGTGCTTGCCAATACCAGGCCTCCCAGACACTGCCGTCGGCTTTCACGCCTGTGAGCAGGAGCCAGAAGAACTGCTCGCGCCTGCTCAGCAGCCATGACCGGATACGTAAAGTAACCTCAGTCAGATCGCTCACATCCAAGTGAGTGCCCCCACCTTCGTCGTTTGCCTCTTTGATCACCGGCAGGGGCAGATCAAGTTGGTTTATGAGCGGTATGAAGAGCGGCAAAGGTTGCGATACCACAGGAGGTTCAGTGCCACGGTAAAGCGTGTAACTGACGATGACGGTCCGACCGAGATTGAAAGCCACCAGAATATTGTTAATGTGGGTCGTGAAAGGGGGTTTAAATCCGCCGATCGGTATGCGCGGCGACGTATAGGAACCGGAACCTGGAGTCCCGGCCCACGTGATGGTAAGTAAGTCTCCTGGCAACCAAGGGAAGTCGATTATTACCGTCAGGTTGTACCGGGCGGCCGCTGGCAACAGGAAACCATTTGAACTTTCTTTAATTGCCAGTCGCGACAGATCGTCACGGGTAAGCGCAGTAATCGGCACGTCCATTTTCACTTCCCCCGAGGGCTGGCCGTTTCGGCATTGACCCATCAAACACGGAAAGGCGAGCACTCACCACTGTCAGAACTAACAGGGTGAACGCTGTTTTAGACGAACGGTCACTCACACCACTGGAACATCCAGCGACACCGACATGAACTGACTGATCCGCGACCGCAGCCATTTCTCTGCCGGGTCGTTGTCATGCACCCCGCTCCAGGCCATCGACAGTTGCGCCGCATCAATCGGAAACGGCGGATCTTCAGCTCGCAACGCACAACCTTCCACCAGCGCACACGCGGCGTAATCCGGCACGGTAGCGATCATCTCGGTGCCCGCCAACAGCGCGCGCAGGCCGCTGAACTGAGGTACACCGAGCACCACCCGGCGGCTGCGGCCGACCTTGGCCAGGTCCATGTCGATGTTGCCGCTCAGGTCCCCCGAAAACGACACCATGGCGTGAGGCCGCTCGCAGTACTCGTCAAGCGTGAGCGGCCCCGGGCGGTCGTCGCCACGCAGAACCTTGCAGGGAATGTCGCGCAGTTTCTTGCGCTTGGCGTTGGCCGGCAGATCGGTGGTGTAACTCACGCCGACGGAGATTTCCCCGGACGCCAGCAACGCCGGCATCAGCAGGTAGTTGGCGCGGCGTACGACCACGACGATACCCGGTGCCTCCTCCTGAAGGTTGCGCAGCAGCGGTGGAAACAGCCCGAACTCGGCGTCATCCGAGAGGCCGATACGGAACACATCGCAACTGGTCGCCGGGTCGAACTCCTTGGCCCGGCTGACCGCGCCGGAGATCACATCCATCGCCGGTTGCAGCTCCTGCAGAATCGCCAGCGCTCGCGCCGTCGGCTCCATGCTGCGGCCGTTGCGCAACAGCAGCGGATCATCGAACAGGTCACGCAAACGCCCCAGCGCGGCACTGACCGCCGGCTGGCCCATGAACAGTTTTTCGGCGACGCGGGTCAGGTTCTTTTCGAACATCAGCGCTTCGAAAATCACCAGCAGGTTCATGTCGACACGGCGCAGATCGTTACGGTTCATGGGCTGCAATTCCTTCTAAGACCGTTCGCAAGTGCTGAGCACTTTACCCGATCAACGGTGGTTTGCATCTGTGTCAGGCCTGCGAATTAACAACGATTAACTCGTCAGCCGGCATGTCCCTTCTTAACAATGAAGGCCTCTGCGCAGCGTTGTTTTTCACCTCCACGACACGGACACCGGCCATGGCTCCTCTACAGCAATCCGTCGCCCTCGCCCCTGCCAGCGAAACGCCCCGGCCGCTTATCGGCGGCCTCAGCCCGCAACGGGAGCGGCAGGTCAAACAACTGATCCTCGAACGCCTCGGAGAAAGCCTGGAAGTGGCCGAGTTGGCACGCGCCTGCTCATTGTCGCGCAGCCATTTCTCCCGGGCGTTCAAGGCCAGCACCGGTCTGGCGCCGCAGGACTGGATCCGCGAGCAGCGCATTGCCCGCGCCAAGCTGCTGATCCGCCACACCGGCCTGAGCCTGACGCAGATCAGCCTGGAATGCGGTTTCTGTGATCAGGCACATTTCTGCCACATGTTCACCCGCAGCGAAGGGATCAATCCGTTTGCCTGGCGCTGTCAGGTCATGCGTGATGGCAACGCCCCCCGGACACGGCATCTGAGCTTTTGAGCGTTGCGCAAGAGCCCGGCGTTGCACTGATGGCCAAACCTGAGGAATATGCTGCGATACCTTGTAGCCGACGATCTGCGTCTTCACGCAGCGTCCATCTGCCAGGATCGCCGCATCACCGCAGGAGTGCGCTGTTGAGTCTTTCCCCGAATCAGGCCATCGGCTTCGGCCCCTATCGGATTTACACCGGACAACGATTGGTCATGGAAGGTGACCAGCCGTTGCGGCTGGGGCGGCGCGCCATGGATATTCTGCTGATGCTGCTGGCGCATGCCGGAGAAGTGGTGAGCAAGCAGCAACTGCTCGCCGGCGTATGGCCGGACACCGTCGTCGAAGACATCAATCTGCGGGTGCACATGGCCGCCCTGCGCAAGGCGCTGGGCGACGGTCAGGCCGGTCAACGCTATATCGTGACCGTGGCCCAGCGCGGCTACAGTTTCGTTGCCCCACTGACGGTGCACGCCAATGGACAACGGCTACTGGAGGCGGCGCCCGGGCGCCACAACCTGCCGCTGCGCCGTACCCGGATGATCGGCCGCCAGTCATTGGTGGACAGCTTGATGCAGCAACTGCCGCGACAGCGCTGCATCACCCTCATCGGCCCCGGCGGCATCGGCAAGACCACCGTTGCCCTGCGCGTCGCCGAGCAGTTGCTCGGACGCTATCGCGATGGCATCCGCCTGCTGGATCTGGCGCCGCTCACCGACCCGGCGCTGATCGCCTCGCAACTGGCGACCCTGCTTGATCTGGCGGTACACGACGGCGCGCCGCTGGCGAGTGTGATCAACGATTTGCGCGAACGGCAGATGCTGCTGGTGATCGATAACTGCGAGCACCTCATCGATGCCGTGGCGCTGCTCGTCGAGAGCCTTCTGCGCGGCGCACCGCACGTACACATTCTGGCCACCAGCCGCGAAAGTCTGCGCGCTGAGGGCGAGTTCGTGCAGCGTCTGGAATCCCTCGATTGCCCGCCTGCGACGAGCCGTCTCGATCGCGAGCAGGCGATGACTTTCGCGGCCTTGCAACTGTTCGTCGAACGAACGATGGGCGCCCATGAACGCTTTGAACTGAGCGATGCCGAGCTACCCCTGGCGATGGAAATCTGCCGGCGTCTGGACGGTATTCCGCTGGCTCTGGAACTGGCAGCAGCGCAGGTCGAAAGCCTGGGCCTGAGCGGCCTGCTGGAGCAATGGCAGGATCACTTGCACCCACTGGCGGCGGGCAACCACCAGCGCCATGCGCGGCATCAAACGCTGCACGCCACGCTGGACTGGAGTTTCAATCTGCTCACCCCTTGCGAGCAGACTTGCCTGCGGCGCCTCGGGGTGTTTCGCGGCAGCTTCAGCCTGGCCTCGGCTGCGGCGGTGATCGTCGGTCAACACATCGATCCCACGCAGGTGCTCGCATCGGTCACGCAACTGGTGGGTAAATCGCTGCTGAACGTGGAAGTCGGTGATGAAGAAGTGTTTTATCGCCTGCTCGACACCACCCGCCATTACGCCCTGGAAAAACTCGAACTCAGCGGCGAACGCGAAACCCTGCGCGAACGCCACGCCGAACGCTATCTGACGTTGATGGAGCAAGCGCAGACCGAGTGGGAACACACTCCGACCACACAATGGATCGAGCGCTATGCCCGAGGCCTGGAAGACCTGCGCGCTGCACTCGACTGGAGTTTGCACGGCAACGGCTCGCGCCCTCTCGGCATCCGTTTGACCGCGACGTCGGCCGCGTTGTGGCAGGAGCTGTCATTGCTCAAGGAATATGGCGCGCATGTCCGTCAGGCGTTGTCCTTGCTCAAAAGCGCGGCACAACCCTGTCCGCGCCTGCAGACAGCCTTGCAACTGGCACTCGGCAGCGCTTGTTATCACACCTGCGGCGGGTCACCGGAAACCATTGAAGCGTTCACTCAGGCTAACGCGCTGGCGCAGCAGCACCACGACGTCGCCGCGCAATTGCGCGCCATCTCCGGCCACCTGGCGGTCAATCTCAGCTGTGGGCATTACCAGGCGGCATTGCAGCAAAGCGAACAATTCGACCGCCTCGGTGGCCACGACGACCCGCTGCTGTCATTGAGCATTCACCGCTTGCGCGTCCTGGCGCTGCACTTTGCCGGCGACCAGCCGCGCGCGCGGATCAACGCCGAGCAAGTGATTCAGCGTATGGCCCACAGTGGTTGTCGCAACCGCTTCACCCACGGCTTTGGCGTGCAGTACGACCAGAGCGTGGCTTCGTTGACCATTCTCGCCCGGGTGTTGTGGCTGCAGGGGTTTCCCGAACAGGCGTGGCGCACCGCCCGGCAGGCGCTGGATATCGCCGTGCAGATCAACCACGGGACGTCGATCTGCTACACCCTGGCATTGGCCAGCTGCCTGATTGCGCATTACAACGGCGACGCCAGGACTGCGCGCGAATTGTTGCAACTGTTGCTGGAGCAGGCGCAGAAGCACTCGGTGCTGCTGTTCTATCGCTGGGGACGGCACTATGCGCAGGTGATCGATGAACGCCTGGCCCAACCCGACGCGCCGGCGGATAACGGGCTGATCAAGGAGCTAATGGTCACACTCGATGCCCGCCATATCGATGAAGCGCTGCTGGAGCGGGCGCACAGTGGTGCAGCAGGCTGGAGCACGGCGGAAGTGTTGCGGGCCGAGGCTGAGCGGTTATTGGCGGACGAGGCGGATTGTCCGCAGGGACGCCTTGGCGAGCAGGCAGAACACCTCCTGCAAAACGCCCTCGCCATCGCCCGTGCCCAGGGCGCGCTGGCCTGGGAACTGCGCAGCGCCACAACATTGGCCCAACTGTGGCAGCGCCAATCACGCCACCGCGAAGCACTGGAGCTGCTGACCCCGATCCATCAACGCTTCACCGAAGGCTATGCCACGCCGGACCTGCGCAAGGTGCGCTTATTGCTCGATGCGTTGCATGAACAGTTGCACACCCGCAGCTGATCGATTTGGCCTGCGGTACAGCGCACGATGGTACGCGATAGCACTCGGTTCAACGCTGGCTTCGGTCTGTTCACGGACGTAACAGCGAAGAAGATTGAGCATTCGGTAACGCACTGCATCTGCACCCCGCTCCACCGTCAGCCATGACTTGGCAGCCAGGCGTTCGATCACCGATCTCAGATGCCCACCGTCGATGACCCGCAACGCAGCCTCTTCGGTGAAGGCCATCTTGAATACCGACAGGCGCTGCAAGACCCGACGTTCGCAGGGCCGCAGATCCTGATAGCTCCAGTCCAACGCTGCGCTCATGGATTGATGTCTTGGCTTCGCGGTGCGGCGGCCATGCCTGAGCAGGTGCAGGGCGTTGTCCAGTTGCGCTTGCAGCCCTACCAACGCCAGCGCATCGATCTGCGCGGCCGCCAGTTCAATGGCCAATGGCAAACCGTCGAGACGACGACAGAGACTGCACACCGTTTGCAGATCCTGCTCGCGCAAGCTGAAATCGTGCTGCCGGGCACGCGCGCGGCTGACCAGCAATTGCACCGCCGAATAGCCCATGAGTTCATCGACGCTAGCCGGTGTCGAGGCCTTGGGAAAGGTCAATGGCGCAATCGGTTGCAGGGTTTCCAGATTGGCCTGTAACGGTTCGCGACTGGTGACCAGCAGCGCCAGCCGCGGCGCCGCCAGTTGCAGTCGCTCCACCAATGCCCGGCATGAGTCACGACACCGCTCGCTGTTATCCAGCAGCAGCAAGGCATGACGCGACGCTAACGCATCGAACGAAAGGTCGAGAGTGCGCAACAAATGTTCAAGCAGTGACGGCGCATCATCGAGCATGGACAGATCGATGTACCAGACGCCGTCGCGGTAATGCTGCAACAGCAATTCGGCCACCCGCAGCGCCACCGTGGATTTGCCGATGCCGGCCGGGCCGGTCAGTGTCATCAAGCGGCACAGGGGCATTTGCCGGACCAGACGGCCCACCAGCGAATCGCGGCCGATGACCGGAGTCAAGCGGGCGGGCAAATTCTGTTGCGGTACCTGCAAGGTGTCGAACACGACCTGCGCGACACTGTCGCCGTGCACCGGCGCGATAAAGCTGTAACCACATTGCGGCACGTTGACGATATAGCGCTGGCCCTTCTCGCCATCGCCCAGCGCCCGGCGCAACGCGGCGATGTGCACCCGCAGGTTGATCTCTTCGACCACACTGTCCGGCCACACGCGGGCGATCAACTGCTCCTTGCGGACGACGCGACCGGCGTGTTCGACCAGCACCTGCAAAATATCGAGGGCGCGGCCGCCCATGCGCAATGGTCGATCCCCGTCGAGGATCAGCCGTTGGCGCAGATGAAAGGCGTATGGCCCGAAATACAACACCGATGCAGCGGGTAAATCTTTGTGGCTGTTCATGCCGTTTTCCAGCGCCAACGCGCGCGGGCAGCATGCCCTCGGCGCTCAGCGCGTCTCCCTTCCAAGCGTTACCGTTTATCTTGGCAGGCGCAGGTGACGGTACAACCTCCATACAGGGCGCAACACGGACATCCGGATGCACCGGACGGACACAACCGCTCTAGCTGAACTGTTCGCGGTATTGCGCCGGGGTCAGGCCGAGCTTTTCCGCAAACAGAAAACGCATATGGCGCACACTGCCGAAACCACTTTTGTAGGCCACGGTCTTCAAGGGCAGCTCAGTGGTTTCCAGCAGATTACGCGCGCAATCGATCCGGGCGTTTTGCAAAAACTCCATCGGCGTCATGTTCACATCCCGCGCAAACAGCCGCGCAAAATGCCGGGTACTCATGTTCGCCAGCCCCGCCATGCGCTCGACGGTAAAGGCTTCGTCGAGATGCTCCAGCACATGGTTCTGCACGCGGGTGATCGCGGTTTCCTGTGGCGCCACGGCGGCCATCAACGGACTGAACTGCGCTTGCCCGCCCTGACGTTTCATCACCACCAGCAGCACCTTGGCCACGTCCTGAGCGAGCTTTTTTCCGTGATCCCGGGCGACTACGGCCAATGCCAGATCGATGCCGGCGGTCACGCCTCCCGAAGTAATCAGATTGCGGTCTTCGGTGTAAATCTGGTCGGTTTCCACCTGCGCCTTGGGGAACGCCTTGATCAAACGTTCGGTGTAGTTCCAGTGAGTGGTCACGCGATAACCGTCGAGCAGACCGGCATGCCCGAGCACAAACGCCCCGGTGCAGATCGAACCGTAGCAACCGGACTGCCCCACCGAGCGTTGCAACCAGGCAAGCAGCGCCGGGTGTTTTTCGTTATAGGCACCCGGTCCACCCGGTACCAGCAGCAGGTCGAAGGCCTGGGCCGGGTCGTCAATATGGCGGTCGGTCTGCACCTGCACACCATTGGACGCCCGCAGCATCCCGTGCTCAGTGCCCAGGGTGATCAATTGGTAGTGATCTTCGGGTTTCAAGTAGCGATTGGCGACCGAAAACACCTCCATGGGGCCGGCCATGTCGAGCAGGAGAAAATCGGGGAACAGCACCATTGCCACGGTTTTCATGGGTGAACATCACTGAAATCAAGGGAAGGAACAGACCCGCATTATGGCCAAGTGCATGACATCCGGCGAAAAGAATGCGTGATCGACTCCACAAAACTGTCAACCTGAGCAGGACAGTATTTCAATTTCGATCTACTTATTGCCTCAGCCGATTAACAGTAACCTTCTCCTCACTCGGACGAATCAACGTCCTGCAAGGAGAATTCATCATGCTGACCCTTCGCAAAGCTTCCGAACGCGGCCTCGCCAATCATGGCTGGTTGAAGTCCTTCCACACCTTTTCCTTCGCCAGCTACCGCGACCCGCGCGAACAGGGTTTTTCCGACCTGCTGGTGATCAACGATGACCGCGTGGCGGCCGGCAAGGGTTTCGGCCAGCACCCGCACCGCGACATGGAGATCTTTTCCTACGTGCTTGAAGGTGCGCTGGAGCATAAGGATACCTTGGGCACCGGCTCGGTGATCCGCCCTGGCGACGTACAACTGATGAGCGCCGGCAGTGGCGTGGCCCACAGCGAATTCAACCATTCGGCCACCCGTCCAGTGCACTTTCTGCAGATCTGGATCGTGCCGGAAGTGGCGGGTGCCAAGCCGCGCTACCAGCAGGAGCACTTCAGCACGCAGAAAAAACGCGGTCGCCTGCAACTGATTATCTCGCCGGACGGTAGCGATGGTTCGCTGACAGTGCGCCAGGATGCGCGGGTTTACGCCGGGTTGTTCGATGGCAAGGAAAGCGCGACGCTGGAACTGCCTGCCAACCGTTACGCCTACGTGCATGTGGCGCGTGGCAGCGTTGAACTCAACGGCCAGTCGCTGCAGGAAGGTGACGGCGTGCGGGTTCGCGAGGAACAGGCGCTGACCCTGAGCAATGGCGTGAATGCCGAAGTACTGGTGTTTGACTTGCGTCCGCAAGAGCTGCCGCAAATGCCATGAGGCAGGGGTTTTCAATGGCAACAAAAACGGCCTTCGATTGAAGGCCGTTGTTTATTTTGGCAACACCAATGATGGCAGCTCGGCTGGCTTCGCTGCACCGACATCCTTGCCCGCCTGAACCGCCGCCAACGTTGTTTGTGCCGCTACATAAAGGTGGGCCTGGCTGGCGAAATACCCACCCACGACAATGCTGACCACGCCAAACAAATACACAGCCGTTGCCATCCAGACATTGGCATTGACGGTGCCGGCCTTTTTGAGCGCCTCTCTGGATTCAATGGCAATGCCTTGAATCATTGACTCGTACCGTTTATCCCGCTCGAACTGGATGCGCTCAATAGCCTTGTCTCGTTCTGTCTGAGAGCCAAGGAACTCTCGGATATCTGCGTGCACTCGCTCTACGCGAGCATCCATTCTTGCCTCGATGGTCTCGATCCTCGCGTTGAATTCTTCACGGCTGATTGCGTTCATGGCTGGTGTGTTACGACCTCTGCTCAATGTGTCAGTGCTTTGATATTGCTCGAATTCCCTGGCTTTCAATCCGATCCCTTCCCTGGGTTACCGATACCTGTTCTGGCGCATCACTCACACCGATTTCCTGGCGCTGCAAGTTGCATCAACAGTAGGGCTGGCGCTTCAAGCCCACAAGCCGGCAGATTCTGCTGTGGGTGTAGGGCGTTTCGTCAGACGATGTAACTTCTCCAAAGCGCTTTGAGCCGTCACTCATTCTCCAGTGCAAACGCCTCGACAATCTGCTCAATCACCGCCCTGACCCGTGCGGTGTGGCGCAAGTCCGCGTGGGTCACCAGCCAGACCTCATACGGTTGCGGGCGATTGCGCTCCGGCCAAAGCCTGATCAGGCCATCGCGCTCGCCCATGTACACCGGAATTTCTCCTAAGCCCAGGCCAGCCGCAATCGAGCGCCGTACCAGCAGACTGGAGCTCAGGCTGGCGACGATACGCCCGCGCTGCAGCGGTTCGCAAACCAGCGTCATGTCCTTGTGCGTCTGCAAATACGGTTGATAGACCACCAGATCATGGCCTTCGAACGCCGTACCCTGCGGCGGGATGCCATGGGCGTCGATATACGCCTGTGAAGCGAACAACCCCACGGGCCAGCGCGCAATCCGCCGCGCGATCAGATCGGGATTGTCAGGCCGGGTATTGCGCACGGCGATGTCGGCCTCGCGCTTGGCCAGGCTGAGGATCTGCGTGGAGGCGTCCAGTTGCACACGCACGTCCGGGTGCTGCGCGTGCAGGCGACTAATGGCCGGAATCAGAAAGTCGATGGCCAGCGAGTCGGTGGTGCTGACGCGTACGGTGCCGGTCAGACGATCATCCAGGCCCTGAATCTGCCGCTCAAGTTCCAGCGCCGACTGCTCCATTTTTTCCACGCTTTTGAGCGCGGCTTCGCCGACTGCAGTCAGTGCGTAGCCGTCGGAGGTGCGCAGGAACAAGGTCGCGCTCAAGGACTTTTCCAACGCCGTGATCCGGCGCCCGACAGTCGCCTGATCCACCCCCAGAACCCGCGCTGCACCGCGTAAGGTCGACTCTCTGCATACCGCGAGAAATACCCGCGCATCATCCCAGTTCATGTTGTCCCGCCCGATGCGAATTTGCATCACTATAAAGCCAAATCGCTGCATTACCGCAGCAAAGATAGCCGATATCCTGAGCGCCTTAGAACTTCCTCAGGATGGCTGTCATGCGTACATCGACCTCAGCGTTACCGATTTTCTCGGGACTCTGCGCCAGCCTGGTCGGCATTGGTCTGGCGCGTTTTGCCTATACACCGCTTATTCCCTCGCTGATTCAGGCGCAGTGGTTTTCTGCCAACGACGTGGTCTACCTTGGCGCAGCCAATCTGGTCGGCTATCTGATCGGCGCCCTGCTCGGCCGGCCGCTAGCGCGGCAACTGGGCAATAAAAACGCCCTGCGACTGATGATGCTGCTGGTCACCGCAGCGTTTTTTGCCTGTGCATTTCCATTGTCGGTGAGCTGGTTCTTTGGCTGGCGGTTGCTGTCGGGGATTACCGGCGGCGCAATTATGGTGCTGGTGGCGGCGACTGTTCTGCCCCACGTGCCGGCATCCCGCAAAGGACTGGCCAGCGGTGCGATTTTTCTCGGTATCGGCCTGGGGATTGCCGCCTCCGGTACCATCGTCCCGCCCTTGTTGAATATGGGCCTGCACGCCACCTGGTTGGGACTGGGCGGATTGTCGTTGTTGCTGACCGTAACAAGCTGGTTTGGCTGGCCTGCTGATCTACCACACCCGACCGCCATTCACGCAGGCGCGACGGTTGAGCCAACCCCCTCCGCCGTCTATTTACTGTTCGGACAATACGCATTCATGGCCGCAGGACTGGTGCCGGCCATGGTGTTTCTGGTGGATTACGTCGCTCGTGGGCTCGGTGCCGGGGCGCAAATTGGCGCACTGGTTTGGGTGATGTATGGCCTGGGCGCAATTGTCGGCCCGGTAAGTTATGGCTTTCTCGCGGATCGGCTTGGCGCGCGGATGGGGATTCGGCTGGTATTGCTGGTACAGGCGATTGCACTGGGACTGCTGGCGGTTTCCCAGTCCTTCATGGCGTTGGCCGTGCTGGCAGTAATCATCGGCTCATTCCCGCCCGGGATCGTCCCGCTGGCCCTGGCCCGCGTGCATGAACTGGTGCCGGATCACCATCGCCAGCAAATCGCCTGGAGCCGCGCCACCGTATCGTTTGCCACGTTTCAGGCGCTGGCCGGATTCGCCTATTCGGCACTGTTCAATGCCACGGGCGGTCAGCACGCAATGCTCTTCGTGATCGCCGCAGGGGCGATTGCCGTGGCGATCTTGTTGGAGCATGCCCTGAAATGGCTGCCCTCAGCGACTGAACCACGCGTCTGTGAAAATTGAAGGGAATCATTGCCTGCGGGCTGTGCTCCCATCTTCAGAACCTCAAGCAACAGGAATCGACATGACCTTGCCCAGCGAAATGACCCGTATCGAAATCACTCAACCTGGTGGCCCCGAAGTCTTGCAAGCCAAGCGTGTGCCCCTGCCCGTCGCCGCAGCCGGCGAAGTGCTGATTCGCGTGCATGCCGCCGGGATCAACCGCCCCGACGCCCTGCAACGGGCAGGCAAGTACCCGATGAAGCCGGGCATGAATCCGATTCCCGGTCTGGAAGTGGCCGGCGAAGTGGTGGCGCTGGGTGCGGGGGTCAGTCAGTTTGCCGTGGGGGACAAAGTTTGCGCGCTGACCAACGGCGGCGGTTACGCTGAATACTGCACGGTGCCGGCCGGGCAGACCTTGCCGATCCCCGAAGGTCTGGACTGGGTGCAGGCCGCCGCGATCCCCGAAACGTTCTTTACCGTGTGGGCCAACCTGTTCGGTCTCGGCAACGCTCAACGTGGTCAGCGCGTGCTGATCCACGGTGGCACCAGCGGCATCGGTACCACCGCACTGATGCTGTGCCGTGAATTCGGCATCGAAGCCTTTGCCACGGCCGGCAGTGCCGATAAATGCGCGGCAATCAGTAAACTGGGTGGGCAACCGATCAATTATCGCGAGCAGGATTTCGCCACGGTCATCGCCGAAAAGACCGCGGGGCACGGCGTGAATGCGGTCCTGGACATCATGGGCGCCTCGTACCTCAACGGTAATGTCAGCGCACTGGCGATGGATGGCCGATTGGTGATGCTCGGCTTTCTCGGCGGCGGCAAGGCCAACGACATCGACCTGCTGGCAATCATGGCCAAACGGGCAGTGATCACCGGTTCGCTGCTGCGTGCGCGAACCACAGAGGAAAAGGCCGAGATTGCCGGGCAACTGCGCGAACATGTTTGGCCAGCGCTGGCCGCCGGGCGCTGCCTGCCGATCATCGACAAGGTCTACTCGCTGCACGAGGCGGCCCAGGCGCATACACGCATGGAAGGTGGCGACCATATCGGCAAAATCGTCCTGCGGGTGGACTGAGCTGCAGCATCTTGTAATTGTTGCGAGGAGACGGTGGTCGAAAAACTCACGCGCAGATCAAGGCATCTGGTAAAAAGCCTTCTTTGTCTGCGCCGTGGTGAACCGTTTAATGTTCCTGTCCTTCATGACGCGTTTGCGTCGTCGCCGTCTGGCGTTCGCCTGCATGGCTGCGCTGATCATTGGCGTACCGACGAGTTGTGCGGTGCTCGAGCACACCGAGCGCAAGCTGCTGTTTCGCATCGAACCGGGCACGGCCGGCTGGTATCACGGCTTGCCGGGCAGCGTGCAGGAACTCGACCTGCAGCCCAAGAGCTTCAAGGCCGGGGAGAATATTCATGCCTGGTGGTGGCCGGCGGAAAAAGCCAATGCACCGGCCATTCTTTATCTGCATGGCGTGCGCTGGAACCTCACCGGGCAGCTGTTCCGCATCGAACAATTGCGCGCGGCCGGCTACTCGGTACTGGCCATCGACTACCGCGGTTTCGGTCAGAGCAAGGGCGATCTGCCTTCGGAAAGCAGCGTGTACGAAGACGCCCGTGTGGCGTGGGAGCGCTTCAAACTGCTGCAGCCCGACCCGAGCAAGCGCCTGATCTACGGTCACTCGCTAGGCGGTGCCGTGGCCATTGATCTGGCGGCAGAGCTCGGCCAGGACGCCGCGCGGGACCATGCACCGCTACCGGTCAAGGGTCTGGTGATCGAGTCGACCTTCACCTCCCTCGCCGATGTGGCCGCCGCCGTGGCCAACACCTCGCTACCGGTGCGCTGGCTGCTGTCGCAGAAATTCGACTCCATCGACAAGATCGCCGAGATTCACATGCCGCTGTTGGTAGTGCACGGCATGGCCGACGCGTTCGTGCCGCCACGCTTCAGCGAGCAACTGTTCAACGCCGCCCGACAACCGAAACGACTGCTGCTGGTGCCAGGCGCGACCCACAACAACAGCATGGCACTGGGCGGACAGAATTATCGCAAGGCGATCGATGCGCTGATGCAATCAAAACCCGCGCCGCGCGTGGCCGGCCCGGCAATGGCCCGCAACGCACAGGACTCCTAGCGATAGCCGCGAGCCTGCAGATCGAACAATTTGGCGTAGCGTCCATTGGCGGCAATCAGGCTGTCGTGACCGCCCTGCTCCAGTATCCGTCCGGCCTCCAGCACAATGATCTGATCGGCGTTGCGCACACTGGAAAAGCGATGGGAAATCAGCAGGGTCATGCGACCTTCGGTGTGCTGGCTGAAATGCTCGAACACTGCCGCTTCCGCTGCCGGATCCAGGGCCGAGGTCGGCTCGTCGAGAATCAGGATATCGGCATCGCGGCGCATGTAGGCCCGGGACAAGGCAATCTTCTGCCATTGCCCACCCGACAACTCCTGACCACCAGCAAACCAGCGGCCCAACTGTGTGGCGTAGCCGCGGTCGAGCCCTTCAATGAAGGGCGCGGCCATGCCTTCGGTAGCCGCAGCCTTCCAGCGTGATTCTTCATTGAACGCCAGGGTATCGCCAACGCCAATGTTTTCACCCACGGTGAACTGGTAGCGGATGTAGTCCTGGAAAATCACGCCGATGCGCCGGCGCAAAGTGGTTTCTTCCCAATCCTGCAAGTCACTGCCATCAAGCAGGATGCGCCCTTGGTCCGGCCGATACAGGCGGGTCAGCAGTTTGATCAGGGTGGTCTTGCCTGAACCGTTCTCCCCCACCAGCGCCACGCTCCTGCCCGGTACCAAGTGCAGGTCAATGCCTTCCAGTGCCGCGCGAATGGCGCCTGGATAACGAAAACCGACGTTTTCAAAGCGCAGGCCATCGCCCGGGTGCGCGCCGACGGTGAGATGACCGGAATCGGCCAGCACCGGTTCAGCCAGGTATTCGTAAAGGTTCGACAGGTACAAACCGTCTTCATACAAGCCGCTGATTGCGCTCAGACTGCTACTGACCGCGCTTTGCCCCTGCTTGAATAACACCAGGTACATGGTCATTTGGCCGAGACTGATATTGCCGTGCACGGCATCGATCACCACCCACGCATAGGCCAGGTAGAACGCCCCGGTGCCGAGCAAGCCGAGACCAAAACCCCAGCCATCGCGACGCAAGGTCAGGCGCCGATCCTCGGCATAGAGCTTGGCGAACGTGTCCCGATAACGCTGCAGCAGCAACGGTGCAAAGCCGAACAACTTGACCTCTTTGATATAGGCCTCGTGGGACAGCAAGGTTTCGATGTAATTTTGCTGCCGACTTTCCGGGGCCCGGCGGGTAAACAAGCGGAAAGCATCGCCGGAAAAATGTGCCTCGGCAAAGAATACCGGCAACGCGCCGATCACCAGCAACAGCAGTGCCCACGGCGAAAAGTGCACCAGCAGCACACCAAAGCTGATCAGCATGATCAGGTTCTGGATCAGCCCCAGCGACTTCATCACCAACGCCAGCGGTCGAGTCGAGGCTTCGCGGCGTACGCGCACCAGCTTGTCGTAGAATTCGGAGTTCTCGAACTGCACCAGCGACAGGGTCTGGGCCTTTTCCAGAATCAGCGTGTTGACCTTCTGCCCCAACTGCACCCGCAGCAGCGACTGCTGGACCGACAATGCCCGCTGGGTGCCGGACAACAGCGCCAATACCCCCGCCTCCAGCAGGACATAACGCAACACCGGCCACAGCGGGGCATCGCCCTGCTGCGCGTGCAACTGCATCGCCGTCACCACCGCATCGACAATACGCTGCCCCAGCCACGCGGCCAGCGCCGGCAGCACGCCGGCAATCAGGGTCGCCAGCACCAGCCCCAGAAACAATCCGCGTGATGTCGCCCAAACCAATAGCAAGGCGCGCCGGGCCTGATCGAACAGGGCGTTGAAGCGGGAAATCAAAGGCATGGCAGATCAAGCTCGACAGGTCGTACAGGGTGTCATGGTACTCCGCAGGGTTTGTCCGTGCTGAAACCCGGTGTTTTCAGAAGAAAAACATCTGGAAAAACTCCGGCCGTTGCGACGTCCAATGCTCTGCTATGTTTTTAACCGCCTTTCGCGGAACCTGGCGAAAATCGCCTCTCTCCGCGCCTACTGCCAGGAGCGCAACCATGCGAATCAATCCCTATCTGATCTTCAACGGCAATTGCCGCGAAGCCTTCACTTTTTACGAACAAGCCTTGCAGGGCAAACTCGAAGCGATGATGACTTTCGGCGAAACACCCGCCGCCGAACACGTACCGAAAGAGCACCACAACCTGGTCATCCATACCTGCCTGAAAGTCGGCGATCAGATGATCATGGCCTCCGACACCACGCCCGACCGGCCAACCGGAGGCATGAGCGGTTGCTCGATTTCCCTCAACGTCGACAGCATTACCGAAGCCGAGCGAGTGTTTAATGCACTGGCCAAGGACGGTCGCGTCGACATGCCGCTGGAGGCGACGTTCTGGGCCGCCCGGTTCGGCATGCTGGTCGATCGCTTTGGGGTCTCCTGGATGGTCAATTGCGAGAGCGACAAGTGACGCTGACGTTTCGTCAGGCATGAAAAAGCCCAACCGTTTCAGGTTGGGCTTTTGGGTTTATCGCTGGGCCAGTTCATGCCGCACACATTGTTCGTAATAAGTCTGCTTGACTGCCGCCGGCTTGAGCTTCGAGGTGCTGTTGTAGGTCTGCTCGGTAATGCCCATCGCCGTCATGCGCATCCACGGTTGCTGGAACTTGCGCACCTGCAACTGCTTGCGTGCGCCATACAACGAGATCCCCGACAGCTTCGACTGCTGCGCCCCGGCGGCGATGTCCGAGCCCCAGGTACAGGCAAACCCATGACTCTTGCTCAACTCCCTCGCTTCAATGGCCGAAGCAAAGGCAGCCAGGGAAAGCGTTGCAACGGTTATGACAATCGTCCGCATATAGCCAACCTAACCTTTTGAAAAAAGGCGATTTTGCCGAGGAAGCTCAGACCTGGGGGCCAGCAAATTGCCGCATGGCGCGCAAAGCCAGCCGTTCGTCCAATGAGCAGCACCTTGGCGAGCCTGGTGCCTCCAATGCGGTACACCCCCCAACAAGGCCGGAAAAATGGACAACAAGATTGCAACCCTGATGCTTGCAAGCCTGATGCTGGCTGGCTCTGCCTTGACACTGGCAACCGAGAAAGCAGGATCAGCCGCACCGCCCACGGCCATCCCAGGCGTCAATCAATCCAGCAACACATCTGAATCAAACGAAGAAAAAGCCAACAAGAAAGGTGAAGAAGCCTCAGGCTCGAACTCGGGCGCAGAATCGAAAGAAACCGAGAAAGACGCGGCAACCTCCAGCGACTCGGAAGATATTCAGAGCAAGACAAAGCAGTAACCACTGGATTGACCGACAGCGAACGCCGATCATGCTGGGCATCGCCAATCCCCTGCAGATGAATGAAAGTATGCCCAGCAAAGAAGCGCAAACCCAGGCACCCGCGACCGCCGCTGACATCGAACGCTCGATCCAGGCCCTGAACAAAATGGCGGAACGTTTATGGGGCGATGGCCGAGAGTCGGAAGCAAAGGCACTTCTGGATGCACTGGATGCATTGAACCGGGCGCTGGACCGGATCAGGATTGGTGAGAGTCGTAGGGTTCTGCATTGAGGCGTGGCTTTTTGGCTGGGCACAGCATAGTCGTCCCGCAAAACTCACGCGCATGAAAAAGGCCAATGTCATTAACATTGGCCTAAGTCATTGAAATATATGGTCGGGACGGAGTGATTCGAACACTCGACCCCTAGCACCCCATGCAAGCGGACTGATCCACAGCCCGCCAAACCAGAGGCTTCGCGCCGGGCGCTCGCTGCAACGATGCCTAACCGTGCGCAACTGTGTTTTACAAAGTCACTCGAAAAGTCACTGAGCCTTTTTGGCACCATCCCGGCGTTCTGCCGACCGTCACCAATCCAAAATCCTACAGCTCGTCGCTTCACCCTCGCCCACCTACCGCACCTCGATTACTGTATATGCAACCAGTAATCAGCAAGGCATTCCCGTGGACCCCCTCTATATAGAAGACACCGACGATTGGCTCGGTAACCCGACTTCGCTCGAAACCTGCCGGCACCAGCTCAGGATGTACGAAAACGAATTCGAAGCGCTCACCCTCAAGCTCGATCGGGCGCTTGAAAATATCGAGGGCTTGGTTCGTGACAATGATGCGCTCACCCAGGAGAGAAATTCCCTTAGGGCAAAGCTTCAGTACGCCGAGGGGGACTTACTGAGCGAAAGGGGCAGGTTTGCGGACGTGGCCCACCAGAGAGACCATCTATTCCATGAAAACCAGCGACTGCTCAGGGAGTTGCGTGAGATGAAGAGCTGACCGCCTTCACATACGCCTGACACGCCTGCAGGGCAATCAGCCCCCGGTCGCCGGTGTCGGTGATGGCGATAATTCGTTGAGCATGCGCCGGGTCAAGTCGGGCTCGTACGGCTGCATGATCCAAGCCGCCGGTGCTGGAGGTGGTTGGCACGTCGCAGCCTTTGGCAGCGTCGGTTGCGTCGAGGAGGACTGACAGCCGCAAATCAGAAGTGGCAAGGCGATCGCGAAGACGATCTTGGTCACGTTGGGCATCGGTCATTTTCCTGAAGTGGGTTTGCTCACTGGACGCCAGCTTCTGCTCGAGCACCAGCCGTTTGTCCTGCTCGGCCTGCTGTGCAGTGGCCGCGGCCTGGGTCAGTTGATTGAGGATTTCGGCGTGCTGCTGGGACTGCTCGGCCAACTGCTTGCCGTAGCGCCAGTCCTGAAACTGCCAGGCGCTGCCAGCGCCGATCAGCACCAGCGCCAGCACGCCAACCGCTTTCCACGGAACGACCATCACGGCACATCCCTGAAGAAGACGTGCCCACCCAAACTGAGCGTCTGCTTGGCCTTCGCCGCCCAGGCCGGCGCCTTGATGTTGGTAGCGTAGTAATGCGTGGCGCCGCCGGTGGGATCCGGCACCTTGCCGTCGATCACTTGATCAGCAGCGATTCGGCATTGCGCCAGCTCGCGAAACGGGATTTCCTTTACGCCGATCAGGAACTGATAGTTCGGGTCAGTCTTGTTCCAGCAGCTGAACTGGTAAGGCTTCTGGCACACGCCGGCGTAGCCCTCGCCCCACCACGAATTGGTCTTGCCATCGAACACGCGGTTGCGGATCGTCCAGGCCACGGCTACTTGTCCGGCCGGGCCTTCACCTCGGGCCTCGCCCCAAAGCGTGCGGGCAAGGATGTCGCGATCTTTTTCGGTTACAGGCATCACTTTTCTCCAGGCAAAAAAATACCCGCTCAATGGCGGGTGGATTCGAAAACCGGCAGTTATGAACTTGGCTCAATCGCGCTGATTCGGCTTTCAAGTTGTTTATTTCTCAACGAAAGCTCTTGCACTGCACCAACCAGATAGGAAACGAGACCGAGTGAGTCGAGCGAAAGAATTGAGGTGATATTGTCCTTCGTTTCGCCCTCGATGATCTCGCCAGTCACCAGCGCTGAATCCGATACCATTACATCTTGAGCGATGAAACCTCGTTTTATGCCGGACTGAGCAACCGGCCCACGCTGTGAAAATCTGTAGGTAACCGGCCGCAGTGACTCAACTAGCGAGAGGTCGCCAGAGGTATCTTGAACGTAAGTGATTTCATCCTTTATGCGCTCATCCGACGCGGTGTACTGAATCGTGCCAGTGTTAGTGCCATCCACCCACACCTGCATGCCGGAACCCCAAAAGAGATTCCAAGTACTCGAACTGGACGTACCGCCGTTACTTGAGCGATACCCAGGGGGGAAAAACGTGGCGCTAGAGATAAAATATCCGGCGCTACTGGACAAAGTTGCAGCATTATTCAACCGCAGAGTTGCAACGTTGGCTGCCGAGCCAGTCTGCACAGCGCCTGTCATCCTGGGGTCGTTGCCAGCGGCGACAGTTCCAGCACCCGTGCCAACTTCCAGAACAGCCGCACTACCCAATCCGAGGCCAGTTCGCGCGGCCGCCTGTGTTTTCCCTCCCGTACCACCTTGAGACACAGAGAGAGCTGTAGTCATCCCTGTAATGGAGGTGATATCGCCGTTCGCGCCAGACTTCGCCGCCTCCAGCGTGGCGCGTGCCGCTGGTGCGTCCGTGTCATTCAACAGCCCTTCGATGAAAACGGAAAGATCGGTTATGCCCGTGCCGCCCTTGCTGGGAGGCAAAATGTCGTAGTTCCCAGTAGTCCCGAGCGCCGCCAGCTTCTCGCCGTAGTCATTGAGGATGGCGCGCACCTGGTCGGACAGATCCTTCTGGTAGCCCTGTACCGGCATGATCGAGTAGAAGCCGCCGGCCGCTGTCGGGCCTTCGTAGTTGGGCGAGATCGACAGAGCCGTATTGCTGGCGATGTTGGTCACCTCGTACCAGCGACCGTCCGGCCCGCGAAAGCCATCGCCGACCCGGCTGTTGGCAATGAATGCGGTGCCCGAGCCTGTCACCGCGTTGGAATTTTGGGTGACAGAGACCGTTCCCGTCTTGTACCAAGGCATTGTATATCTCCAGAAATAAAGGTTTCAGGCCAGCAACTTGGCGCAGAGAAATGGGCGATGGCCCTGGTCAGTCCAGGCTGTAAAGGCAAGGCTGTACATCATGATGCGGCCGCCAGCGTAATCGACTCCCAGAGCGCAGCCGCCACCGGTACCGTCGTTGTGGCAGTTCATCGTGAAAGGATTGAGGGACACGTACTCACCTACCCCGAGGCTCTTGTTGATACCCCATAAGTACCGGCGCCCAACACTGAGCTGTTCGGTTCCGAGATACGTCCAGTTGCCAGCAGCGAACGTAACGACCACCGCCGGGGCGCCGCTGTCGTAAACAAGCGCGCCAGCGCCATCCCACAGCCGCATCCCATAAGCAGCGGTACCCATCGAAGCCCATGCCGCCACGAAATACTGCCCGCTGAGGGTTTCATTCACCCGTGACGCGTTCATGGCAAAGCCAGTCCAGTTACCCGGCCCTCCCGTAAACCACACTGAAATGGGAACCTGAATCGCGCCTCCCTGATCAGGACGAATGAACACCATTGGCGGGTCTTGGCTGGTCACCGCCCGGGCAAACGTACCTGATGCAGTTGCAACACCGGAATAGGTACCTTTGGTGAGAAGGCAGAGCCTGGGTGCCTCCGAATCAATTTGAACAAACGAGTTGTCATTGATGCTCTGAAAGCCGTAACTCATGTCGAATACCTGATGGCGTAGCCCTTGGCGACGATCCTTGTCTGAATTGTCGAGGCGCTGGCTGACGGATTCTTAGGCCTGACAATCACTTGGCCGACGGCAGTCGTGACATAGGGATAGGACTTGGCATTGCCGCTACCGTCTGTTTCTGACGACTGCACATCCTGTGCACGCGTCGGAATGATCATGAACACGCAGTTGGCTGGGTTGAAGCCTGGAATATTGAGTGTGTAGCTGGGCGTGCTACCGCTGAAGTCGATCACGCCCTGCCACAGCACCTGATAGGTAAAGCTGTTGGTATCCATCCCGAGATTGCCATTCTCGTCCCAGACTCTTGCTCCATAGGTCATGCGTCCAGATCTCCAAGCTGCACCCGTTTCACGCCGTTTTGATCGAACACCTTTATCGCTCTGTTGGTCATCGTCAGTCGCCCGCCACCGGGCGCTGGCCCGTTGAACTCGAGGTTTCCTGCTTTATCCAAGCGCCAACCCAGAGCACCGGCAACATAGTTGTCGGATTGCAAGTACTGGCCGATTTTCAGCATCGTGATGCTGCCGTCCTGAATAAACGCCGAGTTCATGAACACCTGGCCACCCTGCACTGCAAACGGCACCGAGATGGCGCCGCCGGCAATCGTGTTGACGATGGCAAACCGGTCAGCGCTGACCAGGAACTGACTCTGCAGCCCGGCACCGGTGTTTTCGATGCCAAGACCGATGCCAGCCGCGACGTACTGCCCATTCGCCGTGACTTGCATCTTCACCGACCACATCGTGTTCAACTTGCCGGCCGTGTCCGCGTAGGCGGTCGAGGTCTGCTGAATGGCCGTCGAGTTTTGCCCGACGGAAACATTCAATTGGTCGATTTTCGTCGCGGTCGCTGATTCGTTAGTGGCCACCACCTCTTCAAGCTCGGTGATGTTGGCAGCGTTCTCTCCGATTTTCGCGTCGAACGTCGTGACGCGCCTTGCCATTGCCTCGTTTTCGGAGGCTCGAACCTTCGATTCCGATGCGAGCGAAGCGGTGCTGGTATAGCTCTTGATCGCGTCTGCAAGATCACCAGCGCCATCATCGTCTCGATAGGAGGCGCGCAGGGCTTCGAAGGCCGTTGCCTGGGCCGTAACCACGCCGTCGAGTTCAGTGATCTCGGCAGTGTTGGTGGCAACCTGCTGGGCAAGTCCATTAGCCGTCTCAACGGTCTGGCCAACGTCGAGCCAATAGGCAGGGTTCGGCGGAGGCGTGTCTTTCGGCACCGGCCCAGTCGCCTGATAGATGCGCTTGCCCTGCACCACCAGGTCGTACTCTTCGTAGGTATCGTCGGGGTTGTAACCCTTCAGCCCGTCGAGCGCATCGATCTGTTCCTGCAAGCCTGGGATTTTGTCGATTTCGTCGAGCAGATCCTGACCCAACTCGGTGCGGCCGATCTCACCGGCAATCATCTCCAGAATTGCCGCAGCGTCAGCGCTCGACTGTCCCTGCACACCCATGCCGATCGGGTACCACGGCCCGATGTTGCCGATTTTGTCGACGATCCGGCCCCAGAAGTAGAACGTCACGCCAGCGCGCAGGCCGAGCATGGAGAAGTCACTCTGCGGATAGGCCAAGTCTGTGAGCTTCGTGGCCGCATCAAGCTGCGTCGTGGGTCCATACCAGATTTCAGTCCGCTGGCTGTCTTCAGCACCAGCAGGGAAGCCCCACTTCAGGTAGATGCCGAACAGCAGCGGCGTGGCGGTCAGGTAGCTGAGCGCCGGCGGCAGCCCCTCCTTTCCTTTCAGGTTGGTCAGGATCGAGTTGCGCCACTGCGACGAGATGTCGAATGCACTCACCGCACGCACCCGAGCCACGTAGGCGCCGGCGTAGATGCCGACCACGTCCACGTTGGTCATGCCGGTACGTTGCAGCTTGATCCAGTTGCCACTGTCCTTGCGCCATTCCACGTCGTAGCCGACCGCGCCATCCACGGCGGGCCAACTGATGGTCATGGTGGCCACGGCCAAGCCCTGCACCACCGACGATGTCGACGTGAGGGTCACACTGGCCGGTGCCGGAACCACCGTGATCGGGATCACGCTGATTGGCCGCTCCTCCAGGCGTGCGCCGGTGTCGATATGCGCGAACTTGCTCGGCTCGAACTGCAGCGCGCTGATCTCGAAGTCGCCTTCGGTGGTGCGCTTGGTGCGCAAAACGCGGTACAGCGGAATCGCTAGGTCGTCAGCGTCCAGCGCCCATTGCAATTGCGCGACTGGAGGCTCGCTGTAGGCGACTGTGACGGTCACGACACGGCCATTGACGCTCTGCACAGTGCGCCCTTCGGCGCGGCCGCCCGGCAGGTTGACGATTAACCGATCACCCGCCTTGGCCTGGGTATCGCGATCGAGGGTCACCACGCGGCCAGTTGCTGACGAGATCCGCCCGCCGACCTCCCGCCCGGCCAGCAACGAATCCGCCACCGGGATGATGTGGCCCGGCAGCGGAATCACACCCTCCATGCCTGTCTTGAACGAAACGGTGCGGTCTTGGTTGTTGCTCAAGATCGCCCACTTGCCGCGGCGCTGGGCCTCGGAGGCGCGGGTGCAGCCAATGGCACTCAGCTCGGTCGGCCGGTCGCCATAGCGGCGCTGAAGATCTAGATCAGCAAACGGAATGACGTCGGTGTCGTAGTTGTTCGCCGGGTTGTCGTAGCTCACCAGTGCTCGGGTGTACCGGGTTTTCGCCGAGGCGCTGCCGTACGAGAATTTCCCGTCGATGACGTTGGCCCGGGTGAAGACGTAGTCGAAATCCTGCGCGCGCGGCATGTCAGCCTGCATCACCAACTGGCCCTGCGCCCAGTACGTCATGCCTCGATAAATAGCCGAGATATCGCGCAACAGCGACCAAGCGTCAGCCTTGCCTTGTAGGTTCATGTCGCAGAGGAAGCGTGGTTCCTGCCCGCCGAGGCCGTTCGGCACCAACTGATCGCAGTATTGGGCGATTCGGTACAGCTCCCACTTGTCGACCATGAAAGGCTTGATGCGCTTGCCCAGGCCGAAACGCTCCTCGGTGCAAATGCCATAGGTGATCCAAGCCGGGTTGTTGGTCCAGCCCGACTTCATCGAGCCATCCCATGTCCCGGCGTAAGTGCGCTGAATCGGGTCGTAGTTGCTCGGCACCATCCAGCGCCGGGCCTTGCACTTCACGGTCACCGCCGGGATGTTGGTGAACTGCTCGGCGTCGAACTCGATGTAGAGCAGCGCGGAGTTTGGGTATCGCAGCTTGGCGTCGATGACTTCGGTGTAGCCCGCCACCAGCATGGTGTCGGCTACCTTGTTGCTGTTCTGGTTCGGCGTCAGGCGGCGCACGCGGATCTGCCAGCCAGTAGTTGCAGCCGGCAAATCGATGCGGCGCGATCGCTCGTAGCGCGTGGTGGTCTTGCCATCGACAGCATCCACCAGCACCTGCTGATACGCGCCGCCGTCGGTGGCCACGTCGATGGCGTACTCGATCCGGTAACCGCCAACATTGCCTTCATCGTCCGACCGTTGCAGCGCAGGCCAAGCCAGGCGCATGCGCACCGCCGATAACTGGGTATTGCTGATCGAGCGTACCCACGGCGCATCGCTGCGCAGCTCAATGTTCAGCGAAGTCTCGTTCTCTACGGACGGGATGCCGGGGATATAGGTCTGATCCACCGAGCCCGGGCGCCAGTCCCACTTCACGTTCGGGAAATTGTAGTTGCCGCTGGCGTCGCGGATCGGCGTGTTGTCCAGGTAGATGTCGTAATCGGTCGGCACGCTGTCGAACTCCCCCTCGCCCACGGCAATCAGCAGTTTCGCAAGGTTGGTCGAGCGCAGGCTGTCGCTGGCTTCGACCGGCGACTTCGGCTTGCTGCTGCCGCCCTTATCGCCGTGGATCTCGATCTGTTGCGCTGCGCCCATGCTTTCCTCCAGGCATAAAAAAACCCGCTCAATGGCGGGTTTTTGTGCATTCAATAATTTCAGGGTGATTCTGCAAGCTCATACTGCCGACGGATATCAGCAAGCTCCTCGTTGGTGACCTTTACCTCAAGACCTTTCCACGGAAGGTCAATTTTTTTACCGCCCTTGAATACACAAGGTGGCTTTGTTTCCAAGTTCAATGACCAGCCCGGCATCTGTAGTTCCTCACCGTCTGCCGCAACAAGCCGCACGCCGAAAGCCATGTGATCAACTCCGTGAAATTTTCTTGAGCATATCCTAGCGTACGCCTCAAAAAAATTAAGCTTTGTCTTCAGCCAGGATCGAGGCCGAGATGATCATCCCGCCCCACCGGCGCTCGCCGATGCAGATCGGCACCGGGTTGCCGCTGGCTGTAGTGTTCTTGGCGCTGCCGAAGGCATAGGACGGAGCGTTTTCAGGTGATGCGCTTTGCTTCAAGCCCGAGGCTTGGGGGCTGAGCATCTGGATCACGCCACCAGCGACAAGGCCGATACCCGCGCCAATCAGTGGCGCACCAAATGGCGTGGTCGAAAGAAACGTACCGGCAACGATCAGAACAGCACCGACAATGGTCTGAATCAACCCAGCCTTCTTGCTTCCGTGGATAACCGGCACAATACGAATGTCGGTTGCGCCACCCAGACCAAATTCCGCTTCGCCAACGTTTTTTCGATTGCGAAACACGGCGAAGCGCATGCCCAGCCGATCAAGGCGCTGAATCTCCTCCTTGAATCCATCAAGCGTTGCCTTCAACGCCCTGAACGCCTCCCAGGCCTGACCTGAATCCAAAACGCGACGATGAATCCTGCCAAACTTGGCCGCAAGCGACCCGGACAGCCTGATCGTGGTCATCGGCTGATAGTGAGCAACGGTCGACTGCATAGCTTTCTCCAGACATAAAAAAACCGCCCGAAGGCGGCTGATTGAAAATTCAATTATTGGTAATCAACGTAAGGGCCGATGAAAAAGCCGCTCATGTCCCCACTGATCCGGTAGAGGCTTTCCTTGCCGCTCCGCACGTTGGCAGAGATCGTACGGATGGCTGCCCCGCCACAGAGCCCAGAGCCGGCGAGACCTGCTCCGATGCTTGGATTTCCCGGCGGCAGGTAAAAGGAAGCGCGCTGACCGGTGCCGAATTTCGCGGCCTTCCGGCCATCGACATACACGACGATGTCACAACCAGACCCAACCATTCCCGAGTCCCTTACGACCGTTAACTTGCCGCTTTCGCCAGCTGGTTTGGTCTGAAACGCGTACAGCTCATCACGCGGTACCGGATCAGCCTGGCTAACCGGAATAGCTGAAGTCGCACACCCCGCCAACAGCGCTACCGCCAGCGCTCCTACGATCAATTTCATGCAGGTCACTCCTGTGGGAAAGGGTGAACGATATCACTCGGCCGGATGGAAATGAAAAAGCCCGGCGCTGGGCCGGGCTTAACAATACTATTTCTCTCTTGGCTCCCTTTGGCGCCGAATAACGAGCATATCATCTGCGATATCGGCAGCCTTCTCGGCCCAGCGCTTGAAATAGTTATGGGTCGGCTGACTGATGATTTCCGCCTTTACCAGCGGCATCGCTGCAGCAAAGTAGATATCCCAGGCGGCTAACTCTTCAAGGTCTTTAGCTTTGTTTGTCATGGAGCGTCCTTTCAGTACAGCTGGCAGAAGACTAATTTTCACCAAAAACATGCATGGTTAATTGACGCGAGTCAACATTGATGAGGCTTCTCCCTACCTCGCGCTGTTCACCCATCCAGCGTGTATGCAACCCCAGTACCGCCCCGCCCATCTCCGATAGTAGCCTCTAGCCTCCACGACATAGTCTTTCAAAGGATTGAGAATGAATGATCCGAAGCAGGCTCTCGAGAAAATCGAAGAGCTGATTAACGCCGCGCGCGCCACGGATGACCTTTTCTCCCATGCGGCTGCCTTCTCCGCCATAGCACTACTCGTCCAGCGTCTGGATAACTACTTCGAAGAGAAGGCGCCGTATGCAGGCGAAAATGTGGAACGACTTCGCTTTCACTCGGCTGCGATGCTTGGCTACGACATCACGAACGGTCACGGCGTCGAACAGCACCACGTTTGGGTGCTGAGCGCAATTTCGGCACTCAGTGGAGTGCTGCGTAAATTGAAAAATTAAAGGATTCCCCAGTCCTTTGCCTGCAAGCCCAAGGACTGGGATTGCGCCAATTTCGGCGCGTTTATGACCTGGAGGTCAGTGTGACAAACGAACAAAGACTCATCGACGTAATCAATTCTCATGGTAGCGATATAACGACGATCAGCTGCATTTTGGCCGGTTTAATCAGCCAGCTTCGAGCAGCTCAGGGGCCAGAGGGTATTGAAGCGGCACGCGTATTCGCGCTGGAAGTTGCGAAAACGATGCCGAGCACTGGGCCATCTCGTCCCGATACAAACCGAATTTCCGCAGTCTTTAATCAGCACAAATAGGGTCAAGGCCAAGCTGTTTTTCCAATCGAGCAAGCCGGCGCTCCAGCAGGTCGGCTTTCTCTTGCGCCCTTCCCGCAAAATCAGCCGGTAAAGAAATTCCGGCGGCAGAGACAATCATCTGATCTTTCAAGACTTCCGTTTCGTTAATGTAAGTTCGCCCTTCTTCATCGAATGCAAACGGCTGACTCATAAATCCCTCCTGCGGCTGCGCCGCGTTATATGGCTGGTTGTGCATTTCTGTGTCTGAGAATCAGGCGTGTCCGGTCGAGCCAAGGTCCACCGAAAACGATGACCTCCGATGGCCGGCCGTACAGGTGGTGTAGCAGGAACGGCCCGGGGCCGAACGTCGCCGCGTCCTCCCCTGGCAGTGCCGGGTCAGCGCCGAGAAAAATCCCGGCGTGGTTTGGGTACACGGTGCGCCCCACTTCCATCACGATCATGTCGCCGCGCTGCGGCTGGTCGACCCGGTAGAAGCCGGCGGCCTCATAGTTCGCCTCGTACAGGCTGGTGTTGTCCTTGCTTTCCCACCAGCCATCAGCGCGCTTGAAGGCTTCGAACTCCAGCCTCCACTCGCGTTTGTACCAGTCGGCGCAGACCTGCCAGCAGTCCCAGGCGCCGTGCACGAAAGGCCGCTTCAGTAGCGGTACGTCGCCAGTGGGCACGATTGTTCTGAGGTCTCCTTCCGGCCAACTGAGTATGTGCCAGGGCATCGCCGTCGCTTCGCACATGGCGAGGTCACGCGGCGAAGGACGGCTGGTAGCGTCTGGATGCGAATGCACAACGCCGATCACCTCCCCGACGTCCTCGGCCGCTGCGTATTGCTCGGGATCGATCCGGAACTCTTCGTTCGGCTCGGTCGAGACGTTGCGGCACGGGTAATACTGCTGTTTGCGGCCCACGGCCAACAGCAGACCGCAGCACTCTTTCGGGTACTCCGCAGCGGCATGTGCCTGGATCGCGTTCAAAATGTGTTTGCGCATATCAGCTCCGAGCGATGAGGGAAACGGCCGGGAAGCCGCCGAAAGGTAGCTGGTTGCCCTCGCCGAAGCGCGGGATGCAGCCCTTACCCAGCGTGCCGTCGCACTCGTCCAGTTCCGGGTTATCGGTAACGACGCCGTCCTTGGTCACGTACGGCCCGGTGTAGCCACAGTTCGGCCCGCGATAGCCACCGGTGAGGCACCAGTGGCACAGCGTCGTGGCCTGCCGGCCGATCGACTCGCTGCCAACGTCGCCTGGGCTGGCCAGCTCCCAACTAACGTTTTCCCCGTCCTCGTTCGTCTTCTGGTCGATGTACCAGACCTCGATCGTCTCTTGGGTTGGGTCTGCCGTTGGATTGCCCGCAGGGAAGTTCGCCGCGTCGAGGTAGGTGCCGAGCGTGTGACGCATGGTCAGCTTGAACTCGAGCAGATCCTCGAACGCTAGGCACAGCGCTGTGATGCGCCCATTGACGTTGCCGACCGAAAGCGTGGGCCGAACCGCCGTGCCGTCGCCATTTGCCTCAATACCGTCGATCTGCATCGGCCAAGCGCTGTACTCGTTGCCCTGCCAGTAGATGGCCTTCGCCGGTAGCTGATCTGCATTGTCACCGGCGGCAATCAGTTCGGCTGCCGTGTGCGGAATTGCGTGCCCGTGGAAGCGCAGAACATCTGCGCCGTAGTCCGTGCCGTCCAATTCAAAGAGCAGCACTTCGCTGCCAGGCTCAAGCACCTGGATGTCACTGATCAGCGGCATGATTGCCCCTTATGGTTGGAATGCCCGCTCGAACGTGGCTGTGAGTTTGAAGACCCCGCCGCCCATTGGTGTGGGAGCGGGATTTTTGCAGGTGAAAAGCCCGAGTTCGCCGAGCGGCGTTGTCCAGAGAAACGCTTTCGCGCCGGCGTGCCGGTCGAGGAATTTCATAATCTCCAGCACCGCGGCCTTTTGGCCGACGCAGGTAACCGGGTAGGAGTCCTCTTTGTTGTTCGGACCGTCTCCGACGTTCTGCGCGTAACCGTTGCCAAACTTCGAGGTGCGCACCCGATAATTGATATCGGGTGTTTCCCCGCGCTCGGTTGGCCAGGTGAATTTCTCGATAGTCATCAGGCCCTCCCATTTGCATTTCGGAAGCTGGTACCGCCCGCGCGCCAAGAGTCAGCGACGGCCTTCTCGGCCACGGCCTGCATTTGCGATTGCAGGTTTCTCGACAGTGCCTGCTGGTCGATCTGCATCCCTTCAGAGCCTCGGTCCTGTGTCACCACCGTGACCGGTGCATTGATGCTGATCGCAGTCCCGGAGCCAGCGCCGGCGGCGAGAACACCCAGCTTGCCGCTGGAAGTCCGGGTCAGCGGCATGATCGCCTCCGGCCCTGCCTCGCCCATGACTCCCGCCCGGCCGCCAGCCATCCCGAAGGCGGTTGGCGTACTGACGATGCTGTTGGTGAAGGCGCCGCCGTTGGCGAACATCTGTACGCCAGACGACCAGGCACCGCCGAGTGCCTGCGGGAAGTAACTGCTGGAGTAACCCGCCGAGGACGCGCCGAGGTTCGACGACGTCGCACCTGCTGATCCAGCCGCCAGCCCATTACCGCCACCACCGCCAGTGAAGTAACTGGTGGCCGCTCCGACGAGACTGCTCAGCAACGCCGAGCTGGCTTGCCGAGTCGCGATCCGCGCCATGTCCGCCAGAATCGACTTGGTGAAGTCAGCAAACGACAGCTTCCCGGTCATGGCGAAGTTGACGATCGCGTCTTCCATCGAGCTGAAGGCGTTGCCGAACAAAGTTTTCGTCTGGCCGGCAATATTGCTCGCCGAATCCAGATAATTGGCCCAGGCCGATGTCGCCCCTTTGGTCCAATCACCTTGCGCCTTTTCCACATCCGCGTAGTTCTGCCGGATCTGGTCAGTGGCCGCCTTGTTCGCGTCGGCGAGCGCCTGCGACTTACGGCTGAACTCCTCCTCCGACATATTGCGCGACGGATCGGACTTCTGATTCGCGAGTTCCAGCGCCTGCTGTGCGAACCGGTCTTGCTGGCTGTTCAACTCGTTGTTGAGAGCGTTCTGACGATCGCCCTGGCCGACGCCGATAACGGCGCGCTGCCCTGCCAATTCCAGAGCCCTCTGTTGCTGGGCCAAGGCTTGGACGTAGGTCGTGATCGACCGCTCTTGTCGAGCAAGGCGACCGGTCTCGTTCGTGGCCAGAACCTCAAGCTGGCTGTCCGCCTCTCTTTGCGCTTTGACCATCCCGGCTCGCGCATCAGCGATCTTCTGGTCGAGTTGGATGCTTTGCGCGGCAGAAGTGGTCTTTTTCGCCTTCGCGGCTTCCAGTGCGGCGATCTCCGCCTCGTAGGACGCAGTCACCTCGTCGCGCTCGTTGCCGATCAGCGCTTCGCGTTTAAGGGCGTAGTCGGCTTGCGAAACGAGCCCAGCCTTCTGCGCCGCGTCCAGTTCCTTCTGGGCGTTTTTGTACTCCTCGCTGATGGCGGCTAAATTGTTTTTGGCGTTGTTGAAACCGGTCAGATCGACCTGAGTACCTGCCGTTTTCGCATCCTTGAACTGGTCGTTGATGTTCGCCAGGTTCTTGTCGATCGCAGCCTGATTAAGGCGCGGGTCGTTGGGGGCGACCTTGCGAATATCGTCGAGCTGCCGCTTGTACTCCTTGATCGCCTCGGTGCGCTTCTGTTCATTCGTCCACGCCGACTTGGTGAGTGCGTCGATCTTGCCCATGGCGGTAACAGCTTCGCCTTGGGCTTTTGCCTGTTCCCCTTCCCATTTGGCGATATCGGCTTCAGCTGCTTTTTGATCTTCAAGCATGTTGAGACGATTCTGGTAGAGATCGATCATCTCCTGCTTGTTCTGGAACAGACCAACATTGCCCGATTGGGCAGACTCCAGATTACGCCGAGCCTGCTCGATATCGGCGTTGATATCCGGCCGGCCAAGGTTCTTCAAGTTGTCCGCCGCACGCGCAACGGCGTTGTATCCTTTCTCCCAGAAACTCAGGTTCTCCAGAATTCGCGGGGTTCGCTCGTTGATCGCGTCGGCATACTGCTCGGTCGCCAGTTTCACTGCGCCGGCGTGGTCGCCCTGCTTCTCCAGCGCGGCGATCTGCGAGTAAACCGACGCGGTCAGGTAGTGGTATTGCTCATTCAGCGCGGCGGATGCCTTGACCGGGTCGTCGGCGAGCTTGGCGAACTCGGCTACGGTCTCGCCTACGGCCTTGCCAGTCGCCTCCTGCATCGACACGGCAGCCTGGGTGATTCCGGTGAAGCTTTCGCCGGCGATCTTGCCGTTGTCGGCTAGCAGAGCGAGCACGGCTGCGGCTTGGCCAGTGGTGCCAACGGTTGCGCTGACCTGGCGGGCCATGTCGCCCAATTGCCCGGCGCTCACACCGGCGTAGTTACCGGTCAGGATCAACGCTTTGTTGTAGCTGTCCTGTTCCTCGCTCCCCTTATAGAAAGCGTACGCCAGACCGCCTACGGCAGCGGTGGCAAGCGCGAGCGGGCCAAGAATGGCGAGCAATCCTGCCGCGCCTGCCCCTGCACCAGCGCCCAATTGCGCAACCGCACGTACGCCACTGCCCCAGTCTCCCGAGGACAGCGCATTCCCCAACTGAACAACGTTTTCCTGTGCCTGGCGTGTACCGAGGCGCAGCTTGTCGAATCCGGTGGTGGTTTTGTTGAGCTTGTCGTAATCCTTGTCGATCTTGCTCAGGGCGGTGTTGTACTCGTCCTGGCTGATCCGGCCGGCATCCAGATGCTTGCCCAGTTGCTCGACCTGGGTGTCCAGCTTCGCCAGTGCGGCGCGGGCCGGGTCAATGGCGCCCAGCAGGCTGTTCAGCGCCTTCTGTTCATCCATGGCCGACTTGGCCAACGCTACCTGCTGCTTGTCGAGCTGTGCCGAGATCTTCGCGGCCTCAGCCTCGCCATAGGCTCCAGTTTTGGTCAGCTTCGCCAACGCATCGCGCTGTTTGGCAAGGTCCTGCGTAGTTTTGGCGCTGGTAGATAGCGATTTCTCCAGCGCCTGCATTTCGTTCATCAGCGAAACGGCGGACTGCTCGGCCCGGCCGCCGGCCTTCGCCATCTCATCCAGGCTCGTTTTGGCCTCGATCGCATCGGCCGAGTCGATCTTGACGCCGAGTTCTGCAATGTTCATCGACTCACCTTGAATAAATGCCCGCGATTACGGGCTGTTTTCCCTTTCCTCCGCCATGACGCGCAGGGCTTCGCCTTCCAGCACCTGCAGGTCAGGAAAGATTTCAGCGAGTTTCTTTTTCTTGATGCCGAGGAAGCCGGCAACGTCGAGGATGCAGTTGTAATCGAGACCGATGGCGCCACCGGAGCCGACCCGCCACTGCGTGGACATCCGATTGAATAGGAGGAAGGCCGGCCAGTTGCAGGGCCAGACCTCCGTTTCCTCCTCCAGATCACCAGGCGCAAGCCCGAACATACTCATCAACTCGACCGGCGCCGCAGGCGCGTACAGTGCGCGTGCGGCGTCCGTCAGTTTCCCAGGCGGGCCTGGTTGTAGGCGCCTTGGTACGCATCGACTACTGCCTCGGTTGCTCCTTGGCACGACTTCACCAGTGCGGTGATGCTCTTCTCATCGAACTTGTCGTCGAAGGCCCAGCCAGCCACCAGATCCTTGATCTGCTGAACCTGCTGGGCTGCATCTGCAGCGACCACTTCAGAGAGCGATGGTTGATCACCGAGCGCGGCCATGGCTTCCTTGCGATTCTGGTTCCACCCGTCAAACAGAGCAGCCAGCTCCAACCGGTCGCGATACTTGAACGTGAACTCGATCTTTTCGGGTTCGCTGCCAACGATTGGGATCAGCACCATGGCCTTGAACGTCGGATTCTGGGCAATGCGGATTTTTGCCATTGGTTACACCACTGCGGTCAGGTAGCGAGTCGGCTCAGCCTGAAGCGCCAGGTTCACAGTTCGCGTCAGCAGATTATTGCGGGACACTGCCGGCTGTTTGGAAAACGACGTGTAAGCGCCGTACAGCAGCGTGTCATTGCCCGGCAGGTTCAGACGCGCAGCCTCAACCTGCTTGCCGGCATCAGCCTTCATCAGCACCTTGTTGAAGTCCTGCGCCGGGTCATCCGCCAGGGTCAGCACCATGCTGGCTGCCGATTTGTCGGTCGGAATTTGCTTGCCCTGGTCATCCTCGAGGAAAACCACGTCGAGGTAGTTCTGTTCACCGCCGGAGAAGGCAACGTCGGAGATTTGCGGAATCTGCACCCAGGTCAAAACCTTGCGCATGGTGCCCGCGCCGCCGCCGGCCGAAAAGATCTGGGTGTCAGTAGTGTCGATGCCTTCCAACGTGATTGCCGTGGCGGTCGCCGCTTTCACGCGCACCACCTTGCTGTCCAGCTTGCTCCAGCCCGAAGTCAGCAACACGATATCGCCGGCGCTCAGCGTACCGCCCACAACGGTGGCCACAGCTTCAGTGGCGTTGGTGATGGAAGCGAACGCCAGTGCAGTGGCATAGGTTGCAGCGTGCTGGAAAGTGCCGCCGTTCGGGATCTTGTAGCCCATGGGTATTTCCTCTTTGCAGATATGAAAAAACCCGCTCAGTGGCGGGTTTCGTAGGGTTGCCCAATGGGCGGGATCAGTTGGTATCGGCTCGATAGGAGAACGAGACCGGGACGGTGTACGCGGAATCGCCAGTGATGCCTGAGCCTTGGTCAACTGGCGACATAGTCACCACAGTCACAGCCCCTTTCGTGTCCCGAGCGTACAGAGGGAACAGGCCTGTCAGCTCATCGACGATCGGGTTCGTCTTTGCTTTCCCCGTACCGGCCGGCGCGATGATGCTGACTTGAAACACACCTGTGAACAGCCGGTGATCGCCGCCGATCGTGTTGCTCGCGGTATCACCCGGTATCGTGAACGCCCGCAGGTAAGTTTCATCCGCTGATGGCGTGTAGACCATGTTCTCGAAGACGATTTTCAGCTTCTGCGGCCTGGCACTGTTCCAAGTGATGAGCTTTGCCTCGTAGATCGAGGCGATGATCGCGTGACTCATACCTGATTGTTCCTGATGGCCTCCTGCACGATCTGCTGGAAGCGAGCCACGGTGACCCGGACCATCCCGCTGGGGGCCTGTTTGGAATGGCCGAACTCTAGCGGGATCGCGTAGGGCAAGTTGTTGATTAGGTAGACCATCTGGCCGGCGGTGAAGTCGCTGATGGCGGCGACCAAGGCCGCGATGGTTTCGGCGCCGCTAGGATCCACCTCGTCGAAGGTGACATTCTCGACCACGCCGATGGATAGGTGCCAGTTCGCCCGGAACCGGCCGCCGACATAGCCCTCCGGTGCGACGATGTCCATGCCGTCGTTGAGCTTGCGACCTTTCTTGAGCCTGCCGCCTTTGGTCAGGTTGGCCGGATCGCTGCGCAGCGAGGAGTTGTGTTCGTCAACGGCCTTGTTGTACTGGGCCGCGACAGCGTTCTGCGCCCATATCTCCGGGTTGCCCACGGGAGACATGCGGATCAGGCTACTGCCGACCTCGATGATGATCTCGCGCACGCTGGCGTCGATGGCTTCGCTGGTCTGCACGGCAAACTCCGCAAGGCTCAAAGCGAAGCTTCCGGACTGGCCAGCGCCTGCTCGGCTCATGACCGCACCTGCAGTTCATACAGTATCGGCGTGCCGGCTGGATTGACCTCTTTCAGCGGCGGGACAATTGCCCATGTGCGGCCTTGGGCGACCACCTTGTCGAGCAGGCCCGGCACCCAGGCCAAACCCTGCGCGGCAATCTTCAATTTCTTGTCGCCCTGCTTGATGAGGCTGTTGTTCTGGAATTCCTGACCGGTGAAGTCGAGCAGGATGCCTTGGGCGGTCTGCTCGATGGTGGCGCCTGGCGATTCGCCGCCCGTCTCCGGGTCATACTCGCCCGGCTCCGTCTTGTTGATGGTCACGGGCTGACCGAACTCTGTGATCATCTCCAGAGCCATCACGGCCATTTCGTCGTAGAAGGCCATGGTGGCTCCAGATGTGAAAAGCCCAGCACGATGGCTGGGCTTAGTGAATTAGAGGTGAAGGAGGATTTTCCTCCTGATCAAGGCTTTTGCAGTACGCCTCCAAAAGCTCAATGAGGTAGTCCTCCTTGAGCATGCCTGCGGCTTCGGCCTGAATCTCAAGCTCCAGCTCCCACTCAGGAGCGAGATTTATTTTGATTTTCCCACCAGATTGGCTCACAGCGATGCCCCCGGAGACTGACAGGAAGCAAGCATATCCTTACGCTCGGATTGCGAACAGTCCGCGCCGCTGCAAGTAGTCAGCAAACTGCGTGGCGCTAGGCCGATCCGGCGCCGCCGGTAACAGTCGGCCACTGGTGTTTGGGATGGTCGCATATTCGCGGGTTACCGCGCCCTCGACACGCTCAAGCGTCACCGCGCCTTTGCGCTTCTCGATCGGGTCGACGTCGTCGCTGTGGATCTCGGCGGCCAACGCCATCTGTCCGTATTGGATCCGCGCCGGCAGGTAGTTGTCAGGCTTGATCTGATGATCCAGCTCTACACCGCGACGCGGCCAAGACAGCGCCTGCTCGTTGTTGGACTTTCGCCCTTTCCACGTCATGCCATCCATTGCCAGCGCGGCCCGGCGCAGCAGCGCTTCCTGTGCAGGCGCTTCCGCTGGGATGGTCACGCCGAACTTCACGGCGTACATGGCCAGGTCTTCGGCGGATGCATAGCTTTCGGCGTCAGGCTTGCCGGTACCGTCCTCGATGATGAGAGTCATGAATCAGCTCGCTGTGGTGTTCTGGATCGAGTGCCACGTTACCGGGCACCCGGGTTATTACGCCTGCTGCAGGTCAGCAACTGCCTTTTCCAGCGATTCTACCGAGGCATTCGCCCGATACGTCACGTTGGCGGCGTCGAGTTGCGCTTTGAGGTTCGCGATCTTCTCGGCATTGTCGACCGGCTCGGCTGCTGCCTTGAGACGTACGAATTCAGCGCGGAGTGATTCAACCTCACCCGCTAAGTTGTCACGTTCACCCGTGAGGGTTTCGAAACCCTCGTGAATCGCTTTCAGCGCATTGAACAGGCGGATTGGCAGTTCGCCGGCGCCAGGGTGTTCCAGATCGGACAGACCTTCAGCGGCGTCGATTAACAACACGATGCCGTCACGCTCCGCATTCAGCTTGTCGATCAGCTCCTGCAGCGCAGCGTGATCACCACTATCGGCGATCAGCAACACCGGCGACGGCTCGACCTGCCGCACCGTCACCTCCGGCACATCATCGGCCTCACCATCGCGATTTTCGGTGATGCTCGCGTCGATGATGCGCAGGCCGTGTTCCTTCGCCAGCGCCTTCACGTCTTCCCGGTACTGGTGAAACGGTCCGGGCAGATACCAGATTTTATTGCTCATGATTGCATCTCCGCCAAGCCGGGCACACGTCCCGGCTTGGACATCGCGGGGTTACTTGGAGGCGTCACCGATCAGAGCCACACCGGCGGTGTGCTTGATGCTGGTGGCGGTCTTGTCCCAGTTGGTACCGGTCGCCAGCTCAGCGTCGGTTGGCGATTTGCCGCCGGTGGTGGTATCCCAGGTGTAACCCTTCAGGCCCAAGCCGAAGGTGTAATCGGTTTGCAGCGTGGTCTCGATGCGCTCCTTGCCGTTGGTGGTCTGGACGTTGCTGATGATGTCGCGGCCGTCGTGGACCAGCGCAGCGCCTTGCACCAGGGAGAGGATGATTTCCTTGTTCGGGGTGCCGGCCTGCATCAGCGCAGGGGCATCCGTCACAACGGAGATCTTGCCGAGGATGTCCACCACGCGAACGTTGCCTGCCTGGAACAGCTGCTGCTGGTTCGCCAGGTTCTGGCCGACCAGCTTGTGGTAGCTGGTGCCCTGCATCACCTGGGTGACCAAGTTCTGACTGGCGTCGCCGAACTTCGCATGCGCGTTATTCAGGCCGGCGTAGCTGATACCTGCGGTAGCCGACACATCGTTGACTGCTGCCGCTTGAGCGGTGATTGCTGCAACCAGTGCCGCGATCGCAGTGTTCAACTGGTCCTTCAGCAGGATTTCAGCGAACGCACGGCTGGCGACTTCGATGCCTTGCGCGGTCGGGCGCTCCAGCCAGGTCATCTGCGATGGCTCATAGCGGATCGGGCCGAAGCCGCCGGCAACCTTCACCGAAGTGTTTTTCAGCTCGGTCAGGTCGGTGGCAGCAACGGCGGCGTTGGCGCTATAGCGGTCCACGCGGCGCTGAGCAGCAGCCAGGGTCTGGAAGAACGACTCTTGGAGGAAGTCGCCAGTGAAGCCGTCTGGGGACAGCACGATAGCGCCGCGGCTCGCAGCGTTGAAAGCAGCCAGGTACTGATCCAGCGTCTCGAGAGTCGCCGGCATGATGTACTGGTTGAAGACCTGCATTTGCGACAGGGACATATGTTTTTTCCTTACGATTGAGGGAGATCTGGGAACCGGCTTGCGATTGCAGCCGTGCGTTCCTCTTTGGTACCGCCGATTTTTCCTTTCGGGGCCCCGCCCCCACCACCTGCACCGCCGGCCCCGCCGCCCGATGCTTTACTGCCCGCGATCAGCGGCGCGAACGCCGCGTCATTGGCGATTTCCGCTTTCAGCTCGTCCAGCGTTGCCGCCGAGAGCTTGCCCTGTGCGTCGAGGACGACCACAACAGGCTTCCCGTCGCGCTGCTCGACGCTCAGACGGCGTTCGATGTGCGGCAACAGGGCTTTTGCGCTACCTTGCACTGCAAGTGCAGAGGCGATGTCAGTAGCGGTACGGCCGACAGTCAGATCCCGGATCTGCCCGCTCAGCGTTGCCCGCTCCTGTTCCAACGTGCCGGTCAGCTCAGCTTCGCGGCGAGTGAATTTCTCTGTCCAGGAACGCTCGAGCTCTTCGACGTTGCCGGACTTGCGAGCTAGTTCTTCCCGCTCCAGGCGCGCAGCCTCTTCGGCTTCGCGCGCCTTCTTCTCGGCGGCTTTCTTCTCGCCGAGCAGTTCATCAACCTTGGCTTTCAGGCCGGATACATCTTCTTGCTGCGGCAGGCCTTCAATGCCGAGTACGAACTTGCCGTCCTTCTCGGTGTAAAGAGCGCGCACGGCCTCATCTACCCCTTCCAGGGTATCCAGTTGGAATTTCAGCATTGGTTGTCTCCCAGAGACGTAGGTGCAGGCCCTGCCTGCGGGAATAAAAAAGCCCCGTCATTGACGAGGCCTTTTGAAATATCTGATGTAAAAAGCCCCGGCGTGAACCAGGGCTGTTTGAGCTACTTAGGCTGAACCTAGAAGCTTTAGCTTAGTGAAGGTCTCCGCAGCGTTTGCGAGCGCAAGAGCACTGCGGTCAATGAAATAAATTTCAGCCCCGTATAAACCCCGGCCGCTAATCACTGCGATGTGGCCATAATTAGAAGCGAAGGATTTGATCTCTTCGCTCAGCGCATCCATGAATACCACAGACGGCAGGGAAATAATCCTGACAAGATCCCCGATAGCAAAAACCTGCGGACTCTCAATGCCAAATGCGTCTGCAATACAACCGATGTATGTCGTTTTTTCGCTATCTGCAATAGCCTGAAGAAGAGCGTTGCGTTGAGTGTTGTCCCAACCTAGGCGCCCATCCATGGTTAAAAGATGCGTGAACTTCCGCAGATGCTCTACCTGAATCAATTCTTGACCGGTTTTCATGCGCGCCTTTCCTTTTATGTGGTTGTACAACCCAAGATGAAGGCTGTATCAATCTTTTTCAAGGCGCGGGTTAAATGTCCTCGTCTGGTTAATAGACCTATCCCTATTTGATGCCCGCCCGCTCGAACGCCAGAGGCTCGAGAGCCTTCATTTGCAGGAGGGTTAGAGGTGAAAAATTGCGATCAAGCTGCATCTCGGCGAATCGTTCGATTGTCAAACCGCCTTCGCGAAACAGCTTCGCACGTACCGGGCCAATAGCCTTGTCCTGAAACGCCGCCGGCTGTTGCTTTAGCCAGTCGTAATAGCTGAGGTCTGCTCTCACCTGCTGCGCACCGCTATCGCCGATAGATGCCCGTGTGGCGTCTTTGGCGAACAGCGCGCTGAAGCGAGTCACCGCCACCACCGTCGAACGGCAGTTGATGTGGATCGGCGGCCGCGGACCCTCGGTAAGCTTGAAACGGCGCTTGTCGAGCGTCCGGCACTGGCTGGTCGTCTTCGAATCCAGCGTGCTGACCCATTCCACCGACGGCACGACATCGGAGTTCGCCTTCAGCGTCTCCATTCGCGCCTGAGTGGCGACATGCTGCACTGCCGTCCGCACGATGGCGCCGGCGTTGCGGTTGGTTGTGGCCAGGATGCCGTCGTTGTACTGAAGCGCCTTGGTGCCACGGATGTTCTTGATGATCTGGAAGTTGGTCTGGCCTTCGAAGAAGCCCTGCCGGATCGCGCCTGTGAGGCGTTGTCGCTCGGTGGTGGTGAAGCCATCAATGAACGACTTGAGCAGCTTGCCGCCGTCCGTACCGCGTACGCTGAGCGGGTTGGTGAGGATTGCAGCGCGAATCGCCGCTGCACCAGGCACCGCCGCATCGAACGAGACGCCAACAGGTGCCGCCCGGGTCAGGCTGGTCGCCTCGAACTCGGCCTCGTAATTGGCGATATCCACCAGATCAAGGTTCAGCTTCTCGCTGTACCGATCGAAGATGCCCAGCAGCAGGCTGTCGACCTCGCTCAGCAGCCGCTCAAGCCGGGCAACGGTGTAGTCCGTCAGATCAGCCCGGGTCAGCCGCTCACGGATCGAGCGGTCGATCTCTTTGAGGAATGGCGCGAACTTCGCCACCTCCCCCGACTTCAGTTGCTCGAGGAAGACGGCGTGCCGGATCGTGGCATCAAGGATTGCCTGGTTTGCCGCCATTCGGAATCACCTCTGCGTCATCAAGGGCTGGCCCGGCGCTCTGCGCTTCGAGTTCGTCCCGGATCTCGTCGTCCGTCTTCTCAGGGTTGATCACGCCTCGATCGCGCAGGTACTGCCAGAAGTCGCCTTCAGGGAGTTTGCCGCCCTGCACCGCATTGAACAGTGCAGCCAGGATCGTCGCGTCGAGAGTGATCTGGCTGAAGTCCTGATTGAGCTTGTAGACCACGTCACCGGAGACGTTCACGAACTCAGCCATCCATTCAAGGCACTGGCTGTAGGCTTCGCTGACGTTGCTGACCACCAGCGACAGGACGCTGTGTTCGGCGGCGCTGTCGTTGTCGGCCTGGGTTGCGGTCTTCACTGCGCTACCACGCTCAATGAGGCGCGCGCCGAGCGACACCATGTCCTGCTTCTTGGATTCCATGGCCTCCTTGGCCACCGTGTTCGGCTGAGCCTGCCAAACTCCGCAAGTGCCGTTTACCGGAAGCAGCCAAGGCGCTCGGGAGCCGAGGAATATCCCATTCGTCTCCATGTGATCGCGCCACTGCTCGTCCAAACCAGCCATCCACGGCTGAGGCTGACCCACCAGATAGGCAGCTTCCTCGTAATCCGCGCTGTTTCGGTAATGGCCGATGTTCACCTCGGCCATGTCGTACAGCGGTGCATCATCGATGGTCGTGTCGTTGTTCTCGCTGCCAACAAACTGGAACGGGATCACCTGCCATGGCCGGCCAATCCCATTCAGCGGCGTGAACGGAGCAACAATTTGAGAAGTCTTGCTCGAACCCTCCTCCCAAACCTCTTGCGTGTACTGGCCAGCAAGATCAAGGCGTAACACGCGGTATTGCACGACTTGCTCGCTACCGAAACCGTCATCCGTGTCGACATCGACTGTCTCACGCAGCACTACAAGGCTGAGCAGGTGCTGGCCGCCGATCTGGCGGGTCTTCCAGTTGATGATCGACTCTGCGGTGTAGCTCGCGATGTTCGCTCGGGCACGGCCGGACAATTCGTCGGCCTTGCTGACAGTTCCAGCCTCAACCGCGGCGTAATCCACCAGCAGCCCATGGCGACCCACTTCGAGCAGGTGCCCGATCACCGACTGGGATTGTTGGTAGACGCTCACACCCTGACCGTCGACGTCCTTGGCCACGTAATCGAGCGCGCCGGGAACAGTCAGCGTGGGCCAGGTGCGGAATACCGCACCGACTAGGCTGTGCTTCGTGCGCCCCGTAGCGTTGTAGAACACTGCCCGCTTCTTGTACGCCTCGTAGCGCTGCTTGTTGTCCTCGCCGGTGTCGGCCGCGTTCGGCCTCGGCAGGTAACGGTCGCCGGCAGTCTTGATGGTTTCCGACCCTTTGCAGACGTCGCGCACCAAGCGCCAGCGGTACTGTGCCGCCTTGTACTCGGGACGAGTAAAAGTGACGTCCGTCATCGAGCGACTCCCATTTTCATTGAGGTGACCGGTTTAACGATCGGGTACTCGCGGTGAATGAAGTAACCGCCGCCGTCGTTGGCGTGGTCGTTTCCTTGGCTCTTGTCTGGCTCGCCGTTGGGCGCCCATATCTGCTGTTCCAGGCCGTCGGCGTATGTCGGGCAGGTGAACGGATTGACCAAGTAACGCCGCTCGCCCTGCGCGTTGCAGAACATGGCGTTCATGGCGTTGATTCGATCCTTAACTGGCGGGTTGGCCGCCGGCGCGATTACTGTGAAACCCGCCTGCTTGAGCATGGCGATATCGGTCAGGCTTGCATTTACCGACTTGCGCGAATCGCCGGAGGCGTCCGGGTAGATCCGGATCTCGCAAGTCTTTCTGAAGTCATTGCCGGTGTGTTCCCAGTACCGTTCTTTGATGCGGCGGATCATGTCCGGCGTGTCGTAGCCATCCATCAACTCGTCCACGGCGCGCGGCAGTCCCTGATCACGCTTGACGTGGGTGATTGCCGCCATCTTGCCGACGTTGAAGTCCATGCCGATGAACAGCGGTTCGCCGGGCTGGACCGTGTCGAAGCACTGGTTCAGCTTGCGGTCGTAAGCGTGGTAGATCGACCCGGACGTCAGGTTGACGAACTGGCCGTTCAAGTACGCGCGGATCAGCTGCTCGGGGTACGACTCCATCAGCGAGGCGATGTAGTCATCCGGTAGATTCAGCTCGTTGTCGAAGGTGCTGGCCTGGATCAGCCCATACATTTCCTTCAGCGCCGGCTTGTCGCGTAGCTGCTTCACGAACTGGAGAAAGACGAACTTGAAGCCTTCCGGCGTTGTGGTCACGTCCACGCCGTTCTTCAGCCCGGGAATGTTGTAACGCATCCGGGCAATAATCTTGCGCCAGGCTTGCTGCGCCTTGATCGACGTCAGCACATCCAGCTCATCGACCAGAGCGTGACCGATCTTGAAGCCGACGATGGTTTGCGGCTTCTCCATCGACCGGCAGATCACAGTGCCGCGATACTGCCGGCCGCTGTAGATGTGAACCTCATGGTTCGCCTGGTTGATCTTGGTCTTCAGCCCCCAGTCGTAAGCCACCTCCTCCATCGTGGGGTAGAAGATGTCGCGGATCTGCGGGTAAGTCGGTGCGAAGTAACCCGCGTTGACGCCTGGCCACTCCATGAAATGCCTGCTGAGCGCCGAGCATCCGACCCAGGTCTTTCCGGAGCCGAATCCAGCGACGAATGCGCGAAATTTGTGGGGCAACAGGAGGAACTGCGACTGCGGAACGTTAAGGCTCGGCATTCGGCTTCCTCGCATCCACTACGTCGACCTGAATGCGCGTCGGGATTGCCGGTTCGTCGTCAGGCTCATCCTTCCGGTGGCGATTGACGTAGACGTCGCCGACTTCCTTCGCGGCCTGTTCGAGGATCTGCATGGCCAGGCCGATGTTCTTCATCGTCTCGGCCTTCTCCACGAACCGGTTCATGGCGCGCAGGCGGTAGGCACGGTTTGCGATCGGGATCTCGGCAGTTTCTTCGCGGAAGCGCTTGCGGGCATCTTCAAACATCGTCACCCAGCGCTTGGCCAGGCCTTTTCCCGATGTCTTTGTGGGATCGTGCGTCTCTACCTGCTGGCGAGTCACCACGATCCCGTATTCCTTTTGGACGGCTTCAACAACCTGTGACGGCGTGTCGAAGCACGCCAAGGCCTGAACGATAAAGGCCTTCACGTCGTTTTGAAGGGCTGCCATAGATTTTCATCCGTCCAGAGCCTGTCCAGAATCAGGCCGACTTGAGCAGACAGGTTCCGCAGGCCCTCGATATGTTCAATTTCCCCACCTCAGCAGGATTGTTTGCAGCGTCCACCAGCTCCTGGACAGCCGCGCTCGCGCCGTAGCGACGGACGACACCGACGAACTCTTCAACGTCGTGTCCGCGCATCTCAAGCTTGGGCAAGCCGTCCTGGGTGAATGCTGGCTGACCGTACTTATCGGTCGCTTGGGCTATGTGATACAGCTCATGCTCGACCAACGCACAGAAGTCAGCTTCGGAACAGTCGGCGCAGTAGTCGGCAGCCAAGGTGATGATGTAGGCCGGCACGTCGCCGAACCAATCACGCATCTGCTGCTCCATCCGCGCCTTCTGCCAGCCGCCTGCGCGGAACGCGACCTGTTCGGCCTGGCCCACCACAGTGCGACCCTTCTTCGTGAAGGCGGCAGACGCCCACATCACGCGGATGTCCGCATCGATCAGATGGGCATGTTCTACGTTGTGGATGCTGCCGGTCGCGGCGAGGATCTCCGCTTGGAACCACTCCCACACTTCCGGAGCAGGTATCAGGCGGATACCGAAGTCTGGTAGATCCGACAGCTCAAGCAATGATGCTGGAGGGTATGGCCTATCCATGGGTCACCTTGAGCTTGAAATAGTGGCCCGTTGCCGGTATTTGAGTAGGGAAAACCATGGAGAAGCACAATGCTATTACCGAGAGCGCGGAGAGACACATACCGAGGGAATGATGCAAGGAAGAAGCGCAAGGCGTCCCAACACAACCAATATGCGGTAGCAATTGACAGCGCTGTCGATCGCCTTTACGCCAGGCAGACATCCCGCTTTCAAGTTTATGATCTATCTACGATTGCAAGGGAAGCAGGCCTCGACGAATCCACTGTCCGCTCCGTTGGCTTCAGCGGGGGGCATAATGGAATGACGTTACTCCGGGAAGATATCTCCGAATAATCGGTCGCGACACAATTTCTAATTCGCGAAATGTGTCGCGATTTACTTGGATCGACGCTCGATCCCGCCCGGCGCCTTGTCACAGCGTAGGCAGTGTTCACAACTCAGCGTCCGGCAAAGCCAGGCTTTCACCCGCTGCCACCAGATGACCATGAAGATGTGACGCATACCGGCAAGGGCCAGCGAGACGTGCAACGTGATACCGGCAGTGGTTGGGCCGATGATGAAGATGTTCTGATTGCGGCTCATCACCACAAAACCGCTGATGGCGATCGCTGAATAGATCAGCTTGCCTAGGATTCCGTCCCGCACTCGACCGCTCAGAACACACCAGGTCGCCCACAAGGCAATCAAGCCGCAGGCGATGGAGTTGATCAGTTCAAGACTCATGGTGGATTGCCTCCCCCGAACCGCTGGCGAATGAGCGCCCAGAGGTCAGCGGCTTTGATGGCTCGGTTGATTGCCGCGAGTAGCGATCCGCCGAAGGTTCCCAGCAGGAAGCCCACGCCGGCAACGATGTTCGGCTCTGTCACGCCGAGGTACGCACTGACCATACCAGTCAGGTAAAGGGCGCAGGCCACTCCAGTGGTGAGGAAGATCAGCCAGGCGCGCCAATCGGTCAGATCGTCCTTGTGCCACCAACTGGCGACGATGACGCCGAACAGGCCGGCGATCAGCAGATCCAATCTGTCGAGCAGGCGGTGCAAAAAATCCATGCGCTCGACTCCGTGGGCATGAAGAAACAAAAAGGCCCCGATCAATGTCGAGGCCCAGAAATTTGATGCAGCGTTAAAACGAACGAACCAAAGACCTAGTGGTCATAATTTAACCAGTACACATATAAACACTCGCAGTTCAGGCATTACCATCTCTCTCGGCCTCATATCCCGGCAGACCTCTCTGAATTCCAGATACTTAGAATCGACCCTTTTGGGTATGGCTTCGGCCAAGAGGCTCCAATGACAAACCCCGTCCACTACGCCATCCATTACATGAGGCACGGCGAGCCCGAGCATTTCATAACGACAGCGACCTCGTTTAGCGAGGAAGAAGCAATTCGCCTCGCTGCAAGTCACGCCGTCCAAGAGACAGAAAGCTGCATGGATTGCGGACTATCGAGAGAGGCAATGTTGCTCGAGGCTGGAAAACTGGGCGTGACCCAAGTCCGCTGGAACAGAGCTGGTTAACCCCTGCGAATGCAGAGGCCCTGAATAGGTGCGCTCGTCTTTCCGAGCTGTCTGCCAAAGACCTTCTCAACGTCGACACCCCATTGCATCGATCTCGCTGATCCAGTCTCACACCACCCCGAAAGCAAGTTTTAGGTCAGGGTGCGCGGGCTGCCGGTGTTGATTCCGTACGTCGCACTATCCGGCTATCGACGTCCAGGCCTTCCCGAGGGCTGTCCTGGCTACAGGTGAAAATGGTGCCGCCACGAGGATTCGAACCCCGGGCCATTCGCTTACAAGGCGACTGCTCTACCACTGGAGCTATGGCGGCGAATTTCAGGCAATAAAAAACCCGGCACGGTGGCCGGGTTTCGGTTGTCACTCCTCGATACGCGCAGGAATGACAGGATGGGATTAATTTCGCTCATCCGCTCACTGATGTCAACAGGCAATCACGCAGCCTGTTCAATCAGCAAACCTTCTGCCTCCAGAATGTCCGCGGCGTGCGCCAGCGCCTCGTCGACCAAGACGTCAGCAGCCTTGCCAATATCCTTCCGCCACCGGCGTCGAGTCGATTCCGGCGTCCCGTCGTTGTCCCAGGTGTTCATGTCGTAGAAGCTGTCCTTCAGCACGATCATGTCGGCCGATCGGGACTCGTCTCTCTTCGCCTTGGCCTGGCCTGCCGCCAGAGCCGCTTTCACCACTGCTTCGCGACGCCACTCCGGTGCATCGAGCGGGATCTCGACGGATACGGACGTTGCCACCTTCGGCCGCGCCCCCTTCAGCTGCGGGATAGCCCAGGCAGTGGTCGCCTTGAACAGGAACAGCTTCGGGGCCGGCGTGTTGATGAGGGTCTGCAACGCTGAGATCGCTTGCACCTTGCGTCCCTTGTGAGTGCTGTACTTCGCCACCAGCGCGTCCCAGTGCTTTGGCTCGAGCGCACTGTGCAGCCGGGCAGACACCCAGCAGTCCACCTGCGTGCGGTCGATGGTGTCGGCACCACGGGAACGGACCAGTGTTGCCAGATCGCCGCCCTCCTCTTCGTCGGCAGAGTTATACAGCTTCTGCCATGCCTGTTTGCTGGTGTTGTCGATGGCCTCAGCCGCGAGGGCGGAGACAACTGCGTTCAGAACGCCTGGATAGATCATGCTACAGCCCTCTTCAGTTCGCGGGTCTTGGCCCGGTATTCAGCGGTGATCGCCTTGAGTTCTTCTACGGTGTGTTTGCGTGGTTCGTGGTCGGCTTCAAGCGCTTCGACGGCCTCCAGGCCGATGCGGGCGATAAGTCCAGTTCGAAAGCCTTGGGAAACGGTGTATCCCTTACGGGCGTGCATGTAGGAGCCTGAGTTGCAGGCCTTGCACTGAAGCCATATGTTGGAAGGCTCCAGGCGCAGCTCCGGCCGGGCGCCTTTACCCATGAAATGACCCGCGTCAAATGCCCCTCCCACCTTCCATCCTTGGGCGGCGAGGATCTCTTCTTGACTCAGGCCGCAGCTCATACAGCCGCTGCCGATGCTCAGCTCATAGGTGCGCCGATAGTCGCGCACTGCTTTTTCGGCATCCTTGAGGTGATCGCCGCGACTTTTCAGGGCTTCTTTGCGGACTTTGATCTCGCGGCGCTCGATGCTGGCCAGCGACTTGCGCTTCTTCTCCTGCTTGTCCCGCGCGATGACAACGGCGCAGTCCGGCGAGCACCAAGACTGAAAGCTCACCTTCGGGACGAATGAGGCCCTGCAGGTTTTGACTGAGCACTTTTTCGGGCGCGGCTGCTTCCTTTCAATCGTCATGCAGCCTCCTGGCTCAGAAGATCATCGAAGTACACGCCCTGCGGAGCGAAGCGCGCGACGATACGGTCGGTGTAGGCGACGCCTTGGGCGCGATTAAACAGGCTGGTCACCGGGAACCCGTCAGGACCAAAGAGCTTGCACTCCCCCATCAGGGCGAGCTTCGCCTCGTATGGCAGGTGCCGCATCACCCGATACCACTCAGCCTGAAAGCCGGCGTCCTCGTTCAGCAGGATCTGCACGCCGATGTGCAGCTTGCAGTAGCATCTGGCGTCGGCCGCGTCGCCGATCTGGGTCATTTCGGAGATGCGTTTGTACATCGCGAACCAGAGCCGGTTCTGGTCGAGCGTACGATCCTTGCCTGGGCGTAGCGACACCACGACGAACTTCTTGTCGCGGAACATGGCGCTGAGCCGGGTGATAGCCTCTGAGAGCTTGGCCTGGCAATTGACGCTGATCTTGTCAGTCACTGAAAACCTCCAGCCCCTTCACAAGATGACGGTCATGCCATACGAGACCGTGCGCCTTGCAGCAAATCGCACGGCGCCGCACCTCACGGTCTCCCTTCGTGCGGAATACCTCCCAAGTCACGTACCAAGAGTCAAGCGTCGCGAGAGCGACCTGAGTAACCCACAACCGTTTTTTTCCAGTCATGGCTGCGCCACCTTGCTCATCGCGGCGTCAATGGACGCGATGGCCGCTTGGCGCCTTGGGTGCCTGAAGGAAACCTCGTTGTTTTCATCCAGAAGCCCGCGCACCTCGGCTTCGTGAAGAATGAATTCGCGGGCGTCCAGCGCAGCCTTACGCAGCGTCTCGTTCTCGGCCAGCAGCTCAAGCGCCACCTCCTCCACGGTCTTCTCCCCGAGGAATTCGCCGAGCGCTTCAGCGTTCTGCTTCCACTCCGCGCAGTTGGCCTTCCATGCGGCGACCTCGCTCCACAGCAGGGACTGGAGTCTCTGTTTGTCGATGGTCATGTCAGAAGCCCTCCTTGCCGCGCTGAGATTCCCACTCGAACGGAACGACGATCACCCCGCCCTCTCTCAGACGATCTGCGCAGCGTTCGCCGATTGCACTGGCCAAGGCCTTCGCATCGAGGTTGGACACGATGACGGTGGGCCGGAGCTCTTCGTACCGTCCGTTGATGATCGAGAACAAGGTCGTCAGCTCGAAGTCGCTTGGCTTCTCCTTGCTCACGCCGATCTCGTCCAGGATCAGCAGGGAGGGGCTGATCAGACTCGACAGGATCTGGCTCTCGCTCTGGTCGCTGGTGTGGTCGTAAGTCGCGCGGATGGCCTGCAGCATCGATCCGATGGTGCGATACACGGCCGTGGCGCTGGAGGTGGCCATGATCTCGTTGGCGATCGCGACCGACAGATGCGTCTTGCCGGTGCCAGGCTTGCCCAGCAGCAACAGGCAGCGGCCAGCGGCGGAGATCTGTTTGAACTCAGCGGCGTACCGCATGCAGGTCTTCAGCGCCTTCTGCTGCTCGGTGGTCTTGGCGATGTAACCGGCGAAGGTCTTGCCAGCGAAACGCTTGGGGATCAACGCGGCTCCCAGCTTCTCCGCCATGTGGTAGCGAGCCAATGCTGCTTCCTGCGCCAGTTGGCGCTCGGCATCTTCCTCGCTGCGGATGCGACTGCAATCGGGGCAACCGCTCTTGAGCTCGCGGCCCAGCACGGCATAAACCTTTTGATCGTAGGAACCGTGTGTTTCGCACTCGGCCGGCTGGATGCGAGTACCTGGTGGCAGTTCGGGGGCGACTTGAACCTGTTCAGAATGCATAGGTGCCATCCTCCCGCTGGATCAGTCCGGCCTTGTAATCGCGCTCAGCGAAGCCGGTGTGCCGGGATTGCGGGAACGGGTGCACGTTGGTTGGCACGTCAGGGATCTCGTCCTGCCAGCGCTTGCCGTTGAGCCACGTCGCAGGATGCGGGATGAACTGGCCCCGCTCCTTGGTCCAGTCAGGCGTCAAGACCTGCTTGGACAGAGCTGCGACCATCACGTCGTACAGCGCTTGATTGACCTTGAGCTTCGCCCACGCCTTCTCGGCTTTGTCCTTCCCTACCTTGCGCGGATAGAGCTTCCAGAACTTCGGGAACAGGTCCTCGGTCACCACCGGAGCCTGCGACGGAGTGAGGGAATCAGGAATCAGGAATCCGGAATCAAGAGAGAGGGAATCAGCAGGGAAAGAACTGTGCTTGTCTGGTGCTTGCACCGTGCTTGCACCATGCTCACCTTCCGACGTCTCTAGAACGGGCATTTCAGGGATGATGCTCTTGGCTTCTTTGACGTGAGGGTTCTGGTGTTTCGACCAGTTCACGATCTGGATAGCCTTGAATGATCCAACGGTGTACCGCGTGATGAATCCCAAATGATCCAGGTCGGCGAGCATCTTTTCGATGTCGACATTGTCGGCCGGGAACAGGGCCATTTTCAGGCGGCGCGGGCGATCCTCAAGGCGCCCTTCCCGATCGGCCTCAGTCCACATGCCGATAAACAGGAGACGCGTTGCAAAATCTACTTCAGCCAGGTGTTCGTTCGAGAAAAACCCCGGTTTGATATTTCTGGATCTGGCCATCATGCGGCCCCCTTGAGTGCTTTATCGTGCGTGAACAGCCCGTTCCAGTTCTTCTTCATGGGCAGCTCGCCGGCCAGGTACAGGTCGTAGAGGCGCACGGCGCCCTTCTTCAGCAGGATCGGCGTGAAGGAAACGAACGGCTCGCGGCCGTGGGGAGTGACTTCGTGCTGATGCTCGGTCATGTACTTGTCGCGGGCGTAGGACGCCACACGGAAGCGCAGGCCGGATTTGCTCTCGTTGTAGAGCCAGTTGCGGCCTTCGAGGAATTTGCCCACTTGCATGACGTTGACCCCATTGAGGCCCTTGCAGAATTGGGTATGGGTCATCCCCTCCTTGAACAGGTTCTCCATGGAGTGGATTTTCGAGGCCTGGGATTCGACCTGGATTGCGAGCTGCAGGCGGGCCTGCTCGACGACCTGCTTCTGCTCGACTTGATCAGCCCAGGCACGGGCCGCGGCGACCGGATCCGCGAAGTTCGGAAGCGTGGCGATGACCTTGCCGGCTCCCTCCTCCAGTTCCCGCCAGCGCTTGATGACCGCCATGCGCATCGCGGCGCTGTAGCCGGTCAGCAGGCAGTCGGTATGCTCGCGGTCAAGAAGGTATTCGGTCTGCTGGCGGTTCATCCCGTCCAGATAGATGTGAGCAAAACTGCTCACATCTTCCAGAAGGTCTTTCGCCATCGCTTGGATGTCTCGCTTCACATCCGGATGACGCTTTCCGGTCAGTTCGGCGATCTCGCGGGAGGACATGGTGGTACGCGACACGTTTTCAGAACTCGAAAAACGTGTCGCGACATTGGTTGGGGTATTGCTGAATTGGGGATGGCTCTGCATAATCAGCCTCATCAGGTGTTAACGAATCAGCCGGGGCGCAATCCCGGCTTTTTTGTGCCTGGGATTCAGGCGATAGATTTCAGTGCTGGCTTTCCGTTGATCAACGCCTCAGCTTTACGGCGCAACTCCCCCGCCTTTGCTTCAACCTGACGACACTGCTTGGCGAACGCTGGCAAGTGCGGCATGTCCTGCTCGCACATCACTTGGTCGTCAAAAACTTCACTGCCGGTGTCGATCACATCGCCCAGGGCGCGGATCAGCGCGCCGAAGCTTTTGTTCGCACATTGGTCGCTGATCATCTGGCGGGCGCCGGTCAAGCCATGACGGCTGGCCAACTCGTTCAGGCAGTGATCGCGGAACTCAGGCTCAAGAGCGTTTACCCACGACTCTTCAAGCCAGGACGGCATTTCCTGATCGCCGTTGAGCCAGCGCTGTACACGCTTGAGCCAGCGGCCGGTTGCCTTCACAAACTCGCCGACTTCGCCTGTCAGTTCGGGCGAATTGAAGTCAGGCACTTCCTTCTTCTTGGCGCGATCTGGAATCGACAGGTGCAGCTCACGGCTCAGAGCCTGAGCGAAGTCATCTTGGCTCAGGCTGGTACGCGCGATCTGGTTTTGAGCATGAGCGACCAGCACCTGATCACGGGTTTGTACGGTGTGTCTTGGACTGGACGTTTCCATGGGGACTGCTCTCTTTTAATCTGGCTTCAACGGATTGGCGGACAGGGATGTCGCTTAGGCGGCCATCTCGGCCCAAGGAAACGACGGGCACAGGTTTTCTTTTTTGAAAGCACCTTCGGTCAGCGCCTCCGCTCGTTTGGCAATAACCGGAGACATGCCGTGCTTCCCCCGAACCCAACCGGAAACGGTGCTTTGATCAACCTTGAGCTTTTCGGCGGTGGCCTCCTGGGTGCCGAAGTAGTCAACGAGGCCCTTGTAAATTGCGTTCATGATGCCCCTCCATACGGGAATACCCATATAGTAGGTTATGGGAACACCGATTTGCAAGGGTATGGGAGCGCCCGTAATACTTCGCGGATGGAATTCAAAGAACGACTCAAAATCGCCCGCCGCCACGCCAAGCTCAATCAGACTGAGCTTGCTGAGCGCGCTGGACTCACGCAAACCTCGATCTCCGATTTGGAGAGGGGGAAATCGAAGGCTACCGCCTTCGCAGCTCAGATCGCCTCTGTATGTGGCGTGTCCCCGATGTGGCTGGCTGAAGGTGTCGGTGACATGCTCAAGGGTGTGCCTGATCATCAGGCTGAACGCATCCAGCCCAGCGTGAAACTTGGCACCATCGAAACCTGGGATGACGAAACTCCACTCGATGATGACGAGGTCTACGTCCCTTTCCTCCATGAAGTGGAGCTGGCAGCCGGATCCGGCAGGTTTGCGATTGAGGAAAACGCTAACTCACGCCTCCGCTTCAACAAGAAGGATCTGCGCCACAACGGCGTTCAGTTCAGCAACGCGAAGTGCGTGAAGGTTGGCGGCAACAGCATGATGCCTGTGTTGCGCGACGGCGCCACAGTTGGCGTGAACGTGGGGAAAAACTCACTGAGCGATATCGTCGACGGCGAGATGTACGCCATCAACCACAACGGTCAGCTTCGCGTGAAGCAGGTCTACCGGATCCCGATCGGTATTCGCTTGCGCAGCTTCAACAGAGACGAACATCCGGACGAGGACTACACATTTCAGCAGATCCAGGAGCAGCAGATCTCGATCCTGGGGCATGTGTTTTGGTGGGCGATGTACTCGCGATAGTGATATTTGCCATAAATTGACACTTCCGCCGTTGAAGCCTGGCTGCCATCACGTCCTGATCAAATATTTTTCAATAAATTGACCAAAGCCGATTATTGGCTTAATTGCCCGATAGCTCGCTCCCGCAGCTCGAAACTTTCGTGCAGGCCGCGGAGAACCTAGGGCTGTTCATCCGTGTAAGAGATCTCTTACACCGACACGCGGTCATGGCGCACATCGGATTCCATCGGAAAAAAAAATAAACTGCCGTATGATCACTGCGTGTGACGTTTTCCAAAAAGGTAAACGTCTAACGACTGATCCGGGATTTTCTCGCTGTGAAGCGACTATCCGGTTGTTATTAAATTTGGAGATCCTCATCGTGGATTATCGCGCAGCAGCATCACAGATGATGGTTGCAGCTCTCGCTTTGATGGGTAGCTACTCCGAAGCTGCAACACATCAGAACCCAACTCCTCGCTTGGAGGTGGAATGCAACCATCTGGAGCTTGCGGCAATGCGGAAAGAGCTAAAGGAATTAGCTGAAGGTTGGTCTGAGCTTGATGGAATATTTGCGAGCGCTTTAAGAGCCTGCCTCAAACGCGACAACATTGCTCATCCAGAATTTTCTCGAGTAGCAGAGTTGCTAAACGCAACTCGAGCCTTAGAGGCTGCTCTCAAGAGCGCGCAACCACCAGTGCAGTTAGCCGCTGACCACCTAAAGCTTCGGCGCGTTGTCGCCGGAACTCGCGCCAGGCTTTCTGAGCTCGACAGCCTCCATCGTCAAGCTACTCGTATGCCTGATTACATAGACACAGAAGTAAATTTCAATGGATTGAAAGAGCTGGCGAGTTTTACGAATGCCCGCTTGGCGCATATCGCCTAAGGGAGAAAATGGCTTCTGTAAGCTTCCATCAGGCGACGTTCGCAGAATTTTTCGAGCCGATTGATAAAAAGTATCCTGGCTTATCCGCAAAAATTGCATCTGACTTTCTGGCTTACATAGAATCGAGACAAACCAGAACGCCCGTGTATTTTGGCAGAGACGCTCCCTACACCCAGCCTCAAGCAGCACTCAACGCTCACCTGTCCCACATCCACATAAAGCTTCCGCCAGGCAGGTTTCGCCAAGACTGCGCTCAATACTACCGAGTGTGCGACTTTAAGAAACCTCACGAGGACGCGGCATTGGTGTACGTACAGGGGGAGCTTGAGGAGGATCACTATCTGATTCTTGCGTTCTTCTGGCCGGACGCTCATGAACAAGCAAGAAACAATGTAGTTATGCGATATTTGGCTCACTTAGCAAAAGAGTGGCGAGAACAGAACTAATGCCCGGCCCAGCGCCGGGCTTTTTCATGCCTCCCCTTCCCCCTCTCTCACGCCAATGGTGGCGCACAGCCACGAATGGTAAAATCTGAGCTCAATTGATGGAGGGATCCAATGAAGATCGTAGGCCTGATTCTGCTCGGGATTGTTTGCCTGGTCAGCTACCTGATCGGGAGCGGCACCAACGGCTTTGCAATGGTCGCAAGTATCGTTTTCTTTCCCAGCGCGATCGCGCTGTACTTCTACCCGACAATTTGCGCCGTTGGCGAGCACCCCAAGGCCACGCCGATCTTCGCGCTAAACCTCCTCGCCGGCTGGACTTTTATCGGCTGGGTTGCGGCTTTCATCTGGGCACTCAACAAGCCCGCCATCCACACTGCCCGTCCGGTCGAGACTACAACTTACGCCGAGGATCTTGCTGCCGCTGCCGCGAACAAGGAATGCCCGTTCTGCGCGGAAACCATCAAGGCCGCAGCCAAGAAGTGCCGATACTGTGGCTCTGACTTGGTACAACAGGCGGTGTAGATAGCACGATCGTCATCCGAAGCCCGCCAAGCGCGGGCTTTTTTGCGACCAGGAATACGGGAGATTCAAAATTTATGGGAATACCCATTGACACTAAATATGGGAGTGCCTATATTTCTCCCATCGCAGCGACACACAGCCACTGCGAAGGGCCTCAAGAGACCCGCCGCTCTTTAACAGTCAGGAATCTTCGCGGATCGATCCCCGGAAACGGGCATAGCGCGAAACACAAACTTCGATCCCCATGCAGGCTCTGGAACCTGCCGGACTCCCCATATGGGAGGACGCCAAACCATGCAAGCCAGCCGGCGAAGAACACCGAACACGAAATGTGTGACGCCGGCCAGGTGGGGAAACCGCGGCGCCGCGCATGGGGCGGATAGCAACACGGACTTTTTCACTGATGCACCTGGTGACGGGTGCATTGGGAAAATCACCGAGGGCAGAAACATGGCCTGCAAGATTTGCAACTCAGGCAACACGGCCTCACTTGGCATGCGCACCCCGCACATCTATTGCAGGTCATGCTGTGCACATGAATACGAGGGGCAGGTGATCGACAAGAACGCCTGGAACTCATGGATCAATGGGCACACCGAACGACCTGTCGAAGGTATTGCAGATGAATTTCGAGCGGAAAGTGGTACTCGCGCTGGCTGCACACGAAGCGTGCCTCCAGCAGATCAAGCGCCTGACCCACGTCATCGGGGTTTGCATCAACAAATGCCAGAACGGCTTTGATGAAATCGGCCCGCGGCCTGAAGCGTACGAGGCACATTCGGTCGGCGATCAGATTTTTGGACCGATGCCATGGCCGAACGGCAGCGAAGAGCACATGAAAATTCTCTATGACGAGAAGGGATATCGGAAGACTCACATTTGGGAAGCCTTTCAGCATCGGGAACCCAATAGCTGCGGCTACATCGCTGGCCTACACACTGACGAGATAGGCGACTACCTGGCTGAGCTTGGCTGCGTCCACTGCACCCGCGCTTGGTACTTCATCCAGAAGCGCAAAGAGGAGCGCCGAGACCTAGGCCATTTCCGCCTTTCTCTGCGTGGACTGGGCAAATCAGCCCTCAAGAAACTCGATCCATAGGTGGCCACTGCCTGCCCAGTGAGCGAGCGATAGGAGATACAGCCATGAAGCGTTAACGAGACGTTGCCGAGCAACAGCTTACCCGGCCGCTACAGTGTCGGGCGCTTGGGTCGACGAGAAAATATCGGCCCCGGAGAGCGCGCCTTGTCAGCGCCCCGAAGCGGGTATATCCCACAGATCTGCTGGTGACATCAGCGCCGGACAAGTAACCGGCATCCCTTCCCCGACTAATCCCGAATGCACTCCCCTCCGCGCCCAACGGCAACCAGCGGAGCGGATGAGTGCATCCGAGTTTTGTTGGATCAACCACATGGAGCAAATCATGGCCGAGCAACGAGCGCCGTATCCACGGTCGGCAGACAACGCTGATCAGATGAACCTGCCCGAGGGCAAGACCTGCGGCGACTGCGTGCACTGCAAGCGCTGCACCGCGATGTTCGGCCACATCCCTGCGGATGAGTCGTGCGACTGGAGCCCCTCGCGCTTTCGTGAAGCCGTTCTGGCCACCGCCTAACCCCAAACACTGGAGGTCGTCATGCACAACTGCACCGACACACAAGCAGTTTGCCGAGGTTGCGGGCTGAAGCTGCGCGGCTCGCCATCGTGGAAAGGCGGCCTCGCCTATCACCCCGAGCCGAAAGGTGAAGTCCACCGCTGCCATTACGGCGGTTGGGTTTGCTCGCGGCGCTGCGACATTCGCGCCTGTGTCGAGCTGGAAGGAACCATGCCTGGCTGCGGCAGCGTGAACAGTTACCAGCGGCTGTCCATTTACGCAAAACAGAGCATTGAGCGCCATTGGCCGGAGGTCGCATGAACGCAGCACTGAAGATTTGTCAGGCCATGTACGACGCGCAATTGCCTCCGGTGGTGAGCGAGCCAGATGATCAGCGGGAATGGCTGGAAAGCGCGGCCGAACAACTTGTGTGCGGCTCGGATGTGGAATGGAAGCGCCGGTTTGGCCCGGCGCGGAAGGTGACCTCTGCGCAGTACGCCGAACACCTGCAGCACCACCTGAATCAGCGGCAGATCGACGGGCTGGATGATCGTGACTCGTTCGCCAACCTGGTGCTGGCCGTCGTGGTTGGCAGTCCAGCCGAGGCGCTGACGCACGCCAAGCACCTGCTGGGCAGCAACAGCCCGGTCACACAGCTTGAGGCGATCGCCGCCAACTTCCTCCGCCCTCACGCCGCCGATGCTGTTGCTGCTGAGCGCGAAGCGGCCGAGGACGATGTGGACAGCGACCTATGAGCGCTCACATCGCCATCGATAAGGCTCTGGAGGCTGCTGAACAGGCCGGCGCCCGCCAGATCGTCGAAACCCTGGCCGAGGGGCTGATCATCCAGCACTTCACGGCCAACGCCATCACCGCAGAAGAATTCAAACACTACAGCGCCCGCCTGCTGAAGATCAGTCGGCAGCGCAAGGAGCTGGCAGCATGACCACGCCAATCGTGACAACGCTGGTTGAGGAGCAACTGGCGGACATCGAGCGCAAGATCGCCCTCCTCGGCTTCGGCCTCCCCTTCAATGAGGTGATCGGCCGCAAGCGCGAGGATCTGGTCGACAACCTCCCGCAGCGTCTGTCTGTGACCATGAAAGGCGGACGTATTGCCGTGAGGGCTCGGCCATGAATCTCGTCTACTGGATTCTCGTCGTGGTTCTGGTGGTAGGCGCAGGCGCCCTCAAGGTCGTCAATAGCGAGCCTGGCACCTGCCAAGTTCCAAAATCGACCACCTACAAGGTGTTCCAGTGACCAGTCGCCAATGGGCGCGCCGCCTGATCATCTGGCGCGGCGCGTTCTCTTCCCTCGGCGTTTTCACCTTTCTGATGCTGCTCAGCGCCCTCGCCGACCGCATCACTCAATAAACCAAGCATTCAATCGCTGCGCTGGGCGCGGCAAGGATTCCCCATGTCCGCAGTAATGAAACAGGCTGACCATCTGCCAGCCATCTCCGAGGACGCGCTCGTCGAAGTGCTGAGCGGAAGCCTGTATCCAGGCGCGGCGCACAACTCTGTAGTGATGGTGCTGGCCTACTGCAAGGCGGCTCAGCTCGATCCGATGCTCAAGCCGGTGCACATCGTTCCCATCTACCAAAAAGGCCGCGGGATGGTCGACACGGTCATGCCCGGTATCGGCCTTTACCGCATTCAGGCTGCGCGCACCGGTCAATACGCCGGAATCAGCGATCCGGAGTACGGGCCATCGATCACAGCAAAGTTGGGCGGCGTTGAAGTCACTTATCCAGAGTGGTGCCGAGTTACCGTCAAAAGGCAGATGTCGAACGGCCTTGTCGCCGAGTTCACCGCTAATGAGCGCTGGCTCGAAAACTACGCCACGGCAGCCAAAGACACCATTGCGCCGAACTCCATGTGGAAGCGCCGCGCCTTCGCCCAGCTGGCGAAGTGTGCCGAGGCTCAGGCACTGCGCAAGGCCTTTCCAGAGGTCGGATCTGCTCCCACGGCGGATGAAATGGAAGGCAAGTCGTTCGAAGAGCCAGCAAAGGACATTTCACCGACACGACAAACCCAGCAAGAGCCGGATGCGAAACCTGATTACCCCGACGAGCTTTTGGCGGCAAACATCGAAAAGTGGCAGCCGCTCATTGACGCGGGTCGCACCAGTCCGAAACACATCATCGCCAACGTCAGTAGCAAATACACGCTACGCGACGACCAGATCGAAACCATCCATAACCTGAAAGCCATCGACGGAGACACAGCATGAAAATTCACAACGTAGCTCAAGGCTCCGCCGAGTGGCATGCACTCCGCGCCCAGCACTTCACCGCCTCCGAGGCCCCAGCAATGATGGGAGCCTCGAAGTACCAAACCCGTTCCGAGCTGCTGACGCTGAAAAAAACCGGCATTGCGCCGGAAGTCACCCAAGCTCAGCAGTACATCTTCGACAAAGGCCACGCCACTGAAGCGCTGGCCCGGCCACTGGTTGAGGTGATAATCGGCGAAGAGCTGTACCCGGTTGTAGGTACAGATGGCAACCTGCTAGCGTCCATGGACGGCGCAACGATGCTCGGCGAGACGCTTTTCGAGCACAAGCTCTGGAATGAATCGCTGGCTGCCCAGGTTCGGGCCGAAAATCTGGAGCCGCATTATTACTGGCAGCTTGAACAGCAACTGCTGGTGAGCGGCGCCGAGCGTGTGATCTTTGTTTGCTCAGACGGTACCCCTGAAAACTTCGTGCACATGGAGTATCGGCCTGTCGCTGGCCGGGCCGCGCAGTTGGTGGAAGGCTGGAAACAGTTCGAGGCCGACCTGGCCAACTTCGAATTGGCCGAGGCGCCTTCTATTGTCGTCGGCAAGGCACCGGACGAGCTGCCAGCGCTACGCATCGAACTGACTGGCATGGTCACCGCGAGCAACCTAAAAGTGTTCGAGGAATCGGCACTGGCGGTGATCGACTCCGTGAAGACCGAGCTGACTACAGATCAGGACTTCGCCGACGCCAAGAAGGCCGTGAAATGGTGCGGCGATGTTGAAGAGGCCGTCGCGACAGCGAAGAAACAGGCACTATCGCAAACCCAGACCATCGACGACCTATTCTCCTCGCTGGATCGGATCAGCGCGCACGCTCGCGAGACTCGGCTGAAGGTCGACAAGCTGGTGAAGGCTCAAGAGCTGCTGGTGAAGACCAACATCAAGCAGAAAGCAGAGCAGTCGCTGACAGACCATATCGCGGCGATCAACAAGACGCTGGGCCGGGTCACCATGCCGGTAGTCGCCGCAGACTTCGCCGGCGTCATGAAGAACAAGCGAACGATCGCCAGCTTGCAGGACGCTGTAGATACTGAGCTGGCCCGCGCGAAAATCGCCGCGAGCCAGGCCGCCGACGCGATTCGCCTGAACCTGGCCAGCTTGGCTGAGCTGGCGGCCGACTACGCTTTCCTGTTTAACGATATTCAGCAACTGGTGATGAAGGCAAACGACGATTTGATCACGCTGATCAAATTGCGGATTTCGGAACACCAGAAGGCCGAGGAGCAGAAAGCCGAAGCCCAGCGCGAGCAGATCCGCCAGCAGGAGCTGAAGCGAATCGAGGACGAGGCAAAGGCCAAGGCGCCGATCGAACAGGCTCCAGTTGCCAGCCCGGCACCGATGAAAGCTGCGGCGCCGGTTCAGTCAGCCTCGAAACCATCGACTGCAACCGCGACGCCGGTGAACCTGCAGGCTGAAGTGTTCGATCTGGAATCGCTGATCAAAGCTGTCGCCTACGGCCAAGCGCCTATTTCGGTGCTGACCGTGGACTGGGAGGCACTCGACGCAATGGTCGCCGCCCAGGGCGCTAAGTTCAGCATGGCCGGCGTCAAGCTGGTCAAGGTGGCCGCATGATCAGCAACCACCTCAACCTGGTGGAGCAGCACCGGCCGGACGCTGAGGCGATCTCTGAACGAGTCGCCCAGTACCTGGCCGCCGGCGGGCGGATCGACCAACTTAAAAGTCCGCCGCGAAATCCGCTGCCACCGCCCCGCTCCAACAAAATAGACCCTGAAACGGTCCTCAAGCGTCGGCCGAAGCCGATATCGGCCGCCGACCGCAAGGCCCTACGCAAAATGGCGGACTCGCTATGAAATCGAAACGCAAACCCAATAACGGTTTCGCCCGAGCCGAACGCAGTTGCCGGGCGCTGCTGCGCACCAACCACGTCGCGGTGGTGAACATCGACCCAAGCGGCAGCCAGATCATGGCGAACTGGAAGAACTGCCGGCAGATCCGAAGCCTGGCGATCGCCAACGCGATTTTCGATTTCTCCTACCGCTGGACGATCTACATCGCCGCCATGTGTCGAGACGAGCGCGGCGCCGAGTACATCAAGTCGGTCGAGATTTCGCCCGAGGGCATCTACAAGGTCGAGCGCCTGACCGATGCCATCGAGCATTACTACCTGGAGCTGCGCAACAGCGCGAACCCGAACCATCTGGTGGCCTCGGGCTGGATCGCCATCCCCAACGAGATCTCGATGGATGAAGCCCAAGCCGCGAAGCTGTTCTACGCCGCCGGCGCCTGGCATCAGGTGAAGGTAGCTGCGTGAGACGAACCAACAACCGGGCGGCCACGCGCCGCCGACAGACCTGGCTGGACTTGCCGGCCAGCGGAATTGAAGAGGTAGGCTATGGCCGAAGAACAGGAACTGACGGTGGAAGAGCCGCAGCTGACAGCGGAAGCCATCAAGCAGCGCAGGAAGCGCGAGAAGGCAGCAGCGAAGGACGCTGCATTGGGCGTCGAGAAGTTTACGGTTGAGGTGGCCGGGGTGTTCAAGCCTGACCTGAAGAAGGTGATGAAAGCCCACGGGATCAATAACCAGCAGGAGGTTTACCAGCTCCTGCTGATGAACCTGATCAACTCCGACTTTGATACCCAGTCCAAGATGTTGCGATGTGTCACGACACCTTGCGTAGTTACGGAAAAGGTGTCACGACTTATCGAGGCCGCCGGCATGAAGTCGCTCGCCGACGATCCGCCAGAGCATGACGACGAAGTCGACATACCAAAGTAGCCAATGACACGATGCGAAGCAGAGATAGTGGAACGCTACCAGCGGCCGTCGCTTCGATACATCTGGGCAACCAACTCAAAGCTCCTGAGCAGGTGCCGCCTGAGATAAATGCGATTCTTACCGTAGTAAATTGCCATGTCATCTTCGTGATCGCAGCCCATTTCTTGGCCGTTGATAACAAACGCACCTGGCCCATAACCAGAAGTCACACAAAATGTGAACTTATTAGAATCGATCTTGTGCTCCCCGCTCGTGACATGACAGGCCGCATTTCTGCACGTCCGCACTAGGTCAGTGATATCAGCCACGACGTCAGTTGCCTCCATGTCGTCAGAGAAATCTATCCGTTTCCCGTCTTGTTTCGCCTTCTGCAGCAGGTCGTTTAGATGGACCAACAAAAGTGTTACTGCTGATTCGAACAATGGCCCGGCGGTGTTGTTGGAGTTGAAAACTCCACAGTTGAATAGGTCCGCACATCGCGAAACGGATGCCTGAATGTCGGCAGCCCTCATCCATGCAGAAAAGTTCTTCGTATCTTCAGCCATATCAGTTCCTTGATCCGGCCCCATGCCGGGCCGAACACAAATACCCCACTTCTACGAATCACGCCAGCCGGCGAGGATCCCCTATGTCCGCAAAACAGAAGAAACACCCCTTCGATTTCAAAACTCAATACGGACTCGGCTTCAGTACTCAGGACGATGAGATCGTTGTCGATTTTTTCTGCGGTGGCGGCGGCGCCGGTACCGGGCTGGAGATGGGCCTTGGCCGCGCAGTAAACGTGGCGAAGAACCACAGCGCCGCGGCGATCAGCATGCACACCGTGAATCACCCGGGCGCTGTGCACTTCACCACCGATGTGTTCGAGGGTGATCCGGATACCGAATGCGGCGGCAAGGCCGTGGGATGGTTCCACATGTCGCCGGATTGCACGCATCATAGCCAGGCCGCCGGCGGCCAGCCGCGCAAGCGCGAGATCCGCAACCTGTCATGGATCGGCCTGAAGTGGGCCGGTAAGAAGAAGCCGCGCGTCATCAGCCTGGAGAACGTAAAACAGATCCTCCAGTGGGGGCCGCTGATCGCCAAGCGCTGCAAGACAACCGGCCGCGTGGTGAAGCTGGGCGGCGGAGTTGCCGAGCCTGGCGAAGTGGTACCGGTCAGCCAGCAGTTCCTGATACCGGATCCGGCACGTCGCGGTCAGACCTGGGCCGTGTTCGTCGCTGAGCTGCAGCGCCTGGGCTACGCCGTCGAATGGCGAGTGATCAAGGCCTGCGACTTCGGCGCACCGACCAGCCGCGAGCGCCTATTCATGATCGCCCGCTGCGATGGTCAGCCGATTGTTTGGCCCGAGCCGACCCACGCGAAGCACCCGGCCAAGGGCCAAAAGAAGTGGCGCACCGCCGCCGAGTGCATCGACTGGACCATCCCGAGCAAAAGCATCTTCGACCGGGCAAAGCCGCTGGCACCCGCAACCCTGCGCCGGATCGCCAAGGGCATGAAGAAGTTCGTCATCGACGCAGCCGACCCTTTCATCGTGCCGATCGCAAACTGGTCAGGGGAAAGCGTGCAGTCAGCGAACGAGCCGCTGCGCACCGTGACGTCCTGGCCGCGCGGCGGTTCGTTTGCCATGGCCAGCCCGATCATTGCGCCAGCCACGCATCAGGGCAGCGACCGCATCTGCGACCCGGGCGCCCCGCTGCCGACGATTACCTGCGCCAACCGCGGCGAGCTGACTCTGGCAGCCGCACACCTGGTGAAGTTCAGGTTTGACGATGCGGGAAAAGCGGTCGACGAGCCGCTGCCGACCATCACCAGCGGCGGCAACTACTCGCGTCCGGCCGGCGCCGCCCACGCCATGGGCATCTCAACCGTGTTCATGGCCCAGATGAATGGCGGGTTCAACACCACGGACGCCAAGAGCGTCGAGGACCCGATGACCACGGTGACGAATACCGGCAGCCAGCAGCAGCTGGTGACCGCGAACCTGGTGCATCTGCGCGGCAACTGCGATGCGCGGGACGCTTCAGACCCGTTGTATACCGTCAGTGCCGGCGGCACCCACCATGGGCTGGTGACGGCCTTCATGGAACGCCAGTTCGGCGCCAGCGTCGGCCAGGGCGTGGACGAGCCCGCACCAACCATCACCGCCGGCGGTGGCGGCAAAAGCTCGCTGGTCGAGTTGCAGCTCTCGCCAGAAGTTGAAGCGGGCGCACTACGGGTCGCGGCATTCCTGATCAGCTACTACGGCACTGAGAACATGAGCGCCGCCGACGCGCCGGCGCCAACCATCACCACCAAGGATCGGCTTGGCCTTGTCACCGTCACGATCAAGGGCACGCCCTACGTGATCGTCGATATCTGCCTGCGGATGCTGCAACCGGCCGAGCTGTACAAGGCTCAGGGCTTCCCTGCTGACTACATCATCAGCCACGGTGCCGACGGCAAACCGTTCACCAAGACTCAGCAGGTCCACATGTGCGGCAACAGCGTCAGCCCGCCGCCGATGGCTGCACTGGCACGGGCAAACGATCCGTGGCGCGTTGTCGAGCAGCAGGCAGCCGCGGCGTAGTCACAGCCACGGCAAAGCCGACAGCCAGTCAGCCAAACGCATCAGAATCTGGCTAAGCAGCTCGATAAGTACCTGGTACATCACTTCAGCGATCAGTCGTTTCATTCGGTCGTGCTCCGGCTCGTTGGATGACCCATCCTGCCGTCACGACAAAATCGCTTGTATACCTCCCGCCCCTCCACCGCCCGGGCATGCCCCGGCATAGGACGCGCATGCTCAAAAATCAGGATTACCTCGAACATCTGCTGAGCTATGACCCGGATACGGGGCTGTTCACTTGGCTAGTCGATCAGGGGAGCGCGAAAGCGGGATCAGTCGCGGCAACTAAGGCCACAAACGGCTACCTGGTCGTGATGGTCAACAAGAAGTACCAGAGCCTGCACCGATTGGCTTTCGCGTTCATGGGGCAAGAGATTCCGGACTGCGTCGACCACATCAACGGAGACCGCACGGATAACCGGTGGGTAAACCTTCGGCCAGTGACTGCGATCGAGAACGCCAGAAATCAGCGGCTTCACAGAACCAATTCTTCCGGATTGCCGGGCGTCATGTGGGATCAGAGATCGCGATGGCGAGCCTACGGCTACTTGAGCGGTCGCTATATCACGCTCGGCCGACACCAGACGCTGCTCGACGCGGCAGCAGCCCGCAAGTCATTCGAAAGCCAGAACGGCTACCACTCCAACCACGGGAAATAGCCCCATGCCCAAAGAAAACATCATCGATTGCCCAGCGCTGCACGAGCGCAGCACCAGCTACCCGTTTGGCGATCGAGTTCCGCGCACTGTCCGGATGCTCAAGGCCGTGACAGCTGACCCGATGCCTGACTACGTATACGTCAATGGCGATCTACCCGTGGCAAATGTCGGTCAATCGTATGTGGCATGGACGAATATTTACGGTGCCGTAGCGGCGGTGATGCCCGACGGAAAACGTCTTGGCCTGCGCCCTACTGAGTTCGAGGTCGACACTTGGCACGAACTCGACCCGACGCCAGCAGCGACTGGAGTAACGCTCATCGCGGACCGCTCCAACCGCCTCTACCTGGCCGGCCCGATGACCGGCTTCGAAGACTTCAACTTCCCCGCGTTCAACGCGATGGCCGCCCAGCTCCGGGCGCGCGGCTACGTCGTCGAGAACCCTGCCGAGCACGGCGTTGTCGAGGGTGCGGACTGGGCCGACTACATGGCCTACGACCTTACCCGCCTTGGCCTGTGCGGTCAGATCGCGGTGCTGCCCGGCTGGGAAAACTCGAAAGGTGCCCGGCTTGAAGTGCACATTGCCCGCGAGCTCGGCATGAAGGTCGTGAATGCCCATGATCTGGTATCGATGGAGATTGCAGGATGAGCGACCCAAAAGTGATTTACCTCGGTCCAGCCTGCCAGGAGCAGGGCCAATCAAGCGGCCGTGAATGGTGCCAGGACGATGTGTGGGATGCGTGCGAATGCGGGCATGAGTCGGTGCGGTATGTGCTGGGTTCCGACTTCGACCAGGTCACCGCAGAGCGTGACGCCCTGCAGCAGCGCCTGAACGCAGCGGATCAGCAGATTGATGAGCTGGAGCGCGATAAGGCGCGGCTGGATGCCCTTGACTCGAATTGTTGGGACGTCCGCTTCAACAGCAGCCCCAACGGCGACGCCGGCGACAGCAGCATCAACATCGAAGTCGTCGGCCATTGGATGGATCAGCCGTTCGAGCGCGTCGTCGGTGAGAACTACAGCGAAAACCTTCGCGCAGCAATTGACCAGGCAATGGCGGCGCCGGCGTATCCGCCAGCAAGACCTGAATACCCTGAGCCTGAACCCGACGCTGACGACGACTGGCACATGAACCCGTGCAAGAAAGGTCACCGTGATGTCGGCGCTTCGGGCGGTGTGGCGGCGTGCAACCAGTGCGACGAGAAGATCGAGGCCGCGACCACGCAGGAAGCCTTCGAGCGCTGGAACGCGACACACCCAGCCAGCGAATCAGCCGGATCCCGATAAGAGTACATCTGTACTCCTCCCGCAAAATTACTCCCTCCCCCTTCAAAGTCAGCCGCTATAGCGGCAAGGACGACTCATGTCTCAAGTTCATCCAGATTTGGCCCGGATCTACAACGTGTTCGGACTGAGCAGCAATCACTCCCTGTCGACCCTCCTCGCGAACGTCGAAGGGCTCAAGCGCAGTCATGACGAAGATCGCCCGCTCGCTGATCGGTACCGCTTTCTGCGCGAGCCAAAAGCCAGCGCACCCGTAACGCTTCCAGAAGAACAATGGATTGTCGTTGGCTTGGCCAGCCATGAGGACGTGCTGACCGGCGCCGCGTTGGACAAGGCCATCGACAACGCCATGAACTCCAAAAGCTACACCTTTGAGCCGGAGGATGGTCCGCTGCTCTGCTACCAAGTCGGCGATCAAGATTGGGTTGCCGCGCAGAACCCGGAACAGGCTTTGGCAGTACTGGCTGAATACAACGGCGACTGGCTGCACGAGCACTCCGACGATTACGACGTGGTTCTGACGGGCGATTCGGAGCTCGACCAGCAGTGGCAGGACGAAGATGCACCCAGCACCCCAGCGGGATCTCTCCGGCAGTGGCTGGCTGAAGCCACGGAACCTTGCTACCTGAACGGGGTGGAGTGACGCCATGAGCAGAAGCGGATACAGCGACGACTGCGGCGGATGGGACCTGATCTGCTGGAGGGGCGCCGTGAAGTCGGCGCTGAATGGAAAGCGCGGCCAAGCATTCCTGGTTGAATTGCGTGAAGCCATGGATGCGATGCCGGACAAGCGGCTGGTGACGGACACCCTCGAAGCCGATGGCCAGTTTTGCACGCTTGGCGTCCTCGGTGCCAAACGCGGCTTGGACATGACGAGCATCGACTCTCATTGCCGTGAAAGCGTTTCGCAGGCTTTCGGGATTGCCGAGGCCATGGCTGCGGAGATCGTTTTCGAGAACGACGAGCGCGACGGTGAGTACGAGTTGCAAGCCGATGGCCGCTACAAGCTGATCCGCGAAACACCGGAACGGCGCTGGCAGCGGATGCGCAAATGGGTCGACTCCCACATCAAGCAGGCCGCGCCATGATCCTCAAATGCATGGCCGGCTGCACCCTCTTCTTCTGGCTTCCATTGGCCCTGACCATTAAGGCGGTGATCGGATGAGCGAAACAATGCGTGAACAGTTTGAGACGGCGATCGCAAAAAACCAGCAGGAAGGAAAGTTCGCTCCTGCCAGCTTCGAGCGTTGCGGGCTGGATGGCCGGTATGTTCTACCGGAGCTTGAGGGAGCGTGGTGGGGTTGGCAGGCATCGCGCGATGCGCTGGTGATTGAGCTGCCAAACCGCTACGACGAGAAGTACCAAGAGTATTTCGACGATGTTGAGGGCGGGTCTTTCAACGAATCCAAGTATCTGGCTGATGTGAAATTGGCCATCGAGGCTCTCGGCCTGAGGGTGACGCCATGATCTTCCTGATCCCCGCGCTGGTCCCCGTTCTCGCGGGAGGCGCCCCGCTCTACATGGCCTACCTGATATACAGCGGGCCGTGGCGATGACACAGATGAGCGACATCTTTCCGGAAATGACTGTGGAGCAGGAAAAGCAGTGGTTCGCCGAGCAACAAGAAGCGCACCGTGTGGAGCTGGAACGCGAGAGGATTGAAATCGCTCAGCGAAAAGCCGTCGACCACTATATTCGGTGCCGCGACTGCGGAGCATTCGTACAGAAATGGCGGTGGGTTCGGAAGGATCATCCCCAAGCAATAAGCCAAGGCTGGCGGCCCATGTGCGGCTCTTGCTTCGACAACTACGACAATTACCCATGAACCGCATGGTCATCGTCCGCACCGAGGAACTGGCGGGCCCGGCGCTGGACTGGGCAATCAACGCGATCGAGGGTGATCAGCAGCCTGGCACCGGTCAGCTGGATCTCTTCGCCCTGCCGGACGCCGAGCAGCTGATCACGAAGTACGGCGTCTGGGTCGATGCCGGCCACCGGCACCCTTGGCTGGCCGACGCGACAAACGACCCGTTCAACCGCCAGCACGGCGTAACGCGCACCATCGCGGTCTTCCGGGCCGTGGTCTTCGCCAGGCACGGCGCCAGCGTCAACGTTCCAGCCAACCTAGTTTAACCCCTCCCCCTACTCAACAGCCTGCCGGTGTACGGCGGGCGAGGAATTCGTGCATGTTCGAAATCATCAAAGCTTGGTGGTCCCGCAATGTTTTCCGGGCGAACCCATGGCACGACAAGCTCGTGCTGCTGAACTTCATTGACCTGTACTTCAAAGGGCAGCGCGACAGTGTCCTGGGTATCACGCTGAACTCCGGCGATCAGGGCGACTACCCGGGCAACAAGCTGGTAATCCAGATGTGGAAGTACTCGGCCTGGATCAAGATCCCAAGCATCATCAAGCCCTGGGCTGAGCAGCACACCTTTACCAGTCTGAGCCCTGAAGCGGAAGCCAAGCGAATTGCAGAGCATGGGCACCTTCATTACTACGAATACCACTCTCGCCAGTTCGGCTTCCACCTGACCACTCACGGGATTCACACCAATTTCGGCCCGAGCACCTGGGATTCCCGAACAACAAAGTCTCGGTACCACTCTTTCCCGTGGCGCAAGTTTGACTTGGAATTCCATGCCATCTGCGACGCGGAAGGCGTGGAGCATGTCCAAAAGGGCAAGGGTGCGACCCTCGATTACAAGGAGCAATCGGCGATTAAGGACGCCATGCCGCGCTACGTGTACCTGCTGAAGGATTACGACGGGCAGGAGATCCGAGCCTACTGCTACATGGAAAAGCGCGTATACCGCGTCGGCACCGGCTGGGTGAAGAAGTATTTCGGCGCGCTGCGACCCACTCGAACGTTCGTCCAGCTTGAACTCTCGTTCGATGGCGAGACCGGCCCCGAGAAAGGGTCGTGGAAAGGCGGAACGATCGGCGCAGGTAGCCGGGCAGAGAAAGGCGATAAGCACGACGCCCAGTTCCTGATCGAGAAATATTGCGCCGGCACGCATCGCGCCAAAGGCTCCCAATACCAGATGACCCTGGTACGCCGCGAGCCGGACGCACCCTACACCAACGAGACTTATCGAAAGGCTTCGGCCGAGCGTCGCGGCGAAACTTACGCCCCGCTCGCATAACCCATCACCACCTTCTGCCGCCACGCGCGGCATGGAGCATCACCTCATGGCAAATCGAAGCGCGGCCCAGGTCGCGCCCATCCTCCCGCGCTTCATTCGCGCCGGCGAGGCATACGGCTACCTCGGCATGTGCCGGGAAGAATTCAACAAAACGGTGCGCCCGAACGTCCGCGAATTCCCGATCGGGAAACAGGGCGTCGGCTTCGACCGAATCGAGCTTGATGAGTGGGCAGATCGCTACATCGAGACCATGGCAATTGAAAAGGCCGCGAATCAGGACAACAATCGCCCTCGCAGCGAGCGCCAGGGCAAGAAGAAAGGAGCAACGCCGTGGCCCAAAAAGCAATCACCGGCCTCCAGCAAATGCCGAACGGCATCTGGAAGATCGACAAAAAGTACAGAGGAGAACGAATTCAAGAGAGTACTGGCACTTGTAACCGCGCCGAAGCAGAGCAGTACCTGATCCACAAGCTGGAGCAGTTGCGCCAGCAAAAGGTGTACGGCGTTCGGCGGATCAGGACGTGGCGGGAGGCGGCAACTCGCTTCCTGCTGGAAGTGAAGGATCAGGCTTCCATCCATATCTCTGCCACCTATATGGAGCAGCTCGACCCGTTCATTGGCGACATGCCGCTGACCCACATTGACGACGACGCCCTCGCGCCTTACATCCAGTCGAAGCTGAATCCAGCGGTAGGGAAGCCAGTCACGAACCGGACAGTGAATATCGCGCTTCAACGAGTTATTCGCGTGTTGAACCTCTGCGCGCGAAAGTGGCGCGATGAGGAGCGACGGCCGCTACTGGACGTGGTGCCGATGATTTCCCTGCTGGACGAGAAGACGAACAGCCGAAAGCCCTACCCGCTTTCATGGGAAGAACAGTCGATCCTGTTCGCCGAACTCCCGGCGCACCTGCAGACCATGGCCCTGTTCAAGGTCAATACAGGTTGCCGGGAGCAGGAAGTTTGCAAGCTTCAATGGAATTGGGAGATTGCGGTACCGGAGCTTGGAACGAGCGTGTTCCTGATACCTGCGGGATTTGGGGGAAGAAGCGCCAGGTCTGGCGTGAAGAACCGAGACGAGCGTCTGGTCGTGATGAATGACGTTGCCAAGTCAGTAATCGAGCAACAGAGAGGGCAGCACCCGGTCTACGTGTTCCCGTTTGGCAAGCCAGATGGTGATGGGAATGAAACGACAGTTCACCGCATGAACGACTCGGCTTGGAAGAAGGCGCGAATCCGGGCGGCGAAGAAGTGGCAGGAGAAATTCTTGCGGCCGGCACATGACGGCTTTGCCAGAATCCGAATTCACGACTTGAAGCACACCTTTGGGAGAAGGCTGCGTGCTGCAGGTGTGACTGAGGAGGATCGGAAAGCACTGCTCGGCCACAAGAATGGGAGCATCACCAGCCACTACTCAGCAGCGGAGTTGGATCAGCTCATTGCGGCGGCAAACAAGGTATCAGCAACCGACTCGCGCGCACCAGCGCTGACGATTCTGAAAAGGAGGGAAGCGTGAAGAAAAGGCCAAGGTCACTCGTAAAGTCACTATGGCAGAAACAACAAAGCCGCACGAAAGCGGCTAAGTCATTGAATTATATGGTCGGGACGGAGTGATTCGAACACTCGACCCCTAGCACCCCATGCTAGTGCGCTACCGGACTGCGCTACGCCCCGACTGGTTTGGAACCTGCCCTTCATCTCGAAGAGCGCTCAAGAATATAGCGCAAGCTTTTGAAAACTGGAAGTATTCAAACGCAGCTTTTTATTTCTTGAGCACCACCAGTACATCTTCAAGCTCAGCGATCATCTGGCGGATCATTTGCTTGTATTGGGTGGTGTCGTCTTTGGCTTCATCGCCGGACAAACGCAGGCGCGCGCCGCCGATGGTGAAACCCTGATCGTAAAGGAGCGCGCGGATCTGCCGGATCATCAGCACGTCCTGGCGCTGATAATACCGGCGGTTTCCGCGGCGTTTGACGGGGTTGAGCTGAGGAAACTCCTGCTCCCAGTAGCGCAGCACGTGTGGTTTTACCGCACACAGCTCGCTGACTTCACCAATGGTGAAGTAGCGTTTGCCCGGGATGACGGGTAGCTCGTCGTTATGACTTGGTTCCAGCATAAGCCTCAACTCGGGCCTTCAACTTCTGCCCTGGACGAAAGGTGACCACACGGCGAGCCGTGATCGGGATTTCTTCCCCCGTTTTCGGGTTGCGGCCAGGCCGCTGGCGTTTGTCCCGAAGGTCGAAATTGCCGAAACCGGACAATTTGACCTGCTCGTTGTCTTCAAGAGCGTGCCTGATTTCCTCGAAAAACAGTTCGACCAATTCCTTGGCTTCCCGCTTGTTCAGGCCCAGCTCTTCATACAGACGTTCCGCCATCTCAGCTTTCGTCAAAGCCCCCATACGTCACTTCCTTAACGTGGCGTTCAACCTTTGTTCGAGCGAGGTGAGGATATTTTGCGTCGTCGAATTCACCTCATCGTCATTAAGAGTGCGCGATGGATGCTGCCAGGTCAAGCCAACTGCAAGGCTTTTTCTATCAGGATCAATGCCTTTACCCTGATACACGTCAAACAGCCTGAGATCCGTGAGCCATTCGCCTGCATTTTCACGGATTACGTCGAGTACAGCCGAGGCCGCGACGTCTTTGTGCGCGATCAGTGCAAGGTCACGACGCACTTCAGGAAAACGCGACAACTCGTGGAATTGCGGCATTTTTCCGGAAGCGACTTCAGCCAAAACCAGCTCGAAGACGAATACCGGACGATCCAGACTCAGGGCTTTGGACAGTTCAGGGTGAATCGCACCGATGAAGCCGACTTCACGCCCATCACGTTCAATGCGCGCGGTTTGACCCGGGTGCAGCGCCGGATGTTTGCCCGGAGTGAAAGTGAAGGCATCCAACGCACCGGCGTAACCCAGAACCGCTTCAACGTCAGCTTTCACATCGAAGAAATCAATGCTGTCGCGACCTTGCGCCCAGCCTTCCGGCAGACGGCTGCCGCAAACAACACCCGAGAGCATCGGCTCTTGCTTCAGACCTTCCAGCTGACCGACGAAGCGCAGACCGCTTTCGAACAGACGCACGCGATCCTGCTGACGGTTCAGGTTGTGTTGCAACGCCTTGACCAGGCCCGGCCACAGCGAAGAACGCATGGCAGCCATGTCATTGGAAATCGGGTTGGCCAGCAATAGCGGCTCGACGCCCGGGTTGAACAGTTCGAACTGCTTGGGATCGATGAAGCTGTAAGTGATCGCTTCCTGATAACCACGGGCAACCAGCAGACGACGCAACTCAGGCAGCTCGCTGCGTGCTTCAGCTTTGGCTTGTGGCGCCAGACGCGCTTGCGGGTAACGAACCGGCAGACGGTTGTAGCCGTAAAGACGCGCCAGCTCTTCGATCAGATCGACTTCCAGGCTGATGTCGAAGCGATGGCTTGGCACTTCCACGCACCACTGCCCTGCTCCATCAGCGGAAATCTTCAGGCCCAAAGCGCTGAGCAGACGCTCGACCTGCGCCGAATCCATTTCCATCCCCAGCATCTGGGTGATGCGCTGTGCACGCAGGGTGATCGGGGCGATCGACGGCAGGTGTTGCTCGCTGACGGTCTCGATGATCGGGCCGGCTTCACCACCGGTGATTTCCAGCAGCAGGCCAGTGGCGCGCTCCATGGCTTCACGGGCCAGTTGCCAGTCCACGCCACGCTCGTATCGGTGCGAAGCATCGGTGTGCAGGCCGTAGGAACGGGCCTTGCCCGCCACAGCGATCTGGTCAAAGAACGCACTTTCCAGGAACACGTCGCGCGTGGTCGCGGACACACCGCTGTGCTCACCACCCATTACGCCGGCAATCGCCAGAGCACGAGTATGGTCGGCGATCACCAGCGTATCGCTGCGCAGGCTGACTTCCTGACCGTCGAGCAGTACCAGCTTCTCGCCCTCTTCCGCCATACGCACGCGGATGCCGCCATTGATTTCGGCGAGATCGAACGCGTGCAGCGGCTGACCCAGCTCGAGCATCACGTAGTTGGTGATGTCGACGGCAGCGTCGATACTGCGCACTTCGGCGCGGCGCAGTCGTTCAACCATCCACAGCGGGGTCGGCCTGGACAGGTCAACGTTACGGATGACACGCCCCAGGTAACGCGGGCAAGCGGCAGGCGCCAGCACGTCTACCGGACGCACTTCGTCGTGCACTGCCGGAATCGCCATGACCGCCGGACGGGTAACCGGAGCGGCGTACAGCGCACCCACTTCACGGGCCAGACCGGCCAGCGACAGGCAGTCGCCACGGTTCGGGGTCAGGTCGACCTCGATGCTGGCGTCTTCCAGATCCAGATACACACGGAAATCTTCGCCCACCGGCGCATCGGCCGGCAATTCCATCAGACCGTCGTTGCCTTCACCAATCTGCAGCTCGGCTTGCGAGCACAACATGCCGTTGGACTCGACGCCGCGCAGCTTGGCCTTCTTGATCTTGAAGTCGCCCGGCAGTTCGGCGCCGATCATGGCGAACGGAATCTTCAGGCCCGGACGCACGTTTGGCGCACCGCACACGACCTGGAAGGTCTCCGCGCCATTGCTGACCTGGCACACACGCAGCTTGTCGGCGTCAGGGTGTTGCTCGGTGCTCAGCACCTCGCCCACGACCACGCCGCTGAATACACCGGCGGCCGGGGTCACGCTATCGACCTCCAGACCCGCCATCGACAGACGAGCAACCAGCTCGTCGCGACTTACCTGCGGGCTAACCCAGCCACGCAGCCATTGTTCACTGAATTTCATCCTGCTCTCCTAAGAATTCGTTACGACTAGCGAAATTGCGCGAGGAACCGCAAGTCGTTGTCGAAGAACAGACGCAAGTCGTTCACGCCGTAACGGAGCATGGCCAGACGCTCAACGCCCATACCGAATGCAAAACCGGAGAACTCTTCCGGATCGATGCCAGACATGCGCAGCACGTTCGGGTGGACCATGCCGCAGCCCATGACTTCCAGCCAGCCGGTCTGCTTGCAGACGCGGCAGCCTTTACCGCTGCACATCACGCATTCCATGTCGACTTCAGCGGATGGTTCGGTGAACGGGAAGTACGAAGGACGGAAACGTACGGCCAGCTCTTTCTCGAAGAACACCCGCAGGAATTCTTCGATGGTGCCTTTGAGATCGGCGAAATTGATATCGCGATCGACCAGCAGGCCTTCGACCTGGTGGAACATCGGCGAGTGGGTGATATCGGAGTCGCTGCGATACACACGACCTGGGCAGACGATGCGGATCGGCGGCTGCTTGGACTCCATGGTGCGGACCTGTACCGGCGAGGTATGAGTGCGCAGCAACATGTTCGCATTGAAATAGAAAGTGTCATGCATCGACCGGGCCGGGTGGTGGCCTGGGATGTTGAGCGCTTCGAAGTTGTGATAGTCGTCTTCGACCTCAGGGCCTTCGGCGATGCCGTAGCCGATGCGGGTGAAGAACTGCTCGACTCGTTCCAGAGTCCGGGTCACCGGATGCAGACCGCCGGAGGTCTGGCCACGGCCCGGCAACGTCACGTCAATGGATTCGGCAGACAGTTTGGCAGCCAGTTCAGCTTCTTCAAACAGGGCCATGCGCGCATTGAGAACGCCTGTAACACGCTCCTTGGCAACGTTGATCAGGGCGCCGACTTGCGGACGCTCTTCTGCCGGCAAATTCCCCAGGGTCTTCATCACCTGAGTCAATTCACCCTTTTTGCCAAGGTATTGAACCCGGATTTGCTCCAGGGCATTGATATCTTCAGCGCTTTGCACAGCCTCTAGTGCTTGAGAGACCAGCGCATCCAGGTTTTCCATGTACAGACTCCAGATACAAAATAGGGGAAGAGCTTGAAGGCTCTTCCCCTATTTATGACGTTTAACACCTGACCCCACAGAGGTGAGGCCGGGTGACTGTCGGGGGTACTTAAGCCAAGGTGGCTTTAGCTTTCTCGACAATCGCAGCAAACGCCGCTTTTTCGTTCACTGCCAGATCAGCCAGAACCTTACGGTCGATCTCGATGGACGCTTTTTTCAGGCCAGCAATGAAACGGCTGTAGGACAGACCGTTAACACGAGCACCAGCGTTGATACGAGCGATCCACAGAGCGCGGAACTGACGTTTTTTCTGACGACGGTCACGGTAGGCGTATTGGCCTGCCTTGATTACCGCTTGCTTGGCAACACGGAATACGCGGGAGCGTGCGCCGTAGTAGCCTTTAGCAAGTTTCAGAATTTTTTTGTGACGCTTACGGGCAATGACGCCACGCTTTACACGAGCCATGAGTTACTTCCTCTATTCTTGACTAAAATTAACGAAGGCGCAGCATGCGCTCGACTTTTGCCACGTCAGACGGATGCAGCAAGCTGCTACCGCGCAGTTGACGCTTACGCTTGGTCGACATTTTGGTCAGGATGTGGCTCTTGAAAGCGTGCTTGTGCTTGATACCGTTAGCAGTTTTCAGAAACCGCTTAGCAGCACCACTTTTGGTTTTCATTTTTGGCATGTTCGGATACTCCGCATTCAGTTGATAAACATAATCAGAAGGCCTGCCGTGCCCTGTTGATTACTTCTTCTTTTTCGGGGCGATGACCATGATCAGCTGGCGTCCTTCCATCTTAGGATGCTGTTCGACCGAACCGTACTCGAGCAGGTCAGCTTCAACCCGCTTGAGGAGTTCCATCCCCAGCTCCTGGTGGGCCATCTCACGGCCGCGGAATCGCAAGGATACCTTGGCCCTGTCCCCGTCACTCAGGAAACGTACCAGGTTGCGCAGTTTTACCTGGTAATCCCCTTCCTCCGTCCCTGGACGAAACTTGATTTCTTTTACCTGAATCTGCTTCTGGTTTTTCTTCGCTGCTGCAATCTGCTTCTTCTTTTCGAAGATCGATTTGCCGTAGTCCATCACCCGGCAAACCGGTGGGACTGCGTCAGCAGAGATTTCTACCAGATCAAGCTTTGCTTCTTCAGCAATACGAAGCGCTTCATCAATCGAGACGATGCCAATCTGCTCGCCATCAGCGCCAATTAACCGAACCTCGCGTGCCGAGATATTCTCGTTGATCGGGGCTTTCGGTGCAGCTCGTTTATCTTGTCTCATTTCACGCTTAATAATAATTACTCCGAATCTGGGCGACCACGCCGGGAAACCGCTTGCGCGAGAAACTCAGCGAACTGGGCGACGGGCATCGAGCCCAGGTCAGCACCTTCACGAGTACGCACAGCGACAGTCTGCATCTCGACTTCCTTATCTCCGATAACCAAAAGATAGGGAACCTTGAGCAAAGTATGCTCGCGGATTTTAAAGCCGATCTTTTCATTTCTCAAGTCGGACTTGGCACGAAATCCGCTTTCGTTGAGAGTTTTTTCAACCTGAGCGACGAAATCTGCCTGTTTATCAGTGATATTCATGATCACTGCCTGGGTTGGCGCGAGCCACGCAGGGAATGCACCTTCGTAGTGCTCGATCAGAATCCCGACGAAACGCTCGAAAGAACCGAGGATCGCGCGGTGCAACATCACCGGATGCTTGCGGCTGTTGTCTTCGGAGACGTATTCGGCGCCGAGACGGACAGGCAGGTTGAAATCGAGCTGCAAGGTACCACACTGCCAGACGCGACCGAGGCAATCTTTCAGCGAGAACTCGATCTTCGGACCGTAGAACGCACCTTCGCCCGGTTGCAGATCATACGGCAGGCCCGCGCTATCGAGGGCTGCCGCCAGCGCCGCTTCGGCGCGATCCCACAGCTCGTCGGAACCTACGCGTTTTTCCGGACGAGTGGACAGTTTCATCTCGACGTCGGTGAAGCCGAAGTCGCGGTAAACATCCATGGTCAGTTTGATGAACGCTGCGGATTCAGCCTGCATCTGCTCTTCGGTGCAGAAAATGTGGGCGTCGTCCTGAGTAAACGCACGCACACGCATGATGCCGTGCAATGCTCCCGACGGCTCGTTACGGTGGCACGCACCAAACTCGGCCAGACGCATCGGCAGCTCGCGGTAGCTCTTCAGACCCTGATTGAACACCTGCACGTGGCACGGGCAGTTCATCGGCTTGATGGCGTAGTCGCGGCTTTCCGACTCGGTGGTGAACATGTTGTCGGCGTAGTTGGCCCAGTGCCCGGATTTTTCCCACAGACTGCGATCGACCACTTGCGGGGTCTTGATCTCGAGGTAGCCATTGTCACGCTGCACCTTGCGCATGTACTGCTCGAGCACTTGATACAGGGTCCAGCCGTTCGGGTGCCAGAACACCATGCCCGGCGCTTCTTCCTGGGTGTGGAACAGGCCCAGGCGCTTGCCGATCTTGCGGTGATCGCGCTTTTCCGCTTCTTCGATGCGCTGGATGTAAGCCGCCAGCTGCTTCTTGTCTGCCCAGGCAGTACCGTAAACGCGCTGTAGTTGCTCGTTCTTGGCATCACCGCGCCAGTAGGCACCGGACAATTTGGTCAGTTTGAAGGACTTCAGGAAACGCGTGTTCGGCACGTGCGGGCCGCGGCACATGTCGACGTATTCTTCGTGGTAATACAGGCCCATGGCCTGCTCGTTCGGCATGTCCTCGACCAGACGCAGCTTGTAATCTTCGCCGCGAGCCTTGAACACTTCGATCACTTCGGCGCGCGGAGTGACTTTCTTGATGACGTCGTAATCCTTGTCGATCAGCTGATGCATGCGCTGTTCGATGGCGGCCATGTCGTCCGGCGTAAAAGGACGTTCGAAGGCGATGTCGTAATAGAAGCCTTCGTCGATAACCGGGCCGATGACCATTTTCGCAGTCGGGTACAGTTGCTTGACCGCATGGCCAACCAGGTGCGCGCAAGAGTGGCGAATGATCTCCAGCCCCTCTTCATCCTTTGGCGTGATGATTTGCAGCGTCGCGTCGCTGTCGATGATGTCGCAGGCGTCAACCAGCTTGCCGTTGACCTTGCCGGCCACGGTGGCCTTGGCCAGACCGGCACCAATGGATGCGGCGACCTCGGCTACGGAAACCGGGTGATCGAATGAACGTTGACTGCCGTCGGGAAGAGTAATAGTTGGCATGGCGCCTCCTCTCCTAGTGGTGACCCCTACCAAAGGTCACGTGGGTTGGGATGAGCCAGTACAAGATCCGATCCAGGCCATTCAATGACGAACGCCTGCCTTACAGCGGCAGGAGCCTTGCGGCCAACCGGAAAACCGAACCAGAGTGACTGGGATTCAAATCAGGGTTTCGCACGCTGACCGCTTCGGGGCTGAAGGCCATCCGGAGCCTGAGAACGCATGAGCCCGGCATGCTAGCACAGATGAGCGGTCATCGAGTCGAAGGATTTTCAGTGCTGAAGATTTATGCATTTTTGCGGCGCAAAGTGAACTTGGGATATACGCTTTGCCTCAAATAAGCTGAGAATCGTCGCCGATATCAACCCAAGGAGTTTCCGACATGCGCCTTACCCGACTTTTTGCTTACGCGGCCCCGCTGGCTCTGCTACTGCCGCTGAGCGCCAACGCGGCCTGGCCTGCCGGTGTCAAAGCCCAGTACATGAACGACTGCACCGCCGCCGCCAGCAAGAGCGTCAATCCAGCCGAAGCCAATAAACACTGCGCTTGCGGTGCCGATGTTCTGGAAAAGAAATTCACCACGCAAGAGATCGCGCAACTGATGGACAAGAACACCCCGCCCAGTGGTGAACTGGGTCAACGCGCACTGAAAGAAATCTCGGTTTGCCGCGTGCAGAAATAAGCGCTGACGAATGTTTTTTCGGGCGTCCGGCAGACCAAAAATCGCTAAAAAGACCCCGAAATCGATAATTTACGCAGGTTTTATAGCTTTTTTTACACCCTCTTCTTTCGGCCAAAAGCCACTGAAACCGGGGCTTGCAGACATTTCAGAGGTTGAAATCGATGCAATATGAAAGCAAACAGCACGTCCGGGGGGCTACCAAAGCGAACATTTCGACTATGATACCCGGGTGTGCCCAGTTGGCCTGAGCAGCACAGTACTACTGAAAATATATGTTTCTTGGAGATACACCATGTCTAATCGCCAAACCGGCACCGTTAAATGGTTCAACGATGAAAAAGGCTTCGGCTTCATCACTCCTCAAGGTGGCGGTGACGACCTGTTCGTACACTTCAAAGCTATCGAATCCGACGGTTTCAAAAGCCTGAAAGAAGGCCAGACCGTCTCTTTCGTGGCTGAGAAAGGCCAAAAGGGTATGCAAGCTGCACAAGTTCGCCCAGAGTAATTTCCCGGCGCGCTAAAAAAACCCCGTCCATGTGACGGGGTTTTTTATGCCTGCAACAAAAGCGCTCTGCGATCAACCGCAGTTGACGCGGGTGACCACCAGGTTGTTGTCGGTGTTCAGATTCAAGCGATCGGAGCGGTATTCCAGCGTGATCATGTCGGTTGGCTTGAGGAAACGGGCGTTTTGCGCGCCAGCCTTGGCACGCGCCTGATCGAGCAGTTCCGGCGAAGCCTTTTTACCGATGGCAAATTCCGCTGCCTTTGCTTCACAGCGGCTGTGACCGGCATCGGTCGCCACAGGATCCTTTGCCGACTCGCTGGAGGTCGTGCTGCAACCGGCCAACATGACAACGGCCATAAGTGCACCCAGAGACGCGAACTTCAAAGGCATGAAGCCTCCTTCTTTCAAATGGTTAAGCTGAGATCGTGCGACCGCCAATCTGGCGTTTGGTTTCACAACCAATGCTGCCACCCTGCCCCACGATCCGGAAAAACGCTGAGTCTGCCTGAAGAGCGTGCAGCGCATCCTCACACAATCGTCACCGAATATTAACGAAGCTCAATAGACGTCGATGTAATCGAGCGGCGGATTCGGCCAGTTGTCTTTCAGTGCGTTGAAAATCTGCATCACCCAGACTTCATCGCTGGCCGCGACGTTGCCGACATACCCCGAACCCTTGGCCCAGGTTTCCAGGCGAAAGAGCAGGCCGTCAATATCCTGCCCGCCGGTCACACCGGAAGAAATATAGGCAATCCCACCCTTGGTCACGCGCAGTTGCGTGTGTACATCATCGCTAGCCGACGCGAGCAACTGGCGCACAGCGTCAAGTGTGAGGCCGTCGGGGGAATTCAAATCGATCTGCACAGCACATTCCTTGGTTCAACCGGAAAAGACCAAGTGTCGCATAGCGTCGCGTCCATGCCTAAGTCGCAGTGCCAAACGCCCGACAAAGTGGTTAACTCGCGCTCAGACATTCCCGACTTTTCGAGCGCACTCATGAGCACCGTAAGCATCTCCGCCGACATCAAGGTTCTTTGGCCGAAGGGGCGCAGTTCGTATAGCCCGGGCAGTTCGGAGGAGCTGGCGCTGATCAGCATCGATCTACTGGTCAAGACGATGGGAACACAAGGCGCACAAACGTTTATCGCTCAAGTGTTCGAACGGTACCAGCATGACGACAAGAGCACGCCGGACACGGAGAGGGAGTAAAAACCCGCAGACTTGCACCTGCGGGTCCTGGCCTTACTTCAAGCGCTTCAGACGCTCAGTCAGCAGATCGAAGAAACCTTGGGCATCGCCATTCTCGACCCAAAATGCGTTTTTCGGCTGTTTCAGACCATCGTACCAGTCGACCACGGTCTGACCGAACGTGATCCCCTCGCGGCTGTCGATGGCCACGTTCACCGAGCGACCGGTGAACAGCTCCGGCTTGAGCAGGTAAGCAATGACGGTAGCGTCATGCACCGGACCGCCAGGGATGCCGTAGTGCTCCATGTCGCCCTTGATGTACTCGTTGAGGATGTCGCCGACAATCTTGCTCGCATTGTTGTTGAGCGCGGCAATCTGCTTCAGGCGGGCGTCGCTGGTGAGAATCTTGTGGGTCACGTCCAGCGGCAGATAGGTCAGTTTTACACCACTCTTGAGTACCACCTCTGCCGCTTGCGGGTCGGCAAACAAGTTGAATTCGGCCACCGGGGTAATGTTGCCGCCATTGAAGTGCGCGCCGCCCATGATCACCACTTCCTTGATACCGTTAACGATCTCCGGCTCCTGGATCAGCGCCAGCGCCAGGTTGGTCTGAGGACCCAGCATGGCGATGGTGATGCTGTGCGGCTTGGCTTTTTTCAGGGTATCGATCAGGTAGTTGACCGCATTGCCTTCGGCCAGGCCTTTTTTCGGCTCATGCACGGTGACACCCGACAGGCCTTCCTTGCCATGGATGTTCTCGGCGTAGATCGGCGTCCGCATCAGCGGCTTCGGCGCGCCGGCGTAAACCGGAACGTCCTCGCGCCCTGCCCACTCGCGAGCCAGGCGCGCGTTGCGCGAAGTCTTGTCGAGGCGCACGTTGCCGGCCACGGTGGTCAGTGCGCGAATGTTCAGTTCATCCGGCGAAGCCAGGGCGAACAGCAGGGCAACCACATCGTCGGCACCCGGATCGGTGTCGATGATCAGGTCGATCTTTTCAGCAGCCTGAGCGCTGGTGGCGGTCATAAAAGACAAAAGCAGCAGACTCCGAAGCAATTGGTGGAGTTTGTGAGCGTAACGGTGCATGGCGCATTCCTTGTGCTGATGAAAATGAAAGGGTCGAAAATCCGATTAGAACGTTACTCCGGCCACCAGCACGATGTTGCAGTACGGCTGACATTCGCCTGTACGAACAATCGCCCGTGCCTGTCGGCTAAGGACCTTGAATTGCTCATGAGTCAGCAGATCGCGCCGACCGAGGGCGCCCTCTTCTTGCAACTCGTCCAGCACAACCAGGGCGGTCGGCTGCTTGTCGAGGATTTCGTTGGCCAGCACATGGCTCTCCACCTGCATCTCGCTGAGCACGACTTTCAGGGTACTGACAAAATCCGGAACGCCGTGGGTCAGCGCCAGATCAATCAGTTCAACACCAGGAGGAACCGGCAGTCCGGCGTCACCGATCACCACCATGTCACCATGGCCCAGGGATGCGATCAGCCGCGACAACGCGACGTTGAGCAAAGCAGTCTTTTTCATGCGGATTTGAACGCCTGTACGTCGGATATGGTGGGAATGGAAGGCTGTGCGCCGGCCCGGGTCACAGATAACGCTGCAGCGACTTGCCCGTAACGGATCGCCTCAGCCTCGGATTTGCCACTGGCAAGTGCTGCGGCAAAACCACCAACAAAGGTATCGCCCGCGGCGGTGGTATCGACCGCCTGCACCTTGGGCGCCGGGAAATGCTCGAAATCTTTGCCATTGGCGAACAGCGAGCCTTGCGCACCGAGGGTAACGATGACCTTGCCCGCGCCCATTGCGATCAACTGACTGGCAGCGCCCTCTGCGCTCTGCAGCGAATCGACCGGCAACCCGCTCAACGCCGCGGCTTCACTTTCGTTGGGGATCAGGTAGTCGATGGCGGGAAACCAGTCTGCCGGCAACGGACGACTGGCCGGCGCCGGATTGAGGATCACCGTCTTGCCCAACGCACGTGCACGCTTGAGCGCATGCCCTACCGTTGCATCCGGAATCTCGAGCTGGCAGATAATCACGTCGGCCGCTTGCAGCACCGCATCAAAGCGGTCAATCACCGCCGGGGTCATTGCACCGTTGGCGCCAGCGACGATCACGATGGCGTTCTGACTGTTGTCATCGACCACAATCAGCGCCACGCCACTGGAGTCGGCAACCGTGCTCACCGCCTGACAATCGATCTGCTCGGCCAGCAATGCGTCGCGCAATTGCACGCCGTAGTCATCGTTGCCAACACAGCCGACCATCGCCACCTGCGCACCCAGGCGCGCAGCAGCGACTGCCTGATTGGCGCCCTTGCCGCCGGACACGGTGGTAAAGGAATGACCGATCAGCGTTTCACCGCCCTTGGGCAGCCGTGGTGCCCGGGTGACCAGATCCATGTTCAGGCTGCCTATTACCACTACATTTGCTGGCATACATCACTACTCGTCAATTCGGTTTCAGCGGTACTCGGTGAATACGCCGGACAGCGGCGCAGTCGATTCGCGCAAGACAATACTCGGGGTCACGATCCGTTGATCGGTGACCAGACTCGGGGTAGCAATCCTTCGCAGCAACACTTCGGCAGCCATCTCGCCCAACTGCAGGATCGACTGGCCAACGGTGGTCAGCGCCGGGTACACGTAGCGACTCATCTGGATATCGTCGAAGCCGATCACCGACAGCTCGCTCGGTACGCGCACATTGCGCTCGGCCGCCGCGCGCAGCACACCGATCCCGATCATGTCGTTACCGGCGAAGATCGCACTCGGCGGATTGCTTTCAAGCAGGATCGCCGCCGCGTTGTAACCGCCAGTGCTGGTGAAATCGCTTTCCAGCATGCGCTCGGCCCGCACCTTGATGCCCGCCTCCTGCAGCGCTCGACAAAAACCGGCCTGACGCATTTGCGCCACGCTGGTGCTCGACGGACCGCCGATGGTGGCGATGTCACGATGGCCCAGCTCCAGCAGGTGACGCGTCGCCAGATAGGCACCATATTCATGGTCGATGCGCACCAGGTCGGCGTCCACGCCATCCAGCCCGCGGTCGACGATGACCATCGGCGTTTTCACCCCGGCCAGCCCTTGCGCAAGCCCGATGTCGCCACCGGCGGAGGCGACGATCAGGCCGTCAATGCGCTTCTCCAGCAGCACGCGCAAATAGCTGCGCTGTTTTTCCGGGTTATCGTCAGAGTTGCAAAGGATCACGCAATAGCCGTTACGCTCACAGTAATCCTCGATACCCCGAGCCAACTCGGCAAAATACGGGTTGAGGCTGTTGGGCACCAATAAGCCAATGGTCGCAGTGGTCTTGGCTTTCAGTGAACGCGCCACGGCACTTGGCACGTAATCGAGGCTTTTGATGGCCGCCTCGACCTTCAACCGCACTTCCTGGCTGACCGGGCGCGTCTTGTTCACCACGTGAGAAACCGTGGTGTAGGAAATCCCCGCGAGCGCCGCCACATCCTTGATCGTTGCCATGGCTTAGCCCCGTCGACTGGCGCGTTGACTGCGATAGGTATCGAGTACCACCGCAATGACGATCACCGCACCGGTGATAATGCGCTTGGTTGGCTCGGTCGCACCGATCTGCGCCAGACCGGCCGCCAGCACCGAAATGATCAACACACCGAAGAAGGTGCTGATCACCGAACCACGCCCCCCCATCAGGCTGGTGCCACCAATGACCACCGCAGCGATCACTTGCAGTTCGAGACCGGAGCCGGCATTCGGATCCGCCGCTTCCAGACGGGAAATCTGGAACAGTGCGGCGATGCCGGCGAGCAGCCCCATCAGGCTGAACACCAGAATCTTGTACGGTTTTGGATTGATCCCGGCCAGACGCACCGCTTCTTCGTTGGTGCCGATGCCGATCAGGTAGCGACCGAACACGGTGCGGGTCAGCACCGCTTGCGCAATGAAGATCACAAGCAAGGCAATGATGAACGACGGCGAGATACCAAAGGCGATCGGGTTCGACAGCCAGGCAAACGAATCACCGATGTAGGCGGTGCGCGAACCGGTCATCTGATACGCCAGGCCACGGGCCATTTCCAGCACACCGAGCGAAACGATGAACGACGGAATACGCCACGCTACAGTGATCGAACCGGTCACCGTACCCGCCAGTGCAGCCACCGCCATACCGAGCAAAGCGGACGGCAACACGCTCCAGCCCCAGCCGAGAATCGCGACGCTGACTGTCGAGGCGGCAAGTGCCAGCACCGAACCGACCGACAGGTCGATGCCGCCGATGATCAGCACGAAGGTCATGCCCACCGCCAGCACCATCAGATCGGGGATCTGATTGGCCAGCGTGCTGAAGGTGTCGTAGGACAGAAAGTGGCTGCTCATGACCGAGAACAACGCCACCATCGCCAACAAGGCACCCGCCAGGCCCAGATAGGTGCCAAGACCGTAGAAATTGCCACCACGTTTGCCGGCAGAAGATGCAGTTTTCATGGGAGTTCCCTAGGCGCCGCTTCATTGAGCTGCGCATCACGTTTTTGGTAGCCGGCGAACGCGGCAGCAAGCAAATCATCCTGGGTCCAGCTGTCGCGCTCGAAGGTATCGATCAAACGCCCTGCCGACAGAACGCCGATCCGGTCGCAGATCAGCATCAGCTCGCGCAGGTCACTGGATACCACCACCAGCGCTTTGCCCTGACGTGTCAACTCGCCCAGCAAGGCATAGATATCGAACTTGGCACCCACATCAATGCCGCGAGTCGGCTCGTCGAACAACAGCACCGAGCAATCACGCTCCAGCCAGCGACCGATGACGACCTTCTGCTGATTACCGCCAGACAACTCGGAAACCAATTGGGTCGGGCTCGAACTGCGGATGCGCATGGCGTTGATCTGGCGCTGCGCCAAAGAAATTTCGTTGCTGTTATTGACGACCCCGGCCCGGGAAATTTCCGGCATGTTGCCCAAAGCAATATTGGCGCTGATCGACTGGCTGAGCAGCAAGCCTTCACCCTTGCGGTCTTCGGTGATCAGGGCGATGCCGTGTTTCACTGCATCAACCGGCGAACGCACACTGACCTCCTGCGCCGGCGAACCCAGCGCGATCGTGCCACTGTCGGCGAGGTCGGCGCCAAAAATCAGCCTTAGCAATTCAGTGCGTCCGGCTCCGATAAGCCCGGAAATCCCGAAAATCTCGCCAGCACGCACTTCAAAGGAAACATCGCGCACCTTGTCGGAGCGGGTCAGGCCCCTGACCGTCAGGGCTGGCGCGCCAATCTTGCGCGGGCCCATGTCGATGTGTTCGCCCAGCTCACGGCCGACCATCAAGGTCACCAACTGCTCACTGTTATAGTTGGCCATCGGCTCGACGCAGACCAGATTGCCGTCACGCAGCACAGCAATGCGTTGCGCAACTCGGGCCAGCTCTTCCAGGCGGTGGGAGATATAGATGATCGCAACGCCACGCGCCTGTAAACGGGTGATCTGCTCAAAGAGCATTTCCACTTCACGGGCAGTGAGCATGGCCGTCGGCTCATCAAGAATCAGCACATGACAATCGCCGATCAGGTTGCGTGCGATCTCGACCATCTGCTGATGCCCGATACCCAACTCGCCGACCAGAGTGTCCGGATCAATCGCATCGAGGCCGACCTGCGCCATGGCTTCGATGGCGGCCTTGCGCAATTGCTTGCGACTGATCCAGCCGCCGTTGCTCGGCAGGTTGTCGAGAAACAGGTTTTCCGCCACCGACAGGGTCGATCAAGCGTTCTTCCTCAAAGAACTGCCGAAACGTGTATTGGTGGTCGGTGGTGGTTACATCGCGGTCGAGTTCGCCGGGATTTTCCACGGCCTGGGCGCCAACACCACGCTGTTGTATCGCGGCGATCTGTTCCTGCGTGGTTTCGATGGCTCGGTGCGCAAGCATTTGCAGGAAGAGCTGACCAAGCGCGGTATGGATCTGCAGTTCAACGCCGACATCGCGCGCATCGACAAACAGCCAGACGGCAGCCTCAAGGCGACCCTCAAGGATGGCCGCGTACTGGAAGCCGACTGCGTGTTCTACGCCACGGGTCGCCGTCCGATGCTGGACAATCTGGGTCTGGAAAACACCGATGTGCAGCTCACCGACAAGGGCTTCATCAAGGTCGACGAGCAATACCAGACCAGCGAACCGTCGATTCTGGCGTTGGGTGATGTCATCGGCCGGGTGCAACTGACGCCGGTGGCACTGGCCGAAGGCATGGCGGTGGCGCGGCGCTTGTTCAAGCCGGAGCAATACCGCCCGGTGGATTACAAGATGATCCCGACGGCGGTGTTCAGCCTGCCGAACATCGGCACTGTCGGTTTGACCGAAGAAGAGGCGCGGGAAGCGGGCCACGAAGTGGTGATTTTCGAGAGCCGCTTCCGCCCGATGAAGCTGACGCTGACCGAATGTCAGGAGAAAACCCTGATGAAACTGGTGGTCGACGGCAAGACCGACAAAGTGCTCGGCTGCCATATGGTCGGCCCGGACGCGGGTGAGATCGTGCAAGGTCTGGCAATTGCTCTGAAGGCTGGCGCGACCAAGCGTGACTTCGACGACACAATCGGGGTACACCCGACGGCCGCCGAAGAGTTCGTCACCCTGCGTACGCCGGTCGGCGCTTAAGCATCCTTCGCTTTGCCTGTGTCTGGCGCTGCTGCAACGGTAGCCGCCAGACGCAAGCTGTCTTCCAGACTCGCTTGAGTCTTGGTCAATTCCTTCTCCAGTGACTGATTGAGCTGCCGCTGTTCGTCGGCATCCTGTTTCAGCGTCTGACTCTCCAGCAGGGCCACGCGCAGGCGTTCCTGGAGGAGGGTGCGTTCGTTGTCGACGCGAGTGGCTTGCTCCAGCAACTGATCCTGACGCTGGTTGCTGTGCTTGAGCTGATCCTGCATCAGGCTCAGTTCGCGCTGGGTACCACGGTTTTCCGTGAGCAGACGTTCGTTGTCGCGATGCAACTGAGTGATCTCGTCCTGACGCACCAGTGCACTTTGTTGCGCCTGGCGCAATTCCATCTGCAACTGTTGCAGCTGTCCCTCGTGACGGGCCTGTTCCTGCTCGCGCTGCTCTTTGGTGGCGTTGCGGTAATGCTCAAGCGCATCGCGGGCGTGCAGATGTTTTTCTTCCAGCGAGCGGATCTGCTCGTCCTTGTCCTGCAGGCGCAACTCGAAATCGGCCAGCGCCTGATTGAGTCCCGCGTTGCGGGTTTGCTCGGTCTGCAGCATCGAACGGGTTTCTTTCAGCGCCTCGGATTCCTTGGCCAGCGCCGCGCCTTGGATGTCGTGCTGTTGCTCCAGTTGTTCGAGTGCCTGGCGTACTTGCTTGAGTTCCGCTTCCAGCGTTTCACGCTGCTCTTCGAACTGCTCGCGCGCTTGTTCAATGGGCTCTTGTGCTTGTTCTTTCAGGCGCTGGGCGAGGCGCGAGACCAGCGCCGTCAGCTCATCGTTGATCGGTTCTGCGGACGCTTCGACCGGTTGGCTGCCGTCATCGAGCTCTTTCAGATAGCGATGGATCGTGGTTTTCGAGCCGGTGTTGCCCAGCTCAATGCGTACCGCATCGATGCTGGGGTGTTCGCCTCGGGCCAGAATCGCTGTGCGCGCGATCTGAACCACTGCTTTATTTACGCCGCCACGGGCCATGTGAACTCCTACCGTTTCGTACTGTGGTACATGCCACCAAAGTACGCAGTGTACCACGCTGGAAATAAAGTTAAATGTTTGATTAATAACAGACGGGATATACTGGTATTACCCAATGTCAGGTGATTAAATTGCTTTTTTGCGCCCTGAATCAGTACGCCAGCGAGAACACTGTCCATGAGCGAGATTGATCGCTATCTGCAAGCCGCCACTCGTGACAACACCCGCCGCAGCTATCGTTCGGCGATTGAACACTTTGAAGTCAAGTGGGGTGGATTCCTGCCGGCGACGGCCGATAGCGTTGCGCGTTATCTGGTCGAGCATGCCGGCGTGCTGTCGATCAATACGCTGAAGCTGCGTTTGTCGGCGCTGGCGCAGTGGCACAACAGTCAGGGTTTTGCCGACCCAACCAAGGCGCCAGTGGTGCGCAAGGTCTTCAAAGGCATTCGCGCACTGCATCCGACGCAGGAAAAACAGGCCGAGCCGCTGCAATTGCACGATCTGCAGCAAGTGGTCGACTGGCTTGAACAGGAAGTCCGCAGTGCGCGGCAGCAGCAAGATCGCCCGCAGTTGCTCAAGGCCTGTCGCGACCGGGCGCTGATCCTGCTGGGTTTCTGGCGCGGCTTTCGCAGTGATGAGCTGTGCCGCTTGCAGATCGAGCATGTGCAAGCGCACGCCGGCAGCGGCATCACCTTGTATCTGCCGCGCAGCAAGGGCGACCGCGAGAACCTCGGGCAGACGTATCAGGCGCCGGCGCTGCTCAAGCTGTGCCCGGTGCAGGCTTATATCGACTGGATCACCGAGGCGGCGCTGGTACGCGGTCCGGTATTTCGCGGCATCGACCGCTGGGGACATCTGAGCGAGGAGGGCTTGCACGCCAACAGTGTCATTCCATTACTGCGTCAGGCGCTGGAACGCGCCGGCATCCCGGCCGAGCGCTACACCAGCCATTCCCTGCGTCGCGGCTTTGCCACCTGGGCGCATCAAAGGGGCTGGGATTTGAAATCCTTGATGAGCTATGTCGGCTGGAAGGATATGAAGTCAGCCATGCGCTATGTTGAAGCGAGCCCCTTTCACGGAATGGCTCGGATTACGGATAAGCCGGCTTCGTCGTAGATATGGTTTTCTTCTATTAATACAGTCAGCTAATAGCGAAAACAAATCAGCAGCATCAGGTTTGCCAATGAGCCATCCGTCAAGTGAGTGGGTAGGATTCACCCATCGAATTCACAACCCTGACGGAGAGTCATCAATGCCTATCATCAACAGCCAAGTAAAACCGTTCAAAGCTACCGCGTTCAAAAACGGCGACTTCGTACAAGTCTCGGACGCTGACCTGAAAGGCAAATGGTCCGTAGTGTTCTTCTACCCAGCCGACTTCACTTTCGTTTGCCCAACCGAGCTGGAAGACCTGGCCGACAACTACGCTGCGTTCCAGAAACTGGGCGTGGAAATCTACAGCGTTTCGACCGACACCCACTTTGCCCACGCTGCCTGGCACAACACTTCGCCAGCCATCGGCAAAATCGAATACACCATGATCGGCGACCCGACCCACGTCATCTCCCGCAACTTCGACGTGCTGATCGAAGAAGCTGGTCTGGCTGACCGTGGCACCTTCGTGATCAACCCTGAAGGCCAGATCAAAATCGTTGAGCTGAACGATGGCGGCGTTGGCCGTGACGCTTCCGAGCTGCTGCGCAAGATCAAGGCTGCTCAGTACGTTGCTGCTCACCCAGGCGAAGTTTGCCCAGCCAAGTGGAAAGAAGGCGAGGCCACTCTGGCTCCGTCCCTGGACCTGGTCGGCAAGATCTGAGTCTGTGAGACACGCAACACAGGGCGGTACTCCGCACCTACCTCAGTAAGCTGCACCGCCCATTGAAAAAGCCCGGGCGAGATTCGCTCGGGCTTTTTTTCGCCTTGAATAAAGACACAGGAGATCGCCCGTATGTTGGACGCCAATCTTAAAGCCCAGTTGAAATCGTACCTGGAACGGGTCACCCAGCCGATCGAGATCGTTGCTTCCCTCGACGACGGTGCGAAATCCCGGGAAATGCTTGACCTGCTCAAAGACGTTGCCAGTCTTTCGAGCCAGATTACCCTGATCGACAGCGGCACCGATGCGCGCAAGCCGTCGTTTTCGATCAATCGCCCAGGTGCCGACATCAGTCTGCGTTTCGCCGGCATTCCGATGGGCCACGAATTCACATCGCTGGTGCTGGCCCTGTTGCAAGTCGGCGGCCACCCATCGAAAGCCAGTGCTGAAGTCATCGAACAGATCCGCTCGCTCAAGGGCGAGTTCAGCTTCGAAACTTACTTCTCGCTGTCGTGCCAGAACTGCCCGGACGTGGTCCAGGCGTTGAACCTGATGGCCGTGCTGAACCCGAACATCCGTCACGTCGCCATCGATGGCGCGTTGTTTCAGGACGAAGTCAACGATCGCAAGATCATGGCTGTGCCGAGCATCTACCTCAACGGTGAAAACTTCGGTCAGGGCCGCATGGGCCTGGAAGAAATTCTCGCCAAACTCGACACCGGCGCCATCGAGCGTCAGGCCGAGAAGATCAGCGCCAAGCAAGCCTTTGATGTGCTTGTAGTTGGCGGTGGCCCGGCCGGTGCTTCGGCTGCTATCTATGCCGCCCGTAAAGGCATCCGCACCGGTGTGGCGGCCGAGCGTTTCGGCGGTCAGGTGCTGGACACCATGGCCATCGAGAACTTCATCTCCGTGCAGGAAACCGAAGGCCCGAAACTGGCCACGGCGCTGGAAGAACACGTCAAACAGTACGACGTCGACATCATGAACCTGCAACGCGCCGACAAGCTGATTCCCGGCAAGAACGGCGAGCTGCACGAAGTCCACTTCGCCAGTGGCGCGACCTTGAAAGCCAAGAGCGTGATCCTGGCGACCGGCGCACGCTGGCGTGAAATGAACGTGCCGGGCGAACAGGAATACCGCAACAAGGGTGTGGCGTACTGCCCGCACTGCGACGGCCCGCTGTTCAAAGGCAAGCGTGTGGCGGTGATCGGCGGCGGTAACTCCGGCGTCGAAGCGTCCATCGACCTGGCCGGTATCGTTTCCCATGTGACGTTGCTGGAATTCGACGTGCAACTGCGTGCCGACGCGGTGCTGCAACGCAAACTGCACAGTCTGCCAAACGTCACCGTGATCACCAGTGCGCAAACCACGGAAGTCACCGGCAATGGCGAGAAGGTCAACGGCCTGCGTTACAAGGATCGCAAGTCTGACGAACTGCGCAACGTCGAGCTGGAAGGGATCTTCGTACAGATCGGTCTGCTGCCGAACACTGACTGGCTCAAAGGCACCATCGAGCTGTCGCCACGCGGCGAGATCATCGTCGACAACCGTGGCGAGACGTCGATCCCGGGGATCTTCGCGGCGGGTGACGTGACCACCGTGCCGTACAAGCAGATCGTGATTGCAGTGGGCGAGGGCGCCAAGGCTTCCCTCAGCGCGTTCGATCACTTGATCCGTACTTCGGCGCCGGCATAAGCATCAGTCGCTGAAACGCAAAAACCCATGAGCGATCATGGGTTTTTTTTATGGCTGAAGCAAAAGATCGCAGCCTGCGGCAGCTCCTGCAAGGAATGTGTAGGAGCTGGCGAAGCCTGCGATCTGTTTACAGCGGTGCAGGCTGGATGATTTCTACCCAGTAGCCATCCGGGTCCTTGATGAACGCCAGGCTTTTCATGCGGCCATCGGTCAGGCGCTTCTGGAAATCACAGCCCAGCTCTTCAAAACGCGCGCAAGCCGCGACGATGTCCGGCACCGAGATGCAGATATGACCAAAGCCACGCGGGTCGGTGTTGCCGTTGTGATAGGCGAAGTCGGCGTCGTTTTCGGTGCCGTGGTTGTGAGTCAGTTCGAGGATGCCGGGAATCGACTTCATCCACTCGGTGCGGGCCGCGGGGTCGGCCGGGATCTGCGCCTTGTCGACCAGCGCGAGGAAGTACAGGCTGAACTCGGCTTCCGGGAAATCACGTTTTTCAACCAGCGAGAAGCCCAGGACGCGGGTGTAGAAGTCCAGGGACTTGGTGATGTCCTTGACACGCAGCATGGTGTGGTTGAAGACGAAGTTGCGGGTTGCGCTGTCTGGCGTGGCAGTAACGCCGGGGAAAGTGTTCAGTTCGTGCAGGCTCATAGGCCCTCCGTAACAATGGGGCGAGTGAATGGGCGCAATGATACGCATGCGGGGCGGCATCGCCAAACCGAATGCGCGGCTTGCTCTGTGGGCGACCGGGCCTCAGACTTTGCTGCTCAATCTACGAGTGCCTCTGGTAATGATCCGACCGTTCAACGTGCTATTCGTTTGCCTTTTCTCGTCGCTGCTGGCTGCCCCCGCATGGGCCGATCAGCCGAGCATCACCTGGCCTGCGGGGTGGGAAATCCAGGCATTGCCCGACACGCCGCCGCAGGTGTCGCGCCAGCGTGCGGTGAAAAACGACGCCGATGGCAATCAGGTCATGGTGATGGAGTTGACCATGACTCAGGTTGAAGCTGGCCATCAGGTCAATGTGCAGGGCGTGCTGCTGGAGATGCGCAAGTCGATTCAGAAAGACTTTTTCCAGGGCGGTTATCAGAGTGTTTGCAATAAGGTGCACCCGGCGAAACTCGGCGCCTTGGACGCACTGGAAACCACCTGTACGATCACTGAAAATGGCCGACATGTGTTGTCGCAAACATTGGTTGCGGCGGTCGGGGCGGATAAGGCGTATGTACTTTCTTACGCGGGTCAGGCTGAGATTTATAAGGCCAGCGCTGACGAAATAGTCGCCGTGAGAAACAGCTTGAAACTTTAAGCCTCTGTTTCACCTCGGCCAGGTTAGATACCTCGAAGGCATTAAGCACAAAGTTTAGCAGCGATGACCGTCGCAACATCCGGCAAGAGTTTTTAGCCTCACGTCTTGTGGGTGTTAAAGCGGATTGATAACTAGCGCGGGGGAAATCGTTGCTTTTGTTAGATATTGTCAAAAAAAAGCCCTGCATACAGCAGGGCTTGTTTGTTGGCGCAAAATTAACCGCGCAACCAGGAATCAACGGTGGCTGCACCGTATTGTTCCTTCCAGGCTTTCAAGCCACGGTGGTTGCCGCCCTTGGTTTCGATCAGTTCACCGGTGTGCGGGTTCTGATAAACCTTGACCACGCGAGCGCGGCGGGTTTTTGGTGCGGCGGACACTTGCAAGCCGGACTTGGACGGGTTCGGATCGAGGATGGCGATGATGTCTTTCAGGCCTTTGCCGTAGGTTTTCATCAGCCCCTGGAGCTTTTCTTCGAATTCGATTTCTTTCTTGAGCCCGGCATCGTTCTTCAGCGATTCCAGCTGCTTGAGCTGTTCCTGAAGGGCCTTTTCAGCTGCACGAAATTCAGCGAGTCTGGACAATATCTTTACTCCAATAGTGTGTTTGGCTGATACCAACCGCAAACAAAGCTATAAGCCAAGAGCCTTGAAGCGACTCGGTGATAATGGCTCACCTGTCAATCTTGCACAGGCTGAAAAAATTGTAGTAGTTAATGCGCCAAGAGTAAATCCTGATCTTGTCGTCATGTAACAACAGTGGTGTTTTGTATCAATTTGGTGCGTCGCGTCGAAGCGTCGGGCTTAATTTATTTTTAGTTAACGATCACTTAATGCAGCGATGAAGTCAGCGCCGGGCATGGGTTTTCCGAACAGATAGCCTTGCAGGAAGTTGACGTGGTGTGCGGTCAGGTAGTCAGCCTGTGCCGGAGTCTCTACACCTTCGGCAACAATACCCAGATCAAGCTTGGCCGAGAGTTCGATAATCGTGTCCAGAATATGCCGCGACAGCGCATCAATACCGATCATCGCGACAAAACTCTGGTCGATCTTGAGAAAGTCGACATTGAATTTTCGCAGGTAGCCCAGGCTTGAATGCCCGGTGCCGAAGTCGTCGATGGCGATCATCACGCCGAGCGTGTGCAACTGCTCGAACAACTGGTGCGTGACGTCGGTCGGCTCGATCAGTTGGCGCTCGGTCAGCTCCAGCACCAGATTGATACTGCCGGGGGCAAACCCGGCAAGAAATTCGCGACAGTCCTCCACTAGCTCCAAGTCCTGGCAGTGACTGGCAGTGATATTGATGCCGATGTGGAAGGGTTGGTCGAAGTCTGCAGAGAGCGGGCCGAGCAAGGCGGCAGTCTGTTGCATCAGCGAACGGGTCATGGGCACGATCAGCCCCGAATGTTCAGCGAACGGGATGAACAGGTCCGGGCGCACCAGGCCTTCCTTGGGGTGTTTCCAGCGCATCAGCACTTCGGTGCCGGACCATTTCCTGCTGTCACCATGCACCACCGGCTGAAAGTAAGGGATGAACTCGCCGGCCTCCAGGGCGCGGAGCATTTCATGACTGGGCGAGGTGGCGCGTCGTTGCAGGACGTGAGCGATCGCGCCCGAGATCACCCCGAAAAAGATCAGCAGGCTGAACAAGGGTGCGTATTCGGCGGCCATGTAGCGCCACGTTTGCCCTTGCGCGAACCCTGCGCTGACACTGAAGGCATAACGTGAAGACATCAACGTACTTTGCGCTATCGGCAGCGGCGGCAGGGCGCCCTGATGCACTTTGCCATCGGCCGACAGCCAGTTGTCGCCGACCAGCAGCACCAACTGCGTCTGCCGGCCGATCAGGCGCAGGATGTTGCTCAAGTGATAGCCATCGAGCGTAGTCAGCGCGCCGCCGCGACCTTCGCTGAGGCGATATACCAGCAGCGCGGTGTCGGGCGTGACCGGGTTGCCATTCATCAACCACAGTTTGCCTTGCGCATAGTCGCCCGGGTTGACGGCTTCCTTGAATTCACCGAACAGCGAGCTGCAATAGAGGTTGTTGTCCCACACCAGATTGGTCGAACGCACGAAAGGCCGGCGGGTTACCTGCTCACGTAAAGCCAGTTTTACGCTTTCGCAGGGCTGGCCAGCCAGGGGCAATAATTCGCTGGCGGCCTGGGCGGTGTTGTCGAGCATCAGCTCGAATTGGCGCAACGCCTCATCGGCGGTATTTTGCGTGCTCTGCTGCAAGGCCCGTTCGGCTTGCATATACAGAATCCCGCCGCCCAGCAGGACGGGCAATACACCGCAGAGCAGGGTCATCAAAATGCGTACGCTACGTTTGCGGCGGGGTCTGACGGTCAAGGGCATAGGCGCATCCTGTTGCGATGAGGTGGAACGCTCGAATGCAGGCCTGGCAACGGCGCACCGGTGAGGAACAGCGGAGTCAGAAGGCATGATAGATGGCCGCTGGCGCTTGTGCCGCTCACGGCTGATTGATCTGCTTGGCGAGTTCGATAAATGCCCGCGTGGCGGGCGAAGCCTGACGCTGATCGAGAACAGCGAGGCCGATCAGACGTTGCACCGCCGGCAACAGCGGCTTCTTCACGTAACACGGCGCTGGATCGTCTGGCAATGAGCCTTCGGCGACGACCGTGACTGCATCGCCCCGGCTGACAACGTCAAGTGTGCTGAGCAATTGCGAGCAGCGGTAGCGAATGTTCGGTTGCAGGCGCGCGGCAGTGAACAGGCGTGAAACCAGTTCCGCTGAACCGGCCTCGGTCAGCACAAACGGGTCGGCACACAAATCCTGAAGGCTCAGCGCCGCGCTGGCGGCCAGTGGATGACCGAGCGGGAGCAGGGCAACCATCTGGTCTTCGACCAGCGCGAAAGTGTCGAAGCGTTCCTCGGGCAACACCACGAAACCGACGTCGATTCGCCGCTCTTCCAGCCACTGCAGCACCTGCCGGTCCGGCCCCTCATCGATGTGCACTTCTATGCCGGGATGGACTTGGCGATAGCGCTGCAGAATTCTCGGCAGCAACTTGATCGACGCCGTCGGGCCGAACGAGCCAATGCGCAGCGTACCGCTTTTCATGCCCCGCGCATCGGCCGCCTCCTGGCGCAGCGTGTTGGCCAGACCGAGCATGGCGCGTGCGCGCTGGAGTACCTGCTCGCCGATATCGGTGAGCTCCACCTGCGACGAGTGACGGCGCAACAACTCGACGCCCAACTCCTGCTCCAGGGATTTCATGGCGTGGGATACCGCTGACTGCGAAATCCCCAGACGGTGGGCAGCGAGGGTGAAGCCGCGCAGTTCGGCGACCAGTGAGAAGATCTCCAGTTGCGTGAGGGTCATGAGTGTTTGCTCATTTTACGATGACAAGGAATGAAGTGAATGATACGCCATCCTTTGGCTTCTCTGGTTTGGAGCGTCATGCGCAACGTGGAGCAAACTCGCAATAACGTTTCTGACCGGTCGGTTTATCTGACGCTGGCTGCCGTGACCATGATGTGGGGCGGGACCTTTGTCGCCGGGCGTTTTCTGGCGGGCAGCCTCAGCCCGCTGTTCGCCGCCAGCCTGCGCTTCCTGCTCGCCAGCGTGGCGTTGCTCGGGTTTGTATGGGTTGCGCGCATCCCGCTGGCACGACCGACGCCTCGGCAATGGCTGCAATTGACGCTGTTGGGGTTCTTCGGGATCTTTTTCTACAATTTGTGTTTCTTTTATGGCTTGCAGTACATCAATGCCTCGCGCGCTTCGTTGATCGTCGCGTTGAATCCGGCCGTGATCGGCCTGGCTTCCTGGCTGTTGTTCAAGGAGCGCCTGGGCCGGGTGAAAGTCGCCGGCATCGCCCTGTGCATTGGCGGCGCGAGTCTGGTGATCGTCAGTCGCAACCCGCAATTGCTCGCCGTGACACCGAATGCCTGGATCGGCGATTTGTTGATTCTCGGTTGCGTAGCGGGCTGGGGTATTTACTCGCTGTGTTCCCGCGAGTTAAATCAGGCACTCGGCCCGCTGCAGACAGTGACATTTTCGGTATTGATCGGCTGCGTGATGCTGTTGGTGCTGGCAACACTGCGTGGCGAGATGAGCGCGGCAGCCTTGCTCAACCTCGACACGCCACAATGGCTGAGCCTGATCTACCTCGGCGTGTTCGGCTCGGCATTGGCATACATCGGCTACTACGACGGCATCCGCAAAATCGGTGCGACCCGTTCCGGCGTGTTCATTGCCCTCAATCCACTGACCGCAGTGCTGCTCGGCGCGCTGTTGCTTGGCGAACAACTCACCTTGACTCTGTGCCTTGGCGGTGCGCTGGTGCTGGCGGGAATTTACCTGTGCAACAAACCCCTTGCACCGATGCGAAAAAGGCGGATTTTATAGAGAGGGCAGACAACCCTATTTACGCTGTGTAGAATCCGGTTACGCATACAATAATAAACGTCTTCTGGCAGCAGAAGCCTCGCCCGCAAGAGCCTTGGGTCGACAATGAAGATATTCGGGTTTCAACTGATCTATGGTGACTTCCTCGCCCGCAGTGTGCGAGGCATCTCCTGCGCACCACCCGCCGGTCTCAGCATTACTGACAACTAACTCTGGTTAATTGATAAGAATGATGAGGCTTCACCATGGCAGATTTATACGAAAACCCAATGGGCCTGATGGGCTTTGAGTTCATCGAGTTCGCATCGCCGACTCCTGGCACCCTGGAGCCGATCTTCGAGATCATGGGCTTCACCAAAGTCGCGACCCACCGTTCCAAGAACGTGCACCTGTATCGCCAGGGTCCTTGACCAGGCCGAGATCGGTCAGCACGTTGCGCGTGGCGTTGTAGTAACGCACGTACCCGGTGCAACGACAGACGTGATGGCCGAGGCTGTCTTCGATGACGCTTTCCAGCTGGCTTTTGACGATCGGCTGGCGCTGCAGCTTCTCCACCAGCACCGTCGCGGCGTTGACGAAGCCCGGCGCGCAATAGCTGCACTGGAAGGCGAATTCGTCGACGAAACGCTGCTGGATCGGGTTCAGCTCAGTGACCTGACCGCTCTCATCACGTTTGGCGTGACCTTCGATGGTGCGGACTTTTTTGCCCTCGAAGTAATGCGCGCCGGTGATGCAGGTGCGCACTTCTTCGCTGGTGCCGTCCGGGTTGTCGACGATCACCACACAGGCGTGGCAGATGCCCTGGCCGCAGCCCAGGCGCGAACCGGTGAGATTCTTGTATTCGTGCAGGTAGTCGATCATCGGCAGGTCATCAGGGATGTCCACCGGGCCGACGGATTGACCATTGAGGGTCAGTTGAAGCGGACGGTTAGCCATTGAGGGCCTCCTTGATGCGCGCAGCAGTGATTGGCAGATCGCGAACACGTTTACCGATGGCATGCGCCACGGCGTTACCGATGGCACCAACCACCGGAATCATCACCACTTCGGCGATGCCTTTGGACGGATCGCTTGGCGACAACGGCGGCAGAATCTCCGCGGTCTGCTTCCACACCGCGACGTGACGGGCCATCGGCAAGCGATAACGGTTGAAGTTCCAGTCACCCTCCCCCGGTCCGCCTTCGTACAGCGGCATCTCTTCCATCAATGCGTGACCGATACCCATCGCGATCCCGCCTTCAAGCTGGCCCTTGACCAGTTCTTCGACCAGCACCCGACCGCACTCGACCCACGAATGGTGGTTGAGCACTTCGACTTCCGCCGAGCCTTTGTTAACCTTCAGCTCGACCAGCGTCGCGACCGGGCTGTAGTAAGTCACCGCGGCATTGTTCAACTGAACCACCGGGTAGTTGATGTTCTGGCGATCCAGCAAGTGGAAACCAGCGGTGTTCATCAGCGCCTTCTTCGCCTTCGGCGCACCATCGCCGTATTTCACCGCCAGACCGTCGAGCGGCAGACGCTCACGCACGCCGTCGATGCTGTATTCAGCCTCGGCCCAGCTCCAGCGGTTGAACGCGTGAACGGTGGCACCGGTGACCAGGCCACGCTCGTGAGCGCGCTTGGCCAGCTCTTCAAAACTCAACGGCTGCATGCCGTTGGCAGTGAGTTTGCCGTCGACCCAATGCGCATCTTCACGACGCACCACGTAAGGGTTGGCTTGACCGCCGTAAGGGCCCTGACGCCAGATTTCCATGGCCGCCGGCCACAAGCCATTGTTGAACAGCACGCGCGCCGCTTCACGAGTGGCGTGGCTGAAATAGTAGGCCGAGTTGGTCGCGGACGACGCCGAAGCCAGCTTGCCAACCCAGCGCGGATTGCGCAGCAGGTTGTCCTGTTCGGCCTGGCTCATGATGTAAGGGTTGCCGCTGGTGATCAGCTGCATTTCCTGCCATTCGGTTTCACCGGTCTTCACTTCATGCGCGGGGCTACCGAGGAAATCGGCCACCACCAGCGCTTGCGAAGTGGACATGCCGGTGCCGATTTCGATACCGATGTGGCGCAGGGTGATGCGACCTTCAGCGGTGAATTCGATGCTGGCCATCGGCGCTTCGGAACCGGTGCCGAAGTCTTTCTGGCAAATGGCAAAACCCACGCCGTACCAGTTGTCCGGGTCGGCGGCTTCGCGCTGCTTCTTGATCGCGTCGCGGTTTTTCCAGACTTCGTGCACCGAAGCCTTATCGAGAATTTCGTGCAGGCGCAGAGCACCCGCCGGGATCGCGCCCTGGGTGTTTTTCATCCCCGAACGCAAGGCGTTCTTGCGACGCAGATCAATCGGGTCAACGCCGAGACGATGGGCGATTTCGTCGACCATCATTTCGGTTGAGGCCATGCTTTGCAGGGTGCCGTAACCGCGCATCGACCCCGCCTCAACACCACGCGAGTGGTAAGCGGTGACCTGCAGATCGTTCTGCGGCATGTAATAGATCGACTGCGCTGCCGTGGCACCCACCGCCGCCACCGACGGGCTGTAGTTGATGCGACCGCCACCGTCGACGCTCATCTCGGCACGGAAAATCTTGAAGCTGTAGTCGTTCTTGTCCACCGCCAACTGGTAGCGGATGTCGAACGGGTGACGCTTGATGCCGCTCTGGAACTGCTCATAGCGGTCATTCGCCAGACGGATCGGCACACCGGCACCGTACAGCGCCGCGAGGGCCGCGTAGTAGACGAAGATGTTGTGGTCTTTGGAACCGTAACCCACGGTGTAACCCGGGTGCATGTTCAAGTTGGCCAGGCCGAAGCGCGACGGCGCGATCATTTTCGCGGTCTCGGTCGCGGCTTCCAGCGGGCACTGAGTGGCAACCACGAAATGCAGGGTCTTGGTTTTCGGGTCGTACCAGCCGTTGCCGTTGTCCGGTTCCATCGCAGCCGGTTCGATCGACGGGGTCTTGTAGCGCTCGTCGAACACCAGCCAGTTGTCTGGCGGGCTATCGATCTCTTTCTTCATGCGATCGGCGTAGAACAGACCGCGCTCAGTCAGGTTGCCGTGCAGGTTCGGCTGAGAATTCCACACCGGCCGACGGTTCTTCAGCATCGGGAACAGGATCGAGTCTTTCAGGCTGGCGAATTCGTCTTCGTCGGCCGAGGTCGGACCGCCCACGCGCACGTAGCGGAAGCTGCCATAAGGATCGCCTTCGTAGTACGGCACTTGTGCACCGTAACGAATCGCCTTGTCATTGAATTTGAGTTTGTTCTTGGCCTGGCGGAAACGCTCGAAATCGTTCCAGATTAGGATTGCTACCGGGTGACCGATGAACATCGGCACTTTGCCTTCCGGCAGCAAGGGGTCCGGCGCGTGCTCTTCCGGGAAGACGATGCCGTCCTTGTCCAGATCGGCCGCGGTGACGATGCGGTCAGGTTGCAAGTCGGCACCGAGCCACGACAGGTCGTAGCCAGCGTAGATACGGTCGGCCTTGATGGTTTTCAGCAGCATGGCGTGGCCCTGTTGCTCAGGCCAGCCCGGCATGTCCTTGGAGCGAATGTCGCGGGCAAATACTTTGCTGCCGCAAACTTTGGACAGCGCATCGTTACGCTGACGCGCCTTGCCGTTGTTGCCGAGCCACTTCTCGGACGGCACGGTGACGCTGGTTTCCATCAAGGCAGCCAGCGCCTGACTGCTGAGCGGCGTGAGCGTGACGCTCACGCCCGCCACCAGCCCGCCCTGGAGGAACGAGCGCCGGGATATATCACGGTTGGACATGGATCATCCTCTGGGCGGTTATGTGTCCGCCCTTCTGGTTATCTACTGGGAATCTCGAGTCTTGCAGAAGCCCTTCTTGGCTAAACAAAGGGCGTGTTGACAGTGCAAAGCTGACCGAAAGGTTAACTTTAAAGGTTTCCGCGCTCGCAGCAAACAACCAGTTACAAAAATTTGACTAAAGAATCAAAAAATCAATGCGACGTGGCACCGCATGAGGTCGATTGCCCCCCGCCATACACAGTCGAATGCGGTTGCCCACTTCATGCAGGCGCTGTCGAGTGAAACGAGGCTGCGATTTTTTGATCCTACTTCTACGATCAAGATCAAAATCAAAAGATCGCAGCGTGCCGCAGCTCCTACAGGGATTTGTGCAGGACTGGGTAGTGAAGGGAGAGCGGTGAAATTTCAGACACAAAAAACCCCGGTCTTTCGACCAGGGTCTTTGCTATCGATTCCGAATCAACCAAGGGTTGCTTTCGGTGTTTCAAGGCGTTCAGTGGTCCTTGAAACAGATATGGCGCAGCGGACGGGACTCGAACCCGCGACCCCCGGCGTGACAGGCCGGTATTCTAACCGACTGAACTACCGCTGCGTATCGCTTTGAGCTTGCGCTCAAGTAACTCGTTTTGACTGAAAGCTTCGGTGCTTTTCAATCGCGAACCGGACAATGCCCGACTCGTAAAATATGGCGCAGCGGACGGGACTCGAACCCGCGACCCCCGGCGTGACAGGCCGGTATTCTAACCGACTGAACTACCGCTGCGCGTCGGTGGAGGCACTTTCAGCCTACCTCTTGCTTTCGCAAGTTTCTCGGGAGTGGTGGGTGATGACGGGATCGAACCGCCGACATTCTGCTTGTAAGGCAGACGCTCTCCCAGCTGAGCTAATCACCCGTTTGCATCTCCGAGGCCGCGAAATTTACGCAGGTGGCGAACCTAAGTCAATAGCAGGATTGAAGTTTTTCTGAAAAAGACGAAATTGTTTCCATCCTGCAAGACTGCATTCGCGAGCAAGCTCACTTCCACAGGGGATTGCATTCCAAATGTGGGAGCGAGATTGCTCGCGAAGACGGCAGCCCATTTGACGCAAATTCAGGAGAAGCACGCGATCTACTCGGTGTAAATCATCTTCTTGGTCATGCCGCCATCCACGACGAATTCCTGCCCGGTGACAAACCCGGCATTGCGCGACAACAGCCACGCAACCATCGCCGCCACATCCTCGACCGTCCCTACCCTACCCGCCGGATGCTGCGCATGATCGGCATCGGCCAGCGGCTCGGCTCGACGCGCAGAAGGATCCCGCGCATCGATCCAGCCGGGACTGACCGCGTTGACCCGAATCTCCGGCCCGAGACTGATCGCCAGCGCATGGGTCAGCGCCAACAACCCGCCCTTGCTCGCCGCATAGGCCTCGGAATCTGCCTCCGACTGCCGCGCACGGGTCGAGGCCAGATTGACGATCGAGCCGTTGTGCGCGCGCAGATACGGCGCGCAGTGCTTGGCCAGCAGCATCGGCCCGCTGAGGTTCACCGCCAGCACCCGATTCCAGTACGCCAGATCCAGACTTTCCAGGGTGATGTTGTGCGGATCAGCCACCGCCGCGTTGCACACTAACGCATCGAGACGACCGAATTGCCCAAGCACTTCAGCAACACCCAATGCCACCTGACTTTCATCCGCCACGTCCATGGCGATGAACCAGGCATTCTCGCCCAGCACCTTCGCTACTTTCGAACCGCGTGCGCGATCAAGATCGGTCAGCACCACTTGCCAGCCTTCGCTGATCAGCCAGGCCGCGATGCCCAGACCGATGCCACGCGCGGCGCCGGTGACCAGCGCCACGCGGCCATGGGTACCCGCCGTCGGCGTCGACAACTCGATCACAACGCCGCCAGACCGCGCGACAAGTCGGCCTGCAGGTCCGCCACGTCTTCCAGACCGACCGCAATGCGGATCAGGCTGTCACGAATCCCCGCCGCCTCACGCTCCTGCGGCGCCAGACGGCCGTGGGAGGTGGTGCTCGGATGGGTGATGGTGGTCTTGCTGTCACCAAGGTTGGCAGTGATCGAGATCAAGCGGGTGGCGTCGATAAAGCGCCATGCGCCCTCTTTGCCGCCCTTGACCTCGAAACTCACCACCGCACCGAAGCCCTTCTGCTGACGCTGGGCCAGTTCGTGCTGCGGATGGCTCTTGAGCCCGGCGTAATGGACTTTCTCGATACCGTCCTGCTGCTCCAGCCACTCGGCGAGTTGCTGGGCGTTGGCGCAGTGCGCCTTCATCCGCAGGTTCAGGGTTTCCAGGCCCTTGAGGAAGATCCACGCATTGAACGGGCTGAGGGTCGGCCCGGCGGTGCGCAGGAAACCGACAACTTCTTTCATCTGCTCGCTGCGACCGGCCACCACCCCGCCCATGCACCGGCCCTGGCCGTCGATGAACTTGGTTGCCGAATGCACGACGATGTCTGCACCGAGCTTCAGCGGTTGCTGCAAGGCAGGCGTGCAGAAGCAGTTGTCGACCACCAGCATCGCGCCTTTGGCGTGAGCGATTTCCGCCAGCGCGGTGATATCCACCAGCTCGGCCAACGGATTGGACGGCGACTCGACGAACAACAGCTTGGTGTTCGGTTTGATCGCCGCCTCCCAACCCGACAGATCGGCCAGCGGCACGTAATCGACTTCCACGCCGAAACGCTTGAAGTACTTTTCGAACAGGCTGATGGTCGAACCGAATACGCTGCGCGACACCAGCACATGATCGCCGGCGCTGCACAGGCTCATCACCACCGCCATGATCGCGGCCATGCCCGTGGCAGTGGCAACCGCTTGCTCGGCGCCCTCCAGCGCAGCAATACGTTCCTCGAACGCGCGCACAGTCGGGTTGGTGTAACGCGAGTAAACGTTGCCCGGCACTTCCCCGGCAAAGCGCGCGGCCGCGTCGGCGGCGGTGCGGAACACATAGCTGGAAGTGAAGAACATCGGATCACCGTGTTCGCCTTCCGGCGTACGGTGCTGACCGGCACGTACGGCCAGGGTATCGAACGCTACGCCTTCGAGGTCGCTGTCCAGCCGACCGGCATCCCATTCCTGACTCATGCTGTCACTCCTTGCCCTGTTCTGAATAAATGAAAGTCTTTTGCCAGATACAAAACCGGCCCCTCAGGGCCGGTAGAAACTCAGTTGTTGTACAGATCGATGATCGCACTGACCGCCTGGGTCTTGACCTTGGAGGCATCGTTGCGTGCCTGCTCGATCTTGTCCAGGTAAGCCTCGTCGACGTCGCCGGTGACGTACTTGCCGTCGAACACCGCGCAATCGAAGTTTTCGATCTTGATCTTGCCGCCACCGACCGCTTCGATCAAGTCAGGCAAATCCTGATAGATCAGCCAGTCTGCGCCGATCAGATCCGCCACGTCCTGCGTCGAACGGTTGTGTGCGATCAGTTCGTGAGCGCTCGGCATGTCGATGCCGTAAACGTTCGGGAAGCGTACGGCCGGGGCCGCCGAGCAGAAGTAGACGTTTTTCGCGCCGGCTTCGCGGGCCATCTGAATGATCTGCTTGCAGGTGGTGCCGCGCACGATCGAGTCGTCGACCAGCATCACGTTCTTGCCGCGGAATTCCAGTTCGATAGCGTTGAGCTTCTGGCGAACCGATTTCTTGCGCGCCGCCTGGCCCGGCATGATGAAGGTCCGGCCGATGTAACGGTTCTTGACGAAACCTTCGCGGAATTTCACGCCCAGATGGTTCGCCAGCTCCAGCGCGGCGGTGCGGCTGGTGTCCGGAATCGGGATGACCACGTCGATGTCGTGCTCTGGACGCTCGCGCAGGATCTTCTCGGCGAGTTTCTCACCCATGCGCAGACGCGCCTTGTACACCGACACGCCGTCGATGATCGAATCCGGACGCGCCAGGTAAACGTGTTCGAAGATGCACGGGGTCAGGGACGGGTTGGTCGCGCACTGACGGGTGTGCAGCTTGCCGTCTTCAGTGATGTAGACCGCTTCGCCCGGGGCCAGGTCGCGGATCAGGGTGAAACCGAGTACGTCCAGCGAAACGCTTTCGGAAGCGATCATGTACTCGACGCCTTCGTCGGTGTGACGCTGGCCGAACACGATCGGACGAATGCCGTGCGGGTCACGGAAACCGACGATGCCGTAACCGGTGATCATTGCCACCACGGCGTAACCGCCGACGCAACGGTTGTGCACGTCGGTCACGGCGGCAAACACGTCTTCTTCGGTCGGCTGCAGCTTGCCGCGCTGGGCCAGCTCGTGGGCGAACACGTTGAGCAGCACTTCCGAGTCGGAACTGGTGTTGACGTGACGCAGGTCGGATTCGTAGATTTCCTTGGCCAACTGTTCAACATTGGTCAGGTTGCCGTTGTGCGCCAGGGTGATGCCGTAAGGCGAGTTGACGTAAAACGGCTGCGCTTCGGCCGAGGTCGAGCTGCCGGCGGTCGGATAACGCACGTGGCCGATACCCATGTGGCCGACCAGGCGCTGCATGTGACGCTGCTGAAACACGTCACGCACCAGACCATTGTCCTTGCGCAAGAACAACCGGCCATCATGGCTGGTCACGATACCGGCAGCGTCCTGGCCGCGGTGCTGGAGCACGGTTAGCGCGTCATACAGCGCCTGATTGACGTTCGACTTACCGACGATACCGACGATGCCACACATGCGACGCAACCCCTACTTAATGGATCTGAACTGAACAACACTCACTGTGGCGTTTTGGCCGACGGCAAGAGCTGCTCCTTGAACGGAATATCAGCGGGTACGCTGATTCCGCTGGCAAGCCACTGACTGCTCCACCCGAGAATCAGGTTTTTGGACCAGTCGGCGACCAATAGAAACTTTGGCACGAGCTGTGATTCTTTCCACCACCCGTCCTGCTGTACCGGCCCCAGGCTCAACAGCCCGACTGCCACGACCACCAGCAACACGCCACGCGCCGCGCCGAAGGCCATGCCCAGGAATCGGTCGGTGCCGGACAACCCGGTCACGCGCACCAACTCGCCGATAAGATAATTGATCATTGCGCCCACGATCAGTGTGGCGACAAACATGATGGCACAGCCCGCGATCACGCGAGCCGATGGGGTTTCGATGTATCCGGCGAGGTACTCGGACAGTGAGCCACCGAACATCCAGGCAACCGCTCCTGCGATGATCCAGGTCACCAGCGATAATGCTTCCTTGACGAAGCCGCGGCTCAAACTGATCAAAGCGGAGATGGCGATGATTGCAACGATCGCCCAGTCAACCAGGGTAAATGGCACAGTGCAGCCTACAGACGGATAAGGCGGCGCATTTTAGCAGAGCGCACCGCTGTCGGTAAGCTGCGATTTTCAGTGCATTTCAATCGAATCGATAGATCCTAGCCGCGCTCGGGCTGAAAGCGCACGACAAAACCCTTGAGGTTCTGCTGACGGCTCAACACATCCCGCAGACGATCAGCCTCGGCACGTTCGATCAGCGGCCCGACGAACACCCGATTCTTGCCATCGGCAGAACGGATGTAAGCGTTGTAGCCTTGGCTGCGCAGGGTTTTCTGCAGCGATTCCGCGCCCTCACGGCTCGACAGGCTGGCCAGTTGCACCGACCAGCTGACCGACAGACCGTTGGCATCGACCCGGCTTTGCGTGGTATCAGGCTTGGCCGCAGCCGCAGCAATCGGCTGAGCCGGCGCCGCAGCAGGTTTGGCAACGGGCGCAGGCGCAACCGGTTTGGCTGCCGGAGCCGGAGCCGGGGTCGGCGCGGGTGCCGGTGCTGCGGCAATCGGCATCGACGGCGCCGATTGCTCGGCCACTTCGTCGTCGCTCGGTACCGGCTCCTGCGGCAGTGCTTGCGGCTCAGGCACGGCCACCGGCTCGAGCTGCACTTGCGGCACAGCCGGCGCTTGCGGTGCGGATGGCGCCTCGACCGTCACTTGACGTTGCTCGTCCTGACGGGAAAACAGCATCGGCAGGAAAATCACCGCCAGTGCCACCAGCACCAGGGCACCAACCATGCGCTGCTTGTACGCTTTATCCAGCAAAGCCATTTGCCGCTTCCTCCGTGGAGCGCCGGGCCAGCCATTCAAGGGCCTCGGCGACACAATAAAATGATCCGAACAACAGAATCTCGTCGTCACTGGTGGCCACTGCGCACTGCCCTTCCAGCGCCGCCGCAACACTGTCATAGGACGTGACGGATGCGCCAAGGTTCTGTAACCCGGCGTGCAATTCGCTGACCGGGCGCGAACGCGGCGAATCCAGCGGCGCGACCGCCCAATGCTGGACACTAGCATTCAATTCACCGACAACACCATCCAGATCCTTGTCGGCCAGCAAGCCGAACACCGCCAGACGTTTGCCCGCCAGTGGCCGACTGGCCAGACGCCGCGCCAGATATTCCGCCGCGTGCGGGTTGTGTCCCACATCCAGCAGCAGGTTCAAGCGTTTGCCATTGAAGTCAAAGGAGCGACGATCCAGACGCCCGACCACGCGAGTCGCCTGCAAGGCTGCAACGATCTGCGAGGCATCCCACGGCAGACCGAGCAACAGATACGCCTGCAAGGCCAGCGCGGCGTTTTCCATCGGCAGATCGAGCAACGGCAGATCATGCAGTTCGACCTGCAGGCCTTGCGCATCGGTACCGCGCCATTGCCAATGCTGCTCAGTGACTCCCAGGTCGAAATCACGCCCACGCAGGAAAAACGGACACGCCAATTCGCGCGCCTTGTCGAGCAACGGCTGCGGAGGATTCAGATCACCACACAAGGCAGGTTTGCCCTGACGGAAAATCCCGGCCTTCTCGAATGCCACGGATTCACGGGTATTGCCCAGGTATTCGGCATGATCAACGCCAATGCTGGTGACCAGCGCGACATCGGCATCCACCACATTGACCGTATCCAGACGCCCGCCCAGACCGACTTCCAGCACCACAGCGTCAAGTTTTGCCTGTTGAAACAGCCAGAACGCCGCCAGGGTACCCATTTCGAAGTAAGTCAGGGACGTGTCGCCTCGCCCGGCCTCGACTGCAGCGAAGGCCTCGCACAGCTGTGCGTCAGTGGCTTCGACGCCATTGAGCTGCACCCGCTCGTTGTAACGCAGCAGGTGCGGAGAATTGTAGACACCTACGCTCAGGCCCTGCGCCCGTAGCAATGAAGCCATGAAAGCGCAGGTTGAACCCTTGCCGTTGGTGCCGGTGACCGTGATCACCCGAGGCGCCGGCTGGCCCAGTCCCATGCGGGACGCTACCTGTTGCGAACGCTCCAGCCCCATGTCGATGGCCGATGGATGCAACTGTTCAAGGTAGGCGAGCCACTCGCCAAGGGTACGCTCGGTCATACGTTGGCAGGCACCGGTGGAACGACGATTGGCTCGACAGGAGCGGCGACGTAGGTCGGTGTCGGCTGACCGGTCAGCTGCGCCAGCAGATTGCCCAGACGTGGACGCAGTTCACGACGATCGATGATCAGGTCGATTGCGCCATGCTCCAGCAGAAACTCGCTGCGCTGGAAGCCTTCCGGCAGTTTTTCCCGCACGGTCTGCTCGATCACGCGCGGACCGGCGAAGCCGATCAGGGCTTTTGGCTCACCGACGATCACGTCGCCAAGCATCGCCAGACTGGCAGAAACACCGCCGTAGACCGGATCGGTCAGCACCGAGATGAACGGAATGCCTTCTTCACGCAGGCGCGCCAGTACGGCCGATGTCTTGGCCATTTGCATCAGCGAGATCAGCGCTTCCTGCATGCGCGCACCACCGGAGGCGGCGAAGCAGATCATCGGGCAACGGTTTTCCAGGGCGTAGTTGGCGGCGCGCACGAAGCGCTCACCGACGATGGCACCCATGGAACCGCCCATGAAGTTGAATTCGAACGCCGACACCACCACCGGCATGCCCAGCAAGGTGCCGCTGACGGAGATCAGCGCGTCCTTTTCGCCGGTCTGCTTCTGTGCGGCGACCAGACGGTCCTTGTACTTCTTGCCGTCACGGAACTTCAGACGGTCAACCGGCTCCAGATCGGCACCCAGCTCGTTGCGACCTTCGGCATCCAGGAAGATGTCGATACGCGCCCGTGCGCCGATGCGCATGTGGTGGTTGCACTTGGGGCAAACATCCAGGGTCTTTTCCAGCTCAGGACGATACAGCACAGCCTCGCAGGACGGGCATTTGTGCCACAGACCTTCAGGCACCGAGCTCTTCTTGACCTCCGACCGCATGATCGAAGGGATCAGTTTGTCTACCAACCAGTTGCTCATGCTTTCTTTCTCCAGTACCGGCGGCCCGAACGCTCTGGTTCGCAGCCCCGCGTATGCCCTTCAGCTAAATTCATGTGTGTGGCGATGGTTGGTGGAGCGCCGCGGTCAGCGCGAAACATGACCTGCGTGCACCTCCAGAAACCCTCAGCCTCGCCTGCTTTGTGCAAGTGCATTGATGGACGGCGGCAGACTGCCAGCCGTCACATCGAAGTAGACGCTCCCTGCGAGCTGCTGCGTACGGCATTGATGAACGCGCGGATCTTCGCAGGATCCTTGATGCCCTTGCTCGCCTCTACCCCGCCGCTGACATCGACGGCGTACGGTTTGACCCGGGCCACGGCGTCGGCGACGTTTTCCGGGGTCAGGCCACCCGCCAGGATCAGCGGCTTGCTCAACTGCTGCGGAATCAATGACCAGTCGAACGCCTCACCGGTTCCGCCAGGCACGCCTTCGACGTAGGTGTCGAGCAGCACGCCATTGGCACTCGGATAGGCATCGACGGCAGCCGCGATGTCGTCGCCGGCCTTGACCCGCAATGCCTTGATGTACGGACGATGCCAGCCTTCGCACTCTTCAGCGGTCTCGTCGCCATGGAACTGCAACAGATCCAGCGGCACGGCATCGAGGATTTCCCCCAATTCACAGCGACTGGCGTTGACGAACAAGCCCACCGTCGTCACGAAGGGCGGCAAAGCCTGAATGATCGCCCTTGCCTGCTGCACGCTCACTGCGCGCGGACTTTTTGCATAAAACACGAAACCGATGGCATCGGCCCCGGCCTCGACCGCTGCCAACGCATCCTCTATGCGGGTAATCCCGCAAATCTTGCTGCGAACGGCTGACATGTCGATAAAAACCTCAAGGTAAAAACCGGGAAAGTCCCGGATGGTAACAAAAGCGTCGGGAGGCGTCAGCCGTCAAGGTCCGAGAAACCCGTAAGGAAATGTGGCCCGATGAAACGCTCGGGCAACGGGAACTCGTCGTGATACTCAACCTGCACCAGATACAACCCATACGGATGCGCTGTCACGCCACCGGAGCGCCGCTCTCGGCTCTCCAACACTTCCTTCATCCACTCCACCGGGCGCTCGCCGGCACCGATGGTCATCAGCACACCGGCAATGTTGCGCACCATGTGGTGCAGGAACGCATTGGCACGGATATCGAGCACGATCATCTTGCCGTGCCGGGTCACGCGCAGGTGATGCATCTTCTTGATCGGCGACTTGGCCTGGCACTGACCGGCACGGAACGCACTGAAGTCGTGGGTGCCAATCAGATATTGCGCAGCTTGCGCCATGCGCTCGACGTCGAGCGGGCGGTGGTTCCAGGTGATCTCTTCATTGAGATGCGCCGGCCGAATCTGATCGTTGTAGATCACATAGCGGTATCGTCGGGCGATGGCTTTGAACCGCGCATGAAAATGCGCCGGCATCACCCGCGCCCAACTGACACTGATGTCGTGGGGCAGATTGATATTGGCGCCCATCACCCAGGCTTTCAGCGAACGATCGACCGGCGTGTCGAAATGCACCACCTGCCCGCACGCATGCACCCCGGCATCGGTGCGACCGGCGCATTGCAGCGAAATCGGCGAATTGGCGACTTTCGACAAGGCTTTTTCAAGCTCTTCCTGCACCGTGGCCACGCCGGTCAACTGACGCTGCCAGCCACTGTAGCGCGAGCCTTTGTACTCGACGCCCAGTGCCACGCGGTAAAAGCCTTCGGGTGCCATTTCGGCGGCCGGATTATCTATGTTTGCCAAGGTGGGACAGCCTGCTGATGTACAAAGGCGGGCATTATAAGGCTGTGGGTCGGGGATGCCAGTTTCAAGATCAAAAGATCGCAGCCTTCGGCAGCTCCAACATGAGATTACGTTTCTCTGTAGGAGCTGCCGAAGGCTGCGATCTTTTGATTTGAAAAAGCAAACAAAAACGGCAGCCTTGATCGGGCTGCCGTTTTTGATTTACCGCTGACTCAAGCCAGGTGCGAAAGCATTTCCTTGGCCTCGCCCCGCTGCTTCTCATCCCCCTCGGTCAACACCTCGTTGAGGATGTCGCGCGCGCCGTCATTGTCGCCCATGTCGATGTAGGCCTGGGCCAGATCGAGCTTGGTGGCGGCTTCGTCGGTGCCGGCGAGGAAGTCGAAGTCATCTTCGCCCAGATCACCACCCATGGCTGCGTCGGCTTCGGTGAAGGTCGGCTCGGTGATGCTCTGCGACAGACGATCCAGCTCGGCGTTGACGTCATCCAGCTCTGCCGCGAAGGCATCCGGTTCGGCCGGGTTGGTGTCCATCTCGTCGGCCAGCGACAGATCGAAATCGGCGGGCAGCTCCAGATCGTCCTGTGGCACTTCGTTGGCGACCACAGGCTCGGCCGGCGACAGGTCTTTCACGCCTTCGTCCAGATCCAGCAGGAAGTCATCGTCCGCCAGGTCAGCCATCGAGGCTGGCGCAGGCTCGGCACCGAGGTCCAGATCGAGGTCGAAGTCCGACAGGTCGTCGAGGTTCTCTTTGATCTCGGTCTGCTGTTGCAGCACCGACTCAAAGCTCAGATCGTCGTCAGCCGGAAACTCGTCCAGCTCCACTGGTGCTTCAGGTGCGACAACAGGCGCAGGCTCAACCGGGGTAATGTTATCGAGATCGTCCAGACTCAGGTCGAACGCGCTGTCCAGATCGTCTGCCGCCGGCTCAGGTGCAGGCGCCTCGGGCTCGTCAAGCAGCAGCTCCTTGACGTATTGCGCATCGAGTTCAGCGGCGGCGGCCGCTGCAGCCAGACCAGCGACCGCGACTACAGCCATGGCCGGGAAGCGCTTTTTCAGTTCTTCGACCTTGGCGAAGTTGTCGCCATTGGCCACCAGTTGACGCTCCTGACCGACGAACGCATCGCGGTCACCCTGTTGACCATAGACTTCCATCAGTTTCAGGCGCAGGTCGCTGCGCTGCGGCTCAAGGCTGACGCCTTCTTCCAGCAACGCGGCAGCCTGATTCAGGCGACCGGCATTGATATGCGACTGAGCCTTGTCCAGCACGTCATCGGAACGCTCGGCGGCCGGCGCGACCAATGGCGCGGCAATCGGCTCGGCCATCACCACCGGAGCCACTACCGCAGCAGGCGCTGGCGCAGATGCCGGGGTGTTGAGCTTGACGCTGGCGGCAGGTGTTTCCAGACCTTCGAAGCTGCTTTCCGGCAGATCCTGTTCGGCAGAGAACTCCTGCTCTTCAGCCAAAGCGCGGGCCATGCGCAGGTGTTTCTCGGCTTCCTGCTGGGCTTTGCGGCGACGGGCCAGCAGCAACAGCAGAAGCAGCAACACCACCGCGCCGCCGCCGATCAGACCCAGCAGGATCGGATTGGTCAGCAGTTCATTGAAGGTTTTGTCTTCATCGACCACCGGTTTTGGCGCAACCACTGGCGTCTCGGCAGGCGTGTCGACCGGTGGCGCAATCGCCGATTCCGGGGTGGGTGCAGCTTCTGCCGGGGTCGCCGGCGGAGTGGCAGCCAGCTCAGCAGTGATCGCCGGCACAGCGGCGTTGGCAGCTGGCGCGGCACCGGTACCGTCGGCCTGCATTTTCGCCAGCTGATTATTCTTAAGCTCGATCAGGCGCTGCAGCTTGTCCAGCTGACTTTGCAGATCAGCCATGCGGCTTTTCAGTTCCTCGTTGTCACGACGGGTCGTGTCGAGGCTTTCCTGAGTCACCGCCAGCTTGTTGCTCAAGGCCTTGGCATCGCCGGCCGGGCCTTTACCCCGGGCCTTGGCACTTTCGGCGGAGACCAGGCTCAAGTTGTCTTTGGCATTCTGGCCGGTGCCGGCATTGCTGCGACCACGCTTGGTTGCGTCGAGCTGCTGCTGGCCGGTACCCGGCTTGGCCACATAGCGACGACCCTGACGCCAGGCTTCGTTCTGCGCGGCAACTTCGGCAATCGCTTTCGATTGTGGCAGCGCGGTGCTTTCCACCGAGTCCGGCAGACGCAACACTTGACCGGTTTTCAGCCGGTTGATGTTGCCGTCGATGAACGCATCCGGATTCAGCGCCTGAATCGCCAGCATGGTTTGCTGCACGGAGCCGCCAGTGCGCGCCTTCGCGGCGATCTCCCACAGGGTATCGCGCGGCGTGGTGGTGTACTGATTCGGGTGCGTGGCGCCGGTGGTCGGTGCGGTGATGGTCTGCGACGGCGCCGGTTGCGCGGCGGCGTCAGCGGTCTGTGGCGAGAATTTCGACGGATCCAGCAGCACACTGTAATCGCGCAGCAGACGGCCATTCGGCCACATCACCTGCACGAGGAATTTCACCATCGGTTCCGACAGCGGCTTGCTCGACGTCACGCGCAGCACACTTTTGCCGCTGGCGTTGAGCACCGGGGTGAACGTCAGGTCGTTGAGGAAGGCCTGGCGATCAACACCGGCCTTGGCGAAATCTTCGGGTGAAGCCAGGCTCGGCACCACTTCGGCAGCGGTGAGATCCTTGACGTCGAGTAACTCGATCTCGGCCACCAGCGGCTGGTTCAGGGTCGACTTCAGGGTCAGCTCCCCGAGCCCGAGGGCATGCGCCATACCGGAGGACAGCGCCGAGGCGGCCGCTATTGCTAACACCAGTTTGCGAACTTGAACCATAGCCTCATCCTTTGTTTGAACGTTCCTCGGCCAGCGAGAAGATGTTGATTGCCGCTGCCGTAAGGCATTGCGCGCGACGACGACACATGCCGCGCGCGATCATTTCTTTGATGCCCCGGAAAGTCCCGGAGGGTGACACGTTATCAAGTGCTCCGGGCAAGCATAGCGCTCACCTAGAATCAGTCGACAAATTGTTGCCAAGTATCTTTTACAGCAGGTCTTTTATCAACAATTCAGCAACCTGCACAGCGTTGAGGGCCGCGCCTTTGCGTACGTTATCTGACGTCAGCCACAGATTAAGTTCCGCCGGGTCGTCGACACCGGCGCGCACACGGCCAACATAGACAACGTCCTGCCCCACCGCGTCACCCACCGCCGTCGGGTAATCGCCCGCTTCAACCAGCTCGATGCCGGGTGCGTCTTCAAGTGCGGCGTTGACCTTTTCCAGGTCGACCGCGCTCGCTGACTGCAAGGTCACGCTATAGCTATCGCCAAAAAACACCGGGGCTTGAACGCAAGTAGCGGAAATCTTTAATAAAGGCTGCGCCAACACCTGACGCAGCTCGCGCACCAGGCGTTTTTCCAGCAGCGTGTGGCCTTGAGCGTCCGGCGTGCCGACCTGGGCCAGCAGGTTGAAGGCCATCTGCCGATCGAAGAAGGTCGGCTCCAGCGGACGCATGTTCAGCAACTCGGCGGTCTGCCGCGCCAGCTCGGTCACGGCTTCGCGACCTTGCGCGGAGACGGCGAGATTGGCGGTGACGTTGACGTATTGCAGGTCGAGCAAGTCGAGCAGCGGCGCCAGCACCACAGCCAGCGTCGTCGCCGACGGGCTTGGGCTGCTGACCTGGAACGGCGCGGTCAGACCGGCGATGACCTCGGCGTTGGCTTCCGGCACCACTTGCGGCGCCTGCTCGGCCGGCAATGCGCCGGACAGGTCGATCAGCGAGCAACCGGCCGCGTGGGCACGCGCCGCGTAGCTCAGGGAAACGGCAGCGCCCGCGGCGAAAAACACCAGTTTGACCTTGCTGAAATCGAACTCGTCGACTTCGCGCACGCGCACGTTTTTGTTGCGAAACAGCACCGAGCTGCCAGCGGATTCGCTGCTGGCCAGCAGGTGCAGGTTACCGACCGGAAAGTCGCGTTCTTCGAGAATCTGTACGAGGGTTTCGCCGACAGTACCGGTGGCGCCGACGACGGCAATATCTAGGGTCTGGGTCATGGTTCTACCTCTGGCGAAACGGGGGGAGCGGCACTTTACCGGGTGACTGCCATGCAGGCAATTTCTGCCGGGGATTTGTGCCGCCTGACCGGCCTCATCGCTGGCAAGCCAGCTCCCACAGTGGTCAGTGTGGGACACAGATATTTGTACACACCTGAAACCTGTGGGAGCTGGCTTGCCAGCGATGAGGCCAGAGCTGATACCCGAAAATCCAAGGCATAAAAAAACCCGCACCTCTCACAAGGCACGGGTTCTTTCATTGCATCAAGCGATCAACGTTCCAGCAGGATCCGCAGCATGCGACGCAGCGGTTCGGCCGCGCCCCACAGCAGTTGGTCGCCGACGGTGAAGGCACCGACGAATTGCGAACCCATGTTCAGCTTGCGCAGACGACCCACCGGGACGTTCAGGGTGCCGGTGACCTTGGTCGGGCTGAGCTCCTGCATGCTGATGTCGCGGTTGTTCGGCACCAGTTTGACCCAAGGGTTGTGCTGGCTGATCAGCCCTTCGATATCAGCGATCGGCACGTCTTTGTTCAGCTTGATGGTCAGTGCCTGGCTGTGGCAACGCATGGCGCCGATGCGCACGCAGATACCGTCGACCGGGATCGGGCTCTTGAAGCGACCAAGGATCTTGTTGGTCTCGGCCTGGGCCTTCCACTCTTCACGGCTCTGGCCGTTCGGCAGTTCCTTGTCGATCCACGGGATCAGGCTGCCGGCCAGCGGTACGCCGAAGTTCTCGGTCGGGTACGCGTCGCTGCGCATGGCTTCGGCCACGCGACGGTCGATGTCGAGGATCGCGCTGGCCGGATCGGCCAGTTGATCGGCCACCGCAGCGTGGGTCGCGCCCATCTGCTTGATCAGTTCACGCATGTTCTGTGCGCCGGCGCCGGAGGCCGCCTGATAGGTCATGGCGCTCATCCACTCGACCAGACCGGCTTCGAACAGACCGCCCAGGCCCATCAGCATCAGGCTGACGGTGCAGTTGCCGCCGATGTAGTTTTTGGTACCCGCGTCCAGTTGCTGGTCGATGACCTTGCGGTTGACCGGATCGAGAATGATGACCGCGTCATCGTTCATGCGCAGGCTGGACGCCGCGTCGATCCAGTAACCCTGCCAGCCGGCTTCGCGCAGCTTCGGGAACACTTCGCTGGTGTAGTCGCCGCCCTGGCAGGTCAGGATCACGTCGAGGGTTTTCAGCTCTTCAATGCTGTAAGCGTCCTTGAGCGGAGCAATGTCCTTGCCCACGGACGGGCCTTGGCCACCGACATTGGAAGTGGTGAAAAACACCGGCTCGATAAGATCGAAATCCTGCTCTTCCAGCATCCGCTGCATGAGCACGGAACCGACCATGCCGCGCCAACCGATCAGACCTACACGTTTCATCGCAACTACACCTTCTTGAAAAGTGGGCCGCTGCTTTGTATTGAATTTCGCAGCGGGCCCGAGAGATTACAGATTCCGCAGCGCGGCGACTACTGCGTCACCCATTTCCTGCGTTCCGACTTTAGTGCAACCGGCCGAATAGATGTCGCCGGTACGCAAGCCTTGATCCAGCACCACGCTGACGGCTTTCTCGATGGCATCGGCCGCGTCGTGCAGATTGAAGCTGTAACGCAGCATCATCGACACCGACAGAATGGTCGCCAGCGGGTTGGCAATGCCTTTACCGGCGATGTCCGGCGCCGAACCGTGGCACGGCTCGTACATGCCCTTGTTGTTCGAATCCAGCGAAGCCGACGGCAGCATGCCGATCGATCCGGTGAGCATCGAGGCTTCGTCGGACAGGATGTCGCCGAACATGTTGTCGGTGACGATCACGTCGAACTGCTTCGGCGCGCGCACCAGCTGCATGGCGGCGTTGTCGACGTACATGTGGCTCAGTTCGACTTCAGGGTAATCCTTGGCGACCTGCTCGACCACTTCACGCCACAGTTGGCTGGACGCCAGCACGTTGGCCTTGTCCACCGAGCACAGCTTTTTGCCGCGAACCATGGCCATGTCGAAACCGACGCGGGCGATTCGGCGGATTTCGCTTTCGCTGTACGGCAGGGTGTCGTAGGACTGACGCTCGCCGTTGTCCAGGGTGCGGGTGCCGCGTGGCGCGCCGAAGTAGATGCCGCCGGTCAGCTCACGGACGATCAGGATGTCCAGACCGGCCACGATTTCCGGCTTCAGGCTCGAAGCGTCGGCCAGTTGCGGGTAGAGGATCGCCGGACGCAGGTTGCCGAACAGGCCCAGTTGCGCACGAATCTTCAGCAGGCCGCGCTCAGGGCGGATGTCGCGCTCGATGGCGTCCCATTTCGGGCCGCCCACGGCGCCCAGCAGGACGGCGTCGGCAGCACGGGCGCGGTCGAGCGTTTCGTCGGCCAGCGGCACGCCGTGCTTGTCGATGGCGGCACCACCGATCACGTCATGGCTCAGCTCGAAGCCCAGGCTGTACTTGTCGTTGGCCAGCTCCAGCACCTTGACCGCTTCGGCCATGATTTCCGGACCAATACCGTCACCTGGGAGAATCAGAATCTGCTTGCTCATGCTTTCCTCATGTCATCAGTCGGTGCGCCACTCAGGGCGCGCCCGGAAAAATTCTTATCGCTCAGCCATCAATACGATTACATCTGTACTGAACGAGCCGTCGGCATCAATCTCAAAATATTCGCGCACTTCGTTGCCCATCGACTGCTGCAACTGGCGAATCGCCGCGCGCATCACCTCGGGCGTGCGCATGCGCTCGACCCAGCTGCTGTACTCCAGACGCAGACGCTGACGCGTGGTGCTGCGGGTATGCAGCCCGGCCTCGCTGACCTGACGCAACCACTCGCCGGCAGAATAATCGCGCACATGGCTGGTGTCGCGCAGCACTTCAACGCTCTGCAGATAGGTGTCGAACAGCGGGCTGCCCGGTGACAACACGTCAACGAACGCCGCCACACCACCCGTTTTCAGCACCCGACGCACTTCGCGCAGGGCTACGCCGAGGTCGCTCCAATGGTGCGCCGAATAACGGCTGAACACGAAATCGAATTCGCCATCGGCAAACGGCAGACGCTCGGCGGCGCCGTTGACCGTGGCAATGTTGTTCATGCCGCGATCAACCGCCGCAGCGGCCACCACATCGAGCATCTGCTGCGACAGGTCGTAGGCCACCACTTCCTTGACCAGTGGCGCCACATGAAAACTCACATGACCGGCGCCGCACCCCAGGTCCAGCACCCGGGCCGCGCCCTGCCCGGCCAGTTCAGCCTGTAGCAGCGCGAATTCGGTGCCTTGAGCGTGAACGGCGCTGCTCAGGTAGGCGGCGGCCTGTTCACCGAACTGCTTTTGTACGACCTGGCTGTGCTGGGCGGTGCTGGTCATGGTCACATCCTGCATTTGTGTTGTTTGAGCGACCGTCTTCGCGAGCAGGCTCGCTCCCACAGGAGAATGCATTTCAAGTGTGGGAGCGAGCCTGCTCGCGAAGAGGCCGGCCCTGACTACATCAATCACGAATCAATCACGCGTCGCGAAACAACCACGGCTGGCTCACACGATGCTTGGCCTCGAACGCGGCAATCGCATCGCCGTCCTGCAAGGTCAGGCCGATATCATCCAGACCATTGAGCAGGCAATGCTTGCGGAACGCGTCGATCTCGAAGTGGTACACCTTGCCGTTCGGGCTGGTCACGGTCTGCTCGTGCAGATCGATCTGCAATTGATAGCCCGGCGCGGCCTCGACCTGCTTGAACAGCTCATCGACTTCAGCGTCGCTCAGAATGATCGGCAGCAAGCCGTTCTTGAAGCTGTTGTTAAAGAAGATGTCGGCGTAGCTCGGCGCGATGATGCTGCGGAAACCGTATTCTTCCAGCGCCCACGGGGCGTGTTCACGGCTGGAGCCGCAACCGAAGTTCTCACGGGCCAGCAACACGCTGGCGCCTTGATAGCGCTCGGCGTTGAGCACGAAATCCTTGTTCAACGGGCGCTTGGAGTTGTCCTGATACGGCTGGCCGACATCCAGGTAACGCCACTCGTCGAACAGGTTCGGGCCGAAACCGGTGCGCTTGATCGATTTCAAGAACTGCTTGGGAATGATCTGGTCGGTGTCGACGTTGGCACGATCCAGAGGCGCGACAAGACCAGTGTGCTGGGTAAAAGCTTTCATGCTGCGCTCTCCTTCAGATCAATTCACGAACGTCGATGAAACGACCGTTCACCGCCGCCGCAGCGGCCATGGCCGGGCTCACGAGGTGGGTACGACCACCGGCACCCTGACGGCCTTCGAAGTTACGGTTGGAGGTCGAGGCGCAATGCTCGCCGGACTCCAAACGGTCCGGGTTCATCGCCAGGCACATCGAGCAACCCGGCTCACGCCACTCAAAACCGGCTTCGAGGAAAATCTTGTCGAGACCTTCGGCCTCCGCCTGCGCCTTCACCAGACCCGAGCCCGGCACCACGATGGCCTGCTTGATCGTCGAAGCGACTTTGCGGCCCTTGGCAATCACGGCTGCAGCGCGCAAGTCTTCGATGCGCGAGTTGGTGCAGGAGCCAATGAACACGCGATCCAGCTGAATGTCGGTGATCGCCTGATTGGCGCTCAAACCCATGTACTTCAAGGCGCGGACGATCGAGTCGCGCTTGACCAGATCCATCTCTTTGGCCGGATCCGGCACGTTCTGATCAACGGCCAAGACCATTTCAGGCGAAGTGCCCCAGCTGACTTGCGGCTTGATCTGCGCAGCGTCGAGTTCAACCACGGTGTCGAACTTGGCATCGGCGTCGGAGACCAGGTCTTTCCAGGCTTCAACCGCCTGATCCCACTGCGCGCCTTTCGGCGCAAACGGACGGCCCTTGACGTACTCGACGGTCTTTTCATCCGCTGCCACCAGACCCACGCGGGCGCCGGCTTCGATGGACATGTTGCAGATGGTCATGCGGCCTTCGACGGACAGATCACGAATCGCGCTGCCGGCGAATTCGATGGCATGGCCGTTACCGCCGGCGGTGCCGATCTTGCCGATCACCGCGAGGACGATGTCTTTGGCGGTCACGCCGAACGGCAACTGGCCCTCGACGCGCACCAGCATGTTTTTCATCTTCTTGGCGACCAGGCACTGGGTGGCGAGCACGTGCTCGACCTCGGAAGTGCCGATCCCGTGCGCCAAGGCACCGAAGGCGCCGTGGGTCGAGGTGTGCGAGTCGCCGCAGACCACGGTCATGCCCGGCAAGGTTGCGCCCTGCTCCGGGCTGATCACGTGGACGATGCCCTGACGGATGTCGTTCATCTTGAACTCGACGATGCCGTACTCATCACAGTTGTCATCGAGGGTCTGAACCTGCAAACGCGAGACCTGGTCGGCAATGGCCGTGATGCCGCCCTTGCGTTCTGGCGTGGTCGGTACGTTGTGGTCCGGGGTCGCGATGTTGGCATCGATGCGCCACGGCTTGCGCCCGGCCAGACGCAGGCCTTCGAAGGCTTGCGGCGAGGTCACTTCGTGGATGATGTGACGATCGATATAGATCAGCGCCGAGCCATCGTCGCGCTGCTTGACCAAATGCGAATCCCAGAGCTTGTCGTAGAGCGTTTTGCCGGCCATCAGACGGTTCCTCATCAGCTTGTTTCTATGCCCTGGGCTTATCAATAACCCTTTGGCTTGTGAGGCCGATCCTATGGGGTTACATTAAATAACTCAAATTCATATTTTTTATGCTTTGGATAACCAACTGGAATACAAACCATGGATCTGGCCAACCTCAATGCGTTTATCGCCATCGCCGAGACTGGCAGCTTCTCCGGCGCCGGGGAACGCCTGCATCTGACCCAACCGGCGATCAGCAAACGCATCGCCGGGCTGGAGCAACAATTGAACGTGCGACTGTTCGACCGCCTGGGTCGTGAAGTCGGCCTGACCGAAGCCGGCCGCGCTCTGCTGCCCCGGGCGTACCAGATTCTCAACGTGCTGGACGACACGCGGCGCGCCCTGACCAACCTGACCGGTGAAGTCAGCGGTCGTCTGACCCTGGCCACCAGTCACCACATCGGCCTGCACCGTTTGCCGCCACTCTTGAGGGAATTCACCCGCCGCTACCCACAAGTGGCGCTGGATATTCAGTTCCTCGATTCGGAAGTGGCCTACGAAGAAATTCTCCACGGCCGCGCCGAGCTGGCGGTAATCACTCTGGCCCCGGAGCCGCACACACTGGTCAAAGCCACGCCGGTGTGGGACGACCCGCTGGATTTCGTGGTAGCGCCGGAGCATTCGCTGATCAGCAATGGCGCCGTGAGCCTGGCGGACGTTGCCGGTCATCCGGCAGTTTTTCCCGGCGGCAACACCTTTACTCATCACATTGTCCAACGCTTGTTCGAAGCCCAAGGGCTGACGCCGAACATCGCCATGAGCACCAACTACCTGGAAACCATCAAGATGATGGTGTCCATTGGACTGGCCTGGAGTGTTCTGCCCCGTACCATGCTTGACGAACAGGTGGCGCGCATACCTTTGCCGGGCATACAGCTCAGTCGCCAGCTAGGCTATATCGTGCACACCGAACGGACGCTGTCGAATGCGGCAAGGGCTTTCATGGCCTTGCTGGATGCGCAAATCGATCTGCCAGGGACTCCAGGCTAACTTGTGCTACTCCTATAGAGCCGCTGTCCCTGTGCCTAACGCCACCATCAGCTCAAGGCCCGTTAACAATGCCGAAATCTGTTGACCGAATTCCGCCGATGCCGCGTATTCAGGCCATTGATCCGCGACGTTCCGAGCAGAGCTGGGAGAGTGCGCCGCAACTGCTCGCCGCACTCAACGGCGCCCGGCTCGGCGCCTGGTATTGGGACATCGAGCGTGGTCAAATCAGTTGGTCACGGGGCACTCAGGCGCTGTTCGGTTTCGATCCACGGCAACCGCTGCCCCAAGACCTCGAATACCTCGACCTGCTGCCACCCGAAGACCGGGCGAAAACCGTGCGCGCCTTCCACGCGGTGATTGCCGGCGCGCCGCTGGAACAGGCGATGCACCACCGCATCCGCTGGCCCGACGGCAGCCTGCACTGGCTGGAAATCAGCGGCAGCCTGCTGCCGGACAAAAACGGCCGTCCCCGAATGATCGGGGTGATTCGCGAAATCACCCACCAACGTCAACGCGAACAGGCCCTCAGCAGCTCGGAGAAACGTTTCGCCACACTCTTTCATCTGTGCCCGAACATGGTGCTGCTGACGCGCCAGGAAGACGGCCTGATCAGCGAGGCCAACCAGTATTTCGAAAGCCTGTTCGGTTGGCCGGTGCAGAGCGCCATTGGCCGCACCACCCTGGAGCTGGGCCTGTGGGTACACCCCGAACAACGTACCGAGCTGGTGAAAAAGACCAAGGCCAAAGGCGAACTGGTCAGCATGGAAGTACAGTTTCGCGCCAGTAACGGGCAGATCCATGACGGCATTCTCAGCGCGCAAAAGGTCGAACTCGAAGGCCAGCCATATCTGCTCAGCACATTCCTCGATACCACCGAGCGCAAAGCTGCCGAACACGCCTTGAAAGACAGCCAGGAACGTCTCGATCTGGCGCTGGACTCGGCGCAACTCGGCACCTGGGACTGGCACATCCCCAGCGGCATGCTCTACGGCTCGGCGCGGGCCGCGCAATTGCACGGGCTGGAACCGATCCCGTTTCACGAGTCATTTGAAGAGTTTTTCGAAGGCGTGCCCGGCGAAGAGCGCGACAGCATGCGCGACGCCTACCGCAGCCTGCGCGAGGGCCCGGCCGGCAACTATCAGCTGACTTATCGCGTGCAACTGCCCGACGGCAGCTCACGTTATCTGGAAAGCCGCGCCCGCCTCTACCGCGACGAGAACGGCGCGCCGCTGCGCATGGCCGGGACCTTGCTGGACATCACCGATCAGGTCGAGCGCGAGCAACGTCTGGTGGCCTCGGAAGAGAAATTCGCCACGCTGTTTCAGGTCAGTCCGGACCCGATCTGCGTCACCCGTCAGGACAGCGGCGAGTTCATCGAAATCAACAACAGCTTCACCCAGACCTTCGGCTGGAGCGCCGCCGACGTGATCGGGCGCACCGCCGAGGACATCGGCCTGTGGGACGCCTCGGCAAAGAGCCTGCAACGCATCGAACGCGTCATCCGCGAACAGGGCCTGAGCAATGTCGCGATCATCGTCCAGCACAAGGACGGCCAGTCGCTGACGTGTGTGATTTCCAGTCGGCAGATCAGCGTTGGCAATCAGCCGTGCATCGTCACCACCCTGCGCGACATCACTCAACAGCAACGCTCCGAGGCCGCACTCAAGGCCAGCGAAGAGAAATTCGCCAAGGCGTTTCACTCCAGCCCCGACGCGATCACCATCACCGAGCGCGACACCGGGCGCTATCTGGAGGTCAACGACGGCTTCTGCCGCCTGACCGGCTATCGCGCCGACGAGGTGGTGGGCAAGACCGTGTATCAGATCGGCATCTGGGCCGAAGAGAAACAACGCTCGGCGCTGCTCGCCGAACTGCAGATCAAGGGCCGCGTGCATCATCAGGAAATGCTCGGACGCAACAAGCGCGGCGAGTTGCTGACGGTGGAGGTGTCGATCGAACCGATCACCCTCAACGAAACCGCGTGCCTGCTGCTGACCGCGCGCGACGTCAGCCTGCTGAAAAATGCCGAGGCGCAGATCCGCCACCTGGCCTATCACGACCCGCTGACCAACCTGCCCAACCGCGCCTTGCTGATGGATCGCCTGAGCCAGCAGATCGCCCTGCTCAAGCGCCACAACCTGCGCGGTGCGCTGCTGTTCCTCGACCTTGACCACTTCAAGCACATCAACGACTCGCTGGGCCATCCGGTCGGCGATACGGTGCTGAAAATCATCACCGCACGGCTCGAAGCCAGCGTGCGCATGGAGGACACGGTGGCGCGTCTCGGCGGCGATGAATTCGTGGTACTGCTCAGCGGTCTCGAAGGCACGCGCAACGAGGTCAGCGCGCAAGTGCGCGAACTCGCCGACACCATTCGCGAGCTGCTGTCGGAGCCGATGTTCCTCGACGGCCAGCGCCTGCAAGTGACACCGAGTATCGGCGTGGCGCTGATTCCCGACCACGGCTCGACCCCGACCGACCTGCTCAAGCGCGCCGACATTGCCCTTTACCGGGCCAAGGACTCCGGGCGCAACACCACGCAGATGTACCACAACACCATGCAGAAAGCGGCCAGCGAACGGCTGCGCATGGAGACTGACTTGCGTCTGGCGCTGTCCCGTGGCGAGTTCAACGTGCATTACCAGCCGCAGGTCGACGCGCAGGACAACCGCATCATCGGTGCCGAAGCGCTGGTGCGCTGGAACCACCCGGAACTGGGTGCGCAATCGCCCACCGAATTCATCAAGGTACTGGAAGACAGCGGTCTGATTCTGGAAGTCGGCACCTGGATTCTCGATGAAGCCTGCGAGGCGTTCAAACAATTGATCGCGCTGAAACTGGTCGACCCGCTCAACTTCAGCCTGTGCGTGAACATCAGCCCACGGCAGTTCCGCCAGAACGACTTCGTCGAACGTATCGAACACAGCATGAGCAGCCACGGCCTGCCCTGCTCGCTGCTGAAACTGGAGATCACCGAAGGCATCGTCATCCAGAACCTGGAAGACACCATCAGCAAAATGCGTCGCCTGAAAAAACTCGGTGTGAGCTTCGCCATGGACGATTTCGGCACCGGCTATTCATCGCTGACTTACCTCAAACGCCTGCCGGTCGATACTCTGAAAATCGACCAGTCGTTCATCCGCGACGCAACCACCGACCCCAACGACGCCGAGATCATCCGCGCCATCGTCGCCATGGCCCGCAGCCTGGAACTGGAGGTGATTGCCGAAGGCGTGGAGACGCCGGAGCAACTGGCGTTCCTGCAAGGGCTCGGCTGCCATTTGTATCAGGGCTACCTGCACAGTCGGCCGGTTGCACTGGAAGCATTGAAAAAGATGCTCGAATGACGGGCACAAAAAAAGGGCGCCAGTGGCGCCCTTTTTTATTGCTCGGTCTTATTGCAGAACCGGCTTTTGCGCTCCGTTGATCGGGATGCGCTTGGCTTTCGCTTCTTCCGGGATCACCCGCAACAGGTCGATGCTCAGCAGACCGTTGCTCAGATCGGCGGCCTTGATCTCGATGTGATCAGCCAGGCGGAAGGACAGCTTGAAAGCCCGCTGGGCAATGCCTTGATGCAGGAAGGTCACGCCTTCGTTGACATCACGCTTGCCGCCACTGATGGTCAGCACACCCTTCTCGACTTGCAGCTCCAGGTCTTCTTCCTGGAAACCGGCGGCCGCCACGACGATGCGGTATTGATCGTCACCGTGTTTTTCCACGTTGTAGGGTGGGTAGGTGCTGCCTGGCTCGTTGCGCAGAGCGGTTTCGAACAGGTCGTTGAAACGGTCGAAACCCACCGAAGAACGGAACAGTGGTGCCAGGGAAAATGCAGTACTCATGGTTCAAATCTCCTGAAAACAATCAGCAAGTTTTTGTGTCTCCGCGACCCGAATTCGGCATCGCGTAACCCTTAGATAGGGACCGCCAAAATGATTTCAAGAGAGTATTTGAAGATTTTTTTCAGGCCGCTTCGGCGACCGGCAAACCCAGTAAACGCGAGACCTGGTCCGGTTCTGTCTCGCGACGCAGCACAGTAAACAGCTCGGTCGCCTCGGGATAATTGCGCGTCAGCATCGCCAGCCACTGCTTCAAGCGACCCGGCGATTGGCGTGCGGTCATCTGCGCCTTGGCTTGCAGCCAGAAGTCCTGAATCAGCGGCAGCAGCTCGGCCCAGCTCATCTCGACCACGTCTTCACCAGCGCGCGCGGCGGCGATCTGCCTGGCAAGATCCGGGCGCGATACCAGACCGCGTCCGAGCATGATGTCTTCGACGCCGCTGATCTCGCGGCAGCGGCGCCAGTCCTCGACGCTCCAGATATCACCGTTGGCGAACACCGGCACCTTGACCACGTCCTGCACCCGCGGAATCCACTCCCAATGCGCCGGCGGCTTGTAGCCATCGACCTTGGTACGGGCATGCACCACGATGTGTTCGGCGCCGCCCTCGGCCAGCGCGGTGGCGCAGACCAGCGAGCCATCCGGGCTGTCGAAACCCAGGCGCATCTTCGCGGTGACGGGGATGTGCGCCGGCACGGCGCGACGCACGTGCTCGACAATGCTGTTGAGCAGTTCCGGCTCCTTGAGCAGCACCGCCCCGCCCCGCGATTTGTTGACGGTCTTGGCCGGACAGCCGAAGTTCAGGTCGATCACTTGCGAGCCGAGTTCGCAGGCCAGCGCCGCGTTTTCCGCCAGGCACACCGGATCGGAACCCAACAATTGCACGCGCAGCGGCACGCCGGAACGGGTGCGGGCGCCGTTGAGCAGCTCCGGGCCGAACTTGTGGAAATAAGCCGGGGTGAGCAGCTGATCGTTGACCCGAATGAATTCGGTCACGCACCAGTCGATGCCGCCAACGCGGGTCAGCACGTCGCGCAGGATGTCGTCGACCAACCCCTCCATGGGCGCCAGGGCAATTTGCATGGGGAACACACTACTCAGGAAGAAAAAACGTGCGGCAGTTTACTGGATTAAGCCGGTTAAACCCACGACCACCTGTAGGAGCTGCCGCAGGCTGCGATCTTTTGACTTTGATTTTTAAAGATCACAATCAAAAGATCGCAGCCTTCGGCAGCTCCTACAAGGACTGGGTCAGGCTGGGGACTGGATCGCCGGGCCGTAACCCTCGATGAACTCTGCCGGCATGCGCTTGGGCTTGCCGGTGGACAGTTCGATGCAGACGAAAGTGGTCTGGGCGCGCAACAGGGTGGCGTTGTCGCTGGGGCGGATCAGCTGGAAGTGCCGGGTCATTTTCAGGCGCTGATCCCAATCGACGATCCAGGTTGCCAGTTGCAGCTCGTCGCCTTCGTAGGCCGCCGCCAGGTAATCGATTTCGTGCCGCACCACGGCCATCGCCCGATCCAGGCGCCGGTACTCGACCAGATCCAGCCCCAGACGCTGCGAGTGACGCCAGGCGCAGCGTTCGAGCCAGGTCACGTACACCGCGTTGTTGGCGTGGCCCAGCCCGTCGATGTCCTCGGCGCCTACTTGCAGATCAATGGTGAACGGCGTTGCCCGATCCCAGCCCATGCCCCACTCCCGGTCAGATTATTCAACCGGGGCAGTGTAACGGATGTCAGGCCGATTGCCGCGTCTGAAGACTGCGCCCTGCCAGCAGTGATAACACGCCATCAACCACCCGAGGGTCGGCCAGTACGCGCTGGTGACCGCCGCTTTCCAGGCGCAACAGGCGACTGTCGAACCAGGACTCGTGGATCAATTGCGATTCCTTGACCGGGACGAAATTGTCATCCTCGGCATGCACGATCAGGCCCGGCATATCCAGTTGATAGTGCGCGACATCTAGGGTGGCGGCGCGCATGCCGACATCCTGCTCGACCTGACGGATGAAGGCGGATCGTGCCCGCGGCGGCATGCCGACGTAACGGGCGAAACCACGCAGCACTCCCAGGATCCGTGCGGGCGCCGCGATGCTGACCAGGGTTTCTGTACGCAACCCCAATTGGACCGCGAGCATGGCACTGGCGCCGCCCATGGAGTGGCCGATGACGGCTTGCAGCGGTGGCAGTTCGGCGGCTGCTTCGAGCATGGCGCGGGCGAACAGTACGACGTTGGCTTCACGCCCCGGCGAACGACCATGAGCCGGACCATCAAGGGCAACGACGGTGTAACCGGCCTCGACCAGCGCTGTGATCAACGCCGCAAACTGCGTGGGTCGCCCTTCCCAGCCGTGCATCAGCAGCACCGCCGGGCCTTGGCCCCAGCGCAGCGCCGACAGGCCAAAGCGCAAAGTGATGCGTTCGGAGCTCGCCAGCAGCGGCAGCTCCCAATCGCGCAGCGGCAACGTGCGCGGCGTCATGAACGCTACGCGCATTTTGCTCGCTACCCGCTTTGGTGCAATCCAGCCCAAGGTGCCATTAACGCCACGAACCCACTTCAACGTGTTCATCGCTCTCTCCTCAGGCGTATTGCCTTCAGGTCAACGCACCGCCGACTTGGCAGCGCGCAGCAATCGATCGGATAAATCGCCCGGGCCCAGCGCGCGTGCCAGCGCCAGACCACCCACCATCAACGCCACATCGGCCAATGCCTTGTCGGTGTCCTCGGGGCTGGACGCCAACTGCGCAATCATCAATTCCAGGTGTTCGTTCAGTGCGATGCGGAAGGATTCCGGCAGACGCCCCAGTTCGCCAATCGAAGCCGGTATCGGGCACGCAGCATCGCTGGAATCCCGATGCTTGCGCGACAGATAGAACGCAGCAACCAGGGCGCGACGCTCTTCGCCGGTCAGCTCGGAGTCCATGTCGGCAATCAGGTCGCGTCGACGGCTGAGCAGTTGCTTGAACGCTTCGAGCATCATCGCGTCCTTGCTTTCGAAGTGCGCGTAGAAACCACCAACAGTCAGGCCGGCGGCACCCATCACTTCGCCTACGCTGGGATCCGCCGGACCCCGCTGCATCAGCGCAGCGCTGGCAGCCTTGAGGATGCGTTCGCGGGTTTGAGCTTTTTTATCGTTCATCGTTGCCTCCGAATATTACGCCTAGAATATTATTCGCATAATAATATTCTGCAAGTCGAGGATATGACCGCTGGTCTGAAGCACAGTGTAAGGAAAATGGAGAGTTGGCCAAACGCCAGACAAACAAAAGGGCCATTCAATAATTGAATGACCCTTATAAATCCCGCAGAGCGGGTAATCGTGGCGTCCCCTAGGGGACTCGAACCCCTGTTACCGCCGTGAAAGGGCGGTGTCCTAGGCCACTAGACGAAGGGGACACAAACCCTTCTATACAGCTGATCAGTGCTGAGATCTGATCCGATTCAAGGCCGGTGTGGCCAGACCTTGAACTGTAAAATTGGTGGAGCTAAGCGGGATCGAACCGCTGACCTCCTGCATGCCATGCAGGCGCTCTCCCAGCTGAGCTATAGCCCCGGATTTTTCGCCTCGCGGCGGAGCGACATCTTGCAACATCGCTTCTGTAAAACTGGCGTCCCCTAGGGGACTCGAACCCCTGTTACCGCCGTGAAAGGGCGGTGTCCTAGGCCACTAGACGAAGGGGACGCAAACCCTTCCATACAACTGATCAACGCTGAGTGTTGATCGCTTCGAAGCCGGTGTGGCCAGGCTTCGAAGTGTAAATTGGTGGAGCTAGACGGGATCGAACCGTCGACCTCTTGCATGCCATGCAAGCGCTCTCCCAGCTGAGCTATAGCCCCTCATCGTTGATGTCATCGCTGAGGACGGGGCGAATCTTAAGGGCGTATCGAAAGCCTGTCAAACTTATTTTTGAAAAAATTCAAAGTTTTTTGTCGGCATAACAATCACTTACCGCCCTCCCCCCGAAAATCCGGGAGGTTTACGCACGCCGCCGACCTGTAGGAGCTGGCGCAGCCTGCGATCTTTTGCCGTTGGTCTTTAGAAGCAAGAGCAAAAGATCGCAGCCTTCGGCAGCTCCTACACAAGCCGCAAACGCTTAGGCGATAGCGCCCAGCAGCTTTTCCCACTCTTTGTTTTCTTTCTTCGACACGCCACCCAGCAGGTCAATCGCCTGGCGCAAACGGAAACGGGTCAGGTCCGGGCCGAGGATTTCCATCGCATCGAGCACCGATACCGAGCTTGCCTGCCCGGTGATCGCGGCAAACATCAGCGGCATCGCGTCACGCAGCTTCAGCTCAAGGGATTCGACTACCGCCTGAATCGTCGCGGTGATGCTGTCCTTCTCCCACTGACGCAGGCTTTCCAGCTTCCACAGGATCAACTGCATCAGCTGACGCACCTGATCGCCCGAGAGCTTTTTCGACTCGAACAGCTTGGCATCCGGATTGACACCACCGGCAAAGAAGAACCCGGCCAACGGTGCAACCTGGCTGAAGGTTTCCACGCGGCCCTGGACATGCGGCGCGATCTTCATCATGTATTCGGAATTGAACGCCCACTTCTGCACACGCGCGGCGAACTCTTCCACCGGCAGGTCACGCAGCCACTGGCCGTTGAGCCAAGACAGCTTCTCAATGTCGAAAATCGGCCCGCCGAGGGACACACGCTTGAGGTCGAAGTTGTCGACCATTTCCTGCAGCGAGAACTTCTCGCGCTCGTCCGGCATCGACCAGCCCATGCGACCGAGGTAGTTGAGCATCGCTTCGGGCATGAAGCCCATGCGCTCGTAGAAGGTCACCGAGGTCGGGTTCTTGCGTTTGGACAGCTTGCTCTTGTCCGGGTTACGCAGCAGCGGCATGTAGCACAGCTCCGGTTGTTCCCAGCCGAAGTACTCGTAGAGCAGGATCAGTTTCGGCGCCGACGGCAGCCATTCTTCGCCGCGCAGCACGTGGGTGATGCCCATCAGGTGGTCGTCGACCACGTTGGCGAGGAAGTACGTCGGCAGGCCGTCGGTCTTCATCAGCACTTGCATGTCCATGCGATCCCACGGGATCTCGACATCACCACGCAGCATGTCCGGCACCACGCAGACGCCTTCGGTCGGCACCTTCATACGGATCACGTGCGGCTCGCCAGCGGCCAGACGCGCCGCGACTTCTTCCTTGGACAACAGCAGCGCGCGGCCGTCGTAACGCGGGGTTTCGCCGCGCGCCATTTGTTCGGCGCGCATCTGGTCCAGTTCTTCAGCGGTGCAGAAGCATGGGAACGCGTGGCCCATGTCCACCAGTTGCTGGCAATACTTCTGATAGATATCGCCACGCTCGCTCTGCCGGTACGGGCCGTGCGGGCCGCCGACATCCGGGCCTTCGCTCCAGTCGATCCCCAGCCAGCGCAGGGCGTCGAAAATCTGCTGCTCGGACTCGCGGGTCGAACGCAACTGGTCGGTGTCTTCGATGCGCAGGATGAACTCACCGCCATGCTGCTTGGCAAAGCAGTAGTTGAACAATGCGATGTAAGCGGTACCTACGTGGGGGTCCCCGGTAGGCGATGGCGCGATGCGAGTGCGGACGGTGGTCATGGCATGTCTCGAAAAGAATGAAAAGCAAAACAATCAAGCGGCGAATGGTAACAGGCGACACCCGCCCCGCTCCAGCGGGCAGGGCATTTAAGCCAAGTTTGCGGCTGGAACGCCCATAGAGCGTGGCGAATGGCCGAATATCGGTCGACAGCATTTACCGTTTATCGGCTTCGTGCCAGATTCTCCCCCTGATAACTTTCCTTACAATTCCTCGACTACAGTTTGCCCATGCCTGCCCAACTCAAGCGTCGCCTGTTCGTTTTCCTGCTGCTGGTTCTGTTGATTGCCGGGGGCTTCTTCGCCCATTGGTTTTTCAAGGGACGCTTTTATGAAAGCACCGACAATGCCTATGTCCAGGGCGAGATCACCCGCGTCTCCAGCCAGTTGAGCGCGCGCATCGACGAAGTGCTGGTGCAGGACAACCAGCACGTGGAAAAAGGCCAATTGCTGGTACGCCTCGAACCCAATGATTTCCGCCTGGCCGTGGATCGCGCCAGCGCCGCCCTCGCCACCCGCGAAGCCGAGCGTTTGCAGGCACAAAGCAAATTGACTCAGCAATCGAGCCTGATCGCCGCCAGCGACGCGCAAGTGGCCGCCTCCCAGGCATCGCTGGGTCGCTCGCAGATAGATCTGTCTCGCGCTGAAGCCCTGCGCAAGCCTGGTTTTGTGTCCGAGGAGCGGGTCACCACCCTCTCCGCCGACAACCATATCGCCCGCTCGCAAGTGGCCAAGGCTCAGGCCGATGCGCAGAGTCAGCGCCAGCAGGTCAACGCACTGACCGCCGAGATCAAACGCCTCGACGCGCAGATCGCCAACGCCCGCGCCGATCTGGCGCAAGCCGAACTCAACCTGACCCGCAGCGATATCCACGCGCCGATCAGCGGCATGGTCGGCCAGCGTGCCGCGCGCAACGGCCAAGTGGTGCAGGCCGGCGCGTACCTGCTGTCGATCGTCCCGGACGAAGACATCTGGGTGCAGGCCAACTTCAAGGAAACCCAGATCGGCCACATGGTCCCCGGCCAAAAAGCCGAACTGACTTTCGACGCCTACAGCGACACGCCGATCGAGGCGCGTGTCGACAGTCTGTTCGCCGCCTCGGGTGCGCAGTTCAGCCTGTTGCCGCCGGACAACGCCACCGGCAACTTCACCAAAGTCGTGCAGCGGATTCCGGTGAAATTGACGTTCAAGGCTGACAATCCGTTGCATGGCAAGATCCGTCCGGGCATGTCGGTCACCGCCACCGTGAACATCAAAGACGCCCCAGACAATGGCCGGTGATCAACTGATCCGCCCGGCCGGCGAACCGACCCGGCGGGACTGGATCGCGGTGATGAGCGTGATGCTTGGCGCCTTCATGGCAGTGCTCGACATTCAGATCACCAACTCTTCGCTCAAGGACATTCAGGGCGCGCTGTCGGCGACACTGGAAGAAGGCTCGTGGATTTCCACCTCCTATCTGGTAGCGGAAATCATCATGATTCCGCTGACCGCGTGGCTGGTGCAGTTACTCTCGGCACGACGCTTGGCGGTGTGGGTGTCGCTGGGGTTTCTGGTGTCATCGCTGCTGTGCTCGATGGCCTGGAGCCTCGAAAGCATGATTGTCTTTCGCGCCATGCAGGGTTTCACCGGCGGCGCGCTGATCCCGCTGGCGTTCACCCTGACCCTGATCAAACTCCCCGAACATCATCGCGCCAAAGGCATGGCGATGTTCGCCATGACCGCGACCTTTGCTCCGTCCATCGGCCCGACCCTCGGCGGCTGGCTCACGGAAAACTGGGGCTGGGAATACATTTTTTACATCAACATTCCGCCGGGGCTGATCATGATCGCCGGGCTGATGTACGGGCTGGAGAAGAAAGAAGCGCACTGGGAACTGCTAAAAAGCACCGACTACACCGGGATTCTCACCCTCGGTGTCGGCCTCGGTTGCCTGCAGGTGTTTCTTGAAGAGGGCCACCGCAAGGACTGGCTCGAATCGAACCTGATCGTGACCCTCGGCAGCATCGCCCTCCTCAGCCTGATCACCTTCGTCATCGTGCAGGTCTCCAAACCCAACCCGCTGATCAACCTCGGCATCCTGCGCAATCGCAACTTCGGCCTGTCGAGCATTTCCAGCCTGGGCATGGGTGTCGGCTTGTATGGCTCGATTTATCTGCTGCCGCTGTACCTGGCGCAGATCCAGAACTACAACGCCCTGCAAATCGGCGAAGTGATCATGTGGATGGGCGTGCCACAGCTGTTCCTGATTCCGCTGGTGCCGAAGCTGATGAAGTTCGTTTCACCGAAGTGGCTGTGCACCCTGGGCTTCGGACTGTTCGGGCTGGCGAGTTTTTCGTCGGGAGTGCTCAACCCGGATTTCGCCGGACCGCAGTTCAATCAAATCCAGATCATCCGGGCGCTGGGCCAGCCGCTGATCATGGTGACCATTTCGCTGATCGCCACCGCTTACATCCTGCCGCAGGACGCGGGATCGGCATCGAGCCTGTTCAACATCCTACGCAACCTCGGCGGTGCGATCGGCATTGCCCTGCTCGCCACGCTGCTGGATGCACGGACCAAGACTTACTTCGATTATTTGCGCGAGGCGGTGGTGCCGACCAATCCGCAAGTGGCTGAGCGGCTGGCGTCGATGACCGACCGCTTTGGCAGTGACACGGCGGCGTTGGGCAAGTTGAGCGAGATCGTCCACCAGCAGGCGCTGATCATGGCCTACAACGATGCGTTTCACTTTGTCGGGATTGCGCTAGGGATCAGCATGTTGGCGATTTTGTTGACCAAAAAATTGCCGCAGGGATTGAAGGCTGGGGAGTCTCACTGATCTGTATTGCCTGGACCGGCCCTATCGCTGGCAAGCCAGCTCCCACAAATTTTTTTGGTGCTCACACATTTCGTGTACACCCTCAATCCCTGTGGGAGCTGGCTTGCCAGCGATGGGCCCGGTCAGGCGATGAAGTTCAAACCGCCAAAAGCCGCTCACGCAGTTTGGCAATCTCATCGCGCATCTGCGCCGCTGCCTCAAATTCCAGATCCCGCGCCAGCTGGTACATCTTCTCTTCCAGCGCGCGAATACGCTTGGTGATTTCGCTCGGCGAGCGCAGTTCGGCTTCGTACTTGGCGCTTTCTTCGGCAGCCTTGGCCATGCCCTTGCGCTTCTTGCTGCGCGAGCCGGGCACGGTGGCGCCTTCCATGATGTCGGCGACGTCCTTGAACACGCCTTTGGGCGTGATGCCGTTGGCGAGGTTGAAGGCAATCTGCTTGTCGCGACGACGCTCGGTCTCGCCAATCGCCCGCTCCATCGAGCCGGTGATGCGGTCGGCGTAGAGAATCGCCCGGCCATTGAGGTTGCGCGCAGCACGACCGATGGTCTGGATCAGTGAGCGTTCGGAACGCAGGAAGCCTTCCTTGTCGGCGTCCAGAATCGCTACCAGCGACACTTCCGGCATGTCCAGACCTTCACGCAGCAGGTTGATCCCCACCAGCACATCGAAGGTGCCCAAGCGCAGATCGCGGATGATCTCGACCCGCTCGACGGTGTCGATGTCCGAGTGCAGATAGCGCACGCGCACGCCGTGGTCGGCGAGGTAATCGGTGAGGTCTTCGGCCATGCGCTTGGTCAGCGTGGTGACCAGCACCCGCTCCTCGACCGCCACGCGCTTGGTGATTTCCGAGAGCAAGTCGTCAACCTGGGTCAGCGCCGGGCGCACTTCAACCTGCGGGTCGACCAGGCCGGTCGGACGCACCACTTGCTCGACCACGCGCCCGGCATGCTCGGCCTCGTAGTTGCCCGGCGTCGCCGAGACAAAAATCGTCTGCGGGCTGACCCCTTCCCACTCGTCAAAACGCATCGGCCGGTTGTCCAGTGCCGACGGCAAGCGGAAGCCATATTCCACCAAGGTTTCTTTACGCGAACGGTCGCCCTTATACATCGCGCCGACTTGCGGCACGCTGACGTGGGATTCGTCGATCACCAGCAAGGCGTCGGCCGGCAAATAGTCATAAAGCGTTGGCGGCGCGGCACCAGCAGGACGCCCGGACAGGTAGCGCGAGTAGTTTTCGATGCCGTTGCAGTAACCCAGTTCGAGGATCATTTCCAGGTCGAATCGGGTGCGCTGCTCCAGGCGCTGGGCCTCAACGAGTTTGTTGCTGCTGCGCAGGTACTCGAGACGCTCCTGCAACTCGACTTTGATCCCCTCGATGGCGTCGAGCAGGGTCTCGCGCGGCGTCACGTAGTGACTCTTCGGATAGAAGGTGAAGCGCGGCATCTTGCGGATGACTTCGCCGGTCAGCGGGTCGAACGCGGAAATGCTCTCGACCTCGTCATCGAACAGCTCGATGCGGATCGCTTCCAGATCGGATTCGGCCGGGTAAATGTCGATCACGTCGCCGCGCACGCGGAACGTCGCCCGGGCAAAATCCATGTCGTTGCGGGTGTATTGCAGGTCGGCCAGACGCCGCAGCAAAGCGCGCTGATCGAGTTTGTCGCCGCGATCGACGTGCAGCACCATCTTCAAATAGGTTTCCGGACTACCGAGACCGTAGATGCACGAGACGGTGGTGACGATGATCGCGTCCTTGCGCTCGAGCAACGCTTTGGTCGCGGACAGACGCATCTGCTCGATGTGGTCGTTGATCGACGCGTCCTTCTCGATGAAGGTGTCGGACGACGGCACATAGGCTTCGGGCTGGTAGTAGTCGTAGTAGGAAACGAAGTATTCGACGGCGTTGTTCGGGAAGAACGCCTTGAACTCGCCATACAGTTGCGCGGCGAGGGTCTTGTTCGGCGCCAGCACCAGCGTCGGGCGCTGTACCTGCGAGATGACATTGGCGATGCTGAAGGTCTTGCCCGAGCCGGTCACACCGAGCAGCGTCTGGTGCGCCAGCCCGGCTTCGATGCCCTCGACCAATTGGCGGATCGCTTCTGGCTGATCGCCGGCGGGCTCGAAGCGGGTGACTAGCTGGAATTCGGACATACACACCTCTGGGATCGCGGCTCGCGCAGAAAACAGCCGAGCCGCGGGGATGACCGCAAACGACCGTTGTCGCCCAAGGAAAAACGAAGATTGTGCTCAATGTGGAGCCGATTGCCTCGCCTTTCAAGGCAAACGTCCTACATCCGGTAAAGTCTCTGACAGAGTCAATCGACTAACGGTCAAGAAATAATCGGAAAAACTTGCCGGAAAAGCTGAATCGCCTGTCGCCATTGCTCAGTAATGGCCTCTATACTAGCTCCCCGTTTGTGCACCGCTCTAGTGCATTCGGCTGGAGCGCGACACGTCCCTCCACTCTCCATTCAGAGCCGCCGTAATAATGAGCCTGTTCTCCGCTGTCGAAATGGCACCCCGCGATCCAATCCTGGGCCTCAACGAAGCATTCAACGCCGATACCCGGACCACCAAGGTCAACCTGGGTGTAGGTGTTTACTGCAACGAAGAGGGGCGAATTCCCCTGCTGCGCGCGGTGATCGAAGCCGAAACCATTCGCGCTGCTCAGCACGCCTCCCGTGGCTACCTGCCGATCGACGGCATCGCCGCCTACGACCAGGCCGTGCAAAAGCTGCTGTTCGGTAACGACTCGCCGCTGATCGCTGCCGGTCGCATCGTCACCACTCAGGCTGTCGGCGGTACCGGCGCGCTGAAAATCGGTGCCGACTTCCTCAAGCAACTGCTGCCGAACGCCGTCGTGGCGATCAGCGACCCGAGCTGGGAAAACCACCGTGCGCTGTTCGAAACTGCTGGCTTCCCGGTGCAGAACTACCGTTACTACGACGCCGCCACCCACGACGTGAACCGTACCGGCATGCTCGACGACCTCAACGCCCTGCCGAACGGCTCGATCGTTGTGCTGCACGCCTGCTGCCACAACCCGACCGGCGTCGACCTGACCCCGGCCGACTGGAAGAACGTGCTGGACGTGGTCAAGGCCAAAGGTCACGTGCCGTTCCTCGACATGGCTTACCAGGGTTTCGGCGACGGCATCGACGAAGACGCCGCAGCGGTGCGTCTGTTCGCTGAATCGGGCCTGACTTTCTTCGTTTCGAGCTCGTTCTCCAAGTCGTTCTCGCTGTACGGCGAGCGCGTGGGCGCCCTGTCGATCGTCAGCGAATCGAAAGAAGAAAGCGCGCGCGTGCTGTCGCAGGTCAAGCGTGTGATCCGCACCAACTACTCCAACCCGCCGACTCACGGTGCCAGCGTTGTCGCCGCCGTGTTGAACAGCCCGGAACTGCGCGCCCAGTGGGAAGCCGAACTGGCAGAAATGCGTCTGCGCATTCGCGGCATGCGCGAGCAGATGGTCGCCCTGCTGGCCGAGAAAGCCCCGCAGCGTGACTTCAGCTTCGTCGGCCGTCAGCGCGGCATGTTCTCTTACTCCGGCCTGACCACCGAACAGGTGCATCGCCTGCGTAACGAGTTCGGCATCTACGCCCTGGACACCGGCCGCATCTGCGTCGCGGCACTGAACCAGAGCAACATCAAAGCGGTAACGGATGCGATCGTGCAGGTCATCTGATTCGCCTGGCAATGAAAAACGGGAAGCCTTGGGCTTCCCGTTTTTTATTTGTCCGAAGGAATGCAACATTCCCTCTAAACTGCATACAAATCTGAATTGTGGGAGCGAGCCTGCTCGCGAATGCGGTGGGTCAGTCGCCATTGTTGGTGGCTGACAGCATTCGCGAGCAGGCTCGCTCCCACAGGTTTCATATACATCCAGGAATTCTGTGAGAACCCAAATGAAAAACGACAACCTGCGTGCCGACCGTGACGACCTGGATGATTTCATCCCCCGCGCCCCGGCCAGACGCGAAAAAAGCCTGGTGCTGCAAGTCGCCGCCGGGGTGTTTCTCGGCGGTCTCGCCCTGTGGCTGGTGCAACTGGCGGCCACCGCGGCGTACGCCAAATTACTGCTCGGAACGATTACCTTCGGCAGTTAAGCCAGTTCGCTCGCGCGCTGACTCGCGGCATCGTCATACACGACGTACAGCAATTCGGCGATCTGGCTTTTGATCGCCTTGGTGCTTTCCAGGCCGAGCACAAAACCTTCGGCTTTGCCGCCAGCGCGATTGAGTTCCTCAGCCGTGCCGGCCTGAGTGATTGCGTCGAAGAGTTTCTCGGCGTGGGGGCCAACGCCCTTGGGCAGACTGATTTGCGCGATGCTCATGCGAGCACCTCGTTGTTGCGGATTGCAGGCTTCATGGCGCGTACCTTTTCGGCGAATGGCCGGCAGCGCGTGTGACCACTTCCGGGGCCCCATGGTAGACCGCCGATGGTTTTCTGGTAACCGCCAATCACTGACAAATCACCGTCCGTCCTGCCTACACCTGAAATTTTACATCCATTGCTTGACTTCTCTTTTTGAATCAGTAACATACGCACCAATTCCGCAATAGCTCAGTTGGTAGAGCAAATGACTGTTAATCATTGGGTCCCTGGTTCGAGTCCAGGTTGTGGAGCCAAATAGCAAAGCCCCTGAATTGAAAGATTCAGGGGCTTTTTTGTGGGCGCTCGAAAAGTCAAAAGATCGCAGCCTGCGGTGCTCCTGCATGTGGAATGCGTTCCCCTGTAGGAGCTGCCGAAGGCTGCGATCTTTTGATCTTCAAACGAAAAGGCCGAACTACAGTTCGGCCTTTTTCACCCAATCAGCGATCAAACGTGTTCGCTGCTCTTCATCTGGGTCTTCGGCACGCCATGCCCATGATCGTGGTCATCAGGCTCGACCACCGGCACTTCCTTGCCGTCGCAATCGTGCAGTTTGCCGTCGCTGAAGTAGTCACCCTCACGCAACGCCGCCAGGTCGCGATAACGCAGGGTCCGCTCTTCCGCAGCGGCAAACACTGACTGCTGGTCCGAGTTACCGGCGGTGAAGTGGTTAAAGGTCAGGTTCAGCACAATCGCCATGATTGCTGACGAGCTGATGCCCGAGTGGAAAATGGTCGCGAACCAGCTCGGGAAATGATCGTAGAAGTTCGGCGCGGCAATCGGGATCATGCCGAAGCCGATCGAGGTCGCGACGATGATCAGGTTGACGTTGTTGCGGTAATCGACCTTCGACAGCGTACGGATGCCGCTCGCCGCCACCGTACCGAACAGCACGATACCGGCACCGCCCAGCACTGAGGTCGGCACTGCGGCAATCACCCGACCCATGAACGGCAGCAGGCCAAGGATCACCAGGAAGATACCGCCGGTGGCCACCACATAACGGCTCTTGATCCCGGTCACTGCCACCAGCCCGACGTTCTGCGCGAAGGCGCTTTGGGTGAACGATCCGAAGATTGGCGCAAACATGCTCGACAGCATGTCCGCCCGCAAGCCGTTGCCCAGGCGTTTGGAGTCGACTTTGGTGCCGATGATCTCACCGACCGCCAGAATGTCCGCCGAGGTTTCCACCAGCGTCACCATGACCACGATGCACATCGACAGGATCGCGGCGAAGTGGAAAGTCGGCATGCCGAAGTGGAACGGCGTCGGGAAGCCGAACATCGGTCCTTGAGCGACACCGGAGAAGTCCGCCATGCCGAGGAACACCGCCAGCACCGTGCCGATCACCATGGCCAACAGGATCGACAGACGCGAGATGGTCGAACTGCCGACCTTGCTCAGCAACAACACCAGCACCAGCGTGACCGCCGCCAGCCCGATGTTCTGCATGCTGCCGAAGTCCGGCGCATGGCTGTTGCCACCCATGGCCCAGCGCGCCGCCACCGGCATCAGCGTCAGACCGATGGTGGTGATCACGATGCCGGTGACCAGCGGAGGGAAAAACTTGGTGATTCGCGAGAACACCGGCGTAATCAGCAAGCCGATCAACGACGCGGCAATCACCGCGCCCAGCACCGACTGGAAGCCGCCCTCCCCGCCACTGCTGACGATCGCGACCATGGTCGCCACACCGGAGAACGACACGCCCTGCACCAGCGGCAACTGACAGCCAAAAAACGGTAGACCCAGGGTTTGCAGCAGTGTCGCCAGCCCCCCCCGCAAACAATGAAGCAGCAATCAACAAACCAATGTCCGCCGGCGACAGCCCGGCCGCTTGGCCAATGATCAGTGGCACCGCAACGATACCGCCGTACATGGTCAGAACATGTTGCAGGCCGTAAGCCATATTCGCGCCGACCCCGAGATTTTCATCCTCGGGCCGTTGGTGTGAAACATGGGGCGTTTTCATGTGGGGGGTTCCCTGGTTTTTGTTATGCGCACACTGTATTCAATACTCGGGACAAATGTCCATAGAGTTGTATACAACTTATCAGTCACATAATGGATAGGTAGCCACCCAAGCTTCTATCCCGCCACCTCTAGCGCCCACAAATCCGGCAACACATCCCTTCCTGCCCCCGGTTCTTATCGCACTAGGCTGAATTATTCATGGCGACCAGCGGTGCACCGGCGCTCTTTTTTATACATATAAAGTATGCATAATGAAGTCATTCGAAATTCAGTACGACAAAAGCAAGAACGCAGCCAACAAACTCAAGCACAGGGGCGTCAGCCTTGCCGAGACCGAGCCGGTCTTTCACGACGAGCGCGCGCTGACGATCGAGGACAACAACCATGACGAACAGCGCTGGATCACCCTCGGCCTTGATGGCAAAGGGCGTTTGCTGGTGGTTGCGTACAGTTATCGCGAAGCCAACGTCGTACGAATCATTTCTGCACGTGTCGCCACACCGAGCGAGCGTTGCGCTTACTTTCTGGAGGCTTGAACAATGAAAGACGAATACGACTTCTCGCAGGGCAAACGCGGTGCCTTGGCGCCCGCCAAGGGCAAGACCCGCATCACCATCATGCTCGATGACGCGGTCATCGAAGCCGCCCGCAACGTGGCGGAAAACGAAGGCTTCGGTTATCAGACGGTGATCAACAACACCCTGCGCCATGCCCTGCTGGAGGCTGGCAGCAAAACGCAGGAGGCCGAGCCGCCCCACTCCGGGCAATTCAAGAAAGGCATCACCGCCGCCGACCTCAAGAGCCTGGAAAAAAAGCTCTCGGCGGCGGTCGGTGAAATCCGCCGGGTACTGGAACCGGAGGCCAAGCCTTGAGATCAGGCCGGTACGAGCATCCGCGCCAGCGACTGGCGCACATGCGGCTGGTCAGGCAGGCGCAGGCCGAACTCCTGTTCCAGCAGCTCGATCAACTCATCGACATCCGCCACCTCGCGCCGCTCGCTGTCGGCGCCAATGTGATGAATCGCGAAGCTGCCGTTGTTCAGGGTCCGTCGCCAGCCATCGCCAGTGCGCGCAACCATCAGCCGTTTGGCGAACGGTGACTCGGGATGGGTCGAGACGTACCAGTTGCCGAGGGTGTAATCGATGTCTTCCTGGCGTTGCAGATCAAACAGGTACATCGCGCGCCACTCGCCTGCGACATTGGCGCGCAGCATGTAACCGTCGGCCTGTTTCTCGATGCGATAGGACTCGTGCGGCGTCGGCTGTTCAGCCTCGGTATCGAGCAACAGCGGCGCAGTCGGCACCATACCGCCAAAGCCGACATCGGTGATGTAGCGCTCGCCATCGATGATCACCAGGCTCAAGCGATGGGTGCGCGCCGTCCAGGTGCCCTCGGGTTGCGCCAGCACTACGCGTCCGGAGATACCACGGGCCTCGAAGCCCAATTCCTGCAGCAACGCCAGAAACAGATTGTTCAATTCGTAGCAGTAACCACCCCGGCCTCCGTGGAGAACTTTCTGTTCGACCGACGCCAGATCGATCGGCACCGGTGCGCCCGTGATCGTCGACAGGTTCTCGAAGGGGAAGACGCCGGTGTGGCGTAACTGCAGCTGCCGCAGGGTTTCCAGGGTCGGTGCCGGTGGGGCATCGAACCCCAGGCGCTGCAGGTACAACGTCGGATTCGCCAGACGTGGCTCGCTCATTGCTCAGTCCTTTTGCATGTGGCCGCGGATCGCTGTGCCGCTGGCCGACAGGTATACGGGATCAGGCCCCGACTCCGACAATTGATTTCGCCAATCAGCGCTACCGCCGCTTGCGCGAACCGATACGAATCCAGGTCGGTGCATGGTCGCTGGCGTGCGGTTCGTTGCGCACCCAGGCGTCGACCCCGGCCTCGTGCAGGTAAGGGCTGAGTGCCGGGTTGAGCAGCAGATGGTCAATGCGCAGACCGGAGTTGGTTTGCCAATGCTGGCGGAAGTAATCCCAGAACGTGTAGAGGCGATCCTCGGGATACAGATGACGCAGCGAATCAGTCCAGCCCTGATCGAGCAGCCGTTGATAACACTCGCGGCTTTCGGGCTGCAGCAGCGCATCCTTGAGCCAGGAACGGGTGTTATAGATGTCCATGTCGGTGGGCACCACGTTGTAATCGCCGGCCAGCACCACCGGATGATCGCTGCTTTGCAGATCCTTGGCGTAGCGGATCAGGCGTTCGAACCAGGCCAGTTTGTAATCGAACTTCGGCCCCGGCTGCGGATTGCCGTTGGGCAAGTACAGGCAGCCGACCAGCACGCCGTGCACCGCCGCCTCCAGATAACGACTGTGCTTGTCGTCGGGATCGCCCGGCAGACCACGACGGCTTTCCAGCGGCTGCGCATCGCGAGCGAGGATCGCCACGCCGTTCCATGACGCCTGACCGTGCCAGATCGCGCCGTAACCCGCCGCTTCGAGTTCGGCAGCCGGAAATGCACTGTCCACCGACTTGAGCTCCTGCAGGCAGGCGATGTCCGGCTGTTCGCGCTTGAGCCATTGCAGCAGGTTCGGTAGCCGCGCGCGCAAACCGTTGACGTTGAAGGTGGCAATCCGCAGGTTTTTCATCGTCCAGGCTCCGGCGAACAAGGTATGACAATTGTGACCCGGTAGCGGCGCCGCTGGTTGCATCGGATCAACCGCCTGCCGCGCAACAGGCGCTCACCTCTGGCGTGATTGCCGCGACCTGCCGCATGCTCAGTAAAGCTCAGGTCGCAACCGCTCGTCAGCCAGGTGGCACCAACGTTCAGGGCCGTCAGACCAAAGTCAGGTAACCGACCCTTTCTGGAGACGTACCATGACATCGCGCAAACTGACTTCGCTGTTGCTCGCCGGGCTGTTGACCTCCGCGTCGCTCGGCGCCTTTGCCGCCAATGACGGGGCAGATTCCTCAGGCACCCAATCCGGTGCGACAAGTGGCACCAACATGCCCCCCAACACCAATCCCGGAGCACCGAAAAACGGCGACAGTACCGATGGCGCCGGCAAGGGTACGGGCACTAACAGTGGCACCATGGGTTCTGGTTCGGGGGCGGGTGGCGGCACCGGTTCGGCCGGCGGCGGAACCGGCGGTGCCGGCGGTGGCACCGGGAGCTGAACGAACAAGCGTGACCGCTGGTGATCCGGCATAAAGCCAACAATCTGTGGCGCGGGAACCTGGCTCCTCGCCACAGATCAGGGGCGGGCCTTTAGCGATCCGAACGCATCAACTCGGCAACCTCCGATTCCAGCGACAACACCGCCGCACGATTGCGCCCGGCGTTTTTCGCCTGATACAACGCCGCGTCGGCACGCTGGATAAATTCTTCCACGCTGTCGTTGCCGCTGGGCACAAACGCATAACAACCCAGGCTCACCGTGAGGTAGCCGGTCGGCGAACCGCTGTGGGTGATGCGCTTGTCCATCACGCTGCGGCGGATCTGCCCGGCAATCGCCAGCGTGCCGTTGATGTCAGTGTCCGGCAGCAGCACCGCGAACTCTTCGCCACCGTACCGTACTGCCAGGTCAGCCTTGCGCTGGCAACTGTTCTTCAGCACCTGGGCCACCTGGGTCAGGCAATGATCCCCCGCCACATGGCCGTAGGCATCGTTGTAGCGTTTGAAGAAATCGATATCGAGCATGATCAGGCCGACCGGACTCGACTGCCGTGCACCGCGAGCGAATTCGATGTCCAGCGATTGCTCGAACAGCCGCCGGTTCGCCAGCCCGGTCAGGCTGTCATGAGTCGCAATCTGCTCCAGTGCGCGCTGTGCCTTGCGCAGGTTTTTCTCGATACGCTCACCGTCCCGCACCTGATGAATGAACACCCAGCCGAACAGGCCGACGCCGAGAATCACCAGCGCCACAATCACGCTGGACTGAAAGGCCCGCTCGGACCAGCCCTTGAGAATCGTGTCGCGCGAAGAGGCGGACGCGACCACCAGCGGGTAAGCCGCCAACTGCCGGTAGCCATATAAACGCACCACGCCGTCGACCACTGATCTGATCATCGCCGTACCGGCCGGTGCTTCAGGCAGCAGTTTCTGATAGATCTTGCCCCGCGCCAGCGACGAGCCGATCAGGCTTTCGTCAAACGGCCGCCGCGCCAGCAAGGTGCCGTCCTTGAGGCCGAGAAACATGATGCCGCTATCATCGAGGCTGAAGCTTTTGAAGAAGCGGTCGAAGTACGCCATCTTGATCCCGGCCATCAGCACGCCCTGAAAGTTGCCGGCGCGGTCATTGATGCGCTTCGAGATCGGAATGATCCACTCACCATTTTCCCGACTGCGGATCGCCGGGCCGATGTGCGCCACGGTAGAAACATTCTGTTGGTGAAACCTGAAGTACTCGCGGTCGGCCACGCCGTTGCCACGAGGCAGGTCCGGGAACGAGGTAATCACCCACTGCCCCTCGCGGTCGAACAGGAACATGCCGTGCAACTGTTCCAGTTGCTGCACCCGGCGGGCGAAGGTCTGCTGCAGGCGTGGTCGTTGCGCGGCGCCATATCCGTCGTCCTCGACCCAGTCGGCGAGACTGGTGAGCACCAGATCGGCAGCCAGAAACGTGTCTTCGGCCTGCTGCGCCATGGCTCGGGTCAAGTTGGTAGAGGCAACCTGCGCGTTCGCCAGATCCTGACGCCGCGTCTGCTCCAGCTGCAAATAAAGCAAGCCGGACAGGCACAGGCACACCGCAACGATGAACAGCGCTGCCGCCTTGCGCAACGGCAGGCGTTTTAGCGTGCCGGGAGTTTGATGCGGTTCGTGAATGGGGATTGGCAAAAACGTGTCCTGGGCAGGTACGACAGGGGCCGCAGCCCGAAACCCTTACTTTTTGTGAGCGTAGCCCACCGGGATGCGCACGGCAAACCCGCCGCGCCAACACACGCCCGCCCCGTTGTATCGGCGCGCGAGGGATTTGGATGAACGTCGCGCCGCGATTTATTTTCAGAGGTCGTTTTGCAGGTGATCGCCCTCGCGTATCTGCGCAGGGCATTCGCGCAGGGCACCAGTGGCAGCTATCGGGGTTTGTTGATTTCCCGCAGTAGATCCGCGACCGGCAGGTTCATGGTGTTTGAGTAGTAGGGTTTATAGCCGTACGCGGTGACGACGACTTTGCAGGGGATTTGTTGTTTGTTGGCGAGGAGTTGATTCAGCTCTGCCACCGAGAGATTTCTTTCAGAACTCCGGTTGCTTGAAGTTTCACTCAAGAATGCGCGAGTGAGATAGGAAAACTTGGCCTTGTTGTTTTCATTTTTTTCCGAGCGTATCAAACCGGTGGCGGAAAACTGTATGGCTTTGCCTACTGAGAAATCATGATCATCCGCCAATGCACAATGAAGCATGCCCGAAATCACCCCAACTCGCTCTCCGCGATCAAAAAGATCCAACACATCAACGTCCGACTGATACCGGATGACGTATAGCAGCGATTTTTCTCTTTCCACAGACTCGAAGCTCAGGTTTGCCGGAGGCTTTACGTGGTTCTTCGCACAACCAGAGCAAATAGCGAGTAAAACGCAAAGGAGTAGCCTGTACATCATGGAAACTCCTTCATGATTGAGTCAAAAAGCATATCGCCTGCCGGCTTGCCCCGGCGATACGGGCAGTAAACAACCCCAAAGCATTTGCATAATTTGTGTCTACATTGACGTTTAATGAAGGGCCAAAGGAGATAAGCCACTTTTCACCAATCCGTCGAAATTCACGTTCGGCGAGCCATTGGCAATCGGATTGGTGCCATGTCCCGGGAGTGGGCAGGCGGTCGGATCGGTGACGCGGGCGGCGGGTTTTCCGCTCATGAACAGCTCCTTGCCGTGTTGCGGGTCATCCTTTTGGGGGCGCAAGCATGCGTGAATTTCCAGGTTGCTTCAAACCTCCAGGCAAAAAAAGGCGCCCGATCGAGGCGCCTTTTTCATTCGCGTAAACCGCTCACATCAACGCGACGGTGGCACCCGAATATCCCCCGCCCGGCACTGGGTCTTCACGCCCTTGCCGCAAGCACCGAACTGCAGATCCTTGCCCATGCACACCCGCACTTCCGAGAGTTCCGGGCCGCTGCAGATCACCGCGATGCCATTGGCCGGGATGCCCGGGTTGGCCTTGCGGAACAGGTCGGCGATTTCCTGGGCTTCGAAATAATACGAGGAACTGAACGGCTGCAGCTCTTGCGGAATCTTCACCGCGCCCACCGCTTTGTCCGCCTCATCCAGATAGCCCATCGAGCCCAAACCGCTGCAAGTGCCGTGCTTGGACCATTCGTGATCAAGCAGTTTTTTGGTCGGGAACAGCGTCAGACCTTTGGTCGTCTCCGCCGCCGACAGCGTGGTCAAGGGTGGGCAGGATTCCGGCCAGCCGCCATTGGCGTATTGCGGCCACAAACCGTGCAGCACGAAGCCATAACCCTTGCCGGAACATTGCACGTCATCTTTGTGAGTGAGGCAAAAGGTCGGCGACCAGGACAGCGTCAGCAGGTAGTAATCGAACTGCCCCGCCACTGCTTCCGTTTGCACCTTGCTGGCGTGCGACTGACGCGCCGAACTCAGACCGATGCTACCGGCCGTCAGCGCGATCAGCGCCAGAATTGTAAACAGCTTTTTCATGTACCCGCTCCTTGGGACGCCTGCGTCCGTGGTTTTTGATGCTGACCAGACTTGGCCAGCGCTGATTTCGCCATGCTTGTGTTGCAAGCGCATGACGCAAGGCAAGACCGTACGCCGTTGAAAGGTCTACGATTAACAGGCAGACATCAAACCAAGGGATCCGAAATGAGTAAAGCAGACGAACTCGCCGCCAAACTCAAGCAAACCCGGCACACCCACGCGGATGCCGCGCTGGAGATCGATTGCTGGCCGGCGCAGGTCTATGACCTGTACCACCGCATCGAGGCCTGGCTGCAGCCCGTCACCGAAGTCGGCCTGAAAATCCGCCGCAACCCGACCCACGTTTGCGAAAGCTCACCTGATGGCGAAAGCCACGATTATGCGATCGACCAACTGGTGATCGAAGCCAACCAGCAAACCCTGACCTTTGATCCCATCGCCCGGTTTACCGAGGACGGCGCCGGCCGCGTACAGATCACCCTGCCGGACCGCAACACCTCCCTGCTGCGCACCGTCGATGAACATCATGAAAGCCATTGGTGGTTGCAAACGGTGGAAACCGGGCAAGAACTGGATGCGATTGCGCTGACCGAGAACAATCTGTTGCAGGTGGTGCAGGAAGGTCTGGGCCTGTAACAGGAACGGGCAAACTGTCAAAACTGTAATCCCGCCCTCAGCCAACTGAAAGCCAGCGCTGGTTAGCCTCCCCGTCATGTTTCAAACGGGGACTTCCAGCGCATGCCTTCCAACACTTCAAGACGCACCTTCGTCAAAGGCCTGGCCGCCGGCGGCCTGCTCGGCGGCCTCGGTCTGTGGCGCGCGCCGGTCTGGGCGCTGAGCGGGCCAGGGCAGATCAATGAGCTGAGCGGCAGCGAGTTCGAGCTGTTCATCGGCGAAACCCCGGTCAACTTCACCGGCAGCCCGCGCACTGCGCTGACCATCAATGGCAGCCTGCCCGGTCCACTGTTGCGCTGGCGCGAAGGCGACACGGTGACGCTGCGGGTGCGTAATCGGCTCAAGGACAGCACTTCGATTCACTGGCACGGCATCCTGCTGCCGGCCAACATGGACGGCGTGCCGGGTCTGAGTTTTCACGGCATCGAACCGGGCGGCATGTACGTCTACCAGTTCAAGGTGCGGCAGCACGGCACTTACTGGTATCACAGCCACTCCGGCTTGCAGGAACAGGCCGGGGTCTACGGGCCGTTGGTGATCGATGCGAAAGAACCGGAGCCGTTCCACTACGACCGCGACTACGTGGTGATGCTCAGCGACTGGACCGACGATGACCCGGCCAGCCTGCTGAAAACCCTGAAAAAGCAGTCCGACTACTACAACTACCACAAGCGCACGGTTGGCGATTTCATCGACGACGTCAGCGACAAAGGCTGGGGTGCCACCGTCGCCGACCGCACGATGTGGGCCGAAATGAAGATGAACCCCACCGACATCGCCGACGTCAGTGGCGCCACCTACACCTTCCTGATCAACGGCCACGCTCCTGACTCGAATTGGACCGGCCTGTTTCGCCCCGGCGAAAAACTGCGCCTGCGCCTGATCAACGGCTCGGCCATGACCTACTTCGACGTGCGCATACCCGGGCTGAAAATGACCGTGGTGGCAGCAGACGGTTTGCACGTCAAACCGGTCAGCGTCGATGAACTGCGCATCGCGGTGGCGGAAACCTACGACGTGATCGTCGAGCCCGCCGCCGACGCTTATACCCTGTTCGCCCAGGCCATGGACCGCAGCGGTTACGCCCGCGCCACCCTCGCGTCCCGCGCCGGTCTGACGGCCCCGCTGCCAGCGCTGGATTCGCGCCCACGGGTGACCATGGACGACATGGGCATGGGTGGCATGGACCACGGCTCGATGGACATGAGCGACATGGCGGGCATGGACCACTCGGCGATGGGCCCGATGCAATCGCACCCCGCCAGCGAAAAAGACAACCCGCTGGTGGACATGCAAGCCATGACCCCCACACCGAAACTCGACGATCCCGGCCTCGGGCTGCGCAACAACGGTCGTCGCGTGCTGACTTACGCCGATCTGCGCAGCACCTTCGACGACCCGGACGGCCGCGATCCCGGGCGCACGATTGAGTTGCACCTGACCGGGCACATGGAGAAGTTCGCCTGGTCGTTCAACGGCATCAAGTTCTCCGATGCCGAACCGCTGCGCCTCAAGTACGGCGAGCGCATCCGACTGGTGCTGGTCAACGACACGATGATGACCCACCCCATCCACCTGCACGGTATGTGGAGCGATCTGGAGGACGAAAACGGCAACTTCCAGGTGCGCAAACACACCATCGACATGCCCCCCGGTACCCGTCGCAGTTACCGGGTCACAGCCGATGCACTGGGCCGTTGGGCCTATCACTGCCATCTGCTTTATCACATGGAAACCGGCATGTTCCGCGAAGTGCGGGTGGAAGAATGAAGGGGCTGATGATGACTCGATTTGCAGCGTTCTCCGTGTTGTTCATCGGCACCTCCGTCATGGCCGCCAACGACATGCAAGGCATGGATCACAGCCAGATGCCCGGCATGGATCACTCGATGCAAAGCATGGACGACGGCATGATGCAGCCTGCCGCATCCACTGAAAGCCGCACGCCGATCCCGGTGCTGACCGACGCCGACCGCGCCGCCGTGTTCGCCAGCCCCGGCGGCCATCAGGTGCATGACAGCGCGATCAACAGCTACTTCCTTGCCGACAAACTTGAATGGCAAAACGCCGATGACGGCAGCGCTTTGGCCTGGGATCTGTCCGGCTGGATCGGCGGCGACATCGATCGCCTGTGGCTGCGGTCCGAAGGCGAACGCAGCAACGGCAAGACCGAGGACGCCGAACTCCAGGCATTGTGGGGCCATGCGATTTCGCCGTGGTGGGACATGGTCAGCGGCGTGCGTCAGGACTTCAAACCCGGCGCCGCACAAACCTGGGCCGCGTTCGGTCTGCAGGGCATGGCGCTTTACAACTTCGAAGCCGAGGCCACGGCGTTTCTCGGTGAGGGCGGACAAAGCGCGCTGCGGCTGGAAGGCGACTACGACATTCTGCTGACCAACCGGCTGATCCTGCAGCCCACCGCCGAACTCAACGTCTATGGCAAAAACGACCCGCAACGAGGCCTTGGTTCCGGCCTGTCGAACACTGAAGCCGGCCTGCGCCTGCGCTACGAAATCCGCCGCGAATTTGCGCCGTACGTCGGTGTGACGTGGAACCGCACCTACGGCAACACCGCCGATTACGCCCGCGAAGAAGGCGAGGATCGCAGCGAAGCACGCCTCGTGCTCGGTGTGCGGCTGTGGTTTTGAATCCCATTAAAAAACAACCTGGAGTCTTGCATGCGCACAATGAATATCACCTTGGCACTCGCCAGCGGATTGCTCTTGAGCACCCTCGCCCAGGCCCACCCGAAACTGCTGTCATCAACCCCGGCCGAAGGTGCTGACGGCGCAGCGCCGGACAAGATCGAGCTGCACTTCTCCGAAAACCTGCTGACCCGGTTCTCCGGCGCCAAACTGGTGATGACCGAGATGCCCGGCATGGCCCATTCACCGATGCCGATGAAGGCCAGAGTCAGCGCTGGCAGCGACCCGAAATCCATGCTCGTCACCCCGCTCGTGCCGTTGCCCGCCGGCACCTACCAGGTCGAGTGGCGCGCGGTGTCGTCCGACACGCACCCGATCACCGGCAACGTCACGTTCAAAGTGAAGTGAGCGATGGCAGAACTGATCAACATCATTCTGCGCCTGGCGTTGTATGTGGATTTGCTGCTGTTGTTCGGGGTGGGGTTGTTTACGCTGTACAGCGCCAACGCCGACCTGCGGTCTGGCCCGATGCTGCGTGGACTGGCGTTGATCGGGGCACTGCTGTCAGTGGCTGGACTGGTGCTGATGACAAGCACCATGAGTGGCGAAACCGAACTCGCCGCGCTCTGGCCACATCTGCAGATGATGCTGCTGGAAACGGACGTCGGGCTGGCGTGGGCGCTGCGCATGATTGCGCTGATCGTGGTGCTGATTCAGCCGGGGAAGTGGCTCGCGTCGACGGCCGGCGCGGTTGTCCTCAGCTCCCTTGCGTGGAGTGGGCACGGGGCCATGGACGAGGGCTCGCTGCGGGTCTGGCATTTCCTCAGCGACATCCTGCATCTGCTGGCGGCGGGTGCGTGGTTGGGGGGGATGCTGGCGCTGGTGCTGCTGGCAAGGGGTCGCGTGGATGAAGCGCGGATTCGCCTGCTGGCTGAGGCGGTGAAACGCTTCGAATGGGTCGGCGCGACGATTGTGCTGACGCTCTCAGTGAGCGGCGTGGTGAATTACCTGTTCATCGTCGGCCCGAGGCTGGATGACGTGCTGCTCGGCACTTACGGCGTATTGCTGGCGATCAAGGTCGTGCTGTTTGCCGGGATGCTGGTATTGGCCGCGCTGAACCGCTTCCACCTTGGGCCGGCGCTGGCGCGATCACTACGCGATGGACAGCACGTCATCGCGGCGAACGCACTCAGGCGCAGTGTGCTGCTGGAACTGGGCATGGCCCTGCTGATCGTGGCGCTGGTGGCGTGGCTCGGCACGTTGAGTCCGGACGCGGGATGACACCCGCGAAGGCCTTTCACTACACTGGCTCACCGTCCTCTGCAGAAGCCCGATGTTCATGACTATTCTAAAAAGCACGATGATCCTTTGCGGCGCGCTGACCCTGGCCGCAGGTGTGCAAGCCCAGGAAGCCACTTCGCACCTCGACAGCATCCAGCAACAAGGCCAACTGCGCGTCTGCACCACCGGCGACTACAAGCCCTACACCTTCAAGCGCGCCGACGGCGAATTTGAAGGCATCGACATCGCCATGGCGCGCTCGCTGGCCGACAGCCTCGGGGTCAAAGTCGAGTGGGTGCAGACCACTTGGAAAACCCTGATGTCGGACATGCAGGCCGGCAAGTGCGACATCGGCATGGGCGGCATTTCGGTGACGCTGGAACGGCAGAAAAAAGCCTTCTTCAGCAACACCCTCGACAGCGACGGCAAGATCCCGCTGGTGCGCTGCGCCGAGCAGGCCAAATACCAGACCATCGAGCAGATCAACCAGCCAGACGTACGTCTGGTGGAACCGGCCGGCGGTACCAACGAAGCCTTCGTCCACGCCTTCCTGCCCAAGGCGCAACTGGCCCTGCACGACAACGTGACGATCTTCCAGCAACTGCTCGACAACCAGGCCGACGTGATGATCACCGACGCCTCGGAAGCGCTGTATCAGCAGAAACTCAAACCGGGGTTGTGTGCGGTGAATCCACATCAGTACATGCAGTATGGCGAGAAGGCGTATCTGCTGCCGCGCGATGACATCAGCTGGAAGCTGTACGTCGATCAGTGGCTGCATTTGAGCAAAGTCACTGGCAGTTATCAGAAGGTCATTGGTGAGTGGCTGGCAGTGCCGCAGTAATCGTCCAGGCACAAACAGTTGTGGCGAGGGAGATTGCTCCCGCTGGACTGCGCAGCAGGCCTTCTTTTGAGGGGCCGCTTCGCGACCCAGCGGGAGCAAGCTCCCTCGCCACATTGATTCTCAGCCACAAAATCCATCAGTCATCATGCAACATCCCGGAGCTGTACTGATTCAAGCTGCTGCCAATGCTGTTGCCGCCAAACTTCAGGGTCGTGGCATGACTGCGCCCTTCGGGCGACTGACAATCCGCAGAAAAACAACTGGTGGTGGTCAAGCCACCGGCGCCCGAACAGGCACTCAATACCGAGACAGTTGCAGCGATCAACAGCACTTTGACGACAGCGGCGCGCATGGTACGGCTCCCCTTGGGATGATCTTGTGCACGCATCGTAGGCGTTCACCGCGCCCGGCAAGATGAAACCTGGCTGATCGACAGCACGGGTTCAGCTTCGCATCACACCGCCCGCCACGCCCCGGCAGGAATCTGCGCCATCGCCTCGAATGCTGGTTTGGCGAACCAGAATCCCTGCATCAGATAAATCCCGCAATCGGCCAGGAAATCCCGCTCTTCCGGGTGCTCGATGCCCTCGGCAATTACCTCGATCCCCAGTTCGGTACACATGCCCACCACGCCCCGCACAATCGCCTGACGGACACGGTCGCGGTGAATACCGCGAATCAGCGCCATGTCCAGTTTGATCAGATCCGGTTGAAAGTCCGCCAGCAGATTCAACCCGGAATACCCCGCACCGAAGTCATCAATGGCGGTCTTGAAGCCAAACTCGCGGTACTCACGCAGGATGTTCATCAAGTGCTTGTTGCTTTCGACGTGCTCGCCCTCGACCGCTTCGAAGATCAGCCGCTCAAGCGGAAACGCATGCGCACGCGCCGCCTCCAGCGTGCTGCGGATGCACAGGTCCGGGCGATAAACCGCGTTGGGCAGGAAGTTGATCGAGAGAAAACCGGTGAGGCCCAACTGCGCGGCGGTGGAGATCGCCCGCACGCGGCACAATTGATCGAAGCGATAGCGGTTCTGGTCATCGACCTGCTGCAGCACCGACAGCGCCCCTTCGCCCTGCACGCCCCGGACCAACGCCTCGTGGGCGAAGGTCGATTGATCACGCACATCGACAATCGGCTGGAACGCGAACGAGAACGCCATGTCGGCCTCGCCTTTTTGCCGGCAGCCTTGGCACCCCCCGCTGGGCTGGGGGAAAATGGGTGTATTGGTCATGACGCCCCCTGAGAGCGGGTTGCAACCATCCATGGCCCAGAAAAAATCACTGCACGGACCGGGTGGCGCCGCGTGGCGGCCCCCGCTTATACAGGCTGACCGGTCAATTCCGGCCAAGTTCATTGCGAAATGCCATCAGGTGCGGAAATGCGCCGTCATGCGTTGCAAGTCCTGCCCCAGCGACGCCAGCTCAAGGGTCGCGGCAGCACTTTCTTCGCTGGCGACGGCCGACTGATCAGCCACATCGCGCACGCTGACGATGCTGCGATTGATCTCATCGGCCACCGCACTTTGCTGCTCGGCGGCGGCGGAAATCTGCAGGCTCATTTGCTGGATCGTACCGATCGACTGGTTGATCTCGGTGATCGCCTGCTCGGCCTTCTGCGCCAGCACCACGGTGTCCAGCGTGCGTTCGCGGCTGGATGTCATCAGTGTAGAGGCCGCTTGCGTGCCCTGCTGCAAGGTGACAATCAGCGCTTCGATTTCCTTGGTCGAATCCTGGGTGCGCTGCGCCAGCGAGCGCACTTCATCGGCAACCACGGCAAAACCACGGCCCTGCTCCCCCGCCCGCGCCGCTTCAATCGCCGCGTTCAGCGCCAACAGATTGGTCTGCTCGGCGACAGCCTTGATCACATCGATGACCTTGCCGATCTGCTCACTGTCCTGGGACAGCACGTTCATCGCCGCGCCCAGGTCCTCGATTGCCACCGACAGTTCGCTGATCTGCACAGTCGCCTGCTTGACCACCGCGCTGCCGTGACGTGCCTGCTGATCGGCCAGAGTTGCGGCGGCGGACGCGTCGGTGGTGTTGCGCGCGACCTCCTGCACCGTCGAGGCCATTTCGTGCATCGCCGTGGCGACCTGATCGACCTCGACCTTCTGCTGGCGCACACCGGCGCTGGTCTGCTCGCTCATCGCCGAAAGCTTCTCGGCCGACGTCGAAATATGCGTCACGCCGTTACCGATCCCCTGCACCAGTGTGTTGAGACTTTGCGCCATGTCCTGCATCGCGTTTTGCAGATCGCCCAACTCATCCTTGCGGCTGGATTTGGCTTGCACCGTCAGATCGCCCTTGGCAATCCGCCGCGCCAGTTCCACCGTCAGCGCCAGCGGCCCGGTGATCTGCCGCGAGATCAACACCGCAGCCAACAAACCGACTACCAGCGCCAGCACGGTCAGCACGGCAATCTGGATAAACGCACGATGTTGATCGTCCCGCGCCAGACGCTGCTGGGTGTCCATCAGCCCGGTCATGATGCTGTCCATCGCCTGGCTCTGTTGATCCACCTGCTGGCGCAGGCTCTGCTTCTGCTCGAACAGCGCGGCAACCTCCACCAGCACCTCGCGATACCGCCGGATCCCGGCCTGCGCCTCCTCAAGCTGACTCGACAAGGCTGCCGGCAACCCGCTACGCGCCTTGCCCATGTCCGTCAGAAACGTATCGGTGGTGTCCAGCAGCACCTGCTTGTTGGCCTCACTCGGCACCGCGATATAACGCCGCAGCATCAGACGAAACATCGTCATGCCATTGCGCAGATCCGCCACCGTGCGCAAGTCCGCCACCCGCGCACTGTCGACTGACGCCAACGCACTGGCCGTGGCGCTCTCGAACAGCCTGTTGAAGGTCTCGGCGTACTTGTCCGACATCGCCCCCAACGGTTTCAGCGCTTCGCTGGTCGCCTTGTCCGCCTCGACCAGGCGCTTGACCTGCTGATCGTAAGCCAGCGTGGTGTCCTGCAAACGCTTCAAGGCCTGCTGGTTTTCCGCCCGCGTCAGAGTCTGCAAGGCCTTGGCGATCAGCCCTTGCAACACATTCAACTGCGACTGATAAGCCTCGGCATAAGTGACATCCGCCGCCGCTTCGTATTGCTTCTCCGACAGACGCATGTCCTGCGTCGCATCGTTGAGCGTGCCGATCAGACGCGTGGTGTCCAGGCGATCCACCAACACATTGCTGCTGCTGTAGCCAATGAAGGCCACCGCCCCCACCGCCAGCAACAGAACGCCAAACCCGGCCCCCAACTTTCGGGAAACCTTGATGTTGCCCAGGAAATTCGATGCTTCTGCCATGTTCAGCCTCTAACGCCCTGACGCGATTCAGCGTCAGGCACAAAAAGTAGATCTCTGATAACCGGAGTTACCGCTCATATTCGGGGTCGTCGTCCTGGGCGAAATACGGGCAGCTTCCACTGACCCGGCTGCAACTGGCCAATGCGAAAAACCGTACTGACGGCCCACGCACTAGCGGACAAATCCAGGACTGACGCTGGATTTATCGTTTCAGCAAAGGTGTTGGAACGGATGCTATAAATTTTGGGAAAAGTTGTACAACTTTATATTTTTGTATAATCGTTGAACTTTTTTGAGCGCGTGATGACGCATTGCCATCACTTTTTGTGGCACATCGCTATTGCTGCGAAATCAGGCTGAAACCTGCCATTTCGGCGGTTGGTTTGCGCATCGACTGAGCGCCCTCCGCGACCACGACCTGGCCGCTCGCCACGGAGGGCCGCGATCTACGCCTTGAGCTCGACGTTGTCCAACGCCTGATTCACCGCCAGCTCTCCCAACATCACCACCTGCGCAATGCCCAGCAGCGTCTTGCGGTGCGAGACATCCAGCAACGCGGCGAAATCGTTGAGCATGGTCGTGGCGGAACCCAGAGATTCACTGGCGTTGGCGAGCAGGGATTCAGTGTCGTAGGCCGGATTGGCGAGGAACATCGGTCTGGATTGATCACCGCTGGCCATGATCTGGCTGGCTGGAGTGAGGTAGTGATCAAGGGCGCGCTCGGCGGCTTCGTGGAGTTTGCGGGAATCGAGGGATTCGTAGGGGGATGCGGGGTTGGTTTCGGGTGGGTTGGGTGTTGGTTTGAACATGGTGTAACTCCTGACGGATAAACGAAAAGGAGCCATCACTCTCGCTACCAAACGAAGGGTGGAGGCCATACGCAGGTTGGTAGACCGGTCGTCAGGAACCCCGGCGCATCCGAAGACGCCCCGCGCATGACCACCATAAAACGAAGACGAGAAACGCCCTCGCAAGACAGTAGTCTTGTGCTTCTGACGGAGGCGGGCTACCAAACCCGATCACTGGTTTTCAGTGACATAGGGACGATAGAACCCGCGAGCTAGACGCACAAGCCGGCGGATTCTGTCTTAGGTGTAGGGGGAGGCGCAAGGTGGTGTAGGAGCAGGACTGCAAAGATAGGCCTCATTTAAACAGGCGCATTTTCACTCAAAAAAGCTTCAAAAATACGCTGATTGTTCGGGATAACGTCACTAGTGCAGAGAGCAAATACGATCCTTTTCCAGCGCTGTACGTCGCTCCAGTGATGGATCGAACTGACCCTTCTTTCACCTCCCGCAAATAAAGGCCCAAACGCCTCACCACCAGCCCGCGTACCAGTTGCGTACCAGCTCCGTTCTTCTCCCTCCTAGTCCCATCCCTCTGTCGACTGCTTTAGCAAATTTTAAGCAGCGGATCTCGGCTCCAATCCTGGCACTGTCTATCGTCGGCTCAGGCGTGTTTCGTGAGAGTTAAAACAGCGCGCATGGAAGGCCAGCGAATCACCCCGTCTGTGCTTCACTCCGTTTTCAGGTTGACCCCTAGGAAAAAGGTAATTTTGGTAATTTTCATTTTTATAGTGATAAAAACATAATAGAATCAGTAGGTTAGAGTGATTTGGCAAAGGTAATAATAGGGTAATAGGGAGGTTAGAAAATTACCCTTAGTCGTAGTAACTTCACCAACCTGCAAAACCCTTTAAAATCAGTCACTTGGTGAAATATTACCTCCGGCCTTACCAAATATTACCTTCAAAGGTAATGCGTCAAAGCCACGTTCTATAAGGGTTGTAGGCAATTTTTCTCATCGAATTACCAAAATTACCTTTTTCCCAGCCTTGAACTGAAAATAACCATTGGGTCGCCTGCTATGCTTCCTTGTTTCCGAATGGAGTCGAAGGTATGGTCAGTGAGTATTCCCTTTCCGTGGTTCTCGAAAAAATCTACGAAAACCAACTCGGCCTTGAGGCAGCAATAATGGAACTGACGCTACTCGTAGAGCAGCAAGGTTTCGTTGAAGTGGGTGATAATGTCCGTGGTTCGCTAGAACGGATAGGTGATAATGCTGGATTTATCAAACAAGGTTTAGCTCGCCTTAAAGCGAATGAATAAATTTAGTGCGCAGAACTTCCAAAATAACGCGACCTTATTTCTAGTGCAACCTAAAATCATAATTATGTAAATAGCAAAACGCACCACAATAAAAATTTATTTCATATTTGCACAACACATTCTACGAGTAACAGAAATGGCTTTAGATAAAATCTGGTCAACCGACATAAAGAACTACGAAACGGATTCTTATGATGACAACCATCTTAAACTAAGAAAGCTGAACCTGCTTATTGGCCCAAATAATAGCGGCAAAAGTAGGCTACTACGATATTTATTCGCAACCCCAGATAAAAATCTAAAAATTGGGTGCGGACCAGCTTTTAGAGAAGCATGCAAAAGCATTCCAGAAATTTTTGAAATCATCGAATTCCGAAAACAAATTCTGGGATTTGACTGCAATACTTTCATGGAAATTTATAATGGCAAATGCGTAACGACTGTAGAATTTAAAATTATCGTTGAAAATTTTGTAAAGCTATTAATTGATGCCGCAAACACCAACGTATCCTACACCGGCGGTGAAAATATAAATTTTTACTACGATATTCAACGAATAGTAAGGCGCGAACTCCCGACAAACGAGATTGGTTTAATTAAAAGTTCTTGCAATGAGGCCGTTAATTCTAAAAGGCATTACATTCCTATTCTTCGAGGTATGAGGCCTTTAGGTGGTGAGTCAGACCTTTATCGCGACCGCACACTTAAGGACTACTTTTCGATCGAGCAAATGGCCCCTCTAACAATCACCACGGGATTTGACCTCTACAACTTGCTAGTTCGTTTTTTATTGGGTCAACCCGAACAACGTGAACGCATCAGAGAATATGAACGAATACTGGGAAACGAGTTCTTTGGCGGCAGGCATATAACATTAATCCCTGAACATGGAAAAGATACAGTTTCAGTAAAAATCGGGGCCGACGATCAATTCTCAATATTCAACTTGGGCGACGGACTACAGCAAGTGATTATTATTACTTCCGCTGCTTATTTACAGTCTGACCCGTCTCTATTTTTTATTGAGGAACCAGAAGCATGCTTGCATCCTGGCCTGCTCAGAAAGCTTGCACTTTTTTTATTAAAACATACGAATCATCAATATCTAGCCACAACTCACTCAAATCATTTACTCGACCTGGCGGAAACCATACAAGACGTAGTTGTTCACAAGGTTTCCAAGAGCAATGGTGAGAATGGCACAAGTTTTCGCATACAAGAGTGCACCAGAGACAGGGAGCTATTAGCAGACCTTGGGGTACTTGCTTCCTCAGTTTATCTAGCCAACTCGACCATCTGGGTTGAAGGCATAACGGATCGGCTGTACCTTAAAATACTAATGAAAAAATATTTAGACACCCTGACAGACTCAGTTTTCAAAATAAAACTTGAAGGGCTATTAGAAAACTTCCATTATGCTTTCGTTGAATATCAAGGCGGAACACTAGGTCATTGGGGCTTTGATGACGGCGACACTACAGAACGACTGAATGCATCAAAACTTTGCGCTTCGGCATTCCTTATAGCGGACGGTGACATTCAAGGAAAAGGTAATAGATGCGAAACACTAGAAGGCGAACTAGCAGAAAGATTCCATCTATTACCAAGCAAGGAGATTGAGAATCTACTGCCACTAAATATCATAGAGGAAACAGCGAAAAACATATTCGAGAGAAAGAAAAGAAAAACAACTGAAGGCCTTGATATTTCCGACCTTAAAAAAATACTTCGCCGTGAAATATCTTCATCACCTTACGGGATTGGATATCATTTAGACCAATGCCTTGGCCTGAAGGGACGAGGAAAATCTAACCCTCGAGTTTTCGCAGATGAAAGTGGAACAATCAACGATAAAGTTAAATTTTGTCGCGAGGCAATAGATGTAATGAATACCGCTGAATGGGTGCTTCCAGAGCCGCTTCAAGAGCTATGCTCTAAGATATATGCTCATATTCTAAAGTTCAACGATTGACTTCTGATACCTTCCAAGTCTCGCATGATTCAGGCGCCAATCTCGATGGATGCACATGCCGAAATCATGTGCAACCGTCGTCCTATAGTGTGATCACTTTTGAAATGCGCAAAACCACCCTGAACCCTCGGTAATCCGAGGGTTCAGCTAACAAAGTTACGAACCTCAATCGTACCTTGAGTGGTTGCAAAATCAGCTGTTCAAAAACCAAAAATGTCGATAAGGCACCTTTTTTAAAGGATTCCCCTTTAAACAATGGCTCGTGAATTGTCTTCGCAGGCAGCGTCGGTTCTGAGTGCAGTGCAAAGCTGCTGCATTTCTTTGCAAATCCTTTCACATCGTGCAATCGCTACAACGTCAACTGCCCTCGCAGAAGGCCTGGGCAGCGGAGGTGGTTGCACCGCTCCGGCCTTTGCACAAAAAAGGGACGCAATACCCGTCGGCGGGAGGGGGATAAGTGCTTTTTCAGCTGTTTTTTTCTTGCAGCTAAATTTCTCCGAGCAACCAAGCGTCCGCCGATCGCCGTCAGTCGCCCGACTGGTGTCGAGGAGTTCGTCTGCCGCTATACTGTTTGCATATACAGTATTCTTGTAAGCATGGCTTATGAACAAACAATGTGCGGGAACCGAAAACCAAGAGTCATCCGCGATAGCGCAGTGGCACGTAATGCTGCGGGATGAATTGGCGCTGCTGGCGATGCCTGGCGCCCATCACAAAGCACTGCTCAGGCAAGCCCATGTTCTGCACCAGGATCATGTAATTGATAGTGATCACCTCAGTGATTTGTTGGAGTTAGCGGACGCTGCGCTTGCCTACGCCGTCGAGTCTTTGCTCGACCTCAAAGCTGACGAATAGGGGGAACCATGCGCGTATTGGTCACGCCTATGCGGTTACGTGGTGTCGCGCTGGATGCGAAAGAGCGGCGCCGCTATCCGGCGGTTAGAGGCAATGTCATGGTCAATTCCACGATGAGCCATGAGTTAGGCCGCGCAGCCAACGTTGCTCGTGTTGAGGTGGGAATGCCGCTCGATCCGGATCCTTTACCACCCTTGCTTGACGCCACATTAGCGGGTATGGCAGTAACAGGATTTGTTCTGAGCGGAATCGAGTACATTGATGGTTGTGCCTACGCGCAATCATGGTGGTGCCGTGAAGAATGAACTATGTGATTTAAATACTGAAACCTGTAATTTAATAGCCCAGCAAGTTATTTTAGCTTAAATGACCACCATGAATACTCGGCAAGGGAAGAATATGGATATTGAAAGCTTCAACCAGTGTTTGGGGTATTTGCAGGCGTCATTGCAAGGGAAAGGGACTTTAGACAAAGCGCTTCCGATACTAGGCACCCTAGTAGGTGCCGTTTTTGGTTTTGCTTTAAATTATTTTGCAGGACGTGGCAAAGAAAATAACGCAGCAAAAAACAAGCTCATGTGCATCGAAGAAGATGTCATGGCGATTGAGCATTCTCTGGATGAATTGAATAAAGAGGCTCTACGAATGATTAGCCTTATCGTCAAAAAAACGCCTGCCAGGGGAAATTATCTTCCATTGAGCATAAGTGCTTTATGTTTGGAGTCTTACTTTATTGATGTAGCTCACAAATATAGTCGCCAGCAAAGATACTGGATTCAATTGTTAATTTCGCGACTAGAGGAAATAAGTGACGCCTTGGTAGAGATAAAGGATTTCAAAGGACCAATGTATACGCGCGCCGTTAATCTGTTGAACCTTATAGGTTTGGCAGTAAATTGCTCTAGATTTTGCAAGATGATAATGCAAGACGAGATTTTAGAAGATGAGGGTGTTGTAAGTTGGCTACGCGTGATGAATGTCTCAGAAGAGCATCTTGATGCGTACAGTCGTGCTTTTGAGAATGCGGAAGTTCACAATACCACTTTAGAGCTTTAGTGTGATTGCTTTTACTATGTCACCTTTTTGTTTTGAAGTTTCGGCGTTTAATAAAAATGCCGACGAATTCGATGGTGGCGGTGTTGGGCCGTGCGTATGTGCGGCCAGCTGTTCGTTCATCTGCTCTACCAAGTCGAGAAGATCGCAGACTACTTGAAACAGGTTCACGCCTTCTGAGCCGATCCAGCTTTCAGGCGCCTGTAGGCGCTGCCCTTTGCTGGCCACACTTCGCCGCAAGCCTTCAATCCGCTCATGCATATCGCCCCCCACCGTGGCGTTGTGTTTCTGGCCCACAACCACGTTCAGATCCCGGCCGGTCGCCTGGTGCAGATCATCCACCGCTGCAAGGCTCGCGGATCCACCCGACAGCAGCTTGAGCGCGCCCAGCGCCTCGATCGTCTTCACGCCACCCACCGACTCGGTCGAGTGGTCGTCAATCGTCTGCGTGTGGCTCTGGAACTGTTCGCGGTTGTCCAGGGCTTCAACTTCACGCTCGACCGCCAGATCTCGGATCCTGCCATCAGTCTGGCGGAGCCAGTTGCCGTCGGCATCGACGCGCTGCTGGGCGGCGCCGCTGTGCTGCCATACCTGATCACCCTTGGGCACCCTCGGCATGCTCAGCCCGTGCGGCAAGATTGACTGAATGTAGGGCTTGTTCGGCAAGCCGTAGGCAAAGCACACCACGACACGGGTGCCTTCCTCGGGAAAGGCGTAAATACCCATTTCCTCGCCACCGGTGGGCAGTGGCAACGGGACGCCAGTCAGCGGCGGGATGGCCGGATCTGGCTCGTCGTCTGGCCCGAGGACAACAATGTCCACGGCGTAGCGCGGACGGAAGTCATCGCACAGGCCAGCGTCCGCCGGCGCATCGGCCACGGCGGTGACCTGGGCGAATCGCGGCAGGTGATAACCGCCGGTGAGTTCGGGGAATTGGCGCTCTACAGCGCGGCGAATTGCGTCTTCCATCGGATGGCCATCTGGTCATTGGCGAGCGCCACACTGGTGACGCGCTCGCCGGCGTTGATTGTTGCACCTGGTCGCAGCCCAGGAAGGGCCGCGACCATTGCGCTCTGGTTGCCCTGGTAGCCGTCGAACAGCTCCGTGGGGATTTGCAGCGGCGCCCGGGCGCCAAAAAAACTGTCGGCCCAACTGCCGGCGAACACTTCGCCGTTGCCCAGCTGGTGCCAGGTGAAGTCCGGAATGCTGAACACGCGGGCCAGACTGTCCATCGCCTGGTAGCCGGCGGCGAGGCTGTAGAAATACGGTGCTTTCATGCCGGCATAGGGTTGATCCGGAACACGAAAACGCAGGCCGGTCTGCTCACTGATAGCGGCCAGCACGGCGCGCAGGTCAACGTGACGCAGATTCAGCGGCAAGGGGTTGGCTAGCACAGCGGCCAGCTCGCGGCAGAACAGCACCTGTTCCACCGCGTTGGCGGCGGTGCAACGCTCGACGTAGCCGATGAAATGGCGCTGCAGCGTCCGATCGTTGTAGCCGATATCCAGCGTCACCAGCCCTTTCAGCGGCTCGGCAGACTGCACCGTAAAATTCGCCCGACCGGGACTGGTGGCGTCCAGCCGAACGTCTTCTTTGACCAGGGCAACCGGCGCGCCATTGATCGACAGAACCTTGTGCAGCTTCACGTCTGCTCACTCCCCAGCCACTTGTCTACACGGCCCAGCACCTTTTCAAATCCGCTCAATTCCGGATTGTCGCCGGTACCGGAACCGCCGCCCTCCCCGACCGCGCTGCCGGGGGCGCCCTGGGCGTCGGCCTTGTTGCCGGCGCGTCGTCCCTCGACCTTTTCCGGGTTCGATTCGCGCTCGCTGAGGGTGAATTGCACCAGCCAGGCTTTTAAGGTGTCCGCCTCGCGGGCGCTGACACCTTCGGAGAACTCCACCTGACGCACGCCGAAGGCCTCGGCGGTGTCATTCACCACGCGGTACAGATGGAGCTGGCCACCGCTTGCCGTGGCTTCGGCCATGCGCATCAAGTCAGTCAACTGCACCCGATCGACGAAGGGGATCATCAGCGACACGGCCAGCGTCTTGGGCTTGAAGCCCTTGTGCGCCTTGTCGGTATTGCTGGTCTGCCCGGACATGTCGCCGCTTTCGATACGCAGATTGGCCGTGACCTTGAGGTTCTTCCCCTGCACTTTTTGCCCGTCGAGTAACAGCGTCATAGGCCCACCAGCTCCTGTACAAAACTCAGCCCTTCCTTGGTGCCGACCAGCAGCATTCCCGCGCACTGCACCCACTCATGCCCCGGCGCTTCACCGCTCAGCAACTCCTGGCGCAGCTCGCTGGAGTTACCCGGGCCGATCAGGCGTGCGCGAATGCTGACATCCGGATTGCCCTCGGCCAGCAGGTTTTTCAGGTCAGCCAGTTGTTGATCCCGGCCCTTTTGCTGGGCGACTTTGCGAGCGGCCAGCGCTGCCAGATCGGCCAGCGGCGAGCTGTCGGCGGCGTAGCCCTCAAGCACGGCCAACTGGCCGGCCATGGACTGTTTCGCGGCCTTCACCACCGTGCAGCGCTCCAGCGGCAGCGCTTGCCAGCGCGGGAGCGGGCCGGCGCCGGGAATCTCCCACTTGTCGCTCTCCAGCTTCATCAGGTGATGGGCGCGCCGTTCCGTGCGCACCAGGTCGGGAATCGGCAGCAAAGCATTGAACCGCGACAGGCCGCTGGCCAATTGTTCCAGGCGCGTGCCCAGGAACAGAATCGACAGGGCATATTGCGGCCCCGCCGGACGCCCGTTGTCGGTCGCGTCCTCCAGCTTTCTGGCCAGGTGTTCCAGCACGTTCGGCGCCGAAAGGAACCGCTGATAGCCTTGGCCCTGGCCAATGCCACTTTGAAACGGCGTCACCACCAGGCACGCCGGCACCTGGCCCAGTTGATCGGCCAGCGCCGCCCGACCGGCTTCAATGGCGCCTTTCGCGGCATCCGCAACTGGCCCCGGGTTGGTATTGGCCAGCCCGTCCAGACCGGCCAGCCGTTGCGCGGTGCTGGCCAGCTCGCCGGTGGCCAGATCCTTGGCGGCGGACAGCCCGCCCATCCATTGCGTGGCCTGCTCCGGCCATTGCATCGTCACCGGTGCCCAGTTCATGCCGGCGGCGTCCAGGTGATGGCTTTCATGGCCTTGAGGTTTTTGTCTTTCAGCGCTTTATCCACAGCCTGACGCAACGACTCCGCGCACTGCTGGGCAGCCTGACGAAAGCGCACCAGGTCATGACTGACCTTCTGCAACTGGGCGATAGTGTGAGGCCGGAAAGCCAGCACCTGGTCGGCGCCGGTGCACGGGTAAACGTCATCAACTCCCAGCAACACCTGGGCGTTCAGGTTCACCTGGTCATCGATGGCGCTGCTGTAGCGGTGCACGTCGCCCAGGGCGCTGGAGTTAAATCCGCCGGCGATGTACGTCGCGCAACCGGCGCCGATCGCCTGAAGCTTTTGGTCTTGAAGCGCGGCCAGCACGGCGTCGATGTCATCGACCCATTGCCCGTCCCTCCAGATCTGGTTTGGCCCGGGCTTGTTCATGGTGTGCCCCGCAGGCACCGGTTCAAAGCCTTCGAGCGTGCGCGGTTCACCGGTCGCGGTGTTGTACACCACGACGCCGCCGAAGTAGTCCACCAGCTGCCAGGCGCTACCGTTCCACCACGCGGCTTTGTGTTCGGGGATCAGCGGCGGCGCTGTTTCCACGCAGCCGCCGGGGATCATGTACACGCCTGGTTCCAGCGGCGATTCGTCAGCCTTCACAGCACCGACGAGGATGCCCAGATGGTTGGTCTGATAGACGATTTTCTCGGTCATGCTCGATCTCAATACTTGATGCAGTAGAAAAGGGCCAAGTTCCTAGGCCGGGTTTCAGTGCCACCGGCGGCGGCGACGGTGACGCCGTGGGTGTGCGCGCCGCCCCCGCCTACGCCGACGTTGTGCGCGTGGTGGCCGGCGGCATCCATTCCGATGTTGTGTGCGTGCGCGCCCGCCCAGGACGTTTCGTGTGCGCCACCCGATTGTTGTACCGAGTTGAGACCACCAGCACCTTGGCCAATACCCGGCGAGCTGGGCGCCGAGTGATTGTGTGCGCCCTGAGCGTCAGTCCATGTTCGGTGAACGTGGTTGCCCTGGGCATCCGTCCAGGCGGCGTGAAGGTGGTCACCCACCGCTGCAGCAGAGGCGGTGTGCGCGTGGGAATGGATCATCATGTCCTGATAGACACCGAACGCCCGACCAGGATCGAGGCCGCGCCCGTCGTCCCAGCCGCGAGGGAACAGACCGCGCATATCGGGCAAGTTGAACGTGGTTGTTCCGTCGCCTGCGCCGTAGTGTGTGGCGATCCGTGCAAACAAACCGGCGAACGCCGTGCGAGAAATCGCGGCACCGTTACACGCCAACCACCCTGCCGGCGGGCTATTCATGGCGAACGCGGCGACCATGCCGGTCATTGAGTCGCCGACCTGTTTCTGCAGCTTGTTCAACGCGGCCGTCGACGCAATGATCTGACTGCTGTTGGTGGCAGGATCGTCGCTGATTGCGTTGGGTAGGTTGCCCAGTCCGACGTCAACTTTCGTTGTGGCTCTTGCACGTAAATTTGGGTAGTCACCATTGCGCGCTGCGAAATGCTGCATAAGCGCACCGGCGATCGGTTCCGCTGGGCGCGCATCGTAGATTTCTGTCGCAGAGGCGAAATAGACGATCGGCACACAGTAGTGACGGATACCTGCCGCGTCGGTGTAATCGCCCCTTTCTCCATAGACGACCTTCCACGTCGCCACCCGATCGTTCAACTGTCGTTCCAGGCACACGTCGAGGGTGATAGTTCCAACGGGAATAACACCAGTGAATGGCCAAGGCTTCGACATGAACACCCGAATGCCTTCGATGTACGCCGTACCGGCATTCAACTGGAACCCGTTTTCGCTCTTTGCGAATGCCAGCGAGTTACCGAAGAAACAGGCCCGACCGTACATTTCACGATTGCTCAGACGCTCGCGCTCATCGATGCCGGCCAGACGCACCGTAAAATCGTGCTGCCAGGTGCTGGCATCGATCGTGACACCGGTCAGCGCCTGGGCGCCGTCGAAGGCCACCAGAAAGTTGCGGGTGACGTTGTTGCCGATCTGCAGCGGCGGGATGTTCTTGCGTTTCTGCTGCAGCGGCACATAGGACACCGCGAACAGCAGGCCGTCCTCATCCTCAAGGCCGACCCAGTTGAAGTCCCAATCGCCAATGTCGGAACCCAGCTGGGCGCTGTACACGACCTGGTTGGGATTCACGAAGCCGGCGTTTTCCTTGGGAATGTCATAGGTCTGAACGATCTGCCCTGCCGGGGGTTTGCCGGCGGCACGATCCACCGGGGCTTCGGGGTTCAACCCGGGCACGTTGGCAAAGATAAATTTCGTGATGACCAGGGGCTTTTTCTGGCTTTGCTTCAGGGCGATCTGGCCTTCACCGGCCAACGTAATACTGGCGCTCACAGTGCGCTCCTACAGGCTGGCGACCAGCGTTTGCTGGTCGTCGTTGAAATCGATAAGGCCCACTTGAAGGCCCACGGGGGTGATGGTCACGAAGTCGTAGCGCCGGCACGTCCGACCGTATTGCTGGATCAGCACGCGCAGCAGTTCAGGATTGAGCGACAGCTGCGCGTTGCTGAATTTCAGCAGCACCACGTCCCAATCGCGGTCGGGCTGGCGTTCCTCGATCTCGACATAGCCGACGCCCAGGCGCTCGAAAATGCGCTTCATGCCGGCGGTGCTGCCGGCGTCGACCGAGTTGATGAAGGCGAATTTCACCCGCAAGCGGAACAGCGATTCCGGCTCGCCAGTGAAGCGCGTCACGTCGCGCTGCCAGGCCCACAGCTCAAGGATGCTCAGGTGGCAGGTGTCGGGATCGATCTGCGAGTAAGGCCAGCGAAGCCAGCCGGTGACGGCTTCCCACCAGGACTGTGCGGCAGTGGTCAGTTTCGACAGCTCGGTGCCGGCGAGCCAAAACGGCAACTTGAGATTTATCACTTGATGTTCACCGTCAGGTTCTCCAGCCGGGGAATCGACAGGCCGTTGACCACGTCGACCATGGGCGTGAACTTCACCGCTTCGATACCGGGAAACTGCCGGTGTAATTCCTCACCCAAGCGGCTGGTACTGAACCTTGATTGCGGATAGGTCAGGGTGGGTTGGTAGTCCCGGGGCGTGCTTTCGCGATACGCGGCCCGCACAAACAGTTCAACCTCTTGCTTGAGTTCGGCGATCTGCGCGGCGGTCTGGTTGGCGAACGGCCAGACGTTCACCACAAGGTTGGTCGGCGTTTCAGGCATGACCATGGCCAGCAAGTCGTCGCCGTGGCCGTGATTTCCCTGGTCGCGGATATGCGCGTTGATTTGCTCCAGGTACGTCGCCGCCGGCACACCTGCATCAAACAGGATGTAGGCGTTAGCGCTGCCGGGGCCACGCGGGGCGCCGTGTTCGAAGTACACGCCGTCAGGGCGCACGCCGGGAAAGGCGGAAATCATGGCGCGATAGACCGCGTCGGTGTGCCACTGGTTGACCGCCGAAAACTGGTTGCGCACGCGCAGGCGCAGCTGCTCGTTGGGTTCCGGATCTGCGCCTGGTGAATCCAGCCACCCATCTTTGTTGACCACCTGCACGATGCCAGGGATCGGCGCCGGCAGGATCGCGTAATAACCCGGCGCCAAGTTAAAACCACTGCCGGCTTCGATCGCCTCGACAGGAACGTCCAGCTGCAGCTGGCCCTGCTGGAACGTCGCCGGCGCCGTCGTCACCAGTTTGTAGACGTTCCCGTTGATCGCGGCAGACTGCACCACGATGCCCTTTTCCAGCTCTAGCACACCGTCCGGAATGGCCCGGGTAAACAGCAATTTGCCCTTCGCCTTGGTCGCGCCTTTGCGCTCGACGTTGACCGCCCATGCGAGCGTGTCCAGCCAGGCATCGACCGCCGTTTTCACGAAGAAATTGGGCAGCACGGTCAAGCACAGGAAGTCCAACAACCACAACACCGGCTTGGTGACTAGCGCGGTCATCACCCGCCAGAACGGCGAATAACTACTGGTGTTGGCGACTTTCGCGCCCTGGGCTTCCACCTCTTTTTCCCAAGCAGCCTTCAAGCCTGCTTCGGTGGTCGGGATGCCAGTATCGGCAATCAACTTTTTGAAATCGACGCTCACAGACTTACCTCGATCGATCCGAATTTGATGGTTTTCGCGGTGACCAGGTACACGCCTGGCGCCTGCTCGGTGATGCGCGCCGTACCCGGCACCAGACGCACGTCGTCTTCCACCAGCAGTTCCATCTGCTGGATGCAATCGCGTTGGCGCAGGCGGTCCCGCTCGGCCACCAGCGTCACCAGCAGGCCGCTGTCGCGGATCATGTGGGCGATGTCCTGGGCGATGCAGGCGCGGTCATCAATCAGCCTGGGCTGGTTCGAAGGATCGAGCGCCAGGTCGTTGTCGGCGATCAGCAAATCCACGTATTCGCTCATCCGCCCACCGCCATCGCGACCATGTTTTCCATCTCCAGCGGCGTCATCTGCTTGCCGGTGTGGATGTTCACGTTTTCCACATGCGTGCCCTTGTTCTGGCTGCTGTTGGTGTTCTGAATACTGGTCAGCAGGCCACCCGGCGGCACTGCAGACGGGCGTGCCGGCGACAGGCTGGGAATGGCCGCATTGATGGTCTGCTGGGCTTTCTGCGCGGCGTTGGCGGTATCGGAAGCGCTGGTGGCCGCGTCGACGCCTGGCACTTCGGGCATACCGCCGAAACGTGCCTCGATGTTCACGCCCGGGATGCTGTTCAGCAGCTCGATCACGCCGTTTACGGCCTTCGTGAAAATACCGACGATGCTGTCCCACGCGGCCTTGGCAATGCCTGACCAGCCGCCCATGGAGTTGAACCAGTCGGACAGCTTCTGGAATGTCTCGGCAACGGCTTGGAACGCGGCGGTATTCATCAGGGCCGTCGTCCATTCGTCCCAGTAGTAGACCGCTGCTGCGATCGCAGCGACCAGGGCGACGATGCCGACCACGATCCACACCACAGGGTTGGCCAGCAGCGCCGCGTTGACGAGCCAGATCGCCCCCTGCCACAGCAGCATGGCGCCACGAATGACCGCCAGAACGGCGCTCAGCGTGTGAATCACCACGATGTAAGCCAGGATCGCTAGTTTCTGCAGGATGAACATCGCGACCGTGCGCAGGCCCATCAATTGGAAGAGTTTCCAGACGGTGAGCATGCCCAGCCACGTCATCCGCGCGATGCCCACCACCATGGTCAAGGCTGACATGGCGGCGACGATGCCCATGATCGACAGCGCAGTGATGCCAACCACGCGGGTGATGTTGGGGAACAGCTGCGACCAGCGCACCAGCGTTTTACCGATGTCGACCATCTTGGCCATGAACGGCGACAGCACCGGGATCAGCACCTGGCCGAACACCACGCGCATGACTTCGACCAGGGACGCCCACTGCTGCCACGGATCGACCATGGCCCGCGCCATCTGCTCAGCGTTCTCCAATCCGCGCACCTTGCCCAGCTGCTCGATGCCGTTGCGTAGCCGATCGGTATCCTTGGCCAGCGCGCCGATCACCTGGGCGCCTTCGCCGCCGAAAGCCTCCATCAGCTTGGCACCCGCCGACGCACTGGTCAGGTCACCGAACTTGCCCTGGAGCTTGTCCAGGATAGTCATCATCGGCAGCATCTTTCCCTGCTGGTCGGTGAACTTCATGCCCAGCTTTTCCGAGGCGGCGCCGATGTTCTCGAAAAACGCCTTGTAGCGTCCGCCGGCGTCGCCGCCTTCCATGGTGCTGCTGAGCGTGCCGATCACCGCCATCTGTTCAGCCAGGTCGACGCCGGACGTCGTGGCGATCGCTCCGGCTTCCTTGAAGGCGTCTTTCATGGCCGCGCCGCTGGTGCGGAACAGTTGCACCGCCAGCGCCGTCTGACCGCCGAGTTTTTCCACCCACGCGCCCTTCCCCATCGCATCGGCCTGGGACTTCTGCAGGTTGTAGAGCGTGCCGACGTATTCGCCCATGGTTTCGGCGTCGGATTTGGTGGCCTTGGCCAACAGGTTGCTGGTGTTGGTAAAGGTCGCCAGCTGGTTGCCGGCAAGCCCCTTGATAGCGCCCTCGATCAGGTACGCGGACGCCACGAAATCCTTGGCGTTCTCCCCGTAGTTCACGGCGAATTCCAGCGACTTGGCGTTGAGCGCCGACAGCGCATCTTCAGCCACGCCCAGCGAGCGCACGTCGCCCAGGGCACGATTGACCTCCAACGCCGGTTCCATGGATTCGCGAATGGCGACCACGCCCGCCGTCAGCCCGCCCAAGCCCAGGCCGATCGTCTTGATGTGCTTTTCGCTCTGATCGGCAAGCTCGGAAAAGCCCATTTTCACCTTGCCCAGGGGCGCGGTGACCTTATCGGTCAGGCTCAGGATGAAAGCCAGGCTGGCGCTACGGTCTGCCAATGTCGTTACCCGTTCAGCGCAAGGGCGATGCCGCTAGCCACGGCAAACTCCATGCGTCTCCAGTGTTCGTCCTCCAGCCACTTGGCAGTCCCCATCGCCTCGGGCGTGGGTTCGGCACCAGGAAGCCAGCGGTTCGTCAGGGCCATCAGCTGGCCCAGGCCGTTTTCACTCAGGCGCTCAGCGTGCTCGAGCGCTTTTTTACGATCACCTCAACGTTGGGTGCGTATTCCTCCAGCAGCGCGCCGGCCAGCTGCATCACCATCACCGGGTTGCCTAGCAGGGCTTTCAAAGCAGGCTTTTGATCCTGCAGCACGGTGGTCATCAGCAGGTTATTGCCCGGGGCGACCTTGTTGGTCTGGGTCAGGGCGTTGAAGTATTTGGTCACGTCGGCCGGGGTCAGGTTGAAAGTGAATTCCTGTTCGCCGACTTCCAGGGTGATTTCGGTGTTTTGCTGGCTCATGGGGTATCGCTCTTGTTGAGGTTGGGGAAATGGGTGCCCTGGTGCGCCGGCGATCGCCGGCAGACGCCTAGGGCGTATTGCTGAAGTCCGAGAATCATTTGCCGGCTTAAGGCGTGCTGATCTCGGAGGGTGTGATAATCCGGTCGAGCGTCTGCTGCGAGTTCGGCGGTTCCTGCATCAGCCACGCGGCCGGGGCCGGTGGCGGTGGGCAAAGATCCGGAGGTGGGACAGGTGGCGCGGATCCGCAGCCGCCGAGTCCCATCATCAACAGCGCGGCGTAGGCGTTCGTTTTCAGTGCGGGCATGGGTCAATTCCTTGGTGTTTCGTTGGTCAATCGCGTCCCGCTCGGCGAGCATTTCGCCGCTGATGCGTGCCGCTTCGCGCAGGCCGCTGGCCTCCCATTTCGCACTGTCGCGCTCGCGCCTGGCTTCGTCGCGCTGGCCTTCGAGCACGTCGAAACCGATCCAGGCAACCAGGCACAGCACGACCAGGAACAAGGCTTCGCGCAGCATCACAAGCCCTCCGCACACAGCCGGGATTCGGCCAGCCGGCGGTTGTGCAGGCCCGGCACAAAGCGCTTTTGGCCATTGGGGTCAGTCACAAAGGCCCATACCGGCGTCTTGCCGTCCGGCGCCCATGCCAGGGCTTTGCAGCCTTCGGCAATGCGACCAGCGTTGATAAGCGCGACCGCTCGACTGGCGCAGGTGCTGCTTACGCCGAAGTTGTGGGCGTGGCTGGTCAGTGCGTCGAACGGGTTCTGGCCCACGTTCGGGTTCGTGATGCACTCGGCGAGCTGCAGCTGCGTTTTGCGGATCACCAGCTGCTCCACCTCGGCGCATTTGGCGGGCGACCAGTAGTCGCCGACGACGACCGGGTACGGGCTGGTAAACCGGGTGATGCCTTTGCAAACCGTGGGAAGTCCCCCAGCGAGCTTGTCCGCGTAAACGGTGTTCTGGCCGTTGCCTTCCCAGGTGCCCAGGAAGATCACCAACGGGGCGCTGGCCAGCGCGATCAAACCGGCGGTGATACGTCCGCGCAGGCTCATGGGAACCACACACGCAACAGTGCCGGCACGACCATCTGCAGCACAGCGCCAACCAGAGTCAGGATGGTCAGCAAGCGCCCGACCTTCGAGCCGATCACGTTGACCGCAAGGGTCAACGCCTGCTGCCCCTTGTTCAGTTCCTTGAGCTGGCCAGTCATGTTTTCGAATTGCTGCTCAAGCTTGGTCACGCGAGTGGGCACGGTGTCGTGCCGATCTTCAAACTCGTTCATGCGGTGCTCGATCACGGCGATTTGCCGCTCCAGCGTTCCCAGACGTGCGGTTTCATTGGTCATCGGCGGTTGCTCTTCTCAACGTCCGTTTGGCACGGGACACACCGGGTGATACCGCCATGCGCCTGGCGCGCCGGCGGAATAGGTTTGTCGCAGTCCTGGCAATGGGTCAGGCTCGGCCCGACCGGCACAGGCTTGCTCAGCTGGGCTTTGATCGCCTGGTCACGTTGGCGCTGCTCCAGATCCTGGGCACGGTCGAACCAGTCCACCATCAGCGCAGCCCCTCGATCTCGGTCGCAGCCAGGTACGGCACGCCATTGATGTGGATGAAATCCGGGCTGGTGACGTCGAACGGAACCTTGTGTTTGGACTTCTCGCCGCCCTTCGGATCGATCGCCAGAAGGCTGGACAGCTTCACCTTGCAGCCGAAGGCTTCCACCCGCAGTTCCTCGTCTTCGCCGGCCTTGGCGAAGAACACCGCATCGAAGGGTTTGAGGCCTCGGAAGCTGCCCGCCGAGCGCGCCGCGTCGATCAGCAGATTGAAGTTGGTGGTATCCAGCTCGAATTCGCCGGCAGCGGCCACGTCACCGTCCACGGTGCCGTCTGGCACGCCCCGGGTTTGGGCCACTGCCGAGTTGTCGGTGATATCCAAAGTGCAGCTTTCGACGTGCAGTGCGATATCGCCCAGGCTCACGTCAAAGTTCTTGCCGCCAATCTTCGCCATGGGGCGTTACTCCTGTTTGTCGGTGGAAAGATCCAACGCGATGTTTGCGGTCAGGTCTTTCGGGCAGTTGTGGGGCTTGAGCTTGATGTAGGCCGCGACCTTGGTTTTCGTCTCCCAGGTCAGCACCAGGTCGCCGTCCTTCGGCGGCTCGATGTCGCCCGGGAACACCTGACCCGCAAACGTGGTGGACTTGGCCATGGCTCGCAGCGGCGCCATCAACTGGTTGGTGTTGACGGCCATGCTGTTGGGGGTGTTGTTCAAACGGCGATCGGCTACGCGGCGAATCAGCAGCGGGCGGATCTGGCGAGCGGCCTTGTCGGTGATGCGCAGGTATTCCACGACCTGAAAGTCACTGCCGGCGGTGTCCAGCATGTTGCCGTCGCCCCAGTACACGCCCGGGTAATCGGGATAGGTCTGGGAAACCGAGTAGCGCGCCCGATCCAGTTCGCTGCGCACCGCCGAGGTCAGTGGGACTTTGTCGCCGTCGACCGGCACAGGGCCGAGGCCCAGCACGGCACCGGTGGTCACACGCATGGGGCTGTCAGCGATGCTCACAGAAGCGTTGGCCAAGCGACCGGCCAGCACGCCCAGGTCATTGCCATGCAATTGCGGCACGACCAGCACACGCGGCGCTGCCAGATTGGCCAGCAGCCCTTTACGCTCGCTGACGTACTGCGCCCAGGTCTGTTCGGCGGTGATGCCAGGCACGGATGCCATGAAGAACACGCGGCGCCCGTAGGTGTTGTTCAGCGCGATCGCCGCGTCATGCATGGCCGACAATTCGGCGGCAGTGGTAACCGGGTTGGTAATCACCACGGCTTCGACGGAGTAGCCCTGTTGCTGGGCCTTTTCCAAAGCGCTGGCCCAATCGCCCTCGGCGCCGATCGGAGCCGCCACGCACGCCCAGCGTTGGCCACCATTGAGCTGGGCGGCGGTGATTTGGGTTTTCAGGTCGCTGGCCGGGACGCCCAGTTGGACGTCCAGGTCGCTGTCCATGTTCAGCGGCAGGATCTGCCCGACGTTCTTGCCGGCGGGGCCGATGAAAAGAAAGTAACGCTCAATCTCGCTCACTGGCCCCTGGCCCAGATTGAGATTGTCGACGGTGACTTGACCGAGTGCCATGCAGTGCCTCGTTAGCGGGGTGAAGTTAGGATTTGTTGCAACACCTGGTTAATCAGCAGGTTGGTGTCGCGTTCGGTTTCGGCGCCGATGAACTGGCGTTTGGGCAGCGTGATTTCCCAGCTCTGCGCGCCCGAAGACTCGCTGCGCTGGTCGTCCAGGATGCGAATCAACAAGCCCGCCTTGGCGTAGTTCACATGTTCTTGAATCCACGCCACTGACGGCCTGGTCAGGGTCTTTTTGCCGGCCTGACGCACGCGAAAACCCAACCGGCGCAGACGTTTGGCCTGTTTCTCGGTGGCAGCCAGGCCAGGCGGGGTTTTGTTCCAGCGACGCATCTGCGCGGCGGTGCGGCGTTCGCTGACGCCATAGTGCTGCTGGGCGGCGACCCATCGGGTCAGGGCGTTTTTCCAGCCCAGTTCTGCTTCGTCAGCGGTCACGCGGGTGACCACCATCAGCTTGGCCAGGCCGGCTTCCATCTTCTTTTTGCCCTTGCTCTCGCCCTGGCGCGGGGCGAACGCCGAACCGTCCACGTTCTGCTGGGCGCGCTGACGTTTGCGGCTCATCGTCCGCACGCGCTTGGTCACTTGGTTCAACAACCGCCGGCGCAACTGCGGCGGCAGGCTCAGCAAGGCCAATTGCTCGTGTACACCCAGGCGTCCGCGCACATCGAGTTCGAACGTGCTACGCCCCGCCACTGGTGGCCACCTCGCCGCGCTCAGCGACCCACAGGTCAAACGGGATGAACGCCCAGGTCTTGCCGAAGGCTTGGATCTCGCCGTCCGGTTCTTCGGAGAGATACTGCGGCTCGACGAATTCCAGCGTGACTTCCACGTCGAACAGATCGCTGTCCAGGGGCTCCACGGCGAATTCCGGCGCCGGCAGTTCGTGGCGGTCGCGATCGGCGTCGTGAGTCTCCAGCCAACTGCCCACCAGGGCCATCATGCGGGCCGGATTGGCGGCGAAACGCTCCAGGACAATCACGGCGCGATAGTGCATGTCGGCAAAGTGCATGCCGTCGACGTCGGGTTTCCAGATCAGCGACAGCTTGACCTGCTCCGTCCAGCTGTCGAGCTGTTCAGGCTCGACCAGGCGGCGCTCCAGCAGGTAGGCGGTCAACGCCTGAAGCTTGGTCATAGCAACTTCGCCGTGATGCGGCCACGGCCCTGCAAGGCGCGCACAGCCTGCTGACTGAATGCCAGAAACGTGTCTTCACGCTCCGGCGCTTCCTTGCCGGTGTTCTCGGCGCTCTCGCGGCGGGTCACGGTGGCGAACTGCTGCAGGGCGCTGGCCTTGGCGCGGCAATACACGGCGCGCTTGTACAGCCGGGCTTTGAAAGCACGCTCAGGCAGCAGCATCGGATCGGCTGTTTCCACGGCAACGATGCCCGCTGCAAGCCAGCTGGTTTTGAGCTTGGCCAGGTCGGTATTGACCTCGGCCATCGCGATAAACAAAGCGTCGGTCAGCAGGTCGCCCAGGAACTCCGCCGGCAGGCGGTAGCCCTTCTGGAACTCGGCCACGGAGAGGTTCGGCCAAAAGCCGTCGTTCTCGATCGCCTGTTCCACAACAGTGGTGGGTTTCCCGGAAAAGCTCATTGCTGACCGCTCGAATTAGGGCGGGGAGGCTGTTTTTCGTGGGGCTGTCCATAAATGGCAGACACACGTCCACAGTTCCCCGCTGGGGGGGTAGTCGGTTATTGGGCGCCGGTGACGGCGGGTGTTTGTTTGGCGATCGCCTTACGGCACTTCGCAATGCGTGTCTCGTTGCCGGCCTTGGCGTGCAGCTCAGTGGATCGTTCCAGGTGCTTGAGCGCGGTTTCCCACTGCTCGGCCTCCATGGCGCGCATGCCGATCAACTTGTGGTACTTGCTCGGGATCTGTTCGGGCAGATCCCATTCGCCGTCGACACGCGGCAGCAGGTCGGACAGGTACGGTTCCGGGCTGCGCTGGGCGTTGTATTCACGGAAAGCCCATTCGATCACCGCGTCCGCTACGAACGTCTGCACGTTGCGCTTGAAGCGCTCCGGCATTTCCTGGCCCTGCTCGATCGCGAAGTCCGCCAGTTCCAGACCGTCTTCGAACTGCTCGGTGTCGAACAGCCAGACCATCACCTGCACCAGGACGGGGTTCTGCATCACCAGGCCCGAATCCATGTAGCGCTGGATGAAATCCTGATACTTGGGCAGCAACTCAGTTCGCTTAAGCGTTTGTTTGCTCGCCAAGTTCTTTAAATCGCTCAAGCGCTTCAGGTCTTCATCCAGCGAGGCTTGCATCAGCAGCAGGTGTTTTTTTGCGTTGGCTGGGCTGCTCAGGGCTTCCGCCGGCGAATACGCCAGCGGTGCCGCTGCAGCAGCGATCACTGCAGCAGTTCCCTGAGCCAAAATGCGGCGCTTGTGGGCAAGGGCCAGGCTCACTTCACCAGCTCCACGTTTTCGGTCAGCGCGATCTTTTCCAGCTGCTCGATCACGTAGCCCTCGTTGCGGCTGTTGTAATCCTCGACGCGGGAACGTTTCGGGTTGTCCACGGTTTGCTTGCGCCAGCTGGAGTCCTGGAAGTAAATCGACAGGTTGTCCCAACTGGTGACCAGCACACCGTTGACCGGGAAGAACGGAACGCTAAAGCTCGGCAGACCGCCGTAGGTGGCGATCACCTGGGCGTCCTCGATGCGCTCTTTCTCGGTTGGGGTGTCGCCCTGCTTGGCATACAGCTTGGCCTTGTCAGCGGCCAGCAGGTCGGTGCCGATGATCGCCACCAGGTCGCCGCTGTCGCGCAGACGCTCGTCCACCATTTGCTTGGTGTCATGCACCAGGGCGTCCAGGTTCTCGTAATCACCACCCGGCCCCATGGTGACCTTGCCAGGTGTATTGCCTTCCTTGAGAACCTGTTGCGGCGCCTGCTCGCGCAGTTGCTGCAGCCAGCCTTTGTTCACGTCCTGCAGCATCGGATAGGCTTCGATGTCGGTCTGCGCAGCCGCCTTCACACCGTGGAAACCGACCATGATGCGATCCAGGGCGATCTGTTTCTGCACCGCAGCCGAGTAGCGTTGATGGAAGTCCGGAAACTTGGCCCAGGCATCAATCTTCGCGTAAGGCAGGCCCACATCCGATTCGGTCGAGGAAAGCTCGTAGGTGCTGTTTTCCAGTGCCGAAGCATCTTTCGCCACGCGATCGGTGGTCTTGGTGTTGGTGCGGCCAGTCACCGGGCCGGACACGCCAATAAACACCTTCTCGCCCTTGATCTCGGTCACCGGAATGACGTTGATGCGCTGCAGGAAGTCCGCTTTGGCGGTAATCGCGTCGTTCAGCTCCTGGGCGATCGACGGTTCAACGGAGAACATCTTGCTGGCCAGCTCGACACCGTAGGTTTCGGCAATCGCCAGCTGCATTTCGGCGTACATCTTGGCGCCGTACGCGCTCAGGGAACGGGCCATGGTCAGAGCACCCGCGCTTTGGTTTTGTCAGTCGGGCCGGAATTGCGCGGCAACTGACGTCCGGTGGAGGTGTTCTGCAGCGCGGTGAACTGCTTCTGGAGGCTGGTCAGCGCTGCAAGCACTGCCTTGTTGCCGCCGCCGTTGCGCTTGAATTCGCGCTGTTCCTCGGCAGTGGTGACGATCTCGTCGACAGCCGTGCTGACGTCATCGATCGGGGCTTGATCGGGTTCTGGTGCGTCTTCGGCGGCAGGCTCAATCACGGCCTGAATGCCGGCAGCGACGACCAGCAGCTGGGCCAGCAGGGCTTTCAAAGCCGTTGCGGTAGCTTCATCCATTGGGGGTTTGCTCTCGGTTGGGGTTTGCGGGGTGGTTTCGGTGGGCGTGTCTTCAATGCCGAAACGCTTGAACAGGCGGGTGAACATGGCGGCAAGGCGCCCGATCTCGCCCTGCGGCTCGGTTTCGCGCAGGGGGCCGAGTTCTTGCGAGGCGGCGTAGTACGCGGCGCGGCTGGTGCGATTGGAGAAATACAGCTCTTGCGTGCCGAGGCTCGCCGGCGAATCAGTCACCGCCAGGCCAGTCAGATAGGCCTTTCCGCTGCCGGCGAAATTCGGGGTGATTTCAATGCTGCTGAACAGCTTCTGGCCCTGGTCGTTGAGGTACAGAAGGCGATCGTTCGGTTTCAGCTGAGCTTCCAGCGCGATCTGGCCTGGCTCCAGATCCTCGCCCTCTTCAACCAAACGCACGGCAAAAACGGTGCCGTGGGAACCCGGCCAGCGTTCGTGGTCGCACCAGATCACCGCCGTGTATTTGGCAGGTGTGTAGGTCTCGGCGATGTCGCGCAGTTCCTGGGGCAGGATCTCGCGGCCATCGACGGTCGGGCCGCTGGTGGCAACACGTTTCCAGTAGGAGACAAGGGAACGGGGCATGGTCGTTGACTGCGCTCAATCATTGAATGAGCCGCCACGATAGGGAGCCGATTTGCCCCAAACAAACGGTTGGTTTTCGGCGATCTCCTATTTTCCGGATATAGGCGAATGATGGGATTTAACCCCGCGTTTCCGGCGTTTTCGCCGCATAGACTGCGGCCCATGAACTACCCGACCGAAGTCAAAGAAGCTGCAAAACGCCTCTACCTGCGCCGCTGTTCGGTAAAGGAAATCCAGGCGCATTTGAAGCTGCCAAATATCCGTATCGTCTACTACTGGATCCGCCAGGGCGGCTGGGACGAGATGCTTACGGATGAAGAACCGTTGAGCGCCGTCAACCGACGAATCACCCTGATTCTAGAGAAGATTGAGCCGCTGACGAAAGCCGAACTGGACGAACTGGAGCGGCTGACAAGCCTGCTTGAGCGACTGAAAAAGCTCGCGGCCAAAGCTGCGCCGGCGGCGGCAACAGATCGTCCGGACGAGCCTCGCGAACGTCAGCTTGGTCAACGCCGTGAGCGTGGCGAAGGCGGCGGCAAGAAGCGCGAAAAGAAGGCAAAGAACGACATCAGCGGCCTGACCGAAGTGGACTTCCTGGATAAGTTCATCTCGAAAATGTACGGCTACCAGAGAGAACTGTTCGAGGCGAAACAGAACCCACTGACCCGCCGTGTGCGGAACATCCTCAAAAGCCGTCAGGTCGGCCTGACCTACTACTTCGCCGGCGAAGCGTTCATGGACGCCGTGTTGAGCGGTGATAACCAGGTGTTCCTATCAGCCAGCCGATCGCAGTCCGAAATCTTCCGCAGCTACATCATCCAGTTCGCCAAGCAATGGTTTGATATTGAGCTGACCGGTAACCCGATCACCCTGAGCAACGGCGCCGAGCTGCGCTTTCTCAGCACCAACAGCAGCACCGCCCAGGGCTACCACGGCCACGTCTACGTGGACGAATATTTCTGGATTCGCGACTTCGAAAAACTCAGCACCGTGGCCAGCGCCATGGGCACCCACAAGAAGTGGCGCAAAACCTATTTCTCGACGCCCAGCGCCGTGTCGCACCAGGCGTATCCGTTCTGGTCGGGCGAAGAGTTCCGCAACAGCAAGCGCGGCAAGAAGGCCGGCGGTGTGTGGCCGAGCGAAACGGCCTATACACAGGGCGCGCTGTGTCCGGACGGCCAGTGGCGAAAAACGATCACCCTGGACGATGCGATCGCCGGCGGCTGCGATCTGTTCGACCTGGAGCAGCTGCAACTGGAGTACGACGAGGACAAGTTTCAGCAGCTGTTCTACTGCAAGTTCATCGACAGCACCCAAAGCGCGTTCAGTCTCAAGGATCTGGAGCGCTGCTACTCGGATCTGTCGTTGTGGGAGGACTACAACCCGGATCTGGATCGTCCGTTCGGCAACAGCCCAGTCTGGCTGGGGTACGACCCGAGTCGCACGCGCGACGACGCCACCTGTGTGGTCATCGCGCCACCTCTCGAACCCGGGGCGAAGTTCCGGATCCTGGAGAAGCACAGCTGGCGGGGCCATTCGTTTACCTACCAGGCCGCTCAGGTCAAGAAGCTGACCGAGCGCTTCAATGTGCAGCACATCGGCATCGATGTCACCGGCGTGGGGTACGGCGTGTTCGACCTGGTGCGCGACTTCTACGCAAAGGCGACACCGATTCACTACAGCCTGGAAGCGAAAAACGCCCTGGTACTGAAAGCCCAGGACACGATCCAAGGCAGTCGCATCGAGTGGGACGCAGGATGGACAGATATCGCCCAGGCGTTCCTGACCATCAAGCGCGGCGCTACCAACAGCGGCCAGATCACCTACAGCGCATCCCGTACCGAAGCCACCGGTCACGCCGACATTGCCTGGGCGGTGATGCACGCCCTGTCCAACGAACCTTTGAACACCAACAAGCGGCGCCGTAGCCGCTACGTCACGAGTAACCAGAGCAGCCATGGCCAACCGCAAACGCAGAAAGCACCCCGCAGCCCAACCACAGCAACAGCCGATGCGCTCGTTTACGTTCGGGGAGCCGGAACAAGTGCTGTCCGGCAACATCGGCGAGTACGTGGGCGTGTTCCCCAGCGACGACGGCAAGATCTACAAGCCGCCGGTGTCGAGGGCTGGGCTGGCCAAGCTGCTGCGCGCCAACGCGCACCACGGCGCCATTCCGAAGTTCAAGCGCAACCTGTTGCTGCGTGAGTTCATCGCCTCAGCAGGCTGCAGCACAGAGACGATGGGCCGTGCCGGGCTGGACTACATGGTGTTTGGCGAAGCCTACTTCTACAACGACACCAATGCGTTCGGCCAGGTGCTGGAGCTGCAGCACCTGCCGGCTATCAACATGCGCGTCAAGGTCGACGGCGGGTATGTGATGCTGCTGCCCGACAACAAGGAAATGGAATTCGAGGCGCACGAAATTTCCCATGTCCTGGACTACGACGTGGAACAGAACATTTACGGCATTCCGGACTACTTGGGCGGCTTGCAGGCATTGCTGCTGAATGAGGCTGCGACCCTCTTCCGCCGGCGCTACTACAGCAACGGCGCGCACGCCGGCTACATCTTCTACACCAATGACCCCGACCTAACCGAAGAGGACGAAGACGAGCTGCGCGCCCAAATCAGCGCCAGCAAAGGTGTGGGCAACTTCCGCTCAATGTTCGTCAACATCCCCAACGGCAAAGAGAACGCGATTCAGATCATCCCCGTGGGTGACTTCCAGGCGAAAGACGAGCTGGAGAAAGTGAAGAACATCACCCGTAACGATGTCATCGCGGCCTGGCGGATGAACCCCGCGCTGGCCGGCATCATCCCGGAGAACACCGGCGGGTTTGGCGACATTGAAAAGATCGATCGCGTGTACACCAGTAACGAGATTCGACCGATTTGCCAGCTGTTCGATCAGCTAAATCACCGGTTACGCGAAGACAGGCGCTTTAGCTGGAAGCCTGTTCAAGATGCAGTGGATATAACTGCATGAGAGACCTTTCGGAGCGAATACCACTACAAAATGTGGCAATATGGTGGCGATCAGTTGCCCCTGGGGAGGGACACTATGAGAGTTGTATGCAAGTGCGGCCACAAGGGCCGAATTGCTTCACGGGAAGAGGTAACAACGGAGTTCGTGAAGCTGTATTGCCAATGCCTGGATGCAAGGTGCGGGCATACGTGGGTGTCGAACCTGACGTTCTCACACACGCTCAGTCCGTCTTCGCAGACCTTCGAACGCATGTTGATCGATCGGTTTCGCGAGTTGCCCAGGGCGAAGCAGCGGGAGCTGTTCGAGCAATTAGGGTCGCAGGCGGTGGCGTAGGTACAAACCGCCAACGCTACAGCGTCGGCGATCGGGATCATTCAAAGAATGACGTTCAGCCCCCTACTTTCTCCTTTGGGTTGATTGCCAGTATCTCAGCCACGCGACGAATCTGCTGCTGTTCAACGCGACTCAGCCGACGATACAGATCGATCAGTCGACGCTCGATGTCTGTGAGTACGGTTGTTTCCGACCCGACGTGCTCGAGGTTGATTTGATCGTTCTTCTTGCGATCCAACATGCTAACTACTCCATAAAGTGCATTGCTGAACGGACTTTATGGGGCGTGGCAAAAATCATTGGAATGGGAGCTTTCCCAATGATGTATGGATTTTCGTGAATTAAGACCGACGCCTCACGGCGTCGTCAGCCATGGCCTCAAGGAAACGACGGATCGCTTTTTGATCCTCATCCGAGATGGTTCTGAACTGGTTTATCAACTCTTCTTCTGCTGCGCTAAAAAGTTGACCCAGAGGAGTGGATCGCCGACCGGTCAGCACATAAGCAGCATCAACGCCACGTTCTTCAAGAGCCGTGACGTATCGTAGATCGAGAGAGTTCGCTCCCAATTCGTAGTTCTTTTGTGTGCCCCGGCTGACGCCAAGCAGCACACCGAAATCAGTTTGATTTAACCCCAAGCGCTCGCGCTCTTCCCTGAGGCGTTCACCCACTCGATCCGCTATGAGCATTTTTTTATTCACCACCATTGACTTGATCATTTTTTTGACCAAGAATCACCACAGACAAACGCAAACAAACAGAAACAAACAAGGGGAGCACTATGCCCGCCACCGTTACGCACGAGCAAGCCCGGGCGGCGCTTGATCGAAAAGGAGTAAGCATTGCGGAGTTCAGTCGCAAACACGGACTGAACAAAAATTTAGTCAGCGACCTATTGAACGGTCGGATCAAAGGTCGCCGGGGGGAGGCACATCGCGCCGCTGTGTTGCTAGGGATTAAAGACGGCGTGATCGAACAGTAATAGCGGCGCTCAACAGGGAAAAGTAGAAGATGAAAAGCCCGATCCTAGACACTCGCAAAGAAGTCATGAGCGAGATCATCCGCAGCTATACCGGAGGACGTGAGGCCGCTGCCGCACGCTTGGGACTGAAGCTTAAAAAGTTCGACAACCATGCCTACGAAAACGCCGGCTGTAGCCCCCTTACTGACACGCAAGTTTTCATGCTGGAGCAAGATTGCGGCACCCACCATTTCCCCAACTACGTCGCGTCGATGTATGGCGGGCTGTTTGTGCCGGTTGCTGATCCTGAGACCTTGGACAACGTCGAGCTTTACGCTCGGTCGGTGCAGGTAGCAGCAAAGCGCGGTTGTGTTGACCAGGCGATCGCCAAGGCGCTTGAAGACGGCTCGATCAGCGAAGAAGAAGCCGAGCTGATCCTAGACGCCCACAACCTCCATGTAGCTGCACGACACGCCGAAGTGCTTGCAGCCATCGCTCTTTACCGTGCGGGGAAAACCCAATGAACAATCTACCTGCAGTACAGGAATATCAGGACATGCTCAAAGCCGCGGCGTCGCTGTTCCTAGAACGGCACCGGTGCGAACACTTGAGCGACGATCAGCAATTGGTCAAACGCGCCGTTCAACATTTGGTATCCGACTTCGACGTACTGGCTCCGACAGCCGAAAAAATGGTTCACCTGGCCTACAGCGATTTATCTGCCGCAAGCGATCGGCAGCGCCTGGACGTACTGACCAGCACGGCGACACACACAGTTATCACTGACACAGGCACCGGTGAGGTTTGGGCCGTCCCCGTCAGCCTGATCTATGAACGCATTCTGAACGCACCGGACAACGGGCGTTTCCGCGTCACCACTCCGTAACACACAACCAACAAATCCTCCCGATCCCCCATTCCCGTGGGTTTGGGTGAGCTGCGTCCGAAATTGAGGTTTGACGATGGAAAACGCCCTGAACATCCACGCAAAGCTACCGCCGGAACAGGCTCAGGCGCTCTTGGCAAACCTGCGCGAACAGTACCGTCTCAGCCTCAACGACCTTTGGTACGCAGACCAATACCGATTCATTCCCGAAGGCCTGCGTCACGGATCAATCCTCGCTAACTGCCCTGTGATGGCCGCCCAGAAACACCTGATCGGCGCCCTCTCCCTCTGCCTTAAGAAAGTGAAGTAACGATGAAAGAGAAACTGCGTAGCGACGTGATCGAGCGCCTGACAAGCGATTACGGTCTCAAGCACCGGGCAAACACCGACTACATGCGCGGCGGCACCTGTCCGAAATGCCGGCAGAAGACGCTGTACACCCGTTTTGACGCTCCTTGGTTGGTGATCTGTGGCAGACCTGAAAAATGCGCTCACACCCTGCATGTAAAGGAACTGTACGAAGACCTGTTTGAAGACTGGAGCAAGCGAGCGCCGGCGACAGATCAACACCCCAACGCCACCGCCCGCGCCTATCTGGAGTTTGCCCGAGGTTTTCGTTTAGAGCTGATCCAGGGATGGTTCACACAGGAAAGCTATTACTCGGCCGAACACAATGCTGGCAGCGCTACCGTGCGCTTTGCCTTGGAGAAAGGCGGTTGGTGGGAAAGGCTGATCGACCGACCTCACCGTTTTGGAAAGATGAAGGCTCGCTTCAAATCCAAGGACAGCTATCGCGGCGTCTGGTGGTGCCCGCCCTGCGTCGATCTGCTAGAAGCCAAAGAAATCTGGATAGTGGAAGGCATCTTCGACGCGATCGCTTTGGTGCATAACGAAATCGCAGCCGTATCCGCCATGTCTTCGAATGCGTTCCCGGAGGAATCCCTACGGGCGCTCGTTCGTGACCGTGAGGGGAAGCTGCCGAAGCTGGTCTGGGCGTTGGATAACGAACCAGGTGCACATACCTACACCAAACGCTGGGCCAAGCAGGCGCGAGCGCTGGGGTTCGTCTGTGAGGCCGCGCAGATCCCTCTGCGTGACGGTCGGAAGACCGACTGGAACGACCTACATCAACGCTGGGGCTTCATTGACAACGAAAGCGAGCGAGCCGACCAGATTGCCGCTGACCTGAAACAGACGCGTCATCTGGGTGCGCTGCTGCTTGCCGAGAGCGCCGCCGAGAAAGCGTTGCTGATGTATGACTGGAACAAGCGCGGGGAATTTCACCTCGGCTTCGGTAGCCGCCTCTACTGGTTCAAGTTGGACATGGAAAAATTCAACCGGGCGATGCAGGACATCGAGGACAGCGAAAACCACGACGACCAACTACTCAACCAATCCCAACAGCGCGAGAAAGCTCTGCAGCAGTCCGGCAGCGTGGTCGAGATCGCTAACTGCTACCCACAGGCGCTGTACTTTCAACGCAACGAAGTCACCGACGAATCCTGGTACTACGTGCGCGTGGACTTCCCTCACGACTCAGAAAGCGTGAAGAACACCTTCACCAGCGGTCAGCTGTCAGCCGCCAGCGAGTTCAAAAAACGTCTGCTCGGGATGGCTGCCGGTGCCATGTACACCGGTAGCGGCCAGCAGCTCGACAAGTTGATGAAGGATCAGCTTTTCGGCATCAAAACCGTATCCACGATCGACTACGTGGGCTACAGCAAGGAATACGGCTGCTACGTTTTTGGGGATCTCGCCATCAAGGATGGCACGATCTACAAAATCAACAGCGAGGACTATTTCGAGTTCGGAAAACTTCGGCTGAAATCGCTGCAGAAAGGCGTGCCGATCAAGCTACAGCGTGACGGCAAGGACTTTAACGAGCAGTGGCTGCAGCTGCTGTGGACATGCTTCGGCGCCCAGGGCCTGGTCGCACTGGTGTTCTTCTTCGGTTCGCTGTTCTGCGAGCAGATCCGGGCGCGCTATCAGTCCTTCCCATTTCTGGAAGCCACCGGCGAGGCCGGCGCCGGCAAAACCACCTTGCTTAACCTGCTGTGGAAACTGCTCGGCCGCGAGGGGTACGAAGGCTTCGACCCGATGAAATCGACGAAAGCCGGCCGTTCGCGGTTGATGGGGCAAGTCGCAGGTATGCCGGTCGTATTCCTCGAAGCCGATCGGCACAGCGAGGATCGCTCTCACGCCAAAACCTTCGAATGGGACGAGCTAAAGGATTACTACGGCGGCGGCACCTTGGCCACCAAGGGTGTGAAGACTGCCGGCAACGAAACCTACGAACCACCGTTTCGCGGCACGATCGCCATCAGCCAGAACGCGGCCGTGGTCGCCCATGAGGCGATCATGACCCGGATCGTGAAGCTGCACTTCATCCGGCCGACAGTGACGCCGCAAAGCCGCGCTGCAGCGGACAAGCTGAACGCTTTGGACGGCGGCACGCTCAGCCACTTCTTGATTCGGGCCGTCGGTAAAGAATCGGCCGTCCTCGAGCTTTTCGCCCAGCGCATGCCTGAATACGAATCCAAGCTGCGCCGTCTTCACACCCACTGCTTCGACTGCGGAACCGAGTTCCCAAGCGAACAAGGTAATTGCCGCAGCTGCGGATCCGACCTGCGCGGATACATCCGTGTGGAGCGGATCAGTAAGAACCACGCGCAGCTGCTTTCGCTGCTCGATGCGCTGCGCCTGGTTCTGAAACTGGACGAGCCTCAGGTAGCAGCGACCCAGCGGCAGATCGTCCGTATGGCAATCGAGCGTCAAGCCTCAATCAGCTCCGACCACCCGGCCGTTGCCGAATTCTGGGAGGTCTACGACTACCTCGAATCGCTCAATGATGACCCCTTAGTCGATCACAGCAGCGACCCGAACGTGATTGCGATCAACCTCAATGAGTTCAGCGAACGAGCTGCCGAACACAAACAGAAGCTGGCCGACGTCGCCACCCTGCGCGACCTGTTGAAAGAGTCCCGCTCGCACAAGTTTCTGGAGGCAAATAAAGCCGTACACAGCGCAGTCCGCGCAGCGATGAACAGCAGAACCCCCCTGGCGCCGGGCCGTCCCACAACGGTCAAGTGCTGGATCTTCAAAGCGTGAAAAGGAGGCTACACCGATGCAAATCCAAGTCTTTATGGGTAATGCCGGCGACGGCAACACGAACAAGCTGCAGGAGATCATCGATCGCCTGAATGCGCTGGGGAAGAGCCAGCCGGTGATTCAAGCCGGGGCTTACGGCGAGGACGGGCTGCTGCAGATTCTTGAAGTTCGTGCTGCAGGTGGCCAGCGCGAAATCCTGGTGGAGTCGTGCAGCCCGCAGCAGATCTTGAGCGTACTTGAATGGCAATCCTGCACCGAGGAAGACCCGAATTACGCTGACCTGGTTATTCACCTGGCCCGTCGAGACTGACGGATGAGAAGCGATGTCGAGGAGTTGCAGCTCCCCGACATCAACCACCACTGAGGGCTACACCATGGAAGCAAGGCACCAAAGCAGCAGTGATCCAAAGGCTAACACACTCAACAACAGTGACCGCACGAACGGCATCTGATGGCTATCAGAATCGTAGGTACAGCGCTGTTTGAATATCGAGTACGGAAAACTGAAGCAGCGAGGATCCGGCTTGAATGCCTTACCACTTTCGCCAAAGAGTTGGGCGACATCGATACGACAGAGTTCGCTGTTGTAGCTCAACTACTGGCAGGCAAATCGACAGCAGACCGCCCCCCAATTGATCGAACTTACTCACTCGAAGGTATCGCACTATGAAAACGCTTTTTGTACTGATGGCTCAATACAATGGCCAAGTGGTAATTCCCCTGGATCGAGTGTGCCAGGACTATTTCACGCACCTGACAACGGATATGTTTCAACGCAAAGTTGGTGCCGGGCAGATAAAGCTCCCGATTACTCGCATGGAGCCGAGCCAGAAAAGTGCGAAAGGTGTTCATATTGCAGACCTGTCGGCCTATCTGGATGAACAGCGCGCTGCTGCAGTCAAAGAGAGTAATCAACTGAATAGCGCGCCGCGCAGCAGCTAATTCACTTCAACGTTTTGGCGCCCAGCTTTACGGGCGCCTGCAGGATGCGCTCGAACCATTCCCAAGTTGCATAAGCATCCCCTCGCCCGCGCAAGTGGGTATAACGGCGCATTGAGTTCCAATCTCGATGGCCCGACACGCTCGCCACCCGCGGAATATCCCAATCCATTTCAAAAAGACGACTGACGCCTTCGTGTCGCAGATCGTGAAAGTGCAGATCTTCAATGCCCAGGATTTTGCAGGCCCTTGTCCAGGACGTCGACACGGATTCAGCGCTGTAAGGAAAAATCTCAGGCAACACCTTGGGCATGGTCTGAAGGATCGCCCATGCTTCTGGCGGCAAATGACACCAGACGTCGTTACCGATTTTTTGCCCAGGGTTCTTCATGTCACGAACCAGAACCCGCTGGCCAACGTCGTCCAAATCCTCCCAGCGGATCCGGGTAATCTCTTCTTGCCTACGCGTGGAGAACAACGCGAAGCCGGTCAGTTTAAGCATGTTGATAGAAGTTGGACGACGGGTTTGGATATCCAGGAAGTGTGTAAGCAGCTTGTCGAGTTCGTCCAGGGTGGGCCGGCGATCGCGTTCGCGGCTTTTCATGTTGTAACCGAGCTTTTTTAATACTCGGCGCGCATCCGCCATTGCATGCGGATCCACCTCATAACCCCAAGCTGGCCGAGCGATCGAGAGAACAGCGCCAAGGTGTGCGAGATCGTTGCCAGCGGTCTGAGGCTGAACGCCCCCACCCTCCTTGCCCATGCGCCATAGCGCATACTCAACCAGGTGCTGGCTACTTATATCTCTGTCGTTCAGTTTCCCCAAGTACGACTCGCTGATCGCCTTCAACGTGCCGAGTTTCGTTTTCCCGAGAGGGCGCGCCTTGGTCATCTCGGCCAAGTAGCGATCGATCATTTCCTTGATCGTCGCACCAGGTCGGTTCGCCCGCTCGATCGCACCTGGTTCGTCCAGTTCGGTTTCTCTTTTACGCACCCAAGCCTGTGCGGCCTGTTTTCGGGCGAAGGTCTGACTCTCTTGGTAAACTTGCGCCCCATCGCGAAACAGGCGTATCTGTGCCGTGTAACTGGTGCTGCCGTCGGTGCGTTTCCGTGCTCTGATCGTGGCCATAGTCAACTGGTACAATTGGGAAAGTGGTTGGTACATTGTACCAACCGACCCCAGAAAACGCCTATTTACCCCCTGAAATCAGCTTAGAACACGTAGAGCAAAATGGTACAGAAATCAGCTACATACCCAACAAACACCGGCTCTACGCTGTCTAGAAGGTTCTCCGTTGCGCCCATGATGGACTGGACTGATAGGCATTGCAGATACTTCCTACGCCTCCTGTCGAAGAACGCCCTGCTCTACACCGAGATGGTCACTACCGGCGCTCTCCTCAACGGCGATCACGAACGCTTCCTCCGTCACAACGAAGCCGAGCACCCGCTGGCATTGCAGTTGGGTGGCAGCGTCCCGCTGGATCTGGCCGCTTGCGCGCGCATGGCCCAGGCGCATGGTTACGACGAAGTGAATCTGAATGTTGGCTGCCCGAGTGATCGGGTGCAGAACAATATGATCGGTGCGTGCCTGATGGGGCATCCGCAGTTGGTGGCGGATTGTGTGAAGGCGATGCGCGATGCGGTGTCGATTCCGGTGACGGTGAAGCATCGGATCGGGATCAATGGGCGGGACAGTTACGCCGAGTTGTGTGATTTCGTCGGGACGGTGCGCGATGCTGGGTGTACCAGTTTTACCGTGCATGCGCGGATTGCGATTCTGGAGGGGTTGTCGCCGAAGGAGAATCGCGATATTCCGCCGTTGCGGTATGACGTGGCGGCGCAGTTGAAGGCGGATTTTCCGGAGCTGGAGATTGTGCTGAACGGCGGGATCAAGACGATGGAGGCCTGCCATGAGCATTTGCAGACCTTTGACGGTGTGATGCTCGGGCGTGAGGCTTATCACAATCCGTATTTGCTGGCGGAGGTCGATCAGCAGTTGTTCGGCAGCAGCGCACCGGTGATCAGCCGTGCCGAGGCGCTGGCGCAGTTGCGGCCTTATATTGCCGAGCATTTGCAGGCGGGTGGTGCGATGCATCACATCACCCGGCATGTGCTGGGGTTGGGCACCGGTTTCCCGGGGGCGCGTAAATTCCGCCAGTTGTTGTCGGTGGACATTCACAAGGCCACGGATCCGCTGGCGTTGCTGGATCAGGCTGGCGAGTTGCTGCAAGGGCGTTGATGCCCTCCTTCCGTAAAACGCGCCAGGCGGGTTGATCCGCCTGGCGTGCGCATTACCCCGCCGCCTCCGTCCAGTTCACCCAGCCAAACACCCACGTCGCCAGAATCAACAAGCCAAACGCGATCCGGTACCAGGCGAACGCCGCATAACTGTGATTGGCGATGAATTTGAGCAGGCCGCGCACGGCGATCATGGCGAAGATGAAGGCGATGACGAAACCGAGGGCGAACACTGGCAGGTCGCTGGCCTGGAACAGGTCGCGGTATTTGTAGCCGGAGTACACCGCAGCGCCGACCATGGTCGGCATGGCGAGGAAAAACGAGAACTCTGTGGCGGCTTTCCGGGACAAGCCGAACAATAAGCCGCCGATGATGGTCGAGCCGGAGCGCGACGTGCCGGGAATCATTGCCAGGCATTGCACGAAACCGATTTTCAACGCGTCTGACCAGCGCATGTCGTCGACGTGATCGACGCTCACCACATGGCTGCGCTGTTCCGCCCACAACATGACGATGCCGCCCACCACCAAGGCCATGGCCACGGTGATCGGGTTAAACAGGTATTGATGGATTTTGTCAGCGAACAGCACACCGAGGATCACCGCCGGCAGGAAGGCAATCAACAAATTAAGGGTGAAACGTTGCGCATTGGGTTGGGTGGGCAGGCCTTTGACGATGTCGAAGATCTTCGGGCGAAACTCCCAGACCACGGCCAGGATCGCCCCCAGTTGAATGATGATGTTGAACGCCATCGCGCGTTCGCCGCCGAAGTCCAGCAGGTCGGCGACGATGATCTGGTGGCCGGTACTGGAGATCGGCAAGAACTCGGTCAGGCCTTCTACCGCGCCCAAAATCAACACCTGGATAAAGGTCCAGAAATCCATTAATCCTCCGTCAGAGCGCTCTTGCTGAGCGACCGGTCAACTGTATTCAGGAATTGAGTATCTGAAGTTAAACAATCGGTATAACGCGACACCCATTGCCTGATCAGGCGACGGAGAATATGTCTTATCAAAAGACACACTCAAGCCATGTTAATAAACGTCCGCCTACGAACTAATCGAAAAATATTTAGGCCTATAGTAGAAAAAAGATCGATTCGCCAATAAAGTGTGATCCAGCTCACACTGTCTCCGGATCGTGAACAGTGGCAATTGGACATGAATAAAGCCATCGCCATAGATTCAAAATAGTGGCACAATTCCACATTGCCACCATGTAACGACTAGTTCACAACCCCGAGAAAATCAACTAAAAGCTTGAAATGCTTAATTATTGTTAGAAAACTCGGGAGCCACGTCTAAAAATCGCGTGAATGTTACCAATTGTCAGTCACAGATGAGAACCGGTGCTTTAACATCCCGATGTCAGCACCTAATTCGAGTCAAAGCATGATGCTCTCAGGGAACTTGGCGACTAGAAGTCCGCGCCCGACGAACGACGTACCCGGTGTTCTTACTCTGGGTCGTACCCGTGGCGTGGCCGAACATTTCAGGGCGCTGATCGCGAAGCACGTACGCACAGATATGGCACTTGAGGCCGAGTCGTACACTAGTTCCTTCAACAATGAACTTTCTGGTCCGTATCGCGCCATTTTCATCGTTATCGATACTCCGCAAGCGCTGGAAGACAATCTTGCGCTGATCGAAAGCCTGCGCAGCGACAACTTGAAGCCGATCATCTGCGCGGTCATTACCGGTCGCGGCGCGTTCAACAAGATCAAGTATTTTCTGGCTGGCGCCGACTTCTGTATCAAACTCAATACCCTTGCCGACGAGGGCGACGAGCTGCTCGGTGAGTTCTTCAACAGTGAAGAATGGCAGCGGGATATCAATCTGACGCTAGACCCTACGCGTATCTGCCTGCTGGGCAGCCCCCGTCAGAAACTCGACATCTCGTTCGCCGAGATGAAGATCCTGGAAGCCTTTGCGCAGACCAGCAATCACATTCTCAGCCATGATGAAATCGCCAGCATCATGGGGCTCAACACCCATTTCTACGACCCGAGGGCGCTGGAAAAATCCATCAGCCGCTTGCGTGGAAAAATCAAGGACATGTATGGTACGAACGCGATTCAGAGCATCCGCGGCTACGGCTATCGCCTGATGCGGGGTCTGATATCGACTGCCTGACTCTCGGGCAGCCATCCTCTTTGCATAATTACGAAGGATCGTCATATGCAACCATACCGCTCTAGTTGTACTTCACATCTAATTATAATCAAGCCATTGAATGAGCACGGCTACACCGAACCATAACAATAAACTTCACAACATAGCAGCAGAACGAGTGGAACTTATCGAGGGCCATTTTTAAGCCCAGACCCTGCCTGTCGATTACTTCCGAGGAAGTCATTGCTCGCCTGCCGATTTATCTTTTCGCCCATTTTGGTGCACATTTTAGGAGAGAGACATGGAAACGAGTACAACCCTCCCGAGAAAATATTTTGTCGTCGTGACTCACAGTACAACGTCGCAGCGTGAACTTGAGAGCATTCTGTCCAGCGAGCGCTTCAATTCGTTTGGCACGTCTCAGGCACAAATGTTTATTGAAGGTGCTACTTCGCCCTCTTCCGCGCCCATGCTGATGGAGTTCTCTTACCCAAGCGGCACCCGTAAACACGTGGCCCGCACGATTGAACACGATACCCAGCGCATCCTCGCCACCCTCGAATCGGAATGGCTGTCCGCACAATCGGCGAAGCCGTTTCAGAGTGCAGAGAGCGACAACCGCACTGCCGCCATTGAAGACGCTGCCACTGGCAACACGACCTGGCATCTGGACGATGATCAAGGCGCCCTGATCAAGGAAGGCGTCGAAATCAGCCTGACCGGACTGGAAACCGCGCTGGTGCGCAAAATGCTCCATCACGAAGAGCGCGTTGTCAGCCGCGACGATCTGATCCTCAGCATCGGCCGTGAACCGGAGCAATATCGTGGCCTGGAGATGTGCCTGAGTCGCCTGCAGGACAAGTTCAAAAGCGCCAGTAATGGGGAGCGATTGTTCCGTGCCGTAAGAAACCGCGGTTATTGCCTCATCCAGGAAATCGTTGCGTAAACACGCACGATCTCCGCGAACAAAACAAACAGAAAACAGTGCGATTACAAAAACAACAAGAGCACTCTGTTTGACTTCACCTCCCTGGTAAATAAAGTTCCCTGCCTCCACCCCTCCTACAGTAACAAACACAACATCATTTATTCACCCCTTGCTCCACGACCTTTTCTAACAGCCTTATATTTGATTACTCGAAAGTTGGCACTGTGCCATCTTGTTAGAACTCGTCAGACACCCTCTCCGGCAATAACTTAGTCTATTGATTGACGACAGTTCGGCCTATCGACGTTGTTACCTCAGGACACTCGTCCAATAACAACAACAAGCCTATCTAGCAACTCGGACTTTAACTGTCGAAACCTGAATGGACGTATTTCTGGGGATATCTCATGGAACTCTCTCTACGGATCAATCGAAATAACGGCCTCAAGGGACTTACCTTCTGGGGCCAATGGGCGCTGGCGCAAGGTTTCATTGTCGCGCTGTTGTTCGTACTTGCTGAACGCCATACCGGCACCGTCGAGTTCTACTACCGCCTGTGCGCAACACTGGCGGTACTGGCCTCGGTACCGGCGTACACGTTCAGCGGCGTATACCGCAAACAGGACAATTACCTGACGGGTCTGGGACGTCTGTTCATGGGCTGGTCGATGACCATGCTCGCGCTGGCCGGCATCGCGTTCGTGTGCAAGGCCGACGAGGTGTTTTCCCGTGAAGTGACGCTGAGCTGGGCGGTGTACGGCTTCCTCGGTCAGGCGCTGCTGTACGCGCCGCTGCATGCGTTCTCCAAGTACTACCAGCGTTCCCGCACCAGTGCGCAGAAAACCCTGATTGTCGGCACGGGTGAGTTGGCGCTGGGCTTGGCGCAGAAGATCAGTCTGGTGGAAAACTTGCCACTGGTAGGTTTGGTCAGCAATGGCACGAAACCGGTTCTGGATTCGGATGCACCGCGGGTGGTGGGCGATCAGGAAGATCTGCTGCAACTGATCAAGGATCATGACATCCGCCGTCTGTACATCACCCTGCCGCTGGCGGAAGCGGCGAAAATCGAAGCGATGTACGTCGATTTGCTCGGGGCCAACGTTGATGTGGTCTGGGTGCCGGACTTGAACAGTCTGACCCTGCTCAACCACTCGGTGAAGGTCGTGGATGGTCTGCCGGCAATCTGCCTCAACGAAAGCCCGCTGACCAGCCGCCCTACTGCTGCGCTGAGCAAAAGTCTGGTGGAGAAAGGCGTGGCGCTGCTGGCGATCATTCTGTTGAGCCCGGTGCTGCTGTTCATCGCGTTGGCGGTGAAGATCAACTCGCCGGGGCCGGTGTTCTTCAAACAGGATCGCCACGGCTGGAACGGCAAGGTGATTCAGGTGTGGAAATTCCGCTCGATGCGCGTGCACGATGATCGCGAGGTGATCCAGGCCAGCCGCAATGATTCGCGTATTACCGCCGTCGGGCGCTTCATCCGCCGCACCTCTCTGGATGAGCTGCCGCAGTTGTTCAACGTGCTGCAAGGGCAGATGGCCCTGGTCGGCCCGCGTCCTCACGCTGTCGCGCACAACCACTACTACTCGGGGAAAATCCTCGCGTACATGGCTCGTCACCGAATCAAACCGGGCATCACCGGCCTGGCGCAAATCAGCGGCTGCCGTGGCGAGACTGACACCATCGACAAGATGCAGCGTCGGGTGGAGATGGACCTGCATTACATCAACAACTGGTCGTTGTGGCTGGATCTGAAGATCCTGGTGAAGACGCCGTTTACGCTGTTGTCGAAAGATATTTATTGATGGACTGGTGACAAGTCAGGCGATAGCGCAAGGGGACGAAAGTCCCCTTTTTTGTGGGCGGGATTTGGGCAGTGGGTCAGGCGGTTGCGAGGGTTGCAGTGCCGACGCCTTCGCGGGCAAGCCCGCTCCCACAAGGTCCGGCGGCGTTCATTCCTATCGGGCACACCACAAAATCACTGTGGGAGCTTGCCTGCAAGCGATAGCGGTGGGTCAGGCAACATGGATTTTGAATGGACTGACGCCTTCGCGAGCAGGCTCGCTCCCACAGGGATTGGGTTGTCGATCAAGATATTTGTTTCACCCCGAACCACTGTGGGAGCGTGGCTTGCCCGCGATGGCGGTGGATCAGCCGCCAGAGATGTTGAATGTGCCACCGCCTTCGCGGGCAAGCCCGCTCCCACAGGGATTGGGGGTGGATCCGGGATATCCAGTTCATCCCGATCCACTGTGGGAGCGTGGCTTGCCCGCGATGGCGGTGGGTCAGCCGACAGAGATGTTGAATGTGCCGACGCCTTCGCGGGCAAGCCCGCTCCCACAGGGTCCGGCGGCGTTCACTCCAATCGGGCACACCACAAAATCACTGTGGGAGCTTGCCTGCAAGCGATAGCGGTGGGTCAGGCCACATGGGTTTTGAATGGACTGACGCCTTCGCGAGCAAGCCCGCTCCCACAGGGATTGGGGGTGGATCCGGGATATTCAGTTCATCCCGATCCACTGTGGGAGCGTGGCTTGCCCGCGATGGCGGTGGGTCAGCCGACAGAGATGTTGAATGTGCCGACGCCTTCGCGGGCAAGCCCGCTCCCACAGGGTCCGGCGGTGTTCACTCAAATCGGGCACACCACAAAATCACTGTGGGAGCTTGCCTGCAAGCGATAGCGGTGGGTCAGGCAACATGGATTTTGAATGGACTGGCGCCTTCGCGAGCAGGCTCGCTCCCACAGGGATCGGGGGTGGATCGGGATATCCAGTTCATCCCGATCCCACAGGTCCCGAGCAGGATCCGGGTTTACTCGGTAATCTTCGAGAAGTTGCGGTAGAACATGTCACCCTCGCGGCTATCGGTCATCGAGTGCAGCTGGAAGCTGCGATTGAGCCTGGCGCCGCCGTCACGGGTCAGCGGGGCCCAGACCAGATTGGCGCGGCGCATGGTCGACATGCTCATCATTTCGTCGAACGGGATCGACAGGTAGATGCCCTTGTCGAAACTACCCTCCCCGTACTCGGCACTGCCAGCCGTGGTGATCGTCGCCCAAGCGCCGAAACGCACACCGTTGAAAAACTCGCGAGAGATGTCCAGCGTACCGCCCCAGTCGCCCGCCAGATAACGACCGACGCTGACCGCAGCCAACGTGTCGTACGGCAAGTCGGTATAACCCGTGATGTGCCCGGTCCAGATCGAGTAATCGCGCAGGCCGAAACCCTGGTCGAACTCGCGCTGACGCACGTAGTTCAGATCCGCCCCCACCGACCAGCGCTCGCCGGTCGGCCGGAACAGCACCTCAGCGCCGACACCGGCAAACATCGACTCCAGATAGCCGCCGTAGACCATGCCATACAGGTCCTTGTCCAACTGCTCGGCATGGCTGACCTGAAATAACGGCATGGTCACCTCCGAGGTGGTCAGGTACTGACGCAAATCGGTACGCACGCGCGGCAGGCCGCTCGGCGCGTCGTAGGTGAACTTGTCGAAGTTGTTTATCAGGTTGGCGCTGAGCAGGCCGTTCCACCAGGTGTTGCGGTTGAAGCGATACTCCGCGTCCGCATCTGCACTGAATTGATAGAGCAAACCATCCGGGCCGCCGACGTTCTGCTTGAAGCCCAGGCCGACGCCGTAATTGAAGTGCTGCGGCGCTTCGCTGTAGAGGGTTTTCTCATTGTGCGGCATCGCCGGGTTGATCTCGGTGGTGCGGTGCAGCGACTCCAGCGGTTCCTCGTTGTTGATCACTTCGCGGAAGGTCTGGCGCGGCACGCTGGTCTCTTCCAGCGGCAGGTCGTAGCGCTTGTTGACCACGGTGAACCAGTTGATGTCGTCATTCACACTGTTGTCGAGAATCCGGCTCGCGCGGCCAACAGCCTTGGACGAATGGAAGTAGCGCTGCTGCTCGCCGTAGACGATCAGCTCGGAATCACGCTGACTGATGCGCTCGACCTTGTACCCGGCATTCTGCTGCAAACGTTGCGACACGTCGGCCCAGTTGACCTGTTCCATCGGCGTGGTCGGCATCTTCGCCGGCAGCGGTTCCGGTGTCGGATCGTAGGTCTTGGCCGGCGCTTTGCGGCTGACGAAATTGGTGTGGAACGTGATGCCGAACATCGCCGTATTGCCGCGCTCCCACGCCGCACTGACATCCACCGAATCGGCCACCTTGAACACCGCGCCGAAGTTGATCGGCGAATCTTGCTTGATCACGTTGTCCTTCGGCTCGTGCTTGTAGTCGTTGCCTTCGTATTCGAGTTTCAGGCTGAGTCGATCCCACGGCGTCTGGTAGCTCACGCCTCCGAAGAACGACGGCCGACCGCGAAAGTACGAGCCGGAGTTGACGTCACCGGTACCTTCGAGAGCCGGTCGGGTATCGAAGCGATCACTGACGTAGCCCAGCGGGTTGTCGAGGTCGCCGCGATTACCCAGATAACCCCAGGCAATGCCGGCGCTGAAATCGAAATTGTCGAAACGTTTGTTGGCGACAAAAAATTCGCTGGAGAACAGACCCGTACCGCCAATGTCTCGGAAGCCCAGCGCGACTTCCGGCGCCCAGTGGCTTTCCTGCCACAGCCGGACTTTGGCGTCGACCGCCTTGTCCTTGTAGCTCTGGCTGCCGCTCAGCGCCTCGGAGCCGTACGGCCGGTTGGTGATCGCGGTGTAGCGGAACGAACCTTCGAGCCAGTCCAGTGGCTGCAACGACACGCTGTAGCGGCTGTAAGGCTCGGTGCGGTTGGCATTGACGCTCAGTTCGCCGGCCGGCGCCATGCGCGCGGTCGGGGTCTGCAACAGACCGGTGCCACCAAAATCATTTTGAGTAATACGCGGCTCGGCATACACCAGGCCGCACGGCAATAACAACACAGCTGCAACACGTAACTTCAACGAACCACCTCAGCCAGCTGCGTGGCAATCAATTCGGCCAACTGCTGATTCAGTTCAGGAACAGGCGGATCCAGATCATCGTTTTTCACCGGCACCAGAATCTTGCTGCCGGCCACGGGAAACTGCCCGCTCTCGCGATTCCAGTGCGCAATGCCCACGCGCCGCACCGCACCATTGGGCTGGATCAGCCACAGGTAATCGGCTTCGGCATCGTCCAGCGGCGTGCAGTTTTCCAGATACTCGCGCGCCTCCAGCAAGGGCTGATAAGGCAGGTGGCAGGTCTCGGCAACCGCGCCCAGCACTTGCACCTCGTCGACCCGTTTCGGGTAGATCAGACGATCACCATCGTCGAGACGCATGTTGCGCGCGAAGCCAACTTCTACTGCGACCGGGTCGAGGTCTGCGATCTGGCGCCCGGTGACCGGCATCTGCCGCACCTGCTCGGCCAGACGCAGCGCCAGTGCCGCGCGGCTCGGTCGATCAAACAACGAGGCCATGCGCTGCAACACATCGAGATCGAACAGCACCCCGGCCTTGAGCCGCGCCTGCTGTTCCAGCAACGACTGGCGCAGCAACACGCCGGCCAGCCAGTAACCTTCGGCATTCGGCACCGCCACGCTGATCACGTCGAGCAAGCGCCCGCCCGGCGGCAATTCCACCGGCCCCGGATTGGCCACATCGCCACTGACCGTGACCGCTGCCTGACTGACGTCGCTGAGCAACAACAACCCTGCCGATAACATGCGTAAGCGCTTCACGGCAGATGCCTGCGATCAGGGGTCAGTTGCACGATGCGCACGCGCAGTTGCGTGGTCAGTTGCTGCTCGCTCTGCAGGATGAAACCGTCCAGCGGATCGACCCAGTAATGGTTGGTCGCGCGCAGGCCGATGGCCGGGACGTCGATGCGTTCGTCGACACGCAGCACGGTATATTCCTTGTCGAGAATATGCAGGGTTTGCGTGGAACGGCGGGAGAACCGGCTGTTGACGATCAAGCCGACTTCCTGGCCCTTGTACAGGTCGATCCAGCGCTGACTGGTGAAGCCGTCGGCGACCTGATGCAGGCCACGTTTGAACGGCGCGTTGTCAGCCAGCCGCGTGCCGTCCAGATCGCCCTCGACACCGAGGCCGATGGTGCGCACGGCGAGGCCGTCACGCAGCAGCAACACCTGTTTGCCGGAGGCGACCCAGAACTGCAGGTCTTCACGCTCGCGCACCAGCGCCAGTACCCCGGAGCCGGACGGCGTGGTCAGTTTGATTTGCGGGTACTTGACCTCGGCCACCTGGGCCGCGCTCACGTCCAGCTCGTCCGGGCCGATCACCGCCGACTTGAGGTTGCGCACCGAGGCGGTCATCAGCGGGTTGCAGCCACACAACATCAAGGCCGCCATCAGGCAGACGCCCACTTTCAAGGTTTTCACAGTCGGCCTTATTTGCTGTTGTTACTGTATTCGCTCCAGTTCTTCGCAGCGGAAGCCCCGGTCCCGACGATCGATGCCGACGGCACCAGTTGGCTGATGAAGCGGTTCCAGCGCGTGACGTTGGCCGGGCCGACGTACACCACATCCTGCGGACGCACTTCAAAATGCGAAGCGAGTGCCATGGCGGTCGGCGACTGAGCTTCCAGTTGATAGATTTTCGCCGGCTCGACATCGAGGTTTTCCACCCCGCGAATCACATACACCGCGTTGCCATTGGAGGTGGTCTGGCTCAAGCCGCCGACCGAGCCAAGCACATCGGAGAGGTTCATCGTCGCGGTCTTGAAGCTCAGCGCACGGGGCTGGTTGACTTCACCCATGACGTAGATGCGCTTGTTGTCGTTGTACGGCAGATACAACTGATCGCCGCCCTTGAGGAAGACGTGCTGCAACTCGGAGTCCTGCTGGTTCAGCGAGTCGAGATTGAGCGGATACACCCGGCCATTGCGCGTCAGCAGCAGGCCCGACAGATCGGCGTTGTTGGTGTCGATGCCGGCCGTACCGAGGGCTTCGACCACGCTCAGCGGGTTGGTGGAAATTGGCTGCGGACCGGCCTTGGCCACGGCGCCCGAAACCACCACTTTCTGACTGGCGAAACGCAGCACCGCGACGTCCACCTGCGGCTCGGCGATGAACGCCGACAGGCGGGTTTCGATGTCCGAGCGCAGCTGTTGAATGGTCTTGCCGGCCGCCTGCACTTCCTTGATGAACGGGTAGTACAGCGTGCCATCGGAGCGCACCAGTCGACCGTTGGCGTCGATCTGCTGTTGTGCCCCCGATGGCGCGGTCAGCTCCGGGTGATCCCAGACCGTGATGTACAACACATCGTTGCTGCCAATGCGGTATTCCGCCGGCGTTGCCAACAGTTCCGCCGGCACCGACTCACGCTTTTGCGTGGCGCGGGTCATCGAGATCAGCTTGGGCGTGATCGGAATCAGCTCGACCCGACTGCTTTCGCTGGCGCCCTGGCGCGTGATGTCGCCGGTGCTCAGGTATTGGCCGGGGGAAAACATGCAACCTTGCAAAGCGATACTTGCCAACAGCAAAAGAGAAAAACTACGAGTCATAATGGCACTACGCTATTCAAGGGCGAATCTAAAAATAAAGTCACCCGACTTGCGTCGGGCGACCCTGTACTGCACTAACAAATGTTCCTGTTAGTTGTGCGTGCCAGTGGTGCCGGTAGTACCGGTGGTGCCCGTGGTACCGCCGTTGGCACTTCCGCCGCTGTTGGACGCCGCGACTGCACTGGCAACCATTGCAGTACTGGCAGCAGGCGCTGTAGAAGCCGCGACACTGCCAGATACATTGGTCACCGCAGTAAGCGGCGCTTCAGCAGCGGACGCCCAGTTGCTCAACATCGTCAACAGGGCAATCGCCATCACTTTTTTCATATCAACTCCTTTCTAACATTCGGCCTGTTAAAAACCGGCCTGAGTTAGCGGTGGTAGCGTTCAAGTTCGCGAAAATCGCGAACAAGATCCGTCGTTCTTTCACAGTCTTACCCAACTGATAAAAGTCGAACGGCAGGTTTATATCTACGGACTTGCAAAAGGCATTTCCAGCGTATTTTCCCGACGATATCTAACAGCTGACCGAAACTAACATTCAGTATTAGAACGACATCATTCGAGATAACCGCGTGGATGATTCGATTGCCAGCGCCAGGTGTCGGTGACCATGTCCTGCAAACTGCGCGTGGCTTTCCAGCCAAGTTCTTTTGCGGCCTTGGAGGCGTCGGCCCAACTCTCGGCAATATCGCCGCTGCGCCGCGGCATCACTCGGTATGGCACCGGACGCCCGCTGGCTTGTTCGAAGGCATGCAACACTTGCATCACGCTGTAGCCGTCGCCGGTGCCGAGGTTCCAGGTGTGAATGCCCGAACGGTCGGTAATCGATTGCAAGGCTTTGAGATGGCCATCGGCGAGGTCGACGACATGGATGTAATCGCGAACCCCGGTGCCGTCGATGGTCGGGTAATCGTCGCCGAAAATCGATAGTTCCTGCAGGCTGCCAACCGCGACCTGGCTGATGTAGGGCAGCAGGTTGTTGGGGATGCCGCTGGGGTCTTCGCCCATATGCCCGCTGTGATGCGCACCGATCGGGTTGAAGTAACGCAGCAAGGCGATGCTCCAGCGCGGCTCGGCCTGGCTCAGGTCGCGCAGCACGTTCTCGACGATCAGCTTGGACTGGCCGTAAGGATTGGTCGGAATACCGGTGGGGAAATCCTCGCGGATCGGCATCTGCTCAGGCTCGCCGTACACCGTGGCCGAAGAGCTGAACACCAGCCGGAACACTCCGGCCGCCGCCATCGCCTGACACAGCGTGATGCTGCCGACGACGTTGTTCTCGTAATAATCCAGCGGCTTGCGCACGCTCTCGCCGACGGCCTTGAGCCCGGCAAAATGCAGCACCGCGTCGATTTGATGCTCGCGAAAAATCCGGTCGAGCAACGGCCGGTCGCAGACATCGCCGCGAATCATCAGCGCGCTTTTGCCGCAAATACCTTCTATCGCATGCAGTGCCGCATCGCTGCTGTTGCAAAGATTATCCAGTACAACAACTTCATAACCTGCTTCAAGCAGCGCAAGTGTGGTGTGCGAGCCGATATAGCCGGCACCACCCGTTACCAGAATCTTCATAGCGCGGTCCGTCATTGGATAAGTGACAAGTAGCCTGTCAAGTCCCTTTCATTGAATCTGTGGCGCACCACACAAATAAGGACGACAACAGCCTTAAACAAAATTAGTTCAACCACTGGCAATAAATATTTTTGCAGGTCAAACTGTATTGCCCGGTACTTATTAGCACCCCGAGTGCACTCATCACTATCAACAGATACCGACTAAAAATAACCAATAACGCTATAACCGACATCTCATAACATTGTCAGGTTTTACCCTCCGCACTAATTGCCATTAACAACCTGACTCAGGTATTAAAGTACTCGTTCAATAATCATTGAAACTTGTGCGCGTTCGTAAGTGCGCGCATCCGTTGCCTGTGTTCCATGACTGTCCAGGATACTTTTATGATTCGTAAATGTTTGTTCCCCGCTGCCGGTTATGGCACGCGTTTCTTGCCGGCGACCAAAGCCATGCCGAAAGAGATGCTGCCGATCGTCAACAAGCCGTTGATCGAATACGCCGTTGAAGAAGCACGGGACGCCGGCCTGCAACACATGGCCATCGTCACTGGTCGGGGCAAGCGTGCGCTGGAAGACCACTTCGACATCAGCTACGAACTCGAACACCAGATCCGCGGCACCGAGAAAGAGAAATTCCTCGCCGGCACCCGCGAGCTGATCGACACCTGCACCTTCTCCTACACCCGTCAGGTGGAAATGAAGGGCCTCGGTCACGCGATTCTCAGCGGCCGTCCGTTGATCGGTGATGAGCCCTTCGCCGTGGTGTTGGCCGATGACCTGTGCCTGAACCTGGACGGTGACGGCGTGCTCTCGCAGATGATCCAGCTGTACAAAAAATTCCGCTGCTCGATCGTCGCCATCCAGGAAGTCCCGGCCGACCAGACCCACAAGTACGGGGTGATCGCCGGCGAACTGATGTCCGAGGGCATCTACCGGGTCAATAACATGGTGGAAAAACCGGCGCCGCAGGACGCGCCGTCGAACCTGGCGATCATCGGCCGCTACATCCTCACCCCGGACATCTTCGACCTGATCGCCGACACCCAACCGGGCAAGGGCGGCGAGATCCAGATCACCGACGCGCTGATGAAACAGGCACAGAACGGTTGCGTGCTGGCCTACAAGTTCAAGGGCCTGCGCTTCGACTGCGGTGACGCCGAGGGTTACCTGCAGGCGACCAACTTCTGCTACGACAACGTCTACCTCAAGGGCCGCTGAGACGGCCCCCGCCCACTTCTCTTTTCAGGAGGCAACCATGAACATGGCACAGCATGCAGCAGAGATTGAACGGGAGGTGGGCAACCTCGGGGCGGTGAGCCGGCTGTCACGGCATCAGCCGTTGCCCAGCGCCAACGAGTCGTGGCTGGGCAGCATCCTGCTGGTGGAACGCATCGGCATGTTTCCCTCGTCCGGCGACATTCGCCGGCCGCTGGCCGATCCCTATCCCCTGCTCGCCCATCTGAAACACCTGTATGCCGAGCAGGCGCTGGAAATGGACGACCGCGATGGCCTGAAAGTGATCTTCAGCGACTGGCGCTTCCGCGTACGCCTGTGCTGCAACGAGCCGGCGATCATCATCAATGTCGAGACACGGTGTGCGACGCAACTGATGCCGCAGAAGACTGCGGAGCTCCTGAACCAGATAGATCACTTCAAATAAAACACCACCCCTGTAGGAGCTGCCGAAGGCTGCGATCTTTTGATTTTGTATTGAAGAGCAAGATCAAAAGATCGCAGCCTTCGGCAGCTCCTACAGGGGTTTCGTTGGGTCGCAACTGTCTGCGTTGATGCCACTGACGATCCAGCGATAGAAGTAGTCGGCAATCACTTTCCCACCCGTCGCGGGCTGCGGATGAATCTTGTCCGGCCCGATCATCGCCGCTACATAGCGTTTGACGTCAGGGCCGAACGCGCATTGCAGATTGGCAAAGCCCAACTGCTGCTCATGCGCCCACGGCTGCAAGACCTGCGCATACGCCGACATCGGGTAGGCACTGGACCGCGTGGTGTCCTGACGCAGGATCAGGTTGATGCTCGCCGCCGGCTGGATCTCGCGGATCATCGCCACCAACCCTTGAACGTTGTGCAGGTACTGTTCGGGTTTGACCCCGAAACCCTGGTCGTTGCCGCCGAGCATGATCAGGTAAATGTCGGCGGGGATCTTCGACACGGCGGCTTTCCACTGCACTTGCCATTGCGGATCGCGGTGATAGAAGTCCGCTGAGGCCGCGCCCGAGGCCGCCAGTTTCGAGACCCGCACGCCGTTCTGCTCGTTGCTCAGCCACAGGCCAAACAAGGTCGGTGCGCCCTTCACCACCTCCAGTTTGAACGACCAGTCTGCGGCTGCCGAAAGACCTGCGAGCGGTAGTTCCTGTACGCCTGAACCTCCAAGTGTCAAGGGTTGCCAGGCTTGTGCGGGCGTCCAGCGGTAACGCAGCTCACTCGGCTCGCCGTTGCCCAGGTAGAGCAATTTCGCCTGGGTGACTTGGGTGTCGATGGCGGGTGTCGGGCTGGCGTCGATTTGCAGCCAGGCGCCGGGCTTGCCGGTCACCGTGCGGCTGTCGGGGCTGGCCTGGCCGAGGCCGGACACTTGCCAGCCACCGCCGAAGTATTTTTCGCTGCTGCGGGTGTATTTGAAATGCGTGCCGCCCAGCGCCGCGCCATGGTTGAAACCGACATAACCGGGGCCGGCAAATCCGACCTCGCCGGCCACGCGCTGCACCAGTTTGTTCAAGTAAAAATCCTGACCGGCGCTGTAGCTGTCGCCAATTACCGAGACCGACAACACCTTCCCGGCCTTGCCTTCGCGCCACTGCGCAAAGCGCTCGCGGGCATCGCCCACTTCCACCACCGACGCCGCGACGGGCTGAGCGTCATTTACTGCCAACATGCATTATTTCCTTGAGTCTGGAATGGCCCCTTCGCGAACAGCGGTTGAGGTCATCCGCTAAATCCTTGTACACCCAAACCCTGTGGGAGCTGGCTTGCCAGCGATGGCGGTGGGTCAGGCGCATAAACTTCATCTGATCTGGCCCCATCGCTGGCAAGCCAGCTCCCACAGAGATGGTGAGTTCCAAAGATCCTTGCTCGCGAAGCTTTTTAGCTATTGGCCGGCACCGCTGGAGCAATGCCCGCCACCGGTTTTTTCTTCGCCGCACGCTCGCCCAAAAACAGCACCGAAGTGACATTGAAGCGACTGAAAATCATCGACAGTACCACCGGTCCCAACAGACCGAACAGCAGGCCACTGAGCACCAGAACGCTTTCGTCTTTTACCCCCAACCGCCCCATGACAAACCGCGAAGTCGCCGCAAACAACACATGAAACAGGAAGATCGCGTAAGAGTAGCCGCCCAGCCAGGTCAGCCACTTCGAGCGCATGTCACTCGACAGCAAAGCAATGCAGGACACGCAACCCACGGTCAAGCCAATCAGGCTACGGCGGTCGACAATCAACTCACGATCAATCGCCGCCACGTAAAGCAGCGTCAACGAAATCAACACAAACACCAGCGGCCCGATCACCTTGAACCGTTGCTTCAACGCCTCGACATTTTCCTGGCCGATCATCCCCGCCACAAAAAACGGCAGCAGGTAAATCGCACCGTTGATGCCGAACGCATCGAGCTTGAACGGTGGCAGCAGAAACAGCGCCGCAGCGAAGGCGAACAGCAGGTACAAGCGGGTCATCGAACGCAGCATCCCACGCCATTCCAGCAGGCCGACGAACATGAAAATGATGAACACCGCCTGCAGGAACCAGAAGTGATTGACCGGCACCCAGAACGACAGCAGCGCATCGATCACCCCGACGTCCTTGTTCACCCCCGGCCCCACCGCCTGCAACACCGAGAACGGCACACCGACACAAAACAACGGCACGATCAACCGTCGCACCTTGCCGCTGAAGAATGCGGAAAAGTCATTGCCACGGATTTTGTAGATCGAATAGATGTAGCCGGAAATAAAGGTGAACAGCGGCATGCGCACGTACACCATCGAATCGGCGATCACCCGGAACGGCGAGCCGAGATCGATTTTCAGCCCTCCGCCCAACGGGCCGATGACGTGGTAGAGCACCAGCAGCAGGCACGCCAGACCACGCAGGGTTTCGATCTCCAGCGATTTTTTCTTGCTCGACATACAGCACCTGCCTCAATTCAGAACGCGTGATTCAACCCGCACCGGTTTGTTCGCACGCAACATCAGGCCCAGGCCGACAAACAGCACCGGCACCACCATGGAAAAGTGTCGGGCAAAGGAGCCGAAGTCCGGCTCGAACAAGCCTTGCACTAACAGAAACGCCAGCGGGATCGCGATCAGTTCCTTGGGTTTGGTCTCGATCGGCGCACCTTTGTAATCGGTGGAGGTGATGACTTTGAACAGCAGCAGCGCGGTCATGATCATCAGCGCGACGAAGATCACCTGGCCCGGCCCGGACAACAGAATCAGCTCCACCGGGAACGACAACCGGAAGAAAATGATCATCGAGTCCAGCGCCTGCGAGACGAAGTCGCTGCCACTTAGCCACGAGACGATCAGCGATTTCGACCCCTCCTCCCCCGCCGTGCGCAACTCGTTGTTGCTGGCGCGAATCGACGACACCGGAAAGCCCAGCGCCAGCTGAATCGCCATGGCCACCGCCAGGTAAAACAGGAACAGCATCAGGAAGAAGGTGAAACGCGACACGTACTTTTTCATCACGCAGACGCCAACCCACGACAGCGAAAACAGAATCCAGTAAGGCCGGATCAGCACGCCATAGATCATCGCCGAGAGAAAAAAACCGCCGCGGTATTTGCGCGTCAATGCGCTGAACAAAATGCTCAGCACCGCCACCGAGACGATGATTTCCTTGGTCAGGTTTTCCAGAAAAAACGAACGCACCACACCCCACAGGCACAGGGTGCCGAAGATCGCCAGCGGCATGCGCCGAAACACCACCACCGGGATCGCCGTGAGGAAGAAGTTGCAGAACATCCCGTAGGCCCAGGCGTTGGTCAGGTTGATCCCGGTGGGCCGCAGCAGGAACGCCGAACACTCGTAGGAGGAGCGATCCGGCGAGAACGGGTTCCAGAAATTGCAGTTGTCGGCCCGGGCGTAGGACGACCATAAGGTCATCGCATCCGGCCCCGGATCGCGCGGGATCAGCAGCGGCATCGCCACCGACAGAAACAGCCCGGTGAACAGAATCAGGAACGACAGCGAGGAATCGAGTTTGCGGCCGCGAAACTCGATGCACGGCAATTTCAACCCCATGCCAGCGCCCCTTTGGCACGGGTCGCTCGAGTCAACACGGCGATCACCCCGAGCTGCACGATGATCGCGAAGACATTGCCCCACGCCGCGCCATAAATCGAATAATGCTTGATCAGCAGGTAACTGACCGGCACCGACACCAGCAAACAAATCGCCGCGCTGGCGAATGACACCCGACTGTTTTTCGAAGCGATCAGACCGCCCCAGACGATGTCGCCGATGGCCCGCAGGGCAAAGGAAAAGATCAGCACGCCGAGGAGTGCGTTATCCGGACGCGGCACGCTGTTAGCGACGTAATCGAGCACCACGTTGAAGAACAGATAAATCAGCACCGCCACCGCCGCCGACACCCCTAACGAGCGCATCACCCACTTGTTGACGAACAACTGCCGGATGCTGAACGCCTGTTGATCCGCCTGAAACCGCTTGGCCAGCACCGGAATGCCAACTACCGCCACCACCGCGTAAGACAGCGCCTGCAGAGTGTTCGCCGCCGACCACGCATACACGTATTTACCGAGATTGGCATACGGTTCGAGGTCGGCAATCAGAAAGCGCTCGGCGTACTGACTGAGCGCGATCAAGCCCGTACCGAAATAAAACGGCAACCCGGCCTTCCACACTGTCGCCGTCGTCAGCGCCGCGCTGACCCGGCCCTTGTGCACATTCACCACGATCAGGTAACCGGCGACGATCACCAGCACGTTGGCGGCCACCCACAACCACAGCACACTGGCGATGCCCGACACCCAGTCGAGCATCATCGCGCCCACCGCCAGCAGCGCCCAGAGACCGGTCTTGATGAAGAACAGCAGCGCACCCGCCGTGGCTTTCTGCGCAGAAAACACGAACGAATTGATCTCGAACGACAGGTGTTCGGTGAGCAACACCAGCGTCACGCAGAGGATTAGCGCGGTGCTCGCCTCGACCTGCTGAAACAGCGAATAGATCCCCACCGTTGCCAGCGACAGCAGCAGCCCCACCGCCAGGTACAGCAGCAGGACTTTGTCGACCACCCGCCGTGAACTGCCGCCGACGCTGATCAGCCGATTGATCTCGGAACTGAAACCGACGCTGTAGAACTTCGAGGCGATCAGCGAGGCGGCGACCACCACGCCATAAAACCCCAGCGCTTCGTAGCCCAGGTAATGGGTGATGGCCAACACCAGCAGAAACTTCGCGCCCAAGGCTCCGCCGCGCAGCAGCAAGCGAAATATCATCGAACGACGCCTTTGATGATCTCGTCCATCATCACCGTCTTGGCTTCGATTTCACGGCAGGTATCCGTCAGGCGCTTGCCGAAATTCGACAGCGCGTTCGGCGCGTACACGGTGTCGATGATCTGCTCGACATTGATGTCGCCGCCATTGATCACCCAGTCTTCCACGCCCATGTCCTGATAGGCGCCAAAGCCTTTGCGTTCATAGCTGATGTGGTACGCCGGGACACCGGACAACAGCGATTCGATGGCGCCGTGCAGACGCACCGAGATCACCAGGTCCGGCTGATATTTGGCAATCGTCGCCTTCAACGACAGCAGCTCTTCGCTGATGCCCAGCTCGCGATAGAACGCACCGTCGTCGTTACCGCGAACGGCACTCTGCACGGCACAAACCACTTTGCTTTTGTTCTTCAGGCGCTGCAGCAGCAGCTTCAGGTTGGTGACGTAGGCGACCTTCTTTTCCTTGCTCCATTCCGGCGGCTTGCGCAGCACCACGCACACGGTGGCCGGCGATGCGGCACAGCGGGTGAACTTCGGCTGCTGAAGAATCTTGCTGGCCAACGATTGCACCGCCAGATCCGGCGCGCGATAGACGTTTTCGCAGGCATCGAACATTGCCGAGGAGCGGTTATCGCGCACGAACACCGCGTCCGCGCTGGCGTAGTGATCGACGATCTTGCGGCTCTCGCCATGGAACGGGCCGATGCTTTGCGGCAGGTACACCGACGGCACCTTGCTGAGGATCGCCGTTTCCAGTTGCTTGGCGTGGCCGAGTTTGAGCTTGATGTGTTCGAAGGCACTTTTCGAGCGCATGTAGCCGCCACCGACGCCGACGATCAGATCAGTCTTGCGCAACAGATCCGCCAGCCCGGCATACGACTGATTGAGGAACACCGCCTGCTTGACCCGCCCCAAGCCCTTGGCCGCCATCACCGGCGCGTCGAAACGCGGGTGCGGCAGGTAGGCGAAAGACTGCGGGTCGGAGGCCACGACGTTGATCGAAGTGTCTTCGCCAAAGTTGCGCTGCACCAACGCGATGGCCAGATCGACGAGCAGGCCGTCACCGGAGTTGGACGCACTGTAGCCATGCAAAATCGTTACGTTCATAAGCTTGAGTTCTACTTAATAAGTGGGAGCGCAATACACGTCGTAGGTCTGGCGGATCATCAGCGCGGCACTGAAGCGCTCACGCACGATGTTCCGGCCTTCGCTGCCGAGGTCGAGCAACCGCGGCTTCTGGATTCGCGCCAGCACATCGGCCAGCGCCTGGTGGTCACCGGTGGGAAAGACGTAGCCGGACACTTCATGGGTAACCAGTTCGGGCAATGAGGTGCAGTTGCTGGCGATCACCGGCAAACCCATGGCCATGCCTTCCAGCGGCACCATGGCGAAACCTTCCCAGCGGCTCGGAACAATCAGCGCGTCGGCCTGTTGATACAGCGCCTGCACTTCGGTCGGTGTGACCCACGGCAGGTACTCGACCGCGTCCATCTCGGGGCACTCGACCTTGTCCTCGTTGACCGCACTGCCAACCACCGTCAGCTTCAGATCGCTGCGCTGCACCTTGGCGAAGGCTTTGAGCAATACGTCGAAGCCTTTCTGGTAGTCGAGGCGACCGACGAACAGCAGATGAATCGGCGCGGGGTTGTCGGCCCTCGGTGCGTCATCCTTGTGCGGGATGCCGTTGTAAATCAGGCGCATGCGCTTGCGCTCGATACCGAACCGCGCGGCTTTGTCCATCTCGTAGCGACTGACGCAAATGATCACGTCGGTGACTTTCTGCAAGACGCGCTCGATCGAGGCGTAGACCTTCTGCTTGATGGGCGAGCTTTCCATCAGGAACGAAAACGCGTGCGGGCAGTAGACGATTTTCGGCCGACGCCACGGCTTGAGCAGTACACAAACGCAGCGGCCAATCACCCCGGAAAACGTGCTATGCAGATGCACCACATCGGGTTTTTCCTTGAACAGCGTCCGTGCCAGTTCCCACGCAAAGCGCAGCAGCGAAGGCACGTTACGCCCGGATCTGACGAACGTGCGAATCTGGCGCTGATCGATGCCGTGCAGCTCCTGTTTCTGGTCAAGCGGCACCAGATAGACCCATTCGTAGTTCGCGTCCTGGCCTTCCGGCGACGCCGATATCGTGCGGATAACGGTGGCAACCCCACCTTTTATCGTTTCAGCCACGTGCAGTATTTTCTTCACAACCCACCCACTTCCTTGCATGTAAGGACAAGCGCTGACACTCAGGATTTGTCCGACGCGTATTCGTAGTTGTAGTAACCGTAGTTGCCGTTGCCGTAGTAACTGGCGGCGCGCTTCTCGACGCCGTTGAACACCGCGCCCTTGAGCTCGATGCCGTTCTGCGCGAAGCGGCGGATGGTCATTTCAATCTCTTTGGCCGGATTAACCGCAAACCGGGTGACGATCAGGCTGATGCCGGCTTCACGCCCGACAATCGCCGCATCGGTCACCGCCAGCAGGGGCGGCGTATCGATGATCACCACGTCGTAGCGCTGACTCAGCTCGGCGAGCAAATCGCGAAAGTTGGCGTGCATCAGCAGCTCGGAAGGGTTCGGTGGAACCTGGCCACGGCTGATGAAGTGCAGGTTGTCGATTTCCACCGTGTTGATCGCCTGCTCGATGCTGCAGCGCTTGACCAGCAGATCCGACAGGCCATTGGCGATCGGCACATTCAGCGTCTTGTGCAGGTGGCCCTTGCGCATGTCGGCGTCGATCAGCAGTACGCGCTGACCGCTCTGCGCCATGACCGCGGCGAGGTTGGACGAGACGAAGGTCTTGCCGACCTGCGGGCTGGGGCCGGAGATCATGATGCGGTTGTTGGTCGAATCCAGCGCGGCGAAATGCAGGCAGGTGCGCAGGCTGCGGATCGACTCGATGGACAGGTCGGTCGGGTTGCGCAACGCCAGCAGATAGGCCGGTGTTTCAGCGGTGATTTTGGCCCGGCCCTTTTTCGTATCCTCTTCGCGCTGCAAGGCGCTGTAGGGAATCGAGGCGTACACCGGCAGCCCGAGCTGTTCGATGGCTTCCGGGCCTTCCAGACCCTTGCTCAGGGATTTGCGCAACAGCACCAGCGCCACGCCGACAAAGGCGCCGAGGAACGTCGCGATCAGCACGATCAGGGCTTTTTTCGGTTTGACCGGGCTGGTCAGGTCGACATCCGCCGGGTCGATCAGGCGCACGTTGCCCACCGCACCGGCGCGAACAATGTCCAGCTCCTGGGATTTGTTCAGCAACTGCGTATAGATCTGCGAAGCCACTTCCACATCGCGGGTCAGGTTGAGCAGCTCCTGTTGCGTCGCCGGCAGGTCGCCGACCTTGCCTTCCAGCGATTTCTGCTGCTGGGTCAATTCACCGATCTGCGACATCAAGGCGCGATACGCCGGATGCTGCTTGGTGAATTTGCGATCCATTTCCGCCTGCTGCATTTTCAGCTCGGAAATCCGCGTTTCCAGCGCCACGGACTGACCGAGCACCGATTGGGTTTCCAGGGAAATGTTCACGGTCTTGCCGTGGGTCTGGTAAGCGTTGAGCGCATCGCTGGCCTTGGCCAGATCACGCTTGACCTGCGGCAACTGACTTTGCAGGAACGCCAGACTTTGCGCCGCTTCCGCCGAGGTGCGACGTACGTTCTGATCCACGTAGAGCGCAGCAATCTTGTTGAGGATCTTCACCGCCTCGGCGGCGTCGGCACTGGCCAGCGCCAGACGGATAATCCCCGACTCTTTACCTTGCTCGGAAATATCCAGCGCATCCTGGTAACCCTGAATGGTCACGATCCGTGGATTGCGCACCACTTCAAAACGGGCACCCGGATTGGCTTGCAGACGCTCGATCAACCCCTCGACGCCGTCCTGCGCGAAGGCTTCGCCGGCGACGCCTTCGATCAGCAGGTTGTCGTTGTCATCGAGCAACTGAAAGTGCTGTTGCTCACCGGCAATCAGGGTGAGCTTCTTGCCCAACAGTTCTTTGGGCAGATCGAGCCGGGCGAATTCCAGACGCTCGCCGCCCCAGGCGTAGCTGTTGAAGCCAAAACGCGGCGGCGCCACGCTGGACTCGGTTTCACCGCGATAACGCCGGGCGAGAAAACCGCCGATGACCGGGAAGGTATTGGGGGTGACGTCGATGTCCAGACGCAGGTCGTCGACGGTTTTGCCGATCACCGCGCGGGATTTGATGATGCCGATTTCGGTGACCGACGGCGATTGCCCACCGAGCATGCTGCTGAGGTCGGAAAAGCCGAGCATGTCGTTTTTTTTCGGCTCGACCTGCACCAGCGCGTTCGCCATGTACACCGGCGTCGCCAATACCGCGTAGGCAACGCCGGCGGCCATGAAGGCACCGGTGAATGCACCGATCAGCCATTTCTGGTCGATCAAACTGCCGAATATGCCGAGAAGATCAATACTGTCTTGATCGTTATCACGGTTGGCGATTACTGACGGTAACTGCATAAGTCTTTCTTACCATTCACTGATCTGAAGAATATTCATCAATGTCCGAGGCGCTGCGCCCACGAGCTAACAGCATCTTCAATCAATGCATGGGCATGAATAAAAGCGGCCTTACCTTGACGATACGGATCCTGTATTTCTCTTTCGCCCTGCCACTTGCCAAGAAGAAACACTTTGCCTCGGGCATGCGAAGCAATCTTCAGCACCTGATTCACATGTTGTTTTTCCATGACCAGAATCAGGTCTGATGCATTGACGATATCGCTCGTCAATTGCCGCGCCTTGAACCCCTCGGCGCTGTGCCCGTGATCTTCCAGCACCTGGCGTGCCGAGGCTTCCATGCCTTCGCCGACTCGCGCTGCGAGGCCTGCGGAAGTCACGGAAATGGTTGAGGGGGTCAGCGCGTTACGCAGCAGAAGTTCTGCTGTCGGACTTCGGCAAATATTGCCAACGCACACAACCAGGATATTTCTGAACAAGGTTTACTTTCCTGTGTAATATCATTCTGCCAACATCTAGTGCGAATCTTAATGAACCCACTAGATCATCCTGCACTCAGAAATAGATTCGCCCTGTCAGTACCAGCGTATTAAGTACCACAGCCTCAAAAGCCGCCAAAACAGAATTACCGGACTAAAAATAACTGTGATTTTCAGGTCTTGTTTTCCTGACAAAAAATAACAATCACGCACTAAGCACCCTTGTTAGTTTCGAAACAGGAGTAACGGGATAACTATTCGTCGTTGTCATTCTCATCCGGAGAGCAGACATGAAATCAGCCCATCTCACACAGCTCGGCGCCTCGGCGCTGCTGGCACTCAGTGTCGCCACCCATGTTCACGCCAGTGAACTGTTTCCCAAGCTTCCCGCCAGAACCATCGGCGTCCAGGTGAAGATCCAGAGTTTCACCGCCGACGACGCTGCCAACATCAAGGCTGCCGGCTTCAGTTTCGTGCGCTTCGGGGTATGGAGCGACAGCCTCAGCGCCAAGGCCTATCAAAAACAGGTCAGCGATGCTTTCGCCGCAGCCGGCTCCGCTGGCCTGCCGGTGCTCCTGACCGTGCGCGCCATCAAGCCTTTGACCACGACGCCGGCCAACACTAATGAACTGACGACGGCAGGCGAAGCTTTTGCCAATACCCTGACCGGCCTTGAAACCGCCTACAGCTCACAACTGGTAGCACTGGAGATCTGGAACGAGCCAGATCTGGAAACCTACTGGCCCACGCGCAATTTCGACACCACGTTTGTGCCGTTCATGAGTGCGGTGTGCAAAACACTCCAGGACAAACCGCAGTCAGCACCGCGGGTCGGCTACGGTTTCGCGCGGCCGCCAACGGCCGGTTCGGCGTCCACCGTGGCGTTGAGCAGGATTGTCAGTGAATACCCCAAGTGCCTGAATGCGATTTCCTACCATCCCTACGGCATGACAGCCACGCAGATCAGCAATGCGCAATCGTTCATCCAGCAGAATTTCCATCTGCCGGGAGTCATCAGTGAATGGGGTATTTCGGCGCTCGGTTCCAACGGCGGGATTGAAGGACAAGCCAGCAAAGTCGGCGCGTTCATAGCCGACGTCAAAAGGCTGAACATTCCACTGACTTCGATCTATGAATGGAAAAACAGTGATTCAGGCAGCAATGAACGAGAGAAGAACTTCGGCTTGCTGACCTCTGACGGCCAGCCAAAACCGGCGAGAGCGGCGGCCGAATTGCAACTTAACGCCCAATAAGTCAGCGGCAACTGGCCTGGTCACAGGTCAGTTGCTTTGAACCTGCGGCCGATTTTGGCATCGTATTCATCGATACCGCGCCCCACCCTTCAAACAGCCGTTCTCAGGTTGTTGCCCCCGGGGAGCCCGTTACGCCTTGATGCCCTTGAGTGGCCGTCAGCGCTCGGGTAATGTCGTCAAACCCACAGGACAGAGCACACCCATGACTTCCAAGCTGGAACAACTCAAACAGATGACCACCGTGGTTGCCGACACCGGCGACTTCGAAGCGATCGCCCGGGTCAAGCCGGTCGACGCCACCACCAACCCTTCCCTGCTGCTCAAAGCCGCCGCCATCCCGGCTTACGCCGAGCTGCTGAACGCTTGCGTCAGCGACTGCAAGGGCGACGTGGGCCTGGCCAGCGACCGTTTCGGCGTCGCCGTGGGCCAGGAAATCCTCAAAGTGATTCCGGGCCGCATTTCCACCGAAGTGGATGCGCGCCTGTCGTTCGACCAGGACGCCGTGCTCAAGCGTGCACATCGCCTGATCGAGCTGTACGACAAGGCCGGCATCGGCCGTGACCGCGTACTGATCAAGATCGCGTCGACCTGGGAAGGCATCCGCGCAGCCGAGATTCTCGAGAAGGAAGGCATCCAGACCAACCTGACCCTGCTGTTCTCTTTCGCTCAGGCTGCCGCTTGCGCTGACGCCGGGGTGTTCCTGATCTCGCCGTTCGTGGGCCGCATCTACGACTGGTACAAGAAGGCCAATGGCAACGACTACACCGGTGCCGATGATCCGGGCGTGCAGTCGGTGACCCGCATCTACAACTACTACAAGGCCAATGATTACAAGACCGTGGTCATGGGCGCCAGCTTCCGTAACCTGAGCCAGATCGAACAACTGGCCGGCTGCGACCGCCTGACCATCAGCCCGGATCTGATCGACAAGCTGGCAGCCGACACCGGCAAACTGGAGCGCAAACTCGCCCCGGGCCACGCCGGCGAAGCGCGCCTGAGCCTCAACGAAGCGCAATTCCGCTGGCTGTCCAACGAAGACGCGATGGCCACCGAGAAACTGGCTGAGGGCATCCGCCAGTTTGCCCGTGACCAGGAGAAGCTCGAGGCGCTGTTGCAGGCCAAGCTGTGATCTGAGCGGTTGAAATGCAAAAAGGGCGAACCCGGTTGGGTTCGCCCTTTTTATTTATGCAGTGCCTGAAGATGCATCGTCTGGACTGACGCATTCGCGGGCAAGCCCGCTCCCACAGGGTCAGGTGTGGAATGAAGATCTCGGGTTCACTCAATCACTGTGGGAGCGGGCTTGCCCGCGAAGAGGCCGGAACAGACAACCTCAACCTCAAAGAATCAGTGTCTTTCGAGGGCATTCACCAGGTCATGGAAGGCTTCACGGTTGGAATCGTTCAGCCCCATGAGGATCTTGTGCGCTTCGAGCACCTTGATCCGCACCACTTCTTCTGACTGGTCCTGATCCGGCAGGTCGTCCAGGCACTCGGGGCACGGCACCGGGTGGTTGACGATGTTGAACACCTGTTCGAAGCCCATCGACTGCAACAGACGGGTGATGTCTTCGTGGGTGGTGACGACGGTCGGCAGCAGGCCGACCTTTTGCCGCGACAGGATCGACAGCTTGGCCAACAGGCCCAGGGTGGTGCTGTCGATGCTGCGGGTTTCGGTCAAATCGATCACAATCGCGTTGAAATTCAACGCGGTGAAGATTTTCTCAATAGTCGCATCCAACGCCGAACACAGGGTCAGGCGAACTTCACCGACGAACTTCAGGACGAAGGTGCCGTCCTGCTCGGCGAACTGGATTCTACCGGTACTCATTGAAGGTTCCTGCTCAACACCAACAGGGCGATATCATCCGGCATCTCCCCTAGCGTGGCCAATCCAAACACTTGCCGCAGACCATCCAGGCTGCCGCCCGCCGACTTCACCCGTTGTGGCAAAGCGGCTTCTTTTTCTTTGAGCGTAGGTTCTGGCAATAGATCCAGAATACCGTCGGACATCAGCGTCAGGCTGAACGTCGGTGGCAGCTCAAGCACGTGATCTTCGTAGGTGGCCTCGTTGAACAGGCCCACCGGCAAACCGCGGCCTTCGAGGTAACGAACACTGTCAGGCGTGTACAACACAGGCAACGGCAGATGGCCGCCGATGCTATAGGTCAACAAACCGGTCTCCTCGTCGATGACTCCACCGACCATTGTGACGTGTTTGCCCAGCTTACAACTGATCAGCCCCCGGTTGATATGACCAAGGACTTCCGAAGGCTTGAATTCCGGCAATGTGCCGTTGCGCTTGGACTCGAACAGCAAGCGCGTGGTCATGAACTTCAGCAGCACGGTGACGAACGCCGAAGAGGCGCCATGCCCCGAAACGTCAGCCAGGTAGAACGCCACCCGACGCTCGTCGACGCGGAAATAGTCGACAAAATCTCCCGACAGGTACAGCGACGGGATGATCTGGTGGGCAAACTGGAACTCGTCGATGCGCCACGGGCTTTCCGGCAGCATGTTCATCTGTACCTGGCGACCGGCGTTCTGGTCTTCCTGCAGCAGGTTCAGGCTGGCTTCGAGCTCGCGGTTGGCCTTCTCCAGCTTCTCGCGGTAGCGCTGGTTCTCCAGCAGCAGGCGCGCACGATCAAGCGCGCGACGCACCGAGTGCTCGAGCACGGCCAGGTCTTCAAGAGGCTTGATCAGGTAGTCCGCCGCACCCAGGCGCAGCGCCTCGACCGCGTCGTTCATCACGCCGGCACCCGAAACGACGATCATCGGCGTTTGCGGTGACCGCTCGGTGACCTGACGGATGAGTTCGAGCCCACCCATCTGCGGCATGCGCAGATCGCAGATGACCAAGTCGGGCTTGTCTTGCTCGAATACCTGAAGACCCTGTTGGCCGTTGCTGGCCTGCAGGACGCTGAAACCACTGTCTTCCAAATAGGCCGCGAGGCTCGCGCGCACTACTTCGTCATCATCGATTATCAGCAGCGTGGCACTGGTTTTTGGCATGTGGGCAAACGGCGCCAGAATTAGGTTGGCGTAGCAGGCGGGGCATCGGCCCGGCTCAGACTACTGGATTCGCTTTCTAGCCTCTCTGCTGCACCGCTTTCGAGCAGTGGCCCGGAACGCGATTGCACCAGAGGTGCCCTTCTAAGGCGCAGACGGTACTCCCATCCGCGGGGCGTTTCAAGCATGCGCCGATGGTCGCTTGACGACTTTACTTGTCAAATCACCGAGAGTTATAAGAACCGCTCAAACCGTAACCCAATGGAAGGTCAAAACCATGAGTCAAACCGGTCGGGACTACAGCGAAAAGCGTGATTTCATCCGCATGCGGGTCGACGCCGATGTGGTGTTGATCCATGAGGGTGATGAGGTATCAGCGGTGTGCATCGACCTCTCGAGCAGCGGCATGCAGGTTGAGGCACCGCCCCATTTCGCGGTTGGCGACCGCTTGAGTGTGCGCATCGACTCCGATCATGCCGCCTTGAGCGGTCTGGAAGCGGAGACCGAAGTGGTCTGGGTCAAGGCCCAGGATGGCGACAGCCAGAAGCTCGGCCTGAGCATTCTGAAAATGAAATAAGCGCACACAAAAAAGGCGGCCCCAAGGGCCGCCTTCTTGTCATCGGTCGAAATCAGAAATCGTCTTCGACTTGACCATCCTTGACCTTGAACTCGCGGTTCTGCAGGTAGGCGTTGCGGATGAAGGTGTACTTGTCGCCGCTGATCAGCTTCTCGCTCGACAGCAGGCTGGCGCGGGTGTCGACGATGTTCAGGCCGAACACCGAGTTACGCACAGGCACGTCGTTGATGTAGCGGTACGGACCGGTGTAGCTGTCGACGTACTTCGACGGCGCATCACGCAGGGTGCTCGGGCCGAGCAACGGCAGCATCACGTAAGGGCCGCTGCTGACGCCCCAGTAACCGAGGGTCTGACCGAAGTCCTCATCGCTGCGATTCAGGCCCATTTTGGTGCCGACATCGAAGAAGCCCAGCAGGCCGAACGTGGTGTTGAAGATGATGCGCGCGGTATCGACACCAGCGGCTGCGGGCTTGGCCTGCAGAATATTGTTCGCCAGGTTGGTGACGTCACCGACGTTGCGGAACATGTTGTGGATGCCGTCTTCAAGGAACTGCGGCGTCACGTACTCGTAGCCCTGCGCCAGCGGCTTGAGCGCGTAGGTGTCGACGAAGTCGTTGAACTGGAAGATCGGGCGGTTGACGCTTTCCCAAGGGTCTTCTTCCGTTGCAGCATTGGCGGCGAACGGAACCAGCAAGACGCTGGCACATACACATAGCTGAGCGAGAGGATTGCTCCAGCGCATAGAAAAGCTCCTTGGATTCGTACTGGCGCGGGCACCGTCGGCCCAAGCGTTAAGACCGCTAGTATAAGCGCAAAAGCCGTTTTGGGCAGTCTACCTGTCAAGAGTAATGCAGGACGTTTCCAGAGAGCGCCTTCACACACCTGTCATCCAGCTGTCACCGATGTCGCCTAACCTCGTGACTATTTCAGGGACGTTGCCATGACCCACGCTGAAGCCTTGCCTGTCGCCGCGCCCGGCCTGACCGCCGTGCTGTTCGGACTCAGTGGCTGTCTGGTGGATTTTGGTGCCCGTGCCCGGCAACACGCCAGCATGCTGCCCGAGCACGCCGACGCCACACCCGGCGCCCTCGACAGCCTGCTCAGCCTGCAGCGCCAGCAGATTCCCTGTGCGTGGATCGATGAACTGCCCCCTGCCCTCGCGCATCCCCTGGCGGCCTCTCTGCCGGCGTGGATCAAACCGACGCAATATTCAGCAACAAACAACCCATGGCCCGCGCCGAATGCCTGCTGGCAGGCACTGATGGGCTTGAACGTCAGCCGCCTGGATGGCTGCGTGCTGGTCAGTGGCGAGCCGCGCCTGCTGCAATCAGGCCTCAACGCCGGGCTGTGGACCATTGGCCTGGCTTCCTGCGGCTCGTTGTGCGGCCTGTCGCCGAGCGAGTGGCAAGCCTTGAGCCAACAGGAACGCGAACAGCGTCGCGGCAAGGCGACCCTGCAGTTGTTCAATCTGGGCGTGCATTCGGTGATCGATCACCTGGGCGAACTCGACACCTGCCTGGCCGACATCAACCTGCGCCGCCTCAAGGGCGAAAAGCCCTGACCGGGATCATGCAGGTTGCAGCAGAGTGGATTAATCTAAAGGTCAGCCATAGACCTTTGGCGCGCGGCTGCGGTCAATGCCAGTGCCTCTTGATAAAAGGAAACCACCATGCCCGCCCAAGAACTGCAAAAACAACTCGACACCCTGCGCGAGCAACTGGAGCAGAATCCGCCGCTGTCCGAAGCCGAGCGTGAAGATTTGCACGCGCTAATGGCGCAGATTGAAACCGAAATCAAACTGGAAAGCGCCACCCAGGACGCCAGTATCGCCGATGGCGTGAACCTGGCGGTTGACCGCTTTGAACTCGAACACCCGGCCATTGCCGGCACCCTGCGCAATATCGTCAATGCGCTGGGCAGCATGGGGATCTGATTCCCGGGTATCCCAAAAAAGCAAAAGATCGCAGCCTGCGGCAGCTCCTACAGGGAATCTCATGTAGGAGCTGCCGCAGGCTGCGATCTTTTGATCTTACTGACGGACCAGTCGGTGGTTCGGCAGTTGGACCGCTTCGGTGCTGCGATACGGGTTGATATCCAGCCCGCCGCGACGCACATACCGCGCAAACACCGTGAGTTTCTCCGGCTTCAGCAAACGCTGCAGATCGAGGAAGATCCGCTCCACGCACTGTTCGTGGAAGTCCGAGTGCTGGCGGAAGCTGACGATGTATTCCAGCAGACTGGCGTGATCCAGCGCCGCGCCACGATATTCCACGACCACGCTGCCCCAGTCTGGCTGGCTGGTCACCGGGCAGTTGGATTTGAGCAGATGGCTGTGCACGCTCTCTTCGACAATTCGCGAATCATCGCAACGCAGCAGTTCCGGACGCGGATGCTCATAGTTGCTGACGCTGATGTCCAGATCGTCGATGCACACGCCCGGCAACGCCACGACGCCTTCGGCTTCGACCTCTTTCAGGCTGCGTACGCGCACGCCGACCGGTTTGCCGGCAGCGGCCGACAGGTCCTTGACCAGCGTCGTTTCCAGGCTGGCGATGTCGGCAAACGGCGTCTGGTTCAGCGAGTTCAGGTACAACTTGAACGACTTCGATTCGATGATGTTCGGCGAATCCGCCGGAATGCTGAATTCACCGATCGCCACCACCGGTTTGCCCGACGGCAGCAGCCACGACAGTTCGAAGCAGTTCCAGAAATCCACACCTTTATACGGCAGGGTTTCGGCGGTCAGGCCCAGTTCGGCCCATTTCGCGGTGCGCGGAATCGGGAACAGCAGTGACGGCGTGTACGTGGCGATGTATTCGCTGGATTTGCCCAGCGGCGAATGTTCGGCTGCGGGATGCATGGCGGAAACCTGACTGAAGAATCAGCGGATTCTATCAGCCTTTGCGCCCGCCTTTGAGTGCTTACTGACTGACAGTCAGTTTGCCGACCATGCCCGCCTGGTAGTGCCCGGGAATATTGCAGGCAAATTCCAGGCTGGTGGCCTTGCTGAAGGTCCAGGTCAGCTCGGCGGTCTTGCCCGGCTCGACCAGCACGCTGTTGGGGTCGTCGTGCTGCATGCCGTGGCCCATGCTGCCGCGATCCATGCCCGCCATGTCGTGGGACATTTCTTTCATGCCGGTAGGCGTCAGCATGCCGCTTTGCTGCATCTGCAGCATTTCCTGCTGGTGCTGGGCATGCATCGCCGCGTCACCGAGGTTGAATTCGTGCAGCAACTGACCTTTATTCACCAGGACAAAGCGAACCGTCTCACCGGCCTTGACCTGAATCGCCTTGGGGTCGAACGACATGTCGTTCAGTACAACTTCAATGCTGCGAGTAGCCTTGGCTGCTGGTGCCGGTTGGCCAAAATCATAAGTGTGTGCGGGAGCGGCCCAGACAGGTGAACTCAGTGCCAGCAAGCAGGCGGCGACGGCCAGAGGGTTGCGCAAAAACATGGTCATACTCCAACAAGAAAAGGTTCAGCCTGTGGGAAACTCTAGCCCGCCCGCGCTGGCAGCTACCTGACAGGCAGATTACAACTTTGTCAGGTTGGCGCGCGCCGTCTGCTCCCACGGTATAACGCTTTCGTTTCTCTATATCCGAGTCGCCCATGAAACTGCTGATCGTCGAAGACCAACCGAAAACCGGCCACTACCTGCGCCAGGGCCTGACCGAGGCAGGGTTCAACACCGAACTGGTGGCCGACGGCAACAGCGGCCAGCAACTGGCGTTGAGCGGTGATTATGCGCTGCTGATTCTCGACGTGATGCTGCCCGGGCGCAGTGGCTGGCAGATTCTGCAAGCAGTGCGCAGTGCCGGCCTCGACACGCCGGTACTGTTTCTTACCGCCAAAGATGCAGTCGAGGATCGGGTTCATGGCCTCGAACTCGGCGCCGACGACTATCTGGTCAAACCGTTCGCCTTCTCCGAGTTGCTGGCGCGGGTGCGCAGCCTGCTACGCCGGGGCAGTGCGGCACCCCAGGAAACCAGCCTGCAACTGGCCGACCTGCGCCTGGACCTGATCCGCCGCCGGGTCGAACGCAGTGGCCAGCGCATCGACCTCACCGCCAAGGAGTTTGCGCTGCTGGAAATGCTCCTGCGCCGTCAGGGTGAAGTGTTGCCGAAATCGTTGATTGCCTCGCAAGTCTGGGACATGAACTTCGACAGCGACACCAACGTGATCGAAGTGGCGATCCGTCGCCTGCGCCTGAAGATCGACGATGACTTCCCCAACAAACTGATCCACACCGTGCGTGGCATGGGTTATGTGCTTGAAGAGCGTCCAGCCTGATGCGCCGCCTTTCGCTGAGTTCTCGTCTGGCTCTGCTGTTTGCCGCGTGCACCGCCGTGGTCTCGCTGTTCGCCGGGGTGCTGTTCAGCCGCGCCAGCGAGGCGCACTTTATTGAGCTCGATCAGCAATTGCTGGATGGCAAACTGATCGGCCTGCGCCGGGCCTTGCAGGATGTACAACCCGCTCAGCGTGAGGCGCGGCTGGCGGATGAGCTGAGCCGCCAGGCCGATCTGGCGCTGCGTATTACCGGCAGTGACGGCCAGCGCTGGTACGACAGTTCAACGCAGATCCCTACGGAGTTGCCGAAACAATCCGGCCTGTCGACCATCAGCCATGACGGCGCCGACTACCGCGTGCTCAACGCCCCGCTCTACCCGGACAAGTCCGATACACCACAACTGACGCTGCTGCTGGACATCACCCATCACCAGCACTTCCTGCAACGCATGCAGCATCTGATCTGGCTGACCGTCGGCTTGTCGGCCCTGGCCACCGCGCTGCTCGGCGCGTGGGCGGCGCGCAGCGGCTTGCGCCCACTGCGGCGCATGAGTGCAGTCGCCCGTGGGATTTCCGCACAATCGCTGAATGCCCGACTGCCGGAAGCGCAAATGCCGCCGGAGCTGGCAGAAATGGCCCACAGCTTCAACGCCATGCTCGGACGCCTCGATGACTCGTTTCAACGGCTGTCGGCGTTTTCTGCCGACATCGCCCATGAACTGCGCACACCGCTGTCGAACCTGCTGACCCACACCCAGGTCACCCTCACCCGCCCACGTCCGCTCGAGGATTACCGCGAGGCCCTGCACAGCAACCTCGAAGAACTGCGATGGATGGCCCAACTGGTCAACGACATGCTTTATCTGGCCAAGGCTGACCATGGTTTGCTGATGCCCAAGCGCGAGGCGCTGGAGCTGGCGGATGAAAGCGATGTATTGCTCGAATTCTTCGCGCCACTGGCCGAAGACGCCGGGGTGACGCTGAGCCGTGAAGGTCATGCGCGAATAGAGGGCGATCGCAGCATGCTGCGCCGGGCCTTGTCGAATCTGCTGGATAACGCGCTGCGCTTTACTCCGGTGGCGGGCAGCGTACGCCTGTCCATCGTCGATCAGCCGCATGCGGTGCAGGTGTCGGTGGAGAACAGTGGCGAAGAGATTTCGGCAGAGCTGTTACCACGGCTGTTTGACCGGTTCTATCGCGCCGATCCGGCGCGGCAGGAAGGCAGCAGTGAGCATGCAGGGTTGGGGCTGGCGATTACCCAATCGATCGTCCGGGCGCATGGTGGGCAGATTCATTGCGAATCGGCTGCGGGGTGGACGCGGTTTGTGATCGAGTTGCCCAAGGAGGCTTGAGGCCAGCAGGTACGGCCCCATCGCGGGCAAGCCCGCTCCCACAGTATTTTGTGTCGTTCACATAATGGTGACGCAACTCAATACCTGTGGGAGCGGGCTTGCCCGCGATGGCGATTTCAGCGCTTACGAATATCTCAACGCGTGAGCCGGCTCGATCTTCGCCGCCCGCAACGCCGGGTACACCGTCGCCAGGAAGCTCAGAATAAAGCCCGCCGAGCAGATCAATAGCACATCCCCGCCCTGCAATTCCGAAGGCAGGTTGCTGACGAAGTAGACGTCGGAACTGAAGATGTGCTGCCCGGTGACGCGCTCGACCCAGCCGACCATCTCGCTGACGTTCAGCGCGGCAATCACGCCGAGCACACCGCCAATCAATGTGCCGACAATGCCGATCACCGTGCCCTGCACCATGAAAATCGCCATGATCTGCCGTGGCGTGGCGCCGATGGTGCGCAGAATCGCGATATCCGCGCCTTTGTCGTTCACCACCATGATCAGCGTGGCGATGATGTTGAACGCCGCCACAGCGACAATCATCAGCAACAGCAGGCCGATCATGGTTTTTTCCATTTTCATCGCGCTGAACAGACTGCCCTGGGTGTGGGTCCAGTCGTCAGCCTTGAACTCGGCGCCCAGGCCTGCGGCAATGTCCGAGGAGACTTTCGGCGCGGCGTACAGATCCTTCACCGCCAGGCGCACGCTCTGCACCTGATTCGGCTGCCAGTGCTGCATGGTCGCGGCATCGGCCACGTGGATCAGGCCCATCGAGCCGTCCAGCTCGGCGCCGACCTTGAACACACCGACCACGTTCAGCCGTTGCATGCGCGGGGTGATGCCACCCGGTGCGCTGCTGACTTCCGGGACGATCAGGGTGATCTTGTCGCCGACATTGAGACGGAAGCGGCGCGCGGTGATTTCACCGATCACCACGCCGAACTCACCTGGCTTCAGGTCATCGAGACGCCCCTGCACGATGTGCTGGGCCACGATCGACACCTTGCCTTCCTGAGCCGGATCGACACCGCTGATCTGGATCGGCTGCATCAAGCCCTTGTAAGACAGCATGCCTTCCATCTCGGTGAACGGCACGGCGGCGGTCACTTCGGGATTTTTCAGCGCGGCAGCGGCCACCGGCTGCCAGTCATCGATCGGCTTGACGCCAACGATGGTCGCGTGCGGCACCATGCCGAGGATGCGCGAGCTCATTTCGCGCTGGAAGCCGTTCATCACCGACAGCACCACGATCATCGCCAGCACGCCGAGGGCGAGCCCGATCATCGAAGTCATCGAGATGAACGAAACAAAGCGATTGCGGCGCTTGGCGCGGGTATAGCGCGTGCCGATAAAGATCGATAACGGTCTGAACATTCGCTGGGGCACCGTATAAAAAATCAAGCTTAAAAAAGCGGCCAATCGTTTGAGAGCGTAGCGAGCGAAGGAAAGACAAGGCAAAAACAGGCGAGGAAGCGGAGTCTACTGGCTGTAAATGAGCATTCCGAGCCTGTTTTTAACGCAGTATTTCCGAGCGCAGTAGCTCTCAAGCGATTGGAGTCAGGCAGCCTTCCTGCAGTTGCAGGACGCGGTCCATCTGGCGGGCCAGGTTCATGTCATGAGTCACCACCAGGAACGCCGTGCGCATCGAAGTGCTGAGTTCCAGCATCAAGTCCTGAATGCCTTCGGCGGTGTGCGAATCGAGGTTGCCGGTTGGCTCGTCGAGCATCACCAGGCCTGGGTTGTTCACCAGCGCACGGGCGATGGCCACACGCTGGCGCTCGCCACCGGAAAGCTCGGCCGGTTTGTGCTCCAGACGATGGCCCAGACCGACACGCTCAAGCAACGCGGTAGCGCGTTGACGTGCTTGCGGGATCGCGGTCTTGCCGATCAGCAACGGCATGCAGACGTTTTCCAGTGCGGTGAATTCCGGCAGCAAGTGGTGGAACTGGTACACGAACCCGAGGGCACGGTTACGCAGCAGGCCACGCTTCTTTTCGCTCAGCGCTGACAGCTCTTCGCCGTCAAGCCAGACGCTGCCCTCGGTTGGGGTGTCGAGACCGCCCAGCAGGTTGAGCAAGGTACTTTTGCCTGAACCGGATTTGCCGACGATCGCCACACGCTCGCCCGGGTGCAACTCCAGTTGCAGACCGGCCAACACTTGCACCGACTCCGGGCCTTCCTCGTAGGATTTGCCCAGGTTGCGGCAACTCAAGATTGCTTTATCACTCATGCCCGACTCACTCATAACGTAGCGCCTCCGCCGGCTGGGTGCGCGCAGCATGCCAGGCGGGATACAGGGTGGCGAGGAAACTCAGGACCAACGCAGCGGCGCAGACCATGACCACGTCCTGGCTCTGCACCTGCGACGGCAGGTAATCGATGAAATACACGTCGGCGTTGAGAAACTTGTGGCCGATCAGCCCTTCAAGGGCGGAAATCGCAGCGCTGACGTTGAGCGCGGCGAAGATCCCGACCACCGCACCAATCGCCGTACCGACCACGCCGATCACGGTGCCCTGCACCATGAACGTACGCATGATCGTCCCCGGCGTAGCGCCGAGGGTACGCAGAATGGCGATGTCGCTCTTCTTGTCATTCACCACCATCACCAGCGTGGAAATGATGTTGAACGCAGCCACCGCGACGATCAGCAGCAACAGCAGACCGATCATGGCTTTTTCCATGCGGATTGCCTGATACAGGTTGCCGTGGGTACGGGTCCAGTCGCGGGCGTAGTAATGGTCTTCGCCCAACTGCTGGGCGATGGTCCAGGCCACGCGCGGCGCCTGGAACAGATCATCGAACTTCAACCGGATGCCCTGCACCTGATCAGGCTTCCAGCGGTGCATCTTCGCCAGATCCTGCAGGTTGGTGACGCCCAGATAGCCGTCCAGTTCACCGGCGCCGACGTGGAAGATGCCGACCACGGTAAAGCGCTTCATGCGCGGGAACATCCCGGCCGGGGTCACGCTGACCTCCGGCGCGACGAAGGTGACTTTGTCACCCAGGCCCACGCCGAGCTTGGTCGCGGCCTTGTCGCCGATGACGATGCCGAAGCTGCCCGGCGTCAAATCGTCGAGTTTGCCCTGCTTCATGAAGTTGTCGATGATCGACACATTGCGCTCGAGCGCGGGGTCGATGGCGTTGAGCAACACCTTGGACACCTGGCCGTTGTTGGTCAGCAAACCCTGCATCTGAGTAAACGGCGCAACGGCCGTTACCTCCGGGTTGCGCTTGACCTTGGCGGCCAGGCTCTGCCAATCGTTGATCGGTTCGCCGGTTTCAAGGGTCGCGTGGGGCACCATGCCCAGCACGCGGGTACGCATCTCATGATCGAAGCCGTTCATCACCGAGAGCACCACGATCATCACGATCACGCCGAGGGCGAGCCCGATCATCGAAGTCAGGGAAATGAATGACACAAAATGATTGCGACGCTTTGCACGGGTATAACGCGTGCCGATAAATACGAAGAGAGGTCTGAACATGTCGGGGCTTGTTCGGAGGGAAAAGGAACGTCCTTGTGGCGGGGGTCGATAACCAGCTTTACACTCAGACCACCGCCGCTACCATGGGTTCGCCATGTCGACATTAGATGAAGAAGATCGCCGCGAATACTACCGTATCGAGGACATGATCGCACTGGAAATTCGGCCCCTGTCCGCTCCCGAAGCCGCAGGCCAGGAAGTGTTGCAGGATGCTTCCCCGCTGTTCAACCTGCTCAGCGAACTGCACCTGAGCGAATTCGAGTCGCAGCACCTGTTGCGCCAGATCAGCGAGCGCGACCGGGCCATCGCCGCGTTCCTCAAATCCCAGAACAAACGCATCGACCTGCTCAGTCAGGTGGTCGCCCTGACCGTGCTCGGCCATATCGGCGAGCCGCAGCCGGTGATCCTCTCCGAAGGCGGAATCGACTTTCAGCACCCGACGCCGATCGCCACGGGCGCGCACCTGTCGGTGAAACTGGTGCTGATGCCGCAGGCACTGGGCCTGCTGCTGCGTGCCCGCGTCACCCATTGCGACCGCAAGGGCGATGGCTACGACGTCGGCACCGAGTTCGAACACTTGACCGACGCCCAACGCCAGTTGCTCGCCCGCTATATCTTGCAGAAACAGGCCCAGGAACGACGCCTGGCCCGTGAACAGAACGAATCAGGCATTTAATTAAGGAAGCACCGTGACCCTCATCTACGGCCACCGCGGCGCCAAGGGCGAAGCACCGGAAAATACCCTGACCAGTTTTCAGGAATGTCTCAAGCACGGCGTACGCCGTTGCGAACTGGATCTGCACCTGTCCAAGGACGGCGAGCTGATGGTGATCCACGACCCGACCCTCAAGCGCACCACCGACCGGCGCGGCAAGGTGGTCGAGCACACCGCCGCCGAACTGGTGACCTACGACGCGCGCAAGGGCGGCCCGGGCTGGATCAAGCCGTGCCCGATTCCGACCCTGGAAGAACTGTTCGAGCAGTGCGATTTCGAGCACTGGCAACTGGAAGTCAAAAGCGCTTCACGCACCCGCGCCGCCACCACCGTGTTGGCGATTCGCGAAATGGCCCAGCGTCATGGCTTGCTGGACAAGGTCACCATTACTTCGAGTTCGCGGGAAGTACTGAAGGCAGCGCTGGAGTTGGTGCCGGACGTGTCGCGTGGACTGGTCGCCGAATACGCCTGGCTCGACCCGTTGAAGGTCGCCGCCAGCTATGGCTGTGAGATTCTGGCGCTGAACTGGACGCTGTGTACGCCGGAACGCCTGCAGAAGGCGCAGCGTCAGGGGCTGCATGTGTCGGTGTGGACCGTCAACGAGCCTGCGCTGATGCGCAGACTCGCCGACTTCGGCGTTGACAGCCTGATTACAGACTTTCCCGGTTTGGCCACTGCCACCCTCGAGAATTGCTGAAATCGGTCTCCCCGGCCGGCTCAGGCCACCGGCCGGAGCCCGTCAAAAAAGCCGGTTGAGGCCGTCGTACGCCGCTACCCGATAGGCTTCGGCCATGGTCGGGTAGTTGAACGTGGTGTTGACGAAGTACTTCAGCGTATTCAACTCACCCGGCTGGTTCATGATCGCCTGACCGATGTGCACGATCTCCGACGCCTGATAACCGAAGCAGTGAACACCCAGCACTTCCAGGGTTTCACGGTGGAACAGGATTTTCAGCATGCCTTGCGGCTCGCCGGCGATCTGCGCACGCGCCATGCTCTTGAAGAACGCCTTGCCGACTTCGTACGGCACTTTGGCCTGGGTCAGTTCCTGCTCGTTCTTGCCGATCGAGCTGATCTCCGGAATGGTGTAGATGCCGGTCGGCACATCATTCACAAAGCGCCAGCTACCGTTATCGACAATGCTGCCAGCCGCCGAACGCCCTTGGTCGTGGGCGGCACTGGCCAGGCTCGGCCAGCCGATCACGTCGCCGGCGCCGTAGATGTTCGGCACGCAGGTACGGTAAGCCTCGTCGACTTCGATCTGGCCACGGCTGTTGACCTTGACCCCGATGTTTTCCAGACCCAACTGGTCGGTGTTACCGGTACGGCCGTTGCACCAGAGCAAAGCGTCGGCCTTGATCTTCTTGCCGGACTTCAGGTGCAGGATCACGCCGTTGTCCACGCCTTCAACGCGATCGTAATCTTCGTTGTGGCGCACGGTGATGTTGTTGTTGCTGAAGTGGTAGCTCAACGCCTGGGAAATTTCCGAGTCGAGGAAGCTGAGCAACTGACCGCGGTTGTCCACCAGCTCGACCAGCACCCCCAGACCGCTGAAGATCGAGGCGTATTCGCAACCGATCACACCGGCGCCGTAAACGATCAGTTTGCGCGGGGTGTGACCGAGGCTGAGGATGGTGTCGCTATCGTAGATACGCGGGTGATTGAAATCGATGTCCGCCGGGCGATACGGACGCGAACCGGTAGCGATGATGATGTGCTTGGCCACCAGTTTCTCGACCACGCCGTTGGCGCAGACCACTTCGATGGTTTGCTCGTCGGCAAAGCTGCCGGTACCGATGAACACGTCGACGCGGTTACGGGCGTAGTAGCCGGTGCGCGAAGCGACTTGTTTGGAGATAACCTTTTCAGCGCTTTTCAACACGTCCGGGAAGGAGAACCAGCGTGGCTCGCCGATCGCCCGGAACATCGGATTGGTGTTGAACTGCATGATCTGCCGCACCGAGTGACGCAGGGCCTTGGACGGGATGGTTCCCAGGTGGGTGCAGTTGCCGCCGACCTGGCGACGACTGTCGACCATGGCCACCTTGCGCCCTGCTTTGGCGGCGTTCATTGCCGCGCCTTCTCCCGCCGGGCCGGAACCCAGCACCACCACGTCGTAGTTGTAGACAGCCATGCGTACTCCTCAGAACAGGCCGCGGTGCCAGCAGCACCGGCGGCTAAATCACGCCGAATCGCGGCGCGAAGGAACAATTGGGGGCCAGTAAAGAACCCGGACACAGTCTATAGAAGCGTCAACGCCGCGCACATTAACCCTTGGTCGCGTCGTAGGCTACTTTTGCCTGCACTACAACGCCAGCTTTCGTACTGTTTTCAGTCAACTTTTGCACGACTCAGGCGCTCGAAAGCCGCACTGGTGCGAATAACAAAGCCTGTATCGGCACGAATCACGAAGAATGCACCAATGTCGTGTTTTTCGGCATAGTCCCAAGCCCGTTCAGGCCCGAGAATCAGCAACAGCGTCGATAGTCCATCGGCCATCAACGCTGAAGGATGAATCACCGTGACTGATGCCAGGTTGTGCAGGACCGGCGCCCCGCTCCGCGCATCAAAGGTGTGGGAATAGCGCCGGTCGTCCTGCAGGAAATAGTTGCGGTAATCCCCGGAGGTGGACACGCCGTAGCCATCGACCTGAATGATCCGTTCGGCCACCTGTTGATCGTCACGCGGCGCCTCCAGCGCGATGCGCCATGCCGAGCCGTCGAGCTTCTTGCCCTTGGCCTTCAGCTCGCCGGTGGCTTCGGCGAGATAGTCATGGATGCCCATCGATTCGAGTCTGGCGGCGATGGTGTCGACGGCATATCCGGCGGCGATGCTGTTGAAATCGACCTCGACAGCGGCGTCCTTGCACAAGCGGTCGCCGTCGATACGCAAATGGCGGTAGCCGACTCGCTGCAGGGTTTCGGCCAGCACGGCGGGGTCGGGGACTTTCTCTTCACGCCCTTGCGGGCCGAACCCCCACAGATTCATCAGCGGCTCGACGGTCAAGTCGTAGGCACCTTCGCTTTGCTCTGCCAGTTGCTTACCAACTCGGACCAATTCGAGCACGGCGGCGGGCATAGTCTGACAGCTGTTCGCCGGCAAGGCATTGAAGCGCTCGATATCGGAATCACTGCGATAGGTCGACATCTGTCGATCCACGTCAGCGAGGATACCTTCCACTTCCCGGCGAACTTGCGCCGGCTCGGCAATACCCGCGTGTCGCACGTACTTGATCGAATACGTGCTGCCCATGGTCGGGCCACCAAAACTTTCCAGGGAATCACCGTTGCCACAGGCCACAAGGACAACCAGCACACTCACAAGCCCAACCCACCGTCCAGTGAACAATTCTTCATCTCCCCATAAAAGCGCGCCGGCCATTATGGATCAAAGGCCCGCACGCTCCCCATCGGATGCAACGCGTTACAAGAAACCCATAATGAGTAACTGAAAATGTCCTCGACCACGGGCAAAGGCAAAGCGATTTTTCGCGTTGTCAGCGGTAACTTTCTCGAGATGTTCGACTTTATGGTCTATGGCTTCTACGCCACGGCCATTGCCAAAACCTTCTTCCCGGCCGACAGCGCCTTCGCTTCCCTGATGCTTTCCCTGGCGACTTTCGGTGCAGGCTTCCTGATGCGTCCGTTGGGGGCGATCTTCCTTGGTGCCTACATTGACCGTCACGGTCGTCGCCAGGGCCTGATCATTACCCTTGCGCTGATGGCCGCCGGTACGATCCTGATCGCCTGCGTGCCGGGTTACGCCACCCTGGGTGTCGCCGCGCCGTTGATCGTGCTGTTCGGTCGCTTGCTGCAAGGCTTCTCGGCCGGCGTCGAACTGGGCGGTGTTTCGGTGTATCTGGCGGAAATTGCCACGCCGGGCCGCAAGGGCTTTTTCGTCAGTTGGCAGTCGGCAAGCCAGCAAGCAGCAGTGGTGTTTGCCGGTCTGCTCGGGGTGGGTCTCAACCACTGGCTGAGCCCGGAGCAGATGGGTGACTGGGGCTGGCGCGTGCCGTTCCTGATCGGTTGCATGATCGTTCCGGTGATCTTCGTGATTCGTCGCTCGCTGGAAGAAACGCCGGAATTCCAGGCGCGCAAACATCGCCCTACCCTGCGGGAAATCGTCCGCTCGATCGGTCAGAACTTCGGCATCGTCATCGCTGGCATGGCGCTGGTGGTGATGACCACGGTTTCGTTCTACCTGATCACTGCCTACACCCCGACCTTCGGCAAGGCCGAACTGCATCTGTCGGACTTCGACGCGCTGCTGGTAACGGTGTGCATCGGTCTGTCGAACTTCTTCTGGCTGCCAGTGATGGGCGCGGTGTCCGACAAGATCGGGCGCAAACCCCTACTGCTGGCGGCGACCCTTCTGGCGATCCTGACCGCTTACCCGGCGCTGTCGTGGCTGGTGGCGAACCCGAGCTTCAGTCATCTGCTGATCGTCGAGCTGTGGCTGTCGTTCCTGTACGGCTCGTACAACGGCGCGATGGTGGTGGCGCTGACCGAAATCATGCCGGTGGAAGTGCGCACGACCGGGTTCTCGCTGGCCTATAGCCTGGCAACAGCGACCTTTGGCGGCTTTACGCCTGCGGCCTGTACTTACCTGATTCACGTGCTGGACAACAAGGCTGCGCCGGGAATCTGGCTCAGCGGTGCGGCGGTGCTGGGGCTGATTGCGACGCTGGTGCTGTTCCGCGGGAACAAACATGAGCTGCGAACTGCGCAAGCCGCTGTGGCAGGTGGCGCCAGATAGGACGCCATCGCTGGCAAGCCAGCTCCCACAAGGTCTTGAGGCGTACATGCCATGGCGCAGCCTGCCAGGAAACCTGTGGGAGCTGGCTTGCCAGCGATGAGGCCGGATCAGGCAATAGAGATCTGCCAGGCATAAAAAAACGCCCCGACCTAAGTCGGGGCGTTTTCATTTGCAGCTAAAGCTTAGCGCGGGAACGCTGGCGGGTTTACACCGGCCATGTCTTCCATCACGCGAACCACCTGGCAGCTGTAGCCGAACTCGTTGTCGTACCAGACGTACAGCACAACGCGGTTGTCCTGAACGATGGTCGCTTCAGCGTCGACCACACCGGCGTGACGCGAACCCACGAAGTCAGTGGACACCACTTCCTGCGAGTTGACGAAGTCGATTTGCTTGTGCAGATCGGAGTGCAGCGCCATGTAGCGCAGGTACTCGTTCATCTCTTCACGGCTGGCGGCTTTCTCAAGGTTCAGGTTGAGAATGGCCATCGACACGTTTGGCGTCGGAACGCGGATCGCGTTACCGGTCAGCTTGCCGGCCAGCTCAGGCAGGGCCTTGGCAGCAGCGGTGGCAGCACCGGTCTCGGTGATGACCATGTTCAGCGCGGCGGAACGGCCACGACGGTCACCCTTGTGGAAGTTGTCGATCAGGTTCTGGTCGTTGGTGTACGAGTGAACGGTTTCGACGTGACCGTTGATGATGCCGAACTTGTCATTCACAGCCTTCAGCACCGGCACGATGGCGTTGGTGGTGCAGGAAGCGGCGGACACGATCTTGTCGTCAGCGGTGATTTCGTTGTGGTTGATACCGTGAACGATGTTCTTCAGCTTGCCTTTGCCAGGCGCGGTCAGAACAACGCGAGCAACACCCGGGCATTGCAGGTGTTGACCCAGGCCATCGGCGTCACGCCATACACCGGTGTTGTCCACCAGCAGCGCGTCTTTGATGCCGTACTGGGTGTAATCCACCTCGGTCGGGTTCTTCGCGTAGATCACCTGGATCAGGTTACCGTTGGCGGTGATGGTGTTGTTTTCTTCGTCGATGACGATGGTGCCGTTGAACGGACCGTGTACCGAATCGCGACGCAGCAGGCTGGCGCGTTTGGTCAGGTCGTTTTCGGCGCCCTTGCGCACGACGATGGCACGCAGACGCAGACCGTCGCCACCACCGGTTTTCTCGATCAGGATGCGCGCCAGCAGACGGCCGATACGACCGAAGCCGTACAGCACAACGTCAGTGCCTTTGCGGGCCGAAGCGTTTTGCTGACCAACCACGTCAGCCAGTTCTTCACGCACGAACTGCTCGGCGCTGCGGCCATTGCCTTCGCTGCGGAATTTGAACGCCAACTTGCCCAGGTCTACCGAAGCCGCGCCGAGCTTGAGCTCGCTCATGGCTTTAAGCAGAGGGAATGTTTCGTGGACGGAGAGTTCGCTATCGTCGGAGGAACGGTGGCGAGCAAAGCGGTGAGCTTTGAGAATCGCGATGACAGACTGGTTGATCAGGCTGCGGCCATAGATCGAGCTCACCACGTTGTTATTGCGGTAGAGCTGACCGATAAGCGGAATCATCGCTTCTGCGAGTGCTTCACGGTCGATCCATTCACCAAGACACTGGTCGGGCTTCTGAGTCACGGGAACCTTCCACATGTAGGGGCAGAAAAAAGGGGCTACATTATGCCGCCGAGAACCTCTTGTAGCAATGCGCGCTTGTCGCGCAATCGGTAACAAAATTCCGTTCAAAAAAATTACGCCTCGCGCCAGCCCAGTAAAACCGGGGCTTTCAGCGCAGTCAATTTTTCGACGACTGTTAGACGATGTCTGTAACCCTCCGTAACACCGGTCGATTTCGGCACTACATAACCGTAAAAAAAGTGCTCGTTTTTATGGTTACCACTACATTTCGCGCAAACCGCGCAGATAGACGCAGTCTGCAACTGACAGCCGGCACCTGACGCCGCTACAATTACCGACTTTGTCGCAACGCCTGGAGCTCAACCTTCCGTGCCTGTTCTGCGTCTACCGCTTCTCCCTGCCGCGGCAGGTAAACAGCATTGGGGCAACTTGCCCGGTGCCGCCCTCAGCCTCGCGATTGCCGAGGCTGCCAGCGCAGCCAAGCGCTTCACCCTGCTACTGACCGCCGACAGCCAGAGTGCCGAACGGCTGGAACAGGAGCTGAGTTTCTTCGCCCCGGATTTGCCCGTGCTGCATTTCCCCGACTGGGAAACCCTGCCGTACGATCTGTTCTCGCCGCACCAGGACATCATTTCCCAGCGCATCGCCAGCCTGTACAGGCTGCCGGAACTGGCGCACGGCGTGCTGGTGGTGCCGATCACCACCGCCCTGCATCGCCTGGCGCCGACCAAATTTCTGCTCGGCAGCAGCCTGGTGCTGGATGTCGGGCAGAAGCTCGATGTCGAACAGATGCGCTCGCGCCTGGAAGCCAGCGGCTATCGCTACGTCGATACGGTTTACGAGCACGGCGAGTTCACCGTACGCGGCGCGTTGATCGACCTGTTCCCGATGGGCAGCAAACTGCCCTATCGCATCGACCTGTTCGACGACGAAATCGAAACCCTGCGCACCTTCGACCCGGAAAACCAGCGCTCCATCGACAAGGTCGAATCGGTCAAGCTGCTGCCGGCGCGAGAGTTTCCGCTGCAGAAAGATGCGGTCACCCGCTTCAAGGCGCGATTCCGCGAGCGCTTCGATGTCGACTTCCGGCGCTGCCCGATCTTCCAGGACCTGAGCAGCGGCATCACGCCCGCCGGTATCGAGTACTACCTGCCGCTGTTCTTCGATGAGACTTCGACGCTGTTCGATTACCTGCCGCAGGACACGCAAGTGTTCTCGCTGCCGGGCATCGAGCAAGCAGCGGAAAACTTCTGGAACGACGTGCGCAATCGCTACGAAGAGCGCCGCGTCGATCCATCACGTCCTTTATTGCCGCCCGCCGAACTGTTCCTGCCGGTGGAGGACTGCTTCGCCCGTCTCAAGAGCTGGCCACGGGTAGTGGCCAGTCAGCAGGACGTCGAAGCCGGTGCCGGTCGCGAGCGCTTCCCGGCGCAAGCGCTGCCGAACCTGGCGATCGAAGCCAAGGCGACGCAACCGCTGGCGGCGCTCTCGGCATTCCTCGACGAATTCCCCGGACGCGTGCTGTTCACCGCCGAATCCGCGGGCCGTCGTGAAGTCCTGCTGGAGTTGCTGGAGCGTCTGAAGCTGCGGCCGAAAACCGTCGACAGCTGGCCGGACTTCGTTGCGAGCAAGGACCGTCTGGCGATCACCATTGCCCCGCTCGACGAGGGCTTGATGCTCGATGACCCGGCGCTGGCGCTGGTGGCCGAGAGTCCGCTGTTCGGTCAGCGGGTGATGCAGCGTCGTCGCCGGGAAAAACGTGCCGACGCCAACAACGATGCCGTGATCAAGAACCTCACCGAGCTGCGCGAAGGCGCGCCGGTGGTGCACATCGATCACGGGGTCGGGCGTTATCTGGGCCTGACGATTCTGGAAATCGACAATCAGGCGGCCGAATTCCTCACCCTGGAATACGCCGAGAACGCCAAGCTCTACGTGCCGGTGGCCAACCTGCACCTGATCGCCCGTTACACCGGCAGCGATGACTCACTGGCACCGCTGCACCGCCTCGGCTCCGAAACCTGGCAGAAAGCCAAGCGCAAGGCGGCCGAACAGGTGCGCGATGTCGCTGCTGAATTGCTCGACATCTATGCCCGCCGCGCCGCGCGCGAAGGCTACGCGTTTGCCGACCCGAAAGCCGATTACGCGACGTTCAGCGCCGGTTTCCCGTTCGAAGAAACCCCGGATCAGCAAGCGACCATCGAAGCCGTGCGCGAAGACATGCTCGCGCCGAAGCCGATGGATCGCCTGGTCTGCGGCGACGTCGGTTTCGGCAAGACCGAAGTGGCGATGCGCGCAGCGTTCATCGCCGTGCACGGCGGGCGTCAGGTGGCGATTCTGGTGCCGACCACCCTGCTCGCCCAGCAACACTACAACAGCTTCCGCGACCGCTTCGCCGACTGGCCGGTGACCGTAGAAGTGATGAGTCGCTTCAAATCGGCCAAGGAAGTCAACGCGGCGATTGCCGATCTGGCGGAAGGCAAGATCGACATCGTCATCGGTACGCACAAGCTGCTGTCCGACGATGTGAAGATCAAAAACCTCGGACTGGTGATCATCGACGAAGAACACCGTTTCGGTGTCCGGCAGAAAGAACAGCTCAAGGCCCTGCGCAGCGAAGTCGACATTCTGACGCTGACCGCCACGCCGATTCCGCGCACGCTGAACATGGCGGTGTCGGGTATGCGTGACCTGTCGATCATCGCCACGCCGCCAGCGCGCCGCCTGTCGGTGCGCACCTTCGTCATGGAGCAGAACAAGAGCACGGTCAAAGAGGCCCTGCTGCGAGAACTGCTGCGCGGTGGGCAGGTTTACTACTTGCACAACGACGTGAAGACCATCGAGAAGTGCGCTGCCGATCTCGCCGAACTGGTGCCGGAAGCGCGGATCGGCATCGGCCATGGGCAGATGCGTGAACGCGAACTCGAACAGGTGATGAGCGACTTTTATCACAAGCGCTTCAACGTACTGATCGCCTCGACCATCATCGAGACCGGCATCGACGTGCCGAGCGCCAACACCATCATCATCGAGCGCGCCGACAAGTTCGGCCTGGCGCAATTGCACCAGTTGCGCGGACGTGTGGGTCGCAGTCACCACCAGGCTTACGCCTACCTGCTGACGCCGCCGCGCCAGCAAATCACCTCGGACGCGGAAAAGCGTCTGGAAGCGATTGCCAACACTCAGGATCTGGGCGCCGGTTTCGTGCTGGCGACCAACGACCTGGAAATCCGTGGCGCCGGCGAATTGCTCGGCGACGGCCAGAGCGGGCAGATTCAGGCCGTGGGCTTCACGCTCTACATGGAAATGCTCGAACGCGCGGTGAAGTCGATCCGCAAGGGCGAGCAACCGAACCTTGATCAACCGCTCGGCGGTGGCCCGGAAGTCAACCTGCGGGTGCCGGCGCTGATACCGGAAGACTATCTGCCGGATGTTCATGCCCGCCTGATCCTGTACAAGCGCATCGCTTCGGCCACCGACGAGGAAGGCCTGAAGGATCTGCAAGTGGAGATGATCGACCGCTTCGGTCTGCTGCCGGAGCCGACCAAGAATCTGGTGCGCATCACCGCGCTGAAGTTGCAGGCCGAACAACTGGGCATCAAGAAAGTCGACGGTGGCCCGCAAGGTGGCCGCATCGAGTTCGCCGCGCAGACGCCGGTCGACCCGATGACCTTGATCAAACTGATCCAGACTCAGCCAAAACGCTACAAATTCGAAGGCGCCACAATGTTCAAGTTCCAGGTGCCGATGGAACGCCCGGAAGAGCGCTTTAATACTGTAGAGGCGCTGTTCGAGCGCCTCCTCCCGAAAACTGTTTGAAGGACGCCGCATGCGCCTGTTTCGCTCACTGACTTTGCTACTCAGCTTCGTAGCACCGATGGCGTTTGCCGATGACACCTACATGGTCGAAATGATTCTGGTGCGGCAGAACGCCGTACCGGCGATTGTCAGCCGCGCGGCCCCGGAAGACTGGGCAGCCGGCGCTCAACGCCTCGACGATGCCAGCCAGCGCACACCTGCCTTGAATGAGGTGGCCAACAAACTCAGCGCCACCGGCGAGTACAGCGTGCTGCTGCACAAGGCCTGGCAGCAAACCCTCGGCGAAGCGCCGACCAAGGTGGCCGTCAGCGACGGCAAGGAACAGTTCGGCCAGTTCCCGATCGAAGGCACCCTGGAAATGAAACTCGGGCGCTTCACCGACGTGAACGCCGACTTCTGGGTCAACCAGATCGACGCCAACGGCATGGTCACTGCCAGCGAACGCCTGAAGCAGGACAGCCACACTAAAAACGGCCAGCTCAACTATCTCGACAACGGCCACCTGGCGCTGCTGATCAAGATCACTTCCCTGACGGCGCCCGCCCCTCGGCAAGCTCCTGAAGCGATTCCGGACTGATCGAAGTCCTTATGTCCCCGCCCCTGAGTAAACCGTTGGCACCCTCCTGGGTCAGCCGATTCAAGGAACAGAGCCTGGAGCGTGGCCGCCGCTACGCCCTGGAGAATCGGGTACGCATCGCGCAGGTTGGCGATGCGACCATCACCGCCAGTTGCGAAGGCTCTGGCGGTAACGTCTACCGTCAGACCATTCACTTGCGCGAGTCAGCCAAAGGCACCCTGCTGCTGGTTGACGCCAGCTGTACCTGCCCGGTGCGCAACAACTGCAAGCACTGCGCTGCGGTACTTCTGCAAGTGCAGGAAACCCTCGAATACCCGGCCGCCGCAAAAGACGCCGAACTGCTGGAAAAACTCCAGGCCGTATTGGAGAACCGCAGCCCCAAGGCGCCGCCGCAAGTGCTGGTGGACAACGTGCAACCGCTGCCGCGCCTGTGGCTGGCCAGCGTCGAGTTCAGCGCGTTCGAGCCACGCAACGGCAAGATGCAGCGCTACATCCAGCATCGCGCGGCGCTGTCGTTCAGCTATCTGGATGAATACGTCAGCGGACAGAAAAACAGCGACATCCTGATCCGCCAGGAAACCCAGACGCTGCGGATAAAACGCCATCCTGAAGTGGAACAGTCCTACCGCGAACAGTTAAGAATCCTCGGCTTTCGCATCGCCACCCGCCAGAGCAAGGCGCTGCCGGAAAGCGCCGGCGAGCTGTACGAGATGGTCAACGACAGCGCCTGGCTGACGTTCACCCTCAACGAACTGCCGAAACTGCGTACCCAAGGCTGGGAATTGCAGATCGACGAGGAATTCGGTTTCGATCTGACCGCCGTCGACGACTGGTACGCGACTGTCGAACAGGCGCCGGAACGCGACTGGTTCGATCTGGAGCTGGGGATTATCGTCAATGGCGAACGCCTGAGCCTGCTGCCGATCCTGCTCAACCTGATGCGCTCGCACACGGAAATCCTCAACCCGGAACGCCTGGCACGGCGACGCGATGACGAACTGATTCTGGTCAATATTCCGCAACGCAACAGTGAGCACGGGCCACTGCAGGTGGCCCTGCCCCTTGGCCGACTGAAACCGGTGCTGGCGACACTGGGCGAGTTTTACTTGCAGGAGCCGGGCGAAACCACCCTGCGCCTGAGCAAAGCCGACGCGACGCGGCTCAATTCGCTGGAAGGCCTTCCCCTGCTGTGGGAAGGCGGCGAGCAGATTCGCAGCTTCGCCCAACGCCTGCGCGACATTCGCGACTTCAGCGCCAAAGCGCCGAAGGGCTTGAACGCGACGTTGCGGCCTTATCAGCTCGAAGGCTTGAGCTGGATGCAGTCCCTGCGTCAGCTAGAGGTTGGCGGGATCCTGGCGGACGACATGGGCCTGGGCAAAACCCTACAGACTCTGGCGCATATTCTTAGCGAGAAAAATGCCGGGCGCCTGGATCGGCCGTGCATGGTGGTGATGCCCACCAGCCTGATCCCGAACTGGCTCGACGAAGCTGCGCACTTCACGCCGCAACTGAAAGTGGTCGCGCTGTACGGTGCCGCCCGCAAAAAACACTTCGAGCATCTGGCCGATTTCGACCTGATCCTCACCACTTACGCGCTGCTGCCCAAGGACGTCGAGCGCCTGGCGCAACAGCCGCTGCACGTTCTGGTGCTGGACGAAGCCCAATACATCAAGAACCCCAACAGCAAAGCCGCACAGGCTGCCCGCGAACTCAACGCGCGCCAACGGCTGTGCCTGAGCGGCACACCGCTGGAAAACCACCTCGGTGAGTTGTGGTCGCTGTTTCATTTCCTGCTGCCGGGCTGGCTGGGCGACGTCAAAAGTTTCAATGCCGACTACCGCGTACCGATCGAAAAACGCGCCAGCGAAGTCAGATTGCAGCACCTCAATGGGCGGATAAAACCGTTTCTGCTGCGCCGCACCAAGGAACAGGTGGCTACCGAGCTGCCACCCAAGACCGAGATCATCCACTGGGTCGATCTCAACGAAGCCCAGCGCGACGTGTACGAAACCATGCGCCTGGCGATGGACAAGAAGGTTCGTGACGAGATCACTCGCAAGGGTGTGGCGCGTAGCCAGATCATCATTCTCGAAGCCCTGCTCAAGCTGCGTCAGGTTTGCTGCGACTTGCGTCTGGTCAACGACGCCACCCTGCCCGCTCGCGGCAGCAGTTCCGGCAAGCTCGACAGCCTGATGGAAATGCTCGAGGAGTTGTTTGAGGAAGGTCGGCGAATTCTGCTGTTCTCGCAGTTCACGTCGATGCTGTCACTGATCGAAGACGAACTGAAAAAACGCAACGTGGCCTATGCCCTGCTGACGGGACAGACCCGCGATCGGCGCACGCCGGTGAAGGAATTCCAGAGCGGTAAGCGTCAGATCTTTCTGATCAGCCTGAAGGCCGGTGGCGTTGGTTTGAACCTGACCGAAGCGGACACGGTGATTCATTACGACCCGTGGTGGAACCCGGCAACCGAGAATCAGGCGACTGACCGCGCGTACCGGATCGGCCAGGAAAAGCCGGTGTTCGTTTACAAGATGATTGCCCGGGGCACGGTGGAAGAGAAGATTCAGCACCTGCAGAAGGAAAAGTCCGACCTGGCAGCTGGCGTGCTGGATGGGCGCAAGGCCGGAGACTGGAAACTACAGAGCGATGACATCGAAGCGCTGTTTGCGCCGTTGCCGGATAAGCTCGACAAGCGTTGAGCCCCTCCCTGCCAATTAGAGAGCTGTCGCTGGCAAGCCAGCTCCCACAAGGTTATGAGTCGAACACAACACTGTGATTCAACTCGATACCTGTGGCAGCTGGCTTGCCAGCGATGAGGCCAAATCGGTTTCGGTCAGACTCAGCCCTTGAGCACCCGCGCCAACGCCGATTTCACTTTGCCCATCCCGTCATGCAGCGCCTGCTCGATCTCGGCCATGGTGATCACTTCGGTGGTCTTGCCCGCCGCCGGATTCACCACCAGCGCCAGGCAGGCGTAATCCAGCTCCAGTTCACGGGCCAGCGCGGCTTCCGGCATGCCGGTCATGCCAACGATGTCGCAGCCATCGCGCTCCAGTCGCACGATCTCCGCCACGGTTTCCAGACGCGGGCCCTGAGTGCAGGCATACACGCCCTGATCGCTGTATTCGCAACCTTCGGCAGCCACCGCCGCAATCAATTGCTGACGCAGCGACTCGCTGTAAGGAAAGCTGAAATCGATGTGGGTGACGTGCTCCAGATCGTCGGCGAAAAACGTGTGTTCGCGACCGCTGGTGTAGTCGACGATCTGATGCGGCACACAGAAATGGCCGGTGCCCATGGCCGGGTGAATCCCGCCCACCGCGTTGACCGCGATGATCGCCTCCGCGCCAGCCTGCTTCAGCGCCCACAGGTTGGCGCGGTAGTTGACCTTGTGTGGCGGAAAGCGATGCGGATGGCCGTGACGGGCGAGGAACAGCACTTCCTTGCCAGCGTATTCACCGATCTGCACGTCGGCTGATGGCGCGCCATAAGGCGTGTCTACCGCCAGCGATTGGCGAATGGTCAAGCCTTCGAGTTGAGTCAGGCCAGTGCCACCAATGATTGCGTAAACCGTCATAGCAAATAATCCTTAATCGATCAGTTGAGCGTCTTTGAGCGCACCGATTGCAGTGAGCCAGCGCGGGTCCTGACGGTAGTCGGTGCTGGCGAACGCCTGGCCGCGCATCCGCGCAATGCGCGTGGACGGCTTGACCTTCATCCGTTGCGCGGCACTGAGCGCAAGTTCCGCAGCAGCGCGGTCGTTGCACACCAGCCCCATATCACAGCCGGCAGTCAGTGCGGCTTCGATACGGCTGGCGGCATCGCCAACCACGTGAGCGCCGGCCATTGAAAGGTCGTCGCTGAAGATCACCCCGTCGAACTGCAACTCGCCGCGCAGGATCTCCTGCAACCAGCGACGGGAGAAGCCGGCAGGTTGCGAATCGACTTGCGGATAGATGACGTGGGCGGGCATGACCGCCGCGAGCTGCTTACTCAACCTGGCGAACGGTACAAGGTCATTGGCGCGGATGTCGTCAAGGCTGCGCTCGTCGTTCGGGATCGCGACGTGGGAGTCGGCTTCGGCCCAACCGTGACCGGGGAAATGCTTGCCGGTAGCGGCCATCCCTGCGCTATTCATACCGCGGATGAAGGCACCGGCGAGTAATGCGGCGCGCTCGGGATCACCTTCGAACGAACGGGTGCCAACCACGGCGCTGCGCTGGTAATCCAGGTCCAGTACCGGGGCGAAACTCAGATCAAGGCCGACCGCCAGCACTTCAGTGGCCATGATCCAGCCGCATTGCTCAGCGAGGTACTCGGCATTCGGGTTGTCAGCAATGGCGCGCATCGCCGGCAGGCGCACGAAGCCCTGACGCAGGCGCTGGACGCGACCGCCCTCCTGGTCCACCGCCAGCAGCAGATCCGGGCGAATGGCGCGGATCGCGGCGCTCAGCTCACGCACCTGCCGTGGATGCTCGATGTTACGGGCAAAAATGATCAGGCCACCCACTTCGGGCTGACGCAACAATTGGCGATCTTCGGCCGTCAGCCAGGTACCGGCGACGTCCACCATCAACGAGCCTTGCAGGCCAGCAGTCATAGAAATTCCTTGAAAACGAAAAACCCGACCCGCAGGAAATCGCTACCGTGAGCAATGCTCGGCAGGTCGGCAATTTCTTGGGATTTCGGGTTCAGAACGAGAGTCGGCATGGGCGGCTAGCTTAGCGGATGTAAACTGCCGCGCCCACCCGTGTGCGGTTAAACCTTGGCGGCCACCGGAGTCGACTTGCTGCGCGGACGCAATTGCGCTGTTGCCATCGCCGGATCGGTGACACCGGTTTCGGCACGCATGCCAGCGGCGAGGAACGGCACCATTAGGCGCATCACCTGTTCGATCGACGTGTTGACGCCGAAATCGGTCTCGGCAATCGCGCGCAGGGCCTTGATGCCCGACATGCTGAACGCTGCAGCGCCGAGCATGAAGTGCACGCGCCAGAACAGTTCGATTGGCGGAATGCGCGGAGCTGCTTCGTTGACCAGCAGCATGTAGCGGCGGAACACCTTGCCGTACATGTCTTCCAGATAACGACGCAGGTGACCCTGGCTCTGGCTGAACGCCAACCCGAGCAAACGCATGAAAATTGACAGGTCGTTACCGCTGCGTGGCTGGACCACCAACGCCTGTTCAACGAGGATCTCCAGCAACTCTTCAAGTGTCGGTTTGTTTTCCGGCTTGGCCTGACGCCGTTCCAACTCTTTATCAAGACTGACGCAGAACGGCCCGAGGAAGCGCGAAAAAACCGCCTGGATCAGGGCTTTCTTGGAGCCGAAATGATAGTTCACCGCCGCCAGGTTTACCCCGGCCTTGCTGGTGATCAAACGCAATGAGGTTTCGGCGAAACCTTTCTCCGCGAACAACTGCTCGGCAGCATCAAGAATGCGTTCAACGGTTTCCGACTGGGCCATGGCTACTCCGCCTGACAAACACTTGTTTGAAACATACGTTTCAGCCTGTGCCTTGTCAAGCCTGCCAGTTCGTTTTGGGAATGGTCGGTCAGCTATTTAACCACACTCGTCCGCTCCTTTAATAAGCACGGCAGCCGACCGTCCGGCGGGCCGCAAAAAAACGGGCATTGCCAAGACTGCTTCACTGTATATAATCCCAGTCACTGTATAAAAAGACAGAGCGATCAATATGCTAAAGCTGACGCCACGCCAAGCCGAGATTCTGGCCTTTATCAAACGCTGCCTCGAAGACAACGGCTACCCGCCAACCCGCGCGGAAATCGCTCAGGAGCTGGGTTTCAAGTCGCCAAACGCGGCTGAAGAGCATCTCAAGGCCCTGGCCCGCAAAGGTGCCATCGAGATGACGCCTGGCGCTTCTCGGGGCATCCGCATCCCGGGCTTCGAAGCCAAGGCCGATGACTCCACCCTGCCAATCATTGGCCGGGTCGCCGCCGGTGCTCCGATCCTCGCCCAGCAGCACATCGAAGAGTCCTGCAACATCAACCCGGCCTTCTTCCATCCCCGAGCCGACTACCTGTTGCGCGTACACGGGATGAGCATGAAGGACATCGGCATTTTCGACGGTGACCTGCTGGCGGTTCACACTACTCGCGAAGCACGCAATGGCCAGGTCGTGGTTGCACGGATCGGCGATGAAGTGACGGTCAAGCGCTTCAAGCGCGAAGGCAGCAAAGTCTGGCTGATTGCCGAAAACCCTGAGTTCGCCCCTATCGAAGTCGACCTGAAAGATCAGGAACTGGTGATCGAAGGCTTGAGTGTCGGCGTCATCCGCCGCTAAAGGAGGCTTTATGCAGTTCCCACACACACCTCAGCAAACACAACTGCCTTTATTCGAAGCGTTTCTGGCACAACCGATGGCGCCGATCCTGAAAGATGTCGTCGAGCGCCCATGGATTGCCGAACCGGAAGTATTCAGTGAGCTGTCACTGCGCGGTGCGGCCGGGAACTGCCTGAACCTGCTTGCCCCGATCCTTCGCGAACTGAGCGAGGATCAGGACGCGCGCTGGCTGACACTGATCGCCCCACCCGCCAGCCTGACCCAGACCTGGCTGCGAGAGGCCGGCCTGAACCGTGAACGCATTCTGCTGCTGCAACCACGTGGCGCGCAAAGCGCTCAGCAACTGGCGTGTGAAGCGCTGCGTCTGGGCCGTAGCCACACAGTGGTGACATGGCTCAACCCACTGAACACAAGTTCCCGGCAACAGCTGATCGGCGCTGCCCGCACGGGCGACGCTCAGAGCCTGAACATTCGACTGGGTTGATTCACTGGTAACGCGCGCTGTGTGAAGCGCATGGCTTCTCCAGGGACAGAGAAGCCGATCTGATGCGATAGCGGCAATCGCCGACAGGCGGGGCTCAGTGAAGAACCCGCGGCCCCTCTTCCTTATCAAACTCGCCTTCGACCATACGACCGGCCATCTGTACGCCGACGCTTAACATCGCCTTGGCGATTTCCACGTGCTGGCCTTGCAGGAACGCTTTGGCATCCTCGGAGAAATCCAGCGTCACCAGAGAACCCTCGTCCTCAGCCCTGCGCAGTTCGATTCGGCCGTCTGGTAACTCGACAATTTCTAGAAAGGACGTTGGCATATAGGTCTGTTCTCCACGAAAGGCAGGGATTATATAGACATCATTCGGGCTTCGCTCGGGATCTTGACCAGCAGCATGTTTCAGATTGCCACCGTACCAATGCCCATCAGCATTCGTTCAGACCTTCGCGAAAGCGGATCGCCAGACCTTTGAGATTCTGCCGCCAGCTCTCCAGCTCTTCGCGACTCAACTCCTGCGGCGCCTCTTCCTCATCAAGATTAATGGCCTGAATCAATGGCTGCGTCACATCGCCCTTGGGCTTCTGTGGCACCCGTGGCGGCTGGAACAACGCCGAATGCGCCGCCAGCAGTTTCGCCAGCCAGGTTTCAGGGTTACCGGCCAGTTCCACCATCTCGGCCAGCTCAGGGATGGCAATCGATTCCAGGACGTCACGAGTCAACAACACTTCTGCTCGCGACGCATTAGCCTGAGGCAGACGATAGAAACCGGCGATCTCATGGCACAGTCCCAAAAGCGCGCCGTAGAGGTGAAATAACGCCGATTCACGCCCAGCCTGGATCAGCGCCAGCGAATTCATCGCTCGCCCCTCTTCGGCACGAGCCAGAGCTTCCAGCGACAGGCCGGCGAAATAGATTTTCTGATTGGTGCGGGTATAGAGTTCGTGCGCCATGCCGGCAGTCTCCACAGCGAAATAATTGCGTCACACAGACCCGACAGTGTCATGGATCAACGGATCCGACCGCAAGCACAAAACAAAAAGGCCGCATGAAAACCCGAGGGTTATCATGCGGCCTTTTTTGTATCAGGCTAACGCTTACTCAGCCTTGGCTTTCGTGCGCTTGTCTTCAACAGTCCATTTACCACCATCGTAGTACGCCTTCCAGCCGGTAGGCTTGCCGTCTACTTCGGTCTGCACGTATTGCTCCTTGGTCTTTCGGCTGTAGCGGATGACCGCTGGCAGACCATCAGGATCCTTCTGTGGCGCTTCGCACAGGAAGTGGTACTTCGGATCGATCTCGTCCTTGTGCGGCAGAATCTCGATCACCAGCGGAGCACGGGTCTCGCGGTTTTTCGGGAACTGACTGGCTGCCAGGAACAGACCGGAAGCACCGTCGCGCAGGATGTAGGTGTCGTTGACCTTTTCGCATTTCAGCTCAGGCATTTTCACCGGATCCATCTTCGGCGGCGCCGCATCACCGCTCTTCAGCAGCTTGCGGGTGTTCTTGCAAGTTGGGTTGGTGCAACCGAAGAACTTGCCGAAACGACCGGTCTTGAGCTGCATCTCGCTGCCGCACTTGTCGCACTCCAGGCTCGGACCTTCATAGCCCTTGATGCGATAGTTGCCCTCTTCGATTTCGTAGCCCGCGCAATCCGGATTGTTACCGCAGATGTGCAGTTTGCGCTTCTCATCAAGCAGGTAGGCGTCCATCGCCGTGCTGCAAATCGGGCAGCGATGCTTGCCACGCAGAACCAACGACTCCGACTCGCCCTCGTCGTCCGCGGCAATCTCGTCGCCTGGCACCAGGTTGACGGTGGCCTTGCAGCGCTCCTTCGGCGGCAGGCTGTAACCCGAGCAGCCAAGGAACACACCGGTCGATGCGGTACGGATCTGCATCGGACGACCGCATGTGGTGCACGGAATGTCGGTCATCACGGGCTGGTTGGCACGCATGCCATTGTCCGGATTCTCCGCCACTTCAAGCTTCTTCTTGAAGTCGCCGTAGAACTCGTCCAGCACGTTTTTCCAGTCACGCTCGCCCTGAGCCACGTCATCGAGGTTCTCTTCCATGCCGGCAGTGAAGCCATAGTCCATGAGGTTCGAGAAACTCTCCGACAGACGCTCGGTGACGATGTCGCCCATCTTTTCCGAGTAGAAACGACGATTGTGCAGGGTCACGTAGCCGCGATCCTGAATGGTCGAAATGATGGCTGCATAGGTCGAGGGACGACCGATACCGCGTTTTTCCATTTCTTTCACGAGGCTCGCTTCGGAGTAACGCGCTGGCGGCTTGGTGAAGTGCTGCGACGGATCAAGCTTGATCAGCTTCATCACATCGCCCTGCGCCATGTCGGGCAGAACGTCGTCATCGCCAGGTTTGGTGATCTGCGGCAGGACGCGGGTGTAACCGTCGAACTTGAGGATGCGGCCCTTGGCGCGCAGCTCAAAGTCACCAGCAGCGACGCTGACAGTGGTCGACAGGTACTGCGCCGGCAGCATCTGGCAAGCAAGGAACTGGCGCCAGATCAGCTCGTAAAGGCGCTCAGCGTCACGCTCCATGCCTGCAAGCTTGCTTGGCGTGGTGTTGGCGTCGGAAGGACGAATCGCTTCGTGAGCCTCTTGTGCGCCTTCTTTGCTGCTGTAGACATTCGGCGCTTCCGGCAGGTACTTCTTGCCGAACTCATCTTCGATGTAGGTGCGCGCCATCGCCACGGCATCGGCCGAAAGATTGGTCGAGTCGGTACGCATATAAGTGATGTAGCCGGCTTCGTACAGACGCTGGGCCATCATCATGGTTTTCTTCACGCCGAAGCCCAGACGATTGCTCGCGGCTTGCTGCAGGGTGGACGTGATGAACGGCGCCGACGGCTTGCTGCTGGTCGGCTTGTCTTCGCGCTTGACGATGCTGTAGCTGGAGGACTTGAGTTTCTCCAGCGCGGCCGTGGCCTGGGCTTCGTTCAGCGGCTTGAAGGCCTCGCCCTTCTCGCGCGCCACTTCGAAACGTACAGTCGAGCCCTTGGCGGTGCCAAGATCGGCGTGCACTTCCCAGTACTCTTCCGGGTTGAACGCACGGATTTCACGCTCACGCTCGACCACCAGCTTCACGGCAACCGATTGCACGCGACCGGCCGACAGGCCACGGGCGATCTTGGCCCACAGCAGTGGCGAGACCATGTAACCCACAACGCGGTCGAGGAAACGACGCGCCTGCTGGGCGTTCACACGATCGATGTCCAGTTCGCCCGGCTCGGAGAACGCTTCCTGAATCGCTTTCTTGGTGATTTCGTTGAAGACCACGCGCTTGTAGCGGCTGTCGTCACCACCGATGGCTTCGCGCAGGTGCCAGGCAATGGCTTCCCCCTCGCGATCCAAGTCGGTTGCGAGATAGATGGTGTCAGCATCCTTGGCGAGCCGGCGCAGCTCTTCGATGACCTTCTCTTTACCCGGAAGGATCTCGTACTGGGCTTTCCAGCCATGTTCCGGGTCGACACCCATGCGCGAAACCAGTTGCTTGCGCGCCTTCTCTTTCGGCGTGAGCACCGGCCCTTCGCCCGCGGCGGCCTTGCCGCGCTTGGCGGCCGGCTCTTTGCTGGCGCTAGCCGAACCGCTGGTGGGCAGGTCTCGGATATGGCCGATACTCGACTTCACCACGTATTGGTTGCCCAGATACTTGTTGATGGTCTTGGCCTTAGCCGGGGATTCCACAATGACCAGCGATTTGCCCATGGATCAGAAAATTCCTGAATTCTAGAAGTGAAAGGCGGTTGGCGCCTGACGCGGCACCGCTATATATAGTGGCTACAAGGTGAGGTCAAGCACAGGGTTCTGTGCGCACTCGCCTCATGGCTTGGAAAAAAGGCTCGGTTCGGCTTGCACCAAAGCAAAGCGTGGCACCTGCTCGCCGTCAACCTCGACCGACTCGACGAACATGCTCAAAGGGCGTACCCAGAAGCCGTAATCGCCATACAGGGCTTGGTAAAAGACCACTTCTTCCTCGGTCTCGGAATGCCGCGCCACACTGAATACGCGGTACTGCGGACCTTTGTAATGTTGGTAGAGCCCAGGTTGTATCGGCATGCTTCGGCCCTCACTCAAATTTTTTCAAAATAAATACAAAAATAAATCCACAAAAACAAAAACCGGGGCACTTGGCCCCGGCTTCCATCGACGAGACGCTTAAACGCGTTCGAAGACGGTGGAGATGCCTTGGCCGAGACCAATGCACATAGTGGCCACCCCGAAGGTGCCGCTATTCTGCTTCATCACGTTCAGCAAAGTGCCGGAAATACGGGCACCGGAGCAACCGAACGGGTGACCCAGGGCGATCGCGCCGCCGTGCAGGTTAACCTTCTCGTTCATCTTGTCGAGCACTTTCAGATCTTTCAACACCGGCAGGGCCTGTGCAGCAAAAGCTTCGTTGAGCTCGAAGAAGTCGATATCGTTGATGCCGAGGCCCGCACGCTTCAGGGCTTTTTGTGTAGCCGGCACTGGACCATAGCCCATGATCGCCGGATCCACACCCGCCACCGCCATCGAACGGATCACGGCCATCGGCTGGATCCCCAGGTCCTGCGCACGCTGCGCCGACATCACGATCATGCACGAAGCACCATCGGTGATCTGCGACGAAGTACCGGCAGTCACGGTGCCACCCTTCGGATTGAAGGCAGGCTTGAGGGCCGCCAGACTTTCCAGAGTGGTTTCCGGACGAATGGTTTCGTCGTAGTCGAACAGCTTCAGGAAGCCGTTTTCGTCGTAGCCCTGCATCGGGATGATTTCGTCTTTGAACTTGCCTTCCACCGTCGCCTTATGGGCGAGCTGGTGGGAGCGCACGCCAAAGGCGTCCTGCTGCTCACGGGTGATGCCGTGCATCTTGCCAAGCATTTCCGCGGTCAGCCCCATCATGCCCGAGGCTTTCGCCGCGTACAGCGACATGTGCGGGTTCGGATCGACACCGTGCATCATGCTCACGTGACCCATATGCTCGACGCCGCCAACCACGAATACGTCACCGTTACCGGTCATGATCGCTTGCGCAGCGGTGTGCAGGGCGCTCATCGACGAGCCGCACAGACGGCTGACGGTCTGGCCGGCCGAGGTGTGCGGGATCTGGGTCATCAGCGACGCCATGCGCGCGATGTTCCAGCCCTGCTCCAGGGTCTGGTTCACACAGCCCCAGATCACGTCCTCGACTTCAGCAGGATCGACCTTGGCGTTGCGTTCCAGCAGTTTGCTGATCAGGTGCGCCGACATGTCTTCGGCACGGGTGTTGCGGTGCATGCCGCCCTTGGAGCGGCCCATCGGAGTACGACCGAAGTCGACAATCACGACGTCTCTAGGATTCAAGCTCATAAGTTCACTCTCACTCTAGTTGGGGGCGCTTAACCGAAGAAGCTCTGGCCGTTCTTGGCCATTTCGCGCAGCTTCGCGGTCGGGTGGTACAGCGCGCCCAAATCAGCGTACTGGTCAGCCAGGGCAACGAACTCGGCAACACCGATCGAATCGATGTAGCGCAGCGCACCGCCACGGAATGGAGGGAAACCGATACCGTAAACCAGACCCATGTCGGCTTCGGCGGCAGTTTCAACGATGCCGTCTTCCAGGCAACGCACGGTTTCCAGGCACAGCGGAATCATCATCCAGTTGATGATGTCTTCGTCAGTGACTTCGCGCTGCTCGTAAACGATCGGCTTGAGCACTTCCAGCACCGACGGATCGGCCACCTTCTTCTGCTTGCCCTTCTTGTCGGTCTCGTAGGCGTAGAAGCCCTTGCCATTCTTCTGGCCCAGACGTTTGGCTTCGTAAAGCACGTCGACTGCCGAACGACGGTCATCCTTCATGCGATCCGGGAAGCCTTCAGCCATCACGTCACGACCGTGGTGACCGGTGTCGATGCCGACCACGTCCATCAGGTACGCCGGGCCCATCGGCCAACCGAATTTTTCCATGATCTTGTCGATGCGCACGAAATCCACACCCGCGCTGACCAGCTTGGCGAAACCGCCGAAATACGGGAACAGGACGCGGTTGACCAGGAAGCCCGGGCAGTCGTTGACGACGATCGGGTTCTTGCCCATTTTCTTGGCGTAGGCAACGGTGGTGGCAATCGCCAGCTCGCTGGACTTCTCACCACGGATCACTTCCACCAGCGGCATCATGTGCACCGGGTTGAAGAAGTGCATGCCGACAAAGTTTTCCGGACGCTTGAGGGCCTTGGCCAGCAGGCTGATGGAAATGGTCGAGGTGTTGGACGCGAGGATGGTGTCCTCTTTGACCTTGTCTTCGACTTCAGCCAGCACGGCTTGCTTGACCTTCGGGTTCTCGACCACGGCTTCAACAACCAGGTCGACGTGACCGAAGTCGCCGTAGGACAGGGTCGGACGAATGCCGTTGAGCACTTCAGCCATTTTCGCAGCGGTCATGCGGCCTTTGTCAACGCGGCCCACCAGCAGCTTGGCGGCTTCGGCCAGACCCTGCTCGATACCGTGCTCGTTGATGTCTTTCATCAGGATCGGCGTGCCTTTGGAGGCCGACTGATAGGCGATACCGCCGCCCATGATGCCAGCACCCAGTACCGCAGCCTGTTTTACGTCCTTGGCGATTTCGTCGTAGGCCTTGGCCTTCTTCTTCAGTTCCTGATCGTTCAGGAACAGGCCAATCAGACTCTGCGCGGCAGAGGTCTTGGCCAGCTTGACGAAACCTGCAGCTTCGACTTCCAGCGCCTTGTCACGACCGAAGTTCGCGGCTTTCTGGATGGTCTTGATCGCTTCGACCGGCGCCGGGTAGTTCGGGCCGGCTTGACCTGCCACGAAACCTTTGGCGGTTTCGAAAGCCATCATCTGTTCAATGGCGTTCAACTTGAGTTTTTCAAGTTTTGGCTGACGCTTGGCCTTGTAATCGAACTCGCCGGAGATGGCGCGCTTGATCAGTTCAAGGGCAGCTTCCTGCAGCTTCTCTGGAGCCACCACAGCATCGACGGCGCTGACTTTCAGCGCGTCTTCAGGACGGTTTTCCTTGCCGGCGGCAATCCACTCGATGGCGTTATCGACGCCGATCAGGCGCGGCAGACGCACGGTACCGCCGAAGCCTGGGTAGATGCCCAGTTTGACTTCCGGCAGACCGATCTTGGCCTTGGTCGACATGACGCGGTAATCCGCCGCCAGGCACATTTCCAGACCGCCACCCAGGGCGATGCCGTTGATCGCGGCCACGGTCGGAACGTTGAGGTCTTCGAAATCGCTGAAGATCTTGTTGGCTTCGAGATTGCCAGCAACCAGCTCGGCATCCGGCAGCTTGAAGTTGTCGACAAATTCGGTGATGTCGGCGCCGACGATGAACACGTCCTTGCCACTGCTGACGATCACGCCCTTGATCGAAGCATCTGCCTTGATGGTGTCCACGGCCTGACGCAGTTCGTTCAGGGTAAGACGGTTGAACTTGTTGACGGACTCACCCTTGAGGTCGAATTTCAATTCGACGATGCCACTTTCAAGAGCTTTAACCGTGATGGCTTTACCTTCGTAAATCATCAACTGATCTCCACGATATGGAAGCTGAACAGTACACGTCGGACGCAGGTAAATGGCTCGGCAGGACGCTTTTTCGTCGATGCTGACGCCAATCCACCCGGCACACCCGCCAACGCGATAGTCGGGATTCTGTAGGAGCAGTCTGTAAGACAAACGCTCAATTCATACGCCCGTTTGATTTGGGTACGCCACCTTCACGGAATTTCCGACAATTGTCAATCGCCCTAAATACGGGTTGAAATGCGACTTTGCGGTCATTTCTGTAAGACGCAGCCGCCGACACATGCTTGCATGTGAGGGTATTCATAAGACTAATAGTTAGAAATGTCGCCCTAATTCGCTGCAAGCCTTGTTTAACAGGCTACGCTCGCTGGACCACGAAGGAAAACAAGCGCACGTGTGTTGACCGGAACACGCCGAATCAACATCAAAAAGAATTTCCGGCCTGCCTGGCCACCCCGCCCGATGAATCATGTCGGGCTTTTTATTGCTCGTCTGCCAGACGTTTCGCACCGTTGCAGCGCGAAACGTCCGTGAGTCATGCCAGTGCTTTCAGCGTGGCATCAATTTCCAGCAGAACCGAAGCGTCACCCTTCTCGCCCCAATAGAGCGCGATCATCTGCTTGTCAGCTTCGACCTTGAAAACGTTGCCCGGCAATTTTTCGAAATGATTCAACAGGAGCGAATCTTCACAGACTTCCTGCCACTGATTGACCCACACGCCCGGGGTTTTCTGCCAATACGTCCAGCAAGCCGGCTGCTTGCCGCGCCGTGGCCGATGGTATTGCGCGCACGGGTTTGGCGGCTCCTGGCTCAGCCAGTGCGGCCACTCCTGGGGCGCCAGCTGCATGGCCAGCCCGATGCGCCGGGCCTCCGTGCGCAAGGCTATCCGGCCACTCTGTGCACGGGACGGACGCAACCAAGCCAGGGGGCTCAACACCACCAGCAGGATTGACACCACCAGCCAGACCGTCATATCTCTACTCCCGTTTTGTCATGAGCCCATTGCGTCACTTTGGAACCAATGCGCTTGAAACCAGCCATACTTAACAATATTGATCCCTCACGAGGAGCACCTCATGCCCTACCACCATATCCTGGTCGCCGTAGATCTGACCGAAGAGTGCGACCCTGTGATCCACCGCGCCCGAGAGCTGTCGGTGAGCAATGGCGCCAAGCTGTCGCTGGTGCATATCGTCGAACCGATGGCCATGGCCTTTGGGGGTGACGTACCGATGGATCTGTCACAACTGCAACAACAACAGTTCGATCAAGCCAAGGAACGCCTGGAGCGCCTGAAGCACAAATACACCGAACTGGAAGGCTCAAACTGCCACCTGACCTACGGCCAGCCACGCCAGGAAATCCACCACTTCGCCAAGGATCAGGAATGCGACCTGATCGTGGTCGGCAGCCATGGCCGACATGGTCTGGCACTACTATTGGGCTCAACCGCCAACGATGTTTTGCACGGCGCACCTTGTGATGTGCTGGCGGTGCACCTGGTCAAACGCTGATCCCAGGCCCTTGTGAAAAGCTAAAAAGCCCGGCGTCCATCACTGGACGCCGGGCTTTTTCATGCCTGGAAACAATCAGGCATCCAGCTCGGCCCAACGCTCCACCAGCGCATCCAGCTCAGCCTGCAACTGCTCAAGTGAGGCAATCACCTTGGCCGTTTCGGCCGGCGGACGCTGGTAGAAGCCGGCTTCAGCCATTTCAGCCTCGACCGCAGCAATCTGCTGCTCTTTGTTGTCGATGTCGCCCGGCAGCGCTTCCAGCTCGCGCTGAAGCTTGTAGCTCAGTTTCTTCTTCGCAGCCGGGGCCGCAGCGACAGGCGCGGCAACCGGGGCCGGTTCAGCAGTGACCACCGCCGAGTTCAGGTCAGCCTTGCCCGACTTGCTCTCGGTCACGCCCAACAGGCGCGGCGAACCGCCCTGACGGATCCAGTCCTGATAACCGCCGACGTATTCACGGACTTTGCCTTCACCTTCGAAGACCAGAGTGCTGGTGACCACGTTGTCGAGGAATGCCCGGTCGTGACTGACCATCAGCACCGTGCCGTTGAACGTCAGCAGCACTTCTTCGAGCAGTTCGAGAGTCTCGACGTCGAGGTCGTTGGTCGGTTCATCAAGTACCAGCAGGTTCGCCGGTTTGCTGAACAGTTTGGCCAGCAACAGACGTGCACGCTCGCCACCGGACAGCGCCTTCACCGGCGTGCGCGCACGCTGCGGGCTGAACAGGAAGTCACCGAGGTAGCTCAGGACGTGGCGGCTCTGGCCATCGATTTCGATGAAGTCGCGACCTTCGGCGACGTTGTCGATCACGGTCTTTTCCAGATCGAGTTGATGACGCAACTGATCGAAGTAGGCCACATCGATCCGGGTGCCCTCTTCCACTTTGCCGCTGGTCGGTTGCAGGCCGTTGAGCATCAGCTTGAGCAGAGTGGTCTTGCCGGTACCGTTGGCGCCGAGCAGACCGATACGGTCGCCACGCTGCAGGACCATCGAGAAGTCCTTGATCAGGTACGGACCGTCCGGGTGATGGAAGCTGACGTTGTCCAGGACCATCACTTGCTTGCCGGACTTCTCTGCCGTTTCCAGCTGAATATTCGCTTTGCCGGTACGTTCACGACGTTCGCTGCGCTCAACGCGCAGGGCTTTCAGGGCACGCACACGGCCTTCGTTACGGGTGCGACGGGCCTTGATGCCCTGACGGATCCACACTTCTTCCTGAGCCAGACGCTTGTCGAACAGCGCGTTGGCGGTTTCTTCAGCAGCCAGCGCGGCTTCTTTATGCACGAGGAAGCTGGCGTAGTCGCCGTTCCAGTCGATCAGACCGCCGCGATCCAGTTCGAGGATGCGCGTGGCGAGGTTTTGCAGGAAGGAACGGTCGTGCGTGATGAACAGGACGGCGCCCTGGAAATCCTTCAGGGCTTCTTCGAGCCAGGCAATCGCACCGATGTCCAGGTGGTTGGTTGGTTCGTCGAGCAACAGCAAATCCGGTTCGGACACCAGCGCCTGCGCCAGCAGCACGCGGCGACGCCAGCCGCCGGACAACTCGGCAAGAGTCTTGTCGGCCGGCAGTTGCAGGCGACTCAGGGTACTGTCGACCAGCGTCTGCAAACGCCAGCCGTCACGGGCTTCGAGGTCGTGCTGAACGTGCATCAGCTTGTCCAGATCGGCGTCGGTGACGATGTTCTGGCTCAAGTGATGGTATTCGGCGAGCAAGGCGCCAACACCGTCCAGACCCTCGGCAACCACGTCGAATACCGTCCGCCCGTCGGCCACCGGCAATTCTTGCGGCAATTCACCGATTTTCAGACCGGGGGCACGCCACACCGAGCCGTCATCGGGTTTCTGGTCGCCCTTGACCAGTTTCATCATGCTGGATTTGCCAGTGCCGTTGCGGCCGATGATGCACACCCGCTCACCACGGGCGATCTGCCAGGACACCTTGTCCAACAACGGCATCGCGCCGAATGCAAGGGACACATCGCTGAATTTGAGCAGGGTCATGAGCTTCTCCAAAAACCGGGCGCGCATTCTACCTGAATCAGGTCCTCAGCAGGCCGGCAATTTGTTTGCTGAAGCACTCTGCACAACATTTGTTGCGAACTTGTGCTGCAAGACCCGCAAAGCTTTCGCCCGTTGCTGGCAAAAGGCTAAGCTACAGACAATTCAGTGCTGGCCGCGGCCGGTGCTTGTCATGATTTCTCTGCCCGGATGTCTCATGCGCAGTCGCCTTTTCAGTGTCTTGTCCTGTTTGCTACTTACCGCCGCTGCCGCTCAATCCGCCCAGGCGGTGGACCTGTCGACCCAACGCCAGTATTACGATGAAGCCAAGCGCGCACTGGCCAAGGGCGATACCGGCCCGTACTTTCGTTACAGCCAGGCCTTGGCCGATTACCCGCTGGAACCGTACCTGGCTTACGACGAACTGACCGCGCGTCTGAAAACCGCCAGTAACGAGGAAATCGAGAAATTCCTCGCCGAGCACGGCGACCTGCCACAGGCCAACTGGATGAAACTGCGCTGGTTGCGCTGGCTCGCCGACCGTGGTGACTGGGCAACTTTCGTCAAGTATTACGACCCGAAACTCAACTTCACCGAACTGGACTGCCTCAATGCGCAGTACCAGATCAGCAGCGGCCACAAGGCCGAGGGCTATGCCAACGCCGACAAACTGTGGCTGACCGGCAAATCGCAACCGGCCGCCTGTGACGGGTTGTTCGGGATCTGGGCGGCCGATGGCCAGTTGACCGAGCAGAAACGCTGGGAGCGCACCAAACTTGCCGCCCAGGCGCGCAACTATCCACTGGCTAACAGCCTGGTCAACGGCCTCACCACCCTCGCCCCACGCGGTCGGCTGCTGGTGGATGTGGCGCAGAAACCCGAACTGCTCAATCAGCCGTCGCGCTTCACTCCCGCTGACGAGCCGATGTCCGACGTGGTCAGCCTCGGCCTGCGCCGCCTCGCCCGTCAGGACCCGGACAAGGCCATGGCCCTGCTCGACGGATACGCCAGCAGCATGCATTTTTCCCGTGACGAAAAAGTCGCGATTGCCCGGGAAATCGGCCTGACCCTGGCCCGGCGTTTCGACAGCCGCGCGCTGGACGTGATGACCAAATACGATCCGGAGCTGCGTGACAACACCGTGTCCGAATGGCGCCTGCGCCTGCTGTTGCGTCTGGCACGCTGGGACGATGCGTATCAGTTGACCCGTCGGCTGCCGCAGGATCTGGCGACCACCAACCGCTGGCGTTACTGGCAGGCCCGCAGCCTGGAACTGGCGCAACCGCAGAACCCGGAAGCGCAGACCCTGTACAAGAACCTGGCGAAAGAACGCGACTTCTACGGCTTCCTCGCCGCCGACCGCTCGCAACTGCCTTACTCGCTGATGAACAAGCCGCTGGTACTCAGCCAGGCCACCATCAACAAAGTGCGTAACACCCCCGGTGTGCGTCGCGCTCTGGAATTCCATGCGCGCGGGCAGATCGTCGACGGGCGCCGCGAGTGGTATCACGTCAGCCGCCATTTCAATCGTGACGAAATGGTCGCCCAGGCCAGACTGGCTTACGACCTGAAATGGTACTTCCCGGCCATTCGCACCATCAGTCAGGCGCAATACTGGGACGACCTGGATATCCGTTTCCCGATGGCCCACCGCGACACCTTGGTGCGTGAAGCCAAGACGCGCGGCCTGCATTCGAGCTGGGTGTTCGCCATCACCCGCCAGGAAAGCGCGTTCATGGATGACGCCCGCTCCGGCGTCGGCGCCAGCGGCCTGATGCAATTGATGCCCGGCACCGCCAAGGAAACCGCGCGCAAGTTCAGCATCCCGCTGGCCTCGCCGCAGCAAGTGCTCGATCCGGACAAGAACATCCAGCTCGGCGCCGCTTACCTGAGCCAGGTGCACAGCCAGTTCAACGGCAACCGCGTCCTGGCCTCCGCCGCCTACAACGCCGGTCCCGGCCGCGTGCGCCAGTGGCTGCGCGGCGCCGATCACCTGAGCTTCGATGTGTGGGTCGAAAGCATCCCGTTCGACGAAACCCGCCAGTACGTGCAGAACGTGCTGTCGTACTCGGTGATCTACGGGCAGAAACTCAATTCGCCGCAGCCGCTGGTGGATTGGCATGAGCGGTATTTCGACGATCAATGACAGGTGCTGAATACCTGAAATGAAAAATGCCCGCATCCATCGATGCGGGCATTTTTTTGCTGCCAGGAAAGGCTTCGGCAGTTCTACACCGCCATCGCATGCCCGTCGTTGAACTGCAACGCCGCCAGCCGCGCATACAGTGGATTGCTCACGATCAGCTCCTGATGCGTACCGATTGCGACCAATCGGCCCTGATCCATCACGGCGATCCGGTCGGCGTTCTTCACCGTGGCCAGGCGATGCGCAATCACCAGCGTGGTGCGGTTGTGCATCAGGCTTGGCAGCGCTTCCTGGATCAGATGTTCGCTCTGAGCATCGAGAGCGCTGGTGGCTTCGTCCAGCAGCAGAATCGGCGCATCCACCAGCAACGCGCGGGCAATCGCCAGACGTTGACGCTGGCCGCCGGAAAGGCCGAGGCCAGCGTCCCCCAGATGAGTCTGATAACCGTTGGGCATCTTCTCGATGAAGTCATGGGCGTGGGCAATTCTTGCCGCTTCCTTGACCTGCTCGAGTGTCGCGTTGGCATTGCCGTAACGAATATTCTCTTCGACGCTGCCGAAAAACAGCGCTGGCGATTGCGAGACCAGGGCGAAATTGCGCCGCAGATCCAGCGGATCGAGGCTCGTCAGCGGCACCCCGTCAATCAGGATCCGGCCTTCAAGCGGGTCGTAGAAGCGCAGCAACAAGTCATACACCGTGGATTTACCGGCACCGGAAGGCCCGACAAGGGCCAGGGTTTCACCAGCCCTGATGGTCAGGCTCAAGCCGCTGATGGCATAGCTGTCCGGACGCGACGGGTAGGAAAAGTGCACATTCTGCAATTGCAACTCGCCCTTGATCCGTTCAGGCAACGTCACCAGCCCGAGGGTCGGTGGCTGGATGATGTTCTGCGAACTGAGCAACTCCGCAATGCGCTCGGCGGCACCCGCCGCACGCTGCAACTCGCCGATGACCTCGCTCAACGTACCGATGGCACTGCCGACGATCAGGCTGTAGAAAACGAATGCCGCCAGTTCACCCCCGGTAATGCGCCCGGCTATCACGTCCATGCCGCCGACCCACAACATCACCGCCACCGCGCCGAGCACCAGCACGATCACCACGGTAATCATCCAGGAGCGCTGAAAGATCCGTTTGCGCGCAGTATCAAACGCGTCCTCGACCGTCGTGGCGAAACGGCGTTCATCCTGCACCTGATGGTTGTAGGCCTGAACGGTTTTGATCTGCCCGAGCGTCTCGGAAACGTAGCTGCCGATGTCGGCGACCCGATCCTGACTCAACCGCGACAGATTGCGCACGCGCCGCCCGAAAATCAGAATCGGCGCGACCACGAAGGGCAAGGCGATTACCACGATGCTGGTGAGTTTCGGATTGGTCACGAACAGCAGCACTACTCCGCCGATCACCATCAACAGGTTGCGCAGAAACATGGAGAGCGACGAGCCGATCACCGATTGCAGCAACGTCGTGTCGGCGGTCAGCCGTGATTGAATCTCCGAACTGCGGTTATTCTCGTAAAAGCCGGGATGCAGGTAGACCAGATGGTTGAACACCTCGCGCCGGATATCCGCGACAACTCGCTCGCCGATCCACGACACCCAGTAAAACCGCGCAAAGGTGCCAATCGCCAGGCCCAACACCATCAGCATGAAGATACCGATGCTCTGGTTCAGTTGGTGCGGCGACTGCGTCATGAAACCCCGATCGACCAGCAATTTGATCCCCTGCCCCATCGACAAAGTAACGGCCGCAGTGACGATCAACGCCAACAGCGCAGCGCAGACTTGCCAACGATAAGGCGCCAGAAACCGGCTGGTCAGACTCAGCGCTCGACGGTGCCGGGAAGAAAGCTTCGAGATCATTCAGGTACACATCCGTGTTGATGAAAGGGCTAGCCTAAACCTTCTATGGGGCGGAACTCTGTAAATCACAATGAGTCAGGTTAAATATGCCCCCAAAGACTAGGCCATAGTTGCTATTGGTCTAATGTCCCGGTTGAGACGAGCGGTCATTTCTGTTGGAGTGGAGATGCCGCTTTTGACAGACCCAAGGGTGTTGTCACAGCCTGGTCACGTGGCGGTTTTAATCTACGTGCACAACCTGATGAGGAGACAGGCCATGTCCTTGCAACACAGCAGCGATGACAAGATTCAAGTGATCCGCACCCAGCCCGGCCAATCTCTGGGTTGCTCGATTATCGACAAGGATGGGCGTGAAGTACCGATCACTGAAGACATGATCCAGGACGCGTGCCGCGAGCTGGAGAAGCGATTGGTCAAGCCTGCCGAACAAAAGTGATATAGCCACCGTCTTCCTGACCCGGCCCCTGTTTGGCCGGGTTTTTTCTGCCTGCCGTTCTCTTCTGTTCTGTGTAGGAGCTGCCGAAGGCTGCGATCTTTTGACTTTGTTTTTCAAAGGCAAGATCAAAAGATCGCAGCCTCCGGCAGCTCCTACAGGAACTTCAGACAGCCACCGCCCCCAGCGCCGCCACAATCTTTTGCAACTGCTGCGAATCTCCGTCGATCCGCACCTTCAGCCCCTCGATCTCGCGCCGCACCGGGTACTGCTTGCGCAACACATCGAATGCCGCACGCTGTTCCGCGACATTGCCTACAAGACTGCGACGAAAATCCGCATCATCGCGGCGCGGGTCGTATACGCCACGGCACAACATCGCCAGTGCCCAGGCCGGATCGCTGTCGGCGTGCAGGGTCACTTCTGACAGCCACGGTGCCGGTAGCAAGTCACTGAGCTGGATGCTCGGCGTCTGACCGATGAATTCGCAATAAGCCTGATAAATCTGCGCCGTGCCGCGCTGTTTACCATCAAGGCTGTAGCCGGCAATGTGCGGCGTGGCCAGCACGCAGAGCTCGGCGAGGTCGACATCGACTTCAGGCTCGGCTTCCCACACGTCGAGCACCGCTTGCAGGTCCTCACGCGCCAGCAGCACGTTGCGCAACGCAGCGTTATCCACCACGGGGCCACGGGCGGCGTTGATCAGCCAGGTACCGGGTTTGAGCTTTTGCAGACGCGGCTCATCGAACAGATGCCAGGTCGCGCCTGCGCCGGTACGGGTCAACGGCGTGTGCAGGCTGATCACGTCACATTGCTCGATGATCTGCTCGAGGCTCACGTAATCACCGCCCTCGACTGCCTGACGCGGCGGGTCGCAGACTTTGACATTCCAGCCCAGGCCCTTGAGCACCTTGATCAGCCGACCGCCGACTTCACCGGCACCGATTACCCCATAAGTACGTTGCGGCAATTCAACGCCTTCGATTTCCGCCAGGGTCATCAGACTGCCGAGCACATAATCGACCACACCTCGCGCATTGCAACCGGGCGCACTGGACCAGGTGATGCCGGCCTCGGTGAAATAATCGAGATCGAGGTGATCGGTACCGATGGTGCACGTGCCGACGAAACGCACTTTGCTGCCTTCGAGCAAAGCACGATTGACGTTGGTCACCGAACGCACCAGCAACACATCGGCCTGCTCGACCGTCGCACGGTCGATGGCACGGCCAGGCACCCGGCGGATCTCGCCGAAACCGGCAAAAAAGGCATCAAGCAGGGGGATATTTTCGTCGGCAACAATCAGCATGGCGGGCTCCTTGGGCGGATCGGCAGTTTAACTGTAGGAGCTGCCGCAGGCTGCGATCTTTTGATTTTGTTTTTCAAGATCGAGATCGAGATCAAAAGATCGCAGCCTGCGGCAGCTCCTACAGATTACAAATCCGCAACAGAGGATTTTTCCTGACCAAAGCGTCAGCGGCGTAGAATGCGGCGCCTTGCGCATCAATCCCTGTGGACGCTTTGCCTGTGAATTCTGTTACTGATCAACCGCTCGCTGCCTCACTCACCCGCCCCGCGCGAATTCGCCTGGAATTCAGGAATCTGCTCGCCCTCGCGCTGCCGATCATCATCGCGCAACTGGCGACCACCGCCATGGGCTTCGTCGATGCGGTGATGGCCGGCCGTGTCGGGCCGCGTGACCTGGCAGCGGTTGCACTGGGCAACTCGATCTGGGTCCCGGTGTTTCTGCTGATGACTGGCACCCTGCTGGCCACCACGCCGAAAGTCGCCCAGCGTTTCGGCGCCGGCACCCACAGCGAAATCGGCCCGATTGTCCGTCAAGCGCTGTGGCTGGCACTGGTGGTCGGCCTGATCGCCACGTGCATGCTGGTCGCCGCCGAGCCGGTGCTGCACCTGATGAAAGTCGATCCCGAGCTGATCGGCCCGTGCATGCAATACCTGCACGGCATTGCCAGCGGTCTGCCGGCGGTGGCGTTCTATCACGTGCTGCGTTGCACCAGTGACGGCATCGGCCGTACCCGCCCGGCGATGGTGCTGGGTCTGTGCGGTCTGGCGCTGAACATTCCGCTGAACTACATCTTCATTTATGGCCACTTCGGCGTGCCGGCCATGGGTGGCGTGGGCTGTGGCTGGGCCACGGCCATCGTGATGTGGGTCATGGCGCTGGGTCTGGCCGGATGGGAGCGCTGGGCGCCGGCGTATCGTTCGAGTGAGATCTTCAGCCGCTTCGACTGGCCACAATGGGCGGTGATCAAACGTCTGCTGGCGATCGGCTTGCCGATTGGCATCGCCGTGTTTGCCGAGTCGAGCATCTTCGCCGTGATCGCCCTGCTGATCGGCAGTCTCGGCGCCACCGTGGTGGCCGGGCACCAGATCGCGCTGAACGTCAGCTCGCTGGTGTTCATGATTCCGTATTCGCTGGGCATGGCCGTCACGGTGCGTGTCGGCCAGGCGCTGGGCCGTGAAGAGCCGCGGGAAGCACGCTTTGCCGCCGGCGTCGGCATGGGCACCGCACTGGCGTATGCCTGCCTGTCGGCGAGCATGATGCTGTTGCTGCGCGAGCCGATCGCGTCGATCTACACCGCCGATCCGATGGTGATCCAGATTGCGGCAATGCTGATTGTGTACTCGGCGCTGTTCCAGTTCTCCGACGCGATCCAGGTGACGGCTGCCGGCGCTCTGCGCGGTTATCAGGACACCCGGGTAACGATGATTCTGACCCTGTTCGCCTACTGGGGCATTGGCCTGCCAGTGGGTTACGCCCTCGGTCTGACCGACTGGCTCGGCGAACCGCGTGGCCCAAGCGGTCTGTGGCAAGGGCTGATTGTCGGCCTGAGCTGCGCGGCGCTGATGTTGTCGATTCGCCTGACGCGCAGTGCACGCAAGCGTATTCGGATCAGTCGTTCGGTGGGCTGATCAGCCATAAAAAAAGACCTGCACATGCAGGTCTTTTTTTGTCCGGATTCAATTGGACTTCTTGCGGATCCAGTACAGATAAGTACCGGCCTCTTCGTGCTGCCCCACCAGTTCGTGGTCGAGAAACACACAGAACTTGGGAATGTCGCGACGGGTCGAGGGATCGGTGGCGATCACCTTGAGCAGGCCGCCCGGCACCAGGTCACGAATGTGCTGGTGCAGCATCATTACCGGCTCCGGGCAATTGAGACCGGTGGCGTCGAGGGTGCCGTCGACCGGGGTATCGATCATTTCACTCATGATTCACTCCTGAAACTGGCCGGCATTGTCGCGCATTGCCGGGTGCTCAGTCATCTGTAGCGAGGGGATTTATCCCCGATGGGTCGCGAAGCGGCCCCAGAGACTGGGGATGCGCTGCATCCCATCGGGGATAAATCTCCTCACCAAAGAGATCATTCCCACAGGGTTTAGTGGTGACTCAGCGGGATTTGGCTTTCTTGATGTCATGCCGACGCAAATGACAGGTCACTTCCTCGCGGTCGTGATACAGCTGCTTGCAGCCAATATCGACCTTGATCCCGCGCGCCTTGAAGCCATCGGCGATGCGCTCGAGCAAGCGCTTCACTTCGGCATAGCGCTGTTTCATCGGCAGCTTGAGGTTGACCACCGCTTCGCGGCAATGACCGTCGCCGATCCATTCTTCAAGCATCGCCGCGTTACGCGCCGGCTTCTCGACGATGTCGCAGACCATCCAGTCCACTGGTTGCTTGGGCTTGAAGGTGAAGCCGTCGGCCATCAAGTGCTGCACCAGTCCGGTGTCCATCAGGCTCTCGGCCATCGGGCCGTTGTCGATGGCGGTCACCAGCATGCCGCGGTTGACCAGTTGCCAGGTCCAACCACCGGGTGCCGCACCGAGGTCGACACCGGTCATGTCGCTGTGCAGGCGCTCATCCCACTGATCACGCGGGATGAAATGGTGCCAGGCCTCCTCCAGTTTCAAGGTCGAACGGCTGGGCGCTTCGCGCGGAAACTTCAGGCGCGGAATGCCCATCGGCCACATCGCCGAGTTGCCGGCGTCGGCCAGGCCGAGGAACACTTCGCGGCCACTTTTGAAGGTCAGCAGCAGGCGCGGTTTGCTGGCGTCGTCCACCAGTTTGCCGGCACCGGTCAGCGCCTTGCGCAGCGGGCCTTCGAACTTCTTGCAGAAGTTCGACAGCTCTTTGCCATCGTTGGTATCGACCACTTCCAGCCACAGGCTGCCGCAGACCGGGAAGTCCGCCATCTGCTCGAGGATCACGCTGATGCGATCGGTTTCCGGCAGATTGATGAATACACCGCGCGCCCACTGGCGCGGAAAAATCAACTCGGCGAAACGCTGGCCGCGCATCAGGCGTTCGGCGCCGTCTGCTTCGCTGCAGACAAACTCCGCGTACGCGGTGGCCGGTTTGGCCTTGGCGTAACCGGCCACATTCAACTGGGCGGCGAGGTCGGAAATCTCCGAACAGACTTCGCCTTCGAAGCCTGGCCGGCAATGCATGAATAGGGTGTTCATTCTTACTCCTGGGCAGAGGGCGGATATTCGGCCCCTGCACGCTGCTCAAGCCTTGCGGTGAAGCAAAGCCTGTCACGAAAACCGGCGCATGATAGCCGAGTTCGGAACCTTGGACTTATCGATAGAGTCCAGTTATTAGCCAGCTACTGAAAACAGGGCTACGTTGATAGCTCTGCCCGTCCCCTCAGTCCGTAGCCGTGCGGACTCAAAGGAGTGATCGTAATGCCGTCCCTCGATAGTCTGAAGACCCTTAAAACACTGCAGATCGACCAAAAAACCTACCACTATTTCAGCCTGCCGGATGCCGCGAAAAGCCTGGGCAACATCGACCAGTTGCCCATGTCGCTGAAAGTCCTGCTGGAAAATCTGCTGCGCTGGGAAGATGAAAAAACTGTCACCGGCGCCGACCTCAAGGCCATCGCCGCCTGGCTCAAGGAGCGCCGCTCAGATCGGGAAATCCAGTACCGCCCTGCCCGGGTATTGATGCAAGACTTTACCGGCGTGCCCGCCGTGGTCGACCTCGCTGCGATGCGTGCGGCGATGGCCAAGGCCGGCGGCGATCCGCAGCGAATCAACCCGCTGTCGCCGGTGGATCTGGTGATCGACCACTCAGTGATGGTCGACAAATTCGCCACCCCTAGCGCCTTCGAACAGAACGTCGACATCGAGATGCAGCGCAACGGCGAGCGTTATGCGTTTCTGCGCTGGGGCCAGAGCGCCTTCGACAACTTCAGCGTGGTGCCACCGGGCACCGGGATCTGCCACCAGGTCAACCTCGAATACCTCGGGCGCACGGTATGGACCAAGGATGAGGACGGCCGCACCTACGCGTTCCCCGACACCCTCGTCGGCACCGACTCCCACACCACCATGATCAATGGCCTCGGCGTACTCGGCTGGGGAGTAGGAGGAATCGAGGCGGAAGCGGCGATGCTCGGCCAACCGGTGTCGATGCTGATCCCGGAAGTGATCGGCTTCAAACTCACTGGCAAACTCAAGGAAGGCATCACCGCCACCGACCTGGTGCTGACCGTCACGCAGATGCTGCGCAAGAAAGGTGTGGTTGGCAAATTCGTCGAATTCTACGGTGACGGCCTCGCCGACCTGCCCCTGGCCGACCGCGCGACCATCGCCAACATGGCCCCGGAATATGGCGCGACCTGCGGCTTCTTCCCTGTCGATGACGTAACCCTCGAATACCTGCGCCTGTCCGGTCGCCCTGCCGAAGTGGTGAAACTGGTCGAGGCCTACACCAAGGTTCAGGGCCTGTGGCGCCTGCCCGGTCAGGAACCGGTGTTCACCGACAGTCTGGCGCTGGACATGGGCAGCGTCGAAGCCAGCCTCGCCGGGCCAAAGCGCCCGCAGGACCGGGTCTCGTTGCCGAATGTCGCGCAGGCTTTCAGTGATTTCATGGACCTGCAATTCAAGCCCACCAGCAAGGAAGAAGGCCGCCTGGAAAGCGAGGGCGGCGGTGGGGTGGCCGTGGGCAACGCCGATCTGGTCGGCGAAACCGAATACGAATATGAAGGCCACACCTATCGCCTGAAAAACGGCGCGGTGGTGATCGCCGCCATCACCTCCTGCACCAACACCTCCAACCCGAGCGTGATGATGGCGGCTGGTCTGCTGGCGAAAAAAGCCGTGGAGAAAGGCCTGACGCGCAAGCCGTGGGTCAAGAGTTCGCTGGCCCCCGGCTCGAAAGTGGTCACCGACTACTACAAGGCAGCCGGGCTGACGCAATACCTTGATCAGCTCGGTTTTTCGCTGGTCGGTTATGGCTGCACCACTTGCATCGGCAACTCCGGGCCATTGCCGGAGCCGATCGAGAAGGCCATTCAGAAAGCTGACCTCACCGTGGCGTCGGTGCTGTCCGGCAACCGTAACTTCGAAGGCCGGGTGCATCCGCTGGTCAAGACCAACTGGCTGGCCTCGCCACCGCTGGTGGTCGCTTATGCTCTGGCTGGCAGTGTGCGCACTGACATCAGCAGCGAGCCTCTGGGTAACGACCAGCAAGGCAATCCGGTGTACCTGCGCGATATCTGGCCGAGCAGCCAGGAAATCGCCGATGCGGTGAATCAGGTCAACACCGCGATGTTCCACAAGGAATACGCCGAGGTGTTTGCCGGCGATGAACAGTGGCAAGCGATCCAGGTGCCGCAAGCCGCCACCTATGTGTGGCAGGACGATTCGACCTACATCCAGCATCCGCCGTTCTTCGACGACATTTCCGGCCCATTGCCGGTGATCACTGACGTCAAGGGGGCGCGGGTTTTGGCGCTGCTCGGTGATTCGGTGACCACTGACCACATCTCCCCGGCCGGCAACATCAAGACTGACAGCCCGGCCGGGCGCTATCTGCGCGAGAAAGGCGTGGAACCGCGGGACTTCAACTCCTACGGCTCACGACGTGGCAACCATGAGGTGATGATGCGCGGTACGTTCGCCAACATCCGCATTCGTAACGAGATGCTCGGCGGCGAAGAAGGTGGCAACACGATCTACATCCCGAGCGGCGAGAAAATGCCGATTTACGATGCCGCCATGCGTTATCAGGCCTCGGGCACGCCGCTGGTGGTAATCGCCGGTCAGGAATACGGTACCGGCTCCAGCCGCGACTGGGCGGCCAAGGGCACCAACCTGTTGGGTGTCAAAGCGGTGATCGCTGAAAGCTTCGAGCGCATCCACCGTTCCAACCTGGTGGGCATGGGCGTGTTGCCGCTGCAGTTCAAGCTCGATCAGAACCGCAAGAGCCTGAACCTCACCGGCAAGGAAACCCTTGATATCCAGGGGCTGACTGGCGTCGAGCTGACGCCGCGCATGAACCTGACCCTGGTCATCACTCGCGATGACGGCCGCCAGGAGAAGCTCGACGTGCTGTGCCGCATCGATACGTTGAATGAGGTGGAGTACTTCAAGTCGGGCGGGATTCTGCACTACGTCCTGCGCCAACTGATTGCTTCCTGAAAATACGTTTCCCTGTAGGAGCTGCCGCAGGCTGCGATCTTTTGATTTTGGCTTTCAAAAGCAAGATCAAAAGATCGCAGCCTGCGGCAGCTCCTACAGGGTGATGTACTTTTCTACAGGCGAAAAAAAACCCGCCGAAGCGGGTTTTTCCCAAGACCATTATCGACTCCCTGTCGGCAGCGATCCTTGCTAATGGTCGATCATCCGTGATCCTGAAACACTCCCTGTGTCTCAGTTGATGGGTGTAGATTACGCCGTGGATCCAATCGGCAATAGTCGCAAAAGCTACCACCGCGTGTAAGACATTCGCTATAGAACCCCTTCCGAAAACCCCTACGCTCGTCAGGCACCGAGCATGCAGGCCGCGATGTACGCGACGCTCAGCTGTCCGATGGCCTGCTCCTGCTGGTCATCCTCCATAAACCAGGCGGCAGATAACCCGGCGAACGCCTGCACCCACTGCAGCAACCGTTGGCGATCCAGCATGGCGGCCTCGACAATGACGTCGACCTGCCGCCGGAAACGCTCGGCATCACCAGCCGTCGGCAAATCCGGGTTGCAGATCAGGTTCGCGTAGTCAAAACCACGCTCACCGCGTACCCGCTTTGGATCGATCGCCAGCCAGCCGCGCTTACCGAAATCAAGGACATTGTCGTGGTGCATGTCTCCGTGCAACACCACCACATCCTGCGGGTCTGCGAGCAACGCTTCAGCCGTTTGCAGGCTCAAGGCATAAGCGCCGCCATGTTTGGCGGCGGCCACTCGCAGCGACGCGAACCACGGTGCCAGCTCCACCAGCGGCGGTGATGGCGTCGGACGCGGCGCATGCAAGCGCGCCAGCGCCGTGCACATGATCCGGGTGGCGTCGTCGTCTTCACCATGAAGCGCCATGTGCATCAGCGAACGCCGCCCCATCGCCCGTTCCAGCAGCAGACCGTTCTCATGATGGGCCAGCACCTGCGCGGCGCCGTCACCGTCCCACCAGACCATCAGCCGATTGCCGTACTGCTCGTCGGTATCCAGTGCGATCTTGAGCATGGCCGGCGCATCACCGTAATTCACCGGTAACAAACGGCTGCCCGGGGTGATGATCGGCTCACCATCCGGTACCAGCGCCCAGCGTTGCAGCCAGGGTTCAAATACTGCGCTATCAGTCACCATCACGCTCGCGCGTCTTCGCACTTTCGGCGAGAAACTGTTCAAGTCGACTCAATTGCTCCTCCCAGCCACGACTGTCCATGTAGTACGCCTCCTTCTGCCGCACATCGGGGATATGCGCAAAACCGGACTCGGACACCTTGAGCAATGTGCCGCTCTCGTAATCCTGCAGCTCGAACTTGACCAGCGTTGTCGGCTCCTGGGAATAGTCGATGTTCGGATTGACCGCGTACGGATGCCAGCGAAACGAAAACAGCTGCTGCGGCTCCACCCGCTCCACCAGTACGTTCCACAGCACATGCTCATAACCGGGATAGGTGACCTGCCCTTGCGTCCATTCCCCGGCAATGAACCGCCTGCCCTCCAGTGCCACACCAAACCACTGGCCAAACGCCTCGGCATCGACCAATGCACGCCAGACATATGAACGTGGCGCCTTGAGCGCGATTTTTCGTTCGAAACTATTGGGTACCGGTTTCATAAGTCACCTCCTGTTTTGAACAGTAGGCTTGTATGACCACATGTCCAACCTGAAGTTGTATCAAAGGGCTGCACCCGTCCAATCCAAAGGAAACATTCAGCGGCATTTCCGTTCATTGAAACGAGCGCCCCCCTGCGATGAACCTGTTACCGTTTCCTGCGAGATAGACACAGACAAGGACGAAGCATGCAGCCCTCTCTCTCCGAACGTTATCGCGGCGCCCTGCTCGGCCTCGCTTGCGGCGATGCCGTCGGCACCACGGTGGAGTTCAGGCCAAGAGGCTCATTCCAGCCGCTGACGGACATGGTCGGTGGCGGCCCCTTTCACTTGAAACCTGGGCAATGGACGGATGACACCTCGATGGCGCTGTGCCTGGCGGAGAGCCTGCTGAGGAAAAACACATTCGATGCCGCGGACCAGATGGGACGCTATCTGAATTGGTGGCAATGGGGGTATCTCAGTTCAACCGGTGATTGTTTCGATATCGGCATGACGGTCAGCCAGGCGCTGTCGCGGTATCAGCAAACCGGTCAGCCGTTCGCGGGATCTACCGACCCGTTTACCGCCGGCAACGGGTCGCTGATGCGCCTGGTGCCGGTGGTGCTGTTTTATTTCCCTGATGCCCGGCAGATTCGCCAGTTCGCCAGTGACAGTTCGCGAACCACCCATGCTGCACCTGAAGCCATCGAATGCTGTCAATTATTTGCCGAAGTGCTCAGCAAAGCACTGCTAGGCGCCTCCAAGTCAGAATTGCGCAAATTGCCAGACACAACCTTCGTTCAGCCAAAAGTCGCAGCCATCGCCCGAGGTGATTACCTCGCAAAGTCGGCGAGCGAAATCCGTGGCAGCGGCTACAGCGTCGAGTCGCTGGAAGCGGCGCTGTGGTGTTTTCATCACACTGACGGTTTCGCTGCGGCGATTCTGCAAGCCGCCAACCTGGGCGATGATGCCGACACTACTGCCGCGATCGTCGGCCAATTGGCCGGGGCCTACTACGGCATTCGGTCGATTCCCGCCCACTGGCTGGAAATGCTCCATGACGGCGAGGAGATTGCAGCCACCGCAGATCGCCTGCTCGACGCCTCCCGGCTACGCGTCCCTGATTAGAAGCTCCATAGCCGCTAGACTGCACTGCACTTTCCATCCGACTCAGTGAGATTACCCAATGTCGCCACGCCTGCTTCTGACCCTGACACCCTTTCTGTTCAGCCCCCTCGCCCACGCTGCCATCGACTGCGCCAATGCCAGCGATCAGGCCACCATGAACCAGTGTGCCGGGCAGGAATTCAAGTCGACTGACAAGGAGTTGAACGCGATGTATCAGCAGATCATCGGCCGTTTGAAGGACAACCCTGACCGCAAGAAGCTGCTGGTGGGTGCGCAGCGAGCGTGGATCGGGTTTCGCGATACCGAGTGCAAGTTTTCGGCATCCGGGGTCGAGGGCGGGAGTGTTTATCCGCTGATCTACAGCAATTGCCTGACCGCTGTGACCAAGGCACGGATTGAGGCGCTGAAGCAGTATTTGAAGTGTCAGGAAGGTGACATGAGTTGCCCGGTGCCAGGGATTTGATTGTGTAGTGGCTTCGGTCTTGCCGCCAGGTTTGTTGATTCCACGCTTGGCGCCGTTTCGGCACGCTGGCCAGTGAATCGATTTCCGCACCGTTACCAGCGATTGCGCGGAGCCGGAACAGAAGCAGGTGGAGCAGCAACAAAATCAAAATTAATTATTGTAATAAGATAATTTTTCATCGAAAATTCGCTACCAAATTGTAACAACCAGGAATTTTCATGAGTACTCACATCAACGGATTGGCGCCGCAGCGCATGCACTGGATCGGGCTGCTGGCTGCGATTCTTGTCTGGGTTCTGGGGGTTACGGAGGTCGGTGGCAACGTGACGATCTGGTTCTTCAAGAAGGATGAAATGCTGGCAAGCCTGCTTTATGCCTTTGCAGAAGGCTCGCCGCAATTGCTTGACCCGTTTGTCGAAGGTGCATTGCTTGATCCTGACACCTGGCTGTCATCAACGGTCACTGCGCTGATCGTCTTTCTGGATTTCCTGCCCGTTGTCCTGTCGGCTTACGCGTTATGGCTGACCGGGTTGTTTTTTCTGCGCTTGTCGCGCGGCGAAACATGGACCGACCGCAACATCAGGGTGCTCTGGCGAGTGGGCGTACTCTGCATCGTTTCTCCGGCAACCTACCCGCTAATAGAGACCTTGCAAGGTCTGGCGTTGTCGATAGATCTGCCGCCGGGGGATCGGATTTTCCAGTTCTCGATCGGCCTGTCTTCCGCTTCTGCCTACGAGATAATCAAAGGCGTATTACTCTGTATCTTTTCAATTATCATGCGTGACGCAAAAGTACTCAGCGATGAGCAAAGCCAATACATATAGAACAACATAATGACCATTATCGTCCGCCTTGACGTCGTCATGGCCACGCAAAAAATTCGCTCGAAAGAGTTAGCCGCCTTGCTCGGAATAACCGAGGCCAATCTGTCATTGCTCAAAAACGGCAAAGTCAAAGGCGTGAAGATGGCAACTCTGGACAAGCTCTGCGCTGCGCTCGATTGCCAGCCGGGCGATCTGCTGGAATACCAGAAAGACTGAGACTTTCCCCGGACGGCGAGTTATTTGTCGCAGGTCCCAATCGTTTAACGCTTATTCAATCCTTAGTTTCAAGGCGGCTTTGTCATGTCCCGTTATTTGTTATGCGCGCTGTTATTGCTGACAGCGTCACTCAGCGGCTGCGCCACACAATTTGACGTCGCACTCAATGCAATTCCTGATCCGGACTATCAGTTCGACCGAAAGGCAACCGTACTGGTGACCTCGACGAATGGCGCTGATGAAAACGCACTGAGTGCCCGCTACTATCTCCGCGACATGGTCAACGCATTGAAAGACAGGGGTTTCCAAGAGGTCTATACCGACGCCAGCCTGCCCAGAAATCACGCACCGATCAAAATGACCATCAGCCTCGATATCGGCAGCCGGCAAGTGTCTTACCGTTATACCGCTACCGACTATGGGCAAGTGCCAACCAGTACTACGACCGTTTGCAAAAATACCAAGAAGAAAGATGACCGACTGACCTGCACCAGTAAGCCCAATACGACCTATGGTCCGGTAGGTACTTCGGAGCGAATCGGCTATACCACCTTAAGTACCTTTATTGCCACCGCCCGGGATGAGGCGAGCAAACGCACGGTGTATCTGCTGCGGGCGTCGTCTTATAACGAGGACTGTCAGGCCGCTAAGGTCGAAGCCTTTCTGGTCGAACAGGGCCTGCAGAATCTGGACTTCCAGGATCGCGTGCAACGCAACTACAGCGTCACGATGCCCGAGGGTTACAGCTGCAAATAGTCAGTTACCCAAACCTCTGTCTCGACAGCTTCACGGCGTAGCCAACGTGAGCCGGAGCGGTGAAGCGCATTCCGGCTACACGTGCGGGTCACCCGGCGGCTTGGCCGGCGCCGCGTATTGCGGCTTGAGGTGGCCGTCCTGGTCCAGTAGCCAGGCGTCCATGATCTGCCGCACCACGGGACCGGCAACCCGACCACCGGCCTCACCGTTTTCGATCATCACCGAGATGGCGATCTTCGGATGCTCTGCCGGAGCGAAGCCGACAAACAAGGCGTTGTCGCGATGCCGTTCGAGAGTTTTCTCACGGTTGTAACGCTCACCCTGCTTGATCGCCACCACCTGCGCCGTACCACTCTTGCCGGCGATGCGGTACTGCGCACCGGCCGCTGCGGCGCGCGCGATACCCCGGGCATCGTGCATCACCATCTGCATGCCGTGGTTGACCTGATCCCAGTCACGCGGGTTCTTCAGCAGGATATTCGGCATAGGATGCTCGTCGACCGGCGCAACGCCATCGACGGTCTTCGCCAAGTGCGGTCGATTCCAAACGCCCTTGTTGGCGATCAGTGCGGTGGCCTGAGCCAGTTGTAGCGGCGTGACCTGCATGTAGCCTTGGCCGATGCCCAGGATTACTGTTTCCCCAGGGAACCAGGCTTGACGGCGCGTGGCGCGTTTCCAGGCCTGAGATGGCATTAAACCGGGCGACTCTTCGAACATGTCCAGCGAGACTTTTTCGCCGAGGCCGAACATCGCCATGTAGTCGTGCAGGCGATCGATGCCGAGCTTGTGCGCCAGATCGTAGAAGTAGGTGTCATTGGAACGCATGATCGCCGCATCCATGTCCACCCAGCCATCGCCGCTGTGGTTCCAGTTGCGGTACTTGTGATCGAAATCCGGGAGCTGGTAATAGCCCGGGTCGAAGACTCGTGTCTGCGGGGTCACAACACCGGCATCAAGGCCGGCAATCGCCACTTCGGGTTTGATGGTCGAACCCGGTGCATACAGGCCGCGTAGCACACGGTTGAACAGCGGCCGATCGATGGAATCGCGTAGCGCCGAGTATTCCTTGGAGCTGATACCAGTGACGAACAGGTTCGGGTCGAAGCTCGGATTGCTGACCATGGCCAGCACTTCACCAGTGGATGGATCGAGAGCCACCACCGAACCACGGCGGTCGCCCAGTGCGGCTTCAGCAGCTTCCTGCAGTTTGACGTCGAGACTTAGAACGATGTTTTTGCCAGGGACCGGATCGGTGTGTTTGAGCACTCGCAACACTCGGCCTTGGGCGTTGGTCTCAACTTCCTCGTAGCCAACGTGACCGTGCAGTTGCGCTTCGTAGAAGCGTTCAATGCCGGTTTTACCGATGGATTGAGTGCCGCGGTATTCCACCGAGTCGAGGGTTTTGGATTCTTTTTCGTTAATCCGGCCAACGCAACCGATTGAATGCGCAAAGTGCGGACCCAGCGGGTAATGCCGAACGAACTGCGGCTCGACATCGAGGCCCGGCAAACGGAACTCGTTAACCGCCAACACGGCGATTTGCTCCTCCGTCAGTCCATAGAACAGCGTCACCGGGGTGAACGGGTGACGGGACTGCTTCATGGCCTTATCGAAAACCGTACGATCTTCAGCTGGCAAATGCAGCAGATTGATCACCTCGTCCAGCTCCTGATTAACATCAGTGGCGCGTTCGCGGGTGATGATCAGGTTGTAACTAGGACGGTTATCAGCGAGCAGCACGCCATTGCGATCGTAGATCAGGCCTCTCGTCGGCGGAATCGGCAAGACGTGCACGCGGTTGTTTTCAGAGATGGTCGAGTGGTAGTCGAATTCAACCACTTGCAGGACGTACAAGCGCACCACCAGCGCGCAGCTGATAGCAAAGACAAACAGAGCGCAGGCGATCAACCGCTTGTTGACCAAACGCTTCTCTTTTTCGTGATCTTTGATCGGGATGGGTTCAGGCATTTCTACAGCAACTCTTTGACATAATTTGAGCGCCGATCCATGGGCATGACATCAATCCGTTAAAAAACGAGCTGCACCATACCAAAAACCGAGTGGTCACTTCAGAAGGTTTTTCTCCAATGGCAGTCCTGGCGACGGTTGGAACACCTGTATCGTCTGATCTTGGCGAGCCAAGCACTTTCCTGTGGGCAAAACAAAACCCCAACTGCTTTCGCAATTGGGGTTTCGGAATTTAATCTTGACGATGACCTACTCTCACATGGGGAAACCCCACACTACCATCGGCGATGCATCGTTTCACTTCTGAGTTCGGGATGGGATCAGGTGGTTCCAACGCTCTATGGTCGTCAAGAAATTCGGGTACTGACTCGTGACCAACTGGCCTCGCTTCAGCAAATCGGGTATGTGATACAGGTGTTTGTGAGCTGCGCGAACTTTCGGTTCATTGCGTCTTCACACACCGCAATCTGGTCTCTTTCGAGCATTCAGATTGCTTGGGTGTTATATGGTCAAGCCTCACGGGCAATTAGTATTGGTTAGCTCAACGCCTCACAGCGCTTACACACCCAACCTATCAACGTCGTAGTCTTCGACGGCCCTTCAGGGAACTCAAGGTTCCAGTGAGATCTCATCTTGAGGCAAGTTTCCCGCTTAGATGCTTTCAGCGGTTATCTTTCCCGAACATAGCTACCCGGCAATGCCACTGGCGTGACAACCGGAACACCAGAGGTTCGTCCACTCCGGTCCTCTCGTACTAGGAGCAGCCCCTCTCAAATCTCAAACGTCCACGGCAGATAGGGACCGAACTGTCTCACGACGTTCTAAACCCAGCTCGCGTACCACTTTAAATGGCGAACAGCCATACCCTTGGGACCGGCTTCAGCCCCAGGATGTGATGAGCCGACATCGAGGTGCCAAACACCGCCGTCGATATGAACTCTTGGGCGGTATCAGCCTGTTATCCCCGGAGTACCTTTTATCCGTTGAGCGATGGCCCTTCCATACAGAACCACCGGATCACTAAGACCTACTTTCGTACCTGCTCGACGTGTCTGTCTCGCAGTCAAGCGCGCTTTTGCCTTTATACTCTACGACCGATTTCCGACCGGTCTGAGCGCACCTTCGTACTCCTCCGTTACTCTTTAGGAGGAGACCGCCCCAGTCAAACTACCCACCATACACTGTCCTCGATCCGGATAACGGACCTGAGTTAGAACCTCAAAGTTGCCAGGGTGGTATTTCAAGGATGGCTCCACGCGAACTGGCGTCCACGCTTCAAAGCCTCCCACCTATCCTACACAAGCAAATTCAAAGTCCAGTGCAAAGCTATAGTAAAGGTTCACGGGGTCTTTCCGTCTAGCCGCGGATACACTGCATCTTCACAGCGATTTCAATTTCACTGAGTCTCGGGTGGAGACAGCGCCGCCATCGTTACGCCATTCGTGCAGGTCGGAACTTACCCGACAAGGAATTTCGCTACCTTAGGACCGTTATAGTTACGGCCGCCGTTTACCGGGGCTTCGATCAAGAGCTTCGCGTTAGCTAACCCCATCAATTAACCTTCCGGCACCGGGCAGGCGTCACACCCTATACGTCCACTTTCGTGTTTGCAGAGTGCTGTGTTTTTAATAAACAGTCGCAGCGGCCTGGTATCTTCGACCGGCATGAGCTTACGGAGCAAGTCCTTCACCCTCACCGGCGCACCTTCTCCCGAAGTTACGGTGCCATTTTGCCTAGTTCCTTCACCCGAGTTCTCTCAAGCGCCTTGGTATTCTCTACCCAACCACCTGTGTCGGTTTGGGGTACGGTTCCTGGTTATCTGAAGCTTAGAAGCTTTTCTTGGAAGCATGGCATCAACCACTTCGTCACCTGAAAGGTAACTCGTCATCAGCTCTCGGCCTTAAGATCCCGGATTTACCTAAGATCTCAGCCTACCACCTTAAACTTGGACAACCAACGCCAAGCTGGCCTAGCCTTCTCCGTCCCTCCATCGCAATAACCAGAAGTACAGGAATATTAACCTGTTTTCCATCGACTACGCTTTTCAGCCTCGCCTTAGGGACCGACTAACCCTGCGTCGATTAACGTTGCGCAGGAAACCTTGGTCTTTCGGCGTGGGTGTTTTTCACACCCATTGTCGTTACTCATGTCAGCATTCGCACTTCTGATACCTCCAGCAAGCTTCTCAACTCACCTTCACAGGCTTACAGAACGCTCCTCTACCGCATCACTTGCGTGATACCCGTAGCTTCGGTGTATGGTTTGAGCCCCGTTACATCTTCCGCGCAGGCCGACTCGACTAGTGAGCTATTACGCTTTCTTTAAAGGGTGGCTGCTTCTAAGCCAACCTCCTAGCTGTCTAAGCCTTCCCACATCGTTTCCCACTTAACCATAACTTTGGGACCTTAGCTGACGGTCTGGGTTGTTTCCCTTTTCACGACGGACGTTAGCACCCGCCGTGTGTCTCCCATGCTCGGCACTTGTAGGTATTCGGAGTTTGCATCGGTTTGGTAAGTCGGGATGACCCCCTAGCCGAAACAGTGCTCTACCCCCTACAGTGATACATGAGGCGCTACCTAAATAGCTTTCGAGGAGAACCAGCTATCTCCGAGCTTGATTAGCCTTTCACTCCGATCCACAGGTCATCCGCTAACTTTTCAACGGTAGTCGGTTCGGTCCTCCAGTCAGTGTTACCTAACCTTCAACCTGCCCATGGATAGATCGCCCGGTTTCGGGTCTATTCCCAGCGACTAGACGCCCTATTAAGACTCGCTTTCGCTACGCCTCCCCTATTCGGTTAAGCTCGCCACTGAAAATAAGTCGCTGACCCATTATACAAAAGGTACGCAGTCACAGAACAAAGTCTGCTCCCACTGCTTGTACGCATACGGTTTCAGGATCTATTTCACTCCCCTCTCCGGGGTTCTTTTCGCCTTTCCCTCACGGTACTAGTTCACTATCGGTCAGTCAGTAGTATTTAGCCTTGGAGGATGGTCCCCCCATATTCAGACAAAGTTTCTCGTGCTCCGTCCTACTCGATTTCATGACTAAGAGACTTTCGCGTACAGGGCTATCACCCACTATGGCCGCACTTTCCAGAGCGTTCCGCTAATCTCAAAGCCACTTAAGGGCTAGTCCCCGTTCGCTCGCCACTACTAAGGGAATCTCGGTTGATTTCTTTTCCTCAGGGTACTTAGATGTTTCAGTTCCCCTGGTTCGCCTCTTGCACCTATGTATTCAGTACAAGATAACCATCTTGTGATGGCTGGGTTCCCCCATTCAGACATCTCCGGATCAAAGTCTGTTTGCCGACTCCCCGAAGCTTTTCGCAGGCTACCACGTCTTTCATCGCCTCTGACTGCCAAGGCATCCACCGTATGCGCTTCTTCACTTGACCATATAACCCCAAGCAATCTGGTTATACTGTGAAGACGACATTCGCCGAAAATTCGCAAAACTCTTAAGAGTCACTCACAAATTTTACCTTAGCCTGATCCGTTACCAGTGAAAGTAACGTTCAGTCTATCTTTCTATCACATACCCAAATTTTTAAAGAACGATCTAATCAAAAGACTAGAAATCAATATTCACGCCGAAATATTCATTTCTAAGCTTTTACTTAGCTTTTGTCTTCTTCAATGAATCAAGCAATTCGTGTGGGAACTTATGGAGCAGCTGATGTCGTCGATTAAGGAGGTGATCCAGCCGCAGGTTCCCCTACGGCTACCTTGTTACGACTTCACCCCAGTCATGAATCACACCGTGGTAACCGTCCTCCCGAAGGTTAGACTAGCTACTTCTGGTGCAACCCACTCCCATGGTGTGACGGGCGGTGTGTACAAGGCCCGGGAACGTATTCACCGCGACATTCTGATTCGCGATTACTAGCGATTCCGACTTCACGCAGTCGAGTTGCAGACTGCGATCCGGACTACGATCGGTTTTGTGGGATTAGCTCCACCTCGCGGCTTGGCAACCCTCTGTACCGACCATTGTAGCACGTGTGTAGCCCAGGCCGTAAGGGCCATGATGACTTGACGTCATCCCCACCTTCCTCCGGTTTGTCACCGGCAGTCTCCTTAGAGTGCCCACCATAACGTGCTGGTAACTAAGGACAAGGGTTGCGCTCGTTACGGGACTTAACCCAACATCTCACGACACGAGCTGACGACAGCCATGCAGCACCTGTCTCAATGTTCCCGAAGGCACCAATCCATCTCTGGAAAGTTCATTGGATGTCAAGGCCTGGTAAGGTTCTTCGCGTTGCTTCGAATTAAACCACATGCTCCACCGCTTGTGCGGGCCCCCGTCAATTCATTTGAGTTTTAACCTTGCGGCCGTACTCCCCAGGCGGTCAACTTAATGCGTTAGCTGCGCCACTAAGAGCTCAAGGCTCCCAACGGCTAGTTGACATCGTTTACGGCGTGGACTACCAGGGTATCTAATCCTGTTTGCTCCCCACGCTTTCGCACCTCAGTGTCAGTATCAGTCCAGGTGGTCGCCTTCGCCACTGGTGTTCCTTCCTATATCTACGCATTTCACCGCTACACAGGAAATTCCACCACCCTCTACCATACTCTAGCTTGCCAGTTTTGGATGCAGTTCCCAGGTTGAGCCCGGGGATTTCACATCCAACTTAACAAACCACCTACGCGCGCTTTACGCCCAGTAATTCCGATTAACGCTTGCACCCTCTGTATTACCGCGGCTGCTGGCACAGAGTTAGCCGGTGCTTATTCTGTCGGTAACGTCAAAATTGCAGAGTATTAATCTACAACCCTTCCTCCCAACTTAAAGTGCTTTACAATCCGAAGACCTTCTTCGCACACGCGGCATGGCTGGATCAGGCTTTCGCCCATTGTCCAATATTCCCCACTGCTGCCTCCCGTAGGAGTCTGGACCGTGTCTCAGTTCCAGTGTGACTGATCATCCTCTCAGACCAGTTACGGATCGTCGCCTTGGTGAGCCATTACCTCACCAACTAGCTAATCCGACCTAGGCTCATCTGATAGCGCAAGGCCCGAAGGTCCCCTGCTTTCTCCCGTAGGACGTATGCGGTATTAGCGTTCCTTTCGAAACGTTGTCCCCCACTACCAGGCAGATTCCTAGGCATTACTCACCCGTCCGCCGCTGAATCCAGGAGCAAGCTCCTCTCATCCGCTCGACTTGCATGTGTTAGGCCTGCCGCCAGCGTTCAATCTGAGCCATGATCAAACTCTTCAGTTCAAACATCTTTGGGTTTTTAAGAAACCCTAAACTTGGCTCAGCAATCGTTGGTTACATCTTTGATTTCTCGCGGAGTAACTTGTGATGCTGATAATCTTGTTGACTATCAGCCTGACTCCACAAGCACCCACACGAATTGCTTGATTCAGTTGTTAAAGAGCGGTTGGTTAAGATCTTTCGTCTCAACCGAGGCGCGCATTCTACAGCAGCCTCATTTGCTGTCAAGTGATTATTTTCAGAAGCTTTCGAAGAATTCTTCAACAACTTCAACCACTTGCGCTTCCGATCTCTCGTTAGCGGGAGGCGAATTCTACAGCGTTACACGCTGCTGTCAACACCTCTTTTTCACCGCTTTCGACCGAGAAGACCGAACCGTCAAAAGAGCCAAACATCACCGCCCCTTCAACTCCTTCCAGGCTTCGATGAACTGAAGCGATCCGCCGTCGAAAACTGCTTAACTCGTTGAATCTCAAGGAGTTTTCCGTTTCGACTGCGCCGGAAGTGGGGCGAATTATAGACCTCCAGAATCTGCAGTCAACCGTTAATTTCAGTTTTCTGTCGAGACACCGAAAAAGCCAGCTATATATAGACGCAATGCCTCCGAATGCGCAGTATATTGCCCAACACCTAAAACAATACTCTGCTCTTACCTTTGGACGATGCCTCGCAATGACTGACCAACCTCGCTCTCTGGCCTCAACGCTGTTCCCGGTTGGCCTCTTATTAATAGCCATGGCATCCATCCAGTCTGGCGCCTCTTTAGCCAAAAGCATGTTCCCGGTAGTCGGCGCTCAAGGGACGACCACTCTGCGCCTGGTCTTCGCCAGCGTAATCATGCTGTTATTGCTGCGCCCATGGCGCGCAAGGCTGACAGCTCAGTCGCTGCGGACAGTGATCGTTTACGGAATGGCGCTGGGCGGGATGAACTTCCTCTTCTATATGTCATTGCGCACCGTACCGCTTGGCATTGCAGTCGCGCTTGAGTTCACGGGTCCGCTGGCCGTCGCCATTTACGCCTCTCGCCGCGCTATCGATTTTCTCTGGATTGCCTTGGCGGCCGTCGGCCTGCTGTTGTTGATCCCGACGGGAGCAACATCCGCGGGAATTGATCTGGTCGGCGCCGGTTATGCCCTGGGCGCCGGCGTGTGCTGGGCGTTGTATATTCTGTTCGGCCAAAAAGCCGGTGCAGACAACGGCGTGACGACTGCGGCTCTGGGCGTGATGATCGCCGCACTGTTTGTCGCGCCGATCGGCATCGTGCATGCCGGCACCGCGTTGCTGACCCCGTCGCTGATCCCGATCGCCATCGGCGTCGCCATCCTCTCGACGGCTTTGCCCTATACCCTTGAGATGGTCGCCCTCACCCGCATGCCTGCCCGCACCTTCGGTACCTTGATGAGCATCGAACCGGCCTTCGGCGCATTGTCGGGCCTCCTGTTTCTGCAGGAGTACCTCACGCTGTCACAATGGATGGCGATCCTCTGCATTATTCTGGCCTCCGTCGGGGCAACCATGACCATGGGCAGCACTGCCAAGCCCGCCGTTGCGGCGGATTGAGACAGGATTTGACGAAGGTCTGGCAATTGGCGTTCATTTAGGCCATGTTTAGCCCCCTTGACTCAGTGCCAGACATGGATTTTTCGGACAGGGATATCAAACCGCTTAAAGCGCAGGCGAATACAGGCAGACCCGAGCGCCAGACTCGTGGCTACCATAAGGACGGTAATGAAACGAATTTTGATACTGATCGCTGTATTGGCAGTAGCGGGGTGCGCAGCGACCTCCAAGACCCAGGTGAAGCACGGTAAAAAAGGGCTGCACATCAACTGTTCCGGGCTGTCGTCCTCTTGGGACAAGTGCTACACCAGCGCCGCCAATTCCTGCGCCCCCAAAGGCTACAAGGTCATCGCCAAATCCGGGGACGCCGTGGAAGAGCCAGGCGATTACCCGTTCGGTCTCAATCCGGCTGGCTATACCAGCCGCAGCATGATCGTCATCTGCAAGTGAATCATTCAGGCTGCCCGCCTTTCCGAGCAGCCAGTTGACGCCCGATTTCCTCATGACTGGACTGCAATACCGTCTGTTGAATCTCCGGCGTCACCAGCATCCGCGCCACCACCAGCGCTCCGACGCATTGCGACAGAATCGCCCAGGCCAGGCTGTCGCTTTCCAGAATCTGCGCCCAACTGGCTTGCAGCCGACAAATCCACAACTCTGCCTGCTCGCGAACCTGATCATCTGAACGGGCAATTTCCGCGCCCAGCGTCGGCAAGGCACAGCCCGATTCAGGCTGCTCCACGTGAGCCATGCTCAGGTACTGCTTGAGACAGCGTTCCAGCCGCTCACGGTCCTGCGCCCCCTTCCCCCCCAGCCGCTCCAGGCTCTGACACAGTTCGCGCTCGACGATAGCGGTGAACAGCTCGTTTTTCGACGAGAAGTGGCTATAAAACGCCGCGCCACTCAGGCCGATCGCCTTCATCAAACCATCGACACCGACTGTGGAAAAGCCCGAACGCTTGGCTGACAGTGCACTGCTGTTCAGCAGTTTTTCTCGGGTTTCCAGCTTGTGACCGGCGGAATACCGCATGTGCTTACCCTCTTGATCGACCGCCTTGACGTTGTCCGGATCCTAGCATAACGTTCGTTCACTTAACGATCGTTTACTAAAGGGGTTCACCCATGAATAACAACAAGAAGGTCGTATTAGTCGTTGGTGCCGGCGATGCCACCGGCGGAGCGATTGCCAAGCGCTTTGCCAGGGAAGGATTTGTCGCTTGCGTCACCCGGCGCAGTGCCGACAAATTGCAGCCGCTGGTCGACGCGATTTCGGCCGAGGGCGGAGAAGCCCATGGTTTTGCCTGCGATGCGCGCAAGGAAGAAGACGTCATCGCGTTGATTGAAGAGATCGAAACCTGCCTGGGTCCGATCGAGGCGTTTGTCTTCAACATCGGCGCCAACGTGCCTTGCAGCATTCTCGAAGAAACTGCGCGCAAGTATTTCAAGATCTGGGAAATGGCCTGTTTCTCGGGTTTTCTCAATGCCCGCGAAGTGGCCAAGCGCATGGTCACGCGCCAGCGCGGCACCATTCTGTTCACTGGCGCTACCGCTGGACTGCGTGGCGCTTCCGGATTTGCCGCGTTTGCCGGCGCCAAACACGGTATCCGTGCACTGGCGCAAAGCATGGCGCGTGAGCTGGGGCCGATGAACATCCATGTCGCGCACGTGGTGGTAGATGGCGCCATCGACACCGATTTCATTCGCAACAGTTTCCCGGAGAAGTACGCGACCAAGGATCAGGACGGTATTCTCAATCCCGAACACATCGCCGAAAACTATTGGTATCTGCACAGTCAGCCACGGGACGCCTGGACCTTCGAACTGGATCTGCGCCCGTGGAACGAACGCTGGTAAGCCCCACCTCCTCCATAACAATAAATAGAGAGCAGCGAAGATGACGAAAACCGTGGAGTTCTATTTCGATCTCGGCAGCCCTGCCACTTACCTGGCCTATACCCAGTTGCCGAAGATCTGTGCCGAGACCGCGAGCCAACTGATTTACATCCCGATGCTGCTGGGCGGCGTGTTCAAGGCGACCGGCAACGCATCGCCGGCGATGATTCCGGCAAAGGGCCGCTATATGTTTCAGGATCTGGATCGCTACGCCAAGCGTTACGGCGTGCCGCTGAAATTCAATCCGCATTTTCCGATCAACACACTGATGCTGATGCGAGCCGTCACCGGCATCCAACTGCGCCAACCGGAACGCTTTCAGGCGTTTATCGATTGTCTGTTCAAGGCATTGTGGGTGGAGGGACGCCCGCTTGATGAGCCGGCAACTGTCGCTGCGGTATTGAGCGAGCACGGCTTCGACCCCAATGAAGTTCTGGCCCTGACCAACGATGAGACAGTAAAGGCAGCCCTGAAGGACAACACCGAAACAGCCATTAAACGCGGGGTGTTTGGCGCGCCGAGCATGTTTATCGGCAACCAGATGTTCTTTGGACAGGACCGCCTCGACTTCGTCGAAGAGGCCCTGCGTCAAGATTAGAAACAACACCCGGGCACTGCCGACAGCGCCCGGGTTTCAGCCATTCAGATCGCCACGGTGCGCGTGTTCAGCCACTCCAGCGCAGCGCCCTCCAGCAACGGACTCAGACGCTCACGCACTTCAGCGTGATAGGCGTTGAACCACTGCTTCTCTTCCTGCGTCAGCAAGGACGGTTCCAGGCAGCGCGTGTCGATCGGACACAGGGTCAAGGTTTCAAACTTGAGGAACTCACCGAACTCGCTGCTCCCCGCCTCGCGATTCATCGCCAGGTTCTCGATGCGCACGCCCCAACGGCCCGGACGATAAGTGCCCGGTTCGATCGAGGTGATCATCCCCGCTTGCATCGCCGTTTGCGGTGCCGGTGCTGCCTGATAGGCGATCACCTGCGGGCCTTCGTGAACGTTGAGGAAATAGCCGACCCCATGACCGGTGCCGTGACCGTAATCCACGCTTTCCGCCCAGATCGGTGCACGGGCGATGGCGTCGAGCAACGGCGACAGAATGCCTTTCGGGAACTGCGCCCGCGAAAGAGCAATCACGCCTTTGAGTACCCGAGTGCAGTCACGCTTCTGTTCAGCCGTCGGCGTCCCCACTGGCACCATTCGGGTGATGTCGGTAGTGCCGCCCAGGTACTGGCCGCCCGAGTCGATCAGCAGCAAGCCGTCACCCTCGATCACTGCGTGTTCTTCTTCGGTGGCGTGGTAGTGCGGCATTGCGCCGTTGGCGTTAAACGCGGCAATCGTGTTGAAGCTCAGCGACACGTAATCCGGACGACGCTCACGGGCAGCAGTGAGTTTCTCGTCGATGGTCAGTTCGGTGATGCGTTCACGACCCCAGGCCGATTCCAGCCAGGCGAAGAACTCGCACAACGCCGCGCCGTCCTGCTCCATGGCCTTGCGGATGTGCTGCGCATCAGCCTCACTCTTTTGCGATTTGGCGAGCGTGGTCGGGTTCAGGCCTTCGACCAGTTTCACGCCTTTGTCCAGGTTATCCAGCAAACCGCTGGTCACCCGCGCCGGATCCACCAGCAGGCTCGCGCCGCCTGGTACAGCGCGCAAGGCGTCGGCGACTTCGCGGTAATCGCGCAGAGTCACGCCATCCTGCTCCAGCACTGCGCGCAACTCGGCGTCGACTTTGCTCAAGGCCACAAACAGGGTCGCTTGCTGTTGATTGATCAACGCGAACGACACAAACACCGGATTGAACGAGACATCGCCGCCGCGCAGGTTGAACAGCCAGGCAATGTCGTCGAGGGTGGCAATGAAGTGCCAGTCGGCGCCACGTTCCCGCAAGGTCTCACGCAGTTTGGCGAGTTTCTCGCCACGGCTGACCGTCGCTTGCGGTGGCAGATGTTGATAGATCGGCGCGTTCGGCAGGCTCGGGCGGTCCGCCCAGACTTCATTCAGCAAATCGATGTCGGTCCGCAGACGCGCGCCGCGGGCTTCAAGTTTGCTGCTCAACGTGCGTGCCGAGGCAACGGCCATCACCGCACCGTCGACCGCGACCACGCCACCTTCGGGTGTCTGCTCGGCCAGCCAGTCCAGCGGACTCGGCTGACCCGGTTGCAGCTTGACCAGTTCGATGCCGCTGCCCCTGAGTTCCTTGGTCGCCTGCTCCCAATAGCGACTGTCAGCCCAGACCCCGGCGAAATCAGCAGTCACGATCAACGTGCCGACCGAGCCATGAAAGCCCGACAGCCATTGCCGCCCTTGCCAGTAACCCGGCAGGTATTCCGAGAGGTGCGGGTCCGCCGATGGCACCAGCAACGCATGAATGCCTTCGCGACGCATCAGTTCACGGGTGTGCGCCAGGCGCTGGGGAACCGTTCCTTCGGTCAAAGTCTGGGTACTCATCATGTCTCCTGCCAATCACTTCATCGTTATTGTTCGTAGCCGTGAAAACCGGCCGGTTAAAGCCCTGTCGCCCAGAATGCCGGGGCACTGGCGCAGGCGCCTTTGATCAGTTCTGCCGCCTGATCGATATCGTCGGCAGTGGTGAAACGGCCGAGGCTCAGGCGAATGGTGCGACCGGCCAGCCGGGCATCGTGTCCCAGGGCCAACAGCACGTGAGAGGGCGTGTTGCTCGCCGAGTTACAGGCCGAGGTCGCGGAAAAGGCGATCGACTGGCTCAAGGCTGCACCGTTGAACTCACCTTCGCTGAACGTCAGGCTCAGGGTATGCGGGATGCGCTGGCTATCGCTGCCGTTGAGACGCACGCCAGGCAGGCTCGACAACTGTTCGAGCAAGCGCTCACGCAGCGCCACGATGGATGTTTTCTCCGCATCGAACGCCACAGCGGCCAAGGCGAATGCCGCGCCCATGCCGGCGATCTGATGCGTCGCCAGCGTCCCGGAACGCAGCCCGCCTTCGTGGCCGCCGCCATGAATCTGCGCCTGCAAACGCTGCTGCGCACGCGGGCCGACATACAATGCGCCGATCCCCTTGGGGCCGTAGAGTTTGTGCGCCGAAAACGACATCAAGTCCACCGGCCATTGCTGCAGATCGATCGCCACTTTGCCCGCACCCTGCGCGGCATCGACGTGGAACAGCGCGCCACGGCCGCGCACGACTTCACCAATGGCCGGGATATCATTGAGGGTGCCGAGTTCGTTGTTGACCAGCATCAGCGACACCAGAAAGGTATCGTCGCGCATGGCTTCGCTGACCGCTTGCGGGGTGATCAGGCCTTCGGCATCCGGCACCAGATAGGTCACCGCAACACCGGCGTCCTGCAATTGCCGGGCGGTATCAAGAATGGCTTTGTGTTCGATCTGGCTGGTAATGATGTGGCCACCGGCAACGCCGCGCGCCTGGGCTACGCCCTTGAGGGCGAGGTTGTTGGATTCGGTGGCACCGGAGGTCCAGACGATCTGCGCGGCTTCGGCGCCTACCAGTTCGGCGACTTGTCGACGGGCCTGCTCGACCGTTTGCCGGGCCTGCTGGCCAAAGGCATGGGAACTGGACGCCGGGTTGCCGAAGTTACCGTGAAAACCCAGACAGTCGATCATCACCTGGATGACTCGCTCGTCCACCGGGGTGGTGGCGGCGTAATCGAAATACAGCGGACGTTTATTCATAAAAGACTCGCAGAGCGTGTTCCGGGATCAGGAGGCTCGTGTCTGCAAACGGCACAACGCAGCCTTGTGAGCTGCGCGTCGGTTCGAGAGCGTCATCAATACCTGATCGGATGCCGTTAAAGAAGAACAACTTCATTTAAAAGTGCGTAGGAACGCTCCTGAAGCCGAGCTTAACAGGCATCGGGCCGGCGGTTGAAGCAATGCGTCAGTGAAAGCTTTCGAGAAGTAACGGGTACAGCGAAATCACCAACAGCGCCGCCATGCCCCAGTTGAACACGCGCAACCAGCGCGGGTCCTTCAGCACGTTGCGCAACAGCGTGCCACACGCCGCCCAGACGCCGACACTGGGCAGGTTGATGATGGCAAACACGGCGGCAATCACCACCACGTTGGTGAAATAACCCTGCATCGGCGTGTAGGTGCTGATGGCGCCGATGGCCATGATCCAGGCCTTGGGATTGACCCACTGGAACGCCGCCGCGCCGAGATAGCTGATCGGCCGGGCCTCGCCTTCGACGCCCTCGCCCACCGGCCCCGAGTGGGCGATTTTCCACGCCAGGTACAACAGATACGCGGCGCCGACATAGCGCAGCACCGTGTACAGAATCGGGTATGTCTGGAATACCGCGCCCAGGCCAAAGCCCACCGCGACCACCAATACGAAGAAACCGCAGGTGATGCCGAGCATGTGAGGAATGGTGCGGTTGAAGCCGAAGTTCACCCCCGACGCCAGCAACATGGTGTTGTTCGGCCCCGGTGTAATCGAGGTGACAAGGGCAAACAGGGCAAAGCCCAACAGCAGATCAAGCGAAAGGGTCATGGAGGGCAATCCGTCGGGGGTCATTCAGGTGTTGACCCTATCGCACGGCAGCCCGCAAACCCACGGACAGTTACGCGAAAATTCGAGCAGTACAGTTTTCGATTAACTTGGACGACCGTGCAGCTGTATGGCTCGCCCGGCGCTCATTTCAGCTTTCTTGTCGAATTGCGATTCGCCCAGCAGTGCGGCTTTCTTCGCGTGATATTCGTCGAAGGACAAGCCGCTGCGATTCAGCGCTTCCATCGCCAGTTCGCGGGTTTCTTCGGCGGTGTAAGGCCGTTGTTCGGGGGAAACGTGGGTCGCGCAACCGGCGAGTACGGAGACAGCGAGCAACAGCGAAACAGTCAGTAAATGATTCATGAGGAGCGTCCTGGCGGGGCGGTGGTAGTCGATGGACAAAGGCTACGCCCGCGCCCGTCCGGGCAAAAATCAACGCGTTCAATAGTGGCTATCAGGATTTCAGCTGTATCGTCGCTATATCTCCTAATGATCTATAAATATCGATTAACGTTCTTTTACGGAATAAACAGCAGTCGCTATAAATCCCTGCACACGGCGAACAACTGTTGCTCCAGCAACTGTTGCCCAGGCAACAGCAGATCAACAAACCCGCCTGATATCCGCACAACCGACTTACGCCAGAGCGCTCAGGCCCAATAAAACCGGGCCTCTCAGGAATTGGTACAGCGCTTGCTCAAGCCTTGGCACTGACTCACTGCTCGCTGAGCAACTGTTGAAAAAAAGGAACTGATCATGTCGCGTCCCCTGAAAGTCGTCGCCCTCTCCGGCGGCACCTGGCGTCCATCGCGCACGCTGGTACTGACCCAAGCGCTGTTGGCCGAACTGGCCGGACACTTGCCGGTCGAGAGTCATCTGATCGAACTCGGTGACATCGCCCGGCCGTTGGGTAGTGCCCTGTCGCGTCAGGAGCTGAACACCGAGGTCGAGGCCGAACTGCAAGCCATCGAACAGGCGGATCTGCTGATCGTCGCCGCGCCGGTGTATCGCGGTTCCTACCCGGGCCTGCTCAAGCATCTGTTTGACCTGATCGACCTCAACGCGCTGATCGACACCCCGGTACTGCTCGCTGCCACCGGGGGCAGTGAGCGCCATGCGCTGGTGCTGGATCACCAGTTGCGGCCGCTGTTCAGTTTCTTCCAGGCCGTGACCCTGCCCATCGGGGTCTATGCCACCGAGGCCGATTTCGCCGACTACCAGATCACCAGCGAACCGCTGAAAGCGCGCATTCGCCTGGCCGCCGAACGCGCCGCGCCGCTGTTCGGCACGCAAATCAAACCGTTGCTGAAAATCGCTTAAGGAGCTGTTCATGGATGTTTTCTGGTTCCTGCCGACCCACGGCGACGGGCATTACCTGGGCACCACCCAAGGCGCGCGCCCGGTCACCCTGAATTACCTGAAACAAGTGGCGCAAGCCGCCGACAGCCTCGGCTACCACGGCGTGCTGATTCCCACCGGGCGCTCCTGCGAAGACTCGTGGGTGATCGCTTCGGCGCTGGTGCCTTTGACCGAGCGCCTGCGTTATCTGGTAGCGATCCGTCCGGGGATCATTTCGCCCACCGTTTCGGCGCGCATGGCGGCGACGCTCGATCGACTGTCCAACGGCCGCCTGCTGATCAACGTGGTGACCGGCGGCGACCCCGACGAAAACCGTGGCGACGGCAGCTTCCTCAGCCACAGCGAACGCTACGAAGTCACCGACGAATTCCTCAAGATCTGGCGCCGGGTGTTGCAAGGCGAATCGGTGGATTTCGAAGGCAAACACCTGAAAGTACAGAACGCCAAGGCCCTTTATCCGCCAGTGCAGAAGCCCTATCCGCCGCTGTATTTCGGTGGCTCGTCCGACGCGGCACATGACCTCGCTGCCGAGCAAGTCGACGTGTACCTGACCTGGGGCGAACCGCCCGCCGCCGTTGCCGAAAAACTCGCCGATGTGCGTGAACGCGCCGCGCGGCATGGGCGCAAGGTGAAGTTCGGGATTCGTCTGCACGTCATCGTTCGCGAGACTGCCGAAGAAGCGTGGAAAGCGGCGGACAAACTGATCGAGCACATCAGCGACGAGACCATCGAGGCCGCGCAGAAATCCTTCTCGCGTTTCGACTCCGAAGGTCAGCGACGCATGGCAGCGTTGCACGACGGGCGTCGCGACAACCTGGAAATCGCCCCCAACCTGTGGGCCGGCGTCGGTCTGGTACGCGGCGGTGCCGGTACCGCGCTGGTGGGCGATCCGCAGCAAGTGGCCGCGCGGATCAAGGAGTACGCCGACCTCGGTATCGAGAGCTTCATCTTTTCCGGTTATCCGCACCTGGAAGAAGCTTATCGCTTTGCCGAACTGGTGTTCCCGCTGCTGCCGGAACCCTACGCGAGTCTGGCCGGACGCGGCGTGACCAACCTCACCGGGCCGTTTGGCGAAATGATTGCCAACGATGTGTTGCCCACCCAGGCAAAGGCCTAAAACGTCCACTGTAGGAGCTGCCGAAGGCTGCGATCTGTTGATCTTGCTTGTAAAAATCAAATCAACAGATCGCAGCCTTCGGCAGCTCCTACACGGAAGTTGTAGAACATAGGAGTTTTGGTGTGACCGCCAAACCACAAAGCACCCTGCTCTCCCCGCTGCAGACCGCGCGCCAACTGGCCGCCGAATTTGCCCTGACCGCCGTCGAACGTGACGAGCGCGGCGGTACACCGAAGGCCGAACGCGATGCCCTGCGCGACAGCGGCCTGCTGGCTCTGAGCATTCCCAACCGTTACGGCGGCCTCGGCGCGACATGGAGCGAAACCCTGCAAGTCGTGCGCGAGTTCGCCAAGGTCGACAGTTCCATCGCCCACGTCTTCGGCTTTCATCACCTGATGCTTGCCACCGTGCGCCTGTTCTCGCGGCCCGAACAATGGCAGCCATGGTTCGAACAGACCGCGCGGCAGAACTGGTTCTGGGGTAACGCCCTCAACCCGCTCGACACCCGCACTGTGGTCAAGGACTTCGGCGGCTGGCGCGAGTTTTCCGGGAAGAAAAGCTTCTGCTCCGGCGCCAGCGATTCGCAGATGTTGATCGCTTCCGCCGTCGACGAAAGTGCCGGCGGCAAGTTGCTGATCGCGGCGATCCCCAGCGGTCGCAGCGGCATCACTCTGCACGACGACTGGAACAACATCGGCCAGCGCCAGACCGACAGCGGCAGTGCCACGTTCGAACGGGTGCGGGTCGAAGAATCCGAGCTGCTGCTTGATCCCGGCCCGTTGAGCACGCCGTTCGCCTGCCTGCGTCCGCTGATCGCGCAACTGACCTTCACTCACATGTTCCTCGGCATCGCCGAAGGTGCGTTTGAGGAAGCGCGCCAGTACACGCTGAGCGAAACCCGGCTCTGGCACAAATCCGCCGCCCGCGACGTGCGTGAAGATCCGTACGTGCTCGCGCATTACGGCGAGTTCTGGGTCGCACTGGAAGGCATTCGTCTGCTGGTCGAGCGGGCCGCCGCGCTGCTCGACGAGGCCTGGGCCAAAGGCCCGAACCTGACCGCAGAAGAACGTGGACATCTGGCCACGGCGATTGCCACCGCCAAGGTCGCCGCCAGTCGTCAGGGACTGGACATCTGCAGCCGTTTGTTCGAAGTCACCGGCGCGCGTTCAACCCACGCCTCGCTGCGTCTTGACCGACACTGGCGCAACCTGCGCACGCAGACTCTGCACGACCCGCTCGATTACAAACTCCACGAGCTGGGCGACTGGGCGCTGAACCAGGCGCTGCCGGTGCCGACGTTCTATTCCTGATCTTGCCTTTAATGGAGCGAGTCCCATGCAACTGCTGACCCTTCCGCCCTCACCCGCTCTGGCGACGTCGATCCGCGCCACCGCGCAGGTCTTCGAAGACCCGAAATCCCAGGCCTTGCTGGCGCATCTGCAACAGGTCGCGCCGAGCGAAGCCAGCGTGCTGATCATCGGCGAGACCGGCACCGGCAAGGAGCTGGTGGCGCGGCATATTCACAACCTGAGCCACCGCCGGCATCGGCCGTTTGTCGCAGTCAACTGCGGCGCCTTCTCCGAATCACTGGTGGAAGCCGAGCTGTTCGGCCATGAAAAAGGCGCTTTCACCGGCGCGCTCAGCGCCAAGGCCGGCTGGTTCGAAGAGGCGGACGGCGGCACTTTGTTCCTCGACGAAATCGGCGATTTGCCGATGGCGATTCAGGTCAAGTTGCTGCGGGTGTTGCAGGAACGCGAAGTGGTGCGCCTCGGTTCGCGCAAAAGCATTCCGATCGATGTGCGGGTGCTGGCCGCGACCAACGTGCAACTGGAGAAAGCGATCAATGCCGGCAACTTCCGCGAAGACCTGTTCTACCGGTTGAACGTGGTCAATCTGGAACTCAGTCCGCTGCGCGAACGGCCCGGCGACATCCTGCCGCTGACCCGGCATTTCATCGAGGCCTACAGCCAGCGCCTGGGTTACGGACGGGTCAGTATCAGCCCCGGTGCCGAACAGAAACTGCGCAGCTACAGTTGGCCGGGGAACATCCGCGAACTGGAAAACGTCATCCATCACACCCTGTTGATCTGCCGCAACGGTGTGATCGAGCGCGACGATCTGCGCCTGTCCAACCTGCGCATCGAGCGCGCGGACGATCAGCAGTCGAGCGCCGACGATTCACCGGAAGCGTTGCTGGAGCAAGCCTTCCAGAAGCTCTTCGAGCAACAGGCCGGCGCCCTCCACGAAAAGGTCGAAGACGCCTTGCTGCGCGCCGCCTATCGCTTCTGCCATTACAACCAGGTGCACACCGCCGCGCTGCTCGGTCTGAGCCGCAACGTCACGCGCACACGGCTGATAAAGATCGGCGAACTGGCGGTGAACAAGCGGCGGCTCACGGAGAACCTGCGCGGTGAACGCCTGATCCAGTTGTCGATCTAGCCGACCAGGTTGCAGTGCAGCGCATCGTCATGGCTGCGGGCGATGCTGCTCAACACCTGAAATGAATTGAAGGTCACGGTTTTCGCCTGATGGGCGCGGATCAGTTGCCAGAAATCCTGCTCGCCGCTTTCATAGCGACAGAACGCCGCTTCCCCGGCCTCGCGGCTCTGCCACTGCAGCAAGCTCAGCACCCGCCGACCGTCGTCGCTGACCTGGACGCTGGCGCTGACGAAGCCTGCGTAGCGCTGCGCCAGATGTTCGCTCTGCTGCGACAGCGCCGAAACCAATGCCGGCTGCTGACGCGGCTCGATCTCGAATTCGATCAATTGGGTAAAACTGCGATTTTTCGCTGAGGTTTGCATGAGAAGTCCCCACTGATTAAGCCGAGTCTTGCGACTCGAAGACCTGCAGGGTAAAACCTCTAGTTAAGTCAAGGTCAAGAGCCCTTTGCAAAATGATCACCCCGGAAAACCTGCACAAACAACTCACCGTCGGCGAAGTCGCCGCGCGCAGCGGTGTCGCGGTCACTGCCCTGCACTTTTATGAAGCCAAAGGCCTGATCAAGAGCCAGCGCAATGCCGGCAATCAGCGCCGTTATCCACGGGCGGTCTTGCGCCGAGTAGCGTTGATCAAGGTCGCGCAACGCCTGGGTATTCCGCTGGCGGAGATTGGCGAGGCGCTGAAGAGACTCCCCGACGACCGCGCACCAACCGCAGCGGACTGGAAAATCCTCTCCGAGCAATGGCGCCGCGAGCTGGATGAACGGATTAATCAGCTGACCCTGTTGCGTGACCGGCTTACCGGCTGCATCGGCTGCGGCTGTCTGTCGATGGAAGCTTGCCCGTTGCGCAACCAGGGCGATGTGCTCGGTGAGAAAGGGCCGGGGGCGCACTTTCTCGGCTGACGGCTCGTCGGGGAAAAATTCTGCCCGCGCAGACAGTTCTATAGTGAATTTTCCACAAATCCGGTGGAGCCCTACCTCGCAAAACAAAGAACAGGGAGAACGTCATGAGCGTCAAACCCATTCCCGAGGGGTATCACAGCATTACCCCATACCTCGGCAGCCTCGAGGCTGCCGAGGCCATCGAATTCTATAAAAAAGCCTTCGGCGCCACGGTGGTCATGCGCCTGGACATGCCGGACGGCCGTATCGGCCACGCCGAGCTGCGCATTGGCGACAGCGCGATCATGCTCGGCACACCGTGCGATCAAGGGCCATTGAGCGGCCCGGACCATGCCGTGTCGGTCGGTCTGCATCTGTATGTCACCGATGTCGACAAATCCTTTCAGCGGGCACTGGAGGCCGGGGCGCAAGCGGTGTCCGAGGTCAAGGATCAGTTTTATGGTGATCGCAGCGGGACGCTGAAAGATCCTTATGGGCATCTGTGGTTTCTGGCGACGCGCAAGGAGGATCTGACCGAGGAGCAGATCAGGCAGCGGGCGATGGAGATGTTTCAGCAGGGTTGAGATTTTCAGGGGCTGGGCTGGCCTCTTCGCGGGCAAGCCCGCTCCCACAGGGATCTCCGGTGTTTATACGATGGGTGTCACACAGAAAAACACTGTGGGAGCGGGCTTGCCCGCGAAGGGGCCAGCCCTGGCGACACACATCACACTTCATGAACCACCACACCACGCTTCACCCCTTGCCCCGCATGCCAGAGACTTTCAGGATGCACCCTACAAGCACCTGAACAAGGATCAGCCCGATGTTTGCCGGATTCAGCAAAGACCAGCGCCACCTCAACGGTGTCGACATCGCCTACCGCCTCGGCGGCAGCGGCCCGGGCCTGTTGCTGTTGCACGGACACCCGCAGACCCATGTGATCTGGCACAAGATTGCCGAGCAGTTGGCGGAGCATTTCACCGTGGTCGCCGCCGACCTGCGCGGATACGGCGACAGCGCCCGGCCGGCTGCCGATGAACAACATCGTCATTACTCAAAACGCGAAATGGCCAGGGACAACCTCGAGTTGATGCAGGCGCTGGGCTTCGAACAGTTTTCGGTGCTGGCCCACGACCGTGGCGCGCGGGTCGCCCATCGCCTGGCCCTCGACCACCGCGCTGCGGTGCAACGGATGATGCTGCTGGACATCGCCCCGACCCTGGCGATGTACACGCAGACCAACGAGGCCTTTGCCCGCGCCTATTGGCACTGGTTCTTCCTGATCCGCCCGGCGCCGTTGCCGGAAACCCTGATCGAAGCCGATCCTGAAGGCTATCTGCGCAGCGTCATGGGCAGCCGCAGCGCCGGGCTCACGCCGTTTACCGGGCCAGCGTTCAGCGAATACCTGCGTTGTCTGCAACGTCCCGGCAGCGCCCGAGGCATTTGCGAGGACTACCGCGCCAGCGCCAGCATCGACCTGGAACATGACCGGGCCGACCTCGCTGCCGGCCATCATCTTGACCTGCCGCTGCGGGTGCTGTGGGGCGCGCAAGGCACGGTCGGGCGCTGCTTCGACCCGCTCAAGGAATGGCAGCACGTGGCAACCAACGTCAGTGGCAAGGCGCTGCCGGCCGGGCATTATCTGGCCGAAGAAGTGCCCGAACTGTTGCTCGCCGAAGCGCTGGATTTCCTGCGCTGAATCGAGCGTTCCCCACCGATGCTATGCTGGCGGCTTGTGCCGCCAGTGCCCGCCCCCACATGTCCCGGAACCAAGACCCCGTGCCCCTGCCCGAAGACCTGCGGGTGCTGCTGACCGTGATCCGCAAGAACGGCTTCGCAGCCGCCGCCGATGAGCTGGGCCTGAGCCCGGCCTACGTCAGCAAACGCATCCAGATTCTCGAATCGACCCTCGGCACCCGCCTGCTGCACCGCACCAGTCGCCGCGTGTCGCTGACCGAGGACGGCGAGCGGGTGCAGCGCTGGGCTTTGCGCATCCTCGATGATTTCCAGCAACTGCACGACGATCTGGCCGACGCCCACGACAGCCCACGCGGACGCCTGCACATCTGCAGCAGTTTCGGCTTCGGCCGCAACCATGTGGCGCCTGCGGTTTCGCTGCTGGCGGAACGGCACCCGCAATTGCAGATTCGCCTGGACCTGTTCGACCGCGCGGTGGACATCGTCAACGAAGGTTTCGATCTGGAAATCCGCGTCGGCGACGACCTGCCCGGTCAGCACATCGGCCGGCAACTGGTGAGTAATCGCCGGGTGTTGTGCGCAGCGCCCGGATACCTTGAACGCCGAGGTACACCGCAGACCCTGGACGATCTGCAACAACACGATTGTCTGGTGATCAAGGAGCGCGACAACGCGTTCGGCGTCTGGGATCTGGATCGTGACGGCACGCAGGAAAGCGTGCGCGTCAGTGGGCCGCTGTCGTCCAACAACGGCGAAATCGTCCTGCAATGGGCGCTCGACGGACGCGGGGTGTTGCTGCGCTCATTGTGGGATGTGAAACCGTTGCTGGAACAGGGCCGACTGCTGCCGGTGCTGGCCGATTACAGCCAGAGCGCCAATGTCTGGGCGGTGTACCCGACGCGGCTGGCCAACTCCGGAAAGCTGCGGGCGTGTGTGGAGTTCTTGCAGGGGCATTTCAAGGATCTTTCTCTCTAGCCCAAACACCACAAAACCCTGTGGGAGCTGGCTTGCCAGCGAAGGCGTCAGCTCAGCCAATATAAATGTTGGATGTGCTGGCCTCATCCCTGGCAAGCCAGCTCCCACAGGGTCAAAGGTGTGTCAGGCCAGCCATGGGTTGGCGGCCAGGTGTTCGCGCTCGAACGCCTCGATCTGCGCTCGTCGCTGCAAGGTACTGCCAATCGCATCCAGCCCCAGCAACAGCGCGGTCTTGCGCAAGCCGTCAATCTGGAAATCGATGACTTCACCGTCCGCCAGACGAATCTGCTGCGTCTCCAGATCCACACTGATCTGCGCCGTTTCAGGCTGACTCACCAACCGGCCAATGCGCTGCACCTGCGCCTCATCCAGCGTGATCAGCAACACCCCGTTGCGCTGGCAGTTGTCGAAGAAGATCCCGGCGAAACGGCTGCCGATCAGCGCGCGAATGCCCATTTGCTGCAACCCCCACACCGCGTGTTCGCGGCTGGAACCGCAGCCGAAATTCGCCCCGACCACCAGAAAACTCGCGCCCTGCCAGGCTGGCTGGTTCAACACGAATTCCGGGTTGGGCGTACCGTCGGCGAGAAAGCGCAGATCGAAAAACAGCCCACGATCCAGTCCCTGACGATCAATGCCCTTGAGAAACTGCTTGGGCATGATCACGTCGGTGTCGACGTTGGCCGCGAGCAGCGGCGCGGCCTGGCCGCTGACTTGCGTGAAAGGTTGCAGACTCATGGGCGTTCTCCAAAGTGACGGATGTCGGTCAGATGACCGCTGATCGCGGCGGCGGCGACCATCGCCGGACTCATCAGGTGCGTACGCGCCCCGGCACCCTGACGGCCTTCGAAATTGCGGTTGGTGCTGGAGGCGCAACGGTCGCCGGGCGCGAGTACGTCATCGTTCATCGCCAGGCACATCGAGCAACCGGACTGACGCCATTCAAACCCGGCGTCGATGAAGATCTGCGCCAGCCCTTCAGCCTCGGCCTGAGCGCGCACTTCGCTGGAACCGGGCACGATCATCGCCCGCACATGCCCGGCCACCCGCCGCCCGCGCACAACGCTGGCGGCGTCACGCAGATCCTCGATCCGCGCGTTGGTGCAGGAGCCGATAAACGCGTGACTGATGACAATATCGCGCAGCGCCATGCCCGGCTCCAGGCCCATGTAATGCAGGGCGCGGCGCATGTCCTGACGCAGGATCGGATCGTCGATGCTTTGCGGGTCCGGCACCTGCGCGCCGATCGGCGCCGCCTGATCCGGGCTGGTACCCCAGGTGACCATCGGTTCCAGCAGACTGGCGTCGAGGTGGATTTCGCGGTCGAACACCGCACCGGGATCGCTGCGCAGTTCACGCCATTTTTCCACGCCGCGCGCCCAGCGTTCGCCTTGCGGTGCGCGGGGTTTGCCGTTGAGATAAGCAAAGACTTTTTCGTCCGGCGCCATGAACGCACCGCGTGCACCGGCTTCGACCGCCATGTTGCAAATGGTCATCCGCGCTTCGACGCTCAGCGCATCAATGGTCGAACCGCAGAATTCAATGGCATAACCCGTGGCACCCGACGCACCGATGCGACCGATCAGCGCCATGATCAAGTCCTTGGACGTCAGCCCTGGCGCCAGCTCACCCTCCACCGTCACGCGCAGGCTTTTCAGGCGTTTGTAGATCAGCGTTTGTGAGGCCAGCAGGTGCTCGATTTCCGAGGTGCCAATGCCAAACCCGAACGCTCCCAGCGCACCGTAGGTGGTGGTGTGGCTGTCGCCCGCAGCGATGACCATGCCTGGCAGAATGAAGCCCTGCTCCGGGGCGATCACATGCTCGATGCCCTGACGTTTGTCGAGGATATCCAGCAGTTCGATGCCGAAGTCCCGGCAGTTCTCCGCCAGATACGACACCTGCCGCGCACCGCCGGCATCAGGCATCGCCGCCACCCGTTTGGGGGTGGTCGGGTTGACGTGATCGACCACCGCCAACGCCGTACCCGGCCGCCAGACCTTGCGCCCGGCAGCACGCAGACCGCTGAACGCCTGCGGGCTGGTGTATTCGTTGATCACCTGGCGATCGATATACAACAGCACATGGCCCTGATCGTCGAGGCGGCACACGGTGTGCGAATCAATGTGTTTGTCGTAGAGGGTTCTGGGACTCATCAGGGGGCTCACTCGGGAAATCCAGTGCTTTCCATCATAAGGAGCGCGAACCGGCCATCAATTGCCCGACAGTGATAGCGCCATTCATGAATCGTGTTTGATCGCCCGCCCGCAAAAATCCTGTAGGAGCTGTCGAGTGCAACGAGGCTGCGATCTTTTGATCTGTTGTTTAAAGATCAAGATCAAAAGATCGCAGCGTGCCGCAGCTCCTACAGGGGGATGTCGTCGCCCCTGCGAAGTGCGAAACATTTACTTTCATATCAGCCATCGGGATTTGTCCGGCTCATCCGTCCTATAGAGATGCAGGCCGTTCGCACAGGCAACCGCCACGACCGCGCCTTTTTGCGGACACCCGCGCTGCGAAGCCCGTAGCCGCGTGCCCTTTCATCGAAATCAAGACGCGCAAACATGTCGAAGAAATCCCGTTCCAAACTGTGGTTCCTGGTGCATAGCTGGCTCGCGTTGCCGATCTGGTTTTTTGTCCTGATCGTCTGCGTCACCGGCACGCTGGCGGTGGTCAGCCAGGAAATCGTCTGGCTGGCCAACCCGCAGATGCGCGCCAGCCAACCGTCGGACGATGCGCCGCGGCTCAGTTACGATCAGGTGCTGGCCGCGATCAAACAAGCTGAACCGCAGACGCTGGTGGAAAGCATCAGCCGTCCCGACGAGTCGCACTTCGCCCTCGATGTCGAGGTCAGCTACCCCGACGGCCGCACCCAGACGGTATACGTCAACCCGTACACGGGGGTGATTCAAGGCCCGGCGCCGGACTTCAACTTCAAGGCGTTCACCCGGGCCCTGCACGGCTGGTGGCTGGTGCCGTTCACCAACGGTTTCAGTTGGGGCTGGTACCTGGTGTCATTCCTCGGCCTGCCGATGCTGGCCTCGCTGGTCACCGGGCTGGTGGTCTACAAACGATTCTGGAAAGGCTTCTTCAAGCCCACCCTGCGATTTCGCCACGGCGCGCGGATCTTCTGGGGCGATTTCCATCGACTGAGCGGCATCTGGTCAATCTGGTTCATCGCGGTGATCTCGATCACCGGCACCTGGTTTCTGATTCAGGCCATTCTGGCCGACAACCAGGTGTCCATCAGCAGCGAGCCGATCATTCCCGCCATGTCCCGGGAAAGCGTACCGATGTCGAGCGACGCCAGTCCTCCCCCACGAATCAGCCTTGATCGCGCGGTACAGATCGCCGAACAGCACATCCCCGGGCTGGACGTCAGCTTCGTCAGCTTGCCGGGCAATGCCTACAGTCACTTGAGCGTTGGCGGTCGCGGCTGGTATCCACTGATGTTCCAGACCGCCACGCTCAACCCGTACAACGGTGACATGGCCGCCACCCGACTGCTGACTGACCGCTCTTCGCTGGAGTTCGTCACCGAGTCGATGCGCCCGCTGCACACCGGTGATTTCGGCGGTCTGTGGATCAAACTGATCTGGTTCTTCTTCGGCCTGCTGCTGAGCATGATGGTCCTCAGCGGCCTGTTGATCTGGACCAAGCGCACCGCGCTGGCCACCGCCAACGCCCTCAAGCGCGAGAATAAAAAGGCCCGCAGCCCCCGCGTCAGCCGTGAACCGGCGGAGGTCAGCCTGTGAGCCCGTCCAATCGCACTGCCCCACCGTCCGCCCTGCGCCGCTTCTGGCACAAATGGCGCTTTCACCTGAACGCCTTGTTGCTGCTGATTCCGCTGGGGTTCATGCCCAAGTACTTCGCCGATGCTGCGCTGTTTCGCGGTGACGTCGGCCTCGGTGAACATGAGGTCGGCGAAATCCAGGTCGGCCCGTGGAGCCTGCGCCTGGCCGAACTGCGTAACGAAGCACCGCGCCTGAGCGGCCCCGCCGGCTACATGAAGGACTTCAATGCCGCCCTCTGCGACGCCTGCGTCGAACAGGTCAAGGCCACCTACCTGCGCATCGGCAAGCCGCGCAGCCTGCGCGCCGCCGGGGTGATTTTCTTCGGCACGCCGTATCGCATGGGCGCGCAACTGCCGGTGGCGGAAAAGACCAAGGCCGATGCCGAACTGTGGATCACCATGGAAGGCTGGGACGGCAGCCTGCACCAAGCCTCGATTCCCCTGAGCCAGGCCTCTCCCGCGACCCTCGCCTGGCTGACCAAACAAGGAGCCAAACCATGAACCGCGTTCAACGCCCTTCCCGCCTGCGGTTGCGCGCCGCGTTGCTGCTGTGCGCAGGTTTCAGCGCCGGCGCCCTGGCCCATAACCCGATGTGCGAATGCAAAGCCGTTGATGCCGAGCAGATCAAATGCACCGGCGGCTTCTCCGACGGCAGCGGCGCACCGGGGGTGACCCTCGATGTGATCGGTTACGACGAAACCATTCTGCTGCCGGGCAAGCTCGGCGCCGACTCAAGCCTGACCTTCAAGAAACCGGCGGCCGAGTTTTATGTGCTGTTCGACGCCGGCCCCGGCCACGTCGTGGAAATCGACCAAGCCGACATTGAGGCCCCATGAGCACGCCCACCACCCAAGTCGTCCGCCCGGCCGGTGCCGGGCATGAAACCCTTAACGTTCTGCTGCTGTGCTTGCTGATCCTTGCCGTCGCCGGCTCGGTGGTGGCATGGCGCGGGGTGTCCCATGAGCCGGAACCGGTCGCCAGCCATCAACTCGATGCACGGCGCGACCTCAGTGCCGCCGAGCAAGGCATCTACGCCGACCTGCGGGTGACCCTCGACGAAATCCGCCTGCTGCGTGCAGAACAGCAAAGCCTGCCGACGCCACAGACTCTGGCCGAAGAAGGTTTCGCCCCGTTCGCCCAGGACGCCAGTTCGGTCAGCCGAGGCGGTCACGTCTGGCAATTGCTGGCAGACACTGCCTATTTCGGCCACAGCCAGGTACCCGCCGTCGCCGGTTCATTCTTGATGCGGCTGAGCGCCGATGCCACCGCCGCGCCGGACATCTGGCTCAACCGCGCCGCCGACTTGCAGACGCCCGCCGAACTGACCGACGCCGCGCTGTCCGCCGCTGGCTGGAAACAGATCGTCGCGCAGTTCGATGCCGGCGTGACCCGCGAGCATCGCCACTGAACCTTCGCCTTCACCCGAGAGAAGACCGCTTGCCCATGCTTATTTCACTGACTCGCCGTCCCCTCCTGCGCACCTTGCTCTTAGGCCTGTGCGCGTGCCTGCTGAGCCCGCTGGCCAGCGCCGATCCGGGCAAACGCCTGCGCATCGGCATCACCCTGCACCCGTATTACAGCTATGTGGCGAACATCGTCGGCGACAAGGCCGAGGTGGTGCCGCTGATTCCCGCAGGGTTCAACCCGCACGCCTACGAGCCACGCGCCGAAGACATCAAGCGCATCAGCGGGCTCGACGTGATCGTGCTCAACGGTGTTGGCCATGACGACTTCGCCGACCGCATGATCGCCGCCAGCGAAACGCCGAACATCAAGACCATCGAAGCCAACGAAAACGTGCCGCTGCTGGCCGCCACCGGTACCGCGGCGCGCGGCGCCGGCAAAGTGGTCAACCCGCACACCTTCCTGTCGATCAGCGCTTCGATTGCCCAGGTCAACAATATTGCCCGCGAGCTGGGCAAGCTCGATCCGGACAACGCCAAGACCTATACCCAAAACGCCCGCGCCTACGGCAAACGCTTGCGGCAGATGCGCGCCGATGCCTTGGCCAAACTGACCCAGGCACCGAACGCCGAGCTGCGCGTGGCCACGGTGCATGCGGCTTATGACTATCTGCTGCGCGAATTCGGCCTGGAAGTGACGGCCGTGGTCGAACCCGCCCATGGCATCGAACCGAGCCCGAGCCAGTTGAAAAAGACCATCGACCAACTGCGCGAGCTTGACGTGAAGGTGATCTTCTCCGAGATGGATTTCCCTTCGACCTACGTCGAAACCATCCAGCGTGAGTCCGGGGTGAAGCTGTACCCGCTGTCGCACATTTCCTATGGCGAATACAGCGCTGACAAGTACGAAAAGGAAATGACCGGCAACCTCGACACCGTGGTGCGAGCGATTCAGGAGTCCGGGGCATGACAGCAAAAGAAACCCTCTCTGACACCCATCAATCCCCTGTGGGAGCGAGCCTGCTCGCGAAAGCGCCGGGTCAGCCAACAGCGATATCGAATGACACACCGCATTCGCGAGCAGGCTCGCTCCCACAGGGATTGGGGCCGACTCTGGATTTTGCGCAAGTCTCTCTGACGCTCGGTCGCACGACAATTCTCGACAACGTCAGCTTCCAGGTCCAACCCGGCCACGTGCACGCCCTGGTCGGCCCGAACGGCGGCGGCAAGAGCTCGCTGATCAAGACCCTGCTCGGGCAAATGCCGCATCAGGGTCAACTGAGCCTGCACTGGCCCGGTCAACCCGGGACCATCGGTTACGTGCCGCAGGCGCTGGAGTTCGATCGTGGCTTGCCGATGACCGTCGACGATTTCATGGCCGCCATGTGTCAGCGGCGCCCGGCTTTTCTCGGCTTGAGCAGACACTACGCCAACGCCATCGGCGAGGCGCTGGAACGGGTCGGCATGCAGGACAAACGCAAGCGGCGCATGGGCGCGCTGTCCGGTGGCGAACGCCAGCGTGTGTTGCTCGCTCAAGGCTTGATCCCGGCCCCGCAACTGCTGGTGCTGGATGAGCCGATGTCAGCGCTCGACGAAGCCGGGATCCAGGTCTTCGAACGCCTGCTCGGCGACTGGCGCGCCGCCGGCATCACCGTGCTGTGGATCGAGCACGATCTGGAAGCGGTCAAGCGCCTGGCCGACCGAGTCACCGGTCTCAACCGCCGCGTGCTGTTCGACGCAACGCCGCAACAGGCGCTGACCCCGGAACGTCTGCTCAGTCTGTTTTCCACCCATCCACGGAGCGCAGTCTGATGAGCTACGAAGCCTTTCGTTTGATGGTTCAGGGCTGGGCATCGTCCGGTTACCTGCCGGAAGCGCTGGCCTACGGTTTTGTGGTCAACGCGCTGCTTGCCGGTCTGCTGATCGGCCCGGTGCTCGGTGGTCTCGGCACGCTGGTGGTGGTCAAGCGTTTTGCGTTTTTCTCCGAAGCGGTCGGCCACGCAGCACTGACCGGCGTGGCCATCGGCATTCTGCTCGGCGAACCCTACACCGGGCCGTACGGCAGCCTCTTCGGTTACTGCCTGTTGTTCGGCATCCTGCTCAATTACCTGCGCAACCGCACCGGTCTGGCGCCGGACACCCTGATCGGTGTGTTCCTCTCGGTGTCGTTGGCCTTGGGTGCAAGCCTGCTGCTGATTCTGGCCGGCAAGATCAACGTGCACATTCTGGAGAACGTGCTGTTCGGTTCGGTGCTGACCGTCAATGGCAACGACCTGCTGGTGCTGGCGATTGTCGGTTCGCTGGTCATGGCCCTGGCGTTGCCGCTGTACAACCGGATCATGCTCGCCAGTTTCAACCCGCAACTGGCGGCGGTACGCGGCGTCGCGGTGAAGACCCTGGATTACCTGTTCGTGATCCTGGTGACGCTGATCACCGTCGCGGCGGTGAAGGTCATCGGCGCGATTCTGGTCGGCGCGTTGCTGGTGATTCCGGCGGCGGCAGCGCGTTTGCTCAGCCAGTCGCTCAAGGGCTTCTTCTGGTGTTCGGTGCTGATTGCCACCGTCAGCACCCTGTGCGGGATTCTCGCGCCGATCGTCTTCGATCTGCCGATCCCGTCCGGCGCCGCGATCATTCTGGTCGCCGGCATCGCCTTCGCCCTCGCCGCCATCGCGCGCGGGGTTGTTCCGAGTCTGAAAGGGAACCTTGGATAAATGATCTTCTCACTGCGAAAGCTGACCCTGGCCATGGCCCTGTGCGGCGTGGCCGGCAGCCCGTTGCTGGCGGCTGAAAACACCAAACCACTTCGCGTACTGGCCTCGTTGCCCATCACCTACGGCTTGGGCGAAGTGCTGCTCAAAGGCACTGACGTCAACCTGGAACGTGCGGCCCCCGCCAATCTGCCGGGCAGCCGTCAGACAGCGTACTTCACCGGTCGCGGCGCACCGGCACTGGGCAAACTGGCAGGCGATGCCGACGCGGTGATCGGCGTGCGCTCGTTGTGGGCGGATGATCCGCTGTACCCGATCGCACGGCGCAGCAACATTCGCATTGTCGAGGTCGACGCAGCACGTCCGGTGGACGGCGCCCTGCCAGGGATCGCCGTGCAACCGGGGCTGAAGGTCGATGGCTTGAACAGTCAGCCATGGCTGGCGAGCAACAACATGGGACGGATGGCCGACGTGATCGCGGCGGATCTGGTGCGCCTGGCGCCATCGGCCAAACCGAAGATCGAGGCCAATCTGGCGGCGCTGAAACAGCGCCTGCTCAAGCTCAGCGCCGACAGCGAAGCGCGTCTGGCCGAGGTCGACAACTTGAGTGTGGTGAGCCTCAGCGATCACTTCGGTTACCTGATCGGCAGCCTGAATCTGGAGCTGGTTGGCGAGGATCCACGGCCGGATAGCGAGTGGACGCCGCAAGAGTTGAAGCAACTCACGGCGACGCTCAAGGACAACGATGTGGCGCTGGTGCTGCATCATCGCCAGCCATCGGAAGCGGTGAAGGCGGCGATTGCTGCGTCGGGGAGTCAGCTGCTGGTGTTGAGTACCGACGCCGAAGATCCGGTGGCGGAGCTGGAAGGCAATGTCGATTTGCTGCTCAGGGGGTTGAGCGGCGGGCCTTCGGCCTAAGATCAAAAGATCGCAGCCTTCGCCAGCTCCTAATGGGGGATACTTACACCCTGTAGGGGGCTGCCGAAGGCTGCGATCTTTTGAAGCCCATAAAAACCCGCTGACTGTCACCAGTCCAGCGGGTTTGTTTTTGCCTGTCAGATTACTGAGCAGCCGTCTGCCCTTCCATCTTCTGGCGCAGGCTCAGCGGACGCATGTCGGTCCAGACCTCTTCGATGTAGGCCAGGCATTCCTTCTTCAGGCCGCTCTTGCCCACGGTGCGCCAGCCTTGCGGCACGGCTTTGTAATCCGGCCAGATCGAGTATTGCTCTTCGTGGTTGACCACGACCTGAAAGAGGATGTCCTCGCGGTCGAATACTGACGTCATGCTGGTTCTCCATCGTTGTGAGGGTGGGCTGCAGCCGGGTGCAGCCGGTTATGTAGAAAGAACGTCCGGCGCTGCGAAAAATTTACTCAGCGGCAGTGGCAGCGGCCAAGGCCCGGCCAAAGATCTCGGCGACACGGTCGATTTCGGCGGCGGTGATCACCAGCGGCGGCAGGAAGCGCACCACCGCGCCATGCCGGCCGCCCAATTCGAGAATCAGTCCGCGCTTGAGGCATTCGCGCTGCACCAGCGGTGCCAGACGGGCGAACGCGGGTGGGTGACCAAGCGCATCCGGCGCGCCGTTCGGGTCAACCAACTCGACGCCGAGCATCAGGCCACGCCCGCGGATGTCGCCCAGTTGCGGGAAGTCGCGTTGCAGGATGCGCAGATGTTCGCTCAGGCGTTCGCCCATGGCGGCGGCGTGTTCGCAGACCTTGTGCTCAAGCAGATAACGCATCACCGCGGAACCGGCGGCCATCGCCATCTGATTGCCACGGAACGTGCCAGCGTGGGCACCCGGTTGCCAGGTGTCGAGCCAGTCGCGATAGACCACCACCGCCAATGGCAGGCTGCCGCCGATGGCTTTGGACAACACCACCACGTCGGGGACGATGCCGGCATGTTCGAAGGCAAACATTTTGCCGGTACGGGCGAAACCGCTCTGAATTTCATCGACGATCAGCGCCACGCCGGCCTTCTCGGTGATCTGGCGTAACCCGCGCAGCCACTCGACGTCAGCCGGAATCACCCCGCCTTCGCCCTGCACTGCCTCAACGATCACCGCTGCTGGCAACTGCACGCCGGCTTCAGGATCGTTGAGCAGGTTTTCCAGGTAACTCAGGTTGGCTTTGACCCCGGCTGCGCCGCCGAGACCGAACGGGCAACGGTAGTCGTACGGAAACGGCATGAATTGCACGCCGTTGCTGAGCAAGGCGCCCAACGGTTTTTTCGGCCCCAGGCTGCCCATCAGGCTCAAGGCGCCCTGGCTCATGCCGTGATATCCGCCGCAGAACGACAGCACCGTGCTGCGCCCGGTGGCGGTGCGCACCAGTTTCAACGCGGCTTCCACTGCATCAGTGCCGGTCGGGCCGCAGAACTGGATTTTCGCCTCGGCCGCGAGTGCCGGCGGCAGCAAACCGAACAAGTCCTGGACGAATTGATCCTTCACTGGCGTGGTCAGGTCGAGGGTGTGCAGCGGCAGCTCATCGGCGAGCACTTGCTGGATCGCCTCGATCACCACCGGGTGGTTATGCCCCAGCGCGAGGGTGCCGGCACCGGCCAGACAGTCGATGAACGTGCGGCCTTCGACATCCTCGACGTACAGGCCCTTGGCGCGTTTGAGGGCCAGCGGAATGCGTCGCGGGTAGCTGCGGGCATTGGACTCCTGCTGGTTCTGCCGGGCCAACAGTGGCGATTCGTTGAACTGGTACAGGGTTTCCGCCGGCGTGGCGGTGATCCGCCCTGACGACTCTTCGATAAGGCTGGTGGCGACTGACATCTCTCGACCCCTCAATACGCTATGGATAGTGACCAAAACAGCACACCGCACAGGTGCGCGTTCCGGTCACGGGGCGCACATGCAGGTTTTCCTGTTCTGGAAACGCTTAAGCGGAGCGAGGATTTAGACCCTTGATCGAGTTGTCAGCCGGACAATGCCAACGGCTTGTGCAGCGTCACGCGGTGCAAGCCCTGATCGCTGGCGGGTGGCGCCAGATCGCGGTAGCCCAGATGTCGATAAAAAGCCGCGCCACTCTGGGTGCTGGCGATGCGCGCCTGCAGCACGCCACGAATCCGCAGCCAGCCCTCCAGGTCGCTCATCAGTGCACGTCCTGCGCCACGGCGAAACCATTCCGGCTGCACATGACAAAAACCGATGTCACCGCTGGCCGTGGCCATGCCGACCCCCACCGGTTTGTCCTGCAGCAGGGCGACGTTCAGGTAGCAATGCGAGTCGGCAAGGCGCGCACTGATGATGTCGGCGGATTGCCGGTCAATCCAGCGGTTGACCTGCTGCGGGTCGTTGCGATGTTCCAGCGCACAACCGACGCGAATCGAACGCTCGATGATGCGACTGATGAGGCCGGCGTCGGCAGGTTTCGCTGGACGAATGCAGATCGGTGCTTGCATGGCGCGTTCCCTCAATCCATTGAGTCAGAGCAGCCCCGACCTTAGCGCCGCGATTGCCAAATCACCAACGCATAGACGTTACATTTGATGTGCCACACCACAAATCCCCTGTAGGAGCTGCCGCAGGCTGCGATCTTTTGATCTTGAAAATCAAAATCAAAAGATCGCAGCCTGCGGCAGCTCCTACAAGGGGGGAGTGTTTTCAGATGGACTGCAGCGGCATGGTCAGCTCAACGCGCAGCCCATCCGCGCGGCTGTCGAAATGCAGGGTGCAGGCGCAGCGCTGAACAATGGCCTGGACGATGGCCAGGCCGAGGCCGCAGCCGGTGCTCTGGCCGTTGCGCCAGAAGCGTTGGGTCAGGTGCTGCAGATCTTCCGCCGCAATCCCCGGACCGTGGTCGCGCACCACAAAACGGGCGCGCTGGCCGACGGTTTCCAGGCTCAGTTCCACCTCAGCGTCCGCGGGGGTATGGCGCAGAGCGTTGTCGAGCAAGTTGCGCAACGCGGCAATCGACAGCACCGCCGGCATTTGCACCGGCGCACTGGAGAGCTGCTTGGGCAAGTGCAGTTTGATGCGCTGACGCTCACCGCCCGCTGCATCCTGCATCGCCAGTTTTGCCACCTGCTCGGCGCTGCACTGCACGCCATCATCGAACGACAGACTGCCCTCGACCCGCGCCAGCAACAGCAGTTGCTCCAGCGTACGGTGCATGCGGTCGGCGCCCTCCTCGGCCCGCGCCAGCGACTGATCGCGGGCACTGCCTTCGGTCATGCGCGCCACTTGCAGGTGGGTCTTGATCGCGGTCAGCGGACTGCGCAGTTCATGCGCGGCATCGCCGGTCAGCCGTCGTTCGCGCTCGATGGTCTTGCCGATGCGCTGAAACAACTGATTCTGGGTATCGAGCAGCGGTTTCAGTTCGCTGGGAAACGACTGCAGTTGCAACGGTTCCAGCGAATCGGCGTTACGCCGCATCAAGGCTTCGCGCAGGCGATTAAGCGGTGCCAGGCCTTGGCCGATGCCCAGCCACAACAGGCACAGACAACCGAGCAACGCCACGCCGACCGGCACCGAGGCCGCCAGCAGGATCGACATGTTCAGCGCTTCGCGTTCGATCTGCCGATCAGCCGTGGTGATCCGCACGTCGCCTCGTGCGAGGGTAAAACTGCGCCACGGCGCGCCATCGATCATCTGGTCATGGAAGCCCATTTTTTCCGCTTCCAGGGTTTGCTCGGGACTGCTGTGACTACGCGCGAGAATCTCCCCGCGCAACGAACTGACCTGACAGGCCATGCCGCCGGGAATGTTCAATTGTTCGGCGCTGAAATGGGTGCCCTCGCCCTTGCTCGGCAGCGCCGGCAGTTGCTCCAGCAGCCCGGCGACCATGCGCGCCGAAGCCACCAATCGCTGATCGAGAGAAAACATCATCTGATTGCGCAAGTCGCTGAGCATCCAGGCCGCGGCGAGGGCCCAGATCAGGGCAAACGCGGCGCCGAGGGTCAGACTCAGGCGCAGACGCAGGCTCATCACTTCTGTTGTTCTCCACCATCGGCCGGCCCAAGGCGATAACCCAGACCGCGCACGGTTTCGACGATGCCCTTGCCGAGTTTGCTGCGCAGGTGGTGGATATGCACGTTGAGGGCGTTGCTCTCCAGTTCGTCATTGAAGCCGTAGACGCTGTCCTTCAACTGCTCGGTGGACAACACCCGGCCACGGTTGTGCAACAACGCCTGCAACAGCGATTGCTCGCGGCGCGACAAATCCACCGGTTGCCCGGCCAGAGTGGTTTCGCGGCTGCTTGGATCGTAGGTCAGCGCACCGTGCTCAATCAGGTTGACGCTGCGCCCGGCGACCCGGCGCAGCAGGGTTTGCAGGCGCGCGAACAATTCACGCAGATCGAAGGGTTTGAGCAGGTAATCGTCAGCCCCGGCTTGCAGGCCGTCGACCCGGTCGGTCACCGAGTCGCGCGCGGTCAGGATCAGCACCGGGATTTCCAGCCCCTGCTGACGTAATTGTTGCAGCAACTTGAGGCCATCTTCGTCGGGCAGGCCAAGATCGAGCACCATCACGTCGAATTCGGCGACCTTGAGCATCGCCCGTGCTTTGGAGGCGGTGTTGACGTGCTCGACCGTCAAGCCTTGGGCTGTCAGGCCGGCGACGATGCCACTGGCGATCAACTCATCGTCTTCGCAAACCAGTACGTGCATGGTGGTTCCCTGAAATAAAAGGCAAGTCGAACAGAACAGGATTAAGCCGCAATTATGGCAGGGCGACAACCGACACGGCAGCGACTCACCCGTTCGCCAGGTCCGGACTCAAAACTGCCAACAGACCGCTTGCGCAAGAACAACGCTTGATCAACTTGAAAACAAACTAACCGACATGAATTCCAACACCTTCAAACTATACAAAACCACAACTAATAACTAACCTCGCTTTCGCAAGTTACATACAACCAATCAAAACTTTAAAACATAAATCAACCTATTAAAGGAACCATGAATGAGCATTACAAAAAACTTCGTAGCCGTTGACTGGCGCACCGGCCCCGACCGCATTTATTTCTTCTTCCCGGAGAAAAACAGTTATTCCCGTTTCGACTTCGAGGATAACAAAGTACTTTCCGGCTTCCCCAAGCCGGTGGATGGCAAATGGGAAGGCTTCGACAAGACTGCTGCAGACTTGCGCTTTGGCTTTACCACGACGACCACCCACTGGAACGGTGGCGTCGACACGCTCTGGCTGTTCTACGACGAAGGAACAACACCCTGCGTTTGCGAGTACAGCCAACAAACCGACAAGGCAATCTCGAAAACCCCCATCGCCAAATCAAAGTGGGAAAAAATATTGCCTTACTACGAAAAAATCGTTGGCGTCATGTGGGCTGAAAGCACTGCACAAAGAGAGAGTTACTGGTTCTTGTTGAATGACGGAAATTATCTGATCTACGAAATATACTCAAAGACCCTGGAACTACTACCTCTAAAAGGTTCGCCCTGGGCACCGCTGGAAGAATATAAAAACCAAATGATGACAGCCGTCACCAATGACTACCCGACCTTCGACACTTACTTTTATGTTTTCCTGAACGACAACCGCTACCTGCGTTATGAACAGAACGCGAAAAAAGTATTTGGCCCGTATACAATCTCCGACTCAACCTGGCCCGGACTGCTGAAGGACTGAGCCACTCGCAGGCACCAGTGAATCGGCGTCGGGTCGCCATCCGACATCGTGCGGGGCGGTTAATCATCGGTTAATCGCCACCCGCCACTGTGCACCAGACTTGCACAGGGACAAGGCTCCTCCATGCGTCATTTTTTTCTTTTGTTTGCACTGCTGATCTCCAGCCTGGCCCAGGCCGGGAACAATCCATTCGAGACCAAACCGGAGTTTCTGCCGGTCGACAAAGCCTTCGTGCTGACCTCCGAACGCCTTGAATCCGGGGAAACCCAGCTGTTCTGGCAGATCACCGACGGCTATTACCTGTACCAGAAACGCCTGAAATTCGACGGTTTGTCGGCAGAGCAGCAGCCGTCGTTGCCCGAGGGCGAGTCGCACAGCGACGAATTCTTCGGTGAACAACCGGTGTATCGCCAAGGGCTGGAGGTGAAAGTCCCGGCCTCGGCCAGCGGTCAGATCAAGGTCAGCTATCAGGGCTGCGCCGATGCCGGCCTGTGTTATCCGCCGCAGACCCGGGTCATCGACCTGGGCGGCAAAGCAACACCAACGGCCAGTGCTGAAGCGCCGGATCAAGCCTTGGCCAGCAGCCTGCAACAACGGGCGCTGGGCTGGAGCCTGCTGGTGTTCTTCGGCCTCGGCCTGCTGCTGGCGTTTACCCCGTGTTCATTGCCGATGCTGCCGATTCTGGCGGGCATGATTGTCGGCAGCGGCGCCACCCCGCGTCGTGGTTTCGCCCTGGCCAGCAGCTATGTGATCTGCATGGCGCTGGTGTATGCCGCGATGGGTGTGATCGCCTCGTTGCTCGGCGCCAACCTGCAGGCGTGGCTGCAAAATCCGTGGCTGCTGGGTGCCTTTGCGGCGATTTTCGTGGTGTTGGCGCTGCCGATGTTCGGCTTCTTCGAATTGCAATTGCCGGTGGCCTTGCGTGATCGCCTCGAACACGCTTCGCGCAGCCGCAACGGTGGCAGCCTGATCGGCGCCGGAGTGCTCGGCGCATTGTCCGGTCTGCTGGTCGGCCCGTGCATGACCGCACCGCTGGCCGGCGCCTTGCTGTACATCGCGCAGAGCGGTAATGCGCTGCACGGTGGCTTGATCCTGTTCGCGCTGGGCATCGGCATCGGTGTACCGCTGTTGCTGCTGGTGACCGTTGGCAATCGCTTCCTGCCCAAACCCGGGGCGTGGATGAACCTGCTCAAGGGCATCTTCGGTTTCCTGTTCCTCGCGACCGCGCTGCTGATGTTGCGCCCGGTGCTGGACTCGTCGCTGTGGCTGGGCCTGTGCGGCGCGCTGCTGCTGATCGCGGCGTTCTGCGCCTGGAAGCAATCGGAAGGCTTCGGCCGCGTCGCCCAAGTGTTCGGCGCCAGTTCGCTGCTGCTCGGTCTGTGGGGCAGCCTGCTGCTGATCGGTGCCGCTGGCGGCAGTGACGACCCGTATCAGCCGCTGCAGGTGTACAGCGCTGGCCGGGTCGCCAGCACCACGCCGAGCGGGCATGACGCGTTCACCACGATCAAGGATCCGGCAGCCCTGCAGCGCGAACTGGATAGCGCCAAGGCTCAGGGCCAATGGGTGCTGCTCGATTACTACGCTGACTGGTGCGTGTCGTGCAAGGTCATGGAGAAACAGGTGTTCGGCAAAGACAAAGTCATGCAAGCGTTGAGCGATGTGCGCCTGCTGCGCCTCGACGTCACTGCCGACAATGCCGCCAGCCGCGAGCTGCTCGGCCGCTACAAAGTCCCGGGGCCACCGAGTTTTGTCTGGATCGGCACCGACGGCGAAGAGCGGCGCAGCCAGCGCATTACCGGCGAAGTCGATGCCGAGACGTTCCTGCAACGCTGGACCACCACCCGAGACGCCAATTAAATGCTGACGTTCACCCTCGGCACCTTTGCCATCGCGCTCAACCACCTGTTGCTGATCAGTGCCTTGGCGCTGGCGACCTTTGTCGGCTGGCGGGTGGCCAAGCGTGGCGGCGATAACCCCGAGTCGGCCTTGTTCAGCCTGTTCCTGCTGGGCATGCTTGCGGCGCGCGTGGCCTTTGTGGCCGTGTACTGGGGCCACTATCGCAACGATCCGTGGCAGATCATCGACCTGCGCGACGGCGGTTTCCTCGCCTGGCCGGGGGTGATCGTGCTGCTGCTCGCCGCTCTCTATCGCGGCTGGCGTCGCCCGGGGCTGCGTCGGCCACTGGGTTTTGGCGTGGCCAGTGGCGTAGTGTTCTGGCTGTTGGCGACCCTGTCACTGAATATCTACGAACAAGGCACGCGCCTGCCGGACATCACCCTGCGCAACGCCGCCGGCGAGACCATCCAGCTCAGCGACTATCAGGGCGGCCCGCTGGTGATCAACCTGTGGGCAACCTGGTGCCCGCCGTGCCGGCGCGAGATGCCGGTGCTGGAAAATGCGCAACAACAACGCCCGGACCTGACCTTTCTGTTCGTCAATCAGGCCGAAAGCATGCAAAGCGTTGCGACTTTTCTTGAAACCCAGGGCCTGAGCCTGAACAACGTGCTGTTCGACCGCAGCGGTCGACTCGGCCAGGCCGTGGGTTCCATGGCACTGCCAACTACGCTGTTCTATAGCCCTGACGGTCGCTTGCTGAGCAGCCATCTGGGCGAACTGTCGAACGCCAGTCTCGCCCGCGCCCTGGAAAACTTCGACACCCCGAATCCAACCGCCGCACCGGCCACCTCTGCAAGGAAACTGCCATGCCCCGCCTCCGCCACCTGCTGACGCTGACCCTGGGCACTGCCCTGCTGCACCTGCCGTCGGTGCAGGCTGCCGAAGAATTGCCCGCCGCGATCAAGCAGATCGAAGCCAAGGGCGCAAAAATCGTCGGCCAGTTCGACGCCCCGGACGGCTTGCGCGGCTATGCGGCGCAGTACCAGAACCGTGGCATGGCGCTGTACCTGACGCCGGACGGCCAGCATGTGTTGCTCGGCAATTTGTACGACGCCGACGGCAAGGACTTGAGCAGCGAACCGCTGCAAAAACTGGTCTACGCGCCGATGGCCAAGGAAATCTGGGGCAAGTTCGAAGCCAGCAACTGGATTCAGGACGGCGACAAGGATGCGCCGCGTACCGTGTACCTGTTCAGCGATCCGAACTGCCCGTACTGCAACATGTTCTGGGAACAGGCGCGGCCATGGGTCAAGGCCGGCAAGGTGCAACTGCGGCACATCATGGTCGGGATCATCCGCGAAGACAGCCCGGCGAAATCCGCCGCCCTGCTGGCCGCGAAAGATCCGGCCAAAGCCCTGGAAGACCATGAGAAGGCCGGCAAGGCCAGCACCCTCAAGCCCTTGAAAGACATTCCAAAAGCGGTGCAGACCAAACTGGCCGCCAACATGCAGTTGATGGAAGACCTGGAGTTGCAGGCGACGCCGGCCATCTTCTACATGGACGACAAGGGTGAGCTGCAACAGCAGCAAGGCGCGCCTTCGCCGGACAAACTGGCGAAGATTCTCGGGCCTAAATAAGCCAGATCAAAAGATCGCAGCCTGCGGCAGCTCCTACATGGGAACGCGTTTTCTGTAGGAGCTGCCGCAGGCTGCGATCATTTTCAATGACGCTCAGCCAAAAAGCCGAGCAACGCCTCGGTGACAAATTCGGGATTCTCCAGACTGGAGATATGCCCCGCCTCCGGCACCAGCACACACGGGCAACCAATCAGCTGCGCCATCTCCTTGGCCTCTGACGGCGGTCGCGGTTTGTCCTGATCGCCGCACAGCACCAGCGTGGTCGCGGCATTCAATTCGCTCAGACGCGGTAGCAGGTCATCCCGACTGAAAGTGATACGCCCCATGGGCACGATGCTTTCGCGCAGGCGGTCCGCAGTGTACGCCGCCAGTTTCGCGCGGAAGTCCTGATACAGCGCCGACTGCGGATCGATGCCCGGGCGGAAGAAGATCGGTACCACGATGTCGAGCAATGGTTCGGAGATCTCGCCGCTGTCCTCGATCTGCTTGAACAGCGAAAAGTAGTACTGGCGGGTGGGTTCCGGCTCCACGCCAACGTACGTATCCATCAGCACCAGGCCATTGAGCCGCTGCGGTGCCGACAAGGCCAGACGTACGCCCCACATACCGCCGACAGACAGTCCGATCAACGTGACCCGGTCGATACCCAGGTGATCGAGCAAGGCCTCGATCTGCCGCGCGATGTCATCCAGCGACGTGGTGCCTGAAGGTAAACGCCCGGACTCACCGTGGCCCCACAAATCCAGCGCAATCACCCGGTAGTGCGGTGACAGTGCAGCGATCTGCGGCGCCCACATGGCCGTGTCCCACAGATAACTGCCCGCCAGCAACACGGCTGGGCCGGTGCCTTGATCAATGTAGTGCAGCGCTTGTCCGTCAACCGTGAAGAAAGGCATCGACCACCCCCGCGATGAAAAAGAGAACCGGCAGACTGAGCTGCCGGTTGTTGATCGTCAACCCTGGATATGTACGTGAATATGCCGGTTTATCGGTGTTGAATGCACTGACGCCATCGCTGACAAGCCAGCTCCCACAGTGATCGAATGTGTACACAAATCATGTGTTCACCATGAAACTTGTGGGAGCTGGCTTGCCAGCGATGGGGCCGGAACAGGCGCTGAAGATTACAAGCCTTCCAGCTCCGCCATCAGATCATTCAAGCGATCCACCTTGTCCTCGGTCATGTCACCGGCCGCCAGACCCTCGATGTACTCGGCCAACGCCTGCACCGTGCTGCACTCGAACATCGCCCGCAGCGGCACATCGCGTTGCAGGGTTTTCTGCACACGCGAGGCGATCTGTGTGGCCAGCAATGAATGACCGCCCAGCTCGAAGAAGTTGTCGCGCACCCCGACCTTGTCGACCTTGAGCACTTCGCCCCAGATATCGGCCAAGGTCTGCTCCAGCTCGTTGCGCGGGGCCAGGTAATGCTGGCTTTGCAACTGGCCGATCTCCAGCGCCGGCAAGGCCTTGCGGTCGAGTTTGCCGTTGGCGTTGTGCGGCAGCTGATCGAGCCACAACCAGTGCAGCGGCACCATGTACTCCGGCAATTCGCTGCGCAGGCGCTGCTTGATCCGCTCCAGACGTTCGCTCGGGTTGAGCGCCGAATCCGCCGCGACCAGATAGCCGACCAAGTGCTTGCCATTCACGCCTTCCTGCACGCCGACCGCCGCATCGCGGACTTCCGGTTGTTCGTGCAGACGTGCCTCGATCTCGCCCAGTTCGATGCGGTAACCGCGAATCTTCACCTGATGGTCAACCCGGCCGACGTACTCCAGCACCCCGTCACTGCGCCGCCGCGCGAGGTCACCGGTGCGATACAGACGCTCGCCGGGCGCGCCGAACGGGTTCGGCACAAACACCGGCGCGGTGCGCAGCGGATCGCTGACATAACCGCGACCGACACCGATCCCGGCCACGCACAACTCACCCACCGCGCCCAATGGCACCAGGTCCAGCGCGCCATCGACCAGGTACAGCAAGTTGTTGTCGGTCGGCGTACCGATCGGCAAATAGCTGCCGCGAGTCGAGGCCAGGTCGACGCGGAAGAACGCCACGTCATCGGAGCACTCTGCCGGGCCGTAAGCGTTGACCAGACCGATGTCCGGATAACGCAGCAGCCACTGATGCGCCAGTTCCGGCGGCATCGCTTCACCGGTCGGCAGCATCCAGCGCAGGCCGTCGAGGCTCAGGCGCTCGGAGGCGAGCATGCCCTGAATCAGCGACGGCACGCTCTCCAGCACGGTGATGCCCTGCGCCTGCACATGCATCAGCAACCCTTGCGGATCGTGGGCAATGACGTTCGGCACGATGTCCACCCGCGCGCCGAACAGCGGCGCGGCGAGGAACTGCCAGACCGAAATGTCGAAGCTTTGCGAAGCGGTCTGCGCGATCACGTCGGCGTCCGTCAGTTGCAGGTACGGCACCTTGCTCAACTGGTTGTTGAGCATGCCGCGCTGCTCGACCATCACGCCTTTCGGCAACCCGGTCGAACCCGAGGTGTAGATCACGTAAGCAAGGTTGTCCGGGCCACTGTAGATCCCCGGGTTGTGCAGTGATGTCGCCAGCGCCTGCACGTCTTCCCAGACCAACAGCCGTGGTCGATTGGCGCAGCTGAATTCATCGAGCAAGGTCTGCGCCTGTTCGCGGCAGGCGTCGCTGCACACCAGCACGGGCGTGCGGCTCAGCTCGATGATTCGCTGCAGACGCTGGCTCGGCAGACCCGGATCCAGCGGCAGGTAACCGGCACCGGCCTTGAAGCTGCCGATGATCATCCCCAGCAGATCGAGATTACGCTCGGCCAGCAACGCCACCGGTTGATCCATCTGTACCCCGGCTGCAATCAGCGCATGACCGAGACGGTTGGCATTCTGGTTCAGCTCGGCATAGCTCAGTTGCTGATCGAGGCAACTGGCGGCAATGCGTTGCGGATGTTGCGCGACCTGCGCTTCGAACAGCGCCACGTAGCTGTGCTCCAGCGGATAGTCGTGCGCGCTCTGATTGCAGCCGTGCAGCAGGAAGTCCTGTTCCTCGGCACCCAGCAGCGGCAGTTCGGCCATGTCGCCATGGAAACCATCGACCAGTGCCAGCAACAGACGCTTGAACTCGCCGAGCATGCGTTCGATGGTCGACTCGTCGAAGTAACGCTGGTCGTAAGACAGGTGCAGACCGAGGTCATCGCCCGGGTAGCACACCGCCGTCAGCGGGAAGTTAGTGTGGGTCCGACCGGAGTCCGACGTCGCGTTGAGGCTCTGTGCACGGTCCAGCACCGAGACTTCCACCGGGGCGTTCTCGAACACGAACAGGCTGTCGAACAGCGGCTGGCCTTTCGGCAGTTCGCTCTGTTCCTGAATGCTCACCAGCGGCAGGTATTCGTACTCGCGCAGCTGCATGTTGCTGTCGAGCAGTCCGCTCAACCACTGACGCACACTGGCGCGTTGGTCGTCCGCCGGGATCTGCACCCGCAACGCAATGCTGTTGATGAACAGGCCGACGGTGCGTTGCATTTCCGGCAACTCCACCGGGCGCCCGGCTACGGTGACGCCGAACAGCACGTCGCGATCACCGCTCAGGCGGCGCAGCACCAAGGCCCATGCCGCCTGGGCGAAGGTGTTGATGGTCAGTTGATGGGCCTGGGCCAGCTCGCGCAGACGGGCGCCATCTTCAACCTTGAGACGGGTATAGCAGTCACCAACGATCATGCCGCCGCTTTCACCCGCATGTTCACGCAGGAACGGCCGGTCGCTCGGGATCGGCGTGGTGCGTTCGAACCCTCGCAGGTTCTGCTGCCACCACTGGCGTGCGTCGGCCAGGCTCTGGCGTTGCAGCCAGCCGATGTAGTCGCGGTAACGCGGCGGCAGCGACAACTGCGCTTCGCGCCCTTCACCGAGGGCGGTGTAGATCTCGAAGAAATCGTTCATCAGCAGCGAGCGGCACCAGGCATCAATGAGGATGTGGTGGTTGCTCATCATGAACCAGTAACGCGCCGCGCCGACCTTGATCAGGCGCAGGTGGAACGGTGCCTGATTGAGCAGATCGAATCCGGCCTCGCGCTCGCTTTTGAGCAGCGCTTGCAGCTTCGGTTCTTGCTCGTCCTCGGCAATGTCACACCAGTCCAGGTACTCGATCGGCGTGCGCCTCGGGGTGTGGATCACTTGCAACATGTCCTCGCCGACGTTCCAGCAGAACGAAGCACGCAGCGCTTCGTGACGAGCGACCACCGCTTGCCAGGCCTGGGTGAAACGCTCGGGATCAAGCTCACTGTTGATGCGGTAGCGATCCTGCATGTAGTACAGACCGGTGCCCGGCTCGAGCAAGGTGTGCAGCAACATGCCTTCCTGCATCGGCGTCAGCGGGTAGACATCTTCGATGTGCGCCGCCGGCACCGGCAGGGCATCGAGTTGCGCCTGGGTCAGCTTCGCCAGCGGGAAGTCCGACGGCGTCAGGCCGCCGGCCTCGTCTTGCAGGCAATGTTCGATCAGGCTTTGCAGCTCGCCGAGGTAAGCGTCGGCCAGCTCATTGATGGTCTGCGCGTCATAACGTTCGGCGCTGAAGGTCCAGCGCAGCAACAGTTCACCGCCGTACACCTGACTGTCGATGCTCAGCTCGTTGGGCAGCGGCGCCTGCGGATCGTGGGCTGCACCGACCGGCTCATCCAGCGGACGGAACAGCGCATCGCTGGCGAAACTCTGGTCGAACTGGCCGAGGTAGTTGAAGGTCACCGGAGCATTCGGCAACGCCGCCATGCTGCGCTGGCTGAGGTCATCGGCCAGATAACGCAGCACGCCATAACCGAGGCCTTTGTGCGGCACCGCGCGCAGTTGCTCCTTGATCGCCTTGATCGAAGCGCCCTGCCCGGCCGCTTCTTCGATGTTGTGCGGAGTCAGGCGCACTGGATAGGCGCTGGTGAACCAACCGACGGTGCGGGTCAGGTCGATCTCGTCAAACAGGGTTTCGCGGCCGTGGCCTTCCAGTTGAATCAATGCCGACGGCTGCCCGCTCCAGCGGCACAGCACGCGGGCCAGCGCGGTCAACAGCAGATCGTTGACTTGCGTGCGGTAGGCGCGCGGCGTCTGCTGCAGCAATTGTCGGGTACGCTCGGCATCCAGGCGTACGCTGACGGTTTGCGCGTGATGATTCTGCTGTCCGCCCTGCGGGTTTTCGCACGGCAGCTCGGCGTTCGGGCCGGCCAGTTGGATTTGCCACCAGTTCAATTCTTCACGCAACGATTCGCTGCCGGCATAGGCCTGCAAACGTGCGGCCCAATCCTTGAAGGCACTGGTTTTCGCCGGCAGTTGTACTGACTGTTCGGCGTCGAGCTGGCGATACACAGTTTGCAGATCGTCAAGCAGCACGCGCCACGAGACACCGTCGACCACCAGGTGATGGATCGCAATGAACAGGCGTTGCTGACCTTCGGGCCCGTCCACCAGCAAGGCGCGCAGCAGCGGGCCATTTTGCAGATCGAGACTGCGCTGGGCATCGGCAAACAAGGCTGCGCACTTGTCCATCGCCGCCACCCGCACCTGCCATAACACCTCGGCGTCGGACACCGGTTGATGCGTGGCCTGCCATTGATCGTTGACCTGGGTGAAACGCAGACGCAGGGCGTCGTGCTGCTCGATCACCGCCAGCAGCGCCTGTTCCAGACGATGCGGTTCCAGTGCCACGCTCGGCTCCAGCAGCAGCGCCTGGTTCCAGTGCTGACGCTCAGGAATTTCAGTGTCGAAGAACCAGTGCTGAATCGGCGTCATGGCCGACTCACCGAGCACCAGTCCCTGCTCGGCAGTGACTTGCTCGCTGCGGCTGGCGACGGCGGCCAGGGTCTGCACCGTCTGATGCTGGAACAGATCCCGCGGGCTGAAATGAATGCCTTGCTGGCGCGCCCGGCTGACCACTTGAATCGACAGGATCGAGTCGCCACCGAGCTCAAAGAAGTTGTCGTTGAGACCGACCTGCTCGACGTTGAGCACCTCGCACCAGATCTGTGCCAGGGTCTGCTCCAACTCGCTGCTCGGCGCGACGTAATGCTGACGATTCAGCTCGGGATCCGGCGCCGGCAAGGCGCGACGGTCGAGTTTGCCATTGGCGGTCAGCGGCATGCTCGCCAGCAGGATCAGGTGCGTCGGCACCATGTAATCCGGCAGTTGCGCCTTGAGGTGTGACTTCAGTGCTTCGCGCAGTTCGGCCTGGTGGGTTTCACTTTGTTCGGCGACATCGGTGACGAGGTAGCCCACCAGTTGCTTGCCGCTCGGCGCATCCAGCGCCAGCACTACCGCTTCGCGGATCGAAGCGTGATCGAGCAGCCGGGTTTCGATCTCGCCCAGCTCGATGCGGAAACCACGGATTTTCACCTGATGGTCGATCCGCCCCAGATATTCCACCAGCCCGTCGGCACGCTGGCGCACCAGGTCGCCGGTGCGGTACATGCGTCCGCCATCGGCGGCAAACGGATCAGCCACGAAACGCTCGGCGCTAATGCCCGGACGGTCGTGATAACCCTGCGCCAGACCGGCACCGCCGACGAACAATTCACCGGTCGCGCCTTGCGGGACCAACGCCAGATCGGCGTCGAGAATGTACGCCACGCGGTCACCGATCACGCTGCCGATCGGCACGCTGCCGGCGCCCTCTTCCAGCACTTCCGGCGCCAGACTGGCCAGCGGCATGACCACGGTTTCAGTCGGGCCATAGGCGTTGAAGAACAGGCTCGGTTTGAATGCGGCGCGAATCCGTTGCAGGTGCTCGCCGGTCAGCGCTTCGCCGCCGGTGATGATCATCCGCACCGGCAGGGTTTCATTCTGCGTGGCGAGGAATTGCGCCAACTGGCTGCCGTAGCTCGGGGTGAAACCGAGCACATTGATCCGGTGGGTGCGGATCAAGTTGCAGATTTCTTCCGCGTCCCACTGCCCTTGCGCCCGCAGCACCACGTGCGCGCCGCTGAGCAGCGGCACCAGCAGACGCTCGGTAGCGGCGTCGAAGTTGATTGAATAGAAGTGCAGTTCGCAGTCGTCCGGACGCATGCCGAAACGCTCGATCACCGCCTGGCAATGCATGGCGATTTCACCGTGCGACACCACCACGCCTTTCGGCTGGCCGGTCGAACCCGAGGTGTAAATCAGATAAGCCTGATGCTGCGGCAGGCTGATGAATGGCAGCTCGCTGGCCGGGTAATCGGCCAGCGCCGCGCTGTCATCTTCCAGGCACCAGCGCGCCATGCTCGGCGGCAGAACGCCGAGGGCGTTGAACATCGCCCGATCACTGAGCAACAGACCGACACGGCTGTCCTCGATCATGTAGCGCAGACGGTCGAGCGGGTATTCCGGGTCCAGCGGCACATAAGCGCCACCAGCCTTGAGAATCGCCAGCAGGCCGACGACCATTTCCAGCGAGCGCTCCAGCGCCAGACCGACCCGCACCTGCGGACCGACCCCACGCTCGCGCAGGGCCCAGGCCAGGCGATTGGCGCGGGCATCGAGTTCGGCGTAGCTCAACGTCTGCCCGGCGAACGTCAGCGCCGGGGCGTCTTTGCGCGCCAGCGCCTGCTCGGCGAACAGGTGATGGATGCATTGATCGAGACGCCGTTCGCCCGGTTCGACACCGAGGCTGTCGAGCAGGTGTTGCTGCTCAGCCGGGTCGAGCAGCGGCAACTGGCTCAGACGCTGTTGCGGATCGGCGATCAACGCTTCCAGCAGATTGCGCCAATGCCGGGCCATGCGCGCGATGGTCGGTTCGTCGAACAGGTCGGTGCTGTACGTCAGGCAGCAGCCGAGGCGATGATCAAGGTCGGTGACTTCAAGATTGAGGTCGAACTTGGTCGCCCGTGCATCGTTGGCCAGGTATTCGACAGTCATCCCGGCGAGCGTCCGGCTCTGCTGGAACTCCCAGCGCTGCACGTTGCACATCACCTGGAACAACGGGTTGTACGCCGCACTGCGTGGCGGTTGCAGCGCTTCGACCAGATGATCGAACGGCAGATCCTGATGCGACTGGCCCTCGATCACGGTGTGGCGCACTTGCTCGAACAACTCACCCACCGACATCTGCCCGTCGAGCTGGCAACGCAGCACCTGAGTGTTGAGGAATGCGCCGATCAGCCCTTCGCTTTCCGGGCGGATCCGGTTGGCCACCGGTGCGCCGATGCGCAGGTCGGTCTGGCCGCTGTAGCGGTAGAGCAAGGTGGCGAGCGCAGCGGTCATGGTCATGAACAGGGTCAGACCGTTTTGCGCATTGAACGCACGGACGCGGGCGGCGAGGTCATCACTGAGATCAAAACGGAACAACTCGCCCTGATGGCTTTGCACCGGCGGACGCGGACGGTCGCCGGGCAGTTCCAGCAACGGATGTTCGCGACCGAGTTGCGCGGTCCAGTAGTCGAGCTGGCGCTGACGCTCACCGGACTCCAGCCAGTTGCGCTGCCACACGCTGTAATCGAGGTATTGCACCGGCAACGGTTCAAGCGGCGAATCGCGCTCATCGACGAACGCTTCGTACAGCGCGCTGAGTTCGCGGGCAAAAATGTCCATCGCCCAGCCTTCAGTGACGATGTGGTGCAGGGTCAGGACAAAGTAATGCTCGTGCTCGGCGGTCTTGACCAGGCAGGCGCGCAGCAGCGGGCCGCTTTCCAGGTCGAACGGCAGATGCGCTTCTTCGTCGGCCAATTGCTGGACTTTCTGTTCGCGCTGGTCAGCCGGCAATTTCGAGAAATCCTGCCAGCCCATGCGCACGCCGGTCTCGGCATGCACCTGCTGACGGGCCACGCCATCGACACTCGGGAACGTGGTGCGCAGGGTTTCGTGGCGCAGGATCAACGCCTGCAACGCCGCCTCGAAATGCTCGACATGCAACACGCCGCGCAGGCGCGCCATGCCGCCGACGTTGTACGCCGGGCTGTCCGGCTCCATCTGCCAGAGGAACCACATGCGTTGTTGCGAATAGGACAGCGGCACCGCTTGGCGGCGGTCGACTTTGGCAATCGGCGGCTGTTGGTTGGTCTGGCCGCTGGCCTGGATCAGGCGGATCTGTTCGGCGAAATCACCGAGTTCGCTGTGTTCGAACAAGGCGCGCAGCGGCAACTCGACGTCACAGGCCTGACGGCTGCGCGAGATGATTTGTGTGGCCAGCAACGAGTGCCCGCCGAGGGCGAAGAAATCGTCGCGCAGACCGATCCGTGGCAGACCCAGCACTTCACGCCAGATCGCGGCGATCTGTTGCTCCAGCTCAGTGACCGGTTCGAAGTGTTCACGCACTTGCCACTGCGGCTCAGGCAAGGCGCGACGGTCGAGCTTGCCGCTCGGGCTCAGGGGCATTGCGTCCAGACGCAGCAGTTGCGCCGGGACCATGTATTCCGGTAGTTCGGCGGCCAGCGCGGTTTTCAGGCGGGCGATCTGCACGTGCTGATCTTCGCTCGCATCGACAGCGGTGAAGTAGCCGATCAGTTGCGCGCCGGCCACGGTTTCGCGCACCAGCACCACGGCCTGGGCGACGCCATTTTGAGCCAGCAGGCGCGCTTCGATTTCTTCCGGCTCGACGCGGAAACCACGCAGTTTGACCTGCTGATCGAGACGGCCGAGGTATTCGATCACGCCATCAGCAGTCCAGCGTGCACGGTCACCGGTGCGATACAGACGTGCGCCCTGCTCGCCCAGTGGATCGATCACAAAGCGCTCGGCCGTCAGCGCCGGACGACCGAGGTAACCACGGGCCAGACCGATACCACTTATGCACAGTTCACCCGGCACACCGGCCGGTACGGGATTGAGATCGGCGTCGAGCACGCGACAGATCACGTTGCCCAGCGGCCGGCCAATCGGCGAGCGCTCGCCATCGGCCGTGGTGCAGTGCCAGTGAGTGACGTTGATCGCGGTTTCGGTCGGGCCATAACGGTTGTGCAATTGCACCGCCGGCAGTTGCGCCAGCACGCGGTTGCGCAGTTCCGCCGGCAGCGCTTCGCCGCCGGAGAACACCCGGCGCAGGCTGGTGCATTCGGTGCTCAGCGGTTCGTCGATAAACAGCGAAAGCAGCGGCGGCACAAAGTGCAGCGTGGTCACACCATATTCTTGAACAAGCTGCGCGATACGATGCGGATCGCGGTGCTCACCAGGGCCGGCGATCAACAGACGCGCGCCAGTGATCAGCGGCCAGAAGCACTCCCACACCGACACGTCGAAACTGATCGGCGCCTTTTGCATCAGCACGTCGCTGTCGTTCAGGCGATAGGTGTTCTGCATCCATTGCAGACGTTCGGCCAGCGCCGCGTGAGTGTTGCCCACGCCTTTCGGCTGGCCGGTGGAGCCGGAGGTGTAAATCACATAGGCGAGGTTGTCGCCATGCAGGTGCAGGCCCGGGGCCTGGCTCGGCCAGTTTTCCAGGTGCAATGCGTCCATGGCGATCACGCTGACACCGTCACTGGCCGGTAGACGCTCGAGCAGAGCAGTCTGGGTCAGCAGCAGTTCGACGCCGCTGTCGCTGAGCATATAGGCCAGACGTTCGGCCGGATAATCCGGATCCAGCGGCACGTAAGCGCCACCGGCCTTGATGATCGCCAGCAGGCCGATCAGCAGTTGCGGCGAACGCTCAGCAGCGATTGCCACGCACACATCCGGGCCCACACCTTTGTCGCGCAGGTAGTGCGCGAGACGGTTGGCCCGGGCGTGCAATTCGGCGAAATCGAGACTGCCACCGTCCCACACCAAAGCGGTGCGTTCCGGGGTCTGCCGCGCCTGTTCGTTGAGCAGTTCCGGCAGCCAGTGTCGCGCCGGGGTGCAGGGGGCGATGCTCCACGCTTGTTGCTGTTCGTGCTCGCACGGAGTCAGCAGTTGCAGGTCGCCGATTGCCTGTTGCGGGTGTTCGCACACACTGCGCAGCAGGTTGCTGAAGTGTTCGGCCAGACGCTCGATGGTCGCCGCGTCGAACAGTTCATCGGCGTAGTCGAAGGACAAGGTCAGGCGTCCGTTGCGATCTTCTTCGCTGTGCAGTTGCAGGTCGAACTTGGCTTCGCGGCTGTGCCACGGCAGCTCTTCGGCGAGCAGACCCGGCAGACGCTTGAGCGCACTCAGGTCGCGTTGCTGGTGGTTGAACATGACCTGAAACAGTCCCTGTTCGCGAGCCTGCGGGAACGCTTCGAGCAGTTGTTCGAACGGCAGATCCTGATGGGCCTGAGCCCCCAGCGCAGCCTCGCGGGTCTGCGCCAGCAACTCGATAAACGACTGCCGCGAATCAACCTCGGCACGCAGTACCTGGGTGTTGATGAAGAAGCCGATCAGGCCTTGGGTTTCCAGGCGCGGGCGGTTGGCATTGGGGATGCCGATGCGGATATCGCGTTGACCGCTGTAGCGGTGCAACAGGCTCTGGAACGCCGAGAGCAACAGCATGAATGGCGTCGATTGATGCGCCTGCGCAGTCTGCTTGATCGCATCGCTGAGGCTGACACCGAGGCGCACGCTGTGGCGCGCGGCGCTGTGCAATTGCTTGGCCGAGCGCGGGCGATCGGTGGCCAGTTCCAGCACCGGATGGTCGTCGCCCAGCCGGGCTTTCCAGTACGCCAGTTGCCGCTCGGCCTCGCCTTGCGCCAGCCATTGGCGCTGCCAGCTGCCGTAGTCGGCGTATCGGGTGGGCAGCGGCGCGAGTTCGGCGCGCTGACCTTGGGATGCCGCAGCGTACAGGCGCGAGAATTCATCGATCAGCACGTTCAGCGACCAGCCGTCGGCGATGATGTGGTGCAGCGTCACCAGCAACTGGTGATCTTCGTCGTCGAGGCGCACCAGCGTCACCCACAGCAGCGGGCCTTTTTCCAGATCGAACTGAGTGCGCGCTTCGTCTTCGCGGATCTGTTGCGCGCGGGCTTCACGCTCGTGCACTGGCAAGTCACTGAGGTCAATCAGTTGCAGATTGAATTCAGGCGCCGCCTCGACCTGTTGCAGCGCCACACCGTCACGTTCGAAAAAGCGCGTGCGCAGCGATTCGTGGCGTTCGATCAGTTGCTGGAAGCTGGCGCGCACCGCGTCCTCGTCCAGCTCGCCACGCAGACGCAGGGCACCGGGAATGTTGTAGGCGCTGCTGTGCGGGTCGAGTTGCCAGGTGATCCACAGACGGTTTTGCGCCAACGATTGCGGCAGTGCTTCGCTGCGCGACAACGGGGTGATTTCGCCTTGGGCGCTGCCGCCGTCCTGTTGCTGTTGCGCCACGGCAGCGGCGAACGCGGACAGGGTCGGCGCCTCGAACAGCAGACGCAGGTTCAGCTCCAGGCCCAGTTCTTCGCGCACCTTGGCGATCACTTGAGTTGCTGCAATCGAGTTGCCGCCGAGCAGGAAAAAGTGGTCGTCGGCGTTGACCTGTTTGAGATTGAGTTGCTCGGCCCAGAGCTTGCCGATCAGGGCTTCCAGCTCGGAGGTGGACGCGGTCGACTCGCGGGTTTCAGCGGTGGCCGGTGGGAACGTCGCGTAGCTGTCGAGGCTGCCATCGGCCAGACGCGTGCAGCACGCCGAGCGTTGCAGCTTGCCGCTGGACGTCTTCGGCAGCGCGCCCGGGTTGAGCAGCACCACCACGCTCGGCGCTTCCTGACAGGCCTCGGCCACCGCTTGGCGAATGGCTTTGATCAGCGCTTCGGGCGGCAGGATTTTTTGCACGCTGCGGCTGATTTCCGCCGCGATGCCAATGCCTTCTTCACCGCCCTGAGTGACCGCGAATGCCGCGACGCGACCTTTGCGCACCACTTCCACTTCACGCTCGACGGTTTGCTCGATGTCTTGCGGATAAAGGTTGTGACCGCGCACGATCAGCATGTCTTTCAGGCGCCCGGTGATGAACAGTTCAGCGTCGCGGATGAAGCCCAGATCGCCAGTGCGCAGCCAGGTGCGACCGGCGTGCTGGACGAAGGTCCTGGCGCTGGCCTCGGGGTTGCGCCAGTAGCCGTGAGCGATGCTCGGCCCGGCGGCCCAGACTTCACCGACGAAGTTGTCAGCTCGTTCTTTGAGCGTGACCGGGTCGGCAATCAGCACCGCGTGATCAGGCTGGCTGATGCCACAACTCATGATCGCGCTGCCGTCGCCCGGCTCGGCACGATTTTGCGCCAGCGCTTGATCGTCCACGCGTAACGCAGGGATACCGGTGCCACGCGGTGTGCCGGCAACGAACAGGGTCGCTTCGGCCAAACCGTAGGACGCCATGAAGCTGTCTTCGCTGAAGCCGCACGGGGTGAACTTCTCGGCGAAGCGCTCGAGGGTGTCGAGACGGATCGGTTCGGAACCGGAATAGGCCACGCGCCAGCGGCTCAGGTCGAGTCGTTCCAGTGCCGATTCGCTGACCCGCTCGCTGCACAAACGATAGGCGAAATCCGGCCCGCCGCTGATGGTGCCGCCGTATTGGCTGATCGCTTCAAGCCAGCGCAACGGGCGACCGAGGAAGTACGCCGGCGACATCAGGATGCACGGCACGCCGCTGAAAATCGGCTGCAGTAATCCGCCGATCAGGCCCATGTCGTGGTACAGCGGCAGCCAGCTGACGATCACGTCGTCGGGGTTCACGTCGATGCCGAAACCGTGGCGAATCAGCAGCTCGTTGGCCACCAGATTGCCGTGGCTGACCTGCACGCCTTTGGGCAACGCGGTGGAGCCGGAGGTGTATTGCAGGAAGGCGATGTGGTTCTGCGGCAGGGTCGGCTCAATCCAGTTCTCGGCCAGCGTGTTGTCGAGCGTATCGACGCACAGCAACGGCGGCGCCCCTTCGATTTGTTGCAAGGCATCGCGCAGGTCGGCGCTGGTCAGCAGCAAACGCGGTTCGGCATCGGCAATGATCGACAGCAGGCGTTCCTGATGATGACGACGGGCGGACTCCGGCGGATAAGCCGGCACCGCGATCACCCCGGCGTACAGGCAACCGAAAAACGCCGCGACGTAATCCGCGCCGCTGGGGAACAGCAGCACCGCGCGATCACCGAACTCAGCCTGGGCCTGCAATGCGGCAGCAATGGTGCGCGCGCGTTGATCCAGTTCGCGGTAACTGAGCACCACGCCCTGCTCCTCGGTTTCGGCGAGAAAGCGCAGGGCCAGGCGCTCCGGCGTGTGTGCCGCACGGCGCTGGAGGGCTTGGACCAGAGTGCTGGGGAGTTCGAACGCGTCGGTCATGAGGTTTCCTGCCTGAATTCGGCTTGCTAGTGGAATCGGGTTGCTGCGTCACGCCAGTCGTGGGCGTGCAGGGCGTGGTCTGTGCCGACCGCGCAAGGCTTGGGGAATGCTGTCTGGCCGGGGCTGTACCCCCGAAGCCATTCACCAATGAGAACGGATGGCGTCTGCAAATAATTAGTCAGCGGGCAGGATCGCCAACGGGGGACGGGGTGTGGCGGTGTGTCGCAGTTCTCGATTCGCACCTTTACGGAGCATTAGTTCTCTTTCTCAATTGACAATCATTATCATTCAACATAATTTGTCGCTCGATGTGTAGGACGGCCTCGTCCCCCGGCGTCCCACTAACCTATTGGCAGCAAGGTGATTTCCATGACGGAACAAGTATCCACAAGCAGGTGCGATTCACCGCTACTTCAGGCCTTCGTCGACAATCGACTGATTCTGGTGAAGATCGCAGCGCGCATTACCGGCTGCCGTTCGCGCGCCGAAGACGTGGTGCAGGATGCGTTCTTCCGCTTGCAATCGGCGCCGCCGATCACCTCGTCGATCAAGGCGCAATTGAGTTACCTGTTCCAGATCGTGCGCAACCTCGCCATCGATCACTACCGCAAACAGGCGCTGGAACAAAAGTACTCGGGCCCCGAAGAGGAAGGGTTGAACGTGGTCATTCAGGGCGCTTCGCCGGAAACCTCGCACATCAATTTCTCGACGCTGGAGCACATCGCCGACGCGCTGACCGAACTGCCCAGCCGCACCCGTTACGCCTTCGAGATGTACCGCCTGCACGGCGTGCCGCAAAAGGACATCGCCAAGGAACTCGGCGTCTCGCCGACCCTGGTCAACTTCATGATTCGCGATGCACTGGTGCACTGCCGCAAGGTGTCGGGCAGCCGTGGGGATGCGGCCTCGATGGGTCGGCGCTAAGCCCGGTTCATCGCAGAAAAAGATCGCAGCCTTCAGCAGTTCCTACAGAGGAATACCTTTCATGTAGGAGCTGCCGAAGGCTGCGATCTTTTGCTTTTACGCCAGCTTGCACCGATCAAAAAACCGCTCACGTCCCAGAATCATCAAGGCCGCGCGCTTGTGCGGAAAGTCGAACTCCTTCTCGCAGTGGAAGCACTGGTTGTGCATGTGGCCGATCATCTTCGCGTTATCGGCACGCGGTTCGGCGACCACGCGCTGGGTCCGCGGATCATCCAGAAACAGGTAGTGCACCAGCGCCGACAACCAGCTCGCGACCTTGTGCGGGCCACGGTGGTTTTCCTCTCCCACCAGCATGTGAATGCCACGGTCGTAATTGTCGGCGTCGTAGAACGGCGCGATACGGTCTTCCTTGGCCCAGTAGGCCTCGAAATAGGCAAACGGTTGATCGTCGAAACAGCCGATCAGCGTCAGGGTGTGCGGATCGGCGTCGAGCTTGCTCAGGTATTCGCGATGCTGCTCGAGGCTGCCCTCCTCCTGCCAGAAACTGGCGACTCGCGGGCTGTTCTGCCAGCGATTGAAACGCGCCAGATCCTGCTCGATCTCCAGCGTACGCAGGGAAATCCACGCACCGAGACGCGCATCGAAACGCCGATAGACCTCACCGCGCGGCTTCGCCGGGCGCAGCGGATGGCGCTTGCCGTGACTGATCACCATTTGTTGCGGGTAGCTGCCGGTCAGCGACGTGCCCAGCCAGGGTTGCGGCAACTGCCAGAACAGGGTGCGTTCGCAGCGGTATTCACCAGCCACTTCGGTGCTGACCAGCAAACCGCTGAGCAACGCTTCAGTGGGTGGTTGATCGAGTTGCCAGAGCAGTTGCTGACAGTCCGGATCGCGTGCGAACAACCAGTAACAGGCCGCCCACAGCGCCTGCCCCACGGGCAGTGCGTAACGCTCGTCGAGCTGGATAGGGCCTTTGCCCAGGCGATCGAGGCGCAGGCGAATCAGCGGTTGCCCGTCCAGGCTCAGGCTCAGACGGCTTTCAGTGGCATCGGCTACCAGTTGGCTGCCCGAAGGCAGGGCCAGGGCAGTCAGGTCATTCAGATTGGACATGGGTCGGGCTCACGATAATCGTCGACAGTTCAACGATGGGACGTGAGCCGAGAGGAGAAATTTAGCCGCCCGGATGAAAATCGGTCAGCGATGAGCCACCGGCACCACGGCAATCTTGTAAGGATCGAAGATCTTCAGCATCTGGCCATTGTCGCGCAAACCCTGCAGCAACTTGCCGAACGCCTCGCCAGTGATCGGTGCCGTCGGACGCAGAATGGCGTAATGGTGGTAGATCTGATCGATGCGTTGCGACACCAGCAATTCGTCACGCACTTTCTCGTTGCGCAGCAGATAATCGAACAGGTACGAGCGCGTGACCAGAGCGATATCGGCGCGCCCGCGCAGCACCATCAGCAGGTTGCTGTCGTGGGAATAGGTCAGCGTCGCGTTGAAGGTATCGGCGAGGTATTTGGGATCGGCGTTGAAGTTGGCGAACTCATAGTGATAACCGCTGTACAGCGCCAGGCGCTTGCCCTTGAGGTCGGCGAAATAGTTCTGCTGGCGACCGTCTTCACGTTGCGCGACGAAAATCTCGGCATCTTCCAGGCCCATATCGACGTCGGTATGAGGAATCTCCTTCCAGCCCCAATCGGGGTTCTCGAAGATCGCCATGTCGATCCGGCCCTGCTTGAAATCACCGAAGCGCCGAGGAATCGAAGTCGGTACCAGTACGAACTGATAGTCTGCCTGCAGTGCATTGAGCGCCTCGACCAGTTGCGGCAGCAGGCCAGTGTCGGCACCACTTTCCGGACGCACGGTGTAAGGCGGAAAATGCGCCGCACCCACCCGAACCAGTTGCGCTGCCTGTACGGGCAACACCCAAAATACCGACAGCGCTACGAGCAAAAGCCCTGCGGTCGTCCGAATTGCCGAAGACTTCAAAACACCCCACTCCCCGAAAAAAAGGCACTCAATGCATTCAAGCTAGGCGGTTTCGCCCAGTTAGCCAGTTTCCCGGCCTGTTAGAAAGTGGACTGGCGCTCTTCGAGCACCAGAATCAGCGCTTCATCGGCCAACTGATCAAGGCTCAGGCTGCCGCCAGCGCGGAACCAGGTGGTGGTCCAGGACAGTGCACCGGTGAGGAAACGTCGGGTAATGAAAACATCGCCACGGATAAACCCGGCCTCCTTGGCTTCGCCCAGCACTTGCAACCAGATCTCTTCATAGACATCACGCAGGGCCAGCACCCGGGCCTGCCCCTCCTCGGACAACGAACGCCACTCGTAGACCAGCACCGCCATTGCTTCGCCGCTGCCGCCCATGATCGACTGCAACTCGCAACGAATCAGCGCCAGCACTCGCTCGCGTACATTGGCGGCTTCGGCCAGCGCGGCGCGCATCAACGCGGTGTTGTAGACGATGGTCTCCTCCATCACCGCACGAAGGATTTCATCCTTGCTTTTGAAGTGATGAAAAATGCTCCCGGACTGAATCCCCACCGCCCCGGCCAGATCGCGCACGGTGGTGCGTTCATAGCCTTTGTTGCGGAACAGGTGGGCGGCCACTTGCAGCAGTTTGCCGCGAGCGCTGTCAGGGTCGGTCAGTTGGCCTTGGTCGACCAGTTCGCGCATGACCCTCAGGGCTTTTTGCTCGTCCACCCGTTCTCTCCTACAGTCGATCAGTCTGTTGCCCCCTGAACACGCAGGGTTGCGCGCAATTTAAGCCGCAGGCGGCAACCAAGCAAGCGCTTGGGCAGAAGATATTTCAGCTGTTTACAAACCAAGCGCTTGCTTGGTAGCCTCCAGGCACTTCTGTCGCAGGTTCCTGAGTCGGAGATCACCATGCCCACGACCGTTCGCATCGGATGCGCCAGCGCATTCTGGGGTGACACCAGTACCGCCGCCGCCCAGCTCGTGGCAGGCGGGCGCCTGGATTATCTAGTGTTCGATTACCTGGCCGAGATCACGATGTCGATCATGGCCGGCGCCCGTATGAAGGACCCACAAGCCGGGTTCGCCGGGGATTTTGTCGAAGTGCTCGCGCCGCTGCTGCCGCAACTGGTCGAACAGAAGATTCGCGTGATCAGCAACGCGGGCGGAATCAATCCGAAAGCCTGTGCCGCCGCCCTGCAGGCCGCCTGCGACAAGGCCGGTGTCAGTCTGAAAATCGCCGTGCTGCTCGGCGACGACCTGCAGCCGCAATTCAAGCAACTCGCCACTCAAGGCATCCACGAAATGTTCAACGGCGCGCCGCTGCCGCCGATGTGCGTATCGACCAACGCCTACCTCGGCGCGCCGGGCATCGTCGAAGCCCTGCGCCTGGGCGCCGACATCGTCATCACCGGGCGCGTGGTCGACAGCGCGGTGGTCAGCGCGGCGCTGGTGCATGAGTTCGGCTGGGCCTGGCACGACTACGACAAACTCGCTCAGGCGGCGCTGGCCGGGCACATCATCGAGTGCGGCGCACAATGTACCGGGGGCAATTTTACCGACTGGCGCGATGTGCCGGATTACGAACACATCGGTTTTCCCATCGTCGACGTCAGCGCCGACGGCCAGTTCATCGTCAGCAAACCCGAGGGCTCCGGCGGGTTAGTGACGCCACTGACGGTTGGCGAGCAGATGCTCTATGAAATCGGTGATCCACAGGCGTATCTGTTGCCAGACGTAGTCTGCGATTTCACTCAAGTGAAACTGCAGCAACAGGGCAAAAACACCGTGCATGTGCACGGTGCCAAAGGCTTGCCACCCAGCGATAAATACAAAGTCAGCGCTACTTACCCGGACGGCTTTCGCTGCACCGCCAGTTGCCTGATCGCCGGCATCGATGCGGTGGACAAGGCCCGGCGCGTGAGCCAGGCGATCATCGACAAAACCTCGGAAATATTCAGCCAGCGCGGCTGGCCGCCCTACAGCGAAGTCGATATCGAACTGCTCGGCAGTGAAGCCACTTACGGCCCTCACGGTCAGCGCCGTGACAGCCGCGAGGTGGTGATCAAACTCGCGGTGCGCCATACACTGAAACCGGCGCTGATCCTGTTCTCCCGGGAAATCGCCCAGGCCGCGACCGGCATGGCGCCGGGACTGACCGGCATCGTCGGCGGGCGGCCGACGGTCTATCCGCTGATCCGCCTGTTCTCGTTCCTGATCGACAAAAACGCCTGCACCCTGCAAATCGACATGGCCGGTGAGCAATACCCCTGCGCCCTGCCTGCGCAAACACCACTCGACAGCCACGCTCTGCCAACCCCCGAACAGCCACCCAAACCCCAGGGCCGCGCCGACGCCAGCGTGGCGTTGGTCAAACTGGCGGTGGCGCGCTCCGGTGACAAGGGCAACCACAGCAACATCGGCGTCCTGCCGCGTCGGCCGGAGTACCTGCCGTGGATCGCCGAAGCGCTGACGCCGGCGGTCATCGTCGACTGGATGCGCCACGTGCTCGACCCGATCCATGGCCGGGTCGAACGCTGGTACCTGCCCGGCACCCACAGCCTGAATTTCCTGCTGGAAAACGCCCTCGGTGGCGGTGGCGTGGCAAGTCTGCGCATCGATCCACAGGGCAAGGCCTTCGCCCAGCAACTGCTGGAAATCCAGATCCCGGTGCCGCAGAGCATCGCCGAACAACTCGACTAGAGGTTGGACTTCATGGCTTACGCATCGATTTTCAAAGCCGATCTGTTCAACGGCCAGACCCTCATCGTCACCGGTGGCGGCAGTGGCATCGGCCGTTGCACCGCCCATGAACTGGCAGCGCTCGGCGCCAGGGTGCTGCTGGTCGGGCGCAAGCCGGAAAAACTGCAAAAAGTCGCCGCCGAAATCACCGAAGACGGTGGCCGCGCGCACTGGCACGCCTGCGACATCCGTGACGAAAACGCGGTAAAACAACTGGTCACTGAGTTGATCGCCGAGCACGGGCCGATCCACGGCCTGGTCAACAATGCCGGCGGTCAATACCCGTCGCCACTGGCCTCGATCAATCAGAAAGGCTTTGAAACCGTGCTGCGCACCAATCTGGTCGGCGGCTTCCTGATGGCCCGGGAAGTGTTCAACCAGTCGATGAGTAAACACGGCGGCAGCATCGTCAACATGCTCGCCGACATGTGGGGCGGCATGCCCGGCATGGGCCATTCCGGCGCGGCACGTTCGGGGATGGACAACTTCACCAAGACCGCCGCATTCGAGTGGGGTTACGCCGGGGTGCGGGTCAATGCGGTGGCGCCGGGGTGGATCGCGTCCAGCGGCATGGACACTTATGAGGGCGCGTTCAAAGCGGTGATCCCGACCTTGCGCGAACACGTACCGCTCAAGCGCATCGGCACCGAATCGGAAGTCAGTGCGGCGATTGTTTTCCTGCTCAGTCCGGCGGCGGCGTTCATCAGTGGCAGCACCTTGAAAATCGATGGTGCGGCCAGCCTCGGCAGCCGTGCATGGCCGTTGCACAAGGCGAGCCACAGCGAGTCGTTCAACGGTTTCCATCGGGCGTACCTGCCCGACGTCCTCAAGGACAAGGAGTAAGCCATGCCGCAGATCCAGTCCGAACTTGATCCGCACAGCGAAGCCTTCGCCCGCAACCGCGCGGCGATGCTCACGGCCATCGAGCACGTCCAGCAACTGGAACAGAACCTGCTGAACAAGGCTGCCGAAGCCAAGACCAAATTCGACAAGCGCGGGCAACTGCTGCCCCGCGAACGCCTGAACCTGTTGCTCGACCCCGGCGCACCGTTTCTCGAACTGGCGAGCCTGGCCGGCTACAAACTGCACGACGACAAGGATGGCAGCGCCGCCGGCGGTGGCTTGATCGCCGGCATCGGTTATGTGTCCGGCATTCGGGCGATGGTGGTGGCCAACAACAGCGCAATCAAGGGCGGCACCATTTCCCCCACCGGCCTGAAGAAATCCCTGCGTCTGCAACAGATCGCCCAAGAGAACAAACTGCCGGTGATCACCCTCGCCGAAAGCGGCGGCGCCAACCTCAATTATGCGGCGGAGATATTCGTCGAGGGCGCACGCAGTTTTGCCAATCAGGCGCGAATGTCGGCCATGGGGCTGCCGCAGATCACCGTAGTGCATGGCTCGGCCACGGCCGGTGGCGCCTATCAACCGGGGCTGTCGGATTACGTGGTGGTGGTGCGCGGCAAGGCCAAGCTGTTTCTTGCCGGGCCGCCGCTGCTCAAAGCCGCGACGGGCGAGGTCGCCACCGATGAAGAACTGGGTGGCGCAGAAATGCACGCACAGGTTGCCGGCACCGCCGAATACCTGGCCGAGAACGATGCCGATGGCGTGCGTCTGGTGCGCGAGATCCTGCGCCTGCTGCCGTGGAACGAACAACTGCCGTGGTTGCCGGAACCGCAATACAAGGACCCGCTGTACCCGATCGACGAGTTGCTCGGGCTGATTCCCGACGACCCGAAGAAGCCCTACGACGTGCGCGAAATCATTGCGCGGATAGCCGATGAATCGGAGTTTCTCGAATTCAAAGGCGAGTTCGATCAGCAGACCATCTGTGGCCAGTTGAAAATCCAGGGCCGTGCCTGCGGCTTGATCGGCAACAACGGCCCGATCACCCCCGCCGGGGCGAGCAAGGCCGCGCAGTTCATTCAACTGTGCGATCAGAGCCAGACGCCGCTGCTGTTCTTCCACAACACCACCGGGTTCATGGTCGGCACCGAATCCGAGCAGCAAGGCGTGATCAAACACGGCTCGAAACTGATTCAAGCGGTGGCCAATGCCCGAGTGCCTAAACTGACGATTGTCGTCGGTGGCTCCTACGGCGCCGGCAACTATGCGATGTGCGGGCGCGGTCTCGATCCACGCTTCATTTTTGCCTGGCCCAACAGCCGCACGGCGGTGATGGGCGGCGCACAGGCCGGCAAGGTGCTGCGCATTGTCACCGAGGCCAAACAGCTCAAGGAAGGCTTGGTGCCGGATCCGAAAATGCTCGACATGCTCGAACAGGTCACCGCGCAGAAACTCGACAGCCAGTCCACCGCACTCTACGGCAGCGCCAACCTGTGGGACGACGGCCTGATCGACCCGCGCGACACGCGCACCCTGCTCGGTTACCTGCTGGATATCTGCCACGAAGCCGACATCCGCACGTTGCAACCCAACAGCTTCGGCGTCAGCCGCTTCTGACCGCCACGGATCCCAAGGAGAACAATAAAAATGATCTTCACCCCGGAACACGAAGCACTGCGCCGCACCGTCCGCCAATTCGTCGAACACGAGATCAATCCACACGTCGATGAATGGGAGAAGGCCGGGCGCTTTCCGATCCACGAGATTTTCCGCAAGGCCGGCGACCTTGGTCTGCTGGGGATTTCCAAACCGGAAAAATTCGGCGGCATGGGCCTCGACTACAGCTATTCGATTGTCGCCGCCGAAGAGTTCGGCACCATTCATTGCGGCGGCATTCCGATGTCGATCGGCGTGCAGACCGACATGTGCACCCCGGCGCTGGCCCGCTTCGGCTCCGATGAATTGCGCGACGAATTCCTCCGCCCCGCGATTACCGGCGAGCAGGTCGGTTGCATCGGCGTCTCGGAAGTCGGCGCCGGTTCCGATGTCGCGGGTCTCAAGACCAGCGCGCGCAAGGACGGCGACGATTACGTGATCAATGGCAGCAAAATGTGGATCACCAATTCACCGAGTGCCGATTTCATCTGCCTGCTGGCCAACACCTCGGACGACAAGCCGCACATCAACAAGTCGCTGATCATGGTGCCGATGAACACCCCGGGCATCAGCCTCAGCTCACACCTGGACAAGCTCGGCATGCGCAGTTCGGAGACCGCCCAGGTGTTTTTCGACAACGTGCGTGTGCCGCAGCGCAACCGCATCGGCCACGAAGGCGCCGGGTTCATGATGCAGATGCTGCAGTTCCAGGAAGAACGTCTGTTCGGCGCGGCCAACATGATCAAGGGGCTGGAATATTGCGTCGACAGCACCATCGAGTACTGCAAGGAGCGCAAAACCTTCGGCAACGCGCTGATCGACAATCAGGTGATCCACTTCCGCCTCGCCGAATTGCAGACCGAAATCGAATGCCTGCGGGCGCTGGTCTATCAGGCCACCGAGCAATATGTGAAGGGTCAGGACGTCACGCGTCTGGCCTCGATGGCCAAGCTCAAGGCCGGGCGCCTCGGTCGTGAAGTCAGCGACAGTTGCCTGCAATATTGGGGCGGCATGGGCTTCATGTGGGACAACCCGGTGGCCCGCGCCTATCGCGATGTGCGGCTGGTGTCGATTGGCGGTGGCGCCGACGAAATCATGCTGGGGATCATCTGCAAACTGATGGGCATTCTGCCGGGGAAAAAGCAATGAGCCCCCTGCCCGATTGCCAGACACTGCTGCTGGAGCTGCATGGCGGCGTATTGCACATCACCCTCAATCGCCCGGAAAGCCGCAATGCGATGAGCCTGCACATGGTCGCCGAACTGCGTTCGGTACTGGCGACGGTACGCGATGAGCGCAGTGTTCGCGCCCTGGTGCTCAGTGGCGCGGGCGGGCACTTCTGCGCTGGCGGCGACATCAAGGACATGGCCAATGCACGCGCCCGGGGCGCCGATGCCTATCGCGATTTGAACCGCGCTTTCGGTGCGCTGTTGCAAGAGGCGCAGCAGGCGCCGCAAGTGCTGATCACGGTGTTGCAAGGCGCAGTGCTCGGCGGTGGTCTTGGGCTGGCATGTGTGAGCGATATCGCCATGGCCGATCATCAGGCGCAGTTCGGCCTGCCGGAAACCAGCCTCGGGCTGCTGCCTGCGCAGATCGCGCCGTTCGTGGTGCAACGCATCGGCCTGACCGAAACCCGTCGGCTGGCACTGACAGCCGCGCGTTTCGATGGTCATCAAGCGCGACGCCTGGGGCTGGTGCATTTTGTCGAGCAGGATCCGCAGGCATTGGCCGAACGCCTCGACGAAGTACTCGACCATGTTCTGTGCTGCGCACCGGACGCGAATGCGATGACCAAAAAGCTGTTGCTGGCCAGCGCCGGACAGCCATCGAATGAACTGCTGGATGACGCAGCGCAGTGGTTCAGTAAAGCGGTGACCGGTGTCGAAGGGATCGAGGGCACGATGGCTTTCGTGCAAAAGCGAAAACCGCGATGGGCCACCTGAAAGCTTCGCAAGCAGGCTCGCTCCCACAGGTTTTGTGAACGATGCAAATTCCTTGTAGGAACGAGCCTGCTCGCGAAGAGGCCAGCCAACCCACCGCCAAATACTCAGGAAGATCACCATGCCCGCCATCCACAAAATCCTGATCGCCAACCGCGGTGAAATCGCCTGCCGCATTCAGCGCACCGCCCAGGCCCTCGGCTATCGCACCGTCGCCTTATTCAGCGATGCCGACGCCGATGCCCTGCACGTGCAGATGGCCGATCAAGCGGTGAACATCGGCGCCGCACCGGTACACCAGTCCTACCTGAACATCCCGGCGATCCTCGATGCCGCGCGCCGCAGCGGTGCCGACGCGATCCACCCCGGCTACGGCTTTCTCTCGGAAAACCCCGGATTCGCCCGCGCCTGCGCAGAAGCCGGTCTGACCTTCATCGGTCCCAGCGCCGACGCCATCGAGTTGATGGGCAGCAAGCGCCTGTCGAAAATCGCCATGCTCGACGCCGGCGTTCCCTGCATCGCCGGCTATCAAGGCGCCGCGCAGGACGACGCTACCTTGCTGCGCGAAGCCGAGCGCATCGGCTACCCGCTGATGATCAAGGCCAGCGCCGGCGGCGGTGGACGTGGCATGCGCCTGGTGCACAGCAGCGACGAGTTGCCGGCGCAATTGCGCACCGCGCGCTCCGAGGCACTGAACGGCTTTGGCAGTGACGAACTGATCCTCGAACAGGCGCTGATCGAACCACGGCACGTCGAGGTGCAACTGTTTGGCGACTGCCACGGCAATCTGATCTACCTCGGTGAGCGCGATTGCTCGGTGCAGCGTCGCCATCAGAAAGTCATCGAGGAAGCGCCCTGCCCGGTGATGACCGGCGAGTTGCGCCGGGCCATGGGTGAAGCAGCATTGAAGGCTGGCCGGGCGGTGAATTACGTCGGTGCCGGCACCGTCGAGTTTCTGCTTGATGCCCGTGGGCAATTCTACTTTCTGGAAATGAACACCCGTCTGCAGGTCGAGCATCCGGTGACCGAACTGATCACCGGGCAAGATCTGGTCGCCTGGCAACTGGCCGTCGCCGAAGGTCAGCCGCTGCCGTTGACACAGGAACAGGTGACGCTGAACGGCCACGCCATGGAGGTGCGATTGTATGCCGAAGATCCGACGCAGAATTTCCTGCCGCAGACCGGTCGCGTGCAGGCCTGGGAACCGGTATTGAATCCCGGCGCGCGGATCGATCACGGCTTGCGCGAAGGTCAGTTGATCAGCCCGTTCTATGACCCGATGCTCGGCAAGCTGATCGCCCACGGCGCGACCCGCGAAGAGGCACGGCGCAAGCTGCTGCGCGCAGTGCAGGACAGCGTGCTGCTCGGTGTACAGAGCAATCAGCGTTTGCTGGTCAGCCTGCTGCAGCATCCGCAGTTCATCAGCGGCGAGTTCAGCACCGCGTTCATTGCCCAGCATTTCACTGATCACCCCTGCCTGCACACCTACGCCCCCACCGCGGAGGAACTGGCCGTCGCCGCCGTGCTGTTTTATCAGTCTGGCGCGCAGGCGCATCGCGCGCCGCTCAAGGGTTGGCGCAACAATGTCGGCGCGCCGCTCGATTACCGCCTCGGGCTGGAACAGCAGGACTGGAACTTGCAACTGCTTGCGGACGGCGCTGGCCGCTTCACCGTGAACGTGATGCAGCGCGCACTGATGCTGACCATCATTGAGTGCAACGAACGCTCGGTGACGCTGGAAGTCGACGGCCTGCGCCAGCGTCATGCGTATCGGATCGTCGGCGAAGAACTCTGGCTGTTCACCCATCCCGGCAACCTGCGCCTGGAGGATCGAACTCATGCGCTGATCAGCAGTCAGAGCAGCGTCAGCTCCGGCACACTGAAAGCGCCGATGGACGGTGCCATCGTCGACGTGCTGGTCAGCGAAGGCAGTCCGGTCAGCAAGGGTCAGTTGCTGGTGGTGCTGGAGGCAATGAAAATGGAGCATCCGCTCAAGGCCGGCATCGACGGCGTGCTCAAGCGGGTGCAGGTCAAGGTCGGCGATCAGGTAAAAAATCGTCAGGTTCTGTTGCAGGTCGAGTGAGTCGCCAGGCGCAAACGCAAGGTTTGACTACGCTCTGATCTATCAGGACGCGTAAATCAGGAAACCTGCGATGCCCCATTGGCTGGTCATTGATCTGGAAGCCACCACAGATGAAGGTGGCTGGCCGGTTACGGAAATGGAAATCATCGAAATCGGCGCGACGCTGGTCGATCGAGCCGGTCGCGAGCAGGATCATTTTCAGCGGTTCGTCAAACCGACCCGACGGCCGTTATTGACGGCATTTTGTCGTGAACTCACGCACATCACCCAGGCCAATATCGATGCCGCGCAGCCGTTGAACGAGGTCTGGCCAGCCTTTGAGCGCTGGCTCGGGCAACACCAGACGCGCCTTGAGGGCTGGGCCAGTTGGGGCGATTACGACCGCAAGCAGTTACTTCAGGAATGGCAGCGCCTGCAACTCGACAGCGTGCTGGGCCGAGTGCCGCACATGAATCTCAAACAGCGCTTTGCAAAGGCCCGACGCCTGGAACGACCGTTGGGCCTGAACGGTGCGCTGCAACTGGCCGGCATGCAGTTCAGCGGTCAGCAGCATCGGGCCCTGGAAGATGCGCGCAATACTGCGCGGTTGTTGCCGTTGGTCTTGCCACTCTGAAGTCAGGGCGAGAACTCGCCGGACACGCCCCGGGCAGGTGACGGCGCCGGGAGCCTTGTGCATACTGGCCGGCCCTTTTTAACCCTTTTAAGCCCCATTCAAGAGGAATCGCCCATGTTCAAAGTCAACGAGTACTTCGACGGCACCGTCAAGTCGATCGCTTTTGGCACCGCTGAAGGTCCGGCGACCATCGGCGTCATGGCCCCGGGCGAATACGAATTCGGCACCGCTCAGCGCGAGATCATGCACGTAGTCTCCGGTGCGCTGACCGTCAAACTGCCGGACAGCAGCGACTGGGAAACCTTCGCCGCTGGCAGCCAGTTCAACGTTCCGGCCAACAGCAAGTTCCAACTGAAAGTCGCCGTCGATACTGCTTACCTGTGCGAATACCGCGGCTAAGCCCACGGCTTTTCCCGGTGCAAAAAAATGCCCGTGTCCATGGACACGGGCATTTTTCATTTCCGGCCTCGGTTATTCGAGGATTTCCACCGGCATACCGACTTCCAGCCGACCATTGCTGTCGTTGACCAGATTCTGCCCGAACATCGCGCCATCAGCCTGGGCACGGTACTTCTGCAAGGTCGCCAGCGGTTCGCGATCGGCACTGCGCTCGCCAGTCTGCGGATCAATCGTGGTCAGGATGCAGCGCGAACAAGGCTTGACCACGCGGAACTCGACATCGCCGATGCGGATGCGCTTCCAGCCATCTTCGGCAAATGCCGTACTGCCTTCGATCACCAGATTCGGTCGAAAGCGCAGCATCTCCAGCGGTCGTCCAACCTTTTGCACCAGATCGTCAAGCGACGCCTGGCCAATCAACAACAGCGGGAAACCGTCGGCGAACGCGACCTGATCATCGTCGCGGCCATACCCGGCCTGCGTCATACGCGCGCGATCAAGTGGCACCTGCACCAGACGGGTCGGTTTGCCGATGAAATCGCTGACCCAGCGGGCCGCTGCATCACCGGCATCCGGAACGCGCAGGGTGTCACGCCAGATAGTCACACCGCGCAACTCGGCATCGTCCTGCGGTAACGCAATATCCAGCGCGGCATGGTCGGGCGCACTGAGGGTCAGCCCGCCCTGCGCATTCCACAGCGCCGACAGCTGGCTCATTTTCGCCTCGGCCCTTTGGGTCAGGAAGCGGCCGCTGGCCTCGTCCACCAGCATCCAGCGTCGATCCCCTTCAAGGCCCAGTTTATCCAGGCCAATCGATTGCAGAATCTCGGGCTTGCCGGATTTCAACGGGTAACGATAAAGCGCACTCAGACGCAGCATGTCCAGCTTCCTGATGGGCAAAAAAGCCACCCTATACGAGCTTTATCTGTGAATCAAAGCCTGATGCATGCGCCTGCACAGATAGTTTATGGCGAGGGGATTAATCCCCGATGGGGCGCGAAGCGGCCCCACTTGAATCAAGAAAGCGGGACTGCTGTGCAGTTCATCGGGGATAAATCCCCTCGCTACAGAATTTCCTCAGGCCGGCACTTCATCGAGCATCAGACGCTGACGCACCACGTCCACCAGTTTGTCCGGCTGGAACTTGGAGAGGAAGTTGTCGCAGCCGACCTTCTTCACCATCGAATCGTTGAAGCTTCCGGACAGCGAGGTGTGCAGCACCACATACAGACCGCGCAGGCGCGGGTCATTGCGGATCTCGGTGGTCAGGCGATAGCCGTCCATTTCCGGCATTTCCGCGTCGGTAAACACCATCAGCAGTTTGTCGGTCATGTTCACGCCGGTATCGGCCCAGGCCTTGAGCATGTTCAGCGCCTTCAGGCCATCACTGGCAATGTGCATCTTCACCCCGAGCTGGCCGAGGGTGTCACGCAGTTGCGAGAGCGCGACGTTGGAGTCGTCCACCAGCAGCACTTCGCGGCCACGGGCACGTTCCAGCACCGGATCGTCGAGTTTGTCGCGCGAAACCTTGGCGTTGTACGGAACGATTTCTGCGAGCACTTTCTCGACGTCGATGATTTCCACCAGTTGATCGTCGACCTTGCTGATCGCGGTCAGGTAGTGCTGGCGGCCAGCACTGGTCGGCGGCGGCAGGATGGCTTCCCAGTTCATGTTGACGATGCGATCCACGCCGCCGACAAGGAACGCCTGCACCGAACGGTTGTACTCGGTGACGATGATGGTGCTGTTCGGCCCCGGTACCAGCGGGCGCATGCCGATCGCCTGGGACAGGTCGATCACCGGCAGCGTCTGGCCACGCAGGTTGACCACACCGCAGACAAACGGGTGACGTTGCGGCATCAGGGTCAGCTTCGGCAATTGCAGGACTTCCTGAACCTTGAACACGTTGATCGCGAACAATTGGCGTCCGGCCAGTCGAAACATGAGAATTTCCAGGCGATTCTCACCCACCAGTTGCGTGCGTTGGTCTACCGTGTCGAGAATGCCGGCCATCAATGACTCCTGGGCTTGTTCTGATGAATTCACTACTAAGTGGGGTTATCGGCTGTTGATGGCGATTCTTGATCCCCACAAAATCACCATCAAAATGCCACACGCAGGCATTGATGTCACATTAACATCATGGTTTACTGGCCCGGCGTTTTCATCTGCTACATTCTCTTCTGGCGCGACCACAGTTTGCGCCACAGGTTCCCGCGTGTAAGGGAATCCCCTAGTAACAATCAGGCCCAACCTGATGTTCGCAATATCCAATAGCCATTAATGTGACGCCATTCTCATTGCATGAACGGAGTCAGGCTATTGTGTGCGATCGCAGGTCAGTGGAAACCCACCCTCTGGAAAACCTCAGCCAGTGCACTTGCACGGCGGGGCGCGATCTCCCGACGGTTCATGATCGTCGACACACACGGCATTCCCTCATCAGACATGACGCTGTGGAGATAAGCATGCCAATCGACCGTAAAGACTGGGCACAACGCTTTCCCGAATTTCTCGTCGAAGCGGAAACACTCCTGGCCAAGTCGGAAGAATGTCTGAGCCACCTGCAATTGATCAGCAACGACAAGGATGCGATCGACTGCATGCGCAGCACCCTGCTCAAGCTGGCGAGTCGTGCCGAAGCGTTGGCACTGGAAGCGATTTCCGAGTTTTCCCTGCACATTCACAGCTTGCTCGATCATGCCCCGGACTCTATCGATCTGCACGCTCAGGCACTGAATGCGCTTCAGGACTGTTTCACCCTGATGGCCTGGCAGATTGAACTGGTCGATCACAATACCGGGCAACTGAGCCTGGATAGCAGCGAGCAGACCTCGCTGATCGAAGCCTTCGCGTTCCAGGTCGGCCAACGCCAGTTTCAGCCTTCGCTCTCGCCCCGGCCTGTTCCACTCTTGTCTTATTCCGAGCGCCAGGCCTGATTCGCTGCGGTTAATGCGCACATCGCGGCTGTAGAGCCGAATCGCTGAATGTCGCAAATGAATAGTTCATGCCCGCCAGCGACAGTTCGAATTAAATAATCACACCTGACACCCGCAGAAATTTTCCCGCGCCTCAGGGTTTGCCTGTGTCCGTGTAACGATCAACTTCAAGCGCCACGGGATATCTATCCAGCATAATAAGGTGACTTTTTTCCATTATGGAACTCACGTCCAACATGGCGACTTTCCTGACCCTTTGGACATATATGGCAAACGCGACCAACGGTATCTTAAGTGGTATTATGCCGCCCGTTAGTTGCTATCAATTAATGGCAAAGTGATTCAGTGACAGTCCTCCCCAACGCAGTTGGCGGTCAAACAGCGTTCACTGAACCTCGTTCAAATCAATAATGTAATTGACAGCATTTTCAGACAGAGACCCGCCAGCCAACGGCCGGTCTGCCCGCAGCGAATATCCATTGGCTCCATCCGATATGTACGCCAGCCTCAAGTCAATCACCACATGGCCACCGTCCCGGGAAAATGCACGCCGGTTCACACTCATATTGTGTGTCACTGCCACCGCCGGCTGCCTGCTGACCTACGGTTTGTCTGCACCGCTTTCGCTGGGACTGCTGCTGTTGAACATGGCCGCCACTGCTTGTGTCTGGGTGCAATATCGGCTGTCGCGCAAATCGATCAAGTTCCAGCCCCAGGAACTCGCCGACCGCTTGCTGGAAGTCCAGGAAAACGAAAGACACCGCCTCAGCCGTGAACTGCATGACGACATCGGTCAGTTACTGACGGCCGCCAAACTGCAAAGTGAATGGCTCAAAAGACGCTTGCCAAGCGACTTGCAAGAGCAATGCTCGACGCTCTGCGACACCCTCGAAGAAACCCTCAACAAGGTGCGCGACGTCTCGGCCATTCTCAACCCGCGCCAGCTGACCAGCCTCGGACTGGAAGCCAGCCTGCGTGCGCACTTGCTCAAGACTCTGGCCAACACACCGGTGCACTGGAGCCTCGATTGCCAGCAGCGACTCAACGGCATTCCGGAAGAAATGGCGGTCGCCGCCTTTCGCATCACCCAGGAAGCGGTGACCAACATTCTGCGCCACGCGCAGGCCAGCAACCTGTTGATCCGTGTGCAGCGCCTGCCACAAGGGCTGACGTTGTTGATCAGCGACGATGGCCAAGGCTTCGCGCCTGCTGCGGATCCGGGTCGGGAAGGACAGCGCGGAATGGCCGGGATGGCCGAAAGGATCGAACAATTGGGCGGCACGCTGAACGTCATCAGCGAGCCGGGCAAAGGCACTCAAATCGAAGCACTATTCCCCTGGGCGCCCCGTGCACTCGAGCGGGCCAGTACGAATAAGGTTATGCGTTGACTTGTAACTTACTTCTGGTGGATGACCACTCGCTGATCAGGGCCGGCGTGCGCGCTCTGGTGCTCGACATTCCCGGTTACGCCGTCGTTGGCGAAGCCAGCGATGGCTCGCAGTTGCTTGAAATGGTCGAGCATCTGGCACCCGATATCGTGTTGCTGGATATCTCGATGAAGGAAACCGGTGGCCTTGAAGCCCTGCAACGGCTCAAGCGGGTGCGGCCCCAGAGCAAAGTGCTGATTTTGTCGATGCACACCGATCCGGCGCTGATCATGCAGGCACTGGAATCCGGGGCGCATGGTTATTTGCTCAAGGACACCACAGCCACCGAACTTGAGCATGCCCTTGAAGCCCTGCGTAACAACGAACGTTACCTGAGCCCGGCGATCGCCCACACCGTGATCAACCAGGCCCTGACCCGTACGCAGAAAAACCCGCCGGAAGTCGCCGATTCGCACAACCTGACAGCCCGTCAACTGGAAATCCTGCGATTGATCGTGCGCGGCAAATCCACTCGGGAGATCGCCAACGGCTTGGGCCTGAGCATCAAGACCGTCGAAACCCACCGCTCGCAGATCATGAAACGCCTGCAGATCTATGACGTGGCGGGTCTGGTCCTGTTCGCCGTGCGCGAACAGATCATCAGTCTTGACGACTGATCGACCCGGCACCGCCCAACAGCGGCGAATGCTCGGGCAAATGCACCCGCAAGGCCGCAGGGCGCGCCTCGAAGCGCAGGCTGTCGCCTTCAAGCGGCTCACCGTCAAGATTGATGCTCAAGCCCTCGGCGACCTTGATTTCGACCCAGGGCAGACGGGCCCGGACAAACATATTGTCGAGGCCGAAGCCGTCACTTAGCAGGGTCTTAAGCGTACCGACCAACTCCTGCGGTGCCGGCAAAATGCTGATGTCCAACAGGCCATCATCCGCCAGTGCCTGCGGACACAATTCATGTCCGCCACCCGCCTGACGGCCATTGCCGATTCCCAGCGCCAGCAGCTCGCCACGCCAGTGAAAGTCCGGTCCCTGCAGTTCGCCGTAGGCTGCGTGCAACTCACTGAAACGCGATAAACCGGTGAACAGATAGGCCGCCCCGCCGAGCACTTTTTTCAGATCTTCAGAGGTATTGGCCGTGACCTGGCTGCCGAAACCACCCGTCGCCATGTTCAGGAAAATCTGCCCACCGACTTCGCCCAGGTCAATCTTGCGCGGTGGCACGTCCAGCATTTCCAGTGCTTCGGCCGGCTCCAGCGGGATCCCCGCCGCGCGAGAAAAATCGTTAGCCGTTCCTAGCGGCAACAGCACCAGACTGGCCTCGTCCGGATTCGCGGCAAGCGCTTCAGCGATATCGCGCAACGTGCCATCTCCGCCTCCGGCGATGATCGTCCGATAGCCACTCGCCAGTGCTTCCGCGACCAGACGCTGAGCGTCACCGGCCTCCCAGGTCAGGCGTACTGCCAACTCCCAGCCCTGCTTGCGTTTTGCTTCGACAGCGGCGCGAACCGCCTCATTGAGTGCCTGCTTGCCATGCAGAATCAACAGCGCCCTGCGTTCACTCATAACGGTCACTCCCCACAATTGAATCGGTATAAAACATCTTGACCACTGGCACAGGCAAAAAAGCCATCGGAGCACCATTTAATTCAAGCGCCCGGCCTGTCACGTCCTACACAGCGGTACTTTTTCTTACAACAGGTAAGGAATCGGCTCAATTGACCGGACTCGATCCTTGATACACCTTGTGCAGGCAGTATCAATTTTCGTTTTTTAACAACACAAGGATGTGCAGGGAATGAGTGGATACCCCCTCGGAGCTGGTGACAGTTCGAATGACGGAAAGGCCAGCGCGCTGACAGTGAAAACAGCCGACGGATATGTCCATGTCCAGCCATGAAGCCAGAGTTTCAACCCGTCCGATTGCCCCTCTCAACGAAAGTCGCAGCAGTCACAAATCCGATTTCAAAAAGAGCGCCAGAACCGCTGGAGAAGCACAAATGGAACCGCGCGTGACCGAACTGGAAACCCATCTCAAGTACATACGCCGGGATATGGATGAAGTCCGCGCAGATGTAAGAACAATCAAGCACCGCCTCGCCTATTCGGCAGGTGCAACGGCAGTGATAATGGGACTGTTGGGTTGGGTTGCCAACAGCCGCTTCGATCAGTTGGTCACACTGATGAGCCAATGACCGGGGAATGCAGGCTCGACGCTTTCAGGCGAAGAGCCTGCAGTTGCAAGGGCAGGCTCAGCGAAGATCAGAGTCAGTCGAGCAGGTCGCTCAGGGGAATGAACCCGACTTCATCACCTTCTACGAGCGTACGACCCTCCAGCACTTCTACCAGCCCATCCGCCCAGGCAGCACTGCGCAACACACCAGAGCTTTGGTTACGATAAATAATGGCCCGTCCTTGCTCGAGTCGACCACGCAGGTATTCACGCCGATGGCCGGCCACAGGCCAGACGAAACCGGCTGGCACCTTGAACTTCAACGGCACAACGTCTCTTACACCTTGACGCCGCAGCAAGTAAGGTCGCGTCAGCAAGGCAAACGTCACCAGCGTCGAAGCGGGGTTACCGGGCAGGCCAATCACTGGCACGTTGCGAAAATGGCCGAACGTCAGCGGCTTTCCTGGCTTGATTGCCAGTTTCCACAGTGCCAGCTCGCCCTCTTCCCTCAATGCAACACCCAGAAAATCTGCTTCCCCGACCGAAACCCCGCCGGTTGAAAGAATCAGGTCGACATCCTGCAAGTCGCCCAGCCGCGCTCGGGTGGTGTCCAGATCGTCCGGCAGAATGCCCGCATCGATCACCTCACAGCCCAATCGCTGCAACCAACTGCACAACACCACCCGATTACTGTTGTAAATCTGCCCCGGCCCCAGCGGCTGGCCCGGCTCAACCAGTTCATCGCCGGTGGACAGCACCGCCACTCGGACCTTGCGTACCACATTCAGCCCGTCACATCCCAGCGATGCCGCGAGACCTTGCTCGATCGGTCCCAGCCTTGTGCCTGCCGCCAGGATCAACTCACCCACGGTGGTTTCCTGGCCTTGCGGACGAATGTTCTGGCCGAGGCTCATGATTTCGACGAAGCGCACACTGCCGTCGGCTTGGACTTCGGCGTTCTCCTGCATTTCCACACAGTCGGCACCAGCAGGCACCGGCGCACCGGTGAAGATCCGCGCGCAGGTGCCGGGCTTCAAGGCGGCAGGCGCTTGACCGGCGAAAACTTTCTGGCTGACCGGCAGCGGTGTGCCGGTCCAATCCGCCAGCCTCAAGGCATAACCATCCATGGCGCTGTTTGGCCAAGGCGGCAGGTCCAGCGTCGAAACCAGGTCTTCGGCCAGCACTCGCCCCTCGACCTGCGCCAATGGCAAAAACTCGCGCTCGACAATCGGCGTGGCCTCGGCCATTTGCAGCAGGCGAGCCAGCGCTTCCTCGACGGGCATCAGGCTGCCGTTCTTGCCCGGCTTACCCACGGGATTCACAAGGCGCCGCCTGTTTGAGGTGAGGAACGAAGTTGCACGGCCGATGCCGCGAATCCAGCTGTTCGGCGAGAATGCCGTCCCACCCGGTGCGCACCGCATTGGTCGAACCTGGCAGGCAACATACCAGCGTGCCATTGGCCAGACCGGCCAGTGCCCGCGATTGCACGGTTGACGTACCGATATCAGCCACCGAAATCTGTCGGAACAGCTCACCAAACCCGTCAACCTGCTTGTCGAGCAGACAAGCCACGGCTTCAGGCGTGCTGTCACGCCCGGTGAAGCCGGTGCCGCCGGTAATCAATACAACCTGCACCACGTCCTCGGCAATCCAGTGGGCAACTTGCGCGCGGATCTTGTACAGGTCATCTTTGAGCAGGACCCGTTCGGCCAGACGGTGGCCGGCAGCAGTCAGGCGGTCGACAAAGACCTGGCCTGAGGTGTCGGTGTCCAGGGTTCGGGTATCGCTGACAGTCAGCACCGCAATATTCAGCGGTGCAAAAGGTACATCGGCCTTGGCTTTCATTAGGCTCGTCCAGTTGTAGGAGAATCAGCCCGGTGTTATATCACAGCGCTTGATTCTTTCGCCGCCCTGCTGGAGAGCTGCCATGATCCCGAATACGCCATTGCTCCCCTGCTCCATTCTGCTCTTGGCAGGCGGACGCGGCCAGCGCATGGGCGGCCAGGACAAAGGGTTGGTGGAATGGCAGGGTGAACCGCTGATTGCGCATTTGCAGCGCAAGGTACGACCGCTGACTGACGATCTGATCATCTCCTGCAATCGCAATCGCGAGCGTTATGCTGCCTACGCCGACCAACTGGTGAGTGATGAAGAAGACGACTTTCCAGGCCCCTTGGCCGGCATCCTCGCGGGGCTTGAAGTTGCGCGTTTGCCCCATCTGCTGGTCTTGCCCTGCGATGTGCCGCGCATCGACGCAGCGCTGCTGCGCGACATGCGTGCAACTGCCGGCCAGTTTCCTGACAAACCTTTAATGTTGCGCCATGACGACCATTGGGAGCCCCTGCTGTGCGTGATTCCGGTGGCCCTGTTGCCCGCATTCAAAAATGCCTGGAACGCCGGCGAACGCAGCCCCGGCCGTATCATGCGCAGCCTCGGCGCAGCGGCCCTGCAATGCCCGGACAACGACCCGCGCCTGGCCAACCTGAATACCCCCGAACTGTTAAATGCGCATAACACTGTGTCAGACTGACAGCATTCAAGGAACTCTCACGCCTTGTATACGTCTCAAGCTCAGTAACCAAAAGTATTCCCATTCGGAGACACACTCATGACTCAACGGACCCTCGCCACTTTCATGCTCGCACTGGGCCTGGCAACGCTCGCTGGTTGCTCGTCGCCAACAGTGATCACCTTGAATGACGGTCGCGAAATCCAGGCCGTCGACACCCCGAAATATGACGAAGATTCGGGCTTCTACGAGTTCAAGCAGCTGGACGGCAAAGAGACCCGCATCAACAAGGATCAGGTTCGTACCGTTAAAGAGCTGTAACCTTTACGTCGACACCGGATACAGAAAAGCCCGCATTGATGCGGGCTTTTTCATGGGTACGTAAAAGTAAATGGTGTCACCACTGCAGGGTGATCTGGCTCTCGAACTCGCGCTTCTCACCGGTGACCGGGTCGACAAACCGCAGTCCCTGCGCCAGCAGTTTGAGCGGATTGGCGTAGTCATCCTCAACGTCTTTCAACACCTGCGGATAAAACGGATCGTTGCAGATACTCGCGCCCAGCGCAGTCATGTGCACGCGCAACTGATGCTTCTTGCCGGTCACCGGATACAGACCATAGCGCCACAGATCACCGTTCTTTTCCCGGACTTCCACCGCCGTTTCAGTGTTCGCCAGTCCCGGGCCTTCCTGCATGCGGAAGAACGGTTCGCCGTCGATCAAGCGACTTTTGTGCACCAGGGGAAACTCCAGCTCCGGCAGCGCACGGGCAATCGCCTCATAGCGTTTATCGATCTGCCGGGTCGGAAACAGCGACTGATAAGCCGAGCGGGTTTGTGGGTTGGCCGAGAAGATCACCAGCCCGGCGGTGTGCCGGTCGATGCGGTGCAATGGCACCAGATGCGGGTTATCGAGGCGGCGGATCAGACGACGCAGCAACGTCTGCTCGACATACTCACCAGCGGGCGTGACTGGCAGAAAATGCGGTTTGTCCGCCACTACCAGATGCTCGTCCGCATAGAGGATCGACTCGACCACCGGAATCGGCTTTTCATCCGGCACTTCACGGAAGTAGTGAATGCGCAGCCCTTCCTTGTAAGGCAGATCCAGCGCAATTGGCTGACCCTGACCGTCCAGCACCCGGCCCCGGACAATCCGGTCAAGCCATTGCTCGCGACTGATCGCCCTGAAATGCTCACACAGGCAATCAAGGACGGTCGCCCAAGGCCCCGGAGGAAGGTAAAGGGTGCTGGCCTGATTCTGCGCAGCAGAAAACGTTGGTGTGGACATACGGAAATTCGAACCCTCAATGCAGGCCGGCATTATCCAACACTGAGCGAAACGAACCTAGTGCGGAATCCGCGGCCCGCCTCAGGCCGGAATCGACTTGAGTGCCGCAGCTTCGGTGAACTCCTTGAGCCAGCGCAACACATCGACCGCCTCCCAGCGTCCCGGGTCATACAAGGCGTACAACAACCCCTGATAACCGACCACATCCAGTTGTTTGTGATAACCGGCACGCTGGAACAACGCTTCGATCTCGGCAAAGCAGGTGTTGAAATGCAGTTTGTTGAATGGCGTCTTGCCCTCCGTGACCAGCCCGTCCAGGCGCAACTCGAGGACCGCCTCGCGCACCACGTCAACCGACATCCGGTTCACGCTGTTCTTCAACTGTTCGACATTGACCACGGTTCGTCCCTCTGACTGCCGGATTCACCTGCTCAAGACTTCACAAGCAGCAGGTCAACCCAATTACTGTATGCGCATACAGTAAACGAATAAACCGCAGAGTGCCAACGCGACGATGGTCGCTCGCGACCAGCGGATGACAAATCGCTCAGCGCAGGAATGCCACCACCTGATCGGCACTGAACGGCCAATTCAGTTCTGCGCCAGTATCCACTCGGCGCAATACAGGGATCCGCAGGCTGTAAGCCTCATACCACGATTGATCCTCTGCAATATCCACCAGTTCCACCAGCAAACCGTGCTCGACAAACGGCATCAACTCGGCTTCTGCCACCTCGCACAGATGGCATCCCAAGGTGCCGAACAACTGACATTCAGGAGGCATGATCGCTCAACCGAAAAAATGAGCGTTCATTCTAGGCCCGCCTCGAAAACCCGTCGAGCCAGCGCTGCCAGATGGCCGGCGCACCGCAGCAAACAAGCAAAACCCTGATGCAAATCAGTCCACGGAAAAGCCAATCAGGCGATGCTCCCGCGCTTTTTGCCTCTACGCTTGAGAAGCCTGAGCCTGACATCGGAGTGCCTTGTGTTTGCCAACCTGTTGATCATCCTCGCCTCATCCCTGGTGATGATTGCCCTGTTCCGCCGCCTGCGCTTGCCGCCGGTGCTGGGCTATCTCTGCGTGGGCCTGATGGTGGGACCGACTGCTTTCAACTGGGTCAACGAGAGCGAACATCTGCCGGACGTGGCCGAACTGGGGGTGGTGTTTCTGCTGTTCTCGCTGGGCCTGGAGTTTTCCCTGTCGAAGATGATCGCGCTGCGCCAGGTGGTGTTCCGCCTGGGCAGCCAGCAGGTAGTGCTCAGCACCGGATTGCTCGGGCTGGTGCTGATCCTGTTGGGCATGCCGTGGGCCCCGGCCCTGTTGCTCGGCGCCGGACTGTCATTGTCGTCGACGGCAATTGTCACCAAGGAATTGGGTAGCCTGGGCGAAGTGTTCAGCAGTCACGGGCAGAACGCGGTCGGGGTCTTGCTGTTTCAAGACGTGGTAGCGGTGTTGTTGCTGACCCTGGTGCCAGTGTTCGCCGGAAGCAGCGCGCAAGCCTGGTACTGGGCCTTGCCCCTGACATTGGTGAAGACCGTGGTGCTGTTTTTCGGTCTGTTGCTGGCCAGCCGCTGGTTGCTGCCACGGCTGTTCCATGAAGTGGCGGCCTCGCGTTCGGCGGAATTGTTCGTGCTGCTGGCGCTGGTGATTGTGCTGTTGACTGCATGGCTGACGCACCTGCTCGGCCTGTCCCCTGCCCTTGGCGCATTTCTGGCCGGGATGCTGCTCGGCGAGAGCCACTACCGCCATCAGATCGAAGCTGACATCCGGCCGTTTCGCGACATTCTGCTCGGGGTGTTTTTCGTCAGCATCGGCATGCTGATCGACCTGCAACTGTTCGTCAGTCACAGTGTGTTGATTCTCGGCCTGACCCTCGGCCTGATGCTGATCAAGGGCACGGTCGTCGCGCTCTTGGTGAAATGGCGCGGCAGTGATCACGAAACCGCCTGGCGCAGCGGCCTGGCCCTGGCGCAGGGTGGGGAATTCTGCTTCGCCTTAATGGCGCAAATGCAACAAAACCAGATGCTGCCTGCCGAGCTGGGCGCCCTGCTGCTGGCGGCAACCTTCTGCTCGATGCTGCTGACACCTCTGCTATTGCGCGCCGCGCCGCAAATGGCCGCGCGCCTGCACCGCAAGCCGAACCAGGAGGCGCAAATCGAGGAAATCAGCGCCCTCAATGCCGGGCTGGATCAACACGTGGTGATCTGTGGTTACGGCCGTGTCGGTCAATCCATCGGCCGCTTCATGCGCAACGCCAATCAGCCTTATATCGCGCTGGATAACGATCCGGTACGTGTGCAGGAAGCCGCAGCCGGCGAAAGCGAGGTGCATTACGGCGATTCTGCGCGCGGCGACCTGCTGACCGCCGTCGGACTATTGCGCGCCCGGCTGCTGGTGATCGCCGTGGATCAGAGCGATGTCAGCCTGCAAATTCTCAAGGAAGCGCGCCGGCTCAATGCGCGGATACCGATTCTGGTGCGCACCCGCGACGACAGCCAATGGGCTGAACTCAAAGCCGCCGGCGCCAGCGAAGTGGTGCCGGAGCTATTGGAGTCGAGCCTGATGCTCGCCTCCCACGCCTTGGTCATGCTCGGCCTGCCGGCGCATAAGGTACAGGAGCAAATCGATCAGGTGCGCATTGACCGCTATCGTCTGCTGCATGGCTTCTATCCCGGCGCGGAAGACGAGGAAGCCTAGTCCTGGCTCACCGCGCCGATCTTGTGCAGCGACAGGTCGGCGCCGTAATACTCTTGTTCCTGACTCAGGCGCAGGCCGTGCAAGACCTTGATCACGCCGTAGACGGCGAATCCGCCGATCAGTGCCACCAGCACACCCAGCGCGCTGCCGATCAACTGACTGATCAGGCTGACGCCGCCAAGCCCCCCCAGCGCAGTCTGGCCGAAGAGGCCGCAGGCGATCCCGCCCCACACGCCGCACAGACCGTGCAACGGCCATACGCCGAGCACGTCGTCGATGCGCCATTTGACTTGCGCGGCGGTAAAGCACCAGACGAACAAGGCACCGGCCAGTGCGCCGGTTACCAGCGCGCCTACCGGGTGCATCAGGTCGGAACCGGCGCAGACGGCTACCAGCCCGGCCAGCGGGCCGTTGTGCAGGAAGCCTGGGTCATTTCGCCCGGCGATCAGCGCCGCCACGGTACCGCCGACCATGGCCATCAACGAGTTGACCGCCACCAGACCGCTGACGCCCTGCAAGGTCTGCGCGCTCATCACGTTGAAGCCGAACCAGCCGACGATGAGAATCCACGAACCCAGCGCCAGAAACGGAATGCTCGACGGCGCGAACGCCACCAGACGCCCTTCGCGATAACGCCCGTTGCGCGGACCGAGTAGCAAAACCGCCGCCAGTGCCAGCCAGCCGCCCATGGCGTGCACCACCACGGAACCGGCGAAATCATGGAACGCCGCGCCAAAGCGCGCCGTCAGCCAGGCTTGCAGACCGTAGTTGCCGTTCCAGACCATGCCCTCGAAAAACGGGTAGATGAACGCCACGATCAGCGCTGTCGCACACAACTGCGGAACGAATCGCGCACGCTCGGCAATCCCGCCGGAGATGATCGCCGGAATCGCCGCGGCAAAGGTCAGCAGGAAGAAAAACTTCACCAGACCGTAACCGTGATCCGCGCTCAGCACCGCCGCCGGCTGCATGAAGGTCACCCCATAGGAGATCCAATAGCCTATAAAGAAATAGGCCAGCGTCGAAACGGCAAAGTCACTGAGGATCTTGGACAGTGCATTGACCTGATTTTTCTGGCGCACCGTGCCGACTTCAAGGAAGGCGAAACCGGCGTGCATCGCCAACACCATCACCGCACCGATCAGAATGAACAACGTGTTGGAGCTGTGGACCAGCGTGTCCACAGCGCTTTGCAGATTTTCCATAAAGAGGCAGACCTGAAGGCTAAAAAGGTACCAAAGCGGTTCGCGCGGACAATTCATGCACCAAGTTGCGCCCGGCCAGGCACCGCAGTGACGCTGCAGTGAACCGCTTTGGCGCACAAGGTCGATGTCCTGACACGGACCAGGATTATTTGAGTTAAGGTTTTGCTGCATGTACGCCCGCCAACAGCGCACGACCGCGGCAGAACGCACCAGGACATAGCAAAAGCTGTACCAGTCATTTGTACTGAACCTTCGCGCAAGGCTCATACTCGAACGCTTCAGACGTCACTTACGGAGATCCACCCATGGCCAGCATCAAGGCAAAGACCGCTCAAGAAATCCTGATGAACGACTTCCAGACTCTGGTCGCCGACACCGAGCGGTTGCTCGAACACACCGCGACGCTGGCGGGCGATCAGGCTGATGAGCTGCGTGAGCAGATCCACGACAGCCTGTTGCGCGCACGTGAAACCCTGAAGCTGACCGAAGACACCCTGCGCGATCGCGGTCAGGCCGCCGTCACCGCGACTGAAGACTACGTGTCGGCCAATCCCTGGCAGTCGGTGGGCATTGCTGCCGGAGTGGGCTTTCTGATTGGCCTGCTGGCCACTCGGCGCTGATCATGTCGATCGGCGAATCCGGCCTGGGGTCGGGCACCTCATCCTCCACGCGGCGTCTGGGCGCCGCTGTTCTCGGCTTGCTGCACAGCCATGTCGAACTGTTCGGCATCGAGTTGCAGGAGCAGAAAGCACGCACCGTCAGCCTGTTGCTGTTCGCAGGCCTGGCACTGGTGTTTGCCCTGCTGTTGCTGGTCGGTCTGTCGACGCTGGTGCTGATCGTGTTCTGGGACACTTATCGCCTGGCGGCAATCATCGGCCTGTGCGTGTTCTACACCTTGGCCGCCGCTTTCTGTGGGCTACGCCTCAAAGCAGCCGTCTTCGATGAATCCTCGCCCTTCCACGGCACGCTGGAAGAGTTGGCCAACGATCGGGAGCGCCTGTTGCCATGAGCTTGCCTGAACTGCCACACAACAGCTCGCGCCGGGAAATGCGCAAGGCACTGATCCGCCTGCGTATGGAAATGCACCGGCAGGAAATCCGCCATGAAGCCGGGCAAGTGCTGCAACCCTTGCAGCGCATGCGCGGGATGACGCAAAACCTGCAAGCAGGTTTCGGCATCAAGCACGCGCCGCTATGGGGCGTGGCCGCTGTGACCCTGCTGGGGTTTATCACCGGCAAGGGCGCAAAAAGCGGGGGCGTCGGCGGTCTGACCCGACTGATACGTCTGGGCACCAGCCTCGGGCCGCTGATCAGACTGGTAATGCAGAGCTCGGGCAAACGCTGAGCCGGCGCATCTGGCTGCATTCTTGCAATATCCGCGGGATGAACCTCTTTACCCGGAGGTTCAATCCCGCGCGCCTACCCGGTCGGCGGGGTTCACCCAGAACAAGAACGACTAAGGAGGCCCCGTGATCGACGGGTAACCGCTCGCCTGCTTTCAACCTTTCATCGATACCGCCACTGGGCGCATTGCAGGCGTCGAAGCATTGGGTCGCCTGCGCCAGTCCGATGGCCAACTGGTCTCGGTCGGGCCATTGTTCGCCGACCCGCGCACACCCGCCATCGCCCTGCGCCGCCTCGACCGACAGATCCGCGACAACGCCCTGAGCCGACTGCATGAAGCCCCCTCGGAGTGGTTTCTCAGCCTGAACATGTCGCCACGCTGGATCAGTCGCCTGCGCGCCGAACAGCCGCTGCCCAGCCTCAAGCAAATGTTGCGACACGACGTCGACCCGCAACGCATCGTGTTCGAGATCACTGAGCTGGGCGGCAACAGTCAGCGTCTGGCCGAAGTGGTGGCGCGTTATCGCGACGCGGGAGCGCGGATTGCGATTGATGATTTCGGCGCCGGTTATTCGCAGCTCGATCGGGTGCTGGCCTTGCAGCCGGACATCCTCAAACTCGACATGCGCCTGTTCCAGGCTGCCGCACTCGGCGGGCCGAGCAGTGATGTGGTCAAGGCACTGGCGCAGATGGCCGAGAAGACCGGCTGCTGGATCATTGCCGAAGGTGTGGAAACCGAGGCCCAGCTCAATTTCGCCCTGGAATGCGGTTCGCGCTACGTTCAGGGTTTCCTGTTCGCCCGGGCGCAGGAGGCGCTCTATCCAACGGATGCCTTCGTGCAGCGCTTCGCTGAATTGCGCCAGCGTTACGTGAGGCAGAAACTGGCCGAACGCGGACGCCTGATGCAAATGCGCCAACAACTCAGCGAACTGATGGCGATTCTCCAGGCCTGGGCTCAGGCTCACGCACCGCTCAGTGCGCTGCCGCAACTCGAAGCCTTTCCGTGGTTGCTGCGGTTCTACCAATGTGACCGGCATGGCACCCAACTCACGCCTAACCTTGAATGGCGCAACAACGGCTGGGTCGCCGATAACCGCTACCTGGGCCACAACTGGTCATGGCGCCCGTACTTCTATCATTTGCTCGCCGAAGGCTGGGAGGAACGTCGCCTGACGCTGTCCAGCACCTACCGCGATGCCACGAGCAACCAGTATTGCCTGACCGCCGGGCAGTTCTTCGATAACGGCGAGCGCCTGCTGCTGATCGATATCGATGCCGCGGGCCTGTAGTTCCGCTTGCAGGTGCGAGCCTGAACCGGGAAGCTAGGGCAACAGTCATCCCAGTCACCGACGGAGAGAACCAGCCTTGGATTGGCAGACCCTGCTCAACCGCGAACGCCTTGGAAAACCGCTGCACAGCCCGCAAGAGCTGGGCCGCAGCCCGTTCCACAAAGACCACGACCGCATCATCTTCTCCGGCGCCTTCCGCCGTCTGGGGCGCAAGACCCAGGTGCATCCGGTATCAAGTAACGACCATATCCACACCCGTCTGACCCACTCGCTGGAAGTCAGCTGCGTCGGCCGCTCGCTGGGCATGCGCGTCGGCGAAACCTTGCGCAGCGCCCTGCCCGACTGGTGCGACCCGAGCGATCTGGGCATGGTCGTGCAATCGGCCTGCCTGGCCCATGACATCGGCAACCCGCCATTCGGCCACTCCGGTGAAGACGCCATTCGTCACTGGTTCCAGCAAGCCGCCGGGCGCGGCTGGCTGGACGGCATGAGCGAAGCCGAGCGCGGTGACTTCCTCAATTTCGAAGGCAACGCGCAGGGCTTTCGGGTGCTGACTCAGCTTGAGTATCACCAGTTCGACGGTGGCACCCGCCTCACTTACGCCACCCTCGGCACGTATCTGAAGTATCCGTGGACCGCACGTCACGCCGACTCGCTGGGCTACAAGAAACACAAGTTCGGCTGCTATCAGAGCGAACTGCCACTGCTGGAGCAGATCGCCCACAAGCTCGGCCTGCCACAACTGGAAGACCAACGCTGGGCGCGGCATCCGCTGGTGTACCTGATGGAAGCGGCTGACGACATCTGTTATGCACTGATCGACCTCGAAGACGGCCTGGAAATGGAACTGCTGGAGTACGCGGAGGTTGAATCGCTGCTGCTCGGCCTGGTCGGTGACGATCTGCCGGAAACCTATCGCCAGCTCGGCCCGCAGGATTCGCGTCGACGCAAACTGGCGATCCTGCGCGGCAAGGCCATCGAGCACTTGACCAACGCCGCCGCCAGGGCGTTCGTCGAACAACAGGACGCATTGCTGGCAGGCACTCTGCACGGCGACCTGGTGGAACACATGCACGGCCCGGCCAAACGCTGCGTGCTGAACGCCAAGGACATTGCGCGCAAGAAGATTTTTCAGGACAAGCGCAAGACGCTGCATGAAATCGGCGCCTACACCACCCTGGAAATCCTCCTCAACGCGTTCTGCGGCGCCGCGCTGGAGCAACATGGCGGACGCACGCCGTCGTTCAAAAGCCGACGCATCCTCGATCTGCTGGGCAACAATGCGCCGGATCCCCATGGCCCGTTGCACACTTCGTTTCTGCGCATGATCGACTTCATCGCCGGGATGACCGACAGCTACGCCAGCGACATGGCGCTGGAAATGACCGGACGTTCCAGCCACTGACAGAACACTGCGCTCACCGGGTCGCCATGACTGCCCGGTTGAGCGCGTGGTCCATTGAACCGGCGTTACGGTTCGCAATATTTGTGACTTCCAAGTGTCATTTGTTTAACACTCAAAAAAACCGGACAAACTCTGCTTCTTCAATACTCTACAAGCAACTTAAGACATTCAGATAAACAAATATCCTAAACACTTCCTTACGCGACACTGAGTTTGATCGTAGTCGATTTCCCTTTAGCGTGTAGGACTTATCCTATATCGCTGCTAGAGCCGTGGGAGTTCATGCGGCCGCTCATTTATCTGAGCTAAGGTGCGCGCTTTATTCGCGCACGTATGGGATTTGATTATGAACTCCGTTTTTATTGTCGATGATCACCCCGTCATCCGGCTTGCCGTTCGGATGCTGCTCGAGCATGAAGGTTACAAGGTCGTCGGCGAAACCGATAACGGGGTCGATGCCATGCAGATGGTCCGCGAATGCATGCCCGACCTGATCATCCTTGATATCAGCATTCCCAAACTCGACGGCCTGGAAGTCCTCGCCCGTTTCAACGCCATGGGGACTCCGCTCAAGACCCTGGTGCTGACTGCACAATGCCCGACCCTGTTCGGCATTCGCTGCATGCAGTCCGGCGCATCCGGTTATGTGTGCAAGGAAGAAGACTTGAGCGAACTGGTCAGTGCCATCAAGGCGGTACTTTCCGGTTACAACTATTTCCCCAGCCAGGCATTGAATCCGGTGCGCAGCGATGATGTGCGTTATGCCGAACTGGAGTTATTCAAGTCCGTCAATGACCGGGAACTCATGGTTCTGCAGTTATTTGCCCAAGGGCGCACCAACAAGGAAATTGCCAAAGGCATGTTTCTCAGCAACAAGACTGTCAGCACCTATAAAAAACGCCTGATGCAGAAACTGAAAGCCAGGTCTCTGGTGGAACTTATCGAGATGGCCAAACGCAACGCACTAGTGTGAGAGCCCGAATGCCCAGTCGTTTAAAGATCTATCTTGCCCTCTGGTGCGCGAGCCTGTGCCTGACGACTCAGAGCCATGCCGACCTCATCACGGCGCAAGAGTATGTGCTGCGCAGCCGTTCGGGTCATGAAGCACTGTCCGTGACACTGGAGCCTGCGCAGCGACAATGGCTGCAGACTCGCAGCGAACTGGTACTGGGCACTTCCGCACCGGATTATCCGCCGTTCGACATGACGGCCAGCGGGCGCGATTACGAAGGATTTACCGCTGATTACGCCGGCCTCCTCGAACAGGCCAGCGGACTGCCAGTGCGGGTCCAGCGCTTTGCTTCACGGGAAGCCGCCTTGCGCGCATTGAAAGCCGGTCAGGTCGACATGCTCGGTACCGCCAACGGTTTCGAAGCCAGCGACGCGGATATCCTGCTTTCAACGCCCTACGCCATCGATCAGCCGGTACTGGTCACCCGTGAGGACGAAACCCGCACGCTCACCCAGGGCCTGGCCGGTCTGCGCCTGAGCATGGTCTATCACTATCTGCCCCAGGACGAGGTCCGGGCGCTGTATCCGAAAGCCATCCTGACCTCCTATCCGTCCTATCAAAACGCAATCAACGCGGTGGCGTTTGATCAGGCCGACGTGTTTCTGGGCGATACCATTTCCACCCACTACATGATCAACAAGGGCTATCTGAACAACATCCGCATGGCCAATTTCGGCAAACAGGAAGCCCACGGTTTCAGTTTTGCCGTACACGCCGAAAACCCTCAACTGCTGGCCATCATCAACGCCGTGCTACAAGCCATACCGACCAGTGAACGGGACAGCATCGCCAAGCGCTGGAGCGCCGGCAGCGACATTCTGCTGACCGACCAGAAGCTGCAATTGACCCATCATGAAGAGCAGTGGCTCAAACAGCATCCGGTGCTGCGTGTGGTGGTGAACGAAGCGTTCGCCCCGCTGACGTTCTTCGACAGTGATGGCAATCTGCGCGGCATTACCGCAGACCTGCTTGAGCTGCTGCGATTGCGCACCGGCATGCGCTTCGAACTGGTGCGCAGCCGCAGCGACGGCGACATGGTGGAACAGATCAATCAGCATCGGGCCGATCTGATCGCGGCGCTGCTTCCCAGCCCCCAGCGGGAAAAAACCCTGCAATTCAGTCGCCCTTATCTGGAAAACTCCTTTGTCCTGCTGACCCGAAAATCCCCCGACAGCCCGACACATCCGGCTCAGCTGAGGGGCAAATACCTGGCGATTGCCCAAGGCAGCCCCATGACCGATTACCTGCGCCGCGAGTTTCCCGATATCCGTCTGACCGAAACCTCGGACACCTTCGGCGCCGCGACATTGCTCGCTGAAGGCAGGGTCGATGGCGCGGTCACCTCATTGGTCATCGCCAATTACCTGATCTCGTCGCGGATCTTCGAACATCAGTTGCAGATCACCACGACCCTGGGCACTCGCCAGGCCGCCTTCTCGCTGGCCACGGCGCGTGACAACCGCGAGCTGAGCTCGATCCTCGACAAAGCGCTGCTGAGCATCAGCCCCGAAGAACTGGGCGTCATCAACAGCCGCTGGCGCGGTTTCTCCAATGCCGCGCAAAGCAACTGGCATCAATACCAGCGCCTGTTTTACCAACTGATCGGGGCGGCATGCCTGTTGCTGTTGCTGTCACTGCTCTGGAACGCCTACATGCGCCGCCAGATCAAGCAACGTCAGGCCGCCGAGCGCGCGCTCAACGATCAGTTCGAATTCATGCGCTCGCTGGTCAACGGTACCCCTCACCCGATCTACGTGCGTGACCGCCGGGGTCTGCTGCAAAGCTGCAACGACAGCTATCTCGAAGCCTTCAACGCCAAACGCGAAGACGTGATCGGCAAGAGTGTCATGCAGGGCACCCTGAGCAATGCCTTCGAAGCCCAGGCCTTCCAGGCGGATTACCAACGGGTGGTGGCCGAAGGGACGCCGCTGCTGCTCGACCGTCCGCTGCACATCGGTGGCCGGCGCCTGACGATCTATCACTGGATCCTGCCGTACCGCGACTCCAGCGGCGAAGTACAAGGGATCATCGGTGGCTGGATCGACATCAGTGAACGTCGCCAATTGTTCGATGAGCTGCGCACGGCCAAGGAGCAGGCGGACAACGCCAATCGCGCCAAAAGCACCTTTCTGGCGACCATGAGTCACGAAATCCGTACGCCGATGAATGCCATCATCGGCATGCTCGAACTGACGCTCGAGCGCATGAGCGATCAGGCACCGGATCGCTCATCCATCGAAACCGCTTACTGTTCGGCCAAGGATCTACTGGGCCTGATCGGCGACATCCTCGATATCGCACGAATCGAGTCCGGGCACCTGAGTCTGAGCCCCGAGCGGGTCAATCTGGTCGAAACCGTGGCGTCAGTGGTCAGAATTTTCGACGGCCTGGCCCGTCAGAAAAACCTCGCCTTGCCCCTGACGGTCAATCCTCCCGGACTCGCCGTCGACGTGGAGCTGGATCCGTTGCGCTTCAAGCAAGTCCTGTCGAACCTGATCAGCAACGCCATCAAATTCACCGAGCGCGGGCAGGTGCGCGTCGCGCTGGACGTACGACCCAATGACGCGGGCCTGTATTCCCTGATCCAACTGACCATTCACGACACTGGAGTCGGGATCAGCATCGAAGATCAACAACGCCTGTTCGAACCGTTTTCCCAGGCCGACAGCGGTCGGCAACAGGCTCGAAGTGGTGCGGGACTGGGGCTGGTCATCAGCCGTAACCTCTGTGAAATGATGGGCGGTCAACTGCAGCTGAGCAGTCAGCCCGGGATCGGCACCCAGGTCTGCCTGTCGTTGCCGTTGCAGACGCTGCCGTGCAAGGCCACCGTAGCGAAAACCGCACAGCCGATCGCCCCGTCTGCGACACCGTTGAACATTCTGGTGGTTGATGACCATCCGGCCAACCGTCTGCTGCTGTGCCAGCAGCTGGAATTCCTCGGTCATCGTTTCAGTGTTGCCGAAGAAGGGCGAAGCGCATTTGCAGTCTGGCAGGCCGGCGAATTCGATCTGGTCATCGCCGACTGCAACATGCCAGTGATGAACGGCTATGAACTGACGGAGGCCATCCGCCAACAGGAACGGCGCACCGGCCGCGCACCTTGTACGGTGCTGGGCTTCACGGCCAATGCCCAGCCCGAAGAGGTCAAGCGCTGCAAACAGGCTGGCATGAATGACTGCCTGTTCAAACCCTTGAGCCTCAGCGCCCTGAACCATTGGGTCAACGGGTTGCAACCGGCATCGCCGGGGCCGGCGTTCAATCTTCAGGGCCTGAATCAGTTGACCGGTGGCAATCCGCTGCAAGCCCGGCGCCTGCTCACGCAACTGCTCAAGAGTAGCCGTCTGGATCGCGAGGAGCTTCGGGCCCTGGCCCCGCACAATGACCGTGAAGCCTTGGCGGTCGTGGCACACAAGATCAAAGGTGCCGCCCGAATCGCCCAGGCCTCGCGCCTGATCGCCTGTTGCGATGCGCTGGAACAAGCCTGCCTGCAGACAACCTCGCTGGCGACCATCGTGCGCTGCACCGAGGCCACCGACGCAGCGATTGTCGAACTGGAGCAGGCATTGCAGCGACAACTGGAACCTTTGGAAGAAGGCACACTGGGCGAGCCTTAACTATGCTTGGACGCTGAGCAGTGTGTTTACTTCAATGGAGAGTCAGCAATGCCCAGCCCACTGCGCCCGGATCAACGCCGATTCCCGTTGCACGTGCACATCAGCGTCATGTTCACCTTCCTGCTGTTGCTGACAGGCGTTGTGCTGGGGTTGTTCAATTATCGCCAGACCACCCGGATCATCCTGTCGAGCAGTGAAAACCTGTTCAATCGCATCGAACAGGACGTGCGCCTGGACCTGCATTCAACTTACGAACCGATCCGGCACCTGCTGAGCCTGCTGGCCGACAATCAGGCGGCCGGCGCTTCGCGCCTGCAACAGCGTCTGGCGCTACTCAAGCCGTTCAGTCAGTCACTCAAGGACAACAGCGATCTCGCGTCGCTGTATCTGGGGTACGGCAACGGCGACTTCTTCATGGTTCGACCCTTGCGTACCAACGCCCTTAAAACCCTGCTCAAGGCGCCGCCGACCGCGGTCTATCAGGTCTGGAGCATCGAGCACGACGCCAGCGGCACCGTATCGTCGCAGTCACTGTTCTTCGATCAGACACTGGCGCCGGTGGGGCGCGACGTCAATTCCGACGACCGCTACGACCCGCGTACCCGCAACTGGTACATCAACGCCCTGCAACAGGGTGACCAGATCACCACCGAGCCCTATGTATTTTTCTCCACGCACAATGTGGGCACCACGCTCGCCCGTCGCAGCAGCGCAGACTCCGTCATCGGTGCCGACCTGACCCTTGAAGCACTTTCCGCCACCTTGCTCAAGCACGTCGTCACCCCCTCCACCGAAATCGTGTTGTTCGATGCCGATGGCAATGCGGTGGCCTATCCCGATAGCCGCCGGCTGATTGTCGATGACCGCAGCGCGCGCCTGGCCAAGGCCGCCGACCTGAGCCCGAACCTGCACGCGTTGCTGTCCACGCCCCATCAGGGCAAACGGCTCGACGTCAATGGGCGCCACTGGATCGTCGCCCGCAGCAACCTGGAGGAAGGTGGGCCGAACGGTTTGCAGATGGCCCTGCTGGTGCCGGAGGACGAACTGCTGGCCGACGCCTACCGCATGCGCTGGCAAGGCGCGCTGATCACCCTCGCGATCTTGCTGCTGTGCCTGCCGCTGGGCTGGCTGATCTCGCGGATTCTGGTCAAACCGTTGCACGCGCTGGTCAAGGAAGCCGACGCGATCCGCAGTTTCGATTTCAATTTTCCGGTCACCCGCCGCTCGCCAGTGCTGGAGGTCGACCAGTTGAGCCTGTCGATGGCGCGCATGAAAGACACACTCGCCAGCTTCTTCCGTATCACCGACAGCGTCAGCGCCGAAACCCGCTTCGCCCCGCTGCTGCAACGGGTGCTGTTCGAAACGGTGCAGATCGCCCAGGCCCAGGCAGGGTTGATCTATCTGCGCGAAAGCGACGGCAACCGCATGGAACCCTATGGACTGGTGATCGACGGTGTTTCGCAGGAGCCGGGCGGGTTCAACGTGCTCGGCCAGGACCTGCTGGCAGATCAGGGCCCGGCGTGGTTTCAGCAACTGATCCACGCCGACAACGTGGTCAGCAGCCTCGGCTTCGAGCAGGCCGCAGACTTGCAGAACGTCCTGTTGGCCATGCAGTCGCCGCGCATCCACCTGATCGGTATCCGCCTGCGTAATCGCCACAACGAGACCATTGGCCTGTTGGTTCTGCTGATCAACGACAGCGGCAACGCTCAGGATCTGGAAAAACTGCGCCCGGACCGCATTGCCTTCCTGCAAGCAGTGTCCGGTGCGGCGGCGGTGAGTATTGAAAGTCAGCGTCTGCAAGCGAAACAGAAGCAGTTGCTCGATGCGTTCATCCAGTTACTGGCCGGCGCCATCGACGCCAAGAGCCCCTACACCGGCGGCCACTGCCAACGTGTGCCGGAATTGACCTTGATGCTTGCGCAGGCCGCTGCCGCCAGCCAGGCACCGGCATTTCAGCGTTATCAGCCCAGCGAAGACGAGTGGGAAGCCCTGCACATCGCGGCCTGGCTGCACGATTGCGGCAAGGTCACCACTCCCGAATATGTCGTCGACAAGGCGACCAAACTGGAAACCCTCAACGATCGCATCCACGAAATTCGCACCCGTTTCGAAGTGCTCAAGCGCGACGCCTGGGTCAGTTATTGGCAGGCGCTGGCGCTCGGCGGCAACGCGGCGCAACTGAGCGAACAGCGTGACGCCGCGCTGACGCAACTGGACGATGACTTTGCCTTTGTTGCCCGCTGCAATCTGGGCGGCGAGGCCATGGCACCCGCCGATCTGCAGCGCCTTGAGCGCATCGCCGAGCGGCGCTGGATGCGCACCCTCGATGATCGCCTGGGGGTGTCATGGGAGGAAAACCGCCGTCAGGCGCAAACGCCCGCGCCAACGCTGCCAGTCAGCGAGCCACTGCTGGCGGACAAGCCCGAACACCTGATCGAACGCGCCGAGAGTGAACTGATTCCGGAAGACAATCCGTGGGGGTTCAAACTGGATGTGCCGCGTTACAAATACAATCGCGGCGAACTCTACAACCTGAGCATTGCCCGGGGCACCCTGACCCGCGAAGAGCGCTACATCATCAATCACCACATGGTGCAGACGATCCTGATGCTCAGCCACCTGCCCTTCCCCGGGCACCTGGACAGCGTCGCGGAAATCGCCGGCGGGCATCACGAAAAAATGGACGGCAGCGGCTATCCAAAGCGCCTGAAACGCGACGACATGAGCCTGCCGGCACGGATGATGGCGATTGCCGATATTTTCGAGGCGCTGACGGCTGCGGATCGGCCGTACAAGAAAGCCAAAACCCTCAGCGAGGCATTGGCGACCATGGCCACCATGTGCCGCGAGGCGCACATCGACGCCGAGCTGTTCGCGCTGTTCATCAATGACGGGGTTTACATGCAATACGCTGCGCGGTTTCTCGATCCGCGCCAGATCGATGCGGTGGATCCGGCCAGCCTGCTGCGCAAGGCTGGCCTGAGTGCCTGATCAGCAGTCGGTCAGACGCAGGAAGATCGCCGCCAATTGCTCGATACCTGCCTGATCGTCGGTGCCAAAACGCGCCAGTTTCGGGCTGTCGAGATCGAGTACGCCGATCAACCGACCGTCCTTGACCAGCGGCACTACCAACTCGCTGTTGGAAGCGCTGTCGCAAGCGATATGGCCCGGGAACGCATGCACGTCTTCGACGCGCTGAGTCTGTAGACTGGCCGCCGCGGCGCCACACACGCCGCGCCCGAACGGAATGCGCACGCAAGCGATCTGGCCCTGGAACGGACCGAGCACCAGCTCTTCATTGCGATTGAGGTAGAAACCCGCCCAGTTCAAGTCATCGAGCTGGTTGAACAGAAACGCCGAAAACTGCGCGGCATTCGCGATGAAATCGCGCTCGTCCGCCAGCAGCGATTCCAGTTGTGCGGCCAACATGCCGTAGCCTTCGAGGCCCTGGCCGCTTTGTTGCAAATCAATCATGCCTTGTGCTCCAGCAATTTCAGACCCACCCAGTAACGGGCGAATTGGTACGCGCAACGGCCGTTGCGATTGCCGCGCCCGGTGGCCCAGCGCACGGCGAGAATGTCCAGTTGTTCGTCGCGCTGCCAGCTCAGGCCAGCCTTGGCGGCCAACTGGCCGATCCAGTGTTCGACGACGTTGAGGAAGTGTTCCTGGGTAAACGGATAAAACGACAGCCACAGACCGAAACGGTCGGACAAGGCGATCTTGTCTTCCACCGCCTCACTCGGATGCAGCTCGCCGTCGACGCGTTTCCAGTTTTCGTTGTCGCTTTCCTTTTCCGGCACCAGATGGCGGCGGTTGGAAGTGGCGTACAGCAGAACGTTGTCCGGGGCCTGCTCGAGCGAGCCGTCGAGCACACTTTTCAGCACGCGGTAATCGCCTTCGCCGGATTCGAACGACAGGTCATCGCAAAACAGCACGAAGCGCTGTGGCAGTTTGCCGATCTGCTCGACCACGCGCGGCAGGTCGGCCAGATGATCGCGTTCGATCTCGATCAACCGCAGGCCGGCCTTGGCGTGTTCAGCCAGCAGCGCGCGCACCAGCGAGGATTTACCGGTACCGCGCGAACCCCAGAGCAGCGCATGGTTAGCCGGCATGCCGTCGAGAAACTGCTGGGTGTTGCGGCCCAGTTGCTCCAGTTGACGGTCAACACCGATCAGGTCGGACAGGCGCATGTCGAGACTGACGTCCAGCGGCAGCAAGTATCCGCTACGCCCGTCTCGCTGCCAGCGCGCGGCCAGGCAAGTATTCCAGTCGATCAGCGGACGTGGCGCCGGCAGCAAGGGTTCGATCCGCGCCAGAACCGACTCGGCGCGTTCAAGAAAAGCATTCAATCGGGAATCCACGTCTTCTCCTCGGGCACGTTCACAGTGATGATGTCGATACAGCGACGACAGACAGATCTCAATCCCCGCTCAGGCCTTGTTACAAGGCGATTCGGGAACCTCGGTATCCATACATGATCGACTATGCTTGAGCAGCGAAGGGAAACGGAAGTGGTTCAACACCCCATGGATATCAAATTCACCCACCGGCTGTCTTACAAGCAAGCCAGATTCACTGTGCTGGTCGGGTTCATTCTGGGCACGCTGCTCAGCCTGCTGCAAATCGGCATCGATTATGCCAGCGAAGACGCCTCCATCAACCGTGAAATCCTGTCTTTGCTCGAAATCAGCCACAATCCGGCATCGCGGATCGCCTACAACATCGACGCGGAACTGGCGCAGGAACTGACCCTGGGGCTGTTGCGTTCGCCGGCGATCATCTCGGCGCAACTGACGGACAACAATGGCAACGTGCTGGCCAACGTCAAACGCCCGGAGCTGCAAAGCGGCTATCGAGTGATCAGCGACTTCCTGTTCGGCGCCAAACGCCAGTTCGAAGACCGTCTGTACCTCGACCACCTGCCTGACGAATCATTGGGCATCCTCAGCCTTGAAGTCGACACGTACGCGTTCGGCAGCCGTTTCCTGCGCCGCGCCGAAGTCACTCTGCTCAACGGGTTTGCCCGCAGCCTGATCCTCACCGGAATCCTGCTGGCGTTGTTCTACGTGATGCTGACCAAGCCACTGGTACGGCTGATTCGTGAACTCAGTGCGCGCGACGCACGCAGTGCAGAACCGACAACGCTGGAATGCCCGGCCGGACACGCCAATGACGAGATCGGCGTGCTGGTCAAAGTCGCCAACCAGCAGTTCGAAAACATCGCCACGGAAATCCAGCAGCGCCGCAACGCCGAAAACCGCCTGACCGACTACCTCGGGCAGCTGGAACACATCGTTTCGGCCCGCACCGCCGAGCTCAAGGCGATCAACACCCGGCTCAGCCAGTCCAACGAAGAACTGGAGATCGCCCGCAGCACCGCACTGGACATGGCCGAAGCACGCTCGGCGTTCCTTGCCAACATGAGTCACGAGATCCGCACCCCGCTCAACGGTCTGCTGGGCATGATCGCCCTGTCCCTTGACGGCCCGCTGAATGCCGAACAACAGCAACAGCTGTCAATTGCCCATGACTCGGGCAAGGTGCTGGTGGAGCTGCTCAACGATATTCTCGACCTGTCCAAGTTCGATGCCGGACAACTGGAGCTCGAGCACATCCCGTTCGACCTCGGCTCGCTGATCGAGGATACCGCCAATCTGCTGTCGCAGAACGCCGCGCCGAGCGTCGAACTGACCTGCCTGATCGATCCGCACTTCCCCGCTCTGGTGCTGGGAGACCCGACCCGGGTGCGGCAGATCGTCAGCAACCTGTTGTCCAATGCCCTGAAGTTCACCCGCTTCGGTCGGGTTGATGTGCGCCTGTCGGCCCATGGCGACGGGGTGCGCATTGAAGTCTGCGACACCGGTATCGGCATCGCCCAGGAGGCCCAGGTGAAAATCTTCCAGCCGTTCACCCAGGCGGGCGCCGGTATCACCCGGCAGTACGGCGGCACCGGTCTCGGCCTCGCGCTGACCTACAACCTCTGTGAAGCCATGCAGGGTCGGCTGACCATCAGTTCCGAGGCCGGTTTCGGCAGTCAGTTCTGTGCCGACCTGCCGCTGCCGTGCCATACCCGGGCGATCATGCCGCCACCGCTGCACGGCAAGGTATTGGCGATCACCGCGGCCAGCAGCGGCCTCGCCGAACTGCTCAAGATGCTGTTGCCGGTGTGGGGCGTGACTTACGAACAGCGCACCATGGACGACCCGCTGCTGGGCCTGTCACCCGATCTGCTGATCACCGATTGCCCGGAATGCCTGTTCAGTCTGCGCCCGACCCTCAGCGCGCCGATCCTGGTGGTGACCGCTTATGGCAGCTTCATGCCCAGCGAAGAGGCCGCAGCGCTGGCGCCATTGCAGCAACAGGCCCGACCACTGGCACGCAACGCGCTGTATCAGATCCTGCGGCGCATTCTGCTGGCAGACATCACCACGAACAACGATGCGCAGCACGAAAGCCAGCCGGTTCAACGCCGCGGACGCGTGCTGCTGGTGGAGGACAATCCGGTCAACCAGTTGGTGGCCAAAGGCATGCTCGGCAAGCTCGGTTGCGACGTGGTGGTCGCCGCCCACGGTGCCGAAGCGCTGGATCAACTGGAGCACGATGAGTTCGACCTGGTGCTGATGGACTGCAACATGCCGGTGATGGACGGCTACGAAGCGAGCCGGCAGATTCGCCAGAGCGGGCGCTGGCCGCATTTGCCGATTGTCGCGCTGACCGCCAACGCCATGTCGGAAGAGCGCGAACGCTGCCGTGCCGCCGGCATGAGCGATTACCTGGCCAAGCCGTTCCGCCGCGAAGAGCTGGCGACCCTGCTCGATCAGTGGATTCCGACTACGTCAGCGCGTTGATCTGCCCCAGCAAGTGATCGAGACCGTTACGCAAATCGTTGAGCCGTTCAAGATCCACGCCGCTGTCGCACAACAATCGGGCCTTGAGCGGCCCGACCTGCTCGCGCAACGCCTGACCTTGGGTGGTCAGGCTTAGATGCACTTCACGCTCATCGCGCGCAGAACGCTGGCGCTGCACCCACTGCAATTGCTCAAGCCGCTTGAGCAACGGCGTCAGAGTGCCGGAGTCCAGCGCCAGACGCTCGCCCAAGGCCTTGACCGTCGGTTGCTCCGGCGCTCTGTCCTGCCACTCCCACAGCACCAGCATCACCAGGTACTGCGGGTACGTCAGGCCGAGCTGATCGAGCATCGGCTTGTAAGCGCGAATCACCGCCCGGGACGCGGCATACAACTTGAAGCACAACTGACTGTCGAGCTTCAGCGAATCGTCGGGCAGGCTGTTCATTTGAGCAGGGCTTCGATCTCGCCGCTGATGTCCTGCGGCTTGGTGGTCGGGGCAAAACGCTTGACCAGTTGCCCATCCTTGCCGATCAGGAACTTGGTGAAATTCCACTTGATGCCCTCGGAGCCGAGCAGACCCGGAGCGCGTTTTTTCAACTGCACGAACAGTGGATGCGCATCTGAACCGTTGACATCGATCTTCTTGAACAACGGGAAACTCACACCGTAATTCAGCTCACAGAATTCGCTGATCGCCCCCTCGTTGCCTGGCTCCTGCTTGCCGAACTGATTACACGGAAACCCCAGCACCACCAGGCCCTGATCCTTGTAGGTCTGCCACAGCTCTTCCAGGCCTTTGTATTGCGGGGTGAAGCCGCATTTGCTGGCGGTATTGACCACCAGAACGGCCTTGCCGGCGAAATCGGCCAGGGTCTTTTGCTCACCCTTGATGGTGGTGACAGGAATATTCAGCAGGTTGTCGCTCATGAGACGGCTCCACGGGTTATCGGCAAAGGCCAAACATAGCGAGCAATTAAATTGTGTGCAATTTAATTAATTGAGTTGCCATCATGTGGGAGCTGCCGAAGGCTGCGATCTTTTGATCTTAAAAAATCAAGAGATCGCAGCCTTCGGCAGCTCCTACAGGGGTGGATCAAACCAGCCGGGCAAGCCAGCAGTTCAATCGCGAGGCTCGAGGTTCAGGCACACGGAGTTGATGCAATAACGCAGGCCGGTCGGTGGCGGACCATCGGGAAACACGTGGCCCAGATGCGCGTCACAGCGAGCGCATTTGACCTCGGTACGGATCATGCCGTGACTGGTATCGCGGATCTCGGTCATGGCGCTTTCGCCGATCGGCGCGTAGAAGCTCGGCCAGCCGCAGCCGGAATCGAATTTGGTTTGGGAGTCGAACAGCGGCTCATTGCAGCAGACGCAATGATAAATGCCGTCGGTTTTGGTGGCGTTGTATTTGCCGGAGAACGGCCGTTCGGTCGCACTGAGCCGGCACACGTTGTACTGCTCGGGGTCGAGCATCGCACGCCATTCTTCCAGGGTTTTTTCCAACTTTTCCATCATCACACCTCAACGGCTGAAAAAGCCCGATCTGTACCTTTTCCACGGATCGGGTGGCACGTATGATTGCGCCTCGTCACACGCCAGTCTGGCAGCCAGACCGGGCGCATTCAAACGGATTATTGGCGCCACCGCGCAAGACTCCGCCTGTGCGAAGACGCAGGAATCCCAGTACGGTTGGCCATCCGCCGTCTGGATCGTTCATTTTCGGGATCACATCGCCATGCAGTTCAGCAAATCGAACAAGCTCGCCAACGTCTGCTACGACATTCGCGGACCGGTGCTCAAGCACGCCAAACGTCTGGAGGAGGAAGGCCAGCGCATCCTCAAGCTGAACATCGGCAACCCGGCACCGTTTGGTTTCGAAGCGCCGGACGAAATTCTCCAGGACGTGATCCGCAACCTGCCGACCGCTCAGGGCTACAGCGATTCCAAAGGCCTGTTCAGCGCCCGTAAAGCGGTGATGCAGTACTACCAGCAAAAGAATGTCGAAGGTGTCGGCATCGAAGACATCTACCTGGGCAACGGCGTGTCCGAGCTGATCGTGATGTCGCTGCAGGCGCTGCTCAACAACGGCGACGAAGTGCTGGTACCGGCCCCGGACTACCCGCTGTGGACCGCCGCCGTGAGCCTGGCCGGCGGCAATGCCGTGCACTACCTGTGCGACGAGGGTGCCGACTGGTTTCCTGATCTGGCCGACATCAAGGCCAAGATCACGCCGAACACCAAGGCCATGGTGATCATCAACCCGAACAACCCGACCGGTGCGGTGTACTCGAAGGAAGTACTGCTGGGCATGCTGGAAATCGCCCGCGCGCACAATCTGGTGGTGTTCTCCGACGAGATCTACGACAAGATTCTTTATGACGATGCCGTGCACATCTGCACCGCCTCGCTGGCACCGGACCTGCTGTGCCTGACCTTCAACGGGCTGTCGAAATCCTACCGCGTGGCGGGTTTCCGCTCCGGCTGGATCGCCATCTCCGGGCCGAAACACAATGCCCAGAGCTACATCGAAGGCATCGACATGCTGGCCAACATGCGCCTGTGCGCCAACGTGCCGAGTCAGCACGCAATCCAGACTGCCCTCGGCGGCTATCAGAGCATCAATGATCTGGTGCTGCCGCAAGGTCGTCTGCTGGAGCAGCGCAACCGCACCTGGGAGTTGCTCAACGACATTCCGGGCGTCAGCTGCGTCAAGCCGATGGGCGCGCTGTATGCATTCCCGCGGATCGACCCGAAGGTCTGCCCGATCCACAACGACGAAAAATTCGTCCTCGACCTGCTGCTTTCCGAGAAGTTGCTGGTGGTGCAAGGCACGGCGTTCAACTGGCCGTGGCCGGATCACTTCCGCGTGGTGACCCTGCCCCGCGTCGACGACCTCGAGATGGCCATCGGACGTATCGGCAACTTCCTCAAGTCCTACCGCCAGTAACCGGTCGACAGTGCGCAACGGCCCGAACGTTGCGCACTGTCTGATTCAGCAACACTTCTGCCCTACCCGCCTCGCAGGGCCTTCTACACTTGCGATTCGTATAGTCCACTTGCCTCTGGCGCAGTGGTGGCGGGTGGCGGCTGGCTGTCATCCCTTTCGGTTTCGGTCGTGGGCAATGGCCTGCAGCCCCGGAATCCGCTGTAGGACACAGTTTGAAATAGTCACTCAGTTGAATCACCCCGTGCCGCACCTTATATACCCCGCAGTACGCTACATCTTTAGCTTGAGGAGATTTCTACAACCATGATGCGCATCCTGCTGTTTTTGGCCACTAACCTGGCGGTCGTGCTGATAGCCAGCATCACCCTGAGCCTGTTCGGCTTCAACGGGTTCATGGCGGCCAACGGGGTTGATCTCAACCTCAGTCAGCTGCTGGTTTTCTGTGCGGTCTTTGGTTTCGCCGGTTCGCTGTTCTCGCTGTTCATCTCAAAGTGGATGGCCAAGATGAGCACCGGCACCCAGATCATCAGCCAGCCACGTACCCGGCATGAACAATGGCTGCTGCAAACCGTCGAGCAACTGTCCCGCGAAGCCGGGATCAAGATGCCCGAAGTCGGTATTTTTCCGGCCTACGAGGCCAACGCCTTTGCGACCGGCTGGAACAAGAACGACGCGTTGGTCGCAGTCAGCCAGGGCCTGCTCGAGCGTTTTTCGCCAGATGAAGTGAAAGCCGTTCTGGCCCACGAAATCGGTCACGTGGCCAACGGTGACATGGTCACCCTGGCGCTGATCCAGGGCGTGGTGAACACCTTCGTGATGTTTTTTGCGCGGATCATCGGCAACTTCGTCGACAAGGTGATTTTCAAGAACGAAGAAGGCCAGGGCATTGCCTACTACGTGGCGACCATCTTCGCCGAACTGGTCCTGGGCATCCTCGCCAGCGCTATCGTCATGTGGTTCTCGCGCAAGCGCGAATTCCGTGCCGACGAAGCCGGCGCTCGTCTGGCGGGCACCAACGCGATGATCGGCGCGCTGCAACGCCTGCGCGCCGAACAGGGCCTGCCGGTACACATGCCGGACACCCTGAATGCCTTCGGCATCAACGGTGGCATCAAACAGGGCTTTGCCCGCATGTTCATGAGCCACCCGCCGCTGGAAGAGCGTATCGACGCTCTGCGTCGTCGCGGTTGATCCATCTGGCGTGACAACCGAAAAGGCCCGCAGCGATGCGGGCCTTTTTGTGCTCGGGATTGTGTGTTGCGGATCTGGCCCCATCGCTGGCAAGCCAGCTCCCACAGTGATCTGATTCGTCCTCGAATCCAGAAAACACCACAAAACCCTGTGGGAGCTGGCTTGCCAGCGATGGGGCCCGCACCGCCAATACAAACCTATCGACCAGAAACCCGGTAAACCCGCTCCTCCAACCGCGTCACCCCCGCCTGCAAAAACTTCCAGCTCTCCCCCAGCACATCCTGCTCTTCCAGCATTCGCACCTGCCAGGCACCCGCCAGCAAGCGCCGCACCTCATCATCGCTCACCGCAAACGGTGGCCCGGACATTTGCGCCTGATCATAATCCAGTGTGATCAACAACCCTTGCACAACCGGCGGCAGGATTTGCTGCAGATGCGTCGCATAGCGTTCACGCATCGCAGGCGGCAAGGCGATCAACGCTGCCCGGTCGTACAACGCCGCGCAGTCCGCTACATCGTCTGCAGTCAGCGCGAAGAAATCACCGCACCACAACTCGATGGAATCGCCGCGATAGACCTTGAACGGCCCCTCGTCGCTGACCTGCGGCGTTACCTTATGCTCACTGAAGAAGTCCTCGATGGCCTTCTGCGACAACTCGACCCCGAGCACCTGATATCCGCGCCCGGCCAGCCACAACAGATCCAGGCTTTTGCCGCACAGCGGCACCAGCACTCGCGCCTGGGCCGGGATATTCAACTGCGGCCAGAGACGCTGCAGATACGGATTCACCTCAGGCAGGTGAAAGCCGATCTGATTGCATTCCCACTTCTTGTGCCAAAACTCAGGCTGCATGCTTCACCTCAAAAAATTCGATCAAAAGGCGTTAAAACTTATATTAGATTTAGATCAATGATCTGACTGAAGATGGCACCATCTTACCGCTCAGGAACCTTTCCATGTTTCCCAGCCTGTTTATCTCCCACGGCTCGCCAATGCTGGCCCTGGAACCCGGCGCCAGCGGCCCGGCCCTCGCGCGCCTGGCGGCCGAACTGCCTAAACCGAAAGCCATCGTGATTGTCTCTGCCCACTGGGAAAGCCAGGAATTGCGGGTCAGCAGCCATTCGCAACCCGAAACCTGGCACGACTTCGGCGGTTTTCCCCGCGCCCTGTTTGAAGTGCAATATCCGGCGCCGGGCAATCCGCAACTGGCCACCGAAGTGGCCGAATTGCTCAACGCTGCCCATCTGCCGGCTCGCCTCGATGCGCAACGACCGTTCGACCACGGCGTCTGGGTGCCGCTGTCACTGATGTACCCGCAGGCGGATATTCCGGTGGTGCAGGTGTCGCTGCCGAGTCGCGGTGGCCCGGCGCTGCAAACCCGTGTCGGACAAGCACTGGCGAGTCTGCGCGAGCAGGGTATTTTGCTGATCGGCTCCGGCAGCATCACCCACAACCTGCGCGAACTGGACTGGCATGCCGGCCCCGAAAGCGTCGAGCCGTGGGCGCGGGACTTCCGCGACTGGATGATCGACAAGTTGGCGACCAATGACGAAGCGGCGTTGCACGACTATCGTCAGCAGGCGCCAAATGCGGTGCGCAGCCATCCGAGTGATGAGCATTTGTTGCCGTTGTATTTCGCCCGTGGTGCGGGAGGTGAGTTCCGCGTAGCGCATAAAGGCTTCACGATGGGTGCACTGGGTATGGATATCTATCGCTTCGGCTGACGTCATCGCTGGCAAGCCAGCTCCCACAGGGTTGTGGGGCGAGGCAAAAAGCAGACATAAAAAATCCCCGAACCAGTCGGGGATTTTTTATGTTCGATCAATCAGCCCGAGGGCGGATCAATCTTCGCGGTAGCGACGCAGTTTCAGCTGCTTGCCAGCGACGCGAGTGTCCTTCAGCTTGGTCAGGAGTTTGTCCAGACCATCTTCCGGCAGTTCGACGAGGCTGAAGCTGTCACGCACCTGAATGCGACCGATCGCTTCGCGGGCCAGACCACCTTCGTTGAGGATCGCGCCCAGCAGGTTCTTGGCGGCGATACCGTCACGCGCACCCAGCGCGGTACGGCAACGGGCACGGCCTTCGCCCAGAGGCATTGGCGCGCGACGCTCGCGGTCGCCACGATCAGGACGATCACCGGAACGCTCAGGACGGTCGCCACGCGGTGCGTTGTTCGGCACCAGTGGACGTTCCTTCTCGATCGCTGCCAGGTTCAGCGCTTGACCGTTGGTTGCCTTGCGCAGCAGGGCTGCAGCCAGTGCACGCGGGGTGCAACCGATGTCAGCGGTCAGACGATCGAGCAGCTCGCCGTGAGTCGATTCGGCATCGGCGACCAGCGGCGACAGGCTATTGGTCAGTTTCTTGATGCGTGCATCGAGCACAGCTTGAGCGTCCGGCAGACGCACTTCGGCAACTTTCTGGCCGGTGACACGCTCGATCACTTGCAGCATGCGGCGCTCACGTGGAGTCACCAGCAGCAGCGCACGACCTTCGCGACCGGCACGGCCGGTACGGCCGATACGGTGCACGTAAGACTCCGGATCGTACGGCATGTCCACGTTGAACACGTGGGTGATGCGCGGAACGTCCAGACCACGGGCAGCCACGTCGGTCGCGACAACGATGTCCAGACGGCCATCCTTGAGCGAGTCGATGACGCGCTCACGCTGGTTCTGGGCGATGTCACCGTTCAGCGCAGCGGCTTTGTAGCCTTTGGCGTCCAGGGCACTGGCCAGATCCAGGGTCGCTTGCTTGGTGCGCACGAACATGATCAGCGCGTCGAAGTCTTCCACTTCCAGCAAGCTGAGAACGGCAGAAGTCTTCTGGTCAGCGTGAACCAACAGGTGAGCCTGTTCGATCGCGGTAACGGTCTGAGTCTTGCTCTGGATCTTCACGTGCTTCGGATCGCGCAGGTGGCGCTCGGCGATGGCACGGATCGACTGCGGCAAGGTTGCCGAGAACAATACGGTCTGACGGGTTTCCGGCATGGCCTTGAAGATCACTTCCAGGTCGTCCATGAAGCCCAGTTTGAGCATTTCGTCCGCCTCGTCCAGAACCAGGTGGTTCACGGTAGCGAGGACTTTTTCGTCGCGACGCAGGTGGTCGCACAGACGGCCCGGCGTGGCGACAACGATCTGTGCGCCATTACGGATTGCTTTCAATTGTGGGCCCATCGGCGCGCCGCCGTAGACAGCCACAACAGTTACGCCCGGCATTTGCTTGGCGTAGGTTTCGAAAGCGGTTGCAACTTGTAGCGCCAACTCACGAGTTGGGGCCAGGATCAGAGCTTGCGGCTCGCGCTTGGACGGATCAATGCGGTGCAGGATAGGCAGGGCAAAGGCAGCGGTTTTACCGGTACCGGTTTGCGCCTGACCAATCATATCGTGACCGGCGAGGATGATCGGGATCGACTGCTGCTGAATGGCCGAAGGCTCTTCATAGCCGGTAGCGACTACTGCAGCGACAATATTGGGATGAAGTTCAAGAGCGGCGAAGCCGCCGATTTCCTGGGTCATGGGTCTGCCTCTAAGTGCATCCGCAAAGACCCATGCTCCAAAGCTGCGCATGCCGTGTTGAGACTCAAGAGTCGCCCTGGCAGCTTTGTCGGCGGGGATTTGCGAAAACGTATGAATGAAAAAGAATCGTCAAGGAAGAGCCCGCAGTGCGGACGTGCAGCCGAAGCTGACTTCGGGGAATTGCGCTACCTAAACGCGGCCCGGTTAAAGGCCGGCGCGCACTATACCGGAATTTGCCCAAAAAGGGAGCTTTTTTTATCAGCTGAATCGCGGTGTCACCGCTGTGTAACGGGGTTTTGCGGATAATCGTGCGAAGGTCTATTTTGCAAAGGCCCGGCCTTGCGGGTGATGACGCTTAAACGATTCATCGATGTGCGGCATACCGTCGCTGCACCGGCCCTTCCCGCCCGAGGATCTACCCATGAGTCAGCCCTGCCCCGGCCGCGTCAGCCGTGAACGTCGAGGTCATATCCACTTGATCGGCCTTGACCGGGCCGCCAAACGCAATGCCTTCGACCTCGATCTGCTCAATGACCTGAGCCTGGCCTACGGCGAGTTCGAGGCCGACAGTGACGCGCGAGTGGCCGTGGTGTTCGGGCATGGCGAGCACTTTACCGCCGGTCTGGATCTGCTCAACGCCAGCGCCGCCCTCGCCGAAGGCTGGCAGGTTCCGACCGGCGGTTGCGACCCGTGGGGCGTTTTCGTCGGGCCGCGCGTGAGCAAACCGGTAATTGTCGCCGCGCAGGGCTACTGCCTGACCATCGGTATCGAGTTGATGCTGGCCGCTGACATCAACCTGTGCGCGAGCAATACCCGCTTCGCACAAATGGAAGTGCAGCGAGGGATTTTTCCTTTTGGTGGCGCGACCTTGCGTTTTCATCAGGTGGCCGGCTGGGGCAACGCGATGCGCTGGCTGCTGACCGGCGATGAGTTCGATGCGCATGATGCATTGCGCCTGGGTTTGGTACAGGAAGTAATGGCCAGTGAGGACCTGCTGCCCCGCGCGATCGAACTGGCCGAGCGGATTGCCCGGCAGGCACCGCTGGGGGTGCAGGCGACGCTGATGTCGGCGCGGCAGGCACGGTATGAAGGTGAGACGGCGGCGGCGCAGGGGTTGCCGGCACTGGTGAAGAAGTTGCTGGGGAGTGAGGATGCCAAGGAAGGCATCAGCTCGCTGGTTGAGCGGCGGCCAGGCATCTTCAAAGGGATCTGATGAACTCCCCCCTGCAGGAGCTGCCGAAGGCTGCGATCTTTGATCTTGTTTCTAAAAAGATCGCAGCCTTCGGCAGCTCCTACAGTTGACCGAGTCGCCACTCAGGTGGCAGGGCGAATACTGTTGATCAACGACTGCAACGAATACCCCAACCGCGGCGCCAGCGCTTCAGCGCGGGCGGTCAGCGCCTGCATGTCCAGCTCCTGATCGAGATCCGCCGGCACAATCAGAATCACATTGCCCTCCTTCACCGGCAGTTCCCAGTAATGCCGGTGGTAGAGCCCACGCAGCAACGCGGCGCCCAGCGGTTTGCCATCATCGGTGGCCCACTGATTGATCACCAGCCAGCCGCCCGGATTCAAACGCTTCTGACAGTCGCCGAGAAAACTCCAGGCCAGATGCCCGACACCCGGGCCGACATCGGTGTACAGGTCGACAAAGATCAGATCCGCAGGCTCGGCCGTCGGCAGCAACTCCAGCGCATCGCCGACCCGAATGTACAAACGCGGATCGTCATCCAGCCCCAGGTATTCGATGGCCAGGCGCGGCACGTCCGGGCGCAGTTCGATGGCTTCGACATCTTCCAGCGGCAGGAACTTGAGGCAGGCCTGGGTCAGCGTACCGGCACCGAGGCCAAGAAACAGTGCGCTCTCCGGTTGTTCATGGCACAACGCGCCAATCAGCATCGCCCGGGTGTAGTCGTATTCGAGCCAGCTCGGATCGGCGGTGAACACGCAGCTCTGCTCGATGGCATCGCCGAATTCCAGAAAGCGGTAATCGGCCACTTCCAGCACGCGAATCACGCCGAATTCATCCTGTACCTCGGCGAGCAACAGCTCGACGCGCTCCTCAGTCATTTCGTCTCCTGATGGCCACCGGGCGCGGTGACGCGATGGCACCGCTCCGGCGCCGTGGCAAAGCGGCGATTGTCGGTGATGGGGCGGGAGCAGGTCACGCACTAATTGCTGCTACCATGGCCTTCCCGTGCGTAGAACCCATTAGAGACCGTGATGAGCCAACCCTGGAGTCCTGACAGCTGGCGCGCCCTGCCGATCCAGCAACAACCCCAATACCCCGACGCCGCGCATCTGCGCCAGGTCGAGCAGGCCCTGGCCAGCTATCCGCCGCTGGTGTTTGCCGGTGAAGCGCGCGAGCTGCGCCGCCAGTTTGCCGAAGTGACTCAGGGCCGGGCGTTCCTGTTGCAGGGCGGCGATTGCGCGGAAAGCTTTGCCGAGTTCTCGGCAGCGAAGATTCGCGACACCTTCAAAGTGTTGCTGCAAATGGCGATCGTCATGACCTTCGCCGCCGGTTGCCCGGTGGTCAAGGTCGGGCGCATGGCCGGTCAGTTCGCCAAGCCGCGCTCTGCCAACGACGAAACCCTCAACGGCGTGACCCTGCCCGCCTACCGTGGCGACATCGTCAACGGCATCGGTTTTGACGAAAAGAGCCGCGTGCCGGATCCGGAGCGCCTGCTGCAGTCCTATCACCAGTCCACCGCCACCTTGAACCTGTTGCGCGCCTTCGCCCAGGGCGGCTTTGCCGACCTGCATCAGGTGCATAAGTGGAACCTGGATTTCATCGCCAACTCGGCACTGGCCGAGAAATACAGCCACCTCGCCGACCGCATCGATGAGACCCTCGCATTCATGCGCGCCTGCGGCATGGACAGCTCGCCGCAACTGCGCGAAACCAGTTTCTTCACCGCTCACGAGGCACTGTTGCTGAACTACGAAGAAGCGTTCGTGCGTCGCGACAGCCTGACCAACGATTACTACGATTGCTCGGCGCACATGCTGTGGATCGGTGACCGTACTCGTCAGCTCGACGGTGCTCACGTCGAATTCCTGCGCGGGGTGAACAACCCGATTGGCGTCAAAGTCGGCCCGAGCATGAACCCGGACGACCTGATCCGCCTGATCGACGTGCTCAACCCGGACAACGATCCCGGCCGCCTGAACCTGATTGCGCGGATGGGCGCGAACAAGGTCGGCGACCACCTGCCGGCGCTGATCCGCGCGGTACAGCGTGAAGGCAAGCAGGTGTTGTGGAGCTCCGACCCGATGCACGGCAACACGATCAAGGCCAGCAGCGGCTACAAGACCCGCGACTTCGCGCAGATCCTGGGTGAGGTGAAACAGTTCTTCCAGGTGCACGAAGCCGAAAGCACTTATGCCGGCGGGATTCATATCGAGATGACCGGGCAGAATGTCACCGAGTGCATTGGTGGCGCGCGGCCGATCACGGAAGACGGGTTGTCGGATCGCTATCACACCCACTGCGATCCGCGGATGAATGCCGATCAGTCGCTGGAACTGGCGTTTTTGATTGCGGAAACCCTGAAACAGGTCCGCCGCTAGACCGAGTCGCCCCATCGCCAGCAGGCATGGATTGACCTCTATCCCTGTAGGAGCTGCTGAAGGCTGCGATCTTTTGATCTTGATTTAAAAAATCAAAAGATCGCAGCCTTCGGCAGCTCCTACAGGGGTCAAAGATCTCTGTGGGAGCCAGCCTGCTGGCGATGAGGTCGGTTCAGGCACCCTCAATTTGCGCCAACGCCACCCGCAACCGCGCCGCACTCTCGCGCTGACAATTAAGCTGCACCCGCGCAAGCCTCAGCCAATCGGCCATCTGCCGCAGATTCAACGCCAGCGCCAGCATGCCCTCTTCATCCAGCCCCGGCGCTTCCTCGTGCACCGCGTGCACCGCCAGGCGCCCCGACGCTCGTTCGGCGCGCAGATCGACCCGCGCGGCAATCCGTTCGTTGTGCAGGAAAGGCAGCACGTAATAGCCGTAAACGCGCTTGTCCTGCGGCGTGTAGATCTCCAACCGATAGCGGAAATCAAACAGCCGCTCGGTGCGACTGCGTTCCCAGATCAACGAATCGAACGGCGACAACAGTGCACTGGCAACCACTTTGCGCGGCACCTTCGGTTCCGGCAGGCAGTAGGCGATCTGTCGCCAACCGGTGACTTCACAGGTCTGCAAATGCCCGTCCTCGACCAGTTCCGCCAGACGCGGTCGCGCATCAGACGGATTCAAGCGGAAATAATCCCGCAGATCCTTTTCCGTGCCGACGCCGAGCGCCTGCGCCGCGTGCAGCAACAAACCACGCTGCGCTTGCGCCTCGTCAGGTAACGCTTGTTGCAAAATCGAGGAGGGAATGACCCGCTCCGGCAAATCATACAAACGCTCAAAACCGCGACGACCGGCCACGGTCACTTCACCCGCGGCAAACAGCCACTCCAGCGCATGCTTTTCCGCGCTCCAGTCCCACCACTGCCCGGCCTTGTCCTCGCGGGTCGACAGACTGCCGGCACCCAATGCACCGCGCTCCTCGACCGCACTCAAGACCCGGCGCACAACGCTCTGCTGCTCCAGACCAAACTTTGCCAGTTGCTGATAAATGTCTCTGCCATTCCTCGCCCGCTGCATGCGCCAACCCATCAACGGATACATGGCCAATGGCAACAACGATGCCTCATGGCCCCAGTACTCGAACAACGTGCGACGTCGTCCCGAACTCCAGGCGGCCTGATCGAGCAAATCAGCGGAATAGGAACCCAAACGGGAAAACAGCGGCAGGTAGTGCGAGCGCACCACGGCGTTGACGGAGTCGATCTGCAGCAGGCCCAGCCGTTCGATCAGCCGGTTAAGTTGCGGCGCCTTGACGGTTGGCGGCTGGCGCCCGTTGAATCCTTGGGCGGCCAGCGCCAGACGTCGCGCCTGTTTGAGAGAAAAGGCCAGAGTCGCGGGCATGAGCATCTCCTTGTCTGCTCGCAACCTACCTCACCTGAAAGTGGTTTGTGTAGTAAGGCGCCGATCATTTATGCATCGGATCGTCCCAGAACGGCCGAATCGCCTCGTGTTCGACGTCGGCCCGACTGACCCCGATGTCCTTCAGCGCTTCATCGCTCAGACTGGCGAGCAACTCGCGCTCACGGTGCAGTTCGTACCAGCGGCTGAACCTGTGCAGCAGATCGGAAACGATATGGCCGTGGCCGGAAAATTTTGTGTCGTCTACATACTCTCTTTGACCTTTCATCGTGTTGCCCTCCTTGTGGATGGCTCAAGTCTCGCGCTGGCGCTAAGATCAATCCAACGAATGTTTCTGATGGCATTCATCACGGAGATTCATTAATTGTCGGCCTACCCCAGTATCGATACCGATGTCCTGCGCACCTTCGTCGCGATTGCCGATCAGGGCGGTTTTACCCGCGCCGGCGAAATGGTCAACCGCACGCAATCGGCGGTGAGCATGCAGATGAAACGTCTGGAAGAAGACGTGTTGCAGCGTCAGCTGTTCGAGCGCGACGGCCGCCAGGTACGCCTGACCGCCGAAGGCCAGGTGTTGTTGGGTTATGCGCGGCGCATCCTGAAATTACACAGCGAAGTGTTCAACACCCTGCGCGAGCCGCACATGGTCGGCACTGTGCGCATCGGTACGCCGGACGATTACGTGATGCGGTTTCTGCCGGGGATCCTGTCGCGGTTCGCGCAGTTCTACCCGTTGATCCAGATCGAAGTGCATTGTGAGTCCAGCAAACAGCTGTTGCAGCGCACCGATCTGGACTTGTCAATCGTCACCCGCGAGCCGGGCAACGAGATCGGCCAGTTGCTGCGCAAGGAGCGTTTTGTCTGGGCCGAGGCGCAAAACTTCAGCGCGCACGAGCAGACGCCGCTGCCGCTGGCGATGTTCAACAGTGATTGTTTCTGCCGCTTGTGGGCCTGCAATGCGCTCGACGCGATGGGCCGCGATTACCGCATCGCCTACAACAGCACCAGCCTGTCGGCACTGATGGCGGTGGTGAGCGCGGGTCTGGCGATCACCGCGCAACTGGAAAGCCTGATCACTCCGGACATGCGCATTCTCGGTGCCAACGAAGACCTGCCGCTGCTGCCCGAGGCCAGCATCATGCTGATCCGCAACCTGAACAACCCGTCGCCGATCACCGAATGCCTGGCCGAGCACATCGTCGAAGGCTTCAAACTTTAAACGCGAGCATCACCGCACACAGCACCAGGAAACCGCAGAACAGCCCGCGCAGCAGTTTTTCCGGCATGGCGTGAGCGACTTTCACACCCCAACTGATGCTCGCCAGACCGCCGATGGCCAGGGGCAGGCCGATCATCCAGTCGACCTCGTGATGCACCGCATAGGTCACCAGGGTCACGCCGGTGCTGGGCAGCGCCAGTGCCAGCGACAGGCCTTGAGCAACCACCTGGCTAGTACCGAACAGACTGGTGAGGACCGGCGTCGCCACCACGGCCCCGCCGACACCGAACAGACCGCCCATGGTTCCGGACGCCGCGCCAAGCACACCCAGCCATGGCCATGAATAACGCATCTCTGAGCTCACTGCCGGCTTTTTGCCGAACATCTTCAGCAGGTTGTACGCCGAGAGCACCACGAGGAAAGCGACAAAACCGATACGCATGGTTTGCGCATCAATGCCCACCGCCCAGATCGAACCGATCCACGCAAAGCAAAAACCCATGATCGCCAGCGGCAGCGCGTGGCGCAGTTCGATGCGGTTACGCTGGTGATAACGCCACAGCGCCAGCATCACGTTCGGCACGACCATCACCAGCGCCGTGCCTTGGGCGATCTGTTGATCGAGGCCGAACCACACGCCCAGCAGCGGAATGGCGATCAGCCCGCCACCAATACCGAATATTCCGCCCAATGTCCCCAAGGCGGCGCCAAACAGCAGGTACAGCAAAAACTCGATCACAGCGATGTCCTCATCCGTCAGGCGATCCATCCTACGCAGTCGTGACTGGCGGGGAAACGCACAGCAACGCACAATGGCTGTGCCAAAACCGCATAGGTACTGAGCTGGTTCATGAATCCCAATCAATTGACCGAACAACTTGGGCTGTTTCTCGATGTGCTGGAGAGCGGGAGCTTTTCTGCGGCTTCGCGTCGACATCCGCTGACGCCATCCGCCGTCGCCCGACGCATTGACAGCCTGGAAAGCGCGGTCGGCAGCCAGTTGTTTATCCGCAGCACTCATGCGGTGCGCGCCACGCCGGCCGGGCTGGCGTTTGCCGAACGGGCGCGGCGAATCGTTGCCGAGCTGCAATTGGCGCGGGCTGAAGCGGTGTCTCTGAGCAGCGCGCCGGAGGGGCTGATTCGGGTGGATGCGCCAGCGGCGTTCGGGCGCCGACATCTCGCGCCGGTGATTGCCGATTTTCTGGTGCTGTATCCGGGGCTGGATGTGCAACTGCATCTGATCGATAGCTTCGTCGACATGGACGGTTCAAACCTGGGCAAGGTCGACCTGGTATTGCGTGCCGGGCAGATGGCCGACACCCGGCTGGTGGCCACTCCGTTGGCGAGCATGGTGCGCATCGCCTGCGCCAGCCCCGACTATCTCAAGCGCCGGGGCGTGCCGAGCGAACCCGCACAATTGAGCGAGCATGACGGCCTCGATTGGGACGGCCTCGCCCCGCCCTTCGCCTGGCGTTTCGAGCAAAACGGGCAGATGCAATTGCACCGCCCGGCGCGGGTGCGCATGAGCGCCAACAACGCTGAGGCGTTGGTTTGCGGAGCGCTTGCGGGACTCGGGATCGCGCATCTACCCACCTGGCTGGCCAGCGAATACCTGTTACGTGGCGAGTTGCTGCCGCTGTTCTGTGAAAACGGCCTGCCAAAACCGGAGAGCACCGGCATCTATGCGCTGCGGCTGGAACAACAGGCCAGCTCCCGCAGCCGCCTGCTGCTGGAATACCTCAAGACCCGTTTCAGCCCCGTGCCGCCGTGGGATCTGGCGCTGCAACGTGAACTGGGCCGGCACTGACCGATCCGCCACCAGGCACAATTGTCTGGCGCATTAAAGATTCGAGCGCTAGATTCATCTGCATCACCGTTCAAGGCACTGACATGACCACCGACCGCGACACCACCGACCACTGCGAAGACCTGCTGCTCGACAATCAGGCCTGCTTCGCCCTGCATTCCACTTCGCTGATGATGACCAAGGTCTACAAGCCGCTGTTGCAAGCGCTTGGCCTGACGTATCCGCAATACCTGGCGATGATGGTGCTGTGGGAGAAGGACGGTTTGACCGTCGGAGAAATCAGCACGCGCCTGCTGACCGATCCGGGCTCGCTGACCCCGCTACTCAAGCGGCTGGAAGGTGAAGGTTTGCTCAGCAGAACCCGCAGCCGTGAGGATGAACGCGTGGTGATCGTTGAACTGACTGCACAGGGACGCGCCTTGAAAGACAAGGCCCGAACCGTGCCTCAATGCATCCTGGGGGCCAGTGGCTTCACGCTGGAGCGCCTGCAAAATCTGCAAGCTGAATTGCAGGCATTGCGTGGTCATTTGCAGGACAGCCTCGCTTAAGACTCCCCTTCCCTGTGGGCGCAGCCTTGCGCCTGCAGGCGAATCGCACCGTCCCCCCGCCTATCTCCCGAAAAATTTTTCCTCTCGTTTCACGTTAAAAAAACCTTCCATATCAAACGCTTGAGATCACGACACTGCCCAATCCAAGTGCCGATCCACGCTTTCTTCAAAAATTTATCTTGCGCGCCAAATATTAGCGAAGTACATTTACTTCGCACCTAGTTAGCGCGCAAACAATTAGCACAACAATCACACTTGAAGAGGCTCACACCATGCAAACGCTCTACACCGCAATCGCAACCTCCACTGGCGGCCGTGATGGTCGTGCGATCTCCAGCGACAACGTCCTTGACGTCAAACTCGCCACCCCGAAAGAACTCGGCGGTGCCGGCGGCGCGGCCACCAACCCTGAGCAACTGTTCGCTGCCGGCTACTCGGCCTGCTTCATCGGCGCGCTGAAATTCGTTGCCAGTCAGACCAAACGCAAAATCCCGGACGACGCCTCGATCACCGCCCACGTCGGTATCGGCCAGATTCCTGGCGGTTTCGGTCTGGACATCGACCTGCACATTAATCTGCCGGGCCTGGAGCAGGCTGACGCACAAAGCCTGGTCGAAGCTGCCCACCAGGTCTGCCCGTACTCCAACGCCACTCGCGGCAACGTCGATGTGCGTCTGCACGTCACCGTGTAATCACTGACACTCTGGCCCGTACAGGAAATGAACATGAACACTTTCAGCAAAGTCTTGACCGGTACCCTTCTCGCCCTGTCCATCCAGAGCGCATTTGCCGGGGAGGTTGAACACAACACCCAGGCGTTCCTCGATGTACTGAATGCAGGCACTGGCAAACCGATGGAACAGCTGACACCCAAGGATGCCCGCGCCGTGCTGACAGGCGCGCAGTCCGGGGTCAAACTGACGCTGCCCAAAGCGGACGTCAGCGAGAAGACTATTCAGGTCGATGGCCAACCGTTGAGCCTGACCATCGTCCGGCCGGCCGGGGTCAAGGGCGAGCTTCCGGTGTTCATGTTCTTCCACGGCGGCGGCTGGGTGTTGGGGGACTTCCCGACCCACGAACGTCTGGTGCGGGATCTGGTGGCCGGTTCGGGGGCGGCGGCGGTGTTCGTCAATTACACCCCTTCGCCGGAAGCGCATTACCCGGTAGCGATCAACCAGGCTTACGCCGCGACCAAATGGGTGGCCGAACACGGCAAAGAGATCAACGTCGACGGCAAGCGTCTGGCGGTGGCGGGCAACAGCGTCGGTGGCAACATGGCCGCAGTCGTCGCCTTGATGGCCAAAGACAAAGGCACCCCGGCGATCAAATTCCAGGTGCTGCTGTGGCCGGTAACCGATGCCAATTTCGACACCGGTTCGTATAACCAGTATGCCGAGGGGCACTTCCTCACCCGCAACATGATGAAGTGGTTCTGGGACAACTACACCACCGACGCCAACCAGCGCAACGAGATCTACGCCTCGCCGCTGCGGGCCACGACCGCGCAATTGAAAGATCTGCCGCCTGCACTGGTCCAGACCGCCGGGGCCGACGTGCTGCGTGACGAAGGCGAAGCCTACGCCCGTAAACTCGACGAAGCCGGCGTGCCGGTGACCTCAGTGCGCTACAACGGCATGATCCACGACTACGGATTGCTCAATGTGGTCAGCCAGGTACCGGCAGTGCGTTCGGCGATGCTGCAGGCTTCGGAAGAACTGAAACAGCACCTGAAGAAGTAATTCATCAGGTACAAAAAAGCCCGACGCAATGGTCGGGCTTTTTCTTTCCGCGAAAAGCAGTGCTTATTTGGCACGGCCTTTGTAGGAACCGCCTTCGCGGGTATCGATCTCGATCATGTCGCCGATTTCGATGAAGTCAGCCACCGACAGCTCGGTACCGTTCTTCAGTTTTGCAGGCTTCATCACCTTGCCGGAAGTGTCACCGCGAGCGGAACCTTCGGTGTAGTCAACCTGACGCACGATAGTGGTCGGCAGCTCTACGGACACCAGACGCTCTTCGAAGAACACGGCTTCGCAAACGTCGGTCATGCCTTCTTCAACGAAAGGCAGAACGCTTTCGATGTCTTCGGCGTTCAGCTCGTACATGGTGTAGTCAGTGGTGTCCATGAACGTGTAGGTGTCACCGCTGATGAAAGACAGGGTGGCTTCTTTACGATCCAGGATCACGTCGTCCAGCTTGTCGTCCGCACCGTAAACGGTTTCGGTCTTGTAACCGGTCAGCAGGTTCTTCAGCTTGGTCTTCATGATCGCGCTGTTACGGCCCGACTTGGTGAATTCAGCTTTCTGAACCAGCCAAGGATCGTTGTCGATACGGATCACGGTACCGGGTTTGAGTTCTTTACCAGTTTTCATTGCGAATATCCGAATTTGGATGGGATTTACAAAAATCTAGGCCGCGTATCATATCCAATTTAGGTAAAACTGTACCAGCGCCGTGGCAAGATCCGCCTGCAAGCCTTGTTCCAGACACCACGCCTCGGCGTTTTCCTGCAGTTCTGGCCAGTGTTTACGGGCCTTGAGCCAGTGCTCGCCGATCGGTTGCCCGGCACTCCAGGCCCGCCACAGACCGCTCGTCGCCTCGGCAGCAGCCGGGGAAAGCCCTTTGGTGTAGAGCGCGAGAAAGGCATCGAGCTTGTCGAGGTGGATGTCTTCATCCTGCTGATAGATGTGCCAGAGCATCGGTCGCCCGGCCCACTGTGCACGGACGAACGAGTCTTCTCCGCGCACTGCGTTGAAATCGCAGCACCACATCAACTGATCGTATTGATCCTGACGAACGAACGGCAGCACCTGCACCGTCAGCGCCTGACGCACGTTCAGATCGCCGACAGCCAACGCGTCGACCCCGAGCCAGCGCGCAACGTCACCGAGGATCCGCCCTTCCGGCACCAGCAGATGGGTCGGCGTGCTATCGGCCGCCAATACATCCAGCCAACTGGCCAGCCCGGCATTTTCATAGGCAAACAACGAGATCAGCTGTGCGTCCGCTGCTCGATCGACGCCCAGGTTTTGCAGGAATTGTCGCTGCGCAACTGCATCCTGCTGAAATTGCCGACGCCGCTCAAGCAGACCGCTTTCACGCAGCAAGCCGCCCGTCCCCGGCTGAAATCCGGGAAAGAAAAAGAATTTCTGTACCGACTTGTACTTCACCGACGGCAAACCGTGACAACCGGTGACCCAGTCTTCAGCGCTGAGGTAATCGAGGTTCATCCACAGCGGCGGCTGTTGCCGCTCGGCCATGGCGTCCATATAGGCAGCTGGCAACTGACAAGCAAACGCGGCGATCACCACGTCCGCTGCCTCCGTCTGCGGCCAGTCGCTCGGCCAGTGCCATACCTGAACGCCCTGCTGCGATTGCTGCGCAAGGTGGATGTCGATCTCGGGGCAGATACGCTCGAAGGCGCGCAGGTCATCAACCCACAAGCGCACTGCCAGTCCATGTTCGGCCACCAGTTGCCGGGCCAGACGCCAGGTCACGCCGATGTCGCCATAATTGTCGACCACGGTGCAAAAAATATCCCAGCGGGTTTTCGGTACCGGCATGCAAAGACTCCCGTTGGCAAAAGCGCTGATTGTCCGCATAAATGACCTCGCGCAGAAGAGCCGACGGCGATTAATCTTCGTGCGACAATCGCCACTTGCCCGCAATCATCCGCCAGGAGGCAGCCATGCCCTATCGTCCCAACCCGCGTCGTCCGTTGCCTGTTCAGCTTAGCGCGCTGCAACTGACCGGCAGCATTGCCCTGGGCATGTGGCTGGGCTTTCTGGCCATCGCCCTGACCTGCTGGCTGATTTCGCGTTTTGTGTTGACCGAGCAACTGGCGCCGGTTGCCCAGGCCGTGCAGCAACTGGCCAAGCCGCCAGCGGCCGTCCAGGTACAACCGGACATTCCGCCACAGAGCCCGCTGTTCGAGCAGTACGAAGAAAACCTGCGCAAGAACGAGCAGCAGGCACGTCTGGATCAGGCTCGCGGCAGCAGTCGCAACCAGTCGAATCCGAAATGCCAGTTCTGGCTGCAACAGGACCAGACCGCGCCGAGCGAAAAGAGCCGCGCCAACGTTTTGCAATTCTGCGATTGATCATGAACAAGCACACCGTCCACCAACTGATCCTAGACAAACTGCGCGTCGACCTCGACATCGCCGAGCGCGCCGCGCAGACCGCTTACGAAACCGCGACCCATGAAGAGAACATCGCCGAGAACAAGTACGACACCCTCGGACTTGAGGCTTCCTATCTGGCGGCGGGTCAGGCGAAACGCGTCGAGGAAATCCGCCAGTCACTGGCGCTATGCCAGAACCTGAAGCTGCGCGCCTACGACGAAAATCGCGGCATCGAGATCGGCGCCCTGCTCGGCCTGGAAGATGAAAAGGGCCGCGAGCAATGGCTGTTCCTGGCCCCGGATGCGGCGGGCCTGAAAGTCGATGTGGTGAGTCAGCCGATTACCGTCATCAGCCCACGCTCGCCGCTGGGCAAAGGCCTGCTGGGCAAGTTCGAGGGCGATGAAGTGGAGATTCTAGTGGCAGGCACCCGGCAACAGTTCGCTGTCACCGAGGTGCTTTGAGGCGGGGACTTAGTGGACCGGCAATTCGACGCCGTCGAACAGCTCTTCCAGTTCCTGTTTGTTGTGGCACTGGATGGCTTTGGCCATCACTTCGCGGGTCAGGTGCGGGGCGAACTTCTCGATGAAGTCGCACATGAAACCACGCAGGAAAGTACCGCGACGGAAACCGATCTTGGTGATGCTCGACTCGAACAGTTCGCTGGCATCCAGCACCACCAGGTCGTTATCGAGCTTGGTGTCGACCGCCATTTTGGCGACGATGCCCACACCCAGGCCGAGACGCACGTAGGTTTTGATCACGTCGGCGTCGGCGGCGGTAAACACCACTTTCGGCGTCAGGCCACGATGACTGAAGGCTTCGTCGAGTTTCGATCGGCCAGTGAAACCGAACACGTATGTCACGATCGGGTATTCGGCCAGCGCTTCGAGGGTCAGCTTCGGCAACTTGGTCAGCGGGTGGCCCTGGGGCACGACCACGCAACGGTTCCAGCGATAGCACGGCATCATCACCAGATCACCGAACAGCTCCAGCGCTTCGGTGGCGATGGCGAAATCGACGGTGCCGTCAGCGGCCATCTCGGCGATCTGCATCGGCGACCCTTGGTGCATGTGCAGCGCCACGTCCGGGTATTGCTTGATGAAATTGCTGATCACCGGCGGCAATGCGTAACGTGCCTGGGTGTGGGTGGTGGCGATCGACAGGGTGCCTTTCTTCTCGTTGGAGAATTCCTGAGCGATCTGCTTGATGCTTTCGACCTTGCGCAGGATTTCGCCAGCGGTGGTGATGATGCGCTCGCCGGCCGGGGTGACGCGGGTCAGGTGTTTGCCGCTGCGAGCGAACACTTCAACGCCAAGTTCGTCTTCCAGCAGGCGGATCTGTTTACTGATACCCGGTTGCGAGGTGTAAAGGCTTTGGGCGGTAGCGGAAACGTTGAGGTCGTGGTGCGCCACTTCCCAGATGTAGCGCAATTGTTGAAGCTTCATATGTATCCCTCAAAGCAGGTAGACGCCACGGGCATCAGCGACGGTATATAACTATATTAATGGTTTGATGAATAAATCTAGAACTTTTTTATCAAAACGCCATTATTCCCGCTTCAGCGATCCCCCCGGCGCCGACGCTCCATCAACGGCACCAGATAGACCGGCACCTTGGCCAATTGCAGAACCCGGGTCGCCGTGCGCCCCAAAGGCGTTTCCGCCCCTACGCCGTGACTGTGAGTGCCTACGATCAGCAAATCCACAGAGAGTTTCCGCACCTGGTCGAGAATCACCTGCGCTGGATCGCCCTGCACCACCCGAACCGCGCAAATCCGCTGCAGATCCTGCTCGCCCTCGTCCCCCAGTTCTTCGCGAAAACTGTCCAGCACCCGTTGCTCGATACTGGCGATGACAGTTTTCAGACCCCGACGGTGAAATTCGTTCAATGCCTGTTCGTCGAGATAACTCTGCAACACCGATTCGGCAAACAGCCCCATGGGCTCCACTGCATGCACCACGTACAAGTCGGCATTGAATGTCCGCGCCAGTGCCAGGGCATGCTGCATCACTAACGGTGCGTACAGACCGAGGTCAGTGGCATACAGCATCGAACGAATCATATGACCTCCTCGCGTGCCAACATGGCGGAGATTTGATTCAGCTTAGCAGTGCCTTGGCGACTACGACGTGCGACGCAACGTCTTGAAGCACAGGGGCTTTAGATCGACGTTTCGTTGCTGATGCCATGCGGCACATGGCCGGTGGCGACCACTTCACGGGCGAGCTCGCAGTGTCCGGCCTGATCGTCGAAAAACACGTCGGCGGCAAAGGCTTCGAGGAATGCCGATTTGGTCAGACCGCCGAGGAACAGCGACTCGTCGAGGCGGATATCCCACTCGCGCAAGGTGCGGATCACCCGCTCATGGGCCGGTGCCGAACGCGCGGTGACCAGCGCCGTACGGATCGGGCAGTCGTCCTCCGGGAACTCGCGTTGCAGCGCATTGAGCGCCGCCAGAAATCCTTTGAACGGCCCACCGCGCAATGGCTCGCGTGCCGACTCGCGTTCCTTGGCCTGGAACGCCTCCAGCCCGCCGGACTGATAAACGCGCTCGGACTCGTCGGAGAACAACACCGCGTCACCGTCGAAGGCGATGCGCAACTCATCACTCGCGGCACGGCTGGCGCCCCCAGACAGAATTGTCGCCGCAGCAAATCCGGCATCCAGTGCGGCGCGCACGTCCTCGGCGTGCGTGGACAGAAACAGGTCACAGCCAAAGGCCTTGAGATACGGATACGGGCTGCGTCCGCCGACGAAGGCCGCCCGGGAAATGTCCAGCCCGTAGTGATGAATCGAGTTGAACGCGCGCAGGCCGGTATCGGCACTGTTGCGCGAAACCAGAATCACCTCGACCCGGGCGCGGTCGAGGCGGCTGTTGAGGCTCAGGAGTTTTTCCACCAGCGGGAACGCATCGCCGGGGGCGAGGATTTCGTCTTCGTGTTCGATCTGATATTGCCGATAGGCTTCAACGCCGCTCGACAGGTAGACCTTGTGACTCTCGCTCAGGTCGAACAAGGCGCGAGACGAAATCGCCAGCACCAGTTTGTCATCGATGTTCTTGGCCATGCCTTCCCCCACTCCCGCAAAAAACCGACTCAGGTGTTGCGTCGGTCGATGAAACCCAGCGTGCGATACAACGCTTCGATTCGTGGCAATTCACATCCTGCCGCCTTGGCGGCGGCCAATGGCCGGGCGTAAATCGCTTCCAGCTCCAGCGGCCGTTTGTGCAGAAAATCGTGGTACATGCTCGGCCAGTAGTCGGGCATTTTCTCGGTCATTGTGAACAGGTATTCGGCGTAACCGGACGGTATTTCATGACCACAGGCCCTGGCGCCCTGCACCACTTCGGCCATCAGCGCCTGAATCAACGCGCGACTGTCAGCGTCGGCCATCAGCGGCGTGGTACCAGCACCGAGCAACACCGAGAGACCGTTGTAGGGAATATTCCACACCAGTTTCTGCCAGCGCGCCTGTTGCAGATTGGCCATTGCCTGCGAATCGATGCCCGCGGCGCGGAACAGACTGGCGCCCTCTTCAACGAGCGCCATGCGCGCCGCATCGTCCGTCGCCGGGCCGCTGTGATAGCCGACGTTCACCGCCCCCAAGGCCTGATGGGTGATGTGCCCCGGCCCTTCGCGATGCACGCAGATCAGACACAGACCGCCGAGCAAATGCAGGGAGTCGGGCAGCCACTCGCGCAAGCTGTCTTCGACGTCCAGACCGTTCTGCAGCACCAGCACTTTCGCGCCGGGCCTGGCCGCGGCAATGATCGCCGGGGCCAGACCGGCGCTGCTGGTGGTCTTGGCGCCGACCAGCAACCAGTCGCAGGCCGGCATGTCCTCGGCCTTGGCATACGCTTGCACCGGGTTCAATGTCAGCGTGCCATGCACGGCACTGTCCACTTGCAACCCACGCTCGGCCACCGCTGAAAACTCACTGCGCAGTAAAAAGTGCACATCGAAACCGGCCCGCGCCAGCATCAAACCGTAAAACCCGCCAATTGCACCGGTGCCGATAATCCCGATCACCGGTTTGCTGTCTGCTCCCACCATCTATGGCAACTCCTCTGCAATTCGACCCAGCGCCTGCGCCACTGCCGCGTTCAGCGCAGCGGCGGTCAGGCGCGTGTGCAATGCCCCAAAGAACTCGCCGTCGCGCACCACAAACAGCGCCGGCAAATGAAAGACCTGATAGCGCTCCACCAGCCCACCGTTATTGCCGGCATCAATCCAGCACAGGCGATCGACCGCCAGCGCGAACCCGGGCAACACTTCTCTGGCATAGCGGCAACTGGAACAGCCGACACTGGTGAAAATCACCAGCGAAACACCGCTCATCGCCAGCAGCCGCTGGTCGGCGTCGAAATCGGTCAGCTCGGATTCGACCACTATACTGGGGGAAACAATGTCAAATGGCCGACACAGGGAGTCTGTGCTCATGGGACGTTTCATTCCTCATCCGGACGAAGTGCCGGTTGAATTAACCTTGCTCAAGCCCGAGTGTATTTCCAGGCAACAGCTGCACACTATCAGCCTCGGCGGGATCGCTTGCAATTATCACCGCGCCTGGCGCCACGGCACCGCCCTTGAAGTGCGTCTGCCGACGCTCAATGCCGACCTCTGTTTTCCGGGCTACGTGGCGTGGTGCCTGCGACGCAAAAAGGGCTATCTGGTGGGGATCGCGTTCACTGATGAGCAGACGTTGTTCAGCGCCCGGATGGGCGAGCAGGTGTGCCAGATCGAACGCTATTGCCGTATGAACGAGGCCCATGACGACTTGCAGGATATTCAGGCGCTGGCCCTGCAATGGGTCGAACAACACGCCAACGAGTTCTCCCACGACAGCGTGCGCAAGGCTTTTGCCCAGCCAGTACTGGATTAAAGCGGCGCTTGCCCATTGTCGAGCCGCGTCTGACGCGCTAAGGTTCGGCTCCCCGACGCGCTTAAATCTGCTGTGCTCCGCCGCGCGGGGATCGCTGGCGGCCGGCACCCGTGACCTGACGAGTAAACGATGGCTGATTTACCGATCAACGACCTAAACGTCGCCTCTAACGAGACCCTGATCACTCCCGATCAGCTCAAGCGTGATATCCCTCTGAGCGACGCTGCCCTGCGCACCGTCACCAAGGGCCGCGAAGTCATTCGCAACATTCTTGATGGCACCGACCACCGTCTGTTCGTAGTGATCGGCCCGTGCTCGATCCACGATATCAAGGCTGCCCACGAGTACGCCGACCGCCTCAAGGTGCTGGCGGAGGAAGTCTCCGACACCCTGTACCTGGTCATGCGTGTGTATTTCGAGAAGCCACGGACCACCGTCGGCTGGAAAGGCCTGATCAACGATCCGTACCTGGATGACTCGTTCAAGATTCAGGACGGCCTGCACATTGGTCGCCAGTTGCTGCTGGACCTGGCCGAGAAAGGCCTGCCGACCGCCACCGAAGCCCTCGACCCGATCTCCCCGCAGTACCTGCAGGACCTGATCAGTTGGTCGGCCATCGGCGCGCGTACCACCGAATCCCAGACCCACCGTGAAATGGCTTCCGGCCTGTCTTCGGCTGTCGGCTTCAAGAACGGCACCGATGGCGGCCTGACCGTGGCGATCAACGCCCTGCAGTCGGTTTCCAGCCCGCACCGTTTCCTCGGTATCAACCAGGAAGGTGGCGTGTCGATCGTCACCACCAAGGGCAACGCCTACGGTCACGTGGTGCTGCGTGGTGGCAACGGTAAGCCGAACTACGATTCGGTCAGCGTCGCCCTGTGTGAGCAGGCGCTGAACAAGGCGAAGATCAAGCCGAACATCATGGTCGATTGCAGCCACGCCAATTCCAACAAGGATCCGGCTCTGCAACCGCTGGTGATGGAGAACGTCGCCAACCAGATCCTCGAAGGCAACCAGTCGATCATCGGCCTGATGGTCGAGAGCCATCTGAACTGGGGCTGTCAGGCCATCCCGAAAGACCTCGCCGACCTGCAATACGGCGTGTCGATCACCGATGCCTGCATCGACTGGTCCGCCACCGAGAACACCCTGCGCAGCATGCACGCCAAGCTCAAGGATGTGCTGCCGAAGCGTCAGCGCAGCTGATCAGCGTTTCGCAGGCATAAAAAAACGCCGGGCATTGCCCGGCGTTTTTGTGTGTAGGGGTAATCAGATTTTCGCCGCGCGCTTCTGATGGCGCTCCATATAGCGCTCGACGTAGGAGCACGACGGAATCACCGTGTAGCCCATTTCCTCGGCGTACTGCAGCGCGCTTTCGGTCAGCGCTGCCGCGATGCCTCGACCGCGCAGGGCATTGGGCACGAAGGTGCGGTAGATATCCAGGGTCTGTTTTCCCAGATCCATATAGGTCAGGTAGGCACGATGACCGTCCACATTGGTCTCGAACTGATGACCAGCCTGGTCATGGTGGATGGACAACGCCTCGCTCATCACTACTCCTCGCGGGTCTTGAATTCTGACCCCTACCTTACCGATGTTTTTCCGGCGAAGGAACATCTACGCCACCCCGTGCCTGATGGACACCGAGAAAAGCCACACCGATCTCGCGCAACCGAGCACGTGATAAATAGTAGGCACCATTGGCAAAAATGCTCAAGGTGCGCTCGTCATCGTGCAGGTTGTACGGATAACTCCGATGGGCGTAGTGGCAGGCGCGGGGAACATATCCCGAGGCGCTCACCTGAACATTGCCGGATGTCGAGACTTAAGACGCAGGCTCTTCTTTAAAGTCACCTCAAGAGCGACAAAGATATGTGAGGCGTCATGCAAAATCGGAACAAAAGTGTAGACGAATTCATCTAGGCAGACTTGGTGCAAGACACCGAAAACAGCACGTGACAGCGGGAACTTTTTCTCATTAACTCGCTCAGGCAGGGGCTTGCAGCTGGATATTTTTTAATCAGCCCCGTTAAAAGTTGCTCGAAAAAGAATCAACGCCTACAATTTTTTTTGCTTCTTGCGCTACGTCAGTTTACTTACTACAAGTAATGGGTAGTATGTACGCCGGCTATTTCCTCAATCGGAGGAGAAAGCCACTTAATTGAAAGTCCTTGAAGGGGAACACGATGAACAACGTTCTGAAATTCTCTGCTCTGGCTCTGGCCGCAGTTCTGGCTACCGGTTGCAGCAGCGCATCGAAAGAAACCGAAGCACGTCTGACCGCTACTGAAGACGCAGCTGCTCGCGCCCAGGCTCGTGCAGACGAAGCATACCGTAAAGCTGATGAAGCTCTGGCTGCTGCTCAAAAAGCACAACAGACTGCTGACGAAGCTAACGAGCGTGCTCTGCGTATGCTGGACAAAGCTAGCCGCAAGTAATAATCCCTCGGGATTGTTATCAAGCCGACCCAGTTTCTGGGTCGGCTTTTTTGTGCCTGCAGCTTTTGTCCGGACAATAAAAAACCCGCCGACGCTTCTCGCATCGGCGGGTCTGGATCGAGCTTACTGCTGCAGGTCGATCGGCGCACTCGAGACAATCGGTGCCGAGGTGTTCGGCGTGCCGATTTCGGTTGGCAGACCGTCTTCAGCCGCCACCACATCACGCACCACATCCCAGTTCACGCGCAGATTGTTGGTCACGTCTTCGCGCTTGAGCATCGCGTTGATCACCGCGGTGTGCTTGTCGACTACCGACGGATTGCCCTTGTCGTCGATTGGCGTGTGCGCTTCCAGATAGACCTTGCCGCCACTGCTGCCGAACTTGTACGCGTCATTGAGGATACGCACCGAAGTGCCGACCGGCACCATGGCCGCCATTTCCAGCACGTTGTTGTTGAACATGCGGAAGCAGCCGTGGCTGGTGCGCATGCCGATGCCGAACTTCTTGTTCGAGCCGTGGATCAGGTAGCCCGGAGTGCCCAGGGTGAACTTGAACGGGCCCAGCGGATTGTCAGGACCGGCCGGCACCACGTTCGGCAGCGGATCACCATCAGCGGCGTGCTCGGCCTTGATCGACGCAGGAGGGGTCCAGGTCGGGTTCGGCGTCTTGGCGGTGATCGAGGTATGCGCGATTGGCGAACCCCACCCTTCACGGCCGATACCCAGCGGGAAGGTGTACACCACGTTCCGGCCTTTCGGGTAGTAGTAGAGACGGTATTCGGCGAGGTTGATCACGATACCCTCGCGCGGCCCCGGCGGCAGAATGAACCGCGTCGGCAGAACGATTTCAGTACCCGCGCCCGGCAGCCAGGCATCGACACCCGGGTTGGCCGCGACCATTTCCGAATAGCCCAGGTCGTACTTGGTTCCCAAGTCAGCGAAAGTGTCTTCGTACTTGGCCTTGATCACCTGCACCTGGCCGATGATGTCCTCACCAGGCGGTGGCAGGGGAAACTCCAATGCAGCAACAGGACCGGCCACACACAGGGCGGCAAGTGACAGGCAGCGGGTGACGGCAGGAAAGCGCGGCAACATCCGGAAAATCCTTCGCATGATCAACAAGGGTATAAGGGCGCGATTGTACACCGCGCCTCGGGAATTCGGGGAGATGCGCCGATGGGCAGCCAGAAGTCTTCATGCAGGCGCTGCCGCAGGCTGCGATCTGTTGGTCCTAAAGCTCGAAACGCAACTCAGGCCAGATCGGCGAGGTGCCGCGTTTTTGTGACTCGAGAATCGCCCGGCACAACGAACACAGTCGCTGATCCTGGAACACTCGGCGATCCACACTCGACCAGCGCGGTTGCGCCGGCAACAGACTGCCGCACAACGTGCGGTCGGCCGAGCCACCGAGTTCGAGCTGACGGGTCACCAGATGCACCCGCACTTCCTGGCAGGCGAACAGATCCAGCTGTTCGTCAGGCTCGATCAGTTGGTAGGCAAACAGGGACCAGGCAGGACGCGGCATCGGGGGCTCCAAATAAGGGGGCGCCACATTAGCCGAAAGCCTGCCACTAGAAAAGCCTCATAACAGCGGTTTTAGCGTCGGCCAGACATTTTCCAGCAACTTGCCCTGAGCCCCGACTGCCGGGTGCAGACCATCGGCCTGCATCAGCTCGGGATGCCCACCCACGCCTTCGAGGAAAAATGGCACCAGAGGGATGTTTTTCTCGTCCGCAAGTTTGCCGTAGACCTCGGCAAAGGCATCGGTGTAACGCTTGCCGTAGTTGGGCGGCAATTGCATGCCGAGCAGGAGCACCTTGGCACCGGTCTGGCGCGAGCGGTCGATCATTGCCGCAAGGTTTTGTTGCAATTGCGTTGGCGGCATTCCGCGCAGGCCGTCATTGCCGCCCAGTTCGAGGATCACCAGTTCCGGCTTATGCTCTGCAAGCAGCGCCGGCAGGCGCGCCTGGCCTCCGGCACTGGTGTCACCGCTGATAGAGGCGTTGACCACTTTGTCGTCAAAACCTTCAGCCTTGAGCCGTTGCTCGAGCAGCGATACCCACCCCAGGCGGGTATCCAGTCCGAAACCGGCGCTGATACTATCGCCAACGATCAGGACAGTACCCGCCGCTGCGTTCTGGGCCATGCACATCAAGGCCAGGCCAGCACTCAAAAACCACACACGCATCGGATTCTCCATGGGCGCAAGCATTCTCACCGCGAAGAACCTCAGCAAAGTGGTTCCCAGCGCGGAAGGTGAACTGACTATCCTGCACGAACTCAGCCTGGAACTGAACCAGGGCGACAGCCTGGCCATCGTCGGCGCGTCCGGTTCCGGCAAATCCACCCTGCTCGGCCTGCTCGCCGGTCTCGATTTGCCGAGCAGCGGCGAAGTCATTCTCGCCGGCCAGGGCCTGAGCAGTCTCGACGAGGACCAGCGCGCGCGCATCCGTGCCGAGCACGTAGGCTTCGTCTTTCAGTCGTTCCAGTTGCTCGACAGCCTCAACGCCCTGGAAAACGTCATGCTGCCGCTGGAACTCGATGGCCGCAAGGACGCCCGTGAGCGCGCCACTGAATTGTTGCAGCGCGTCGGCCTCGGCCAGCGCCTGACGCACTCGCCGCGCCAGCTCTCCGGCGGCGAACAGCAGCGCGTGGCGATTGCCCGCGCCTTCGCTGCCGAGCCCGACGTGCTGTTCGCCGACGAACCCACCGGCAACCTCGACAGCCACACCGGCGAGCGCATCAGCGACTTGCTGTTCGAACTGAACAAGGAACGCGGCACCACGCTGGTACTGGTGACCCACGACGAACGCCTGGCCCATCGCTGCCGGCGCCTGATTCGACTTGAAGCCGGGCTGCTGGTCGCCCCTCTGGAGCCTTGATGGCACGTCTGCCGCTCTTGCGTCTGTTCAGTCTCGCCCTTCGCCAATTGCTGCGCGATGCCCGCGCCGGCGAACTTCGCGTGTTGTTCTTCGCCCTGCTGGTGGCGGTGGCCGCGAGTACCGCCATCGGCTACTTCGGCGCCCGTCTCAACGGCGCGATGATGCTGCGCGCCACCGAGTTCCTTGGCGCCGACCTGGTCCTCGAAGGCAGTTCGCCGGCCCGCGACGAACAGATTCGCAGCGGCACCGAGCTGCGTTTGAATCATGCACGGGTCGTGGAGTTTTCCAGTGTCGTCGCCACCGACAACGGCATTCAGTTATCGAGCATCAAAGCCGTCGACCGCGCTTATCCACTGCGCGGCGAACTGAAAAGTGCCCCGGCGCCGTTTGCCGCCGAGACAACCGGCGGCGAACCGCAACCCGGTGAAGCGTGGGTCGAGGCACGTTTGCTGACCGCCCTGGATCTGAAAATCGGCGACAGCATCGACGTCGGCATGAAAACGCTGAAACTGACCCGCGTGCTGACCTACGAACCGGATCGCGCCGGCAATTTCTACAGCTTGACGCCTCGGGTGATGATCAACCTCGACGACCTTGCCGCCACCGGCGTGGTACAGCCCGGCAGCCGCGTCAGCTACCGCGAGCTGTGGCGCGGCGAACCGCAGGCGCTGGAAACCTATCGGCAATTGCTCAAACCGGGCCTGGCCGCCAATCAGCGCATTCAGGATGCGCGCGACGGCAACCGGCAGATTGGCGGCGCACTGGGCAAGGCCGAGCGCTACCTGAACATGGCGAGTCTGGTCGCGGTCCTGCTGGCCGGCGTGGCCGTGGCGCTGTCTGCAAACCGCTTTGCCAGTCGTCGCTTCGACGCCAGTGCCTTGCTGCGCTGCCTCGGTTTGTCGCGTCGAGAAACCATGCTGTTGTTCAGTATTCAACTGAGCGTACTGGGTCTGTTCGCCGCCCTCAGTGGTGCGGTGCTTGGCTGGCTGGCACAACTGGGGCTGTTTGCCCTGCTGCATGATCTGCTGCCGGCAGATGTCCCGCCGGGCGGCCTGTTTCCGGCAATGGCCGGCATCGGTACGGGACTGGTCGCACTGGCCGGTTTCGCCCTGCCACCGCTTGCCGCGCTGGGTCGGGTGCCTCCACTGCGCGTGCTGCGCCGTGACATGCTGCCGATTCCGTCGAGTACCTGGATGGTCTACGGCGCGGCACTGGGCGCACTGGGTCTGATCATGTGGCGCCTGAGTCTGGATCTGTTGCTGACTTTCGCCCTGCTGGGCGGCGGTGTAATCGCGGCGCTGGTATTGGGTGGTTTGCTGTTGTTGCTGCTCAACAGCCTGCGACGGATGCTCGCCCGTGCGCCGCTGCCGTGGCGCCTCGGTCTGGGGCAGTTGTTGCGTCATCCGCTGGCGGCGGCCGGGCAAGCGCTGGCGTTCGGTCTGATCCTGTTGTCGATGGCATTGATCGCTCTGCTGCGCGGCGAGCTGCTCGACACCTGGCAAAACCAGTTGCCGAAAAACGCACCGAATTACTTTGCCCTGAACATCCTGCCCGCGGATAAACAGGCCTTCACCGACCACCTGATCAAAGTCTCGGCTCAAGCGGCACCGTTGTACCCAGTGGTGCCAGGACGGCTGATCAGCATCAACGGCGAACCGGTGCAGCAGATCGTCAGCAAGGATTCCGCCGGCGACCGTGCAGTGCAACGCGACTTGAGCCTGACCTGGGCCGCCGACTTGCCGGCCGGCAACACGCTCACCGCCGGTGTGTGGTGGACCGGGCAACCCTCGGAAGACATACCGGGCGTGTCGGTGGAAGGCAAAGTCGCCGAAAGCCTCAAGCTCAAACTCGGCGATCGCATGGTGTTCAGCGTGGGCGGGGTCAATCGTGAAGCCAGGGTCACCAGTCTGCGCGAAATCAATTGGGACAACTTTCAGCCGAACTTCTTCATGATCTTCCAGCCCGGCACCCTGAGGGATCTGCCGGCGACTTACCTGACCAGTTTCTATCTGGCACCTGGTCACGATCAGCAGATTGTCGAGCTGTCACGAGCATTCCCGGCGGTGACCATCCTTCAGGTCGAAGCTCTGCTGGAACAACTGCGCAGCATCCTCGCCCAGGTCACCCTGGCGGTGGAGTATGTATTGTTGTTTGTGCTGGCGGCGGGGATGGCGGTGCTGTTCTCTGGCTTGCAGGCCACGCTGGACGAGCGCATTCGCCAAGGCGCGTTGTTACGCGCACTGGGCGCGCAACGGCAGTTGCTGGTCAAGGCGCGGCGTATCGAGTTCGGTCTGCTCGGCGCGGTCAGCGGTTTGCTGGCGGCCATCGGTTCGGAAGTGGTGAGTCTGGTGTTGTATCGCTTTGCCTTCGATCTGCCATGGCATCCGCATCCATGGCTGCTGGTGCTGCCATTAATTGGCGCCGCACTGATTGGCGGTGCCGGGGGTGTTCGGCACGCGTCGAGCACTGAATGCGAGTCCGCTGACAGTCTTGCGCGAGGGTTGATAGACTCCAGCCTTCGTCACCAGAAGAAGTTGCCATGAGTCGTTATCGCCCTCCCCGCACCGCCGGCACCGCGCTGATCACCCCTGAAGGTGAAGCGCGGATGCGCGCCGAATTCCATGAACTGTGGCATGTGCGCCGCCCGCAAGTGACGCAGGCAGTCAGCGAGGCAGCGGCGCAGGGTGATCGTTCGGAAAACGCGGAGTACACCTACGGCAAGAAAATGCTGCGCGAGATCGACAGCCGCGTGCGTTTTCTCACCAAGCGACTCGAAGCACTGAAGGTCGTCAGCGAAAAACCCAGCGATCCGAACAAGGTGTACTTCGGTGCCTGGGTGACCATCGAGGACGAAGACGGCAAGCAGTCGCGCTACCGTATCGTCGGCCCGGATGAACTGGATCTGAAACTGGGTCTGATCAGCATTGACTCACCGCTGGCTCGTGCCTTGATCGGCAAGGCGCTGGACGCCGAGGTTCGGGTGCAGACGCCAACCGGTGAGCAGTTTGTCTATATCGTGGCGATCGAGTATCCGTAACTCTCAGCGGCGCGTGATCAGTCCCTGCCGCGCAACGCGGGTCAGTTGCTTAATCATTTCTGGCGCGTCTTCAGCGCTCGGCGCCTGAATCACGGCGAGGTCAAAACTGTCACTGGCAAAGCGCGCCAGCGACTCGCCGTCTTCAACGAACTGGATCAGGAACGCGGCAGGACCGCCGCTGCGGCGTGGCCAGCCATCCAGATAACGCAACAGCGTCGGCTGGTGTTTGCCGCCAAGCAGGATTTTTGGATTGCGTTGGGTGATATGTGCCGTGATCGGCGCGGGACGTGCTGGAGGGCGTAGTGCATTCATCGTGTCGTGTCTCTGCCTCAAAAGTCTGCATGGCAGGTGAGAGGCAACACCGAACCAGCGCTTTAGCGGTATTTCGAAGCCCTGTTCCGGCTTCTGACGGCAACTGTCTGAGTCACCTGGCGCCCCGCAAGTAGCTGTTTAAATCGGCGCATGTGCAACATCCTAGAGAACGTGACCGATGAGTGTCAAGAATCAGCCACAACAAAAAAAGGCCCGCACAATGCGGGCCTTTTGCTTGATCCAGAGCGCTCAACCGGCGATGGCGCGATCCACCGACAGCTTGCCGGCGCCCTCGATCATCACCGCGAGGCTGCCACCGAGCAGCGCCAGGGCAAACTCGTAACCGTTGTTGGCCATGAACAGACCATTGCTGATGTGCACGGTGAAGATCGCCACCAGCGACAGGAAGGTCAGGCCCAGCGCCGCCGGGCGCACCAGCAGGCCGATGATCAACGCCAGACCGGCAAAAAACTCAGTGCCGCCGGCCAATGTGGCCATCAGGTAACCCGGGTGCAGACCGATGCTGTCCATGTACTGCGCGGTGCCTGCCAGACCGTAACCGCCAAACAGACCAAAGAGTTTTTGCGAACCGTGGGCGGCGAAGATCACGCCGACCGCGATACGCAGAATGGTCAGGCCGTAACCGGCGCGGGTGAACAGAACCTTGTTGATCAGTGAGCTCATGGGGCATTCCTTGTTTTGCGAGAAGTGTGTTGGGATTGGCCGCTATATTAATCAGTTAAATTCATGTTAAAAGCGCAATTATTCCGCCATAACAATCAAATTATTTGATCATTTACGTGAGGCGACTTTCTGTTCCCGGGGCTCCAGTGACTCCCGCTCCCGGTCGAACGCCAGGTAGTACTTGTTCACGCTATTAACATAGCTGACGGGGCCCATGCCCACCTGCTCCATGGCGATGCGCTCGACCTGAAAAAACCACTGGTTGGGATTCAGCCCGCGCCGCCGAGCCTCGGCGCGCATGCCTTGCACCCGTTCCGGACCGATGTTGTAAGCGGCCAGGGTGAACGCCATGCGCTCGCGCTCATTGAGTTTCGGACTGTTGAAAAACTTGCGACGGATCATCGCCAGATACTTGGCCCCGGCCTGCACATTCGCATCGAGATTCTGGATGTTGTTCACACCGACCCGCTGCGCCGCGGACGGGGTGATCTGCATCAACCCGGTCGGGCCGCTGCCGCTGCGGGCGCCGGGTTGCAGGGCCGACTCCTTGAAGGCCAGCGCCGCCAGGTTCAGCCAGTCCATGTTCTGCGCATCGGCGTGTTTTTGCAGCGTCGGGCGCAGTTTTTCCAGACGCTGACGGTCAGCCTTGGCCAACGGATAGTGCACTTGGTAGAGGCGCCGATAGATCCGCAGAAATTCGGCATCCTCGTTCGCGGGTTTCTTGTAGCCGCCGAGGAAGCGATCAATGCTCGCCCGCAGCATCGAGGCATCACGACGCACGAACCAGTACTCCTCACCCGGTTCACTGATCATCAATTGCCGGTCAAAACGCAGCTTGGGCAGGATCTTGCCCCAGCGCTCGGCGATCGGTTGCTCAACGATAGTCAGGTGGAAGATTCCGCCCTGCACCATCTCCAGCACGTCCTCGACCGCCAGCGTCGGATCGACCCATTCGATCTTGATCGGTGCCAGTTTGTGCAGCGCCAGTTTCTGATTGAGCTGGCTGACCGCGTCCCCCGCCGCACTGCCGGTGGGCAAGGCCAGGGTCTTGCCGGAAAGCTGCTCGACCTTGGTGTAACGACGCTCGCCCTTGATACCGACCAGCACCAGCGGCACGTTGCTGGCGATCGGCTCACTGCTGGCAACCGCGTGGCCCGGCTGCAGATCAAGCAGCTCGCCGGGCGCCACCAGATCACCTTCGCCGCGTTGCAACGCGCCGAGCAGTTGATCCTTGGCTTTGGGAATGATTTTGAGAGTGACTTCCTGGCCATCGCGCGCATGGCCATTGAGGTATTGCTCGAAGGCGCGCAGGCGATGGTATTCGACACCGATGGCCTGGCCCTGGACTTCTCCGGAGCTGTTGCGACTCTGGTTGACCAGCACTCGCAGTACGCGGCTGCTGCGTATCTCTGACAGGTCGCGGACCTTGGCGGCCGGCACGGCTTGCTGTGGCCCGGGCAAGCGCGCAACCGCCGTTATCGGCAGTAGCAGCGACGCACACAACAGAAGCAAAACCGAGGGACGATGCATCCACTCTCCGGAAAGAATACGGGGCGTTTTTTAACCGCTGAACGGTCGAAATCGCCGACGAAAACAGAGCGCCTGGAGCGCTGGCAAAGTGCGAGAGACTGGCACAGTGATGGCTTATCCGCCACCCGGGCTCTGTCACGGCATCAAAAGACAGCTATAACTCTTTGTAGTTCTTGGTTTTTCTTATAAATCTACAGCTCTGGTATGCTTTCCGGCCTTCGGCCCGAGGTAGAACCATGCAACTCATCGATATCGGCGTCAACCTGACCAACCCCGGTTTTGCTGAAAAACATCAGGCCGTGCTCGACCGCGCCTACGCCGCCGGGGTTTGCCAACTGGTACTGACCGGTACCAGCGTCGAAGGTAGCGAACAGGCGCTGGAGCTATGCCGGCAACTGGATGACGGTGGCCAACAGCTGTTCGCCACCGCCGGCATTCACCCGCATTCGGCCAGTGACTGGAATGCTGACAGCGCGCGCCGGTTGCGCAGTCTGCTGCACGAGCCAAACGTGGTCGCCGTGGGTGAATGCGGGCTGGATTTCAACCGTGATTTCTCGCCGCGCCCGCAACAGGAAAAAGTCCTCGAAGAACATCTGGCGCTGGCGGTAGAACTGCAATTGCCGGTGTTTCTCCACGAACGCGATGCCAGCCAGCGTCTGCTGGAAATCCTCCGGGACTTTCGTGATCAACTGCCCGCCGCTGTGGTGCACTGCTTTACCGGCGAGCAGAAAGCCTTGTTCAGTTACCTGGATCTGGATCTGCACATCGGCATTACCGGCTGGATCTGCGACGAGCGCCGCGGCACGCACCTGCACTCGCTGGTCAAGGAGATCAAACGCGGACGACTGATGCTCGAAAGCGACGCGCCGTACTTGCTGCCCCGCACCCTGCGGCCAAAGCCGAAGAACGGCCGCAATGAGCCGGCGTATCTGACCGAAGTATTGCGCGAAGTGGCGCTGCACCGAGGCGAGAGCGAGGAAGACCTGGCGGCGCACACCACCGCGTGTGCCCGTGCGTTCTTCAACCTTCCCGCCCTTCCCTGACACACCGAAATTCTCCTGTGGGAGCGAGCCTGCTCGCGAAAGCCGTGGTTCAGATGGCATGGGTGTTGGCTGACACGCCCTCTTCGCGAGCAGGCTCGCTCCCACAGGGGGAATGTGTTCTTTTGATATGTATCAAGATCTTCAGATCTGCATGGCGGCACAATGCTGGCACCTTGCCAAAACTGTTTCCGCTATCAGAGAAGACCTCCATGGGTGCCTGGCTTAGCAATATCTCGCTGAAATACAAATTCTGGGCGGTCAACGCGGTCGCTTTCGTCACCACTCTGTTGCTGGTGCTGTACGCCGTGCAACTGGAACAGCAGGCGCGCAGCCACGCGGCGCAGGCCTCCGCCCAGGCCCAGGCACAATTGCTCAAGGCCTGGCCGGCCGGGCAGGCATTGCCCAAGGCTGATCAGATTCTGACCTTCAAACGCGGGGAAGCGCCGCGCCTCAACGATCAGCCGGTGCTGGAGATCAGTGACAACAACGGCTGGAACGAAATCAATCACCTGCCATTGTTCGGCAATAACCCGTTAATGGGCGCCGAAGTGTTCAGCCGTGCCGACGGCGAGCAGGTGGCAGTCATTGCCTATGGTCCAAGCCTGGCGCAAGTGTTCAGTGAACGTTTTGCCAACTACGCGGTGGCAGTGTTCATCCTGATGCTGGCCATGCTCGGCGCTTCGCAACTGCTGATCCGCTTCCTGCTCAGCCAACTCAACACATTGAAAGACGTGATGCTGCATGTGGAGAAAAGCGGTGACCTCTCGGCTCGCGTGCCGCTGGCGTGCAAGGACGAAGTCGGGCAGATGGCCAACGCGTTCAACGCGATGCAGGCCGGTTACCAACGGGTGGTCACCACCGTCGCCAACACTGCGCGACAACTCGACGTCGGTGCCGCGCGCCTGGCGGCGAGCATGAACGAAGTGCGCCACGGCATGCTCGGCCAACAGAGCGAAACCGATCAGGCCGCCACCGCAATCAACGAGATGACCGCCACGGTTTATCACATCGCCCAGCACGCCGGCGCCACCCGCGATCTGTCGCAGACCGCCGATGGTCTGGCCGGCAGCGGTCAGCAAGTGGTCAGTCGCGTACAGCAATCGATTGCCGGACTCTCCAGCGGCGTGCAGCAGACCGCCGAAATGATCCAGCGCCTGGCCGAAGACAGCCAGAAGATCAACGGCGTGGTCAGCGTGATTCACAGCATCGCCGAGCAAACCAACCTGCTGGCGCTGAACGCCGCCATCGAAGCAGCCCGTGCCGGCGAGATGGGCCGCGGTTTTGCGGTAGTCGCCGATGAGGTGCGCAACCTGGCGAAACGCGTGCAGACCTCCACCGATGAAATCACCACCATGGTCTCGGCGCTGCAGGCCGGCACCCGCGATGCGGTGGACTTCATGCAGGAGAGTTCGTACAAGGCCGACGACTGCGTGCAGCAGGCACAGGAGGCTGGCGAGGCGCTGGCGGAAATCACTGGCGCCGTGGCGCAGATGCGCGAGAGCAACACGCAGATTGCGGTGGCGGCCGAGCAGCAGAGCCAAGTGGCGGAAGAGATGAATCGGGCAGTGGTGAGCATTCGTGATGTGACCGAAAACACCGTGCAGCAGACCGTGGATTCGGCGACCACCAGTAATGAGTTGGCGACGTTGGCCGGGGAGCTCAACAAGGCAATCGGGCAGTTGAAACTCTGAAGATCAAAAGATCGCAGCCTTCGGCAGCTCCTACAGGTATACGCATTTCAATGTAGGAGCTGCCGAAGGCTGCGATCTTTTTTTGTTCACCATTACTATGATGCCAATAGCCAACCTTGATTCGCCGCCCCACCCGCCCCGGCCTATTCTTCAAGCATGTGTTCAACATGGATCGAGGAGTAGTCAACATGGGCAAACGTCATCCCAACCTTCCCGCGTGGCAATGGCGCGCGTACCCGAACAATCACCAGCACCCGACCAATCTGGTGTTGCACCTGATCGCCGTGCCGTTGTTCATCGTCGCATTTCTGTTGATCGTGTCCGGAGTGTTCAGCCTGAGCCTGGCCAGTGTCGCCATCGGCGTAATCGGGATTGTCGCGGCGCTGGGTTTGCAGCGCCATGGCCACAGCCTGGAGGCGCAAGCCTCCGAGCCGTTCAGTGATCGCAAAGATGCCGTGTCGCGCTTGCTGGTCGAGCAGTTCCTGACCTTTCCACGGTTTTTCCTCAGTGGCGGCTGGTGGCGCGCCTGGCGGGAGCGCCATCGTCGGCACTGAGTGACTCAGGCAAAAATCGTCACGGTCTGGCGACTCATGGCGATCAACTCCCCCTCCGAGCTCCACAGCTTGGCGGCCACATGGCCGTAACCATCAGCCGCGTACTCGATATCCGCCAGGTATTTGCACCAGTCCAGGGTGCTCAAGTCGCGTAACGGCTGCACGAATTCAATGGTCCAGGTCAACGTGCTGCCCGGCGCCGGTTTCTTCAGATACGGCAACAGTGCCGGAGGCCAGGCATCCACCAGCGCCAGCAGATGCGCTTCATTGACCGGTTCTTCCTTAACGTCTCCACGCAAGCGCACCCAACCGCCCATCTGCCGCGATTTATTGCCAGTGAACGGCATGCCGCCGACACTCCAGCGCATCGCCAGATGCCGCATGAACTCCGGGGTCACGCCTTTGATATAGGGCAACTCCTGGCAATCGTCCCAGTGCTTCATCTCGGCTGCCGGATAGGCTGCCACCGCGACTTCCGAAGGTCGCGAGGCACCAAAGCTGCCTTGCACAATCGTGACCACCTGACCGTTCTGCAGGGCACGGCCCAGCACTTGGCTGACTGCTTTGCCTTCACGCAGCACATCGACTTCGAAACGCACCGGTACGTCCGGCTCAACCGGGCCGACAAAGGTGATCGCCAACGAACGCACCGGGCGCTCGGCCGGCACTTTCGCGCGCATGGTTTCGTATTGCAGCGCCGCGACCAGGCCGCCAAAACTGGCCCGGCCCTGACCCCATTCGGCGGGAATGGTCACTTCTGGCTGGCGACGAACCGCCTCGAGCAGATCGGAAAAGCGCATGACAACCTCGGCAAGCGAAAAAGGAATGCAGCGATCTTAACCAGCATGGCAGAGCGTCGCAGCGTCTATTCCGGTCAAATGGACTGACAGAAAGGCCTTACCCCGATTTCCCATTCAAACAAAACCCCCTGCAGGAGCTGCCGAAGGCTGCGATCTTTGTTTTTTAAAATCAAAAGATCGCAGCCTTCGGCAGCTCCTAGAGGGGCCGGGTAATATCGAGGTTATTTGAAGCAGGCTGAACTGAGTTTTTCCAGAACCCGATCCGCCTTGGCTTCAGCCTTGATCAGGCCCGCCTGCCAGGTCGCGACGCAGGGTTGCAGATCGCTTTCCTGCTCGGCCCGCGCCAGCCACTGCCAGCAATCGTGCCAGTCGCCCAGCGCACCCTGCGCCGACTTCAGCCGCTCCAGCGCCGGCTCAGGCAGGCGATCCAGTTCCGGATAGGCTTCGATGCCATACCGCACGCGCTTGATCAGCAAGCGCAGACGATGCCGGTCATGGGCCGGATCGTGCAGGGCCTCGTCGAGTTTTTTCCATTGTTTGTGCAGGCGTTTTTCGATGCGTTTGCCCAGCCCCTTGAGCAGACCCTGACGCTCGGAGGCACGCAAAAATCGCGGGAAAGCGTCGAGGATGATCAGCAGCGAAGCCACTTCGGCGCTGGCTGCCAACGCTGGATAGGCTTCGTCCATTTGCGCCATGCGCCGCTGCGCCGCTTGCGGTTGATCATGCTTGAGCAGGTACGCCGCCAGCACCTCGCGGTCGCGCCACGGCGTGGTCAACTGCCCCACCGCGGATGCCGCCACTTCCAGTTGCTCGACACCGGGCAAGCCACGCAAGGGTCGCAACAGGCTGCGCAAGCGCCGTACCGTAGTGCGCAAGTCATGCAGCGCCTCGGGGTCGGTACGCGCAGTCAAGCGCGCCTGACAGGCCAGCAAACGCACTTCCAGACTCAGGACATGAGCCACCAACCGGTCAACCAACGCAGACATCACTTGCTCCTGATTCACATGGCTTGAAGGATGAGTCTGCCGTCAGAAGGCAGGCGCATCCTTGCGTCAAGTCAGCAGCTTAGCGTCCGGCGCGGGATTCGCGAATATAGAAACGGGCTTTCTCGGCCTTTTTGCTGCAGCCTTCGAAGCCTTCGAATTGCTGTTGAGTCTTGGCCGCCGTCAGCAACGACAGCGCCTTGGAGTAACTGACCGTGCCGGCAAAACCTTCGGCCTTGGCCAGGTCCAGTTCATGCCACGCCGCATCGAGCTGACTGCCACAGCTGTCACGATAAGCAGTCTTGCCAGCGCAACCGGCCAATGCCAGCGCAATCAACGGCACACAGATCCAGGCTTTCATCACTCACACCTCAAAATAGGTCAACAGTCGTGCAGGTAAGACGTTACGGCGCGGGAAAAGTGCCTTGGCGCCCCATGAATCTGCGGTGACCAAAGCATAGCGCCGAGTGGTCACGCCGTAGCGAAAAAACGACGCGCCTGCGGCTCCGAACGACCCTGACGATTGTCGCCCGCCCCCGGATGGGTGCATTGTGAAGCCTTGTCGGGGAGGAAGCTTGATGAAAAAGCGTGTCGCACTGGTGTTGGGCTCCGGTGGCGCCCGGGGTTATGCCCATATCGGAGTCATCGAAGAGATCGAAAGACGCGGTTACGACATTGCCTGCATTGCCGGTTGTTCGATGGGGGCGGTGGTCGGAGGAATCTATGCGGCAGGCAAGCTCGATCAGTACCGCAACTGGATCGAAACCCTCGACTATCTGGACGTGCTGCGGCTGGTAGACGTGAGCTTTCGTCTCGGGGCCATTCGCGGCGAAAAGGTCTTCGGACAGATCCGCAAGATCGTCGGCGAAATCAACATCGAAGACCTGCGCATCCCCTACACCGCGGTCGCCGCCGACCTCACCAACCAGCAGGAAATCTGGTTTCAGGAAGGCTGCCTGCATCAGGCGATGCGCGCCTCGGCGGCGATCCCCAGCCTGTTCACGCCGGTGATGCAGGGCAATCGGATGCTGGTGGACGGCGGCATTCTCAACCCGTTGCCGATTGTGCCGGTGGTGTCCAGCCACTGCGACCTGATCATCGCGGTCAACCTCAACGCCACCAACCAGCGGCATTACAAATTGCCGGTAATTCAGCGCCCGCCAGCCTTTCGTTCGCGCTTTGACAGCCTGCTCAGTTCGCTGGGTTCGAAGATGCCGTTCCGCCGCAAACAGGCCGAGCAATTGCTGCTGCTTGAACAGGAAGCCCTGCGTGCGGAGGCGGCGGACATCAACCCGTGGCTGGAAGGCAGCGAACCGGAAAGTCAGCAACCGGCAGCGGCACCCGAGCGCGAAGGCGCGCCGAAGTCCGCCACCGGCTCGTTCATCATCGACAACGTCGGACCGGCGTCACTGCTGGACTTGATCAACCAGAGTTTCGAGGTGATGCAGACCTCGTTGGCGCAATACAAGATCGCCGGCTATCCGCCGGACATCCTGATCAACGTGCCGAAGCGCGTGTGCCGGTTTTTCGAATTCTACAAAGCGCCGGAACTGATCGCGTTGGGGCGGGAGATTGCGCGGGATACGCTGGATCGGTATGAGAGTGAACAGGGTTGAAATCCCGGATGTCTGGCAGGGCCTCTTCGCTGGCAAGCCAGCTCCCACAGGGTTTTAAGGTGTTATTGAGATTTGTGTAGCACACCGGCCACTGTGGGAGCGGGCTTGCCCGCGAAGAGGCCAGACCAGGCAATACAAAAACTACAGACTGTTGTCACTCAACAACCGATACCCAACCCCCGCCTCAGTCACGATAAACCGCGGCCGAGTCGGATCATCCGCCAGCTTCTGGCGCAAATGTCCAACGACAATCCGCAGGTAATGACTGTCCTCGGTATGCGTCGGCCCCCAGATGTCCTTGAGCAATTGCTGCTGGGTGATCACCCGCCCCGGATGCCGTGCCAGCTGCGCCAGCACCGCGTATTCCTTGCGGGTCAGCGCCACTTCGGCGCCATCGAGCAACACCCGCCGATAGGCCAGATCCACGGTCAACGGGCCGAACGTCAGCGCCGCCTGTTGCGCCTCGCCGGCCGGTGCCTGACGCAACAACGCGCGGACCCGGGCGAGAAACTCCTGAATGCCGAACGGTTTGGTCACGTAGTCGTTGGCGCCGCCATCCAGCGCCTGGACTTTCTGCCCTTCGCTGGCCCGTACCGAGAGCACCAGCACCGGCGCGGTGGCCCACTCGCGAAACTCGCGCAGTACCTGCTGGCCATCCATGTCCGGCAGGCCGAGGTCGAGCACCAGCAAGTCGGGCTTGTTCAGCGCCGCCTGTGCCAGGCCTTCGGCCCCCGTGCCGGCCTCGAGCACTTTGTAGCCTTGTGAGGCGAGGCTGATGCGCAGGAATTTACGGATCTGCGGTTCGTCATCGATGACCAAAATGGTCGCGGTCTGGCTCATGAATTCACATCAACACAAAAGATTGGCAAGAGAGTAGCGCAGTCGCGATCAGGCTTCATGGTCCATCCCCGGTTGCGCCTGCAACGGCAGGTGCAAGGTGATGCAAGTGCCGCGGCCGTCGATGCCGTCGGCGACGCTGATCCGCCCGCCATGCGCGCCGACCATGCCCTGACAGATCGCCAGCCCCAGACCGGTGCCCTGCCCGCCGCGATCACCACGGGCGGCGGTGTAGAACATGTCGAAAATCTTCGCCCGCTCGTCCTCGGGAATTCCCGGGCCTTCGTCGCTGACGGAGAAGAAAATCCCTTCGTCATTGGCGCCGGCACTCAGTTGCAAACGACCGTGTGGCGGCGAGAAGCGCGCAGCGTTTTCCAGCACATTGACCAGCGCCTGCTCGATCAGCGCCGCGTGCACGAACAGCAGCGGCAACTCGGCCGGCACATCGGTGCTGACTTGCAACGGCGCGAGCACTGCACGCAGGCGATTGAGCGAGCTGCCGACGATGTCCGCCGGCGCTACCCAGTCGCGCGCGAGCTTCAATGCACCGTGGCCGAGGCGGGTCATGTCCAGCAGGTTCTGGATGTAGCGGTCGAGGCGTTCGGCTTCATCGCGCGTGCCTTCGAGCAACTCGCGGCGATCCTCCAGCGGGATCGCTTCGCCGAGGGCGAGCAAGCTGTCGATGCTGCCGCGCATGGCGGTCAGCGGCGTGCGCAGATCGTGGGATACCGAAGCCAGCAGCGCACTGCGCAATTGCTCGGTTTCGCCGTGCAGGCGCGCGGCTTCCAGATCGTCCGCCAGCTGCGCCCGGGCCAATGCCTGCGCCAGTGGCTGACTCAACGCGGTGAGCAGGCGTCGACGCTGCCCGCTCAAAGTCTGGCCCTCTTTGGCGCAGACCCCGAGCAGCGCCAGCGGCCCGTCTTCCACCGACAGCGGCCACCACCACCAGCGACCGAATGGCAGCGTGCCGGTGCCCATGCCCGCCGGTTGATCGTGCTGCCAGGCCCAGTCGGCGGCAGCACGTTCGGATTCGCTGAATTCCAGCGGCCCGCCGGTCTCGACTTTCCAGCCGCCCTGACCGTCGCGGTTGAGCAGGCACAATTGCAGGTCGCTCCAGCCATTGAGGTGCTGCGCGGCAGCGCTGATCACGGCCTGACGATCCGTCGCCGCCGTGAGTTTGCGCGACAGGTCGAGCAGCTCGGTGGTCTCTTCCTGCGTGTCGCGCAGCGCCTGCAACTGCCGTCGCTGACGCGCAGCGAGATTACCGGTGAGCGCCGCCATCAGCAGGAAGAACAGCAAGGTCAAAACGTCTTCTTCGCGCTGGATGGCGAAGGAAAAATTCGGCGGAATGAACAGAAAATCGTAGGTCAGAAACGACAGCGCCGCACAGGCCAGCGCCGGCCCCAGACTGCTGCGCACCGCCACCAGCAGCACCGCCGCGAGAAACACCAGCGAGATGTTCGGCAGCGGCAAAATACTCGAGACCGCCCACGCCAGGGCACTGGCCAACAGCGTGGCAACCAGCGCCAACAGATAGTCGAACCAGACCAGCGTCGGCGTCGCCCGCAGACGCGGCTGCGGGTGTTCATGGTCGTTATCGAGGACGTTGATTTCCAGGCCGTGGGCCTGGCGCAACAAACGCGCGGCGAGCCCACCACCGAACAGACGACGGCGCAGACTCGGCCGCGACTGGCCGACCAGCAGCAGACTCGCACGGCGTTCGGCGGCATGCTGGATCAGGGTTTTTGCCACTTCGCCCGCGCGCAACAACACCACCTCGCCGCCGAGGCGTTCGGCCAGTTGCTGAGCGTTTTGCAGGCGCAGGCGCGATTGCTCGTCGCGCACCGTGCCGTTGTCGACATGCACCAGGCTCCACGGCAAATGCCGACGCTGGGCCACGCGGCTGGCGTGACGCACCAGGCGTTCGGCATGCGCGTCGCCATCGACGCCGACCAGCAACCGACCACGCACCGCCGGAGCCGCCTGACCGAGTTGGCGATAGCCTTGCGCGAGATCGTTATCAACCTGCGCGGCCGCCGTTTGCATCGCCAGTTCACGCAACGCGGTGAGGTTGGTCTGGGTGAAAAACGCATCGATCGCCGCCCGCGCCTGTTCCGGCACGTAGACCTTGCCTTCGCGCAGACGCTCCAGCAGCTCGCGCGGTGGCAGGTCGATCAGCAGCAGTTCGTAGGCTTCCTGCAGCACCCAGTCCGGCAGGGTTTCGCGCACCTGCACACCGGTGATGCCGCGCACCTGATCGTTGAGACTTTCCAGGTGCTGGACGTTGACCGTGGTGTAGACGTCGATGCCGGCGGCGAGCAGTTCCTGAATATCCTGCCAGCGCTTGGCGTGGCGACTGCCCGGGGCGTTGGTGTGCGCCAGTTCGTCCACCAGCACCAGTTTCGGCTTCGCTGCGAGCAGACCGTCGAGGTCCATTTCTTCGAGCATCACGCCACGGTATTCCGAGCGCACCAACGGCTGCTGCGGCAAACCGCCGAGCAGCGCTTCGGTTTCTGCGCGGCCGTGGGTTTCGACGACGCCGGCGATGACTTTAACGCCCTGGCGCAATTGCGTGTGTGCGGCCTGGAGCATGGCGTAGGTTTTGCCGACGCCGGGAGCGGCGCCGAGGAAAATCTTCAGCCGACCACGGCCGTCGCGGGGCAGGTCTGCTAACAGCGCGTCGGCGCGGCCGGAGTCGCTCATGCTTGATCTCTTCAGTCAGATGTTTATGCGTTGCCAGTTACGGCCTCTTCGCGAGCAAGCTCGCTCCCACAGGTTCAGTGTTGCTCTTGTGGGAGCGAGCTTGCTCGCGAATGGCCGCGCCGCCGGTTCAGAGTTTTTCCAGTGCCATGTTCAGCTCCAGCACATTCACCACCGGTGGCCCCACCAGCGGCTGTTCAATGTGCGCATCGAGCAGTTGCTGCAAGGTCGCCACCGGCAGGTTGCGCGCTTGCGCGACACGCGCCAGTTGATAGGCAATTGCCGCCGGTGGCAAGTGCGGATCGAGGCCACTGCCGGAGGTGGTCAGCAGCGCCAAGGGCACTGGCCCCTGGCCGGGCACCTGCAACTTGTTGGCGTCGTCGATCACCCGCGTGGCCAGCGCCGGATTGCTTGGTGCGAGGTTGCTGGCACTGCTGGACACGGTCGCAAACGCGCCCGCCGAAGGACGCGGATGGAACCAGGCATCACCGACGAAATCCTGAGCGATCAGCGACGAGCCGCGCACTTTGCCGTCGGCATCGTGCACCAAGCTGCCGTTAGCCTGTTCAGGAAAGGCGACCTGGGCAACGCCGGTCACCACCAGTGGATAGGCCACACCGGTGACCAAGGTCATCAGCACCAGCAGGCTCAGGGCCGGACGTAACATTGTGGACATTGCAAAATCCTCGAATTCAGAAAGCGGATACCGCGTTAATTCAGGTGGACCGAGTCGATTTCATCGCCAGCAGGCTGGCTCCCACAGGGGACCGCATTGCAACTGTGGGGGCGAGCCTGCTCGCGAAGGGATCACACCAGATGCAGCGCCGTCAGCAGCATGTCGATCGCCTTGATCCCCACGAACGGCACCAGAATCCCGCCCAGTCCGTAGATCAGCAGATTGCGTCGCAGCAATGCCGCGGCGCTCGCCGCCTGCACGCGTACGCCCCGCAATGCCAGTGGAATCAGCACCACGATGATCAGGGCGTTGAACACGATGGCCGAGAGGATCGCGCTCTGCGGACTGGTCAGGTGCATGATGTTCAGCACGCCCAGTTGCGGATAAATCGCGGCGAACAGCGCCGGCAGAATCGCGAAGTATTTGGCGACGTCGTTGGCGATGGAAAACGTCGTCAGCGCGCCACGGGTCACCAGCAACTCCTTGCCGATCTGTACCACGTCCAGCAGCTTGGTCGGGTCGCTGTCGAGGTCGACCATGTTCGCCGCTTCACGCGCGGCTTGCGTGCCGTCGTTCATCGCCATACCGACGTCAGCCTGGGCCAGCGCCGGGGCGTCGTTGGCGCCGTCGCCGCACATGGCGACCAGACGGCCGTCGTTCTGCTCATGGCGGATACGCGCCAGTTTCTTCTCCGGAGTAGCCTCGGCGAGCACGTCATCGACGCCCGCTTCCGCCGCAATGGCCGCAGCAGTCAACGGGTTGTCACCGGTGACCATCACGGTGCGAATCCCCAGTTTGCGCAGCTCGGCAAAACGCTCGCGAATGCCTGGCTTGACCACGTCCTTGAGGTGGATCGCACCCAGCAGTTTGCCGTCGGCGCAGACCAGCAACGGCGTACCGCCGCTCTGCGCGATCTTGTCGATTTCCCGCGACAGCGCCGGGGCCAGATCGGAGCGTTGTTGGCCAAGGAAGGCCAGCAGCGAATCCACGGCGCCCTTGCGGTACACGCGGCCCTGATAGTCGACACCGGACAGGCGGGTTTCCGCGCTGAACGGTACGGCAGTCAAGGTATTCAGCGCTGGCTCGGATTGCGGGTGCAGACCGCGCAGGTATTCGACGATGGACTTGCCCTCGGCGGTTTCGTCCGCCAGCGAGGCGAACAACGCACCTTCGGCCAACTCGCGACCACTCACGCCCGGCGCGGCATACACCGCGCTGCAACGACGGTTGCCGAAGGTGATGGTACCGGTCTTGTCCAGCAGCAGCACGTGCACGTCACCGGCCGCTTCCACGGCGCGACCGGACTTGGCGATCACGTTCAGGCGTACCAGACGATCCATCCCGGCAATACCGATTGCCGACAACAGGCCGCCGATGGTGGTCGGAATCAGCGTGACCAGCAGCGCCACCAGGAACACCAGCGGCAGGCTGCCGTTGGCGAAGTGGGCGAACGGTTGCAGGGTCACCACCACCAGCAGGAAGATCAGAGTCAGGCCGATCAGCAGGATATCCAGCGCGACTTCGTTCGGGGTCTTCTGGCGTTTGGCGCCTTCGACCAGTGCGATCATGCGGTCGAGGGTCGACTCACCGGGGTTGGCGGTGATCTTCACCAGCAACCAGTCGGACACCAGGCGCGTGTTGCCGGTGACCGCCGAGCGATCGCCGCCGGACTCGCGAATCACTGGCGCCGACTCACCGGTGATCGCCGCTTCATTGACCGCCGCGATCCCTTCGATGACTTCGCCGTCACCGGGGATCATCTCTCCCGCTTCGACGCGCACCACATCACCTTTGCGCAGGTTGGCGGCAGGCACCACCTGAAAGCTGCCATTGGCCAGTTTGCGCCGCGCGCTGAGGCCTTCGCTGCCGGCCTTGAGGCTGTCGGCGCGGGCCTTGCCGCGCCCCTCGGCCAAGGCTTCGGCGAAGTTGGCGAACAGCACCGTGAACCACAGCCACAGAGCAATCTGCGCGGCGACGAAAGTCGGCACGACGTTGTCCGGGATGAAGCAAAGTATGGTAGTGAAAATCGCCGTCAGTTCGACCACCAGCATCACCGGCGAACGCACCAGCTGGCGCGGGTCGAGCTTGACGAAAGCTTGCACCAGCGCCGGACGCCACAGGGCCGAGATCGCGGTTTTCGCTTGTTCCGGCGCCTTGACGGCGGCGGGTTTGATTGCGGGCATATTCATCATTGACTCCTTAGAAGCCCATGCTCAGATGTTCGGCGATTGGGCCCAATGCGAGGGTCGGCAAGAACGTCAGGCCACCCACCAGCAAAATGGTCACGGTCAGCAGCGTCACAAACAGTGGCCCGTGAGTCGGGAAGCTGTTCTGGCCAATCGGTGCGGTTTTCTTCATCGCCAGGCTGCCGGCCAGAGCCAGTACCGGCAGGATGTAGCCGAAGCGACCGATCAACATGCCCAGACCGAGCATCAGGTTGTGGAACGGCGTGTTGGCGCTCAGGCCACCGAACGCCGAACCGTTGTTCGCGCTGGCCGAGGTGTAGGCGTACAGCAACTGGCTGAAACCGTGCGGGCCGGGGTTGCTGATGGTCGCCGCCGGGCCAGGCAGAGTGGCGGCAATCGCACCGAGCACCAGCACGCCGATCGGCATCACCAGCAAGGTCACCACCAGCAATTGCACTTCCCGCGCCTGCAGTTTCTTGCCGAGGTATTCCGGGGTGCGGCCGATCATCAGGCCGGCGAGGAACACCGCGATCAGCACGTTGAGCAACATGCCGTAGAGCCCGGCACCGACGCCGCCGAAGATCACTTCGCCGACCATCATGTTGACCAGCGCGACCATGCCGCTGAGCGGGTTGAGGCTGTCGTGCATGCCGTTGACCGAACCGTTCGACGCCGCAGTCGTGGTCACCGACCACAGCACGGTGGCGGTGGTACCGAAGCGTGCTTCCTTGCCTTCCAGCGGCGCGGTCTGTTCGACCGCGACATTGTTCAGCGCCGGGTTAGGCTGATATTCGGCCCACAGCGACGTCGCGCCGCCAATCAGGAACAATGCGAGCATGCAGGCGATGATCGCGCGGCTCTGACGCAGGTCTTTCACGTAATGACCGAAGGTGAACACCAGCGCCACCGGGATCAGGATGATTGAAGCGACTTCGAACAGGTTGCTCCACGCGGTCGGGTTCTCGAACGGATGCGCCGAGTTGACACCGAAGAAGCCACCGCCGTTGGTACCCAGTTGCTTGATCGCAATCTGGCTGGCCGCCGGGCCGAGCGGGATCACTTGATCGACGCCCTGCATCGTCACCGCGTTCACATATTGCGCGAAAGTCTGCGGTACGCCCTGCCATACCAGGTACAGCGCCAGCAGCAGGCACAGCGGCAGCAGGCCGTAGAGCGTGGCGCGAGTCATGTCGACCCAGAAGTTGCCCAGAGTCTTGGCCGATTTGCGCCCGATGCCACGGCACAACGCAACCAGCACCGCCAGACCGGTGGCAGCGCTGACGAAGTTCTGCACGGTAAGGCCGACCATCTGACTCAGGTAGCTGAGGGTCGCTTCACCGCTGTAGGACTGCCAGTTGGTGTTGGTCATGAAGCTGACCGCGGTGTTGAACGCCTGGGTCCATTCCTGGCCCGGCAGGTTTTGCGGGTTCAGCGGCAAGTGATCCTGAAACAACAGGATCGCAAACAGCAGCAGAAAACCGGCGAGGTTGAACGCGAGCAAGGCCAGCGTGTACTTCTGCCAGCTCTGCTCAGCCTGCGGATCCACCCCGGCAATCCGATAGCAACCGCGCTCGACCGGGCCGAGAATCGGTGTCAGCCAGGTGCGCTGACCTTCCATCACCTTGTAGTAAAAGCGCCCGAGGAACGGCGCCGGCAGCAAGACCACCGCAAAAAACGCGAGGATCAGCCAATAGTCATAACTGTGCATAGCCGCTCCTAGTTCCGATCCGCGCGCAACAGCGCAACCAACAGATAAATGAACAGCCCGGCTGCCAGCAGCAGGGACACCCCGTCCAGAACGCTCATGGAAGATCTCCGTGTTACGGCGTATTGCCGCGTGTGGAGGCATTGTCGGAAAGGAGGCTGTAAAGGAACGAGAGCGAGGGGTGCGGCGAGGCATAAAGAAAGCGTAAAGAGTGGGTTTATGCTGGCTTTACAGCGGGGTTTTGCAGCGGGGTTTTGCAGCGTCAGGTCGGGCCTCATCGCGGGCAAGCCCGGCTCCCACAGTTTTTTGCGTGGTCCGCAGAGTTTGATTCCAACGCCAAACCTGTGGGAGCGGGCTTGCCCGCGAAGACGGCAGCACTAACGACGTCGCACCCAACTGGCGCACGAAAATGTGCCCATCCGGTAATGAACATCTTGGATAACGACAGCTTTCAGCCTATTGCGACCTGATTCACATGACTGGCACGCCCACTGCACACCCCCTCCCCCGAGCTTTCCAAACCGTTCAGGGAGCATGCGCATGAACACACAACTCAAACCCACGCTGGGCACCTTGCACCTGTGGGGCATCGCCGTCGGGCTGGTGATTTCCGGCGAGTACTTCGGCTGGAGTTACGGCTGGGGCGTCGCCGGCACACTGGGTTTTCTGGTGACCTCGTTCATGGTCGCCACGATGTACACCTGCTTCATCTTCAGCTTCACCGAACTGACCACCGCGATTCCTCATGCGGGCGGGCCGTTCGCCTATAGCCGCCGAGCCTTCGGTGAAAAAGGCGGACTGATTGCCGGACTGGCCACGCTGATCGAATTCGTCTTCGCCCCTCCGGCCATCGCCCTGGCGATTGGCGCCTATCTGAATGTGCAGTTTCCGGCGCTCGACCCGAAACACGCAGCAGTCGGCGCGTACATCGTGTTCATGACCCTGAACATCCTCGGGGTGAAACTGGCGGCAACGTTCGAACTGATCGTCTGCGTGCTGGCAGTGATCGAATTGCTGGTGTTCATGGGCGTGGTCGCACCGGCCTTCAGCTTCAGCAGCTTTGCCCTGAATGGCTGGGCCGGTTCCGATGTGTTCGGTGCGCCGGCGATTGCCGGGATGTTCGCTGCGATTCCGTTTGCGATCTGGTTTTTCCTCGCCATTGAAGGTGCGGCGATGGCCGCCGAAGAGGCCAAGGATCCCAAGCGCACGATTCCCAAGGCCTACATCAGCGGGATCCTGACTCTGGTATTGCTGGCGATGGGCGTGATGTTCTTCGCCGGCGGTGTCGGTGACTGGCGCACCCTGGCGAACATCAATGACCCGCTGCCACAGGCGATGAAAACCGTGGTCGGCGACAATTCCGGCTGGTTGCACATGCTGGTGTGGATCGGTTTGTTCGGTCTGGTGGCGAGTTTCCACGGGATCATCCTCGGCTACTCGCGGCAGTTCTTCGCCCTCGCCCGTGCCGGTTACCTGCCGGCGTCGCTGGCGAAACTCTCGCGTTTCCAGACTCCGCACCGCGCAATCATCGCTGGCGGCGTGATCGGCATCGCCGCGATCTACAGCGACGGCCTGATCAACCTCGGCGGCATGACCCTCACCGCAGCGATGATCACCATGGCCGTGTTCGGCGCGATCGTGATGTACATCATGAGCATGCTCAGCCTGTTCAAACTGCGTAAATCCGAACCCAATCTCGAGCGGACTTTCCGTGCGCCGTGCTATCCGTTGATCCCGCTGATCGCGCTGGTGCTGGCGGTGGTGTGCCTGATCGCCATGGCTTGGTTCAATGCGCTGATCGGGCTGATTTTCCTTGGTTTCATGGCAGTCGGTTTCGGCTACTTCATGCTTACCGGTCAGTTGCGCGCTGACGCTCCGGCCGATGCCATGCTAACGGGGCGATAACCCATCATGTAGGAGCTGCCGAAGGCTGCGATCTTTTGATCTTGTTTTTGAAAAAGCAAAGTCAAAAGATCGCAGCCTTCGGCAGCTCCTACAGGGAATTAAGGTGCGGCTTGGATATCGGGCCTAGAATGGAACCACTGCGAAGTCATTTCGCTCATAAGTGGTATGCAGCGTCGCTGGCGAACCCTCGCCCGCCAAGCTGCCATTAAGGAGAGCCGTTATGCCCTGGTATGCCTGGTTGATTCTGGTCGTTGCAATCGGCTCGATCGTTGGCGGATTGATGATGTTGCGCGACACCGCCAACAAGGTTGAACTGACCGATGAGGAACGCAAGCGCGTTGCGCAGCGCAACGCCGAAGCGGACATCAAGGACGCGCAGGATCGCTGAACGAAAAACCCCGCCGGATCAGGCGGGGTTTGTTTTTTGTGGAGCGTATTCCCCCAAGGATCATGTTGGACTCAGCCACACGCTTTTAAGAAGTAGAAGTACAGTCACCATTTCATTTACCTTGGTTAAGATGGTGGTCTTGTTGCGGAGAGTTCCACATGCGTTACTCGCAAGATCATAAAGCTCAAACCCATCAGCGGATCATCAAGGAAGCCTCGGCGCGATTTCGCAAAGACGGCATCGGTGCCACCGGCCTGCAACCCTTGATGAAAGCACTGGGGCTGACCCACGGCGGCTTTTATTCGCACTTCAAATCCAAGGACGAACTGGTCGAAAAAGCCTTGCAGGAGGCGAGTGCTCAAGTCGATGGCCTGTGCGCCGAGATCTTTGCTCAGGAACAGCCGCTGCAGACGTTTATCGACACCTACCTGTCCGAATGGCATCAGACCTCCCCGCACGAAGGCTGTCCACTGCTGACCATTTCCTCAGAGCTGGGTCTGCGCGGCCAGCCGAGCCCGACCAGTGATGCGGTACTCAATGCCCGACTGAGTCAAATCGAAGGCACCCTTGAGGGCGACAACGGCGCCGACCGGGCCATTGTCATCATGTCGACGCTGGTCGGCGCGCTCTTGCTGTCACGCAGTGTCGCTGACGCCGAGTTTGCCCAACGCATCCTCGAGGTCACGCGCGATCACCTCAAGCAATCGCAGGACTAAGCCTGCCAACGCTTGAACAGCACACTGGCGTTTACCCCGCCGAAACCGAAACCGTTGGACAGGGCATACTCGATCGGCATCGACCGTGCCTGACCATGAACAATGTCTACACCCGCACTCGCCGGATCGGGATTATCGAAGTTGAGCGTCGGCGGGACGACCTGATCGCGGATGGCCAACAGGGTGAAGATCGCTTCCAGTCCGCCGGCAGCACCGAGCAAATGCCCGGTGGCGGATTTGGTCGAAGTCACGGCGATTTTATTCTCCGTACCGAACAGTGCCTTGATCGCTGCCAACTCACCAAGATCACCCACCGGCGTTGAAGTCGCATGCGCATTCAGATGCTGCACCTGCTCCGGCGCAACACCTGCCTGAGCCAACGCCAACTGCATCGCCCGTCGCGCACCGCTGCCATCTTCCGGCCCGGCAGTGAGGTGATAGGCGTCGGCAGTGGTGCCATAACCGACCAGCTCAGCCAACGGTTGCGCACCGCGTGCCAGTGCATGCTCCAGCGATTCGATCACCAGCAGCCCGGCGCCTTCGCCCATCACGAAACCATCGCGACCGCTATCAAACGGCCGTGAAGCTCGTTCGGGGGTGTCGTTGTAACCACTGGACAGCGCCCGCGCCGCGGCAAAACCGGCCAGACTGACCCGATCAATACAGGCTTCCGCTCCGCCACAAACCGCGATGTCCGCTTCACCGGCACGAATCATCCGCGCAGCATCGCCAATCGCCTGGACCCCGGCAGCACAAGCAGTCACCGGTGCGCCGAGCGGGCCTTTCAAAGCGTGCTGGATCGACACATGTCCGGCCGCCAGATTGACCAGAAACGATGGGATAGTGAACGGCGACAGACGACGCGGACCACGACTGTCGGTGGTGCGTACGGCGTCGGCTATTGCACCGAACCCGCCAACACCGGAGCCGATGATCGTTGCGGTGCGTTCCTGATCCTCGGCCTCGGACGGCTGCCATCCGGCTTGCGCCAGCGCCTGGCGTGCCGCTTCCATGGCAAACAGGATGAAGCGATCCATCTTTTTCTGCTCTTTAGGTGGCGTGGCAAGGTCCGGATCGAAACCGGCCTCGACGTCCTCCGCCGCCGTTGGCACCATCCCGGCGACCCGGGTCGGCAAATCTGCGCTCACCGCGTCCGGCAAATTGCGCAAGCCCGAGCGCCCGGCCAGCAAGCGCTGCCAGACAACCTCGACGTCACTGCCCAAAGGCGAAACCAGGCCCATACCGGTGACAACAATTCGACCTTCACTCATACACAGTTACCTCTGATCAATGCTTGTAGCGTTGGGCCGCAGAGCTGCGCGACAGATTCGGTGCCATGACATGTCGTGCACGCACAAAGGCCTGCCATTCACCCTCATCCGGCAGCGACGGGATGGTAATCAACTCGCCCTGATCCAGACCGGCCAGCGCCGCATCGACCATCTCGCCAGCTTCCATCACCATCTCCGCCGGAATACCGCTGGCGTCGATGCCCGAGCGTTCCCAGATTTCAGTGCGGGTAACGCCGGGCAGCACCGCTTGCACCTTCACGCCAGTGCCTTCGAGCTCGGCGTTGAGCGATTGAGTCAGGCTCAACACGTAGGCTTTGCTGGCGCTGTAGGTCGCGTTGAAGCGTTCAGGAAACAGCGCCACCACCGACGCGATATTGATGATCGTGCCGCGTCCAGCCTTGGCGAAACTGGCGGCTGCTGCGGAGGCCAGCAACGTTACGGCGGTGACGTTCAACTGGATCAGACGCTCCAGTTGCTCGGCATCGGAATTGGCAAGCAAGCCATCGGCTGCGACCCCTGCGTTGTTCACCAACAGGCTGATGCTCGAATCACTGCGCAGGCGTTGCTGGAGTTTGAGGACATCGTCCTTTTGCGTCAGGTCGGCTTTGAGCACTTCGACCTTTACACCGTGCGCTTCGCGCAACTCGCCCGCGGCAATTTCAAGACGCTGTTGATCGCGTGCCACCAACAGCAAATCAAAACCACGCGCTGCCAGCCGCTGCGCGTAGATGGCACCGATACCGGACGATGCGCCAGTGACGACGGCCGTACCTTGAGACTGGACTGAACTCATGAGAGCGCTCCTGAAACATATTGGGAGATAGGCCTCCAACGCTCACTTGCCTGGAGGTGATGGAAATTATTATAGGCATAATCTCAAGACAATATGATACCCATAATTTTCAGCTCGCCGACAGACGCGACGGTGCTCCCTCTGTCGCATCTCTGCCACCAGAAAGCAGAAAGGCCGGTCAATGACCGGCCCCTTGGCGTTGAATAATCAGCTTAGTTCACTTCCAGCTTGTCGCGATTGCGATCCAGGATCGCCTTGCCGATGCCCTTCACTTCCAGCAACTCATCCACCGAGGCGAATGGCCCATTAGCATCACGATACGCAACAATGGCTTTGGCCTTTGTCTCGCCAACGCCGGCCAATTGTTTTTGCAGAGTGGCTGCGTCGGCACCGTTGAGATCGACTTTTTCACTGGTAGACGTCGCAACGGTATCGCTCACCATCGTTGCCTTTTCCGCGTTCGGGACAACGGCAGGTGCCGCCACTACAGCGATTGAAGCACTGGTGAGCAAAGCAAAAACCAGAGAGTAGAAAAAACCGGTACGCATAAATGACGCTCCATCATCGTTTGAGAAAGCAGCTTTTCCGAAGCTGCTCTCCAAACTTAGGCGATGGTTGGCGGGTGTCAAAAATGCGTCTATTACAGGATGTGAAACAATCAGGGTTCGAGACGGCGTTGTTGATAGATCCAGTCGACGATTTCGCCGTCCGGGGTGTAGCCGCTGACAGTTTCGCGCAGCAACTGGCGCACTCGTGAGTAATCATCATTTTCGACGGCGACGAGCAATTCGTGCAGGCGAGACTTGAGTACATCCCAGGGAAGGTGATCCTCGTTGGCGGACATGATCATCGGATGGGGTGTTGCTGCTACGTTGTCGCCGATCAACAGCTCCTCGTAGAGCTTTTCACCTGGCCGCAAGCCAGTGAACTCGATGGAAATATCGCCCTGCGGGTTGCGCTCGGAGCGAATGCTCAAGCCCGACAGGTGGATCATTTTTTCTGCCAGCTCGACAATTTTGACCGGTTCGCCCATGTCCAGCACGAAGACATCGCCACCCTGCCCCATGGATCCGGCCTGTATCACCAGTTGCGCGGCTTCCGGGATCGTCATGAAGTAGCGAGTTATCTTGGGATGGGTGACCGTCAGCGGGCCGCCTGACTTGATCTGGCTGTGAAACAGCGGGATCACCGAACCCGACGATCCCAGCACATTGCCGAAACGCACCATGGTGAAGCGGGTTTTATTGACTCGGGACACGTTGGAACTGTCGCCAAACAATACCGGCGCTATCTCACGGCTGAGCGCCTGAAGAGTCAACTCGGCCAAACGTTTGGTGCTGCCCATTACATTGGTTGGACGCACGGCCTTGTCAGTGGAAATCAATACGAAGTTCGATACGCCAGACTGCAATGCGGCCTGAGCAGTATTGAGCGTACCGATAACGTTATTCAGGACACCTTCAGCAATATTGTGCTCGACCATTGGTACATGTTTATAAGCTGCAGCATGGTAAACCGTATCGACCTTCCACGTTTTCATCACGTCAAGCAGCTTGTCCTGATGACGGACCGAGCCGAGGATCGGCAGCAGTTTGACGGATACCGACTCACGATAACCGCGCTGTTCCAGTTCCGAAAGAATGCTGTAAAGGTTGAATTCGCTGTGCTCAAACAAAAGAAGCGTGGTCGGTTGCAGGGAAAAAATCTGTCGGCACAGTTCAGAACCAATGGATCCACCTGCCCCGGTAACCATGACAGCCTTACCTTTGATGCAGTGCTCCAGCAGATCAGGCTGAGCCGGCACCGCATCGCGTCCCAGCAAATCGGCAATATCGACTTCCTGAATGTCTTGGACTCTCACTCGCCCGCTGGCAAGGTCGGTGAAATTGGGAACACTGCGCACGTGAAGCGGGAAGCCTTCCAGTAGATTGAGAATTTCCCGGCGTCGTGCACGAGTGGAGGACGGCAACGCGAGGAGAATTTCCTGCGCACCAGTCATGTCGATCATTTGCTGGATGTGTTTTGGCTTGTAGACCTGAAGGCCGGAAATCGAACGATCCGAGATGCCCGGATCATCATCGATAAAGGCCACCGGGCGCATTACCCTGCCCATGCGCAGTGCCGCTACCAACTGATTACCCGCAACACCTGCCCCATAAACAGCTACCTTGGTCAGCCCGTCGTCGCGATTGGTGAACGGCACATGCTGGGCCGCAGTAAACCAGTCCCCCATGAAATAGTGGCGCATGCACAAACGCAGGCCGCCAATGATCACTAGACTCAGCCACCAGTAATTGAAAATGATAGAGCGCGGCACGACCGCTTCATGATTGCTGTACCAGTACACGACCAGCGCCAGAATCAGTGAAGACAAACTGACCGCCTTGATGATCACCACCAGTGCGTCGTTGCCAAAATAGCGCATCACCGCCCGGTACATGCCAAACCGGATGAACAGCGGGATGGCCACGATGGGAGCACAGATGAACAGCCACAAGTGCACCCTGAACGGATTGACCATCTCGTCGATGCCCAGACGAACGATAAACGCCAGCCACAGCGCAAGCCAGACGAGACATACGTCAGTCAACACTTGAATCAATCGCTTCTGGCGACGAGGCAATCCCAGCAAGAATTCGCGCATTCTGTTCATACTCCCCTGTACCAATCTGGCCTGCTCCCTTCGGTTAAATCGGCGGTTGACATTGTACGGAGATAGAGAAGTACGTTACAGAAAAAAGAAGGGGGTGGAAAATTAAAATCATATCGATACGACAAAGTTTAAGCCAGGCAGAGCCGCCCCCCACCTCGTCTAACCGCTAGAAATTCCGAGCCGGATCCGAGCGCCCTGCTGCGGCAGTGGACATCAGCCGTTATACTGACCGGCGCCATTCTAGGCTCAGGAGGTCGGGCGTAACCGCCGGCAACGTGATTTGCCGCACCACCGCGTCTCAAACATCAAGCCCCCACTCGTAAAAATCAAATATAGGGAAGTGAGCAACGGTTATGCACACCGAGTTCAAGACAAAAGCAAAAGCCGTTTTTAAATGGGCTGTCCTCGGCGCAGCACTAACATTGGTGTTTACCTGGGTACTTCTGAAAAGCCCGATTTTAATGCCCACATTAAACATCGAAGTTGAGAACTTCCCTGCCGAAAAATCGCAGCTCTATTATAAAAAACTGACACCCTATAGCGAACAGAATTCAGTCTTCAAAAAAATCGATCCTTCAAGGACACGCTTTCAGTTCCAGCTACCATTTTATGACGACGAGCTTCGCTGGGATCCGTTCGATAATGCAGAAGCCTTTGATTTGAAATCGGTCAGCATCAGTCTATTGGCGTATCGTATGGATATTTCAATGGATGACGTCAATCCGTCCTTCCAGCTGCAGAAAACCTTCAGAAACAACCTTTATTTCTTTTCGGCACCGCCTGGATCGACAGACCCACAGATTACCATCCATATAAATAGCGCCCATCTTGAAAAGGTGCGTACATCTATCGCCTTCATGCTGGCAGCATTGCTCGCACTCGCTACAGTCGGCTGGATCATTTGGCATCCAATTATCCTGCCGTATTTTCAGAAAGAAAGCATCTGGGCAACACGCATAAAAAATGTGGCAAAAAACGATAACTTTTCATCGATTGAATTCATTACTCTTCTGTGCATCGGGATAGTTTTGAATCTGATCCCCATCAGCAATTTTTTCCTGTCCGTCGATGATGAAGTGGGCGCCTTTCGTACCGACCCATCGGTATGGATTGCTGACGGACGATGGACCGCGTTCCTTGTAGAAAAATTTATATTCCCGCTGCCAGTCTTACCTTTTGTCCCGAACCTGTTTTTCTATGTATGCCTCGCAGCTTCTTACATGCTGATCTTACGTTCGCACAATCTGACATTTACCAAGCTTACGGCATTCGCTTATTGCGTGTTTGTCGCCCATCCGATCTGGTGGTTCATCTCCGAGTTTTACTCTAACCTACCTTCCACAGGCCTTGGAGTTCTTTGCCTCTCCATCAGCCTTTACATTGTTTCTCGAGTTGATCTATCTACAGAAGCAAACAAAGCAAAATTTCTCGCACTCGCCTGTGCAAGTTTGTTACTCGCGGCGGCAATCGGTGCTTATCAGTCTCTGGTGATGTTCTACCTGGCGATCGGAATAGGCATGATAATATTTGCAGCCAAAGCCGACACAACGTCGCTGCCTGGTGGGCTTCGGCCTCTATTCAAGAGAATGGCTCTCATTGCAGCAGTATTCCTCTGCGGCCTGATTCTTTATGCGCTCATTAATAAAATTGCGAAACACTTTTACCCAGCAAATCCAGGCTATCTAGACAGCTTCCTGAAGCTGAACGCACTACTGGAAAATCCTTTACTCATCACGAAGCTGACCACTAATGAAATATTTAAAATTTATACTGGTTCAGCGCAGACTTTCGGGGTCGATTTTTTCATCTCTGCAATCATGCTCGGTCTCGCCACGTTACTTCTGATCACGCAGAGAACCTGGAAAGCCTCCGCGCGAATGATGCTTTTTATTGCAGCTCTTCTTATCTCGCCTTTCTTGCTAAATTTTGTAACCGGCGGGAACAATCTTCCACTACGCTCGATGCTGGCGGTTTCTTTCGTCAGCTGGTTTAGCGTCATGATTATTCTCGAGTATCAAGGCCGAATTCGAGCGCTTGGCCTGGCTTTGAGCGCCATATTGATATTCCAGATAGTAACGATTAATGGGCAGTACACAGCCAGCACTCTGCTCGCAACCAGTCATGATCGATTTACAGCTGAAGAAATATATAAAAAAATAGCCGAGTCCAACCCTCATTTCGACCGAAATGCACGAGCACATATCGATATATTTGGAAAGATGTCATTTAACACTCGCTACCCGTCCCCCGACTCGTCGACCATGAGTGCTTCATTTTTTGACTGGGACGATGGCAACGCAAATCGAATGATCAAATACATGCAGCTTGTTGGATTCCGTAATGTTTTTCCTCTCCAGCCGGTTGATCGGATAGCGCTGACGCCGAAGTTTAAGGATATGCCGGTCTGGCCTGCGCCAGGTTCTGTTCGTCTGGACAATGGTATCTATCTGATCAAGCTGTCAGAAAAGCCCGACCCCATCCACGCCCAGTATCAATAGGCAGTCAGCGGCCTCTGCGCACGGAGCTCGCTCGGAGCTCCGTTCTGCGCACCAAGACTGCCATTTTTATTCATTGCACATCGCGTACGAACGGCGTGGATTGGCCCGACATAGGCGGCAATATCTGTAGTAACATTTCGCCCATCATCAAGTGCTCCGCCCTATATTTCTGGATAAATCATGGAAGTGAATCAAACCGTTCCGTTGTTTTCTGCAGCCGCGGCGAACGCAGGCATCGACTTTTCCGAACCACTGATGCGGGTGGTCAATCGGCACTGGTACATCATGGGCGAGGAGGTCAAAGCCTTTGAGCGCGAATTTTCCGACTATGTAGGCGTTGAGCATTGCATCTCTGTCGCGAACGGCTCCGAAGCATTGGAGATCGCTTTGCTTGCGCTTGGAGTAGGCCCAGGTGATCGTGTCATTACTGTAGCTAATGCCGGCTTCTACAGCAGCACGGCCATTCGCGCAGTGGGCGCCGAACCGGTGTACGTCGATGTCGACGAACATTCACTGACGATGTGCCCGGCTTCGCTGGAAAAAGCACTGTCCAAGCCAGCCAAAGTCGTAATCGTCACGCACCTTTATGGTCAACTGGCAGAGATCGGAACACTGGCAGAAATGGCAAGAGCGGCGGGTGCAGCGGTGCTCGAAGATTGCGCACAGTCTCATGGTGCCAGATCATCCAGCGGACAGTGTGGTTCCTTCGGTGATCTGGCCTGCTTCAGCTTTTACCCGACGAAGAATCTCGGAGCTCTGGGTGATGGCGGAGCAATTGTTACGTCCTCTACCGAAATCGCCGAACGTTTGCGTACGCTTCGCCAGTATGGCTGGTCGACCAAGTATCACATCACCACAGCCCTGGGCCGCAACAGCCGACTCGATGAAATGCAGGCTGCAATTCTTCGCGTGAAATTGCCTCTACTGGATCAATGGAACGAACAGCGTCGATACATCGCTCGCCGATATACCGAGGGCCTTAAAGGTCTGCCCGTCACGCTTCCAGTTAGCTTGGGCAGCGATTTTGTTGCGCATTTGTTTGTCTTGCGCATAAAGGACAGAGAGGCCTTCACCCTGTACCTGAAAGAGAATGGCGTCAGCACCGATGTTCACTATCCTGTACCTGATCATTGGCAAACAGCCTATGAACTGACCGAGCACTTCGACTTGCCGGTTACCGAAGTGGCCTGCTCGCAACTTGTGTCTTTGCCTTGTTTCCCCGGGCTGACGGAATCTCAAGTAGACCGCGTCATTGAAGTGGTCAAAAACTACTTCAAGCAGAGGGCTTAACGTGCTGTCGCTCGTCATTCCTGTCTATCGCAACGAAGAATCACTCCCTTCACTGCTGAAGGCTGTCGACGACTTGAATGTCGAGCTTCAGGGAGCCCTGGAGGTTGTGTTTGTTGTAGATGGAAGCCCGGATCGCTCGTATGAAATTCTTCGCGACAGCCTGCCAATGCAACGTTTCGCATCGCAGTTGATTCTGCTCTCGAAGAACTTTGGTTCTTTCATGGCGATCAGAACCGGCTTGCAGCATGGCAAGGGACGGACTTTCGCAGTAATGGCTGCCGATCTGCAGGAACCACCGAGCCTGGTTCTGACCATGAATCGCGTCCTGAATACCGAGCCAGTCGATGTTGTAGTAGGCGTGCGCGAAAGCCGTCAGGATCCTTTCCTGTCGAAACTGGCGTCGAAAACGTTCTGGGGTCTGTACAAGCGATACGTTATTCCGGAAATGCCGGCCGGCGGCGTTGACATGTTCGGCTGCAATCTGGAGTTTCGCGACAACCTGCTGAAACTTGAAGAGCGGCATAGCTCGTTGATCGCGCAGATTTTCTGGCTCGGCTTCCGTCGGCAGGTGGTTCACTATTCCCGCGTGGCCCGAGAGCACGGAAAGTCCGCGTGGACTCTGCGCAAGAAAATCAACTACCTGATGGATAGCGTTTTCTCTTTTACCGACCTGCCGATTCGATTATTGATCCGGGTCGGTGCAGTAGGTTCGGTGCTTTCTGCACTCTATGGCGTCAGTGTAGTTCTGGCCAAGCTGGGTGGTTTGATCAACGTGCCCGGCTATGCCATGACGCTGTTTACCATCACGCTATTGGGTAGCCTCAATCTGCTGGGCCTGGGCGTCATCGGTTCTTACGCTTGGCGCACGTATGAAAATACTAAAGGGCGCCCTCTGGCTATTCCTATGAAAGTTACTGAGTTTGGAGCCAATAAATGAGTGATCCACGGGATTTTTTCGTTCATGACCGTGCGATTTGTGAATCGTCTACCATTGGCGCCGGCTCACGAGTCTGGGCTTTTGCCCACGTCCTGCCGAACGCCCTCATCGGTGCCGAGTGCAATATCTGCGACAACGTTTTTGTCGAGAACGACGTCATCATCGGTGACCGTGTGACGCTGAAATGCGGCGTGCAAGTCTGGGACGGCATCACCATTGAGGACGATGTCTTCGTCGGGCCTAATGTCACATTTACCAACGACAAGTTCCCACGCAGCAAGATTTATCCGGAAGCATTCGCCCGAACCATTATTCGTAAAGGTGCCTCCTTGGGCGCCAACTCGACGATTCTGCCCGGCATCACCATTGGCACTTCGGCGATGGTTGGTGCAGGCGCAGTGGTCACCAAATCTGTTCCGCCCAATGCCATCGTGGTCGGCAACCCGGCCAAAATCATCGGTTATGTCGATGCCAAGCCTACCGATGGGGCACTGGTAGAAAACCCGGTGAAAGTCGGAAAATCGGATATATACCCTTGTGGCGTTACTTTGCACCGCATGATGGAAGCCGTCGACATGCGCGGAAGTCTGAGCGTTGGCGAATGCGGCAAGGATGTGCCGTTCGAAGTGAAGCGTTACTTCCTGGTGACCAACGTTCCGACGGCAGAAACCCGTGGCGAGCATGCTCACCGGGAATGTCACCAGTTTCTGGTAGCGGTCAAAGGCACAGTGCATGTCGTTGCCGATAATGGAAAGCACCGCCAGGAATTCGTTCTGGACAACCATACTCTGGGCCTGTTCTTGCCAGCGATGACCTGGGGAATTCAGTACAAGTATTCGGCAGACGCCGTCTTGCTGGTATTCGCCTCGGAACACTACATGGCCGACGACTACATCCGTGACTATGATCAATTCCTGATCGAGAAAAAACAGCAGGCAGTTTCGTAGGAATGAATCTGAAAAAACTGCTGGAGATCAAGTTTGTCCGGTTCCTCCTGACCGGCGGGCTCAACACCGGACTGACTTACGTTCTCTATCTCGTTCTATTGAGTTTTCTACCCTACATCTGGAGCTACTCAATCAGTTATGTCTGCGGGATCTTTCTGGCGTTCATGCTCAGTCGTTTCTTCGTATTCAAAGAGCATCAGGGGTTGAAATCCGCGCTTTTGTTCCCGTTCGTGTACGTTGCGCAATACGCTTTGGGCGTCCTGATTGTCTGGCTGTGGGTCAAGAAGCTGTCCCTTCCCGAGTATCTGGCCCCACTGGCAGCCATCGCACTAACGCTGCCGATAACTTATGCGTTAAGCAAACTTGTGTTTGTGAAAAGCAACACACCAGCCCAATGAAAGCGTCCTTGACGATCAACAGGCATAAAAAAACCCGGCAATCCGGGTTTTTTTATGCCTGTTGATCAGGCTGCTCGTTCAAGCACCACCGGTGCCGAGAACTTCTTTTTAAACTGCATCGCCGGCTTCTCGATGTATCGCCAGGAAAACCACGCCAGCCCCATGGAGATCACGCTGGTGGCAATAGCCAACCACCAGCCGTTGATCGACTTGTGGGAGATCGACACCAGCGCTTGCTGGATAGGGAAGGCAAAGAGATAGGTGCCGTAAGATAGATCGCCAAGCTTGTGCATGCCATCAACGAAGACTGGACGACGATAAGCCAGATACATCAGCAAGTACGGCAATGCAATGAACAGTGCCAGATTGGTGTAACCAAATCGTGAGCCGATCAACAGGATGACCAGACACATTGCCGCGATACCGCCCTTGAATGGCACGATATCCTTGTACTTCCAGAGGAAGGTACCGACCAGGAACATCAAGCCGAAGCGCAGAACAGGTAGTACCTCCGTCGTTCCGAAAAGTGTGATCGGCGCGATGGGGCCATGGAAAAACAACCAGACAAAGAACGCCGAAATAAACACCATAACCGGTACAACTAGCGAGAAGGTTCGACGTCCGACAAAGAAGATCGCAGCCAGCGCCACGTAGCAAAACGCTTCGATCGGGATCGTCCATAGCGAACCATTCACCGTCAGTGGATAGAATACATCCGTGAAGACGCCAGGCAGCACGAAGATTGTCTGATACGGAATGGAGTTGGTCAGATAGCGATAGGTGCCGGAACTCTGGAAATACTCAGCAATCGGCAGCGCGTTGAAAATCGGGCCTAATATCAAGGCGGAAGCGAACGAGGTGACCGCCAGTGCCGGGATGATGCGCAAGGCACGTGCCTGCCAGTACTCCGAGAATGTACGGCGCTCCAGAGAGCCGGCAATCAAAAAGCCACTGATCGCAAAAAAAGCACTGACTGCCAGGCTTCCAGGCGCATAACCCATAAAAAAGGTATGCCACGATGCAGCCGATTTCCCCGTGAGCTCAAAGCTATGGGTTATCAAGACGATCAGGGCTGCGCACAATCTGAGCAAGTCAAAGTTGTTAGCACGCAGCTTTACCATGTCGCCAAGTGTTGTTGCTGGCTTTTTAAAATTGGTCATTACGCGAACTCGTTTTGTCACCTTTTATTCGGCGCGCGCATATTATCACGTAAGTGCGGCGAGATTATGTTGCCATTACGAAGCCTGTATTTCCTCACTCAAGCCTGCTCCGCCCTGCCCGACTGGTACTTGAAGGCAAGAAAAACTAAAGGGGCATACGCAAGGATAAGTCCCGTCGCCCCGTCCAATTGGAATCGGGCGACACATACTGCAATCGGCAACAACCACAGCAGATTGATCAAACCCACTGCCATTGTGACAGGCCAATGTTTGCCATAACGACGTGACGCAAACTGATAGGCATGACTGCGGTGAGCCTCATAGACCTTTTCGCCACGCAGCAAGCGGCGCAGCAGTGTTAACGTCGCATCGACGATGAAGATCCCCAGCAGGATCAACCACCCCCAAAACAGCTGAAACGAGAGCCAGCTGGCCTCAAGCGCGAGAATGCCCAGAATCAGACCGAGAAACCCGCTGCCGGCATCGCCCATAAAGATCCGTGCCGCCGGAAAGTTCCAGACCAGAAAGCCTGCCACAGCGACCGCCAGCAATAGCGGCGCACCAATCAACGGCGCGCCGTTATCCAACACTGATAACACGCATACCCCAAGGCACACCGTGACCGCCTCGACACCGGCGATCCCGTCGATACCGTCCATGAAGTTGTAGAGATTGAGCATCCAGACGAGAAAAAAAGCCGCCAATGCCGTCCCCGGCCATCCCAGATTGATCACCTGACCGAACGCATGCAGCGGCGCAAGACCTCCCAGCCAGTAAAGAGCCCATGCAGCGGCGGCGAAGTGCCCCAGTAGTCGCCAGCGTGCAGCGATGTGGCCATGATCATCCATAAAACCAATGATCGCGACCAATGCCCCCGCTCCCAACGCCGACAAGAAGAGCCCCGACGGGATTATCCCCGCCATGAACAATAGACAAAGTGCAGCCAGAAAGGTGACGACGATCGCCACTCCTCCGCCCCTTGGGGTTGGAATGGTGTGAGAGCTCCGATCGTTAGGCACATCGATAAGGCTTTTGGATAAGGCATAACGGCGCAAGAGCGCGGTTAAAGTGAAGGCACTGGCAAAAACCACTGGCACAAGCCAAACGCTACTCATAAGCCCAGCGGCTCCTTTGCAAAACTCTAATTCGACATTGCGCCAAAAATCATCTGTCCCCTTCCGCTGAAGCCCCAGCTTCGCGGCAAGGGGAACAAGTTGCTCAGCTTTTGTGCAGGTCGACTATTTCGTGAAGTGGACGCTTGGTCAGCTTTCTCTTGATTTTCTGACGCACACCATAGGGAACCGAACGGCTGAGTCGCTGCATGCCAGGCTTGCGGTACAACGTCCACAGAGCGAGCAACACAATTTCCCGGGTGGTCAACGGCACTTCGTACTCGGCCGCAGCAATGCCCGTGGCAGGGAGCTCGAGGAAACCGGGCTGTTGCTGACGCGGAACAGCGTTATTTACCAGTTGCAAATAATCGACATCATAGAAATCCGGATTCAACAGACTTTGTGCATGCGAAGGTGCCTGGATCAAGTCCCCCGCCACCGATGACTGCACAAATGTGCTCATTGCTTCCAGAAGCTCTGCAGGCTCGATGCCAAATGGGTAGACGAGCGTATGTTCACGGCTGGCCAGGCGCTCGGGGAACGCACCGATATCCGGCGCGATGATCGGCAGCCCTGACGCCAGCGCATAGCTGAGTGTGTAGCTGTAAGTTTCCGGCCATTGCGCAGGAAACAGGATCAAGTCGAGTTCATGCTCCGCGATCAACCGCACGAGCTCCGCAGCGTCGTATTGCCCGCTGGTGAAAACGCCGTTTAATTCCCGGTAAGCGAAGCCAAGCAGCTTGAAGTCGAAGGGGGCATTTGCAGCCTTCGCTTTCGCAGCCAGTTGCTCGAGATAATCCGCGCCTTTTTCCTTGCCCAGCGCACCCAGCACGCCCACGGTATAACGTGGTTTTGGGATGATCGGTACCACCGAAGAGCTCACCGGTCGCTTGTTCTCGACATGCAACGCTACGATTGGACGCTTCAAAGCATAGTACTGCTGGTAAAGCGCCAATGTGTACTCAGATGGGAACACGACTGTTTTCGCGCTTTCGAGGAATACTCTCAATTGTTCGCGCCACTCGGCTGCCGAGACACCCTTGGGCAGAGGGAACGCAGGATTGAGTAAATCATCGGAATACTGGCCTGGATAAACGCCCGCCTCGTTGGTCAGTGTCGGGTTGCCCCCAAGCCAATAGAAGTCGTGAACCGTCAATGCGTATTCAGTACCCAGTTGCGCCGGAAGATCGAACAGTGCCGGATTCAATCCAAGAGAGTGATGGAAATGGACGAATCCGACACCGCAGCCTTTGAGCAGGGCAACCAGCTTCGGAAGCTCTTCCGGAAGATGGAAGACCAACTCGTCTGCGCCGGGGAATGTGCCCATGTACAGAGAGACGGCGCCCGCACCTTTACGAGGTTTGAGGATGAGGTTGTAGGTATTCGCCTGAAGCGCTTCGCTCAGCTCTTCGACATGCTGTTTGACTCCGCCCCCGGCCTCATGGGAAACCTGCAGGACCTTGGGACGATCGAGTGTCGAAAGCAACTGGACCAGACGATTGACACGCACCAGTTTGACCGGATCTTCGGCAATAAACGTCTGAATATCCAGGTGATAGTCTGGATGCAGTTCGACAATCGCCTTGAAGGCGTTTTCGATCAATGCTTGCTTGGTCGAAGAAAAACTGACGCCGCCTTCATGGAATGCGTAAAGGTTCGGTGTAATGACGTTGGACCAGCCGGCCTTGAGCGCGCGCTGGCACAAATCGTTTTCTTCGCCGTAACCACGACCGAATTTTTCCTCATTCAACAAGCCCACGACGTCCAGGCAATCGCGGCGCACGTACATGCAGAACCCGACACCGGTAGGTGCTTTCACATTTGGCAGTCGTGCCCCGGCGAACACTTTGTCGATCTGATGGACATCTAGTCCGAAGGCCTGTTCGTTTTCGTACAGGAAGGCCGGAAAACTGCAAATGGTCGCGTTATTCGAGAACGGGGTGACCGTACCGATATTCGGCGCAATGTAGGCTTCTGCGGTCAGCCGTTCCAGCCAGTTTTGCGGGACGATCACGTCGCTGTTCAGGAACACGATGTCGGCTTCTGCGGCCTGGCGCATCCCACGGTTTACGGTTTTGACGAATCCCAAGTTGTTCGGATTTTCCAAAACAGTCAGAACGTCCGGCCATTGCGCTTCGAGCTCAAGCAGCATGTCCTGCATACCGGCATCCGGACTGCAGTCATTGATCGCGATGATCTTCGCACCCGCCATCGAGAGAATGCCCGGCATGGCAGCTTCGATGCAGCGCCTGGTCATCTCGATGCCTTTATAAACCGGCAAGATCACCGTCACTGAGCGGATACGGGCAATTGGCGCTTCGACGATGTAACTCTTGCCTGCGGGAACCGGAGCCTTCACCTCCTGATTACGCAGGTAGACGGTAGCCGCGCGTTTGCAGCTTTCGACATTATTGCGCAAAGCCTTTTTGCCGTTGCGCAGTGAACGAACGACAAATCGAATCGGTTTGGTGATGAACCAGGAGTTCGAATGAATCACATCATTGTAGGCCGCCTGACTCTCGGCCAAGCGAACAGACAGGCGGTAGCGTTCCGACTGCAGATTCTCTAGCTCGGATCGAAGTTCGGAGTGAATCCGCTGAGTATCAGCCTGGATTCTTCCAACTTCCCGTTGGGAATCAGCCTGAATTCTCTCGACTTCCCGCTGGGACTCAGCCTGAACTCTTTCAACTTCCCTCCCAGCGGCTTCCAACGCTTGCGCTTGTGTCGCCAAGGCGGACTGGGTCTTGTTGAAAGCCATCAACAAGTTGTCGACGACAACCTGTCGATCCTCCTCCCAAGAGTGAAATTCACTTGGCTCGCGGCCACTGACGGTGCTCTGCACAGCCGCCTCTAATGACAGGAATTGACGAACATCTTCATCGTCGATCCCATAGCCAGCTGCCGCTGACGCTGCAAACACGAATTCTTTGTAAGTTGCCGTCGCGAAGTCAGCGCTTGGGCTGAAACGTGTCACCGAACCAAGCAATTGACGCAGAGTCCTGAACAACAGGAATTCGATCCGCACACCGACGGTCAACGACCACTCTTTATCTATCAGGTGGGGGGCGCCTTGCTGGTCGATCAGAATATTCTGCGGTACGGCATCGAAAAGTTGACCCGGCAATAAATCATCAGCGCCCGACAGACCGCCGGAGATATTTTTCAATATCGCCACATAGCCTTTCAGAAACTCGCCGACCTGAGCATAAGTCCAGCCTTGCGCATTGACAATTTCGATCAACTTTGTCGAGAGCACATGCCCTTTGATGTATGGTTCGGACGCTGTCAGCTTGAAGTCGACGATGGCGTCTGCGGCAGACTCTGCTGCAATATTGGTCAACTTCTCGTAGTGAACGCGAATTGAGTTATCGGCGCTTTTTTTGAACGACGAACTCTTGCAGAATTCCGCCCGACGATCACTGCTGAAATGAACTGCCAGGGTTCCATCGTCGAGGGTTTTGCGTGCCACCGGCGAAGCACCGATGAGGAAGGAATTGGACATGTCCATGCCCAAACCATTCTTGCAGATCTGCGGCCATGCCAGTTCGAGCGAAAACGTACACAGCTCAGGCAGTTGCGGATCGCGCTGGGCGCTTTGCCAGGCAAAGGCCGCAGCATCGAAATCAGGGTCGACAAACCCTTCTTCCGTGACAATCGAAACCGGCAGTTTGTAATCTGGAAATGGGGCAAAAAACTCGTTGGACGCAAAGCCGGCACCAGACAGCAGCGAGGCTAGCGCCTGTTTGCCATAAGTTTGTGGCGTAGTGCTGTTATAGCGTCCCTCGACACCAAACATCGGCGTCACAACATGGTCTTCCGGTGCGCCTGCAAAATATTTGAGACCCAGCTGGTTCTCGATCGCAATGATCAACAAGCCGTCGGGCTTCAATAGCGAGCGGACTTTCTTGAGCATGTTCGCGCCCGGGTTCTCACCCGAGACAAACAGATTGGCGTACTCAAAAACACCAACAAGCGTGATGACATCGAATTTCTTTTCAACCTGGAAGTTTTCGAATGTTTCGGCCAATACCGACACGTTCGGCAAGTCTCTGGTACGAGACCGGGCAATGCTTGCACGGCGCGCACTGCCTTCCAGCGCAAGAACGTTGCCGCCCTGCTCGCCCAGATAGCGGGTAATCGCGCCACAGCCTGCGCCGATTTCGAGGACGTCACCTTTAAGATCGGCGTCAAACACCCGTAGCAAATTTGCCCGGGTGCTGGACAGGTAATACAGCGATGGCCAGTCCGTGCACAAGCCACGCAGTTCATCGGAAAAAACACTTACATCACGCGCCTTCTCAATCAAGTACTTGATGCGTAGTTCGGTGGTATCGCCGTCACTGTAATTGATACTCGCGTAATCCGGCCTCGACCAGATCTTGAGTTCTTCGTTAAGTTGATAGCCCGCTTGCGTCAATAAAGTATTCAATTTGTAACCTTTTTGGCACGAATGCTCGAATCTAGATTTACCAGCCCAAAAAACTTGTCTGTCGGCCGCACTTGAAGGTGCACGGAATCGTAACGACGATCCCTTGGCGTCACCTCTTCACCGTCTTTGGTGGAAACGCCGAGGGAAATGAAGTAATCACCCGGAGCCAATTCACAGGCAATCGACAAATCGACCTCGACAATTTCACCCTTGCGACCAAAGGCGCGGAAATCCGGAGAATCAAGGGTTTCACTGTTCACGCCGTAAACGGTTACCCCTTCCTTGGTTTTGATGGTCATGCCGAGGATAGGGCAGATCAGATCGGTATCAAACCTGACGAATACAGCCAGCTTGAGCTTGGAACCAGTATCGACGGCTACGGGATACTCCTGACCATCGGCACTCAGATGAAAGTCGATTATCGTCGCTGCCCGATCACCCCAACGATACTCATTTGGATTGTAGTTGGGATGCGTATCAAATACGTCCATTCCGCCGTCAGGCGTGTGGTAGGTTTCCAGCACATCGACGGCAGGCTCAAGCTCGGTCACAACCGAATTCCGGGTTTTGCCGAACAGCAGATCCAGATAGCGATTGACAACCTGCCGTGGTTCACCCTGCTCTAACTGCACACCGTCATTCAACAGAAATGCCTTGTCGCAATGAGTCACGATCTGCTCACTTGAATGCGTTACCAAGAGAATGCTAGTGCCATTCTCTTTCAGCTTCTTCAAGCGATCAAAACAGCGTGCCTGGAACTTGGCATCGCCAACGGCCAATGCTTCATCAACAATAAGAATGTCCGGTTCGACTTGAGCCTGAACGGAAAACGCCAGACGCACGAGCATCCCGCTGGAGTAAGTTTTCACGGGCTGGTTGATAAAGTCGCCAATGTCCGCAAACTCGATGATCGCATCGTACTTTTCATCGATTTCCTCTTTGCTCAAACCGAGGATGGTAGCGTTCAAATAGACGTTTTCACGCCCGGTGAACTCAGGATTGAACCCCGAGCCCAACTCCAGCAACGCAGCGATCCGACCGTGGGTTTCCACGGTACCGCCGGTAGGGTTCAGGGTCCCACACAAGATCTGCAACAGCGTGGACTTGCCACTGCCGTTCTTGCCGACAATCCCGACGGTCTCGCCCTTGCGGATCTCGAACGACACATCGTGCAGCGCCCAGAACTCCCGGCAGTATTTTTTCTTGCCGCGACTTAGCATCTGCAGCAGGCGGTCACGTGGCTTGTCGTAAATCTCATAGCATTTGCTGAGATTCTGAACTTTGATGGCGATCTCAGATGACATCAGCAAATCCTTTTCGAGTTTTCTGAAACCAGGCAAAGCCCAGCCAAGCGGCGACTATCGAGCCTGCGAGATAAATGCCAAGGATGGTGAAGTCAGGCATACGTCCCCAAAACAGCACTTCACGCGCGTATTCGATAGTGGGCGTCAGCGGGTTCAACATCAGCAGGTGCCGATACTCTTCGGGCAATGCGCTCGCCGGATAGAAAATGGGGGAGAGGAACATCAGCACAGTGGTTAGAATCCCGATGAATTGCGCAACATCGCGCAAGTAAACACCGAGTGATGCCAGCGCCCAGGTCAATCCCATAATCAACAACACCAGCGGCATTATGATCAGCGGAAAAAACAAGACCGTCAGGTGAGGTGTACCAAACAGAAAGGTATAGGCAAGCAGCCACACGATCAGACTGATCACCATGTGAAACAGCGCGGAGCCCACGGTCACCCATGGCAGGATCTCCAGCGGAAATACCACCTTCTTGACGTAATTCGCATTGGAAAGAATCAGCGTCGGGCTGCGATTGAAGCACTCGGCGAACAAGTTGAATACGATCAGTCCCGCAAACAGAATGAGTGCAAACTCTGTCTTGGAATCGCTGCCCCCGCTCCAGCGAGCCTTGAACACGACGCTGAAGACAAACGTGTACACGACCAGCATGAACACCGGATTGAAGAACGACCAGAGAATCCCCATGAAAGACCCGCGATAGCGCCCCACAACCTCGCGCTGCACCAGAGCTCTGATCATGCTGCGATTGCGCCACAAACTGCCGAGCAATTCCCTCGGTGAAATCGAATAATTACGCATTAAGCACACACCTAAAAAAACTCAGGGAGATGAATCTCATCAAAATTCTCTCGTTCAAACACTGCTACCGCGCCCCAAGGAAACCTGCAAAGGTCCTTTCAGGCGCGAATATCTTCATAGTCTATTAATGGCCGCTGCCAGTATCAGCCCCAAGCTACCCCACATAGTCTGTCGGTAGACGCCGGAACGTCTCAGCCAGAAAAATCGAGTAAAAACTGAGGATCTTCGGGCTTTCTGGAACAGATCAAGCGTCAATTGACTGTCTTTGCTCAGTCGTGTTCGAACCGATTCCAAAGCAGCGATATTTCTCTGATTCCACCCTTTGAAACGCCCACTGAACATCATCCGCAACCTTGCCAACCGCGCGCGCGCGCCCATGTCGGAACCGATCAGGTTGGTGTCGTGCTGCCTGTAAAGGAGAGTCGGGGTGTGGTCATAGACAACTTGTCCGCCAGTACCTGTCACCAACAGGTAGGCCCACCAGTCATGGGAGACTATATCCAGATGCGCCCCGGCGGCCTGAAAAAGTGCTTGTGCCGAACGGTTGAAGACCATGGTGTTGCCCCCGGCAATGCTCTGCACCAGTGCATTGGCAAAACAGGGCGGTCGTGGAAACATCGGCGAACGGCCGGTAATCGTTCCCGTATCATCAATCAATTCGGTACGCGCGCAATACAATGCTGGAATGTCCATCGGCAGATGCTGCAGCGACTTGAGAGCGACCTCGAGCTTATGCTCCTGCCAGATATCATCCTGATCGGCCCATGCATAGAATTCGGATTGACCAGAGACAACGCAGGCCACCGACAGAAAATTCGTCGCAAAACCTCGCTGAGGCCCCTGCCGCACAGTCAGCTTGCCTTCGCCCCACGCGGCGGCATACTGGCGCAAGATATCCAGAGTGGCATCGGTTGAGCCATCGTCCGATACCAGAACATCCCAGTTTTGAAAACTCTGACGAGCGATAGAGTCCAGTTGTTGAGACAGAAAACGCTCACCGTTGTACGTACACATAAGGATCGTGACGTGCGAACCTTGATCCGGTCTATCGACTGCTTCACGGTAAGGTATAGAACCTGTCTGAACAGCTTGTGGAAGAGGGACTACCACCGAGCACTCCATTGCGTTAAGGATAAAATTATGACGGCGTTGTTCCGCCTGCCATCAAAATGCGCATTCTCAGTAGGACAAGCGTTACATGCTCTTCTCATGGCCGCTCCGACTGCGCAAAATTTGCCATTATAACAATGAGTCAAAGCCACTTGATAGCCCAGTGATATCACCGCATGAAATACGCCAGGGCATTGTTAGCACCGGAAAATGGAAGCTTCATCCGCCTGGATCGAACTTCAATAACTCGGCAAAGCTGCAATGGTTAGGGGGTGCGTAGGGTACCAAGGGCCCTGCATTGGCAAAAGGGGTGGCATTTTGCCAATTTTCACATGCAGAGGCGGCCTCCCTGTCCGACAACTTTCATGACCAAGCAAAGCAGCATGCGAACTGACCTCGCATCGGCTTCGATCAACGCTCGAGGTAATGAATCGCGGTGCGCTTCAAGGCCCTATCGACACTTATCGGAGGCGACCACTGCAACAACGAGCAAGTCTTATTAATGTCGACCTGCAATGAACCGCAAAGTCTCTGCGCCATCTCCCCCCTCCCCATCAACCGCGCAGCACCACGCAGCAGCAGTTGTGGCACAGGTAACAATAACGCCGGCTTACCCAAGGCTGCCGCCATACGCCGGAGCAACCCGGAGGTGGACAAGTCTTCGCCATCGCTTACCAGAAATGTCTGATTCGCCGCAGCGGGATGCGCTATGCAGGTAACAACCAGATCAACGAGATTACCCAACGCCACCAGACTGCGCTGGTTTCTCAAGGCCCCCAGAGGTAGCGGCAAGCCTTTGTTCAGCCAGCTCATCATGCTGAGGAAGTTGGCCTTGACACCCGGACCATACACCAGCGGCGGACGAATGATGACAATATCCATGCCGGTCTGACGACCGATTTCACGCAGGCACTCTTCCGCTTCACATTTGGAGACACCATATGGATCAGCCGGCGCAGGCTGATCGTCAGCCTTGAACGGCATACCAGGCAATGTCGCTTCACCATTAACCTTGATCGAACTGAGGAATACGAAACGCCTGACACCTGCCTCAGCCGCCTTTCGAGCCAGGCGCGCCGTGCCATGAACGTTAATCTCACGGAATTTCGCCAGGGGGTCGGCAGCGGTGTCACTCATCACGTGGACGCGAGCTGCACAGTGAACCACCACATCGACTTGTACGAGCGCCGGCAGCTCAACATTTTCGCTCAAATCAAAAGGCACCACATCACACAAGCCGCTTAACCGGGTCTTACCCCGCACCGCAGCGACTGGCGCATACGCCCTGTCCAGGAGCATGCGGAAAACCACTGCCTCACCGACAAAACCGGTGGCACCTGTAACCAATACACGGCGCTTTGTCATTCGGCTTTTTTCCCAACGATCGCAGTAGCCCAACATATACAGAAGAAAAACACTTTATCCCTCATTCGTCGCCGGCAATGCCGAGCGCTCAGGGACAATCCCAATAACTGTCTGCGACCTAACGGCAGCCAGCGCCGCACAAACGCATGGTCCGCGACCCCCACCAACCTCGCGATCAATCGCACTTGGGAGAACCACCAACCATCGTGAATCGTCTTGTAACGCTCGATCAATGAACCGAGGCCAGTATTCGCCCCCACCTGATTTTGCGCGTGCTGACGATATTGCATGGATGACAACGGATCGATGAACCAGCGAAAACCATGACTGCGAGCGTAGGCGTAGCAATACCAGTCATGTAGGCGAACCTGCTGCAGCGCCTCCCAATTAGCGAGCATAGACGCCTTCAATTCTGTCATCAGTCGATGCCTCATGACGTAGGTACAACCCGGCCCCGCAGCTTCGAACAAATAATCCCAGGCAACTTGCGGTTGCCCTTTATCTAGCAGACAAGCCCGCCCATCCGCCCAGAAAGCCGTGACATTGCTGGAATAGGCATCAACTTGGCGCAATCTAATTGCCCAGGTCGCGCGATCGAGCTTATCGAGATTCCAGATATCATCCTGGTCAGCGAAGGCGACGAAATCATATTCATCCACAGGCACATCGCGAATCAGCCTGAAAAAATTACGCGACGCACCACCGAAGCTGCCGGCTTCGGGCAGGACGATCACCTGAGCATGGCGCGCGGCATAATCCGCGCACCATGCTTCGGTACCGTCAGAGGAAGGGTCGATACTGATATAGACGGTTACATCGACAGCTGACTGGCCAAGGATCGAGTCCAACTGCTCCTCGATCCAGCGCATGCCATTGAAGGCCGCCAGCAACACTGCAACCCTGGGATGTTCTACGGGCATGCCAATCCTGATTGCACTGATTAAACACTACTGCTCGAAAAGTTTTTTTCGATCAGCGTGAAGGCGTGTCCAGCAATTTCTGCAAGTATTGACCGTAGCCCGTCTTTTTAAGCGCATCAGCTTGAGCGGCCAATTGCTCGGCAGTGATCCAGCCATTGTGATAAGCGATCTCTTCCAGGCAAGCGACTTTCAGCCCCTGACGCTGTTCGATCGTATGAACGAAATGACTCGCTTCCAGCAGAGAATCGTGGGTGCCGGTATCCAGCCACGCGAAACCACGACCAAGCATTTCTACATTCAGCGATTTCTGCTCAAGGTAGGCACGATTGACATCGGTGATCTCCAGTTCACCGCGCTCCGAAGGCTTGATGTTCTTGGCAATCTGCACGACCTGACTGTCATAGAAATACAAACCCGTCACGGCGTAGCTGGATTTCGGCTTCAGCGGCTTCTCTTCGATGCTCAGAGCGCGACCGGAAGCATCGAACTCAACGACACCGAATCGCTCAGGATCAGATACGTGGTAACCGAATACCGTTGCACCCTGCTGCTGATTGGTGGCCGAACGAAGATTGTCGGTGAAGTGCTGACCGTAAAAGATGTTATCGCCCAGTATCAGACAGCAAGGATCGTTGCCGATGAACTCCTCGCCGATGATAAAGGCCTGCGCCAAGCCATCGGGACTTGGCTGCTCGGCATAAGTCAACTTGATGCCGTACAGACTTCCATCTCCCAGGAGCTTGCGGAAACAAGGCAAGTCTTCAGGGGTAGAGATAATCAGAATCTCGCGCATACCGGCGAGCATCAGCACCGATAGCGGATAAAAGATCATCGGCTTGTCGTAAATAGGCAACATTTGCTTGGAAACACCAAGAGTAAGCGGGTGCAAGCGCGTGCCCGAACCACCAGCGAGGATGATGCCTTTGCGATTTGTCGTGGTCATTTGTTGAGAACTTCCCTAAGCATTCGGGTTACACCACTTTGCCAATCCGGCAAGTGTAGAGAAAAATTGTCGCGCAGCTTCTGAGTGTTCAAGCGTGAGTTCAGAGGGCGACGTGCAGGTGTCGGGTAGGCAGTCGTTTCGATTGGGTTGACTATTGTCACAGCCAACTCCTCGCCTTGGGCTTTCGCGAAATCAATGACGTAACTGGCATAGCCATGCCAAGACACTTCACCAGCAGCGGCCAAGTGATAGAGGCCAGCCAACTCTGGACGCTTATTAACTTGCTGAATAGCCAACGCCGTTACATCAGCGATCAGATCCGCCCCGGTAGGTGCGCCAATCTGATCCGCAATCACGCTCAACGTTTCGCGATCTTTGGCCAAACGCAGCATGGTCTTGGCGAAGTTATTGCCGCGAGCGCCGTACACCCAACTGGTGCGGAAGATCAGATGGTTGCAACCCGACGCGATAATCGCCTGCTCGCCAGCGAGCTTGCTGGCGCCATAATGGTTCACCGGCGCGACAGGGTCTGTCTCCTGCCATGGCGTGACGCCTTGACCACTGAAAACATAATCCGTTGAGTAGTGAACCAGCCATGCGCCCAGCGATGCGGCTTCTTCCGCCATCACGCCACTCGCAAGGCCGTTTACACGATCCGCCAACTCGGTTTCCGACTCAGCTTTGTCGACCGCCGTATAAGCTGCAGCATTAACAATAACGTCGGGCTTTATCTGACGAATCGTTGCACGTAAGCATTCAAGATTCGACAGATCACCGCTGAGGCCATCAACGACGTGACGATCAAGAGCGAAGAGTTCGCCAAGCGGAGCCAGGGAACGTTGCAGCTCCCAGCCCACCTGACCGTTCTTTCCTAGAAGTAGGATCTTCATGCTTTATTCGAGCGATCCGCATAGTTCTGATCGATCCACTGCTGGTAACTGCCGCTCTTCACGTGCTCAACCCACTCAGTGTTGTTCAGATACCATTCGACAGTCTTGCGAATACCGGTCTCGAAAGTTTCTTCCGGAGTCCAGCCCAATTCGCGCTGAATTTTGCTTGCATCGATTGCATAACGCACATCATGCCCAGGACGATCCTGAACATAGGTAATCAGGCTGGCATGAGGACGATGGGCCGAATCAGGACGCAACTCATCAAGCAGCGCACAGAGGGTGTGCACCACTTCGATGTTTTGTTTTTCGTTATGACCGCCGATGTTGTAAGTCTCACCAATTACACCTTCAGTGACGACTTTGTACAACGCACGAGCGTGATCTTCGACATACAACCAGTCACGTACCTGATTACCTTTGCCATAAACTGGCAACGGCTTGCCTTCCAGTGCATTGAGAATGATCAGAGGGATCAACTTCTCAGGGAAGTGGCAAGGGCCGTAGTTGTTCGAGCAGTTGGTAACCAGTGTCGGCAGACCATAGGTGCGTGCCCAAGCGCGAACAAGGTGATCAGAGCTAGCCTTGCTGGCCGAGTATGGCGAGCTTGGCTGGTAAGGTGTGGTCTCGGTGAAGAGGTCTTCCGGACCTTCGAGGTCTCCGTAAACTTCGTCAGTCGAAATGTGGTGGAAGCGGAAACTGGCTTTACGCGCATCATCCAGCGCTGCCCAGTAGTGGCGGGCAGCTTCGAGCAGCGTGTAAGTACCGATGATGTTGGTCTGGATGAATTCGGACGGGCCGGAGATCGAGCGATCGACGTGGGATTCAGCGGCCAGGTGCATGATTGCATCCGGTTGGTGCTCACGCAGGACACGGTCAACCTGATCACGATCGCAGATATCGACGCGCTCGAAAGCGTAACGCGAGTTCTGGCTGACTTCTGCCAAGGACTCCAAATTGCCGGCGTAAGTCAGCTTATCGACATTGACGACAGAATCAGAAGTATTGGAGATGATGTGACGGATGACTGCCGAGCCAATGAAGCCGGCGCCGCCGGTAACTAGAATTTTCACGCGAAACGATACCCTTGAGCTACGGACAGCGCTGCCTGCGAGCGCGGTCTAATCCATGAATGCAGAAGCCACCATCAGTTGGCATCCGTCAGAGTCAGTCTGAATCGACATGCATTTAGGCACGATCAAACAAGGGTGCATTTTACAGCTTAATGATGGTTTTACTAATGGATAAAGACAGGCCAAGGCGCAAATTCGACAGATGCCGTGCGCCTGTCGCTTTCAGACCAGTCGTTTGCGCGCTGCCCTGGACGAACGCCCCAGAAACCAGCCCAATACAGGACCAATAATCATGCCGATCAGCAATGCCAACACGGCAACAATCGACACTGGCAACTGCGGGCCGGAAAAGCCCATAAACAAAAGCGAAACCGACTGCTGGTTCTCAAGCACAAACGCCAGAATCACCAACACCAACAATAAAATGAAAACGCCAAGAAGCACGCGCTTGAGGTTACGCATGAGTAACTCCTTGAAAAGTAGCGACTGTCAAACCCCCTCCTCTTCTTCCTCATTCACCCGGTCACGCAACTCCTTGCCCGGTTTGAAATGCGGAACAAACTTGCCGTCAAGGCTGACAGACTGACCGGTCTTTGGATTGCGACCGACGCGCGGCGCACGATAGTGCAGAGAAAAGCTGCCAAACCCACGGATCTCGATGCGATCACCGGTAGCGAGGCACTGGGACATTTGTTCAAGCATGGTCTTGATGGCCAGCTCCACATCCTTGGATGAGAGTAGCCCTTGATGGGTGACAATTCGTTCGATCAACTCCGACTTCGTCATATTTTTCCCTTCTTTTTCAAGCAGCTAGATCAGCGCTTGAAAGGTTTTAGCACGCCCGGAAGATTTTGAACAGCCCAGGGATTGACATATCTTTCTCGGCATCAAAACGCCCGTTTTCAGCACACTAAAGCACTGAACAGGAGCAACGCTCATTCAGCGACACATCACCAGCATGGTTCGAGTGACGTAGCCCGCGGGATTGAAGCCAAACGGATATTCATCCTCATCTTTGGCCTGATCAGATCGGGTGATCACCCGGTAACCCGCCCCCTTGCACTCCTTCGCCGCGCGCCTTTGGCACTTCTCCCAACCCGACCCCAAACCGGAGCAGTCAATCTCGATACCACTGACGCCACGCACCGCATGCGTCTTGGCACTGGTGGTACAGCCAGCCAAAATCAACACAGCAATCAACACAATAAATCTGTTCATCCACTTCCTTATGCCAGGCAACGCCCGACTACTGCACGACTACTACCCACAGCTTAGTCGCGAATAGGCGATTGATCCGATTAAAGAAACAGACAACCCGCTGAAGGGAATGGTTTCACCGCTGTCTCAGCCCCCACCAAATCGCAGGCACAAAAAAGGGCGACCGAAGTCGCCCTTTTTCATGATCAAGCAGAACTTAGTTCTGTTTGGCCATTGCTTGCTTCAACAGAGCAGCCATGGTGGTATCGGCTGGAGCTTCCTGAACGGAGTTCAGGCTCTGGATAGCTTCTTTCTCTTCAGCGTCATCTTTCGACTTGATCGAGAGCTGGATTACGCGGCTCTTGCGGTCAACGCTGATGATCTTGGCTTCAACTTCCTGGCCTTCTTTCAGAACGTTGCGCGCGTCTTCAACGCGGTCACGGCTGATTTCGGAGGCTTTCAGGGTCGCTTCGATGTCGTCAGCCAGAACGATGATGGCGCCTTTGGCGTCAACTTCTTTCACGGTGCCTTTAACGATAGCGCCTTTGTCGTTAACCGAGACGTACTCGGAGAACGGATCGCTTTCCAGTTGCTTGATGCCCAGGGAGATGCGCTCGCGCTCTGGATCAACCGACAGGATGACTGTGTCCAGCTCGTCGCCCTTCTTGAAACGACGTACGGCTTCTTCGCCCACTTCGTTCCAGGAGATGTCGGACAGGTGAACCAGACCGTCGATGCCGCCGTCCAGACCAATGAAGATACCGAAATCGGTGATCGACTTGATGGTGCCGGAGATCTTGTCGCCCTTGTTGAACTGGCCAGAGAAGTCTTCCCATGGGTTCGACTTGCACTGCTTGATGCCCAGGGAGATACGACGACGCTCTTCGTCGATGTCCAGAACCATGACTTCCACTTCGTCGCCGACTTGTACGACTTTCGAAGGGTGGATGTTCTTGTTGGTCCAGTCCATTTCCGAAACGTGCACCAGACCTTCAACGCCTTCTTCCAGCTCAGCGAAGCAGCCGTAGTCGGTCAGGTTGGTTACACGAGCGGTAACGCGAGTGCCTTCTGGGTAACGGGCTTTGATAGCAACCCATGGATCTTCGCCCAGTTGCTTCAGGCCCAGGGAAACACGGTTGCGTTCGCGATCGTATTTCAGAACCTTGACGTCGATTTCATCACCAACGTTGACGATCTCGGAAGGATGCTTGATGCGCTTCCAGGCCATGTCGGTAATGTGCAGCAGGCCGTCCACGCCACCCAGATCGACGAATGCGCCGTAATCGGTGAGGTTTTTGACGATACCTTTGACTTGCTGGCCTTCCTGCAGGGATTCCAGCAGAGCTTCACGCTCGGCGGAGTTCTCGGCTTCGAGGACGCTGCGACGGGAAACGACAACGTTGTTGCGCTTCTGGTCCAGCTTGATGACCTTGAATTCCAGCTCTTTGCCTTCCAGGTGCGTAGTGTCGCGCACTGGACGGACGTCAACCAGGGAACCTGGCAGGAACGCACGGATGCCGTTAACGTCGACAGTGAAGCCGCCTTTAACCTTACCGTTGATAACGCCCTTGACCACTTCCTCAGCTGCGAAGGCTGCTTCCAGAACGATCCAGCATTCAGCGCGCTTGGCTTTTTCACGGGACAGCTTGGTTTCACCGAAACCGTCTTCAACCGAATCCAGAGCAACGTGAACTTCGTCACCGACATTGATAGTCAGATCGCCAGCGTCGTTGTAGAACTGTTCCAGCGGGATGAGTGCTTCAGACTTCAGGCCAGCGTGAACGGTTACCCAGCGAGCCTGGTAATCGATATCAACGATAACACCGGTGATGATGGAGCCTGCCTGAAGGTTCAGGGTCTTTAGGCTTTCTTCAAAGAGTTCCGCAAAGCTTTCGCTCATTTTAATTCCTGTAGATGAGGGCGAAGAATACGCCCATCTCCACACCCCAGACGGTGTGGGTTAGTTTCATTTAAAAGAAGCGCTGCAGGACTATGACTGGTCCCCTGCGGCCTTCTTGGTCACCCGGCGATATCGCGAATGGCGATCTCGCTCATGATGCGTTCAAGCACCTGATCGATGGACAACTCCGTGGAATCCAGCTGAATCGCGTCGGCCGCCGGCTTGAGCGGGGCCACTGCACGCTGGGTATCACGCTCGTCGCGTGCACGGATCTCATCTAGCAGACTCGACAGACTAACATCCTCGCCTTTGCCCTTCAACTGCAAATATCGGCGGCGCGCCCGTTCCTCGGCGCTGGCGGTCAGGAAGATTTTCAATGGTGCGTCAGGAAAAACCACTGTGCCCATGTCGCGCCCATCAGCCACCAGCCCCGGCGCTTCCTGGAAAGCGCGCTGGCGCTGCAGCAGCGCCTCGCGCACTGCCGGCAGCGCAGCTACCTGGGACGCGCCTGCGCCGACGCTTTCAGTACGGATGACATCGCTGACTTCATCACCTTCCAGAATGATGCGCTGCAACTGGCCTTCGGTCGCCGCGATGAACTGCACATCCAGATGAGCAGCCAGCTTTTTCAGCAACTCTTCATTGGTCAGGTCGACACCATGGTTGTGCGCAGCGAACGCCAGCAGGCGATACAACGCACCGGAATCCAGCAGGTTCCAGCCCAGACGCTTGGCCAGAATCCCGGCGACCGTGCCTTTGCCCGAACCGCTTGGCCCATCGATGGTGATGACCGGTGCAATGTTTTTCACGACTGAGCCTCTTGTGCCACACGAATGCCGACCTGCGCACACAGCGCGAGGAAGTTCGGGAACGACGTCGCGACATTGGCGCAATCATGGATGCGGATCGGCGCAGTGGCGCGCAGCGAGGCCACGCTGAAGGCCATGGCGATACGGTGATCGCCGTGACCATGCACTTCGCCGCCACCGATCTGGCCGCCATCGATGATGATGCCGTCCGGGGTCGGCTGGCACTTGACGCCCAGCGCCAGCAAGCCATCCGCCATTACCTGGATGCGGTCCGATTCCTTGACGCGCAACTCTTCAGCACCCGTCAGCACGGTACGACCTTCGGCACAGGCCGCCGCCACGAACAGCACCGGGAATTCGTCGATGGCCAGTGGCACCAGCGCTTCCGGAATCTCGATACCTTTGAGTTTAGCCGCCCGCACGCGCAGGTCGGCTACCGGTTCGCCACCGACTTCACGCTGGTTTTCCAGAGTGATATCGGCGCCCATCAGCCGCAGGATGTCGATAACGCCGGTACGGGTCGGGTTGATGCCGACGTGCTCCAGCACCAGCTCGGAACCTTCGGCAATCGAGGCCGCCACCAGGAAGAACGCCGACGACGAGATATCGCCCGGCACTTCAATGTGGGTCGCGGTCAGCTTGCCGCCGGACTCGACCGACGCGGTCGCGCCGTCAACAGTCACCGGGTAGCCGAAGCCACGCAGCATGCGCTCGGTGTGATCACGGGTTGGAGCCGGTTCAGTGACGGTGGTCTTGCCTTCCGCGTACAGACCCGCCAGCAGCAGGCAGGACTTCACCTGAGCACTGGCCATCGGCATGGTGTAGGTCAGGCCTTTCAGCTTGTGCCCGCCACGAATGGTCATTGGTGGACGACCTTCGGCAGCGGTTTCGATCACGGCGCCCATTTCCCGCAGCGGATTGGCCACGCGATTCATCGGACGCTTGGACAGCGACGCATCGCCCGTCAGGGTGCTGTCGAAGTTCTGCGCCGCCAGCAGGCCGGACAACAGACGCATCGAGGTACCGGAGTTGCCCAGATAGATCGGGCCAGGTGCCGGCTTCAAGCCATGCAGGCCAACGCCGTGAATGGTCACGCGACCGTGGTGCGGGCCTTCGATGACCACGCCCATGTCGCGAAATGCCTGCAAGGTCGCCAGGGCATCTTCACCCTCGAGGAAACCTTCAACCTCGGTCACGCCTTCGGCCAGCGAGCCGAGCATAATCGAGCGGTGGGAAATCGATTTGTCACCTGGTACGCGAATCCGACCGGACAAGCGGCCACCAGGTTGAGCCAGAAAAATCAGATCGTTGGAATTCATAGCGTCCACATAGGCCCTGCGGGCCAGGATTTTACTGAAATGCTCGCGGGCAACCCGGGCGCGCGTGAAGACGCCCAACAATTGGTGCCCATCCCCTGCATCGACCGCGTCGCGCAAGGCGTCGAGGTCGCTGCGAAATGTATCGAGTGTGCGCAGGACAGCCTCGCGGTTGGCGAGGAAGATGTCGTGCCACATCACCGGGTCGCTTCCGGCGATTCTTGTGAAATCGCGGAAACCGCCCGCAGCGTAACGGAAGATCTCAAGGTTTTCATTGCGTTTGGCCAACGAGTCGACCAGACCGAAGGCCAGCAAGTGCGGCAGATGACTGGTCGCAGCCAACACTTCGTCGTGGCGCTCGACCTGCATATGCTCGACATCGGCACCCAGCTCGCGCCACAAGCGATCAACCACCGCCAGCGCGGCCGGGTCGGTTTGCTCGAGCGGGGTCAGAATCACCTTGTGCCGACGGAACAGCTCGGCGTTGGAAGCTTCCACCCCGCTCTGCTCGGAACCGGCAATCGGATGGCCCGGCACGAAACGCGCTGGCATGCCGCCGAACGCCTCGGTCGCCGCGCGCACCACATTGCCCTTGGCGCTGCCGACATCGGTCAGAATCGCCTGACCCAGATCGACACTCGCCAGACGCGCGAGCACCTTCTCCATGGCCAGAATCGGCACTGCCAGCTGAATCACGTCAGCACCCTGACACGCAGCAATCAGGTCGTCTTCGCAACGGTCCACCACACCCAACTCGACCGCCAGCTTGCGCGATTGCGGGTCGAGATCAACCCCGACCACTTCACGGCAGATGCCGCTTTCACGCAAGCCTTTGGCAAACGAACCACCGATCAACCCCAGACCGACCACCACAAGGCGACCGATCATAGGTGCAGCAGATTGCAGCGCAGTGACATCACCCACGAGCCAGAACCTTGCGCAGCGCTTCAAGGAAGCGGCTGTTTTCCGCCGGCAGACCGATGGTCACCCGCAGGTGGTTCGGCATGCCGTAATTGGCCACCGGACGCACGATCACGCCTTCACGCAGCAGCCCCTGGAAAATCGGCGCAGCGACCTGACCAAGATCGACGCAGATGAAGTTGCCCTTGGACTCGATCCAGCTCAGACCCAGCTCACGGAAACCCGCCTGCAGTTGCTGCATGCCGGATTCGTTGAGCTGACGGCTTTGCGCCAGATACTCGTCATCCTTCAACGCCGCACAGGCTGCGGCCAGAGCCAGGCTGTTGACGTTGAATGGTTGGCGCACACGGTTGAGCACGTCCGCTACTACCGCAGTGGACAGGCCATAACCAACGCGCAGCGCTGCCAGGCCATAGGCCTTGGAGAACGTGCGCGATACCAGCAGATTCGGGTACGCCGCGAGGAAATCCAGACCGTCCGGCAGGTCGCTGCCTTCGGCGTACTCGATGTACGCCTCGTCCAGCACCACCAACACATGTTCCGGTACATCTTGCAGGAACTCGTCCAGCGCTTCGGCGCCGAACCAGGTGCCGGTCGGATTGTTCGGGTTGGCAATGAACACTACACGAGTGTTGGCATCGATGGCCGCGAGCATCGCAGGCAAGTCGTGCCCCCAGTCCTTGGCCGGCACCACTTTGGCCTGCGCGCCGACCGCCTGGGTGGCGATCGGGTAAACGGCAAACGCATGCTCACTGAACACGGCGTTCAGACCCGGCGCCAGATAGGCGCGCGCCACCAGCTCGAGAATATCGTTGGAGCCGTTGCCAAGGGTTACCTGGTTCAGCTCGACGCGGCACTGCTCGGCCAACAGCGATTTCAGCGCGAAGCCGTTGCCGTCCGGATAACGGGTCAGCTCGGCCAGCTCATCGCGGATTGCCGCCAGCGCTTTCGGGCTGGCGCCCAGCGGGTTTTCATTGCTTGCCAGTTTGACGATTTTCGCCGGATCCAGATCCAGCTCGCGCGCCAGTTCGTCCACAGGCTTGCCCGGAACGTACGGCGAAAGTTGTTGCACGCCCGGCTGTGCCAGAGCGAGGAAGTTGCCACTCATTTGCTACCGCCCCTTAAAGAACTGCTTTCGGGTAGGAACCCAGCACTTTGAGTGCTACTGCTTCCTGACTGATCTTTTCCAGCACACCCTTGATCAACGGATCACGGTGGTGGCCGACGAAGTCGATGAAGAACACGTAGGTCCATTTGCCACTGCGCGACGGACGGGTTTCGATCCGGGTCAGGTCGATCCCGTTGTCATGGAACGGCACCAGCAGCTCATGCAGCGCGCCAGGCTTGTTGCTCATCGAGACGATGATCGAGGTCTTGTCGTCGCCGGTCGGCGGCACTTCCTGGTTACCGATCATCAGGAAGCGCGTCGAGTTGTCCGGACGATCTTCGATCTTTTCCGCCAGACGGGTCAGACCATACAAGCCAGCAGCCATGTCGCCGGCAATCGCCGCCGAGTTCCATTCACCCTTGACCCGCTTCGCCGCTTCGGCATTGCTCGCCACCGCCACGCGCTCGACATTCGGATAGTGCGCGTCCAGCCACTTGCGGCACTGGGCCAGCGACTGGGCGTGGGAGTAGATGCGGCTGATGCTGTCGGTCTTGGTGTTTTCACCGACCAGCAAGTGATGGTGAATGCGCAGTTCGACTTCGCCGCAGATCACCATGTCGTGCTCGAGGAAGCTGTCGAGGGTGTGGTTGACCGCGCCTTCGGTGGAATTCTCCACCGGCACCACGCCAAAATTCACCGCACCCGCCGCGACTTCACGGAACACTTCGTCGATCGCCGCCATCGGCTTGCTGATCACCGCGTGGCCGAAGTGCTTCATCGCCGCTGCTTGAGTGAAGGTGCCTTCAGGGCCGAGGTAAGCCACTTTCAATGGCTGCTCGAGCGCCAGGCACGAGGACATGATTTCGCGGAACAAGCGCGCCATCTCTTCGTTGCCCAGCGGCCCCTGATTGCGCTCCATCACGCGCTTGAGCACCTGGGCTTCACGCTCGGGACGATAGAACACCGGCACTTCGCCTTCGGCCAGCGAAGCCATCTTGACTCGCGCAACTTCCTGGGCGCAGCGCGCACGCTCACTGATCAGTTCCAGGACCTTTTCGTCCAGAGCGTCAATACGCAGGCGCAGGGCCTTGAGTTCTTGCTCGGACATCAGCCGTGTTCCTTCTCGAATTCAGCCATGTACGCCACCAGCGCGTTGACGGCGTTGATGTCGACGGCGTTGTAGATGGAGGCGCGCATGCCGCCCACGGAGCGGTGGCCCTTGAGGTTGAGCAGACCGCGCGCATCGGCACCGGCCAGGAACGGTTTGTCCAGGCGATCGTCAGCCAGACGGAACGGCACGTTCATCCACGAGCGGTCCGACTTGTTGATCGGGTTGCTGTAGAGGCCACTGGCGTCGATGAAGTCGTACAGCGTGCGCTGCTTGACGTCATTCAGTTTGGCGATCGCTTCAACACCGCCCTGCTCTTTCAGCCACTGGAACACCAGACCGGAGAGGTACCAGGCCAGGGTCGGCGGAGTGTTGTACATCGAACCGTTGTCGGCCGCGACCTTGTAGTCGAGCATGGTCGGGCACAGCGAACGTGCCTTGCCCAGCAGGTCTTCGCGGATGATGTTGACGACAATACCGCTCGGGCCGATGTTCTTCTGGGCGCCGGCGTAGATCATGCCGAAACGCGAGATGTCGACCGGACGCGAGAGGATGTCCGAAGACATGTCAGCCACCAGCGGCACGTCACCGGTTTCCGGGATCCACTGGAATTCCAGACCGCCGATGGTTTCGTTCGGCGCGTAGTGAACGTAAGCGGCGTCTTTCGACAGCTTCCACTCGTTCTGACCCGGGATGGCGAAATAGTCGTAAGGCTTGGCGGTGGCAGCAACGTTGACGTGGCCGTAGCGCGAAGCTTCGTCGATAGCTTTCTGCGACCAGATACCGGTGTCGATATAGTCGGCGCTGCCGTTTTCCGGCAACAGGTTCAGCGGGATCTGCGCGAACTGCTGGCTGGCGCCACCCTGCAGAAACAGCACTTTATAGTTCGACGGGATATTCAGCAGGTCACGCAGATCCTGCTCGGCCTGGGTGGCAATGGACACGAACTCATCGCTGCGATGGCTCATTTCCATGACCGACAGACCCTTGCCATGCCAATCAAGGAGTTCACCCTGGGCACGTTGCAGGACAGCTTCAGGAAGCGCCGCAGGACCGGCACAGAAGTTATAGGCTCGCTTGCTCACATCCAATCTCGCTCTGATTTGGTGGTATCACGCAAAAAATCACACTACCGATCAACACAGTCCTGTGGGAGCGAGCCTGCTCGCGAATGCATCACCGCGGTGCGTCAGAGGTACCGCAGCGCCTGCATTCGCGAGCAGGCTCGCCCCCCACAGGAGATCTCCATGATGTCGAAAATTCATACCGGACAAATAACAAGGGGGCGAATTTTCATCCGCCCCCTCGCTTGTCCGCTTACTCCTGCGGCTCTTCGTCAGCTGCGGCGTCGAGTTGCTGGTCCTCGGCAACGTCGTCGATCACGACATCTCCCTCGAACCCGGCACCCTCTTCACCTTCAAGCTCGTCGCCTTCGACCTCCGATGGCTCCTGAACCCGCTCCAGACCGACCAGGGTTTCATCCTTGGCCAGCTTGATCAGAGTCACGCCTTGGGTGTTACGACCCAGGCTCGACACTTCGTCGACACGGGTACGTACCAGCGTGCCCTGATCGGAAATCAACATGATTTCTTCGCCGTCGAGCACCTGAACCGCACCGACCAGACGGCCGTTACGCTCGTTGCTGACCATGGCGATCACGCCTTGACCGCCACGCTTGTACTCTGGGAACTCGGTAATCGCGGTGCGCTTGCCATAACCACGCTCGGAAGCGGTGAGGATCTGGCTGCCTTCTTCCGGGATCAGCATCGAAATCAGCTTCTGCCCTTCCGGCAGACGCATGCCGCGTACACCACGGGCGGTACGGCCCATGGCGCGTACGTCGGACTCTTTGAAACGCGTCACTTTGCCGCCGTCGGAGAACAGCATCACTTCGCGCTCGCCATCGGTGATGGCCGCGGAGATCAACACGTCGCCTTCGTCCAGCTCCAGCGCGATCAGACCGACGCTGCGCTGACGGCTGAAGGATTCCAGCGGAGTCTTCTTCACGGTGCCGTTGGCGGTCGCCATGAAGATGTAGTGACCTTCGGTGTATTCCTCGACCGGCAGCATGGTGGTGATGTATTCACCGTCATCCAGCGGCAGCAGGTTGACTAGCGGACGACCACGGGCGGCGCGGGATGCTTCGGGAATTTCGTAAGTCTTCAGCCAGTACACCTTGCCTTTGCTGGAGAACAGCAGCAGCGTGGTGTGACTGTTGGCCACCAGCAGGTGAGCGATGTAGTCCTCATCCTTGACGCCGGTCGCCGATTTGCCTTTGCCGCCACGACGCTGAGCCTGGTACGCAGCCAGTGGCTGGGTCTTGGCGTAGCCACCGTGAGAAATGGTCACGACGCGCTCTTCTTCCGGGATCATGTCGCCCAGGGTCAGGTCGAGACGCGCATCGAGAATCTCGGTGCGGCGCACGTCGCCGTATTCGGCACGGATCACTTCCAGCTCTTCGCGGATCACTTCCATCAGGCGCACGGCGCTGTTGAGGATGCGGATCAGCTCGCCGATCTGGTTGAGGATCTCTTGATACTCGGCCAGCAGCTTCTCGTGCTCCAGACCGGTCAGACGGTGCAGACGCAGTTCCAGAATGGCTTGCGCCTGTTCTGGCGACAGGAAGTACTTGCCGTCGCGCAGACCGTATTGCGGATCGAGGTTTTCCGGACGGCACGAATCGGCGCCGGCACGCTCCACCATCGCCACCACTGCCGAGGATTCCCAAGGGGTGCTGACCAGCGCTTCCTTGGCTTCCGACGGAGTCGGCGACGCCTTGATCAGGGCGATCACCGGGTCAATGTTCGACAGGGCAACGGCCTGACCTTCGAGGATGTGACCACGCTCGCGGGCCTTGCGCAGCTCGAATACGGTACGACGGGTGACCACTTCGCGACGGTGACGGACGAAGGCTTCCAGCAGATCCTTGAGGTTGAGGATGCGTGGACGGCCGTCGATCAGCGCGACGATGTTGATGCCGAATACCGATTGCAGCTGGGTCTGGGCGTAGAGATTGTTGAGGATCACCTCAGGCACTTCGCCGCGACGCAGCTCGATCACGACGCGCATACCGTCCTTGTCGGACTCGTCGCGCAGCTCGGTGATGCCCTCGAGCTTCTTCTCTTTGACCAGTTCGGCGATCTTCTCGATCAGACGCGCCTTGTTCAGCTGATACGGCAGTTCAGTGATGACGATCTGCTGTCGGCCACCGACCTTGTCGATGTCTTCGATGATCGAACGCGCACGCATGTAAATGCGGCCACGACCGGTGCGATAGGCTTCGATAATGCCGGCACGACCGTTGATGATCGCGGCCGTCGGGAAGTCCGGACCGGGGATGTATTGCATCAGCTCATCGACGGTCAGCTCGGGATTGTCGATGAGGGCCAGGCAACCGTCGATGACTTCACCGAGGTTGTGCGGCGGAATGTTGGTCGCCATGCCCACGGCAATACCGCTGGAACCGTTGACCAGCAGGTTCGGCACGCGGGTCGGCATGACCGCCGGGATCAGCTCGGTACCGTCGTAGTTCGGCACCCAGTCCACGGTTTCTTTGTGCAGGTCGGCCAGCAGTTCGTGCGCCAGCTTGGTCATGCGCACTTCGGTGTATCGCATGGCCGCAGCGTTGTCGCCGTCCACCGAACCGAAGTTGCCCTGACCGTCAACCAGCAGGTAACGCAGGGAGAAAGGCTGAGCCATGCGGACGATGGTGTCGTACACCGCAGTATCACCATGCGGGTGATACTTACCGATCACGTCACCGACAACACGGGCAGATTTCTTGTACGGCTTGTTGAAGTCGTTGCCCAGCTCGCTCATCGCGAACAGTACGCGACGGTGCACGGGCTTGAGGCCATCGCGCGCATCCGGCAGTGCACGGCCGACGATTACGCTCATCGCGTAGTCGAGGTAGGACTGTTTCAGCTCGTCTTCGATATTGACCGGGAGGATTTCTTTGGCCAGTTCGCCCATGAGAAGCCTGATTCCTTTTTCTGGTGAAACTTCGTCATATCCATATGGGATGTACGAAGCTCGTCGGGGCAGGCTGAGTGCCGTGCGCCGACTTACGACAAATCAACGGATAGAACCACGGATTTGCGCAGTAAAGACAGCTCCGCGAAGCTGCCTCGGAAAACGCCGGATGTTATCACAAGAGCCGCCACGCACCTATCCCCCAGATGCGCATGGAGCATAGTTAGTTGACCGATGACAGGCGTAAAGGGGACGAGAGAGGCTCAGAGCTTCTTTGAATGCAGTTTTGAGGTCAGGTTTTGCGATGTTTATTGACTTTCAGGTCCCCTTCGCTGGCAAGCCAGCTCCCACAGGATCGGTGGCGAGCACAAGACCTGTGGGAGCTGGCTTGCCAGCGATGGCGTCCTTGCAGACGCCGCGACCCATCAATGCAGGCGTTTGCGGCACATCAACTGAGCCATTTTCGCCGTATCCGGCCGCTCGACGATGCCCTTTTCAGTGACGATCGCGTCGATCAGATCCGCCGGCGTCACATCGAACACCGGGTTGAACGCCTCGACGTCCGCCCCCACGCGCTTGCCACCGACCTCCAGCAACTCGGCGCCATCACGTTCCTCGATCGGGATGTCGTCGCCACTGGCCAGATGCATGTCGATGGTCGAACTCGGCGCCACCACCATGAAGCGCACGCCGTGGTGCATGGCGTTGACCGCCAGTTGGTAGGTGCCGATCTTGTTCGCCACATCGCCATTGGCAGTGATGCGGTCAGCACCGACGATCACCCAGGTCACGCCTTTGGTTTTCATGATGTGCGCGGCGGCGGAGTCGGCATTGAGCGTCACCGGAATGCCTTCGTTCGCCAGCTCCCAGGCGGTCAGGCGCGACCCCTGCAGCCACGGGCGGGTTTCATCGGCGTAGACGCGCTCTACCATGCCTTCGAGATAGGCCGCGCGAATCACCCCCAGCGCGGTACCGAAACCTCCGGTGGCCAGAGCGCCGGTATTACAGTGAGTGAGAATCGCCTGGGCGTTGCCCTGATGCTTGCGGATCAGATCGACACCGAGCTGAGCCATGGTCAGGTTGGCTTCGCGGTCGCTTTCATGAATGGCGATGGCTTCAGCTTCCAGTGCCGCCAGCGGATCGGCGTTTTCTTTCAGCCGGTCCAGGCGATCGTGCATGCGGTTCAGCGCCCAGAACAGATTGACCGCCGTCGGCCGGGAATCGGCGAGCAAGGCGAAATCCTCTTCCAGCGCCGCGTACCAGCCCCCCCCCTCAGCGATCCGTGCGCGGGCCGCAAGCACAATGCCATAGGCCGCACTGATGCCGATGGCGGGCGCGCCACGCACCACCATCGAACGAATCGCCTCAGCCACACCGGCCGCGCTGGTGTAGGCAATCCAGTTTTCCTCAAACGGCAAAATACGCTGATCCAGCAGGTGGAGCGCGCCATCTCGCCAATCGATGGCCTTTACTTTCTCCGCAGCCAACAGTCGATCGCGCATCCCTCACCCCGCACTCATGAACAAAAGCCGCCGATTATAGCGATCCCCCCGCGAAGACGCTCGGGTATACTTCGCCATCCTTTACAAAAGCACTGGAACCGACCCTCGATGCCGAAACCTGCCATTGCGCTCGACTTATTATTGCTGCCGACCTGGCTGGTACCCGTCGAACCTGCAGGCGTTGTGCTCAAGGAGCACGGCCTGGGCATCCGTGACGGTCGCATCGTGTTTATCGGCCCGCGCGCCGAAGCATTGAAGTGTAACGCCACTGAAGTCCGCGAATTGCCGGACGTGCTGCTCAGCCCGGGCCTGATCAACGCCCACGGGCATGCGGCGATGACCCTGTTCCGTGGCCTGGCCGACGATCTGCCGCTGATGACCTGGCTGGAAAACCACATCTGGCCGGCCGAAGCCAAATGGGTCGATGAAGATTTCGTCCGTGATGGCACTGACTTGGCGATTGCCGAGCAGATCAAAGGTGGCATCAGTTGCTTCTCGGACATGTACTTCTTCCCGAAAGTTGCCAGTGAGCGCGTGCACAACAGCGGCATTCGCGCACAGATCGCGATTCCGATCCTCGATTTCCCGATCCCCGGTGCCAGCAGCGCCGATGAGGCCATTCGTCAGGGCGTCGAGCTGTTCGGCGATTTGAAGCATCACGAACGGATCAAGATCACTTTCGGCCCTCATGCACCCTACACCGTGGGCGACGAGAACCTGGAAAAAATCCGCGTGATCGCCGAAGAGCTGGACGCGTCGATCCACATGCATGTCCACGAAACTGCCTTCGAAGTCCAGCAATCGCTGGAGCATCGCGGCGAGCGGCCACTGGCCCGCCTCGCTCGCCTCGGCCTGCTCGGCCCGCGCTTCCAGGCGGTGCACATGACCCAGATCAGCGATGACGATCTGGCATTGCTGGTAGAAAGCAACACCAGCGTGATCCACTGCCCGGAATCGAACCTGAAGCTGGCCAGCGGTTTCTGCCCGGTGGAGCGTCTGTGGCAGGCTGGCGTGAACGTTGCCGTCGGCACCGATGGCGCAGCGAGCAACAACGACCTCGACCTGCTCGGCGAAACCCGCACCGCCGCGCTGCTGGCCAAAGCCGTCGCCGGCTCGGCCACCGCGCTGGACGCCCATCGCGCGCTGCGCATGGCCACGCTCAACGGCGCCCGGGCTCTGGGCATTGAGGCACAGGTCGGTTCGCTGGAGATTGGCAAGGCTGCAGACATCGTCGCCTTCGACCTGTCCGGCCTGGCCCAGCAACCGGTCTATGACCCGGTGTCACAGCTTATCTATGCCACCGGCCGCGACTGCGTGAAACACCTGTGGGTCGCCGGCAAACAGTTACTCGACGACCGGCGCCTGACCCGCCTGGACGAACAACAGCTGGGCGCCACCGCCCGGGCCTGGGGCCAGCGCATCAGCGGCCACTCAGAATCGTAAACACCGCGGAGCAGACTTCGCGGCTACAGCCTTTTTCAAGTTTTTCGAGGAATAGATCATGAGCAACGTCGACCACGCCGAAATCGCCAAATTCGAAGCCCTGGCCCATCGTTGGTGGGACCGTGAAAGCGAGTTCAAACCACTGCACGACATCAATCCGCTGCGCGTCAACTGGATTGACGAGCGGGTCAATCTGGCCGGCAAGAAAGTTCTCGACGTCGGCTGCGGCGGCGGCATTCTCAGCGAAGCCATGGCCCAGCGCGGCGCCACGGTAACGGGCATCGACATGGGCGAAGCGCCGCTGGCGGTCGCGCAACTGCATCAATTGGAATCCGGGGTCAACGTCGAGTACCGGCAGATCACCGCTGAAGCCCTTGCCGAAGAAATGCCCGAGCAGTTCGACGTCGTAACCTGCCTGGAAATGCTCGAGCACGTACCGGACCCGTCGTCGGTGATCCGCGCCTGCTACCGCATGGTCAAACCGGGCGGCCAGGTGTTCTTCTCGACCATCAACCGCAACCCGAAGGCGTACCTGTTCGCCATCGTCGGTGCCGAATACATCATGAAGCTGCTGCCACGCGGCACCCACGACTTCAAGAAATTCATTCGCCCGTCCGAGCTGGGCGCCTGGAGCCGCATCGCCGGCCTGACCGTCAAGGACATCATTGGCCTGACCTACAACCCGCTGACCAAGCACTACAAGCTGGCCAACGACGTTGACGTCAACTACATGATCCAGACCCTGCGCGAGGAGTAAGCCGATGGCCATCAGAGCAGTCCTTTTCGATATGGACGGCACCCTGCTCGACACCGCGCCGGATTTCATCGCCATCTGTCAGGCGATGCGCGCGGATCGCGGCTTGCCGCCAATGAACGACAAGCACATCCGCGACGAAATTTCCGGCGGCGCCAAAGCCATGGTCGCGGTGACGTTCTCGATGGACCCGGAATCGCCGGGCTTCGAAGAACTGCGTCAGGAGTTCCTCGAACGCTATCTGGCCGGTTGCGCGGTACACAGCAAGCTGTTCGACGGCATGGGCGAGTTGCTGGCCGACATCGAGCGGGGCAACTTGATCTGGGGCGTGGTCACCAACAAACCGGTTCGGTTTGCCGAGCCGATCATGCAGCAACTGGGGCTGGCCGAGCGCTCGGCGCTGTTGATCTGCCCGGACCACGTGAAAAACAGCAAGCCGGATCCGGAGCCGCTGATCCTCGCGTGCAAGATGCTTGATCTGGATCCGTCCACCGTGCTGTTTGTGGGCGATGATCTGCGCGACATCGAATCGGGGCGCGATGCGGGCACCAAAACCGCCGCCGTGACCTATGGCTATATCCACCCGGACGACAACCCGCGGCACTGGGGCGCGGATGTGGTGGTGGATCATCCGCTGGAACTGCGCAAGGTCATCGACAACGCGCTGTGCAGCTGCTGAAAACGGCCGTTGTGGCGAGGGGATTTATCCCCGATGGGATGCGAAGCAGCCCGCGCACTTTCAGGTCGATTCGATAGACAGGTTTCACGACTGCTTCGCAGCCGGTCGGGGATAAATCCCCTCACCACAGGGAAGCAGGTCTTCATGAATGGATTGTGAGGTTTTTATGTTTGATTACACCGCCCGTCCCGAATTGCTCAAGGACCGGGTCATTCTGGTCACCGGTGCCGGCCGTGGCATCGGCGCGGCGGCTGCCAAAACCTACGCCGCCCATGGCGCCACCGTGCTGTTGCTGGGCAAGACCGAAGCCAATCTGACGCAGGTCTACGACGAAATCGAAGCCGCCGGCCATCCACAACCGGCGGTGATCCCGTTCAACCTCGAGACCGCCCTGCCCCATCAATACGATGAGCTGGCGGCGATGATCGAAACCGAGTTCGGCCATCTCGATGGCCTGCTGCACAACGCCTCGATCATTGGGCCGCGTACGCCGATCGAGCAACTGTCCGGCGAAAACTTCATGCGCGTCATGCAGGTCAACGTCAACGCCATGTTCATGCTCACCAGCACCTTGCTGCCGCTGCTCAAGCTGTCGCAGGATGCCTCGGTGGTGTTCACCTCCAGCAGCGTCGGACGCAAGGGCCGGGCCTACTGGGGCGCCTACGGTGTGTCGAAGTTTGCCACCGAAGGCCTGATGCAGACGCTGGCCGACGAAGTCGATGGCGTAGCACCCGTGCGTTCCAACAGCATCAACCCGGGCGGCACGCGTACCAGCATGCGCGCACAGGCCTATCCAGGGGAAAACCCGCTGAACAATCCGACCCCGGAAGAGATCATGCCGGTGTACCTGTACCTGATGGGCCCGGACAGCACGGGCATCAATGGCCAGGCATTCAACGCGCAATAAGTGCCATACGTCGCTTTTGTTGCCGTGGCGGATTACCGTCGCGGCACACCTTTGCCGCTTTTCGCCGTCACATTCCAGTCAAATATCTGCCACCCCCGCCCAAAGCAAAATGCCATCCCGTTGATTCATAACGTTTTTAATTATCGTGAACCGAATGGCACGACTTTCGCTCTAAATCTCCTCAAAGCACGCCGTGTGAAGGCACTGGGGCAAGGGCGATTTCGATAGCTGACTAATCGTCATCCGGCAGACTAAACTTACGCCAAATGTCCTACGGGACTGATGGATCAGTATGACGCGCAGCCCATAGCCGCTCTCACCCAGCCTGTAAGACAGACTTACTGCTTAGGGGCTCACGCCATATGAAATCACCTTCCCAGACCAATGCAATTGACTTTGACAGTGCCAAATTGCAACGCCTGGGCTTTGGTCAGCTGCCTCCGCTTCTGGAACGCCCGGCCAGCCTCGCGCAACTGCGCCAGCAAATGAGCCTGCAACTGCAAACCAGTCTTGAGCCGCAACGAATCCTCGGTCTGTTTTTTCGCGAAGTTCAGCGCCTGGTGCCGCTGGATGCCTTGAGTTACGTGCATTCAGGCAGCGACCTGCGTCTGGAATTCGGTGCGCGCGGTCACCATTCCGTCAGCTATAGCCTCAGCCACGAAGGCGAGCACTTGGGCGAACTGGTGTTTCGCCGCAACCAGCGCTTCAGCGAGCAGGATCAGGGCAACCTCGAATCGCTGCTGTCGTCGCTGTTGTTCCCGATGCGCAACGCCCTGCTCTACCGCGCTGCGACGCAAAGTGCGCTGCGCGACCCGCTGACCGGAACCGGCAACCGGATCGCCATGGAGCAGACCCTGCAGCGCGAGATCGACATGTCACGTCGGCACCTGCAACCACTATCGGTTCTCATGCTCGACATCGACCACTTCAAACGGGTCAACGACAGCCACGGCCACAGCGCCGGCGATGACGTGCTCAAAGCGGTGGCAGCCTCGATCAAGAGCCAGTTGCGCAACGTCGACATGGTGTTTCGCTATGGCGGGGAAGAGTTTCTGATCCTGCTGTCGAACACCGGCCGGGAAGCGGCGCAAATGGTTGGCGAGCGTTTGCGCCATGCCGCGCAGGCTGAGGAATACTTCGTCGACGGCCGGTTGATCGACCTGACCGTGAGCCTTGGCTGTTCGACTCTTCTACCGGGGGAATCGGCCGACAGTCTGCTGCGCCGGGCGGACAGTGCGCTGTATGTAGCCAAGCGCGAAGGGCGTAATCGGTTGGCGATGGCGGGCTGAATACTCTCAGACAGCACACAGCAGTGTGGGAGTGAGCCTGCTCGCGAAAGCGGTGAATCAGTCAAAACCGTGCTGACTGAAGCGCCGTCTTCGCGAGCAGGCTCGCTCCCACATTTCTGCTACATCTCAGACCTTGAATCAGCTCTCTGCCAACGCCAGACGTTCACGACCGTGGATCGCGCGCTCCGTGGTTTCCAGCTGCATGCAGCGCTCAAGGAACAGGTACATGTAGTCGTAGCTCTTGCACACGGCCTGGCGCAGCTCGGTCTGCAATGCCTGGCTCGGGTTCATCCCCGCCAGCGTGCAGATGATTTCCAGCGCTTCCCATGGATGGGCGTCGTCGTATTGGGCATGCATCTTCAGCCATTTCATCGCGCGCTTGCGGTCTTCTTCCGGGAACGCCGCAGCGTACACGCCAGTGGAACACACCAGCGCCGACCACTCCCCGGTCGCGCCCTCGATGGCGTAGTTGGTGGCGGCGATGGCGACGATCAGCGAATCCGCCGAACTCGTATGCCAGCACCAGTGACTCAGCGCATGCAGTTCCGGCGGCACTTGCTGAGCCTGAAGATCCTCAAGGCTGACGCCGTGCGCGCGGCTCCAGTTCAGCCAGTAATCGGCATGATTGAGTTCAACACGGATGTTCCGCATCAGCCAGCGGCGCGCCATGTCCTCCCCAGGATGGCGGGCAAACCTGGTCTTGGTCAGGTTCTGCGCCATATACAACGCAAACTGTTCAACGACCGGCCAGCCCCCGATCAGGTACTGGCGCATGGTCCTGGCGCTGAGCTTGTTATCGCGCATGCGCTGGTACAGTTCATGTTCGACAACCCGGCGCTTGCTCTCGCTGCAATCCGTAATGAGCTGTTGCGCCCAGGCGGGATAACTTGCAGCTTCCATGAGTGGTCCGGTTCGGTTGAATGTGTCGATCACTGTTCGGCTCCTTTTGATTTGTGATTGTAAGGATCGGCAAGAGATTTCAACGGAACGTGCCAGGCGCCTTGAATAACAACGGCTGCGGTCTGGCGGGCCGACTTTGCAAACTGTCGCAGGTAAACAACTGCGGGCGTTCGATGACGTAACCCTGAGCGTAATCCACCCCGATTTCAAGCAATGCCTGCTCGATCTGGGTTGTTTCTACAAACTCGGCAATTGTCTGCTTACCCATGACATGCCCGATGTGATTGATCACTTCGACCATTGCGCGGTTAATCGGGTCGTCCAGCATATCCTTTACGAAACTTCCGTCGATCTTCAGGAAGTCTACAGGCAAATGTTTCAGATAAGCGAATGAAGACATTCCGGCGCAAAAATCATCAAGCGAGAAGTAACATCCTAAGCCTTTGAGTTCATTAATAAATCTAATTGCACTCCCGAGATTGGCAATTGCACTGGTTTCGGTAATTTCAAAACAAATCATTTCAGGAGGTATGGCGTAGTTAACAAACTGTTCACGCAGAAAGTGCAAAAACGCGTCATCTCCGATAGTAATGCCTGAAAGATTAATCGCACACATTGCCAAAGGCTCTTCATGTTGTTCGGCAATACATTGGGCAATGACTTTAAAAACATTTTCTACAACCCAGCGGTCCAGTTGACTCATCAGACCATAACGTTCGGCCGCCGGAATGAAACTGTCCGGCAGGATCATTCGTCCGGCCTCGTCGTGCAGACGCAAGAGTATCTCGATGTGCCCGCCGCCATCAGTTGCGGGGCCCAGTGGCGCGATTTCCTGGGCGTAAAGGCAAAAGCGGTCTTCTTCCAGAGCCATGTGCAGGCGCTGCACCCAGGCCATTTCGCCGAAGCGCAGAGACAGTTCGGAGTCGTCTGCGTGATAAACCTGCACCCGGTTACGGCCCTTTTCCTTGGCCATGTAGCAAGCCATGTCAGCCGCGCGCAATGAGGCTTCCAGAGTGGTCGGGGTCTGGGCGATGTGCACCAGACCGATACTCACCGTGGTCAGAAACGGTCGCCCCTTCCACACGAAGTGCAGGTTCTGCACAGTCTGACGCAAGCTCTCGGCAATTTTCTCGGCAGCGTCCGGGGCGCAGTTCTCCAGCAGGATGCCGAACTCGTCGCCGCCCAGCCGTGCCAGGGTGTCGCTCTCGCGCAAGCCCGATTGCAACAGCGCGCAGATGTGCCGCAGCAACTCATCGCCTGCGGCATGGCCGCAGGTGTCGTTGACCAGTTTGAACTGGTCCAGATCAAGGAACATCAGCGCATGCCGACCGGGCTGGCGCGTCAGGTTGTGCAGGGCTTGCTCCAGGCGATATTCGAATTCGCGGCGGTTGGCCAGACCGGTCAAGGCATCGTGGGTCGCCTGCCACGACAGGTTGGCGATGTATTGCCGCTCCTGAGTCATGTCATGCAGCACCAACACCGTGCCACTGACTTTCTCGGCATTGCGGATCGGTGCGCCCACCAGCGTCACGGAAACCGTGCTGCCGTCCAGGCGCTGAATCAGTTTGGAATGTTCGCTGCCGCCGACCAGTTGCCCGCTCAGGATATGCTCGATCAGCGTCAGTCCTTCTGCCTGCGCGTTGTCGTCCAGCAGATTAAACAGCGCGGCCAGAGGCAGCCCCGCCGCATGCTCGGACTTCCAGTGCGTCATGGCTTCTGCCGCAGGATTCATGTAATCGATCGCACCGTTGACGTCGGTGGTGATGACCCCGTCGCCAATCGATTGCAGGGTGATGTGCGCCCGGTCCTTCTCCAACTGCAGCGCCTGGGCAAAAGCATGGCGCTGCTTGAGCAGTTTGTGGGTGCGCAACAGTGCCAGCATGATCAACCCCAGCGCCGTGGCCAGGTTGGTGAACAGCAGCAGGCGCAGGATCATCCGCGAGCCCTCGCCCAAGGCATCGCTGAAAGCCTTGGCCGCCGGCGTTACACCGTCGTTGATGGCAAAGATCTGCGCTTTCCAGTGCTGGATGTCAGCCGGCGTCGCGACATTCTCGCTGATGCCCTGATGCATCTCGCGCGCGACATTGTCCAGTTGCACCAGATAGGCATCGCCGATGGTCCAGCGGTCGATCGCTGTTTCCAGATAACTGAAATGACGGAAATTGAGGTACAGCCAGATCAGGCTCGAAACGTCATCGGGATGGTTGCCACCCTTGAGAATCCCCTCCCGCGCCGCCTGCAGATCCGGTGGTTGACGATCCAGCGCCAGACGCAACTGGTGACCGCCCTGAGGCACCGCAATCGCGTCCTTGTACTTGAGGAAGATCGCCTCGTCACGGCTGTCGGCATACAGGTTCAAATAATAGATGGCGTCCTTCTGGCCCTTGGACCAGAGACTTTCACCGGCAACGTAGCCCCGCACGGCCGACAGGACGTAGAGACTCACGCCCCCCAATAACGCCTGAAATAACACGACGGCAATAAATGGCCAGACGATGCCCAACAACCGTGGCGTTCCGAGTGTCCTTTTTTGCTTCATGAGGTCCTTTGCGTACGTACTGCCATCATCAAGGGGAGACCGCTAAAGCCAGACTAGGGGGCGTTACCCCTTCCGGCAAGCCAGGAAGCGTGCAACCGACCATACATATGTACCGCACCGAAGGTGCGCGATGCTTCGACACTGACGGCTTTCAATCATCCAGAGCCATCTTCCATGCAGTCACTTTCAACCGCGCTGCAACGCCATACTGCCCAACAGAGCGAATACCGCGCAATGATCACTGCCCTGCGCGCGGTCCTCGACGCTTCGACTCCACTGGAGTCCTACTACCTGGCGCCCCAGGCCCATTCACGCCTGGGCGCAGCGCAAGACCAGGCGCAAAACATGCTGCAGACGCTGTTCGAAAACAGCGGCGAACCACAATTGACCGCGTACCTGCAGACATCCAGAGGATCACTGCTGCAAGTCGACGCCACGGCTGATCAATGCAGCTTCTCCTTCAACCGTCGCGATGGCAGCGTCGACCGGTATGTCATCGACAGCGTCAGCCGCGCCTCCAGCAGCGTTCAAGCGTTTCAGCAAGCGTTGCTGAGTATAGGCGCACACCTGCGTTCCGACAGGCTGCTACCGCTGTCACAACTGCTGCGTGAGTCCGGGTTCACATTTGCGGATGCACCGGACGCCGCAGCACTGACCCGGCTGATCGGCAAAGTCGAAGAACAGTGCGCCAGCCACCGGCTGAGTCTGCGACCTCTCTCGACGCTTACGGTAATGATGAGCGACGAGGACAAAGCCGCGGCTCACGATGTGATTGGCGCCTGGCTCATCGGTAAATCCCTGTCGGCCATCGACAGTCTGGCCAGCGAAGTCACGCCTCCTTTTACCCTCCAGCAACTGGAGCAGCAGCCCGCCACCTGCCTGGAGCGCTTGCTCGACACCCCGCAGGCCCATGACCTGGGCTTGCGCTTGCTGCAAAAGCTGCAATGGTACGGTGCCCGTCCCGATGAACTGACCGTCCCCGATATCGGCCTGCGTTTACTGCTCGAAGCGTTATGCCTGTGGTACGAACTGCCCGGCAACCACAGCTCGACCGAAGTGGCCGGTTTTGCGCTCGAACAACGCGCTCACTACGGAGCCGGCTACGCCACCATTCGCCGGGACTTTCTACAGCATCTGGAGGATTCTGACCGAACCTCGACGACGATCGAAAAACACCTGCTGGGATGGGTCTGTCTGGCGCAATTCGGACCGGAATTTCAAGTCCGCGACATCCCTGACGACCTGCCTTACGCCAGCTCGGTGGTCTGGGTCAATTTCGTGCATGGCGTGCACCTCGCTCATGCCCTTGATCCAGGGTTGCTGGAGTATTTGAGCTTCCAGCAACTGGTGGATCTGCCGCTGCACAAAAGTCAAAACGCCAGCAGCGACCTGCAAACCCTGATCGCCATGACCCGAGCGGCTGCCGCACGTACCTGGACCGCAGCCACCGGAGCGTTGGCTGTCGCGAGCGAAGCCTCCGACGGTCAGGCGCCGCTGCACGCTCTGGAAGACCACGAGAAACAACTGAACGCGGCGATCCTGCAACTGGACACCGAGCCGCCACGCAGACTCACTCTGGCACAACAAGAACTGGACAAGGCACTGGCCAACGATCTGTACGATCACACGACGATTCGCCTCAAACGCTACCATCACTCAGCGCGCAACCGTACCCGACGCAACATTATCGATACCGAAGATGTGGCATTGCATACCTGGCCGCTGCTGGAGGTCTATGCCTCTGGCGGGCTGAACAACGACACGCGCTGGTACGTCAGCAGCGATGGCCGCAACGCCAGCGAATGGATCAGCCTGAATCCGCAAGGCAGGCTGCAAAGTGGTTTTGTCGACACCGAATATCGGGGCCGACGCCTTTCACGCTTCCCGAGCAATTGCACCCTGCCCGAGATCAAGACAGAGTTTGACCGGCAGTTCGACGACTATCTGAGCAAGACCCGCGAAGCCTATGAATATTTGATCAAGTCATTATTGGTCACGCTACCGTGGGCTGAACGCCGGGCACTGGAGCACGGCGAAGTGAGGATTCACAGCCTCAGGGATCAGACGCGGCACATCGAGGCACACCTGGAAACAGCGGAAAATATCCTGCCACGTCGGGCACGCATGGGTTTCGTCCTGCAGGTGACGTATCAGGGCCCGTCCCGCTTCTACGAATGCCTGCCGCGCGCCGGCATCATTCGCCACCGTGCAGATCTGGACGGTACCCATATTGGCGGTCTGTTAATGCCACCACTTGCCCCTAAACGTGGACGCACCAAGGCCCAGCGCATCACTCGCATCATCGCCCGCCGCCTGCCATTTGATCGACAAGCACACTGGAACGGTTCGTCCCCCGCCCCCGACGCCAGGTGCATCGCCATCCTCGAACCACTGGGTAAGCCGCTCCCGGTTTCGATGATCCCGGCGGCCCATCACGACAGTTCGCCGAACCTGAGCTTTACTTCGCCACGCACTGCGCAAATCGCTTCATTCATCGCGACGCAGCTGTTCTATGTCGACGAGCAGGCGCTGCGCAGCGACGCCTGGGGAAAAACCCGCTTCGAACAAGACACCAGCAAAACGCACTGGATTCATGCCCTCAAGGGCTTTATTCCGTTCTGGGGCAGTATCGAAGACCTGCAATCGGACAGTCCGGAGAAACGCGCACTGGGCGTACTCGGCCTGTTCCTCGATATCGTCTCGTTCGCGATTCCCTTGGGCAAGTTTGTCGCCGGCAGCATCCGTCTTGCAGCCGTGGCAGGAAGAATGGCGATTCGCGTCGCACTGCCACGCATGGCGCAATTGTCGAAGAACCTGCTGGTTTCGAGCTTGAGAAACCTCAATCCGCTGGACGCTGTGCCTGCCTTGCTCAAGCTCGGAGGCCGAGGCGTGATCGGCGCCGTGCGGGCCGTGGCGCATCTGGAACACCGCGCCGTGGCGCGTCTGAAGAGACTGGCCGGCAGAAGCGCTGACTATGACGTGATACGCAGCCTGCCCCAGGCGCTGGATGCCGGTCGGTGGAAAGCGCTGAACCCTGCCGATCAATTGGCGGTGGTCAGGGGCATTGACGACGTACCGGTACGCAACGTCGGCGGTTCCCGGTATCACCTGCTCGATCCGCTGTCCGACCGCCCTTACGGGCCTCAGTTACTCGCACACGAACACGATTTTTCGCTGGGGCGTTCGCATTACAGCGTCGTGAAAAAAACCGATAATCAAGTCGATATCGAGCTGGCGCCCGATAAGCGCATCGAACTCATGCCCGAGGCTGGCGGACGCACCACCGTATTGATCGATGATGTGCCCTATCGACTCGACGGCGATGAACTGCGCCGGGTCGATCTGCTCGATGACAGTCAGCACTGGACACTGCTGCCATGCCGGGTCCGTCGTGCACCGGGCGCGAGCGACTGCCGCGTCAGCTACATCACCGCAGAACCCGCCCCGATCCCCGCCCTCGGCACGATCGACAGGGAAAAGGGTTACGCGCCGTGGTTTGGCGAGCGGATTTCGGAGCCCGCCGCCCTGCCCCGGCAAAAAGGAACGTTCCTGGCGGTCGATGCCAGGCTTTATCAAATCATTGATAACCGCCCGCGATTGTTCACCGGCGACCTGCATCGCCTGGGCTTCAATCAGGGCAAGCTGATGCCAAGACAGCAGATTCAAGCCACGCTGCAGTTTCGCAAAGGTATTTATGCCCGGATAAAAACCGGCGGTACCTACGACGGGATTAATGATTCACATCAGGTCGGCGCAGTGCTGCTGCCGGCCATCGACGACTCGGCCACCCATGTATTTTTCCGGGTCAACAACCATGAGTACTACCTCGCCACTTTCGCCAAAGGCAAAGTCCCCGGCAGGCAGCTGACATTCAAACGCCTGGCCCCCGCCGAACTGGTCGACGGCAGCCTCGGTGCGGAACTGCTGACCGTCTACACCGGCTCGCTGCACGCCAACAACATCGTACGCATCCATGGCCTCGAATCGGTGCAGCGCGCGATGCAGACCATGGAGCAGATCGCGATTCCCATCGGCACCACGGCCAGTCCGGCCAACCATCTGAAATGGCTGAAAGTCGACACCAGTCCGGGCGAGGCGCTGATGTTTGATCACTCGACCCGGATGATCGTCACCCGCCTGCCCGAAGGCGCCGTCACGTGGGCGCGCAGCAAGGAAGCGCCGGAAGCCTTGCGGCAGAAAACCGCAGAGATTTTCGACACGTTGTTCCTGTCACCGACGATCAACCCGGCCAACAACAACGCAGCACTGCGTATCGACAGTGCCATGCAGAAACTGCACAACCTGTTGCCTGTGCGTGAACGGCCACTCAACGCCCGTAACATCGCCTACGCCGAAGTCACCACGGCCAGCGGTAAACGGGAAGTCTACATCAGCGTCTCCGGCGCTCAGGGCAGCACCCAGCGCCTGCCGCTGTTTCGCCACATGGGCGCCAATCATGTACGGATCGGCAACACCACTTACATCAATATCGACTACAACCCGGCCTTCCCGCGCACCTCGCTGGAGGTGACCGAGCAAGGGCAATTACTGGCCGTGCCGCTGACCATCAAGGATCTGAAAACCTATCAGCCAACGCAGACCAGCCGGCCGACCTCGCTGGACAGCGAAAGCAAACTGATCAGCGTGCTGCGCGAGAAATACCCCGATCCGAAGGAGATCCGCTCGGTCGACATCGCGACAACCATGCGCCCGTGCGAATCCTGTTCGGTGGTGATGAAGCAGTTCGGCCATGATGGCGGCGAGACAGCGTTGCAGGTGCTGTGGGGCTGATTACAGACGCTGCAAGTGGCCGTAGAGCTTGGCGTAGAGGCCGCCATCGGCGATCAGTTGCTGGTGGTCGCCATCCTCGGCCACTTGCCCGCCATCGAACACCAGCACCCGATCCGCCTGCTTCACCGCCGACAGGCGATGGGCAATGATCAGCGTGGTGCGGCCGCTGAGAAAGCGCGCCATGGCCTGATGCAGGTTGTATTCGGTAGCGGCATCGAGGGCCGAGGTGGCTTCGTCGAGGATCACCACTTTCGGCTCGGCGAGGATCATCCGCGCAATCGCCAGACGCTGGCGCTGACCGCCGGACAGGCGCACGCCGGAACGTCCAACGATACTGTCCAGGCCATCCGGCAAGGCGCGGATGGTCGCCTCCAGCTGGGCGATTTCCAGTGCCTGCCAGCAGGCTTCGTCGCTGCGGGTGCGGCCCATGGTCAGATTGGCGCGCACGGTGTCGTTGAACAGTGCCGGGTGCTGCAGCACCACCGCGACGTTTTCGCGAATCAGTTCCAGGCCGATTTCCTGCTGGGTCGAACCGCCGAAACGAATGGTGCCGGACAACGGCGTGTACAACCCGAGCAGCAACTGCACCAGCGTGCTCTTGCCGCCGCCACTGGCACCGACAATCGCGACTTTTTCACCGGGAGCAATGGACAGGTTCATCTGATCCACCACCAGTTCATCGCCGTAACCGAAGCTCAGCCCCTGCACCTCGATGCCCACGGTTTCACGGCCCTTGAACGGGTCGACGCCGCCCGGGTACTGCGGCTCGTCAGCCCGCGCCAGCAGTTCGTTGATCCGCGCCAGCGCGCCGCCCGCCGCGTAGTAGGCGTATTGCAGATTGAGCAGTTGCTCGACCGGGCCGATCATGAACCACAGGTAACTGAACACCGCGAGCATCTGCCCGATCGACAGGTCGGAGAACAGCACCGTGAGCATCGCTGCCGCGCGGAAGATGTCGATGCCGAACTGGAACAGCAGACCACTGGCGCGGTTCGACGCATCGGTCTTCCACTGCGAATTGACCGCATAGTTACGCACTTCCTGCGCGCGCAAGCCGAGTCGTCCGAGGAAGAAGCCCTGACGGTTGCCGGCGCGCACCTCCTGGATCGCATCGAGGGTTTCGCTCAAGGCCTGAGTGAAACGCGAGGTGCTGTCGTTCTCCAGTTTCTTCAGGTGCTTGACCCGCTTGCCCAGTTGCACCGTGGCGTAGATCACCAACGGGTTGAACAGCAGGATCAGCAGCGCCAGTTTCCAGTGCATCCACATCAGAATGCTGGCGGTGCCAACCAGGGTCAGCATCGCCACCAGAAACCGGCTGAGGGTTTCGCCGACGAATTTGTCGAGAGTGTCCAGATCGGTGACCAGATGCGTGGTCACGGTGCCGCTGCCGAGGCTTTCATATTCGCCGAGGGAAATCCTTTTCAGGCGCTCGATCAGGCGCACGCGAATGCGGTAGACGATGTCTTTCGCCAGCCGGGCAAACAGCCGCGCCTGCAACACGCCAAAACACAAGGCGCTGCAACGCAGCGTCAGGGTGACCAGCAGCATCAGGCCGATATAACCCGCCGCCTGCTGCCACATCGACGGCAACACATGGTTCATGACTTTCAGCGCGGCATCGCCATGCCCGAGCAGAACCTCGTCCACCAGCAACGGCAACAGCAACGGAATCGGCACGCTGCACAGCGTCGCCAGCACGGCCACGCCGTTGGCGATCCACAGAGACTTTTTGTGATGCAGTGCCAGGCGCCGGACTTCTGCCCAGCTCAGCCGGTCGACACGCTTTACGGCTGGCGTGTCATCGGCCCGGTCAGGCACAGGCTGCGCGCTCCAGCCAGCGGCCGAGCAATGGCGACAGCTCACTGAGCGGTTGATAGCCGTTGGTCAGCAAGGCCAGTTGGCCATTGCGTTCGGCGAGCAGGGTCGGGAATCCGGCAATGCCCAGATCCTGCACCCAAGTGAAATCCGCCTGAGTCGCTTTGTGTTGGTCGGCATGATCAAACAAGGCAGCAAATTCGATGCGCGGCACGCCAGCCTTTTCAGCCAGCTCCACCAGCACACTGGCCTGGGTGACATCGCGACCTTCAGCGTAAAACGCCTGCTGGATCAGGCCGACCAGCGTCCAAGCGCAATCCGGTGCCAGGCTGCGCGCGGTAACGATCGCGCGGCAGGCCGGCTCGGTGTCGTAGACAAAACCGTCGGGCAAGGCGCCGTCGAACTTGAACGGCTGCCCGGTGGCCTCGGTGACCGCCTGCCAATGCTCAAGGATGTAGCGCCGCGTGGTCGGCTCCAGCGCCGCACCGCTGCCGGTGCGCAAGCCGCCGACCACCAGATGCAGCTCCACTCCCGCTGCCTGCGCCTGCTCGACCAATGCCTTGGCGACCGGAGCGAACCCCCAGCACCAGGAACACATCGGATCCATCACATAGAGCAGGCGCGCAGTCATGATCAGGCCTCGGTGGATGCTTGTTTATAGTTGTAGCCGATCGGGTGCGGCATGTTGCGCGCCTTGGCCAGTTCGATCTGCTTCTGCCGATCGATGGCGCTGCGGCGGGTTTTCTCGCTCAGCTTGTCCCAGCAATGCGGGCAGCTGATACCGGCCACGTAATGTTCGGAGGCACGATCTTCAACACTGACCGGTGTGCGGCAGGCATGGCATTGATCGTAGTCGCCTTCGCTGAGGTCGTGACGCACGGTCACGCGGTTGTCGAAGACGAAGCAGTCGCCCTGCCACTTGGTTTCTTCCTGCGGCACTTCTTCGAGGTACTTCAGGATACCGCCCTTGAGGTGGTAAACCTCTTCGAAACCCTCGCCCAACATGTAGCTGGAGGCTTTTTCGCAGCGAATGCCGCCGGTGCAGAACATCGCGACTTTCTTGTGCACGGCCGGGTCGAAGTGCTCTTTGATGTAGTCGGGGAATTGACGAAAACTGGTGGTTTTCGGATCGATGGCGCCTTCGAAGGTGCCGATTGCCACTTCGTAGTCGTTGCGGGTGTCGATCAGCAGCACTTGCGGGTCGCTGATCAGCGCGTTCCAGTCCTGCGGCTCGACGTAAGTGCCGACCTTCTTGTTCGGGTCCACGCCTTCGACGCCGAGGGTAACGATCTCTTTCTTCAGCTTGACCTTGGTGCGGTAGAACGGCTGCTCGTCGCAGTACGACTCTTTGTGGTCGATGTCGATCATGCGCGGGTCGTTCTTCAGCCAGGCGAGCAGGCCATCGATGCCTTCGCGGCTGCCGGACACGGTGCCGTTGATGCCTTCTTCGGCGATCAGCAGCGTGCCTTTGATGCCGTTGTCGACCATCGCCTTGAGCAGTGGCTCGCGCAGGTCAACGTAATCTTCGAGGGTGACGAACTTATACAGTGCCGCCACGACAATCGGTTGTGTCATGGGTATTTCTCCAGGTGGCTACCCTCGCAAAGGGTGAACCGGATTCAAAAAAAACGCGCCGGCTGAGCGGCGCGTTGCGGATTCTAGCAAAAAAGATCGCTGCCTGCGGCAGCTCCTACAGGGAACTCAATCCAGTGTAGGAGCTGCCGCAGGCTGCGATCTTTTGATCTTAATGTTTGCTACCGCCGGCACAGGTCGGCGACGCCGGAGCGGCGCCGACCTGTGCCCATTCCTGCGGGGTGTAGGTGTGCAGCGCCAACGCATGGAACTCGCCCATCAGCTCGCCGAGCGTGCCGTAGACTTTCTGGTGGCGCTTGACCCGGTTCAGGCCTTCGAACTGCGCGCTGACCACCACCGCCTTGAAGTGGGTCTGCAACCCGCGACTGTGCATGTGGCTTTCGTCCAGCACCTGCAAATGTTCAGGCTGAAGCAGAGCCAGCGTCGATTCGATGCGTTGTTGCATGCTCATCACGAACTCCGCTTACTTCTTCTTGGCCGGCGCAGCGCCTTTCGGTGCCAGCTCGTTGGTCATGTCGTCGAGCAGCTTGTTGACGACTGGCACGGCGCTTTCCAGTTTGGCCTGAGTCATCTGGGCCGATTGCTGGGTCAGCTGCGGCATTTTTTCCAGGACTTTCTTGCCCAGTGGCGACTGATAGAACGCAACCAGGTCTTTCAGCTCCGATTCGCTGAAATTGCTGGTGTAGAGCTTGACCATGTCAGGCTTGAGCTTGTTCCAGCCGATGGCCTGGTCCAGCGCGGCGTTGGCCTTGGCCTGGTAGGTTTCCAGTACGGCTTTCTTGGATTCCGGGGCTTTGGTCTGTTCAAAACGCTGAGCGAACATTTGCTGCACTTGCATGTACACCGGAGTGCCCAGCTTGTCAGCGTGCGCCAGGGTCAGGAAAGCTTCAGCACTGGCGTTGTGGCTGGCGGTATCGGCAAGCACCTGGCCGCTGGCGCAAACCAGTGCAACCGCGGTGCAGATGGCACGAAGACGAGTCATCGAGTTTCCTTTTCAGCTAGGCGAGGTCAAACCCCAAGGGCGACCATTCTGCGCCTAAAAAACCTCGTGGCTCAACCCCCGGGCCTTGCCGTGCTTGATTGGCGGGGTTTTGCCGGTCAACAATCGGTTCGAGGGAACCACCTGGGCCTGACCGGGCCTAAACTGCGCAAACAGACCAACAGGAGTGTGCACGATGAGCCGTATCGAAACCGACAGCCTGGGCCAGATCGAAGTCCCGGACGACGCCTACTGGGGTGCTCAGACGCAACGCTCGCTGATCAACTTCGCCATTGGTCAGGAACGCATGCCGCTGCCGGTATTGCACGCGCTGGCCCTGATCAAGAAAGCCGCCGCCCGGGTCAACGACCGCAACGGCGACCTGCCCGCCGACATCGCCCGCCTGATCGAACAGGCCGCCGACGAAGTCCTCGACGGCCAGCACGACGACCAGTTTCCGCTGGTGGTCTGGCAGACCGGCAGCGGCACCCAGAGCAACATGAACGTCAACGAAGTGATCGCCGGCCGGGCCAACGAACTGGCCGGCAACCCGCGCGGCGGCAAGACGCCGGTGCACCCCAACGATCACGTCAACCGCTCGCAAAGCTCCAACGATTGCTTCCCCACCGCCATGAGCATCGCCACGGCCAAAGCCGTGCAGGAGCAATTGCTGCCCGCGATTGCGGAGCTATCCGGCGGTCTGGCCGAACTGGCGGCGCGCCACATGAAACTGGTGAAGACCGGCCGTACGCACATGATGGACGCGACGCCGATCACCTTCGGTCAGGAGTTGTCCGGGTTCATAGCGCAGCTGGATTACGCCGAGCGAGCGATCCGAGCGGCACTGCCGGCGGTGTGCGAACTGGCGCAGGGTGGCACTGCCGTCGGCACCGGCCTGAATTCGCCGCACGGTTTTGGCGAAGCGATTGCCGCCGAGCTTGCCGCACTGTCCGGCCTGCCGTTCGTCACCGCGCCGAACAAATTTGCCGCGCTGGCCGGGCATGAGCCGCTGACCAGTCTGTCCGGTGCTCTGAAGACCCTCGCCGTGGCGCTGATGAAAATCGCCAACGACTTGCGCCTGCTCGGCTCAGGCCCCCGCGCCGGATTGGCCGAAGTGAAATTGCCGGCCAACGAACCGGGCAGCTCGATCATGCCCGGCAAGGTCAACCCGACTCAGTGCGAAGCGCTGTCGATGCTCGCCTGCCAGGTATTGGGCAACGATGTCACCATCGGCATCGCGGCGAGTCAGGGTCACCTGCAATTGAACGTATACAAACCGGTGATCATCCATAACGTGTTGCAATCCATCCGCCTGCTCGCCGACGGCTGCAGCAACTTCCAGCAGCACTGCATCGCCGGGCTGGAGCCGGATGCGCAGATCATGGCGCAGCACCTGGAACGTGGCCTGATGCTGGTGACCGCGTTGAACCCGCACATCGGCTACGACAAGTCGGCAGAAATCGCCAAGAAGGCTTACGGCGAAGGCCTGACCTTGCGTGAGGCGGCACTGCAGCTGGGCTATCTGACCGATGAGGAGTTCGATGCCTGGGTGCGGCCGGAGAACATGATCGAGGCTGGCGCCAAGGGCTAACAGCAAAAAGATCGCAGCCTGCGGCAGCTCCTACAGGGGAACGCATTCCAACTGTAGGAGCTGCCGCAGGCTGCGATCTTTTGCTTTTCAGGCCACCCGCATGCGCCGCGCTTTCAGCCCGGCAATCAACGACGGCCCCAGCGCCACCAGCGCCGACCCCAACACCACCAGCACCGCCCCGCCATAGCCCAGACCGTTGATCTGCTCGGCATGCACATAGTCCGGCCACACCGCGGCGGCAATCGCCACCGCGCCAAAGGTCACCAATGGCGTGATCGCCAGCGTCGCACTGACGCGCGACGCCTCCCAATGCGCCAGTGCTTCAGCAAATGCACCGTAGGCAATCAGCGTGTTCATGCAGCAAGCCAGCAGCAGCCAGCCCTGCAACGGGCTCAATTCCAGCGCTTTGAGCGGATGCACCCAAGGCGTCAGCAACAAAGCGCAGAACAGGTAAATCACCATCATCACCTGCAACGAATTCCATACTGTGAGCAATTGCTTCTGACCCAGCGCGTAGAAGGTCCAGACCGTCGAGGCCAACAGCACCAGCAACACGCCGGCGGTGTAGTCCGACAACGACGTCAGCAACTCGGCCAGACGCTGATTGAAAAACAGCACGAAGCCGATCAGCAGCACCGCCAGGCCAATGCCCTGACCGATGCTGAAGCGCTCCTTGAACACAAACAGGCTGGCGATCAGCAACATGATCGGCCCCATCTGCACCACCAGTTGCGCGGTACCGGGGCTGAGCAGATTGAGCCCCATCAGGTACAGCACGTAGTTGCCCACCAGCCCGAGCACCGCCATTAATACCAGCCAGCCGCCCCGGGGGCCGAGGACCTTGCGGCTCGGCAGACGCTTGACCGACGCCAGATAAATAAACAGGCAACCACCGGAGACCAACAGACGAAACCAGGTCACGGTGATCGGGTCCATCACCTGCAACACCTGTTTGAGCTTGATTGGCAGAATGCCCCACAAGAACGCCGTCAACAGCGCCAGGAACAGACCGTAGACCCAGCGACCGGATGAAATGTGCATGCGAACCCCAATGCCTGCTGACGAGAGCGGTCATTCTAGGCCCGCGCGCAGGCGCAACACAGGGACAGTTCGGGCCAGGCCGCGAATGCAACTGTGCAGGTCGCAGCATTAAATTGACGCTTTGCCGTTGATCGGCTGGCCGGGCGCACCAAGTGCTTCAGGCATAAGCTCATTGGATCCCTTTCAGCGCATCAACCAAGGAGGCCGATCATGTATGGAATGCGCACCCAAGACAGCGCCCCCGCCACCCACTTTCGCAGTGAGCGGATGTGCCGGGTCAATGGCGAACTGTTTTTCTGCACGCGGGAGAACACCCTTGAAGGGCCGTTCGCTTCCCCGGAGAAGGCGGAGCAGGAAATAAAAGCGTATATCGCGCGGATGCAGCTTCTGGATTCCAACCAGTAAATCCGGTCGATCTCTTCGCGAGCAGGCTCGCTCCCACAGGTGAATGCATTCCAATGTGGGAGCGAGCCTGCTCGCGAAAGCGGTAGATCAACCACCCCACCTTCCAGGGTTCAGCGCACCGCCTCAAACAACCCCGTCGCCCCCATCCCGCCCCCCACGCACATGGTCACGATGCCGTAACGCAGATTGCGCCGTTGCAACTCACGCACCAGATGTCCGACCTGCCGCGAGCCGGTCATGCCGAACGGGTGGCCGATGGAAATCGAGCCGCCGTTGACGTTGTATTTTTCGTTGTCGAGCTCCAGACGGTCGCGGGCATACAGGCACTGTGAAGCAAACGCCTCGTTCAGTTCCCACAGATCGATATCGGCCACTTGCAGGCCCTTGGCCTTGAGCAGTTTCGGCACCGAGAACACCGGGCCGATGCCCATTTCGTCCGGCTCGCAACCGGCCACGGTGAAGCCGCGGAAAAACGCCTTCGGCTTGAGCCCCAGTTGCAGGGCTTTTTCCAGGCTCATCACCAGCGTCATCGACGCGCCGTCAGACAACTGCGACGAGTTGCCGGCGGTGACCGAGCCGTCTTCGGCAAACACCGGCTTCAGTCCGGCGAGGCTGTCATAGGTGCTGTCCGGGCGGTTGCAGTCGTCGCGATCGACGATGCCGTCGAGGATCTGCACCTCGCCGCTGTTCTTGTCCTCGACCCGGTACTTGACCGCCATCGGCACAATTTCGTCATCGAACAGCCCGGCCGCCTGAGCCTGGGCGGTGCGCAACTGGCTTTGCAGCGCATAGCGATCCTGCGCCTCGCGACTCACGTCATAACGACGCGCCACCACTTCAGCGGTCTGCCCCATGGTGTAGTAGATGCCCGGCACCTGCTGCTTGAGCAGCGGATTGATCAGGTGATCGGTGTTGACGCTTTTCAGGGTCAGGCTGATCGACTCGACGCCACCGGCGACGATAATGTCACTGCAACCGGAAGCAATCTGGTTGGCGGCAATCGCAATCGCCTGCAAACCCGAGGAGCAAAAACGGTTGAGGGTCATGCCGGCCACATGGGTGCCCAGCCGCGAGAGCACCGCCACGTTGCGACCGATGTTGTAACCCTGCGCACCCTCGTTGGAGCCAGCGCCGACAATGCAGTCCTCGACGCTGGCCGGGTCGATGTCGTTGCGCGACAGCAGCGCGTTGACGCAATGGGCCGCCATGTCGTCGGGGCGGGTCTGGTTGAACTTGCCGCGAAAGGACTTGGCCAGGCCGGTCCGCACGCTGTCGACGATCACCACTTCACGCATGGCATACCTCAATTGTTGTTGTCGGAGGAGAGTCAATCGAGGATAAGTCCACCCCGCCGCCGACCGCGACAATCATTCACCCCGCGTATGCGTGCCCATCGCCTCAGTCCTTGTGTTTTTTCGCGCGCTTGTCGGACTTCTCGAACGCCTCTTCGAGCGCGCGGTTGATCGTGCGCAGCACCTTGACCCGCGCCCAGCGTTTGTCATTGGCCTCGACCAGTGTCCACGGCGAAATCTCGGTGCTGGTGCGGTCGACCATGTCGCCCACGGCGGCGCGGTAGGCGTCCCACTTGTCGCGGTTGCGCCAGTCGTCCTCGGTGATCTTGAAGCGCTTGAACGGGATCTGCTCGCGAGCCTGGAAGCGCTCAATCTGCGTGTCCTTGTCGATCGCCAGCCAGAACTTGACGACGATGACCCCGGCGTCGGCGATCTGTTCTTCGAAGTCATTGATCTCGCTGTAGGCGCGCAGCCAGTCGGCCGGGCTGCAAAAGCCTTCGACTCGCTCCACCAGCACCCGGCCATACCAGGAGCGATCAAACACGGTGAACTTGCCGCGTGCCGGCAAATGTCGCCAGAAGCGCCACAGATACGGCTGCGCGCGCTCCTCTTCGGTCGGCGCAGCAATCGGCACGATGCTGTACTGACGCGGATCGAGCGCCGCCGCCACCCGGCGAATCGCCCCGCCCTTGCCCGCCGCATCATTGCCTTCGAACACCGCCACCAACGCATGGCGACGCATGCGCTTGTCACGCATCAACCCGGACAGCCGCGCCTGCTCGGTGATCAGTTGTTCTTCGTAATCTTTCTTTTCCAGCTGCTGGTTCAGGTCGAGGCTGTCGAGCAGGTTGAGTTCGTCGACGGCAGTGCCCAAGGGGGCGGCGTTGACCTCTTCGGTATGCACCTCAGGACGCTTGAGCGCATTCTGCAAGCCCTCCAGCAGGATCTTGCCCACCGCGAGGCTGCGGTAGTTGGCGTCCATGCCTTCGATGATGTGCCAGGGCGCGTAGTCGCGGCTGGTGCGGCGCAACACGCGCTCGCCGTATTTGACGAACTTGTCGTAGGTCTGCGATTGCTGCCAGTCCAGCGGGCTGATGCGCCAGCTGTGCAGCGGGTCGTCGGCCAGCGCCTTGAGGCGGGCCTTCATCTGTTTCTTGGACAGGTGAAACCAGAACTTGAAGATCAGCGCGCCTTCATCGCAGAGCATCTTTTCCAGACGCTCGGCGGCGTTGATCGCCTGATCCAGACGCGGATCTTTGAACAAACCATGGACTCGCCCCTGAAGCATCTGGCTGTACCAGTTGCCGAAGAACACGCCCATCCGTCCCTTGGCCGGGAGCATCCGCCAGTAACGCCACGCCGGTGGCCGTGCCAGTTCTTCATCGGTTTGCTGATCGAAAGTACGCACCTCGATCAGACGCGGATCCATCCACTCGTTGAGCAACTTGACGGTCTCGCCCTTGCCGGCGCCCTCGATGCCGTTGATCAGAATGATCACCGGGAAGCGCTTCTGCTGCTGCAATTCGAACTGCGCTTCCAGCAGTGCTTCACGCAAGGCAGGCACAGCCGCGTCGTAAGTCTCTTTGTCGATGGCATGGCCGATTTCGGCGGATTCAAACATGGGCACGGCTCCTTCCAGGATTCAGCAAGACTAGCGGATTGGGCATGGGTACGACGGAGAAATTCCGCTCCTTTTGGCTTCAAGAAAAACTCTGTGGTGAGGGGATTTATCCCCGATGGGCAGCGCAGCGGCCCCAAAGCCATTCAACGCCAGATGCACGCTGGTAGCGGGATTGCGACTGCTACGCAGCCGATCGGGGATAAATCCCCTCGCCACAGGTTGCTCTGATCAGCGCCCAAATCATCGATTGTCTTCGAGGCTGCGCAGCCAGGCCTTGCCATGGATCAAGCACCCTCCGCCCGATCAGCTAGAATGGCCGCCTTGTCGTTGCCGAGCTTGCCATGAAACCTGTACTGCCCCACGCCCAACTCGACTGGGATGACCAGGGACGCCCGCGCTCGCGGGTGTTCGACGATGTGTATTTTTCCGACCAGTCGGGGCTGGATGAAACCCGTTACGTGTTCCTCGAACAAAATCGCCTGGCCGAGCGCTTTGCCGCGTTGCCGGCGCACGGGCGACTGGTGATCGGTGAAACCGGGTTTGGCACCGGGCTGAATTTTCTCTGCGCCTGGCAACTGCTCGAGCAGCACGCAGTAGCCGGTGCGCGGCTGCATTTTGTCAGTGTCGAAAAGTACCCGTTGAGTCCGGCGGATCTGCAGCGGGCTCTGGCCCTGTGGCCGCAACTCAAGCCGCTGGCCGATCAACTGCTGACCCATTACGTGGCAATCCATCAGGGCTTTCAGCGGATCGTCCTCGGCAACGGCCGGGTCACGCTGACGCTGCTGATCGGCGATGCGCTGGAACAATTGCCGCAACTCGATGCACAGATTGACGCGTGGTTTCTCGACGGTTTCGCCCCGGCGAAAAACCCCGACATGTGGACCGCCGAACTGTTCGTCGAACTGGCTCGACTGGCGGCGCCCGGCTCGACCATCAGTACCTTCACCAGCAGCGGTTGGGTGCGGCGTCTGCTCAACGCCGCCGGGTTCAAGATGAAACGCACACCGGGCATCGGCCACAAGTGGGAGATCCTGCGCGGCGAGTTTCTCGGCTGGCCGCAGGACGTCGCGCCCCCGCTGCCGGACAAACCGTGGTTCGCCCGCCCTGCTCCGCTGACCGCTGACCGTCGGGCGCTGGTAATCGGCGCCGGACTGGCCGGTTGTGCCACGGCCGCCAGCCTCGCGGCGCGCGGTTGGCAGGTCAGTTTGCTGGAGCGGCATGCCGAGGTGGCGCAGGAAGCGTCAGGCAATCCACAGGGCGTGCTGTACCTGAAGTTGTCGGCCCACGGCACGGCGTTGTCACAACTGATCGTCAGCGGCTTCGGCTACACCCGCCGTCTGCTGGAAACCCTGCAACGCGGCACCGACTGGGACGATTGCGGCGTGCTGCAACTGGCGTTCAATGCCAAGGAAGCCGAGCGTCAGGCGCAACTGGCCGCGGCATTCCCGGAAGACCTGGTGCACTGGGTCGATCAGCCGCAAGCCGAGATTCAGGCCGGCATCGGTCTGGCCCATGGCGGTTTGTACTATCCCGAAGGGGGCTGGGTACATCCGCCCGCGCTGTGCCAGGCACAAGCCGCGCAAGCGAACATCGACATGCTCAAGCACCACGAAGTGCTCGAACTGCGCAAGGTCGAGGGACAGTGGCAAGCCCTCGATGGCGAACGGGTGCTCGCCAGCGCGCCAGTGGTGGTGCTGGCCGGCGCAGCGGAGATCAAACGCTTTGCGCAAAGTGCCGAGCTGCCCCTCAAGCGCGTTCGCGGGCAGATCACGCGCCTGCCGCAAACCGCCGAGAGTCAGGCGCTGCGCACCGTGGTCTGCGCCGAAGGTTATGTCGCCCCGGCACGTCTGGGCGAACACACGCTTGGCGCCAGCTTCGACTTCAACAGCGATGACCTGACACCGACCACCGCCGAACACCTGGGCAATCTGGCGATGCTCAAAGAGATCTCCAGCGATTTGGTAGCGCGTCTGCACATCAATGGGCTGCCCCCGGAAACCCTGGAAGGACGCGCCGCATTCCGCTGCACCAGTCCTGACTATCTGCCGATTGTCGGCCCCCTCGCCGACCGCGAAGCCTTCGCCGAGGCCTATGCCGCGTTGAGCAAGGATGCGCGCCAAGTGCCGGACATCGCCTGCCCGTGGCTCGATGGCCTGTACGTCAACAGTGGCCATGGTTCACGCGGGCTGATCACCGCGCCGCTGTCGGGCGAACTGCTCGCGGCGTGGCTGGACAACGAGCCGCTGCCACTGCCCAAAAGTGTCGCCGAGGCCTGCCATCCCAACCGTTTCGCCTTGCGCACGTTGATTCGCGGCAAATGAAAAATGGCGGCTGGCCGCTGGTCAGTCGCCGCCTCTTATAACTCATCGTTCTAAAACTCCCACATCTGCAGCGGGTCAGTTTCTGAGTACCGGCCATTTTGGCCAGACTTGAATCACCCCTCCCCAACGGAAAAACCGGTAAGGACTTTATGTGCGGATTAGCTGGCGAGTTACGTTTTGATCATCAACCTGCAGACCTTGCAGCGGTAGAGCGAATCACCCATCACCTGGCCCCTCGCGGCCCCGACGCGTGGGGCTTCCATGCCCAAGGGCCGATTGCCCTGGGCCATCGTCGCCTGAAAATCATGGACCTGTCGGACGGCTCGGCGCAGCCGATGATCGACAGCCAGCTGGGCTTGTCCCTGGCCTTCAACGGCGCGATCTACAACTTCCCGGAACTGCGTGCCGAACTCGAAGCGCTCGGCTATGCCTTCTACTCCGGTGGTGACACCGAAGTGCTGCTCAAGGGCTACCACGCCTGGGGCGAAGCGCTGCTGCCAAAACTCAACGGCATGTTCGCCTTCGCCATCTGGGAGCGCGATGCCCAGCGCCTGTTCATCGCTCGTGACCGCCTCGGCGTGAAGCCTTTGTACCTGTCGCGCACCGGCCAGCGTTTGCGCTTTGCCTCGGCCCTGCCGGCGCTGCTCAAGGGCGGCGACATCAACCCGATCCTCGATCCGGTGGCGCTCAATCACTACCTGAATTTCCATGCAGTGGTGCCGGCTCCACGCACTTTGCTCGCGGGCATCGAAAAGCTGCCACCGGCGACCTGGATGCGCGTCGAGGCTGATGGCCGCACCGAACAGAAAACCTGGTGGACCCTGCCCTACGGCCCTCACGACGACGAGAAAAACCTGACCCTCGAAGACTGGCGCGACCGCGTGCTCGACAGCACCCGCGAAGCGGTAGCGATTCGTCAACGGGCGGCAGTGGATGTCGGCGTGCTGCTGTCCGGCGGTGTCGATTCGAGCATGCTCGTCGGCCTGTTGCGTGAAGTCGGTGTGGAAAACCTGTCGACCTTTTCCATCGGCTTCCAGGATGCCGGCGGCGAGCGCGGTGACGAGTTTCAGTATTCCGATCTGATCGCCAGACACTACGGCACGCAGCACCATCAATTGCGCATCGACGAAAAAGAGATCATTGAGCAACTGCCCGCTGCGTTCCGCGCGATGAGCGAGCCGATGGTCAGCCACGACTGCATCGCCTTCTATCTGCTGTCGCGCGAAGTGGCCAAGCACTGCAAAGTGGTGCAGAGCGGCCAGGGCGCGGATGAGCTGTTCGCCGGTTATCACTGGTATCCGCAAGTCGACGGCGCAGCGGATCCGTATGCAGCCTATCGCGCGGCGTTTTTTGACCGCAGCTACGACGACTACGCCGCCACCGTGCAGCCGAAATGGCTGACCGCGAATGACGCCGCTGGCGACTTCGTGAAAGAGCATTTCGCCCAACCCGGCGCCGAGGCCGCGGTCGATAAAGCCCTGCGTCTGGACAGCACGGTGATGCTGGTGGACGACCCGGTCAAACGCGTCGACAACATGACCATGGCTTGGGGTCTGGAGGCGCGCACGCCGTTTCTCGACTATCGCCTGGTAGAGCTCTCCGCAAGGATTCCCGGTCAGTTCAAGCTGCCGGACGGTGGTAAACAAGTGCTCAAAGAAGCTGCACGGCTGGTGATTCCAAGCGAAGTGATCGACCGCAAGAAAGGTTACTTCCCGGTGCCGGGCCTCAAGCATTTGCAAGGCGATACCCTGAACTGGGTGCGTGAACTGCTGCTGGATCCGAGCCAGGATCGCGGCCTGTTCAACCCGGCCATGCTCGACAAACTGCTGACGGATCCGCAAGGCCAACTGACGCCTTTGCGCGGTTCGAAACTGTGGCAACTGGCGGCCCTGAACCTGTGGCTCAGTGAACAAGGAATCTGATTGATGAAACCTCACGCCACGGCTATCAATCAACGCCTGTTGCGCGGCCAGACACCGTCGTATGAACGCTTGCAGGCGCGTCTGGCTGAAGACGGCAGCACACTGGGCGCCGACCCCATTGCCGTGCATTGCGGCTGGGGCCGGCTGCTGATCGGTCACACCTTTCCTGATCCGGCGACACTGGCCCAGGAACTGCTCAACGAGCAGCCCGGCGAACGCGATATCGCTCTGTACGTTGCCGCACCGCAACAGATTCTCGGGCTCGAACCGACGCAGCTGTTTCTCGATCCGTCCGATACCCTGCGCCTGTGGTTCAGCGATTACCGCCAGGCCACCCGCGTGTTTCGCGGCTTCCGCATTCGCCGCGCGCAGAGCGAAGCGGATTGGCAGGCGATCAATCTGCTGTATCAGGCACGCGGCATGTTGCCGATCGATGCCACGCGACTGACTCCGCATCATCAGGGCGGCCCGGTTTATTGGCTGGCCGAAGATGAAGACAGCGGCGCAGTAATCGGCAGCGTCATGGGCCTCAATCACCAGAAAGCCTTCAACGATCCGGAACACGGCAGCAGCCTGTGGTGCCTGGCGGTGGATCCACAGTGCTCGCGGCCCGGTGTCGGTGAAGTGCTGGTGCGGCATTTGATCGAACACTTCATGAGTCGTGGCCTGAGTTATCTGGATTTGTCGGTGTTGCATGACAACCGTCAGGCCAAGAATCTCTATGCCAAACTCGGCTTTCGCAACCTCTCGACCTTCGCCATCAAACGCAAGAACGGCATCAATCAGACGCTGTTCCTCGGGCCCGGGCCGGAAGCCAATTTCAACCCTTATGCGCGGATCATCGTCGAGGAAGCGCACCGGCGCGGCATCGATGTGCAGGTGGACGACGCCGAAGCCGGGCTGTTCACCCTCAGCCATGGCGGGCGTCGCGTGCGTTGCCGCGAATCGCTGAGCGACCTGACCAGCGCGATCAGCATGAGCCTGTGCCAGGACAAAAGCCTGACCCACAAAGTGTTGAAAGGCGCCGGCCTGAAGCTGCCCTCGCAGCAACTGGCGGGCAACGCCGACGACAACCTGGCGTTTCTCGATGAACATCAGCGGGTGGTGGTCAAGCCGCTCGACGGTGAACAGGGCCAGGGCGTGGCGGTGGATTTGCAGAGCATCGAAGAGGTGCAGCAGGCCATCGAAGCCGCCAAGCGTTTTGACAGCCGCGTGCTGCTCGAAAGCTTCCACGAAGGTCTCGATCTGCGGATTCTGGTGATCGGTTTTGAAGTGGTGGCGGCAGCGATTCGTCGTCCCGCCGAGGTGGTCGGTGATGGTCATCATTCGATCGGTGCATTGATCGAGGCCCAGAGTCGACGCCGGCAAGCCGCCACGGGGGGCGAGAGCAAGATCCCGCTGGACCACGAAACCCAGCGCACCCTGCACGCGGCCGGTTATGACTACAGCACTGTCTTGCCGGCAGGCGAACACCTGTTTGTGCGCCGCACCGCCAATCTGCACACCGGCGGCACGCTGGAAGACGTCACGGCGATTCTGCACCCGACTCTGGTCGATGCCGCCGTTCGTGCAGCGCGGGCGCTGGATATTCCAATGGTCGGCCTCGACTTGATGGTGCCGGCAGCGGATCAAGCGGAGTACGTGTTTATCGAAGCCAACGAACGCGCCGGCCTGGCCAATCACGAGCCGCAGCCGACGGCGGAGCGCTTTGTCGATCTGTTGTTTCCGCACAGTCAGCCGGCTGTTTCTTGATCATGTAGAGCCTGAAACGGCCCCATCGCTGGCAAGCCAGCTCCCACAGGTTTATCGGTGTACCCCATCACTGTGGGAGCTGGCTTGCCAGCGATGAGGCCCTGACAGGCAACACAAATTTCCTCATCGAAACCATCGATGCGCCTCAACTCATCAGGAGTTTCCATGACCACACAAATTCCCGAACCGGATCTGAACTACCTGCAAAAAGTCCTGCTGGAAATGCTCGCCATCCCCAGCCCCACCGGCTTCACCGACACCATCGTGCGCTACGTCGCCGAGCGTCTGGAAGAACTCGGTATCCCTTTCGAAATGACCCGTCGCGGCACCATCCGCGCCACGCTCAAGGGCAAGAAAAACAGCCCCGACCGCGCCGTTTCCGCGCACCTCGACACCATTGGTGCTGCCGTGCGCGCGGTGAAAGACAACGGTCGCCTGACCCTGGCCCCGGTCGGCTGCTGGTCGAGCCGGTTTGCCGAGGGCAGCCGCGTCAGCCTGTTCACCGACAACGGCGTGATTCGCGGCAGCGTGTTGCCGTTGATGGCCTCCGGGCACGCGTTCAACACCGCCGTGGACGAGATGCCGATCAGTTGGGATCACGTCGAACTGCGTCTGGATGCGTATTGCGCAACCAAGGCCGATTGCGACTCGCTGGGCATCAGTGTCGGCGACGTGGTGGCGTTCGACCCGTTGCCGGAGTTCACCGACAGCGGCCACATCAGCGCCCGCCACCTCGACGACAAGGCGGGTGTCGCCGCGCTGCTCGCCGCGCTCAAAGCCATCGTCGACAGCGGTCAGGAATTGATGATCGACTGTCACCCGCTGTTCACCATCACCGAAGAAACCGGCAGCGGTGCGGCGGCGGCCTTGCCGTGGGATGTCAGCGAATTCGTCGGCATTGACATCGCACCGGTCGCTCCGGGCCAGCACTCCAGTGAGCACGCGGTGAGCGTAGCGATGCAGGATTCCGGTGGCCCTTATGACTATCACCTGTCGCGACATTTACTGCGTCTGGCCAGTGAAAACGAACTGCCGGTAAGGCGCGACCTGTTCCGCTATTACTTCAGCGACGCGCATTCGGCGGTGACCGCCGGGCACGACATCCGCACGGCCCTGCTCGCCTTCGGTTGTGATGCAACCCATGGTTACGAGCGCACGCACATCGACAGTCTGGCGGCGCTCAGTCGTTTGCTTGGAGCGTACATTCTGAGCCCGCCGGTATTTGCCAGCGATGCCGCGCCGGCCAATGCTTCGCTGGATCGCTTCAGTCACCAGATCGAGCATGACACGCAAATGGAGAGCGATACGCGGGTGCCTTCGGTGGACAGTCTGGTGGGGCAGCGTTCCGACAGTTGATCCGGGCTTCCGTGGTGGCTGGACTGGCCCCATCGCTGGCAAGCCAGCTCCCACGGTTTTCGAGGTGGATCAGTGGTTTGTGTACACCATCAAACCCTGTGGGAGCTGGCTTGCCAGCGATAGGGCCGATACTGCCCACACAAAACTGGCAGCCAGCCACCAATCGCCGTAGCATCCCGCCATTGATTGAACCGAGGTGCCCATGCTGATTCCCTACGACGCTCTAGAAGTCGACACCCTCACCCGCCTGATCGAGGACTTTGTCACTCGCGATGGCACCGACAACGGTGATGACACGCCGCTGGAAACCCGCGTGCTGCGCGTCCGCCAGGCGTTGACCAAAGGCCAGGCGCTGATCGTTTTCGACCCGGAAAGCGAACAATGCCAACTGATGCTCAAACACGACGTGCCCAAGCACCTGTTCGACTAGCGGACCTTCTCGGTGGCCTGTTTGCGCTGAATCCGCTCATAGACTTCCGAACGGTGCACATTGATCTTCTGCGGCGCTTCGACACCAAAGCGCACACTGGAGCCGTTGACGGACAACACCCGCAGGGAAATGTCGTCACCGATGGAAATCAACTCGCCCACTACACGGCTGAGTACAAGCATGGAGTTCGTCCTTCAAGGGTTAGCCAGCCCTGAAGATGCGCGGTGCGCGCCCGCTCTACAATGCGTGACGAGCAATTCAGTCTTGCCCTACACCCGCAAGCGCTGCGCCCGTCAGACGTTTCCTGCAAATCGCTAAACAGTCTCGCCTCACGCGGCGCTAAACCGCGGCCCGAACAGGATCACACTGGCGCCGATCACGCACAGCGCCACGCCGATCCAGTCCGAACCCAAGGGACGCACCCGTTCAACCACTGCCAGCCAGCCAATCGACGCGACGATGTAGATCCCGCCATAGGCGGCATAGGCGCGACCGGCGTAAGCCGCTTCGACACGGGTCAGCAACAGGGCGAACAGCGTCAGACTGAGCAGCGCCGGGATCACCCACAAGGCACTTTTGCCCTGGCGCAACCACATGAAAAAGGCGAAACAACCGGCGATTTCAAACAGCGCCGCGAGGAAGAACCACAGGTAATTGAGCATTGATGCGTCTCGACAGGGTGACCATTGCGGCCACCCTAGCGACGCGACACCCATGGGGCAAGTTCAGCCGTTGGTTTGTTTGGCCTTGGCGCGCATTTTATCGGCCATAGTGGTCATTTCGTTGTAGATCAGTTGCGGGTTCTTCTGCTTGATCGCCCAGGCCATGCGTCCCTGCTCGTGCGGCAGGATCATGAACTCGCCGGCGGCCACTTGCTGATAAATGTAGTCGGCGATGTCGGCCGCGCTGATCGGCGAACTTTCCAGCAACTTGCCAACCTGCGCTTTCATGGCTGGCGTCGGGCCACGGAACGAGTCGAGCAAGTTGGTCTGGAAGAACGACGGGCAGACCACATGCACCCCGACTTCCTGCTGCGCCAGTTCCACCAGCAAACTTTCAGACAGCGCCACCACACCGGCCTTGGCCACGTTGTAATTGCTCATCGCCGGGCCCTGCATCAATGCCGCCATCGACGCAATGTTGATGATCTTGCCTTTGCTCTTTTCCAGCAGCGGCAGGAAGGCCTTGCAGCCTTTGACCACGCCCATCAGGTTGATCGCGATCTGCCAGTCCCAGTCCTCCAGCGACAGTTCGCTGAAGAACCCGCCGGACGCCACACCGGCGTTGTTGACGATGATGTCGATGCCGCCGAGCTTCTCTTCGCAGGCCTGGGCAAACGCGGTGAGCTGGCTGTAATCACGCACATCGCAGCGCTGGACGAACCCGTCGCCACCGGCCTCGCGCACCCGCTTCAGGGTTTCCTGCAGGCCAGGTTCGCTGACGTCGGACAAGGCCAGCTGCCAGCCTTCACGCGCCCAGCGCAGTGCAAGTTCGCGACCTAAACCTGAGCCCGCACCCGTGATCATCATGCGATTTTGCATAGCAGACAGCCTTGTTGTTCTGTAGGAGATGCGCCGAGTGTAGCGAAGGAACACTGGCCACCCACGCTCCATCAGAATGCTGAATACAGGATCAAAAGATCGCAGCCTTTGGCAGCTCCTGCATCAGTTCCCTGTAGGAGCTGCCGAAGGCTGCGATCTTTTGATCTCGCGCTTCAAAGGAAATAAACGAGTCATCCAAATACATTAAAAAAACATTGAATTTTCTTTCATACGCACCGGTCGGAATTTGTAAGCCGTCTGGAATTAGTTAGCCTCCAGTCGCCCTTGAATACCAAGACTTCTCGAACGCTATAAACAAGGAAATCGACATGGGCACAATTCTTATCATTATCCTGATCCTGTTGCTGATCGGTGGTCTGCCGGTCTTCCCGCACTCCAGAAGTTGGGGTTATGGCCCTTCGGGCATTATTGGCGTGGTGTTGGTGGTGCTGTTGGTCTTGCTGTTACTTGGCAGGATATAAAACCCCAAGACAAAAAAAAGAGGCCCTCAGGGGCCTCTTTTTTATGCAGCGGTTTTATCAGTCCGGCTTGCCGTTGATCACACCGGCCGTGTTGTCCATCAGGCTCTTGGTCGCCGTTTGCAGGAACGCTTCAAGCTTGAGTTTCAATTCGGCGGTACGCGGTGCGTCCGGAATGATCTCCGCAGAAGGGTTCGCGCCCAGTTGGTACTGGTAGATCTTCGGCGCCATTTCCTTCTCCTTCGGCAAGACCAGGATCTGGTCAGCGGTGACGATGGCAGTGGTCTGCTCGCTGCCCGACGGCTTGATCACACCGAAACCGGTGTCGCCGGCCGGCAGGTTGAGCAGGTCACGGCCCCAGCACTGGTGACGCACTTCGCCACCCAGACGACCCATGATGGTCGGCACGATGTCGATCTGGGTGCCCACGGTATGGTCACGGGTACCGAACTTCTCCTGAATGCCCGGCGCAATCATCAGCATCGGCACGTTGAAGCGGCCCAGGTCCATTTCGGTGATCTGACGCTCGTTGCCGAAACCGTGGTCGCCGACGATGACGAACAGGGTTTCCTTGAAGTAAGGCTCTTTGCGCGCCTTCTCGAAGAACTGGCCCAATGCCCAGTCGGAATAACGCATGGCCGTCAGGTGTTCGTTGAGCGTGCCGCGATCGGTCACGCGCTCCACCGGCAAAGGCGTTGGCAAGGCGTACGGCGTGTGGTTGGACAGGGTTTGCAGCAGCGCATAGAACGGTTTGCCATTCTCCCGCGCCTTAAGCTCCACCAGGCCACGGTCGAACATGTCCTGGTCGGACACGCCCCAGGTCGGATCGGAGAACACCGGGTTGACGAAGTCGTTACGACCCACGAAGTTGGTCATGCCCTGATTGCTGAAGAAGCCCGACTGGTTGTCCCAGGCGAAGTCGCCGTTGTAGACATACACGTCGTCATACTTGCGCGCACTGAGCAGCTGCGGCAGGCCGGAGAGCTTGTGGCTGCCTTCCGGGGTCTGCATCAGGTATTCGAAACCCGGCAGGTTCGGGAAGCACGCCATGGTCGCAAACATGCCCTGGTGGGTATGGGTGCCGTTGGAGAAGAAACGGTCGAACAGCAGGCCTTCCTTCGACAGTTTGTCGAGGTACGGCGTGATGTTGCCCGGCGCGCCCAGAGCGCCCACCGAGTGACCGGCCATGCTTTCCATCAGGATCACGACCACATTCTTGATCGGCAGGGTCTTGTCGGCCGGTGGCGTGTAGTCACGACGCACCGCCGCAAGGTCGGCATCGACCAGTTTGTCGTCCGGCATCACCAGCATCTCGCGCACCACTTTCTGCGCCTGTTCCTGCGGCAGGGTGGCTTTCCAGATGTTGTTGCGATCCTCGCCCATGCGGTCCTTGGCGGCGGCGATCAGCGACAGCGTACCGTTGAGGCCGAGCTGGTTGGCGAAATTCGATTCGGTGGTGTACACGTCACCCCAGCGCAGCGGCGGGCCCTGACGCAGGGTGCCACGGGCGGCCACGACGCAGATCAGCAGGCAGACCACGAACACCGCCAGACGGGTGTACCACGGCGCCACCTGGCGGGTGCCGACGTTGCCGCCGCTGAACGGGCCGCGGGGACGGGTTGCACGATCGGCGCCCTTGAAGGCCAGGGTCAGGATCACGGTGCCGATCACCCACGCCAGCAGGTAGCGCACCACCGGGAAACCGTACCAGAGCATGCTCATCACGGTTTTCGGGTCTTCTTTCACGTACTGGAACACCAGGCCATTGAGGCGCTGGTGGAACTCACGGTAGAAGTCCATCTCCATCAGGCCGAGGAACAGCGCGATGCTGGACGCCACGGTCAGCCACAGACGGAAGAACCCGCGCGCAGCCATCGCCCGCGCACTGAACAGTGCCAGCAGCAGCGGAACGCAGACGTAGACCACCAGGCGCAGGTCGAAACGCAAGCCGTTGGCGAAAGCTTCGAGGAAGGTCGAAGCCGGGGTATCGAGGATCATCTCGCGGTTGTAGACCAGCAGCGCGAGGCGCAGCACGGAAAACATCACCATCATGACCAGGGCACACAACAGGGTGTAGGCCAGATGCGATTTGACGGTCGGTTGCAGCAGGCGAGTTGAAGATCGCTGCTGATTCAGGGCGTCCGGGTTTGCCATGTCGTTTTAGGACCCATTGGAAGTTGAAGTTGCAAAATACAGCGGCGCCATGCCCTCTATTGGCCATTCCAGACCCCGGGGCGTGCGCGGTGCGCAAATGTTGCACGATCACCGGCAGCATTGCCATTGATTAGTGCCCGCTGCCCGACTCTTTCATAAAGGCAATCGTTCGCAGACAGCACGCATTGCGCGGGCGAATTGTCAGGAACGCTTTGTGAAAATTTCGTGCAGCGCATATCTGGAAACACAATATAACGACAAAACAAAACGCCCCGATTCGGTCGGGGCGTTTTGCTGTCAGCGCGAAAAATTACTTCTCGGCGCGTTCTTTCAGGGCTTTAAGGGTATTGAAAGGAGCGTCGACCACGAACTTGTTGGCAATCATGCTCGGTACGCTGCCGCCGGGCTCAGTGTGCACCTGATAGGTCACTTCGACTTGATCACCTTTGGGTACGAACTTCCAGAACCCTTTGACCTGAGCGACACGGACAAAGCCTTTCTCTTCGGGAATGTACTTCGGCACGCCTTCGAGGTTGCGGGTCAGGCTGCCATCGGCGCCCTCAACGGTGGTGATGTGCAACACCGAATCACGTGGGGTCACTGGCCACGGCGTATTGAACTGGGTGTAGGTCCAGCTCTGATCGCCCTCGTGCTTGAGCAGCTTCTGGGCTTTGCACTCGTGAATCCAGGTGCAGGCGCCAGCCACGTCGTCCTGCAAGGCACGCAGTTTGGCCACGGTGGTCTTCATCAGGGTCACGCCCTGGTAGGACTTGTAATCCGAGCCCGGCACTTGAGCCAGTGAGACCTTGATCCCGTCCTGCTCCTTGGCGACTTTCCAGTCCTCAGCCTGAGCCAACGAAGTAGCCAGTACAGCGGTCAAACCACACAACACAGCGATACGATGCAGCGAACCCATAGTCTTATTCCTTATTGTTGAAGTTCCGTTCGTTTGACACATCACGCCGCCGTCATCTGCTCCCACCAGCCGATCAGTTTGATCGCTTCCTCGGAGCTGCTGCCACAGACTTCGACATCGGCGGCAAATCCTGAACAAACCGCCGGACGCTCCGGCTGGCCGAAAATGCTGCACAGGTTTTCGACCGAGAGCTGCACACAACGTTCGCCGGCAGGCTTGCCGTTGGGCATGCCCGGAATGGCAGAACTGATGGAGGGGGCAATACAGCAAGCGCCACAGCCTTCACGGCATTTCATGACGAGCAAGTCCTCGCAACGGGCAATGTGTTAAAGAGACGCGGACAGAGTAACCGCTAAAACGGTTGTTTCAAATTCCCTGTACCGGGGTTTTTACCGACAACTGAATGTGACTGACCAGTCTCCGACAAAGCGTATGGTTCGCGGGTCACGGATCGATTGAATTTATTGCTTGAACTCGAAATCCAGTGCTGCGCCTTCGACTTCACGGCGCTCCTCATTGCGCAGCTGCAACTGCATTTCGTTGCTGAGCAGGCGGCCGTTGAGCTGAAAGCCACTGTTCTTCTCGCCAAACATCTGCGGCAGGATTGCGTCGTGCTTGGGCATCGGTACGGTACCGGCAGGTTTAAGCTGCTGAACCATATCCTTGGGCAAGCTCAGGTCAAGCTTGGCCGGTGGCAGTCTGGTTTTCGCCACTTCGCTGGCCGGTTTCGACTTGGAGGCGACCGGGGGCCGTTTCTTCACCGCGGCGGCTTTCTTCTGTGGGGCTTTTTTAGCCGCAGCTTTGTTATCTGCAACGGCTTTTTTGCTCGCCGCCGGTTTGCTTGCCGGCGCGGACGTTGCGGGCTTTTCCTGAACGGCAGCTGCCATGACACCGGGCGCATGGCCCATCATCAACACACCAAGCAAAATCCAGGCAGCAGGCAAAATCGCTTTCATGAACCCTACAACACTAACGGCAGAGGGCCATATGCTCGCCTGTTGAGCGCCACAAGACAAGCACGACGCGCCGCTCGTTCAGAAACCGCCAGCCGTTTCCTGACACAGTTGAGTCGCCAGCAGACCGAGGGTCATCAGCGCCCTTTCCGCCTCGCGATTCCACGGTGTGCCGCAGTTCAGGCGGATGCAGTGATTGAACTGCTCGGTATTACTGAAGATCAGCCCCGGTGCAATACTGATGCCCTGCTGCAATGCGCGGACATGCAATTCCTGGGTATTGACCCTGCCCGGCAGACTCACCCAGAGGATGAAACCGCCCGTGGGCCGGGTCATCTGCGTACCTTCGGGAAAGTACTGCTGCACCGCCAACTGGAACGCGCTGAGATTTTTCCGGTATTCCTGGCGGATGTACCGTAAATGCCGGTCATAACCGCCATTTTCCAGATAAGCGGCAATCGCCATCTGCGTCACGCTGCACGCCGAATGCGTGGTGAAGGTCTGCAGACGCTGGATTTCCTGCTGATACTTGCCGGCAATCATCCAGCCGACGCGCACGCCCGGCGACAATGTTTTGGAAAAGCTCGAGCAGTAAATCACCCGATCCAGTCGATCGTAAGCCTTGAGGGCTTTGGTGCGGCCCTGTTCGAACATCAACTCCCCATAGATATCGTCTTCGACGATCTGGATATCGAAGTCCGAGGCCAGACGCAGCAGCTGTTTCTGCCGTTCTTCCGGCATGGTGCCGCCCAACGGATTGCTCAGGCGCGTGGTCAGTACCAAAGCCTTGATCGACCATTGGTTGGCCGCCAGTTGCAAGGCTTCGAGGCTCATGCCGGTGGCCGGATCGCTGGGGATCTCGATCACTTTCAGGCCCAACAGATCGGCCAGTTGCAGCAGGCCGTAATAGGTCGGCGATTCGGCAGCGATCAGATCTCCCGGACGGGTCAGCACCCGCAGCGACATCTGCAGCGCATCGACACAACCGTGGGTAATGACCACTTCCGACGGATCGACCACCACTCCAGCATCACGCATGCGGATTGCCACTTGCCGGCGCAACGGTTCGAAGCCGGGGCTGAACATGTAGCTGAACGCGCGAGGGCTATGGAATCGGGTGACCTTGGCCAGTTGCTGATGCAGTGCGCGAACCGGGAGGTAATCGACACTCGGCACCGCAGCGCCCAACGGGAAAACCCCCTCGCGGCGAGACTCGACCAACACTTGCTGAATGATGCTGGCGCGGGTGACCAGGCCCGGGCGTTCGACCCGGGCGATGTCCGGGGTCGGCGCCGTCAGTGCCGGGGTCTGGTGCACGTAGTAACCGGATTGCGGCCGTGCGCGGATCAGGCCCTGATCTTCGAGATTGGCATACGCCTGCAACACCGTCGCATGGCTGACATTGAGCTGCGAACTCATCTTGCGCACCGACGGCACGCGTTCTCCGGGTTGATAGACACCGCGCCGGATGTCTTCCGCCAATTGTTGAGCAATACGTTGGTAGAGCAAGAGGTTGGTCATGACGCAGCACTCGATTTCACGGGCATTTTATTCTTGTGTGAAACAATACCGGAACAGTTTAGAAGTGTACTGGGACAGTTGCCACCATAGTCGACCGTACAGTGCAGTGTCAGCCAAAACTGTACGGATTTGCGTGCTATTCGACAGTCGTAAAAAAGCCCGGCGCTGCATGACAGGCCGGGCTTTCCAGAGACGCAGCCCTCAACGGGCGGCGCCAAGCTGGCCTTTTTCGTCGGAGAAGACAATTTCCACCCGACGGTTCTGTGCCCGACCGCGCTCGGAAGCGTTGGCGTCCACCGGGTATTCGTCACCGTAACCTTCGACCTGAATCCGCTTGTCCTCAATCCCCAGGTCCATCAACACATCGGCCACTGCTTGCGCGCGATCACGCGACAGCTTGAGGTTTTCCTGTTTGCCACCGGTGCTGTCGGTGTAACCCTCGATACGCACCACACGTTTCGGGTTGAGTTGCAGGAACTGCACAATTTTCAACACCACGCGATTGGCCGAGTTCTTCAGCTCCGCCTCGCCAGTGTCGAACAGAACATCACCAAGGGTCATCACCAGACCGCGATCGGTCTGCGTAGTAGCCAACGCCACGATCTGTTCTTCAAGCCATTTACCCTGCTGCTGTACGCTCAGCAGTTTGGACTCGCGCAGGGCCAGCTGCAGACGCTGACGCTCCAGTTCAAGCTTCGCCGCGCGCTCTTCGTTGAGCACCAGATTGGTGTGTTCGCGAGCGATTTCGCTGTAGCGCTGACTCAAGTACGCGTAATGCACCACGTCCGCGCCACTGCCCCAATAGGTGGACAAGCGATCGGCGCGGGCCAGCGACTCACCGGCGCGGATCACATCCTTCGGCGCGATACGCAGCACATTGGAATCTTCCTTGACCTTCTGAAAGTCACTGCCAGCCTGTTGCAATGCGGCTTCGCCGTGTTGACCGGCGCAGCCATAGAGGCTTGCGCAACCGGCCAGAATCACCCCGCCGAGGATTTTGGACTTGAGGCTCATTGGGCATCTCCCAGTTGCTTGCGCAGACGGATGATGCGGGTGTTGAGCACGTTGAGTTGCTCTTCGCTCTTTTGCGTCAGCACTTTGGCTTCGGCCAGACGCGCATCCAGCTCAGCCTGTTCGGCGCGCATGCGGGCGTTCTTGAAAGACTCGTCGGTCATGTTGCCCTTGGCCCGGTTGAACTTGTCTTCGGCCAGTTTCATTTCCGGCATTTCATCGGCGGTCGCACCGACGGCCTTGGCCTGGGTGATGGCCTGCTCGGTCAGGCGCATTTGCTCATGGGGTGCCGGATCGTTGGCGCAGCCGGCCAGGGCCAGAACGGCCATGGCCGCGAAAAGAGGTCGAATACTCACTAAGAATCCCTACTGTTTTGGGGCAGTGACAGGTGGCTGCGGTTGTTGTTGCTGGGCCTTCCAGCGCTCGATATTGCGTTGCAGCGCAGCCTCGGTCAGTCCGGACGCGGGCAATTCTGTCATCTTTTTAGCGAGCTGTCCGCGCAACCACGGATCGTTGCAGGCCGAGTTATGCGAAACCGCGAGGAACAATCCCGGTCGGTCGATCGGCTGTTCGAACGCCAGCAGATCATTGGCCATGCCCAATGCCTGCGCGGCAGCCATGCCCGAGTAGCGCCCGGCGAGTACATATTCCACTTCGCCCAGCAGAAGTTTCTGAAAGGCCTGAGTGATGTTTGCCGTCCGCGTCAGGGTCAGATTCTGCTCGGCGAAAGTGCCAAAAGCCTGGGTCATTCGAGACTTTTCCGACAACCCGCCAGTGTGCCCGTGCAGGTCTTTTGCTTCGCTGTAGGCCAGCGTCGAGCCTTTGCGCGTCCACACCAGGTAGTCGTTTTCCAGCAACGGCGGATAGACGTAGTCGAGGTTTTCCAGCTCATTGAACATCAGCGGCGTGTCCGCCAGCATGTCCATGCGCCCGCTGCGCACTTCGTCGAGGGCCTGCGCGCGTTTGCCGGCGTAGAGCAGCTCGACCTTGATCCCCAGATCCTTGGCCACTTGCTGCAAAAGGTCGGCACTGGCGCCGATCAAATGTTTGGGGTTCTGCGGGTCCTGCCACAGGTACGGCGGCGCGTCCGGGCTACCGGTGACGACCAGGCGCTCGCACTTGCCGGCAGCCGCAGCCATCCCCGGCAACAGGATCAATCCCAATAACAACCTGCGGCGCAGATCCATGGCAAACGCTCCCCACTCAAATTCGAGACAAAAAAAAGCCCGACCAGAAGGCCGGGCTCTTTATAAGTGAAGCCGCCGGATTAGACCAGCTTCTCCAGCTCAGGGACTGCTTCGAACAGATCCGCCACCAGACCGTAATCGGCCACCTGGAAGATCGGCGCTTCTTCGTCCTTGTTGATCGCAACGATCACTTTGGAGTCTTTCATGCCGGCCAGGTGCTGGATCGCGCCGGAGATACCGACGGCGATGTACAACTGTGGCGCAACGATCTTGCCGGTCTGACCGACCTGCATGTCGTTTGGTACGAAACCTGCGTCGACCGCGGCGCGCGAAGCACCGACGGCGGCGCCCAGCTTGTCGGCCAGGGCGTACAGGTGTTTGAAGTTGTCGCCGTTCTGCATGCCGCGGCCGCCGGAGACGACGATCTTGGCAGCGGTCAGCTCAGGACGATCCGACTTGGCCAGTTCTTCGCTGACGAAGCTGGAAGTGCCGGCGTCGTGCGCAGCAGCAACGGCCTCAACAGCCGCCGAACCGCCTTCAGCAGCAACCGGGTCGAAACCGGTGGCACGCACGGTGATCACTTTGATCGCAGCGGTCGATTGCACGGTAGCGATGGCGTTACCGGCGTAGATCGGACGCTTGAAGGTGTCGGCGCTTTCTACCGAGATGATCTCGGAGATCTGGTCAACATCCAGTGCAGCGGCAACGCGCGGCAGGATGTTTTTGCCGTTGGACGTGGCGGCAGCCAGGATGTGGCTGTAACCAGCGCCCAGCTCTGCTACCAGCGGAGCAACGTTTTCCGGCAATTGATGTGCGTAAGCGGCATTGTCAGCGTTCAGGACTTTGCCCACGCCTGCGATTTTCGCCGCGGCTTCGGCCACGGCGCCAGCGCCCTGACCTGCAACCAGTACATGAATGTCGCCGCCGATTTTGGCAGCGGCAGCCACGGTGTTCAGCGTGGCCGGGGCCAGCACTTTGTTGTCGTGTTCAGCGATTACCAAGATAGTCATTTTTAGATTACCTTCGCTTCGTTTTTCAGTTTCTCGACCAGTTCAGCCACCGACTTGACCTTGATACCCGCGCTGCGTGCAGCCGGCGCTTCGACTTTCAGGGTCTTGTTGGTGGAGGCGGTGGAAACGCCCAAAGCGTCCGGAGTCAGCACTTCGAGAGGCTTCTTCTTGGCTTTCATGATGTTTGGCAGGGACGCGTAGCGCGGCTCGTTCAAACGCAGGTCGGTGGTGACGATGGCCGGCAGTTTCAGGGAAACGGTCTGCGCGCCGCCGTCGATTTCGCGGGTCACGGCAACGCTGTCGCCGGAGACTTCGACTTTCGAAGCGAATGTGCCCTGACCATAGCCGCTCAGTGCAGCAAGCATCTGGCCGGTCTGGTTGTTGTCGCTGTCGATCGCCTGTTTGCCCAGGATCACCAGCTGAGGCTGTTCCTTGTCGACCACAGCCTTGAGCAGCTTGGCCACGGCCAGCGAAGTCAGGTCTTCAGCGGATTCGACGAGGATGGCACGGTCGGCACCCAGAGCCAGTGCGGTACGCAGCTGTTCCTGAGCGGTGGACGGGCCGATGGAGACGACGACGATTTCAGTCGCAACACCTTTCTCTTTCAGGCGTACGGCTTCTTCCACTGCGATTTCGCAGAACGGGTTCATCGACATCTTGACGTTGGCGAGGTCTACGCCGGAATTGTCCGCCTTGACGCGAACCTTGACGTTGTAATCCACAACGCGTTTGACAGCTACAAGAACCTTCATGGATTCCTCGTTACTCTCCGGTGAAAAGAAAGTCGCCTAGGCGAACCTGGCGGTTGATGCTCATCGGGCACAAGGGCACCTCTAAAAACGCCGGCGGGGGGCGATGACCGTTCGTCAGTGGTGACCAACGGGTCATTGAATCGCACGGTGTGTAAACTGCGCGCCGGACTTGCGCTGCGCATCACCTTGAACTGCCTGTGCCCTGTCTCTAGAGGTGCTCTTGAAACCGCCAGTCTGCCTACGGCGAGCGCAAAACCGCCCGTATCTTGACCGGAACGCCTATTCCGGTCAATACGGCAAAATGGCCGTTCATAAGCCGCGCTTCTTTGATTTCTCTGGGCTGGAGCCGATTCAAACAAACGTTTGTATTGGACGCTCGGAGTGGTGTAGATATAATGCGCCGCCTAGAGAGAAAGGTGGTTTGCCCATTATTACCCTTGACGTTAACGTAAAGGCAATAACGGATGCGACACCGAACCTCCAAATTAGAAAAAAAACTGTTGAGCCTTGAGTAGGAGATAGCCTGTGGAACGCGAATACATGGAATTCGACGTGGTCATCGTCGGTGCCGGCCCCGCTGGCCTGTCCGCCGCCTGCCGTCTGAAGCAGAAGGCCGCCGAAGCCGGTAAGGAAATCAGCGTCTGCGTGGTCGAAAAAGGCTCCGAAGTCGGCGCACACATCCTGTCCGGTGCCGTGTTCGAACCACGCGCTCTGAACGAACTGTTCCCGGACTGGAAAGAACTCGGCGCCCCGCTGAACACGCCGGTCACCCGCGATGACATTTTCGTACTGAAAAACGCCGACAGCGCGCAGAAAATCCCTGACTTCTTTGTGCCCAAGACCATGCACAACGAAGGCAACTACATTATTTCCCTGGGCAACCTGTGCCGCTGGCTGGCCCAGCAGGCCGAGAACCTGGGCGTGGAAATCTACCCGGGCTTCGCCGCTCAGGAAGCCTTGATCGACGAAAACGGCATCGTGCGCGGGATCATCACCGGTGATCTGGGCGTCGACCGCGAAGGCAACCCGAAAGAAGGCCTGTACACCCCGGGTATGGAACTGCGTGGCAAGTACACGCTGTTCGCCGAAGGCTGCCGTGGCCATATCGGCAAGCAACTGATCAAGCGCTACAACCTCGACAGCGATGCCGACGCCCAGCACTACGGCATCGGCCTGAAAGAAATCTGGGAAATCGACCCGGCCAAACACCAGCCAGGCCTGGTGGTGCACACCGCCGGTTGGCCGCTGGACATCATGGGCACCGAAAACACCGGCGGCTCGTTCCTCTATCACCTGGAAAACAACCAGGTCGTGGTCGGTCTGATCGTTGACCTGTCGTACAGCAACACTTACCTGTCGCCGTTCGACGAGTTCCAGCGCCTCAAGCATCATCCGGTGCTGGCGCAGTACCTGGAAGGCGGCAAACGCGTCAGCTACGGCGCCCGCGCGATCTGCAAAGGTGGCCTGAACTCGCTGCCGAAAATGGTCTTCAAGGGCGGCGCGCTGATCGGTTGCGACCTCGGCACCCTGAACTTCGCCAAGATCAAAGGCAGCCACACGGCGATGAAGTCGGGCATGCTCGCTGCTGAATCGGTGGCCGACGCCCTGTTCGCCGAAAAGGATGGCACCGAAGAGCTGACCTCCTACGTCGACGCGTTCAAGAAGAGCTGGCTCTACGACGAACTGTTCGCCAGCCGTAACTTCGGCCCGGCGATCCACAAGTTCGGCGCGATTGTCGGCGGTGGTTTCAACTGGCTGGACCAGAACATCTTCGGCGGCAAACTGCCGTTCACCCTGCACGACACCAAGCCGGACTACGCCTGCCTGAAGCTCGCGGCCGACTGCAAGAAGATCGACTATCCAAAGCCGGACGGCAAACTCAGCTTCGACAAACTGAGCTCGGTGTTCATCTCCGGTACCAACCACGAAGAAGAACAGCCGTGCCACCTGAAGCTGACCGACCCAAGCATTCCGCTGAGCCGCAACCTGCCGATGTACGACGAACCGGCACAGCGCTACTGCCCGGCCGGTGTATATGAAGTGATCACCAAGGAAGACGGCGAAAAACGCTTCCAGATCAACGCCCAGAACTGCGTGCACTGCAAGACCTGTGACATCAAGGACCCTTCGCAGAACATCACCTGGGTCACGCCGGAAGGCGCTGGCGGCCCGACTTACCCGAACATGTAAGTCGCATCGCTGAACAACGAGGCTCCCGAAACGGGGGCCTTTTTGTTGCCCACAACTAAATGCATCACATCAGCCCCTGTGGGAGCTGGCTTGCCAGCGATGGGGCCGTGTCAGTGGACATTTGGCAGCGTGGATCACCGCCATCGCTGGCAAGCCAGCTCCCACAGGGTTACGCAAACTCTCAGGCCACGCGTTCCTCGCCCGGACTGCGCTCGAAGTAGCGCTTGTACTCACGACTGAACTGCGACGTGCTCTGATACCCCACCCGATGCGCCACCTGCGCCACGCCCAGGCCTTCAGCGACCAGCAAGGTCTGCGCCTTGAGCAGGCGCAGGCGCTTGAGATACTGCACCGGCGACAACAGCGTGCTGCGCTTGAAGTGCTCGTGAAAGGACGAAACGCTCATGTTCGCGCAACTGGCCAACGTCTCGACATTCAGTGGCTCGGTGTAATGCGCATGCAGATGGCTGATCGACGCCGCGACCCGGGCGAACTGCCCCTGCTGTTCGACCAGCGCGCGCAACACATCGGCCTGCGGCCCGCGCAACGCAGTGAACAACAATTCGCGGACCCGCGCCGGTCCGAGAATCTGCCGTTCCAGCGGATCGTGCAGGCAACGCAGCAAGCGTTCGACACAGCCGCGCATGTCATCGTCGAGCACCACCGAGGTCATCGACTCCGGTGTCTGCGCCGGAATGTGCCGCCCCGGCGCCAGCCCTATGGCCAGCACCAGTTCGCCGAGCAACACCCGGTCGATGGCCACCGATACACCCAGCAACGGCGCATCCGGCAGGGCAAAGGTTTCGCACTCGAACGGCACCGGCAGCGCCTGAATCAGGTAGTGCCCGGCACCATATTCCATGGTGCGCGGGCCGAGGAACGCCAGTTTGCTGCCTTGGGCGATGATCATCAGGCTCGGCTCATAAATGTGCGGGCCACGCGCGACGTCGCAACTGGCGCGCAACACCTGCACACCGGGTAACCCGGTCTGGCTGTAACCGTCGCAAAGCGCCAGCGGCTCGATCAGCGAAACCAGCGTGGCATTGGCATCAAGGTGGCGGGTCAACTGCATCGGAGGGGTCTTCAAAAAAGTCACGGAAAAAGGCATGCAAGCATCATCGCAGATCCTTTTGCCACTGCGCTTGCCCAGACCTGCATGCCGGAGGATTAGGCATGAGACCCGGAGGAATCGTCATGGCCGCAGCGGCAGTCGGCGCCCAAAATGCGCCACCTCACCTGTCACTGCTTCTGCGAGGTTTCTCATGTACACCGCTATCGGTTATGCCGCTCAATCGGCCACCACTCCCCTCGCCCCGATGAAATTCGAACGCCGCAACCCGCGCGCCGACGACGTGGCGATCGAGATCCTGTACTGCGGCGTCTGCCACTCCGACATCCACCAGGCGCGCAACGAATGGGGCATCGCCGTGTATCCGTTGATGCCGGGCCACGAAATCGTCGGCAAAGTCACCGCCATCGGTGCCAACGTCACTCAACATAAAGTCGGCGACCTGGTCGGTGTCGGCTGCATGGTCGACTCGTGCCGCACCTGCGCCGCCTGCCAGCAGAACCTCGAGCAATACTGCCTCGAAGGCCCGACCATGACCTACGCCACCCCGGACCGGGTCGACGGCAGCAACACCATGGGCGGTTATTCGGACAGCATCGTGGTCAGCGAGCACTTCGTGGTGCGCATTCCGGAAAAACTGGATCTGGCCAGCGCCGCGCCGATCCTCTGCGCCGGCATCACCACCTACTCACCGCTCAAGCACTACGGGGTCAAGGCCGGCGACAAGGTCGGGATTCTCGGCATGGGCGGCCTCGGTCACATGGGCATCAAGTTCGCCAAAGCATTGGGCGCGGAAGTCACGCTGTTCACCCGTTCAGCGAGCAAGGCCGAAGAAGGCCGTCGTCAGGGCGCCGATCATGTGATCGTCTCCACCGATGCCGAGCAAATGGCCGCCGCTGCGGGCCGTTTCGACTTCCTGCTGGACACCATTCCGGTGCAGCACGACCTCAACCCGTACCTGCAAACCCTGCGCTTTGATGGCGTGCACATTCTGGTCGGCCTGATTGAACCGATCGATCCGCCCGTGCACGCCGCCAACCTGGTGCTGGGCCGTCGAGTCCTGGCCGGCTCGTTGATCGGCGGTATTGCCGAAACCCAGGAAGTGCTGGATTTCTGCGCCGAGCACAACATCACCTGCGACATCGAAATGCTCGACATCCGCCAGATCAACGAAGCTTACGCGCGGATGATTGCCGGTGACGTGAAGTACCGCTTCGTGATCGACATGGCGACCTTGAAGCTTTAAACCTTCAAGCCAAGCTCCGCCGAGAGCCGGGCTGTGACCCCTTTGATCAGGGGGATCAGCTCGGCCATTTTTTCCAGCGGCATGTACGGCACGGTGCTGGCGATGCTGATGGCCGCGACAATGCGCTTGCTCGCATCGCGAATCGGCGCCGCCACGCAGCGGATCGACGGTTCGTTGTCCTCCAGATCGAAGGCATAGCCGCCGGCCACGTACTCGGTCATGCGCTGCTCGAGCTGTTCCCACGATTGCTGGGGATGCTGCGGCCAGAACTGACTTTTCCCACCCGCCGGCAGGCTGATGTCGTACAGGCGCTGCCAATCCTGCGGCGCATCATCGAGCATCAACGCCTTGCCGATCCCGGTGCGCGCCAACGGCATGCGGTGGCCGACACGCGAACGCATTTCCGGGCCGTTGCGCCCCGGATTCTTCAGCAGGTACAAGACCTCGTCGCCTTCGCGAATGCCCAGGTGCACGGTGTCGCCGGTCAGCGCCGACAACTCGTCCAGATACGGCCCGGCCAGACTCACCAGCGGCAACTCTTCACGCGCCTGAAACCCCAGCTCGATCAGCTTCGGCCCCAGCAGATAGCCGATTTGCGGCACTACGCGCAAATAGCGCTCGTCCACCAGGCAACTGGCCAGACGATGGGTGGTGCTGCGCGTGGTGCCGATCAGCCGGGCAATCTCTTTCAGATCGCGGGCGCCACTGGCCACCGCGTGCACCACACCCAGGCCGCGAAGCAGCGTCTGGGTGCCGGTGGGGGCGGCGTCCTTGGTTTTTTCCGGGGCGTCTTCCTGCATATCCAGCCTTTACCGTTGAGCGAGGGAACGGGCGGCATTATGGTCGCCCGACGCAGACGACTACAACTCGATACGCTCGACCTTGCCCACCAGCAGCACGTAGGACAATGCACCGATCAGCGCCAGAACCGCGATGTAAGTAATCGCCGGGGCGAACGAATCACCGCTGGCGAGGAAACCGATGACAATCGGCGTGGCAATTGCCGACAGGTTGCCGATGAAGTTAAACACCCCGCCGGTCAGCCCCAGCAAGCGCGCCGGAGCGAGGGTCGAGACCAGCGACCAGGTGATCGATGCCAGCCCGTTACCGAAAAATGCCAGCGCCAGGAAGGCGATCACCAGCGGTGTCGATTCAACGAAATTGGCACCGATGATCGAGGTGGAAATCAGCAGTCCGCCAATGATCGGCAACTTGCGCGCAAAGCCCACGCTGCAGCCACGGCGAATCAACAAGTCGGAGAAGAACCCCGAACACAGCACGCCAATGAACGCGGCAAGAAACGGCAGCGACGCCAACAGGCCGGATTTGATGAAGTCCATACCGCGATATTTCACCAGATAGGTCGGAAACCACGTCAGGAAGAACCACAGCGTCGAGTTCAGGCAGAACTGGCCAAGGTAGATGCCCCACAATTTGCGTTTGCTCAGGACGATGCCGAGATCGGTCCAGCTGAACGAGGCCTTGGTTGCTTGCGCTTGAATGTCTACCAGTCCGCCACCCTCGCGGATCAGGTCGATCTCCGCGTTGTTGGCGCCCTTGAAATCTCGCGGTTCGCGATACACCGCGTACCAGATCGCCGCCCAGATGATGCCCGCCGCACCGGTCGCGACAAACACCATGTGCCAACCGAATTCATGTTGCAGCCAGGCCAGCACCGGGGTCAGAAACGCCAGGCCGACAAACTGCCCGGAGGTGTAGAAACCAATCGCCGTGGCCCGCTCGCGCTCGGGAAACCAGGTGGTGACCACGCGGCTGTTGATCGGATAGGCCGGCGCTTCCAGCGCGCCGACCGCCATGCGCAGCACGAACAGCGCAATGAAACTCGCGGCGAAGCCGAGCAGCACCGTGGCCAGCGACCACAGCAGCAGCGCGACACTGTAGAGGATCCGCGGCGGCACCCGATCCACCAGCCAGCCGCCGGGGATCTGCATCGCAGCGTAGGTCCAGCCGAATGCGGAGAAAATCAGCCCGACGTGAACCGGATCGATGCCCAGTTCGCTGGTCAGCGCGGGCGCGGCAATCGACAGGTTGCTGCGGTCGAGGTAGTTGATGACCACGGTGATGAACAGCAGCACCATGATGAAAAACCGCTTGCGGCTAGGCGTGACTAAAGACGCCTGCCCGGTGAGGGTTTGCGTTGGCATGGGGGGTGCCTCTTCTTATGATTATTTGAGGACAGTCGTAAAACTTGCGCCGAACCCTGTGGGAGCTGGCTTGCCAGCGATAGCGGTGCATCTGTTACATCAATGTCGGATGTGCCGCCGTCATCGCTGGCAAGCCAGCTCCCACAATGGATTTTGGGTGGGTCAGAAGAGACTCACCACTCGGCAAAACTGCCATCGGCATGGCGCCAGATCGGATTGCGCCAGCGATGGCCGACGGCGGCACGCTCGATCACGTATTCCTCGTTGATCTCGATACCCAGCCCCGGCCCGTTCGGAATCTTCACGAAGCCTTGGTCGTAATCGAACACCCGCGGATCCTTCACGTAGTCGAGCAAGTCGTTGCTCTCGTTGTAATGGATACCCAGGCTCTGTTCCTGGATAAACGCGTTGTAACAAGCCGCGTCGAGTTGCAGACACGCCGCCAGCGCAATCGGCCCCAGCGGGCAATGCAGCGCCAGCGCCACATCGTAGGCTTCGGCCATGTTGGCGATCTTGCGGGTTTCGGTGATGCCGCCGGCGTGGGAGGCATCCGGCTGGATGATGTCGACGTAACCTTCGCTCAACACCCGTTTAAAGTCCCAGCGCGAGAACAGCCGCTCACCGAGGGCAATCGGCGTGCTGGTCAACGGCGCCAGCTCCTTCAGCGCCTCATAGTTTTCGCTGAGCACCGGCTCTTCGATGAACATCAGCTTGTACGGGTCGAGCTCCTTCATCAGCACCTTGGCCATCGGCTTGTGCACTCGACCGTGGAAGTCGACACCGATGCCGACGTTCGGCCCGACCGCATCGCGCACGGCGGCGACATTGGCCAGGGCCAGATCGACTTTCTCGAAGGAGTCGAGGAACTGCAGCTCTTCGGTGCCGTTCATTTTCACCGCCGTAAAACCACGGCTTACCGCCTCTTTGGCGGCACGCGCGGTGTCGGCTGGACGATCGCCACCGATCCACGAATACACGCGGATCTTGTCGCGCACCTGACCGCCCAGCAGATCGCTGACCGACACGCCAAGGGCCTTGCCCTTGATGTCCCACAGCGCCTGGTCGATACCGGCCAGCGCACTCATGTGGATCGCGCCGCCGCGGTAGAAGCCGCCGCGGTACAGCACGGTCCAGATGTCCTCGATATTGCGTGGGTCTTTGCCGATCAGGTAGTCGGACAATTCCTCGACCGCGGCCGCGACGGTGTGGGCGCGGCCTTCGACTACAGGCTCGCCCCAACCGGTCACGCCCTCATCGGTTTCGACCTTGAGGAAGCACCAGCGCGGCGGGACGATGAAGGTGGTGAGTTTGGTGATTTTCATCTGCTTGTCTCTCTTGTTAGATGCAGCGCACGCAGCGCCGGATAAATCTCAGCGAAGGGCTTTCCAGGCGGCCACGTAGGATTTGGCATTGGCCGCCACTTGCTCAACCGTCATGCCCGGTTTGAACAGGCCGGAACCGAGGCCGAAACCTTTTACGCCGGCGTCGATGAACGCTTGCATGTTGTCCGGGGTGATTCCGCCAACCGGCGCCAGCACCGTCCCTGAAGGCAACACCGCGAGCCAAGCCTTGACCACTGCCGGGCCCATCTGCTCGGCCGGGAACAGCTTGAGAATGTCCGCGCCCTCCTCCAGCGCCGCGAAGGCTTCGGTCGGCGTGGCGACACCCGGCGACAGGTACAGCCCCGCCGCTTTCGCTGCTCGCAGTACCTTGGCATCGCTGTGCGGCATGACGATCACCTGGCCGCCAGCCTCTTTCACCCGCTCGACCTGCTCCGGGGTCAGCACCGTACCGGCACCGATCAGGCAATCGGCGGGCAAGGTCTGACGCAGGATGCGGATACTTTCGTACGGCGACGGGGAATTGAGCGGTACTTCGATGACGCGAAATCCGGCGGCATACAGGACTTCTCCGACAGCTGCGGCTTCCTGCGGATGCAGGCCACGCAGAATAGCGATCAGACCGTTTTGTGCCAGTGCTTGCTTGAGCATGTCAGGCCTCCAGTCAGGGTTAACGGGATGAGGAATCGAGCAGGCCGGCGGCCAGCGCCAGTTGCCACAGGCCACGCTCGGTGGCCTGCTCGGCCAGCGTGACGCGAGCGAAACCGCAGGCCTCGAGCGCACGGCCGTAACGGGCGCAGAGTTGCGCGTTGCCAATAAGGATGATTGCGGGCAGGTGCACGCTGTGGCGCCGACGCCGCTGCACGGCGGCAAGCGCCACCAGTTCATGGCCGATCATCAGCCCGGACAGGTAATCCGCTTGCGCCGTCGGGACCAGTTCGCCGGTCAGGCCCAAGGTGCGGGCACTGAATAATGTGGAGAGCACACCCAGTTCGCCGTCCGCCGACAGCGCCACTTGCACGCCACGGTCAAACGCCAGCCCGTCGAACGCTGCACCCTGTTGCTGGGTACGCCCGAGAATGCTGTGTTCACTGAGCACGGCGAACACTTCGCCGGTCATGAACGTATCGAAATGCGTGATGCAGCCGTCGATCACTTCCACCCACTTGGAATGGCTGCCCGGCAGACCGATCAACAGATCGCCGCCCGCCTCGGCCGGCAAGTTCTGCAGCACGCCGAGGACCTGGGTTTCTTCACCGCGCATGACATTGGGCAGACGAGAGCGCTGGATCACGCCCGGCACGATATGCACCCGTGTGCCGCGCAGGCTGACCAGCGTTTGCAGGGAATTTCCGAGATTGGCGACGTTTGCCGGCGTCTCGCAGTAAGCCGCTTCGCGCCAGCCTTGAGCGCTGCCCACCATGCCACAGGCGATCACCGGCAGATCCGGCTGCGCATCAAGCCAGTCGCCACACGCCTCTTCGAAGGCCAGTTCAAAGCCGTCGGTGCATTCACCACCGTTGATGACTCGCGGAGTCTTCGGTAACTGCATGATCCCGAACGACAGCGCACGCTGCTCCAGCACCACTGCGCCCGCTGCGAGTTTGTAAGCACGTAATGAGGTCGTCCCCCAATCGAGCGCGATCAATTGCGCCTGCATCGCTTCACCTGTTTTGTTTTTGGCAGTGAGTGCGACGGACTATAAACCTTGGCGCAGACAAATCTCAATATATAAATAACTCTCCCACATTATGGGATTAAGCCAAAAAAAGATCGCAGCCTTCGGCAGCTCCTGCAGAGGATGATCAATCTTCTGTAGGAGGGAGCTGCCGAAGGCTGCGATCTTTTCCTGAGGGATCAACTACCCCTCGGCAAACTCGCGCAACACCTTGCCATCCATGCGATAGCGCACCCACTCTTCCTGCGGCTGCGCACCAAGGGATTTGTAGAATTCGATGGCCGGGGTGTTCCAGTCCAGCACACTCCATTCGAAGCGGCCGCAGTCGTTGTCGCAAGCGATTTTCGCCAGATGCCGCAGCAGGGTTTTACCGGCACCGCCGCCGCGTTGTTCGGGAGTGATGTAGAGGTCTTCGAGGTACAGGCAGTTGCTGCCGAGCCACGTCGAATAGCTGAAGAAGAACACCGCAAAACCGATTGGCATACCGTCACGCAGGCAGATCAGGCCATGGGCCGTGGCGCCTTCGCTGAACAGGCTGCGCTCGATATCGGTGACGCTGGCGATCACTTCGTGGCGGGCCTTTTCGAAATCTGCCAGTTCGGTGATGAAGGCGAGGATTTGCGGCGCATCGCTGGGGGTCGCCGGGCGGATTTCGATCGTCATGAACGGGCCTTGTCGGAAAAGGGAAAGCGCCATACTAAAGCCGTGGGCAGCGCTCGTCACATTCAATACCTAGTACAGAACCTTGCGGTGAGGGGATTTATCCCCGGTGGGGTGCGCAGCAGCCTTGAAAAATGGGAGTGCTTCGCACTCCATCGGGGATAAATCCCCTCACCACAGAAGTATCATGGGCTTCGAAATTCAGGTAAGTCTGCAAGGATGTTCATGAACGCCGCTGCTTTTGCCCCGCTCACCTCACTCGCCGCCGAGTTGCTGCCCCACGCTCTGGAGACCTCCGACGACGGCGCCCACGACCTCGCTCACTTGCAACGGGTCTGGCACACCGTGCGCACCTTGCAGGCCGAGGAAGGCGGCGACTTCGAAGTGTTGCTCGCCGCCGTGCTGCTGCACGACTGCGTAGCTGTCGAGAAGAACTCGCCGCTGCGCTCGCAGGCCTCGCGCCTTGCCGCTGACAAAGCGGCCAATGTGCTGGCTGAACTGGCTTGGCCCGCCAGCAAAATCGCCGCCGTCAGCCACGCCATCGAAGCCCACAGTTTCTCCGCCAATATCACCCCGCTCACCCTCGAAGCAAAACTGGTCCAGGACGCCGATCGTCTCGATTCGCTGGGCATGCTCGGCGTTGCCCGTACCTTCTACGTTGCCGGGCGCATGGGCAGTGCGCTGTACGATCCACGCGACCCCGAAGCCAAGACACGTGACTACGATGACACACGCTTCTGCCTCGACCACTTCCAGACCAAACTGCTGCACCTTGCCGACGGTTTTCAGACTGGCGCCGGTCAGCGTCTGGCGCAGATCCGCCATCAGCGTCTGAAGGGTTTCATGGAGCAGTTCAAGGAGGAAATCGGCATCGATTGATGACCTGTGTCTCGACCGTTCGTCGTTCATCAGGCACCAATCCAGTCCAGGGGCAGACCAACGAAAGGTAAGGAATTCAATCACTGGAGAAGCCCTATGATCCCGTCAAGGTTGACTGCCCTCGTTTTCGCCGCCCTGCTGAGTCCTGCGGTTTTCGCCGCTTCTACCACCGCAGCAGGCACCGGTCCTACCGATCCGGTTCCGTCACCACGCGCTCCCGCCATTAACAGTGCCCCGGGCATGAACACCGATGGCTCCGGCGTTCCGTTGATCAATCAGCCACCCGCCACCGGCACCGATCCGCGCACCCAGGGCAGTGATCCCGGTCGCCAGGGTGGCATGAACACCCCCGACTCCCCCGCCACACCCGATAACGCCGGCCCCGGCATCGGCTCGAAAACCACCACCGGTGGCTCGGGTTCCGAAGGTAGCGGTCAGTAGTTCGCCGACGCGAGCGTCCTATTCACATCCATGAAGAGGTAACCATGAACGTCGATAAAAACCTGGAAAAAGAAGTCCTTACCCGCCTGCTGCACGCCCATCCGAGCGGACTGGGCAAAGAGGTGCTGGACAACTATCGCGGTGAGAAAGTCGTGGCCAGCGCCCTCGCCGCCCTGCAGGATCGCGGACTGATTCACCATGGTCATGTGACTTGCAACGAGGCCGGCGAACACTCGTTGAATCTGCCGATCAAGCTCAGTGCCGCGGGCGTCGAAGCGGCGCGCAAGCTGGATGTCTAGAAGCAGTGGTTGTGTGAACGCATGATCATGCAGGAGCTGCCGCTGGCTGCGATCTTTTGATCTTGTTTTTTAAAAGCAAAAGATCGCAGCCTTCGGCAGCTCCTACATATGAAACCCATCTACTGATGCAAGGAGAAATCCCATGCCTCGTGGAAGCAAAGACAAATACACGGCCGAGCAGAAGCGCAAGGCTCAGCACATTGAAGACAGCTACGAGCATAAAGGCCTGTCCAAGGACGAAGCCGAAGCGCGCGCCTGGGCGACGGTCAACAAACAGTCGGGCGGTGGCGAAAAGGCTGGCGGCTCCGGACGCAGGAAACCGGCGAGTGCCAAGTCCGAAGATCGCAAGGAATCATCGCGGCGAGCGGTGGCCAGTCGTGAAGGACATGCGCGCGACAGCAAGGCGTCGCGCGAGACGCAGACCATGGACAGTCTGAGGAAAGAGGCGCGGGCGAAGAATATCGCCGGGCGTTCTTCAATGCGCAAGGATGAGTTGATTGCGGCGTTGCGCAAAGCCGGCTGATATTTGTTTTGAGGCTGATGGCCTTATCGCTGGCAAGCCAGCTCCCACAGTGACTCCGGGGTACACAAGTTTGCGTTTCACCCTGTAAACCTGTGGGAGCTGGCTTGCCAGCGAAAGCGTCAGATCAGTCGCCGCAGGACTCGCGGATAAATCCATCCACTTCAGCCGCCCCCGGCGCTGTAGCCGGCCCCCATCGCGTCACCGCCAAAGCCGCTGCCGCATTCGCCCGCCGCGCCGCCTCATGCGCCTCCAGGCCCCGAGCCAACCCTGCGACAAACACCCCGGCATGCGCATCCCCCGCACCGTTGCTGTCCACGGCTTGCACGGCGAACCCCGGCACATGCCGCCGCTCATCGGCCTGCTGAATCCAGCACCCCTGCGGCCCGTCGCGTACCACCAACAGCACGTCTTGCGGTAAGTGTTCGGCGAGTCGGTCCAGTGCCGCGCCAATGTCCGCCGCCCCGGTAAACCGCAACGCTTCGACGCTGTTGCTGGTCCACACATCAATGCGCGGCAGCAGCGCCCGCATCAACGCCGAGTCCGGCGACTCCACCAGCGGGCCCGGATCGAACACCACGTTGATCGCGTCCGGCAGCGCCAGCGTCCAGTCCAGCAGTGCCTGCGCCTTGCCTGCATGCAGCAGGCTGTAGCCGCTCACATACACGTAATCGCCCGCCTCGGCGGTCACGCTGTTCAAATCGTCCCAGGTCACCTCACCTTCAGCGCCGATGTAGGAAATGAAACTGCGCTCGGCCGACGCATCGGTCAGCGCCACGCAAATCCCGGTGTCGCGTTGCGCAGGCGTCTGTATACCGATGTGAATGCCTTCGGCGTTCATCGCCTGACGCGCCAGATCACCGAAACGCCCGCTGCCGTGGCGACCGAGATAAACCACCGGCAAACCATTGCGTACGGCAGCGGCCATCACGTTGAAACCGCCGCCGGCCTCGAACGCCGCAGACTGCGCCAGCACATCGCCGCCGATTTGCGGCAACTGATCCACCGCCATGACCAGGTCAATGATGACCTGGCCGGTGTGCAACATCTTAGGCATGAGCATTCTCGACTTGCGCGGCGCGGCGGTCTTTCGCCCCGCCGAGAACCAGGTAAATGCCACCGGCCACCACGAAGGTCACGATCCAGCCCAGACCGTTGTGGCCCAGCCACGAGTCAGACAGGAAGCCTTTGAACCAGACATTCTCGGCGGTGGTGCCGATGGTGGTGAAACTGAAGCCGAGCACGATGGCAATCGCCCAGGCGCCGAACGCGCGCCACTCGATGCCGCCGCGATACCAATAGGCGCTGCTCGGGCTGACATCAAGCAGGTCGTTGGGGCTGTAGTAATGCCGGTGAATCAGGTCGATCACGAAGATCCCGACCCACGCGGTGATCGGCACCGCCAGCAGGGAAATGAAGGTGATGAACGGGCCGTAGAAGCTGTCGGCAATCAGCATGAAGTAGATCGAGCCGGCGAAGATCGCGACGATGTCCACCACCACCGCGTAGACGCGTTTGACCTTGAGACCCAAAGTCAGCGTGGTCAAACCGGCGGAGTACACCGAGAGGTTGTTCGACAGCAGCAGTCCGCCGAATGCGGTGATCAGGTACGGCACGGCCATCCACGTTGGCAGCATGTCGCGGATTGCCACGATCGGGTCAGTCGCCGATGCCAGGTCGTTGTTACCCACCGACAGCAGGCCGCCGAGGGTGATCAGCAGCACCAGCGGAATCCCCGCACCGAACGCCGCCGACGCTACCAGCCGCACCGCCTTGACGCTGCGGTGCTGATAGCGCGACATGTCCGCGCCAGCGTTGGCCCAGCCGATCCCGGTGCCGGCGGCCATGGTGCCGATGCCGATGATCATTGCGCTCAGCGGCGCTGGCGTGGTGTTGAACACCGCGCTCCAGTCGATCGTCGCGCAGAGGAAGCCGCCGACCAGAATGTTCAGCGCGCCAAACACGTAGGTCGCCCACTTCTGGATCACCAGCAACGTCGCGTGACCGAGGCCGGAAACCGACAGGGTCAGCAACACGAAAATGGCGATGAAGAGCAGGGTCAGCACGGGCGCGCTTTTCGCTTCCACCGGCGAGCCGAACAGGATCGAGCACAGCGACAGCAGCACGAATGCGGCGGTGGTGGTGTTGACGGTTTCCCAGCCCAGACGCGACATCAGCGAGACCAGGGTCGGGCCGATGTTACCGCGCACGCCGAAGATCGCCCGCGACAGGGTCAGGCTCGGCGCGCGGCCGCGGCGGCCGGCAATCGAGATGATCCCCACCACCGCAAACGAACCGGCTGCGCCGACAATCGCGACGATGATCGCCTGCCAGATCGCCAGCCCGCGAAACGCCACCAGCGTAGCGCCCAGCGGCAGTCCGAGAATGGAAATGTTGGCGGCGAACCAGACCCAGAACAGTTGCAACGGATGGCCGTTGCACTCGGCTTCCGGCACCGGCTCGATACCCCGGGTTTCCAGTTGCCCGGCGCTTTGCCCGACGTTTGATGAACTCATGAACAGTGCTCCTGTTTGCCATTCTTGTGTTTATGGGCAATTCAATAACCCGCACATCTCCTGTTGGAGCTGCCGCAGGCTGCGATCTTTTGATCCTGATTTTGCGGCTGCCTGAAGACTGCTGAAGATCAAAAGATCGCAGCCTTCGGCAGCTCCTACACGGGTCCTCAGCGTAAGGTGAGGAGTCCTTTCACGAGGGGCTCAAGCTCCAGATGATTGACCGCTTTGACTGTGGCGATCATCGGCGCCGGCCAGCTCTCAAGACCCAGGCAGGCCCCGAGCATGGCGCCGAGAATCGCCGCGATGGTGTCGGTGTCGCCGCCAAGGCTGGCGGCCATGCACAACGCTTCGAACGCACTCATCTCGCCGACCGCCACTTGCTGCGCCAGGGCGAATGAGACCACCACCGATTCCTGCGATGCCACCGACGTGCCGATCACGTCGTACAGCAGATCCGCCAGCAGCGCCTTGTCACTATCGACGCTGATGGTTCGCGCCCAACTGATGCGCGAAGCGATGCGCCCGCCGGCCACCCAGTGCCCATGTGCCTCGGCCTGTTGCGCAATCTGCTGGCCGAGGTTCAATGCCTCGCCCAGATCCATGCCGTTGATCCCGGCCGAGACCACCGCCGCCACCGCCGCCGCACTGGAAATCCCCAGCGTGGTGTTGTGGGTGACCTGACACGCCTGCACCACCGCCGCAATGAAACGCTGTGGATCGGCGACATCCGCCGCAATGCCCACCGGGGTAATGCGCATCGCCGCGCCGTTGGTGGTGCCATAACGCCCGGCCTCCTCCGGCGAGTGGCCGGCTAGGATCATTTCAATGGCGCGTTTGGTCGACGGGCCAAGCAGGTCCTGCGAACCCTTGGCCTGCATCTCGGCTTCCCACTCGATCAGCCGTTGGGCGAGCACGGCCGGCTCAATCCGGCCCTTGCCCTCGAGCAGCAACTGACCGACCAGAATCGCCTGTTCGGTGTCGTCGGTGATCGAGCCTTTGGGCATGTTGGCGGCAATCGGTTGCAGAGGACCGGCATCCTGCAGATCGGTGATCCAGCCGAAGCGGATCTTGATCGTTTCACGGTTCAGCGATTGGGTCGGCATGCCCAGCGCATCACCGAGGGCCAGGCCATAAAACGCACCAAGGGCACGGTTGAGCGCGGTCATTTCGATTCTCCAAATTGCAGGTGCAGGCGGAAATGCACCGGGTCGAGCAGGCTTTCGACCTGTTCCATGAAACGGTTCTGCCGGTCGTAGGTGGTGCGCAGGGCCTTGAGGAACACCGTCCCCACCGGGCGCCCGAGCAGCTCAGCGTCTTCGGCATTCAGCGGTTCGGCGCCGATCCACTGATCACCGCGCTCGCCGATGTAGCCGTAGGCCGCGAGGGTAATGGTCAACGAGTTGTCGATCAGACCGACCCGCGGCAGGCTTTCCAGGCCGCCGGTGGCCGGCATCAACGAGCGTTCAAGGGACACCAGAGTGCCGTCGCTGGAGCGGCGACGGCGGTCGAGGGTGATGAATTGGTCGGTGCCAAACCGCGAGAGCAGATCGGGCCGGGTCACGGCTTCCAGGCGCAGCACTTCAGTGTTGATCAGCGCCCCGCTGTCGGCCAGCGCCTGCGCCCAGCCGCTGCGCTGATCGAGCGCTACACCGTCGAACGTGACAATGGAGCCGACCCCGCTTTGCGTGGCGATGTAATTGCGCCGCTTCAGTTCGGCCAGCGCCTCGCGCAACGTGCCACGGCTGACGTTGAATTCCTGAGCCAACTGATGCTCGCCGGGCAACAGAAAGCCGTCCTCCATGAGGCCGCTTTCGATACGCCGGACGAGCTCGTCGACCACCCGTTGTTTCTTGTCAAATCGTACCTGTCTAATCATGTACAAAGTGATACCCGAAACGGGCGCGGGCGAGCAAGGAATTTTTAGGAGAGATGACGGAAGGTCTGGCGCGGCGCAACCACCTGTGGGAGCTGGCTTGCCAGCGATGGCGGCGGAACATTCAAAGTTAATGTTGAATGATCAACCGAAATCGCTGGCAAGCCAGCTCCCACAGGTTCGCGTGCTGAGCGGGAATCAGCGTTGTTTGAGGCGATCGATCACCACGGCCAGCAACAGAATCGAACCGCGAATCACATACTGATAAAACGTGTCGATGTTCTTCAGGTTCATCGCATTCTCGATGATCGCCAGAATCAGTACCCCGGCAATCACATGCCGGATCATGCCGATCCCGCCGCTCAACGACACGCCGCCGAGCACACACGCCGAAATTACAGTCAGCTCGAAACCCTGGCCAATCATTGGCTGCCCGGAGGTCATGCGCGATGCCAGAATCACCCCGGCCAGTGCGCCGATCACGCCGTGCACGGCGAAAATGATGATCTTGGTCCGGTCAACGTTGACCCCGGCGAGCAACGCTGCTTCCTGGTTGCCGCCGATGGCCATGGTGTTGCGCCCGTAGGTGGTGTAGTTCAGCAGCCAGCCGAAGAACAGGAAGCAGACGATGGTGATCAGGATCGGCACCGGCACGCCGAACAACTGGCCGTTGCCGAAGACGAAGAACGATTCCTGCGACACGCCCACCGCTTTGCCGTTGGCAAAAATGTAGGCCAGGCCGCGGACGATCTGCATCGTCGCCAGCGTGGTGATCAGCGCATTGACCCGCAACTTGGCAATCACGATGCCGTTGATCAGCCCGACCATCAGGCCCATCACCAGCGCTGCGCTGACGCCGAGGAACACGCTGTTGGTGTCGCGCATCACCACCGCCGCCGCCACGCCGGCGCAAGCGATCACCGAGCCTACCGACAAGTCGAAGTGCCCCGACGCCAGGCAGTAGAGCATGGTGCACGCGGCGATGCCGGTGGTGGAAATCGCCAGGCCCAGCCCGCGCATGTTCAGTGGCGAGAGGAAGTTGTCGATCAGCAGCGTGCAGGCGACGAAGATCCCGATCGCCGCCAGCAGCATGACCCAGTCATCGAGGAAGCGCCGCAGGTCCAGCGGTTTGCGGGGAGTCGGCAGTGCCTTGTTTTGGATGGTCATCATAGTCACCTCTCAGTTCGCCACGCCGTCAGCGCGATGGCGCGGCAAAGCCAGTTGCAGCAGGTTGGATTCATTGGCCTGGTCGCGGCTGACTTCGCCGCGCAGCGCGCCTTCGCAGAGCACCAGAATGCGGTCGGAAATGCCCATCACCTCCATGAGGTCGCTGGACACCACGATCACCGAAATGCCATCGGCGGCCAGGTTATGGATGATCTGGTAGATCTCGGCCTTGGCGCCGATGTCGATGCCGCGAGTCGGCTCGTCGAGCAGCAGAACCTTCATCGGCATCGACAGCCAGCGACCGAGAATGGCCTTCTGCTGATTGCCGCCGGACAGGAATTTGATCTGCTGCCCGGCGTGCGGGGTTTTGACTTTCAGCGCCTTGATCTGCTTGTCGGCGTTGCCCTTCTCCCATAGCCCGCGCAGCAGGCAGCCGAGGCTGGCATTGGCGCCGCGCGCGCTGATGTTGATGTTCTCGGCAACGCTGGCCAGCGGAATGATCCCTTCTTTTTTCCGGTCCTCGGGGCATAGCAGAATCCCGGCGGCAATCGCGTCACGTGGTGAGCGCAATTTCAGTTCATGGCCGCGCAATTCCAGGCGTCCGGCGGTGTTGCGTTCAAGCCCGCTGAGCAGCCGGAACAGCTCGGTGCGCCCGGCCCCGACCAGGCCGAACAGCCCAAGAATCTCGCCCTTGTGCGCCTCGAAACTCACCGGTTCGCGCAGGCCCGGGCCGAGCAAACCGTCGACCTTCAACGCCACCGCGCCGCGTGGGCGACTGCGGTAATCGTAGATATCCTGAATGTCGCGGCCGACCATGCAGGTCACCAGTTGATCGTGGGTCAACTGGCTCATGTCATCGAAGGTGCGCACGTAACGGCCATCCTTGAACACCGTCACCGCGTCGCAAATGCGGAACACCTCTTCCATGCGATGCGAGACGTAGAGCACCACTTTGCCCTCATCGCGCAGGCGGCTGATGATCGCCATCAAACGGTCGATTTCGCGCGCCGAGAGGCTGCTGGTCGGCTCATCGAAGGCGATCACATGCGCGCCACGGGACAGCGCCTTGGCGATTTCCACCAGTTGCCGCTGGCCGAGCGACAGGCGCCCGACCTTGGTCTGCGGGTCGATTTCATCGGCCAGGCCCTTGAGACAGGCCAAAGCATTCTGGCGCAGGACGCCACGATTGATCAGGCCGAAACTGGCCGGCAGATGACCGAGAAACAGGTTCTCGGCCACGCTCATTTCCGGCACCAGATGCAGCTCCTGGTGAATCACCGCGACGCCGCTGCCGATGCTGTCGGCGGTCGACTTGAACGCCATGGTCTGCTCGCCGATCTGCAACTCGCCGCTGCTCGGGATGTAGGCGCCGCCGAGAATTTTCAGCAGGGTCGATTTGCCGGCGCCGTTCTCGCCCATCAAGGCGTGCACCTGCCCCGGGTGGGCGACGAAGCTGATCGCGTCCAGCGCCTTGACCCCGGGAAAAGTCTTGCCGATCCCGTTGAAGCGCAGGCTGCCGCCGCTGCTGTTTACATGTGTCTGTACTTGCGCGTGCATCTGAGTCACCTCTTCACACCGATCGAGCAGCCATCAGTTCCACAGGCCGATTTTTTCCAGCTCTTGCTTGAAGTTCTCGCGGGTGATCAGAGTGACGTCGTCCATCGCCGTGTACTTCGGCGGTTCTTTGCCGGTGGTGACCCACTCGTACATCATCTCGGCGGTCTTGTAGCCTTCGATGTGCGGGCTTGGCAGCATCGAACCGAAGAAACCGCTATTGGGCTTTTTCAGCTCGCCGATGGCGTCGGTGCCATTGATGCCGATACCAATCACGTTGGCCGCAGCGAACCCGGCGGCTTCGGTGGCGCGGACGCCGCCGAGCACGGTGTTGTCGTTCATGCCGCCGATGATCAGGTTCTTCGCTGCGCTGGGCAGCTTGACCAGCGCCGAGTTGGTAGCGTCCATGCTGCCGGGTACATCAAGGGTTTTCAGCGCGGCGGTCAGGATGTGGTCTTTCGGCAGGCCAGCGTCTTCGAGCGCCTTCATCGAACCGTCGGTGCGCTTCTTGCCGGTGTCGAGTTCGTTATAGGTGTTGACCACCGCGTAGGTGTCTTTCCAGTCCCAGTTGCGTTTCTTCGCTTCGGCGACCATCGCGTTGCCCTGCTTCTGGCCGACTTCGAATGCGGCCATGCCGAGGTACGGCACGTCTTCCATGAACTTGCCGCTGGCGTCGACGAAACGGTCGTCGACGGCGATCACTTTCAGATCATTGAGTTTGGCTTTGGCCATGATTGCCGGGCCGAGCGAGACGTCCGGCGGGCAGATCACGAAGCCTTTGGCGCCGTTGGCCGCAAGGCTGTCGATGGCCGAGAGGGTTTTCTCGCCGTCCGGCACGGCGATCTTGATCAGTTCGAAGCCTTTGTCCTTGGCGGCTTTTTCGGCGAAGGCCCATTCGGTCTGGAACCATGGCTCTTCAGCCTGCTTGACCAGGAAACCGATTTTCACGGCGTCGGCAGCGAGCAGCGTACTGCTCAGACTGAACGCGGTGACCGCCAGCGCGGCACTGCACAGGGTACGAATCCCGAAACGACGTTTCATAAGCTGACTCCTTGTTATTTTTCTTGAGCAAATTAAACAGCTTGTGGCGAGGGAGCTTGCTCCCGCTGGGCTGCGAAGCGGCCTTAAAACTGGTTACCTCGGTCAATCAAACACACCGCGCAGCCCGAATTTACGACTGCTGCGCAGCCGAGCGGGAGCGAGCTCCCTCGCCACAGGTGTGGTGGCGTGACACGTACTGCTGCAAAGCCTGTTGAAAATAGTCATATCGTATGATGATTGGATTTCACGCAGATTTCACCGCCTGAAACCCAAGCTATTCAGTCGTGGTACATCACCGAGCGTCCACCATCGATGGTGATACACGAAGCATTAATAAACGGCGCTTCGTCACTGGCCAGAAACACCGCGGTCATGGCCACTTCAATCGGCTGGCCGATACGTTTCGGCGGGTGCAGATCGAATGCGCGCTGACGCTCGGCCTGCGGGTCGGCAAAGCCGTTCCAGTAATCGACGTTGAGTTGCGTCTCGATGTAGCCCGGGGCAATGGCGTTGACCCGAACGCCCTTCGCCGCGTATTCGATGCCCAGTGCCCGGGTCAGTCCGAGCAGGCCGTGCTTGGCCACCGGGTACGGGAAGCAACCGGGAATGATGTGGGAGGAATGGGTCGAAGCGATGTTGATGATGCTGCCGACGCCCTGCTCGATCATCTGCGGCAACACGGCCTTGCAGCCGTACCAGGCGCCGTCCAGATCGATGGCGAAGCAACGACGCCAGTCTTCTTCGGTCATTTGCAGCGGATCGCGGAACACGTTGACCCCGGCGCAGTTGACCAGCACGTCGATGCGCCCGTGCCGCTCAACCGCCAGTCTGGCCATGGCATGCAGGTCTTGCTGGCGCGAGACGTCGGCCTTGATCGCCTGCACGTCAGCGCCCTGCTCGCGCCAGTGCGCGGCAACCTTCTCGACCTTCTCTGCTTGAATATCGCTGATCACCAGCCTGGCCTGCTGTGAGGCGAAGGTGGCGACGATGGCTTCGCCGATGCCTTGGGCCGCGCCGGTCAGCAGCACCACTTTGTCTTTCAGACGCTCACCCTTCGGCGGCGCAGGCACCGGCGGCAAGGAAAGAGGTTCAGCCATGGATCAGGACTCCTGTTCGTGAGCACAAAAAAACCGGGCATCTGCCGATGTCCGGTCTGGAGGACTGTGGAAACGAAACAGGCAGGCGCGGCGAGCGACGCCGGGCCGTTGCGAGACGCTGACTCCGTTGGGGAGTGCGATAGAGATTCGCTGCATCACTTCACCTGTTTTGTTCTTTTTAAGTGTGAGTGCGTGTTACTGCTGGAGCCGACTATAAACCCGACCGCCGAATAATCTCAATATATAATTTTGCATCCCATATTTTGGGATTTAACCAGCGAAGCGTGTGCAGAGTTTGCCCGGCACATCGACCCGCATCGACAATAGCGCGCCATCCAGTGGATGGTTATGCGGACTCTGGGCGCTGGTGATGTACAGGGTTTTCAGGTCTTCGCCACCGAATACGCAACTGGTCGGGCGGCTGACGGGCAGATCGATTTTGCGGTCGATTTGCCCTTCGGGTGTCAGACGCAGCAGGCAGCTGCCGTCCCAACGGGCATTCCACACGTAGCCTTCGGCGTCCATTGCCGAACCGTCCGGGCCGCCGTTCTGGTCAGGACCGTACCAGCGGCTGGCGACATCAAGATTGCCGTCGGTGTGAATGAAATAGCGATTGAGCACGCCGTCTAGGCTGTCGCCGAACAGCAGCGTGGTGCCGTCGTCGCTCCACAGCAAGGTGTTGGGAATCCCCAAGCCCCGCAGCAACGGTGTGACGCGCTGGTCGGGATCAATGCGGAACAGGCCACCGGAACGACGCTCGACCGGCAGGTCTTCGCCTTGGTCGCCGATGTTGTTCTGCATGGTGCCAAGCCACAATCGCCCCTGACCATCGCAGCGCGCTTCATTGGGCCGATTGCCCGGTTGCGGGTCGGCGATGCAGAACAATGTCAGGCGTGGCTCGAGGCCTGGCGAGTCGAGATCCAGTCGATAGACGCCGCTGCTCAGGGTTACCAGCGCATCGCCGCTGGCACACGGGATAAACGCCGAAACGTGCTCGGGCATCTGCCAGATCTGCACGTTGTTGCCGATCAGCCGCAGCGCCTGCTGGCCGGCGATATCGACCCAGTACAGCGCCTGGGTGGGGGCGTCCCAGAACGGGCCTTCTCCGAGTCTGGCGCGGTGTTGGGTTACGGCGGTCCAGCTCATGGCAACTCCTTGGTTCTTGTGGTTTTTATGGTGGGGATTTGTGTTGTCAGCTGGCTTTTTTGTCGGCCATCACCTGCGGGTAAAAGCGCTTGATTGCCAGGTCGGCATTGTCGATCAGGGTCATGCAGGCCCACACCCCGCGCGCCGCATCGCGGGCGGCGATGGCGTCAGCCATGTCCTTGTGGATCGGCAAGGTGCGACGCAGTTCATCAGGGTCAGCGGCGGAGACTTCAAACGACACCGCGAGCAAGGCGCCGAGGGCCGGGACCATTTGCTCAATGAACTGGTTATGGCTGGCTGCCAGAATGCACTCGTGGAACACCTGGTCGGCACGGTTGTAATCGATGCCGCTGTCGACCGCCCGCTCCAGCGCGTTGTAGGCCAGTTGCACCGCGTGAATCTGCTCCAGGCTGGCGCGCTCGCAGGCCCAGCGCACGGCCATCGGTTCGATGGTACGGCGTAGGTCGAGCAGGTCATCGACGAAATTTTCCGGCAAGCCATTGCGCGATAGCCAACCGACGACTTGCGGATCAAACAGGTTCCAGCGCCGCACCGGTAACACGCGGGTGCCGACTTTCGGCCCGACCTCAAGCATGCCTTTGGCGACGAGGGTCTTTATCGCTTCGCGAATCACCGTGCGGCTGACGCCGAGTTGCTCGCCCAGATCGGCCTCGACCTTGATCGTCTGCCCCGGTTTCACCTGGCCAGCGGCAATCCAGCTGCCCAGCCAATCGACTGTTGATGCATGAAAGCTGCTGGACATGAAGACCTCAAAGCGCTTGGCGATGGGTGTTCACGCTAATCATCATATGATTAACAGTCAATCGGGATTTTAAGGTGGCTCCCAAAGGGCTTTTGGTTTAAGGCTCGAGGCCGATGCGGAAGAATTCGCCGCCACTCCATACGCCCAACCAGCGCTGCCCGTCGATTTCGCGACGGACCGCCAGTTCCACCAGTTGGTAAAACACATTGCGGTGAATCAGCGCTTCGAGGTTGCTGCGCACGTGCACGTAAGGCGCGGGCTCTTGAGTCACCGGGTCGATCTCGACGCGGATCGGATGTTCCGGCCCGGCCTCGGCAGTCTCCTCGACGTTGGTGGTGAAGCGCAGCAACTGCGCTTCACCCTCGCCTTCAACCTCCACGGCAATCGCCACAAACGGCGCGTCGTCGACTTTGATCCCGACCTTTTCCACCGGGGTAATCAGGAAGTAATCATCGCCGTCGCGGCGGATGATGGTGGAGAACAGCTTGACCATCGGCTTGCGCCCGATCGGCGTGCCCAGGTAATACCAGGTGCCGTCACGGGCGATGCGCATGTCGATGTCGCCGCAGAAGTCCGGATTCCACAAATGCACCGGCGGCAGGCCTTTGGTTTTGGGGATCTGTCCCAACAGGTCATTGGCTTTTTGCGGGCCACTCATGGCGTACTCCTTGGGTTTATTGGTCGCCGACTCCCAGCAGGCTGCGCGCGTATTGCGCCAGTGGCGGGCCGATCAGGTCTTCCGGCTTGTTATCGTGGAACGTCAGTAAACCGCCACGACTCTTGATCCGTGCAGTATCAATCAAATACTGGGTGCTGGTCTCGATCAACATGATCTGAATCACCCCGCCGTCGATGCCGAGGCGATCCACGGCTTCCTGATCGAGCCACTCGTCGGAGTTGCCGATGCGGTCGTCAGCCTTGGCGAAGCGGGTATACAGCAGGTAGTGAGCACCGGCATCGCGAGCTTCGCCCAATGCCTGATCGAGGCCTTCCGGGGCTCGCGCACGGCGGACCATCGGGAAGTATTCGACAAAACCTTTGAACGCTTCTTCGGCCACAACGTTCGGGCGCGGATAGGAGCCACCCGGCGGTGCGAATGAACCCTGGGCGATGTAGATGAACGAGTCCGGCTGAATGCGGAAGTTGTTCACCCGACGGCTGTCGCTGTGATCCAGCAGCCCCGCGTCGCTCATCTGATAGCGAGTGCCTTCGGCCATATCGCTGACAGTCATACAGCCGCCAAGCGCCAAAACGGCCAGCAGCAAAACCAGGCTACGCATCCTCATCCTCCAGAAGCCGGTGACGGAAAACCGGCGAATGGCCGTTGGATGCAGCTTTTGCGCCAGCTCAGGATCTTTGCCGGATGATGAAATGCTTTCGCGAGCAGGCTCGCTCCCACAGGATTAAGAAAAACCCTGTGGGAGCGAGCCTGCTCGCGAAAAAAAGGGATCAGCCGCCGATAATCTTCATGACGGTCGCACCACCGGAGAACGCCACTTCCTGCTTGTCGCCCAGCGCCTTGACCAGCAAACGCTGCAGCGCCGGCAATGCCTGATGACGCGGCTTGTCGAGCAGATCGCCGACATAGTGGCGGTTGCTCGACGACAGGCAGCCGTGCAGCCAGCCGGTCGACGACAGACGCAAGCGCGAACAGGTTCTGCAGAACGGCACGCTTTCGTTGGCGATCACGCCGAAATGGCCCAGCCCCGGGATCGCATAGCGCACGGCCGTGGCGTCCACCGGCGCATCGGCTTGTGCGTACTCATAACGCTCGCCAATCAGGCTCAGCAACTGCTGCAGGCTGACGAACTGTTGCAGGAAGGCATTGGAGTCAGTAGCGAGGTGGCCCATGCGCATCAACTCGATGAAACGCAGCTCGTAGCCACGTTCCAGACAATAGTCGAGCAGCGGCATCACCTGATCCAGGTTCTGCCCGCGCAGCGGCACCATGTTGACCTTGATCTTCATCCCCGCCGCTTTCGCCTGATCCATGCCGTCGAGCACGGTTGCCAGATCGCCGCCACGGGCGATGCTGCGGAACGCGCCGGCGTCGAGGGTATCGAGGGATACGTTGATCCGGCGCAGACCGGCATCCACCAGCAGCGGCAGCTTTTTCGCCAGGAGTTGACCGTTGGTGGTCAGGCTGATGTCTTCCAGGCCCATCTTGCCGACGGCGCTCATGAAAGATTCGAGTTTGGGGCTGACCAACGGCTCGCCGCCGGTGATGCGCAGGCGCTCGATGCCGGCGGCTTCGATCAGATAAGCCACGCCACGGGCCATGGCCTCGGCCGACAGTTCATCCTGCGCAGCCACCAACCGCTTGCCGTTGGGCACGCAGTAGGTACAGGCGTAATTGCAGGCTGAAGTCAGGCTGATGCGCAAATTGCGAAAACGCCTGCCTTGACGGTCAACGATCATGATCACTCCGGCGATAGAATTTCGAGCCGCTAAAACTTGACTCACAAATCAAGTTTTAGCAAGCCCTATGCCTGAGTATATTCCTGCGGTACTGCGTCATGTAGCGAAATCATGGCGCAATAAGGCCGCTGAATGATTCAGCTGCTCGGGGTTTCCGGATCGCGCTTGCGCTTGTTGCCCATGCGCACGCCGATGTCCATCAGGAACTGGAAGAAGCCTTCCTGATCTTCGAGCACGTTGCTCCAGAACGGCGAGTGATACAGCGCGACAGCGCCGTGCACCAGCGCCCAGGACGCGCAGTAGTGGAAGTACGGCGGCACGTCTTCGAGCTTGCCTTCGCTGATCCGGCCCTTGATGAGCAAGGTCAGGCGTTCGAAGTTCGAGGCACGGATCTTGTGCAGTTCCTCGACCATTTCCGGTACCTGATTGCCTTTCACCACCTTCTCTTCGAGACGGTCGAACAGGCGATAGCGCTGAGGGTCGCGCATACGGAATTCGAAGTAGGCACGGGACAGCGCTTCCTTGTCCTTGTCGACATCGGCCGAATGCAGCAGCTCGTTCAAATCGCGCTCGTAATCGAGCATCAGCCGCAGATAGATCTCGGCCTTGGATTTGAAGTGCTTGTAGATCGTGCCTTTGCCGATACCCACGGCATCAGCAATCATCTCGACGGTGACACTGTCTTCACCTTGTTCGAGGAACAGCTTGAGCGCGGTATCGAGAATTTCTTGCTCACGGCGACGAAACTCACGGACCTTACGAGGTTCTTTGTGCATAAGAAAAGGTCTGTAGGGGTCAAAATTCGAAGCCGCGTATTATGCCTAACTTGCACAAAAATGCACGGATCATCCGACCATATCTGTGTTTCTTGTTCATTTTGCGAACGCTGAGGCGGCAATGAGAACTCAACTGAAGCGCACGTATTCCAAATTTGTTTAAAAACCCCGACCGCTCAACTGGACTGAACGCCAGACTGATCAATACTTGAACTGTCGGGCGGCATCTCCCCCAAGTGCCGTGCCGGTAAAGGTACCAAGGGACCGCGTGCCTTTGTTTTACTCCTAATGGTCTTAACCCGGATTCACCCCCCAGAACCCGGGTTTTTTTTGCCTGCGATTTGGCGTAAATCCCTGTCATTTACGCCCACCGCGCTTGTAGGAGCTGCCGCAGGCTGCGATCTTTTGATGTTGTTTTTAAAGAATCAAAATCAAAAGATCGCAGCCTGCGGCAGCTCCTACACGATCAGCCTTTTACATGCGCCAAGGGAAACAGCCGCTTGAAGTTCTCGGTGGTCTGCTCGGCAAACCGCTCATAGTCTTCCCCACGCAGCATCGCCAGAAACTCCGCCACCTCGCGCACGTACTGCGGCAGGTTCGGTTTGCCGCGATACGGGATTGGCGCCAGATACGGCGAATCGGTCTCCACCAGCAAGCGATCAGTCGGCACCTTGCTCGCCACATCACGCAGGGCGTCGGCATTGCGGAAGGTGACGATGCCCGACAGGGAAATGTAATAACCCATGTCCAGCGCAGCCTTGGCCATGTCCCAGTCTTCGGTGAAGCAATGCAGCACACCGGCCTGGGGCAACGCCGCTTCGCGCAGCAGTTCGAGGGTATCGGCACGGGCGCCACGGGTGTGGATGATCACCGGTTTACCGGTCTGCCGGGCGGCTTGCAGGTGCAGGCGGAAGGATGCCTGCTGCAGCTCGGCGGCTTCCGGCTCGTAGTGATAGTCCAGACCGGTTTCACCGATCGCCACCACTTTCGGGTGATTGAGCTCATGCAGCAGCCAGTCCAGCGCCGGCGCCGCGCCCGGTTGCACATCCAATGGGTGCACACCGACCGAGCAATCGACGTCGTCATAGCGCTCGGCCAGGGCCTTGACGTCGGCAGCGTTGTCGGCACTCACGCCGATGCACAGGAAATGCCCGACCCCACGCTGGCGGGCTGCATCGAGTGCGGCATCCAGCGAGCCATCATGGGCGGCGAGGTCGAGGCGATCAAGGTGACAATGGGAATCTACGAGCATAAAAAAGACGGCTACTTACATCGTATGAGTGGGACGGTCGGATTTCAGGGCTCCGGCCAGATGGGTTTCGATGCGACTGCGGGCGGTGTTATCGCCCTCGTTGAATTGCACGCCGACGCCGGCGGCACGATTGCCTTGCGCACCTTTTGGGGTTATCCAGGCGACCTTGCCGGCCACCGGGATCTTCTCCGCCTCGTCCATCAGGTTCAGCAGCATGAACACCTCGTCGCCCAACTTGTAGCTCTTGTTGGTCGGGATGAACAGGCCACCGTTCTTGATGAACGGCATGTAGGCCGCGTAAAGCACCGATTTGTCCTTGATCGTCAGGGACAGGATGCCGTTACGCGGCCCGGGACTGATGGCTTCATTCATGTTGACCTCCACTGCTGATGTTCAGAGTCTAGGTACACATTCTTATCTTTGACCAGGCAAACCCGCCCATTGCACCAACAACGCTTCCAGCAGCAGTGCCGGGTTGAGGTTGGCTTTGCTCAGGACTTTCTGCCGCTGGGCGAGAATCCAGTCCTGGATATCGAGGACTTTGCCCTGGGCGCTTTTCTGCGCCAGGTACTGCACGACTTTGCGCATATCGGTCAGACCGAGGCCGGCTTCATCCTGGGTCAATTGATAGCGCAGGATCAGACTCGACCAGTCGCAGAACCAGTCGAACAGGCGCAGCATCGGAATGCTTTTCCATTCTTCGGCCAATTGTGTCGGCGATTGCTGCTGCTTGAGCAACTTCTTCACCCCTTCGACCACCTGCGCCCGCTGCTCGCGCACGCCCTGGGACTGCAAGCTGACCGCCGCCAGTGGCGAACCTGCCGCCAGCGTCAGCAATTCGATGCGCTCCTCTTCGGAACACTCCGGCAGCGCCTGTGCCAGCCATTGCAGGCTCATGGCCTCGCCCGGCAGCGGACACGCCTGCTGCACGCAGCGGCTCTTGATCGTCGGCAGCAAACGGCTCGGCTGGTGGCTCACCAGCAACAGCACGGTATCGCCGGAAGGCTCTTCAAGGCTTTTTAGCAAGGCGTTGGCGGCGTTGATGTTCATCGACTCCACCGGTTCGATCAGCACCACTTTGCGCCCGCCCAGTTGCGCGGTCTGCACCACGAAACTGACCAGATCGCGTACCTGGTCGACCTTGATCGCCTTGTCGGCTTCCTCGGGCTCAAGGATGTAATTGTCCGGGTGGCTGCCGGCCTTGAGCAGCAGGCACGATTTGCACTCACCGCAGGCTTCCGGTGTCGGACGCTGACAAAGCAGGCTGGCCATCAGGCGTTCGGCCAGTGCGCGCTTGCCGATCCCGGCCGGGCCGTGCAGCAAATACGCGTGAGCGTGCTGACTGCGTCCCGCCAGTTGCTGCCAGAGGCTGTCCTGCCATGGATAGGCCTCAGCCACGAATCAGCTCCAGCAAGTTCGGAATCAAGGTATCCAGCGATTGCTGAACCTTGACCAATGGCTGACCGGCATCGATGCGCACATAGCGTGCAGGATCAGCCTCAGCGCGCTTGAGAAACGCATTGCGCACCGCTTCGAAAAACGCCCGGCCTTCCAGCTCGAAACGATCCAGACGGCCACGGGCACTGGCGCGAGCCAGACCCATTTCCACCGGCAGATCGAAAATCAGTGTCAGATCCGGCCGCAAGTCGCCCTGAACGAACGTCTCCAGCGCAGCAATGCGCTCCATTGACAAACCACGACCGCCGCCCTGATAGGCGTATGTCGAATCGGTGAAACGATCACACAACACCACCGCGCCACGGGCCAGTGCCGGACGAATCACTTCGGCCAGATGCTGGGCGCGCGCGGCGAACACCAGCAACAGCTCGGTGTCGGGGTTCATGACCTCAGCGGCCGGGGCCAGCAGCACGTCGCGAATCCGTTCGGCCAGTGGCGTTCCGCCGGGTTCGCGAGTCAGCACCACTTCGATACCTTCGACGCGCAGACGCTCGGCGAGGTACTCGCGGTTGGTGCTCTTGCCAGCGCCTTCCGGGCCTTCCAGGGTAATAAACAAGCCAGTCACAGGCAGTCCTTAATCAAAGTCATTGCGCATTTTGCGGTGCCGCCGTCTCAGGCTCGGCAGCAGGGGCTGGCGCAGGTTCCTGAGGCGGAACCTGCGGCAGCGCTTCAGGCGCGGTATTCGGGGACGCGGCAGGAATCGCCTCCTCCGTCGCCGTGGCCGGAGCCGCCGGCGCATTCGCCGGGGCCGGGCTGGAGCGGTAATCGGCGCGGCGCTTGAGCTGGAACTCGCGCACCGCACTGTTGTGTGCATCCAGGTCATCGGAGAACACATGGCTGCCATCGCCACGGGCGACGAAATACAGGCTGTTGCCTTCCACCGGATTGAGCGCGGCGTGAATCGCCTCGCGACCGACCATGGCAATCGGCGTCGGCGGCAACCCGGGAATCACATAGGTATTGTAGGGCGTCGGCTCCTTGAGATGAGCACGGGTCAACTTGCCGGTGTAGCGGTCGCCCAGGCCATAGATCACGGTCGGGTCGGTCTGCAACTGCATGCCCAGCGCCATGCGGCGCACGAACACGCCGGCAATCTGCCCGCGCTCCTGTGGTACGCCGGTTTCCTTCTCCACCAGCGACGCCATGATCAGCGCCTGATAAGGCTCGCTGTACGGCGCATCGGCCGAGCGGTTTTCCCACTCCTTGGCCAACACTTCATCGAGCCGGTCAAAGGCCTTCTTCAGCAATTCGACATCGGAAACGCCCCGCACGAAACGGTAGGTATCCGGGAAGAACCGACCTTCCGGGAACAATCCCCGATGACCGATTTTCTCCATCACTTCGCTGTCGCTCAAGCCCTTGAGGGTTTGCTCGATCTTTTCATCTTTTGCCAGCGCGGCGCGGACCTGGTGGAAATTCCAGCCCTCGACCAGCGTCAGACTGTACTGCACCACTTCGCCACGCTTCCACAAGTCGATCAGACCGTTGACGGTCATGCCTGGCTGCATGCGGTACTCGCCGGTATGGATCGGTGTGCCGGCCAGATTGAAGCGCCAGTAAATGCGCAACCAGAAGGCGTCCTTGATGACCCCCTCGGTTTCGAGTTCAAGAAAGGTGCGGGTCGGTGTCGAGCCTTTCGGCACATCCAGCAGTTCTTCCTGCGTGATGTTCAGAGGCTGTTCCAGCGCCGAATGAATTTTCCAGGCGCTGGCGCCCATTATCAGCCCTGCCAGAACCAGTCCGGTTTCCAGCAGCAGCAAGAATTTACGTCTCACGAATCAGGCATCCAGTAGCGCGCGGGCAATGGTTTGCAGTTTACGGGTGAGCGGGCCAACCGGCCAGCTCAGTGCAGCGTAGGCGCGTACCGGCCAGACGCCATAAACGCTGTTGCAGATAAAGACTTCGTCAGCCCATTGCAGCTGTTCGAGGCTTACATCGGTAATTTGGGTGGGGATGGCCAATGACTCGGCCTGAAACAATAGTTCGGCACGCATCACACCGGCCACGCCACAGCGCTTCAGATCCGGGGTGATCAGTACGCCGTCGCGCACCAGAAACAGGTTGCTGAACACGCCTTCGATGACGCGTCCGGCCTGATCAAGCATCAAGCCTTCGGCGTGTTCGCCGTCGCGCCATTCGGCGCGGGCAAGCACTTGCTCCAGCCGATTCAGATGCTTGAGCCCGGCCAACAACGGCTGATTCGACAGCCGCGTGGCGCATGGAAACAGGCGCACACCCTGCTCGCCATGCACGGCAGGATAAGCCGCAGGCGGGTTGCCTTGCAGGATGCGTCGACCCTGCGCCGCAGGATCGGGCGCGTAGCCACGCAAGCCATCACCACGGGTGAGGATCAGCTTGAGTACGCCCTCGCCCATTGCCGCGGCATAGGCCCGCAGCTCCGTGCGAACCCGATCAATATCCGCATCGATAGCCAGACGCGAGCAGCCCTCGGCCAAACGCGTCAGGTGACGATCCAGCAATATCGGCTGGCCGCCGCGCACGGCGATGGTCTCGAACAGCCCATCGCCATAAGCCAGGCCGCGATCTTTCAGCGACAGAGCGTCAGCCGGCTGACCGTCGACCCAGCTGTCCATCAGCCGGCGAACCGACGGAACGCCAACGTGCCGTTGGTGCCACCAAACCCGAAGGAGTTGGACAGTACGACGTCGATGTCCATGTTGCGCGCCGTGTGCGGCACGAAATCGAGATCGCAGCCCTCGTCCGGCTCGTCGAGGTTGATGGTTGGCGGGGCCACCTGGCTGTTGATTGCCAGCACACTGAAGATCGCCTCGACCGCGCCCGCCGCACCCAGCAGGTGACCGGTCATGGACTTGGTGGAGCTGACCGCCAGGTTGTAGGCGTGCTCACCGAACACGGTCTTGATCGCATTGGCTTCGGCAAGGTCGCCGGCCGGGGTCGAGGTACCGTGGGCGTTGATGTACTGCACCTGGTCGATGTTGATTTTCGCATCGCGCAGGGCATTGGTGATGCAGCGCGCTGCACCAGCGCCATCAGCGGGTGGCGAAGTCATGTGGAACGCATCGCCACTGGTGCCGAAGCCGATCAGCTCGGCATAAATGGTCGCGCCGCGAGCCTTGGCGTGCTCGAGCTCTTCGAGCACCAGCGCACCGGCACCGTCGGACAGCACGAAGCCATCACGGCCCTTGTCCCATGGACGACTGGCGCGGGTCGGCTCGTCGTTGCGGGTCGACAGCGCACGGGACGCGCCGAAGCCGCCCATGCCCAGACCGCACGCGGCCATCTCGGCACCGCCGGCGATCATCACGTCGGCTTCGTCATACATGATGTTGCGCGCCGCCATGCCAATGCAGTGCGTACCGGTGGTACAGGCAGTGGAAATGGCGTAGTTCGGTCCCTGCGCACCCAAGTGGATGGACAGAAAACCGGAAATCATATTGATGATCGAGCCTGGCACGAAGAATGGCGAGATTCGACGCGGGCCCGTCTCATGCAGGGTACGGCTGGTTTCTTCGATGTTGGTCAGACCGCCGATGCCCGAGCCCATGGCCACGCCAATGCGCTCACGATTGGCGTCGGTGACTTCCAGACCAGCATTGCGAACAGCCTGAAAACCCGCGGCCAGACCGTACTGAATGAACAGGTCGAGCTTGCGTGCTTCCTTGACCGACAGGTATTCCTCGACATTGAAGCCCTTTACCGAGCCGCCAAAACGGGTGGAATAGGCAGAAAGGTCGGTGTGTTCGATCAGACCAATGCCACTGCGGCCAGCCAGAATGCCCTGCCAGCTGCTTGGCACATCCGTGCCCAGTGGCGACAACATACCCATACCGGTGACTACGACGCGTCTACGCGACACAGCACTCTCCTTTTTCAAATGACGACTTTGCATCAGGCCTAAAGAAAAAACCGCACGCCATGATGGCAGTGCGGTTTTTCCATGACAGCAGACAACGATTACAAACTATTACGCCTGGTGGCTAGTAACGTAGTCGATTGCAGCTTGTACAGTAGTGATCTTCTCAGCTTCTTCGTCAGGGATTTCGGTCTCGAATTCCTCTTCCAGAGCCATCACCAGCTCAACGGTGTCAAGGGAGTCGGCACCCAGGTCTTCAACGAAGGAAGCAGTGTTGACCACTTCTTCTTCTTTGACACCCAGTTGCTCGGCAACGATTTTCTTGACGCGCTCTTCGATGGTGCTCATACCTTGTTTTCACTCCTAATGGACAAATTCAGGCAGCTGGCCAGTGGGTAAGTGTATAGAAAGGCTTTTCAGCTTTTCAACTGAAAGCTTCACTCCTCAAACCCTGCGGCCCTCTGCCTATAAATAGATTGCAGCTTTATAACGGATTTTAGACAGCTCGTATGACATTTTTTTGAAGCAATCCGTCACATTTTACTTACATGTACATCCCACCGTTCACCGGGATTGTAGCCCCAGTGACGTATGCCGCACCGTCGGATGCAAGAAAAGCGACCACCGAAGCGATCTCTTGAGCTTGCCCCAGACGACCCAGCGGAATCTGCGTCTGCAAGGCTTCACGCTGTGCTTCCGGCAGTTCGCGGGTCATATCGGTGTCGATGAACCCTGGGGTTACCGAGTTGACCGTAATCGAACGCGAACCGACTTCACGCGCCATCGCACGGCTGAAACCTTCCAGACCGGCCTTGGCGGCTGCATAGTTTACTTGGCCTGCGTTGCCCATGGCACCCACCACCGAGCCAATACTGATAATTCGGCCCCAGCGCGCTTTGGTCATGCCACGCAAAACGCCCTTGGACAGGCGATACAGACTGTTCAGGTTGGTATCGATCACGTCGTACCATTCATCGTCTTTCATGCGCATCATCAGATTATCGCGGGTGATGCCAGCATTATTGACCAGAATTGCCGGCGCACCGAACTGCTCCTGAATGCTCGCCAGCACCGCGCTGACCGATTCGTCGCTGGTGACGTTCAGTTCCAGACCCGTGCCCTGGATACCATGCTCTTTCAGGGTGGCAGCAATGGCCTCGGCGCCTTTGGCGGAGGTCGCAGTGCCAACAACGATGGCGCCCTGACGACCCAGTTCCAGTGCGATGGCCTGGCCGATACCGCGACTTGCACCGGTGACCAGTGCAACTTTACCTTGCAGACTCATGCAAGTTTCTCCTGATTCAGGCCAGCGCTGCACGGGCGGCAGCGAAAGCGTCTGGGGTATTGAGGTTGGAAGTCGAAACGCCTTCGGCGCAACGTTTGTTCAGACCAGCCAGGACTTTGCCCGGACCGCATTCGACCAGACTGGTGGCGCCTTTGGCGGCCAGGGTCTGGACCGATTCAACCCAGCGAACGGGCTTGTACAGTTGCTCGAGCAGATCACGCTTTAGGGTTTCCAGATCGGCCGGCACTTGCGCGCTGACGTTCTGTACGACCGGGATCTGTGGTGCCTGCCAGTCGATGGCAGCGATGGATTCGGCAAAGCGCTCGGCCGCCGGACGCATCAGCTCGCAGTGCGACGGCACGCTCACCGGCAACGGCATGGCACGCTTGGCACCACGGGCCTTGCAACCTTCAATGGCACGCTCGACGGCAGCCTTGGCACCGGCAATCACCACCTGGCCCGGCGAGTTGAAGTTCACCGCGCTGACCACTTCACCTTGCGCCGCTTCAGCACAGGCGGCCAGCACATCAGCGTCTTCCAGACCGAGAATGGCGGCCATGCCACCCTGCCCGGCCGGAACGGCTTCCTGCATCAGCTGGCCACGGCGCTCAACGAGTTTCACCGCATCAGCCAGGCTCAGGCTGCCGGCAGCAACCAGCGCGCTGTATTCACCCAGGCTGTGACCGGCAACGAATGCCGGACGCGCGCCACCTTCAGCCAGCCACAAACGCCACAGGGCGATCGAGGCGGTCAGAATGGCCGGTTGGGTTTTATCGGTTTGATTGAGCAGCTCTTCCGGGCCTTGCTGGGTCAATGCCCACAGGTCATAGCCCAGAGCCTCAGAGGCTTCTTTGAAAGTTTCGAGGATCAGCGGATGTTCCGCGCCCAGCTCGGCCAGCATGCCGAGGGACTGCGAACCCTGTCCTGGAAAGACGAATGCGAGGGAAGCAGACATGTAACAAGCCCCTAATGATCTTGTCGTCGGAAAGTGACGCCCCACCGGGGGACGCAAGAAACTGACAGTTGGATGGCCCTTTGAACCGGGCGGTCACATTTAAGCATTGTCCGACGAAAACGCCTAAGACAACAAATCCTCCAGACGACCGTGGAGGCGCTCGGGGAGGTTCTCCTGAATCTCGATCAGCGCGCGCTGAATCGCACTCTGAAAGCCCTGAACCCCGGCCGAACCGTGACTTTTCACCACGATGCCCTGCAAGCCGAGGAAACTTGCGCCATTATGTCGCGCAGGCGCGAGATCCGCTTGCAGACGTTTCATCAATGGCAGGGCCAGAGCACCTACTACGCGGGAAGCGAAGTTTTTCCTGAACAAGGCCTCGATGCGTGCAGCGATCATCGTCGCCAGGCCTTCGCTGGACTTGAGCAGGATATTGCCTACAAAACCGTCACAGACCACCACATCCGCCTCGCCGCGATACAAACCATCGCCCTCGACAAAGCCGATATAGTTGATGCCGCGCGCCGCCTGCAGCAGGGTCGCCGCCAATTTGACCTGCTGATTGCCCTTGATGTCTTCGGTGCCAATATTCAGCAACGCGACACGCGGCCGGGCGATGCCCAGCGTCTGCGCCGCCACCGAGCCCATCACCGCGAACTGCAACAGATGCTCGGCGCTGCAATCGACGTTGGCGCCCAGATCGAGCAACTGGCAATAGCCCTTCTGCGTCGGAATCGCCGCCACCATCGCCGGCCGGTCAATCCCCGGCAAGGTCTTGAGCACGAAACGCGACAGCGCCATCAACGCCCCGGTATTGCCGGCGCTGACACAGGCCTGGGCCTTGCCGTCACGCACCAGCTCCAGGGCGACACGCATCGACGAATCCGGCTTGCCACGCAAGGCCTGGGTCGGCTTTTCGTCCATGGTGATGACTTCAGACGCCGGGACAATCGTCAGGCGCGCGCGATCGGCAGCCGATTGGCCGTTGATCAGTTCTTCAAGAAGGGAGGGTTGACCGACGAGGGTCAGGTGCAGCGAGGGCGTAGCAGAAAGGCAAGCAAGGCTGGCCTGAACAATGCTGCGGGGACCGAAGTCCCCGCCCATTGCGTCAATCGCGATGACTTGAGCGGACAAGTGATTACTCGTCAGCGCCCTTGTCGATCACTTTACGGCCACGGTATACGCCTTCTGGCGATACGTGGTGACGCAGGTGAACTTCACCAGTGGTTTTTTCTACAGACAGGGTGCTAGCCTCGAGAGCGTCGTGCGAACGGCGCATGTCACGGGCAGAGCGGGATTTTTTGTTCTGCTGAACAGCCATAATTGATTAACTCCTAAACGTTTGGGTCACGCTTTAACTGCGCCAATACACTGAACGGGTTGGACCGCGTTACCTCGTCCTCGCTCGGTTCGGGTTCATCTGCTCCCGCCGGCTGCTGGCATTCTTCCGGATGATGAGCAGGCACAATGGGCAAGGCGAGCAGAAGCTCCTCCTCGATCAGTGACTGCAGATCCAATGGATCTTCGCCCAGTTCCAGCACGTCATAACCTTTCGGTAACGACTGGGTATTCGCACCCTCCTTCACAACAGCGTAACTGCATTCGCTGTGGATCGGCAGGGTGACCAGCTCAAGACAACGCTGGCAAACCATTTTGACTTCGGTGTCGATAAAACTGTGGATCACCACAGATTTACGTTCATCTCGCTCAAAAACGAATTTGGCCTGCACCGTACCGACATCGTCGGAAAGCGGGTCGCAGAGTCTCTTCAAATCGGCCAGCAGCAGTTCACCTTGAAGGGTGGTGCCACGGTCAGCCAATTTGCGCGGGTCAACGTGAGGTGGAATCGGGTCATTCAACATAGGCGCAGCATTATAGGGATGCCCCCACCCATGTCAAAGGAAATTGTGTCCTGTCCGTCACTTGCGTGCCTCCGCTAGAATTCGCACCTGCCTCAGGAGACGCCCATGCTGCCTTTATTACTTGCTTCGAGCTCGACTTATCGCCGTGAATTGCTCGCCCGTCTGCACCTGCCGTTCGTCTGCAGCTCGCCGGATATCGACGAAAGCCACCAGCCGGGCGAATCCGCCATCGAACTGGTCAAGCGCCTCGCCGAACAGAAAGCCCGGGCACTGGCCGCCAGCCACCCCACTCATCTGATTATCGGCTCAGACCAAGTCGCAGTGCTCGACGAACGGATCATCGGCAAGCCGCACACCTTCGACAAGGCTCGCGAGCAACTGCTGGCGGCCAGCGGCGCTAGCGTAACCTTCCTCACCGGCCTGGCCCTGCTCAACAGCCAGACGGGTCACTGCCAAGTCGACTGCGTGCCATTTACCGTACACATGCGCCAGCTCGACGAAGGACGCATCGAGCGCTACCTGCGCCTTGAGCAGCCCTACGACTGCGCCGGCAGTTTCAAAGCCGAAGGGTTGGGGGTGAGCCTGTTTCAGTCCACCGAGGGGCCTGACGCCACCAGCCTGATCGGCCTGCCACTGATTCGCCTGATCGACATGTTGCTGGCCGAAGGCGTGCAAATCCCTTAAAGCAAAAGATCGCAGCCTGCGGCAGCCCCTACATTGATCTCTGTAGGAGCTGCCGCAGGCTGCGATCTTTTGATCTTTACAACGAATCAGCGCAACGAAGGCCCGTGGAACCCCATCCACATCGCCAACTGCTCAGCCACACTGGCACCAAGCTTTTTCGAGAAGCGGTCGAACGGCGACTCCTGCACGGTGAAATCCACCAGCTCTTTCTCGCCAATCACATCCCGCGCCACCGAACTGGCATTACCCAAACCATCGATCAGACCCAGCGGCAGCGCCTGCTCGCCAGACCAGACCAGCCCGGAGAACAGCTCCGGATGCTCTTTATCCTTCAGGCGATCGCCACGCCCCTGCTTGACGCTATTGATGAACTGCTTGTGCGTGGTGTCCAGCACGGTCTGCCAGAACGCAGTCTCATCAGGCTTCTGCGGCTGGAACGGATCGAGGAACGACTTGTGCTCACCCGACGTATAGGTGCGACGCTCGACGCCCAGCTTGTCCATGGTGCCGACAAAACCGTAACCGGCCGCCGTCACACCAATGGAACCGACCAGACTGGCTTTGTCGGCATAGATCTGATCCGCCGCACTGGCGATGTAATAGGCACCGGACGCACCGAGATCGGAAATCACCGCATACACCTTGGTATCCGGATGCAGGCCGCGCAGACGCTTGATCTCGTCATACACATAACCCGATTGCACCGGACTGCCGCCAGGGCTGTTGATCCGCAGGATCACACCCTTGACCTTCTTGTCCTCGAAGGCTGCTCGCAGGCTACCGACAATGTTGTCGGCACTGGCAGGCTCCTTGTCGGCAATCATGCCGGTGACGTCGATCAGCGCAGTGTAGTTCGGGCCACGGGTGGCGCTCTTCTCCATGTCCATCAGCGGCGTGAACAGGATCAGCGCAACAAACAGGTAAACAAATGTCAGCAGCTTGAAGAAAATCCCCCAACGCCGCGAGCGACGCTGCTCCTGCACACTGGCCAGCAAAGTCTTTTCCAGCAGCTTCCAGCTTTTCTCGTCACCGTCGTCGGCACTTGCCTTGGCCGGTGCTTTCCATTCGTCGGTCATGCGCTGTACCCCAGCAAAAACGTATTAAGCCTGCTGCCCCAGCCAGGCGTGCAATTCACTAAAACGGTTGATCGACAGGCGCGGCTCGAACTGCTGCAGCGACTCGATCGACTGCGCGCCGTAGCTGACCGCCACCGACGCCATGCCCGCGTTGCGCGCCATCAGCAGATCGAAGGACGAATCCCCGACCATCAGCGCCTGCTCGGGCCGCACGTCGCAATGCGCGAGAATTTGCTCAAGCATCAACGGATGCGGCTTGCTCGCGGTCTCGTCGGCAGCGCGGGTGATATCGAAATAATCTTCCCAGCCATTGGCCTTGAGCACCCGGTCCAGTCCACGACGATTCTTGCCGGTCGCGACCGCCAGGTGATAACCCTGCTCACGAAACGACGCCATCGACTCGACCACACCCTCGAACAGCGGCGAAGGCACAGCTTCTGCCGCGATGTAATGATCGGCGTAATACTCGCGAAACAGGGTCATTTCGGCATCGCTGATGTCCGGGTACAAGGTACGTATTGCCTCGGGCAAGCCCAGACCGATGATGCCCTTGACGGCAAAATCATCGCGCAACTCGAAACCGGAACGCGTGGACGCCGAATGCATCGCCTCGACAATCCGACCAATGGAATCGGCGAGGGTGCCGTCCCAATCAAAAATCAGCAGCTTGTAATCAGATGGGCGCACTCAATCGCTCCACGGTCTTGGCCCACATTTCATCGACGGGGGCTTGCAGTTTGAGTTCACCACCATCGGGCAGCGGCACGGTCAGCATGTAGGCGTGCAGGAACAGGCGCTTGCCGCCCAGATCACGGATTTCCTTGCTGAAACCGTCATCGCCGTACTTGGTGTCGCCGGCAATGCAATGCCCGGCGTGCAAGGTGTGGACGCGGATCTGGTGGGTGCGCCCGGTGATCGGCTTGGCTTCGATCAGGGTGGCAAAGTCGCCAAAGCGGCGCAGGACCTTGAACACGGTCACCGACTCCTTGCCCTCCTCCTCGTCGACCTCGACCATGCGCTCCCCGGAGCGCAGGTTGCTTTTACCCAGTGCCGCGCGGACTTGCTTGATCGAGGTCGCCCAATTGCCACGCACCAGTGCCATGTAGCGCTTGTCGACACCGTCACCGCGCAATGCCGCGTGCAAGTGACGCAACATGCTGCGCTTCTTGGCGATCATCAGCAGGCCGGAAGTGTCACGGTCGAGACGGTGAACCAGCTCCAGCTCCTTGGCATCGGGACGCAACTGACGAAAGGCTTCGATCACCCCGTAATTCAAGCCGCTGCCGCCGTGAACCGCAATGCCGGCGGGCTTGTTGATCACGATCAGGGCTTTGTCTTCGTAGACAATCGAGGCTTCCAGACGCTGCAACAGGCCTTGAGCCAATGGCACCGGCTCGTCGCGCTCAGGCACGCGAACCGGCGGCACGCGCACGATATCGCCGGCCTGCAGCTTGTATTCGGGCTTGATCCGCCCCTTGTTCACACGCACTTCGCCTTTACGCAAAATGCGGTAAATCAAGGTCTTGGGCACGCCTTTGAGCCGGGCAAGGAGGAAATTGTCGATTCGTTGGCCGGCATACTCCGGCGAGACTTCAAGCAGTTGAACGCCTGGAGTCGAAGGGGCAGTAGTTGTCATGCCGCGGATGATAACAATTTTTATGGAATTGAAGCACTTAATCATTGCTGCTATAGTCGCGAACGCCGCCAAAAGCGGCCTGGACAGCGGAACCACGGTCAAAAACCGGCCCTGACCAACGCAATTCACCAGGACGCGAGGCCGTCCTACGGGGCTTTCGCTACGTAACGGTGGAGTTTGCAGTTGTAACAAGCGCAGGTGACATGAGGCCTGAATTACACCGTCGAGCAGAGTTTTCACTCGCCTGACAGGCACATATTCGAGGCCAGTTCACAAAGTGCAGTCAGCTGCAGATGACCCCGAGCGAAGGCTTCGGAAACATCGCCTGAATTAGCCATGATGCGTGACCTCCCCTTTCGGAGCTCACGGTAAATGCCAACCCGCTGCGGATTCTGCGCGCGGCAGCACCCGAATTATCAGGGATACGTGTAGGGTGGAGATGCACAACCGCCGGACTGTGTAGCAATAGGCTTTATCAAGACGCTTCATCTCGTCCACAGCCGCTGGTTGATTCCTCCTCCTGACTGAGTGCTTAAGTAGCCACAGCAAGCAGGACGCGTACGTCGCGATATCGGCCCAATTGGCCTGACATCGCTGGACACGGGAATGGCCAACCACTCCCGACGCACCTGACACCGACCGTGAGAAGTCGTGTGTGCCGAACGCCGTTTCCGGCAGCCCGGAAACCGACGGTACTACATGAAAAGAATGCTGATTAACGCAACTCAACCCGAAGAGTTGCGTGTTGCACTGGTAGATGGCCAACGCCTCTACGACCTGGACATCGAATCCGGTGCACGCGAGCAGAAGAAGGCCAACATCTACAAAGGCCGTATCACTCGCATCGAACCAAGCCTTGAGGCTGCCTTTGTCGATTTCGGCTCCGAGCGCCACGGCTTCCTGCCCCTCAAAGAAATCTCCCGCGAATACTTCAAGAAAGCCCCCGAAGGCCGCGTCAACATCAAGGACGTCCTGAGCGAAGGCCAGGAAGTCATCGTTCAGGTCGAAAAAGAAGAACGTGGCAACAAGGGCGCTGCCCTGACCACCTTCATCAGCCTGGCCGGTCGTTACCTCGTGCTGATGCCGAACAACCCGCGTGCCGGCGGTATCTCCCGTCGCATCGAAGGCGAAGAACGCAACGAACTGCGTGAAGCGCTGAACGGTCTGGTTGCACCGGCCGACATGGGCCTGATCGTGCGCACTGCCGGCCTGGGCCGCAGCAGCGAAGAAATGCAGTGGGACCTCGATTACCTGCTGCAACTGTGGACCGCCATCAAAGAAGCCTCGCTGGATCGCTCCGCGCCATTCCTGATCTACCAGGAAAGCAACGTGATCATCCGCGCCATCCGCGATTACCTGCGCCAGGACATCGGCGAAGTGCTGATCGACAGCGTTGAAGCCCAGGACGAAGCCCTGACCTTCATCCGTCAGGTGATGCCGCAGTACGCCAGCAAGATCAAGCTGTACGAAGACAGCGTGCCGCTGTTCAACCGTTTCCAGATCGAAAGCCAGATCGAGACCGCTTTCCAGCGCGTCGTCGAACTGCCTTCCGGCGGTTCCATCGTTATCGATCCGACCGAAGCCCTGGTGTCCATCGACATCAACTCGGCGCGCGCCACCAAAGGCAGCGACATCGAAGAAACCGCCCTGCAGACCAACCTTGAAGCCGCCGAAGAAATCGCCCGTCAGTTGCGCCTGCGCGACATCGGCGGCCTGATCGTCATCGACTTCATCGACATGACCCCGGCCAAGAACCAGCGCGCCGTGGAAGAGAAAGTCCGCGAATGCCTGGAAGCCGACCGCGCTCGCGTGCAGATCGGTCGCATTTCGCGCTTCGGCCTGCTGGAAATGTCCCGTCAGCGCCTGCGTCCATCCCTGGGCGAAAGCAGCGGCATCGTCTGCCCGCGCTGCAACGGCACCGGCATCATCCGTGACGTCGAATCGCTGTCGCTGGCAATCCTGCGCCTGATCGAAGAAGAAGCCCTGAAAGACCGCACTGCCGAAGTGCGCGCTCAGGTGCCGATCCCGGTTGCCGCGTTCCTGCTCAACGAAAAACGCAACTCGATCACCAAGATCGAACTGCGCACCCGTGCCCGTATCGTCATTCTGCCGAACGACCACCTGGAAACCCCGCACTTCGAAGTTCAGCGTCTGCGTGACGACAGCCCGGAAGCCGCGACCAACCAGTCCAGCTACGAAATCGCTGCTGCCGCTGCCGAAGTCGAAGAAGTCCAGCCAGCCGCTGCGACCCGCACCCTGGTTCGCCAGGAAGCCGCGGTCAAGACTGCTCCGGCCCGCGCCAACGCGCCAGTGCCGACCGAAATCGCCGCACCAGCCCCCGCGCCGGCTCCGGTTGCCGCGCCAGAGCCAAGCCTGTTCAAGGGTCTGGTGAAATCACTGGTCAGCCTGTTCGCTACCAAAGAAGAGCCAGCCGCACCGGTCGTCGTTGAAAAACCGGCCACCGAGCGTCCGGCCCGCAACGAAGAACGTCGCAACGGTCGTCAGCAGAGCCGCAACCGTAACGGTCGCCGCGATGAAGAGCGCAAGCCGCGCGAAGAACGTGCACCGCGTGAAGAACGCGCCCCACGCGAGCCGCGTGAAGAGCGTCAGCCACGTGAAGCCCGTGAAGTCCGCGAGCCACGTGAAGCCCGTACCGAGGCGCCAGCCGCTCGCGAAGAACGTGCTCCACGCGCTCCGCGTGAAGAACGTGCGCCACGTACTCCACGCGAAGACCGCAAGCCACGTGGCGAGCGTGAAGAGCGCGTGCGTGAACTGCGCGAGCCTCTGGACGCCGCTCCGGCTGCACCCGTAGCGGCTGCCACTGCTGCCGTGGTCGCAGAAGAGCGTCCGGCCCGTCAGCCACGCGAAGAACGCGCACCGCGTCCGCCGCGTGAAGAGCGTCAACCGCGCGCCGAGCAGGCCGCTGCTGCCGTCGCTGAAGAAGAAGTGAACACCAACGAAGAGCAACTGCCGGAAGACGGTCAGGACAACGCCGAAGGCGATCGTCCACGTCGTCGCTCCCGTGGTCAGCGTCGTCGCAGCAACCGTCGCGAGCGTCAGCGTGATGCCAACGGCAATGTGATCGAAGGTTCGGAAGAATCCGAGTCCGGCGAAAACGCCGCTGCTCCAAGCGCTGCCGATCTGGCTGCCGGCCTGGCCGTCACCGCCGCTGTTGCCAGCAGCGTGATCAGCGCTCCGGCCGAAGCACAGGCTCACGAGCAAGCTGAACGCGCGACCGCCGCTGTTCAGGAAACCGCTCCAGTGGAAGCGCCGGTTGTTGAGGCCACTACCCCGGTGGAAGTGATTGCTGCTCCGGAAGTCGAAGTCGCGCCGGTTCGCGAAGCTCAGCCTCAAGCTGACGTCGCTGCCGAACCTGCTCCGGCGGTTGAAGCGCCAGTCGTGGCCGCAGAGCCGGTTGCTGAAACCGTCGCTGAAACCGTGACCGAAACCGTGCGTGAAGTTCGCGAAGAACAGACCGCGTTCAACTGGGTTGCCGAGCCTGCCGTCGCTGAAACGCCAGCGCCAGTCGTTGAAGCCCCAGTGGTTGAAGAAGCCAAGGCTGCCGCGCCAGTGGTCGAAGCCGCTGAACCTGCTCCAGTGCCAGTCGTTGAAGCACCTGTGGTGGCCGAAGAGCCTGCTCCAGTGGTTGAAGCCGCACCGGTCAGCGCCCTGACGCCAAACGGCCGTGCGCCAAACGACCCACGTGAAGTGCGTCGCCGCAAGCGTGAAGCCGAGCGCCTGCAGAAGGAAGCCGAACTGGCTGCCGCTGCTGCTCCGGCTGCTGAAGTGGTCGAGGTTGCTGCCGTGACTGAAGAAGCCGTGATTGAATCGGTCATCGCCGAAGCACCACGCTCCGTTCAGGACGCGGTCGAGCATCACCAAGCGGCCGAGGAAAAAGAACACGAGCCTAAACCGCTCGTCTGATTCCGAAAGCCGATAAAAAGCCCCGCCGGGTGAAAACCTGGCGGGGCTTTTTTTATTCCATTTAGAAGATCAAAAGATCGCAGCCTTCGGCAGCTCCTACAGGAGACCTATGTAGGAGCTGCCGAAGGCTGCGATCTTTTGATCTTGCTGTTATCTAAAAACCAACGCTTCTGGCACATCGATATCCCACAACACCCCGGGATCATCCACCGCCACTTCCACCACCCGCCCCTGCTTGAACAACGGCCTGGCACCGCGATCACCGGTCAGCGCCTGTAACCCCGGCCCGAAGGAACGTCCGAACCCCACCGGATGGCCAAACTCGCCGTCCTGCACCGGTACGCTCACGGCGTCATCGACCATCGCCGCCACCACCCGCTCAATACTCGATGGCAAGATAAACGGCATATCCCCCAGCACGATCAGCCAGCCATCGGCGTCCGGGCAAGCCGCAACGCCTGCCGCAATGCTGTCACCCATTCCGGTCGATTCAATCGAGACCACATCGCAGCCATAAGCCTGCGCCATGCGCATCGCCTGCGGCCGTGCTTCAGTGGTCACCAGCACCCGCTTGTCGAGATTGGCCGGCAGACTCAGCAACACCTGCTCGATCACCGAACGCACCGCACCGTCGCGTCCGGTGCAATCGGCCAGCAGCTTGTCCTTGTCGGCACCGGCAACTTCACGAAAGCGACTGCCCTCGCCCGCTGCCAATACGATCACTGCAATGGATTGACTCATGGCTTGTCCCTAACGTTTTTCTGTTTCAACTCGACGCCGTTCTTGATCGCCACAATCTCCGCCAACAACGACAGGGCAATCTCCGCCGGTGAATGGCTGCCGATGTGCAGACCGATCGGCCCATGCAATCGCGCAATGGCTGATTCTGACAAGCCTAGCTGAGCCAGATTGTCCCGGCGCTTCTGGCTGTTGACCCGCGAACCGAGTGCACCGACATAGAAGGCCGGCGAATCGAGCGCCGTAAGCAACGCCATATCATCCAGACGTGGGTCGTGGGTCAGCGCGACAATGGCTGTGCGTTCGTCCGTCTGAATGCTTAGTACAGCGTCATCCGGCATGCCCGGGACAAAGCGGCCGTGATGCTCTTCCCAACCGTAGACGAACTCGGTACGCGGATCGCAAATCAGCACTTCGAAATCCAGCAGCCGGGCCATGTCCGCCACGTAGCGCGACAGCTGCCCGGCGCCAATCAACAGCAGACGCCAGCGCGGGCCATAAATGGCGCGCAGGGTCTTGCCGTCGAATGCCAGCACATCGGATTTGCTCGCCGCTGACAGCACCACTTCACCGGTTTCGATGTTCAGCTCACGGGCGACAATTTCATGCGCTTCACACCGCGCGAGCAATTCGGCGACCCACGCCGGATCAGCGACCCGCTCTTCGGTCAGACGCAACGTGCCGCCACAGGGCAAGCCGAAGCGCGCAGCCTCCTCGCGGGTGACGCCATAGGTAATCAGTTGCATCGGTGGTCCGTCGCTGGCGATGCGCCCGTCGTGCAGACGAGCGATCAAGTCATCCTCGACACAACCGCCCGACACCGAGCCAATCACCACGCCGTCCTCGCGCAACGCGAGCATCGCACCCGGCGCCCGGGGCGCGGTGCCCCAGGTTTGCACCACGCTGAACAGCACCACTCGCTGCCCGGCGCGGCGCCATTCGAGCACGCTGCGCAGAACGTTGAGATCGGCGCTGTCCATCACGCTTGCGCCTTTTGCCAACCCTGCAACTGATAACGCACCGGCAGGTTGCGGATGCGCTGGCCGGTGGCAGCGAAGATGGCGTTACACAGCGCCGGCGCAATCGGTGGTACGCCGGGTTCACCAACACCACCCAATGGCACATCGCCCGGCGGCGTCACCAAATGCACCGCGATTGCCTTCGGCGCCAGCGACATGCGCGCCACTTCGTACATGTGGAAGTTGTCCTGCTGGACCTTGCCGTCCTTGAAGCTGATTTCACCCAGCACCGCGTTGCCCAGGCCCATCACACAAGCGCCTTCGAACTGCGAGCGGATGCGTTCCGGGTTGATCTGCGGCCCGCAATCGACGGCGATGTCAGCCTTGTGCACGATCAGCGTACCGTCGTCCTTGACCTCGACTTCGATCACCGCCGCCACATAGGTGACGAAGCTGTAATGCACCGCCAGACCCAGACCACGGCCCTTGGGCAACTGACGTCCCCAACCGGCAGCCTTGGCCGCAGTTTCCAGTACCGTGCGCATGCGTCCGGTGTCGATCGGGTAGCGCTCGGGGGATTCGCCGTAGTTCCACTCCTCGCTCAGGGTGCGTGGATCGATCTGCCGATCCGGGCCGAGCAACTTGATCTGATATTTGAGCGGATCGACGCCGGCCTTGTGCGCCAGTTCATCGACAAAACTCTGAATCGCAAACCCGTGAGGAATGTTCGACACCGAGCGATACCAGCCGACCCGGGTATGCACCGTGGCTTCGGGGTTTTCCAGGCGCACGTTGGGAATCGCGTAGGCCATGTTGGTAAAGCCCATGCCCAGTTCGAACGCCGCCTCATGGTTCATGCCCGGAGCGAACAGCGCAGTAATACTCGGCGCCACGGTGCGGTGCAGCCAGCCGGACGGCATACCGTCCTTGCCGACAGCCGCCTTCAAATACTCGGCGGACACTGTGTGGAAATACGAGTTATGGATGTCATCTTCGCGGGTCCATTGCACTCGCACCGCTTTACCGGGGAACTCCTTGGCAAGGATCGCCGCTTCGACGACGAAATCCGGCTTGGATTTACGGCCGAAACCACCACCAAGCAGCGTGACGTTGAAGGTGACATTGTCGAACGGCAGCCCCAGACGCTCGGCGATGCGCTCGCGAGTCACCTGCGGCGCCTGGCTCGGCGCCCACGCTTCACACACACCTTTGTCGTAGCGAGCGATGGCGACCATCGGCTCCATCGGTGCCTGGGCCAGATGCGGCAAATAGTAGGAGGCTTCGAGGCTACTGGCAGCGCCGCTCAGTGCCTTGTCGATATCACCGGTATTGCGCACCACTTTGCCGGGTTTGCGCGACGCCGCTTCCAGCGCTTTGCGGTAAGCGATCGAGTCGTAACTGGCGTTGGGGCCGTCGTCCCATTCGATCTTCAGCGCCTCGCGGCCCTTGATCGCCGCCCAGGTATTGCTGGCAATCACCGCGACGCCGCCCAGCGGCTGGAATTCCGAAGGCAGTGGACGGCTCTCGATCTGCATGACCTTCAGCACACCCGGAACCTTCAGCGCGGCGCTGTCATCCAGCGACTTGACCTTGCCGCCATACACCGCCGGACGGGCGATGGTCGCGTAGAGCATGCCGTCGAAATGCACGTCGGCGCCATACACCGCGCGCCCGTTGACGATGTCGGCACCGTCAATGGCTTTGGTGCCTTCCTTGCCGATGTAGCGAAACTCCGACGGCTGCTTGAAGCGCAAGCTGTCACGGGCTGGCACCGCCAGCGCACTGGCTGCCGCGGCAAGTTCGCCGTAACCCAGCTCGCGGCCGGACGGTATGTGCAGCACTTTGTGCAACTGCGCATGGCACTCGCCTACGGGTACCTGCCACTGCGCGGCAGCTGCCTGTTCCAGCATGGTCCGGGCCGCCGCGCCGCAACGGCGCATCGGTTCATACCAGTGCCGCATGCTGCGTGAACCGTCAGTGTCCTGATTGCCGAACCGCACTTCATCGCCCGGCGCCTGCTGCACTTTGACCCTGGCCCAATCGGCGTCCAGTTCATCGGCGACCACCATGGTCAGGCTGGTGCGCACGCCCTGGCCCATTTCCGAACGATTGCAGACCACGGTGACCGTGCCATCTGCGGCAATGCTCACGTAAACCTTGGGATCGTCAATCCAGCCGTTGGGCATGCCATCAGCGCCAAACTTCTTCGGCGCGTCTTCAGCCAATGCATCCTGCCAGCCCCAGCTCGCGGCCAGCACCAATGCGCCCGTGGCGCCGACGCCTTTGAGAAAACCGCGGCGGCTGAGATTGCTCAGGGCGAAATCATTCGGCAAGCGGCTCATGCCTTGGCCTCCTTCAAGTGAGTCGAGGCCTGACGGATCGCGGTCTTGATCCGGTTATACGTGCCGCACCGGCAAATGTTGCCGACCATCGCTTCTTCGATCTGCTCGTCGCTCGGATCCGGATTGGTTTTAAGCAACGCCGTGGCAGACATGATCTGCCCGCCCTGACAGAAACCACATTGCGCCACAGCGCTGTCGAGCCAGGCTTGCTGAACGACTTTCCCGACCGGATCGGCGTGCAGGTTATCGATGGTACTGACGTTCTGCCCGATCACCGAGCCGATCGGCGTGATACAACTGCGCGCCGGCAAGCCGTCGATGTGAATGGTGCAGGCGCCACACAGGCCCATGCCGCAGCCGAATTTGGTGCCGTTGTAACCGGCGACATCACGAATAGCCCACAACAGCGGCATGTCTTCCGTGACATCGAGGGAATGGTCTTGACCGTTTAGTTTCAGGGTAATCATGGGCACGCCCGCATATTAGTGGTTATGGGGTCGAGCAGAACTGGCGGTGGTTCACGCAGATCGACTCAGGCTAATGGGCCAATACACATCAGTGAAGCCGAACACTGAACCTGTGGCGAGGGAGCTTGCTCCCGCTGGGGCGCGTAGCGGCCCGGTTTTCAGGCAGGGTCTGCTACGCAGTCCAGCGGGAGCAAGCTCGCTCGCCACAGAGAACACTGCTTACTGATCTGTATTAACCATGGCTCTCTTGTGCCGACGCGAACGTCTGCACCGGGCCTTGGGTGGAGCAAATGACGGTTATCGTTAGCTGGCTAAGTTAACCCACCGTTAACAAAAAAGCCCTGCACTTTCGCTCAGTGCAGGGCTTTGGATACCGACTTGAAGCGTAGCCTCAATAACGGTTCGGCTCCATTTCCAGTTCGACATTGAAACGTTCGGCAATATCTTTCTGGATGCGTTGCGCCAGCTCCAGCAATTGCAGGCCGGTGGCGGTGCCGTAGTTGACCAGCACCAGCGCCTGCAATTTATGCACGCCGGCATCAGCCTCGCGAAAACCTTTCCAACCGGCGCGCTCAATCAGCCAACCGGCCGCCAGTTTCACCTGCCCGTCCGGCTGTGCATAGGCCACCAGATCCGGGTGTTGCGCCTTGATCTGCTCGACCAGTGCAGCCGATACCAGTGGATTCTTGAAGAAACTGCCGGCATTGCCGAGCACCGCTGGATCCGGCAGTTTTTCGCTGCGGATACTGCAGATTGCGCGGCTGACGTCGCTGGGCGTCGGTTGCTCGATGCCCTGCTCGGTCAGGCGCTGGCGCACCGGGCCGTATTCCAAATGCAGATGCGCGACACGATCAAGCTTGAAGCGCACCCGCAGGATCAGCCAACGTCCCGGCTGCTGCTTGAACAGACTGTCGCGGTAGGCGAAGTTGCACTCCTCCAGGCTGAAGTCGCGCAGTTCGCCGGTCTGGCGGTCCAGCGCGGTCAGCCCGGCGAACACATCCTTGATCTCAACGCCGTAGGCGCCGATGTTCTGCATCGGCGCCGCGCCAACAGTGCCGGGGATCAGGCTGAGGTTTTCCAGACCGGAAAAACCCTGCGCCAGCGTGTGCTGCACGAACGGATGCCACGGCTCGCCGGCTTCGGCTTCGATCACTACACGGTTGCCGTCGTCACTGATCAGCCGAATGCCTCGGGTCGCCATGCGCAGCACCAGCGCCGGAATGTCTGCGGTCAGCAGCAGGTTGCTGCCGCCGCCGATCACCAGCAACGGCACGTCATGGGCAGACGCATAGGCCAGCGCTTCGCGGACGTCGGCGTCGCTGTGGGCCTCGGCAAACAACTGCGCGCGAACATCGACGCCAAAACTGTTGAACGGTTTCAGCGAAACCTGTGATTGAAGCTGCAAACTCATAACCGGCCCTTCACTTCGATCAACAGTTGGTCACACGCCGCTTCGATCAGGTCCAGTACCTGCTCGAAGCCCTGATCGCCGTCGTAGTACGGATCCGGCACTTCATCGACCACACCGGCGTAACGCCGCAAAAACAGATCGAGTTCAGCCTTGCCAGTGGACGGCTGCAGGGCCTTGAGGTTGCGCAGGTTGCTGTGGTCCATGGCCAGAATCAGGTCGTAACTGGCGAAATCGGCACGGCTGACCTGCTGCGCGCGTTGCGCTGACAGGTCATAACCCCGCACTTTGGCTGCGGCCTGGCTGCGTTTGTCCGGCGGATTGCCGACGTGCCAGTCACCGGTGCCGGCGGAGGCCACTTCGACCTGATTTTCCAGCCCCGCTGCGCGCAGTTTGTGGCGTAACACGCCTTCAGCGGTGGGCGACCGGCAGATGTTGCCCAGGCACACGAACAGAACGCGCATCAGGCCTCCAGCAGGCGACGAACGCGCTCGAGGTCTTCAACGGTGTCGACCCCGGTTGGCGGCGCGATCAACGCATCGGCCACATGAATCCGTACGCCATGCCACAGAGCACGCAGCTGTTCCAGCGATTCGGTGTTTTCCAGCCAGCACGGGCCCCAGCTCACAAAGTCCTGAAGGAAGCCGGCGCGGTAGGCATAAATGCCGATGTGGCGACGGTACGGCACGCCTTCGGGCAACACGTCGCGGCTCTTGGCGAAAGCATCGCGGGCCCACGGCAAGGTGGCGCGACTGAAGGTCAGCGCGAGACCGTTAATGTCGCTGACGACCTTGACCACGTTGGGGTTGAACAGGGTTTCGACGTCTTCGATCGGCTCGGCCAGCGTGGCCATGCGCGCTTCGGTGTGGGCCGCGAGGTTGGCGGCGACCTGGTCGATCACGCTTGGCGGGATCAACGGTTCATCGCCTTGCACGTTGACCACGATCGCGTCCGGCGCAAGGCCCAGTTTGGCGGCGACTTCAGCCAGACGATCGGTGCCGGAATTGTGATCTTCACGGGTCAGCACCACTTCCGCGCCGAACGCCTTGCAGGCCTCGACGATGCGCGCATCGTCAGTCGCAACCACCACGCGGCTGGCGCTGCTTTTGCTCGCCTGTTCCCAGACATGCTGGATCATCGGCTTGCCGGCGATATCCAGCAGCGGTTTGCCCGGCAGGCGGGTCGAGGCGTAGCGCGACGGGATGACAACGGTGAAAGCAGTGGTCATTTATCCAGACGCTCGTCAGTGGTCAGGGTGCGCGCTTCGCTTTCGAGCATCACCGGGATGCCGTCGCGGATCGGATAGGCCAGACCGGCGCCCTTGCTGATCAGTTCGGTCTTGTCGGCGCTGAGCTTGAGCGGGCCTTTGCAGATCGGGCACGCGAGGATATCGAGCAATTTGGTGTCCATGAACATTCCCTGGATAAAGAGTTAAGGCAAAAGACGATCGGGCAACAGGCGCATCAACTGGGTGTCGAACCAGGCCACGAAGGCCGGTGACGGCACGGCATCGACCGCCAGATACCACCAGTCGTCAGCCGCGAAGGCACGGCACTTCACCGCATCCTTCTCGGTCATCACCAACGGCAATGACGGTGTGAAATTCAAGACCTGCACGCTGTATTCGGCGTGGTCGGCAAACGCATGGGGGATTGCCCGCCAGTCTAGCGCTTCGAGGGTATTGAAGAAACGTTGCGGATTGCCGATCCCGGCCACCGCGTGCACCGATTGACCGGGCGCAAAATGCGCCAGCGGCTGGCGCTCGCCGCTGCGCAGATTGACCAGCGACGTCGGCTGCAGGTGAAAGGCGAAACCCTCTTCACGATCCGCCGTGGCACCGTTGAACAGTACGCCATCGACGCTTTGCAGGCGCTCGATCGGCTCGCGCAACGGACCGGCCGGCAGGCAGCGCTTGTTGCCCAAACCACGAGCGGCGTCGATCAGCACCAGCTCCAGATCCCGCGCCAGACGGTAATGTTGCATGCCATCGTCGGAGAGGATCAGGTCCAGCGGTTCACTGGCGAGCAAGGCTTTGACCGCGGCACTGCGATCAGGGTCGATCATCAGCGGTACGCCGGTGCGCTGCACGATCAACAGCGGCTCATCGCCGGCGATATCGGCGCTCTGCTCGGCGGTGACCCGCCACGGCAGTTGCGGCGGTTTGGCGCCGTAACCACGACTGACCACGCCGACGCGCAGGCCGGCACGGCGGCAATGCTCGATCAGCCACAGGATCATCGGCGTCTTGCCGGTGCCGCCGACGGTGATGTTGCCGACCACGATCAACGGCACCGGCGGCTGATAGATCGGGCCTTCACCGTCGAGAAAGCGCTGGCGCTTGTTGACCACCACGCGGCGGTAGAGCATTTCCAGCGGCCGCAGCAGCGTCAGGGCCGGGTGCCCCTGATACCACGCGGCGAGCAAACGATCGGACAGGCTCATCAGGATTTGGGCGCCGCCTCGACCGTGGTCATGCGCAGATGGCTGAAACCGAGCTTGCCGGCCGCGTCCATGGCGGTGATCACCGATTGGTGCTGGGTCTTGCCGTCGGCACTGATCGACAACGGCATGTTGGTGTCACCGTTGGCTTCTTTCTGCATGGCTTCCATCAACGTCGCCAGGTCGTTCTTCGGCAGAATCTTGTTGTTCACCGAGAACACACCTTCGGCGCTGATCGCGACGTCCAGTTGCTTGAGCTGCTGATCCTCGGCGGGCGAGCCGCTGACCGATTCCGGCAGATCAACGCGTAATTGGGTCTCACGGGTGAAGGTGGTGGTCACGACGAAAAACAGCAACAGGATGAACACCACGTCGATCAGCGACGCGAGGTTGATGTCGATGGTTTCCCGGGGTTTGCGACGGAACTTCACGCTTTGTCCCCGGCCAGATCGACGTCACGGTCGCCCTGCACCACTTCGACCAGTTTGATCGCTTCCTGCTCCATGCCCACCACCAGTTCATCGATGCGGCGCTGCAGGAAACGGTGGAAGAACACCGATGGAATACCGACCATCAGGCCCGCTGCGGTGGTGATCAGTGCCTTGGAAATACCACCGGCCAACACAGAAGCGTTGGTGGCCATGCCGGAACCGGTGAAAGCGCTGAAAATATCGATCATGCCCAGTACTGTGCCCAGCAGGCCCAGCAACGGTGCCATGGCAGCAATGGTGCCCAGCGCGTTGACGTAGCGTTCGAGCTCGTGAATCACCCGCGCGGCGGCTTCTTCGATGCATTCCTTCATGATCTCGCGACCATGCTTGGAGTTGGCCAGGCCCGCGGCGAGGATTTCACCCAGCGGCGAGTTGGCGCGCAATTCCTTGAGCTTTTCTTTATTGAGCTGCTTGTCCTTGATCCAGACCCAGACCTGGCCCAGCAGATGCTCGGGGGTGACGCGGCTGGCGCGCAGGGTCCACAGGCGCTCGGCGACAATCGCCATGGCCGCGATGGAACTCAGAATGATCGGCAACATCATCCAGCCGCCGGATTTGACCAATTCCCACACAGTGACAGTCCCCTCGAAAAAGTGCGCCACTTTACCATACCGGTTCGCGATTAAGACCCGCCGCCCCGACGACCTGATGCCGCATTCGCCGATCCCGCGATCAATGGTGTTTCAACGCCAGAAACGCCGCTGTTGACGCATCAGCCACGGCGCCTGAAAGCCGCCCAGGCGCAGATGGATGGCGCCGTGCTGCGCGCTGTCGTAGATGCGCAACCCTTGCTGACGATAACGCGCCAGCACCAGCGGGTGCGGATGCCCGAACGAATTGCCCTGCCCCCGGGAGATCAGCACCGAATGCGGCCTCAGTGCCCGAAGCAGCGCCATTGAAGACGAACTGCGACTGCCATGATGCGGCGCTTGCAGCCAGTGCGTTGGTAGCGCCAACGGACTCTCCAGCAGAGCCCGTTCGGCAGCCGTGTCGATATCGCCGGTCAGCAACAGACGCTCGCCATTGGCCTCGATCTGCAACACGCAGGAGCGCTGATTGCTGTCATGGGCCGCCGACCACTGCCACAGCTGAAACCGGACCCCGTCCCACTGCCATTGACGTCCGCTTTCACAGGCTTCGGCCCGCAGGATGGCGGGCAGCCCCGGAGGATCGCCGCTGATCACCCGTGTCACTTTCAAGCCGCGTGATACCGCCAGCGCACCACCGGCATGGTCGGCATCGGCATGACTGAGCAGCATCAGGTCGATGCGCTCAACCCCCAGTTTGTGCAGCGCCGGCAGCACCACTCGCTGCCCCAGATCGAAATCGCCGAAACGTGGACCGGTGTCGTAGAGCAATGTGTGATGACGCGTGCGGATCAGGATCGCCAGGCCCTGACCGACATCAAGTTGCCAGATATCAGCCAGTCCCTCGGCCACCCGCTCGCGAGGCGGCGCCAGCAAAATCAACAGCAACGGCCAGCCCAATGGTCGCAAGGGCACACCGCGCGGCAACAGCAACAATACGGCCCCGAGACTGCCAATCAACAAGGTCCACCACGGCAGCGACGGTGAGATCCATGCCGGCCAGATCCCGGCGATCACCGACAAGCCGCGAAACAGCCAGTCGATCAAACCACCGGCCAGCCACAACAAGCCTGCACCGACGTAAGGCACCGGCAACAATAGCGTGCCCAGCAGCGCTGGTGGCAGCACCAGCAGACTGACCCACGGCACCGCCAGCAGATTCGCCAGAGGGCCGCTGAGGCTGATCGGCAGGTTCAGCGCCAGCAACAGCGGGCACAGGCCCAGCGCAATCAGCCATTGCGCCCGGGTCCAGGTCTGCCACCAATTCCACGCGCCGAGGCGCCCGCCGAAGGTGAAAATCAAAATCCCCACGGCGGCGAACGACAGCCAAAAACCGGGACGCAAACTGGCCAACGGATCGAATAACAGCAGCGCATTGAAGGCCAGCAACAGCGGCCACCACGCGCCGAGATGGCGAAAGCGCAGGCGCCACAACAACACCAGCCCGACCATCACGCAGGCCCGTTGCACCGGCACATCAAACCCGGCGAGCAAGCCGTAGCCGAGCGCTGCGGCAAACGCCAGCCCACAGGCCCATGGCAGCCAGGGCCAGCGCAGCGGCCACCAGCCATAGCGCGCCAGCCCGGCGATCAGCAGATACACGACCGCCGCCAACATCCCGATGTGTTGACCGGAAATCACCAGCAGATGCACGGTGCCGGTGTCCTGCAGGATCTGCCAATCCTCGCGACTGAGCCCGGAGCCGTCACCGAGCACCAGCGCCGCCAATGCACCGCCCCGGCCCTGCGTGTCCACTTCAAGCAAGCGCTGGCGAATGCTGTCGCGCCACGCCCAACTGGCCTCGGCCAGGCGCTGACCGTCTTTGATCGTGCCGGTCGCGCCGATGCGTTGCGCCAGTAGCCACGCTTCGTAATCGAACGCATCGGGATTGAGCAGGCCACTCGGGCGCTTGAGCTTCACCGCCAGCCGCCAACGCTCGCCGCTGTTGAGCGGCGGCCCGGCGTGCCACGCCAGACGCATCAACGACGGCAATTTCTCGTGTCGCGAGCGGGCATCGGCGAGCTCGAAGCGCACGACACCCTCGCTGGTTTGCGGCAAGCCGACCACCCGCCCCTCGACCCAACGGGTTTCGCCGTCAAGCGCTGCCGGCAGGCGATCATTCAACGCCCACAGTGCACTGACGCACGCCCAGGTGAAACCGAACAGCAGAAACGCCAGCGGATAGCTGCGAAACGGCAGCAACATCAGTCCCACCAATGGCAACAACATCATCAACCCGACCGGCGGTAAAACCGGCAAAAAAACGGGTACCAGCAGACCGACTGCCAGCGCCATCATCCCTGTGCGCATAAGCCTGTCCTTGAGGGTTCCTGCGTTAGGCATAGCTGCTGCGAAGGCGGGGCGTCGTCAACAATTGTCACAAAGTCTGAATGGGCGCTTCGTAGAATCCAGACATACTTGCCGCCTTAACCGACCGAGAAGCCTTATGCCCCGGCGCTTATTCAAACGTTACATGCCCGACCCGACGAGCATCAGGGAACACAAATCCTTACGCTTTCTCGGCAAGTTGTTGCATGACCCGAACCTCTGGCACCTCAATCGTCACTCGGTGGCCCGGGCGATGGCCGTCGGCCTGTTCGCCGCGTTCCTGCCGATTCCGGCGCAGATGCTGGTGGCGGCCGCACTGGCGATCACCGTGCGCGGCAACATGCCGATTGCCGTCAGCCTCGTGTGGCTGACCAACCCGATCACCATGCCGGCGGTGTTTTTCTGTACTTATCAGGCCGGAGCCTGGTTGATGAATGTGCCCGCCCGCACCCTGCCCGACTCCTTGACCTGGGAATGGATCAGCGGCGAGCTCTCGACCATGTGGCAGCCGTTTTTGCTGGGGTCGGTGGTATGCGGACTGCTTCTGGGCATCCTCGCCTACTTCACGGTGATGCTGTACTGGCGCTGGTGGGTGGCGCGGCAATGGGCGCGACGCAAAAAGAACCGCGTGCATTGAATGCAAAACGGCCTCCGCAAGGGAGGCCGTTTTTTGTAGCGTCTGAATGGGCCCCATCGCGGGCAAGCCCGCTCCCACAGAATCTGGTTTGCCCGAAATTTTTTGAACGACACAAATCCTGTGGGAGCGGGCTTGCCCGCGATGGCAGCGACGTGGTATCGGATCAGGTCCGCATTCCGCGCCCACTCACCAGCAACCGCGCACAACCGAGGTACAACACCACAGTCGCCACCAGCATGAAGGTGATCGCGATACCGATGCGGATATCCGACACCCCGAGAATGCCGTAGCGGAAAGCGTTGACCATGTGCAGCACCGGGTTGGCCAGCGACACGGTCTGCCAGAACGGCGGCAGCAAGGTGATCGAGTAGAACACGCCACCGAGGTAGGTCAGCGGCGTCAGCACAAACGTCGGGATGATCGAAATATCATCGAAGTTGCGCGCAAACACCGCGTTGATGAAGCCCAGCAGCGAGAAGATCGTCGCGGTCAGAATCACCACCAACAAGGTCACGCCGAGGTGATGCACCTGCAGATGGGTGAAGAACAGCGACAGAATGGTCACGATCACCCCGACCATCAGACCACGCAGCACGCCGCCGATGGTGTAGCCGATCAGAATGGTGTGCGGCGACACCGGCGAGACCATCAGTTCCTCGATGGAACGCTGGAACTTGCTGCCGAAGAAGCTCGAGACCACGTTGCCGTAGGAGTTGGTAATCACCGACATCATGATCAGCCCCGGCACGATGTACTCCATGTAACTGAAGCCACCCATGCCGCCGATCTGCTTGCCGATCAGGTTACCGAAGATCACGAAATACAGAACCATGGTGATCGCCGGCGGCAGCAGGGTCTGCGGCCAGATCCGGGTAAAACGCCGGACTTCACGGTAAACGATGGTATTGAGGGCGACGAGGTTGGGGCGCAATTCGGAACTCATACCGCCACCTTCGACAGATTTTTCTCCACCAGGGACACGAACAGCTCCTCGAGGCGATTGGTTTTGTTACGCAGGCTCAGCACTTCGATGTTCTGTTGCGCCAACTGAGTGAACAGCGCGGTGATGCCCATGGATTTGTCGACCTGGACCTCCAGGGTATGGCCGTCGAGCAACCGCGCGGGATAGCCGATCAATTGTGGCGCAGCGTGCAAGTCGTTTTTCAGATCCAGCAGGAAGGTCTCGACGTGCAATTGGCCCAGCAGCTGTTTCATGCTGGTGTTCTCGACGATGGTGCCGTGGTCGATGATGCCGATGTTGCGGCACAACTGCTCAGCCTCCTCCAGATAGTGCGTGGTGAGGATGATGGTGATGCCTTTCTGGTTCAGCTCGGTGAGGAATGTCCACATCGAACGACGCAGTTCAATGTCGACGCCTGCGGTCGGCTCATCGAGGATCAGCAGGCGCGGCTCATGCACCAGGGCGCGGGCAATCATCAGACGCCGCTTCATGCCGCCGGACAGCGAGCGCGACGGCACATCGCGCTTGTCCCACAGGCCAAGCTGGGTCAGGTACTGCTCGGCGCGCTCCTTGGCGACTTTCGCCGGAATGCCGTAGTAACCGGCCTGGGTCACGACGATGTCGAAAGTCTTTTCGAACTGGTTGAAGTTGAATTCCTGGGGCACCACGCCGATCGAGCGCTTGAGCGCGGCGGGGTTCTTGTCCAGGTCATGACCGAAGATATTCACCGTGCCGCTGGTCTTGTTGACCAGGGTCGAGAGAATGCCGATGGTCGTGGATTTGCCCGCGCCATTAGGGCCGAGCAAGGCGAAAAAGTCACCTTCGGCGACGTCCAGATCGATACCACTCAAGGCCTGGAACCCGTTGCCGTAGGTTTTGGTTAGCTGCCGGATGGACAGAGCGGAACTCATATCGGATTTACGCACCAAGAAGGGAAGAAAAGGAAAGATTGGGCCGGGAGGCGAACAAAACAACCACGGCGCGTGAACGCAATGGTGCTTGCCGCCGCCACACAAGTACAGTCAAGAGTGTCGATAGTTATTATCAAGTCAACGCGGTCATAACCGCTTTCTGATAGGCCGGACGCTGCTTCAACCGTGCGTACCAGGCCTCCAGATGCGGCTGCGCGGCGCGTTCGATGGGCATCTCGAACCAGGCATAAATGAAACTGCCGAGGGGAATATCGCCCATGCCGATTTCTCGGCCGGACAGGTATGGCTGGCTGGCGAGGGCCTGATCGGCCATGGCCAGCAGGGCCGTGCACTCCTTGATTGCGGCGTTGATCGCTGGCCAGTCCTGCTGGTCCGCTGGCGTACGCACCACACCCCAGAACACCGTGCGGAACGGCCCGGCAAAACTCGAGGTGGTCCAGTCCATCCATTTGTCGGCGATGGCCCGGGCTTGCAGGTCTGCCGGAAACCATTGGCTGTTCGGCGCATGTTTGGCCAGCAGGTAACGCACGATCGCATTCGATTCCCACAGCACGAAGCCGTCATCCTCGATCACCGGGACCCGGCCGTTCGGGTTCATCGCACGATACTCAGGTGTGTCGACCACCCCGAAAGCGCCACCCGCGTCAATCGCCTCATAGGCCAGGCCAAGCTCTTCGGCGGCCCACAGTGGCTTCCTGACATTCGATGAGTTTTTCCGTCCCCAGATCTTCAGCATGACCGCCTCTTTTTCAATGCGTGGGCAGGCAGCATACGCCGGATCATGTACGGCTCAAATCACTCTGCATATCGCCCAGCACCTTCGCCTGATGTTCGCCGAACAGGTGCGGGTAGCACTTTTCCAGATGTTCGAAGAAGAACTGTTCCGGCACATCGGCGAACTGCCCGTGATCGACCAGATACTCCATCAGCAACGCGCCGTCTCGGTTGTACGGGTGGAAAACGCTGTCATGGATCCCGTCAAAGTCCAACGGTGCGACGTTGAACAGTTCGCACAGTTGCTGGTTGAAGGCCGGTGTGGCCTTGACCCAACGGTCGTTGAGGAACAGCTCGGTGTAGCCGTGCATGGCGAACACATCGCTGCGCAACAGCTCCAGCAAACGCGGGGTCGACAGGTGATTCCTGACGTCGGCCAGACCGATGCGTGCGGGAATGCCGCAATGCCGCGCACACCCGGCCAGCAAGGTGGCCTTGGGCACGCAATAACTTTCTCCGGTCGCCAGCGCATGGCTGCCACACAGGGTCTGCGGGTCGAGGCTGAACGTGTAGGGGTTGTAGCGCACCGCTTCACGTACGGCGTAATAGAGACCGAGCGCCTGCTCGAGCGGGTCACGGCTGGCACCGCGGTGCTGTTCGGCGAACTCCACCACCGCCGGGTGGTCACTATCGATGAAGCGGCCGGGACTCAGATACTCGCGCATTACGATGTTCTCCTGGGGGAGCCCCGAGTCTAGCGACAGCTCAAGCACAGAGATAACGACGTTTCGGCCAAACATGCACGCGAAGACGCGGGAATGGCGAACGATTTCCCACGGGTGTTGCCCACCGAACCTACGAAAACCATCCGGGGTTTCCCACGAGTTCAATCACCATGTTCTGACCACCCGTTTTACAGATGCCGTCTAAGCTCTGGTGGGTCGGTTGGCCCTGGTTCACGGAGGATTACATATGCTGTTGTTGTGGATACTGGTTCTGATCGTCGGTGTGGCGTACCTCGCTCACCGCCGCATCGCCCCGCTGCCCGCGTTGGGCATCGTCGCCATTTACCTGCTGGCGATGGGTATTTTCAGCCATGCGCCGGGCTGGTTGCTGCTGGTGCTGTGGGTCGTGCTCGCGGTGGTTGCTGCGCCGTTGCTGCTGCCCGACCTGCGCCGCAAACACTTCACCGCGCCGCTGTTCAACTGGTTCCAGAAAACCCTGCCGCCGATGTCGCAGACCGAACGCGACGCGATCGATGCCGGTACCGTCTGGTGGGACGGCGAGCTGTTCAGCGGCCGTCCGGACTGGGACAAGCTGCTGTCCTACCCGAAAGCGCAACTGAGCGAAGAGGAACAGGCCTTTATCGACGGCCCCACCGAAGAGCTCTGCGCGATGGTCACTGACTGGCAGATCGGCCAGTCGATGGACCTGCCGCCAGAAGCCTGGAGCCACATCAAGGAACACGGCTTCTTCGCCCTGATCATTCCCAAGGAATTCGGTGGCAAGGGCTTTTCCGCCTACGCTCACTCGCAAGTGGCGATGAAGCTCGCCACCCGCAGCGGCGACCTCGCCTCCACCGTAATGGTGCCCAACTCCCTCGGCCCGGCCGAACTGCTGCTGCATTACGGCACCGACGAACAACGCAATCACTACCTGCCGCGACTGGCCCGTGGCGACGACATTCCGTGCTTCGCCCTCACCGGTCCGCTGGCCGGCTCCGATGCTGGAGCGATGCCGGACACCGGGATCATCTGCAAAGGTCAATGGGACGGCCAGGAAGTCATCGGCCTGCGCCTGAACTGGGAAAAACGCTACATCACCCTCGGTCCGGTGGCGACCCTGCTCGGTCTGGCCTTCAAAGCCTATGACCCGGAGCATCTGCTGGGTGACAAGGAAGATCTCGGCATCAGCCTGGCGCTGATTCCCACCGATACCCCGGGCGTGGAAATCGGCCGTCGACACCTGCCACTGGGTGCCGCATTCATGAACGGCCCGAACTCGGGCAAAGACGTATTCATCCCGCTGGACTATCTCATCGGCGGCCAGGAAATGCTCGGCAAGGGCTGGATGATGCTGATGAACTGCCTGTCGGTCGGGCGTTCGATCTCGCTGCCAGCCGTCGGCACTGGCGCGGCCAAGTTCACCAGCCTGGTGACCGGTCAGTACGCGCAGATTCGTGAGCAGTTCAACGTCCCGCTGTCGGCCTTCGAAGGCATTCAGGAAGCCATGGCGCGGATCGGTGGCAACGCCTGGATGATGGACGCCGCGCGGATGCTGACTGCCAACGCAGTGGATCTGGGCGAGAAACCGTCGGTGCTGTCGGCGATTCTCAAGTACCACCTGACCGAACGCGGCCGCGAGTGCATCACCCACGCCATGGACGTGCACGGCGGCAAGGCGATCATCATGGGTCCGAACAACTACCTCGGGCGCAGCTGGAACGGCGCGCCGATCTTCATCACCGTGGAAGGCGCCAACATCCTTTCGCGCAACCTGATGATCTTCGGTCAGGGCGCCATTCGCTGCCATCCCTTCGTGCTCAAGGAAATGGCCCTCGCCGGCCGTGAAGACAAGGAACAGGCATTGAAAGAATTCGATGGCCTGCTGCTCAAGCACATCGGTTTTGCCGTCGGCAACGCCGCCAGCACCCTGGTGCTGAACCTGGGCTTTGGCCACTTCGAACATGCGCCAGGGGACAGGATCAGCCAAGGTTATTTCCGCGCACTCAATCGGCAGGCAGCGGCTTTCGCCATGCTCGCCGACTTCAGCATGATGTTGCTGGGTGGCGAACTGAAGCGTCGCGAACGCCTGTCGGCGCGTCTCGGCGATGTATTGAGCAACCTGTACCTGGCCTCCGCCGCGCTCAAGCGTTATCACGACCTGGATTCGCCGGCGCATATGGAGCCGCTGTTCCGTTGGGCGATGGAAGAAAGCCTCGGTCAGTCGGAACGGGCACTGGATGAGCTGCTGAGCAACTTCCCGAACAAAGTGTTTGGCTGCCTGCTGCGGGTGATCGTGTTCCCGTTCGGCCGTCGCCACAAAGGCCCATCGGACAAGCTCGGTGCCGAAGTGGCAGCTGTTATTGGTCGCGCCAAAGGCGATCCGACTCTCGAAGAACTGCTCGCCGGTTGCTATCGCCCGCAGTCCGCCGACGATGCCGTGGGTGCCCTGCAACACGCCAGCGATCTGCTGGGTGCCGCGCAACCCCTGCACAAGAAACTGCACACTGCGCTGAAAAGCGGCCAGGTCAAACCGGCGGCGGGCGAACACGCTATCGACGCCGCACTGGAGGCCGGGGTGTTGCAAGCGGCGGAGGCGCAAACCCTGCGCGATGCTGAAGCGGCACGGCGCAAGGTGATCGACGTCGATGATTTCGACAAGGAAGAACTGAAACAGGCAGAAGGCAAAGTCCGTTGATGCTGACGACCGTGTAGCTGTTTATTTGTGAAAAACGGGCGCGAGAGCTTTATACTCCCGCGCCCGTTTTGCTCTTGAGGACTTATCTCGTGTCCAACGTCGTTGCCGATCATCTTGTTTTGCTCGACCACCTGCGCAGTATCCTGGTCGCCGTAGGTGAGGCCGATCAGGTTCCCGAAGAAAGCCATGCCTTGTTCCTGGAGCGCTTTGACGAACTGCTGGCATCCCTGCCGATCGATCCGATCGAAAGCCAGTACCTGGGCCAGGACATCCTGACCCAAGTGATTACCCGCTATCCGCAAATTGCCCACCTGATCCCGCGGGATCTGCTGTGGTTCTTCGCTGGCGACTGCCTGCACTACCTGTCCGATGAAGAAATCGACCTGTATCAGGCACTGGAAGAACGTCGCTACGAAGCCGAACAGAACGACGAATCGTTCGACTGGAACCAGGAAAAACAGTTGCTGGCGATGTCTGCCCAGGACAGCAAGCACTGATTTAAGGGTTTGAAGATCAAAAGATCGCAGCCTGCGGCAGCTCCTACAGGGAATACATGTGATCTCTGCAGGAGCTGCCGCAGGCTGTGATCTTTTGCTTTTAAAGCAGGCCCTCACTCTCCGGCAATTCATACGCCATCGCCAGATTATTCGGCGCACCCGCCTTCCCCGGCTTGCTCAACGTCGGCTCTTTCTCCAGACACTCCACCAGATAATCGATGAACACCCGCAGCTTCGGCGGCAGATAACGCGTCGGTGAATGCAGCAGCCACAGCCCACCGTGATAGGACGCGAGGAATGTCCACTCCGGCAGCACCTGCACAATCAGTTTCTGCTCCAGCGCATAACGCGCGGTGAAGTACGGCAAGCTGCCGATACCAATGTGCTGCAACACGGCTCCGAGCCGCACGCCGGTGTGGTTGGCGGCATAGCGGCCACGCACACCGACCGTCACCGCTTTACTGCCCTTCTTGAATTTCCAGCGGGCATCGCTCGGGGTTTCTCCCAGATAGATACAACTGTGATTGAGCAGATCATGCGGATGCGTCGGTGTGCCGTGGTCGGCCAGGTATTGCGGGGTGGCGCAGAGCAAATGGTCGATGGTCAGCAACTGTCGCCCGACCAGCCCGGCCGGCGGACGGTCCGTAATACGAATCGCCAGGTCGACATGATCGTCAATCAAATCAACCTGGCGGTCTTCCAGCAGCAACTCGACATCGACTTTCGGATAACGCCGCAGAAACTCGGGCATGTGCGGATGAATCACGAAGCGTCCGACCGCTTTCGGCACGCTGACCCGCACCAGCCCTTCCGCCTCGTGGGTGAACTGCCCACTGATCTCCATCACCGATTTAGCGGCGCTGACCATCTCCTGACAGCGCTTGAACACTTCTTCACCACCATCACTCAGACGCAATTTACGCGTCGTGCGCTGCAGCAAACGCGTGGCCAGAGCCTTTTCCAGTCGGGAAATGCTGCGACTGATCGCCGACGGCGAGGAACCCAGCTGGCGGGCGGCTTCGGAGAAACTGCCGGTCTCCACGACCTTGACGAAGATCGCCATTTCACCGAGCAGTGGCAGCGGAAGATTGATGCTCACAGCGCACAAGTCCTTTGATGTTTGAACGGATTATCACGTTATTGCACGATTCATATAATAAAAAAAGACACTTTAATAAGGGCATGGAATATGACGCTTCGCCTCTTTTTCCATAGTGATGACCTCAAGGCTAATGTGGAAGTCCTCGACTGCACGCCCCACGAGAACGAATTTGCCGTGGTGTTGCGCGCCACGCTGTTTCATCCGCAAGGCGGTGGGCAGCCTTGCGATACCGGCATGATCGGCGAAAGCCAGGTGCTGCGCGTGATCCAGGAGCCGGATCGGATCGTGCATTACGTCGACCGTCCGGTGAAACTCGGCATGACCTGCATCCATGTCGATGAACAACGTCGCCGCTACAACACCCGCATGCATTCAGCCGGGCACCTGATCGGGCATTTCGTGCAAGCCATGGGCTGGACGCCGGTCAAGGCGCACCACTGGCCAGACGAAGGCCGGGTGCAGTTCAAACCGGGCGATGCGGCTCAGGAAGTCGACGCACCAACCGTTCAGTACGGTATTCGTGAGTGGATCGAACACGACCTGCCCCGCCTGACCTCGCTGCGCGAAGGCGCGCGGGAAATCGGTTTTGGCGAGCTGCCGGCCTACGGCTGTGGTGGCACCCATGTACGCAGCCTGAAGGATTTGGGCACAGTCACGATCGCTTCCCTTTCGCAGAAGAAAGGCACGTTATCCGTCCACTACAGCGTGGATTAAGCATCTCGGACGCTGCCTCGCGCAGCGTCCGGCGCCGGGGGAACCGCACTCGCCGGTTCCGTTGACTATCGATAGATGGACCTAAAACAATGATGCTAGACGTCGAGCGTCTCGATGAGACGTGCATAAAAAAACTGGCCAACGAAGAAGTCCTCGCCATCCGCGTCAAAGGCTTTCTGCCGGAGCCGCTGGCGGTTCAGCTTGGCGACAAGATTCTGGCTCCGGGCTTTGAAGGCTACATCAACGCGCCGAGCATCGGCCGCATCGGCATGGCGTTTTACGAGGCGGAAAACCAGCCGCTGCTGATCGAGGACTACTTCGAACGCGCCACCCGCAACATCGCTGAACTGCGCGAACGTTGCGCCCCCTACTCCTCGCCGGTCGATACCCTGCGCTGCATGCTCGACGAGTCCTGGCCGGCCGGCGCTCATCTGGAAAACCTCTATGGCCGCAAGATGTATGTCGGCCTGTCACGGGTGGTCAAACCCGGTGTGTGTTTCCTCGCTCATCACGACATTTTCGCCAAGGACGCCCCGGACAGCTTTCAGGCCCGCAGCCTGGAGGCGCAGTTCGCCTGCAACGTGTACCTGAACATGCCGACCGAGGGCGGTGCGCTGCAGATGTGGGACGACGCTATCAGCCCGGACCGGTTCGACGAGATGCGCGGCGACAGCTATGGCATCGACCCGGCGCTGCTCGGCCCACCGACCCTGGAAGTGCGGCCGGAGCCGGGCGATTTCATCATGTTCAATTCGCGCTGCATGCACTCGGTGACGCCGGGCGTAGCGGATCCGCGACTGAGCCTTTCATTCTTTGTCGGCTATCGCGGCAATGCTTCACCCCTGACCTTCTGGAGCTGAGATGTTATCGAACTACCTGGGCGAGTTTCTGGCACTGGCCACCATTCACTTTCTGGCCGTGGTCGCTCCCGGCCCGGACTTCGCCGTGACCATCCGCCAGAGCGTCCGCTTCGGCCGACTGGTGGGCATCTGCACCGCACTGGGCATCGGCGCCGGTATTTCGGTGCACGTTCTCTATACTTTGCTCGGTGTTGGCGCGCTCATGCACACCACGCCGTGGTTGCTGACCGTGGCCAAGGTGATCGGTGGCGCGTACATCTTTTACCTCGGCATCAGCCTGATTCGCAGTAAACCGAAGTCCACGCTCGAGGGTGAAAACAATACCGACGAGCCGCTGGTCGCGCAGTCACTGTTCAAGGCGTTCAGCACCGGCTTTCTGACCAATGCGACCAACCCCAAGGCCACGCTGTTTTTCCTGGCGATCTTCACCACGATCATCAGCGCCACTACGCCGCTGAACATCCAGGCGCTGTACGGGGTGTGGATGTGCTTCGTCAACGCGCTATGGTTCGTGATCGTCGCACTGTTTTTTTCCAGCAGCCGGGTGCGGTCCCTGTTCATGCGCATGGGCCATTGGTTCGAACGCAGCATGGGCGTGATCCTGATTCTGTTCGCCGGCAGGCTGGTGCTGTCGATGTAAACGCTGCGCCAAAACAAAAGGCCCGATCCGTTCAACACCGATCGGGCCTTTTTCGTTTGTGCGCCGCTTTTGCATTTCTGTGCGACGGATCCCACTTCAGGGACTCCCCTTTAACACCTTCGTGGTGTTAGCTTGGAAAAGATTTGTTTCAACTTTCAAACACTTCCCCTGTAAATGCCTGCAAAGGAATGCCCACTGCAATGAATTTTTCCCTCAAGCGTCTGGCTGCCACAAGCCTGGTTCTGGCCAGTCTTTCGTCGTTCACCCTGCCGGCCCAAGCCAACATCAGCCCCGAGCAAAGTGCTGCGATCCTCAAGGCGTTCAGCAATACGACGGTCAGCGATTTTCGTCAGTTTCTCGGTGCGGTCGCGAGCAGCAATCCGGGCAAGACCGACAACCTCGCCCCGGCGATCAATGGTTTTCTCGACAACAAGACCCTGACCGCCGAGCAGCAGAACGAGATCAATCGCCTGCTGGGCATCTACACCCGCGCCAAGTACGGCAAAGCCGCCCTGGAAACGCTGCGCGAACTGGTGGAAATCCCGACCTTCCGCAAAGAAGGCGTGGCTCAGCACGACAATCCCGAGTTCATCAAAATCGCCGAAAAGATCAAGAACCTCGCCGAATCGTTCAACCTGAAATTCCGCAACGTCGACAACCGTGTCTATGAAATTTCCCTCGACGGCAGCGGCGATGACGTCGTGGGCATTCACGCCCATGCCGACGTGGTCCCGGTCACCCCGGAAAACTGGGTGCTGAAGGACGGCACCAAACTCGATCCATTCAAAGTGACGTTGATCGGCGACCGCATGTATGGCCGTGGCACCGAAGACGACAAGAACGGCATCGTCGTCGCCATGTACGCCATGAAAGTGATCAAGGAAGAAAAGCTGCCACTGGCACGCAACTTCAAACTGCTGGTGGACACCACTGAAGAAACCACGGGTGACGCGATCCCCTACTACTTCGAGCACAACCCGACACCGAACTACAACATGGCGCTGGATGGCGGTTACCCGGTGGTCATCGCCGAGAAAGGCTACGGCACGGTCATGGCCAATTTCCCGCTGCGCAAGGCTGAAGGCAGTGGCGCCGAAATCACTTCGATGACCGGCGGCCTGGCGACCAACCAGATTCCGTCGGTTTCGGTCGCTACTCTCGTCACCGACAAGCCGGAGCAATTGGCGGCGAGCCTGCAGAAGGCCGGCAACGAGTACGCGAAAAAACACGGTGGCGACTTCAAAGTGGCGGCAAAAGTTGACGGCAAAGACGTCAAGCTGAGCGTCACCGGTGTGTCCGCGCACTCCTCCGAACCCGAGTCCGGCGTCAACCCGGTCGCGCGGATGCTCGACTTCATCAACGGTCTCGACGGCAAGGTGGCGCTCAAGCACAACCAGATCACCGACGCTGCCCGCTATGCGTCCAACAACTGGGGCCTGGATTATCTGGGGAAAAAACTTGGCGTCGGCTTCTCCGATTCGTTCATGGGCCCGCTGACTGCTTCGCTGACCTACGTCGGTGTGGACGACAAGGCCTTCAAACTGGCTGTCAACCTGCGCGTACCGAAGGGTAAATCGCCAGAAGTGCTGCAGAAGGAAATCGCTGACAAACTCGCCGCCTGGAGCAAGAAAACCCACGTCGCCGCGGACTTCACCTACTCGATCGACGAACCGATGTATCGCAACCCGGAAGGCGAATGGGTCAAAGCACTGTTGGCGGTGGCCACTGAGAACCTGGGCATGAAGCATGAGTTCGGCACCTCGGCCGGGGCGACCTCGGTGCATGACTTGCCGAACGGCGTGCAATTCGGCCTGGCCCGTCCTGAAGTCAAATACACCGGCCATACCGACGGTGAGTTCAAGACGGTTGACCAGTTCCTGCTGGACCTGCAGATCGTCACTGAGATGATGGGTCGTGTCGGCCAGCTGCCGAAGCTCTGACAAGACACAGGCCCGTGATTCAGCGGGCCTGACGTGAAAACAGAAAAGGACCCGAAGGTCCTTTTTTGTTGCGTGCAAAATGCTGCACAAACAAAAACGCCGATCATCACTGATCGGCGTTTTTGTGAAATTGGAGCGGGAAACGAGACTCGAACTCGCGACCCCGACCTTGGCAAGGTCGTGCTCTACCAACTGAGCTATTCCCGCAATGGCGTCCCCTAGGGGACTCGAACCCCTGTTACCGCCGTGAAAGGGCGGTGTCCTAGGCCACTAGACGAAGGGGACAGGCTACAACTTTCACTAATAAAAACGCCGCTCACTGAGCGGCGCTTTTAGAATTTGGAGCGGGAAACGAGACTCGAACTCGCGACCCCGACCTTGGCAAGGTCGTGCTCTACCAACTGAGCTATTCCCGCAAATGGCGTCCCCTAGGGGACTCGAACCCCTGTTACCGCCGTGAAAGGGCGGTGTCCTAGGCCACTAGACGAAGGGGACACGCTACCCGGAACACATGGTGTGTGTTTCGGTGTCCAGAGCCGTCTCCGAAGATCAGGTTCTGGTTTCACTCAGCCCTGCCCGAAAGCAGTGCTGTTTAAAATTGGAGCGGGAAACGAGACTCGAACTCGCGACCCCGACCTTGGCAAGGTCGTGCTCTACCAACTGAGCTATTCCCGCATTGGCGTCCCCTAGGGGACTCGAACCCCTGTTACCGCCGTGAAAGGGCGGTGTCCTAGGCCACTAGACGAAGGGGACACACTACAACATTCACTCCCTGCCGCGTTTCGCTGTGTGCTTTACGCTGCAAGTGGCGCGCATTCTATGGATGGTTTGAGAGGTCGTCAACCCCCGAATATAAATTTATTTAAATCAATGACTTCGACCTGCTTTACGAGAGCATTCGGGCTTTTCCGTCGCCCGACGATTGACGCCTATATTCCGCCACTCGCCAAGGCGTTATAGTCCGCAACACGATGATGGCAATCTGCGCACCTTGCGCCAGCATTCATATAAGCAGTGTGCAGCCGATATACACAGAAGCTGCTGAATCAACTCGTCGAGCGGCGCTGGGCGCCCAAGTGCCCAGCCACTACACTCGCATGCGAACCCTATAAAGAGGTCTTACCGGTGACACCACTCATGATCACCCTGCTAGTCGTAGCCGGGATCGCAATTCTGATCGCCATTGGCTACATGAACCATGTGGTGGAAAACAACAAACTGGAGAAGGCCCGTACCAAAGTCGAACTCAACGACCGCCTGCGCCGCTGCGGCGAACTGACTGAAACCTTCCCCGGTCAGTTCATGACGCCGGCACTCAAGCTGCTGCTGACGCGTCTGGAAATGAACGTCTGCCAGCGTCTGCTGAACCTGGAAAAAACCAGCGCCACGATCAAGGCACGGATCACTGAACTCAGCGCACTGGTAGCCCAGGGCGAATCGATTCCGGTCAACAACCCGCCGGCACCGATCCTGACCGAAGCCAAAGCCAAGGACGTCCGCTTCCTGCTCGAAGCCCTTCACGGCCAGATCACCCGCGCCGCCCACGACGGCTTCCTGCCGCCGAACGAAGCCAAACACTGGATCAAGGAAGTCCGCCACATCCTGGTCCTGCTGCACATCGAGTTCTTCAACAACCTCGGCCAACAATCCCTGCAACAAAACCAGCCAGGCCAGGCCCGCCTCGCCTTCGAACGCGGCGTGCAATACCTGCGCAAACAGCAAGACCCGCAGATGTACTCGGAACAACTGCAATACCTGGAAAAACTGCTGGCCCGCGCCAACGCTCAGGTCATGGACAAAATTGCACCGGTCGAAGGCGAAGTGAACCAGTTGACCGAAGGCCTCAAGGAAGTTGAAGCCGACGCGGACTGGAAGAAGAAAGTGATCTACGACTGAGTGTCGAGAGTTAAGAGAAGCCACCGAGAGGTGGCTTTTTTGTGGGTGGTGGACTGGCTGCGATTGAGGACATTCAGTTAGAGATTGGTCGGCTGTCAGGCCGCCATCGCTGGCAAGCCAGCTCCCACAAGATCAAGATCAAGATCAAGATCAAGGTCAAGATCACGATCAAGATCAAGATCAAGATCAAGATCAAAAGATCGCAGCCTTCGGCAGCTCCTACACAGGATGAGCGCAAGCTCGGCTGCAGCTCTTGATCTTGCCGTACCGGCCCCGTCGGCAGGCTGAGTGGAGGGGTTTATCCGGGGGTGGGAGCGCAGCGACCGTTCGACGCAGTCGAACACATCGAGAGGAGGTGCAGCGAAGCAAACCGGAGGCGATGCCCCCGGATGAATCCCGGAGCGAAGGAACCCGAGCCACGGCGAGGGCCGTACGTTGGGGCCAAAGACCTTTGCTTCCTTTGGGGCGTTTGCCAAAGGGAGTCGCTGTAAGAGCGAAACCGTCAGCCGCAACACCCAAAAAAACGGATATACACCCAAAACCCCAAGAACCTGGTCGGCCCAGAGGCCGCCAAGTCAAAGCCGAAAATGCCCCACCATCCCCTTGAGCTCCCCCCCCAACCGCGCCAGCTCAACACTCGAAACCGCATTCCCCCGCATCGCCATCGAAGACTGATCCGCACTCGCACGAATACTCGTCACACTGCGATTAATCTCCTCGGCCACCGAACTCTGCTCCTCGGCCGCCGCCGCAATCTGCTGATTCATCTGCTGAATCAACGAAACCGCCGCCGCAATACTCCCCAGCGCACTCTCGGTCTGCAGCGCATCACTGACGGCAAGCTTCACCAACTCGCCACTGCTCTGAATTTGCTGCACGGAAGCATGCGCCGCCGAACGCAACGTACTGACCAGCCGCTCGATCTCCTCCGTCGACTGCTGCGTACGTCGCGCCAACGCACGAACCTCATCGGCCACCACCGCAAAGCCCCTGCCCTGCTCCCCGGCCCGCGCTGCTTCGATCGCCGCGTTGAGCGCCAGCAGGTTGGTCTGCTCGGCAACGCTTTTGATCACATCCAGCACCGTACCGATATTCTGGATCTGCGCACTGAGGCTTTCGATGCTCGAACTGGCCGACGTTGCCGAATCCGCCAGTTGCTCGATCCGCGCCATGCTCTGGCGCACCACCTGCTGCCCGGTCTCGACCTTGCCATCCGCGGTTTGCGCGGCCAGCGCGGCTTCCTCGGCATTGCGCGCCACGTCATGCACGGTGGCGGTCATCTGGTTCATGGCCGTGGCCACCTGCTCGGTCTCTTCCTTCTGGCTGTTGACCTCGAGGTTGGTCTGCTCGGTGACCGCCGACAGCGATTGCGCGGAACTGGCCAACTGCTCGATGCCCGCCTGCAATCCGCTGACAATCGTGCTCAACCCGGCCCCCATCTGCTGCATCGCCAGCATCAACTGGCCGATTTCATCACGCCGGGTAACCTCGACTTTCGCGCTCAAATCTCCGGCCGCAATCTGCTGGGCGACGCGCATCACAGCGCGCAGCGGCGCGACGATCAACCGGGTAATGACCCACGCGGCAATCAGCCCCACCAATAAGGCCAACGCCGAAGAACCGAGGATCAGCACCGAGTTTTTCTTCAATTCCACCTGCATCGCGCCGTCTTCGGCCACATAGGCCTGGTCGACACGCGACATCACTTGCGCCGCGCGCTGGTGCAACTGTTCATAGACGGTTTTTTCCTGGGCCAGCAGACCGGTGTACTCGGCCAGTTTGTCGTTGAAACCGGCGATGTGCCCGGACACTTCGTTGAGCACCGTCAAATAGCCCTCATCCTTGACCGTAGTCTTCAACTGCTCGGCCTGAGCCTGGGCCTGGGCCGCCTGTTCGATGCTGCCCTTGTCGGCACTGTCGGCATCGCCCTTGCGGCTCTGATCGAGACGAACCCGTGCCTCGTTCATCGCTTGCAGCATCAACCGCGACACCTGACTGACCTGACTGGCCTGTTCGATGAACTGCGCACCATCCTTGCCTTCGCTGTCCTTTAACGTGTACGCGCCATCATCGGCCAGCCCGGCTTGCAGCACGTCCAGGTTATTGGCCACGCTGGACACCGACCAACTGGCCATTTCCAGCGCCAGATCCTTGGCCTGGGTCAGTGAAACGAACTCGTCAAACGCCTTGCGATAGTCGCCCAAGGCTTGCTCGACATCGCTCATCACCGCCCCGTTCGCCGGCGTCTGCGCCTTGAGTTGCGCGGCCTGGGCCAACAGACCGTCGACGCCCTCGTGCACGGCATCAACCGTTTTCGGGTTGCTGTGCAGCGCATAGTCCTGCTCCAGCAACCGCACCTTGAGCAAGGCACTGTTGAGCGACGACATTTGCTTCAAGCCGTCGAAGCGCTGGCTGATGGTCTGCAGGGACCAGACTCCAATGGCAGCCACCAGCGCAGTCAACAGCAGCACCAGTACGAACCCGAGACCCAGTTTCTTTGCCATACCGAGGTTGGCAAAACGTCCTTGCACGGCCGAAATCATTGCGCGTAGTCCCCTGCCAAAGTCTGTTGCCGAAGATTCGCAACGGTCATGGAGCAGCACAAGTCTCTGGCGTCGGAATAATGGCAAAAAGCTACGCACGCGTCGTTTTCAGAACGCTTGAGGTCGATTCACGCCGGTACTGCGAAAAAACTGCCGGGCCCGTGGATCACAGGCATAGGCCACATTGATTCGCTGCCACTGACTGATCTCGCCGCTCGGACTGAAAGCCCCCGCAGGGCTGAGACTGACACCACTGCACTGCGCATGCCTGTGCAAGCGCTCCGGATCACTCAGCGGGGAGCGGGCCCAGATGAACAGGCCGCCACACGGCTTGCCGAAAACCTCCCAGCCTGCGTCCTCCAATGCCTGCAATGCGGCGACGCGGTCGGTATTCAGGCGTTGACGCTGGCGCTGGACCATTTTTCGATAGGCGCCACTGGCCAGGAGGCTCGCCAGCACCGCTTCATTGAAACTCGAGGCTCCCATGCTGCTGATCATCTTGACCCGGGCCAGACGCGCGATCAGTTCTGGCCCGGCGTATAAAAAACCGACGCGCAGCGAGCTGCTCAGCGTCTTGGAAAAACTGCCGACGTAAATCACCCGTTCATCAAGTGCGGCCAGGCGTACACCGTTGCCATTGTGCAGATCGGCGTAGACATCGTCTTCGATCAGTTGCACATCGTGCGCGTTGCACAATCGCAGGATCTGCTGTGCCACACACGGACTCAGGCAGGAACCGGTGGGATTGTGGTGATGGCTGTTGACGAACATCGCGACGGGCCGGCACTGGCGCAACAGTGCCTCCAGCGCCTGAGGGTCAGGCCCGCTTGGCGTACGCCGGACTTCCAGCAGCTGCGCGCCACGCAGGCGCAACAGCTCGAACAGCGGCGCATAGCCCGGGGTTTCGACAACAACGCAGTCCCCGGCCTTAACCAGCGTGCGCACGAGCAGATCCAGCGCCTGGCTGGCACCGGAGGTCGTCAGTACCTGTTCCGCCAGGGCCTGGATGTCGATCAGCCTGAGACGTCTGACGATCTGCGCACGCAGCGCCGCAAACCCCAGCGGGGTGCTGTAATTGAACAGACTCGCCATGTCGGTTCGCGCCACCTGACGGATTGCATAGCTCAGGTCATCGGACTCGCGCCAGCTTTGCGGCAAACCGCCCTCGCCGAGTTTCAAGCCGCTCTCGGCCCGCCCGTATTCAAGCCCGAGCAAAGCGCGACTGTGCGCGGCGACCATGAATCCCGCGCCCTGACGCGGGGCCAGGATACCTTGCGCCACCAGCCGCTCGCAGGCCTCGGTCACACACGACTGGCTGAGCAGATTGGAGCGTGCTATCTGTCTGACGGAGGGCAGTCGCGTGCTCGGCGCCACACCCGTTCGCGAGATCCACTCGGTCATTCCATCAACAATCTGCTGTACGACCGGCACCATTGCCTGTCGGTCAATTCTCAATTCCATGAGCACGCAAACTCCTGTCCGTTTTGCTGGCGGCAGTAAATCACAGCCGCGTCGTTCAGGCTGTGCGACAACGCCGTCAAAAGCAGACGTTCTAACCGTTTGATACACATTGTTTAGCGGTTTAAAGAAACGGCAGCCCAAGAATAAGAAAACCCGCGCTCAGGCGGGTTTCTCGGGTCTTGCCATTGGGCTTCAAAAGGCAGTGACGCCGCCATCCACGGCCAGAGAGTGACCGGTGGTGAACGCCGCGCCATCGCTGCACAGATACAGCACGGCACTGGCGATTTCCTCGACCTTGCCAATACGCCCCACCGGGTGCATCGCATTGGCAAACTCGCCCTTTTTCGGATCGGCCTCGTAGGCCCGGCGGAACATGTCAGTGTCGATCACCGCCGGGCACACAGCGTTGACGCGGATTTTCTTCTTCGCGTATTCGATCGCCGCCGATTTGGTCAGGCCAATCACCGCGTGTTTGGACGCCGCATAGATGCTCATCTTCGGTGCCGCGCCAAGCCCTGCCACTGAAGCAGTGTTGACGATCGCCCCGCCGCCCTGGGCCAGCAGCAACGGCAACTGGTACTTCATGCACAGCCAGACGCCCTTGACGTTGACGCCCATGATCGCGTCGAACTCGTCCATCGAGCCATCTGCCAACTTGCCTTGCTCGATTTCGATCCCGGCATTGTTGAAGGCGTAGTCGAGGCGACCGTAGGTATTGATCACCTCGTCCATCAGATTCTTCACTTCGCTTTCAACGGTAACGTTGCAGCGCACGAAGGTCGCTTCACCACCGGCTGTACGAATCAGCGCCACCGTACCCTCGCCCCCTGCCGCATCCAGATCGGCCACCACCACTTTCAGGCCTTCGGCGGCGAACGCCTGGGCGGTCGCGCGGCCAATGCCATTGGCCGCGCCAGTGACTACGGCAACCTGACCGGAAAACGTCATGCTCATTGTTATGTCCTCGGAGGAGAGATGCAGGAGGGTTTGCAGACTCGCAGCATAGCCATCACGGCCCGCCCCGCATCAGCACTATCAGAAGGCTGTTTATGCCTTCATGCGTCGCAGTGATAAAACCCGCCGGGCGACTATCACTGCACTGGATCATCGTGCATTCGCCGCATCAGCCCACCTTGCAGCATTGGCCTTGAGGGTCTATCAACAAGACTTCATTCAGTTCGAGTGCCTGCCATGACCAGCCAGACCAATCGCCAGTTCCTGCTCGCCAAACGCCCGGTGGGTGCTGCCACCCGCGAGACCTTCACTTATCAGGAAGTCCCGGTCGGCGAACCTGCGGCAGGGCAGATTCTGGTCAAGAACGAATACCTGTCCCTCGACCCGGCCATGCGTGGCTGGATGAACGAGGGCAAGTCCTACATCCCGCCGGTGGAAATCGGTGAAGTGATGCGCGCTCTGGGCGTCGGCAAAGTCATCGCTTCGAACAACCCGGGCTTTGCCGTCGGCGACTACGTCAACGGCGCCCTCGGCGTGCAGGATTATTTCCTCGGCGAGCCCAGAGGTTTCTACAAGGTCGATCCGAAACTGGCGCCGCTGCCGGTGTATTTGTCTGCACTGGGCATGACCGGCATGACCGCCTACTTCGCGCTGCTCGACGTCGGCGCACCGAAGGCCGGCGACACCGTGGTGCTGTCCGGGGCTGCTGGCGCGGTGGGCAGCATTGCCGGGCAGATCGCCAAGATCAAAGGCTGCCGGGTCGTCGGCATCGCCGGCGGGGCCGACAAGTGCAAGTACCTGATCGATGAACTGGGCTTCGACGGCGCCATCGATTACAAGCACGAAGACGTGCTGGCCGGGCTCAAGCGCGAGTGCCCGAAAGGCGTGGACGTGTATTTCGATAACGTCGGCGGCGAGATCCTCGACGCCGTGCTCAGTCGTCTGGCGCCAAAAGCCCGGGTGGTGATTTGCGGCGCCATCAGCCAGTACAACAACAAGGAAGCGGTCAAAGGCCCGGCAAACTACCTGTCATTGCTGGTCAACCGCGCACGCATGGAGGGCTTTGTGGTGATGGACTACGCCGCGCAATACGCCAGTGCCGCGCAGGAAATGGCCGGCTGGATGGCCAAGGGACAACTCAAAAGCAAGGAAGACATCGTCGAAGGTCTGCAGACCTTTCCAGAGACACTGATGAAATTGTTCAGCGGGGAGAATTTCGGCAAGTTGGTGCTGAAAATCTAAAACAAAAGATCGCAGCCCCTGTAGGAGCTGCCGAAGGCTGCGATCTTTTGATCTTGCCTTTAACAAGCAAAATCAAAAGACCGCAGCCTTCGGCAGCTCCTACAGGTAATGCTAATACCTGCGGAAACTGATCAGGCCAGTTCTGCCACGACCGAGGCCAGGGCCTTGGCTGGATCCGCCGCCTGACTGATCGGACGGCCGATCACCAGGTAATCGGAACCGGCATCCAGTGCCTGACGCGGGGTCAGGATACGGCGCTGATCGTCCTGCGCACTGCCCGCCGGGCGAATCCCCGGGGTCACCAGTTGCAGCGAAGGATGCGCCGACTTCAGCGCGGTGGCTTCCAGCGCCGAGCACACCAGACCGTCCATTCCGGCCTTCTCGGCCAGCGCGGCCAGACGCAGCACTTGCTCCTGCGGCTCGATGTCCAGACCGATACCGGCCAGATCCTCGCGCTCCATGCTGGTCAGCACGGTCACGCCGATCAGCAGCGGTTGCGGGCCGCTGCGCTTGGAGAGCTCTTCACGGCAGGCCGCCATCATGCGCAGGCCACCGGAGCAATGCACGTTGACCATCCACACGCCCATCTCGGCAGCGGCTTTCACAGCCATCGCGGTGGTATTGGGAATATCGTGGAATTTCAGGTCGAGGAACACTTCAAAGCCTTTGTCACGCAGGGTGCCGACGATTTCCGCGGCGCAACTGGTGAACAGTTCCTTGCCCACTTTGACCCGGCACAGCTTCGGGTCCAACTGGTCGGCCAGCTTCAGTGCGGCGTCACGGGTGGGGAAATCCAGGGCGACGATGATAGGAGTCTGGCAGGCGGACATGGATGGGCTCTCAGGCAAGTCGAAATCGGCGCGCATTGTAGCGGAAGCGGCGACGGCGCGGCACCCGATGATCGGTAAATCGTCGCCGCAACCGTGATCAGCATAGCGCTCGCTGCTATTGTGTCGAACCCGATACACAACCGACACGCCGCCAACATGCGCCCGCGCTAGCCTCGCCAGCCGCAACACGTCCTTACATCAGCACTTCCCGCCTCACGGCAGGACGCCTATGCTGAAACCACCACCTCGCAGCCCATCTTTGTGGTTGGCGGCCTACTGGCAGATGAACAGCCCCATGCACAACACCCAAACGACCGTGACTGATGAGCAGAAAGACGACAAGCGCTGGAGCATCCGCGCGCTGATCGTCGATGACGATGTGCCGATCCGCGAGCTGATGATCGACTACCTCGCGCGCTTCAACATCCACGCCAGCGGCGTCACCGACGGCGCAGCCATGCGCCAGGCGATGCAGGCCGAACATTTCGACGTGGTGGTACTCGACCTGATGCTGCCCGGCGAAGACGGCCTGTCGCTGTGCCGCTGGCTGCGTGCCGAATCGGACATCCCGATCCTCATGCTCACCGCCCGCTGCGAGCCCACCGACCGCATCATCGGCCTGGAACTGGGCGCCGACGACTACATGGCCAAACCGTTCGAGCCACGGGAACTGGTGGCGCGGATCCAGACCATCCTGCGCCGGGTGCGCGATGACCGCACCGAACAGCGGGCCAACATTCGCTTCGACAACTGGCGCCTCAACAGCGTGCTGCGTCAGCTGATTGCCGACGATGGACTGGTGGTGCCGCTGTCCAATGCCGAATTCCGCTTGCTTTGGGTGTTCATTGAACGCCCGCGTCGGGTACTCAGCCGCGAACAACTGCTGGACGCCGCCCGGGGCCGTTCGATCGAAGCGTTCGACCGCAGCATCGATTTGCTGGTGTCGCGCCTGCGACAAAAACTCGGCGACGACCCGAAAGCCCCGCAGTTGATCAAAACCGTGCGCGGTGAAGGTTACCTGTTCGACGCGCGGGACATCGGCTGATGCGAGGGCGCTTCGACACGCTGTTCGGCCGCCTGTTTGGCATGCTGTTCGTGGCGATCGTCCTCGCGCATCTGTTGGCTTTTGCCTGGTTTCACCACTACGGCCCGCCCCCACCGCCGCCCCCGCCGGAATTTGCCGAGGGGGTCGACGGCCAACATCCGCCGCCGGATCCGCGTTTCGCCCATCGCCCGCCACGTCCGTGGTTCGGCGGACCGCTGGTGCCGCTGACGTTCCAGTTCATCTCGCTGATGATTGCTGCGTGGTACGGCGCCAAACTGCTCAGCCGACCGATCCAGCGCCTGAGCGACGCCGCCGAACGCCTCAGTGAAAACCTCGACAGCCCACCGCTGGACGAGTCCGGCCCGCGTGAGGCACGGCAAGCGGCGCACACCTTCAACCTGATGCAACAACGCATCCGCGAACAGGTGCAACAACGAGCACGCATGCTCGGCGCCGTCTCCCACGACCTGCGCACCCCGCTGTCGCGACTGAAACTGCGCCTGGAACAGATCGACGACGAAAAGCTGCAAGGTCAGATGCGCCAGGACCTCAACGACATGATCGGCATGCTCGACGCCACCCTCACCTACCTGCACGAACAACGCACCAGCGAAGCCCTGCAGTTGATGGACGTGCAGGCGCTGGTCGAATCGTTGTGCGAGAACGCTCAGGATCAAGGCGCAGACGTGCAGGTCAGCGGCCATTGCGCGCCGCTGCAGGTGCAACCGATGGCGCTGCGCTCGTGCATCAATAACTTGATGGACAATGCCCTGCGCTACGCCGGGCAGGCGCGCATCGAACTGCAGGATCAACGCGAACAACTGCTGATCCGCGTGATCGACCACGGCCCGGGCATAGCCGAAGACCAACGCGAAGCGGTGTTCGAACCGTTCTATCGCCTGGAAGGCTCCCGCAACCGCAACTCCGGCGGCGTCGGCCTTGGCATGACCATTGCCCGTGAAGCGGCGCAGCGTTTGGGTGGGCAGTTGAATCTGCAAGAAACACCCGGCGGCGGCCTGACCGCAATCATCCGCCTGCCGCGCGCCTGAGAAGAACACCTGTCCCCCTGAGGGTTTCTGGTGTCCTCCCCACTGTGTACCACCCGGTACAAAGCCAAAATACCCAGGACAACTTGCTCCTTGAGTCTGTACAAGCCGGTACACCGACCGGCTTTACAGTCCAAGGAGTGAGCCCATGATCGGTAGCGTCAGCAACTACACGAGCTATACCAGCACCAGCAGCACCGCCACCCAGAACGCCCGCAGCCAGCAACTGCAAAAGCAACTGTTCGCCAGACTCGACAGCAATAGCGACGGCGCGGTGGACCAGGACGAACTGAAAAGCGCCCTGTCGCAAAAATCCGACGACGGTTTGCTGGTCAACCTGAGCAAGCAATTTGGCGAGCTGGACAGCGACGCCAGCGGCAGCCTCAGCGCCGAAGAAATGACCGCCATGGCGCCCCCATCGCCGCCTCAGGATCAAGCACCAAACACCGACCTCGCCGACGCCCTGATCAGCGCCCTCGATGCCGATGGTGATGGCGCTATCAGCACGGACGAACTGAAAAACGGCCTCACCAGCGCCGGCAGCAGCGCCGACAGCAATCAGATCTTCTCCGTTCTGGACAAGAACAAGGATGGCACCGTCAGTCAGGACGAACTCACCGCCAGCCTCACCCCGCCACCACCGCTAACGCAGCAACCCCCCAGTGATGAATTGTTCAGCCAACTGGATGCCGATGGTGACGGCAGCATCAGCGCCACCGAACTGAGCAGCGCGCTACAGACCCGCGACAACACCTCAACGACCAGCACCGACACCAGCGCCACACTGCTCAAAGCGCTGGACAGCGACAGCAGCGGCGACGTGAGCAGCGACGAACTGAAAGCAGCATTGCAAGCCGGTCGCGAACATCCGCCTGAAGAAAGGACCGCCAGCACCCAGACCACCAGCGAAGCGCTGAACCGGATGATTGCCAACTTGAGCAAGCAGTATTCACTGGACAATGCTGCGCCGGTGGGCAAGTACCTGAATGTGGCGACTTGAGTTGATGTAGTGATGTGTGATCGTTTCCATGCAGTGGTGTGGGAACGGTCATTTGAGTACAGCGAGAAGAGAGTGGTTGCCTGAGAGAGCCTCATCGCCAGCAGGCTGGCTCCGACCGTGGGGTTGGGTGTGGTCAGTTGGAGATTGGTCGGCTGTCAGGCCGTCTTCGCGAGCAGGCTCGCTCCCACAGTGGGATTGGGTGTGATCAGTTGGAAATTGGTCGGCTGCCAGGCCGTCTTCGCGAGCAGGCTCGCTCCCACAGTGGGAATGGGTGTGTTCAGTTGGAGATTGGTCGGCTGTCAGGCCGCCTTCGCTGGCAAGCCAGCTCCCACAGGTGGATTGGGTGTGTTCAGTTGGAGATTGGTTGGCTGTCAGGCCGCCATCGCTGGCAAGCCAGCTCCCACAGTGGGAATGGGTGCGGTCTGTTGGAGATTGGTCGGCTGTCAGGCTGCCTTCGCGAGCAGGCTCGCTCCCACAGTGGGAATGGGTGTGTTCAGTTGGAGATTGGTCGGCTGTCAGGCCGCCTTCGCTGGCAAGCCAGCTCCCACAGGTGGATTGGGTGTGTTCAGTTGGAGATTGGTTGGCTGTCAGGCCGCCATCGCTGGCAAGCCAGCTCCCACAGTGGGAATGGGTGCGGTCTGTTGGAGATTGGTCGGCTGTCAGGCCGCCTTCGCTGGCAAGCCGGCTCCCACAGGTGGATTGGGGTGCGGTCTGTTGGAGATTGGTCGGCTCGCAGGCCGCCATCGCTGGCAAGCCAGCTCCCACAGGTGGATTGGGTGTGGTCTGTTGGAAATTGGTCGGCCCATAGGCCGCCTTCGCGAGCAAGCTCGCTCCCACAAAAAAGCAAAGCAGTCCAGGCAGACCGCATGCTTTTCACCACTCAACAGGATGAGCGTTAGCTCGGCTGCAGCTCTTGATCTTGCCGTGCCGGCCCCTTCGGCAGGCTGAGTGGAGGGGTTTATCCGGGGGTGGGAGCGCAGCGACCGTTCGACGCAGTCGAACACATCGAGAGGAGGTGCAGCGAAGCAAACCGGAGGCGATGCCCCCGGATGAATCCCGGAGCGAAGGAACCCGAGCCTAAGCGAGGGCCGAACGCCGGGGCCCAGCGTTTTGGTTACTTTTGGGCGTCTGCAAAAGTGACTCGCCGTAAGGGCGAAACCGCCAGCCGCAACACCCGAAGCAACGGATAAACACCCAAAACCCCAGGAGCATGGTCGGCCCAAAGGCCGCCAAGTCAAACCACCCCAGCCAAATCTAAACCCGAGCCTGACTCTTGCTCCAATCCGTCAACAAACTATAAGCCACCGCCAACAACGTAGGCCCGATAAACAGCCCGATAAACCCAAACGCAATCAACCCGCCAAATACCCCAAGCAGCACAATCACCAACGGCAGATTCCCGCCCCGGCTGATCAGATAAGGCTTCAACACGTTATCCACGCCACTGATGATGAACGTGCCCCAGATCCCGAGAAACACCGCCATCCCGTACTCGCCCTTCCACGCCAGCCAGGCCGTCGCCGGAATCCACACCAACGGCGGCCCCATCGGAATCAGGCTCAACAGGAACGTCACGATCCCCAACACCAGCGCCCCCGGAACGCCGGCAATCAGGAACCCGATCAACGCCAGAATCGCCTGCGCCGCCGCCGTACCGATCACCCCGTTGACCACCCGCTGCACAGTGCCGGCCACCAGCTCGATGTAATACCCGGCACGCTCGCCAATCAGCCGCTCCAGCAGACCGTGCACAAACGCCGCCAGTCGCGGCCCGTCGCGATAGAAAAAGAACACGAAGACAATGCTCAGGGTCAGCTCGAGGATCCCGCCGCCGATCTGCGCACTGCGCGCCAGCAACCAGTTGCCGACCTGCCCCAGATACGGCTTGATCGACACCATCAGCGCGGCGCCCTGCTGATCGATGCTGTTCCAGACCCCGACCAGCCGCTCGCCGACCAGCGGCACGCTGCCGAGCCAGGCCGGTGCTTCCGGCAGGCCGTCGACCTGTACATCCTTGATGAACGCCGTGGCATCGCGCACGTGATCGGCCAGATTGAACCCCAGCCACACCAGTGGCGCCGCCACCAGCAGCATCCAGCCAAGGGTCAAAATAGCCGCAGCAAGTGATTCGCGGCCATTGAGCCAACGGGTCAACAGACGCATCAGCGGCCAACTGGCGAACGCCAGCACCGCCCCCCAGAACAGCGCCGACCAGAACGGCGCCATCACCCACAGGCTGGCACCAAACAGCACCAGCAGGAGAATCTGCACCAACAGCCGATCATTATTGAGCATGTAAAGTCTCGAAGAAGTCAGTCGGTCAAAGCGTAGGCGAACACGCCCCGCGTGCACGTACGATGCAGCTTATCGCAACAGATCAACGCGCAGGCCAGCGCCATCGGCGCTCCCCGCCTCCATCCGCGCCGCGCGCACGCCCTGACCGATCAATGCCTGACGCCAGGCCTCGGCCTTCGGCCCGGAAATCGTCACGCGCTGGGTGGTGTCGAGGTTCAAGCCGCGGGAAATCAGTCGTAGCCAGGTGTCATCCGGGTCCCCGGTCAGCTTGGGAAAGTCCAGTTCGCCGGTGCTTTTGAGCTGTCGCAACAGCGTCGCCGACGTCGGAAGCAACTCGCCCAACGGCGCGCCCGCTTCGAACTGTTCGACATGCAGGTAGGCTTTGCGATTGCCACGGGTGATGCTGTAGAGCGCTACCAGGGTGTTGTCCTTCGGTGCGGCCAGACGCAACAGCAGATAGGCCTGTTGCTCGTCGGCACCGTACAGCTTGGCATTGCCGAACACTTCATTGGCCCACAGGCTGCTTTCGCCACAGTCGCGGGCCTGGCACCAGAACAGCAACTCGGCGTCCTGCTTTTGCAGGGCTTCGCGAGCAGCAGTGAAGGCTTCGGTGGCGGAGTGCTCCGGGGGCAATTCATAGGTGACCGAAGTGGTCTGGCCGCGCGCGGTGACCTGGCCGTCGAAGCGCAACTGGCCGCTGATCTTGCGAATCGAGCCCAGCGGATAGATCCGCTCGAGCTCCACCGGAGGGCGATAGTCGACAATCTGCGCATCGGCCAGGCGCGGCACGATCTGCAGATCCTGGCTGCCTGGCACATCGGCAGCGAAGAGAACGGGACTGAAACAGCACAGCGCCAACAGACTGAGTGACCGCATAGTCAGGCTCATCGGATCGGCATGGCTTGGCGGGTCGGGGTCGCAGCGGTATAGAAATCCATCGTGTTTGTCTCCCATTTCAACCCGCCCAGCCTCGACAGTTGCCCGGTGCAAGTCAAGGAATGGCGAAGAAGCGATTGAAACAGTCTGCGACAAGGTCGGCACCGGACTCATCGTTCAGGTGCAAATGATGCCCGCCCGCCAGCTGTTCCTGGCTAAAGGGTAGACGCTCCAGCAACTCCGGATGTCTGGCCAGCATGCCGTCGGCGGCGACCACCAGTTGCGCCGGACAGGCGATGCGCTGGACGAACGCCATCGCCTGTTCCTGAGTCAGGCGCAACGGCGATGGCAGAGTCAGCCGATTATCAGTGCGCCAGGTATAACCGCCGGGCACCGGCATCAAACCGCGTTGCGCCAGCAGTTCGGCGGCTTCGCGACTGACCGCCACCAGCCCTTTCATCCGCGCTTCGATGGCACGATCGAGGGTGTTGTAGACCGGTTTGCGCTTGTCACGCAGGTCCAGCTGCGCCTGCAGGGCCATGCCCATGCGCTCGGCAGCGTTTTCACCTTTGTCTGTAGGCGGAATCACTCCATCGATCAGCGCCAGATGGCTGATGCGCTCCGGCAACGAACCGGCCAGCACCAGCGAAACGATGGCGCCCATCGAATGCCCGAGCAGGCCGAAGCGTTTCCAGCCCAATTGCTCGGCGACCTGCAGCACATCATGGGCGTAGTCCCACAGCGCATAACCGGCGCCGTTCGGGCGATGCCCGGAATGCCCATGCCCGGCCATGTCCAGGGCAATGATGCGCAGGCCTTTGAGCCTCGGCGCCAGGCGCGCGAAGCTGTTGGCGTTGTCGAGCCAGCCATGCAGGGCGATCACCGGCAGACCGTCCTCGGGGCCGAACAAGTGCGCCGCCAGTTCGATATGCGGCAGGCTCAGGCGCACTTCTTCGAAGGTCGGGCTCATGCGCAGTCCTTCTGTTCGCGGCGCTCCCAACGCGTAAACAGCTCTTTGAGCAGGCGCGCGGTGTCCTGCGGACGTTCGAGCGGGAACATGTGTCCGCCGGGCATGCTCAGGGCTTCGCCCTGGGGCAGGCGCCCGACGAACCGCGTGTGATGACGCATGACCACGCGACTCTTGTGACCACGCACCACGGCCAGCGGCACCTGCAATTGGCGCGTACGGCCCGGGCTGGTGTGCGGCACGCCGCGATAGATGCTGATTTCGGTGGCCGGGTCGAAGCGCAGACGCAACTTGTCGCCGACCGTCTGCAACCCGTGTTGCAGGTAGGCATCGAAGCATTCCGGATCGAAACCGCGAAACAGGGTTTTGCCGGCAAAGTAGCTGCGCGCCGTGTCGAGGTCGGCGAACTCCTCGCGTCGCCCCAGCGTACGTCCGGCCGGGGTCAGTCTGTCGATGAAGCCGAAGCGCTTGGCCGCGCGGATCACCCATTGGTCAGTGCGGGTCAGCACCGGCGAGTCGAGCATGACCACGCCGCGATACAGCTCTGGGCAGCGCAATGCGGCGTGCAGGTGCAACACGCCGCCAAAGGAATGGCCGACGCCCCACACCGGTTGATCCTGCTGCTGCAAATGGTGGATCAGTTCGTCGACCAGGTTGTACCAGTTGTCGTCCGCCGGGAAACGCGGGTCATGGGCATGCTGCTCCAGATGCGCAACCCGGTACTCGGGCGCCAGCGCCGCGAACAACTTGCCATAGGTGCCCGAGGGAAACCCGTTGGCGTGGGCGAAAAAGATCGGTTGCGACATGCAGGTTTATCCATGAGCAGAAACATGCCGCTGATTGTCCGCAAGAGCGCGGCGCTGAGCAATGACCGTAACTGCCAGGAATGATGACAGTCCGGTCATGGCAGTGGCGCATCGGACTTCAACGCACCGGTGGCTGCTCGCCCAACGGCACCACCGCCATGGTCAAACGCGAAACGCAACTGGCCTTACCTTCATCGCTGGTCAGGCGAATGTCCCAGACATGCGTGGTGCGACCGATGTGAATTGGCGAGGCCACTGCGGTCACCCGCCCGCTGCGCAAACCGCGCAGATGGTTGGCATTGATCTCCAGCCCCACGCAATAGAATTTGCTGGCATCGATGCACAGGTAACTGGCCATGGAACCGACGGTTTCCGCCAGCACCACCGAAGCGCCGCCGTGCAGCAGACCATAAGGTTGATGGGTGCGGTGATCGATGACCATGCTCGCCGTCAACGACGCTTCGTCGAAGGACTCAAAGCGGATATCCAGCACTTCGCCGATGGTGTTTTTCTGGATTGCGTTCAACTGCTCGATGTTCGGAGTGGTGCGCCACAAGGTCATCGCAGGCTTCCTTTGTTGTTTTGATCGTCACTCAATCCTGCCACAGCACCGCCTCGCTGCGCGCGCTCCATTCTTCAAACCGCGCGCCATAGGTGTCTTCGATGACGTTGCGCTTGATCTTCAAGGTCGGCGTGAGAAAGCCGTTTTCCACCGCCCAGCTGTCCTTGACCACCACCAGCCGGCGCAGGCGTTCGTGCTTGTCGAGCACGGCGTTGACCTCTTCGAGCAGCTTCTCCAGGCTCGAATGCAGACTCGCCCGCGCCTCCTCCTGATTGACGTTCGACAGCACGCACAAGCCCAGCGGGGCACTCAGGCCATCACCGACGACACAGACCTGTTCGATCCGCGAATGCACCGCCAGCCGGTTTTCAATCGGCGCCGGGGCCACGTATTTGCCCTTGCTGGTCTTGAAGATTTCCTTGAGTCGGCCGGTCAGGCGCAAGCGCCCCTCGGCATCCTGTTCGCCCTTGTCACCAGTACGCAGGAAGCCGTCCTCTGTGAGGATCTCGGCGGTTTTCTGCGGTTCCTTGAAATAGCCGAGCATGTTCGCCTGACTGCGCACCTGCACCTCACCGGACTCGTCGATCCGCACCTCGACCTCCGGGCACGGCTTGCCGATCCAGCCTTGCTTGTACTGACCCGGCAGGCAGATGTGCGAATAGCCGCAACTCTCGGTCATGCCATACACCTCCAGCACATCGAGGCCGAGTTTCTGATACCAGCCGAGCAGGGTCTGCGGCACCGGTGCCGCACCGGACAGGGCAACGCGCAAGGCATCAAGGCCTAACCCGGCCAACACCTTGTGCCCGACCCGCTTGCCAATGAATGGCAGGCCAAGCAGGAAATCCAGGCGCTTGGCCGGGATCTTGCCGTACACGCCCATCTGGAATTTGGTCCAGATGCGCGGCACCCCGAACATCGCCGTGGGCCGCGCCCGCTGCAGATCGGTGATGAAGGTGTCGAGGCTTTCGGCAAAGAACACGGTTTGCCCGGTATAAATCGCCGCCAGTTCAACGAACATTCGTTCGGCGACATGGCACAGCGGCAGGTACGACAGCAGGCGGTCTTGCTCGTTGAGCCCGAACAGTTGCGTGCCGCGAGTCGTGGCAAACCCCAGATTGGCAAAACTGTGCATCACGCCTTTGGGCAACCCGGTGGTGCCGGAGGTGTAGATGATGGTCGCCAGTTGTTCGGCCGCCGGGCGCGGATCGTCCTGGATCGGCGAGCTCTTTAGCAGGTCATCCCAACTGAAATCAAACTCGCCGGGCGGATGCAGCGGCAGACTGATGGTTGGCAAATCCGCCGGCACACCGACCGACATGCCCGGCCAGTCATCGAGCTTGCCGATGAACGCCAGCACGCTTTCCGAATGTGTCAGGACCTGATTCACCGAGTCCGCCGTGAGGTTGGGATACAGCGGCACCGAGACGTGTCCGGCCATCCAGATCGCCAGATCGGCAATGATCCAGTGCGCGCAGTTTTTCGAGATCAGTGCAATGTGGCTGCCTTGCGGCAGTTCCCGTGCGCGCAGCCAGTGCGCGGCGCAACGGGCCTGATGGCCGACATCGGCCCAGGTGAGCGTCTCGACCTGCCCGCCACCGATGGGCTGCACCAGAAAACGCTGGCGCGGGTGCCGGGCCTCACGCTCGTAGAACACGTCCAGCGGCAAACGGAAGGCGGCAGACATGCGACTCGCTCCTGTTTTTTGGGTCTGGAGCAAGCGTAGTCAACCAAGCAAGTGCTTGGTTGGATTTTTTACCAAAAGAAACAAGATCAAAAGATCGCAGCCTGCGGCAGCGCCTACACGGATCAATGTAGGAGCTGCCGCAGGCTGCGATCTTTTGCTGTTAAGGGTGTTTGAGGCTGTTGAGGGTCATCGAGCCAATCAACAACTCAGGACTTTCCAATTCGGCCAGGCCAGCGGTGCTGACCTTCTCCGGCGGATAACCGGCGCCGTGCTGCAGATAGCTGAGCAGATTGCCCACCAGCGGGTTATGGCTGACCAGCAGCACATTGCTCACCGACACCAGTTGATCGGTGACCTTGTCCGGATCGGTTTCCGGCGTCAGCCAATCGACGGTGCGGATCTCCGGCTCGAAACCCAGAGCCTCGCGAACGATCTGCGCAGTCTGTTGTGCGCGCAGATAAGGGCTGGCGTAAATCGCCGTCAGCGGCTGACCGATCAATCGGGCTGCGCTGCTCAAGGCCTCTTGGCGACCGTGCGCGGTCAGTTCCCGTTCGGAGTCGGGGCACGAGCCATAAGGCACGGCCTCACCGTGACGCAATACCCAGAGTTTCATAGCTTGGGTTCCTCATCGCGGGCCGGATGCGGGGCTGGCGGCACGGCGTGCGGCGTCTCGCCTTCCGGGGCACGCGGGGTCGGCCAGTCGGCGAACGGCCAGGGTTTCTGGTCGCTGTGAAAGCTGCCGAAGCGGCCGATCTGCGCAAGGAACTGGCTCAGGCTGTCGCCGAAATTCATCAGGCTGGCGCTCGGCGCGCCGTAAATCAAACGATAGATCAGTTGCACCAGCACCACCGCGCCGAGGATGAACTGCGCCACTTGCCAGACCAGCACGTAGACGATCATCCACAGCACCCGCAGGAGGATGGATTCGTACTTGGCTTCGGTTTTCGGATCGTTCATGGCTCGCTTCCTGTTGAATCAGTTGAAACCGCTGGTGGAAATAAAGTCGACGTCGGTTTTCGGCTCGGCCCGCATCAGTAGACCGATCACCTGCTCCAGCGTGCGTCCTTCAAACAGGATCGCATGCAGCCCGGCGACCAGCGGCATGTACACGCCAACCTCCTGGGACTTGGCCTTGAGCACCTTCAGGGTGTTGACCCCCTCAGCGACTTCGCCCAGGCGCGACACGGCTTCATCAAGGCTCAAGCCCTGACCGAGGGCAAACCCGACCTGATAGTTGCGGCTCTTGGGTGACGAGCAGGTCACGATCAAGTCACCGACCCCGGCCAGACCGAGGAAAGTCATCGGATTGGCGCCCTGGTTCACCGCGAACCGGGTCATCTCGGCCAGGGCGCGAGTGATCAGCATGCTCTTGGTGTTCTCGCCCATCTCCAGCGCTACCGCCATGCCGGCAATGATCGCGTAGACGTTTTTCAACGCGCCGCCCAGTTCGACACCGAAACGGTCAGCACTGGCGTAAACGCGGAAGGTGCGACCATGCAACGCAGCCTGTACCGCTTTGCAGAGTTCTTCGTCTTCGCTGGCGACCACCGTGGCGGTCAGCGCGTGCTCGGCGATCTCCCGCGCCAGGTTCGGCCCGGACAGCACGCCGATGCGCGCCTGTGGGGCGATCTCTTCGAGGATCTGGCTCATCAGTTTGAAGGTGTGGGCTTCGATGCCCTTGGTCAGGCTGACCAGCATCTTGCCGCTCAGGCGCTCGGCATGAGCAGCCAGCACCGTGCGCAGGGCGCTCGACGGCAGCGCGACGAAGCACAACTCGCAGGCGTCGAGGGTGGCCTGCAGGTCGGTGACCGCCGTCACCCCCGGCAGGATCTTGATGCCTTTGAGGTAACGCGGATTCTCGCGATTGACCCGAATGGCCTCGGCCTGCTCGGGGTCGCGCATCCACTGCAGGACTTGATGGCCGTTCTCGGCCAAAAGATTGGCCACGGCGGTACCAAAACTTCCGCCTCCCAGGACCGCAATCGGGCGCTGTTCAGTCATATGCAATCCGTTAATCCATACCAGTGGCGATGCCGGCATTATACGGGGCGACCGGAGCGCGGCCAGCCCCTGCGTCAATTACCGGCACTTGTAGGAAGAAGACCAATAAAACCTAGGAAAATGCCAGCATCGTGACTGGAAAAGTCACTGTCCTCGGTTAACATGCGCGCCAATTCTTTGTGATCAAGGCTGTGTCGTGTCTTTTGGCTCTCCCCCTTCACGTTCATCCCTGTTGCTGGCGCTGCTGTTCAGCCCGATGTTGCAGGCGGACGACCTGTTTGTCGACAGCGAAACGCTGCCGCAGGTGCTGACGGCCACACGCCTGAAACAGACACCGGCGGAAGTGCCGGGGAGCATGACCGTACTCGACAGTGAACTGATCAACGCCAGTGGCGCCCGCGACATCAGTGAGTTGCTGCGGCTGGTGCCGGGAATGATGGTCGGCAACATCAGCGGCAATCAGGCGGCGGTCAACTATCACGGGACCAATGCCAGCGAAGCGCGACGCATGCAGGTGCTGATCGATGGCCGCTCGGTGTACCGCGCGGGCCTGGCCACGGTGGACTGGAGTGATATTCCGGTGGCCATGGAAGACATCGAGCGGATCGAGGTTTTCCGTGGGCCGAACACGGTCAGCTACGGCGCCAACGCGCTGATGGCGGTGGTCAACATCATCACCCGCAACCCGGCAGACAGCCACGGCACACGCCTGAAGTACACCCGCGGCCAGCGCGGCATTAACGATTTCTATGCCAGCCAGGGTACGGGCTGGAACGGCGGCGACTTGCGCCTGTCGCTGTCCGGCCAGGAAGACGATGGCTTCGACAGCGACCGCACCGGCGCCGATTACCGCGACAGCCGCCGTTTGAACCGCTTCAGCCTCGCCGTCAGCCAGACCCTGAGCGACAACCAGAGCCTCGACTGGCAGGTCAATGCCAAGGACGGTACCAACCAGCGCCCTTATACCTACCGCCCGGTGTTCTCGGGGATTACCGCTGCCGGGAACAATTCCGACGTGGTCGCCAAGGATTACGCCGGCTCGGTGCGCTGGAGTCTCGACATCAATCCGCAACACAGCCTTTATATACAAGGCTCGGCGCAGCACTGGGATCGCCAGCAAGTATGGCGCGCCTGTGATGCCGAAGTGTCGTTCAGCCCGCAACTGACACAGCTGTGGCAGCTCAACCCGAACTACACCGAACGCCTGGCGCGCAACATCACCCGCTTCACCGGCCCCGGTCCGGAAGCCTGAACGCCACAGGAAATGGCTCTGGCCAATCAAGTGCTGGATCAATGGCGCAACGGTGCCAGCCAGACCTTGTGTGGCGACATCGACCAAAGCGCCCGCGAGTCGCGCTACGATCTGGAATTGCAGGACACTCTCAGCCTGTCCGACACGCTGCGGCTGGTCAGCGGCATGAACTATCGTTACGACCGGGCCGACTCCGAGACCTACTTCAACGGCACGCTGGACGACACCACTTGGCGTGCGTTCGGCCAATTGGAGTGGCGTGCCAGTGAACACTGGCTGTTGCAGGGCGGCGCCATGTTTGAAAACACCCAACTGATCGGCAGTTCGCTGACGCCCCGGTTCGCCGTCAACTACCTGATCAACCCACGCCATGGCCTGCGCGCGGTGTACTCGGAGGCGATCCGCTCGCCGGACATGTTCGAGAACAACGTCAACTGGAGCTATCAGGTGAGCAACCTGCGGCCGTCCGCCTATGGCCAGTCTTCGGCGCGCTACTTCGTCAAGACCCGTGGCCCGGGCAATCTCGATCAGGAACACATGCGTTCGCGCGAGTTGGGCTACAACGGCTATTTCGCCGAGTGGGGGCTGGCCGTGGACGTGAAGCTGTTCTACGACGAAATCACCGGAATGATCAGCGAGCCGCTGCGTAACAACCAGTACATCGCCAGCAACGCCAACAGCTCGCGCTTTCGCGGCACTGAAACCCAGCTCGACTGGCGCCTGAGCCTGATCGACCGCCTGCGCTTCACTTATGCCTACGTCGATGCCGAAGCGAGCAATCCGCTGGATCAGCAATTCACCTCACGCAACAGCGGCTCTGCCGGCTGGCTGCGCGATTGGGGCCATGGCTGGAACAGCGCCCTCTTCTATTACGGCGACAACGCGCTTAACGGCTATCGTTTCGAGCGGGTCGACACGCGCATCGCCAAGCGCATCCCGCTGGGCAAAGCCCAACTGCAACTGGCCGGCGTGCTGCAGCAGCGGCTCGACAACGAACCGACCACTTTCGTCGACAACCAGTACGACGAGCGCCGGGTGCTGTATTTCAGCGCCGAGCTGGAGTTCTAGGGTGCGCTACGCCACGGCAAACAAGACGCCCACCCTTGGCCACTGGCTGGCGGGTGCCTGTCTGTTCTTGACCGCGTGGCTGCACGGCGTGGCGGTGCAAGCCGCCGATATCCTGTTGACCGGCGCCGAAGAAAGCCCCGGGGTGCAAGCCTTCGTCCAGGCCCTGAGCGAGCTGCGCCCCACTGACAACGTACGGTTTCAGCCGCTGGCCAGCCTGCCGGCGCCGGGCAAGTTGCCGGGCAATTTGCGGATGATTCTGCTCGATCTGCCCAGCCTCGACTGGCGCCTGCAGGAGTCCCAGGGGCCGCCGACGCTGGTGTTGCGCATCAGCCGTTTGCAAGCGCGGCAACGCCTGGGTGGCGCACAACCGCCGCACTTGAGTCTGCTGTGGAGCGATCCGCCGCTGGGGCGGCAGCTGCAACTGATCCGGCGGATTCTGCCGCAGGTGCGGCGGGTCGGCGTGCTGTTCGACCAGCACAGCGAATTCCTGCTCAAGGAGCTGCATCAGGCCGCAGCGCCGCTGAATCTGCAAATCGTCAGCCAGCGCTGGGACAACACCCAGGACAGTCGCCCGTTGCAAAGCGTGCTGAGAAACAGCGAGGTGCTGCTGGGCCTCGACGACCCCGACCTGTACAACCCGAAAACCGTGAAAAACCTGTTGCTCAGCAGTTACTCCCGGCAAGTGGCACTGATCGGGCCGAACGTTGCGTTCGTGCGTGCCGGCAGCCTCGCCAGCACTTACAGCGATCAGCCCGACTGGCTGGCGATCCTTGACGGGTTGCTGGACCGTCCCCCGGCAACATGGCCGCGCGCGCTCTACCCCGATCGCTTCAAGGTCTCAAGTAATGCGCAGGTCGCTCGTTCCCTGGGTATCGAGCCAATCGATGAAGCGTCTGTCGCCCGCCAGTTGGCTGAAGGAGAAAGCCACCCATGAATCTGCGTCGCCGCTGGGACATCAACACCCGCACGCAATTGATCAGCCTCGGCCCGGCCCTGCTGCTTACGCTGCTGCTGATCAGTTTCTTTACCTTCGTGCGGATTCAGGATTTGCGGCAGGAGCTCAATCACACCGGGCAACTGATCGCCAACCAACTGGCGCCCGCCACCGAGTACGGGGTGATTTCCGGCAACAACGAAGTGCTGGAAAGCCTGCTCAAAGCGACCCTGGCGACACCAAACGTGCGTTTTCTGGAAGTACAGGACAGCGCCAACCGGATCCTGGCCTACGTAGAACAGGCCGCCGACGCGCACAACCGCCCGCATCAGGTCGAGGTGTTCCAGGCCCCGGTGCGCCTGCAACGGATCGCCCTCAACAGTGATTTTTTCCACGACGCCAAAGCCAGCAATAACGTGACCAGCGAGGACTATCTGGGTCGGGTGATCGTCGGCCTGTCCAACGATGCCTTCAGTCAGCGTCAGCAGGAAATTCTGTTCAAGGCCGGGATTCTGGCGTTGTTCGCCCTGCTCTTCACGTTTGTGCTGGCGCGGCGTCTGGCCGGCAGCCTGTCGGCGCCGATCCGCGATATCGGCAACGCGGTCAAGGCGATTCAGCAAGGCGACTACAAGACTCCGCTGCCGATTGTCGATGACACGGAACTGGGCGCCCTGTCGCAGCACATCAACAACCTCGCCCAGGCACTGGAACAGGCCAGTCGCGAACAGCATCAGGCGATGGCGCAACTGATCCAGACCCGCGAGGAAGCGGAAAAGGCCAACAACGCCAAATCCGATTTCCTGGCGATGATGAGCCACGAACTGCGTACGCCCATGAATGGTGTGCTGGGCATGTTGCAGTTGCTGGAAACCACGGACATGACCGAGGAGCAGATCGAGTACGCGGCGCTCGCTTCGGAGTCGACCGAACATCTGCTGAAAGTCATCAACGACATCCTCGACTTCTCGCGGATCGAACGTTCGGAGCTGGAGCTTGAGCACATTCCATTCAACCTGGCCGACCTGATCGGCGCTTGCGCCCAGTCGTTCCAGCACAGCGCGGTGCAGCGCGGCCTGGCCCTGAACCTGCGGATCCCCGAGGACATGCGCGACTTGCAGGTACAAGGTGATCCGACGCGGATCCGGCAGATTCTGGTTAACCTGGTGGGCAATGCCTTGAAGTTCACCGAGCGTGGCCGGGTCAGTATCGAAGCGCAATGGCAGTCGCTGGATCACGAACTGCTGTGGTTCACCTGTTCGGTGCGTGACAGCGGCATCGGCATCTCCTCGGAAAGTCTGGAGTTGATGTTCAACGCCTTCCAGCAGGCTGACAGTTCGATTTCCCGGCGCTATGGCGGCACCGGCCTCGGCCTGCCGATCGCACGCACCCTGGCCGAACGCATGGGCGGGACGTTGCGCGCGCAAAGTGAAGAAGGCCTGGGCTCGGTGTTCACCCTGGAAATCCCGCTGGCCTTATATAAGCAGACATTGCCGCCGCTGGCGGCACCGCGCGCGGCCAATGGCAACGGGCATGGCGAGGGGCGCCATGTGTTACTGGTGGAGGACAATCCGGTCAACCAGACCGTGATCGAGGCGATGCTGCGCAGCCTTGGCTTCACCGTCAGCGTCGCCACCGATGGCGCGCAGGCGGTACGCAGCGCTGAGGGCAATGAGTTCGAAGTGATTCTGATGGACTGCCGGCTACCGATCATCGACGGCTATGAGGCAACCCGGCAGATCCGCCAACTGCCCGGTCGCGGCGAGGTGCCGATCATCGCTCTGACCGCCAACGCGCTGCAGGGCGACCGCGAAACCTGCCTGTCGGCGGGCATGAACGATTACCTGGCGAAGCCGTTCAAACGCAATGACCTACAACAGATTCTGCAGCGCTGGGTGCAGTAGTGACGGTTTTTCGACCATCTGCGACTGGCGTGAAAAGCGAAAGTGCGGCAGTCTTAGGCACCCGAACGAGCCTCAAAAGAGGCTTGAATAAAAATTTCAGTGCACAAGTGTACATTCATGTCCTTGGTGCTGTGACTTTCACCACAACGCAATAGTCTATGAGTAGGCTGCCGGTACGAGGCATGAACGCGTCGATCGGCCGGGAAGATTTGCCCCACCTGCCGCATGGGATTATTGAGGAGCTCGCATGACCAAACAAAACGCCTTTACTCGGGAAGACCTGCTGCGCTGCAGTCGCGGTGAGCTGTTCGGCCCAGGTAACGCGCAACTGCCCGCCCCGAACATGCTGATGGTGGATCGCATCACCCTGATCAGCGAAGAAGGCGGCAAGTACGGCAAAGGTGAATTGGTCGCCGAGCTGGATATCAACCCTGACCTGTGGTTCTTCGCGTGCCACTTCGAAGGCGATCCGGTGATGCCGGGCTGCCTCGGTCTGGACGCCATGTGGCAACTGGTCGGCTTCTTCCTGGGCTGGCAAGGCCTGCCGGGCCGTGGCCGTGCGCTGGGTTCGGGCGAAGTGAAATTCTTCGGCCAGGTCCTGCCGACCGCCAAGAAAGTCACCTACAACATTCATATCAAACGCGTCCTCAAGGGCAAGCTGAACCTGGCCATCGCCGACGGTTCGGTGACTGTCGACGGTCGCGAAATCTATACCGCCGAAGGCCTTCGCGTCGGCGTGTTCACCTCCACTGACAACTTCTAAGGGTTATTCGCATGCGCCGCGTCGTTATCACTGGTCTGGGCATTGTTTCGTGCCTGGGCAATGACAAAGAGACCGTCTCCGCTAACCTGCGTGCAAGCCGCCCTGGCATCCGGTTCAACCCGGAATATGCTGAAATGGGTCTGCGTAGCCAGGTTTCCGGCTCCATCGACCTCAACCTTGAAGAACTGATCGATCGCAAGATCTATCGTTTCGTCGGCCACGCAGCGGCTTACGCCTACCTGGCCATGAAAGACGCCATTGCTGACTCCGGCCTGACCGAAGAGCAAGTGTCCAACCCGCGTACCGGCCTGATCGCCGGTTCCGGCGGCGCGTCGACCCTGAACCAGATGGAAGCGCTGGACATCCTGCGCGAGAAAGGCGTGAAACGCGTTGGCCCATACCGTGTAACGCGGACCATGAGCAGCACCGTTTCCGCATGCCTGGCCACGCCGTTCAAGATCAAGGGCCTGAACTACTCCATCGCGTCTGCCTGCGCCACCAGTGCTCACTGCATCGGTACCGCCATGGAACAGATCCAGATGGGCAAGCAGGACATCGTCTTCGCCGGTGGTGGTGAAGAAGAGCACTGGAGCCAGTCGTTCCTGTTCGACGCGATGGGCGCCCTGTCCAGCAAGCGCAACGACACCCCGGAACAAGCTTCCCGCGCCTACGACGCCGACCGTGACGGTTTCGTCATCGCTGGCGGTGGCGGTATGGTCGTGGTTGAAGAGCTGGAACATGCGCTGGCCCGTGGCGCCAAGATCTACGCCGAAATCGTTGGCTACGGCGCAACGTCCGACGGCTACGACATGGTTGCCCCAAGCGGCGAAGGCGCGATCCGCTGCATGCAGATGGCAATGTCCACCGTCGACACCCCGATCGACTACCTGAACACCCACGGCACTTCGACTCCGGTCGGCGACGTCGCGGAAATGAAAGGTGTGCGCGAAGTGTTCGGCGACAAGGCGCCTGCGATCAGCTCGACCAAGAGCCTGTCCGGTCACTCCCTGGGCGCCGCTGGCGTTCACGAAGCGATCTACTGCATGCTGATGATGGAAGGCAACTTCATCGCCGGCTCCGCCAACATCGACGAGCTGGACCCTGAAGTGGCCGATCTGCCGGTGCTGACCAAGACCCGCGAGAACGCCACCATCAACACCGTGATGAGCAACAGCTTCGGCTTCGGTGGCACCAACGCCACCCTCGTGCTGAAGCGCTGGGAAGGCAAGTAATTTCCTTCTGCTGAGCCGCACATAAAAACGCCCCGACTGGTTCGGGGCGTTTTTTTTGGCCTGCAGAAATGACTGAGTAATGCATAAGCCCTGTAGGAGCTGCCGAAGGCTGCGATCTTTTGATTTTGTCTTTTAAAAATCAAAGTCAAAAGATCGCAGCCTGCGGCAGCTCCTACAGAGGACATCAGTAGCCTCCAAGATGAAACTTCTGTCATGCAACTTCCCGCCCTGCGACCGAATGTCGCGGATTTAGCGGGCTGCAGCACTGTTGCAAAAACCGCAACAACACCTTGCGCAAATCAAGCGTTTACTTAGCAGGCTAACAAATTCTATAAAAGAGGCCTGCACACGCCTTGCTGCAGATAACAGAGATTGGAGCTAGCAGATGACTGTAAAAGTAACTGAACGCGACGATTCACACATGTCCCATGAAGGCGTAGCCGCCGGTGTACGGATCTGGGATGTGCATCAACAAGACTTGCTGGTCGGCATGTTCCACAACGAGATCGATGCCCACAACTACAAGGCCGAACTTGAACTGCAGGAACAGCAGCGGGATCTGAAATCCGCTTAGGCGATATTGAACCTGTGGCGAGGGAGCTTGCTCCCGCTGGACTGCGCAGCAGGCCCTGCTTTAAAACAAGGGCCGCTCCGCGCCCCGGCGGGAGCAAGCTCCCTCGCCACAGTTTGTCGTTATTACAGCTTTATCGGTTTACCACATCAGGTCATCAGGGATCTGATAGGCCGCATACGGATCGTCCTCGGCATTGACCTCTTCGGTCTGCACGTTGAGCTGCACGATACGCTGCGGGTCGCGCTCCTGGATCTTCAGGGCCGCTTCACGGGGGATCACTTCGTAACCGCCGGCATGGTGCACGATCGCCAGCGAACCGCTGCTGAGTTTGTTGCGCATCAGCGTGTTGACCGAGATGCGCTTGACCTTCTTGTCGTCAACGAAGTTGTAGTAGTCCTCGGTGGTCAGCTTGGGCAGACGCGAGACTTCGATCAACTGCTTGACCTGCGCGGCACGGGCCTTGGCCTCGGCCTTCTCCTGCTGCTGACGGTTCAGCTCCTGGTCGCGCTTGACCTTCTCGGCCATGGCTTCCTGAGCGGCGCGCTGCTGCGAATCATCCAGTTCGGCCTGACCTTTGTGGGCCAGGCGCTGTTGCTTCTGCTTGTCTTTGCTGACCTGCTTGGCCTGCTTTTGGTTGACCAGGCCTGCTTTGAGCAACTGGTCGCGAAGGGAAAGGCTCATTAATGCTTACTCACTTGGGCAACGGCTCAGCCGCAGCTGGGCAGATTCTTTTCCTGGCGTTTGGCTTCACCCCACAGGGCGTCCAACTCTTCGAGGGTGCAATCTTCCATGGGACGACGGGTGTCGCGCAATGCCTGTTCGATAAAACGGAAACGTCGTTCGAACTTGGCGTTGGCGCCACGCAGCGCAGTTTCCGGATCGACCTTCAGATGCCGGGCCAGATTGACCACGGAAAACAGCAGATCGCCGATCTCGTCGGCCACCGCCTGGGGATCATTTTCGGACATGGCCTCGAGCACTTCATCGAGTTCTTCGCGCACTTTGTCCAGTACCGGCAAGGCATCCGGCCAGTCGAACCCGACCTGTCCGGCACGCTTTTGCAATTTGGCCGAGCGCGACAGCGCCGGTAATGCAGCGGGCACGTCATCGAGCAGTGACAGCTGCTCGGGCGCGGCAGATTTCTCGGCACGTTCTTCGGCCTTGATCTCTTCCCAGCGCTGCTTGACCTGTTCTTCGCTCAGGCGCGGCACATCCAGCGGCGCATACAGATCGCCGGTGGGGAAGACGTGTGGATGACGGCGGATCAGCTTGCGGGTGATGCTGTCGACCACCCCGGCGAATTCGAAGCGCCCTTCTTCCCGGGCCAGCTGGCTGTAATAGACCACCTGAAACAATAGATCGCCCAGCTCGCCCTGCAAATGGTCGAAGTCACCGCGCTCGATGGCGTCAGCCACTTCGTAGGCTTCTTCGAGGGTGTGCGGAACGATGGTTGCGTAGGTTTGCTTGATGTCCCACGGGCAACCGTACTGCGGGTCGCGCAGACGGTTCATCAGGTGGAGCAGGTCTTCAAGGCTGTACATACAAAATCTCACTCAACCGTGTAGGAGCTGCCGAAGGCTGCGATCTTTTGATTTTGATTTTCAAGATCAAAAGATCGCAGCCTTCGGCAGCTCCTACAGGGGACCGCGTTATGGGGTACGGTTACGCCGCGTTTCGATGATGTTCGGCAACTGCGAAATCCGCCCCAGCAAACGCCCCAGCGCATCCAGCCCCGGAATCTCGATGGTCAGCGACATCAGCGCCGTGTTGTCTTCCTTGTTCGAACGGGTGTTGACCGCCAGCACGTTGATCCGCTCGTTGAGCAGCACCTGCGAGACGTCACGCAGCAGACCGGAACGGTCGTAGGCGCGGATGACGATGTCCACCGGATAGGTGAGCACCGGCACCGGACCCCAGCTGACCTGGATGATCCGCTCCGGCTCGCGCCCGGCCAGTTGCAGCACCGAGGCGCAGTCCTGACGGTGGATGCTCACGCCGCGGCCCTGGGTGATGTAACCGACAATCGCGTCGCCCGGCAGCGGCTGGCAGCAGCCGGCCATCTGCGTCATCAGGTTGCCGACGCCCTGAATCTGGATGTCGCCGCGCTTGCCCGGCTTGTAACCGGTCGCCTTGCGCGGAATCAGCTCCAGCTGTTCGTTACCGCGTTCCGGCTCGACCAGTTGCTGCGCCAGGTTGACCAGTTGCGCCAGACGCAGGTCGCCGGCACCGAGGGCGGCGAACATGTCTTCGGCGGTTTTCATGTTGGCCTTTTCGGCCAGCTTGTCGAAATCCACCGCCGGCAGACCGAGGCGATTGAGTTCGCGCTCGATCAGGGTTTTACCCGCCGCGACGTTCTGGTCACGGGCCTGCAACTTGAACCAGTGAACGATCTTCGCCCGCGCCCGGGAGGTGGTGACATAGCCCAGGTTCGGGTTCAGCCAGTCGCGGCTTGGCGTACCGTGCTTGCTGGTGATGATCTCGACCTGTTCACCGGTCTGCAGGCTGTAGTTGAGTGGCACGATGCGACCATTGATCTTCGCGCCACGGCAGTTGTGACCGATCTCGGTGTGCACGCGGTAGGCGAAGTCCAGCGGCGTCGCGCCTTTCGGCAAGTCGATGGCGTGGCCGTCCGGGGTGAAGATGTAGACCCGATCCGGTTCGATATCGACCCGCAGCTGTTCGGCCAGACCACCGATATCACCCAGCTCTTCATGCCACTCGAGGACCTGACGCAGCCAGGAGATTTTCTCTTCGTAGTGATTGGAGCCGGATTTGACGTCGGTGCCCTTGTAGCGCCAGTGCGCACACACGCCCAGCTCGGCCTCCTCGTGCATGGCGTGGGTGCGAATCTGCACCTCAAGCACCTTGCCCTCCGGACCGATCACCGCCGTGTGCAGCGAGCGGTAGCCGTTCTCTTTCGGGTTGGCGATGTAGTCGTCGAACTCTTTCGGGATGTGCCGCCACAGGGTGTGGACGATGCCGAGCGCGGTGTAGCAGTCGCGCATTTCCGGCACCAGCACGCGCACCGCGCGCACGTCGTAGATCTGGCTGAACTCCAGACCCTTGCGCTGCATTTTGCGCCAGATCGAATAGATGTGCTTGGCCCGGCCGCTGATGTCGGCGTCGACGCCGGTGGCCTGCAATTCATCCTTGAGCTGGGTCATCACATCGCTGATGAAGCGCTCACGATCCAGCCGCCGCTCGTGGAGCAGCTTGGCGATCTGTTTGTATTGATCGGGTTCGAGGTAACGGAAGGACAAGTCCTCCAGTTCCCACTTGATATGGCCGATGCCGAGTCGGTGCGCGAGCGGCGCATAGATGTCGAAGACTTCCCGGGCGACACGGTTACGCTTCTCGTCGTCGGCGGTTTTTACCGCACGGATCGCGCAGGTACGTTCGGCCAGTTTGATCAGCGCGACGCGGACGTCGTCGACCATCGCCACCAGCATCTTGCGCAGGTTTTCCACCTGGCCCTGAGTGCCCATTACCATTGACTGGCGCGGGCTGAGGCTGGCACTGATCGCCGCCATGCGCTGCACGCCGTCGATCAGCTTGGCCACCACCGGACCGAAACGCTGGCTGACGGCCGCGAGTTCAATCTGGCCTTCACGCACGCCGCGGTACAGCACCGCCGCGACCAGCGAATCCTGGTCGAGCTTGAGGTCGGCGAGAATCTCGGCGATCTCCAGGCCCGTACTGAAACTGCCGCTGCCCTCGGCCCACAGGTTCTTCTTGGCATTGGACTGCTGTTCGGCCTCGCGAGCGAACTCGCAGGCTTCTTTCAAGGCTTCGCGATCCAGTGCCATGTCGACACTGACCGCGTGATCGAGCCAAGCCTCGAGATTGATACTGCCGTCGGTGTTGATCGGCTGGTGTGCTCTCACCTGTACCATGCTGCTTTACCTTCCCTACGACGCAGATTCAATGCGTCAAATCGCTGATCCCTAATGCCCGTTTGCGCTCGCGGGGCTGAAGCGAGCGCTGCGCGGACAGATCAGACGGATTCAGACGAGCCATCCTGGCTCGCTTCAAATAACGCCATGGCCTCGACATGCGCCGTCTGAGGAAACATATCGAGAATCCCGGCACGTTTTAACCGGTAGCCCTGCTTGATCAATTCGACCGTATCGCGCGCCAGAGTTGCAGGGTTGCACGACACATAAACCAACCGCTCGGCACCCAGGGTCGCGAGCTTGCGCACCACCTCGAAAGCACCGTCACGCGGTGGGTCCAAGAGTACCGCAGAAAAGCCGTTTCCGATCCATTCGACATCGGTCAAAGGCTGGGATAAATCGGCTTGAAAAAACTTTGTGTTATGCAAATTGTTGCTAGCGGCATTCGCAGCGGCACGGTCGACCATGGCCTGCACGCCCTCCACCGCCACCACTTCGCGCACGCTTTTGGCCAATGGCAAGGCGAAGTTGCCCAGGCCGCAGAACAGGTCAAGCACGCGCTCGTCACCGGTCGGCTTCAGCCAGTCCAGTGCCTGCGCCACCATCGCCTCGTTGACCCCGGCGCTGACCTGGATGAAATCCCCCGGCCGCCAGGCCAGATCCAGATCCCACTGTTCCAGGCGATAACCCAGCGACTGCGTGGCATCCACCGGTTGCGGCTCGCCGTCGCCATGCAGCCACAGTTGCGCGTCATGGAACTGGCAGAATTCCTTGAGGATCGTCAGGTCGGCTTCAGACAACGGCGCCATGTGTCGCAACAACACCGCCAGCGAAGAACCACTGAACAACTCGACGTGCCCCAGCGCTTGCGGTTTGCTCAAACGACGGAGCATCTCCGGCAAACGGGTCATGATCGGCTGCAAGGGCTGTACCAGCACCGGGCATTCGTTGATACCGACGATGTCCTGACTGCCGGCGGCGCGAAAACCGACTTCGAGCTGCTTGGCTTTCATGTCCCAACGCACGGCGATCCGCGCGCGGCGGCGATAGCCGAATTCCGCTCCGGTCAGCGGCGCCGCCCATTCGTCAGGCGCGACCCCGGCAACCTTCGACAGCTGCTCGGCGAGCATGCGCTGTTTCAGGGCAAGCTGTTCGGCATGGGGCAAGTGTTGCACGCTGCAGCCACCGCAACGGCCGGCGTGCTGACAGGCAGCCGGGCGACGCAGTTCACTGGCCTTGAACACGCGCTCGGTGCGCGCTTCGACCACTTTGCCGTGGGTACCGAGCACCCGCGCCTCGACTTCTTCACCGGCGAGGGCGCCGAGGACGAACCAGGTTTTGCCTTCGAAAAACGCGATGCCGCGACCGTCATTGGCCAGGCGCTCGATGCTCAGGCGCTGCTTTTTGCCGGTCGGGATTTGCGCGGCCTTGCTGCCGCCGGTGGGCTGGAAGCGCAAGCCTCTCTCATGCCTGGCCATCAGTTGGCCGCGTCGAAAATGCCGGTCGACAGATAACGGTCGCCACGGTCGCAGATGATCGCGACGATCACCGCGTTTTCAACTTCTTTGGACAGGCGCAGCATCGCTGCCACCGCACCGCCCGATGACACGCCACAGAAGATGCCTTCTTCGCGGGCCAGACGCCGGGTGACGTCCTCGGCTTCGCTTTGCGCCATGTCGACAATGCGGTCGACGCGGTCGGCCTGATAGATCTTCGGCAGGTATTCCTGCGGCCAGCGGCGGATGCCGGGAATGGCCGAGCCTTCCATCGGCTGCAGCCCGATGATCTGCACGCTGTCGCTCTGCTCTTTCAAGTAGCGCGAGACGCCCATGATGGTGCCGGTGGTGCCCATCGAGCTGACGAAATGGGTGATGGTGCCATGGGTCTGACGCCAGATTTCCGGGCCAGTGGTGGTGTAGTGCGCTTCAGGATTGTCGCCGTTGGCGAACTGATCGAGCACCTTGCCACGGCCTTCGGCTTCCATCCGCTGGGCGAGATCGCGCGCGCCTTCCATGCCTTCTTCCTGGCTGACCAGAATCAGCTCGGCACCGTATGCGGTCATCGCCGCTTTACGCTCGGCACTGGAGTTGTCCGGCATGATCAGGATCATCTTGTAACCCTTGATCGCGGCAGCCATGGCCAGCGCGATGCCGGTGTTGCCCGAAGTCGCTTCGATCAATGTATCGCCAGCGTGAATCTGCCCGCGCAACTCGGCGCGAGTGATCATCGACAACGCCGGACGGTCCTTGACCGAACCCGCCGGGTTATTCCCTTCAAGCTTGAGCAAAAGGGTGTTGCTGGTAGCACCGGGCAGGCGCTGCAAACGCACCAGCGGCGTGTTGCCGACGCAATCGGCGATGGTTGGGTACTGCAGGGTCATGGCGTATTCGCAATCCAGACGTGCGGGGGCGCCTATCATACCGGCAAACGTTCGCAGGCCATATCACGCAAAGTGCGGTGCTTATGGTTTATGGGAATAAGCAGATGTCTCAGCCTTCCTCTTCCCCTGCGACATTCATCGCATAGAACTCGTGCAATTTGGCTTGCAGCAATTGTTTGTCTGGCAACTGCACCTGATATTCCGCAATCAGCGCCGCAGACAAGCTGCGGTTGAGGGCGTACTCGACGACCTCATCCTCCTTGCTGGCGCACAGCAATACGCCGATGGCCGGATTCTCGTGAGGTTTGCGAACACCGCGATCCAGCGCTTCAAGGTAGAAATTCAGCTTGCCCAGATATTCAGGCTCAAAACGTCCGACCTTGAGCTCGATGGCGACAAGACAGTTGAGCCCGCGATGGAAGAACAGCAGATCAAGGGCGAAATCACGGCCGCCAACTTGTACCGGATACTCCGAACCGACGAAGCAGAAATCGCGCCCCAACTCGATCAGAAATTCCTTCAGTCGCCCCAGCAAACCTCGATGCAGATCGGTTTCGGCGTGCACGCCGGGAAGGTCGAGAAACTCGACCATGTAGGCGTCACGGAAGATCTCGAGTGCGGCGGGATGAGTCTGTTTGAGGACAGCAGAAACCTTTGCGGGCTGGGTGATGCTGCGTTCGAAAAGCGCAGCCTTGAGCTGGCGTTCGAGTTCGCGCTTTGACCACTTTTCCTGAATAGCCATGCGGACGTAGAACTCGCGTTCTTCTGGACGTTTGCTTTGGCTGAAAATGATCAAATTGTGAGACCAAGACAATTGTCGCACCAGTGGTGCGACTTTTTCTTCAGCGTGATAAGTCTCGTAGAACTGGCACATGCGGAACAAGTTCGAACGGGTAAACCCACGCAGCCCTGGCTGCGTTCGAGCCAGATGTTCGGCCAGTTGCCTAACCACCGCATCGCCCCACTCAGCGCGAGCGATCTTGCGGCTGATGTAACCCCCCACCTGCCAGTACAACTCGATCAGTTGAGTATTTACTGCTTGCACGGCTTGCTGCCTGGCGCTCTGAATCAGCGCCAGTACTTCATTGAATCGGTTATCGGAGGCATTGCCGGGGATGTCAGTTGCAGTCATGACCAGTTCCTTGAGGACGAGCGGAGCCCCGAGAGTAAATGGTCAAGGACGGGTTAAAACGTCGATAAAGTCCTTTAGGAAAGGTCGTACAAAAATACGCGACCACTCCCGCACGGGCTGACAGCGGTGAAGCGAAACTCCCCATCGCGAGCAGGCTCACTCCTACAGATGGCGTTTGCTATTCACACAATCTGCGGACGACCGACATCCACTGTGGGGGCGAGCTTGCTCGCGATAGCATCAGTCGATGCGACATCAACGTCAGCCACCAGGCGCAAATTCAGGCGCAACCCCGCCCCGGCATTCTCCGCCCACACCATCCCACCCTGGCGCTGCACCGCATTCCTGGCAATGCTCAACCCCAACCCAAACCCGCCATCCCCCGGGCGTGAGCCGTCGAGGCGGGTGAACGGCGAGAAGATCCGTTGCAGATCCCCCTCGGCCACCCCGCCGCCCTGATCCTCCAGCCACAAATGCCAATAATCATCGTCACGCCGTCCATCAAGGCGCACGATGCCGCCCTCGGGCGAATGACGAATGGCATTGCGCAGAATATTTTCCAGCGCCTGCGCCAAAGTATTGAGGTTACCGCGCACCCAGCATGACGCCGGCACCGCGCACTGCAATTGCAGGCTCGGCCAGCCGCTTTCATAACAGGCATTGTCGGTGAGCATTTCCCACAGCGCCTGGATCTGGATCGCTTCGTTAGGCAGCGGCGCGCGTTCGGTGTCGAGCCAGGCCAGTTGCAAGGTGTCTTCGACCAGCCGCTGCATGCCGTCGACTTCACGGCCGATGCGCTCGCGCAGTTGGCGCAGATCCTGTTCGCTTTCACTGGCCACCCGCAGCCGGCTCAGCGGCGTACGCAATTCATGGGACAGGTCGCGCAGCAGCTGCTGTTGCAGGGCGACGGTGGATTGCAGGCGTTCGGACATTGAGTCGAAGGCCCGCGCCAGCTCGCCGAGTTCGTCCGGGCGCTGGGTGATGCCGCTCGACAGACGCACATGCAATTGGTCGGCACGCCAGGCGTTGGCTTGCTCACGCAAGTTATTCAACGGCACTACCAGCAAGCGATACAGGCCAATGCACAGCAATACGGTGAACAGCCCCGGAATCACGCCGTTGGTGATCACCCGCCAGAACACCCGGTATTTCCCCGGCAGGAAACGCTCGGGCAACTCAATCACCAGACTGCCGGCGGACGGGTTCTTCGGAAACGGCACGCGCAACCACGGCCGGCCCTTTTTGTGGATCGGCCAGTCGAGGCCGCGCAAAAAGGTCAGGTGCTGGATTTCCTGTTCATTCAGCGGCTCGCTGCTCAACGATTGCAGATTGCGGTCGATCACCCCGACCCAGGCCGCCTCGCGCAATTCCATGCTCTGCAACCAGTTATCGACCCCGTCGCGCTCGTCGCGCTGCCACGCCCGCTCGGCCTCGCCGGCATAACGGCTGAGGGTGCCGCGCGCCTCGTCGGAGAGGAACTGGTTGCGCTCTTCCATATAGCGCCCCCACGACCAGCTCAGCCAGATCATCAGCAGACAGAACGCCACCAGCAGACACGCCAGTTTCCAGAACAGCGAATGCCGCCCCGGCAAGTCAGAGACTTTCATCGGGCGCACTCAGCACATACCCCTTGCCCCATACCGTGCGCACTTCTCGTTCGGTGTAACCGATGGCCTTGAGTTTGCGGCGGATCTGGCTGATGTGCATGTCGAGGCTGCGGTCGTGGGCCGCATAGCCGCGCTGCAACACGTGCTGATAGAGGAAGGCCTTGCTCAGGACTTCTTCATCGTTGCGATTGAGGGTTTCCAGCAAGCGGTATTCGCTACGGGTCAAACCGGCAGCTTGCGCGTTATGGAAGACTTCGCACTGCTCATCGTCGAAGCGCAGTGCGCCACTGGCAGCAGGTGGTGCAATGGCTGCCGGACGCCGATCCAGCGCCACCCGGCGCAGGATCGCCTCGATCCGCACATGCAGCTCGGCCATGCTGAACGGCTTGGGCAGGTAATCATCGGCGCCCAGACGAAAGCCGCTGATGCGATCGGCCTCGGCGCCCAGCGCCGACATCAGCAGCACCGGCGTCGAATGGCTCTGGCGCAACTGCGTCAGCACCTTCAGGCCATCGAGCCCCGGCAACAGAATGTCCATCAGCACCACGTCGAACGGCTGATGGCGGGCGATGTTCAGCCCTTCCTGCCCGTTCTGGCACCAGGTCACCGCAAAGCCGCTCCGGCCCAGGTGTTCGTGAACATAGGCACCGAGCACCGGGTCGTCCTCGATGGCAAGAATGCGTGGCAGGTCGGTGGAAACAGGAGTCATGAGTATCTGCAAATAATTCTCAGTTGGCCGATTATTCAAGATTGCCCGCCATCGGGCAACCCAAGCTTGACCGGCCGGACAAACGCGCCTCGCCCTGGCGGCCGAGGGCGAGATGATTTTTCCGAAGATTGCCTGCCTGCAAATCGCTACACTGCGCCAATGGCGCGTGCCGGACGCACGTGCGAGTCAACAGTTCAGCGGGATGCAGGAGATGGGTGTGCTCAAGAAACTGGGAATCAAAGGTCGCGTATTGTTGCTGACCCTGTTGCCCACCAGCCTGATGGCGTTGGTGCTCGGTGGCTATTTCACCTGGATGCAACAGTCCGATTTGCAGACCCAACTGATGCAGCGCGGTGAAATGATCGCCGAGCAACTGGCGCCATTGGTGGCGCCCGCCATGGGCCACGGCAACACCGATCTGCTGGAGCGCATCGCCACTCAATCGCTGGAACAGCCTGACGTGCGCGCCGTCACCTTCCTCGCCCCTGATCGCACACCGCTGGCGCACGCCGGTCCGACCATGCTCAATCAGGCGCCCAGTGGCGACAGCGCACAACTGCAACGGCGCAGCGGCAATGACGCCACACGTTATCTGATGCCGGTGTTCGGCAAGCATCGCAACCTCGCCGGCGACGTGATCCCGCAAGAATCCGAGCGCCTGCTCGGCTGGGTCGAACTGGAGCTGTCGCACAACGGCATGCTGCTGCGCGGTTATCGCAGTCTGTTTGCCAGTCTGCTGCTGATCGCCGCGGGCCTCGCCAGCGCGGCCCTGCTCGCCTTGCGCATGGGCCGCACCATCAACCGCCCGTTGAGCCAGATCAAACACGCCGTTGCGCAACTCAAGGACGGTCATCTGGAAACCCGCCTGCCACCACTCGGCAGTCAGGAACTGGACGAGTTGGCCTCGGGCATCAACCGCATGGCCGGGACCCTGCAGAACGCGCGCGAAGAACTGCAGCACAGCGTCGATCAGGCCACCGAAGACGTGCGGCAGAACCTGGAAACCATCGAGATCCAGAACATCGAACTGGACCTGGCGCGCAAAGAAGCGCTGGAGGCGAGCCGGATCAAATCCGAGTTCCTCGCCAACATGAGCCACGAAATCCGTACGCCACTCAACGGCATTCTCGGCTTCACGCATCTGTTGCAGAAAAGCGAGCTGACCCCGCGCCAGCTCGACTATCTGGGTACCATCGAAAAGTCCGCCGACAGCCTGCTCGGGATCATCAACGAGATCCTCGACTTCTCGAAGATCGAGGCCGGCAAGCTGGTGCTCGACCATATCCCGTTCAACCTGCGCGACCTGTTGCAGGACACCCTGACGATTCTGGCGCCGGCGGCTCATGCCAAGCAATTGGAGCTGGTGAGTCTGGTCTATCGCGACACGCCGCTGTCGCTGGTCGGTGACCCGCTGCGGCTGAAGCAGATCCTCACCAACCTGGTCAGCAACGCGATCAAGTTCACCCGCGAAGGCACCATCGTCGCGCGCGCCATGCTTGAGGAAGAACACGAAGACAGCGTGCAACTGCGCATCAGCATTCAGGACACCGGCATCGGCCTGTCGAGTCAGGATGTGCGCGCGTTGTTCCAGGCATTCAGTCAGGCCGACAACTCGCTGTCGCGCCAGCCCGGCGGCACCGGTCTGGGTCTGGTGATTTCCAAGCGCCTGATCGAACAGATGGGCGGCGAAATCGGCGTCGACAGCACCCCGGGCGAAGGCTCGGAGTTCTGGATCAGCCTGAGCCTGCCGAAAACTCGCGACGACACCGAAGATTTGCCGGCCCCACCGCTACTCGGACGCCGCGTGGCGGTGCTGGAAAATCACGAACTGGCGCGCCAGGCCTTGCAGCATCAACTGGAAGACTGTGGCCTCGATGTCACGCCATTCAATACGCTGGAGAGCCTGACCAACGGGGTCACCGGCGCGCACCAGACCGATCAGGCGATCGATCTTGCGGTGCTCGGCATCACCAGCAACGACATGCTCCCGGAGCGCCTGAACCAGCACATCTGGGATCTCGAACACCTCGGTTGCAAAGTGCTGGTGTTGTGCCCGACCACCGAACAGACGCTGTTCCATCTCTCGGTGCCCAACCCGCACAGTCAGCTCCAGGCCAAACCGGCCTGCACGCGCAAATTGCGTCGGGCGCTGGCGGATCTGGCCAACCCGCGCCAGCCGCGCAGTGAGCCGGGCGAACCGCTGTCGAGCCGTGCTCCGAAAGTGCTGTGCGTCGACGACAACCCAGCCAACCTGTTGCTGGTGCAGACCCTGCTCGAAGACATGGGCGCCAAGGTGCTGGCCGTGGAAAGCGGGTACGCGGCGGTCAAGGCAGTGCAGAGCGAAGCCTTCGATCTGGTGCTGATGGACGTGCAGATGCCGGGCATGGACGGACGCCAGACCACCTAAACCATCCGCCAGTGGGAAAGCGAACGGCATTGCACACCGCTGCCGATCGTCGCCCTCACCGCCCACGCCATGGCCAACGAAAAACGCGCCTTGCTGCAAAGTGGCATGGACGACTACCTGACCAAACCGATCAGCGAGCGGCAACTGGCGCAAGTGGTGCTGAAATGGACGGGGCTGGCCTTGCGCAATCAAGGCGCGGAGCGCGCCAGCGAGAGTGCGACGGGCAGCAACGAACTGCCCGTGATCGACCACGAAGAAGGCTTGCGCCTGGCCGCTGGCAAGGCCGATCTGGCGGCGGACATGCTGGCGATGCTGCTCGCCTCGCTGGAAGCCGACCGCGAAGCGATTCGCGCCGCCAGTGAAGCCCGCGATCACAATGCACTGATCGAGCGTGTGCATCGCCTGCACGGCGCGACCCGGTATTGCGGCGTGCCGCAATTGCGCGCGGCCTGCCAGCGCAGTGAAACCCTGCTCAAACAGGGCGATCCGAAAGCACCGGCGGCGTTGGAGGAATTGGAGCGGGCGATCAATCGCCTCGCGACCCAGGCCAGAATCAGCGCCTGACCCATGGCAATACCGGCGGTGGCAACCGCCGATAAAGTGGTGGTCAACATTGACTCGCCACCCCGCTCCAGGAGAAATACATGCGCACGCTCGTTTTCAGCAGCCAGACCTACGACCGCGACAGTTTCCTCGCCGTCGATTGCCCGGGCGGGATAGAACTGCACTTTCAGCAGGCCCGGCTCAGTCTCGACACCGCCGCCCTGGCTGAGCACCACGAGGTGGTCTGCGCCTTCATCAATGACGATCTCAGTGCGCCAGTGCTGGAGCGTCTGGCGACCGGGGGCACGCGCCTGATCGCCCTGCGTTCGGCGGGCTACAACCATGTCGATCTGCTCGCGGCGAAACGCCTCGGGTTGGCCGTGGTGCGGGTGCCGGCCTATTCGCCACATGCGGTGGCCGAACATGCGGTGGCGCTGATTCTGGCGCTCAACCGGCGCCTGCACCGCGCCTACAACCGCACCCGCGAAGGCGATTTCACCCTGCACGGCCTGACCGGTTTCGATCTGGTGGGCAAAACGGTCGGCATCGTTGGCACCGGGCAGATCGGCGCGACGTTCGCGAAAATCATGCACGGTTTCGGTTGTCAGTTGCTGGCTTACGATCCGTATCCAAATCCGGAGGTTGTGGCTTTGGGCGCGCGGTATCTGAGCCTGCCGGAGCTGCTCGCACAATCGCGGATCATCAGCCTGCATTGCCCGCTCAATGCGCAAAGCAAACACTTGATCAACCGTGAGTCACTGGCCCATCTGCAACCGGGGGCGATGCTGATCAACACCGGGCGCGGCGGCCTGGTGGACACACCGGCGTTGATCGATGCACTGAAGGACGGCCAATTGGGCTATCTGGGACTGGATGTGTATGAGGAAGAGGCGCAGCTGTTTTTCGAGGATCGCAGCGACTTGCCGCTGCAGGACGACGTGCTGGCGCGGTTACTGACGTTTCCGAACGTGATCATCACTGCGCATCAGGCGTTCCTGACCCATGAAGCCTTGGGTGCGATTGCCGCGACCACCCTGCACAACATCGCGACCTGGGCCGCAGGCACGCCGCAGAACCAGGTCGAAGGTTGAGGATTGGCGGCTTATTTGGGCGACAGCGACGAGGCCAGAATCAGCAGCGCCAGCCAGCCAAACCCGAAAAAGCGCTGTTTCATCGAGTGGCCGTTGCGCAACAGGAACCAGACAAAGACCATCGGCAACAGAAACACCATGATCTTCAACCAGCCTTCCACCGGACGCGAACCATCAGCGTTGGCCTGAGGCTGCGGCGCGGGCTCGGGCTGCCGACGGCGCCGGCCGACAGCGGCCGGTGTCACTTTCGGCGCCGGCTCCGGAGCTGGCGGCGGAACAAAGGCGTCGGGCACGGATTTGTTGCGCGGCAGGCTGCCGAATGAAATCGTCGCGGCGGCTGCCGTCGCCTGCGGCGGGTTGTGGTCATGCTGCTCCGCCATCGGAGCGCCACAATGAATGCACGCCTTGGCTTCGGAGCTGATGCTGCGCTTGCATTCATAACATTCGATCAACGCCATGTTCCGTTCCCTCAGATTGAAGGGCGGCAGTTTGCCATGAGCGCCAGCCGATTTGAACCGGATCGAAGGTCGCACACGTACGCCATCCTGCAATCAAGCCCGTGCTAGCATGTCGCGCAGATTTGGAGGACCCATGGTCGAACACGATTTCCGCTACACCCTGATGAACCCGCAACACACCCTCACCGAATGCCGCGCCCTCGTACCGGGCCGCTATCAGGTCACCGGCAATGGTGGCTCGATCCGCAACGGTGATGTCCTGTTGGTCACGCTCAAAGGCAGCAAGGACTTGTCCATGCGCCTGACCGTCGACACCGTGCGCCACCTGATCAATCCGCCGGGGCAATGGACCGCAATGACCACGGGCCCGGTATTCGGCGAACTGGCGATCCACACCTGGCAGGTCAACTGCGACAGCTGCGCCAAAGAGCTGAACTTCGAGTTCGCCGTGGACGCCAAGCTGGGCAAGAGCGCCGAGAAGCCGGCCGCCACCGCACGCATCGCCGAGCTGGGCTGGAAAGCCGTTGGCGACAAGCACTTGTGCCCGAAATGCCAGGAGCCTGCGTGATGAAACGCCTCGCCCTGCCGCTGTTGGTCGGTGCCGGTCTGGTGGGCTGCGCCGCAGAGCCTGTGCAATTGCAGCAGAACCGCAGCTACATTCTGGAGTGGATCGGCGAGCGGCCCTTGATGGATTACAGCCACCTGACCGTGACCCTCGGCGACGATGGTCGTGCTTACGGCAACGGCGGCTGCAACCACTGGTTCGCGCCGTACACCCTCGACGGCGACAAGCTGAGCTTCGGCCCGATCGGCAAGACCCGCAAACTCTGCGCCCCGGCGCTGATGGAGCAGGAACAACGCTTCCTGCAGGCCCTGCAAGGCGTTGAGCGCTGGGACATCTCACCGATCGAGCAGATGCGCTTCTGGCCGGCGCAAGGCAAGCCGTTGCGTTGGTGGCTGGAAGAGGGTTAACCCCCTCCTGCTGCTGAGACTACCCTGTGGTGAGGGGATTTATCCCCGATGGGGCGCGGAGCGCCCCCCCCTTCGGAGGGTCAGGGTAAACCGAGCTCTCGGGTTTCAGGGCTGCTGCGCAGCCCATCGGGGATAAATCCCCTCACCACAAAACCTCACTTGCCCTACTTTGTCGCCTGCAACGCCTCCAGCTTCGCCATCACCCACGCCGCTGTCTGCTCACCCATCAACTGCTCACGCACCTTGCCCTTGTTGTCGATGATGTAGGTCACCGGCAAGGCCTCACTGCGCGGCAGGTCGAACAGGTCGGCCGGATCCTGCGCCAGCACGGTGAATTTGATGCCGAGTTTCTCGCTGGCGCTCTTCAGGTCTTCACCCTGGACGTTGTCGAAGTTGACCCCGAACACACCGACATTCTTGCTCTTGAGTTCGTCCGCCAAATGATTGAGCTCCGGGATTTCAGTGCGGCACGGGCCACACCATTCGGCCCAGTAGTTGAGCACTACCCATTGCTTGTCCAGACGCTCGGACGCCACTTTCTGACCATTCTGGTCAATGCCGTAGTCGTTGCCGCAGCCCCCCAGCATCAACGCCCCGATTATCGTCAATGCCGCTGCCAATCGCCGTGTCATGTCATGTTCCCTGGTCAAAAATTGAAGGTGCCTGCGACCCGTTGCCTCTGAAGGTTCTGGATTGCGCGCTGCACAGTTAGAATAGCCGCCACTTTACGCCAGAAGCGACCTGCCATGACCGATCTGACGCTTTATCACAATCCGCGCTGCTCGAAATCCCGCGGCGCGCTGGAACTTCTTGAGGCCCGTGGCCTGACCCCGAACGTGGTGCGTTACCTCGAAACCCCGCTGAATGCGGTGCAAATCAAGGCACTGCTCGGCAAGCTCGGGATCAGCGCGCGTCAGTTGCTGCGCACCGGAGAAGATGAATACAAAATGCTTCAGCTGGCTGACGAAAGCCTCAGCGAAGCGCAATTGATCGACGCCATCGCCCAGCACCCAAAACTGATGGAGCGGCCAATTCTTGAAGTCGGCAACAAGGCCGTGATCGGTCGTCCACCGGAAAATGTGCTGGAGCTGTTGCCGTGAGCGCGCCCTATATTCTGGTTCTGTATTACAGCCGCAACGGCGCGACCAATGAAATGGCGCGGCAGATTGCGCGCGGTGTCGAACAGGCGGGTCTCGAAGCGCGCTTGCGTACGGTGCCAGCCATTTCCACCGAATGCGAAGCCGTATCGCCGGACATCCCGGATGAAGGCGCGTTGTATGCCACGCTCGATGACCTGAAGAACTGCGCCGGTCTGGCGCTGGGCAGCCCGACGCGCTTCGGCAACATGGCCGCCCCGCTGAAGTATTTCCTCGATGGCACCAGCAATCTGTGGCTGACCGGTGCACTGGTCGGCAAACCCGCTGGCGTGTTCACCTCCACCGCCAGCCTGCACGGCGGCCAGGAAACCACCTTGTTGTCGATGATGCTGCCGTTGTTGCACCACGGCATGCTGATCACCGGCCTGCCGTACAGCGAGTCGGCGCTGCTGGAAACCCAGGGCGGCGGTACGCCGTATGGCGCCAGTCATCACGCCGGGGCCGATGGCAAAAAAGGTCTGGATCCGCACGAGATGGCGCTGTGTCGTGCCCTTGGCCTGCGTCTGGCCAAGACCGCGCAGAAACTGGAGGGCTGAGGGTGGCGAAGAAGCCGAAAGTCCTGCCCTCTATCGAGTGGCTCGAACCCCGCGTCAAGGCGATGCGGGTCGTCAGCCTGCTGTGCTTCTTCGGCCTCGCCGGGCTGCTCGCCGTTTACTACCTGGTGTTTGCCGACCTGCATGGCGCCCGACCGTGGGTGATTCTGCTGGTCGAGCTGATCCCGTGGCTGATCCTCGCGCCGGGGATGCTGATGGGCAACGCACGTGCGCACTCGTGGATGTGCTTTGTAGTGAATCTGTATTTCATCAAAGGCGCACTGGCGGCCTATGACCCGAACCGGCAGCTGTTTGGCGTGCTGGAGATGGTCGCGAGCCTGGCGCTGTTCTGCTCGGCGCTGCTGTATGTGCGGTGGCGGTATCAGTTGAATCGCAAGCTGGCGGGCGAGGGCGAAGTCTCTGTCGCCTGACAGATCGCTATCGCTGGCAAGCCAGCTCCCACCGTTTTTGTGTCGATCACAAAATTGTGTTTCAACAAGGATCCTGTGGGAGCTGGCTTGCCAGCGATTGAAGCAACTCGATGTCAATGATTGACGGTGTACGCCAGCATCATCGAAATCTGGCTCATCGGCCGCCCGCCACTCTGTTCATGCCACTGATTGAACGCGTTCTGCACAATCGCCAGATCACGCAGGCTGGTCGGCACCTTGTCGACGATCTTCTGCGCATTCAGCGCCGCGACCACGTCATAGCTCGGCACGAAGGTGTCCTTGCCGACCATGCGCAGGAAGCGCGGTGCCGACAGCCCACCTAACTGACTTCCGTGTTTTTTCAGGTAAGTCCACAGACCGACGATATCGGTCACCGGCCAGTCGGCGATCAGCGCGCCGAAACTGCCCTTCTCCTGCTCGACATCGAGAATGAACTGCGCATTGCGCGGCACGCTCTTGAGCTTGCCCAGGTGACGGATGATCCGCGCGTCCTGCATCAGGCGTTCAAGATGTTCGGCGCTCATCAGCACGACTTTTTCCGGGTCGAACTTGAAGAACACCTCTTCGAAAGCCGGCCACTTGGCGTCCACCAGGCTGTGCTTGAGGCCGGCGCGAAAGACGCGCAAGGCCATGGTCGAGAGGTAGCGGTCGTCGCTGATTTTGCGCAATTGCGCGGGGGGCTTGGGAACGGGCAGATGGGCTTCCAGTTCAGCCGCCGAACCGAAGCGGTTCAGACAGTATTCGTGCAGCCACTTGTAATCGCGCATGCCCTCTCCTATTGAATGAAACGAAAAACCCCATGTGGGGGCAGGCCCTGTGGTGAGGGGATTTATCCCCGATGGGCTGCGCAGCAGCCCCAGCTTTTCTGGGGGCGCTTCGCGCCCCATCGGGGATAAATCCCCTCACCACAGGGCTCGCTCCCACAGGGAAGGGGTTTACAGATTGACGACGTTAACGAAGCGCGAAGCCGCGGTCTCGTCGATCTTCAGGCTGGTGAAGTCGAACAGGTTGCGGTCGGCCAGTTGCGACGGCACGACGTTCTGCAGACTGCGGAAGATGCTTTCAGTGCGGCCCGGAGTCTTGCGCTCCCAGTCCTGAAGCATTTCCTTGACCACCTGACGCTGCAGGTTTTCCTGCGAACCGCAGAGGTTGCACGGGATGATCGGGAATTCCTTGAAGTCCGAGTAGGCCTGGATGTCTTTCTCGTTGCAGTAGGCCAGCGGACGGATCACCACGTTGCGCCCGTCGTCGGCGCGCAGCTTTGGCGGCATCGCCTTGAGGGTGCCGTTGAAGAACATGTTGAGGAAAAAGGTCTCGACGATGTCATCGCGATGGTGACCGAGGGCCATTTTGGTCGCGCCGATTTCGTCGGCAAAGGTGTACAGCGTGCCGCGACGCAGGCGCGAGCAAAGCGAGCAGGTGGTTTTGCCTTCGGGAATCAATTCCTTGACCACCGAGTAGGTGTCTTTCTCGACGATGTGGTACTCGACGCCCAGCTCTTTCAGGTAGGCCGGCAGCACGTGCTCGGGAAAGCCCGGCTGCTTCTGGTCCATGTTCACCGCGACGATCTCGAACTTGATCGGTGCAACCTTCTGCAGGTGCAGCAGCACGTCGAGCATGGTGTAGCTGTCCTTGCCCCCGGACAGGCAGACCATGACCTTGTCGCCGTCTTCAATCATGTTGAAATCGGCGACCGCTTCGCCGGCCAGGCGGCGCAGGCGCTTTTGCAGTTTGTTCTGGTTGACCGTAAGAGTGCCCATGACGCGAAATCCGTGAGGTGTGACGAAAGGCGGGCATTTTACGCAAAAACCCACCGGCGGCGCAGCCTCCTGACGGACGCACCCTGTAGGAGCTGCCGAAGGCTGCGATCTTTTGATTTTAAAAACAGGATCAAAAGATCGCAGCCTTCGGCAGCTCCTACAGAGATAACTGCGATTAACCCGTCCGTTTACAGCGCAATTTGCTCTAAGCCCCTAGTCCCTGTGCGGTTAAGCCCTTTCTATACTGCAACATAAGGTCGCACACATCTGAAGACCTGTATTTGCTCGGCCACCTTGGCCCGTAGGCGCTCCGCTGGGGGGCGATGGCAATAACAAGAGGAGTGACTGGCATGATCCATCACGTAGTGGGACTGTTTACCCACCCCGATCAGGAATGGAAGGAAATCCGTGGCGACCAAGAGGAAAGCATCAGCCACATGTACCTGACGCACACGCTGATCCTGGCGGCGATTCCGGCCGTTTCGGCGTTTATCGGCACCACTCAGGTTGGCTGGGTGATCGGCAACCGCGCACCGGTGATGCTCACCGTCGAAAGCGCGATCTGGATGACGGTGATGTCGTACCTGGCGATGCTCGGCGGGGTCGCGGTGATGGGCGCCTTTGTGCACTGGATGGCCCGCACTTATGACGCCAATCCAAGCCTGGCGCGTTGCGTGGCGTTCGCCACCTACACCGCGACGCCATTGTTCGTTGGCGGGCTGGCGGCGCTGTATCCGCATATGTGGCTGGGGATGATCGTCGGCACGGCGGCCATCTGCTACACGGTGTATCTGCTGTACGTGGGGCTGCCGACGTTCATGAACATACCGTCGGACGAAGGCTTCCTGTTTTCCAGCTCAGTGCTGGCGGTGGGTCTGGTGGTGCTGGTGGCCATCATGGCGTTCACCGTGATTGTCTGGGGCCTCGGCGTGGGGCCGGTGTATACCAACTGACAGGCTTTATCCCCGAGAAAAACAAGATCTGCCAATACAGGCCGCCGCAAGGCGGCCTTCTCGTTTCGCGCATGACCATTCGGCAGGTCAGCGATTCGCAAGTCCTGGAGGTTGCGGCATACTCGACGTCTCTGGAGATCCATCAAGCATGCCCGAGCAACTCAATACCCGCGTCGAAGACTGTTACCAACTCGCTGAAGCCTTTTTCAAACGTCATTTCCAACGCCCGGTCGTGAGCCTCAAGCTGCGCGGGCAAAAAGCCGGTGTCGCGCATCTGCACGAGAACCTGCTGCGCTTCAACCCGCAGCTGTACCGGGAAAACACCGAACACTTCCTCAAGCAGACCGTGGCCCATGAAGTCGCGCACCTGATCGCCCATCAACTGTTCGGCGACCGCATCCAGCCGCATGGCGAAGAATGGCAACTGATCATGCGCGGGGTTTATGAACTGCCACCGGATCGTTGCCATACCTACGCCGTGAAACGCCGCAGCGTGACCCGCTATATCTACAAATGCCCGTGCGCCGACAGTGATTTTCCGTTTTCGGCGCAGCGTCATGGCCTGGTGCGCCAGGGGCGGCGGTATTTGTGCCGGCGTTGTCGCAACACCTTGGTGTTCAGTGGTGAGATGCGGGTGGAATAGCCGGTTCGTTGCTGCATTGGAGGGCCTCATCGCTGGCAAGCCAGCTCCCACAGTTTCTTTGGGGTGTTCACAGACTCTGTGTACGACACAAAACCTGTGGGAGCTGGCTTGCCAGCGATGAGGCCAGCACCAACGCTAGAGAATCACCTTGGCTGCCCGCAATTGAGCAATCCGCTCAGCATCAAACCCCAACTCCCCCAACACCTGCTCCGTGTGCTGTCCCAACTTCGCGCCAACATGCCGCGGCGCCGGCAGTGGCTCGGAAAATTTCAGCGGACAGGCCATCTGCGCCTGTTTCGTACCGTCGCCACGCGGCACCTGGGTCACCAGCTCCCGTGCCTGCAATTGCGGATGCTGCACCGCCTCGCTCAGGTTCAAGACCGGTTCGACACAGGCATCGACTCCGGCGAACAATTCGCACAGCTCGGCAAAGTCGTGCCTCTCGAACTCGACTTTCAGCGCATCCTTCAATAACCGTTGCTGTTCGGGTTTAGGCGACAAGCCCTGCGCCGCCAGCTCCGGCCGGCCCAACGCCGCGCACAGTTGCTGCATGAACCCCGGTTCCAGACTGCCCACCGACAGCCAGCGCCCGTCGCGCGAGCGGTAATAGTCATAGAAGCTGCCGCCATTGAGCATCTGGTCTTCCCAGTGCGGTTCCTCGCCACAGGCCAGATACCCGGCACCGGCCATGGCGTTCAGGCTGAAGGCGCAATCGGTCATGCTCACGTCCAGATGCGTGCCCTGCCCGCTCTGCTGCCGGGCGATGACCGCCGCCAGCAGGCCGATCACCCCATGCAGCGAACCGCCCGCGATATCCGCCACCTGCATGCCCAACGGCAACGGCCCGCTGTCGGCGCGGCCGGTGTAGCTGGAGAGCCCGGCCAGCGCCAGATAATTGATGTCATGCCCGGCGCGATCCTTGTACGGGCCGGTCTGGCCATAGCCGGTGATCGACACGTAAATCAGCTTCGGGTTGATCGCCTTCAGCGCCTCGTAACCCAGACCCAGACGCTCCATCACCCCGGGACGGAACTGCTCCAGGACAATGTCGTAATCGGTCAGCAGCTGCTTGACCACTTCCAGTGCCTCGGGCTGCTTGAGATCCAGCGCCAGACTGCGCTTGTTGCGATTGAGGTAAGCGTGGCTGGCGGACACCCCTTGATCGTGCGGCGGCAGCACCCGCAACAGGTCCATGCGCGTGGGCGACTCGATGCGCAGCACTTCGGCGCCCATGTCGGCCAGCAACAGCGAGGCGAATGGCCCCGGTAGCAGGGTCGAGAAATCCAGGATCTTCAGTGAGGCCAGCGGTGCGGACATGGGCGAACTCCTTGTGCGATGCACCCAGACTAGGCAGCGATGCCGCGCACGGCAATCACCGGATGCATCAGCGGCAGTGACCGTAATGCTCAAATCGCAGGCAATAAAAAACCCCTGTAGCGAGGGGATTTATCCCCGATGGACTGCGCAGCAGTCCCCTTCTATCTAAGAAGGGGCCGCCTCGCGACCCATCGGGGATAAATCCCCTCACCACAAGGGTTATCAGGCTCCAGCATTACACTGGAGCCAATTCAGATTACTTGACGTTGCTCGGGGTAGCACCTTCAGCCACACCCAGGTCGTCTTCCGGACGGGTGTCAGCAATACCGCGACCACCCGAAGCCAGCTCGGATTGCAGCACGTCGGTGTCCAGCTCTTTCACCCACTTGGCAACCACGATAGTCGCCACGGCGTTGCCGACCAGGTTGGTCAGGGCGCGGGCTTCGGACATGAAGCGGTCGATACCGAGGATCAGCGCCAGACCGGCCACCGGCAGGTGACCGACCGCCGACAGGGTGGCGGCCAGCACGATGAAGCCCGAACCGGTCACACCGGCGGCGCCTTTGGACGACAGCAGCAATACCACCAGCAGGGTGATCTGGTGCGTGATGTCCATGTGCGTGTCGGTGGCCTGAGCAATGAACACGGCGGCCATGGTCAGGTAGATCGCGGTACCGTCGAGGTTGAACGAGTAACCGGTCGGGATCACCAGACCCACGACGGATTTCTTCGCGCCCAGACGTTCCATCTTGATCAGCATGCGTGGCAGTACCGATTCCGACGAGGAAGTGCCCAGTACGATCAGCAGCTCTTCACGGATGTAACGGATCATCTTCAGCACGCTGAAGCCGTGCATACGGGCGATGGCGCCCAGCACGATCAGGATGAACGCCAGGCAGGTGATGTAGAAGCAGGCCATCAGTTGACCCAGCTGCACCAGCGAGCCGACACCGTAGGCACCGATGGTGAACGCCATCGCACCGAAGGCACCGATTGGCGCGAGCTTCATGATCATGTTGATGATGTTGAACATCACGTGGGCGAAGCGATCGATGAAGTCGAGGATCGGACGGCCGTAGTCACCCAGGCGGTGCAGGGCAAAACCGAAGATCACCGAGAACATCAGCACTTGCAGGATGTCACCGGTGGCGAACGCGCCGACGATGGTGGTCGGGATCACGTTGAGCAGGAAGCCGACAACGCTCTGGTCTGCGCCTTGCTGCACATAAGTGGCGACTTTCGAGGCGTCCAGGGTGCTGACGTCAATGTGCATGCCGTTGCCCGGCTGCACGATGTTGACCACGATCAGACCGACCAGCAGGGCGATGGTCGAAACGATTTCGAAGTACAGGAGTGCGTAACCGCCGGTCTTGCCGACCGATTTCATGCTTTGCATGCCAGCAATGCCGCTGACCACGGTGCAGAAGATGATCGGGGCGATGATCATTTTGATCAGCTTGATGAACCCGTCGCCCAGCGGCTTAACCGCCACACCGAACTGCGGGTAGTAGTGACCAAGGGCAATACCGATGATGATCGCGACGATCACCTGGAAATACAGGGATTTGTACAGTGGCTGACGAGTCGTCATTGCAAGTGTCCTCAAGCGTCCCGCGGGCAACATCCATCTGTTGAGCGCAGAACCTGAATTGCGAACCCTCCTGCACTGGAGGGATTTGTTGTGTCGAGCAGCGCTTTTCCAGCGGAAAGACGCACACTTCTGTCGCTCTTATCGCAAACGCCGTGCCACTTTGGTGCGAATCGCTGCAAGCCTTTTGATATCAGGGTATGCAGGGTATTTTTGTCACTGCCCGGTGACGCAGGCGTGGCGGATTTCCGCCAAGTCAGCGAATCCCGTCCTACAATTTGGCGGAAATCCGCCTTGTTGCCCTGCGCTTGCCCCGGCTACCATCCGGCGCCTGAGGAAGGATCAGCCGCTTATGCGCGAACGCACCATCGCCAGTCATTTCGCCCGCGCCGCCCTCGGTGGCGCACGCCGTTCGGGATTCGACTATGCGCCGCTGCTGCAGCAACTGGGCATCAGCCCCGAGTTGCTCGACGAGCCACGGGCGCGCATCGCCCCGGAGCAATTCACCCAACTGATCCAGAGCCTGTGGCTCGCGCTGGATGACGAATACCTGGGCTTTGGCAACGCGCCAAGCAAACCCGGCAGCTTCGCGATGATGTGCCACGCGCTGATCCACTGCCGCAATCTGGAGAAGGCACTGCAACGCGGTTTATTGTTTTATAGCCTATTCCCCGCGGCCCCGCGCCTGAGCCTGAGCCGCGAAGACGAATGGGTGCGCCTGAGCCTCGATGATGCGCAGTTATGGGACCCGGATCACTTTCTCAGCGAGAGCCTGCTGGTGATCTGGCATCGCCTCGGCAGCTGGCTGATCGGCCAGCGGATTCGTCTGGAGCAGGCCACCTTCAGTTACCCGAAACCGGCGCACGGTGCCGAGTACGACCTGCTGTTCCCCTGTCCGTTGGTGTTTTGCGCCGAGCAGAGCAGCCTGCTGTTTCACAGCCGCTACCTGCACATGCCGCTGTTGCAGGACGAACGCACCTTGAAGCATTTCCTTGAACGCTCCCCCGCCGACCTGTTGTCGCGCCCGGACGACGGCGACAGCCTCAGCAGCCGCCTGCGCCGTTTGCTCAGCCGCGACAGCGCGCACTGGCCGGACCTGGAAGCGGTAGCTGCGCAGTTGCACATCAGCCCGCAAACCCTGCGTCGGCATTTGCGTGAGGAAGGCACCAGTTTTCAGGAATTGAAGGATCAGTTGCGCCGCGACATCGCGATTTATCACCTGGGCCGGGCGGATCTGTCGTTGCAGCAGATTGCCGAGCAGTTGGGGTTTTCCGAACCGTCGGCGTTTCACCGGGCGTTCAAGAAATGGACGGGGCTGACACCGGGGGCTTATCGGGCGCAGGAGCAGTGATCTGCTCGCCGTCTGTGGCGCCTTGACTGGCCTTATCGCTGGCAAGCCAGCTCCCACAGGTTTTGATGTCGTTCAAGGAATTTGTATACGACTCGGACACTGTGGGAGCTGGCTTGCCAGCGATGGCGCCCGAAAGACCAACACCTAAACCGCAGGAAACTGAATCCTGAACGCTGCCCCGCCCATCGGCGAATCTCCGAGCATCAGCTTGGCGTTGTAGCTTTCGATGATGTCCTTGACCACCGCCAGCCCGATGCCCTGCCCCGGATGCTGGCGGTCCAGACGCTCACCACGCTCGAGAATCCGCGCGCGCTGATTCGGCGGCACGCCGGGGCCGTCGTCTTCGATGCACAACTCGATACCGGTCAGGCTCTCGCGCACGCTGATGCGCACTTCGCTCAGGCACAGGCGATAAGCGTTTTCCAGCAGGTTGCCCATCATCTCCAGCAACGCGCCCTGTTCGATCGGCACATAACATTGCTCCGGCAGGTCGAACGCCACTCGAACATGTTTGTCGCGGTAAACCTTGTCCAGCGTATCGCACAGGCTCTGGAGCACCGGCCGCAGCCGCACCTGATGGCGCACCAGACCGCTTTTGCGCAGGCTGGCCCGTTGCAGTTGATAGCTGATTTGCTGGCTCATGCGTTCGATCTGGGTTTGCAGCACCCAGGCTTGATCGCGATCTTCCGGGCGTTGGGCCATGTCTTCACTGACCCCTTGCAACACCGCCAACGGGGTTTTCAGGCTGTGCGCCAGGTCATCGAGAGAGTCGCGGTAACGGCTGCGTTGCTGGCGTTCACTGTGCAGCAAACGGTTGAGCGAGCCGGTCAGGCGCAGCAGTTCGCGCGGGTGCTGTTCGGTGAGGCTTTCGCGGGTGCCGCTTTCGATTTCGTCGAGTTCCTGACTCAGCCGACGCAGCGCCTTGAGGCCCCAGGTCAGGCCGATCCACAACAGCGCCAGCAGCACCAACAAGGCAGCGCCGAAGCCCAGATAGAGGTTCTCGCGCAGGCCTTCAAGGGTGTTTTCATATTCGCGCACCGGTTGCAGCGCAACGATACTGAAAGCCGCGCTCTTGCCGCCGAGCAATTTGACTTCGACGTCGTAGACGAAGAACTCCTGGCCGTTGCTCTCGCGGATCCGCGCGAACTCGTTACCCATGCCGTCGTAACGCGGCTTGTAGTTGATCTGCTCTTCCTGCGTACCTTTCGAGCGCCAGACCAGTTTGCCTTCGCGGTCGTAGATGTAGCCGAGCAGGCGGTTGTCGGTAAGATTGAAGCGCTCATCCGGCAGTTGCGCCGGCATCACCAGATGACCACTGTCGACGCGTGCCGCCGAGATCAGCGTGGTGACGTCCGACGCCAGGCGCTGCTCGATCGAGTCCTGCAGTGCCAGGCTGAACGCGCCCTGCATGGCCGGCAGCAAGCCGAGCATGAACAACACCGCCAACGTGGTGGCGGCGAGCATCAAGCGAACGCGAAGAGAACGAATCAAGTGCAGCGCTCATTGAACAGGTAGCCGAGACCACGCACGGTATCGATCGGCTTGAACCCGCCCGGGCCTTCGAGCTTGCGGCGCAAGCGGCCGACCAGCACTTCGATCACGTTCGGATCACGCTCGTCGTCGTCCGGATAGAGCTGTTCCATCAGGCGATCCTTGGGCACCACTTGCTGATGGTGGCGCATCAGGTATTCGAGGATGCGGTATTCGTAGGCGGTCAGCGCCAGCGGCTCTTCATCCAGCGACGCCTGTTTGCGATTGAGATCAAGCAACAACGGCCCGGCGACGATGGTCGACTGGGTGAAGCCGCTGGAGCGACGCAGCAAGGCGTTGAGGCGCGCGTCGAGTTCTTCGAACTGGAACGGCTTGACCACGTAGTCGTCGGCACCGGCGGCGAGGCCCTCGACCTTGTCCTGCCAATTGCCACGGGCAGTGAGAATCAGGATCGGAAAGGTCTTGCCGCTCGAACGCAACTGGCGAATCAGGTCCAGACCGCCCATGCCGGGCAGACCGAGGTCGATCACCGCCAGATCGAAGTTGAACTGTCCGGTCTGGTACAGCGCCTCTTCGGCATTGGCCACGGACTCGACCACGTGGCCACTCTCCGTCAGGCGGGTTTGCAGGTGATGGCGCAACAGCGCTTCATCTTCGACGACCAACAGCTTCATAACGCTCTCCCGGGTAAATCAAAAACTCCAACAACGCATGTGTGGGAGCGGGCTTGCTCGCGAAGGCGATGTATCAGCCAACAGTGTTGTCGACTGATAGACCGCTTTCGCGAGCAAGCTCGCTCCCACAGGGTCTAGAGCGAACCGCGCTTTAGAAAGCGTAGTTCGCCGACAGGTAAGTCTGGGCGCTGCTGGTCAAGTCCAGCGAGCCTTGCTTGCTGCCACCGCTCTCTTTCATTTCAGTGCTGGCGTTGCTCATCAGGTAACGGTAGCCAAGTTCGACCGACACATTCTGCGCCACCTGTTGCAGCACACCGAACTGGCCACCGACGGCGTACCCGATATCGCTGTCACGGCTGTAGCCTGGCGAATCCTGGGTCAGCTTGGTCAAACCGGCCGTGGCGCCGCCGAACAGCTTGGTGCTGCCGCCCACTGGATAGAACAGATCGTAACTGCCCAGCAGATTTTCCTGGCGCAGTTTAATGCCATTGTGCGAACCGGACACGTTGTCGTAGGTGGCGTAGTAGCGACCTTGCGAGTTTTGCTGACCGAGGCGCACGCCGTAGGTGTTGTTGCCGTCGATTGCACCGCTGGCGTCCGGGTGGCCAAGGTTGTCGTTCAGCGCGTGGGACTTTTTGACCTTGTCACTGGTCTGGCCAAAGGTCAGGCCGGCGAAGTTGCTGGTGTCATCGGCATGTGCCGCAAGGCTGGAGCCCAACAAGGTAAAAGCCAGCAGCAGTTTGTTCAGACGATTCATCGCGTTTCCTCTATCACAGTGCTGTTTGGGTATGGCGCAAGGTTACTGACCTGCCCCTGTACCTGCCCTGAACACTCTCTGAACCTGCGCTGAATCAAATCGACTAGGCTGTCTTGACCACTTTCGATAAGGAGACCGACCATGCGCCTGTTCCTCGCCCTCGCCTTGCTCGCCGCCAGCAGTCTGGCCAACGCCGCGATCAAGACTCAGGAGATTCCTTACCAGAGCGCCGACGGCACCCGACTGATCGGTTATTACGCTTACGACGACGCGATCAAGGGCAAACGCCCGGGCGTGGTGGTGGTGCATGAATGGTGGGGCCTGAACGATTACGCCAAACGCCGTGCCCGCGACCTCGCCGGACTGGGCTACAGCGCGCTGGCGATCGACATGTATGGCGAGGGCAAGAACACCGAGCACCCGAAAGATGCGATGGCGTTCATGCAGGCCGCGACCCAGGATGCCGCGGCCTCCAGCAAACGTTTCGAGGCCGGGTTGAATCTGCTGAAAAAGCAGCCGCAGACCGACGTCAATAAAATCGCCGCCATCGGTTACTGCTTCGGCGGTGGCGTGGTGCTCAACGCCGCGCGTCAGGGCGAGCCGCTGGCGGGCGTGGTGAGTTTCCACGGTGCGCTGGCGACCACCACCCCGGCGACGCCCGGCAGTGTGAAGGCGAAAATTCTGGTCGAACACGGCGCGCTGGACAGCATGGTCACTGCCGACAACGTCACCGCGTTCAAATCCGAAATGGACAAGGCCGGCGCCGACTACAGATTCGTCAGCCTCGACGGCGCCAAGCACGGTTTCACCAATCCGGATGCCGATCGCTTGAGCCACGGCGATCACGGTGGCCCGGATATCGGCTACAACAAAGCGGCCGATGAAAAATCCTGGGCGGACATGAAGGCGTTCTTCCAGAAAATCTTCAGCTGACCCACTTCGCCCCCTGTAGGAGCTGCCGAAGGCTGCGATCTTTTGATCTTGCTTCTTAAGATCAAGAACAAAAGATCGCAGCCTTCGGCAGCTCCTACAGGGTCAGCGACGCCTGATACAGGTTTTGGCTCTACCCAGCATCCGCGCCAACCGGCAAAATGCTCGTCATGAATTCCAGCCCGCCCCTCCCCGCCTGCTGCACCCCGCTCGACGCCCATTGGCTGTTGCCCAACGTGTTGCCCGACACTGTCCTGCTCAGCACCCGTTTCGATCCGAAGCAACTGCTCGGCGATGACTTCCAGCGCAGCGCCATCGAGCCGCCGCCGAGCGTTCAGCGCTCGGTGGCCAAACGGCAGGCCGAGTTTCTCGCCGGGCGGATTTGTGCCCGGGCTGCGCTGCAGCAACTGGAAGGCTCAAATGTGATTCCGGCGATTGGCGAAGACCGGGCGCCGGTGTGGCCGGCGCACATCTGCGGCTCGATCACCCACAGCACCGGACACGCGGCGGCGATTGTCGCCAACAAGCGGCACTGGCGCGGCTTGGGCATGGATCTGGAAAACCTGCTCGAGACCGAGCGTGCCGAACGCTTGGCCGGGGAGATCCTCACGCCAGCGGAATTGCAGCGCATGGCCGCCGGCTCGCGAGAGCAACTGGGGTTGTGGGTGACCCTGACGTTTTCGGTAAAAGAGAGCCTGTTCAAGGCGCTGTACCCGATTGTGCAGAAGCGCTTTTATTTCGAGCACGCCGAGGTGCTGGAGTGGACGGAGCAGGGTCAGGTTCGCTTGCGCTTGCTGACCGATCTTTCAGGTGAATGGCGTCATGGCACCGAGCTGGACGCGCAGTTCGGGGTGCAGGCTGGGCAGTTGTTGAGTCTGGTCAGCATTCCTGCCTGAAGATTTTTCAGCGCCGGTGAGTCCCCATCACTGGCAAGCCAGCTCCCACAGGTTTCAGGGGTGTATCCAAAATCTGTGCTCATCACGGACACTGTGGGAGCTGGCTTGCCAGCGATGGGGGCCGGTAAAACCAGCACAAAACTCAGCGGCGTTCCTGATTCCTCGGCCAGCTCAGACTGAAACAGGCCCCACCCAGACTCTTGCTCTTGTTGATCAGCGCCCGCCCGTCATGCCAGTGAATGATCCGCCGCACAATCGACAGACCCAGCCCATGCCCGCCCGACGCCCGTGTGCGGCTGTCATCCAGACGCAGGAACGGCGTGAAGATGCGCTCCCACGCTGACTCCGGCACACCCGGCCCGTCATCCTCGACATCCACCCGGCAGCGCAGTTGCCCAACCTGATAACTCACCGTGACGCTCGAGTGCGCATGGCGCATCGCGTTGCTCACCAGGTTCTGCAACGCGCGGTGCAGGAAGCGCGGCTCGGCCTCGACCCAGGCGCCGTCATTATCGGCAGCGGACAGGCACAACCCGCGTTGTACAGTGACCTCGGCACGTAACGGCGCCAGTTCTTCGATGACTTGATTGACCAGCGCATCGAGGTCGATGCGTTGAAAGGTCAGCGCGGGTGACCCCTGCTCCAGCCGCGCGTAGGTGAGCATTTCGTCCACCAGCTTATCGAGATCCTCGATGTCGTGATCCATGCCCTCGCGGTACTTTTCCAGCGCCTGCGGGGTGGTGGCCGAGCCGATCATCTCCAGCCCGAACCGCAGACGCGCCACGGGAGTACGCAACTCATGGGACACTGCGCGCACCAGTTCGCGCTGGATCGCCAGCAACTGCTGCAAGTGCTCGGCCATGCCATTGAACGCTGCCGCCAGCCGCCCCACCGAGTCAGCGCCACGGGCCGGCACGCGGGTTTCCAGACTGCCCTTGGCGATGCGCGTGGCGGCGGCTTCGAGACCGCGCAGACGTCGTTCGAGCTGGCGCACCAACAGATAAACGATCAGCCCGATCAGGCTCAGGCCGAGGGCCGCAATCAGCACCAGCCATTGCGGCGGATACGGATTCATCTGATACAGCGGGCCGATCTCCAGCACCCACGGCGTGCCGACCATGCCGGCAAACACCCGGATCGAGTCCCCGCCCTTGCCCAGCGCCATCACCGTATCGCCCTCGGACACACGGCGGCTCTGGTCTTCGTCCATGTCGGCCTCGTTGACCGTGACCAGGCGCAAATCAAAACCGAAACCTTTCTCCTCCTTTAACTGCGCCAGCCGCTTGGGCTGTTCGCCAACTGGCACACGTACCAGTTCATCGGCCAGCAGGTAAATAGTCGCACGGGCCAGTTGTTCGCTGATCTGCTGGACATCGCCGGTCAGCAGCAACTGTTCCTTGTCGCTGACCAGTCGATAGACCCGCGCCGCATGCGGACCGGTCTGCTCCACAAGTGCCTGACCGCGCTGCACCCGGGCGCGCTGAGAGAGGTCCAGACCGGTTTCGGAAAACGTCTTCAGCGCCAGCGGAATCCCCAGCAGGCGCTCCCAGACCAACAATGCCCGGTGGCGCTCGGTTGCGTTCATCGGTTGCAGGTTGTCGGCCATCAGCGAGAACGTGCCGTGGGCCAGGCGCTCGCGGTATTGCTCGCTGCGCACCTGATTGAGCAGGTGCAGTGCCAGCACCCCAAGCACCGCTACCAGAATCAGCGCCGCGCACATGCCGCCATAGATGCGCAGGAAGATCGAGTTCACAGCGCCAGATCCACGCAGGCTTCCGGAACGAACAGATAGCCTTTGCTGCGGATGGTCTTGATCAGGCGCGGATGATCGGGGTCATCGCCGATTTTCGGGCGGATGCGCGAGATGCGCACATCGATCGAGCGGTCCTGGCCGTCATAGCCGATGCCACGCAGCGCAGTGAAAATCTCTTCGCGAGAGAGGATTCGTCCGGCATTCGATACCAGCAGCCAGAGCAGGTCGAATTCGGCGCTGGTCAGTTCGATGCCGCTGTCACTGAGCCAGGCTTCGCGCAAGGCGTTGTCCACCACCAGCGGGCCGAATTGCAGGCGGCGGCTTTTTTCCGTGACCGGCTCGGCGCTGTCACTGCGCCGCAGCAAAGCCTGAATCCGTGCCAGCAACAGCCGTGGGCGCACCGGTTTGCACACGTAATCGTCAGCACCGAGGTCGAGGCCCTGGATCTGGTCGGCATCGTCGGTGCGCGCGGTGAGCATCAGGATCGGCCCGTCGTAACGGTCGCGGACCTTGCGGCAAATGCTCAAGCCGTCTTCACCGGGCAGCATCAGGTCGAGGATCACCAGGTCCGGCTGCTCCTTGATGATCCGCGCCGCCGCCAGCGCGCCGTTGCCTTCGATCTCCACGCGCAATCCATTGGCTTGCAGGTATTCGCGGGTGAGTTCGGCCAGTCGCTGGTCGTCCTCGACTATCAATACCTGCCAGGCTTCTTGCTCCACCGGTGACCTCTGCTTTCTATTGTTATTAATAAGGCAGAAACACACTGCCCCCTGTAGGAGCTGCCGCAGGCTGCGATCTTTTGACCTTGCCTTTTAAAAGCAAAAGATCGCAGCCTGCGGCAGCTCCTACACAGGCGTGCGGTTGTCCGCAGATTCCGATGCTCCCGTCTTTTTGTCATCTTTTGGGAGCATAAGAATGGGTAAACGCCGCCCGATTGTATAAACGGCGTACCGGCAGAACACAAGTCGGCAAATGCGTTCGGACAAGGCGGTTTTTTGTGATAGGGTTCGCGCCCTTAAAAATCCGCTGAAGCGTTTTTCCCAAGTGAAAAACAGTGACAAACGGTCTGGCTCAGCAGGTTCGCGGCCTACACGGGAATTCCTGGTTTCTTACACAATTTACGCACAGGTTTATCCACAGCTAGTACGTTGCAAGCCCTCTCGAAACGCATTATCTTGTAGCACGGCGCGAGGAGAGACCCTACATATAGGGTTTTCCGCTCAGGCGACCAACCACATTTCGGGCCTGAAACTCAAGCGCTTTATTGCCAGTTTCCGGTTGAACCAAGCAAGTTTTTCAAAGCCCAAACCGCACTTGCGGATGGCGCCGTTTTTCAGGTCGGAAACGACCGGAACGGTACGGGTGTTGCAGTCATTACTGTCATCCGGGAAGGAATCCGGCTCGAGCCCTGGCTCGCAGCCAAAAACTTCGGCAAGGATGCGGCGTCATTAGCCTTTTTCCTACTGATCCGAAGTTGTTATGCCCGACGCCCGTCGGTTGTAGTGCTTCGGACCAGAACGGTGAGCACCATGATGGTGCCCAAACAAACATAGAGAATGTGGAGATCACCCCCCATGCAAACCGACACAACTCGCGAGAACCCGCAGGGCACCTTGCCGCAGGCCGCCGATTCGAATTCGGATCTGGCCGCCACCGCGCCTGGTCAACTGCGCGTGATCAAGCGTAATGGCACTGTCGTTCCTTACACCGATGACAAGATCACCGTCGCTATCACCAAAGCGTTTCTCGCAGTTGAGGGCGGCACCGCTGCCGCTTCGTCGCGAATCCACGACACCGTTGCCCGCCTGACCGAACAAGTCACCGCGACCTTCAAGCGTCGCATGCCGTCGGGCGGCACCATCCACATCGAAGAAATCCAGGACCAGGTCGAACTGGCCCTGATGCGTGCCGGCGAGCAGAAAGTCGCTCGCGACTACGTGATCTACCGTGACGCCCGTTCGAAAGAACGCGCAGCCCATACCCCGGTCGAAGCCGCCGTCGACGCGCACCCGTCGATCCGCATCACCCGCGCCGACGGCAGCCTCGCGCCGCTGGACATGGGCCGCCTGAACACCATCGTCACCGAAGCCTGCGAAGGCCTGGCTGAAGTCGATGGCGACCTGATCCAGCGCGAAACCCTGAAAAACCTGTACGACGGCGTGGCCCTGAACGACGTCAACACCGCGTTGGTGATGACCGCGCGTACCCTGGTTGAACGTGAGCCGAACTACTCGTTCGTCACCGCCCGCCTGCTGATGGACACCCTGCGTGCCGAAGGCCTGGGCTTCCTCGGCGTGGCCGAGAGCGCCACTCACCACGAAATGGCCGACCTGTACGCCAAGGCGCTGCCGGCTTACATCGCCAAAGGTATCGAGTTCGAACTGCTGAACCCTGTGCTGGCCTCCTTCGACCTGGAAAAACTGGGCAAGGCGATCAACCACGAGCGCGATCAGCAATTCACCTACCTGGGCCTGCAGACCCTGTACGACCGTTACTTCATCCACAAGGATGGCGTGCGTTTCGAACTGCCGCAGATCTTCTTCATGCGCGTGGCCATGGGCCTGGCGATCGAAGAGAAGCAGAAAGAAGACCGCGCGATCGAGTTCTACAACCTGCTGTCGTCCTTCGACTACATGGCTTCGACCCCGACTCTGTTCAACGCCGGTACCCTGCGTCCACAGCTGTCGAGCTGCTACCTGACCACCGTTCCGGACGACCTGTCGGGCATCTACCACGCGATCCACGACAACGCCATGTTGTCCAAATTCGCTGGTGGCCTGGGCAACGACTGGACGCCGGTGCGTGCACTGGGTTCGTACATCAAGGGCACCAACGGCAAGTCGCAAGGCGTGGTTCCGTTCCTCAAAGTAGTGAACGACACCGCCGTAGCCGTTAACCAGGGTGGCAAGCGCAAAGGCGCTGTGTGTGCCTACCTGGAAACCTGGCACATGGACATCGAAGAGTTCATCGAACTGCGCAAGAACACCGGTGATGATCGTCGTCGTACCCACGACATGAACACCGCCAACTGGATCCCTGACCTGTTCATGAAGCGCGTCTTCGATGACGGCAAGTGGACCCTGTTCTCGCCTTCCGAAGTACCGGATCTGCACGACCTGACCGGTAAAGCCTTCGAAGAGCGCTACGAGTACTACGAAGCCCTGACCGAGTACCCGGGCAAGGTCAAGCTGTTCAAGACCATCCAGGCCAAAGACCTGTGGCGCAAAATGCTCTCCATGCTGTTCGAAACCGGCCACCCATGGCTGACTTTCAAAGACCCGTGCAACCTGCGTAGCCCGCAGCAGCACGTCGGCGTGGTTCACAGCTCGAACCTGTGCACCGAGATCACCTTGAACACCAACAAGGACGAGATCGCCGTTTGCAACCTGGGCTCGATCAACCTGCCGAACCACATCGTCGACGGCAAGCTGGACACCGCCAAGCTGCAACGCACCGTGAACACCGCCGTGCGCATGCTCGACAACGTGATCGACATCAACTACTACTCGGTGCCGCAAGCGAAGAACTCCAACTTCCGCCACCGTCCGGTCGGTCTGGGCATCATGGGCTTCCAGGACGCGCTGTACCTGCAGCACATCCCTTACGGTTCCGACGCTGCCGTCGAGTTCGCCGACAAGTCGATGGAAGCGGTCAGCTACTACGCGATCCAGGCGTCCTGCGACCTGGCCGACGAGCGCGGCGCGTACGAGACCTTCAACGGTTCGCTGTGGTCCAAAGGCATCCTGCCGCTGGATTCGCAACAGATCCTGATCGAACAGCGCGGCCAGAAGTACATCGACGTTGACCTGAACGAAACCCTGGACTGGGCACCGGTTCGCGCCCGTGTACAGAAAGGCATTCGTAACTCCAACATCATGGCCATCGCACCGACCGCAACCATCGCCAACATCACCGGCGTCTCGCAGTCGATCGAACCGACCTACCAGAACCTGTATGTGAAATCGAACCTGTCGGGCGAATTCACCGTGATCAACCCGTACCTGGTTCGCGACCTCAAGGCTCGCGGTCTGTGGGACTCGGTCATGATCAACGACCTGAAGTACTACGACGGTTCGGTTCAGCAGATCGAGCGCATCCCGCAAGAACTCAAAGAGCTCTACGCGACCGCGTTCGAAGTGGACACCAAGTGGATCGTTGACGCCGCCAGCCGTCGTCAGAAGTGGATCGACCAGGCCCAGTCGCTGAACCTGTACATCGCCGGCGCCTCGGGCAAGAAGCTCGACGTGACCTACCGTATGGCCTGGTACCGTGGTCTGAAAACCACCTACTACCTCCGTGCCTTGGCCGCGACCAGCACCGAGAAGTCGACCATCAACACCGGCAAGCTGAATGCTGTTTCCAGCGGCGGCAACCACGGCGACGATTCGGTTCTGGCCGCTCCGGCAGGTCCGGCGCCAGTGCCAAAGGCTTGCGCGATCGACGAGCCGGATTGCGAAGCTTGCCAATAAGCTGAGCCGGGTCAGGCGTCGCGAGACGCCTGATGCTTCCAGGCAAAAGAAAACCCCCGACAGACTTCTGGTTTGTCGGGGGTTTTCTTTTGTCTGCCATTTACCTGTAGGAGCTGTCGAGTGCAACGAGGCTGCGATCTTTTGATCTTTAGTGCTCTGCCAAAGATCAAAAGATCGCAGCCTTCGGCAGCTCCTACATGAGCCTGGGTGCGTTCAGTCAGAGATTGGTCGGCTGTCAGGCCGCCATCGCCAGCAGGCTGACTCCCACAGCCAAGCGCTCGCTTTTCCGCCATCCAACACGATGAGCGTTAGCTCGAGTACCGCTTTTGATCTGAGGGCCCGTCGGCAGGCTGAGTGGAGGGATTCATCCGGGGGTGGGAGCGCAGCGACCTTTTGGCGAAGCCAAACACATCGAGAGGAGGTGCAGCGAAGCAAACCGTAGGCGATGCCCCCCGGATGAATACCGTAGCGAAGGAACCCGAGCCACGGCGAGGGCCGAACGTTGGGACCAAGCGTTTTGGTTACTTTTGGGCGTCTGCAAAAGTGACTCGCCGTAAGGGCGAAACCCTAAGTAGCCGTTACCGCAGCAACGGATAATCCCACAAAACAATAGCCCACAAAAAAGCCCCTCAAAAAGAGGGGCTCCCTTGCACAATCAGAAACCGCAATCAGGTCATCTGAATGATGGTCTGCATGATGGTGCTCTGGGTGGAGATAGTCTTGGCGTTCGCCTGATAGTTGCTCTGGCCCTTGATCAGGTCCACCAGTTCGTTGGTCAGGTTAACGTTGGACTCTTCCAGCGAGTTGGACACCACCTCACCCAAAGTACCGGTTTTCGGCGCGTCGTAACCCGGGATACCCGAGGCGAACGTCTCTTTCCAGCTGGTGCCGCCGACAGGCTGCAGGCCTTGCTCGTTGGTGAAGCTGGCCAGCGCAACCTGGCCGATGGCCTTGCTCTGGTTGTTGCTGAAGTTGGCGAACAGCGTACCGGTGCCGTCGATGGTCAGGTTGGTGATCTGGCCAGTGGCGTAACCATCCTGAGTCGGAATCGAACGAGCGGTATCTGCGTTGTACTGGGTGGTCTGCGCCATCGAAATGGTGATACCGGCCGGGTTCGCCGAAGCGCCGTTAGGCGTGAACGTCCCATTAACCACAGTACCCGGCACCCAGCCAGTGAGCTTCAGGTCACTGCTGATCACAGGACCTGGCGGAGTACTGACCTGGGTCAGCTTGCCAGCAGAGTCAAACGTCATGGTGGAAGGCACTGGCGCGGTGACCTTCGGATCGCTGCCGGTAGCGTCCGGGTTACGACCGTCTACCAGGGTGTAGACCTTCCAGGTGTTCTGGCCAGTCTTCACCACGTACTGATCCATGACGTGCGAGTTGCCCTGGGAATCATAGATCGGCGTACTGAACTGCTTGGTGTATGTCTCGAGTTTTGTCGGGTCGAAGACGACAGCGTTAGCGCCGGTATCGGTGATCACCGGTGCCGACGAGTTCAGGTTGATGGTCGAGGTCACCAGCGAGGTGGACTTCGGCGCCAGGTTGGAAGTATCGATTTTCAGGTCGGTCAGCACACCATTGATGATCTTGCCGTTGGCATCCACACCATAACCTTGCAGACGCGAGGTGTAGTCGGTGTTGGTGATGTAACCGGCGTTGTCGACTTTGAACGTACCGGCACGGGTATAGGAAATCGAGCCGTTGTTGCTCATGGTGAAGAAGCCGGAACCGTTGATGCCCATGTCCAGCACGTTACCGGTGTTGTTGATGTCACCCTGGGTGAACTGCTGGGACACGTTGGCCAAGCGCACGCCGTTGCCGATGACCTTGCTGCCGCTACCCAGGCGAGTGGCCGAGTAGACGTCTTCGAATTCTGCACGGGACGATTTGAAACCGGCAGTCGCGACGTTGGCGATGTTGTTGCCGGTCACGTCCAGTTGTTTGTTGGCTGCATAGAGACCGCTAAGGCCGATATTGAAAGACATATTCCACTCCTTTGTGCCGGTTGGTCGGCTCTATATACCAATGGTTTGTACTTTGGACAGGGCGACGGTGCCCTTGCCGGACAGGTTGAGCATCAGCTCGCCACCGGTCTGGCTGATGGTCACGCTGTTGACCGTGGCTGGCAGGTAGGTCGCCATATCGGTCGAGGTGCCATTGATCGAGGCGTTGGCCTTGACGGTGTAGGTACCGGTCTTCACCAGGTTGCCGTCCTTGTCCTTGCCGTCCCAGGTGAAGCTCGCGCTGCCTGCGGCGCGACTGCCCAGATCGAGGGTGCGAACCACCGTGCCGCTGCTGTCGGTAATGCTGACGGTGCCGCCGGCAATCGACGACGGAACGCTGACCGAACCGGTCATGCCTTTGCTTGGGTCGTCCAGTTGAACGGTGTTGGTCTGCACGATCACGTTGCGGCCCACCAGCGACGACGCCTGCAAGGCTTGCGAGGAGTTGTAGTTGCCGGCCAGCGAACTGACGGTGCTGTTGAGGGTGGTGATGCCCTCAAGGCTGCTGAACTGCGCCAGCTGCGCAACGAAGGCGCTGTTGTCCTGCGGATCAAGCGGGTTCTGGTTTTTCAGCTGGGTGACCAGCAGTTGCAGGAACGCATCCTTGCCCAGGGCCTGGCCGCCGGTGGTGCTGTTGGTGGCCGAGGCAATGCCATCGCCGGTCGTACTGCTCGTTTTCTTCGAGGAGTTCGACAGGATGTCATTCATGCTCAGGCTGCTGGTGGTATCGGAAACACTCATGGCCGTCGCCCCTTATTACTGACCGAGGGTCAGTACCTTCTGCATCATGGTTTTGGCGGTGTTCATCATTTCGGCGTTGGTCTGGAACGACCGGCTCGCGGAAATCATGTCAGCCATTTCTTCCACCACGTTGACGTTCGGGTAGTAGACGTAGCCCTTGGCGTCAGCGGCCGGATGGTTCGGCTCGTAGCGTGCTTCGAGGTTGCTCTGGTCTTCGACCACGCCGAGCACTTGCACGCCCTGCCCTGCGGCATCCTGGCTCTGGAACAGCGAGTTGCTGCCGCTGTTCTGGCCGCCCTGAAACATGGTGGCGAACACCGGGTGACGGGCGCGGTAGGTCTGGTCGATGCTCGACGAAACGGTTTCGGCGTTGGCGATGTTCGACGCCACGGTGTTCAGACGCGTGGTTTGTGCGCTCATGCCGCTGCCGGCAATGTTGAAAACGCTGGACAGGGACATGGATTACTCTCCGCGCAGGGCCGATACCAGCCCTTTGAATTTGCTGTTGAGCAGGGTGAAGCTGGCCTGGAAGCCCACGGCGTTTTCCGCGTAGTTGGACTGTTCCAGCTGAGCATCCACGGTGTTCTGGTCGATCGAAGGCTGCATCGGCGTGCGATACATCAGCGACTCGTCGCCATTGCCCAGGCCTTCAGCTTCGATGTGACGGCTGTTGGTCATGTTCAGGGCGATGGTGCCGTTGGCGTTTTTCTGGCTCTGTGCTTCGAGCACTTTGGAGAAGTCCAGATCCCGAGCCTTGTAGTTCGGGGTATCGGCGTTGGCGATGTTGTTGGCCAGCACTTCAGCGCGCTGGGCACGGAAACCCAATGCCTTTTCGTGAATGCCGAGCGCTTTATCGAAGCTGATGCTCATGTCGGGAACCTTCGGGTGAGCGGTTTTTCGTACCTGAGCTTTAGCAAGCGCCGTGCCAAACACAAAAACCCGCGTAAACCGGGGCTTTGCGGGGAATCGGCAAAGCGGCAATGCCAGAAAAGCGGCAACCGGTTTCCGCTGCCTGCCGCTTTTCTGCCGCTTCGTCCTGTTAACAACTCTCCCTGTAGGAGCTGCCGAAGGCTGCGATCTTTTGATCTTGATCCTTCAAAACAGGATCAAAAGATCGCAGCCTTCGGCAGCTCCTGCATGAAACAAAGCATCAGGCATAAAAAAGGGAGCCCTTGGGGGCTCCCGATTTTGTATGCCTGATGCTTTGTTTCACTTCGCCTGGTAAATGATCCCCGGACTGCACTGAACCATCTGGTAATGATCCGGCAAACCGTTCAGCGCTTCGGACGCGCCAAGGAACAGATAGCCGCCCGGCTTCAGCGTGCTGTGAATGCGCAACAGGATGTCTTTCTTCACCTCGGCGGAGAAGTAGATCAGCACGTTGCGGCAGAACACGATGTCGAACTTGCCCAGACTGGCGTAGCTGTCGAGCAGGTTGAACGAGCGGAATTCCACCCGGTTCTTGATCGGCGCCTTGATCACCCAGCGCCCCGGCCCTTTCGGGTCGAAGTAGCGTTGCAAGCGATCGGCGGACAAACCGCGGCCGATGGCCAGGCTGTCGTACTCGCCGGTCTTGCAGTTGGTCAGCATGCTGCCGGACAGGTCGGTGGCAACGATCTGCACGCCCATCTTCAACTGACCAAGGTTGCTGCGCTCGAACTCGTCGATCGACATCGACAGCGAATACGGTTCCTGACCCGACGAGCAGGCCGCCGACCAGATCCGCAGACGCTGGTTGGGGCTGGCCTTGATCGCCTCGGGCAGCACCTTGTTCTTCAAGACTTCAAACGGATAGGTGTCGCGAAACCACAAGGTTTCGTTGGTCGTCATGGCATCGACCACCTGCTCGCGCAAACCGCTGCGCGGCTGGGTCTGGATGCGCTGTACCAGCTCACCCAGGGACTTGATGCCTTGCTGCTCCATCAGTTTGTTGAGACGGCTCGAGACCAGGTACTGCTTGTTTTCACCGAGCAAAATGCCACAGGCTTTTTCCAGGAAGACCCGGAACTGTTCGAAATCCAAATTACCCGTAGACAATGATGCCGCCTCTTAAATCGTGTTGACCGCCAGGGGCAGAAGGCCCCTAGCTGATATCTGCTGCTTTGATCCGGTCGACTACCCGGGATGCCAGGTCATCAGGACGGAATTTGGCCAGGAAGTCATCGGCACCGACTTTCTTGACCATCGCCTGATTGAATACTCCCGACAACGAAGTATGCAGGATGATATGAAGCTTTTGCATGCGTGGATCGCTGCGGATCTCCGCCGTCAGGGTGTACCCGTCCATCTCCGGCATCTCGATGTCGGAAATCATCATCAGGAACTCTTCTTCCGGCTTCTTGCCCTCATCGACCAGCTTGCGCAGGTAGTCCAGCGCCTGCTTGCCATCGTTCAGCGCCACCACTTCGACCCCGACCGTCTGCAGGCAGCGCGTGACCTGCTTGCGCGCCACCGACGAGTCATCGACCGTCAGCACCCGCAGCGACAACGCCTTGCTCTGGGTCTCGACATCGACCACGCCGACCGAAATCGCTTCCGGCGTCGGCGCCACTTCCGCCAGCACCTTCTCGACATCGATGATTTCGACTAACTGATTGTCGACTCGAGTCACAGCGGTCAGGTAATGATCGCGCCCCGTGCCCTTGGGCGGCGGATGGATCTCTTCCCAGTTCATGTTGACGATGCGCTCCACCGAGCGAACCAGGAAACCCTGGGTCTTGGTGTTGTACTCCGTGATGATCACGAACGGACTGTTCTTGTCTTTCAACGCCCCGGAACCGGTCGCCATTGCCAGATCAAGGATCGGAATGGTCGCCCCCCGGATATTCGCCACCCCGCACACGACAGGACTGGACTTGGGCATCAACGTCAGCGACGGGCATTGCAGCACTTCCCGCACCTTGAACACGTTGATGCCGTAGAGCTGCTGACCGTCGAGACGGAACAACAACAGCTCCAGGCGATTCTGCCCTACCAGTTGCGTGCGCTGGTTCACCGAATCCATTACACCAGCCATGCCCAGACTCCTACACCAACGCCAAGTGTTGTTGCGACGCACATTCATTGCTAAACGGCACGGCGCTTGCTTTTTAACTCGTATGAACGCTCAAACGACATTTTTTCGACGCCTGACCTCCCGCACCCGCAAAGCGCTGTGCGCGACGTCTGCCGTCTGCTTGTTTTTCGCTGGCAGCCCTGCCGGTGCTGATACGGTTACCTTGCCTGACATGCTTATCGGCGTCACTCAGGGCTTTCTTGAGTTCACCGTAGAAGACTATCTGGCAACCAGTCAAACGGAAGGCCGCTACGAAATCGAGGTCAACCAGCTCGACCCGCGTATGCGCATGCCTATGTGCGACAAGGAATTGACAGCGTCGCTGGAGAGTCCTGCACGTCCGCTGGGCCGGGTTACGGTCAAGGTCCGGTGCGAAGGAAGCTCGCCGTGGACGGTGTTCGTGCCCGCTCAAGTCCGCCTGTTTCGCGAGATTGTCACCACCACCCGACCGCTCAAGCGCGCCGCGATTATCGAACCGCAAGACGTGACCTTGCGTGAACGCGACATCAGCCAAGTCAATCAGGGTTTTCTGACGTCGGTGGATGAAGCCATCGGGCAGAAATTAACCCGACCAACGGTAGCCGATCAGGTGATTACCCTGGTGCATCTGGAACAGGCGGAAGTGGTGCGCAAGGGCGATCAGGTGGTCATCATCGCCCGCAGCGGCACACTCGCCGTGCGCATGCCCGGTGAAGCCCTGGCCAATGGCGGTTTGAAAGAACAGATCCGGGTAAAAAACCTCAATTCCAACCGGGTAATCAAGGCGCAGGTCATCGCGCCGGGCCAAGTGGAAGTCGCCATGTAAAACGCTCGAGCAGAAAACTGGCGCCAGCCCCGACGCTTCCCTAAACTGTGCCGCAGCAGGACACGCTTCGGCACATGCAGCTCATTGCAAAGTGAGCCTAAAGTTTTCCAGGGAATGGCCGAGAACATGGCAAGCGTCCAAATTCCCAGAGGTTTTTAACATGGTCATCGATTTCAGCCGTTTGAACAGCTCCTCGTCACTTACGGGCAGTACGCGTACCAGCAACGCCAAGGAAACCGCCGAAACCGGCACCTCCGCGCCGCTGAATACCCAGGCCGAAACGGCCGGTACCGCAAAAAGCGGGGAATCGGTACACCTCAGCAATGAGGCTCAACAGTTGCAGAAGGTCACTGACAAGCTGCGCGATCAGCCTGCCGTCGACAAAGCCCGCGTGGCCGAGTTGAAAGCAGCGATTGCCGATGGCAGCTACAAGGTCGACAGCAACCGTGTAGCCAGCAAACTGCTCAACTTCGAAGCCCAGCGCTAGGCTTTTGCCGGCGCCAGGCTTTTGGACGCTTAGAACCCAAGGCCAGCCATGCACGACACTAATTTATTGCAACTGATCACCGACGACTTTGCTCCAGCTCAACAATTGCTGGAGTTGCTGCAAACCGAGTCCCTCGCTTTGCACGGTCGCGACATGCCTCTGCTCGAAGATATTCTGGCGCGCAAACAGGCATTGATCATTCTGCTTGAACAGCATGGCCGCAAGCGCAGCGAAATCCTTGCCAGCCTCAACCTGCCGCTCGACCGTCAGGGCCTGGAGCAACTGGCCAGCCAGTCGAGCATTGGCGACCAGTTGCTGTCCCAAAGCGATGTGCTGACCGACCTGATTGCCCAGTGCCAGGCGGCCAACGTCAAGAACGGCCAGTCGATCCAGATCCAGCAGGCCGCTACGGCCAATCAGCTGAAAATCCTCACCGGGGGCGAACCGCCAGCGCTGTATGACGCCTCGGGCACTTTCGCCAAACCCACCAAGCCGCGTACGCTCAGCCAGGCGTGAGCCATTCGATGTGCCTGCACTATCAACCCGCGAAACATGCTGGCAAAATGCTGGCTAGTCGTAGTCAAATTTTGTCTGGAGATTGAGAAAACGTGCCAAACGCCCTAAGCGCGGATGATACTCCGCAGCCACCAAAGGTGCTGACCACGCCCCTGGAAATCTCCAGCAACCTGCGCCAGCTGCAAGAAAGCCACGATCCGCTGATCATCACCTTCCATGAGCGCAGCCAGCGCTTCCAGAGCTACCTGATCAAGGTTGACCGGGAAACCGCGACGATTGCCTTGGACGAAATGATCCCGCGTGATGGCGAGCGTTTTCTGCAGGCGGGCGAACCGTTCAAGGTCGAAGGCTTCCACGAAGGTGTGCGCATCGCCTGGGAATGCACCGGCACGCTGAACATCGAAGAATCCGACGGTGACCGCTTCTATACCGGTCAACTGCCAACCGAAGTGGTCTACCACCAGCGCCGCAATGCCTTTCGTGCCGCGTTGAAGCTGACCGATCTGGTCAGCGTCGAACTTGGCGGCGAAAAACTCAAGGCGCCGATCAACGGCAAACTGCTGGATATTTCCGCCACCGGTTGCAAACTGCGCTTTGAAGGCGACATCACCGACCGCCTGCAACTGGGTCAGGTCTATGACCGCATGATCGCCACCCCACTGTTCGGCAATCAACCGATCTCGGTCGAGCTGCGCTATCTGCACTTCGAAGAAAAGCTCAACATCACCTTCGCCGGCTTGCGCTTCCACAACATCAGTGGCCAGGCGGCGCGCAACGTCGAGCGCTTCGTCTATCAGTTGCAGCGTGAAGCACGCCGGTTCGATAAAGACGATCTGTGATTCGCACAGGCAAATAGAAAGGGCAGTCCCTGGCGGGACTGCCCTTTTTTATTTCTACTGTCCCGTCCTGGACTGGAGATAACTGTGGCGAGGGGATTTATCCCCGATGGGTTGCGCAGCAGCCCCAGACCGGACGCCTCGATTCCACTGCCACTCCGCACTGAATGGCTTTAGGGCCGCTTCGCAGCCCATCGGGGATAAATCCCCTCACCACAATAAAGCGTCACTCTTTGAACATTGTTGCCATCACCCGATTCAGGGTCTGGCCCCACTGATGTCCGGTGTCGGTTTATCGCCCTCATCAGCCGGATCAGGTTCGGCCACTGCTTCAGGCTGCACTTCGGGCTCCGGCTCCGGCGTAACCGTGGTCTGCATCTGCTCCTGCACCACCTGCTCATCCACTCGCGGATCGAGCGCGGCCACCAGCGGCGAGCTGGACATGCTGTCAGGCATCGCCACGTGATGCAGCGGTGCGTCGTCGACCTGATGCAGATTGGTCACCGCTTTCGGGCGGATGCGCCACACCAGCACCAACGCAAAGAAGCTGAAAAACGCGTAAAGGCTCTGGCTGCCGAACAGCTTCATCAGCACGCCCGCCAGCAGCGGACCGATACTCGCACCGACCCCGTAGGTCACCAGCAGCATCGCCGTCAGCGACACCCGGCGATCGCCCTCGACATGGTCGTTGGAGAACGCCACCGCCAGCGGATACAGGCAGAACTGCACCAGCGAACAAAGGAAGCCGACCACGAACAGCACCTCAAGCGGCACCTGCGGCAAAATCGCCAACGGCAACGCCGCCACCGCGAGGAATCCGGCAAAACAACGAATCAGCAGCGCTCGGTCATAACGGTCGGACAACCAGCCCAACGGCCACTGCACCAGCAGTCCGGCAAAAATGCAGCTACCCATGAACAGACCGACCTGCTCGGTCGACAGCCCCTGCTGCGACGCATACAACGGCGCCAGACCGTAGAACGAGCCGATGATCAGGCCAGCGCCGAGCACCGTGCTCAACGACTGCGGCACGCGCTTGATAAAGAAGCGCGGCTCCATCGGTGCCGGATGCAGCGGCGCCGGGTGGATCCGTCGAGTCAGCGCCACCGGCACCAGACACAAGGCAAAACACAGCGCGACCAGCATCAGCAGTTCCAGGCCGAGGCCCGGGTGCATGACCAGAATCAGCTGACCCAGCACCAGTCCCAGATACGAAGCGATCATATAACCGCTGAACACCAACCCGCGCTGGTTGGCGTCGGCCTGCTCGTTAAGCCAGCTCTCGATCACCATGTATTGGCACATCATGCCCAGACCGACGATGGTCCGCAGCACCAGCCATGCCGGCAGCCAGTCGACCAGACCATGCCCGAGCACCGCCGCGCCGACGATCCCGGCACACGCCGAATAAGCCCGAATGTGTCCGACGCGGGCGATCAAGCGGTGACCGATCTTGCCGCCCAATACCAGACCAAAGTAGTTGGCTGCCATCAGCGCACCCACCCACAGTCCATCGACATGGTCAGCGGCCAGGCGCAATGCCAGGTAAGTAGAAAGAAGGCCCGAGCCGATCAACATCATCAGCGAGGCGAAGTACAGCGCTCGAAAGGATTTCCAGATTTGGCGCATCGGCGTTCCGAGCGGCTCCTTGCAGTAAGTATCGGGCTATCCAAACGATAGCCCGATGGCGACGGTTCGTCAGGCCTGGGCTGCTAGAACACGCCGTTCCCAGGGAGTGATTTCATCAAAGAAGCTGGTCAACTCCATGGTCTTCGAAGCGATGTAGCCTTCGATGAACTCCTGTCCGAACAGTTCCCTGGCCAATTGGCTACGTTTCAGACGCTCGAGCGCGGCATGCAAGGTACACGGCAGCGAAAGATTGTCCGGCACTTCGAATTCACCCTGAATCGCCGCGCTCGGCTCCAGCTCATGCTCGATCCCATGCAAGCCGGCGGCCAGACTCGCGGCAATCGCCAGATACGGGTTGGCATCGGCGCCAGGCAAACGGTTTTCCACGCGTCGAGCTACTGGCGAACTGGCCGGAATACGCAGTCCTGCCGCACGGTTATCATGGGACCAGCAGGCATTGTTCGGCGACGCATAGGGGTGGCACAGACGCTGATAGGAGTTCACGTTCGGCGCAAACAGCGCAGTGAAATCGGCCATGCCCGCCTGCTGTCCGCCGATGAAGTGGCGGAACATCGCCGTCGGCTGGCCATTCTCGTCGCTGAACACGTTGTTGCCGGTGGCGATCTCGACGACGCTCTGGTGAATGTGCATCGAACTGCCCGGTGTGTGCGCCAGCGGCTTGGCCATGCACACCACGCTCAGACCATGCTTGAGCGCGACTTCCTTGAGCAGGTGCTTGAACAGGAAGGTCTGGTCGGCCAGCAACAGCGGGTCACCGTGCAGCAGATTGATTTCGAACTGGCTGACGCCCATTTCATGCATGAAGGTATCGCGCGGCAGACCGAGAGCCGCCATGCATTTATAGACTTCGCTGAAGAAAGGCCGCAGACCGTTATTGGAACTGACGCTGAACGCCGACTGCCCATCCTCGCGGCGTCCATCAAGACCTACCGGCGGACGGAACGGCTGGGCCGGATCGGTGTTCGGCGCGAAGACAAAGAATTCCAGCTCGGTCGCCACCACCGGCGCCAAGCCATGTGCGGCGTAACGGGCGATCACTTTCTTCAGTTGGCCACGGGTCGACAGGTTGGAGCTTTCGCCGCTCAATTCGTCGGCATCGCAGATGGCCAGGGCGCGCGGTTCGTCGCTCCATGGCAGGGGATGGATCATGCTCGGCTCGGCGACCAGTGCCAGGTCACCGTCATCGCTGCCGTAAAACCGCGCCGGCGGATAACCGCCCATGATGCATTGCAGCAGCACACCCCGCGCCATCTGCAAACGCCGCCCTTCGAGGAAACCCTCGGCGGTCATCACCTTGCCGCGCGGCACGCCGTTCAAATCCGGCGTGACACATTCAATCTCATCAATGCCGGTCAGTCGCTGCGCGAGTGAACGCTGGCCATCGGTTGTCATGACGCAATCCTTGTTATTGTGCGAGCCGCGAACGGCGACCCGTACAAAATAGGCTCCGGCTGTTCGGAATATCAAGCAGCGTCAAACAAAAAAGGCCACCACTGAATTTCCGTGTAGGAGCTGCCGCAGGCTGCGATCTTTTAATCTTAAAAAAGTCAAAAGATCGCAGCCTGCGGCAGCTCCTACACGGGGCATGCCTTCAGGGCAGGTAGAGGCTGAAGACCCCGCCACCCAATGGCCCGCCATTGCGAATTTCGGTGTGCCCGACCACGCCGTTGCGCTGATGCAACGCAGCAATGCGGTTGGCGAAATACAGACCCAGACCCGTGCTGCCGCTGCCGTGATTGATGCCCTGCACGTAATCCGCCTGACGCTCGAGCATCTCGACCGGGTAACCGTCGCCGTCATCGTTGATGCTCAACACCAGTTGCCCGGCTTCGTCGCTGACGGTAATCAGCAGCGACTCGCGGGCATAACGAATGGCGTTGTTGATGCAGTTGCCCAGCACCGACGCAACCAACTCACGATCGAAGAAACCCAGCGGGCTCAGCGGATCGACTTCATAGGTAGCAATGATCCCGCGACTGGCAAACACCTCCTGGTGCGCGGCCAGTTGCGCCTCGATGAAATCATCCAGCTCGTGATACGCCGGTTGCAGCGGCAACTGGTTGACGCCGAGCTTGTACAGCCCAAGCAACTGCACCAGCATGCCGTTGAGGTGGGCAAACTCGAAGTCGATCACGCCCTGCTCCGCGCTTTGCCGCTGAGCCTCAGGTAAACGCGCCAGCCACTGGCTATGGGCCTGCGTCAGCATCGCCAGCGAGTTCTTCATGTCGTGAACGGTGGAGGCGATCACCGTGGAAAAATCCAGCGCCTGCTCGTCTTGGTTCATTCGCCAAACGCCTTGCTTTTCAGCTTCTGATAACGCGCATAGCGCGCGTCGGTGTCGGGCATCAGGCCGACCATTTTCAGGCAGGCCCGACATTCTTCCAGCTCCGCCGACGGCACACTGGTGTCGGTGCCATGCAGCAGCGACTGGGCCATGTTCAGCGCGATACTGATGTTCTTCGGTTGCATCTTCAGCGCCTTGCGGAACACCTCGCGGGCCTCCACCAGGTTGCCGGTCTTGTACACACGTACGCCCTGCCGGTTGAGGTCGGCAGCGGCGTTGCTCGAACTGAGGATGGTCGGGTCGTCGGTGAGCTTGGCGATGTCTTTCATCACCGCCGGATCATCACCGTAAATCTCCGCACAGCTCTTGAGCATCGAAGTGCCCGCCTCGGCCTGACCAAGCATCTGCAATTGCTTGGCGACCAGCAGCGCCGCTTCAGGGCTCATGAACTGCTCCATGCCGTCGAGGCGCATCAGCGCTTGTTCGGTGAGCTTGTCAGCGGTCTCGGCATCGTTGAGCAACAGACTGGTGGCCTTCATCAGCCGCGCACGAATCTGCAGGCCCGGGTCAGACGGGTTCTCTTTGGCGACCGCGCTGAGCGTGGTGTTGATCTCCAGCCGCGTGCGCGTGTCGAGGCCGCGCTCACTGCCCTTGCTGATCAACGCATGAGCCAGGCCAAGGTTGCTTTCCGGATCCTTGAACCGCGACTGCGCCCCCTGCGCCACCGCCTGCCGATAGGCCCGGGACGCGGTGTCGAAATCTTCGTTGGCCATCGCCAGCTTGCCGAGCAACGCCTGCCGACGCACCGCCAGCGGCGACAAGCGGATCGCCTCCTCCAGCACCCGCTGCGCGCCTTTGGTATCGCCCTCGGCGACCAGCACATCGGCCATGCCGTCGTACAACGCCGGCATCATCGGGAACACTTTCAGCGCCTTTTCGTAAACATCCTTGGCCTGCGCCACTTGCCCACGCTTGAACAGCAACTTGCCCAGCCCGGCAAACGCCCACGGCAAAGGCCGGTCAGCGATGATGCTGTCATAGAGGCGTTCCAGCGCTTCGTTCTGGTTCATGTCGCGCAGCGCATCGGCGCGATAACGCAGGCACAGCGGCGAATAACGGATGTCCTGCTTGCACAGCGCAATGCAGGCGTTGAGCACCTCGACCGGTTTACCGCGATCAAGGGCTTGCAGAATCGGTTTGAGCAACGTCTTGCGCTGCTCCAGACGCTCCAGGCGCTGCGCCAGGCCGGAGCGGTTGAACGGCTTGGTCAGGTACGCATCCGGCTCGTGCTCCAAGGCACTGAGCACCATTGCCTGACTGGTCTCGGCCGTGACCATGACAAACACCGCTTCATGGCTGATGAGCTTTTCCGACATCAGGTCTTCCAGCACCTGCTGACCATTCTTCTTGCCGTCACCGAGGTGGAAATCCTGCAGGATGAAATCGTAGGACTTCTGCGCACACATCTTCAGCGCCTGCTCGCCGGTATCAGCGGTGTCCACATCCTTGACCCCCAGCTCGCGCAGCATTGAGCGTACGGAACTGCGGAAATCCGAGAAATCATCGACGATCAGAAAACTCTTTTGGTGATACGACAGCATCGAGGATTTCCAGGCAATTGAAGTAGGTGAACCGGGGGCGTTTTCACAAGCGCGCAGATGATAGCTGGAGGCCAAATGCTATCAAGCGATTTCGTGCGAGTCTGAGGTCGCCGAATGAGTTATCGGCAAGGGGTGGGGTTCTCTGAAGTGGAGGGGTTCAAGATTCCTTGTGGAAGAATCTGCTGATGAGAATGTCTGATGACGGACCGCGCCACCGCTCGAATCAGCCTGACCATCAGCGCATGAAAAAAGCCCCGAAAGATAATTCTGTTCGAGGCTTTTTAGTAGACGCATTCAGCGTCCGGAATGGATGGTGTCCCAGGGCAGGTTCGAACTGCCAACCTTCCCCTTAGGAGGGGGATGCTCTATCCAATTGAGCTACTGAGACACTGAGTTGTCGCGGCCGGACACGGCGCGACGGACGGCGAGCATGTTAACGGCCAGCCCTTGGTTTGTCATGTCGTCCATGGGTTTTTTAAGTGTAGGCAGGCGGCTTGCAATGCTGCGGGAACATTTACCGTGCAATTTGCACTACCGCAAAAAGCCATCATTGCAGATTGCAACCCGACACTTGGGAAAAACCCTTCCAAATGCTTGTTTTTAAAGGACTTCACAGCGGTTAGACTGTTGGCACGCCGGGTGCTTTGTCTGTTCCTATAACAGAACAAATGGAGTCAGCCCCATGAACAGCACTCTCTTGCTTGCAAACGCAATCGCACTGGCGGTTTTGGTTGGCTTTCATTTTGCTCCAGAGCGTGCTGAACCGGTGGCTCAGCGTATGCCGCATTACTTGCAGGTGCAGAAAGCGCCGCAGTTGGCGGTGCTGAGCGATCAGGGCGACTTCGCGGCGCAGGCAGTCAATGAGCCTGAGCAAGCACTGCCGACGCGCGACACCGAACGTCTGGTTTTTTGAAATATCTTCAGGAGTACAGCATGTCCAAATCAGCCGCAGGATTTCTGATCCTCGCCTTATTGAGTGGCGTTGTGCATTTTTCGCTGTTCGAGGAAACCGAAGTCACCCTGCCGCTGATTGGCTGCGGCGTGTTTGCGGTGTTGTTTGTGCTGGCCCTGGTGGCCGGGCGCAAGATCAAGTTTGATCCGGTGCTGCGTTAAGCCGGATCAAGTCCAGCAGTTGCTTGACGGCGGTTGCCAGGTCGCCCGAGTTGTCGATCAGATGCACGGGCAAGTCAGTGGTCCTTCTGTCCTTGAACTGCGCATTGCGCGCCAGCCTCGCATCAATCTGCTCAGGTGTTTCCCGGCCACGCTTGAGCAGGCGTTCACGCAAAACCTCATCCTTGACCGTCAGCAGCACCGGCAGCAAAGTCGGATAGCGCTCATGCGCCTGACGCAAATTGGCCCGTGAGCCATTTACCAGCACGAATCGCCCTGCACGTAACCGTTCGTCCATTTCTGCCGGGATGCCGTAAGCCAGCCCGTTGGCGTGCCAGGATAGCGAGAAATCCCCGACCTGCTGACGTCGTTCGAATTCTTCGGGTGTTACGCCGATGGCATCTTCACCCACCGATTCCGCTGATCGGGTAATCACCCTGCGGATGATTTCGCAGTTCAACCGGCGCAATGGCTCACGCGCGGCCTCGATCAGGCTGTCCTTGCCTGAACCGGAGGGTCCCATCAGATAAATAAGCCTGCCATCCATCCTGAAAACGCCCTCCAATGGGGGTTTGCCCTAGTAAATCGGCAAATTGCCACTATCCTGTACAAGTAGGGAACAAGGATTGAAAGCCGCACAGCATGCACGTTCTGACGTCTTAGGGCATCAATAGATGTGCAACAGGAAGCGGCCAGTGATGCGGGCCAAGGCAAAGTTTTCAAACCAGTCCGCATTTCTGATAATTGGTGCTGGCATTACGCCTTTACCCAGCTCAATATTTGTCACAGAATTGACGCCAATGATCTGGCAATTTTGAGGCATGATGCGGGCCTCTTAACAATTCAGGTTGAACCATTTGGCGCGGATGCTTGTCCTATCACACATCCTGCGGCCAATCCCGAGAACCGCTCCCCTGAACTAACCGGTTAAATATATGCGCCCATTGAAACAGGCAATTTATTCCAGCCGTACGGCTGACAAGTTTGTCGTACGTCTGCCAGACGGAATGCGTGAACGCATTGCCGAGGTGGCTCGCAATCATCATCGCAGCATGAACTCCGAAATCATTGCGCGTCTTGAGCAGAGTCTTATTCAGGAAGGCGCACTGGGCGAAGAACTGAGCATGCGCCTGGACAGTCCGGAGCTGTCGCTGCACGAGCGTGAGCTGCTGCAACGCTTCCGTCAGCTGTCGCACCGTCAACAGAACGCTCTGGTGTCGCTGATTGCTCACGACGCCGAGATGGCCGCAGACGCGTCCTGAGTGACATCGAAGATCTCAAGCCAGCTTAAGTGCTGGCTTTTTTTTGCCTGAAATCTGCCCCCGAGTAAACCTTGTTGCGAGGGGACTTATCTCCGATGAGTTGCGCAGCGTCCCCGGAAGAGGGCCTGCTGCGCAGTCCATCGGGGATAAATCCCCTCGCCACAGATCAATACACAAGCACAGACAACTATACAGGCACAAAAAAGCCCGCCATTTCGGCGGGCTTTTGCATGATGGCGAATCAGAGCAGAAAGATCGTCGCCAACCCCAGGAAGATGAAGAAGCCACCACTGTCGGTCATGGCCGTGATCATCACGCTGGCGCCCATCGCCGGGTCGCGGCCCATCTTGGCCAGTGTCATTGGGATCAACACCCCCATCAACGCCGCGAGCAGCAGGTTGAGGGTCATCGCTGCCGTCATCACCACGCCCAGCGACCAACTGCCGTAAAGCAGGTAGGCGACCACGCCGATTACCCCGCCCCAGACCAGACCATTGATCAACGCGACCGCCAGCTCTTTGCGCATCAGCCGTGAGGTGTTGCCGGTGCTGACCTGATCCAGCGCCATGGCACGCACGATCATGGTAATCGTCTGGTTACCGGAGTTACCGCCGATACCCGCCACGATCGGCATCAGCGCCGCCAGCGCCACCAGCTTCTCGATCGAGCCTTCAAACAGACCGATCACCCGCGACGCAACAAAGGCAGTGATCAGGTTGATCGCCAGCCACGCCCAACGGTTGCGCAGGGATTTCCAGACGGAGGCGAAGATGTCTTCCTCTTCGCGCAGACCCGCCATGTTGAGGACTTCGCTTTCGCTCTCCTCACGAATCAGGTCGACCATTTCGTCGATGGTCAGACGGCCGATCAGCTTGCCGTTCTTGTCGACCACCGGGGCCGAGATCAAGTCGTAACGCTCGAATGCCTGAGCAGCGTCATAGGCGTCTTCGTCCGGGTGAAAACTCACCGGATCGCTGGCCATGACTTCAGCAACCTGTTTCTCGGGATCGTTGACCAGCAGACGTTTGATCGGCAGTACGCCCTTGAGCACGCCGTCGTAATCGACCACGAACAATTTGTCGGTGTGGCCCGGCAGCTCCTTGAGACGACGCAGGTAACGCAGAACCACTTCGAGGCTGACGTCCTCACGGATGGTCACCATCTCGAAGTCCATCAACGCACCGACCTGCTCCTCGTCATAGGACAGAGCCGAACGCACGCGCTCGCGTTGCTGCTGGTCGAGCGTTTCCATCAGCTCATGGACGACGTCTCGCGGCAGCTCGGAGGCCAAGTCAGCAAGTTCGTCGGCGTCCATGTCCTTGGCCGCAGCCAGGAGCTCGTGATCGTCCATGTCGGCGATCAGCGTTTCACGAACGGAATCGGATACTTCAAGAAGAATGTCGCCGTCGCGATCAGCCTTGACCAGTTGCCAGAGCGTCAGACGGTCGTCCAGCGGCAGGGCTTCAAGGATGTAGGCAACGTCGGCGGAGTGCAGATCATCGAGTTTGCGTTGCAGTTCGACGAGGTTCTGCCGGTGAACCAGGTTCTCGACCCGGTCGTGATGCGCGCCTTCCTGGCGGTGAGTCAGGTCTTCGACGACCTTTTGGCGCTGCAGCAGCTCAACCACCTGAGCCAGGCGATCCTGCAGGCTTTCCTGTGTTTTCTTTACTTCGATTTCGGACATAGGCGAACTCCACTCCCAGCAGCGGGGCACGCCGGAAGGATCAATCAGTCAATTCATGATTGGTGAAACGGGCTACTGAGTAACTACTGGGTAAGTCCATGGAGGTTTTCCATAAGCCCCGGCGGGGCTGACGGGCGCAATGATACACCGCCTGACGGTTTTAAACGTTAAAAAATCGCGGTCGAAACAAGCGCTTGCGCAACAAAGCTGAGTGCTGTCCTGACCCGTGCAGATGCGACGACTCATCTTGAAAAGAAAACACACCGGCATTGAAAAATGTAGCGACTACCCTTGAGCGTAGACCGTCATGGAGGACGTCGAATGCTATCCAGAACATCCCGTTTTGTAGTCGCCAGCCTGCTCTGCCTGCCGCCCGCCGGGGCCGCCACCACCCTTCACCGATGCGAAGCGCCCGACGGCGGCATCACCTTCACCAGCCTGAGTTGTGCCAACGATGAGCAGCTCTCGGTGCAGCAGGTTCATCCCTACACGCCCGGCTCCGTCGTGCCGATCATGCCGGAACACAATCACGAAGAAATATCCGGTATGACAATCAAGGGACGTGAACCGGGCATCGTTGGCCGCCTGGAGGACAAATGCGGCAACCTGATCGATGCCAGACAGCGCCGCGAAGCGATCATCAATCGTCGCGTTATCGCCGGGATGAGCCAGCGGGATGTCGAGAGCGCCCTCGGCAAACCGGACAAGGTGAATATTCGAACGTCGACAACGAGCTATCGTTATGACCTGAAACGCGGCCGTAGTGCTCAAGTCGATTTTGATGAGAGGGGATGCGTGAAAGGAAAAACCAAATTGCAGACAACAAAAAGCCCGCGTTAAACGCGGGCTTCTTGAATATGGTGCACTCGACAGGATTCGAACCTGTGACCGCTCGGTTCGTAGCCGAGTACTCTATCCAGCTGAGCTACGAGTGCATTTTGTGTTTTTAAACCAGACCACAACTGGCTGAAGCCAAGTTACCTGCATTACTGCAAACAACTCTTAAAATGGTGCACTCGACAGGATTCGAACCTGTGACCGCTCGGTTCGTAGCCGAGTACTCTATCCAGCTGAGCTACGAGTGCATTTGTGTTTTTTGACCAGACCACAACTGGCTGAAGCCGAGTTCTTTATATCGCTATAAAAAACTCTTAAATGGTGCACTCGACAGGATTCGAACCTGTGACCGCTCGGTTCGTAGCCGAGTACTCTATCCAGCTGAGCTACGAGTGCATTTGTTGCGCCGCATTATAGCCCGTCTAATCTCTATTCCAACCACTTTTTCTAATAAATTCAACAACTTACAGAAAAAGCCAGATTACAACGTACTAAGCAAATAATGGCGGAGAACGGGGGATTCGAACCCCCGACACCCTTTTGAGGTGTACTCCCTTAGCAGGGGAGCGCCTTCGGCCACTCGGCCAGCTCTCCGCAACACGGGGCGTATATTAACCACCTTCTTCCCCGTTTGCAAACATAAAAATCGATAAAAATTAATGGCTTGGTTCTTCGTCCTTCTCTTTCTTTATACGCAGGTAAATTTCCTCACGGTGCACGGCAACCTCTTTCGGGGCGTTGACGCCGATGCGCACTTGATTTCCTTTGACGCCGAGCACGGTCACGGTGATTTCGCCATCACCGATAATCAGGCTTTCTGCGCACCGACGAGTCAGAATCAGCATACCTTTCTCCTCACGCATTTCATTTCAGGGACAACAGTCTGCAAAAAAAAGGCACCCGACCTACAACCGGAGCGATCGTAGCCCTACATGCCTGAGTATTGACCAGCGCGAGCAAAAGAACAGTTCAGGGGGCTCGCGCCATTCAAAAAATAAAGGGCGCGGTCAGACCGCGCCCTTCAAGTGACCGGATTACTCGCCCTGACGGGCCGGAGCGTCCAGTTCGAAAGCTGTGTGCAGGGCGCGCACAGCCAGTTCCAGGTACTTCTCTTCGATCACCACGGAAACCTTGATTTCCGACGTCGAGATCATCTGGATGTTGATGCTTTCCTTGGCCAGGGATTCGAACATGCGGCTGGCCACGCCTGCGTGGGAACGCATGCCGACGCCGACGATCGAGACCTTGGCAATCTTGGTATCGCCTACGACTTCACGGGCACCGATCTCGCGAGCGGTGTTTTCCAGCACGGTCTGTGCGGCCTGGTAGTCGTTGCGGTGTACAGTGAAGGTGAAGTCGGTGGTGTTATCGTGCGCGACGTTCTGCACGATCATGTCGACTTCGATGTTCGCGGCACTGATCGGGCCGAGAATCTTGAACGCCACGCCCGGGGTGTCTGGCACGCCACGGATGGTCAGCTTGGCTTCATCGCGGTTGAAAGCGATGCCGGAAATGATCGGCTGTTCCATGGTTTCCTCTTCATCAATAGTAATGAGGGTGCCCGGACCCTCCTTGAAGCTGTGCAGTACGCGCAGCGGAACGTTGTACTTGCCGGCGAACTCCACCGCACGGATCTGCAGCACCTTGGAACCGAGGCTGGCCATTTCCAGCATCTCTTCGAAGGTGATCTTGTCCAGACGCTGAGCGACTGGCACAACGCGCGGGTCAGTGGTGTAGACACCATCGACGTCGGTGTAGATCTGGCACTCGTCAGCCTTCAATGCAGCCGCCAGTGCCACGCCGGTGGTGTCGGAACCGCCACGGCCGAGGGTGGTGATGTTGCCGTGCTCGTCGACGCCCTGGAAACCGGCGACAACCACTACGCGACCTGCTTTTAGATCACCGCGAATCTTCTGGTCATCAATCTGCAAGATACGCGCTTTATTGTGCGCACTGTCCGTCAGGATCCGCACCTGATTACCGGTGTACGACACCGCCGGCACACCGCGCTTGATCAGCGCCATGGCCAACAGGGCAATCGTCACCTGCTCACCGGTGGAAACGATCACGTCCAGCTCACGCGGAACCGGTTGCACGTCGCCACTGATTTGCTTGGCCAGATCGATCAGACGGTTGGTTTCGCCGCTCATTGCAGACAGCACAACCACCAGGTCATCGCCGGCATCGCGGAATTTCTTAACCTTGTCGGCGACCTGCTCGATTCTCTCGACAGTGCCGACCGAGGTGCCTCCAAATTTCTGTACGATCAAAGCCATTTCAAAGCCGCCTCTGCCCATGAAGGGCGCCCAATAATCACTCGAACAGCCGCCGGACCCGCCACTAGACTGCGGGCCCGGCGGGCCGTCTTATAAACCCTGCTCGACGAATGGAACGGTCAGCGCCAGGGCGCCATCCAGTGCGCCGGCGTCGACACCGCCGCCCTGCGCCATGTCCGGACGACCACCGCCCTTCCCGCCCACTGCCGCAGCAGCTTGCTTCATCAAATCACCGGCTTTGAGTTGGCCAGTCAGGTCCTTGGTTACGCCTGCAACCAGTACGACCTTTTCCTCATGGACACTGCCGAGCAGGATCACTGCGCGACCGAGTTTGTTTTTCAGCTGATCAACCAGCGCCAGCAGCGCCTTGCCGTCCTGACCATCCAGACGTGCAGCCAGCACCTTCACGCCTTTGACGTCGACTGCCGAGTTCGACAGATCGTCGCCGGCGGCGCTGGCAGCCTTGGCCTGCAACTGCTCGAGTTGCTTTTCCAGCGCGCGGTTGCGCTCCAGCACAGCCGACAGCTTGTCGATCAGATTGTCGCGGCTGCCCTTGACCAGGTTGGCCGCTTCCTTGAGTTGTTCTTCAGCAGCGTTCAAGTAGGCCAGCGCCGCAGCACCGGTGACTGCCTCGATACGACGCACACCCGATGCCACACCGCCTTCGCTGATGATTTTCAGCAGGCCGATGTCACCGGTACGGTTGGCGTGGATACCGCCGCACAGCTCGACAGAGAAGTCGCCGCCCATGCTCAGCACGCGCACGTTGTCGCCGTACTTCTCGCCGAACAGCGCCATCGCGCCCTTCTGCTTGGCGGTTTCGATGTCGGTTTCTTCGGTTTCAACCGCGGAGTTCTTGCGGATCTCGGCGTTGACGATGTCTTCCAGCGCTTTGATCTGCTCAGGCTTGATCGCTTCAAAGTGGCTGAAGTCGAAGCGCAGACGCTGGCTATCCACCAACGAACCCTTTTGCTGAACGTGCTCGCCCAACACCTGACGCAGCGCAGCGTGCAGCAAGTGAGTCGCGGAGTGGTTCAGCGAGGTCGCGTGACGCACTTCGGCATCGACGTGGGTTTCCACTGGCGCGCCGATGGTCAGGCTGCCGCAATCCAGCACGCCGTGGTGCAGGAACGCGCCGCCGGTCTTGGTGGTATCACGGACGTCGAAACGTGCGTTACCGGCCTGCAGGAAACCGCAGTCGCCGATCTGGCCGCCGGATTCAGCGTAGAACGGCGTCTGGTTCAGCACGATCACCGCCTCTTCGCCTTCACTCAAAACGTCGACCGACTGGCCATCTTTATAGATAGCGACGATTTTTGCCGAGCCGCTGGTGTCGGTGTAGCCGGTGAACTCGGTGGCCACATCAACCTTGACCAGGGTGTTGTAATCCAGACCGAACGAGCTGGCCGAACGTGCACGCACACGCTGGGCTTCCATTTCACGCTCGAAGCCGACTTCGTCGACGGTCAAGCCACGCTCGCGAGCGATGTCGGCCGTCAGGTCCATCGGAAAACCGTAGGTGTCGTAGAGTTTGAACACTACGTCGCCCGGCACCACGGTGCCTTTGAGTTCCAGCAGATCCTGTTCGAGGATCTTCAGGCCGTGCTCCAGGGTCTTGGAGAACTGCTCTTCTTCAGCCTTGAGTACGCGCTCGATGTTGCTCTGCTGCTTCTGCAGTTCCGGGAAAGCGTCGCCCATCTCGGCAACCAGCGCCGCGACGATCTTGTAGAAGAAGCTGCCAGTGGCGCCCAGCTTGTTGCCGTGACGGCAGGCGCGACGGATGATCCGGCGCAGCACGTAACCGCGACCCTCGTTGGACGGCAGCACGCCGTCGGCGATCAGGAAACCGCACGAACGGATGTGGTCGGACACCACTTTGAGCGACGACTGATCGCCGTTTTCGCAACCGATGGCTTCAGCCGAGGCTTTGAGCAGGTTCTTGAACAGGTCGATGTCGTAGTTGGAATTGACGTGCTGCATCACCGCACTGATCCGCTCCAGGCCCATGCCGGTGTCGACCGACGGCGCTGGCAACGGATGCAACACGCCATCGGCGGTGCGGTTGAATTGCATGAACACGTTGTTCCAGATCTCGATGTAACGGTCGCCGTCTTCTTCCGGCGAACCCGGTGGGCCGCCCCAGATGTGGTCGCCGTGATCGTAGAAAATCTCGGTGCATGGGCCGCACGGGCCGGTATCGCCCATGGTCCAGAAGTTGTCGGAGGCGTAAGGCGCGCCTTTGTTGTCGCCGATGCGGATCATGCGCTCGACCGGCACACCGATTTCTTTGGTCCAGATGTCATACGCTTCGTCGTCGGACGCGTAGACGGTGACCCAGAGTTTTTCCTTTGGCAGTTTCAGAACGCCGGTCAGGAAGGTCCAGGCAAAGGTAATCGCGTCGTGCTTGAAATAGTCACCGAAGCTGAAGTTACCGAGCATTTCGAAGAAGGTGTGGTGACGAGCGGTATAACCGACGTTTTCCAGGTCGCTGTTCTTGCCACCGGCACGCACGCACTTCTGGCTGCTGGTTGCGCGGGTGTACGCGCGCTTTTCCTGGCCCAGGAAGCAGTCCTTGAACTGGTTCATCCCCGCGTTGGTGAACAGCAGGGTTGGGTCGTTGCCCGGAATCAAAGAGCTGGAGGCTACACGGGTGTGGCCTTGCTCTTCGAAGAAGCGAAGGAAGGCTTCACGGATTTCTGCGCTTTTCATTAGGTTCTTCCACGGAGGCTGCGGCCAAAGGCCTGTACGAAACGTCAACAGACGAAACGACGGCAAAGGGCCGCATTATATCGGCCCTTCGCGCGGGGTACAGCGTGTTTATACGATAGTAACGGTCAATTGGACGGCTAACGCTGTCACTTGCGCGAAAACTCGACGAATGTCGCGATCACTTGCTCGATTTGCGAGCGATTGACGTCCATGTGCGTGACCATGCGCAAGCGCGCGGCGGCGCTCAACTTGATCCCGCGTTCGGCGGCAAACGCCTTGAGCGCTTCGGCACGGTCGCCCATTGGCACGTAGACCATGTTGGTCTGCACCGGCTCGACGCTGAACCCGGCCTCGCGCAGGCCTTCGGCCAGATAGTGCGCGTTGGCATGGTCATCCGCCAGACGCTCGACGTGGTGATCCAGCGCGTACAGCCCCGCCGCCGCGAGCAAACCGGCCTGACGCATGCCGCCGCCGACCATTTTGCGCAGGCGGCGGGCCTTGCCGATCAACTCGGCTGAACCGCACAGCACCGAACCCACCGGCGCGCCAAGGCCTTTGGACAGGCACACCGACACCGAATCGAAATGTTGCGTGATCTCGCGGGCATCCACACCGAGCTTGACCGCCGCGTTGTACAACCGCGCGCCGTCCAGGTGCAGGGCCAGACCATGCTTCTGGGTGAATTGGCGGGCGCGGGCCAGATACTCCAGCGGCAGCACTTTGCCTTGCATGGTGTTTTCCAGCGCCAGCAAACGGGTCCGGGCGAAATGGAAGTCGTCCGGCTTGATCGCTGCCGCGACCTGATCCAGATCCAGCGAACCGTCGGACTGCACTTCCAGCGGCTGCGGCTGGATCGAGCCGAGCACCGCCGCGCCACCGCCTTCGTACTTATAGGTGTGCGCCTGCTGGCCGACGATGTATTCGTCGCCACGTTCGCAGTGCGCCATCAGGCCCAGCAGGTTGCTCATGGTGCCGGTCGGCACGAACAGCGCAGCGGCGAACCCCAGGCGCTTCGCCAGTTCCGCCTCCAGACGATTGACCGTCGGATCTTCGCCGTACACATCGTCACCGGTGGCCGCCGCCGTCATCGCGTCGAGCATGGCAGGAGTCGGTTGGGTAACGGTGTCGCTGCGAAGATCGATAATGCTCATGAACCTGGCCTCAGAGTCAGCAGGGGAAATCCCTTTTCGAAGGTGAATTACTGCGGTCATGGCGCCGATTTATCAACCCTTGAATGAGAAAAGGTCAGATTACTTCTTGAGAACACACTCCCACAGGTTCTGTGCAAGGCCGGAAAATATGTGATAAAAACGCTGCGCCGCCCGAGAACGGGCGGCAAAAACGTTCTCAGGGCGGGGTGTAATTCCCCACCGGCGGTAATTGCGCGCAACGCGCATAGCCCGCGAGCGCTTGACGACGGACACGGCATTGGCGGTGCACGACGGCAAGGTCAGCAGACCCGGTGTGATTCCGGGGCCGACGGTCATAGTCCGGATGAAGAGAGAACGGGATTGACGCCAAAGGGCCGTCCGCGCGCTTTTGTGCTCGTGCGTACCCTTGAATCCCTTTCGATTCATAACGCCCTGTTTTTCACACAAACAGGAGTCAGAACATGCAACCCACCGCTATCGACAGCAAAAGCAAACACCCCCACGGCGAGCGCGTTGCGTTCATCCAGGCCTGCTGGCACAAGGAAATCGTCGACCAGAGCCGTAAGGGCTTCGTCGCCGAAATGCTCGCTCAGGGTTATCAGGAATCGGACATCGATTTCTTCGAAGTCGGCGGCGCCTTTGAAATGCCGCTGCACGCCAAGTTGCTGGCCAAGACCGGCCGTTATGCCGGCATCGTCGCGGCCGCTCTGGTCGTGGACGGCGGCATCTATCGTCACGAGTTTGTCGCCCAGTCAGTGGTCAGCGGCCTGATGCAGGTGCAGCTGGAGACCGAAGTGCCGGTGTTCTCGGTATCGCTGACCCCGCATCACTTCCATGCCGGTGAAGAGCATCAGAAATTCTTCTTCGAGCACTTCGTGCACAAGGGTCAGGAAGCGGCGCGGACTTGCGCGGATACACTGCAGAAGGTTCGCGCGCTGCGTCGCAGTGAGCCGCGTGCAGTCGCCGTCTGACCACAACGCTCCCCTGTAGGAGCTGTCGAGTGAAACGAGGCTGCGATCTTTTGATCGTCTAAAAACAAGATCTAAAGATAGCAGCCTTCGGCAGCTCCTACAGGAATTTCTGTCAGCTCAGAGACGGCATCAGGCGAGGTTTTCGTCGGTGGCCGGCACGATCAGGATGCCCGCGCGCAAGCCGTTCTTGACCTTGGGGTTCGGGAAGATGATGCGTGCGCCCTCTTCCTCGATGATCCAGCGGGTATTGGCCAGATCTTCGGCCAGCACATAACCGACGTCCAATTCAGAAAAGTTCTCGATGTCCGCCGGCAGGTTCAGGCGGAACGCATCGCTGTGCTTGATGATTTCCCGGGCGACGCTGAACAGCTGCAAACCCTCCAGTCCCTCTGCAGCCAGATCCGGCTCATTGCCCTCGATGATCTGCTTCAGACGGGTTTCCAGACGTGAAACATCCACCCCTTGGTTCTGCCCGAATGGCCGCGCCTTGCCCAGTTCCAGGGTGAAAGCCTCGGCGCCGAGCTTGTCGTAGGTGTAGGAACTGAACACGATCGACGGCTTGTTCTGCAACAGCACCGCGTCCATCCCGGCAGCACGCAGACGCGCCAGTTCGCGGCGCGAATGCTGGCGTCCTTCTTTCCACGGATACAGGGCGAACTGCTCGATCTTCGAACCACGAATCGCGGTGTGCAGGTCGTAGTGCAGACGCTGACGGTCCGGCAGGCTGAAGAAACTCGCCGCCAGGCGTTCCAGCTCACAGGCGCGGATGGCTTCGGAACCGCTGGTTTGTTCATGCCGGCCGTTAAACAGCCGGTTGACGTCCTGCTCGACGAAGCGCTCGCCCTTGCGAATCGCTTCCGGATTGCCGAACAGGAACAGAATGCGTGCACGCGGCTTCAGATCGCCGCGTGCGATGTCATGCAGCAGCCGGTCGAGCAATTCGATCGGCGCTGTTTCGTTACCGTGGATGCCTGCCGACAGCAGCAGGTCCAGGCCATTGTCGCGCGCTTCGGGTGGCCGGACTTCCAGCGCACCCTCGCTCAACCAGCGCATGCGCACGCCTTCGACAGTCAGTTGAGTCTTCTCCGCCGGTTCACGGCCGGCGAGGGTCAGTTCAAGCAGTTTGCCGAGGGCGAGCATAGAGCGGTTTCCTTAGTGATCGTGGTTGCAATCCGGGCCGTGCACGTGGTCTTCGTCGCCGACCTCAGCCGGTTCCATTTCCAGTTGCAGACTGACCAGATTAGTTGCCAATGGGCGCAGCAGCAGGTTGGCGTACTCTTCGTCACCTTCCTCGACGTCCACGCCGATCAGCAGCTGGCCACGGCCGTCCTGCTGGATCCACAGCTCTTTGCCTTGCCACATGACCGCGACGCGGGTGCACGAGGTTTGCAGTTGCGTGCCGTCGGTGTCTTCAAGGATCAGCTGCAGGGAATCGCTCATGTTTTTACTCTCTTGGGGAGACAAGCCGCGCGTCGCGTTCAGCGACGCGCCGGCCATCAATTGATCTGGAATGGATAAACCGCGCCCAGTTTAAGGATTTGCGTCAGTTCATCCAGTGCCGTCCGGCATTCAAGCAGCAATTGCGGGTCCGCCAGATCGGTTTCGCTCAGGCGGTCGCGGTAGTGCTTTTCAACCCATGCGGTCAACGAACCGTACAACGGTGCGGTCATGATAACCCCTGGGTTGACGGCCGCCAGCTCGGTTTCGTTGAGCGCGACGCGCAGTCGCAGGCACGCCGGGCCGCCGCCGTTCTGCATGCTTTGCTTGAGGTCGAAGACTTTGACTTCGCGGATCAGGCCGCCGGAGCTGGTCAGCCCCTGCAAGTAGTTCCACACGCGCTCGTTGCCACGGCACTCTTCCGGCACGATCAGCAGCATCGAGCCATCAGGACGCGACAGCAACTGGCTGTTGAACAGATAGGAACGCACCGCATCATCCACGGTGACCGCCGAACGCGGCACGCAGACCGACTGGAACTGGCCACCGACCTTGGCCAGTTTGCCCTGCAACTCGCCCAGCATTTGCTCGGTGTCGAGGAACGCGTCCTCGTGATAGAACAACACCTCGCCGTTACCCACCGCGATCACGTCATTGTGGAATACGCCCTGGTCGATCACCGCCGGGTTTTGCTGCGCGTAGACCACGCCCTCGTCACGCAGACCGTGCAGACGCGCCACCGCTTGCGACGCTTCCAGCGTCTGGCGCGCCGGGTACTTTTGCGGCGCCGGGTAACGGGTGTCGAACGCACTGCGCCCGAACACGAAAAACTCGACACCGGCCTCGCCGTATTCACGGCAGAAGCGCGTGTGGTTGGCCGCGCCTTCGTCACCGAATTGCGCCACCGCCGGCAACGCGGCGTGGTGGGCGAAGTGCTGTTGATCGGCGAACATCGCACCCAGCACGCGGCTGGTGGTCGGGTGTTCGATACTGCGGTGGTATTTGCAGTTGAGGTTGGCGGCGGTGAAGTGCACGCGACCGTCAGCGGTGTCGGCACTCGGGCTGACGGTGGCGGCATTCGCCACCCACATGCTCGACGCCGAGCAACTGGCAACCAGCAACGGCATGGCTTCTTTGGCGGCGCGCTCGATCACTTGCGCGTCGGTGCCGCTGAAACCCAGGCGGCGCAATGCGGCCACGTCCGGACGCTCCTGCGGCGCCAGCACGCCTTGCTGAAAGCCCATTTCCATCAGCGCTTTCATTTTCGCCAGGCCTTGCAGCGCCGCTTCCTTCGGGTTCGAGGACTGCTGGCTGTTGCTCTGGGACGCGACGTTGCCGTAGGACAGACCGCCGTAGTTATGGGTCGGCCCCACTAGACCGTCAAAATTGACTTCATAGGATTTCATCAGCGAGGCTCCACGAGAATCTGTTGTTATAGGCTTCAGTAACTAACTGTTCAGTGCGACCGCGTCGCGGCCTTCGCGAGCAAGCTCGCTCCCACAGGATCTCATCGCCCTTGTGGGAGCGAGCTTGCTCGCGAATAGGCATCACACCATTTTCACGCCAGGCGTCAGGGCCGCCGGCAACGTCAGGCTCGGGGTTTCCAGCGAGGCCACCGGGTACGCGCAGTAATCCGCCGCGTAGTAAGCACTGGCGCGATGGTTGCCCGAAGCGCCGACACCGCCGAACGGCGCGCTGCTCGCGGCACCGGTCAGCTGTTTGTTCCAGTTGACGATACCGGCGCGGCTTTCCAGCCAGAACTGCTGATAACGATCTTCGGAATCCGACAGCAAGCCAGCCGCCAGGCCATAAGCGGTGTCGTTGGCCTCAGCGATCGCCGCAGCGAAATCGGCGTAGCGGATCACTTGCAGCAACGGGCCGAACAATTCTTCGTCCGGACGCGCGGCCACGGCGGTCACATCAAGAATGCCCGGGGTCAGCAAGGCTGATTGCGCTTGCGGCTGCGTCATCGCCAGCAGCGACACCGCGCCATTGGCCAGCAGATGTTGCTGGGCATCCATCAGCGCTTTCGCCGCTCCAAGGGAAATCACCGAGCCCATGAACGGCGCCGGCTGTTGATCGAACGCACCGACTTCGAGGGTCGCGCTGACATCAACCAGACGCTTGAGCAGGCTGTCGCCCCACGCGCCTTGCGGCACCAGCAGACGACGCGCACACGTGCAGCGCTGGCCGGCGGAGATGAAGGCCGACTGAATGATCGTGTAAACGGCTGCGTCCAGATCAGCGACCTGATCGACCACCAGCGGATTGTTGCCGCCCATTTCCAGCGCGAGGATCTTGTCCGGACGCCCGGCAAACTGCTGGTGCAGGTGATTGCCGGTACGGCTCGAGCCGGTGAAGAACAGACCGTCGATGCCCGGGTTCGCCGCCAGGGCGATACCGGTTTCGCGAGCGCCTTGCAGCAGGTTCAACACGCCGGCCGGCAGACCGGCTTCGATCCAGCACTTGACCGTCAGCTCGGCGACTTTCGGCGTCAGCTCGCTTGGCTTGAACAGCACGCTGTTACCGGCCAGCAGCGCCGGCACGATGTGGCCGTTCGGCAAGTGGCCCGGGAAGTTGTAAGGGCCGAACACCGCCACCACACCGTGCGGCTTGTGGCGCAACACGGCGGTGGCGTCGCCCAGCGGGCCGCTCTTCTCGCCGGTACGTTCGCGGTAGCTCTGCACCGAGATCGCAATCTTGTTGACCATGCTGGTGACTTCGGTCGCGGCTTCCCACAGGGGCTTGCCGGTTTCCTCACCGATGGTGCGGGCCAGTTCGTCGCTGTGGTTTTTCAGGGCGGCGGCAAAGGCTTCGAGGACGCTGATGCGCTCATCCAGCGAACGCCGCGCCCAACCCGGAAAGGCCTGACGCGCCGCCTGCACGGCGGACTCGACCTGAGCGGCGCTGGCGCCCTCCCCCGACCACAGCACTTGCTGGGTCACCGGGTTCAGCGACTGGAAGGCTTCGCCCTGACCGGCCAGCCATTCACCTGCGATGTATAGCGAATTCATTATTTCGACTCCCGAGCAGCAGACAACGCCACGGCGCGCACTTGATCGCCGGCGCTGAGTTGAAGACGTTTGGCGGTCAGCGGATCGACCACCAGCGTGCCGGCGGCCAGACGGGCCGGGGCAGCCGTGATGCGGCAGTCTTCGCGTTTGCGGTTATGGATGATGAACGGCGTGGCGTCTTCGCCCGGCGTACCGATCGCCAGCACCAGCGCTTCGCTGTCGCGGACTGCGCGGATCTTGCTGGTTTCGCACTCGATGGCCGGGCCGGCATCGAAGATATCGACGTAGCCCTGATAGCTGAAACCTTCGCTCTTGAGCATCGCCAGCGCCGGCTCGGTGTCCGGGTGCACCTGACCGATGACGTTGCGCGCATCCGGCGACAGAAAGCAGGTGTACAGCGGGAATTTCGGCATCAGTTCGGCGATGAACGCCTTGTTGCCGACGCCGGTCAGGTAGTCGGCCTGGCTGAATTCCATCTTGAAGAAGTGCCGACCGAGGCTTTCCCAGAACGGCGAACGACCGGCTTCATCGGAGACGCCGCGCATCTCGGCGATGATCTTGTTGCCGAACAGCTCCGGGAACTCGGCGATGAACAGCATGCGCGCCTTGGACAGCATGCGGCCGTTCAGGCCGGTGCGGTAATCGGCGTGCAGGAACAGCGAGCACAGCTCGGAGTTGCCAGTCAGGTCGTTGGCGAGGAACAGCGTCGGAATCTCGCGATAAATGTTCAGCTCTTGCGAGGCGCTGACGGTCAGGCCGACGCGGAAGTTGTACCACGGCTCACGCAGACCGACCGCGCCGGCGATGGCGGAAATCCCCACCACGCGACCGTTGTCGTCTTCGAGCACGAACAGATAGTCCGCGTCGCCACGACCGGCTTCGCCGCGAAAGGTCTTCTCGGCCCAGCCGACCCGGTGGGTCAAGCGTTCTTCGTTGGCCGGCAACGTGGTCAGGCCGGTGCCGGTGCTGCGGGCCAGGTCGATCAGCGCGGATAAATCGCTGCTGCGTACGGGACGAACAATCATGCTATCTCCTCAAACGGGCCGCCTTCGCCACCCGTGAAACTCGCTAAGGCGTTAAACCGCCACCAGGCGCACGCTGGCACCTTCACCGACGCCCAGGGCTTCGGCTGCTTCCAGATCCAGGGTCACCGGTTTGCCCGGCGCGTAATCGAGTTCCAGCAGCACCGCGCGGTAATCCTGCAACTGCGCGTTGGCCACCAGATACTGGCGCCCGGCACCTTTGACCGGCTCGCCGATCTTCACCGGCACCACACGGCTCTGGGCGATCGAACGGATCCCCGAAACACGCGCATGCAGGGTCGGGCCACCGTCGAAAATGTCGATGTAGTGATCGGTTTCGAAGCCTTCGCGCATCAGGATGTCGAAGGTGATCTGCGCACGCGGGTGCACCTGGCCCATCGCTTCTTGCGCGGAATCCGGCAACAGCGGCACGTAGATCGGGTAATGCGGCATCAGTTCGGCGAGGAACGTGCGACTCTTCAGGCCACACAGGCGCTCGGCCTCGGCGTAGTTGAGGTCGAAGAAGTTGCGACCGATTGCATCCCAGAATGGCGAGTCGCCGTTCTCGTCGCTGTAGCCGACGATCTCGGTCACCACCGAATCGGCGAAACGCTCCGGGTGGCTGGCAACGAACAGCAGGCGACCACGGGAGTTGAGCTCGGCCCACGGCGACCCCACCAGCTCACGCTGCACGTAGAAACTGGTCAGCAAGCTGTTGCCGGTCAGGTCGTGGCATTGCGAAAGCACGTGGATCTTGTTGTGGATCTTCAGCTCGCGGGAAGCGTGGACAAAGGTCTCGTTGCGGAAGCTGTAGAACGGCTCCGAGTAGCCGGCCGAGGCGACAATGGCCGAGCAGCCGACCAGTTTGCCGGTGGCGGTGTCTTCGAGGACGAAGAAGTAGCTTTCCTCGCCGTTGAAACTCACTTCGGCAGCGAACGAGGCTTCGCTTGCGGCGATCTTGTCGCTCAGACGTTCCACGTCATCCGGCAAGGAAGTGACACCAATCGGGCTATCCGCAGCCAGACGCTGTACCTCGCCCAGATCAGCCATTTGCGCAGGGCGCATCACCAGCATGGTGTCACTCCTTTCTCTTATAAAAATTTACTGAAAAAAACACCGGATACTGTGGGAGCGGGCTTTTGTGGTGAGGGGATTTATCCCCGATGGGGCGCGTAGCGGCCCTCAAAAAGCTTGGGGCTGCTGCGCAGCCCATCGGGGATAAATCCCCTCACCACAAGCCCGCTCCCACATTTGATATTGCCCGGTATCAAAATTGGGTTCGACGCCAGAATCCTCAGGCGCCGAAGGGTCTATCAGGCTTGTGTCAGTGCAGCAGCAGCGCGTTCGAAGCGGTCCAGGCCGGCGTCGATATCGGCGTCTTCCACCACCAGGCTCGGGGCAAAACGAATCACGTCCGGGCCGGCCTGCAGAATCATCAGGCCTTCTTTTTCAGCGGCGTTGAAGATGTCCTTGGCTTTGCCTTTCCAGGCATCGCTCAGCACGCAACCGATCAACAGACCGAGGCCACGCACCTGAGTGAACAGGCCGTACTTCTCGCCGATCTGCTGCAGGCGGGTCTTGAATTTGTCGTGCTTGGCGTTGACGCCGTTCAGCACCTCGGGGGTGTTGATCACGTCGATCACCGCTTCGGCTACCGAACACGCCAGCGGGTTGCCGCCGTAAGTGGTGCCGTGGGTGCCGACCACCAGATGCTTGGCCAGCGCTTCGGTGGTCAGCATCGCGGCGATCGGGAAACCGCCGCCCAGGCTCTTGGCGCTGGTCAGGATGTCCGGGGTCACGCCGTAATGCTGGTAGGCGAACAGGTGGCCGGTACGGCCCATGCCGGTCTGCACTTCGTCGAACACCAGCAGCGCGTTGTGCGCGTCGCACAGTTCACGGGCACCTTGCAGATAAGCCAGTTCCGCCGGCAGTACACCGCCCTCGCCCTGGATCGGTTCGAGCACGACCGCACAGGTCTTGTCGGACACCGCCGCTTTCAGCGCGGCCAGATCGTTGTAAGGGACGTGGGTGATGCCGGTGATTTTCGGACCGAAACCGTCGGAGTACTTCGACTGGCCACCGACGTTGACGGTGAACAGGGTACGGCCGTGGAAGCTGTTGAGCGCAGCGATGATCTCGTACTTCTCGCTGCCGAAACGGTCGAACGCCACGCGACGGGCCAGCTTGAAGGCGGCCTCGTTGGCTTCGGCGCCGGAGTTGCAGAAGAACACGCGCTCGGCGAACGTGGCGTCGATCAGCTTGTGCGCCAGGCGCAGGGCCGGCTCGTTGGTGAACACGTTGGACACGTGCCACAGCTTGTTCGCCTGTTCGGTCAGCGCACCGACCAGCGCCGGATGCGCATGGCCCAATACGTTAACGGCAATCCCGCCGGCGAAGTCGATCAGCTCGCGGCCGCTCTGGTCCCAGACGCGGGAACCGGCGCCACGCACCGGAATAAAAGCGGCAGGCGCGTAGTTGGGAACCATTACCTGGTCGAAATCGGCGCGTTCTACCGCAGCGTGCTCAACGGACATCGGAGTCTCCTGAAGAGGAACACCCGCCTGAAACTGGCGAGCGATGGGGGGATTGTAAGGACAGTTTTCAGCCCGGCCTTGTCGCCAAGCGACAACTTCTTATAGCGCAAACCCCGGATTTTCCCGGGTTTACGGCAATGCGACATATAGCGTCGCAAAGGCGCAGTTTAACTGGCCGCAGCCGTTTGCGGCAGCTTGCTGATTTGTACCCGAGAACGAATTGGCGAGTGCGGTATATATGTACCGCACATCACCCTGAAGAGCCGTTTTTACCGGGCGGGCTTTTCCAGCGCAGGCGATCGCCCAAGCGCCGAAACAACCGGGCAACCCGATACACCCACGAAGGCGAGATGAAAGAGGCCAGGGTCGACGCTACGAAACACTCGGCCCGCCCCTGAACAGGACGCGCATCAACCGCGCTCTGGCGGCACCGACGACAGTTCGAAAGGACTGCTGCTGCGCCGCTGGTTGCGATCTTCCCGCGGCGTCGCGCCGAAGAAATTGCGGTAGGCACTGGAGAAATGCGGCCCGGAAGAGAAACCGCAGGACAGGCCGATCTGGATGATCGACTTGCTGGTCTGCATCAGCATCTGCCGGGCCTTGTTCAGGCGCAATTCCAGGTAGTACTGGCTCGGCACGCGGTTGAGGTATTGCTTGAAGATCCGCTCCAGTTGCCGACGGGACACGCACACGTGCTGGGCGATTTCGTCGGTGGTCAGCGGTTCTTCGATGTTGGCTTCCATCAGCAACACCGCTTGGGTGAGCTTCGGATGGCTGGAACCGAGGCGGTTCTGCAGCGGAATGCGCTGGCGTTCACCACCCTCGCGGATGCGCTCGACCACCAGTTCTTCGGACACCGCACCGGCCAGCTCGGCCCCATGATCACGGGCCAGCACCGCCAGCAGCAGATCGAGAACCGACATGCCGCCACACGCGGTCAGGCGATCGCGATCCCAGTCGAACAGGTGACTGGTGGCGATGACCTTCGGGAAACGTTCAGCGAAATCGTCCTGCCAGCGCCAGTGTACGGCTGCACGATAACCGTCGAGCAGACCGAGTTGCGCCAGCGGATACACACCGGCCGACAGACCACCGATCACGCAACCGGCACGCACCAATTGCTTGAGCGCGCTGCTGAGGGCCGGGGCCAGGGTGGTCGGTGGCTCGTCGGCGAGCAGAAACAGCTTCTGGAAGTTCTCCAGCTTGCCGGTCCAGGCTTCGCCGGGCAGTTGCCAGGCTCCGTCGGCCGCCGCTTCAGGATTGGCTTCGGCCTGCAGGAACGACAGTTCGTAAACCACCTCCGGATGCACCCGCTGAGCAACACGCAAGGCCTCCTCCGCCAGCGCCAGCGTCAGAGCTTTAGTGCTGGGCCAAATCAGGAAACCAATTCGATGGGCAGTCATGGGCGGGCAATCCGAAACGAAGAACGGTGATGAAGGCATGGGCCAATGCTAGCCCGTAAATGAACGCAAATCTCGAAACCTGCACCGATCCACTGTGGGAGCTGTCGAGTGAAACGAGGCTGCGATCTTTTGATTTTCAAAAGCAAGGGCAAAAGATCGCAGCCTTCGGCAGCTCCTACAGGGGATTGGAGCCAGCCTTCAGACTGCGAAGCATGCACTATTCCGGTGCATATCGGCAGCTCTGATTACTTCAAGCTGCCCGAGAGGAACTGCTGCAAACGCTCGGATTGCGGATTGACCAACACTTCGCGCGGGTTGCCGCTCTCTTCCACCACACCTTTGTGCAGGAACACCAACTGGTTCGACACTTCACGGGCGAAGCCCATTTCGTGCGTAACCACGACCATGGTGCGACCTTCCTGAGCCAGCGCTTGCATGACCTTCAGAACGTCACCCACCAGTTCCGGATCGAGCGCCGACGTCGGTTCGTCGAACAGCATCACTTCCGGCTCCATCGCCAGCGCACGGGCAATCGCCACACGCTGCTGCTCGCCGCCAGACATGTGCCCCGGGAACGCGTCTTTGCGATGGGCCACGCCAACCTTGTTCAGGTAGTGCTCGGCTTTCTCGCGAGCTTCGGCCTTGGACACGCCCAGCACGTGGACCGGCGCTTCCATGATGTTTTCCAGCGCGGTCATGTGCGACCACAGGTTGAAGTGCTGGAACACCATCGACAGGCGTGAACGCATGCGCTGCAGCTGTTTCGGATCAGCGGCTTTCAGCGCGCCGTCCTTGTTGGCCACCAGTTTCAGCTCTTCGTTGTTGAGCAGGATCTTGCCCGCGTGCGGCTGCTCAAGCAGGTTGATGCAGCGCAGGAAAGTACTTTTGCCGGAGCCACTGGAGCCGATGATGCTGATCACATCGCCGGCTGCCGCTTTCAGGGACACGCCCTTGAGCACTTCGTGACTGCCATAGCGTTTATGCAGGTCTTGGACTTCAAGTTTGTACATGCGGTCGGTTCTCACAAAAACAGTCAGTCAGTCGTTGAGCAAGCGCCCGTGACGCAGCGCTTCGCGCCCCGCCACCTTGGCCAGCCAGAAACCGGGTTGGGCATAGCGCAGCCGTTCAATGGCAAACAGCACCCCGGAGGTACCAGCACACACCGTGCTGACCCGATCGGACACAGGATCGATCACTTCGAAAATCTCATCCCCGGGTTCAACCCACTCGCCGGGTTTACGCAGAAAACTCACCACACCGGGGTGCGGCGCCAACAGTAATTCAGTGCCTTCGAACGGCATGCCTTCGCACGGTTCATTGGCCGGCTTTGGCCACTCGCCAGTGATCAGGCCTTGCTCGGCGAGGAACGCCAGAATGCCTTCGGCCCAGGCCAGTGCATCGGCGCGGTCGGTGTTGGCCTGACCGCCCAGCTCGACAGTCGTCGCCAGGCACGCCAGCGGAATCTGCGCGTCCGGGAACTGCCGCGACAGGCGCAGCCACGGCAACGAGCACGCCTCATCGAAGGAGCTGCCACCAGAGTCTTCCGCCAGCAAACCGACCTTCACATTCAGGTGCGCGGCCAGCGAACGCCACTGCGGCCAGTGCTGCGGCAGCGCATACATGTGCAACGCGGCTTCGGCATCGCAGTGCAGGTCCAGCACCACATCGGCGGTGCAGGCATGGCTGAGCAACACGCGCTGCATGCCTTGCAACTGGCTGCTCGCCTCGGGCAATGCCGCCAGATGCTCAGCCATGGCCTGACGGATCAGGCGAATGTTGGCGTGCGGATCGTCACCGAGACGCTCGGCCAGCGCCGCTGCAACCGGCGCGCTCAGTTCGACGAAATCGCGGTTGAAATTCTTGCCGCTGCCCGCCTCGAAACGTCCCTGATGATTGCCTTGCAGCAATTGGCCGAGGCCCAGCGGATTGGCCACCGGCACCAGCTCGATCACGCCATTGAGCAGGCCTTGGGCTTCGAGTTCGCCAAGGCGCTTTTTCAGCTCCCAGGCAGTGCGCATGCCCGGCAGTTCGTCAGCGTGCAGGCTGGCCTGAATGTAGGCCTTGCGCTCGCCCTGACCGAAGCGGAAGACCGAAATCTTGCGCTCGCTGCCCAGATGGCTCCACGGCAATACGTGGTCGATGCGTTCCATATCAGTGCTTCCGCGGGGCCAGGTAGCTCAGCCAGCGACGCTCGGCCAGCTTGAACAGCTTCACCAGAATGAAGGTCAGGCACAGGTAGAACAGGCCAGCGGTGATGTACGCCTCGAACGGCAGGTAGTACTGCGCGTTGACGGTACGGGCCGCGCCGGTGATGTCGATCAGGGTCACTATGGACGCCAGACTGGTGGTCTGCAGCATCATGATCACTTCGTTGCTGTATTGCGGCAGCGCCCGACGCAAGGCAGATGGCAACAGGATGCGCTTGTACATCTTGAAGCGCGACATGCCCATCGCCTTGGCGGCTTCGATCTCGCCGTTCGGCGTGGCCTTGAGGCTGCCGGCGATGATTTCGGCGGTGTAGGCGCTGGTGTTGATCGCGAAGGCCAGGCACGCACAGAACGTCGCGCTGGACAGCCATGGCCACATGAAGCTTTCACGCACGGCTTCGAATTGCGCCAGACCGTAGTAGATCAAGAACAGCTGCACCAGCATCGGCGTACCGCGAATCACGTAGGTATAAAGCCAGGCAATGCCGTTGACCGCGGCGTTCTTGGAAACGCGCATCAGGCCCAGCGGCAGCGCCGCCAGCAGACCGAACAACAGCGACAGCGCGAGCAGTTTGAGGGTGGTCAGCAGGCCGCCGAGGTACAGCGGCATGGCCTCCCAAATGACGTTGTAGTCGAAGATCATAGATCAGCCGCCCTTACGCCTACCGAGTAGCGCTTCTCAAGGTGACGCAGCGCCAGCAACGAGACACTGGTGATCACCAGGTACATCGCCGCCACTGCGAGGAAGAAGGTGAAAGGCTCGCGGGTGGCATCTGCCGCCTGCTTGGCCTTGAACATCATGTCTTGCAGGCCGACCACCGAAATCAGCGCGGTGGCCTTGGTCAGCACCAGCCAGTTGTTGGTGAAGCCGGGAATCGCCAGGCGAATCATCTGCGGCACCATCACCCGGAAGAACACCTGAAAACTGCTCATGCCGTACGCCATGCCCGCTTCGGCCTGGCCCTTGGGGATCGCCATGAACGCACCACGGAAGGTTTCCGACAGGTAGGCACCGAAGATGAAACCGAGGGTGCCGATACCGGCGGCCAGCGGGTTCAGGTCGATGTAGTCGTCATAGCCAAGCATCGGCGCGACGCGGTTGAGCAAGTCCTGACCGCCGTAGAAGATCAGCAGGATCAGCACCAGGTCGGGAATCCCGCGAATCACCGTGGAATACAGATCGCCCAGCCACGCCAGCCAGCGAATCGGCGACAGGCGCAACGCGACCCCGATCAGCCCGAGAACGATGGCCAGGGCCATGGACGACAAGGCGAGCTGAAGCGTCAGCCATGCGCCATCGAGGATGACAGCCCCGTAGCCTTTCAACATGATTCAGGTCCTCGAAAGTTGGGATGAAAAAATGGCGCAAACCGCAGAGATCCTGTTGCTTGCGCCATTTCTGACTTGTCGCAGAGACGTGTTACTTGCCGTAGATATCGAAGGCGAAGTACTTGTCCTGGATAGCTTTGTATTTACCGTTTTCACGGATAGCCGCGATCGCAGCGTTGATCTTGTCTTTCAGCGCGTCGCCCTTGCGCACCGCGATGCCTACGCCGTCGCCGAAGTATTTGACGTCGGTGAATTGCGGACCGACGAAGGCGAAGCCTTTGCCGGAGTCAGTGTTCAGGAAGCCGTCCTGCAGCAGGGTGGCGTCCGCCACGGTACCGTCGAGGCGACCGGCGGCCACGTCGAGGTAGATTTCGTTCTGCGAACCGTATGGCTTGATCTCGGCACCCAGCGGGGCCAGGACTTCGCGGGCGAAACGCTCGTGGATCGAACCACGTTGCACGCCGATGTTCTTGCCCTTGAGCTCAGACAGGTTGTCGCTGACAACGGTGCCCTGCTTCATGACCAGACGGGCCGGGGTGTTGTAGTACTTGTTGGTGAAGTCCACGGATTTCTTGCGGTCTTCGGTGATCGACATGGACGACAGGATCGCGTCGATCTTGCGCACTTTGAGTGCCGGGATCAGACCGTCGAACTCTTGCTCGACCCACTGGCACTTGACCTTCATTTCTTCACACAGGGCATTGCCGATGTCGTAGTCGAAACCAACGATGCTGCCATCCGGCGCTTTGGAAGCGAACGGAGGGTAAGCCGCTTCGATACCGATCTTCAGAGGTTTTTCATCAGCGAAGGAATTCAGCGACAGCACGGACAGTGCCAGGGCGCCAAGCAGCACAAGTTTCTTCATCTTGGGACTCCATCGGTAAAGGGCAAAAACGGCAGAGTGAGCGACAGCCCAATATGCGAATGGGTGAATCGGGAAAGCGGCGCAGCATCGGTGGGAAATTTCCCATTGAAACCTTCAGGGGTTTCAACGTCAGCCACGATGAGCGAGTGATCGGCATTCTAACGACAGGCCCGAAGCCGATATTTCTTCAATGCGACAACTAATTACAGATGCACAGAGAAACCCGCTTGAGCGCATTGACAGCCTTGCAAATTCATGCAAGAGCGAAAGACAGTGAACCGATCTATGCTGCAAATTGCGGGCCTATTATTCGCAAACCCTTCTAATCCGGCAAGCGCAGCGTTGGGTCTTATTTTTCAGCGGGGATTTTGAGGCTCTAAAACGGGGCGATGCGTTTCCCTTCGCCCCGGTTTGACGCGGGCGGTTACACATTCGGTTACGTGGAAGGCAGGCGGTAACAGCGGGAAATGGCTTGCGCGGGAGATCGATAATTATTGGTTGGGTGGTTTGGGTTTCTGACAGGGGAATACTGCGGCGTCTGACAGATGGCTATCGCTGGCAAGCCAGCTCCCACAGGGATTTCGATTGAGATTGAAATCCCGTTCACACCTCGGAAACCTGTGGGAGCTGGCTTGCCAGCGATGAGGCCAGCAAAACCACCACAAATCTCCAGACACAAAAAAGCCCCGCCCGGCGATCACCGGACAGGGCTTTTCAATGCATCAGACAGGCTTAAGCCACATTCATCGTCTTGTGCGTATCAATCAAATGCTGCACCACACTCGGATCCGCCAGGGTCGAGATATCGCCCAGCCCTTCGTACTCCGCCGTGGCGATCTTGCGCAGAATCCGCCGCATGATCTTGCCCGAACGGGTCTTCGGCAGCCCCGGCGCCCACTGGATCACATCCGGCGAAGCAATCGGGCCGATCTCTTTGCGCACCCAGTTCTTCAGCTCCAGGCGCAGTTGCTCGCTCGGCTCTTCGCCATTTTTCAGGGTGACGTAGACATAAATGCCCTGCCCCTTGATGTCGTGCGGCACACCGACCACCGCCGCTTCGGCGACTTTCGGGTGGGCGACCATCGCGCTTTCGATCTCGGCGGTACCCATGCGGTGGCCGGAGACGTTGAGCACGTCGTCCACGCGCCCGGTGATCCAGTAGTAACCATCGGCGTCACGCCGCGCGCCGTCACCGGTGAAGTACATGCCGCGGAACGTCTTGAAGTAGGTGTCGACGAAGCGGTCATGGTCGCCATACAAGGTGCGCGCCTGACCCGGCCACGAATCGAGAATCACCAGATTGCCCTCGGCCTCGCCCTCGATGATGTTGCCGAGGTTGTCGACCAGCGCCGGTACCACGCCGAAGAACGGACGTGCCGCCGAACCCGGCTTCAGTGCATGCGCACCGGGCAGCGGGCTCATCATGTTGCCGCCGGTTTCGGTCTGCCACCAGGTATCGACGATCGGGCAGCGCGACTTGCCGACATTCTTGTAGTACCAGTCCCAGGCTTCCGGGTTGATCGGCTCGCCCACCGAACCGAGCAGACGCAGGCTGCTGCCATCCGCGCCCTCAACAGCAGCGGTACCCGAAGCCATCATTGCGCGGATCGCGGTCGGTGCGGTGTAGAGGATGTTGACCTTGTGCTTGTCGACGATCTTCGCCACCCGGGTGATGTCCGGGTAGTTTGGCACGCCTTCGAAGAGCACGGTGGTCGCGCCATTGGCCAGCGGGCCGTAGACGATGTAACTGTGACCGGTGACCCAGCCGACGTCGGCGGTGCACCAGTAGATTTCGCCCGGACGGTAGTCGAACACGCGCTCGTGGGTCATTGCCGCGTACAACAGATAACCGCCGGTGGTGTGCTGCACGCCCTTCGGCTTGCCGGTCGAACCCGAGGTGTAAAGGATGAACAGCGCCTCTTCAGCGCCCATCTCTTTCGGCGCGCAGACGGTGCCCGCCACTTTCATCAGGTCTTCGTACCAGATGTCGCGATGCTGGTTCCATTTGATGTCGCCACCGGTGCGCTTGCACACGATGACTTTCTGGATGCTGCTGGTTTCCGGGTTGGTCAGCGCGTCGTCGACGTTGGCCTTCAGCGAGATCTTCTTGCCGGCACGAATGCCTTCGTCAGCGGTGATCACCACTTTCGATTTGCAGTCGATGATCCGCCCCGCCAACGCTTCCGGCGAGAAGCCACCGAACACCACCGAGTGAATCGCACCGATCCGGGTACAGGCCAGCATGGCGACCACGGCTTCGGGGATCATCGGCATATAGATAGTCACCACGTCGCCACGGTGCACGTCCTGACCACGCAGGGCGTTGGCCAGTTTGCAGACTTGTTCGTGCAGTTCGCGGTAAGTGATGTTGCGGCTCTCGGAAGGATCGTCGCCTTCCCAGATGATTGCGACTTGATCGCCGCGCTCGGCCAGATGACGGTCGAGGCAGTTGTAGGAAACGTTCAGGGTGCCGTCGGCGAACCATTTGATGTCGACATGGTGATCGTCGAAGGAAGTCTGCTTCACCGTGGTGAAAGGCTTGATCCAGTCGAGGCGCTTGGCTTGCTCGCGCCAGAAACCGTCAGGGTTGACGACCGACTGCTGGTACATGGCTTTGTAGGTCGCCTCGTCAGTCAGCGTATTGGCCAGAACCTCGGGACGAACGGGATACAGAGAAGCCGCACTCATCTTTCTTACCTCGGTGGAATAGTTGTTTTTGTATGACCCCGTTGTAGCCGGGCCGGCCCCATAGAACCATTCGACGATGGTTGTAGGAGCTGCCGCAGGCTGCGATCTTTTGATCTTGCTTTGCAAAAATCAAAGACGAAAGATCGCAGCCTTCGGCAGCGCCTACAAGGGTTGGGCGGTGTTTTGTGGGGATTGTTACCAAAACCGCCAAAAGTGTTTATCAAAACCCCATCTGTTTACCCCCACCCCACCTGCCTAAAATCCACCTCGCCGACAAGGCAAACGCGATTAACAACGTTACAGCCCCCACGAAGGCCGTTAATCCAGCTCTCAAGTAATAACTGCAAATGATGAAGTTCCACACGCAACCCTAAAAAGGTTGCGTGACCCCACTCGACCTCAAAAAGGTAAATCTGAAATGAAAGCTTTATTGGTTCTGGCCCTCAGCAGTCTGTGCGCAACCGCCATGGCAGACGAGGTCCCGACTGATGTCGCACAGCAACAACCGGTGATCGAGGAATACACTTACTCCACTCACCTGGATATCGCCAAAGTTGTATCGATGAGCGAAGTGCCGAATGTCTGCGAAGTGGTACCGGCCAAAATGGAGTACGACGACTCCAAGGGTCAGCGCCACATCCTGCGTTACAGCGTCATGGGTAACGGCTGCACCAATTGATGATCGAGACTGCACCGAATCGGTCCGCTCAGCGCCTCATTTGAGGGACGATTCCAGCCCGGCTTCGGTCGGGCTCAGTTGTGTCTGGAGTCGCTCAAAAGGCTTGCAAAACACAAGATATAGTGAAAAACCCGGTTTTCTGGTTATTTGTTAACCAAGTAGCTGCCACGAGCAACACCACGCAAAAAAAATTTGCCTTCGGCAATTCCTTTCTGAGCCCCGTAAACCCTCGCTCCGACCAAAATCCCCCTCCCGCTCCACCCATTTCTACGCAGAATGGTGCCACCTAAACTGCTTTTTTTCCCTATAATGCCGACCTAATCGGGTCAGCAATATTCCCTTACAGGGATGATTAGCCAGTCTGAAGCCCCGCAGCAGCGTTCAACGCAAGCCGCGCCCATCAGAGGCTTTCAGAAACCCGTACAAGACAATGTTTTATGCGTGCGTTTAGCGACTGCAAAAAACGATTCCTTAAGATCCAACGCGGTCTGTACGACCGTGTGAACAACCCACCAATCAGGTTTCACACGGGGCGACAGGCCCTCACGCAGGAGACGACACGTCATGCTGAGCTGGGACGAATTCGACAAAGAAGACAGTGAAGTAGCAACCGTGAAAGGCGCCAACGCCGGCCACGCTACTGAAGCCAACATGGACCGCCTCGACAGCGCCGGCGGTGCCGCAGCGCTGGAAGCCCGCGCCGTGACCGCCGACGACTCGGCCGCTGTGGCCCGCGCCAAGGCTGCACTGGATTCCCTCGACGTCGCCGAAGGCCTCGCCGAACTCGAAGGCGCCTCCGCCCGCGTCGCCGTTGACGAAAAGCGCATGATCAACTGCCGCGCCGACCTCAACCAACTCGTACCCTTCAAGTACGACTGGGCCTGGCAGAAGTACCTGGACGGCTGCGCAAACCACTGGATGCCGCAAGAAGTCAACATGACCGCCGACATCGCCCTCTGGAAAAACCCGGAAGGCCTGACCGACGACGAGCGCCGCATCGTGATGCGCAACCTCGGCTTCTTCTCCACCGCCGACTCCCTGGTTGCCAACAACCTGGTGCTGGCCGTGTACCGCCTGATCACCAACCCGGAATGCCGCCAGTACATCCTGCGCCAGGCCTTCGAAGAGGCGATCCACACCCACGCCTACCAGTACTGCATCGAATCGCTGGCCATGGATGAAGGCGAGATCTTCAACATGTACCACGAGATCCCGTCGGTCGCGAAAAAGGCCGCCTGGGGCCTGAAATACACCCGTTCGATCTCCGATCCGAAGTTCGAAACCGGCACCCCGGACACCGATAAAGAACTGCTGCGCAACCTGATCGCCTACTACTGCGTGCTGGAAGGCATCTTCTTCTACTGCGGCTTCACCCAGATCCTCTCCATGGGCCGCCGCAACAAAATGACCGGCGTCGCCGAGCAGTTCCAGTACATCCTGCGCGACGAATCCATGCACCTGAACTTCGGCATCGACGTGATCAACCAGATCAAAATCGAAAACCCACACCTGTGGGATGCCGAAATGAAGGAAGAAGCGACCCAGATGATCCTGCAGGGTACGCAACTGGAAATCGAATACGCCCGTGACACCATGCCTCGCGGCGTACTGGGCATGAACGCGGCGATGATGGAGGACTACCTGAAGTTCATCGCTAACCGTCGTTTGTCGCAGATTGGTTTGAAAGAGGAATATCCAGGGACGACTAACCCGTTCCCTTGGATGAGCGAGATTATGGACTTGAAGAAAGAGAAGAATTTCTTTGAGACTCGTGTGATCGAATACCAAACTGGTGGTGCGTTGAGCTGGGACTAATGGTCTCGCTCGGAACGATTTGACGATTGCTGCTTGAGTCGCCAAGTCGAGAAAGCAAAAAGCCCCGATCTGATCGGGGCTTTTTTATGGACGATTGGTAATCGTTTTTTACGCCTACGTCACAGCGCTCAATCTCCTACAGCACTTACAGCTGCGTCCCATTGAAGCCCGCTACAAGCACTACTAAGCTCTATCGCAGGTGCCTAAGAAACGCCCAACGTAGAAAGCTCGGTCAGTGACACAGACGTGTAATTCGTCGGTGACAACTGCTCTGCTCGTTGGGATTTCTTAAGTCCGCTCTACGTTGGGGTCAGGCCCTCCCAAAAACTAACGTAGAGGTCATAGATATGTCTGATCCGCTCCCGGTAATAGTGTTCTCTCGCCACAACCTTTCTCTCCATGCCCTTCTATTAGAAAACCAGCCTTGGTTCTCCGCTCGCGATGTCGGCCGCTTGATGGGTTTCCATCTAAATGATCGGGTGGTCAACAAACTAGATAGCGATCAGCGCCGCGTCATGTGGATTGAGTACTTTCGAGAACCAGAACAGCATCTGATGCTTAGTGAATCCGGGGTGTACGCGCTGTTGGTCTATCACTACGTTCCGGGTAATCGGTTGTTGCGGGAATGGCTGACCAATGAGGTGGTGCCGACATTGCGCGATGCTGCGGATTCAGGAGATTCGAATCGGCCAATGTTGAGCTTGTTGGATTGGCCGGAGATGTCTTTGAGTTTGCTGCATTGGCAGGATGAGGGCTGGATTCGGCTTCGGGATATGCCTTACCTGTTAAATGATCAAAATCTACGACGAGCTTGTCTAGAGAAACCCTGGTGGCGGAGGGTTACGCAGGTGTTTCAGTCCTCGAAGCACTCGATGGGCTAGGGAGAGGTTTGTAGGATTGCGCGGGATCCGTCGCTATTTTCTGTAGGAATTTTCGTAGACAGCAGTGATAGCCACTCAGTATCGTCCGAGGGTTTTCAACCCTCGGCGACTGTATGGATACTTCGAAAGAAAAGACTGGCTGGAGCGATGAGGAGCTAGAGGCTTCGGTAGACGCTTACCTGAAGATGCTGGCTCTTGAGCAGCAAAAGCAGCCATTCAAAAAGGCAGACGAAAACCGTCTATTGCGTGAAGGCCCGCTAAGCAAACGCAGCGCCTCCTCCGTCGAGTACCGCATGCAGAACATCTCTGCGGTGATGGAGCAATTGGGGCAGCAGCGAATTACTGGCTACGTTTCGGCAAAGAACCTTGGTTCTGGCGTGAGTAAACGGATCAAGGAATTCCTCGCGAAGAAGGGCGTCCACGCATTACGAATAGGCGAACAGCGGGCCATTACATTTACTCCGCTTCAGTTGGTCGAGGTCACTGCACCTCAACAAAATGAAGCGCCAGTGGGCGTTCTTAACCCTAAAGAGACGACCTCCACTGTCGTGAGACTTGCCCGCGCCCAGAGCGTAAAGAAATGGGTACTCAAGCACTCCCAAGGCATTTGTGAAGGTTGCGGGCAAACCGCACCGTTCATTAGCGCAAACGGCCGCCCCTTTCTTGAAGTCCATCATGTTAAGCACCTTTTTGATGGCGGAACCGACCGCATATGCAACACGGTCGCGCTGTGCCCGAACTGCCATCGTCGTTGCCACCATTCAAGCGACAAAAAAGAGTTCACCGCTGAGTTTTATAAGAAAGTCGAGCGGTTGAGGCCTGAATAGAGGATCAAACTTGTGCCGAGGAATCCCACCGTCCTAAAGGCTCTGCACAGACCTCCAAATCAAACAGCGACAATTCCCAACCTGATCCAAGACCCGTCCTACAGTCTCAAAGCATCACCTTCGTTAACGTCGCCCGGCTTCTTTCCGATGCGACCGATAAATGAACGAAAGGATGATCAGTGGCTGGCAAAAAGGATATTCCCCGGGTCAGGAACCCACCTTCAGGGGACGGGCATCACGTCACCTACCGGTTCATGAACGCGACCGAACTGGCCGAGCGCGAAGCCACGCAGAACGCTTACGAGGCCATGCTGGCCCGGCAGGATGCGTTTGAGCGCAGCCGGCAGGTCGCTGTCAAAAAAGACGACGCGGTCCGGGCCGGATGCGTGTTCGCAAAGTCTTGCAAACTGCCGGACGCGATCATTGATTACTCGAATCCCTCCGGGATGGTGCCGACCGACAGCCTGAAGGATTATGGCGAATTCGCACTGCTCGGCGCCCGTGAAGCCGATGACGCTGAGCTGCACAACCTGCAAACCATCAGCGGAAATACCGTCGCACTTGGCCTTGGACGCCTTGCTCTTCGCAGCCCGGCACTCGCTACGCCAACGGCAGGTCTGGGAGCAGCCATCGGCGCCACCAGTGCTGCACTCATGACCAGCATGGTCGCTTTGCTCTGGACACCCAGTCTGGGTGATAGCGCTCTCTACACCGAGGAACAATTGCGCGCCCTCAAGCAGGCCCGCACCCGTGTTCGCCTGCGCATTGAGCAGCAATCCGATGGCGTTCTGAAAGGTTATGCCTTCTACACCGGCAAGAACCGGGATTGGGAAATGGTTGAGGTCGTGCAACTTGAGACCCGCGACACTCAGTACGTCGCCAACCTGGGAGAAGGCGTCGAGCTGATCTGGACACCCGCCGTAGACGGCGCCGAAATCCTCGGCATTCCTGCTCTGGAAGCCGCCCCGCAGGCACCGCATATCTGGGTTTACCCGCCAACGAAAGCGGCGAACGACATCCTTGTGAATCCGGTTTACCCGCCGGAGTACAAGGATTTCATTCTGGTGTTTCCGGAGAGTTCGGGGGTAAGGCCGGTTTATATTGTGGTGAGTGTTTCTGATCACAAATATCATCCGGCACCCAAAGGATTAAGTGCGTTTCCCGACGCAACACCCGCAAAACAGAAGACCAGGGTCAAAGGACGAGGTACTCGTATGCGCTGGAAAACCAAGGATGGGCTAATTCTGGAATGGGATTATCAACATGGAGCGGTAGAGATGTACGACAAACGCGGTCGGCATCTGGGCGAATTCGATGCTCATACTGGAGAGCAGAACAAACCGGCCGATTCAAAAAGAAGGATAGAACCATGACTCACGTAATTTATGCATTTGATCGATCCACCGAAGCTCTGATTTTCGAAGTGCCTATCTCGACAGAGGCTATCGAGCAGCTGCGAGTCATCATGAAATGGAATGACGCAGAAGACGAACTCTACGGTTACGATCTTGACTCTCAGCAGTTAGCACAACTGGAAACGTTAACTGGAAGATCCTTCTACGATCCTCAATACGATTACCAACTGGCTAGCTACGGTAACTAACGGTCCAAGGCAACCCAGCGACGATACGAAGACAGCAGTTCCATGATTTTTCTAATCGAAGCATTTGATAAAGAAAGCGGTTTCCTGGCATTTGAAGAGGAACTCCCAAGTGGATCTGATCAGGCTATAAAAGCCATCATGGGATGGACCGTGGAACAGGAAGGATGGGAGGGATACGATCTCTCGCACGAACAGCTTGGTGCCTTGGAAAAACTCCTGGGTAAGAAAACTTATAACTCTGCTTATAAATTCCAGCTCAGCTGCAATGTTTAACCGATGGTTCTGGCACCGGTGAGCAGAACAAACCGGCCGCGTGGTCGCCGGATTTGGGGCTGCTTCGCAGCCCAGCGGGAGCAAGCTCCCTCGCCACAGGGGTGATGTGCTGCCTGCAGTGGCGGGGTGAGGATTGAAATCTGGTTGATGCCTGGAATCGCCAGCAGGCTGCCCCCACAGATTCCGCATCATCCTGAAAACAATCAGTGCAACCCGCCGCGCCTCCCGCTATTAATACCCCTCCCCCACTCAAGGATCCGAGCCCCGCCATGAAATTCGATCTCGCCTACTGCCTCAGTCTCGACGACAAGTTGTCGATCTATGACGTTCGCGATCTCAATTTCGATGAGACGGTGGCGTTCGATTCGGCCAAGGAGCATTTCCAGTGCCCCAACGATGCCTGTCGTTTGGCGTTTGATGCCTCAAACGAGTTGGGCACCTTCAATGCCAAGAATGTGAATTACGTGCGCACGCCGCACTTCAAGAATCTGCCCACGACGCAGCATGTGCCGGGTTGTCCATATGTGAGTTTGAAGGCGTCGGCGTCGGGAGTTGAGACGGCGGATGGCGAAACGGATGACGGGCGGGAGGAGCATTTTCCGTCGGAGTTGTTGCTGACGCGGCGGGAGTATGTGCGCAAGCCGGCTGCGCCTGCGGGGGCGGCGGATGTGTTGCGGGATGATCCGGTGCGGGTGGCGCAGGTGAGTTCCGGGGAGTCGCCGGGGCGTGAGACGGCGCCGGACAAGACCAGTGTATTTGCGCATCCGGTGGAGTGTTTTGTGTCGAACTTCGCCGACAAGGAGTTGCTCAAGCGCATGCCGTTGAAGATCGGCGAGCACACGGCGCCTTATGGCTCGTTCTTCAAGAAGATCGAGTATCTGACGGACAACAAGGGGCTGATTTACTGGGGCAAGATCAAGGAGATCAAGGATTACACCCAGAGTTTTCGTATCGATTTCGAGCAGAAGGTCTGGTTCAAGCAGGCGGATGAGGCGAAGAAGAAGCCGTATTCGGTGAACGTTTACTTGAGCAAGAAGTTGATCGACAACTACCGCAAGCGCAAGGCGTTTCTGGAGGAGATCAAGCACGCGATCGACAGCGACAAGGCGTTGTTCTGTTTCTTCTATGGCGTGACGCCAGAGTTGAAGCAGGTGCCGAGCAAGAAGAACCCCGAACAGACGTTCGGGGTGTTCAGTGCCAATATCGAGAACCTGGATCACTTTATTGTGCGGGAGGCGCCGGGGTTGGTGTGATGGATCAACTCACACACATGCTGATCATCACCATCATGAGCAAACCGATGTACACCCAAGCATGCACCCGATCCGGAATCCGCCCAATCCACGGCGTAGCCAACCGAATCCCGACCAACGACCCCAGGGTCAGCACCGCAAACGCCAGCAAATCCACATACCCGACAAACCACACGCCCAGATCTGTTTCGCTGAAACCGGCCAGCGCCATGTACGTCAGCGTCCCGGCCACTGCCACCGGCACGCTCAGCGGATTGGCCATGGACGTGGCCTGGGACATGCTCAACCCGCAGCGACGCAACAGCGGCACGGTCATGACGCTTCCTCCTACGCCGAGGAAGGTGGCGATGGCGCCGATGCCTACACCGCCGGCGGATATTTCCTTGCGATCTAATCGGCGTGGGATGACGCCTTCGTCACGGATGAGGAAGCCGCGTCTGAGCAGGCAGTCGATGATGGTCACGCCGAGGTAGGCGATGAACGCGTAGCGGATGACCTCGCCGCTGACCCACACCGCGGCGATCGCGCCGATGATCGCGCCCAGGGCGATGAAGCCGCCGAGGGGCCACAGGTAATGGCGGATCAGGTTGCCGGCGCGGCGGTGTTTGTCGGTGGCGATCAGGGCGTTGACGATCATCACGCAGGTCGAGGTGGCGACGGCGATGTGCATCGCCGATTGGCCGATGGGGTCGTCGGCGCCGTGACTGGCGCTGAGCATGCGATAGAGCAGCGGCACGACGACGAAGCCGCCGCCGAAGCCGAAGAGCACGGCGGTGATGCCGGTCATACAGCCGAAGAGGGTCAGCAGAAGGTAGAACATGGCGCGTCTTCCGGTGATGGGGAGCGGTCGACGATAGAGCGACGTGGCTTGGCCTGCTTCAGCAACTCAGCCAATAATGTTTGCGTTTACGCCAACGACCGGGAAACGCTCGATGCGCAATGTTTCGATCAATCTGCTGGATGACACACCGCGCCCGGTGGTGGCGATCGGTACGGATTATTCCCACGGCCATCTGTTGCCATTTCATACGCATCGGCGGGCGCAACTGTTGTACGGCGCAACCGGGGTAATGCAGGTTCGTACCCATGACGGCAACTGGGTGGTGCCGCCGCAACGGGCAGTGTGGATTCCGCCGGGAGTGGCACATGAGGTGCTGATGCTGGGCGTGAGCACGCGCAGCCTGTACATCGAGCCGGGGTCGGTGGATTTGGGGCAGCGCTGCCAGGTGATCAGCGTTTCGCCGTTGATGCGGCACTTGTTGATGGAGGCGGTGGAAGTGCCGCTGGCCTATGACCTCGAAGGACGCGATGGCGTACTGATCGACTTGCTGCTGCATGAACTGGCGCGCAGTGCGCCCCTGCCCTTGCACATTCCGCTGCCGACTGACGGAAAGCTCCTGGCTTTGTGTCAGAACTTTCTGCATCAGCCGAACGCCCATCAGTCACCGCAACACTGGGCCGAGCAGTTGCACATAAGCTTGCGCACCTTCAACAGACTGTTTCGGCAGCAGACCGGGTTGAGCTTCAGCCAATGGCGGCAACAGGCTTGCGTAGTGCTGGCACTGGCGCGGCTGGCGGCCGGTGATGCGGTGACGCGGATTGCTCTGGATTTCGGTTATGAAAGCCCGGCGGCGTTCTCGACAATGTTCCGGCGCGTCCTCGGCCAGGCACCGTCCGTCTGGTTGGAGGCGGCGAACTAGGGCAAATCAAAAAATGCGTTTGATCCTGGCCGAAAACAACTGTACAAAAACCCAGTACATTTTCAATCAGAACTCTTGAGCCCGGAGCACACCATGGCCTCTCTTGCGATGAACCACATCCTCGAACGCATTGCCCTTTTCCAGTTCACCCCGACGCACTGCGTCCAGGCCCGAGCGATGCTGGGCTGGAGCGTGGAACAACTGTCGCGTGAGGCGGAGGTTGCGGTGGACGACATTCAGCGGTTTGAAGCGCAGCAGGACGTGCCGGATGCGGCGCGGCTGGCGTTGGCTTATCGATTTGAGGCGCAGGGGTTGGTGTTCTTTCCGGGGTTTGCGCCGGGTCGCAGTGCGAGTATGGGTGCGCCATCGGATGCAGTGGGGCGTGGGGATTATGCGATGGCTGAATGAAAAGGCAAGTTGATATTTATCCCTAAATAGGTATATTTTCGCATGAGTGCAAGGAAGCCGCTCTTGTGGGTCTGCAGTAGTAAGAAAGATCTCAAGCAGATGCCCACAGACGTACAGGATGTTTTTGGTTACGCATTGGATTTGGCCCAGAGTGGCTTGAAGCATCCGGATGCAAAACCCCTGAAAGGGTTCGGAGGCGCGGGTGTGTTGGAGTTGATCGAAGACTTCGACACCAACACCTACCGGGCCATTTATACGGTTCGTTTCGGCAGTGCCATTTATGTATTGCACTGCTTTCAGAAGAAGTCGAAGACCGGAATCAAAACCGCCCAGTCCGACATTGATCTGATCCGAAACCGACTTCGAGCCGCTCAGGATCACGCGAAAGGATCAGAAAATGATAGAAATTGAAGAAGGTAGCGGGAACGTCTACCAAGACCTCGAATTACCCAATGCCAGTGAAATGCAGGTTAAGTCGCAGCTCGCGGCGAAGATCGGCGAGATCATCAAGGCACGCCATCTCACTCAAATTCAGGCATCTGAAATTCTTGGATTATCTCAGCCCAAGCTATCCGAAATGCTGCGGGGGAAATTTCGCGGCATCAGTGAAGCCAAGATGATGGAGTGCCTCTCGCATCTTGGGCGAGACGTTCAGATCGTAGTGAAATCGGCCCCCCGGTCACGGAAAGAGGGCCGAATTGAAGTGGTATTTGCTTAACCTGAAACTCATCAGGCGTTCTGCACCACCCCTTCACCCTCCCCTTCAACCGCCAACCACCACGCACTCCCGCGCTGCGGCTGCATCAGGTTGAACGCCTCGCCCATTTGCGGCGTGGTGATCGCCACACTGCGCTCCCAGGCCAGTGACAGGATGCGATCAAAGGGTTCGTGCCAGGCGTGCATGGCCAGGTCGAAGGTGCCGTTGTGGATCGGAAACAGCCAGCGGCCCTTGAGGTCGATGTGCGCTTGCAGGGTTTCTTCGGGTTGCATGTGCACGTGCGGCCATTCGACGTTGTAGGCGCCGGTTTCCATCAGGGTCAGGTCGAACGGGCCGTATTGTTCACCGATGCGTTTGAAGCCGTCGAAGTAGCCGCTGTCTCCGCTGAAGAAGATGCGGGTGTCGCCATTGATCATCACCCACGAGGCCCACAGCGTGCTGTTACTGTCGAACAGGCCGCGGCCGGAGAAGTGCTGCGACGGCGTGGCGACGAAGCGGATGCCGGCGATTTCGGTGCCCTGCCACCAGTCGTACTGGCGGACTTTGCTGGCATCGATGCCCCATTTGACCAAGGTATCGCCGACGCCCAGCGGGGTCAGGAAGTAGTTGGTCTTGGCCGCCAGTTTCAGCACTGCCTGGTAATCGAGGTGGTCGTAGTGGTTGTGCGAGAGGATCACCGCTTCGATCGGCGGCAACTGGTCGATACTGATCGGCGGCTGGTGAAAGCGTTTCGGGCCGGCCCACTGCACGGGCGAAGCGCGCTCGGCGAAGACCGGGTCGGTGATCCAGAATTTGCCGCGCATTTTCAGCAACAGGGTCGAGTGGCCGAGGCGATAGACGCTGTGGTCAGGCGCGGCCAGCAGGTCTTCAGTTGTCAGCGACTGCACCGGGATCGCAGCGGCGGGACGGGTATTGCGCGGCTTGTTGAAAATCATGTTCCACATGATCCGCAGCATCTTGCGCCCACCTTCGCGTTGCACCGGCGCATGGTTACGGAATAGCCCTTGATCCTGGCGAGAGGCTTCAGGCGTGGAAATTTGATCCGCAGAAATATCTGAATTGGCCATGACTGAGAGACTCCAGAAAAACCGCGCAATTCACGGTTTTTCACGGTGGGACGATAAATGGCCAAGGCACGCACGCATCAGCCGAACTGTCTGGTTTTTAGGTTGCGCGGATTAACGCAACATTACACTGGACGGTGTAGTTTCTAGGTTGCATCAAACCGGATGACAAGTAAACTGCCAAGTGTAATTTCCCTCTTTCTCTGCCGAAGCGTACTTATGACAGCTGCACAGCGCCTCACCGACCGCAAACGCGAAGCCATCATTCAGGCGGCGATTGCCGAATTCCGGGCCAACGGGTTCGAGATCACCAGCATGGACAAGATCGCGGCCACCGCCGGGGTGTCGAAGCGCACGGTGTACAACCATTTCCCCAGCAAGGAAGAGCTGTTCGCCGAAATTCTCAACCAACTCTGGGCGCGGATTACCGAAGAGCAGACGGTGTGCTACCGCGCCGATCAGCCGCTGCGCGAGCAACTGCTGCCCATGTTGCTGGCCAAACTGCAGATGATGGCTGATGACAATTTTCTCGGACTGGCGCGGGTGGCGATCGCTGCCACCATTCATTCACCGGAGCGCGCGCAAGACATGGTGGCGCGCATGGGTGAGCGGGAAGAAGGCCTGACAGTGTGGATTCGCGCCGCATTGGCCGATGGTCGGTTGAAGACCGTGGATGCCGATTTCGCCGCGCAGCAGGTGCAGGGACTGTTGAAGTCGTTCGGTTTCTGGCCGCAGATTTCCATGGGTTTGCCGCCGCTGGATGCAGACACGCAAAAAGCCGTGGCCGAGTCGGCACTGGAGATGTTTCTGGCACGTTATCAGCTCTGAACCGGCCTTTTCGGCACCCGCCCGGCGTCACCGACTCGAACTTTGAAAAAACCGGAAACGTACCGACGCGCAATTTCTTGTACAACTTAATTTGGTTTGTATAAGATCGAGCCGTCAGCCTGGATGCTGGCACTTTGCAGTCAATGACAAATGCCGACCCGGCATTTGCTCTGCCAGCGCGGAAACAGGGACACAAACCTCGTCTTTCCCTACTTCCAGGTACTGCCTCTATGTTTTTCAAACGCCACCAGTCCGAACTCAACGATCTTCAACACACCATCACTGAACAAAACGGCCTGCTTGAAGCGATCAATCGCTCCATGGCGGTGATCGAGTTCGACCTTGACGGTGTGGTGTTAAAGGCCAATGACAACTTCCTCAAAACCATGGGTTACCGCGCCGAACAGGTGATCGGCCAGCCGCATCGCTTGTTCTGCACTCCGGAGTTTGGCCGCAGCGCGCAATACACCGAACTGTGGTCGCGCCTGAAAAACGGTCAGTTCCAGTCCGGCACCTTCGAACGGATCAACAGCCAGGGCCAGCCGATCTGGCTGGAAGCCAATTACAACCCGATCAAGGATGCCTCGGGGCGTGTGGTCAAAGTGGTCAAGTTCGCCATGAACGTGACGACCAAGGTGCAGCAGGAAAGCGAGGCCAACGCCAAACTGCAGGCAATCGACCGGGCGATGGCGGTGATCGAATTCGACCTCGACGGCGGCATTCTCACGGCCAATCAGAATTTTCTGACACGCATGGGTTACACCCTCGCTGAACTCAAGGGTAAACATCACCGTTTGTTCTGCCGCGCTGAGCTGGTCAACAGCAGTGCCTACGAGGACTTCTGGCGACGCTTGAATCAGGGTGAACTGTTCCAGGGCCAGTTCGAGCGCGTCGACAAGCGCGGCCAGAGTATTTGGCTGGAGGCCAACTACAACCCGGTGTACGACGCCGCGGGGCGTTTGTGCAAAGTGGTGAAATTCGCCACGGACGTCACCGCCCGCGTCGAGCAGCACGAGCACGATGCCCGTAGCGCCAGCGCCGCTTATCACATCTCCGTGGAAACCCGGAAAGTCGCCGAGCAAGGCACTCAGGTGATCCAGCAGGCGGCCAGCGAAATGCGCGAGATTGCTGACGACATCGCGCAGTCATCAACGCTGATCGCGCAACTTGGCGAACGCTCGGAGCAGATCACCGCGATCGTCAATACGATCCGCGCGATTGCCGACCAGACCAATCTGCTGGCGCTCAACGCGGCAATTGAAGCGGCTCGCGCCGGGGATCAGGGCCGCGGTTTTGCCGTGGTGGCGGACGAAGTGCGGCAACTGGCGGCGCGCACCAGCGGCTCGACGGCGGAGATTTCCAACATGATCGGCCTGATCCAGAGCGAGACACGGCAGGCGATCAAGAGCATGGAAGGCACCCGCGGGCGGGCGGCGCAAGGCGTTGAACTGGCGGATCAGGCCGGCAGCGTGATTCTGCAGATCCGCGATGGCGCCAGTGAAGCGGTGCAGGCGGTGAGCATGTTTGCCAATGAGCGGGCGCCGGGCTGAGAGACCGCGTCGCGGCTTTCGCGAGCAGGCTCGCTCCCACAGGTTCCGGGTTGATCACAAGTTAAGTGATCGACTCATCAATCCCTGTAGGAGCGAGCCTGCTCGCGAACGGGCCATCAGCCTCGATGCAGGGCTATAGTGACCTCCAGTCCCAAGTCCTGCCGAGCCCACCATGACCACAGAAAAACCCGATGTCCCCGCGCCCGCCCCGGTCGATCACCTGCGCTTCCACCGCCCCCACGCTCACCTCAACACCACCTTCGGCAACGACGCGTTCGCCCTGCGTGCCGAGGCCTTCGCGCGGTTCTTCGGCACGCCGCTGTTTCTCGGCGCGCAAACGCTGATCGTCGCAGTGTGGATCGGCCTAAACGTCTCGGGCGTGACGCAGTTCGACGTCTACCCGTTCATCCTGCTCAACCTCGCGTTCAGCCTGCAAGCCGCCTACGCCGCGCCGTTGATTCTGCTGGCACAGACTCGACAGGCCGCGCGGGACAAGGCGCAGTCGGACGCCGACGCGCAACACCGTGAAGCGCTGGCGGTGGCCAACAGCGAGCGCCAGGCGCAGGCCGCACAGACCACCGCGCAACTGCTCGAATTGCTGGAACAGAACACCCGACTCACCGAGATGACCAAGAGCCTGACTGAACGCATCGAAGGCCTGACCCGCGAACTGCATGCGCACATCTGCCAGGATCCGCAACGCTGATCATGGCAAACGCAGCGCCCGCCCCAATTCATCGAACAGCGTGACCACCGCGCGCAACGCGCGGCAGTCCGCGCGGGTCAGCAGCCACAGCGCGGTGTCATAGCCGTGCAGCGGTTCGCTGAGGGGCTGCAAGCCTTCCGTGATCAGAAAGTCCGGCAACGCCGCCACGCCGAGACCGCCGCGCACCAGTTCCGTCACCGAGAGCATGCTGTTGCAGCGATAACTCGGGATCACGCCGGGCAACTGTTGGCGGCGCCAGGCGACGGTCGGGTGATCCGGCAGAAACTCGTCCGGGGCGATCCAGGTCAGCGCTGCCAGATCCGTCGCATCCACATTCTGCAGATAACGCGCACTGGCGCAGACCCGGTAGGAGACCTTCGCCAGTTGCCGTCCGACCAGATGCTCCGGCGGTGTACGCGTCAGGCGCAGGGCGATGTCGGCATCACGCCGGCTGAGGTTGGCGAAATCGTTGGAGGTGCTCAGCTCGAGAGTCAGCGCCGGGTAGTTCGGCATGAACTGCGCCAGCGCCGGCAACAGCAGGCCTTGCAGCACCGAATCGGTACAGGTTAGGCGCACCGTACCGCTGACCACTTCCCCGCCCTGCTCGACACCGATTCGCGCCGCTTCCAGCGCCTGCTCGGCGCGCTCGGCCTGCTCGGCCAGCGTCTGCGCGAGGGTGGTAGGCAAATAACCGGCGCGGCTCTTTTCGAACAACTGCTGGCCCAGCGCCGACTCCAGACGACGCACTGCGCGAAACACCGTCGACACGTCGACCCTGAGCAACTGCGACGCCCGGGCCAGAGAGCCGCCGCGCACCAACGCAAGGATCAGCGCCAGATCCGGGTAGTCGAGTCGATAGTGCGTCGCTGCATTGATCACTTGGGAAAACGCCAATATTGAGTGCGTGAACGCCAATCTATAGTGAGCCCCGGTGATCGACAACTGCACACATTCACCGTGGTGAGGGGATTCATCCCCCGATGGACTGCGCAGCAGGCCTTGTTTGAGGGCCGCTTCGCGCCCCGTCGGGGATAAATCCCCTCACCACAGAGGTTTACTCACTCAAATCCAGGAAATTCCATGGACGCCATTTCCATCGCCCTGATCGGCGATTACGACCCGCAAGTCACCGCCCACCAGGCGATCCCCGTTGCCCTCGGCATGATCGCCGAGCAGTCCGGCCACAATGTGCAATTCGACTGGCTGGCCACGGAGCAAATCCACCCCGATACACCATTGGCACACTACGACGGCTTCTGGTGCGTTCCGGGCAGCCCCTACAACAGTGAGGCCGGTGCACTCAGGGCGATTCGTTTTGCCCGCGAACAACAGCGCCCGTTCCTTGGTACCTGCGGCGGTTTTCAGCATGCGCTGCTGGAATTTTCCCGCAATGTGCTGGGCTGGGCCGATGCCGAGCATGGCGAAACGTCACCGGATTCGCCGCGAGCGGTACTGACACCGCTGACCTGTTCGTTGGTGGAGGCGGTAGACAGCATTCATCTGGTCGCCGGTTCGTTGATCGCCAAGGCGTACGAAACGTCTGAAATTCATGAAGGTTATCGCTGCCGATTCGGTGTGAATCCGCAGTTCGAACAAGAATTGCTGACCCCTCCGCTACGCGCCGTGGGGCACGATTCGGCGGGCGACTTGCGCGCGATCGAATTGACTGACCATGTGTTTTTTGTCGCCACGCTGTTTCAACCGGAACGTGCGGTGCTCAACGGCCAGATCCCACCGTTGGTGCGGGCGTTCGTCGAAGCGTGCGTGGAGCAACGGCAATGAAACCGGCCCCAACCTGCTTCGCGGTGATTTTCACCTCGACCCGTACCAAGGGTGACAACGGTTACGCGGCGGCCTCCGAGCGCATGATGGCGCTGGTCAGCCAGCAACCGGGGTTTCTCGGGATTGATTCGATTCGCGGGGAAGATGGCGTCGGCATCACCATTTCCTACTGGGAGAACGAGGCGGCGATTCTGGCCTGGCGCGAACATCCCGAGCACCGGGTGATTCAGGCGCGCGGGCGGGCGCAGTGGTATTCGACGTTTCAGACGCGGGTGTGTCGGGTGGAGCGGGAGTATCGATTTGGGTAGGGAGTTGGGTGGGGTTCTCTCTGGCCTCATCGCTGGCAAGCCATCTCCCACAGGTACTGCGTGATCTTCAGAACAACGAATAACCTGTGGGAGCGTGGCTTGCCCGCGATGCGGCCAGTAGCGTCAATACAAAAACCTCAGCCCTGCACCAGACTGCGCACCGCCACAATCTCCGGCACCTCAACCTTGCTCATGTACACCCGCAACGGCTCGGTGATGTTGATCCGCTCGTCGATGTTCTGGTCCAGCAGCAACTGAATCAGCTCGCGTTTAAGCGTCATGGTCTGCGGCGTCACTGGCGCCCAGACAAATTCATTCACAGGAATAATGCCGTCATCGGCCACGTCCATGCCGAACGAATCTTCGCTGAATCGCACGATGTACTGACCGGTCTTGCGGTTGAGGCCGACAAAACCCTTGAGGTCATCGGCGGCCTGACAGATGAGTTGGGAAGTGATGCGCATGGTAAACCTCACGAAAAATCATCGATGGTTTACACGCAGGGCAACAGACTCGGCGCGCCCTCTGCCGGAGCGTCTGCCGAGGGCAAGCGTACTGCAAACCGCGCCACAAAAGTGCAGGAAAAATCGCTTTTAATACGTTTATGTCGGTCTGGCGATAGCACGCAATCGCTTCAGTTGTTAAAAGGTACGTCTTTGAAAATGCCCTGCGAAAGGAACTCGAACATGCCCGCCACTTTCACCAAACGCGCCCTCATGCTGAGCCTGATGCTCGGTCTCGGCCAGGCCCACGCCGCCGCGACTGACGTCAACGAGCTTGCCGCCGCCCATGGCATCCCGCATCCAGCCGTGATCGCGCACCGTGGCGCGTCCTTCGATGCACCGGAATCCACCGCCGCCTCCTACAAACTGGCCCGCGACCTTGGCGCCGACTACCTGGAAATGGACTTGCAGCGCAGCAAGGACGGCGTGTTGTTCGCCCTGCACGACAACAACCTGCAACGCACCACCGACGTCGCCACCAAGTTCCCCGAGCGCAAGGACAGCCCGGCCACCGCCTTCACCATGGCCGAACTGAAAACCCTCGACGCCGGCAGCTGGTACAACAAGGCTTACCCGGATCGCGCACGTCCGACCTATGCCGGACTGAAAATCCTCACCCTTGATGAAATCATCGACATCGCCCAGGCCAACCCGAAACACAAGCCCGGCCTGTACATCGAAACCAAGGAACCGCAACTGTTTCCGGGAATCGAGCATGACCTCAAAGAGAAGCTGCAAGATCGCGGCTGGCTGAGCCCGGCCGGTTCGAAGCTGGCGAAAAGCGAACTGGGCGTCGGCCAGGGCAAAGGCAAAGTGATCCTGCAGACTTTCGAGAAGAACAGCCTCGAACTGCTGCAAAAGGAAATGCCGCAAGTGCCGAAAATCCTGCTGCTGTGGGTCGGCGAAGGCAGCATCGAGCCAAAATCCAAGGTGAGCTTTGCCGAGTCCGGCGAGAAGGACAAGAACGTGTTCTACGGCAAGCAGGAGCCGAAGTCCGAAGCCGAATTCAAGCAATGGGTGGATTTCGCCAAGGCTCACGGCGCCATCGGCACCGGTCCTTCTGCCAAGTTGACCAAGGGCGGCGATCAGAGCTACTCGGATCTGGTGCAACCGTGGATGAACCAGTACACCCACGATCAGGGCATGCTGGTGCACGTGTACACCGTCGATGAGCCGGTGGACTTCGAGAAAGTCATGGCGGCCGGGGTTGATGGCATCTTCACCAACCGCGCCAGCGAACTGTTGAAGTTCTACAAGCGTCCAGCCAGCGCCAGTGTCGATCAGGTGTTGAAGAACAACGGGTTCTGATCTGCAAAACCGAGGTGCCCTTATCGCGGGCAAGCCACGCTCCCACAGGTTTTGTGTCGGGCATGGCTTGTCCGTTTTGTATTCGGGGTTTTAAGGGTGAATTAAGTTGCGGTGGTTAACCTGAGCCCACTTCAACGAACAACCCAAGGAATGAGCCGATGAAAACTTTGACTGCCCTGTTTACCGCCGCTGCCCTGACCCTGACTGCTGGCCTGGCCCAGGCCGATGTGCGCGTCGACCAGATCCCTGAGCTGGTCAAATCCGGCAAGATCAAGTCGCTGGAATCGATGAATGCCGAAGCGCTGAAACTGCATCCGGGTGCGACCATCACCGACACCGATCTGGATAACCACTTCAACGGTTACGAGTACGAAGTCGAGCTGAAAACCGCCGACGGCAAAGAGTTTGACGTCGACTTCGATGCCACCACCGGCAAGGTGCTGAGCAACAAGCAAGACACCTGATACACCGCCAACGCAAAGCCGCACGATCCCGGATCCTGCGGCTTTTTTGCGTCCGTTGCCCGGCGAATCACGCGGATGCCGCCTGAAGGGATGCCAAAATCGCCATCAGACGGCTAGTATGGCGACCATCAGATAAACAATTGCAGCCGAGAGCGATGGGCATGGGGCAGACAGCGGCAACAGACATCGCAACGATCGGACGGATCAGCGCGGTTCCGGCGATTCTTCAGGTGATTCGCGAACTGACCGGCCTGCGCTTTGCCGCTGTGGCGCGGGTTACCGAGGAGTCGTGGACAGCCTGCGCCGTCCTCGACCAGCTGGATTTCGGCCTGCAGGTCGGTGGCGAACTGGATGTGGTCACCACGCTGTGCCACGAAATCCGCGCTGCCCACACTTCGGTGGTGATCGACAAGGCCAGCGAAGACCCGCTCTACCGCGATCATCACACCCCGCGTCTGTACAAATTCGAGAGCTATATCTCGGTGCCGGTGTTCCGCACCGACGGGCGCTTTTTCGGCACGATCTGCGCCCTCGATCCGAACCCGGCACAGCTCAAGTCCAGCAGCATCCAGAGCACCATGGAGTCGTTCGCGCGGATGCTTGCGTTGCAGATCGAAGCCGAGGAAAACGCGCAGCTCACCGAAACCGCGTTGTTGCAGGAGCGCGAAACCGCCGAGTTGCGCGAACAGTTCATTGCCGTGCTCGGCCACGACTTGCGTAACCCGTTGTTCGCGATCAGCGCCGGCGCCGAAATGCTCCTGCGCAAGCATCCGGATCCGGCCATCGAAGTGCGGGTACGCAATATCCTCGGCAGTGCGCAACGGGCAACCCGGCTGGTGGATGACGTACTCGACTTTGCTCGCGGACGCTTGGGCAAGGGCATTCCGGTGAATATCCAGCCCTGCGCCGATTTGACCGAAGCCGTGCAGCAAGTGGTGACGGAAATTCGTAACGTGCATCCGCAGCGCACCATTCACGCGTCCATCGGCGACTTGCAGGGCTTGCCCTGTGACCGCGCGCGGATCGCTCAATTGCTATCGAACCTGCTGGCCAATGCGGTGGCCCATGGTGACCCGGCGGGTGACATTGAGGTCATCGCGCAAGTCGAGCACGACGTGTTGATGCTGGCGGTGAAGAATCAGGGGCATATTCCCGAGGCGGTTTTGCCGCATCTGTTCCAGCCTTACTCGCGCCCAAGCGCCAGCACGCCACAGGCCGGGCTCGGTCTGGGGCTGTATATCGCCAGTCAGATCGCCCAGTCCCATGGCGGGCATTTGCATGTGGCGTCCACCGCGCAGAGCGGCACGCTGTTCACCTTCAGCCTGCCCACTGCCTGAAACACCACAAACTCAAATCCACCACAGATCCCTGTGGGAGCGAGCCTGCTCGCGAAAGCGGTCTGTCTGCCACATCTGAGGCGACTGGCACTGCGCCTTCGCGAGCAGGCTCGCTCCCACATTGGACCTTCAGTGCTTTTGAGAAATCAGGCCGACGTGCTGACCAACGACCCCGAGCTGCTCGACCCGGAATCCTGCAACGCCTGCAACAAAGCCGCCGTCGCGGTCTGCAACGAAGCCGAGGTGCTGGAGATCTGCGACTCGGCGGAGGCTACGTCAGCCGCTTTGGCATCAGCGTCTTCCTGCTTGGCCTGAGCCGCTTGCAGCGCTTGCTGTTGCTCCTGCAATTGCTTTTGCAGCTCGGCGATCTGCTTGCGCAGTGCTTTCACCGAATCCGATTCACCGCTGCTGTCGGAACTGCTGTCGCCTGCCGGAGCCGCGCCCCCGCCGGCCGCGACTTTGCTGGTATCGGCGCTGACGCCTGCGCTGCTGGTTGCAGTGGCCGAGGTGTCGTCACTGGCGTCGCTGATTTTGGTTTTGCTGGTGGCGGTGCTGACGGTCTGATTGATCGAAACGGAGGTGATGCTGACCATGGGATGGCTCCAATGCCGGTTTTAGATAACCGGCCATCGGCGGCAGTCGTACGGATTTGAGATCGACTGTGTACCGACTCGGTAACCGAATCGGTACACGTCGGCGGACGTCAGGCGCTCAGGCGCGCGGTGACTTCGTTGAGTTGCCCGGACAGGCCATGCAGATTCTGGCTGGCACTTTCGGTGCGCTGCACGCTGTTGAGGTTAGTGCTGGCAATCGAGGTGATCTCGGTCAGGTTGCGCGAGATGTCTTCGGCCACCGAGGTCTGCTCTTCGGCGGCGGTGGCGATCTGGCGGTTCATGTCGCGGATCGCTTCCACCGCATGGGTGATGCGCTCCAGCATCGCACCGGCCTGGGTCACTTGCTCGACGCTTTCGTCGCTGCGCGCCTGACCGCTTTCGATCGCTTGCGCAGCGTCCACGGCACCGGTCTGCACGTTCTGAATGATCTGGTTGATCTCGATGATCGACTCGGCCGTACGCTGCGCAAGGTTGCGCACCTCATCGGCGACCACCGCGAAACCGCGTCCGGCCTCACCGGCCCGCGCCGCTTCAATCGCTGCGTTGAGCGCCAGCAGGTTGGTCTGTTCGGCGATGCCGCGAATCACTTCCAGCACCTTGCCGATGCGCCCGCTGTCGCTTTCCAGGCGACGAATCACTTCAGCGGTGTTGGCGATTTCGCCACGCATCCGGGTGATGCTGTGGATGGTGCCCTGCATGACCTTTTCACCCTGCTGGGCGGACTGGTCGGCATCGTCGGCAGCCCGCGCCGCATCCGCCGCATGCCGGGCGACTTCCTGGGCGGTGGCGGACATTTCGTTCATTGCCGTGGCCACCTGATCGGTGCGGTTGAACTGCTCGTTGGTGCCGCCGGCCATGGTCGTGGCGATCGCATTCAGTTCGCCGCTGGCGCTGTCCAGATCACTGGCACTGCGTTGCAGGTGAGTGAAGGTTTCAGCGAGGAAATCGCGCAGGGTATTGGCGGCAGCCGCAAGGTTGCCCAACTCGTCCTGGCGGGCGTTGGCGACGCGTTCGGCAAGGCGCCCACGGCTCAACTGGGTGACGTAATCGATCAGTTTGCGGATCGGTTCGATCAGGTTGCGGTTGACCAGCCACAGGCTGAGCAAACCGATCAACAGACCGGAACCGAGCATCACCACAATCCCCAGCAGCACGGTGCTGTCGGCATTGGCACTGATCTGCGCCGACTGTTCGGTGCCCTGCTTGCGCAGCTCGGCGACCAGTTCGCTCATCTGATCGCTGGTGGCGCGGTCCACGCCTTTGACCGCACTGTCGCCAGCCGCTGGATCGGCACCGGCCGCGACGTAGGCATCGCGACCCTTCTGGTAGGCGCTGCCGAGTTGGCGGTGCTCTTCACGCAGGCGTTCGATGCGGGACTTCAGCGCCGGCTCCAGGCCTTTCTGGCCGGCCAGTTCACCGAGAATGCTCTGCACATCGCGCTGACGATCTTCGAACTGGCTCCAGTATTTGGCCAGGTCCGCCGGTTGCTTGCCGCGCAGCAAGACGTTTTTCCACTCCTGCACCTGCACCTTGAATTGCAGGTTGGCCTCGTCGATCAATTGTGAGGTGTGCAAGGGGCCGGCGATCAACTGGCTGTAGTTCTGCACGCCATTGGACAGGAAATGAAAGCAGGCCAGTGCGATCAACAGCATCGCCAGCAGGCTGCCGCTCAGCAGGGCGAGAATTTGTGCTCTCAGGGATTTTTGCAGCATCGCGAGATACTCAGGACAGGGATGAGGCACGCCCGATAAGGCGTGGAATTTTGCCGGACATCCGTGTCGGCGAGCCTTGGCTCATGGCCAAGCGCGCGCAACGTAACCCAAGCGTGATCGGCGCACCAGAGCGCTTCTTGAAGGAAATCCGACCGCCGGTAAGGCATTGATCTGGCGTCACTTTATCGTCACACAAGTGTCATATCCGGTTGCGATGATGCGGCTCAGGTGAATCTGAAAACTCCACGCCAGACGCCCTCCTCGCAGCGAGCCTCCATGAACCACAGCCTCGACCTCAGTCATCGCGATCCTGATTTGTTCGGTCTGCTTTACGGCTTCCGTTTTCGTCCTGGTGAGCGTGGCCGCGAAGTCGATTCGGCGACCGCCCTGCGTTGTCTGCAAGACGACAGCGACCGTGATGAATTCCTCTGGCTGCACCTGAACCTGGCGCACGCCGCGTGTGAGCGCTGGATGAAAAGCCATCTGCAATTGCCCGAAGAGTTTTTCGAGGCGCTGCACGAAGGTTCGCGCTCGACGCGCATCGAGCACGTGGACTCGGCGTTGCTGGCGGTGGTCAACGACGTGGTGTTCAACCTCAGCAGCATGGTGTCCTCGGACGTGTCGACGCTGTGGGTCTGTGTGCGCAGCAAACTGATCGTCAGCGCACGCCTGCAACCGCTGCACTCGGTGGACAAACTGCGTTCGTCGGTGAAGGCCGGCGAATGCTTTCGCTCACCGTCGGAACTGCTGGTGCACCTGCTGCGCGATCAGGGCGAAGTGCTGACGCAGATCGTGCGCAAGACCAGCATGAGCGTCGATCAGGTCGAAGACGAATTACTCTCCTCGCGCCTGTCGACCAACCGCGCCGAACTCGGTGCCAACCGTCGGGTGCTGGTGCGCCTGCAACGCCTGTTGGCGCTGGAGCCGGGCTCCTTGCTGCGCTTGCTCAACCGGCCGCCGGCGTGGCTGCAGAAGGAGGACGTCAAGGAGCTGCGCAAGTCCACCGAGGAATTTGCGCTGATCATCAACGACCTCACCGCCCTCGGCGAGCGGATCAAACTGCTGCAAGAAGAAATCGCCGCCAACCTCAACGAACAGAGCAACCGCACGCTGTTCACCCTGACCGTGGTCACGGTGCTGGCGCTGCCGATCAACATCATCGCCGGCTTCTTCGGCATGAACGTCGGCGGCGTGCCGCTGGCGACGGATCCGGAAGGGTTCTGGATTCTGGTGGCGCTGGTGGCGACGTTTACCGTGATTGCCGGGCGCTGGGCGTTTCGCAAGCGTGGGGATTACTGACCACCGAACCTGATGTCCAGCACAGTTCCCCTGTGGGAGCGAGCTTGCTCGCGAAGACGGAATATCAGGCACCATCATTGTTGAATGACACACCGCTTTCGCGAGCAAGCTCGCTCCCACAGGGATCTGCTTCAGCCTTCAGATCAGTGGTGGAGCTAAAAACCCAAACACTGATCTATCGCAGTCTCTCTGTAATATTTAGCAACGATCATGACGAACAAACCTTCCCTCGCTCAGGATTGTCCGCTCATGGCTACTCCCTCCCTGACCGCCGCCCGCCCCACGTCCGCCCACGGCGGCCGGCCGGCACTTGATAAGAAACCCGGTCCGTTCACTTACGTGGTGTTCTTCGCGGTTCTGGCCATGGGCATGTTGTTCACCGCTTACAGCCTGATGCACGACATGCATGAGCTGGGCACCACCGTCACCACCTGGACCCCGTTCCTGTTGCTCGGCGTCGCGTTGCTGATTGCGCTGGGCTTCGAGTTCGTCAACGGTTTCCACGACACTGCCAACGCCGTCGCGACGGTGATCTACACCCATTCGCTGCCGCCGAATGTGGCGGTGGTCTGGTCGGGCTTCTTCAATTTCCTCGGGGTGCTGCTGTCCAGCGGCGCGGTGGCGTTCGGCATCATCGCCCTGCTGCCGGTGGAGCTGATTCTGCAGGTCGGTTCGTCCGCCGGTTTCGCGATGATCTTTGCCCTGCTGATCGCGGCAATCCTGTGGAACCTCGGCACCTGGTGGCTGGGCCTGCCGGCCTCCTCTTCCCACACGCTGATCGGCTCGATCATCGGCGTCGGCGTGGCCAATGCCCTGATGCACGGGCGCGACGGCACCAGTGGCGTGGACTGGGCGCAGGCAACCAAGATCGGTTATGCGCTGTTGCTGTCGCCACTGGTGGGCTTCGGCTGCGCGGCGCTGTTGCTGCTGGCCATGCGCGCCTTCATCAAGAACCGCGCGCTGTACAAGGCGCCGCAAGGCAACAACCCGCCACCGTGGTGGATTCGCGGTTTGCTGATCGCCACCTGCACCGGTGTGTCTTTCGCCCACGGCTCCAACGACGGGCAGAAAGGCATGGGCCTGATCATGCTGATTCTGGTCGGCACCCTGCCCATGGCTTACGCCTTGAACCGCACCATGCCCGCCGATCAGGCGCTGCAGTTTGCCGCCGTCGCCGAAGTCACTCAGCAAGCGCTGGTGAAAAACACCCCGCTGCCAGCGCCGGTCGATCCTCGTCCGGTGCTGTCGGATTACGTGCGCAGCAAGCAAGCCACGCCGCAACTGATCCCCGCCCTCGCCGCCCTGACCGGGCACATTGGCGAAGAGGTCAAAGGCTATGGTTCGCTGTCGAAAGTCCCGGCCGAAGCCATGGGCAACGTGCGTAACGACATGTACCTGGCCAGCGAAAGCATTCGCCTGATGGAGAAGAACAAGGTCGGCAACTTCGACGCCGACACCACGGACAAACTGCAACTGTTCAAGCAGCAGATCGACAACGCCACACGCTTCATTCCGCTGTGGGTGAAGATCGCCGTGGCCATCGCCTTGGGCCTCGGCACCATGGTCGGCTGGAAACGGATTGTGGTGACGGTCGGCGAAAAGATCGGCAAGACCCACCTGACCTACGCCCAGGGCGCCTCGGCGGAAACCGTGGCGATGCTGACGATTGGCGCGGCGGACATGTTCGGTTTGCCGGTCTCGACCACCCATGTGCTGTCATCGGGCGTGGCCGGGACCATGGTCGCCAATGGCGGTGGCTTGCAGATGAAGACCATCCGCAATCTGCTGATGGCGTGGGTGCTGACGTTGCCGGCGGCGATTCTGCTGTCGGGCAGCCTGTACTGGCTGTTCACCCAAATCTTCTGATCCCCACAAATCCTCTGTAGGAGCTGCGGCACGCTGCGATCTTTTGATCTTGTTTTTTACAAGCAAAATCAAAAGATCGCAGCGTGCCGCAGCTCCTACAGGTGAAGTCGGTCAGAGCGTCGAGCGGATGACCTCCCCCAACCACTCCATGAACACCCGCACCCGCAGCGGCAAATGCCGTTGCCGCGCATACAGGATTGCAATGCCCATCGCCGGTGCCGTGAACTGCGGCAGCACCGTCACCAGCTCCCCGGTGTCCAGGTGCGGCTGCATGCCGGTGCGCGGTACCTGAATCAGGCCGAACCCGCCAAGACAGGCCGACTCATAGGCATCAGTGCTGTTGACCGTGACACTGCCGGCCATCGGCAGGCGCCGCACCTGACCGTCCTGTTCATACACAAACCCTTCCGAGCGCGAACCGAGCACGCCGACGTAATGCACCAGTCGATGCTGCGCCAGATCCTCCAGCGTCTGCGGCACGCCGTAGCGTTCAAGGTACGCAGGGCTGGCGCAGTTGATCATCGGGAAGTCGCCCAAATGTCGCGCCACCACCGACTGATCCGGCTGCGCGCCGATGCGCACCACGCAATCGAAGCCCTCGCTGAGCAGATCGACGCGGCGGTCGGTGCTGCTGATCTCCAGTTCCAGATTCGGGTGGCGCGCCATGAACTCCGGCAGCAGCGGCATGATCAGGCGTCGCGCCAGGATGTTCGGCATGTCGACACGAATCCGCCCGCTCAGCGACGCTGGATCCTGGCGAAACAGCCCCTCGATCTCGTCCATGTGCGACAGCAGATCCTTGCTGCGTTCATACAGCACCAGACCGTCCTGCGTCGCCTGCACCTTGCGCGTGGTGCGTTGCAGCAGGCGCGTGCCAAGCAGGCTTTCCAGCGCCTGCACATGCTCGGACACCGTCGAGCGCGGCAACCCGAGACTCTCGCCGGCCAGGGTGAAACTCGACAGTTCGCTGACCCGGACGAAGGTGCGCAGCAGTTCCAGTTTGTTCATGAGGACACCCGCTGATTGTTCGGCTGTTCCGATCAGTGATTCCGGTTTCAGTCTGTTTATCACCCCACGGCGGATAAATAAACTTTGCTCATCACCACTCACCGCAATCGAGGATTTCACATGAGCCGCAAAATCGCATTGATCACCGGCGCCAGCCGTGGCCTGGGCAAGAACGCCGCCCTGCACCTCGCTGCCGAAGGCGTGGACATCATCGGCACCTACAACAGCCGCGCCGATGAAGCCGAGGCGCTGGTGGCTGAACTGGAACAACGCGGCGCCAAAGCCGTGATGCTGCAACTGGATGTGGGCCGCAGCGACAGCTTTACCGATTTCGCTTCGCGGGTTGAGCAGGCGTTGCAGCACTTTGATCGTCCGCGCTTCGACTTCCTGATCAACAACGCCGGGATTGGCGTGCACGCACTGTTCGCCGAGACCACCCCTGAACAGTTCGACCTGCTGATGAACATCCAGCTCAAAGGGCCGTTCTTCCTGACTCAGCAGCTGCTGCCGCTGATCAATGACGGTGGACGCATTATTAACATCTCCAGCGGCCTGACCCGCTTCAGCCTGCCGGGCTACGCCGCCTACGCAGCGATGAAAGGTGCGATGGAAGTGTTGACCCGCTATCAGGCCAAGGAGCTGGGGGCGCGGCAGATCGGCGTGAACATTCTGGCGCCGGGCGCCATCGAGACGGACTTTGGCGGCGGCGCGGTGCGCGACAACGCCGCGTTGAACGCGATGGTTGCGAGCAACACCGCACTGGGACGCGCCGGGCAACCGGATGACATCGGTGGCGCGCTGTCGATGCTGCTGGCGCCGGGTGCGCAGTGGATCAACGGGCAGCGGGTTGAGGCGTCGGGCGGGATGTTTCTCTAAACCCGACACGCCCCTGTAGGAGCTGCCGCAGGCTGCGATCTTTTGATCTTGTTTTTAAAAAATCAAAGTCAAAAGATCGCAGCCTGCGGCAGCTCCTACAGGGTTCGGATTAGCTCTGACAGACGCTGCGCTGCACAAACCGCTCGCGCACCACGTCATACCCCCAGTGATACATATAGGTGTACGGAAGGAAAAACAGCAGCACGCCGATGTCCAGCAAGAACGCCTGCCACAGGCTGACCGACAGCCACCAGGCAATCAGCGGCACGCCCATCACGATCAACCCGCCCTCAAACAGCAGCGCATGGATCACCCGCGTCCAGGGGTTGTGCCCCAGGTTCAGGCGCTTGAGCGCCCGGTCGAAGAGTCCGTTGAACAGCACGTTCCACGCCAGCGCCAGCACGGCGATCAGCACGGTCACCGCGCCCATGTCGAGCAACGGTTTTTGCATGATCCACGCCAGCAACGGTGTGCAGATCAGGATCGCCAGACACTCGAAACCGATGGCCTGGAAGATACGTTCAGTGATGGATTTGTTGGCAGTCATGGCCTGACTCCTTGAGTGAAGAGGGTTGCCATGATCCGCCCTCATACCGATACTTCATAACCAATAACCATCGACCAAGGCGATAGTTCATGGCTTCGCAGGAAGTGCTATTGGCGTTTGTGCAAGCGGCCACTCAGGGTTCGTTCTCGGCGGCGGCGCGCAAACTGGGGCGCAGTCAGTCGACCATAAGCACCGCTGTGGCCAGCCTGGAAATCGATCTGGATCTGATGCTGTTCGACCGCAGCAGCCGCAAACCGACCCTGACCCCGGCCGGCCATGTGATGCTGCAACGGGCCGAGGCGATTCTGGCGGCCAACCATCGTATGGCAATGAGCGCCCGGCAACTGGCCCAAGGTGTCGAGCCGAAGCTGACCGTGGCGATTTCCGACACCTATCAATCGGCGCGCTTCGAAGCGGCGCTGGTCGACTTCGAGCAGCGTTATCCGGACCTGGAACTGGAATGCCTGATCGCCGAGTGCGACGACCTGATCGAACTGGTCCAGCGTGGCCGCGCGCACCTGGCATTTGCCGAAATGCGCGACAGCTACCCGCCGGACCTGGTGACCTCGACCGTGGCCGAGCACACCGACATCGCACTGTTCGTCAAACGTGATCATGTGCTGAGCGGCATCCAAGGTGTCGATCAGCAGGTGCTGGAGCAGCATCGCGAGTTGCGCCTGGCGACCATCGTCAATCCCTACGACAGCCGCGCCAAAGGCCGGGTGTGGTCGGCGCCGAGTTACCTGATGCTGATGGAGATGGCGGAAATGGGCTTTGGCTGGGCGGCGCTGCCACGCTGGCTGGTGGGGCGTTTCGGCAATGGCTCGCTGGTGGAGCTGACGGTGCGTGGCTGGCCACGGCCGGTGTATGTCGATGCGTTGTGGTCGCGGGTCTATCCGCCGGGGCCGGCGGGGAGCTGGTTGCTGAGCAAGATGCTGGAATAGCGGCGCCGCCAATCGCTGGCAAGCCAGCTCCCACAAGTACCGAGGTGTTCATTAACTTTGTGTACGGCGCAGACACTGTGGGAGCTGGCTTGCCAGCGATGAGGCCGGCACTGCCAATGAATTCCCCGGATCAATCCAGTTCGCTCAGCCGCCCCTCGATAAACCGCCGCTCCGGCTCCTGCCGGGTCAGTTCCAGTGCTCGCCGGTACGCCGCCCGCGCCTGCTCTACCCGACCCAACTGCCGACAAAATTCCGCCCGCGCCGAATGCGCGAGGTGGTAATCCTGCAATTCGCCGCGATCCAGAATCCCTTCGATCAGCGTCAGCCCGGCCACCGCCCCATCACGCTTGGCCACCGCCACGGCGCGGTTCAATTCGATCACCGGCGACGGCACTGCGCGCAACAGCACGTCGTAGAGGCCAACGATCTGCTGCCAATCCGTTTGCGCCGCTGACGGCGCTTCGGCATGCACCGCAGCAATCGCCGCTTGCAGGCAATACGGACCGAATCGTCGCGTACTCAGCGCGCGTTCGATCAGCCTGCAACCTTCGGCAATCAGCCCGGCATCCCAGCGCGAGCGGTCCTGGTCGTCCAGCAGAATCAACTCCCCCTCCACGGAAGTCCGCGCCGAGCGCCGCGACTCATGCAACAGCATCAACGCCAAGAGTCCCATAACCTCCGGTTCCGGCAGCAATTCCATCAGCAACCGCCCGAGCCGGATCGCCTCACGGGTCAGATCCTCGCGGGTCAATTCAGCGCCCATCGATGCCGAATAGCCTTCGTTGAACACCAGATAAATCACCCGCAACACACTGTCGAGGCGCTCGGGCAGCTCGCTCAGGCTCGGCACTTGATAAGGGATTCTGGCGTCGCGAATCTTCGCCTTCGCGCGCACGATGCGCTGAGCAATCGCCGCCGGAGCCGAAAGAAACGCGCGGGCGATTTCCTCGGTGGTCAGGTCGCAGACTTCACGCAGGGTCAGCGGCACCTGCGCATCCGCCGCCAGTGCCGGGTGACAGCAGGTGAAGATCAGCCGCAAGCGGTCGTCTTCCACGTCTTCGCCACTCCAGTCGGCCTGTTCCAGTGCTTCGAGCTGCGCGAGCAACAGCGGCTGCGAGGCCTTGAAGCGGGCGCGGCGGCGCAACACATCGATGGCCTTGAAACGCCCGGTGGACACCAGCCAGGTGCGCGGATTGTCGGGCACACCGTCGCGCTGCCAGCGCTCGACCGCGACGAAGAACGCCTCGTGCAAGGCTTCTTCGGCGAGATCGAAATCGCCGAGCAGGCGAATCAGGGTTGCCAGAATCCGCCGCGAGTCTTCGCGATAGACCTGCTCGACCCGCGCCCGGACTTCAGACATTCAACTGCCGCACCGGACGCACTTCGACGCTGCCGACCCGGGCCGCCGGAATGTGGCCGGCGACCTGAATCGCTTCGTTCAGATCCTTGGCATCGATCAGGTAAAACCCGGCCAGTTGCTCCTTGGTTTCAGCGAACGGGCCATCGGTAATCGACAGTTTGCCGTTGCGCATGCGCACCGTGGTCGCGGTCTGCACCGACTCCAGCGCTTCGGCGGCAACCATCCGCCCGCTGCCCTGAATCGACTCGGCATAGGCCCAGCACTCGGCGTCTTCCGGGCTGTCGGGCGAGGTGTGCAGCAGGCGCTCATCGCTGTAGACCAGGCATAAATACTTCATGGCGTTCTCCTGAATCGAACGGATCAACTATGGCTGAAGATCAGGGTTGCACATCGAACAGCGTGCTGCCGCTCATCGGATCGAACGGCGCCGACCAGTGCTCGTGGACAATCTTCCACGTCCCGTTCACTGGTCGATAACACGCGGTAGCGCGCATCCAGCAGCTCTGGGTTTCGCCCTTGTCGTTGGTCCCCCCGCAATGCGTGACCCAATGGGCGAAAGCGAGGTTGTCGGCGGTCTCGATGGCGATCTCGTGAAACTCGAAAACGTGCGGGCCGGGGCACATTTGCATGCAGGCTTCCCAGTGCGCGCGATAAGCCGCCTTGCCCTTGAATTGCAGGGCCTTGATCGCATCGAACGAGACGATGTCGTCAGCGTACAACGCCATGACTTTGTCGACGTTCTTGGTCATCACCGCTTCGCGATAAGTGTTGATCAGGGCCTGGATTTCAGTGTGTGCGCTCATGGTGTTCTCCGTAGTTTATGTAGTGAAGACACCCTTAGTCGTTCGGCCATCGGGCAGATCGACAGTCGAAACAAAAAATTTCCGCCAAAGACAAAATCGCTAGAATCCGAAGCTCACCTTTGTAGGAAAAAGGAAATTCCCGTGCCAGCCCAACTCGTGCCGTACGACAGCCTGAACGCCTTGCAGCGTCAGCAGGTCGAGGCGATTGAAATCCATCCCGAACAGATCAAGTTTTCCGGCGACATTCACGGTGCGCTGCACACGCTGCTGTCCAAACCTGGCCCCGGCGTGAAAGGCTTTGCCCTGCTGGCCGATCAAGTGCCGGTGGCGTTCCTGCTGCTCAAGCGCCCGCCGGTGTTGCCGGCCTGGGCCGATGAACACAGCGCCACCCTGCACGCCTTGCAGGTCGATCACCGCGCGCAAGGCAAGGGGTATGGCAAGGCCTGCCTGCAAGCGTTGCCCGACGTCGCGCGTGAAGCATGGCCGGAGATCAAAGGGCTGGAACTGTCGGTGGATGCCGATAACGACGCGGCGATCGCGCTGTACGCCAAACACGGTTTCGTCGACAGCGGCGAAGCGTACAAGGGCCGGATCGGTTACGAGCGGCGCATGGGGCTGTTTTTCTAAATCATCGAGGGATGCACGATGATCGATTCAATCGAAGCACTGGAAGCTATTTACGGCCTGCCCCACGAGCACGCGGTGCGCAAGCAGATCGGTTTTCTCAACGAGGATTATCAGGCGATGGTGCGGGTCTCGCCGCTGGTGATCGTCAGCTCGGTGGGCGCCGACGGCCTCGACAATTCGCCACGCGGCGATGCGCCGGGATTTGTCCGGATCATTGACCAAAACACCCTGGCGCTGCCGGATCGCCCGGGCAACAACCGCATCGATACCTTGCGCAATGTGCTGCAGGATCCACGGGTGTCGCTGCTGTTCATCATTCCGGGGATCGGCGAAACCTTGCGGGTCAACGGCACCGCGACCATCAGCGCCGATCCCGAACTGCTGGATAGCTTTGCGGTGAACGGCAAACCGGCGAAAACGGTGTTGCTGGTGACGGTGGAGGCGGCGTTTTTCCATTGTTCGAAAGCCTTTGTGCGTTCAGATGCGTGGAACCCCGAGACTCACCTGCTGCGCTCGGCCCTGCCCTCTGCGGGCGCTTTCCACAAGCGTCTGAATGATGGGCAGTTTGATGCCGAGACGTACGATCGCGAAGCGCCGAAGCGGGTAATCGACACCCTTTACTGATCCACCACCGACCCTTTTGTAGGAGCTGCCGCAGGCTGCGATCTTTGATCTTGATCTTCTCAACAGCAAGATCAAAAGATCGCAGCCTGCGGCAGCTCCTACAGGTTTTGATTGGTGATGACTTAGAGCGTGAGGATCATCTCGTGCCACGCCATCCCGCCATGGTCGGACTCCGACGGTTTGATGTAGGCAAAACCAAATCCGGCATACAGCGGGATGTGCTGTTCCTTGCACATCAGATGAATCGTCGCCTTGTCCATCCCGCGCATGCGCTCGATGAATTCGGCCATCAATCGCTTGGCCAGGCCCTGCCCTTGATAGTCCGGGTGTACCACCACCGACATGATCACCACGTTCGGCCCTTTCGGGTCGTGGCCGATCAGTTCCTTGAACGCCTCGTCGGACATCTGCACGTCAAACGCCGCGCCCGAATTGATGAACCCGGCGACCACGCCCTCCACTTCGGCGACGATAAAACCCTCCGGCCAGGTGGCGATGCGCGTGGCGATCTTTTCGCGCGTGGCGGCTTCATCGCCTTCGTAGGCAACGGTTTCGATGGCGTAGCAGCGGTCCAGGTCGGCGGCGGTGACATGGCGGATGACGGTGTTCATGGCAGCTCGAAAATCAGCGGAGAAAAGTGCGCAAAGCATAAAGGAATAAGGTGTGCATATCGATCCGCGCGGGGGGCGTAAAGCCTGCGTATAAGCGCTTTTCTTCGCGCCGGTGACAAGCTATTCCTGCGGTGTGTCTCTGATCATCCTTGGGGGTAACCGCTTATGAGCAGCGTTGAAATCGGCCTGTTGATGGTGTTGGGCATCAGTACGTTCGGCTTTATCACCTTGGGCATCGACCTGTTGCGGGCGCGACGGCTGGGCAAGGGCAAGCGCGGTTGAACAACATGAGGCGGATCAGTGATCCGCCTCATCGTCATGGTTCAGGCTTTGGTATCGACCGGCACGCAGATTTCCAGTTTGCCGGTGTGCAGTCGCGGATTGAAATCGGCGCTGTAGCGTTCCAGCTCCGGGGCGTTGAGCTCGACATAGTGGGAAGTCGGCAGCCAGGTTTTGTAGATGTATTGCAGAGTCTGAGGTAACTGATCGAGCGGTCCCTTGTGCTCGAACACGGCGTACTGACGAGGCAGCACTTCGACCCACTGATAGACCTTCTGGTCGAGGTCGTCGAGCTTGCTGATTTCCACCCCGGCGATGTAATCGAAGCCACCCTGGCCGTCGAAATTGCTGCAGACGCCGTAGGTCACTTCGTTTTTTTGTCCCTGTATCTTTCCCAGGTGCGGCAAGAACTTTTCCCACAGCGCGGGGATGTCCTTGGCGGTGTCTTGGGTAAATCGCCCACGAAATCCCGCGATCAGCAGGAAGTGTCCATGTTCGAAGCGAGGTTCAGCCACTTCGACGCGTTTTTGCTCATCCATGACTCGACTCCTGGAACAAAAGAAGGGGTTCGGCTGCTGAGTATAGAAGCCAAACCCGATTCGCAATGTCACAAGGCGTGCAACTGGTCGGCAGCCCCTGAGCCAACGAACTCGTTATAACCGGATACGATCACGTACACCGCGAAATAGCAGAAGATCGCTGCCGATGCCATGTAGGAGTAGCGCAACAGCTTGTCGCCGAGCAACTTGCCGCCGTGGCTCGCGGCGAAGCACAGCCCGGCCGACCACAGCAGCCCGGCGCACAGGAAGCCGCCGAGGAACAGCACCGAACTTACAGGGCCACCGCCACCGGAACGGGCGATCAGGGTGCCGCCCACCGCGGCGAACCAGAGAATCGCGCTCGGTGAAGACATGGCGAGGAAAATCCCGCGAAAGAACTCCTTGCGATGCGAGTTCTGCCCCACCTCCGCCGTCGCCGCCAGCTGCGCTTCGTGATGAATCGCCGAATAGATCATCTTCGCCGCAAAGTAGACCAGCAGCGCCGACCCGCCGATCCACAACACCCAGCGCACGCTTTCGTACTGCAGCAACACGGTCATCCCGGCCAGCGCCAACACCGCGTAGATCAGGTCGCCGACGCAGGTGCCGAGGCCCAGCGCGAAGCCCTGAAAGTAACCGCGCTGCATCGCCAGGGTGATCATTGCGATGTTGGCTACGCCGATGTCCAGGCACAGCGAAAGGCTCAGCAAGAAGCCGCTGGTGAATTCCATCTACCGATTTCCTTGGGAAAAATTTGTTTACATGCAGGCTGGACAGTCTGCCATCACAGCCCTTATCTTCCGCCACAGGTCACCGCAGTGACCAGCGTCGCTCGGACGGTTCCGGGCGCTTACGTTATCCGAGGCAACAATGGCTGAACAAGGTTCGCCGCGCCGCTTTGCGCGCATTGATCGACTCCCCCCTTACGTTTTCAACATCACCGCCGAGCTGAAGATGGCCGCGCGGCGCCGTGGTGAAGACATCATCGACTTGAGCATGGGCAACCCCGACGGCGCCACGCCGCCGCACATCGTCGAAAAACTGGTGCAGGTTGCCCAACGTGAAGACACCCACGGTTACTCCACGTCCAAGGGCATTCCACGTCTGCGCCGGGCGATCTCCAACTGGTACAAGGAACGCTACGCGGTCGATATCGACCCGGAAAGCGAAGCCATCGTCACCATCGGTTCCAAGGAAGGCCTGGCGCATTTGATGCTGGCGACCCTGGATCAGGGCGACACGGTACTGGTGCCAAACCCGAGCTACCCGATTCACATCTACGGCGCGGTGATTGCCGGCGCTCAGGTGCGTTCGGTGCCGCTGGTGCCCGGCGTGGACTTCTTCGCCGAGCTGGAACGGGCCATTCGCGGTTCGATCCCGAAGCCGAAGATGATGATCCTCGGCTTCCCGTCCAACCCCACCGCGCAGTGCGTGGAACTGGATTTCTTCGAACGGGTAATCGCCCTCGCCAAACAATACGACGTACTGGTGGTGCACGACCTGGCCTACGCCGACATCGTCTATGACGGCTGGAAAGCCCCGTCGATCATGCAGGTGCCCGGCGCCAAGGACATCGCGGTGGAGTTTTTCACCCTGTCCAAAAGCTACAACATGGCCGGCTGGCGTATCGGTTTCATGGTCGGCAACCCGGAACTGGTCAACGCCCTGGCGCGGATCAAGAGCTACCACGACTACGGCACTTTCACTCCGCTGCAAGTGGCGGCGATTGCTGCGCTGGAAGGCGATCAGCAATGTGTGCGTGACATCGCCGAACAGTATCGCCAGCGCCGTAACGTGCTGGTCAAAGGCCTGCACGAGCTGGGCTGGATGGTCGAGAATCCGAAGGCGTCGATGTATGTCTGGGCGAAGATTCCCGAGGCTTATGCGCATCTGGGCTCGCTGGAGTTTGCCAAGAAACTGCTGGCCGAAGCGAAGGTCTGCGTCTCGCCGGGGGTGGGTTTTGGTGAGTATGGCGATGATCATGTGCGCTTCGCGCTGATCGAAAACCAGGACCGGATTCGGCAGGCAGTGCGCGGGATTCGCGGGATGTTCCGGGCGGATGGGTTAGCACCGAAAGCCGTCTGACGACACGTCACACTGTGGGAGCGGGCTTGCCCGCGAATGCGGCGGTTCAGACAACATTGATGTCGACTGACACGACGCCTTCGCGGGCAAGCCCGCTCCCACAGAGGTAATGTATTGAGCCTGATACCGTCGCCCACAAAAAAACCGCATCGCTGCGGTTTTTTTGTGTCTTGCGTTCGAGGTTAAACGAACAGCGACAGCAACAGAATGAAGCCCAGGCCCACCACCGACAGGATGGTTTCCATCGCTGTCCAGGTCTTGAACGTCTCGGCCACGGTCATGTTGAAGTACTGCTTCACCAGCCAGAAACCGGCGTCGTTCACATGGGACAGGATCAACGAACCGGCACCGGTGGCCAGCACCAGCAGTTCACGGTTGACGCCCGGAATCATCCCCACCACCGGCACCACGATGCCGGCGCCCGTGATGGTCGCCACGGTGGCCGAACCGGTGGCGATACGAATCACCGCCGCTACCAGCCATGCCAGCAGGATCGGCGAGATCTGCGCGCTGACCGCCATGTGGCCGATCACGTCGCCCACGCCGCTGGTCACCAGCATCTGCTTGAAGCCACCACCGGCACCGATGATCAGAATGATCGCGGCGGTCGGCGCCAGGCTTGCGTCCAGCCACTTGAGCATCTGCTGCGAACCGATGCCCTGCTTGTGACCGAAGGTATACAGCGACAGCAGCAAGGCCAGCAACAGTGCCGAGATCGGGTGGCCGATCATGTCCATCCAGGTGCGGAAGAAATGACCGTCCGGCAGCGCGACGTCAGCGAAGGTTTTCAGCAGCATCAGGAACACCGGCAGCAGCACAGTCACCAGGGTGATGCTGAAGCTCGGCAGGTTCTGCGAATCGGTTTCGCGGGCCAGTTGATCGACCAGTTCCTGATTCGGCGTGCCGGGAATGTGCTTGGCGATGAACGTACCGAAGATCGGGCCGGCGATGATGGCGGTCGGCAGCGCCACGATCAGTCCGTAAAGAATGGTCTTGCCGATGTCGGCACCAAACACGCCGATTGCCAGCAGCGGGCCCGGGTGCGGCGGCACCAGACCGTGTACCGCAGACAGACCGGCGAGCAGCGGGATACCGATCTTGATGATCGACACACCGGTACGCCGGGCAACGATGAACACCAGCGGAATCAGCAGCACGAAGCCGATTTCGAAGAACAGCGGAATACCGACCAGGAACGCGGCGAACATCATTGCCCACTGCACTTTGTCCTTGCCGAACGCGCGGATCAGGGTCTGCGCGATCTGATCGGCGCCACCGGATTCGGCCATCATTTTGCCGAGCATGGTGCCCAGCGCAAGGATGATGCCGACGAAACCGAGTACGCCACCGAAGCCGTCCTGGAACGCCTTGATGATGGTGCCGATCGGCATGCCGGACGTCAGGCCGAGGAACGCGGCCGCGATGGTCAGGGCGATGAAGGGGTGAATCTTGAATTTGGTGATCAGGATAATCAGACCGATTACCGTGACCACTGCATCGAGCAGCAGGTAGGCGTCGTGGGACATGCCAAACATTGGGGGTGTCTCCTGGCTTGTTGTTGTTATTAAAGCGGGTTAAACAGAATTCGTGAGGACAGCGCTAACTCTTTCAACACACTCATACCGCCTGTTTCAGACCATGAGCCTGCCACCAGACGTGCGCCTGGGCCGCCAGCTCTTCAACGCTGTGGATCGAAGCATTCAGCGCCAGGGTCAACGGCTCGCCGACCGGCGATTCGAGGGTGGCAAACTGGCTTTCGATCAACGTTGCCGGCATGAAATGGCCCGGGCGATGGGACACGCGGTCGGCAGCCACTTCTGGGGTCAGCTCAAGGAACACGAAGCCCAGGCCCGGCAAGGCACTGCGCAGCACTTCGCGATAACTGTGTTTAAGCGCCGAGCAGGTCAGCACCGGACGCTCGCCGAGTGCATCGACACGACGCAACTCAGCGCACAGGCTGTCGAGCCAGCCGGCACGGTCGTCGTCGTTCAAGGGGATCCCCGCGCTCATCTTTTCGATGTTGGCGGCCGGATGAAAAGTATCGCCTTCAATGGCAGTGGCGCCGCTCAATTGGCACAGGGCCTGGCTGACGCACGTCTTGCCGCAACCGGCAACGCCCATGATGACCAGGGCGGTGATGGGATGACTCATATAACACCTCAGCGCGCAGACAGCGCTACCTTTGCTAGCTATGACTCTAGTGCACAGGCAGAAGTTGCCGACGCCTTCTTGTCGTTTTTTTGGGTTGCAGCAGGTTGTCGCCCGACGCCAAAAAGCGAGGATCAGGCAGGACCTCGCTTACGCATTTGCAGCTGCATCAGGACAGCGCTACCTTAGTGCCTTGATTTTTGTTTGGCAAGCCGCCCGATGACCACCCCTAAAAACGATAAAAACACTCGCACCACCGGCCGTCCCACCCTTAATGAAGTTGCCCGCCTTGCCGGCGTGAGCCCGATTACCGCGTCCCGCGCCTTGCGCGGGGTCAGCACCGTGGCCACCGAACTGGTGGAAAAAGTGCAGAAAGCCGCGCTCGAACTCAACTACGTGGTCAACCCTGCCGCCCGCGCCCTGGCCTCGGCGCAGAGCCATTCGGTGGTGGTGCTGGTGCCGTCGCTGTCCAACCTGCTGTTCATCGACACGCTGGAAGCCATTCATCGGGTGTTGACGCCCAAGGGCTTCGAAGTGCTGATCGGCAACTTCCACTATTCGCGCGATGAAGAAGAAAACCTGCTGCGCAACTACATGGCTTATCAGCCGCGTGGTTTGCTGTTGACCGGATTTGATCGCACAGAAAGTTCGCGGCGGATGATTGAAGCCAGCAACATTCCCTGCGTGTACATGATGGAACTGGACAGCGCGGCCGGCGTAAATTGCGTGGGTTTCTCGCAGCTCAGCGCCGGCGAAACCGCGGCCGAGCATTTGCTCTCGCGCGGTCGCAAGCGTCTGGCCTATATCGGCGCACAGCTCGATCAACGCACCTTGTTGCGCGGCGAGGGTTTTCGCAAAGCCCTGCAGAAGGCCGGGCGCTATGACCCGGACCTGGAAGTGCTGACCCCACGCTCCTCGTCGGTGGGATTAGGCGGAGAGCTGTTCCTGCAACTGCTGGCGGCGCATCCGGACGTCGATGCGATCTTCTTTGGTAACGACGACCTGGCGCAGGGCGCCCTGCTCGAAGCGCTGCGCAACGGGATCAAGATCCCCGAGCAAGTGGCGATCCTCGGCTTCAACGACTTGCCGATGTCCGAACACATGGTGCCGCGCCTGAGCAGCATCAACACCCCGCGCGAGGCGATTGGCCGGCGCGCGGCGGAGCAGATGTTGACGTTGATGGCCGGCAACAGCGTGGCGCGGCCGGTGGAAGACATGGGTTTTGAACTGAAGATTCGCGAGAGTACCTGACCTCTGAAATCCCTGGGGTGATCACAAATGCCAAGGTGAAACCCAATCTCCCTGTGGGAGCGAGCTTGCTCGCGAAGGCGGTGTGCCAGATAAGCAAATGCCAGCTGACACGACGCCTTCGCGAGCAAGCACGCTCCCACAGGAGATCTGTGTCGGGTTCAGTGGCTGAGCAGTTCGACGAGGACCGATGCGCCCTTCTGCAGTGGCTGGCTCTTGAGCCACACCGCATGTACCGGCAGCACCAGGCCATTCTCGATATTGCGAAAATTCAGTCGCTTCAAGCGCCCGCTGTCCAGCCACGGCTGCACCACCGACAACGGGAAATTGCCCCAGCCCAGCCCCGCCTCGACCATCTCCAGCGCAGTCTCCAGGGTGTCGGTGCGCCAATGCGATTCGGCCACCAGCGGCCGGGTTTCGCTGATCGGCAAGTCGCGACTGGCGACGACGATCTGCCGCACATGTACGAGGTCTTCGAGAAACAGATCCTGCCCCTGCAACAACGGACTGTCCGCCGCGAGCGTGGCGATCATCCGTTCGCTGCCGACGAACTGAAAGCGCTCATGCACGTTCATGCTCAACCCGGCAAACGCCAGACACACGCTGACACGGCCACTGTGCAGCATCGCCAGCACATCGTCCTGCGGCGCGGTCAACACTTCGATATCGAGCAGCGGATGACGCTCGGCAATCACCTTGATCGCAGCGAGCAAGCGGCGCCGGTCAATGTCCGCGACCACGCCAATCGACAGCTTGCTCTCCAACCCCAGCGACAACTCCACCGCATGCACTTGCAGTTGCTTGAGCTGCTCGGCAATCAGCCGCGCGTGGGGCACCAGTGACAGTGCCATCGCTGTCGGCTGCGGCTCGCGATGGCTGCGGTCGAACAAGGCGTAGCCAAGCTCCGCCTCCAGATTGCCGATAGCCATGCTCACCGCCGACGGCACCCGCCCCAAAGCGCGGGCAGCAGCGGAAAACGAGCCACGCTCGATCACTGCGAGGAACAGTTCGATGCTGTCGCTGTTGAAATTCACTTCATCTACCTATCACCAAAACTGAAAGCTACTGACTTTTTCTGTCACGCCTATTGAAGCTATCTTTCGCCGCCTTCGCCAGTCCCGCTGGCCACATGTTGCAAGAAAGAGGCAAATCCCCATGCAAGGCGTCAAACGCAAACTGGTTTACGTGTCGCTCTACGAAGTGATCGGCATGACCTTCTCCGCCCTCGGCCTGGCGCTGTTGTCCGGCACCTCGCCGGGCAGCACCGGCCCGCTGGCGGTGATCATCACCACCATCGCCGTGACCTGGAATTTCATCTACACCTTGCTGTTCGAGCACTGGGAAAGCCGCCAGCAGTCACGCACCCGCACGGTCAAACGGCGCATCGCTCATGCAGTGGGTTTTCAACTGACGCTGATCGTGTTCCTTATTCCGCTGATCGCCTGGTGGATGAACATCAGTCTGGTGCAGGCGTTCCTGCTGGATCTGGCGCTGATCATCTTCATCCCGTGCTACACGTTTGCCTTCAACTGGCTGTTCGATCGCGTCTTCGGCTTGCCGGCCTCGGCGCTGCCCGATTCGGCCGCCGCGGCATAAATCGTTAATTGGTAAGCAGTTATTGCGAAAAATCGGCGGTGTCTGCGGGAAAACCGCCGATATTCACAATCCAGCCACTCCGATAGCAGGCTAAGCTTTTCCATCAATAAAAAATGGACCAGCCCCATGACTGCTCACGCTCCCGCCGCCGCGCAATGCGACGGCATCGATCCGATACGCGCCGCCGAGATTTCCGCCCGCATCGACCGTCTACCCGCTGTTGCCACGATCTGGCGACTGGTGGCGCTGTTGTCGATTGGCGGTTTCTTCGAACTCTACGATTTGTTCCAGACGGCCTACATCAGCCCCGGGCTGATCCGTGACGGGATCTTCGCTACCGGCAATCAGGGCGTTTTCGGTTTCTCCGATCAGGCGGCGTTCGCGTCGGCGACCTTCCTGGGTCTGTTTCTCGGCGCCAGCCTGCTCAGTCCGTTGGCCGATCGTTTCGGCCGCCGCGCGATTTTCACCTTTGCGCTGGTCTGGTACACCGTGGCCACGGTGCTGATGGGCATTCAAAGCTCGGCGCTGGGCATCATCTGCATGCGTTTTCTGGTGGGCATCGGCCTTGGTATCGAGCTGGTGACCATCGACGCCTACCTCTCGGAACTGGTGCCCAAGCGCATGCGCAGTTCGGCGTTTGCCTTCGCCTTTTTCGTGCAGTTTCTCTCGGTGCCAGCGGTGGCGTTGATGTCGTGGTGGCTGGTGCCGCAGGCGCCGTTCGGTGTGTCGGGCTGGCGTTGGGTGGTGCTGGCGAGCGCGGTGTTTGCGCTGTTCATCTGGTGGCTGCGCAAGCGTCTGCCGGAGTCGCCGCGGTGGCTGGCGCAGCATGGACGATTCGATGAAGCCAATCGGATTCTCGACGCCATCGAAGCCCGCTGCGAGAAGGATCATCGCCAACCGCTGGATGCGCCTGAAGCCGTTCCGGTGGATGTCGAGGGCAAGGGCCGTTTCGCCGATATCTGGCAACCACCGTATCGGCGTCGGGCGCTGATGTTGATCGTGTTTCACGTGTTCCAGGCGATCGGTTTCTTCGGTTTTGGAAACTGGCTGCCGGCGCTGCTGTCCGGCCAGGGCGTCAGCGTCACCCACAGCCTGATGTACGCGTTCATCATCACCCTGGCCTACCCGCTCGGGCCATTGCTGTTCGTGAAGTTCGCCAACCGTTTCGAGAACAAATGGCAGATCGTCGGCTCGGCCCTCGGCGCCATGACTTTCGGCACCCTGTTCGCGTTGCAGACCAGCGCCTTCGGCCTGATCTTCTGCGGGGTGATGATCACCTTCTGCAATGCCTGGCTGAGTTTCAGTTATCACTCGTACCAGAGCGAACTGTTCCCCACCAACATCCGCGCCCGGGCGGTGGGTTTCTGCTATTCGTTCAGTCGCTTGTCGACGGTGTTCAGCAGCCTGTTGATCGGATTGTTCCTCGACCACTTCGGCACGCCCGGCGTACTGGCGTTCATCGTCAGCAGCATGCTGATCGTGATGCTGACCATCGGCGGGTTCGGCCCGCGCACGCGCAATCTGGCACTGGAAAACATTGCCCATCGCTGAGGGCCGCACGGTCATCCTCTGCCGCCCGGCGGCAAGGGATGACCGCCTGGTTGCGCACGCACCAACAGTAAAGTCTTGAAATAGCAGGATGTTCTGCAAAGGCACGCTAATTGCTCGGCTATGCCCGTCAGCAATTATCCAAAGGTCTCCATCATGATGTTGGTCAGTGCCAAACAACAGCAGCTCATCCACCTGCCCAAGCGGTTGGCGGATGACGCGACCACAACCGCCGCTGCCGGTCTGCAAAGCGGCCTGCACGGCGCCATGTTGCAATCGCTGCAGAACCAGACTCAGTCGCAAGCCACCGATGCGACCTCCAGGGTCCAGGATTCGGCCACGCAGATCGCCACCCAGCAAGTGGCCGCCGCCAAGCGCATCAGCGATAACGTCGACGAAGCCTTCGCCAAGACCCGTGTCGGCCTGCAAACCACCGACGCCACGACTGCCGGCAGCACCACCGGCACCTCGGCCACCGACGCGTTCAAGGACTACATGAGCAAGTCGCCGGAACAGCGTCTGCGCGACAGTATCCTTCAGAGCATGGGCATCACCGAAGACGACATCAAAGCCATGCCGCCGGAGAAACAACTGGCCATCGGCAAAGAGATCGCCGAGCGTCTGCAGGACAAGATGAAGCTGGCACAAGCGGAAAAAGACAACGCCAATGACGTCAAGGACAGCGACAAACTGGCGGACAAGTTTCTCGCAGCGCTTTAGTTTCATGCAAAACGGAACGGGGTCCATTGCGACCCTGTTCTCTCGTACGCTCCCCCCTTATTGCTACCACTCATCAGAAAAGCCTGAGACCTGTAAGAACTGACAGTGGTGCTCTTTCGACCCGCGCTTGTTAAATGGAACGGTGATCACATTCGTGCTCACGTACCTGGATCAGGAGATCATCATGGAAGCCAACGCATTCACCGGCACTTGCGAGTGCAATTCCACCTATAACGGAAATCCGGTTGGAGAGAACTTTAGTACAGAGAAGGTTGTTTTTGATCGCAGACTTTTCAAAGCGGACATGGGCGCTCAATTTGTTCAGATCATCTACCCCGCAGAGCTTGATCCCGGTACCCACGATCTGGTTTTCGTCTCAGAGGGAGTTCCTCAGCTGCAATATCACAATGGAAAAAAACTGCTCACACTCACTGGAACCGGGAAAGTCACCATCGGGCCGAATCTGGATACCCAAGTCGGAACGATTGACGCTAATTACTTTGATGATATAGGGCGGTTGATCGCGTTCAAGGGCGAATTCACTGCCAAGTACGAATTGAAATAACAGGAGCCAATAATAAAACAAGGGCAGTCGCTACTGCCCTTGGATGCCAGGACAATGTCCATCGCTATTTCAGAGCATCAGTTCAACTGCAACGTCGCATTGAACTGCCCGATCGCATCCACTACATGCCGTGACCCCTGCTGAATCTCCAGGATCACCTCCCCCGCCTCGTTCGCCAGTTCCACACCCAGCCCGGTGCGACTCAGGCTCGACTGCATGCTCGACACCGCGCTCAGCGACAGGTCATGGTTTTTGCGCACCACTTCGACAATCTCCAGCGTCGCCTGACTGGTGCGCGCCGCGAGACTGCGCACCTCGTCCGCGACCACGGCAAACCCGCGCCCGTGCTCACCGGCCCGGGCCGCTTCGATGGCGGCGTTGAGCGCCAGCAGGTTGGTCTGGTCGGCGATCCCGCGAATGGTCTGGACGATGGTGCCGATGATGTCCGACTGCTTGTTCACCGCATCGATGCTCCGCGCCGCTTCGTTGAGGTCGCGGGAAATGTCCTGGATGATCTGCACCGTCTGCTGCACGACCTGTGAGCCTTTTTGTGCGCAGGCATCGTTCTGTACCGAAGTGCTGTGGGCCGATTCTGCGGCGTTTTGCAGCGTGGTCATCTGCTGGGTGATGTCACTGGCAAACTTCACCACCTTGTACAGGCGGCCCTTGGTGTCGAACAATGGGTTGTACGAGGCTTCGAGATAAACCATCTGTCCGGACTTGTTCTTGCGCTCGAAACGGTGCGAGTGATATTCGCCGCGATTGAGCGACGCCCAGAACGCTTTGTACTGCGCCGATTCGGATTCGGAACGATGACAGAACAGGCTGTGGTGATGGCCGACGATTTCCGGCAGCGTGTATTGCATGGTGCGCAGAAAGTTGTCGTTGGCGGTAATCACATTGCCTTCCGGGGTGAACTCGATCACTGCCATCGAACGGCTGATTGCCGCCAGCATGCTTTCTTCTTCGTGCTCTTTGTTGACCCGGGCGGTGATGTCGGCGGCAACTTTTATGACGCTTTTGACCTGTTTGTCCGGGCCATACACCGGCATGTAACTGGCTTCAAGCCAGATCTCCCTGCCGGACTTGTTCAAGCGCAGAAACGTGCCGCTGATCGGCTCGCCCCGGGCCAGGTCGCGCCACAATCTGGCGTATTCCTCGCTGCGGTAAAACGCTTCTTCGCAGAATACCCGGTGATGTTTGCCACGCACTTCCTCGGCGCTGTAACCCATGGTCTTGCAGAAGTTTTCGTTGGCATCCAGAACAATGCCTTCGGGGGTAAATTCGATCATCGCCATCGAGCGGCTGATCGCTTCGAGCTTGGCATTGGCTTCGGTCAAGGCGCAGCTGAAACGCTCGATTTCCTGCAGGTCAGCCTTGTGATGTAGGTTGAACATGGTTGTATCACCTTCCGCGCGGTCTTTTGATTTGATGAAAGTTCAGGTCTTTCAGAATCCACCACTACGTTCCACAGAACAGGCACACGCATTCCTCCACAGGAGGAAGTTGTCAGGTGATAAATGATGTTTAATCCGAGCGTGCATGCCGCGACGCTCTCATCAAGACATCCTTCTCTTGATAGCCCGCGAGCGGGCCAGCCCTAACGTGCAGAATAACTTCCATGTACAACTGGCTCCTTGTTGGTTCAGTGTCCGGTGCCTTTGATTGCGCACTCTGGCAGCGTTGAAATCACGGCTAACCGATGACGGTCGACATAGTTAGTTACAGCTAGCATAGCCAGCGCCCTGCCACGCGCAAGGCCACTAGTCGGCCAGTATCTGGCACTTTTTGCACAAGAAACGGTTCAGCGAACGGAGGCAAGCGAAGTCTCCGCCAGCAAATCCAGCAGCGCCTGCACCGCTGCCGACGCCGTCTGCCCCGCAGGCAACACCAGCGAAAACACCCGCTCGACAGGTGGTTGCAGAGCAATCACGCGCAAGCCCTGACGGTCGACCGGCAAGGTCATTTCCGGCACCAGCGTCACGCCGAGGTTTTCCCGCACCAGCGTGAAAGCGCTGCTCCACTCGCGTACCTCGACCCGCACATCCTGCAACTGCAAACAGGCTTCGGCGGCAAGGCTGCGGGCGTTGGTCGAACAACCGCCGGTGGCCAGCACAAAGGGCAGCGCGGTCAGTTCTTGCAGGGTGACGCCTTGCTCGGTTCCTCGCAGCGCCAGCGAATGGCCCGTCGGCACGACCGCCACCCATTCATCACGGCCCAATGGCCCGGCATTGCGCTCGGGGGCCGGGTTGAGCACCACACCGACATCCACCAGACCGGCCGCAAGCAAGGTTTCCACTTCGTCATCGCTGACCTCCAGCGCCACCACTTCGATCCCGGGGTAAAGGCGATTGAACTGGCGCAGCAGCGGCGGCAGAAAACTCGCCAGGACCATGGGAAAGCTTGCCAGGCGAATCGTCCCGCGCAGCATCGGGCGCACGCTGTCGACGGTCTGGCGAATGGTTTGCAGCGCGCCGAGCATTACGCGCGCCTGCTCAATCACCGGCAGCCCAATGGCGGTGGGCAAGGTTTGCCGGCTTTCGCGACTGAACAGTTGCACACCGAGGGTTTGTTCCATCAGCGCCAGGGCCTGGCTCGCGCCGGACTGCGTCATGCCGACCCGTTCGGCCGCGCGGGTGATGTTGCCGTGATCGGCCACAGCGACCACCAGCCGCCAATGCATCAGGTTCATCATGGCAGTAGCTGTCCTTATGGCTGCTTTCTGAAAGATTAATTTTACCGAGGGTGCGGCGCACTATGACACTGGCGCCAAATCCTCACCAGAGAGCCGCCGATGAAGCTGTATTACGCCCCGCAAGCCTGTTCGCTGGCGCCGCACATTGTGTTGCGCGAACTGAAGCTGCCCTTCGTACTGATCCGCGTCGACAACCGCAGCAAGCGCACCGCCAGCGGTGAAGACTTCCTGGCGATCAACCCCAAGGGCTATGTCGCCGCCCTGCAACTGGACAACGGCGCGGTGCTGACCGAAGGCCCGGTGATCCTGCAATATCTGGCGGATCTGCAACCCCAGTCAGGGCTGGCGCCGGCGCCCGGCAGTTTTGAACGGCTGCGTTTGCAGGAGTGGCTGAATTTCATTTCGAGCGAGATCCACGGCGGGCTTGGTGCGCTGTTCGATGAGCGGTTGCCGGCCGAGATGATCAAGGAGAAGTTGTTCAAGCGTTTTGCCGTGTTGGTCGCGGTGCTGGAGCAGCAGGAGTATCTGCTGCCGAGCGGCTTCAGCGTGGCGGATGCGTTGTTGTTTGTGGTGCTGCGTTGGGCCGGGTTGTTCGGAATCGAACTGGCACAGTGGCCGGCGCTGGCGCGGTTTCAGGCGCGGATTGAGCAGCGGCCGACCGTGATGGCGGCGTTGGCGGCGGAAGCGGTGTAAGTCTGCAGATCATTCGCGAGCAAGCTCGCTCCCACACTGGATTCGGACAAGCCATGGACCCAGTGTGGGAGCGAGCTTGCTCGTGAAGGCGGTAGCTCAAACGCCACCGATCAAACAGTTGAAACTCAAAGTCCCGCCGTCACCTTGCTCGCCACCTCCCCCGGCACCCACGCCTGCCACACCTGCGGCTGATCACGCAGAAACGCTTCGGCGACCTGCCGCGGTGGCTGGCGCTTTTCGCTCATTCCGGCCAGCGTCTGGTTCAGCAGATCAATTGGCAAATCGACTTTCTCGAAGAACGCCACCAGTTCCGGGTATTGCGCCTTGAACGGCGCCGACACGCCAATCGCCAGGCTGGCCGGCATCGAGCGGGTGCCCTTGGGATTCGGGTTGTTGGCATCGGCCAGGGTTTTCCAGGCCTCGGCATCGAACGGCGGTTCTTCGAGTTTTACCAGTTTGAAGCGACCGAGCAGCGGCGTCGGCGACCAGTAGTAGAACAGCACCGGTTTGCCGCGTTTGATCGATGACGCCACCTCGGCATCCAGCGCCGCGCCGGAGCCGGTGCGGAAGTTGACGTAGCTGTCGGTCAGCGCATAGGCCTTGAGCTTCTGGCTGTTGACGATCTCCGAGGTCCAGCCGGTCGGGCTGTTGAGAAAGCGTCCACGGCGCGGGTCTTCCGGGTCGCGGAACACGTCCTTGTAGCGCGGCAGGTCAGCCACCGATTTCAGCTCCGGGGCCAACGCTTTGATGCCGCGCTCGGGGTCGCCCTTGATCACGTATTCCGGCACCCACCAGCCCTCGGTTGCGCCCTTGACCGTATCCCCAAGGCCGAACACCTTGCCTTCATTGGCAGCCTTGACCCACGCCGGACTGCGCCCGGCCCATTCCTCGCCGATCACTTGAATGTCGTTTTTTGCCAGCGCCGCTTCCAGGCTGACGGTGCTCCCCGGCAGCGTATCGGTCGGGTAGCCGTAGCCTTTCTCGACGATCAGGCGTAGCACTTCGGTGATGAAACTGCCGCTTTCCCAGGTGATGTCACCGAAGTGGATCGGCGCGGATTTCTCCGCCGCCGAAACAGCGCCGACGCTCAGGCTCAGCGCCAGCAACGAACGGCCGAGCAGGGTTTTGATCGATCTCATGCGGACCTCTTGTCTGTCAGGATTGGGTTGGCGCTGTGGCGGTCGCACAGGGCTTGGGAACGGCTCATGTAAGCGCTGACCGAACGCTGGGAAATGCCCAGTTCGGCGGCGATTTGCGGGTAAGTCAGGCCATCGATCCGTGCCAGCAAAAAGGTCGAACGGACCTTGCCGGGCAGGCGTTGCAGGCTGCGGTCGAGGCGCTTGAGGGTCTGGCTCAGGTGTGCGAGGTCTTCAGGCGAAGTGGCGACCTCGACCTCGATCTGTTGCGCATGCCGGCGCTCCAGGTCCGCGCGGCGCCAACGCTGATAAAGCAGGCGTTGGGCAATCGTGGTGAGCATGGCGCGGGGTTCACGAATCGCCGTGACACTGGGCGCCTGAAGCAATTGCGCGAAGGTTTCGGCAGCGATGTCTTCCGCGTTTTCGGCGGCGTGCTGCTGCCGGCGCAAGTACGTGCATAGCCAGCGATAGTGGGCGCGGAACAGCACGTCGAGATGATTGCGGTGAACGGTATCGGCGCCGGACATAAGGGCTCCTGGGCAAGGGGTCGCTGGATGTCCGGTGATCCGGTGGCGCGATCCTAGCAAGGCGCCTTATGCATTAATAATATTTATATTTCATTCCTATATTCTTTTTTGATATATAAGAGCGAAAGATCGCAGCCTTCGGCAGCGCCTGCATTTGAAATGCGTTCAACCTGTAGGAGCTGCCGAAGGCTGCGATCTTTAGCGCAAGCGGCCATAGCCCAACTCTTCAGCCTCACGCTGATAGTCGAACACAACCTGATAATCGCTTTCACTGGCTGCCAAAACCTCAGGCAATCCAAGGATCTGCGCCACATCCGGCAACTCAAGCAGCGTCTGATTCATCACCTGGCGCAAGTGCTCGATTTGTTTATCCGTAGTCGATACGGCGGTGATAAACGGCAACGTCGGACTGAACGCACTACGCGCCACAACCCGCGATCCGTTGACCTCCTCGGGTGCGTATTGCGCAAGGCAGGCATAGGTCACGCTGTCGATGGCCGCCAGATCGGCGCGTTCTTCACGCAGCCAGCGCAGACTCTCGCGGTGTGCGCCACTGATACCAACCGTGGCGAAGAACTGCCCGTCGCGCTGCAACGGCGCCAGGCGCTGGCGCAACAGATTCATGCCACTGTTGGAGTCTTCGCTGTTGATCACCCCGCGACTGCCACGAAAATCCGCCAGGGTTTTGCGCGCATCGTCTGCGCGGCTGAGAATCAGGCTGCAGTGATTGCCGGCGCTGGCGTCGGGCAATTCGTAGCGCGGGCGACCGACGATGCGCACCTGATCGCGCAGCAAGGTCATCAACGGGTAGCCGCAGGTTTGCGTCAGTAGCAGATCGGGCGACAACCACAGTTCGGGCAGCGACAGGCTGGCGGCGTTCAGGCGGGAGTGGCCGAGGTGTTTGAGGATGCGGGAAATCCAGCGCTCGCTGGCCGCACGAATGGGCTCGGGGGCGGTGTACATCAGCAGTTCAACGTGATGTTGGGTCATACACATTATTTCCCTGCAAATACTTACCTGTGGTGGTCCTGGGGTCAGTGAAAGGGATGCTCGGGACTGTCGATCGGCTTGAACCCGTGGCGCCACCACAACTGCCCATAACCCTGCACCAGAAATCCGCCGCTACGCGCGACCCATTGCTCGCGGCGCATACGGTAAGCCTGGGGCAAGTCGTACCACGCCAGCCCCGGCAGGTCGTGATGCACCAGATGAAAATTCAGATTCAGAAACAGCCAGCGCCATGGCCAGCCGGCCTCGTTGAGCACGGTGCGTTGCTCCGGCTGTGCGTGCGGGCGGTGTTCATAGTAGGAGCGGATCATCGCAATCGACAGCGCCGGTACGCTGATCAGCAACAGGTAATGCCAGACCGGCAACACGCTGAAGCGCGCGACAAACCACAGCATCAACACGGTGAACGCACCGTGGGTCAGCCACATTCGCCAGGCTTGCCGCTCGCGGTTTCTCAGGCGTTGCAGTTCTTCCGCGGCCAATGCCAGCAAGGCCAGCGGCGCGCCAATCGCGAACCGCCCGAGCACGGTTTTGTTCAGCCAGTGCAGGCCGCGTTCGAACAAGGAACTGCCCTGCCAACGCACCGCCGTCAGATAGCGGCTTTCCGGATCGACACCGGGCACTGTCAGGTGTTCATCGCGGTGATGCAACAGATGGCTGTCGCGGTACAAGGTGTACGGGTACCACACCGCAAAGGGTGCATAACCGAGGATTTTATTGAAAAGCACCGAGCGGGTCGGATGCCCATGCAGCAACTCATGCTGCACTGACAGCCACAGCACCAGCAGCGGAATCAGCAGCAATGTGCTCAGGCCGCGCCCCAGCCATGCGCTGTTGAGGATGATCGCGAACCAGCCGCCATACACGCCGATCAGCAGCAGCCATGTCGGCCATTCGGTGCGGGCGGTGAAGCGCTGGCGCAGGGTTTCGATTTGCTGGCGATGGTGGACGTCGAAGTAATTCGGCATGGCGTGGCTCGGAACGGGAATCTTCCCCTTCTGTGCAACGAAGCCGGGCAATCTTGCAGATTATTTTTGCGCTGAGGCGGGAGCCCGGAGGACGGACTCCCGAGGGACGTGATCAATGACCGAAAATATCGACCTTCTTGGCTTTTTTCTCTGCACGCTTTTCAATCGCCGTCTTGGCCGGTTTCTTCTTCGCGGCTTTCTTTGAATCCATACCTTTGGACATGATGCGTACTCCACTCACAGGGATGTAGGCTCAGGTATACACCTATCGCGCGTCGCGCGTTCTTTTATAATCGGCGCTTTGCCCGCCGTCAGTCCGATCCCATGTCCGATACCCAGTACAGCCTGCTCGACGAGCCTTTGTGGCCGTTGATGAACAAGTTTTACCGCCGCCACCAATCATCGATGAAAGCAGTGCGCGACGCGCAACTGTGGGTGGCCCGTCGCGAGGACATCGTCGCCGCGTTGTGCTTGCGGCCGGTGGCGGGCGGGTATTGGTTGACCGGGCTGTTTGTCGATCCGGATTGCCGTGCGCAAGGGATTGCCGGGCAGTTGATTGCGGCGGCAGTGAAGGATGTGCAGGAACCGGTGTGGCTGTTCTGCCATCCGGATTTGCGCGGGTTTTATGAGCGGCGTGGCTTCAGCTTCGACCCTTCCCTGCCCTATGCATTGGCCGAACGGTTGAGCCGGTATGCGCGGAGCAAGCCGATGATTGCGATGGGGCTTGTTTGAAGATCAAAAGATCGCAGCCTGCGGCAGCTCCTACAGGGATTGGTGCAGGAGCTGCCGAAGGCTGCGATCTTTTGATTTTTGCTTAATCGTCTGCGCTCGGATCAAGATCCGGGAACATCACTTCGGTAAAACCGAACTTGCTGAAATCAGTAATCCGCGAAGGATACAGACGGCCGATCAGGTGATCGCATTCGTGCTGCACCACCCGCGCATGAAAACCCGAGGCCACGCGCACGATCGGCTCGCCCTTGGGATCGAAGCCCTCGTAGCGGATCTGCTGATAACGATCCACCGCGCCACGCAGGCCGGGCACCGACAGGCAGCCTTCGAAACCCTCCTCGGTCAGCGGACTCAACGGCGTGATCAGCGGATTGATCAGGATTGTCTGCGGCACCGCTTCGGCGTCCGGGTAGCGTTCGCTGTGCTCGAAACCGAAGATCACCAATTGCAGATCGACGCCGATCTGCGGCGCGGCCAGGCCAACTCCGCCGACGCTTTCCATGGTCTGGAACATGTCATCGATCAGTTGCCACAGCTCGGGGCTGTCGAACATCTCCGGCGGCACTGGCGGGGCGATGCGCAGCAGGCGTTCGTCGCCCATTTTGAGGATTTCACGAATCATGATCAGGCTTCGTCAGTGTCAGGCTTGAGCGAATGATCGCGCCCCAGGCCCGAGACGTGTTGTTTGGGATGTACATCGAGTTCGCCGGGGACTTTCTCGCCCGCGTCCTTGCCCTCGCTGGACATGTGTTCGATCACCGCATTCATCTCCGCGCCGAGCAGCAGCACCGCCGAGGAAATGTAGAAATACAGCAAGAGCACGATGATCGCCCCGATGCTGCCATACATCGCGTTGTAGTTGGCGAAGGTTTTGACGTAGAACGCAAAGCCCAGCGAGGCGATGATCCACACCACCACGGCCAGCACCGAGCCGGGGGTGATGAAACGGAATTCCTGTTTGACGTCGGGCATCACGTAGTAGATCAGCGCCACCGCGACCATCATCAGAATCACGATCACCGGCCAGCGCGCAATCGTCCAGACCGTGACGATGAAGTCTTCCAGCCCTACCTGCGCGGCAATCCAGCCCATCACTTGCGGCCCGAGCACCATCAGCGCGGCGGCCACCAGCAGCATGCCGGCAATGCCCACGGTGTAGACAATCGACAGTGGAAAGCGTTTCCAGATCGGCCGACCCTCGACCACGTCATACGCGGCGTTCATCGCGCTCATCATCAGGCGCACACCGGCCGACGCGGTGTACAGGGCGATGACGATACCCACCGAGAGCAAGCCGCCCTTGGACTGCTGCAACTGATCGATCACCGGGTTGACCTGTTCCAGTGCCTGCGGCGGCAATACCAGTTCCGACTGCAGACGCAGCCAGCTGAAGAAGTCCGGCAGGTGCAGGAAACCGATCAGGGCAATCAAAAACAGAATGAACGGGAACAGCGAGAACAGCATCTGGTAGGCCAGTGCCGAGGCGTAGGTCGACATCTCGTCGTCGACGAATTCAGTGACCGTGCGCACCATCACTCGATGCAGGGGCAGACCTTTCATGTCCGGAAAAATCATTCGCGTCTCCTTTCGCCGCATTACAGGTTGAAGTCGTGGCGACTCAGGGGCCGTTTTTTACATCACGGTAGCCTACTTGGCGACCTTCGTGGATGACCGTCGGGTTTTGACACAAAAACGGCCATCCTTGGATGGCCGTTCGTGTGTTTCGTTCAAGGCGGGAATTACGCCTTGTCGACACCTTTCTTGATGGCGTCTTTGGCTTTGCCGACAGCTTGCTGGGCTTCGCCTTTTTTCTCTTGCAGCTTGCCTTCGGCTTGCAGCTTGCTGTTGTCGGTGGCTTTACCGACACCTTGCTTGACGTTGCCGACAGCTTCGTTGGCCATGCCTTTTACTTTATCGCCAGTGCTACTCATGGTGTTTCTCCTTGGTGCATTGAAGGGGAAAAGTCAGTACGTAATGATTGACTGGCCGGGTTTGCCACGAGTTTCATTTATTTTTGCCCTTCATTTCGTCGTGCAATGCAGGTTGGGCTTTATGTTTGCCCCCCAAGCCCCGAGAATGCGCAGCTATGGGCGCGCTGCGCCAACGATCAGACCCCGCAGGAATGTTATGAAACTCGATAAAAAGCAGGCCATTGCCCGTCGCAACCAGGAACTGGGCGGCGCTGTGCTCGGCACCAACAACTGCCACTTCGCCGAACTGAACCGCAACCGCAACATCTGGTGGTTCGACCTGCCGGTATCGCGTCTGGCCGTCGGCCAGTACGAGTGGATTCACCTGCTGATGCACACCCCGGCCACCGACGAACTGCTGCACCTGAAAGTGCCAACCGTGTTTCTGCGGGAAAAGCTCGAAGGCCTGGTGATTCGCAACGAAGGCAAGCGCAAGGCGGCGTTGAGCCTGGAGTTGAGTGCAGACAAGGATTCGTATCTGCAGGACATGCGTCCGGCGGGGACCAACGTAAATTTCGCGCCGTTCCGGCAGTAACAACCGCATAAAGCAAAAGATCGCAGCCTTCGGCAGCTCCTACATTGAACTCTGTAGGAGCTGCCGAAGGCTGCGATCTTTTGATCTTCAACAAAAAGCCCCGCATTTGCGGGGCTTTCTGTTTTAGGCGGCGTTCTTCGCCTTGATCTTCTTCAGCTCTTCGTCACGCAGCTCGCGGCGCAGGATCTTGCCGACGTTGGTGGTCGGCAGTGCATCGCGGAATTCCACCGAACGCGGCACCTTGTAACCGGTGACGTTGGCGCGCATGTGTTCCATCACGGTTTCCTTGGTCAGGGTGACGCCCGGTTTGGCCACGATGAAGATCTTGATCGCCTCGCCCGATTTCTCGTCCGGCACGCCGATGGCCGCGCACTGCAACACGCCCGGCAAGGTTGCCAGCACGTCTTCCAGTTCGTTCGGGTAAACGTTGAAACCGGACACCAGGATCATGTCTTTCTTGCGATCGACAATGCGCATGTAGCCATCGGGCTGAATCAGCGCGATGTCACCGGTCTTCAGCCAGCCTTCGCTGTCGAGGATTTCGTCGGTGGCTTCCTGACGCTGCCAGTAGCCCTTCATCACTTGCGGGCCCTTGACGCACAGCTCGCCGATTTCGCCCATTGGCTGCTCGACACCGGCATCGTCGATGACTTTGCACAGGGTCGACGGCACCGGAATACCGATGGTGCCGATCTGGATGTTCTGGATCGGGTTGACCGTGGCCACCGGGCTGGTTTCGGTCATGCCGTAACCTTCGCAGATCGAGCAGCCGGTCACGGCTTTCCAGCGCTCGGCCGCGGCCAGTTGCAGGGCCATACCGCCGGACAGGGTGACTTTCAGGTTGGAGAAATCCAGCTTGCGGAAACCTTCGTTGTTGCACAGCGCCACGAACAGTGTGTTCAGGCCGACGAAACCGCTGAACTTCCACTTCGACAGTTCCTTGACCATCGCCGGCAGGTCGCGCGGGTTGCTGATCAGGATGTTGTGGTTGCCGATCAGCATCATCGCCATGCAATGAAAGGTGAACGCATAGATGTGGTACAGCGGCAACGGGGTGATCAGGATCTCGCAGCCTTCGTTGAGGTTGGAGCCCATCAGCGCCTTGCACTGCAGCATGTTGGCGACGAGGTTGCGATGGGTGAGCATCGCGCCCTTGGCCACGCCGGTGGTGCCGCCGGTGTATTGCAGTACCGCGACGTCGCTGCTGTGCGGGTTGGCTTCGGTCACCGGCTGGCCCTGGCCCTTGCTCAGCACGTCGTTGAACTTGACGGCTTTAGGCAGGTGATAGGCCGGTACCATCTTCTTCACGTACTTGATCACGCTGTTGATCAGCAGGCGCTTGACCGGCGGCAGCAGGTCGGCGACTTCGGTGACGATGACGTGTTTGACGCCGGTTTTCGGCACCACGGCTTCCGCCAGGTGCGCCATGTTGGCCAGACACACCAGGGCCTTGGCGCCGGAGTCGTTGAATTGGTGTTCCATTTCCCGCGCGGTGTACAGCGGGTTGGTGTTGACCACGATCAGCCCGGCGCGGATCGCACCGAAGACGGCGACCGGGTACTGCAGAACGTTGGGCAGTTGCACGGCAATTCGATCACCGGGCTGCAAGTCGGTATGCTGTTGCAGATACGCGGCAAACGCACCGGACAATTCGTACAGTTCACCGTAGGTGATTGTCTTGCCCAGGTTGCTGAAAGCCGGTTTGTTGGCGAAGCGTTGGCAGGACTGCTTCAACACTGCCTGAATATTCGGGTACTCGTCTGGATTGATGTCGGCAGCAATTCCAGCCGGGTATTTATCCTTCCAAAAGTCTTCGATCATGGAAGCCCACTCCTCAGCAACGCGAATTCTTCACCGCATTTGATGCGATTATTATTGGTGTGTGTTTTGTATTGGTGAATCTGGCTTTTCTACAGGCCGAGAAGTCACAAAGCGCGCCGAGAGTAGCAGCTTTGCCAAGGGCCGACTAGAGCCAAAAGCGGCCTCCATGGTCACTTTAATGACTCAAGACTTTCTAACAGTCATTTTAGAGCAAAAATCCTATATCACCCTGAAAGCCCCGGTTTTCCGGGCCTTGAAAGCAAAAGATCGCAGCCTTCGGCAGCTCCAACAGGGAATACATTTCCCATGTAGGAGCTGCCGAAGGCTGCGATCTTTTCGCTTCTGCTGTTTAAGCGATATCGCGCAACTCCCGCCGCAAAATCTTCCCGACTGGCGTCATCGGCAACGACTCACGCAGCACGATGTGTTTCGGCACCTTGTAGGCCGTGAAATTCTCTTTGCAGTACGCCTTGAGCTCTTCGAGGCTGACCCCGGTTTCCCGCGCCACCACAAACAGCTTCACCGCCTCGCCCGAACGCTCGTCCGGCACACCGATCACCGCGCAGTTGGCGACTTTCGGGTGAGCCATCACCACGTCCTCGATCTCGTTGGGGTACACGTTGAAACCCGAGACGATGATCATGTCCTTCTTGCGGTCGACGATGCGCACGAAGCCGTCCGGGTCGATCACCGCAATATCACCGGACTTGAACCAGCCCTCGGCGTCCAGCACTTCGGCGGTGGCCTCGGGTTTATGCCAGTAGCCTTTCATGATCTGCGGGCCTTTGATACACAGCTCGCCGCGCTCGCCCATCGGCTGCTCGACGCCCTCGTCATCAATGACTTTCAGCAGCGTACCCGGCACCGGCAGGCCGACCGTGCCCAGGCGCGACTTTTCGCCATACGGGTTGGTGCAGGCCACCGGCGAGGTTTCGGTCAGACCGTAACCTTCGGTGATGCGGCAACCGGTGATCTGCTCCCAGCGCTCGGCGGTGGCCTTGACCAGCGCAGTACCGCCTGAGTTGGTCAGCTTGAGACTGGAGAAATCCAGGGTCTTGAAGTCCGGGTGATCCATCAGCGCGACGAACAACGTGTTCAGCCCGAGCAGCGCCGAGAAGCGCCAGTTCTTCAGTTCCTTGATGAAGCCTGCGATGTCTCGCGGATTGGTGATCAGCACGTTGTGGTTGCCGGAAACCATCATGCACATGCAGTTCGCGGTGAAAGCATAGATGTGATAGAGCGGCAGCGGCGCCACCATCACCTCCTGACCTTCGCGCAGCAGTGGCTGACCGTCAGGCCCCAACTGGGCGAGACAGGCACGCACTTGTTGCATGTTCGCCACGAGGTTGCCGTGGGTCAGCATCGCGCCCTTGGCCAGCCCGGTGGTGCCACCGGTGTATTGCAACACGGCGATGTCGTCGAGGCTGACTTTCAGCGGTTTGATCCCCAGACCACGGCCCAGGCGCAGCGCACTCTTGAACGAGATGGCCTGCGGCAGCGAATAGTCCGGGACCATTTTCTTCACTTTGCTGACCACGGTGTTGATCAGCCAGCCCTTGGCGGTGGGCATCAGATCGCCCATTTTCGCTTCGATCAGGTATTGCAGGTCGGTGTCCGGCAGCACTTCCTGGACCTTCTGCCCGAACATGTTCAGGTACACCAGCGCCCGGGCACCGGAGTCCTTGAACTGGTGGCGCATCTCGCGCGCGGTGTACAGCGGGTTGGTGTTGACCACAATCAGCCCGGCGCGCAAGGCGCCGAACACGGCAATCGGATATTGCAGCACATTGGGCATCTGCACCGCGATGCGATCCCCCGGCGCCAGATCGGTGTGGGCCTGCAGGTAACCGGCGAACGCCGCGCTGTAGCGCTCGAGTTCCGCGTAGGTCAGGGTCACGCCCATATTGCTGAAGGCCGGACGGTCCGCGAATTTTTTGCAGGAACGCTCAAACACCTCGATCACCGACTTGAACTCGCCCATGTCGATGTCCAGGGGTACGCCGGCGGGGCGTTTGTCATTCCAGAAATCAGGTTGCATTGTTCTTGTCCTCTTTACCTGAATCGATCCGGGAGCCGCTTTTCTGTGGTTTCGCGCTTATCCCTGAGGGCACAAAGCAAAAAGCGGAGCTTCACGGACACTAGCAGTTATGGCCATTGAGGCAAATAAGGGCAATGGCGACATTGATCGTATGAATCTTCCTGCCGTGGCGTGAGCTGATCGGACGCGCTATACAATGCAACGACTGCGGGCCGTAACCGCTCGATCAAAAAGGAATTGCCATGATCCACCGTGCCTTCTGGCTGGACGCGAGTGACCGCAGCCGCCTGTTCGTCAACCAGTGGCTGCCCGCCGCGCCATTGAAAGCAGTCATTCTGCTGGCCCACGGCATGGCCGAACACAGCGCTCGCTACGAAAGGCTGGCGAATGCGTTCTGCGAACAAGGCTACGGTGTGTACGCCCCGGATTTGCGCGGGCATGGCAAAACCGCCGAACACGGGACGCTCGGGCATTTCGCTGATGACGACGGCTGGTGCAAGGTGATCGGCGATCTGGCCAGCCTCAATCAGCACATCGGCCAGCAGCATCCCGAGGTACCGATCATCCTGCTCGGGCACAGCATGGGCAGCTACCTCGCTCAGGGTTACCTGCTGCATCACAGCGCCAGCCTGCACGGGGCGATTCTCAGCGGTTCGAACTTTCAGCCTGTCGCGCTTTACGGCGCGGCGCGGCAGATCGCCCGTTTCGAAAAACTGCGTCAGGGCGGCAAGGGCCGCAGTGCGTTGATCGAGTGGTTGTCGTTCGGCTCGTTCAACAAAAAATTCAAACCGGCGCGTACCCCGTTTGACTGGCTGAGCCGCGACCCGGTCGAGGTCGATCTGTATGCCAACGACCCATTGTGCGGCTTCCGCTGCACCAACCAATTGTGGATCGACTTGCTCGGCGGCTTGCAGCAGATCAGCAAAGCGTCCAATCTCGCGCAGATCGACCCGGGCCTGCCGCTGCTGGTGATCGGCGGTGAATGTGATCCGGTGAGCGAAGGCAAGCGTCTGACAGATCTGGCCGCAGCGTTGCGCTCGGCCGGCAGCCAGAACCTGCAACTGAAGATCTACCCGCAGGCGCGGCACGAATTGTTCAATGAAACCAATCGCGACGAAGTGATCGCCGATGTGCTGACCTGGATCGACCAGGCGCTGAGCCATCGCCGCCCCCATCGCAGCGAATAATTTTTTGTGGATTCACTTTAATCCGTCACAGGAATCAAGACCGATGACCCAGGTTACCAACATCCCTTACGAAGCCCTCGAAGTCGGCCAGACCGCCAGCTACAGCAAGACGGTGGAAGAACGTGATATTCAGCTGTTCGCCGCGATGTCCGGCGACCACAACCCGGTGCACCTGGACGCCGAGTTCGCCGCTGCCAGCATGTTCAAGGAACGCATCGCCCACGGCATGTTCAGCGGTGCGTTGATCAGCGCGGCCGTGGCGTGCGAGCTGCCTGGGCCGGGCACCATCTACATCGGTCAGCAGATGAGCTTTCAGAAACCGGTGAAGATTGGCGATACCCTGACCGTGCGTCTGGAAATTCTCGAGAAGTTGCCGAAGTTTCGCGTGCGCATCGCCACTCGCGTGTTCAATCAGCGCGATGAGCTGGTGGTGGATGGCGAGGCCGAGATTCTCGCGCCGCGCAAGCAACAGACCGTGACCCTGCCGACGTTGCCGGCGATCAGCATCGGCTGATGGAAAAGATCGCAGCCTTCGGCAGCTCCTGCCCTGGAATGCGATCCCCTGTAGGAGCTGCCGCAGGCTGCGATCCTTGGCTTTTCCTCACGCAAAAAAAACGCCAGACTAGCTGGCGTTTTTTATAACCTGCAAACGCTTACGAACGCGCGCGAGCTTGGTTACGCAGGGCTTTCACCTGGTCGTGATTGCGTTGCACGCCGTGGTACTGACGCTCAACCAGGTCACGGATGCCGACCAGGTTGTGCTTGTTGATTTTCTCGATGGCTTCACGATAAGCCTTCAGTGCATGGTCTTCACCGCGCTCGGCTTCGTTCAGTACAGCCTCTTCGTCCTTGCCGGTGAACATGGCTTTGACGTCGACCCAGCGACGGTGCAGGTCACCGCTGACGCTGGTAGAGGTTTCCGGATCACCGCCCATCGAGCGCACGGTAGCCTGCAGTTCGGCAGCGGCAGTAGCGCAATCGGCAGAACGCTTGGCGAACAGCGCTTTGAGTTCTGGATGCTTGATGTCTTCGGCGCAAGTCTTGAACCCTTCCTGACCGTCCTTGCTGGTTTCGATCAGGTCGTTGAGTACAGAGATGGCTTCTTTGTTCATGTCAGTCATTTTTCAATTCCTTGCGGTTGGTTGAAGATGCAAGGGTTATTGCAGTGTGCGTGCCAGCTTTCTGATAAAAAATAAATCCTTGTTTTTCAACAAGTTAAAGATATTTGAACTATCTGTATCACGGTTATTTGCATGATCTGTCATTTGGCCTGCATGCAGAATGCCTGTATTTTCCAGCGTGTTCCGAAGCCAGATGATTGCCCCTGATGAATCCTGAAAAACTCGAACTGCTGATCACCCGTGAAATGCCCTTTGGCAAGTACAAGGGCCGGATCATTGCCGACCTGCCGGGCCCTTATTTGAACTGGTTCGCTCGCGAAGGCTTCCCTCACGGCGAGCTCGGCGGACTGTTGGCGCTGATGCAGGAAATCGACCATAACGGTCTGTCGGAGCTGCTTGAACCGCTACGCGCCAAACACGGCAAACCCGCCCCGCGCCACTGAAGCGCCCTCCCCCTGAGCCGAGTCGACCATGCCTGACAACACCCGCCGCGCCCGTGACGAAGCATTCTGGCAAACCTTCGCCGATCGCTACGAAGCACAAACCGGCCCGCTGAACCTGGAAAACGGCTACTTCGGACGCATGTCGCGCACGGTGATCGAGGACTACCAGCGCAACATCGAGCTGATCAACACCCGCAACTCGGTGTATGTGCGCCAGCGTTTCGAACAGCACGACAGCCTCGACATCCGCGCGCAACTGGCCGAGACGATCGGCGTGCGCGCGCAGAGCATCGCCTTCACCCGCAACGCCAGCGATGCACTGCAGTCGCTGATCCGCAATTACAATCGCCTGCAGCCGGGCGATCAGGTGCTGATCTGCGACCTGGAATACGACACGGTCAAAGGCGCCATGCGCTGGCTGGCGCGCCATCGCGGTGTGGAGGTGATCGAGATCAGCCACACCCATCCGGCCACTTTCGACAGCCTGCTGGATACCTATCGCGAAGCCTTCGTCCGCTATCCAAAACTCAAGCTGATGGCCCTGACCCACGTGACTCATCGCACGGGGCTGGTGATGCCGGTGCAGGCCATCGCTGCGCTGGCGAAACAACATGACGTAGACATTATCCTCGACGGCGCCCACGCCCTTGGCCAGATAGAGTTCAACCTTGAAGCCTTGGGCATCTCGTTCGCTGGCTTCAATCTGCACAAATGGATTGGCGCACCGTTGACTCTGGGTTTTCTGTACATCGCTCCGCAGCGCCTTGCCGACATTGATCCGGACATGGGCGAAATGCATTTTCCAGCCAGCGACATCCGCGCGCGCACGCCGTACAGCACACCGAACATTCCGGCGTTGATGTCCCTGCCGCTGGCGCTCGAGGAGCATCGTTCGCTCGGCGGCGCAGCAGCCAAGGGCGCGCGACTGAATTACCTGCGCAACCTGTGGGTCAGCGCCGTGCGCCACTTGCCGGGGATCGAAGTGATGACCCCGGACGATCCGCGCTTGTATTGCGGGATCACCTCGATGCGTTTCACTCGTCACGCCGATCAACAGGCAATGGTCGAGCGTCTGCTCGATGAGTACAACTTGTTCACCGTGGTGCGTAACGGTGCAGCGAGCGGGCCGAGCATCCGTATCACTCCGGGATTGACCACCACGGCGGCTGACATGCAGTTGCTGACCCGTGCACTCAACGAGCTGCGCTGATCCGTTCACACGGTGTACTTGTCGAAGTCCTCGGGCTTGATCTGCGACGAGGCGGCAAAGGTGTCGATGCCAATGGTCAGCTGGCCGAAGAAACCGTCCTCGTGAGAGTCGCGGCCGATCGGCCACACCGTCAAGGTTGAGCCCTCGCCGCCCATGTTGGCGTAGTAGCTGTCCTCGGCGTTGTTCAACGGTGCAGAGGCCCGCCCGCGATAGTCCCGGGCATTGAGCACGGCGCGTGACACCACCTCGGGAAAATACAGCTGACCGACCCAGGCCACGTTGCGCTCATCCAGATATTCACGGCCGGTAACCATGCGCACGGCCACATGAATGTGCAGCGCCCGACCGGCGTAGAAACCCGGATAGATGGTGGTGAAGCGCGCCCGCCCCTGCTGATCACAGAACTGGCTGCCGCGCAGGTAGGTGTCATCGTCGGTACGCGGGATCGAGCCGATGGCATCGGTGTCGACCTCCCGATCCGGATTGATCCGGCTCCACCCCGAATAGGCGCCCCGCGCATTGCAGTGCCAGATATCCACCAGCGCGCCGCTCACCGGCTCGCCGGTCATCGCGTCGACGATCGTCAGGCGCAGCAGCAGTGGCAGGCCCTCGGCGCCCTCGCTGATATTGCGTCGCAGTAATTTGGGATTGCGGAAATACGGCCCGGCGATTTGCTCGGGCGCCAGTTGATACACCGGTTGGGGTGTTGCGGCTGAAATGTCTCGTTCCATGACGCGTTCTCTCTTCCATAAGATGAACGCAGATTAACGGCGCGCGCCGCTCTCGGTGCGGTAACTATGTATCGCAGCGTAACGGTGATACCGCACGCCTCACTGTAGGAGCTGCCGCAGGCTGCGATCTTTTGATGTTGTTTTTTAAATCAAGATCAAAAGATCGCAGCCTGCGGCAGCTCCTACAGGGGTTGGATTTTCTTCGGGCAAAAAAAACGGTGCACCGACCAAGCGCACCGTAAAGCCGTAGAACACACAACGAAGTGTCAGGTAAAACGTTTAGTTCAGCAGTGCCAGGGCCTCGGCGGTGCATTCCTGAATGCGCGCCCAGTCGCCGTTCTTGATCCACTCCGGATCGAGCATCCAGCTGCCGCCCACGCACATGACGTTTTTCAGTGCCATGTAGCTCTTGATATTGGCCGGGCCGACACCACCGGTCGGGCAGAATTTCACTTCGCCGAACGGGCCGCCGAGGGCCTTGATCGCCGCCACGCCACCGCTGACTTCCGCCGGGAACAGCTTGAAGCGGCGATAGCCCAGGCCATAGCCTTCCATGATGCCGGAGGCGTTGCTGATGCCTGGCAGCAGCGGAATCGGGCTGTCGACGCTGGCTTCGAGCAGGTCACGGGTGATACCCGGGGTGACGATGAACTGCGAACCCGCCGCTTCAGCCGCCGCAAGCATGTTGCGGTCGAGCACGGTGCCGGCACCGGTCACCAGTTCCGGACGCTGCTCACGCAGGATCTGGATCGCCTTGAGACCGAACTGCGAACGCAGGGTCACTTCCAGCGCCGTCAGACCACCCGCGGCCAGGGCGTCGGCCAGCGGCAGCACATCCTGTTCACGGGCAATGGTGATCACCGGCAGGATCCGCGCTTTGGCGCAGAGGCTGTCGATCAGGGCAACTTTGTCCGCCATGGAAACGGTCGGGGATGGGGTTGTCATAGCGGCTGTTCCTTGGCTCATGGGCACCAGTAGATCTCTAACGTAGGTTGCAGAAACGCGCGCACCGGCATGGCCGCGACGTCGTCGGATGCCAGTGCGGCATTCAGTGTGGTCAGTTTCGATTGACCGGAAATCGACAGAATCTTGTGCTTCGCCGAAGCCAGCAGTGCGCGGCTCATGGTCAGGCGTTGACGCGGTACGCTCGGCGCCAGCATCGGCCAGCAGCGACGGCTGCCGTCAACCTGCAAGGCTTCATTCAGGTTCGGGCTGTCGGGGAACAGCGACGCGGTGTGACCGTCATCGCCCATGCCCAGCACCAGCACGTCAATCGGCGGCAATTCGGCAAGCAAACGGTCGGCCTGCTCCGCAGCCTGCTCGACGTTCGCCGCCGCGCTGTAAAGGCTGAGGAACTGCGCCTTGGCGGCCGGCCCCTTGAGCAGGTACTGCTTGAGCAGACCGGCGTTGCTGTCGGCGTGTTCGACCGGTACCCAGCGCTCGTCGGCGAGGGTCACGACGACCTTCGACCAGTCCAGCTCCTGCTTGGCCAGGTGCTGGAAAAACGCCACCGGGCTGCGACCGCCAGAAACCACCAGCACCGCGTTGCCGCGTGCCGAAATGGCATCGCTCAGTTGCTTGGCAACATTCAGCGCCAGACCTTCGGCCAACAGCACCGGACTCTTGAACTGGTGAGCGTGGACGCCCGCAGGCAGTTTTACATCAGATATCGCCATACCACGACCTCCCGTCCCGCGTGATCAGTGCAATCGAGCTCATCGGCCCCCACGACCCGGCCGCATACGGCTTGGGCGCGTCACCGGATTTTTTCCAGCCGGCGATCAACTGGTCACACCACTTCCACGCGGCTTCGATTTCATCTTTACGGACAAACAGGTTCTGATTGCCGTTCATCACTTCCAGCAACAACCGCTCGTAGGCGTCGGGGATCCGCGCACTGCGCCAGGTGTCGGAGAAATTCAGTTGCAGCGGGCCGCTGCGCAGTTGCATGCCCTTGTCCAGGCCCTGCTCCTTGGTCATCACACGCAAGGAAATGCCTTCGTCCGGTTGCAGACGGATGATCAGTTTGTTGCTGATTTGCAGGCGCTGTTCCGGCGCAAAGATGTAGTGCGACGGTTCCTTGAAGTGGATGACGATCTGCGACAGCTTCTGCGGCATGCGCTTGCCGGTCCGCAGGTAGAACGGCACGCCGGCCCAGCGCCAGTTGCGGATGTCGGCACGCAGGGCGACGAAGGTTTCGGTGTCGCTCTGGGTATTGGAATTCGGTTCTTCGAGGTAGCCCGGCACGGACTTGCCTTCGCTGTGCCCGGCGATGTACTGACCGCGCACCACTTGCGTGGTCAGGCCTTCCGGGCTGATTGGCGCCAGGGCCTTGAGTACCTTTACCTTTTCGTCACGGATGCTGTCGGCGGACAGGTCGGCCGGCGGGTCCATGGCGATCAGGCACAGCAGCTGCAACAGGTGATTCTGGATCATGTCGCGCAGCTGGCCGGCCTTGTCGAAGTAGCCCCAGCGGCCTTCGATGCCGACCTTCTCGGCCACGGTGATTTCCACGTGGGAGATGTAATTCTGGTTCCACTGGGTTTCGAACAGGCTGTTGGCGAAACGCAGGGCGATCAGGTTCTGGACGGTCTCTTTGCCCAGGTAGTGGTCGATGCGATAGGTGCGGTTCTCCGGGAAGAACTGCGCCACGGCGTCGTTCACCTTGCGCGAGGATTCCAGATCGGAGCCGATCGGCTTTTCCAGGACCACGCGGGTGTTTTCTGCCAGACCGACTTTCGCCAGGTTCTCGCAGATCGCGCCGTACACCGCTGCCGGTGTGGCGAAGTAGGCAATCATGCGTTGCGCGCTGCCGGCCGCTTCGGCCAGCGCCACATAGTCTTCAGCCTTGAGGAAGTCGACGTGCAGATAGCTCAGGCGCGCGAGAAAGCGCTCGGCCACTGCCTCGTCCAGCTCTTTGCCGACGTAACGGCGCAATTCGGCGGCGATAAACGCCAGGTGCTGCTGCTCGGAGCCGGGTTCACGGGCCAGCGCGATAATGCGCGTGTTCTCGTGCAACAGGTCGGCGCCATCGAGGTGATAAAGGGCAGGAAACAGCTTGCGCAGGGCCAGATCGCCCAGAGCGCCGAACAAGGCAAAGGTGCACGGTTCAACCGTAATCGAAGGCATGATGTTTGTTCTTTTATCAAGTTAAGCTACAAATACCTTTTTTCAAGGCATCACTCAAGGGAAAATGTAGTAATAACCACAACATTTTCGCAAAATACAGATTCCGAGTGGTGGTCGGTCGGAGCCATCAGTAGGATAGGCCACCGTCACGGGCCACATCAAAGGCCCAATTTGCATAGCCCGGCGCACCTTTGCGCAGGTGAATTAGGAATTCCATATGGACCGCGTGCGAAATTTACTGGAACAGATCCAGAGTCGCCTTGAAGAGCTGAACAAGGCCGAACGCAAAGTCGCCGAGGTGATCCTGCTCAACCCGCAGCAGGCCACCCGCTTCAGCATCGCCGCCCTCGCCCAGGCCGCGTCGGTGAGCGAGCCGACGGTCAACCGTTTCTGCCGTTCGTTCGGTGTCAGCGGCTACCCTGAACTCAAGCTGCAACTGGCGCAGAGCCTGGCCAGTGGCGCGGCGTATGTCAGCCGCGCGGTGGAGGCCGATGACAATCCCGAGGCGTACACGCAAAAGATTTTCGGCAGCGCCATTGCCTCGCTGGACAGCGCTTGCCAGGCGCTCGATCCGAACCTGATCAGCCGCGCCGTCGACCTGTTGATCCAGGCGCGGCAAATCCACTTTTTCGGCCTCGGTGCGTCAGCGCCTGTGGCTTTGGATGCGCAGCACAAATTCTTCCGCTTCAACCTCGCCGTCACCGCTCATGCGGATGTGCTGATGCAGCGGATGATTGCGTCGGTGGCGCACACTGGCGAGCTGTTCGTGATCATTTCTTACACCGGGCGCACCCGCGAACTGGTGGAAGTGGCGCGCATCGCCCGGGAGAACGGCGCTTCGGTGTTAGGCCTGACCGCGGAGAATTCGCCGCTGGCCAAAGCCAGTACCCTGAGCCTGAATATTCCGCTGCCGGAAGACACTGACATCTATATGCCGATGACCTCGCGGATCATTCAGTTGACAGTGCTGGATGTGTTGGCGACCGGCATGACCCTGCGTCGCGGGGTGGATTTCCAGCCGCATCTGCGCAAGATCAAGGAGAGCTTGAATGCCAGCCGGTATCCGGTGGGTGACGAGTTCAACTGAGGCCTGATAACTCTTTATTGAATGATCCGGCCTCATCGCTGGCAAGCCAGCTCCCACAGTGTCCGGGTCGTCCACAAAATCCATGACCGCCACTGAGTCTGTGGGAGCTGGCTTGCCAGCGATGGGGCCAGCAGCCACCGTACAAACTCAGGCAGCAGCCCACGCCTGCAAGCTCAGATGCGCCTTCTCCCCCGGCGCCAGATGCAGGCTGTCGGTACCGCCCGCCGCCGCTTCAACACAGACAAACTCCGTTACTTCATCCCAGCTCACACCCAGCAATGGTCGCGAGCCAGGATGCCAGACCACGGTGTCGCCGCTGTCACCGGTATCGATGCACAATTCGCGCTGCCAGGCGTGATCCTTGAGCTGCAATTCGCCGTCGTGCTGGAACACCCGCTGACAACCGCCCTCCACGCGCAATTCGCCTTCCTGCTGGCAGGACTGGCGCCTCAACTGGTCATAACCCTGCGCACCTTCGAGGCCAGACAGCGCTATCTCACCCACGTCGCCAATACGCCAGTAAGCATGCAAAGCCTGGCTCAACTGGCACGGCATGTCGTCCTGATGCTCGGTGCTCAGGCGTAATTCCATGCGTTCACCCAGATGCGCATGCAGGTCGACCTGCCAATCGCACAACTGCAATTGCCAATGCAGGCGCACGCCATCCTCAGCGCTACTGCTGTCGAGCAATTTCCAGTCGAGCAGTCGCGCCCAACCGTGAGAGGGCCAGGCGTTTTCGCTCGGATGGCGGCCATACCACGGCCAGCACACCGGCACACCACCGCGAATGGCGCCCACGTGCGGCCACTTCGCCGCGCACCACAACCAAGGTTTCTGCCCGCGCGGCTGAAAGTGCAGCAACTGCGCGCCCTGCCGACTGAACACCGCCTGACACAGCGGATGGTCGATCACCAGCACATCGCGCATCTGATAGCGCTCCCAGGCAAACACCGGTCGTTCGCGCAGGGATTTGAAGAAGCGTTGCAGCGGATGCTCATGCATTGGCCACGGTCCTGAAAATCATGGGGGTACTCAATTACCTTTGTGCCCAGTGAGAGTGAACACTGTGGCGAGGGGATTTATCCCCGATGGGGCGCGGAGCGGCCCTGAACCAATTGCATACGGTATGTCAGGGTGAAAACGGTTGCAGTTCTGGGGTCGCTTCGCAACCCATCGGGGATAAATCCCCTCGCCACAGGTATATCATCGGACGTCTATCGCAAAAAAAAGCGGACAGCCTGGGCTGTCCGCAAATATGCGCACATGGAGAGGAGCTTATCGCAGACGCGTCAGAACGTAGACTGAATTTTCAGGCCAGCGACCAAAGCGTTGTCCACGGCATCAACACCGCCCGGGTGAGTGATGTACTGCAGGTTAGGACGCACGGTCAGCCAGTTGGTGACGTGGAAGCCGTAGTTGATCTCGTAGTTGTATTCGGTTTCACGAATCGGCGAGAACACCGGATTGTCGTAATCCGAGACACCGTTGGAGGCATTCAGCAGTTCGGCGTTTTTCTTCACGTCATCGTTGACGTGGATACGCGCCGCGCCAATGCCGACGTCATCCTTCGGACGGGCGTCGAACGGGCCTTTGTAGACAAACATCACCGACTGGTAGTTATCGATGAAGTTGGTGTCCTTGTCGTGGAACGTGGCGTTTGCAGCGATGTTCAGACCGCGGCTGGCATCACCGTTGTGGCTGGTGAGTTGTTGCTGCGCGACGAACCAGTAACCGTGTTTGCTGCTGTGGGTTTTGTACGCGTCACCAGTGGTTGCCGCGTCGAAACCGTTGACGTCTTCGCGGACGTCGCTGGCATCAGCGGTGCTCTTGTAGTAACCGACGCGGTATTCGCCCGGCAGGCTGTTGACCTTCGGCGACCAGACCAGTTCGACTGGCAGAACAGTCCCTTTGGTGCCGCTGCCGCTGAGCTTGAAGCCGTTGCCGTGTTCCAGCTGCGACGGGTTCTGGTTGTACGCACCGATCTGCGCGTAGAGCTCGTCGTTGATGTTGTACTTCACCCGGATCGCGGCCTGGCTGACTGGCCAGTTGTACCAGATGTTGGTCGCCCAGTTACCCACTTGCGAGCCGCAGAACGCCAGGTTCTGGAAGTCGCACGGGAAGGTGTTGAAGTCTTCGCCCTCACCGAAGTAACCGGCCTTGACGTCGAGCTTGTTGTCGAAGAACTGGTGCTGAATCCACAACTGGGTCAGACGCACCATGTGGCCACGGCCGTAGACTTCCTGAGAATACGACAGAGTGCCGGCACGCGGATCGCCAACACGATCGTTGGAGATGTTCTGACCGTTACGATTGGTCAACTGGATCTTGGCCTGAGTGTTGTCCCAGCCCCAGAGTTTTTGCAGGTCCAGCGCCACGCCCAGACCGAACTGATCGCTGTAGCGACCGGTCTTGTCGTCGTTGTAGCCGCCATGCAGGTTGGCGCCCATTTCCCCAACGTAGTCAGCCTTGATGTCGATACCCTGCTCGATCAGCTTGGTCCGCTCGCCACCCCAGTCGCCCGTCATCCATTTCGAATCGGAGCTGAACGCATCCGCAGCCATTGCATTGCCGGCCAGCACCAATGCCGCCGCGGCTGACACTTGGCAGATCAACCGGGCATTGACGTGTTTCTTTTTCATCCCTACATCCTCGTCTTTATTGTTATTAACTGTTTTTTTCCAACGCGGTTTACATAAATTGCACTGGATTACAGGCAATCCAGCGCGTGCTCCTGATTGGAATCCGATCCCTGTGGGAGCTGGCTTGCCAGCGATGGCGGTGATTCAGGCGACATCCATGCTGGATGTGCCGGCCCCTTCGCTGGCAAGCCAGCTCCCACATGAACCTTATTCCTGCACGGATCTTTTACCGGCCTTTGAATTGCGCGACGTTCGCCGACCGCGCCTCGGTCTGCGCCTGGCCCGCAACGCCCAGACGCTCGCCAGTCTTGGCATCGAACAACAACACTTTCGACGGATCGAATTGCAGGGTCAGGGTTTCGCCCACCTGCGGCGCCACGTCCGGTGCCAGGCGGCAGCAGACCTTGGTTTCGTTCAGGTTGACGAACACCAGGGTGTCCGGACCGGTCGGCTCGGTAACCTGTACTTCGGCCTTGATGCTCGGCAGGCCATTGCCCTCGCCGTTCGCCAGGACAATCTGTTCCGGGCGCAGGCCGAGGATCACTTCGCGATCTTCAAGCCCTGCGTCCTGCATGCTCATTGGCAGTTCGCAACGGGCCTGGCCGCTGTCGAGCAACGCCAGCAGGCGACCGTCCTTGCGTTGCAGACGCAGCGGGATGAAGTTCATCGGCGGCGAACCGATGAAGCTCGCCACAAACAGGTTGGCCGGGTCGTTGTAGATCTCTTTCGGCGTGCCGAACTGCTGAATGATCCCGTCCTTCATCACCGCAACCTTGTCGCCCAGGGTCATCGCTTCGATCTGGTCGTGGGTCACGTAAACGGTGGTGGTTTTCAGGCGCTGGTGCATCAGTTTCATTTCGGTGCGCATCTCGACGCGCAGCTTGGCGTCGAGGTTCGACAGCGGTTCATCGAACAAATAGATCTTCGGCCGACGCGCCAACGCACGGCCCATTGCCACGCGCTGTTGCTGGCCACCGGAGAGCTGGCCCGGCTTGCGGTTGAGCAGGTGTTCGATCTGCAGCAGCTTGGCCACGCGGGCGACTTCTTCATCGATCGCCGACTGGCTCATCTTGCGAATTTTCAGACCGAACTCGATGTTCTCGCGCACGCTCATGGTCGGGTACAGCGCGTAGGACTGGAACACCATGGCGATGTCACGATCCTTCGGGCTCATGCCGCTGACGTCCTGGTCGCCGATCATGATCGCGCCACCGGTGATGGTCTCCAGGCCGGCGATGCAGTTCATCAGGGTCGACTTGCCGCAGCCCGACGGGCCGACCAGGATCAGGAACTCACCGTCCTTGATCGACAGTTCGATGTTCTTCAGGGTATCCGGCAGGCCGGCACCGTAGGTCTTGTTGACGTTGCGAAGTTCGAGCGTTGCCATGATTACCCCTTGACTGCGCCGGCCGTCAGCCCGCGCACGAAATACTTGCCTGCGACCACATAGACCAGCAGGGTCGGCAGCCCGGCGATCATCGCCGCTGCCATATCAACGTTGTATTCCTTGGCCCCGGTGCTGGTGTTGACCAGGTTGTTCAGCGCCACCGTGATCGGTTGCGAATCACCGCTGGAGAACACCACACCGAACAGGAAGTCGTTCCAGATCTGGGTGAACTGCCAGATCAGGCAGACCATGATGATCGGGGTCGACATCGGCAGAATGATCTGCCGGAAAATCGTGAAGAACCCCGCGCCATCCAGCCGTGCTGCCTTGATCAGCGCATCGGGAATGCTCACGTAGTAGTTGCGGAAGAACAGCGTGGTGAACGCCAGACCATAGACCACGTGCACGAAGACCAGGCCGGTGGTGGTACTCGCCAGGCCCATCTTGCCGAGGGTGAACGAGGCCGGCAGCAGCACGGTCTGGAACGGCAGGAAGCAACCGAACAGCAGCAGACCGAAGAACAGCTGCGAACCACGGAAGCGCCAGAACGACAGCACGTAACCGTTCAACGCGCCGATGGCGGTGGAGATGACCACGGCCGGCACGGTGATCTTGATCGAGTTCCAGAAGTAACCGTCAACCGTGGCCCAGGCCTTGACCCAGCCGATGCCGCTGACCACGGTCGGCCAGCTCAGCAGGTTGCCGGTGCTGATGTCTTCCGGGGTCTTGAAGCTGGTCAGCAGCATCACCACCAGCGGGACCAGGTACAGCAATACCGCGAGGATCAGCACCGCGTAGATCGCCACACGACTGAGGCTGAACGCGGGTTTGGCAGCGAGACTAGTCATGACGCTTGGTCCTCAGCTCGGAGTACAGGTAAGGCACGATGATCGCGAGAATCGCACCGAGCATCAGAATCGCACTGGCCGAGCCCATGCCCATCTGGCCGCGACTGAAGGTGAAGGAGTACATGAACATTGCCGGCAGGTCGGAGGAATACCCCGGGCCACCCGCCGTCATCGCCGCGACCAGGTCGAAGCTCTTGATCGCGATGTGGGCGAGGATCATCACCGCACTGAAGAACACCGGACGCAGGCTTGGCAGCACGACTTTCCAGTAGATGGTCGGCATGCTCGCACCGTCGATCTGTGCGGCACGGATGATCGACTGATCAACCCCGCGCAGGCCGGCGAGGAACATTGCCATGATGAAGCCCGAGGCTTGCCACACAGCGGCGATCACCAGGCAGTACACAACGCGATCCGGGTCGATCAGCCAGTCCAGACGGAAGCCTTCCCAGCCCCAGTCACGCAACAATTTGTCCAGGCCCATGCCCGGGTTGAGCAGCCATTTCCACGCAGTACCGGTGACGATCATCGAGAGCGCCATCGGGTACAGGTAAATGGTGCGGATAAAGCCTTCGCGACGGATACGCTGGTCGAGGAACACCGCCAGCAGCACACCGATCACCAGCGTGATGCCGATGAACATGCCACCGAACACCGCGAGGTTCTTGCTCGCCACCCACCAGCGGTCGTTGTCGAACAGCCGGGCGTATTGCGCCAGACCGGCCCACTTGTAGTTGGGCAGGAACGTCGAGGTGGTGAACGACAGCACGAACGTCCACAGGATGTAGCCATAGAAGCCTACCAGCACGATGAACATGCTCGGCGCCAGCACCAGTTTCGGTAGCCAGCGCTGCAGTGCATCGAACGGCGAGGCTTTGCTGAACACAGCAACAGAACTCATGGAGAAATCCAGTACAGGGAATAAAAACTACAGTGAGATCCCTTGTGGGAGCGAGCTCTGTGGCGAGGGGATTTATCCCCGATCGGCTGCGAAGCAGTCGCGAAACCTTTGCACGCGGTCTTTCTGGTACTCCACCGCTGCAACTTTCCGGGGCTGCTACGCAACCCATCGGGGATAAATCCCCTCACCACAAAGCCCGCTCCCACAAAGAAGGGCCTGCGCTACTGACGGTTATTTGGCCGCCTGAACCGCCGCGCCCAGTTTCTTGGCCGCATCAGCCGGGTCGGCTTTCGGGTCGTTGATGTAGTTGGTCACGACATCAAAGAACGCGCCCTGCACCGCCAGCGTGGTCGCCATGTTGTGCGCCATGCTCGGCTGCAGGCCACCGGACTTGGCGTCAGCCAGGAAGTCCTTGGCAGCGGTCTGCGCGCAGGAGTCGAAACCGAGTTTGTCCATGTTGTTCAACATGTCGTTACGTACCGGGATCGAGCCTTTGTTGATGCTGAAGACTTTCTGGAAGTTTTCCCCCAGCACGACTTTGGCGATGTCTTGCTGACCGGCCGCAGTGCCTTTGTCTTTCTGCTTGAACACCGCCAGGGAGTCGATGTTGTAGGTGAACGCCTTGTCGGTGCCCGGGAAGGCTACGCACTCGTAATCCTTGCCGGCGACTTTCTTGGCGGCGGTCCATTCGGACTTGGCCCAGTCACCCATGATCTGCATGCCGGCCTTGCCGTTGATGACCTTGGCCGCTTCCAGGTTCCAGTCCTGCCCCTTGCCGTCGGCGTCCATGTAGGTCGCGACTTTTTTCAGCTCGGTCAGCGCCTTGACCATTTCCGGGCCGGTCAGCGCCTTGTTGTCCAGATCGACCAGGGCTTTCTTGTAACCATCAACGCCCATGACCGAGAGCACCACGGCTTCGAACACGGTGCTGTCCTGCCAAGGCTGACCGCCGTGAGCCAGCGGGATGAAGCCCGCAGCCTTGAGCTTGTCGCCAGCGGCGTAGAACTCTTCGAGGGTGGTCGGGTTCTTGGTGATGCCGGCTTTCTTGAAGACTTCCGGGTTGATCCACAGCCAGTTCACGCGGTGAATGTTCACCGGTACGGCCACGTAATCACCGTCGTACTTCACGGTATCGGAGACTTTCTTGTCGAGCAGGCTGTCCCACTTCTCTTCTTTGGCCACGTCCTTCAGGACGTCGGTGTCGAGCAGACCGGTGGAGGCCCATTCCTGGATATCCGGGCCTTTGATCTGGGCCACGCCCGGCGGGTTGCCGGCCACGGCGCGGCTCTTCAGCACGGTCATGGCCGTGGCACCGCCACCGCCGGCGACAGCGCCGTCTTTCCAGGTGAAACCGTCTTTTTCAACTTGCGCCTTGAGCACATCGACAGCGGCTTTTTCGCCACCGGACGTCCACCAGTGCACGACTTCGACCGAGCCTTTGGATTCGGCAGCGGACACACTGAGAGGCAGAATTGCGAGCGGGAACAGGGAGGCGACAGAAATGACAGTAGCGAGGCGAGAAATCGCATTCATCTGAGATGTACCTTTCTTGTTGTTATGCATGCAAGTCTGGTGCTTGCGCTGCACAGGAGTTTAAACAGGGCGATTCCCTTCGCAGGTAACGAAGGGACGCGCAAATGTCACCACATGGTTACACAGGAACAGCCCGGGATATTTGCGCCAGAGCGGTTGCCATACTCGGTGACAAGGGTAGACGAGGGATCAGTACCGCTTGCCACGCGTGGTAGAGATCGGGTTTGCCCGGCCAGATATCGGCGCTCGGGCGGTTTTGCGGATCGAGTTCGTGGTGCCAGCTGCCGTCACAGCGATCGATGAAATGGCCTTCACAAAATTCCCAGAACAGCCGGTACCAGGTTTCGTATTGCGCATCACCGGTGCGCTTGAGCAAGACGCTGGCCGCCGCGCTGGCTTCGGCATGGGTCCAGTGCAGACGATGTCGCACCACGGCTTTGTTGTCCCAGTCGAGGGTATAGACGATGCCCGGCGCGCCATCGACGTCCCAGCCGTTTCGGCAATTCTGCTCGAAGAGTTTTTGCGCATCGGTCGCCAGCCAGCCCGGCGTGAGCATCCCGGCCTGGACCCGCGCCGCTTCGAGGTGCAGCAACAGTCGCGCCCACTCGAAACCGTGGCCCGGGGTGGTGCCGTAAGGACGGAAGCCGTCAGCGGGGTTGTCGTGGTTGTACTCGCGCAGCGGTTGCCAGTCGCGGTCGAAGTGTTCGATGACCATGTAGCCGTTAGCTGCTGCATGACCGTGGATCACCCGCTCGACGATGCGTTGCGCGCGCACCAGCCAGCGCGGGTCTTCGGTGACATCGGCCAGCGCGAGGAACGCTTCGGTGGCGTGCATGTTGCTGTTGGCGCCGCGATAGGCCTCTTCTTCGCGCCAGTCGCGATTGAAGAATTCGCGCATGGCGCCCTCTTCTTCGCTCCAGAAATACGTGTCGATGATGTCGATCGCATCATCCAGTAGCGCCTGGGCGCCGGGACGCTGCGCGACCACCGCGGAGCTGGCCGCGAGCGCGACAAAGGCATGCAGATAGGCGTTCTTGCCGGTGTTGCCATCGCGATGTTCGGCGACCGCAAACCAGCCGCCGTGCAGCGCATCCCGCAACGGCCCGCGCAGGGCCGCAATGCCGTGATCAACCAGTTCGGCAAACCCCGGCAGGCCCTGAATGTGGGCCATGGCGAAGCTGTGGGTCATGCGCGCGGTGTTCATGGTTTCGGCTTGCGCGTGCGCCGGCAGACGGCCGCGTTCGTCAAGGTTGCCGAAACCTTCAGGCAGCTTTGCAGCCTTGGCGAATGCCAGCAGGCGCAGACCTTCGTCGGCGAGCCATTGCTGGTGGGCAGGGGCATTCAGCCAACTGCTGAAGCCTGGGTGGAAAAGATCCATGGGTGGCCCTTTTTTTGTTGTTATGACTGCGGGCAGTCTAAACAACGGGCCGGGGTGGGCTTGTAACGAAGGGGACGGGGTTTGTCACCAAGCCGTGACATTAGAAAAGCAAAGTCAAAAGATCGCAGCCTTCGGCAGCTCCTACAGAGTACGGTGTAGGAGCTGCCGAAGGCTGCGATCTTTTGATCTTCAGTCTACTGAACGCGGCAACTGCAACGTCACCCGCAACCCGCCCTCACGCAAATTCTGCAGCGTCACCTCACCGCCATGGCTGTGGGCGATGTTGCGCGCAATGCCCAAACCGAGACCATAGCCTTGCTGCTGCCCGGCCAAGCGAAAGTGCGGCTCGAACACCTGCTCCAACCGTTGCTCCGGCACGCCCGGGCCTTCGTCGTCGACGTGCAGGACAAACGCGCGCTCATCGTCATCGATGTGCAGGTGCGCGTTCTGCCCGTACTTCAGGGCATTGTCGATGAGGTTGCCGATGCAGCGCTTCAACGCCAAAGGCTTGCCCGGATACGCCGCCAGCGCCTTGCCTTGCAGGGTCACGCGGCCATTGCCGTTGGGCGCCAGGTACGGTTCTACGAGGCAGTCGAGTACATGGTTGAGGTCCACCGGCTCAATGTTCTCGTGGATGTCGGTGTCTTTCACGCATTGCAGCGCGCCCTTGACCAGCAACTCCAGCTCATCCAGATCGCGACCGAACTTGGCTTGCAACTGCTCGTCTTCGAGCAGCTCGACGCGCAAACGCAGGCGAGTGATCGGCGTGCGCAGGTCATGAGAAATCGCGCTGAACAACTGGCTGCGCTCGGTCAGGTAGCGGCTGATGCGTTCGCGCATGGTGTTGAACGCACGGCCTACTTCCACCACTTCACTGCCACCGCCCTCGGCCACCGGCTCAACATCGGCGCCCAGCGACAGATCCCGCGCCGCCCGCGCCAGACGCTTGAGCGGCCGGCTCTGCCAGTGCACCAGCAAGCCGATGAACAGCAGCAAAAAGCCGCTGGTGAGGACGATGAACCACACTTGCTGCGCCGGCAGGCCTTGCTCTTCAAGACTGGTGTAGGGCTCGGGCAGCAACGAGGCGATGTACAGCCACTCGCCCGGGGCCATTTGAATCTGCGTCACCAGCACGGGTGGATTCACCGGTTCCAGGGTCAACGCGTAATGCGCCCACGAGCGCGGTAGCTCATCGAGTTTCAGCCCGGCATTGAAGATCCGCAGATCCTCGGGGCTGACGAAAGTCACCGAAATATCCGTGTCATGGCCCAGCGACTGACGCAGCACTTCATCCACCGCTTGAATCACCGCAGCCTTGCGCGGGGTGATCGGCAGCACGTCCATGCCCAGCGGCTTGTCGTTGAGCGTCACCACGAAACGGGTGCCGCCCATGCTGCGCAACTGGTCGAGCACCAGCGGTCGATACGCCACCGGCAACGAGCGGAAATAACTGACGCTGGCGGTCATCGAATGGGCGAGGCTGCGGGCACTGGTGACCAGGCCCTCGAGCTGGGTGGCGCGCAGTTGCGAGACCCAGATCACGCTCGACAAGGTCTGTGCGAACAACACTGCCAACAGGGTCAGCAGGAGCATGCGCCCGAGCAGCGAACGCGGCACCGGTACTGTGTTGGCGAGCCTGCGCAGCGACTCAGTGACCATTGCCGGCAACCACATTGGCTGCCAGTTGGTAGCCACTGCCGCGCACGGTGCGGATCAGCCGTGGCGGTTTTTCCGTGTCACGCAGGCGCTGGCGCAAGCGGCTGACGGCCATGTCGACAATCCGGTCGAGCGGCATCAGGTCACGGCCACGGGTGGCGTTGCCGATGGTGTCGCGGTCGAGAATTTCCTGCGGATGATCGAGAAACAGCTTCAGCAATGCGAAGTCGGCACCGGAGAGAATCACTTCTTCACCGTCGGTGTGGAACAGTCGATGGCTGACCATGTCCAGCCGCCACTCGTCGAAGGCCAGCACGTCGCTGCCGCTGCGCTCCTGACCGAACTGCGCCCGTCGCAGCAGCGCCTTGATTCGCGCTTGCAGTTCACGGGGGCTGAAAGGTTTGCCGAGGTAGTCGTCAGCGCCGAGCTCCAGGCCGATCACGCGGTCGGCTTCGTCGGAACTGGCGGTGAGCATGATAATCGGCACCTGCGCCTGACGCGGATGCTGGCGCACCCAGCGGCACAGGCTGAAACCGTCTTCATCGGGCAGCATCACATCGAGGATCACCAGATCGCTCGGCGCGTCGTTGAGGGCCTGGCGGAAACTGGCGCCATCGGCGGTGGCCCGCACCTGAAACCCGGCGCGGGTCAGGTAGGTTTCCAGCAACTCGCGTATTTCCTGGTCGTCATCGACCAACAATATCGACTTGTTGACTGAGCTCACTTCGAAGGCATCCTTGTTGTTGGAATTGGGGCGGATTATGCCTTAAGCACTGATTTTACAAACACCACAAAACACCTGTGGGAACAAACCTGTGGTGAGGGGATTTATCCCCGATGGGTTGCGCAGCGACCCTGGAAAAACCGGGCCTGCTTCGCAGGCCATCGGGGATGAATCCCCTCGCCACAAAGGCTCACTCCTACAGTTTGATTGCATTTCAGGCCGGGATTGCTTGCTCCAGTGCCACACCGGCACCCACCAGCCCGGAATACGGCGCCGTCACCAGCCACACCGGAATGCCCTTGAAGTAATCGCTCATGCAGCCCTTGTCGGCGAAGCTGCGGGCAAAACCACTGTTGACGAAGAAATCGGCAAAGCGCGGTATCACCCCACCCACGATGAAGACCCCGCCACGAGCCCCGGTGGTCAGCACGTTGTTGCCGGCCACGCGGCCGAGCCAGCAGCAGAACTGTTCCAACACTTCCAGGGCGATCGGATCGCCAGCCAGACCGGCTGCAGTGATCGCTTCCGGCGTCTCAAGCTTCGGTTCATGTCCGTCCACTGCGCAGATCGCCCGGTAGACGCGCGGCAGGCCACCGCCGCTCAGCGCCGTTTCTGCGCTGACGTGTCCGATTTCGTCGTGGATGTGCTGCCAGAGCTGGGTTTCACGCGGACTGCTCAGCGGCAGATCGACGTGCCCGCCCTCGCCCGGCAGAGCGGCAAACCGGCCTTCGCCCAGATCGAGCAAGGTGCCGACGCCCAGCCCCGTGCCCGGACCGATCACCACCGCCGGGCGCAACGGCTCCGGCGTGCCTTCGCAGACCACACGGAATTCACCGGGCTGCAAACGGGTCATGCCCAGCGCCATCGCCGAGAAATCGTTGATCAACAGCAGTTGTTCGACCTGCAAGGTCTTGCAGAACGCCGTGCGACTCAAGCGCCAGTGGTTGTTGGTGAATTTGAATTCATCCCCACTCACCGGCCCCGCCACCGACAGGCACACCGAACCGATCGAACCCGGCGCCAGACCGAGGCCACTCAGGTACAGGCTGATCGCCTCTTCCGGGCTGGCGTGGTCGGCTGTGGCCAGCACCTGAACCGATTCCAGTTGCTGGTTTTTCCACAACGCGAACCGCGCGTTGGTGCCTCCGATATCACCGACCAAAGCCAGTTTCAATTAAGCGTCTCCAGGGCAGAAGTGAAGGCGCTGGCGCCCTGCTCCGCCGAGCTGAAGGCCAAACGCATGAAGCCAAACAGTTCGCGACCGCTGCCGATGTTGTTGCCCAACAGGCCTTTGGCGGGTTCACGCGCTGCAAATTCGGCGGCGTCGACCTTGAGTTCCAAAGTGCCTTTGACGCCATCGACGCGGATGATATCGCCCTCTTGCACCCGCGCCAAAGCACCACCGACATACGCTTCAGGGCTGACGTGAATCGCCGCCGGGATTTTCCCCGACGCGCCGGACATGCGCCCATCGGTCACCAGCGCGACTTTGAAGCCGCGATCCTGCAGCACGCCGAGGAACGGCGTCATCTTGTGCAGCTCGGGCATGCCGTTGGAGCGCGGGCCCTGGAAGCGCATCACCGCAACAAAATCCTTCTCCAGCAAACCAGCCTTGAACGCGTCGGCCAGGTCCTGCTGATCCTGGAACACCATGGCTGGCGCTTCGACGATCTGATTTTCCAGCGCCACCGCGGAGACCTTCATCACGCCACGACCGAGGTTGCCTTCCATCACCCGCAGACCGCCCTCGGCGGAGAATGCACGGGCGACCGGACGCAGGATGTTTTCGTCGAGGCTTTCGGTCGGGCCTTCGCGCCACACCAGTTCACCGTTATCGAGGAATGGCTCCTTGGTGTACTGGCTCAAGCCGTGGCCGAGCACGGTGTTGACGTCTTCGTGCAACAGGCCGGCTTCCAGCAACTCACGGATCAGGAACGACATACCGCCAGCAGCCTGGAAGTGGTTGATGTCGGCTTTGCCGTTCGGGTAAACGTGGCTCAGGGTCGGCACGACTTCGGAGAGGTCGGCCATGTCCTGCCAGGTCAGTTGAATGCCAGCGGCCATGGCGATGGCCGGCATGTGCAGGGTGTGGTTGGTCGAGCCGCCGGTGGCGTGCAGCGCGACGATCGAGTTGACCAGCGCCTTCTCGTCGACGATTTCGCCGATCGGCATGAAGTTGCCGTTTTGCTTGGTCAGACGCGTGACCTGATGCGCGGCTTCGCGGGTCAGGGCATCACGCAGCGGGGTGTTCGGGTTGACGAAAGAGGCGCCCGGCAAGTGCAGGCCCATGACTTCCATCAGCAACTGGTTGGTATTGGCGGTGCCGTAGAAGGTGCAGGTGCCCGGGCTGTGGTAGGACTTCATTTCCGATTCCAGCAGCTCTTCGCGGGTCGCCTTGCCTTCGGCGTACTTCTGCCGCACGTCGGCTTTTTCCTTGTTGGAAATCCCCGAGACCATCGGCCCGCCCGGGACGAAGATCGTCGGCAGATGGCCGAAGCGCAGCGAGCCCATCATCAGGCCCGGGACGATCTTGTCGCAGATGCCGAGCATCAGCGCGCCGTCGAACATGTTGTGCGACAACGCCACCGCCGTCGACATGGCGATCACTTCACGGCTCGGCAGGCTCAGCTCCATGCCCGGCTCGCCCTGGGTCACGCCATCGCACATCGCCGGCGTACCACCGGCGAACTGGCCGACCGAGCCGATTTCGCGCAAGGCGGTTTTGATCTGCTGGGGAAAGACTTCGTACGGCTGGTGCGCCGAGAGCATGTCGTTATACGAAGAAACAATGGCGATGTTCGCCGAGTTCATCATCCGCAGGCTGTGCTTGTCTTCGCTGCCACATCCGGCCACGCCGTGGGCGAAGTTGGCGCATTGCAGCTTGCCGCGCATCGGCCCGTCAGTGGCGGCGCCGCGAATCAGTGCAAGGTAAGCCTGACGCGTGGCGCGGCTGCGGGCGATAAGCCGTTCGGTGACCTCAAGAACGCGGGGATGCATGTGTAGAACTCCAGGCTAACGGATGTGGCGACCTGATTGTCTATGCTGATCAAACGCCGTTGTTGTTGGAATGACAGACGGCTTTTTTGACCATTCGGACCAGTTGATTCAGGTCACTCGTTGTAGATAAAACAAAATATTGCCACTAAAAAGGCTTGTTTTCTATTTTTATGCGAATAATCTTGTAATTCCAACAACAAAACGACGGCGGCGCTGTTCAATGACTCTTCGAATCGCAATCAATGGTTTTGGCCGCATCGGCCGTAATGTCCTGCGCGCACTGTATACCCAAGGCTATCGACAGGATTTGCAGATCGTCGCCATCAACGATCTGGGCGACAGCGCCATCAATGCCCATCTGCTCAAATACGACACCGTTCACGGCACATTCGATGCCGAAGTGGCCCATGACAATGAGAGCCTGACGGTCAATGGCGACCGCATTGCGGTCAGCGCCATTCGCAACCCGGCCGAGCTGCCATGGGCCGCGGAAAAGATCGATGTGGTGTTCGAATGCACCGGTCTGTTCACCGACCGCGCCAAAGCGGCCGCGCATATTACTGCCGGCGCGCGCAAAGTCATCATCTCGGCCCCGGCCAAAGGCGCCGACGCTACCGTCGTTTACGGCGTGAACCACGACATTCTGCGCCAGTCGCACCAGATCATCTCCAACGCTTCGTGCACCACCAACTGCCTGGCGCCCGTGGCGCAGGTGCTGCACCGCGAACTGGGCATTGAAAGCGGTCTGATGACCACGATTCACGCCTACACCAACGACCAGAACCTCACCGACGTCTATCACACCGACCCGTACCGCGCGCGTTCGGCCACGCAGAACATGATCCCGAGCAAGACCGGCGCCGCCGAAGCGGTAGGCCTGGTATTGCCGGAACTGGCGGGCAAACTGACCGGCATGGCCGTGCGCGTGCCGGTGATCAATGTGTCGCTGGTGGACCTGACCGTGCAGTTGAAGAAGGAAGCCACGGCCGACGAGGTCAACGCGCTGATGAAAGCGGCCAGCCAGCACTCGAAAATTTTGGGTTACAACACGTTGCCGCTGGTTTCCAGCGACTTCAACCACAACCCGCTGTCGTCGATCTTCGACGCCAACCACACCAAAGCCAGCGGCAAACTGCTGAAGGTGCTGGCCTGGTACGACAACGAATGGGGCTTCTCCAACCGCATGCTGGATAACTGCCTGGCGCTCTGCAACGCCGAATAAGTTGTCCCGCCCCCTGTAGGAGCTGCCGAAGGCTCGGGCCGCGTTCGGACGATCTTTTGATTCTGTTTTTAAAAATCAAAATCAAGATCAAAAGATCGCAGCCTTCGGCAGCTCCTACATTTGCTTCGTTCAAAACAACACTTGACCACTCGACTAGATGATAAGCATTATCATTCGCTCGAAATGGATCAGGTTCCCCCGTGAGTCAATCGCGCTTCAATCACGTCTTCCTCTCTCAGCGCACATCCCTGCTGCGTACGATCGAGCGGATGGTCAACAATCACAGCACCGCCGAAGACCTGTTGCAGGAAACCTACCTGCGCGTCACGCGAGCGTTGAGCGAGCGCGCCATCGATCACCTTGAACCCTTCGTGTTCCAGACCGCGCGCAATCTGGCGCTGGATCACCTGCGTGCGCGCAAGATCCATTCGCGAACCATGGTCGATGACGTGCCGCAGGACGTGGTGCACAGCGTCGCCGCCCCTGCCAGCAGCGCCGAAGACGCCGCCCACGCCGAACAATTGCTGGAGCGCCTGAACGTGAGCCTCAGTCAACTCAGCCCGCGTCAGCAGCAAATCTTCATCCTCAGCCGCCTGCACGGGCACAGTTATCAGGAAATCGCCGACGAGTTGAACGTGTCGCTCAGCACCGTGCAGAAGGAACTCAAGCTGATCATGTCGATCTGCATCGGTGTCGCCGAGCGCTTGAATGGCGCCTGAGGTCGCAGGCGATTTCTGTCAGCATCAGCATCGACTGCACTGATCAGCGGGCTTTGCTACCCTTGCGCGACTTTTACGCTCCACTAAAAAAACAGCCGTGCACAGACACTGCCGAGGAAACACCGTGACGGACACCCACCGCCCGCCTTCGCCCGACACGGCGCAGGACGCCGCCCGTGCAATGGACCAGGCTCTGGACTGGCTCATCGTCCTCGGCAGTGCGGACGAAGAGCAGACCCGGCAATTTCACGCGTGGCTGGCAGCCGATCCGTTGAATGCCGAGGCGTTCGCCAGGGCCCAGGCGATCTGGGACGGTCCGCAAGTGGTGCAATGCGCGCAGAGTCTCGCTGCGAAACCCGCGAAAGTGACGCTCATCAAACGTCTGCGCCCACACTGGAAACCGTTGGCCACCGCTGCGGTGCTGATCCTCGGCCTGTTCAGTTTCAGCAATCTGCCGATGCGCCTGCAGGCCGATCATCTGACCGTGGTCGGCGAGCGTCAGCGCCTGCAACTGGAGGACGGTTCCAGGGTGCTGCTCAACACCAACTCGGCATTCTCCAGCACCATCAATGAGCGCCAGCGTGTGGCACGACTGTATCAGGGCGAAGCGTTTTTCGAGGTAGCGGCCAACCGGGCTCAGCCACTGGAAATCGATGCCGGCCCGGTGCAGGCCAGCGTGCGCGACACCGCGTTCGCCGTGCGCTATCTGGACGGCGTGGCGCAGGTCAATGTGCAACGCGGCGATGTCGATCTGCGTGCCACCCACAATGACGCGCGCGTGCGTTTGAGCGCCGGCGAAAGCATCCGTATCGGCCCCAACGGTTTCGATCGTCCGGCCAAACTCGATGCCGCCACCGACCTGGCCTGGGTCCAGGGCCGGTTGATCTTTGAAAACTGTCCGCTCGACAAGGTGCTGGCCGAACTGCGCCGCTACTACCCGGGCTGGATTATCAACACCAACGAGCAGTTGGCCGACGTCAACGTCACCGGCAATTACCGTCTCGACCAACCGCTGGACGTCGTGCGTTCCCTCGCCCACATCACCTCGGCGCGCCTGCAGGAATTCCCGGCGCTGGTGATCCTGAACTAAATGAGAATTATTTTTACTCGATAGCGAAACCCCGTTCGTCTCGTTATAGCCAATGCAATTGATTCGCATCTTCGGAGGCGGATCAGCACCTATAAAGATTCGTGCGACACGGAGCGCTATCGATGTCCTCTCGCCTTACCCGCCAGACTGCTTCCCCTTCCCGCGTATTGTCGCTGCTGACGGCTGCCATCCTCATGGCCGGCACCGCACCGCTGATGGCTGCCACCGAGCAACCGGCACGCAACATGGGTGATTATTCGTTCTCGATCGGCCAGCAACCGCTGGTGTCGGCGCTCAATGCCTTTACCAGCGTGACCGGTTGGCAGGTCGGCTTGCCGGCGGAACTGGGTCAGGGCGTGTCGTCGCCGGGCGTGCGCGGTTCGCTGCCGCCGGAGAAAGCCCTGGAACGCCTGTTGGTGGGGACCAACCTGAGCTTCCGCAAGCTGAGCAACAACAACGTGGTGCTGGAAAAACGCAGCACCAGCGGCACCTTGAATCTGGATCAGGTGACCATCAGCGCCACCCGCCAGGAACAGTCGGTCAACAGCGTGCCGGCCACAGTCACCGTGCAGACCCGCCAGGATCTGGACCGCAACAACGTCAACACCCTCAAGGATCTGGTGCGCTACGAGCCGGGCGTGTCCGTCGGCGGCGCCGGTCAGCGCGGCGGTATCAGTGGCTACAACATTCGCGGCATCGACGGCGACCGCATCCTCACTCAGGTCGACGGTGTCGAAGTGCCGGACGGTTTCTTCAACGGCCCGTACGCCAAGACCCAGCGCAATTACGTCGATCCGGAGATCGTCAAGCGCGTGGAAATCCTCCGGGGCCCGGCCTCGGTGCTCTACGGCAGCAACGCCATCGGCGGCGCCGTCAGCTACTACACCCTCGACCCAGACGACATCATCAAGCCCGGCAACGATGTCGGTGCCCGATTGAAGACCGGCTACAGCTCCGCCGATGAGAGCTGGCTGAAATCCGCCACGGTTGCCGGGCGTGCCGAGCAGTTCGACGGCTTGCTGCACTTCAGCCAGCGCGACGGTCATGAAACCGACTCCTACGGCAGCAACAACGGCACCGGCCTCGCCCGCACCGCCGCCAACCCGGAAGACGTCAAAGCCACCAACGTGCTGGCGAAGATCGGCTGGAACTACAACGACGATTCGCGTCTGGGCCTGACCTACGAGAAGTACAAGGACGACCGCGACACCGATCAGAAAAGCGCTTACGGCGGCCCGTACTTCAACGGCGCCCCGACCATCCCCAACAGCGTGCTGCCCGGCGGCATGTACCAGTGGCGTACCGGCAACGACACCATCACCCGCGAGCGTTTCGGCCTAGAACACAGCTTCGTCCTCGACAGCCTGCTGGCCGATAACGTGAAGTGGAGCCTGAACCACCAGATCGCCAAGACCGACCAGAGCACTGAAGAGTTCTACTACCCGATGACCCGTAAAGTGCTGCGCACCCGCGACACGGTCTACGAGGAAAAACAGTGGGTATTCGATGCGCAACTGGACAAGGCCTTCGCCATCGGTGACACCGATCACGTGCTGACCTACGGCACCACGATCAAACAGCAGAAAGTCACCGGCTCGCGCAGTGGCGACGGCAAATGCCTGGCTGTCGGCCGTGGCTGCACCGCCATCGGCGCCACCAGTGCGGCAGACGTGCTGAAAAAATCCAGCGACTTCCCGGACCCGACCATCAACACCTACAGCCTGTTTGCCCAGGATCAGATCAGCTGGAACAAGTGGACCTTCCTGCCGGGCCTGCGCTACGACTACACCCAGCTCAAGCCGCACATCACTGAAGAATTCCTCAACACCGTGGCCGCCGACGGCAACGGCACCGTCAGCGACGAGAACAAGACCTGGCACAAAGTCTCGCCCAAATTCGGCCTGACTTACGCCCTGACCGACAACTACACCTGGTACGGCCAGTACGCCGAAGGCTTCCGCACCCCGACTGCGAAAGCGCTGTACGGGCGCTTTGAAAACAGCACCACCGGCTACAACGTGGCGCCGAACCCGAACCTGGAACCGGAAAAAAGCAAAAGCTATGAAACCGGTCTGCGCGGCAACTTCGAGCAAGGCTCGTTCGACGTGGCGGTGTTCTATAACAAGTACCGCGACTTCATCAACGAAGACGCCGTCACGCCTGGCTACGACGAGCTGACCTTCCAGTCGAGCAACATCAAGCACGCGACCATCAAGGGTGCCGAAGTCAAAGGTCGCCTGAACCTCGATGCGTTCGGCGCGCCGCAAGGCCTCTACACCCAGGGATCGATTGCTTACGCCTACGGTCGCAACAACGACAATGGCGAGCCGCTCAACAGCGTCAATCCGCTGACCGGCGTATTCGGTCTGGGTTACGACCAGGACCACTACGGCGGCCTGCTGAGCTGGACCGTGGTGAAGAAAAAGGACCGCGTCGACGACAGCAACTTCAAGTCGCCGGATGGCGTCAGCAGCCAGTTCAAGACCCCGGGCTTCGGCATTCTGGATCTGGCCGGTTATTACAAAGTCACCGACGACGTCACCGTCAGCGGCGGCATCTACAACCTCACCGACAAGAAGTACTGGCTGTGGGATGACGTGCGCGGTTACGACAGCGTCGGCGAAGCTTCGGTGACGCAACCGGCCAACCTCGATCGCCTGACCCAGCCGGGCCGCAACTTCGCGATCAATCTGGTCTGGGACATCTGATCAGCACGGCCCTGCGGCGCGCGTTGACCGACGCGTCGCGGGGCTTTTTTTACGGTTTGGCACCTGCCCGTTCGTCTCGTTATCAAGCGCCTCTTTTATCAAGGACACCCCATGACCACTTCGGAAAAAGCCCTGCGTTCACAACGCCTGAACCAGATCACCCACGAGCCGCACAGCAAGCTCGACGCGCTGGTCAAAGCCCACGCGCCGTTCGAAACCCGCGCCAACTTTGCACGTTTCGTGGTCGCACAGTACCTGTTTCAGTCGGAACTGGTCGACCTCTATAACAACGCCGAACTGACGGCCATCGTCCCGGACCTGCCGGCCCGTTGCCGCGCCGAAGCGGCCAAGGCTGACCTGGCGGACCTCGATACCGACATCCCGGCACCGGTGGCCGGTGCGCTGAAAAACCCGAGCAAGGCCCGCGCCCTCGGCTGGATCTTCGTCTCCGAAGGCTCGAAGCTGGGCGCTGCGTTCCTGATCAAACGCGCGGTGGCGCTGGAGCTGAGCGAAACCTTCGGCGCCCGCCACCTGGGTGAACCGGAAGGTGGCCGCGCCGAGGGTTGGAAAAGCTTCGTGCGTATTCTCGACTCCCTGCCGTTCACCGCCGAAGAGGAAGCCGAAGTCGAGCAAGGCGCAATCGACGCGTTCAACCGCTTCACCGTGCTGCTGGAACAGGCTTACGCCACCGAAGCCGAACCGGCCTGATTTACCGGCACAACACAAAACCCTGTGGGAGCTGGCTTGCCAGCGATGGCGGCGGGTCAGACAAGATCTATTTCGACTGATACATCGCTATCGCTGGCAAGCCAGCTCCCACAGGGGTCTCGACAAGTCTGTAAGATTCCCGTTTCGTCTCACTGTACTCCCCGAGCCCATGCCGCAACCCGCCTCCTCAAAACTCGCCCGCCTGCTGTTCGGCCTGCTGGCCTATGTCAGTCTCGGCATTGGCCTGATCGCCATCGTCGTGCCCGGCCTGCCGACCACCGAGTTCATCCTGCTCGCCGCCTGGGCTGCGACCCGCAGCTCGCCGCGCCTGAGTGCCTGGCTGGAAAACCATCGGCTGTTCGGGCCGATCCTGAGCAACTGGCGCAACGGCAAGATCATCGCGCGCAAGGCCAAGGTCAGCGCCACCGTCAGCATGCTGCTGTGCGCGACACTGATGCTGGTGATGCTCGACCACGGCTGGCCGGTGTATCTGGCGATTGCCGGAATGAGCCTGGGCAATCTGTGGATCTGGTCGCGCCCGGAAGTGATCCCGCCTCCCGCCTGACCGTCCGCTATTTTTGGCAAATGAGCTTTTGTGGTGAGGGGATTCATCCCCGATGGCTGCGCAGCAGCCACTAATCAGGCTCCGCAGAGTTTCAGTTAAAAATGGTTGTCAGGTTTTGGGCCTGCTGCGCAGTCCATCGGGGATGAATCCCCTCACCACAAAGCCTCATCACCAAAAGCTCCTCAGTGTTCACCCGGCTGAAACTTCCCTGTAATTAATCGCTTTTTCAGCACAATCCCCTGCGCAAACGTTTAGCACTGACCGTTCGTCGGCGAGCGTCTCATGCGCCGTCGCTGTGCGCCGATGAGCAATGCATGGCGCTGAATGGATTTGGCGAACCGGGTAGTTCATCCCCGCGGCCACCTGCTCATTCATTCACGAGATCGCCCCATGTTCGACTCTCTTTCCATTCGCCTGAAAATCGTCCTGCTCTCCGGTCTGTGTCTGCTCGGTGTGGTCGCGCTGATCGTCGGCATGAACATTTACCAGACCAACCAGAACGACGAACTGGTCAGCAACTCCAGCAACCAGTTGCTCACCGCCAGTGTGCAGAACCTGTTGCAGGCCAAGGCAGCCGAGCAAGCGGTGCGGGTACAGAAGACCTTCGGCGAAAGCCTGACGGTGATCACTGCCCTGGCCGACCAGATCAAGGACATGCGGATGATGGCCGCCAAGCGTTCGCTGGACGCCGGTGCCCTGCGTGAAGAGTTGAACCAGAGCCTGAAAACCGCGTTTGAGCGCAACGACAAGGTGCTCGGCATCTGGCTCGCTTTCGAACCCAACGGCCTTGATGGCAAGGACAGCGAGTTCGTCAACGATGCCACGCGCCAGTCCAACGAAGCCGGGCGCTTTGCGACCTACTGGAGCCGCGCTGCCGGCTCGGCGCTGAACACAATCATGGTCGAAGAAGACATGACCAAGACCACCCTCAGCGTCAGCGGTACGCCGTACAACAGCTGGTACACCTGCCCTCGCGATAACAAACGCACCTGCCTGCTCGATCCGTACGCCGACACCGTGGGCGGCAAGGAAATGTTGATGACCACCATTTCCGTGCCGCTGATTGTCGACGGCAAGGCCATCGGCGTGGTCGGTGTCGACATCGCCCTTGATGCCCTGCAAGCGGCGGCGGTGGATTCCCAGCGCAACCTGTTCAACAACGCCGGGCACATGCTGATCGTCTCCGGCAGCGGCGTGCTCGGTGCCGACAGTTCCGACGCAACCAAGGTCGGCAAAAAAATCAGCGATACCCTCGGCGCCGACGGCAAGGATCTGTTGCAACTGGTCAGCAGCGGCACGCCGAAGATCCTTGAACAAGGCGAGCTGATTCGGGCGGTGTACCCAGTCGATCCGATTGGCAATTCGCGGGCCTGGGGCGTGGTCATCGACCTGCCGAAACAGGTGCTGCTGGCCGACTCGGTCAAGCTGCAAGCGGTACTCGACGATGCGCAGAAAAGCGGTTTGATCAGCGCGTTGCTGGTGGCCGTGGTCGCAGGTCTGGTCGGTTTGCTGCTGATCTGGCTCACCGCCTCGGGCGTGACCCGGCCGATCAACAGTGTCGCTGAAATGCTGAAGAACATCGCCAGCGGTGAAGGCGATCTGACCCAGCGCCTGAACTACAGCAAGAAGGATGAACTGGGCGAACTGGTGAACTGGTTCAACCGCTTCCTCGACAAGCTGCAACCGACCATCGCCCAGATCAAACAGAGCATCACCGAAGCGCGTGGCACTGCTGATCAATCCTCGGAAATCGCCCGCCAGACCAGCGAAGGCATGCAGGTGCAGTTCCGCGAAATCGATCAGGTCGCCACCGCGTCCAACGAAATGAGCGCCACCGCCCACGACGTCGCCAACAGCGCGTCGAACGCAGCAAACGCCGCCAAGGGCGCCGATCAGTCGGCCCGCGACGGCATGTCGATCATCGAACGCAGCACCCGCGACATCAATCAACTGGCCGACGAAGTCAGCAAAGCGGTGACCGAAGTCGAAGCACTGGCGGTCAACAGCGAGCAGATCGGTTCAGTACTGGAAGTGATCCGCAGCATCGCCGAACAGACCAACCTGCTGGCGCTCAACGCCGCCATCGAAGCGGCCCGCGCCGGGGAAAGCGGTCGTGGTTTCGCAGTGGTCGCCGACGAGGTGCGCAACCTCGCCAAGCGCACTCAGGATTCGGTGGAAGAAATCCGCATCGTCATCGAGCGCATCCAGACCGGCACCCGTGGCGTGGTCGCGACCATGCATTCGAGCCAGACCCAGGCACACAACAACGCCGGGCAGATCCGTCAGGCCGTGGACGCGCTGGGCAAGATCAGCGACGCGGTCACCGTGATCAGCGACATGAACCTGCAGATCGCCAGCGCCGCCGAACAACAGAGCGCCGTGGCCGAAGAGGTCAACCGCAACGTCTCGGCGATTCGCACCGTGACCGAAACGCTGACCGAGCAAGCGACTGAGTCGGCGGCGATCAGCAGCCAGCTCAATTCCCTGGCAAGCCAGCAGATGAAGCTGATGGACCAGTTCCGCGTCTGATAATCACCACCGTCCCTGTGGGAGCTGGCTTGCCAGCGATTGCGGTGTGTCAGTCACTCATGTACTGACTGATCCACCGTCATCGCTGGCAAGCCAGCTCCCACAGGGGGCAGCGTGGGTTGTCCGGAATTTCATCTGACCCGAGATTTTTTTGCACTATCATCGCCCTCTCTCCCGGAGGGCCTTCGATGACTGATCTACTCACGTCCATTCAAGCCGCACTCGGCTTGCCCCACACGCCGATTCCGTTCACGGGCCATGGCGCCCTGCCCTCGGCATTTGCCGTGACCGACCTGGCCTGCGCCAGCATCGGCGCTGCCGGGCAGGCCGTCAGCGAACTGCTCCGGCAACAGACCGGGCACTTGCCCGCGGTGGAAGTCGATCGACGTCTGGCCTCGTTCTGGTTCGCCACTTCGCTGCGTCCGATGGGCTGGAACGTTCCGCCGCTGTGGGATCCGGTGGCCGGTGACTACGCAACCGAGGACGGCTGGATCCGCCTGCACACCAACGCCCCGCATCACCGCGCCGCCGCCGAACGCGTGCTGGGCGCCTGCGCCGACCGTGCCGCCATGGCAGCGAACGTCGCGCAATGGCGCAGTGCCGATCTGGAACAAGCAGTCGTCGACGCCAACGGCTGCGCCGCCGAAATGCGCAGTTGGGCGCAGTGGCAGCAGCATCCGCAGGGGCTGGCAGTGAATGCCGAACCGCTGGTGCATTTCTTCGATGCGCAGGATGAACACAGCAACGCGTGGCAAGGCTCGGCAGCGCAGCCGCTGGCCGGCCTCAAGGTGCTGGACCTGACCCGCGTGCTTGCCGGCCCCACCGCCAGCCGTTTCCTTGCCGGCCTCGGCGCCAATGTGCTGCGCATCGATCCGCCGACCTGGAACGAACCGGGCGTTATCCCGGACATGACCCTTGGCAAACGCTGCGCGCGGCTGGATCTGCAGCAACCGGCAGATCGCGTGATGTTTGAAAACCTGCTGAAGGACGCCGACATCCTCGTGCACGGCTACCGTGCCGACGCGCTGGAACACCTCGGCTTCGGCAGCGAGCGCCGGCGGCAACTGGCCCCGGGGCTGATCGACGTCTGCCTCAACGCCTACGGCTGGAGCGGCCCGTGGCAGAACCGCCGTGGCTTCGACAGTCTGGTGCAGATGAGCAGCGGCATCGCCGAGGCCGGGCAGCGCTGGAAGCACGCGGATCAACCGACGCCGTTGCCGGTGCAGGCGCTGGACCATGCAACAGGGTATTTGATAGCGGCGAGTGCGATCCGGCTGTTGACGCAACGTTTGAAGACGGGTCGAGGTGGCTCGGCACGCTTGTCGCTGGCGCGCACCGCCAAGCTGTTGATCGAACAGGGGCCGGGGTCGAGCGAAGCGTTGCGGGCTGAAGATGCGCAGGATCAAAGTCTGTCGCTGGAGCAGACTCCATGGGGGCCGGCGCATCGCTTGCTGGTACCGGTGAATATCAGCGGGACGCCGCTGCAATGGCAGTTGCCGGCCACAGAATTGGGTTCACACAGCCCGCTATGGTGATGACCATTCGGGCCCCTTCGCGAGCAAGCTCGCTCCCACAGGGGAACAAATGTGGGAGCGAGCCTGCTCGCGAAGAGGCCCGCACTGACATCACCTACAACGACAACACCCCGCTGTACAACCCATACGCTGCCAGCCCCGCACCAATGATCACGCCGGTGAAAATCACCTTCTCGACATGAGTGAACAACGGCTCGCCCTGCTCATGCTTGGCCTTGGCGAACAGCACCACCCCCGGCGCATACAGCAACGCCGACAGCAGCAGGTATTTCACTCCGCCGGCATACAACAGCCACACCGCGTAGCACAGGGCGATGCCGCCGATCAGCAGGTCCTTGGTGCGCTCGGCCGAGGCATGTTCGTAGGTTTCGCCGCGCCCGCTGAGCAGCACCGCGTATGCCGCCGACCACAGGTACGGCACCAGAATCATCGACGAAGCGAGGTAGATCAGGCTGGTGTAGGTGCCGGCGGAAAACAGCGTGATCAGCAGAAAAATCTGAATCATCACGTTGGTCAGCCAGAGCGCATTGACCGGCACGTGGTTGGCGTTTTCCTTTTTCAGGAACGCCGGCATGGTCTTGTCCCGCGCCGTGGCAAACAGGATTTCGGCGCACAACAGCGCCCACGACAGCAACGCGCCGAGCAGCGACACCGCCAGACCAAGGCTGATCAACAACGCGCCCCATGGCCCGACGATGTGTTCCAGCACCGCCGCCAGCGACGGGTTTTGCAGGGTCGCCAGTTCTGGCTGGCTCATGATCCCCAGCGACAGCACATTGACCAGCACCAGCAGCGCCAGCACGCCGAGAAAACCGATCACCGTGGCGCGGCCGACATCGGTGCGTTTCTCCGCCCGTGCCGAGTACACGCTGGCGCCCTCGATGCCGATGAACACGAACACCGTCACCAGCATCATGTTGCGCACCTGATCCATCACCCCGCCGAAGCTCGGGTTGCTGCGGCCCCAGATGTCGCGGGTAAAGATATCGGCCTTGAACGCCACCGCCGCAATCACGATGAACATGATCAGCGGCACGATCTTGGCGACCGTGGTCACCTGATTGATGAAGGCCGCCTCCTTGATCCCGCGCATCACCAGAAAATGCACGGCCCACAACAGCACCGACGCACAGCCGATGGCGACCGGCGTGTTGCCCTGGCCAAACACTGGGAAGAAGTAACCGAGCGTGCTGAACAGCAACACGAAATAACCGACGTTGCCCAGCCAGGCGCTGATCCAGTAACCCCAGGCGGACGAGAAACCCATGTAGTCGCCAAACCCGGCCTTGGCGTAGGCGTAGACGCCGGAGTCCAGCTCAGGCTTGCGGTTGGCGAGGGTCTGGAACACGAACGCCAGGGTCAGCATGCCGATGGCGGTGATTCCCCAGCCAATCAGGATCGCCCCGGCATCGGCGCGCGCGGCCATGTTCTGCGGCAGGGAAAAAATTCCCCCGCCAATCATCGAACCTACAACCAGGGCGATCAACGCACCAAGGCGCAGCTTTTGCGTCGGTTGCGACATTCTTGTCTCCCTTAATTCATTTTGTAACAACTATTAACTAAATGTCTGATACCGAATGATGCTTATCAGGTAATGCCGAGCAATACCCACTTATATATAGCGACTGACGCTAACGCATAGCACGTTGAGACAGTTTTGTGCGCTGATCCTGATAAATCAATTCTGTACTGAAAACAGATGTGAAAAATTTGCCAAAAGCTGAAAACCAACTAGCGTGATAATTCCAAAGTAATAGGAGAAATTCCCAACCCCATCTGCCGCAAGCCTCTGGAATGGGCCTCTTCGGGCAGCAGCTTTATGCCATCAGCCTTTTCATAAGTCATTCATTAACAATGGAATGTGGCCATGAACTGATCTAAGTCAGCTGTTTGAACAGACAACGGCACTACGCTGTGAACTCTTCTCTCCTGCAATGGAGTCATGCAATGTCTGAAGCTCCCGGAAAACTACGACTCGGTGCACTGGTTGCATTGGTAGTCGGTTCAATGATCGGTGGCGGGATATTCTCTTTGCCACAAAACATGGCCGCCAGCGCCGACGTCGGTGCAGTGCTGATCGGTTGGGCCATCACCGCTGTCGGCATGCTCACCCTCGCTTTTGTCTTTCAAACCCTCGCCAATCGCAAGCCTGACCTGGACGGCGGTGTCTACGCCTACGCCAAGGCCGGATTCGGCGATTACATGGGTTTCTCGTCCGCCTGGGGCTACTGGATCAGCGCCTGGCTGGGTAACGTCGGTTACTTTGTTCTGTTGTTCAGTACCCTCGGGTATTTCTTTCCGGTTTTCGGCGAAGGCAACACGGTGGCCGCCGTGATCGGCGCCTCGGTGCTGCTGTGGGCCGTGCATTTCCTGGTGCTGCGCGGAATCAAGGAAGCGGCGTTCATCAACCTCGTGACCACCATCGCCAAGGTCGTGCCGCTGCTGCTGTTCGTCCTGATCGCGGTCTTCGCCTTCAAACTGGACATCTTCACCGCTGACATCTGGGGCGTGAAAAACCCGGATCTGGGCAGCGTGATGAACCAGGTGCGCAACATGATGCTGGTCACCGTGTGGGTGTTCATCGGCATTGAAGGCGCGAGCATCTTCTCGGCCCGGGCGGAAAAACGCTCCGACGTCGGCAAGGCCACCGTGATCGGTTTCATCACCGTGCTGCTGTTCCTGGTGCTGGTCAACGTGCTGTCGCTGGGCATCATGACCCAGCCGGAACTGGCCAAACTGCAGAACCCGTCGATGGCTGCCGTGCTCGAGCACGTGGTCGGTCACTGGGGCGCGGTGCTGATCAGCGTCGGTCTGATCATCTCGCTGCTGGGCGCGCTGCTGTCGTGGGTGCTGCTGTGTGCGGAGATCATGTTCGCCGCCGCCAAAGACCACACCATGCCGGAGTTCCTGCGCAAGGAGAACGCCAACCACGTACCGGTCAATGCGTTGTGGCTGACCAACGCGATGGTTCAGCTGTTCCTGATCATCACCCTGTTTTCGGCCAGCACTTACCTGTCGCTGATCTACCTCGCCACTTCGATGATTCTGGTGCCGTACCTGTGGTCGGCGGCCTACGCCCTGCTGCTCGCGGTACGCGGCGAAACCTACGAAGGCTTCGCGGCCGAGCGCCGCAAGGACCTGATCATCGGTGGTATCGCCCTGATCTACGCGGTCTGGCTGCTGTATGCCGGTGGGGTGAAGTATCTGCTGCTCTCGGCCCTGCTCTACGCACCCGGCGCGATCCTGTTCGCCAAGGCCAAGCTCGAACTCAAACAAGCGGTTTTCACCAACGTCGAGAAGCTGATTTTCGCCGCGGTAGTCGTCGGTGCCCTGGTGGCAGCCTACGGTCTCTACGACGGCTTCCTGACCCTGTAATTGCCCAATTTTTTACCTCTGGAGGATCACTGCAATGACCACGGAAAAAGTTAAGTACGGCGTCCATTCCGAAGCCGGCAAACTGCGCAAAGTCATGGTTTGCTCCCCAGGTCTGGCCCACCAGCGGCTGACCCCGAACAACTGCGACGAATTGCTGTTTGACGACGTGCTGTGGGTCGCCCAGGCCAAGCGCGACCACTTCGACTTCGTGACCAAAATGCGTGAACGCGGGATCGACGTGCTGGAAATGCACAACCTGCTGACCGACATCGTCGCCATCCCGGAAGCACTGGACTGGATCCTCGAGCGCAAGGTCACTGCTGACTCGGTGGGCCTGGGCCTGATCAGCGAAGTCAAATCCTGGCTGAAAAGCCTTGAGCCACGGCACATCGCCGAATTCCTGATCGGTGGCGTGTCCGCCGACGATCTGCCGGACAGCTTTGGTGGCAAGACCATCCAGATGTTCCGCGACTTCCTCGGCCACTCCAGCTTCATCCTGCCGCCGCTGCCGAACACCCAGTTCACCCGCGACACCACTTGCTGGATCTACGGTGGCGTGACGCTGAACCCGATGTACTGGCCGGCGCGCCGTCAGGAAACCCTGCTGACCACCGCCATCTACAAATTCCATCCGCAATTCACCAACGCCGATTTCGAGATCTGGTACGGCGATCCGGACAAGGACCACGGCAGCTCGACGCTGGAAGGCGGCGACGTGATGCCGATCGGTAACGGCGTGGTGTTGATCGGCATGGGCGAACGCTCATCCCGACAGGCTATCGGCCAACTGGCGCTGAACCTGTTCAAGAACAAAGCCGTGGAGAAAGTCATCGTCGCCGGCCTGCCGAAGTCCCGCGCGGCGATGCACCTGGACACCGTGTTCAGTTTCTGCGACCGCGACCTGGTGACGATTTTCCCGGAAGTGGTGAACCAGATCGTCGCGTTCACCCTGCGCCCTGACGAAAGCAAACAGGGCGGCATCGACATCCGCCGCGAAGAAGGCAGCTTCCTCGACACCGTGGCCAAAGCCCTCAACCTGCCGAAGCTGCGCGTGGTGGAAACCGGCGGCAACAGCTTCGCTGCCGAACGCGAGCAATGGGACGACGGCAACAACGTGGTGGCGGTGGAACCGGGTGTGGTCATCGGCTACGACCGCAACACCTACACCAACACCCTGCTGCGCAAGGCAGGCGTCGAAGTCATCACCATCAGCGCCGGCGAACTCGGCCGTGGTCGCGGCGGCGGCCACTGCATGACCTGCCCGATCATCCGCGACCCAATCGATTACTAAACGACCATCTCCCCGGCCGCACTCACCCTGTAGCGGCCGGGCCGATTACCGAATCCAAGGAGAATCATCATGGCGTTCAACATCCACAACCGTAACCTGCTCAGCCTGGAACACCACACCCCGCGCGAGCTGCGTTATCTGCTCGACCTGTCCCGCGATCTGAAACGCGCGAAATACACCGGCACCGAGCAGCAACACCTCAAGGGCAACAACATCGCCCTGATCTTCGAAAAAACCTCGACCCGCACCCGTTGCGCGTTCGAAGTGGCGGCCTATGACCAAGGCGCCAACGTCACCTACATTGACCCGAACTCATCGCAGATCGGCCACAAGGAAAGCATGAAAGACACGGCCCGCGTGCTGGGTCGCATGTATGACGCCATCGAGTACCGCGGCTTCAAACAGGAAATTGTCGAAGAGCTGGCGAAGTTCGCCGGGGTTCCGGTGTTCAACGGCCTGACCGATGAATATCACCCAACGCAGATGATCGCCGACGTGCTGACCATGCGTGAACACGCCGACAAGCCGATCCACGAAATCAGCTACGCCTACCTCGGCGATGCGCGCAACAACATGGGCAATTCGCTGCTGCTGGTCGGTGCCAAACTCGGCATGGACGTGCGCATTTGCGCGCCAAAAGCCCTGTGGCCGCATGACGATCTGGTGGATCGCTGCAAGAAATACGCGGAAGAATCCGGTGCACGTATCACCCTCACTGAAGACCCGAAAGCGGCGGTCAAAGGCGTCGACTTCATCCACACCGACGTCTGGGTGTCGATGGGCGAACCGGTGGAAGCCTGGGCCGAGCGCATCCAGCAACTGCTGCCGTATCAGGTCAACGCCGAACTGATGAAAGCCACCGGCAACCCGCGCACCAAGTTCATGCACTGCCTGCCGGCGTTCCACAACAGCGATACCAAGGTCGGCAAACAGATCGCCGAACAGTATCCGCACCTGGCCAACGGCATCGAAGTGACCGACGACGTGTTCGAGTCGCCCGCCTGCATCGCCTTCGAGCAAGCGGAAAACCGCATGCACACGATCAAGGCGATTCTGGTCTCGACCCTGGCGGATCTGTAAACCAATACAGCTCTCACTGACACGACACGGTCACTGTGGGAGCTGGCTTGCCAGCGATTGCGGTATGTCAGCCAGCGACAATGTTGCCTGATCCACCGCCATCGCGGGCAAGCCCGGCTCCCACAGGGATCGCATTCGTCCTGCGAGCTTTCACTGTTTTCCAGAAGGACATGCACCATGCGTATCGTCGTAGCTCTGGGCGGTAACGCCCTGCTCCGCCGTGGCGAGCCGATGACCGCTGACAACCAGCGCGCCAACATCCGCATCGCCACCGAGCAAATCGCCAAGATCCATCCCGGCAACCAACTGGTCATCGCCCACGGCAATGGCCCGCAAGTCGGCCTGCTGTCGCTGCAAGCAGCGGCGTATACCTCCGTCACCCCTTACCCGCTGGACGTGCTCGGTGCCGAAACCGAAGGCATGATCGGCTACATCATCGAACAGGAACTGGGCAACCTGCTGGACTTCGAAGTGCCGTTCGCCACCCTGCTGACCCAGGTTGAAGTCGACGCCAAGGACCCGGCCTTCCAGAACCCGAGCAAACCGATCGGCCCGGTCTACGACAAAGCCGAAGCAGAAAAGCTCGCCGCTGAAAAAGGCTGGGCCATCGCCCCGGACGGTGACAAATTCCGCCGCGTGGTGGCCAGCCCTCGGCCAAAACGCATCTTCGAAATCCGTCCGATCAAGTGGCTGCTGGACAAGGGCAGCATCGTCATTTGCGCCGGTGGCGGCGGCATTCCGACCATGTACGACGAGCACCGCAACCTCAAGGGCATCGAGGCGGTGATCGACAAGGATCTGTGCTCGTCGCTGCTCGCCGAGCAACTGGAGGCGGATTTGCTGGTGATCGCCACTGACGTCAACGCGGCATTCATCGATTACGGCAAGCCGACCCAGAAAGCCATCGCCGAAGCGCACCCGGATGAACTCGAACACCTCGGTTTTGCCGCCGGTTCCATGGGGCCGAAGGTACAGGCAGCCTGCGAGTTCGCGCGCCATACTGGCAAGGTCGCGGTGATCGGTTCGCTGGCGGACATCGAAGCGATTGTCCAGGGCACCGCCGGTACTCGCGTCAGCACCGCGAAGCCGGGCATCAGCTATCGATAACTAGAAACTCCGGGGCAGGCCCAGGGTCTGCCCTTCTCCCATGCCTTGATCAGGAGAAACCCATGGCCCAGTTCGAACCCGGACATTTGCACATCGAGCGGCATGCGTTGACCGACGATGACGTCAATTACAACGTGCACCTCGACTATGAAGTGTTCACCGATCCGCAAAACCGCAAAGGGATACAGTTCACCCTGCACGGCAGCATGCAGGGCAAGGACATGAAGGAAATGTTTTTCCTGCCCAAGGAAGAGGCTTATAACTTCGCCCGCGACGTGACCCGGATTGCCGAGAAGTACGGGATTCCCAAAACTCACAGCCAGATCGGCTCGGTGCACAAGCATTACGATCTGATGTTTGAGGACATCCGGAAGAAGTTGAATATGCAATCCGGGGATCCGGTCAATCCCGAGCACTTCGAATAACCCCAGAATCAAAAGATCGCAGCCTTCGGCAGTTCCTACATTTATCGCGATTCTCTGTAGGAGCTGCCGAAGGCTGCGATCTTTTGATCTGATTTCACCAATCCCCCGCCCCAAGGCATACTTGCCCCCCTCCGCATTCCAGAACACTGAACCGCCCCATGCGTATCCACGTCAGCTTCATCGACCGCGTCGGCATCACCCAGGAAGTCCTGGCGATCCTCGGTGGGCGCAATCTCAATCTGGATGCGGTGGAGATGATTCCGCCCAACGTCTACATCGACGCCCCGACCTTGAGCCCGCAAGTGCTCGAAGAACTCAAAGATGCGCTGTTTCGGGTGCGCGGTGTCGAAGCGGTCACGGTGGTCGACATCCTCCCCGGCCAGCGTCGGCACCTGCAGCTCGATGCATTGCTCGCAGCGATGACCGATCCGGTGCTCGCCCTCGACAGCGCCGGGAAAGTGCTGCTGGCCAACCCGGCACTGATCGCGCTGTATGGACGCGAACCGGCGGGTGAAAGCGTCTCTGAACTGTTCAACGATCCGGGACTGCTGGAAACCCTGCTCGAACAAGGCTTCCGTCTGCCGCTGCGCGAGATCACCGTCAACGGCCAGACCCTGTTGCTGGACGCCACGCCGATCACCGACGCCGGCGCGCTGCTGACCCTGTATCAACCGAACCGTATCGGCGAACAGCTCTCGGCGTTGCACCACGACCATGCCGAAGGTTTCGATGCGCTGCTCGGCGAATCCCCGGCGATCCGTACCCTCAAGGCCCGCGCGCAACGGGTCGCCGCCCTTGATGCACCGCTGCTGATTCAGGGCGAAACCGGCACCGGCAAAGAGCTGGTGGCCCGCGCCTGCCATGCGATCAGTGCGCGACACAGTGCGCCGTTCCTCGCCCTGAACTGCGCGGCCCTGCCGGAGAACCTCGCCGAGAGCGAACTCTTCGGCTATGCCCCCGGCGCCTTCACCGGCGCGCAACGTGGCGGCAAACCGGGGCTGATGGAACTGGCGAACCAGGGCACAGTGTTTCTCGACGAAATCGGCGAGATGTCGCCGTACTTGCAGGCCAAACTGCTGCGTTTTCTCAACGACGGCAGCTTCCGCCGCGTGGGTGGCGACCGCGAGGTGAAGGTCAACGTGCGGATCCTCAGCGCGACCCACCGTGATCTGGAAAAAATGGTCAGCGAAGGTCTGTTCCGCGAAGACCTGTTCTATCGCCTCAACGTGCTCAACGTCGAAGTGCCGCCGCTGCGCGAACGCGGTCAGGACATCCTGTTGCTGGCGCGCTACTTCATGCAGCAGGCCTGTGCACAGATTCAGCGGCCGGTCTGCCGCCTCGCGCCCGGTACCTATCCGGCACTGCTCGGCAACCGCTGGCCGGGCAACGTGCGGCAATTGCAGAACGTGATCTTCCGCGCGGCGGCGATCTGCGAAAGCAGTCTGGTGGACATCGGTGACCTCGACATTGCCGGCACTTCGGTGGCGCGGCAGACCGACAGCGATGTCGAGAGCCTTGAACAAGCCGTCGAGTCCTTCGAAAAATCGCTGCTGGAAAAACTCTACGCCAGCTACCCCTCGACCCGCCAACTGGCCAGCCGCCTGCAGACTTCGCACACGGCAATCGCCCATCGCCTGCGCAAGTACGGCATTCCGGGCAAGTCTTAAATTCACCCTAACCCCCTGTTGGAGCTGCCGAAGGCTGCGATCTTTTGATCTTGATCTTAAAAAACAAAATCAAAAGATCGCAGCCTTCGGCAGCTCCTACAGTCCGGGTTTCCAGTTCAAAATTTGTATTTTTCTACTTGAAAACGACCTCCATCTGTACTGAAAGCGCTACAGCGGAACGATATCGCTACACCCTTCGCCAGCGAGCGCTGTGCAAGGCTTTGATCCGCTTCAGCTTTTTTCCCCGCCCCAAGCTGTAGCGTTTTCGCTACAGAAGCCTTATCCCCATCACAACCAGAAAAGCATAACTATTTGATTTATATAGATAAATCCAAGATGGCCGCGTTCTTGCTAAGTCACCGCTCATAAAATCAGGGCTTTTATGCCCAAGCCTTCCACCGCGTCCACCAGACGAGTCTGGCCCCTTAGGAGTTTCCATGAGCGAGTTGCGTTTTACTGAAGATCACGAATGGCTGCGCGCCGAAGCTGACGGCAGCGTTACTGTCGGCATCACCGCTTTCGCGCAGAACGCCTTGGGCGACGTGGTGTTCGTGCAACTGCCTGAGCTGCAGGCTTACGAAAAAGGCGCCGAAGCCGCCACCGTGGAATCGGTGAAAGCCGCCAGTGGTGTGTACATGCCCCTCGACGGCGACGTCCTGGAAGTTAACCCGGCGCTGGAAGATGCTCCGGAACTGGTCAACGAAGATCCGTTGGGCGAAGGCTGGTTCTTCCGCTTCAAGCCAGCCGACGCATCCGCCGTCGCCAAGCTGCTGGATCAGGACGCCTACGACCGTTTGATCAAAGCCCAAGCCGAAGCCTGAGGAGTAGCGACATGACCCAAGTAAACCTCGGCACTGCCAACGAATTCATCGCCCGTCACATCGGCCCGCGCGCCGGTGACGAGCAAGCCATGCTCAACAGCCTCGGTTTCGACTCGCTCGAAGCGCTGAGCGCCAGCGTCATTCCGGAAAGCATCAAGGGCACCAGCGTGCTCGGCCTGGACGACGGCCTGAGCGAAGCCGACGCCTTGGCGATGATCAAATCCATCGCCGGCAAGAACCAGCTGTTCAAGACCTACATCGGCCAGGGCTACTACAACTGCCACACGCCGTCGCCAATCCTGCGCAACCTGCTGGAAAACCCGGCCTGGTACACCGCTTACACCCCGTACCAGCCGGAAATTTCCCAGGGCCGTCTCGAAGCGCTGTTGAACTTCCAGACCCTGATCAGCGACCTCACCGGCCTGCCGATCGCCAACGCTTCGTTGCTCGACGAAGCCACCGCCGCTGCCGAAGCCATGACCTTCTGCAAACGCCTGAGCAAGAACAAGGGCAGCCACCAATTCTTCGCCTCGATCCACAGCCACCCGCAAACCCTCGACGTGCTGCGCACCCGTGCCGAGCCGCTGGGCATCGAAGTGGTGGTTGGCGATGAACGTGAACTGACCGACGTCACGCCGTTCTTCGGCGCGCTGCTGCAATACCCGGCGAGCAACGGTGACCTGTTCGACTACCGCGAACTGACCGAGCGCTTCCACGCCGCCAACGCGCTGGTGGCCGTGGCTGCCGATCTGCTGGCCCTGACGTTGCTGACCGCTCCAGGCGAGTTCGGCGCGGACGTCGCCATCGGTTCGGCGCAACGCTTCGGTGTACCGCTGGGCTTCGGTGGCCCGCACGCCGCCTACTTTTCCACCAAAGATGCATTCAAGCGAGACATGCCGGGCCGTCTGGTCGGTGTTTCGGTTGACCGCTTCGGCAAGCCGGCCCTGCGCCTGGCGATGCAGACTCGCGAGCAACACATCCGCCGTGAGAAGGCCACCTCGAACATCTGCACCGCGCAAGTGCTGCTGGCCAACATCGCCAGCATGTACGCGGTCTACCACGGCCCGAAAGGCCTGACCCAGATCGCCAACCGCGTGTATCACCTGACCGCGATTCTCGCCAAGGGCCTGAGCGCACTGGGCCAGACCGTCGAACAGGCAAGCTTCTTCGACACCCTGACCCTCGCCACCGGCGCGCACACTGCCGCGCTGCACGACAAGGCGCACGCACAGCAGATCAACCTGCGGGTGATCGACGCCGAGCGTCTGGGCCTGTCGGTGGACGAAACCACCACCCAGGCTGACATCGAAACCCTGTGGGGCCTGTTCGCCGACGGCAAGACCCTGCCGGACTTCGCTGCATTGGCCGCTTCGGTGCACAGCACCATCCCGGCGGCGCTGGTACGTCAGTCGCCGATCCTCAGCCACCCGGTGTTCAACCGTTATCACTCGGAAACCGAGCTGATGCGCTACCTGCGCAAACTGGCGGACAAGGATCTGGCACTGGATCGCACCATGATCCCGCTGGGCTCGTGCACCATGAAACTCAACGCCGCCAGCGAAATGATCCCGGTGACCTGGGCCGAGTTCGGCGCCCTGCACCCGTTCGCTCCTGCCGAGCAAAGCGCCGGCTACCAGCAACTGACCGATGAACTGGAAGCGATGCTCTGCGCCGCCACCGGTTACGACGCGATCTCGCTGCAACCGAACGCCGGTTCGCAGGGTGAATATGCGGGTCTCTTGGCGATTCGCGCTTACCACCAGAGCCGTGGCGATGAGCGCCGCGACATCTGCCTGATCCCGTCGTCCGCCCACGGCACCAACCCGGCCACCGCCAATATGGCCGGCATGCGCGTGGTCGTGACCGCGTGCGATGCCCGTGGCAACGTCGACATCGAAGACCTGCGCGCCAAAGCCATCGAGCACCGCGAACACCTCGCAGCGCTGATGATCACCTACCCGTCGACCCACGGCGTGTTCGAAGAAGGCATCCGCGAAATCTGCGGGATCATTCACGACAACGGCGGCCAGGTGTACATCGACGGCGCCAACATGAACGCGATGGTCGGCCTCTGCGCACCGGGCAAGTTCGGCGGCGATGTCTCGCACCTGAACCTGCACAAGACCTTCTGCATTCCGCACGGCGGTGGCGGCCCGGGCGTCGGCCCGATCGGCGTCAAGTCGCACCTGACCCCGTTCCTGCCGGGTCACGGTCAGATGCAACGCAAGGAAGGCGCGGTCTGCGCAGCGCCGTTCGGCAGCGCAAGCATTCTGCCGATCACCTGGATGTACATTCGCATGATGGGCGGCGCCGGTCTGAAGCGGGCTTCGCAACTGGCGATCCTCAACGCCAACTACATTTCCCGTCGCCTCGAAGAGCACTATCCAGTGCTGTACACCGGCAGCAACGGTCTGGTGGCGCACGAATGCATCCTCGACCTGCGCCCGCTGAAAGACAGCAGCGGCATCAGCGTCGATGACGTCGCCAAGCGCCTGATCGACTTCGGCTTCCACGCCCCGACCATGTCGTTCCCGGTGGCCGGCACGCTGATGATCGAGCCGACCGAAAGCGAATCCAAGGAAGAACTGGACCGCTTCTGCGACGCCATGATCCGCATCCGCGAAGAAATCCGCGCAGTGGAAAACGGCACCCTGGACAAGGACGACAACCCGCTGAAGAACGCCCCGCACACGGCGGCGGAGCTGGTCGGCGAGTGGACGCACCCGTACAGCCGCGAGCAAGCGGTATATCCAGTGGCGTCGTTGATCGAAGGCAAATACTGGCCACCGGTCGGTCGCGTCGACAACGTGTTCGGCGACCGCAACCTGGTCTGCGCCTGCCCGTCGATCGAAAGCTACGCTTAAAAAGAACGGGGGCGGTTCGTCCGCCCCACCGCTTTATCGCTTTATCGCTTTATCGCTTTATCGCTTTATCGCTTTATCGCTTTATCGCTTTATCTGTAGGAGCTGCCGAAGGCTGCGATCTTTTGATCTTGATCTTGCTCTTGTTTCTAAAAAACCAGGATCAAAAGATCGCAGCCTTCGGCAGCTCCTACAGGGGATGTACTCAGCCTGATATTCCGCCAATTCCTATAACAAGAAACCGGAGAACCACTCATGTCGTTAAGCGTGTTCGACCTGTTCAAGATTGGCATCGGCCCTTCCAGCTCCCACACCGTCGGCCCGATGCGTGCCGCTGCGCGTTTCGCCGAAGGCCTGCGCCGCGATGACCTGCTGTCGGCCACCAGCACCGTCAAAGTCGAGCTGTACGGCTCGCTCGGTGCCACCGGCAAGGGTCACGGCAGCGACAAAGCCGTGCTGCTCGGCCTTGAGGGTGAACACCCGGACACCGTCGACACCGAAACCGTCGCCGCGCGCCTGCAGGACATTCGCGGCAATGGCCGGCTGAATCTGCTCGGCGAACACAGCATTGCCTTCAATGAGAAAGAACACTTGGCGATGATCCGCAAACCGTTGGCCTATCACCCCAACGGCATGATCTTTCGCGCATTCGATGCAGCCGGTATTCAGATCCGCAGCCGCGAGTACTACTCGGTCGGCGGTGGTTTCGTCGTCGATGAAGATGCCGCCGGCGCTGACCGCATCGTTGAAGACGCCACACCGCTGACCTTCCCGTTCAAAAGCGCCAAGGACTTGCTCGGCCATTGCGCCACCTACGGTCTGTCGATCAGCCAGGTGATGCTGACCAACGAAAGCGCCTGGCGCCCGGAGGCCGAGACCCGCGCCGGTCTGCTGAAAATCTGGCAAGTGATGCAGGACTGCGTCGCCGCGGGCTGTCGTAACGAAGGCATTCTGCCGGGCGGGCTGAAGGTCAAACGCCGGGCGGCGGCACTGCATCGACAGCTGTGCAAGAACCCGGAATCGTCGCTGCGCGATCCGCTGTCGGTGCTCGACTGGGTCAACCTCTACGCCCTCGCCGTCAACGAAGAAAACGCCAACGGCGGGCGCGTGGTTACCGCGCCGACCAACGGTGCGGCCGGGATTATTCCGGCGGTGCTGCATTACTACATGCGGTTTATCCCGGGTGCGAACGATGACGGCGTGGTGCGTTTTCTGCTGACCGCCGCCGCGATCGGCATTCTGTACAAGGAAAACGCCTCGATCTCCGGCGCCGAAGTCGGCTGTCAGGGCGAAGTCGGCGTGGCCTGTTCAATGGCCGCCGGCGCGTTGTGCGAAGTGCTCGGCGGCAGCGTGCAGCAAGTAGAGAACGCCGCGGAAATCGGCATGGAACACAACCTCGGCCTGACCTGCGACCCGATTGGCGGGCTGGTGCAGGTGCCGTGCATCGAGCGCAATGCCATGGGCTCGGTGAAAGCGATCAACGCAGTGCGCATGGCCATGCGCGGCGACGGGCAACACTTCGTCTCGCTCGACAAGGTCATCCGCACCATGCGCCAGACCGGCGCCGACATGAAAAGCAAATACAAGGAGACCGCCCGTGGCGGTCTGGCAGTCAACATTATCGAATGCTAATTAGTCCCCTCTTCCTCCGGGAGAGAGCTGGCATGAATCAAGGAGTCACGCATGTCCACCGAACAACTGTCGAAAACCCCGCTGCACGCTCTGCACCTCGAACTCGGCGCCCGCATGGTGCCGTTCGCCGGCTACGACATGCCGGTGCAATACCCGCTCGGCGTGATGAAGGAGCACCAACACACCCGTGAACAGGCCGGGCTGTTCGATGTCTCGCACATGGGCCAGATTCGCCTGACCGGCGCCAATGCCGCCAAGGCCCTGGAAACCCTGGTGCCGGTGGACATCATCGACCTGCCGGTGGGCATGCAGCGCTACGCGATGTTCACCAACGACAACGGCGGCATCCTCGACGACCTGATGGTCGCCAACCTCGGTAACGACGAGCTGTTCCTGGTGGTCAACGCCGCGTGCAAGGATCAGGACCTGGCGCATCTGCAAAAGCACATCGGTGATCAGTGCACCATTACGGAGCTGTTCGAAGCGCGCGCGTTGCTGGCGTTGCAAGGTCCGGCTGCAGTCACCGTCCTGGCGCGTCTTGCACCAGAGGTGGCGAAGATGACGTTCATGCAGTTCAACCGCGTGCAGCTGCTGGGCATCGATTGCTTCGTCAGCCGTTCGGGTTATACCGGTGAAGACGGTTTTGAGATTTCCGTACCGGCAGCCGATGCAGAAAAACTCGCCCGTACCTTGCTGGCCGAACCGGAAGTCCAGGCCATTGGCCTCGGCGCCCGCGACTCGCTGCGCCTGGAAGCCGGCCTGTGCCTGTACGGGCACGACATGAACACCGACACCACCCCCATCGAAGCCAGCCTGTTGTGGGCGATCTCCAGGCCACGCCGCGCGGACGGCGCGCGGGCCGGCGGTTTCCCGGGTGCAGAGCAAGTATTTGCTCAGCAGCACAACGGCGTGGCACGCAAACGTGTCGGCTTGCTGCCGCAAGAACGTACGCCAGTGCGTGAAGGTGCGGAAATCGTCAACGAAGCCGGCGAAATCATCGGCAGCGTATGCAGCGGTGGCTTTGGTCCGACCCTGGGCGGGCCGTTGGCGATGGGTTATCTCGACAGCGCTTATGTCGCACTGGACACGCCAGTCTGGGCCATCGTTCGTGGGAAAAAGGTGCAAATGCTTGTAAGCAAAATGCCATTTGTTCCACAACGCTACTATCGTGGTTGATTGGCTGTTTCCATAAGTAACGCGATTGCGTTATGCGTGCACTAATGTGTAACGCAATCGCCACAAAAAAGTGCATTTTCTAACATCTGATTCGAATATGAACTTTGCTTATAACGATCGAAAACAATTGAACCCGGTGATCGTCTAAGCCAACACTAGTGAATTGACTAACTGCCAGTAAGCGCAGGAAAACCGGGCCTTCGCGGGGCTTGTTTTTTCTCCCGTAGTTGGCGTAGAGTTTGTCCACTGTGTTTGCATGGGTCAGCTTGGAATCGTGACCTGGGCAGTAGCCTACAAAGTTAGCTACATCCCGCTCGACGTCTTCTTACTCTCCTGCAACCAGCCCCAGTACTCTTTCATGAGAAAGAGACTGTCATCAATTTATGCGTCAAAGGAAATAAGAAATGTCGACACGTCAGAGCGGTACCGTCAAGTGGTTTAACGACGAGAAAGGTTTTGGTTTTATCACTCCAGAAAGCGGTCCGGATCTGTTCGTGCATTTCCGCGCCATTCAGGGCAACGGCTTCAAGAGCCTGAAAGAAGGCCAGAAAGTGACCTTCGTTGCTGTGCAAGGTCAGAAAGGCATGCAGGCTGACGAAGTCATCGCCGAAGCCTGATTTTCTGTCACAAAAAAGCCCCTGATATTGATATCAGGGGCTTTTTTGTGCGTGCGAATCCGTAAAATGGCGCTTCATTTTGCGTCCAGAGGCTGCCATGTCGAAAAACCTGCTCACTCCCCAGGGCGACTTTCCTGCTGTTGGCCTTGGCCGGCGCCTGGCAGCAATGTTCTATGACTTCCTGCTGTGCACCGCCCTGCTGATCGTCACCGGCTTCGTCTACAAGTTGATCCAGGCAGCGATCATCGGTGAAGAACGCCTGCGTGCACTGACCGATGCCGGCAAGATGGATGGCGATCCGCTGTATTCCACGGTGCTGTTGCTGGTGCTGTTTGCGTTCTTCGCCAAGTTCTGGACGCACGGCGGGCAGACACTGGGCATGCAGGTGTGGGGGATTCGAGTGCAGAACGCCGATGGCAGCGCGATCAGCCTGTGGCAGGCCCTGCTGCGCTTCATGGTGTCGATCGCGTCGTGGCTGTGCGCAGGGCTTGGATTCTTCTGGTCACTGTATGACAAGCAGAAGCGCACCTGGCACGACATCTATTCCGATACCCGTGTGGTGCGGATTCCGAAGAAGACCAAATAATTTCCTGACACCGAATACCACTGTGGGAGCGAGCCTGCTCGCGAAAGCGTAGCATCAGCCGACATTTATGTTTGCTGATTCACCGCCTTCGCGAGCAGGCTCGCTCCCACAGGTCTTGGGGTGTTTGTTAAGGACCTCAGGCGTTACCCGCCAGCTTCATCCGCGCCGCCTGGGTGAAATCCAGCATGCGTTTCAATGGACGTATCGCCTGCGGAATCAGCGCCGGATCAACAAAGATCTCGTTCGTCCCTTCCTTCAGGCTCTTGAGCGTGCGCTCAAGGGTGTTCATGGCCATCCACGGGCAATGTGCGCAACTGCGGCACGCGGCGCCGTTACCGGCGGTTGGCGCCTCGATGAAGACCTTGTCCGGGCACAACTGCTGCATCTTGTAGAAAATGCCGCGGTCGGTGGCGACGATCAGGGTCTTGTTCGGCAGGCTTTGCGCTGCAGCGATCAACTGACTGGTGGAACCGACGGCGTCGGCCAGCTCGATCACCGAGGTCGGCGACTCCGGGTGCACCAGAATCGCAGCGTCCGGGTACAACGCCTTCATGTCTTCCAGCTGCTTGGACTTGAACTCTTCGTGGACGATGCACGCACCGTCCCACAGCAGCATGTCGGCGCCGGTCTTGCGCTGAATATAAGTGCCCAGGTGCTTGTCCGGGCCCCAGATAATGGTCTCACCGTTGTCCATCAGGCTTTCGACGATCTCCAGCGCACAGCTCGACGTCACCACCCAGTCAGCACGGGCTTTGACTGCGGCCGAAGTGTTGGCGTACACCACCACCGTGCGCTCCGGGTGCTGATCGCAGAACGCCGAGAACTCGTCCACCGGGCAACCCAGGTCCAGCGAGCAGGTCGCGTCCAGGGTCGGCATCAGCACACGTTTTTCCGGGTTGAGGATCTTCGCGGTCTCGCCCATGAACTTCACACCGGCGACCACCACGGTCTTGGCCGGGTGAGCGTTGCCGAAGCGCGCCATTTCGAGGGAGTCGGACACACAGCCGCCGGTTTCTTCGGCCAGGGCCTGAATCACCGGATCGCAATAGAAGTGGGCCACCAGCACCGCGTCCTGAGCCTTGAGCTCGGCGGCGATGGCAGAACGGTAGTAGGCCTCTTCCTCGGCAGTCAGCGGTTTGGGCTGCTTGGCATCGAGGTGGGCTTGAACCAGAAGGCGTTCGGAAATCTGCGTCATGTTCGCAAGACCTGCAGGCGCATTCGCGCGAAAGTCGAGTATACACCCGGCTCCGGACCACTTGAGGGTACCGCCGGGAGAGTGAGTATTATCAGGCACGGACAGCATTGAAGCTGCGCAAGGCTACAGAATATCCCGTTGATACAAAAGATGATTCTGACCTGTGTCAGCGCAGGCAATGATGAAAGGAGCGGTGCCTGATTCGCAGGCAAAAAAAAACCCGGAAATCCTCACTTTCGTGGGCCTTCCGGATTTTCTAAACCGCCAAATATGGTGGGTCGTGTGGGATTCGAACCTACGACCAATTGGTTAAAAGCCAACTGCTCTACCAACTGAGCTAACGACCCGCTGTGTGGTGGCGCGTATAATACTGATTTTTAAGGACTATTCAACACCTTTTTGAAAAAAATCAAAAATAAGGTGTTGGATCGCTTACACCGGCCGCTGCGAAGCCTTCTGCACGCAGGCGGCAGCTGTCGCATTTGCCGCACGCACGGCCGTCATCGTCCGCCTGATAGCAGGAAACGGTCAGGCCATAATCGACGCCCAGCTTCACGCCCGCCTGGACGATCTGCGCCTTGCTCAGGTTCTGCAGCGGCGCCTGGATACGGAAACCATTGCCTTCCACGCCCGCCTTGGTCGCGAGGTTGGCCATGCGCTCGAACGATTCAATGAACTCGGGACGGCAATCCGGGTAACCGGAATAGTCCACCGCGTTGACACCGATAAAGATGTCACGCGCGCCGAGTACTTCGGCCCAACCCAGTGCCAGTGACAGGAACACGGTATTGCGCGCCGGCACGTAAGTCACCGGGATGCCCTCGCCCAGTTCTTCCGGGATGTCGATGCTGGTGTCGGTCAGCGCCGAGCCGCCCATGCCGTTGAGGTTCAGGCCGATCACTTTGTGCTCGACCACACCCAGATCGCGAGCGACGCGCGCGGCAGCATGCAGTTCCGCATGAGAGCGCTGGCCGTAATCGAAACTCATGGTGTAGCAGGCGTAACCTTCAGCCCGGGCCATCGCGACCACAGTGGCCGAATCGAGGCCACCCGACAGCAGGATGACCGCACGTTTTTCGTGAGTGTTCAGTTGTTCAGTCATATCAGCGCCCCGGCTCGTCATTCCATAGATATTTATGCAACTGCAATTGCAACCGCACCGGCAGGTTGTCTGCCACCACCCAGTCCGCCAGATCCCTGGCATTGAGGTCATGATGACTTGGGGAAAACAGCACTTCACCCGCACGTCGATCAAGACCGTACTGGATCAGCTTCGAGACCGCCCAGTCATAGTCGTCCCGCGAACAGATTACAAACTTCACCTGATCGTTGGGCGTCAACAGTTCGATGTTTTCGTAGCGGTTGCGGTGCGCCTCTTTGGAGTCCGGCGTCTTCAGGTCGACCACGCGACTGACGCGCGAATCCACCGCCGAGATATCGAGCGCACCACTGGTTTCCAGTGATACTTCGTAACCGGCATCGCACAACTGCTTGAGCAAAGGGATGGCATTGGGCTGCGCCAGCGGCTCACCGCCGGTCACGCAAACGTAGCGCGGGCGAAACCCGGCCACTTGTTCAAGGATATCGTCGAGGGTGCGGATCGTGCCGCCGCTGAATGCATAGGCGCTGTCGCAGTATTGGCAACGCAATGGGCAACCGGTCAGGCGCACAAAAACCGTGGGCAGCCCGGCAGTCCGCGTTTCCCCCTGCAACGAGTAGAAAACTTCGGTAATTCTCAATGTGTCTTGCATAGTCGCCACGGGCGTAACAGCTAAACAGGCTGTCCGCCTCCGTCAGGCACTTCAGACAACCCCGCCAACGCGTAGATCACCAGAAGCGTGTTTCAGAAAAAGGGCGTGAATTCTAACGAAAAAACCCGCGACAAGCGCGGGTTTCTTCCAAACGGGTCAAACACACTTACATACGTTGCAGATCGCGTTGGGCCAACTGAGCAGCGGAGGTCCCCGGGTATTGGGAAACCACCTGTTGCAGAATGCCTTTGACCTTGTCGGTGTGACCGAGGCGGCGCTCTACATCAGCCAGCTTGTACAGCGAATCCGGCACTTTGGCGTGCTTGGGATAGAGCTGTGACACCTTGGCAAAAGCCTGACCTGCACCTTGCAGATCGCCCTTGGCCAGGTTCACTTCGCCCAACCAGTACTGGGCATTGCCCGCATATTGACTGTTCGGGTATTTGCGCAGGAATGCCGAGAAAGCCTGGCTGGCCTTGTCGAAATCCTTGGCTTTGATCAGGTCGAAAGCCGCATCGTAATACAGCTTTTCCTTGGCCGGATCACCCGGTTCGCTACTGGCAGCAGGTGCCTGGGCGGCAGCAGCCCCGGCGCCAGCGGCAGCACCGGCAGCAGCACTTGCATCGCCACCGGCAGAAGAATTCTCAGGAGTCGCGGCAGGTGCAACACCGGATCCTATGCGCCGATCAAGATCCTGGTATCGCTCCAGGGATTCCTGTTTCATGCGCGCAACCTGATTCTGCAGTTCTTCGATCACACCTTGCTGGCGCGATATCTGATCCTGCATCTGTTGCAGTTGGTTGAACAGCATGCCCTGTGCCGAGGCAGGGGCCGAAGCCGCTCCCCCGGCATAGGCGCCGTTCGTACCGTAACCCGCAGGCGGATAACTGCTCCCGCTATTGTTATAACCGGAGTTGTCATCGACCACAGGAACCGCAGCCCACGCCGCAAGCGGCGCGAGGCTGAGAGCCAGAACAGTTACAGCACGACGGCACGTTCGCATATCGAATTACTTACGCAGTTCGACGCGACGGTTTTGAGCCCAGGACTGCTCGTCGTTGCCGGTAGCAACTGGACGCTCTTCGCCGTAGGAAACCAGTTCCAGCTGAGCTGGGGAAACACCTTGCAGTACCAGGTAGCGCTGAACGGCTTTCGCACGACGCTCGCCCAGTGCCATGTTGTACTCACGAGTACCACGTTCGTCGGTGTTGCCTTCCAGAACAACGCGAGCGCCGTTTGCTTTCAGGTCTTTGGCGTGAACGTCCAGAGCGCGCATGGCTTCTGGCTTCAGGTCCGAGCTGTCGTATTCGAAGTAGAAGGTGGTGATTGCGCGCAGAGCAGCTTCTTCGCTCAGGGAACCGTCAACGGCACCAGTGTTTGCGCCGTAACCAGCGTTTGGATCAACAGCGCCTTCACCGGCGTTGTCGCCGCCTTTGGACGAGCAACCTACAGCTACAGCCATGGCCAGAGCCAGCGCAGCAAATTTACCAAACTTCAGCATTTCCATCGTGAAACTCCTAATGAACCCCAGTGTGTTAAGTAAAACGTAAAGCGCCGCGTCAGTTCAGGTAAGGGGACCAGGACGGTTCTCTGACTTCGCCTTGTGCGGTAGGAAGCGGGAGCCTCACGCGTCCATTAATGGACACGAGCATCAAGACTCCCCGGCCCTGCTGGCGGGTGGCGTAGATTACCATGGTGCCGTTGGGCGCAACAGTGGGTGACTCGTCCAGAGTGCTATCAGTGAGGATCTTTACACTGCCTCGCTGCAAATCCTGGGCCGCCACCTTGAAATTGGTGAAACCGTCCTGGCGATGGATCATCACCAGCGTCTTTTCATCAGCAGAAAGCTTCGGGTTGGCGTTGTAGTTGCCAATGAAGGTTACACGCTCGGCACCACCGCCGCTGGCGCTGGTTTTGTAGATCTGCGGCTTGCCGCCACGGTCCGAGGTGAAGTAGATGGTCGAACCATCCTTGCCCCAGTACGGTTCGGTGTTGATGCCAGGGCCTGCCGTCACACGAGTGATCTGACGCGAACCCAGGTTCATCACATAGATGTCCGGGTTGCCATCTTTCGACAGTACGAACGCCAGGCGATTGCCATCCGGCGACCAGGCTGGCGCGCCGTTCAGGCCTTCGAAATTGGTGATCTGCTCACGGCGACCGGTGTCGATGTTCTGCATGAAGATCCGCGGACGCTTCTGCTCGAACGACACGTAGGCGATGCGCTTGCCATCCGGTGCGAAACGCGGCGACAGGATCGGCTCGCGCGATTGCAGCAGAGTCACGGCACGGGCACCGTCGTAGTCCGAACGCTGCAGGGTGTAGCGAGTGTTCTTCTCGGAGAAACGCTCGGCTGTCACGTACAGCAGACGGGTCGAAAACGCACCTTTGATACCGGTGAGTTTTTCGAACGACTGGTCCGAGATGAAGTGCGCCATGTCACGCAGTTGCTCGGTGGTACCGGAAACACTGCCGTCAGCCACTTTCTGCTCGGTGGCCACGTTGAACAGTGCCCACTGCACCTGCAGACGACCGCCCGCTGGCGCAATGCTGCCGACCATCATGTATTGAGCGCCCACCGCCTTCCAGTCACGGAAGATGATTTCGCTCGGCTGGCTTGGCTGGCTGATCATGTTTTGCTTTGGAATCGGCGAGTAGTAGCCCGAGTTCCGCAAATCGTTACCAATGATTTCAGCCATGTCGTCCGGCAACACGGCACCGCCCTGCATGCCGAACGGTACGACGGCAATCGGGGTGGCCCGATCGCTGCCGCTGGTGACCAGAATGTTCTTTTCATCAGCCATCGCGATCCCTGCCATGCAGCAGATCACGACCAGCATTCCTCGAAGAAGGTTTCTCACAAGGCTAGATCCTCAGGTGTGAATGTCATCTTGAATGAACGATACGGAGCGAAATCGCTCGGCTTCATTCCCTGCATTTCCGTCAAACGTCCAATATTTTTGACCGCCGCGACCGCCGAAGCATCGAACGGACCGTCGCCACTGGATTTGGCCACGCTGACCGAAGTCACCGTACCGTCCGGCAACATGCCGATTTGCAGCACGACCGTCATGCCTTTGCGTGCCGAAGGAGGACGCGCCCAGCCTTCCGCTGCCCGTGCACGAATCAGGTCATCGAAACTGCCCGCGACTTCGTCACCCTGCTCATCGGCCAATGCCTGCTGACGCTGTGGCGTATCGGAAAGCAAATCTGCCAAGGCCTGAGCCTTTTTCTCTTCGGCGGATTTACGTGCCGCTTCCTGCGATTTTTTCTTCGCAGCATCGGCAGCAGCTTTCTTCTTCGCTTCGTCGGCGACTTTCTTCTTCGCCTCTTCAGCTTCAGCTTTTTTCTTGGCGTCTTCGGCGGCTTTCTTCTTCGCGTCTTCGACGATCTTCTTCTTGGCTTCTTCAGCGGCCGCTTTCTTGGCCTCTTCTTCAGCCGCCTTCTTGGCTTCTTCTTCGGCTTTCTTCTTGGCTATATCAGCCAATTGTTTCTCTTCTGCCTTCTTGGCCTCGGCTTTTTTCGCATCGTCGGCTTTCTTGGCTTCATCAGCCTTTTTCGCCTCATCCGCTTTCTTCGCCTCGTCGGCCTTCTTGGCTTCCTCGGCCTTTTGAGCCGCTTCTTCTTTCTTTTGTTCCGCAGCCTTCACCGCTTCCTGCTCGACCTTTTTCTGCTCCATCTGCTCGACTTCGGTCTGGCGCGCGGCGGATTTCTTCGCCTCACCCGCAATCTTCTGATTGGTCTGGGTGGTTGCCTGACTTTTCGATTTCAGCTGGTACAGGGTCGCCTGGACAATCGGCTTGGCCGGCGGCAACTCGGGTGTGAAGGCGAAACTGACGAACAGCATGCCGAACACCAGCACGTGCAGGACAATCGCCAGAACACTGGGCCAGAAGTAGCTTTCCGAGGCGGACGGCTCTCGCTGTTGCTGCATCAGGGGGCCTCGGTAATCAAACCAACATTACCGACCCCGGCTTTCTGCAACCCGCCCATGGCACCCATGACGGCACCGTAGTCGACCGACTTGTCGCCACGGATAAAGACCTGGGTACGCTTGCCGCCTTCGGTGCCGGCGCGGATGATCTTGGTCACTGCGTCAGTCATCTGTGGCAACGTCATTGCCCTGTCCTGCTGCTTTTCAGTATCGACTTCGCTGCCAAGGTTCCAGTAGTAGGTCTTGTCAGCCTTGATCGAAATGGTCAGCACCTGAGTGTTGTTGTCCTGCGGCAAGGCTTCGCTGGAAACCTTGGGCAGATCCACTTTCACGCCCTGATTGAGCATCGGCGCGGTCACCATGAAGATAACCAGCAGCACCAGCATCACGTCGATGTATGGCACCACGTTCATCTCGGCGACCGGCTTGCGCTTGTTTCGGGCTCGAGCGATTAAAGCCATCGGGAAATACCTGCTTATTCTTCGCTGGTGTGCACTTTGCGGTGCAGGATCGCCTGGAATTCATCGGCGAAGGTGTAGTAGCGGCTCAGCAAGGTTTCGCTGCGGGCAGAGAAACGGTTGTAAGCGATAACGGCCGGGATCGCGGCGAACAGGCCGATCGCGGTGGCGATCAGGGCTTCGGCAATACCCGGGGCCACGGTGGCCAGGGTCGCCTGCTGAGCACTGGCCAGACCACGGAAGGAGTTCATGATGCCCCACACGGTACCGAACAGACCGATGTACGGGCTGACCGAACCCACGGTGGCGAGAAACGGCAGGCTCTGCTCCAGCTTCTCTTCCTCGCGGGAGATGGCAACGCGCATGGCACGGGCCACACCTTCCATCACCGCTTCCGGATCGACGCCTGGCTGCTGACGCAGACGGGAGAACTCCTTGAAACCGGCACGGAAGATCTGCTCCACACCCGAATCCGGATCCGGGTTGCTGCCGGCCTGACGGTACAGCTTGGACAGGTCGATACCCGACCAGAAGCGCTCTTCAAAGCTCTCCAGGGCGCGTCGACCGGCGCGCAGCAGATTGCTGCGCTGAAAGATCATGATCCATGAGGTCACCGATGCGGCCACCAGGGTCAACATTACCAACTGCACCACGATGCTGGCATTGCTGACCAGGCTCCACATGGAGGAATGGTCGACGACGTTAGCTTCCACGCTTTATCTCCTGCTTTGAGTGTGTACCCGTGCCGCCCGCGTCGGCAAAGGCCGTACGCAAGGATTCGGGCATGGCCCGGGGTTTCAAACTGTCGGTGCGCACGCAGGCCACCAGAAACTGCCCTTCACAGAGCAGCACATTATCCGTGGCCCGCCTGACCTGCTGTTTGAAGCGCAGGCTGGCACGGTTCAATTCGATTACATCAGCGCTTACCAGCAGTTCGTCGTCCAGTCGCGCCGGCGCGTGGTAGCGCGCTTCGCTGGAATGCACGACAAACAACAGGTCCTCTCCGGCCAGTTCCGACTGGGCAAAGCCCAGCGTCCGGAGCCGCTCGGTTCGAGCCCGTTCCATAAACTTGAGGTAATTAACGTAATACACGATGCCGCCCGCATCGGTGTCCTCGTAATAAACGCGACAACGATGTGCGAACGGCTCAAGCCCGTTTTGCGCGCGCATACTCTAGTGCTTACTCCTCGGGTTGCCAATCCGGCCAGGCAACTGTTTTTTCAGTGTTTAAGGCTTTACCGCAAAAGTACCGTCCTGTGACAGTACAAACGCTGAATAAATCGCCAAAAAATGTGTATCAATCGTCCACGGCATCGAGAAACTCGTCTGCCACGGGCATCTCGCCCATTCGTGACGGAATGTTTAAACCGAAATGCAGGTACGCATGCCGTGTCACCACCCTGCCCCGTGGCGTACGCATGATGTAGCCCTGTTGAATCAGGTACGGCTCCAGCACGTCCTCGATGGTGTGGCGCTCTTCACTGATCGCCGCCGCCAGACTGTCGATGCCCACCGGACCGCCATCGAACTTCTCGATCATGGTCAGCAGCAAGCGCCGGTCCTGGTGATCGAAACCGTGTTCGTCGACGTCCAGCAGGTTCAACGCCAGATCGGCCACCGACTTGGTGATGTGGCCCTTGGCCCGCACTTCGGCAAAATCGCGTACCCGCCGCAGCAGACGGTTGGCGATCCGCGGCGTACCGCGGGCACGACGAGCAATTTCAAAAGAGCCTTCCGGATCCAGCGGCAGTCCGAGAATAGACGCCGAACGACTGACAATCGTCGCCAGATCCGCCGTGCTGTAGAACTCAAGACGCTGGACGATACCGAAGCGGTCACGCAACGGATTGGTCAGCATGCCGGCACGGGTTGTGGCGCCCACGAGAGTGAACGGTGGCAGATCAAGCTTGATCGAGCGTGCCGCCGGCCCTTCGCCGATCATGATGTCGAGCTGGAAGTCTTCCATCGCCGGGTACAGCACTTCTTCAACGATGGGCGACAGACGATGGATTTCATCGATGAACAACACGTCGTGTGGTTCAAGATTGGTCAGCAGAGCCGCCAGATCGCCCGGACGTTCAAGTACCGGGCCGGACGTGCTCTTGATCGACACGCCCATTTCCTCGGCGATGATGTTGGCCAGCGTGGTTTTGCCCAGCCCCGGCGGGCCGAAAATCAGCGTGTGGTCGAGGGATTCACTACGGCCACGCGCCGCCTGGATGAACAGTTCCATCTGCTCGCGCACGGTCGGCTGGCCAATATAGTCGGCCAGACTGACCGGGCGGATGGCCCGATCCTGGACTTCTTCGCGCTCGCGCGGACTGTGCGCGGCGGCGATCAGACGATCAGCTTCAATCACTTAAATCATTCCCTTCAGGGCGCGGCGGATCAGGTCTTCACTGCTCAAATTCTTGTCCTTGATGGCGGTAATCGCCTTGCTCGCTTCCTGCGGCTTGTAGCCCAGGGAAATCAGCGCACTGACGGCATCGTTCTCGGCAGTGTTGACCGGCGCCGGGCCGTCCGGCTGGTTCGGCACCAGAGCGAACATGACCGGCGAGGTTTCCCAGGCCTTGAAGCGATCCTTGAGTTCGACGAGCAGGCGCTCAGCGGTTTTCTTGCCAACACCGGGCACCTTGGTCAACGCCGAGGTATCCTGCGATTGCACGCAGCGGATCAGCTCATCGACTTCCAGACTCGACATCAGGGCCAGGGCCAGTTTCGGCCCGACACCATTGAGACGGATCAACTCACGAAAAAAGTCTCGCTCACGCTTGCCGGCAAAACCATAGAGTAACTGCGCGTCTTCGCGTACGACCAAATGGGTGTGCAGCGTCAGCGGTTCACCGACCGACGGCAGACGATAAAGGGTGGTCATGGGCACTTCCAGCTCATACCCGAGGCCGTTTACATCCAGAATCAGGTGCGGCGGCTGTTTCTCAGCCAGGGTGCCGCGCAAGCGTCCAATCACGTTTCAGATCCTTGAGCGTTGGCCAGCCGTGGGCTGGCGACAGATGGAAGGCGGGAATCGGGCCGACGACCCAGGCGCGAAATCCGCATTCCGCAAAAATGATTGCTGATGCTATCAGAGACGCAGGCGCCCGCCACGACTGCGTGCGGTTCCCAAACCATGCGGCAGCAGGCTGGAACGGGTATGCGCGTGACAAATCGCAATGGCCAAGGCATCCGAGGCATCGATCTGCGGTTTGCTGGTCAGCTTGAGCATGTGCATGACCATCATCTGCACCTGGTCTTTATTGGCGGCGCCGGTGCCGACCACGGCTTGCTTGACCTGGGTAGCGGTGTACTCGGCAATCTCCAGGCTCTCCTCGGCGCCGGCCACAATGGCGGCGCCGCGAGCCTGCCCGAGTTTGAGGGCGGAATCGGCGTTTTTCGCCATGAACACTTTTTCGATGCCCATGGTCACCGGGCCATAGGTCTGAATGATTTCACGCACGCCGCGATAAACGATCTGCAGCCGCTCATGCAGCTCGCCGGCGCCGGTACGGATGCAGCCCGAGGCCACATAGATGCAGCCGCCACGTCCGGTATCGCGAACAATCCCGTAACCGGTGATGCGCGAGCCGGGGTCGATACCCAGAATTAATGTCATAACGCCTGCAGAAATTGATGCGAAAGCTGAGGGTACATCCAGGAGCTGCCGAAGGCTGCGATCTTTTGATCTTTTAAAAGCAGAAAGATCGCAGCCTTCGGCAGCTCCTACAGGTGAATTGTAGAGCCATCAAAAACTGCGACCTTTCTATTTTGCGTTAACCGAGCTGAGCCGCCACGTCTTCCGGAATGTCCGCGTTGGAATAGACGTTCTGCACGTCATCCAGATCCTCAAGCATGTCGATCAGCTTGAGCACCTTCTCCGCGCCTTCCAGATCCAGTTCGGCGCTGGTGGTCGGCTGCATGACGATTTCCGCGTCGTCGCCCTTGAACCCCGCCGCTTCCAGCGCGTTACGCACGGCATAGAAGCTGGTGAACGAGGTGAACACGTCGATCGAGCCGTCTTCATGACTGACCACGTCGTCGGCATCGGCTTCCAGCGCCGCTTCGGTCAGGACGTCTTCATCGACGCCCGGGGCGAAGCTGATCTGACCCTTGCGCTCGAACAGGTACGCGACCGACCCGTCGGTGCCGAGGTTGCCGCCGCATTTGCTGAATGCATGGCGAACGGCTGCAGCGGTGCGGTTGCGGTTGTCGGTCATGCATTCGACCATCACCGCCACGCCACCCGGGCCGTAACCTTCATAGGTCAGCTCTTCAACGTTGTCCGCTTCGGTCGCACCGGCGCCACGCGCCACGGCGCGGTCGATGATGTCGCGGCTCATGTTCGCGCCGAGGGCCTTGTCCAGAGCCAGACGCAGACGCGGGTTAGATCCCGGATCGCCGCCGCCCTGACGGGCCGCAACGGTCAGTTCACGGATCCACTTGGTGAAGATCTTGCCTCTCTTGGCATCCTGACGTTCTTTGCGGTGCTTGATGTTCGCCCACTTGGAATGACCTGCCATAACTCGCTCCGAATTCTCTTGAAACGTTGCCCGCCCTGCTCACGCAGCGGCCAGCCAACAAAAAATCTCGACCTGCTCTCTATGCAAAGAAAAAAGGCGCATCCGAAGATGCGCCTTCAGGCCCGTCTTACTCAGCCTTTGGCGTTTCGCGCAAACGAATGTGCAGCTCGCGCAGTGCCTTGGCATCCACCACACCCGGCGCTTGCGTCATGACGTCCGCAGCACTCTGGGTTTTCGGGAAGGCGATCACTTCACGGATCGACTGGGCGCCGGTCATCAGCATTACCAGACGGTCCAGACCGAAGGCCAGACCACCGTGCGGCGGCGCACCGTACTTCAGCGCGTCGAGCAGGAAGCCGAACTTCTCTTCCTGTTCCGCTTCGTTGATGCCCAGCAGGCGGAACACCGCTTGCTGCATTTCCTTGCGGTGGATACGGATCGAACCGCCACCCAGCTCGGTGCCGTTCAGTACCATGTCGTAGGCACGGGACAGAGCGCCAGCCGGATTGGCTTCCAGCTCTTCAGGCGAGCACTTCGGCGCAGTGAACGGGTGGTGCAGCGCCGAGAAGCTGCCGTCGTCGTTTTCTTCGAACATCGGGAAGTCGACAACCCACATTGGCGCCCACTTGCAGGTCAACAGGTCGAGGTCGTGGCCCAGCTTGATACGCAGCGCGCCCAGGGCTTCACTGACGATCTTGGCCTTGTCGGCGCCGAAGAACACGATGTCGCCGTCAACTGCACCAACGCGATCAAGGATCACGTTCAGGTTGGCTTCAGGGATGTTTTTCACGATCGGCGATTGCAGACCGTCAACACCGGCAGCGCGCTCGTTGACCTTGATGTACGCCAGGCCCTTGGCACCGTAGATGCCGACGAACTTGGTGTAGTCGTCGATCTGCTTGCGCGGCATGCTCGCCCCGCCTGGAACACGCAGTGCAGCGATACGGCATTTCGGATCGTTGGCCGGGCCGCTGAAGACCTTGAATTCGACTTCCTTGAGCTGATCGGCAACGTCGACCAGCTCCAGCGGGTTACGCAGGTCCGGCTTGTCGGAACCGTAACGACGCATGGCTTCTTCGAAGGTCATGTGCGGGAATTCGCCGAATTCCAGATCCAGCACTTCCTTGAACAGGTTGCGGATCATGCCTTCGGTCAGGCCCATGATGTCTTTTTCGTCGAGGAAGCTGGTTTCGATGTCGATCTGAGTGAACTCAGGCTGACGGTCGGCACGCAGGTCTTCGTCACGGAAGCACTTGGCGATCTGGTAGTAGCGGTCGAAACCGGCAACCATCAGCAGTTGCTTGAACAACTGAGGCGATTGCGGCAGGGCAAAGAAGGAACCGGCGTGAGTACGGCTCGGCACCAGGTAGTCGCGAGCACCTTCCGGGGTCGCGCGGGTCAGGATCGGCGTCTCCACATCGAGGAAGCCGTTCTCGTCGAGGTAGCGACGGATGCTGGTGGTCATGCGCGAACGCAGACGCAGCTTCTCGGCCATTTCCGGACGACGCAGATCGAGGAAGCGGTAGCGCAGACGGGTTTCTTCGCCGACGTCGGAGTATTCGTTGAGCGGGAACGGCGGGGTTTCCGCTTCGTTCAGCACTTCCAGCTCGTAGCCCAGCACTTCGATCATGCCCGACGCCATGTTGGCGTTGGTTGCCCCGGCCGGACGCAGACGCACCTTGCCGGTGATCTTCACCACGTACTCGCTGCGCACGCGATCGGCGGCGGCGAAGCTTTCGGCGCGATCCGGATCGAACACCACCTGCGCCAGACCATCACGATCACGGATATCGAGGAAAATCACCCCGCCGTGGTCGCGACGACGGTGAACCCATCCGCAAAGGGTAATTTCCTGGCCTTCCAGGCTTTCGTTCAGTTGGCCGCAATAATGGCTGCGCATCATGGTAGTGGTTTCGCTTCTCGTAATTCGAAATTCGGTGGAGATCCCGTCGCACTCAAGCACTGCGGAATCTCACGCGTGTCGTTCGACCTGGGCCTGAACCCTAGTCAGATTTGTCGCCACCGGCCAGATTCTTCTTGGCTCCGGTCTTGAAATCGGTCTCGTACCAACCGCTGCCGCTGAGGCGGAAACCCGGCATGGACAGCTGTTTTTTGAGCTCTGGCGCCTGACAGGCAGGGCAGTCGACCAGCGGTGCCTCGCTGATCTTTTGAATGGCTTCCAACTGATGACCACAGGAAGCACATTGGTAATCGTACATCGGCATGGGGGTGTCTCGGCGATCAGATTGCCACCGCGCGCAGGGCTTTGCGGCGAAAGAGCGGGATTATATCCATTAAATGCGGGCTGTGCAGCCGTAAGACTGCACAGCCCGCCACGTCATTTCAAGTATTGGTCGTTCCGGGCATGACGGCCGCCGGGGTATCCCGCAGACCATTCATCACACACACCACCCGCACCAGACCGCTGAAGTTTTTGACCCCGCCGTGGCGCAGGTGCACTTCACGGTCCACATGTGACAGCAGCGTGCTGACCGAACAGCCGTTGTGCCCGGCCATGTCACCAAGAATGTTCCAGTAAACCTGCTCGAGCCTCAAGCAAGTGGCAAACCCGTTCAAACGCACTGACCTTGCCAGCGGCCGGATCAACTCAAAATCAAAATCGCCGACAAACGGATCGACCTTCATTTCCCGTTGCGAACCGACATGCTCGCATCGCCTGTCTCCACCTACCATATCGCTGACACTCCTTTGCCATCGCTGCTTGTAATAAAGACAACATCCTGTGCCTTCATAAAAACGCAGACGCAAAGTCAGCGCCAGATGACTAGTTGCCCAGCAACGTAGGATAAGCCGACATGTTCAGTAAGATTTGAAACAGCACGCGGACATCCCCCCGGACATCCGCGCAAAGGCTTGTCAGGTCTCAAGCAACGCGCGCAGCATCCATGCGGTCTTCTCATGCACCTGCATGCGCTGGGTCAGCAAGTCGGCTGTCGGCTCGTCACTGACCTTGTCCAGCAGCGGGAAGATCCCGCGAGCGGTGCGAGTCACGGCCTCTTGGCCCTCGACCAACTGCTTGATCATGTCCTCGGCGCTTGGCACGCCGACTTCCTCTTTAATGGAGGAGAGTCGCGCGTAAGTCGCGTAGGCACCCGGCGCCGGAAAACCCAAAGCGCGGATACGCTCGGCGATCAGATCCACCGCCAGCGCCAGCTCGTTGTATTGCTCTTCGAACATCAGATGCAGGGTCCTGAACATCGGACCTGTAACGTTCCAGTGGAAGTTATGGGTTTTCAGATACAGCACATAGGTGTCCGACAACAACGGCGACAGCCCCTCGACGATGGACTTGCGGTCTTCCTCACTGATACCGATATCGATTGCCATGTTTACCCCCTAAGGCGATTGAATTCATCCAACAGGTGCAGACCCACTCTAGCAAGGCAGCCGCGACCTCGCAGCCGGCAATTTTCGCTTGCCGTGCGACAAATCGACCGGGCAGGTGCCGCTGGCCGGGGTGATTTGAGTCGCTGCAGGCTTTGCTGTTAAATAGGCAGTGTGTCGCCATGCCCCATTTTTCGGGGCCTCGCGCATAGGCTGATGCCGGGCACGTGTCCAACGCCTCTTTATTGTTTCCGAAGCGAACCGTGCGCCTTCAGCTCTTCCTTGTGAGCCGTCATAACGTGAGCCAATCAAAATGTTGAAAATCGTCCACCTGCTAATGGGCGCAGCGGCCTTGCTGCTGTCGTTCATACCCAGCCTGAAAGCCGAAGCCGTTCCTTACCTGCAACAACCCGATGCACTTTACCTGGCCTTTTTCGGCCTGCTGAACCTGGTCATCGCTCCTGTGATTCCTTACTGGAACAAAGGCCCGCGCCAGCATCTGCAAAATCTGGTCAGCGCTCTTCTCGTACTGACTGTCGTCCTGCAAACCCTGACCCTGATCGCACCAATGCCTGTCATCGCCGGTCAACCGGCCGTGTTGTTCAGTCTGGTAATCGCCCTGGTTGCCGTGGTTGTGCATCTGGCTGTGAGCTTCTACAAGTCTTCACCGGCTGCCGCGCCTGTCAGCTATGACATGAGCAACCGCGATACCGGTACCGTCAAGTGGTTCAACACCTCCAAAGGCTTCGGATTCATCTCCCGGGATTCCGGTGATGATATTTTCGTGCACTTTCGTGCAATCCGTGGCGAAGGCCACCGCGTACTGGTCGAAGGCCAACGCGTGGAGTTCTCGGTGATGAACCGGGACAAAGGCCTGCAAGCCGAGGACGTGATTGCCGCCCTGCCGCGTCGCTGATTCGAGGCATAAAAAAACCGCGAGCAGCCAGGCTGCTCGCGGTTTTTTTATGCGCGCACAAACGTGCCGAGCTCAGTAATGGGGCGGCGGCGCTTCTTCCTCGAAAGAATCGAACTGCCCGACCATTTCCTCCTGACGCTTGAGCAGCGCCGCCATCTGCAGTTGCAGGCGTTCGATTACTCGCTGCTGCGCAACCAGTTCGTCGTTCAACGCCTGAATGGTGTCATCCTGAAACGCCAGGCGGCTTTCCAGATCGGTGACGCGTTCTTCAAGGTTCATGGTTCAACCCTCCAGAAACGTGAAGTGTTCGCTCAGCACCAGACGCAGCCGCTCACGAATGCTCGCGACCTGCTCGGCGCTGTAGGGTTTGGCCGGGTGTTTGCCCCAGACCGGCGCCGGCCATGCCGCGTCATCACGCTTGCGCACGATCACATGCATGTGCAACTGGCTGACAACGTTACCCAGCGTCGCGACGTTCAGCTTGTCAGCATCGAACAAGTCCTTGAGCAACTCGGCCAGCGCCGTGGTTTCCTGCCACAGCTGCTGCTGGTCGGCGACATCCAACTGAAACAACTCGCTGATATCGTCGCGACGAGGCACCAGGATGAACCACGGGTAATTGGCATCATTGGACAGCAGCAGCCGGCAGAGCGGGAAGTCGCCGATGGTCAGGGTGTCCTGTTGAAGTCGTGAATCTAAAGCAAACACTGCGTGCACTCCCGGCTTATCTACACAATTCAGCTTAGCGGCTACCCAGACAGGCATGAGACCAAGCGACAGGCAGGCAGCATACCTGCGAATGCGCCGGGCTTCACGATAAGCGCGCCCGGGCAGACGTTGCTCAATGTTCCTGCATGCGACATTTTTGGGCAGCACGCACCATGACGGAACCGACTGCGCGATCCAACACAATGAAATGACCAGAAAAGCCCGAAGCGTTCGCCCCCTGCACCCGCTCAAACTGTATGAATCCGGAACAACTGTAAAAATTTTTGCACCAAAACCGCACAGTGCGTCTACGCTCAGTGCGTCAGGCATCCGCGGAATACTCACAGACGGGGTGAACCGGTAACGTTTTTCGTTGTCGCGCACAGAAACCAGCTCGACAACACCAAGCAAAGGATGGCGTCAAGCCCTGATAAAGGAGGGCTTGAGGCCCAGTATTTATGCGGTTTTTACAGCGACCAGCGACTGCTCAGAAAAATAACCGCATAGAGAAAGCGGTTTGTGCACGCTTGTTGCATTCGTACTCATATGGACTATAAGCGCACCACGGGAAGTGGGAGCCTTAAGCCCGACAAAAACAGTGGCAGGGTTGCCCGATGGAGATTCAAGTGTTTTGCCAGGGACTCTTTTTTAGCGATGCAAACGGCTAGAAAAACAGCGAGAAAGTTGTCGGTCCGATTGCATCGGTACTGTGATTTTGCGACATCTGCAAAGCCATCTGCGACAGCGTCGTAAAGAAGGTGAAAGGTTGGATTCGCAAGTATCGCCAACATTGTCGGCGTGATATAAGTTTGCGCCGACACAAAAAGAAAGAGCCGCCCAGATAATAAAACAGGTGGGACGGCAGTACTCTTCTAAAAACCAAAGGAGCAAATCACGATGCGCGTGATGAAGTGGAGCATGATCGCCCTGGCTGTTGCAGCAGGCACCTCGCAGTTCGCAATGGCGTCTTCTCAGGATGAAGCCAAGGGTTTCCTGGAAGACCAGAGTCTGAAACTGAAGACTCGTATGGAATACATGAACCGCGATTACAAGAATGGTGCCGGTAACGTTGCAAAGAAAGACGGCACCCCGGGTTTTGAAAGCGGCTATCGCCAGGACACCGGTGTCAGCCAACTGCTGACCTACGAGTCGGGCTTCACTCAAGGCACCGTAGGCTTCGGTCTCGACGCCATGGCCATGGGTTCGGTCAAGCTGGACGGTGGCTCGGGTCGCCGCGGCAACGGCCTGTTTGCAGTCGACAGCGACGGCAACCCGGAAAAATCCCAGGGCAAGATCGGCGGCGCAGTCAAATTCCGCGTATCCGACACCGTCCTGAAATACGGTCAGCAATTCGTTGCCAGCCCGGTCTTCGCCACTGACGACAGCCGTCTGCTGCCAGAAGTCGCTACCGGTACCCTGATCACTTCCAAAGAGATCAAGGGCCTGGAACTGAGCGCTGGTCGCTTCACTTCCCTGAGCAAGCAAACCGGCATGGGCCGCGACAGCATCGGCGGCCTGCCTGATGAAAACGGTTTCGGCGGCAAAGGCCTGACCAACATCAACATCTTCGGTGCCAGCTACGCGTTCACCGACAACTTCACCGCCGCCATCGCCGCGTCTGATGCTGATGACTACTTCAAGAAGCAGTACATCAACCTCAACTACACCCTGCCAATCAACGAAGACCAGTCGCTGAACTTCGACTTCAACGGTTATAAAACCGAAGGCGAGAAGCGCGGTGACCTGGTTGACGCAATCGGCGACGGCACCACCGGCGTTGACAACAAACTGTGGTCCCTGGCTGCTGCGTACAGCATCGGTGCTCACAAATTCACCATCGCTCACCAGCGCTCCAGCGGCGACAACGCTTACTACTATGGCGTTGACGGCAACAGCACCATCTTCGTTGCCAACTCCATCCAGATCTCCGACTTCGTGGGCCGCGACGAGCGCTCCTGGCAAGCTCGCTACGACCTGAACATGAAGACCTACGGCGTACCTGGCCTGAGCTTCATGACCCGTTACGTGAAGGGTGACAACATCACCACCAACGGTCTGGGCGAAGGTAAGGAAAACGAGTGGAACGCCGAGTCCAAGTACGTGATCCAGGAAGGTCCGGCCAAGGATCTGTCGTTCCGTCTGCGTTACGCCATGTACCGTTCGAACGGCGCGTACAGCGGCTACTCGTCTGACAACAACGACACCCGTCTGATCGTTGAGTACCCACTGAACATCCTCTAATCGGGATAGGCAGCTGAAGTACTGTAGAGCCCTGCTCTAACAAGAACCGCCCACCTGATTCAGGTGGGCGGTTTTTTTATGCCGCAAGTTTGTTTCGGTACGCAAAACCAATAATAGCTTGCTACTTATTAGCCAGCGAACATTCACCCCGAACATAAAAAAACCCAAGAGTGCGAACAGCTCTTGGGTTTTGCCATTAATTAACTGACTGCGAAGCCAAGTATCAATGCTGTTACTGCGTGGCTGTTTCCTGAACTACGCGAATCACCCGCTGTGGAAACGGAATATCAATCCCCGCCGCCTTCAAACGATCACGCGACTGTTCGTTAAACATGAACATCACGTCCCAGTAGTCTGCAGTTTTGACCCATACGCGCAGGGAAACAGTGATCGAGCTGTCACCCAACGTCGAAATGACCGCTTGTGGCGCTGGGTCCTGCAACACGCGCTCATCTTTGGCCAGATCCAGCAGCACCTGACGGGCCTTCTGCAGATCCGCTTCGTAATCCACACCCACGTCGAACACTACTTTGCGGGTTGGCTGACGGTTGGTGTTGGTGATGATGCCGTTCGACAGATTGCCGTTCGGGACGATGATCGTCTTGTTGTCACCGGTACGCAGCACGGTGTGGAAAATCTGGATGCTGTCGACAGTCCCCGCCACGCCCTGCGCTTCGATCCAGTCGCCGATGCGGAACGGACGGAACAGCAGAATCAGCACGCCGCCAGCAAAGTTCGCCAGGCTGCCCTGCAACGCCAGACCGATGGCTAGGCCCGCTGCACCGATCGCAGCCACGAACGAGGTGGTTTCCACACCGATCATCGAGGCCACGCTGACGATCAGCAGCACCTTGAGAATGATATTCGCCAGACTGCTGATAAAGCCTTGCAGCGCCAGATCGGCATTGCGCAGGGCCAACAGACCGCCGAGCTTTTGCGTGACCTTGTTGATCAGCCACCAGCCAATGGCCAGGGTAATCACCGCCAGCAACACACGGCTGCCGTATTCCATGATCATCGGAATCCACGCCTGGGACGCCTTGACCAGGTTATCTACCTCAGCATTCAAATCCATCTTCCATCTCCTGATGTCCGGCCATTCGGCACGCAAAAAACAAGCGGCAGAAACCCGCCGGGTGTACACAAACAATGTGGGAGCGAGCTTGCTCGCGAAGGCGGTGCGTCATTCAGCAATGAGGTTGACTGACACGCCGCCTTCGCGAGCAGGCTCGCTCCCACAGTTCTTCTGACCGAGCTTAGTCGCGGAAGTTGTTGAACTGCAGTGGCATGCCGAATTCCTTGGCGCGCAGGGCCGCGATGGCTTCCTGCAGGTCATCGCGTTTCTTGCCGGTCACACGCACCTGTTCGCCCTGAATGGCGGCCTGCACCTTGAGCTTGGCATCCTTGATGTGCGCGACGATTTTCTTCGCCAGCTCCTTGTCGATGCCTTCCTTGAGGATCGCGTCCTGCTTCATCAGCTTGCCCGAGGCGTAAGCGTCTTTGACTTCAAGGCACTGCACATCAATCTTGCGCTTGGTCAGGGCCAGCTTCAGGATCTCGATCATCGCTTCCAGCTGGAACCCGGCTTCAGCGGTGAGGTTGACGGTCAGGTCCTTTTCCTTGAACTCGAAGCTGCCTTTGCCTTTCAGGTCATAGCGACGATCGAGTTCCTTCACGGCGTTCTCGACCGCGTTGGTCAGCTCGTGTTTGTCCAGTTCGGATACCACGTCGAACGACGGCATGTAGTCTCTCCAATAAAAAGGCGCGCTCGATCAGGAGGGAGCGCGCTTGGCTTGCGGTTAAAATCCGGCTCATTATAACGGGTCTTTTCCCACCGACACGGCGAGCCTTGCATGCCAGTACCTTACCGAGTGAAAAACTGATGTCCACCCCTTGGCACGTTCTCGGCGCCGGCAGCCTCGGCACCCTCTGGGCCACACGTCTGGCCCGCGCGGGTCTGCCGGTGCGGCTGATCCTGCGTGATGCCGAGCGTTTGCGCAGCTATCAGGCGGCCGGCGGGCTGACCCTGGTCGAGCACGGCGCAGCCACCACCTATGCCGTCCCCGCGCAAACGGCAGCTGACCCGGAGCGGATCCGTCGCCTGCTGGTCGCCTGCAAAGCCTATGACGCCGAAAGCGCGGTCGCCCGCCTCGCCCCGCGCCTGAGCGCAGATGCCGAGCTGATCCTGCTGCAGAACGGCCTCGGCAGTCAGGACGCGGTCGCAGCGGTGGTTCCGCAGGCACGCTGCATCAGCGCCTCCAGCACCGAAGGCGCGTTCCGCGACGGCGAATGGCGCGTGGTGTTTGCCGGCCACGGTTTCACCTGGCTGGGCGATGCCGGTCATCCGGTGGCGCCGATCTGGCTGGACGACCTGCAAGCGGCGAACATCCCCCATGAATGGAGCACCGACATCCTCACCCGGCTGTGGCGCAAACTGGCGCTCAATTGCGCGATCAATCCACTGACCGTGCTTCACGATTGCCGTAACGGCGGACTGGAGCAGCATCAATGCGAAGTCGCCACGCTGTGCGCGGAACTGGCCGAGTTGCTGGAGCGTTGCGGTCAACCGGCAGCCGCGCTCGATCTGCAGCAGGAAGTCGAGCGGGTGATCCATGCCACAGCGGCCAACTACTCGTCGATGTATCAGGACGTGGCGAACCGGCGCCGCACCGAAATCAGCTACCTGCTGGGCCACGCCTGCAAAGTCGCCATCCGTCATCAACTGAACCTGCCGCACCTCAAGCAATTGCAGCAGCGTCTGGTCGAGCATCTGCGCAGCCTTGGATTGCCCAGCGACTGAGCAGCGGCTACGCTGGCCACTTGTTCCTTTGCTGCGATAAACCTGATGCCATTGCGCCAGCGCCTCGAAAACCTGCCGGTCGGCCAGAAACTGCTGGCCGCCCTGCTGGTGTTGTTGACCACCGTTCTGCTGGTCGCCAACCTGACCTTTATCAGCGCCGCCTATTACATCTCCCAGGAAAGCATGGCGCCGCAGGCCCTGCAGACCATTGGCCGGCTGATCTCCAACCCGAGCCTGGTCGCACAAGCCCTCGAGTCGCCACAAAGCGCCGAACGCCTGCTCAAGGAACTCGACAGCTATTCGCCGCTGCGTGCGGCGGCGTTGTACGACGGCAAGGGTGACCGACTCGCCCAGGTGCAGCGTGGCGACAAACTCAATCTGCCGGAACGCTATCGGCACATCGAAGCCTGGCAACTCACCGAGTTTCGCAGCAACCAGTTGATCACCCTGCCTCGCCCGGGCACTGCACCGGGTCATCTGCTGCTGGTGGCCAGCAGTGAACTGCCGATGGCGTTTTACACCGGCACCTTGACGGCCAGCCTCGGCATCCTGATTTTCAGTGTGCTGCTGTGGTTGGTGATTGCGCGGCAGATCAAACGCCTGATCACCCGCCCGATCCATGAACTTGAAGAGCTGTCGCGTCAGGTCACCCGTGAAGAGAACTACGCCCTGCGCGCCTCGCGCGGTAATCATGACGAAATCGGCAGCCTCGCCGAAGCGTTCAATACCATGCTCTCGCGCATCGAAGCCCGCGAGCAGCAACTCAAGCGCGCCCGCGATGACTCGCAGGCCGCCTACGATCAGGCTCAGGGCCTGGCCGAAGAAACCCGCCACACCAACCGCAAGCTGGAACTGGAAGTCCAGGTTCGCAGCAAGATCGAAAAGAAGCTCACCGGTTTCCAGAACTACCTCAACAGCATCATCGACTCCATGCCCTCGGCACTGATCGCCCTCGACGAGCAGCTCTACGTGACCCAGTGGAACCAGGAGGCCAGCGCCCTCTCCGGCACGCGCCTGGATGAAGCGTTGAACCAGCCGATCTTCCTCGCCTTCGAACCGCTCAAGCCGTTTCTGCCGCAACTCAAGCAGACCGTGGAAGAACACACGGTGGCAAAGATCGAGCGGGTGACTTGGTTCAAGGATGACGAGCCCAAGCATTACGCCCTGACCTTCTACCCGCTGATGGGCGGTGCCGGGCGAGGTGTGGTGATCCGCATCGACGACATCACCCAGCGCCTGTCGCTGGAAGAAATGATGGTGCAATCGGAAAAGATGCTCTCGGTCGGTGGCCTCGCCGCCGGCATGGCCCACGAGATCAACAACCCGCTGGGTGCGATTTTGCACAACGTGCAGAACATTCGCCGGCGGCTGTCGGCAGATCTGCCGAAGAACCTGGAAACCGCTGAACAACTCGGCATCGAGCTGGACACGGTCAACCGCTACCTGCAAAGCCGTGAAGTGCCGAAGCTGCTCGACGGCATCCAGCAGGCCGGCGCCCGCGCAGCAAAAATCGTCACCCACATGCTCAGTTTCAGCCGGCGCAGCACCCGGCAAATGGCCCCGTGCGATCTGCCCGCGTTGATCGATCAAGCGGTAGAAATTGCCGGCAACGACTTCGATCTGGCGATCGGTTTCGACTTCAAGGGACAGGCGATCATCCGCCAGTTCGACCCGGCGCTCGGCCCGGTGCCGGGCACCGCCAACGAACTGGAGCAAGTGCTGCTCAACCTGCTGAAAAACGCTGCGCAAGCCATTCATCAGCGCGAAGACGACAGCGAGCCGGGGCGGATCATTCTGCGTACCCGACTCAATCCGCCATGGGCCGAGATTCAGGTCGAGGACAACGGCATTGGCATGAGCGAGAGCGTGCGCAAACGCACCTTCGAGCCCTTTTTCACCACCAAGGAAATCGGCCAGGGCACGGGACTGGGGCTGTCGGTGTCGTACTTCATCATTACCAACAACCATAAAGGCCAGATGGAAGTGCAATCGGCGCCCGGCCAGGGCACCTGTTTCACCCTGCGCCTGCCGCTGACCCAACCGGCAGCCATCGCCGCCGAAACCAATCAATCAACGAGGTAACTCATGGGCTTTCGCTTGTCGAAGATCTACACCCGTACCGGCGACAAAGGCGAAACCGGCCTGGGCGATGGCCGCCGCGTGCCCAAGGATCACCCGCGCATCGAAGCCATTGGCGAAGTCGACACACTGAACAGTCAGGTCGGTGTGCTGCTGGCCGGGCTGATCGCCGAGCGCGAGGCGTTCCCCGATCTGAATGAATTGATCGAGGTGCTCGCGCCTTGCCAGCATCGCTTGTTCGATCTGGGCGGTGAGCTGGCGATGCCGGAATATCAGGCGCTGAACATGGCGGAAATCGAGCGCCTGGAAGCGGCGATTGATGTATGGAACGAAGAATTGGGGCCGCTGGAGAATTTCATTCTGCCCGGTGGCTCAGTGCTGATCGCCCAGGCTCATGTATGCCGCAGCCTGGCGCGCAGTGCCGAGCGGCGCTGTCAGCATTTGAATGCGATCGAGCCGTTGGCCGGGGTTGGTTTGGCGTATATCAATCGGCTGTCGGATCTGTTGTTCGTCGCCGCAAGGTTGATTGCGCGGCGGCAGGGGATTGCGGAGATTCTGTGGCAGCCGGCGGCCAAACCTTCAGGAACGTAGTGTTTGATCGGCCGCCATCGCTGGCAAGCCAGCTCCCACAAGGTTTTGTGTCGTTCTCCGCATTTGCGGTGCACCCAATACCTGTGGGAGCTGGCTTGCCAGCGATGAGGCCAGTGGCCTCAGCACATAATCAAGCTTGCGGCCAGAATGCGCGAATCCCCGCTACACCCTGAGCGCCAACACCCCAAGCCTTCTCGCGCTCCGCCGGACCAACGCCGCCGAGCAAGAACACCGGCTTGCTGAAGCCCTCGATCAATGTCGACGCCTGCTCCCAGCCCAACGGCTGCGCATCCGGATGGGTCAAGGTTGGCTGAACCGGCGACAGGGTGACGAAGTCCACGCCCATCTGTTCGGCCAGCGCCAGCTCTTCAGCGTTATGGCACGAAGCCGCGAGCCAGCGCTCCGCCGGCAACGGGCGCCCCGCTTCGGCGTATTTGCGCAGTTGCGCGGCGGTGATGTGCCAGCCGGCGGCCGGGAAATCGCCAAGCCACTCGAACGGCCCCTTGATCATCAACTGCGCCTTGCCAGCACACAGGCCGACCGCATCCACCGCCAGGTCTCGATACTTGGGGTCATAGCCGTTCGGTGCGCGCAGTTGAATCAGTTTGATCCCGTCGGCAATTGCCTTCTGGATGCCGCGCAGCAAGGCCGGGGCTTCCAGATCTTCCGGGGTGATCAAGTATTCGCCGGGCAAACGCGCAGCAGCGACAATCGGCTGGTTGGCGGCCGGGAACTCGTAGTTCAGCAGATCCTTGGCGCTGACCCAGGCCAGTGGCTGACCTTCGGCACCGTGCGGTTCGCCGCTGAACTGCGACACTTCCCAGACATCCAGCAACACCTGCTTGTCGGGGTAATCATGGCGGACCTTGATCAGCGGACGAGCAGCGCCGACAACAATGCCCAGCTCTTCCTGAAGCTCGCGAGCCAGGGCACTTTCGACCGATTCATCAGCCTCGACCTTGCCACCGGGAAACTCCCACAGACCTCCCTGATGCTGGGTATCGGCACGACGGGCGATGAGGATTTTGCCACTGTCGTCACGAATGACGGCAGCGGCGACGTGTACGCGTTTCACGGATTCAACTCCTCCAGTCCAGCCTTTTGCCACGCCTTGAAGGCAGGCCATTGGTAGACGGTTTCAACATAGGCTTGATCAACCGCCGGTAACGGCACCTGGTAAGTTCGCAGACGCACGGCGATCGGCGCGAAGAACGCGTCAGCCAGGCTCACTCGGCCAAACAGATACGGCCCGGGCTCCGTGGCGGCGGCGCGGCATTCAGCCCACAACGCGAGCATGCGTTCGATATCGACCTTCACCTCCGGCGGTACCGGGTTGAGCGGAGCGTCGTGGCTCAGGTTGAACGGCATGTGATTGCGCATGGCGAAGAAGCCACTGTGCATTTGCGCGCACGCAGAACGGGCCTGAGCGCGAGCGTAAACATCGCCCGGCCAGAGCTGTTCGGCCGGGAACTGTTCGGCCAGGTATTCGGCAATCGCCAGAGAGTCGGCGATGGTGCCGCGAGAGGTTTGCAGCAACGGCACCTTGGCGGTCGGCGAATGCTTGAGCAGCCGCTCGCGGGTGTCGGGCTTGCCGAGCTTGATCAGTTCTTCGCTGTAAGGGGCGCCGGTCAGTTCCAACGCCAGGGCGGCACGCAAAGACCAGGAGGAAAGCAGTTTGTCGCCGATGATCAGGTGCAGGGACATGGTGTGGCGCCTTTTCGTCAGTGGAAAGCTTCAAGACTTGTGGTGAACGGACCGACGCTTTCGCGGGCAAGCCCGCTCCCACAGTAGTTTCGGTCGTGCACAAATCTCGTGTACACCACAGAACCCTGTGGGAGCGGGCTTGCCCGCGAAGAGGCCGGCAGCCCACCCTCACCCTTTGGATCAGGTGCGGTATTCGGCGTTGATCTTCACGTACTCATGCGACAGGTCGGTGGTCCAGATGGTTTCGCTGCAGTCGCCGCGACCCAGTTCGATACGGATGGTGATCTCTTCCTGCTGCATCACCGCCGAGCCCTGTGCTTCAGTGTAGGTCTCGGCACGGGCGCCACGGCTGGCGATGCACACGTCGCCGAGGAACACGTCGATCTTGCTCACATCCAGGTTCGGCACGCCGGCACGGCCGACAGCGGCCAGAATACGGCCCCAGTTCGGGTCGGAAGCGAACAGCGCGGTCTTGATCAGCGGCGAGTGGGCCACGGTGTAACCGACGTCCAGGCATTCCTGATGATTGCCGCCACCGTTGACTTCAACGGTGACGAATTTGGTCGCGCCTTCGCCGTCACGCACGATGGCCTGGGCCACGTCCATGCACACTTCGAATACCGCCTGTTTCAGCTTGGCGAACAGCTCGCCTTCGGCGCGGGTGATTTCCGGCAGGGCAGCCTTGCCGGTGGCAATCAGCATGCAGCAGTCGTTGGTCGAGGTGTCGCCGTCGATGGTGATGCGGTTGAACGACTTGTTCGCACCGTCGAGCATCAGGTTGTGCAGCACGTCGCGGGAGACTTTGGCGTCGGTGGCGATGTAGCCGAGCATGGTCGCCATGTTCGGGCGAATCATGCCGGCGCCTTTGCTGATGCCGGTAACGGTGATGGTCACGCCGTCATGCTGGAACTGGCGACTGGCGCCCTTGGGCAGGGTATCGGTGGTCATGATGCCGGTGGCGGCCGCTTCCCAGTTGTTTTCCGACAGATCATCCAGCGCCGCTTGCAGCGCGCCTTCGATCTTCTCGACCGGCAGCGGTTCACCGATCACACCGGTGGAATACGGCAGGATCTGGCTGGCATCGACACCGGTCAGCTCGGCCAGTTTGGCGGTGGTGCGCTCGGCAGCCGCCAGACCCGGCTCACCGGTACCGGCGTTGGCGTTACCGGTGTTGGTCAGCAGGTAACGCACGGCGTTCTGCACACGTTTTTTCGCCAGGATTACCGGCGCGGCGCAAAAGGCATTCAACGTGAACACGCCGGCCACGGTCGAACCTTCGGCACAGCGCATCACTACCACATCCTTGCGCCCGGGGCGCTTGATGCCGGCCGAGGCGATACCGAGTTCAAAACCGGCAACCGGGTGCAACGTTGGCAAAGGACCAAGACCAACAGCCATGAATGCGCTCCTTACTCAATGATGTCAGCACCGCTCACAGGGATGGCGGTGGTGTAAATGGCAAAACGCCGCGACGGCAGGAGCCGGTCGCGGCGCGGGTATTTCAGCGATTGAAACGGGGTTTACTGGATCTGCCCGTGGCAATGCTTGAATTTCTTGCCCGAACCGCAGTAGCACAGTTCGTTGCGGCCCAGCTTCTGCTCGTTGCGCACCGGCGCGGTGGCAAGGGCTACATCGACCTCTTCACCCAACACTTCCGGCTGCTCCAGACCCGGGGCCTCGGCGTGTTCGAACTGCATGCGCGCGGCCAGTGCTTCGGCTTCCTCACGCAGGCGTTGCTCTTCGGCTTCCGGATCTTCGCGGCGCACCTGAACGTGCGACAGCACACGGATCGAGTCGCGCTTGATCGAATCCAGCAGCTCGGAGAACAGCGTGAACGACTCGCGCTTGTATTCCTGCTTCGGGTTCTTCTGGGCGTAGCCACGCAGGTGGATGCCGTGACGCAGGTGATCCATGGTCGACAGGTGGTCTTTCCACAGATCGTCCAGCACGCGCAGAACGATTTGTTTCTCGAACGAGCGCAGTGCTTCGGCACCGGCCTGATCTTCTTTCTCGTTGTACGCCGCCATCAGCTCGACCATCAGCTTCTCGCGCAGGGTCTCTTCGTACAGGTGATCGTCTTCGTCGAGCCATTGCTGGATCGGCAATTTCACCCCGAAGTCGCTGGCAATCGACGCTTCCAGACCGGCCACGTCCCACTGCTCTGGCAGCGATTGCGGCGGAATGTGCGCGCTGACGGTGGCGTTGAGCACGTCCTGACGGAAATCGGCGATGGTTTCACCGATGTTGTCGGCGGCCAGCAACGTGTTACGCATGTGATAGATCACTTTACGCTGTTCGTTGTTGACGTCGTCGAACTCGAGCAGTTGCTTGCGGATGTCGAAGTTGCGGCCTTCAACCTTGCGCTGCGCCTTCTCGATCGCGTTGGTCACCATGCGGTGTTCGATCGCTTCGCCCGGCTGCATGCCCAGGGCTTTCATGAAGTTCTTCACCCGGTCAGAGGCGAAGATGCGCATCAGGCTGTCTTCCAGCGACAGGTAGAAGCGGCTGGAACCGGCATCGCCCTGACGGCCGGCACGGCCACGCAGCTGGTTGTCGATACGACGGGATTCGTGACGCTCGGAGGCGATCACCTGCAGACCGCCGGACTCCAGCACTTGCTGGTGACGCTTCTGCCAGTCGGCCTTGATCTGGGCGATCTGCTCGGGGCTCGGGTTTTCCAGCGCCGCGACTTCCACTTCCCAGTTGCCGCCCAGCAGGATGTCGGTACCACGACCGGCCATGTTGGTGGCGATGGTCAGGGCGCCCGGACGACCGGCTTGTGCGATGATCTCGGCTTCTTTTTCGTGGAACTTGGCGTTCAGTACCTTGTGTTCGATACCTTCCTTGTTGAGCAGGCTGGACACGTGCTCGGAGGTTTCGATGGTCGCGGTACCCACCAGGATCGGACGGCCCTGGGCCATGCCTTCCTTGATGTCGTTGATGATCGCCGCGTATTTCTCTTCGGCGGTCAGGAACACCAGGTCGTTGTAGTCTTTACGCGCCAACGGCTTGTTCGGCGGAATGACCATGACCTGCAGGCCGTAGATCTGGTGGAATTCGAACGCTTCGGTGTCAGCGGTACCGGTCATGCCGGACAGCTTGGTGTACAGACGGAAGTAGTTCTGGAACGTGGTCGAGGCCAGGGTCTGGCTCTCGGCCTGGATGTTCAGACCTTCCTTGGCTTCGATGGCCTGGTGCAGGCCTTCGGACAGACGACGACCCGGCATGGTACGACCGGTGTGTTCGTCGACCAGTACGACCTGACCGTCCTGCACAATGTATTCGACGTTGCGGTGGAACAGTTTGTGCGCACGCAGACCCGAATAAACGTGGGTCAGCAGGCCCAGGTTATGCGCCGAGTACAGGCTCTCGCCTTCGGCCAGCAGGCCGACGCCGGTGAGCATTTCTTCAATGTACTGGTGACCGGCTTCGTTGAGTTCGACCTGACGGGTCTTCTCGTCGATCGTGTAATGGCCGGCCTTGGTGACCTGGCCTTCGACTTCTTCGACGTGCAGTTCCAGCTGCGGGATCAGTTTGTTGATCTCCATGTACAGCTTGGAACTGTCCTCGGCCTGACCGGAAATGATCAGCGGGGTACGGGCTTCGTCGATGAGGATGGAGTCGACTTCGTCGATCACGGCAAAATTGAGTTCGCGCTGGAATTTCTCTTCCATGCTGAACGCCATGTTGTCGCGCAGGTAGTCGAAACCGAATTCGTTGTTGGTGCCGTAGGTGATGTCGGCAGCGTAGGCGGCGCGCTTCTCTTCCGGCGGCTGGAACGGCGTCACGACGCCGACGGTCAGGCCGAGGAATTCATACAGCGGACGCATCCAGTTGGCGTCGCGGCGGGCCAGGTAGTCGTTCACGGTCACAACGTGCACGCCCTTGCCGGACAGCGCGTTGAGGTAAACGCCCAGGGTGGCCACGAGGGTTTTACCCTCGCCGGTACGCATCTCGGCAATCATGCCTTCATGCAAGGTCATGCCGCCGATCAACTGGACGTCGAAGTGGCGCATGCCCATGACGCGCTTGCCGGCTTCACGGGCGACCGCGAAGGCTTCAGGCAACAGCTTGTCGAGGGATTCCCCTTTGGCGATACGGGCCTTGAACTCGTTGGTCTTGGCACGCAATTGATCGTCCGAAAGGGCCACCATTTGCTCTTCGAAGGCATTGACGAGCTGCACCGTCTTGAGCATGCGTTTGACTTCACGCTCGTTCTTGCTTCCAAAAAGTTTCTTTAACAAAGGCGCAAACATATCGGCAGGATCTTCCACACTAAAGGGATGGAGGGCGGCCCCGTGAGTCGCCCGTGCAGCCCTCATGGCCGCATGCGAACGAGCATTCTACCCGGAAACGGTGGTGAGGAAAGTGGCGATATTCCACGATGCTGGCACTGCGCTTTGACGGGGCTCACTTAAAATAAGGGCGTTTTGCTCAACTTCAACCCATTAAGGCAAGAAGTTAGTTGTTGATTTAATGGGTAAAGCAGGGACAAAAGCAATGGGCGAGTGGTTCCGTCGCTTTCTGCTACCATGGCGCGTCTGTTACTTCAGGTGTTCGATCATGGCATTTCGCCCCCTCACAGCCAGAGCGCCCGCCGTTCTGCTACGCGAAGCCAAGCCGCTCAAAGCCATTCTCGGCCATGCCCAACGCCTCGCTCATCTGCAACGCCTGCTTGAAAGCCAGCTGCAACCGGCCGCCCGCACGCATTGCCATGTGGCCAAGTGGCGTGAAGGCCAATTGACGCTGGTGGTGACCGACGGGCACTGGGCGACGCGCCTGCGTTACCAGCAAAAACGCCTGCAACGCCAACTGCAGCTGTTCGAAGAATTCGCCAACCTGACGCGCATCCTGTTCCGCGTGCAACCGCCGCTGGTCCAGCATCGTCCAGGCGGACACTCAATGGATCTGTCCACAGATGCGGCGCAGACCATTCAGTCGACGGCCGACGGGATCAGCGATCCTGGCCTGCGTGCAGCGCTTGAGCGTCTGGCGGCGCACGCCAAAGACAAGACCTGAAGCAAAAGCAAAAGATCGCAGCCTGCGGCAGCTCCAACATTGAGAATGCGTTCCCCTGCAGGAGCTGCCGAAGGCTGCGATCTTTCCTTTTAGCGGCGTTTGCTGCCGCCGAGCAACGAGCCCATCAGCCCTCTTACCAGTTGTTTGCCGAGATTGTTCGCCGCTTGGCGCATCGCTGACTTCAGCGCCTGCCCCGCCGCCGTCCCCAGAAACTCCCCGGCACGATCGGCCAGGCTCGGTTCTTCAGGCGCGGCCTTACCGGTCGGCATTTCTGCCTCCGGCGCCAGATCCTTGCGGCCCATCAGGATTTCATACGCCGATTCACGATCGATCGGCTTGTCATAACGTCCCTTGAACGGCGACCCGGCGATCAGCATCGTGCGTTCGGTCTCGCTCAGCGGCCCGATCCGCGATTGCGGCGGCGCCACCAGCACCCGCTGGACCATTTCCGGCGTGCCCTTTTCCTGCAGCGTCCCGACCAGCCCTTCGCCGATGCCCAGCTCCGTCAATACCGACAACGTATCGAACGCCGGATTAGGCCGGAAGCCATCGGCCACCGCGCGCAGGGATTTCTGTTCCTTGGCGGTAAACGCGCGCAAACCGTGCTGGATGCGCAGGCCAAGCTGCGCCAGCACGTTATCCGGCAAATCCCCCGGCGACTGGGTGACGAAATACACGCCGACCCCTTTCGAGCGGATCAGCCGCACCACCTGTTCCAGACGTTCCTGCAACGCCTTTGGCGTATCGCCGAACAACAAATGCGCTTCATCGAAGAACAGCGCCAGCAGCGGTTTGTCGGCGTCGCCGCGCTCTGGCAACTGCTCGAACAGCTCGGCCAGCAACCACAGCAGGAACGTCGCGTAGACCTTCGGCGCCTCGTGTACCAGACGGCTGGCATCGAGCAAATGAATGCGCCCACGGCCGTCCGCCGCCGGTTGCAGAATGTCTTCGAGTTGCAATGCTGGCTCGCCGAACAAGGCTTCAGCGCCCTGCTGCTCCAGGGTCGCCAGCCGGCGCAACAACGCCTGACTGGAACCGGTGGTCATCAGCGCGGCATCTTCGCCCAACAGTTGCGGGTTGTCCTTGAGGTGGTTGAGCAGCGCCTTGAGGTCTTTCAGGTCCAGCAACAACAGACCTTCGCGGTCCGCCACCTTGAAAGCCGCGTACAGCGCCGCCTGCTGACTGTCGGTCAGTTCCAGCAGGCTGCCGATCAGCAGCGGGCCCATTTCACTCAAGGTGGTGCGCAACGGATGACCGGATTCGCCGTGAATGTCCCACAGCGTCACCGGATAAGCCTGCGGCTTGTGGTCGAGCCAGGGCATCCCGGCGATGCGCTCGGCGACCTTGCCCTGCGGATTGCCGGCAGCGCCCAGGCCGCACAGGTCGCCCTTGATGTCGGCGGCGAACACCGCGACCCCGGCGTCGCTGAACGCTTCGGCGAGACGTTGCAAAGTCACGGTCTTGCCGGTCCCGGTCGCACCGGCGATCAGCCCGTGGCGGTTGGCCAGGCGCATGGCCTGAGCAATCGGTTGCCCCGCCAGATCGGCGCCGATAACGAGTTGCGATGTGTCAGGCATTTTGTCACCTATGGTTAATCTTTAATCCGCTGTGGCCGATAGCTAAGGGCGAGAACCTGACTGAAAAGTCGGTCGGACATTTCCCTAAGGAGAGCCGGAAATATCAGTTTTTTTCACCCTTGCCCATATTGCGCGTCTTTATAAAAGCACGCCCAGGACATTAAGACCTTAGCGGAACCCCAAGCCATGAACAAAAACCTGCGCTTCAGCCATAAAATTTTGCTTGCCGCCGCCCTCATCGTCATCGCCGCTTTCGCCTCGTTCACGCTGTACAACGACTGGCTGCAACGCAACGCGATCCGCGATGACCTGAACAACTATCTCAACGAGATGGGCGAAGTCACCGCCGATAACATCCAGACCTGGCTCAACGGACGCATTCTGCTGGTCGAGAACGCGGCCCAGAACATCGCCATCAACCCGGAACCGGCCAACGTCGCGAGCTTGCTGGAGCAGAAATCCCTGACCTCGACGTTCATGGCCACTTACCTGGGCGATGCCACCGGTCACTTCACCATCCGCCCGGACGTAAAGATGCCGGACGGCTTCGATCCACGGGTGCGCCCTTGGTATAAAGGTGCCGAGAGCAGCAGCGCCTCGACCCTGACCGAACCGTACATCGACGCCGCCACCGGCCAGTTGATCATCTCCATCGCCACCGCCTCGAAAAAAGCCGGTCAGAGCGTTGGCGTGGTCGGCGGCGACCTGAGCCTGCAAACCCTGGTCGACACGCTCACCGCCCGGGACTTCTCCGGCATGGGCTATGCGTTCCTGGTCAGCGCCGACGGCAAGATCCTCGTGCACCCGGACAAGGCGCTGGTGATGAAGTCACTGAAAGAAGCCTATCCGCAGGACACCCCGCGCATCAGCAGCGACTTCAGTGAAATCACGGTCGACGGCAAGACCCGCATCGTCAGCTTCACCCCGATCAAAGGCCTGCCATCGGTGAACTGGTACATCGGTCTGTCGGTGGACAAGGACAAAGCCTTCTCGATGCTCAGCGAGTTCCGCACCTCGGCGGTGATTGCCACCGTGATTGCGGTGGTGATCATCATTGCGCTGCTGGGCATGCTGATTCGCCTGCTGATTCAGCCGCTGCACGTCATGACCCGCGCCATGGAAGACATCGCCGATGGCGAGGGCGACCTGACCAAGCGCCTGACTATCGTCAACAACGATGAATTCGGCGTGCTGGGTACCGCATTCAACCGCTTCGTCGAGCGTATCCACGGCTCGATCCGCGAAGTGTCGTCGGCCACCGGCCAGGTCAACGAGGTCGCGCTGCGCGTGGTCGCCGCGTCCAACTCGTCGATGTACAACTCCGACCAGCAAGCCTCGCGCACCAGCAGCGTCGCCGCCGCGATCAATCAACTGGGCGCTGCCGCCCAGGAAATCGCGCGCAATGCCGCACAAGCCTCGAACCAGGCCAGCGACGCCCGCGGCCTCGCGGAAGACGGCCAGCAAGTGGTGGATCGCAGTATCAAGGCGATGAATCAACTGTCGAGCATGCTCAGCGCCTCCAGCACCAACATCGAGTCGCTGAACAGCAAAACCGTGAACATTGGGCAGATTCTGGAAGTGATCACCAGCATCTCCCAGCAAACCAACCTGCTGGCGCTCAACGCCGCCATCGAAGCCGCGCGTGCCGGTGAGGCCGGACGTGGTTTTGCCGTGGTCGCCGACGAAGTGCGCAACCTGGCGCACCGCACCCAGGAATCGGCGCAGCAAGTGCAAACCATGATTGAAGAGCTGCAGGTCGGCGCCCGTGAATCGGTGAGCACCATGAGCGACAGCCAGCGCCACAGCCAGGACAGCGTGGAAATCGCCAACCTTGCCGGCGAACGCCTGAACAGCGTGACCCAGCGCATCGGCGAGATCGACGGGATGAACCAGTCGGTGGCCACCGCGACCGAAGAGCAGACAGCGGTGGTCGAGTCGATCAACGTCGACATCACCGAGATCAACACGCTGAACCAGGAAGGCGTCGAAAACCTGCAGGCGACCTTGCGTGCCTGCTCGGATCTGGAGCAGCAGGCTTCGCGTCTGCAGCAACTGGTCGGCAGTTTCCGCATCTAGGGCGCTGCCACTGGCCTCTTCGCGAGCAGGCTCGCTCCCACATTGTATCTGTGTCGTTTGCAGATCCCTGTGGGAGCGAGCTTGCTCGCGAAGGCATCCTGTCAAACACCACAACACCTCCCTGACACTCCCACCGCACAATCCCGACCGAACATCTATTCTGGATAAAGGTCAACCAAGGGAGTGCCACACAGCGGAGGGTTGGTCACCGTGCATATCGCCGACATCACCATGTTCTACGCCCCGGCCAGCGGTGGCGTACGCACCTATCTGGACGCCAAGCATCGTCGGCTGGGCGTCAAATCGGGCATTCGTCATAGCCTGCTGATCCCCGGTGCACATTTCAGTGAACACGACGGCGTCTACACAGTGCCCGCACCTGCCCTGCCCTTTGGCAAAGGTTATCGCTTCCCCGTGCGTCTTGCGCCGTGGCGCAATGTCCTGCAGGACTTGCAACCGGAGCTGATCGAAGTCGGCGACCCGTACCTGACTGCCTGGGCGGCGCTCGACGCGCGGCGTCACCTGGATGTACCGGTGATCGGCTTTTATCACTCGGATCTGCCGTTGCTGGTGAGCAATCGCATGGGCCATTGGCTCACGCCGAATGTCGAGGCTTACGTCAGCAAACTGTACGGCAACTTCGACCGGGTGCTGGCGCCGAGCCAAGTGATGGCCGATAAACTTCGAGGCCTGGGGGTGCGCAACGTGTTCGTGCAACCGCTGGGGGTGGATCTGCAAACTTTCCATCCTGGCGCCCGCGACAAGGGTTTGCGCGCCGAACTGGGCATTGCCGAAGACACCCGTCTGCTGATTTTTGCCGGACGCGGCTCCAAAGAGAAAAACCTGCCAGTGCTGCTCAAATGCATGCAACGCCTCGGCCCGCGCTATCACCTGTTGCTGGTCGGTTCATCGATGCCCGCCGTGGTTCCGGACAATGTCAGCGTGATCGACGGGTTCTGTCCTGCCGCCACCGTGGCGCGATTAATGGCCAGCGCCGATGCCCTGATCCATGCCGGCGATCAGGAAACCTTCGGTCTGGTGATCCTCGAAGCCATGGCCTGCGGGATTCCGGTGCTCGCCGTGGCGGCCGGTGCGTTTGAAGAAATCGTCGCCGAAGACTGCGGTTTGCTCTGTGCACCGAACAACCCGCAAGCCATGGCCAATGCGGTGCGCGAGCTGTTCAGTCGCGGCTGTCTGAAACTCGGCCAACAAGCGCGACAACATGTCGAACGACGTTACTCCTGGGACAGCGTGGTCGACAGCCTGCTCGGTCATTACCACGCGGTGCTCGGTCACTCGCGGCAAAGAGTGGCCAATGGCTGATTCCTTGAATGACCGCGCAGTGTTGCTGGTGCTGCACGACGTGGCGCCGTCGACGTGGGCGGATTATCGGCCATTTGTCGAGGCGGTCGACGCAATGGGTGGCGTGCCGATGACCTGGCTGGTCGTTCCGGATTTCCATGGTCACGATGCGCTTGAGGCTCATCCCGCGTTCTGCCGAATGCTCGGCGAGCGGCTTGTCCGTGGCGATGAACTGGCCTTGCACGGCTATTACCATGACGACCGCGAGCCAGCCCCGACCACGCCCCGTGACTGGTTCATGCGCCGGATCTACACCCACGAGGGTGAGTTTTATCGGCTGTCCCGGGAAGCGGCGCAGGCTCGCCTGCGCCATGGCATCGAACTGTTCCGGCGCAATGGCTGGCCGTTGCACGGCTTCGTCGCCCCGGCCTGGCTGATGAGTGAGGGCACCCGCCAGGCCCTTCGTGAAACCCCATTGAGCTACACCAGCGACCCGCAACATCTTTATCAATTGCCGGATTTCACCGCCATCAACGCCCCGGGTCTGGTCTGGAGCGCGCGCAGTGCCTGGCGCCGGGGTTTGTCAAAAATCGTCAGCGAACAGCGCCAACAGCACTGGCGCGACGCCGCGGTGATTCGTCTAGGCTTGCACCCGGTAGACATGCGCCACGCCTTCGCGCGTGATTACTGGCTGCAAACCCTTGAACGGCTGCTGGCAGAAGGACGCACGCCCATGAACAAAATCGACTGGCTCACCGATCACCGCGAGCGAATGGAGCGCGCTGCATGAGTCGCGGCATTGTGTTGTTGATCGGCCTGCTCGCCGCTGTACTGATCCCGGTGCTGCTCGGCGGCGGCGAGATCGGCGCGCGGTTGCAGAACTTTCCGCTGCACTGGCTGCTGATCATGTTCGGCATGATTCTGCTCTGCTGGGGCATCAACACCCTGCGCCTGCGCTTGCTGCTGGGCGATCAGCGCGATCGGGTCACGCCGCTAAAAAGCCTCTGTGTGGTGATGGCCGCGGAGTTCGCCTACTGCGCCACTCCCGGCGGCAGTGGCGGGCCGCTGACGATCATGGCCTTGCTGGCGCGCTGCGGTGTGCGCCCGGCCCGTGGCAGTGCGGTGTTTGCCATGGATCAGTTGAGCGATCTGCTGTTCTTTCTCTGTGCCTTGAGCGGCATCCTGATTTACGCCTTGTTTCAGCACCTCAGCGATCGTCTGGAGTGGCTGCTGATGGTCAGCGCCGTGTCACTGTTCGGTGGGTTGTTCAGTTGCGTGCTGCTGGCGCGCTACCACCGTCGCCTGATTCTTCTGAGCGGACGCCTGCTCGCCCGCCTCAACGTGCAACCGGCCTTGCGCCGGCGCTGGGCACGCAAGCTGCTGCATTTTCTCGATGCGTTTATCGACACGCTCAAGTTGCCGTGGCATACGCTGATCAAGGTTTTCGCCCTGACCTGCATGCACTGGCTGCTGCGTTACAGCGTGTTGTACCTGGCCTTGCGCGGGCTGGGCGCGGACCTGCAGTGGGCCTGGAGTTTTCTGGTGCAGATGCTGTCGCTGGGGGCGGGTCAAATGAGCTTGTTGCCCGGTGGCGCGGGGGCGGCGGAACTGACCTCGGCAGCGCTGCTGGCGCCGATGGTCGGTAAATCCACCGCGGCGGCAGCGATTCTGATCTGGCGGGTGGTGACGTTCTATTTCTATCTGGTGGTGGGCGGCCCGGTGTTTCTGTTGATGCTCGGGCGGCCGCTGCTCAAGAAGCTGCTGAAGATCAGGCAGGCTTATCAGGTTCGTCCGCCTGCTCCTTGAGTTGCTCCCACAACTCGGCGGCGCCGGGAAACTCGGTGCCGTCTTCCGGGCTCAGGTCATCCGGGTCGTAGCGGCTAAGACAGCCCTCACCCAGGGTGGCCGGCGCTTTCGAAGTGGCTTTGTCCAGTGGGTCGCTCACGGCAGTTCCTCAAGGGCTGAAACGAAAAAAGGGCCTGGGACGATTGAACGCCCAGGCCCTTCATTATTCAAGTACGCGTGGGTTCGATCAGAACACCACGGTCTTGTTGCCGTGCACCAGCACGCGGTCTTCGAGGTGATAACGCAGGCCACGGGCCAACACCATCTTCTCGACGTCACGGCCGAAACGCACCATGTCTTCGATGCTGTCGCTGTGGCTGACGCGCACCACGTCCTGCTCGATGATCGGACCGGCGTCCAGCTCTTCGGTCACGTAGTGGCAAGTCGCGCCGATCAGCTTCACGCCGCGCAGCGACGCCTGATGGTACGGCTTGGCACCGACGAACGACGGCAGGAAGCTGTGATGAATGTTGATCACCTTGTGCGCGTACTCGCGGCACAGCGCCGGCGGCAGGATCTGCATGTAGCGCGCCAGCACCACCACTTCGGCGTCGTGCTGTTTGACCAGACGCGAGACTTCGGCGAACGCTGGCTCCTTGTCCTGCGGATTGACCGGGACATGGTAATAAGGAATGCCGTGCCACTCGACCATGCTGCGCAGGTCATTGTGGTTGGAAATCACGCAGGAGATTTCGCAATCGAGCTCGTCGCTGTGCCAGCGGTGCAGCAAGTCGGCCAGGCAGTGGGATTCGCGGCTGGCCATCAGCACCACGCGTTTCTTCTGCTCGGTGTCAGTAATGCGCCAGTCCATCGAGAACTCTTCGGCAATCGGCGCAAACTTCTCGCGCAGCACTTCAATACCGAACGGCAGCGAATCGGCGCGGATCTCGTGACGCATGAAAAACCAGCCGTTCTGATTATCCGAGTGGTGGCTCGCTTCGGTGATCCAGCCGTTGTGGGATGCCAGAAAGTTACTGACTTTGGCAACGATGCCAACGCGGTCAGGGCAGGAAATCACCAACCGAAAGGTGCGCATGAGGGGGAAACTCCAGAACTTCGCAAAGGCGGCCATTCTAGCGACTGTGCGCGAAATCTGCAGTAATGATGAGCACTTGCCGCAGAGGGCGCGGTTCATGGCGCCTGAGCGCACTGTACGACGAAGCGATGATGCGCCGGTGAAGCTGTTCGGCCAGATAATTGTGAATAATCGTGATGACTGCATCACATTATTTAGATGACCATTCAATTTACCGGTTATTTCACGTAACTAATTCAAATAAAAAATACGCTTAAATGTTTACTTGATGAAACAGCCTGACTATTATTGCGGCACTGTCCCCTGCCATTCAACACATCCGCATAAGGTAGTTACCATGTCCTTGATCAACGAATATCGCGCCACCGAAGAAGCTATCAAAGAGCTGCAAGCGCGTTTGAAAAATCTGTCGCAAGACGACAAATTGCAAGCCGAGCTGGAATTCGAAGGCAAACTGCGCACCCTGATGGGCGAATACTCCAAATCCCTGCGCGACATCATCGCCCTGCTGGATCCGGAATCGAAAACCAAAGGCACCCGTGGCGTCGCAGTCAAAACTACTGGCACCAAGCGCGCACGCAAAGTTAAACAATACAAAAACCCGCACAACGGCGAAGTCATCGAAACCAAAGGTGGCAACCACAAGACCCTGAAAGAGTGGAAAGCCAAGTGGGGCGGTGACGTGGTTGAAGGCTGGGCTACCCTGCTGGGCTAAGCCGCAATGCCTGTCGCAGACTGATTCTGCGGCCCATGAAAAACGCCAGCTTACGCTGGCGTTTTTTTATGCCCGGTATTTCATGGGCACACTATGTTCGATTTCAAAGATTCAAACGTTTGCGCAATGCCTGGACATAATTCTGCCACTCATTGAGCACTTGATTCTGTATCGGTGTCGCATTAAGCGCCCATTGCTGCGCGGCCTCGGCGAAAGATTGCAGGGTATTAGGTGCGCCCATGTGCGGCTCGGACAAACGCTGCTGGCAGAATATTCTCCAGCGCTCTTGCTCGGCAAAATTCAACGTATCGGGAAAGTTGCGTGCGCGATATCGAAAGAGTAATTCCGGCAGACGTTCGTCATCGAACGGCCATTGCTCTTGCGCTAATTGCGCCGGATCCGCTGTCCTCACTTGCTCGCATAGACGCCGATCACGATCACCGATAAATCCATCGTACAACTGCTGTTCCGGATCTTCATTCGGGGTGAAGTCTTCGCTGGCATAAATTGCCGTAACTTTATCTTTCCAAACTTGTTGTGCGTCACTTAGCCGCAGCGCGCGCGCCTGGTAGAGCGCCATGTCCAGGCCCAGACGCTGCTGATCGTCGGCACGCAATACCGACAACGGCGCCACCACCGGGCAGCGATTGATGTGAATCAGTTTGAGCGGCACCGGAAACTCCCCCTCGGCGAGATCATCGCGACGGGTGTACAGGCGCTGACGCAGCGTTTCGGCGTCCAGATCGAGCAGACCTTGCGGGTCAAGGTGCAGATCACAGACGATCAGGGCATTGCGATTGCGCGGATGCCAGGCCAATGGCAATACCACACCGACATAATGGCGCGCCGCCGAGAAGCGTCCGGAGATGTGCACCAGCGGCTGTAACAGGCGAATCTGATCCATGACTTTCTGTTTACTGCGCAGTTGAAACAGCCAGTCATACAACTTCGGCTGTTTCTCGCGGATCAACCGCGCCAGGGCGATGGTTGCTCGCACGTCCGAGAGCGCCTCGTGAGCATGCCCATGGTCAATGTTGTTGGCGGCTGTCAGGCGTTCGAGCTTGAGGGTGACCTTGCCTGCGTCATCGGTCGGCCAGACCAGACCGTCGGGGCGCAACGCATACGCGGCGCGTACCACATCGATCAGATCCCAACGACTGTTGCCGCCCTGCCATTCACGGGCATACGGGTCGAAGAAATTGCGATAGAGGCTGTAGCGGGTCATCTCGTCGTCGAAGCGCAGGGTGTTGTAACCCGCACCGCAAGTACCGGGTGCCGCCAGTTGCGCATGCACCCGAGTCATGAAATCGGCTTCGCTCAAACCCTGTTCGGCGAGACGGCTCGGGGTGATACCGGTAATGGCGCACGCCGCCGGGTGCGGCAGGATGTCTTCACTGGGCTGGCAGTAGAGGTTGACCGGTTCGTCGATTTCATTGAGATCGTGGTCGGTGCGAATCCCGGCGACCTGCAGCGGGCGGTCATTGCGCGGATTGATGCCGGTGGTTTCGTAGTCGTACCAGAAGATTGAAGTCACGGGCGGTTCCTGAACTTGAGATCGGCAAAGTCTAGGCGTTCAACCGCCATTGCGGCCAGCGCCGTGTCATTCGGCCAGCCTGCGCCACACGCGGTGCAATACATAGTTATGTCGTTTTCCCCCAAGAGGCTGCTAGCATCGGACAAACCTCGTATCCCGATCCGGCCCCATCAGGTAGCCCATGCTCGAGAACACAGCACTGCCACGGAAAGCACCGCTGAACCCGCCACTCGATACCCGCCATCCAGTGGAAACCCCGGAGGGCATCGACCTGCCGTTGCGCCCGGCCGGTCTGATGGTGCGCAGCCTCGCCTTCGGCATCGACCTGGGCATTCGCGGCGCCATCCTCGGCGGATTGTTCCTGGTGCTGGCGTTTCTTGGCCAGCTCGGCATGGGCCTGGGTTCGTTGCTGCTGTTTGCCGTCAGCTGGTGGTACATGGTGCTGTTCGAAGTGCTGCGTCAGGGCCGTTCGCCAGGCAAGCAATGGATGGGCCTGCGAGTGATTCACGACAACGGCACACCGGTCGGCTGGTCGGCGTCGCTGCTGCGCAACCTGCTGCGTTTTGTCGATCTGCTGCCGTTCGGTTATGCCTTCGGCGCCATCAGTTGCCTGCAACATCCCACCTTCAAACGCCTGGGCGACATCGCCGCCGGCACTCTGGTGGTCTACAGCGAACCGGCCCTGCTTCGCCCGCAATTACCCGACGTCCAGCCGCGCCGCTCGCCCGTACCGCTCAACCTCAGTGAACAACGGGCCCTGCTCGCCTTCGCCGAACGCCAGGCCGAACTGTCGCCGGCGCGGGTCAATGAGCTGGCCGCGCTGCTCGCCCAGCCGCTGCACATCCCGACGCCCAAAGCGGTCAGCGAGCTCAATGGCATCGCCCGCGGCCTGTTGGGTCCGACATGAAACAGAGTCTTTTCGAAGCTCGCCACAAGGCCGAATGGGAGCGCTTCACCCTCGCTCTCGAACGCCTCGAACATGGCAAGGACACCTCGCAGGCAGCCAGTTTCCCCAAGGCTTATCGACGCCTCTGCCAGCATCTGGCATTGGCGCAGGAGCGCGGCTACAGCAGTTTTCTGATCGACTCGCTGCAACAACTGGTGTTGCGCGGCCACCAGCAGCTGTATCGGCACCGCAGTCGCTTCGCCGCCAACCTGCTCGGTTTCATCCTCGCAGACTTCCCCCGGCTGGTGCGCGCCGAGTGGCCCTTCGTGCTGGCCGCCGGACTGGTGTTTTTCGGCAGCCTGATCGGCTTCGCCTTGCTGGTGTATGCCTTTCCCGAACTGATCTACAACCTGATCCCCGCCGAACAGGTGCGCGAGATGCAGAGCATGTACGACCCGGTGGCCGGGCACCTCGGGCGCTCGGCCGAACGGGCGGCCAGTGAGGACTGGGTGATGTTCGGTTATTACGTGATGAACAACATCGGAATCGCCTTTCAGACCTTCGCCAGCGGTTTGCTGCTGGGCGTGGGCAGCGCATTTTTCCTGTTCTACAACGGGCTGGTCATCGGTGCGGTGGCCGGGCACCTGACCGAGATCGGTTTTGGCCAGACGTTCTGGTCATTCGTGATCGGCCACGGCGCCTTCGAGCTGACGGCCATTGCCCTGACGGGGGCGGCGGGGATGAAACTCGGCTGGAGCGTGATTGCGCCCGGGCGCCTGACGCGCGGCGAGGCGCTGGTGGAGGCCGCGCGCAAAAGTGTGCTGCTGGTGTGCGGGGTCATGCTGTTCCTGTTGATCGCGGCGTTCATCGAAGCGTACTGGTCGTCGAAGACCGGGGTCACACCGCAGATCAAATACGCGGTCGGCGCTGCGTTGTGGATCGCCGTCGCGGCTTATCTGCTGCTCGCCGGAAGGACACGCCATGCGCCTGAGTGATGCCACCGTGGCGATCCGCCCGCGCAGCAGCTGGGAGGCCATGGACCTGGGCGTGCTCATGAGCCAGCAGCATCGACGCCTGCTGATGACCAGTTGGGCCATCGTCACCTTGCCGTTGTTCGCCATGCTGACCTTGTTGCTGTGGGATTCGCCGTCGCTGGCGGTATTGATTTTCTGGTGGCTGAAACCGGCGTACGAGCGCCTGCCGCTGTACATCCTGTCCAAGGCCCTGTTCGGCGAAACGCCCACGCTGAAACAGGCCCTGCGCGAATTTCCACGGCTGTTGAAACCACAACTGCTGGCCAGCCTGACCTGGCGCCGCCTGAGCCTGAGTCGCAGCTTCCTGCTGCCGGTGGTGCAACTCGAAGGCCTCGACGGCACGGCGCGTCAGCAACGCTTGCAGGTGTTGCTGCAACGCAATGCCGGCGCCGCGCAATGGCTGACGATCATCGGCATGCACCTGGAGACCGCGCTGTGGATCGGCCTGATGGTGCTGTTCTACATGCTCCTGCCACAGCAGATCGAAACCGACTGGGACTGGCAATCGCTGATCCTCGACAGCGATCACCACTGGCGTTGGCTGGAGCACCTGACCAACGCTTTCTACGCGCTGGTACTGGTGGTCTGGGAACCGATGTATGTCGCCTGCGGTTTCAGTCTGTATCTGAACCGACGCACTGTACTGGAGGCGTGGGACATCGAACTGGTGTTCCGCCGTTTGCGCCAACGCCTGAACGGCAGCGCTCTGGGCCTGCTGTTGGCCGTCTGTCTATGGTTGCCGACAGTGCCACCGGCGTGGGCGAATGCGCCGGCCAACGCCCCGGAGGCACCTCGCCTGCTGAATCAACCGCTGACCAGTCAGGCTTCGCACGACAGCATCAAGGCGCTGCTCGAACAACCACCGTTCAAGAACAAGGAAAGCGTGACGCGCTATCGCTTGGGTGACGACCCGGCAGCCCCGGCGGAGGGCAAACCCGGCGAGGCCCCGCAATGGCTGAAAACCCTGCTCGGCTGGCTCGACGGTCAACGCTTCAATGCTGTGGCGGTCTTGATCGAAGTGCTGCTGTGGGGCGCGTTGCTCGCGGCTATCGGCTGGCTGATCTGGCGCTACCGCGAATTCCTGCGCACCTTCGTCAGCCGTCGGCCGAAGCCGCCCGCCCGTGTCCGGCCACCTGCTCCACAACAAGCATTCGGCCTTGACCTGAACCCGCAATCCCTGCCCGACGACATCGCCGCCAGCGCCGAACAACTCTGGCAAACCCAGCCGCGCGCCGCGCTGGGCCTGCTCTATCGCGGATTGCTCAGCCGTCTGCTGCACGATTTTGCCCTGACCTTGAAACCCGCCGACACCGAGCATCAGGTACTGCTGCGGGTTGAGCAATTGCAGCACCCTGAACTGCTGGCGTTCAGTCGCAGCCTGACGCTGCACTGGCAGAACATGGCCTATGGGCACCGCATGCCGGCGGCCCATCTGCAACGGGAACTGTGTGACGGTTGGCGCGCCTTGTTCGACCATGGAGCGCACGCTTGAGCCGGCGCAGCGCGTGGTTGCTCGGCGGGCTGATCGTCGCGCTGCTCGCAGCGTTGAGCGTTTATCTGTACGTCAAGGCCCGGCCCTATCAGGAAGTGATCGATCACGGCCCGTCGCCCCAGGCGCAAGCCAATCCTTATCTGGCGGCAGAAATGTTTTTGCGCGAGCACGGACTCAACGTCAGCCATGCCGAAACGCTGGCGGTGCTGCCCGATATTGATCCGCGCCGGCACACCCTGCTGTTGTTTGGCGAGCGTTCGCGGATGACACCACGGCAGGTTGATCAAGTGTTGAACTGGGCTCGCGCCGGCGGGCGAATCGTATTCGTGGCCGAAGCGTTGTGGGACAAGCAGGCCAAACAGAGCGATGACCTGTTGCTGGACCGGGTGCAGTTGCACCAGTCGCTGAGCAAGGATCTCAAGGAACCGCCGGCGGACCTGGCCGATGACCCGTACCCGAACCTGACCAAACTCTACCTCGAAGACGAGGACGCGCCGGCCTACGCCGGTTTCGACACCGCGTTCCATCTGGACGACCCGAAGAATCTCGCCCAGGCCTGGGCCAACAGCGCCAGGGCCACGCACATGATGCAATTGCCCTACGGTGTCGGCTCGATCACGGTCGTCACCGATGCCGAGCTGTGGAAAACCCCGGCCATCGCCAAGTACGACAACGCCTGGCTGCTCTGGTACCTGAGCGCCGACACTGACGTCACGCTGATTTACAGCACGGCGCACGATGGTCTGCTGACCTTGCTCTGGCGTTACTTCCCGCACGCCATCGTCGCCCTGCTGGCGCTGATCGGCCTGGGCCTGTGGCATGTTGCTGTGCGCCATGGGCCACTGCAGGCACCTGCCCCGAGTGGCCGTCGCCAGCTGCAGGAACACTTGCGCGCCAGTGCCGACTTCATCCTGCGCCACAACGGTCAGCACACGCTGTTGCAAGCCCTGCAACAGGACGTGCTGCGCCGCGCTCGCCGCCGCTATCCCGGCTTCGACCAGTTGAACGTGGCTGAGCAATGGCTGGTGCTGTCGCGCCTGACCCGACAGCCGACCCGCGCCATCAGCCAGGCCCTGAGCCCGCTGCCGAAACAGCGCATGAGCAGCGCTGATTTCAGTCGCCAGGTGGCCCACCTGCAAACCTTGAGGAACACGCTATGAGTGAACAGATCGAGCCCGGCAGCGCCACCCACGCCGCCCAGCAACGCCAGCGTGCCAGCCAGTTGGCGCAAGCGGTGCGCGGCGAATTGCAGAAGGCCTTGATCGGCCAGAACAGCGTGATCGACGACGTGCTGACCGCGTTGATCGCCGGCGGCCATGTGCTGCTCGAAGGCGTCCCCGGACTTGGCAAGACGCTGCTGGTTCGCGCCCTGGCGAAATGCTTCGGCGGCGAGTTCGCACGCATCCAGTTCACCCCGGACCTGATGCCCAGCGATGTCACCGGCCACGCGGTCTACGACCTGCAAAGCGAACAATTCAAGTTGCGCAAAGGGCCGCTGTTCACCCACCTGCTGCTGGCCGACGAGATCAACCGTGCCCCGGCCAAGACTCAAGCCGCCTTGCTCGAAGCCATGCAGGAACGCCAGGTCACCCTCGAAGGCCGGGCGCTGCCGATACCCCAGCCGTTCATGGTGCTCGCCACGCAAAACCCGATCGAACAGGAAGGCACTTATCCACTGCCGGAAGCCGAGCTCGACCGTTTCATGCTCAAGGTGCGCATGGATTACCCGGAGGCCGAGCAGGAGTTGAACATGGTGCGTCAGGTCAGCCGCTCGACCCGCGCCGACATGCTTGATGTACAGCCGCTGCGCACGGTCCTGCAGGCCAAGGACGTGCAGGCCTTGCAACGCATCGCCAGCGACCTGCCGATTGACGACCAAGTGCTGGATTACGCGGTACGACTGGCACGCAGCACCCGCTCCTGGCCCGGCCTGACCCTCGGCGCCGGCCCGCGAGCCTCGATTGCGCTGGTGCGCTGCGCCCGCGCCCGTGCGTTGCTGCGTGGCGGCGAGTTTGTGCTTCCCGATGACATCAAGGGCTGCGCGCTCTCGGTGCTGCGCCATCGGGTGCGAGTAGCGCCGGAGCTGGACATCGAAGGCCTGCAGGTCGATCAGGTACTGCAGCAGTTGCTCGACCAAGTGCCGGCGCCGCGTCTGTGAGGATCCAGAAAAGATCGAAAGATCGCAGCCTTCGGCAGCTCCAACAGGGGATCGCGCTCTATGCAGGAACTGCCGCAGGCTGCGATCTTTTCAGCAGACAAACCGGTGCAGCACCATGAAACCCTCACGTCTGTTGTTGATCTGGCTCGCCGCCCTGTGCCTCGTCGGTATCCTCACTGGCACGCTACAAGCCCTCGACATCGACGTGCCCGCCCCGCTGTCGGCGATCAACTGGGGCTTGCTCCTGGCGCTGCTGGTACTGGCGATCATTGATGCGCTGCGCCTCAGCCACCTGCCGTCGCCGCGCCTACAGCGCCAGACGCCCGGCAGTCTGGCGCTCGGACGCTGGAGTGAGGTACGGCTGCAGCTCAGCCATGACTTCAACGGGCCGGTCGCGGTGGAGATTTTCGACCATGTGCCACAGGGGCTGAGTTTCGAAAACCTGCCGCAGGTGGTCGAACTGCAACCCGGGCAATACAGCGAGGTCGGCTATCGCCTGCGCCCGCTCAAACGTGGGCACTTCAGCTTCGAGCATTGCGAAATCAATCTGCCCAGCCCGTTCGGGCTGTGGACAGGCAAACGCCTGCTCGACGTGAGCGGTGAGATCCGCGTCTATCCGGACTTCGCAAAACTCTACGGTGGGCAGTTGCTGGCGGTGGACAACTGGCTCAGCCAACTCGGTGTGCGCCAGCGCCAGCGTCGCGGGCAGGGTCAGGAATTTCATCAGTTGCGCGAATTTCGCGAGGGCGACAGCCTGCGCCAGATCGACTGGAAAGCCACCGCCCGTCAGCGCACGCCGATTGCCCGCGAGTATCAGGACGAGCGTGATCAACAGATCATGTTCATGCTCGATTGCGGCCGGCAAATGCGCAGCCAGGATGGCGAGCTGTCGCATTTCGACCATGCGCTGAATGCGTGTCTGCTGCTGAGCCACGTGGCCCTGCGTCAGGGTGATGCCGTGGGGCTGAGCACATTCGCCGCCGCGCAACCGCGTTTTCTCGCACCGATCAAAAGTTCAAGTCAGCTCAAGGTCCTGCTCAACGCCGTCTATGATCTGGACAGCAGTCAGCGTCCTGCCGACTATTCAACCGCGATCAATCAGCTGTTGGCGCGGCAGAAGCGCCGGGCGCTGATCGTGCTGCTGACCAACCTGCGTGACGAGGACACCGAAGACCTGCTCGCCAGCGTCAAACGTCTGAGCCAGCAGCATCAAGTGCTGGTGGTCAGCCTGCGCGAGGAAACCCTCGATCGCGTGCGCAATGCCCCGGTACAAACGCTGCCCGAAGCACTGGCTTATTGCGGCACGGTGGATTACCTCAATGCCCGGGCAGAGTTGCATGAGCGGTTGAATGCGCAGGCAGTTCAGGTGCTCGATGTACAGCCCGGAGAGTTGAGCGCCGCATTAGTGACTGAGTACCTCAACTGGAAGAAGGCCGGAACGCTCTGAGCCCGGCTGCCGTTCCCTCACAAGTTCTCAGTTACGGTAATAAACAACTCCTCGTAGGCCAAAAAGGTTTGGGCGTTCAGCTTTTCCCGACCTGCTCGCGGGAAGATGAACTTGACGTACGCGATCCCGTCAGCGTTGGACCTCATCGAGCCCAGCGACGAATTCGAATAGAACCACGCAATATTTCTGTTGGCTACAGGCTGCCCTGTCTGCTGGTCAATGATTCTGACTTCGACATGCGCCTCGCTGCCGACAACATTTCGCGGTGAAAGATTAGTGATGCGCTCAAACATGGGAATTTGTGCAGGATCGAATACGTAAAAAGTCCATGTTTTGGAACTTCCAAGACCGACACTCGCTTCGAGCCTGTTCGGCCCCAACTCGATCGGGCTCAGTTGCAGTGTCGACTTGCCATCCATATCTGTAGTGGTGACAAGCAGGTCCAGGCCGGGGATCCGCCACCGGACTTTAATCCCTTCCAGCGGCTTGCCATCATTCCGGGAAACTACACGCACAACCGCGCTGACTGACTGCCCCAAGTTGATGTCAGTGTACAAACTGGTCAACGACTCAATCACCGGCACCAGCCCGCCATACACCAACTGCGCCATATCCCAACCGCCTACTCCACCACTGACCGTGGCAGACAATACGTCATCCTGTTCAGCCGGATAATTAAAGGTCAAACGCGCAAGCCCCTCCTCATCCGTCACCGACGGCGTCAAGGCACTGCCTGCAAAATCCCAGCGCACCTGCACCCTCGCCAGCGGCAAACCGGTGCGTGCCGACACCACTCTGGCAATGGCTTGCGCGCGGTCCTCATTGGGTGGCAAACGAGAATCTTCCGGTTCGTACAACTCGCTGATGACGCGCGGTTCTTCAAGCGTATAGGGCAGCTCGACCGACTCCGAATGCGCCGTCTCTCCCACCGTCGCCGTCACTACCGCCGGGCCCGGCGTCTGCGGTTTGAAGCGCACAGTGGCAACACCATAAAAGTCGGTCAGACGGGTGGTCGTCCCCAAATCCTCATTGCGCCAGGTCACCAATACGCCGGCGATACCTTGACCGGAAACGGACGACACCACTTTCACCTGCTCGACCAGTTCCTGCTCCCATTCCAGCACTTGCTGAACGCTGGTACTGGTGAGCAGTTTCCACACTTGCTCGCCCTCCCCCAGCGACATCGCGTTGGCCGGCGACAGGCTGGCCAGACGCTCAGCCCCGAGACGCAAGGCGAAGCCACCGTCCTTCAAGTCGGCACAGCGCAAGGAATAGCGCAGAAAACCGAAGGCTGAAGGCTGGCGTGGCGCGCCGAGCGCGGGTTCGAAACTCAGCCCCAGTTCCACTGGGCCAATGCCGGTCAAACCCAGGGTCAGTTTCTGGTCGAGCAACGGGCTGCCCTCCGGGAACAGTACCTCGATGGCATGTGAGCCATTGCGTCGTGGAAAGTACGTGTGTTTGCCCCATGAATGTTCATCATGTCCATCGAACCGCACCCGCACATCTTCCCAAGGGTCACGGGCAAGTGCCGTAAAAGACAGGGCACGCTGCTCCTCATAGCCATCGAACAGGCTGTGCACATGGGCCACCACCTCCTGCTGACCCGCCGTGCCCGGCAGCAGGCCAAACCCCGACCAGCCGAGGTCATCGCTGGCGACGGTGTCGGAGCCGATTGCGCTCTTCCACTGCACCGCCACCTGCGCGACTGCCTGGCGGGTGAAAGCCGAGACCACCCGGATCCAGCTCCAGGCTTTGTCCTTGCCAACAACAGCATCGACTGCGGACTCATGCCAGTCTTCGATTCGCAACTTGTTATGGCCGAGCTGCATCGGAGTCGCGCTCATGGGCCGACTCAACGCAGGTAGATAAAGCTCAAGCGTGAAGTTGCCAGTCGCTTTGCTCAAACTTAGGTCCAGTGTCCATTCGAGACCGCCGTCAGCAAGTGGCCGGGCAATATCGGGCGCCGGCTCGATCTTCGCACCCAGCTCATCGGCCGGCGTTCCCTGCCATATCAATATGGCCTGCAATCCCACCAGAGGGCTCAAGGCATTGGGCAGGTAACGCAAAGTGTGCGTGGCCCCGATGCAGGGAAACATTCTCTGACTGGCGCTTGTCGCAGTCACCTGATCCAGCATCACCGTCAGTTCATCCACAAGCGCTGTAGAGATCAGCCGACCGAACAACTCCCGGGGCGCGGCCAGTACCGGACTGCTCAAGGTCAGGCTGAACAGACTGCTGGTACTCGAGTCGACTTGCGAACAGAACGTCCACTCCAGCCCGCTTGCCTCAAGCTTGCGCGGCTCGCCGATAGACGTGACGGTCAACCCGATTCCCGGCGACGCCCCTCGCCATTGCAGCGTCACCATCTGGTCAAGCAGCACACTGCCGGCCGTGGGTTCGACTTTCAGTGTGTGTGGGGCTCCGCGCCAGCACAGTAACCCCAGCTCGGCCAGATCGACGTCTACATCGTCGAACACAATCCTGACCTGATCCTTCCACGGACTGCTGGCCAGCGCCTTCACTGCAAACGGTCGCTCTATCGGCACCGCTTCATCGTGGGCCAGCACGCGAGCGGTCACCACCCGTTCACCGGCGTGGCCTGGTTGATACAGCACACTGGCCCAGCCGCCGATCCCCGATCGGGTGACAATCGTGCCTTCGGGCATCTGCCAGTCCACCCGTGCATTGTTGACCGGATCGCCGTCGCCACTGGTGACCACATGCACCACCTGTACCCGCAACAGAACACTTTCGCCTTCGTCCACCACGGGAAACTTGTTGGCCTCCTGAACGTCACCAATGCGCACCAGATTGCGTGCCAGTGACATCGGTTTTCTGTCCGAACGCAGCAATAACTTCGAGCACGAAAGCTGCAACTGAAAACGCCCGTCAAGCTCGTCCCGGCAGTCCAGTTCCCAGCTCAGGTCGGCGGCGCTGGAGGGCACCCATTCTTCCAGCTCGGGACGTACCTCCACACCCAACTGTGCCGCGCTATCGCCTTCCCAGTGCATGGCCAGCTCAGTGCCACGTAACGCCTCAGGCAGCCGGACACCCAGCTGATAAGTCAAACCCCGATTGGGATAACCGGTCTTTTGCGCCCAAGACGAGGTATCGTCTTCTACCACGGCCAGCACGTCCTTCCATGGATCGGTCGCCAGCACACGAACGTCCAGCTTCGTGGTCTCGACCCCGCTGGCGTAGTAAGGGCTCGCCACCGAGGCCAGAATGGCAATGTCCCCTGCCGCAACGGGCAGATAATCGACATACGCCCAGCCTTCCGGGTCAGTGGGGGTCGTACTCAGCACACCCTGCTCTTCTGTGGCCCAGGTCACTGTGCGTCCAGCCAGAAACTGACCGGTGTACCAGGACGCTACGCGCACCCCCAGACGCACTGATTGCCCCAACTCCAGCACCGGGAAATACGCAGCCTCCAGCACCTCATCGAACATCAGCCGGTGATGCCCCAGCGAGACCTGCATCGAGTAAGGCTCGGCGGTGAACTGGTTCACCAGTTGCAGCGTGAACAAGTAAGGTTCCTGATCACCGATCAATGGACATTGAAGGAGCCACGGTGAATCCAGTGGTTGATCCACGCCCCAGGCAGGGGTCGCAATAATGGCGCCTTGTGGATTGTCATCGCTCACCAACGCAGCGTTGGTGTGCAACCAGGGACTGTCGGGGGCGAGTATGAACTCAAGCCGGTGCTGCAAGTCCCCCATCGCGCCCAGACCCAAGTGAACCGGCTCGCCAGGTAACAAATGCTCTGCGTCTACCTTCACCGTGCGCACCTGCGGCAGCGCCAGGTGCAATTCCAGGCGAATGCGGGTGATCAAAACCCGCAGGTGATAGTCCTCGGGATCAGCATTTTCCGGAGCGACGATTGTGAGGCGAATCTTGTCCTCGCGCTGCCCCGGAAATTCCAGCGAAGTGCTGCAGAACGTCGGTTTGAAATCCAGCGGCTGCCCATTGGCAATCCGGACCTGCTCCTCTGCAGCGTCGCGAGCGCTGCCCGGCGGCAACGGTATTTCTCCCAACGGGGTGCCATCTTCAGCCGTGATGAGTATGTTTCCCGGTTCGGTGTGCCGCGTTTCATACATGAAACTCAGCACATACCGGGCACTGTCACTTGGTTGTAAAGGTAAAGTGAACGTTTGATGGACAGAGGCAAGGTTTCCCGCAGCAAGCACTTTAATCTGCACATCTTCATACACTTCGCCTATGACTGAGATCTCACGTTCATTATTGCCCTTTTTCCAGAACTCCAGACCCTCACGGAAATCCCCATTGAGCACCAGACTGTCGTTGGCCTGAATCACGGGTTCAAACATGATGGTCAGCTCCTTGGTTATTACGTGAGCGGGACGTCAGCGCCCGGGTGACCAGGTCTTTGACGGCGAGGGTAAACGTCGGCTCACCGGCCTTGGCCGTGTACCGCACGCGCACAATGATGTCGGTAAGCGAGTTGAGCATCGACGCTTGCCGCTCGCATTTGGGCCAGGGAAAGTGCAACTGCCAGCGCGAAACCGCGCCGGTGTTCTCGAACGGGTTGAGCAAGCCCTCATCCGGTTTAGAGGCGTTCATGCCTGTGTCGGCGATCCCTGTCGATAAACCGATCTGCTGACCACTGCGCAGATTGAACAGCACCTCGTCCGGCGCCACCTTGCCCGCGGGACGATGCAGGTACTCGACGGACTGCGCCGTAGCCTGGGTAGCGATCATGCTGCCGATCTGCAGCAGCGTCGCCTGTAGATCCTGATAAGAGCCGAGCAGTCCGGGCGTATGGACCTCGACCAGGTTGATCAGCCGGCAATACTCGCCGGGGTGATCGCGATCGAATGACAGCTGCGTCAGCTGAAATTCCAGCGTGCCCTTGGCGGTCAGCTCATTCAGTGCCTGGCTCCAGTCGGAGAATCCCGGCTGCGGATCTTTCCGGTCATCGAACAAGCGTCGCAACGAAACGGTCTTGACCCGTTCCAGACGGCGTTCATGGCTTTGCAGGTACAGGCGGTCCATGCGCAGCAGGTATTCGCGCAAGTGCTCACCGGCGGTCAATCCGTGACGATTGTCCAGCCAGACCTGTGGTAACGCCTCAACGGTGTCGTAATTACCGGTTTCAGCACTCAACGACGCACGGGCACTCAGGCACAGACTGACCACCGCATCGTAAGCCTGATAGTGCAAGGCCTTGAGCTGGCCCAGGAGCCAACCGAACAATTCGGCGTTGGTCGCACGTTTTTTCAGGTAGTTGTAGAGCGTCAGCGCCTGACCGTTGGCCCGCAGGGTTTGCTCCAGACTCTTCCTGGCCGCTTCCAGGGCGAATGTTTGCGCGGTGATCTGCCCGGCCAGCGCCGCGACTTCGGCCAATGCCTGATCGCGTTGCAATTCCCACTCCCTGCGGCGCAGGCGGTAGCTTTCGGTGAGGGCTTGTTTATCTGCGTCGACCTGCACAATCATCGCGCCGAGCTCCAGACCATAGACCACGGCATCGGCGATTTTTTCTGGACGATGACCACCGTTGGCCACGCCGAAAATATTCGGCAGGGCCCCCACGACTGCGCCTCCGGTCTTGATCGCGTGCGTCCCTGCATTCATCCATTTGACGGCCTGCAGCTTTTCCATGACCTGGTATTCGGCATCGCTGATGTGTTCGTCGTACCAGGCGTTGTATCGTTCGGCCCGCTGCCTGGCCATGGTCTGACTCTGACTCAGGGCCGTGAGCCCCGCTTCAAGCTGGGCAATGGATTGTTCTTGAACCGCGCGGGCGTAATCGCCCAGTTCCTTGAGATGCTCTTGCTGCAGTTCTTCCAGCTCGGCCCGATCGCGCTGTTCCAGCAGGCGCAAAACCTGGCTGCCGTACTCCTGCAAGGTCTGCACGGCGCGCAATGCCGCCTCGTAGGTGACCCGCCAGCGGAAGGCGCCCACCACCAGACGTCCGCCCATCGGCCGCGGCAGGCCAACGCCGCCAGCGGCCAGATCGCGCAACAATTGATTGGGATCGGTGGGCGGGCTGAACAGCGCAACGTCCAGTGGTTTGCCATCCAGGGTCAGGTTGTTGCGCAAGTTGTTCAGACGCTGGCCCGGCCAATCGAACAGATCAAGCAACTGTTCGTTGATCGGCAGTTTGAACGGCTCGTTCGCCAGCAGGCCCATCAACGGTGACGCTTCGGCAGCCGGGGGTATGTCTGCCGGAGAAAACTGCAGTTCCTGCTCGAACTGTTCGAGCGCGGGGCGGTTCGTGCTCTGTCTCAACAAGTCGTCTACCGTCTGCGCTTGCCAACGAGTCACCGCGCGAACAGAGGGTGGCTTGCCCATCAGAAACTCGGCTTGTACGTAACACAGTTTTGCCGCCACCAGCGCATCGCGGGTGAGCTGACGGTAGTACCAGTCGCCCCAAGCGACCAGGTTTCTCACGTACTCGGTGAACAACAGAATCTGATAGTGCTGTGGCGCGGCATAGGCGATCGCATCAGGATCGGTGGGCATCTGTGCTTCGTGCCCGACTTTCCCCTCGCTGTACAGAGGACGGCAGCGCCAAAAACGAGGTTTTTTCGGCTCCACCGACGTTTCAACGGCTTGCGGATCGAACACATAGTGCAGCCAGTTCTGCGCTTCCAGATAGCGATCCTCAGCCCGCAAACGGGTCGCCACCAGATGCGGCAGATGAAAAAACAGCTCCCAGAAATACAGACCATTGGCCCCGTCGAACGCCCCGTTCGGCTCATCGATCGGTCCCGCAGCTGGAGGTGGTTCGGTCAGGAACTGGGTGTCCCAGTCCAGTACGGCATCCACGGAAACATTGCTGCGCTGCACCAGCTCCGGGCCGAACAGCGAATTCAAGCGCGTGCGGGACAACACACCAGGCTGCCTGAAGCCGATGAACTGCGCGGCATCCAGCGTATTTTTTTCCAGCGTCGGCGGCACGAAACGGGTGATTTTGGTCAGCGAGACTGTAAATTGCCTGCTGCCTTGTTCGGCGTTGCTCAAGGAGAACTCGACCAGCCCGGTGAATCCTCCTTTCAAGCGCTTGAGTTCCATCCATTGAGTGGCCCACCCCCCTGCAACCGATTCTGATGCCTTGACAGGTACAGGGTCGCCTTCTGCACCATTGCTCAGTGCCAACTCAAACTCGGCGCGCTCGCCGGTGTTTCCGCCCGTTGCCCGACACAGCCCCCTGACCCAGAGAAAATCCTCTGTACCCTTCTCCGAAAACACCGCCTGCAGCCCGTAATAACCCGTCAGCGGTCCCGAGGTCTCACTCTTGATCGCGACCACTGGCTGATTCTTCGGCGTCAGCGAATGCTGCAAGGTCAGAATATCGGTGAAGCGTTCATTGGCCAGATGATCGAGCCAAGTGCCGTCGTCTTCGGCCAGCGGACGAAAGAGCACATCACGCGTGGCGCGGACTTCCAGACCCGCCGGGCTGGTGAGCAATACACCCAGCCGTCCCTTGGGGTGAATCAGGTCATCGGCCAACGTCATCGCCAGCAACCGGGCATCCGCGCTGGTATCGCTGCCCTGATCAGCGCTGTACAGGCTCAGTGGTGCGGACCATTCCGCGTTCTGGCTCATGAACGCCAGGTTGATATCCAGCTTGGGGGGCACATAGCCGTTCACCCCTTTTTCGCCTACCTGATCAGACCATTCGGCCCACACCAGACACAAGCGTCCCGCCCAGACCAGCGGCCGTATATCCAGAACCCGGCCGCCCACCGGAATGTCGACGGGTTGCCATTCATTCCATGTCGCCGGGTTGACCGGATTGCCGGCAGTGGTGAGGTCGATGTCGGCCTTGCGCCAGTAATACTGCAACGGCTGCACCCGCTGACGACCGACGAAATAGTAAGTTGCACGGCTTGCCGAATCGCCCTCCAGGCAGGCGCTGATGACGTCCAGATTGCAGGTCTGTTCGAATGCCTTGAGGTATTCCTGCAACGCACGCCGCACCGAATCGTCGGTCAGACGCGTTTGGTTCAAGTCATTTTCCAGTGCCTTGAACAGACGGGTCTTGCGTTGCCGCACAAAGGGATTGATGAAGTTTTCCGGATAGTATGCGATCAACGTCAGTGCCGCCCAGTCGGGGTAATTGCTGTACAGCTCCCAGAGTTTCAAGTGTTCTGTCGGGAAAACCGTGTCTTTGTAACCCGGCTCAAGCTTGCGATAGGCCGCATGGATGAATTGCTGCGCGCAACTGGTCGCCTCGGCGACCCACGAACTTTGCACCGGGTAGTTGTCCAGCGGATCCATGCGCAATAACTCGAACAGATCCTGCGGCGTTTTCACGAAAGAGTAATTTTCCCTGGCAGCCTGACCGATGCAGTACTCGACCAATGCTGCGCGGCGTTTTTCCAACAAGGGAGACAACTTGCGTTGAGTCATGGTCTTGTCCTGAGTCGTGGGGTTAACGCTGCGTCAACCAACGCTGTCATTGGAGAATCGGGGCTTCGGTGAAAGTGACCGGGTCAAAATCTATTTGGTGGTTATTGGCTTCGCAGCGCACGCTGAAAATGAACGTGCCACCGGACGGACTCGACACGTACACCCGTGTAACCCCCTCGGCATCGGCATAATTCTGTTCGGGACGGATCACCGCCGTGCCGCTGCTGCCGCTGGCCGGTCTGGCAAACCAGCGCACCAGACGATTGCGTCCGGGGTTTCGATAGTTGTCGCGCAGCGTGGCGTACAACGCGATTTCCTGCCCCGCAGGAACCGGCTCCAACGGCACCAGAGACGTTAATGGTGCCGGGAAGAAAAGCGTATCGGGGTCATCGGCGATGTTGATGGTCGGGGCCTGTTGCGCGTCGATCAGGTCAAGCCAGAACAGCGGCGTTTCCTGCCCCATGACCTTGCCCGGCAGATACTCGACCGTTACCGTTCCATCGACTTCAGTGGCCTTGGGCACAATCGTGCCGAGACTCACTTGCCAGTACACATTGACGCCACTCAGTGGCCGCTTGTCGGCATCGCGCAGCGTCACGGTAAACATCACTTTCTCGTCGTCCTTGCCGGCCACCGCCTCAGTCTTGTCCACCACACAAGTCATGGTGACCAGCGGTTGCGTCACCTCATCGGCGAAGGTCACCACCGACTCGCGGCTGTCTGAAAGGCTGAGCAGCGCACGCTCGGCGGCGAACCGGTACGCATCCTTGTTGACGTCTTCCGGCAGACTGCCCACGAGGAAAATCGTCAGGGCGTCCATGCCGCTGTGCCGGGCCAAGACGCGGATGCGCATCAGCAAATCGAGCTGGGGCAGTGTGTTGAGAATGTTCAACGTCGGGTCGATGCGGCTGACACACTCACGCACCTCCTGCACGCTCCAGTCGAAAAACGCCGCCAGTCGCAACGCGGCCGCTTCCTGTGCCAGGCGCAACGCGTCGCCTGTCAGAGGGCTGGGCAATGCATTGACCTGACGCAGGTAATCGAGCAGTTTGCCGGCCGGTTGCGCGCTCAGCTCGAAGGCCCGACCCAGTGTGCTCAGGTAATACAGGGTACGGATAGACAGCAGATGTCGATCGTTCTGAGCCATCCAGGCCTTATGGCCGTACTGCAGAAAGTCTTCGAGCAACACCGCAGACAGATCCAGCTGGTTCGTCACGGCGCTGCGACGTCGCACGTCAGCCAACAAGCTCAGCAGCGGGTCGGGTTGTTCAGAAGCACGTGCAGCGCGCCTGAGCGCATCAGCCGCATCACGATCGGCACGCGCGCTGACCTGAGACAGCAATTGATAAACGGTGGACTGTGCCCAGGTCAGCATCAGCAATCCGCGTTCGATATCAAGGCCGGTGTACGCCACCAGACACTCCCTGACGACCGAGACCTGCGCTTCCCGCGCCTGCAACAGCACGCCGAGCATGCGCTCGACAAGAACGCTCCGAACGGCGTCTTCGCTCTCGCCCAGCCCTTCCCTGATGGCCTGGTCGAAGATTTCCCTGGCCAGGCTCAGGTATTGGGCCTCGGGTAATTGCAGATCGATGATCAACCCCCTGTCGTCGACCAGCTCGGTCAGCAAATGCAGCCAGTCCAGCCCTTCCAGCGAGGGCACGCCAGCCATCGACAACCCGGCATTGTTGAACAGCGTCGCCGGCAGCAGGTTGAGAATCTGCTCAAACAACCGACGCTCAGCCTGCGTGGCTACCGCCAGCGCCTGCAGCGGTGCCACGTGGTTCAACGTCCACAGCACAGGGATTTCGCGATCCCTGCACCAGGATACACAGGCGTGCAGGGCATCAATCAGATTGAGCACGTCCGGTGGGGTTTGGCTTTCGAGTCGTGTGTACAGGCGCGGTACACCTGCCAGCCCGTCGACCCAGCGCTCGCCACCCAGCAGGGTCAGCATCAACACCCCTTCGACCGGGGTAATGCCCAATAACCGTGGCAACTTCACCAATCGGTAGAAACTCGAAATGACTGCCGGGGTGCGCCTGAGCGTGCCGTTGAACCCGTGTGCCCGTTCGATCGCGACCGCAAGGTAGGCATATGTCTGCAGATCGATAGCCAATCCGCTGCACAACTGGCTGATCGTCAGCTCCGCCCCGGACTGTGCTGGCAGCGTCGCAAATGCTTCGCCGTCCAGCACCAGGGGCTGACGATAATTGCCTTGGCTGTTGAAGGTACGATCGAACAGTGACAGGGCATCGGCACGGCCGTAAATCGGGATTTCATCGAGAAATGCCGCGAAGTCCTCTGCCGAACAGCCATAGCGTTCACGCAGCGACTGAAACAAGCCGAGGGCCTGCACCTGATGGGTGGAAATCCACCACGGGGCTGCCCGTTGCGCCTGACGTGTCTCTGCCCTGATCGCCGCCGTCAACAACGCGTCCACCTGCTCGCTGGGCAGTTCCAGCCATCGATCCAGACGCAACTTGCGATTCATTCGTTCGTAGCGGTCAATGGTGGCCGGGTCTTGTGTAAAACGATGCAGAAAAGTTGTGCTGTCTTCACTGTAAACAATGCCGAGTGCCGGGCTGGTCGCGGCATTGAGGTACACCGAGCCGGATCGCTGGCTCTCGTCAGCGCCCGGTTGCTCGCTTTCATACACAGTGACGTTGGCCGAACGCGTCGGGGCGAATTCGCGAATCGACAGCAACGACTCGATATCACGGGTGTCCAGCCCTGTTTGCTGGCCAAAGAACTTCACCTGATTGAGGTCCTGCCAATCTTCTACGGTCGTACCAAAGTTGCGTTGGTAATATTCGAGTTTGTTTGCCTCGTCAGTGGGCGCCTCCGTCAACAGTTCACGCTGGTAGGGCCCCAACCGCGACGCATGGGTAAAGGCGCGACCGGCATCGTTGTCCCACGCCTCGGGCTGCAGGAAGTAGGGATAGGCCAAATCCACCATCTGGACGATATTGCCCACCGACAAGCCATGTTCCCGGGCGACAAAATCAAGCGTGACCCAGTGCTGGTAGTACGGCAGACCGTTGGGATAACGGGTCTGGATCAACGCCTCTTCGAGGTCAGTAGCGCTGTCGTTTTCCTCGATGAACGTTTCGAGTACCGGGACGATGATGTCCAGCGCCGACACCGCCTGATGCACGGCATTGAAGTCAACCAGCAGCCTCTTCAGATCCTGCCGGCGCTCATGCAAATCGAGCTTATCGGCGCTGCCCATGGGGAGTATTTTCTCTTCGATCCAGCGCAACAGCTCAATCAGGTAGGCCACCGGGGAGACGATTGACTCCAGTGCCTGCGGCGGGCACATGGCATCGAAATCTGGCGAGAACAGCTGCTCGTAGCTTGGCCCATCGACCCTCGACAACAGACCGCTCCCGGGGCGGGTGACCCGGGCGTTCGAACCGCTCAACGAATGTTCAATGAACTGGCGCCGGACAAACACCGCCAGGCTGTTGGCCCTGCGTAAAAAGGTCTGCGCATCGTCGGGGCTCAACCGGTAATGCCTGACCAGCCCCTGAACGCCTTGTTCGACCAGCGGAAAAACCGAACCACCGTTTTCCAGGTGATCACAAAAATCGGCGTAGGTTTCGCGCTGTTCGTCACTGAATACCTGTCTCAGCCACTGCTGCACCGGGCGGATCAAAGGCTCGGTCATGGTCGGGCTCCCGGAGCAATCGACGTGATCTCGAAACGCTCGCTTTCAACCCAGTCGGATACGGTCGAGCCATCCGCAGCGTCAGTGATGGTCTGCTGGAATCGACACCACTGGCCGCCTGGCAGCAGGGGCTGCGTTGCCTCGCCGCTCCAGCCTTGAGCAGTGACGGCAATGCCTGCGCTTAGCACGGTGTCAGGGTTGAACCAGGGCACCACGCGCCCGACACCCGTGCGTCCCTTGCCGACGAAACGTAGCGGATTTTCGACCCGGAATCCCGGTGCCGGCTCATCGATAGCTGGCAAATAGGTGCCCAGTACCACTGGAAGTGCAGCCGAGGCGGCAGAGTCGAAATCATCACGCGAAGCCACCGCCACCAGATTCGCAGGGCCGACGGACTGCCCCGTTTCCAGCGTCAGTGACCAGGTACGGTCCTCAAGCACCGGGGCGCTTGCGCGCGTCGTGCCCCTGCTGCCTGTCAACGTCACAAGCACGGTGTCGCCCGGATAGCCAAAGCCGGACACCACGACCTGACGACCGATGTGCACGCCGCGTCCGGGGCTTTCGATCACCGGGGCGGCAGGCACCACTTTGTAAGTGCGCGGAGGACTTTCCCTGGACGCGTGGGTCTCGAAGAATTGCCGGCCCTTTACGGTGTAGTTGCCGACCGGCAACGTTACCTCGGCACGCCATTCGCCCACAAAGTTGACCGGGACTTTATCAAGCAGGATTTCACTGGGATTTTCACGCCAGATCGTCACTTGACCAAAGGGTTCGGCGGTGCCCGAAAGCGTCGAGGTCCGGGCCAGCGATTGATTCGGCGCCGGCACCCTGATGACCGGCGGCACCAGCACGACAAAATAGCTGCGCACGGCACTGGGCAAAGAAGGTCTGCCAGCAATGGTTTGCACGGCTTCGATCTGGTATTTGCGAAACTCGAGTTTTTTCAGTTCGACGAACCAGGCGCCATGAGTGGTCAGCCGTTTCGGCTCACCCAGATTCCGTCCGAATTGCGCATCCCGCAGTTGCAACGTCGCACCGTTGTAGCCGTTGACTCCGCGCACGGTCATGTCGTAGTGGGTGTCTGTGTTTTCAGTCGGCTCGGTGATCACCAGCTGCTCCGGGCTGACTGAAAACGCTTGCGAAGCGGGCGGCGATGGGCGCCCGGCAACGCTCTGGATCACGGTCACCCTGTGCTCCCTGTCCGGAGCGAAGCCGGCGTCGCGCTTGAAGGTCCATGTGCCGCTGGTGCCGACCGGCCGGTGCTCGTTCGCGCTGTCGCTGTATTTCAGGCTCAGCGTCGCGCCGGGCCAGCAGGTGCCGGAGATTTTCGGTGACAGTCCATCGTCCTCGACATCAGTGATAACGGGAGCCAGCAGCGGCACGGTGATTGTCATTTCCACCGGGTCGGAAACGAGCGCACCGTCCTTCTGCACCAACAACACAACCTTGGTGGTGTTCGGCTCCCAGACTGCAGAGGCCCGTGCCGACCACCCCTGCGCCGTGACCGGTGCAGGCGGTGCAATCGGCGCGCCGGTTGCCTTGTCCGTCACGTGCACCGTCGCGCCACTGACCCCCTTGCCAGTCAGGACCGGCGTGTAATCGACCACCGTACAAGCCAGCTCAGTCGGCGCCGGAAAACGGTCGATATTGATGATCCGCTCCACCGCATCCGACACCGCATCACCCAGTTTTTGCACGACTTTCACCGTGCGCGTCGAACCGGGCGCCCAAGCCTGAGTAGCCCGGGTCAACCAGCCTTGCGCCGTGACGGTGGTTGCCGGAGCAACCGCACTGCCATCGGCCTTGTCGGTAACCTCGACCGAAGCGTTGATAAAGCCCTTTCCGGTGAAGGTCGGGGTGTAATTGGAAACGGTGTGAGTCACCTCTGTGGGCGCCGGCAACTCTGATGAAGTCCTGAACAGGTACTCGTGGGAGGGAATCCAGCCTCCGGCGTTATCGGAAACTTTCTGCACGACCTTCAAATTGTAAACGCCGAAGGGCCATTTCTGTGAGGTCGTTCTCCAACTGCCTGCGGTCACGACTACGACAGGTGGCGGTGTCGCCTCTTCCGGGCCGTTGACGATGGTGATCTCAACCGTGGCGCCGGTAAAACCTGCGCCGGAAAACTCGATGGTGGTGAGGGTTGGATAGGTGACGCTGACGGAGGTCAGTGCAGGGGGGCGGATTTTGAACGAGCGCGGCAAACTTACATCGGAAGTGACGCCTGACAGCGTCTGCCGCGCAACAATCGTAAAGCTGCCCGGCGGCATGTCTTGAGTGAACGCAGTGACCTGCCATTGTCCGTTGCTTTCTGCTGTGCCCTGGCCAATCTTGAATGAATGTTCCAAATCCTTTAGGACTTCGACAACGGCACCTGAAACAGCCCTCCCCCCCGCTATCGGACCTCTCGGATCGGTCACTGCTGATTCGGATGGCGTCGTGATTGTCGGCCGCAGAAGCAAGGTGAAATATTGCGTTGCAGTCCAGTCATTCAGCCCGCGGTGACCAGCCTGCATTTCGACCAGACCACCGTTAGGATAATTATCCTGGTTGAACGGGGCCTCCCATGTGCGGTTGGATTTAACAAGTGCTGTTGCATGTAAAACACCACCGCCGGGTTTCATCACGTCAATTGTTTTTCCCGGCGTACCCCGTCCGGTAATCAATAGTTGAGCGCTGGCGCGTACCACTGCTCCTGGTGACGGGGAATCGATGACCGGAGCTACTTTCAAAACCACAGTCATCAAATTGGATCTAGAGGATGAGTATGTGCCGACTTTCTGAATGGCATAATAAGTCAGTGGCTGTGTTTCAACAGGCAGACTAATATTAGCCATCCAACTGCCACCGACCCGAACAGTGGCGTTACCCAGCGAGGCATTATCCGCAGCATTATAGAGAGTGATTACACCATCATTAAATAAACCACCACTACCCTGCACTGTGAATTGGGGTGACGTTACGTCACCGGAAGGCTCATTAATAATTGGTGTAGTAACTTCGATAGTGAACGACACTCTTGATGTCGAAGCCTGAATCGCTTCCAGGTGATAACTACCAGGGGGATGAGCATTCAGGATGCGGGACCATGTATTCCCGTTGATTATTCCGCTACTTATCTGAACCGATTCTTGCCCCCGGTACAAGTGCAATACTATATTCATCGGAAGGCTTGTGGTGCCCGTGACGGAAATCGGAACAGGAGGGATAGTTCCATTATTTGCAGGCGTGATAATTACAGCGCTGGCTGGACCAGTTTCGCCATCATATTCCTGAACCATGAACACTCCCTCCGGTTCCACCCCCAAGAATTGAACATCTGTATATAGTTCATTGGGGAACTATTAAAATCCATTCACTCATTCACCCTGTTTATTCTTTCGCTCTTCAAAAAATCGCTCGACAACGATTCGCGGATTGCCGAGCCTCTCATCAACTACCTCATCACCCTGAACAGCATTTATTGGAAATACTTCCCATGAAGAATGCTCCCACCCATCATTATGAGTACCATCAAAGTTGCATGCGATACGGAATTGTATATTAGCGGATTGAACCGGAATTGATCCGTATCTTACATAGGCAATAAATTCTGAAGGCTGTACTTCCTGCCACATTGCATCGGGGGAAGGTATAGTTCGTATTACACTGAAATTATGAAATTCAAGATTCAAATTCCCTCTGTACCACGGCTTATCTATTGGACGCGTAGTCATTTTGTACATATTAGTCCTGACATCAACCGCTCTTCCGTCGGCAGATTTTTTATATTGATAATACAACCAGGCATGCAACTCTGGAATCCTGTGATTAAGATAAGCCACTCTGGTTACTGCGTTATCCCAGCCATCAGAATAAGTAACATCAGCATCAAAAAACTCACCTCGCCCATGATAAATAGTTCCTGACCTTTCAGCTTGGAACTTCGCCCAACGCTCAACTTCACTCAAATCAATTTTCGCGTCCTTCATAACATTCTCCTCAAGTGAAGTTTTAATTTACTTCCCCGCTGCTCACCCGCCTACTGTCAGAACTGACAGTTAAAAAGATCAAATACGTCTAAAAAAATATTTTATAGACACTAGAACAGCTAACGATTCCCCGTCCTACTTCGACACGCGCAGCAAACTACAACGCCTTGCGCCTTTGCCTACAGATCCGCCAGAATCCGCCGGCTTGTGCGCCTTGCCGATGCCCCGTAACGTGATCCGTACCGCTGCCAATCAGTGGTCGGGTTTAGTCGCCCGGGAGGTACTGCGAAAGGTGCATGAGCGTCATCAAGTCGGGTATTCCCTATCCCCGCACTCAATGGTGGCTGTGCGCAGGGCGCCCTCGAGCGCGCCGGTTTTTTCGTAGTCCTCCCGGTCGACTAACCTGCGTCCAGCCGCCACCTCTCGTTTAGTCGGTGAGCATTCTGCTGCTGGATCTGGCGGGCAGCCTGGAAGACCAACCACGGCATCTGGCGATGGCGATTTATCAGTTGAGCGAGATGGGTTGTTGCTGGCAGAGAAGACGCTGGACAGTGAGCGGGCGATTGCTGTGGGTTAGCCCGTAGATAGACGTTGTCGGGTCTGACGCCTTCGCGGGCAAGCCCGCTCCCCCAGGGATTTGTTGTGTGCACACATTCCTTGATCAACCCCGGACACTGTGGGAGCGGGCTTGCCCGCGATGGCAATCGTGCGAGCGCCGCCGAAGTCAGGCCGAAGCCGGCAATGGCTGGAAGCTGAAGTACTGGCGCAGCGCCTCGACCAATTGCCCGTATTCCGGAGGCGGGCGTTGCAGGCTGAAGCCGGCGTCGTAATGCAGCGGTGTTGCATCTTCCTGGCACCACAGGCAACACGCGTTGAGGTCGATCACCTGCTGGCAACCATCGCTGGCAGGGATTTTCAGGCGTAGATGGAATTCGGCGCCGATCATCATCGGCAACTGACTGATGAGCATCAGCCCGTCTTCGGACACGTTGCCCAGAAAACCGATGGGTTTGTCGGTGACGCTGTTGTACACCCGGAGGAAGTACGGCAGTTGATGCCGTTCGATTCGGCGGTCAGTAAACATGCGCAGTACGCCATGCAAGGCTCCACTACAGAGCCGCACCTTTGCTTCGGAACGGGCCCGTCTCGCAGACACGCTCTCCCCGCTCCCGGTGTGACGGTCGCCAATACGCCATCACCTCAACCTCTACCAGTCGCAGGTGTTGCCTCGGTTTGGGCGCCAGGCGCCGAACCGGATCAATGGACTATAGCTCAGCTTGTACAGTCGGCCAGCGTTTGTATGACACCCGGCATCAGAAGCGTTGCGGACCTGGCACGGCCGCTGCGCTACGCGTCGGGTAATGACCCAGGCTCTGCAGGGTTTCCAGGCGCGCGCGAGCGCGGAAGGCGTATTCGCTGTTGGGGTACGAGGCGATGATGAACTGGTAGGTCTGCGCCGCGTCGATGTACATTTTTTGCCGTTCCAGGCACTGACCGCGCATCATCGACACTTCCGGCCACACATACGGGCGGGCACGGCTGGCGCGTTCGACCTTGGACAGTTCGAGCATCACCTGCTCGCAATTGCCCCGGTCATAGGCGCTGTAGGCGTTGTTCAGATGATGGTTCATCGACCAACGGGTGCAGCCCGTGACGGCGAGGACGCTGAGGGCAAGGGCGGCAATGGGCACGAATCGCATGGGGTATTCTCCTGTCTTGTGATCATTATCGACCTCGGGCGAGAAATCTTCAGAGTCCTTTGTTCCGATTGTCGCGTTCAATAAAGAAAACAATAAGTAGTGCAAACGAACAATGACTACACCCAAAGAGCGTAGTAGCCTCTGCGAGCGCTTGAACCTGAGGAGTCTTTGCATGTCCGTCCGTCGTACCAAAATCGTCGCTACCCTTGGCCCGGCCAGTAACTCGCCGGAAGTTCTCGAACAGCTGATTCTGGCTGGTCTGGACGTCGCCCGTCTGAACTTCTCCCACGGCACCCCCGACGAGCACAAGGCTCGTGCGAAGCTGGTGCGTGACCTCGCGGCCAAGCACGGTCGCTTCGTCGCCCTGCTGGGCGACCTGCAAGGCCCGAAAATCCGTATCGCCAAATTCGCCAACAAGCGCATCGAGCTGAAGATCGGTGACAAGTTCACCTTCTCCACCAGCCATCCGTTGACCGAAGGCAACCAGCAAGTGGTCGGCATCGACTACCCGGATCTGGTCAAGGACTGCGGCGTGGGCGACGAGCTGCTGCTCGACGACGGCCGCGTGGTGATGCGCGTTGAAACCGCCACCGCCACCGAACTGCACTGCATCGTGACCATCGGCGGCCCGCTGTCCGACCACAAAGGCATCAACCGTCGCGGCGGCGGCCTGACTGCTCCGGCCCTGACTGAAAAAGACAAGGCCGACATCAAGCTCGCCGCCGAAATGGAAGTCGACTACCTCGCCGTGTCTTTCCCGCGTGATGCGGCGGACATGAACTACGCCCGTCAACTGCGCGATGAAGCTGGCGGCACTGCCTGGCTGGTGGCGAAGATCGAACGCGCCGAAGCCGTGGCCGATGACGAAACCCTCGACGGTCTGATCAAGGCCTCCGACGCGGTCATGGTTGCGCGTGGCGACCTCGGTGTGGAAATCGGCGACGCCGAGCTGGTGGGCATTCAGAAGAAAATCATTCTGCATGCACGCCGCCACAACAAAGCGGTGATCGTGGCGACCCAGATGATGGAGTCGATGATTCAGAACCCGATGCCGACCCGCGCCGAAGTGTCCGACGTGGCCAACGCCGTGCTCGACTACACCGACGCCGTGATGCTGTCTGCCGAATCCGCTGCCGGCGCTTATCCGCTGGAAGCCGTGCAGGCCATGGCGCGCATCTGCGTCGGCGCTGAAAAGCACCCGACTAGCAAGACCTCCAGCCACCGCATCGGCAAGGAATTCGAGCGCTGCGACGAGAGCATTGCGCTGGCGACCATGTACACCGCCAACCACTTCCCGGGCGTCAAGGCGATCATCGCGCTGACCGAGAGCGGCTACACCCCGCTGATCATGTCGCGTATCCGTTCGTCGGTGCCGATCTACTGCTTCACCCCGCACCGCGAAGCCCAGGCCCGCGCGGCGATGTTCCGTGGCGTGTACACCGTTCCGTTCGATCCGGCTTCGCTGGCCCCGAACGAAGTCAGCCAGAAAGCCATCGACGAGCTGGTCAAGCGCGGCGTCGTGGAAAAAGGCGACTGGGTCATCCTGACCAAGGGCGACAGCTACCACACCACCGGCGGCACCAACGGCATGAAGATCCTGCACGTTGGCGATCCACAGGTCTGAGTGATTCGCTGAAAACCAAAAGCCCCGGCATGTGAGTGCCGGGGCTTTTTGCATTCTGCTCCAACAGATTTTGTATCGGCTCCGGCCTCATCGCTGGCAAGCCAGCTCCCACAGGGCCAGGCGGTGATCACAGATCTTGCATCCACCACAAAAACTGTGGGAGCTGGCTTGCCAGCGATGAGGCCAGCCCGGCCAGCGAAAATCTCAATGCCGCTTGATAAACCCGGTCAAGGCCGCCAACGCCTCCGGCGAGCGCAAGCGCTGGGTGAACAGCGCGCCCTCCTCCTCGATCACCTTACGGATCAATTCGCGATCCGGCGCCTTCATCAATTGCTTGCTGATGCGCACCGCGTCCGGCGGCAATTCGTCGAAACGCAGAGCCATTTCCCGGGCCTTGTTCAGCGCCGCTTCGCCACTGCCCAGCGCCTCGCTGGCGATGCCCCACTGCGCGGCCTGCTCACCGCTGAAACCTTCACCGAGCAACAACAACTCGGCCGCTTTGGCCTGCCCGAGCAAACGCGGCAGGATCAGGCTGGAACCGAACTCCGGACACAGCCCCAGATTGACGAACGGCATGCGCAACCGCGCATCGCGGCTGACGTAGACCAGATCGCAATGCAGCAATAATGTGGTGCCGATGCCCACGGCAGCACCGGCCACAGCGGCAACCACTGGTTTACGGCATTCGAGCAGATTGAGCATGAAGTGGAACACCGGGCTGTCGAGGTCGCTCGGCGGTTGCTGGATGAAGTCGGCGATGTCGTTGCCGGCGGTGAAGCATTCGGCGCTGCCAGAGATCAGCACGGCAGTGATTTCAGGATCGCTGTCGGCCTGCTTCAGGGCCTCGGCAAGGCGACTGTACATCGCGCGGGTCAGGGCGTTTTTCTTGTCCGGGCGGTTGAGGCGCAGGGTGAGCAAACCGCGTTCGCGTTCCAGCAGGATGGCTTCGGTCATCAGCGTTACTCAACATTAAAAAGGGCTGACAAAGTTCTTTTTTGGTGATGCAAAACTTTTGTGGCGAGGGGATTTATCCCCGATTGAGTGCGCAGCGCTCACAAAATCCTGGGGCCGCTACGCAGCCCGTCGGGGATAAATCCCCTCACTACAGGGTTGCGCCGTGCCCCAAAAGTTTCAGCGCTTAACGGCGGGACAAAAACACATCGGCCAGCAGTTGATTGCGCGGCAGTCCGGCCAGGTACAGACGCTTGGCAAAGGCCTCGACGCTGGCAGTCGAGCCGCAGACTAAGGCCAGGGTCTGCCGGGAAACAAGGCGCAGTTGCGCCAAAGCGGCGGCTGACTCGGCCGCCGTCCATAGCTCGACGCTGAGGTTTTCGCGCTGCGCAGCGAGCGCCGCCAGAGGTTTGGCCAGATAGTGCTCACGCGCGTCATGGGCCAGATGAATAAGGCGGATGGCGCCTTGGTGATCCTGACGCAAGGCTTCGCGCAGCACGCCGAACAACGGCCCCAGCCCGGTGCCGGCAGCCAGCAGCCACAGCGGGCGCGCGTGCCAGTCCGGGTCGTAATGCAGGGCGCCGCCGCGCAGCTCGCCGAGGCGGATCGGGTCGCCGATCTGCAGGCGCCGCGCCGCATCGCTGAATTCGCCGGGCTGGCGACAGTCGAGGTGGAATTCGAGATAGCGGTCTTCCTGCGGCAGGCTCGCCAGCGAATATGGCCGGGCGATGTGGTTGATCCACAGCACCAGATGTTGCCCGGCGCTGTAGCGCAGCGGTCGTTGCGGGGTCAGGCGCAAACGCAGTACGTTGTCGCTGAGCCAGTCCAGCGCCTGGACCAGCGCCGGGCGACCGTCAGTGAGCGGGTCGAACGTGTGCACGTGCAAGTCTTGCGTGACCTGGCACTGACAGGCCAGTCGCCAGCCTTCCTGGCGCTGTTCGGCACTCAAGGCGTCCGGTCGACTGTCGGTGGGCAAGCCGTTCACGCACTGCACCAGACAGGCATGGCAACTGCCGGCGCGGCAACTGTAAGGCACCGCGACGCCGTGCTGATTCAGCGCGTCGAGCAAATTGCTGCCCGCCGCCACCGACCATTGCCGGTCACCGACCCGAAGTTCAGGCATCCACATTCTCCCACGCCGCTGCACAGCGATTGCGCCCGTCGCGCTTGGCCCGGTACAGCGCCTGATCGGCGCGCTGCAAGGCGTCGTCCAGATCATCACCCAGTTCCAGCAGGGTCATGCCTGCCGACAGGCTGAGGTTGCGCACGTTCAGCCCCACCAGTTCGACATCAGTGAAAGCAATGCGCAGGCGTTCACAACAAGCCGTCAGGCGTTCGGCATCGCAGTCGGGCAGCAACACCACGAATTCCTCGCCACCGTAACGCGCCAGTACGTCGCCGTCACGCAGGCAGGCACCCGCCACACCGGCGAAGGCCTGCAACACCTGATCGCCGGCGGCATGACCGTGCAAATCGTTGATGCGCTTGAAATGGTCGAGATCGATCAGCGCCAGACCGTGAACCACACCCGGCTCCATGTCGTCGAGTTCGCGGGAAGCCAGACGCAGAAAATGCCGGCGATTGAACAGTCCGGTCAGCTCATCGGTGGCCACCAGATCTTCGAGCTGGCGCATCATTCCGCGCAGGGTGTCCTGATGCGCCTGCAGGGCAAACCGGCGTTGGCGCATGCGTTGCCGTGACACCTGCACAAAGCGTGCGTAGATCACCAGCCAGGCCAGCACCATCGCCAGAATGCACACCTGCAACGCCGCCATTGCCGGATCCGGCAGACGGAAGTGATAGCCGTCCCAGAGGGTGATCGCACAGAAACTGAAGAACACCAGCAGCGCGCAACGAATGAACGCGCGCCGGGATAAATGAAACAGGCCGAACAACAGGATCAGCACGTAGAACACCAGAAACGCGCCACGTGCTTCGTCCAGATGAGCGATCAGCCAGGTCTGCCAGCCGAGCCCGAGCAGCACTTGCGCTTCGGTCAGGCTGGGGTCGGCGAAGCGCTGATTGTGCCCGGACCAGAACAGCGTAAACAACGTGGCCTGGCAGATCACCACCAGCGCACTGCCGATGGCCACGCTGTTCAGTGATTGCGGGTAATGTCCGGTGAAAAATGCCAGCCACAACAACAGCAAAGCCAATCCATAGGTGGCCGCAGCGAGGGCGAAGCGTTTGAGCAAAAGACGTTGAATGGCGTTATGGGTCAATCGTTGACTCACCGTGCGATAGGAGGCTGACCGAGTGTCCTACTCTACAGACCGGATGCCACTTTAGAGGGGCGGTCGATAAATGACCACCGATTTTCGGGCCTGATAATTGACGTCAAAAACCCTTGTGCACTGACCTGTAGGAGCTGCCGAAGGCTGCGATCTTTTGATCTTGCTTTCAAAAGTAAAAGACAAAAGATCGCAGCCTTCGGCAGCTCCTACAGAAAGGGTGGGCCAGCCATGCGACCAACGAATGACTGCCAGCGCGTGTACGCCCTGAAGAGGCGCGGTATACTGCCGCGCCTTTTTAGCGTCGCGCCAGCAGCCCCGGCGTGCCTTGAAAGGTGCTTGCAACCGACCGATGCACCCAAGCTGCAAGCACCTTATTGAATGTTCCCGTCTTTTAGAGGAGCGCGACTCATGACCGTGATCAAGCAAGATGACCTGATTCAGAGCGTTGCCGACGCCCTGCAATTCATTTCCTACTACCACCCCGTGGATTTCATCCAGGCGATGCACGAAGCCTACCTGCGCGAAGAATCGCCAGCGGCCCGTGATTCGATCGCACAGATCCTGATCAACTCGCGTATGTGCGCCACCGGCCACCGCCCGATCTGCCAGGACACCGGCATCGTCACCGTGTTCGTACGTGTGGGCATGGACGTACGTTGGGATGGCGCGACCATGAGCCTGGACGACATGATCAACGAAGGCGTGCGCCGCGCCTACAACCTGCCGGAAAACGTCCTGCGAGCCTCGATCCTCGCCGACCCGGCGGGCGCTCGCAAAAACACCAAGGACAACACCCCGGCGGTCATCCACTACTCCATCGTCCCGGGCAACACCGTGGAAGTGGACGTGGCGGCCAAGGGCGGCGGTTCCGAGAACAAGTCGAAAATGGCCATGCTCAACCCGTCCGACTCGATCGTTGACTGGGTACTGAAGACCGTTCCAACCATGGGCGCCGGCTGGTGCCCACCAGGCATGCTCGGCATCGGCATCGGCGGCACCGCCGAGAAAGCCGCGGTCATGGCCAAGGAAGTGTTGATGGAATCCATCGACATCCACGAACTCAAAGCCCGTGGCCCGCAGAACCGTATCGAAGAGATCCGTCTGGAGCTGTTCGAGAAGGTCAACCAGCTGGGCATCGGCGCCCAGGGTCTCGGTGGCCTGACCACCGTGCTCGACGTGAAGATCATGGATTACCCGACCCACGCCGCTTCGTTGCCGGTGTGCATGATCCCGAACTGCGCCGCCACCCGTCACGCGCACTTCGTGCTCGACGGTTCTGGCCCGGCATCGCTGGAAGCGCCATCGCTGGATGCCTACCCGGAAATCGTCTGGGAAGCCGGCCCGTCGGCCCGTCGCGTCAACCTCGACACCCTGACCCCGGAAGAAGTGCAGAGCTGGAAGCCGGGCGAAACCGTCCTGCTCAACGGCAAGATGCTCACCGGTCGCGACGCGGCGCACAAGCGCATGGTCGAGATGCTGAACAAGGGTGAAACCCTGCCGGTGGATCTGAAAGGTCGCTTTATCTACTACGTCGGCCCGGTGGATCCGGTCGGTGACGAAGTGGTTGGCCCGGCTGGCCCGACCACCGCGACGCGGATGGACAAGTTCACCCGTCAGATCCTTGAGCAGACCGGCCTGCTGGGCATGATCGGCAAGTCCGAGCGTGGCCCGACCGCGATCGAAGCGATCAAGGACAACAAGGCCGTGTACCTGATGGCCGTGGGCGGCGCCGCTTACCTGGTGGCCCAGGCCATCAAGAAGTCCAAGGTGCTGGCCTTCGCCGAACTGGGCATGGAAGCGATCTACGAGTTCGAGGTCAAGGACATGCCGGTCACCGTCGCGGTGGACAGCAACGGTGAGTCGGTACACATCACCGGCCCGGCGATCTGGCAGCAGAAGATCGCCGAAAGCCTGGCGGTAGAAGTGCAGTAAGCGTTTCGCAGCATGAACAAGGCCGGCCCGTCATCTGACGGGCCGGCCTTTTTTGTGCCCACCTGTCCGTGCGAGCACCCTGCACATTAATAGCTTTTTGGCACCTGTCAGATCTGACAGGTTACGAAATCTTTTCTTGTTGATAGCGTCTGTCCACGCACGTGCTTCGCGTGTGCAATGGATCCGACCATGGCCGATCAAGAGCTGAGCATCATCACCCCGTCCATCGCCAGCAGCGCGTCGATCACAACGATCGGCAAAAGCTGGGGGGCAGTGGGTGCCACTGGCGCGGCTTCATTTGAACTGCCACTGCCGCTGTCCGCCGGACGTGGCTGGGATCCGCAACTGTCGCTGACGTACAGCAGTCAGACCGGCAACGGGCCATTCGGCTTCGGCTGGAGCCTGGGCATTGCTCAGATCAGCCGTGGTACCGCAAAAGGGGTACCGCGTTATAGCGATCTCGATGAAATCATCGGTGACGATGGTGAGGTGTGGCTGCCGGAACTCAACGACGACGGCACAGTAAAGTCGCGCCTTGAAAAATCCTACAACGGAATTGAAGTCGGCTATCACAACGTCGTGCGTTACTGGCCGCGGGTCGAACGTGACTTTGCGCTCCGCGAGCGCTGGCAACGGGCGACAAAAACGGCAGCCGAGCCACCCTTCTGGCTGATCCACGGCGCGGACGGTTCACTGCAGGTATACGGCAAGACCCGCGCCTCGCGCCGGGCCGATCCGGACGATGCACTTCGCGTCGCCAGTTGGTTGCTGTGCGAGAGCATGAACCCGCTTGGCGAGCACATCTGCTTTGCCTATCTGGCCGATGACCAGGACCTCGACCCGATTCACGATTACCGCGCCCAGCGTTACTTGCGCGCGGTGTTCTATGGCAACGTCACGGCCAGCCAGCATTTGTTCAGCTGGACCGTGGATGATCTGACCGAACTGGATTGGCATTTCCATCTGTTGTTCGATTACGGCGAGCGCACCCGTTCACTGACAGAGGCTCCGGTGTACGGTGGCGACAGCCTGGCTGTCTGGGATAAACGCCGGGATCCGTTCTCCACCTTCGGTCAGGGTTTCGAGCTGGGTACGCGGCGCCTGTGCCGACAAATCCTGATGTTCCACAACTTCTCGCGACCTGCCGGTGCGGATCCACTGCTGGTGCGGCGGCTGCTGCTCGAATACCCGTCGCCCTCCGATCCATGGACGTACAACCGGATCAACGCCGCTCACTATCAGGCCTTCGATGCCAGCGGCGCGCTGGAGACGACACCGCCGGTGGAGTTTGACTACTCGCCCTTCGCGATCAATAAAATCCCGACCCGGATGTTCGCCGAAGACAATATGCCGGGCGTTGAGGATGGCCAGTTTTACCAGTGCCTCGACCTGTACGGCGAAGGTCTACCGGGATTTCTCTGCCGCTACGATCAGTGCTGGTATTACCGCGAACCGCTTCGTGCAATGGCGGGACCTGACGCCATCACCTATGCGCCCTGGACTGAACTGGAACAGATCCCGGTGGCCAGACGCGCCGGCGCCGCGCGGCAGATCTTGCTCGACCTGACCGGCAACGGGCGACTGGACTGGAGCGTTGCCGAACCGGGCATCGGCGGATATCGCACGTTGAATGCCGACCGCAGCTGGGCGCCATTCATCGCGTTTAACGGCATGCCGCTGGAATTTTTCAACACACTTTCGCAGCTCGGCGACCTGGTCGGTGATGGCCTCAACTCGCTGGCACTGATCGGTCCGCGCGCGGTGCGCTTGTATGCCAATCGCCGGGAGCAGGGATTTTCCAGCGCCGAAGAGGTGCCTCGCGAAGACAATGAGGACAGTCTGCCGCTGTTCGGCAACGCCCCCACAGAACTGGTGTTTCTGGGCAACATGCTCGGCAGTGACATGAGCGAGCTGTGCCGGATCCGGCACAACGAAATCAAATGCTGGCCCAATCTGGGGCATGGCAAATTCGGCGAAGGCCGGGTGATCAGTGCCCTGCCCTTCCTGTACGACGAATTCAACGTCGAGCAACTGCGGATCGCCGACCTCGACGGCTCCGGCGCACCGGCCTTGATTTATCTGAAAACCGCCGGCTTCGAGATCTACCTCAATCGCGGCGGCAATGGCCTGGAACAGACGCCCGTCTTCGTGCCGTGGCCGCCAGGCGTGAGTTACGACCGTCTGTGTCAGGTCACTTTCGCCGACCTGCAAGGCCTGGGTTGTGCCAGCCTGATCCTGACGGTGCCGCACATGACCCCGCAGCACTGGCGCTACGACTTCGTCGCAGCCAAGCCTTATTTGCTGACCGCGACCAACAACAACATGGGCTGCGCCACGCAGGTGGTCTACCGCAGCTCTGCCCAGGAATGGCTGGATGAAAAGCAGCAGTGGCGAGTCGAGCATCCCGGGGAAATACCGGTGTGCCATTTACCGTTCGCGGTTCAAGTCGTCAGCCGGCAACGCCAACTGGATGAAATTACCGGCAATTGCCTGACGCAATCGTGCGTCTATCGCGAAGGCGTCTACGACAGCACCGAGCGTGAATTTCGTGGTTTCGGTCACCTGCAGCAGACCGACAGCGAACGTTCGGCGGGCGATGACGAAGCTGGCTTCACAGCACCGGTGCGGGTCTGTACCTGGTTCTTGACCGGGCAGGCGATGGATCGATCAAGGCAGGGTTACTTCGACGGTGACCGTGACGCAGTTGACTTGCGACCCACCGTCTTCAGTCGCTATCACCCCGGCGATGAATACGATGAACCCGTAACGCCAGAGGACGAAGGCGTACGCCGTGCAATTGCGCGTGCGCTGGTCGGCGCCGTCGCCCGTATCGAAACCTGGAACGGCACTGACGAGCCGGCCAATACACGGCTCTGTGCGGTAGAGGAGTTTCGTTATCGGGTGCGAGATGTCCAGCCCACAGCTCGGCAGGGATCGGCAGCCGTGCTGCTGGTGCAGACCCTGGAAAAACTTAGCTATCAGTACGATGGTTTCATTGACGACCCGTTGTGCCGGCATGAAGTGTTGCTCAACAGCAGCGAATACGGCCACGCCACTCACAGCCTGACCATCAGTTATGCACGACGGCGCCTGCCGGGCGATCCCCCGCCTTTCAGCGACCCCGACGAACAACAGTGGTGGCGGGACGCGCATGACCCGGCGCAGCGTTTTTTTTATCTCGACGAAACACGCGCACGCTCGATCAATCTGGACAAGAACCCGCAACAATGGCGCCTCCACCTGCCCTGGCAGCAACGCCGCAATGCCCTGGTATTGCCAAACGGCGACCTGCCATCGGGTCTCAACCCGCAAGAGACAAACTGGGAGTCACTCAAGGAACATGTCCGCTCGCCCGAGTGGAATGCCCTGCGGGTGCTGACCGGACAAACCGTACAGCGCTATATCAAGACAGAAGACGGCAGTCTGCTGCCCGATGGCTCGGCGCAATTCGAAGCGCTGACAGGGCCGCTGGAAATGGCCAGCTTTGACAAGACGGCCCTCGCCGCCTACGACGTTCTGCCGCCACCGTTCGATATCCTGCAGGAGCTGGCGAACATCGGTTACACACCCATGCCGCTACTGTTCGACGACACGGCGGTAAACGCGAACGCCGAAAGCCTTTGGTCCGCGCATTACAACTACGCGAAGTACGCCGAGGCCAAGGATTTCTTCCGGGTCCTTGCGTATCGCGAAACCCTGAGCCACGGCTGGACCGAGGCGCAATACGACGAGTATCGCCTGCTGGTCATCAGCGTCGAACTGCCGGATGGCTGCATCACCCGCTGCGAATACGATCGCCATGCTCTGCAGCCAGTGCGCATCATCGATGCCAACGAGAACATTCAGGAAGCGCTCTATGCACCTTCCGGCCAACCTTTTGCGACCAGCTTCCATGGCACAGAAAACGCTGTCGCTGCCGGTTTTCGACCGCTCGACGAATACGTTCGCCCAGTAGATCCAGGCCCGGACGCCGCGATTGCCAACCCGCAGGCGACCGTACAAAAAGCGGCCAGCACCTTGCACAGGGATTTGTTCAGCTGGATGGGACGGTTGCCGACACAGGTCAACACAACGCCGCAACTGCTTGACCAATGGCTGGCCAGCGGCGATGTCTTGCCGAGCCTGCACATTCGCGCCAGCGCGCGCCGACGGCTGGCGCAATTGACGGCGCCGACACCCGCCGAACAGGCACTGCGTGAACTCATCAACGCGGTTGCGCGCACACCGGTGCACAGCGCGACGCTGAGTGCCGACCGCTATCCCGATGATCCGGTGGCGGCACAAGTGCAGATCACCATCAGCTACGTGGACGGTTTTGGCCGCGCGTTGCAAACCCTGCAACGGGTCGAACCCGGAATCGCCTGTGTAGTGGCCGCTGATGGGTCACTGATCGTCGATCGCGGACAGTTGCGCGAGGAACACGCCGAGTCACGCTGGCGGGTCAGCGCCCGGGTCGAATACAACAACAAGGGCCTGGCGGTGCGGCAGTTCCGGCCGTTTTTTGCCGATACTCACGGCTACGTCAATGATCAATCGCTGCGACGGTACGGCTACTTCGATCAGCTGTTCTATGACCCGCTCGGGCGTCCGGTCAAGTTGATCAACGCCAAAGGCTACTTTTCTCGCGAGACCTATCATCCGTGGTATCAGACCAGCGAAGACTTCAACGACACCGACGAAACCGCTGAGCAGGCGTCGGCTTCACCACGGATGCTGCACTGATGAGCGCCAATCTCCATCGGCGCACGCCATCGCTCGTCGTGATCGACGGTCGCGGCTTGCCGCTGCGTCAGGTTGGCTATCTGCGCGCACGGGCCGATGAGACGGCCCAGGCCCTGGTGACTCGCCAACAGCACGATATGGCCGGGCGTCTGGTGGCGCAGTTCGATCCACGCCTGAGCGGCCCGAGCACTACTCACCTCTACGACCTCAACGGCCAGCCACTCAAGGTCAGCAACGTCGACGCCGGCTGGCGCCTGAGTCTGCCCGGGCTGGCCGGGCAAACCGTGCAGCGCTGGGACGCGCGCGGCGTGCACTGGCGCAGCCGTTACGATGAGCTGCTGCGCCTGGTGGCGATCAGCAACAGCGCCGACACGCTCAGTGGCACCTTTACCTATGCCGATGCCAGTGCTCCGCCCGAGCACAACCAGCGCGGCCGATTACTGGAGCAAATCGACCCGTCCGGCAGCCTGCACCTGAACAGCTACAGCCTGGCCGGTCAGCCACTGCGCGAAAGCCGCACCTTTACCGATGCCCGGGAGTTTGTCACCCAGCGTATTTTCAGCCCGCTGGACGCGATGCTGGAACAGACCGACGCTGGCGGCCATCGTCAGCAATTGCGCTACGACGTCGCCGGTCAACTCAAACAGTTGCAACTGCAACTGGCCGGCGACCACACCTGGCAGGAGGTGTTGCTCGACACGCAGTTCAACGCCGTCGGACAAATCATCAAACAACAGGCCGGCAATGGCATTGCCAGCAACTGGGACTACGAGCCAGGCACAGGGCGTCTGCAGCGGCAATGGGCGCGAAAAGGTGCGCAGCCACCCCTGCAGGACATCAGTTATGAATACGATCCGGTCGGCAACCCGACACGCATCCTCGACAACGTGTTCACTCCCAGTTATTTCGCCAACCAGCGGGTCGACGGCGAACGCGCGTTTCATTACGACTCGTTGTATCGGCTGATCAGCGCCAGCGGTTACGACGATGCCACCCCCGGCGACATTCCCGGCCGACCGCAGCCCAGCGATCCCAGGGATCGGCGCAATTACCTGCAGACCTACCGCTACGATCACGGCGGCAACCTGACGCAACTGCGTCATGTGCGCGAAGGCGCCTGCCAGACCCGGTTGATGCATATCGACGCAGCAAGCAATCGCGGTGTGCGCTGGACAGAAGGTGATCCCGCACCGGATTTCGAACGGTTATTCGACCGCCACGGCAACCTGATGGCCCTGCAACCGGGACTGACATTACGCTGGGACGCCCGCGATCAACTGGCTTCGGTGACTCTGGTCCAACGCGAAAACGGCCCGGATGACGCCGAGTTCTATCACTACAGCCAAGGCGCGCGCGTCTACAAACGCCACGACACCTACAGCGGTTCTACCCGGCATTTCCACGAAGTGCGCTACCTGCCCGGACTGGAAATCCGCAGCAAGGACAACACGGAGCAACTGCACGTCATCAGTCTCGCCACCGGCGGCGGCCATGTCGTTTGCCTGCATTGGCTCAGCGGAAAACCGCCGGGCGTTGCCGACAACCAGTTGCGTTACACCCTCAATGACCACTTGGGCTCATGCGTGATGGAACTGGACCAGCAGGCGCGCCTGATCAGCCACGAAGGCTATTACCCGTTCGGTGCGACCGCGTGGATGAGCGCGAATTCGGCGGTTGAGATTGACTACAAGACGCTGCGCTATTCAGGCAAGGAAATGGATGTCAGCGGTTTGTATTACTACGGCGCGCGGTATTACGCGCCGTGGTTGCAACGATGGCTCAGTGCGGATCCGGCGGGAGATGTCGATGGGCCAAACCGGTTTGCGTTCGTGGGTAACAATCCGCTGCGGTATGTGGATCCTGACGGAAACAACAAGGCGGAAAGTGTGATCATGCTGTATTCAGCCTTTCTTTCCAGCGTCCAGGGACATTCCACGCAGGTGGCGGGGCAAATCCACAACATTCTCCATGAGGAGGGTGTGGCAATGAATCTGGCACTGAACATGGCAGGCGAAGTCGTGAGAGGGGTCGTCGGCTATGAGGGCGGTGTCGCAGGCGGCAAGCTGGTTGACCTGGTGATTCCCAATATGCCTGGCACCACGCCTTACACCACGACCGGGGGGGTGATCGGCGGCAATATTGGCGGCGACTCCGCCACGGCCATGATAGATCCGATCGCCAACAGCGCCGGTCTCAGAACGGGCCCACTGATTCCGCAAACCTCGCAGATCTCGGTCAAGGCCATTGATCACGAGCTGGGCATCAGAGCAGGCGCAAAGGAAATCAGCTCCTGGCGACACGTGAAAGACGAGCTGATTCATCCGGGCCTGGATGCGGTACTCAACCCCTCCTTCATCATGGGCCGGCTCATGGCTTCGTGGATATCGATCATCCCCGCAGCACAGAACATGTTTGCCCGGGCAGTAGAAGCAGAAGACATCAAAAACCGCCTTGATCCGGTAAAGATCCAGAAAATAGACACAATGCTCGATGACTGGAAATCGGCGGTAGAACAACGTGCCGGCTGGGCAGAAAATGCATTCGATGCGCTGGGCACCGACATCGTTTACCCGGCCAACTCACTGCCGAACATCAACCACATGACATCGGTAGAGACCCTGGCCCCCATCGCTCGCTCGGACCTGCGTCGTCTGACCCGTTTTACGCTGTCCACCATCAAGCGCTCTCAAGACATGATGACGGCGTACAAAGCGATGGGCACTACTGACAATCAGTTCTTGCTGGCGCAGCGCCGAACCCGGAAAAAGGCAGCCTGAATGATCCGTTTCTCAGAGGGGCGGGCATGAGTCCTTCAGTGCACTGGCGAACGCCCACCCTGTCGGCTCACGATCCCAGGGGGCTGCCGGCCAGAAACGTTGCTTATCTGCGGACGGTGGTGGACGCCGAAGTCCAATGCCAGATCACCCGCCAATGCTACGACCCCAACGGCCGTCTGATCGAACAATATGACCCACGGCTCCCCATGCCCTGCCTGACCACCGCCTACCGTCTGGACGGCGAACCACTGAAAGTCGACAGCGTCGATTCCGGCTGGCGCGTCAATCTGCCCGGTCTGGCCAATGAAGTGTTGCAACGCCAAGACCAGCGCGGCAAGCAATGGCGCTATCGATACGACCCGATGATGCGGTTGATCGCCGTCACTGAAGATGCGCAAGTCGACGTCGAGCGCTACAGCTATGCCGACCACAATGCCGACCCCGGACATAACCTGCGCGGTGAGCTGAGCGAAAGCGCCGACCCGGGCGCCACGGTGGTGGTCGACGGATACAGCCTGCATGGCAAGGCCGTGGGTGAAACACGTACGCTGTCTGGCGAGACGACGGCGTTCATCACGCGTATGGATTTCGACGCACGCGGCAATGTGGTGCAAGTCACCGATGCCGGTGGTCACCGACAATGCTCCAGCTACGATGTCGCCGGCCAGTCAAGTCGGGTATCACTGTGGATAGCCGGGGCGGACGCAGCGCAACCGGTACTCGACGCTGCCGCATACAACGCCTCGGGCCAGCCGCTGGAACAACTGGTCGGTAATGGTGTTCGCAGCCGCCGCGTCTACGATCCTGCTGACGGTCGGCTGCTGCATCTGCTGGCCGGCAAGGATCAGGAAAAACCGCTGCAAGACTTGCGCTACACCTACGACCCGGTCGGCAATATCCTGCGTATCGAGGATCGCACCCTGGCCACAGTGTATTTTGCCAATCAGCGCGTCGAGGGTGATCGCCACTTTGTCTACGACTCGTTGTATCGGCTGAGCGAAAGTCGCGGCTTCGAAGGCGAGATCCCGCAGCAGTCGCCCGGTTTACCGCAACCGATCCAGCCTGTAGATCCGGGACGACGCTACAACTACACCGAACATTATGCATATGACGCGGGAAACAACCTCGTCGAGCTTGTGCATGTGCGCGAAGGCCACAATTTCACTCAGCTGATGAAGATTGACCCGAACAGTAATCGTGGGGTGCGCTGCAAATCCGCTGATCCCGACCCGGTGTTCAGCGATCACTTCGACGAGCACGGTAACCAGTTGAAACTGCAACCCGGCGCTCAGCCTCTGGCGTGGGACAGTCGTGATCAACTGACTCGCGTTACCTTGCTGCAACACAGCAACGGCTTGCCCGACGACGTTGAAACCTACCGTTACAGCCAAGGTGAGCGCATCTACAAGTGCTCGCTGAGCCACACCCCGTCCGTCACCCACCGTCACGAGGTACGCTACCTGCCAGGCCTGGAAATCCACAGCCGCAGTGACGGGCAGCAACTGCATGTCATCAATCTTCCAGGCGCACGTTGCCTGCACTGGCTCAATGGCCGACCGTCCGGCATCGAAGCCGATCAACTGCGCTATAACCTTGATGACCATCTTGGTTCTTGCGCACTGGAGCTTGACCGGCAGGCTGACGTGATCAGCCTGGAGCATTACTACGCATTTGGTGGAACCGCCTGGCTGGCGACTCGCTCGGCACTGGAAGTCGGCTACAAAACCATTCGCTATTCAGGCCGGGAAATGGACAGCAGCGGCCTTTATTACTATGGCGCACGCTATTACGCACCGTGGTTGCAACGCTGGGTCAGCGCTGATCCGGCGCTGGATATCGACGGGCTGAACCTGTATGCCTTTGTCGCCAACAATCCGATTGGCCACATCGACACCGACGGCCAGACCTTGGACAGGTTTATCGAAACCCCCGCTCAGCGCGATCAGAGAAAGGCACTGAGCAAAGAGAAAAAGCAGCGTTACCGGGATCGGGTCAGCCTGTCACAACAGGTCGATCGTCATCTGAACATTCTGGCGCTGTCGCTGCGTCGCGGTCTGGATGCCCAGCAACAGGTACTCAACCAGCGCTCGACCGGGCAATTTGCCGGGGCCGTCCTGCGCCGCACCGGTGTACACCTGACCGGCCAGGTCGTGGCCTACGGCGGCGGCATTCTGGTCGGTATCGGCGCCCAGGCGCTGGGCGCCGTCGCTCCCGGCGCAGGTAACGTCGTAGGGATTGCAATGGGCATTGGCGCGAAGAAACTGATTAGCGGATTGTGGGATTACGCCGCAGAACGCACCGGCACCAGCGCGTCTGTCAAATTCAAGGCCAGCCGTCTGTCCAAAGAAAAAATTGTCGAGAAAGCCGAATATAAAACCATGGCACCGATCAATTACCTGCAGCAAAAGTACGCGAAAATGATCCCCGATACGCAGAAGGGCGTGCTCAAGGGCTCCAAGGAAGTGGCGTCGACTCTGATCAGTGTTGGCGCCAAGGAAATGCTGCCGCAAGCTGCCGCTGAAATCAGCGCCACGGCGGGGGCACTGTTGGGTGCAATTGAAATAGGCCATGAAATCGCCGGAGCAAGTCATGAGCTCAGCGCTGAAAAAATGGCCAAGGGCATCGCCAATGCGAGCGGCCTGATCGATTATTTGTCTGCCAACATGCTGGATATCGAAAAAGCCTTCGAGAGCGCAGGTTTGACGGCAATCAATACCTATGGGCTATTGGGCCGAAACGAAGGCGATACTCCGCAAAATCTATGGCAGGCCACGGCGGCCGTGATCAACGAGCTGGAATACACGCGCACGATATTGCGTTCCAGATCCCGTCAGTTCACTACGGTCTGATCCGCTGACACATGAAGCGAACAGGATCGCCGGCCCCATGCTATCGTGCCCGCCCGTCCCCTTATCCATCAGTCCAGCATGCTGCCGACTTCTCGTACCCTGCGTTTGACGTTGTACACCCTGCTGATCATTGCCGGTGCGGCCATCGCGGCGGCCCTTGCCATCCGCCACGCCGAGCGTCAGGCGCTGGAGGAAGACGCCACCCGCGCCAGCCAGCAATTGGCGTTGTATGCCAATTCACTGCATACCCTGATCGACCGCTACCGCGCCCTGCCCGCCGTGCTGGCGCTGGATCCGCAATTGCGCGGCGCGCTGGCCGGGCCAGTGGGTGCTGAGCAACAGAACGCGCTGAACCTGAAGCTGGAGCAGATCAACGGCGCGGCGCAGTCCTCGACCCTCGAACTGCTCGATCACACCGGCCTCGCGGTGGCCGCCAGCAACTGGCGCCTGCCAAGCAGTTACGTCGGCCACAACTACGGTTTTCGTCCGTACTTCAGCCAGACCCGCACTCAGGGCAGCGGGCGCTTTTATGCGGTGGGCGTGACCAGCGGCATCCCCGGTTATTTTCTGTCCAGCGCCGTGCTGGGCGACAACGCCGAGTTCCTCGGGGCGATGGTGGTCAAACTGGAGTTCCCCGAGCTTGAGCGCGAATGGAGCCAGGGCAGTGACACGTTACTGGTCAGCGATGCGCGCGGGATCATCTTCATCGCCAACCAGCCCGGCTGGCGCTATCGCTCGTTACGGCCACTGGACAGCCGCGACATGGCCGAGATCAAGCGTACGCGGCAGTACGACAAACAATCGCTGGTCCCGCTGACGCATCTGTCGCTGCGTCACTTCGACGACAACAGCGACTTGCGCCGGGTCGAAGGCCCGGACGGAACGGCGGACTACTTGTGGGAATCGCTGCCGCTGACCACCGAAGGCTGGACCCTGCACCTGCTGCGCCGCCCGCAAGTGGCCTTCGAGGACTTGCGCAACGCCGGGCTGGCCGCTGCGGGAGTGTGGCTGGCGCTGGTGTTTCTGTTGCTGTTTCTCAATCAGCGCTGGCGTCTGTCGAAAGTCCGCCAGCGCAACCGCGAAGAACTCGAACAACTGGTTGAGGAACGCACCCGCGATCTGCGCACCGCGCAGGACGGTCTGGTGCAATCGGCCAAACTGGCGGCGCTGGGGCAAATGTCCGCCGCCCTGGCCCACGAAATCAATCAACCGCTGACTGCGCAACGCATGCAACTGGCGACCCTGCGCCTGCTGCTCGAGCATGGCCGTGTCGATGACGCCTACAAGGCGCTCAAACCGGTGGACGACATGCTCACGCGCATGGCGTCGCTTACCGGCCATCTGAAAACCTTCGCCCGCAAGAGCCCCAGCGGCCTGCGCGAACGCCTGGATCTGGCGACGGTGGTCGATCAATCGCTGCAATTGCTCGACGCCCGTCTGCGCGATGAACAGGTCAGCCTGGTGCTGCACCTGACGCGCCCGGCGTGGGTGCGCGGCGATGCGATCCGCCTCGAACAGGTGCTGATCAACCTGCTGCGCAACGCCCTCGATGCGATGCAAGGCAAACCGTGCAAGCGTCTGGAAATCCGACTGGAGGCCGACGAACAGCTGTGGCGCCTGAGTGTGATCGACAATGGCGGCGGGATTGCCGAAGAACACCTGAATCAGGTGTTCGACCCGTTCTTCACCACCAAACCGGTCGGCGACGGTCTGGGGTTGGGGCTGGCGGTATCCTTCGCTATCGTGCACGAATCCGGCGGGCGTCTGAGCGTGGAAAATGGCGAAGCCGGTGCGGTGTTTGCCCTGACCCTGCCGATCGATCTGGAGGCACACCTCTGATGCTCAATTCAGTGATGGTCGTCGATGACGAAAGCAGCATTCGCAATGCCGTCGAGCAATGGCTGAGCCTGTCGGGGTTCGAAGTGCAGCTGTTCAGCCGAGCCGAAGATTGCCTCGCGGCCCTGCCGGCGCATTTTCCCGGGGTGATCCTCAGCGATGTGCGCATGCCCGGGCTCAGCGGTCTGCAATTGCTGGCCGAAGTGCAGAAACGTGATGCCGATCTGCCGGTGATTCTGCTGACCGGTCACGGCGATGTGCCGATGGCGGTCGAAGCCATGCGTGACGGTGCCTACGACTTCCTGGAAAAACCGTTCAGCCCGGAGACCCTGCTTGGCAGCCTGCGCCGCGCACTCGACAAGCGTCGGCTGGTCCTGGAAAACCGCGCCCTGCACGAGCAAGCCGACCACCGCGCCCGCCTCGATGCGACGCTGCTCGGCGTGTCCCGTGGCATGCAGACCTTGCGCCGCCAGGTGCTGGATCTGGCGGCGCTGCCGGTCAACGTGCTGATCCGTGGCGAAACCGGCAGCGGCAAGGAACTGATCGCGCGTTGCCTGCATGATTTCGGCCCGCGCGCCGACAAGCCCTTCGTCGCGCTGAACTGCGCGGCGATCCCCGAGCAGTTGTTCGAAGCCGAATTGTTCGGTCACGAAAGTGGCGCGTTCACCGGGGCTTCCGGCAAGCGTATCGGCAAGCTGGAATACGCCGACGGCGGCACGCTGTTTCTTGATGAAATCGAAAGCATGCCAATGGCCCAGCAAGTGAAATTGCTGCGAGTGCTGCAGGAACAGAAGCTGGAGCGCCTCGGGTCGAATCAGAGCATTCGTGTCGACTTGCGCATCGTTGCCGCGACCAAACCTGATCTGCTGGACGAGGCCCGGGCCGGACGTTTTCGCGAAGACCTGGCGTATCGTCTGAACGTCGCCGAGCTGCGTCTGCCGCCGCTGCGTGATCGGCGCGAAGACATCCCGCTGCTGTTCGAATCCTTCGCCTTCAGCGCCGCCCAGCGTCTGGGCCGCACCTTTGCGCCACTCTCCGGAGCGCAATTGAGTCACCTGCTCAGCCACGACTGGCCGGGCAACGTGCGGGAACTGGCCAACGTTGCCGAGCGGCAGGTACTGGGGCTGGATGAGCCGGTGCAGGGCATCGACCCCGGCCAGTCCCTCGCCGCGCAGCAGGAAGCGTTTGAAGCGCAGTGCCTGCGCGCAGCGCTGACCCGGCACAAGGGCGATGTGAAAGCGGTGCTGGAGGAGTTGCAGCTGCCGCGCCGGACCTTCAATGAAAAGCTGCAGCGGCATGGGCTGAGTCGGGAGATGTTTGTTTCGGGCAGCTGAGTTTTGCAGTGTCTGATCGGGCCTCTTCGCGGGCAAGCCACGCTCCCACAGGGTTTTGTGCTGAACACAGAATGTGTGAACACCACCGACCACTGTGGGAGCGAGCCTGCTCGCGAAGGGGCCGGCACAGCCAACGATGATCCACGGGTCTGTCTGAATGAGCAATTTTCCGCTCACCACAATCCAGCCATAAGCGGATTTCCGCTCATTAAATCCCGCCACCCCGTCTAAACCGCCCCTCTCGCCGTTGGCACAGCTCCTGCTATAGCCCCGGCAGGCTGCGTTTTAACGCGCTCCACAAAAACAATTAAACGAAGGATCCTTCAATGGATAACTCCAACGCCCTGCCCCTTGGGTCGGCTGCCGCGCCCGCCAAAGCAAGAACCACCGCCAGCCGGATCAAATCGATCTTCAGCGGCTCGGTCGGCAACATGGTCGAGTGGTATGACTGGTACGTCTACGCCGCTTTCTCGCTGTACTTTGCCAAAACCTTCTTCCCCGCCGGTTCCACCACCGCGCAACTGATGAACACCGCCGCGATCTTCGCCGTGGGCTTCCTGATGCGTCCGATCGGTGGCTGGCTGATGGGCCTCTACGCCGACAAGGTCGGTCGCAAGAAAGCCTTGATGGCCTCGGTCTACCTGATGTGCTTCGGCTCCTTGCTGATCGCCCTCAGCCCGAACTACGAAACCATCGGCATCGGCGCGCCGATCCTGCTGGTGTTTGCCCGTCTGCTGCAGGGCCTGTCGGTGGGCGGCGAATACGGCACCTCGGCCACCTACCTGTCGGAGATGGCGACCAAGGAACGTCGCGGTTTCTTCTCCAGCTTCCAGTACGTGACCCTGATCTCCGGTCAGCTCATCGCGCTGGGTGTGTTGATCGTGCTGCAGAACCTGCTGACCACCGAACAGCTGTACGCGTGGGGCTGGCGTATTCCGTTCGCCATCGGCGCACTGTGCGCGGTCGTCGCGCTGTACCTGCGTCGCGGCATGGAAGAGACCGAGTCGTTCACCAAAAAAGAGAAGTCCAAGGAAAGCGCCATGCGCACCTTGCTGCGCCATCCGAAAGAGCTGCTCACCGTGGTCGGCCTGACCATGGGCGGTACGCTGGCGTTCTACACCTACACCACCTACATGCAAAAATACCTGGTGAACACGGTCGGCATGAGCATCTCCGACTCGACCACCATTTCCGCCGCCACGCTGTTCCTGTTCATGTGCCTGCAACCGATCATCGGTGGCCTGTCCGATAAAATCGGTCGACGTCCGATCCTGATCGCTTTCGGCGTACTCGGTACGATCTTCACCGTGCCGATCCTGATGACCCTGCACACCATCCAGACCTGGTGGGGCGCGTTCTTCCTGATCATGGCCGCACTGATCATTGTCAGCGGCTACACCTCGATCAACGCCGTGGTGAAAGCCGAACTGTTCCCGACCGAAATCCGCGCGCTGGGCGTCGGTCTGCCCTACGCACTGACCGTATCGATCTTCGGCGGCACCGCCGAATACATCGCACTGTGGTTCAAGAGCATCGGCATGGAAACCGGTTACTACTGGTACGTGACCGCGTGCATCGCAGTGTCGTTGCTGGTGTACATCACCATGAAAGACACGCAGAAACATTCGCGGATCGTGACGGACTGATCGGGTTTTCACAGCCACTGCAACGGTGGCTGTGGTGGCCTCATCGCTGGCAAGCCAGCTCCCACAGGTTCAGGTGGTGCACACAGATTTGGTGAACATCACCGATCATTGTGGGAGCTGGCTTGCCAGCGATTGGGACGACTCGGTATCAAGTCAACTCGGCAACCGGCGGCTTGCCATAACGCTTCTGCGCAAACGACGCGCCGGCAATCATCACCAGCAGAATCCCCGCCAGCACCGCCGACGAGCCGATGGTGCCGAAGTCCAGGCCACCCTTTTCATGGGATTTGGTCATCAGGTCACCCAAGGTCGCACCGAACGGCCGGGTCAGCACGAACGCCACCCAGAACAAGACCACGGTCGAAATCCTGGTGAAGTATTTGAGCGCGACCACCACGGCAATGGTCGAGCCGATCAGCAGCGCGCCACCGGCAAAACCCAGGCCCGAATCATCGGCCAGGTAGTCGCCGAGCGCGGTCCCCAGGGTGTTGGAAAACAGAATCGCCATCCAGTAGAACATCTCGCCCCGAAAGGTCTGCACCTTGCTGACGTTCAGCGAATCGCCGCTCAGGCGCCAGGCCGCGAAGATCGCCAGCAGAATCGCAATCAGGATCATCGATCCGGTGGCGTAGCCCAGTTCAAGGGTGCGGTCCATGAAGTCGGACATGGTGGTGCCGGCGGTGCTGGTCGACAGAATCACGATCCAGTACAGCAGCGGCTTGTAGGTCTTGGCCATCAACTGGGTGATCAGGGTCAGCACGAACACGCTGATCAGGATCAGCGAGCTGAGGGCGTAACCGACGTTGAGGGTCATCGACAGCAAGTCCCCCGCGGTTTCCCCCAGGGTCGTCGCGCAGATTTTCATGACCCAGAACGCCAGGGTGATTTGAGGCAGTTTGTTCATCGCAAGCAAAGCTCCAGTGTGAGACGGCTGGTTCTTGGTTTTCTGGCCGTGGGCAGACTGGCGTTGCACCGGTGAAAAACCGGTCGGGAATGCATGAAAAATCTGTCACACAGTTCGAAGGAGGCCATTAATTAGCGGTTAATGCATCTCCCGCATCCTGCACCTACCTGATCGATGACCTGCGCGGCGCTCGCTCTAACGATGAAAGCGAATTGAATGCGCCGCCCTTAATATCAAGTTAATCGATTGTTTTTAGCATTTATTTGCGCTTTTTAATCAATTTAGTTGGCGTAGCATTAGATCCAAGCAAGACACATCGCCAACGCATCTGGAGTAACTGACATGAAAACCAAACTGATCCTCGCCCTGACCCTGTCCGTATTGGCCGCCAACACTTTCGCTGCCGATGGTTCGGACAAAACCAAATCGGCCGACTTCATTTCCGGCGCCAGCGCCGCCATCGAAACCAGCTACTCGGGCACTTACGCCGCTGACGGTTTCGATAAAACCAACATCGGCAAAACCGTGGCTGCCGATGGCTTCGACAAGACCGGTACTGCCAACGCCATCGCGGCTGACGGCTTCGATAAAACCGGTACTGCTGCAGCCATCAGCTGAATATCAGCAGCTCTTCCACAGCCCGGCTTCGGCCGGGCTTAGTCATTTCTGAAGCCGCACAATTCTCAAATCCACCAAAATCCCCTGTAGGAGCTGCCGAAGGCTGCGATCTTTTGATTTTGTTTTTAAGAGCAAGATCAAAAGATCGCAGCCTTCGGCAGCTCCTACAGTGGGATCAGCGTTTGACTGGAAATACGCGGTGCGCTCTTACACTATGGCGTCTTTCAGAATGCCCTCTTGAGGAACCCCAGCCATGTCCGATGACATCCACTTCTACGAACCCGCTCACGGCCACGGCCTGCCCCACGATCCGTTCAACGCCATCGTCGGCCCGCGCCCTATCGGCTGGATTTCTTCGCAGGATGCCCACGGCCGGCTGAACCTTGCGCCTTACAGCTTCTTCAACGCGTTCAACTACATTCCGCCGATCATTGGTTTTTCCAGCGTCGGACGCAAAGACAGCCTGAACAACATCGAGCAGACCGGCGAATTCGCCTGGAACCTCGCCACCCGGCCGCTGGCCGAGCAGATGAACCAGAGCTGCGCGATGGTCGCGCCCGAGGTCAACGAGTTTGAATTGGCGGGACTGACGCCGGTGGCGTCGAAGCTGATTGCAGTGCCACGGGTAGCCGAAAGCCCGGTGTCCTTCGAATGCAAGGTCACGCAGATCATTCAGTTGCAGCGCGCCGATGGCGAAACCGTGCCGAGCTGGCTGATTCTCGGTGAAGTGGTTGCCGTGCATATCGCCAAGTGGCTGTTGAAGGACGGGATCTACGACACCGCCGCGGCAGAACCGATTCTGCGCGGCGGCGGGCCGGCGGATTATTTCCAGTTGGGGCCTGAAGCCCTGTTCAAAATGTGGCGCCCGGGGGCGGGCAAGTAAGCGCAGTTACCAGATCAGCTCGGCGTCATCAGTGACGCCCTGCAGACGTTCCAGCTCCTGGGTCGCCGCGTCATCGGCAGCGATGGCGCCGGGGAACACCTGATCACCCAGCAGTTTATGGAAACGTGGCGCACCGCCATCGACCAGGGCCTTGACCGCGATTGCCGCGTGATAACCCTTGTTGCCGCCCAACTCGACGGGGACGACTGCGGAGACTGCTTCGAAATGTTCGAACTCTTTACGTGCCATGGCACACATCCTGGCTCAGACCAATAAGCCGGACATTAAACCCTCAACCGGCGAGTTTGTGTATCGGTGCCGGGCATTGTCCCAGCGCCTGCACCGCCGACACCTCTTTGAAGGTGTGGAAATCCAGGCTGTTGACCACCAGGTCCTGGACCAGCTCGGCAAAGATCTGCATCGACGGGCTGTTGAAATACGCAGTCATCGCCTGTTGATGGCTCCAGAAACCGGAAACCAGCCACAGCTCCGGATCGCATTGCGACTGCTGCAAGGCGAAGTTCAGGCAACCGGGGGCGTTGCGTGACGGTTCGATCAAGGCACTGAGGCGCATACCCAGTTCGGCGGAGCGGCCGGCGCGCGCTCGAACGAAGGCCATATGACTGACGGGAATCTGCTTGGACATGTTCAACCCTCCCAGGGAGTCGCGTGGCAGCCGGGGGACGGGCTGCGACAGGAACCAAGGTTAAGGGCCGCGCGCAAGGTGCCGTTAGTCGATTCCTGCCGCCCTGTTGCACAATCCTGCGAGACTGCATAAACGACTGGCAACCACCGCTAAAGCCCTGTCACACCGCTGTCATACGAGTTTTGTGTAGGAGCTGCCGAAGGCTGCGATCTTTTGACTTTCGCTTTTAAAATCAAAAGATCGCAGCCTTCGGCAGCTCCTACAGGGGGATTTGACCGCAGGCACTGTGCGTCGGATGCAGGCTGATCGCGGCGGCACAAAAGCAGCCGATGCAGAATCAGGCAAGCATTTGACAGGATGTGTCTACCGCTGGCGCTTGCACAAATATAGTCTCTGCCCCATTCCACCGTCTTAGCAGAGGATGCCGCGCATGACGTCATTCGATCGTTTCCAGTCTCCGCCCGATGCCGACATGGAAAAACAGCGCGCAGAACTCGCGGCGATCATCCGCCGCAACACCACGGACGACGGCAGTTACCAGACCGCCATCGGCTCACTGTTCATGTCGCGCCACACAAAATCCCATGATTTCGCCCCGGTGCTCGCGCAACCGGCGCTGTGCATCATGGCCCAGGGTCGCAAAGAGGTACGGCTGGCCGATGAGTTCTTCAATTACGACCCGCTGAATTACCTGGTGGTCTCGGTCTCGATGCCGCTCAGCGGGCGGGTAGTAAATGTCTCGCCGGAGGAGCCGATCCTCGCCGTGCGCCTGGACATCGACCCGGCGGAAATCACCGCATTGATCGCCGACGCCGGCCCCATGGGCGTGCCGACCCGGCCGACCGGGCGCGGCCTGTATGTGGAGAAGATCGACAGCGCGATGCTCGACGCGGTGTTGCGTCTGGCGCGACTGCTGGATGCGCCGAAAGACATCGCCATGCTCGCGCCACTGATTCGCCGGGAGATTCTCTATCGCCTGCTGCGCAGTCCGCAGGGCCACCGTTTGTATGAGATTGCGATTGCCAACAGTCAGAGCCATCGCATCAGTCAGGCGATCAAATGGCTCAACGGCAACTTCGAACAGCCGCTGCGCATCGATGATCTGGCGAAAGAAGTGAACCTCAGCGTCTCGACCCTGCATCACCGTTTCAAAGCGATGACCGCGATGAGTCCGCTGCAATATCAAAAGCAACTGCGCCTGCAAGAGGCGCGACGCCTGATGCTGGCCGAAGGGCTGGAAGCGTCGGCAGCGGGCTATCGCGTGGGCTATGAAAGCCCGTCGCAATTCAGCCGTGAGTACAGCCGCTTGTTTGGTGCGCCGCCGTTAAGGGATCTGGCGCGGTTGCGGCAGTCGGTCTGATCAAGGTGTTGTGTTGTATCGACTGACGCCATCGCTGGCAAGCCAGCTCCCACAGAGTTTTGTGCTGATCACAGAATGTGTACACACCCGAAAAACCTGTGGGAGCTGGCTTGCCAGCGATGGGGCCAGTCAAGACAACCTCAATCCAGAATCAGGCACCGAGTACCCGACACGCCTCGCTCGGCAACGTCACCGACACCGGATGCCCGATTCCCAAACCGATCCCCTGACACGGCGTGCTCAATGCGGTAAACGTCACCCCGGAACACTCCACCGTGGTCTCGATGGTCGCCCCGATATCCCTCACGAACGTCACCTTCCCGAGCAAGCGATTGCCCGCCGTCGTCTGTGGCGCGGACAGTTGCAGGTCTTCCGGACGAATCAGCATCTTTACCTTCTGCCCCGCCTCGATGCTGCTGCAGATCGGCACTTGCAGCGCATCACCGCCCGGCAGGCTGACTTTGCCGTCGCCCAGCGCCGTGGCCGGGAAGATGTTGCCCGAACCGATGAAGTCAGCGACGAACTCGTTGGCCGGGTGCCGATAGATTTCGATCGGCGTGCCCACCTGCTGCACCTTGTGCTCGCCGAGCACCACGACGATGTCGGCCATGGTCATGGCTTCGCGCTGATCATGGGTGACCATGATCGTGGTGATGTTCAAACGCTGCTGCAACTGGCGGATTTCCACCTGCATCGACTCGCGCAACTTGGCGTCCAGCGCCGACAGCGGTTCGTCGAGCAGAAGGATTTTCGGCCGTGAGGCGATGGCCCGGGCAATCGCCACCCGCTGTCGTTGCCCGCCGGAGAGTTTCGCCACCGGCCGGTCGATCATCGCTTGCAGCTGAATCAATTCCAGCAACTCCACCACCCGCGCCTGCTGCTCGGCCTTGCTCACGCCGCGCAGTTTCAGCGGGTAGGCGATGTTCTCGCCAACGGTCATGTGCGGAAACAGCGCCAGTGACTGGAACACCATGCCGAAGTTGCGCAGGTGCGCCGGGGTGTGACCGATGTCCTCGCCGTCGAGGCGAATCTCGCCGCCGGTGAGGGTTTCCAGCCCGGCGATCATCCGCAGCAAGGTGGTTTTGCCACAGCCCGACGGGCCGAGAAAACACACCAGTTTGCCTTCCGGCAAATGCAGGTTGACGTCCTGTACCGCGCAAGCCGAGCCGTAGAATTTCTCGACGTTTTCCAGAATCAGACCAGTCATGTTGCACCTCAAATCAAAAGGAAACGCCGCCCTCGCCCACCAGCTTCTCCAGCGCCCAGATCAGGACGAAGTCGATCAGCACGATCAGCACGGCAAACGAGAACACGGTAGGGTCGAGCGATGACACGGTGCGGCTGTACATCCAGATCGGCACGGTCATGACGTCGATGGTGTAGAGGAAATAGGTCACGGTGAATTCGTTGAACGAGACGATGAACGCCAGCAGCATCCCCGCCAGAATCCCCGACTTCATCAACGGCACCACCACATCGACAATCGCCCGCAGCGGTGAGGCGCCGAGCATCCGCGCCGCCTCTTCGACTTCGCTGCCGATGGAGAGCATCGCGGCGGTGCAGTTTTTCACCACGAACGGCAGCGCCAGAATCACGTGGGCAATCACCAGCCGCGAGGTGGTCAGGTGAAACGGCAGGCTGTCGAACACCAGCAACAACGCCAAACCCAACACCACCATCGGAAACACCAGCGGCAGCGACATCAGTTGCAGCGCCACGGCTTTGCCACGGAACTCGCAGCGGGTCAGCGCATAGGCGGCGGGCACCGCGATCAGCGTGGCGAAGACCATGGTCAGGCACGACACCAGCAGGCTGGTGGCCATGGCCTGGCCGAGGCTCAACACATCACTGGCGTCCGGCGAGACGAAGGTGTGCCAGGCCGCCTTGTACCATTGCAGGCTGTAGCTGCTCGGCGGGAAGTCGAGGTTCGACGCACCGCTGAACGACATGACGATCATGGTCAGGATCGGCAATACCGCCAGCAGCAGAATGACCCCGGAAAGGATCCCGGCGAACTTGCCGGTGTCGCCGGGCAGCAGCGCCATGCGCTTGTTGGTCAGGGAACTCATTGCGAAGCCTCCAGCAGGCGCCGACGACGGCCGGTGATGTATTCGGACAGGGTCATGATCGCCAGCGTGGTGACGATCAGCACCACCCCGGCCGCCGATGCGGCGGGCCAGTTCATCAGCGGCGCGATCTGGTCATGCACCATCACCGCGAGCATCGGCACACGGCGACCACCGAGCAGCAACGGCACGACAAAACTGCTGGCGTTGTAGGCGAACACCAGCGTCGCCCCGGTGATGATCCCCGGCAGACTCATCGGCAACACCACCTGGCGGAACACCTGAAAACGGCTGGCGCCCAGGGTTGCGGCGGCCTCTTCGTAGGTGCGCGCGACACCGCGCATGGCGCTGGCAATCGGCAACACCGCCAGTGGAAACGCAGTCTGCACCAGGCCCATCAGCACGCCGTTCTGGTTGTACAGCAACATGATCGGGCGCTTGATCAGGCCCAGGCCCATCAGCGTCTGGTTGAGCATCCCGCCCGGGCCGAGAATCACCAGCCAGCCGTAGCTTTGCAGCAGCAGGTTGACCAGCAGCGGCAACAGCACCGCCGCGAGAAAGATCCGCCGCACGAACGGCGAGGTCAGGCGTGACATTGTGTACGCCACCGGGATCGCCAGCAGCACGGCGATCACCGCACTGATCAACGCCAGACGCAGGGTCAGCAGCAGGGATTTCAGGTAATAGGGTTCGAGCAATTGCGCGTAGCTGGCGAGGCTGAACCCGCTCCACTCCGCGCCTTTAGTGCCGACACTCATGCGCAGCACCAGCAGACTGGCGGCGATCAGCACACCGAGAAACAGCATCGACGGCGTGAGGAAAAACCACGCCCGGGCGGTCGGCGAAACACCGCGCGCCGGGCGCACGTCTGCGGCGCCGACCGGTTGGGTCAGGGATTGATGTTCCATAGCAATGATCTCGTCAATGGAAAGCCGAACAACACATCCCTGTAGGAGCTGCCGAAGGCTGCGATCTTTTGATCTTGCTGTTGATCCTCATCTGCGCAAAGAAGATCAAAGGCAAAAGATCGCAGCCTTCGGCAGCTCCTACAGGAGGTGTTAGGGTCAGGAAGAAAAGATTTCCGTATAACGACGAATCCATTGGTCATGCACGGTCGCCAGGAAGGCGTTGTCGTGCATGATCGCCTTCTCGGCAATCTGCTCCGGGGTGAGGATGTACGGGCTCTTGCGCGCTTCGGCGGAGATGATCGCCTTGGCGTTGACCGGGCCGTTGAAGATGTCTTCGGCCATCTTGCCCTGCACCAGCGGATCGAGAGAGTGATCGATGAAGGCGTAGGCCAGATCGGTGTCGCCCGGACGGTTCTTCGGCATCACCGAGAGCATCAGGTCGGTGTAGAAACCTTCCTTCATGCCGAACGTGGCACCGAGGCCGTAGTTCGGATCGCGGATCTGCTTGGGGAAGAATGCCGGGGCGTACAAACCACCCATGTCCAGGGAACCGGTGCGGAACAGCTCGGCGATCTGGTTCGGGTTCTCGCCGAGGGTGACCACGCGATCCTTGAGCTCGGCGAGTTTCTTGAAGCCCGGCTCAATGTTGTGTTCATCAGCGCCGGCGAGTTTCGCGGCGATGATGATCAGGTCCATGGCCTCGGTCCAGTTCGGCGGCGGCAGGAAAATGTTCGGCGCCAGATCGGCATCCCACAGCGCGGCGTAACTGTCCGGAGCCTGTTTGAGGGTGCGGGTGCTGTAGACCAGACTGTTGCACCACAGCAGGTAACCGATGCCGTGCCCGTTGGCGCCGGTGCGGTATTTTTCCGGTACATCGATCAGGTTGGGAATGCGGTTGAGGTCGGGTTTTTCCAGCAGTCCGGCGGCGGCCAGACCTTCAGCACCGACTCCGGCCAGGGTGATGATGTCGTACTGCGGACGGTCACCGCCGGCCTTGAGTTTGGCGACCATTTCCGAGGTGCTGCCAGTGCGGTCGGCAATGACCTTGGCGCCGGTCTTGGCCTCGAACGTGGCGGCGATGTTGCGCAGTGCGGCGAGGCCGGTGTCATCCGACCAGGTCAGCAAACGCAAGGTCTTGCCGGCAAACCGTGTGTCGCTGGCGCTGGCCCGGATGAAGGGCATGCTCAGGGCCGCCGCTGCTACCGAGGCGACGCCGACGGTTTTAATGAATTGACGCCTGTTCAGATCATGCTCGCCCATGAAGGACTCCCTTTGTTCTTTTAAGTATGAGGTTGGTCGCAACCGTTGCATCCGCGCGGCCGGATCCGCTGCAGGCCTTGTATTCAAAGGCCTGCAGCGCAGCCGACGGGTTCATCCTGAGGTCGTGCAATACACCTGACTATCGATAAAAACTCATCGAAGCCATGACACCGACGCATGCCTCGTTGCGAGGCATGCGCTCACCTTTTTCGGGCGTTCAGAGCGCCCGGATCACGTGTTTGATTTCCTGAAACGCAGCCAGGCCCCACGGCCCCAATTCGCGGCCGATACTGCTCTGCTTGTAACCACCCCACGCCGTCTGCGGGAAGATCACTTGCGGCGCGTTGAGCCACACCAGCCCCGCCTGCAGGGCATTGGCGACCCGGTCGGCGGTCTCGGCGTTACGCGTCACCACACTGGCGACCAGCCCGAACTGGCTGTCGTTGGCCAGGGCAATCGCCTCGGCTTCGCTGCTGAAACTGCGCACGCAGAGCACCGGGCCAAAGATCTCTTCACACCACAGCGCACTGTCGAGGGGCACGTCGGTGAACACCGTCGGCTGCAAAAAATAACCGCGCGACAGATGCGCCGGACGATTGCCGCCGCATACCAGCTTCGCCCCGGCACTCAAACCGCGGTCGATGTGGCCGAGCACACGCTGGTACTGCGCCTGATTGACCAGTGCGCCCATCTCCACGTCCGGGTCGAACGGGTCGGCCACGCGAATCGCTTGCGCGCGTTTTCGCAGACGCTCAAGAAATTCATCGGCCAGCTCCTCGGCGACCAGCACGCGACTGGTGGCTGAACACATCTGCCCGGCATTGAAGAAACCGCCGCCGCAAGCCAGTTCCACCGCCAGTTCCAGATCGGCGTCTTCGAGCACCAACAACGAAGATTTGCCACCCAGCTCCAGGCTCACGCCCTTCACGGTTTCGGCGGCGCGCTGCATCACCTGCACGCCGACAGCGTTGCTGCCGGTGAAGGAAATCTTCGCGATGCGCGGATCCGCCGACAGCGGTGCCCCCACCGCCAGACCGGTGCCGCAGACCAGGTTGAACACGCCGTCGGGCAGACCGGATTCAGCAATGATCGCCGCCAGTTCCAGCTCCGGCAGCGGCGTGACTTCCGAAGGTTTGAGCACCACGCAGCAACCAGCGGCCAAGGCCGGTGCGAGCTTCCACGCAGTGGTGACCATCGGGAAATTCCACGGCACGATCAGCCCGACCACACCGCACGGTTCACGACGCAGACGCGCGCTGAAATCGTCGCTGGGCAGCACCACGTTACTGTCGAGTTGTGCGTCGAGGCCTTCGGCCAAACCGGCGTAATACTCGAAGGTGGCGATCACATCATCGACGTCGATGGCCGCTTCGAATTGCGGTTTGCCGTTGTTGCCCGACTGCAATTTCATCAGGTGATCGCGACCGTTGCGCACGCCGTTGGCGATGTTGCGCAGGATCGCGCCGCGTTCGGCACCGCTGGTTTTCGACCAGCGCTTGAACGCTGCAGTGGCGGCGCCGACGGCCAGCTCAACCGCGCTTTCATCACCACCATTGACCGTGGTCAGCAGTGCTTCGGTGGCCGGGTTGATCACCCGCAGGTGTTCACGCCCGGCCGACCATTGGCCGTTGATGTACAGGCCATCGAGTGTGGTCGGGAAATTGATCATTGGGCCACCGCCTGCATCCATTGGGTCTGGTCGATTTCGATCAGGGTCGGGCCCTGACGATCAGTGGCGGCACGCAGCGCGCCGCGCAGTTGTTCAACCGAGCTGATCGCTTCGGCGGCACAGCCCAGGGCCTTGGCGACGCCGATGAAATCCGGGGTGTAGATGTCGACGCCGACCGGCTCGATGGCGCGGTTGACCATGTACTTCTTGATCTCTTCGTAACCCTGGTTATTCCACAGCAGGATGATCACCGGCGTGCGCGCTTCAACCGCGCTGGCCAGTTCCGGCAGGGTGAACTGCAAGCCGCCGTCGCCGATCAGGCACACCACCGGCGGACGAGCGTCACCCTCGAGGTTGCCACCGAGCCACGCGCCAATCGCCGCCGGCAAGGCGTAACCGAGGGTGCCGTAACCGGTGGACGAGTTGAACCAGCGCCGTGGTCGCTCCGGGTTGAAGGTGAGGTTGCCGGTGTACACCGGTTGCGTGGAGTCGCCGACGAACACCGCGTCCGGCAACTCGTGCAGGACGGTTTCCAGAAAACGGGTCTGGGCCAGGGTGGGTGCATCCCAGGTCGCGGCCAGCTCATCGCGCAGACGCGCTGCCCGCACCTGGCCCCAATCGTTGCGCCGCTCGGCCAGCGCCTGCTGCGATAGCGCACCGAGCAGCGCTTGCGCAGCGTTGCGCGAGTCGGCGACCAAGGCCACGTGCGGCGGATAATTGCGCACGGTCTGATCGGCGTCGATGTCGATGCGCAGCAGCTTGCCGGGAATCTCGAAGCCGCCGGCGAAGGTCACGTCGTAATCGGTTTCGGCCAGTTCGGTGCCAATTGCCAGCACCACGTCGGCATCGGCCACCAGCGCGCGGGTCGCGACCAGGCTTTGCGTCGAGCCGATCAGCAGCGGATGGCTGGCCGGCAACATGCCTTTGGCATTAATGGTCAGCGCCACCGGGGCGTCGAGCAACTCGGCCAGTTCGGTGAGTTCGGCGGCGGCATCGATGGCCCCGCCACCGGCGAGAATCAGCGGACGCTGAGCGCCGGCCAGCAGTTCGCTCATGCGCCGTACGGCAGCCGGTGCAGCCCCGGCGCGGTCGATATTCACCGGAATGCTGGCGAGCAGTTCGTCGGCCTCTTCCACCAACACATCCAGCGGAATCTCGATGTGCACCGGACGCGGACGCCCGGCCTGGAACAGCGCGAAGGCACGGGCCAGCACGGCCGGCAACTCTGCCGCCGACATCAAAGTGTGGGAGAACGCCGCCACGCCGCCGACCAGCGCACTCTGGTTCGGCAACTCGTGGAGCTTGCCGCGACCGCCGCCCAACTGGCTGCGGGTCTGCACGCTGGAGATCACCAGCATCGGGATCGAGTCGGCGTAAGCCTGGCCCATCGCGGTGGTGATGTTGGTCATGCCCGGACCGGTGATGATGAAGCACACCCCCGGTTTGCCGCTGGTGCGCGCGTAGCCGTCGGCCATGAAACCGGCGCCCTGTTCATGCCGTGGGGTGACATGGTTGATGCTCGAACGGGCCAGCCCGCGATACAGCTCCACGGTGTGCACCCCGGGAATGCCGAACACCTGCTCGACCCCGTAATCCTCGAGTAACTTGACCAGTACTTCGCCACACGTCGCCATGTCGATTGCCCTTCTTGTTGTTCAATACGCCGTGCCAGTGTGGGAGCGAGCTTGCTCGCGAAAGCGGTGTATCAGCCACATTGATGCTGAATGGAAAACCGTATTCGCGAGCAAGCTCGCTCCCACATCGATCCGGGTGGAATGAGCTCATTGAACGGGCGGCAGGTAGCGGCAACAATCGATTAAAAGTCATACTAGCCATGTCCTCACGTCATACCTTGGATCCACATGAAACGACTGCCTCCCCTGCCCGCCCTGCACACGTTTCTGATCACTGCGCAGTGCTGCAACTTCACCCGGGCGGCCGAGCAGTTGCACATCACCCAGGGCGCCGTGAGCCGGCAGATCGCCGGGCTGGAAGATCATCTGGGGTATGAGCTGTTCATCCGTCTGGCCCGAGGCCTGGAGCTGACCGCCGAAGGGCGCGAATGGCTGCCGCGGGTGGAGAAGATCTTCGGGTTGATCAGCGAGGCCACCGAGCAGATCGGTCGCAAGCGGCAAACCCTGCAACTCAAGGCGCCCAGCTGCGTGATGCGCTGGCTGGTGCCGCGTCTGCTGCAATGGCAAAAGGAACGCCCGGACGTACCGGTCAAACTGACCACCACACTGGCCCACGGTGTCGACTTCCAGCGCGAGCAGTTCGATGCGGCGGTGATCTACGGCACGCCGCCGGACAACTCATCCACTGCCCTGCATCTGTTCGATGAGCAACTGACGCCGGTCTGTTCGCCAGCGTTATTGAAAGGCCCACCGGCGCTGAGCGAACCGGCCGACCTGCAACAACATCTGCTATTGCATCCGACCCGCGATACGCAGGATTGGACGGTATGGCTGACGGCGGCCGAATTGCAGTTGAACAACGTCAACACGGGCCAGCATTTCGAGACGCTGGATCAGGCGATGTCGATGGCGTCCCACGGGACGGGTGTGGCGATTGGCGACTGGTCGTTGATCGGCGATGACCTGCGCGCCGGGCGGCTGGTGATGCCGTTTGAGCTGAAGGTGAAGACGGGGCTGGGCTACTACGTGGTGATGCCGCAGGGTGCAGGGGCGTCGCCGCAGCTGGAAGAATTGATGATCTGGCTGGTGGAGCAGGCGCACACCCGCTGAAACACCACATTCCCCTGTAGGAGCTGCCGCAGGCTGCGATCTTTTGATCTTGTTTTTTAAAATCAAAGTCAAAAGATCGTCCGATCGCGGCCCGAGCCTGCGGCAGCTCCTACAGAGGGCGTTTGCAGGTCAGTAGCCGACGGTAAACCGCTGACGCGAATGCTTCGGCGTTTCCACTTCGTCGATCAACGCAATCGCGTAGTCGGCGAAGGTGATCCAGCTGCGACCTTCGGCACTCACCAGCAAGTGATCCTTGCCGACGCGGAAGCTGCCGGTACGCTCACTTTCGACAAACTCGGCCGATGGCGAGAGGAAGGTCCAGTCCAGTTCCCTCTCCTGACGCAAGGCATCGAGAAACGCTGCCCCGGCGCTGGCCTCGGCTTTGTACTCGGCCGGGAAACCGGCGCTGTCGATCACTCGGGTGTCATCCGGCAGCAGCAGCGAACCGGCACCACCGACCACCAGCAGACGTTTCACGCCCGCCTGCTTCACCGGGCCAACCACGGCACTGGCCGGTACCGTGGCGAAATGCGCGGCGCTGATCACCACGTCGTGACCGGCGACGGCGGCTTGCAGCGCCGCCGAATCCAGCACATCGAGATTCTTGCTGACCACACCGGCACGTGCGCCGACCTTCGAAGTATCGCGGGCGATGGCGGTGACGCTATGGCCGCGACGCAGGGCTTCTTCCAGCAGTTGGCTACCGGCACGACCGGTGGCACCAATGATTGCGATCTTGCTCATGACATTCTCCAGTTGGCTTGAGAGTTTCAACGACGGCATAAATCTAATCTTGAAGCGGTATTCCCTGTGGCGAGGGGGCTTGCTCCCGCTGGAGGGCGGAGCACTCCCCGCCTGTTTCAGCTACAACGCATTGGCAGGTTTTACGCCTGCTGCGCAGGCGGGCGGGAGCAAGCTCCCTCGCACAAAAGTCCTCTCGACCTGTGTTCCAGATCAATCGGCTTACCACTGCATTTCGCCCTTGGCGACTTTGGCGCTCAGCTCCAGCGAGCTTTCTTCGCCGAGTGTCGGGTAGCGCTTTTGCATGGCCTTGATCAGTGCGGCGGAATCCTTGGCCTTGGCGGTTTCTTCGTCGAAAGCCTTAATGTAGTCGGCGGTGAATTTCACGCTGGCCAGCGAGCGGCTGCTCTCGCCCAGATAGTGACCGGGCACCACGGTTTTCGGCTTCAGGGTTTCGATCGAGTGCAGGGTTTGCAGCCAGTCGGCGTGGGATTGCGCGGTCTGGGTATCGGCCATCCACACATGAATATTCTCGGCGACCACCACGCCACCGACCACAGCCTTGAGCGACGGAATCCACACGAAGCTGCGATCCGGTTGTTTGCCCTCAAGACCGACCACCTGCAGTTTCTGCCCTTCGAGCATCAGGCTGTCACCCTTGAGCACGCCCGGCACGATGGTTTTGGCCGGCACGTCGGCGCCCATTTTCGGGCCCCAGAAGGCGAGTTTGCCGGCGACGGTTTTGTTGATGTGATCCACAGTCGGCTGCGACGCCAGCACCTTGGCGTCGGGGAAGGCCTGGGTCAGAGTGTCGAGGCCGAAGTAGTAATCCGGGTCCCCGTGGCTGATGTAAATGGTGGTCAGGTGTTTGCCGCTGGCGCGGATCTTTTCCACCACCTGTTCGGCCTGGGCCTTGCCGAATTGCGCATCGACCAGGATCGCGTCTTTTTCGCCGCTGACCAGCACCGAGGTCACCGGAAAGATCGCGTTGGTGCCCGGGTTGTAAACGTCCAGGGTCAGGTTGGCGGCAGCGGCGTGGGCCGCAAAACCGAGGGTGGCGGTGGCCAGCAAAACGCGCTTGAGGGTGGTGAAGCCGATCATCTGTTGCTCCGTGATCCGAATGCCGTGTTTGGCGATGGGACAGAGCTTAGTTGCCTGACTCGGTACAAAAAATGCGATGCTTGAACATAGTTTGTTTCTGAAAGCGGGCAAATCATGGATCGTCTTCAAGCAATGCGCGTGTTTGTCACCGTCGTGGATCTGGGCAGCCAGTCGGCGGCGGCCGATCATCTGGAGCTGTCGCGGCCGGTGGTGTCGCGCTATCTGGCGGAGCTGGAAGACTGGGTCGGCGCGCGCCTGATGCACCGCACCACACGCAAATTGAGCCTGACGGCCGCCGGCAGCGAAATCCTGCCGCGCTGCCGACAGATGCTCGAACTCTCAAGCGATATGCAGGCCGCTGTCAGCGAACCCCACGATGCGCCGCGCGGACTGCTGCGCATCAGTGTCAGCACCTCGTTTGGCCAGGCACAACTGGCCGATGCCATGGCGGCGTACGTCAAGCGCTACCCCGGGGTCAGCATCGATCTGCAAATGCTCGACCGCACGGTGAATCTGGTGGATGAACGCATCGATCTGGCGATCCGCACCAGCAATGACCTGGACCCGAACCTGATCGCCCGCCGCCTGACCGTATGCCGTTCGGTGGTCTGCGCCGCGCCCGCCTACTTGCGCGACAACCCGCCGCCGCAGCGGGTCGAGGACCTGAGCCGGCACAACTGCCTGACGCATTCGTATTTCGGCAAGAGCCTGTGGCATTTCGAAGAGGACGGCGAACCGGTGTCGGTGCCGGTGCAGGGCAACATCAGCGCCAACGAAGCCAGCACCCTGTTGCGCGCGACCCTGGCCGGTGCGGGCGTGGCGATGCTGCCGACCTATCAGGCCGGGGTGCATGTGCATGCCGGAGAACTGGTGCGTCTGCTGCCGGATGCCGAACCACGGCAGATGAACATCTACGCGGTGTACGCCTCGCGCAAGCACATGCCGGCGGCGCTGCGCAGCATGCTGGATTTTCTGGTGCAACGGTTTCCCGAGCATCCAAAGTGGGATGTGGGGTTGTAGAAAAGCAAAAGATCGCAGCCTGCGGCAGCTCCTATAGAGGAAATGCTTTCCAAATGTAGGAGCTGCCGCAGGCTGCGATCTTTTGATCTTGTTCTATGCTGAAAGTAATACCGCAGGGTATGCGTTCAGAGGTCTACGCCATGAACATCAGAACAAGAAGGTACTTCGCGATCTTCATCACCTGCGCCGCCACGCTGGCGCTGTACGGCACTGCGGCCTGGCGGGTCGAGCAACTGCGACAACTGCCCCGCGATTATGCGAGCTGCAATTTCGAGCGTTGTATTCCGCACAATGCGACGCTGAACGCATTGCGCTGATTCGGCTTGCTATCAACCCTGTGGGAGCTTGGCTTGCCAGCGATGGCGGTGGCCCAGACGCCTTCAGTGCTGACTGACAGGACGCAATCGCTGGCAAGCCAGCTCCCACAGGGGGCGGTGGTGTTTTACCCGATCACTGCTCGGCCTTCAGCCGGTCGCGAAACGCCTTGGGTGAAATCCCCACCCTGCGCCGGAACAGGCGCGTGAAGTTGGTCGGATCGGAAAACCCCAACAGCTCCGACATCTCGTAAATGGTCATGCTGGTGTAGGTCAGCAAACGTTTGGCTTCCAGTAACTGGCGTTCGTGCATGATCTGCAGCGCTGGCTGCCCTGCCAGTTCCCGGCAAGTACCGTTGAGGTGTGACACCGAAATCCCCAGGCGATGCGCCAGGTCTTCGACCTTCACATGCTGGCGGTACGTCTCCTCCACCAATTGAATGAACCCATTGAGGTATTCGCGCTGGCGTTGTGGGCGCTGACTGGCGTTATGGCGCACGATCGCCTGACGGCTGACCCAGACCATGATCACGCTGACCAGCGAATGCATGAGCATTTCCCGCGCGGGTTGATGGCCGTTGTACTCGGCCTGCAATGCTGAAAACAGACTGTGCAGGTATTCCGCATCCTTGCCCGCCGGATAGTGCTCGGCCTGCGCCAGGGCATGCACCGAATTGCCCAGTTGCGCCTGCAGGTGGTTGATCAACGGATTGGCGAGGGTAACGACGAAACCTTCGACGTCCTCGGAAAAACGAAAGCCATGCACCGACAACGGGGGCAGGACTTGAATTGCGGGTTCGTTGAGCTGCGTGCGTTGACCTTCGATTTCAAGCTCTGCCTGACCTTTGAAAACGAAGAGTAACTGGCACAAATCGGCGTGGCGGTGGGGTTTGATTTCCCATTGATGTTCGCGGCTGCGTTTGGAAATGGTTTCACAGTGCAGCAAGTCAGGGGTCGGCCAGTCCAGGCTTTCACCGTAGAGCTTGAACACCGGAATCGAAGGCAGGTCAGGCTTGTTCATCACTTCAATCCAGGCCTCGAGGTTTGCGGGCGATAATCGCACCGATTGGCAGAATGTACAGGTATCGGCTCAGTTTTCACCTTCAATTGACAGACCCGCAAGGGAAAAATGCAAGCACTCGATCCATAAAAATCATTCACCGGCTGCTGTCGCGTGAAGCTTGCGAGTCATAAAAACAATGAAAACGCTGAAAACCCAAGTCGCCATCATTGGCGCCGGTCCCTCCGGATTGCTCCTCGGTCAGTTGCTGCACAACGCCGGCATCGACACCCTGATTCTTGAACGCCAGACGCCCGACTATGTCCTCGGGCGGATTCGCGCCGGCGTGCTCGAACAAGGCATGGTAGAGCTGTTGCGCCAGGCCGGAGTCGGCCAGCGCATGGACGCCGAAGGACTGGTGCACGGCGGTTTCGATCTGGCCCTGGATGGGCGTCTGGCCCACATCGATCTGCAGGGTCTGACCGGTGGCAAAACCGTGATGGTCTACGGCCTGACCGAGGTCACGCGCGACCTGATGGCCGCTCGTCGGGAGGCCGGTGCGTCGACGATTTACGAGGCGAGCCATGTCGTTCCTCACGGCATGAAAAGCGACGAAGCGTTTGTCACCTTCGAAAAGGACGGTGAAACCTGGCGCGTCGATTGCGATTACATCGCCGGTTGCGATGGCTTCCACGGCGTGGCCCGGCAGTCGATTCCCGAAGACTGCCTGAAGGTTTTCGAACGGGTCTACCCGTTCGGCTGGCTGGGAATTCTCGCCGACACCCCGCCAGTGCACGAAGAACTGGTCTACGCCCGTCACGAACGCGGCTTCGCCCTGTGCAGCATGCGTTCGGCCACCCGTACCCGTTATTACCTGCAAGTGCCGGCGGAAGAAAACGTCGCGGACTGGTCCGACGAGCGCTTTTGGGCTGAGCTGAAAACCCGTCTGCCCGCCGAGCTTGCCGAAACACTGGTCACCGGCCCGTCGATTGAAAAAAGCATCGCGCCGCTGCGCAGCTTTGTCGTTGAGCCGATGCAGTACGGACGGATGTTTCTGCTCGGCGATGCCGCGCACATTGTGCCGCCCACCGGCGCCAAGGGCCTGAACCTGGCCGCCAGCGATGTCAGTACGCTGTTCAATATCCTGCTGAAGGTTTATCGCGAAGGGCGCACGGATCTGTTGGAGAAATACTCGGAAATCTGCCTGCGCCGGGTCTGGAAGGCCGAACGGTTTTCCTGGTGGATGACCTCGATGCTGCACCGTTTCGACGAGCATGATGCTTTCAGCCAACGGATCAGCGCCTCGGAACTGGACTATTTCGTCAGTTCAGAAGCGGGTCGGAAAACCATTGCAGAAAATTACGTCGGGCTTCCTTATGAGGCTATCGAATAGCTTCCTACCGACTTACACTGGAGAGCATCCCCGCTCGCTCGATGGCCTGCGGGATTCTCACTGCCCGCAGGTTCCGCCCGTGACCAATCTTCACCAGCCTGAAACACCCAAACCGGCCATTCGCAGCGTGCTGGTCGCGCTGATGCTGGCGATCTTTCTCGGGGCATTGGACCAGACCATCGTCGCCGTCTCGATGCCCGCCATCTCCGCACAGTTCAAGGACGTCAGCCTGTTGGCCTGGGTGATTTCCGGGTACATGGTGGCAATGACCGTGGCCGTGCCGATCTACGGCAAGCTCGGCGACCTGTACGGACGGCGCAAATTGATGCTGTTCGGCATGGGCCTGTTCACCCTCGCCTCGTTGTTTTGCGGCATGGCGCAGAGCATGGAGCAACTGGTGCTGGCGCGGATTCTCCAGGGCATCGGCGCCGGCGGGATGATTTCGGTGAGTCAGGCGATCATTGGCGACATCGTTCCGCCCCGCGAACGCGGGCGCTATCAGGGTTACTTCAGCAGCATGTATGCGGTGGCCAGCGTCGCCGGGCCGGTGCTCGGCGGTTACATGACCGAATACCTGTCGTGGCGCTGGGTATTCCTGATCAACCTGCCGCTGGGGCTGGGCGCCTGGTGGGTGGCCAATCGCAACCTGCGCGGGCTGCCGATTCCGCAGCGCAAACCGATCATCGACTACCTCGGCACGCTGTTGATGATCATCGGTTTGACCGCGTTGCTGCTGGCCATCACTCAGGTCGGTCAGGGCCATTCGTGGCGCAGCAGCGAAGTGCTTGGCTTGTTCGCCTGTGCGGTGCTGGTGCTGGCGGTGTTCGTCTGGCATGAACGCCGGGCGCGCGAGCCGCTGCTGCCGATGCATTTGTTCACCAACCGCAACGCGTTGCTGTGCTGGTGCACGATTTTCTTCACCAGTTTTCAGGCGATCTCGCTGATCGTGCTGATGCCGCTGCGCTTTCAGAGCGTCACTGGAGCCGGTGCCGATGCGGCGGCGTTGCACTTGCTGCCGCTGGCGATGGGCCTGCCGATAGGCGCCTATTTCGCCGGACGTCGCACCTCGGTGACTGGTCGTTACAAACCCCAGATTCTGACGGGTGCGATCCTGATGCCGATTTCGATTCTCGGCATGGCGTTCAGCCCACCGGATGCGACGCTGGTCAGCAGTCTGTTCATGCTGCTCAGCGGGATTGCCGGCGGCATGCAGTTCCCGACTTCATTGGTGGGCACACAGAACTCGGTGGATCAGCGCGACATCGGCGTCGCCACCAGCACTACCAATCTGTTCCGCTCGCTGGGCGGTGCGGTGGGGGTGGCCTTGATGTCGGCGTTGTTGCTGGCGTTGTTGCAGGATTCGAGTTTCGCCCATCTGGCGAGCAACTCGCTGCTCAGCGAGGGCCATTCGGGCAACGTGCTGCTCGACGGCCTGAACGCCGCACCGGGCGACGCGCAGAACGCCTTGCGCGCCGAGCTTTCGGTGACGTTCCGCCATTTGCTGTGGGTGAGTACGGCGGTGTCGCTGCTGGGGCTGGCGGCGGCGATTGCGATGCCGAACAACCTGCTGCGCGGGCGCGAGCACGGCGCCAAATAACAGCAAAAGATCGCAGCCTGCGGCAGCTCCTACAGAGATGCATTCCCATGTAGGAGCTGCCGAAGGCTGCGATCTTTTGATTTTCAGGGGCTGTAGTAACCCACCGCCACCAGAAAATGCCCGACCTTCTTCAAGTACGCATGCTTGTCCTCGACCTTGCCGGTCACCGGGTTTTTCCAGCGGTATTCGTATTCACCGTCATCCTGTTTGGCGATCAGCGCCAGCATCGGCTCGCCCACCGGTTTGCCTTCCGGGTCCTTGATCTTGCTGAAATCGGTGTTGATCAGGCGCAGGTTGGTGCCGTGGGCAACGTAGCGTTGGGTCTGCAGATCGACCACGAACACATACAAGTCATCCTGCAGATAACCACCCTTGAGCGAGTTGATGGCAGTCAGCGTGCCCTTCTCGTTTTTCCCCAGATCGGTTGCAGCCTTGTCGAGAAGTGCCTTGGCCTGCTCGGCTGAAGCACGCGGCAAATAATAGCCAACCGCGAGAATCCGCTGGCCGATGCGCTGGTAGTAGACATGCTTGCGCTCGACCTTGCCGTCGGCCCAGTTCTGCCAGCGGTATTCGGCCTGTTGAATGCCGTTGCCTTCAGGCACCAGCAGAGCGTCCTTGAAGGCTTTCTGCAAATCCGGCGCGAGCACCTCGCTGACGTCACGGCCGATCAAGGCTGAAGAGGGCCCGCCGCTGGCGAGCATCACACCCTTGGTGTCGACCACGAACACGTAGCGATCCTTGTCGACGAACTCGCCCTGACGGCTGAACGCGGCGAAGGCCTTGTCGCCGTTGTCGTGGTAATAGGCCAGGGCCTTTTCCAGCAAAGCGATGGCGGCCTTGCTGTCGTCCTTTTGCGTGGCGGCAGCGTTGACTTGCCCTGCCCCCACAAAAAGCATCACCCCGAGCCACGCCACTTTATGCAGAAACCCCATAACGCATCCCTCGTTCTTGTTGGTGTTTCAAGAGCGTAGACGGATTGGGCTCGGACGGAGGTCGAAGATGAATCCAGAAGTTGCCGCATTTCCTGTGGCGAGGGAGCTTGCTCCCGCTCGGCTGCGAAGCAGTCGCAAAACCCGCAAATGCGCTCTACCTGAACGAAAGCAGGGGAGCGCTTCGCACTCCAGCGGGAGCAAGCTCCCTCGCCACAAGATATCCTGAGTCAGGCCCTACGGCCGGGCATTGATCTGCTGTTGCAGGTTCTGGATCTGCGCCTGCAGGGTATTGAGGTTGCGGGTCATCTGGCCACGAAATGCGTCGAACTCGGCGGTATTGCCGCCACCCTGCGCAGCGGCCGGGCGATTGTCCTGTTCACTTTTGAGGACGACGATTTCCTGCTCCAGACGCTCGATCGCCGCGTTCGAATTGCCCTGCTTTTTCAGCGCCGTGATATCAGCGCCGAGACTTTTCAGCTGAGCGTCATAACTCTTGAGCTGAGCGTCGACCTTGCTGGTATCCGCCGGTGCGCCTTTCAGGGCCGCCAGTTCCGCGCTCAAGGCTTTGACCTGAGCCTGCAACTGGGTATTGGCGTTCTGTTGTTCGGTGGTCTGCGCGGTCATCTGCGCCAGACGCTTGTCCAGATCGCTGGCCTGACCGACCACGCCTTGCTGCTGTTTGCTCTGATCCAGCAACTGGGTTTCCAGCTGTTTGATCTGCAGCTTCAAGGCTTCGCTGTCGCTGTTGACGTTGCTCTGGCTGGCGACGACTTTGCCGGAAATGTCCTGCAGGCGCCCTGCAGCTTCCTCGCTGATGCGTGCAAAGCTTTCCTGGGTCGCGACCAATTGCTGCTCCATCAGCGAAATCTGCTGAAAGCTCCACCAGGCCAGACCGATGAAGGCGAAGAACAACGCGCCGACCAGTGCCCACAGCGGCCCGGTACTCGCAGCCTTGACCTTGACCACCGGCGGTGTGCGCGAGTGCACGGAGGTGCGGGCGCTGGGCGGAATGTCATCGTCGTCAAAGGTGTCGGCCCGCAGGCTCGGTACATCGTCGAAATCGTCGTTGGCATCGTTACGCATGGACATTGAGGCAACCTTTGTGGAACGCGGTGATGGCTAAATGCTGCGAAGTATAACCGCCGCAGCCGCAGGGATTGACCCTCAAGCGGCAGTGCGGTTCATTGCTGGCCGGGCGACTTGTATCAACGGATGTCCTGGGCTTTCCACCAGCCACAGAACTCGTCGAGGGCCGACCACAGGCTGACTTTCGGATCGTAGTCCAGATAATGCCGGGCGCGGCTGATGTCGAGGGTGAAATTTTTCTTCATGACCTGCATGCCCAGCCGCGACAGGGTCGGCTCCGGACGGCCCGGCCAGAGTTTGCACACGCCTTCATTGAGCGCAGCAACGCTGTAGGCCAGGCCGTACGAACGGTATTTGGTGACCTGCGGCACTTCCATCTTGCGCATCACGTAATTGACCACATCCCACAACGGTACCGGCGCGCCATTGCTGATGTTGTAGGCCTTGCCCAGCGCGGAGCCGGCCGCCAGCAAGCTGCTGAGCAGCGCTTCGTTGAGGTTCTGCACACTGGTGAAGTCGACTTTGTTCAGGCCGTCGCCAATGATCGCCAGACGGCCCTTGCGCTGCATGTTCAACAGCCGCGGGAAGATGCTCATGTCGCCGGCACCGGTGACAAAGCGCGGACGCAGGGCGATGGTTTCCAGACCGAACTCCTGCGCACCGAAGACCTTTTGTTCGGCCAGGTATTTGGTCGCCGCGTAGTGATGTTTGAAACGCTTGGGCACTTGTTCTTCGGTCAGACCGAGGTGATCGCGGCCATCGAAATAGATCGACGGCGACGACAGATGCACCAGCCGCCGCACGCGTTGTTTGAGACAGGCTTCGACGACGTTTTCAGTGACCTGCACGTTGCCCTGATGAAAGTCCTGATAGCGTCCCCACAAGCCGACGGCACCGGCGCAGTGCACCACGGCTTCGACGTCGGCGCAGAGTTCGCGCACCAAGTCCGCATCGGTGAGATCGCCCGGGACGAACTCGGCGCCACGGCGCACCAGATGCTCGACGCTTTCGGCCCGGCGACCGTTGACCCGCACGTCCAGGCCTTGCTCCAGGGCGAAACGCGCAAAGCGCCCGCCGATGAAGCCGCTTGCGCCGGTGACCAGAATTTTCATGTAACGCTCCGATGACTTTCGTTTACCTGATACGTCTGTCTTGACGCTGATCATCAGCCCAAGGGCACCAGCCAGCGCGATGAAGAACGTAGCAATTGTTCGGTCAGCAAGGCCAGCAGCTGACCGCCATTGCGCCAATGATGCCAGTACAACGGCACATCGATCGGTTTATCTGGCAACAGTTCGCGCAATACACCGCGTTGCAGTTGCTCGCGCACTTGCAGTTCCGGCACCAGTCCCCAGCCGAACCCGGCTTCGGTCAGGCGCACAAACCCTTCGGAGGACGGACACAAATGGTGCTCGAATCCGCCATCTACACCCAGCGATGCGAGATAGCGATGCTGGAGGAAATCGTCCGGGCCAAACACCAGCGCCGGGGTGCGCGGCAACTGTTCGGCGCGCACCCCGTCGGGAAAATGCCGCTCGATGAATGTCGGACTGGCCAGCGCCCGATAGCGCATCGCCCCGAGCAACACGCTGCGCGCACCGGCCACCGGGCGTTCGCTGGCGCAGACACACGCCGCCACTTCCCCGGCCCGCATGCGCTTGAGGCCGACGGTCTGATCCTCCACCACCAGATCCAGCAATAAATGCTGTTCGGCGCAAAAATCGCCCACGGCTTCGGCCCACCAGGTGGCGAGGCTGTCGGCGTTGAGGGCGATGCGTAAACGTTCCGGCAGCCCCTCTTCGTCGAGTGCGGGGACCAGGGTCTGCAAGTCACGTTCGAGCAGGCGCACCTGCTGCACATGGTTGAGCAGACGTCGGCCAATCTCGGTCGGCGACGGCGGCGTGCCGCGCACCAGCACCGGTTGGCCAACCCGCGCTTCCAGCAGTTTGATCCGCTGCGAGATCGCCGATTGCGACAAGCCCAGCACCTGCGCGGCACGTTCGAATCCGGCCTGCTCGACCACGGCGGCCAGCGCGGAAAGCAATTTGTAGTCGAACATCAGTTTTCCTAATGAGCGATCAGCACTATTGGTTTTTCTTATACCGCTTTCGACCGGAGAATAGCCAGCAAGCACTCTTTATCAAGGAACACGGCAATGGCTGGCGAAACCTCTCTCACGACTCTGCTGCGCAGCATGAGCCCGCAGCTCAATGCCGGCGAATACGTGTTCTGCACCCTGCGCGACGCGCAGTTGCCCAATGGTCTGGAAATTGTCGGCAGCTTCCGCGAGCAGGAAGGCCTGACCGTGATTCTCGAGCGGTCCCAGGCTGAACGCGCCGGGTTCAGTTTCGATTATGTCGCGGCGTGGATCACCCTCAACGTGCATTCGGCACTGGAAGCGGTCGGCCTCACTGCTGCGTTCGCCACGGCATTGGGCAAGGCCGGGATCAGTTGCAACGTGATCGCCGGTTACTACCACGATCATTTGTTTGTCGGTCAGGCCGACGCCGAACGCGCCATGCACGTGCTGCGCGATCTCGCAGCCAACGCGGAGTAATTATTGATGTGGCAAAGCTACGTGAACGGGCTATTGGTGGCCCTGGGGCTGATCATGGCAATCGGCACCCAGAATGCTTTCGTATTGGCTCAGAGCCTGCGCCGCGAACATCACCTGCCGGTGGCGGCGCTGTGTGTCGCCTGCGATGCGCTGCTGGTGGCGGCCGGGGTGTTCGGTCTGGCCACTGTGTTGGCGCAGAACCCGACGTTGCTCGCGGTGGCGCGCTGGGGCGGCGCCGTCTTTCTGATCTGGTACGGCAGCCAGGCGCTGCGCCGGGCGTTCTCGAAACAGAGTCTGGATCAGGGCGAAAACCACACCGTGCGCTCGTTGCGCGCGGTGATGCTCAGCGCGCTGGCGGTGACGCTGCTCAACCCGCACGTTTATCTGGACACGGTGTTGCTGATCGGCTCGCTGGGGGCGCAGCAATCGGTGCCGGGGGCTTATGTCGTGGGTGCGGCAAGTGCTTCGCTGCTGTGGTTTTTCACCCTCGCCCTCGGTGCCGCATGGCTCGCGCCGTGGCTGGCGCGGCCGAGTACCTGGCGGATTCTCGATCTTCTCGTGGCAGTGATGATGTTCACCGTAGCCGGTCAGTTGATCCTGGCCTCGTGATTTATTCCAAAAGGCTCTGGAACCTCTATCCCACACAGTTGTTGCGTGGTTAAGCCTTGACCCCGGTGCTATGATCCGAACCCTGCGCCGCAAAGAGTAAAAACTCGTCGGTGCATTTCTGGCCGCCCGTGATCGGCCTTGCGCTCACCGCAACAGACCTGATTAGGAGAATCATCATGGCTTTCGAATTGCCGCCGCTGCCTTACGCACACGATGCCCTGCAGCCGCACATTTCCAAGGAAACCCTGGAATTTCACCACGACAAGCACCACAACACCTATGTCGTGAACCTGAACAACCTGGTGCCAGGCACCGAGTTCGAAGGCAAGACCCTGGAAGAGATCGTCAAGACTTCCTCGGGCGGCATCTTCAACAACGCCGCTCAGGTCTGGAACCACACGTTCTACTGGAACTGCTTGGCGCCAAACGCCGGCGGTCAACCAACCGGCGCACTGGCTGAAGCCATCAACGCGGCTTTCGGTTCGTTCGACAAGTTCAAGGAAGAGTTCAGCAAAACCTCGATCGGCACCTTCGGTTCCGGCTGGGGCTGGCTGGTGAAAAAGGCTGACGGTTCCCTGGCCCTGGCCAGCACCATCGGCGCCGGCAACCCGCTGACCAGCGGCGACACCCCGCTGCTGACCTGCGACGTCTGGGAACACGCTTACTACATCGACTACCGCAACCTGCGTCCGAAGTACGTTGAAGCGTTCTGGAACCTGGTCAACTGGAAGTTCGTTGCCGAGCAGTTCGAAGGCAAAACCTTCACCGCTTAAGCTGCGCGCCAGTCAAAAAACCCGGCTATTGCCGGGTTTTTTTATGCCTTTGCTTTGTGTAGGAGCTGCCGCAGGCTGCGATCTTTTGACTTTGATTTTTTAAAGCAAGATCAAAAGATCGCAGCCTGCGGCAGCTCCTACAGGGAATAGCGTTTTTCTCACGATAACCGTTGTCTGCGGCGGCTTGCCGGGGCAGCACATCGGACTAACATCAAAAAGAGGAAAAATTGTCCCGCACCGCTCAAGTTGAGGGCCGAAACTACCGACACAGTACAAATAGAGCTGACACTCCAGACAGCAGCATTTCGGCCAACGCCACAGGCAAATATCCTTGGGCTTGATTGTCCCTTTGACTGCCAACACGGGATTGCCAATACTCATGGCAACTTGACGCTACCCGCACGGAACAAGGAATAACCCTTTGAAGCTGGAACTCAAGAACAGCTTGTCGGTGAAGTTGCTCCGGGTCGTGCTCCTTTCGGCATTGATCGTCGGCGTGGTCTTGAGCTGCGCCCAGATTGTTTTCGATGCCTATAAAACCCGCCAGGCGGTGGCCGGCGACGCGCAGCGCATCCTCGACATGTTCCGTGATCCCTCGACTCAGGCGGTCTACAGCCTGGACCGGGAAATGGGCATGCAGGTGATCGAAGGCCTGTTCCAGGACGACGCCGTGCGCCAGGCCTCCATCGGCCATCCGAACGAAGCGATGCTCGCGCAAAAATCCCGTGAGTTGCAGCACTCCAACAGCCGCTGGCTGACCGATCTGATCCTCGGCCAGGAACGCACCTTCACCACCCAACTGGTCGGTCGTGGCCCCTACAGCGAATACTACGGCGACCTGAGCATCACCCTCGACACCGCCACCTATGGCGAGAGTTTCATCGTCAGTTCGGTGATCATTTTCATTTCCGGCGTATTGCGCGCCCTGGCCATGGGCCTGGTGCTGTATCTGGTCTATCACTGGCTGCTGACCAAGCCGCTGTCGCGGATCATCGAGCACCTCACCGAAATCAATCCCGATCGCCCCAGCGAGCACAAGATTCCGCAGCTCAAGGGCCACGAGAAAAACGAACTGGGGATCTGGATCAACACCGCCAACCAGTTGCTCGAGTCCATCGAGCGCAACACCCACCTGCGCCACGAAGCGGAAAACAGCCTGCTGCGCATGGCCCAGTACGACTTCCTCACCGGCCTGCCGAACCGCCAGCAATTGCAGCAGCAACTGGACAAGATTCTGGTGGATGCCGGCAAGCTGCAACGCCGGGGCGCGGTACTGTGCGTGGGGCTGGATGATTTCAAGGGCATCAACGAGCAATTCAGCTACCAGACCGGCGACCAGTTATTGCTGGCACTGGCTGATCGCCTGCGCGCCCACAGCGGTCGCCTTGGCGCCCTTGCTCGTCTGGGTGGCGACCAGTTTGCCCTGGTGCAGGCCGATATCGAGCAGCCTTATGAGGCGGCAGAACTGGCGCAAAGCATCCTCGATGATCTGGAAGCGGCGTTTGACCTCGATCATCAGCAGATCCGCCTGCGAGCGACCATCGGCATTACCCTGTTCCCCGAAGACGGCGACAGCACCGAGAAACTGTTGCAGAAAGCCGAGCAGACCATGACGCTGGCGAAGACCCGCTCGCGCAATCGCTATCAGTTCTACATCGCCAGCGTCGACAGCGAGATGCGCCGCCGTCGCGAACTGGAAAAAGACCTGCGTGACGCGCTGATTCGCGACCAGTTCTACCTCGTCTATCAGCCGCAGATCAGCTACCGCGATCACCGCGTGGTCGGGGTCGAAGCACTGATTCGCTGGCAGCATCCGGAGCATGGTCTGGTGCCGCCGGACCTGTTCATCCCGCTGGCCGAGCAGAACGGCACCATCATCGCCATCGGCGAATGGGTGCTCGATCAGGCCTGCAAACAACTTCGGGAATGGCACGATCAGGGCTTCGTCGACCTGCGCATGGCGGTCAACCTGTCCACCGTGCAACTGCACCACGCCGAGCTGCCGCGGGTGGTCAACAACCTGCTGCAGATCTACCGCCTGCCACCGCGCAGCCTGGAGCTGGAGGTCACCGAAACCGGCCTGATGGAAGACATCAGCACCGCCGCCCAACACCTGCTGAGCCTGCGCCGCTCCGGGGCGCTGATTGCCATCGACGACTTCGGCACCGGCTATTCATCGCTGAGTTACCTGAAAAGCCTGCCGCTGGACAAGATCAAGATCGACAAGAGCTTCGTTCAGGACCTGCTGGATGACGACGACGATGCGACCATCGTTCGCGCCATCATCCAGCTGGGCAAGAGCCTGGGCATGCAGGTGATCGCCGAAGGCGTGGAAACCGCCGAGCAAGAGTCCTACATCATCTCCGAAGGCTGTCACGAAGGTCAGGGTTACCACTACAGCAAGCCGCTGCCGGCCCGGGAGCTGACCGCCTACCTCAAGCAAGCCCAACGCAGCAACGCGGCTATTTTATAAAGTCAAAAGATCGCAGCCTGCGGCAGCTCCTACAGGGATCGCATTTCCCCTGTAGGAGCTGTCGAGTGAAACGAGGCTGCGATCTTTTGATCTGCGCCATCACACCGGCGTAAATAAGAAATATTTCCAGCCACAACCCTTTACACATAATGCGAAAGATTTGCATTATGTCGCAGCTTTGCGCACCCCCGCGCCCTGTCCATTCCATTACCGAAGCAGGATGTTCGCCATGATTCGTATGCCTCTGGCTACCGCCAGTCTGCTGGCCATCGCTATTTCCCTCGCCGGTTGCGGCGAAGGCAAAGACAAGGCTGCCGCTCCGGCCGCGCCGACGCCGGCCGCCAGCACCGCCGCTGCACCGGCCCCCGCCGCTGCCGGTAAAGTCGATGAAGCCGCCGCCAAGGCTGTGGTTGCGCACTACGCGGACATGGTCTTCGCCGTCTACAGCGATGCCGAATCCACTGCGAAAACCCTGCAAACCGCGGTCGACGCGTTCCTCGCCAAGCCGAACGCCGACACCCTGAAAGCCGCCAAGGCTGCCTGGGTCGCTGCGCGCGTACCTTACCTGCAGAGCGAAGTGTTCCGCTTCGGCAACACCATCATCGACGACTGGGAAGGTCAGGTGAACGCCTGGCCGCTGGACGAAGGCCTGATCGACTACGTCGACAAGTCCTACGAACACGCACTGGGCAACCCGGGTGCCACCGCCAACATCATCGCCAACACTGAAGTGCAGGTCGGCGAAGACAAGGTCGACGTGAAGGACATCACTCCGGAAAAACTCGCCAGCCTCAACGAGCTGGGCGGTTCCGAAGCCAACGTCGCCACTGGCTACCACGCGATCGAATTCCTGCTCTGGGGCCAGGACCTGAACGGCACCGGCCCGGGCGCCGGCAACCGTCCGGCGTCGGATTACCTGGAAGGCGCCGGCGCCACTGGCGGTCACAACGATCGTCGCCGTGCCTATCTCAAAGCCGTGACCCAACTGCTGGTCAGCGACCTGGAAGAAATGGTCGGCAACTGGAAGCCGAACGTGGCTGACAACTACCGCGCCACCCTGGAAGCCGAGCCGGCTGAAAGCGGTCTGCGCAAAATGCTGTTCGGCATGGGCAGCCTGTCCCTGGGTGAACTGGCGGGCGAGCGCATGAAGGTTTCGCTGGAAGCCAACTCGCCGGAAGACGAACAGGATTGCTTCAGCGACAACACCCACAACTCGCACTTCTACGATGCCAAAGGCATTCGTAACGTGTACCTGGGCGAGTACACCCGGGTTGACGGGACCAAGATGACCGGCGCCAGCCTGTCGTCGCTGGTGGCCAAGGCTGACCCGACTGCCGACACCGCGCTGAAAGCCGATCTGGCCGCTACCGAAGCCAAGATCCAGGTCATGGTCGATCACGCCAACAAGGGTGAGCACTACGACCAGTTGATCGCTGCGGGCAACACCGCCGGCAATCAGATCGTGCGTGACGCCATCGCCGCGCTGGTCAAGCAGACCGGTTCGATCGAAGCCGCTGCCGGCAAGCTGGGCATCAGCGACCTGAACCCGGACAACGCTGATCACGAGTTCTGATCACGCGCGTCTGCGTCAAAAAAGGCGACCTTCGGGTCGCCTTTTTCATGCCTGCTTTTTGCGGTGATGCTGATGGCCTCATCGCTGGCAAGCCAGCTCCCACAGGTTTCGCGGCGTTCACACACTCCGAGTACAACACAAATACTGTGGGAGCTGGCTTGCCAGCGATGGCTGCGCCTCGGTCTCGAGTGAAACCCTGCCGCAAATCAAGCAAACGATAATTCCTCTTATTCAAACTCCCCCGCCCTGTTAGACTTTGCGCCTTTGTTTTCGCCCGCCCGCAGGATGTCTGATGCCCTCGCTGCCGCTTCGCTTGTCCGCACTGTTTCTGGCCCTGGGCCTGAGTGCCTGCGATGACGCCCCGCGCTTTACCAAGGCTGAGCCCGGTGAAGCGCGTTCGGGCGGGGCGACGACTGTGCGCAAGACCGATCAGAATGCGTTCTCGCTGCCTTCGGCCAATCTGCCGCCGTCGCGTCGGGTCGACTTCAGTGTCGGCAACAGTTTCTTCCGCAGTCCGTGGGTGATCGCGCCGTCGACCACCACCGCCCGCGATGGCCTCGGCCCGTTGTTCAACACCAACGCCTGCCAGAACTGCCACATCAAGGACGGCCGTGGCCACCCGCCGGCACCGGATGCGGCGAACGCGGTGTCGATGCTGGTGCGCCTGTCGATTCCCGATTCGCCGGCCTATGCCAACGTCATCGAGCAACTCGGCGTAGTGCCGGAGCCGGTCTACGGCGGGCAGTTCCAGGACATGGCCGTACCCGGAGTTACGCCCGAGGGCAAGGTGCGCGTCGAATACACCCCGGTGCCGATTCGTTTCAAGGACGGCACCGAAGTCGAGCTGCGCAAACCGGTGCTGCAATTCACTCAGTTGGGCTACGGCCCGATGCACCCGGACACGCGCTTCTCGGCCCGGGTTGCGCCGCCGATGATCGGCCTCGGCCTGCTCGAAGCGATTCCCGAGGACGCGATACTCGCCAACGCCGCCGCGCAAGCCAAAGAGAACAACGGCATCAACGGCCGAGCGAATCGGGTCTGGGATGACGCGCAGCAAAAGACCGTCATGGGTCGATTCGGCTGGAAAGCCGGGCAACCCAATCTCAATCAGCAGAATGTCCACGCGTTTTCCGGAGACATGGGCCTCACGACCAGCCTGCGCCCCTTCGATGACTGCACCGACGCGCAAACCGCGTGCAAACAGGCACCCAATGGCAATGGCCCGGACGGCGAGCCGGAAGTCAGCGACAACATCCTGCGTCTGGTGCTGTTCTACACGCGCAACCTGGCAGTGCCGGCACGTCGTGGCGTCAATGACGAACAAGTGCTGGCCGGCAAGAACCTGTTCTTCCAGGCCGGTTGCCAGTCCTGCCACACCCCGAAATACACCACCGCCGCCAACGCCGCCGAACCCGAACTGGCCAATCAAGTGATTCGCCCGTACAGCGATCTGCTGCTGCACGATATGGGCGAGGGTCTGGCCGACCACCGCAGCGAATTCCAAGCCTCCGGCCGCGATTGGCGTACTCCGCCATTGTGGGGCATCGGCCTGACGCAGGCAGTCAGTGGTCACACCCAGTTTCTGCATGACGGCCGCGCCCGCAACCTGCTCGAAGCCGTGCTCTGGCATGGCGGCGAAGCGCAGCAGGCGCAGCAACAGGTTTTGTCTTTCAACGCCGAACAGCGTGCCGCGCTGCTGGCGTTCTTGAACTCACTTTAAACACTTAAAAGAATCGGGAGCCCGACATGTTCCGTCCCAAGTTGTTGTTCACCAGCCTTGCCGCACTCGCCCTCGGCGCCTGCTCGCCGCAGGACCCGCAAGCGGTCACGTCGGCCGCCATCGCCAAATCGGTGATCCTGCCGACCTACACCCGTTGGGTCGAAGCCGACAAGCAACTGGCGATCAGCGCCCTCGCCTACTGCCAAGGCAAGGAAACCCTGGAAACCGCCCGCGCCGACTTCCTGCACGCGCAGAAAGCCTGGGCAGAGCTGCAACCGTTGCTGATCGGGCCACTGGCCGAGGGCAACCGTTCGTGGCAGGTGCAGTTCTGGCCGGACAAGAAAAACCTCGTTGGCCGTCAAGTCGAGCAACTGGTCACCGCCCAGCCGCAGATCGACGCCGCCGCACTGGCCAAATCCAGCGTGGTGGTGCAGGGCCTGTCGGCTTACGAATACATCCTCTTCGATGAAAAACCGGACGTCGCCAACGCCGAGCAAAAAGCCAAATACTGCCCGTTGCTGATCGCCATCGGCGAGCGCCAGAAGCAACTGGCCGAAGAGATTCTGCAGAGCTGGAACAACACCGACGGCATGCTCGCGCAAATGAGCAAATTCCCCAACCAGCGCTACGCCGACTCCCACGAAGCGATCGCCGATCTGCTGCGTGTGCAGGTCACCGCCCTCGATACCCTGAAGAAAAAACTCGGCACGCCAATGGGCCGTCAGAGCAAGGGGGTGCCGCAACCGTTCCAGGCCGATGCATGGCGTAGCCAGTCGTCGCTGACCGCGCTGGAAGCCAGCCTCGCTGCCGCCAAAACCGTCTGGGAAGGCGTCGACAACAAGGGCCTGCGCGGTCTGTTGCCGGCCGAGCAGAAACCGTTGGCAGACAAAATCGACGCCGCTTACGCCGCATCGCTGGAGCTGTTCGGCAGCACGCAGCGCTCGCTGACCGAAATGCTCCAGGACGACGCCGGTCGTCAACAACTCAACGATCTCTACGACAGCCTCAACGTCGTCCATCGCCTGCACGAAGGCGAACTGGCCAAGGCGCTGGGCATCCAACTGGGCTTCAACGCCAACGACGGTGACTGATGAGGGCAAGTGCCATGCTGCGACGCCAGGCTCTGACTTTAGGTAGTTTGCTGCTGGGAGCAGTGACACTGGGCGGTTGGACGCTGTTCAAGCGCAAGGATCAGAGCCCGCTGCTGCTCTCGGCGCGCGACGACACCGACGGCAAGCATTACGCCGTCGGTTATCGGCTGGACGGTACTCGGGTGTTCGCCACCCAGGTCGGCCAGCGTTGTCACGACATCATCAACCACCCGACGCTGCCGATCGCGCTGTTCGTCGCCCGCCGCCCGGGCACCGAGAGTTACCTGATCGACCTGCGCGACGGGACCTTGCTGCAAACCGTGACCTCGCAGCCGAACCGGCATTTCTACGGCCACGCCGTGGTGCACAAGGACGGCGAATACCTGTACGCCACCGAGAACGACACCACTGATCCGGGGCGTGGCCTGCTCGGGGTGTACAGGTTCGAAGGCGAGCGGCTGGTGCACAGCGGCGAGATTTCCACCCACGGCCTCGGCCCGCATCAGGTGTCGTGGATGCCCGATGGCGAAACCCTGGTGGTGGCCAACGGCGGGATCCGCACCGAGGCCGAAAGCCGCGTCGACATGAACCTCAACGCCATGGAACCCAGCCTGGTGCTGATGCAGCGCGACGGCACGCTGCTGAGCAAGGAAACCCTTGCGCAGCAGATGAACAGCGTGCGCCACCTGGGCATTGCCAGCGACGGCACCATCGTCGCCGGCCAGCAGTTCATGGGCGCCTCGCATGAGCGCTCCGAGCTGTTGGCGATCAAGCGTCCGGGTCAGCCCTTCGTGGCGTTCCCGGTGCCGGAGCATCAGTTGCAGTCGATGGGGCATTACACCGCCAGCGTTGCGGTGCACAGTGAACTGCGACTGGTGGCGTTGACCGCACCGCGCGGCAACCGCTTCTTCATCTGGGATCTGGACAGCGGCGAAGTGCGCCTCGACGCGCCGCTGCCCGATTGCGCCGGCGTCGGTGCGGTGCAGGACGGCTTCGTCGTGACCTCGGGTCAGGGCCGTTGCCGTTACTACGATTGCCGCCAGGATCAACTGCTGGCCAAGCCGCTGGAATTGCCGGCGGGGCTCTGGGACAACCATCTTCATCTGATGGCTTGAATCAACACGGTACTGTGGCGAGGGAGCTTGCTCCCGCTGGGGCGCGAAGCGGCCCCGCTTTTTTTAACTCAAAAGCATGGGACTGCTGCGCAGTCCAGCGGGAGCAAGCTCCCTCGCCACAGGGGTTTTATTCGTCCTCACTGTAATAACTGGCAGTTGGAATCCCCACCTGACTCGGGGTAATGTGCCCGCCTGTCTCACCTGATTTATCCAAGGAACTGGAAAAATGCTGCGTCGCCGCATGCTGATCATGTTGGGTGTTGTCTTGCTGGTCGTCCTGGTATTGGGCGGGTACAAAGCCTTTTCGATCTACACCATGATCCAGGGCTTCTCCAAACCGAAACCGCCGATCAGCGTCGCCGTGGCCCGCGCTACCGAACAGCCGTGGCAGATGCGTTTGCCCACCGTCGGCTCGCTCAAGGCCTTGCAAGGCGTCGAGCTGAGTCTTGAAGTCGCCGGCACCGTCACTGAACTGAAATTCGAATCCGGACAGAAGGTCAAGGCCGGGCAGCCACTGCTGCAGCTCGACAGTGCCGTCGAAGCCGCCCTGCTGGAAACCGCCAAGGCTGACCTGGGCCTGGCGCAACTGGATTTCGGCCGGGGCAGCCAGTTGATCGACAGCCGTGCCATCTCCAAAGGTGAATACGACCGGCTCTCGGCCGTGCTGCAAAAGGAGCGGGCCACGGTCAATCAGCTCAATGCAGCACTGGCGAAAAAGCGCATCGTCGCGCCGTTCAGCGGCACCATCGGGATTCGTCAGGTCGACATCGGCGACTACCTCGCCAGCGGCACTAAAATCGCTACCCTGCAGGATTTGAGCAGCCTCTACGCCGACTTCTATGTGCCGGAGCAATCGGTGCCAAAACTGGCCATCGGCCAACCGGTGCAGATCGCAGTTGCGGCCTATCCCGGACAGACCTTCCCCGGCGCCATCAGCGCGATCAACCCGATTGTCGAGAGCACCACGCGCAATATTCTGGTGCGCGCGACCCTGGCCAACCCCGACGGCAAATTGCTGCCGGGCATGTTTGCCAGCCTCGACGTGCTGCTGCCCGATCCACAGCAACACATCGTGGTGCCGGAAAGCGCGATCACCTACACCCTCTACGGCAACTCGCTGTACGTGGTCGGGCAACAGAAGGCCGAGGATGGCAGCGTGGTCAAGGACGACCAGGGCCAGCCGGTGCTGATCGCCGAACGCCGTTTCATCGAGACCGGTGAACGCCGCGATGGCCTGGTGATGATCAACAAGGGCGTGCAGAGCGGCGAACAAGTGGTGACCGCCGGCCAGATCAAACTGGACAACGGCGCACACATTGCCATCAGCGACGACAAGACCCTCGGCGAGCAGAACAGTCCGCCCCGCGCCGACTGATCAAGGAATCCCCATGGCTTTTACCGATCCGTTCATCCGCCGCCCGGTGCTCGCCACCGTGGTCAGCCTGCTGATTGTGCTGCTGGGTTTCCAGGCCTGGAGCAAACTGCCGCTGCGCCAATACCCGCAAATGGAAAACGCCCTGATCACGGTGACCACCGCCTACCCCGGGGCAAACGCCGAGACCATTCAGGGCTACATCACCCAACCGATGCAGCAAAGCCTGGCCAGCGCCGAAGGCATCGACTACATGACCTCGGTCAGCCGCCAGAACTTCTCGGTGATCTCGATCTACGCGCGCATCGGCTCCAACACCGACCGCTTGTTCACCGAACTGCTGGCCAAGGCCAACGAGGTGAAGAACAAACTGCCGCAGGACGCTGAAGACCCGGTGCTGAGCAAAGAATCGGCCGACGCCTCGGCGCTGATGTACATCAGTTTCTTCAGCAAGGATTTGAGCAACCCGCAGATCACCGACTATCTGTCGCGGGTGATCCAGCCGAAACTGGCGACTTTGCCGGGCATGGCCGAGGCGGAGATTCTCGGCAATCAAGTGTTCGCCATGCGCCTGTGGCTCGACCCGGTGAAGCTCGCCGGTTTCGGCCTCAGCGCCAGCGATGTGACCAACGCCGTGCGCCAGTACAACTTCCTCTCCGCCGCCGGCGAGGTGAAGGGCGAATACGTGGTCACCAGCATCAACGCCAACACCGAACTGAAATCCGCCGAAGCCTTCGCGGCGCTTCCGCTCAAGGTCAGTGGCGACAGCCGCGTGCTGCTCAGTGATGTGGCGCGGGTCGAGATGGGCGCGGAAAACTACGATTCGATCAGCTCGTTCGGCGGCACGCCGTCGGTGTACATCGGCATCAAGGCCACGCCCGGGGCCAACCCGCTGGATGTGATCAAGGAAGTGCGCAAGCTGATGCCGGAACTGGAAGCGCAGTTGCCGCCCAACCTCAAGAGCGAGATTGCTTACGACGCCACGCTGTTTATTCAGGCCTCGATCGACGAAGTGGTGAAAACCCTGTTCGAAGCGGTGCTGATCGTCATCGTGGTGGTGTTCCTGTTCCTCGGCGCGTTGCGCTCGGTGGTGATCCCGGTGGTGACCATCCCGCTGTCGATGATCGGCGTGATGTTCTTCATGCAGATGATGGGCTATTCGATCAACCTGCTGACCCTGCTGGCAATGGTGCTGGCCATCGGTCTGGTGGTGGACGACGCGATTGTCGTGGTGGAGAACATCCACCGGCATATCGAGGAAGGCAAGACGCCGCTGGAGGCCGCACTGGAAGGCGCACGGGAAATCGCCATGCCGGTGGTGTCGATGACCATCACCCTGGCGGCGGTGTATGCGCCGATCGGCTTCCTCACCGGACTGACCGGGGCCTTGTTCAAGGAGTTCGCCCTGACCCTGGCCGGTGCCGTGGTGATTTCCGGGATTGTCGCCCTGACCCTGTCGCCGATGATGTGCGCCCTGCTGTTGCGTCACGAAGAAAACCCCAGTGGCCTGGCGCACCGCCTCGACCGTATTTTCGACAGCCTCAAACGCCGCTACCAGAGCATGCTCCACGGCACCTTGAACACACGGCCGGTGGTGTTGGTGTTCGCAGTGATCGTGCTGTGCCTGATCCCGGTGTTTCTCAAGTTCACCAAGTCGGAACTGGCTCCTGATGAGGATCAGGGCATCATCTTCATGATGGCCACGGCCCCCCAGCCGACCAACCTCGATTACCTGAGCACCTACACCGACGAATTCATCAAGATCTTCAAAGAGTTTCCGGAGTACTACTCCTCGTTCCAGATCAATGGCTACAACGGTGTGCAAGCGGGCATCGGCGGCTTCCTGCTCAAGCCGTGGAACGAGCGCAGCCGCACCCAGATGCAGATCCTGCCCGAGGTGCAAGGCAAACTGGCGAGTATCCCCGGCCTGCAGATTTTCGGTTTCAACCTGCCCTCCCTGCCCGGCACCGGTGAAGGTCTGCCGTTCGAGTTTGTGGTCAACACGGCCAACGACTACGAGTTGCTGTTGCAAGTCGCTGACCGGATCAAGAAACGTGCGATGGAGTCGGGCAAGTTCGCCTTCGTAGACCTCGATCTGGCGTTCGACAAGCCGGAAGTGGTGGTCGATATCGACCGCGCCAAAGCCGCGCAGATGGGCGTGTCGATGCAGGACCTCGGTGGAACACTGGCGACGCTGCTGGGCGAGGCGGAAATCAACCGTTTCACCATCGAAGGCCGCAGCTACAAGGTGATTGCTCAGGTCGAACGACCGTACCGCGAAAACCCCGGCTGGCTGAACAATTACTACGTGAAAAACACCCAGGGCGAGCTGCTGCCGCTGTCGACCCTGATCAAGGTCAGCGACCGGGCACGGCCGCGCCAGCTCAACCAGTTCCAGCAACTCAACGCGGCGAAGATCTCCGGGTTCCCGCTGGTCAGCATGGGCGAAGCCATCGACACCGTGCTGCAGATCGCCCGGGAAGAAGCGCCGGCGGGTTTCGCCTTCGACTATGGCGGCGCCTCGCGCCAGTACGTGCAGGAAGGCAGCGCCCTGTGGGTAACCTTCGCCCTCGCGTTGGCGATTATTTTCCTGGTGCTGGCGGCGCAGTTCGAAAGCTTCCGCGACCCGTTGGTGATTCTGGTGACGGTGCCGCTGTCGATCTGTGGTGCATTGATTCCGCTGTTCCTTGGCTGGTCGAGCATGAACATCTACACCCAGGTCGGCCTGGTGACATTGATCGGGTTGATCAGCAAGCACGGGATCCTGATCGTCGAATTCGCCAACCAGTTACGCAAGGACAAAGGCCTGACCGCGCGCGAAGCGGTCGAGGAAGCCGCGGCAATCCGCTTGCGCCCCGTGTTGATGACCACGGCGGCGATGGTGTTCGGCATGGTGCCGTTGATTCTGGCGACCGGTGCCGGTGCGGTGAGCCGGTTTGATATCGGCATGGTGATTGCCACGGGGATGTCGATCGGCACCTTGTTTACCCTGTTTGTGCTGCCGTGCATCTACACCCTGCTGGCAAAGCCCGATCCCAAATCATGACCATGTCCGTGTAGGAGCTGCCGAAGGTTCGGGCCGCGTTCGGACGATCTTTTGATTTTGTTTTTAAAAGCCGAGATCAAGATCAAAAGATCGCAGCCTGCGGCAGCTCCTACACAGGGGATTTTCATTCATGCATAAAAAAGGCCTCGCATCTGCGAGGCCTTTCATTTTGGCTTCAATCGGTTCAACTCTGTGGCCTCATCCCTTGAGAAAGTCCGAACATGAACAACAACAGATCATGGTCGGGTTTAGTCGCCACGGTGGCTTTCGCCACCCGTGGTACTGCGCAGTGAGCATCGCCGGTCGTGGCACCGATCACCTGCATGCGGGGCTGCTCCCAGGCCGCCACCGCCAATGAAGCAACTGCCAAGGCTCCAACCAAAAACAAACCTCGTGCAATTTCGAGTTTCATCGCTATAAACCTTTGATAGCGCTGCCAAACGCCGTCTCGTAAAAGTAGACGAGTTTTTTCCAGTCCGTGTCGCTGAACGACGAATGGCGACGCAATTGCTTCATGTCATGGGAGGCCGCGCGATAAGCGGTCAGACGCTGGCGGCATTTTTCCAGATCGATCAATGCCACTTCGACCTGCGCCGCGTCGCCCTCACCGGTCACCCGTACAAATACGTGTTTGATGTAGATACAGCTGTGCTGCCAGCGGCCCTTGTGCATGCGCGCCAGGTTTTCTGCCAGGTCTTTGAGCACGCGCTCGTAGACGGCTTCGCCGTATTGCGCACGACCACCGGCGGCTTCCCACTTTTCAAGTTCGTCGAAGCCGTCCAGTGACTTGGTCACCAACAGCGCACGCCACTTGTATTGCGGATCGGGCTGCGCGCCGCAGAAGACGATTTGCGGGACGCGGACACCGAGACGGCTGACGCCGGTCAGTGCATCCAGCTCGCGCAAGACCGTCGGACGGCCGAAAGGATGCAGCCAGCTGCGATAGATATGTCCGGTCTGGCGCTTGGCATACAGTAACTGGCCGTCACGGCCCACGACCCGTTGCACACCACTTTCCCCGCCACGGCGTACGTTGGGCTCTTCCACCCATTCACCGCGCTGGTTCCAGTAGTAATCGAAGCGATCCTGGGGAGCGACTTCCGTTTCTGCTGCTGTTTGCACCACCATCCTGTTACCTCTTGCGTAATACGTAAACCCGCCACATGGCATAGAGCGGGATAAAATCGAGTTGTTCCTGAATGCGAAAACCTGCTTCTTCGAATTCTTTTTCAACTGTCACAGCCGGTAACACAAACCGGTTCTGGTAACCTTCCTGCCCGCGACGCCGCTCGGCGCGCTTGCGTTTCCAGGCCTTGAAATTACCGTCCACCCACAACGAAATGATGACGCTATCACGGGTGACGCGCTCGAACTCGCGCAGAATCGCCCGCCGGTGCTCGGCTTCACCGATGTGATGCAGCAATCGCATGCAGAAAATGCTGTCGACGGCGTTATCGGGCAAAGCAATGTCGAACGCTGACGTGTGCAAAGGTTGTACCCGTTTCACGACGTCAGCCGGTTGCGCTTGCATCGCGGTCTTGATCATCGACTCGGAATTGTCCGCACCAATGATCACCCGGTTGGGCTTTTCCGCCAGCAACGGCCAGAAACGCCCTGCACCGCACGGCAGATCCAGAACCAGCCCCGGCTCGCCGGCCAGCGTCAACGCCTTGCGGGCCAACTGCTCGTCCCGCCAGTGAGACAACCGACGACCTAGACCGTCCTGATGCTTGCGCAAATATTTTTGTGCATGCTGGTCATCATACTTTTCGGAAAAATCGAGCTTGATCGGTCTGCTCATCATGGGGGCTCCTGATTGACTGATACCCTTACCATAGGTAGTGGCATGTCAGCGTCAGGTCGTCCCTATGTGAAAATTACGTCAGGTAAACCGGCAAATTATTACAGGGTTTTACAAGCGAAAAGCAATAGCGCGGGCCGGTCAACGATTCTCAACGCTTGCCCAGCGTGACCTCGAAGCGGCAACCATTAGGCTCCATGGTACTCAACGTCACCTCCCAGCCCTGGTTTTCACAGATTCGCTGCACCAGTGACAAGCCCAGCCCCAAGCCTTCACCGCGCTTTTCATTGCCACGCACGAAGGGCTGGAACATGGCTTCGCGTTTTTCCTCGGGAATACCCACACCCGAGTCTTCGACGACGAAACCGTTGTCGTTGAGTGTCAGGCGAATGAATCCGTGTTCGGTGTAGTGACAGGCATTGCGCAGCAAATTACCCATGACCGCGCTGAGCAGGGTGGCATTGAAACAGGTGTCCGGCGGGTTGCCCGACTCGTACATCAGTCGCAGCCCTTTCGACTCGATCGGTTCACGCCAGATACCCAGCAGTCCGTCAGCCACTTGGGCAAGGGTCTGCTGCGGCGCGGAACCGGCGTCTTCCCGCTGAGCGCGGGCGAGCATCAGGAAGGTCTGCACCAGTTCGCGCATTTCCTCGCTGGCTCGGGCAATTCGCTCGACCTGGGCCCGACCGCGCTGATCCAGCCCCGGGTTTTCCAGAAGCAGCTCGCAGGAACTGGCCAACACCATCAACGGCGTACGCAGTTCGTGGCTGACATCGCTGGTGAACAGCCGCTCGCGGGTCAGTGCCTGCCGTAGACGCCCGAGCGTGGCATCGAACGCCACCGCGAGTTCGCCGACTTCGTCAGCCGCATAATCCGGTGCCAAGGGTGGCGCCAGCCCCAACAGTTGATCGCGGTGGCGCACTTGCCGCGCCAGGCGCACCACCGGCGCCATGACCTTGCGCGCCAACACCCAGCCGAGAAACACCGCCAGTGCCAGACTGAGCACAAACCCCACCAGCACCACGGCGAACAGCACGCGTTCACGTTCTTCGAAATCGCTTTGATCCTGCAGCAGGACATAACGACGGCCGTCGACGATCTCGACCATCGCGTGATAAGACAACTGCTCGCGGAACACTTCGTGGAAGCCCGCATCAAGGTGACGCAGATCCTTGGGCAGCTCGAAATCGCCTGGCCCACCGCTGAAATAGAACAACTGATCCGGTTCCGGGCGATGGCTCCAGTCCGAGACGTTGTCCATCAGCAACAGACGTTGCAGGTCGCCGCCCAGCCCCGCCGAAATCAGTTTTTCCTCCACCAGGTGCACGGTCGCCACAATACCCATGGCAAAGGCCCCGGCCACCAGCGCACTCATCAGCGCAAAGGCGATGATGATCCGCTGGGAAAGGCTTTGCTTAAACTCCATCACGCCCCTCGGCCAGGCGGTAACCCACACCGTGCACGGTTTGCAGCAACGGTTTGGCGAAGGGCTTGTCGATCACCTGACGCAATTGATGGACATGGCTGCGCAGGCTGTCGCTGTCCGGGCAGTCGTCACCCCACAATGCTTCTTCGAGAATTTCCCGACGCAGGACGTGGGGGCTTTTCTGCATCAGCACCGCCAGCAGTTTGAGGCCGACCGGATTCAGCTTGAGCAGCTTGCCCTCGCGGGTCACTTCCAGGGTGTCGAGGTCGTAGCTCAAGTCGCCGACCTGCAACGCGCGGCGTCCGCCACCCTGGGTCCGGCGCATGACGGCCTCGACGCGCGCCGCCAGTTCGGACAGGGCAAACGGCTTGACCAGGTAATCGTCGGCCCCGGACTTGAAGCCCTCCAGACGATCATCCAGTTGATCGCGGGCGGTGAGCATGATCACCGGCGTGTCGCGCCGCGCGTCTTCACGCAGACGCTTGCACAGGGTGTAGCCATCGATCCCGGGCAGCATGATGTCGAGCACGATCAGGTCGTAATGCTCGGTGGCCGCCAGATGCAAGCCTGACAAACCGTCCTGGGCACAATCGACGGTATAGCCTTTGAGCCCCAGGTAATCGGCCAGATTGGCCAGGATGTCGCGGTTGTCTTCGACCAATAGAATTCGCATTGGCATTTCCTCCGTACACGGTGACGGCCGTCTTGGCCCGCGCAGCTTAAGGCCTACGCCGGTTCAGGGCTAGGGCCGGCACGCGCGCAAGTCCATTTGCCCAGGCAAATTAATTCATTAACAAGGTTTTCACTATCGATTCACAACCTGATCACAGTGGCATCGCGACACTCGCGCGCCATTGCTATGAGGAAAACGAGACGATGGACTCTTTCAAGACAGCGCCCGTGCGCCTTCTGCTGCTGATCACCGGTGCCTGGCTGGTTATTTTTCTCCTGACGCGCGCGGTTCTGTTGCTGACTCACCTGGATGAGGCCGGTGGCTTCGCCCTTTCCGTGTTCGGCATCGGCACGCTGTATGACCTGGGGTTCCTTGCCTACGCGGCACTGCCAATGGGCTTGTACCTGTTGCTTTGTCCGCCGGGCCTGTGGCGCCGTCGCGGACATCGCGGATTCCTGCGCGTCCTGCTGACGACCAGCCTGTTCGCCATGTTGTTCGTGGCGGTGGCCGAATGGCTGTTCTGGGACGAGTTCGGCGTGCGCTTCAACTTCATCGCCGTCGATTACCTGGTGTACTCCGACGAAGTGCTGAACAACGTCCTTGAATCCTACCCGATCGGCAAACTGCTGAGCCTTCTCGCCGTATTGGCCGTGGTCATCAGTTTCGCTTTGCGCAAGCCGTTCAATGCCGCCATGAATGCCCCGCTGCCAGCGCTGCGCGGACGTCTGCTCAGTGCACTGGGCCTGCTGATCGTCGCGGGTCTGAGTCTGCAACTGCTCAGTCAGGACGCCCCACGTGCCCAGGGCGGCAACGCCTACCAGAACGAGCTGGCCAGCAACGGTCCGTATCAGTTCTTCGCCGCGTTCCGTAATAATGAACTGGACTACACCCAGTTCTACAAAAGCCTGCCGGCTGAAAAAGTCGCCAGCCAGATCCGTTCCGAGCTGAGTGAGAGCGACGCGCGCTTCATTGGCAAAGATCCACAGGACATTCGCCGGGTGATCGACAACCCGGGCACCCCGCGCAAGCCGAACATCGTGCTGGTGACCATCGAAAGCCTGAGCGCCAAGTACCTGGGCAGCAACGGCGACGGTCGCAACCTGACGCCGAACCTCGACGCCTTGCGCAAGCAGAGCCTGTACTTCAATAACTTCTACGCCACCGGCACCCGCACCGACCGCGGTCTGGAAGCCATCACCCTGGCCATCCCGCCAACGCCGGGCCGCTCGATCGTCAAGCGCATCGGCCGTGAGAGCGGTTTCGCCAGCCTTGGCCAACAGCTCAGCGCCGTAGGTTACGACAGCGTGTTCGTCTATGGCGGACGCGGCTACTTCGACAACATGAACGCGTTCTTCAGCGGCAACGGCTATCGCGTCGTCGATCAGAGCAGCGTCGATGAAGCCGAAATCCACTTCAAAAACGCTTGGGGTATGGCTGACGAGGATCTGTATCGCCAGACCCTGAAGCTGGCGGATGCCGACTACGCCAAACAGCAGCCGTTTCTGCTGCAGTTGATGACCACCTCCAATCACCGCCCTTACACCTACCCGGACAACCGCATCGACATCAAGTCCGGTAACGGCCGCGATGGCGCGGTGAAGTACACCGACTATGCGATTGGCCAGTTCCTCGAGCAGGCGCGGCAGAAACCGTGGTTCGACAATACGATCTTCATTTTCGTCGCTGACCACACCGCGGGCAGCGCCGGCAAGGAAGACTTGCCGATCACCAACTATCAGATCCCGCTGTTCATCTATGCGCCGAAAATGATCGAGGCTCGCGAAAGCGCGCAACTGGCCAGCCAGATCGATCTGGCCCCGACGCTGCTGGGCCTGCTGAACCTGGATTACACCTCGACGTTCTTCGGCCGCAACCTGTTGCAGGACAACCCGCTGCCATCGCGCGTGGTGGTCGGCAACTACCAGCATCTGGGCCTGTTCGATGGCAAGGATCTGGCGATCCTCAGCCCACGCCAGGGCTTGCGCCGGCATGACGATGCGTTGACCGAAAGCCGCGAGTCGCGGGTCAGCAGCGACGACCCGCTGATTACTCGCGCGATCACCTATTACCAGACCGCCAGTTATGGCTTCAAACAGCAGTTGCTGAGCTGGAAGCCTGTGAAAGAAGAGGCTCCGCAGGTCAGTGATCGTTAACTGAAGATGGACGTTGTTGTGTCAGTCAGCCTCTGTGTTGACTGACATGACGCCATCGCTGGCGAGCCAGCTCCCACAAGGATTGCGCTAAACCTGTGGGAGCTGGCTTGCCAGCGATGGGCGCACCTCGGTATAGCGCCAACGACAAATCGAAGGCAATAAAAAACCCCGCCTGCTCATCGCAGGCGGGGTTTTTCGTTACAGGGGTAAGGCTGGCTTACATCATGCCGCCCATGCCACCCATGCCGCCCATGTCTGGCATACCGCCGCCAGCCGAGCCTTCTTTCTTCGGTGCATCAGCAACAGCTGCTTCGGTGGTCAGAATCAGACCGCCGATCGAGGCTGCAGCTTGCAGAGCGGAACGGGTGACCTTGGTTGGGTCCAGGATACCCATTTCGATCATGTCGCCGTATTCGCCGGAAGCGGCGTTGTAACCGAAGTTACCTTTGCCGTTCTTCACTTCGTTGACCACTACGCTTGGCTCGTCACCGGAGTTGGCAGCGATCTGACGCAGCGGCGCTTCAACAGCGCGACGCAGCACAGCGATACCGACGTTCTGGTCAGCGTTGTCGCCGGTCAGTTCGGTCAGGGCTTCCAGAGCGCGGATCAGCGCAACGCCACCGCCAGGTACCACGCCTTCTTCAACGGCTGCACGGGTTGCGTGCAGGGCGTCTTCAACGCGGGCCTTCTTCTCTTTCATTTCAACTTCGGAACCAGCGCCAACCTTGATCACTGCAACACCGCCGGACAGTTTGGCCAGACGCTCTTGCAGTTTTTCACGGTCGTAGTCCGAGGAAGTTTCGGCAACCTGGGCGCGGATCTGAGCGATACGTGCTTCGATGTCGCCTTGTACGCCAGCACCGTCAACGATGATGGTGTTCTCCTTGGACAGGGTCACGCGCTTGGCGTTACCCAGGTGCTCCAGGGTGGTGCTTTCCAGGCTCAGGCCGATCTCTTCGGAGATCACGGTACCGCCGGTCAGAACGGCGATGTCCTGCAGCATGGCCTTGCGACGGTCGCCGAAGCCTGGCGCCTTGACGGCTGCAACCTTGACGATGCCACGCATGTTGTTCACGACCAGCGTCGCCAGGGCTTCGCCTTCAACGTCTTCGGCAACGATCAGCAGTGGACGGCCGGCTTTGGCAACGGCTTCCAGCACTGGCAGCATTTCGCGGATGTTCGAGATCTTTTTGTCGACCAGCAGGATCAGCGGGCCGTCGAGCTCGGCCACCATGGTGTCCGGCTTGTTGACGAAGTACGGGGACAGGTAGCCACGGTCGAACTGCATGCCTTCTACAACCGACAGTTCGTTTTCCAGGCCCGAGCCTTCTTCAACGGTGATCACGCCTTCTTTACCGACCTTTTCCATGGCTTCGGCAATGATGTCGCCGATGGAGTTGTCGGAGTTGGCGGAGATGGTACCTACCTGAGCGATGGCCTTGGTGTCAGCGCATGGCTTGGACAGGGCTTTCAGCTCTTTGACGATGGCGATGGTCGCTTTGTCGATACCGCGCTTCAGGTCCATCGGGTTCATGCCGGCAGCGACGGCTTTCAGGCCTTCGTTGACGATCGATTGAGCCAGAACGGTCGCAGTGGTAGTACCGTCACCAGCGTCATCGTTGGCACGGGAGGCAACGTCTTTGACCAGCTGCGCGCCCATGTTTTCGAAGCGATCTTCGAGTTCGATTTCCTTGGCGACGGAAACGCCGTCCTTGGTGATGGTCGGAGCGCCGAAGCTCTTCTCGAGAATCACGTTACGGCCTTTCGGGCCCAGGGTCGCTTTTACCGCGTCAGCCAGAACGTTGACGCCTTTGAGCATCTTGGAGCGAGCGGCATCGCCGAACTTAACTTCTTTAGCAGCCATGATCGATATTCCTTAAATACTTTGTAGTAACGGGAAAATGAACGGGGGTATCAGCCTTCGATAACAGCGAGGATTTCGTTCTCGCTCATTACCAGCAGGTCTTCGCCGTCAACTTTCACAGTGTTGCTGCCGGAGTAAGGACCGAACACAACCTTGTCGCCTTCCTTCACGGACAGTGCACGCACTTCACCGTTTTCCAGAGCCTTGCCCGGGCCTACAGCGAGAATCACACCGTGGTTGGCTTTTTCAGCAGCCGAACCTGGCAGGACGATACCGCCAGCGGTTTTCTTTTCTTCTTCGCTGCGACGGATGACGACGCGGTCATGCAGAGGACGAAGCTTCATTGTCGATCTCTCCTAATTGTGGTTTTCATCGGCCGGTGTAGTCCCGGCGGGTTTAACAAATCCGGCCTGCGCCGGTTGCGGTTCGTCGAGCGAACCGCGGAAGTCTGTCCGGCTTGAATGCCGGAAACCTTTCGGTGACCGATACATAAGGGCGCATAAGCTTATTACAAGGGCGGGGACAGAAAATTTTTCATCATGTGCCCCTTGAATGCCGCGCATAAACAAACGGCACCCGAAGGTGCCGTGTCAATGCAGGGGTTACTGGCTGTCGCGATGTTCGAACTCGCCTTCGATCACATCACCCTCGCGGCCCAGAGGCTGGCGCGTTGCAGGACCGCCACGGGGTTGCAGGTCATCGGCAAAGGCCCGCTGACGCATCGCCTGCTCTTCGGCGCGCTGACGCATTTTATTGGCCAGCAGACGACGGGTGAACGGCAACAACATCACCAGACCGACCACGTCACTGACGAAACCCGGCAGGATCAACAGGCCGCCAGCCAAGGCAAGCATCAAGCCTTCAAGCATGGTCTGTGCGGGCAACTCACCGCGATTCAGGCTTTCACGGGCACGCAGCGCAGTTGCCAGACCGGCGACGCGCAGTACGAACACACCGAACATCGAGCCGAGAATGATCAGCAGCAGGGCCGGGAAAAACCCGATCGCCCCTGCCACTTTGACGAATACGAACAGCTCCAGCACCGGAAACAGCAGAAAGAGCAACAAAAAAGGGCGCATCAAAGATTCCTCAACGCAAGAAATGCCTTGCAGTAAGCCTTAGATGACGTCGCCCTTTCGTGAATTCAAGCGTCGGCCACCGCATTTTTTGGCCAGACCTCGGCGTGAGCCAGAGAAACCAAGGCTTCGCGCACTTGTATCGGCGTATGACAAGGCGCTTGAAAGGGCAACCAGTACAGTGCCTGACCGATGCGCAGGTGCATGCCTTCGCTGTCGATTCCGGCCAGTTGCGCCGGCACGGTTTGCGGCAACCCGCTGAGCTCCACGTAATGCGCGATGGCTTTGGCGTGATCGCTGTTCATGTGCTCGACCATGCTGATTTCCGCCTTGCCGGCGAACGGATTGGCCAGGGTCAATTGATCGACCCAGTGAATCGCGCCGAAACCGCCGATGTAGCGGTGACGTACCGGGTTGAGCACCCAGAAATCAAAATCGTGGGCCTTGTGGTAGTTCTGCGAATCGGGGAAATAACGGTAGTAACGCTCGGCGGCGCCTTCGATAGCCGCCGGATCTTCGAGCTTTTGCGCCTCGGCCAGATAGGTCAGGCGACCAACGGCCTGCACGTCGTCGGCCTCACGCTCGCCCACCAGCAGCGAACACTTCGGGTCCTTCTGCAGGTTGTGAGTGTGTTGGGCGATGCGGCTGATCAGGATCAGCGGACGGCCTTGCTCGTCCAGGCAATACGGCACCACTGAGCCGAACGGGAAACCGGGCATCGATTTGGAGTGGGTCGACAATACGCCACGGTATTCCTTGAGAAGCAATTCTCGGGCATTCTTGGCCGCTTCAACGCTCAATTTATGACTCCTTAAATAGAATCCGTCGAAAAAACGGACAGGCGCCTGGGGATAAGTCCCTGTAACGCCATCGGGCAATGCTCATGTGCAATCTGGCCATACCGGTACGGATCGAGCGTCGCCAATAACAAAAACCACTCAGACCGGCTATCGGGGCATGCGCATGCAACTCAACGACAAAGTAATCATTATCACCGGCGGTTGCCAGGGTTTGGGCCGTTCCATGGCCGAGTATTTCGCCGGCAAAGGCGCCAGGCTTGCACTGGTCGACCTCAATCAGGAAAAACTCGATGACGCGGTGGCAGCCTGCAAGGCCAAGGGTGTCGAGGCGCGCAGCTATCTGTGCAACGTGGCCAATGAAGAACAGGTTGAACACATGGTCGCGCAGGTTGCCGAAGATTTCGGCGCGATCCACGGCCTGATCAACAACGCCGGAATCCTGCGCGATGGCCTGCTGCTCAAGGTCAAAGACGGCGAAATGAGCAAAATGAGCCTGGCCCAGTGGCAGGCGGTGATCGACGTTAACCTGACTGGCGTGTTCCTGTGCACCCGTGAAGTGGCGGCGAAAATGGTCGAGCTGAAGACCAGCGGCGCGATCATCAACATTTCCTCGATCTCCCGCGCCGGTAACGTCGGCCAGACCAACTATTCCGCCGCCAAGGCAGGCGTGGCCGCAGCCACCGTGACTTGGGCCAAGGAACTGGCGCGTTACGGCATTCGCGTGGCGGGCATTGCGCCGGGCTTCATCGAAACCGAGATGACCCTGGGCATGAAGCCCGAAGCGCTGGAAAAAATGACCTCGGGTATTCCGCTCAAGCGCATGGGCAAGCCGGAAGAGATCGCCCATTCGGCCGCGTACATCTTCGAGAACGACTACTACACCGGGCGGATTCTGGAGATGGATGGCGGGTTGCGCATCTAAAGCAAGATCAAAAGATCGCAGCCTGCGGCAGCTCCTACACAGAGCTTTTCTGTAGGAGCTGCCGCAGGCTGCGATCTTTTAGCAAACGACGCCGATCAATCGTCACTGATGCTGATATTCGGCATTGCCGGCGTCGCCGCTTCCTGCAACACAATGCGCGCGCCGACGTGGCGGGCCAGTTCCTGATAGACCATCGCGATCTGGCTGTCCGGTTCGGCGATCACCGTTGGCTTGCCGCCATCGGCCTGCTCGCGGATCAGCATCGACAGCGGCAGCGAGGCCAGCAGTTCAACGCCATATTGGGTGGCCAGTTTCTCGCCACCGCCCTCACCGAACAGATGCTCGGCATGTCCGCAGTTCGAGCAGATGTGCACCGCCATGTTTTCCACCACGCCCAGCACCGGGATGTTGACCTTGCGGAACATTTCCACGCCTTTGCGCGCATCGAGCAACGCCAGATCCTGCGGGGTGGTGACGATAACCGCACCGGCCACCGGGACTTTCTGCGCCAGGGTCAGTTGGATGTCGCCAGTGCCTGGCGGCATATCGATGACCAGATAATCCAGATCGCCCCACGCGGTTTGCGTAACCAGTTGCAGCAACGCGCCGGAGACCATCGGCCCGCGCCAGACCATCGGCGTGTTGTCGTCGGTCAGGAACGCCATCGACATGACTTCGACACCGTGGGCCTTGAGCGGCACGAACCACTTCTGATCCTTGACCTCGGGGCGAGTGCGCTCGGGGATGCCGAACATGATGCCCTGGCTCGGGCCATAGATGTCGGCGTCGAGAATCCCCACCCTGGCGCCTTCGCGGGCCAGCGCCAATGCGAGGTTGGCCGCAGTGGTCGACTTGCCCACACCGCCCTTGCCCGACGCCACGGCGACCACGTTCTTGACGTTGGCCAGGCCCGGGATCTGCGCCTGGGCCTTGTGCGCGGCGATCACGCTGTTGACCTCGACCCTGGCGATCGTCACCCCATCGAGGTTTTCGATGGCCAGTTGCAGCAACTGCGCCCAGCCGCTCTTGAACAGGCCGGCGGCGTAGCCGATTTCCAGCTGAACCTTGACGCGGTCGCCATCGATCTCGATGTGCTTCACGCAACCGGCGCTGACCGGGTCCTGGTTCAGGTAGGGGTCGGTGTATTGGCTGAGGACGGCTTCCACCGCTGCGCGAGTGACGGCACTCATGGGCAACTCCGATAACAAGACTGGGAAAAGATGGCGGGTATCGTACGCTGGACGCTGATTTGTGGCGAACTGATTACTTCAACCCGTTATCCCCTGTGGCGAGGGGATTTATCCCCGATCGGCTGCGCAGCAGTCGCAAAACCATCACCCGCAGTGTGTCTGACAGGCCCTGATATCGGGTTTGGGGGCGGCTTCGCCACCCATCGGGGATAAATCCCCTCGCCACAAATGCTCTCAAAGTACCCAGCGGCACAGGGTGAAAAATATGCGCCAGCGCTTTATAGTGGCCGACCTCCGTTTCATCAAGTAGCGAAGCCCCACATGTCCGAACCACGCAAGATCCTCGTCACCAGCGCCCTGCCCTACGCCAACGGTTCGATCCACCTTGGCCACATGCTGGAATACATCCAGACCGATATGTGGGTGCGCTTCCAGAAGCATCGCGGCAATCAATGCATTTATGTCTGCGCCGACGACGCCCATGGTTCGGCGATCATGCTGCGCGCGGAAAAGGAAGGCATCACTCCGGAACAACTGATCGCCAATGTGCAGGCTGAACACAGCGCCGACTTTGCCGAATTCCTGGTCGACTTCGACAACTTCCACTCCACTCACGCCGAAGAAAACCGTGAGCTGTCGAGCCAGATCTACCTGAAGCTGCGCGATGCCGGGCACATTGCCCAGCGCTCGATTACCCAGTATTTCGACCCGGAAAAGAAAATGTTCCTGGCCGACCGCTTCATCAAGGGCACCTGCCCGAAATGCGGCACTGAAGACCAGTACGGCGACAACTGCGAAAAGTGCGGTGCGACCTACGCCCCGACCGACCTGAAGGATCCGAAGTCGGCCATCTCCGGCGCCACTCCGGTGCTCAAGGATTCCCAGCACTTCTTCTTCAAGCTGCCAGACTTCCAGCAGATGCTGCAGACCTGGACCCGCAGCGGCACCCTGCAGGACGCCGTGGCCAACAAGATCGCCGAGTGGCTGGACGCCGGCCTGCAACAGTGGGACATCTCCCGCGATGCGCCGTACTTCGGTTTCGAGATTCCGGACGAGCCGGGCAAATATTTCTATGTGTGGCTGGATGCGCCGATCGGCTACATGGCGAGTTTCAAGAACCTCTGCAACCGCACGCCGGAGCTGGACTTTGACGCGTTCTGGGGCAAGGACTCGACCGCCGAGCTGTACCACTTCATCGGCAAGGACATCGTCAACTTCCACGCCCTGTTCTGGCCTGCCATGCTCGAAGGCGCCGGTTTCCGCAAACCGACCGGGATCAACGTGCACGGCTACCTGACCGTTAACGGCCAGAAGATGTCCAAGTCCCGTGGCACGTTCATCAAGGCGCGCACCTACCTGGATCACCTGTCGCCGGAATACCTGCGTTACTACTACGCGGCCAAACTGGGCCGTGGTGTCGATGACCTCGACCTGAACCTCGAAGACTTCGTGCAGAAGGTCAACTCCGACCTGGTCGGCAAAGTGGTCAACATCGCCAGCCGTTGTGCCGGTTTCATCCACAAGGGCAACGGCGGCCTGCTGGTCGACAACAATGCTGCGCCAGAGCTGACCGAGGCCTTCCTCGCCGCGGCGCCAAGCATTGCCGACGCCTATGAAGCCCGCGACTTCGCCCGCGCCATGCGCGAAACCATGGCCCTGGCCGACCGCGCCAATGCCTGGATCGCCGACAAGGCGCCATGGTCGCTGAACAAGCAGGAAGGCAAGCAGGATGAAGTCCAGGCGATCTGCGCCACCGGCATCAACCTTTTCCGCCAGCTGGTGATCTTCCTCAAACCGGTGCTGCCGCTGCTGGCCGCCGACGCCGAGGCATTCCTCAATGTCGCCCCGCTGACCTGGAACGACCACACCACCCTGCTGGCCAACCATCAGTTGAACGAATTCAAACCGTTGATGACCCGCATCGACCCGGTAAAAGTGCAAGCCATGACCGACGCCTCGAAAGAAGACCTGACCGCCAGCCAGACCGACACCGGCGCTGCCGCACCTGCGGGCAATGGCGAACTGGCCAAGGATCCGCTGTCGCCGGAAATCGACTTCGACACCTTCGCCGCCGTCGACCTGCGCGTGGCCCTGATCGTCAAGGCTGAACACGTGGAAGGCGCGGACAAGCTGCTGCGCCTGACCCTGGACATCGGTGATGAGCAGCGCAACGTGTTCTCCGGAATCAAGAGCGCCTACCCGGACCCGTCGAAACTCGACGGTCGCCTGACCATGATGATCGCCAACCTCAAGCCCCGGAAAATGAAGTTCGGCATGTCCGAAGGCATGGTGATGGCCGCCGGCCCTGGCGGTGAAGAAATCTACCTGCTGAGCCCGGACAGCGGCGCCAAGCCGGGTCAACGCATCAAGTAAGACCCAGCGGTAAAACGATCCCACAGGCATGTTCTGCAGGCCTGTGGGATTTTTCATATCTGGCCCACCCTTCGCGGGTGCCGGATAATGCCTAACCTTAAGTGACACCCGCCCGTTGCTGCCGGCAGAACCATGACCGAACTTGCGCTTACGCTGATCAGTGCCGCCCTGCTCAACAACTTCGTGTTGCATTGGCCGCTGGGTATCGATCCGTTGCTGGCCGGCAGTCGGCGCCTGGTGCATGCGCTGGGGCTGGCGACGGGGTGCCTGATGCTGAGCGTCGGCATCTTCGGTTATGCAATCTGGCACTGGCTGCTGGTACCGCTGCAACTGCAGGCCCTGCACCTGTTCGTGTTCTTGCCGCTCAACGTGCTGCTGATCGCGCCAGTATTGAAACTGCTGACCCGTGCGCTGCCTGACTGGCCCTTCGATGGGCTATGGCCATTGTTGTTGGGCAATGCCGGCGTGCTGGGGCTGGCCTTGATCAATGCGCAAAATGATCATGGCCTGTTGCAGGCGGCGGCACTGAGCCTCGGCGCCGGGCTAGGTTTCTGGCTGGTGCTGAGCCTGTTCAGCGACTTGCGTGAACGCACGGCGGACAACGACATTCCCCTGCCCTTTCGCGGCTTGCCGATCGACCTGATCGGCGCCGGACTGATCGCAGTGATTTTTCTCGGATTCAGTGGACTGATCAAAACATGAGTCTGATTCAACTCATCGACGCCCTCCTGCCGCAGACCCAGTGCGGCAAATGCGGCCACCCCGGGTGCAAGCCCTATGCGCAAGGCATCGTCGACGGCGAACCGATCAACAAGTGCCCGCCCGGCGGCGACGAAACCATCGCCGCCCTGGCTGAACTGTTGAAAGTACCGGTGCTGGAACTGGACGTCAGCCGCGGCGCGGCACCGCCACAAGTGGCCTACATCCGCGAAGCCGAGTGCATCGGCTGCACCAAGTGCATCCAGGCCTGCCCGATCGACGCCATCGTCGGCGCGGCGAAACTGATGCACACCGTGCTGATCGACGAATGCACCGGTTGCGACCTGTGCGTGGCACCGTGTCCGGTGGATTGCATCGAGATGCACCCGCTGCCGCTCGGCACCTTGCCGGTGGTCGGTGGTCTGGCGACCAGCCTTGAAGAGCTGCGCGCACGCACGGCCAAACGCGATCATGCGCGCCAGCGTTTTGAACGCCGCAACGCCCGCCTGCAACGTGAAGAACAGCACAAACAGGCTGAGCGCGAAGCCCGCGCGCAACGGGCGGCGCAACCGGCGGCGGCCACTCTCGACCCGGTGCAGGCAGCTCTGGAACGGGTGCGCGCGCAGAAAGCCGCAACCGCCGATGCGGCGCTGAAGAAAGCCAAGATCGATGTCGCCATGAGCCGCGCACAATTGCACAAATCGCTGAAAGCCTTCGGCCATCCACCGACCTTCGAACAGCAATCGCAACTGATCGTGCTGCAACAGCAGTTCGAAGCGGCAGAACAGGCGCTGGCGAAACTCGAAAGCAGCGCCGCCGCTCCAGCCGCTGCGGCTCCGGCTCCGGCTCCGGCTCCGGCTCCAGTGAAAGACGCGGATCTGAAACGGGCAAAAATCCAGTTGGCCATGCGTCGCGCCGAACTGAAAAAGGCTCAGACCGCCGAAGCACCCGCGCAGCAGATTGCCACGCTGGAACAGGCCCTGCGTGATGCCGAGCAAGGCCTGCATGTGGCCGAGGCGGCCAGTGAGCAGCCTGTGCCTGATCTGGTCCGGATGGAAAAGCGCCCGATCGACAACCAGCTCCGCCAGTTGAAAACCGAATTGGCCTACGCCCGCGCCGACCTGAGCAAACTCGAACGCCGCGCCGACACACCGAATGACATCCTCGACAAGGCCCGCGCTCGCCTGCTGGCCGCCGAGCGTCAGGTGCAAGACCATGTCGCCCCGTGAGGCACCGGATGATCGCCTGCAACAGGCGATGAAGCAGGTGCTGCTGGCCACGCTGCCGGGATTGTTGGCACTGTTCTGGTGTTACGGCTGGGGCGTGCTGATCAATTTGATTCTGGCGGCGAGCACGGCGCTGCTGATTGAGGCCGGCGTCACCCGCCTGCGGCGCCAACCTTTGCAACTGACGCTCAGCGATGGCAGCGCGCTGGTCAGCGCGACACTGCTGGCCGCTGCCCTGCCGCCTTACTGCCCGTGGTGGCTGACCGTGACCGCGGTGGCTTCGGGTCTGCTGTTCGGCAAGCATTTGTACGGTGGTGTCGGCAAGAATCCGTTCAACCCGGCCATGCTCGGTTTCGCCCTGGCGATGCTGCTGTTCCCGCAGCCGATGACCCACTGGCCGGCGCACGGCATGAATCTGCAGGCCGCTTTTGCCCAAGTCCTGAATCTGGGCCAGGCCCCGGACGCCTGGGTGCAGGCCACTGCGCTGGACAGTCTGCGCATCAACAAGAGCCTGACCATGGATGAGTTGTTCGCCGCCAACCCGGCGTTCGGCCGCTTCGGCGGACGCGGCGTGGAGTGGATCAATCTGGCGTTTCTCGCCGGCGGGCTGTGGCTGTTGCAGCGCCGGGTAATCGCCTGGCAAGCGCCGGTCGGCATGCTGGCCAGCCTGTTTGTCGTCAGCCTGCTCTGCTGGAACGGTTCGGGTTCGGATTCCCACGGCTCACCGCTGTTTCATCTGTTGAGCGGGGCAACCATGCTCGGTGCCTTTTTCATCATCACCGAACCGGTGTCGGGCGCCAAAAGTCCGCTGGCCCGGCTGCTGTTCGGCGTTGGCGTCGGCTTGCTCACCTACCTGATTCGCACATGGGGTGGCTACCCCGACGGTGTCGCGTTTGCGGTGTTGCTGATGAATCTCTGCGTGCCAGCGCTGGAACGTTTTGCCGCCGCCCGCCAGACGCAGGTGCAATCATGAGCCGCACGGTATCTGTCGTGACGCTTGTGCTGCTGGCCGGCGCAGGGCTCGGCCTGACTTATGTGGTGCAACGCGCCAGTGCGCCACAGATTGCCAGCGAGCAAACCCTGCTCGACAGCCGCAAACTGCTCGATGTACTCGCGGCTGATGCATACGACAATCAGCCGCTGGAGCAGCCACTGGCATTGACTGATGCGACGTTGAGCCACAGCAAATTGCTGGCGGGTTACCGCGCCAGCAAAGCCGGACAGCCGGTGGCGGTGCTGTTGCGCACGCAGACCGAGGGTTATGCCGGCGTTATCGAACTGCTGATCGCCATCGATGCCAACGGCAGACTGCTGGGCGTAAAAACCCTGCGGCACAACGAAACGCCCGCGCTCGGCGGGCGGATTGGCGACTGGCCGAACCACTGGCTGGCGACATTTACCGGTCAATCGCGTCACGCGCCTGACAACGCAGGCTGGGCGCTGAAAAAGGATCAGGGACAGTTCGATCAACTGGCGGGCGCGACCATCACCTCCCGGGCCACCGTCAATGCCATCCACGACGCCTTGCGCTACTTCGATGAGCACCGGGCAACCTTGCTGGGGATCGGATCATGAACCGGCCGATAAACCTGACGAATGCCTTGATGCTGGTTGTGCTGCTTGGCACCAGTACAACACTGGCTAGCGCAGTGGGCATGCTGCTGATGTCGGGCGCCGTCGTGGCGGTTTACGGTGTCTGTTTCGGCGCATTGCGCTCGCGACTGTCTGACAGTGACCGGATGCTGGCCAGTCTGCTGCTGGCCGCCACCCTGACCAGTTGCGCCAATCTCCTCGCGCAACGCTGGGCGTTGCAGTGGCAACAGTCACTCGGAATCTATGCCGGGCTGATCGCCTTGCAATGCGTGGTGCTGGAATACAATGGATTCTTTGCTCAGGCATTTGGCCTGCGCCTGAAGTTTTTTGGCCTGTCGAGCGGGTTGCTGATCGCGCTGGCTGGACTGCGTGAACTGTTCGGTCAGGGCCATATCGGCCGTGGCCTGCCTGAGCACTGGCAAGGCCTGGTGCTGTTCGACGAAGGGCTGCACCTGTTCACCCTGGTTCCCGGCGCCTTTATCGTGCTTGGGCTTCTGCTCGCCGCCCGCCAGGCCTGGACCCGTTCGAACGCTCTCTCCAAGGAAACACATCATCCATGAATGCCGCAAAACGTCTGGAAATCTTCCGCAGACTTCATGAAGACAATCCCGAGCCGAAGACCGAGCTGGCCTATTCCTCGCCGTTCGAGTTGTTGATCGCGGTCATTCTTTCGGCGCAATCAACCGACGTCGGCGTCAACAAGGCCACGGCCAAACTGTTCCCGGTGGCTAACACCCCCGCTGCGATCCACGCACTGGGCGTCGAAGGGCTGTCCGAATACATCAAAACCATCGGTCTCTATAACAGCAAAGCGAAAAACGTGATCGAGACCTGCCGCATGCTGGTCGAACTGCACAATGGCGAAGTCCCGCAGACGCGCGAAGAACTGGAAGCGCTGCCCGGCGTCGGCCGCAAGACGGCCAACGTGGTCCTGAATACCGCTTTCCGTCAGTTGACCATGGCGGTCGACACGCACATTTTTCGTGTGAGCAACCGCACCGGTATTGCCCCGGGTAAAAATGTCGTTGAAGTTGAAAAGAAGCTGATGAAATTTGTGCCAAAAGACTACCTGCTGGATTCTCACCACTGGCTGATTCTGCACGGTCGCTATGTGTGTCTGGCGCGCAAGCCACGCTGTGGCAGCTGCCGGATCGAAGATTTGTGCGAGTACAAACACAAAACCTCGGACGATTGATTGGCTATTGGAATAATTGATTTACCGATTGAAAAAATCTTTTTTACCCGCAGCAGGAATATCGATATAAGGAGCGCCAAAGGCAGTCTTAGCCTGGAGTTCACCTTATGACTGACAGCAAAGAACAACTGGATGTAGATGACGATTTCACCGCTGTAGAAACCGACGACGCCGAACCGGTGGTCGAAGTCGCCAAGACCAATCTGAGCAAACGCCGCACCATCGACAACCTGCTTGAGGAGCGCCGACTGCAAAAGCAATTGGCCGACTACGATTTTGATCTTTGACACTTGAAAGCCTCCCTGACCGGAGGCTTTTTACTTTCTGCAGCATCTGACACGGTGCGGCCCACGCTGCCTCGGGCTTCAGGAGCATCAGACAAGCCCGTTGCGTTGCGCCAGTTCAATCAGATCCACCAACGACCGGGCATTGAGTTTCAATAGCAGGCGGGTCTTGTAAGTGCTGACCGTCTTGTTGCTGAGAAACATGCCATCGGCGATTTCCTTGTTCGTTTTACCCCGCGCCAACTGCTGCAACACCATCATCTCCCGCCCTGACAGGCGGTCTACCATATCGGCCTCGCTGGCATTACCGAGGCTGGTACGTACGGTATGCAGGGCCTGATTGGGAAAATAACTGTATCCGGACAGTACGGCTTTGATCGCACTGAGCAGCTCCGTCAGATCCTGCTGTTTACAGACATACCCTGCCGCCCCCGATTGCATGCAGCGCATTGAAAAATGCCCTGGGGCCTGGGAAGTCAACACCAATACTTTCAGGGGCATCGGTGTCGAGTTCAGGCGCGCAATAACTTCAAGACCATCGAGCTTCGGTATTCCAATATCCAGGATAACGATGTCCGGCATCTGTTCACGCGCAAGTTGCAAAGCATCTACACCGTTATCCGTTTCTGCAATGACTTCGTAGCCATGACGTTCCATCAGCATACGCACAGCAAGACGAATGACGGGATGATCATCCACGATCAGCACTTTATTCATGGGCAAGTCCAGTTTCGCTGTTCGAATTTTTAGAGCACGCACAATAGCCCAGTCACTTCCGACATGGCACAAGAGAGTTCCATTGCACTCCCAGCGAAAGACATTCCCTACAACAAATAAAGACTATTCCTACAAAAAAACCCACTGACGCACTATTTCCATGACACGATTGTTTTTCCACCCCCTGCACCGACGTGAAAAATACTACGCCCTGAAGCCCTTGCGCACTCGCTTTCAGAGCAAGTTGCTCATCGAATGCAGACAGAATATTCCTGTTCGACGAATACCTGTGACTCACCCGCCATCGGCACTTGGCAGATGACCAATTGTAAAAAACAACATACAAACCATTCAAAGCACTTTAACAATCAATGTCTGAAACAAGATACTTCTACCCAACTGATTTTCTTTAATATAAAAATAGCCTCAAGCATAAACTTCAACCCACACCCAACCACTCCACCTATCGGAAACACACATTTAATGAGCACTTCCCATGATAAAAGTCAGAAAAAAGATAACCAACCCCATGACTATAATTGCGATATTTGCATTTATTTCCGAATCATCAGCCGCCATTTCCTTGCCTTTTTTAGATAACAACGAAAGGGAGGTCTATGTCTGGTTTCTGATCAGCTTCCCGTTTTACTTGTTGCTGCTGTTTTTTCTAACACTGAACTTCAACTACCGCTCTCTGTACGCCCCCTCGGATTTCGAGAAAGATGACAGCTTTCTAAAAACCTTTGAGGAACTCAAGACCACCGAGAGCACCCCTGATTTGTCTCCGACAGACACTTCAATTGCAAGCGGCAAGAAATCAAATTCGAATAAGCCAGAACGAACGCTACCAAAACAAGGTACTGACCAGACGCACTCCCATCGGTCTGCTGAAATAGCCTGCCCGGAGGAACCGTGGATTGAACACAACATTCAGTTCCCTAAACCCGTGGGCACGTTGCGTGCCATAGATGTACGTCCGATGAACAATTCACAGGCGTTCAATATTCTGGTCGAACACTTTCCGCGCCTGAGCAAGCAATCAACCAAGGCAGTGCTGTTTTTGACCGATCCCGTATCCGAAGTTTTGCTCAAGCAAAGGACGCTCAGCCTTATCAGACAGTCGAAGAAAAGCGGCGGTGCGAAACTCTTTGTCGCCTATAACGTGAGTACGCAAAGCACTACGGTTCTGAGAGAACTATGAAACGCAAGGCAGATGCCTGAAATGGGTATTCAAGAAAACCCCGGAATGGGCCGTAGCGACAGACAATCCAGGAGAGCGCCAGACGAGCACAAAAAAATGGCGGCATTGTCCAGAGACAAGCCGCCATTTTTCATACAGGCCTGCGTGACTTAAAACAGCTTGCGGCCCTTGTTGGCTGCAATGCGCATGCGCAGCGCGTTAAGCTTGATGAAGCCCGCCGCGTCAGCCTGGTTGTAAGCGCCGCCGTCTTCTTCGAAGGTCGCGATATTGGCGTCGAACAGCGAATCGTCGGACTTGCGACCGGTGACGATCACGTTGCCTTTGTACAGCTTCAGACGAACCACACCGTTCACGTTGACCTGCGAAGCGTCGATCATCTGTTGCAGCATCAGACGCTCCGGGCTCCACCAGTAACCGGTGTAGATCAGGCTGGCGTATTTCGGCATCAGCTCGTCTTTGAGGTGAGCGACTTCGCGGTCCAGAGTGATCGATTCGATGGCGCGATGTGCACGCAGCATGATCGTGCCGCCCGGGGTTTCGTAGCAACCACGGGACTTCATGCCGACATAGCGGTTTTCCACGATGTCGAGACGGCCGATGCCGTGAGCACCACCGATCTTGTTCAGTGTCGCCAATACGGTGGCCGGGGTCATTTCGACGCCGTCGAGGGCAACGATGTCGCCGTTGCGGTAGGTCAGTTCCAGGTATTGCGGGGTGTCGGGAGCCTTCTCCGGGGAGACGGTCCAGCGCCACATGTCTTCTTCGTGCTCGGTCCAGGTGTCTTCCAGCACGCCGCCTTCGTAGGAGATGTGCAGCAGGTTGGCGTCCATCGAGTACGGGGACTTCTTCTTGCCGTGACGCTCGATCGGGATCGCGTGCTTCTCGGCGTAGTCCATCAGCTTCTCGCGCGACAGCAGGTCCCACTCACGCCATGGCGCGATCACTTTCACGCCTGGCTTGAGGGCGTAGGCACCCAGTTCGAAACGCACCTGGTCGTTGCCCTTGCCGGTGGCGCCATGGGAAATGGCGTCGGCGCCGGTTTCGTTGGCGATTTCGATCAGGCGCTTGGCAATCAGCGGACGTGCGATGGAAGTACCCAGCAGGTACTCGCCTTCGTAAACGGTGTTGGCGCGGAACATCGGGAACACGAAGTCACGCACGAATTCTTCGCGCAGGTCGTCAATGTAGATTTCTTTGACGCCCATGGCCTGAGCCTTGGCGCGAGCCGGCTCGACCTCTTCGCCCTGACCCAGGTCAGCGGTGAAAGTCACCACTTCACAGTTATAAGTATCCTGCAGCCACTTGAGGATCACCGAAGTGTCCAGGCCGCCGGAATACGCCAGAACGACCTTGTTTACGTCCGCCATGCCATCACTCCACGGGGTTCTACGGAAAGCCGAGGAGTCTACCGCTCAAATCCGATAATTTACAGAGGCGCGACAGCTTAAGACGACAAAGCGACAGAATCTGTCGAGAGCGCGACGATGACCGGCGGGTCAGGAAGTCGCCGCAGCATTGGCGGGTGTGCTGGCTTGCGGCGCTGGCGCGGTGGTCGGCGCCACTCGTGCAAGCTTCACGCTGACCCGGCGATTCTTCGCCCGGTTAGCCGCATTGTTGTTCGGCACCAGCGGGTACTGCTCGCCATGGAAGCGCACGGTGATCTGCGATTCGGCGATGCCGTTGGCCTTGAAGAAGTCGACCACCGCCAGCGCGCGCCGGCGTGACAGTTCACGATTGGTGAGGCGATTACCGCTGTTGTCGGAATAGCCATCCAGTTCGATGTGATTGACCGTCGGGTCGGCCTTCATGAACTCGAGCATCACCTGCAGCCTGGCCTTGGCGTCGGCATCCAGATCGGTGCCTTCGCCAGGAAAGCCTATCTGCGAGTGTTTGACCTGATCGAAATTCTGCGGCAGCAGCTTCGCCACGCAGGTCTGGTATTCGTTGAACGCCTTGCTGAACTTCACCGGCAACAGACGCACTTCAGAAACCCGGCCATCGCTGGACGCACGACGCACCACCGGACTGCGACCGTCGAGCAAACCGCTGATCAGTCCGCCGGCCTGGGATTGCGAACTGTTGAACAGCACGTTGCCGGTGCCGATCCTGACGCTGCCCAGATTGATGTCGTTGCGCCCCGGCTGCCAGGGCGCGGCCGCCGCGAGCAACGTCGCCGAACCGCCGCCCAGCATGGCGTTGTAGGCATTGAGACGAAAGATCGCCTGCTCGCCGGCCTTGCGCACGAACTGGCCCGAGCCGAAATCGGTGATCGGCTGGGTCAGACGGCACTCGAACTTGTCGCCCTCGACCGTCCACTCAATGTTCTCCAGACGCGTCTGGTAGGTGAGCGCCATCGCGGGGAGGCTGGCAAACACACTGAGCAAGGCTAAATATCGCTGGCGCACGGGAGGCTCCATTGGCTTCTGTCACACAAAGACCGATTCACACTATGTTTACGGCATACCTACGGGCTATCGGAAGGTTCCGGCAAAACTTGATAGCGAGTGCCTGCAAGAGTCTTTTCCGGTAGCATTCCCCTCAGTTTGACCCGCCTGGAATCCCCTCATGTCCGACCGCCTGACCCTGCTGCGTCCCGACGACTGGCACATTCATCTTCGCGATGGTGCCGTGTTGACCAATACCGTTGCCGATGTGGCGCGCACCTTTGGCCGCGCCATCATCATGCCCAACCTGGTACCACCGGTGCGCAACGCCGCTGAAGCCGATGGCTATCGCCAGCGGATTCTCGCTGCCCGCCCGGCCGGCAGTCGTTTCGAACCGCTGATGGTGCTGTACCTCACCGACCGCACCCAGCCCGAAGAAATTCGTGAGGCCAAGGCCAGCGGTTTCGTGCACGCTGCCAAGCTGTATCCGGCTGGCGCCACCACCAACTCCGATTCCGGAGTGACCAGCATCGACAAGATCTTCCCGGCGCTGGAAGCCATGGCCGAAGTCGGCATGCCGCTGCTGATCCACGGCGAAGTCACCCGTGGCGATGTCGATGTCTTCGACCGCGAAAAGATTTTCATCGATGAACACATGCGCCGTGTGGTCGAGCGTTTCCCGACGCTCAAAGTGGTGTTCGAACACATCACCACCGGCGACGCCGTGCAGTTTGTCAACGAAGCCTCGGCCAACGTTGGCGCGACCATCACCGCGCATCACCTGCTGTACAACCGCAACCACATGCTGGTGGGCGGGATCCGGCCGCACTTCTACTGCCTGCCGATCCTCAAGCGCAATACCCATCAGGAAGCCCTGCTCGACGCCGCCACCAGCGGCAGCGCGAAGTTCTTCCTCGGCACCGATTCGGCGCCGCACGCCCAGCACGCCAAGGAAGCCGCCTGCGGCTGCGCCGGCTGCTACACCGCGTACGCCGCCATCGAGCTGTATGCCGAAGCGTTCGAACAGCGTAATGCGCTGGACAAGCTCGAAGCGTTTGCCAGCCTCAACGGCCCGCGCTTCTACGGTCTGCCGGCCAACACCGATCGCATCACCCTGGTTCGTGAAGAATGGACCGCCCCGACCAGCCTGCCATTCGGCGAGCTGAACGTTATCCCGCTGCGCGCCGGTGAAAAACTGCGCTGGCGCCTGCTGGAGGAACACGCGTGAGTGAAGACCATTTCGACGACGAACTGGACGGTCAAGGTGGCGGCGGCGGTTCCCGCCATCCAATGGCAGCGCGTTTTCGCGGCTACCTGCCGGTTGTCGTCGACGTAGAGACCGGTGGCTTCAACTCGGCCACCGACGCTCTGCTGGAGATTGCTGCGACCACCATCGCCATGGATGAAAAGGGTTTCGTTTACCCGGACCACACCTACTTCTTCCGCGTCGAGCCATTCGAAGGCGCAAACATTGAAGCAGCCGCGCTGGAATTCACCGGGATCAAGCTCGATCACCCGCTGCGCATGGCGGTCAGCGAAGAAACCGCGCTGACCGACATCTTCCGTGGCGTGCGCAAGGCACTGAAAGCCAACGGCTGCAAACGGGCGATCCTGGTCGGCCACAACAGCAGTTTTGATCTGGGCTTCCTGAATGCCGCCGTGGCGCGTCTGGACATGAAGCGCAACCCGTTCCATCCGTTCTCCAGCTTCGACACCGCGACGCTGGCCGGCCTGGCTTACGGGCAAACCGTTCTGGCGAAAGCCTGTCAGGCCGCCGACATCGACTTCGATGGCCGTGAAGCGCATTCGGCGCGTTACGACACCGAGAAGACCGCCGAGCTGTTCTGCGGCATCGTCAACCGCTGGAAGCAGATGGGCGGCTGGGAAGACTTCGACGACTGATCCTCGTCGGGTATTTCCTGCGCATGAAAAAACCGGCCACTTGGGCCGGTTTTTTTGTACCTCGACGTTGCGCCTTACAGGGCAGCAGCGTTCTCGGTCAGGTAAGCCGCGACGCCTTCTGGCGAAGCGTTCATGCCTTTGTCGCCTTTCTTCCAGTTGGCAGGGCAAACTTCGCCGTGCTCTTCGTGGAATTGCAGAGCGTCGACCAGACGGATCAGCTCTTCCATGTTACGACCCAGCGGCAGGTCGTTGATGATCTGCGAACGGACGACACCCTTGTCGTCGATCAGGAACGCGCCACGGAAAGCCACGCCGCCTTCGGATTCAACGTCGTAGGCCTTGGCGATTTCGTGCTTCATGTCGGCAGCCATGGTGTATTTCACCTGGCCGATGCCGCCGTTGTTGACCGGAGTGTTGCGCCAGGCGTTGTGGGTGAAGTGCGAGTCGATCGACACGGCGACCACTTCCACATTGCGCGCCTTGAAGTCAGCCATGCGGTTGTCCAGAGCGATCAGCTCGGACGGGCAGACGAAGGTGAAGTCCAGCGGGTAGAAGAACACCAGGCCGTATTTGCCTTTGATGGCCGAGGACAGGGTGAAGCTGTCAACGATCTCGCCATTGCCGAGTACGGCCGGGACGGTGAAGTCAGGGGCTTGTTTGCCTACGAGTACGCTCATGGATATCTCCTGGTGAATAACTTTGAAGTTCAGGGTCCGGGCCAGCCTGCCACCCTTAGGCGACAGCCCTGTGACACGAACCCTCTTCGCAAGGGCTGACCATCATACACTGCGTTTTTCGCCTGTCCTTAACGGTTTTTTGCCCAATGCAGGTAACGGACCCGCATTTTCGGGGCCAGGCAATTCGCCATTAATCACCGTTCGTCAGTGACCCGCCTTTCGATCGAAAACCATTCAGAAAGCACTTTGACAATCATTCTCGTTAACATTAAGATCCATCGCAATTGAGTCACAACCAGCGACGGTTCTCACTTATGTATGTTTGCCTCTGCACTGGCGTCACCGACGGACAGATCCGCGAAGCGATCTATGAAGGTTGCTGCAGCTATAAAGAAGTCCGCCAGGCCACCGGCGTCGCCAGTCAATGCGGCAAATGTGCCTGCCTGGCCAAGGAAGTGGTTCGCGAAACCCTGACCAAGCTGCAAACCGCTCAGGCTGCGATCCCCTATCCGGTAGAATTTACAGCTGCGTAATTACCCAGATTTCGAAGAACCGGACTTATGTCCGGTTTTTTTATGTCCGCAAATCAAGTGCTTAGGTGCCAGACGCGGAACACAAACATTCTTATTCAGATTTAATTTCATTTATTATTCAATAACTTAGGTTTGACACTTATAAATACCCGGCTCAAACTCCGCCTTATATACAGCTATTACAGGGCAGGACTCCCATCATGAAAGGCGACATTACAGTCATCCAGCATCTCAACAAGATCCTTGCCAATGAGCTGGTCGCGATCAATCAGTACTTCCTGCATGCCCGCATGTATGAAGATTGGGGCCTGAACAAGCTGGGCAAGCACGAGTACCACGAATCCATCGATGAGATGAAACACGCGGACAAGCTGATCAAGCGCATCCTGTTCCTCGAAGGACTGCCAAACGTGCAGGACCTGGGCAAGCTGCACATCGGCGAGCATACCCGGGAAATGCTGGAGTGTGACCTGCGCATCGAGAAGACCGGCCACGCCGACCTGAAAGCCGCCATCGCCCATTGCGAATCGGTTGGCGACTTCGGCAGCCGTGAACTGCTTGAAGACATTCTCGAATCCGAAGAAGAGCATATCGACTGGCTGGAAACCCAACTGGGCCTGATCGATAAAGTCGGTCTCGAGAACTATCTGCAATCGCAGATGGGCGAAGAGTAGGAGCTGCCGCAGGCTGCGATCTTTTCAGATTGCACCGGCAACTCGCGTTAACTTTTCCAGCGCACTAAAAAGCCCCGCCCTCTTTCGAGGTGCGGGGCTTTTTATTGGCTGAAGATCAAAAGATCGCAGCCTCGTTTCACTCGACAGCTCCTACAGCAGAAGCATGTGCCGAGTGAAAGCCGGATCAGGCTTCGGACTTGGCCGCAGCCGCCTTGGCCGATGCTTCCTTGACCAGAGTCTGCAGCTCACCGTTGGCGAACATTTCAGCCATGATGTCGCTGCCGCCGACCAGTTCACCGCCAACCCACAGTTGCGGGAAAGTCGGCCAGTTGGCGTACTTTGGCAGATTGGCACGGATTTCCGGGTTCTGCAGGATGTCGACGTAGGCGAACTTCTCGCCACAGCCCATTACAGCCTGCGCAGCTTTCGCGGAAAAGCCACACTGTGGGGCATTCGGCGAGCCTTTCATGTAAAGCAGAATGGTGTTGTTGGCAATCTGCTCTTTAATCGTTTCGATGATATCCATGGAGCACCTCGGCTGAACTTTCCGACTCATGGGTCGGCACGGTGACGCATTGTAACGGAATCCCGAGCGCGCTGCTCGGTCTCCCCGACAGGCATATTCAAGCCGCCACCACCGTCACCGGTACGCCATTGAGCGCCGCGTTGCCCGACAGCTCGTCGAGCTGGCATTCATCGGTCAGGTCGTTGGCGCTCGACCCCGGCTGACCACTGGCAATCGCCATCTGCACGCCCGGGCGCGCGTGCCCCCAGCCATGGGGCAGGCTGACCACGCCTTTCATCATGTCCAGGCTGCCGAGCACCTCCACTTCGATCTGTCCGACCCGCGAACTGACGCGCACCAATTGCCCGTCGTCGAGTCCGCGACTCGCCAGATCGTCCGGGTGCATCAGCAGTTGATGACGCGGCTTGCCCTTCACCAGACGATGGTAATTGTGCATCCACGAATTGTTGCTGCGCACATGGCGCCGGCCGATCATCAACAGCTCATCGGCTGCCGGTGCCTGCAAGGCCGCAAAGCGTGCGAGATCAGCGAGGATCTCCGGCGGCGCAGCCTGCACCCGTTGATCTGGCGTCTTGAGGCGGGCGGCAAGATTCGGTTTCAACGCCCCAAGATCAATCCCGTGCGGATGATCGAACAATGTCGCCAACGACAGCTTCCGATCGGACGTATCGCCATACAGCCCCATGCGCAGGCCCATATCGATCATCTTCGCCGGCGGCAGGGTCGGCTTCAGTTCCTTGCCGGTCTTTTCGGCAAAGGCTTTGGCCAGGCCGACGAAGATCTCCCAATCGTGCAACGCCCCCTCGGGCTTGGCGAGAATCGCCCGGTTGAAGCGAGTGACGTTGCGCACCGCGAACAGGTTGAACGTAGTGTCGTAGTGATCGTTCTCCAGCGCCGAGGTCGACGGCAGGATCAGGTCGGCGTAACGCGTGGTTTCGTTGATGTACAGGTCGATGCTGAGCATGAACTCCAGACCGTCCAGCGCCTGCTCCAGTTGCCGGCCGTTGGGCGTCGACAACACCGGATTGCCGGCCACCGTGATCAGCGCGCGAATCTGCCCTTCGCCTTCGGTGAGCATCTCTTCGGCCAGCGCCGACACCGGCAGTTCGCCGCCGTATTCGGGCCGTCCGGACACCCGGCTCTGCCATTTGTTGAAATGCCCGCCCGAGGTCGACGCCACCAGATCCACCGCCGGCTCGGTGCACAACGCGCCGCCCACCCGGTCAAGGTTGCCGGTGACCAGATTGATCAACTGCACCACCCAATGACACAAGGTGCCGAACGCCTGGGTCGAAACGCCCATACGCCCGTAGCACACCGCACTCGAGGCGGCAGCGAAATCCCGCGCCAGTTGGCGGATCTGCTCGGCCGGCACCGCACACAGCGGACTCATGGCTTCGGCGGTGAAGGTTGCGACGGCTGCGCGCACTTCATCAAGGCCATCAACCGGCAAGTGGCTGTCACGGGTCAGGCCTTCGCTGAACAAGGTGTTGAGCACCCCGAACAACAACGCCGCGTCGCCACCGGGCCGCACGAACAGGTGCTGATCGGCGATGGCCGCCGTTTCGCTGCGCCGTGGATCGACCACCACCACTTTGCCGCCGCGGGCCTGAATCGCCTTCAGGCGTTTCTCGACATCCGGCACGGTCATGATGCTGCCGTTGGACGCCAGCGGGTTGCCGCCGAGGATCAACATGAAATCGGTGTGATCGATGTCCGGGATCGGCAGCAGCAAGCCATGGCCGTACATCAGGTAACTGCTCAGGTGATGCGGCAACTGATCGACCGAAGTCGCCGAGAAGCGATTGCGCGTCTTCAGCAGGCCGAGAAAGTAGTTGCTGTGAGTCATCAGCCCATAGTTGTGCACGCTCGGGTTGCCCTGGTAGACCGCCACCGCATTCTGCCCGTGACGCTCCTGAATCGTCGCCAGACGCTCGGCCACCAGTGCAAAGGCCTCGTCCCACTCGATCGGCAGCCATTCGCTGCCGACCCGGCGCATCGGCTGACGCAGGCGATCGGGGTCATTCTGGATGTCTTGCAGGGCCACGGCCTTGGGGCAGATGTGCCCGCGACTGAAGGTGTCGAGCGCGTCACCCTTGATCGAGGTGATCGCAACGTTGCCATCGGTTTCGGTGGTCTCGATGGTCAGGCCGCAAATGGCTTCACACAGGTGGCAGGCACGGTGATGGAGAGTCTTGGTCATGGCCAGTCTCTGTCTTGTTCTGGGCAGGCAACGGGCATGCCTGCGGGAACAAAACTATGGCCCCCGCGCAGATCCTGCGCCAGCGACGTTTGTCCTGTGAATCGACGGTTATCAGGCGAGCCGATAAGCCGCCATGATCAATTCGACGGCAGCTGCGGCGGCGCGGCCAGCTGAATTTCCTGAATGGTTTCGATCTGCTCGTGGGCGACGTGCACGCCGGTGAGTTCGCCGATCAGTCGCCAGTGCTCGTCGAGCCCGGCACTGATGGTCGCCATGCGATCGATCATGTGACGGCCGGCGGTCTTGACCACTTCGTCTTCGCTGCGCAGCAGTTCGAAGGACATTGAAGTCACCGACGCGGTGAGATGGGTCAATGAGCGAGCCGTGTGACCCAGCAGTTCCATTAACAGTTTTTCTTTCGATTCCATGCGGAGGCTTCCTGCGTCGCTCGAAACTTATTTATAACCCAGCACTTTGCTTTAGCAAATGTTTCAGTCCGAGCATCCGACCAAGTGATGGCATGGCGCCACGGTCGTAAACCGACTCAGGCGACTCGATCCCCGCCACACTCGATTGCCAAGCCCTGCAAGGCCGGTGTACAAAGAGCCTCGCTGCGGCCTTGAACCGGTCTTCATATGTCCGCCAGCAAGATACGAAACATCCTCCGAGTCCCGCAAAATCCGTAGCCTATTGGCGTAACGCGACATTTAGTGTCAATATCGCGCCTTCCCCTATTTCGTCGCCCCGTGCGGCTTACGCCGCAGGTCTCGTCCGTTGTTCCGTTAAACAAGGCTTTGAGCATCTGCGGTTTGTAACAAAAAGGTAGTCAATGATGAGCGCAAGGCACTTTCTCTCCCTGATGGATTGCACGCCCGAAGAGCTGGTCAGCGTGATCCGTCGAGGCGTTGAGCTCAAGGACCTGCGTAACCGCGGCGTACTGTTCGAGCCGCTGAAAAACCGCGTCCTGGGGATGATCTTCGAGAAATCCTCGACCCGTACCCGGATCTCCTTCGAGGCCGGCATGATCCAGCTCGGTGGCCAGGCGATCTTCCTGTCGCCGCGTGACACCCAACTGGGCCGTGGCGAACCGATTGGCGACTGCGCCATCGTCATGTCGAGCATGCTCGATGCGGTGATGATCCGTACCTTTGCCCACAGCACCCTGACCGAATTCGCCGCCAACTCGCGCGTGCCGGTGATCAACGGCCTGTCCGATGACCTGCACCCGTGCCAGTTGCTGGCCGACATGCAGACCTTCCTCGAACACCGTGGCTCGATTCAGGGCAAGACCGTGGCGTGGATCGGCGACGGCAACAACATGTGCAACAGCTATATAGAAGCGGCGATCCAGTTCGACTTCCAGTTGCGCGTTGCCTGCCCGCAAGGCTACGAGCCCAATCCTGAGTTCGTCGCCCGCGCCGGCGATCGCGTGACCATCGTCCGTGATCCGCAAGACGCTGTGCGCGGTGCGCACCTGGTGAGCACTGACGTCTGGACTTCGATGGGTCAGGAAGAGGAAACTGCCAAGCGCCTGAAGCTGTTTGCACCGTTCCAGGTGACCCGCGCCCTGCTCGATCTGGCGGCTGAAGATGTGCTGTTCATGCACTGCCTGCCAGCGCACCGCGGTGAAGAAATCAGCCTCGACCTGCTCGATGACCCGCGCTCCGTTGCCTGGGATCAGGCAGAAAACCGTCTCCACGCACAGAAGGCCCTGCTCGAGTTCCTCGTCGAACCGGCATATCACCACGCATGAGTCATGAATTACTGCTGAACCTGCGCAACCTCGCTTGCGGCTACCAAGATCAACGCGTGGTGCAGAACCTCAATCTGCACCTCAACGCCGGCGACATCGGCTGCCTGCTCGGCTCGTCGGGCTGCGGCAAGACCACCACCCTGCGCGCGATTGCCGGTTTTGAACCGGTGCACGAAGGGGAAATCACTCTGGGCGGCGAAACCATTTCCAGCGCCGGTTTCACTCTGGCCCCGGAGAAACGCCGAATCGGCATGGTGTTCCAGGACTACGCACTGTTCCCGCACCTCAGCGTCGCGGACAACATCGCCTTCGGCATCCGCAAGCACCCGAACAAGGCGCGCGTTACCGAAGAGCTGCTGGAACTGGTCAACCTGAAGAACCTCGGCAAACGCTTCCCGCACGAGCTCTCCGGCGGCCAGCAACAACGCGTCGCCCTCGCCCGCGCCCTGGCGCCGGAACCGCAACTGCTGCTGCTCGACGAACCGTTCTCCAACCTCGATGGCGAACTGCGGCGCAAGCTCAGCCACGAAGTGCGCGACATTCTCAAGGCCCGTGGCACCAGTGCGATTCTAGTGACCCACGACCAGGAAGAAGCCTTCGCCGTGAGCGATCACGTTGGCGTATTCAAGGAAGGTCGGCTGGAACAGTGGGACACACCCTACAATCTCTACCACGAGCCGGCGACGCCGTTTGTAGCCAGTTTCATTGGTCAGGGTTATTTCATTCGCGGCCAGCTCGGCAGCCCGGAATCGGTGCAGACCGAACTCGGCGAACTGCGCGGCAACCGGGCCTATACCTGGCCAGTGGGCGGCGCGGTGGATGTGTTGCTGCGTCCGGATGACATCGTTTATGCGCCGGACAGTGGGTTGAAAGCACGCATTGTCGGCAAGACCTTCCTCGGTGCCTCGACCCTGTATCGCCTGCAACTGCCGACCGGCGCGCAGCTGGAATCGATCTTCCCCAGCCATGCCGACCATCAGGTGGGCGCGGATGTCGGGATCCGGGTTGCTGCAGAACACCTGGTCCTGTTCCAGGCATCGGGCAGCACCGCCGCACAAATCCCGGCAGTGGAAAACGGCGTCCGCCGCTACAGCACCGCCCTCTGATCAAACAGAACATCGGAGTGTGGAGGTTTTTTGTGGTGAGGGGATTTATCCCCGATGGGGCGCGAAGCGGCCCTTTAGCCTGCACCGCGGAGTGCCTGGCACTGTGCAAGTAATGGTTTGGGGCTGCTGCTCAGTCCATCGGGGATAAATCCCCTCACTACAAAGGCTCACTCCAACAAAGTTTTGCGTTAACCGAGGATCAGCGTGCCGCTGGCAACCAGCGTCGCATTGCCGCCGATCTTCACCCGCTCCCCCTCCAGCCGACAGAACAACTCCCCGCCCCGCGCCGAACGCTGGCACGCGGTCAAGCTGGATTTGCCCATACGTTTCGACCAGTACGGAATCAGGCTGCAATGCGTCGAGCCGGTCACCGGATCTTCGTTGATGCCGATTGCCGGGGCGAAATAACGCGAGACAAAATCATGCTGATTGCCGCGCGCTGTCACGATGGCGCCAAGCCACGGCAGTTTCGCCAGCGCGACCATGTCCGGTGTGCAGTCGAGCACTGCCTGCTCCGACTCCAGTACCACGAACAACTCGTTGGAACCGAGCACATCCACCGCCTCGACACCCAGCGCCCGCTCGACATCCAGCGTCACGCCAATCGCTGATGGCACGATCGACGGAAAGTCCAGCCACAGGCGATCGCCTTCGCGGCTGACGCTCAACGGCCCGGACTTGCAGGTGAAGTCCAGACGCTCGACGTTTTCCTTGTAGACCTCGAACAACACGTAGGCACTGGCCAGCGTCGCATGCCCGCACAACGGCACTTCGGTAGTCGGAGTGAACCAGCGGATGTGCCACGCGGCGCCTTCGCGCACCACGAACGCGGTTTCCGCCAGATTGTGTTCGGCGGCGATCTTCTGCATCAACTCATCCGCAAGCCATGCGTCGAGCCGATACACCATCGCCGGATTGCCACTGAACGGTCGATCACTGAACGCGTCGACCTGATGAAACTCAAGCTGCATAACCTTCTCCCTAAGTCCGTCGGCAGAGCATGCGGCGCTGGCCGGATCAGCGCCAGTGACAGAACCGGCCAATTTTCTTCATACAGAATTCAGCGTTACACCCGACCGATGTCGGCAAATTTGCCCTGGGTGTGCTCGGCGAGTACGGCGGGCGCCAACTCGACCTCCAGGCCGCGTCGGCCAGCACTGACATAAATAGTCGCAAAACCCTGAGCCGAGTTATCGATGAAGGTGCGCAGACGCTTCTTCTGCCCCAGCGGACTGATCCCGCCCAGCAGGTAACCGGTGGAGCGCTGCGCCGCCGCCGGGTCAGCCATTTCGACTTTCTTCACGCCCGCCGCGTGAGCCAGCCCCTTGAGATCAAGGCTTCCGACGACCGGTACCACCGCCACCAGCAATTCACCTTTTTCGCTGGCAGCGAGCAACGTCTTGAACACCTGCGCCGGCTCCAGCGCCAGTTTCTCTGCGGCCTCCAGCCCGTAGGACGCAGCCTTTGGGTCATGTTCGTAACTGTGCACGCGATGTTCGGCACGAACTTTTTTCAACAAGTCCAACGCAGGGGTCATGGCAGCTCCAGGCTCGGCATCAACAGAAAAATCCTGCGCCGGATTCTAGGTCATCACAGCGCAAAAGGCTCTAGCGCAAGCCCCGTTTTCCGGGCTTTGCGCGTGAGCCGCCAGGCTATCGCCGCCGCCATCGGCAGGACCATTCAGCAGGTTGATAGTTGAATTGTGACCGATGGTTCACTTTCGACCTTTGACAGGTTTGTTTCTTGTCTATATTTTTTCGAATCTGAATAATGTAAGAATTATCGTCACCGCAGCACCCAGCAGTAAACCGGAAACAGGATGGGGATCCTGCCCCGGGGAAAATCGCGCCTTGCCCTGACGGCAAACGCGCCAGACAACAACAAAAACCGAGGTTTTCAATGACAACTGCTTTACAGCAACCATCGCTTTCCGGCCAATGCCTGGCCGAGTTTCTGGGGACTGCACTTCTGATCTTTTTCGGCACCGGCTGTGTCGCCGCGCTCAAAGTCGCGGGCGCCAGCTTCGGCTTGTGGGAAATCAGCATCATCTGGGGCGTCGGAGTGAGCATGGCGATCTACCTGACCGCCGGTGTTTCCGGCGCGCACCTGAACCCTGCCGTGAGTATCGCCCTGAGCATTTTCGCCGACTTCGAAAAGCGCAAACTGCCGTTCTATATCCTGTCGCAGATCGCTGGCGCCTTCTGTGGCGCGCTGTTGGTTTACACGCTGTACAGCAATCTATTCTTCGATTACGAACAAACCCATCACATGGTGCGTGGCACCGCCGCCAGCCTCGAATTGGCCTCGGTGTTCTCGACGTTCCCCAATCCAGTGCTGTCCACCGCCCAGGCGTTCCTGGTCGAGATGATCATCACCGCAATCCTGATGGGCGTGATCATGGCCCTGACCGACGACAACAACGGTCTGCCGAAAGGCCCGATGGCCCCGCTGCTGATCGGTTTTCTGATTGCCGTGATCGGCAGTTCGATGGGCCCGCTGACCGGTTTTGCGATGAACCCGGCCCGTGACTTCGGTCCGAAACTGATGACTTTCTTCGCCGGCTGGGGTGAAATTTCCTTCACTGGCGGCCGCGATATTCCGTACTTCCTGATACCGATTTTTGCACCGATTGTCGGTGCCTGCCTCGGCGCTGCCGGGTATCGCGGGCTCATTGCCCGTCACCTGACCGGCGCCACACCTGCTACAAAGGATGCAGAACCGGCCATTGACGGCAAACCAAGAACTTCTTGAAACAGTCGGCGCGGGCTCCTGCCCATTTAGAACCCGCGCCACGGCCCACTCTCCCTTATTTCGTCCAAGGCAATCGACATGACCGACATTCAGAATAAGAACTACATCATTGCCCTCGATCAGGGTACGACCAGCTCCCGCGCGATCATCTTCGACCGCGACGCGAACGTGGTCTGCACCGCCCAGCGCGAATTTGCCCAGCATTACCCGCAAGCCGGTTGGGTCGAACACGATCCGATGGAAATCTTTGCCACCCAGAGCGCGGTGATGGTCGAAGCGCTGGCCCAGGCCGGTCTGCATCACGATCAAGTCGCCGCCATCGGTATCACCAACCAGCGTGAAACCACCGTGGTCTGGGACAAGACCACTGGCCGTCCGGTGTACAACGCCATCGTCTGGCAGTGCCGCCGCAGCACCGAGATCTGCCAGCAGCTCAAGCGCGATGGCCATGAAGACTACATCCGCGACAACACCGGTCTGGTCACCGACCCGTACTTCTCCGGCACCAAACTGAAGTGGATCCTCGACAACGTCGAAGGCAGCCGCGAACGTGCGCGCAACGGCGAACTGCTGTTCGGCACCGTCGACAGCTGGCTGATCTGGAAATTCACCGGCGGCAAAGTGCACGTCACCGACTACACCAACGCCTCGCGCACCATGCTCTTCAACATCCACTCGCTGGAATGGGATTCGAAGATGCTGGAAATCCTCGACATCCCGCGGGAGATGCTTCCGGAAGTGAAAGCGTCTTCGGAAATCTACGGTCGCACCAAAAGCGGGATCGCCATCGGCGGGATCGCCGGTGACCAGCAAGCGGCACTGTTCGGCCAGATGTGCGTCGAGCCGGGCCAGGCAAAAAACACCTACGGCACTGGCTGCTTCCTGCTGATGAACACCGGCGACAAAGCGGTGAAATCGCAGCACGGCATGCTCACCACCATCGCTTGCGGCCCGCGTGGCGAAGTGGCTTACGCCCTGGAAGGCGCAGTCTTCAACGGTGGCTCGACCGTGCAGTGGCTGCGCGATGAACTGAAGATCGTCAACGACGCTCATGACACCGAATACTTCGCCAATAAAGTGAAGGACAGCAACGGTGTGTACCTGGTACCGGCGTTCACCGGTCTGGGCGCTCCCTACTGGGACCCGTATGCCCGTGGCGCACTGTTCGGCCTGACGCGCGGCGTACGCGTGGATCACATCATCCGCGCCGCGCTGGAATCGATCGCCTACCAGACCCGCGATGTGCTCGACGCCATGCAACAGGACTCCGGTGAACGCCTCAAGGCCTTGCGCGTGGACGGCGGCGCGGTGGCGAACAACTTCCTCATGCAGTTCCAGGCCGACATCCTCGGCACCCAGGTCGAGCGCCCGCAAATGCGCGAAACCACGGCACTGGGCGCGGCGTATCTGGCCGGTCTGGCGTGCGGTTTCTGGGGCAGCCTGGAAGAACTGCGCGGCAAAGCGGTAATCGAGCGCGAGTTCGAACCGAGCCTGGACGAAGTCGAGAAAGAGAAACTGTACAAAGGCTGGAAAAAAGCCGTCAGCCGCACCCGCGACTGGGCGCGTGAAGACGCTGAATAAGCCAGTCTGAGGACTGACTTAAGCTGTCCAAACAGCGTGAAAGCGTAGCGAGCGAAGGCAAGACAAGGCAAAAACAGGCGAGGACGCGGAGTTTACGGGTTTGTAAATGAGCAGTCCGAGCCTGTTTTTAACGCAGGATTGCCGAGCGCAGTAGCTTTCACGTTGTTTGGAAACTGGTCGGGAGGAGATTCCTGCGTCATCATGGGCAAATTTTGCACGGCAGCCCAAAGGAAGCCCCATGAATCTGCCTCCCCGTCAGCAGCAAATCCTCGAGCTGGTCCGCGAACGCGGCTATGTGAGCATCGAGGAAATGGCCACGCTGTTCGTTGTCACCCCGCAAACCATCCGCCGCGACATCAATCAGCTCGCGGAAGCCAATCTGTTGCGTCGCTACCATGGCGGCGCGGCCTACGATTCCAGCGTCGAAAACACCGCCTATGCGATGCGCGCCGATCAGATGCGCGACGAAAAACAACGCATCGGCGAAGCCATCGCCGCGCAGATCCCCGATCACGCTTCGCTGTTCATCAACATCGGCACCACCACCGAATCGATTGCCCGCGCCCTGCTCAATCACAACCATCTGAAGATCATCACCAACAACCTGCACGTCGCCTCGATGCTCAGTGCCAAGGATGATTTCGATGTGCTGCTGACCGGCGGCAACGTGCGCCGTGACGGCGGCGTGGTGGGTCAGGCGAGTGTGGATTTCATCAATCAGTTCAAGGTCGATTTTGCGCTGGTGGGCATCAGCGGCATCGACGAAGACGGCAGCCTGCTCGACTTCGATTATCAGGAAGTGCGCGTGTCGCAAGCGATCATCGCCAACGCGCGGCAGGTGATTCTGGCGGCGGACTCCAGCAAGTTCGGGCGTAACGCGATGATCCGCCTCGGTCCGATCAGCCTGATTGACTGCCTGGTGACCGATCAGCAACCCGTGCCGGCGCTGGCGCAGTTGCTGAGCCAGCACAAGATTCGTCTGGAAGTCGTTTAACCCCGTCGACATTCCCCTGTGGCCAGGGGATTTATCCCCGATGGGCTGCGAAGCAGTCCCAAAACCACCCAATGCGGTGTGCCTGATATCCAACATTGAGGGGCCGCTATGCGGCCCATCGGGGATAAATCCCCTCGCCACAGAGAGCATCCCTGCCTCAATAATGTTCGAAAATTTTCTTTTAGCCGCCCTTCGATGAGTTTTTTCAATCGAAGGCGACTGGCTGCGCGCGTCTTTATGGGCTACCATTTTCGCAAATGAACATTTATGTTCGATTTCCAAGACAGAAAATCAAAAGAGCCCGAGGCCAGCCGATGTCCACCTCTACCTTGCGTACGCCCCCGATTGCCGAGATTTACGATGTTGCCGTGATTGGCGGCGGGATCAATGGCGTGGGGATTGCAGCGGATGCCGCCGGTCGCGGTCTTTCGGTGTTCCTTTGCGAAAAGGATGACCTGGCCAGCCACACTTCGTCGGCCAGCAGCAAGCTGATCCACGGTGGCCTGCGCTACCTCGAACATTACGAATTTCGTCTGGTGCGTGAAGCGCTGGCCGAGCGCGAAGTGCTGCTGGCCAAGGCGCCACACATCGTCAAGCCGATGCGATTTGTGCTGCCGCATCGCCCGCACCTGCGTCCGGCGTGGATGATCCGCGCGGGCCTGTTCCTTTATGACAACCTCGGCAAGCGCGAAAAGCTGCCAGGTTCGAAAAGCCTGAAGTTCGGCGCCGACAGCGCACTGAAAAGCGAAATCAAGAAAGGCTTCGAATACTCCGACTGCTGGGTCGATGACGCCCGCCTCGTTGTGTTGAATGCGATGGCTGCCCGTGAACACGGCGCGCATATTCACACCCAGACCCGTTGTGTCAGCGCCCGCCGCGCCAAGGGCCTGTGGCACCTGAACCTGGAACGCGCCGATGGCAGCCTGTTTTCGATCACCGCCAAAGCGCTGGTGAACGCCGCCGGTCCATGGGTCGCCAAGTTCATCCGTGACGACCTGAAGATGGAATCGCCGTACGGCATTCGCCTGATTCAGGGCAGCCACATCATTGTGCCGAAGCTGTACGAAGGCGATCACGCGCATATCCTGCAAAACGAAGATCAGCGCATCGTTTTCACCATTCCGTACCTGAACCACTTCACTCTGATCGGCACCACCGACCGTGAGTACACCGGCGATCCGGCGAAAGTGGCAATCACCGACGGCGAAACCGATTACCTGCTGAAAGTGGTCAACGCCCACTTCAAGAAGCAGATCAGTCGCGACGACATCCAGCACAGCTACTCGGGCGTGCGCCCGCTGTGCAATGACGAATCCGACAACCCGTCGGCCGTAACCCGCGACTACACCCTGGCCCTGTCTGGCGGCGGTGAAGAGGCACCACTGCTGTCGGTGTTCGGTGGCAAGCTGACCACCTACCGCAAGCTCGCAGAGTCGGCGATGGCCCAGTTGATGCCGTACTTCACCCAGATGCGCCCAAGCTGGACCGCTACCGCGACCCTGCCCGGCGGTGAAGACATGACCACCCCGCAAGCCTTGAGCGCACAGATCCGCGACAAGTTCGACTTCGTCCCGAGCGAAATCGCCCGCCGCTGGGCCACCACCTACGGCAGCCGCACCTGGCGCATGCTCGAAGGCGTAGAAACGCTGGCCGACATGGGCGAACACCTCGGCGGCGGGCTCTATACCCGTGAGGTTGACTACCTGTGCAGCGAAGAATGGGCGACCACGGCGCACGATATTCTGTGGCGTCGCAGCAAACTGGGCCTGTTCACCACCCCGGCCGAGCAGGAGAAACTGGCGGCCTACCTGGGCAAGGTCGAGCAGAACCGCAAGACTGAAGCTGCGTGAATTGAACCTCGCTTAAGCGAAAGCCCCTGAATTGAGAGATTCAGGGGCTTTTTGCTGCGTGACTTACTTTGCCTGCCACTAACCCTGTGGCGAGGGGATTTATCCCCGATGGACTGCGAAGCGGTCCTCGCCTTTGCGCTGAAGAAGGCCGCTTCGCGACCTATCGGGGATAAATCCCCTCGCTACAAGGTTATGCGGGTTCGAGCGATCATCAATACGAGGGCAGCGATTAAGGATCGTTCGGATTTCCGAACGCGACCTCCCGGTCAATTCGGATAACCGGATCAGTTTCATCGAAAAACACCGACACAAAACTTTAATCACCTTATAAATCAAGCCATTAGCCACTATCGACTGGTCTGGCACGACTCATGCTCTACACTCTCTCGACGAATGCCTGCCGTGCCAACACTTCAGGAGCCGTCAGGCATTCGAAGCACAAAAGGGCCGACGAACTGGCTCCATAAAAAAAACAATTCGAGGAAAATTTGATGCGCATCGTTCCCCCTATCCTGGGCGCAGCCATTGCGGCCGCTCTGATCAGCACACCAGTTTTCGCCGCCGAACTCACCGGCACCCTGAAGAAAATCAACGATTCCGGCACCATCACCCTCGCTCACCGCGACAGCTCCATCCCGTTTTCCTACATCGCGGATGCTTCCGGCAAGCCAGTGGGCTACTCCCACGACATTCAAGTGGCCATCGTTGAAGCCCTGAAAAAAGACCTGAACAAGCCAGACCTGCAGGTCAAGTACAACCTGGTGACCTCGCAAACCCGTATCCCGCTGATCCAGAACGGCACCGCGGATATCGAGTGCGGCTCTACTACCAACAACGCCGAACGCGCCCAACAGGTCGACTTCACCGTCAACATCTTCGAAATCGGCACTCGTCTGCTGGTCAAGAAAGACAAGGATGGCAACCCGTCCTACAAAGACTTCGCCGATCTCAAGGGCAAAAACGTCGTGACCACCGCTGGCACCACGTCCGAGCGCATCATCAAAGCGATGAACGCCGACAAGCAGATGGGCATGAACATCATCTCCGCCAAGGACCACGGCGAATCCTTCAACATGCTGGAAAGCGGCCGCGCCGTTGCCTTCATGATGGACGACGCCCTGCTGGCCGGTGAAGAAGCCAAGGCCAAGAAGCCGACTGACTGGGTGATCACCGGTACGCCACAGTCCTTCGAAGCCTACGCGTGCATGGTGCGTAAAGACGACCCGGCGTTCAAGAAAGCGGTGGATGACGCCATCGTCGGCCTGTTCAAGTCCGGCGAGATCAACAAGATCTACAGCAAGTGGTTCGAAAGCCCGATCCCACCGAAAGGCCTGAACCTCAACTTCCCGATGAGCGACAAGGTGAAAGAGCTGATCGCCAATCCGAGCGACAAGCCTGCACCTGACGTAAAAATCTGATTCCTGACTAACCTGTCGTCTGAGGGAGCAACCTCCCTCAGACGCCTGTTACTACCTGCTGGCTTTACTGTGGAACACTCGACCAGGCGGTTTCCGAGCCGATCGCGTGTGCCCGACGTTCAACGTCGGACGGGAAAGGATCTTCCCCAAGCGGGTGCTTGTACATCGATCGATTTCGAGGGGAGACCCTAATGAATTACAACTGGGACTGGGGCGTGTTCTTCAAGTCCACCGGCGTGGGCAGCGAGACGTATCTCGACTGGTTCATTTCCGGTCTGGGCTGGACCATTGCCATCGCCGTCGTGGCCTGGATCATCGCTTTGCTGCTGGGCTCCATTCTGGGGGTCATGCGCACCGTGCCGAGCCGCCTCGTGTCGGGCATCGCGACGTGCTACGTCGAGCTGTTTCGCAACGTGCCGCTGCTGGTTCAGCTGTTCATCTGGTACTTCCTGGTGCCCGACCTGCTGCCGCAGAACCTGCAGGACTGGTACAAACAGGATCTGAACCCCACCACCTCGGCCTACCTGAGCGTCGTCGTGTGCCTGGGCCTGTTCACCGCCGCCCGGGTCTGCGAGCAAGTGCGCACCGGTATCCAGGCGCTGCCGCGGGGCCAGGAATCCGCCGCCCGCGCCATGGGTTTCAAGCTGCCGCAGATCTACTGGAACGTGCTGCTGCCCCAGGCCTACCGCATCATCATTCCGCCGCTGACCTCGGAATTCCTCAACGTCTTCAAGAACTCCTCCGTGGCGTCCCTGATCGGCCTGATGGAACTGCTGGCGCAAACCAAACAGACCGCCGAATTCTCGGCCAACCTGTTTGAAGCGTTCACCCTGGCCACGCTGATCTACTTCACCCTGAACATGAGCCTGATGCTGCTGATGCGCATGGTCGAGAAGAAAGTCGCGGTGCCCGGCCTGATCTCCGTGGGGGGTAAATAATGGACTTCGATTTCAGCGGCATCATCCCCGCGATCCCGGGCCTGTGGAACGGCATGCTCATGACCTTGAAGCTCATGCTCATGGGCGTGGTCGGCGGCATCGTGCTCGGTACGATCCTCGCGCTGATGCGCCTGTCGTCCAGCAAACTGCTGTCTCGCGTGGCCGGCGCCTATGTGAACTATTTCCGCTCGATCCCGCTGCTGCTGGTGATCACCTGGTTCTACCTGGCGGTACCGTTCGTGCTGCGCTGGATCACCGGCGAAGACACCCCGATCGGCGCGTTCACGTCCTGCGTCGTGGCCTTCATGATGTTCGAAGCCGCGTACTTCTGTGAAATCGTCCGTGCCGGCGTGCAGTCGATCCCCAAAGGCCAGATGGCCGCTGCACAAGCGATGGGCATGACCTATGGCCAGACCATGCGTCTGATCATCCTGCCCCAGGCGTTCCGCAAGATGACCCCGTTGCTGCTGCAGCAGTCGATCATCCTGTTCCAGGACACCTCGCTGGTCTACACCGTGGGCCTGGTGGACTTCCTCAACTCCGCCCGCTCCAGCGGCGACATCATCGGTCGTTCCAACGAGTTCCTGATCTTTGCCGGTGTCGTTTACTTCATCATCAGCTTTTCCGCCTCGCTGCTGGTCAAGCGTCTGCAAAAAAGGTTTGCCGTATGATCTCCATCAAGAACATCAACAAGTGGTATGGCGACTTCCAGGTGCTGACTGATTGCAGCACCGAGGTCAAGAAAGGCGAAGTGATCGTGGTCTGCGGCCCGTCGGGCTCGGGCAAGTCGACCCTGATCAAATGCGTCAACGCGCTGGAGCCGTTCCAGAAAGGCGACATCGTCGTCGATGGCACCTCGATTGCCGACCCGAAGACCAACCTGCCGAAACTGCGCTCGCGCGTCGGCATGGTGTTCCAGCATTTCGAGCTGTTCCCGCACCTGACCATTACCGAAAACCTGACCATTGCGCAGATCAAGGTATTGGGCCGCAGCAAAGAAGAAGCGACCAAAAAAGGTCTGCAACTGCTGGAACGCGTTGGCCTGTCGGCGCATGCCCACAAGCACCCGGGGCAACTGTCCGGCGGTCAGCAGCAGCGTGTGGCGATTGCCCGCGCGCTGGCGATGGACCCGATCGTCATGCTGTTCGACGAACCGACCTCGGCGCTCGATCCGGAAATGGTCAACGAAGTGCTCGACGTGATGGTGCAACTGGCCCAGGAAGGCATGACCATGATGTGCGTGACCCACGAAATGGGTTTCGCCCGCAAAGTGGCCGACCGGGTGATTTTCATGGATGCCGGCAAGATCATCGAAGACTGCCCGAAAGAGGAGTTTTTCGGCGACATCAGCGCCCGCTCCGAACGCGCGCAGCATTTCCTCGAGAAAATCCTGCAGCACTAAAAGCAACACACTGAACTCTGTGGCGAGGGAGCTTTGTGGCGAGGGGATTTATCCCCGATGGGCCGCGAAGCGGCCCCAACATTTCAAACTCGAACCGCATCTGCCGGTTTGACGACTGCTTCGCAGCCGATCGGGGATAAATCCCCTCGCCACAGGTTCCGCGCTCGAACAAACCAGGATGCTTTAACCATGCTGGTTGACCCAAGGCAACTGTGATGAAATGCGACCCCAATCTCTATCGCGCAGCGCCGCCATCACTTGCCGTGAAGCCTCGTCTGATTCGCCATCTGTTTCTGCCGCCGCTGATCATCGTGCTGATGATCGGACTGGGTTACGCCGGTTTCTGGACCAGTGAACATTTCGGCATCCGCAGCCTCAGCGAAAACGGCCAACGTCAGCTTGAACTGCACGCGCGCACCGTCGAAAGCGAGATCAGCAAATACACCTACCTGCCCAGCCTGCTGGAACTGGAAACCAGCGTCCCGCAATTGCTGGCCGACCCGACCCCGGAACACCGGCAAACGGTCAATGCTTACCTTGAAGGCCTGAACCGGCGCAGCCGCAGTCGGGCCATCTATGTCATGGACACCACCGGCCGCGTGATGGCCACCAGCAACTGGCGCGACGTCGACAGTTACCTCGGTGAAGACCTGTCGTTCCGCGCCTATTTCCAGAAAGCCGTGCGCGGCGAGCCCGGACGTTTCTACGGCATCGGCAGCACCAGCGGCGAACCCGGTTATTACCTGGCCCACGGCCTGGAAGAGCACGGCAAGATCATCGGCGTCGCCGTGGTCAAAGTGCGTCTCGAAGCCCTGGAAGAACGCTGGCAGCGCGCCCGTCTGGAAGCCTTCGTCAGCGACGAGAACGGCATCATCATTCTTTCCAGCGATCCGGCGCGGCGCCTGAAATCGGTGGTCCCGCTGAGCGATGAAACCAAAGAGAAGCTCGCCCGCAGCCTGCAGTATTACTGGTTCCCGCTCAACGAACTGCAACCCCTGGCCCGCGAAACCCTGGCCGAAGGCGTGGAGAAACTGACCTTTCCTGCCAACAGCGAAGTGAGCGCCGATGACGACAGCATCAGCTATCTGGCCCAGACCCGGCCACTGAGCGACACACCGTGGAATTTCACTTTGCTCACGCCGTTGCAGGACCTGCGCCGCGAAGCGATCAACCAAGGCATTCTGGTGGCCGTGGCGTTCGCTCTGGTGGCGTTTTTGCTGATTGCCTGGAACGAGCGGCGCAAGGTCATCGCCACCCGCCTCGCCGCCCGCGAAGCCTTGCAGGAAGCCAACAGTCAACTCGAACGGCGGATCACCGAACGCACCGGCGACCTGCGCGCCAGCAACGAACGCCTCAAGAGCCAGATCCGCGAACGACGGCAGGCCGAAGAAACCCTGCGCCGCGCTCAGGACGAACTGGTGCAGGCCGGCAAACTCGCAGCCATCGGCCAGATGTCGACCAGCATCGCCCACGAATTGAACCAGCCGCTGGCCGCGATGCGCACCCTGTCCGGCAACACCATTCGATTCCTCGAACGCGGCCAGCTCGACGTCGCCAGCACCAACCTCAAGACCATCAATGACCTGATCGACCGCATGGGCCGGATCACTGCCAGCCTGCGCTCGTTCGCCCGACGCGGGGACGACAAGGGCCAGGCCAGTCTCGGCAAAGCGGTGGACGCCGCGCTGCAGGTGCTGGGTGCCAGGGTCGAGAGCGCGTCACTGCAACTGCATCGGCAATTCATCGACGTGCAAGTGCAAATCGACCAGACCCGCCTCGAACAGATTCTGGTCAACCTGATCGGCAATGCCCTCGACGCCATGCAGGCGCAGCCGCAGCCGGAACTGTGGCTGGAGGGTGAAGAATTCAACGGCAAATATCGTCTGCGGGTGCGCGACAACGGCCACGGCGTCGATGCCGAGGCGCGCAAGCATCTGTTCGAGCCGTTCTTCACCACCAAACCCGGCGAACAGGGCCTGGGCCTCGGCCTGACCCTCTCCGCCAGCCTCGCTGCCGCCACCGGCGGGCACCTGGGTGTCGAACATCCGGCCAGCGGTGGCACCACCTTCGTCCTCAGTTTACCGTTGGTAAGCCCTACTCCTGCCGAGCCAATATGAACCACGACCTTAGTGTGCTGATCGTCGAAGACGACCCCCATGTGCTGCTCGGCTGCCAGCAGGCACTGACCCTGGAAGACATTCCCTGCATCGGTGTCGGCAGCGCCGAAGAAGCGCTGGAGCAGGTCGGCGACAACTTCGCCGGCATCGTCATCAGCGACATCCGCCTGCCGGGCATCGATGGCCTGGAGCTGCTGACCCGCCTCAAGCAACGCGACCGCAGTCTGCCGGTGGTGCTGATCACCGGTCATGGTGATATTTCCATGGCGGTCGGTGCGATGCAGAAAGGCGCCTACGATTTCATGGAGAAACCGTTCTCGCCGGAGCGTCTGGTCGACGTCGCCCGCCGCGCACTGGAGCAACGCAGCCTCGCCCGCGAAGTCTCGTCGCTGCGTCGGCAACTGGCCGAACGCGACTCCCTCGAAGGCCGGATCATCGGTCGTTCCCCCGCGATGCAGAACCTGCGCGAGCTGATCGCCAACGTCGCCGACACCTCGGCCAACGTATTGATCGAAGGCGAGACCGGCACCGGCAAGGAACTGGTCGCGCGCTGCCTGCACGATTTCAGCCGCCGCCACACCAAGCAATTCGTCGCGCTGAACTGTGGCGGCCTGCCGGAGAACCTGTTCGAAAGCGAGATTTTCGGCCACGAAGCCAACGCCTTCACCGGTGCCGGCAAACGGCGTATCGGCAAGATCGAACACGCCGACGGCGGCACGCTGTTCCTCGATGAAGTGGAAAGCATGCCGCTGCCGTTGCAGATCAAACTGCTGCGTGTATTGCAGGAACGCACCCTCGAACGCCTCGGCTCGAACCAGAGCGTCGCGGTGGATTGCCGGGTGATTGCGGCGACCAAATCCGACCTCGACCAAGCGAGCAAGGCCGGCGAGTTTCGCAGCGACTTGTACTACCGCCTCAACGTGGTGACGCTGGAACTGCCGCCGCTACGCGAGCGCCGTGAGGACATCCTGCAACTGTTCGAACACTTCACCCAGCAGTCGGCGCTGCGCTTCGACCGCGCGTTGCCCGAGCTGGACAACCAGACCCTGTCGAACCTGATGAGCCACGACTGGCCGGGCAACGTGCGCGAACTGCGTAACGTCGCCGAGCGCTTTGCCCTCGGCCTGCCGGCGTTCAAGAAGTCCGGCGCCAGCAGCGGCGGTCAGGGGCTGGCGTTCGCCGAAGCGGTGGAAGCCTTCGAGCGCAACCTGCTCAACGATGCCTTGCAACGCAGCGGCGGCAACCTGACCCAGGCCAGTCTGGAGCTGGGCATGGCCAAGACCACGCTGTTCGACAAAGTGAAAAAATACGGGTTGAGCCACTGATGGATCTGATTCTCAAAGCCGCCCTCGGCGCAGCAGTGGTGGTGATTCTCGCCGCGCTGTCGAAGACCCGAAACTATTACATCGCCGGGCTGGTGCCGCTGTTTCCGACCTTTGCGCTGATTGCCCACTACATCGTCGGCAAGGGCCGTTCGGTCGATGATCTGAAGGCGACCATCGTGTTCGGCATGTGGTCGATCATTCCGTACTTCATCTATCTGGCGACGCTGTACGTGATGGTTGACCGCATGCGCCTGGAGGCGTCACTGGCGGTGGCGGTTGTCGCGTGGTTGATTGCCGCCAGCGTATTGGTCTCGGTGTGGGTGCGCCTGCACACTTGATCCCTGTAGGAGCTGCCGCAGGCTGCGATCTTTTGATCCTGCTCTTTAAAGGCAAAGATCGCAGCCTGCGGCAGCTCCTACAGGGTTGGTATTCAGTTGTTGACGGTGCCCCGAATTGGCATTCAGTTGTTGACGGTGCCGCCCCGGGTTTCGCTCATGATCTGCCGGATCGCTCCGACAAAGGTGTCCACCGGTTGCCCGCCCGTCACCGCGTACTGACCGTTGAACACCACGGTCGGCACTGAGCTCACGCCGCGTTGCAGCCACAGTTGCTCTTCTTCGCGCACTTCATCGGCAAATTCGTCGCTGGCCAGAATCGCTTCGGCACGCTGTCGATCCAGCCCCACGCTTTCGGCAATCTGCGCCAGTTGCGCATGATCGGACGGATTACCGCCATCCGTGAAATAGGCCTTGAACAACGCTTCTTTCAACGGCAGCTGCACACCTTCCTGCCCGGCCCAATGCAACAGACGATGAGCATCGAAGGTGTTGTAGATGCGGCTGTTACCATCGGTACGAAAGGCGAACCCGACCTCGGCGCCACGGGCACGAATCGCTTCGCGGTTTTTCTGTGACTGCTCCGGGGTCGAGCCGTACTTTTCGCTGATGTGTTCGGTGATGTTCTGCCCGTCCGGGCCCATCTTCGGGTTCAGCTCGAACGGCTGGAAATGAATCTCGGCCTGCACTTCATCGCGCAGAATCTCCAGCGCCTGCAACAAGCCATTCAAACCGACGATGCACCACGGGCAGGAAACGTCGCTGACAAAATCGATTTTCAAAGCGGAACTCATCACACACCTCGCGGACAGAAGTCCGAAAGATACACCTGTAGGAGCTGCCGAAGGCTGCGATCTTTTGATCTTCAAAAGCAAAAGATCGCAGCCTTCGGCAGTTCCTACAGAGAATGCCTGCCAATTTGTGTGCGGGCTTGCTCGCGAAGAGGCCCGAATCAACACCCTTAAAACCTCAGCTACAGCAGGTTGCCGCTCGCCGCCGGTTCGATCTGCGCCCAGTGCGAAGTGTCTTCACGGTGCTGTTGCAAATACGGCAACACCGCTGCCAGCAACGGCGCCTTGAACGCCTCCTGAAAACGATGGGCCAGCCCCGGAATCAGCTTCAACTGACTGCCACGTATATGCGCCGCCAGATGCACGCCGTGCATCACCGGCAACAGCGGATCCGCCGTGCCGTGCACCACCAGGGTCGGCACCCGCAGTTGATTGAGCAACGTCACCCGGCTCGGCTCGGCAAGGATCGCCATGATCTGGCGCTTCACGCCTTCCGGGTTGAACGCCCGGTCGTAGGCCACCGCTGCCTGATGCAGCAACGCCTGCCGGTCATCCGCGACCGCCGGGCTGCCAAGCGCTGCCAGCAGATCGGCCTGCTGCTCCAGTGCCACTTCGCGATTCGGCGCGCCACGCCGCGCCAGCAGTTGCACCAGCGCCGCACTCGGTGCCGGCAAACCTTCGGCGCCGGAACTGGTCATGATCAGTGTCAGACTCTCCACCCGTTGTGGCGCCATTGCCGCCAGGTGCTGGGCGATCATCCCGCCCATACTGGCACCCAGGACGTGAAACTGCTCGATGTGCAGCGCGTCCATCAAACCCAGCGCGTCGTCGGCCATGTCGCTCAGCGAGTACGGTGCCGACACCGGCAATCCGAGCTTGTAGCGCAGCACTTCAAAGGTCAGGTTCGCCTCGGCCGGGGCCTGCCGCCAGGTCGACAGACCGACATCGCGGTTGTCATAGCGGATCACCCGAAAACCCTGCTGACAGAGCGCAACCACCACCTCGTCCGGCCAGTGAATCAACTGGCCGCCCAAACCCATGACCAGCAACAGCGCCGGATCCGAAGCACGGCCGATGCTCTGGTACGCCAGGCTCACCTGGGCCAGATCGACCCGTTCAGTCGGTACATTGACGTCACAACGCGAAGCCGCCATCGACGGCAGGCCGAACAACAGCGCGGCCAACAGAAAAAATAAACGCATGAAGAAACACCGAAACGCAGAACCCCAGTAGAGCGCGAGTCTGATGAAGTTTGTTCAAGCGCGCTGCCACAGTTGCGTGACAGTTTGATGAAGTTTGCCGAGCGGTCATTCTCCGACAACGAATCAGGCCGTAACGGTCTGTACATCCTCAGCAACAAAACCATTACCCAGCGATAACCATGTACCGCATGGGCTCGTGACAGCGCGCCTCTAATAGGCATGAAAACCGGAATTACCCGGACCGCATGCCTTCTGGAGCCCTGTTGCATGACCCATTCGCCTCCCCTTGTAACCGCCGACTTCGGCCTTGATCAGCGGCTACAGCCCAACGTCGATCAGCATCTTCACCTGTTGGCCACGGCGCACTTGAACGACTGTCACCGGCAATGGCTGGATCTCATGGCCCGGCATCCCGGCCAACCCGAAAGCGCCTGGTGGAGTGCCCGCGCGCCCGGCACTGCGCAGTCGCGGCGTGAGCACGCCCTGAGCCTCTATCACCAGCATTTCGAGGCTGCACTTCAATGGGCGACTGCCGAAGGCAGGCTCGACACCTCACAACGCCACAGGCTTGAGCCGCTTCTCACCCCGTCGAGCCAGGTCGCGGCGGATCTGCGGGTCGCGCAACCGGTACTCAATCGTGTCGATAAAAGCCGGCTGCGCCTGTACGGCACGTTGCTGCTTCAACTGGAGGAAACGCTGCTGCTCTACCTGCCCGCGCACCCACAACCGTTGCTCCGCTTCGAAAAACAAGCCGACCTTGAGCGCTGGCTGACGGATCAGCAACCGGAGCGACTGCAAGTCTCCTCGCTGGACTTCATCGAATTCGGTAGTGATCCGCTCAAGCGCGGCGTTGAACCACTGCTGTCGGGTTCGCCCGTCACTGGCGACAACGGGATCGCACTCGACAGGTTTTTCCCCATCACGCCCGCCCAGCCGGAGAGCGCCGGACCAAGCATCGATGAAGTTGCGCCCTTCGGCTTGCTGGTGGCCGACATTCCCCTGGATCTGCGCCGGCAGACGCTGGCGCTTGAACAGAGTGCGCTTGACCGCTTGTTTGGCGACGCCGAGCCGAACAGTCCGCAGCGTCAACAACTGGCACAACGACTCGACGCCTTGAGCGAGGCTCAGCAGGCCAGCCATGACGCCGCATCGGCCCTGCTCGACAGCCCCACTGCGCTGACCCTGCTCGAATTACGCCGCCGCTCGAACGAGCATTACCAGGCCCTGCTGCAGGCGCGTATCGCAGGGCTGCGCGCGGAGGTCGAACTGCAACGGACGCTGGAGCAACTGTCCGTCGCCGAATATCGGCGAGTCATCGCAATGCTGGACGCACCGGGACACCACCTGCCGCCAACGGAGGGGGTCATCGCCTGCATATCGTTGGCCACTTCAGATGACAACATCAGCGCCGTCGAGGAGCTGCCAGGTGTACTGATCATCGCCCCCCCGGCAGCGCTGGCCCCCGGTTCCACCGACAGCCTGCTGCTTTACTGGCCCGGCGAGTTCGGCGGCCTGCAACGTTTTGCTTCGCGTGCGGCACTGGAGCAGAACGTGTTCAAACGCTCGCCCCATGACGGCGGGCTGACCCTGCACCTGACACCACTGACCGATGACCCGCTCGCCTGGTCACTCGATCAGCAGCTCTATCAATGCGAACAACAGGCCGCACAGATCCTGCGCGACAACCCGCTGCCCGGCCGTGCCGGCGAGCGCCAGGCCGAGATGGAAAAGCTGCGCGAACAACACTTGCCACGCCTGACGGTGCCGATCGCGCAGGCCCGCGAACGGGCAGTTGCCGAACGTCAGGCGCAAGACCGCAGCGCTGCGCTGGCCGGCACCCTGCCCGAGTGGCTCGACAACCTCGACGCGGCGCACCGTACCACGCTCAAAGCGCTGATCAGCCACTTCCTCGGCGCCATGCATCGCGCCCATGCATTGCTCGAACGGGAGCTGCCGTCGCGTCAGGCCTTCGCCGAAAAACGCATCGACGCCCGCTTGCGCGCGGACTTCGCACTCAAACAAAGCGTGAGCGTGAGCCTCGATCTGCCCGACTCGACGGTCTGGCAAAAAACCGTGATGGAAGGCGCCGCGTCTGGCACGCCGCAACGCAATGTCCTGACCGCGAGCGACAAGCGCAGCGATCTCGCCCTCGAACAACTCGCCCTGAACAACATCGATCAAGCCATGTGGTGGCGCCTGTCGTTCATGCAGGCCAGGATCAGCGCCGAAGACGAAACCGATCGGCAGCGTGTCGAGGCCGGGCTCAACCCGGTCTACTTGCGCAAACTGGTGACAGAGCTCGATCTGCCCGGACGTTACGAAGAACAGATTCGCCAGGTGTTTTTCGGCGCGCCGGCAGAACCTGCGTTTCAGCAGGCCTGGCGCCGCGAATGCCTGAGCGAACCGTGGCGGCTGATGCTCAGGCTGCAAGGTGAATGCGCCCTGCTGCAACGGCACATCGACAGTGCCGGCCATGCCGTACTGAAGGTCGCCATCGATGCGACTTCACCCCAGGCGTATGCCGTTGATGGACAACGCATCGCGCTGCGGCCGGTGCACCTGACGGTCGGTGGCGAAGACACCGCGCATCAGGGACCGAGCACGCTCGCCGGGCTGACGTTCATTGTCGAACAGAACAGTGGCCTGACCCTGCTCTACCTGCCCGACAGCACCGACGCCCTCTTCCTGCGGCAATACGAATCGCTGGAGCAGGCACGGGTGGATCTGTTCAGGCGGTGTGTGGACAGCAACATGGTCAATTACCTGGCCGGACGTGCCGTGGGCGGCGATTTTGCCAGCCATGTCAGTCGCATCAACCAGGCGCAATTGCGCAAGTTCGATGCCCTGATCGGCGTCGGAATGGCCTGGCCGGCGACTACATCGCTGGCCATTCATCTATTGAACGTGCACATGGGCCGGTTGCTGGAGGCCCATCGCAGCAGTTCGCGTTCCAACGATGCGTTGTATCTGGAACGCTGCGCACTGAAATCCGGGGCATTGTTCAACTACCTGAAAATGGCCATCGGCATGGTGCCGTTCGTGGGTACGGCGGTGGCCCTGTATGACGCCTGGAACAGCGCCAATCTGGCCGTCGCGGCGTTCTTGCGCGGCGAGCTCGGGCATGGTCTGGCGGAAGTGGAGGCGGTGCTGCTGTCACTGATCGACGCGGCAATGGATGTGCTGCCCGGAACCGTCTCGGCCCCCGCAGCAGCACGTCTGGTCACCCGTCAGCGGCAACGCACGGCACTGGGCGGATTCGCCACCATGTCGTCGTCCTGGCAACGGGCCCGGCAATGGCTCGACCGCTTCAAGGGTTACGAGTACGAATCCGACATTTCCCTGGCCGGCCTGCACCCGGCCACCCACGGTGTCTATCGCAACGTCTATCGTCACGCCGATGGCGACTTCATTGTTCGTCAGGGGCGCATCTATCGGGTTCAGCTCAGCGATCTGCCGCGTGGCTGGAGGCTTTACGGCACACGGCTGCGCAGCTACAAACAACCGATCGCCCTCGACGACAGCGGCCAGTGGAACACTCACTATGCGGTGCATGGCACTGTAATGGACGGTGGCGGTGCTGGCGGCGGCGCGGTACTCGGGCATCTGGCCGACGGCCTGGATCCGCTTTGGCCTGCACCGATCCGCCAGTGGCTACCGCGCTGGTGGACCGATCGGCAACTGCGCCGGCAAATGACCCTGACCAACACCGCCGACAACTACACCCGGCGCCTCGATGCTCAGACCCGCGCCACCAACCAGTTGCTGGAAAACTACCAGAACCTCGATCTTGCCGGGCGCAAGCCTCTACAGACAGCCGTTGACGCAGCCTGCCTGAATGACATCGACGTCGCGATCGCCCAATACGACAACCTTGTCGAATTGCTGCCCCTGAGCCACGGCCGAAAACGCCTGCAGATTGAAGCCATCCAGAGCCGCTGCGCCTGGATCGTGGTCGACCGCGCCGTGCAGCGCGTCACCGTTGCCCGCGATCGCTTGCTGGAACACCTGAACCGGATCGACGCACTGGTCGCCGAGTCCGATGCTGTCCCCTCCGACCAGACCGCTGTCCATATCACACTCATGGCCCGGCGCAAGCAGGTGCGCGAGGATTTCCTCAAGGAGTTCGATCAACTGCACGCGATCACCGAGCAGGCCAGACTGTGGAACAACCGCATCAGCAACCGCGCGCAGAAAGCCCGGATGGCGAAGGACATGGCCGCTATCAACCGCAACCTGGGAGACAATACCCATCACTACCTGAGGACTGCGCATCTGCTGGAAATCATTACCCGCTACGACGCGGTCACTGACCTGTCCTGGGCGTATTTCCATACCCAGCTCAAAGACGCCCGGGTCAAGGTCGGGCGCGCGTTGCTGACCCAGCATCACCTGCCAGAGGTCAGCGCCAGCGTGGTCCAGCACAATCGGATCCTCGAAGATTGCCTGCAGATCTATGCCGGTTTTCGTCGTCAGCTCAACGCCTGGATGCTGGGTTATGCACAGCATCTGGATCTGGAACAGGTCGGCTTGTTCCTCGAGGGGCTGACCCAGGTCGAAGCGCAGGCGCGGCACGCGATCAGGCACCGTGCGCCAATCAAGCCGAAAGAGCCTGGCGGCAAGCAACTGTTCGAAACCGAGGACAACCAGTTGCTGATCGGCACGGAAAGCATCGACGCCGGCACCCGGGAAAAACGCATCACCATCGAAGGCATCGACGGATTCCGCGAAACCTGGCTGCCGCGCTCCAGTGGCAAATACCATCTGCAAGTGCGCACCGCCCCGACGGCAGCAACGTTGCCAACTGACGTTCAGCCGCTGCTGGTCGAAGCGCGCAGACGTCTGGTAGCTGTTCCGGCCTACAGCAACAAGGTGCAGAGCTATGCCCGCCAGGACATGCTGCCGGTAGATCTGGAACACATGTTCAACAGCGAAGCGACGGAGTTGAGCACCCGTGCCCAGGCCATCGAGCAACTGTCGCCGACCGAACCGGTGGTGCTGCAACTGCACGACAAGGCCCGCGAACTGCGCCATACCGGTCGTACGCTGCGCATTGATCAGTCACTGCGCAGCAAGACGCCTACCGAAGGCTATCTGGATTATCTGCTGCAACAACAAGTGGTGGACATCCGCCGCGAAGGTCCGCTGCGGGCACTGGGCAAAAGGGCTGACGGGCGCAAGGATTTCCTTCAGGAATACGCCGTGCGCGACCTCACCTCCTCGCCGCCGCGCACGCTGTGGTACGCGCACTTTCACTACACCTCGGACAAGGTGCCGTTCGCTGACTTCGTCAAGGCGCACCTGAAATTGCCGGAGCAACGCAACCTCGGCCTGCAATGGCAGCAGGTTCAGGCCGCCAGCGGGGCACAGGTCGAGGCGATCTGGCGCGGCGATATCGGTAAACCGCTGGGTATCCGGCATTTCGCAGAGCTCTAGGGCAAAAAGCAGCGGGGCATGGCGATGCCCCGCTTCTGCTCGAATGGTCGACAGCACTGTCAACATGAGACAAACTCACCGCCTTTGAATTTGTCACAAGTTTTCCTCATGGGGCCAGCCGTGCTTGAAATCCGTCATCTGAAAACCCTGCATGCCCTGCGCGAGGCCGACAGTCTGGTCGATGCCGCCGACCGTCTGCACCTGACCCAATCGGCGCTGTCGCACCAGTTCAAGGAACTGGAGGAGCGCATGGGCATGCCGTTGTTCGTGCGCAAGACCAAACCGGTACGCTTCACCAGTGCCGGTCTGCGCCTGCTGCAACTGGCCGACGCGACCCTGCCGCTGTTGCGCGCCGCCGAGCGCGACATCAGTCGTCTGGCCGGCGGCACCGCTGGACGCCTGCACATGGCGATCGAATGCCACAGCTGTTTCCAGTGGCTGATGCCGACCATCGACCAGTTCCGTGACGCCTGGCCGGAAGTCGAACTCGACCTCGCCTCGGGTTTCGCCTTCGCCCCGCTGCCGGCGCTGGCCCGCGGTGACCTGGATCTGGTGGTGACCTCCGATCCGCTGGACATCGCCGGCATCACCTACGTGCCGCTGTTCACTTACGAAGCGATGCTCGCAGTGGCGAACCAGCATCCACTGGCGAGCAAACCGTACATCGTTCCCGAGGACCTGCTGACTGAAACGCTGATCACCTACCCGGTGGAACGCGACCGGCTGGACATCTTCACCCGCTTCCTCGAACCGGCCGACATCGAACCGGCGCAGGTTCGCACCTCTGAGTTGTCGGTGATGATGATGCAACTGGTCGCCAGTGGCCGTGGCGTGTGCGGCATGCCGCACTGGGCACTGCACGAATACAGCTCGCGCGGCTATGTGAAAGCCAAGCGCCTGGGCGAGAAAGGTCTGTTTGCCACGCTGTACGCGGCGATCCGCGCCGACATGCTCGACGCGCCGTACATGCGCGATTTCCTGCTGACCGCCAAGGACACCTCGTTCTCGACGCTGGATGGGGTCAGCGCGGTGCGTTGATTCACATCCACTTCTGAGCGCCGGTTCAGTGTGGCATCAGAGTTCGCGCCACATATGAATCTTGTCGAAATAGTCTTCGCCCACCCGCACCGCCAATGGCTCCAGGCCGAACTGGATGAAGCCGCAGCGCTGGTACAGGTTGAACGCGGCGTCGTTGCCGGCGGTGACGGTGAGCTGGAGGACTTTCAGTTCGGGATGGGTTTGGGCTTCAGCGATGGCAGCCTCGACCAGCTGATGGCCCAGGCCGTGCTGGCGAAAATCGGCTGAGACGTACAGGCCGAACAAGGTCGACTTGTGGCGGGCCTTCTCTCGCGGTTCGAAGGCCAGGCCGACGATGCCGGCCAGTGTGCCTGCCTCGAACGCACCGAGCACCACATCCAGCTTGCTGGTCAGCCGCGCTTCCCACCAGCTCAGCGGCATCACCGCGCGCTCGCGCACGCTGGAGGTGAAGGCCTGCGGATGGCGGTCGTAGGCTTCGAGCATCAGCTCGCGATAAGCCAGCGCATGGCTGGCGTCGAGGCGTTCGATCCACATGCTCAGGCGGTCCTGCGTTGTTCAAGCATCAGGCGCACCGCCAGACCGGCGAGTACAAAACCCATGAAGTAACGCTGCAGCGCCAGCCATGTCGGGTTGCGCACGAACCAGGAAGCAATGCCTGCCGCGAACAGCGCGATCAGCAGATTGACGCTGAAACTGACGCTGATCTGGGTCAGGCCGAGGAGGATGCTCTGGGTGAATACCGAGCCGTGTTCGGGGCTGATGAATTGTGGAAACACCGAGAGGTAGAACACCGCGATCTTCGGGTTCAACGCACTGGTGAGAAAGCCCATGGTGATCAGTTTGCGCGACGAGTCCGGGGGCAATTGCTGCGCCTCGAACGGCGAGCGCGCGCCGGGTTTGAGCGCTTGCCAGGCCAACCACAACAAATACAGCGCACCAGCCCACTTCAGCACCTCGTAGGCCATCGGCACCGCCAGAAACACCGCGCTCAAACCGGCAGCCGCGGCAAACATGTGCACGAAGAAACCACCCACCACACCGAGCAACGAGGTGACCCCGGCCTTGCGTCCCTGACAGATCGAACGCGAGATCAGGTAAATCATGTTCGGTCCCGGTGTCAGTACCATCAACAGCGCGGCGGCGGCGAAGATCAGCAGGTCTTGAAGCGGGATCATGGTGGACGTCCTGTGCGTGGGGGATCAGGCGATCGCGGTCAGCGAGTGGCGATAAAACGGCAGGATCAGGTCGCGTGTCAATGGCGCCAGAACGACAGCAGGATCACTGACCGGATCGATCCAGATGACTTCCTCGATTTCGGCAGCGGGCGTCACATCGGCATCGATGGTCAGTTGAAAAATCTCCGCCTGCACCACAAACCCCGGCTCGTTGGCGGCCGGCGCCGAGAACTGGCCGAGAAAAGCCGCCTGCGCCGGATCGATCGTCAGCCCCAGCTCTTCTTCCAGCTCGCGGGCCAGCGCGTGCACCGGCAACTCATGCGCCTCGATCTTGCCGCCCGGTTGCATGAACGCCGTGGTGCCACGCTTGCGCACCAGCAGGGTCTGGCCTTGAGGGTTGAGCAACAGCGCAGCGGCAATACGAATGAGGTTTGGAGCGACAACGGATGCAGAGGTCATGGGTCAGCCACCGGCCTGGAAAAAGCGCAAGGATCCCATGCCCGGGCTGATCACGTCACCTCACAGGTCATTCCCCCAACGCCTTGAGCGCAGTTTCATCCGCCTCCGGCAGCTTGACGAAAATCTGGTATTTGCCACCCTCCATGGCTTCAAAGGCAATCAGCTTTTCCACCAAGAGCGCGCTGAGCACTTTGCCGGCGTTGAGCAGCAACATGCCGTTATCGGCGTTGAGGTTGCGCGCCAGAATCATCCCCGCTGCCAGGTCCCGGGTGGTCAGGACCTTGACCGACGGATCGGCCAGGGTAACGTCACCCAGAAATGCCGCGCACACCTGAATGAAATCCTCGACCAGATCAGGATCGTACAAGCGCCCGGCGTACTGCCGCAGGTACAGCAGCGCTTCATCGCTGTTCAAATGCCGTTCGAGGATCAGGCCGCGCTGCAACTCGACGAAATCCACCGCCAGTTTCAGCAGGCGCGAACCGAACGGAATGGCCTCGCCCTTGAGCCGGTCGGGAAAGCCGCTGCCGTCCCAGCGTTCCTGGTGATGCAGGATCAGGCGGGCCGCGTCCTTCATCGGGTCCAGCGTCATCAGCAGCGATTCGCTCTGCTTCGGATAGCTGCGATAACGCTCGCGATCGGTGTGACGCAGCAGATCCGAAGGCGTGGTCATCATGCCGTCGGTCCAGCTCAGTTTGCCGATGTTGTACAGCGCGGCGGCCATGGTCAGGTCGCGGCTGGTGGCCTCGTCCAGAGCATGCTGTTTGCAGTAGCTGCGCACCAGCTCGATGATCTGCCGATTGGTCTGCTTGGCAGGCGGCAGACGCAGATTGGCCAGCAGCGAAAACACTTCGGTGCCGGTGACGTAACTGTGTTTGAGCTCTTCGTACGCCAGATCGAGCATGTCGGCGGTCTGCTGCAGTTCGGCGGTACGCGCCGCGACATGCTTTTCCAGGGTGCTGTTGAGCAGTTTGAGCTGGTCGTTCTGCACCTGGGTCAGGCGCTCCAGACGCTGACGCTCCTGCTCGGAATGCTGATGGTCGAGGGCTTGGCGCAGGATCAGCAGCAACTCCTCGTCATTCCACGGTTTGCTGATGTAGCGATGAATCTGCCCGTCGTTGATCGCCTTGATGATGGCCGAAGGGTCGGCATAACCGGTGAGCATGATGCGCACGGTCGCCGGATAGCGTTGGCGGACATGCGCCAGTAACGAGGCGCCATCCATGTTCGGCATGCGCGCATCGCTCATCACCAGATCCACTGGCTGCTGCTCCAGCATCTCCAGCGCCTGGGCACCGCTGGTCGCCAACAGGACGTCATAGGGTTGCCCCCGCAACAGGCGGCGCAGGCTGTTGAGGATCGCTTCCTCATCATCGACCAGCAGCACCGTGGGGCGATGCGACGGCATCGGCGCGGATTGCTCTTGCATGGCATGGCCTCACGCGAAAACAGGGTTAACGACACACCGACCGACCGCCCCACTGGCCCGCGCCTGAATCCAAGGCTAGATGATTTTTCAGTGCATTCACGTAAATCTTCGTCCGGCGCCGCCAGCGCAGTACCGAGGGGCCGACTATGCTGTACACGGCAAAGAACTCCATCGGCTTACAAAACAGGCAATGGCGAGGGAAAAGGATGCCCCGGATGATCACAGCACGCCTTCCCGAGGAGGGCGCGGCATGAACCCGCCCACCGCGCCGATCAATCGCCGCGTACTCATTGTCGACGACAGCCCGGCGATCCATGACGACTTTGCCAAGATTCTCAGCCCTGTCGTTCCCGGCGACGATGGCCTGGGCGAAACCGAGAATCTGTTGTTCGGCACCCCGTCTGTCCGTCACACCCCACACTTCGAACTGGACTCGGCCTTTCAGGGCCACGAAGCCCTGGAAAAACTCGAAGCCGCGCTGGCTGAAAACCGCCCCTACGCCATGGCCTTCATCGACATGCGCATGCCGCCAGGCTGGGATGGCCTGGAGACCATCGAACGGCTGTGGCAAGTCGACCCCAAGCTGCAAGTCGCACTGTGCACGGCCTATTCCGACTACTCCTGGGAAGACATCGACCAACGCCTGGCACTGAACGACCGCCTCCTGATTCTGAAAAAGCCTTTCGACGCGATCGAGATCCGGCAGATGGCCAGCACCCTCACAGTCAAATGGCAAATGACCGAAGACGCCGAGCTGAAAATGAGTCTGCTGGAGCACGCGGTGCAGGAGCGAACCCGGGAGCTGTCGGACGCCAACGTGATCGTGCAGAACAGCCCGACCATCCTTTACCGCTTGCGTGGCGAGCCCTCGTTTGCGCTGATGTACATCTCTCACAACATCACCCGCTACGGCCATGTCGCCGCCGACCTGGTGGGTTCGCCCGACTGGGCGAAGGTCTTGATTCACCCGGACGATCAGGCCAGCGTCGACGCGGCAATGGCCCGGGTACTGGATCGGCATGCGTCGGGCGCGTCCATCGAATTCCGCATGCGCACCGGCCAGGGCACCTGGCGCTGGGTGGAGAACCGCTACATCCCGGTACGCGATCAGGACGGCCGTCTGCTGGAAGTCGAAGGCATCATCCTCGACATCACTGAACGTCGTCAGGCCGAGGACAAACTGGCCTTGCTCGCCCGCTCCGATGGCCTGACGGGCCTGGCCAATCGCGCCACTCTGATCGAACGCCTGCACCAGGCGTTTGCCGCGGCGCGACGCGGCGCGATGCCGTTTGCGGTGTTTTACCTGGATCTGGACCACTTCAAGCGGATCAATGACACCCTCGGTCACCCGGTTGGCGATCTGCTGCTGCAGGAGGTCGCCCGGCGCATCAAGTCCGGTGTCCGCGAAAGCGACGTGGTGGCGCGTCTGGGTGGCGATGAATTCGCGATCCTGCAACTGGACGTCAGTGACCCGACCCAGTCGGCGGCGATGGCCGCCAACATCCGCGACGCGTTGCTGGCGCCGTATAACCTGGCCGGCAATGCACTGCACATTTCGGTGAGCATTGGCATCAGCAGTTACAGCGAGCTCAGTCTCGACGCCGACAGCCTGCTCGGGCAGGCCGACATGGCGCTGTACCGCGCCAAGGAAATGGGCCGCAACCAGTATCACTTCCACTCCGAGGACATCTCACGGGAAGTGGCCGAGCGCATGACCCTGGTCAGCGAATTGATGACCGCCCTTGAAGGCAATCAATTGCGGCTGCATTACGCACCGGAAGTTGATCTGCACAGCGGCAGGATTCTGGGCATGGAGGCACAAGTCCTCTGGCAGCATCCCCGGCGCGGCCTGCTGCCGGCAGCGGACTTTGTGCCGATCGCGGAGAAAACCGGCGCAATCATTCCGCTCGGACGCTGGGTGCTGGATCACGCCTGTCATCAGATGCATCTGTGGCGTAATCAAGGGGTGGCGCCGCCCGTGATGGCGATCAAGATTTCCCTGGCGCAACTCAAAAGCGGCCCGGAACTGATCTACACCGTGCTGCGCACCACCGCCCGCTGGGAGCTCGCCCCTTGGGACCTGCGGTTCGATGTCACCGAGGCCACGCTGGCCCAGACCAAGTGGACGCACAACGACGCGTTGCCGCGCCTGCGTGAACTGGGCGTGACCATCGCCATCGATGATTTCGGCACCGAGTATTCCTCGTTCGATTACCTGAAAACCTACCGGGTCAATCAGCTCAAGCTGGCCCAGAGCGTCATCGACAATGCCGCCCACGATGTGGCCGGCGCCAACGCCTTGCGCGCCATCGTCAACTTCGCCCGGGACCTGGACATCGGCATCATCGCTGAAGGCCAGCCGTCGCCGGATCAGCCGTGCGCGCCACCTGCCGCAGTCCCGCTGCCCAGCGCGCGCGGGCTGTATTTCAGCGCGGCGGTCAACGCCGAACAGGCCGGGCGATTGCTCAAGGACAGCGCTCACCCGGCACCGAAGGAGGACGAGTGATGAAAACGCCGTTCCCCCAGACCAACCGGCGCATCCTGATCATCGACGACACGCCGGCGATTCACGACGACTTTCGCAAGATCCTTGCCCCACAGGTTCAGGACGCCGTCGATCTGAATCAACTGGAACAGACGCTGTTCGGCACCCAGCAGACGCCGCACCTGAGCTTCCAGCTCGACTCCGCTTATCAGGGCCAGGAAGCTCTGGCTCTGGTCAAACAATCGCTGGTCAGCGGCAACCCGTATGCCCTCGCCTTCATCGACATGCGCATGCCACCCGGCTGGGATGGCCTGGAAACCATCGAACAATTATGGCGGGTCGATCCGAACCTGCAGATTGCCTTGTGCACCGCGTACAGCGACTACAGCTGGGAGGCGATGGCCGAACGGCTGGAGTTCGGCGACCAGTTGCTGATCCTGAAAAAACCGTTCGACAGCCTGGAAATCCGCCAGATGGCCAACGCGCTGACCTGGAAGTGGCAGCTGGCGCAGGACGCGGCGCTAAAGATGCTCAGCCTTGAGCAGACCATCGAGGCGCGGGTGCACGAATTGCTCAAAGTCTCGCATCTGCTGCAATACGACAGCCTCACGGAACTGCCCAACAGCACCCTGCTGGGCGATCGCCTGAGCCAGGCCATCGCCGTATGCCGGCGCCATGACAAGCAACTGGTGGTGATGTTCCTCGGTCTGGATCGCTTCAAGCGCATCAACAATGCACTGGGCCATCCGGCGGGCGACGAGATGCTCAAACGGGTCGCCCGGCAATTGTTGTCCTGCGTACGTGATTCCGACTCGGTGTTTCGTTATGGCTCGGACGAGTTCGTGGTGATCCTTGGCGACATCAACCATCCCCAGCAAACCCACGGCCTCGCGGAAAAACTGCTGGCCGCCATTCGCCTGCCACAAGCGATTGCCGGGCATGACGTCAGCGTCACCGCCAGCGTCGGCATCAGCGTCTATCCCGAAGATGGCCTCGAAGCCATCGAGTTGATCAAGAAAGCCGAGACGGCGATGCGCAACGTCAAGGAGCACGGCCCTGACAGCATTGGCTTCTTCATCGAAGCCATGAACCAGCACGCCCGGGAACAGCACAGCATCGAATCAGGCATCCGCCGCGCGCTGCATGAGCACGAATTCGTCTTGCACTACCAACCGAAAATCGACCTGCGCACGGCCACAGTGGTCGGTGCCGAAGCCCTGATACGCTGGCAGAAACCGGGACACGGCTGGGTCTATCCTTCGGACTTCATCCCGGTGGCCGAGGACAGCGGTCTGATCGTGCCGCTGAGCAAATGGGTGCTGGCTGAGGCCTGTCGTCAGACCCGCGACTGGCAAGTCGCCGGACTGCCGCCGATCCGCATGTCGGTCAATACTTCGCCGATCGATTTTCGTCAGCGTGACTTCGTCGCCGGCATCGAGCGCGTGCTTGAGCAGACAGGCCTGGCCGCAGACTGCCTGGAGCTGGAAATCACCGAAGGCGTGTTGATGCAAAACGTCGAGGCGACGATGACCGCGCTCAAGCGCCTGACAACGCTGGGCACGCGCCTGGCCATCGATGACTTCGGCACCGGTTATTCCAGCCTGAGTTACCTGCGGCGGTTTCCCATCGATGTGCTGAAGATCGACCAGTCGTTCATTCGCAACCTGTGCAACGACCCCAACGATGCCGCACTGGTGAGCGCCATCATCCATCTGGGCAAAAGTCTGGGGCTGAACGTCATTGCCGAGGGTATTGAAACCGCCGAACAACTGGCCTTTCTCAAGGCGCATCACTGCGAGGAAGGTCAGGGCTACTTTTTCAGCAAGGCCCTGCCGGCAGACGCGTTTGCACGCTTGCTGGCCGGCACCGAAGCCATGCCGTGGACGATTTGATCAACACGCTGAAAACGGCCCTGAGTCAGGGAGACGATTGCCGATGAGTCTTTTCCACCACGCCATCGTGTTGCTGCTGTGCGGGCTCTGCGCCAGGGCCAGTGCCGAGCCGCTGGACGAGCCGCTCAAACCGTTGCCCGCGGTGCCGCAGCAGGACGTCCGCCGCGTGGAACTGGGTCGGCGCCTGTTCCATGAACCACGGTTATCGATCAACAACACGCTGTCCTGCGCCAGCTGCCACCAACTGGACAAGAACGGTGCCGACAGCCGCGCCCTGTCGCTGGGCTTCGACGGTAAACCGGTGGCGGTCAACACGCCGACCGTGTTCAACGCCGCCCTCAATTTCCGCCAGTTCTGGGACGGCCGTGTCGAAACGCTGGAGGAACAAAGCAACGTCGTCATCACCAGCCCCCATGAAATGGGCAGCGACTGGCACACCGTTATCGAGCGGATCTCGAACGACCCCGACTACCGTCGCGATTTCGCCGCCACCTACCCGGACGGCGTGACCCAGGCCAATGTCCAGCAGGCGCTGGCCAGTTTCGAACGTACCCTGCTGACGCCCGGTTCGCGCTTCGATCAATACCTGCTGGGCAACACCGACATCCTCACCCTCGAGGAAAAGTACGGCTACCAGCGCTTCAAGGAATACGGCTGCATCGCCTGCCATCAAGGGGTGAACATCGGCGGCAACATGTTCCAGAAGTTTGGCGTGTTCGGCGATTACATTGCCGATCGCGGCAACCCGACCGTGGCTGATCAAGGCCGCTTCAACGTCACCCGGGACGAAGCGGATCGTGAGTTTTTCAAAGTGCCGAGCCTGCGCAACGTCGCGCTGACCGCGCCCTACTTTCACGACGGCTCGGCGGACAGCCTCGAAAAGGCGGTGGATGTGATGTTCCAGTATCAGTTGGGACGCACGCCGACTGAAGAGGACAAACGGCTGATCATTCTATTTCTCGAGACCCTGACCGGCCAAAGGGAAGGCAAGCCATGATCAACATCTCCCGTCGGCGCAGCCTGCTGTTGCTCACGCTGGTCGCTCTGGTGCTGGCTTCGATTCTGCTGTTTCTGTACTTCAAGTCCAGCTCCGACCAGACCATGACCTACACCGAGTCGCGGGACCTGATCCGGCAGATCAAACAGCAGAATTCGCTGTGGGAAAACGAGATCCTCAAGGCGCGAGTGGCGCTCACCCACAATTACGATCCGCTGGTGTCACCCATGACCGAGATGAACCGGCTCTGGGCGCGCTTCGACGCGATCGAGGCCGGGCATGGTCGCAACGACTCGGCGCAATGGAACGACGCCCACGAGGGTTTTCTGCAGGCGATGCAGGAGAAGATCCGCCTGGTCGAACAGTTCAAATCGCACAACGCCCTGTTGCGCAATTCCCTGGCCTTTTTGCCCACCGCCGAAGACGACATTCAGGAGCAACTCGCCAACCTGTCGGACCTGGATAAATTACAGCTGCAAAACATCACCACCGACACTTACGACCTGCTGCTCAGTGCCCTGGAGTTCGCCCAGCTCACCTCCGACGACAGGGCCGCCGACATCGAGGTCGGCTTGAACAAACTGAAGGTCAATGCGCAACGGCTGCCGCCGGCGTTTGAAACCCCGATCAAAATCATGAGCAACCACATCAGCCTGATCGCGCGCGAGCAGCCGCTGGTCAATCAGTTGCTCGAAAGCATCGAAAACATTCCCGTGGCCGAGCGCCTGGATACCCTCACCACTCTGCTCGATCGCGATCAACAGCGCGCCGACCGGATCGACCGTCAATACCACTTCTACCTGCTGCTGTTTTCGGTGTTGCTGATGCTTTCGCTGGTGTGGCTGGCGATCCGCCTGATCGGCAGTTTCGCCGAGATCAATCGGGTCAACACGGCCCTGCAAACAGCCAACGATGCCCTGGAGCAACGGGTCGAGGAGCGCACCCGCGAACTCAGGGACGCCCAGAGCGAACTGCTCGACGCGGCGCGTCAGGCCGGCATGGCGGAAATCGCCACCAACGTGCTGCACAACGTCGGCAACGTGCTCAACAGTGTGAACATCTCCAGCGACCTGATCACGCGCAAGCTGCGCAACAGCAAGACCCAGGGCCTGGGCAAGGCCATGCAGCTGATCAACGAACACCCGCATGACCTCGGCGCCTTTCTGTGTGAAGACCCCAAGGGCAAATTGCTCCCCGGTTACCTCAACCAGCTGGTGGGTGCGATTGCCCAGGAACAGCAGGAAATGGTCGACGAACTGAACCAGATGAACAAAAGCGTCGATCACATCAAGGACATCGTCGCCACCCAGCAGTCCTATGCCGGCGCCAACAGCATGACTGAACCGCTGTTCATCAATGAATTGCTCGAAGACGCCTTGCGCATGAACGCCGGAGCGCTGACCCGACACCACGTCACGGTGGTCAGGGAGTACGCCGAGGTGCCGCAGGTGATGGGCGATAAACACCGTTTGCTGCTGATCCTGATCAACCTCATCAGCAACGCAAAATACGCCATGTCCGACCTCAGCAACCGCCCTCGCACCATGACGCTGGCGGTAAAAATCGTCGATGACAGCTTCCTCGAAATCAGCGTCAAGGACGATGGCGAAGGCATTGCGCCGGAAAACATGACGCGGATCTTTGCCCACGGCTTCACCACCCGCAAGGAAGGCCACGGCTTCGGCCTGCACAGCTGCGCCCTGGCGGCCATCGAGATGAACGGGCACCTCACGGCGCACAGCGACGGACCGGGCAAGGGTGCGCTGTTCACCTTGCAGATTCCCCTGATCAGCGTCACGGAGAACGCATGAGCGAGCTGTCGAACCGCCGTATTCTGCTGATCGACGACATGCCGTCGATTCATGAAGACTTCCGCAAGATTCTCGCGCCACCGGCGGCGCAGTCAGTGGAACTGGACGAGATGGAGGCGGCGTTGTTTGGTGCACAGGTGCGCGCCGAACGTCCGCCGTTCGAGCTGGACTCGGCCTACGGCGGCGAGGAAGGCCTGGGCAAACTGATGCAGGCCTTGCACGAACAACGTCCCTACGCACTGGCTTTCGTCGACATGCGCATGCCAGACGGCTGGGACGGTGCGAAAACCATTGAACACCTTTGGCAACAGGATCCGCTGTTGCAAGTGGTGGTCTGTACGGCCTACTCGGATTACTCCTGGGATGAACTGCTCGAACGGCTGCAGGCGCATGACCGATTACTGATTCTGAAAAAGCCGTTCGACAACATTGAAGTGCAACAAATGGCCAACACCCTGCTGACCAAATGGCAGATGACCGAACGCGCCTCCTTGCAGATGCATCACCTGGAACATCTGGTCGATCAGCGCACCGCCCAGTTCAAGCAGGCCAGCGAAGCTCTGCAGCGCGAAATCGATGAACGCAAGCAACTGGAAAGTCAGCTGGTGCAGTCGGAAAAGCTCGCTTCACTGGGGCAAATGGCGGCTGGCGTGGCCCATGAAATCAACAACCCGATCGGTTTCATCTCCTCCAACCTCGGCACCCTTGACGGCTACTTCAATCAGTTGCTCAGGGTACTCGATGCCTGGCAAACGCTGGGCGCCACGCCAGACAGCGAATCCGTGGCCCGGCTTGAGCAGCTGCGCAAAGACGCCGATCTGGATTTTCTGCTCGAAGACATTCCGGTACTGATCCGCGAATCCAAGGAAGGCATTGGCCGGGTCGGACAGATCGTCAAGGATCTGAAAGATTTCTCCCGGGTCGATACCCATCAGCAATGGCAGTGGGCGAATCTGCAGCAAGGCATCGAGTCGACCCTGAACATTGTCGCCAGCGAACTCAAGTACAAGGCTGACCTGATCAAGGAATATCAGCCGCTGCCGGACATCGAGTGCCTGCCGTCACAAATCAATCAGGTGATCATGAACCTGGTGGTCAACGCGGCTCAGGCCATGGGCCCCGAGCGCGGCACCATCACCTTGCGCACCGGGCAGCAGCAAGACACGGCCTGGGTGGAAGTCGCGGACACCGGCGCCGGGATTGCGCCGGACATCCTGCAGAAAATCTTCGATCCGTTTTTCACCACCAAACCGGTCGGCCAAGGCACCGGGCTGGGCCTGTCGCTGTCCTACGGCATTGTCAAAAAGCACGGTGGCGACATTTCCGTCCGCAGCGAACCGGGGGTGGGCACGACCTTCCGCGTCGAGTTGCCGATGCGTCAGAGCCGGCCCGCGGCCTGAGGCGCCTCAGGTCGCTTCCTGAAAATCCATCTCCGGCGGCTGCCGCCGAAAGCCGCCAGTGAGCACCGCCAGATACACCACGCCAATCGCCAGCCAGCTCAAGCCCAGATACACCGCCAGATGATCAAGGCTGACCATCAGCCACAGGTCCGCCAGCAGCCCGATGAACGGGAAGACCAGAAACTGCACCAGCTCACGCGGGCCTTTTTTCTCGCCACCGATCCAGTAATGAAAAATCACCGACAGATTGACCAGGCTGAACGCCAGGAACGCACCGAAGTTGATGAACGAGGTTGAGGTGGTTACATCGAGTTTCAGCGCCAGCAATGCCACGACCGCACACAGCAGGATGCTGTTGACCGGCGTGCCGAAGCGCGCATGCAAGGTGCCGAAAAACGACTTGGGCAACACGCCATCGCGCCCCATGGCAAACAGCAAGCGCGAACCGCTGGCCTGGGCCGACAGCCCCGAGGCGAACTGGCCGACGATCAGGCCGATGAGGAAGATCGAGACGAACAGGTCGCCGCCGATGTTGCGTGCGATTTCATAGGCCGCCGAGTCGACGCTGTCGAACTGGAATGACGGGTGGGCGATCTGCACGAAGTACGACACACCGACGAAGATCAGCCCGCCGATCAGGGTGATCAACATGATCGCCCGTGGAATGGTGCGGCGTGGGTCGCGGGTTTCTTCGGTCAGCGTACTGACCGCGTCGAAGCCGAGGAACGAATAACAGGCAATCGCCGCGCCGCTCATGATCAGCGGCATTTGCATGTCACCGTTGAAGAACGGTTTGATCGACCACAACGGCGTGCGCGCATCACCGCCGACGTAGTGCACACACAGCGCGACGAAGGCGATCAGCACCAGAAATTGCACCAGCATCAGCAAGGCGTTGATGCCATTGGCCAGTTTCAGGCCAACGATGTTGATCGCGCTGGTGATGCCGATGAACGCCAGTACCCAGATCCACTGCGGGATCGAGGGGAATGCCGAAGCAAGGTACGCCGCGCCGATCAGCCAGATCGCCATCGGCAGAAACAGGTAATCGAGCAACACCGCCCAACCGGCGATGAAGCCGAGCCTGGGGCTGATCGCCTTGCGCACGTAGCTGTAGGCGGAACCGGCAACCGGGAACGCGGCGGCCATGCGCCCGTAACTCATGGCGGTGAAGAACATCGCCACCAGTGCTGCCAGGTACGCGGCCGGGACCATGCCGGCGGTGGATTGCGCGAGGATGCCAAAGGTGCCGAGGACAATGATCGGCGTCATGTAGGCGATGCCGAACAGCACCACCGACCCTAGTGACAGGGTGCGTTGCAAACGAGCCATGGGCGACTTACTCCGAATGTTATTGGATTTATGGCAGAGCCGAGTTCGGCGAATGTTTCGGGTGTGGCTTTGTTGTTTTTTGGATCAAGCAGTTGTGTGGTCTGGGCTGGCCTCTTCGCGAGCAGGCTCGCTCCCACAGGGGGACGCGGTCAATGTGGGAGCGGGCTTGCCCGCGAAGGCGTCAGTCCGACCGACACAGAATCCCGATCAGCACGCAGGAATCAGCAACTCACGCAATCCGCAAGCGTGCTCCACCACCTCCCCCGGCAGCTTCAACCGCTGATCATCCAGATAGCGGTAATCCTGGCGCGCGACCTGCAACCGGTCGAAATCCAGTTCGACGCTGAACGTCCCTTCTTCGCGCCCCGCCTCGAACAGCAACGTCCCCAGCGGATCGACCAGCGCACTGCCGCCGGCAAACATCAAGCCGTCATCCCCGGCCTCGACACGATTGACCATCAGCGCAAACGCCTGGTTTTCCTGAGCACGGGCCATGATCGCGGTGCGGTGAGTCGGGGCATACGGGTCCATGTTGCCGTTGGTCACGATCAGCAACTCGGCGCCCAGTTGCGCCAGTGCGCGGGCGGATTCGGGGAACTCGATGTCGTAGCAGATCAACAGGCCGACGCGCACACCGTTCCACTCGCAGGTGGCGTAGCGGTCGCCGGCCTCGAACACGCCGCGATCCGACGCCCAGAGGTGGGTCTTGCGATATTTGAGGGCGATGCCTTCGGGGGTGATCAGCAGCGTGGTGTTGTAGAAGCGACCGTTGTCGTTCTCAGCCATGCCGATCACCACGGCGAGGTTGCGCTCGCGGGCAGCGGCCAGCACCGCGCTGACGGTCGGGCCATCCAGCGGCTCGGCGATCTGCGCCACGGTGTCGGCCGTCGGGAAGCCCATCAGGTGGGTTTCCGGGAATACGATCAGTTGCGTGTCGGCACCGCACGCGGCAATCGCCGCGAGGGCGCGTTCGAGGTTGTATGCGGTGCCATTGTCACGGCCCGCCAGTTGGGCGAGTTCGACTTTCATTGCGAGTCCTTGTGGTCAGGGCCGGGCGCTGAAAGATTGCCCGGTGGCTGTCTGTGGGCCAGTATGCGCAGCAAGCAACCGGCAGGGAATCACGCGGCCGGGGTAACCCGATAGGGGTAGATTCATGACCGTTTCGTTTGATGACATCACTTGGCACCGCGCCGTCGGGCAGTTGATCGATGCGCTGGACAAGCCGAATTTCTGGGCACAACTGGTGCGTCTGCTCGACCAGTACGTGGCGTTCGATAGCTGGGTGGTGTTGCTGTTCAGCGCCGATCAGCACCCGCAAGTGTTCGCCGAATGCCCCGCCGAGGACGGCAGTCCCGACCCGTTGTTTCAGGATTATCTGCGCGGGTTGTATCTGCTCGATCCGTTCTACATCGCCTGCCGCGAGCAGTCGCGCACCGGGCTGTATCGCCTGTCGGAGGTGGCACCGGAGCATTTCGAGCTGACCGAGTATTACCAGCGATACTTTCGTCTGAATGTGGTCGCCGACGAAATCCAGTTCAATTGCCAACTCGAAGGCGAACGCACGCTGTGCCTGTCGCTGGGCAGTGAACAACGTTTCACTGGCGAACAGATTGCTTTGCTGTCTTTGATCCAGCCGTGGGTGCTGGGTCTGTTGCGCCAGCGCCTGCCGTACGAAATCAACGAAACCGTGGCCCTCGCTGTCGCGCCTGCACCGGCCGACTGGCGGGTGCAACTGGAAGCATCGGTGCAGCAACTCAAGGGCGCGCAACTGACTGCCCGAGAACTGGATGTCGGGCGTTTGATGCTCAGCGGTTGCTCCAGTAAAGAAATCGCCCGTAAGCTGGAAATCTCCGTAGAAACCGTGAAAGTCCATAAGAAACACATGTACAGCAAGCTGGGGATCAAATCCCAGTCGGAGCTGTTTTCGATTTTTCTCCAGGCGCAGAACGCCTGATAACGCGTGGAAATGCTTTCCTGTGGGAGTTGATTTGCTGTGGTGAGGGGATTCATCCCCGATGGGCTGCGCAGCAGCCCGAAGTCTATGCATGCGGTCTTTCAGTTACACCGCAGTGAATGGTTTTGGGGCGGCTTCGCCACCCATCGGGGATAAATCCCCTCACCACAATAAATCTCATCAACAGGCCCGCCTGCTGCCACAGGTTTGCAAACCATTGAGTCCGAACCAGGGAAACCGTATGAGCCTGTCACTCCTGAGCCGCTACGCCTTCTTTGCCGTCTGCGTGATCTTCACCCTCGCCAGCCTGCCCTTTCTCGAACACGACTGGCTGTGGCCGATCACCGCCGTCACCGGCGTGCTGAGCCTGCTCGGTCTGTTCGACCTGCTGCAGAGCCCGCACGCGGTGCGCCGCAACTACCCGATCCTGGGCAACATTCGCTATCTGGTCGAAGGCATCCGCCCGGAGATCCGTCAGTACCTGCTTGAATCCGACAGCGACGCCCTGCCCTTCTCCCGCGCCCAGCGCTCGCTGGTCTATTCGCGGGCGAAGAACGAAACCGCCGACAAACCCTTCGGCACGCTGATCGACGTCTATCAATCGGGCTTCGAATTCATCGGCCACTCGATGCGCCCGGCGCCGTTGAGCGACCCGAGCAGTTTCCGCGTCACCGTCGGCGGCCCGCAATGCACGCAGCCGTATTCGGCGTCGGTGTTCAACATTTCGGCCATGAGCTTCGGCTCGCTCAGCGCCAACGCCATCCGCGCGTTGAACCAGGGCGCCAAACTCGGCAACTTCGCCCACGACACCGGCGAAGGCAGCATCAGCCCGTATCACCGCGAACACGGCGGCGACCTGACCTGGGAACTGGGCAGCGGTTATTTCGGCTGCCGTACCAGCGATGGCCGTTTCGACCCGGAACGCTTCGCCGCCCAGGCGCAGAATCCGCAGGTGCGGATGATCGAAATCAAGATGAGCCAGGGCGCCAAACCCGGCCACGGCGGGATCCTGCCCAAGCACAAGGTCACTCAGGAAATCGCCGACACCCGCGGCATCCAGATGGGCGAAGACTGCATCTCGCCATCTCGCCACAGCGCGTTTTCCACGCCGATCGAAATGATGCAGTTCATCCAGCAACTGCGTGAGCTGTCCGGCGGCAAACCGGTGGGTTTCAAGTTCTGCCTCGGGCATCCGTGGGAGTTCATGGGCATCGCCAAAGCCATGCTGGAAACCGGCATCCTGCCAGACTTCATCGTGGTCGACGGCAAGGAAGGCGGCACCGGCGCCGCGCCGGTGGAGTTCACCGACCACATCGGCGTGCCGATGCGCGAAGGCCTGCTGTTTGTGCATAACACGCTGGTCGGCCTGAACCTGCGCGACAAGATCAAGCTCGGCGCCAGCGGCAAGATCGTCAGCGCGTTCGACATCGCCAGCGTGCTGGCCATCGGCGCCGACTGGGCCAACTCCGCGCGCGGCTTCATGTTCGCCATCGGCTGCATCCAGTCGCAAAGCTGCCACACCAACAAATGCCCGACCGGCGTCGCCACCCAGGACGCCCTGCGTCAACGCGCCCTCGTGGTCCCGGACAAGGCCCAGCGCGTCTACAACTTCCACCGCAACACGCTCAAGGCACTGGCAGAAATGTTGGCGGCGGCCGGTCTTGAGCATCCATCACAACTGTCGGCCAAGCACCTGGTGCGGCGCATGTCGGCGACCGAGATCAAGCTGTTCTCGCAGCTGCATGTGTTTCTCAAGCCAGGTGAGTTGCTCACGGGCGAGGTCAATGGCGAGTTCTACTCGCGGATGTGGCAGATGGCCCGGGCTGACAGTTTCGAGCCGCAGGAGGTGGCCGCGGCTTAAGGCCACCGGTCGCGAATGACGCGGTGTTGACGCTGAACAGGTAGGCCGCCGCCGAGCCGCTCCACAGCGTCTGCCGCGTTTGCCAATCGCCGCTGAACAGGGTGCGGAAGTGATCGGGCGATTCCAGCGGTATCCACCAGACTCGGTGCCGGCGGCATTGCACCAGCGCCGGGTCATGGAAATAGATCCAGCGCCTGGCGAGCGGGATCAGCGCGTAGCCACCGCGTACCGAGGAGGCGAGGAACGCCGGGAACGCCGTGCGCACATGAAACCGCGGCTCAATGGCGCTGGTGTTGTAGTAGAGAAACGGCAAGTACGAAATCAGCGAGTCGAGGATGATGTCATCGCCGGGCTGGGCCTCGCGTTCGATCTGGCTGGCCAGCCCATCCAACCGGTAGTCCCGGCGCATCTCGGTGCCATCCATGCCATCGGCCTGGCGATAGACCATCGCCAGACCGTAGCATTGTCCGACGACCACCAGCACGAACAGCGCCATGGCCGGGCGCGGGTATCGGCGTGCCAACGAGTCCAGTGCCACGGCGATAAGCAGGGGGATGCCGGGGGCCGCGAACACCAGATAGCGCGCAAGAAACAGCGGCATGAACAGCGCCAGGACAAACAGCGAGATCGTCGGAATAAAAAAGTAGCCGAGCAGCAACGGCCGGTAACGCCGTTCGCCGATGCCTTGCGCCACGATCAGCGTTGCGCAGAGCACGATCAGCAGCAAAGGCGCCAGCCGCCACCACGACGCGGGTGCCACGCGCGGCTCCATCAACATGAATTGCCAGGGCAGCCCCAGTGCAGCCTGCACGGTCACAGGCTCGATCCACGCCGCGACACCGGCGGACAACTGTTCAAGCAGATTCGGCAGCCACGGCACAAACAACAGCACAATCGCCGCGTTGGCCAGGCACCACGCGCGGGGTGAAAGGCTCGCGGCGTGATCCGCTCGCGCCCGCCACCAGAACAGCCAGTGCACCAGTACGCAGCCCGCGGCGAAATAATGCGTGTAAAACGCCGCGCTCATCAGCAACACGTACAGGCACGGCCAGCGTTTTTGCCCGGGTGTCCGCGCCCAGCAGACCAGCGCCACGGTCGCGGCCATCAGCCAGAATCCGAGCAGGGTGTACATCCGCACTTCCTGGCTGTAGCGCACCGAAACGGGCAGCAGCGCCAGCAACAGTGCCGCCATCCAGGTCGCCCGCCGCGTGGCCACCAGACGCATCAACTGGATGCCGAGCAACACGCTGCCAACGTCCGCCAACACGCTCAAGCCCCGTGCCGCCCCGGCAGAATCGCCCCAGGCCATGCCCCAGTAATGCAGCAGCACGTAATACAGCGGCGGATGCACATCCAGTGCGGTCAACGCCCAGATGCGCGCCGGCGTTTCTCGAGCCAGCAGCACACTGTAGGCCTCGTCATACCAGATCACGGGGACAGTAATGGAGTAGAACCGCACACACAGCGCGATAATCAGAACTGTCGCCAGAGCCAGCTGATCGGCCCGCACTGAAACATTCGCGTCTTTGAAAAAAGGTGCGGCTACCCAGAGTTTCATGTCCGTTGTCCTCGAAACAGCACGAACCGGAAAAAGCAGTACCCCAACATCAGGTCCAGCGCGGTAAACACTGTCACCGTCAGCAGCCCGCCCCAGTCGCGCGTATCGGCAATCGCGCCGATACCGAAGCTTGTGCCCCCCATCAGTGCGATAAACAGCACGTAGCCGAGCACCCATGTCTTGCTGTCGAAGGTGTAAAGCAGGTTCACGTAAAACGAGAACGCCGCCGCCACGCAGAATGCGCCGAAGTTACTGGCTGCCTGGGTCAACCCGATGGCGCTGCACAGGACGAAAAAAATCTGCCAGTGGATAAGTGCATCAGCGATGCCAATCACTGTCAGCGCAGGAAATCCTTTCATTACGGTTCCTTGCCATGGCTTGGTACGGCTGACTTTCGAAGCTAGGGCAAGGCGCTTGAGTGGTCTACTGTCAGAAATTACAGGTGCGGGATGGATTGCGACGGACGGTCAGGGTTACCACTGCAGCAACCTGCCGTGAGGCGGTTCCTTCATGACGATGAAACCGTAATCGCCAATCAGGTAAATCCGGTAATACAGGCTGTCCACCAGCGCTGGAAAACCCTGATAACCGACGCGGGTGGCGTTGCGCCGCTCGCGTTCGGCGACCACGTTGGTGATGCCTGCTGACGGCAGATTTTCCGCGAGCATGAAGTAGTCGACGTTGAGTAGATAGTGCAGCACCGGTAGCCGTTTGAATGAACCGGTCGCACTGACCAGCCAGCGATCGGAGTAGCTGACTGAGAGGTAAATCCGCTTCGCTTCACGCAGCTCGCGATGGGCGGCGATGTCGTGGCTCAGGCTGTACAGCGCGCTGTTGGCAAAGGTTTTCTGCAGGCTCAGCACCCGGCCATAGGCGAAGGACAGCGAGAGTGTCGCCAGCAGCGGGATGATCAGCAGCAAGGGCAAGCGGCGGTGCCCGGACGCCAGCGCAACGTGCGCCAGATAGAACAGCCCCAGCAGTAACACGCCGAACCCCATCAGGGTCCGCGCACCTTCATTGAAATCCCGAAACAGCAGAGTGATTCCGGGCACCAGCCAGACCAGAACGGGCAGCGTGAGCAAACACAGCAGCAGGCTTGGCCAACGGCGTTGGTGGCACTGAACCAGACGCAGGCAGCCCGCGAATGCACATACCACCAATGCAGCGAAAACCCAGACGTAGCCGCCGTGAAACAACAGTGCAACGTTCTGCAGCACCCGAGAGAAATTGATGCCGATCTGCAACAGCGGGTGGGTGTCCAGGTTCAACAGATCCGTTCTTCGTAACGTCTCCATGAACGGATAAGCCGTGACGCTATAGATCAGGATGCCGAGGCCCGCTTGTGCGAGCTTCCAGCCCAGCATCCGCAGGATTTGCGGCCACTGCGTTTGCCGCTGAACAGCCCTGATCAACTCGACACCACACAGACCGAAAAACACATTGAGGCTGATCTGATACAGCCCGATCGCCAGTGCCAGCAACGCCGCCGGTACCAGCCAGCGCGGTACCCGCGATGAAGCTTCGAACGTGATGGCGTAGATCACCGCGACCATGCTCAAGACCATGATCGGGCCGTCGTATTGATAGGACAGGTTCTGCAGCAGAAACGGGTTGTACCAGAGCGGCAACGCGACCAGGCAACAGGCCAGCGTCGGTTCGACAAAGTAGTGAACGGTCAGCCGAGCCAGCGCCAGACTCATCGCCACGACCGCGAGCAACAGGGGTAACGGATAGATGTTCGGTGCCGCCCCGGTGAACGTCAGTGCCTGATAAAACCAGTCGGCAAACAATCGGCCCTGCCCGGCCCAGGCATTCGCGGCGGCCAGCGTGCGCCAGTTGTCGTCAATGTAGGGGAAGTCGGCGAGGATCAGCGGCAGGGCGTACAACGCGGTGGCAAGCAGGAAGAACAGCACGACTTGCCGCTGACTGAGTTCTCGCTCGATAAATGCGCTCGCCCTCATGTCTGCGCCTCGGTTACTGCCGCGCGGGAATGCAAAGAGATACAGGTTTGAGCCTGATCGGCCGCTTTGTATCGCTCTTTCAGACCGGCGGTAACACGGCAAAAGATCGCAGCCTGCGGCAGCTCCTGCACGGGAAATGTATCAACCCTGTAGGAGCTGCCGCAGGCTGCGATCTTTTGCTTTTGCTATCGCCTACATCAAGTCGCCGAACGCACCGCGCCCTGCGTTTCACCGCTCGGTTGCAACTTGAACACGTAGAACAACACCGTCAGCAGCACCAGGAACGCCGGCCCCACGTACAGTGCCACGCGGGTGTCCGGGAAGTACGCCATCAGGCCGACCACCAGCACCAGAAACGCCAGCGCGAAATAAGAGCTGACCGGGTACAGCCACATCTTGTATTTCAATCCGGCACGTTCGCTGGCGCTCAAACCTTTGCGGAATTTCAGTTGCGCCAGCAGGATCATGACCCAGGTCCAGATCGCGCCGAAGGTGGCGATCGACGTCACCCAGACGAAGACTTTCTCCGGCACCAGGTAGTTGAGCAGCACACCGATCAACAAGGCGAAAATCGACAGCAGCAACGCCCGGCGTGGCACGCCGTTGGAGGTCTTGGCGAATCCGGCCGGGGCCTGGCCGTTCTGCGCCAGGCTGTAGAGCATGCGCCCGGTGCTGAAGATACCGCCGTTGCACGACGACAGTGCCGCCGTGATCACCACGAAGTTGATGATCCCGGCGGCGGTCTTGATGCCCAGACGTTCGAAGGTCATCACGAACGGGCTGCCTTGAGTGCCGATTTCGTTCCACGGGTAGATCGACAGGATCACGAACAGTGCGCCCACGTAGAACAGCAGAATGCGCCAGAACACCGAGCCGATCGCATCGGGAATGGTCTTCTGCGGGTTCTTCGCTTCACCGGCGGTCAGGCCGATCATCTCGACACCGAGGTAGGCGAACATGACCATTTGCAGGGACATCAGCACCCCGGTCACACCGTTGGGCATGAAGCCGCCGTGAACCCACAGGTTGGAAATCCCCAGCGCCACGCCGTCGTTGCCGAACCCGAAGGCAATGATGCCGACGCCGCCGATGACCATGGCGATGATGGTGACGATCTTGATCAGGGCGAACCAGAACTCGAATTCACCGAAGGCCTTTACCGCGATCAGGTTGATCGAACCCATGCTGACCAGCGCCGCCAGGGCCCAGATCCAGCGCGGCACATCGGGGAACCAGATGCCCATGTACACGGCGACCGCCGTGATTTCCGCGACGCAGGTCACCAGCCACAGGAACCAATAGTTCCAGCCGGTGAGAAAACCCGCGAGCGGGCCGAGGTAATCCTGGGCATAGCGGCTGAACGAACCGGCCACCGGGTTGTGCACGGCCATCTCGCCGAGGGCGCGCATGATCACCAGGATCGCCAGGCCGCCGAGAATGTAGGAGAGCATGATCGCCGGACCGGCCATTTCAATGGCCTTGGCCGAACCCAGGAACAGGCCGACACCGATACAGGCGCCGAGCGCCATCAGGCGGATATGCCGTTCACCGAGTTCGCGTTTGAGCGGGCCGCCGTGAGCGGTCTCGCCATGGGGCAGGTGATTGCCGACTGGCATAGGGATACAACCTCGTCTTGTTATTGGATATGACCGCCGAGCGGCGAAGCGTCGACCGATAGGCCTGAACTTCCCGAAACCGCGCCGGCCTCGTGGGCAAACGCGTCTCGCAGGTCCCGACCTGCAAGATCAGCGGGGGCGTGCAGTATAAAAAGCTTGTGACAGGGCTTTTCACTCTATAAGCCCTAACATTTAGCGGGAAATCTCGGCATTCCGCCGGTTTACGGAGAGGCATTACCTGGACTCCGTAGGATTTTTCCCCACTAAAAAGGCCAGCGAGTATTGCACAGCATTGGTGCATCGTCATGCCCCTGCGTTGGTGGTATTGCGTAGGTGATGGCTCTAGCACAGCTGTTTCGATGTGCTTGGCTGTCTATTCCCCTGTGGCGAGGGAGCTTGCTCCCGCTCGGCGGCGAAGCCGTCGTATTAACGCGCACGCGATGCTTCAGACAAATTGCGACTACAGGGATTGGGACTGCTGCGCAGTCCAGCGGGAGCAAGCTCCCTCGTCACAGAGAAGGCGACATCTGCAAATTTTCGGAAATTTCGTACAGTCATCGCAGACCCAATTCTTGAATGCTGCGACTAGCGTGAATAAGGATTGAACTCGCAAAGGACGCAACGGAATGCGTAACCCCCCAAATTCACATCGGCTCCGCCGAGGGCGTTGTTCGGAGTTAGGACGTGCTTATCTCATAATTACTGTGGTGCATCAGCGGCGCAGAATATTCAGCGATTGGCAGGTGGGGCGTTTGTTGATTGCGGAACTCAGGCGAGCTCATGATCAACGATGGGTCGATTCGATAGCCTGGGTGGTGATGCCTGACCACTTACATTGGTTGGTCCAGCTGGAAGAAATACATATTGAACGTCTGATGCAAGCGGTGAAATCCCGCAGCACATTGACGATCAATCGCGCCCTGAACCGAAAAGGCGCGTTTTGGCAAACCGGCTATCACGACCATGCCATCCGTGACGGCGAAAACTTGAAACCATACGCGCGGTACATCATCGCCAATCCGCTGCGGGCTGGTCTGGTCGAAAAAATTGGCGACTACCCGCTTTGGGACGCCTGCTGGCTCTAAAGCTCCCACTTCCCCTGTGGCGAGGGAGTTTGCTCCCGCTCGGCGGCGAAGCCGTCGTAAGCCCTGCGCACGCGGTGTTTCAGAAAGATCGCGACTACAGGGATTGGGGCCGTTGCGCAGTCCAGCGGGAGCAAGCTCCCTCGCCACAGCTGCATTTTTATTCAGAAACCAACCCACTCAAACCCCGCACATTTTTTTCCCCATCACCAACCACCGTCTAAGCTTCAGTCAAGTCCGATCAATCTGCGTGAATGGATCAATCGACTATGGGCGCTTTGTGGCAAACCGATTCGAGTAAAGCCGTGGTTCCGACTGAACGTGTGGATGAAGCGCCTGTCCCCCCTAAAAAACGCCGCAACCGGCATGGCTGGAAGGCGTTCTGGTTATTGCTGCTGATTATTGCCATCGTCGTGGGTCTGGCCGCGAGCAAGGAGATGCGCACCTCGCGTTTCCAATCCCGGGAGCTGAGCCAGTACGCGGCGTCGCTCAAATATCAGCTGGAACCCGGCCCCAGCGAAGCGATCCGCTATCCGGGCAACGGGCCGTTCGATCTGCGTCTGGGCTACAGCTCCCTCGATGAATTCTTGCCGCGCCTGCTCAAGCGCGACTACGTGATCACCGAGCAGACGCGGTTTTCTCCGGCGCTGCTGAGCTACACCGACAAAGGCCTGTTCGTGCCCTATTCGGAAAAGATCCAGGCTGGGCTGTCGATCACCGATTGCCGCGCTGCGCCGTTGTATCAATACAAGTATCCGCAGCAGCTGTATTCGAGTTTTGCGGCCATTCCGCCGGTGGTGGTCAGCAGTTTGCTGTTCATCGAAAACCGCTTTCTGCTCGATCCCAAACAACCGCTGGCCAACCCGGCGGTGGACTGGCCGCGCTTCGGCATGGCCGCCTGGTCACAGGTGGCGAAGTTGCTGCACCTGCCGGGGCAATCGGCGGGCGGCAGCACTTTGGCGACGCAACTGGAGAAGTACCGGCACTCGCCCGATGGCCTGACGGTGTCCGGTGCGGAGAAGATCCGCCAGATGATTTCCGCCAGCGTGCGCGCCTATCAGCCCGGGCCGCAAACCCTCGGCGCGCGGCAGAACATCATCCGCGACTACCTCAACAGCGTGCCCCTCTCCGCCGTGCCGGGGCATGGTGAGGTCCATGGCATGGCCGAAGGTTTGCGGGTCTGGTACGGCAGCGATTTCAACCAGGCCAATGCACAGCTGAACAGCCCGGCCACCGACCCGAAAACCATGGCCGACAAAGGCCTGGCCCTGCGCGAAATGCTCTCGCTGATGATCGCCCAGCGCCGTCCTTCGCACTACCTGACCAAGGGCCGTGAAGAACTCGCCGACCTCACCGACAGCCACTTGCGCCTGCTCAAGCAGAACGGCGTGATCGACAGCGCACTGGCCGATGCCGCGCTGGCGAGCAAGGTCACTTACCGCGACTGGCAGACCCAGCCGACCCTCCAGCCGATCGAAACCAACAAGGGCATCAGCGTTGCCCGCAGCCGTCTGGCGACAATGCTCAATCGCCCGCTGTACGACCTCGATCGGCTCGACCTGTCAGCCACCAGCACCTTGCAGGGCGATCTGCAAACCCAGGCCACCGACTACCTGAAAAAGCTCGCCGATCCCGCGTTCGCCGGGCAGATCGGTCTGATTGGCGAACGCCTGCTCACCCCCACCAGCACCACCCAGGTGCGCTACAGCTTCACCCTGTTCGAACTGACCCCGGACGGCTCGCGGGTACGCGTGCAGACTGACAGCACCGATCAGCCGTTCGACATTAACGAGGGCAGCAAGCTGGAGCTCGGCTCGACGGCGAAAATGCGCGTGCTGACGACCTACCTGCAAATCATCTCCGAACTGCACGACAAGTACGGCGCCATGAGCGTGCCGGAACTGAAGAAAGTCGAAGTGCCGGATCAGGATCGCTTGAGCCAATGGGTAATCGATTATCTGATCCAGAACAAGGATCACGACCTGTCGAAAATGCTCGGTGCCGCGCTCGACCGCAAATATTCCGCCAGCCCCGGCGAGGCGTTTTTCACCGGTGGCGGCCTGCATGTGTTCCATAACTTTCGCAAGGAAGACAACGGCCGCATGCCGACCTTGCGCGACGCCCTGCGCGAATCGATCAACCTGCCGTTCATTCGCCTGATGCGCGATGTGGTGCGCTACGTCACTTACTCCGGCCCCAACAGCAGCGCCGAATTGCTCAAGGACGACCGCGACCCGCGACGGCAGGAATACCTGGCCAGTTTCGCTGACCGCGAAGGCACCTCGTTCCTGCTCAAATTCTGGAAGAAGTACAAGAACAAGGACACCCAGGCGCGCCTCGACACCTTCCTCGACAGCATGCGCCCGACGCCGATCCGCATGGCCGCCGTGCATCGTTACTTGCTGCCCAATGCCAGTCAGGAAGACTTCAACAGCTTCGTGCGCGCGCACCTCAAAGGCGCCAAGCTCACCGAAAAACTCACCGACGATCGTCTGATCCGGCTGTACGACGCCTACGGCCCCGGCACCTACGATCTGCCGGATCAGGGCTTCATCGCCAAGGTGCACCCGCTGGACCTGTGGTTGATGGGCTACCTGCTGCACAACCCGGATGCCACCTTCAGTCAGGTCGTCAAGGCCAGCCAGTTCGAGCGTCAGGAGGTCTACAGCTGGCTGTTCAAGAGCAAGCACAAGGGCGCCCGTGACAGCCGCATCCGTACCATGCTCGAAATCGAGGCGTTCCTCGAGATTCACCAGCGCTGGCAGAAAGTCGGCTATCCGTTCGACCACCTGGTGCCGTCGCTGGCCACCGCCATTGGCAGCTCCGGTGATCGCCCGGCAGCACTCGCCGAGCTGATCGGCACTATCCTCAACGACGGCGTGCGCATGCCGACCCTGCGCATCGACAGCCTGCATTTTGCCGCCGGCACGCCTTATGAAACGCGCCTGACCAACGACCCGCATGTCGGTAAACGGGTGATGCCGTCGGAGGTCGCAACGGCGATGCGCGAAGCCCTTTCGCAAGTGGTGGACTCGGGCACGGCGAAACGGGTGTCCGGCAGTTTCAAGACCGCCGACGGCACTCCGTTGGTGATGGGTGGCAAGACCGGCACCGGCGACAACCGCATCGAAGCCATCGGCTCCGGCGGGCGGATCCTCAGTTCCAAGTCGATCAACCGCACCGCGACCTTCGTGTTCTACATCGGCAACAACCACTTCGGCACACTCACCGCGTTCGTCCCCGGGCGTTCGGCGGAGAACTTCAAGTTCACCTCGGCGCTGCCGGTGCAGGTGCTCAAGGGCATGGCGCCGATCCTTTCACCGTACCTGCAGCCGGGTACGCATACCCTGTGCCAGCCCGACCCGCTGACCGCAGCACGTTAGGTTCGCTGCGGGGCGGTATCGGAGTATTTTTTGCCATTGAATTTCCGCTGTGTCGCGGCGTAAACCTGCCGTGCTTTCAACCTGTTTTTGCGCTTTTTTCGCGCCGGGTCATTTCTTAGTCTGATCGCTCCATTTTGATCAACGGACGATCAGGCCATGCCCAACCCTTCCCTGACACTGTATCGATCGCAGCAGACGCCTTCTGCCCAAGGTCATAAAAGTGTCCATTACGATCTGGTTAAAGACGCCCTTCCCGACTGGCTGTACAAGGCTTCGGCAGCACGGATCGAATCATTGAAAAACGTCACCCTGACCATGCCTGCATGGCATCGCAGCGCTGCGGCCAGCGAGCATCAACAGCTCAAGGATGAAATACGCCAGGCATGGATCGCGCAGAACAGCATCGATCGCGCGCTGAGCAATCTGCAGGATCCGCGCACCTTTGCCAGACCTTTGCTGCAACAGGCCCTGAAGACGCGCTTCGGTGTCGAGGACGACGTCGAAGACACCTGGGTACGGCTGTACATGCCGGCCAAGACCTCCTGGTGGGCGCATGACTTTGCCAACGGCACGCAAAGTCGCACGGTGTCGCTGCTGGACGCGGCATTGCACAACTTTTCCAGCGACGAAACGTTCGCTGCCGACTCCTGCTTTATCACCCGTCCCGATGCGCTCGGGCAGTTTTCGGTCAAGGCGCTCACGCACAGGATCAGCGTCGAGCAGTTCAAGGCATTGTGTCGCGAGCTGGATATCGGCGCGCGCTACCAGACCCACTTGCACGAGTTCGTGCTTTCGAAAAACCCGGTGGCCCGTCAATACCTGCAGATCAAGGTGACACGCAGCCAGAAACAGACATTGCGGGTCGCCGCGCGCATGGCCCTGCTTAAAGGCGACATCGACCGTCTGGCATTTGAAGTGGTGCAAGGCATGCTCGAAGACCGTGCCCAGGTACTGTGGCACGGCAAGGCTGTGCGCTATCACACGCTGACGATGATGGACACAGCACTGACAGGCATTGTCCTGATCTGCGCCGACCCGCTTGCCGCCACGCGGCCCGTGCCGGTTCTGGCCTATGTGCCCAACGACCCGGAACACCCGCTCAAGCAATATCCCGATTCACTGGCGTTCATGGCCGAGCTGACCCGCCAGTTGCGGGACACCTCAGCGTCCTCGTCCTACCAGCGGTTTTTCAGTCAGTTTGTCCCGCAGCGTCAGCGAGGCTATTTCTTCGCCCGATTGAACGAGCGCCTCAGTCATGTGACATGGCAGCCGACGCCCTCCGGGTCGAATTTGCCCAACTGGCGCGATACGCCTGTGGATCATCCCAACCTGCAATTTCGCGTGACGCCGGTTCAACAGGATCGCGAAACACGCTTTACCGGTGACCTGTGGCAGTACCTCTACCAGCAGAAACTCAACAAGATGCTCAACGATGCCCGGGAGATTGCGATAGCCACCGAATACGCCGATCGTATGGCCCGCTGGGCATGGTGGGACAACCTGGAAAAAATCCTCACGGACATGCTCAATCTGGCGATGCTGGTGGCCGTGCCCTTCGCTCCCGAGCTGGGCGTATTGATGCTGGCCTATACCGCGTACCAGGTCACCGATCAGATTGTTGAGGGAGTCGTCGATCTGGCCGAAGGTCACTTGGCCCAAGCCGGCGCTCAAGCCATCGGTGTGCTGGAAAGTATCGTGCAACTGGGGATTTTCGCTGCAGGTGCCGAATTGGGCAACGCGGCGCTGGTCAAGCTCTCGCCGTTTTTTGAAAACCTGAAACCGGTAAAACTGGGCGACGGCCAGACACGCCTCTGGAACCCTGACCTCACTCCGTATCGCGTCACCGACCAGATACTGCCCGCCTCCATCCGTCCTGATGCGCAAGGCTTGCACGTACTGGGCAACAAGCACGTGGTGAAACTGGATCAGCAGGTGTTCGAAGTGACCCGGGATCCGCTGAGCGGTGAACACCGGATTCGTCATCCACGCCGCCCCGACGCCTACGCGCCGACACTCAGGCACAACAGCCATGGCGCATGGGTCGGTGAGTCGGAAAACCCGCGTCAGTGGCAAGGCCCGCAATTGATGCGCCGAATCGGCCATGCCACCGATGGATTCAGCGATGCGCAACTGGAACAGATTCGCCAGTTGACCGGCACCGACGAGAACATCCTGCGGCGCATGCATGTGGAAAACACCCCGCCCCCGCCTCTGCTCGCCGATACCCTCCTGCGCCTGGCAAGCCACCCGGCACCAAAGGACGTGGCGCAAGCTCTTTCTGCCCCGGCCGCCCGGGTACTGCGCGACTGCCCGCAACTGACGCCGGTGCTGGCCGAACGCGTGATTGGCCTGGCCCGTCCACTGGAGATGCAGCGGATCACCCTGCGACGGCAGGTGCCGCTGCGTCTGAAAACCCTGGCCCGCGAGCTGGAGTTTGAGGTGCAGTCGGCTCGAGCGGCGCAAGGGCTGCAGCGCAAAGCGCTGATCACGGTCGAGAGCGAACGCCTGGCCTTGGGCGCGTTGCGTCATCACAGCGATGCCTTTGGCGCGCTGCGGATCGACATCCGTGACGGAACATTCGACGGCCCCCTGCGCAGCAGTGCCGGCGTCGAGTCGGCCGAGCGGAACCGGGTGCTGGTGCGCACCGGCGAGAACCTTTATCAGGTGCGCGATGGCTCGAATCAACTGCTGCATCGGGCTTGCGGTCTGTATGAAGCGATTCTCCATGCGGGCGAACATCAGGGCCGCAGCGTGCTGGGTTACAGCACCCGCGACGCCGCGCAGCTCAAACAATGGATCATTGCCAAAACCACCGCGCCGAGCGAACGGCGCACCGTGCTGGCCGAACCGCCGATCCGCCCCGTTGTTCAATTCGACACTCAACTGTTGGTGCGCGGAGGTGGTTTGAGCCGAGACGGCGAGAGCCTGCATGAACGTATCGAGGATCTGTATCCGCACTTCACGGCGCGCGAGGTCGATGCCTTTGCCCAGGCCTTGACCGAACAGGGCGAACCGCTCAAAGCCATCGAGGCAATGGAGAACGATCTGGAAGAACTGCGTGAAACGATCAATCGCTGGCGCTATCAGCAACCGGACACTTGGGGACCGGGCAGTCATCAGTTTCGCGATGGCGGCGGATTACATATCCACAACCGTCTGCTCGATTGTCTGGAACGCAAGACCGAAAACTTGGGGCAACGCACCGATCCATCCTCCTACGCGCTGGACCTGTCGCGCGAGATGCTTGCGCTGGATCTGGAAACCTGGTGGGCCAAACGTCCGGCGATGAAAAAATTTCTCGACAAGGTCACCGTACTCAAACTCGATAACACCCGATTTGCCACTGATTCCAGCGGTTTGCTCAAGGACTTCCCGCACCTGATCGAACTGAGCGCCAAAGGCTGTGATCTGACCCGTTTGCCAGAGCGCATCGGCACGTCCTTGCGCCGGCTCGAACGTTTGCGCCTGAGCGATAACAAGATTGTGCTGGATGCCGCTGCCGTCGAGCGTTTACGTACCCTGACGTATCTGGAGGTGCTCAAACTCGATGACAACCCGCTGGGGCTGTCGCCTAACCTGTCACGCATGCCCAGGCTCAAGGTGGTGGGCCTGAAGAACACCGGGCTGACCGCCTGGCCTGAAGGCATTCTGGCCAGGCCTCGTCCGCGTGGCCTGTTACTCGACCTGCGCGGCAATCCGCTGGCGACAATTCCGGAGGTGGTCAGCGGCTCCGAGGCACAGTGGCTGGTAGCCCGTACGCGCCTGGACGTGATCAGGCTCTCGGAGGTCAATCAGGTAATCTACCAGGCCCATCGACGCGCGGTGGGTCTGCCCGAGGAAACGCTTCTGCCGGCCGACCCGGTACGCAATTTCTCGATCATTTCCGCGTTTGGCGCCGATTATTGGAGCGACGTGCCCGGTTGGGGCATCAACCGCGAAACGCCTTGGTCGGAGCTGGTGGAAGAACCGGCTGCGCAACCGTTCATGGCGACGCTGCTCGGCGTACGCGAATTCGCCGACTATCGCGCCGGCGGTGAACTGCGCCAGCAACTGATGCAGCGAGTGTGGCGCATGCTCGACGCCGTGCACCACGACAGTCGCTTGCGGGAAAAACTCTTCACCATGGTGGTCGCTCCGGTGGACTGCGCGGACGCCGGCGCTCAGTTGTTCAACCACATGGGCATCAACGTGCTGGCTTCCGAGGCCTACGCCTACGCGATCGGCCCCCGGGAACTGGAAAACAGACTGGTCACCCTGGCCCAGGGCGCGGCGCGCCTGGAACAGGTGAACGACATTGCCCGGGCAGATGTCGAGAGCCGCGGTGGCACCCCGGACGATGTCGAAGTCTACCTGGCCTACCAGACCGGCCTGGCCAGACGCCTGGGCCTGCCCTGGCAGACCGAGTCCATGTTGTTCCGACCGGTGTCGGGCGTGACTGACGCGATGATTGATACAGCGTATGACACGGTGCTGGCACTGGGTGAAGGCGATGGTCTGGTGGACAAGATGCTCGAACAGGACTTCTGGCAGAACTACCTGCAAGAGCAGTTTCCCGCGCGCCTGGCATCGAACAAGCATCGCTACCTGAAGCTGTTCGAACAACTGGAAACCGTGCGCGAAGTGCAGCAGCAATGGCTGGATTCGACCACGGATCAACAGCGCACCGAGCGGCGCAACCGACTGCGCGAACTCGCTGCCGGTCTGCCGATCCCCGACACCGTCCTGTTCGCTGATACACCGATCAGCGAAGCGGCCTATAACCGCGTGCTGATCGATTTGGTGGACGAGGAAAAGGCTCTGGCCAGACGTTTGACTCGTGATGCCATGAGACGCGCCGGTCTGTAACGGTACGTACACCGCGCTGGCCCAATCGCAGGCGTGCGCTGCCGGCCCACCGGGCCAGCGCAGTCCCCGGTGGCAGAACGGCTGTCAGCCAGTCTGCCACCGGAAAAAGCGCAATGGCGGTCTTAGACACCCGAGGGAGGCGTGGCACTGAAGATCAGTTGTACGGTGCCATGGTACGTCCCGGGTTTATAGCCATCGGCGGGTACCTTCGGCTGGATCTCCAGTGCAAAGCGCCCGCCTTTACTGGCCTGAGCCGCCGAAACCACTTCCCGGGGGGTCGGGTCATGGCTCAACGGTTGCCCATTGAAACTGACCTGCAAAAAGATAGCGTCCCGCCCGTTGAACAGATAAGGCTCGGCATCCAGCCGCGCTTCGATCGCGCTGGTGCTGTGTTTGACATCGAAATTCTTGCGCAGCCCCTGCAAGGTCGAGGTATGGATATTCCACGGCAGCGTCTGCTGCAGATGAATCCAGTTGGCTTCGGCGGGAAGCACATAGAAGTCCAGAGTCGGTATATCCACCGACACCTCGAACGTGCGCGCTTCCCTGGCCGCGAACGCTTGCGCACTTGCCAGCGCCATCACGCTGCACAAAGCAATGGTCGATTGCTTGATCATGTCTGCTACCTGTTGCATCGAAAAAAGCGGCAGGGCGAATCCCCCTTTTGCCGCCGCGGGTTACTGGCTGGCGACACGCAGCGCTTTCCTGGCTGCACCTTCGACCAGGTTGAAACGGTATTCCCGGCCCGGTTTCTTCTCGAATTCGAACGACTTGCCAGCCAGGAGGTGGTGCTTGGTGGTCGGTTCGCAGTCGGTCTCGTTCTTTTGCGAGCAGTTGCGAAACTCATCGATCACCACCACCGTATTGCCGTTGTTACGCAGCCGATAAACCCCGGCACGGTCATCGATGACCGTGTCGAACCGAGCGTCTTTCGGCCGGACAAAGAACACCGTGCCAAACCCGGTCATGACATTGACGCCGGCCGAGAGGTTTTCCTTGTAAGCCTCGCGCTCTTCGCTGGAAACGGCGAACTGGTCTTCCTTTTCCGGGACCACCGGCACAAAGCGCACCCGGAAATAGCGCTCGGTATCGCGCTTGCCCATCAGCACCAGACGGGTGGCCTGCATGCCGTTGGCCGGAACAATCAACCGCGCCGGACTGGCCATCAGTCCATCACGGCTGCTGCCATCGGCTTGCTGCCTGACCGGGACTTCGCGGTGACTGCCATCAGCGTCGTAAATGATCTCCAGAATGTTGACCTTGACGAATGCGGTGCCGTCGCCGCTGTTGAATACCCGCTTGAGATAGGTGCTCTTGTCGCTGTCGAGGTAGTCGTAGACCGTTCCGACATTGATTTGCGGCCCGGCCTGAACACCTGCGCAACACAGGCTCAACCCCAGTAAAACCCATAGACCTTTCATACCTTTGAACCTCGTGAAGTTGAACATGGCGCTGGCACGCCTCATCGATCTACGGCCCATCAAATGTCCGAATCCCAGATCACCGTGATATTGCCGACGTAGGTGCCACCCACCCCGGGTATCAATATGATCGGCAGAACATATTCCGGGATTTCAAAGTGCAGGACGCCGGCTCCTCTATCCACATAAAAACCGGGCTGGAACTGTTGCGCGCTGGCTTGGCCGACACGCAGACGACGGCGGTTGACCGGTTGGCCGGAAAGGTCAGTCAACCCATTGGGCAACGTGACGCTGACCCGTACTTCGATATAGTTGTCTGCCGAAGCCGGGTTTTGAATCACACATTCGAGAAGCCCGCGGGAGTCGCATTCCAGGTGCATCTTGAAACGCGATGAGGCCGAAATATGAAAAGGCTGATCGCGAAACAGTCGCACCGGTTTGCGTCCGGCCTGCAACCAGCTTTGCCAGCCACCGGCAGGCACCAGGCGAATTTTTTCGCCGCCCGGCGGAATGTCGACTTTCAAGGTGTGCTGAACTTCCAGGTTGAAATCCAGCGTCAGCTCGGTGTCGTCAGGAATCATCACGTCACCGAAATCGAAATCGCCTCTTGGTCCCATGCTGTATCTCAACGTACCGGTGTAATTGCCGGACGACATTTTCAGCGGGTCGGGTGTCCGTAATTCGTAGGCAAAATCGAGGTAGCCGTAAGTCATTCCGGGGATGTTGAACTGAGCAATTTTGGTGCAGGAACGTTCGTCGGGAACCTTCCAGAAAAAAGCGTAGGTTGACGCCCCGAGAAAGCCCACTCCGGTGGTGCCACAGGGAGGCGCCGGATTGACCCAGCCGTAGCCGTGCCACAGGCGGTTGTGACCCTCACTTGCGGTCGAGGAGCCCGTCAGACTGGCCGCTGAATGACTCAGCACATAGTTGGACCCCACACCTGAGATACGCACTTCCAGATTGCGGGTTTCACCGGTTTCGGTATGGCTGACGGTCAAGGTGCGCCATGCCCCCGGCACTTTGAACATCGCACTGTTGCGCTGGCTGGCATTGGCCTGAATGGGCTGACTGGACTGCACCTGAGTCATCAGCCGCAGGCTGAAGGTATTGCTGTCGCGGCAGATTTGCGGGTAATACTCGCAGTACCCGGTGGAAGGTGTCTGATTGATGAACTCGTTTTTCTGCGGGTTGGCGGGATCGGGTTTGAACAACGCTCGGATTTGCAGCGACGCCGCCTCAACGGGCGATGCCGCCAACAACCCCAACAGACATAGCCACTGCCCACGGCGCAGCCAGCGCGACGCGCATTTTTTGAAGCTGACCATTCAACTGGCCTCCTGTCGTGTGAACGAGACGTCGGCCAATGTGTCGGGTGAGCAGCGCAGATCGCCGATCATCAGCACGTTGCTTTCACTGCGGTGTTTGTCGGTATCGAGCCGGAACTGGCACAACAACTGATCGGCGTAGCGCACTTCCAGGGTCGGTGAGCCGACATGCATCTCCATCGAGAAGAACCCGTCGACCTCGCTCACCCCACGGCTGGCGTGGTTGATCACGTGGTGGCCCTTGAGCGGCCGCCCTTGCGGATCGAGCAGACGTCCGAGCACGGTCACGGTTTTCATCACGCGTACCTTGCGGTACTCCACGCCCCCCTTGTTCAGGTGGTAGCGGGTGCGCGCCGGTTCGATGTTCGCGGCGGGGGCGTGGTTGCCCTGGAAGTCGAAGCTCACCGAGCTGTTCCTGTAGGCGGTCAGCGGGATGAAATTGCGCCCCGCCCGCAACGCCGCGCTGCCTGCGCCGAGATCGTCGGCACGCAAGGCAATGTCGTCGATGTCTGACTCGACATCGACGATCATCCCGGCGCCACGTCCCGGATGCTGGCTGGTCATGACCAGTTGCTGGCCTCCCATGACCACCGTGCTGTCGAGGTTGAGGCCGCCAGTGAAGTTGCCGTTATAGGACGAGCGCTGAAGAAAGCCGTCGCCATTGACCTGATCGGTACGAAAGCTGGCCAGACTCGCCAGGCCGACCCCGTATGTGTCGGTCAGCGCAGTCACCGACACGCTTTGCAGGACATGGTCCTGCAGGTCTTTGCGATAGCCGAACGAGCCATTGTTGTCGCGGCTGCCATCACGGGCGGTACGACTGCCGATACTGGCGGACAGTTGCTGGCCAGGCCCGCCCAGCGCCATGTTGATACTCAGGTCGATCCCGCGATTGCGTGCATCGCCACTGCTGTAACTGCCCGGCCGATCGAACAGCGACAGGCGCCAGTTGGCGTCACTGCCAAACAGTTCGGTGCGTTGTGTCCAGCTCAGGTCCATGCCCACGCCTTCGACGTTGCCTTCGCTGTGCGAGAGCCGCGCACTCAGAGAGTTCTTGCGACTGATGCGGTGGTTGAGCGCCAGCGACGAATTGCTGGTTTCGCCGATGAACACGTTGCGCTGGCGTACGCGGGTGCCATCGGGCAGCGTGTCGTAGGTGTTGCGGGTGTCGAGCCAGCTGCGGTTGTGGCTGACCACCAGGCTGCCGGCGCCGTAGTTGTACAAGCCCTGCACATCGGCGCCGGTGCCGTGATCTTCGGTCTGGTAAAGGTTGGCGTAGAGGCTGATGCTGTCCGCCAGGCTCCAGTCGATCGAGCTGCCGTACTGCAACGTGTCGCGTACCTGGCGCGCTGACAGGCCGAGGATCACTCGCGGGTGCAACAAATAGTTGAGCGCGGCGCCGGCGGTGAGATCGCCGCTTTGCTGTTGCTCCCAATTGCTCAGCAGTTTGCTTTCCTGCCCGGCGAACACGTTGTAGCGCCAGCGCTCGTCGAGGTTTTGCCAGTTGACCGGTTTGTAGACCAGCTCCTGAGTCGTCGAGGTGGTCTGGCCGTCTTCGATCAGGCGCACTTCCACCTCATAAATGCCACCGGGCAGCGGTCGGGTATCGAGGGTCTGCAGACCGGCAGTGACTGACTGGGTGTTGATCAACAGTCCATCGCGATAGATCTCCACCGATGCCTGGCGATTGGCGGTGACGAAAATCGGGTAGACGCTGGGCCGCGGGCTATCGACCGCCAGACTGTCAGAGCTGCCATACATCACGCCGACCGCCGTGTCCGGGCTGGTGCCGAACGAACGGGGCTGGCGGGTCAGGCCTTCGGAATTGGGGGTGAAATAGCCCAGACGGAAAAAACTGCCCTGCAGTTCGCGCTGGGTGTAGAGCTCGTGCACCGCGTGATAGGTCTTGGTGTACGGCCCGCCAAGGCGCGCCAGCTGCATATTGAGGGACTGGCTCCAGTTGCCGAGACTGGCACTGGCTTCCAGACCGAAACGTCCGCCCAGATCCTGATCCTGGCCGCCGTTGAGGTTCAGCTGATTGCGCAGCATCAAGCCTTGGCTGCCACCTTCCGGCTGATCATGAAAACGCTGGACCTGCAGATCGCGCTCGGCGTTGGCAGTGGCGATCGACAGCAGCGAGTTTTGCAGGTTGTAATGCAACTCCAGCAATTGCTCGGGACACTGTCCGCTGCATTTGCCGAGGGCCACACCGGGTTTGAGAATGCTGGCCCACGTTTGCTGTTCGATTGCGCTGTAACGGCTGTCACTGGTGTCAGTGAACTCAAGCAAGGTAATGCGATCATCGCGTGACAACACAATCATTGCCTCGCCCAGCGGTTGTTGATCAAGTTCGACACGAACCGCCAAAGGCACATCAAAGAAATGCTCTTCGAAGTCCGCCGGCAGACCTTTCGCCTGAGCCAGCAAACTTCGCGGGGTATTATCGACTGGAGGCGGCGCCGCCAGTACGCTGCTGCTAAAAAGCAACGCAAGCGCAGTCGCGATGGGCGTCATCGGATACATGAATTAATACTCTGATTACCGGAAGTAAAAGCCCGGCCGGGCAACTTGCAAGTTGCAAATCGCCGACCGGTTACGCCACTTGAACAAGTAACGTCAGGTATTGCCGTTATTACTTACACCGAAGGTTCGACGACCAGCATGACCACACCGGTGTAATCGCCAGCGGCCGGTTTGGCACCGGTGGCGCTGATCTTGAACGGTGCGCGATAACGCGTATTGGACTCGGTATCACCCACCACTTCCTGCGAAGTGGTGGTCAGCGTCTTGCCGTTGAGTTCAACTTTCAGATCGATGGTCTGGTTGCCGGCGATCAGCTTCGGCACGCCTTCCAGACGCGCATGGACCTTGCCTGCGGTATGCAGCACATCGAAGTGGCCATTGACTTCGCGCATCGAAGCGGTCGCCGGGTTGTAGCTCATGTCCTGATCCTTGTTGACCAGATCGGCATCCACCGGCACCGCATAGAAGTCGTCGGCCGGTACGTGCGCCACAATGCTGATCGAGTGCTTGGCTTCGGTCGCGGCAAACGCCATCGAGGCGCTCATGGCCAATACAGTCAGAGGGGCGGCAAAGGCGAGTTTCTTGAACATCATTGAGTACCTGTCTTATATAAATTAGTTGAGTCGTCAACCAGTCAAGGCAAACAGAACAGTCACGAGCAGTTCCTGTTCACCACTAACTTTCAACGCCGAAGCATGTTCAACCAATTTATCTTCAAAGTAAGCAGGCAACGTCCTGCGACCTTGTAGCCTGGACGCCATCAGATGAGAAAGAAAAAACTACAAAACTCAGGAAAGTTCTTGTCCGACTGTAAGATACCGGCTACAGCGCGCCACCCGAGTGACTGGACGCGCCACAACTTTGCAGCAACTTCCGTCAGACATGTACGACACTTTTCCGGAAATAAAGGGCGAAACAGAACATTAGAGACTCAGCACTAATCTGCGCCTTTGCCGGGGGATTTAATACTGCGTTTTCTTGATCATTTTCCGGTTTTTTTGGGCCGCAGATTCGATCGATCAGGTGAGCACCGTTGGTCAGGCCCCCTTGCATGACGGGTAAGATATATCTTAAGTTGTATCTAAACACGACGAGAGAGAAGGAAAATGAGAGACCATCATGCCCCCCATCACCACCGCGAACACGGCGACGGCCGTGACGGCTTCGAAAAACGCCCCGGCCGTGAACGCGGCGGACGCGGCCCACGGGTGTTCGCCCCGGGCGACCTGAAATTGTTGCTGCTGGCGCTGATCGCCGAGCAGCCGTGCCACGGCTACGACCTGATCCGCCAGATCGAAGGCATGTTCGACGGCGCGTACAGCCCAAGCCCCGGGGTGATCTACCCGACCCTGACTTTCCTCGAAGAAAGCGACCTGATCAGTGGCGACGCCGAAGCCGGCAAAAAGCGCTACAGCGTCACTGACGCCGGTCGTCTGTCTTTAAGTGAGCAAGCCGTCGCACTGGACGGTGTACGCATGCGCATTGACGTCAGCAAACGTTCGTTGCGCGGCCACGACCGACCGCCGGAAATACACGAGGCCGTGCACAACCTGCGCCATGCCCTGCAAATGCACCACGGCCGCTGGAGCGCCGAAGAAATCCTGCGTGTGCGTGACCTGCTCAACGACACCGCCAAAGCCATCGTCGACGGCCCCGCCGTTCAATCTGCCCCGGAGAAAGCCGAATGACTGCAGTCGATACCCAAACCATTCACCGCGTGATGCACGACATCAAACGCCGCAAGCTCGAAGTGCTGCGCGTGGTCGACCTGACCCCGCGCATGCGCCGCATCACCCTCGGCGGCCCGGAGCTGGCCGGGTTCATCAGCCTGGGCACCGACGATCACGTCAAACTGCTGTTCCCGCAGAACGCCGAACAGGCAGCAGCGCTGGAGACCATGGTGCTCGGCGCGGGCAAGGACAATGGCCCGATGCCCGAGATGCGCGACTACACCCCGCGTCGCTATGACCTGGAAAAGCTCGAGCTGGACATCGACTTCGTCCTGCACGGCGACGGCCCTGCCTCGACTTGGGCCGAACAGGCCAGGCCAGGGCAATTCCTGCACATCGGCGGCCCGCGCGGCTCGATGATCGTGCCGGACATCTTCGACAGCTACCTGCTGATCGGCGACGAAACCGCCCTGCCCGCCATCGCCCGACGCCTCGAAAGTCTGGCGGCCAATCGCAAGGCACTGGTGGTGATCGAAGTGGAGAACGGTGCCGAGCAACAGGTGCTGGAGAGCGCGGCGCAGGTCAACGTGATCTGGGTGCTGCGCGAAGGTGGCAAGGACAACCTGCTGACCACCGTCAGACAGCTGCAGGTGCCCAAGGGCAATCTGTATGCATGGGTGGCGACCGAGACCAAGGTCTCGCGGCAGATCCGCCGGGTGCTGCTGGATGAGCATGGGCTCAATGAGCAGTTCGTCAAAGCCGTGGGCTACTGGCGGGCCGAGGGTTCCGCAGAAGAGTGATTTGCCCTGTAGGAGCTGCCGCAGGCTGCGATCTTTTGATCTTGTTTTTGAACAATCAACGTCAAAAGATCGCAGCCTGCGGCAGCTCCTACAGGTGCTTTAACTTCGTGCAAATCTCCAGCGATCCAGGCCGATCACCAGCAAGCCAATCAGCACAAACCCCACCATTATCCCTCCGGCATTGATGAACACCTGTGCATAACCGAGCAGTGCCACATCAATGAACGGATACGCGTACGCGCCGAGCTGATGCCCGCGCAGCAACGCGTAAACGAAATACACCAGCGGGTAAATCAGCCACAGCGGCAAGTGCCACAGGCGCAACGTGCCTTTGGGTACGCAAAACCACCAGTAGCCGAGAAACAGTAGCGGCATCACGTCGTGCAGCAGTTCGTCAGCGATAAACTGCCAGCCCTGCGGATGCCACAAATGCCGCAGCAGAATGCTGTAGGCGAGACCGACCACGGCGATGCTCACGGCAATCCCGCTGCTGACCCATGGCTGCAGAAACCAGCGTTGCGCGGCGGATTCACGCCGGGTAACCGCGCAGGTCAGCACGCTCGCCACCAGGGTGTTGGTCAATACGGTGAAGTAGCTGAAAAAACTCACCAGCCCGCCCAGCAGGCTGGCGTCGACACTCAGCCGTGCGAGGAAAATCAGGTACAGCTGAATGCTCAGCCCGGCCCAACCGAGGCTGGCGATGAGCGTGATCAGGCGTCGCCGCATAACGGCGTCCATCTCAGAGCGGTCGCTTGGTGCGCATCAGTTTCACGTACAAGCGCTCGACCTTCTCCCGTGCCCAAGGTGTTTTGCGCAAGAACGTCAGGCTCGACTTGATGCTCGGATCGCTCTTGAAGCAGCGGATATCGATACGCTCGGCCAACCCTGACCACTCGTAATGCGCCACCAGCGCATTGAGGATCTGTTCGAGGGTGACGCCATGCAGCGGATCAGGAGAGTGGTCGTTCATGCCAAGCCTTTGGACGGAGTGAAAATGCACAAGCCGCGCACCTTAGCCGAGGGGCCGGTCAGGTGGAAGGCCTTGCATCAAATGTAGGCCAACCGCAGAAGATCGCAGCCTGTGATCCGCGCCACAATGCGCCCGTTTGACGCACTGTTACCGAATCCGAAACGCTGCATGTCTGCAAAAGCCCTTTGTCTTTTTGTTGCAGATCATTATCCTGCCGCCCTTCAGCTGAATCGCTTCACTGCCTGCGTCAAATTGAAGCGCTCGGTTTACCCCCAGAAAACATCAAAAAAGACTGATCCATGCCTGATTTTTCCTTCTCCCGAGACAGCGCTATCTCAGCCCTGCGCCTGATCGGCGGCTGCACCGCGCTCGGCTTCGTCACCTGTGCCCAGGCGACCCCCGCCTTCGACAGCGACTCACCGTGGATGCTCGGTGACTGGAACGGCACCCGTAGCGAACTCGCGGAAAAAGGCTACGACTTCAAACTCGATTACACCGGCGAAATGGGCAGCAACCTGCACGGCGGCTACGACCACGATCGCACCGCGCGCTACAGCGATCAGTTCGGTCTGGGCACGCACCTGGACCTGCAAAAAATCCTCGGCTGGGACGATGCCGAATTTCAGCTGACCCTCACCAAGCGCAGCGGCAACAACATCAGCAACGACCGGATCAACGATCCACGCGTGGGCGGCTTCACTTCGGCCCAGGAAGTCTGGGGCCGTGGCCAGACCACGCGCCTGACGCAGATGTGGTACCAGCAGAAATTCTTCGACCAGAAGCTCGACATCAAGGTCGGCCGTTTCGGTGAAGGCGAAGACTTCAACAGCTTCCCGTGCGACTTCCAGAACCTGGCGTTCTGCGGCTCGCAGGTCGGCAACTGGGTCGGCGGCATCTGGTACAACTGGCCAGTCAGCCAGTGGGCGCTGCGGGTCAAATATCACCTGACCCCAGAGTTGTACGCGCAGGTCGGCGCTTACGAGCAGAACCCGTCGAACCTCGATCGCGGCAACGGTTTCAAACTCAGCGGCAGCGGCACCCAGGGCGCCGTGCTGCCGGTGGAGCTGGTGTGGACGCCAAAGCTCAATGGCTTGCCGGGCGAATACCGCGCCGGTTACTACTACAGCAGCGCCAAGGCCTCCGACGTCTATAAAGACCAGAACGGCCAGCCTGCCGCCCTGAGCGGCGAAGCCTACCGCAGCGCGTCGAGCAAACACGGCGTGTGGTTCGGCGCGCAGCAGCAAGTCACCAGCATTGCCAGCGATCATTCGCGCGGCTTGAGCGTGTTCGCCAACGCGACGATGCATGACAAGAAAACCAACGCGATCGACAACTACGTGCAGGCCGGCGTCGTTTACAAAGGCCCGTTCGATGCCCGCGCCAAGGACGACATCGGTTTCGCCCTGGCCCGCGTGCACGTCAACCCGGCCTTCCGCAAAAACGCCGAAGCGAGCAATCAGGCGCAGGCGGTCTACGACTACGACGACCCGTCCTTCCTGCCACCGCAGGACACCGAATACAGCGCCGAACTGTATTACGGCGTGCACCTCGCCAACTGGCTGACGGTGCGCCCGAACCTGCAATACATCCGCCATCCGGGCGGCGTGGACCAGGTCGATGACGCACTGATTGCGGGGATCAAGATCCAGTCGTCGTTCTAAAAAACACTGAAGAAACCTGTGGGAGCTGGCTTGCCAGCGATGCGATTTCACATTCGCCATTATCGTCGGCTGACACTTCGCCATCGCTGGCAAGCCAGCTCCCACAGGGATCGGGAAAAATTCGTTAGCTAGACAAGTTTTTATCTGAACCATACCTGCGCCCAATCGTCATCTAAAGTGACTACAGCGCGGGACTACATAAACGTCACGGAGAATCACACTATGAGCACCGAAAGTGCTTCGAGTCGAGGCCGTCTGCTACCGAGCCTGCTCGGCATTCTGCTTCTACTGATGGGCCTGGCCATGCTGGCCGGAGGGGTCAAGCTGAGCATGCTCGGCGGCTCGCTGTACTACCTGCTGGCCGGTATCGGCATCGCCCTGTCCGGCATTCTGTTGCTGCTGCGCCGTCGTGCAGCGCTGGGTCTGTACGCCATCGTGCTGTTCGCCAGCACGGTCTGGGCGCTGTGGGAAGTCGGTCTGGACTGGTGGCAACTGGTGCCGCGCCTGGCCCTGTGGTTCGTCCTCGGCATCGTGATGTTGCTGCCGTGGTTCCGTCGTCCGCTGCTGCTCAATGGCCCGGCGCCGATGGGCACCGGTGGTCTGAGCGTGGCCGTGGTTCTGGCGGGTGTGACCGCTCTGGCCAGCCTGTTCACTCACCCGGGTGAAACCTTTGGTGAACTGGGCCGCGACACCGCGGACATGACCAGCACCGCACCGCAGATGCCTGACGGCGACTGGCAGGCCTACGGCCGTACCGAATTCGGTGACCGTTACTCGCCGCTGAAGCAGATCACCCCGGCCAATGTCGGCAAGCTGCAAGAAGCCTGGCGCATCCAGACCGGCGACCTGCCAACCGCAGATGACCCGGTCGAGCTGACCAACGAAAACACCCCGCTCAAAGCCAACGGCATGCTCTATGCGTGCACCGCGCACAGCAAAGTGCTGGCGCTGGACCCGGACACCGGCAAGGAAATCTGGCGCTTCGACCCGCAGATCAAGAGCCCGGTGGGCTTCAAGGGCTTCGCCCACATGACCTGCCGTGGCGTGTCGTACTACGACGAAGCGGCTTACGCCAAGTCTGAAAACGCCGCGTCCGCCGTTGTCTCCGAAGCCGGCAAAGCCGTTGCCCAGGCTTGCCCGCGTCGCCTGTACCTGCCAACCGCCGATGCCCGCCTGATCGCGCTGAACGCCGACACCGGCAAGATCTGCGAAGGCTTCGGCAACAACGGCGTGGTCGACCTGACCCAAGGCATCGGCCCGTTCACCGCTGGTGGCTACTACTCCACCTCGCCGGCGGCGATTACCCGTGATCTGGTGATCATGGGCGGTCACGTCACCGACAACGAATCGACCAACGAGCCATCCGGCGTGATCCGCGCTTTCGACGTGCGCGACGGTCACCTGGTGTGGAACTGGGACAGCGACAAGCCCGACGCCACCGAGCCATTGGCCCCGGGCGAAATCTACAGCCGCAACTCGGCCAACATGTGGTCGCTGGCCAGCGTCGACGAAAAACTCGGCATGGTTTACCTGCCACTGGGCAACCAGACTCCAGACCAGTGGGGCGCCGACCGCACCCCAGGCGCCGAGAAATTCAGCGCCGGCATCGTCGCCCTCGACCTGGCCACCGGTAAAGTGCGCTGGAACTACCAGTTCACCCACCACGACCTGTGGGACATGGACGTTGGCAGCCAGCCAACCCTGCTCGACATGAAAACCGCCGACGGCGTGAAACCGGCGCTGATCGCCCCGACCAAACAGGGCAGCCTGTACGTCCTCGACCGTCGTGACGGCACGCCGATCATCCCGATCAAGGAAATCCCGGTTCCGCAAGGCGCCGTGAAAGGCGACCACACCGCACCGACCCAGGCCCGTTCGGACCTCAACCTGCTGGCCCCGGAACTGACCGAAAAAGCCATGTGGGGCGCCAGCCCGTTCGACCAGATGCTGTGCCGCATCCAGTTCAAGGAACTGCGCTACGAAGGCCAATACACGCCTCCGTCGGAACAGGGCAGCCTGATCTACCCGGGTAACGTCGGCGTGTTCAACTGGGGCGGCGTTTCGGTCGACCCGGTTCGCCAGATGCTGTTCACCAGCCCGAACTACATGGCCTTCGTTTCGAAAATGGTGCCACGCGAGAAAGTCGCCGCCGGCAGCAAACGCGAAAGCGAAACCGCTGGCGTGCAGCCGAACACTGGCGCGCCGTACGCGGTGATCATGCACCCGTTCATGTCGCCACTGGGCGTACCGTGCCAGGCCCCAGCCTGGGGCTACGTTGCCGGCATCGACCTGACCACCGGCAAAGTCGTCTGGAAACGCAAAAACGGCACCAGCCGCGACAGCTCGCCAATCCCGATCGGCTTCACCCTGGGCGTGCCAAGCATGGGCGGCTCGATGGTGACTGCCGGCGGCGTCGGCTTCCTCAGCGGCACCCTCGACCAGTACCTGCGCGCCTACGACGTGAACACCGGTAAAGAACTGTGGAAATCGCGTCTGCCGGCTGGCGGCCAAGCGACTCCGATGACCTATACCGGCAAGGACGGCAAGCAATACGTGCTGCTCGTTGTGGGCGGTCACGGCTCGCTGGGCACCAAGATGGGTGACTACGTGATTGCATACAAACTGCCGGAATAAGTTTTAGCGGCGGTAATAGAAAGGCGATGCTCCGTGAGGGGCATCGCCTTTTTTGTGCCCACCCAATATCCCTGTAGGAGCTGCCGAAGGCTGCGATCTTTTGACTTTGATTTTAAAAGCCAGATCAAAAGATCGCAGCCTTCGGCAGCTCCTACAGGAAAATGTGCTGGTCTATGGGAATGTGTTCGTCCTACAAATGCTGGTGATTGCGCGGAGTTTTCCGACAGGTCGCGTCGGTTGTGCCTCGGAAGTTGGCTGGATAGGCTCTGGTGGTCGCTGGAAATTCAGCGGCCGGGCGTCGCGGCCCGAGCAATCCATTCGATTTGATGCATAATCGCCAGCCCAAACGGGAGCGCTCAGGTGCTCTGTGTTTGGTTTGATGGTGGCTGTGCGCGGGATACCTTCGGGTATGCCGAGATTGCCGAATGGCTCGGTCCGCGAACCCGCGTACAGCTGCCACCCTCAGTCGCGTCGCGGCGATTGAGAGTGACAGCCCCACTTCTCATTCGGAGCTTCACCATGATCAAACCCACACCCAATCCCCCCGAAACCTCACCTTACGAATCCCTCGATTCAAAAAAACTCCACGATGCCGCCGAGCGTGCGCTGGATCACTACCTGAAACCCTCCGCCGCCGCGGTGAGATTCCACAAACCCAGCAGCATGTTCCAGGTCGCCCCGGACATGGACAACGAAAGCCTGCTGGTCCACGCTTGCGAATCACTGGCCCAAGCCAGCCTCATGACCAGCGACATCGCCGCGTACATCGACATCCCGCAGCGCCGGACGATACTGGCCATTCAGCAAATCATCATGCTCGCCGAACTGGCGGTGAACCGAGTGCTGGATAACCACGAAATCTCACAATCTCCAACACACAACTAATCCCCTGTGGGAGCGAGCCTGCTCGCGAAGGCGCCAGCGCATTCATGTTTAAGGTGCCTGACCCACCGCTTTCGCGAGCAGGCTCGCTCCCACAGGTAAATTGAGTACATTCCGCCAGAACATGGTCGGCTGTCAGGCCGCCATCGCTGGCAAGCCAGCTCCCACAGTTTTGATTGTGTATGCCCCATGCGGCGCAGCCGCCCCACTCAAAACAATGAGCGCAAGCTCGAGTACCGCTCTTGATCTCCCACAGGTAAATTGAGTGCATTCAGCCAGAACATGGCCGGCTGTCAGGCCGCCATCGCTGGCAAGCCAGCTCCCACAGTTTTGATTGTGTATGCCCCATGCGGCGCAGCCGCCCCACTCAAAACAATGAGCGCAAGCTCGAGTACCGCTCTTGATCTCCCACAGGTAAATCGAGTGCATTCAGCCAGAACATGGTCGGCTGTCAGGCCGCCATCGCTGGCAAGCCAGCTCCCACAGTTTTGATTGTGAATGCCCCATGCGGCGCAGCCGCCCCACTCAAAACAATGAGCGCAAGCTCGAGTACCGCTCTTGATCTCCCACAGGTAAATTGAGTGCATTCAGCCAGAACCTGGTCGGCTGTCAGGCCGCCATCGCTGGCAAGCCAGCTCCCACAGTTTTGATTGTGTATGCCCCATGCGGCGCAGCCGCCCCACTCAAAACAATGAGCGCAAGCTCGAGTACCGCTCTTGATCTCCCACAGGTAAATTGAGTGCATTCAGCCAGAACATGGTCGGCTGTCAGGCCGCCATCGCTGGCAAGCCAGCTCCCACAAAATCAAGATCAAAAGATCGCAGCCTGCGGCAGCTCCTACAGGGAAAATTAAGTACAACCCGCACGCGGCGCATGCCGCCCCACTCAACAGGATGAGCGTTAGCTCGGCTGCAGCTCTTGATCTTGATCCACGGGCGACATCGGAAGGCTGAGCGGAGGGATTGATCCGGGCGTGGGAGCGCAGCGACCGTTTGGCGCAGCCAAACACAGCGAGAGGAGGTGCAGCGAAGCAAACCGTAGGCGCTGCGCCCGGATCGATCCCGCAGCGAAGGGACCCCGAGCTTTAGCGAGCGGGCCGCACGCAGGAGCAAGCCTTTTCGGTTACCTTTTCGGCGTTTGGAAAAGGTGACTCGCCGTAAGGGCGAAACCGCCAGCCGCCACACCCCAAAAAACGGATATACCCCCAAAACCCCAAGAACCTGGTCGGCCCAAAGGCCGCCAAGTCCAAAGCGTGACGCCTGTCAAAACCCTGAACACACAAGCAGAAACACCGCCCCCCATTGAAACCACCCCAAGCCTGCCCCATCTAAGACCCATACCCCATTGCGCAGGTGCCCCAATGAGCGACCAGCAAGAATTCCCGGACAACCCCGACGACTACACCGAAGCCGAACACATCGAACACACCTCCTCCGGCAAAGGCCTGGCCCTGCCCGGCCAGAACCTGCCGGACAAGGTCTACGTCATCCCGATCCACAACCGCCCGTTCTTCCCGGCCCAAGTGCTGCCGGTCATCGTCAACGAAGAACCCTGGGCCGAAACCCTCGATCTGGTCAGTAAATCCGAACACCACTCCCTGGCCCTATTCTTCATGGACACGCCCCAGGAAGACCCGCGCCACTTCAACACCAAAGCCCTGCCGGAATACGGCACGCTGGTGAAGGTGCACCACGCCAGCCGCGAAAACGGCAAACTGCAGTTCGTCGCCCAGGGCCTGAGCCGCGTGCGCATCAAGACCTGGCTCAAGCACCACCGCCCGCCGTATCTCGTTGAAGTCGAATACCCGCACCAGCCGACCGAGCCGACTGACGAGGTCAAGGCCTACGGCATGGCGCTGATCAACGCGATCAAGGAACTGCTGCCGCTCAACCCGCTGTACAGCGAAGAGCTGAAGAACTACCTCAATCGCTTCAGCCCCAATGATCCGTCGCCGCTGACCGACTTCGCCGCCGCTCTCACGTCGGCGACAGGTAATGAGCTGCAGGAAGTGCTCGACTGCGTGCCGATGCTCAAGCGCATGGAAAAAGTCCTGCCGATGCTGCGCAAGGAAGTCGAAGTCGCGCGCCTGCAGAAAGAGATCTCGGCGGAAGTTAACCGCAAGATCGGCGAGCACCAGCGCGAGTTCTTCCTCAAAGAACAACTCAAGGTGATCCAGCAGGAACTCGGCCTGACCAAGGACGACCGCAGCGCCGACCTTGAACAGTTCGAACAACGCCTGGAAGGCAAAGTCCTGCCGGCGCAGGTGCAAAAGCGCCTTGAAGAAGAAATGAACAAACTGTCGATCCTCGAAACCGGATCGCCGGAATACGCGGTCACCCGCAACTATCTCGACTGGGCGACCTCGGTGCCGTGGGGCGTGTACGGCGAGGACAAACTCGACCTCAAACACGCGCGCAAGGTGCTCGACAAACACCACGCCGGCCTCGACGACATCAAGGACCGCATCCTCGAATTTCTCGCGGTCGGTGCCTACAAGGGCGAAATCAGTGGCTCGATCGTGCTGCTGGTCGGCCCGCCAGGCGTGGGCAAAACCAGCGTCGGCAAGTCCATCGCCGAATCCCTTGGCCGACCGTTCTACCGCTTCAGCCTCGGCGGCATGCGTGACGAAGCCGAGATCAAGGGCCACCGCCGCACCTACATCGGCGCGCAGCCGGGCAAACTGGTGCAGGCGCTGAAAGACGTCGAAGTGATGAACCCGGTGATCATGCTCGACGAGATCGACAAAATGGGCCAGAGCTACCAGGGCGACCCGGCCTCGGCGCTGCTGGAAACCCTCGACCCGGAACAGAACGTCGAATTCCTCGACCACTACCTTGACCTGCGCATGGACCTGTCGAAAGTCCTGTTCGTGTGCACCGCCAACACCCTGGATTCGATCCCCGGGCCGTTGCTGGACCGCATGGAAGTGATTCGCCTGTCGGGCTACATCACCGAAGAAAAAGTCGCCATCGCCAAGCGCCACCTGTGGCCGAAGCTGCTGGAAAAGGCCGGCGTGTCCAAAGGCAGCCTGAGCATCAGCGACAGCGCGCTCAAAGCCTTGATCGACGGTTACGCCCGGGAGGCCGGGGTGCGCCAACTGGAAAAACAGATGGGCAAACTGGTACGCAAAGCGGTGATGAAGCTGATTGAGGACCCGAAAGCGGTGATCAAGCTCGGGCCGAAAGACCTCGAAGCCTCGCTGGGTCATCCCGTGTTCCGCAACGAACAAGTGCTGTCCGGCACCGGTGTGATCACCGGTCTGGCCTGGACCAGCATGGGCGGCGCCACCCTGCCGATCGAAGCCACACGCATTCACACGCTCAATCGCGGTTTCAAACTCACCGGGCAATTGGGCGATGTAATGAAAGAGTCGGCGGAAATCGCCTACAGCTACGTCAGCTCGCACCTGAAGTCATTCGGCGGCGATCCGAAATTCTTCGACGAAGCCTTCGTCCACCTGCATGTGCCGGAAGGCGCCACACCAAAGGACGGCCCGAGCGCCGGCGTGACCATGGCCAGCGCCCTGCTCTCGCTTGCCCGCAATCAGCCGCCGAAAAAAGGCGTGGCGATGACCGGTGAATTGACGCTCACCGGGCATGTGCTGCCGATTGGCGGGGTGCGTGAAAAGGTCATCGCGGCGCGGCGGCAGAAGATCTTCGAACTGATCCTGCCGGAGCCGAACCGGGGCAACTTCGAGGAATTGCCGGATTATCTGAAGGAAGGGCTTACCGTGCACTTCGCCAAGCGCTTTGCAGATGTGGCGAAAGTGCTGTTCTGACAGAGCTTTAGCGCCTGAACTGACGCTATCGCTGGCAAGCCAGCTCCCACAGTGTTCGAGGTGTTCACAAATCCTGTGTTCACCACAATCCCTGTGGGAGCTGGCTTGCCAGCGATGGCGTCAGTTCTGATAACACTGGACTGCCCGACTGTCACACTTTGTCTCATCTTCAGTTATGCTCGCCGTTCGTCGTCAACGCCGGAGCCACTGAGCCTATGTCCCCCACTCGCCTGTTTATCCCCCTCGCCCTTTCTCTGCTGGCGGCCTGCGCCACGCAACCGAAACAGAACGTGACCGTGGAAAAACAGAGCGAATGCCCCGTGCGTCTCACCAACGGACAACACCTGACTGTGATGCTGCCGAGCAATCCCACCACCGGTTACCGTTGGGCGATTCAGGACTCGGCCGGTGGTGTGCTGCGCGCGCTCAGCCCCGAGGTCTACAGCAGTCCGAAAGACTCGGGGATGGTCGGTGCGGGCGGATTCTCCACCTGGCGCTTTCAGGCCTTCGCCACCGGCACCGGACGCCTGCGCCTGACCTCGCAGCAACCTTGGGAACCAGAAGTTGAACCGGCAGAAACCTTCGACTGCGCGATTTCGGTGAACTGATCGTGGGCTGGCTGATTCTGGCGCTGATGGGCGCGGCGACATTTCTCTACGGCGTCAGCACCCATGCGGCGCTGCTGTGCCTGTTGGTCAAACCGTTGCCGGTGCTGGCGCTGCTCGGCTGGCTGCACGATGCGCCACCCAGCGACTATCGGCGCTGGATCAGCCTCGGGCTGATTTTTTCTGTGCTCGGTGACGTGTTGCTGGCGTGGCCGGGGGATCTGTTTGTGTTTGGCCTGGGTGCGTTTCTGGTGGCGCATCTGGCGTATCTCAAGGCATACCTCAGCGATTGCAAACGGCTGGCGCTGCTGCCACTGGTGCTGGCGCTCGGCGTGGGCGCAGTGCTGCTGGGGATGCTGATTTCCAGCGGTCTTGGGCCATTGCTGGTGCCGGTGGTCGTCTATGGTACCGCGATCAGCGCCATGCTCTGGCGCGCCCTCGCCCGCCTCGGCACCGACGTGCCCAAGCGCTCGGCACTGCTGGCGGCGGCGGGTGCGCTGGCGTTCGTGTTTTCGGACAGTGTGATTGGTATTGATCGTTTCGTATCGCCATTCCACGCGGCGCCGTATGTGATCATCCTCAGTTACTGGCTGGGGCAGTGGGGGATCGCCGCTTCGGCGTTTTCCGTGAAACACCGCTAATTTTGTAGTGAGGGGATTTATCCCCGATGGGCTGCGCAGCGGCCCCGAAAGTGTCATTGAGTTATGTCAGACAGACCGCAGCCACAGGTTTTGGGGCTGCTTCGCAGCCCATCGGGGATAAATCCCCTCGCCACGTCGGACAACCCAAGCATCCCAGCGCCACTTTGGCTAAAATGCCGGCCTTTTCATCGACACCGCCGGAACCGCCGTGAGCAAAGAACCCGATCGCATTTTCGCCCACCCGATGGCCCAGGTGCCTGACTTCGCCTTCAACGAGGACGTGGTGCGGGTGTTCCCGGACATGATCAAGCGCTCGGTACCAGGTTACCCGACCATCGTCGAAAACCTCGGCGTGCTCGCGGCGCAATTCGCCCAACCAAACAGCGTGCTGTATGACTTGGGAGCCTCGCTCGGCGCCGTCACTCAAGCGCTGCGCCGTCACGTGCGCACCGACGGTTGCCGGGTGATCGCGGTGGATAACTCGGCAGCGATGGTCGAGCGTTGCCGCGAATACCTCAATGGTCAGGATTCGATGTTCCAGGAATTGCTGCCGGTCGAGGTGATCGAAGGCGACATTCTCGCCCTCGAATTCAAACCGGCTTCGGTGGTGGCGCTGAACTTCACCCTTCAATTCATTGCGCCCGAGCAGCGTACCGCGTTGCTGTCGCGCATCCGTCAATCGCTGCTGCCCGGCGGCGCGTTGATTCTGTCGGAAAAACTGCGCTTCAACGATGCCGAAGAACACGCGCTGCTGACCGACCTGCATGTCGCGTTCAAACGTGCCAACGGCTACAGCGAACTGGAAATCGCCCAGAAGCGCAGCGCCATCGAAAACGTCATGAAGCCCGACAGCCTCGAAGAACACCGCGAACGCCTGCTGGCCGCCGGGTTCTCGAAAGTCGTGCCGTGGTTCCAGTGTCTTAACTTTGCCTCGTTGATTGCCTTGCCATGATTGATCTGTCCCCCCTCGCCCGCCGTTTGGCCGGCACACCGCTGGCCGACTGGGCCAACACCCTGCAAGTGCAGCTCGACAAGAAAATGGAGAAAGGTCACGGCGATCTGGAGCGCTGGCAGAGTGCGCTGGACGCATTGCCGGAACTTGAGCCGACTGAAGTCGATCTGGTCAACGGCCTGAAACTCGACACCGATTGCGACGCCGAAACCCGCGCCCGGATGCGCACCGCACTGATGGGCCTGTCGCCGTGGCGCAAAGGTCCGTTCGATCTGTTCGGCGTGCACGTCGACACCGAATGGCGCTCGGACTGGAAGTGGTCGCGGGTCGCCCCGCATCTGGACCTGAAGGGCAAACGCATCCTCGACGTTGGTTGCGGCAACGGCTACTACATGTGGCGCATGCTTGGCGCCGGCGCCGACAGCGTGATCGGCGTCGACCCGAACTGGTTGTTCTTCTGCCAGTTCCAGGCCGTGCAACGCTACCTGTCGGAACCGAATGCCTGGCACCTGCCGTTTCCGTTCGAAGACCTGCCGCCGAACCTGGAAGGCTTCGACACGGTGTTTTCCATGGGCGTGTTCTACCACCGTCGTTCGCCGATCGAGCATTTGCTGGCGCTGAAGGATTGCCTGGTCAAGGGCGGTGAACTGGTGCTGGAAACGCTGGTGGTTGAAGGCGACAAGCATCAGGTGCTGGTGCCGGAAGATCGCTACGCACAGATGCGCAACGTGTGGTTCCTGCCGTCGGTGCCGGCGCTGGAATTGTGGTTGCGCCGGGCAGGCTTCACCGACATCCGCTGCGTGGACGTCAGCACCACGACGGTTGAAGAACAGCGCGGCACAGAGTGGATGAAGTACCAGTCGCTGAGCGACTTCCTCGATCCCGAAGATCACAGCAAGACCATCGAAGGCTTGCCGGCACCGATGCGGGCGGTGATTGTCGCGAAAAAGTAACGATCCCTTCCAGACACTGCAAAAATTTGTGGGAGCTGGCTTGCCAGCGATAACGGTGGATCAGTCGACATCAATGCTTGATGTGCCGACGCCATCGCTGGCAAGCCAGCTCCCACAGGGTTTGATGTTGTTCTTCAGTCAGCGGGTTTTGCCCGCCGCGCCCTGAAGAATTCGGTCAACACCGCCCCACACTCCTCCGCCAGCACCCCGCCTTCATACAGCACCCGGTGATTCAAAAAGCCCTGGGTGAAGAACTGCCCCTGACTCTGCACAATCCCGGCCTTGGGCTCCAGTGCGCCATACACCACGCGAGCAACCCGCGAATGCACGATCAGCCCGGCGCACATGCTGCACGGTTCCAGCGTCACGTACAGCGTGCTGCCCGGCAGGCGATAGTTGCTGACGGCCTGCGCGGCGGCACGGATCGCGACCATTTCCGCGTGGGCACTCGGGTCGCTGGTGGTGATCGGGCAGTTGTAGCCGCGACCGATGATTTCACCGTCCTGCACCAGCACCGCACCCACCGGCACTTCGCCGAGGGCGGCGCCTTGGGCGGCGAGTTCCAAGGCTTCGCGCATGAAATCGCGGTCACGGCTGCGGTCGATGATCGCGGCGGGGCGAATCTGGCGCATCACTTCACCTCGATGGCGGCCATCAGGCCGGTTTCCATGTGGTCGATCACGTGGCAATGGAACATCCACACCCCCGGGTTATCCGCCACCAGCGCCACTTGCGCACGCTCGTTCTTGCCCAACAGATAGGTGTCGGTGAAGTACGGAGTGATTTTGTGCCGGTTCGACGCAATCACCTTGAAGCTCATGCCGTGCAGGTGAATCGGGTGCTGATACTGGGTCATGTTCTTCAGTTCGAAGATGTAGCTCTGGCCCAGCTTCAAGCTGGCGATCGGCCGATCGGCGCAGGTCTTGTCGGTGATGTCCCAGGCCTTGCCGTTGATCTGCCACAGGCTCGGCGGCTTGCCGTTGTCGACATTCACCGACACCGAACCGACCCATTCGAAATTGAAGTTGAGTTTCTCGGCATTCGCCAGATCCGGCTCGGCCACCGGGTTGGCGGGCAAGGCTTTCGGCCACGCGGTCGGCGCATCGTTATTGGCCACCGAGCGCAAGGTTCCCAGACGCACCGGGCCGTTGCGCAGCGACAATTCTTCACCGGCCGGCGGCGCCTTGATCGCCAGGCAGATACGCATGCCCGGCCCCAGCCAGTATTCCTTGCCCAGCGGCCGCGGCTCGATCGGGTTGCCGTCCAGCGCATAAATCTGCGCTTCGACGCCGGGAATGTTGATGCGATACGTCAGGGTGTTGTCGAGGTTGAGCAAGCGCACCCGGGTGATCTGCCCGGCCGGCAACTCGATCACCGGCGTTGGCACGCCGTTGATGGTCGACAAGCGTCCCGCCGTACCGCCACGCGCCGCTTCCCGGGGGATGCTGAATTCGACGAAATTGCCTTGCTCGTCGATGTGCCAGTTCTTCAGGCTCAGGGTCTTTTCGTACTTGAAACCGGTCGGCTCGCGCTCTTCGACAATCAACGGCCCGACCAGCCCGCGCCCCAGCTCTTCGCTGCTGCTGACATGCGGGTGATACCAGTAGCTGCCGGCATCCGGCACGCGGAATTTGTAATCGAAGTATTCACCGGGCAGCACCGGCAATTGCGAGACGTACGGTACGCCGTCCATCTCCAGCGGCAAACGGATGCCGTGCCAGTGAATGGTGGTCGCCACCGGCAGGTGGTTGATGAACCGTACCCGCAGCCACTCGCCCTGACGCACGCGCAACTCGGTGCCCGGTGCCGACGGGCCGAACGCCCACGCCTCGGTCTTGTGTCCCGGCACCAGCTCAACGTCCAGCGGCGCCGCGATCAGCTCATAGTCATGCCCCGCGTCGGCGTCGGCCATCTTGCCCAGCCAGTAACGCGACGCGCCTCCCGCTCCGACACCAACGACAACAAGACCGGCCAGGCCACCGAGGATTTGGCGACGGGTAAAGGACATGAACTCAACTACCTCACGTATCTGCGGCGGGCCCGCAGACCCGTAAAGGGCGAATACGATACACCTCGGTATATGAAAGGGTAAAGTTTAAAACATCTCGCCCTACCCACAACGAAAGGAAAATTACTTTGCAAAAACCACACTCAAGAAGCGAAAGCCATATTACGTAGCCACATACCCAAGCCCAATACGACTCACACTTGTACCAATACGCTGAATATAGTTCAAAGCATACTCATATCGTAATTTTGCAACAACCTGAACTTCTTTTGTATCGCTTTTTATCTTTAAGCCGTCGAGCTCAAGTTGAAGCTCTAATAAATTAAGCCTACCGCTCTCTATAACGCCCCCACGCTGAGCAATAAATGCCCGCCATTCTACTTTTTGAATTGCAGGATTGTTTGAATCCTCTTTTGGAGACTTCAATCCCAAACCCAATATTTTTCCTCCAAACTCCACGTAACAATAAGATCCGCTATTAATGTGTCGATCCGTTAATTCAGCCAAATTGGTCACCGCATGAAGTCTTATTGCAGTGAAGGGCCTTAGACTCGCGTCATTACCACTTTTGAAAGCTATAGTGCTCTGACCAGGTTGTAAGTCGCACGCGGGCGTAGCGCAAACCCACCAAGTCTCGTCGAGTTTGAAAACGTGCCCACTATCCAACTGATCGAAACTAGCAGAATTAGAATCTTCAGTTCTCGACGGGAGACAGCATATATAGCGATTATATTGACTTATGGCAGTCCTCTTATCATTCTCATTATCTAGATCCACCCCATAATGAGTCTTAAAAACAAACCCAGCAGACTTATCAACGTCATAAATTTTCTGGCCAAAATTCGCAATGCTTTCCTCTACCATAAAAGATAGCATTTCGGATTGGCGTGAAACGTGATTTTTTAGCTTATGGCGCCGTATAATATTAACTTGCTCAACTGGAAGATCTGAACCTCCGGAATTCAGTATTAGGTCATAAAATTTAGCAAATGCATGTGTTTGCTTTAAAGATTGGTCCTCAATTTCAACTCCCATTTGGCTTACTTCATCTCGGTACTTAGCCGAAAGTAACCGTGATGGTGTAGGTTTCCAGTCTACAATTGCGTTTTCAAGCACGGCCAGGAGGTTTTCTGGACCTTTTTTAACAAAACATACGAAACCTCTAGCAGCCCGCAACCACTTGGATTCTTCAGAAATTTTCCAAACCAATCCGACAGGTGGCTTTTTTGTAAAATCATTCTGATATTTTTTTTCGAAAGCACGTATTGCCCAATAAAAAAAACATTTCTTTGCTTTCTGATCCAATTCTAGCGCTTTAGCCCATTCACTAAGCTCTATGAAAGGCGCAGCGGACTGCATAAATTTTCCGAGAGCTGATTTAAAGTCCTGCTCCGACCTCCTTAATTCTAAATAAGAGGCCATATCGATTTTCTCTAATATCTCCCCTCGATCAAAATCCCCAAAATCTTCTTTCTCAGAAATTAAATCGTCTAATTTATCAAGTGCGACTGTACACTCTTCAGAAAAGCTTGACGAGATACTATTCATCAGTGAGATTAGGCATTGGTGCATAGTCGTTTCAAGATCTTCACTCGTATGAATAACAACCAAATTAAAATGACGATTATCTAAAACTGATGCGAGTATCTGACGAGCCATATCTCCACCAAGCCCAGCTTCCGCACCCTCCAAATTATAGTCCAATATAAGCAAATCTGACTGATGCAGATGATTGGCTAATTCACGAGGAGTTTCATTGCCAGCTGATTCACTTGTGGGATTCTCCGAAACACCATCATGAATATCGATGATAAAGCCGGGTTTTTGAGTCCGAAACTCGTTGATCAACCCATAAACTTCACCGGCAACAGCCGAATTGACCCATGTTTTTCTTGATGATTTAGCCTCTATACCTGAGGAGTGTTTATCACCGGTAATTCTGGAGTTAAAGATCTCTTCCCATGTAGGATACTGATCATCAACAATAAGAACGGAGCGAAGTGGTTTAATAAAAGCTTCACGAACCAAATCGTTAAAAGTCATTACTTCAGCCAAAATCAGCGCCCCTCAAGTTAATTACGAAATTTGCACCACTCAACGGTTGAAATTTTTTATCCACCGCATATTCAATCGAATGACCACCTGCGATTAGATTTACTCTACAGAGATAAAGACCAATACCCCTACCGCCACTTGTTTTACGTGTAAAAAACATCTTAAACAAGCTTTCTTGATCTACCGGATTAACACCAGGCCCATTATCAGACACAATGATTTTTTTATCTTCAACGGAAAGATAGACCTCTGGCTCGGGCGTTTGCGAACTAACCAACCAGTAAATACTATTATTTACCAGATTGACAAAAACCGGATACAGACGAGAAGGCTGCTCATAAATAAAAAAATCGTGAAAAGCTTTTGATGCGTGTATTTTTACTTCTCGATTTCGAATTACAGATCTAAAAAAATTGACAAGATACTCTTCGATTTCCTTGCCTGAAATCTGCCTACGCACACGATTACCTGAGACTTTCAGTGGAGAAAGAAACTCAAGTTGTTGACTCAGAGCATCAAACCCTTCAATGACTAGATTTGTGCCTGGCGGTTCTCCCGATTGACGTATCTGTCGAATTCCTTCTCTTATCATTCGCTCATTAGCATTTAACTCGTGCCCCAAAATCTCAACAGTCACACCGAGCTGAGCAACTTGGTTTAGTCGATTCAGATCATCACGCAATGCAATATTATCCGCAGTCCCTTGCCGAGCGATTAATTCTATATTTATATTTTCACTCATTAACTCGAGAGCATCTAGGTAGGACTCAAAAGTTTCCGTATTGTCCGAATCCAATCTTGCATAAAGAGACTTCATCTGTTCCAAGGCCTCATCAAGTCCCAATCGTCCTTCACGAACCTGAGCGACAAGCGGCATGGTCTGATGGTGAAAAATTTTATTCCGCTCTTCAAAAAGTGTAGAAACACGACTTCTTTCAGCGTTCTGCATATCATCTATCGACTTACGCCAGAAGCGTAATCTAGCCTGTAAACGACTCGCATGGCTACTTAGTTGTTTCTGCACAATTTCTTCAGGCTTAGAGGGCTTAACCTCTTCAATAGCACTAGCTCGCCGTTGCTCTAAGGTTCGAATTCGATCTTGTACCTCAGCATACATTGATCGAAAAGCGCGATAATCGTCCTCAACTGCACCAAGTTTTGCTGGTGCACCAGAAATCCGTAAATCTAGTAACCGATTACTAAGATCACTAATCAACGTTTGAGCTTCCTCAAGTCCCTGCTCATCTCTGATTACGGTCTCGTCAACCACATCCTTTGTTTCATTAAATAATTGATCCATCAACGGATAGTTCTTTTTAAATCTTGCGCGAAATTTTTTTGCGTTATTCTTTGCAAGCTCTTTACGCTGCTCTTCAGCCTTTTCTCTTTCGTTTTGTGCTTGGATATCAGGAAGCAACTCCTTCCTCAAATTAGAGCTGCTTCCGAAATACTCATAGGCCGCGCGCTTAAGAATATTCTTAACGACTTCACGCAATACCTTTGTTGCTCGATTATCAATAAATCCTTCACGCCCAGCTTTATCACGCAAATTAGGATTTAGTTCCCTTGATATCGCAATCCGACCAAACATACGCCTTGCGTTCCAATACTCCCGACCTGCGTTAATACTTCTTTGTTTCTCGATTTCAAAAAAATCGTTTACCTCACGACCGTAAGGCAAAACTCGCAATCCGTTACGAAAAATTAAAAAACCGCTATGTTGCTTAGCTAGTCCATCGAAACGAGTAAAATCTGCATCTGACAAAGTGGAGTTAACTCGAGTTTGCTCAAAGGTCGCAATGTGCAGGCCGAAGGGCCCAATGAACGTAGTTGGCCCCTTGGGTATGGTTAGATCTTTCGGCGGATATATTTCGTAATCTGAACCAAGTTTTCTCCATTCGCCAAATGCTTTTACCTGCCCTCGGAAAACACCTTCTTCATCGATATTCCCTGACAGAACGTGTTCCATTTCATCTGTAACACTACGATTTAACGACTCTCGGTCATCCTCGACGATAGCAAGGGATACATCATTAACCCAGGTTCTAACTTCGTAAGCGAAATCAGGATCAAATGCATTAAATTCGCTAGTTCCCGCCTCGACATAGGGGTCAGTAAACGCGGAGAGAGTTGCGAAAAATGCTTGCCGAATAATCTTAACATTGGCATCTAGCTGAATTGAGGGCAACTGTGCACGCAGGTCATAATTTATGTCAGATACAACTAGGGCTGTTCCGTGTTCTTTCTCCCCTCTCCAAACAGACCACGGGTGAAAATGTCGCTCTTCGAACCGCGCATTTATTATAGTTCTTGCAATAAGCTCAGATGGCTTTTCTGCAGTTTGATCGGCTTCAAGTATAACTTTATCATACGTTTCCCAAGCCAACTTCAACCGATCAGCACGCCTTTCGTCAGCAGGACTACCCCACACATTATCGGTTAAACGATCAAATAAACGAGGAAGCAACTTGAAAAGTTCCGACCTATCAGAAAACTGAGTAACTGGAACTTCGATATCTGACAAAACCAAATATGGATTTTCGAATATACGCCAGTCGATAAGCGCAGCGACAAACCCGCTATTTTTTCTCTTGCTAACAATTAAAAGCAGAGGACCAATATTAGCTGATGATAAGCGACCAATACCTTTTTGCCCCTGCTTTGTTCTCCTTGCCAATCCGTCACGGTCATCATCATCTGAAGTATTTTTATTATATTTTGAATCTGTACCTACCACGAGCCAACGATTTATGAAATCCTCATAATTCATACCGTGCCCGTCATCGAAGATGGCAGCTACTGGTTCTGGATCATCGAAAATATGAAGCGCTACGTTTCTAGCGTAAGCGTCATAGGCGTTTTTCCACAACTCTGAAATAGCAGTTGGGCAGTCAGCTATCTGCTCTCGCCCCAAGTGATCGACTGTTCGAGCGTGAGTTCGAAAGGCAAGTGTCTCAATCATAAGATCTCAACTTCTTCTTTTTGAAATCGCGAGTGGTCGCACAATTGCTTTAGCCCCAAATCATTATCTATCAGATTTTTCTTTAGATACTGAATGAGATATTTTCCAAGCTCAACCGGAACTGCATTACCAATTTGTCTACTGGCTGCCGTTATTCCTCCTGCAAAGGTAAAGCTATCAGGAAAAGTCTGGATTCTCGCTGCTTCACGCAAAGTGATCCCATGGTTTTTTGTAGGATGTACAAATCGACCTTTAGAAGGATTAATACACGCGGTTGTCATAGTTGGAGCGGGTTCGGCGGGATTGATCCGCCCGTAAACATCTTGATGCCCGTTATGTTTTTCGTGACATGGCAAAATACGTCCAGAATCTCTGCGACTCCCACCATTGAGCGGAGTTTTACTAAACGCTTCTAATAGATCCGGCCCGTGATTCATATGAATGTCATTTTCATCACTTTGCAACGCTGGTCTAAATACATCATTGCAGCTTAGCCAGACTTTCTGCTCTCCAACTTCCTTTCCTGGTGCAGCATGCGTAGGTGCTGGAGGCCATTTAAAATCTTCAGCATCTACAGAATCTCTAATCCCTAATATGAATACTCGCTTCCGTCTCTGCGGTACGCCAAAATCTCGAGCATCTAACACAACAGGTTTGAAGACTTTATAACCAGCCTTAACGCCTTCTTTATAGAATTTTTCGAGGTAATCCTTGTGGCGCTCCCAAAGTATGCCTGGGACATTTTCCATAAGAAAAACGCGCGGACGAAACGCTTTTACAAATCGAAAATAGGCTAGGACCAACTGATTACGCGGATCATTTACACCTGCATCGAGTATCCGATGCGTCGAAAATCCTTGACAAGGAGGTCCTCCTAAAAGGAGATCACACTCAATATCACCAAGATATTCAGAGCGTACATCCTCAGGTGTATAACCTAAGATACTTTCGTCTAACACAGTTGCATTTTTTGCAGCGTCATATTGAAGCAAATTCGCTTTGTAAGTTTTCACTGCATAAGGATCATTTTCAATGGCGATAGCGATTGAAAAACCGGCTTGCACAGCTGCTAGCGAAAAACCACCGGCTCCCGAAAATAAATCGACAACAACGGGCTTCGGCTCACTATAAATTTTATTCATTCGAATTCTGAGTGCTCAATTGAGGCTACCCTGTCAATAAATCAGCTTGGTAAACTTTTGGAAAAATTACAGAAACATTGCACATGAATTCGGACCTTCATCCATTTCCGTCCAAGAGCCACGTCGTGCCGTGAAATTGCCTGCACGTTTGGAGTCTATCGTTTGATTCCTCTGTGAGAAAGCCCGAATGGCGGAATGCAGGCCAGTCTCATCTCAAAGGCACGACTGCGTGCCAAGCCATTCGACGGACTTAAAGTCAGTACTACCCCCCTACCGAATCCATGCTTTCTCATAACATTTGATAATAGCCAAGACGTCTGCAGTCTACCCTCTTGAATGCTAGCGTCCAACAGCACCACACGGATAAAAACTCATTAAAAAGCCCGCATTTAGCGGGCTTCAGAACGTGCATTTTTTATCAGTGTTGATTCGCGCGCTGTCATCACTCCCACTCAATCGTCGCCGGCGGCTTGCTCGACACGTCGTAGGTAACGCGCGAAATGCCTTCGATTTCATTGATGATGCGGCCGGAGACGGTTTCCAGCAGTTCGTAAGGCAGGTGTGCCCAACGTGCGGTCATGAAGTCGATGGTTTCCACGGCACGCAGGGCCACGACCCAGGCGTAACGACGGCCATCGCCAACCACACCAACCGATTTCACTGGCTGGAACACTACGAAAGCCTGGCTGACCTTGTGGTACCAGTCGGCCTTGCGCAGTTCCTCGATGAAGATGTGGTCGGCACGACGCAGCAGGTCGGCGTATTCCTTCTTCACTTCACCGAGGATGCGTACGCCCAGGCCCGGGCCCGGGAACGGGTGACGGTAGACCATGTCGTACGGCAGGCCCAGTTCCAGACCCAGACGACGGACTTCGTCCTTGAACAGTTCGCGCAGTGGCTCGACCAGTTTCAGGTTCATCTCTTCCGGCAGGCCGCCCACGTTGTGGTGCGACTTGATCACGTGCGCCTTGCCGCTTTTCGCGCCAGCCGACTCGATCACGTCCGGGTAGATGGTGCCCTGTGCCAGGTACTTGATGTTGTCCAGCTTGCAGGATTCGGCATCGAACACGTCGATGAAGGTACGGCCGATGATCTTGCGCTTCTTCTCTGGATCGGATTCGCCGGCCAGGTTGCTGAGGAACTGCTCTTCAGCGTTGGCGCGGATCACCTTGACGCCCATGTTCTCGGCGAACATGGCCATCACTTGCTCGCCTTCGTGCAGACGCAGCAGGCCGTTGTCGACGAAGACGCAGGTCAGCTGATCGCCGATGGCTTTGTGCAGCAGCGCCGCAACCACCGAGGAGTCAACACCGCCGGACAGACCCAGCAGCACGTTGTCGGTACCGACTTGCGCGCGGATGTTGGCGATGGCGTCTTCAGCGATCTTCGACGGCGTCCACAGGGCTTCACAGCCGCAGATGTCCAGTACGAAGCGCGACAGGATGCGGCCGCCCTGCTTGGTGTGGGTCACTTCCGGGTGGAACTGCACGCCGTAGTAAGCGCGCTCGTCGTTGAACATGCCAGCGATCGGGCAGCTCGGGGTGCTGGCCAGGATGTGGAAGTCTTCCGGCATCTTGGTGACCTTGTCACCGTGGCTCATCCACACGTCGAGGCCGAACAGGCCGTCGGCGTCGATGTGGTCTTCGATGCCGTCGAGCAGGCGGCTCTTGCCGACCACGTCAACGCGGGCGTAACCGAACTCACGCAGTTCGGAACCTTCAACCTTGCCGCCCAGTTGCTCGGCCATGGTCTGCATGCCGTAGCAGATACCGAAGACCGGCACGCCCAGGTCAAACACCGCCTGCGGGCAGCGCGGGCTGTTGGCTTCGTGTACGGACTCGGGGCCGCCGGCGAGGATGACGCCTTTAGGCGCGAATTCGCGGATCGCATCTTCGTCCATGTCGAACGGGTGCAGCTCGCAGTACACGCCGATCTCACGCACGCGGCGGGCGATCAGTTGGGTGTATTGCGAACCGAAGTCGAGGATCAGGATGCGGTGAGCGTGAATGTCGAGGGCCATGATTCAGTCTCGTCTTAAGTAATTCAGAAACAGTCGTGATTCAGAAACAACTCGGGGCTGAATAAAACAGCCCCGGTTGCTTGATGATTTGTTTGAAGCCTCAACCTACGCGGTAGTTTGGCGCTTCTTTGGTGATCTGCACGTCGTGAACGTGGGATTCGGCCATGCCGGCACCGGTGATCCGCACAAACTCAGGCTTGGTGCGCATTTCTTCGATGTTGGCGCTGCCGGTGTAACCCATCGAGGAACGCAGACCGCCCATCAACTGGTGGATGATCGCCGTCAGGGTACCTTTGTACGGCACGCGGCCTTCGATCCCTTCCGGAACCAGTTTCTCGGCGCCTGCCGAGGAGTCCTGGAAGTAACGGTCGGAAGAACCTTGCGCCTGGGACATGGCGCCCAGCGAACCCATGCCGCGATACGCCTTGTACGAACGACCCTGGAACAGTTCGATCTCGCCCGGGGCTTCTTCGGTACCGGCAAACATCGAACCCATCATCACGCAGGAAGCACCAGCGACGATGGCCTTGGACAGGTCACCGGAGAAACGGATGCCGCCGTCGGCGATCAACGGCACGCCTGTGCCTTCAAGGGCAGCGGCGACGTTGGCGATGGCACTGATTTGCGGTACGCCGACACCGGCGACGATACGGGTGGTGCAGATCGAGCCAGGGCCGATACCGACCTTGACCGCATCGGCGCCCGCTTCGGCCAAGGCCTTGGCAGCGGCGCCGGTGGCGATGTTGCCGCCGATCACCTGCACTTCAGGGAAATTCTCTTTGACCCAGCGAACGCGGTCGATCACGCCCTTGGAGTGACCGTGCGCGGTGTCGACAACCACCACGTCCACACCGGCGTTGACCAGCGCAGCAACGCGGTCACCGGTGTCTTTACCGGTACCGACGGCAGCGCCCACGCGCAGACGACCTTGATCGTCCTTGCTGGCCAGCGGGTAGGCCTTGGCTTTTTCGATGTCTTTGACGGTCATCATGCCTTTGAGGGCAAACTTGTCGTCGACGATCAGGACTTTTTCCAGGCGGTGCTTGTGCAGCAGCTCGCGGACTTCGTTCTTGTCGGCGCCTTCACGCACGGTGACCAGACGCTCTTTAGGCGTCATCACTTCGCGGACGGTGGCTTCCAGACGGGTTTCGAAGCGTACGTCACGGGACGTGACGATGCCGACCAGGTCGCCATCGTGCAGCACCGGAACGCCGGAAATGTTGTGCAGACGGGTCAGTTCGAACAGGTCACGCACCGTGGCATCAGCCTCGATGGTGATCGGATCTTTCACGACGCCGGCTTCGAACTTCTTGACCTTGCGCACTTCGGCAGCTTGCTGCTCGATGGTCATGTTCTTGTGGATGATACCGATACCACCTTCCTGAGCCATGGCGATTGCCAGACGGGCTTCAGTGACGGTGTCCATGGCGGCAGAAACCAGAGGAATATTCAGCTCGATGCCACGGGTAAGGCGGGTCTTGAGACTGACTTCGTTAGGAAGCACCTCGGAATAACCGGGCACTAGGAGAATGTCGTCGAATGTCAGAGCTTCTTGGCTGATACGCAGCATCGCGGGGGCTCCCGAGCGGGAAAATGGAAGCGCGCCATTATAGTCAGACACCCCCTGCTGTTCAATGTAAAACTCAGCCTAATTGATGTACGGGGCCTGCTGTTTTCTGTAGGAGCTGCCGCAGGCTGCGATCTTTTGATCTTGGCTGTAAAAAACAACGTCAAAAGATCGCAGCCTGCGGCAGCTCCTGCACGTTCAAAGTTCGACTTTTACCCAACTGACAGGTTGATCGAGCCAATCGGCGAACTCATCGATAAAGCTCTGCTTGAACCCCGCTTCCAGCCAGTTGTTGAAGATGAACCCCAGGTTGGAAAACGCGCATTCCTGCAAGTACAGAAAGCCGTTGATGTCGTCTTCATGCCCGCATTCCGGGCAGGTGAAGTTGTCGGTGCGGCCTGGAAACCAGTCTTCGAGGCTTTCGAACAGCGCTTCGCCGACTTCGCGGCGGCATTCGGCGCAACCGGCCTCCTCGAGAAAGCCCTTGGCCGGCGTGTAGATGCAACGTTTGACGATGATCTCCAGACCATTGATCGGCTCGCCAAAAGGCAATGCCTCGGGGTGCAGCACCACCGCACGTGCGCCATCGGCAATCGCGTACGCCATGCGATTGCCGGTGCGTCCGCAGGTGCTCAGCTCTTCCTTGACAATATTCTTGCGTACCAGCCAGCGCAGAATCGCCCGGGCCCGGGGTTCGTGAACCGGCAGGGTGGAGATTTTCGGGACGATGATGCTTTGCGAATTCATGGAAAGTCCTGCGGTATGGCTTCTGACGCCTTCGCGGGCAAGCCCGCTCCCACAGGGTTCTCTGTCGATCACAAATCCTCTGTGCGCTCGAGAAACCTGTGGGAGCGGGCTTGCCCGCGAAGGGGCCCTAAAGGCCGGCAGCTTAATCCCTGACAAAATCCGGTCAAGTACCGAAATAGCGCCCGATCAACGCAATACCGCTGGCCAGCACCAGCCAGGTCACCAATCGTACAAACGCTTCACGCGACAAACGCATGGTCAAGCGCCGCCCGATCCACAGGCCCAGCGCCATGGCCGGCAACAGACAGACCGCCAACATCAACAAGGGTAGCTCGGCATACACCCCGGCGAGGGCAAACAGGCTCAAACGCACCACAGTGCTGCAACTGATCAGCGCACTTTGCGTGGCCCGCGCCGCGTCCTTGGGCAGGCGGCTGTTGAGATAGATCGCATATAGAAAGCCGCCACTGCCAAACAGCGCGCCAAACAGGCCGCCTATCGTGCCCATCGGCAGCGCCCATGCGGCAGACAACTGCGTCGGCCGGGCTTTCACCCACAGGCTGTAAACCGCATAAGTGCTGATGAACAACCCCATCAACAGCAACAACAGATCGGATTTGAGGTTGAGCAGGAAAATCACCCCCAACGTGCACCCCACCGCCATGCACGGCAGCAGCCTCAGCAATTCGGGCTTGGCCACGTCCCGGCGCGAGGGCAGCAGATTGCCGAACGCCGCGACAAAATCCAGCAGCACCAGCAGCGGCACGATTTTCGACAACGGCATGAACAGAATCAGAATCGGCCCCGCGACCAGCGCCGTACCGAACCCGGCAATCCCGAACACGATATAGGCCAGCGCGATCCCCAAACCGATCACCACCCAGCCGCCTGCGCCCCATGTCCATTCGCTCAATAACCCAACAACACTCATTGATCCACTTCCTTTATAAGCCTGAGATGACTTTAGCCAGCGCCAAGCCTTGCGACTAATATGATCAAAGTCGCTCACCCATCTCGAAAAGGCATACCTGGTGCTTTCAACCCGTCAACTGCGCTACTTCGTGGAAATCGCCGACTGTGGCAGCTTCAGTGCAGCGGCTGAACGCTTGTTCGTTGCGCAATCGGCGCTGAGCCGGCAAATCAAGGACATGGAAAGCCGCCTGCAAACGCCGCTGTTCGAACGCACCGCGCGTCAGCCAAGACTCACCGCGGCGGGCGAGGCGTTTCTGCCACGGGCGAGAAATCTGCTCAATGAGCTGAGCAAAGCCAGCGCAATGGCAACCGAAGTCGGCAACGGGCAAGTGGGCACTGTGCGCCTGAGTCATTCCAGCACCGTGTCGATCAGCGGACATTTATTACGTCGGATCAGCACTTATCTCGATCAGCAGCATGGCGTGTCGCTGGACATCGGCAAGCTGTCCTCCGAGGCGCAGCTTGAGGAACTCGCTGAAGGACGTCTGGACATTGGTTTGTTGCGCTTGCCGGTGTTGCGTCAGCGTGAGGGCATTCACATGCTGCCTTTATTCACCGAACGCCTGCTATTGGCGGTACCGAATGAACATCGATTGGCTGACTCACCCGCTGTCGAACTGGCGCAACTGAAAGACGAGCCGTTTATCTCGATCCCGCATCCGCAACGTGGCGGACTCAGTTATCTATGTGCCGACCTGTGCATGCGTCAGGGCTTTTTTCCCAAAGCGGCGCGGGTGATGTCACGCAAGACGACGCAGTTGCAGTTGATCCAGGCCGGATTCGGCGTCGCTCTGCTACCCGAATCGATGCAGGACATTGCTCCAGTTGGCGTACGATTTCTGCCGCTGAGCGATCCCGATTGCCAGACCACCGTCGCCCTCGCCTATCGCCAGAACCCTGCGCCGCTGGTCCAACACTTCATCCAGACCTTCACAAATCCCCTGTAGGAGCTGACGAGTGAAACGAGGCTGCGATCTTTCGATCTTGCCCTCCAAAAAAGATCAAAAGATCGCAGCCTTCGGCAGCTCCTACAGGGATTCGTGTATTGCGTCGGAAATTAGCTTTAAACTGCGGCCCATGATTAAAGATCCCTTTGCAAGACTTGGCCTGGACCGTGAAGTCCTGACCGTCAGCCAGCTCAACGGCCGCGCGCGGGTGTTGCTCGAAGACGTGTTCAGCAACATTTGGGTCGAAGGCGAAATCTCCAACCTTGCCCGCCCGGCGTCCGGCCACGTGTACTTCACCCTCAAGGACAGCGGTGCGCAGGTGCGTTGCGCGCTGTTTCGCAATAACGCGGCGCGGGTGCGTCAGGCACTGAAGGACGGTTTGGCCGTGAAGGTGCGCGGCAAGGTCTCGCTGTTCGAAGGCCGTGGCGACTATCAGCTGATTCTCGACACCGTGGAGCCGGCCGGTGACGGCGCGCTGCGCCTGGCCTTCGATGCGCTGAAGGAAAAACTCAGCGCCGAAGGCCTGTTCAGTGCCGAACGCAAAGTGCCGCTGCCGGCACATCCGCAACGCATCGGCATCATCAGTTCGCCGACCGGCGCGGTGATTCGCGACATCATCAGCGTATTCCGCCGCCGGGCGCCGCAGGTGCAACTGACGCTAATCCCGACCGCCGTGCAGGGCCGCGAAGCCACTGCACAAATCGTCCGCGCGCTGAAAATGGCCGATGCCCGGGGTTTCGACGCGCTGATCCTCGCCCGTGGCGGCGGTTCGCTGGAAGATCTCTGGTGCTTCAACGAAGAAGCCGTGGCGCGCGCGGTCGATGCCTGCGTGACGCCGATTGTCAGCGCCGTCGGGCATGAAACCGACGTGTCGATCAGTGACTTCGTGGCCGACGTGCGCGCTCCAACGCCCTCCGCTGCCGCCGAACTGCTGGCCCCGGATTCGAGTCACCTGATCCGTCAGGTCGAAAGCCTGCACCGACGCCTGGTGATGCGCATGCGTGACCGTTTGATGCGCGATCGTCTGCGCCTTGAAGGCATGGCCCGTCGCTTGCGTCATCCCGGCGAACGTCTGCGTCAGCAAGCGCAACGTCTGGATGACCTGGACATGCGCATGCGCCGCGCCTTCGAGCGCCAGCTCAATACTCGCCGCGAACGCCTGATCCGTCTGGAAACCCGCCTCGCCGGGCAACACCCGGGACGCCAACTGGCAATGCTGCGCCAGCGCCTCGACGGCCTCGCCGAACGCCTGCCGCGAGCCATGCGCGAAGGTCTGAAAAACCGTCGCCTGCAACTGCACAGTCAGATGCAGACGCTGCACGTGGTCAGTCCGCTGGCGACTCTGGGCCGTGGCTACAGCATTCTGCTGGATGAACGCGGCCACGCGATTCGCAACGCCGCGCAAACCCATACCGGCCAGCGTCTGAAAGCCAGACTGGGCGAAGGCGAACTGCAAGTGCGCGTCGAGGACAATCACCTGACGCCTGTCACCCTCTCTTTACTGGACTGATCCATGCCGCGTTTTTTCGCTCCGTTATTGCTGCTGTGCCTGACCGCCTTCAACGCCCACGCTGACAGCTACATCACCCGCCTGCTGAACAAACCGGTGCCGGGCGGCGTGGCGGTGGTTGATCTGGGCAGCGCCGCGCAGGCGCCGAAAGCCACCTATCAAGGCAAACCGGTGCTGGTGGTGAAAGAACAGAACAACTGGCTGGCGATTGTCGGCGTGCCGCTGACGGTCAAACCCGGCAGCCAGCAGATCAGCAGCAGCGGACGCAATCTGCCGTTCACCGTTGGCAACAAGAAATACCCGGAACAGCACATCACCCTGAAGAACACTCAGCAGGTCAATCCGAATCCGGCCAACCTCAAGCGCATCGAGGGCGAACTGGCCGAGCAGATCAAGGCTTACCGCAGTTTCAGCCCGAACACCCCGAGCAACCTGCTGCTGGACAAACCGGTCAACGGGCCGCTGTCGAGCAAGTTCGGTGTGCGCCGCTTCTTCAATGGCGAAGAGCGCAACCCGCACGCTGGCCTCGACTTTGCGGTGCCGGCGGGCACGCCGATCAAGACCCCGGCGGCGGGCAAAGTGATCCTCACCGGCAACTACTTTTTCAACGGCAACACGGTGTTTGTCGATCACGGGCAGGGCTTTATCAGCATGTTCTGCCACATGTCGAAAATCGATGTGAAGGTCGGCGATCAACTGGCCCGTGGTGCAGTGGTTGGCAAGGTCGGTTCGACGGGGCGGGCGACCGGACCGCACATGCACTGGAACATCAGCCTGAACGATGCGCGGGTGGATCCGGCGATTTTCATTGGTGCATTCCAGCCCTGAATTATGTATTGAGGCCATTGGCCTCTTCGCGGGCAAGCCCGCTCCCACAGGTTTCTCGGGTGTAGATAATGTTCGTGTACGACACGGACACTGTGGGAGCGGGCTTGCCCGCGAATGCGGTCTATCCAATCCGAAAATATTGAAGAAACCCAACCAACATCAATTGCGCCCCAATCTAACCTCACGCAAACATCAACAAGAAACGCCGACTTACAAGCAATAAAATTCTGCAAAATCCAGTATTTCGAGTATTCCTCTCAATTTTTTTCGACTGCTTGCCATCCTCTCCCCTCGCGGTTAGGGTTGAAGGCATGAAAACCTCTCACACCCTTATTCAGCTTCGCCAGCACCGCAGTCTGTGCCTCGTCAGCGCACGACTGCCGGGCTGAATCGCTGCGCCTCGTCCCAAGCGTTTTCCCGAACATTCGTTCCACCGGCAGGCCGCCTCTTTTCGGCCCAGACAATAAGGAATTTCCCGATGAGCATGCTCAAAGACCCGTCTTCGAAATACCGCGCGTTTCCCGTCATCAACTTGCCGGATCGCACTTGGCCGTCGAAAACCATCGACGCTGCGCCGATCTGGTGCAGCTCCGACCTGCGTGACGGTAACCAGTCGTTGATCGAGCCAATGGACGCGGTGAAAAAGCTGCGCTTCTGGAAAACCCTCGTGCAGGTCGGCGTGAAGGAAATCGAAGCCTCGTTCCCGGCCGCTTCGCAGACCGACTTCGACTTCGTGCGTACCCTGATCGAAGAAGGCCACATCCCGGACGACACCACCATTCAGGTGCTGACCCAGGGCCGTGAAGACTTGATCGAGCGCACCTTCGAATCCCTGCGCGGGGCGAAGAAAGCCATCGTTCACCTGTACAACGCCACCTCGCCGTCTTTCCGTCGTATCGTCTTCAACCAGGACAAGGACGGCATCAAGGCCATCGCAGTGAATGCCGCCAAGCTGTTCGTCAAATACGCGGCGATGCAGCCGGACACCGAGTGGACCTTCGAATACTCGCCGGAAACCTTCAGCGCCACCGAGCTGGAGTTTGCCAAGGAAGTCTGTGACGCGGTGATCGAGGTCTGGAACCCGACGCCTGAGCACAAGATGATCCTCAACCTGCCAGCCACCGTTGAATGCGCGACGCCGAACGTCTACGCCGACCAGATCGAATGGTTCGGCCGCAACATCAACCGTCGTGACAGCGTGATCATCAGCCTGCACACCCACAACGACCGTGGCACCGGCGTCGCCGCCACCGAGCTGGGCCTGATGGCCGGCGCGGATCGCGTCGAAGGCTGCCTGTTCGGCAACGGCGAGCGCACCGGTAACGTCGACCTCGTTACTGTCGCACTGAACATGTACACCCAGGGCGTTGACCCTGAGCTGGACTTCTCCGACATCGACGGCGTGCGCAAAGTCGTCGAAGAGTGCAACCAGATTCAGGTGCACCCGCGTCACCCGTACGTCGGCGATCTGGTCCACACCGCATTCTCCGGCTCGCACCAGGACGCGATCCGCAAGGGCTTCGCCCAGCAGAAACCGGATACCCTGTGGGAAGTTCCATACCTGCCGATCGACCCGGCCGACATCGGTCGCAGCTACGAAGCGGTGATCCGCGTCAACAGCCAGTCGGGCAAGGGCGGCATCGCCTACTTGCTGGAGCAGGAATACGGCATCAGCCTGCCACGTCGCATGCAGATCGAGTTCAGCCAGGTGGTGCAGCGTGAAACCGACCGCCTCGGCCTGGAGATGACCGCCAAGCAGATCCACTCGCTGTTGATCAGCGAATACCTGCAAGCCAACACGCCTTACGCGCTGGTCAGCCATCGCCTGCAGGAAGAAAACGGTAACAGTGCCGTTGAAGTGGAAGTGGCGAGCAAGGGTCAGGGCGAAACCAACCTGCACTGGCGCGGCAAGGGCAACGGTGCACTGGAAGCCCTGGTGGCCGGTCTGCCAATCCCGGTGGAAATCATGGACTACAACGAACACGCGATCGGCGCGGGCACCAACGCCAAGGCAGCGGCTTACATCGAGCTGCGTGTGAACGGTGAACGTGCGGTGCACGGCGTGGGTATCGATGAAAACATCACCACCGCCAGCTTCAAGGCGCTGTTCAGTGCCCTGAACCGCTCGCTGAGCCAGCCTGAGGCGAAAGCAGCTTAAGCCTTCGCTGACATGCAAAAGGCCCCGGAGTGTGAACTCTGGGGCCTTTTTGTTTAGATCAAAAGATCGCAGCCTTCGGCAGCTCCTACAGGATGTACGCCGTCCCGATGTAGGAGCTGCCGCAGGCTGCGATCTTTGGCTTTTCAGGTGAACTCGAAGGTATCCGCATCCAGATTCGCCGGAAAGCGCTCGCGATACGCCGCCAGTGGCGCCGCTTCCAGCACCGCTTTGAACACGCCGTCTGCCTCCCCCGCCGCCAGCAAGGTCTCGCCCTGGAAATCCAGCACCTGACTGTCGCCGGTATAGGCAAAGCCCTTGCCGTCGGTGCCGATCCGGTTCACCGCCGCCACGTAGCACAGGTTTTCAATCGCCCGCGCCGGCAGCAAGCGGTTCCAGTGCAGACGCCGTGCGCCCGGCCAGTTGGCGGTGTACAGCAGCAGATCGGTGTCCTGCGCATCGCGACTCCACACCGGGAAACGCAGGTCGTAGCAAATCAGCGGCCGAATCCGCCAGCCCTTGAGTTCGAACTGCACCTGACGCTCGCCGGGCGTGTAGTGATTGTGCTCACCCGCCATACGGAACAGGTGGCGCTTGTCGTAATGCCAGACTTCGCCGTCCGGGCGTGCCCACAGCAGGCGATTGCGATGGCTGCCATCCGCCGCCTGAATGATCACGCTGCCGGTGATCACTGCATTGAGCTTCGCGGCCTGCGCCTTCATCCATTTGCGGGTCGGGCCATGCTCGGCTTCGGCGAGGGTCTCCGACGCCATGGAGAAACCGGTGGTGAACATCTCCGGCAGGATGATCAGGTCGGCGCCTCGGGCCTGCTCCAGCAGCACGTCGAAGTGCTCAAGGTTGGCCTGACGGTCATGCCAGGCGAGGCTGGTCTGGATCAGCGCCAGATTGAGATCGGGCAACGCACTCAGATCACGCATAGTTTTGCCGCTGCCTCGCGCAGCGTCTCCTCGCGTTTGGCAAAGCACAGGCGCACCAGGCGCTGGCCTTGCGGTGGATCCTGATAGAACACCGACACCGGAATGCTCGCCACGCCATGTTTGCGGGTCATCCAGATCGCCATATCGACGTCGTTCAAATCAGGGCGAATCTGCGAGTAATCAACCAGTTGGAAATACGTGCCGGTGACGCGGGTGAAGGTGAAACGCGACGGCGCCAGCAAATCGCAGAACAGGTCGCGCTTGGCCTGATAGAAACGCGGCAGCTCTTCGACGTGTTCCGGGTGCTCGGCCATGTAGTCGGCCAGGGCGTATTGCAGCGGTGTCACGCCGCAGAAACTGACGTACTGGTGCACCTTGCGCAGCTCGGCGGTCAGCGCCGGGGGCGCAACCACGTAGCCGGTTTTCCAGCCGGTGACGTGGTAGGTCTTGCCGAACGAGCTGACCACAAACGCACGCTGATACAACTCTTCGTGGGCCAACACACTGACATGCGGCACGCCGTCGAACACCAGGTGTTCGTAGACTTCATCGCTGATCAGGTAGATGTCGCGCCCGCGGATCAACTCTGCCAGTTGATCCAGTTCGGCACGGCTGATCAGTGCGCCGCTCGGGTTGTGTGGGGTATTGATGACGATCATTTTCGTGCGCGTGCTGAGGGCCGCGGCGAGTTTGTCGAAATCGATGGAGAAATCATCCGGGTTCAGTTGCACATGCACGCAGCGACCACCCGCCAACTGCGTCGCCGGTTCGTAGCTGTCGTAGCACGGGTCGAACACGATGACTTCGTCGCCGCTGTGGATAACCGCCTGAATCGCACAGAAGATCGCCTGGGTTGCGCCCGGCGTGACGGTCACTTCGCTGTCGGCATCGACTTTCACGCCGTAACTGCGCGCGATCTTCGCCGCGATCTGCTCGCGCAGCGCCGGCAGGCCGGTCATCGGTGAATACTGGTTGTGGCCGCTGGCGATATGCCGACCGACCGCGTCACGCAGGGATTGCGGGCCGTCGAAGTCAGGGAAACCCTGGGACAGGTTGATCGCTCCGGTCTGCGCCGCGAGCTGAGACATCTGCGTGAAAATAGTGATGCCGACGTTCGGCAACTTACTGGTGATCATCGAGGGGTTCCCTGCTCTACACCCGGCTCTGACGGCGGCGCGGGAGAGCCCGAGAATAGCCCATCCGGCGCCCATAAAAAAAGGGCGCTCAACTGAGCACCCTCTTTATCGCCGGACCTGTAGGAGCTGCCGCAGGCTGCGATCTTTTGATCTTGCCTTCAAAGCAAAGTCAAAAGATCGCAGGCTTCGCCAGCTCCTACAGAAGCGGTTGAGCATTCCCACGAAATTGTGGGAACAATCAAATTGATCACTTCTTGTCGCGACGTTTCTTGCTGGCTTTCTTGTTGTGCGACATCAAGCGGCGCTTCTTGTTGACCTGACGGTCGGTCAGCGTGTTCTTGTTGCCTTCGTACGGGTTCTCGCCGCCCTTGAACTCGATGCGGATCGGCGTACCGACCAGCTTCAGCACTCGGCGGTAAGTGTTTTCCAGATAGCGCACATACGACTTCGGCACTTTCTCGATCTGGTTACCGTGGATCACGATGATCGGCGGGTTTGCGCCACCCAGGTGAGCGTAACGCAGCTTGATCCGGCGGCTGTTGACCATCGGCGGCTGGTGCTCGCTGACCGCGTCTTCGAGAATCTGCGTCAGGCGGCTGGTCGGCCAGCGGGTCACCGCGGACTTGAACGAGTTTTGCACCGAGGCGTAGAGGTTGCCCACGCCTGTACCGTGCAATGCCGAAATGAAGTGGATGTCGGCGAAGTCGACGAAGAACAGACGACGTTGCAGCTCGACCTTGACGAAGTCGCGCTCGCTCGGGGTCATGCCGTCCCATTTGTTGATCGCGATCACCAGCGCACGACCGGCTTCAAGGGCAAAGCCCAGCAGGTTGAGGTCGTGATCGACCACACCTTCGCGGGCGTCCATCACGAAGATCACCACGTTGGCGTCTTTGATCGCCTGCAGGGTTTTGACCACGGAGAATTTTTCGACTTCTTCGTGGATCTTGCCGCGCTTGCGCACACCGGCGGTGTCGATCAGCGTGTACTTCTCGTCGTTACGCTCGAACGGGATGTAGATACTGTCGCGGGTGGTGCCGGGCTGGTCATAGACGATGACCCGGTCTTCACCGAGCATGCGGTTGACCAGCGTCGACTTGCCGACGTTCGGACGACCAATGATGGCGATCTTGATCCCGTCTTTTTCGCTCGGGCCAGGAATGCGCTTGGCTTCCTCGCCTTCGGCAACGATCTCTTCTTCTTCGCCTTCCTGCGGCTCGTCTTCATCACGCGGGAAATCGCTCAGTGCCGCTTCCAGCAGTTGAGTGATACCACGGCCATGAGCACCGGCGATCGGGATCGCGTGGCCCATGCCCAGCGGGGCGAATTCAGCGCGGGCCATTTCCGGGTCGATGTTGTCGACCTTGTTGGCGACCACGTGGGAACGCTTGTTACGCTTGCGCAAGTGTTCGGCGATCATCTGGTCGGCGGCGGTAAAACCGGCCTTGGCATCTACCAGGAACAGCACAACATCCGCTTCTTCAATGGCCAGCAGCGACTGCTCGGCCATTTTTTCGTCCATACCATGTTCGTCACCGGAGATACCGCCGGTGTCGATCAGAATGTAGGAACGCCCTTGCCACTTGGCCTCACCGTACTGGCGATCACGGGTCAGACCGGACAAGTCGCCGACGATGGCGTCGCGAGTCCTGGTCAGGCGGTTGAACAAGGTGGATTTGCCGACGTTCGGTCGGCCCACCAGGGCGATTACGGGAACCATGCGGCTCTCCACTTCGTTATTTCAGAAAATACAAAAGCCGCTGCGAGGCAGCGGCTGGTGCTCGGGGCAACGCCGGTTAGCGCTGCAAGCCCCGGAAATCCGGGGCCGCTTGGGGGTTAACCCCAAGCATAGTTGTTACTTGATGGTCAGGGCTTCCAGTTTGCCGCTGTTGCCATACACATAGATCGTGTTGCCCACCACCAGCGGACGGGCACGCAGGCCGTCACTGTCGATACGCTCACGACCCACAAAACGACCGTCCACCTGGCTCAACAGGTGCAGGTAACCTTCCAGGTCACCGACGGCTACGTAACTGGAGAACACTTCCGGCGCCGACAGCTGGCGGCGAGCCAGCGAGTCGTTGCTCCACAGCGCAGTGGTCGAACGCTCGTCAACGCCTTCAACGGTGCCCGAAGACAGGCTCACGTAAACGTTGCCGAAACCCTGGGCAACACCGGCATAGCTCGATGCATCGCGCTGCCAGAGTTGACGGCCACTTTGCAGATCGAGTGCCGCGACGCGGCCCTGATAGCTGGCGACGTAAAGGGTTTCACCGGACAGCAGCAGACCGCCGTCGATGTCGACCACGCGCTCCAGTTCGGAACGACCGGTTGGAATCGCAACGCGCTGCTCCCAGACCGGCACGCCGTTGGAAATGTCCAGGGCAACCACTTTACCGGTCGACAGGCCAGCCACCGCGAGGCGGTTGGTCACAACGGGTGCGCTGGTGCCGCGCAGGGTCAGGACCGCAGGGGTACTGTCGTAAGTCCAGCGACGGTCGCCAGTGGCAGCGTCCAGGCCGATCAGACGATCGTCCTGAGTCTGCACCACGACAACGTCACCGTTGTTGGCCGGCGGCGCGAGGACTTCGCTGGAAACCCGGGCGCGCCACTTCTCTTCGCCGTTGATGGCGTCGAGGGCAACGATTTCACCTTTCAGAGTACCGATCGTGACCAGACCGTAACCCACGCCAACGGCGCCGGAAACAGGCAGCTCAAGATCCTTTTTCCACTTCACGTCGCCATTGCCGCGATCCATGGCCATAACAATGCCAGTCACATCGGCCGCGTAGATGGTGTCACCATCAATCGCCGGAACCAGCATGTTGTAGGTTTCACCCTGACCGTCACCGATCGAACGGCTCCACTGCTTTTGCAGAACCACTTCTTCCTTGAAGTCGGTCAGCTCGGCCGGTGGCAGTTCTTTTTTGCTGTTGCTGCTGCAACCCGCGGCCAGAATGGCCAGAGCCAGCAATGCTGCATGCTTCCAACGGATCACGTCACGCATCCCCTTTGGCCAGGTCGT